>CP018226.1:4677500-4790321 GCA_016865015.1 Rhizobiales bacterium IMCC20636 | reverse complement strand
GAAATTACGCAAAATAAAATCGCCTGCGCAAAACCCCATAATTAAGGTCAGCGCATTGTGAAAACTCAAACTGTATCTAATTTTACTTTGGAAACACTCTGAACAAGAGTGTGTGTACCGCTGTTGATGGATTTAAGATACACACAGCTTTTTGCCTTCGCAAGCCGACTCTGGCAAGATTCTTTTGCCTTTTTTTAACCGCCCGAGGGATTCCAGTGCCCCTACCGCTATTTCCGATTTGTTAAGGCTTTGCGACTCAATGTTTTTTGTGTCAAGCGCCTCTTTTGAGCTGTTTGCGACGTGCCAGCCAAAAATATTTTTTGCCGTGATAGTTGACAAAAACAGAATCGGTATTTCGCTGGAATTTAAGCCGAAGGATAAAGCGCATATCGCCTAAGCTATTGATAAATAGAGAAAAAAATTACAAGTTTAGTAGCCGAGTAAGATTCTATGTGAGTCTTCAATGACTTAGTTCAAGCGCCGCAAATGGGGGTATGAGAAGCAATTTTTGAAGGCGAAACCAGAAACGAAAAATGGCCCGACGGGATGCGGGCCATTTTTACAAATGTATCAGTAGCTTCTATCCAGGATGTGCGATCTAGCACAAAATTCCTCTGGAAATTCTTTAGCCGTCTTCCATCAACGCGATAGCGAGCGGTTGCCGAACTCCAACTGCCAATGAAGCTTAAGCGCTGAGCGCTTTTACTCGTGCAGCCAGACGGGATACTTTGCGTGATGCGGTGTTCTTGGGCAGAACGCCCTTACCGGCAGCGCGCATCAATTCAGGCTGAACATCTTTGAGCGCAGCAGCTGCATCAGATTTCACACCAGAAGCAATCGCTTCCTCAACCTTGCGCAGATAAGTGCGGATACGGCTGCGGCGTGCTTTATTGACTTCGGTGCGAGCAATGATTTTGCGCGCGGACTTTTTGGCTGAAGGTGTATTAGCCATGGGCTTGAGCCCCTCTATTTGCATAGGGCGATTCAGTTCCGCCATTCCGGCAGTCGTGCATCGCCTGTGATTAAAACGAAAAGGGCGGCAATCAATATTGCCACCATATGGCGGGTCTTATAGGGGCAAAGCGTCACATTCGTCAATGGTGGAATCCCCAAACAGGGCGAGTTTTTCTATCAGCCAAGCAAGGTATTGATGCTGCGTGCAAGCTGTTGCAGATCTTCGACGCGGGAAAGCCTGTGATCTCCGCCCGGTATCATTGACAAAACCACGTCATCAAGCGGCAGTTGGCTGGCCAGTTTCAGGGCATGAGATGGCGGCACATCGGTGTCCAGACCGCCCTGCAGAATATGGATGGGACATCCCATCTCGATGATTCCTGACCCGAACAGATGCTGTCGGCCATCCTCGATCAGGTCCCGGGTCAATATATAGGGCTCGTCTGAATAATCGCTGGGTTTTTCAATGCGGCCATCTTTCATCATGCGGGCCTTGATGTCGTCCGGCATTTGGTCCCACATCAGATCGGCCGTCATATCCACCGCCGGTGCAATCAGCACAAGGCCATGAACTGTCACGTCAGCATCCTGTTTCAATTTGTTTGCCAGCAGCAGAGCCAGCCAGCCGCCCATGGAAGAGCCAACCAGAATGCGCCTGTCACCGGCTGTCGATGTGGCCTTGATAATGGCCTCAGCCTCTTCCAGCCAGCGCGAAATCGTACCCTCCAGAAAGTCACCTCCAGACAGCCCATGCCCGGAATAATCAAACCGTGTGAAAGAAAGACCATTGTCTTTTGCATAGGCATCAAGGGCAATGGCCTTCGACCCATCCATATCGGATTTGAACCCACCCAGCCAGAACAGGCCCGGCCGACCCGTATCTGTTGCAGGCCTGTGGCGATAGGCGATGCGCCGTTGCGCGGCGTCATGGCCGATTTCCAAGTGGTCGGGTGGCGGCAAATCATTGGTCATGGCTGGCTCTTGCTGTGGGTGGTATTTCACGGCATTTGATGCCATAGCGGGGCGCACAGAACAAGTTTGCAAACACACGAATGCCCCGCGCCAATCACCGCCTTGAAGATTTGGCACCACTTGAAATTTGGCCCACTTGAAATTTGGATAGAATGACGGACCTCACAGGCAAAACCATTTTACAGATTGTCCCGCGCCTGGAAGCCGGCGGCGCGGAACGCACAACGATAGATGTTGCGCGCGCCATTACCGATGCCGGTGGCAAAGCCATTGTGGTGGCAGAGCAAGGTGGCATGGTGCCGGAATTGAAGGCTGTGGGCGGTCATTATATTGCCATGAAAGCCGCCAGCAAGAATCCGCTTCAAATGCTGAAGACGGCGATTGCCCTGACAGCTCTGGTGAAAAAGGAAGGGGTAGACATCATTCATGCGCGCTCGCGTGCCCCTGCATGGCCCGCGCTTTGGGCGGCGCGCTTCACTGGAACCCCCTTCGTCACCACCTATCATGGCATCTACAGCCAAACCAATGCGTTGAAGGCATTCTACAATTCGGCCATGACCCGCAGCGATGTGATCATCGCTAACTCTGCCATGACTGCGGATCTTGTTGCGAAGCGAGCCCCGACCGCGCGTCAGCGGATCACCACAATATACCGCGGCACGGATATGACGGCATTTGCACCCTGTGCCGTTTCACCGCAACGCCGCGACACGCTGCAGACCAATTGGGGTCTGCAACCGGAAGACGCCAATCGTCCCCTGATTCTGAATATCGCCAGACTGACTGGCTGGAAAGGCCAGGAGGTTCTGATTGAAGCCATGGATCAGGTGCTGAAGGCTGACAGTCAAAATCAACCCCTGCTGATTCTGGCAGGTGGCAGCCAGGACAATACCACATACGAAACGCGTCTGCGGCAGATCATCGAGACGCGCGGGCTGAACCAGCATATCCGTCTGGTCGGTCATTGTGACGATGTGCCGGCGGCGCTCAGCCTGGCCACCTGTCTGGTCGTGGCCTCCACCCGGGAGGAAGCTTTTGGACGCGCCGCCGTTGAGGCAGGTGCTGCCAGTGTGCCGACGATTGCAACGGATCATGGTGGCGCAAGAGAAACTATACAGGCACCGCCGGAAGTCGATGACGCGAACCGAACCGGTTGGCGGGTGCCACCCGGTGATGTCGCCGCGCTGGCCCAGGCCCTGCGAACCGTCCTGGCCATGGAGCCGGAAATGCGCACTACCATTGGCGCCCGGGCGAGACGGTTTGTGTCAGAGCACTTCTCGTTACAGAGCATGTGCGCGCAGACTTTGCAGGTCTATGGAGCTCTTTTGAGTGCCAAAAAGCCCAATTAAGTAACCTTACGGCATGATGATTGCGAAAAATTCATGTTTTCGGCCCTCAAAACAGCAGAGTTCTTGACATTTTCGTCCCCACACAGGATTTTATGCACGCGCGGGGGAAGGATTGCCGATAAATTTCCGAAATCTGGCTTTAGTTTAAGACTGAAGACTGGACAAACGACCCGCAAATACCAATCTAGCGCTTATCGTTAACAATCAGGAGTAAACCACCATTCGCCGTCCACATAGAGCCGCTCCGGCAGTGAAAGAAGGCCCTCGCGCCAATCAGGAAATTACATCACCAGATGTTCAGCTGATTGATGACCAGGGCGAAAACCACGGCATTGTGCCGACCGTCCGTGCCTTGGAAATGGCCGCTGATGCAGGGTTGGACCTTGTTGAAATCGCGGCAAATTCCAAACCGCCTGTCTGTAAGATTCTGGACCATGGTAAATTCAAGTATCAGGCCCAGAAGAAGGCTGCGGAAGCCCGCAAGAAACAAAAGACCGTCGAGGTCAAAGAGATCAAGATGCGACCCAATATCGACATCCATGATTATGAGGTGAAGATGCGGTCGGTAAATCGATTCTTTGAAGAAGGCGACAAGGTCAAGGTGACCATGCGTTTTCGTGGCCGTGAGATGGCCCACCAGGAATTGGGCATGCAGGTTTTGATGCGGGTCAAGGAAGCGACTAAGGAAGTGGCCAAGGTGGAAATGCCGCCAAAGCTGGAAGGTCGCCAGATGACCATGGTTCTGGCACCTGTCTGATCAGGCTGAACCTGAAGATCGAATTCTTAAAAACCCGGTTCATCCAGAGCCGGGTTTTTTATTGAGATGATCAGTTTGTTTGACTCAGGGTTCGCCTGACAGCATCTTTCCAGCCAGCATATTTTTGTGTCCGTGTGGTATCATCCATATTCGGTGTGAACCTCTTGTCCAGACGCCAGCGCTCGGCGAAAGCCGCCTGATCGCCCCACACGCCGACCTGATGGCCCGCCAGCCAGGCCGCGCCGAGAGCTGTGGTTTCCAATATGGTCGGTCGATCAACCGGTGCGTCCAGAATATCTGCCAGAAACTGCATGGTCCAGTCACTGGCCACCATACCGCCATCAACCCGCAACACTGTATCTGCGTCCGCCGCCCAGTCCTTGTGCATGGCTTCCAGCAGATCGCGGGTCTGATAACACACCGCCTCCAGAGCAGCGCGGGCCAGTTCATTGGGTCCGGACCCACGCGTCAGGCCAAAAATGGCGCCCCGCGCATCCGCGTCCCAATAGGGTGCGCCAAGTCCAACAAAGGCTGGCACCATATAAACCTCCTGATGCGGATCGGCGGATTCTGCCATGGCACCGCTCTGGCTGGCATCGTCCAGCATTTTCATACCGTCGCGGAGCCACTGAACCGCCGCACCTGCAATGAAGATCGAGCCTTCAAGCGCGTAGGTCACCTCTCCATTGAGGCGATAGGCGATGGTGGTCAGCAACCGGTTTTCGGACCGGACCGGCTTGTTGCCGGTGTTCAAAAGCGCAAAGCAGCCAGTGCCATAGGTGGATTTGAACATGCCGGGCTCAAAACAGGCTTGCCCGATCGTCGCCGCCTGTTGATCGCCAGCAACCCCGGCAATCGGAATCTCGGCGCCAAAGATATCGGCTTCAGCAATGCCAAAATCACTGGCGCAATCCAGCACACTGGGCAGCATGGCGCGGGGAATATCAAGAATGCCCAGCAACTCATCATCCCAATCCTGGGTATGGATGTTGAAAATCAGGGTTCGGGAAGCATTGGTGGCATCGGTCACATGGGATTTGCCGCCAGTCAACCGCCAGATGAGAAAACTGTCAATCGTGCCAAAGGCCAGTTTACCCGCTTCGGCCCCGGCCCGTGCGCCATCAACATGGTCCAGCATCCAGGCCAGTTTGGTGGCTGAAAAATAGGGGTCCAGCAGCAGGCCGGTCTTTTCGGTGAACAGCGCCTCATGACCGGCAGATTTCAGCTTGGCGCAAAACTCCGCCGTACGCCGGTCCTGCCAGACAATCGCCTTGTGGATTGCTTCCCCGCTTTCGCGGTCCCAGACAACGATGGTCTCGCGCTGATTGGTAATGCCAATCGCGGCAATCGCCTCGGCACGCAGCCCGGCATCGGTGAGCGCCGCCTTGCCTGTAGCAACCACACTTTGCCAGATTTCCTCCACATCATGTTCAACCCAGCCGGAATCAGGAAAGAACTGGGTGAACTCCTGTTGACCGGACCCGATGACGGCCAGGGATTCGTCAAAAATGATGGAGCGGCTCGATGTCGTTCCTTGGTCGATTGCAAGAATGTTGCCTGTCATGATGTTCCAACTCAAAAATTTACCGAAAACAGATAGCCGTTCAAAGGCGTCTTTTACCAGAGCAGATCTCTTCGTAAAGCGCCGGGCTCAGGCTGACATAGGATTTGGTGTGGTGGTCAATTGCAAACAGTGGGTCAGTCAGTCTCCCGGGATCAAAGCCCTGCTTCACCAGTTCGACCTTGCGCTGTTTGAACGTTCCCGTGATGTCGATATGGTTTTGAAGGCGCAGAAACACCGGGGTTGCATAGGCTGGCAGACATTTGCAGACATGGGCATAGAATCCGGCCGGATCAAAATCATCTTCCGCCACCAGCGCCACCATGCCGGCACGGCCATCCCGACCAGGCACTGAAACGCCATAGACATTGGCCTCACGGATGCCGGCAAAACCTGTCAGGCTTTCCGAAACCTCTGATGTGGCAACATTCTCGCCTTTCCAGCGGAATGTATCGCCAATGCGGTCGATGAAGTAGAAATAGCCCAGAGCGTCCCGGCGCATCAGATCGCCTGACCGGAACCAGCGGTCACCCGGTTCAAAGGCGGATTCCAGAACTTTCTTCTGGCTTTCGCGGCTGTTGCTGTAGCCTTCAAAGCGCTGGCTGGGACGTTTGGGATCATTCATGATCTTCGATATGACCTCACCGACCTCTCCCGGGTCGCATATTTCACAATAACCCTCAGCATTGCGCTTTGGTGCTTCGGTTTCGTGATCATACCGCACCACTTCCGCAACGAATCGACGCTTCGCCCATTTTGGAATTCTGCCAACGGCCCCGACCATGCCATCGAAGTTGAAAAACACAGCATTGCTTTCCGTGGCTGCATACCATTCCAGAATCTGTGGCAGCTGAAAGCGGCTTTGAAACGCCTCCCAGATATCCGGTCGCAAGCCGTTGCCACTGCACAGTCGGATCTTATGGGATCGTTCCTTGGGGTGCGCTGGGGAGTTGAGAAGATAGCGGCACAATTCGCCAATATACTGGAACATGGTGCAGTCATTATCGACCACATCATCCCAGAAAGTACTGGCTGAGAAACGCTCTGCAATAAAGACCGATCCGCCGCGGGTCAGAACCGAGCCGGTGGCAACCAACCCGCCGGCCGAGTGAAACATCGGCATGCAATTATACATTCGGTCCTGCTGGCTGGCGTTTGACGCCGCAGAGAAGCCATGCATGATGGCCTGAACCCGGAAGTGATTGACATTTGCTGCTTTCGGCAGGCCGGTGGTGCCGCTTGTATAAATGTAAAGGCACTTGTCGTCGGTGTTCATTTCAGGCCGGTCCTGCAACGGCAGCGGCGCAGTATCGGCTGCATCCAGCAGCGGCTTCAAAGACTTTGGAGCATCCGCTGTATCAGTGTTGATCTGTGGGCTGTCGCCATAGATCCACAGTGTGGGCTGAGTTGGTGCTGAACTGTTGTTCAGATGCTGCCTGGCAGCCAAGAACTGTTCAGCCAGTGCAGCATCGACGATGATGTGTTTGGGCGTTACGATATTGATGCAATGGGCCAATTGCGCGCCAGGCAATCTGGTGTTCAGCAGAGCAGTCACACCTCCGGCACGGCCAATTCCGGTCCAGACAGCCAGAAACTCCGGACAATTGGGCATTAGCAGGCCAATCACATCACCCTTTTGCAGGTTCTGGGCTTTTGCCCAATGTGCATATTGGTTCACGCGGCTTTGAAATTCGCGATAGCTGAATTGCTGAGTGTGGCTGAGCAGGGCGGGCCGGTCACCATATTTTTCGACAAGCTCATCCAGCACATCCGGCCACAGGCGTGTTTTTTTCTCGACCACAGGTTTGAGCCGCCGCAGGGTGCGAATCGCGCCGGACAGATAGGCGTATTCACTGCGTAACCGCGTAAAAAACGCCATGAAACCTCCCTCGCCACGGCCGCCCAGCCGATCAATGCCGAGCACCTTTGTTTCTCGGCATTTGGTGCTATAACCGAACGATATCTTGCAGATTTACCAAGTTCAACTATTGCTTTCTCGGTTATTTTTCTGCCGGAACAGTGCAATCGAAAATTGAAAATTAGTGTGAAGCCACATGAACAATTCCGACTCAAGTCATATAGGGCGCGATAACACAGACGGCAATATCACTGTGCTCGACGTGACCGGTCTGCAATGCCCACTGCCTGTGCTCAAAGCGCAAAAGGCGTTGCGCTCACTGGCGTCAGGCGATGTGTTGCAGGTGATCAGCACGGACCCCATGGCAAAGATCGACATTCCGCATTTTTGTGCAGAACATGGCCACCGGGTGCTGCGGCAGGAACCGCAGGGAGATGCAGTGCATTATTTTCTTGAGAAAGGGAAAGGGCTCTATTGAGCGTCTTCACGCATCCGTTCGTCCATCTCGATTTTTCCATTTGACGGATTGGCTCTGGCAAAGGCTGGTCGATTGACCGGAAGCGGTATTCCGCCCGGCGTGGCCGTGCCCGCCAATTGTTTGTCATCTCCATCACCATCTCCGGTGGCCACTTCATCTTCAATTATGCGAGATGCAGCAACCGAATCGCTCTCGGCGATGCCAGCAGCATTGGCGGCGACTGGATCAGGGATGGCTGCAAGAATAATATTGGGGCGTGGCACAGGTGGCGGCGCGTTGCGCAGATTGGCTGCAATCGCCCTGATCGCATTGCCGGTGCGCACAACGACCGGTGCCGTGTTGACCAGCACTGATTTGCTGAGCCGGGAATCACCTTCACCCATCTTATAGTCCTTCAGGCGCTTGAAGCGCGCGCTCCGGGACGCCTGGCTACAAATCTGTGAGCGCAGATCAACAGGTTCTGAGGTCAGGCCGGGTGCCTTGAAGTCGCTGACATTGCCCCGTCCCTTGATGCCGAAGGACCGGAAACCCTTATCCAGTAATCTGGCAGCTTCCTCGGCGCGCTCCTGAGAAGAGGGCGATCCAAAAACCACGGCAATCAGATGTTTGTTGCCGCGTTTGGCAGTCGCAACCATGTTGAAGCCCGAAGAGCAGATAAAGCCTGTCTTCATGCCGGTTGCGCCCTTGTAGCGCGTCAGCAGCGGATTGTAGGAGCGCAATACCTTTTTGCCAGCCTTGATGGCTGTAATCTGGAACAGATCGGCATGTTCCGGGAAATCCTTCAGGAGCGCCTGCGTCAGAACAGCCATATCCCGTACATTGGTGGTTTGACCTTTGGCCGGCAGACCGTTTGGATTGCGGAAGCGCGTTCCGGTCATGCCAAGTTTTTGTGCAGTCTTGTTCATTCGTGCGACAAATCTCCGCTCGGAACCGGACACCGTTTCGCCAAGGGCCATCGCAATGTCGTTGGCCGACTTTACAAGAACCATTTTCAGCGCATTTTCCACCGTAATTTCGGTGCCGACACGAAAACCCATCTTGCTGGGTGGTTCATTCAAAGCATGTTGCGACACGACAACAGCCGAGCGCATGGTCAGCTCACCGGCTGCAAGCGCTTCGAAAGTCACATAAGAGGTCATCAGCTTTGTCACTGATGCGGGATACCAGGGGGCCAGCCCTTCATTTTCGTCAAGAATCCGGCCGCTATCCAGATCAACCAAAATGTAAGGTCCAGCCGCTGCGGGTTGGGCTGTCAGCAACATAAGAGGCAACAAGCCGACAATGACACGTTGCGCCAGACTTGTCCGGCGATCACGCGTTGCCCGGCGTCCAGGCACCCCACTTGCCTTCGTTCTTACTGTCAGTTTTTTGACGATTTGCACAAGACTCACGGCCAGCTCCACGGTTCTGGTTGTCTATCTAACGATCACAGTCGGAAGCATCTCACCCTCATCAATCCAAAGGCGGCAGAATGCATCAGATTTTTGGCGTCCAGCCATTTCCACAGTGATTTGCCACCTCCATAGCTGATTTGCCATGGTCTTGGCAAAGGCTACCATGAGTACTGCTGTCGATTCAGCTTACATCTTGGCAAGAAAGCAACAGTTGCAAGCAAGTCTGTGCCGAGCCTGCCGGTTAAATGTCCTTTATGCAGCGATGTGCGCAGAAGGCTGGCTGGCGCTTGTACCCCCACAGGCGCTTTGTCGTGCGGGTCTCCAACTGTGATCACACTCAGGCATCCCTGCGCGTGCATCGTGTGCATGATCGCGATTTATGGTGAATACAATCTTTGAGAGGCTTCTTGTTCGGATTACGAAACCTTCGGTGGTAAAGCGTTGCAATTGTATCGCATGCTGGCCAAAAGGCCGTTTGCGATACACATCAACCCTCGACAGCTCCTTGGATCATGTTACTGACATATATAAAAATTTGAGGTTAATTATGTCCAAACGAAACTTGGTCCTTGTGTCTGCAGTGCTGGCAAGCAGTGTGGCGTTCTCCGGGGCAGTTGTCGCAGCTGATCTCTATCTGGAAGGCACGCCTGTCGAGCCAACTGTGTTGCCAGCAGTGTCCGGCATCAACGGCAAGATCTCTCTCTTGGGTGGCTCCCTGTTCGATGAAGGCTATGGCGCGCTTTCCGGATCGATTTCGATCCCTGTTGGTGTTCGATACGGCCTTCAGTTGGATGGGGCAGTCGGCACCCATGATGGCGAGTTCATCGGCGGTGGCGCGGGCCATCTGTTCTGGCGTGATCCAGCCATGGCCCTGCTGGGCCTGTTCGGCTCCCATACCTATCATGACAATCTGGACGGCAGTGTCAGCCGTGTCGGTGTCGAAGCCGAATATTATTGGAATCAGGTAACGCTTAAAGGTGTTGTCGGTGCCGAGTTCTTTGATTTTGATGTGCCCACAGATGTGGATGACGAAGGTTTCTTCGCTTTCACAGACATCTCATATTATCCGATAGACAATCTTGAGCTGAGTGTTGGCCATCGTTACACGGCGGAAACCCATGCGCTTGCACTGGGCGTTGAATATCAGCTTGACCAGCAGATCTTCTCCAGCGGTGTGGCGCTGTTTGCCGAAGGCCGCATTGGCGAGAACGACTATCAAGGTATCTGGGGTGGCGTGACCTTCTATATCGGCGACGACAAGTCTTTGATCCGCCGTCATCGTGAAGATGATCCCGATGATTGGGGCGAAGACAATCTACTGGGCGCGATTGTGGGAGGCACCTGCGAGCAGAACTCTTCAATCAAGAAGGTTCCTTTCAGAGACGGTCCGGAAGAAGAGTCAAAAGAAGACTCAGAAGATCGCGAACCTGAAGATATCCCATTCTATTATGATGGCTGTGGCAACAAGTTCATACCTGTCACTTGAGTTCTTTTTCCAAATCGTTTGAGCTCAAAGGCGCTGAGAACCGGTTCTGGTTTTTGGCGCCTTTTCTTTTGTGGTCTTGCCAGGCAATGATTGTGATATCACGCTTCTGAAACACTCCGACATGTCATTCCTCAATGCATCGTACATCATCAGCGACGCGTCTTGCGGGCCGGGACATGACACGTTAACCTGTACGCCCCTCCTACCTGTTCCCTCCGGATTTGACATGCACACAAAACACCAAAGAGCGCGCTAGGTGCTGGCGACTCTGTTACCTGCAACAATCGAACCATGGTTTGCGCTTGTTCTGCTGATCGTGAGCTTTGCAACGTCTGCCATTTCGGCCGCTTTTGGCCTGGGCGGAGGTGTTTTGCTGATTGCGATCATGGGGCTGGGCATGCCGCTGGCCGCGCTGGTACCGGTGCATGGGGCGGTTCAACTCGGCTCCAATGTCGGGCGGGCCTTGCTGAAATGGCGTAACGCCACGCCCTGGATATTGTTGTGGTTTGGTGTCGGCAGTGTGTTGGGCACATTGATTGCCGGTCGTCTGACCCTGGCAATACCGGAAACCTTGTGGCGGCTGGGTCTGGGGTGCTTCATTCTGATTATCAGCTGGATGCCCAAACCCAAATTTAGCAAAACTGCCAAACCGATTGTATTTCTGAACGGCATGATTGCAGCCTTTCTGACCATGTTTTTCGGCGCAACCGGCCCCTTTGTCGTGGCCATCAACGCGGCCCATTCCAAAACCCGCCACGGGGTGGTGGCCACCCACGCCATTGCCATGACCATGCAGCATTTGCTCAAGATTCTGATGTTTGGCTTTCTCGGATTCGCTTTTGCCCCATGGGCGCCACTGATCTTGGGAATGGTTGCATTCGGCTATCTTGGTACAGTGCTTGGCAACCGAATTCTCGACCGGCTACCGGAAGCCTTCTTCAGAATCGCATTGCGAGCAATGATAACCGTATTGGCACTGGCATTGATTGTGCAGGGATTGCTGATTTTGCTTTACGGTTAGGCCTAGTACGCCAGCCTGTTTGCGCCAGCTTCGGTCTGAAGCTGTCTTGATGCGGTTCGCTGATGGGTGTGCTTAAAATATCACTGTTCCGATTTTAACTCCGGCCAGCGCTTTTCTGGGAAAATTAGTCGTTTATTTGCGAAGCAAATGCTGATTCAGTCTTTGCAACATTGTCACTTTGTTCGAAATGAGTCGCCCATGCGCCGATCCTTACTGTTAACGACGTCGATTACCGCTCTGCTGCTGGGTGGTTCCGTCGCTTCAGCCGAAGAGACAATTGGATCGAATCATTACATCAGCCTGTTTGGTGGCGTTTCCAGCGGCTTGAACTCACCCTTCATGCTGGAAGATTATCTCTATGATACCAGTTCAAAGACCGGCTTTTCCATTGGCGGTGCTTTCGGCCAGTATCTGACGCCATCTGTGCGCGGTGAAGTGGAGCTCTCCTATCAGCGTTATGCAACCGACTCCTATACCGACACCGGGAATAGTGGTGCCAGCCCGGCTGATGGCTATGTGCAAAGCGCCAATCTTTTGCTGAATGTCTGGAAAGATATTGATCTTGGCACCAGTTTCACCCCCTATGTGGGCGCAGGTCTGGGGGCGAGCGTCGGCTCCATGTCGATTGACTGGGATGGAAGCGAAATATCCAAGGGGAGCAATATCGGTTTTGCCTCTCAACTGGGTGCAGGCGTGCGCATGTCTGTTTCCGACCGGATGAAAGTCGATATAGGCTACCGGATGCGCAGTGTTTACAGTTTGGTCGGGACCGACACCGAGGCCACCGATATTACACTTGCAAACTTGTTCAACCACTCGCTACAGGCTGGCGTCACCTACAGGTTGGGCGATGATCTCAGCGATATGAATGCCGTGGAAGGCAGCATGTCTAATGTCTATTACACCCTGTTCGCAGGTGTCGCGCTGCCGCAGGATTCGGCTGTGACAACGCAGACCTATGCTTACGAGGTCAACAACAAGGCCGGGTTTACGACGGGCGCCGCGATTGGCACATCCCTGTTGCCTGGCTGGCGTGGTGAACTTGAAGCTGCCTATACGCGCTATGCCCATGGCAGCCAGACTTACTATGCCAATGAAAGCCCGGACAACATGTCTGGAGCAACCAGCCTGTACACGCTGACGGCCAATGTGTGGAAGGATATTCCAATAGGGAAATACACCACCTATGTTGGCGGTGGCGTCGGGTTCGGTCTTGCAGACGCAGATGGAACTCTTGATGACGTCGCGATAGACGGGTCCGGGCTTGGGCTGGCGCTGCAATTTGGTGCCGGGATTCGCCGAGCCGTATCGGAAGACTGGGCGATCGATTTCGGGTACAGGGCCAGGGGTGTCTTTGGCGCAACGATTGATGGTGCTGGTGATAATTATCATGCACAGGGCAGCTTCCTGTCTCACATGTTGCAGGTTGGCTTCACTTACGGCAATAGCATGTTCGATATGCCGGAAACAGATGAATTGGTGTCACAGGGTCACTACGCCACCCTGTTTGGCGGCGCTGCGCTGCACGAGGGCACCGGCACTCCTTATGATGCCGATACGTATGAAATGAACTTCGACACCGGGTTTACGATTGGTGCCGCTTTGGGCACGCAAATATCTGACACGATGCGCGGTGAATTGGAACTGTCCTACATCCGATCCGGAATCTGTGGTGCACGTGAATATCCACTGGAGGCCAAGTGCGAAGAAGACTGGAGCGGCGTTTTGCAAACGGTCAATCTGCTCGCAAATGTCTGGAAAGACTTCGATGTCGGGATGGTTTCTCCCTATGTGGGCGGCGGTTTGGGCCTGGCGCTGGTGTTGCCGGATATAGATGATTGGGCCGATCCGCGCGTTGCCATGGCGGCCCAGATTGGCGGCGGTGTGCGTTATGCGATCAAGGATGATCTGACACTTGATCTTGGCTATCGGTTTAAAGGTGTGTTTGATCCGCTCATTTCAGGCCACGGCACACAAGGGGCTGATGATGAACATGGCGCGTTTACCTATTACACCCATGCCGTAACTGGTGGTCTTACCTGGGACTTCTGATCTGGCTGGAACGCGGACAGTGCCGGTTGGCGCAGATCATCGAAAATGCTATGTTAAGGCACCAGTCCAGCAGCTTCAACGGCGTGATGCATCCAGTTCATGACAGCTCAAAAACAGGCGAAGCAACGCCACATACGCCTCATTGAACAGGGCATGGCCCTGCAGACGCAGCGGCGCTTTCCCGAGGCCGAGCAGCGCTATCAGACTGTGTTGGCGCAAAATCCTCTGAATCCCGATGCCCTGCATCTGATGGGGCTTCTGGCTGTGGAGGCAGATCAGTTTTCCGTCGCTGTGGACTATATGGAAAAGGCTGTGCGCCTGTTGCCGAAACAGGCAATCTACCGCAACAATCTGGGCAATGTGTTGCTGCTGCGCGGAGACCCGGATGGCGCACTTGTTCATTTGCGCAAGGCTGTGAAATTTGCGCCGCATTATGTCGAGGCCATCACCAATATGGGCCGCGCCTATCGCGCCCGTGGCAAGGCGGAAGACGCGCGCAAGCAGTTTGCAAAAGCCCTTGCCATCGACCCGGATTTTGAGCGAGCTGAAGCGGGCCTTGCAGAGATGATGGTGGAAGTCGGCGATATGGAAGGTGCTGTCCGAACGTTTCGCGCCGTACTGAAGCGCCAGCCGGGAAATGTGCAGGCGCTGGGGGGCATCTCCGCCGCAAAAGTCTTCACCAAGGATGATCCGGAACTGGGCCAAATCGAGACGACGCTGCAAAGCCGGTCGCTTATTCCCGATCATCGCGTCTTGTTGCACCATGCCGCTGGCAAGATCAACAATGATCTGGGCCGCTATGACACCGCCATGAAGCACTATTTTGCTGGCAAACAAGTTTCTGGCCTGCAGTTTCCGATGCAAATTCATCGCAAGACTTATAATGCGATCAAGTTAAATTTCACCAAGGCAAAATTTGCCTCTTGCACCACCGCAGGAAACCCGTCGGATATACCGGTATTCATCGTCGGAATGCCGCGCTCCGGCACCACCCTGGCAGAGCAGATCATCGCTTCTCACCCCAAGGCCGAAGGCGCGGGTGAATTGGCAGGCATGCGCAGGGAGGGCCAGCAGCTGGGCTATGGTATGCCAGATGTATCGCTCTATGGCTGCACAGTGGACGCGTTGGACCAGCAGCAGATTGATGCCCTTGCATCCAACTATCTGCGCACCCTGACCAAGGGTCGGTCACAGGCCCTGCACTGCACCGACAAGAACCCGCAAAACTATGAGCAACTCGGTCTGATCGCACGGCTGTTTCCGAACGCGCGCATTATCCATTGTCGCCGTGATCCGCTGGACATCTGTGTCTCGAACTTCATGCAAAGCTTTGACCGGAGCCACGGTTACAACGCCGATCTGACGACGCTTGGTGCCTATTACCGCTGCTATGCTGATCTGATGGAGCATTGGCAGGCCAATTTACCCCTGCGCATCTTTGATCTGAACTATGAAGCGCTGATTGCTGATCAGGAAAGCACGAGTCGCAAACTGATCGACTTTCTCGGCCTTGACTGGGATGATGCCTGCCTTGCCTATTTCAACAATGCACGGTCGGTGACCACGCCCAGTCGCTGGCAGGTGCGCCAGCCCATTTACAAGACCTCGGTCAAGCGCTGGAAGCGCTATGAAAAGCACCTCGGTCCATTGATCGATTCATTGGGTGATCTTGCTGAGACAGAGTGAGAAGGCGATTTATGCACAAGACCAGGGTGCTAATCGCCATGTTGGTGAATGACTCAAATCTGTCCGGAAGCTAGTGTAGTTTATAGCTGATCTTCACGGTGGCCGTGGTAATGTTTTCCAACTCGAACGCTTCTGACGAACTGAAATTGAATTCCTCGTTGAAGATGTAATACAGCGCTTCGACACTGAGTGCTGTACGCTCCCCCAGCCACATGGAGAAGCCTCCACCCAACACACTGCCCAGCGCCGTAATCGAGTCACTTTGTGCACTTTTTGCAATGGGTGAGCGTTGACCAACCGAAAGTGAAGCAGATTTTTCCAGCGACGCCTGGAAGTCTCCCACAGCAAGACCACCGGTCACATACGACATCATGTTCCCTGCAGCGTGTCCGAAACGCACCCTTGCGCTGGCAAGGACATCGGTATCCAGGTCAACACGCTGCGTACCACTGGCAGAAGCAGGGAAGTCTGGCTCTCCGTCAATGACAATCGAAAAGTCGGTTGCGTCGCTGAAAGATTTCGCAGCGCCATTGGTCGGCAGAATCAGAAAGTCAGCACCAACACCCAGAATGAAATTATTCATAAATTGGTGATCGTAATGAAAATGCCCACCAAAAGCTGGGTTTACTCCATCCGAAAAATCACCAGAGTCAAAATCCAGAAAATTTGCCAGCGCCATTGCATGAGCGGAGGATGACCCTGTGTTATCTGTCGCTGAAACATCGGAAACCGCGAAAAAACGGTTGGAGCTTGCGATCGATCCGACGTAACTATATGCACCGGCTTTGTGGGTTCGGTTGCCATCTGTTGTTGTTATAACAATTTGAGACTGTTGGATTCGGTCGCCCGTAGGGTTGGATATTAGTGAAAAATCTTCGAAGGCAGGCATGCCACCAATCGGCCCCGGTATGACAGCGTCCGAATCGGCATTTTCAGCAGTCGCTGCATCACCGCCAACAAGTGTACTCAACGCATTTGTAATGCTACGGGCGCCCGGCAAGGAGGCAAATGCTTCCGTGGAAGCGTAGTCAGATCCAATGTCGCAACCCGCAGACACATTATCACCGGATGTGGCAGTGACGCAGAATTGTCGACCATCCGACAGGCCATTGCCAAATTGGGTGTGGCTCCCACCGGCTTGTATGCCGCCCCAAAGTCCGGACCAATTGCGAAATTTTGCGTTAATGGAATCAGGCGCGCTTTGCCCGAAGGCAGGGCCCGCAATCCAAATCCATGCGATTGCACAAATTCGAACCAGAATGGGCATGATAAACAGTCTCCAAGCGAATTGATTTGGTCAAAGCATGCATGTTTGATTATTGAATGCAAGACATAGTCAGAGCGATTTTGGGTGTGTTTTGATGCGTTCTAACACCTGTAATAGAAAAACAGACGGTGACATCCATTCCGGCATATTTGATGATGCTCACCAACGATTGACTGGGAACAGAACGTGATGGCTAAAACCCCACATCCGATTGCCGACCCGGCCGTGAAAGCTGTGTTCGCGAACTATCCTGAGCCGGAACGGAACAAGCTGCTTATGATACGCGAGCGGATTTTCCAGACAGCCGACCGGACAGAGGGTGTCGGCACCTTGCTTGAGACCTTGAAATGGGGCCAACCGGCCTATCTGACACCGCAAACCAGATCAGGCTCAACGATTCGGCTGGGTCTGCCCAAATCCGGTGGTTACGCCATCTATGTGCACTGCCAGACGACGATCCTGTCCGACTTTCAGCAGGTGTTTCCGGACGCATTTACCTATGAGGGCAACCGCGCCATTCAATTTGACGCTGAGGATCCGCTGCAGCTCTCGAAACTCGACCTGCTGATCAGCCGCGCATTGACCTATCATCTATGAGGTTTTGAGCCCTTCGATCTGGCGTTTCAGCCGCAATGTGCTGGCACTCATCTTGTAGGCCTGCCATCTTTTCAGCGCTGCAGTTTGCCGGACTTTATAAAAATCTGAATCGGTCATGAGCCGCTCGATCACATCGGCCCAGAGAGCAACGCATGTCTGGCTCGGCATTGCCCAGTCACGGCCATCCAGAGCTGAATCTATTGGCAGTGTCAATCCGCCCTTGCCGAGAAGCTCCGGCGTGCCACCCCGATCGGAAGCGACGACCGGAACGCCTTGAGAACAGGCTTCCAGAAGGCTTCTGGATCCACTTTCATGCCACAGTGATGGCAGCAGCAGGATTTTTGCAGCTTCAAAGTGCTCGTCGAGAGACGAGCCGCCTGGAACGCAGACAATGTTCTCAAGACTGACATCACGCAATCCGGCTTGGGATATGGCATCTTTCAGACGATAGCGGCTCTCGACAATTCGAAACCTGAACTTCAGCGACCGGCGCGCGCATTCCTGGGCAATGGCAAGCAGGGCCATCACACCCTTTTCGGGCAACGGGTTGATGAACAGCACATCTTCGCCCTGCATCCTGGGTGTTTTCAGCGGCGGTGCGATGAATTTTCCGGTCACATGAAGCTTCAGGCCCATCCTGTCTCGATAAAGAGCCTGCGTCGCCTTGCTGTCCGTCACGATGCAATCGACATGCTCAAATGTTGCAGGATCTGTGTGGGTTGGGTTGGTCAGGTAAAACAGTGTTTTGAGACCCATTGCCCGGCAGCGGCGAAGCAGCGCTCGTTCGTGCAATCCGCTGCCGTAAACCATCACCACATCGGGTTGGGCAAGCCCTGAAAACGCGACGGTCTCATGTGCAAATGCTTCCTCGGCTTTCGTATCGAGCAATCTGCGATTTGTTGTGGGTAGCGGAGAAATATAATGGCGAAAGGGGTCGTCCGGCACATGCAGCAGATTGGCGGCGACCGATTGCGGAAGTGCCTGCGCCCCAAGCCCCGCAAAAAAACCTTTGCCAGGCTCTGAGACGGGCGAATCAAAAGCGCTGCCAGTGAACGCGGTACATGTGATCCCGGATGCCTGTAAGGCGCCAAGCATTGTGCGGACGCTTTTGGCGGCACCGCTGGTCGGATCAAGCAGGCAATGAACCGACGAGAACATCAACTGAAGGGGACGGTCAGCCTTCTTCGCCATTTGGGCCCCCAATCGGGTTCAGCTTGCGGGCACTGATGCGCGCCACCGCCTGATGATCCAGCCTGGCCTTGAGACTGTCAAAGCAGTTCCTTTGAATCAGAAAGAACTTGTCCAGCGAGCAAATGGTCCATGGGACAGGTAATCAGCGCTGTCTGAAGCAAAAATATCAGTCCTGTGTCTGACATTCTGGAAGTATTCGGCTTGATATCCCAGAGTCACAGAAGATGAGTCGGAGACTGCGATATCCAGGCCGATATCACCTTCCACATTCAGCACCACTCCAAAAGACGACCTACCTGAGCCCGGGTTGAAATCATTCGGGACCGGGATTGAGGCCAGCGTCGAGATGATCATTGAAGATGCGGAGGTGTCGACATCCATCGAACCGGCCAGAACAGCCACAGCAAAGCCACCTGACAGGCCAAATGCGCTTTGACCGAGTGCGTGTGAAATTTCAAGCCCCGCCCGAGGGCCAACGCCGAAAAAGCGGTTGTCAATTTCAATATCTGTCAGATTCCGTGTTGCAGTGGTGCTGGGTACGCCCGTTCCTGCGTCATTAAGTGTGACTTCTGTGTTGTCACTGAAATGCAGTGCACGCAAACCACCGAACAGACGCAGTTCTGTTGAAGCTTGGGTGTTCACAGTGCGCCCGAGTTCTACGTCCAGAGTTTGAAAATTCACGTCTGATGAAATTTCAGATGAACCGCCCGACCCGGCTCCAAAACGAGAACCGGGGAGGCCCGTGGGAAAGTAATCCACAGCCTGCTCATGGTCCTGAATGAAAGCAGCGGAGACGCCGAAGGCAACATCCATTCGGTTACCAAGGTCATGCAGGATGCGAATGCTTCCCTGACCACCAACTCCATAATCTTCGCTGGAACCGGCTTCATCATCATAGTCCCTGGCTTCAATTGGCAGCCCGAACAGAATCCGACCTTCGAGTTCAAGCGTATAACCGTTCTCCACGCCTTCCGAATAGGCCGGGCTTGCCAGAGCACCAATAAGAGCCAATGAACTTACACTTGCGGTCAGAATTTTTCTCATATCTATGGGCTCCTGACCCGGTCATGCCATTGAAATGTTTGATAATCATGCCTTGCACGTAAGCCACCTGCAATCAACTGAAAGCTGAAACACCTGTGCGACCGGCATGGATTTTCACCATCGCTGTTGCATATTCAACACGGATGCGCCCGTGGTGCTCTGCACATCCACATCAGCGTTTCTCGCCAGTTTCGACGTCTGCTGGCAGCCGTGAGATTCGTGTCAGGAAGCGGGTCCGTCCATTTTCGATATGGCTGCGCATGGCTTGTGCTGCGCGTTCCGGGTCTCGTGCGCTTATGGCATCGAGGATCGCCTCATGCTCACTCAAGCGATATTCCTGTCTTTTGGCATGATTTGCAGGCTCCATATTGAGGACTGCAGAAATCCATCCCTTGATGTGTCCGCCTAGAGCCATTTGGGCATCAAGAATGGCCGGATTATGGGCCGCAGTTGCAATCGCGATGTGAAATGCATGATCCACTTCGCCGCCAAAACCTTCCATTTCCGGTCCGCTCATCATCTCTTCCAGCAGGCGGGTCAGTTCGCTCAAATCATCCTCGGAGCGTCTGGATGCTGCCAAACGCGCAGCTTCCTGTTCGATTGCGACCCGAAGTTCCTGCCACGCCAGAAGGTCATCAATGGACGTGATAGGGGCCAGTTTCATCTGCCGCAAAACCTGTCCGGGCTGCACGAAAGTGCCTTTGCCGCGTTCAGTGCGCACCACACCACTGGCCACCAGCCTGGATATGGCTTCGCGCACTACGGGCCGTGAAACCCCGTGTTGTTGTGCAAGCGAATTTTCCGTTGGCAATCGGTCTCCAACCGTCAGATCTCCGCTATCGATCAGAAGAGAAAGCGCGTGATACACCGCGTCGACTCGATTCCTTTTGGGAGCGGTAGCGGACGTCTCGCCAATCATGTCAGCCGCATTTTAAAATTTGCCATGTTGTATTACAACTCCTCATTTTGTATCAAATTGGCATTGACGTGTATTACAACATGGATCAGCTTGTCGCAAGCATCGAAGCAATCGGGAGGAAACACCACATGAAACACAAATCGAAGATCATGCTTGCAGGCCTGTCCTGTCTGGCTGGAGTCGCCGCACTCAATTTATCCATTTCGCAGGCCGGGGCTGAAACACTCACTGCCGTCGGCCACAAGGTTCACCAGACCACCATGACAAGTGATGTCGGGGGTAATTTTGCTGGTGAATGGGCTGAAAAAAACGGTGTGGAAATCGAGTGGCTGACATTCAACACCGGTGCAGTTCATGAGCGTCTCTATCGCGAGGCCAGCCTGTCGTCCACGTCAGTCGATGTGGGTTTTGCCGCGAACCGGTTCTTCCTGCCGCAATTTCCAGCAATGTTCGAGCCTCTCGACGATTACCTCGCATCAAATCCGATCGAAGGGTTCGACGAATTGCCAAAAGGCATGCTGGACGCGATGACCATCGACGGAAAGCTCTATGGAATTCCCTACCGCCATGCGACTGCAGCACTGCATATCAACACCGCCTTGCTGGAGGAAAAGGGACTGGAGGTTCCGACAACCTTTGAAGAGGTCCTGGACGTCGCGCGCGCCCTGTCATTCACCCGGGACGACGGAACCAAGGTTTACGGCCTCATGCTGGATGACCGCACACCCACCAGCATCACCGATATCGCGCGGGCACAGAGCAACGGCGAATTTCTGACGCAGGATTTCAAGCTGACCGCCAGCAGCCCCGAAATGATTGCAGCGGTGCAGACCGTGCAAGACCTCTATAATGAGGGTGTACTGCCCGAGACCTATCTGAGTTTCCTGACTGAAGATGTCATCACCTTCATGCAGCAGGGACGCGGTGCCATGGCCATATCACCGTTCGGTCGCAACAAGAATTACAACAATCCGGACGAAAGCCAGTTCCCGGGCAAGATCATTTCTATCCCGCTGCCGGCTTCTGAAACCTTGACCGGCTTCAAGGTGGCTCCGGTTCGCACTGAATTCTGGGCGATGTTCATCCCGAAGAATTCCGATGACAAGGACCGTGCATGGGATTTCATTCGAAATGCCTCATCTCCTGAAAATACCATCAAGGCTGCCCTGAACGGCAATGGTCCTGTGCGTCCATCGGCTTATGATGATCCGCGCATGGCCGAACGTCTGTCCTATGCCGAAGCGGAACAAACGGTCCTTTCCGTTGCGCGTCCGCCCTTGCCAGGCTGGGACAATTCAGCACGGGTGCAGGATATCTTCGTCGAGGAGCTGGATCTTGTCCTGCTTGGCATCAAGACGCCGGAAGAAGCCATGAATTCTGTCCAGGAACGCGTCACACCGCTTCTGCCGGAATAAGCCGAGACGGTATCGATTGACGGCCGGGATCAGACACAGACAGTGTTGGCTCCCGGCCGCAAAAACAGGGTAATTTTCCACATGTTCGAAGACAAGAGATGGCTGCCGACCCTCATGGTCTCGCCGGTCCTGCTGCTGCTCATCGTGATGATCGGAATTCCATCGATCTTTGTAGCATGGCTGTCGCTGACCGAATCCACTTTGGGTGCACAATCCACCTTTGTCGGGCTCGACAATTACCGGCAGATTTTCAGCGACCGGATATTCTGGCGCGCTACGATCAACACCTTCGTCATCGTCAATGTCGTGGTCTATGCTGAACTCATCATCGCAATGCTTCTGGCGCTTGCCCTCAATTGCAAGTTTTTTGGCAAGGGACTGATCTTCTCCATTCTGATCGCGCCCTATGCGGTTTCCGAAGTCAGTGCGGTGGTTATGTGGCAATACGCATTCGAGCCGGATGTCGGAACCTTCAACCTTCTGCTCGAACAATTATTCGGTATTGATTTCAACTGGTCCCGCAACCCGTTTCACGGGCTGACACTGATCGCAATCCTGTCGATCTGGATCCATCTTCCCTTCACATTGATCATTCTCTATTCAGCTATTTCAACGGTTCCGGAAGATCTCAAAAGCGCAGCGCGGATTGAGGGTGCGACCGAGCGGCAAGTGTTCCGACTTGTCACGTTTCGGATCATCGCGCCCGCCGTGCTGATCGCCCTGATGTTTCGCTACATATTCGCCATGCGACTGTTCAGCGAGGCCTGGCTGCTGACGGAAGGCGGACCCGCGCGGCTGACCGAGGTGCTTGGCATCTACCTGTTCCGCTCCGCTTTCCGCTATTTCGACTTTGGCCCGGCGGCGGCGACAGGCATTGCCATGCAGTTCCTCTCGCTCCTGGTGGCCTCATTCTATCTGTACCGTCTGTACAAGGGGATGAAAGCCAATGGCTGAACGTTACCTCACAATTGCGCTGCGTTTTTTCATCATCGGGCTGGGTGTCCTGTGGTCGGCATTCCCGATCTACATGGTGGTCTCATCGTCGTTCAAAACCCATATCGACATCTTCGCGGTGCCATCAAAGTTCCTGTTCACACCCACATTGGACAATTACCGTCAATTGCTCAGCGACTGGCCAGAATTTCTCGATGGTCTGCTCAATTCCCTGATCATCACCACAGGTGCCACCCTGTTGACGGCCATCGTGTCGCTGCTCGCCGGCTATGCCTATTCGCGGTACCAGTCACGCATGCTGACGGCATCTGCCTTTTTCATGATCCTTGTGCGGATGCTGCCACCGCTGGTGGTCACCATCCCGCTGTTCCCGATCATAAACTGGCTTGAGCTTAACGACACCCACGCAATTCTGATCGTCCTCTATGCAGCATTCTTTGTCAGTCTTTCGACCTGGATTCTGAAAACCTTCATCGATCAAATTCCGCGCGAACTGGAAGAGGCTGCAGAGGTTGAGGGTGCCTCTTTGATGCAGCGTCTGATCAAGATCATTCTTCCGCTGTCGGTGCACGGAATGGTCGCCGCCTGTGTCTTTGTCGTCGTCTTCTCATGGAATGAATACATGTTCGCACTAATTTTCACATCCAGCGCCGCCAAGACCGCGCCGCTGGTTCTGGCAGAAATTTCGGGGTCGCTCGAAGGGGTTCAGTGGGGCGTGTTGTTTGCTGCTGCCACCCTGCAACTCGCACCGATCCTGATCTTCGTTCTTCTCGTCCAGAAATACATCGTCACCGGCCTCACCGCCGGCGCCGTCAAGGGGTAACCAAATGGCTGATTTGAAGCTGAGCAACGTCGATAAATCCTATGGTGGATTTGCAGCGCTGACCGATATTTCCCTTGATGTGGCAGATGGCGAATTCATCGTGCTTGTCGGGCCCTCAGGCTGTGGCAAGTCCACCCTTTTGAGATCCATCGCCGGGCTGGAGAGAATTTCTTCGGGCGACATCGTTCTGGGTGGTCGTCACCTGGCCCATGTGCCGACACGGGACCGCAATGTGGCAATGGTGTTTCAAAGCTATGCGCTGTTTCCACATCTGACCGTGGCCGAGAATATCGGCTTTGGCTTGAAAATCCGCAAGACCGACAAGGCGACAGCGGACAGCAAGATTTCGCACGCGGCCGACCTCCTCGGACTGGGTGCCCTGACAGGGCGCTACCCCCGCGAATTGTCCGGTGGTCAACGCCAGCGCGTCGCGATGGGTAGGGCCATTGTGCGTGATCCGCAGGTCTTCCTGTTCGACGAGCCTTTGTCGAATCTCGACGCCAAACTGCGCGTGCAGATGCGCACCGAGATCAAGGCACTGCGTCAAAGGCTGGGAATCACATCAGTCTACGTGACCCATGATCAGGACGAGGCCATGACGTTGGCTGACAGGATCGTTGTTCTGAATGGCGGTCGGATCGAACAGATCGGTACGCCAATGGAATTATACGATCAGCCGGTCAACATGTTCGTGGCCGGTTTCATGGGATCGCCGCCAATGAACTTCATTCCAGCGCGTGCGGTGGACGGCGTCTTGACCACAGCCAGCGGACCGGTGTCCGGGGCTAAGTTTGCAAGCGATACACAAACGGATGTGATGCTGGGCATCCGGCCCGAAGCCTTGAGTTTCACAGAGGGCGGTCCGCTTTCCGGAGAGGTCGAAGTTGTCGAACCGCAGGGTGCGCAGACGCTGGTTATCGTTCGGCTTGCGGACGGGACACTGGTCTATGCGAGCGCTGAAAAACATGCACGCCAATTGCCCGGCGAGCGCGTGCAAATGGGGTTTGATTGGGCAGAAGCACATTTGTTCGACAGCGACAGTGGCCAGCGAATCGAGCCATTGAAGACGGAGGGTCTGCAATGAGTCGGCACGCATTGGTAACCGGCGCGGCGGGCGATCTGGGCTCCGCCGTGGCCCGGCAGCTTGCACAGCAGGGCGATCAGCTTGTGCTGGTCGATCTGGACGGTGACCGGCTCGACCATGTGCTGGCCCAATTGCCCGGACACGGCCACCGCAAAGCGGTGCTGGATGTGTCCGACGAGGCCGCAGTGATGGCCTTGGCACAGACATTTCGTGAGTCAGGTGACGGTCTGTACGCTGTGTTCAACAATGCTGGCGTCAATGGTGCAACAGTGCCGATTGCCGAACATACATTGGATGATTTTCGCCGCACCTTTGAAGTGAATGTTTTCGGCAGCTTCCTGATACAAAAACACATGCTGCCGCTTCTGGCCGAACGCGACAATGCGTGGATGGTCAACACTGCCTCAGAAGCCGGAACACGGGCCAATGCCCGCCGGGGCTGCTATGCGGCCACCAAGGCGGCGGTGATCCAGCTGACGCGTGCCGTGGCGCTGGAATATGGTGAAAAGGGCGTGCGCGTGAACGTGCTCTGCCCCGGTCCCATAGAGGGCCAGTTCATGGATCGCTCCGAAGCCGGATTGCCGGACCCGAAAGCCGCACGCGTCATGATCGCGGCCGCCTCGGCTCTGGGACGCTATGCATCAGCAGACGAAATCGCGCAGCATGTCCGCTATCTGCTGACGGACGCGCCGCCCTATCTGAATGGCTCTGTCCAGCAGATCGATGGATGTCGGCGATGAAGACGGATTGGGTTGAAATGCCACCGCGTCCTTCGCTTCAGGCAAGCGAAAATGCAGTCGAGGCCGCTTTGGCCTGCGCCCAACAACGCGGCATCGCGATTGCGGTCATGGTGGTGGACAGCACTGGTCAGCTCATCTGCGGCAAGCGCATGGATGCAGCGCGTCCCATCACAGCAGAACTGGCACTGGCAAAGGCACATATGGCCGCCATCCATCAACGGCCGACACATCTTTTTCAGGAGATGGTTGCGCCCGGCGAGCAGGCCTTTGGCTTGCAATATCATCAAGCAGCTGGCCCCGGCATCTTGCCCGGTGGACTGCCGCTGACAATCGACAGCAGCCTGTGTGGTGCCGTTGGCGCAAGTGGGGCAGACCGTGATGGTGACCTTGCTTGCGCCGAGGCGGCGCTGGCAGTGCTTATTCAAAACAGGAAACATTGACATGGCGCGCATCGACAAGGTCGAACTGATTAATTTTGCTTTCGACGTTGCGGGTCTTGGCCCAAGCGCAGATGGCGTTCTGGGCTACAATCCCGATGCTCAGACATCGCTGAAAAGCTTTGTCCTGCGCATCTATGATGCGGACGGCAGCGTGGGAGAATATTGTCCCATGCATTCCGGCAAGCATGCGGCAGTCACTGGCCAGACAATTCCGTTGCTGGCGTCCCTCATTGGTCGGGACAGTCTTGCCCGGGAAGAACTCTATCAGGATTACAAGCGTCGCCACCGCCATCTGGCAGGGGTCGGCTATTCGGCCATCGATATTTGCCTGTGGGACCTGTTAGGCAAGAAAGTCGGGCTGCCCATCGCCACGCTTCTGGGCGGTTATCGCTGGGAATTACCCGCCTATGCCAGCACGATTTCCGGCGATAGAAACGGCGGCCTGTCTGCGCCGCAAGCCTATGCCGATTTTGCCGAGCAATGTCTTGAACTGGGCTATCAGGGTTTCAAGATGCATTGCTGGGCGGATGGCGATCCCAAGCCTGAAATCGAGACCATTGCCGCTGTGGCCAAAGCTGTCGGCGGAAAGATGGAATTGATGACCGATCCTGCCAGTCACATCGCCACCTATGCGGATGCGCTGAAAGTCGGGCGCGCTTGTGATGATCATGATTATTACTGGCTTGAGGACCCGCTCGCCGATTGCGGTCAGGCGCCCCATGTGCACCGCATGTTGCGGCAGCAACTCCGGACCCCGCTGCTGTTGACCGAGCATGTGCGCGGGCTGGAAAGCAAAACGCCGTGGATTACCGACATGGCAACCGATTTCCTGCGGGCCGACCCGGAATATGATCTTGGCATTACCGGCGTCATGAAGACCGCGGCTCTGGCAGAAGCTTTTGGTATGGATGTCGAACTGCACTCCAGTGGACCGGCCCACCGGCACTGCATGGCCGCGATCCGAAACTCCAATTTCTACGAGCTGGCGCTGGTCCATCCGAAAATGGCAAACCCCTTGCCGCCAATTTTTGAATGCGGTTACTCGGACGATCTTGAGTCCATTCAACCCAATGGATGTGTCACTGTTCCCAAAGGTCCGGGCCTTGGCGTTGTTCTGAGCGAAGATTTTCTTGCCCACGCCGAGATCGATCGTCAGACGTTTCGCTAGAGCCTTTCACGATTATACGGAATCATTTGATGACCCGAAACAGTTCATCCAGCCAGGCAGTCAGCGCAGCGCGATGCGGCGCATCGGGCAAGCTGGCTAACGCAGCTGGTGGGGTGTTCCGGGGCACCGAAGGCCGGATTTACGCGCTCGCTGGACGTCGTTACAGCCCACTTATGGTCGTAAAGACCACGGCGTGGCCTGTGCCTTGCCAGCAAACGCGCAAATCCGGTCAAATGTTTCCGTATAAACGTGAAAGGCTTGTCTTATGATTTTTCCGGCTCCATGCGAAGATGGAGCCACTGCCCGGCACCTCAACCTGCCGGGCAGTGGCGGCGGCTGGATCGTGAAAAGCTTGGTCGTAGTGGACCGTGTTAGAGTCTGATCAGCCGTCGTCTTCACATGAGGCCTGAACGGATACGCAGCAGCCAGAGGCTCTGCACGACAAGCAAAGGACATGGCGAAGACAATGAAAGATAGCATCGGCATCGATATTTCGAAAGATCAATTGGATGTGCATCGCTCTCAAACTGGCGCGTCAGCCCAATTTCCCAACAATCCAGCTGGATTCAGAGCGCTGAAAAGCTGGATCGGGAACAGCTCTCCCGATCTGTTGGTTTACGAACCAACGGGTCCCTACCATGCTCGTTTTGAAAAGACTTTTGCAGGACGTTTACCACTGGTGAAGGTCAACCCGCTTCAGGCCCGCCGTTTTGCGCAGGCTCAAGGCACACGGGCAAAAACCGATGCAGTGGATGCCCGGATGTTGGCTCGGATGGGCTCGGCTTTGGATCTGTTGCCCGACGCGCCCGCAGCTGAAGATCAGAGTGATCTCAAAGAGTTACAGATAGCCCGCATCGCTTTGATCAAGGATCAAACTCGCCTCAAAAATCGTCTCAAGACACAAACTCTGGCCATTACACGGTGTCAGACAAAAGCTCGTCTTGCCCAGATCAAGCGTCAGATCACCGCACTTCAAAGCGAAATGGAAAGCCGGATCAATGCCTGTCCAAGACGCACACGGTCCTATGCCATCCTGCGCTCAATTCCAGGAATTGGTCAGGTGGCCGCAACAGCGATCCTCATCGCGTGTCCCGAAATCGGCGCGCTGGGCAAAAAGCAAGTTGCTTGCCTTGCCGGCCTGGCGCCGATGACCCGCCAATCCGGGACGTGGAGGGGCAAGGCGTTCATCCAGGGCGGGCGTAAAAACTTACGCGATGCGCTCTATATGCCCGCCCTTGTGGCATTCAGGTTCAATCCCGACATGAAAGACAAATACCGGACCATGATCAATACCGGAAAACCTGCAAAGCTCGCACTCACAGCCATCATGCGAAAGCTCATTGAACTGGCAAACACTCTCATCAAAGACGATAGAGAATGGAAACCAAAACTGGCTTGACCAAGACGGATACTCTAAGTCATGTCCCACGCTTCTGACATCTGGGACTACATTGTCGTTGGTGGCGGATCAGCCGGGTCTGTCATGGCAAACCGGTTGTCTGAATCGCCAAATGTGCGTGTCCTGCTGCTCGAGGCCGGTGCCAACATCGACCCCGATGCGGAACCTGCAGACATTCAGGACCCATATCCCTATCAGGCTGCCTTCAATCAGGCCTATCACTGGAAAGGTCTGAAAGCGCGGTTCGGCACACATTCCGGACCGCAGGACCGTACGCGCATTTACGAGCAGGCCCGTGTGCTGGGGGGTGGATCCTCAATCAACGGACTTCTGGCCAACCGTGGCACACCGGATGACTATAATGAATGGGCGTCCCTTGGAGCAACGGGCTGGAACTGGAACGAGGTGCTGCCTTTTTTCCGAAAGCTCGAAACCGATAGTGAGGCACCAGACATAGCTTTACACGGTGATGCCGGCCCAATCCGGATCACACGCGTTCCTGAACGCGATTGGCCCGGTTTTTCCAAATCGGCCCGCGACGCGTTTTCTGATGCAGGATTCCAGGCCATTGCCGATCAGAACGCAGCCTTTGGAGAAGGCTGGTTTCCAATGTCGATTTCCTCGGACGGAACCCGCCGTGTGTCCGCTGCCCGGGGTTATCTGGGTGCCGCTGTGCGGGCCCGGCCAAATCTGACAATCATCGCCAAAACGGCAGTGCGTCGCATTCTATTCAAGGCAAGCCGTGCGGTCGGGGTCGCGACTGATTCTGGTGATTTCCATGGACGAGAGATCATCCTCAGCGCGGGCGCGTTGATGAGCCCTGCCATTCTCATGCGGTCCGGCATCGGTCCCGGTGACCATTTGCAGCATCTTGGTCTGCCGGTCGTGTCAGAATTACCAGGTGTCGGGCGCAATTTGTATGAGCATCCTTCCATTGCACTGTCGGCCTTTCTCAAGCCGGGCTTTCGAATGGGTGATACGCCCCGGCGGCATGTTCATGTCGGGTTGCGGTTCAGTTCTGGCGAAGGTCCGCCCGCCGACATGTTCATGGTCGCCGTCGCCCGTGCCGCCTGGCATCCCATGGGACGTCGCATCGGGTCATTGTTTGGCTGGATCAACAAGCCCGTGTCGACCGGGCAAGTGCAACTCGTATCGCCAGACCCTGCGGATTACCCCGATATTCGCTTTTCTCTGCTGGACGACCCAAGCGATCTGTCCAGAATGCGGATGCTGTTTCTCCAGATGGCCGGGTTTTTCGCGTCAGATGCGCTGACCTCTGCCAGCTGCGATCCGTTTGCCGCGCGCCACGGAGCACTCGCCTCGATTGTGCGCAAGCCGACCCTGTTGAATCGGCTGGCCACCACCTTGCCAGCTCTGTTGGCAGACGGTCCAGCCCCATTGCGCCGGGCGATCCTGCGGGGGCTTGTCGCGCCCGGATTCGATCTGGCCAGGACATTGGCAGATGAAACCCGGCTTGATGAGATCATTCGCGATTTCACGATTGGCGGCTGGCATCCGTGTGGAACCTGCCGCATGGGACGCATCGATGACCGGGATTCGGTTGTCGATGCCAGCACCGCCAGAGTGATCGGCATTGACGGTCTGCGGGTGGTGGATGCGTCGGTCATGCCGACCATTCCGCGCGCCAATACAAACATCCCAACGATCATGATCGCCGAGAAATTTGCGGATGCAATTGCAGCTGATGCCCGGTGACGCGGGCGCGTGCCGGCGCTGAAGATGTCATCCGGCATGTCACCCATCCCAAAAATATTTTTATCCCGGCAGGAACCTTCCTTCATTTTCGAGAGTTGAACCGGCAGATGCGTAACGGCGCACTCGCTTCAAAATCTGTGAAAATGGAGAAACACCATGGCGAATGATACTCGCGACCCGGTTCCCACAGCGAACACCCAATCCGGAAATGACACAACTGAACGGCGCTCGATCCGGGGCGAGGGCGGTGAAACCCACCAGACCCCCACAGGAAAGACCGACCGGTTGACGACCTCCCAGGGAATTCCGGTGTCTGACAATCAGAATTCTCTGAAAGCTGGCAGTCGCGGCCCTGTTCTCATGGAGGATTTTCACTTCCGTGAAAAGATGTTTCACTTTGATCATGAACGTATTCCCGAGCGCGTTGTTCATGCCCGCGGCTATGGTGCGCATGGCTATTTCGAGACAACAGACGCCATTCCAGAGCTGACCTCAGCACATCTGCTGCAGAAAAAAGGACGCAAGGTCCCTGCCTTCGTTCGCTTTTCAACTGTAGCAGGCAGCAAGGGCTCCGTGGACCTGGCACGCGACGCGCGCGGTTTTGCGGTCAAGCTTTATACGGAAGATGGCAATTGGGACATTGTCGGCAACAATATTCCGGTGTTTTTCATTCAGGACGCCATGAAATTTCCCGACCTGGTGCATTCCGTAAAGGAGGCTCCGGACAGGGCTTTCCCGCAGGCCCAATCAGCCCACGACAATTTCTGGGATTTCATCTCGTTGATGCCGGAAGCGATGCACATGATCATGTGGACCATGTCCGACCGCGCCATACCCCGTTCGTTCCGTTTCATGGAAGGCTTTGGCGTCCATACGTTCCGGCTTGTGAATGCGGAAGGCCAAAGCCATTTCGTCAAGTTTCACTGGAAACCCAAACAGGGACTGCAATCGGTGCTCTGGGATGAAGCCGTCAAGATCAACGGTGCAGATCCCGATTTCCACCGGCGCGATCTTTGGGAAGCCATCAACAGGGGTGACTATCCCGAGTGGGAATTGGGCATTCAGGTGTTTGACGAGGCTTTCGCCGACAAGTTTGAGTTCGATATTCTGGATGCGACCAAGCTCATTCCCGAAGAAGATGTGCCCATTCGCATCGTTGGTCGGCTTGTTCTGGACAGGGTGGTCGACAATTTCTTCTCCGAGACCGAGCAAGTGGCATTTTGCACGCAGAACATTGTGCCCGGTGTCGACTTTACCAATGATCCGTTGCTGCAGGGGCGGAACTTTTCCTATCTTGATACCCAGATCAAGCGGCTGGGCGGACCAAATTTCACCCACATTCCGATTAATGCACCGAAATGTCCGTTTCATCATTTCCAGCAGGATGGACACATGGCCATGCATGGCCCGTCGGGTCGTGCCAATTACGAGCCAAACAGCTGGACCGAAGGCGGACCGCGAGCCGATCCGGAAGCCGGTTTCCGGTCCTATCCGGAGGAGGTCTCCGGCGAGAAACGCAAGGTGCGTGCCGAATTGTTCGCAGACCACTACAGTCAGGCCCGTCAGTTCTATGAAAGCCAGACGGACATCGAACAGGGACACATTGCAGATGCCATCGTGTTCGAGCTTTCCAAGGTCGAGACCCTGGTCATCCGGGAGCGCCTCGTGGCGCATCTGCCAAACATAAATAAGGACCTTGCCCAAAAGGTTGCCGATGGCCTCGGGCTCAAGAAAATGCCCAAAGCGCATGAACCGGCACGGCCTGTTGTTGACGGTCTGGCGCAATCGCCGGCGCTGTCGATTCTGGCGAACCCGCCAAAAAGCTTTGCTGGCCGCAAACTGGGTGTGTTGCTGACCGACGGTATCGATGATTCATTGGTCGCCGGCCTGGAAGAAGCCGTTCAGGCAGCCGGTGGCATTGTCGAATACATCGCAATGGCTGTCGGAGGTATCGAAACGTCCGAAGGCCGCCATATCGAGGCACAGCAAAAAATCGATGGGGCACCATCGGTTTTGTATGACGCCGTGACAGTGATCGCCACACAGGAAGGTGTGGATGAGCTGAAGCGCATGCACCCGGCGAAGTGCTTCGCAGCTGATGCATTTGCACACGCCAAATTCATCGGCCTGGCAGGCGCTGGCAAAGCCTTGTTTGAAGCGGCAGGCATCACCGAGACAGATGGCGGCATGATCAATCTTGATGAGACCGATGCAAAAGAGTTTGTGTCAGCCTGCGCTGATCTGCGCTTCTGGGATCGGCTGAAATAAGGGATGGTCTCGTATCGTGCCCTGACGCCCGCAAGCAGACAGCCGGTCCCCAATTGGAACCGGCTGAATCAAGGCCAATGTGCCTATCACGGCTCCGCTTCGCCTAAGCAGGTCAAGCAGGGATAATCGAGTCTCGGATACTCACACCCACACCGCAGAGGAAACCTGTCCGGTATGTTTTTCTCAATTGAATCTCTCGATACCATCGCCAGAGCCATTATTCTGTCCGCAGTCGCGGTCTGCTGGGTCATTTTCGTGGTGCGGATCATCGGATTGCGCGCTTTTTCAAAAATGACCGCCTTTGATTTCGTGGTCACGGTTGCAATCGGGTCGCTTCTGGCGGGCGCAAGCCAGGCGACATCCTGGTCAGACTTCGTGCAAGCGACGGCTGCGGTTGCCAGTTTGTTGGGTGTGCAATATGTCTCTGCCCGATTGCGAAGGGCTTCTGACACATTTGAAACGCTGGTTCAGAACAAGCCGGTCTTGCTGATGGAAGATGGCCGCATTCTCCACGCTGCGCTGACGGCCACCCGCGTCGCAGAGGATGATCTGATCGCCAAACTGCGTGAGGCGAATGTGCTCGATTTTTCACAGGTTCGGGCTGTTGTTCTGGAAACGACAGGCAATATTTCAGTCCTCCACGGCGCTAAATTGCAGCAGAGGCTTCTCGATGGGGTCTGCCGGATTGAGTGAGGCAATGCCGTGAACGAACCTATGGTTCTACGCGATTGACCAGATCAGCAACCATTTGTTTAGCCAACTCGTCGCAATTGGGCAGTCCTTGCGAGAAGGGATAGCGTTGCAGGATCTGCGGAAGTGCCAGACAGTAAATTTCCGGCGACGGAGAGTCGCTGATCGTCAGGCGGAAGGGCTCCAGGATCGGTGCGTCATCGTCGGACAGCAAAGTTGTGAGTGACGGAAAGTCGAGTTTGGACACAGGCTCTGCCGATTGTCCGCGCGCATCTACCATTGCGGCAAATCTTCGCTCACCGTCAACGGTGGCGACCGCTATTTGCCCGCCTTCTGTGTGCGTGAATGTCGCGTCTTCTTCGGTGGCCACCAATTCCAGCACGCCGGCATCATACATGGCAACAATGCGGGCCAGCGAAATGTGGGGAATGGCGGCATAGCAGTCTCCGAACACTGGCATCAGATGGGTCAGGAATTGCTGATACTCGGCATCACTCAAATGGCTCAGGATCTCTCCAAAAACCTCATGACCGCGCAACAACGCATATCGATGCGGAACGGTCTGGCGTTTCCTCATCGATTTGCGCATGTCGGCCAGATTCTCTTTGACCGCCGCCAAACCGCCAATCTCCTGCCTGTGCGAAAAATAGGCTGGTGCGAATCCGTCCAGAGTTCGGGCCTGCTCACCAAGATCGCGCAGATAGTCCGGGTCGGCGGTGTCCAGTTCTGCGCATAACAGCGCGAATGTGCGTTCCAGGAGGCCGTCCTGCCCCTTGTCAATTTCGGCTTCTACGGCGTCTTCGGTCAGATGTTCCAGCGGTTCATAGGGGAACGGATAGTAAAAATCGCCCTCCGGCATCACGCCGTTCTTTGAGACCATGGTGATGCGCAAATCGGAGTCCAGCGTGTTGGGGTGCCAGATTATGTGACTGCCGACCTCTTCGAACTGGCCATGGGCATGGCCAAGAGTAACCACCACATCAACAGCAGACAGAGATGAGCCAAGGACGCCAATTTCGGTTTCTGGCAGAGCTTCGATAGTGCTATACGGCCATGGTGAAACCAGCGGAGCGTCGTCAATCGAGGGCGCTTTCGGCCATTTATGCCCGGTTGCTATGATCACGATGTCGAACCGCTGTTCCGCAGTCTTGCCGTCTTTCACATACTGAACCAGAGCCTCCGTGCCACTGACAGAAATATCCTCCACCTGGCATCCGGTATGAATGGCAATGTCATGGCCCGCTGCGCTGGCGTTGCTGCACAGATCGCTGAATTCCGCGCCCAGATATTCGCCGATCAGGGTGCGGGGATAAAACGCCCGGGGGCTGAGGTCGTGGTCTGAGAGTTCCCATTCACTGAGCTCTCTTGGCGGTTGCGCCTCAAGCCAGTCAATCAGCGGGCGGGTAATGGGTGGAATCTCCCGGCTGAAGGCATTGCAGAGCATGTAGTCCGCATTGGTGCCTTCCCGATAGGGCATGCCCTTGCCAGCTTCATCAGTCGCCTCGAAAACGGCAATGTTCAGCGGAATGTCTGCTGCGACCAGTCTCTTGACCGAATAGATGGCCATCGGGCCGCTGCCGATCACACATATTTTCAGGCGCTTCTGCATGTCATATTCCGTTTCTGATGGGCCCATCCTGACCCCCATCAACAATTCGGTGCGCCAATTGGTTCCATGCGCAAAGCGACTGCAGGCCAAAAAAGGTGGATAGAATGACCTGCACTGTCTCGCGCAAAGCGCTGGGGCCGAACTGATTCCTGTTCGTCACTTGCATATCATCCAAATAACATCCATATACCATCCACACAGATGGAAAACTCCTATGACCACGATAAAACCACTAAGAGACAAAATGCCGGATACCGAGAAAGTCACGATCAATCTCGGCTATGTGGATCTTGGTCGGATCGACCTGCTTGTGCAGGAAGGCTTCTATTCCAACCGCAGCGATTTGATCCGGACAGCAATCCGCAACCAGCTCGACAACCATGTTGAGACCGTCAGCAAGACGATTGATCGGCATGTGATGGAACTGGGCTTGCGAGATTTGTCCCGCGCTGATCTTGAATCGGTCAGGGCGGCAGGGGAACTGCTCCACGTCAAGGTGGTGGGGCTGGTTCGGATTGATGCTGATGTCACACCGGATCTTGCACGTGCAACCATTGGCTCCATCACTGTGCTGGGTGGCTTTCAGGCCAGCGCAGAAATCAAGGCGGCACTCGCGGACCGCATCAGATAGTCTCCGGATCTCTAATCAAGGACAAACTTCATGATCAATTACAAGGCCGGTGCCTGGCGCCCGCTCAACACCGATGCGCGCCTCACCGCCGCCAACGAACTGGTGCAACGCACGCTGGCGGAAAATGGAATTTTGTCTGCGCCGCTCGACAAATCAACCGGCCCGTCAATCCCCACGCCGCCGAGTTCGGGACATCCGTTTTCCAATTTCAATTCATTTTTTGAAAAGCCGCCTGTCCAGAATGATGCCATGCCTCATGGTGCAGAGTTTCGGCAGGACCGGTTTTCATGTGCGGCAGGTGCGCGCGATTACCGAACCTATCTGCCCTCGACAGCAGCGAGCGGGGTAACTGGTGTGGTTGTCATGCTTCACGGGTGCACACAGACAGCCGAGGATTTCGCCATTGGCACCGGTCTCAACGCGTTGGCCGAACAGCATGGCTTTGTCGTGATTTATCCGCAACAATCGCGCGGTGACAACGCCCAGTCCTGCTGGAACTGGTTCAGCAAAAAGGACCAGCAGCGCGATCTGGGTGAACCCGCAATTCTGGCTGGCATAGCACGGCATGTGGCGGCGGAGCACAATGTGCCGGACACAAGGGCTTTTGTGGCAGGCTTGTCGGCAGGCGCGGCCATGGCGGTCATTCTGGGGGATACCTATCCCGATGTGTTCTGCGCAGTCGGTGCCCATTCCGGCCTGCCATTTGGCGCAGCAAAAGATGTTCCCTCTGCCTTCACGGCGATGGCTGGCCAGGCGCCGGAACCGCGCGCCAGGGCCCGAAATTCGGTGAAGCTTCCCACCATCATCTTTCATGGCACAACGGATACGACGGTGCATCCCTCGAACGGTGACCGGATCGCCCGGCACGTCGTTGATCAAAGCCCGCCGGGAACGATCGAGATGGTCGAACAAGGCACCAGCGCGGGCCGATCCTTCGACCGCACAATCCTGACCACATCAGACGGTGCCACCCTGATGGAGCATTGGAGCATTGACGGGCTGGGACATGCCTGGTCCGGCGGCCAACCCGGGGGCTCCTACACCGAAGCAAATGGCCCGGACGCCAGCACCGAAATGATCCGCTTCTTTCTCGATGTCGGCGACGCATCACTGTGACTTGTCTGAATGTCCCATCCCCACGGGTGGCAGAGGGAGCTGAGCCTTTGATTTCAATGGCAGCGGGCCCAACGAACAAAGTCCCGAACGCACTGAAAAATCCAAAGGCGCTTTCAGCGGGTCTGTGTGACAAAAGTGCGAAAAATCCGGCCCAACTGGCACATAAAGGCTTCACATAAGATCAAACTCGACTAAAATATGAACGAAGGGAAATAATCCTTTGCTATTCGCGTGGCTACCAAACAGATTCCGGGCAGCAACAGGTTGGCCACAGGCGGCAAATATGATTTTGAATTTTCGGATAGTCACATTCATCCTTCCTGCCTTGGTACTATTCATATCGACAGCTGCTGCGCAGGACCATGATTTGGGTCCCTATGTGAGCATCGAAGGTCGGCTTGGCTATATTGAGGACCTGTTGGTATCCCAGGGTCGTATCGCGGTCTCTCGCCCCGAAAAAGAATGGCAGGAAGGTCTGTCACCGTCAGAAATCTATGGGGCGCGCATCGAAGCCGGATGGAGTTTTGAGGGATATCATGGTTTGGTGAATCGGATTGGTCTTGTCTATTCCGGTAGTTGGATCGACTCGGATTTATCTGATGACTATTATGGAGCTGTCCTGATTGAGCCCGATGCGACTGGTAAACCACAGGGAGAAATTGTCGTTTGTCCCAGCGGCCTGGGCAGTCCATGCTCTGAATTCAATTATACCGCCAAACGTCAATCCCATGAAGTCAAGCCAAGTTTCATGCTCGGCAAACAAATCTTCAATGGGCCTTTGCTTTTGGCCGGGCTAGAGCCGTTTTTCGGAATTACTACTGAAAGCAGCGCCGCGTCTCTTGCCAGTGGGCTGGGCATTCAATCGAATTGGGAATCAGTCTTTGTCGGCGGATTATTTGCTTTAGAATTGCAGGTTCCGTTTGCAGAGAAATATTCATTTACAGTTGGCGCCGGGATTGGGCCCTACACAATCCATACCGACAGCAGAGTCGAAGGTAACACTCGGGGTGCCAAGCTGAAGGGCAGCGCCAACGACACCGGTTTTCGTGCTCAACTCAGTTTGGCGACAGAATACATGCTGAGTTCCTCATTCAGTCTGGGGCTCGTCGGCCGATTGGATTACTGGTCTGCTTCGCCAAATATTTCCGGCTATAAATCTACTTGGGGTGGTGTGCCATGTAAACGCAAGTCGGACGGTTCACTTGTCTGCGAGCCCCCAAGGGTTTCAAGTGATCCTTACCAGATTTCCTATGACCACAGCGTCGATCTATCCGCTGGGGTCAAGTTGAAATACAAATTTGGCAAATAATACAAAAACCTGTGTGCGCAGTTGAAAATCCGGTCAAATATTTCCGTATGAACGAGACAGGCTCTATATGTTCAGGGTCGCGCCGACGAGATTTTGTGTGTGGACGTGTCTTCCGGCCTTCACGGCCACAAACAGCCGGCCAATCACGTCTCCGCCTTTTCTGATGATAGTGTCGCTGGCGAGGTCGACCAAAGCAAACTTGTGATAGCGCGGAATATCTTCGGCAATCCGTAGGAACTGGTCTCCGCCCTCGGTGCGGATACGCGCGTCCTGACCGGCTTTCAAGGGGATCAGGGCGACAGCAATCTGATCGCTCTTATCGAGCATGATCGCCTCTATCGGGGTGTTCTCTGTCTGGTTCAAAGCGACGCTCCCACCCGGCTGATGACTTCTTCACCTTCCGACAAAATTTCCCCAAAGGTCAGTGCGCCGGAGCCTGTCTGCAGGATATGTGCAGTCAGGGCTTCTGTTGCCTCGGCCAGCGATTGCGCACCTAGAAGAATGCCGGTTGCGTCGAAGTCGATTTGCTCGGGAAGGCGTGCGCAGGTGTCAACATTGGCAGATATCTTGACGGTTGGCGCGAGCAGACTGCAGAAACTGTTGCCAGGCCCGGTGGTGAACAACACCATTTGGGCACCTGCTGCGACGAGGCCTGAGAGGGATTCGGGCGCATAGAAGGGCTGATCCATAAGCCAGCAACCGGGACCGTCAGGCGCTTGTCCATGCTCGACCAGGCCTGCAATCGGGCCAGTGCCTGTCTTCTTGACGGCGCCGAGCGATTTCTCTTCCAGTGTTGTCAGGCCAGCAGCGATATTGGTCGGCCCGGGATTGTTGCCGATCAAATCTATCCCCGCGGCTGCAGCATGGTCCATACGACGGGTTACTGCTGCGCGAATGGCGTCAGCCACCTCCTGGGAAACTGCGCGTTTTTCCAGATGATGCTCCGCGCCGAACCACTCCATCGTTTCCCCAGCGATAAAGCGGCCGCCCTGGGAAGTGATGTGATCGGCAATCTGCCCCACCAGGGGATTTGCAGCCAGACCGGAACTTGGGTCCGAGCGGCCACACTCCGCCGCCAGAAACAGCTCCGACAGAGAGGCAGACTCACGCGGCTCCTGGCTCAGTTGACGAAGCAGTTGGGCACCGGCACGGATGCCTGCATTGGTGATCTGCAAAGTGTCCTGACCGTGATCATCGAGCAGCAACAGCTCAACCGGTCGACCGGTCGACACGATCTGATCGCGATAGGCTTCAGCCTCAGGGGGTTTGCCGCTCAGGAGGAGAACGGCCCCGACATTGGGATGGCGCGCAAAACCGAGCAACATGCGGTCACGCAGGGCACCATCTTCACCGACCACGCCGCTGCCATAGGGTGTGGTGATGACTTTGGCCGCAGGCAACGCCATGCCAACCCGGCGTGCAGCCGGGCCTGTCAATCCGGTGGTCGACAAGATCAGCAAATGGTTGCGCACGCCGACGGACCCGTCGGTGCGCCGGTAGCCTTGAAAGCCTTGTGTCATTCGATCTTGAGCTCTGCGATGAGCGCACGGTCCAGAGTGAGGCCGAGGCCCGGCGTCTGTGGCACGGCGATCGTACCATTTTCGACAATCATGGATTGCCCCGTCAGTTGGTCAAACAGCGGTGTCTCGTCAAACTGTGTCTCAAGGATCAGGAAATTGGTCAGCATTGAGGAGACCGCGACACTGCCTGCATGGCAGACCGGTCCGGTGGGATTATGCGGCGCGATGTGGATCTGTGAAGTGGCGGCCAATTCAGCCACGCTGCGGGTGCCGGCAAATCCGCCAATATATTTTACATCGGGCATCAATACGTCGTAGTGACGCCCCTCGACATGCGGGCGGATGTCCGCGAGATCCAGGCATTTTTCAACACCGGCCAAGCGCAACCCCTTGCGGCTGGCCTGATCTTTCAAGCGTTTCAACAGGGGAAAATTTGCTGCAGTTTCGGGCACCGGGCACTCCACCCAGAACAGGCCGAGTTCGGCCGCAGTTTCGATGAGCCGAAAGGCAATAGCTTCTTCAAAGCGCCAGTGGCAATCGACCATCACCTTGCCCGGATCACCTACGGCCTCGCAGACTGCCAGCAGACAATCGATGCCAGCAGCCATGCGCACCTCATCGCCCAGCGGGTCGCCAGTGCCCATACCGTCAAAGGGCGCAAGCTTGAAGTGGGTATGACCTGCAGCCATGGCCAGGGTTGCGGATTCGGCAAAGCCTTCGGGAACGCGGGAGCGGGTGCGCCGGTTTATATTGGCATAGACCGCAATCCGGTCATGCAGCGCACCGCCGAGCAGGGTCGAAACCGGCAGGCCGAGGCGATGGCCCTGCGCGTCCCACAGTGCCTGTTCGATACCGCTGATGACAGCGTGCTGAAGCAGACCACTTGTGCGCGGGCCGAGCAGGCGGTTTACGGTGTTGGGCAAGGCAGGCTGGCCCACAAGCTGTGAGCTGATTTGGGCAGTGATGGCCGCCAGCACCGGACCGGTCCTGTTTGCCGAGCTTTCGCCCCAGCCGGTGATCCCGTCCGAGCATGTCAGTTCGATCAGAGCCCAATCGGTCTTTTGGTCTATGCGCAGATTGTGGCAGGTAATGGCTTTTATGGTTGGGGTGGTCATGCAGCAGCTCCCCCGGCCTGGGTTCGTGATCTGCGCCATTCACCCCAGAATGACCAGACCAGCATGAACAGCGAGACTGCCAGAAAACTTGCCGAGATCGGACGTGTAAACAGCGGTTCGATCGAACCGGCTGAGGCCATCAGGCCGGAACGCAGTTCCGCTTCTGCAAGTCCGGCAAGGATAAAGCCGATGACAAAGGGTGCGAGTGGCACCTTGATCTTTTCCAGAACGAAGCCCAGCACGCCAAAGGCCAGTGTGACCCAGACATCAAATGGCTGGTTCTGCAGCGAATAGGCCCCGACCAGACAGAACATCAGGATCACCGGCATCAGATAGGCTGTCGGCACCAGGATCAACTTGGATATCCATTTCACCGACACCAGCATCACCGCCAGCATCATGAAGTTGGCAATCAGATGGGTGGAGATAATAGTGTATGGCACCTCCGGGTCGGTCACGAACAGCAGCGGACCGGGTTGCAGATTATGCATCAGCAGCGCGCCGATGAGAATCGCATCAATCACGCTGCCGGGAATGCCCATCGTTACCAGCGGCACCAGAGCACCACCGATGGTCGCATTGTTGGCCGCCTCGGAGGCGACGATACCATCGTCGAAACCGGTGCCGAATTTTTCGGGCGTTTTTGACATGTTTTTGGCGGCAGTATAGGCGCAGATCGACCCGATTGACGCGCCAATGCCGGGCAGGATGCCAATCCATGTTCCAATCACAGAGGAGCGGATCAGGTTGGTGGCCTGTCGCTTCCAGTCGGCGAGAGTCATGAACATGCCCTTGTTGGATGCAGCGATCCGCGTCACCGGGCGTTCGGCGTCGATGATGTATTTCAGGACCTGACTGACAACGAAGACCCCGAGCAGTACCGGCAACAGGTTGAACCCACCAGCCCATGAGTTGAAGCCGAAAGTAAGCCGCAACATGCCGGTGCTGGGATCAACCCCCGGCATTGAGGCAAGCATGCCGAGAAAACCAGCCAGCAGGCCTTTGATCATGGATCCCTGGGTGAGTGACGCAATCAGCACGAGGGCCATCAGGACCAGAGTGAAATACTCCCACGGCCCGAAATAGGTCGCCCAGACCGCAAGGGTTGGCGATAATGCGATGAGAAAGACCCAGGAGATGACCCCGCCAACAAAGCTGGCGGTGATGCCGAGGCCAAGCGCACGGCCGACCTGGCCACGCTGGGCCATCGGGTAACCGTCCAGCGTTGTCATGATCGCAGCCGGCGTGCCGGGCATCCTGAGCAAGGTGGCGGAAATCAACCCGCCGCTGATCGAGCCGACATACATCGCGATCAGCAGGATCAGCGCGTCATAGGAGCTTCCCATGAAGAAGGTGAGCGGCACCGTCATGGTGATCAACATCGAGCCGCTGAGGCCGGGTATTGCCCCGACAATGATCCCCAGCGTGACGCCGAGGAAACACCACAGGAGCGGTATTGGGGTCAGGATATGTCCGGTGGCAGAGAGAAAAGCATCCATGGTGCGTGGTCCAGACTTTACGGAAGATCAATGTAGAAGAAATGTTTGAAAACATAGGTGGTCGTGATCCCGACAAGGAGGGCGATCACCACAGAGGGCAGGATCGAACGCGGGCGAAACCCCTGCAAAACCAGCATCAGAGCCAGCAGGAACGCAGGCGTCAGGATCGCCGCGTTGACCAGCCGTTGGTCAAGGGCGAAGGCAAAGACAAGTGCCAGACCGAAGCAGATCGCGGCCTTGTCGGTCCGCCGTCGATAGGCAGAGGGCGCTTTCGCTTCGACACTCTGCAAGGCATCAGCTTCGGTGGCAGGGGCTGCTGCTGCGGCCCGCTGGGCGCGCAAGGAGCGCAGAATCAGGATAATGCAGAAGATCGCCACGATTACCGAGACGATCTGCGGGATTGACGCAGAGCCAAGAGGTTCGCGTGTCGAGGTGGGCAGGTCCAGGGTCGACCAGAAGATCGCGGTGACGATGCACAGCAGGACTGCATAGACAAAGAGTTCAAAGCGGGCAGTGGTGATTTTGTCGCTCATTTCAGCATCCTTTGTGCCGTCGGCCGGCCCCGGAATTTGCGGGGCCGGCATTGGTGGTGTGGTCTATTCGCCGCGCAGACGCGCGCCAATGGCAGAGATCTTGGTCTTCTCTGCTTCCATGACAGTTTTCAGCTCGTCACCAGTAATGATGATGTGCTCGACACCCTGTGCCTTGGTCTGTTCGTGCAGATAGTCGGTGTCCATTGCCTTGACCATGGCGTCACGCAGAACCGCAACCCGGTCTGCAGGCGTGCCCTTTGGCATGAACCACCAGCTATACATGCAGAATTCGGTGTCATAGCCGAGTTCCTTGAACGTTGGCACATCCGGGTAATCGGGATGCCGCTCCGGGCCCATATAGCCGAGGACGCGCAGACCCTTGGTTGTGGTGCTCGACAAGGCTGATGGCGAGCTTGCATTGACCTCGGCATGGCTGCCAAGCAGGGCGGGATAGGTTTTAGCCGTGCCGCCGAACTGGACGTGCCGGAAAGCAGCGCCTGGCAGTGAGTCTTCAGCCAGCACGGATGCGATATGGTTCGCTCCGCCCAGATTATCTGCCGAAATGATCGTGTTGGGGTTGGCCTTGGCCGCCTCCATCAACTCGGTGAGCGTCTGATATTCGGAAGTTTCGCGCACCACGATCATGTAGCATTTGCGGTCTGTACCTGCGACGAGTTCGAAATCGTCAGGACCGAAATCCACATTGCCCATGGCCTGCGAGCCATTTGCCGCAACATGCCAGATCAGGGCGGAATAACCGTCGGGGTCAGCATCCTTCACCTGACGCGCGCCGATTGTTCCGGCAGCACCGGGCACATAGCTGATGATGATCGGAACCGGTAGCAAATCATTGTCTTCGATGGCCTTGGCCATGACGCGTGCGGCATTGCTGGTCGAGCCGCCTTGTGCGAAAGGCGCGATCAGCCGGATTGGCTTCTCCGGGTAGTCCGCCGCAGTGGCCAGTCCTGCCGCACTTATAGCGGTGGCCGCCACAGCAATTTTGAGTATCGATTTCATGTCTTGTTTCCTCCTTCGTTGTTAAGTCTTCAGATTAGTCCTTCGCGGTGTCCAAAAGTCCCTTCAGCCGCGAATGTTCAAGAACAGCGGGATTGACGACGCTTTCAGGTCGCAGTCCTTTTGCCAGGGCTGCCACAGCAGCGGCAGCCATCGTGTTCCCCAGCCGAATGCTTTCAGCAGTCATGCCGATATTGTGCGCCGTCAGAATAACGTTCGGCATGTCTATCAGTGGATTGTCCGGTGCTGGTGGCTCGGGATTGAAAACATCCAGTGCCGCACCGGCCAGATGACCGCGCGACAGCGCGTCTATCAGGGCAGGTTCATCAACCAGCTCTCCCCGGCCTATATTGATCAGATAGCTGCCCGGTTTCATCCGGCTCAGCGTGTCCTGGTTGATCATCTGTTTGGTGGAAGGGGTCAGCGGACAGCACAGAAGTACAAAATCTGACTGCTCCAGCAAGACGTCCAGTTCGACCCGTGTTGCGTCAAACCGCTCGATTTCGGCATCCGTCTTGGACGGGGCTGATACGATGCGGCGCATCTCCCAGGGCGTGCAGAGCTTCAGAATCTCACTGCCGATGCTGCCGCAGCCGATCAGGCCCAGAGTGCGGCCACCAAGGCCGGGCGCCTGGCTGCGGAAGCGGCTTGCCCAACCATCCGCCCGCAGGCCCGCATCCTTGCCGTGCACATTATGGGCAAGGTTCAAAAGCAGAGCCATCGCGCCCGAGGCCATCGGACGGCGAACCGAGTTCGGTGTGTTGGAAATCAGAATCCCGGCAGCAGTGCAGGCGTCGATATCAAGGTGCTCGACACCGGTGCCCTGACGCGAAATATGTTTTATTCGCAGGTCTGACCGGTCGAGGGCCGCGGCGGCAACTGGTGTGCGTTTCATGATCAGCGCATCGAAGTCGCTAAAAACGTTTTCCGGAAGAGGTCCGCCGACCGGGCAATCAAGAAAGGTCACGTCGATTGTCGGGTTGGCCTCAAGGCAGGCCAGCGCATCCGGGTCAAATTTGATCTGCCCGTCGCGATCGCGAAAATCACCGGCAATCGCGACTTTGAACTGCATGCTCGCGCCATTCATAGAAAAATTCCCCCCGGAATCGCTCTCGTTCTATAGTTAAGGAGGAGGCGACGCTTGCTATGTATCGCCAACACACATAAAGTGTCAACACTTTCAGTAAAGTGTCAGCATAATATTTGAGACGTCAACACTCGGTGCCACATGCAGAACCCTTTAGACCTTGAAACACCCCAGGACCAGCGCGATGTTTTGACCGATGATGAGCGTCCCCTGGTGGATCTGCTTCTCGAGCGGTTGGAGCGCCTGGTTCTGGAAGGTGATCTGAAAGCGGGGGACCGGTTGAAGGAGAAAACCCTCGCGGCCCAATGGAATGTGAGTCGCGGGCCTATCCGTGAGGCTTGCCGGGTGCTGCAAGAGGCCGGTCTGGTCGATATCCTGCCAAATCGTGGCGTTGTCGTGCGAAAAGTGCATTTGCAGGACGTATTGCACGAATTCGATATCCGCAGTGCGCTTTGGCGGCTTGCCGGGCGCGAAGCCGCCGGCAACCTGTCGCACCGTCAAATGGACGAACTGGAAAGCCTGGTGGAGCAAATGGATCAGGTCATCGGTGTCGATGACATCGATGCCTATATTGCCCTGAACACCCGTTTCCATGATGCAATTGTCATGTCGACCGGCAACCGTCCTTTGATCGCACTACAGCGCCGGATGTTCCTTCAGGCCCGCTTGTTCAGGCGTCAGTCATTGGCCACAGAATCCGGACTCGCGGATCGCAATGAAGATCACCGTCACATGCTTGAAGCGTTCCGCAAGGGCGATGGCGAGGCTGCGGGCAAACTGTCCGAAGACCATGTCTTGCGCAGCAAGGCCCGCTTTCTGAACAATCTGAACAAAGCCGATGGCCCGTCACTGGACTATGACTAGTCGTTCTTCATTGTGTCTGTTCGGAGCAAAAATTTGGGGCAAAAAGACAATAAAAAAGGCCCGGATTATCGGACTTTTGGGAGTTTACTAGGACTGCCTCGGACGATCTGAAGCATGAAATTGGTGCCAGAAATTGCATCGTATTCATTCGAAAGGGCTTGTCCCGTCACTGAGTTCTCATGTCAGCCGCCACACACCATGAGGTCATCGCTGCCCAAATCGCACTTGCGAAGAATGGGGAGGGGATAGGTGTGAGGAGGAAAACCTTTAAGTTAAGTACTTATGGAAAAACACGTGGCGACTAGCACCACGTGTTTTTCTATCAGCTTGGGTACTTTCTAGTATAGAACCCTGAAATCAGTTCGAATTGGCTGTACCTGTCTGGCCGGGCGTCTGCGCATCCGGGGCTGTTTCGTTGGCCGCGTTGAACGTGCCGCTGGACTCGTTGCCGCCAGATGTGTCGGTATCGGCGGTGGCATTGTTTTCCACTGCTGATCCTGTACATCCAGGGGTCATTGCATCGGGTGCGGAATCATTGGCTGAATTGAACACGCCAGAGCTTTCGCAGTTTCTCATGGTATCGCCGGTCTCAGCAGTCGCATTATTCGAGTCGGCAAGGCCGGTTTTGCCTGGTGTCTGCGCATCGGGAGACCCGTCAGTCGCTGCGTTGAAGGTACCGCTGGATTCAGTTTCAGCATGGCTGGCAGGGAAGGATGCTGTCGCGCTGAGTGCCAAAATGCTGGCAAGTGTTACGGGTGTCAAAAATGTTCTTATGGTCATTGTGAATTTCCTTTGTTTTTTTTATGACAGCCCGTCTCTGATTGATCCAAGCTTGTGTATTAGCAACGGGTCAGTCAGCAAAAAGTTTCAAACAAAATTAAAAGTTCTAGTTTGGGACGAAGGGGCGTGAGCAGGTCAGGCGGGATTTGGCACTCAGAGAAATTTCGACAAAACCCCGCCCTTTTGCATGTGGCAAACGGTTCACGATTGTTGAAGGCACGGTTTGCCGCTACCGGGGTGACACAATCGCCCGCACGCCTCATGCATCGTCGATTTGGTTCGCTCTTTGAGTGGGGCAGATTCACAGTCTGTTAGTGTTGTGCCGGACACCAGAAAATGGTTTTCTTGCCAAAGGTCTTGATCGGACGTCAGATGAAAACCAGACAACAAAAAAGCCCGGATTAGCGGGCTTTTGAGAGGCTTCTAGGACTATCTCGGACAGTCTGAAACATGAAATTGGTGCCCAGAAGAGGACTCGAACCTCCACACCCTTGCGAGTACCAGCACCTGAAGCTGGCGCGTCTACCAATTCCGCCATCTGGGCATTTGCGTTGGAATAAGGATCACACGGGGCTGTGTCAATGGTCTTTTGAGTGCTGGCGCAAAATCCTTGAATTTTCCGCACACAAACCCTTGGACCGCGCCGCACTTCTGCTATAGATCAACCAACGGTCAGGACCAGGGTGACAGCATGCAACAATTCAGCAGTTCGGAAAAACGGGTAACAGTGTTTGGTGGCTCCGGCTTTGTCGGTCGCCATGTGGTGCGGGCATTGGCCAGGCGTGGCTACCGTGTACGGGTTGCTGTGCGGCGGCCCGATCTTGCCGGGCATTTGCGTCCGCTGGGTGCGGTGGGTCAGATCCAGCCGGTTCAGGCCAATCTGCGTTATCCCGAGTCGGTGGTCGCAGTTGTTGCTGATGCCGACTATGTGGTCAATCTGGTTGGCATCCTGCAGGAAAACGGGGCTCAGAAATTTGATGCCGTTCAAGTTCGCGGTGCGGCCATTGTTGCACGCGCCTGCAAACAGGCCGGTGTTGAACGTCTGGTGCATATGTCCGCGATTGGTGCAAATGCGAAGTCAGAGGCCGCCTATGCGCGCGCCAAGGCGGAAGGCGAAGCAGCTGTGCTGCGCGAATTTCCCGGTGCGATGATTGTCCGGCCATCCATCGTGTTTGGTCAGGAAGACGCGTTTTTCAACCGCTTTGCCTCCATGGCACGCCTGTCACCCTTCCTGCCATTGATTGGCGGCGGCACAACGAAGTTTCAGCCGGTATTTGTCGGCGATGTGGCCGAAGCTATTGCCATGGGCATTGATGGCAACATGCAGCCGGGCAAAATCTATGAACTGGGTGGACCGGAAGTTGCAACGTTCAGGCAATGTCTTGAGCTGATGCTGAAGATCACATTGCGCAAACGCATTCTGGCGACGATTCCCTGGGGTCTAGCCGAATTTATGGGCAAGGCATTTGGCTGGCTGCCCGGCGCGCCTTTGACCCATGATCAGGTGCTGATGCTGAAAACTGACAATGTTGTCGGCACGGCTGCCAAAGCCGACAAACGCACATTGCAGGGGCTGGGCATCAGCCCGCACTCGATGGAAGCAATTCTGCCAACCTATCTCATCCAGTATCGCGAGCGCGGTCAGTTTGAGCCGGAAGTTGGTTAGGCTCTAGGTTAGAAATAAACCGATCAGTCCGAGAGCCCCGATGAAGATGCGCCAATAGGCGAACGGGGCAAAACCGTGTTTGCCGACGAAATTCAGCAAGCTGCGCACCACAATGATGGCGGCAAAAAACGCCACAGTGAATCCAACGGCGATCAGCGTCAGATCATCACTGTTGAGGGCGTCTCGGTTGAGCCACAGATCATAGGCAAAGGCACCACCCATGGTGGGCATTGCCAGGAAGAACGAAAACTCCGCCGCCGAGCGTTTGTCTGTCCCCAACAGCAGCGAACAGGCAATGGTCGCACCCGAACGCGAAACGCCTGGAATGAAGGCGATGCATTGGGCAAGTCCGATTTTCAGCGCCAGCGAGGGCGGATAGTCTTTTACATCCGTGTAAAGCACCGTTGTTTCCCGCCGGTCCACCCAAAGCAGTATGAAGCCGCCCAGCACCAGCATGACGCAGATCAGGGCAGGGGCTTCAAACAGCACTGTCTTGATGATGTCGTGAGCAAAAATGCCAATCAGGGCAGCGGGCAGAAACGCCAGAATAATGCTCATGACGAATCGGCGACTGGTGGCAGATGTCGGCAGTGTTACGGCGATGTTCCAAAGCCGACTGAAATAAACCAGCAAAATCGCCAAAATCGCGCCGAACTGGATCAGCACCTCAAACACTTTGCCTTCGCTTTCAAAGCCAAGGAAATGGCCCGCCAGCAGAATATGCCCGGTTGAGGAGACCGGCAGAAATTCCGTCAGCCCCTCCAGCAAACCCAGAAAGGCGGCTTCAAGAAGTGTCTGTTGATCCATGTCGGGCTTTTCATGATTTGAGATGGCGAGGCAAGCGGAGACGCTTCAGGCTTGTAGAACATGCCAATGTGACAGCTCTATAGCGAAAAAAGCGTAAATTTTTACCATTCGGCAGTCAGAAAACCGATTGTTTTTGCACAGCGCCTCCAGATCTGCCCAATTTTGCCCGCATTGGCGCGGCACCAAGCGGTCACCGATCTCCCCGCATGTCGCCTATCAATGGTTTGGAAAGTTTTTTTGTTTAACTCATTTTACAAACTGTCCTGACTCCCCGTTCCCCCACCTGCCAAGAAGAGCCACAATTGAAGCTATATCATCATCCCATGTCTGCCGGTTCGCGCTTGGTGCGCATGGCCATTGGTGAATACGGCGCAAGCGCTGAGTACATTCTGGAGCGCACCTGGGAACGCCGCGAAGCGTTCTTGCTGCTGAACCCCGAGGGCACTTTGCCGGTTCTGATAGATGAGGGCGATGTGCCGATTTCCGGCGCTGGCACCGTTTGCGAATATCTCGACGAGACTCGTGGCTTTACGCTGGAAGACCGCCGTCTGATGCCAAGCCATCCACTGGCGCGCGCCGAAGTGCGCCGCCTGATGCACTGGTTTCTGGTCAAGATGGACACCGAGGCGACGCAATATTTCGTCAGCGAAAAAGTGACCAAGCGGGAAAAACCACGAGATGCCGGTGGTGGCGCGCCTGAATCCAGCGTGTTGCGGGCCGCGCGGGTCAATCTGCGCAATCATCTGGGCTATCTGGAATATCTTGCCGCCGAACGGAACTGGCTGGGCGGCGATCAATTGTCCTATGCCGATTTTGCCGCTGCTGCTGCAATTTCCGTCATCGACTATCTCAACGAAATGCCCTGGGCTGAACATGAAGCCGCGAAAACCTGGTATGCCCGTATTAAGTGCCGCCCCGCTTTCCGCGAAATTCTCGCCGATAAAATGCGCGGCATTCCACCGCCCGCTCATTACACCGACCTGGATTTTTGAGTTTTTCAGGAAACGTACTAGGTTTGCGCCTGTTCTCTCATACCCAGAGCGGCCCTGACTGATGTCCATGGAAAAAATCCTGTCCGATCTTCGACAAGACGTACAGGAATACGGCTTTGATGCCATGGCGATCTGCCCTGCGCATCTACCCGACCAGATCGCTGAAAATCTGACGATTTTTCTGGATGATGAGCGCCATGGGTCGATGGCGTGGATGGCCGAGACGGCGGTGCGCCGCGCCAACCCGCAGAGCCTTTGGCCGGAGGCGAAGAGCGTCATCATGCTGGCGATGAATTACGGTCCGCAAGACGATCCGCTGCCCCAGTTGCAGCGCACAACTGAAGGCACGATCTCCGTCTATGCCCAAAACCGCGATTATCACGACATCATCAAGGGCAAGTTGAAAACCATTGGCGGCCGTTTTGCCAGCCGCAACAAGGCGGATGTAAAAGTGTTTGTCGACACTGCCCCGGTGATGGAAAAACCACTGGCGGCGCAGGCCGGGTTGGGATGGCAGGGCAAACACACCAATCTTGTGTCCCGCGAATTTGGCTCATGGCTGTTTCTCGGCTCAATCTTTACCGATATGGACCTGCCGGCGGATGCGCCGGAGGTGGATCATTGCGGCTCCTGTCGCGCCTGTCTTGATATCTGTCCGACCAACGCCTTTCCGGCGCCCTATCAGCTCGATGCACGACGCTGCATTTCCTATCTCACGATCGAGCATAAGGGGCCGATCCCGGAAGAATTTCGCCACGCCATGGGAAACCGCATCTATGGCTGCGATGATTGCCTGGCAGTGTGCCCGTGGAACAAATTTGCCGCCGAGGCGCGTGAAGCAAAATTGCAGGCACGCGATGATCTGAAACACCCGGATCTGGGATTTCTCGCCGGATTGGACGATGCCGCTTTCCGCAAGCATTTTTCCGGCTCACCAATCAAGCGCATTGGCCGCAATCGCTTCCTCAGAAACGTGCTGATTGCCATTGGCAACTCATCTGACGTCGCCTTGATGGAGGCTGCGCGCTCGCATCTGGAAGATCCGGACCCGGTGGTGCGCGATGCCGCAGAATGGGCGCTCGATCAGGCAAAGCAAAAAGCCTAGCAGTAATTCTCCACGCCAACCCATTGTGCGCGCGTATAGCGGTCGCCATGCGCCCAGCCGACGGGGAGGATGCGCTCAATTTCGGCCTTGATGTCATCAGTCATTTTAAACTCACTGGCCGCAGCGCATTCGGCCAGATGATCTGCGCTGCGTGTGCCGGGAATGGGCAGCAGATGGCCGCCCTGTGCCAGACACCAGGCCAGTGACAGGGCAATCGGCGTGGTGCCAAGATCAGCCGCATAGGCTTTGAAGCCCTCGACCATCGCAACATTGAAGCTGAAATTCGGCTCGGTAAAGCGGGGATTTGCGATGCGGAAATCCGTATCTTCAAACTGGCCGGGATCGGGTGTCTTGCTTGCAAAGATACCGCGTCCAAGCGGAGAGAATGGAACAAATGCAACATCCAGCTCCGCGCAGGTCTGAACCATGCCGAGATCAGGCGTGCGGGTCCACAGGGAATATTCGCTTTGCACCGCATCAACCGGGCCGACACTGGCCGCACGGCGCAGGGACGCAGGAGAGATTTCCGAAAACCCGATGCCACGAATCTTGCCTTCCGCCTTGAGCGCCAGCAGCGTTTCCATGACCTCTTCGATTTCCAGATCCGGATCGCGGCGGTGGATATAGTACAGCGCAACATGATCCACCCCGAGCCGTTTCAGGGATTTTTCCAATTCGGCACGCAAATGGTCGGGTTTGTTGTTGAAACCGCGCACGCCGGTCTTGGGGTCCCGTGCAATGCCGGCTTTGGTCGCAATGGCGAATTTGTCTGCATTGCCTTTCAGAAAGGAGCCGATCATCGATTCCGATTTGCCCATGCCGTAGACATTGGCAGTATCAATAAAGTTGATGCCCAGATCCAACGCTTTTGCCAGTGTCTCGTGGGAGGCCACTTCGCTGGTCGGGCCATAGAAGCCTGCAAAGCTGAGGCAGCCCAAACCAATTTCGGACACCATGGTTCCGTCAGTCAGAAGTCGACGTTGTTTCAAGAGATCCGTCCTTTTAATGCAGCGCAATTCAGTCCAGTCCGCAGAGTGCATCATCCCAAACTCAGGCTCAACCAGATTATCGTCAAAAACTGCGCTGATTCGCTTTTCATGGAATTGTATATCAGCGCAATATTGATCGGGCTTTCATGCCGCCCCTACAGCGTGTTAACCTGACGCTTGTACTTCTGGCGGACACAAATCGGCCATAAGCCAACAGCAGTCTGAGTTCACGATCAACCCAACCCCATATGCCGCGCCAAAGCCAGTTTCAGCGATGAATATGTCCAGCCTTTCCAAGATCGGGTTTGAAGTGTGGTGTTTGCTGGCGTCTGTCGCGGCTCATGCCTTGGCTGTCGCCATGGTTCTGGTGCTTCCTGCACTTGCCCAACCCGACGTGACGGACGAGGAGCGAGTGTCCGTCGAGGTGATCACGTCGCAGGAATTGCAGCAGATCATCGAAGAAGCGCGTCTTGAGCAGCCCAAGCAACCGGATCCGGAATTGGATCCATCTTTCCTGGAACCGCCACCCGAGCCTGTTGTGAATGCCAAGGAGGAGGCAGACGCTGACACCGAAGCAGCACCCGCAGACGCGCTCAAAGCTGATGCAGCGCCGGAACCGGAAACCGATGACGAGCAACTGACAGAGCAAACAACTGATAAGCCGGAACCTGAACAGTCTGAACAGTTAAAGCCACGCGCTGGCTCCGCTGGACCAGCCGCATCAGGTCCAAAATCAGATGCAGAACCTGGTCAGCGCGCGCAAAAAGCACCGACTATTCCAGCGCCCGGTCAGCCCATCGTCATTCCTCGCAAGCGTGTTGTGCCGCAGGAAGAGGAGGTTCTGGTCGGCGACCGCAAGCGCGAAGCGCTGTGCCATGATGCGGCCAGATCTGAGGTCACCAAATCGCGGCCGGAATTCAAACCGGATGTTGTCATTTCCTCAGCAACTATTCCCTCTGAGACTGCTGCCAACATCATTGTCGCCAATGGGGCAGCCTTTCGCAGTGAGGGGCGCTGGTATAATTTCAAGTTCCGCTGTGAAGCTGATCCCTTTGAAGAAGAACTCATTGCATTTGATTTTCTGATCGGACCTGCATTTTCTGAAGAGGACGTGGTGGAAGTCAAAGTGAGTGAAGAGGATTGAAAACACCATGAAAACCATTGGCCTGATCGGTGGCATGAGCTGGGAAAGCACAACTGTCTATTACCAATTGCTCAACCGCATGGCGCGCGAGCAACTCGGTGGTTTGCATTCCGCCAGATTATTGCTGTGGTCCTTCGATTTCGCCGAGATCGAAGCGATGCAGGCCAAGGGTGATTGGGATGGTGCGACCAAGGCCATGACGGACGCCGCCCGAGCGTTGGAACGTGGCGGCGCGGAGTGTATCGTCATCTGCACCAACACGATGCACAAAATGGCGGATGCGGTGCAGCAGGCGGTCAAGATTCCACTAATCCATATTGCCGATGCCACCGCCACAGCGATCAAGGCCTCTGGCTCGGTTCGCCCTTTGCTGTTGGCGACCCGTTACACCATGGAGCAGGATTTCTACAAAGGCCATTTGCGGGACAAGCATGGGATCGAAACCATGGTGCCCGATGAGGCCGGACGAACGCTGGTCCACGACATCATCTACAATGAATTGTGCCAAGGCATCATCAAACCGGGGTCAAAGCAGGCCTATCTGGAGGTGGTTCGACAGGCGCAGGCGGAGGGTGCCGATGGCGTCATATTCGGTTGCACAGAGGTCGGCCTGCTGATCAGTCAGGCAGATTTTGATCTGCCAGCCTTTGATACCACGGCGCTTCATGCGAAGGCTGCTTTGGATTTTGCTCTATAGTCAGCAATTCCCGGACTGACCGGGTTTGTGTGGTGTGAAAAAGGAATTGAGATGCCCGTAAGAGTTCGGCCCGTTGCCGAGACTGATCAGCCGGTTTGGCGCGCTTTGTTTGATGAGTATGCCTCGTTTTACAAAACCAAAGTGCCGGCTGGCGGCCATGATGCAGTCTGGCGCTGGATCTATGATCCTGCGACAGATTTCTTGTGTGACGTTGTGGAAGACGCAGACGGAAAGCTGATCGGCTTCACCCAGTACCAACTCATGCTCAGGTCTCTGGGCGGCAGCAAGGTGTGCTATCTGAGCGATCTCTATGTCAGGCCTGACTGCCGTGGCAGTGGCGCGGGCCGCGCTCTGATTGATCATGTGATCGGCTTTGCCAAAGCCAAGCAGATTGCAAATGTGCGTTGGCTGACACAGGACTTCAATCATGATGCCCGCCGCCTCTATGACAGTTACAGCACCAAATCCGATTTTATCCTCTACTCCATTCCGATTGGCACACAGTGACAAAAAACCTTTTCATCTTCGGACTGGGCTATTCCGCCCGCGTCTTTGCCGAGCATATGCGTGCTGAGGGATGGCAGTTAACGGGGACAACACGCAGTGCCGAAAAAGCAGCTGATTTGGCGAAAGCAGGGTTCCATCCGCTGCTCTATAGCGGCGGGGTTTCGGACGAACTGACAGCGGCACTGCGCGCTGCGGATGCCATCTTGATATCCATCGCACCTGATCCGGACGCAGCAGAAGCCGATCCTGAATTTGGCGGCGATCCAGTGTTGCAGGATTTTGCAAAAGAATTGACGTCTCTGCCGAAAAAACCGTGGCTGGGCTACCTCTCAACTGTTGGTGTTTATGGCAATCACGATGGCGCATGGGTGGATGAAACCACCCAGTGCCACCCGGTCTCCCGTCGGTCAAAAGCCCGTATTGCTGCCGAAACAGCCTGGCAAAAGGCGGCCGCTGCGGCAGGGCTCACCTTGGGGATTTTCCGCCTCTCCGGCATTTATGGGCCGGGGCGCAATCCGCTTGAAAAGGTGGCGCGCGGCCAAGGACGCCGGATCAACAAGCCTGGACAGGTGTTCAACCGCATTCATGTCGACGATATCGCAGCAGCATTGGCGCTTGCCGTGGCGCAGCACAAGGGTGGCATCTTCAACATCACTGACGATGAGCCGGCCCCGCCGCAGGATGTGGTGGCCTTTGCCGCCAATCTGCTGGCAGTTGACGTGCCACCGCTGATTCCATTTGACGACGCGGATCTGTCGCCCATGGGACGGTCCTTTTACGGCGAGAACAAGCGGGTTTCCAACGCAAAGTCGAAAACAGAACTGGGTCTGCGTTACAGCGTTCCGGATTATCGCACCGGCATGAAACGGGCTTTAACATCGCTGAAGGCACGCGGATGATGCCGAATCACAGCATCGATGGCTATGCCATTGTCTCGGACAATCATTGCATTGCCGATGCCGATGGCAACATGCCGGAGTGTTTGAAAAACGATGCGGACTGGGCCTATTTTCAGGCCGCATTGGATGCCGCAACCCTGACTGTGGTCGGGCGCAAGGGCCACGAGGCCAATCCGAACCACAAGAACCGCAGGCGGTTGATCCTGTCACGCTCGCTGGCCGCGCTTGAGCAGCGCCCGGATGGCTGGTGGTGGAATCCGGCCGGGCAGGACTGGGCCAATGTTCTGCAGCAGGTCGCGCCTGAAGGCGGCGCGATTGCTGTTCCCGGTGGGCGTGATGTGTTCGATCTGTTCCTGCAGCCGGGCTATACCAGCTTTCATCTGGCGCGCGCCGAAGGAGCCCAAGTGCCGGGGGGCACAAAGCTGTTCTCCGGCCTGGAAGACAAGACGCCAGAAGACTTGCTGGCCGGCCACGGCCTGCAACCGGACCCCACAAGATGGCTTGATCAGGAAAATCGTATCAGCATGACGATTTGGCGCAGACCGGTCTGAAATTCTAACTGGCAAACACCCGGTCAAAATCGCGAAATGTCTTGAATTCCAGCGCCACATCGCCCGGTGCATCGACGAAGAATGTGCCTTGTTCGCCGGGCTCACCTTCGAACCGCATTTGTGGCTCCAGCCGGAAGGCAATGGAGGCACGCCGCAGCTTTTCCACCAATGCGTGCCAGTCATCCCAAGCCAGCACCACACCGAAATGCGGCATTGGCACGGATGTGTTGTCAACGGCACCTGTGCCGCTGTCGCTCATCATCGATCGGCCCTGATGCAGCGAGAGCTGATGTCCGAACAGATCAAAATCAATCCAGGTGTCGGCTTCCCGGCCACGGCGGCAGCCAAGAACGTTCTCGAAGAACGCAGCTGCCGCCGCGAGGTCGGTGACCGGAAAGGCCAGATGGAAGGGGGTAAGCGCGCGCAAGACTATTTCAGAACCTGTTCGCGCATGCCCATGGCCCGCTTGTCGGACACAGCTGAATAGGCCGTTGCTTCAGCCCGGAAATCGGTAAAGGATTTGAAGATGTCGCCAGCCAGCGGGCTGCTGTCGCCCAGTTCCTGCAGCACCACTTCGGCTTCGATACCAAGCGCATTCACCACATCATCGGGCAGGAATTTGACCTCCACTCCTTCCTGTTCCAGCAATGGCTTGTAGGAAATGATGTTGTGGTAGGTGAAATCTGCCAGCGACTCATAGGATGAGGCCATGGCTGCATTGCGAACAATGGCTTGCAGATGTTCGGGAAGATCCATGAATTCCTGGCGGTTGACCAGCAATTCCAGTGCAGGGCCAAGCTCGTGGAAGGCTGGCATATAGTAGTATTTTGCCACCTTGTAGAGACCGAATGCCAGATCATTCCAGGGGCCGATCCATTCGGCTGCATCAATCGCGCCGGATTGCATGGCCGGGAAGATTTCACCGGGCGGCAGCAACACGGTGTTGACGCCGATCCGCCGCATGACTTCACCACCCAGCCCGGCGATGCGCATCTTGATGCCCTTGAAATCATCCAGTGAGTTGAGTTCCTTGGTGAACCAGCCGCCGGCCTGAGGGCCGGATGAGCCCGCATAAAATGGCAGCACGCCAAATGGCTCATAGGCTTTTTCCCATAGCGCCTGACCACCACCGAATTGCACCCAGGCCGCATGTTCATTGGCCATCAGGCCAAAGGGAACACCTGTAAAGAAGTGGAAGGACGGGTCTTTGCCCTGCCAGTAATACGGAGTGGCATGGCCCATTTGTGCGGTTCCCGTGGAAACTGCATCAAACACCTCGAAGGGGGGGACCAGTTCACCAGCGGCAAACAGCTCCACAGTCAATTCGCCATTCGACATGGCTGTAATCTTGTTGGCGAGTCGTTGGGCATTCACGCCGACGCCAGGTGCATTCTTGGGCCAGCTTGTTGCCATTTTCCAGTTCCGACCCGCGCTTTGCGCCAGGGCTGGCGTGGCAAGCGTTGCAGTGGCAGCTGTCGCAGCGGCGCCGCTTGCCAGGAATTTGCGGCGTGAAACGTTAAGCTTTGAATCAGTGTCAGACATGACATGCTCCCGTATGGATTTCAGCGAAATGATGTTCGAATTAGTGCGTAATTCAGCGTCCCTGTAAACAGATTTATTCAGGCGATTTTGCCTTTGCATGGCCCCAGTGCAGGGTCTGGTAGTCGAACCCACGCTCGATCGTTGGTTTGATGATTGAAAAATAGGGCGACAGATCAAAGTCGCGTGGCGCAAACAGGGAATAGTGGCGGATATGCAGAATCTCGCGACGGGTATAATACATGTGCTGGCCGCGCCAGTCGCGGGTCACAGCCTTGTTGGTGACAAGTTCAATCCGCGGCAGGATGGGGTAGTGTACGGCCTGAAAGGCCTGTGCAATCAAGGTTGAGCAGATGGCCCGTGTCGGATCTCCCGAACCCAGCGCCAGCATGCGCCGCCGCCACCGCACCGGGACAGGGGGTGTTGGAAAGAAATAGCGCAGCATGTCAAAAATGTTTTTCAGATCATATTTCAGGCCAATCCGTGCCACCATATACTGAACCAGCGACTCGACATCCTCTTCCGTCAGGCCAACAGGACGGCAGATGCGGGTGTTGAAATCGCTGTATTTGGACAGTTTCTGTGTGACACAGCCTTCGCCGATATTGACCTCGATCAGACGATGGCGCTCGCCATCGGGTTCATGAACATCCACCGCATCGCCCACATAAAGCGCGGCGTGAGACCAGGTCGACTGGGTGAGATATTTGATCGCAGCTGAAATCTTCTGGTTGCCCTCAACCAGAAGAATATCGCCGGGGCGCAAACAGGCTTCCAGTGTCTCGGTGTCCGAAGGCGTGTAGGGTTCGTAGCCGCTGGACTCACTGTGCAACCGGTCGGCAATCCAATGCCCGATCCGGTCCAGCAGCGTATCTGCCGGAAGTTTAATTTTTTCAAAGGCAGAGCGGTTCTTTTTATCTCCGGACATCGCCTTCTCTAAAACAGCCGGAAGCGTTTGTCTGAATCAGCGTCCTCGTCGGCAGGGCCCGGATCATCCGGAATAGGAGGCATCGTTTCCGGCGATACGAAACTCGGCTCGGATTTTGCAGTCTCAGGCGCTTTGTCCGGTTTTGATTGACTGTCCGTTTCAGCCGGCTTGGCCTCTGGGGGCTCAGCCTTGGTCGGCTCAGGTTTTGTGTCCGGCTCGGCTTTGGTGGCAGCTTCTGGCTCTGCTTTTGGCGGAGTCTCCACCACCGGTTTTCTTGGCTCTGGCGCTGACTTCGTTTCAACCATTTCAGGCTCTGCGGCCGCTGCTGGCTTCTCTTCCTTGGGCGCGGGCATTGGCGGGTCGACAGGCTTGGGTGGTTCGATTTCCAGTGGTGCGAGCAACACATCATCTTCGCTGATGATGACGGTCGGTTTCCCCAGCGCCGTTTGTGGCACTTTCCACTCATAGGCATCCAGCAGACCGGTCACCGGCGATACAGGTGCCCAGTGATCCGACACGACGCCATCTGCAATCCACACCGGATCGGCGGCCGCGTGAACGGCTTTGGACAACCATTCGCGGACACGGCCCTTGTCGCCATGCTCGCCTTCTTCAATATCGGCCATCAACAGACAGGCCCGCTGTGTTGGCGTGGTCAGATGCGGCAGCAGCGCTGCGCGTGCCGTATCCCAATCCTGTGCTTCAATGGCCGCCTTGGCGAGCGCAATAGCACTTTCCAGATGGTCCGGCAGCAGGCGGGTCAGGGTTTTGATACGCTTCACCCGATCGCGTGGTGAATCGCCCGGACGCACATGTGCGTAGGTTTCCGCCAGATCAGGATGCGGATTGAGTTTCCAGGTGGATTCCAGCGTTTTGACTGCGCGGCGCAACTCGCCCAGACGGGACAGGACACGGCCTGCCACCACGGCGGCTGGCACCAGGTCCGGCGCCAGCTTATGGGCTTCCAAAGCGGCCAGCTTCGCTTCCTGAGGCTCGCGATCTTCATGGCCAAGGGCTTTGGCAACCAGCACAATGGCGCGCTTGCGTTTGACTTCCGAACGGTCCGTCAGCCCGGCGGCATTATTGGCCGAGATGGTTTTCAATGCGCCATCCCAGTCTTCTGCAGCGGATTGGTAGCGCAACACAGCCGGTCCGGCCCAACTGGCAACAGTTGCGCCATCATTGGGGCGTGCCGGGTGCTTGGCGGCTTCATCCATCGCACTCAACGCCAATTGCAACGCCGCTGAAGGATCATTGGTGCGCTCGGCTTCCATGAACAAGCCGCGCAGACCCAGCAATTTGGTTTCCGGGTCATCCAACATGGAATGGAAGGTTTTGCGCGCGGTTTCATATTCACCCGCCAATTGGGCGGATTGGGCTTTCAGCAACTGCGCAAGAGGCGCATCCTTGAGAAATTTATTGGCACTGCTGGCAGCCTTCTGGGCGCGCTTTGCGTCACCCTCGCCAACGGCGATCAGGCCATTGGACAAGGCGCTGTAGCCCTTGTCCCGCCGCCGCGCAGAAAAATAACCTTTCAGCATATGTGGGGACCGCCAGATCGTGCGGAAAATTGCCCAGATCAAGGCGAGCACAATCATCAGCACCACAAAGGCGATGGCAAACAGCATCAGGCTGGTTTCGATCTCGCGCCCGGCCCAGGTAAACTGAACCGTGCCCGGATTATCCGCAAGCCAGGCAAACCCGGCCGCAAATGCCAGAAAGACCGCTACAATACTGAAAACACGGATCATGAAGGATCTCCCTTGCTGGCGTCAGCCCAGATTGATTGCTGAACGGCATCAAGCTGATCCTGCAAACCGGCTGCAGTCTGGTGGTGCCGCGTCTGGACCAGCCAGAGCGCAGCAGATTGTTGCAAATTCTCCGAAGTGGCAGCATTGCTGGCAATATCTTCAAGCGATGTGCTCAATTGCCCAAGATCGCCAGCATTGGCAGCCGCTTGCGCAGTTGCCAATTGACCGGACAGACTGTCGGGTGGCACCGCCTCTGTCTCATCAATCTTGCGCACGGTGACCAATCCCTTGGCACCTTTCAGAATTCCGTCGAGCAGCCCCCTGGCGGTTACACTGTCATCACCGGGTGCCGTTTCTGCTTCTGGGGTGGCTTGCGTCAGTGTCGCATCATAAGCCGCGCGTGCTTCGGAAATCTGGCTGGCCAGTACGGACACAGGCGTCAGGCCTGACTGTGCCGCCTGCAGGAAGTCGTCCGGCAGGGCGACAGCGCTGCCATTGTCAGCCATTAGAGTTTGCGCTTGGGCAAGCAGGCCGGCGAATGGTGTTCCCTCAGACACGGCCGTTTGAAGGGCGCTTTGCACATAGGCCAGCTTGGCACCATCCAGAGCCACATCTGTTTTCGCTTCGGCCGGTGTGGCAACGGTGGCTTCCAGGCGATCGGTTTTTCCGGCAACCCGCTTCACCGTCCCGGCCACGCCTTCCACAGTATCTGTCAGCGATTGCAAATCTATCTGCTGTTGCTGTGAGGTAAGTTGCAGGCTTTCCATGATCGACAGCTGGGCCTGCAGATTGGTGACGATTTCACCAATTGTGTTCAGCTCCTCACGGACCGGAGTCGGAATCTCCGTGCCCAGGGCGCTGATCTGTGTGTTGATCTGATCCGCCTGAGTGGCCATCTGTTCAGACAGATTTGTCAAACGTGCTTCCAGCGCGGCCAGGGCAGGGCCGTCCCCGGCCTCTCCACCGGCAATTGAGGTTTCCAGTGCGCTTTGTTGTTCAGCCAGTTTGGACAATTCGCCTGAAAGCGTTTCATTTTGCGATGCCATCGCATCGGACAGGCCGCTCATCTGGGTTTCCAGCGAGCTAAAGGATTCCCTCAATTCTGTCAGTGCGGCATTGTCAGCTGTCAGGCTTGACTGACTGGCAGCAAGCGCTTCATCAATCTGCCCCCGAAGCGTCTCAATATCAGCCTGCAATGCATCGGTGCTACCTGTATCAGCAGGCTGGTCGGCCAGTGCCGTCATCCTTGTGTCCAGATCAGCCAGACTTGCAGACAGGGAGGCCGACTGCTCTGACAATCCGGTGACTGAATTGGACAGTTCAGACAATTGAGCCTGCGTTTCGTCAGTCCCGTCATTCTGCAGTGTCGCCAGAAGACCGGAGCCCAGCAGGGCATAGGCACCCAGCAGTGTTATGATACCACCCACGCCACCGGCCAGAACCATGGCCAAAATGCTTGTGCCTCCGCCTCTTTGAGACTGCGTCCGCGCAGACGTGGCTGGTTCCGAGCGCTGGGATGGCTTTGTCGACGTCTGTGAGGCTTTTGGCGATCCGGCAGCATTTGAGGTGGACGTCGCCGCAGCAGCCGGTTTCTCATCTGAACCTGGCGTATCGGTTTTTGGTTTGACGGTTTCAGCCGCTGGCTGTTGTGGTGCCTTGGCCTGGGTTTCGTTTGCTGATGATTTCGGTTTGTCTGCGCCACCAACTTTACCTGTTGCTGCGCCGGTATCCGGAATCGTCGCTGCCGTCTTCTTCACGGCATTTGGCGTCAGATCAATGGTGGTTGGTTTCGGCGTAAGCTGGGCGGCACTGCCAGTGGGGTTTGTCGCTGTTGAACTGGCTTTCGCGCTTGGCGATGCTGTCTCTGACGGCTTGGCACCCGTGGGTGTGGCGCTGGACGTGTCGGCGGGCTTGCCAGTTGATGGTGTGGCAGCTTTGGATGCGCGGGATCGACTGGAACCTGTGGACCTGGATTTAGAGGTCGGGCGTTGTGGTGATTTTACCATTCTGGTGTCCCTTTTCGCGCATTCTCTGGCTGGGATGACCAATCGTTCGTCACGCCCAGATAGCTACATAAGGTAGATATAAGCAGTTGCAATCGGGTATCACAAGGAGCGCAAGTCAGGATTCAGAGAGTTCAGTTGGTTTTGGATGAAATACTGTAAATTTTAAGTTGATCAACTAACTTTTTTACCATGGAATCCGATGATTCCATGGGCGCGATTGCGATTTTGGTGAACCCGGATTCACGTGCCCGTTCGGCAACAACCTGGGAAATGCACACGGCCAGCATCTCATCGAAGATCGATTTTGCATGCACGCCAAACTGGTTTTTCAGCAATGTTGCTGCGTGGATTACGGTGCGGCTGGAAAAGAAAGTTGCCGCCACAATTTGTTTGTTTTTAAAGGCAAGTGTGGCTTCGTCTGAAAGCTGGGTGTTGAGTTCCGCAGCGTATAGCTCGGTCAATGTCAGTTCAAAATCAGGCGATAATTCCTCCTCCAGAATTGGAGTTCGGGAGGTTCCTGCAACGTATAACAGCTGTGGTGGACTCGCGTCCGTTGATACTGGCAGTGCCTTGCGTATCAGCCCCACCATTCCGCGACTGCCCTGATCCGGTGAGCAGACGATATTCTGAAATCCCATATCCCGGGCAAGGGTGAGCGTGGTGGTACCGGAAACAAAAACCGGGTGGTTCAAAAAAACCGATTGCCAGCTTTCTGGAAAATTCAACAATCCATTGATACTGGTGAAAATCAGGCCGGCAACGTCGGGTGGTGCGACAGGGGGCGAAATGGGAGCAGGCAAGGCCCGAATATGCATCACCGGGCAGAGCAAAGGTGTCAGGTCAGCCTTGGCAATTGCGCTGGCGTGATCGTCAGCTTGAGGTCGGGGTCGTGTTACCCAGACAAATTTGTGCCGGTTCGAACCCTTATGCGTCATCTCACTCCCGGCCTAACGTGTTTCCAGAATGTGCTGATTGTGGATGATATTTGCCAGAAAGTCCTCACCGGCTTCCTCGCGAATGATCTGTCCCGCTTCACGGCCCAGTGCCGTTGCGCTGGCAGTATCGGGCGCGGCCAGAGTGCGTGACGTCTCGAAAGCGGTCTGGCCATCGGTCGACAGCACCATGCCGCGAAACGACATTATGTCGTCTTCGATGCTGGCAAATGCGGCAATCGGTGTCCGGCAGGACCCATCCAGTTCCCGCAAAAAGGCGCGCTCGGCCCAAAGGCAAAGGCCGGTTTCACGGTGATGAATCGGTGCAAGAAAGTCTTTGATGTCGGTACGCCGGCAGCAAACCTCCACACAAACAGCACCCTGGCCCACAGCCGGCAGAAAGGTCTCAACCGGAAGCCTGCTTGTAATGTGCTCTGAAAGACCGGTGCGGTTGAGACCGGCCGTGGCCAGCAAGGTTGCATCCACGACCCCTCTGCCCAGCTTCCGAATGCGGGTATCTACATTGCCGCGCAGATTGACCAGTTGCAGATCCGGCCTCAAGCGCTTGATCATGGCCTGACGGCGCAGGCTTGCAGACCCGACCACCGCACCATGGGGCAGATCCTCCAGTCGGCTCGCCTTGTGGCTGAGAAAGGCATCTGTTGGGTCTTCGCGCGGCAAGATCGTGGAAAGCTCCAGCCCGTCTGGCAGAACTGTCGGCATGTCCTTGGAGGAATGCACGGCAATATCCAGATCGTCAGAAAGAAGCCGCTCTTCAATTTCTTCGGTGAACAGGCCCTTGCCACCCAATTCGTTCAGCGCCCGGTTCTGGATTCGGTCGCCCGCAGTACTGACAACGTCAATGGAAAAACAATTTTCATCCAGATCATGGGCAGCCATCAGCCGGGCACGCAGTTCGCTGGCCTGTGCCAACGCCAGAATGCTTCCACGCGTGCCAATGCGAATGGGCTTTGCGCTGGTGGGTTTCAGAACTGTGTCAGCTTTTGTTTGCAGGGTCATAGGGGCAATGCTAGGTGATAGCGCATATGCGCAGACTGTTTTCGCGTTGTTGCATAGACTATTGTGACAGTGGCCCCAAGCGCAATTTTGGAAATTTGCCATGCGCCTACTCGGCATTGAAACCAGTTGTGATGAAACTGCCGCTGCTATCGTTGATGGCAGCATCTCTCCCGATGGCACGCCTCGGGGGCAGATTCTCTCAAACATCGTCCTCAGTCAGAAGGACCACGAAGCCTTTGGTGGCGTGGTGCCGGAAATTGCCGCCCGGGCACATGTGATGGCAATTGACAGCGTCATATTGGCTGCAATGAAGGACGCGGATTGCGAATTTTCCGATCTCGACGCGCTGGCTGTGTCCTCAGGTCCCGGCCTGGTTGGCGGTCTGATCGTGGGTCTGATGGCGGCCAAATCCATCGCGCTTGCCCATGATTTGCCATTTCTCGGCATCAATCATCTGGAAGGACACGCTTTGACCGCGCGTCTCAGTGATCAACTTGCCTATCCCTATCTGCTGCTTTTGGTGTCTGGTGGCCATTCTCAAATTCTGCTGGTCAGCGGGCTTGGCCAGTATCATCGGCTCGGCAGCACGATTGATGATGCCCTGGGCGAAGCATTTGACAAGACTGCGAAACTGCTCGGTCTTGGCTATCCGGGCGGGCCTGCCGTTGAACGTGCCGCATTGACGGGCGATCCTGACAGGTTCAATTTTCCCATGCCTCTGCGCGGAAAAATGCCACCCAATTTCTCCTTCTCGGGACTGAAGACAGCGGTCCGGCAGCAGGCGCAGGCGCTTTTGCAGGAATGCTCCCTCTCGGATCAGGGTGTTGCGGATATTTGTGCGAGTTTTCAAAAAACAGTGGCGGCCATCATTGAAGACCGGCTGATTCGCGCGTTTGAACTGGCCACATCACGCAGTGATGTTCAGCAAATTTTGCAGGGCAGATCCCTGCCTTTGGTGGTGGCTGGCGGCGTTGCGGCCAACAAGGTTCTGCGAACTCATCTGGCCGGTCTGGCCGACAGGCTGGGCACAATGCTTGTCGCGCCGCCCCTCAATCTGTGTGGTGACAATGGTGCCATGATCGCCTGGGCCGGGCTGGAACGGTTTTCTGCCGGTGAAGCACATGATTTCGACCTGGCACCCCGCGCCAGATGGCCGCTGGATATGAATGCGCAAACCATGATCGGCCATGGCAAGGCGGGGCCCAAAGTATGAGCGCATCCAAACGGATCGGCATTGTCGGCGGCGGTGCCTGGGGCACCGCTTTGGGCGTCGCAGCCCTGAATGCCGGCGCGCAAACCAGAGTGTGGGCGCGCGATGCAGCGATTGTGGACAGCATCAACACCCATCACGAGAATCAGGCCTATTTGCCAAAAATCAAACTGCCCGATTCGCTGGCGGCGACCACTTCCCTGCGCGACCTGTCTGACAGCGATGCGGTTCTGATAGTGATCCCGACACAGCAATTGCGCGCGGTATTTGCCGAATTGATGACAATCTGGCCGGAAGACAAGCCCCTGATTCTGTGTGCCAAGGGAATCGAGCAGACAACCGGTCTTCTGCCCGCTGGCATCATTAGGGATTTGCGCCCCAGTCAGGATCTGGCAGTTCTGTCTGGTCCAAGCTTTGCCGTGGACGTGGTTGCAGGAAAACCCACCGCAGTGACCTTGGCAGCCGATCAAATCGAGCACTCGGAAGCCCTCTGCCGGATGCTGGCCAGCCCGCTGTTCCGTCCCTATGCAGCGGATGATCTGGTGGGTGTCGAGATCGGCGGTGCTTTGAAGAATGTTACTGCTGTGTGTTGCGGCATTGCCGCTGGCTGCCAATTGGGCGCCAGCGCAGGCGCAGCGTTGATGGCGCGTGGCTTTTCCGAAATGGTGCGCTACGGCCTTGCCCATGGCGCACGCGCCGAAACCTTTATGGGACTGTCTGGTTTTGGAGATCTTGTGCTGACCTGTTCCAGCACCCAGTCGCGGAATTTCTCATTCGGATTTGGTCTTGGCGCAGGCACATTAAGCATCTCGGATGCGCTGGAAGGGCGGGTGCCGCTGGTAGAAGGTGCCTTTACCGCCGGCATTGCCGCAAGAACGGCGCGGATGAAAAACCTTGATTTGCCGATCCTTCAGACAGTATCTGAAATACTCGACGGAACCATCAGCGTTGATGCGGCGATTCACCGTCTGTTGGATCGACCACTAAAAACTGAAAACTGAAAACTGAAAATTATAAAGCGCGCAGGAGACACGCACATGTATTTTATCGTTTACGCAAAAGACAAACCCGGCCACACCGAGATGCGCGCAAGCAATCGCCCGGACCATGTTGCATGGTTGAAAGCCAACACCGTGCCGGTCGCTGGCCCTTTGTTGGCAGATGATAATGAAACCATGATCGGGTCGATGCTGATTGTCGAAGCCGACAGCCGGGCCGATGTGGAGGCATTGCTGCCCAATGATCCCTATGCAAAAGCCGGTCTGTTTGACAGTGTTGAAGTTCATCCGTGGATCTGGGCGCTGGGCGCACCGACAGCATAGCTACATAATCTCAGGAGAAATCTATGGCCTACTGGCTCTTTAAATCCGAACCCTTCAAATGGTCCTGGGACATGCAGAAGGCCAAAGGTGACGCAGGAGAGGAGTGGGACGGCATCCGCAATTATCAGGCGCGCAATTTCATGCGTGATATGAAGATTGGTGATCAGGGGTTTTTCTATCATTCCAATGAGGGAAAAGAGATTGTCGGCATTGTGGAAGTTTGCAAGGAAATCCATCCTGACAGCACCGTAGATGACCCGCGCTGGGAGTGTGTCGATATCAAAGCCGTCAAGGACATGCCGAAGCCGGTCACTCTGGCGGATGTCAAGGCCACACCGGAGCTGGCCGAGATGGCGCTGGTCAAATCCATGCGCCTGTCTGTTCAGCCGGTTCGTCCTGAAGAATGGGCGCTGGTGTGCAAGATGGGCGGGCTTTGACCGGCTAGAGATTTCTGATTCTCTTCAAGCACTGCCAAACCACAATTTCGAGTGACATGACTGGATTATGCCGCTCAGCTTTGCATAATGGCCGCAATTGACTGCGACTCGATTTCATTCCGTCTGGGAGGACGATTCATGAGTAATACTGACCTTCACCCCGTACCCGATGCCTGGGCGAATTCTGCACATATCAACAATGAAAAATATCTGGAAATGTATCAGGCATCCATCAGTGATCCCGATGCATTCTGGGCCGAGCATGGCAAGCGGGTTGACTGGATCAAGCCATTCACCAAGGTCAAGCACACCTCGTTTGATTATCACAACGTCTCGATCAAATGGTTTGAAGATGGCGAATTGAATGTTTCGGCCAATTGCGTCGACCGCCATCTCGCCACTCGTGGTGACCAGACGGCGATCATCTGGGAGCCGGACAATCCTGATGATGAAGCGCTGCACATCACCTACAAGCAATTGCACAGCCATGTCTGCCGCTTTGCCAATGTCTTGAAAGACATGGGCATCGGCAAGGGTGACCGCGTCATCATCTATATGCCGATGATTCCGGAAGCCGCCTATGCCATGCTGGCCTGTGCCCGGATCGGGGCGATCCACTCCATCGTGTTTGCCGGTTTTTCACCCGATGCGCTGGCAGACCGAATCGTCGGGTGTCAGGCCAAACTGGTCATTACAGCCGATGAAGCACCGCGTGGTGGCCGCAATACGGCGCTGAAATCCAATGTCGATGCGGCACTGGAGCAGGCATCGGGGAGCACAAAGGCGCTCGTGGTCAAACGCACCGGCGGTGATGTGACCATGAAGGCTGGCCGTGATGTCTGGCTCCATGAAGCAGAAGCGAATGTGTCCGATGAGTGTGAACCTGAAGCGATGAATGCGGAAGATCCGCTGTTCATCCTCTACACCTCCGGGTCCACCGGCATGCCCAAGGGTGTGGTCCACACCACCGGCGGCTACATCGTCTACGCCTCCATGACCCATCAATATGTCTTCGACTATCAGGATGGCGACGTTTACTGGTGCACGGCTGATGTCGGCTGGGTCACAGGACACTCCTATATTGTCTATGGTCCGCTGGCCAATGGCGCCACCACGCTGATGTTTGAAGGTGTGCCGACTTATCCGGACGCGTCGCGTTTCTGGCAGGTTTGTGAAAAGCACAAGGTCAATCAGTTCTACACGGCACCCACCGCAATCCGCGCCCTGATGGGCAAGGGCAATGACTTTGTCGACAAGTGTGATTTGTCATCCCTGAAACTGCTTGGCTCGGTTGGCGAGCCGATCAACCCGGAAGCCTGGAACTGGTACGACAAGACGGTCGGCAACAGCAATTGCCCGATTGTTGATACCTGGTGGCAGACGGAAACCGGTGGCATTCTCATCACGCCCTTGCCCGGCGCAACCGCCACCAAGCCCGGTTCGGCCACCCGTCCTTTCTTCGGTGTCATGCCGGTGATTCTCAACGAGCATGGCGAAATACAGGAAGGCACTGCGGAAGGCATTCTGGCGATGGAGGATTCCTGGCCAGGTCAGATGCGCACTGTCTGGGGCGACCATGATCGTTTTGTGTCCACCTATTTTGAGCATTTCAAAGGCTATTACTTCACCGGCGATGGCTGTCGCCGCGATGAGGATGGCTATTACTGGATCACCGGCCGTGTCGATGATGTGCTCAACGTTTCCGGCCATCGCATGGGAACGGCTGAGGTGGAATCAGCATTGGTGGCGCATCCAAAAGTGTCCGAGGCCGCTGTTGTCGGCTATCCCCATGATATCAAGGGTCAGGGCATCTATTGTTATGTGACCTTGATGGAGGGCGACGAGCCATCAGATGAGTTGCGCGTCGAGCTGCAGAATTGGGTTCGCAAGGAAATCGGACCGATTGCCAAGCCCGATGTGCTGCAATGGGCACCCGGCCTGCCCAAAACCCGCTCCGGCAAGATCATGCGCCGTATTCTGCGCAAGATCGCTGAAAATGAAACCGGCTCGCTGGGGGACACGTCGACACTGGCCGATCCGTCAGTGGTGGATGATCTGATCGCCAATCGCGCCAACCGGTAGCGCGGCTTTTCAAGAATAGGGTTTTCGGAGTTTCTCCGGAGGCCCGAATTCAGAAATCGATGGCGCGACCATTGATTTCCCAGTCGCCATAGCGTGCGGGGTCGGGGCCGCCTCGGCCACCCTGTTCCTTCGGCAGATTATCCGCCTCCGCCTGTGCCTTCAGGCGACGTGCCTCGGCCTCGGCCAGTGCCCGCTGTGCTTCGGGGGACAACACCTTGTCTGACGCGTTGTCAGTACCGTCAGTGCTGTTTGGGTCGATATTTTCAGTGTTTCCGCTCATTGCGTTGATATAAGGCAGGCTGATCCACTTGCAAAGCCGCATTTATGTGCCCAATTTGAGCGCAACACGACTTTGGAAAGTTGAGAGCTATGAACTACACCAAAACGGCCATGTTACTGGCCGCTCTGACGGCCCTTTTCATGGGGATCGGATATTTGCTGGGCGGGACTGGCGGAGCGCTGATTGCATTCTTCATTGCCTTGGCGATGAACCTTTTCAGCTACTGGAAATCCGACAAGATGGTGCTGCGCATGCACCATGCGGTGGAAGCCCATGAGGACAATGCGCCAGAGTTTTTTGCCATCGTGCGCGGTCTGGCGGAAGCTGCAGATCTGCCGATGCCCGCTGTCTATCTGATCAAGAATCCGCAACCCAACGCATTTGCAACCGGCCGCAACCCGGAAAATGCCGCTGTGGCGGCCACCACCGGATTGCTGGAGCTTCTCGAGCCGGAAGAAGTCGCGGGTGTGATGGCCCACGAACTGGCCCATATCCAGAATCGCGACACGCTGATCATGACAATGACGGCAACCATTGCCGGTGCGATTTCGATGATTGCGAATTTCGGCCTGTTTTTTGGTGGCAACCGCAATAATAATGGTATTGGCATCGTCGGTGCCATTCTCGCCGCCATCATTGCGCCGATGGCAGCGGGTATCGTACAGATGGCGATCAGCCGGACACGGGAATATGCCGCTGACAGACGCGGCGCCGAGATTTGTGATCATCCCCTGTGGCTGGCCTCGGCGCTTGGCAAGATTTCCCGTGGGGTTGGCAAATTTGAAAACATGGATGCCGAACGCAATCCTGCCTCGGCCCACATGTTTATCATAAACCCGTTGTCAGGTGCCCGGATGGACAATCTGTTCTCCACGCATCCCAGCACGGAAAACCGCATAGCCGCTTTGCGCGCCATGGAACAGAACTGGGACGGGACTTATGATGAGGTCGATGATTATGGCGACGACGGATCGCAGAATGCCGGGCCCTGGGGGTGAGTAACCCCAACGCTGGCGGCGCATCCAAAGACCACAAGCACGGTCGCAAACATCAAGGTTCCGGCAACAGCCGGGGCAAACCCAACCAGCGCAACGCCCCCGGTCTGGCACCGCGCAAGGTGGCCGCCAATCTGATCAGTCAGATCATCAGCAAGCGCAAGGCGCTGGAAACACTGCTCGAGGATGGCAAGGACAGCGGCTACGCCAATCTGCAGCCGCAGGACAAGGCGCTGGCCAGAGCCATTGCCTCCACCACCTTGCGCCATTTCGGTGAAATCCAGGCCATCATCAAGCAGCGTCTGACCAAAAGTCTGCCCGCCTCAGCACCCTATCTTCCCGGCGTTTTATACACCGCTGTTGCCCAAATCCTGTTCATGGATGTGGCCGATCATGCCGCTGTCTCGCTGGCTGTGGATGCCGCTGCCTCCGATCCGAAGGCGCGCCATTTCAAGCCTCTGGTCAATGGTGTGCTGCGCAGTCTGTTGCGTGAGCGCGATGCGTTTGAGCCGGATGCCACGCTGAACACGCCGGATTGGCTGCGCACAATGCTGGTCAGCCAGTATGGCGCTGACAAGGCTCATGACATCATGCTGGCCAACATGCAGCGTGCCGCGCTCGATCTGACGGTCCGTGGCGATGCCCAGGACTGGGTAACCCGTCTGAATGGCGTGTTGGTGGGTGAGCACACGGTGCGCCTCGACGCAGTCAGCAAGGTGTTTGAACTGGATGGTTTCAAGACAGGTGACTGGTGGGTTCAGGATGCCGCAGCGTCTGTACCGGCAACACTGTTGATCAGCAGTCTGCAGCGTCGCGGCTCCCTCGCTGATCTGCAGGTGCTGGATGCCTGTGCCGCGCCCGGTGGCAAGACGGCGCAATTGGCGGCAGCCGGGCTGCAGGTCACCGCACTGGATATTTCCGAGCACCGTGTGAAGCGGCTTGCGGAAAATCTCGACCGGCTCAACCTGTCAGCGAAAACTGTGACCGCAGATTTGCTGACCATGGATGATCAGCCAGCCTATGACGCGATCCTTCTGGATGCGCCCTGTTCGGCCACCGGAACCATTCGCCGTCATCCGGATGTGGCCTGGCTGAAAACCCGCGCGCAGATCAAGGAATTGGTGACCCTGCAGCGCAACATGCTGGCCAAGGCGGCCAGTCTTCTGAAACCGGGCGGAACCATGATTTACTGCACCTGTTCGCTGTTGGCCGAAGAGGGCGAAGCCCATCTGGATTATGTCCGCGATGAGCTTGGTCTCGTTGTCGATCCGATCCTCAGCGGCGAGACGAATTTGTGCAGCCCGTTGACCGTTGCAGATGGTGTCTTTAGAAGCACCCCAGACATGGTGCCAAATGTGGATGGATTCTTCATCCTAAGGTTAATGCGCCCTTAATGTTCAGTGCTATATATGTGGATCGCTGGATACAGTTTCAGACGCTGTTTAAGAACCACATTGTTTTAGTTTCAGAGGAATTCGCGGTTGTTAGACGCGCGTAGAATGGTGGAAGTGAAAATACCCGGAGCCTTTGCCGGGCAGTTTCGTTTGTCCAGCATTGTGGCGCGCGCAGCGTATCACTCCCTGAAACGCAGTTTCCATTCAAGCCCGATTTACCGCTGGACCTATAATGGCCCGGCACCGGAGCGGCTGCTGATTGCGCCGCCCGATGTGCGCACTGCCGATCCCACAATCGCCACAGAACTGATCAACGGCACATTCGTGTTTGCCGGTGAAGTGGTCGAGGCACCCAATTACTCGCCCTTTGAAGTCATTCCACCGACCCTGGCCTGGGGACGTGAAATCCACGGCTTTTCCTGGCTGCGCCATCTCAAGGCCACCGACAATCCGGCGGCGCGTCAGGTTGCGCGGGAAATGGTCGAAGACTGGATCGAAATTCACGGCAAGTGGAATGATATCGCCTGGGATCATGAGGTCACATCGACCCGCATTCTGGCCTGGCTGGCACAATCCCCGCTGATTCTGCAGGGCAGTGACCATGAATTCTACAATATGTTTCTGAAATCGCTCAATCGGCAGGTGCGTTTTCTGCGCCGCATCGTCGGTGACTTGCCCCCCGGTGTCGGGCGGCTCAACGCCTCCATCGCGCTGGCAGCGGCAACTCTGTCGATGTCCGGTCAAAAACGCTATTCGCGCTCCAGTGCCAAACGTCTGGATGAAGAGCTGAACGCGCAGATCCTGCCCGATGGCGGCCATATCAGCCGCTCACCGGCTGTGATCATTGATATTCTGACCGACCTTCTGCCGCTTCGCCAGGCCTTCACGGCCCGTGGTCTGGAGCCAACCAAAGCCATCATGACCGCGATTGACCGGATGATGCCAATGCTGCGCTTCTTCCGTCATGGCGATGGGGCCTTTGCCCATTTCAATGGCATGGGTGGCACCAAATCCGATCTGATCGCCACCTTGCTGGCCTATGATGATGCCCGCGGAAAACCGGTTCTGCAGGCCAAATATACCGGCTACAGCCGCATGGAAGCCGGCAATGCGATCATCATTGCAGACACCGGGACGACACCGCCGATGCGCCTCAGTGACAAGGCCCATGCCGGCACGCTGTCCTTCGAATTTTCCAGCGATCGCCAGCGCATCATCACCAATTGCGGTGCGCCCTCTGCGCATTTGCCAGAATGGCGTCAGATGACCCGGTCCACGGCAGCCCACAGCACCCTTGGCCTGAATGACACCTCCTCCTCGCGCTTCCTGACCGATTCCAGTGCCGAAAAATGGCTCGGGCCGGTGGTCATTTCGGGGCCGGAAGATGTCCGATCGAGCATTTACGAAAATGAGCGCGGCCATGAGCTGGTGATGAGCCATGATGGCTATGGTGCGCTGTTTGGCCTGGTGCATGAACGCACGCTCATTCTGGAGCAGGACGGCAAGAGCCTGTTTGGCGTCGACACCCTGTCCGGTCGGCCTGTCGAAGATTATGATGAATACGCCATCCGCTTCCATATTCACCCTGGCGTTTCCGCCAGCATGACCTCCAGCGGCGAAAGCGTGTTCCTGACTCTGCCGACGGGTGATGCCTGGGAATTCGAAGCCACCCCCGGTGTCGAGATTGCACTGGAAGAAAGCATCTACATGTCCGAGACCTTCGGCCATCGCCGCAGCGAGCAGATCGTGATCTACGGCAATGCCAGCAAGATGAACTCGGTCACCTGGTCCTTTGTCCAGACCGGCAGCGCGCGCTCGCGGCCATTGTCGGAAGCAGATCGCGAAGTCACCCTGCGCCTGGATGAGGAAGATCTGGCTCCGTCACCGCAATTTGCCGATGATGATGATGAAGAGGTTGGCAAAGACGACCAGCTCAAGTAAGCAGGGCGCAGTTTCCACCCCTTCTATCGCGAGTCTCCCCATGTCTGCGCCCATCGCCAAAGCGATCTCGTTTCCGGATATTGTTCCGGTCAAATCCGCCCTCCTGTCTGTGTCTGACAAAAGAGGCCTCATTCCCTTTGCTAAAACCCTGCATGAAAACGGTGTGAAGCTGATTTCCACCGGTGGCACCTTCAAGGCCATTTCTGATGCCGGTATACCGGTACACGACGTCTCGTCGGTGACCAATTTCCCGGAAATCATGGATGGCAGGGTCAAGACCCTGCACCCGTCCATTCACGGCGCCTTGCTGGGTTTGCGCGACGATCCCGAGCATCAGGCCGCCATGGCCGAGCACGACATCGCGCCGATCGATCTGGTTGTGGTCAATCTCTACCCGTTTGAAAAAACCGTGGCCTCCGGCGCCGATTATGCCAATTGCGTCGAGAATATCGACATTGGCGGCCCGGCGATGATCCGTGCCGCCGCCAAGAATCACGGCTATGTCTCCATCATCACCGATGCAGCCGATTATGAAAGCGTTGGAACAGCCATTGCCGAAAAGGGTGGCCTGACACTGGCTGCGCGCAAGAGCTTTGCGGCCCGCGCCTATGCCCGCACCGCGCGCTATGATGCGGCCATCAGCACATGGTTTGCCGGTCAGCTCGACAATGAGCTGGGCACCGAACGCGCCTTTGGCGGCACGCGGCATCTGGCGCTGCGCTATGGTGAAAACCCGCATCAGAAGGCTGCCTTCTATCTCAGCGATGAAACCCGCAATGGTGTGGCCACGGCCACCACCCTGCAGGGCAAGGAACTCTCCTACAACAACATCAACGACACCGACGCCGCGTTTGAGCTGGTCAGCGAATTCGATCCGGCAGAGACACCGGCTGTCGCCATCATCAAACATGCCAACCCTTGCGGCGTTGCCACCGGCAGCAATCTGCTGGATGCTTACGGCAAGGCGCTGGCCTGTGATCCGGTCTCGGCCTTTGGCGGCATTGTTGCCTTGAACCAGCCCCTGACCGCCGATATCGCCGAGCAGATTTTAAAGGTGTTTACCGAAGTCATCATTGCCCCGCAGATTGATGAGGCGGCCAAAGCCATTCTGGCCCGCAAACCCAACATTCGCGTTCTCGTCACCGGGGGCCTGTCCAACCCGCGCGCTGCTGGCCAGATGGTCAAATCCGTCGCCGGTGGCCTGCTGGTGCAAAGCCGCGATAATATTTGCGCCGCTGATCTGGATCTGAAAGTGGTCAGCAAACGCGCGCCGACACCGGAAGAGCTGGCCGATCTGCGCTTTGCCTTCACCATTGCCAAACACGTCAAATCCAACGCCATTGTTTACGCCAAGGATGGCGCGACCGTGGGCATTGGCGCAGGCCAGATGAGCCGGGTTGATTCCACCCGTATTGCGGCACGCAAATCGGAAGATGCAGCAGAAGCCATGGGCATCAAACACGCCTTGACCAATGGCTCGGTGGTCGCATCCGACGCGTTCTTCCCCTTCGCGGATGGTCTGATGACCGCAGCCGAAGCCGGCGCAACAGCGGTGATCCAGCCCGGCGGCTCGATGCGTGATCAGGAAGTCATCGACGCGGCAGACGGCGCAGGCCTGGCCATGGTCTTCACCGGGGTTCGCCACTTCCGCCATTGATAAGCCGTGTCATCAAAGGTGCGGACCATCGCGATGGCCCGCCCTCAGCTTAAGAACTGCCGCGTCACCTTTATGCTCTGGCAACCATCGCTGACAATGTGAATTTCAAGATTGCCGCCAAATCTGCTATACACCCTGTGGTCGTACAGTTTTTTGTCCGGAGTAGGTTTTGATGAAACATGTTCTCGCCGCCAGCCTCGCCTTGTGTCTCACCGCATTTGCGCCCACACTTGCCCGCGCCGATATCACGCGCGGTTGCGAGTTTGTGATATTCTCAAGCAATCCCGCTTTTTCGCCAACGCACAAAACGCTGGCAACGATCAAGACACAGGGGTCGTGCCAGAACAGAACCAAAGCCAACCAGTGTCGATCCCGCGCCTATAATGCCGGCAAAAGCTGCGCCAGCGATTTATGGGCGGCGCGCTGGACCCACACCGTGCCGCAATCCTGCACCAATTTGTCAGGCGCACGCACCGGAGCGCGCCTGCAATGGAACGGCATTTTTCCAAAACTGCCCAATGGCAATAACAGCTTCAAGGATCGTATTGAGTATGAAGCCTGCTGCCGCGCCGACGGCCTGAAAAGCCCCGGCACCGTTCATGTCAGATGGGTCGGAAGCGGTGACAAGGGCTGCGGGCCGAACCGGACCGGTTCAAAATCCTTCTACGGCGGTGGCAATTTTGCAGCCGATTATGGCGTCAATTGCACGGCCCTGCGCAAAGCCGGATTGTGTGGCACGCCAACGCGCACCAACAACTGATCTTGCTGGTTCAAAGCGGCAGATAGCCAAGCAGCGCGCTTGCCAGCAGGGCTGCAAACAGCGCCAGCAATGTGCAGGTGATGATCAGAACCTTTGGGCGCGCCGAAAAGCGCTCGACGCCCATCAGGAACGCCAGCAGGATCATCAGCCCGAAGGCATGGCCCGAGACGGTGGAAATCGCCATCATCGGCAGGCAGGCTTTCATGCAATTGCCGGAATGGCGCACGCCAAAGGCGGCGGATGTGCGCAGCGCCGCCAGCCCGCTTGTGGCCAGCGGAGCCTTGAGCTGGCACCGCGCCAGCGCGGCAGCCTTTATACCGGTCATCTGCCAGGCAGCGGCAAACACCACACTCAGCAATAACAGCGGCAGGCGCGGGAGGGATGCCAACACCTCCTGATTGATGAACTCCAGCGTACAGCTGACCAGCACCCAAAGACCGCCATAGATCACCGCAAAGCTGAAAATCGCAGTCCCTTTGAGCGCAGGTGCAACGCTGTCCCTGATATGGCGGTAATGCGACAGGGCAAAAGGCACCATCATCGCAATCGCCATCAATCCGGCATGGATATAGGGCAGGGCCGCGCTTTGAAACAGGCTGGTGGAATTGGACACCGCATTGCCAATGCACAGCGCCCCGAAGGAGGCCTGCGGCGAGATTTTGAACAGTGCAATCCAGCATCCAAGGCAGATAACAACCGTGACCTGCTTGGCCGGGCTGTCAACCAGCCAGCCGAGAAACTGCAGGAAGGATTGCGCGCTCTTGATAGCCTGCCGCCTGTTGGAGATAAAAGCCAGTTCGTTCAACATACCATCCTGCGCTGCATGACAACATCATGGAAATACCGGTGCGGAACCATGATCTATCACGGATGATGGAAACACCAGCCTTGATGCAGATCAAGTTTGGGTGAGTGGGTGTACCCGGAAACTTGTCCTGAGCATGGTGTCAGTCTACGCGCGGAAATTCTGGAGTTCTGCTCACACAAGTATCGCATGGATGGCGAGTCTGGACTTTTTAGTTAACAAATGCCTAACATCTTATGGGAAACGTTGAGGGGGGCGCCGAGTATTTGACTTGGCGTAAGAGTGACTATGAGTTTCGCAAGTGTGTCGTCTTGGGTTGAATTTTTTACAAGAAGCAGGTTTGAACGAGCATCATACGCTGTATTCAGTGCAATCAGCACTTTGTTGTTAGCCGTATTTCTGAGCGCATCACCGGTTCAGGCTGCTGCACCAAACTGCCCGCCGGGTGCATGCGTTGATCTGGAAAAAGCAGCAAGCCTGAAAGCCGGTCTGAAGCGTGAAATGGCAATCGCTGGCGTCCCGCCAAGACTTTTGGCACTGGTAGACAGCCTCCCCAATTGTGAAGATTGCATTCGTGCAAGCCGACTAAGCATCGTCACCGTTTATGACCGGGCGATGGGCAATGAAATTTTGAGGGTCACTGGCGATTTGGGCGAGGGCTACGATTTTTCCACAAGTGGAAGTTCGACCTATATCCAGACGCCATGGTCGCCGACCAGCGAGCGCATCGCCCGGTCACAACTGGCCAATGGACGTGCAAAAGCAATCCATTTTACGCTGCTTTCGGGGCCTTGCATCTGCTGCCCGGAGAATCAGAATGAGGCAGAGAACTGGAAAGCGAACGGTGGTGCGGTTCGCAAATCTGCAACTCTGTTCAATAATGAAATCGTCAGTTCCATTCTGACAGCTGATCAACTCGGGCTTCTGCCGCGTGATCTCTATGAGCTTGACCCCTCATTGACCAGACAGGCGATTGATGGCTCGTCCAAGGCCTCTGATTTGCTCCCGGCCAGCTTCCCAAGCCTGGAACGCTTTGTGTCGGTCATCTGCCCGCAATGCCGCGCTATGGCGGCACGGCGCAACGCGCTGGTGGAAAAATACAACACACAGCGAGAGCAGGCTGCTTCGCAGTATTATGAAGGTTCCCGCCTGCTTGAACTTCATCTCGCCCGTGAAAGCGAATCCCAGCGCATCAGGGCGCTGATCGCCCCACCTAATGTGGCCAACCCGGATGCCTATGTCGATCAGCGCAATGTCGCACGTCTTCGCGAAGATGGGCGCCTGCTGAGTCAGGCAAACGCACAGTTTGCCAGTTCCCGGGCGTTGCTGGCCAAAATGAAAACGCTGAAGCAGCAGATCGACAAATTCGACAAGCCTCTGTTGGAGTGCGATCAGCAACCATGCGCTGATGCGAATGTGGCAATCAATGAGGCAATCGAGCCGACAGACGATGTGATGGCCACTGACCGGGTTTCGCAAACTTTTGCTGCATTTGCCGGTTTGGCGTTCAAGAGCAGCCAGATGTCAGCTGATCTGGATTATATTTCCGGCTCGGAGCAGGCCGATGGTGATGCAGCGGTCAGTTCTGCCGCCTTTTCCTTCGGCCTGATAGCCTATCCATTCTCTGGACTGCCCATCTTTTTGTCGGCAGAGGGAATGGTGTTTGCCGGCAATGAAGGTCGTTTTTACAGCGTCAATCTGCATCCGGGGCCGGAGGATGACACAACAGCGGAAGGCCGCGCCGTCTGGGCAGGCCGCGTATCCATCGGTGTCACCGTGCCGATTGAAGGTGGCTGTATTTCAAGATCGGCCTGTTTCCTCGTGGATGTAGACGGCGGCGTTGTTCTGGAGCATCTGGAAACGACATTCATAACCGACGAAACCGGCGGCGGTGGCGAGCGCAATAGCTATACATTTGACCACACCCAATGGGGTGTCTCAGTTGGCGCAGCGCTTTCCATGCCCCTATGCGCCCTCATCGATATTCAGTGCGGCGCAGCCATCGCACCCTATGGCCGGGTCACATGGTTCCCCGACGCCGAAGAAACCTTCCGCCGCACCACGGCAACCTATAATCTCGATTATGAAGGCGGGTTCGATATCGACACCCAAATGGAAATCGGCATGCGCCTGATCCTGCCATTTGGGCCTGCGCGGTGATTTGTTAGCGGGAGTGGCAATCAGTCAACCGAGAAATTGCAGGAAGGATTGCGCGCTCTTGATAGCCTGCCGCCTGTTGGAAATAAAAGCCAGTTCGTTCAACATACCATCCTGCGCTGCATCACAACATCATGGAAATACCGGTGCGGAACCATGATCTATCACGGATGATGGAAACACCAGCCTTGATGCAGATCAAGTTTGGGTGAGAGAGGAGGGGGCATGGCCGGTTGGAAAGGGCTGCGAGATCGTATTGGAACACAAACGGGTTTTGCACGTTGTCGGTGTATCGCAACCAGATATGAAGGAACCCGATATGCCCATGAATTCCCTGAAAGACGTCTATTACGATCAGCTGCAAGACATTTGGAGCGCGAACAAGCAAGCTCTCGATATCGTCGTTGCGCTGGGCCGCGCGGCTCAGGACAAGGACCTGTCCGAAGCTCTGATCGACGGGTCCAATGGCATCAGCGATGGCCTTCAGAAAGTTGCTGAAATCTGCAACGCCCACGGTATCAAGCCCACAGGCGAGCACTGCAAGGGCATGGAAGGCCTGGTCGCCGAAGCCCAGGCGCACGTGCTGGACGCTGAATTCGGCGACGATGACGTGCGCGATGCCATGATCATAACGCAGTATCAGAGAATGGTTCACTACGCGCTAGCCGGATATGGATGCCTTGTCGCCTTCGCAAACCGCCTGGGGCACGACGAGGACGGTGCCATACTCCAGGAATGTCTGGACGAGACCTATGACGGTGACCGCCGCATGACGGCGATCGCAACCGGCGGCATCAACGCAGCCGCTGCCTGATCGCAAGGCACGGGTGAGAGACGATCCTCCCCGTGCCTTTGCCTCTTCTGTTCCCGAGAAAAAGTTGAGCGGAGTTATGTCAAGACAGACCGGGTTGCAGGATTGCCGCGAGAGCCCCGTACTGACCATGGTCCTTGGTTGGTATGCAATCCTTGGATGTGCGATCTTTGCCATCTCGATTCTGGTGGCTGATTTCGTTGTGCCCGACCATGACTGGATTGCCGATACCATCAGCGATCTTGGTGCTGGCAGGTTCGAGTTCATCGTCGATATCGGGATCTACTCCTTCTCGGCATCGCTGATCTCGATTGCCCTGCTGGCAGCGCACATTCATCTGGGCCGGTGGCCCTGGAGCGTCGGGGTAGTCGGCTTCGCAGCCCTTGGCCTCATCGTATTTCTGGTCGGTGCACGCAACGAATATGGCGATGCCGACAGTGATGGCGTCGTCATCCATATTTATCTCGTCTACGCGCTCGGCTTTCTCTTCGCCGCATTGCCACTGGCCATGGCGCGCGACATGGACCGCATAGGGCGCGGCAATGCGCGCCTGCTCATCAGCCTGTCCGTACTCTGGATCATATCCGCACCGACCTTCTTTTTCCTCCCGGACAGCATCGATGGAATTTACGAGCGTTATCTGGGGCTTGTTGCCTTTGTAATCACCATAACAATGGCTAGTATCTTCATTCGCCGTGCCCGCGCCTTGCAGCGACAATCCTGAAGATTGAGTGCAAGTGCTTCACGGGAGCATGGCGGATTCAAGAGGCCCAACACCCTGCGCTGCACGACAACATCACCAAAATACCGTCGGGAACCGTGATCTATCATGGAGGGTCTAAACACCAATCTTGATGCAGATCAAGTTTGGGTGAGAGGGTTGATCGGGAAACGTGGGTGGATTGTGTCTCGATGTAGAAGACAGGTGGAGAGCGGGTGTTCAATCAATTTTCTGAAGGCGACCGGAGTTATCAGTTATAAACCATTTCCAAATGCGCTTGACTTTATACGTAAATACGTACATAGTTACGGTCATAACGATTACATTACGGAGTTAAAAAGGTGAAAACCGAACGATTTGAAATGCGACTTGATGAGAATACAGCTAGTAGGATTGATCTTTGGAAAGAGTCTCAGAAAGACAAACCTTCACGGGCTGAAGCTGTACGCCGGTTGCTCGATGTTGGACTGTCTGTGGCCCAGCCCAATGAGATTTATCCAACCAACACCGAAAAGCTGATGATGTTTATGCTTTCAGAGTTAATGAAGAAAAGCGGTGAGGACTATGATATTGATCCGAATTTTCTTCAGAATGTCATAGCTGGTGGGCATTACTGGGCGCTCAGTTGGCGGATGCATGGTATATTTCACGATCACATTGATGCTCCTACCTCTTTGCGAGAAGTCGTCGATATCTTGGATATGTGGAGCTTCATTGAGGAGGCAATGGAAGTACTGCCAGATGAACAAGCAAAAGAATTGAAAGACAACAAAGATTTCTCGCAAACCACTTTCTTGGGTTTTGATGGCAACAATGAAACCGAGCATATGGGTATTGCCCGTTTTTTGATCGATCACATGGAACGTTTTCAGCGTTTCAAGAACCATAGAATGGGTTTGAATTCACATATGCCTGTCTTAGTTCGTTATTTGGCAATGGTTCGCAAGTTTGAACCCATTCGGGCAAAACTGATCGGAAGAGGTTTGAGCCTCGAAGAGCTCAAGATAATCCTATCGAACGATACATAATGTATGTTTGGAATCCGATATTTTTGAAGATAACCTTCGCTAGAAACTAAACTAGGAATCGGTACTGGTTGCGACTAGTACAAGGAGTTAAAGCTTTTGACGCGCAGGCACCTAAGCAGCCTTCGTTATGGGAGCCTACAACCAAATCAGTATGCATCAATGCACACTTATCTGCGTGATATTTAGAAAGCAAAAATGAAGTAAAATACGAAAAATACGATTAAAATTACAGTTAAATTTCAATTTCTTCCATTGTAAGGAAAGCCCGAACGGTGAGCCGTACATCAAAACAGAATCGGCGAACAATGCCCAATTTGAGCCAAATTTTCGTTAAGACGTATAAAATCTGCTTTTGACGATTCTATTGCTAACTCCAAAGTTCCGGTTTAGATACAGGGAAGATCAAGTCATGAGTTGTTATTTTCAGGGTTGCTGTGAGAAGGGCATCACAAAAGAACATATACCGCCACGGTCGTTTTTCCCAGATGGAGAAAAAGATCAGCTTTTGACGGTAAAATCGTGCGAAAGACACAACAATTTAAAGTCGAAAAACGATCTTTACGCATTGGCGCAAATTTGTATGAACGCTTCTCCATCTAATCGAGCGAGAGAAGTCTTCAAAAAGTCGATCTACCCTCAGCTTCATTACGGAAATGGGGCTCTGCGTAAAGCATTGATAAAGGATGCAATAGCATCACCTGACGGCTCAGTGTCCTATCGTGTTGACACCACACGTCTTGATGAATTCTTTTCAGCTCTATCGTGTGGACTAATCTATAAAACTTGTGGGTCTTCATTGCCCAGTAAATACAATATATCTCATATTTATCATAATTTAAAAGGTAACTATAGTCCTGAGCGGCACTTAATCATCGAGTGCATTGAAGAGTTCTATTCGGGGCAGCCCATGGCCATTTTCGATTTTGGCCGCCCAGATCTAAAAAATAAACGGATTTACAACGTCAAAATTTTTGGCATTGCTGATTTCTTATCCAGCATCACGATTGTTCATAGGTTCTTTGGAGTATTTAAGGTTACGTCGATGCTCAGTTGCATCCTTGACCCAAGACAGTCGGTGGTCAGCCGGTAGCGTTGGTAATCAATTAAAATGTCGCACTATGCATGGAAGGCCGCAATGCGGAAGCTGCACTAGCGTCTTACGGACCGCTGCAAGGCTCAGGACTATGAGGCTGGCCACCAGAAACAGGTGCAGACAGCGTAGCTAACAGATTACCATGCCCCCGCATCTACTCCACCTCACCCGCTCCTCCTTCCTTGCCATCGCTCCGCCCGCCCCATAGTATCCGCCACGCATCGGCCAAGGGCCTTTGACAGCGAATCCGGGGGGCAAAACATGAATCCGAAATCCACGAGAAAACTCAGCGCCAGAAGCGGGTTGGATGTGTCCATATTGGGCTATGGCGGTGGCCCGATCGGGGATCAGTATACGCGGCATGACAATGCTCAGGCGATTGGCTCTGTCAGCGCTGCCCATGAGGCCGGGCTGACGCTGTTTGATACCTCGCCGCATTATGGCAGTGGGCTGTCAGAACATCGCGTCGGGGCTGCGCTGCGCGCAAAGCCGCGCGACAGCTATAGTCTGTCCACCAAGGTGGGCCGCTATCTGGTGCCACCCACTGCCGAGCGGCCTTTGGAGCGCAACCAGTTTGCCGGGGGGCTGGAATTCAACCGCGTGTTTGACTACACGCGCGAGGGCACCTTGCGCGCCATCGATCAAAGCATGGCGCGGCTGGGGATCAGCAGCATTGACTGCCTGATCATTCATGATTGTGATGTCTGGACCCACGGCACCCGCGAGGCCTATCAATTCTATTTCAAACAGGCCATGGATGGCGCCTACAAGGTGCTGCAGGAGCTGCGCGACCAGGGTGTGATCAAGGCCATCGGCGTTGGCGTCAACGAGGTGGATGTCTGCATGGAGTTTGCCCAGGCTGGAGAATTTGATTTCTTCCTGCTGGCCGGTCGCTACACCTTGCTGGAACAGGGCGCTCTCGATGATTTTCTGCCGCTTTGTGTGGCGCGTGGCATCGGCATCATGCTGGGTGGGCCGTATAATTCCGGCATCCTTGCCACCGGGGCAGTCAAGGGCGCAAAATACAATTATCAGGATGCACCGCCCGAGATCCTGCAGCGCGTTGCCCGGATCGAAGCCGTCTGCGCCCGCCACAATGTGCCGATTGCCGCCGCCGCGCTGCAATTCCCACTTGGCCATGAGGCGGTGACAAGCATGATCCCGGGCGCGATTTCAGCGCAGGAGGTTCAGCGCAATGTGGCCCTGATGAGCCATGACATTCCCGCTGATCTGTGGGCCGAACTGCGCGCCGAAGGACTGTTGGACGAAAAGGCTCCGGTGCCCGGCTGAGCCAAAAGCCCTACATTTGCGCTCTGCTGCGCGCTGCAAGGCCCAGCACCACAAATCCGGCCAGCAGAAACACGATCAGCGCGCTGATGCCGATGCGTTGCGATTGCGACAGGGCGGTCAGAATACCCACAGCCAGCGGGCCTGAAAAACTGGTCACCTTGCCAACCATGGCATAGAGGCCATAGGCCCCGGTGCGCTCGTGGGGCTGGGTGATTTCGGCCAGATAGGTGCGGCTGGCCGATTGCAGCGGGCCAGCGGCTGCGCCAATCACGCCGCCAATCAGATAATAGCTCAGTTCAGCGATGCTGGTCGACACCGGCACAACATACAGAATCACCGATTGCTCGACAGACAGAATGGCAATCGAGGCAACAATCAGAATGATGATGCTGCCCTTGATGACGGCAATCGAGCCGAGCCGGTCATTCAGCCGTCCGCCGATCAGCGCGCCGGCCACGCCGGTGATGGTCAGGAAAATGCCGAACAGGCCCAGCCTGGTGGTGTCCCAGCCAAACACGCTTTGGGCGTAGATGCCGCCAAAGGCGAACAGCGCAATCAGCCCGTCGACATACAGCATATGGGCCAGCAGAAACAGGAACAAAGGCTTGTCCTGCTGCGCCTGTTTGATGCGCGTGATCAGATCAACGATGCCCTGCCGCGCGGCTTTGGCAAAGGAGATGCTCTGCCGTTTGGCACTGTCCGGTGTGAACAGGAACAGCGGCAAAACGAACACCAGATACCACAGCGCCGTCAGCGGACCGGTTGCGCGGGTGCCTTCCGCTGCTGCCGGGTCGAGCCCGAACAGCGGAACCATGCCCAACAGGGTTGTGCCGGTTTCCGGCGATGCCACCAGAAAGCCCAGCATGATGATCAGCGACACCAGACCACCGGCATATCCGATGGCCCATCCGGTGCCGGAGAGGCGACCGAGACGCTCCGGCGGCACCAGATCGGGCATCATCGCATTGGTGAAGACGGTGGCAAATTCCGCGCCGATGGTGACCAGCACATAGGCCGCCAGCACCAGCAGAATGGCCGTTGTATGAGAGCCTTGCGGTGCCAGAGGCGCGGAGAACCACAACAGGCTTGCGCCGACAATCAGCAGCGCGGAAAAGCTGGCGATCCAGGGTTTGCGGCGGCCGGTGATATCGGCAATTGACCCCAGCACCGGTGACAATATGGCGATCAGGATTCCCGCAGTGGCGGTGGCATAGCCCCAATAGGCCTGCCCGGCGACACCATCCTCCATGAAGCGCCCGGCGAAATAGGGCGCAAAAATGAAAGTGGTGACCAATGTAAAGACAGGCTGCGTGGCCCAGTCAAACATCAGCCAGCCGAAAATATCCCGCCTGGACACAGTCATGGAATTCTCCTGATGGGTGCCGGGTGGCCGGTGAACCCGCCCACCCATAAGTTGCTCAGCTGTCAGCCAGATCCGACAACAGACCGGCGGCAACCGCAATTTTCGAAACCGTCAAGGTGCCGCTTTCCACAACACCTTCCACAGCATGACTGGTGCGGCTGATGCCTGCGCCCTGCGCGACACTCCAAACCGCAATATCAACCGCGTCCGCAGGGCTGGCAGCCAGCACATCGGCTGTGATCGCCCTATGGGCTTCTCCCAGCACCTGACGCGCCCGCTGCACGGCCAGGCCATCATAATAATCCGAGATCGGAATATCCTGCGCCAGCGCATCCAGACGGCCCAGCTTGAACAGGCCCGCGACCTCCAGATAGGCTTGCGCCGCATGGTCCAGAGAGCGTCCGCTGTTCTGGGCAATCTGCACCATATCCGGCAACATCGCTTCCAGTGGCAGACCGGCAATCCGGTCAGCCAGAGCGTCCGGTACACCGCCTTCAATGAACCGGGTTCTGGCGCTCGCAACCTGCTCTTTCAGATAATCCGGCAGAAACGGCGTGATGGCCCCGCGCAAGGTGCTGATGCCCGAGGTGAATTTCTCCACCACACTGGCAATGCCCTGGCTCATATCCGCATTCTTCAGGAACCAGATGATGCGTTCGGTCAGCAACTCACGCACAGTAGCGTACAATTCAAGCTGCAACTGGCCATCGATCCTGGCGTCCAGACCATCAATCTGAGTGTTGAGATCGGTCAGGCCGAAACTGTCGCGCACAATGGCAAAGGCGCGGGTGATTTCAGCGGGCGCAGCGCCGCTCTGATCGGCCACCCGTGTCAGCACAGTTGCACCGCCCCGGTTGATCAGCGAGTTGGCCAGCATGGTGGCAATGATTTCCCGGCGCAGCCTGTGCGCTGAAATCTCATCCACATAGGATTTCGCCATCTTGTTGGGGAAATAGCGGAACAGTTCCTTGGCCAGATAAGGATCATCCGGCACATCGGACGCCAGCAGATCGTCAAACAGCACAATTTTCGCATAGGCCAGCAGCACGGCAATTTCCGGCCGTGACAGCGGCTCGCCATTGGCCTGTTTTTCTTTCATCGCAGCATCATCGGGCAGCAATTCCACCACCCGGTTCAGCAGACCGCGATCTTCCAGCTGATCCATCAGCCGCGCCTGAAAGCCGAAATCATCCATGCCCTCACGTTCTGTCAGAGACAGGGACAGGGTCTGCAGATAATTGTTGCGCAATACCAGATCGCCCACTTCCTCGGTCATCGAGGCCAGCAGACGGTTGCGCTTTTTCAGATCCAGCCGCTCGCTGCGAATGGCAGCGCCCAGCGCGATCTTGATGTTGACCTCCATATCGGAGGAATTCACGCCCGCCGAATTGTCAATCGCGTCGGTGTTCACCCGGCCACCCTGCCGGTCATACTCGATGCGCGCACGCTGGGTGACGCCCAGATTGGCACCTTCGCCAATGGCCTTGGCCCGCACCTCAAGCGCGGTGATGCGAATCGCATCATTGGCCTTGTCGCCGGCATCTGCATCGCTTTCGGTGGTGGCGCGGATATAGGTGCCGATGCCGCCGAACCACAGCAGATCGGTGTCCAGTTTCAGAATTGCGGTCAGGATTTCATTGGGCGCAGCCTTGTCGGCGGTCAGGCCCAACAGGCTTTTCATCGCAGCGGACAGGGGAATCGATTTCGCGCTGCGCGGAAACACGCCGCCGCCTTTGGAGATGAGTTTCGTATTGTAATCCTGCCACGAAGACCGGCCCATATCGAACAACCGCTTGCGTTCTTCCCACGAGCTGGCCGGATCAGGGTCCGGATCGATGAAGATGTCCCGGTGATCAAACGCTGCCACCAGTTTTGTCTGCTTCGACAGCAGCATGCCATTGCCGAACACATCACCCGACATGTCGCCCACGCCGCAGGCGGTGAAAGGCTCGGTCTGGATATCGCGGTTCATCTCGCGGAAATGGCGCTTGACCGCTTCCCAGCCACCACGGGCGGTGATGCCCATCTTCTTGTGATCATAGCCGGCCGACCCGCCGGATGCGAAGGCATCGCCGAGCCAGAAATCATGGTCTTCGGAAATGCCATTGGCCGTATCGGAAAAGGTCGCCGTGCCCTTGTCAGCCGCAACCACCAGATAGGGGTCATCCGGCTCATGGCGCAGCACATTTTTCGGTGGCACCACCGTATCACCATCAAGATTGTCGGTGATATCCAGAAGACTGCTGATGAAAATCTTGTAAGCATCGCGGCCCGCTTCAAACCAGGCTTCACGTCCGGCCGCCGGGTCCGGCAATTGCTTGGGGTAGAATCCACCCTTCGAGCCAACCGGCACGATGACCGCATTCTTGACCTGCTGTGCTTTCACCAGACCCAGAACTTCGGTGCGGAAATCCTGCGCGCGGTCCGACCAGCGCAAACCACCACGGGCAACCTTGCCAAAGCGCAGATGCACGCCTTCCACCTCCGGGCTGTAGACAAAGATCTCCCGGAATGGACGCGGCTCCGGCAGTTCTTCCACCTGGCGCGAGTTGATCTTGATCGAGATCACGCGTTCCGGCGCACCCTCTTCATCGACCTGATAGAAATTGGTCCGCACGCTGCTTTTGATGACATTGGCAAACCGCCGCAAGATCCGGTCATCATCCAGACTGACAACCCCGTCCAGCGCCGACAAAAAGCGCTGGAAGCTGGCTTCTTCGGCAACAGGGTCGGCATGGGCCGGGTCGAAACGCGCATGAAACAGGGCCACCAGCTCACCGGCAATGGCGCTGTAGCGGTTGAGGGTCGACCACATGTAATCTTGCGAAAAGGGAATGCGTGCCTGCCGCAGATAGCGCGAGATGGTGCGCAGCAGGGCAATGTCGCGCCACGCCAGACCACCATTCAGGATCAGGGAATTATAGCCGTCATTTTCCGCACGTCCCTGCCAGATCGCCAGAAAGCAGTCGGTCAGTTTGGTGCCCAGCGCCGCCAGATCCACAGCACCGGAATTGGCCTGCAGCGTCATGTCATACAAAAACACGGTTGGACGGTCGGTCGGATTGATCTGATAGGTTCGCTCATTGAGCGCGGCAAAGCCCATATTTTCCAGCAACGGAACACGTTTTGACAGCGCCAGCGCTTGTCCGGCTGCATAGACCTTCAGGCTGACACGCTCATCCGGCATGCCGTCTTCCCGGTCGAAGGAAATCGAAATGTCATCGCGTTCGTCCATGGCCTCAAGCCGCGCAATGTCGGCCACGGCCTGGGTTCCGGAAAACGCATCCTGATAGGCAGCCGGAAAGGCCCCTTCATAGATGCCGGCACCGGCTGAACCGAGGGCGCTGCGCAGGACATCATCCCAGGTCCGCACGATTTCGGTGATCTGTGCTTCCAGTTCAGCCTGGTCCAGCTTTGGCGTTTCGCCTTCAGAGCGGCCGATAATGAAATGGACCCGTGCCATATTGCCTTCAGGGAAGGCAGGGTAATAGGCCGACAGACGGCCCTGATAGACCGTCTTCAGATAGTCTCCGATGCGCGAGCGGACGGTGGAGTTGTAGCGGTCACGCGGCACGAAGACGAGGACCGAGACAAACCGGTCGAACTTGTCGAGCCGCGACAGCACACGCAGGCGCGGGCGTTCATCAAGCTGGCGAATCTTGTCGGCAAAATCGGACAGGGTTTCCAGATCAATCTGGAACAATTCATCCCGTGGGTAGCTTTCCGCCACATTCAGCAGGGCCTTGCCTGCATGGCTGTCCTTGTCGAAAACCGACGCCTCCAGCAGCCTGTCCACCTTCTTGCGCAGCATCGGGATCTGCTTCACCGAGCGCGTATAGGCGGTGGAGGTGAACAGACCGACAATGCGCAACTCACCGGACAGGCGTCCTTTGTCATCAAAGGTCTTGACGCCGATATAATCCATATAGGTGGCCCGGTGGACCCGGGATTTCACATTGGCCTTGGTGATGATCAGCGGCTCCGGTGCCATGAAGAACTCGCGGATTTCCGGTGTCATGGTAACCAGTTCGCGGCCACGGCGCAGCACGCGCACATTCGGGTCGCGCAAGATGCCAAGACCATCATCAGTGTTGCGTTTCAGAGTGCCGCGCTTCGGGCCGCCGGAAAAGGCATAATTGCGCATGCCCAGAAACGTGAAATTCTGATCCACCAGCCATTGCAGAAAGGCAACGGCCTCATCAACTTCGCCCGCTGGCAGAGGGGGCGGGCTGGTCTTGTAATTCAGGATGGTTTCTTCCAGGCGCAGCAGCATGGACTTCCAGTCCTTCACCGCCATGCGCACATCCTTCAGCATCAGATGCAGGTTTTCTTTCAGCTCTTGCGCCGTATCCGGATCGGCAAAGGCATTGATCTCGATATGGATCAGGCTCTCGCGAATGGCGCGGGACTGGGGGCCTTTCTTGTGCTGTGCCTTCAATCCTTCCAGAGCGCCGTTCTTGTCGCGGGTCACGGACAGGACCGGGTGCAGAACAAGCGCGATATCTGCGCTGGTCTTCTGCAGTTCAGACATCACGCTGTCGAACAGGAAGGGCATGTTGTCATTGACCACATGGACGGTCAGGCCGCCGGGCCGTGATTTGGATGGGTGAATCGAGACAATTTCCGTATCCGCCTTGCGGTGGGACAATTGTTCATGGGCATTGCGGGCAATCGCAATCAGCGCCTCAGTGGAAAATGCGGACATATCTTCCGGAGCCGCATTTTCAAACAACAGGCCGGCAAACTCGGCAAGCAGCTTTTCGTTGGTCTTTGTAAGGGCGGATTTGACAGTTCGGATGATGCTGTCGCGAGTCTTGTCTTTTGCCAGTGTCATGTTGGCTCCCTGATGTGCGCTTCCCGGTGTCCGCCTGAAACTGGTTTCAGGTCCGACGTCGCAGTGCAATCCCTGCGATTTCCTCGCATGTTTTTACACAGCCTATCGTGAAAGATAGATGAAGACGAGTATGAGGGCACATTGGCAGCGGACGCAATTCACAACTCGGTTAGTGCGATCATATCCATAGCTGACACAGCCCGGGCGATTGACAGCAAGCGCTTGTCACAGATGCAGGAAACGGAATAAACAGAGGTTCCACGCACATTAAGGCTCTCCCTTGGAACTTGTATTCTCAATCGTTTTGCCGGTGTTCGGCCTGATCGGTGTTGGTTGGCTGTCGGCGCATTTTGGCTATTTGAAAAGTGAAACCGGCGATGGATTGACGGATTTTGTCTTTCGCATCGGCATTCCGCTGCTGATTTTTCGCACCATTGCCACCGCAGATTTCTCCGGTGCGCAGCCCTGGAGCCTTTGGGCGAGCTATTTTTCCGGGGCTCTGATCGCCTGGATACTTGGAACCCTGGTGATCCGCCGCATTTTTCAGCGCGATGCACGCGCCGGTGTTGTTGCCGGGGTCTCCTCGGCCTTTTCCAATACGGTTCTGATTGGCATTCCCCTGACCCTGCGCGCCTATGGCGATGAGGGTGTTGCCGCAGTGTTTCTGCTGATTTCCATTCATCTGCCCCTGATGATGCTGACCTGCACAATTCTGCAGCAGCGGGCCATGCGCCAGGATGGTCTGCTGGACAAGGAAGTCAGTCTTATAGATTCGCTAAAAGCGGTGCTGCAGGGCCTGATCACCAATCCCATCATTGTCGGCATCGTCGTTGGCGGCATCTGGTATCTGCTCGGCCTGCCGCTGAGCGGCCTGCCCGAGACGGTGATTGGCTATCTGGCCAATGTGGCCGGAGCGCTGGCGCTGTTTGCCATGGGCATGTCGCTGAGACGATACGAGATTTCCGGCCAGATCCTGCCAGCCATCTATCTGTCACTCATCAAGCTGAGCATTATGCCTGCCATTGTTCTGGTGATGGCACTCTACATCTTTCCGCTGCCGCCCATCTGGGTGAAAGCCATGGTCGCGACAGCTGCCTGTCCCGTCGGGGTCAATACGCTGGTGATGGCAGATTATTTCAAGACCGGGCAGGCGCTGGCCTCCAACACGATTGCAATTTCAACCGCCATAAGCGTGGGAACCATCGCGCTGTGGCTCTATATCGTCGAGTTGGTGGTGTAATACTTTGCTGCGGGCTGTCGCTGCCGTTTGAGGCATCATTTATGCCCCTCCAGCACGCGGCACACCCGATCAATTGTACGCCGGACTTCGGGCAGATGACGGTCATCCTGATGCGTTACAATCCACTGGTCATGAGCCAGTTCGGGAATGGTGTTGCCGGTGCGTTGCAGGGTGGCCTGCCGGTCGCCAATAAAGGTCGGCAACAGGGCGATGCCCTTGCCTGCCAGCGCTAGGTCAAGGCTGTTGCGCGGCGCATTCACCTCGCAGACGGCATCATTGCCAATTGTTTTCTCCAGCCAGCGCGCCGAGGGCGTATCTGCCAGCACCTTGATCCAGCGCTCCTGTGTGGTTTTGCTGGCATAAGGCGCAAACTCGACCCGCGACAATTTACGACCGGCAAGGCTGTCTTCGGTCGGGCGGCGGTTGCGGAACCCGATGACCACTTCGCGGTGCGGAATATCAAGAATGTTCTCAGCTGACAGGAAGCGCAGCCGAATATCCGCAGGCGTTCCGGTGATGGCGTCCAGATGGTCCAGCAGAACCAAAGTTGTCCAGGTGCCCGCCGATACCTTGACCAGTGGACGCTCCCTTTCACGAGGCACAGTGGTCAGCCGGATGAGGCGGGTTTCGATCTCGGTCAGATCATCCAGCAGCTTGCGTCCCTCAGCTGTCAATTCATAGCCACGGTCATGCCGGACGAATAATTCACGCCCCATCGCGCGCTCCAGCGCAAGCATGCGCCGGCCCAAAGTCGCGGCGCTGCGTTGGCTCGTCCGGGCTGCAGCCGACAGGCCACCCTCCCGTGCCACCGCCAGAAACAGATGAAGGTCGTCCCAATTGTCGATCTTTTCATTCATGCAAAGATCCTTTCAAACCGTTTCATTTCATAGCAGCAAACGAGCCATTAAGGTCCGGTCAAGTCAAGAGCCCGTATTTGAAAGGAACCAGACATGCAGATCAACAATTTGAATTTGGGGGCAAGGGCAAAACCATTTCCGCATGCCAGACCGTCACAGGCCCTGCGTGAAGAAGATGCCTTCATGCAATTGCATGGCGGAACCGGCAGCCGTCTGATTTTTGCAATTGGCTGCGGATTGGCGTCTGGCGGGGCTCTCGCACGCCGTTGGTCGAGTCAGTTGGCCCATGTCATCGCCAACACAGCGACGAATGGGTCGAAAAATTTCAAACTTTCGAAGAACGCTCGCGCCATATGATGAACAGCCCGCCACCGACGATCAGCAGAACGCCGGGGAACAACCGATCAAACGGTGTTTCCGAGAAGAACAGCCACCCCAGGCAAAATGAAAACGGAATGGCGAAATACTCAAACGGAGAGAGGCTGCTGGGTTGCGCTGACCGGTATGCCGCGATCATGCAGAAGGCAGCGCTGCCGCCGGCAGTTCCCATAACGCCCAGCCACAGCCAGTCTTCCAGACTGCCGATCGGGACAAAATTTCCGCTGAGGATCACCAGCGCAAAGGCCCCGACCAGCGCCCCGGCATTGTAGTAAAGATTGATCAGGGCTGTCGGTACGGATTTATCGAACAATTGGGCGGATGTGCTGATGCTGGCATATCCGACGGCGGCGCACAGCGGCAGGATTGCGTACCAGGTAAAGTCGGGCGCTGTCGGCTGCACCACCAGCAAAACGCCGGTAAACCCGATCAGTACCGCCAGCCAGCGCGCAGGACCAACCCGGTGACCCAGCAGGGGAATTGACAGCGCAGTGACGAATAATGGGCCGGCAAATACGATGGTGGTGGCCGTTGCAAATTCCAGATGCAGCACCGCAAGATAAAAGAACAATTGGGCAAAAGTGCCGATCCCGCCGCGCAGGATCCCCAGCTTCCATTGCCGTATCACCAACGGCCTGCCGGCCTGAACCCAGTTCTTGTTCCACAGCAAAATTAGCAGGGTCGGGATGAGCGCAAACAAATTGCGAAACAGGGATAGCTGCTGGGCGGGATAGGCCTCACCCAGATGCTTGATGATCGCGCCCATGACATCGTAGAGCATGATCGCCAGCAACATGGTTGCAACTGCAAACAGAAATGAGGTCTGCTTTGTTTGCGCTTCCACCGCTAACATTTCATGCGTTTGGGGTGGTTGGCCTAGCCATGGGTCCAGCCGATTTTCTCAAACAACTGATCGCGGGTCATGCCTTCTGCCCGTAATGTTCTCAGCGAAACCGATTTGTCGGATTTTGACAATTTCTTGCCATTGTCATCCAGCACCAGCCGGTGGTGATGATAGAGCGGCGCTGGCAGGCCCAGCAATTCCTGCAGCACACGCTGCACGGTGGTGTTTTCCTGGATGTCCATGCCGCGCACAATATGGCTGACGCCGACAAGCTGGTCATGCACTACGGTGGCGAATGTATAGACATCATCGCCGGATTTGGCGCGCAGCACCACATCGCTCCAACTGGCAATTGGCCGCTCCTGTTGCGTGGTGGCGCCGGTTTCATCAAACTCTGTCCACGAAATTGTATCCGTGCCCAGAAGCTGTGCTGCCGCAGTCATCCGCAACCGCTCCGCCGCATCGCCATTGGTGGCGGTGTCGAGCTCGCTTTTCGGATAGAAAGGTGCCCCGTCAGGGTCTTTCGGCCAGGGGGTTCCGGTCTCGCGTTCATGGGCCGCTGCCGCATCCTTGATCTGCTTGCGTGACAGGCGCGCCTGAAATGTCAGCTCTTTCATGCGCAGGGTTTTCAGGCAGGCATCAATTTCGCCGCGCGCAGTTGTAAAGCGCAGCGGATCGCCCGACCAGCTGACACCAAGCCAGCGCAGATCATCCAGTATCTGCTCTTCAAATTGCGGGCGCACGCGGCCGCGATCCGTATCATCAAACCGCAACAGCAACACGCCGCCGATTTGCTGTGCCATGTGCTGATTGGTAAGCGCAGACAGGGCATGGCCGATATGCAGCTCTCCATTGGGGCTGGGCGCAAAGCGGAAAACGGGTTGTAAGTCAGATGTATTTTGGGACAAAACGGAAAGCCTCTTGATTGGGCCGCCAACATGGCGCACTTCCCGATAAACGCCAAGGTGTTATGCGACATGCAACCGATTTGCTGCCAGGAAGATGTGAATAAGGCGCTGGAAGCGCTGTTGGCGAAAGACCCGTCCCTGCAAATTCTCGCAGATCAGGTTGGCACCGTGCCGCTGCGCCTGCGTGAGCCAGGCTTTGAAGGGTTGGCGCGTATCGTCAATTCCCAGCAGATATCCGTTGCCAGCGCCAATGCCATCTGGCAGCGCCTCAATGCGCTGGTCGATCCGTTCACCCCGAAAATGTTGCATGCTTTGTCCGACGCGGATCTGCTCGGCGCGGGCCTGTCCCGACCAAAACTGAAAACCATGCGGGCGCTGTCCCAATCCTGTCTGGCCGGGCTGGATGTGGAGCTTTTGGCGCAGCAGCCGGCCAAAGACGCACGCGCCGCGCTGACCGCCATTCATGGCATTGGCCCCTGGACGGCTGATATTTTTCTGATGTTTTGTGCTGGGCATCCCGATATTTTCCCGGTCGGCGATGTGGCGCTGCAAAGCATCGCGCAGCAGGTGCTTGATCTGCAGCAACGACCAACGCAAAAACAACTCGCCGTGCTGGTGCAGCGCTGGCTGCCCTATCGCTCGGTTGCAGCGCGCCTCCTCTGGGCTTATTACGGGCTGCAGAAATCCACATCCGGTAACAACGCCGCCACCAGCCGCCTCCCAATCTAGGAATTTTGTAATATGACCACAGCGCTTCTCGACGGACCACGCCTTGCCCCGAAATCCGGTGGCGCGGCAAAGCAACTGATTGTCTTTCTCCATGGCTATGGAGCAGATGGCAATGATCTGATTGGCATTGGCGATCAATGGGGCGCACATTTGCCGGACGCGGCATTCGTTTCGCCCCACGCGCCGGAAGCCTGCGCCATGGCACCGGTCGGGCGGCAATGGTTTCACCTCACTTTGCGCGATCCGTCGGAATATTGGCGCGGCGTTGTGGCCGCACGGCCAGCCCTGGACGCGTTTCTGGATGCGGAACTCGCCCGGCTCGGCCTCACCGACAAGGAAATGGTTCTGGTCGGGTTCAGCCAAGGCTCGATGATGGCCATGCATGTGGGCCTGCGCCGCAAAACCCCGCCAGCCGGTATTGTTGCCTATTCCGGCCTGCTGGCTGGCCCGGAACATCTTCAGGCAGAGCTGACCGGCAAGCCACCGGTGTTTCTGGCCCATGGCACCCATGATGAAATCGTGCCCTTTGCCCTGATGGGGGCCGCCGAATCAGCCTTGAAGGCAGCGTCTGTTCCAGTGACCAGCCACGCCGCCCAGAGCATGGGCCACGGCATTGACGGGACCGGCCTTGCCATGGGCGCGGCCCATTGTCAGCAGGTTCTGAACCACGCCTGAGCCCAGATAAGACACTGACAGATCACCTCCAAAACACCACCAGACACAACCATATGTGGTGTGCGACGTAAAAGCGCTTCACAAGACTGACATAGTGATTATACATTATGCCGGTGTAATGCAGAGCGTCGGCGCTGTGCCGCCGCGATGTTGAGGAGCCTGGTGTGACTGGACATGTGTCACTCGATGCCCATCCGGCATTGGTGCTGAACGCGGATTTTAGGCCGTTGAGTTATTATCCTCTGTCACTGTGGTGCTGGCAGGATTCAATCAAGGCGGTATTTCTGGATCGGGTGAACATCGTTTCCGAATACGATGTCTATGTGCACAGTCCATCGACAAAAATGCGGGTGCCAAGCGTTGTCAGCCTGAAGGATTATGTCCGGCCCTCACGCTATCCCGCCTTCACACGGTTCAATGTTTTCCTGCGCGACCGGTTTGAATGCCAATATTGCGGCTCCGGCGGGGATTTGACGTTTGACCATGTCATCCCGCGCTCCAAGGGCGGCAAGACGACCTGGGAAAATGTCATCACCGCCTGCGCGCCCTGCAATCTGCGCAAGGCCAACAAGACATTGCGCCAGGTCGGCATGTCGGCACGCAGCAGGGCGGTGCAACCCACTGTGCATGAGTTGCACAATAATGGCCGTTATTTTCCGCCCAACTATCTGCATCAAAGCTGGATGGATTATCTGTATTGGGATGCCGAGCTGGAGCCCTGAGACTCAGCACCTGATCGGACGGTCAATCAGGCGTCCGGATCCAGCACTTCCATTTTCGGCGGCAGGAAAGCGGCCAGCAGGCCAAGCCCGCCCAGAATCAGCGTTGAAACCGCATTCCATCCGGCAAAGGACAGGCCAATGAACCGCCCGGCGGGTTCGGTACAGCTGATTAGCTTGACGGTTTCCAACTGGGCCAGCAGCGTGCTGGTATCATTCGACAGAACCGCGTTGCCGCCACAATCGGTCGGGCCGGGCCAAAAGGCCCATTCCGCACCGGCATGATAGATCGCCAGATACAGGCCCCAGGCCATGCACAGCGCAAAATTGAAAAACAGCAGCCGCGCCAGTTTTGAGCGGGAATTGAGTTTTGTCAGAATCAGCGCCGCCACCAGCAATGGAATGCCGATATAATAGGGAATGCGTTGCTCCAGACACAGCGCGCAGGGAATATAGCCGCCGATCAGCTGAAAGCTCCACGCGCCGCCAATGGCACCCAGCGCCAACACCAGGGCAAGATAGCCAAACCCCAGGCGCGCAGCGGCGCTGTTATCGTGTCGAAGCGGCTTGTCACTCACAGTGTGAAATTCCTTAAATCATATAGCGGGCCACAACAAAGCCCCCCACCAGAACCGCCAGAGATACGGCAAAAACAAGGCCAAGACGCTTTTCCACAAAGGCCCGCACCGGCGGCCCGAACACATAGATCAGCCCGGCCACGGCAAAAAACCGGATGCCCCGCGCCACGATGCTGGCAAGTATGAACACCGGCAGACCCAGCCCGGTGGCCCCGGAGGCAATGGTGATCACCTTGAACGGAAATGGCGTCAGCCCGGCAATCAGCACCACCCAGACGCCCCATTCATTGTAGCGCCCGGCAAATTCTTCAAACTTGTCCGCATAGCCGTAAAAGCTCAGGATCGGCTGCGCCACCGCGTCAAACAGCAAGGCGCCAATGGCATAGCCCAGCAGCGCCCCCAGCACCGAGGCGATGGTGCACAACAGCGCATACCACCAGGCTTTCGCCCGGTTCGACAGCACCATCGGTATCAGCAGCACATCCGGCGGAATCGGAAACACCGAACTTTCAATGAACGACACAAACGACAGCGCCCAGGCCGCATGTTTCTTTGCAGCCAGGTCCAGTGTCCAGTCATACAGCCGGCGCAGGGGAGAGGGCAGCGGCGTTGGCGGTGGGGAAATGTTTTGATCTGTCATGACGCTCCTGTATCAAACGTCACGAAGCAAAGAAAGGGACTTGTGCACCACCCGCACTTTCGGTTAATCAGTGCCCACCAGTTGCAAGACACTGCTCAAGGGCCCCTTTGGCGGAACTGGTAGACGCGCGGGATTCAAAATCCCGTTCCTTCGGGAGTCCCGGTTCGATTCCGGGAGGGGGCACCATCGGCTCGTTTCAGAGCGTCCAGAAAACCCCTCAGAATTCAACATAAATCGCAGAAAACAGCCATTTAGGGCGGATGGGGTCCAGTATTGCTCGATGCAATGTCTTTTTTGGTACGTCAATCGAAGAACGTTTGAGCGTTAGGTGGGTCTATTTGCGGCCAAATAAAAGACGCGTACGCTCGAAATCTACTCGATGATCTCTCTCAATCGTGGCCATGAGAATGTCTGCGCTTGTCAGCAAGATCACACAGAGGACAGGCAAGCATAAACCGGTCCAACTCGGGACCAGATCCCAAAGCATATACTGGAACGTATGTTAGCCTAATGCGGAAAATGGATTGTAGAATCCGTTAATAACAACTTAATGGTTGATTCGCCGGTCCTGTTGGATATGGTCTGAAACGATTAAAGTTAAATTTGTAGCAAGAGCTTCTCAATTTCGCATCCAATTGTAGCATGGTCGTGAAATGTTCCTGAGATTTGGTCTGGATGCTCTAAGGGCGAACACGCTGCGCTTGGAGGTCTTGCTTGCGATGCAGAGGGGCGAGGGTTGGGACTTAGAAGCAATGAGCTGTCATGCCGTTGCTTCCGATGATCTAGCAATGCAATCACTACAGTTAACTCTCGTTTGAAAGAGTACAATCAAGTGCCGCAATCATCAGCCGCCGATAAGAATTTAGCAGATCCGTCAATCATTGAACTTGTAGCGGAACGCCTTGAGGAACTGCGTAAACGCCTGTTGGATGGGTCCCGCAGGAATCCTCTTGTATCAATTCCTTTTAGACCGAACTCCACAAACATACTACGTGTTGTGGATGAACTGCCTGACGTTTTGCGCTTCAATCTTGCAAGTGGTACGCCAATGCGTCTGGTTCCGCTGCCAGCCCTCGAGGTGGAACTGCCGGATGAACAGACGGACGTCTTTCTAGACGTGCTTTACAGGGCGCGAAACGAAGACAAGGAATACCTGGCAGGAATCGCGGCGCTTAACTCTGAGACTGACGATATTGAACAGAAGACGCTTGATCTTGAGCGCACATTGAAAGATCGCTTGCGCGCGGACCTTGGTCTGCCGGAGCGCCAGACCAAGGAGAATCTTTCTCTGACAGAGCATGCAAAGGCTCATGGAATTTCACCGTCATACAGTCTTCCCCTGCCCGAGGATGAACATGACGATGGGAGGCACAATGATGCCGACATCCAGACCTTGGTATTGCCCGACAGGCTTACCCGGATTGCGAAAGGAATCTTGGAAAAGGGGCGTGGTTTCGAGCGGGAGACAGGTGTCAACGTGCTGCATGTCGCCTTTGGTCTTTTGGAATGGAAAAGCCCTGACGATCGCGACAACTATGTCAGCCCGCTGCTTTTAATGGAAATTCGTCTGACTCGAAAGCAATCGCCGCGGGGATCGGAGTTTCACTTGGTCGGGGAAGGTGCCGTCTCGGTAAATACAACTCTTAAACAGAAGCTTCTGAGCGAGCACAGGTTAGACCTGCCTGAATACAGTTCGGGCAGTGTAGAGAACTATTTTTCGGAAGTTGCTAATACTGCTCCTCCCAGTTGGAAATGGTCCGTGCGCCGAGAAGTGGTGATTGGGATTTTTCCATCATCTAAGATAGCCATGTATCACGATCTTGACCCCGCCAGGCGCCCGGTGGCGGAAAGTGAAGTTGTTGGTCGCCTATTGGCGACCACTGGCAGCGGCAAAGCTGCTTATGCCGATATCTACAGCACAGATGACCCACAGACTATGCGCAAGGTTCCTTACCTTGTGATGGATGCGGATGCCTCTCAGTATTCCGCGTTGGTGGATGTTGCTGACGGCGCTCATGTCAGCATCGAAGGTCCGCCAGGATCGGGTAAGAGTCAGACAATCGTTAATCTCATTGCTGCCGCCCTTGCGGATAACAAGAAAGTTCTTTTCGTCGCGGAAAAATTGACAGCCTTAGACGTTGTTAAGAACCGATTGGAGGCCGCGAACCTGGGGGAGTTCATCTTACCGCTTCAGGCCGGTCGAGGCACGAAGGAGAAAATCTACCATAGTCTCGAAGAGCGACTGTCGATGGGACCAGTAGACGAAGGCCCCCAACGGAAATTTGCATCGCGGCGGGGTGCACTTGAGCAGCGCCTTAAGGTGTTGCAGGACTATCTTGATGCGCTGTCAGCGAATTTCGGCAGCTCCGGATATTCGGTCTATGATGTAATCGGCTACGGCATCTCGACTAGTGATGAGCGTGACCGTGTTCCCAAGCCGGTTCGACGGATATCCCTACCGGACTGTGAAAAATTGGGGATGGCGCAAATCGAGACAATTGTTAGTTACGCGGAAAGCCTGGCCGAGCGGCTGGAGCGGGTTAAGGGGATGCCTACGCTCTGGCTTGATTCGACGGCCATGATCCTGAACCGCGATGACGCCGAAGACATTTGTGAAAGCCTAGATGCTCTCGCCACTCGGATGGAAGCCTTCGTTTTCCAGGTCGACGAATCTTTGGCGGCACCGCTAATTGGGCAGGATTTCTTTGTCTCCAATTTCCCCCATCTTCTCGGTTTTCTTCGAGAGATCGAAGCTCGGGGCTCTGAGGTCGATTTAGACATGGTCGAAAGACTGTCAGATTTGGCAGTCCGGCGGGCCGTTGAAGAACTCTGCAGCCAGATTAGAGAGCGCCAGACACTGACAGCCCAGTTGATGCGCTATATGAATGAACCAGAAGCTTGGGGCTTATTGGATCAGTTGCGCGGCGCAGCCAGTTTTGCAAAAACGCATGGAGACATAATTGATCCTTCGATTCATAGCCGGCGTATCGAAGAGCTTCGAGTAAAGATGGCGGACCTAGAACAGCAACTCAGCCTTGCGTCAGATCTGCCGGGTGACTGGGCGGCGCGGTCAGCCCAACCGCTGTCGGTCATTCATAGTGAAGCAAGTCGTTTACTGGCATACTCAGATCACGCGCTGGCGTTCCGCAAGGCAGACTCTAAACGGTTGGCTAGCTTGCGCGCTGACGAACTAAAAAAGTTGGTACGAGATCTCAACTTTGAACTAGACCATATCCGGCGGGGTCTGCCTCAAGCCGGTATTCATGATGAGAGTACTATGCGTCGCGCGGCTGCAACGATTGCCGATGCAGGAATTTTCCGCTTCATGTCAGGCGAGTTTAAAGCGGCGCGCAATACCTATGTGAATGGTCTTGGTGGACACAAGAAAGACAATTGTGAGATCATGGCAAGTCGCCTGAATACTTACGCGGACTGGCTTGCCAAGAAACGAACTTTTGCTCAGGATTCTGACTTCTGGGAGAGCTTTGGAGAGAATTTCGCAGGCCTATCTACAAATCTAAACAAGATTGATGAATTGGTGGCATTGCATGATCTCTGCCATGAGATCGCTGGGGGAGATACCAAACTTTACATGGCTTTGGAGGAGGCCGATCTTTCCAGTGTTAAAAAATTTGTGGGATATTCGGGCCGGTCGAAGTTTTCTCTGAGTGAGTTAAAGGGCGGGATTGAACTTCTTAAAGCGCGGTTCGCCTGTGAGGAGGTACTGAAAAAAGAAGCACAGACACATCTCGATCTCTTTGCCGATGTGACCGCGGTGCCGCTGGAGGCAATTGCGGAAAACCTGGAGCGCAAGGAGCGCGAGCAGGAGTTGACGGATTCAATAGAGCAGTCAGTGGCTGCAGAATTTTTGGGTGAGCGGTTCGCCGGTACCAGAACGCCCACCGATACGCTCATTGTTGAATGCTCGGTTGCGGAACTCGTGGCCAGAGCCCCTGAACCTGCATTCATCCTTTCAGCATTGAAGTTAGGCACAATAGGTTCGCTTGTCACCGAAGTGGGGGGACTAACGGCGGAGCGGGAGGCGATTGATGCCGAAACGGCACGAATCAGCCAGATTTTGCAGTTGCCGGGAAATCTAGCAACGCCTGATGCGCTGTTTGACCGCTTATCGGATATGCGCGCTGCGGCCGCTGATCCTTCCGGGCTCATGGAGCGAGCTCGCCTGCGCAAGGCTGAAGACACGCTGCGCGATCAAGGATTCACCAAGCTGGTGGACTGGGTTTTGTCGGAAGGCGAGGCTTTCGATTTGACGCGGCTTGGTTCTATCGTGCGATCCATTATTGCCAAGTCGATGGCCGACAGGGCTTATGAGATCCACGACGCGAGCCTTCAGGGTATTGATGGTGAAGAGTTTGACCGGATCCGCGCTGAGTTCGTTGAAAAGGACCGGCTTTTGGTCCGAATGTCCCGCGAAGTGGTACGCAACTATCTAGTCAGTTCTGCAAATCCGCCTATGGGTAACGGCATCGGCCGGAAATCGACATTTACTGATATGAGTTTGATACGCAATGAGATGGGGAAAAAACGCAACCAGATAGGTGTTCGAGAGCTGACGCGTCGTGCAGGGCGGGCTTTGCTAGAGCTCAAGCCTTGTTGGATGATGTCACCGTTAGCCGTGGCCAATTATCTCCACGACGGTATGACTTTCGATCTGGTGGTCATCGATGAGGCCTCCCAGATGACGCCGGAAAATGCCATTGGTGCGCTCAGCCGTGCCAGACAGGCGGTGGTCGTTGGGGACACCAAGCAGCTCCCGCCCACAAGCTTCTTCCAGAAAATTCTAGATGACGCCGATGTTGATGAAGACCTACGCGAGGACAGCGAAAGCGTGCTCGAGATGGCCAATATGGCTTTTCGTCCAGTCCGCCAGCTGCGCTGGCACTACCGATCACGTCATTCGGCGCTCATTCGTTTTTCGAACGAATGGATGTATGATGGTAAGTTGACAATTTTCCCATCGGCGCGAGAGGATGATCTGGATTTCGGCGTCCACCTTGAAGAAGTCCACGGTGTCTATAGGGCGCGCACTAATCAGATTGAGGCGCGCGCTGTTGTGATGGCGGTTGTAGCCCATATGAAGGAGACGCCGGATCTCTCCCTCGGAGTTTGCACCATGAACTCGGACCAAAAAGAGCTTATCCGAGAGGAGTTTGAGCGTGAACTGGAACGCAACCCCCACGTCCAGACCTATGTGCGCGAATGGCAGGAGCGCAATGACAGCCTTGAGGAATTCTTCATCAAGAACCTTGAAACCATTCAGGGCGATGAACGCGATGTGATGTTCATCTCTACACTCTATGGCCCCGAAGCGGTTGGCGCGCGAACCCACCAGCGGTTCGGCCCGATCAACTCTGCCCACGGGCACCGTCGGCTGAATGTTCTTTTCACGCGTGCCAAGCGAAAGATCGTAACCTTCACATCACTCAGGCCCACTGACATCTTGGTGAGCGAGGGCAAGAATCGGGGCGTCCAGATGTTCCGGGCGTGGTTGGAGTACTGTGCCACGGGCAATATTCCGGACAAAGCCGATATAGGCGGCGGAGTTGCGGAAAATCCGTTCGAGGATTATGTCATCAGCCAGATCGAGGCGCTTGGTTGCGAGGCTGTTCCGCAGGTTGGAGCTGCCGGTTACCGGATAGATATCGGTGTGCGCCATCCGGACTGGCCCTATGGCTACTTGTTGGGTGTCGAATGCGACGGTGCGAGCTACCACTCTTCAAGTTCCAGCCGCGATAGAGACCGTCTGCGTCAGGAGGTTCTCGAAGGCCTCGGGTGGCGGTTTCATCGAATTTGGTCAACAGATTGGTTCAATGACACCAGAACACAGGTAGAGAGGCTGAAAGAAGCGATCGGCGCCGCATTGGCGGCTGCGCAGGCGGAACAAGCTACAAAGGAAGCTCGGAACAAAAAAGCTGTTGCGGCTAAGTATCAGGAGGAGGAGGACGTTGAGACAGCACGAGAGCCGATTGAAACGATTGATATGCTCCTGCCTGGCGAACTAACCACCCAACGTGGCCTTTTTGACAAAGATGAAAACGCCAATCGGGAAGTTTCGCCCGTACCTGCAGCACCAAATGGGTCTGAGACAATCCGGCTTGGAAGCAATGTGAAAATTGAAAATCTGTCAGAAAAGGGCCGCAGGTTAGCATTCACGCTAGTTAACGAGGGCAATGACCTCGATAACGGCAAACTCAGTGTGCATGCGCCTCTTGGCAGCGCATTGATCGATTGCGAGGTGGGAGATACGATTGAGTACCAAGTGGGGGTTGAAATAAAAGAGGTCCGAATTCTGGAGGTGAACTAGGCCTCATTATCTCGGTTGCGATTAGGGATTACTCAAGTCAGATTATTTCCGCGACATCGTGACGAACTCACATGATTATCCCCGTATTTCAGCAAACTCTGGTCCAGCTTCCATCAGCACCAGCCCAGTCGCCCCCCCATCAAACAACCGCAACGTCAGCAGCACAGGGCGCAAACTGCGTGTCGGCCAGCTCCAGCGCGCCAGTGCTGGGATCAATGCGAAAACATTCAACGCAGTCGGCGTCCTGGCTGGCCACAAGCACATATTGGCCGCTTGGGTCCAGCGTGAGGTTTCGGGCATTGGCGTGAGGCGCAAGAGCGTGGCGGCTGGAAAATGTCAGCTTGCCATCGGCCGGGTCCACGGTGAACACGGCGATGCTCTGGTCGACCCGGCAGATATAGTAATAATGTGATCCGCTGGCCGACAAACAGCCTTCGGCGCCCCAGAAATCGGCCATGCCGAAATTCTCCGGATGGTCGCGCCCCGCAAAACCGTCCGGATAGCAGCAAATGGATTGTATCGGCACCAGCCCGGTGTCATCGTCCACCGCGCAGACCACGACGGTGCCATCCAGCTCGCAATTCACATAGGCCACCCGCAATGAGCGGTGAAAATTGATGCCGCGCGGGCCGCAGCCCGGCGTCAGCGCCACGTCTTCCTGCGGCGACAACGCGCCCGTCGCCGGGTCAAGCCTATATTGGTGCACCTTGTCCGTGCCCAGATCCATGGCATAGACCCGGTCCGATCGGGGATCGCCGTGGATGCCGTGTGGGTGCGGCATCGACTGGCGCACGGGATCGGGTCCCGCGCCGCTGTGGTCAGGCGCCGCTGTGACTGCGCCGATCAGTCCGGTCTCAGGGTCAAATGGCAGCACCGAGATGCCGCCCTCCCAATATCGCGTCACCAGCAGAAACCGCCCGGTCCGGTCAAAGGCTGCACAGGTGTTGCCCCGACCGCCGGTTTCCTGGGTGCAGATCTTCTCCAGCGACCCATCAGCCTCTATCCGATAGGATGTGACAAACCCGACACCGGCGGGCGTGCCCGTGTGGTGGGACAGCTCATGTGTGGCCACAAGAAAGCGCTGGTTTGGGTGAATCTCCAGCCAGGTCGGTGAATCCTGCTTCATAACTTTGCCTGTCGGGGATAGTGCGCCATCAGCACTGTTGAATGAAAAGCAGAGGATTCCCGCGCCGGGATTTTTTGAGCCGACCCAGCCGAGTTCGCCCGGCGCAAATCCTGAATAGCATCCAACAAAAGCATAGTGCTGCGACATGTGACGTCTCCCCAGTTAAATCACTCTATATGATTGGCATCATTATGCAGCGCGTTTGCACTGTGGCAAGCGCATGAGTTGAAGCTTTGGCGGCATTTGTCCATCAGGACCGCGCGAGACCGGTGTGCTGATCAAAAACATGTATGTGTCGGGCATCGACTGTGACTGCGATTTCGCTCCCGGGCACCGCTGACAATCGCTCGTGGACAAGGCAGACCACGGTCTGGTCGCCCATGCGAAGCGTGAACTGGGTCTCCGATCCGGTCGGCTCGGTCACAATAACGCGGGCCGGAACACCGTCGGTGGCCGGCACCATATGTTCGGGGCGGATTCCACATTTCACAATGGTCTCGGCCTGCAATTCGCAGCCCGGTGGCAATGGCAGGGTCACGCCGTTCCCGATCGACAGGCGCGTTTCCGGCCCCACGCCAACCACGGTCGCCTCAAAGATGTTCATCGAAGGAGACCCGATGAACCCCGCCACATATATGTTTTTTGGCCGGTCATAGATGTCCAGCGGTGCGCCTGCCTGTTCAACCACCCCGCCATTCATCACCACGATCCGATCGGCCATCGTCATCGCCTCGATCTGGTCGTGGGTGACATAGATCATCGTTGTCCCAAGACGCTGATGCAGTTCCTTGATTTCGCTGCGCATGTGAACCCGCAATTTGGCATCAAGGTTCGACAGGGGCTCATCAAACAGGAAGACCTGCGGATCACGCACGATGGCGCGCCCCATGGCAACGCGCTGGCGCTGTCCGCCGGACAGTTCGCGGGGATAGCGATCCAGCAGATCTCCCAGGTTCAGCACGGCCGCCGCCTTCGCCACGGCCGCCTTGCGCTCTTCCATCGGCGCTTTCTTCAGCCGCAGGGAAAACACCATATTCTCGGCCACGGTCATGTTCGGATACAGCGCGTAGTTCTGGAACACCATGGCGATGTCGCGCTCCTTGGGCGCAACATCATTCACCACTTTCCCATTTATGCTGATCTCGCCCGACGTAATGGTCTCCAGCCCTGCAATCATCCGAAGCAGGGTGGATTTGCCGCAGCCCGATGCGCCGACAAGCGCGACGAACTCGCCATCTGTAATGTCGAGGTCAATCCCCTTGAGAACCGGGACTGCCCCATAGCTCTTGTGGACGTCGCGCAGTTGAACCGAACCCATGGTCTTATTCCTTGTCTTTGAAATGCTGCGCATAGGCGCGGGTCAGGGCGTCAAACCCCAGTTTCCGAGTGGTCTTGTCCTCGGCGATCACGCCCTTGCGGTTCCACCCCCGCTGATGCGCGGTCTGCCGCCGGTCGCTGCGGAAATCATAGAGGAGCCACACGAACACACCCGCCACGTAACGGGCAGAAGCAGCAATCTCCACCTGACGGGTCAGCACCAGGGCCTGCCGTTCCTCGGTGAACAATTGACTTTCGGGACCATGCAGGCCTGTCGCGGCTTCGGCACCGGTTTCGGAGATTACCACGGGCCGGTCAGGGGTGGAATTGGCCAGCAGCCGCTCCAGCCCCTCGAACCCGGTCTCGTACCAGCCGAAATATTCGTTGAGGCCGATGACGTCGAGATGTTCGGTCAGCCGGTCCTCGATGCGGAAGGTTGCGCGATTGATCAGACAGGCGGCCGCAATCAGCCGCGAGGGATCCTCTGCCCGCGCTGCCTGCGCCAGCCCCCGCATGAAGGCCAGCCGGGCCTCGGTATCGGCATTTTCGTTTCCGACGCCCCACAGGATAACGCTGGCGCGATTGGCGTCACGGTGGATTAATTCAAACAGCTGATTCCGGGCGTTTTCATAGGTTTGCTCATTGTCAAAGGCGATGGCCCAATAGACCGGGATCTCCTCCCACAGCAGCATCCCCTCTTCATCGGCGATGCGCGCCACCATCTCGTGATGGGGATAGTGGGATAGCCGCGCAACATTGGCCCCCAACGCACGCAGATCGGCAAAGCGCTGTCGGATGTCGGGTTCGGACGTGCAGCGGCCCGTGTCGCGGTCATCCTCGTGGACGCACAGCCCGCGCAACGCCAGCGGCCTGCCGTTGAGTATCACTTCGGTGCCGTTGCGCTCGATCCGGCGAAAGCCGACGCGGTCGGTGACATGGTCTGCGCCGAACCGCACAGCAACGTCGTACAGGCGCGGGGTCCGGGGTGACCAGAGTTCCGGTGACCAGTCGACAACAGCCGTGCCTTGCCCCGCACGCACAGGAATATCGGCCTGGCCAAGACCGAGAATATCCAGCTGCGCTGTGCCGTCTGTTCCGGCCGACAGGGCAACATCCACCGCGATCCCACTCTCGGTCAGCCGCAGGAACAGCCGGGTGATGCACACCGCTGGAACCTGGACCAGTTCCACATCACGATGCAGGCCACCATGGTTGAACCAGTCGAAGTGGTTCATCGGCACGGCATCCGCGCGCCGGGTGTTGTCCACCTCGATCATCAGCCGGTTTCCGCCCGCCCGCAGATGCGGCGTGAGATCGGCAAAAAACGGGGTGGACCCACCCAGATGCAGACCGCAGAACGCGCCGTTCAGGAACACCCGTGCGCGTTCATTCGCAGCGCCCACGCGCAGCAGCAAGCGGCTGCCATCTTGTCGCGGATCGGCGTCGAAACTGCGTGAATACCAGGCCGCGCCCTCATAGTGTCGCCATTCATCGCGCTGCATCGTCCAGCAGCCCGGCACTGGCACAGTCTGCCAGGCCCCATTGTCATAATCGCGCGGGATCAACCACGCCTCGACCGGCTGGTCGTCATTTGCGAACCAGCGCTGCCGTAAGCCTTCGCGCATCGGGTCGATGGTAAAACACCAGTCGCCGTTGAGCGAACGCGTTTCTCGTCCGGGCATGAAGATCGCATCTTCCGCCGTCAACCGGGGTTTCATGAAGGGCGCCTCGAAGGCCTCGTCGTGCAGATGCTCGAATGGATCATGTGCGTCAATCATGGAGCGACTTTCTGTAACCAATGCCGATCATCCGGCGGAAATTCCACTGTCTCCGGCCCGGCCAGAGATGATCATCGATCATGGCGATAGCGATCCATCGGAACCAGGTGGCAAAAGTGGTCGATACACCCGGCGCAACTTCATAGCCGCCAATCCAGCCATCCTGTCGCCAGCCGGACTTGAGTGTATCAGCAAACCCTCCGTCCGGGTTCTGATGATCCAGCAAGCCGTGCAGCTTGCCCCTCAGCCACTGGCCGATGGCCGCCTGTCGGTCTGGCAGTTTTGGGGCGGCATGAATCAGCAGGTCAACCTCGTCCACGTCGATGCAGGCAGAGTGCCATGTGGTGGGTCGGCTTAGCACATAGTCCACAGCCCGCGACTGATACGGCAATGGGCGGTCACAGGCGTAATAGAGGTGATAATTATGCATGGATCCGGCCATTGCGTGCAAAAGCCGCGTGGGATCGCAGTGTTGACCCGCCCCCCAGAAGCCGGTGTCAGGATCTTGGTGCCGGTCGTGCCAGTCAAACAGGATGCGCAGCGCCTCGGCGATGCGGGTTCGGGTCGATGCATCGGCATGCCGGTCCAGCACCAGAAGAAAACTCGCCAGATTGACGATGTTGTTTCCTTCCTGCCAGGGGTCGCGAAGGTCCCGGTCGGAAAGCCAGGATTTCAGCACCATCGGCTCAAGATAGGGCCGCACAAACTCAGGGGCAGCAAGCTCTGCGCCGAGAGCTTCCAGCGCGCCCATCGTATAATTGGTGACGTGAAAGTCGATATAGCGCCAGGTTTCGGCGGGGTCCGACTTCTTGTAAGCATTTTCTGCGGTCAGGCCCGGCAGCCGAAATGCACCATCGGCCTGCTGGAACCCGTAAAACCAGTTCGCCAGAGCCTGGCGCTGTTCCACGCTCCATCCGTGCAATCCGTCCAGCAGGTTCAGGCAGAGTATTCCGTTATAGGTGCCCGGGATCAGCATCCCCGGCCAGATTGCAGAATCCTGAGCGGCATCGATCCGCATGACGCCCGCGGGGCAGCCATTGACCGCCGCGAGTCCGTCAAACCAGTGCAGTGTTCTTTTCCGCGCCGCATCAATCTCGGCCTGCAGCACCGTGTCGGGGGTCCTCTCCACGATTTTCATCCCTTCACCGAACCGTCTGCCATGCCTTGCATCACCCGGCGCTGAGCGATCAGAAACACGATCGTTGCCGGAACTGTGGTGATGATGGCAATGGCCATGATGCCTTGAAAATTGACCCCGAGCTCGCCGGTCATGTTCAGCAGGGCTACGGGCAACGTATAGGTGTCGGGCGAGCGGGAAATCACCAGAACGGGGAACCATTGTGCCCAGTTCAGCAGAAATGTGATGATGGTTACCGTTGCCACCACCGGCATCGATACTGGCATGACAACCATCAGAAAGACCTGAGCTTCCGATGCCCCGTCGACGATTGCAGCTTCGATGATCTCACCGGGAATAGAACGAAAGAATTGCTCGAACAGAAAGAACTGCACCGGACCGAGCGCCAGAAACAGAATGATGCCGGTATAGGTGCCCAAAAGGCCCAGCTTGAAGATCACGATATAGACCGGGATCACCAGCAGCATATAGGGATACATCATCGTCAGCAGAAATCCGGAGCGCAGCATTTTGAAAGCAAGTAGATCGGGCCTTCGAGTCAGGGCATAGGCTCCCAGGGCCGTGATGGCGACGCCGATCACAGTCGATGCTGCCGTGATGAAAATCGAGTTCACAATATAGCGCCAGATTGGCACACCACTTACGCGGGCAATGCTCTCAAAGGCTGAAAAATCAAGGCTTTCTGGCCACAGCTGCAGCGGATTGGTCAGCACAGCCTCTGTCGGGCGAAATGCGCCCAGCAGCATCCACCAATAGGGATATAAAAAGAAAATGCTGACCAGGATGGCAACACTATAGGCGAGCAGGCGCAACCCGAGAGGCTGTTTCATCTTGCGGATCCTCTGTCGCCGATCCGGTAGGCCACCAGCGCCACTGCAGCGACGATGAAAAACAGGATCGAGGCCATCGCCGTCGCTTCACCGTAGCGGCCCTGATCAAACAGATTATAGGCGTAGTAGCTTACAAAATTGGTGGAGCCGTTCGGCCCGCCCTTGGTCATCACAACGACGACCGTAAATGTCTTGAGGAACTGGATCAGCGCATAGATCCCGTTGATCAGCAGGGCCGGACGCAACTGCGGCAGCACAATGAAAAACTTGCGCTGCCAGCGATTGGCGCCGTCGATGGCCGCCGCTTCTTCCAGCGCCCGGTCGCAGATGGCGAGGTTGGCTAGAAAAATCAGGATGTAGAAGCCAGCATGATGCCACAACTCTGCGACCAGCACGGCGATCATCACCGTATCGGGAGACGCAATCCCGCCAAAGGGTGGCAGATGCAGCAAGGACAAGCCCGCATTGATCGCTCCGAAACTGGAATCAAACAGCCAGCGCCAGACGGCATATCCGGCGATATCAGGCGTGACCACAGGCAAAAACATCGCCACTTTCAAAAAGGTTCGTCCAGGGCCGATCAGCGTGGAATTGAGCAACAATGCATAGAACAGCGCAAAACTCAGATTCAAGACTACGGCTGCAACGGTATAGATTACGGTCGAAACCAGAGACCTCAGAAAGATCGGATCTCCAAACACGTCGCGGTAATTCTCAAGGCCGACATAGCGCGGTTCGGGGCGCAATGCGGTCGCTGAATCGGTGAGCGACACGATCAAACTCAGCACGATGGGCCACAGCCCGAACACGATGGTCAGCACCGCAAAGGGCAGGGCAAATGCATAGAACACCCACACCTTGCTGGCGCTGGTCGGGACTGCGGTTTGGGACATATTACTATTCCGGTTGGGGATACCCGGCGCATAGGCGCCGGGTATCTTGGATGTCAATCAGCGCGACAGATCAGCCTTTGGCGAGCTCTTCTGCTTCTGCACGCATCTGCGCTGCAATCTCGCTCACAAACGCATTCCAGTCTGACGGCGGATTGGAGATCGCATCGAGCAGAGCGCGGTGATAGCTTGCTTCCAACTCAGGATACCAGGCCGCAATTGATTCCGGAAAATCATAAGCGTTCAAATTGCCTTTGGCACCGGCAAAATACTGCCGCCGTTCAGACAGATCGGCAATGTCGAGATCGTCCCTGACAGCTGCCCCGACATTCTCCAAGGCACCCTGTTGAGCCGGATTTGTCAGCAGGAACTGGGCAAATTCCACAGCCAGGTCCTTGTGCGGAGAGTTTTCCGGCACCGCTACGCCGCGCATGCCGCCAATCACCACTGCGCTTTCGCGGTCGCTGAAATGTGCAGGCCAGGGACCAACCGTAAAGTCACCGTTCAACGCCTCGGCGTCCCATTTCTTGACGTTCCAGTCGCCGACGCGGAACATGCCGGCCCGGCCACCTTCGATCACCTGATACATCTCGCCAAAGGAATGGTTGATGGTGTCAGGCGCCACGAAGCCGTATTCGGTAAATGTCTTCATGAACTCAACCAGAACTTGGGCATGCTGTGGTTCGTCGATCACAACTTCGCCATCCTGATCGATCAGAGTATGCCGCAGGCCCGAGCCAAACATGAACAGATCCAGCATATGGATCAGGTCCCGTGGTTTGGCCGCCTCAAGTGCAAAGCCGAAAGTGTCGGCTTGCCCATTGCCGTCCGGGTCATCGGTCTGGAACTTGGCAGCGACGCGCTTGGCGTCTTCCCATGTTGCGGGGAAGCTTTCGCCGACCTTCTCCAGCCAGGATGTCCGCACACCAAAGCCCATCTGGACGCGCTGTGTTGGCAGGATGATCATCTTTCCGCCGTAGCTCGCCACGCTCTTGTCTGCATCGGTCAAAAACGAGGTGTCTCCCGCTCCGGCCAGCACGTCTGCCAGATCCATCAGACGTTCGGTCTGTGACTCGATCCGAATGACCCGCTCGTAATTGTTATAGATCAAGTCCGGTGCGGTGTCGGTGTTGATGCTGCTGATAACCCGTCCGAACCATTGGTCGGTCGGATAGGAAACCGAAGTTACCGTGACACCAGGATGGGTCTTGGCAAATTCCTCGCCGGCCGCCTGGAACCAGTTTATTCCATTGTCGCCGAGGTCGTGCCAGATCACCAGTTCCTCTGCATTGGCCATCCCGGCCAATGTAGTCGTCATAAGCAACGCAATCGTGCGCGTAATCGTCTTCATGTGTTCTCCTCCCTGAGACGTCCGATCCGGTACGAAGACGCCTGGCGATGGCCAGATAAACCTCGAAAAACCGGTCATTGGATCAATTGGGTAATCGTTTACCCAAGTTGTGATTGCCTTATTTTGCGCGATAGTGCAAATGAAAAGTGGATCACCTACGCATAATCCGGAGAACCAGGCGTGACGAGTAATTCAGAAACCGGACGACGGGCGCGGTCGCAAGGCCCGTCAATCGCAACGGTGGCGCGCCAGGCCGGGGTATCTACCGCGACCGTCTCGCGGATTGTCAATGGGGTGACGAACAAGGCTTCTGCAGACACGATCGCCCGCGTTCAGAAAGCCGTCTCTGATCTTGGCTATCGCCCGTCCAGCGCGGGTCAGACCTTGCGCCGCAGCGAAAGCCGCCTGGTGGCACTGGTCGCGGC
>CP018226.1:465000-4667500 GCA_016865015.1 Rhizobiales bacterium IMCC20636 | reverse complement strand
GGCGCGGCACGATTGTCGGCACGGTGATCGGAATCTTCATACTGCGTCTGATGCGCAATGGTATTGTGATGATCGGTGTGCCTGGTCTGGCCTATAATATTTTCATCGGCGCAATCATTCTCGGCATGATGGCTCTTCACTCATGGCTTGACCGCCGCAATCAATCGAGAGGCTAAGGCTGATGTCGGAATTACTTGTGCAGATGGACAATGTGTCCAAAAGCTACGGGCCGGTCGACGCTCTTGGCGGCGTTAACTTAAAGGTCTATCGCGGCGAAGTGGTCGGCCTTCTGGGCGATAATGGTGCCGGAAAATCCACCCTGATCAAGGTGCTGTCCGGCGCAGTCAAGGCAACAGGCGGAACCATTTCCATCAAGGGCAAAACGGTGGAAATGAACAGCACCACCGATGCAATCGACCATGGCATCGAGACAATTTACCAGGATTCCGCGCTCGTTACCCAATTGTCGATTGCACGCAATCTGTTTCTCGGACGGGAGCCGATCAAAGGCTCGAAATTTTTAGGACGTCTGGACGAAGACAAGATGGCGGCCGTTGCCTCCGAGCTTTTGAAAGAAGTTGGTATTTCAAAGGACATTCCGCCAACAACGCCCATCAGCGCATTGTCGGGCGGAGAGCGACAGGCCGTGGCGATTGCCCGGGCGATGCATTTTGAGAGTGATCTGATCATTCTGGATGAGCCGACCAACAATCTTGGCGTTGCCGAAACGCAAGGTGTTCTGCAATTTGTGCGCAACGCCAAGGCATCCGGCCATTCCTGCATTTTCATCGCGCACAACATCCATCATGTGTTTCAGGTGGTTGATCGCATCGTGGTCATGCGGCGCGGCGCGATTGTGGCGGATGATATTGATCCCAAGACCACAACGGTGGAGGCGGTGGAACGGATTATCACCGGCATGGACAGTTAAGAGAACAGTATGAGCCAGCAACGCCCCCTTATCATCAGCGCGCCGCATCCGCGTGATCTTGATCTGATTTTCACGAAAGAGGCGCGTCAGGCCCTGTCTGACGCCTACCGGATTGTGGAATGCGAACCGGATGCACTGGACCAGCTCGACCCGGCGGTCTTGGCGCAAGCCAGTTATGTGTTAGGTCAGCCCCCGATTTCAGATGCGTTGCTTGAAAAACTGACATCATTGAAGGCAGTGCTCAATGTCGAGGGCAATCTGTTTGACAACATGCCCTATGACACTCTGTTTGCGCGCGGCATTCATGTGCTGACCACCATGGCAGTGTTTGCCGAGCCGGTCGCCGAACTTGGTCTTGCGATGGCCCTTAATCTGGCACGCGGCATCATTGATGCCGATCAGGCGTTTAACACTGGCGACGAAACATGGGGGCTGGAAGGCAATCAGAATACAAGATTGTTGTCCGGCGCAGATGTCGGCTTTGTCGGGTTTGGTGAGTTGGGCAAGGCGCTCAACAAGCTGTTATCCGGTTTTCAGCCCACTATCACTGCCTATGATCCATGGCTCCCCGCATCTGTGCTGAAGCAGCAGGGCGTGACGCCTGCCAGCCTGGACACAGTGCTGAAAAACAGTGACTTCGTATTTGTCACCGCCTCCGTCACCAGCGAGAATGAAGGTTTTCTGGGCGCAAAGGAGTTTGCGTCGATGCGCGCCGGTGCAGCGCTGATTTTGGTCAGTCGAGCCGCCGTGGTCAATTTCGATGAATTGATCGATGCGGTGGATGCGGGCCATATTGTGGCCGCCAGCGATGTCTTTCCTGAAGAGCCATTGCCGCAAGAGCATAGAATACGCAAGACCAGAAACTTCATCCGCTCGGCTCACCGGGCAGGTGCGATGGATGTCGCTTTCAAACGCATGGGCGATATGGTTCTGGATGATATGGCCTTGATGGATCGTGGCTTGCCACCAATGCGGTGCAGGCGCGCGGAACGCGAGACGGTCAGCATGATGCGCTCAAAGCCGGTCGATAAAAGCTGATCTGAAAATCGCTACTGAAAGGGGCCGCTGATGGACATTAATGTGAATGGCAAAGTGGTTCTGATCACAGGGTCAACCCAAGGCATTGGTCAGGCTATTGCCATGGAATGCGCACGCAGCGGTGCGGAGGGCATTGTCATCAGCGGGCGCAGGGCAGATGCTGGAAAAGCGGTGGTTGAAGAGATTGAGGCGCTCGGCGTAAAGGCCTCCATGGTGGCCGTGGACTTGCTGGATGAACAGGCAGGCCAGCGTATCTTCGATCACGCATTATCCACATACGGCCGGGTCGATGCTCTGGTAAATTCAGCCGGATTGACGACCCGCGCATCGGCAGAAGATGCGGATCGTGACACATGGCAGTCTCTGTTCAAGGTCAATGCCGAAGAACCGTTTTTCCTGATTCAGCGGATGATTGAGCATCTGAAAGCGGAAAAGCGCGGTGGGTCCATCGTCAACATTTTGTCGATGAACATGCATGGCGGAACACGCGAGCTGACGGTGTACTCAGCCACCAAGGCGGCCCTGGCGGTGATTACCAAGAATGTCGCGCAGCATCACCGCTGGGACCGCATTCGCGCAAACGGGATCAATGTGGGCTGGGCCGATACACCCGGTGAACGGGTCATGCAGGCGCAAACGCTGGGCCATGGCGAAGAATGGTTGGCGGCGGCTTCGTCCAAACAGCCATTCGGTCGATTGCTGAACTCGGACGACATCGCCCGGTTGGCGCTCTATCTTATCAGCGAAGCCTCATCGCCCATGACTGGCGCCCTGATCGATCAGGAACAAAGTGTCGCCGGAGGGTTGAATGCATAGATTGGAACCGATCCTGCAGCCACGCCGCTATTGTGCTAAAAGCATCTGCCAGAGCGGCAACATATCGTCCGCCTCAACGCGCAACAGGGTGCTTGACTGACATGTCTTCCAAAAGGCCTGACACCGACGCTGCAGAGCCTGGCATCGATTTTGCCGGACTGGTGGATATTCTGGTCGAGCGTCAATCGAGCCTGCCCAAACGATTGCGTGAGTTTGCCCAATTCTGTCTGAACAATCCTGAAGACGTTGCGATGTATAATATCGTAAGCCTGTCGCAATTGGCAGGTGTGCCCGCAGCAACCATAACCCGCTTTGCAAAGGAAATGGGTTTTGCCGGCTTTGCCGAATTACAGGCCGTGTTTCGTCAGCGCCTGATTGGCCCGCGCATGACATATGCTGACCGTATCAAAGCCATGGGCGATGCCAGCGCGCAGCAAGATGGCGTCAATGTCGATCTTGAACATCCAAGGGCTATTTTGGATACCTTCTTTCAAACCGGTGTGGACTCGCTGTTGCGGCTGCGCGACGATGTTCAGGACCAGCCTCTGGAAGCCTTTGTTGATTGCCTGGCTGGTGCCGCCGCCGTTCATATCGCTGCAGCGCGCGGTGCCTATGGGGTGGGTGCCTATTGCTTTTACGGGTTTTCCAAAACCGGGAAACCCGCGCATATGATTGATAATCTGGGCGCGATGCGTGAGCAGCAAGTCGGTGCCGTGCGCTCGGATGATGTGGTGCTGGTGCTGACCTTTGATGACTACACCCCCGAGACGGTCGATGTCGCCAAAATGGCGGTTCAACAAAACAAGACCGTCATCGCCATTACCGATAATGAACTCAGTCCTGTGGTCGGGCTGGCCAAACATGTCCTCTATGTCAAAGAGGCGCGCCTCGGGCATTTCCGATCTCAGGTGCCGGCGCTCGTGCTTTGCCAATCTATTATTGTCAGCGTTGGCCAGCGTCAGGATGGTGTCAGTTGAACCTTTTGCGGACAACATTCATGGATTTTGGACAGATATTTCTAAAATTCGAATAATGAAAATTTCCTTGCGCATTGCGAAATCTCGTGGAAGACTGTGCTGGCTGGGGAGTGGCATTCAATGAAACCATCAGAGTATTTCGACTTTTCAAATCAAAGAGTCTTGGTCGTCGGCGCAAGTCGCGGCGGCATCGGATCGGCCATTGCCGCTGCGTTCAAAGCTGCATCTGCCGACGTGATTATAACCGGCGTCGAGCCGGAGCCTGCACCGCTGGACCGTGGCGTTTATTCATACCGCCAATTCGATGTCACAGATGGCGCCTCCATCGACAAGCTGGCGGGCGAAATCGGACCCCTGGATATTCTCGTCAATTGTGCCTCCATCACCTCGCGGGGCGAGGAGATGAATCCTGATTTTTTCTCCAGGGTCATCGAGGTTAATCTGGAAGGCACGTTTCGTGTCAGCGCGGCACTGCTTGATCAGCTGAAAGAATCAAAAGGCAATGTGATCAACATCTCGTCGATGTATGGGTCTTTTGGCAGTCCGATGAATCCGGCCTATGGTGCGTCCAAGGCAGCCGTCAAACAGCTCACCAAGTCGCTGGCAATTGCCTGGGCCGAGCATGATATCCGTGTCAATTGCATCGCGCCTGGCTTCATTATCACAGAACAATCAGCCAAAAGCCGGACCAATCCGGCCCATGTCGCAGCGGTCAATGCGCGCACGCCGATGAAACGTTGGGGGCAGCCGGAGGATCTGGCAGGCCCGACGCTGTTTCTCGCTTCGCCCGCATCTGATTTCATGACCGGCACATGTTTGAATGTCGATGGAGGTTACTCTGTTGTTTAGCGATGGGTCTGTCATTGCCAAAAAGGAGCCTGTGAATGGTTAGTTTCTCGTCAATTGGTGCTGCGGTCATCGGCACGGGTTTCATCGGCACAGTCCACATTCAGGCGCTTCGGCGAATGGGCGTCACTGTCTGTGGCGTATTGGGGTCCAGTGAAGCGCGGGGCGCAGAGGCGGCGCGCAGCTTGGGCGTTCCCAAAGCCTATGGGTCTTTGGAGGACTTGCTGAATGATGCCGATGTGAAAGTCGTCCATGTTACCTCGCCCAATCAGTTTCATTTTTCACAAGTCAAACAGATCCTGGCGGCCGGACGCCATGTGGTGTGTGAAAAGCCGCTGACGATGACCTCGGCGGAGGCTGCAGAGCTCGTTGAGCTTGCAAACAACCACAGCCTCATCACGGCGGTGAATTACAATATTCGCTATTATCCGCTGAACCAGCACAGCCGCGCCATGGTGGCGGCTGGTGAATTGGGTGATGTGCGACTGATTACCGGCCACTACATGCAGGACTGGTTGTTGTTCGACACCGACTGGAACTGGCGGCTGGAAGCTGATCAGGGTGGCCTGCTGCGCGCCTTTGGCGACATCGGCACCCATTGGATTGATCTCACCAGTTTTGTCAGCGGCCTGAAGATCACATCTGTCATGGCAGAACTGTCGACCTTTGTGAAAACCCGACAGCAGCCCGTCGGTCCGGTTGAAACCTTCTCGCAGGATCGATCGGGTGAAACTGTTCCCAGAAACATCACCACCGAAGACAGCGCCTTGCTGCTGCTGCGCTATGAAAATGGCGCGCGTGGCTCTGTGGTTGTCAGTCAGGTCAGCCCGGGCAAGAAAAATTCACTGTGCTGGCAAATCGATGGCTCAAAATCATCCGCCTCCTGGGATTCAGAAAAACCCGATCATTTGCACATCGGTCATCGTGACAGGCCAAATGAAACATTGCAGCGCGACGCCGCCTTGATGAACCGGGCGGGGGCCGCGGCAACGGCTCTGCCGGGCGGTCACACCGAGGGCTTCGCAGATTCCTTTTTCGGATTGTTCCGTGAAATCTATGCGGCCATCGATGCTGGGCTGCCGCCGGAAAACCCCGGCTATGCCAGTTTTGCAGATGGGTGCTATGAAATGTATGTATGCGATGCTGTTTTGGAAAGTGCGCGGCTTGGGCGTTGGGTAGACGTCAAATCTGCCGCAACTTCGTGACATAAAGAGAGGTAATATGCAGCTTGGAATTTTGACTGCACCGTTTCCCGAAACGGATTTGATGGATGTGGCAGACTGGGCCGCATCGTCGGGCTTTACCGCGCTTGAAGTGGCGTGTTGGCCGGTGGCTGATGGGCCGGTCCGGCGTTATGCCGGCACCACCCATGTCGATGTGGCCAACCTCACCGGCACGCAGGGCGCTGACATTGTGTCTGAACTGGCCGGCAAGGGCATGTCCATATCTGCTCTTGGCTACTATCCCAACGCATTGCATCCGGACGCTGCCCATCGCGACGTGGTATTGGCGCATCTGAAGTCGGTTATTGATGCTGCATCCAGCATGGGCCTTAAACTGGTCAATACGTTTTGCGGTGGTGATGCAGCCGTCAATATTGATGAGAACTGGACCCGTGCACTAACCATTTGGCCCGATATCATCAGCTATGCCCGCGACAAGGGCGTGAAGATTGCCTTTGAAAACTGCCCGATGTTCTTCAGCCATGATGAGTGGCCTGGCGGACACAATATTGCCTATTCGCCCCATATCTGGCGGCGAATCCTGGAAGCCTGGGGCGGCGATGTCGGCATGAATTATGATCCAAGTCATCTGGTCTGGCAGATGATAGACCAGCGCCGTTTCGTGCGCGAATTTGGCGCCCATATGCTTCATGTTCATGCCAAGGACCTGATGATTGACCATGATGGACTTTATGAACGTGGCATCATGTCTGCCGGTATGGGCTGGCAGGTACCGCGGATGCCCGGTCTTGGCGATGTGAACTGGAGCCACTTCTTTGCCGATCTTTATCGCGCTGGCTATGACGGTCCTGTCATCATCGAGCATGAGGATCGTGATTTTGAAGGTGATGACGGGCGGATCAAGCGTGGCTTTTTGCTGGCCCGTGATACATTGCTGCCATATATTCGCTGAAACATTGCCAGAGTTGTAAATTCAGGGCTGACTGCCCGGAGTGGCCTCTAAATCAAAAGAAACTGAAATGGGAGAACTGAATATGAAAAAAACACTACTCAAAGGCGCACTGTTGGGTGCGATGACCCTTGGTTTTATGTCAACTGCGATGGCAGCTGACTATACCATCGGCATATCCAATACGGTTCAGGGCAATGGCTGGCGTGAAGAAATGGTCTGCGCCATGAAGGCGGAAGCCCTGGCATCCGGCAAGGTCAAATCGCTGAACATCGCACATCGCAACACCGATGCGGCCGGTCAGATTGAAGACATCAACAATTTGATCCAGGCTGGTGTGGACGCAATCGTGGTCAACCCATCCAACCCTGACGGCATCAAATCAGCCCTGAAAGCTGCAACCGACAAGGGCATTGTCGTGGTGGCCGTTGATCAGATGGTGAATGAAGAATCCGCCTATGTGCTGTCAAACAACCAGGAGCAATACGCTTATCTTGGCGCGAAATGGTTGTTCGAGCAGATCGACGGCAAGGGATCTGTTGTCTATATGCGCGGCGCTGCCGGCGCATCTGCCGATGATGACCGCGATAAGGGCTTCAAGAAGGCAATGGCAGAATTTCCCGATGTCAGCATCGCGCTGGAAGTGTTCACTGGCTGGCAACAGGATCAGGGCAAGCAGCAGATTCTGGATTATATCTCGACCGGAATTCCATTTGACGGTGTCTGGACCTCGGGTATCGACAATGTGATTGTTGACGCATTTGTTGAATCCGACACGCCGCTGGTCCCAATCGTGGGTGCGGATAATGCCGGTTTTGTCGGCCAGTTGAATTCGGTTGAAGGTCTGACTGGCGCTGCCGTAACCAACCCTGGTTCTGTTGGGGGTGCAGGTGTTGCGCTGGCGATCCGATTGCTGGATGGCGAAAAGCCGGCTGACCGTGTCGTTCTGGTTGATCCTGAATTGTGGGAAAATGCCACAGACGCTGGCAAGGCCAATTTGCAAAGTGCAGCCGATCCGTCACTTGATCCGGAATGGCCTGTCTCCATCATGATCCCGAACTGGACGAACTACACCAAAGAACAGATTATCGCTTGTAAAGGCCCTGGCGAGTAATCATCCTGTGGCTGCGGGCCGGTGGCGCTTTGTGCCACCGGCCCGCAGGTTTGTTTGTGGTCTGAGGAGACTTTGACATATGGCGGCAAGCCCAATTTTGAGCGCGCGGCACGTCGCTAAAAACTATGGTGCAGTTGCTGCGCTCAAGGATGCTTCACTCGATGTGGCACCTGGCGAAGTCATTGCGCTTCTGGGCGCTAATGGCGCAGGGAAATCCACCCTCGTAAAAATCCTCACCGGCGCAATCAGTCCCAGCGCGGGGGAAATCACCATCCGTGGCAACCGTTTTAACGTCAGTTCCCCGGCGGATGCACGCCGCGCCGGGCTTGTTCCTGTCTATCAGGAACCCTCCCTCATTCCCGACCTGAACATTCTCGATAATCTGAAACTAGGCAGCACACCATTAGAAGCGTTTCGCCACTGGTTGAGCGAATTGGGCGTCCCTGATGTTGATTTGATCGAACTGGCACGGCACCAGCCATTGGCGGTGCAGCGCGTGATTGATCTGGCCCGCGCGCTTGCCAGCGAGCCGGCCATCCTGTTGCTCGATGAAATGACTGCCGCCCTTCCGGCCGATCTTGTCGACCGCGTGCTTGACGTGGTGAAACAGCAAAAGCCGTTGGGCCGCTCGGTCATCTATATTTCTCACAGGTTTCCTGAAATTGCCGCCGTGTGCGACCGTGCAATGGTGCTGCGTGATGGCAAGACCGTGGGGGACCTGCCCATCACCCCCGGGGTTGAAGAGGAAATCGTGGAGTTGATGCTGGGCGATGCCATCAAGGCCACGAAGAGAGCTTTTGCCACTGCAACTGTCAGCGAAGCGTTGAAACCGCGATTGGAAGTCTCGCATCTGTCCGCAGGCTCAAAACTCACCGATGTGTCATTTGATTTGCGTGCTGGTGAGGTGCTTGGCGTTGTTGCCCTTGAAGGGCAGGGGCAGGATGAGTTGTTTGAAGTTCTGGCTGGCATGACCCCGCCAGATGGCGGCGGGTTTTCGATTGATGGCACTCCATGCCGGTTCAAACACCCGGCTGACGCCATTGCTGCTGGTCATGTCTATGTGCCGGGTGACCGCGCAGAAGCATTGCTGATGCAGCGCTCCGTGCGCGAGAACATCGCCATTCCATTCCACACCAGGCCCTCACAATGGGGTCTGATTGATATGGCTGCGGAAAAGGCCAAGGTGGACGCGGCGATAGACCGGCTTCAGATCGATACCCGCGCACAGGGCGAAGTGCAGCGCCTGTCCGGCGGCAATCAGCAAAAGGTGACGATTGCGCGCTGGGTCGCGATGGGGATTGAAACGATCCTGTGCTTTGATCCCACACGCGGTATTGATGTGCGAACAAAACACCAAATCTACCCGCTGTTGCGCGAACTGGCGGCGCAGGGCTCCTCGGTGTTGTTCTACACCTCCGAATTGGCGGAAGTGCAACTGGCCTGTGACCGCGTGGTTGTGATTTTCAATGGCAAGGTGGTGGACCAGATGGATGCAGAGCACGCTGATGAACCAACCTTGATGCGCGCAGCTTATGGCTTGACTGCGGATGATGCTCTGCAACAGGCCGCCCAAGCCAGTGCATCGGAGCCAGTTGTCTGATGCTTCGTTTCCTGCGCAAACATTATTGGACCTTCGGCCTGCTGCTGATCCTGATGTCACTGCTGGTTTTCACACGGGTGATCCAGCCAAATTTCGGCACCTTCGGCCTGGAAGCGCTGACACGGGCGGCCTTGCCTTTTGCCTTTGCGACGGCAGCACAGGTGATTGTCGTGATTGCCGGCGGCATTGATCTGTCCATTGCCTCCATGATGGCCGTCACCAGTGTGACCGCCGCTGTCTTGATGGATGGCGCGAGTGAGCAGTTCGCTTTTGTTGTGATCCCGATTGTCCTGTTGGTCGGTGCGACCCTGGGTGCGATCAACGGAGTGTTGATCGTCATCACCCGTGTCCCGGACATTGTGGTGACGCTTGCCATGCTGTTTGTCTGGGAAGGCGTTGCCCTGATGATCTTGAACGCGCCTGGCGGTGGCTCTGCGCAATGGGTTCAGGGCCTGCTCATTGGCCCGATTTTGCTGGAGTTTCTGCCTGAGGCCGTCACGCAATGGGTGCCAAAAGCCTTTATCGTGTTGGTGGTATCTTTGTGTGTTGTCTGGATACCGCTGCGCAGATCGAATTTCGGCCTGTCGGTCTATGCGATCGGGTCGTCCGACATGGCGGCCTTCCGCTCCGGCGTCAATGTCAACCGGACCAAGATTGCCGCCTATGCCATTGGCGGGTTGTTTGCCGCGATGGGTGGTTTGGTGTTGACGGCCAGCACCGGCATTGGCGCGCCTATTCCAGGCCCCTATCTGTTGGCCAGCGTAGCAGCTGTCGTGCTTGGCGGCGTAATCTTGGGCGGTGGCATCGGCGGTCTGCTCGGGCCAATCATTGCGGTGTTGATCCTCCGCCTGATCCGAACTGATCTCACCTTGTTATCGGTTGATCCCAACATCACAACTATTGTTGAAGGTACGATCATGGTGATTGTGGTGATGGCAGGCGGGTTCATGGCATCCAGGCGGAAGACAAAATGACGACTGTATCCGACACATCGAACAATTGGTCAAAAGCCCTGCGCACGCTGGTGCGGGACTATCCGATCATTCCGTTGATCATTCTGTTGCTGGGCCTTGTGGTGGCCCTTGAGGTGATGCGGCCCGGCATCATCAACGAACGCTGGATGGCAAATACAATCAAATTTGCTGTTCCGCTCGCCATGCTGGCCGCCTGCCAGACCCTGACCATGCTGACAGGTGGTATTGATCTGTCCGTTGGAGTGGCCGCTACCATCAGTGCATTTGTCGCTGCCAGTCAGTTGACGGTCCTTGGCCCAACTGGTGCCATTCTGGTGGCGCTTGTTCCGCCTTTGCTCATTGGTCTGGTCAATGGGGTCGGGGTGGCCCTGTTCCGGGTGCATCCATTGATCATGACCCTGGGCACAGGCCTGATCGGCACGGGGTGTCTGCTGGTCTATCAGCGCACTGTGATTGCCTCTGGCTCATCAGTGCCTGATTTCCTGTCCTGGCTTGGAACTGGGCTGACTTACGGCGTTCCAAACTCACTGCTGATTTTCGTGCCACTGGCGGTTGTGATTGTTGTCGGGCTGCGCCGCACCGGTTTTGGGCGGCTGCTATATGCTGTCGGTGAAAACGAAGAGGCCGCGCGCCTCGCCGGTGTGCGCACATGGCAGGTGCTGATCACGCTTTATGTCATCTCGGGCTTCATTGCCGGGATCACGGGCCTGCTGTATCTAGGCTTGATCAAAGCGCCATCGCTATCGCTGGTTGAACCACGGGTTTTGCCGTCTGTCGCCGCGGCCGTCATTGGCGGGACATCTATTTTTGGCGGCCGTGGCGGCTATTCAGGCACAATTGTCGGTGCGCTGATCCTCACGGTTCTGGCAACCATGCTGACGGTGATGCAGATCCCGGAAGGCACGCGGCGCATCTTCTTCGGCCTGATCATTCTGGGTGTCACCGCAATTTATGTCCGCATCACACAGGACCGTTAGAGCGTTTCTATATAAAGGAGAAAGGCTCTGATCACAGGCCGAAATGTGCGCCGTGAAAGGTCACTGAGCGTGTGTCACCGCTGACATCCACCAGAACCAGATGGTCGGAATTGATCTCGATATTGCTGATCCGGGTCCATCCATCTGGCGGCGTCATCGCACCAAAGGCATAATTGATGCTGGCCGTGGTGTCGGGTGAGAGTGTCAGGCCCTGGGGCAGCCCATAGGGCGAGCGCTCCATGGCGCTGGAGAAGGTTCCGGTGTTGTGGCAACTGGTGGCGACTTCCTCAATGCCAAGCACATGCTTGTGTCGGCTCAACCAGGGCGCATAATTGCGACCGCCATTGCTCATCCAGAGCAAGGTTTCCGGCAGGACACTTGCGTCCTTGATGGCAAAAAACAGAAACCCGTCCTGCTGCGCCAACGCCGCTGTCCAGCCCAGCTGTGCAGAGGGAAGTCCTGCCATGACAACCAGGTCCTCATGGCTTTCCGCAAACGGGTAATGATGGAAATCGACCGGTTCGCCAGATTGCATTTCCAATCTCCCTGATCCGTCGGCCTTTTGCGGATATTTTAGCAGGGACCGGCCCCGCGATGCATCAGGCTCGGGCGCTTGCATGGGCGTTGCTGCAAACTGCTTTTCAGAAAAGCTCAAACTGGCCCCACCGGGCACACAGATCATCGCATGGTGGCCAATCGGCAAATGGCCTTCGCCGCCGTGAAACTGGTGACGCTGATACAGCAGTGGATTACCGGGATGCAGTTCAAATTGCTTTGTAACAACCGCACCCTGGACCTTCTGACGCAATTGATATGCCGCAATGATTGCACCATCGGTTGCACCATCTTGGGCGTCGGGTACCGGGTCCCAACAGCCATTGGCAGTGTGGCCATGGATCGGCTCATCGCCACCGCCGCCAAATGGCGCACAGAAAAAATCACCCGACAATTTCTGTTCGACCAGAGAGACATCATCAAAAGTCTCAACCGGCTCTACTGCCCATGGCGCAGTGTGCAGCGGCTTGATCAAAGTGCCGGATGGGGAGGTGACTGTGAAATTTGAAATCATGCCACCGTAACGGTCAAAATCAAAAGAAACAGGCGCGCAGCTTGTTGCTTCATTGCCGATGTGGTCAGTAAATTTGGGTAGGGTCATAGCGGTATGTTTTCCGGAAAGATTGCCTGAATGGCAATGGATGGTTGCGCTGGCAATGCCTCACCGCGTGCCGATGCAATCAGATGATCAACGGCAGCGCGTGCCTCTTCTTCGGCATTTTCATTGATGATCGCATCCATTGCACCATCAATCAGATATTGCCGCGAGTCATCGGTCAGGCCATGGCCGATGACGGTGATACTCAGGGCCTTGCCCGCGCTGGTCAGGGCATCGACAATTCCGGATTGCCCGGACCCGATGCAATAAATGCCTTCCAGATCCGGATGGACTTTGAGCAAATCAAGCAGCGTGTCCCGTGCACAGATATTGTCTTCGGCGACTTCCCGTTCCGCCACGATCTGGATGTGCGGAAACTGATCGCGCAGCACGCTCCGGAAACCCATCTCACGTTCTTCATGACCCAGATAGGCCCGCAGCCCCAGCATGATCGCGGTTTTCGCGCGTGGCGCGGGAATGAGGGTGCCTGCCAAATAGCCTGCAAGGCGACCAGCCGCATAATTGTCGATGCCGATATAGGCGCTGCGGCTAATCTGGCGGATGTCGGAGGCAAGTGTGACCACCGGAATTTTCCGGTCGGTGAGGCTGCGCAGCGCATGACGCACCTTGGCTGTGTCGACGCTGATAATGCCAACACCTTGAGACGTAGCGTCTATCTTGCTGATGGCTTCCAGCACCGTCTCTTCATCCGCGCTGGTCAGATGGTGAATGGTCAGCGATACACCGTCAATCGAACGGCCGTAGCTCTCGATATGACGGGCCTGATCGCTGAGAAATGCGTTGCGATGATCGGGAATGACAAAGTCGAGTTTGATGGTTTCCGCAAGGCCTGTCGGCGCGGTTGGTGCATCGCCGGTCAGTTCACGCACAACGGACAGAACGTGCTGCCTGGTATGTTCCTGCACGCCGCCACGCGTGTTCAGCACCCGGTCCACGGTGGCTTTTGACACAGCGGCACGCTTGGCAATTTCAGCGACTGTGGCTTTGCTTTGGTCTGATCTTTTCATCAACGAACACCTCAATGATGTGCCATGAAACCTCATTTTGAGGTAAATTCAAGGGGAATTGTCAAAAAACCATCGATTTGATCGCGTTGCATGCGAAAATTGCTTGACCAAGGCGGGTTCTGCCCTGACGATACGCACAAATACATCAATTTGATGGGTTATTGTCATGACACCGACAGCACGCGATTACAGCCTGGTCGGCCGCGATTCCGAGCTTGCCGAGCAAAACGGCCTTGTGGCTGCCGACTGGTATTCAGTGGATATTGATCGCAAGCAGATCAAACGTCTGATGAAACGATCGGATAGCCCGGCTATTCGCGACACGATTATCTGGCTCGGGCTTTTGCTGGCCTCTGGTGCAGGTGCCGTCTATTTCTGGGGCACGTGGTGGTGCGTCCCGTTTTTTCTGGTCTATGGCGTTCTCTATGGTTCTTCATCGGACAGCCGCTGGCATGAATCCGGTCATGGCACTGCATTCAAAACCCGTTGGATGAACAGCGCGCTGTATTATCTGTCCAGCTTCATGATCCTGCGCGAACCGACCATCTGGCTCTGGAGCCATACGCGCCATCATACCGATACCATCATTGTCGGGCGTGATCCGGAGATTGCCGTTCCGCGACCGCCTGATATCAAGGCGATGCTGCTGAATATCTTTGCCCTTGTCAGCACATGGAAGACCCTGAAATCGCTCATTCTGCATGCAGGCGGAACGCTGACACCCAATGAAGCGACATTCGTGCCGGAAAGCGAGCGCCCAAAGGTGTTTTTCATCGCCCGCATCTACATCGCCATTTTGCTCGCTGTTGTCGTGGCATGCGTGGTTGCCGGGTCAATATTGCCGGCCATGCTGGTCGGCCTGCCGACCATCTATGGCGGGTTCATGACGGTTTTCTTCGGCCTGACACAGCATACAGGCCTGGCTGAGGATGTGCTCGACCACCGTTTGAATTCCCGCACTGTTTACATGAACCCGGTCTTCCGTTTTTTGTATTGGAACATGAACTACCACATTGAACATCACATGTTCCCGATGGTGCCGTACCATGCGCTGCCAGAATTGCATGAGGCCATCAAGCATGATTGCCCAGCGCCCTATCCAAGCACGATTGCCGCATATCGCGAGATACTTCCAACGCTTCTGCGCCAGGTCAAGGACCCGACTTATTTCGTGCGCCGCAACTTGCCCCGTGGCGTTGAGCCCGTGCCACACAATCCCGGCGCTGTCTTTCAAACATCAAGCCAATAGATAAGGACTGCAGCAATGAGTCAGTGGATCGATGCATGTGCGCTGGAGGATATCGACGAGGAAGATGCGATCACCTTCAAGCATGACGGTGGTTATTATGCGCTCTACCGCACCGAAGATGATCGATATTTTGTGACCGATGGCCTGTGCACCCATGAGCGGGTGCCGCTTGCCAATGGGCTGGTCATGGGCACGATCATCGAATGTCCGAAACATAATGGCCGGTTTGACTTCACCACGGGCGAGGCAAAAGGCGCGCCTGTCTGCGTCAATCTCAAAACCTATGAGACCGACATTCGCGGCGACCGCCTGTTTTTCAAACTGGATTGATGCCGCAATGCGGTCAGGCTCGTGTGTGAGCTGATCTGACCCAACAAGTTGAAGGAATGCACATGGCCAAATCTCCTCTGAGTGTTGCCGAGATACTCGCGCTGAAGGGCGTTCGGCAGTTGACGAAATTGCGCGTGGAAACACTGGAAGAGGCGGCGGCAGCGCAGGCTGCAGGCATCGACATGCTGTCGGTACCACCGGAGCTTCTGCTCCTGCCGGACTTTCGCCAGATCTGTCCCAGCCCGTTTGTGGTGGGTGGCCTGGAGCCGGGCCTGTTCGTGACTGCAGAAGACTATCTGCGCATTGCCTTCAAACTGCTCAATGCCGGGGCGAATGCGGTGTATTGCGGGGCCAGTCTTCCCATTGTCCGGCGGTTGCGCGATGAGGGCATTCCGGTTGTCGGCCATGTCGGTCTCATCCCGTCGCGCCGCACCTGGACAGGCGGGTTCAAGGCTGTTGGCAAGACACCCGAAAGTGCGCTTTGGATTCTTGAGGAGACCAGGGCGCTGGAAGAGGCCGGCGCTTTTGCAGCCGAGATAGAAGTCGTACCGGCAGCCGTCGCGACAGCCATTTCATTGCAAACAACGATGTTGATGATTTCGATGGGGGCTGGCGCTGGCTGTGACGCGCAATATCTCTTCGCCTGTGATATATTGGGCGCGCATGACGGCCATTATCCGCGTCACGCAAGACGATATGCTGATCTTCATTCAGAATATCAAAAGCTGCAGGCCATGCGCATCAAGGCCTTTCAGGATTACGCTGCGGAGGTGTCTTCAGGTGCTTTTCCGGTTGCTGATGAACTTGTCCCGCTGGGCGATGATGTGCAGAAAGCGATTTTAGAAGCGCTACAAAACACATAAGATCAAAAAATAAGAACTATCATTTGGGGAGGATTCCATGGCCGGATTTCGGGTCTGTGGCATAAGTTTTGATCACATGCATATGGGTGATCTGTTGCGGATGGTGCATGAGCATCCCAACGCTGAAATTGTCGGAATCTACGATAAATCACCGGAAAAGATGGCGCAGGCGATCGCCGATTTTGCCATTCCGGATGATGCTGTCTTTACAGATCTTGATGCCTGTGTCGCGCAATCAAAGCCGGATCTGGCAATCCTGTGCGCGGCCACCGCCGAACACGCAGATCATGTTGAAGCTTTGGCAAAGCACAAGGTTCATATCCACGTGGAAAAACCGTTTGCAGCCTCGACAGCCGATGCAAGGCGCATGATGGCAGCGATGGCTCCAACCGGAAAGCTGATGTCAATCAACTGGCCGCTGGCCTGGTATCCAAGCCACAACACGTGCAAGCGGTTGATTGAAGAGGGCTATATTGGGGACCTGATCGAAGTTCATTATTACGGTGGCAATCGCGGTCCGCTGTTTCATCTGGCCGACAAGGTGGTGGTCTCGGCAGAGGAAGTTGAGCAGCAAAAGCCGGATTCCTGGTGGTACAAGAAAGCCTCTGGCGGCGGCAGCCTGCTGGATTATCTTGGCTATGGTGCCACGCTTGGCACATGGTTCATGGCCGGGCGCGCGCCGCTTGAAGTGACGTGTGTGGTCGACCAGACGCCTGGCATCGAGGTTGATCAGCACTCCATCACCATCTGTCGCTATGAACAGGGCCTGTCAAAGATGGAAACCCGATGGGGCACTTTGACCGATCCGTGGGTCACCCAGACACAACCGCAATGCGGTTTTGTGGTGGTTGGCACCGGTGGAACTGTGTCGAGCTATGATTATGATGATTTCGTCACTTTGCAGACACGTGCTGAGCCGGAGCAGAGAAAAATTTCGGTCGACGCGTTAAAAGCCGGACGCACCAACCCCATCGAATATATGTTGAACTGCATCGACAACGGCGCGCCCATCGAGGGGCCATTGTCGCCGGATTTGTGCCTCACAGCACAGCGCATTGTCGATACGGCTTACCTCTCTGCCCAGCAGAAAAAAACCTTGGCTTTGATCTCATGAGTGGCAAAACACCGGACGCCGATACCTATGCGCTACGCACCGCCGATGTGCCGGAGATCGACGCGCCGATCCTCAATTACAGGCCGCCGGTCCCGAAAGAATATCGGCCACGCATAGCGCTGATTGGCGCTGGCGGGATCGCGTCCGCGCATCTCGACGCCTATCGCAAGGCCGGGTTTGACGTAGCTGCCATCTGCAACCGCACGCTGTCAAAAGCTGAGGCATTGCGGGCAGAGTTTTTCCCAAATGCAAGTGTCACCGACCGCTATGATGAACTGCTCGAAGACCCGTCTTTAGCCGTCTTCGACATCACGCCGCATCCTGATGTGCGCATTGGCATGATTGAAAAAGCGCTGGCTGCGGGCAAGCATGTGCTGTCACAGAAACCCTTTGTGACCGATCTCGATGTGGGCGCGGCCCTGGTCCAACAGGCGCGGGACAATAATCTGCGGCTGGCCGTCAATCAGAATGGCCGCTGGTCTCCCCATATGGCCTATATGCGCGAGGCGGTGCGCAAAGGGCTGATCGGCGACGTGATCAGTGCCCATGCGCATATGCACTGGGATCACAACTGGATCGCGGACACGCCCTTCAACGATATTCACGACCTGATCCTGTATGATTTTGGTGTCCACTGGTTTGACTTCGTCTCCAGCCTGTTGGGCAATCGAATGCAGACCGTGTTTGCCACACAGGCCCGCGCCAAGGATCAAACCGGCAAGCCACCCTTGCTGAGCCAGGCCCTGATCGGTTTTGAGGGCGGACAGGCATCGCTGGTGTTTGACGGCAGTGTCAAACACGGCGCTCTGGACAGCACCTTCATCGGTGGCACAAAAGGCAGCCTCTACAGCGTTGGCAAGGATCTGAACGCCCAGAGTGTGACACTGACTACCGAACATGGCGAAGCCCGCCCCGAACTCGTCGGAACCTGGTTCAATGACGGATTTGCCGGGACAATGGGCGAGTTGTTGTGCGCCATCGAACAGGACCGAGAGCCGGAAAACAGCGCTGCAAACAATTTGCAAAGCCTGGCACTGACATTCGCCGCCATCCAATCAGCCCACACCGGTATACCGGTCGACATAGGAACAATTCGAAACCTGCCGCAGATGGGGTGAAGCGTGTGATATCAGAAGATTCTTTATCAGTCAGGTTTGGGTGGGTGGTTCAAAATTTAGTGGCAACACTCTGCACTCTGTCTCATGCAGTTGAAGGTTACCGAATTTGCCACCAACAAAACGGAGAACGAAATTAAGGGTATACGCTTTCTCTTTCTTCGAGAGAATCCGTGAAAAGAGGGCTGCATTGAGCGTTGGTGTAACTAACGCAGTAGTTTTGGCAATGCTCATATTCATTGTCGACCTAAAGGATAAGAATTACTCCCATGTATGCCGTACAATTTTCGGTTTTTTCTATGGATAGTTCAGGCAACTACAATATTAGATTTCCCTGTTCGCCAGTTTCAATGATTTCTTCAGCCTCTTCTTCCTCTCCAGAGCTATCTAACGAACTCGGGCACCATGTCCCCGTTGGCGAGGCTGCTGAAAATAATTTTCGATCTTGCTTGGAGAAATCTAATAATGCTCCCACAAAACTCTTTGCTTCCGTTGGTAGCGAATCAAATGATACTTCGTCCACTCTATAAGCCGCATATTCTAACGTGCGTGCAATATCGAATAAGGAATTTGTGTTGCTAAGCCTCACAACGATTTCGGCAAATTCCTCGGCTGGCACCTGATTAATGTCACGCTCAAATCCCGTTCTAATTTGAGAGGCTATGCTTGCCCCGTTGTTAGAATATTCCCGAAGGGCCATTTCAGCCCATTCTAGTTTGTCGTAAGTGCCCTCGACGTTTTCCCCAAAACGAATTGCATTTGCCATATGTTTACGACGCTCTGCAACAGGCCTTAGTGCAGTGTCAGCTGATGCAAAATCTAGGGCCGCTGCTGCAAGAGCTGCTGCAAAAAAACTGATTCGAGTTAGAGCGCTGGCAGCGTCGCTTTTCGGATGCGATTTAATTGCTTCGTTTGAGAAAACCTGGAATGCGTCAAGTGCTAAGTTAGCCGAAGATGCGCCAAACCGATCAGCTACTGCGGACTTAATTCTATCTATTTGTATCCGGTAGTGGCGGCCTCCACGCTTCTTGTCCAAATCATCTACAATTGAAAAGAAATCTTCATCTGTCAATCGCCCGCCTTGCAGCAGTTTGTTACTGGATTTAAGTCTTTGAAGATCATCGCCGTCGATCCATAGAACCTTATTCTTTCGCGCAAGCGCTCGGAGTTTCGGGTTTTTGTCGGTGGTTGCGACGCCAACGCCTTCGACGCCTATCGTTTTGCCTAGCCCGCTGACGAAAAATAGACGCTCCGCAGCCTGCGGCCGTTGTTTATCTTTGACATCGATAATTGTTCTTCGGCGGGCAAGTGTCGCAGAGCGTTCATATATCCAAAGATCGACATCGGTTAGTTCTAGTTGATCATAGAGTAAGCTAGTTCCTCGAATAACGAAGAATCCAGCACGTAAGAAGTATTCCCTAAGTAGTTCTTCGGTGGCAAATCCCTTTTTTCCATGGGCTTTCTTTGTCATAGGCCGCCCTCCGATCGAACCGAACTGAGCAGCCCTCTCATTTGCATTTTACTTGGTTGTACATCTTTTCGTTTCCGAAAATTAGCACGCGCCTTTTCAGGTCCGGTATACCCGGAAACCTGTGCGCCGGGAATGCCACCAACTGCTGCGGCAGCAGCACTACCATGTTGCAAAACCTGTAGGGCAATCTCGCCCACCTCTCGCTTCAACAATCGCATGGTATAACGCGACCCTTGTGGTTTGATTGAAATTACACGCTCCAGTTCTAGGGCACGGTAGTCTTTCCCGATCGCGGGAGCCGGGCCTACTGCTTCCCCCCGTAGTAGCTTCTTAAGTAATAAATCGACACCCCAGATTGCGCCCCGATCAGTTGAACTAACATGCATGCCATAGCTCAGGGCAGCAACTAGCGCTTTTGCATGATCAAAGGCGTCATCAACCATTGGATTTGAGAATTTATGAAATGCTCCGGGGGAAGTTATAAAGCTATGATCACCATTTTCATTTGATACAATATTCTCGTCGAAAACACCTGCAGCCCGCAGTTTGGAGAGAAGAGGCTTCCCAAGCATACGCTCGGCTTCAGATAGTTTCAACGCGCCACCAGCCTTCAAAGCAGTTTCAAATTGAGAAAATGCAGCTTGTTCAACAGAGTCTAATGAATCCAACACTTTCTTCGTCTTTGCGATGCTTTCCCGCCTAAACAAATTTCCGTTGAATAAAAGTGGGTCGTCGCCCTCTTCATCGGACTCAATGAATCCAAATGCGGTAGCCTGCCCCAGAAAATCTGCCACTTCTAGATTGGTTAAGCGATATTCATCGCCGATTTTCTCTCCCGCGAGCTTTTTTCCAACTGGGGATTGTGAAACTAATTCGCCTAATCCAATAGCTGCGGTCTCAAATGGTTCTGGATCGTTCCTCTCAAATAAAGTGGATGTATGGTCCAGCGCGCTGCTAGCAGTCACGCCAATTACAGCGACTGATCCATCAGACGCTAGATCGATAACTCTCTCATTGGACAATTGTTCCAAACAAGCGGGCAGATCCGTTTTGGGGCTTAGTCCGCCTGCTTTGGCCAAAGTGGTAACAAGATTCGAGTTTAGTTCGGATTGTTTCGACGCCGCCATTCTGGCTAGCAAAGCACCAGACTTTGCGGCAATATCAATGGCGGGGTAACTCGCGGCGCCATTGTTAGTTCCCCAGATTTTCTTGCCATGGTGGATGATCCATGCGCCTTGCGTCTTCTTATCCATAAATTCAACTCCGAGAACAACTTATAGTTATGGCCGACAGAAACTTAAACCACATATGTGCTAGATTTGAAACACTAGTCATGCATGATTGTGAACGCAAAAGTTCTAAACTTTAGAATCCATTGTTTCTCGTCGGATATCATCAACTGAAAAAATATCCGCGCGCCCTAGGTGTAGATAAAGAAACTTGCCTGCTTTTTGAGATTGGACTGGATTAAGTTGAGTTCTCAAGGTCTTTTGTAGCACATCAATGACGGCTGCATTTCAGTATGCGCTACCCGCACAATACCATAAGTTCATTTTAGTCGGCACGGTATTGCTGGCTGCGATTGAAGGCAACGCTTGCTAAGTATCATGTGGTCAAGGCGAGGTGTCGCGCGAAACTTGCTGGCTTCAGTTCCCTCTCATCCCCGCGAACCACTCCGCAAATTTGGCCTTTTCGGCCTCACTCATATGCAGATTGTGTTTGGTTCGCCGGTAGAGAATATCCTCGGGGGTTTGTGCCCATTCATGGGTGCAGAGGAATTGCACCTCAGCTTCAAACAGATCCGGTCCAAATTTCTTGCCCAGATCAACCATACTATTTGCATTACCGATGATCTGCTGTGTGAGGGTGCCATAAAGCCTGGCATAGTGGTGTGTGAGGGTTTTTGGCATCCATGCATATTGCACCTGCAACGCGCTTGAAAAGGTTTCGAAATCGGCATTTGGAAAATCGCCGCCGGGCAGAGGTGCATCTGCGGTCCAGGTCTTTTTCATCTCCGGGAAAAACGGTGTGAGTTTCTCCATCGCGTGTTCTGCAAGTTTGCGAAAGGTTGTGATTTTCCCGCCGAATATGTTGAGCAGCGGTGCACCGGAGCCGGGTTCCAGATCCAGAACATAATCCCGCGTCACCGCACTGGGATTGCCATTGCCATCATCATAAAGCGGGCGCACGCCAGAGAATTTTTGCAGGATATCGGCTTCGGTCAGTGGCTGTTTGAAATATTTGTTTACGGCAGCCAACAGATAGGAAACCTCTGAATCATCCGGTTCGACCTGCTCAGGCGGACCATCATAGGGCGTATCAGTGGTGCCAATCAGGGCTTTATCCCCTTCATAGGGGTTGATGAAAATGACTCGTTTGTCGTGGTTTTGCACAAGGTAGGCGTGCGGTCCGTCCCAGAATTTGGGGACAATGATGTGGCTGCCTTTGACAAGGCGCACGGTACGGCGTGAATTTGTGCCCGTCACCCGGTTGATGATGTCATTGACCCACGGGCCACCTGCATTGACGACAGCCCGCGCCAAGACGTTGCGTGTCTGCCCGGTTTGGGTGTCCGTCATTTCGATGTTCCAGACATCACCTTCACGGCGCGCAGAGCTGCAGGCGGTGCGCGTCAGAATCTCCGCGCCATGGCGATGTGCATCAACTGCGTTGAGAACCACCAGACGCGCATCATCCACCCAGCAATCAGAATATTCAAAGCCCTTCTTGTAGGCGTCCTTGATCGGAGCGCCTTCGGGGGCCTGATGCAAATTCAGGCTTCTGGTGCCGGGCAGCTTTTTGCGCCCGCCCAGATGGTCGTAGAGAAACAGGCCCAGCCGAACCAGCCATGCCGGTCGGTCATCGGGGCTGTGCGGCAGGACAAAGCGCAGCGGCCAGATGATGTGGCTGGCTGAATTGAGCAAAACCTCGCGCTCTATCAGCGCTTCGCGCACCAGTCGAAATTCGTAATATTCAAGATAGCGCAAGCCGCCATGAACCAGCTTGCCAGAGCGAGAGGAGGTTCCCTGAGCCAGATCGTCCTTCTCGCACAAGATGACCGACATGCCGCGCCCGGCCGCATCACGGGCGATGCCGGCACCATTGATACCACCGCCAATGACGAAAATATCAACCACATCATTCATGCAGCATATCCCTTGTTGTGAGTGCTATGTGAGCCGGACCCGGGGGACCGCTTAGCACTGTTTTTCGGGATGCGCGCATGTTTCATCACAGTTTGCCATCAACAGGGGTTGCGTGGTGGCTCGCCAGCCACAAATCTGCGGACTTCCTCGGCCGCCTGTTCGGCAGCAAAGGTGACCGTGCGCACCGACGCCCCGGCAATATGAGGTGTCAGCGTGACATTTGGCAGTTTCAGCAGATCCCAATCGGTGGGCGGCGGCTCGACAGAGAAGGTTTCAAGCATCGCACTGCCAAGATGCCCCTCCGTCAAGGCCAGATAGAGATCATCATAATTGCACAAGGGCCCTCTGGCCGTGTTGACGAACAGCGAGCCGGGTTTCATTTTCCGAAAGGCGTCGGCATCCATCATATGCCGGGTCTCATCGGTCACCCGCGCATGGATCGATACGATATCGCTGTTGCTCAGCAGATCATCCAGCGGGGCCATTTCAACGCCGGCTTCCAGATCATCAACCGCCAGTTGGACATAGGGGTCATGAACCAGTATCCGGCAGCCGAAGGCGCGCAGCAGACGCACCACCTTGGTGCCGATATTGCCGTAGCCAATGACGCCAACGGTCATTTCATTGAGTTCGCGACCGGTCAGATCGGCGCGATAGAGGTCGCCGCGCCAAGTGCCGGACCGCAGGCTTTCGTGCCCAACTCTGATTTTCCGTGTTTCAGCCAATATGGCGCCAATGGCAAACTCTGCCACAGCAGACGCGTTTCGGCCCGGTGTGTTCACCACCAGAACCTCGTGATCTTTGGCCGCTGCCATATCGATGTTGACAGGCCCGCCGCGTGAGACCGCAATCATTTTCAGGGAGGGCAGTCGCTCCAGCATCAAACGCGACATGGGCGCCAGTTGGGTTACGAGAATTTCCGCATCCTCAACAAAGTCCACAACCTCGTCTGCAGTGCCAAAATACTCTTTCAACCCGTCCATGCCTTCCACAGCATAGCCATGCTCCATGGGCTCATTGGGCCAGTTGCTCTTGGTCGTGCGGATGGCAACCTTGTCAGCGCAAAGGGCATTGATCTTTTCGTCAAAGACTTCCGGCAACATGAAATGATCGCCGATAATCGCAATTTTTTTACGCACCTTTACGCTCCTGTAAACTTGCCAGTTGTTGCCAGACGGGTTCAGCCGATGTCCTGTGGGTTTGATAGGCGGCGAAAAGCCTGTCGTAAGTCTCGCTGAGAGACATATCAGGGAGTTCGGTTTCGCTGAGCAGGGGGCTGACCCAATCGTTGATGGATGATGTCATGTCCGGATAGATGCCAACGCTGACAGCAGCCATCATGGCCGCACCGGCAGCGCCAGCTTCCGCTCGGTCCGAGCATCGGATCGGGGTTTTGAGGGCCGATGACATGATGTTGCGCAGCGTGCGCGATTTGGCCGCGCCACCGCTCAAGCGGATTTCACTGGGAAGGTCACCCATCGCGCTGTAGCAATCCCGCGAGGCCATCCCCAGCCCCTCAACGATGGCACGCGCCATATCCGGGAAACGATGGGTGGAATTCAGCCCCGCAAAGGACGCGCGCGCCGCCGTGTTGATGAAAGGCCCGCGCTCGCCAGCTTCGGAGATATAGGGATGATACATCAATCCGCCGGGCGTGCTCTGCAACAGCCAATTATCGATGTGTTTGATCAATTCGGTGTAATCGGTCGGACGCCCGAAATCCGAGAGCAGATCAGCTGCGACTTTCAGCAGCCAGTCGATGTTCAGGGTCGCGGCCATGTTGGTTTGCAATTGTGCAACCATGCCGGGGATCGGCAGAACCATGACATAGCCGGTCGATTCAGCATTGAGCACAACATTTTCGGAGCGCCGGGCCTTCATATGCATGCCGGTCGAGCCAAGGATTGTACACCCGACACCTTCCTGGCCGGTATAAATCCCGGCTCCAAGACTGGTGCAGACCACATCCACAAAACCAAGCACAACAGGGGTACCGGCCAACAATCCGGTCTGTGATGCAGCCTCAGCATCAAGTGGATGAGAGATCTTGGTGCCGTCAATGATTTCTGGCAACAAATGGCGATGCGCGGAGAGGCCCAGAGCCTCAATTACGGATTCATCATAAGCGGCTGTTCGAAAATTGCCGAAGGTGAAGCAGGCTTCGGACGGATCGGTTGCCCGCACTCCGGTCAGATTCAGATAGAGCCAGTCCTTTGCGTGAAGCGCAACTTCGGCTTTGTCCAGAACGTCAGGCGTGGTGGCCTGCATATGAGCCAGTTGGGTGCCCATCTGGCAACAATTGAGGCCGGTACCTGTAGCTTCAAAGCGCGCTCTGTCCGTGTCCAGCACGCTGAGCCGGTCAACGGCGGGCGCAGACCGCGCATCAAGCCACAACCAGCCATCTGTGACCGGTGCATTGTCCTTGCCAACCAGCCAGGTGCCATCGCCCTGACCTGTGACGGCAATGGCCGCCGTGCGCCGCGCCAGATCGGGGACCTTGTCACCCAGAATGCGCAAGGTCGCCGAGCAATCATTCCATGTCGTGGTCAGGGATTGAAAGGCGGCACCATCAGCTCTAGTGGTATAATTGTTCGGCGTCGATGCAACGGCGATCTGCCGCCCGGACAGGTCAAAAGCGACAGACTTTATGACCGAAGTTCCCGCATCAATGCCGATCAAGATATCCCGGGGCATCACACAAGGTCCCGCCCGTGACTGAGTGCATCACCGCTGTGAGGATCGAAGATGTGAAGATCGGACGGGTCGATCTCGATCACGATGTCCTCGCCTTCACTGACCGCCGCACGATCATGTTCAACCAGAACAATTGTGCCATTGGCAAAGCTGGCTGCAATATGGCTTTGATCGCCCAGCCACTGATTGGCAATCACGGTGGCCTTGGCGCCATTGGTGCCGCGTTTGACCGCATAGGGACGAACCCCAATGATGACGTGTTTCGTTTCGATCAATTTGCTGCACACTTCGTCGGCAAATCTGGATTTGGGATAATTCAGCTCAAGACTGCCCTCCAGTTGAAGCCGGATGTTGTCGTCAGCCAGCGTCGCGGTTGCCGGAAACACATTCATCGGCGGTTCGCCCACAAATGTGCCGGTGAACAGATTGGCCGGGCGCTCCTTGATCTGGGACGGGCTGGCATATTGCTGCATCTCGCCATTTTCCATGACGGCAATCTTGTCCCCCAGAGCATTCGCTTCGGTTTGATCATGGGTCACCAGAATGGCGGTTTGCCCGCGCTCCTTGATGAAATGCTTGATGCGGCCTCTGAGCAGGGTCCGAAGCTGTGGCTCCAACTGTCCCATCGGCTCATCCAGCAGATATAGATCGGCTTCTCTGATGAGGGCTCTGGCGAGAGACGCGCGCTGCTGCTGGCCGCCGGAGATGGACATTGGTGAACGATCAAGAATGTCAGAGATTTCCAGCATGTCGGAAATTTCCTTGACCTTTTCAGCAACTTTCTGAGCGCTCAGATTTGTCGATTTCAGAGCGAAGGCAATGTTCTCGCGTACGGTGACGGTGGGATAAAGCGAGTAGCCCTCAAAGGCCATGGCAACATTGCGCAGCACCGGGCGCAGATTCTGCACCTCACGACCGGCGAGATGAATCTTGCCGCGGCTGGTGGCTTCAAACCCGGCAATCATCCGCAAGGTGGAGGTTTTTCCGCAGCCGGACGATCCCAGCAAGGCGATGATATCGCCTTTCGCGACGTCCATGCTGACATTTTTGACAGCGTGAACCCCGACATCGATGGCCCCATAGAATTTGTCGATGTTTTCCAGTCTGAGCATCACATCACTCATGCTGAATCTCCTGACTTGGCAGCAGCATGAAGCGGTTCAATTCTATTGCCCGTGGTTTTTTCAAAAAGCATCGCGTCGCTGGTATTGACCGCAATATAGGCTTCCCCTTCCGAGGGGCCGGGCGAACCGGCGGGCCGGGACAGCATCAATTCGCGGCCATTGACGGTGCGCATCAAATTGACAGTCTTTTCGTTCAATGGGGTTTCTGCTTCAACGATAACCGGAAAGGCCCCCGGCATATCCTTGTCGACAAATCTCAGTGCTTCCGGGCGGATGCCGAGAATACAATCGGTATCGACAGCGTTGGAATAGCCCTCCGCGATTGAAACCGGGGTTTGGGATATCTGCACCTGCAGACCCTGAGCACCTTTTTCCGGGCGGACATCGAGCAGATTGATCACAGGATCCCCGAACAGTCGCGCTGTTTCGATGTTGCCAGGGCTGAGATAGATGTCTGCCGGCGTTCCGACCTGCTGAATGCCATGACCGCTCATCACCGCAATGGTGTCACCAAACGCCATCGCTTCCTTGTAGTCTTGCGTCACATAGATAACCGTTGCGTTCTGGTCCTTCAGCAGGCGCGGCAGCTCCAGGCGCATTTCAAAACGCAGCTTGGCATCCACATTGCGCAGCGGATCATCCAGCAGCAAGGTGGCCGGTTCGCCAGCCAGAGCGCGGGCGAGTGCCGTGCGCTGCTTTTGTCCGTTGGACAATTCTTTCGGCTGGTGGCTAAGCACATGGTCGATCTTCAGAAGCTTGGCGAGCTTTTGAACGCCAGCCTCAATCGCATCCTTGGTCTGCTTTCGGGCGGTCAGGGGGCTGGCAATATTGGCATGGGCATCCATATGCGGAAACAGTGCAAAATTCTGAAACGCCATGCCAATCCCGCGATGTTCCGCTTCAACGCCCTGCATGTCGAGCCCGTCAATTTCGATGGTTCCGTCATCCGGCTCGATGACACCCGCAATCAGACGCAGCAATACGGTTTTACCGGCCCCGGACGGACCGAACAGAACCAGTGTTTGGCCCTTCTCCACGGACAGGGACACCTGGTTCAGTACCAGATCATCCTTGAAGGATTTGGTGATGTTTGTGAGTTTCAGGGACATGATCAGCCTTTCACCGCGCCAAGTGACAGGCCTTCAACGAGATAGCGCTGGGCATACATCGCCAGGGCAAATGTCGGCGCAATGGACAGCACGATGCCAGCGGCGATCTGGCCGTAATTGATGCCGGAAGCAGTGATGAATGCGAGTGCACCAACCGTCACAGGCTGTTTGTCGGCCGAGGCCAGCACCAGTGCAAAAATGAAATTGTTCCAGGAAAAGATGAACGCCAGCAACCCGGCTGCCGCGATTCCGGGACCGGCCAGTGGCAGGGCAATCTTGCGGAATGTCGACCAGAACCCATGGCCTGCAATGCGATAGGCATATTCAATGTCGGCTGGAATATCCTCAAAATAACCGCGCACGATCCACAGAATGAGGGGCAGCACGATCAGCTGGTAAACCCAGATCAGCCCGACATAGGTGTCTGCCAGACCAATTTTCTGGAAGTAAATTGTCAGCGGAAGCAGCACCAGCAATGGCGGCGCAAAGCGGAAGGACAGCAGCGTGAACGCGATGTCCTCGGAGCCTTTGAATTTGAGCCTGGCAAATGCGTAGGCAGCCGGCACGCCGAGGATCAATCCGACAATCACAGCTGCTGTCGACAGGAAGAGTGAGTTGAACAGATTGCCCATGAATTCAATTTTCAATGAGCCGGCAGCCGTTTCCAGCTGACCTGTAATCAGGCCCTCATAATTCACGATTGTGGGTTCAAAGAACAGCTGTGGCGGGACCTGAAGAATGGTTTCATTGGTCTGAAACGACATCAGGAAGATCCACAGGATCGGGAACATGAAGAAGATGATCACGAAAGAAATTGCTATGCCGCGCAAGATGCGTTCAAGGGTGCTGACCTGTTCCATTTCGACCTCCTATGCCTCGCCGCGCGCTTTTTCGCGCAGGCGGAGCCAGTTCTTGATAAATATGTTCGACAGGAAGTAGGTGATCGCCCACAAGATCATCATCAACGCCGCCGACCGGCCAACATTCGTCGATTGGAAGAAGTTCAGATAGGCCTCAACCTGGAACACCGTCAATGTGTCGCCGGGGCCGCCTTGTGTCATGGCATAGATGATGTCGAATTGCTGAATGGATTCAATCACCCGGAACAGCGTCGCGGTCAGAAGAAACGGCGTCAGCATTGGCAGGGTAATTTTCCAGAACACGAACATCCGCGGAACGCCATCCAGCTCTGCCGCCTCAAAAGGTTGCTTGGGCAGAGACCGCAATCCGGCCAGCAGCAAGATCATGATGAAGGGGGTGTAGACCCAGACATCCACGATTACGACGGTCATCATCGCTGTTGCCGGATCGGACGCCCAGTTCAAATCCTTAATGCCAAGAAGTGTCGCAAAGTAGCTCAGGATACCGAAGCCGGGATTGGTCATCAGCTTCCACATCAACGCTGCAAGCGCCGGGGCGGTCATGAGGGGCATCAGCAACATGATCGAGACAAAATTGTTGAACGTGCTGCGCCTTTGGAGCAGCAATGCAATGCCCAGTCCAAGCAGCAATTCGATACCCACGGTCAACGTCGCATAGGTCATCGACACCTTCAGCGTATTCCAGAAGGACGCGTCGGTCATGAAATTGAGGTAGTTTTCGCCCCAGTTGAATTTGCGCGCCCATGGCTGCGACAGTCTGTAGCGCTGCAATGAGTAAATCACCGCGGTGAAAAACGGGATCAGGATACCAATACAGGTCAGCAGAGCCGGAAGGCTCAAAAGGTAGGGGAGATAGCGGCGATTGATACTGAATCGCCCTTTTGCCGGCACTGACATGGTAAATTCACCCATAGAAAAAGTGTGGTCTCACTTACACTTACTGCAAGTCGACTTTGAGCAGTTCATCAAACTTGAATTTTTCTGTCCCATCCCGCCCTGGAGGCGGGATGGGATGTTTGCAGAAGCCTCGCCTGGAGGAGTTAACCGAGGCCTGCCTCTTTCAATTGCTTGTCGACACTTTGTGCCAACTGATCGAGACCTTCATCAACCGGCAGTTCATTCGCAACCATTTTCTGAAGCGTAGCCGCCCATTCAGTGGTTAGATCGAAGAACAATGGCTGTGGTGTGAAGTGAATCTTCGCACCCGGAGCCGAAACATCATGCATTTCCACGTAGCCAGGATAGCTCTTTTCCAGGCGTGCGCGGAAATCGGTGTTCGCCCACACGGATTTGCGAACAGGATTCACAAAATCCATCTGTGTGGCACCGAAGACAGCATGTTCAGGGCCGGAAGCCCATTGCAGGAAGTACCATGTGGCATCTTTCTGCTTGCCTGCGGATGCCATTGCCAGAGACCAGATCCAGATGTTTGGCGTTGGTGCCGAAGCGTCCGGGTTTGCAGCAAATGGTGAGTAAGCAAGATTGCCTGCCTCAGCATTGTCGCCACCATTCATGAAGTAGCCCAGAATATCAGCATCGAAAATCATGGCAGATTTACCTGCGCCGAGATCCGTACCGACCTGATACCAGGTATGTGTCGACCAATCTGGTGCACCACTGTCCTGGATCATTCCCACCCATTTGGCATGGAAATCACGGGACACGTCCGTATTCATGGCAGCTGACAATTTGCCATCTGCAGATACGTTCAGGTCCTTCTGACCGAAATTGGCATAACCGGACAGGAAGCCGGGGTGAATGGTTGCCCAGGAGCGGGAACCACGAACGCCGATACCATAGGACGCGAGACCATCCGTTTTGGCTTGTGCTGCCGTGGCTGCCAACTCGTCAATATTGGTCGGGACGGTCAGGCCGCCAGCTTTGAACATACGCGCATTGTATGACAGGTTATTTTGCTCATAACCCCATGGAATGCACCATTGTTTGGCATCAGCAGACCCAAGCTCGCCACCTGGCTGACCATTCCATGCACAGGAGTTCCGAACGCCCTCAAGCATGTCTTCCCAATTATAGTCCGGGTTGGTCTTGGCGGAATCGTTGATGTACTCATTGAGATCATCAATCCATCCGGCCGGACCATAGGTCCATGTCATATAGGCACCCGTCATGAAGGCATCATACTCGGATGAACCCGATGACAGCGCAGCAGTCACCTTGTCGAAATAGACATCTTCTGGGAAGACATCATATTCAACTTCCATGCCTGTCAGCTTCTTGAAGTTCTCAAGATTTGCGATCATGGCATCCGCATAAGGGTGCTTGTTTAGCAGCAGCTTGATTTTCGTGCCCTTGTGCTTTTGCCAGTCAAACCCGTTCTGCGCCAAAGCTTCTGTTGCGACAGAGTTCAGCAGAACACCTGCCGTTGCAGCGGTTACGCCCATTACGCCTAAGCCGCGAATGAGGGTCCGTCTATCAATCCCACCATCGACATAGGTCTTGATGAGATTTTTTTCTTTTTCATGCATTGATTTTCCTCCCGGTATTTTTGGAAAACTCCAAATTTATGAGCTCATTTGCCGTGCGCTCATCGGTGATGAGGCCTTTCAGAAGGCCGCTCATCAAAACAGACCCGATTGCACGGGTCTTATTATTACCGCCTGCGACGGCAACAATTCTGCTGTTTCCAATATCTGTCAATTCGACGGAAACCGTCCGGGATGACAGATTGGTTTCAACGTGTTGGCCATCTTGATTGAAGAAATGGCCGAGAAGTTCTCCAGCGGCACCTGCCTGGATAACTTCGTTGATTTCATTGGGGGCGATCATGCCGGATTCAACCAGTTGAGCCGATGGATCAACCGTACCAATTCCGACAAGTTTCAGCTGGGATCGGGCCGCCATGACCAGAACATCGGCGACACCGCGCTGTGATAAAAGTATCTCCCGGTCTTCTGCAGAATTTGCAAAGAACGGGACCGGCATCACAAAGGCGTCGGCGCCGGTCTTTTCTGCCAGCCGGTGCATCACATCATGGGGATTGGCTGAAAAGTTTCTGTTCAACCCGCCGAGCAATGACACGAATTGCGTTTTCTGCGCATCCAGCTTCGGCAGTTGAGAGACACATGATGCAAGCGTTCTGCCGTGGCCCAGGCCAATCAGATCATTCTCACCGCTGAAAATTTCCCTCTGCAGGAACTTTGCGCCAGCGACGCCAAGCACACCCAGCGGAATATCATCCGCGTTCACATTGGGAACGACTTCGCAGTAATCGAGGCCATAGCGTTCGGAAATCTTGTTTTCCAGCGACACGCATTCTGAAATTTCACCGTCAATGATGAATTTGACTGCCCCGTCCTGGTTGGCTCTCATGATCAGGCGATGTGCCTTGATGCTGGTCACACCCAGTTTTTCAGCCACAGCAGATTGTTTCAAGCCGCCGACATAATGCAGCCATGCGGCTCTGACCGCGAGGCTGGCTTCGTCATTTCGTGCGGTTGCTGGGGCTGCCAAGTCAAACTTCTTTCAAAACGTCTCATCTGAAACCGTATATGTAAATTATTTCAGTTATTGTTATTTTTGTCAATTTATCAATTTTGGAAACCGAATTGGAGGGTGTGGCGCGGGAAATTGCACGCAAGGCCGAACGCGCGTTCCGCTGTTCGGGGAGCGCAGCAAACAGCAGGGCGCGGACCCTCAACAGGCGTCAATCTGGGGACAGAAACGCCTGGGTCATGTGTCTATGGAAAATATGAAAAGGCCGGGGAGATTCTCAAAACGCTGTTGCGCACCGAACAACCAATTCCGGTATTCAGATTGAGAGTTATCTCCGCCCTGGCGGGCAGGCGCGGATACTGACTTGTTTCCGGTGCGCAACGAGGCACCGGAAACATCATGATTCTGCGTGTGTCAGATGAGGTCGTTCTGTTTCAGGAATTGCAGCATGGCGGCCTGTTGTTTTTCGGTCAGCGGCCAGGCAGACGGTGGGCGTGTCGGGCCGCAATCAAGACTGAGCGCCTGCAACGCTGCCTTGACGGCGGTGACGTTGGTCCCGTTCAGTTCCTCAGCGCGTATGTCTTCAAAGGCGCGCATGCCTTTGATGAGCTCATTCGCCTTGACATAATCGCCACCATCAAGCGCGCTGTGAATGGCGACGGACCGTTCCGGCCAGACATTGATCAGGCCGGAGGTAAAGCCGCGTGCACCGACAGCATAGAGCGGAGGTGCCCAGACTTCCGCAAGTCCGCCAACCCAAACGATGGATGGATCACAGGCGGCGATGGCAGCTCCCAGTTTCAAAGGATTCGGTGTTGCCCATTTGACGCCCTTGACGCCCGGCAGATCACACAGAGCCTTGATGTTGGCGGTGCCTATCGTGTCGTTGCGCAGATAGAGCATCATCGGCAGGCCACCGCTCGCGTCACTGACAGCCTTGACATAATCGACGGTGCCACGTGGCGATACGAACGGATCTGGTGGTTGGTGGATCATCAGCGCCGAAGCGCCAGCCTCGGCAGATTCTTTGGCAAGACGGCATGCATCACGGATGCCACGACCGACACCAGCCAGAAAGGGCGCGCGCCCATCGATCTGTTCGGCAACAGATTTCACCATGGCGCAGGCTTCATCAGTGGTCAGGGCATAGAACTCGCCGGTGTTGCCATTGACGACCGGCAGATGCACGCCAGCGCCTAGCGCCAGGTCAATGATCGGCTTGAGTTTTTGCGGGGCAATGTTGCCCGCATCATCATACGGCGTGACCAGAATACCTGAAATTCCGGTCAGAGCTTTGTCGAGATCATGTGTCATTAATATATATCCGGTTCGCCAGCGGTTGTTCCGAAACCGCGTTCAAGAAAATCAAAATCACAGCCCTTGTCAGCCTGGGTCACGTGTTTGGAGAACATGTAACCCCAACCGCGCTCAAAGCGCGGCTCCGGGACTTTCCAGCTGGCTTTTCGCTGCGCCAGTTCAGCATCATCCACCAGCATGTCGAGGCGGCGATTGGGCAGGTCGAGCCGCACGATATCGCCGGTTTCGAGCAATGCCAGCGGCCCGCCAATAAAGCTCTCAGGTGCCACATGCAGCACGCAGGCCCCGTAGGATGTGCCGGACATGCGGGCGTCAGAAATGCGCAGCATGTCTCTGTGCCCCTGTTTGATGAGCGCTTTCGGGATTGGCAACATGCCCCATTCGGGAAAGCCAGGGCCGCCCAGCGGACCGGCATTGCGCAGAACCAGAACATGGTCAGGCGTTACGTCGAGGTCCTCGTCATCAATCGCTGCTTTCATCTCCGGGTAGCTGTCAAAAACCAGCGCAGGCCCTTCATGCTCATGGTATTTCGGATCGCAGGCCGCAGGTTTTATGACCGCCCCGTCAGGACACAGATTGCCGCGCAGCAAGGCCAGCGACCCTTCCGCGTAAACCGGATTGGACAGCGGTCGAATGACATCATCATTATAGACCACCGCGCCTTCCAGATTTTCACCCATGGTCTTGCCCGTGACTGTCAGCACCGACGTGTCGAGCCGTTCTTCCATCTGTTTCATCAGGGCGCGCAGTCCGCCCGCATAGTAGAAATCTTCCATCAGATAGTCTTTTCCCGATGGACGAATATTTGCGATCAAAGGTGTAACACGGCCAAGCTCGTCCAGATCATCCAGCGTGAATTCCACACCGGCGCGGCGCGCCATGGCGATCAGATGCACCACGGCATTGGTCGAGCAACCGGTTGCCATCGCAATGATGGCTGCGTTGCGGACCGATGCATCCGTGATGATCTTGTCTGGCGTCAGATCTTCCCAGACCATTTCAACGATGCGGCGACCGCAGTCACTGGCCATGCGTTGATGGCCTGAATCGGCTGCGGGAATAGATGAGGCCCCAGGCAAGGTCAGCCCCATTGCATCGCTGATGGCTGTCATGGTTGAGGCTGTGCCCATTGTCATGCAGGTGCCGACCGAGCGTGCAATACCGCCCTGAATGCCAAGCCATTCCTCATCGGTGATGTTGCCGGCGCGGCGCTCATCCCAATATTTCCAGGCGTCAGAGCCAGAGCCGAGAATGCGACCGGCATAGTGACCACGTAACATCGGTCCGGCTGGCATGAAGATGAAGGGAACAGCTGCGGTGATAGATCCCATGATGAGACCGGGCGTTGTCTTGTCACAGCCTCCCAGCAGAACCACGCCATCAAGCGGGTGAGACCGGATCATCTCCTCGGTCTCCATGGCCAGCATGTTGCGATACAGCATGGAGGTCGGCTTCGTAAAACTCTCATCGACCGAAAGTGCAGGCATCTCGACAGCAAAGCCGCCAGCCTGCAGCACACCACGGCGGACATTTTCCACCCGTTCCGGAAAGTGACCGTGGCAGGCATTGAGTTCGGACCACGTATTCAGAATGCCAATAATTGGCCGGTCGCGATATTCTTCTTCCGAATAGCCAAGTTGCATCATCCGTGACCGGTGCCCGAATGACCTCAAATCATCGGGCGCAAACCAGCGCGCGCTGCGCAGTTCTGCGGCAGTCTTCCTTTTCTGATGATCAGGCATGGCAGCTCCTAATTGGGTTGGAATTTATGTATGCGCATACACATAATTTTGTCAACTACATCATGACGCTGAATATATGCCTATATTGTAGCGCTTGACACTCAATTGTGAAGCATGTCATGCAATGTATGCGAATACATAAGTAGTCCATATGACGATGAGAATCTCGGACTGCTTTTCAAAAAATGCCGCCAATGCGCGGCATAAATGGGAGGAATACCATGACTTTTACACGCCGACTAATTCTGTCTCTCGCAGCAGCCACTGTGCTGTCCGCATCATCCTATGCTGCGGTCGCGCAGGAATTGCCGCGCAATGTGCGCCTCGTGATTGGCTCTAAATCCACAGGTGGCGACACCTATCAGAACTCCGCGATTGTCGCTGAAGCTCTGGCCGAGAAATTGGGCATCAATGTCAAGGTCGATGCAGTTGGCGCGACTGAAGCATTCAAAGCGCTTGACCGTGATAGCCGCGGCACAACATTGATGATTTTCCACGATCAGTCTTATCTTGGCAATCTGTATGGCGTGCAGGGATATTCAAATCCGTTTGAAGGTTACAAGGTCGGACCAACGGTCGCGATCAATCCAGGCAATGCCTATCTCGTGCCAAAGACCTCAAAATACCAGTCCATGGACGATATCTTTGCGGCTGCCAAAGCCGGTGAGAAGGTTCGTGTCGCAATCCAGCCGGGTGGTGTTTCCGAAATCGGTTTCTCCGCAATGAAGAATGCCGCGAAAGTGCTTTCTCCCGGATCTGAAGCGAACATTGTGGCGGTTAATACCGGATCACAGTCCGACAAGAACCAGACGATGTGGGACGATCTTTCAGATGTCATCAACGGTTCGATCCAGGCCAATGAGCAGTTTACCCAACTGCCCGAAGATGATCGCAAGGCGATGCGTTTTGTCTGGATTACAGCACGTCCTGCAACATTGCAGCAGGCACCGGCACAAGGCATGGGCAATACGACCCGTGACCAGATGTTGAAATTTGCCGATCCGGAAACAAAAGTTCCCCTGAATGACAGTGAAAACTTCACTTTCGACAAGGAATTTTTCTTCCTCTACAATCAGGATATGGACGACGCAATCGTCGCTCAGATTGATACGGCATTGAGCGAAATCTACGCCGCTGGCGAGATTCAGAAACGCCAGAAGGAAGCTTTCTTCATTCCAAACTTCCTGCCATCAGCCGAAGCGCAGGCGCATCTTCTGGCCAAACGCTCAACCTATGAGCAGGTCATCAAGGACATTACGTCTAATTGATGCATAGTCTGAAAACGACAAACGCGACCTGACAGGGTCGCGTTTATCACTCTGGGTTACATGGAGGAGCGAATGGGCGATCTTACCAAAGTGACGATAGACTTTCAGTCATCGCACCTGCTGTTTCCAATCATCATAGGCTGCGTTCTGGCTGTTTTGGGCCTCGCCATTGTCATCAGGGAGCGCAGCCGGATTGCAGTCTCTGGAGACCATTGGCGCAACATTTTTAGTCAGATGAACAAGTTTCAGTTTTTTGGAACTCTGGCGCTGACACTGGCCTATTTCTCGCTGATGGTCCCGGTGGGCGACTACTGGCCGAACACCGGGCTCGGCTTTCTGCTCTGCTCCATTCCATTTGTTTTTCTGGCCGGTCTGCAGTTCATGCATACGCGCACAGCGCGTTCGGTTCTGATTCTCGCACTGGTGGCTGTCTGTGTCCCGTCCCTGATCTGGTGGCTGTTCACTGAAATCTTTTTCCTGACACTGCCCTGAAAGGCGTGCCGATGCCGTTCTTCGAATTCATCACGCCGCTGTTTCTACTGCTCATCATTGGCGGCACATTCGTAGGTATCATTTTCGGGGCGATCCCCGGCATGACCGCCACAATGGCGGTGGCCGTCTGTCTGCCGCTGACCTACCCGCTTGGCCTCAATAATGGTCTGGCCCTCTTGCTTGGTCTCTATGTCGGTGGAATTTCAGGAGGGCTTGTTCCAGCAATCCTTCTGAACATTCCCGGCACGCCATCCTCCATCACAACCACCTTTGACGGGTATCCGATGACCCAGCGCGGTGAGGGTGAAAAAGCGCTCAAGATAGGCATTTGCGCGTCATTGGCCGGCGGCATCATCTCGCTGATTGCCCTGTATCTGTTTGCGCCCGCGCTGGCGGATTTTGCAATCCGGTTTTCCTATGTTGAGAAATTCCTGATCATCCTGTTCGCGCTCAGCGTCATGGGTGCGCTGTCGGCCAATTTGTTGATCGGTATCTTTTCCGGCTTCTTGGGAATTTTCATCTCTCTGATCGGAACCTATGATATTTCTTCCGGCGGAAACGGCAAACACAGACTCATTCCGCCTGGTCTGGAGTACTGGCTGGACAGCGGCTTCTCGCTTCTGCCCGTCCTTATCGGAATATTCGGCTTGAGTGCCATCCTGCAGGAGGCCGAAAACGGCATGCCGCTTGGCCTGTCACGCGACAAGGTCAGGATCGGTAAATCCTCAAAATTCTCGTTCTCCGTCTTCAAGGGGCAGGCCTTGAATGTGTTGCGATCATCCGGCATCGGTACATTTGTCGGGATATTGCCGGGTGTCGGCGGCTCAGCGGCCTCCATTCTGGCCTATACCAACGCCAAGACATTCTCCAAAAACCCCGAGAATTTTGGCAAGGGTGAACCTGCAGGCATTATTGCATCGGAATCTGGCAACAATGGTCTGACCGGCGGCGCATTGGTGCCGCTGCTGTCGCTTGGTATTCCCGGTGATTCCACAACGGCGTTGCTGATCGGTGCATTTACCTTGCAGGGCATTCAGGTGGGGCCGCTTTTCATTGGTAATAATCCGGACACATGGAACGCCATGATCTTTGCGATGCTGATCGCCAATGTCGCCATGTTCATCATGATGTTCTACGCAATCCGCTATGTTGCGTTGATCGTCACCATTCCAAAACACATCCTGTTTCCGATCATCCTGATGATGTGCGTGATCGGTGCCTACACGATCAATTATGGCATCATGTTTGATGTCTGGACGCTTCTGATCTTTGGGTTGTTCGGCTGGCTGGCGCTGAAGATCAGGCTCGAGATCGCGCCCTTCATCATTGGCTTCATTCTTGGTCCATCCGCAGAAGTCTATTTCGTGAAAAGCCTGGAATCCTTTGGCGATTTGACCATCTTTTTCACCAAGAGCTGGATAGCTGTGTTGCTTTGGGTTTTGATCCTGGGGTCAATTGCCGGGTCTGTATTCATCAACAGAAGGGCCAGCCAAGCAGAATAACACCGGTCTGGTTTTCAACGTTCGGATATTATAAACATCCATCTTAAACGCATTGGATAGGCGACTTTGGAAAATTTGAGGACACGAGGCGCGCGGGGAGGACAGGCGAGTGGCCGCGTCACCATGGCGACCGTCGGGCGCATTGCCGGTGTGTCTCAAGTCACCGTGTCCAGGGCCTTGAGTGATCCATCAAAAGTCTCGGCGCTGACCCTGAAGAAGATCGAGGATGCCATCAAGGCGACCGGTTTCGTTCCCAATGCGATTGCCGGCGCTTTGGCCTCGCAGCAAAGCCATCTGATTTCTGCTCTTATTCCATCACTGACCAACGTCGTTTATTCCTCTGTGGTGAAAAGCTTCAGCCAGCGCATGCGCGAATTCGGATATCAGATATTGTTGTCCGAGACCGGCTTTGACCTGACGGAAGAGGAAGTGTTTGTCTCGGGCCATTTGTCGCGACAGCCTGACGCCGTTCTCCTGACGGGCATTCAGCATTCGGCACAGACCCGCAGGATGCTTCTTGGTGCCGGAATTCCGATTGTTGAAGTCTGGGATATTACAGCATCACCGATTGATATGTGCGTCGGCTTTTCCCACGCCGATGCGGGGCGCGCTGTTGCGGACTTTGCTACCGATATCGGGTTTGCGTTTGCCGCGACGGTGACCGCCAATGACGAGCGCGCCAAACTGCGACGTGATTCATTCACAAGCCGGTTTCTGCAGAAGGAAGGGCAGTCTGTTTTCGCCCATGATTGTCCCGGTGCTTCCAGCATGGGAGCGGGGCGTGCGGCTCTTGCCGACTTGCTGGACAATCAGGGCCTGAAGTCCGGCATCATTTTCTGCAGCTCGGATGTTCTGGCCCAGGGGCTTCTCATTGAAGCACATGCGCGTGGCCTGAAGATACCGGGCGATCTGTCGCTGGTCGGGTTTGGCGATCAGGAATTTGCTGCCGATCTGGAGCCGCCACTGACAACCGTTAGCATTGATCACGATCTGTTGGGGAAAACGGCAGCTGATGCAATTCTCGCAAGGATCAAGGGCACAGAAACCCCGCCTTCTGTTACGGATCTTGGGTTTGAAATCGTGCGTCGCATCTCCGCTTGATTCTGTATCCCCAACGCTTGGACGCGTGGGTTTACAATTTCGGAATTCTTGAGGTTTTTCTGACCGGGTTAGACATCTGAAACCGCCGTTGAATATTCGACAAACTACTGGATTGGTTGTTCAAAATCATACTAGACTGTTTGGAAACGAAATACTTTTGGGCGACTCACGTGAGCCATTTGGGCTGACCTGTCGTGCTGAAATTTGAGAGGAATTGTAATGAAATATAGGACCCTTGGAAGAACCGGGCTGAAAATCTCCGAGATCACGATGGGCACGTTCACCTTTGGTGGAGATGGCCCCTTTGGAATGGTCGCAAAGCAGGGTGTCCCTGAAGCGCGTCGTCTTGTGGATCTGTGCGTCGATAATGGCGTCAACCTGTTCGATACCGCCAACATGTACTCGACCGGATTGGCCGAAGAGATTCTCGGTGAAGTTCTGGAAGGCCGTTACAATGATATCCTCGTCACATCCAAGGCACGGATGCGCATTGGCGAAGGACCGAATGATGAAGGCGTGTCGCGCTGGCATCTGATCCGGGAATGCGAACGCACTCTCAAACGTCTGCGCACCGATCATATCGATGTCTATTACATGCATGAATGGGACGGCATCACACCGGTTGAGGAAAAGATGGCAGCGCTCGATACGCTCGTCCAGCATGGCAAGGTGCGCTATGTCGGTTGCTCCAACTATTCCGGCTGGCATGTCATGAAGTCACTGGCTGCGGCGCCAAGCTACCCATCGCGCTTTGTCACCCAGCAAATCCATTACACGCTGGAAGCACGCGAAGCAGAATATGAATTGTTGCCATTGTCGGTCGATCAGGGTCTGGGCGTTCTTGTCTGGTCTCCGCTGGCCGGTGGTCTTCTCAGTGGCAAGCATCGGCGTGGTCAGGCCGCGCCCGAAGGGTCGCGTCAGGCCGCAGGCTGGAATGAGCCACCGATCCGCGACATGTCGCGGCTATGGAACATCGTCGATGTGCTGGTTGAGGTCGCCGAAGAGCACAATGTCGAGGCGGCACAGATCGCCCTTGCGTGGCTTTTGACACGGCCTGCGATTTCCTCTCTGGTTGTCGGAGGGCGCAATGAGGAGCAGTTCAAACAGAACTTCAGGGCAGTTGATATTGCACTTACCGAAGATCAGCTGAAACGTCTCAACGATGTCAGCCGCTTGCCATTGCATTATCCATATTGGCACCAGCACAATTTCGCCCGTCCGCGCTTCACCGAGGCCGATCAGGCACTGCATGCAGACTACCCGGACCGCCATTATGGCGGGGAAGATACCCTCATCTAAGAGCTGTTCTGAGGTTCGGCGTTTGCCAATCTAAAATACCCCGCCTGTGTGTGTTACGACCACAGGCGGGGTATTGTGTTTTCTGACAGGGCTAAACACCCGACGTTGTATGTAGAATAATGTGAGCAGTCTGGTTATTGGCCGATCTAACGCGCGGCTGCCGCTTTCACGATGCGTTGCATGGCCAGCATTCCCGGATCATCCATGCCAATGCTTTTCTCGCCAAATATGCGGGCACGGCCAATGGTTGCCGGTTTGTCACGGAAATCGTCCAGTGCCTGATCGACGGCTTTTGCTGCGGCATCTGCCACAGCAAAAGCGGTCTCAAGTCCGGCCGTTGCCTTTGCAACCGCATCAAGACTGTCGAGCACGGTTTTACCACCCAGTTCAGCCTTGCCGCGCTGTTGCATCTTGTCCCGGCCCGCCGCGACGAGCTCTGAAATCTGGGAGATCTCGACGTCCGTCTGACCCTTCAGGGTTTTAGCCGCTGACATCAGGCCGGTTGCCATCAATGTCCCGTAGGATGAGCCAGATGATTTGGTGAAGGCCTGCGCGCATTGCAACAATGCCAGACCGATGTCGTCGGGCAGATCGTTCTTCATTTCTGAAATGGCGCGCATGCCACGGGTCATCGTCACCCCCAGATCGCCGTCACCCAGTGCACCGTCAGAAGCGTTCAATTCGGAAAAATCGCGTTCCATCGCCGCAGCGATCCGCTCGATTGCCAGCACCAGTGTGGCCTTCGTAAGAGTCATCCGACCCTCCAGAATGCACAGTCGCATGGCGCTTTCAAAAGTGCTTCCAACTCATCATCAAGCTTGCAAAGTGTGAATGACACGCCCGACATTTCCATGGATGTTGCGTAGTGCCCGACCAGCGGCATGACGATGGTTGCACCGGCTTCTTCCAGCCGCTGCTTGACGATCCGATAGAGAATGTAGAGCTCTTCAGGGGGCGTTGCACCCAGACTGTTGACCAGAACTGACACGCGGTCGCCGGAAGCCAGCGGCATGTCTGCCAGCAAGCGGTCTATCATTTCATTGGCAATGTCATCGGCGGTGCGCAGCTTGCCGCGCCACACGCCCGGTTCGCCATGGATGCCCATGCCCATTTCCATCTCGTCATCTGCGATGTCAAAGGTGGGCGTTCCGGCTTGTGGAACCGTGCAGGACGACAGCGCCGCACCGATGGAGCGGCAGGAATCGGCAGCCTTTTGTGCCAGGGCCGTGACGCCGGCCAGATCGCGGCCTTCTTCTGCCGCAGCGCCTGCCAGTTTGAAAGCATAGACCATACCGGCCACGCCGCGCCGCTTTTCATGCTCTTCCGGTGGGGCGGAGGCCACATCATCGGTCAAGAGCACTGTGGTACAGTCAATATCTTCAAACTCGACCAACTCTCCGGCCATATCAAAATTCATGATATCGCCGCCGTAATTGCCGTACAGTCGCAGAACGCCCGCCCCCTGATCGGCAACGCGAATGGCGTCTGCCATCTGATCAGCCGAGGGCGAGGCGAACACATCGCCAATGGCACAGGCATCCAGCAATCCTTCACCGACATAGCCGGTAAACACCGGCAAATGGCCGGAACCACCTCCGGTGACAATTCCCACCTTGCCGTCTTTTGCCTTTTTGGCGCGGGCAACGACTTTGCCGCTGTCACCATGCATCCGGTAGAATTCAGGATGTGCCGCGACGAAGCCTTCCAGCATTTCATCGACATAGTTTTCGGGATTGTTGAGTATCTTTTTCATGCCGTTCCCTCGATTTAGCTGGATTTTGTCGGTTTGGACAACGCCGAGCGGAAGCCGGTCAGTCCGTTGGTATTGATGACCATCACAAATATGAGCAATACGCCCCAGATCAGCTCACGGGCGAAATTGGACACCTGGAGCATGTTGAGGCCGCTGGACAGGAACTGCATGGACAGCACTGCCAGCACCACGCCAACAACCCGCCCATATCCGCCATAGGGATTGACCCCGCCAAGCACGGCGATCAGCACCGCAAGCAGCAGATAGCTGGAGCCATAATCTGCCTTGGCCGAATTCGCCCGGCTCATGATCACAAGGCCTGCGATTGAGGCAAACATGCCCGCAATCACATAGACTTTCAAAAGCATGCGGTTGATGTCGACAGCAGCGTAGAGCGCTGCCAACGGGTTGGCGCCAAACATGGTCACACGCAGGCCGAAAGCCGTGCGCGTCAGCAGCAGGTGCAGGCCGAAAGCCAGCAGCGCAAACACGATCAACGGCACCGGTATGCCCAGCAGGCGCTCATTGCCGAGCCAGGCGACAGCTTCCGGAAAGCCCATCACCGCACTGCCGCCCGTCATGGCGATTGCAAAGCCGGTAAACACAAGACCGGAGCCGAGCGTGGCCAGAATGGGTGGCAAGCCGAAGAAGGCAATCAGTGACCCGTTGATCAAGCCTGCGATTGCGCCAATGCAAAGCGCTGCCGCAGCAGCCAGACCGAGCCACATCGCCGATTGGCCCGCTGCCATTTCGGGCGTGGCAAAATGAGTCAGGATAATTGCTGCGATGACCGCCGAAAGGTTTGAGACCCCAACAACCGACAGATCGATGCCGCCAGTCATCATTGTGATCGTCATGGCCAGGGCCAGAATGGCAAATTCGGGAAACTGGAAAGCCATCGATGTCAGATTTTGCGGCGACAGGAACCGGTCCGGTGACAGGACCGCCATGAACGCAAACACGGCCACAGCAATTATGAGAAGCCGGAACTCTGGAGCCTTGGTGAAGTCTTTTGTCTTGTTTGGCGTTGTCATGAAAACCTCATCCGGCGTGCGCAGCAGCGCGTTTGGCACGATAGGCAGGAACACCCGTTCCAATCAGGATCAGCAGCCCGATGGTAACCGATTGCCACGTGGTTGGAATGCCGACGACGATCAGGCTGTTTTGCACGATCACAATCAACGCCACGCCAAGCAGGGTGCCGGTCAAGGTGCCATAGCCGCCAATCAGGCGCGCGCCACCCAACACCACAGCGGCGATCACCGACAATTCCAGACCGACCAGCGAGAACGGGTCTGCCATGCGGCCGACCGATCCGTGAATGATCCCGGCAAGGCCTGCAAGTGCGCCAACATAGACATAGACAAAAAACTGAGTGGCTTTGACATTGATGCCAAGCCTCCGGGCGCTTTCCAGCGATCCGCCAATGGCATAGATTGAGCGCCCCAGCATTGTCTTGTGCAAGATGAACCAGGTCAGCACGATAACAGCCAGAAGCGCTGCGAGCGCCCAGGGGAATGAGTAGAAGCTTCCTGCTTCCGTCGTCCCGCGTGCGATGACACCACGTGAGAAGTCCCGCATGGCCGGTGGCAGGTCAGATATCCGCTGTGAGCCGACAAAGGTCAGCAGGAAACCGCGGAACACAGACAATGTGCCGAGTGTCACGATCAATGTCGGCAGTCCGAACACGGCTATGAACAGGCCATTGATCGCGCCCAGTGCCGCACCGATGCAAACCGATATGGCAAAGATCAGTGGCCACGGCATGCCGGGCCAGATCGCAAGTGCGATGACGGAGGCTGCATACATTGCAAATACAGCAATGGCGGTAAAGCTGACATCAATGCCACCGGAGACAAGCACCAGCATGGCACCAACCGCCAGAATGCCGATGACGATCGATGCCCGCAGCAGATCGGACAGGGTGGTAACCGACAGAAACAGCGGATCGGACAGGGTTGCGATCACACAAAACAGGATGATCACGCCTGCAACAAGCGTTTCATTTCGGGTCCAGAAATCTTTGGAAAACAAACTACTCATGACGCCAAACTACGGGCCAGCTTTTCTTCGGTCGCGACACCGCCAGCCAACTCATCTGTGATTTTTCCATCGCGCATGACCAGAATACGGTGACAGGTCGCAAGAAGCTCAGGCAGATCGTCAGAAATGATGATGACCCCGATGCCTTCTTTTGCCAGGTCTCGTATGATGTCGTGTATATCGGCTTTGGAGCCAACATCAACACCCACACTTGGTCCGTTCAAGATCAGCACACGCGGTGTCCGCGACAGCCAGCGTGCCAGCGCAACACGTTGCTGATTGCCGCCAGACAATGACTGCACCGGCGCTTCTATATCCGGTGCCTTGACCTTCAGGCGCTGCAACCATTCCGCCGCTTCTGCCACAAGTCCGTTCATGTTCAGAAAACCGGCAGCGCTGGTATGTTCATCGAGGCGGCCAATTGCAACATTGCGCACAATCGACTGGCTGAGGAACAGCCCTTCGGTCAATCGGTCTTCGGGAACATATCCGATGCGGGCATGGGACGCGGCCACAGGATCGCCAATCGGCACGGCATTTCCATCAACCGTGATGCTGCCTTTGTCGGGCGCGACCAGTCCAAACAGCGCTTTTGCCAGCGATGTCCGGCCACTGCCCAGAAGACCCGTGATCCCGAGCACCTCTCCCGACATGAGTTCAAAATTGATATTCTCGAAGGAGCCATTCTTGGCCAGATCGCGAACGCTCATCAGCGTTTTCGCATCGGCAATGACCGGGCTTGGCCGCGCTTCGGGAACATCGCGCCCTGTCATGTGGCGGGTCAGCGATTGAGTATCAAATTCCGAGGCCGGACCTTCAGCAACCTTCTTGCCGTTACGCAGAACAACAACCTTTTCACTGACTTCCAGCACTTCGGCCAGTTTGTGACTGACAAAGATAACCGCAACACCCTCCTCCTTGAGGAGGCGAATGATGCCCAAAAGAGCCTTTACTTCTTTCTCGGTGAGCGCTGTTGTTGGCTCATCCATGATGATCAGACGCGCTTTTGACGCCAGAGCGCGACAGATGGCAACCAGTTGCTTGTGGGCAACCGGCAAATCTTCCACCCGTTTGTCGATATCCAGTTTCACGCCGATGCGATCAATTGCCGCCTGCGCAACCTTGCGCGCCTGGCTGCGGTCAAACAGCCGCTTGTGTCCGGTCAATTGCGTGGAAAAGGCGATGTTTTCATAAACCGTCAGGTTCGGAAAAAGCGAAAAGTCCTGAAAGATAACCATCACACCAGCCGCTGCTGATATGCGTGGGTTCAGGACGGAGTGCAGGTTGCCACCAATGCGGACCTCACCCTCTGTCGCTTGTTCAACGCCTGAAATGATTTTGATCAGCGTGGATTTTCCGGAGCCATTTTCACCTGCAAGGCAAACAGCTTCTCCGTGATTGACAGTGAAATCCACACCATCCAGCGCGGTCACACCCGCGTAGCGTTTTGTGATCCCCGCAAGGTCAATAAACGCGTGTGGACTTACATCAGACATGCTGGCCTGTAACTTTTTTGAGGAGCAGATAGAAAAATGCGGTTGGGGCAGCCCGAAAGCTGCCCCGCGCATCATACATGATCAGAAAGGATAATCTGCCATGTTTTCCTTGTTCACGTTCACCCAGGCTGAGCCATAGATAACCTTGCCATCGAGAGAAATATTCTCATAGCCTGGCAATCCAAGATCCATACCATCGGTGACGGTTTTGCCGTCCATGACCATAACGGCCAGTGTGTTCATGGCTTCACCGGCAACTGCAGGATCCCAGAAACCGATGCCGTCGACAGCGCCTGTTTCAATATACTGGCCTGCAATGGATGGCAGGGAGGTGCCGAAGACGCATGTGTCATCTTCTTTGCCACGTTCTTCAATGGCACGGCCAATACCGGCAACATCGGTGGATGCAGAACCCTGCATGCCTTTGATGTTCGGGAATGCACGCAGAACTTCCTGCGCCTTGGTATAGGCTTTTTCAGCGTCATCAGCGGTTTCGTTCTTGTCGCCGACGAGTGTCATGTTCGGATAGTTTGCCTTCTGGTGTGCAATCGCACCATCAACCCACTGATTGTGGGTCTGTGAGGTCAAAGACCCGACAAACACGGCGTATTCGCCTTCACCATTCATGCATTGTGCAAGCTGTTCCATCAGATTGGCACCGAAATCTTCGTTCACGAAGGCTTCAAGATCGTAGCTTGTATTTTCCTGAGCGGCAGCTTCATGGGTGATGACAGTGATGCCAGCTTCCATAGCGCGTTTCAGCACAGGCTCCAGCGCTTCTGGTGACATTGGCACAACAGCAAGAGCATCAACGCCCTGGGCAATCATATCTTCAATCAGAGCGGCCTGCTGCTGAGGATCAGCCTGTGCAGGGCCAACCTGGAACGCATTGTTGCCGGATTCTTCAGCGAATTTATTGACACCTTCTTCCATGCGGTTGAACCACTGGATACCAGCAATTTTCACTACGGTGGCGATGTTTTTGCCGCCACTATGGCTTGCAGCAAAGGCTGACAATGCCGTTCCGGCAACCAGCGCGCTGGCGAGTAGTACTGTACGTTTTTTCATAGTTTCATTCTCCCTTGATCCGCCTTGGCGGACTGAATTCCTCAGGACCCGGAAATACGGTGCCTCACGTCCATCAGCTACAGCGTTGCGTATCATTTTGCAATATCTGCATGATCTGAATGCGCTGCTGAAACGCCTCTTTGCAACACTTGTGCATTGACTGCACACATGTGACTATATAACGAAGATAAGCTCGGTCAAGCCATTTGTGAGGATCGTTCGGGGAGGCGGAATACCAACATGCAAGGAGGCAAACGTCAGGCAGATAACGAAATCGCGCAGGCGGCGTGGCTTTATTATGTTGGCAATCTGAGCCAGCAGGAAGTCAGCCAGCATCTGGGCATTTCGCGTTTCAAGGTTTTGCGCATGCTTGCCGATGCGCGTGAGCAGGGGTTGGTCCGCATATCGGTCGAGCACCGCACGTCGCGCACACTGGCTCTGGCTGATCGGTTGGCCAAGGCATTTGACCTCAGCGAGGTGCAGGTTGCGCCAGTGCCGAGCAAGCATCTGGATGACAGTTATGGCCGCGCCGCAGTGGGCATGCTGGCAGCAGGTTATCTGGAACGCATCGCCGCAACCGAAGAGCCGATCACGGTTGGCGTCGGCTGGGGGCGTACTTTGTCTGCGATGGCCGACAATGTGACGGCCGTGACAAAACAGAACCTCACATTCGTCTCGCTAATGGGATCCGTCACCCATGCCACCCATACGGCACCTGGCGACGTTTGTGTCCGCCTGGCTGCACAAACCGGCGGGCGGGCCCTGTTGTTGCCCGCGCCCTTTGTCGCTGACAGTGCGGAGGCCTGCGATGTGGTCATGTCACAGCGCCTGGTTGCCGAAGCGCTGACGGTTGCCCGCACGGCAGATTATGCCTTGATGAGTATCGGTGAGTGTCGCGAAGGCGCGATCCTGTTCGAAAGTGGAATTTTCAGTGAGGAGCAGCTCCAGCAATTGCTCGACGCTGATGTGGTTGGCGATTGCTGTGGTGTTTTCTTCAAGGCTGACGGGTCCGTCGCCGATATTGAATTGAACCGCAGTACGCCATGTGTGAAGCCACAGGAATTCACAGGCATGGATGCTGTCATCCTCGCCAGTGGTAAAGGCAAATGTGCCGCCACACTGGCGGTTTTGCGCGCTGGTTTTGTCAGCCGCATGATGGTCGATGAGGCCCTTGCGGTACTGTTGTTAAAAGAAGTCCAGAAAGGAACGAACTGATGGAAGGTTTCGGCGTGCATACCAGCATGTGGACCATGTCATGGGACCGTGCAGGATGTGAGAAGGCAGTGGCAAAGGCCGCTTCCTATAATATGGACTTTCTGGAGATCGCCCTGCTTGATCCGCCATCGGTCGATGCAGAACACAGCCGCAAGACATTGGAGGCGCACAATATGCGCTCGGTCTGTTCGCTTGGCCTGCCGCAGGAAGTCTGGGCGTCTCACAATCCCGATGGTGCGGTTGATTTCCTCAAGGTGGCGCTCGACAAATGTGCCGCAATGGGCTGCGAGGCCTTATCCGGTGTCGTCTATGGCGGCATTGGCGAACGCAGCGGAAAACCGCCCAGCCAGCAGGAGCTGGACAATGTTGCCGACGCGCTGACGCGTGCTGCAGCTTACGCCAGAAACCTCGGTCTTCTGTTCGGCATCGAGCCGGTCAACCGCTATGAAACACATCTGCTGAACACAGGCTGGCAGGCGGTCGACATGATCGAACGCATCGGTGCGGACAACATGTTCGTGCATCTGGATACCTACCACATGAATATTGAGGAAAAAGGCATCGGACAGGGCATCATCGATGCCCGTGAGCATCTGAAATACATTCACCTTTCAGAATCGGATCGCGGCACACCCGGCGCCGGGACGATTGCATGGGATGAGATTTTCACAACATTGCGCGCCATTGGTTTCAAGGGAGGTCTGGCGATGGAAAGCTTTATCGATATGCCGCCGGAAATGGCATTCGGGCTGTCCGTCTGGCGGCCGGTCGCATCTGGTGAGGCCGAGGTCATGGAAAATGGACTGCCGTTTCTGCGCAACAAAGCAAGGCAATATGGATTGATATGATGAATGCCCTTAATGAAGCTGCGGTCAAAAATTCGAACCTGGCAGATCTGTATTATCAGATGCGCCGCGTGCGCACCTTTGAAGAACGTGTCGGCGAATTGTTCGTACGTGGCCAGTCTGCAGGCTCGATGCTGCATTTGTCGATTGGTGAGGAAAGCGCTGCAGTCGGTGTGTGTGCAAATATGCGCGATGGCGATACGTTCACCACGCACCATCGCGGCCACGGCATCTTTCTGGCGCGCGGGGCAGATCCGGCCCGCATGATGGCGGAAATTGCCGGCAAGGAAGCCGGCTATTGCCACGGCAAGGGCGGCTCCATGCATATCGCGGATATGGGGCTTGGCCATCTGGGTGCCAACGCAATTGTCGGTGGCGGTATTCCTGCCGTCGTTGGTGCGGGTCTGGCGGCGCGCAACCGCAAGACTGGTGGTGTGTCTCTTGCCTTTTTCGGCGATGGCGCAACCGGACAGGGCATCCTCTATGAAAGCATGAACATGGCAGCGCTGTGGAAACTGCCGGTGATGTTTGTCTGCATCAACAATCAATATGGCATGGGCACGCGGATTGATCAGGCCACGGCAAACCCCAGACTTCACGAACGCGCCGAGGCATTTGGACTGGCCGCGCGCACGGTGGACGGGCTTGCGGTTGAAGATGTGGCAGACGCCGCAGCGGAACTGATTGCCGGTGCCCGGGCTGGTCAACCAGGGTTTCTGGTCATCGACTGCTATCGTTTCTACGGCCATGCACGCAAAGACAAATCGCCCTACCGCGACGATATCGAAGAAGCCGAAGGCCGCAAGAAGGATCCGGTTTTGAGCGCACGCAACAAGTTGATTTCGTCAGGGATGATGGATGAATCCACCCTCGACCGGGTCGACGCTGAAATCGCAACCGAAATGGACGCAACCATTGATTTCTCCATTGCCGAGAAAGAACCTCAGTTGAACTCGATGTTCCGTGATGTCTATGCCCCGGGAGAACCGGAACCTGAACCGGTGCGCGCGCGTCTCGAACGAATTCTGGCGCGGGAGTAGGGGCTATGACAATGATTGAAACCACCTATCGCGACGCTTTGCGTCTGGCCCTCACCGAAACCATGCGCGCTGATGAAAACGTCATCATTATGGGCGAAGAAGTTGGCCGCTATGGCGGTGCCTATGGCGTCACGAAAGGGCTGATCGAAGAATTTGGTGAGGACCGGGTCATCGACACGCCAATCTCCGAACCAGCGATCATCGGCTCGGCTGTTGGGGCTGCGATGGCCGGGCTCCGCCCGGTGGCCGAACTGATGTATGTTGATTTCATCGGCATGACGATGGATCAGCTGGCCAATCAGGCGGCCAAGATCCGCTACATGTTTGGCGGGCAGATCGGCGTGCCCATGGTTTTGCGCACACAGGGCGGAACTGGCCGCTCGGCGGGTGCACAACATAGCCAGAGCCTTGAAGCCTATGTGATGCATACGCCGGGGCTTCGCCTTGCCATGCCATCCACTGTCGAGGATGCCTATCATTTGCTGCGTCAGGCCCTGATGCAGCCGGACCCGGTCGTGTTCATTGAGCACAAGGGCCTCTACACAATGAAAGGCACGCTGGATACCGATGCCGAACCTGCTGCCTGGGGCAAGGCACGGGTGATGCGCGAGGGTGCAGATCTTGTCATCGTCAGCTATTCGCGGCAGATCCATCATGCACTCGCAGCAGCCGACACATTGGCCAGCGAAGATGGCATTCAGGCGGCTGTTATTGATCTGCGCACGCTCAATCCGCTGGATTTTGACACCATCCGTCCGCTTGTCGAACAGGCCGGGCGCGCAATGGTCGTATCCGAAGGGGTGATGACTTCCGGTGTGGCAGCTGAACTTGCGGCGCGGATCACCGAAGAATGTTTCGATTTTCTTGAAGATCCGGTCGTGAGAGTCGCCGGTGAAGACATTCCGATATCCGTCTCACCGCTGCTGGAACAGAATTCGGTGCCGACGCCTGAACTGATCACAGAAGCCGTGCGGATGATGTTGAAATGAATGCGGTGACACAGGTCAGATTACCGATGCCGCGTCTCGGCGAGACGATGGAACAGGGCACCATTTCAAACTGGTTGGTCAAACCCGGTGATGATTTTGTGCGGGGCGATCCGTTGCTCGAACTGGAAACCGACAAGACACTTGTCGAATATCCAGCGCTTGGTTCAGGAAAAATGATTGAAACCCTGGTCGAGCCGGGCGATGTGGTGGATGTCGGCGCGCCGATCGCCATCATTGAATCCTCCGATGTCTGGGACCACGTCTCTGACAGCCCGGAGCCGCCAGCCCAGACGAGTGAGCCTGACACGAACAGCACTGCAGCCATGCGCAGCAGTGCCCACACGCAATCCACAAGTGACCGGTTGCGGGCAACGCCTTTGGCCCGCCGTCTGGCGCGCCAGAGCGGCCTTGACCTTTCCACCGTGACTGGAACGGGCAGACGCGGGCGCATTGAAGCGCATGATGTTCAAACCAGCATCGAAAGCGACCTAACTTCGCCAGTCTCTGCCGCTCGCAGAGGCAATAGTGACGCCGCGCTGGACACTGTCTTGTTCATTCATGGCTTTGCCGGTCTTGGCTCCAACTGGGCTGCCTTGCGGGCAAACCTGCAGAAAACCGGCTTGAAGACCCTGGCACCCGACATGCCGGGCCATGGACAGAACAGCACCGATGCAAACGGTGTCGAGGATTGCGTCGCCTGGCTTGAAGCTTTGCTCAACGAACAGGATCGTCCGGTGCATCTTGTCGGCCATTCGCTCGGCGCTCATATCGCCGCTCAGGCCGCAGAGCGAACACATTCGAAAGTCGGTCGACTAACTCTGGTCGCGCCAGCCGGGTGTGGCCATGACATCAACGGCACGTTCCTGCATGGCATGGCGCATGCCCATTCCGCTGGCGAATTGGTGCATCTGTTGCGCCTGCTCGGCCCAAAGGCCTCGAAATTGCCGCTGGATGCCATCGAAACCATGGCGAATGAACTGGCCAAGGGGCGTCTGATCCCACTGGCCGATGCCGTCGCGCGTGGCAACATGCAATGCATTGATACAATTACAGCCGCCGCAGCGCTGAGCCAGCACATACCGGTCACGGCGATCTTCGGGATTGCGGATACGATCATACCGAAAGAGCATATGTTCAATATGCCACCACGGGTCAGCTCGCATATTGTTCGTACCGGACACATGCCACACTGGGACTCACCAGCCTTGCTGGAAAGGCTGATTTTGCAGACCGACTGACACAGCGCTATTGATTAAGTCGCTACCTATGGGGAAGAAACTATGGCTTATTTTCTGACGGCCGATGGCGGCACCGAGAGCCTGCGCGCGCGCATCTATGACATCAAAGGTCATTGCATCGCGTCATACGCAGTGCCTTACGAAACCACTTTTTCGCCCGGGGCCCGTGCCGAGCAGCAGCCCGATGACTGGTGGAACTGTCTGTGCAAGGCGACGCGCGCCTGTCTGGCTGAAACAGGCTTGAAGCCCGACCAGATTGAAGCCATGGCCTATGCCACCACATGCTGCACCGTGGTTGCTCTGGATGGCGCTGGCAATGCGCTGCGCCCGGCTTTGATGTGGATGGATGTGCGTGCCTCCGACGAGGCTGCTGCGGTTCTGGAAACCGGCGACGAACGCCTGAAATTCAATGGCAATGGCAGCGGGCCGGTGTCTGCGGAATGGATGATCCCCAAAGCATTGTGGATCAAGCGCAACGAACCGGACATCTACGACAAGGCCGTCACCATCTGCGAATATCAGGATTTTCTGACCCTGCGCCTGACCGGTCAACGCTGCGCGTCGCTGAACAATGTCGGCTTGCGCTGGCATTATGACAACAGGGGCGGCGGCTGGGCGGAAACCATGGTCACCAAACTTGGCATGGCTGACCTTGTTGAAAAATGGCCGTCACGGGTGGCAGCACCCGGCGAAGTCGTGGGCAATCTGACACAAAAGGCGGCTGAGGCCCTCGGCCTCACGACCAGCACAAAAGTGGTGCAGGGCGGCGCCGATGCGCTGATCGGTATGATTGGTCTCGGTGTCTCCAAGCCCGGTCAATTGTGCCTGATCACAGGCTCATCGCATCTGCAATTTGGTGTCACCGAAAAGCCGTTCCACACCAAGGGCATGTGGGGTGCCTATGCCGATATCGTCTATCCGGACCGCTATATCATCGAAGGCGGCCAGACATCGACCGGTTCGATCATCAACTGGCTGAAGCGTTTTGTTGGCGGCGAGCTGGACTTTGAGGAGATGAACCGCAAAGCCGCACTGCTGCCGCCCGGATCAGAGGGTGTTATCGTACAGGATCACTTCCAGGGCAACCGGACACCTTATACCGATGCCTTGTCACGCGGCGCAATCACCGGTCTGACGCTGGCACACGAGCCGCATCATGTGTTCCGCGCCATCATGGAAGGCATCTCGCTGGGCACCCGCGCCATTCTGGATTCCTTTGCCAAGGGCGGTTATCACGGCACCGAAATGGTGGTTGGCGGCGGCGCGACCAGCTCTGATCTGTGGATGCAGATACATGCTGATGCGGCGGGTATTCCGTTGCGTATTCCAGATTCAACCGACGGTCCGTCTCTCGGGTCGGCCATTCTGGCAGCCCACGGAGCCGGACATTTTGCCACCATTGATGAAGGCATCGAGGCGATGGTCAGGCCCGGGCGTCTGATTGAGCCCGACCCTGTTGCCATGCTGGCCTATGATGACATCTATCAAAAATATCTGGCGCTATATCCCGCGCTCAAGACGGCGCTTGATACGTAGAGCCTTTCACGATTATACGGAATAATTTGATGCCCCGAAACAGTTCATCCAGCCAAGGCAGTCAGCGCAGCGCCCAAAAGTATCGGGGGCGGCGCATCGGGCAAGCTGGCTAACGCCGCTGGTGGGCTGTTCCGGGGCACCGAAGGCCGGCTTTGCGCGCTCGCTGGACATCGTTACAGCCCACTTGTGGTCGTAAAGACCACGGCGTGGCCTGTGCCTTGCCAGCAAACGCGCCAATCCGGTCAAATGTTTCCGGATAAAACTGAAAGGCTCTAGGTTCATGCCTTCGGTTTGAAGGCACGCTCTGCGATGGATGCCAGTATGGGATAGATGTCGGTGTTACCGGCAACCAGCATGGTGCCGTTTTCAAGCGATTTGTCCGGATCAAGCGTCTGATGCCGACCGCCGGCTTCGGTGATCATCAGGAGGGCTGCAAAGCAATCCCATGAATTCATGTGATCTTCGACATAACCAAGCAGACGGCCTGATGCGACATAGGCCAGCATCAGCGCGCCGGAAGCCGAGCGGAAATACATGCCGTCATTGATCAGAATTTCGCGTACCAGCGCGGCGGCCTGTTCCCGGTCGGAACGGCCGGAAGCGCCTGTTGCGATGGAGCCGTCTGACAGTGTGGTGCCATCGGCAATATGCATCACCTTGCCGTTAACCTGTGCCCCATGGCCCTTGGATGCGGTGAAGGTTTCCTCGGTGTTCGGATCACGGATGACGCCAACAACCGGTAATCCTTCATGGGCGCAAGCAATGACCACGCACCAATGCGGGATTCCGCTCAGATAATTTGCTGTGCCGTCAATCGGGTCGATGATCCAGTCAAAGCCGCTGGTGCCATATTTGCGGCCATGCTCTTCGCCGACAATCCCGTCATCAGGATAAGCTGCATTGATGGCATCGCGTATCAGGGTTTCAGTGTCCCGGTCCGCCTCCGAAACGAGGTCGTGATGGCCTTTGCTCTCAATCGTCAGCGTATCAAGCACCTTGAATGTATCGTGGGCAAATTTCCCGGCCCTGATTGCAAGGTCTGTGGCGAATTCCAACCTGGTGGACAGTTTCATAAAGGCTCCTGGCGCATGATTTGTATATTGAAAGCCTAGATGAACCAATTTGGCCCATCCGACAAGGTGGGGCGTGTTACGCAAGACGCGGAATGAGGCTACTCAAACCGTTTCCGTAACCTTTTTCAGATGGCGCGGCTCGTCCGGATTGATGCCACGGGCGCGGGCGACTGCCTCGACCAGAGCATAGAACGAGACAATCAGCGAGATCGGATCGGTCAGCGGATGGCGTGTGCGGACACATGGAAGCTGTGTCGCGCGCTTGGCCTTGCTGGACGTTGCAAACACCATTGCCCCCTTGCCCGCAATTTCATCGGCCACATCGACAAGCGTTTGCTCGGCCTCGTCCGAAGCGCAAAAAGCCAGCACCGGAAAATCCCTGTCGACAATCGACACCGGCCCGTGAAGCACTTCCGCAGAGGAGTAGGATTCTGCATGAAGCTGACAGGTTTCCTTGAATTTCAGCGCCGCTTCATTGGATATGGCAAGGCTGGGGCCACGACCGAGGCAAAACAGTGATGGGTGCGAGGTGATTTGCGCCCCCAGCGCGCTCCAGTCTGCGGCGGCAGCTTTCTCAAGATCTTCCGGAAGCTGCCGGATCGCGGCAAGCAGGTCAGCGTCCTTCTGCCATTCAGCCAGCAGCCAGATAGCTGTGACCAGCGATGTCACGAAGGTTTTCGTCGCAGCAACGCTGAGTTCCGCCCCGGCATGGAGGTTGAGCGTGTGGGAACTAGCCCGCGCCAGATCGCTGTCCGGATGGTTGGTCAGGGCAATGCTCAAAGCGCCTTGCTGGCGTGCCATATCGGCCATGCGGATGATATCGGGGCTCTTGCCCGATTGTGACACGGCAATGCAGGCGCTGCCGCGCAGCTTCAGGGGTCTGTCATAAATCGACGCGATGGACGGGCCGACCGAGGCCACAGGAATGCCGGCCATCAATTCGCTGGCATATTTGAAATAGGTCGCAGCATGATCGGATGAACCGCGCGCGACCGAGATCATGAAAGCCGGATCACGTGCGGCCAAGGCGGCGGCCGCCGCCGTGATGCCAGATTGGCCCTTGGTCAAAAGTGTTTCGATCACCGCAGGAATTTCGAGGATTTCCCGGCGCATATGAGTATCGGCGGTCATATCTGTTCCCTTGAAAGCCGGAGTTCAGCAACAAAATTATAGGCATCGCCCCGGTACAGCGTCTGCGTAAATTCAGCGACCCGGCCACTTTCCAGATAAGACGTGCGTTCAATTCGCAGCGCGGCATCGCCTGAAGAAACGGCAAGAAGCTCAGCGTCCTTCTCTATAATATTGACTGCCGAGATCGACTGCAGCGCCCAGATAGGGCGATGGCCACTTTTGGCGAGAACTTCATACAGCGATGTTTCAACAGCCAGCGGATTGGGCAGAATATCGGTTGGCAGTGAGGCGCATTCGATTGCCATGGGCTGGTTGTCCGCAAGACGCAGGCGCACGATCCGCGCAACAGAATCCTCAGACGACAGACCGAGCGAGGTCATCTCTGCAGGTGACGGCATGAATATCCCGCGCTCGAGCCAGCGTGACGCGGATGTTTTTCCGCGCCGGGCCATGTCTTCGGAAAAAGATGTTAGCCGGGAAAGCTTTTGCTCTATGCGCTCCGGCTTTGAGGCGATGAAAGAGCCGGATCCGCGCTTTTGCACGATGGTGCCTTCGTCGGCGAGAGACTGGATGGCCTTGCGTACGGTAACCCGAGAAAAGTCCGTGATCGAGGCGATTTCCCGCTCGGGCGGCAAGGGGCTGCCCGGCAACAAAATGCCTTGCGACACGCCATCGCTCAAGCGCTGCCGAAGCTGCACATATCGTGGACCGGCATCGGACCGGAACCAGACCTCAGGGTCGAGAAATTCGGCAACATGCATGCAGTGGTCTCCCTGTCGTCGGGTTGAATGCCCAAACCATACCTATATATCATTTATCAGACCAAAACAAATCCAATTAAGCGATGAACTTCAAGAATGGGGCCGCTATCACCTTCATTCAAAAATTGGTAGACAAAAGGTATTGGTTGGGTTTTGTTGGGCAAACCACAAGATCACCCGCTAGCGGGGTTTGATCCGCAGTGTCACATCAGGAGCCATCACATGAAAGTATTGATCGCAGGTCTGGGCAATATGGGGCAGAGCCATGCGCTGGCGCATCATGCCCATCCGGACACCACCATTGTCGGGCTGGTGAACCGCTCCAGGGTCGATCTGCCGCAGGAACTGGCAGATTATCCGTTCTTCGATCACTTTGAAACGGCCCTGAAGGAGACGACCCCGGATCTGGTCGTCATTGCCACCTACACCGAAACCCATGCCGACTATGCGGTTGCTGCGATGGAGGCGGGCGCTCACGTCTTTGTTGAAAAGCCTTTAGCCGGCAATGCAGCTGATGCAAAGCGTGTGATCGAGGTCGCACAGCGGGAGAAGCGCAAGCTCGGTATTGGCTACATTTTGCGCCACCATCCAAGCTGGCAGCGGTTGATTGTGGAAGCCCGTGATCTGGGCGGTCCTTTTGTGTTTCGGCTGAACCTCAACCAGCAATCCGACGGGCCAACTTGGGAAACCCACAAAGCGCTGATGAAATCAACCTCACCGCTGGTTGATTGTGGCGTGCATTATGTTGATGTGATGTGCCAGATCACCGACGCCACCCCCCTTCGGGTGCATGGCATGGGCGTGCGCCTGTCCGATGAGATTGCGCCTGAGATGTATAATTACGGCCAGCTTCAGGTCATCTTCGACGATGGTTCGGTCGGCTGGTATGAAGCGGGCTGGGGTCCGATGATGTCGGAGACGGCCTATTTCGTCAAAGATGTCGTCAGCCCCAACGGCTCCGTCTCTATCACCGATGCGGACATGGGCGCGTCAGATGATGTCGGCGGCCACACCAAGGTTGGCGGGCTGCTGGTCCACCGCGCGAAAGAGGGTGACCAGATGATCGATCTGCCCGATGAACCGGGCCATCAGGAATTGTGCGACGCCGAACAGGCCTGGATCATCGACGCCATTCGCAACGACACCGATCTGACCCGCCACATGCACGACGCCCTCCAATCCCTCCGCATCTGCCTAGCCGCCGACGAAAGCATCCGCACCGGCCAGATCGTTGCTTTGGCAGAGGCCTGAATTAAGGTCCTAGAACAAGCCTTCGATCAGCCCGTCCTCATTCATCATGATGACTTCGGCGCTGGGCTTTCTGGGCAGGCCGGGCATGGTCATGATTTCACCGCAGACCACGACAATGAAACCGGCGCCTGCCGACAGGCGCACTTCGCGTACCGGGACTGAGTGACCGGTGGGTGCGCCGCGCAGATTGGGGTCGGTGGAGAAGGAATATTGCGTTTTGGCCATGCAGATCGGCAGATGGCCAAAGCCCTGACTTTCCCACAGGCGCAATTGATCGCGGATTTTCTTGTCGGCCAGAACTTCATTGGCACGGTAGATGCGCTTGGCGATGGTTTCGATCTTTTCCATCAAGGGCTTGTCATCAGGATAAAGCGTCTGGAACTGGGCGATGCCGGAATCCGCAATCTGGGCAATGCGTGTTGCCAGCTCTTCAGTTCCTTTGGAGCCTTCCGCCCAGTGTTTGCACAGGATTGCTTCCGAACCGAGGCTTTTGACATAGGCCTTGCAGGCGTCAATCTCGGCATCCGTGTCGCCATGAAAATGGTTGATTGCCACCACGGCAGGCACGCCAAACCCCTTGATGTTTTCGATGTGCCGACCAAGATTGGCGCAGCCATCCTTGACCGCAGCCACATTCTCAGCGCCCAGATCAGCCTTCGCCACGCCGCCATTCATCTTCATGGCGCGGATCGTGGCAACAATCACAACCGCTGAAGGCGCAATGCCAGCCTTGCGGCATTTGATGTTCATGAACTTTTCAGCGCCCAGATCGGCGCCAAATCCGGCTTCCGTGACCACATAATCGGCAAGCTTGAGGGCAGTCTTGGTGGCGACAACCGAGTTGCAGCCATGGGCAATATTGGCAAAGGGTCCGCCATGCACAAAGGCCGGGTTGTTCTCCAATGTCTGCACCAGATTGGGCTGCATTGCGTCTTTGAGCAGCACAGTCATGGCACCATCTGCTTTCAGATCGCGGCAGGTAATCGGCTCACGGTCACGTGTATAGGCGACAATGATGTTGCCAAGGCGCGTCTGCAGATCTTCCAGATCATTCGACAGGCACAGGATCGCCATCACTTCTGACGCAACGGTGATGTCGAAGCCTGACTGGCGCGGAAAGCCGTTTGGCACGCCGCCAAGCGAGGTCACAACATCGCGCAAGGCCCGGTCATTCATGTCAACGACCCGTTTCCAGACAACGCGCCTGTTATCAATCCCCAACTCGTTGCCCCAGTAGACATGATTGTCGATCATCGCAGACAGCAGATTGTGGGCCGAGGTAATGGCATGAAAATCGCCGGTGAAATGAAGGTTCATATCCTCCATCGGCACAACTTGCGCATAGCCGCCACCGGCAGCGCCGCCCTTCATGCCGAAGCAGGGACCAAGGGATGCCTCGCGGATACAAATCGCAGCTTTTTTGCCAATTGCGTTCAGCCCGTCACCCAACCCGACAGTGGTGGTGGTCTTGCCTTCTCCGGCAGGAGTCGGATTGATCGCTGTGACCAGTATCAGCTTTCCATCAGGCTTGTCGGCTTGCGCCTTGATGAACTCGGCACTCACCTTGGCCTTGTCATGTCCATAGGGAACCAGATGATCGGATGGAATCCCGAGCTTTTCGCCGATTTCCTGTATCGGTCGTTTATTCGCTGCACGGGCAATTTCGATGTCTGTCTTGAATTCCATATTTTGGTCCCCCCAAAAATCATTGATGCATTGAGGTTTTACCTCATGCTTTTTTGTGTCTTACTCCGCTGCTTCCAGCGAGTTTTTCCGGTCTATTCTGGCTGCACAGAACTTGAATTCGGGAATCTTTCCGAATGGATCAAGTTTTGGATTGGTCAGCACGTTGGCCGGGCTTTCATTGAAGCAGAACGGCATGAAGATCATGCCATCGGCCACTTCACGATCCGCGCGTAACACCGCCGAGACGGTCCCCCGCCGTGTTTCCACGGTCACCATCTCACCAACCTCAAGCCTGAGCCGGTCAATCTCACGCGGGTTCATCGCCGCAATACCTTCCGGCTCAATGGCGTCCAGCACGCTGGCACGCCGCGTCATGGCACCGGTATGCCAATGCTCCAGCAATCGTCCGGTTGTCAGCACCAGCGGGAAATCTGCGTCCGGCACTTCGTCCGGGGCCAGCAGGTCGGCCGGAACCAGCTTGCCGCGGCCATCTTCGGTTGGAAAACCGTTCACAAAAATCACCGCATTGCCGGGCTCGTCTTCGCTGTCCGCCGGATAGGTCACACTGTCTTCCTTGACGAGGCGGGACCAGGGAATGTTCTGCAGCGACGGCATCACGCGCATCATTTCAGTGTAGACATCGCTGACGTCCTCATAATGCCAGTCAAGCCCCATGCGCTCGGCAAGCTCGACAATGATCTTCCAGTCCTGACGCGCATCGCCGGGCGGATCCAGCGCTGGTCGGCCCAGCTGGACCTGACGGTTTGTGTTGGTGAAGGTGCCGAGCTTTTCCGCATGGGCGGACGCTGGCAAGACCACATCTGCATGCCAGGCGGTTTCGGTCAGAAAAATGTCCTGCACCACAAGATGTTTCAGTTTTGCAAGGGCTGCCCGCGCATGATGCTGATCCGGGTCGGACATGGCCGGATTTTCGCCCATGATATACATGCCGTGAATTTTATCATCGTGAACCGCATCCATGATTTCCACCACAGTCAGCCCACGCTTCTGGTCAATCGTGCGGCCCCAGACATCTTCGAACTGTTCGCGGATGGTGGCGTTTTCAACGCTTTGATAGTCCGGCAGAAACATTGGAATGAGCCCGGCATCGGACGCCCCCTGAACATTGTTCTGGCCGCGCAACGGATGCAGACCTGTGCCTTCACGGCCGATCTGGCCGGTGATCAATGCCATGGCAATCAGGCAACGTGCATTGTCCGTGCCGTGGGTGTGCTGTGAGATGCCCATGCCCCAGAAGATGAGAGATCGGTTGGATGTCGCGTAAAGCCGCGCCACAGCACGCAGCGTTTCAGCCGCAATGCCGCAAACTTCTGCCATCGCCTCTGGCGCGAAATCCCGGACCTTGTCTTTCAGCGCATTGAAACCGCTGACATTGGCCTGAATATATTGCTGGTCGTACAATTCCTCTTCGATCATCACATGAAGCAATGCGTTCAGCATGGCCACATCCGTGCCGGGCTTGAACTGCAAGGAATGTTCGGCAAAGCGCATCAGATCCTGCTGGCGTGGATCGATGACCACAAGCTTTGCGCCCTTCTTGGCCGCCTGCTTGAAATAGGTGGCAGCGACAGGATGGTTCGTGGTCGGCCGCGCGCCAATCACAATAATGCAGTCTGCAACCATCGCATCGGTAAAGGGGGCGGACACAGCTCCGGAGGAAACACCCTCCATCAGCGCGGCAACAGAGGACGCATGGCACAGCCGTGTGCAATGATCGACATTGTTCGTTCCAAACCCCTGGCGAACCAGTTTCTGGAACAGATAGGCCTCCTCATTGGACCCCTTGGCAGAGCCAAACCCCGACAGGGCATCGCCGCCATGGGCGCGTTCAATCGCCATCAACCCTTCAGCGGATCTGGCCATGGCTTCTTCCCATGTCGCTTCTCTGAAGATGTCTGATATTTTCATGAAGCGCATGTCGATGTCGCCGCGCTTCGGCGCATCATCGCGGCGGATCAGCGGCTTGGTCAGGCGCTCTGCGCTCATCACATAATCAAAGCCGAACCGGCCTTTGACACAAAGCCGGTTTTCATTGGCGGGACCATTACGGCCATCCACCTGCACGATCTTGTTGTCTTTGACATTCACTGTGGTCTGACAGCCAACACCACAGAACGGGCACACACTGTCGACGGTTTTGTCGAACTCGGCAATCACCCGTTTTTTGCCATTTGTGTCCATCAGTGACTTTTCAAACAGCGCACCTGTCGGGCAGGCCTGCACGCATTCGCCACAGGTGACGCAGGTCGACAGGCCCATCGGGTCATGAATGTCGAACACCGGAACCGAGTGCGAGCCGCGTCCGGCCATGCCGATCACATCATTGACCTGCACTTCGCGGCAGGCGCGCACGCACAATCCGCAGGCAATACAGGCATCCAGATTCACCGCTATGGCGGGGTTGCTGATGTCATTGGTATCAGCGTTGTCGTCAAATTTGCCCGGCAACCGCTCCGAGCCGGAAATGCCAAAGTTATCGGCCCAGTTCCAGAATGCACTTTGATTGTCCGGCGCTTGCTCGCGTGCAGGCATATCGGCGGCCAGCAGTTCAAACACCATGGCGCGGCTTTTTTCTGCGCGCTGCGATGTTGTGCTGACCACCATGCCTTCGGTCGGTTTGCGGATACAGGAGGCGGCCAGTGTGCGCTCGCCATCGATTTCCACCATGCAGGCGCGGCAATTGCCATCAGCGCGGTAGCCCGGCTTGTCCAGATAACACAAATGCGGAATATCGACGCCTTCGCGCTTGGCAATCTGCCAGATCGTCTCGCCTGTTTCGGCGCGGACCTGTTTGCCATCGAGGCTGAATTTGATTGTGTCAGACATCACAGATCATCCCTGAAATGGGTCAGAAGATGGTTGACCGGATTGGGTGCCGCCTGACCCAGCCCGCAGATCGATGCATCGCGCATCACCGTTTCCAGATCCCGAATGGCTTCCTCATCCAGCTTGCCTTTGGCGCGCAGCAATTTTGCCAGTTTTTCCGTGCCACCACGGCAAGGCGTACATTGGCCGCAGCTTTCATGGGCGAAGAAATCAATCAGATTGATCACCGCATCCTTGACGCTGTCCTTGTGGGACAGGATGACCACCGCATGGGACCCGACAAAGGCTCCGTGGCGGAACAGATCATCGCCAAAATCCAGTGGAATATCATCCATTGATGCAGGCAGAATGCCGCCGGACGCGCCACCGGGCAAATAGGCTTTGAAACTGTGCCCCTCTGCCATGCCGCCACAATGCTCATCAATCAGTTCGCGCACCGTGATGCCAGCGGGGGCAAGTTTGACGCCCGGCTTGGCGACGCGTCCGGACACGGACCATGAGCGCAGGCCGGGGTTTTCCGGCTTGCCCAGATCGGCAAACCATTGCGGTCCGTTTTCAACGATATCGCGGATCCACCATAGCGTTTCTACATTGTGATTGAGTGTGGGTCGGCCAAACAGCCCAACCTCGGCAATATAGGGCGGACGATGGCGCGGCAGCCCGCGTTTGCCTTCGATGGATTCAATCATTGCGCTTTCTTCGCCGCAAATGTAAGCGCCAGCACCGCGGCGCAGTTCAATGAACCCCGGCTCGACGATCTTGGCCGCTTCCAGAGCGGCAATTTCGGTGCGCAGAATTTCCAGCACAGCCGGATATTCATCGCGCATATACAGATAGATGCGCTCTGCTTCCACAGCATGGGCCGCAATCAATGCCCCTTCAAACATGCGGTGTGGATCGCGCTCCAGATGATAGCGGTCCTTGAAGGTGCCCGGCTCTCCCTCATCGCCATTGATGGTCATCAGACGCGGGCCGGGATGCGCCTTGACGAAACCCCATTTCTTACCGGCTGGGAAACCTGCGCCGCCAAGCCCGCGCAGCCCGGCTTCATCGAGCGTTGAGATCAGCGCATCAATCTCCAGATCACCAGTTCTCAAAGTGTCCGGCACCTGGTATCCGCCCGATGCGAGATAGGCTTCCAGGGTCACGTAATCTGGAACAACAACATCGGTTTCCCGCTTTTCGGCCATGGCCAGAAGCTGTGCAGACTCAGCTTGGTCAACTTCCCGGTTTCCAATGCGCGCAGCCGGTGCGGTCGCGCATCTGCCCATACAAGGCGCGCGTGCAATCCGAATTTTGGAAGGATCCACAGCTGCTTGCAGTTCAGCTATCAGCGGTTCCGCACCTGCCATCATGCAAGACAGGGATTCACACACGCGAATGGTCAGGGGCGCAGGCTTGTCTTCGCCTTCGCGCACAACATCGAAATGATCATAGAAGGATGCGACTTCATATATTTCGGCCTGACTCAGTTTCATGTCTTCTGCCAATGCCCGCAAATGAGCCGCCGACAGGCAGCCATGCCTATCCTGAATAAGATGCAGAAATTCGATCAGAAGGTCCCGCCTGCGTGGCGCATCACCGAGCAACTCCCGAACCTCAGCAAGCGATCCCTCGTCGAGCTGGCGCCCTTTCGGCTGTGCACTCTTGCGGTGCCTGGTTTGCTTGGAAACAACTTTGTTCAGCACGTCGAACCCCTATCATTTCGGCGTATTTTATTGTCCTGCAGGCTCTTTATGGCCGCCAGTGACTGTTTGTTATCGAGGCAGACTGGAAAAGTCTGATTTGATTCTTCAGCCGAGATTGAAGTCCAGTCAAGCGCTGGACCATCAATTTCTCCTGACTGTCCAGTGTCTTTATCCGGTACACGCCGGAACGCCGACGGAATTTTTCGAATTATTCTCAACAGCGTTGGAACAAATCCGCGGCTCCGTAGTTGTTATCTGTGACAGTTAAACGCAGGAGGTGCCTTGTGAGCATTCAAGAAACAAATACCCAGAACAGCAAACCGAACCCTGCACAGAAAGTGAAAGAGGCCGCAGCGAAAGCGGCTGAGCGCCTGGCAGAGAAAACTGAGCAGGCGACGTCTGACACGATCAATGCCGCGCGGGAAGAGGCCGACAATGCAGCCCGAAAGGGACAGACCGAGATGCAGCATATCGTGCATTCGGTGGGCCGTGCCATCGACGCTGGCAGCGCCAGCTTGGAACGCGATGGATTGTTGGGAACAGCCGGATATGTCCGTGCAGCCGCCCGTGGCATCGGCCATGTCGGCGATGAGGTTGATGGCTTGGACCCGACCAGCATTACCGCGCGGGTTGAACATTTCGTGCGCGAAAAACCATTGGCAGCAGCCGGAATTCTGGCGGTCGCAGGGTTTGCACTGGCCAGCTTCGTAAACGCACGGTCCGGAAAATAAGCCGGACAGGCACCAGCATCCGCAGACTACGGCTGGCGCGGTTTGAGAGCAGAAATGCAATCGCGGCGCTGCCACAACCATTGAGGATAAATATGACGAATAATTCAAACATAATCGAGACAGTCAAATCGCTGGTGAGCGATGCGACGCTGCTGATGCAGCAGGAAGCCCGTCTGGCGCGCGCCGAGATGGGCGAAAAAGTCGAGCAGGTTCAGTTGGGCATCATCGCAATCGTATCTGGATTGCTGCTGGCGTTCTGCGCCTTGCTGATTTTGCTTCAAGCACTGGTCGTGGCTCTGGCCAACATCATGCCAGCCTCGCTCGCCGCCCTTCTTGTCGGAGTCGTTCTGGCAGTGATCGCCTTCATATCCGTCAAGGCAGGTGCAGAGCAGTTGAAAGCCAAAAACCTGATGCCAAACCGGACAATCAATTCGGTGCGTGAAAGCGCAGAGACAATAAAGGATGCAGCATAATGGGACAGAGTTCACAAGAAATCGAAGAAAACATCAAACGGATCCAGGACCGCATGAGCGAACGTGTAGACCATCTGGCCGATGATTTGAGCCTTTCCTCTCTGGCATCCCGCACACTTGGGGCCAAGGGAAATCAACCCTCTGATCTTCTGGATGCTGCCATTGATACGGTGCGCAAGCACCCGCTTCCAGCCGCGCTGATTGGCGCTGGCCTCGTTGGTCTGCTGGCAAGCCAGAAATCCCGGGCAAATGATGTGTCCACATCAGTTCCCGAGGGCAACAGCTATCAGCCACCGGCAGGTTTTGCCGAGACATCACCTGATGCAGCCACCCGTGTGGCATCTCATGTGAACACGCTCAAAGCAGAGGCCGGACAGACGGTTGCAGCTGCGGGTGACAAGCTGGACAGCGCGAAGGCATCGGCCACGGAAACCATGAATAATGTCGCTGCCGGTGCCAAGGCGCTGGCCAGCGAACAGGCCGACAAGCTGAAACATGCTTATTCAGATGCCCGTGCCGGAGCTGAAAAAGGGTCCGCCCAAATTCGGCAACAGACCCAGCATCTGGGCGAACAGATTTCTGCAGGCGGCGCGACGATGCGGCGTCGTGCGGAGGATGCGTCAGGCCAGATTCGAGACACATCATCCAAGGCTGCGGATTGGGCCAAGGAAAATCCGGTGCCACTGGGTCTGATGGCACTTGCTTTTGGCGCGGCAGCTGCGTCTTTCCTGACCGCCAGATCGCAGTCATCGGCCAAACACGCTGATGGCGAGAACCTGCCTGAATCGGATGTCACGCCACATCACCTGCCGCCACATGGGTCTGCAACGCAGATCGACGAACCGGTGGCCCGTGCTGTGTCCGCTTATGATCCGCCTGCACAGGTAGCGCAAAAGCCAAAGGTGAAATCCAAAACACCGGCCAAGAAAACGCCATCTCGCAAGCCGTCTGCCTCGTCAGGTGCAGCCGCTGCCAAAACGGTGAAATCGGCAGCAAAAATTGCAGCTGAGAAGGCCCGTTCTGATGGAACTAACAGAGCGGCGGACAGCGCATCAATAGCCACTGGTGGAAACACCAAACCGTCTCAGACAAGTTCAGCAAAAGCCTAAGGAGCGAAGCAGTCATGCATAGTATTTTTTATATCATAGGTGTGGTCGTTGTCGTCTTGGCGCTTTTGTCATTTCTCGGCCTGGCCTGATTACAATTCCCGGTGCCCGTCTGGGCGCCGGGGTTCTTTAAACGAGGTAAAATCATGGATCTGATCCGAATTATCTTATCCGTCTTGCTGCCCCCGCTGGGCGTTTTCCTGCAGGTGGGCATCGGGGCTCAATTCTGGCTCAACATACTGTTGACCATCCTAGGATACATTCCCGGTATCGTTCACGCGGTCTGGATCATAGCACGTCGATAGGCAGGGCCACTGACATGAACCACATTGCAGAACCACAGCCCGGACGCGCGCATGCCCGGGCTTTGTCGATCCGGGAAAAATCAGGGGTCTTCAGCCCACAACAGCTGGATAATCTGGAAAACTGGCTCGACTCAAAATTCGCTGTGCCGGGCACAGATTTTCGAATCGGTCTGGACGGATTGATCGGCCTGATCCCCGGGGTTGGTGATACGCTGACCGCCGGTCTGTCTGCGTTGATCATCTTCGATGCACACCGAAAGGGCGCGCGCAAGCGCACTTTGGCGCGGATGGTCTCCAACTCGACAGTAGATCTTGTTATTGGTGCTGTACCATTGATCGGAGACTTTTTTGATTTTGCCTATAAATCAAATGCCAAAAACGTTCGGCTCTTGAAGCAGGAATTGCAGCATCTGGAAGCGCTCGCGACAAACCGCTGAGCGCAGTTTGACACAGGACACAATACCCATGACACCTCGCCACAAAACTTTGCGAGCCTTCGCCACCCTGGCGCTGTTTTTTTCGATCTTCAACCCGGCACAGGCCGAGGAAGTCGGTGAAATCGGCGTTGACTGGCTTGGCAACGATATCATCATTGAAGCCGTGCCGGACCCGGATGTCGAGGGTGTGACATGCCATGTGGCCTATTTCGAGCGCGGCCTGATTGACCGTCTGCAAAAGGGAAACTGGTTTGAAGATCCTTCGAATTCCTCGATTGACTGTCGCCAAACCGGGCCCATTCGCATTGGTGATATCGACCGTGGCAAGGGCGGCGAAGAGATTTTCAAAAGCCGCCGGTCATTAATCTGGAAAAAGCTGATCGTAAAGAGAGTTTACGACGAGGCCAACAATACGCTGATTTACCTGTCCCATTCGCGGCAGGTACAGGACGGGTCAGCAAAAATGTCGCTTTCAACGGTGCCACTCTTCAATGCATCGGAGGAAGCCGCGGAATAGGCTTCGAAAATTCGTCTGTTTGCCCCGGAACCTTTCTCCGTCAAAATCGTTGTTGGTGCTAAGGGCTGTCGCATAAGCGCGGCCCACATTCGCTTGATCGGGAAATCCCCATCAAGCGCAGCATCAAAGGAAAAAACATGTCAAATCCGGACCGTGAAGTAAAAGTCATCAACTCTGGCAGCAGTGCCGGTTGGGTTGTGGCTGTTGTCGCTATTTGCTTGCTGCTTGTCGGTGGCTATGTATATCGGGATGCAATATTTGGTAATTCATCAAATGACATTAATATCAAGGTCGACCTCCCGGGCAACTAAGGTCTGAAGGACGCAACCGCTGATATCCAGAAAGATAATAAGGCAGCCGAAGAAGCAATCATGGATCAGGCGGACAAAGGCTCAGAATTTACTGTCGCAGGAGGCACTGACTCCAGCGGGATGGCAGAGGATGGGATCAAACAGAAAGCCAGCATGGCCAGATCACCTTTGAAACTGCCATTGGCAAATCTTTGGACAGTGTTGAAAAGAGTGTTCGTCAGGATCGCAGAGACGGATGTGTCTCTGCGATGCGCCGGCGTTGCATTTTTCGGGTTCCTGTCCCTGTTCCCTGCAGTTGCAGTTGGTGTGGCTCTCTACGGCTTGTTTGCAGACATTCAGACATTGAACGAGCAAATGTATCTGGCTGACCAGTTTTTGCCGTCAAGCGTCACCGAATTGTTCGCGGAGCGGCTGGAAGCCATCATTTCCGAAAGTGACGAGACACTGACTCTGGGGCTGATCATCAGTCTGGCTCTGGCCCTGTGGAGTGGATCGCGCGGAATCAACGCACTGATTTATGCATTGACCAAAGCCTATCGGGAAGAGGATGAGCGCCCGTTTCTTCTCGCGGCCGCAATCTCAATCGGTCTGACAATTGCGTCCTTTCTGGTGGGGTTGCTGGTCCTCGGTGCCGTTGCTGTCCTTCCGGTCATCACGACATTCGTGCCATTGCCGATTGAAGCTGAGACAACAGCGCTCTGGCTGCGCTGGCCGGTTGTGGCCATCATCGTTCTGGTCGCAACTGCCTATCTTTATAAAACCGCGCCCCATCGTCAGGGCCCCAAATTTCGTTGGGTCCTGCCAGGTGCTGTGACCGCCACGATATTATGGCTGGGCGGCTCGATTGCATTTTCGTTCTACATCGAGAATTTCTCCAATTACGGAGCTACGTTTGGCTCGATAGCAACGGCCGTCATCCTGATGCTGTGGCTCTATTTTTCATCCATGGTGTTTGTCATTGGGGCGATCTTGAACGCCGAACTGGAATTCCAGACCTATCCGGATACAACGATCGGGCCGGATGCGCCCAGAGGCGAGCGTGGCGCGTTCGTCGCCGACAATGTTTATCGGCCAAAAAACAGCTGAACCAAATATCTCCGAAATATTCTTGAAATTGCGGAACCTAATTCGCCCTCGTCCGTTGATACCACAGAACAAACAAACCCGAGGAGACTGAATATGAATTGGGATCAAGTTGAAGGAAAATGGACCGAGTTTACCGGCAACGCCAAAGCCCAGTGGGGCAAGCTGACGGATGATGAACTCACCGAAATCGACGGCAACCGTGAAGCGCTGGCTGGAAAAATTCAGGCGCAATACGGCAAAACCAAAGAAGAAGCCGAGCAGGAAATAGACGCTTGGCTCGATCGCCACTAGCACCTACGCTGATAAGAAGAAAAAAGCCGCTTTCGAGCGGCTTTTTTTGTGTACGCTGTATTTTGACGCGGGTCGCAAACCGGTAGGACAATGCATGATGACAAACCTAAAAATAGCCGTCCAGCTTCGCTACGGCCTGTCGCAGCCAACAGATATTCTCGCGCAGATACAGGTGCCCGACCTGGCAGATCAATTGGTCAGATCGCAGCATTTTTCCGTGCAGAACGCCCAGCACTGTCAGGACGTCGCTGCCGAGAACGGGTTGGGTGTGCGCACCTGGATTCGTGTCGAAGACAGCTTTCAATGCAGTTATTCCTGCACCGTCTCCGTCGACCGGCCGGCGCTTCAGATCGACATGCTGCAATCAGTGCCACCGCATCTGCTTCCAGGCGATGCCGTGCGCTATCTCATGCCATCACGCTATTGCCCGTCAGATGCGTTTCAAAATCTTGTATCCGCAGAATTCGGTGCATTGGAGGGCGGCGCAAGAGTTGCTGCCATGACGGACTGGATCTACTACAATTTTCAATATGTTTCTGGCGCAAGCAGTGGCCAGACAACCGCCTTGGACACCTTGGTGCAGCGCCAGGGCGTGTGCCGGGATTTTGCCCATGTGTTGATTGCATTTTGCCGTGCCTCTGCCATTCCTGCGCGATTCGTCAGCGCCTATGCACCGGACGTCACGCCTCAGGATTTTCATGCAGTGGTGGAAGTGTTTCTGGATGGGACGTGGCATCTGATTGATCCCACCCGCATGGCAAAAGCGGACGATATCGTGCGAATTGGTGTGGGCATGGACGCAGCTGAAGTTGCGTTCCTGTCGTCATACGGTCCCATGACTTTGGAAATACAGACTGTATCTGTTGAAAGATTGCCTGACGCTGCATGAGACCAAAACTGGCACTGGAAATTAAGTCCATCAGTCACTAAGCTGCGCGCAATTCCAAAATTTCGAATTGCCTGGGAGGCTGTAAATGGGACTGAAGTCACGCTTTTTGCAACGGGGTACGTCTCCAAAAATCAACTTTACGGAACTCGGTTTCGGCGCTGCCGGACTTGGCAATCTGTACCGCGCTGTCAGCGATGAAGACGCTGATGCGGCCTTGCAGGCGGCATGGGACGGGGGCGTTCGCTATTTCGACACGGCGCCACTCTATGGGTTCGGCCTGTCAGAAACACGCCTCAACCGGTTCCTGCGCGGCAAGGACCGGGATGCCTACGTGCTTTCCACGAAAATCGGGCGAATTCTGAAATTGGCGACTCCGGACACACGTGATGCCATCGGCAAGTTTTTCGATGTGCCGAGTCGCAAGGAGCATTTCGATTACTCCTATGATGGGGTGATGCGTTCGGTTGAATTCTCGCTGGAGCGTCTTGGTATTGATCGTATCGATATTCTTCTGGCCCATGATCTGGATATTTTCTCTCATGGCAGTCAGGAAGCGGTGGACCCGCTGATGGAAGAGTTTCTCAATGGCGGTTACAAGGCCTTGTTGGAATTGCGCGAACAAGGCGTGATCGCCGGCTTCGGTGCTGGCGTGAATGAGTGGGAAATCTGCCAATACATGGCCGAGCGCGGCGATTTTGACATGTTCCTACTGGCAGGCCGTTACACCTTGCTGGAACAGGAAGCACTCAACAGTTTCCTGCCGCTGTGTGAAGAGCGCAACATCGGTATCATTCTCGGTGGACCATATAATTCCGGCATTCTGGCCACCGGTGCTGTACCGGGTGCGAAATACAATTATAGCGATGCCCCCGCCGATGTGATGGACACTGTTGCCCGTATTGATGCGGTCTGCCGTGATCATGGCGTGGCGATGGTCAATGCGGCGTTCCAGTTCCCGCTGGGCCACCCCAATGTGATGTCCGTCATCCCCGGTGCTCAAAATGCGCGGGAAGTGGGCTTGAATCTGGCTGCGGCAGAAACGGTCATTCCAGCCGCGCTTTGGGCTGATCTGAAAAAGCACGGTCTGGTGCGGGAAGATGCACCGACGCCCGGCTGACCTTATCCAACGCGGAGGCTTGAATGACCCTTCATATTGATCTGGCCGAAGCGCAATTCGGCCCCGTAGAGCAAACCATCGTCAGCAATGACAGGATTGCGGTCAGCACCTTCCGTTACCGCTCAGGCGTGGCAGCGCTGCGCCTGAAAACGGCCCGGGCGGATATTGTGGTCCTGCCTTACAAGGGACAACAAATCTGGCGAGCTGTATTTGATGGCCGGGACCTGACCATGGGGTCCATGTTTGAAGAGCCCGTGAATACCACAGACTATCTGCGAACCTATGGGGCCTTCTTCATTCATTGTGGTCTGGCAGGTGTTGGCGCACCTGGACCCAAGGACAACCATCCCCTGCATGGTGAACTGCCCAATGCACCGTTTCAGGCGGCCTGGCTGGAAGTGGATGAAATGGAGAGCCGCATTTCCATTTGCGGCAGCTACCAGCATACGGTTGCGTTTTCCTGCAATTACATTGCCACCGCAAAAGTCAACCTGGGTTTTGACGAGACCTGGCTGACCGTTGACCTGGCGGTGGAAAACAAACGCAATGTGCCGATGGATCTGATGTATCTTGGCCATGCCAATTTCCGGCCGGTTGATTTTGGCAGATTGATCTATGCAGCGGAATACGACCCGGCCAGCGTGCGGGTGCGCACCTCCATACCGGCTCATATCTCTCCCGCAGAAGGTTATGTGGAATTCATCGAGGCGCTGGAGCGGGAACCGGTCTTGCACCATGTGCTGCGGCCTGATCTTGCCTTCGACCCTGAAGTGGTCTTCGCAATTGACATGATAGCCGGGCTGGATGGCTGGACCCATGCCATGCAGAAGCTCCCGCAAGGCGGGGCGGATTTCATTTCCTATCAGCCGCTTCAGGCACCGTTAACCGGCCGCTGGCTTTGCCGGACGCCCGATCAGCAAGGTTTGGGCATTGCCTTTCCGGCCACCAGCGGTGTGGAAGGCTACCACAAGGAAAAACAAAAAGGTTGTTATGTGGAGCTGGCTGCCCGTGACACATGGACCATTACAATGCGCATGGGCGCGCTGAACGCTGCGGAAGCAGACGCCATGGAAGACACTATAGATCACATTGCCGGGCGCTAGAGCCTGTAAAATTCGGTAGCCGTCCGGCCCATCACCCAGGACCGGTCTTCCTCGCTCACTCCGCTCAGCATCTGTTGTGCAGCTTCAAACCACTGAGTGTAGGAGCCAACCAGTTCCAGCACCGGCCAGTCACTGCCCCACATCACTCGGCGCGGACCAAATGTGGTGAGCAGATGATCCGTAACGCCCTGCAATGTGTCTGCCTTCCAGCCAGGGCCCTGTTCGGTTGCGATGCCGGACAATTTGCAGAAAATCTGTGGTTTCTCGGCCAGCCGCGCCATGCCGGTTTCCCACTCTGGTCCGGCTGCCTGTCCATTGGCAATCACGGGCTTTGCCGCGTGATCAATCACCACAGCCATGTCGGGGATTATGTCGGTCAGGCGGTCGAGCACGGCAAGGTGCCGGGGCTGGACCAGCGCATCAAAACACAAATTCAGATCTGGAAACCGGCGCAGATTGTCGATCACTTGCGGTTGTAGCACCCATTCACTGTCAGAGATTCCCTATAGCACAGGGCGGATGCTCTTCACCTTGTCGTGGGCCGCAAGTGTCTCAAGCTGAGACGCTGCATCAGCCGGTGCAAGATCAACCCAGGCGACCACACCGGCGACAAAGTCCGTGCGCTCGGCAATGGTGAGCATCGCGTCATTTTCCAGCAGGCTTTCTCCTGCCTGTACCAACACCGTCTTGCTGATACCAAGATGCTTGAGATAGGGCGCCAGATGCTCGGGCTGATAGTCGCGGCGAATGCCTGCAATATCGTCAGAAATCCAGTTGTAAATGCCAAGGTCAATGTTCCAGAAATGATGATGTGCGTCGACAATGGTCATGGGGTCTTTTGAGCTCACGGTTCGTATTGAAATCGGCTTCGGCTGCACTTTGATCGGTGACCAATCTATGGACGCCAAGGTATTTGTTGATTGGGATAATAGCGCGATCTCTGTGTTGTCCGCCAGTGGTCAGGATCTTGTGTTTGCAGTTTTCATGCTCCAGCAAGTCAACCGAACTGATCCGATCATCGATCGGATGCATGACATCCTGCCCGACCTCATTGGTGAAGGTGCAGAGATCATCTGCAACGCAAACGGCAGCAATTAGTGCATCCATGCCTTTCCGTTCAATAAATTCTTCCTCAGTTCAAATGTCCGATGGGCTATTTGATGTGGGGCTAGCTTTTATCAAGTACAACTATTTAGTGTATTTAATTGAACTGCACTTGTTATGTGGATTACTGTTGCGAAACCATCAGGTTTTCCAGTGAGATGTTGAGCTTTTTTGATATTTACTGAACTCAGTACGCAAATCTATTGACGGTTACCATTTGCTGTAGCAGGCTGGATAGGCAAGCAATAAAAATTGCTGTTCCAATGGGAGGAAATAATGAAATCTACTTGTAAATCGCTCCTCGCGGGCGTGGCCGCTGCTGCCGTTCTGGGCACTGCGACTCCAACATTTGCGGGAGAATTCGACGGCGTTACCATCAGCATTCTGACCCGGCCTGGCCCTGTGATCGCTGGGCGCCTGGTTGATCGTGGTAAGGAATTCACGGAAATGACCGGCGCAGAAATTCGCGTCAATGAAGTTCCATTCGCCGAAATTTTCCAGAAACTGCTGACCGACTGGGCCACAGGGACCAACTCGATTGATGTGGGCGTCTTCGCGTCCGGCTGGGCTGTTGAGCTGGTTGATGGTGGGCTGGTTGAGAACCTCGATCCGTACATTGCCAAAGATGACAAGATCGACATTGATGACATCGCCCCCTACTTCCGCGAGTTCAACCAGAAGATTGGTGGCAACACCTATCTGATCACCGTCGATGGTGATTTCCAGATGCTGTATTACCGCCGTGATATTCTGGAAAAGATCGGTATGGAGCCGCCCAAGGACTGGGACGACTACATGAAAGTTGCCGAAGCCATGAATGGCATGGACATGAACGGAGATGGCGAAGCTGATTACGGCTCCTGCATTTTCAAGAAGCGTAACGCACAGTCCTATTTTGCCATCGGATCCATTGCCGCCGGCTTCACCCAGACCAAGGGCACCGGAGAAGGCCTGTGGTTTGATACCGAAACCATGAAGCCGAAAATCAACAATGCGGGCTGGGCAGAAGCCTTCCGTGTTTACAAGGAAACCGGCAAATACGGACCAACCGACGAGCTGAACCAGGATATTGGTGATACACGTGCGCTTGTTCAGGCAGGCCGTTGTGGACTTGTCATTGACTGGGGCGATATCGGACCGCTGTCCATCGACGAATCCGGTGCAGCGATCCGGGACAAGATGGGTGCGGTCATCATGCCAGGTTCCCGCAAGGTCCTGAACCCGGCAACGGGTGAGTTGCAGCAATGTGATGCGGACCTTTGTCCTCATGCAACAGATGGTGTGAACCATGCGCCCTATGCAGCATTCGGTGGCTGGGCTGGTGCGGTCAATGCGAAAGCTGATCAGAAGGTCAAGGACGCCTCCTACGCATTCCTGTCCTATATGAACCAGGCAGAGCAATCCAATGTGGATGTGACGCTGGGCTGGACCGGATACAATCCGTACCGCAACTCACAATTGAACGACACCAGCAAATGGATTGAAGCAGGCTTCTCACCGGAGTTTGCAGACAATTACCTTGGTGCGATCAAGGACAGTCTGAACCATCCGAACATGGCCTCCGATGTGCGTATTCCGGGAGCCCAGCAATATACTGGCGTTGTCCTGGACCGCGAACTGGCCCGGTTCCTGGCTGGAGAAATCACAGCTGAACAGGCTTTGGCCAACATCGAAGCTGGTTGGGAAGAAATCACCGATGATTTCGGTCGTGACACTCAGAAGCAGATGTACAAACTGTCTCTCGGCATCACTAACTAAGGTGCAAAGAGTATGACCTCGACCCAAGGTCGGGTAGAGAACCGTCAGCCGGGTTATGTCCCGGCTGACAACTCTCAGCCCCCGTCACGCCGCTTCCGGTTCAATGAATGGCTGGATGGCCATGCTCGGCAGCTTTTCATCACGCCAGCCGTGGTGATGATTCTCATCTTTTCAATATTTCCATTGGTGGCCTCGCTCATAATCGCGTTCTCGCGGGTGCGCTTGAAGGCCGGTGGCTATCAGGTTCGTTTTGTCGGGTTCAAGAATTTTTCCAAGCAGATTTTTGGTTCCGAGCAGTTTCATTTTCTGGGGACCTTCACCACTCTGACATTTCTGGGTTGGGTGGTTGCCCTGTCAGCTTCAGCTGCAATCCTGTGGTGGATGTACCGCTACATCACAACCGGATTTTCGATTATTGGCTTCATCGGGCGGATGATCACGGCCATTGTCGGTCTCGGCATTGCCTGGATGTTTGCGGGAACCTTCTTCAGCGGCAATCCGTTCGGCACTCTGGGCGTCACGCTCTTCTACGTGTTTGTCGGTTGCGGCGTTCAGTTCATAATTGGCCTGGGGTTGGCATTTCTGTGTTCCCAGCCCATTCGTGGACGCAATTTCTTCCGCGTCGCCTTTTTCATCCCGATGATGATCACACCGATTGGCGTTGGCTACGTGTTCCGCATGATGGCCGATACGACCAAAGGGCCGTTTTCTCCGGCATGGCAGTGGTTTGGCCTCAATGATTTTGCCTGGGCAGCCAACCCGTGGACGGCGCGTATTTTCATCATCATCGGTGATAGCTGGCAATGGATTCCGTTTATTTTCATTATTCTGCTGGCTGCGTTTGAAAACATTCCGCGTGATTATGTCGAGGCAGGTCAGATGGATGGTGCCAGCAATTGGCAGATATTCCGCGAAATCAGCTGGCCGCAGGTGATGCCCGTGGCTGTGACCGTGATGCTGATCCGCGTCATCGAAGGGTTCAAGATTGTTGATTTGCCAAACATCATGACCTCCGGCGGGCCGGGCATTGCGACGGAATCCATGTCGCTGCACTCGTTCTTTGCCTGGCGATCGCTTGATCTTGGCCAGTCTGCCGCCATCGCCTATCTCTTGCTGTTCGTGACAGTGGTGATCTGCGTGTCCTTCTTCAACCTTATCGTTGTCAACCGTATGAGGCGGATATGAGTAATGTCTCTAAAGTGCCGCGAAGGAGCCTGTTTGACAGGCTGTTTGAACCGCCAAGAATTGGCGCCATGGCACCCGGTGCCAAGATCATCGTCTATACACTTCTGCTGGCCTGGTCGGCGTTCGTCCTGTTTCCGATTTACTGGTTGCTGATCACGTCTGTGAAAACGGCTGCTGATGTCAATGCGGGTCCGTTTTTCATTCCATTTGTCGATTTCACGCCCAGCCTTCATGCCTGGCGGGAATTGTTTATCGTCGACTACGCCGATACCTTGCGGGCTTACGTCAATTCACTGATCATCTCGCTTGCTGCAACAGCGTTGGCCGTGCTGGTCGGGTCGATGGCCGCTTACGCCCTGGCGCGCATTCGCTATCAACCCAATCTGATCACCATCCTGATTTTCATTTTGACCATGACGGCCGCATTGTTTGCGGTTTTCAGCTACGGGGTCGACTGGCGCATTGTGCTGGTGGTCGGTGTGGGGATCTTCTATTTCTTCAGCAAGGCAGTGGCCTCTCGTGTCAAAGTGCCTCTGGCAAATGGCGACATCCTGTTCTGGATGATCTCGCAACGCATTCTGGCACCTATTGTCGTGGTTGTGCCGATTTACATGATGTTCCAGTCAGTGCGCATGCTCGACACGCATCTGGCGATCATTCTCACCTATGCGGTGGTCAATCTGCCGATTGTCATCTGGTTGATGTATGACTTCTTCAACTCCATCCCCAAGGACCTTGAGGAAAGCGCCCAACTGGATGGCGCAACCATGATCATGACTTTCCGTGAAGTGGTGTTGCCCCTGTCACGCGCAGGCTTGGCGGCAACCACATTGCTGGTCATGATCCTGTGCTGGAACGAATATCTGCTGGCCCTGTTTCTATCCACTGCCAAGGCTCAGACCATGCCTATTCTCGTGGCTGCCATGAATGCCGGAGAGCGTGGGATCTTATGGTGGTCGATGTCGGTTGTGATCATCGTGATGATCATTCCGGTGGTGTTTATGGCTATTGTCTTGCAGCGCTACATTTCCAAGGGCGTTTTGCTGGGAGCCGTTAAAGGATGAGTACGGACATGTCTTCAGCGTCTGAAACAGACACACTTACTTCCGATGCCAAACGGCTTTCGATCCGGAAGATGAACAAACACTATGGCGACTTTCACGCTGTGAAGGATCTGGATATCGAAGTGGAACCGGGCGAGTTTCTGGTGCTGCTCGGACCTTCCGGTTGTGGTAAATCGACCGCCCTTCGCATGATTGCCGGGCTTGAGGAAATTACCTCCGGCGAAGTGATCATGGGCGAACGCGACGTCACCCATGTCCTGCCGAAATACCGCGATATCGCAATGGTGTTCCAGTCCTACGCGCTCTATCCGCACAAGACAGTGGCCGAGAATATCGGCTTTCCGCTGAAGGTGACGGGTGTTCCCCTGGAACAGCGCAATCAGGCTGTGCTGGATGCGGCTGCACAGGTACAGATGGAAACTCTGCTGGAGCGGTATCCGCGTGAACTGTCAGGTGGTCAGCGCCAGCGTGTCGCGCTTGCGCGGGCGATCATCCGCCGTCCATCAGCATTCTTGATGGATGAGCCTCTGTCGAATCTGGATGCCAAACTGCGCGGTTTCATGCGCGCAGAACTGAAACACATGCAACATGAACTTGGCGTCACCACCATCTATGTAACGCATGATCAGATCGAAGCCATGACGCTGGCCCACAGGGTTGCGATCATGAAAGACGGTGAGTTGCAGCAGTTGGGCACGCCAGCTGAAGTCTATACAAACCCGACCAATCTGTTCGTCGCTGGCTTTATGGGGTCTCCACCGATGAACTTTATTGAGGGTACGTTATCCCAGGGCAGCATTCAGGTCGGGAATGACAAGATATTCCTGCAGGGTGCGCAAGAGGGGACAGCGGTCACAATGGGGTTCCGCCCGGAAGATGCAGATGTTGTGGAGGCTGGCGAGGGCCGGTTTGACGCAATGGTCTATACCGCTGAAATGACGGGCGATCTGACGCTGGTGACCGTCAAGCACGGGCAGTCGATCCTGACGATCAAGATGCCAAAAGATTTTGTGGTCGATTACGACCAGAAAGTGGGCATCCAGTTTGACAGTGGACTGAGCTATCTTTTCAGCACCAGTGATGGTTCCCGGCTCAAAGCCATCGTTGTTGATAGCTGATTTCAGGAGACGTTCTTGTTCCGGGTCCGTTTCCCGCCCGACCATGCGCGCCCGATTGTACAGCCTGCTGGCGCTACGGCACCCATTCATCACCTCAAAAAGCGACGGGCATCAGCCGGATCAGCTGTGGCTGAATGCTGCCACAGGTCATGATGTTGGGGCACAGTACCTTGACGGCAAGGCGGTTCTCCATCATCACCCCAGATGAGGTGCATATCAGGTTCCGGAGTGGACGGCACGGGGTGAAGCAGACTTGTTGTCAAAGGTATAGCTGAGTAATGGGACGCATATTCGTGGGTATCGGCTTCGGTGCCATTCAAACCGGTCTGTTTTTGCGCGAAGCGCAGCGATCGGGAAATTTTGACCGCTATATCGTCGCCATGCGCAGGCCGGAAATTGCACAGGCTGTGAACCGGGATCGAACGGTCACAGTCAATATTGCGATGCCAGATGGCATTGCCGTTGAGACCTATACCAATATCGATGCCCGCTGCCTGTCTGTCGCCGCAGATATCCAGCAGTTGGAACAGGACATGCTGGCTGCACATGAGATTTCTGTGGCTGTCTCCAGCGTCAGTGATTATGTGTCCGATCACCCCGACAGCCTGCACCGCCTGATTGCGCGCGCCATATCGGGCAAACTGCGTGGTGCCGGACCAAAAGTGCTGATCTATTCTTCAGAAAATCACAATGAGGCGGCGTCCCTTCTGCAGCAGGCTATTCTGTCAGCCCTGCCGGAAGCCGATCGTTCGGCGGCGACCCAGGTTTTTCAAACGGTCGATACGGTCATCGGAAAAATGTCACGGGTCATCCGTGATCAGGATGAAATTCAGGAAGCTGGACTGACATTGTTTGCTGATCAGAGTTCAGAGGCCTTTCTGGTTGAGGCGTTCAACAATATTCTGGTCAGCCATGTCGACCCGGGCCGCACGTCAGGGCGTGGTATTTCCCAATTGGTGGAAAAAACCGATCTGATCCCCTTCGAGCACGCCAAGATACATGGCCACAACGCAACCCATGCCGGATTTGCCTATGTAGGGCAGGTGCTGGGCCTGAAATGGATGGCGGACGTGGCTGCAATTCCTGAAGTCTTCAGCTTCTTCCACGATGCATTTCTGGAAGAATCCGGTGAAGCCCTCATCCGGTTGCATGGTGGCAAGGACCCGCTGTTTACCGCTGATGGTTATCGCGCCTATGTGGATGATCTGCTGGCGCGTATGGCCAATCCATGGCTGCGGGATACATGCGACCGCATTGGCCGGGATGTCTCGCGCAAGCTGGGCTGGGATGATCGTTTGATTGGCACAATCCGTTTGGTCAGGGGCCAGAACGTCTCTGCCAACCGCTACGGTTTCGCGGCGCTGGCTGCTTTTGAGGTGTTGAACCAACAACCCGAAACCATGCTTGGAAGCTGGGTGAAAAGCGGCGCGACGCCGGATGCCGCAGAAGACATGGTGCAATTTTTGAAAACCCTGCAACCTGATTATCGTGAGTGGCGTGCGCAATTGCAGAGCCGGAATACAACCGCTGTTCCAAACAGCTGAGCCAAGGGGATACTGTGATGACCAGATATCGCCATGGCATCAAAGGCACAGCCAGAGACTGTCTATCTGTCGCCAGCGATCACGAGGCAATGATCATCAGCATATTTGAACTTGGTTTTCTGGACTGGTCTCAGCAAATATGCTGTGCTTTTCTGGATGAACTGGTGAATGGCAAGAAGGCTATGTATCAGCCATTTCATTGTGCTACACCGGCTGAAACCGCTGCCAGAAATGACATGAGGACGTCATGATGGCAGCTATAAAAAACGCGATTTAAAGGGAGGCTCCATGCCCAAACTCCATATTTGCGGCGAAGCGCTGATTGATTTTGTGCCATTCCAGGGGGCCGACGGCCAAAGCGGATATGCACCCAAACCCGGGGGCTCTCCCTACAATGCCGCCAAGGCTGCAGCGCGCGCCGGTGCAGATGTCAGCTTTCTGGGCGCAATTTCAACAGATTTTTTTGGCGATCAGCTGAAGTCCCATCTGGAGGAAAGTGGAGTCTATTGTGATGCGCTGCCACGCTGCAAGCATCCCACGACCTTGGCATTTGTCGATCTGACAAGCGGCGATCCGCGTTATGCGTTTTACAACAATGAAACCTCCACGGCCAACATGGCACCAAATCCTGCAATGATTGATGTTGGGCCCGGCGATATTCTGGATGTCGGGTCAATTTCGCTGATTGATCTCCCCGGCGCTGACAACATCACAAATTTCGCAGTTGCCATGAGTGACCGGATGATGGTCTCGATTGATCCCAATGCACGCCCAGGCATGATCCAGGATTGGCCCGCTTGGCACCGGCGCATTGCACAACTGCTGGAGATAGCGAGTATTATCAAGCTCAGCGTCGAAGATCTGAAGATCATTGCGCCGCACCAGACGGAAGAACAGTTTGCGAGGAACCATCTGGCAAAATCCGCCGGGCTGGTTGTCATTACCGATGGTTCAGAGGGAGCAACCGGCTATACCGATGCCGCAGTTCACAACACCAAGCCACCCGAAATTGTGTTGGCTGACACTGTGGGCGCAGGGGATACGCTGATGGGATCAGCGCTTGCCTGGATCCTCAGTCAAGGGCTTTCTGATGCCGATGCAATACGCGGACTGAATGAGGATGGTTTGAGTAGCTTGCTGGAATTTGCCACAAGTGCCGCAGCCATCAACTGCCAGAGTATTGGCTGCAACCCGCCGACACGGTCCGAGATTGAAGCTTTTATTGCCGCCAATCGCTGACCCAATTATCAGGGAGTGAAGCAGTGGACAACACAAGTGATGTCCCTGCCAACGCGGCGTTGTCTGTGCGGAGACAGTAAAAGAACTAAAGAATGAAAGCGTCACCGTCTTCTTTAATGATATCCGGTGGGCTCTCATCCACTGGCAGTTTTCCATTACGCGGCATCGGGCCAAAATAGGATGCGGTTCGCACAAATTTACGCGGGTTCGTTACAATCGACACAAGCCGTTGATAAACCGGCTTTGCAGCAATCGGTTTGCAGAGCAACTCGTGGATGCCAAGAGTGGTTGCCTGTTGTACGCGGTCCAACTCGGTATGTGATGTGACCATGATTACAGGCAGGAACGGATGCGGCCCGTCTTCTCTGCGGATGTCGCGCATCACTTGCAGTCCGGACATCTCCGGCATTTCCCAGTCCAGAAACAGAATGTCAGGCCTCAGCTTTTCAACCATTGTGAGGCATTGTTTTCCATCTTCGGCCTCAAAGATATCCCGAATCCCAAAGCCGTACAGAACGGACCGCAATGAAGTGCGAAAGAACGCGCTGTCATCCGCAATGGCCACATTCAGATTTGAAAAGTCGTACAAGAAAATGCCCCCGCGACACGAACGGTGTCTTGTCGCATTGAAAGCCTTAAAAATTTACAAAGTCTTAGCCGTGAGTCCGGCTGAATTTATGGGTTTTCGAGCAGGATTGCCATCTGGTGCGGCCTGATGGATGGTTCGATCAAAAATCTATGACTGTGAGCCAAGCCACCCGGCAATTCGGTTGGCCGCATCCAGCAGATTGTCGTGACTGCGCGCAAAGCACAGCCGCATGAAGCCGGCACCTCCGGGTCCGAAGGCTTCGCCGGGCGACATGGCGACGCCCACATCATCGACCAGTCTTATCCCCAGTTCCATGGTGTCGGGAAAATCAGGGAGACCGAAAAATAGATAGAAGGCACCACGGGGGCGTTCCAGACGGACCTTGCCGGTGGCCTCAAGCACATCGCACACAAGATCACGTCCCTTGTGGCAATCCGCGATCTGGGTCTTCAGGAAATCCTCACCATCGTTCAGAGCTGCAATCGCGCCCCGTTGCATGAAGGCCGCCACTCCGGATGTTGAATATTGAACCAGATTTTCGAAAACCTGCTGCAGCGCAGGAGGTGCTGAAATCCAGCCAACGCGCCAACCTGTCATCGCCCAGTTCTTTGAAAATGTGTTTACGAACAGGATTTTGTCGTCTGCTTCCATAATGTCATAGAAGGATGGCGCACGGGTGCCTTCATAGTAAAACCTGTTGTAGACCTCATCTGCGATGATCCACAGATTGTGTTTGCGGGCAAATTTCAACAAGGCCTCAAGCATGGACTTATCTGCTACCCAACCTGTGGGATTGCAGGGCGAGTTGACGAACAGGGCCCGCGTTCTGGGCGTCACAGCCGCTTCCAACGCACCGATGTCCAGTGTCCATGACTGGCCGTCAAACTGCATGGGAACGCTGAGAGGGACAGCGCCCATTATGCCAAGCGCAGCGGCAAAATTCGGCCAGGCGGGAGTTGGCAGAAGGACTTCCTCGCCTGCACCGGCAACGGCCTGAATACATAGCTGGATCGCCTGCATGCCGGAACCGGTCACAATAAACCGGTCGGCTTCAAGTGCGCGATCAAAATGGCGCTTGTGGTAGGCCGACAGAGCCTGTCACAATTCTGGCAGGCCCTTTTGATAGGTGTAGAATGTCTCTCCTCTGGCCAGCGAGGCGCTGGCCGCCTGACAGATGAAGTCCGGTGTCGGTTGATGGCCTTCACCGGCCACCAGCGGGATATAAGGTTTCCCGCTGGATCGCGCATGGTTCATCACCCGGATGATTCCGCTCTCAGGCGAAAAAGCAGCTTCGGGTCGCAATGCATTCAGCATCTGATCATCGCTCACAGTGGGCTCCTTGCTGATCAGTTTTAATCCATTTCCGGCTGTTCAGACAAAGAGGCCCGCACCTTCTTGGTCACAAAAAACTGTTCGGAACTCTGCCAGCCAGTCAGTGACAGCAGCTTTGCAATCCTCCGGAAATTCCAGGCGAGATCAGCGTTTCAGGAAATAGCTGGTCAGCATCGGTGCAAATGTCAGTTTTACGCCGGAGATTTTTGCGCGCCACTCATTTTTTCGATCCTCAGTCCAATCCGAGTAGATCACCAACTCGGTTTCCCCGCAGAGCACCCCCTCATTCATGGCTCCCACATGTTTGATCACGTGTGGATTGGACAGGTGCTTTTCAAACGCCTGCTCACTGTCAAAGACCTCCAGCCACCGATACAGCGCTTCTTCATCAGATTCCGAGATTTTGGTCAGAGCGTGAACCAACATGCCCGGTTCGGTGTCCTTGACCTGGTCGTCAATCACTGAACCCATGCGTTCATAGTCTGCCATTCTGGCTTTGTGCACGCGCTCGAAGGCCTCCAGCACAAGAATGGTCGTCTGCTGATTTTCAGAATTACTGTTTGTTTGCTCTGTCATTTTGGTTCTTTCTGTAGGGCCATGTGCAAATGGCCGTTTGGTCCAATAAAATTGTCTGGTCAGTCCGCGTCGAGTGCCGCATTTGCGACAAGAGTTTTCTTCCTCTAGGGCAGAATTGACCATTTTGTTAAAAAGTGAACAAAAATTAGCAGATTATGTTGATGTGGCAATGAAAACCTGAACAACACACTGGATTGACTGTGCGTTTGATTTTCGAATGGTCAGGCCTCCAGGTCGATGGCACCTTTTTCTGTTATGATTTGCTCAAACTCATCAATCTGACCGAAACAGGCGGGCCGGACGACATCGATCTTGCTGGAGTCCGTGACAAGGATGCTTTTGTTGGATTTCGATATTGCAGCCCGTTTCTGCATGGCTTCGCGAAACGTGGTGCAGGTCGCGCCCAGCTTCCGGTCCAGACCTGCAGCGGTGAAAAAGCCGACATTGAAAGCCAGACCGTCAAACGATGTTTCCGGCTGTATCGGTGAAAAAGAGGTCGTCGCTGGTTGGTATATTCCGCCAATCAGGACAAGTTTGATGTTGGGCTTACGGATCGCCTGATCCGCTATGTTGAGGGCGAAACAAACAAGTGTCAGCTCCGCATCTGTTGGCAACATATTGACAAGGTGGACCAGAGTTGTGCCGCAATCGACGAAGATCGTGTCTTTTGGTTTGATGAATTGCAGACAGTGTTTGCAGGCCGCTTTCTTTTCGTTTTCAAACACTTCGGTCGCGCGCCCCAGATCGTAAGGTGCTGAATTGGAGCCGCCATTTGCCAACACGATATGCCCGCCAAAATAGTCGAACTCATTCGGATTGTCGCGAAGGTCCCTGCGAACCGTCATTTCCGAGACATCCAGTATCTCGGCTGCGTCCTTCACATGAAGGCTGTTGTTCTCGGCGACAGCATCCAGCAACTTTGCCAGTCTGGTTTTCTTTCGTTCACGCAAATCGTTCGCTCCTCGTTCTGTCAGGTGCGCGCTTCCAGGGTTTTGCAAGCATGGGCAGTCTGTCCAGCGCAATCCAGTTCATGGTGATGTGACCTTGAGTTGTTATGATTATCACAAAACATGTTGACAGTATAACATTTCTGAGACTATCCACAGAGTGAGGCCCAGCTTTGATGTAAGATCACAAATCTGGTGACGAGAATCTATGAAAGATTCCAAAATGGGGATGGTTTTGGTGACTGACGCGACACGGGTAAGACAGGTGGGCACTTCCACTGAAGCCGACAACGCCGCTTCAAACCGGTTGCCCAGAAACACGGGTATTGAGCTGGATCTGTCTGTGGTTGAAGCAGTTCGTGTGAACCGCTCCGCAGCCGAACGTCGTGTGTCGGCTCTGCCCGGCAGGCGCGCGGTTAAGAAAGATGCGCAAGCGGCCTGGTTGCTGAATGCAGTGACTTGTATTGATCTGACGACCCTCAACGGTGATGACACCGAAGGCCGGGTCAAGCGTCTGTGCGCAAAGGCCCGCTTTCCGATACGCGCCGACATCTTGGCCAGATTGAACATGGCTGACCGCCACATCACAACCGGGGCAGTGTGCGTGTATCATCGGTTTGTAGCGTGCGCAGTCAGTGAACTTGAAGGTACGGGAATACCCGTGGCCGCCGTTTCCACTGGGTTTCCCGCAGGCCTCACACCACACGAATTGAAAATTGCCGAGATCGAAGCATCCGTGGCCGATGGTGCGTCAGAAATTGATATTGTCATCACCCGCGAGCATGTGCTGACCGGCAACTGGCATGCGCTTTACAGTGAAATGCAGGATTATCGAGCCGCATGCGGGGAAGCCCACGTCAAGGCGATCTTGGCAACCGGTGATCTCAAGACCCTGCGAAATGTCGCGAAGGCAAGCCTCATCTGCATGATGGCAGGCGCGGATTTCATCAAGACTTCGACCGGCAAGGAATCTGTAAACGCAACGCTTCCTGTCTCCCTGATCATGGTGCGAATGATCCGGCAGTATGAAAAGATGACAGGCTTCAAGGTTGGCTACAAACCAGCTGGCGGTGTCTCGAAAGCCAAGGATATTCTGGTTTATCAAACCTTGATGAAGGAAGAACTGGGCCGTGAATGGTTGCGTCCGGAATTGTTCCGAATAGGAGCCTCATCGCTTCTTGCGGATATAGAGCGGCAGTTGGAACACCATATTGACGGGGCCTACAGCGCTCTCAATCGTCACCCGATCGGATGAGAAACATGAACGTAGCGGATTATTTTGATTCCATGTCCTATGGCCCAAGCACTGAAGAAGATACTTTGGCCAGACAGTGGCTGGCTGCCAACAAGGCCAGCTTCGGTCACTTTATTGGTGGCAAATTCACAAACCCCAAAAAGAGCGAAAGCTTTGAAACCTTCGAGCCTGCGACTGGCAAGTCGCTGGCGCGGATTGCGATGGGAACAAAGGCTGATGTCGACGCTGCGGTTCACGCCGCGCGCAAGGCCCAGAAGGACTGGGCAGGACGCAGTGGCCACGAACGCGCTCGATCAATGTATGCACTGGCGCGGATCATCCAGCGCAACGCGCGGCTCATCGCAGTGGTTGAATCTCTCGACAATGGCAAGCCGATCCGCGAATCACGCGACATTGATATTCCTCTGGCAGCGCGTCATTTTTATTATCATGCAGGCTGGGCGCAACTCAGCGAGAGCGAGTTTTCCGATCATTCGCCAGTCGGCGTTGTCGGACAGATTATTCCGTGGAATTTCCCGTTCCTGATGCTCGCCTGGAAGCTTGCGCCAGCGCTTGCACTTGGCAATGCCGTGGTGTTGAAGCCGGCTGAGGCCACATCCCTGACCGCACTGTTGTTTGCCGAACTGGCTCTGGCTGCTGGCCTGCCGGATGGGCTGATCAATGTTGTCACAGGTGACGGTTCAACCGGTGCGCTTGTGGTTGAACACGAAGACATCGACAAGATCGCCTTCACCGGGTCAACACAGATTGGCAAGGTGATCCGCAAGGTGACGGCTGGCACTGGCAAGTCTTTGACACTCGAGCTTGGCGGAAAGTCGCCCTTTATTGTCTTTGAAGACGCTGATATCGATGCCGCCATTGAAGGTGTGGTTGATGCTATCTGGCTCAATCAGGGTCAGGTCTGTTGTGCCGGATCGCGCATATTGGTGCAGGAAGGCATTGCGGACGATTTCCATGATCGCCTGCGCGCACGGATGGCCAAATTGCGGGTTGGTGTGTCTTTGGACAAAACCATTGATATCAGCTCGATTATCGACCCGGACCAGCTCAAGCGGGTTACGGATATGGTAAATGATGGCGTCAGTGCCGGAGCGACAATTTTCCAACCCGAAATAGATTTTCCCCAGTGCGGCAGTTTCTATCCTCCGACCCTGTTGACCAATGTGCAGTCCACATCGGCCGTGGCAACGGAAGAGATTTTCGGGCCGGTTGTGGTGTCCATGACCTTCCGCACGACAGATGAAGCGATCCTGTTGGCTAACCATTCCAGATACGGCCTGTCGGCCAGCATCTGGAGCGAGTCTGTCAATCAGTCTCTGGAAGTCGCGGCCAAGGTCGAGGCCGGAATTGTCTGGATCAACTCGACCAATCTGATGGATGCAGCCGTTGGTTTCGGTGGCCGCAAGGAAAGTGGCTTTGGGCGTGAGGGCGGGCGCGAAGGCTGCTTTGAATATCTTAAGCCGGATGTCTTGGCCAAATTGCCAGCGCGCCCTGCGCCTGACGCGGTGAAGCCGAGCGGCGAATTCAAACTCGCCACCATCGACCAGACCGCAAAGATGTTCATCGGCGGGAAACAGCAACGCCCTGACGCAACCTATTCGAAAACGGTCTACTCACCAAAAGGCACGGCTGTTGGTGAAGTGGGACTGGGCAACAGAAAAGATATCAGGAATGCCGTAGAGGCCGCACGCAAAGCTTCTGCCTGGGGATCGAAAACTGCCTATAACCGGTCGCAAATTCTGTTTTATCTTGGCGAGAATCTCTCGACGCGATCCCACGAATTTGCAGATCGCTTGAGGGACATGACCGGAGCCAGTGCAGCGAAGGCCAAATCCGAGGTCGAGCTGTCTGTTTCCCGTTTGTTTTCCTATGCCGCCTGGGCGGACAAGTTTGAAGGCCAGATTCACATGCCGCCAATGCGCGGCCTTGCATTGGCCATACCCGAACCTTTGGGCGTGGTGGGCGCAATCTGTCCGCCGGAAGCACCGCTCCTGGGATTGATCAGTGTGGTTGCACCCTTGTTGGCCGTCGGCAACCGCGTGGTCGTGGTGCCAAGTGAGCCGCATCCTCTGTCTGCGACAGATTTCTATTCCGTTGTCGAGACATCAGATGTACCAGACGGGGTTCTGAATATCGTCACAGGTGATTCTGAAGCATTGGCAGATGTATTGTCCAAGCATAATGATGTAGATGCAGTCTGGGCCTTCGGGTCGGCGGAACTGTCCAAAATGGTTGAACAAAATTCAATTGGTAATCTCAAACGCACCTTTGTCGATTATGGCAGGCAGATCGACTGGAGTCTTCCAGCGGCCAGTGAGGGTGAGATCTATCTGCGAAAGTCTACCGAAGTGAAGAATATCTGGGTACCATACGGCGAGTAAGCAATCGCGATCATCGGATGCGTGTCTGGGAGGAAAAGCATTGCGTAAATTTGACACTGAAAATATGTATTTCAATGGCTTCTCTGCCATCGGCATCTGTGGGCAGGTCTTGTCATGAGCGACAAGTCGGGCATCTCGATTCTTGGAATCTATGTTGCGGACACGGCCTATGTGGCAACGCGGATGCCGGTTATGGGTGAAACACTTTCCGGCAGCGGGTTTTCGCTTGGGCCGGGCGGCAAGGGCTCAAACCAGGCCGTTGCGGCTGGTCGCGCTGGCGCCCAAACCTCCTTTATCTCCAAGATCGGCAACGATCCGTTCGGAGAAATGGCGCTGAAGATATACCAAGAATCTGGTGTTACGCCAAAGCTGACGATCATGGATGACATGCCTTCAGGCGCGGCATTCATTTTCGTCGATGAGCAGACCGGGGCAAATGCAATCATTGTTTATCCCGGTGCAGCCGGCACCATATCTGTCGAGGATGTCGTGGCGCAAAGCGCATGCATTGAATCCTCCAGTGTCTTTGTGACGCAGCTCGAACAACCAGCAGAAGCCGCCCATAAAGGCCTGGAGATTGCGCGCAATGCAAAGGTGCGGACGGTTTTCAATCCCGCTCCTGCCAACGATTTTCCGGAAGAGATCTATCCTTTATGTGACTACATCGTCCCTAATGAAACCGAAGCCGAGGCACTGGTTGGATTCCCGATTTTAACTGAGCAGGATGCAGCGCGCGCCGGAGACATGCTTCTGGCCCGGGGCGTTGGTGCTGCGCTGATCACTCTTGGTGAACGCGGTGTCTATTATCATACCTCGCAAGTCAGCAGGCTTATCCCGTCCGTTACCAATGGCGTAGTCATCGATACAGCAGGTGCGGGAGATGCATTTATCGGTGGCTTTGCAGCGGCGCTTGCAGATGGTGCGAATGACATTGAGGCCGTGCAGTTTGGCTGCGCAACCGCGGGGATCGCAGTCACCCGTCGCGGCACCGCGCCAGCCATGCCGGATCTCAAAGAGATACTGGAACTGCTGGAAACTCCTGATGCGATCAAAGGCGGCGCCCGATGACCCGTGAAGACCCCGTAAAACATTTTTTCCTCTGGCCGGCCGTGCTGGTCGTTTTGGCCATTGCGATTTTCCCTCTGATATTTTCGCTGGCCAACAGTTTCATGAGCCTGCGGCTGGTGCCGCCACGGCCCTCCAAATTTGTCGGTTTTGAAAACTACATCGATCTTCTGGGAAATGAACGCTTCTGGCAGGTTGTGAAGACCACCAGCCTGATCTCCTTCACCTCGGTTGCGTTTCAATTCGTCATCGGATTTGCGATTGCCCTGGCTCTGGTCAAAAAAGTGCGCGGCGCAGACTTCTTCCGGGTCAGTTTCCTGTTGCCAATGCTGGTTGCGCCGGTGGCTGTGGCGCTGGTTGCCAAGCAGATCCTGAACCCGTCCATGGGACCGCTCAATCAGGTCACCACATTCTTCGGATTTCCCAACCTTCCATTTCTGACCGATTCAACCTGGGCCCTGGGCTCTTTGATAGCTGTTGAAATATGGCAATGGACGCCCTTCGTGATTCTATTGTTGCTCGCAGGTCTGCAAGGTCTGCCTGATGATGTCTATGAGGCGGCTGAACTTGAAAACGCCTCGCCATGGCGGCAGTTCTGGGGAATTACGTTCCCGATGATGTTGCCGATTTCTGTGGCTGTCATTTTCATCAGGATCGTTGAAAGCTTCAAGATCATCGACACTGTCTTCGTGATGACCGGGGGCGGGCCCGGCATTGCCACTGAAACCCTGTCGCTGTTTGCCTATCAGGAAGGGTTCAAGAAATTCAACCTCGGCTACACTTCAGCCTTGTCCTTCCTGTTCCTCATTGTGGTTCTGATCATCAGCCTGGTCTATCTGGCAATCCTGAAACCCTATCTGGAGAGATACAAATGAGCGTCCGGGATTTAAGGGGTGCCAAACGGCATTGGGTTTTGTTCGGCTGCCTCATATGGCTGACATTCGCATTGTTCCCGCTCTATTGGGTGGCCATAACATCATTGAAAAGTCCGGTGGATGTGGTCGGAGGCCCGACCTACCTGCCATTTGTTGATTTTCAGCCGACCCTGAAAGCGTGGACCGAGCTGTTCTCGGGTATTCGCGGCGAGTTCTTCTCGAACTTCTGGTCCTCAACGATTGTCGCGCTGTCGGCTTCTGTTATCGCCACGATCATCGGGTCAATGGCCGCCTATGCCTTGGTCCGGTTTACCTTCCGTGTGCGCCTGATGAGCGGCATTACGTTTTTCGTTGTCGCAATGGGCGGCTTCCTGTTCGGTCGTGAAGTGCTGGGCATCGGCCCTGCAACTGCATCGATCATTGCGTTCTGCATTGCGCTGGCACTGTCGATCTTCATCAATAGATTCAAGCTGCCTGGACCGGTTTTGGGCAATGACGACATTGTTTTCTGGTTCGTCAGCCAGCGCCTGTTTCCGCCGATTGTCGTCGCCTTTGCGCTGTTCCTTTTATACACCGAGATGGGCAAGTTGGGCTTCAGAATGACCGATACCTATTTTGGTTTGACACTGGCCTATGTCGCATTTTCGCTGCCGATCGTGATTTGGTTGATGCGTGATTTTATTGCCAGTCTGCCGCTGGACGTGGAAGAGGCGGCAATGGTGGACAATGTCCCCACCTGGCGGATTTTCTTCGGCATCGTACTACCGATGTCCAAGCCCGGGCTTATCGCGACCTTCGTGATTACACTTGCCTTCGTCTGGAACGAGTTTCTGTTTGCGCTCTTCCTGACAAATTCGAAATGGCAAACGCTACCAATTCTCGTCGCCGGTCAAAACAGCCAGCGCGGAGATGAATGGTGGGCGATTTCGGCTGCTGCCCTGGTAGCAATCGTGCCAATGGTTATCATCGCCGGTTTGCTTGGCCGAATGATGCGATCCGGACTTCTGATGGGAGCAGTAAAATAAAAGACAGTCCGGAAGTTTAGTGCCTACCAAATAATAACAAGGAGAGAACTATGAAAAATCTAATGTATTCCTCGGCTGCGTTTGTAGCCTTGTCCCTGTCGGCATCGGTCGCAATGGCAGACTGTTCGCCTGACTTCACTGGCATTGAAATCACTGCCACAACACAAACCGGCCCATACATCGCGTCAGCACTTCAGCTGGCTGCAGATGGCTGGACCGAAAAGACCTGTGGCACTGTGAAAGTTGTCGAGTTTCCCTGGTCGGAACTCTATCCGAAAATCGTGACGACCCTGACATCAGGCGACGATGCATTTGACGTAATCGCATTTGCGCCTGCCTGGGCCCCCGATTTCACGCCATATCTGACCGAAATGCCTGCCAAATACCAGCAGGGCGACGACTGGATGGACATCGCACCGGTGTACCGTGAAGCGCTGATGATCTGGAACGGCAAGGTTCTGTCACAGACAATGGACGGTGACGTTCACACTTACACCTATCGGATCGACCTGTTCGAAGACAAGGCCCATCAGGAAGCGTTCAAAGCCAAATATGGCTACGACCTTGCGATTCCTGTGTCCTGGGACCAGTATCTCGACATCGCGGAATACTTCCAGAACGATGTTGAAGGTGTCTATGGCACGGCTGAAGCATTCCGTCGTGGTGGCCAGCAATTCTGGTTCTTCTTCAGCCACGCCGCCGGGTACACCAACCATCCGGACAACCCGGGTTCCATGTTCTTTGATCCTGAAACCATGGATGCGCAGATCAACAATCCAGGTTGGCTTCGCGGGCTTGAAGAATACATTCGGGCCTCCAAACTTGCCCCACCGGCTGCGTTGAACTTCTCCTTTGGTGAAGTGAATGCTGCCTTTGCTGGTGGCCAGGTTGCCCAGTCAATTGGTTGGGGTGATACCGGTGTTATTGCAGCGGATCCTGCACAGTCCAAAGTCAACGGCAATGTTGGTTCTGCGATGCTTCCAAGTTCAAATGAAATCTGGAACCATGTAACCGGTGAGTGGGACACATATGACGAAGTCGTGAAAACGCCATTCATGGCATTCGGTGGATGGCAGGCTGCTGTGCCGCAATCCTCTGGAAACCAGGAAGCTGCCTGGGATTTCATCTCGTTCCTGTCCAGCCCGGAAGTTTCCGGACAGGCTGCCGTGACCGGTGGCACAGGCGTCAACCCGTATCGGATCTCGCATACGACCAATATGGAACGCTGGGCTTCGATCTTCTCTGAGCGTGAAGCTGCTGAATATCTGGGTGCACAACAAGCGTCAGTCACTGCTGACAATGTTGCCCTCGATATGCGTCTGCCAGGTTACTTCTCCTACACCGAAATCCTGGAAATCGAACTTTCCAAGGCTTTGGCAGGTGACGTTACGCCTCAGGAGGCACTGGACACAGTTGCGGCTGGTTGGGATGAGCTGACCGAAGAGTTTGGACGCGAGTCTCAGCTTGAAGCTTACCGTGCATCCATGGGTCTGGAAGCCAAATAAAAAAGTTCGGAGTTACCTCCCTGCATGACGCCGCACTGGCGTCATGCAGCGGGCGACAAATGAAACCGAAATCCGGGAATTTTTTCGCCCGCATATCTGGCTTTATCGAGGGAAATCGATGACTAATATCAGACTGAAAAACATTGAAAAATCTTACGGGGATGTCCAGGTGATCCCTCCCTTGGACCTGGAAATCGAGGATGGCGAATTCGTTGTGCTCGTTGGTCCCTCCGGTTGTGGCAAATCGACCACCTTGCGGATGATCGCAGGGTTGGAGACCACATCAGCCGGCAAGGTTTTCATCGGGGACCGCGATGTCACCGATCTGCGGCCCGGGCTGCGAGATTGTGCCATGGTGTTCCAGAGCTACGCGCTCTATCCCCACATGACGGTCAAGGAAAACATCGGCTACGGCATGAAAGTCCGTGGTGTTGATAAGAAGATCGCAGCCGAGGCGGTCGCGAATGCGGCCCGGGTTTTGAACCTGACAGATTATCTCCATCGCAAACCGGCTGCCCTGTCGGGCGGACAGCGTCAAAGGGTGGCGATTGGACGGGCGATTGTCCGCGATCCTGAAGTTTTCCTGTTTGATGAACCGCTGTCAAATCTTGACGCCAAATTGCGTGTCGAAATGCGTGTTGAAATCAAGCAGTTGCACCGGCGCTTGAAGACAACAATGGTCTATGTGACCCACGATCAGGTAGAGGCCATGACCATGGCCGACCGGGTTGTCGTGCTGAATGCCGGAATCATCGAGCAGGCGGCCGATCCGATCACCCTGTATGAATTCCCGGTGAACAAATTTGTCGCTTCCTTCATTGGAGCACCGAGCATGAACATGCTGGAAGGAAAATTGTCGGGAACCGGCGATGATCTCGTGTTTGAGAGCGATGCCGGTGCATCTTTCCCGATCCCAAAAAGCCGGATCCCGGCTCTGGCAGAGTTTTCCGGCGAACGCTTCAGTCTTGGAATTCGCCCCGAACACACCAGCGAAAATGCCGATGTCGGCCCAAAAATCCAGATAAAAGTCATCGATGTTGAACCACTGGGCCCTCACACGCTTCTGATTGGTGAAGTCGGGGGTGAAAAGTTCACAGCACAGTTCTCATCCAGATCCAGACCCCAGCCCGATGATATGGTTGATGTGTATGTGAACAGCGGTGAAGTTCATTTTTTCCGCGAGTCAGACGGCCGGGCCGTGCGCTAGGCAATCGTCCTAACCTAACCTGACCTGACCTGAGCTGAGCTGACGGCGATTGAACGGCAGGATGTCTTCAGCCGACTGCAGGTTTTTGTCCCAGTTGAGCAACCATCGTGTTGAAGGCGCTGTTGATATCGTTTCTCAGCGCCTCAATCGCCTTGTTTGCGTCGCGCTGGACGATCCCCTCGACGATTTCGCGATGCTGGTCGTTGGAAATCCTGTAGTGTCCGCTTTGCTGAAGAAGATGAAAATACGGGTTGATGCGTAACCAGATTCTGCTGATCGTTTCCAGCAGGACCGGAGAGTGCGCCTGGCGGTAGATTGCAAAATGGAAACCGTAATTGGAACGAATGAAGCCTTTGACTTCTCCTTTTTGCTCAGCCGAAATCATGGCGTTAAGCTTGTCGTCGAGATCGCGGTGAAACGCTTCTGTTGCGTTTTCTATGGCCCAGCGCAATGACACAGCTTCAATTTCCAGCCTGACGTTGCGAAGGTCGGTAAATACACTTCGATCCAGTTGTGGCACCCCAATGGATCGACCTGACACAACCGTCAGCGCGCCTGCCGCCATGAGGCGGGTGATGGCTTCGCGGACCGGCATCGGGCTGACATCAAAAGCCTTGGCGATGCTTGCAACGGTGATGGATTCCCCTGGTGCAAGATTGCCCTCCAGAATGAGTTCGCACAATTGTTCATATACCGCCGTTTGCAGCGTCTCGCGCCGAACAGGCTTGATGGTGCTTAAGGTGGAATTCATCCAGAAACCTTTTTTGAACCCTTTTATCCGCGAATGGCTGAAATTAAAAGCCGTTGACTTTTGATCAAATATCAATAATCAATATAAACATTATATACAAAAGTCTATATTTGGGAGGAACTATGTTTAATTTCAAAACTGTGGCCAGCACGGCCATGGCGGCAGGTCTATTGGCGTTGTCTGCGACTGCACCCGTTATTGCTCAGGACAAATATGATGTTTATTTGTCAATGAGTTACATCGGAAATGATTGGCAGGCCGAGGCCGCCAATATGGTCAAGGCAATTGCGTCGCATTCAAATTACGCAGACCGGGTAAACCTGCGGGTGCAGGTCGCCGGTCCCAATGCCCAGCGTCAGATCCAGCAGATCAATGCCATGGTGCAAGCCGGAGCGGATGCCATTGTGGTGTATCCGATTTCGCCGACTGCGCTGAACAATGTTGTCAAGAACGCCTGTGACAAGGGCGTGACCATCATCGCCTATGACGGTGAAATTACCGAGCCCTGCGCTTATAATGTGACAATCGATCAGGATGAAGCTGGTCGCGTCACCGCTGAATGGCTGGTGGAGCAGATGGGTGGCGAAGGCGACATCGTTCTGATGACCGGCGTTCCGGGGACCTCTGTTGACGCTGCCCGGACTGCAGCTGCAAAAGAAGTCTTTGCCAAGCATGAAGGCATCAACGTTGTTGGCGAAGCGATCGGCATGTGGAGCCAGGCTGTAGCACGCACCGAACTGTCCAAGATTCTGGCGACCCGCGACTGGAGTGATGTTGACGGATTGTGGATGCAGGTCGGTTGCTTTACCGCAAACGCCATGCAGCTTGAAGCCGGCATTGCCGCAGATGCCCTGCTGCCCTGTGCAGGCGAAGGCTCGAATGGCGGACGTATCCAGATGCTGCCTGCCGGCACTGACGTTGAAGGTGCTGCCAGCCCTTATGCACCCCTTGGTGCTCCGAGGATATCTTATGCATCGCCACCTTACTCCGGCGCATTGGCCTTCAAACTGGCTGTCGATGTACTGGATGGCAAGGAAATCGCAGATCTCACCACGCTGCCGCTGCCACTTGTAACCAGCGAAACAGTGCAGCTGTGCGAAACCGGTTCCTGGGATGAGCAAAAGGCTGGCTGCAATGCCTTCCTCCCGTCTCTTGTCTCCAATCCGGGCTGGTTCGCCTCCATCTTCTCGGCTGACCTGCCGGAAGTTGGCCTGAACGCCGCACTTGTTGGTCAGCCCGAAGACTAGGCTGCCACAGATTCGCAAGCAAGCGCCCGACGCACTAAGCGTCGGGCGCAATTTTGAGAGCCTTGGGGGAGGTCGCGCATGTCCGTTGCGGAAAGCCATCCGATTATCGAAGTGACCAATCTCCGCAAGGCTTATGGTCCAACCATTGCCAATGATGATGTAAGTTTCAGCGTGGCCCCGGGGGCCGTTCATGCGCTGTTGGGCGAAAATGGCGCTGGCAAGTCGACCACAATGAAGTTGCTCTCCGGCCTGATCCGCCCTGATGACGGCACCATTCGGATCGACGGCAAGCCGATCACACTCAAATCTCCGCGTGACGCACACGCGGTTGGAATTCAGACTGCATTTCAGGAATTGACGCTGATCCCTGACTTGACTGTTCTGGAAAACATGATGCTGCCCAAAGGGCCCAAAAATCCATTATTCATGCTCAAATCGAGCGAAGCCGGGCGTCAGGTCTCCGCACATTTCCAGTCCGTCGGGCTGAGCGTTGATCTGGGTGCACTGGCCAGTGAACTTGATTTGGCCACGCGTCAGAAGATTGAAATTGCGCGCGCGATTTTCCGTGACCCGCGCATTCTGTTGCTGGACGAACCAACATCTGCTCTCACCGGCGATGATGTCGACTGGCTTGGCTGGGTTATCGCTGACGCCAAGGCGCGCGGCATGACCATCCTGTTCATCTCCCACCGGATACCGGAAGTCCGCGCCTTCTGTGACACACTGTCGATCCTGCGCAATGGCAAACATGTCAAATCAGCGCGGGTCGATGAGATCACGGACGACGAAATCATAGAAATGATTATCGGCCGGTCGGTTGAAGCAACGTTTCCGCCGCGTGATTCAAAACCGGCACATCAGGAAAAACCGGTGCTCGAGGCGCATAATCTGTCTGCGGGGGACAAGCTTCGTGACATAAGTTTTGCACTGCATCCGGGACAAATACTGGGCATCGCCGGGTTGCAAGGCATGGGCCAGAAGGATCTTTTCACCGCTCTCTTCGGCGACACCCATATAGACAGCGGTGAGATGATTGTGGACGGCACTCCGGTGCATCTGCGCTCCCCTGCAGATGCGCTGCATCCCTCGATTGCCATCGGACTGGTGCCGGAAGAGCGTAAGACCGAAGGCTTGTTCCTGACCTTGACCGGCAAGCAAAATGCCAGCCTCCCAGTGATCGCCCGGTTTCGCAAAGGTCTGTTGCTCAATTCTGAAGATGAGGCCGAAGCCACGGCAAAGGCCTTTGAAGCTGTCGAAGTTGATGAGCGAGCGCAATATCTGCCGGTCAGCGCGTTTTCGGGCGGCAATCAGCAGAAAATCGCAATTGCAAAATGGCTGGTCGCGCAAAGCCGCATCCTGTTGCTGTTCGACCCAACACGCGGGATCGATGTTGGCACCAAGCAACAGCTTTACACCTTGATGAGTGAGTTCGTGGCTGCCGGTGGCGCCATTCTGTTCCACTCGACCGAAGTGCCGGAACTCGTGCATATGTCGGACCGCGTGGGCGTGCTCTATGAGGGCCGCATGACCACATGGCTGGACGGCGACGAAATTACTGAAACCGGAATTATTCAGGCCGCCCTCGGCTCGGCCCGGACAGCGCAAGAGACCGCTGCATGAACCACACAGACACAGCTCCCTCCCAAGCAAAGCCTGTGAAACCGCGCTTCATGCGCGGCCTTCAGCGCAGCCGCCCGATGTTGACGGCGCTGGCGGTCTTGATTGCATTGCTGACATTGAACAGCACGATCAGCCCATACCCGCTGTCATATTTTGACGTTTCATTTCTGGCCAGTGGCGGAACCACCACAGCGCTGGCCGCTATGGGCCAGACGCTTGTCATCCTGTCTGGCGGCTTTGATCTGTCCGCAGGGGCTGTCATATCTCTGGTCAATGCGGTTCTGGCCTCTCAGATGGATCCGACCAATTTCGCGGCCTCGGTGCCGCTATGGACCGGTATTGGCATCGCGGTTGGTATGGCCGTCGGGGCCTTCAACGGATTTTTCATCGCCTATCTGCGCCTGCAACCCATTGTAGTGACTCTGGCGACAATGTTCATCGTTCAGGGGCTGACCCTGCTGGTGATGGACAAGCCTGGCGGGTTTGTCTCTCCTTCCATCGGTTCGGCCTATATGGGAGATGCCATCCCCAATCTGCTCCCCGCTTCCGTCGTTCTGTTAGGCGTGGTTGTGTTGCTCTGGCTTTGGCTGAAGCGCACGCCGTTCGGCTTGGCCCTGTATGCTGTGGGCAGCGATCCGGAAGCTGCGAGTGCGACGGGCCTGCGAACCGGTTGGGTGATCTTCTTCACCTATGTGCTGGCTGGCGGGCTTTATGGACTGGCCGGTGTGTTTGTCAGCGCGCAAACCGGGTCGGGAGATCCTCTGGTCGGTAATTCTCTGCTGTTGCCGACATTTGCTGCGGTGGTCATCGGAGGCTCCCGTCTTGGCGGCGGCAAGGGCGGCCTGGTGGGCACGATCTTTGGCGCCTATATCCTGATGATTGTTGTAAACATTCTGCTGTCGCTGAACATCTCGGCCTACTATTCCACCATCGCCGAAAGTACGGTGCTGATGTTGGCGGTTCTGGCCGGATCGCTCTCGGCCAGCAGTCCGCTTGCGCACAAACTGCGTGGCGCAAGAGACTACATCTCTGCACGCAGCAAGCAGATGCTGATCACACAACGGCCCTATGCCGACAAACGGTTGGACTTTGCCGCAAAAGTCTCACCATCGCGCAAGGCTGGACCGGGTTTCTGGACACGCAATTCGGCCTTGATGCGCTACACGCTTCCGGCCTTCGTCTGCCTGTTTGTTGTGCTTTTGATCACTCAGGCTTCCTTTGGAAATGTGTTCACCTCATTTAGATATTGGGATGCCCTGTTTGTTCTGTCATCATTTCTGGTCATTCTGGCCCTTGGGCAGGGAGCCGTCATCCTGACCGGCGGGCTTGATCTGTCGATACCATGGACGATTGGCCTGTCTGGTATTCTGGTGGCTGGCATTGTGCAGGGTGCCGACGGCGCTTTGATCTACGCCATCCCGGTGGTGTTGATTGTGGCCACCATCATCGGCTTCCTGAACGGTTTGGGGATTGTGGCTTTGGGCCTGTCACCAATCGTGGTCACGCTGGCAATGAACGGCTTGCTGCAAGGCGTCGCCCTGATCTACTCAAATGGTACGCCAGACGGTTTTGCAGCTCCCGCATTGCGCTGGATGATGACTGGAGAAATTCTCGGCATCACCCCGATCATTCCCACCTTGGGCCTGTTTGTGCTGGCCGCAGTGCTGCTGCTTGGCCGCACGGCGTTCGGGCGCCGGGTATATGCTATCGGCAACAGTGAAACAGCTGCTCGTCTGTCAGGTGTCAATACTGGCAAAACTCTGATCCTGGTCTATATTCTTTCGGCGATATGTGCGGCCCTTGTCGGCATATTGCTCACCGGGTTTTCGGGGCAGGCGAGCCTGGGCATGGGAGATGGTTACCTCTTGCCATCAATCGCTGTAGTTGTTGTGGGCGGCGCACTGATTACCGGTGGACGCGGGCATTATCTGGGTATGTTTGGCGGCGCTCTGTTGCTCACCTCAATGCAAACCCTGCTTGCTGGCACCACACTTCCCTTTGCTTTCCGGTCGGTTTTCTTCGGCCTTGTCATTCTAGCCGCCGTCATTGCCTTGCGTGAAAAAAGGAGCCACTAGCCATGTCTGAACCAAAGAAACTCAATTTGCCCGGTCTGTCGGGGCAGCGCGTGGTTGTCACCGCCGGTGCCAATGGTATCGGATTGGCCATTGCACGCGAGCTCCACAGTCAGGGGGCACGACTGGCGCTCTGTGACGTCGATGCCAAGGCACTGGAATTGGCGAGCGCGGAACTGGGTGGCTGCATGACCCGTTTGACCGATGTATCGGATGAAGCCGCTGTGGAAACCTTCTTTCAGGAAGTAAAGTCAGAGCTTGGCGGGCTTGATGCGCTCATCAACAATGCGGGCATTGCAGGCCCGACCGGCGGCGTTGAGGACATTTCGGTCGAAAGCTGGCGGCGCTGTATCGATATCTGTCTCACCGGCCAGTTCATCTGTGCGCACAATGCGGTGCCAATGCTGAAAGCATCGGGAGGCGGGTCGATCGTCAGCATGTCGTCTGTTGCAGGAAAATATGGCTATGCCTACCGAACACCTTACTCCGCAGCCAAATTTGGTGTGATCGGCCTGACCCAAAGTCTGGCAAAAGAGCTGGGCCCGGACAATATTCGCGTCAATGCGATTTTGCCGGGAATCGTCTCCGGTGCCCGAATGGAGGGTGTTATCCGCGATCGTGCCAACGCCACCGGTGTCAGCTATGACGAAATGGAGCAGGATTACCTTGCCAAAATCTCCCTGCGCCGGATGGTGACAATGGAGGATGTGGCCACCATGACAGCTTTCCTTCTGTCGGATGCCGGTGCCAATTTGTCCGGCCAGTCACTGGCCGTTGATGGCAATGTGGAGACGCTCTGAACCATGACACGTGTAGCGATTATAGGATGTGGGTTGATCGGCCGGGCCTGGGCAATCAGCTTTCTGCGCGGCGGCTGCGAAGTGACGCTTTGGGACGCGAAGGCAGATGTCGCCCGGTCAGTTCGGGAGTTCTTGCCTGATATTTTTGAAAACTTACGCGGCTCTGGCCTGCTGGAGGAGGACACGGATAGTATTCTGGCGCGCCTCCGGGTTTGCGATACATTACAGGAATGTGTCTCGGAAGCCGAACATGTCCAGGAAAACACACCGGAAGAGATCAACAGCAAGCGTGCGATCTTTGCGCAGCTTGATGCGGCCACCAAACCAGAAACCGTGCTGGCCAGTTCCACATCCGCTCTTTTGCCATCAGCCATGTTCGAGGGGCTGGCAGGGGCTGCCCGCTGCCTTGTCGTTCACCCGATCAACCCGCCCTATCTGGTGCCGGCAGTTGAGATCGTACCGGGACCGGACACATCTGCCGATGTGGTAAGCCGCACGGCGGAATTCATGACATCTCTGGGGCAGGCTCCCATCGTGATGAACAAGGAAGTTGACGGTTTTCTGATGAACCGGCTTCAGGGCGCGCTTCTGGATGAGGCGTTTCGCCTGGTCGAAGAAGGCTATGCCAGCGCGGAAGATGTCGACATTGGTATTCGTGATGGTCTCGCCCTGCGATGGGCCTTCATGGGCCCGTTTGAGACGATTGATCTCAATGCACCAGGTGGCGTGCGAGACTACGTCAACCGCTATGCGCAGATGTATGATGGGGTGAATACCGCCATACCCGGCCGCCCGAACTGGACCGGTCCGGTTCTGGACAAGGTGGAAGCCGCCCGCCGTGTCCGACTGGATGAAACCCAGTTGGCCGAGAGGCAAGCTTGGCGCGACCGCCGGTTAATGGCATTGATTGAACATAAAAACAAAGCAAACAAGGAGTTCGGATCGTGAGTTCAACTACGGCACAAAACGGCAAGGTCATCATTACATGTGCGATCACGGGTGCAATCCACACACCCAGCATGACGCCATATTTGCCGATCACCCCCGATGAGATTTGCAGCGAGGCGATTGCGGCAGCAGAGGCTGGTGCCTCCATCCTGCATTTGCACGCGCGTAATCCTGAAACTGGCCAGCCGGATCAGACACCGGAGGCGTTTGCGCCGTTCCTGCCGCGCATCAAGCAGGGCACCAATGCTGTGATCAACATCACCACCGGCGGCAGCCCCTATATGAGTGTGGCCGAGCGGGTCAGCCCGGCAGCCACCTACCAGCCTGAAGTCGCATCGCTCAATATGGGGTCGATGAATTTCGGACTGTACCCACTGTTGAACAAATACACTGAATTCAAGCATGATTGGGAACGCGCCCATCTGGAAGGCTCTCGCGATCTGGTGTTCCGCAATTCTTTCAAGGACATCGAGTATGTGTTGGAGACCTGTTACGGAAACGGCACGCGTTTCGAGTTTGAGTGCTACGACATTTCCCATCTCTATAATCTGGCGCATTTCGCAGAGCGCGGATTGGTCAAACCGCCCTTCTTTGTGCAGTCCGTGTTTGGCCTGCTGGGCGGCATCGGACCGCATCCCGAAGATGTCATGCATATGAAACGCACCGCTGATCGTCTGTTCGGGAATGATTTCCGCTGGTCAGTTCTGGGCGCAGGCTCCAATCAGTTCCGCATCGCCGCTCAGGCTGCGGCCCTTGGTGGCAATGTGCGTGTGGGACTGGAAGACAGCATCTGGGCTGGCAAGGGCGAATTGGCAAAGTCCAACGCAGTGCAGGTTGCCAAGGTGCGCAGTATTATCGAAGGGCTGGGCCTTGCGGTTGCAACGCCGGACGAGGCACGTGAAATCTTGTCACTCAAAGGTGGCGATCAGGTCGCATTCTAAGCAACAAAAACATATAGGGAGAAAGCATCATGCGGATAGAAGTATTGCTGGATGTCAAAACCACGCTGGGCGAAGGCCCTGTCTGGGACGTGGAGCAACAAAGGCTTTATTTCATCGATTCGATGGATGGACGTGTCTTCAGATGCACTGCTGAAGGCACGGAAGTCCGCGCTTGGGACGTGCCGGGCAAGATCGGGTCTCTGGCCCTGCGAAAAGATGGCGAAGGCGCAATTGTCAGTCTGCAGGGTGGTTTCCATCGCCTGGATTTCAACACCGGTGAGTGTGAACTGTTCCACGACCCCGAACCCAATCTGCCGGCAAACCGGTTGAATGATGGTAAAGTTGACCGCAGAGGACGGTTCTTTGCCGGATCCATGGATACGATGGAAGAAGGTGCCAACGGCGCTCTCTATCGGGTTGACCCGGATTTTTCCGTTACCAAGATTGATGAGGGGATCATTTGTTCCAACGGGCCATGTTTCAGCCCGGACGACAAGATTTTCTACTTTCAGGATACCTGGACCGGCGAAATCTGGGCCTATGATTATGATATTGAAACGGGAAATGTGTCGAACCGCAGAACCTTTGCCAAGGTTGATGACTCCAATGGTGGTGCGGCGGACGGATCAACCGTCGATGCCGAAGGGTATCTTTGGAATGCCTTGGTTTATGATGGAAAACTGATCCGCTACGCGCCAGACGGAACGATAGATCGCGTCATAGACATGCCGGTCAAGAAAGTAACAAGTGTGAATTTTGGCGGACCGAATATGGATGTGCTCTATGTCACATCGATGGCCAAGCCGCCTTTGCCGCGTTTTCCCGGTGATGGCCGGATGCGGGGCAGCCTGTTTGCAATCTATGATCTGGGCATAAAGGGCGTGCCGGAACCAAGGTTTGGTGCCTGAGACGCCTCATGTTTTAAAATTCGTATTTGTAGATTCCGGGTCTGAACATAATTCAGACCCGGTAGACTGGACAAACAAATGCCGAGTTATTTCTTGGCCAGAAGATCGCGGATTTCTTCCAGAACTTCCACTTCAGGTGGTTTCGTGGCAACCGGTGCCGGTTTCACTTCTTCCTTGCGTTTCATCGAGTTGATGGCACGCACAGCCATGAACAATACGAAAGCAATGATCAGGAAGTTCACTGCGGCTGTGATGAAGTTACCATATGCCAGAACAGCGCCTTGCTCTTTCGCTGCATCCAGCGTCGTCGCATCAACACCGGAAGCGAGCCCGACGAAGAAATTGGAAAAATCGACGCCGCCTGTGATGGCGCCGATGATTGGCATGATGATATCGTCCACCATGGACTTGACGATGCCGCTGAAGGCAGCTCCGATGATCACGCCGATGGCGAGATCCATTACGTTGCCTTTCAAGGCAAATTCTTTGAATTCCTTAAGCATGACTACCCCTTGTGTTTTGCTCGTCTAAGGAATCGAGAGCATGTAACGGGTTTTAGAATAAACGCAAGGTAGATCATTGTCTATGTAATGACTTTCAACGGCGCGGTTCCGCGGTTACAGTAGAAAAAAGAAGTCCCCTTGGAGGAGAAGGGAATGCTGGCCGGTTGGGTCGTCGTTGCTGCGGCGCTGTTTTACATTGTGCTCTTGTTTTTGGTTGCAACCTATGGCGACCGTGCGTCACGACGTCGTTCCAACCTTAACTCAGGCTTCAAAAAGCGGTTCTCTGCGCGCCCCACATTATACGCATTGTCATTGGCGGTTTATTGCACCAGTTGGACATTTTTTGGGTCGGTTGGTCTGGCCGCCAGAACCGGCTGGGATTTTGTCGGCATCTATAGCGGGCCCATACTTGTCTTCACGCTCGGATACCCGCTGGTGCGCCACATCGTTGCGGTCTCCAAAACCCAGCGCATCACATCGGTAGCCGACTTCATTTCCGCCCGCTATGGCAAGAGCCAGACAGTGGCGATGGTGGCGACGCTGATCGCAGTTGTTGGCTCGGTTCCCTATATTGCCCTGCAGTTGAAAGCCGTTTCGACCTCATTGGCAGCGACGGTCCTGAATTCGGAAAATGGTCAGGCAGCGGATTTGTCATTGCCGATCATCGGCGACATCGCCTTGCTCGTCGCCATCGCAATGGCCCTTTTTGCCATCCTGTTCGGCACCCGCCACAGCGATGCGACAGAGCATCAGGAAGGTCTGATGCTGGCGGTGGCAACTGAAAGCCTGGTCAAGCTGATCGCCTTTGTCAGTATTGGCGTGTTTGTGCTGACCGTTCTGTTCGACAGTCCCGCTGCGCTGTTGAAGGCCGCTGCAGAGGCAGGTGGTATTCTGCCACTTTATGAAGGGTCCCTGAATTGGGGCCAACTGGCTGTCTTTACGCTGCTCAGCAGTTTTGCCGTTTTGTTGTTGCCACGGCAATTCCACGTCATTGTGGTCGAGAACAACAATGCAAGTGAATTGAAGCGCGCTGCGTGGCTGTTTCCGCTTTATCTGGTGGCCATCAATCTGTTTGTTGTGCCCATTGCGATTGCAGGCCGTCTGACCCTTGGGCCGGATGTCAGCGGCGATCTGTTTGTGGTCGCACTGCCCCTGTCGACCGAGTCCGTCGGGTTTGTCATCATTGCCTTTATTGGTGGCCTGTCTGCTGCAACAGCCATGGTTATTGTGGCGGCCGTTGCCTTGTCGATCATGATTTCCAATCAGATTGTTCTGCCGGTTCTGTTACGGCGCTCGCCGGAACAATTTGTTGGCAAGGACATGACCCAGACCGTTCTGATGGTTCGCAGGGTGGCCATCTTTTTTGTTCTGGCTCTGGGATATCTGTATTACGAACTGACCAGTGGCAGCGCCGCGCTTGCCTCCATCGGGCTTCTGTCATTTGCCGCCATAGCCCAACTGGCACCGGCCTTTTTGGGTGGCCTGTTCTGGCGCGGGGCCACGGCACGGGGCGCAATTGCCGCGATGGTGATGGGGTTTGCGGTCTGGTTCTACACATTACTGCTGCCCAGCTTTGCCCATAGCAGTGGCGCAGTCTCGGCGCTGATGACAGATGGGCTTTTCCAATTGCCCTGGCTGCGTCCTGAACATCTGTTTGGCAGCGATTTGCCCCCTTTGACTCATGGGGTGCTTTGGTCTCTGGCGGCAAATATATTTGGCTATGTGGCGTTCTCCCTGACACGTGAGCCAGTTCCGTTGGAGCGGTTGCAGGCAGACAGTTTTGTCCTCAGCAATCTGCCAAACAAAGGTACCTTGCTGGCTCACCGCAAATCATGGCGCGGCAATGTGACCGTTGAAGAATTGCAGCAAACCATTTCCCGTTATCTGGGGGCCGAACGCACAGAACGCGCTTTCAAGAATTATGCCAAAGAAAGTAGCGTCGAGCTGACACCCTATATAATGGCTGATTCTGCTTTGATCAGTCACTCAGAACAGTTGCTGGCGTCGGCAATTGGAGCGGCATCGTCGCGGTTGGTGTTTTCCCTGCTGATGCAAAAGACTGACGCGAAAGGGCGCGTGCCAATCGAATTGCTGGATGATGCCTCGCAGGCCATACAATACAATCGGGACCTTCTGCAGAGTGCATTGGATCATGTCTGGCAGGGCATTGCCGTGTTCGATATCAATTTGCGCCTGATTTGCTGGAATCAGCATTTCCGGGGTTTCCTCAATCTGCCGGTAGAATTCGGTCAGGTTGGAACGTCACTGGGCGATGTCGTTCGCCATGGTGTTGAGAACGGACATTTTGGATCTGGCAATCCTGCCACCATGATTGACAGCCGTTTGAAGCAGTTGGTCGAAGCGCCCAATATTTTCGAAGAGACCTTTTTTCCAACCGGACAGATTCTGGAAGTGCGGACCAACCGTATGCCCGATGGTGGAATCGTCGTGACCTACACGGATGTGAGTGAACGGGCTGCCAACAAACGCACACTGGAAGAAATCAATCAGGCGCTGGAAGAACGGGTCAAGGTCCGCACCGAAGAACTGACCCGTCTGAACGGCCAACTGGAGCTTGCCAGCCAGATGGCGCATGAGGCTAATGTCGGCAAGACCAAGTTTCTCGCTGCCGCCGGTCACGACATTCTGCAGCCTCTCAATGCAGCCCGGCTCTATACCACCGCATTGTCTGAAATCCTGACAGATGACCGTCATCTGAAAAGCGCCAACAATATTGAAGCAGCTCTGGGGTCTGTTGAAGACATCCTGAGCACATTGCTGGACATTTCCCGGCTGGACGCGGGGGCCACCACCACCGAGATCACCGTGGTCCGGCTGGATGAATTGCTGGAACAATTGCAGGTCGAATTTTCGCCGATGGCTGAGGCCAAGAACCTGAAATTTCATGTCATCAAAAGCGGCCTTCACGTGCGTTCGGACCGTCGTTTGCTGCGCCGTCTGCTGCAAAACCTGATTTCAAACGCTATCAAATACACGCCGCGTGGCCGGGTAACAGTGGGCTGTCGTCGACACGAGCACACCACGACGCTGCATATCTATGACACGGGGATAGGCATTCCCTTTTCCAAGCAGAAAGAGATTTTCTGCGAGTTCCAGAGACTGGAATCCGGGATCAAGGCGGGGCCTGGGCTGGGGCTGGGGCTGTCAATTGTGGAGCGACTGTCTGAAATTCTGAAACATCCCATTGACCTTCAATCAGGGATTGGCATGGGCACACGTTTCTCGGTGACGCTGCCATTGGCGCGTGCGCTGGCATTGCCGCAGAAAGCAAAGCCAAAACCAGCCGTTCCGCTGGCCCGGCTGGAAGGAACACTCATTCTGTGTATCGACAATGAGGCACAGATTCTGGATGGGATGCGCAATCTCCTGGAAGGCTGGGGTTGCCGTGTCCTGACCGCTGCAGATCAGGAAGAGGCAACCATTGTCATTGAAGCCGAGCGCAAGCGGTCTGGTGATCTGCCAGACGTTATTCTGGTCGATTATCATCTTGATGGGAACATCAGAGGGGTCGAGGTTCTGGCGCGATTGAGATGGCGTTTTGAAAGTGGATTGCCCGGCATTCTGATCACAGCGGACAGAACAACACGCGTTCGGGATGAAGCCAGCGCTAAAAACATGCCTGTCCTGAACAAGCCACTCAAGCCTGCAGCATTGCGCAGCCTGCTCCAGCAATTGGCCAAGGCTGGCCACAGCAAAATCAATGCGCCTGCAGCGGAATAGGTCTTGAATGGCAATGGTCAGATCAACTCAAGTCATGAACGTCTTCGCAGAAACGTTGCAGACTCAATTGGCGATATGCCCACCAGCGGCTGTTCCCTGCCATTGACCTGCCTCAATCTTGGCTGCGGCAATGACGGCCTGAGTCCGACTGTCAACATTCAGCTTTTGCAAAATGGCTGATACATGCGCCTTGATGGTGGCTTCCGAAACGCTGAGTTCATAAGCGATCTGCTTGTTCAGCAAACCTTCGCTCAACATCATCAAAACCCGTACCTGTTGGGGCGTCAGGGTCGACAGGCGCGCAAGCATATTGGCTGTTTCATCATCAATCGGAGCATCAGGATCAAAGCCTTCCGGCAACCAGATATCCCCAGCCAGGACAGAATCGATGGCTTGCCGTATAACTTCAATCCCCATCGATTTGGGAATGTAGCCACTGGCGCCCAACTCCATGCAATGACGGATCGTCAGGGGATCCTCCTTGCCGGAGACGACAATCAAGGGCACCGCGGGATATTGCGCGCGCAGGAAAATCAGTCCTGAAAACCCCCGAGCCCCCGGCATCGACAGATCAAACAGAATAAGGTCTGTCTCCGGATGGTCTTCCAGTCCGGCCGTCACTTCATCAAGAGTGCCGGCTTCATGAATTGTAGCTCCGCTGAACAACCCTTCCACAGCCTGCCGCAAAGCGCCGCGAAACAGTGGATGGTCATCTGCAATAATGATGTGCTGAAGAATTGTCATATGCTGCGCCAGAGCTTGCAGATGTAAGCTCGGACATTCTCCCCCGTATTTGTTTACATGCCTGACAAGCATTGCGACTGTTTTGTAACACAACAGAAAAAAAATGCACATCCAGATGATACAAATTGCTCTGCATCGCGACACCTTGCAATGGTTCGGTTTATGGTGACCCCCTTAACGAACCGGATCAATTCATGTAGTCAGGCGTGCAACCCAGCGCCATGCAGGTGAACTGGCAGGTGATCTGGCAAGTCGAGCAGGGAAATTGGCAGCATGATCAACTAATAAGTTTCAACCCGGTCAAATGCTTCCGTATGAACGAGAAAGACTTTAGGGTCGGCAGACAAAGACAAATGACAGGAATTGCGGTAGAAAACCCGTATTGACCGGGACTTTCAGTAGTATGATTCGTAGTAGAAGATCGGTTGATAAAGTGATCGCGTCCCAGAATACCAATGCAGAATACCGGCAAGGCAGAATGTCAAAACCCTATTGGCGCTCAGCAATTTCCAGAAACTGGCTTGTAGCCCTGCTGATTCTGGCCGCTCTGGTTGGTGCGCCGCTGGCTGCTGCCCGTTTGCCATCTGACCGGTTGATGGGTCTGCCGTCGATACTTGTGTTCTTTTCCATCGGCCTGCCCGCCATTTTCCTGATTCTGGCAATTTTCAAGATAAGCATGCAGCAGGCGCTGGACCGGAACTATGAACTCGACAGCGAAGATCAGTTGCAGCGCAGACGGGTTCCAAAGCGCCTGAAATCCTTTCCCGTCAAGGCATTTGATGTCCCTGATACAGACACTCCCGCCCCCGAAAGCGCTCAATCTGACAGTGAACAGCAACAGCAGCGCACGATGACCGGGATAGATCAGACCAACCAAACGCAGGTGGCTGGATAATGCGGCTCCGTGTTCTGAATTCCTTTCTGCTTGGCACCATAATTCTGCTCGGTATTCTGGGACTTCTGGAGCGGCTTGGCCTGTCCAGTGATCTGGTGACGCGTCTCCTGTTTGCATTGTTGCTCGTGTCTCTGCTGTTTTCTGGAGTCCGGGCACGCAGCGTTCGCACAACCGATATGTTTGTCGATGGCTACCGCATGACACCGCTGCCGAACGGACTGTCGATGGCCATGATCGCCACAGGTGCGCTGGGCTACAGCTTCTGGCCTGGCGACATCTTTGCCAATCAGTTGAGCGGATTTATTGTGCCGCTGGGGGTTGTCGGCGGCATTGCCCTGATGGGCGCCTTGTTTGTTCCATTCCTGCGGCGCGCAGATGTACTGACCCCAATGGAGTTGCTGCAGTTGCGATTCAACTCGCGGCTTCTGCTCTTTCTGGCAACCTGCATATCAGCGGTCGCGATTGTCTGCGTCCTTGTTGGCCAGATTTCATTTCTGTTTGGTCTCAGTGCGCGATTCACCACGGTGCCGCCAAATTCAGCGCTGATTGTCATTCTGGTGGGCATTGCATTGCCGCTGGTTTTGGGAGGAATGCGCGCTGCAAGCTGGCTGCAAATGACAATGGCTGTCCTGGTCGGCTTCGGTTTTTTATTGTTTCTGGCATGGATCGCATTCGATCTCACCGGCCTGCCGATGCCGCATCTGTCGGCAAGCGACGCCTGGAGAGCAACCCGGTTGTTGCAGGAAGACGCTGTGGTGCGCGACTTGGCGCGGCCGTCAGATGTCAACTGGCTTGAGTTCTTGCCATCCGATTGGCGCGTGGTCAGTCTTGGTATGGTGGGGGTCGCACTCGGCGTGAGTGCTTTTCCGCCGCTTTTGGCGCGCGCGCAGACCACACGTACGGCCAAGGAAAGCGATGCCAGTATCGGCTGGGCACTGGTCTTCATGCTCGCTCTGATCTGCACGCTGCCTGTCTATGCAATCTTCCTGAAGTTTCAGATCACCCAGTCCATCACCGGCATTTCAGTGAATGCTCTGGCGCGCGAAGCACCCTTTCTGTTTTCCATCACCTCCGGCCTGTCTTTGTGCGGCATACCGGTTTCGACGGCGCAGGAGTTCATCTCGGCCTGCGGCGAGGGCCACAGACTGACGGCGTCTGATCTGCAAATTGCCCCCATGGCCTTCATGACAGCCCTGCCGGATATCATTGTCGGCCTCGGACGGCCCGTGCCGCAAACCATGGCTGCAATGCTGGCCTGCGGAGCGCTTGCGGCGCTGGTGGCCGTTGTGTCTGCCTGTCTGATTTCCCTGTCGCATCACATTGCGCTTGATCTGTATGCCAAGTTTTTGGGCACAAGTTCCCCCATGAGCCGCATCGTCTTTCTGGTGCGCCTGTCGGTGTTGCTTGTCGCCGCCGGAACTTACTGGCTGCTGACATGGCCACCACTGATCCCCTATCTTCAGCACCCCGAAAGGTTGATCCTGTCCGGATTCGCCTTCGCCGCCGGTGGCCTGTTCCCGGCCTATCTGCTTGCTATCTGGGTTGGTCGAGCGGGTAAGGTTGCTGCATTGGGTGCAATGCTGGTGGGTACCGGCATCACCGTTGCAATGCTGGGTGTTCTGTTCGGGCTTGATCAGTTCGACAGTGTGTCTGTCATTCTGCTGCCGTTGATTGGCGACACCTATCCCATAGCGGCGGCCGGTCTGCCGGGCGCAATAGCCGGTTTGGCAACGGGCCTGATTCTGGCGCTCCTGGCACCGGGCAGGGCGCCCGACATCATTTCGGCAAGACTGAGTGGCCAGGTCGAACCCTGATCTCAGGATCTAACGCGAGAAAGCAGCACGCAGCCTGGTAAGGCCGCGCAGCACAAACCACAAAGCGGTTACGATATTTCCCAGAACAAAAATCGGCAATAGCCAGATCAGCGCGACCCGTTTGTCTGGCTCGACCAGAAATATGACGACAGCCGACAGCAGAAAACCAAGATACAAATCTACCATGGAAACAATGCCCCATGGTTTGCCCAGCAGAAAATCTCCTGCTGCGCTGAAGTCACCGGCCAAAAGGGCCCAGACAATCAGACCGGTTAAAAGCAGGCCCAGGCCACCGATCAGGCCACCAATCAATACGTTCATGGGTGCATCATGGCGCTATTGTGCCATGTCCTTTTTCATGTCCTGCACCATGCCGAAAAACCGGCGCATGAACTGCTCGCTCAAATCGAGCGCGTCTTCAAGTTCGGAGACATCGGGAGGGTCGCGCTGCACTGCTTCCAATAGTGCCAAACGGTCTTCTAGCTCGGCAATGCGTCTCTCCAGCGCTGCTTGGGCATCCGAAGACCGCTCTTCAATGGGGCTGCATTGCCAGACGCTGTCATTCTGCACGCAGCGTGAAATGGCACCATTTTCCAGATCAATCCGCAGATAGGCTTTTGCGCCGTCTTCATCGAGTTCGATCATCTGAAATCGCTCTGCATGGGCGGCAGTGCCCGCAGCCATTGCAAAGACAACAACCATCGCCGCCATCAGGGACCGGCGGGGCCAGATCATGAAGTGCTTCATAAAGATCTCCTTCGTACAGGTTTCGACCCACTAAATGCATGCGATGATGGCAAGGTCGTGATTGACAGGCGACATTGTATTTTGTTTCAACCACAATGGGCTTTGGGGGCCCATCGTGGTTTGGGCAGCATTTGGGGCAGCAACACTTCTCATGAACGACAGATTTATCTTCAAATTGTTGACACAGGATCAATGGCAGTCCTTTCAGGCGGACAAAACCTTCACAGGTGCTCCAGTCGATCTGGCTGATGGATACATTCATTTTTCCGCGCGTCAACAGCTCGCCGAGACGGCACAAAAATACTTTGCCGATGTGCCGGATGTCATTGTAGCGGAAATCGCTGTGGACGCCCTGCCGGTGCCACTGAAATGGGAACCGGCACGCAAAGGTGCCCTGTTCCCGCATCTTTACGCTGATCTGCCTTTGACGTGCGTGGCAAGACACGCAGTTCTGACGCGCAGTGCCGATGGCCAATTCCTGTTTCCAGACTGGGCACAGCCATGAGCGCTCTGCTTCAAAACCTGGCCCAACGTGGCCTTCGGATGCTTGGCCCGGAGCAGGCCCATGATGTCACGATCAAAGCGTTGCGCTCTGGCCTGTATCCCAAAAACACCGTCAAGGATGACCCGCGCCTGGCAGTCCAGATTCTCGGACAGCGTTTCCCTAACCCGATTGGCATGGCCGCAGGCTTTGACAAGAATGCACTGGTTTATAATCCCCTGTTGCAAATGGGGTTCGGCTTTGCGGAAGCGGGTACGGTAACGCCCCATGCTCAGCGAGGAAATGCCCGCCCACGGGCGTTTCGATTGCCCGATCACGATGCTATCATCAATCGCTATGGCTTCAACAATGATGGCATGGAAGCCTTTGAAAAAAGGCTTCAGGAAACGCCGCCCATAGGCATTGTCGGCATTAATGTGGGGGCTAATAAAAGCACCGAAGACAAGGCTGCCGATTATGCGGCCTGTATCCGCAGGCTTGCACCGCTGGCCTCTTACATCACGGTCAATATTTCCTCACCCAATACGCCGGGCTTGCGCGCCTTGCAGGTTGGCGAGGCGCTGGATGATCTTCTGGCGCGGGTGGTTGAAGCCCGTGATGAGGCCGTGCGTGGCAATCTGCCCAAACCGCTGCTCTTGAAAATTGCGCCGGATGTCAGTGAACATCAACTGGATGCCATTGTGCATTCTGTCGCCCGGCACCGTCTGGAGGGTATGATTGTCTCCAACACCACGCTGGACCGCTCGGCCGTCAAGGGGGCCCGTCACAGCAAGCAGGCGGGTGGTCTGTCAGGTGCGCCCCTGTTTGACCGCGCCACCACATTGCTGGCCAAAACCCGTGAACGCGTCGGGCCATTACTGCCGCTGATCGGCGTCGGCGGCATCTCGACAGGCCTGCAGGGGCTTCACAAGCTGGAAGCCGGAGCGAATCTCATTCAGATCTATACCGGGATGGTCTATCACGGCTTGCCATTGCTTCACGATATCAAGGCACAGATGGTCGCAGAACTGGACAAGCGGGACGTGTCCCGGGTCTCCGTCCTGACAGGCAGCAATGTGCGTGAATGGGCTGCAAAACCCTTTTAAGCGAAGCCAACAAGGCGATCAGACAAAGCTCTCGGATATCCGTTTCCTGCAAATGTACCAGAGCAGGATGCCGCGCGCTGACACGAAAATCCACAAGGCGATCCAAAGCCCTGCATTGCCATAGAGCGGCAGCAGGATCCACCAGGCCAGCAGAAACAGCATGAGCGACAGGAGCATCATGTTGCGCATGTCGCGTGACCAGGTGGCACCGATGAACAGCCCGTCCATGATGAATGCCAGCGCCGCCAGAACCGGTGTCAGCGCTGCAAAGGGCAGATAGGTGCGGGCCAGTTCCCGGACATTGGGCTCGGTGGTCATGATGTCGATCAGATGCCCGCCCCAGAACCAGAAAATGAATGTCAGGACAGCCGCCATGGCAAAGCCCCAAAGGGTGGTCAGGCGGACCGATTGTTCAAATCCCTTGCGGTATTGTGCCCCGATGGCCCGGCCGCTCAATTGCTCGGCGGCTACCGCCAGACCATCCAGAAAATACCCGCCTGTGATGAAAAAGTGCATCAGCAAGGCGTTGGCTGCCAGCAACAGATCGCCCTGACGCGCGCCCTGCGCGGTAAAGAAGGAAAACGCAAACAGCAGGGCAAAGGAGCGGATCATGATGTCCCGGTTGAGAGAGAACATGCGGATCAGCGCGGTCCGGTCAAACACCCGCTTGCGGCTCGGCCGCTCTTCGACATCAAACCGTTTGCGAATTTGCATTTGCACCATCAGGCACCCGGCCACGGCAATCAGCGCTTCGGCCAGAAAGGTTCCCCAGGCAATCCCTGCAATCCCGAAATCATAATACAGCACCAAAGTGACATTGAAGATGATGTTCAGCCCGTTCAGCACAGTCTGGATCAACAGTCCGGTGCCGGATTTGCCCAGTCCCAGAAACCAGCCCAGCACCGTATAGTTGATCAGCGAGAAGGGCGTCGCCAGAACCCGAATGGTAAAATAGGTCCGGACCGCCGCTTCGACCTCTGCGCTTGGATTTATGAAATAGAGCCCAGCTTCCAGAAATGGTTTGCTGAGGGCAATCGTCAGCAGGCCCAGTAAACCCGCCAGCACCACAGCGCGATAGTAGATCGCCTGCTGCTCCTTGCTGTCCTTGCGTCCAAGGGCCTGTGCCGTCAGCCCGGTTGTACTCAGACGTAAAAAGTTGAAGCCATTGAAAATGATGTCGAAAATAATGGCGCCAACCGCAATGCCGCCAATCAGTGCCGCATTCGACAACTGCCCGATGACAGCCGTATCGACAATGCCCAGCAGCGGCGTCGACAGATAAGCCAGTGTCATGGGCAGGGCTAGCCCGACAACCACCCGGCTGTTAACCGGGAAGGCGGTGTTTGAATCTGTCGGGGAGGATATTTTCGAATCGGATGGCACGAATGAACTTTCTCTTTTGTCCGAGTACTCTATGTCTGTTGGGACAGCAGAAAAAGTTCGAAATTTCAGTTTGGTCCATGCAAAAGCGCCTGCCACTCCCCATTGTTCATCATCCCGCCTATGATGCTGCGGATCTGTCCGACACACATCGCTTTCCCATGCGCAAATTCCGCGCGCTGGCAGAAACCCTTGTGGCTGATGGTCTGGTCTCTGCCAAAGATGGCTTTCACGTGCCCGCACCCGCGCCAGAAAGCTGGCTGGCACTGGCCCATAGCCGCATCTATGTGGATCAAGTGCTGAACGGCACCTTGCCCGCCTCCGTGGCCAGAGACATCGGCTTTCCACTCGATAATGCCGCCGCCGGACGCGCCGTGGCCTTTCGTGGCCGCTGTGCCACAGCTGGAACGGTTCTGACTGCGACGCTGGCTCTGGAGCATGGGTTGGCCTGCAACACGGCTGGCGGCAGCCATCATGCCCGCTATGAGCAAGGCGCCGGTTTTTGCGTGTTCAATGATGTCGCTGTGGCCATCCGTGTGCTGCAGGCGGATCATCGCATCGGCTCTGCTCTCATCATTGATCTGGATGTGCATCAGGGCGATGGCACAGCACTGATGTTTGCCGACGATGATGAAATCACCACCGTTTCAATGCATGCAGAGCGCAATTACCCGCACCCCAAGGCGCAGTCCGACATGGATGTCGCTCTGCCCGATGCCATGGAAGATGCAGCTTATCTTGCACGATTGAGGCAGATGCTGGAGACTCTGCCATCCCGGATCCAGCCCGATATCGTGTTTTACAATGCAGGCGTTGATCCCCATGCCGATGACCGGCTTGGGCGGCTCAGCCTGACAGATGAGGGCCTGCGCCAGCGCGATGCGCTTGTGCTGTCACACTGCATGACACATGGCTGGCCAGTGGCATGCGTCATCGGTGGCGGCTATTCCCGCGACATCGAGGGCCTTGGCCGCCGTCATTCCATCATTCATCAGGTGGCCAGCGAAATGTGGGTTAATCCCGCGCTTTCATCAGCCGGATAATGAACCAAACCGGCACAACGATCACCGCACCCAGCACGATATAGCCGATGAAATCTTCCAGTGAATTGAAGACGCTGATAAACGCCCGCTCCACAAAGTTGATCATCGTGCGCACCAGTTCCAGCGGATGCAGCTGGAACGCTGACAGGACAAACCCCACCACCAGCGACAAAATGATCAGCCGCACCGCAACACGCAGCGGCGTATCACCCAGAAAACGGTCCAGACCGGAGCGTCTGTCACTCAGTGTGTTTTTGTCATTCATGGAATCAGGCATTTAATCGGGACCAATCATTCAGTCGGTTTGTGGATTTCCACTTGATGTGGGTATGGGATGGTGATTCCGCCAGCATCAAATGCTTCCTTGACGTTTTTCAGCATGGCAAAATTGAATTCCCAATAGTCGCTCGCATTACACCACACGCGCAATTGCAGATCGACCGACGAATTGTTCAGGGTCGTCACGCGCACCCAGGGCTCGGGCTCCATCAGGCAGCGTTCATCGGCTTTCGCGACAGTCAGGATGATGTCCATGGCTTTGTTGATGTCATCACCATAGTCAATTCCGAAGGTGATATCGAGCCGTCTGGTTTGCTTGCGCGAATAGTTGGTGATGGTCGAGCCCCAGGCATCGCCATTGGGCACAATCACCTCGACATTTTGCGGCGTCACCAATTGGGTGAAGAACAGATTGATCTCTTCAACCGTGCCGCTTTCCCCGCCAATGGACACATATTCATACAATTTGTAGGGCCGGAACAGCACCAGCATGACACCCGCTGCCACATGGGACAGGGTGCCCTGAAGCGCAAGGCCGATGGCCAGCGTTGTGGCACCCAACACGGCAACCAGACTGGTGGCTTCAAAGCCGAACAGCTGCAGAACCGCGATAATGACAAATACGAGTATGAGATAATAGGCGATGTTCGAAACGAAGACGCCCAGAGTGTGGTCTATCCGCGAGCTGCTAATGGCACGTTTGCGAATGACCCGGCGTATCAGAGCGGCAGCCCAGAAACCGACGACCAGAAACACCAATGCCTTTGCCACATCCCACAGGAAGGGAATTGCGTCTGAGGATACCGTCTGGACAAGTTTGAGAGTGTCTTCCATTGAGAACTTTCCGGCAAGAATTTGGATCATGTACAGGTTCAGGCCCCTACATAACCGTAAACAACCAAGGTTTCAGCACAAAATCGTGGTTTTCCTAAACGCTGTCCTCACGGGGCAACAGGGCTTCCAGACTTTCAATCCGGTCAGCTTCGGATGGCGGCTTGTCCCAGCGCAACCGCGCAATGCGCGGAAACCGCATCGCCACACCGGATTTGTGACGTGTGGAGCGGTTCAACCCTTCAAAGGCAACCTCCAGCACCAGTCCGGTGTCCCGGCTGTGGGTCACCTCACGCACCGGGCCAAAGCGGTTGATCGTATTGTTGCGCACAAAGCGGTCGATCTCTTTCAGTTCTGCGTCGGTAAAGCCGAAATAGGCCTTGCCAACTGGCACCAGCTCGTCGCCGCGCCAGACGCCAAAGGTGTAATCCGAGTAGAACGAGGACCGTTTGCCATGGCCGCGCTGGGCATACATCAGGACCGCATCCACGCTGAGCGGGTCCCGTTTCCATTTGAACCAAGGTCCCTTGGGTCTTCCAGGCACATAGGTGCTGTCCCAGCGTTTCAGCATCAGGCCTTCAACCGCATCCGCATCCACACCGGCCCCATGATCGGCCGGGTTTTGCCGTACGGTTGCAACAGTGTCCCAACTGCCGGGGGAGAGCAGCGGGGAGAGATCAATACTGGTCGATGACAAGTCTGCAATTGCGCTTTCCAGGCGTTTGCGGCGTTCCGAAAATGGCAGGCTCCGCAAATCGGTGCCATTCAGGAACAGCAGATCATAGGCGCGAATATGGGCGGGGTAGGCGTGCATCATCTTGGCTGAGACTGTTTTGCGATTGAGCCGCTGTTGCAGCACATTGAAGGGCTGCACCCGCCCATCAATCAACACCAGCAACTCGCCATCAAGCGTCATATCGACGTCCAGCGCTTCCATCAGATCTGGAAAGGCCCGCGCAATATCCTCGCCGGTGCGGGAATACAATGCGCGCTTCAAACTGCCGTCAGGCAGAAACCCGGCGCTGGCCTGCACGCGGATTCCATCCCACTTGAATTCAGCGCCAAAATCGGCTGCATCAAGCTTGTCAAAATCATCATCCTGAATTGGATGTGCCAACATGGCGGGGCGAAACGGGGCTGGATTGTCATTTTCCGGTCGCGGCCCCTTGCCTTCAACCCAGGCAAACAGCGTTTCATAGGGCGGTTCCAACCCGTGCCAGACTTCCTCAATCTCATCCACATCGCACGCGCCAAGTTGCGCCAGCGCCGTTTTGGCCAGCCGCGCTGAGACGCCCACGCGCAAACCACCGGTCAGAAGCTTCAGCAAAGCATAGCGCACCGAACTGTCGGAGCAGTCGAGCCAGGCCTCCACAAGAGCAGGCGTTTCCCGGCGTGATGTGGTCAGAAGCGTCTCGACAATATCGCTGAGATGCAGCTCGGAATTGGGCAGGTTCGGTGAGTCCTCCTCCGCTTCTGCCTTTTCTGGCCAAGCCAGCGAAATGGTTTCAGCCAGATCACCGACATAATCATAAGACAGCGCAAACAGTACCGGGTCCATGCGTGTCTGAATCAGCTCCCGCAGCATCGCCGGTTTGGCGCTGGGCAGGTTCAGCCCGCCAGTGATCACCGCCAGAGCCAGGCCGCGCTCCGGATCGGGTGTTGCCGCAAAATAATCTTTTAGCAATGTCAGCTTGCCATTGCGCTGTGGCGTCAGGATCAGCCGGTCCAGCAATTGAGCAAAGGCGCGCACTACTCGGCCTCCTCTTCATAGCCCACCAGCGACAGCGGCCGCGCAGCAAAGCCGTTCAACTCGCACCAGCGCGTTAGCGCATCTTCGCGGCCATGGGTAATCCAGACTTCCTCGGGGTTGAGCTCACGAATGGTGCTCAGCAACTCATCCCAGTCGCAATGGTCTGACAGGATCAGGGGCAGTTCCACACCGCGCTGTTTCGCCCGCTGGCGCACCTGCATCCAGCCGGATGCAAAGGCGGCAATCGGATCGGGAAACCGCCGCGCCCATTTGTCAGCAAAGGCGGAGGGTGGCCCCACCACAATCGCGCCAGCAAAATTCCCGCTTTTGCCTTTTTCAAGTGTGGCCGGGGCCAGCGGACCCAGATCGATGCCCTGCGATTGATAATAGTCACACAGCTTTTGCATCGCCCCGTGAATGTAGATCGGCTCGCTGTAGCCCGCTTCCCGCAACAGCGCGATTACGCGCTGGGCCTTGCCCAGTGCATAGGCCCCAACCAGATGCGCCCGCTCGGGAAATTGTGCCACAGAAGCCAGCAGCTTTTGAATTTCCTGGCGGTCATCGGGATGGCGAAACACCGGCAGCGCGAAGGTGGCCTCGGTGATGAACACATCACAGGGCACTGGCTCAAATGGCAGGCAGGTTGGATCATCGGCGCGTTTGTAATCGCCTGACGCCACAATGCGCTTGCCCTTGTGATTGACCGCAATCTGGGCCGAACCCAGAACATGGCCTGCCGGATGGAATGACACGCTGACATCGCCGATGCTCTGCTCGGTGCCATAGGCAATATCCTGCGTGCTCTCCGCATGGGCCGCGCCATAGCGCAATGCCATGATATCCAGTGTCTGCTGTGTCGCCAGCACCGATCCGTGGCCCGGACGGGCATGATCGGCATGGCCATGTGTGATCAGCGCCCGCGCGACAGGCTTGACCGGATCGATGTAAAAATCGCCCGGCGGACAATAAAGCCCTTGCGGTGTGGGATGCAGCCAATCATCAAAACGCATCTGCGCGGTCTATGTCCTGTGCTGGTGTGGAAACGTGGTTCTGTCAGGCTTCAGACGTACTCAGCTAGGGTTCTCCAATCTGATGTCAATCCTTGGCTCACCCGCCAGATGCACCGGATCGGGGCACCCAATTTACGCGGTATCAGAGGTGTTGCGCCGGGTGATTTCACCCTTTCCGGTGACAATCACATCCATCGGAATGTCGTGAGGCTGCGGGAAGATACTGGGAATAGCCCCGATTTTCGATCCCACGCCAATCACCATCGGACGCGTTGAAAAGGCGGCCAGCGTTCGGTCGAAAAAACCGCCGCCATAGCCAAGCCGAAAACACTCCGGATCAAACCCCACAAGCGGTGCAATCACAATAGTGGGCGTGAGGCTGGCGGAGGGTGCTGGCTGAAGAATGTTCCATATGCCTCGCTCCATCGGCACGTCCGGTGTCCATTCCCGGAACAGCAAGGGCTGATGCTTCGCCTCGACAACAGGCAAGGCAATACGCGCGCCCTTGTCAAAGGCAGAGCGCATCCACGCGCGCAAATCAATCTCTGCCTTGAAGGGCCAGTAGAGGCTGATGATGTGGTTTTTAGCCGGCGCAATAAGCCGGTCCAACTCTACGGAAATCTCGTCAGCCAGACGCGTGCGCGCTGCTGCATCTTCCGTCAGCCGTGCCGCCAGCAAGCGCTTGCGTTCTGATTTCCGCCATCTGGCAACATCCAGTGCCTGCTGTGGATCAACGGCAAGCGGATCGAAATAGGCCGGGTCAATTTCATGGGCAAAACAGGGCGGCGAGGCAAAGCCGCCGGAACGTTCTTCGTCATCATGGGGCATGCCGACTCTCCCGATTTCGCGTGTGTTTGAAACGCAGAATATTGCGTTGCGGATGGAATGCCCATCTGTTTTTTGTTGTCGTGCCGGTGGCCCGGCCAGAAATCACGGCTCCACACTGCAGAGTTTGTTCAAATTCTGCCGTTTGATTTCAATCAACGCATCTGCCGAACAATTGCTCCACAGTATGGCAGAAGTCTGAAACAGGAGGAGGCAACATGTCCGACAGCACAGTGCTCGATGCATCAATCAACAAATCTGAAGAGGACGCAGCGCCCGATACAGTGGCTGAGGTGGCTTCCACCACAAGTGCGCTGATCAGTGGCGTCAGCAATTTCGAGACAGGTCAGTATCCCTACAAGCGCAAATTGCGACGCGCCATTTATGAAAAGCAGAAAGCAGAGCTTCAGGCGGAATTGCTGAAAGTGCAGGATTGGGTGCGCAGCAATGGCGAGAAGATTGTGCTGCTGTTTGAAGGGCGCGATGCAGCTGGCAAGGGCGGCACGATCAAACGTTTTACCGAGCATCTCAATCCACGCGGCGCTCGCGTTGTCGCGCTTGACAAACCGACCGACCGCGAGCGCACTCAATGGTATTTCCAGCGCTATGTCAGACATCTGCCTGCAGCCGGTGATATCGTTCTGTTCGACCGGTCCTGGTACAACAGGGCGGGTGTGGAGCGGGTCATGGGTTTTTGCAGTCCCATGGAATATCTGGAATTCATGCGCCAGGCCCCCGAATTTGAACGCATGATGGTGCGCAGCGGCATCAGGCTCTTCAAATACTGGTTTTCCGTGACGCAGGAGGAGCAGGTCAGACGGTTCAAAGCCCGTGAAAGGGAGCCCCTGAAGAAGTGGAAACTGTCGCCCATTGATCGGGTTTCCATCAACAAATGGGATGATTATACCGAAGCCAAGGAGGCCATGTTCTTCTACACCGACACGGCAGACGCCCCCTGGACCATCATCAAGTCGGACGACAAGAAGCGCGCCAGGCTGAACTGCCTCCGGCATTTCCTCAATTCGATTCCCTATCCCGACAAGGATCATCGCGTTGTCAAAACCGAAGACCCCCTGATTGTCGGCCGCAGCGCGGATGTCATTGGTCGCAGCGATCATATTCTCGGCACAACCATGCATCCCGAGCAAAAGCGAAGCCGAAAAAACCGCTGATCCCTGTTTGGACGATTGCAGGCACGCGTTTCTCTAGTGCCGACTGCGTACCCCGAGGTTGGCCGTGTTCTGAACAGGAGGCCAATTCTATTTGGGGGTGTGGCAATGCCGGGCTCTTGATTTTTTCAAGCGCCCGGCTTGTTGTTCCGATCACCCACGCCATGCCATGATCAGATAAATCAATGTCACAAGCACATTAACAACTAACTTGTCTGCGACTCCGATACAGGCGAGTCCATATGAAAATGACAGGCCAATACACATTGCTCGATGGCAAAAAAGGCGACGAGCAGATTCTATGAGTAATAATTTAAGGCGATTCAGCATGAGTAACTCCTGTTGCTGACAACGCCATTCCGGAATGACTTATTGCGCATGATCACTCACAAGATTCGCAAGTGACCTCCATCTATTTGCTCCAAAATACGCACCCAAAAAACACACGCGGGCGGCTAAAGATGGATAATTACTGCTGCAAATTGTCTCTGACTGCGTGGGAGCGGTCTAAAATTATCCAAAATTGTCCAGACGTGCCCGGATCGGACCTGTTATTGTCGGCCAAGTGAAGAGACGAGGTTGATATGAGCGAAAAAAGCAATCTTCCAATTGATCCCAACCGCTTTCAAAAAGCGATGGAGGTTCTCAAACTGTACACCGAACCCGGAAGTAAGAGCTTCCATAAACTGGTGCGCGAACGAGCTATTGAGATGGAATGGAATTCAGGAATTCTCTTGAAAGGCTGGTCGCAAAGTACATTCAAAAACATCAAAAGCGGAAGCCGTTCGGTCTTCAATGATATTCCGAAATCTATTGCCACTGTTATTTACCTGGAGACGGGTATTGATGTAACTGAAAATCAGTGCATCGATCATTTTTATCAACTTGGATTTGATATATCTTTGAACATAAATTCAATTCCAAATAACAGCCAACCTCAGCAACCAGACAGTCATGAACTCAAGAATTTTTCATTTGAGATTCACGAAGCCAATGCAACAGCAACTGATCCAGATGACACTGAATTCGAGCTTGATTTGCGCATCGGCTTTGACCGAACCAGAATCACCATTAGATCAGAGCAACTTCAGGTAACAAGCAACAAGGTTTGTGCAGAAACGCCGAGTGATCGGACTGAACATGAAACACGGGATTATACGGGTTGGTTCGCCATGAGGGCAACGAGCCGTAAACCCCTGTCTTGGGTTTTTACTCCCGAAAAGGAAGGCGATGTTCTTGATGGTCGTATTACCGCTGACGAATTGGCAAGAGTGGAAACAGCCCGCGGCTCTGCGATGGTTGCAGAAGTCACTGCGCGGCGGGACGCACTCAAGGTAAGAGTGGTGACTGAAGGTGCAAACAAAGCAAATAAATCACTTGCCAACCTTCATCGCGAAAAAATGTGCGCTGCCGTTGCAAGAAAGGCAATCAGCGGATCGACCGATGAATACGTAATTTTCCGAAACGCATTTCACAAAGGTTCAAAGTGAGCTTTAAACTAGACCGCAAATCTGCCTCACAGATAAAAACACTGTTGACCACCAAAGCGCCAAACATCGTCGAGATGGCACGAGAAATTGGCGTTGATCCAGCGATGTTTTTCGAAGGTGAAGACTGGTCTGATTTGGATTTGCGCTCTAGCAACTTGACCGGAATTTCATTCAAGGATGCAAATCTGGACCGAACACAATTGTATGATGATCAATTGGCGTCGGTCATTGCGACTAATCCAAAGTCAATTCGGAATTACGAAATTACAATCCGAGAGAAAGAACCCAAGCGGATTTCAGTTGACCTTCCTTTTGGTGAAAATAACGAAGGAACGGAGTCAAACTTACTGAACAAGACGCATGATTCAGCTTCAGATCATCTCCAGACTTTCGAGGAAAAAGACTCCACCGATCATCAGATACAGAAAGCAAATGAACTTGAACGATTGGCTTCCAAACTTGCCAGCGAGGGCCGCGTATTTGAGGCTGAACCGCTGCTTCGCAAAGCCCTTGAGATCCGTGAGCGTGTACTGGGTCTCGATCATCCCGATACAGCTACGAGCTACAACAACGTCGCTTCCAATCTGGATGCTCAGGGTCGGGCGCTGGAGGCTGAACCGCTTTATCGCAAAGCCCTTGAGATCCGTGAGCGTGTGTTGGGTTTTGATCATCCCTCTACAGCTACGAGCTACAACAACGTCGCTTCCAATTTGAATGCTCAGGGTCGGGCGCTGGAGGCTGAACCGCTTTGTCGCAAAGCCCTTGAGATCCGTGAGCGTGTGTTGGGTTTTGATCATCCAGATACAGCTACGAGCTACAACAATGTTGCTTTAAATCTGGATGCTCAGGGTCGGGCGCTGGAGGCTGAACCGCTGCTTCGCAAAGCCCTTGAGATCCGTGAGCGTGTGTTGGGTTTTGATCATCCCTCTACAGCTACGAGCTACAACAACGTCGCTTCCAATTTGAATGCTCAGGGTCGGGCGCTGGAGGCTGAACCGCTTTATCGCAAAGACCTTGAAATCTGTGAGCGTGTGTTGGGTTTTGATCATCCCTCTACAGCTACGAGCTACAACAACGTCGCTTCCAATCTGGATGCTCAGGGTCGGGCGCTGGAGGCTGAACCGCTTTATCGCAAAGCCCTTGAGATCCGTGAGCGTGTACTGGGTCTCGATCATCCCGATACAGCTACGAGCTACAACAACGTCGCTTCCAATCTGGATGCTCAGGGTCGGGCGCTGGAGGCTGAACCGCTTTATCGCAAAGCCCTTGAGAACCGTGAGCGTGTGTTGGGTTTTGATCATCCCTCTACAGCTACGAGCTACAACAACGTCGCTTCCAATTTAAATGCTCAGGGTCGGGCGCTGGAGGCTGAACCGCTTTATCGCAAAGCCCTTGAGATCCGTGAGCGTGTGTTGGGTTTTGATCATCCCTCTACAGCTACGAGCTACAACAACGTCGCTTCCAATTTGAATGCTCAGGGTCGGGCGCTGGAGGCTGAACCGCTTTGTCGCAAAGCCCTTGAGATCCGTGAGCGTGTGTTGGGTTTTGATCATCCAGATACAGCTACGAGCTACAACAATGTTGCTTTAAATCTGGATGCTCAGGGTCGGGCGCTGGAGGCTGAACCGCTGCTTCGCAAAGCCCTTGAGATCCGTGAGCGTGTGTTGGGTTTTGATCATCCCGATACAGCTACGAGCTACAACAACGTCGCTTCCAATCTGGCTGATCAGGGTCGGGCGCTGGAGGCTGAACCGCTTTATCGCAAAGACCTTGAAATCTGTGAGCGTGTGTTGGGTTTTGATCATCCAGATACAGCTACGAGCTACAACAACGTCGCTTCCAATCTGGATGCTCAGGGTCGCGCGCTGGAGGCTGAACCGCTTTATCGCAAAGCCCTTGAGATCCGTGAGCGTGTGTTGGGTTTTGATCATCCAGATACAGCTACGAGCTACAACAATGTCGCCTACAATCTGGATGCTCAGGGTCGCGCGCTGGAGGCTGAACCGCTGCTTCGCAAAGCCCTTGAAATCAGTGAGAATGCTCTTGGAACTAACCATCCCCAAACCAAAACAATTCGTTCAAATCTTCAAGCGCTCGGCCAGCCATAACAATTTCAATCATCTATCCTACTAACGGTCGTGAGAGTATAAAGTTGTGGTAGATCATTGCCTGCATTCAGGCATCCACCATGCCTCCAATTGCCGGGTTTGAAACTCACTGAGATAACCCACTTCGCAAAGCTGCATTTGATTCCTATGTTGTAGGTCACCCACACATGGAATCGGATGGTCTGTGGACGAACGCCAAAGCGATGCAGAGGGGGCTGATCTCCCGCAGAAATTCCAAAACTGGTTTGCTGAACGCGGTTGGCAGCCAAGGGCGCATCAGCTTGAGTTGTTGCAACGTGCGCAGAATGGCCGCTCGACCCTGCTGATTGCACCCACCGGGGCCGGCAAGACGCTGGCGGGGTTTTTGCCCAGTCTGGTTGATCTGTATCGCGAAGACGGGTTGCGCCGGAAACCGGGCATGGCGTTTTTCGGACCGCATACGCTGTATATCTCGCCGCTGAAAGCGCTGGCGGTGGATATCGCGCGCAATCTGGAAGCGCCGATCCGGGAGATGGATTTGCCGGTCACGGTGGAAACCCGCACGGGCGATACGCCCGCCCACAAGCGCCAGCGCCAGAAGGAACGCCCGCCCGACATATTGCTGACCACGCCGGAGCAGATTGCCCTGTTGCTGGCGGACAGGACCGCAGAGCGGTTTTTCAAACAGGTCAAAACCATCATCTTTGATGAATTGCATTCGCTGGTCGTGTCCAAGCGCGGTGATCTGTTGTCGCTGGGGCTGGCGCGGCTGTTTCGCCATGCGCCCGATATCACCACCATCGGCCTGTCGGCCACCGTTGCCAATCCGCAGGATCTGCAGGCCTGGCTGGTGCTGCAGAACCGTGAGCATGGCGAGGTCAGTGAAGCCGGTCTGATCCAAATCACCGGCGGGGCAAAGCCCGATATCAGCATTCTGGAAACAAAGGAGCGTCTGCCCTGGGCCGGGCATACGGCGCTCTATGCGATTGACGATATTTATCGCCAGATCAAACAGCACAAGACAACTTTGCTGTTCGTCAATACGCGCTTTCAGGCCGAATTGCTGTTTCAGGAATTGTGGCGCGTCAATGAAGAGGCCTTGCCGATTGCCATGCATCATGGCTCGCTGGATGTGGGCCAGCGCCGCAAGGTGGAAGCCGCCATGGGGACGGGCAGCTTGCGGGCCATTGTCGCGACCTCCACGCTGGATCTGGGCATTGACTGGGGTGATGTTGATCTGGTTATCCATGTCGGTGCGCCCAAAGGGGCCAGTCGGTTGGCGCAGCGCATTGGCCGTTCCAACCACCGCATGGATGTGCCGTCAAAAGGCATTCTGGTGCCTGCCAACCGCTTTGAAGTGTTGGAATGCAAGGCCGCGCTGGATGCCAATTACATTGGTGCGCAGGATACGCCGCGCCTGCATGATGGTGCGCTGGATGTGCTGTGCCAGCATGTGCTGGGCATGGCCTGCGCAGCACCGTTTCAGGCGGACGATCTGTTCAGTGAAATAAAAACAGCCGCGCCCTATGCCGATCTGCCGCGCGCCACCTTCGACAAGGTTCTGGAATTTGTCGCCACCGGTGGCTATGCGCTGAAAAGCTATGAGCGCTATGCAAAAATCCGCAAGATGGAGGATGGCTCCTGGCGGTTGACCCATCCGCGTCTGGCGCAGCAATACCGCATCAATGTCGGCACCATCATTGAAAACCCCACATTGCTGGTGCGGATGACCAGCCGCAAGAATGGAAGAGTTGGGCGTGGTGGCCGCGTGCTTGGCAAGGTGGAAGAATATTTTCTGGAAACGCTGGAGCCGGGCGATACCTTTCTGTTTGCCGGCCAGATCGTGCGGTTTGAGGGCATTCGCGAGACCGAAGCACTGGTTACCAAAAGCGTGGCGGACACGCCGAAAATTCCAAGTTTTGCCGGTGGTAAATTTCCCCTCTCCACCTATCTGGCAGAAGGTGTGCGCAACATCCTGTCTGATCCGGGCAGCTGGAATTCATTGCCCGATCAGGTGGCGCAATGGCTGGAAATCCAGAAGGCGCGGTCGGTGCTGCCGGGACAGCGTGAATTGCTGGTGGAAACCTTCCCCCGTGCCGACAAGCATTATCTCATTGCCTATCCGTTTGAGGGTCGTCTGGCACATCAGACCCTCGGCATGTTGCTGACACGGCGTCTGGAACGCATGAAGGCCAGACCGCTTGGGTTCGTCGCCACCGATTATGCGCTGGGTGTGTGGTGCCTGCGCGATCTGTCCTTGATGATCGGCCGGGGCGAGTTGAGCCTTGATGCCCTGTTTGACGAGGATATGCTGGGCGATGATCTGGAAGCCTGGCTGCGTGAAAGCTTCATGATGAAGCGCACCTTTCGCAATGCCGCCCTGATTTCCGGCCTGATTGAGAAGCGCCATCCCGGCAAGGAAAAATCCGGTCGGCAGGTCACCGTGTCCTCCGATCTGATCTATGACGTGCTGAACGAACATGAGCCGGACCACATCTTGCTGCAGGCAGCTTGGGTTGATGCGTCAACTGGTCTTTTGGACATTGAGCGTCTGGGCGCTATGCTGAAACGCGTCAAGAATCATTTGCGGCATCAGGCATTGGACCGGATTTCGCCACTGGCCGTTCCGGTCATGCTGCAGATTGGCAAGGAACCTGTGTTTGGCAGCGCAGATGAGATGATACTGGCGGAAGTGGCGGACAATGTCAGCCCGGTAGATGATCTGGTTGAAGAAGCAATGCGGATATAAGTTGGTCAACTAACGTGTCTTTGGCAGAAGAAATCACACAGGAGATGCCGCAAGGCGGGGTTAGCCTGACCTTGATGGGACAGCGTTTTGTCGCGCTGCCTGAAGGTGTTTTGTACTGGCCTGATGAAGCCACGCTGATCGTGGCTGATCTGCATCTGGAAAAGGGCTCCAGCTTTGCCCGCAATGGCACCTTTCTGCCGCCCTATGACAGCCGGGCCACATTGCGTCGTCTTGAACTGCTGATCAGTGCGCTGCAACCGGCCCGCATCATTGCACTGGGAGACAGCTTTCATGATGTGGCTGCAGCCAGTCGGCTGGGCGCAGACGAATGTGCCGTGATCGGGCGCATGCAGCAGGGGCGCGAATGGGTCTGGGTATCGGGCAATCACGATCCCCATCCACCTCAGGCGCTGGGCGGAACCGCGTGTGATGAACTGTCGATTGGTCCGATCATTTTTCGTCATGAGCCCTTGCCGGGTGCCGAGGGTGAAATTGCCGGACATCTGCATCCCTGCAGCAAGATTCGCAGCCGGGCGCGGTCTGTGCGTCGGCCCTGCTTCATTGAAGATGGCAAACGCGCCATCCTGCCAGCTTTTGGTGAACTCACCGGTGGCCTCAATATTCGCAATGCAGCCTATTCAAATCTGTTTGGAGCACCGAACAGCACGCGCATCCACATGCTCGGGGACCGGCAGATCTATTCTGTCAGCCCAACACAATGCAGGCCTGACAGACGCGGTTGAGCGCGAGATTTGGGTCCAGGTGGCCAAATCGGAGGGTGGCTGAAATGGATTCTCGGAACAAGTCCGAGAACGACGAAGGGCGTGGTGGAGGGGGACGGAGCGTGTGTCGGGGGAGTGCGTATCGCAAAAGCCTGGCATAGGACTACGGGCAGAGCATTTTTGGAATGCGAATCTTTCCAAATTCACGTCTCATTGAATTGCTCACAGAATCTCCCGACCGCACCGCCGTGAATGACTCACAGAGTTACCCGGCCCCACCGACGTGAATCGCTCACAGTGTCACACCCAGCCCCACCGCCGTCGTTCTCGGACTTGTTCCGAGAACCCACCCTGTGACCACAACAAGCCACGCTTTGACAATGGCCCGGTACATCCAAGACTGATCAGCATTGTCGTCAGGCGACCAACCTCCTCGATCCAGAGTGAATGGATAACACATTGGAAGGGCTCTATAACAAAGCCACGCCACCGATCAGAAGGCTGAGTATGGCGCCGCCTGTCAACAGCATCCGAAGCCTGCCAAACCAGCTTGGCAGAATGTTCTGCCGCACAGCATTCAGATCGATTGTGACCTGCCAGATATAACCCAATATCAGCAACAGCACGCCAACGGAAGCAAGTGGCAACAACAGGCAACACCACCCGAAGATGGATGGCAGCACGCTCAACACATAGTCGCGCGTCTGCAACTCGGGGTCTGGCTCATACAGCGCACGGCCCCAATGCACACCGCCGAGAAATGACAGAATGACAGCACCATAGGCCAGAAGCGCCATACCTGCCGTTTCCTGTAAAAACGGGTCCGGCCGAAAGAGCACGATTGCCAGCGCAAGGGCTGCAAAAGGAATGAGACCGGCATAACCCAGCCGAAGCACCACCTTTGGAGGAGATTCCTTGGATGGATCAGACCCGATCGGCTCGTCAGACATGATGGTCATGGGATCGGGACTCCAATCTATTCGCGTCTGAAGACAACGCCGCCGAACCAGCCGACAAACACTGCAAGCAGAACGGCAAACACACCAAACAGCATTCCTCTTTCACGGCTGAAATCATAAATCAGCTGTTCCAGACCTGCTTTGGAAATCCACAAGGTCTGCTCATCATGGGCCACCAGCGCACCTTCATCAAACACGAATACTTCGATGCTGTAGGTGCCGACCGAGACGCGGGCGGGAATCCGCATGGTGCTTTTGAAAATCGTTGGCGTCAGGAAGTCGATGCCATCCACATTCATCGAGAACAGATCATTATTCGCCTTCAGCCGTCGGTAAGCCAGCGCAAATTCGGTGGCCTTCCCTGGCACCTGAATGCTGTCGGTGGCCACAGGAAAGATGATATTTTCCAACCCGATCTGATTGGCCTGCAGGGCCTGGGACTGGGCAATATCATCTGGCGGACGATTGGAGGACAAGGCGTAAAACGATGGCACGCTCAGGAAGGTGCGCTCATTGCGATTGATCCAGACTCCGAAGACGCGCTCTTTCTTTCGTGTCACAGCATCGACCGGTGGACCTTTGATGACGGCCACCACATCATAGCCCTCTTCGCCCAGATCAACGCCCTGATCGCGCTCGATGCTTCCGAAAATGGTGATGTCGGTGCCGGAGAAATTGGAGGTGATGGAGACCGTCTCTGACGACACGGCAAGCACCACCCGTTCCGCAACAGCGGGCCCGGTCAACATCAGCAAGACAGGCATGATAAGCACGAGGATGGATGCGATCAGGCGTGACATCAGCCGCCACCTATCAGGCGCAGAACGGAAATGGAGAACAACTCGTCTGGCTTCAGCACCAGATTGACGGCAAACCGCATGCCAACGGCCAGCACCAGAAGACCGAGCAGGGCACGGACCTGTTCCCCGCGCAATTTCTGCCCCAACTGGGCTCCAAATTGCGCGCCAAATACGCCGCCGATCATCAGGCACAGTGCCAATACAACATCCACTGTCTGGTTGGTGCTGGCATGCAGCACAGTGGCCACCGACATGGTCACGACAATATAGATCAGCGATGTGCCGATCACCATCGCGGTGGGCACGCGTAGCAGATAGATCAGCGCGGGAACCATGATGAACCCGCCGCCAATGCCCAGTACAGAGCCCATGAAACCGATGGAAATACCAAGTCCGAGAACCGGTAAAACGCTGACATACAATTTGGAGCGCCGGAATTTCATTTTCAGCGGCAGGCCCAGAACCCAGCTGTGCTGGCCTGGCATTCTGGCAGGGGGGCGCTTGCCATCGCGGTTTTTCAGCATGGCGCGCACGGATTCGCGCAGCATCAGAACGCCAATGGAGGTCAGAAAGGTCAGATAGGAAATCGAGATGATCAGGTCCAGTTGCCCGACATCACGCAACAGTCGAAACACGAAGACACCGAGTGCCGATCCAACAATGCCGCCGGCAATCAGCATGCTGGCCAGTTTCAGATCAATCGCCTGACGCCGCCAATAGGACAACGCACCTGAGGTCGACGAAGCAACGGTTTGTGAGGTGACAGTGGCAACGGCCACGGCAGGCGGGATGCCGGTGAAGATCAATAATGGTGTGAGCAAAAACCCGCCACCAACACCAAAAAGTCCGGAAATAAAGCCCACCGCTGCACCCATACCTAGCAGCATCAAAATGCTGACGGGTAGTTCGGCAATGGGCAGGTAAATCTGCACGAAGGTCTGTCTTTTTTGGCTGTGCGCGATGAAGCGCAGACTACAATCAATCCCGGTGTGGAGTCTGGCGTCGATTAAAAATCAGAAATTGACGCCAAGGCCCTGATAAACGCCTGCTTTCGCCTGCTGTCAATATCCAGAGGGACATACAAGGCTCATTAAAGGGAATTTCTTTATACTCTATCAATCGATCTAAGTTGGCAGTTTAGAGGTCAGGTAAGCTCACCAGTGGTTGGTTTGGGCGCAGCTAGGCCGAAACAGTGGCTTGTCGGCACCCGTCCCGATCAGGTGACTGGGTGCCGACAATCATGTTTCGGGGACCCGATTCAATCTCTCGATCGAGCCCGGAATTCAGATGGCGGATTCGTCAAACTTTGCCAGAGGAATGTCGCCCAGGCCACCTGGCTGGTTCAGCAAATTCGGTCCTCGGTTGCTGGCAATCGGTCCGGTATCGCTGGCTATTGCCGCATGCCGCGTCAGCTGTTCCTCTGCATTCTTGGGAACTTCGACGGCAATCCAGCCCTCTTTGGGAATGGGGACAATATTGGCCGATTTCTCTGGCCGGTCGGGGCCCCAATTGGCAACAGTGTCATTAATGCTTGCAACTGTATCTGCCGACATATCCTGAGCCAGCGCATCCCGTTTTGCCTTGGCATCGGGATCGCCATCCTTGGCGGCAACGGCAAACCAGAAGTAGGCTTTCTCCAGATCGGTCGCAACGCCCATGCCTCTGGCATACAGAATGGCCAGATTGAACTGGCTGTCCTTGACGCCGGCATTGGCGGCGACCCTGAACCATTTGGCTGCTTCCGTGAAATTTGGCTCGCCCAGCATGCCCTGTGCATGCAGAACGCCCAGATTATACATCGCCTTGGTATTTCCCTTTTCAGCGGCCTTTTTGTAAAGGTCAGCAGCCGCTGTCAGGTTCTTTGCGGTTCCCCGCCCATGCTCCAGCAGGCTGCCCAAACGGTACTGTGCCGGTGCCAGACCCTGATCTGCGGCGCGGCGATACCATTCCACGGCCTTCGGCATATTCGGCGCGGTGCCAAACCCGTCAGCATAACGGCTGCCAATTTCAAACTGTGCATCGGCATCGCCAATGACAGCCTTGTAGCGCAGTGGCAGCGGTCCGATATTGATCGCAGGGGCCGGTGCAACAAAGGTTCGTTCAAGAGGTGTGATCGATGCTTTCCGGGTGATCTTGGGCTTTGCCACCGGCGTCGCAATTTTCGTCACAGCTTTTGCTTCTGCAAAAACACTGTCACCGAGCGCCTTGATCCGATCCAGTCCGCCCGGCAGCCTGTCAGGTAATTTCTGGCTTGCGACGGTTAAAGATGGTGTCGCAAATGAGCCGCTTGTTGGCAATCTGCTGTCTTTTGCCGGGCCCACTGGTGTAGGAATGCTGCTCGTTGCCAGATTATCGCTGGGTTCCTGTTGCGACTGGTAGGTTTTCAGCGCAAGTGCCACGGCAGCCACAATCAGTGTCAGGCCCAGACAGACGCCCAGAATTTTCTTGCGGCGGCTTGGATTGCGTTCGCTTTTCAATTCTTCACGTTGGCGGGACAGAATATTTTCGGCACGCTGCTTGATACCCTCAACAGATTCGGCTCCCGAAGAGGAGGCCATGCCGTTTTGAGGTGTCTTCTTGGCACCGGGTGCCTTGCTTGTGGCGAGCGCAGCGGCGGAGGCAGCTGGCGCCTGGCCACCTTTTTTGGACGCACGTCGTGCTGCCGCGATGTAATTCATCCCGACTTCAAAATCCGCTTCTTTTTCGGTTTTTGGAGCTTGCGCCTTGTGTGTGGGCTCAGCTGGTTTTGGCGGGATGATGTCTGGCTTGGCCTGCGCTGGCTTTCGGAATCTTGGGCGGCGTGGTTCGTCCTTGGCTGTTGCAGGTGTCTGCTTCTGTTGCCTGGCCTGCAAGCGATCGACGCCGCTTTCCAGATCATGAATCTTGTTCAGCAGAATGGTCAGCGTATCGGGAACCGAACTGAGTTGGCTGTGCAGTGGGTCGGCTGGCTGTGGTTTGTTGGTCGAGGACTTAACCAGTGCTGACAGATCATCCAGCGTCTGGCGGCTGCGCGCATCCAGCCCACGCTCAACGCGGTTCAGCGCTTCATTCAGTGGTACCACAACCGCGTCTGATACGGCTTTGGTGATGGCAGATGTATCCGTCCCGGTTGGTCTGGCAGCATTCGTTGTTGCCAGTTGCTGGCCCAATTGTTCCATCACGGTGGACAATTGTGCCTCAATCCGGGACATATCGTCCTGCATCTGCTGATGCGCTGCATCTACTGACGCGGCATGGTCGGTATTCTGTGTTGGCGTTTCTTCGATCCGCCGTTCCAGACTTTCGATCTGGGCGGTGAGTTGCTCGATGAATGTCTGGTTTTGTGATTTCTGGTTGTGAAGGTTTTCATCGGCCCGACGGTCAGCTTCCAGCGCAGCAGAGTCAAACCGCTTCATCGTATCGTCGAGGCGGGACAGCAAACCATCAAAGCGGTCTTTGAACATTTGCGTCTGATCGCCAATATCCATTTCACTCAGCGTTGTCTGTTGCTCAAGCATGATGGCTTCGAGGCGGCCAACCGTGTGCTCGATTGATTCAAGCGTTTCCCTTGGCGGCAGAAAGCTGATCAGACTTTGCGCATTGGGCTGTTGCTGCGCAATTTCCGCAGGCAAATCCTTCAGCTTCTTTTCCAGCTGAGCAAGGTGGGTTTGCAACGCCGTATTGGTGACAAGATCGGGATTGTTCTTGGAAGACCTCTCAAGCTTCTGGACGGTGAGGTCCAGAAGGCTTGCAACATCCCTGGACAGGGCGGGCTTCATCGATTTCAGCGATGCTTCCAGATTGCTGATCTGTTGTTGCAACGCTGGAATCTGCGCCGCGCTGTCTGATTTTGCAGCAGAGTTTTGCAGGCGAATATGCTCGTCAGCCAGCTTCTTGAAGTTGCGATCCAGCCTGGTCTGGTCTTCCTGCAGCTTGACCTGCATCTTGGCCATCGGTTGCAGAATTGCCACGTCATCTCGGGTCGGCAACTCGGAGATCTTGTTCTCCAGCAGCGCTAGATTGCTGTCGAGCTGTCCACGAATTTCATCATTCTGGGACTTTGTGTCGCTGTCAGCTTTTTCAAGCAGCGTGTTGATCTTGTCGCCCAGCAGCGCAAAATGTGCTTCCATCGCATCGTTGAAAGCAGTCTCAATCAGCGCGGGCGTGTCTTCGTCTTCGAATTCCTGATAATCGTAGTCTGATTCAGCCTCGAAGGTCTCTTCGTCTGTGAAGTTTGCCTCGTCTGAATAGTCCTGTTCGTTCAGATCATCAGAGGCCGCAGTCGATTGCAATTCATATTCCAGGTCGAGTTCGAGCTCTTCATCTATTTTGGATGATTTGTCTGTATTTGGACGTGGCTCAATGCTGACTTGGGGTGCAGACCTGGTTGACACTTCAAAAGGATCAGCTTCAGATGGGACAATGCGTTCTTTCAGAGCGAGAATTCGGGCACGCAATTCATCTATTGTGTGAGCGCCTTCCTCAATCGCAAGATGTGTTTCATCGGCTTCGGCTTGGTCGTCACTAAGATGGCCACTGGAAAGGGGAACGCTGGAAACAGGTTCAGTTGTCTGTGCCGGGCTTGACGATTTAATCCGGTCGTTGGATTTCAGCGCACTGAGTTGTTGACTCAAATCCTCGATCGCATCAATCAGAGCCTGACTTTCTGCATCGGTTTCGACATCATCAGGCGTGTCCAGCAGCGCCTGTTTGGCGGTGACTGCGGCGCGTTCCGCTTCCACGCGGCTCTGCCTCTGGGTTTCCAGAAGTTTCCTCAGGGTCAGTTCATCCTGTGACAGATGGTCTTCCTGCGTCTCGTTCTGACGCACTGCGTCCTGAAGCCAGGCTTCCAATGTCATGCCATTGCGCTGTGCGGCTTCTATCACACGGCTGAAAACATCGCTGCTCTCATCCTCAAGAATGCTGTCAACACGATTATTTCTTGCTGTGGCTTTGCGCTGTAAAACGGTCACTTGCATCCACGCCTTCTCGTAGGGTCCCACGAATTGCATGCCAAACAAGGCGATTCACGGGAGTTTCATTTACCGAAAAGTCAACAATTATAGTAAACATGACGTTAATTTCGTCGGGAATACTGAAACAAAGGGGCGCCGACTCACAGGCGCAGCTCAGCAAATCGCTTCGAACATAGGAGCTGGCAAACGGATCAAATCGCGATGGACAAATGGATTTGCCCGTTCATGCAATGTAAATTACATTTAAAAGAGTATTTAGTATAAGAATACAATTTGTAGTATGGACTCTCGTCGTGTCATCCGCTAAGCGTCACGAAATTTTGATCTGATTGAACATTATATTGGTGTAATGCAAAGAAAATTCGATTTTTGCAAGCAGAGTATAGACCTCGATTCTGTTGCTTGGTTGGTTTGCCAGTCGGAGAATATACATTGTCATCAAAATCGATTGAAAGTGACGTAGTGAATAAAGGTACCGAAACTGTTTCATCCAGAGCACAACGTGCGGGGCAGGGTGAAGATACAACAGAGAATTCATTTTCGATTGGACAGTTGGCGCGTGAATTTCAGGTCACGTTGCGAACACTTCGGTTCTATGAGGATCGTGGATTGGTCAGCCCGAAACGCGATGGGACGACGCGGGTTTACAGCAGGCGGGATCGGGCCAGGCTGAAACTTGTGCTGATGGGCAAAAAGGTTGGTTTCTCACTCACTGAAATTTGCGAAATGCTTGATCTGTATGATCTGAAAGACGGTCAGGTTGTTCAATTGCGTGTGGCTTTGAAACGCTTTCAGGAACAGGTTGATGTGCTGAAAGACCAGCGCAACGACATCGAGCAGGCCATCGAGGAACTTGAGCGGACTGTCGATGTTGTCTCCGGCATGCTGCGCGAAAAAGAAACCGCATCCGGCTAAGTAATTTCTGCTTTGGCACTGCTCTGGTGCCGACCAGGATGGTATCACCACCCAATTGTGAAGAGTGATGCGCACTGCCTGCTTTTAAAGTTGACCTCTCCATTATATATGATGTGACAGAGATATTCATCTGCAGGAAGGGCAAAAATGCCAACCTATCATGCACCTCTGAAAGACGCGCTGTACCTGTTGAATGACGTGTTCCGGATGGAACGCTTCAACACTTTGGCGGGCTTTGCGGAGGTGACGCCAGATGTGGTTGAGGCGATTCTTGGCGAGGCCGCGCGGTTTTGTGAACAAACTCTGCAGCCGCTCAACCGTGTCGGTGATCTTGAGGGTTGCAAGCGCCACGAAGATGGCAGCGTCACCACGCCACGCGGGTTCCGCGAAGCCTTCGATCTGTATGCAAGAGGGGGCTGGTCGGGATTGTCAGCCGATCCGGCCTATGGTGGCCAGGGCCTGCCAGGCACCTTGAGCAGCATCATTCAGGAATACATCTATTCCGCCAATTTCTCCTGGGGCTTGTATCCGGTCTTGTCACAGGGGGCTTATGCGGCATTGAAGGTGCATGCATCGGAAGAATTGAAGCAGATTTATTTGCCGCCACTGGCCGCCGGACAATGGACCGGCACCATGAATATGACAGAGCCTCACGCCGGAACGGATCTCGGCCTGTTGAGAACCAGAGCGCAGCCACAGGAAGACGGTTCGTACCAGATCACCGGCCAGAAGATTTTCATATCCTCCGGCGAACATGATCTGGCAGAGAACATTGTTCACCTTGTTCTGGCCCGGATCGAAGGCGCGCCTGCCGGGGTCAAGGGATTGTCTCTGTTCGTTGTCCCCAAATACATCCCTGACGAAAATGGCAATCCGGGCCTGCGCAACGCTTTGCAATGCGGTTCACTGGAAGACAAGATGGGCATTCACGGCAATGCCACCTGCACCATGAATTATGATGGCGCGACAGGCTGGCTGATTGGCGAAGAACATCGCGGATTGCCTGCCATGTTTGTCATGATGAATGAGGCTCGCCTGTCGGTTGGCGTGCAGGGCCTGGGGATTTCGGAAGTGGCCTACCAGAATGCGGTGAGCTATGCCAAAGACCGGCTTCAGGGCCATGCCATGGGCAAACCCAGAGACGCGGATTCCAAGCCTGTTGCACTGATGGCCCATCCGGATGTCAGACGCATGCTGATGAACATCAAGGCTTTCAATGAAGGGGCTCGGGCCCTGCTGGTCTGGACGGCGCTGAAAGCCGACGAACTGCACCGATCCCCGGACGCGGCCATTCGCCAGGCGGCTGATGATCATCTGGGTCTGATGACCCCTGTCATAAAAGGCGTGTTTACCGACACCGGATTCAGCAACGCAGTGCAGGCACAACAGATCTTTGGTGGTCATGGTTACATAGCAGAATGGGGTGTCGAGCAATTCGTCCGAGACGCCCGCGTCGCCATGATCTATGAAGGTACAAACGGCATTCAGGCGCTTGATCTGGTCGGTCGTAAACTGCCAAAGGATGGTGGACGCGCCTTGAAGACATTCCTGAGCGAAGTGGGGCTGTTCCTGGCGGAAGCTGAAAAGGATGCGGCGCTGACGATCTACACCGATCCGCTCAGAAAGGCTGTCGATGATCTGCAAATGGCTACGCTCTGGCTGATGGAAAACGCTGTGGAACAACCGGAGCATGCCGGCGCCGGTGCCACCGACTATATGCATTTGCTGGGCGTGGTCTCGATCGGCTACATGTGGGCAATGATGGCCAGGGTCAGCCATGAAAACATTCAAAATGATACCGGGGACCGCAGCTTCCACGAGGCCAAACTCACCACAGGACGTTATTTCATGGAACGCAGTTTGCCAGAAACACAAACCCATTTGACGCGCATTCGCAGCGGCGCGGACAGTATGATGGCGCTGCCCGCTGATGCGTTTTGATGGCGGTTTGCAATGAATGACGCTTTCATTTTTGACGCTGTGCGCACGCCGCGCGGCCGGGGCAAGCCCGATGGTGGTCTTCACACGGTGACGGCTGTGGAACTGGCAGCCTCACAATTGCGCGCTCTGCGTCAGCGCAATGATCTTGACACAAATCAGATTGACGATGTGATTCTGGGTTGTGTCGATCCAATCGGGGAAGCCGGGGGAAACATCGCGCGCGCTGCCGTATTCGCTGCGGGTTTCGACCAAGCCGTGCCGGGCATGCAGATCAACCGTTTTTGCGCGTCCGGGCTGGATGCTGTGAACATTGCCTTTGCCCAGATTGTCAGCGGCCAGAATGATCTGGTTGTCGCTGGCGGCGTTGAATCCATGAGCCGCGTCGGCATTGGTGCATCCGGCGGTGCATGGCCGGTCGACCCCAGCGTGGCCGTGCCGTCCTATTTCATGCCACAGGGCGTTTCCGCCGATTTGATCGCGACAAAATACGGCTTTTCGCGCGAAGATGCGGATGCCTATGCCGTTCAAAGCCAGCAGCGCGCCGGACAAGCCTGGCAGGAAGGCCACTTCGCAAAATCCATAGTGCCGGTCTGCGCGCCACATGGTGATGTCTTGCTGGATCGCGATGAGCATATGCGGCCGGACACCGACATGCAGGCCTTGGCTGCTTTGCAGCCATCCTTCGCCTTGATGGGGGAGATGGGTGGTTTTGATGCTGTCGCCATTGCTGCCCACCCGGAGATCGAGCGGATCAGTCACATCCATCATGCGGGCAATTCCTCTGGCATTGTCGACGGCGCTTCGGCGGTTCTGATTGGCTCAGGACACGCCGGAAAACGCGCCGGACTGACGCCGCGCGCGCGCATCAGAGCCTGTGCCAGCATCGGCTCCGAGCCCGCCTTGATGCTGACCGGGCCTGTGGATGTGACGCGCAAGCTTTTCGCCAGAACGGGTGTTTCCTTTGCTGATCTGGATCTCATCGAAATCAATGAGGCCTTTGCCTCGGTCGTGCTGCGCTACCAGCAGGCATTCGATCTGGATTCAGAAAAGGTGAACGTCAATGGAGGAGCCATTGCCATGGGACATCCCTTGGGCGCGACCGGGGCCATGATTCTGGGCACTGTGCTGGATGAACTAGAGCGGCGGGATTTGTCGACCGCCATTGTCACCCTGTGTATCGGTGCCGGAATGGGCACTGCGACCCTGATAGAGCGGGTGTAGCTATGGGTGGCTCTTATACGGCCTTTTCGGTGGATATCGACAGTGATGGCTGGGCGCTGATCGTCTGGGATATGCCGGACCGCTCCATCAACCTCATTACGTGCATCGTCATGGAGGAACTGGACGCACTCATTGATCAAATCATGCAGGATGAGACCATCCGTGGCGCGGTCCTGATCTCGGCCAAATCCGATTCCTTCACCGGCGGCGCTGATATCACCATGATCCAGATGCTGAACCAGACCGAAGGCGGGAACAGCCCGGAAGATCTGTTCGAAAAATCATCCAGCCTGTCACGGCTTTACCGCAAGCTGGAAACCTGCGGCAAACCCATTGTTGTGGCCATCAATGGAACCTGTCTTGGCGGTGGCACCGAACTGGCGCTGGCAGCCCATGGGCGGGTCATGGTCGATGACCGGGCAACCACGATTGGATTGCCGGAAGTGCGCATAGGCATTTTTCCCGGCGCCGGCGGAACCCAGCGCGTGATGCGTATGACAGACCCGCAATCGGGATTGCAGATGCTGCTGCAGGGTAAGAATCTGACCGGCAAGAAAGCAAAATCCATGGGTCTGGTTGATGTGCTTGTGCCGCAGCGCTCTGATCTTGTTCCGGCGGCCAAAAAGATGCTGGCAGAGGGCCTGTCTGCCCAAAAACCGTGGGATCAAAAAGGGTATAAACCCTCTGGCGCCGCGAACATCTATTCCCCGGCGGGTTTCCAGCTCTGGCCTGCCGCGAATGCGCTTTACCGCAAGGAAACCCACGACAATTATCCCGGTGCACGCGGCATCATGAAGGCGGTCTATGAAGGCCTTCAACTGCCGATGGATCAGGCTTTGGCTGTCGAAAGCCGTTATTTTGCCTCTGTCTTGCAAACACCGGAAGCCAGCAACATGTTGCGCTCACTGTTTGTCTCCATGCAGGCGCTCAACAAGGGCGCCAGACGCCCGGCGACTATCGCACCGGTGCAGCTTGAAAGGATTGGCATCGTCGGTGCCGGCTTTATGGGTGCCGGCATTGCCTATGTCAGCGCCAAGGCTGGCCTGAAGGTGGTGCTGCTTGACCGCACCCTGGAGGCTGCAGAAAAAGGCAAGGCGCATTCAGACGGGCTGATGCAGAAAGCGGTCAAGCGCGGATATGCTAGTCAGGAAGAGCATGACGCCTTGATGGCGCGGATCACAACCAGCACGGATTATCCCGATCTGGGTGGCTGTGATCTGGTTATTGAAGCGGTTTTTGAAGACCGCGACACAAAAGCGGACGTCATCGCCAGTATCAGCGAAATTCTGCCAGTTGATGTCACGCTGGCTTCCAACACATCAACCCTGCCGATCAACTCTCTGGCGCAAAACCATGTTCGCCCGGAAAATTTCATCGGGATCCATTTCTTCTCGCCGGTCGACAAAATGATGCTTGTGGAAATCATTCTGGGCGAGCAGACCAATGATCAGGCGCTGGCCAGTGCTTTTGATTTTGTGCGGCTCATTCGCAAGACACCGATTGTGGTCAATGATGGGCGGGGTTTTTATGCCAACCGCTCGGTCATGGCCTATCTGCTGGAGGCGCATCTGCTGCTGACCGAAGGCATTCCGGCAGCCATGATCGAAAACCTTGCAGTGCAGGCAGGAATGCCCGTTGGCCCCCTGGCTCTGACCGATGAGGTGGCGGTTGATCTGGCATGGAAAATCCTCCAGGCCACCAAAGCTGATCTGGGTCCAGATTTTATCCATCCCGCCCAGGAAAAACTGCTGCAGCAAATGGTGGTGGAACAGGAACGCTTTGGCCGCAAAAACGACAAGGGCTTTTATGATTATGACGGGCGTGACAAACGACTTTGGCCGGGCCTGTCCGATCTGGTGCCACAGATCACCGACCCGGACCGGATTGATCAGATCGACCGTCAGGAGATCAGGAACCGGTTACTGATGATTCAGGCGCTGGAGGCTGCTCGTTGTTTTGAAGAAGGTGTCATCACCGATGTCCGCGAGGCTGATCTGGGGTCTATTCTCGGGTTTGGATTTGCGCCTTTCACCGGTGGAACCCTGTCTTTCATCGACACAATGGGTCCGGCCCGCTTCGTCGCTGCTTGTGACGAACTCACCAAAAAACATGGGCCAAGATTTGCGCCGAACGATCTGTTGCGCGATCTGGCGGCCAGTGGCGATACATTTTATGGCCGCTTTACTGAAGCATTTACGAGCGTCGCATAATAGACCATCCTGCGTTGGATGATCCGGCCCAGAACGGCTTGAGCAACCTCGTGCATCGATTGGAATTCGATTTGAAAACGTTGATTGTCAAATCTGTGAAAGCCGCCTTGCTGTTGGCCTTGGTCAGCACCCCCGTATTGGCACAGCAGGCCTCAAACCCCGGTGTCATCCGCAATGTAACACCACAAGGCATGACCCCGGCCCCGCAAATAACGGCACCACTGAAACGTGTTCCAGGCGTTGAACCTGCAGCCCCGGAAGTGCGGCAGAGAAACCTCTATCGCATCAAGGTGGTTGATACCGCTACCTTCGAAGGGCGTTATCTCAACCGGAAATGGCGGCTGGAATTGCCTGGCGTGGTGGGCGTCGCGCAGGACCATATCTGCAAAACCGATGATGGTGACTGGCCGTGTGGTGGTTTCATCATCCGCAGCCTGCAGCGTCATATCAGGCTGACTGCGTTGAATTGCGAATTTGCCTGGCAGCCCTCGGAAAAGCCTTTGCAGCTATCCTGCAAATTGCGCGGCGATGATCTGGCGGAACTTGTGGTGTCCAAAGGCTGGGCGCGGGTGGCAGATGATGCGCCCGATACACTCAGGGATCTGGCGGATCAGGCTAGGCAGCAATCAATCGGCATCTACCAAACACCGCCATCCGGCTGGCAGAATTATCAGGCGCTCACCCGGCAGGGCGGCAGCACGGAATTGCCGCCGCCGCCGGATTTGCCGATTGCAGATATCGCCGGACCGTTGCGCGACGATGAAAGTGAAGCCGAAGACAGCCTAGCTGGTGACCAGGGACCCGGAGAGGGCCTCGTCGATCAGCCGTGAGGTTTCATCCAGCCCATATAGCGCCGTGAAGGAGCCGAAGCGCGGTCCTTGATCCTGACCCAGCAGAACCTGATAAAGTGCCTGAAACCAGCCACGCAACGGTTCAAATTCATGCGCTTTGCCCACTGCATACACCTCATTCTGGATGGTCTCGCCATCAGCATCACGGGGCAGGGCATCGAAACGGGCCTTCAGATCAGCCAGCGCCGCGCGTTCCTGCTCGCTGGCAGCACGGAACACTTTCCCCGGCTTCACGAAATCCTCGAAATAGCGCACCGCATAGGCGACCATTTGATCCAGCTTCGGATGGGTCTCGGCGCTTGTGCCCGGTGCATAACGGGAAATGAAGCCCCACAGCACGTCCTTGTCAGACGCGTTGGACGCGCTGACCAGATTCAGCAGCATGGCAAAGGACACCGGCATATCGACAGCAGGCGCACGTCCGTTGTGAATGTGCCAGATCGGACTTGAGAGTTGCTTGTCGGCTTCCAGCCTATCAAATGAAGCAAGATGCGAAAAATACTCATCCACCGTTTTGGGAATGATGTCGAAATGCAGTCGTTTGGCGGTCTTTGGTTTGACATACATATATTGCGACAGGCTTTCAGGCGTCGCGTAGGACAGCCAGTCCTCAATCGTCAGACCATTGCCTTTCGATTTGGAAATCTTTTGACCGCTTTCATCCAGAAACAGCTCATAATTGAACCCTTCCGGTGGTCGTTTTCCAAGCGCCCGGCAGATTTTCCCGGACAGCTGAACGGAATCGATGAGATCCTTGCCAGCCATTTCATAGCTCACATCAAGCGCTGCCCAGCGCATCGCCCAATCGGCCTTCCATTGGCATTTTACCGCCCCCCCGGTCACTGGCGTTTCCACCAACTCATTGGTTTCCGGATCGCGATAGGAAATGGTGCCCGCCTCAACATTGCGCGCTTCCATCGGCACTTGCAGCACCACGCCTGTGCGTTTGCAGATCGGCAGGAACGGCGAATAGGTTGCGCGCCGGTCTGGCCCAAGCGTCGGCAGAATGATGTTCATGATGTCATCATAGACCGCCAGCATTTTCAGCAGCGTTTCATCAAACACACCGGTTTTGTAATATTCGGTGGAACTGGCGAATTCATAGTCAAAGCCAAAACTGTCCAGAAAGGCACGCAGCCGCGCATTATTGGCTGCACCAAAGGAGCCATGTTCGCTGCCAAACGGATCGGGAACCTGGGTCAGAGGCTGACCAAGATAGACGGCCAGTTGCTCCTTGTTCGGAACATTATCCGGCACCTTGCGCAGCCCGTCCATATCATCGGAAAAGCACAGAAGGCGGGTTGCGATCTTGTCCTCGGTCAGCAGGCGGAAGGCATTGCGCACCATGCTGGTACGCGCCACTTCGCCAAATGTCCCGATATGCGGCAGTCCGGACGGGCCGTAACCTGTTTCAAACAACACCGGTTTGTCGGGCGTTTGGCCGTTCAGCCGTTTGACAATCTTGCGGGCTTCCTCGAACGGCCAGGCTTTCGAAGTCTGGGCCGCCGCAACAAGGGTGTCGTCCATGGGAATCGCCTCAAGCGTCGGGGAAGTCATGTGAAATCTTTCATATGTTGTCGATCAGGTTGAACGCAGACGCTGAAAATGATGCCAAAAAGCTGGTCATGGCATCTGTTTTGCGCCAATTATGCGCCCATATGTATCGTGAACGGCCAAACGGTCAATCGACAGCAGCAAGATTTATGGCGTCATCCGGATTTTACCGGCGCGCGAAGACAGGAAAGAACCAATTATGTCCGATCAGATGTCCGACCCAATTGCCATTCAGGAAGCCCTGATTTATGCCATGGTGACGGTCTCCGCCGCCGACAGCAACATGACGGATGCCGAGTTGAAGACCATTGGTGATTTGGTGAAGGGCCTGCCGATCTTTCACAATTACGATCCCGAGGCATTGCTGCTGACGGCTTCTTCCTGCGGCGAGCGGCTCCAGGGCGAAAGCGGCCTGTCGGATGTGTTGAGCATCATCGCCGACAGCCTCCCTAACCGCCTCTACGACACCGCCTACGCCCTGGCCGTTGAAGTAGCCGCCGCTGACGGCCAGTTGGAACGTGAAGAACTCCGTCTCCTGCAAATGCTCAGGAACCGCCTCGGTCTCGACCGCCTGACCGTCGCAGCCATTGAACGCAGTGCGATCGCACGGTTCCGGACGGCGAAATAGGGTCGGGCCGTTGAGGCCCTGTCTTTGAAACGCTCTATTGCTGCAGTGAGTTCATAAAGGCGCGTGCTTCGGCGATGGACTGTGCGCCGGACGGTGTATAAGCTGCATGTTCATCTAGCGTGTGAAGCCCGTCGGCGAACCGGGCGCGAGCATTGGTGATGGTCTTGCGCGCCAATTCATTTTCTACTTGGCTCAGCAACCCCGACTGCAGCAAATATTTTGCAACCAACGCCATGCGCGCCAGCACAAAGGTGGCGTGATGAATTCCTTCCATGGGCCGGGGGTCAGGTCTCAATGGAGAGGAATAGAGTTCCGTCGGAGAGTTGGTCACAACACCGTCTTTCGGGGCATGTGCAAACAACAAATTGTGAGATGATTCATGCACCAGCGACAGGGCCCGTTCAAACACAGTGCCTTGCAAGGCAGCGTTCAACAGCACTGCGCCAAAGGCACGCATGGCGGATGCGCCACCAAATGAAGATCGAGAATTGGTGTTGATGCCCGTCGGCTCACCGGCTGCGATAACGATCCAGGGAATGATTTCGCTGATTTCTGCATGAAACGCTGGCGCGCCCTTCTTTAACAATTGCAGGGCATCGTCGATTTGCCGCACTGCCGGAGCTGCCTGGGCTTCATCCGGTTTGACAAATGTGAATCGGGCATCCTCGCTCTCGGCAAAAAATGGAATGATGACCGAAAGCTCTGCAGCCGCGTCAGCCGCACCAAGCGACATGACTTGGGTTCCAGCCGCAGCGCAGGGAAGAGACAGTATTCTATTGATCGTGGCCTGAGCCACCATCAACTCGTCTGCGTTGATCTGATCAATTAGTCGAAAGTGGAGCGCGTAAAGTGTCGGACACTCCCGGCTGGCATTGCCGAGGCGTTGAAGCAGAGCCTGTTTTGCAGCCCTGTCAATTTGCAACCAGTCTTCGGACTGTTCAAAGATATGGCGGAGACTCGACGCAAGCGCGCTGCCCATTCGCTGAAGCAGTTGTTTGCTGGAGTTTGCGCTGGGCGTAAACACCTCAACAGTCATGTCAGCCAACGATGCATTCGGTTCCTTTTCAGGATAAAAGAGACCAACACATCACCAAGCGAAATTGAATTGAATGGCAACAGAATGGTTCGTTCAAGGTCGCAACAAACTTGCTGTGCTATTTCTTCTGATCAGACTTGCCTGTTGGCCAACCAATTTTTTCTGGGTCAGGCCCGTCGTCTTCCTCTTCATTTTGCGTGCCAACTTTTTCAGATCCAACATGAAATCCATCAGGCGTAGTGCCCAGCAATTTATGTTCGTCAAGAATGATTTTCGGCAAAACAGACCCCTTTGGTCATCGGAACAAATGTGTTTTCAGACTGAAACAGACGAACGCATCACCAAGCTGAATAAAATCGAATGGCAACACAATGGCTCGATCAAATTTGTAACCATGTTGCTGCGTTACTTTTGATTAGACTTGCCTGTTAACCGACAAACTTTCTCAGGGTCAGGCCCCACCTCCCCTTCCTCTTCATCACCAACTTTTTCAGATCCAACCTGAAATCCATCAGGCGTCGTGCCCAACAATTTATGGTCGTCAAGAATAATTTTTGCCATAGCAAGCTCCTTTGATCGCCACTACAAACGCCTTTCCAACGGCAGGTCAATAGGTTATGTGATTTTATAGATGGGAGACTTATATGAAACGCAACCAACTACTGACGTCTACGGCATTGATCGTCATCTTTTCCTCGGGCTTCGGTCCTTCGCATGCGGCTGATTTGACTTATCTGGAAGTCTCATCACCAGAGTCAGCCTTTGGAGACAAGCCTGCTGTTTCGGCCGTCAACGCAAAAATTGCCACTGCATTTGGCGTGCTGGACGAAGATTTCATATCAATTCTGAGTGGCTCGGTGACCGCTCCTCTGGCACACAGATATGGCGTGCAGCTGGATGCAATGGGTGCCTTGCGCGACGGTGATGAGGTGTCTGGCGGTGTTGGTGCACATCTGTTCTGGCGCAATCCTGATTTCGGATTGGTAGGGCTGTACGGGTCCTTCAACCATGTTGAATGGGGTGAAGACGAAGATATTGGCAATGTGGCGATCGAAGCGGAATATTACTTCGACAGCGTCACGATCAGCGGTTTGGTTGGCGCTGAATTTGGTGATTCAGATGGTCTTCTGGCCGGGTCAACGCTGTCATTTTATCCGATTGATGATTTGCGCCTGTATGCCGGGTATCGCCACCAGCTCGACAAGAGTTATGGTGTTGCCGGATTTGAGGTTTTGCCTGAGTTCGCCGGTCTATCAAATGTTTCCTTCTACGCAGATGGCATGATCGACGAAGATGGCGATTATGGCGTGTTTGCTGGCGTCAGACTGTATCTCGGGTCTGACAAGTCCCTGAAAGCTCGTCATCGTGAGGACGATCCGATCGAATCCACCTTGCCGCCTAATCTGTTGCAGTATAGTGCCTCCGGAGTAGCTCCGCCAGAAGTCTGATCTCTTTAGTGTTTGCCTGCTTTGGTGTCAGGTGGGTGCCGTTATGGATTGCGCCAACTCGCAGATATATTCCAAGTGTTTTTGTCCGTGTATTCGCACGGGGATCGGAATTCTGACGAGTTTGAGTTGAATATTGGGATCCAGGCATTCGGCCAGATAGGCCTGCAAACCAGCAGGATCTTCAGATTGGTCTTCCGCCTCCGGTGTGTAGCGGAACTCGATCCCATAATCTGAGACCTGCGCGATCTGCCGAAAACGGTTGGGGACATATTTTCTCATCTTGCGCGATTTCGCGAAGGGCCACACATCTCGCCCGCCCGGAAATCGAAAATAGTTTCTCTGGCGTCCGACAATCCGTTGAACAGTCGGCAGAGAACTGCCGCAGGCGCATTGATCATCACCAGGAACAGCAAAGTCGCCAATAGCGTATCGAATGAATGGCATGGCGAAATTATAAAGCGCTGTGACGACAACATGGCCAATCTCTCCGGGGGCTGTCGGGCTGCCATCATCATCAAGAATTTCCAGAAACACATTCTCCCGATGAATGTGATAGGTGCCATGGCTGCATTGACTGCAGATCGGCCCGGTTTCCGTGGTTGCATAGGAATCAATCACGTCGGGCCAGTGGTCGGGCTTTGCTTCGCGCATCAGATCGGGAATCAGCTCGCCTACGGTCAGGACTTTTTCAAGATTGAACCTGATCCCCTGTCTGTCGGCTTCCTGTAGAAGCGTACCGCACACGGTCGGAAACGATCTGAGGTATTTTGCCTTGTGGCTGGCAAGCCACTCAAGTTGATCGCTCACCGTGGAGCCTTTCAGGTTCAGGAACAAGAGCTCTCCGGTGCCCAAGGCGTTCCATCTCGATTCAAGCGCGCCAAATTGGATTGCTTCTGCCAGCGTTTCCTGAGTGGAAATAGCGGCCAGAGTGCCGTTGAAATCGATGTCATTCCAGCCATAGGTCCGCAACTGGATAGCGCGTGCAATCTCGCCATTTATGCTGCTATAGCGCATTTTCAGCGGCTCTCCGGTTGATCCCGATGTATATGAATTGCACTTCGTTCCTGAATTTTCCGGCACGTCTTCTGCATGGAGTTGTTCGGGCGTGGCCTGTATTTCGGACCGTGTCAGAATCGGTACGTCATGCAGGGCATTCAGATTGACGTTTCCCATCTCATCAAACAGGCAAGCGAGCCGGTCCCGGTAAAAATCGGTATTATTATGCGCGTGACGCAGCATGATTTCCAGTGAACGGTTTTGGTAAGCATCGAGCAAATGTTTCGGCAGGCGCTCAGTCCTGGAAAGGATATCCAGAAGCGTATCGGTCTGATTTGATTGGCTCATTGTGATCGACCAGTAGAGGGAACTTTGAGGACCACTACACGGTTTCGCTCCGTTGCGGAACAGTCTCCACGAGCTAGTACGCCGATTGCGACGAGAACATAAAATCCTTCGATCTCGAGGGGCAAGTGCCGATCACCCGCCGAAGCAGATGTGATGCGCATACGGGAATGGTGAAGGAACCCGAGAAGGCAAGTGCTTCTTCTGCTAAAGCCCGGGCACCCGTGTCGCTCTCGGATGCCCGGGTCTTGATTCCACTCTGATTTATGCAGCGTCGCGTTGGTGTTCGCCTTCGCGCACTTCTTCGACAATCTTGTCGACAAAAGCGTCAAGGTCGCCAGGATCGCGGCTTGTGATGATGCCATTGGAAATGGCAACTGCCTTGTCCACGACATTGGCGCCGGCATTCTTGAGGTCTGTACGGATCGACGGATAGCTGGTCATTTCACGCCCTTCGACAACGCCTGCTTCAATCAAAAGCCATGGGGCATGGCAGATCGCCGCAACGATCTTGTCGCCGGTGACAAACGCACGGACCTTGCTGACAGCCGTTTCATCAGTGCGCAAGATGTCAGGGTTCATCTGACCACCTGGAAGGACCAGTGCAATATAATCATCAACGATCACATCCGAGATCTTCAGATCCGCTTCCACGGAATCACCCCAGTCCTTGTCGTCCCATCCACGGATCGCCTGGCCATCCGGTGTGGCGACATGAACGGTTGCGCCATATTCGCGCAGCTTGTTGAGTGGGGTTTCCAGCTCTGACTGCTCAAAACCATGAGTTGACATGATCAGGATTTTTGCATTGGAAAGTTCTGGCATTTGTTTTCTCCTCTGTTGTGAGATTGTAGAACTACGGAGGTGATGGAATGTTCCAGAAAACTGGAATTTTTTCCAAACACTGAATGTTTACATGAGGTTGGCTGGGGTGCGCACCCGGTAGGCTATTGCAGCAAGCATCAGAATTGCGGCAATGCCGGACAGCACAGAGACAAGAGTGTTTGTCTCCAGATTGGCAAACACGATGCCAATAAAGCCCCAGGCAACAGCGGCGCTGTAGCTCCAGTGGCCGAGCCTGTAGCCATGATAGAGCGCGAATGAAGTCGCCAGCGCCAATGCGATGATGGCCGCAACCACCTCGGATGTGATTCCATAGCCCGCAAGAAGAAGCCCGATCGATACGAAAGAGGCGGCTGAAAGCCATCCGGCATACAGCGCCACCGGCCAATTGGCTGCCCACGCAGGGTGCGCAGATTGGGTTTGATACAGGGACACCAGCACGCTGATCAGCATCACCCAGATCAAGATGGTCGCCCAGATCGGGGACAGCAATGCAACCGGCAGCCAGATTGATCCCACCGCCAGCGAGATGAACAGCGCGATGCGGCCTCGATCCCAATCGGCATCATCCTTGTGCCTGAAAACGCCCAGTACGGCGTGGATGATCAGGGCCACATAGATCAGGCCCCAGATTGCAAATGCCCAGCCCGCTGGCTGCACCGGCGGGTCATATTGAGGTATTGGATAGCGCTCAGGGTCAAACCCGCCAAACTCGGGTGACAGAAACGGCGATATGGCAAATGCAATGGCCGCAAGTAATACGAGATAGGCTTTCATGGTCTCATCGGTCCTCAGGTGGCAAATTGTGTCGGGTCTGATTGAATCATCCCTATCAAAATGCCGCAGCGCCCATAAGGTTCCCAAGCTGGCGAAATGGAGGGTACCGATCACAAGCGAGCCAGAATTCCGCCGACTTGGCAGACCGCGTCGCACGCAAAACCATAAATGGTCTTTTCATCAACCGTTCGGCATGGGATATCGAAGCGCACATTGATCGTGTAATCAAATATGCCGCCCTCATCTGGCGCGGCTCCAAACTCTTGGGGAGTACGTTATGAAAGTCGCAATTGGTGGAGACAGCGCTGGCGAAGGTCTGGCAAAAGTTCTGGCAGAACATCTGCAGCAATTTCATGAGGTGACCGAAGTTTCCCGGACTGATGATGGACCTGACATGTTTTATGCCAATCTGTCAGACCGTGTCGGGTCTGCCGTCATGGCAGGGGATTATGACAGGGCGATTCTGGTCTGTGGCACCGGCATTGGTGTTGCAATGTCGGCCAACAAGGTCCCCGGTATTCGCGCAGCACAATGCCACGACACCTATTCCGCCGAGCGCGCAGCGCTGTCGAACAACGCCCAGATCATTACAATGGGCGCGCGCGTCATCGGCTCGGAACTTGCTAAATCCATCGCTGAGACCTTCCTGTCTCACAGCTTTGATCCCGATGGCCGGTCAGCTGCCAATGTTGAAGCGATCAAGGCTGTCGAAGCGAAATACAAAAAACAGTAGGCATCCGGACCAGGTCCTTACGGAGCCGAAAATGCAGCTGTCGTCATGGCCTGTGCACGCTATGCAAACCTGATGCTGCCGAACCCGAACACGGAGGAATGACATGCTGCTGGGATGCATTGGAGATGATTTTACCGGATCAAGTGATCTGGCCAACACGCTGGCCAAAGCTGGCATGCGCACGGTCCAGTATACCGGTGTGCCGGACACGCCTGCTTCTGCAGATGTCCAGGCTGGCGTTGTTGCCCTCAAATCGCGCTCAATCGATCCAGCCGAGGCGGTAAGGCTGTCCCTGCAGGCTCTGGACTGGTTGAAAGCCCAGGGTTGTCAGCAATTTTTCTTCAAATATTGCTCTACTTTCGACAGCACGGCACACGGCAATATTGGTCCGGTTGCCGATGCATTGACCGATGCGCTGGGCGCTCACAAGATCATTGTTTGCCCGGCCTTTCCCGGTGCAGGCCGGTCGATCTATCAGGGCTATCTGTTTGTGAAGGACAGGCTGCTCAATGAAAGCGGCATGGAAAACCACCCGCTGACGCCGATGAAAGACGCGGATCTGCGCCGGTTGATGGCGGCACAAAGTCAGAATTCGGTCGGTCTCGTCCCGGCCCAAACGGTTTTCGCGGGCCGCGCTGCCATCTCGGAGCGGCTGGAAACAGAACATCAATCCGGCCATCGAATGATTGTCGTTGATGCGCTGCGCGATGAGGATCTGATGGAAATTGGGGCCGCCGCAAAAGGTCTGCCGCTGGTTACGGGCGGCTCCGGCGTGGCGTTGGGGCTTCCGGCCAATTTCGGGTGCGCACCCGCTGATGTGCCATGGCAACGGCAAAGCGGTAAGGCGGTTGTTCTGTCCGGCTCCTGTTCCACGGCGACGCGCGGCCAGATCGACCATCATCTGCAAAATCATCCGGGTCTGAAAATCGATGTGGCAAAGGTCATGAATGGTGAGCAAACGCCGGAGAATGTTGCCTCATGGCTGTTTGAAACCGACGGCTTGCCGATTGCCTACAGCTCGGCTGATCCTGAAGACGTTCGGCAAATCCAGACTGAATTCGGAATGGAGGCTTCGGCCAATGCGCTGGAAAGTTTTTTTGGCCAGACCGCAAGACAGCTGGTCGCTCTTGGCGTGACGCGGCTGCTCACTGCAGGCGGTGAAACCTCCGGCGCTGTGGTCGGGAGCCTGAAGCTGGGAACCCTGCAGATCGGCCCTGAGATTGATCCGGGTGTTCCGGCGCTTCGGGCTGGAAAAAATCTTGTTGTGGCGCTGAAATCAGGTAATTTTGGCAGCGTGGATTATTTTGAAAAAGCCGCGCATATTCTGGGTGATGACTGATGCAGGAAACCAGGCTTCGTGACCATATTTGCCTGCTGGCAAAATCCATGTTTGACCGTGGCTTGACTGGCGGCAGCACAGGCAACATTTCTGCACGCACCGAGGATGGTGGTTTGCTGGTCTCGCCAACGGGGACGAGTTTCGGGCGGCTTGATCCGGAGCGCTTGTCCCGGTTTGACGCCAGGGGCGTGTTGGTATCAGGCGATCAGCCCACAAAGGAAATGCCACTGCACAGCGCCTTTTATGACACGCGCAGCACTGCTGGTGCCGTTGTGCATTTGCACGCCTGTCATTCAGTTGCACTGTCGATGACGCCGGATGTGGATGCTGATAATTTTCTGCCGCCGCTGACACCCTATGCCATCATGAAGCTCGGCCGGGTGAAGCTGTTGCCATTTTTCATGCCGGGAGATCAGGCGATGGGCGACGCAGTGCGCGGGCTGGCCGGAAAGCGCAGTGCCGTGATGCTTGCCAATCATGGACCGGTGGTTGCGGGCAAGGATGTCGAGGCGGCCTGCAACGCAATTGAAGAGCTGGAAGATACCGCCAGACTGGCCATGATGATGCGCGGCATCAACACGCGCATGTTGTCAGACGCGGATGTTCAGGCGCTTGTGACTAAATTCGATGTGGAGTGGGACGATTGATCAGCTTTTCAGCCAATCTTGGATTTTTGTGGACGGATCGCTCATTGCCGGAAGCAATCCATGCCGCCAAGGCGGCAGGGTTTCACGCGGTGGAATGCCATTGGCCCTATGCAACCCCGGCAGAGGATGTTGTGGCAGCCTTGCACGAAACCGGTCTGAAAATGCTGGGGCTGAACACGCAACGCGGAAACACAGATTCTGGCGAAAATGGTGTGGCAGCGCTGTCAGGCCGCGAGGCCGATGCGCAGCGTTTTATCGACCAGGCAATCGCCTATGCTGTCGCAATTGATTGCAACAATATTCATGTCATGGCGGGCTTCACTGACAAGGGCGAAGTGGCCCGCAGCACATTTGCGGCGAATCTGCGCTATGCGTGTCAGGCTGCAGCCGCACATGGCAAGACGATCTTGATTGAGCCGCTCAACAGATATGATGCACCGAACTATCATATCTCGACACTGGACGAAGCGCAGGCCGTTCTGCAGACCGTGGCTGCCCCCAATCTGAAAATCATGTTTGACTGTTATCACATGCAGATCATGGGTGGTGATTTGCTGCGCCGGTTCAAACAATCTGCTGCCGACATTGGCCATGTTCAATTCGCCAGTGTGCCGGATCGCACTGAGCCAGATTCGGGAGAGGTCAACTATGTCTGGCTCCTCAATGAACTCGCTGCAGCTGGATTCACCGGCCCGCTTGGCGCGGAATACAAACCCAGAACCACCACCGATGCAGGTCTTGGCTGGCTAAACTCTTTCTAGCGTCAAGCACAGTATCAAAGGTCCGGTCACGCCGACTTGTTGCATCGTCAGGCAAATCTTGCATAGTATATCGTGGCGTGTTTCCACGCCGTCGGGTTTCTAACTCTCCATCCACACATGCGAGGACGCGCAGGAACATGACCAAAACACTGACGGCGACGCTGCTCTGTGCCTTCATATTAATCTTCCCGACAGGCCTGTCGGCTCAGGATAGCTACGAGCAGGCCAAGGCCGTTGTTGAGTGCAACCGGGTGTCAGCACATCCCGATGATCATCTGTCAACAGTTCCGGGTGTTGCCTGGGACGATCTGGACGTGGAAGTGGCCCGGGAGGCCTGCGTGAAAGTCTTTACCCTTGGCGCAGTCAACGGCCAGGTCCTGTATCAATCCGGTCGCCTTCTGGACAAGGATGGAGATTCCAGCGCCGTATCCTATTTGAAGCAGGCCATTGATGAATACGAATATCCGATGGCTTATTATCATTTGGGGCGGCTTTACGAAGACGGCGTTTATGTCAAAAGAAGCATATCTGAGGCTGAAGAACTGTTTAAAAAAGGGTTTGAAAGAGGCAGTCTGGTATCAGGCATAGCTTTGTCGCGGGTGTTGGGCGAGCAGGCAAAAGTCAATGTCTATGTCACCAAAAGCTACCTGGAGCATTTGAAAGTGATGTCACGCGGTCATCAGCCGTCTGCCGATAAATTGGCGGAATTACACGCCAATGGCTATGTCGCCGAACACAATGAAATCTTCCCACACAATAAATTCGAATAGGCACTCTGACACAATCTGATGCGCTGAGGTGAGGGCTATCTCTTCACCAACAGGTTAAATAAATTATGGGTTACAATCAGGATTCAGTCAGATATTCTAATAAGATGGTTCGTTTCATCCACACATCTGATCTTCATCTGGGAAAACGTTTTGGCCAGTTGCCGGAGGATTTGCGCGGACGACTGACCGAGGCGAGACATCAATCCATTGTGACGCTTGCAGAGCTCGCTCACAGCGAAGGTGCGGAGCTGATTCTCATCGCGGGCGATGTCTTCGATACCGGAACGCCAGCGCCGTCCGTGCTGCGCCAGGCAATGCAGGCCATGGCCGCGAACAGCAACACCAAATGGGTCATCATTCCGGGCAATCATGATTCGCTGGCGTCCGACGAGCTGTGGAAACAAGTTGCCCATGATCGGCCCGAAAACGTTCTGCTCTGTCTTGAAAGCCAGCCCGTTGAAGTTGCGCCCGCAACCTTCGTCCTGCCCGCCCCGTGCCTCAATCGCAACTCGGGACGAGACTTGACGGAGTGGATGTCTGATGCCGAGATCGCTGGTGATGCCATACGCATCGGATTGGCCCATGGTGCGGTGCAGAGCTTTGGCGAAGAAGATATTTCGGAAATCATTGCGCCAGATCGTGCCAGGCAATCCGGCCTCGACTATCTTGCGCTGGGGGACTGGCACGGGCAGGTCTCAATCAATGAGCGCACCTGGTATTCGGGCACGCCCGAGCCGGACCGGTTCAAGCATAGTGAACCGGGCAGAGCTCTTTTTGTCGAGATTGAGGGCCCCGGCGCCATGCCGCGTGTGCGGCCGTTGAAAACCGGCAGTTTCAATTGGCAGAAAAAGGCGCTGCATATCCTGTCAGGCGAAGATGTCAGCAGGCAACTTAATGATATATTCCCCGAGATTTCTCTCCGGCGCAAAACCCTGATTCAGATCGAAGTGGAGGGGCGCCTTCGAATTTCGGATCGCCTTCTGCTGGACAAGGCGGTCGAGAGAGCCACGCCCGACTTCGCCCGTTTCGAAATCACATCGGAGGCGCTTGCAACCGCATATGAAATTTCGGACCTTGATACAATCGATCAGGCGGGCGCCTTGAGACAGGCCGCTGAAACTTTGATGGGTGAAGCAGAGGCCGATCCGGATCCGCACGGTGTGTCCGCATCGGCTTTGTCATTGCTTTATACATTCGCGGCGGAAGACGCATGAAGCTCCGCGCCTTGCGTCTTTGGAATGTCAGAAAGTTTGCAGATCGCGGCATCGCTATCGAGAACATTGGCGACGGTGTGAACGTTTTGTCTGCCGAAAATGAATTCGGCAAATCCACAAGCTTCGACGCCTTGCATGCTGCTTTCTTCCAACCCTTTTCCGGAACGCCGAAATCCGTGCAGTTGCTGCGGCCATATAGTGGCGGCAGCCCCCATGTTGAAGTCGATGTGGAAACACCCGAAGGCCAGTTTCGCATCAGCAAGACATATTACGCTGGTAAAAAAGCGATCATCACAGAGATTGCAACCAACAGAATTATCGCCCAGGCGGATGCGGCTGAGGCTTGGATAGCAAAGTTGATGCGCGGCGGATCAACCGGTCCGGCAGGGCTTTTATGGGTTCAACAGGGCGCCACCGAGATTGGTGGCGGTTCCAACAAGGAGAAAGATGAGGAACGCCGGGTCAGAGAAGACGTGCTGACATCGGTGACAGATGATGAGGTTGAATTCCTCACCGGAGGTCGTCGTATGTCGCGTGTCCTCGAACGCACCAAGGCGGAGCTGGAGAGGCTGGTCACTGGAACTGGCAAACCCAAGGCCGGTGGACCATATGCCGAAGTCATAACAGAGCATGCGGAATTGACGGCGAAAGAGGCTGATCTCAAAGCACAGATTGACGAATTGCGCTCCGCGCTTGATGCGCGACGCAAGAAGCTGAACCGGCTGAAAGATTTGAATGATCCTGACGCAGCGAGAGAGAGACTCCAGCAAAAAAGAGATGGCGCAGAGCGGCTGGACGCTGCGAAGGAACAATCCGGCAAACTGGCAATGGCTGAAGCTGAGGAAAAGCTGGCCGCTGAAAAGTGCCAGACGGCAAATCGCGCACTGGAGAGCCACCAGTCAAAACTGGAAAAGCTCGACAAACTCACCGCACAACTAGTCAATGGTGCCGCTCAGTTTGAACAGGCAGAGTTGAAACGGGATGAAGCGTTGTCCGCAAATGATGCAAGTCAGAAGGCTTTGGAGGTCTGTGACAAACGCTTGAATGATGCGCGCGGACTTCTGGTGACAGCACAACGTACCAAGGACGCAGAACGCGCAGCGGAGCAGTTCACCGAGCTCAAGACACAACTGGAAAAAGCAGAAGCACTGCGCGGTGAAATCGAAATTCTGGCCGCCGAATGCAGTGTGCTTGCGGTTGACGATAAACTCATCAACCAATTGGACGCCCTTGAGCGGCAGATCGAAACGCTCAACATCACGATACACTCGGAAGCGGTTACGGTTCATGTCGACTATGTCGAACCGGGCGGCGTGCAGATCATCCATGATGGCAGCGCCCTGACGCAAGGCCAGACCGTCAAGGTTTCGTCCAGAACCTATTTTGATATTCCTGATATCGGGAAACTGACGATATCAGCAGGCTCCGACGCATCGAGCGGGGATCAGGACGCGAAACTCCAGGATCTCAAAGCCCAATTGCAAAGGGGTCTGGCGCAGATCGAATGCGATTCTGTTGTGGCCGCACGGGAGCAGCTTTCACGAGCAAAGGACAAGACCTCATACTTGGCGCAGAAGCGCTCGGAACTGGATGTGCGGGCACCGGACGGTATCGAAGCTTTGAGGCAGCGCGCCGTCCAGCTGGAAGCGTTGTTGACAGCCACTGTTCCCTCGGAACTCGGCCTGGAGGATGCAGAAGCGGAATTGGCTGCAGCCATCGAAGCGCATCGCCTGGCGGCGAGCGAGCGGGAAAAGGCCCGGGCAGCCTTTCAAAACGCGAAAGAAGATTTTCTCCGCAAGGAAATCATGATCGCTGCCATGCGCAAGGAAAGCCAGGAGCTTGAAGCTGAACTCATCTCCGAAGATGAGCGGACGACTCGGTTGAAATCGCTTCAACATACATATTCAGAGGCGCAAGAGGTGCTGGAAGCGGCTCGGAAAACCACAGCGCATCTGCGCGAAAATGCGCCCGATCTGGAGAGCGTCACGGCGGCATATGAGCGGGCGAGTTCCACTCTGGACCGGGTGCAAGCAGAGATTGATCTGTTGAACAAGGAAGTCGCCGAACTGGATGGACGCATTTCTGTCTCGTCCGGCCACGGCATTGAAGATGAATACCAGGAGATCAGCGGGCGCTGTGCTGCGGTGAAAACCCGCATCGAGCGATTCGAGCATGAGATCTCTGCACTCAACCGACTGAAAGCGGTGCTGGAAGAGGCACGCTCATCGGCCAAAGAACGCTATTTCGAGCCTGTCATGGCGGAACTGAAACCGCTTCTCACCCTGTTGCTGGACGAGGCCCACATCACCTTCGATGAGGCAACGCTTCTTCCCAGCACTCTGGGCCGTGAAGGTCTGGATGAAGACATAAATCTCTTGAGCGGTGGCATGCGTGAACAGCTTGCCATCCTGACCCGCCTGGCATTCGCCCGCCTGCTCGCCAAATCCGGCAGCCCTGTTCCCGTCATTCTCGATGATGCACTGGTGTATTCGGATGATGAACGGATCGAGCGCATGTTTGACGCACTCCACAGACAGGCCAATGACCTTCAGATCGTCGTCTTCAGCTGCCGCCAACGCGCATTCGAGCGCCTCGGCGGCAATGGCCTTCACATGACCAGCTGGACCCCTGGCGAGACGTAAGTCTGGCTACCCCACAAACTACCAGCAGCAAATGCCGCCAATTACGATTTGATACTGGGACTTATCCATGTTTTTGGCCGAACTCGCATTGGCAAGGACGTCGCCGGTCTGGTCTCGTTTCTTGCCAGCGAAGACGCCGACTATATCACCGGCCAGACCACCAATGTGGATGGTGGCCTGATCATGTCCGGTCAGGCGCTTTTGAGCAGAACCGGTTTTGGCAGCGTAGCCTCAACGCTGAGCACTTTTTGAACCGCGTTGGCCGCTTCCGCACCCTTCTTTATGAAATGTGCCCGGAAGAAGTTTTCTATCTCCTCAACCGGTTGATAATTGTGCGGCGTCAGGGATACCGAGAACACCGGTACCATGGTCTCAAGCTGAACCGTCATCAGGCCAGCCACAACAGCGTCGGCGACAAAGTCATGGCGATAAATACCGCCATCCACCACAAGCGCGGCAGCGACAATGGCGTCATAGTGTCCCGTCAAAGCCAGTTTTTTGGCCAGCAATGGCATTTCGAAGGCACCGGGCACGTCGAACGTGTCACACACAGCTGTTGGCATCAGTCGGGAAATTTCGTCGGCAAAGCCATCATGGGCACGATCCACAATGTCAGCGTGCCAACCAGCTTTGATAAAAGCGATGCGGGGAGTTTGTTCAGTCGTCATTTTGGAACCCTACGTAAAAATTGCGTCAGGTCCCAGAGCACAGGCACGGTCACTTTGCCCAACAAGGCAAAGCACGCACCATTCTCTTTCATCCGGACTTTAACCGTCGGCTCCGGAATGACACCGGATCTGCTGACCTTCCGTTTCCGGAAGCGCTCGCGGGCTTTAACCGCCGGTGGGGAGTTTCACCCCGCCCTGAGAACAATCTGTATTTAATCCAAGACGCAACCCGGTTCAATCCCTGAAAATCAGAAGAAGAGAGAGTCAGCCGGTCCAGACTGAGTGAGGGTTGCGTCGGCAACTGGGCGGACGAGAGCGGGTGTTTATCTTGTAGGTTCACAGCCTGATGATCTTCAGGGGTCGCAACACAAACAGATACGGTTGGCATCTTCCAACACTCATATCGCAATGATTAAATACAGCATGCCCAAGGTTCGAAAAAACCCAGAGAGGATGTCTTAAAACATGTTGGCGCATTTAATCTGAACGGTCCTAGAAAAACACAAAACGCTCTGGCTGGTCAGCAGCAAGGTTGACGTGCATCATTTACTCGTTGTTAATACTTACTTGGTGGTGCCTGATAAATCGGAGGCGATCCGGTTTGTCGACTACAAAAATGGGGTTGGTGGTCGAGCGATATGTCTGCACTCAAAGACAAACGAGCTTTCCAAACGATGAAATTTGACCTTTTGAGAACCACAGCATTGCCATTGGTGGTGTTGAGCGGAATTTCTGTATCCATTCCTCTGGCTTCGGAAGCTCTGGCTGCGGATGCCTATTGGGATACTGTTCCCAATAACGCGGCAATCGACGGAGGCACGGGCGCCTGGAACACTTCAAATTGGACTGATGCGGCAGACAGTGGTCCCGGGGTAACTTGGGTTGCCGGCGACACGGCTATATTTGGCGGAACTGCAGGCACTGTGACAGTGTCCGGTACGGAACAAATCGCCGGTCTGACCTTCAATACGGACGGATATGTGATTTCAGGCGGCACGCTGGACATCAACGGTGCCTCCGCAATTCTGTCTGCGACGGGTACCGCGACGATTAGCAGTGCCATTCAGGACACCGGTGGCTCACCGGGAACAGTGCAGATCAGCAACGGAACAATCGTGTTTTCCGGAACAAACACCTACACAGGATTAACCACAGTCAGTTCCGGCGCGGCTGTGAATGTGACAGGCACCTCCACTGGAAGTATCACTGTAAGTTCAGGCGGGGCGCTGAATCACGATGGCACGATCAACAGCAGTGTCTTCAATAGTGGCACAACCACTCTGGCAGGGAATGTCGGGGGAACCGTAACACAGGCAAATGGTTCCACAACTGTGGACGGCGACCCCACCGTGACGGGTGCAGTTCTTGTGAGTGGTGGCACTTTTACAGTTAATGCCATACAGAATTTGACAGCTAGTACCTCATTCACAACGTCCGGAGGCACAACCGGGAACAATGGCACAATCACAGGAAACGTGATTATCAACGGCGGTGGCGTCACCAACAATGGCAGCATAACCGGGCTGGTCTCAGTCAACAGTTCCACTCTGTCTTCTACGGGCTCAATTGGGGGCGGACTTTCTGTGGCAAATGGCGCATCTGCGAATGTCGCGGGAACGGTCAATGGTGTCGTCAGCAATTCGGGAACATTGGATGTCACCGGGACAACAGGTGGCAACAACTCCTTTACCAACAATGCGACCGGAACGTTAACCGCCGTCGGAACCCTTGCGCTGAACAACTTCACCAGTTTTGCGAATAACGGAAGCTTTGATCTTCGGGATGGAGATGTTGGTGAGCAAGTCACAATAGCGACAAATGTTGTGTTAGGGGCCGGGTCTCTCGCGATCGATATTGCCAGCAATGGCAGCAGCGACAAATTGATCGTGAACGGGATGGTCACGCTCGGCGGGTCCTTGAACGTGAAGTCCGTCGATGCCGCGGCCGCTTTCGAGGCGGCTGCATCTGGCATTGGTGGACAGATCGAATATATCATCATCGAAAATGATGCTTCTGACGCTGTGACTGGCACATTCTCCAGCGTCACGGATGATCTGGCGTTCTTTGATTCTGCCGTCAGCACCACGGGTGGCACTGGCAATGATGTTTTGCTCACATTGACATCCCAAACGGTGGATTTTTCGCCGTTTGCAACCAGCGGGAACCAGTCCGGCGCTGCAAAGGCACTGGATGATTTCGATTTTTCGTCCACGGAAGGGCAGGGCCTTCGTGTTGCATTCCAGGCACTGACCAATGAACAGGCTGCAACAGCGCTGGCGCAGATGACAGGCGACGGCCATGTCGGTACGGCCTCAGGAGCTGGAGCCATAAGCTCAACTTTTGCCAATACGGTTCTGCAAAATGCAGCGCTAGCCGGTGGCTTTGGCGCAATACCTGCAAATGGCGAAGGGTCTGAACCTTTGTCCTCCTATGCTGCAGAGCCAGGCGATCGCAACAGGTTCGGTGTTTTCGATACGGTCGCCACCGCAGAAAAATCCGCCCGCGAATTGGCGACTGGATACGCTTTGTGGACACAGATTGCAGGTGGCTACAGTTCGGTTGATGCAGATCACAATGCCAATGAACTGGAAAGCTATTCCGGCGGTGTTTTTGTCGGCACGGAATTCGTCCGCATCGAGGGAGCGTTTGACGCGGTTCTGGGCGGATCGGCAGGCTATTCGCACACGGTTTTTGACAACAATACCAGTGGCTATGATGCAAGTGCCGATAGTTTCCATGCCGCGATTTATGGTGGAATTGGCGCAGCGGGAATTAATCAGAGCGGGTTTGGTCTGACGGGCGTGCTGTCTTACAGCCACCATCAATTTGAAACCGAGCGTGATATTCTGGTCGGCAATCTGACTGCAGAAGCCGACTATGCCGGATACACCTATGGCGGGCAGCTTCGTGCCCGCTACGGGCATCAGGTTTCAATTGGCGGCGCTGACCTGATCATTGCGCCAATCGTCGGATTTGATCTTTTTGCAAATGAAACAGAGTCGTTTCAGGAAACCGGAGCCAGCCTGCTGAATCTGGCGGGCGATGGTGTCTCAACCACCAACGCAAAATCTGTGGTCGGTGCAAGCGTCTCCAATGAATTTCATTTTGGATCGGTTGCCGTGACAGGTGGTATTACCGCGCTGTGGGAACGTCAGCTTGGCGATACATCCGGCTCGCAAACCATGGCATTCACCGGGTCCCCGACATCCTTCCAGACAGTCTCTGCCGAGGAAGCGAAAGACGTGTTTGCCCTGGGCACATCCACCAGCCTGGAACTGACAGATCGGGTTCAGTTGAATTTGAGCGGAAGAAGCACAATTTCTGAAACATCCCGAAGCGCCGAAAGCCGCCTCCAACTCAAAATGCAGCTTTAGCGCAGCACCGTTCAGCTAGTCGCTGGGCACCACTGACCGTATAACGGAACCTGTTCCGATTGACCCACAGCAGATTGTTCACCAGCTGTGGGGCCGTTGCTTCAAACCAGTGTCAGCTGGCCAGATGTTCGAACAGGCGGGCGACTGCCTCTGCGCCCGGGTCGACATGGCCTTCAAGCTGAGCCGGACTGACATAGGTTGCGCGGCCTGCCTTTGCCTGTGTCAGTGTGGCCGTGAAATCAGCGCCGCGACGCGCAGCCTTTGCCGCGTCGTTCAACCCGCTCTCCAGCGCATCAAGCGCAGGTGACAGGGCATCAATCATGGTTCGATCCCCAAGGTTGGCACCTCCGATCTCCTGCATTCTTTGCAAGCCTGCCTGCAGCGATACACGCATCGGCAGACCACTTGAGGCCGCATCACCGGCCGCGGCAAAGAAGATCGCCAGCAGCACGCCCGAAGATCCACCCATCGTCTGGCTGAGTTCCTGGCCGATGGCGCGATAAAGTTGGGTGTGATCCGACAGCGGCAGCTTGTCCATCGCGCCAATCAGCGCGCGCGCCGCACCGGCAAGCGTTGAGCCGGTGTCACCATCGCCGGATTTTGCATCAAGTGCGTTGAGGTCAGCCTCGGCGGCAATCAAAAGCTCGCAACAGCCGGTGAGGAAATCACGCGTGGGTTGGTGGTTCGATGCAAGAGGTGCAATCGGGGTCAGTCCGTCCGGCAAAGGGACGATTTCAATGGGGGCAATTTTGCTCAGCCCCGGCCAGGCAGCCAGGGGTGTGCTGGAGTCCAGCGCTTTCAGATCGTCCGAATCTGCCGGAAACACCGAGATCGAGAAACCACGCATATCCAGGGATGTCATCATCGATGCCGGACCGACCACATGCGTGATCTTCGACCCGACAGACGACTTGATGAGCTCGCGCAGCAACACCGACATCTCCAGTTCCGATACGCCGCCCAGATTGTTCAACAGCGCAACATGCGGCTTTTCGCTCATGGAAGCGGATAATTTGCTGACGACGGCTTCCATCGCGCCGCGGGCACCATTGAACGCAATTTGTTCGACACCGGATTCGCCGTGAATGCCAAGTCCAAGTTCAGCCATGCCAACCGGAATGCGGTCTTCTTTGGGCGACCCTGGAACCGTGCAGGTATCCAGAGACATGCCGATGCTCTTGGTGCTGGCAATCACCCGCTTGGCGACATCGGTGATGGTGTCCAAATCCTGACCGGCATCTGCCAGGGCACCTGCAATCTTGTGAACGAACAGGGTTCCCGCCACGCCACGGGCCTGCGGCAGGTCCGGCAGCGCCACATCATCATCCACGATCACCATGCTGACATTCAGACCGAACGCACGGGCGCGTTCGGCAGCCAGACCAAAATTCAACCGGTCACCGGTATAGTTCTTGACGATCAAAAGGCACCCGGCAGGACCGGTTACAGCCAGAATGCCGGCCAGCACTGCATCCACTGAGGGGGACGCAAAGACGTCCCCGCACACCGCAGCTGTCAACATGCCTTTGCCGACGAAACCCGCATGGGCCGGTTCGTGCCCTGACCCGCCGCCAGACACCAGGGCGACTTTGGATTTGTCCCAGTCCTTGCGAACCACCACCCGAATGTGAGGGTAGCCGTTCAAACGCGCGAGCTTGCCACCTGATGCCGCAACGATACCGTCCACAGCTTCAATGACTATGTTTTCTTTTTCATTCAAAAATTGGGTCATAATTTCCTCCTCTCACGCAATACGTTCGCCACCGGCACCGAAATAGAACGGCTTGTGTGGCTGGATTTTCACGATGTCACCTGCCTGCAACTGCGTGTGTGCATCCGTGACCGTGATCAGGTCATGATTCTTGAAAGAAAGATGCAGACGGGTCTGATCGCCCAAATGCTCGACACGCGTGACAATGCTGTCCTCGCCCTGACCCTGAATGATCTGTTCCGGTCTGAGGCCGATCTTGTCTGCGCTAGCGGGCGCGCCCGCGAACAAACCTGCCGGTAGAACATTGATGCGCGGCTGACCTAGCCGGCTGGCGGCATAGATGCTCACGGGATTTTCGTAAATCTCTCTGGGTGAGCCAAACTGGATCAGCTTGCCCTGATCCAGAACACCCACATGGGTGGCCATGGTCATCGCTTCGATCTGATCATGTGTCACGTAAAGCAAGGTTGCCCCCGTATTCGCCTGAATGCGTTTCAACTCGATGCGCAGATCGGCGCGCAGCTTGGCGTCAAGCGAACTCAGCGGTTCATCCATCAGATAGATCGAAGGATTGCGCACCAAGGCGCGACCGATGGAAACGCGCTGCATTTCCCCGCCCGAAAGCGCCGTCGCCTTGTTGTCCAGCTTGTGCGAAATCTGCAGGATCTCGGCGACTTCGGAAATCTTGCGGGTAATCTCCGCAGGGCTGGTTTTCAGCAAGGGCGATTTCAGCGGGAAAGCCAAATTTTCGCGCACTGTCAGATGCGGGTAGAGCGAGTATTGCTGAAACACCATTGCAACATTCCGCTGCGCCGGGGTGAGTCCCTGCATGGAGTGGCCACCAATCAGGATGTCGCCCGAATCCGGCTTGTCCAGGCCTGACACCATACGCAAGGTCGTTGTTTTCCCCGCGCCTGTTGGTCCGAGAAGCACAACGAAGGACCCGTCCGGGATGGTCATCGACACATTGTCGAGGGCTTGGGTGTCATCAAACTTCTTGCTGACATTGTTGAGGATGACTTCAGCCATGCTTCAGCACTCCTTCATTCGCTTCAGAGACCAGAGCCATGCCGCGTTCGCCCTCGAAGATGGTGATTGTGCGGGCGTCGAACTCAAGACCGATCATTTCGTCAACGCCGACGACCTGGCTGGCTGGTATCCGCGCCTTGATGTCACCATTGGGCGTGGCAAGGGTCACGATCTGGGTCGTGCCGAGATACTCGGTGGCGATGACCTTGCCGCGATAGCTCGAACTGTCGGAGAAATGCACATGTTCCGGGCGAACACCGAGCGTCAGATCGCCCAATGCGCCGGCCCGCATCATCGGGATGGTAAAGTCGACACCCTCCAACGCAACGGATTTCGCGCCCGTGCCGATCATGCCATTGAAGTCGAGGAAATTCATCGGCGGCGAGCCGATGAATTTGGCGACAAACTTGGTCGCCGGCCAATCGTAGATTTGCTGTGGAACGCCAAATTGCTCCACGACGCCGTGATTCATGACCACGATCTTGTCCCCCATCTGCATGGCTTCAAGCTGATCATGAGTCACATAGACAGTGGTCGCATTCATTCGGTCATGAAGCGCGCGCAATTCCTCGGACATATGCTCACGGAATTCGGCATCAAGCGCACCCAGCGGCTCGTCCATCAGAAAAGCTTTTGGATCGCGCACGATTGCACGGCCAAGAGCAACACGCTGCCGATCACCACCTGAAAGCCCTCCGACCGATGTGTTCAGAAGATGGGTGATGCCAAGAATTTCAGCGATTTCGCCGACCTTCTTGCGCACGTCAGCCCTCGGCATGCCCTGGCTGCGCAGAGGATAGGCGATGTTCTTGCCCACATTCATGTGCGGGTAGAGCGCGAACATCTGAAACACGAATGCGATATCACGCTTGCTTGCGGGTTTCATCCCGACTTCTTCACCATCGATATAGATCTCGCCACTGGTTGGAAGATCCAGCCCGGCCATCATCCGCAAGGTTGTTGTCTTGCCACATCCGGACGGACCCAGCAGCATAAAAAACTCACCATCCTCGATCGTGAACGTCGAAGACTTGACCGCGTTGAAGCTTCCAAAGTCCTTGCGCACATTTTTGATCATGATTTGCGCCATGAGTTACTCCGGAAAATGACTGACGATGATGAACATCACAGTGCCAACGAGGGTTACGATGAAGGAGTAGGTGAACAACCAGATTGCGAAAGGCTGCATCAGCATCACCACGCCCAGCGCAATCAGGATGGACGCCAGCATTTCCCATGAGCCGCGTTTGAACCGCAGCAGGCCATCGATGAACGAAGTCATTTGCGCACCGCCCCGAATGTGATGCCACGCAGCAAATGTTTGCGCAGAAGGATTGTGAACACCATCACAGGCACCAGGAAGATGGTCGCGCCGGCTGCAACCGCAGGCCAGTCCTGACCTCCAACACCAATGATGGTTGGAATGAATGGTGGCGCAGTTTGCGCCGTGCCCGATGTCAGCAGCACTGCCAGCGCATATTCGTTCCACGAAAAGATCAGGCAGAAAATTGCGGTGGAGGCGACGCCGGTTGCGGCCTGTGGCAGCACGACCTTGTAGAACGCCTGAAACCGTGTGTAGCCGTCAATCAGGGCGGCTTCCTCATATTCAATCGGGATCTCGTCAATAAAGCCGTTGATCAGCCAGACTGCCAGAGACAGATTGATCGCGGTATAGAGCAGGATCATGCCTGCATGGGTATCGTTCAGTCCCAGATTCCGGAACATCAGGAAGATCGGTATTGCAACTGCAATGGGGGGCATCATGCGTGTCGACAGGATGAAGAACAGCAGATCATCCTTCAACGGCACCTTGAAGCGGGAAAACGCATAGGCCGCAGCGGTGCCCAGAACGATTGCGAAAAACGTCGAGCCGAAACCGATGATCACCGAGTTGAAAAACCGCTCTGAATAGCGAGAGGCTCCGACAATGGTGTTGCCCTTGTTGCGCACCAGCTGCTCATACCAGCTCAGCTCTTCACGTGGCTGGCTGGCAAGTTCTTCGTTCAAACGCATCTGGGTCGTGAACACATTCACATAGCCCTCGACCGTGGGTTCAAAGAGGATTTTGGGCGGGTAGGCAATCGAATCCGCTGAGGACTTGAAGCCGGTGGCAACAATCCACAACAGCGGCAACATGGTGATCAGGGCGTATCCGATGACCAGAATTCCAGCGAACCATTTTTGCCGCGATGAGGGCTGGGTGACGGAAAAACTCATCGTTGTTTCACCTTGTTGAGCGCTTTCACATAGATGGAGGCCAGGCCGAAGACCGTCACAAACAGAATGACCGCATAGGCCGAAGCAAAACCGGTGCGCCATTTTTCAAACGCTTCACGCTTCAGATCAATCGAGGTCAGCGTGGTCGTATTGCCCGGACCGCCGCCGGTAAGCTGCACGACAAGATCGAACATCTTGAAATTCTCGATGCCCCGGAAGAGCACGGCCAGCATCAGGAATGGCAATATCATGGGAATGGTGATCGTCCAGAACTGACGCCATTTGCTGGCCCGGTCACATTCTGCAGCTTCATAAATGCTGTCTGGAATGGATCGGAGCCCTGCCAGACAGATCAGCATCACAAACGGCGTCCACATCCAGGTATCAACAATAACGATGGCCCATGGCGCCAGCGACACTTCTCCGATCATGGAAAAACTCGAGGGGTCCGCGCCGGTCAGGAAACCCACGACGTAATTGAAGAGGCCAATTTGCGGCTGGTATAGAAATGTCCAGAAATTACCCACCACCGCAGGCGAAAGCATCATCGGAAACACGATAATGGTGGTCCAAAGATCATTGCCGCGGAATTTCTTGTTGATCAGATAGGCCAGCGTGAAGCCGATCAGCACCTGCAGGATAATTGTCCAGATCAGAAAATGCGCCGTCGCCTGCATTGTGATCCAGATATCCGCATCACTCAGAATGCGCTGATAGTTGCGCAACCCAACCCATTCGACAGCGTTATTGGGCCGGTTCACCCGATAGTTGGTAAAACTCAGATAGATCGTCCAGATCAGTGGAAAAATGTTGATCGCCAGCAAGATAGCAATGGTGGGCGCTACGAAGATCCAGGCGATGGCTCTGTCTGAGAGCCCTTTTACCTTTCGAGCCATGACATCCGGAGTGGCTCGGGCGACTTGGTCTATGACTTTGTTGGACATGGCTGTGTCTTTGCTGTGTGCGCTTTGATGAGGTCGGAAGATCGTTTTCCGACCTCATCACCCATAGGGAGGGATTTGCGGGTTTAAGGCTTACTTCTTGCCTTCATCTTCAAAGACTTCATCCCAGTCCTTGACCAGCCCGTCGAGGGCTTCCTTCGCCGTGCCCTGACCCGCGACAACATAATTGTGCACGCGTGCCTGCATGGGCAGCAACAGGGAGGCATAGGAGGGCTCAGCCCAGAAGTCTTTCACGATTGCCATCGAGTCCAGGAATGTCTGGGCATAAGGCTGACTGCCGGCAAAACCAGGTGCTTCGACAACTGATCGCATGGCGGATGCGCCACCGACGTCCCACCATTTTTGCTGCACGTCCTGTTGTGCAAACCACTTGATGTATTCCAGAGCCGCATCCTTGTTGTCGGAATTGGCAACAACGGAAATACCCTGACCACCAAGCTGGGCAAACTGACCACCGGGACCGGCAGGATTTGCAAAGTAACCTGATCTGCCGCCACCCACATTCGGATCAGCTTCAACGCCGGGCCAGATGAAGGCAAAGTTCATTTGCAGGGCAACCTGACCGGATTTGTAGGCGTCGATATTTTGCGACATATACGCATCCGAAGCGCCAGGAGGTGTGCAGCAATCATACAGCGCCTTGTAGAATTCAAGACCTTCCACGGCAGAGTCAGAATTTACAAAGCCTTCCAGATCATAGGGCTTGTCCGGGTTTTCATATTGGAAGCCGTAATTATACAGGGCATTGGTGACACCCATGGTGATGCCTTCAGATCCCCGCTCGGTGTAGATCGCTGCGCCGTAGATCTTCTTGCCGTCAATCTCACGGCCCTGGAAGAACTCACCGATATCCTTCAGCTCGGCGAGTGAATTCGGAACGGCCAGATCGCGACCGTATTTTTCCTTGAATTCAGCCTGAAATTCGGGGCGCTCAAACCAGTCCTTGCGGTAGGTCCAGCCGACCACATCGGCATAAGCGGGCAGGGCGTAGTAGTTCGGCGTGTTTTTCGGCCATTCGGCATAACCGGTGACGGTTGCCGGCAGGAAATCATCCATCGAGATGCCTTCCGCGTCGAAGAAGTCATTCAATTTGACGTATTGACCGTTTTCGGCGGCACCACCGATCCACTGACTGTCACCAATCAGCAAATCACACAATTTGCCACCGGAATTCAATTCGTTGAGCATGCGGTCGGCAAAGTTGGGCCAGGGCACGAATTCAAAGCTCATATTATGACCGGATTGAGCTTCGAAATCCTTGCTCATTTCGACCAGTGCATTGGCCGGATCCCATGCCGCCCAGCAAAGGGTCAGATCGGCGGCCTGCGCGGACGAGACCGTCACGACGCTACCGGTAAAGGTGCCGCAAGCCAAAAGGGCAATAGCGGCCGCTGAATTCAATAGATTGGATTTCATGATGTGAACCTCCCAAAACAGGTCCTGATCTAGAAACAGGACCCTTCAAATGCCCCGAAGGGCCAAAAACAGGGGGAAGTGAATGGAGGCGAGGCCTCGAATCTCCTTCCCGTCGCGTGTCAGCTGGTAATTTCCCGCACCTCCTCGGATTTCGAAATTACGCTGATGGGAATTCTATATCTGAGGTACGCACCTCAATGCAAGACTTTTTTGAGGTGCGTACCTCATTTTTCTTGATTTTTGATCTGTACTGCCCGAAAACAGGTGCAGGAAACAGAGCATTGACCGGGCCCACCACACAATGAGACCAACTGTAAAAGATTTGGCGAAAGCGGCTGGCGTCAGCCTGGCAACCGTTGACCGCGTGCTCAATGACCGTCCCAATGTGAGCAAGAAATCCGCCCGAAAAGTCAGTGAAGCAATTGAAAGAATTGGCTTCACGCGCAATCTGGCAGCCGCCAATCTGGCCAAGAACAAGACGTACAGTTTCCGCTTCGTGCTGCCTGATACGGGCGATCAGTATCTTGAAGCGCTGCTGCGGCAGGTTGAGGAGGCAAACAGGACTCATGCCTCGGATCATGTTGTCGTTGATATCGCCCAGATTGGCGTCGGCGACCCGCACGGGGTGGCAAACTATCTTGCGACATTGGAGCCTGATCGGCTGGATGGTGTGGCCATCATGGCGCCTGAGTCACCCCAGGTGCGTGATGCCATGGTGCGTTTGAACGAGCGCGGCATCAAGCTGGTCCAGTTTCTGTCCGGACAGGAAAAACTGGACAACACCGATTTCGTCGGCATCGACAATTTTGCCGCCGGGGCCACCGCCGGCAGGATCATCGGCCAGTTTCATCGCCAACAGCAGGGCCGGGTCCTCATCATTGCCGAAACAATTCAGGCGCAGGACAGTATTGAGCGGCGTATCGGATTTGATCGGATCATCAACGAGAAATTCCCACATCTGGAAGTTCTCCCATCGCTGGAAACCTATGCCGACCCCGCCAGGGCCAAACGCATCATCGAGCGAAGCTTCCAGTTCAACAAGGATATCATTGCCGTCTATGTGCTCAGTTCCGAGGCCCGCATCCCCATCAAGGCCGTCTCGGAATGCGCCGATCTGGAAAGCCTGTGTGCGGTGGCGCATGAACGCACCCCGTTTACGGAAGAAGCGATCCGGGCGGAGCAACTAAAGGCCATCATCTGCCAGGACCCCGGCCACGCCGTCCGCAGCGCAATCCGCATCATGCGCGCCCGCACCGATCACAGAGAGCCGGTCGTCTCGCAGGAAAAAATCCGCATAGAAGTGCTGTTCAAGGAAAATCTGTAAAGACGCAAGATCAACTGTCACGTCCGTTTGTGCAGGGCAGTTCGACTTGCGAGCAGGATGTCGCTCAAAAACCAATGACCTGCCCACCGGAAATCCTGAATCACTTCATTGTCTCTCTCCTCAAACGGGGAACGGACGAATGTCAAAGCGACATCGTGTCATTGCGCCAATGAGCTCGCAGGTGAGCACCAACACGCAGGGATTGCGCAGCAATGGTCAAGGCCGGGTTCAGGGCAGCTGATGATGGAAAAAAGCCGGAATCGACAACATACAGGTTTGGGTGTGCGTGGGCGCGGCAATAGGTGTTGAGGGCAGAATGATCTGGATCTAGGCCCATGCGCACAGTGCCACACTGATGCGATGGTGCTTTGATTCCAAAACTGTGTCGCAAGACCAGGGGAAAGCCCGCACGCTTCAAAAGACGTTGCGCATGACGCACAAACCGGTCATGGGATTGCCTTCCGCCGGGTTGATAATTCACCTCGATTTTTCCGCCGGGCAGCACACGTACGCGACTGTCGTGAGTGGGAAGATCTTCCGACATTGCCAGCCAGTCAACGCTGTGCCGTCCCAGCCAGTTGGCTGCAGGTTTCGGTATGTTTTGATAGGCGGATCGGATCATAGGCCCGGCGATGTTGCCCAACATCTGCAGATTGCCGCGTGCAGAGGGATCGTCGGGCAGTCCGTGATAGAAGTCATTGATCGACAGGGTTTTTGGAAATTTTGTATTGTTCACCTGAAATGGCCTTACGCCCATCAGCCCTGTCAGATGGTGGTTCATCAGATATCGACCGACGACACCTGATTGGTTGGCCAAACCCTGCGGCAGGGAGTCTGTGGCGGATTGCAACAACAACACGGCCGAATTTATGGCACCCGCACTCAGAACAAATAGCGGCGCGTCGATGCTCATCTGTTCGCCATCCCGGTCAATTTCGACCGCAACAATCTTTCGGTTATCACTATCCGCAATCAAACGGGTCGCCTTCGCCTTGGTCCACAGGGTCACATCCGGATGATTTAGCAATGGGCGCAAAAACCGGGTTTCTGCGTCGCCTTTTGCGCCATACCGGCATGGAAATGCATCACACGTCCCACACCGCCTGCAGGTGCCGCCAGGCCCGAAATCTATGGCGGATGGCATATGAAATGGATGCAGGCCAAGATGTGTCATGCGCTGTGCCATATCAGCGATCAGCGGTTCATGCGGAATTGCGGCATGGGGGTACGGACTGCTGCGCGGTGGCTCGCCTGGGTCTTGCCCAGCCGCGCCGCGCACGCCAAACAAGCGCTCACCCTCGGTGTAAAAGGGCTCCAGATCATCATAGCTGATGGGCCAGACGGGCGATGTTCCGTCCGTGAATTTTTCTTCACGGAAGTCGCTTTCCCGAAAGCGGAACATGGCGGTGCCGAAAAATTTGGTGTGGCCGCCGACATAGTAATATTGTCCGGGCCTGTAGCTACGCCCCTGTGCGTCCTGCCATTTTTCTTCAGTCTTGTAACGGGACTGCACGAATACAGCCACGGCATCAGCGTTTTCCGGTTCCTTGGGCAAGAAATCACCGCGCTCAAGGATCAGTATTTTCGAACCGGTTCCGCACAGTTTGTGGGCCACCGCACTGCCGCCGACTCCGGACCCAATGATGACGACGTCAGGGCGAAATGCATCCACGGTCACAAAAACTCCTCCAATGATGATTTTTGGATATCATCAGGCTGTGCCGTTGACCAGTTCATGTGTATGAGCTTTGGCCGACTGCTTCCGTCACTCTTGTATAAATTCAAAATCAGGCCATTTGGCGCGGACAAGTCGAAGGAACCCTGAATGCATCTTGAAAAAAACCGTTGGAAACGATCTGATCGGTTCAGCTCCAACGATAAAGCTGCGGGCCAACATCGCGCGCTGTTGAAGTCTTGGCCCAAGCTCTTAATAAGGTCGCCTCGCTACCAAAAAAATGCAGAACAAATACAAACTTGATTTTGAGGAATAATTGACCGTGCTGATCCGGATTCTGTTGTCATTGATGTTTGCCTTTGCGTCGGCTGGATATGTTGCTGCCGAAACGCCACAGATCCGTGCCGCCGTTCTCAAGATAGGAACGGTGAACTGGGAACTTGATACCATCAAGAGAAACGGGTTCGACACGGCCAACGATTTCGAACTGATTGTCCAGCCCTATGCGGATAATGGCGCCACGCGCGTGGCGCTGGAGGGTGGTGAAGCTGATGTGGCTGTGGCTGATTGGATTTGGGTCGCGCGCCAGCGCGCTGCCGGAAAAGATTATGTCTTTATTCCCTATTCCAAAGCCGTCGGAGGTCTGGTCGTGCCCGCTGACAGCCCGGCAAAAAGCCTGCAGGATATGGTGGGGCAGAAAATCGGCATCGCTGGCGGACCACTCGACAAAAGTTGGCTTATCCTGCAAGCCTATGCGCAGCAGGAATATAATATTCAGCTGGCGACGAACACTGAGCAGGTGTTTGGCGCGCCGCCGCTGATCTTCAAGGCGGCGCTACAGGGTCAATTGGGAGGCGCCATCAACTTCTGGCACTTTCTGGCCAAGATGAAGGCGGCAGGAATGCGTGAACTGGTGTCCGTCGCGGATGCATCCAGGGCGCTGGGCCTGGATCCTGATACGCCGCTTCTGGGCTATGTCATGAAGGAGAGTTTTATTCTGGAAAATCCTGACATTGCCCGAAAACTCTACACGGCTTCACGTGCGGCGAAGGCTCTGCTCGCAAGTGATGACAGCGCGTGGGAGCCACTGCGCAAGCAGATGAATGTCACAACTGACAAGCAATTTGAAACGTTGCGAGCTGACTTTCGCGCCGGGATCCCGAATGAGGGGGCCATTGACGAAGTCGGTGCCGACAAGCTTCTTCAATTGATGGCTGAACTTGGCGGTGAAAAACTGGTCGGCAAGGCGACGACATTGCCTGCTGGTCTATTCGCGACGGTCGAATGACCGCAGTTTATACCCCGTGACGATCCGGATTCTATCCCTGTTTGCGCTGCTTGCCCTTTGGGTGGTTGCAGCGACCCTGACGGCAGACCCCCAGATATTGCCCATGCCAACTGCTTTGGCAGGACCTTTCTGGTCGGAGCTTACATCTGGCGATCTGCCATATCATCTTGCGATGACCGCCCTTCGGGTTGCCTGGGCCTTTTTGCTGGCCATGTCGATCGGGCTCATACTTGGCCTGTTAATGGGGATTTTTCCCGGCATCGACAAATGGCTGGACCCCTGGCTGGTGGTTTTTCTGAACCTTCCGGCGCTGGTTCTCATTGTGTTGTGTTATCTATGGATTGGTCTGAACGAGACAGCCGCGATTATCGCTGTAACGCTCAACAAAATCCCCAACGTGACAACCATCATCCGTGAAGGCGGCCGTGCGCTTGACCCGAATTTGGCAGCGATGGGCAAGGTCTTTGCCATGCGGCGCAGACCCTATCTGCGTCACGTCATTCTGCCGCAAATTGCGCCATTTATTGCTGCCGCTGCCCGCTCTGGCATTGCGGTCATCTGGAAGATCGTCCTCGTGGTTGAGTTTCTTGGGCGTTCCGATGGGATCGGCTTTCAGATACATTTGTATTTTCAGCTTTTCGATGTCGCGATGGTGTTGGTCTATTCGCTCTCTTTTATCGCGGTCATGTTGCTCGTTGAATGGCTGTTTCTGCAACCCTGGGAACGCCGCACGCGGCGCTGGAGGGAGGCATGATCAAGGTCAACATTGCCTCCAAGAGTTTTGGCACAACTGCCATTCTGCGTGACATTCAGTTCGAGGTTGCTGCGGGCGAAACTGTTGCCATCGTCGGGCGCTCAGGCATCGGTAAATCCACTTTGCTGAAGCTGATTGCCGGAACGGACACGCATTTTACCGGCACCATCAATTGCTCAAAATCCAAAGCTATTGTCTTTCAGGAACCAACCCTTCTGCCATGGCGCACCTCCCTGCAAAACATTACGCTGGTCCATGAGACATTGAGTGTCTCGGAAGCGCGAGAGGCGCTGGCGCGCGTTGGTATTGCCGGCAAGGACGATATGTTTCCGGGGCAGCTATCGCTTGGGCAGCAAAGAAGACTGTCGCTGGCCCGCGCATTTGCCGGACGTCCCGAAGTGCTGATCATGGATGAGCCATTCGTATCGCTCGATTCCGAAACCGCCAATGAGATGGTGTCCCTGACCGAGATTCTGATCCGCGACACACGCCCTGCCACGATTTTTGTGACGCATTCTGAAGACGAGGCGCAGCGCCTGGGTGACAGGGTCTTAACACTGAGCGGGTCGCCAGCAACACTGCTTTGACGCAGGGTTTCGAGGAGGCGCTTGATGCAGAGTACATTTTTTGCGCTGGGTTTCGTGAGATTGTGTCACCATGTGTGGCTTGTGCGTATTAACTTGACAAAGCCTGGTTTCAAGCCGAGCCCACATAGGCTAGCTTGCACAAAAATCTGACGGAGATCAAAATGAGCATATCTGGAATTTTCGCACGAATCGTCGCCTGGATCGGCGCTGCAATGATACTGATGCGGAAATGGGGCAAGGAAACTGATCCTCCGGCAGTCGGTGGTTCGCCGATGATTCCAGAGGCCAAGGCACAAGGCATTCCGACGCTGAAAATGCCGACCGCCAAAGGTTGGATTGGTGATCACACGCCGACTGCAGCGCCGGGTCTGAAAGTGAATGCGTTCGCGCGCGATCTGAAGCATCCTCGCTGGATTTACGTGCTGCCAAACAATGATGTTCTGGTGGCCGAGGCCCTGGGGTTGCCGTGGGACAAAGCCAAGACACCGTTTGAATATGCCATGTTCAGCACGATGAAGCGCGCAAAGGCCGTTGGCGAAAGCGCCAACAGGATTTCAATATTCAGGGATGCCGATGGCGACGGCGTTGGCGAAGTGAACGACATCTTTCTGGAGAACCTTTACCATCCATTTGGCATGACGCTCCTGGACGGCACTTTCTACGTCGGCAACACCGACGGTATTGTTGCTTTCCCATATTCGGACGGAGAGACCAAAATCACCGCTGCTGGAAAGAAACTGGTGGATTTCAAACCCGGAGGGCACTGGACGCGCAATTTGCTGGCTAGCCCTGATGGCACGAAAATTTATGCTGGTGTCGGGTCAGAAACGAATATCGCTGACAATGGCATGGAAGCTGAAGAAGGGCGCGCCGCCATCCACGAGCTGGATGTCAAAACCGGTGAAAGCAGAATTTTCGCATCCGGCTTGCGCAACGCTGTGGGCATGGCCTGGGAACCGTCAAGCGAAACCCTTTGGACAGTGGTGAACGAACGCGACGGACTTGGCGACGAAGTTCCACCAGATTACCTGACCTCTGTGCGTGAGGGTGGATTTTACGGCTGGCCATATTGCTACTGGGGCCAAACCGTCGATGACCGGGTTCCACAGGACCCTGCCATGGTGGCAACGGCAACGCGGCCAGATTACGCTTTGGGCGGGCACACCGCGTCATTGGGACTGTGCTGGATGCCTGCGGGCACGCTGCCCGGCTTTCCCGATGGAATGGTGATTGGGCAGCACGGCTCATGGAATCGCAGCAATCTGAGTGGCTACAAGGTCATTTTCATTCCGTTTGAAAATGGCAAGCCGTCGGGACCCGCGCGGGACATATTGTCCGGCTTCCTGGCACCTGACGAAAAGGTGGCCTATGGGCGCCCTGTTGGGGTGACCATCGGACCGGATAATTCATTGCTGGTTGCAGATGATGTCGGCAACGTCATCTGGCGCGTAACCGCAGCTTAAGCAGCAGGGTTCACATTCAATCCTCGCGTCGCCAGCCGGTTTGTTTCGGCTGGCGACTGTTTTTGCAAGACTCGATCCGATCCGAGCCGTTGACGGCGATCAGATTCAAATCCGGTAGGCTGGGAGGATCGGGTCAGCTTCACTGGACAGACGCGCTGACAAGCAATGACATCTTGTTCTGGCAATCCGGCCCTGTTAAACTTTTCGTCTTGAATGAGCAAGAATGCGCCAGGCTGAAGTGAAAGCCTTGCTGCTGGAAAGCTGCCGTTAGATGTTTGGGTGTGAGCAAGTTGAAGCCAAATGACGTCGACGCACCAATTGCCACAATGGCCATCACACCTGCTGAGATCAAGCGCAGGCTGAGTACCAGTCTGAAGAGAATAATTGGCCCCGGATGCACATACTCATTTGCAGATGCTGCGCGTATGGCGCACATCAACGAACGCACTTTGCGCGCCTATGTCGAAGGGGATGCGTGTCCAAATCTTGCCAAATATTGTCGGCTTTTACGAGTGTTTGGCCCGGAAGTCGGTTTTAATCTGGCACTGATGCTTGGCTGGACGCCGAGAGCGTCAGATTCATCTGGAGCCGATGTCAAATCATTAATTGAATTGAGGCAGGAAGTCCTGACCGCGCTGACTGCAATCGAAAAATGCATGGTTTTTGACACCGACGATGACGGTCGGGGCACCAAATGATTCCGTATAAAGGAGAAAGGCTCAGGACTTGCTTGCGCGCTCAATGGAATTGTCAATGACTTCAAGGCTTCTGCGAAGTTCCTCTGCAATATGGCCAAGGTCCAATCTCTCCGGCGCAGCGGAAGATGCACGGGGTTTCCAGCCATACATCTGATCAATTTCGGTTGAAAGCTCCGGGCCAAGAACCGACAAGAGTCGTTTGAATTTGGCAAGGTTGGGACACGCTTCTCCGCGGGCATAGGCCTGCAGCGAGCGGATGTCGATTCCGCTGAGATGTGAGACGCCACTATAGGACCAGCGGCGTCCGGGTCCTATCAACGTACGAAGCTTTCTGGCCAGTCTGATTGTCACTTCCTCGGTGTTGATATCCTCAGGGGCAAGCGGACTGACCGTGTCAGAATTTGTGCTGTCCTTTTCCATGCTTTTTCACGCTCCTGCACTCTCAGAAATAAATTTTCTTTAGTTTATAGTCGTCTATGGCTCTGGCTTGCAACGTTTTGCACGAAATCGACATTGAAGAGTTATTGCTGTCCAGGTGACTATCTTAAGCAGGGGAGAGAAAAATTGGAACAATCCGAAGCATCTGTTCAGCATAGGTCGCGTCGACGCAGCGCATGGTTGCGCCCGGAAGAACGCGAAGCATTCGGCTTTGTGATTCCGCTTGTCCTTCTGGAGGTTTTTCTGGTCGCCATGCCGCTGGTGCTCGCCGCTTATTACAGCATGTTCCGTGTCGACTTTTTCGAGTTAACCGAATTCCGCGGCTTTGACAATTATATCAAGATCCTGACCTCACCTTTCATCCTGAAGAGCCTCTTCGCTACTCTGGTATTTTCCTTCTTTGCCCTCGTCATCACACTGACAGTCGGGCTGGGCCTCGCACTTCATCTTGAACGCGACACCAGATGGAATGTTTTTGCTCGGGCGGCGGTTCTGGTTCCCTACGTCATATCAATGCTGGTTGGCTCGCTCTTGCTGCGCTGGATTTTTTCCAAAGATGCAGGAATCACCAGCGCGGTGCTGGGTCCGTTTGGCCTGAGTGAAACCTCGATCCTGGCAGATCCGACCAATGCAATGGCAGCGCTGATTTTCAATGGTGTTTGGAGAGACAGTGCTTTTGCCATGATCTTGCTGCTCGCAGGGCTCAAAAGCATCCCCATCACCCTTGCGCAGGCCGCCGCAATTGATGGCGCATCCGCATGGTATCGCTTTCGCCGAATTACATTGCCAATGATGCGCCTACCGATCCTCATAACGATTGTGCGGCTCCTCATTCATTTTGTGAACGTTCTGACCTTTGCTCTCATCCTGACGGGAGGAGGACCCAACAACAGTACGCAGACTTTGGGCCTGTCGCTTTACCGCCTTGGATTTGTTGATTTTCGGATGGGTGAGGCAAATGCGCTGGCGATTCTGGTGTTTCTGATGAACATCGTTCTGATTGCAATCAACTTGCTCCTGTTCCGTCAGAAAGGAGGCCGCTGATGAGTAGAAAATGGCGATCACGAAGTCTGGCGCGGCGCGCCATCACCTGGGCCTTGAACCTGATCATTCTGGCAGTCGCTCTTGGACCTATACTTTGGGGACTGTCTACTTCCCTGAAGCCAACTCCAGCCATCCTCAGATATCCGCCTCAGATCATCCCGGAAACCACCACGTTTGAACATTATCTGTTTCTCTTTGAAACCGGAATCGGGCGTCCGATCCTGAACTCGGTGATCGTGTCTGTCGGCTCGGTTTTCCTGTGCCTCCTTGTCGGTTGCATCGCGGCCTATGCGCTCGCCCGCATCAAGTTTCGCGGAAGCGCCTTCCTGTTATTTGGAACCATGGCGCTGATGAGCATACCCCTGCCTTCTCTGCTGGTTCCAACATTCACGCTGTTGGCGAATGCCGGCCTGACAAACAGTCTGATCGGACTCACGCTCTTATACACTGCTTATCAACTGCCGATCGTCGTGTGGATCATGTACAGTTTCATCCTGTCTCTGCCGATCGAGCTTGAACACGCAGCCATGATTGATGGTTATTCGCGCGGACAGATCCTCCGAAAAATTGTGTTGCCATTATCAGGGCCGGGGCTCGTTGCATCCGGCTTGTTTGTACTGACATTCTCATGGAACGACTTCGTGGTTGCCGTGGCCATGAACTCTTCGGAAGCGACGAAGACTCTTCCGGTCGCAATCTACGGCTATCTCGGATTTTTCGGCCGGGATTGGGGACCGCTGACCGCAGCGGCCATGGTTTCAATCGTTCCTGTCATCGTCGTCTTCCTGTTCTTCCAGAGATTTTTTCTCTCCGGAATGACGTCGGGAAGTGTAAAGAATTGAGAAGGAAAAGCATATGAGCACCGTCAGTTTTCGGGGTGTCGTAAAGCGATTTGGCGACGTTGTAGCGCTCGACAACCTCACCCTCGATGTTGAAGCAGGCGAGTTCGTATCTCTGCTTGGTCCGTCAGGATCGGGCAAGTCGACAACACTTAACGTGCTGGCCGGATTGCTTGAAACGGACGAGGGGCAGATTTTCATCGGCGACAAGGACGTCACCGACCTCAGCCCTGACCGACGTGATCTGGCGCTTGTGTTCCAGAATTACGCGCTTTACCCGCACATGACGGTTTTCGAAAACATCGCATTTCCATTGCGTGCCAAATCTCGAAAATCGAAGACGACCGAGACCGAAATTGAAACGCGGGTGGAAGCCGTTGCGCAAATGCTCGGCATCCATGAATTGTTGGCACGATATCCGCGAGAACTGTCGGGAGGTCAGCAGCAACGCGTTGCGCTGGGACGTGCCATGGTCCGCGAACCGCAGGTTTTTCTGCTGGATGAGCCTCTTTCGAACCTCGACGCACGCCTGCGTATCCGGATGCGGCGCGATCTGAAGGATCTCCACCAGCGCCTTCGTTCAACAATTGTCTACGTCACCCATGATCAGGCGGAAGCGATGTCCATGTCGTCGCGGATCGCTGTGTTCAACAAGGGAAAATTGCAGCAATTTGCGCCGCCGGAGGAAATCTACAACCGGCCGGCTAATCTCTTCGTGGCAAATTTCGTGGGTGAGCGAGAATTGGTCGTCATGGACGCGGCAGCGCGGACTGACGATCGCGGGGTACTGCTGGAATGCGGGGACATGCAAGTTCTGCTGCCTGATTGCCAAATGCCTGTTTCGACGGAGACGGATCGACGAGTTCAGGTTGGGCTTCGTGCTGAGGCGATCAGAAAAGCAGAAGCCAATGAGCCTGGAGCCTTCAGCGCAGAAATTACCCAGACCGAATTGTCTGGTCCTGATCTCATCATTTATGCACGCACCAAAATGGGAACCGAGGTCTACTGCCGAACGGAACCCTATGCCTCGGTGGAGCTCGGCAGCGAAATCAGTCTGGCGGTTGTGCCCCGCCACGTTCTGACCTTCGATCCGGAAAGCGGTGACGCCATTCACTTTCCGGCAAAGGGAGTGACACCATGACGAGCGCTGCGATCAACAAAATTTCCTGCGATGTGGTCATTTTGGGGGGAGGGGCATCCGGCATAGGCGCAGCATTGGCAGCAGCGCGAAACGGCTCCAGCGTGATAATTGTTGATGCCGGCCCCATGGTTGGTGGCGAGCTCGTTTCAGGCATCCCCGTCGACGGATGCATATCCAGCGCTGGGGAGTGGGTTGTTGGCGGCATCGTGCGCGAGCTGTTTGATGAATGTGACAGACTTGGCGGCTATATTGGCCCGATCAATGATTTTCGGTCTCTGAATGTTGTCGCGGTCGATCCTGAAATCATGAAGATTGCGGTCATCGGCCTTCTGCATCGGGCCGGCGTGCGGCTGATGCTTTATTCCTTCGCTGACAATGTCGTTATGGAGAATGACCGCATTGCCGGCCTTGTGGTGGCTGCTCGCGGTCGGCGTTACCTATTGGAAGCTTCTGTCTTCATTGATGCCTCCGGTGACGGAGATCTTGCGATTGCCGCAGGTGCGACCTTCGACAAGGGCGATCCGGATACAGGCGAACTGCAGCCACTGACGCTAATGTTCAGGATGGTTGGGGTCGATACAGAACGTCTTTTGAGATTCGTGCGTGACAATCCGGAAAATGCCGGACTTGGAGAATTCAAAGGGCTTGGAAAAAGCCGTGCTGAATGTGCGCAAGCTCTCTACGAACAAGGTCTGGCCAAGGTATTCTTTGTTTCCGACGGCCCCCTGATGAAGCAGGCAATAGCTGAAGGGTATCTGCACTCGTCATCCATGATTGGAATCACGCCGACATCCATTGCACGTCGCGAGGTCAGCCTGAATACCACCCGCTACGTTGCCGATGCGACGAATACCAGAACACTGAGTGGCGCCTTTCCGGAGCTCGCCAAACAGGCCTGGCAAGCGGCGGATTTCGCGCGCAAGAGGATTCCCGGCTTTGAGTCGGCGGTCTTTTCAGCCTTCGCTCCCCGGGTCGGTATCCGCGAGACCCGCCGTGTAAAGGGCGAGTACCAACTGTCCGACGTCGACGTCGCCGAAGGTCGAAAACACGATGACGGAATTGCCAAAGGCGCGCATGAAATAGATGTGCATTTGGCGGGAACCGGCCACTATCGGACCCCGATCAAGGATGGCGGATCCTATGACATTCCCTACCGCACGCTGATCCCGAAAGGCATTGCAAACGCCTTCGTCATCGGGCGGTGTTTTTCGTCCAGTCGGATTGCCCACAGCACCGCGCGGGTCATGGGCACGTGTCTGGCGATGGGGCAAGCCGCCGGTACTGCTGCGGCGATGGCGGCGAAACGGAACGATACAAACTTCGACCTTCGTCAGGTTGATGTGCCTGTCTTGAGGGATGTCCTGAAAAGCCAGGGGGCGGTTCTCGATGGGACGAAATAGCACCATCATTGGTAAAGATCGGAAGCAAACATGACTGCGACAATGGGTATCCAGGAATATGACGTCGTTGTCGTGGGAGGGGGAAGCGCGGGTCTGGCTGCCGCCGTGTCTTCGGCCCGAAACGGCGCGTCGACATTGTTGATCGATGCCGGGCCGACGATCGGCGGTGAACTGATATCAGGATTGCCACTAAACGCCTGTCTCAACGCCAGAGGTGACTGGGTCGTTGGCGGCATTGTCAGGGAATTCCTGGACCGTTGCGAGAGGCATGGCGGGCTTGTGCCGCCCTATTTTGACTGGCGTTCCCTGTGGCTGGTTTGTGTCGACCCCGAAGTTGTCAAATACGTTGTGATGGATATCGTGCATGAAGCGGGCGTCGATATGCTGCTGTCGACATTTGCCGAGCAGGCCGTGGTCTGCGATGGCGCTGTGACGGGTCTCATTGTCTTCAACAAGCTGGGCCGAACCCTGATCCGGGCAAAGACATTCATCGACTGTTCCGGCGATGGTGTCCTGTCGGTTATGGCAGGCGCGGATTTCGAGGATGGCGACGGTCAGGGCACTTATCAGCCTGTGACAATGATGTTTCGTATGCAGGGCGTTGAAGCTGAACCGCTTCTAGATTTCATCCGCCAGAATCCTCATTACGCCGGCTTGGGTGAAAGACCCGATTTGATCGGAATGTCGAAACGTGAGTGTGCCGAGAAACTGTATGAGCAGGGGGTTCCGTCTGTCTTTCTCGATGGCAAAGGTGAACTGATCCAGAAAGCGGTGGCAGACGGGGAAATCAGTCCCTGCGGTCTGTTGGCGATCTGTCCGGTGTCGACAGCACGTAAGGAAGTCAGCCTGAACACCACTCGAATTGCCAATCTGGATGCAACCAATGCAGAGGTTCTGAGCCAGGCGCTGCCGGAATTGATCGAACAGGTTTGGCAATGCGCGACATTTCTCAAAACGCGTGTTCCTGGTTTTGAAAATTCTGCATTTGCAGGCCTCGCGCCGCGCATCGGCATTCGCGAAACGCGGCGCATAATCGGGCTGGAAGTCTTGCAGCGCGATGATGTGCTGAATGGCAGGAAGCGCCCTGAAGACGGTATTGCCAAGGGTGCACACGAACTGGACGTCCATGGCGGCGGCGACAATCACCGTCGGGAAATGATCCGCAATGGCGGCGATTATGACATTCCGTTCGGCTGCCTCGTTCCCAAAAACACCACGAATGTTCTGGTGGCAGGGCGCTGTTTTTCATCATCCCGTGAGGCCCATGGCTCTGCCAGAGTGATGGGCACATGCATGTCCATGGGACAGGCAGCAGGAACAGCAGCCGCAATGCGGACCGAGAGCGGCGTTGCCATTCCAGAAATTTCGATAACCGACCTGCGTGATCGTCTCAGGGCGCAGGGAGCCTTGGTTTAATGACTGAGATGCATTGGAGGAGAACAAGAAAATGATTCGAAGATCAAAAGTGATTGCCGCTGGCGCTCTTGCCCTGGCTCTTTCGGCTGTTAGCGCCGAAGCGCAGACGACCGTGACGATGTGGACCTTTCTCGATCCGGCGAAGACTTCGCCCCGGGAAATCGCACTGAAACAGATGATCGAGGACTTTGAAAAAGCAAACCCCGACATCACTATCAAGGTGGAGCCGCAGGACTTTGCACAGATGCCGAGTAAATTCTTTCTCGGCCATCGCACCGGTAGCAACCCGGACGTTGTCTGGATTGACGCCAAGAACGTCGGAGGCCTGCTGGACTCTGGCGCGGGAGCCGATCTTGACAAACTACTCACCGCAAACTGGGAGGGGGGCGACGCAGATATTTATGTGCGAGCGGGATATGACGCCGCTCTTCGGGAAGGCAAAAGAACTGCTTTGCCTCTGTTTCACGGCGCAAGCGTGATCTATTATCGGAAAGATATGCTTGCGGAAGCAGGGATCGATCCCGATTCCCTGAAGAGCTGGGATGACCTTCGTGAAGCTGCCAAAACATTGACAGTGGACAAGGATAGTGATGGCAGGATCGATGTCTGGGGCTTGGGGGTGCCATTGGCTCCGCTGAAAACCGAAAGCACGCCTGTCCTGATCAGCATGCTTGAAGGCGACACGCCTGTCTTCGACGGCTGCACCCCCAGTTACGATACTGAACTTGGCCGTCAGGGTCTGGAAATGACTGCCAAGCTCATCACAGACGACAAGGTAACGCCGCAGGAAGCGCTTGTTCTGAATGTGGATGATATCACCGACCAGATCATCGCCGGGCGCTACGCCATTGCGATTTCGTCAAGTCTGCGTTTCAGCACAATTGCCGGAAAATCGGAATTTGGTGCAGAGAACCTTGGTATCCTGCCGTGGCCGACATGGGACGGTGAAACCTCCGCTCCGATGCCGGTATCGGGATGGTGGACTGCCGCATGGTCAAAATCACCGCAGTTGGATGAAGCCGTAAAATGGATCGACTACATGGTCGGAAACGAAGGTGTGATGCTTTGGACAAAAGTCGGCGGTCAGGTTCCGACGCGCGCCTCCCTGCTGACGGATCCATATTTTGATCAGGCGGAAAACGCATGGATGAAGACGATGGTGTCTGCATGGAGTACGGCAAGCTGGATGGAGCCGACCGCATGCAATACGCGCTCACTTCAATCCGATCTGAATGAAGCGACAGCGCAAGTCATTCTTGAAGGCATGGACCTCTCGGAAGCCCTTCAAAGTGCCGAGAAAAAATTCATGGATGCGCAATAGAGCCTTCCTCGTCGATTCGGAAGCATTTGACCGGGTTTGCGCGTTTGCTGGCAAGGCACGGGTCACGTGATGGTCTTTACGACCACAAGTGAGCTGTAACACAGTCCAGCGAGCGCGCAAATCCGGTCTTCGGTGCCCAGCAACATTCCACCATCGGCGTTAGCCAACTTGCCTGATGCACAGCCCGCGACTCTATCGGGCGTTACGCTGGCGGGCTGGCTGATCTGTTTCGGGGTATCAAATGATTTCGTATTGAGAAGAATAGCTTTAACTCAGAGGCATTGAAGGTCCGAGGCTTCATTCATACCATTGGCTGAATGAAATCAGAAGGCGGCACTATATGGGGCAGTCCGTATTGACATGCTACCATGGCAGAGTAACATGTGAGTGTGAGATCACCTTGGTAAACGCGGTCATGAAGAACCCGGCCAGGACAAAGTGATCACCTTATTCTGGATGTTAACGGGAGGACTTTGAATGTCTTTGAAACGCCTTATCACCACTCTTGTTGCTATCGGAGCGATTCCGACCGCTGCGCTGGCAGACCCGTCTTCGCGCATTGCGCTGATTCCCGGTGGTCCCCATCCCTATTTCGCTGCCTGGGAACAGGCCGGTGCTGATGCTGCCAAAGAATTCAACCTTGGCGAAGCAGAGTATAAAGTTCCGCAGAAATGGGAACTGGGATTGCAGAACCAGATGCTCGAGAGCCTTGTCACTCAGGGCTATAACGGCTTTCTGATCTTCCCCGGTGATCCGGTTGGAACGGTCGCTATCGCCAATGAACTGGCGGATACCGGCGCTCCTGTGATCGCTCTTGCCGGCTGCCTGAAAGATCCTTCCGACGCTCAGTTCTGTATGGGAACTGATACAGGAAATTCAGCCTATCTTGGCACCAAGGAACTGCTCAAGGAGCTTGGAAGCGGCGCGAAAATCGCTCACTTCACCGGCTTCCTGGTTGATCCCAACACCCAGCTGCGCATTGACGCGGTGGAAAGAGCTGCCAAAGAGGAAGGCGCCGAAGTCATTCAGGTCATTGCCGATATTGATGCGCCTGAACCTGCCGAAGAAAAGATCAATGCCTATCTGGCAGCGCATGCCAGTGAAGTTGATGGCATCATCACCACAGCCTGGGTGCCGGCTGTTGTTGCATCCTCCGCGCTGCGCAAGATCGGTGACAAGCGCATCAAGATGGTCGGCATCGATCATGATGAAGTGGTGTTGCAGGCAATCAAGGATGGGTTTGTCCACGGCACTATGCTGCAAAACCCGTATGGCCAGGGCTATATCGGCTCCTACGCGGCGGACAAGTTGCGCACCGGCTGTACCGTCAAGGCTGACGCGCCGTTCAAGAGCAACGCTCTGACCGACAAATTCATTGATTCAGGCACAGTGTTTGCCGGTATTGATGATGTCGACAATTACGTCGGTTCCATGCAGGCGATCACCGAAACTCTGTTCGCCACTTTTGAATCAACTTACCTCGACTGTTGATTCTATTGTCTGGCGGAGCCTGATCTCAGGCTTCGCCAGACAATTCCTCAATCCTGATATCTGAGACGGGCGCATCTATGGCAATCGACGTCCGGCACAATCAATCTGATGCTTTCAAGGACATGATGGCAAACACCTCTCAGCAAGATGCGCCTCCGCGCTTTTCTATCACCCGGATCCTGTTAAGCAATGAATTCGGCCTGCTGGTGCTGATTGTCTTGTTTGCAACGATTTTTGCAACCATTTCTCCGGCATTTCTTTCAAAATTCAGCCTGTATGCGCTTGGCCGTACGGCCGCGGTCAACATCATGATCGGCTTTTCAATGATGGTCGTCATCATTACAGGCGGGCTCAATTTGTCGGTCGGTGCCATCGGCGTCTCTGCTGCGATGTTCAGCGGGCTTTTGATGGAAAGCTTTGGCATGCCGTGGCCGCTCGCTGTCGCAGGGGGGCTCGCGGTCGGTGCGGCTTTGGGCGCCATCAATGGCATCATCATTGTGCGCACCGGTCTGCACAGCTTCATCATCACCCTGGCAACGATGAGCATCTTTTTCGGGATCATGATCTTTCTCACCCATGCTGAGTCGTATCGCGGAATTTCTCCGGTTTTTACCGGGTTCGGACGGATGAAGCTGTTCTCGATCATCTCGCCATTGCTGCTGGTGACAATTGTTGTCGCGCTTGGTCTTTCGGTGTTGTTTCGCTTTACCGCGCTTGGGCGGGAATTTCTCGCCACCGGCGCCAATGAACGCGCGGCCGAACTGTCCGGCATCCGCGTCCAAAGAATGATTACCTATTGTCATATGCTGTCTGGCGTTCTTGCAGGCGTGGCCGGACTGATGCTGGTGTCGCGCACCGGTGCCGCAATTCCCTCAATGGCCGGGCAACTCGGGCAGGACTGGCTCCTGCCGGCCTTTCTGGGGCCGGTCCTGGGCGGGACACTGCTCACCGGCGGACGTGTGTCAGTGCTTGGCACCTTGCTGGGGTCGTTTCTGGTCACCATGCTGACAACCGGGCTGCTGCTGATGCAGGTCGGGGCCTTCTGGGTGCAGACCTATCTGGGTCTGCTGCTGCTGTTTGCGGTTCTGGTCGATCTCGTGCGCCGGTCATATTTGCAGCGGAGAAAATTGATATGAGTACCCGCTTCTGGGAATCAGACTGGTTCGGACCCTTTGTCATCACGCTCGCCGCGATTATTGTCGTCGGTACGCTCAATCCGTCTTTTCTGTCACCGTTTAATATTCAGGTGCTGCTGCTGGCCATTTCGGTCAATGCCCTGATCGCCTTCTCGCAGATGATCATCATTGCCATTGGCCAGATGAATCTGTCCGTTGGTGCAATCGGTGGTCTGGCGGCGATTTCTTTTGCCGGCATGATGCAGGTCTGGGGCATGCCTTGGCCCGTCGCGGCGGGGGTCGCCCTTGGCATTGGCCTGCTGGCAGGACTGGCCAATGGTGTGCTGGTTGCCTTCACAGGCATCTCGGCATTTGTCATCACTCTGGCAAGCCTCTCAATATATAAGGGCGTCAATCTCGGTATTACCGAAGCCCAGCCATTTTATGAGATTCCCGACATCGTCAAATCTCTGGGAAATGACACGTTCATTCATCCATTGCCGTGGCTCGTGATCCCCTGTGTTCTGGCGGCGATTGGGCTGTGGTATCTGCTCAACCGGCTGCCTCTGGGGCGCTCCATCCTGGCTGTCGGCGGCAATGAACATGCCTCCGAATTATCGGGAATTTCGGTTCGTCTTGTGGTCATCGTCGCTCATGCAATTTCAGGTGGGCTGGCGGCTCTGGCGGGCATCATGCTGGTCGGACGGCTGCAATTGGGCCAGCCAACCATCGGCGATGACTGGCTGATCCTGTCCTTTGCCGCTCCGGTGATCGGTGGCGCCATTCTCTCTGGCGGCCATGTCAGTGTCGGGGGCACTTTGCTGGGCGTCATCATCGTCGCGATTTTTACCCAGGTGCTGGTGCTGTTCAACATCGATCCGTTCCTTGTTCAGGTGGTGTTGGGCGGGTTGATCCTGTGGGCGGTCGGTGTCAACCGCTGGCGTGAAGTGCGCGCGCAGCGTCGTGCCGGGCAGGTGCAGATATGAGCGATACAATTTCAAAAACCGTGTTCCACGCTGACAATATCACCAAGACATTTCCGGGCGTCGTGGCGCTGGACGAAGCTCGCATAACCTTGCTGGAAGGCTCGATCCACGCATTGCTGGGTGAAAACGGGGCCGGAAAGTCAACTTTGATCAAGGTGATCACCGGCGTTCATCAGCCAGACTCAGGCATCATGACTTTGAACGGCCAAGTGTTCGAGCCGCACAGCACACGAGATGCCATTGCCAAAGGCGTTGGCGTTGTCCATCAGGAACGCAATCTGATCCCACGCTTTTCGATTGCGGAAAACATCTTTCTGGAAAAGCTCAGCGCCCATCCGATGCGGCCGATCAATTACCGGCAATTGTTTCGCGATGCCCGCAAATGGCTGGATCTTCTGGGGATTGATGCTGATCCATCGCTTCCGGTCTCGCGTCTCAGTGTGGCGAAGACCCAATTGGTGGAAATCGCCAAAGCCTTGTCGCTGAATTCCAAAATCCTTCTGCTCGATGAGCCGACCGCCTCCCTGACGTCGCATGAGACCGACACTTTGTTCGCCATCTTGCGTCGCTTGAAAAGCGATGGTGTGAGCCTGATGTTTGTCAGTCACAAGCTGGAAGAAGTGCAGGAAATTTGTGATCAGGTGACTGTGCTGCGCGATGGCCGCAATGCCTGCGAAAGCCGACCTCTGGCCGGACTTGACCGGCAGGCCGTCGTCCGGTTGATGATCGGCCGCAACGAACAGATCCCGGATTGGTCGGCGCGCGACCGTTCCGGCGAAGAGACCGTTCTTGAGCTGAAGAATGTCGCAACCTCCCTTGGGCATAAGGGCATTGATCTCAGCCTCCACAAAGGCGAAATCGCCGGGCTTTACGGTCTGGTCGGAGCGGGTCGCAGTGAATTGGCCAAAGCGATCCTCGGTAAATATGCGATCACTGACGGGTCGGTTCTGCTGCACGGCAAAAAGGTCGAGATCAAGAGCGTGGCCGATGCTGTCGGCAAATACCGCATCGGCTATGTCAGCGAGGACCGCAAGAGCGAGGGTCTGATCCTGCTGCATTCGGTTCTGGAGAATGTCGGCGTTCCGGTCTGGCGCCGGCTTGCAAACCTGTTCGCACCGCTGACCAATCGTGCCATACGCGAGCACACCGAGCCCTATATCCGCAAGCTTGAAGTGCGCACGCCGTCACTTGACCAGAATATGGGCAATCTGTCCGGCGGCAATCAGCAGAAAGTCAGCGTTGCCAAATGGCTCGCAGCCGAGGTTCAGATTCTGATCATCGACGAGCCTTCGGTCGGCATCGACATCAAGACGAAAGCCTATCTGCACGAACTCATCCGCGAACTCTCCGATCAGGGAACTGCAATTCTGCTGATCACCAGCGATATGCCGGAGATGATCGCGCTGGCAGACCGGATCATCGTGATGAATGATTATCAGGTGCGCGGCGAAATCAGCAATACCAGAGTATATGATACCATGAGCCAGGGCATCATGAACCTCATTCAGGGCGAAGACATGTCAGCTGAAGAGGCCGCCCCCGCAGCCTCATGATGCTCTATCTCACCGAATAGAATCTGGCACATGTGCCGCCCATGATGGCGGCTTGTTCTGGCTCGCTCAATCGGCTGGCCCATGAGGTGACAATATCCAGCGTTGACTGATAATCCGCCGCCAGAGTGCAGACCGGCCAGTCCGACCCGATCATCAGCCGGTCCGGTCCGAAGGCTTCCAGCACCGTATCGAGATAGGGTATAAAGCTTGAGGCCTGCCACGCCGACCAGTCAGCCTCGGTGACAAGGCCGGATAATTTGCACAGCACATTGGGCCGCTTGGCGATTTCCCGCATGCCGAATTGCCACGCCTCCCAGTCGCTGCCATCCATTTTCGGCTTGGCAATGTGATCCACCACAAATGGCTGATCCGGCAGGCTGTCGACCAGGCGGATGGCAGAGGGCAGGTGGATGCTGCGCAACAGCAAATCATATGTCAGTCCGAATTTGGCAAGGCTGGCAACGCCGCGCGCATGCTCTGCACTATCGGCAAAATCCGCGTCTTCCCGATCATGGATCAACATCCGGATACCCTTCAGGGCGGGCATGTCAGAATAGGGTTCAATGCGGGCCTCGACATCCGGCGCACACAGATCGACCCACCCGACAACACCCTTGATCGTCGGGTTTGATGCTGCCAGCTCGAGCAGATAATCGGTCTCTGACTGAACTTCCCGGGCCTGCACCGCAATGCAGCCATCCATATTGGCCGCCGCCAGCAATGGGGCCAGATCGGTGGGGAGGAAATTACGCTGCAAGACGCCAAGATCATCTGTCATCCAGACAAAATCAGCTGCGTTTTCCGTGTAGTTCCAGAAATGTTGATGGGCATCAAGACGCATTAAAATTCTCCTTTGCACAGATTGCTTGCGACGGGTTTTAAAATTTTGGCTGTACTTCAATTGTTAGGGACAGGTCTTCGTGGATCAGCGCAAAGCCAGTCTTTGAATATCTGAATGTCAGAGCCACAAATTCTCCCGCGCCGCACCCACACCACAACCTCATGCCCCACCGGTTTGGTCCTGGTGTCTTGCTCAATTGCAAGTTTGTTGGAGGATTCGACAGATATGGCAATCATGACGCGGGCCCTGAATGCGGGTTTACGAGGTGAAAATTCCTGCTACCATGGTAGTACGTTAATCTGAATTGTGCAATGTGACCGGGTCGTGGGCGGGAGGGCTTTTCGATGAATTCAGCCAAAGCTGCCAACGCTGCCATGACCATTGACCGGCGGGTTCCTGTCACGGTTCAGGTCCACGCGCTTTTGCGGCAACGCATCTTGCGTTTGCAATTGAAACCGGGAGAAGCACTCAGCGAAAAGGAATTGTCCGTACAGCTGGGCGTCAGCCGAACCCCGGTGCGCGAGGCTTTCATCCGGCTGTCCGAAGAAGGTCTTGTTGATATTTTTCCGCAACGCGGAACTCTGGTGTCTCCCATCAGAATGGATGAAATCAAGGAAGCCCAGTTTCTGAGGGACATTCTGGAAACGGCCATTGTGCGCCGCGCCGCGCAGAATATCGATGTAGCCAGCCTGTTGCAGATTGAAGCCAATCTTCAGCGCCAGAAAATCTCTTTGCAGCAGAAAGACTATAGCGAATTCATGGAGCTCGACGAAGAGTTTCACCGGCTGTTGTGTCAAAGCATTTCACTGCCACGGGCCTGGCGGGTGATTCAGGCCGTCAAGGGCCAACTGGACAGGGTGCGGTTCATGGGGCTGCCCCAGCCGGGTCATGCAGACCTCATGGTGCAGCAGCATGGCGCAATTTACGACGCAATCCGATCCGGCGATGCGGAGCAGGCCGAAGCCGAAATGCGCACCCATCTGCAGGCTATCTGGGGGTCGGTCGAATTGATGACCAGCGACAATGCCGAGTTTTTCGAGACCTATTGAGGCACCACATCTAGTCGAGATGAAAGACTTCCTCCATCCTCGCCCAGAACTCACCATCCTTGCGCGTTGACAGTGGAACCTGGCAAGGGTCGGTGTGGGTCCACCAGCGGACGGTTTCCGGGTCTTCCGCAATGCGTGCAGCATCTGCTGCAAAATCATCTCCATGATACTCCCAATAGCTGAACAGCAGATTTTCCGGCTCTTTCAGAAAGATCGAATAATTGCGGATATGACTTTTCGTCAGGCGCTCCAGAACAGACGGCCAGGTATCGGCATGCAGGCGCTTGTATTCGGCCACTTTCTCCGGCTTCAGGCCGATCACCATACCCATTCGCTGCATGTCACCACTCCCGTATTCTGCTTGTTGTTTTCAGTTTGTCGACCATGAAAGCCCGTCCACCCGCGCCTGATCAATTGCGTCCCAGTCCCAGTCGATGCCAAGTCCGGGCACCCCGCTCGGCCAGGCCCGTCCGTTCTCAATACGCAGGCCCGATTGTGTAATCGTGTCGAGCTGCGGAATATACTCCAGCCAGGGCGCATTGGGAATGGCACAGACCAGGCTTGCATGCAGCTCCATCAGAAAATGCGGACAGACAGGCACGCCAAACGCTTCAGCCATATGCGCGACCTTCATCCACGGTGTAATGCCCCCGATACGCGCCACATCCACCTGAACAATCGAAGCGCCACCGCAGACAAGGTAATCCTTGAACTGGCTGACGGAATACATGCTTTCACCCACGGCAATGGGAACAGAGGTGGAGGCAGCCAGCCTGGCATGTTCAAGAACATTGTCCGCAGGCATGGGTTCTTCAAACCATCCAATGTCGAACTCTTCCAGCATCCGCGCCCGGCGGGTTGCTTCTGCCCGGCTGAAGGCCTGATTGGCATCCACCATGATTTCATAGGCCGGTCCGACAGCCGCGCGAACCGCGGACAGACGTGCCCGGTCCTCTGACAAATGCGGTCGACCGATCTTGATTTTTGACCCGGCAAACCCCTTCGCCTGTGCGTCAAGAGCGTCCTTGACCAGATCGTCTGTCTCAATATGCAGCCAGCCGCCCTCGGTGGTGTAGCAGGGCACATTATTCTTGGCACCGCCCAGCATCTGGAACAGTGGCAGGCCTGCCTTCCGGCACCTCAAATCCCACAGCGCCGTATCAATCGCAGCCAGGGCAAGCGAGGTAATCGCGCCGACGGCCGTCGCATGGGTCGAGAACAGCAAATCCTGCCAGATTGCTTCAATCGCCTCAGCCTCTTTGCCGATCAGCCTGGGGACCAGCGTCTCGCGCAGCAAAGACATGATCGCCGGTCCGCCCTGACCAATCGTATAAGAATAGCCAGTGCCCGTGACGCCATCCGTATCGGTGATGCGCACGATGGGCGTTTCCTGGCTGTCAAAGGATTGGATCGCATCCGTCCGACGCACTTTTGGCACCAGATCAACCATCAAGATCTCACACCGCTCAATTATAGCCATGCTCGTCAGCCTCCCCATCCTCAGATCGTCAACATTTTTCCGGCCCAGCTTTTGCTGACAGGACATCAAACTTTTGATCAGCCGCGTTGGGCTGGTCCGGTTTGATAGTTAGAGCATCGTCGCTTTTTGGTCCATCAGAACAATGGTCATGGCACATATGAACAAACCAATCACCCAACTGCAACTCCAAGGGTGGTCTCAAGAGAACTGCAATCCAGAAATTGAATGCTGCAATCTGATTCAACCGTGTTGTATGGTTACGAATCAGGCGTGTTTCGGGGGGGGTACGTGACGGACGATCAAAAGAAAAAGCTGGAGCAGAAGCGCTGGGCTATTGCCAATACTCTGCGGGGAAGAATGAACCCACAGACGAGGGACTAGCCTATCTGGATGCCGTGGCCGAAGCGACGATTGGGGCGCTGGGCTATTTCCGACAACAACGAAATACTTTTGAACGGTTTACCAGGGCCTATATTTTTTTTTAGAAATACGGCCAGAACCAACGATCTTCAGGGGAAGCAATGAACGTACAGCAGCACCGACAACTCACGGACACCATCTGGGATATAGCCAACCGCTTGCGCGGCCCATACCGCCCCCCGCAATACAGGTTGGTGATGTTGCCCATCGTTGTACTGCGTCGCTTCGATTGCGTCCTTGAGTCGACCAAAAGCACAGTACTTGCCAAGCATGAGGAGCTTGTTGCAAGGGGCGTTGATGAAAAAACTGCGGCGAAATTGCTGACCAAGGCGGCCGACCCGAACCGTTCACAGCCCTTGTACAACACCAGCCCTTATACTTTTCAGAAGTTGCTTGACGATTCAGAAAACATCGCTCCCAATCTGGTTACCTATATCAATGGATTTTCAGATACAGCGCGGGCTGTTTTTGAAAAATTCAAGTTCAGCGATCAGATCGAAAAGCTCGATTCGAGCAATCGTCTATTCAAGATCGTTCAGGAAATGGCTAAAGTCGACTTGCACCCAAATACCGTCGACAACCTGCAAATGGGCTATCTGTTCGAACATCTTGTGATGAAGTTCAACGAACAGGCGAATGAAGAAGCAGGGGATCATTTTACCCCACGCGAAGTCATCAAGCTGATGGCCAACCTGATCTACACAGACGAAGAGGACGTGTTCAAACCCGGCATCTTCCGCACTATTTATGATCCAACCTGCGGGACTGGCGGAATGCTATCTGAATCTGAAAAGCACATCCTGGATCAGAATTCGGCAGCAAACCTCGCCCTGTATGGACAGGAATATAATGACGAGTCCTGGGCAATTTGTGCCTCGGATATGCTGATCAAGGACGAAGAGACAGACAACATCTGCTTGGGCGACACCCTTGGTGATGGCAAAACCTTTGACGGTTTCGAGGGCGAGAAGTTTCACTACATGATGGCCAACCCGCCTTTTGGTGTGGAGTGGAAAGATCAGAAAACATATGTTGAAAAGGAAGCCAAAACACTTGGCTTTGATGGCCGTTTTGGTGCTGGACTACCAGCGATCAATGACGGGTCATTCCTTTTCCTTCAGCACATGATTTCCAAAATGCACGCCAGCCCTGACGAAGGTGGCGAAGGGTCCAAGATCGCCATCGTATTCAACGGCTCACCTCTCTTTTCTGGTGATGCAGGCTCTGGCCCGTCAAATATCCGCCGATGGATCATCGAAAATGACTGGCTGGATGCCATTGTCGCGCTGCCGGATCAGTTGTTCTACAACACCGGCATCTATACCTATGTCTGGCTTGTGACCAACCGCAAGTCGGCCCACCGCAAGGGGCACATTCAGTTAATCGACGGGACGCTGTTTTGCCAGCGCATGTCAAAAAGCCTCAACAACAAACGTCATGAGATCACCGCAAAACAGATCAGTGATCTGACAAAATTATATGGCGAATTCCAAAACGGAGCGACGGCTGAAGTCGTGGTCGACAAGAAGACCAAGGCGATGGAACTTCGCACGGTGTCCCGCATATTCAAGAACCATGAATTTGGTTTTCTCAAGGTCGTGGTGGAACGGCCCTTGCGCATGAACTTTGAAGCGAGCGCTGAGCGGATTGCCAAGCTTGATGATCAATCTGCCTTTGCCAACATCGCTGTGTCCAAAAAACGCAAAGATGCAGCCACCATTGCGAGGGAAGAAGCGGAGGGGCAAGCGCTTCAAGCTGCCTACAAGGCCATGTTGCAGGGTTTAGCCGCCAATGGCCGCTATATGGATAGAAGAGTGTTTGAGGCTGACCTGAATACCATGGCCAAGAAAGCAGGGCAAAAACTGCCTGCGCCCATCAAAAAAGCCATCTTCGCAGCACTGGGCGAACGGGACCAAAAGGCCGAGATTTGCACAGACGCCAAGGGTAACCCTGAGGCAGATAGTGAGCTGCGCGATACCGAGAATATTCCATTGCCAGCAGATGTGATTTTGCCACCTGGGTTCAAAGACCAGATTAGCAAGTCAGAGAATGCAGCGCATAAAGGCGCGAAGCTGCCAATGTTCTTTGGTCCTGATAAGCCGAACGATGCGCTTGTTGCGACCATGCGGACGTATGTAGAAGATTACATTGATGCGGAGGTGCGCCCGCATGTGGGGCAAGCTTGGGTGGATTATTCAAAGACCAAAATTGGTTATGAAATCCCGATCAACCGGCATTTCTACGTATACAAGCCGCCGCGCGAATTGGCGGAGATTGAAGCAGAAATCTCAGGTTTGGAACTAAGTATTGCAGATCAGTTGAAAGGTTTGGTCCAATGAAGGGCGCTCTTTCAAATTTGCCTAGGGGTTGGCAGTGTAAGCCGTTGAAATTTGTAGCGACTTACAACGATGAAGTGCTATCCGAAAATACTGACCCAGCCACGGAGATCGAGTATATTGAGATTTCCGATGTAGCATTGACCGACGGTTTGAAGAGAACCGAAAAGATAGAATTCGACCAAGCTCCCTCGCGTGCGCGGCGCGTTGTGCGGTCCGACGATATTTTGATTTCGACAGTTCGAACTTATTTGAAGGCAATTTCGAACGTCTCAAACGCGGCACCTAATCTCATCGCTTCGACAGGCTTTTGCGTTATTAGACCAGGCGATGAAGTAGATGCGACCTTTCTGGGATGGGTAGCTAAGTCTGAACCATTTGTAGGAGAAGTAGTGTCCCGCTCTGTTGGTGTGAGCTATCCGGCGATCAATGCTGGAGAATTGGTCGGTATTGATGTCCCACTTCCACCAATTGAAATCCAAAAAAGGATTTCGGATTTTTTGGATGAGAAGACAACGCAGATTGATGGGTTGATTGAAAAGAAGCGGGCGCTTCTGGACCGGCTGGCCGAAAAACGCCAAGCCCTGATCACCCAGGCCGTCACAAAAGGCCTCGACCCCAACGCCCCCATGAAAGACAGCGGAATAGGTTGGCTCGGTAAGGTGCCTGACGAATGGAAGATCAAGCCACTCAGGTTTCTTGGGCGGTTTCAAAATGGGATCAGCATTGGCGGTGATAGTTTTGGCTCTGGCTTTCCTTTCGTCAACTATAGTGATGTTTATAAAAATATTAGCTTGCCTAAATTTGGCAGCGGGTTAGTTGAATCGACTGAGAAAGATCGTTTTCTTTATTCGGTGAAGCGCGGTGACATATTCTTCACGCGAACATCCGAGACAATTGAAGACATCGCGATATCTTCGGTTTGTGAAACAACAATTGACGACGCCGTGTTCGCGGGATTTCTCATCCGCTGCCGCCCGTATCCAGAAATTCTAGATGTTGGTTATTCCAAATATTATTTTCGGAATAGCAGCTTACGTGATTATTTCGTCAAGGAAATGAATTTGGTGACTCGGGCGTCATTGGGCCAGACACTGCTCGGGAAACTATTAGTTCTTTTACCGCCCTTAGATACCCAAAAGCATATTTCGTCATATCTAGATGCAAAGTTGAACGACCTCGCAATGGTTGAGGAAGATGGGAAAAAGGCTATTCAACTACTCAACGAGTACCGCGCGGCCCTCATCGCATCCGCTGTCACTGGCAAGCTGGACGGTTTGCGATGACATTGGACGCAGCCAGTTACTACCAACACGTTCAGGCGTATCTTAGCGACAATTACATCGTTCATCGTGGTGACAGTGGTGAAATAATTCTGAGAGAGAAGTATTACAAAGATGGTGCAACCAAGAAAAGTGATCGGATCGTCAAGCTAGGTTATCGGGGTTCGGCCTTTGCTATCAAGCTGGATGGTCAAAAAGGACCGTTGTTCGGTTTCCTTGATGACAACGGCAAGGAATGGTCGAAACGCTGTGATTTTATCGTGTTTCAGTGCTTCAACCGAAAAATGATGATTTATCTGTTTGAGTTCAAAACCAAGAGTTTGGATGTTGATTCCATCAAGGCCCAGTTGAAATCAGGCGTTCACTGGTGCGCCTGCCTGCGCAAGATCATTGAGCAATACACAGGCGACAGCAAACCATTAAAACTCAAGCAATTCGTACTGACAGAGAATACAAATCCCGGTGTTTATCTGGATGCAGAGGAGAGGTTCTTGGCCCGCGAACGTTCCATCCGCCATTACCATTACGACACCATTAACGGCATGGACCTGGAAGATCTCGACAACGACTCGGTCAAGACGGTGTAGGTATGATAAAAACAAAGGGAACAGTGTTTTGAAAAGAGGGTTTTACTGATGGCTAAGGAATTTCATGAAGGTATTGAAGCTCTCAAGGCACGTGTCACGGCGTCAGGCATCAAGGGTAAATGGTCGGAAGATGCTAACGGTAAGCATATGTTTCGTTCGCAGCGCAATGGAATTCTAAATTATTGGCCTGCCACAGGGACCATACAGTGTCAGGGGAAAGCGGAGCTCAAGGCTGAACTTGAAGCAATTTTCCAAGAAGGGGCTGCGGTAGAAGTTGTAGGAAAAGTCGCGTCACCAAGTGAAAAGACCAAAATTTTCGTAGTTCATGGACACGACACCCCTGCGCTTGAGCAACTCGAATTAATCCTTCGTCGGCTGGGTTTGGATCCGTATATTCTGCAGAACAACGATGGGGAGTCCAAAACCATAATAGAAGCTTTGGAGCAGCAGATTTACAACGAAGCTGCGTTCGGAATTGTTTTGATGACACCTGACGACTTTGGATATTCAAAAGCTGCGGGAGAAGATCAGCGCCAGCCGAGAGCAAGACAGAACGTCGTGCTTGAAATGGGCATGATACTTGCTTCGCTTGGTCGGGGCAGAATGGCGATACTCAAAAAGGGCGCTTTGGAGACCCCAAGCGACGTGGATGGAATGTTGCGTTTGGAGTTCAATGACCATGTCAAAGAAGTTGCGGTTCGACTCGCCACGAGAATGAAAAGTGCCGGAATCGAGATCGACGATAAGCTAATTGCTGGTGCTGGAGCTTAACGTTGGCAGGACATACAGAAAGCGATTTTGAGAAAGCCATTGAATATGGTTTGATCAAATCGGGCGGCTACAAAAAGGGCGATCCGGCCGACTTCGATGAAGAACTAGCTTTGTTTCCGACCGAAGTTGTCGCTTTTCTGAAGGCCAGTCAGGGCCAGCGCTGGGAACAGTTGGAAAAGCTGCTGGCCGACAAGACGGAAAATGTCGTACTCGATAGTCTTGCTAAAGAGCTGAACAGCAAGGGAACGCTGCATGTTCTTCGGCATGGGTTCAAGTGTTATGGCAAGACGCTGCGCCTTGCATATTTCCAACCCAATTCCGGGCTCAATCCAGATGCAGCCACGCTTTACGCGCGGAACAGACTGACCATAACTCGGCAGGTTGCTTTTGCCTCTGTCGCCAAAAAGCCCGACGGCAAACACCGCAAGTGCGTGCTGGATGTGACGATTGCTGTTAACGGCCTGCCTGTGGCAACGGCAGAACTGAAAAACCATCTGACAGGTCAGACAGCCAAAGATGCGATTAAACAATATTGCACAGATCGTGACGGTAGAGACCCAATATTTGACTTCAAGAAACGTGCATTGGTGCATTTTGCCGTTGATCCCGACGAGGTGTGGATGACAACCCAATTGCGTGGGAAGGAGACGTTTTTTCTTCCCTTCAACAAGGGGCACAACTTCGGCGCAGGCAATCCGCCAGAACCTGATAACTGGAAGTCCGCTTACCTGTGGGATGAGGTGTTGGCAGCCGACAGCCTGCTCGACATCCTTCAGCGCTTTATGCACCTGGAAGTGAAGACCAGAAAGATCACGACCGAAAAAGGTTCCAGGACGGTAACCAAGGAGACCATGATTTTCCCGCGTTACCATCAGCTTGATGCGGTTAGAAAACTGGTTTCTCACGCAAAGGAAAACGGGTCTGGGCGAAATTATCTGATTCAGCATTCTGCCGGATCGGGTAAGTCGAATTCGATTGCATGGTTGGCGCACAGGCTATCTGGGTTGCACAATGCGCAGGACGACAAGGTTTTTCATGCGGTTGTGGTTGTGACTGACCGCACAGTGCTGGATCAGCAGTTGCAAGAAACCATCTATCAGTTTGAACATAAAACGGGTGTTGTCGAAAAGATTGATGAGAACACACAGCAGCTGGCAAAAGCGCTGTCAGGCGGAACCCCGATCATCATCACAACAATACAGAAATTTCCCTTTATCAGTCAGGCGCTTTCGACACTGGAAAAGAAGGGTGAAGCCATTGCGATTGACACAAAGAACAAGCGGTTTGCAGTGATTGTTGATGAAGCCCATTCATCCCAAAGTGGAGAGACTGCCGGCGCACTGCGTGGCATGTTGAACAAGACTGGCATTGAGGCAGCCATTGCCGCGCAAATGAGCGACGAGGAAGATAGCGACCTGTCCGAAGATGCCAAACGGGAGTTGCTGCGGGACACATTGCAAAGAGCCAGGCAACCGAACCTGAGTTTCTTTGCATTCACAGCGACCCCGAAATTTAAAACAAAAGCACTGTTCGATGAGCCTGGCCCCAGCGGAACCTCACCATTTCATGAGTACTCCATGCGCCAGGCAATCGAAGAAGGCTTTATCATGGACGTCTTGGAGAACTACACGACATACAAGCGCTTCTTTGGCCTTGTGAAAGAGATTGAAAACGACCCATCTGTTCCACGCAAAAAGGCACTCAAAGCGCTCAGTCGGTTTATGAATTTGCATCCTCACAACATTGAGCAAGTTGTGGCACTGATTATTGATCATTTCAGAACCAGCGTGATGCACGAGATCGGGGGCAAAGCCAAAGCGATGGTTGTCACCGGTTCTAGATTGGAAGCCGTCAGGTACAAGCTTGCCTTTGATAAGTATATCCGAGCGCAGGGCTATTCAGGTATCAAATCTCTTGTCGCGTTCTCCGGGACGGTTGAAGATCCAGACATTCCAGAGTCCGCTTTCACAGAAGTGGGGCTCAATGACGGGCTTTCAGAAAAGGCATTGCCGGAGACATTTGGCGGGGACAACTATCGGGTTTTGATTGTTGCAGAGAAGTATCAAACAGGTTTTGATCAGCCCTTGTTGCAGACCATGTATGTCGTGAAGAAGCTTGCGGGTGTCCAGGCAGTGCAAACGCTGTCACGTCTCAACCGACGCGCTGAAGGGAAAACACGTACTTTCGTTTTGGATTTTGCAAACGAGGAAGGCGATATCTTCGAGGCTTTCAAGCCATACTACGAAGCCACACCAGTTGGTCAAAACGCCAGTCCTCAAAAATTGAACGATTTGCAGCATCAGATATTGATCTGGGCGATTTTCACTGAAGCCGACGTTCAAGCGTTTTCGGCAGTCTGGTATGGGAAAAAGCGGGATCACACCGGCGGCGACCACAAGCGCATGAATGCGATACTCGACCCGTGTGTTGAAGCCTTCAAGAAGCAAGAGGAGGCGGCACGCGAGGAGTTTCGTGGTCAAGTCACGGCTTTTCGGAACCTATATTCGTTTCTGTCCCAGATAATTCCGTACCAAGACAGCGACCTTGAGAAATTCTATGCCTTTGCCCGTAATTTGCTCACAAAGTTACCACCACCGAACGATGCAGTCGCGTTTTCTTTGGACGATGAAGTTGCACTTCAGTACTATCGGGTTCAACAGATGAGTGACGGCTCTATTGGCTTGGCAGAGGGAGATGCTGATCCCCTGAAAGGTCCCACGGACGTCGGAACAGCCGCAAGAAAGGATGAAGAGGTCAGTCTTTCATCCTTGGTCGATAAGCTGAACGAACGCTTCGGTACCGACTTTACAAAAGCGGATCAACTTTTCTTTGACCAAATTGAAGCGACGGCTGGGCAAGACGGCAAGATTATCGAGGCCGTGTTTGCGAACGAATTCAGCAATTTCGAAGCATTCTTCTCAAGAACTCTCGATGATTTGGTCATCAACCGGATGGACGGGAACGAGGAAATTGCATCGCGCGTGATGACTGACGCGACGTTCAGAGAGTTGACCCAGAAACATTTGGCTAGAAAAGTATATGACAGTGTCAAACGGCAGAGAGAACACTGAGCAAACACCACAGCCGGCAAATCCTCTAAGCGTGTGGTCGACCTAATCCATTGAAAGATATGGTGCACCCGACAGGATTTGAACCTGTAATCACTGCCGCCGCTGCTTTTTGCCTACAACCCGGGTGTTGCGCCGCCATCGATGGCGATGCCCACACCCTGAATATGCCGCGCTTTTGGAGAACACAGAAATGCAACGGCCTCTGCGATGTCTGCGGGCTGACCAAGGCGGCGCAGGCCGGATTCGGCGCTTTTGCGGCTGCGGATGGTTTCGATGTCGACGCCTTCGGCTTTGGCCTCCTGGATGAGCAGCTCTTCCAGCCGGTCGGTTTCGGTCATGCCCGGGTGCAGAATGTTCACGTTTACATCATCACGCACACCCTGTTTGGAGAGTGCTTTGGTGAAATGTGCGAGCGCTGCGTTCACCGCGCCCCCAACCATGAAACCGGGGCCTGGCGTATAGGCTGCGGCTCCGCCGATATTGATGAGTGTGCCCTTGGCAGACACCAGAGCCGGCCAGAGGTGGCGGGTGAGACGCACCGCGCCATGAAACTTGAGGGCAAAGCCATCGATCCAGTCTGTATCCGGCTGCTCGGGGAAGGTACCCGCTCGGGTTGCGCCGGCGCAGTTGACGAGAATATCCAGTGATCCGAGCGCAGCAAGCGCCGCGTCTGCCGCCGTCCGGCAGCCGGCTTCGGTGCCAAGATCCGCTGCAATGGCATGAGCTTCCCCGCCGAATTTTGTGATTTCTGCAACAGCCTCAGTCAAGCCTTCGCTGCCACGGGCGGCGAGGGCGACACGACAGCCGTCCGCAGCCAGGCGGCGGGCGATCTCGCGCCCGATCCCCTTGCTTGCTCCGGTGATCAGGGCCGCGCGGCCCGCTAAGTCAGGACTTGCCATGTAAAGTGCTCCGTTTTTTTGGGGTCTTGTCATCGATGGATGGGACGGTCTCGGGGCGGTACCCGAACTGACCGGACAATTCTGTAGAAATCGAGCGGATCACCTCGGTGTATTCGGCAAGGTCCGTCAACGACGTTCTCCAGACAGGACCGGAAAAGCCGATTGCACCAATGACATTGCCGGTGAAATCACGGACGGTTGCCGCCATGCAGCGAACTTCAGCGTTGAATTCACAATCATCAAAGGCAATGCCGTCGCGCTGTACTTTCTGGACCTGCAGGCGCAGCTCATGCGCATCCTTCAGCGTGCTGGGTGTGTAGGGCTCAAATACGATCTCGCTGGCGTGACTGTCATAGGCCGCCGGCGTCAGGCCAGAAAGCAGCGCCTTGCCGATGGCGGTGCAGTAAACCGGCCGGAGCGTGCCGGCGCGCTCGTTAATCTGGAGTGCGTTGGGGCCGGTATGGCGCGTCAGGATCAGTGCTTTTCGGCCTTCCCAGATGGCGAAATGGGTGGCTTCGCCCGTCAGACCCGCTAGCTTTTCCAGAAATGGCTTGGCAGTGGCGCAGATCTCGGCCTCGTCGAGACAAGCCGCGGCGAGCTGAAAGATGCCGCGTCCCATGCGGTAGCGCTTGTCATCTGGCCCGGTGCGCAAATAGCCAAGCGACACAAGCGTGCGTGTGAGGTGATAAAGCGTACTGGTATGCAGCCCGACCGCACGACCCAGATCAGAAAGCGTGATTCCGTCGCGGTGGCGCGCGACTTCCTCCAATGCACTGAAAGCACGGTCCAGAGACTGGATGTGGCCGTCTCGGCGATTGTCCGGTTTATCGACTTGAGTCACGGGGTTTCCTTTCGACATGGAGAGATTAATATTCTTCTATGTGAGAAAATCAATGCCGATTCCGAAATAACCTCGTGCAATTCGAACCTTGGGTGGCGTATTTTCGTGTCAGACAGGCTAAAATGCGGGCCGTTTCGAGTATTTTTCTCACATTGAGAAAAACAAAACGAATATATGAGAAACATGTTGACTTGGCGCTGTCTCCTCCCCTAGCACTAGATTTGCGGCATGAGGGACCGCAATGGGCAGGCCTATATTGCCCAATACCGAAAAGGGAGAGAAAGAATGATTTCCAAGACAGAATTTCGCAGTGGACTTGCAGCGGCGCTGATTGCGTCGGCTGCACTGCTTGCCGGGCCTGCGGCAGCGCAAGAATGGCCCGAACGTCCGATCACATTGATCATGCCATGGGGTGCCGGTGGCGGAACTGATACTGTGGCCCGCACGCTTGCGGCCGCAATGGAAGGGCCGCTCGGCCAACCGGTAAATGTTGTGAACCGCACTGGCGGCTCGGGCATCATCGGACACACGGCCATGGCAACGGCTGCGCCGGACGGATATACAATCGGCACGATCAACGTCGATCTCAGTCAGCTTGTTTGCCAGGGTCTGACCGACCTTACGGCCAGCAAGTTTACCCACATCGCGCTGATAAACACTGAACCGGCAGCTGTCAGCGTCAGCGCCGAGTCTGAGTTCACATCGTTGGAAGATGCGCTTCAGGCCATTCGCGACAACCCGCCAGGCACATATACCGCCTCGGGCTCAGGCACAGGCAGCATCTACCATCTCGCTTGGGCAGGTCTGCTTGTGGCAGCCGATATCGATCCAGGCCGGGTGATCTGGGTGCCATCACAAGGTGGCGGACCATCGTTGCAAGACGCGGCATCGGGGTCCATCGACTTCGTCACACCGCCACTTTCGACTGCGGCACCACTCATCAAGGCAGGGCGTATCCGGCCACTGGCTACAATGGGGGCCGAGCGTTTCTCGGGTCTGCCGGATGTACCGACCGTGAACGAAGCTGTCGGTCTGGACTGGACATCGCAAACATGGCGCATGATTGGTGCCCCTGCTGGCCTTTCTGATGATGTGCGTGACAAGTTGACAAACGCTGTTCGCACGGCTTTCGACAGCGCCGTGTTCACAGAGTTCATGGATGGTCGCGGCTTCGCCAAGACCTGGATGGGCCCGGAGGAAGCGCGCGCCTTCCACGAATCCGAGGACACCGCAATCTGCGAGGTCATGGAAGCCGCAGGAATGCTTTGACCAGTATCATCTGCTGAAAACACCTCATGTCCCCGCCCGGTTGGAGTTTCCCCGGGCGGGGACGACACGCGCCGGAGCTTGACCAATGAAGTTCAACGATGCCATTTCAGGAGCGCTTTTCCTCGTGATAGGAATCTTCGCGTTCATCCATGCCGGAAGTTTCAAGGGCTTTCCCGGCGTGCCTTACGGTCCTGAAGTGTTCCCGCGGATCATAGCGGCGATGATGGGGGGCGGCGGGCTGCTTCTGATCATCTCGGGCTTGCGTAGTGCAAGCACCGCGCCGTGGCTGGAATTGGCCGACTGGGCGCGACAGCCACGCAGCTACGGCCTGTTCATGGCAATTGTAGGCGCGGTCTTGATCTACATCCTCGCCTCCGACGTGCTTGGATTCTTGCTGACAGGTTCCCTCATATTGACGGGGCTTTTCCGCATCACACGTGGCCCCAAAACATTGGTCTCGAGCGCCATTCTGGCTATCGGGATCACCGTGCTCATTCATCTTCTGTTTGCCAAGGCGCTGAGGGTGCCACTTCCGTTTGGCATCATTGAACATCTGTTGGTGGGCTAGGCCATGGAACCACTTTTTGCCGCATTCGATCTGGTGTTCCGGTGGGAAATCATCGCAGTCATCCTTGGATCATGCGTGTTCGGAATATTTGCTGGTGCCATGCCGGGCATATCCGCCACGGTGGCGGTGGCGCTGCTGGTGCCAATCACCTTCTTCATGGAGCCGGTGGCCGCATTGGCCGCAATTGCGACGGCCGTTGCCATGGCGATCTTTGCGGGTGACCTGCCCGGCGCTTTGTTGCGTATTCCCGGAATGCCAGCCTCCGCAGCTTACGCCGAGGAAGCCCATGAAATGACGATGAAGGGGCAGGGAGGGACCATCTTGATGGTGTCACTTCTCTGTTCGGTTCTCGGCGGGCTTGTGGGCACACTCGCACTTGCGTTCTCGGCGCCGCTGCTGGCCGACTTCGCACTGGAATTCCAATATTATGAATATTTCTGGCTGGCTTGCCTTGGTCTCTCTACGGCAGCGCTGGTTGCTGCGAAAAACCCGGTCAAGGGCATGATTTCCCTGTCTATCGGGCTGCTTCTGGCCACAGTCGGGCTCGACATGATTTCCGGCCAGCCGCGCTTCACCTTCGGCACACTGGGGTTGATGGAAGGCATTCACTTCATTCCGGTCATGATCGGTATTTTTGCCATCGCCGAAGTGCTGCGCACATTGATCCACCCACCGCGCGCAGATGCGCGCAATGCGCGTGTCCAGAAGATCGACTTTCGAGAGGCATACCGGATTATCTGGCGTTACAAGGCAAATCTGGCTCGCGGATCGCTGTTCGGCACGCTCATTGGTGCGCTGCCAGGGGCTGGTTCGGACATTGCGGCGTGGGTGTCTTATGGTTATGCCCGGAAACGGTCGAAAACTCCGGAAAAATTTGGCACCGGCCACCCGGAAGGTATCGTTGCCGCGTCTGCATCCAACAACGCCGCGACCTCATCGACATGGGTGCCCTCGCTTGTTTTTGGCATCCCCGGAGATAGCGTAACGGCTATTGTAATCGGTGTGCTGTTCCTGAAGGGCCTGGAGCCCGGACCCAATGTGTTTATCGAAAATGCGCCGCTGGTCTATTCCATCTTCGTTTCATTTTTCATCGCCAATCTGGTCCTGATACCGGTGGGCTATGTGGCGATCCGGGCCGCGAGCCAGCTTCTGAAAGTGTCGAACAACATCCTGATGCCGATCATCCTGATCTTTACGCTTGTGGGCGCGTACTCCATCAACAATTCCATGATGGGTGTTGGCGTCGCCCTGGCCGCCGGGATCGGTTCATTCTTCATGCAGGAAAACGATTTTCCCGTTGCGCCGCTCATTCTTGGCATGGTGATCGGCACCCTGCTGGAACAAAACTTCATGCAGGCCATGATTGCTCAACAGGGTGATCTGACAGCCTTCTTCTCCCGGCCGATTGCAGCGTCTCTCGGAGTGGTGACAATCCTGATCTGGGTCACGCCTTTGGTGGGGGCCGTTCGCCGGTGGCGCAATCGCCAGCGCGCAGGCGCCGCCGATGGCAATCAAAATGTGTAATTTGAATTCTGGACTTTACTTGGAGGTGGTCGAACAATGACCAAAATTAAGGGTGGCGAACTCATCGCCGATCACCTGATCCGCGCTGGCATGCCATATGTCTTTGGAATTTGCGGACATGGGAATGTGGGAATGCTCGACGCGCTCTACGACCGGAAAGATCACATCACGATGATCTCGCCCCGGCACGAGCAGACGGCCGGTCATATGGCTGACGCCTATTATCGCGTGTCCCATCAGCCGGTCGCAACGCTCACATCCTGCGGCCCGGGCTCTGCCAATATTCCGATGTCCCTGGCCTGCGCTCAGGCGGACAGTTCCGCCTTTCTGGCGATCACCGCCAATGTGCCGACCTCCCAGTTCAATCGCGGCCCTTTTCAGGAAACCTACATGCACGGGCAGGCCAGTTTTCCAGATTCCGTGAAGCCCTTCGTCAAACGCTCTTTCCAGCCCAGCCGGGTTGAAATGTTGCCACTTGCCCTGCGCCAGGCAACCAATCTGCTGACCTCCGGACGGCCCGGACCGGTCAATCTGGATGTGCCCTACAATCTGTTCCAGGAAGAGGCTGACACTGCCCTTGAGCCGATGAATGGTGCCGGTGTCGATAACCGGCCGGGCGCTGCACCTGAAATGATCACGGCAGTGACGGATTTACTGCTCGCCGCCAAAGCACCTTTGATCTTTGTCGGACACGGGATCACGATCTCCGAGGCGGGTGCTGATCTGACCGATCTGCAACACCGTTTGCAAATACCGCAGGTTGCCTCGCCAAATGGCATGGGGTCGCTCGACATGACTGACCCGCTCTCGCTGGGATTCATCGGACGGAATGGCACTTACCCCGCGAACCAGGCTGGACGCAGGGCCGATATACTCCTGACCATCGGGGCACGGTTCGATGATCGATCAGCCTCGTCCTGGCGCGAAGGATATTCGTGGAATATTCCGCCATCAAAGCTGATTCATGTTGATATTGATCCAACCGAGATCGGTCGCAATTATGAGCCCTTTATGGGAATTCAGGCCGATGCGCGCACCTTCGTGCGTCAGATATTGGCGGAACTGGACCGGCGCGGTGTTACCCGGCACGAGGGCACCAAATCCTGGCTTGCCCAGATCGCTGGCTGGCAACAGGAATGGGACTCGTTCATCGCGCCGAATTTCGAAATTGACTCCGCCCCGATGCGACCGGAACGGGTTGTGCGTGACATGATGCAAGTGGTGCCGGACAATGCAATACTGGTTCCCGATTCCGGCGCGCATCACAACTGGTTCATGCAATTCTGGAAATGCCGCCGCCCGCAATCCATGCTGAATACGTGGGGTTACTCGGCCATGGGCTTTGGCGTGTCTGGTGTGCTGGGCGCAAAATTGGCGGCACCGGACAGGCCATGCATCGCTGTGGTCGGCGATGGTGGATTTACCATGACACCGCATGTCCTGTGCACTGCTGTTGAATATAATATTCCTGCGATTTGGGTGATCTGGAACAATTACGCATGGGGCGCAATTCGTGACTTGCAGCACGGTCAGTTTGGCGGACGCGAAATCGGGACCAGCTTTACACACGGCCCCAACAGCGAGCCGTATAATCCCGATTTTGCAGCATTGGCGAAAGCCCATGGTGTGGACGGGATCAAGGTCAGCCGGTCGAGTGACTTCCGCGACGCTCTAGGTGCTGCCATCGCTGCGAACCGCCCCTATGTGATCGATCTTGAAGTCGATCCGGGCGTCAGGCCGCCCTCAACAGGGTCCTGGGAATTGCCACCACTCCAGGCACCAGAGCCAGCTTTCGGCGCGCCATGGCGTCCGCTTTGAACAGTAATTAGGACAGGAGAATAGATATGGACCTGACCCATTTGATCGGCGGCGAAGCCGTCCCCGGAACAGATCGTTTTGAAAGTCGCGACCCTTATCGTGGAGAGCTGGTATGCACAGCGCCGACCGCTGGCGTTGAAGACGTTGATGCGGCTGTCATTGCCGCGCGCAAAGCTGCGCCGGACGTGGCTGCAATGCCAGCATATGAACGCGCCGCAATCTTGCGCAAGACCGCTGAACTGGTTGTGGCAAATGCCGCAGCGATCGGCGAAATCATGGCACGTGAGACGGGCAAGGCACTCGGTGATGCAGAGGGCGAAGTGAAACGCTCAATGGACACGCTCACCTTGTCGGCGGAGGAAGCGATCCGCATTGAGGGAAGCCATGTCCCGCTCGATGGCAGCGCCATGGGCCACGGCAAGATGGCCTTCCTGATGCGCTTCCCGGTTGGCGTTGTGGGTGCAATTACGCCGTTCAATGCGCCCTTTAATCTGGCCTGCCACAAGCTCGGGCCAGCTTTTGCAGCAGGCAATGCTGCAATCATAAAACCACCGCAACAATGTCCTTTGGTGGTGCAGCGGCTTGTGGAACTTTTCTACGAGGCCGGCCTGCCGCGCAATTTCATACAGGTGATCCACGGCGGCGCGGCAACCGGACAGGCACTGGTCGAGCATCCGGGCGTGGACATGCTGACATTTACCGGATCATCGCAGGTCGGCGCAGCCATACGTGCGCGCGCAGGCCTGCGGCCCGTCACTCTGGAACTGGGCGGTACAGGGCCGACCATCGTCTGTGAAGATGCGGATCTGGATGAGATCGCGCCGGTGCTGGCGCGCAATGCGGTCCGGCTTGCAGGGCAAAGCTGCATCTCGGTGCAGAACATCCATGTCCCGCGCGTAATGGCTGAAGATCTCAGCGCCAAAATCTCCGCAGAGATGGGCAAGCTCACCCTTGGAGACCCATTGGCCGAGGGTACTGATGTTGGCACGATGATTGATGAAGCAGCAGCGCAGCGTGTTGAGACATGGGTCAATGAGGCAATTGCCCAAGGCGCAAGCCTTTTGGCAGGTGGTTGGCGTGAAGGCGCAGCCTACGCACCGACATTGCTGACAAATGTTCGCCCCGAGATGAAGGTTGCCTGCGACGAGGTCTTTGGACCGGTCGCCAGCATTCTGGCCTATGATGATCTGAGCGAACCTGTTGAGCAGATCACCAATAGCCGCTTCGGTCTGCAATGTGGCGTTTATACCGACAGTACCAAACGTGCGATGTGGTTGGCGCGCAACCTGCGCACCGGCGGCGTTATTATCAACGGTACCTCAACCTGGCGCACGGATCAGCTCGCTTATGGTGGCGTGAAGGACAGCGGGATCGGCCGCGAGGGGCCGCGCTATGCGATCCGCGACATGACCGAAGAACGCCTCATCCTGTTCAACCACTGAAGCGGAGCGAAACGTCGTGTCAAAGATTCTAGTGACAGGAGCGGGCGGCTTTCTGGGTGGCGCAGTGGTGCGTGCACTGCTGGACCGCGGAGACGCAGTGGTCGGACTTGACTGCGGCCCAAATGCCGCTGTGATAAAGGCCATGTCGATGAGCAATTCCGGCTTTGACGCCGCAGAGGCCGATATTTCCGACGCTGAAGCGGTCGACGCTGTTTTTGCAAAGCACCGACCAAGGGCGGTGATTCATTGTGCGGCTGTCGTGGGTGTTCTGAACTCACTGGCCTCGCCAGCGCGCTTGTTTCGGGTTAATGTTGAAGGGTCTGTGAATGTGCTGGAAGCGATGGCACGGCACGCTTGCCCGCGCATGATCCATATAAGCTCGGAGGAAATCTATGGCGCTTTCCTGGCGCCCCGGATTGACGAGACGCATCACCAAGCACCGCTTTATGCCTATGGCGTCAGCAAGGCAACGGTCGAACATTTGGGCCGCAGTTACCGCACCACCCATGGCCTTGACTGCATCAATATACGCACATCGTGGGTCTACGGACCCGGGTTCCCCCGGGACCGTGTGCCGCTCAACATGATCCGTGCTGCCGCAGAAGGACGTGTGCTGCACGTTCCCAGCGGTGCGGATGAGCGGATCGATCACACCTATCTGGACGACGCCGTGGCAGGCACGCTCGCCGCGCTCGACTGTGCGGAACACGCTTTTGACGCCTACCATATTGCCAGTGACAGTGCGCCATCACTGGCCGAAATCGCCGCAGTGGTGCGCGATCTGGTGCCGGGCGCGGAGATCACTGTTGGATCTGGGCCATACAGGCACAGCGACGAAATAGCGATGCCAACGAAGGGCGCGCTGGATTGCAGCCGTGCACACGCCGCATTCGGCTATCAGCCGAAGTTTAACATCCGAGCGGGCCTCGCAGCCACGCTTGAGGCGCACCGCGCACAATTGGCCAGTTAAAGAGATTTGGGAGAACGTGAAATGGGAAAGCTGCTTATCACCGGAGGCATGGGGCATGTGGGCTATGAAACTGTCCGGCAAGCTGCGGCATCCGGTATCGAGGTGGTCGCGCAATATTTGTCCACTTTCCGCAAGCAGGACGCCGAGGCCGCGGGGCCGAATGTCACCTGGGTAAAGTGTGACCTGTCCGACCCGTTCGAGCTGTCAATGTTGGCATCCGCGCATGATATTTCGGGCTGCATCCATACAGCTGCAATTCCGAATGACAAGCTCGGCTTTCCGCAACCGTTGCGCACCTTTCAAAGCAATGTGACAGCCACCGAATTGTTGCTGGAGGCGGCACGGCGTCTGGAGTGGCGGCGGTTCATCATGGTTTCAACCGGGTCGGTGTTTCAATACTTGCCGGACGCGGTGACGCCGGTGGCAGAAGACACAAACCCGACGCCGCGGTCTTTATACGCGGCGACAAAACATGCAGCTGAATTGATGACATCGGTCTACGCTGATACTTATGGGCTTGCCGCAGCCACCGTACGGATCTCATGGATTTTTGGTCCACCGCTTGTGCCCCGTCTGTTCGACGCGCCCCGAGGGCCGATCCCCGAATTTCTGCGCCGGGCACTGAAGGGGCAAATCATTCGCGAGGCTTCCGGCGGCGAGTTTGCGGCGAGTTTTACCTATGTGCCCGATTGCGCCGCAGGCCTTCTGGCGCTCTGGCAAGCCACCTCGCTCAAGCACAGCGTCTATCATCTCGGATCAGGTCGCAACCACACAACCGAAGAGGTGGCAAATGCCGTTATGCGTGCTGTGCCCGACTCAATAATCCAGATCGGCGCTGGCACCGCACCGTGGACTGATACGACGGTGATGCGCGGGCCGCTCGATTGCACGCGCATGGCTGAAGAATTCGGCTTTCGCCCGCAGCACTCGCTTGACGCCGCCGTTGCTGCCTTCGCCGACTGGATGCGCGCAAACCCCGAGAATTGGGGAGCTGCTGAATGACCGATACCGCCTACGATGTGATTGTGGTCGGAGCCGGTGCAGCCGGTATGACAGCCGCAGCAACGGCGGCCGTGCACGGGCTCCAGGTTCTGGTGGTGGAAAAGACCGGGCTCGTTGGCGGCAACACCTCTTTTTCCGGAGGGATGGTATACATTCCCGGCAATCACAAGGCGGCCGAAGCGGGCAAGCCGGACGACCCTGCTGCAGCTCTGGCATATCTTGACGCGGCTGTGCCGACGCCGGCAGGGCGTGAAGCACGCCAAATTTTCGTGGATCGCGGACCTGAAGCCATCCAGTTCCTGGAAAAGGAAACGTCTGTCCGGCTCAAGCCCGTGCAATTCTATCCGGACTACTATCCGGAGCTGGAGGGGGCTGCGGAAGGCCTGCGCGTGCTGGAACCCGTCGCTTTCGATGCTGCAAGTCTGGGCGATTGGTTTGCCAGATTGCGCCCGCCTTTGCCCGAATTTACGATCCTTGGCGGCATGATGGTCGCGCGTGAAGACTTGCCCCATTTCCGCAATATGTGGCGCTCTCCCCGGGCCTTTGCGCGCGTAACGCGGCTTGTATTGAGTTATGCGACGCAGCGTTTGCGCCATCCTCGTGGATCGCGTCTTGTGCTTGGCAATGCGCTCGCTGGACGGTTGCTGAAATCGCTTCTTGATCTTGGTGTTTCAATCCGCACCGATTGCGTGATCGAAGAGGTGCTTATCGAGGAAGGTCGTGCAGTGGGCCTTCGGGTTCGGGAGAATGGGTCCACTGTGACCATGCGTGCGCGCAAGGGTGTGATTCTGTCGACCGGCGGTTTTTCCAACAGCAGCGACAAACGCAAGGCCTGGTTACCGGATCCTGTGAGTCCCGACAGTCCCTTTGCACCCGGCAGCACAGGTGACGGGCTTGACCTTGGGGTTGCAGCCGGAGGAGAGGTGGGCACTGACAACACCAACAATGCCTATTGGTCGCCCGCCTCGGTCTATACCCGCAAGGATGGGCGCAAGGTTGTGTACCCCCACACAGTCACCGATCGTGGCAAGCCCGGCTCGATCGTCGTCAATGCCGCCGGGCGTCGCTTCACCAATGAGGCCGTGTCCTATCACCGCTTTGGTGAGGCCTTGTTGCAGGGCAATGACAAGGCCGTGAATCTGCCTGCATGGATCATTTGCGATGCAGATTTCATCTGGAAATACGGGCTGGGAGCGATCATCCCTTTCACCCGCAATCTGAAAAAATACCAGGCCGCAGGCTATCTCAAATCAGCGGCCAGCCTGCCCGAACTTGCGCGCAAACTGGGCCTTGATGAAGCTGGTTTCGCGGCCACCATCGAGCGGTTCAACGCGGATTCCAGAACTGGGCACGACACCGAATTTCATCGCGGTGAGGATGTCTACTCCCGCTATCTGGGGGATGCCGAACACGGACCAAACCCCTGCCTGGCACCCTTGGAAAAACCCCCGTTTTACGCCATTGAACTTGTGCTCAGTGATCTGGGGACGGTGGCCGGGCTGCGCACCGACGGGGAGGGGTGTGTCCTGGGCGCAGATGGCCAGACAATTCCCGGCCTGTACGCCGTGGGCAACGATATGCAGTCCATCATGCGCGGCCGCTATCCCGGTCCGGGCATCACGCTCGGCCCCGCATTGACCTTTGGCTATCTCGCGGGCCTGCATGTGGCAGGTCGAGGGCATGACACCGCATGATGCGCGTTGTCGTGACCGGGTCATCGGGCCTGCTCGGCACTTATGTTGTGCAGGCGCTCACTGACTGCTCCGAAGTCATCGGTCTGGACACCCGCCCGCCAATGTCCGCTCGCGGCCATCATCATATCAATGCCTCCATTCTGGATTTGCCGGCGCTCGAGCGGGCATTTTCAGGGGGCGACGCCGTATTGCATGTTGCTGCAGCTGCCAATATCGGCAGCGGATCACCAGAACAGATCATCGATGCCAATCTCAAGGGAAGTTGGAACGTGCTGGAGGCGGCGCATCGCGCTGGCGTGCGGCGCGTGGTCCTGTGTTCTTCCGACAGCGTCATGGGCAATACGGTGTGGCCAGAAAATTTTTGGTGTCCTAATGCCTTGCCCGTGGATGAAGCCCACCAGGTAAAGCCGGCAGATCCCTATGCGTTATCGAAATACCTTGCCGAGGAAGTCGGACGCAGCTTCTCCTATCGTGGGCTGGATGTGATCGCGCTTCGCCCGGTCTTTATTTTGTTCCCATCGATGATGGATGAAGTGCGTGCCCGCCACGCCGATCCCGAAACCTATACCGGCCCCAGTGCTGGTGGTCATGTGGCAGCGGGCGGCGGTCCATGCTGGCACCACATTGATCCCCGCGATGTGGCGGAGGCATTCCGGCTGACGCTCGATATGGAGTATCAGGGCTTCGAGGCTTTCTACCTCGCTGCACCCTCCACGCTGCATCCGTTGCCCACACTGGATCGGATTGCTGAGGTCTTTGGACGCCTGCCGGGCAGCATCGACCACGATCATTATGGAGCAAATCCGCATGCTCCCATGTTTGACATTTCCGCCGCCGCGCGCCGCCTCAACTGGCATCCGCGCTATGATCTGCGAGCGGATGTTATGGGTTCGCCATAAACAATCGAAGGGAAAATTGGATGACTGACAGCAACAAAATTCGTACCGGGCATGTGTGCGCTTCTGAACTGGATTGGCAGGATATGGGAGATGGCACCCGGCGCAAAATTCTTGGCTATGAGCCACAAATGCTGATGATGCGCAATGTCTTCGAGGCCGGAACCGAAGGTCCGCTGCACAGCCATCCACACGTACAATCAAGCTATATCGTCAGCGGCAAATTCGAGATCACCATCGGCGCAATCACCGAACAACTCGTGGAGGGCGACGGCTTTCTCGTGCCCGGCAGAGTCGAGCACAGCGCACATTGTATTGAAGCCGGTGAGATCGTCGAAATTTTCACCCCCATCCGGGATGAGTTTGTGTAGCGGTGCATTCATGGGCAGGCAGGCCAAAAAAATGACATGCATGGATGACAGCAAAAGACCTTTCGCAAATAATGCTCATCTCTGACCGCTTATTCCCAGGCATTCTGGAATGAAGTCGATAAGGTAATGCGTGATTACAAAGAGCGGAAAGACTGGCTCCGCCGCAACGGTGCGTCACTGGACCTCTAACCATCAAAACGCGCCGCAATTCATTGAGGAAACAAATTGCGTGGTTACTATGTGGTTACTTTTCAAAATTTCAGGAAAGTAAGATCCACGTAAGCCATTGAAACCAATGGTGCACCCGACTGGATTCGAACCAGTGACCTCTGCCTTCGGAGGGCAGCGCTCTATCCAGCTGAGCTACGGGTGCTAATGAGCAATGTGCATCTTTGCCTGTTTATGGCCCAGCGCGGCGTTCGCCGCAAGAGGGAAGGGAGCATGCAATGCCACAAAATTCTTTTCGGAACCGGTTACACGCGCAATCTTGCCTGCCGTTTGAAGTGGCGGATAAGCACTCAGGGTGATGGTCGACCCACCAGCGTTCTACTGGCAGCTAGATGCGACTGCCCGAAGATTGTGATGAGCTCAAGCCTGCCAGCCAATTATGCCGTGGTTCTGATATCGACCATATCCGAGCTATCATGGCAACTTTCCATGAAATCCTCGACGTCACTGAATTCCAAAGGCTTCGAATAATAGTAGCCTTGGCCTATTTGCGCGCCTTGCAGGGACACAAAATCGGCTTGCTCCTGGGTTTCGATGCCCTCGACAACGACTATTTTGTTGAGGCCAGAGGCAATGCTCATGATGCTGTGAAACAGAAACTGCTGGTCCTCACTCGTGGCAATTTCGGTTATGAAACTTCGGTCTATCTTTATTTCGTCAAACCCGGACTGCTTCAGGTAACTCAGCGAAGAATACCCGGTGCCAAAGTCGTCCAAAGATGCCCGAATGCCGTGTTCTCCAAGACGCTGGAGCGCCGTTTGGACGCGATCCCAATCATCGATAGAGACGCTTTCTGTTACTTCAAGCATCAAGGCCTTCGGCGATAACCCGGTATCTGCCAGGATCATCAATATTGCGTCGCATAGATCGTCTGAATAAAAGCTCGCTGCAGAGATATTGGCACTTAACGATACCAATGCTTTGCCACTGCGATTTTGGCGGGCAACCAATTCTGCAGCGCACTTTAGAACTGCCAGATCCAAGGCCCGAATAATACCCATTTCTTCCGCAATCGGGATGAACTCGGCAGGCAAAATTTCCTCATCGTTGTAGCGCCAACGTGCCAATGCTTCAAAACCGACGACGCGATGTGTTTCCAGACAAACCTGTGGCTGCAACACAGCGCGAATTTCATGTTCGGCAATCGCAACTGGCAGCTGAGCGGCTAAATTGTTCCGGCGGCCGACAGATGCTTTGATCGCATCATCATATAGGCGGTACCCATGCTTCCCAGTGGACTTGACGACGTAGAGTGCTGCATCTGCGGCCTTGATCAGGTCATTCGGTGTTAAATCTGTGAGGCTTGATCCGATCGCGAGACCAATCGAACACCGCAGATTTAACTGCATGGATTCATATTCAAAAGCTTCTTGCATCGCCTGAATTATGTCATCGCCAACACTCGATGGATCGCCAGAAAAACCATCAACATTCACGACAAATGCAAATTCATCACCGCCAAAGCGGGCGGCCACCCCACCCTTGAGATCAATGATTTCGGACAGACGATGCGCAACTTCTTTGAGTTGTGCGTCACCGCCACCATGGCCAAAAGTGTCGTTAACATCTTTAAAGTCATCGAGATCCAGCAAGCCGACGATGGTCCCCACGCCCTCAACGCCATCAATCATTTCCTCTAACTTGTCATGAAACATTTTGCGGTTTGCCAAACCGGTCAAAGAATCATGAGCCATAAGAAATTTTGCTTTTGCTTCGGCTTCAAATTTCTGCTGCTCAAGCACGACGCGCTTTTCCAACGTCGAAACAACGGTAGCCATGCGTTTCTGTTCGCGCCTCGCCAGCCACGATATTACCAACAGCGCAGCAATAAAAACCCCACACGCATTCAGGAAATTCTTCCACATGACCGGCGTGAGATCGCTTTCCACCACAAACGCGCCCATGACATCCCCGGTCTTATACACCTCAGCCCCAAGCGCCGAGTTATGGCACGACGTGCAGCTCTCGCTGGTTGCAATCGATGGGAAAATCGTCCGCGCAATCATGCGACTGTTTTCGAGCCGATGCTCTTCACGAACAGACTTGGCAGGGTCATCTACATATTCTTGAATGATTGATCTCAGGCGTTCGTCGTTTTCGACTGTCTCAAGTTCAAAACCGGGGCGGCCTGGCATTCGGATGGATTTGCTGGCCTGAGTTGCCGAAGGCGAACGATTGAGAGTGAAATGGTCAATGCCCATTCTACGAAAAGTTGCGGGAACAGTGGTGCTGTCTCCTCGCGTTTCTGCGTAGATTGACACAAAACTGTTGGTCATTTCGACCAGTCGTAATCTTTGGTCCGACTCTGTTGCCGTTGCAACGCGCCATGATACGGCCAAAAAACCAGTGGCGAACAAGAGAGCGGCAGCGATCACCAATAGGATCGCTCCTCCAGCAGACTTATTTCCAAGTTTCAAACGCAATACTACTCAATCGTGCGGGATGCACCTCAATCCTTTTAATTCGGATTTGTGAATATACGTCTAAATATGAACTTAAAACCTTTTGGAAATTCGAAATGAATTGCCCCGGAAAAGCAGAAGCAACAGGCAGAGTAGTTTCAGAAACTGGCGTTTTCATTGCGGGCTGCATTTTCGTGGAGCGCCCAAAAAACATGTGCCAACTGGATGAAAAATTTACTCGCGAACTGAAAAGAGAGTCGACCTGAGATATCTCGCTAAACGAGAAAGGTTCCAAAACCTATTGGTGTGCAGGTTTTGAAACAATCGACGCTAGACTGGAACAAGCAAATAGGAGCATGGCAAAAACACTCTGTGACGATGTGGCCAGTGTCAGGACTGACCACCCCGCCTTACCATGTGCGTCTGGGGCCTACATCGATGTGGTAATGGCCGCCGGGGTAGTATTTGTAGCCGCCAACGCCGGGATGGCTTTTCAAATAGCGGACCAAGCTGTCCGGGTTGCCGCGCACGCCAAAATCAGCTGCCTTGCATTTGCGATGCCATGATTTGCGGGCGCCGCCCTTGCGCCGGTTTTCCAGCCACCAGCGTTTGGTGGAGGTCACCGAGACCGGGCCGAAGTGATGTGCCACATCCTGCAGGGCGTTTTTCAGCCGGCGCGGCACGCACCATTTGGTGTCTGAATAGGTGACCTTGGCATTGGGGAAGGGCACATTGGAGGAGCGGAACGTGCCGCATCCTGCAAGCGCGAAGGCCAGCAGCATGATGGCCAGAACCAGTGCCATGCGCTGCAGATTGACCGGCTTGGGATCAAACGGTTTGCGCGGCTGAACCGGTCGGCCAAACCGCCCCGTGTGGTGTCCATGTGCAGAGCCGTTGGAGCCGGGAATATCCGGCACGCCGAACGTGCTGTTGAGGGCATCCGTGCCCGCGTGTTTTTGAGTGCGATGTTCCATGGGCGCACCCTATATCGGGGCAGGGTTAATTTCGCGCTGACAAAGCTGGTTGATAAAGTGTTACCAGCCGCCCCCGCCAGTGCTTCCACCACCGCCACCGGCAAAGCCGCCGGAACTGCGTCCGCCACCGCTCCGCGAGGCGTTGCTTCTGGGCGCAGGAATGGCCGAACGCATATCTTCTTCCAGCGTGCGGGAGAGCCGCCCCAGATCCCGGCCAAGATGGCTGAAGCCACGCCCGTGATGGCCATACCAGTTCGAGGAGCGCATCGCAGCGGCCTCCTGAACCGTGGCGCTTTCCAGCCAGTGGTCAAAGGTTTTCGACCAGGGTTTTTCCAGATCAAGCGCAATCGCGTAGGGCAGCAGGGTTTCAAAATGCTGGGGCGACATTTTTGGCACACCCTGCAGATTCATCCGGTCCTGCTCGGCCAGTTGCAGATAGGTTTTCAGCCCTTCAATGCGGGTCAGAACCTGTCGTCCCAGAGGGGTCGGAGCCTGCATCAGCTTGAAGAACAATGCGTTCACACCGACAACTGCACTCAGCACCAGCAGAACCAGCGGATTGTCGATGTCAAACCCGGCAAGAATGGTTGGCACAAGCACCACAGCGGCGATCACGATGTTGACCAGCGGTATCAGTGATATCAGCAGCCTCCACCATTTGCGACGATGGGTGCGGAAGATGCGGATCAGATGCAGCGAATACACACCGACAAAGATGAGAAACACCGCACAGGCCAGCAAGGGCGGAATGAAATTGGCAAGGCTGCCCTGCGACAGCACCAGCAGCGCAAAGATCCCCAGCACTGACAAAGCGATTCCGCCAATGCAGTAGCCTCGGTTGATGCGGAAAAACACCTCGCCATGCTCGCGCTCGATCGCGCCGCGAAACCGGCTGACCATGGTCTTGATGGCCTTGCCATTGGCTTTCGAGAGCTGCAGCGTTTGGCCACTGCTCAATCTGGCCAGCAATGCGGCCTCACCGGTGGACGGCTTGATGCGGTGTTCCGGGTTTTGGCTGTCGTCCCTGCGGGTGATGGTCGGGGTTTTGTCAAACCCGGAAATCGTTAGGAAGCCGCCCACCGCCAGATTGACCAGCGACGCCGAGAGGGCACGGAACGGGTTGCTGCCAAATCCACGGTTCTGAATGTAATTGGCCAAAGCGGGTGAAATGCCCTCCGGCGGCGTCCAGTCCGGTACCACCACGCCTTCTGGCGGATCGCGCCCGACGCGCAGCCAGGTGGCCACATAATACAGGCTTACCACCAGCAGGATTAGTACCGAGCCGATGATTTCCAGCTGGTCACGCAGAAACCACCAGACACGCTGCCTCAAATCCGGCTCACGGACGGCGCCCTTTTCCAACTCGACGCGCACAGTTACAACTTCATCGGGTTGCAGCACTTGCGTTCTGGTAAAGGAGGCGCTGTTGCGATCCTCTGCAAGGGACTGGCTGGATTGCACGGTGTCATCGCCAAATGCACCGGCATAAAACTCCGCAGAGATCATTTGCTTGCGCTTGCGCAGGCGCACAGTGGCGGTCACAGTGTCGATTGGCAGCTTGTCGAAGCCTGCGACGACATTCCAGATGAGGACATCCTTGTCTGTGCCGAACTGAATCTGCCGGTCGACCCGGTAGTGAATGACATAGGTGTGCTCACCGACCGGCAGCAGCGTATCGGCATCCCCCAGAAACAGGCGAATTGTACCCGGATAGTACTCGATGTGGTATTCTTCGGGTGCGCCATCGCGGGTGATCTCACGAAAATCATAGGAAACCTGCTGAAGGCGCCCGTCACTCTGTTCCCGCACTGTGCTGAAATCACGGTAGATGCCGCGCCGGATCTGTTGTCGTTCGGCTTGCACGATGATCGTATCGACAACGTTCAGTCGACTGTCCTTGCGCAGCGAAATGATGCTGTCGAATGAGCGAATGCTTTCCGCCGCCTGCGCGTGTTGCGGCAGGATGGTGAAAAAGGCGCAGACCAGCACAAGACCTGCAACACACAAGCGCTCAGGCCAGAGCAACAGGACAGACCAGGTTGCGGGTAAGCGGATCATCTCAGGTTCCGAAACTGACTTCGGGAACGGCGCGGTCTGACGCATTTTCAATTTCAAAATAATCCATCTGGGCAAAGCCGAAATTATTGGCAATCAGATTGGACGGAAAGCTCTCGACCTTCACATTCAGGGCACGGGCCGCGCCATTGTAATAGCGCCGCGACATCTGGATTTCGCCTTCAATGGCGCTCAATTGTTGTTGCAGATCCTGAAAGTTTTCATTGGCTTTCAACTCCGGATAGGCTTCCGCCACGGCCATCAGCTTGATCAGCGCTTCGCTGAGCATCGATTCACTCTGCGCCCGCCCGGCCACATCATCATCAGCCACAGCGCCCGCCTTCGCGCGCAATTCCGTGACCCATGAAAATGTCTCCATTTCGTGAGTGGCATAGCCCTTCACGGTTTCCACCAGATTGGGGATCAGATTGGCGCGACGCTTCAATTGTACGTCAATTCCGCTCCAGGCCTCTTTGGCCATTTGCCTGGCTTTCACCAGCCCATTATAGGCAAACACCAGATAGATGCCGACCAGTACGATCAGCAGAATAAAAAACAGTTCCATAAGGCCCCCCTGTCGGTCGTCATTCGACCACGCATTTGCTGCTCAACCGTTGATCAAGCATTCCCCAATCACGGCACGAAGCCCGCCCGAAGCCGGTTTTGCGTCACAGCGTGCTACAAAACCGCAAAACAGTCAGCGTTGACTTGCTGGCTGATGTTATCGCTATATATTGCCGTTCTTAAGACGTGTCTAACTGAAAGACAAATCACATGCAGCTTCTGCCAGGACTGATCGACCGGCTCCCAACGCTGGTAGCGGGTGGTCTCTTGATCGCTTGTGTCGCCACCACATGGCCCGGAAATGCCAGGGCACAGGGCGGCCCTGCAGGGGTTGTCGTTGAAACCATCGAAATGCGCTCATTCACCGAAACAGCGCCTGTTCTGGGCGAGTTTGTCGCCTCCACCAGCAGTGTGGTCGCAAGCCGGATTCCGGGTCTGATTGTCGAAGTCTCCGTGCAGGTTGGAGACCGGGTGACTGCGGGAGATCTGCTGGTTCGGCTGGATACGGAGCTTTTGGGCATCGAATTGCAGGCCGCAGAGGCTGCGCGCAACGAGGCATCGGCTGGCCTGACGGTTGCCGAGGCTGATCTGGCGCTGGCGCAACAGGCCTTTGAACGTATCGAGCGTTTGAAAACATCGCCCGCTTTCTCCAAGGGTCAGTTCAACGATCTGGGCCAGCAATTGCAGCGCGCACAAGGGCAGATTGCCCAGGCGCAGGCGCGCATCAGAAGCGCTGATGTCACCATCGCGCGGAGCCGGTACAATCTGCAGAATGCCGAAATTCGCGCACCTTTTTCCGGCACCATCCTGGAGCGCCAGGCCCAACCGGGTGAATATATCACCACTGGCAGCGCCGTGGTGAGCTTGCTGGACGGGGCCAATCTGGAAATTGTTGCTGATGTTCCGGCGGCCTATGTGGCCGGTCTGGAACAGGGCCGCGAGGTTGCGGTCAGGCTGGCGGGCGGCGGTGAATACAAGGCTTTGGTGCGTGCGGTTCTGCCCCGCGAAACCGTTTCGACCCGCACCCGGCCTGTCCGGCTCCTCGCACCCTTTACCGCCCTTGATCCCACCGACAGTGGCGTTCCTTTTGCCGAAGGTCAGTCTGTTACGGTTCTCGTACCGGTTTCGGAAGAAAAATCTGTGCTGACAGTCCCCAAGGATGCTCTGGTTCAGGCCAGAGGCGGCTGGATTGTCTACATTGCCGAAGATGGCAAGGCCCAGCCACGGCCGGTTCAGATTGGTGCAGCCGTTGCGGGGCGCTTTGAAGTGCTGGGCGGCTTGCAGGAAGGTCAGCAGGTGGTGGTACGCGGCAATGAAAGATTGCAGCCCGGCCAGGCGATCATGACCGGGCCTCCCGAAAGCGGACAACAGGGTGGCGGTGGCGCGCCAGCAGCGCCGGAAGAGGCAGCATCGGATGCAGGCGACACACCGAGTGATGAGAAAAGCGGCGGATAGTCCATGAACATCATCAAATATGCCATTGAACGCCCGATAGCCGTCATTGCTGCGGTGCTGATGGCGGTTCTGTTTGGTCTGGTCGCCCTGAGCACCATTCCCATTCAGCTGGCCCCGGATGTGCGCAAGCCCATCATTCTCGTGTCGACGGATTGGGGTGGCGCAGCGCCTGCTGAAGTAGAGCGCGAAATCGTCAACCCTCAGGAAGATGTTCTGCGGGGCCTCGATGGTCTGGAAACCATGTTGTCGCGGTCTCAGACCGGGCGGGCCGAGGTGACGCTGGAATTTGCTATCGGCACCAATATGGACCGCGCTTTGTTGCTGGTCTCCAACCGGCTGGACAGGGTGAATTCCTACCCCGATGAAGCCGGACAGCCGACGCTCAACACATCCGGTGCCGAAGACAGCCCGATTGCCTGGTTCGTCCTGACCCGGTCCGAGGGCAATACGCGCGATATCACGCATTATGGCGACTTCATCGAAGATGTTGTCAAGGAGCAGTTGGAGCGCGTTGAAGGCATTGCCAATGTCAATGTCTATGGCGGTGTTTCAAGGGAATTGCAGGTCATTATCAATCCCGAACGGTTGGCGCGCTACCGCCTGACCATTCCGCAGGTGATTGCCAAAATGCGGTCGGAAAATATCTCCCTGTCAGCTGGTGATGTGGAAGAGGGCAAACGGCGTTACATCGTCCGCGCGCAGGGCGAGTTGAACACGCTGGAAGCGGTCAACAGTGTGGTTCTGCGCAGCGAAACCGATCAGGGCACGGAACGTCTGGGCCGTGTGTTGGTCAGCGATATTGCGACCGTCAGATTTGACTACAAGGAATCCGGCGCCCGCATCCGCTACAAGGGGCAGCCGGCGATTGCCATCAATGCTGTTCGCGATGCCGGAGCCAATGTCATTGAAACAATGGAAGGCGTGCGGGAAACACTTCTGTCGCTGGCTGAGCGCGACTTGACACCAGCAGGCCTTGTCTTGAATCAGGTCTATGATGAAACGCTGTATATCAACAGCGCCATTGACCTGGTCATTCAGAACATCTGGGTCGGCGGAATTCTGGCAGCCTTCATACTGATGCTGTTTCTGCGCTCGCCCCGCGCCACACTGGTCATTTCGCTGGCCATTCCGGTCTCTGTCATCTCGTCCTTCGTGGCGATGGCCGCGATGGGCCGAACACTCAATGTCATATCCTTGGCGGGCATTGCCTTTGCCGTTGGTATGGTGGTGGATGCGGCTATTGTCGTTCTGGAAAACATATTCCGTTTCCGCCAGATGGGCTATTCTTCCCGGCGTGCCGCCTATGAAGGTGCGCGCCAGGTCTGGGGCGCAATCCTGGTGTCCGCCCTCACCACCGTTATGGTGTTCATTCCCATTCTGGTCATGGAGCTGGAAGCGGGGCAGCTGTTCCGTGACATTGCTGTGGCAATCTCGGTGTCGGTCGTGCTGTCTCTGATCGTCGCCGTAACAGTTATCCCGGCTCTGTCCAGTCGGTTGTTGGGCACCAAGGACAGGTTGGAGCCCATCGGGGTCCCGATCATTGACCATTTTGCCCGCTTCTTTTCCCGCACGGTGATGGCCTATGTGAAGGTCACGATTGGCAGCCGCATTATCGGTCTTGTGATGGTCGCGCTGATCGGTGGCAGTGCATTGACAGCTGCCTGGTACTACCTTCCAGAGCTGGAATATCTGCCGGAAGGCAATCGCAATCTGATCTTCGGAATTGTCATCCCGCCGCCCGGCTACAACCTTGAAACAACCACCAGCATCGCAAAACGCATTGAAGACGTTGCAGAGCCTATGTGGAACAAGGAAGTGGATGATCCCGAGGGACCGCCCGCAATTGAAAGCTTCTTCTTTGTGGCGACGCCCGGCAATTCGTTTATCGGCGCAAATGCAAGGGACGGTACCCGCGTCGGCGAGTTGATACCGATCCTGTCACGCCCGATTTTCTCTGAGCCCGGCACATTTGGCTTCATCACCCAGCCCTCCCTGTTTGGACGGGGCATTGGCGGCGGGCGTGCCATTGAACTCAATGTGTCAGGACCTGATCTGGGTGATATTCTGGGGGTGGCTCAGCAGGCTGCCGGCATCATTGCCGGACGGCTGCCAAGATCAGAGGGACACCAGTTCCGCCCCATACCCGGACTGGAACTAGGTGCGCCGGAAGTGCGGCTGACACCGGACCGTTTGCGACTGGCCGATGCCGGTGTTGGCGCGGCCACGTTGGCCACCACTGTGGATGCCTATAATGACGGCGTGCGCATTGCCGAAATCACGGTCGACGGGGACCGGATTGACCTGACCCTGAAAGGTGATGACAGCAATGCGGCGGCCCAGCGAACGCAAGATATTGGTGCCTATCCGGTGGTCACCCAATCGGGACAGATCGTGCCGGTAGGGGCGTTGGCCAGCGTCACAGTGACCGCCGGTCCGACTGAAATCAGGCATCGTGAACGGCTCAGAACCGTCACGCTGGAAGTGCGCCCCTCAAACGCATTGCCGCTGGAAACCGCACTTGAAATTCTGGAAACCGATGTTGTTGCGGTGCTGGAGCAGGGCGGTCTGCCGCCAGGCGTCCGCTTTACCCTGTCGGGAACCGCTGATCAGCTGACGCAAACCTGGAATGCGATCTCCATCAATCTCGTCATTGCATTGCTGATTGTATTTCTGGTCATGGCTGTGCTGTTTGAAAGCTTCATCCTGCCGCTGGTGATCATGATTTCGGTGCCTGTGGCCGCAGCTGGCGGGGTTGGTGGCCTGGCCGCTTTGAACCTCATTCAGACTCAGCCTCTGGATATGTTGACGCTGCTGGGATTTGTCATTCTGGTTGGCATTGTGGTCAACAATGCCATTCTCATCGTCCATCAGTCGCTGTATCATTTGCGTGAAGATGGGATGGATCCGAAAGACGCCATTATCGAGGCCACCAGAAACCGCATTCGTCCGATTTTCATGAGCACGCTGACCAGTGTGTTCGGCATGTTGCCACTGGTGCTGTTTCCCGGTGAAGGCTCGGAACTCTATCGCGGGCTCGGCTCGGTGGTGGTCGGCGGACTTGCAACATCAGCGCTGCTGACATTGCTCACCGTTCCACCGCTTCTGGGCATCGTCTTGCGCAGTGCACCAGCCATCGCAGACGAAACTCCGCCTTTGAAAGTCGATGATGAGCGCCCCGCTCCGCAACCTGCGGAATAGGGGCAACGCGCTTCGGACAAGTGAACACGGCTGTCAGTGATCACGCGGCGGTGCACGATGCTGGGAACGAAAGCGGTCCTCACGGGTTGTGTTAAAGGCTGGTGCCGCTATGTCTTGGACAGGGACTGGCACAACATCGGTCAGACTTCATCATCTGAAAGGGCCTGTTTTGACAGTTTTCCTCCATGGCCTATCCACTGCGCTTCCACCCTATTGCCTGACCCAAGCTGAGGTTCAGGAGCGCGCGGCCATTATCTTCGGCAGTAAATATCCGCAGTTTGACCGGCTCATCAGCACATTTGCCACCGCCGGCATCGATCAGCGTTATTCCGTTGTTCCGATCGATTGGTTTTCCAGCGATCATGGCTGGTCCGACAGAAATGCGGAATTCATGACAGGCGCAAAGACAATGTTCATTGAAGCTGCCGGGCGTGCACTGAATGATGCGGGCTGGAGCGGGCGCGATGTGGACTGCGTCATCACTGTTTCCTCGACGGGAATTGCCACGCCCACATTGGAGGCCCAGGTGTTCACCGAAATGGGGTTTCGCGATGATATCATGCGGGTGCCGCTGTTCGGGCTTGGCTGCGCAGGTGGCGTCACCGGCCTGTCCGTTGCCCAGTCTCTGGCGGTCGGCAGACCAGGTGCCAAGATCCTGCTGGTCGTCATCGAAACATGCTCGCTGTCATTTCGCGCTGATCGCCTGCAGAAAGCCGACATCATCGCAACCGTATTGTTTGGTGACGGCTCGGCGGCAGCTTGCATATCTTCTGATGCACCGGGCCACAAACACGCCGTCACCCTGGATCAGGGTTACCAGAAAATGTGGCCGGATACGCTGGGCATCATGGGGTGGGACGTCGACGACACCGGCTTCGGCGTTGTGTTTGATCGCTCCATCCCGGGCTTTGTGCGGGACGAGTTTGCCGGAGCGACCGAAGGCGCATTGAAAGCTGCGAACCTCAACCACGCCCAGATTGACCGCTATGTCTGCCACCCTGGTGGCGCCAAGGTGGTGGATGCCATTGAAGGCGCGCTGCATCTCAATCAGGGAAGCCTTGACGCAGAACGCGCCACTTTGCGCGCAGCGGGAAATATGTCTGCTCCGACCGTCATGTTCGTTTTGAAAAGAGTTCTGGATGCCGGGCAGACGGGCCAGATGATGGCCTGCGCACTGGGCCCCGGATTTACCGCGTCGTTCCTGCCATTTCATGTCAGCGCAGAGGCTGCATGATGCAGACAGCGACCCTTCTGTTTCTCGGCTTTATCATCCTTCAACGGCTGAGCGAACTGGTCATAGCCCGCCGCAATACAGAGCGGCTTCTGAGCCAGGGAGCTTATGAAGTCGGTGCTGCTCACTACCCGGTCATGGTTGCGATGCACAGCGCATGGATCGCCTCTTTGGTGATATTCGGTTATGATGAAGCGGTGTCTTTTGGCTGGCTGGCCGGTTTTGCCATATTGCAGATCTTTCGTATCTGGATTCTGGGCAGCCTTGGCAGTCGCTGGACCACACGGATTATCATCTTGCAGGAACCACTGATTGTGCGTGGCCCCTATAAATATCTTTCACATCCCAATTATGTGCTGGTGGTCGCTGAAATCATCGTTGCCCCGATGGTTCTGGGGCTGGTCTGGGTTGCACTGATATTCACCGTCCTGAACGCAGCGATGCTGTGGGCCCGGATTGGTGTCGAGCATAAGGCACTGGCCCCTCTGCGGCCTAATTGACAGTGAGTTGGGGTATTGGGTTTGGGGCAGAGCGGTTCGGTCTTGCTGCACTGAAATTTCCCAAACTGGCAGCCCTTTGCCTTCTTGCGTTGCTCGCTGTCATAGGCGCCAGCCTTCCGCATCTATCTTTTGATGAGAATATCCATCGTGTATTTCTGTCCGACAGCGCATTGTCGCAGGCCCAGAGTGATTATGAAAAGAGCCAGTCCCCAGCGGTTACGACACTCCTGATCCATGTCACATCGCCGGCGCCTTTCGCCGCCGATGATATGACCGCCTTGCGTGATCTGGCGCTTGATCTGGAATTCGTTGACGGTGTCAGCGCGGTTGCCTCGCCCTTCAGTCTCCGATGGTCTCCGACCGCAAATGCACCATCCGGCATTCCGCTGTTTGCGCCGGAAATAGAGGCCGATTTTCCTGATGATCTGGCTGGTTTCGATGCGCTTGAAACCGGCCTGCCGACCTTTGTGACAGACGATCTGACCGCGATGGTTCTCAGCGTGTCGGTCGACACTGATGAAACCTCCATCGCACCGGCCCGTTACGCCATTGAAGCCGAACTGGACCGTGCACTGCCCCCTGCATTTCTGGCAACCATAACCGGCGAAGACGTCATAAGTGCCGAAATCGTCTCTGGCTTGAAGAACGAACTCATATTTCTCAATTTGTGGGGCGCGCTGATTGTCACCCTTGCAGCCTTTGGCCTACTGCGTGATCTGCGCATGGCTCTTCTGGCCGTTGTGCCTGCATTGGTCGGGGCGGCGGGCGTCCTGGCGCTGTCAGTCTGGCTTGGCTATCCGATCACTGTGCTCAGCAATGTGATCCCCCTATTGTTACTGGTTCTGGGCGTTGCAGATGGGGTGCACTTGTCGCGGCATTTCAAGGACACACAAGACGCAAAAGCTGCGATCATGGAAGTTGGGCCTGCCTGCGCCCTGACTGCAATCACAACGGCTGCAGCCTTCGCCAGCATCATGCTGACCGGGAATGCGCAAATGTTCGAGTTTGCGGTTCTGGGCGCATTGGGAACGATGCTGGCCTTTGTAAGTGTGATCGTGACCTTTGCCCTTTTGACCGGTGTGTTGACGCCATCCGACAGGCCTGTTCTGCCATTCGGCGCTTTTGTCGCGCGAAAACTCACCAATGCAGGGGCTGCGAAGCCGCGCGTGGTTGTTGCGACCGCTTTGGTGGGGCTCGCGGTCTCGACTGTTGGCTTCATGCAGACAAATGCGTGGTTCCCGCTTTATCAGAACCTGCCCGATGACAGCCCGATTCTGGCTGTGAATGACACAATCTCGGATGATTTCGGCGGCGTTTTTCAGATGATCGTGGAAAGCGATGGTGATTGGGACATTGTACGCCATCTTGCGGAAAGTCTGGAATCTGTCAGCGGACCGCAAACCGTTCTGTCCGAGGTCAATGTCGCGCGGTGGCTCGGGACATCGGATCAGCGCCCGACGGCGGCGCAGCTTGAGATTTTACCCGCAGCCCTGGTCCGGCAACTGCGACCCAACGGCACCACCTCTCGCATGTTTGTCTCCTTACCCGAGCCGATGCGCAATACGGTCACACTGGCGCAATTCGACCGGATTCATGACGCGGCACTGGCCGCCAATGCCGACCGTGTCATCGGTTTGCCGACCATCATGCGATACGAAGCGATCAGCCTGATTTCACAATTGTCACGCGGATTGGTTATGGCGGCACTGGGCGCAACATTGCTTGTCGCACTGGCATTTCGCTCCATCCGGCTGGTGCCAATCCTGCTGATCCCCAACATACTGCCGCTTATGCTGACAGGGGCATCGCTGCACATCTGGGCGCAGGGCCAACTGACCCCGACCGCAGTCCTAGCGCTGACCATCGCCTTCGGAATTGCGATCGACGACACCGTGCATTTCCTCAGCCGTTACAGGGCTGCAAGGGACAGGGGAAACAGCAATTCCAAAGCTCTGGACAGCGCCACCGCATCGGCCGGGCAGGTCATGGTTTTGACAACGCTTTTGCTAGCAACTGGCCTTTGCGTGACGTTGTTCAGCCATTTTACCCCGATCCGTCTGTTTGGCGGGATGATGATCATAACGCTGTTTGCTGCAGTGTTGATTGATCTGCTGCTGTTGCCTGCCTTGTTAAGCTGGACAGAGAAACGCAGTCATCACGGTTGAAGTGACAGGACCGCTTTCGGTGCGGTGTAGAAACACGCAATGCTGAAATTGTGTCTCAACCCATTTCCTGGGGCGCATCGTCTTTCAGCAAATCCTGATCGCTCAATTGTGCACGCTCTTCCTCGACAATCTCTGCAATCCCGTCATCGACAGAGGTGTCGGCTTCCTCTGCAGGTGGCAATTCTTTCTTGCGGGCCGGAGAGGGCTTTGGCAATGGCGTCTTGGACGGCTCCAGCAAGGTGACACGATAGCCCGGCTCTGGAAGTTCAAACCCGGCTTCTTCCAATGCGCGCATGATCAAGCGTATGGCCTGACCGCGGGCCAGCGGCATGCTGGTTATGCGCTGGTCCACCCAACCGGCATAGCGCAGTTGAACCGTGGAATCTCCAAGCCCTTCGATACGAGCTTCGGGCTGAGGCTTTTCAAGGATGAAGTCCAGGCCTTCAAGGACCGTCTGCCCGATATCGACCGCCTTTTGAAGATCACCATCGGGTGCAATGCCCATTTCGATCACAAACATGCGTTCAGGATGTCGGCTAAAATTGGTGATCACACTTTTGAACACGGTGGCATTGGGAATGCGGATATGGTTGCCATCCAGACTGAGCAATACGGTGGCGCGCGAGGTCAGCATGATGACATGCCCCTCATGACCATCAATCTCCACATAATCCTTGGGCCGGAATGGTTGGCGCAGGCTGAGCAATATACTGGCAATGTAATTCTCCACGGTGTCACGCACCGCAAAACCAACCGCCAGACCCACGATCCCGGCAGCCCCCAGCACAGTGCCTATGACGGCGCTTGCACCCAGAATGTCGAGGGCAAGCACGAGGCCAACGCCCAGAAACACCAGCCGAACGATCTGGCGCAACAAATCCGAAATAAAGGCGTTGGGTGCGATCCTCTCAAAAGGCCAGCGCCGCGCCGCAAGCCACCAGCCCAATATGCCGACGATGGCGAAAATCAACACAGCCACCGTCAGAAGCGGAATATAGTGAAGCGCCTGGATCAGCCGTGTCGACAAGCGCCCCATCACCGGAACGATCCGCTCGGTAACAGATGTCTCTTCCTGCAACTGGTTCGACACAGTCACCACGCCTTCCACCCGGGCCGCAAGGGCTTCGGCCTGGTCAATGGCAATCTGATCGGCCAGTGCCCCCTGCAGCAGCACCACACCGGAGCGCACGGACACCCTGACGGATTTCAGAGCATCAATCTCGGCAAAAATAGCAGTGAGGCGGTTGGCTATGTCGCTGTCAGACGGAATATCCCTGCCCGCAGCAATTGTTTCGCCGCTCATGACATCGACCGTCACCGGTGCGCTCTCATTGTCCGATGATGTGACAGGTGATTGCGCCAAAGCGCCAGAAGCTATGCTTGTGATGAACAACAGAAGCGCCAGAATGGATCGCATGGCTGACCTTGTTTTATGGTGGTGGTAAACAGACCCAAACCAGATACCACAAAGCAATTTGTATTGCGATCCTGTCCAGCACAACCAGAGAGCGTGACTGTCCGACACTGTGGGGAAAGATGCACTTAAAGATTGTATGCAGCAATTAGCCAGTTTATCGTTCGTGCAAGGGTTCTCGTTTTCCCGACATAAGATATTGTTTTAATTAAATTTTCTTCGGAAGGAGACTTCTTGATGTATCACAGCTTCTTAAAATCGGTAGCAGCTTTTGCTGTCTCGGCAGTTCTGGTGTCGCCACTCTCAGCGGTCACTTTGAACATCCACAATGGCGGCGATCCAACGTCGCTTGATCCGCACAAGGTCTCCGGAGACTGGGAAAACCGGATCGTTGGCGACATTTTTGAAGGCCTGCTGACGGAAGATCCTGGCGCACAACCAATTCCGGGGCAGGCTGAAAGCTGGACCGTTTCAGATGATGGTCTGACCTACACATTCAATCTGCGTGACGGCATTGCCTGGACAGACGGAACGCCGGTGACAGCCGGTGATTTCGAGTTTGCGCTTCAGCGCCTTGTGGATCCGGCAACGGCAGCCGATTATGCCTATCTGCAATACCCCATCAAAAATGCGGAAGCGATCAATGCGGGCACCATCACGGATCTGGGCGCATTGGGGATCAAGGCGTTAGACGACAAAACCCTGGAAATCACTCTGGAGCAACCAACACCTTATTTTCTCGGCGCGCTGACGCACTACACCGCTTATCCACTGCCAAGACATGTCGTCGAGGCCAAGGGGGCTGAGTGGGTCAAGATCGAGAATATTGTCACCAATGGCCCTTACACGCCAACCGAGTGGGTGCCGGGATCCCATGTGACCACGGTCAGGAATGACGGCTATTATGATGCGGAAAATTTGAAAATAGACAGCGTGAAATTCTTCGTTCTGGAAGATGCATCAGCTGCGCTGAAACGCTACCGGGCAGGGGATTTTGATATTCTGACCGAGTTCCCGACGGATCAGTATGAGTGGATGAAAACCAACATGCCGGGCGAACCACAGGTTGCGGCGTTTGCCGGTCTCTACTATTATGTGATCAACCACAACAAGCCACCGTTTGATAATGCGGACGTCCGGCAGGCTTTGGCAATGTCAATCAACCGGGAAATCATCGGCCCACAAATACTCGGCACCGGTGAATTGCCAGCCTATTCCTGGGTGCCACCTGGCATGGCAAATTATGGTGAACCGGCCCATTTTAGCTGGAAAGATCTGAGCTATGGCGAGAAAATTGCAGAAGCCAAGGCAATGCTGGAAAAAGCCGGGTTCACAGACGACAATCCGCTGTCGCTTCAATTGCGCTACAACACCAATGAAAACCATAAGCGGATCGCCGTGGCCATCGCTGCCATGTGGAAGCGACTGGGCATTGATGTCAGCCTCTACAACACAGAGGTGAAAGTGCATTATGACGAATTGCAGCGTAATATTCTGGACATCGGGCGCGCCGGATGGCTGGCCGATTACAATGATGCGCACAATTTCCTCAATCTGCTTCAAACCGGTATTCCGAACAATTACGGCCGCTTCAGCAATGCCGAGTTTGATGCCTTGATGGAACAATCAAATGGCATGCTCGATTTGAAAGAACGGGCCGGGGTGATGAAGCAAGCGGAACAGATTGCTCTGGATCAGACCGCAGCAATTCCGATCTACTATTACCTGTCACGCAATGTCGTGTCGCCAAAGGTCAAAGGCTTTGAAGACAATGCCTTTGATATTCACCGTACAAGATGGCTGGAATTGGCCGAATAAACATCAGGGCAGTCCCTGCCAGATATCGAAACAGGCAGTTTTGCCGTCTGGCGGGGACCACACCAAACATGTTGCTTTACGCGCTCAAGCGCTTCCTCACCACAATCCCGGTTCTGTGGATTGCAATCACGGTTTGCTTTTTCATTCTGCGGCTTTCGCCAGGCGGTCCGTTTGATGGCGAGCGCCCGCTGCCACCAGCGGTGAAACAGAATCTGGAGGCGCACTACAACCTCGACAAGCCACTGGTTCAGCAATACGCAATATATGTCGGCAATGTGCTGCAGGGCGATCTGGGCCCGTCCTTCACCAGTGAAGATTTCAATGTTGCAGAACAATTGAAACTGGGTCTGCCCTACACCATCATCATTGGCGGTGCCGCCTTCATTATCGCTGTATTGTTTGGCATCCTTGCGGGAATCTACGGTGCACTGTGGCGCAATGCATGGCCTGACTACGTCCTTGCCAGCATCATATTACTGGGTCTGATCCTGCCCAGCTTTCTGCTGGCGCCAATTTTCCAGCTGATATTCGGTGTTGAACTTGGCTGGCTTCCTGTCGGCGGATGGGGCGACGGCGAATTGCGCTATATTGTTCTGCCGGTTGCGGTCTTGGCCTTGCCACATATTGCCCGGATTTCCCGCCTGATGCGCGGGGCGATGATCGAGGTTTTGCATTCCAATTTCATTCGCACAGCGCGCTCAAAGGGTTTGAACACCGGTCCGATTGTATTGCGCCATGCATTGAAACCGGCCCTTATGCCGGTCGTCTCCTATCTGGGCCCGGCCGCAGGCTATCTGCTGACCGGATCGATTGTGGTGGAAACCATTTTCGGACTGCCGGGAATTGGGCGCTATTTCATCAATGCGGCGTTGAACCGCGATTACGGAATGGTGCTTGGCACGGTGATTTTCTACATGGTCCTGATTGTCATGTTAAACCTCATTGTCGATATTCTCTATGCATGGCTGGACCCGAAAGTGAGGTCCCAATGATCGGGCGCAGCTACCGCGAAAATGCCGCCGACATCGACCTCACCGCACCAAAGGGACGCAGTCTCAAGCAGGATGCGTTGCGGCGCTTTCGCAACAACAAGGCAGCGATGACCGGTGTGGTTCTGCTCATCCTATTGATCCTGGCAGCCTCTGTCGGACCTTCGCTGTTGCCCTTCAATTATGAGGATCCGGACTGGAGTGCATTTCGCGTGCCCCCCTCTATTGAAAGCGGGCACTATTTCGGAACAGATCAAAATGGCCGTGACCTGTTGGCACGCACGCTATACGGCACCCGAATTTCCCTAGCCGTTGCGCTGGTAGCAACTCTGGTATCGGTGGTCATCGGTGTCACCTTTGGCGCTTTTGCCGGTTATCTGGGCGGACGCATCGATCAGGCCATGATGCGCTTTGTCGATATTATCTATGCACTGCCCTACATCCTGTTTGTTATTCTGCTCATGGTGATTTTCGGGCGTAATGTGTTCTTGCTGTTTGCCGCCATCGGGGCGCTTGAATGGCTGACCATGGCGCGCATTGTCCGCGGGCAGACCCTGTCGATCCGGCAGCGCGAATATATTGAAGCTGCGCGCGCTTCTGGGCAAAGCACACCAGCCATTATCTTTCGCCACATCATCCCCAATCTGGTGGGGCCTGTGGTTATCTATGCTGCTCTGACCGTGCCCGAGATTGTTGCGACCGAGAGTTTTCTGTCCTATCTGGGGTTTGGCGTTCAGGAACCATTGACGTCCCTGGGTACCCTGATTGCATCGGGTGCAAATGTGTTTGAAGTGATGCCATGGCTTCTGTGGTTCCCGGCAGGTTTTCTGGTAACTTTGTTGCTCAGCCTGTTGTTCATCGGTGACGGATTGCGCGATGCGTTTGATCCGAAGGATCATTAGATGATCGCGACCATCCCCCTGCTCAGCATCCGCAATCTTCACGTAGACTTCAAAACCCATGACGGTCTTGTTGAGGCGGTTCAGGGCGTCAGTTGTGACATTCTGCCCGGCGAATGTCTGGGGATCGTTGGGGAATCAGGATCGGGTAAGAGCCAGACCCTCCTGGCTGCGATGGGCTTGTTGCACCGCAATGGCACTGCGCGCGGCACGGTAGATTTTCAGGGTCATAATCTGCTCGCCATGAGCCGCAATGAGCTCAACCAGATCCGTGGACGCGACATCTCCATGATTTTTCAGGATCCGCTGACGTCTCTGACACCGCATCTGAAAATCGGTACGCAAATGCGGGAAGTTCTAAAAACCCATCAACAGATGAGCGGTTTAGTTTCCGATGCCAAATGTCTTGAGTGGCTGGAACGCGTCCGCATTCCGCTTGCCGGTCAGCGTCTGCGCCAATACCCCCATGAATTGTCCGGCGGCATGCGGCAACGTGTGATGATTGCGATGGCCATGCTGTGCGACCCGAAATTGCTGATCGCTGATGAACCCACAACCGCTCTGGATGTCACCATTCAGGCCGAGATCCTGGACCTGATGGATGAGTTGCGCCGGGATCACGGAACAGCCATTGCCCTGATTACCCATGATATGGGGGTCGTGGCACGCATGTGCGACCGCATTCAGGTGATGCGTCATGGGGTGTATGTCGAACAGGGGTCGGCAGATGACATTTTCTACCGCCCGCAACACGACTACACAAAAATGCTGTTGCAAGCCATGCCGCGTCTGGATGGCAAGTCTGCTTCAGGCCGACAGATCAAACCCTATCAAACACGGTCCGAAAAGGCCGAATTCCTGACTGTAAGCGATCTGAAAGTGCATTTTCAGATCAAGAATGGATTCTTCGCAAAACCGGCAGTGTTACGTGCGGTGGATGGCGTCAGTTTTGATTTGAGGCCCGGCGAAACCATTGGCATTGTCGGTGAATCCGGCTCGGGGAAATCCACGCTGGCACGTGCAGTGCTGCAACTGATTCCGCCGACCTCCGGCACGGTTACCTGGCTCGGCTCCAACCTGACCACCCTTGATCGTCAGGCCATGAAGCAGAAGCGCGAAGATCTGCAAATCGTGTTTCAGGACCCGATGGCAAGTCTCAACCCATCCATGACCATTGGCGATTCCATCATGGAACCGCTGCGTATTTTCCGGCGTGATGCGACGAAGACAGATCGCAAGCTTGCCGTTGCAGCGCAGATGCAACGGGTTGGGCTCGAACCCTCCATGATCAACCGGTATCCGCATGAATTGTCCGGTGGCCAGAACCAGCGCGTTGGCATCGCCCGGGCGACCATCCTGCAGCCCAAACTGGTGATTTGTGACGAGGCTGTCTCTGCATTGGATGTCTCCATTCAGGCGCAGATACTGGAGCTGCTCGGCGGATTGCAGGCCGAATTCGATCTGTCCTTTCTGTTTATTTCTCACGATCTGTCTGTGGTTCGGGAGATATCTCACCGCATCATGGTGATGTATCAGGGCTGCGTTGTGGAGATGGCGGATCGCGATGATCTGTTCAGGAACCCCCAACATCCCTATACGCGTCAGCTGATTTCCGCTGTCCCCATCCCTGATCCAGACATTGAAAAAAGCCGCAAACGCCTGCGGTTGAAGGGAGAGCTGTCCTCGCCGCTTGATCCCATGGCACGTGTGCGTTTTCTGCCTTCAAGAATGGGCGATGAGGTGCCATATCTGCCAAAATTGCAGGAGCGCTTTCCAGGCCATTTCGTGGCCGAACATGACCCGCTTGAAGACTTGGTTCTGGATGATGAGCCAGAATTAGAACGCGACTTGACACCATCCTGACTCCACACCGACAATACCTTGTTTCCTGCCTTTGGAGGATTTATGGAAATTGATGGAACAACGATCGCCTGGTATGCGGTGGTTTGCGGCATTCTTTCGGCCTTGGCCCCAAGTTTGGGTGGATTGGGATTGCGCTTGGCAATTGGCGGCGGCGTCGGTATTTTCGCGGCCAGCGTGCTTCCGTTTCTTCGCGGCATGATGGGATATTAGAGCAGACAATTGCAGCCCGTAACCGCCATTTTGCGGACTGGCGTTATCAGTATTGGAACAAGCCGTGCATCAAACGAAAATGGTCTGCCATCGTGGTGCGCGTCTCAGCGCCCCTGAAAACACATTTGCCTCGGCAGAAACTGCGCTCAAGCTGGGCGGATCGATCATCGAACTGGACATCCACCAATCGGCAGATGGCGTCCTATATGTCCTCCACGATGATACCGTGGACCGCACCACCAATGGATCGGGTCTGATTGCCGAGATGAGCAGCAAAGAGATTGATGCTCTGGATGCAGGAAGCTGGTTTGCCCCACGCTTCAAAGATGAAGGTGTGCCGCGCCTGGAGCCCTATCTGGCTGCCTTTGCAGATCGTGCAGGATTTTATCTGGAAATCAAACGGGCGGATTGCGAACAGGTGGCCGCTTTGGTGCGTAAACTGGATATTGCCGACAGAAGCTTCACGTGTTCTTTCGATCCGCAAATGCGCCAGCAGATGCATCATTACTGCCCTGAACTGCGCCGAATGGTGCATTGGTCAAGTGCCGGCAGCGCAGAGGCTGCCATCGAGGAACACCATGCCAGCATCGTCGAGTTTCACAGCGATGCATTTGAAGCCGCAATGGTTTATGAATGTCAGGATGCCGGTCTTGAGGTGATGTATTACACCGACAAGCCTGATAAGACGCGCTTTCAGGAAGCGCTCGAACTGAGTTTGAATTACGTCAATATCGACTATATTGCGCTTTTTCAGCAACTCAGATCGGAGCATGAAGCCATTACCTGCTCCGCGCCTCGATGATGCATCTGTCGACCTGACGAGGTAAGGCCTCAGCTTTGGAAATTCTGCAAGTCCTGTCGGACCCTATTTTGCCGGTCTTTGCGATCATGGCGTTTGGCTTTGGTATGGGGCGGGCTGGTAGATCCAGCGTCGATGATGCTCGTCTGCTGAACCGCTTCGCCATGTCCATTCTGCTGCCGATATTTGTGTTCGGCCTGATTGCAAATACCTCCATCCAGAGTTTCAGTCTTGTCCCCATTCTGATCTATCTGCTGACGCAGATCGTCATTTTCAGCTGCAGCTTTGTCGTGGCCTCCCGGCTGTTTCGGCGCACACCGAAGGAGTCACTTCTGCTGGGGTTCTGCGCAATCTTTGGCAACAATGCACTCTACGTGCTGCCGATGTCTGTTCTGATGTATGGGGAAACCAACGTCTTGCCGGTCACCAGCATTGTGACGCTCGATGCCATCGTGGCTTTTGGCGGGGCCATCATGGCGCTTCAGATCATCAGTCTTGGCAAGGCAAGTCCCGGCTCCATCGCGCTCGACATTTTGAAGGTCCCGATGCTGCAGGCCATCTTTGTGGGTCTGGTTTTCAATCTTTCGGGCTTCACCGTGCCAGCACCGGTCAATACATTTGTCGGGTTTTCCGGGGCAGGGGCCGCGCCGGTTGCTCTCTATGCGCTGGGGGTTGTTCTGTCACAAACCCGGTTCCGGCCCGACAAGGTTGTTGTGACCTTCACACTGGCCAAACTCATCCTGTTTCCGGTCTCCATGTGGCTTGGTCTGACAGTGTTTGTGGGGTCGGACAATTTCAGCAACCAGTTCCTGTTGGCTGCAGCTGCCCCGGCAGGAGCGATGTCGTTCAGTCTGGCGATGCATTACAATGTGCCGACGGATGAAATCGCGCAAATCATCATCATTACCTGTGTTCTGTCTCTGATCACACTGGCGGCACTGGCTTGACAGGCCGTAATCTGCAAGACAGCATGGCATGCATGATGTGGTCAGACTGGCCGAACTTAATTTTTCGGAGGTACCGCTATGACACAGGATGATGATCCGATCGAGAAACAGATCGATGACTGGATGTCGCCGGGACCGAACAATGTTCGGCTCGTATACATTTTGTATCTGGTCAGCTTCGTCATCGGCATAACCTGCATTGTCGGTCTGGTGTTCGCCTATATGAACCGCAGCAAAGCGGAACCCTGGTTGCAGACCCACTACACTTACCTCATTCGAACTTTCTGGATCGGCGTCCTGGCGTTTTTCGTCGCGCTGGTCCTGACGATCATACTGGTCGGCATTCCGCTGATGATTGCGATTGCTGTATGGGCGATCGTGCGTTGTGTGGTCGGTTTGCAGAAAGTATCGCGCAATGAGCCAATCGAAGACCCTGAAACCTGGCTGATCTAAAATTAAAATTGCGCTGAATTCTGGTGCAACCTTGACTTTTTTTCCGCGTGGATGACATTTCGCCAACAAGCGGGAAAAGGTCGGGAAGCTTTATGATTATTGTATTTGGGTCCATCAATCTGGACATCGTCACAAAGGCACCCCGCATTCCAGGTCCGGGCGAAACCGTCAAAGGTGAGTCCTATCAGCTTATCCCCGGCGGCAAGGGGGCCAATCAGGCCTTGGCTGCCTGTCGTGCTGGCAGTGAGACATTGATGGTAGGCGCCATCGGCAAGGACGCCTTTGCAAATCTGGCGCTGGAGAATCTGAAGCGAGACGGCGTGAACCTGTTTCAGACCAAAGAGGTCGATTCACCAACGGGTATCGCCAATATCACGGTCGATGACAATGGCGAAAATGCAATTACAGTTGCCAGTGGCGCGAATAACCGCGCATCAGCGTCACAACTGGACGTGTTGAGAAAGGTTGATGGCTATCTGCTGACCCAAAATGAAGTGCCCGAAGAAGAGACCCACAAGGCTCATATCAAGGCCCGGGAACTGAATTTGAAGATCATTCACAATGCGGCACCTGCAAGCAAGCTGACGGATGAAGAACTTGCGCTGATAGACTGGCTTGTTGTCAATGAGACAGAAGCTTTGATTGTGGCCTTGGGGGTCGGGATTTCAGCTGGTTTTGATTCGGTGAAAGCCGCCGAAGCCCTGTCTCAGAAAACCGGCAACAATGTCATTGTCACGCTTGGCAGCAAGGGCGCATACAGCTTTGGGCCGGATGGCAACCATCGTGGCAAGGCACTGCCGGTTGATGTCAAGGATACGACTGCAGCAGGTGATACATTCACCGGAGCTTTTGCAGCGGCGCTGGATCAGGGCTTTGACGTCGGCGATGCGCTGTCCCGCGCCTCAATTGCCGGAAGTCTCGCCTGCACGGTTTTCGGGGCGCAGCCCAGCATTCCAACCAAGGCATTTGTTGAAAAAGCACTCTGATTGAGATCAATCAGCCATAAAGCCCGCAATTTGGGGTGCGACCATATCGGTGTTGCATCGCTACGTTATAAATGACAATGCGTTGTCCAACACAGTGCACAAACAGAATTGAGGACCCGTATGAAACGTTCAACCGTCAATGACATCATGGAAGAAGCCGATGAGTTCATCAAGTCTTTCGGGTTTCTGCTGCCGCCCTTTGCCTATTTCACGCCAGAAGACATGCGGGCACGCCGCAATGACATTCAGGCCATTATCGATGCGCGCCTTGGGTGGGACATCACCGATTACGGCGCAGAGAAATTTGATGAGATGGGGCTGTTCCTGTTTACCGTGCGCAACGGCAATCAGGAAGATCTGAAGCGCGGCGGCGGCATGTGTTATGCCGAGAAGATCATGATTTCACGTCAGGATCAGCTGTCTCCGATGCACCGTCACGTGGTCAAGGCCGAGGACATCATCAATCGCGGCGGCGCAACATTGGCTCTGAAACTTTTCAATTCACTGGAAAATGGCGATATTGATCATGAAAGTGATGTCACGGTCCATTGCGACGGCATAGCCAGAACACAGAAGGCCGGTGATATCCTGCGTCTGTCACCGGGCGAAAGCGTTACATTGCTGCAAGGCAACTGGCACAGCTTCTGGGGCGATGGCGGTGACGTTCTGATTGGCGAGGTGTCCACCGTTAATGATGATATGACCGACAACATCTTTGCCGATGAAATTGGTCGATTTGCTGAAATCGATGAAGATGTCGCGCCAAAGCATCTGCTGGTTTCTGATTATGACAAATGGCTCATCCCGGGCTGATAATCATTTGGGTTCATGGTCTGCGCAATTGGTAATTTCTCTGGTATGACCCCATCTTGTTGAGGGTGGTCGCCTTGTATTTGCGGTGCGACCACCTGGATAGCGGCAAACCTGTTTTGAAGGACTAAGCTTTTGCGTCTGGCTGCCTGGAGTTTTGCAGGCCTCTGTCTGCTCCCCATCATCGCGGTGGTCATCACGGCGATTGGCGCGGATAGCAGTCGCTGGGCAGCGCTGATTGATACAGTTCTGCCCGGATACATCTGGAATACGTTGCAGCTCGTCTTCTGGGTGGCATTGGGCACCGGAATCATGGGCACTGGCACAGCCTGGCTGGTGACCAATTGTCGGTTTCCCGGCCAGCGCATTTTCGAGTTTGCTCTGGCCATGCCGCTGGCTTTCCCGGCCTATGTTCTGGCCTATGCCTATACCAGTATTCTGGACCATCCAGGCCCGGTTCAATCCGCGTTGCGGGCAACCTTTGATCTTGGTCCACGTGATTACTGGTTCCCGGAAATCCGCTCCCTTGGGGGCGCTGCGGCCATGCTGACGTTCGTCCTGTACCCTTATGTCTATCTCTTGGCGCGGACAGCTTTTCTGCAGCAATCCGCCAGCGCCTATCAGGCGGCGCGCATGCTGGGCCGCACCCCATGGGGTGCCTTTCGCTCGGTCAGTCTGCCCATGGCCCGCCCGGCGATTGCAGCCGGTATTACTCTGGCGCTCATGGAAACCATTGCCGATTTCGGCACCGTGGCGCATTTCAATGTGCAAACCTTCGCCACCGGAATCTACCGGGCCTGGTTCGCCATGGGCGACCGGGGCATGGCCACGCAATTGGCCCTGTGTCTGTTAGGGGCAGCCTTGTTGCTGGCTGTCATCGAGCGCATGGAACGGGGGGCGGCACAACGCTTTCCGGCCGGCAAGAAAAATGAAGGCATGTTGCCACAACAACTCAGGGGCGGTCGCGCTGTCGGGGCCGTCCTGTTCTGTGCATTCCCGGTTCTGCTTGGTTTTGTCGTTCCCGCAACCATGTTGCTGGTCATGGCCTATGGCTCTGGCCAAAGTCTCTGGAGTTCGCGCTATCTCGGGTTCATGGGCAATTCCATCACACTGGCGAGCCTGGCGGCTGTGGTTACCGTATTGGGGGCATTGCTGATTTCCTATTGTGCCCGCATGTCTCCGGGCATTGCCGCCAGCAGCGCCAAGGTTCTGGCCGGTATTGGCTACGCCATCCCGGGTGGCGTCATTGCCGTGGGCCTGCTGGTCCCATTTGCCGGATTTGACAATTGGCTGGATGCCTTTTCTCGCAGCCAGTTCGGCGTCTCGACCGGTCTGTTGTTTACCGGGTCCATCGGCTTGCTGATCGTGGCCTATCTGGTGCGGTTCATGGCGGCAGCGCTGGGCGCTGTGGATGCTGGCCTTTCCAACATCAAGCCAAGCCTTGACGATGCGGCCAGGTCTTTGGGGCGCACAGAGGCAGGCATGCTGAAAAGCATTCACATTCCGCTGTTGTCCGGCAGCTTGCTGACGGCATTGCTGATTGTCTTTGTGGATGTGATGAAGGAGCTTCCGGCCACATTGATCATGCGACCTTTCAATTTTGATACGCTGGCTGTCCAGGCCTATCGTCTGGCGTCGGATGAACGGCTGGAGCAGGCGGCGGTGCCCTCTTTGGTGATTGCCGCGCTGGGCCTTGTGCCTGTGCTGCTGCTGTGCCGTGCGATTGCAAAAGACAGTTCACGTCCTGCGCGCAGCCCGGCCATTGGCGCAACAGTCACACAACCGCGTTGATTGACACGCGATCTGGGTCTGACTGTTGTCATAGAGCGAGAATTCATCCAGCTGGTTTCAGTCATGAAGATCAAAGGACGTCCACCGACGCGATGTCCTTCACCGCAAAGTCGATCAAGGCGCGGATCTTTCGTGGAAGGGCACGCCCCTCAAGAAACACGGCGCTGATCGGTACCATCTCTCCGGCATAGTTTTCCATGATCGGCACGACGCTACCTGATGCAAGCGCATCGCCAAGCGCAAAGCGGGGTGCCAGGGCAACCCCGACACCGGCCGCGGCCATGTCAACCACAGCCCGTGCCGAATTGACATGGAACCGGCCCTCCACATGGACGAGGTGTTCACTGGTCCCCTGGTGAAACGTCCACTGATGGGGCGTCCGCCGGTTGGTGTCGACAATGCAGTTATGCATGGCCAGCGCCTCAGGTGTTTCTGGCACGCCGTGCGCTGCGATGTAATCGGGGCTGGCCACAAGCGTGGAGTGAGATTCGCCAAGTTTTCGCGCTTTGAGCGACAGCATGTCCGACTGTCCGATCCGAAAAGCGACATCGATCCCCTCGGCTGCCAGATCGGCCTGACGGTCATTCAGCCTCAGATCGATGGTCAGTTCCGGGTAGTGTTGCGTGAATCGTCCCAGCATCCCGGCGACATAAGTCTCGCCGAATGTCACGGGCGCGGCTATACGGATCATGCCGACAAATCCGCGCGAGCCTTCCGAAACATCGGCAAGCAGTCCATCGAGATCATCCAGAAGCGCCGGCGCGCGCGCCAGCAGATCCTCTCCCGTTGGCGTCAGGCCCACTTTGCGCGTCGTGCGCTGGAACAGCCGCACGCCAAGCTGTGCTTCAAGGTCGGCAACATATTTCGACGTCAACCGGTTTGACACGCCAAGCTGGTTTGCCGCAGCGGTGAAGGAGCCGGTCTGCGCTGTCGCCACGAAAGCCTTGAGTTTGTCAACGAGATCCAATGCGATCCATTCAGAACAAAATGAAGATAGTCATTCTATAATATCTCTATTTTATTCTTGAATGACAAGCCTCATTATCACATCACAAACTAGCACATTGCCTGCCCCCTCCCTGTAAGGACTTTAAAAAATGCCTAAATATTCAAACGCCGACTATGCCGCCACCATTCTGCGCCTTGCGATGGGTGTGTTGTTTCTCATTCATGGCGGACTGAAGCTCTTCGTCTTCACGCCTGCCGGGACTGCCGGCTATTTTGTCAGCCTTGGCCTGCCTGGCCCGCTGGCCTATCTCGTTATCGCGGCCGAAATTCTCGGCGGCATCGCACTCATTCTTGGCGTCTACAGCCGCTGGGTATCGCTGGCGCTGGTTCCGATTCTGCTCGGATCAATTTACGTGCCCCACGGCGCGGCCGGTTTCTTGTTTTCCAATGAAGGTGGCGGCTGGGAATTTCCCGCATTCTGGGCGGTGGCCCTGATCGTTCAGGCTCTGCTCGCTGACGGTGCCTATGCACTGAAACGCTCTCGCGCCTGATCCGTCTCATCCGTCCGCGGAGCTTGTTTCGCGGACGGATCCCGTTCCAAGGAGTGACGCCATGACCCATACAGCCGAATATTTCGACATGACTGCCGCGCCGATGCGGATTGGAAGTGTGCGCTTGAAAGTGCGTGATCTAGACGGGATATCGGCCTTTTACCAGTCGGTACTTGGCCTGGCACCCATCGCAACCGGCACGCACCACATCACGCTCGGCATTGGCGAAACTGCGTTGCTGGAGCTTGTGGGCGATCCCGCGCTTGCCCGCAATGACGGGCGGCAGGCCGGGCTCTTTCACACCGCATTTCTGTTGCCGACGCGCGCCGACCTAGCCCGCTGGCTCGTTCATGCCACCGCGAGCGGCGTGCCACTTCAGGGAGCCTCCGACCACATTGTCAGTGAGGCGATCTACCTCGCTGATCCCGAGGGCAACGGTATTGAGGTCTATGCTGATCGTCCGGTTTCCCGCTGGCATGATGCAAACGGCCAAATCCACATGTCCACCGAACTGCTTGATGCTCAGGACCTGCTGAAGGATGCAGGTGGCACGAAATGGTCAGGCTTTCCGCAGGACGGCATCATTGGCCATGTTCACCTGCAGGTGGGTGACACGGCAGACGCCGACCGGTTTTACCGCGACATTCTCGGCCTTGATATTGCCATGCACTATCCCGGTGCAAGCTTCTATGGAAGTGGCGGCTATCACCACCAAATCGCGGGTAACGTCTGGAACAGTCGCCACGCTGGACAGCGGCCAGAGGGCACATCCGGCCTCGATGGGGTCGAGATTATTCTCCACCCCGCCACCGATCTGACAAGGATCACCACGCGCGCCAAGAGCGCGGGCATCGCGGTAACGAAGAACGTCCAAGGCACCACCCTGCACGACCCGTGGGGCACCGCGATCACTCTGAGATCCTGAGAAAACCGCCATCCTCCAAAACGAAAAAGGCTCTAAATTCAGTCCGGGCGCCATTCACTCACTGATAAGGCATGTCTGCAATTTCTTGGCAGCCTCTTGCATCAGGGGAATATGGGTCACCAGTACATCAAGGGACTTTCTCGTCACCAGCGCATGTGTCGACAGGCAGGCGATCAGGGGACCATTGTGGGAGAAAATGGGGACCGAAACGCCCACCATGTCGTCGAACCATTCTTCATTATCGAGCGCATATCCTTCTGCCCGGATTTTCGCCAGTTCCTTTGAAAAATTGGCAGCCCCGGTGATCGTGTTCCGGGTGGATTTGTGTGCTGAAATGTTTTTGTAGATATCTACGGCTGTCTTAGTCTCTATGGTTGAAAGATACAGCTTGCCGGATGCGCAGCAATGCAGCGGCAGCGCGTCGCCAATTTTCAGATTGACCTGAAACGGCCAATGAGATTCCAAGCGATCAAAATAGATCAGCTTTGCGCCATTGGGAGCCGCCAGACTGACTGTCTCACCGATCTGCTCCGACAGGCTGCGCAAAATGGAGCGGCGATGCGTGACATTTGGTTCATATTGCAGGCTGTTCAGCATCATGTCGCGAAATCGATCGCCCGGAACGTAGAATCCTGACGGATGAGCAGCAATGAAGCGTTCATCACACAGCGCATCCAACCAACGGTAAATCGTCGGTACAGGAATAGCCAAAGCCTGAGACAAGCCCGATGCCGTGGCGGATTCAGGATTGGTGCAAATTGCTTCCATGATTTCCAGAATGCGCCTCGGAGAATTTCGCTTCGTCTTTTGGCTATCCACAACAACACCTTGAATACTAAAAATCTGAAAGCCAGACCCGGCTCTGATGACCAGCAGATACCGCAATGGATCTGCTGAAGTCGATCAATCCCAATTGGATGGGATATCCAGGTTCACTGGCAAATTCGCGAAACGACTGAACCGTGCGATCACCCTTTATTTTAAATTGAGCGGATTGAAAAGCACAAGGTGAATTTTGTTAAATGAGAATATTATTATCATTTTAATTTGACAGGTTGTTTTTTTTGAGTTTACCCTGCTTGAAAATAAGGTTTCTGGATCGCCTTCTGGCGAAATCTGGATACCCGCTCGGGAGGCATAATTGGTTGAAAAAGTAGTCGTGTGCGCACCGCGTCACATGCTTGTGGGAAGAGGTGCATTTGACGACGTCGCCTTGATTTTGGAAAAAATCGGCGACATCAAAAATCCGCTGATAGTCACTGATAAATTTATGACGTCGTCCGGCGTTGTCGGGCGCCTTCAAGAGCTGTTGCAGGCCGCCGGAATTTCGTCAGGTGTGTTTGATGATGTCATGCCAGATCCAACGGATGAAGTTGTATTGGCAGGCGTCAGCCTGGTGGACAACAACGGCTATGATGCCGTCATCGGCCTGGGTGGCGGAAGCCCGATCGATGCTGGTAAAGCCATCGCTGTGATGGCAATCAACAGCCGGGATATTCAAGACTACCGCCCACCCAGCCAGTTCAATGGCAAAAGCTTGCCAATGCTTGCCATCCCTACAACTGCGGGCACTGGTTCTGAAGTCACGCACCATACGGTCATCATTCACAATCAGAGCCGTGAGAAGATTTCCTGCCGGGGCGAGGCGTTTGTTCCCAAAGCTGCAATCGTGGATTATGAACTGTCGCTGTCGAAGCCAAAGCGCCTGATTGCGGATAATGCTCTGGATACGCTGACTCATGCCATCGAAGCCTATGTCAGCCGCAAGGCGACCCTGTATTCAGATCGCCTTGCCCTTGATTGCATGCGACTTGTATCCGCAAATCTGGATCGGGCTTACACCAATCCCCAAGATCTGGAAGCACGCGAAGCGCTGATGCTGGCAGCAACATTTGGCGGCCTGGCTTTTTCCAATGCGTCAATTGCACTGGTGCACGCCATGAGCCGGCCACTGGGAAGTTTGTTTCATGTGCCGCACGGCATGAGCAATGCCATGCTTCTGCCAACCATTACCGATTTCTCGAAGGTTGCAGCGCCTGGCCGCTATGCGGATTGTGCCAGAGCAATCGGCCTGGCCGGTCCTGCGACAAGCGACAATGCTGCATGTGACGCATTGGTGGCCGGGCTGTTTGACTACAATACCCGTCTTGACGTGCCCAGCCTGTCTGAGTTTGGGATCGACCAGGCTGCTTATGACAAGGCTACGGAACAAATGGCCGAAGATGCAATCCGGTCCGGAGCACCAAACAACAATCCAAGAATTGGGACGCTGGATGAGATTGTGGGGCTCTACCAGACAGCCTGGACCTGACTGTCCGGCCAACAAGTTTCGCCAATGGCGGAATATCTACGCATGAAATGTTTAAAACAGGAGGATAATAAACATGACATCCATAGCCAGAAAAATGACAGGTATCACGCGCCGTGCCATTGGCATTGCAGCGGTTGGTGCACTGTGTTCGGGAGCCATAACGGCCACCCCGGCTCTTGCGCAAGACAAGATCAACTGGAAGGTCCAGGCGACTTTCAACACCGGTTGGCCGGGCTTGGGCGATCCCATCGCACGCGTCTCCGACATGCTGAAACGCGCGACCAATGGACGGATCAATCTGAAGGTATACGAGCCTGGCAAGATTGTTCCGCCGCTCGAAATTTCTCCATCTATCAGCGCCGGAAGCCTGCCAGCTGCTTACAACTATATGGCCTATGATCAGGGCCGAATTCCATCTGCTGTTCTGTTCTCGGCTGTCCCTTTTGGTCTTGAGCCTCAGGAATATGCAGCCTGGTGGTTTGAGGGAGAAGGCTCCGCGCTGGCGGAAGAAGTCTACCACGCGTCAAACATTCATCCACTGCTTTGCAGCACAATTGGGCCGGAAACTGCAGGTTGGTTCCGCAAGCCGATCAACAGTCTGGATGATCTGAAAGGATTGAAGATTCGCTTCTCTGGACTTGGCGGTCAGGTTCTCGATCGTGTTGGTGCGTCTGCAACCCTGATGGCGGGTGGTGAAATTTTTGCTGCTCTTGAAAAAGGCACGCTTGATGCAACCGAATATTCCATGCCTGCAATTGATGAAATTCTCGGTTTCCACAAAATTGCAAAATACAATCTGTTCCCGGGCTGGCACCAGCCATCGACCTCCACTCATCTGATGATCAATCTGGATATGTGGAATGGCTTGGCAGATTCTGACAAGGCATTGTTTGAAATGGCGTGTACAGCCGCAACATTGCGGGCCTTTACTCTGGGTGAATCTCTCCAGGGCGCACAGATCAAGAGCTTTGCTGACAAAGGTGTAACAGCTGCGAAACTCCCTGATTCCGTTATCAACGAGTTGAAAGTAACAGCTGCCATCATCATGCAGGAAGAGTCTGAAAAAGATCCGATGTTCGCCAAAATCTGGGCATCACAACAAGCTTTCCATGATGATTACCAGGTCTGGAAAGAGCTCGGATACTTCCCGCGCGACTTCAAGTAAAATATCAGACGTGAAAAATGAGCTATCCCGTGGTTAAGTGATCACGGGATAGTCCGTTTTGGACACCAAAAACAGGGTGGGGGATAATGGCGAACAATGACACCAACTCAAATGTGGTGGCCGCAGCGGAAAATCTGTCCGCAGGTGAGGCCCCACCCCTTTGCGAGAATGGGTTCACCAGACGTGTTGACCGGTTTGTCGAACTGATCGGTGAATATGTCAGTTGGCTGTGGCTTGTCCTGCTTGTTGTCATCATCACCAATGTCGTTCTGCGCTATGTGTTCAGTCAGGGCATGATCGAACTGGAAGAATTGCAGTGGTATCTGTACGCAGCAGCCTGGCTGGTTGGTTTGTCATATACATTTGTGGCAGATGGTCATGTTCGGGTTGATGTGGTTGCAGAAAACCTCTCCAGACGTGCTCAGCTCTGGTTGGAGCTGTTTGGCCTGACCGTCCTGTTCATGCCATTTGTACTGTTCGTCATTTACTACTCGCTGCCATTTGTCAGCCTGTCCTGGACAACTGGCGAAACCTCGACATCGGCCAATGGATTGCCTGCCAGATGGCTGGTCAAGGGGTGCCTGACCTTCAGTTTCGGATTGTTGTTTCTTGTTGGCCTGTCGCGATTGGTCAAAGTCATCAACACCATTCGCCTGCCCAAATTGCCGGAAGAGCGTGGAGCCGCATTATGATCAGCGATCCAGCTCAATATATGGCGATCGCGCTGTTTGTCACATTTGTCGTGTCGATCTTTACCGGATTTCCGGTTGCCTGGTTGATGGGCGGACTGGCTGTCATCTTCACGGCCATTTCTGTTTTCTCGGATACCTATCTGGACACGTTTTTCGGCGTTGATTGGGGCTACAGCTCGATTGTCATCGAACGCATTTATGCGGTCATGAACAATTGGGTGCTGGTGGCATTGCCGATGTTTGTCTTCATGGGAATCATGATGGACAAATCCGGAATTGCCGAAGACCTGATGACTGATCTGGCAAAGCTCTTCGGCCGGGTACGGGGTGGCCTGGCAATTACCGTGGTTTTCATCGGTGTGCTTCTGGCCGCATCAACAGGGATTATCGGTGCGGCTGTTGTGTTGCTGGCAATTCTCGGCGTGCCGATGATGCTCAAACACAATTATGACGCGGCACTGGCCTGCGGCGTTGTCTGCGCCACTGGCACGTTGGGCATATTGATACCGCCATCGATCATGCTGGTTCTGATGGCCGACCAGATCCGCGTATCCGTTGGCGATCTGTTCATGGGCGCAATGTTTCCCGGGCTGATGCTTGGCTTCCTCTATGCGCTGTTTATTCTGGTTTATGCCTGGCTTCGTCCGTCTGTCGCTCCTGCCCCCGAAGATGCTGAGCCGGTAAATTTCAGGCTGTTGCTTCGGGTTCTGAAATCAACCATTCCACCAACGATCCTGATCATTGCGGTTCTGGGCAGCATTTTTTTTGGTATTGCCACACCCACCGAAGCCTCCGGCGTTGGTGCACTTGGTGCGACCTTGCTTGCGCTGTCACGTGGCCGCTTGTCCTTCGCCAGTTTTCGCGATGTCCTGCAGGGGACCATGAGAACGACATCCTACATTTTTGCCCTGTTTGTCGGAGCAACCGCCTTTGCTCTGGTGCTGCGCGGGTTCGGTGGTGATGAACTCATCGAAGATGGCCTTATGGCACTTCCTTTCGGACCCGATGGTGTTGTCATCTTCATTCTGTTGATTGCCTTCGTATTGGGATTTGTACTGGACTGGATTGAGATCACCCTGATCATGCTGCCACTTTTGGCGCCCGTCCTGATCGGCATGGATGTCGACCTTGTCTGGTTTGCAATTTTGTTTGCCGTAACTTTGCAAACGTCGTTTATAACGCCACCAGTCGGCTTTGCGCTTTTTTACATGAAAGGTGTGGCCCCCAAGGGCATCAGCACCACGACGATCTATAAGGGGATCATTCCTTTTGCCATCATTCAGTTGATCGTGGTTGCATCCATATTCCTGTTTCCAAAATTGGCAACCTGGTTGCCGACAGTCGCTTACGGATAGGCGATGATCAAACACTCAAAAGTCATTTTCAAAATATCATGAATCAAGGAGATATCATGAATACTGTAGGGCACTTTCATTCCAACAAGCCGTGGTCGGGAACAGCGACGCGCACATCAGATATCGTCAACCCTTCGACTGGTGAAGTCAGCGGGAAAGTCACATTGGCGTCAAAGGATGATGTCGATACGATCGTCGAGATTGCTGCAAAAGCACTGCCGGGATGGGCTGCAACACCGCCAGCGAAACGCGCAGCAGTGATGTTCGATTTCCGCGATCTTCTGAAAAAGAACATCAAGGAATTGGCAACTCTCCTGTCTGCAGAGCACGGCAAAACCTTGCCGGATGCCATGGGTGAAATTGCACGTGGCATTGAAGTGGTCGAATTTGCATCCAGTATTCCACAAGCGCTTAAAGGCGAATACTCCGAACAGGTCGGATCGAATGTCGACAGTTTCTCGGTGCGCCAGCCTGTGGGTGTGGTTGCAGGCATAACCCCTTTCAATTTTCCCGCAATGGTTCCCTTGTGGATGTATCCGGTCGCCATTGCCTGCGGAAATACATTCATTCTGAAACCGTCCGAAAAAGACCCGTCTGTGGTTTTGCGGGTTGCTGAATTGCTGGCAGAAGCCGGCCTGCCTGAAGGCGTGTTCAACGTGGTCAACGGAGACAAGGAAGCTGTTGATGCTTTGCTCGACCACCCGAAGGTTGAAGCCGTAAGTTTTGTCGGTTCAACCGCCATCGGCGAATACATCTACAAGCGTGGTACATCCAACGGCAAGCGTGTGCAGGCCCTTTGTGGTGCCAAGAATCATATGGTGATCATGCCGGATGCCGACATGGACCAGGTCACCGACGCATTGATCGGCTCAGCCTATGGGTCGGCTGGTGAACGCTGTATGGCGATCTCTGTTGCAGTGCCGATTGGTGAAGATACCGCCGACCGGCTGATCGAGTCGCTGGCACCGCGTATCCGCGCCTTGAAGGTTGCGCCATATACGGATTCCACCTCCGAACTTGGCCCTGTCATATCCAAGCAGAGCTTTGACAAGATCCATGACTATATTGATCAGGGTTTGGAAAAGGGCGCCAATCTGGTCGTCGATGGGCGCGGTCTGAAGCTTCAGGGCTATGAAGGCGGTTACTTCATCGGTGGCTGTCTGTTTGACAATGTCACAACCGACATGTCGATCTATCAGGAAGAAATTTTTGGGCCGGTGCTCTCCGTGGTACGCGGCAAATCCTATGATGATGCTGTCAACATGGTCAACGATCATGAATATGGCAACGGCACCGCGATCTTTACGCGCGATGGTGATGCCGCGCGGGACTTCTGGTCACGTGCCCGCATTGGCATGGTCGGCATCAATGTGCCAATTCCGGTCCCCGTCGCGTATCACAGCTTTGGTGGATGGAAGAGATCGCTTTTTGGTGATCATCACATTCATGGCATGGAAGGTGTGCGTTTCTACACGCGTCTGAAGACCATGACCACGCGCTGGCCTTCTGGCATTCGTACAGGTGCGGAATTCAACTTCACATCCGGAAAAGATGCCTAGGGGTTTTGTCTCACTGACAAAACGCCAATTTTGATAACGAGATGAGATATGTCTGGGCCTCGTTTTAACCGGTAGTCTGCGTCACGAAACAGATATGTTTCGTGACGCAGTTGGTTTGTAAGGCTGTTACTCTGCTGGATCAGCTTCCAGATGGGTCGTTGGCAAGCCGTGCTTCAGCCGTTGCCCGTCACGATAGACTGCCTTGATGAGTGCAAGCCCCATCAAAACCATGACGAAGCTGAAGGGCAGGGCACCGATCACCATGGCGGTTTGAATGGCCCCCAATCCTCCTGCGAGAATCAGACCACCAACCACACAGGCCAAGGCTGCGCCCCAGAACAGGATATGCGGACGGGCTTTGGGGCCCTCATCGCCGGCAGCATTGATCGTATTGATGATCAACACGGCACTATCGGCTGATGTCACAAGATAGGTCAGCAACAGGATGACCACGATGACCGACATCGCATAGGCCATGGGTCCGCTGAGCATGACCGACAACATTGCGAAGAGCTGATCAGCCTGACCTGCATCGACAATAGCGCCATTGGCCACACCTGATAGTTCCAGATCAATGGCGGTGCCGCCAACCAGAGCAAACCAGATAAAGCACATGATAGCCGGGATGATCATGGCACCCAGAACATATTCGCGGATCGTCCGGCCTTTGGAAATTCGGGCCAGAAAGACACCGACGAATGGTGCAAATGCAATCCACCAGGCCCAGTAGAAGATGGTCCAGCCACCTTGCCAGCTGGCCAGGGCATCGCCGGTTTCCGTGCCGTCTTTCGCCCAGACAGTGAAAATATTTGCCGGGATCGACACCAGGTAATCCCACATGCCGACAAACAGAGTTTGCAGCCCAAAGAAGGTTGACCCAAACAGCAGGAAGAAGATTAGGACGAAGAAGCTGAGACCCATATTGAGGTTGGACAGCCATTTGATGCCTTTGCCAACACCCGACATTGCGGACAGTGTCGAGGCACCCATGATCACGATCAACGCGACAATGATACCAAGCGTCGAGGACGATTTGGTGCCATCTGCAGCGGTGGCATAGAGCCAGTCGCCGACGCCTATGCGGGATAATCCGGAAATAAACTGTTCAACACCGAAGCCCAGTGTTTGCGACACGCCGAGGACGGTGGCCACAACAGCAACCACATCGACGGTGTGGCCGATCGGTCCGGACAGTGACTGACCAAAAATCGGTGTCAGCGCAGAGCGGATCGTCAAAGGCAGACCGCGGCGGTAGGAGAAATACCCCAATGCAAGGCCAACGATGGCATAGGCAGCCCATGCGGCAAGCCCCCAATGGGTGAAGGACCAGATATAGGCATCCCGCACGTTTCCAGCGGTACTGCCTTCGGTCAGACCCATGATGGTCGATGGGTTCTTGGCAAAGTGATACATTGGCTCAGCGGTTGCGAAGGTCAGCATGCCGATGCCGATACCTGCGCCAAACATCATCGAGAACCAGGAGAAATTGGAAAACTCGGGCCTGTCGTCTTCTAGCCCCAGTCGCAGCTTTCCTGCAGATGGCCAGAGCGCCAGTACAAAACAAAGTATAACGAAGAACGCCATTGAATAGACGTACCAGTAGCTGAACGTTGCAAGGATGATGTTGTTTACGGACCCCAGAACGGCGGCTGCCTGATCAGGAAAAGCAATCGCCCAAATGATCAACCCTCCAACCAAAATCTTGGCAGTGATGGTCACATCTTTGGTGAAGCCACGATAGAAACCCGATTTCGCAACACGAATCGGTAAATCTGTGACTGGTGGTTTTATAGGCATTATTTCTCCCTCGGCCGAAATCTCGCCGATGTTAATGAACGTTTTTGGTTTGCAGGAACTCTGTTTGGTGAAGCAATGAGAGCTTCATATGCTCAGATGAGCTTGCGAGTTTCCGTTTATCAATTGCCCTCAAGATGGCTCAAATAAGCATGAACCACAGTAGGTTTGGTGAGGCTGATCAGATGATCCAGACGGTTACCAATAACCTGTTACCCATCCGGCGTGGCAGAAATGCGGGATTGCATAGGGCCGATGCCACAGCTCTTGGGGATTTACGGGAAGTCTCCAGATTGGAGTTCCGTAGATTACTTATCGTTCATGCCGTTACTTTGAAACAGTTGGGCACTGCGGTTGAATGTCGCACTTTAGATTCGAATTTGGCGGAACATCATACATTCCGCAAAACTCTCAACCAGACCAGTGAACTTGCAAGGCTTTGCAGGTTGCTCTTTCACTGGTCCGGTAAAAGCGCTGGATCTGGGCTCGGATAGCTTTCAGTTTTTCTGTCATTCGTTTGATCTATCGCATAACCGATCAAAACCACTGCGGGTAGAATTGATGCAGAGTATGAGGCATTGATCATCTCGAACATGTTATTCTTGATGGCAAGTGCATTGCCGCGAGAGAGCGATGATCACGGTCGGGTTAGGGAGGGGTTCATGCAGGTAAAAGAATATCTGAAGATCGAGAAGGCGGCCAGTCTGAGCCGATCCGAAGTCGGTCGGCTGGGTGTCGCGATCATCTTCATTGTCCTTGTAGTGATCTACACAGGCAGCAATTTCGCCCATGTCGAGCAAGCCTATTTGTTGATTTCAGCTGCAGTCATTGGCGCCTATATGGCGATGAACATCGGGGCAAACGATGTGGCCAACAATGTCGGTCCCGCTGTCGGTTCCTTCGCGCTGACCCTGACAGGTGCAATTGCGATTGCCGCGGTTTTCGAGGCCGGCGGTGCGATTATCGCAGGCGGTGACGTGGTATCGACCGTGAAGAAAGGCATCATTGATCCAGCTGACATCAATGATGCGAACGTCTTTGTCTGGGTGATGATGGGCGCCCTGATGGGCGCTGCAATCTGGCTCAATGCGGCGACCTGGCTTGGGGCACCTGTCTCCACCACCCATGCGATTGTCGGCGGCGTTATGGGCGCGGGCATCGCTGCCGGGGGGTGGGACATCGTCAACTGGGACTCGATGGGAAAAATAGCCCTCAGCTGGGTCATCTCCCCGGTTACCGGAGGCATTGTCGCAGCTGGCTTCTTGTATACGCTGAAAAAAATGGTGTTTTTCCGGGACGATCCGGTTGAGGCGGCCAAGCGGGTGGTTCCAGTCATGATCGCCATCATGGCATGGGCTTTTACCACATATATTTTCCTCAAAGGCGTCAGCAAGATCATCAGTGTCAGCTTCCCGACAGCGCTGGTGGCCGGGTTGCTGGTGGCAGCCCTTGTGTGGGTGCTGGTCACGCCGATAATCCGCAAGGCGGCACCGGGATTGACGCCTGATCGGGACGGGGTAAACCGCCTTTTCACAATTCCTTTGATCCTGTCTGCTGCATTGCTGAGCTTTGCCCATGGTGCAAATGACGTGGCCAATGCGGTCGGCCCGCTGGCCGGTGTGGTCGATGTTCTGACCGAAGGCGCTGGCGGTGCGAAAGTGGCCATTCCGCTTTGGATCATGGTGATCGGCGCGCTTGGGATTGCCGTTGGCCTTGCATTGTTCGGGCCTAAATTGATCCGCACAGTTGGCTCAGAGATCACCGAACTGGATCGCTCGAGAGCCTTCTGCATCGCCTTGGCCGCTGCCATAACAGTGATCATCGCCAGTCAGATGGGCATGCCCATCAGTTCGACACATGTGGCGTTGGGCGCGGTGTTCGGAGTCGGGTTTCTGCGCGAGTTCCTGGAACAGCGACTGGGCCGTGTCGTCGAGAACGTTCTGGCCAGCCACAAGGGACAGCCGGATTTCCTGGAAACTGAAAGAGTGCTGAACGACTTTCGCAATGCGCCACCCGAGGACAAGCTGCGCATCTTGACCGAGTTGAAGAAAATGGGTGCTGAAGCGGTCATTCCGGCAGCTCAGCGCAAGGAGCTGCAAAAGGCGCTGAAACGACAATTGGTGAAACGGTCAGCCTTGCTCAAGATCATCTCGGCATGGATCATCACAGTTCCTGTGTCGGCTTTTCTTGCCGCCATGTTCTATTTCGTGCTGCGCGGCATGATGCTGCCATGATCCGCCTGTGAAAACGACCATGAAACGGCTCATGCTGCCGGTCATAATAGGCATCCTGATTTCCGGGTTCTGGGCAAGCTCGGACTTTCAGGAGATTGCAGCAGGTGTCGCGATCTTCCTGTTTGGCATGTTGATGCTCGAGGATGGGTTCAAACTGTTCAGCGGCGGCTTCCTGGAGCAGATTTTGGAACGGGCCACCAGTTCGGTGCCCAAATCCCTGTTGTTCGGGATCGTTTCGACAACCCTGATGCAGTCCAGTTCACTGGTCTCGGTCATAACCATTTCCTTCCTCAGCGCTGGCCTGCTGACTTTGACGGCCGGTGTTGGAATCATTTTTGGTGCCAATATCGGCACCACCACGGGTGCTTGGCTGGTGGCCGGTTTCGGCCTGAAGGTCAAGATCTCGGCCTATGCCATGCCGCTTCTGGCCATTGGCGTCGTGCTGGTATTCCAGAAAGCAAAATTCCTCCGCGGTGCAGGCTATGTATTGGCGGGATTAGGTTTCCTGTTCCTCGGCATCCACCACATGAAAGTCGGCTTCGAAACCTTCAAGGATTCCTTCGATCTGACCCGCTATGCCATGACCGGCATTCTGGGGTTGGTCGTCTACACCTCGCTTGGCACTGCAGCCACGGTGGTGATGCAGTCCAGCCATGCAACCATGGTTCTGATCATCACCGCACTGGCATCCGGCCAGGTTTCCTATGAGAACGCATTGGCATTGGCAATCGGGGCGAATATCGGCACCACGATCACTGCCATCATCGGGTCACTGACAGCAAACTTTCAGGGCAAGCGGCTGGCTTTGGCACATGTAATCTTCAATAGTGCGACTGCGATTGTCGCTTTGGTGTTCATCAATCAGATTCGCGATGCAGTCGATTTTGTCAGTCAGATATTGGGGATTGCAGACACTGACTACGCGCTCAAACTGGCGGTGTTTCATACGATCTTCAATCTTCTCGGCGTGGTGATGATGTTGCCGCTGATGGCCCGGCTGATAAAGTTCATCGAGCGCACCATCCGCGAACCGGTACTGGATCTGAGCCGTCCGAAATATCTGTCCCAAGCTGTTGAGGAATTTCCCGATACAATCGTGTCTGCGTTGCAGAACGAGGTCAAGCACCTCTACGATAATGCGGTTGAACTCATCACACATGGACTGAATATTCACCGGCACGAATTGTTCAAGACAACAGACATTGCCGGGCTTGTGTCTTCCAGCCGAAGACCCTTCGAGTTCGACATTGATGAGCGCTACGAACAGAGAGTCAAAACCCTCTATTCAGCGATTGTGGAATTTACCACCCGGACGTCGAGCAAAGAACTGCCGCAGGATGTCATTACGCGGGTCTATCAATTGCGTGACGTGTCCGAGCGGATCGTGCGCGCGATCAAGAGCATCAAGCACATGCGCCGAAACATGATCCGCTACACAACGCGTCATGAAGGTGCCATGTCGGATCTGTATAATGAACTGCGCACGCAGATTGCACGCATCCTGATCGAGATCGACAAGCTGGATCAGGCTGATCCTGAAAACCGCAGCCGCTTGTGGCTGGAGGAGGAGCGCATTCATGTCGAGCGCGACCAGCAGAGTACGAATGTTCGCATCGGTTCCTTGATCAACAAACGGAAAATTGCAGCGGATGCCGCAACCTCATTTCTCAATGACAGCAATTATGCCTATGGCGCGATGCGTGAACTGATTGAAGCGGCATGTGTTTTCTACGCAGAAAAAGACAGCGCTGTCGCCGAGGTCGAGCAGTTTATTGCAATGGATGACGATGAGCTGGAGGCTCATACGCCGCAGATGGCAAGCACTGCCCATGATGCCCACCGAGACTGAGTGTGTCGTGGTACAGGGCGCGGTGGTTTCGGGAACAAACAAGGATAACTGACAATGCCACTGACGAAAGCAATCGAAAAACTCAAGAAATATTATGGACGGCTTGAATCGGGCAATGCCAGGAAAATCAAACCGAACCATGTTGAAAAAGTCATCAAGAAGCTCCTGGCGAATGAACGCAAACTGCTTGAGGAACTGTCCACAACCCGGAAAGCTGCCAAAAAGGAGCGCCTGGAGCTAAAACTCGTTACAACCCGTGAACAGATCGATCGGGCAAAATGGTTGCTGGACAAAGTCAGTTAGAGCCCGCTTGGATGACTGCCTTTGGCTCACAAAAAAGCCCCAACCGCATAGACGGTCGGGGCGTCGTGTCAGACGTCAGACGGGTTGAATTTATTCCCAGCCTACAGCGTTGAAAATCTCTGTGGCCGTGGCTGCATTATTTGCCACTGTGGACAGATTGATTGCATCCTGACGGAACAATCCGAGTTTGGCCACTGACGGGCTGAGGGCCACACCTGGCACTGCAGGATACTCATCATTACCAGCCGAGAAATATTGCTGGGCAGCGTCGCTGGTCAGATATTCCAGGAACTTGATGGCATTCTCCCGATTGGGCGCGTTGACTGCAACGGCACCTGCAGAGATGTTCATATGAGCACCATTGCCTGACTGATCGGGGAAGACCCATCCGATGTTGTCAATTGAATCGGAAAGACCTTTGACATCACTGCGTAGCGCGCGGGCAAAGTAATAGGTGTTCGAAATGGCAATGTCACACTCACCGGATGCAATGCCGCGCAACTGGTCGGTATCGCCGCCCTGCGGTGCGCGTGCCATGTTTTCACGAACGGCTTTCGCCCATTTCGTTGCCGCTTCTTCGCCCTGATGGGCAATGATCGAAGACAGCAGAGATATCTGATAGGTGTTGGTGCTGGAGCGGGCGCATATCATACCGGCATATTCTGGTTTGGCCAGATCGGCATAGGTTGCAGGAGGCGTTTCAACACGGTCTTTGGCGTAAAAGATAATGCGCGAACGCTGAGAAAAACCGAACCACAACCCGTCAGGATGGCGCAGATGCTGCGGCAGGCGCTTCGAGAGGACAGGACTGTCGACAGTGGACAGGAGATCCTTGTTCTCTGCCCGCACAACGCGCGAAATATCGACGGTCAGCAGCACGTCGGCGGGGCTGTTGGCGCCCTCGGCTTCCATACGTGCGATCAACTCATCAGCATTGCCCTCAATCCGGTTGATGGTAATGCCGGTCTGTTCTTCAAAATCAGAATAGAGGCGTTCATCCGTATCGTAATGGCGTGAAGAATAGAGATTGACGACACCTTCTGCCAAAACGGAGCTGGTGCTGGCCATCAGACCAAGTGTCAGAATAGCGGCTCCAAACACTGCTTTTTGGCGACGTGAATTCTGGTTCATGAGAGTTCCCACTTTCAGTTGAATGGTTGTATGGGCTGCATTCGCAGACCGTGTGACAGGTTAGAAAACTTAAACTTGATTATTGGTCTCATGTTTATGTTAGGAAGTTTCTGTCGTCAACATGAGGAAATAAAAAACTTGAATTTACCACTCATGTTTCTTAGAATGATTCCAGACTGGCATCACGCCAAATAGCTTTTCGGGGCCATCAGGATTCACGGTCGGGTATCTGGCCAAAATTTCGGAGTAATGACATGCGGCTGACACGACAGACCAACTACGCCATTCGCATGTTGATGTATTGTGCGGCCAACAACGGCAAACTCAGTCGGGTTGCAACCATTGCCGATGCCTATCGTGTGTCTGATCTGTTTCTCTTTAAAATTCTGCAGCCACTGGTCGAGGCCGGCTTCATGGAAACCGTCCGCGGTCGCAATGGTGGGATACGTCTGGGCATGCCCGCCACCGCCATTTCACTGCTTGATGTCGTGAAAACGACAGAAGACAATTTCGCCATGGCAGAGTGCTTTGAAGATGACGGTGCTGATTGTCCCCTCATCGGCAGTTGCGCTTTGAATGGTGCCTTGCGTGAGGCGCTCAATGCGTTTTTCACCGTGCTCGCTGGCTATACGATTGCCGATCTCGTGGAACCCAATCCAATGCTCGGGCCATTGCTCGGGATTGATATGACAGTTCCATCCCCGACCGCTCCGATTGCATAAGCCTCTAATCCTGAAAAGCGGTTTCCAACCGGCGGATAGCCTCGTCCAGAGTCGAGCGCGGGCAGGCGAGGTTGAACCGCAGCCATGTCTGGCCGCCTTCGCCAAAAACTGGCCCCTTGTTGATCGCAATACGTGCAACATCCTGGACCCGGGCCACGGCCTCATCAATGCAGTAAGCAGTTTCTGAAAAATCACACCAGGCCAGATAGGTCGCTTCCAGCTTCATGGAGCGAACACCGGGAATGATGCGCGCCATGGCTTCGTCAAACCGGTTGGCATTGGCCTGAAGATACGGCAATAGGGCCTCCAGCCAGTCTTCACCATGTGCATAGGCAGCCGTCACCATTTCAATGCCAATGCGGTTTGGGCTGGATGCGCCCATCCCCTTCACTGTGGTCATGAAGGTCTCGCGCAATTGCGCGTTGGAGATCATCACATTGCCTGTCATCGAGGCGGCCAGATTGAAGGTTTTGCTGGCTGCTGTCAGCGTGATCAGCCGGTCCGCAATATCCGGATAGGCATTTGCAGTGACCCAATGTTGATGGCCGTCAAACACCAGATCATGATGTATTTCATCGGCGATCAGCAGCAGGTCATGGGTCTCACAGAATTTGCACAGATCAATCAGTTCCTGCCGGGACCAGACCCGACCACCAGGATTGTGCGGAGAGCAAAGAATGATGATTTTCGTCTTCGCATCAATCTGCGTGGCCAGCCCCTCCAGATCCATTTCATAGCGGCCCTGGACAAGTTTCAGCGGGCTTTCGATCAATGACCGGCCCGCTGCCCGGATGGTGCTGCCAAAGGCGTGATAGACCGGCGAGAACACCACAATTCCGTCGCCGGGTTGGGTAAAGCTGTGCAGGGCAGACCCAACACCTGCCACCACCCCATGGCTTGTCGTGATCCAGTCCGGGTCCACTTCGTACTGATGCCGCTTTGCCATCCAGTCACAGACCGCGCGCTTGTAATCCCGGTCATCGCCAAAATAACCAAACACGCTTCTGTCGGCCATGAGGTGCAACATCTCTGCAACAGCGGGCGGCGCTGCAAAATCCATATCGGCGACCCACATCGGCAACATGTCCGGATGGTCCAGTCCAAGCCTGCTTTCCATCGCATCCCATTTCAGCGAATGGGTGTTGTGTTGGTCTATGACACGGTCAAAATCAAATGGCATGAAGGTCAGTTCCGATTGTTTTTTGGGTGTATCGTTCTATGTCACAGAACGTTCCAGTCTGTCACTCACAGTTCACACTCAAAATTACCTTTCATCCGCCATGAATTGACAAAAATTCGGACACAGCAATCTGTCAGTCTTCCTTGTGTTCAACCAGAACAATCCAACAATGGAAACTGATCATGACAAATGCGATGAAACTGAAATCCGCCTTGTTTGCTGCTTTGTTTGCCGGTGCTTCGACCATGGCAATGGCCCAGGAGGTCGAGTTTGAAGATGTTGATGCCGATGGAGATGGCATGCTGTCCATGCAGGAAGTCAAAGACGCCCTGCCGGATGTCTCCGATGATCAGTTGGTGATTGCCGATGCCAATGGCGATGATATGCTTGATGAAGCCGAATATGAGGTTTTGAGCGAAGAATAATCCGTCCGAAGAACTCAAGGAGCGTTTCGCATCGGGGCAGCCCTGTCATAACGGCGCTGCTCCATCGCGAGAGACGGATGCTTTCATGCAGTCTCGTCGACAAAATTGAAGGGTGATATGCCGCGGCGATGCTCATCCACATCCAGCGCCTTCGTCAAAGGCGGCGCTGCCCGCTGGCGGCAATCCGGCCGGTCGCATAATTGGCAGTTGATCCCGATCGGGGTTGGGTTTGGCGTATCCAGATTCTGCCCCTTGGCATAAACCAGTCTGTGCGCGTAGCGCAGCTCACAGCCCAGCCCAATCGCCAATTGGGGCTCCGGTTCTGAAAACGGCGTGATCGCCCGACGCACAGTTCGTGCGAGGCTGAAATACTGCACCCCGTCGGGCATTTCCACAATCTGTGTCAGGATCTTACCGGGCGCGCTGAAGGTGGAATGCACATTCCACAGCGGGCAGGTGCCGCCAAATTTGGAAAAATGAAATTTTCCCGATGAAAACCGTTTTGAAATATTGCCCGCATTGTCGAGCCGAATGAAGAAGAACGGAATGCCCCGCGCAGTTTGTCGCTGCAAGGTCGTCAACCGATGCGCCACCTGCTCATAGCTGGCGCCAAACCGCTGGCACAATATGTCGATGTCATAGCCGAGCGTTTCGGCAGCATCGAGAAAGCGCCCATAGGGCATCATCAGAGCACCGGCAAAATAATTGCCAAAGGCAACGCGGGCCAGCCGTTTTGTCACCGGATCGCTCAAATCTGCCCGTTCCACCAGATCGTCAATGATCTTCCCGGTTTCGGTAAAGGCCAGATGATAGGCGACCTGAAAGGCCCGACCGGCCGGTTCCATCAGTTCAGACAGCATCAGGCGTTTGCGGTGGCGGTCGAAACGGCGCAACTCGCCGCGCATGACATCTTCCGGCATCACGCGCACATCAACATTGCGCACCTCCCGCAAATGCCGGCGCATGGGCGCATAGATTTCGTCATCCTGCTGGCGAAATTGTGCATACAGATCTTCGGCAACCTGATCCAGTTCCGGATAGTAATTATTGGCAGCGCGGATCATATCGCGAATCTGATCCATTGGACTGTTCACAGCATGACTGCCATCGCCCGCACCCACGGCACCGGCCAGCCGATCGCCAGACAGTTTCGCACCATTATATGCCTGATAAAGACGCAGCACGGCATCGGCGACACTTGGACTGTGTTCCGTCAGATCGCGCAATTCCTGCTGCGGTACCTGACCACCACTTCCGGCAAACACCGGGTCTGAAAAAATTTCTCGCAATTCTCCAAGTGCCTGATGCTCGGTGTCAGAGGCAAGCGCGCGAATATCCACATCATAGGCACCAGCCAGCTTGATCAGGAACTGGGCTGTTGCCGGCCTTTGACCCCGTTCAATCAGATTGAGATAGCTTGGCGAGATATCCAGCTCCTCGGCCATCCGCGCCTGTGTCAAACCGAACTCGCGCCGCAGCCGCCGCAAGCGTGGCCCGATGAAGAGCTTCTTTTCAACTGTATCGGCCACGCGAATAGTCCTCCATGTGCACTGCACCCACTGAAAACTGTGCAGCGCAAAATGTCCAGAGCAAACGATAATTTATTTACAAACATTACAAAATTACAAAGTTTACAAAGATGACTTTACACGCTGACACCATTCTGGAACTCCTAAAACGAATAATTGTTGTAATTAAATTTCAACAATGGAAGTTTGAACGCAAGAAAACGAAACACGCCGACCGAAAATCCTGATTTGAAAATTTTTTGTAAATTACTGCAAAAATCATAATGACGGATTTGAGAGGGAAGGTTTCAGTTTTCACAGTGCCGCAAAATCAATGATTTTCGCAGCGCAATAAACCCGGAGACCGCCCGAAAGGCGGCATGTTGACTTAAGGAATGAGAACAATGTCACAGAACACATTCAGCACTTTGGTTCCGAATACGACTGAAGATCGTTTTCAGTATATAGAGCGTCCCTACAGCGCTGACGATGTGGCGCGCTTGCGCGGCTCAGTGAAAATCGAGCATACCCTCGCCGACAAGGGCGCTCGCAAATTGTGGGATCTTTTGAAATCAGAAGATTACATCAATGCGCTGGGGGCCATGTCCGGCAATCAGGCCATGCAGATGGCGCGGGCTGGTTTGAAAGCCATTTACCTGTCTGGCTGGCAGGTCGCGGCAGACGCAAATGTGGCCGGGGCGATGTATCCTGATCAAAGTCTCTACCCTGCAAATTCCGGTCCTGAGCTGGCACGCAAGATCAACCGCACCCTGCAGCGCGCTGATCAGATCGAACACAGTGAGGGCGGCGCTGTGCGGGACTGGTTTGTTCCAATCGTAGCAGATGCGGAAGCCGGCTTCGGCGGACCACTGAACTGCTTTGAAATCATGAAAGCCTATATTGAGGCAGGTGTTGCCGGCGTTCACTTTGAAGATCAGCTGGCATCCGAGAAAAAATGTGGCCATCTGGGTGGCAAGGTTCTGATCCCGACACAGGCCCATATCCGCAATCTTGATGCGGCGCGTCTGGCAGCAGATACCTGCGGAACCTCAACGCTTGTGGTGGCACGGACAGATGCGGAATCAGCACGATTGATCACATCGGATGTCGATGAACGGGATCATGAGTTCCTGACCGGTGAACGCACGCCGGAAGGCTTCTTCCGTCTCAAGGAAGGCACCGGTGTCGAGCATTGCATCAAGCGTGGTCTGGCCTTTGCCCGCCATGCGGATCTGATCTGGTGGGAAACTTCCAAACCCAATCTGGATGATGCACGCCGCTTTGCAGAAGCCATCCAGAAGGAATTCCCTGGCAAGATGATGGCTTACAATTGTTCGCCATCATTCAACTGGGAAGCCAATCTGGATAAGGAAACCATCGCGGTCTACCAGCGCGAGCTGGGTGCCATGGGTTACAAGTTCCAGTTCGTCACGCTGGCAGGCTTCCATCAGTTGAATCACGGCATGTTCGAACTGGCCCGTGGCTACAAGGAACGCGGAATGGCAGCCTATTCGGAACTGCAGCAGGCTGAGTTCGCCTCCGAAGCAGACGGATACACTGCCACCCGCCACCAGCGCGAAGTCGGCACCGGATACTTCGACGCTGTCAGCGTTGCCATTGCCGGTGGCCAGTCATCAACCACAGCCATGGGCGAATCCACTGAAACCGCCCAGTTTACCAAAGCAGCTTAACGTCAGACCCTGAAAGGAAAATACCCATGCAAAATTCACGTTTTTGGATTGTTGGAGGCGAGTTTACCTCAACGGATTTCAACCAGGTTGTCGAGGGAACCGAGCAGGTTATCGGCCCGATGGATTGCCGCAAGAAAGCCGAGCAATTGTGGCGCAACATGTCCGAGCAGGACCGCTCACAATGCAACATCCGATACTCGATTGTCAGTGAACCAGCCTTCGCATAAATAGCTGACAGGCAGACTGACCAGAACCTCCCGGCATGTGTGTCGGGAGGTTTTTTTATGGGAGAGGTATCCTGCAAAAAAACAGCTGATAACTCTGCGTCAAAATAACGGGATCAACGAGGTCGAAAGTGATTTGGTAAATCTGCCAGAGCTCGAAACTATTGTCGTCACCGCTGCCATTTTCGAGCTAAGGTAAATATAGGGACGGTTCAAAAGGAGATGCCCTTGATAGAGCTCGATGAAGGCTCCAACTTTTTGCTGGAGGAGGCCGCGCACGCTGGTCTCAAAACCTCTGCAATAGAATTAACTTCAGACGATGTTAAGACTGGTTTTGGTCGTATCGAAACAGCGTTTCGTAGTTTTGTTGTTCGTGCCGGTGTGATTTACGAAGAGTCGCCGGTTCACTCTTGGCAGGCCGGACATCCTTTGAACGGTTCGGCTGCAGAGACAACCTTGAGCCGGTCCGCAACGCGGGCTGCACTTGAAATGGTGGGCGTGCCGGTGGCCACTGGCAAGTCTTTTCGTTCCTCTGCGCTTGATGCAATGTTCGCCTATGCAAAGCGCATGACACCACCGCTGCTTATAGCGCCAGATGATCGTGAGCTTGGATCGGCCTGGCTCTGTTCCCACACTGGAGGCGGCTTTGAGAACGTCGTGGGGATGCTGGCCACCTTTTGTGAGACAATATCCATTGAAACCGTGCCGACAGGACGGACGTTTCGTTTCTATTTCGCAGCGCACCAAATGCTGGGGGTCAGGGAAGTTCTTGACCAGCAAACTCTGCGCCCGGGCGAGTTGTCAATGTACATACCGGAAAAGACTGTGCTTATGGCAGGTAAGAGCCTGCCCCACCCTTCGTATTTCATGGAAGCCCAGCACGCTCTTGCGGCATTCCCTTCGCTGACATACGGGGCAATCGATATGCGGCTGTCGAGTCATGATCAACCAGCCAGTTCATCCAGTTTTCAATTTTGTGCTGTCCAACCGTCGGTAGATTTTAAGCAAACTTGCTACGCGACTGATGGACGGGAAATCAAAATCGCTGCAGCACTCGTCCAAATGCTGGCAAGCCTGCAACATGAAGGCATGACAGATCCAATACTCACAAAGCGTGACCGGGGTGTCGAACGCTATGATTTGGACATCAATTGCCTCATCCCTGCGGCCCGCGAATTGGGGATGGATACTCGAATGGTCACCACCGGGTCGAGGAAAGGTAGCCGGCGAACACTTCAGATTGAGATTGGTTCAACACCTGTTCAGTTTCGGAACGGTGCTATTCATATTGTCAATCAGAACGGCAGCACCGGCCATATTAACGAAGACGCAGTAAAAATAACGGTCAACAAGCAAGCGACGAGAGACGTTCTTGAGACGGTTGGACTTTCAGGTCCTGAAGGACGGATGTTTGCATCAAGTCAATTGGCTGAAGCGTTAGTCTATGCCGACGAAATTGGCTACCCGGTTTGTGTAAAGCCAATGTCTGGGTCAAAAGGTCGATTGGTCAGCACTGGGCTGACAACCAGCGCGGAAGTAGTAAAGGCCTTTCGGGATGTTGCGAAGGCATTTGGGAAAATCATTGTAGAGCGTAGTGTTGATGGTGAAGTAGTGCGTCTATTCTATCTGGCACCGGATGTCTGTACCACTCAATACCAGGATCGTTCTGCTGTGATGGGGGATGGTAAATCAAATGTCATCAAATTGATTGAACAGCGCAACACAAACCGTGACGCAAGTCAGCGAAAACCAGCGGTGATTACCCGTGCTATGGTCACAGATCTGGCACGCCGCGGAATTGATTTGGCAGACATAATCCCAATAGATGAGAAACTGATTTTTGCATCTACTTCACATTTATCATCAGGTGTAAGAGCGGTAATTGCCACGGATATCCATCCATCCTATGTGGCCAACGCAAATAAGGCATTCCGAGCAATTGATGGTTTGTCAGTCGGTGCGATGGATATGATCGTAAAAAATCCCACACAGCCTGCAACAAGCGAAAATCACTGGATTCTTGAAGTTAACAGCTCGCCGAATGTGTTCGCATTTCATCATTTCTCCGAGAATTCCAAACTTGATGGCTGCAAAACCATGCTGCGTCATGTGGAGCGGGTGTTGGCAGCAAGAAACAACACCGAAACCGCTGTCGAACCTGATTTCAATGAGCATCCAACGCACGAGATCTCTCGGGCATTGGCTCATATGGAGCGCGCGCAGCCAAACGAAGTGGCCACTATTCAAGGTAGGCAGTTGGAAAAGTTGTTGCGGCATGCATGGCAACATACACGCTTCTATCGCAGTCGATTGAGTCGGCTTTTTGACGAAGGCCGATTTAATCCGGAGGCGTGGACTGATATTCCTTTGTTGACCCGCCAGGAAGCTCAAGAGCATCGTCTTAGTCGTCGCGCATTCGAGCTTCAGGATGGCAACCGGACATTTGCTACCCGCACTTCCGGCTCTAGCGGAGTTCCACTTGATATCACGTGGAACCGTATCGCGACTGTGTCGACAAGGGCTGCAGCGGAGCGCATGTATCGATGGCACAACCTGGATCTTGATGTGCCACTCGCAGAAATCAAGAGTTTTGGAGGCGATCACTATAAATTCCCTGGCGGACGCGGGCAGCCAGGTTGGAGTCCATCATCACCAAACGCAACACGGTACAGGCTCTCTGTCAGCACACCAGTAGAGGACCAGCTCGCTTGGCTGGCGCTCGTCAAAGCGCCCTATCTGACGAGTTACCCAACAATGATACGTGAGCTTGCACTCGCAGCGATAAAACAGAACAGCTCTCTGCGGTTTGATGCCATTCTCACCGTTGGTGAGGTTCTTACACCAGAGATCAGACAGCTTTGCCGTGATGGTTTTGGCGCAAGAGTGATTGATTCATATGGCTGTCAGGAGATGGGAAAACTGGCAATCCAGTGTGACCAATCTGAACTTTATCACGTTTGTTTGTCGAATGTTCTGTTTGAAGTACTGGATGACGACGGGCAACACGTCGCGCCAGGTGAAAGTGGGCGGGTCGTTTTGACCAGCCTTTACAACTACGCCACACCATTCATCCGTTATGATATCGGCGATTATGCACGCCTCGCTACCGGACCTTGTCGGTGCGGCAGATCACTACCCGCACTCACGACCATTGAAGGCCGACGGCGTAATATGGTGACTTTGCCTGATGGAGAGAAGCGGTGGTTATCTGGCACTGTATTGGCTGAATTGGGCGAGATGGTGAATGCAGAGCGCAGTCGTCTTGTGCAGCGGGCACCTGATCGCTTTGAGTTGCAGTATGTAGCCAATGGCGACTCGCGGAATTTTGACCCACAAACTGTTGCCCGCCGTGCCGCTGAACTGATCCATCCAAGCATAAGACTTGAGCCGGTGCAGGTAGAGGAACTCCAACGCTCAAGCGGTGGAAAGTTTGAAGATGTGGTGGGATTGGAACAGGCAGATTGATGATTCAGTAAAACGCGTTCTCTCACACAGCTTCCTGAAAATGGACATGAACTGAAAGCCAAACAGCGCATAGGATAAAACGACGATGCGCTGAGTTTTTCAAAAAGGGCTCTGAATCATTACAATCAATTCAGAGGAATAAGATCGCCAGCGATTCAATCGACAGAAAGAATCGAAGATTTCGTTATTCCACAATTACCTCAGCCGGATCGTCATCATCATCAATAGCTTTCGATGCAGCCGCCATGAACAGATCGAAATGATCGCCTGGATCGTCTTCTCTCATACGGTCAATCAATGGTTTCTGAGGACCGAAATAAATCCGCATTCCGACCTGACCGCCAACATCATCATCACTGAAGGACGCTTCGCCGAACAATGAAACGCTGTTGTCATGGACCGGCATAAGCCATTCGCCACCGACAGACCCGATATGATCAACATCACCTGGAAGATATTTGTGCTGCACATAGAGCCGCAAATTATCATCCGGGAAGTAGGACAGGCTGGTCTTGGAGAAGAATCCTTCACCCAGATCACCGAACTGGTAGCCAGCCAAAGCTGACAACATCAGGCGATCCATATAAAACTCTGTCTCTGCACCCACTCTGGTTTGGTCGCCTCCGCCATCAGCAGATGCATGGGCAAACTCTCCGTAAAATCCGAGAAGTGCAGTATCAGGGTCCCGCCAAAAAAGATGTGCTGCGCCACCACCAGCAAAATCGCCATCGATGCTACCAACCATTCCGTCCAGCTGAGCGCCCCATGAAAAGGACAGGGGGATAGAAACCGAGCCGACAGCTGCAACAGAGTCAACACCGAACATATTATTCCAGCGGACGTCAAATTTGCTGTTGATCTCGGAAACGGCTGGCTTGGATTCAGGCGCTGGCGTAGAGCTTTCCAAGTCCGCAGCAGCAAGCGGCGTTGTAATCAAACTTACAAGCGCTGTTGATGACAACAGCCAGTGTGCCTTTGGCATAAAAAACTCCTTCTTTCGACCAATAGACCTTTTGATGAAAGGCCCGTCAAGCAATCAATGTAGTTTTCGACAATTTTTTCTCTCATAAGTTGTAGCACGCATCTAAAGCATCGGCAGCCATTGTAGCTGCTATGGTTGCCTTACTTGCATTGCGGTTGAGTCACTAAAGACCGTCTTTCGCACTGCGCCGGGCCATGCCCAGCATGATTGGCGCAAGAAATGTCAGGATGAACAGTCGCATCACATGATGGGCGGCGACAAAGGCCGGATCGGCGTTCATCGATACGGCCATGGCCGCCATGGTCTCAACACCGCCAGGTGCAAAGGCGATCAGCAGATGGCTGAGCGGCGCATCAATGAACAGCGATACAATCCAGGCGGCTATTGCGGCTATGCAAAAGGCAGCCAGTGTCACTGCAACCCCGGCCAGGAAGGCCCGTTTCAGCAGCGCAAGGGTGACACCAAAAAAACGTGTCCCGATCAGCGCACCCATGGTGATGAAGGCCGGGATGGCGACCCAGGAAGATACCGTTCCCTCAATGGTTCCGGTGATATGGCTTCCGGTTGACCAGATCAGCCCACCCAGTAGATAGGCCGCTGGCAGGCGAAACCGGTTCAGAACAAAACCCAATGAGAAAGCCATGACGATGCTGAGCGCAAACATAGCAGGCGACATGATGGTGATGGTCATATCAAATGCGCCTGTTTCAAACCCCAGCAACACAACTGCAAACGGCACCAGAAGGGTGAGTGAAAGCACGCGCAAGCTTTGAATGACGCTGATCGTTGCCAGATCGCCTTTCGTGTCCGCAGACAATCCAAGCACATAGCTGAGATGACCTGGAACAACCGACAGCAGGGATGTCATCGTGTCAAACCGCCAGAAAACAGCCAACATGCGACGGCAGACCAGTATGATAACGAGTAGCGATATGCCCAGAACCACAAAACTCAATGGCCATTGCTTTGCGGTTTGCACAACTTCCGGCGTTACGCCTGCGCCCATGGTCATCCCGATAATGGCAAAACAGGCATCGCGCAGATGCTTTGGAATATTGACCGGCACGCCGTACAGGCCAAGGCATGTCACCGACAGCGACGAGCCAACCAGAAAGGGCGCAGGAGCGCCCAGCCAATAGGCCGCACCAGCACCCAGCGCTGCAGTCAGCAATGTGATTGCAACGGTCTTGAACGTTTGCAGCCATGAGGGCGTGGGTTTGGCGGAAGGGTCAGCAACCATGAGTGTATTTCCCACGCAGTTTGTGGAAAGGCAAGTCGAAGATGGTGTCGTCAGGCACAGTGTACTTTCTTGAACATCGAAGCATGAAACCGGGGTGCAGTGTCTGAAAGAGCGCCACGAACGCGTCAGGTTGAAACAGGCTGAAGCCTATTCAGACAGGCGCCGATCGAGAAACTCAAGACGGTCTTGACCCCAGAAACGCTCTCCGTCAAGCACATAGGTGGGCGTGCCGAAAACGCCTGCCGCACTGGCCTCCAAATGGCTCTTTTTCCAAAGGGCTGTGATGTCCGGAGTGTCCTGCATTTCGGCCAAGCGTGCTCCGTCCATGCCCTCGGCCACGGCAATTTCGATCCGTGTTTTTGTATCCAGGATATCGCGTTCTTCCGACCATAATGCGCGCAGCAAGGCGTGGCTGAGTCGCAATGCGTCCCACCCCAGAGTATCGGCTGCAATCACCATGCGCGCGGAAAATTCCGGATTGGCAGGGTAATGCGCAGGGCGCAACACAAGCGGCATATCCAGATAAGTGCGCCAGCGATCCAGCTCCAACTCGTGGTATGCCTGTCGTGCATTGGGGCGCGTGCGCAAGGGAATGCCGCCATTTTCTTCCAGAATGGTGGTCGGGCGCAGCACCACTTTCAAATCGTGCTTGCGCACGATGTCGTGAAACCGCGGGCCACCAAGATAGGCCCAGGGGGAGGACAGGGAATGAAAATAGACGATTTCTCTGCTCATGGAAAATACAGCTCCTTTGCCGCCAATGGTTTTGTCGCGCGCATGGCATCTGCCTGCGCAGGGTCGTGAAGATGACAGGCGACGTGTCGCCCGGTCACCGGTTCGGTGGTTTTCGGCGTGACCGTGCGGCACAGATCCGTCGCAAACGGGCAGCGCGGATGGAAATGGCAGCCGGGCGGTGGATTGGAGGCTGAGGGGATTTCACCGCTCAGGCGCACCAGCTCCGTGCGGGCCGACGGATCGGGGATCGGAGACGCTGCGCGCAGGATTTGCGTATAGGGGTGCAGCGGTGTGTCAAACACCGGCCCCACAGGGCCGCTTTCAACAATGCGGCCCAGATACATCACCGCCAGTCGTTTGCAGAACACCCGGACCACGCCTAGGTCATGGGAAATAAACAGAAATGACAGGCCGCGCCGCTGCATGATCTCGCTGAGCAGTTTCAGGATTTGCGCCTGGATCGACACATCCAGCGCGCTGACGGCTTCATCGGCGATGATCAGATCCGGATCAAGCGTGAGCGCTCGCGCTATGGCAATGCGCTGGCGTTGTCCGCCGGAAAATTCGTGCGGATAACGGTTGGCAGCTTCCGCTGGCAGCCCGACTTCCTGCAGAAGATCCGCCACAATGCGCTCTGCTTCAGGGCCGGACCCGCGGCCATGCACACGAATGGGCTCGGCCAGTGCAGCTCCCACCTTTTGCTTGGGATTGAGCGATGAATAGGGGTCCTGAAAGATCATCTGCATGCTCGGGCGCAGGGCGCGCAATTCTGCAGGGTCCAACTGCATCAGATCCTGCCCATGAAGCGCAACGCGTCCGGCATCCGGTGGAATCAGATGCAGCACCGCCCGGCCAACCGTGGATTTGCCACATCCGGATTCGCCGACAAGCCCAAACGCCTCTCCTGTTTCAATATGGAATGACACGCCATCCACGGCCCGCACGGTGACCGGCTTGCCACCGAAAGCACCGACACGGGTGTGGAAAAATTTCTTCAATCCGTCCACGTCCAGAACGTTCATGATGGTTCCCCTGCGCGCACCAGACACGCGGCAAAATGGCCTGGGGTGATCTCGACCAGCACCGGATCGACGGTCTCACAACGGTTGATCTTCAGCGGGCAACGAGGCGCAAACCGGCAGCCCTTCGGCATCTTGTCAATCGAAGGCACCGCGCCCGGTATCGAGTAGATATCCTGGGCATCACGGTCGGGGCGCGGAATGGAGCGCAGCAGACCTTCCGTGTAGGGATGGACCGGACCGGCAAATATCTTGTCCACCGGACCTGTCTCGACAATTGCACCGGCATACATCACGGCCACACGATCAGCCACGGCAGCGACCACACCCATCGAATGGGTGATCAGCAACAGGCCCATGCCCTTGTCGTGGCGCAAATCTTCCAGAAGGCCCAGAACCTGCGCCTGAATTGTCACATCCAGCGCTGTCGTCGGTTCATCGGCGAACAGCACTTCAGGCTCGCAGGCGAGCGCCATGGCAATCATCACCCGTTGGCGCATTCCGCCGGAAAACTGGTGCGGATATTCCCTGGCACGGCTTTTTGCGGATGGAATGCCAACCAGTTCCAGCAGTCTCACAGCTTCTTCCATGGCAGCTTCGCGGCTGAGACCGCGATGTTGCATTAACGGTTCTGCCACCTGAAAGCCGACCCGCAGAACCGGATTGAGAGCGGTCATCGGCTCCTGAAAGATCATGGCCATCCGATCACCGCGCAGCTTTTGCATGGCCTCCGGATCAGTACCAATCGGAACACCATCGAGCAGGATTTCGCCTTCAATCCGGCTGCCGGCTTCCGGCAGAAGCCGCATGATTGACATGACAGTCACGGATTTGCCGCAGCCGCTTTCACCGACAATGGCAAGGGTTTCATCGCGCGCAAGATCAAACGACACGCCCCGCACGGCGGGGTGCCATTCCCCGCCAATGTAAAAACTGGTGGTTAAATTGCGAACCTGAAGAACTGTGTCGGTCATCCCATATCCCTCACCTGTTTCAGCCGGGGATCCAGCGCGTCGCGCAGGCCGTCGCCGATGAGGTTCAGCGACAGGACAGCCAGCAAAATGCACAGGCCTGGAAAAATCGACATCCACGGTGCCTGAAAGATATGCTCAAAGCCTTCCCGTATCATGCCGCCCCAGGTCGGCGTGGGCGGCCTTACGCCGAGCCCCAGAAATGCGAAGCCAGCCTCGATCATGATCGCATTTGCGGTCCACAGGGAGGCCATGACGAGAATTTCCGTCAGAATGTTCGGTACGATATGAAACAGGATAATGCGCGCATGCGAAAATCCCATCGCCCGGCAAGCCTCGATATAGGCCCGTTCTTTCACCGCCAGGGTTGGCGCGCGGGCAATGCGCGCAAATTTCGGTATCAGCGTGACGGTAATGGCAACAATCACATTGGTCAGGGACGGGCCCAGCAACGCCACGATCACAATGCCGGTGATCAGTGTCGGAAAGGACAGCAGCACATCCATGCTGCGCATGATCACTGTATCGATCCGCTTTCCGAAATAGCCGGCAAGAACACCCAGAAGCCCACCAACAGACATGCCCAAGAACACCGAGACCACACCAACGGACAGCGAAATACGCGCACCGTAGACCGCACGTGAGAATTGATCGCGTCCGAAGGCATCTGTTCCGAACAGATGCTCCATGGAGGGGGGCCGCATGCGGGTCATGACACTTTGGTCAATCGGTCCGTAGGGCGCCACGAAAGGCGCAAATATTGCGATCAGGCACAACACCATGAACAGCACGATACCGACCCAGGACAGCTTGTTGCGATTGAACGTTTGAACCAGTCCCCCGGAGGAGGCACTTGTTGCACTCATGTTCGGGTTCCACTCATGACTGGCCGATGCGCGGATCAATGACCGAGTAGGTCAGATCGGTTAAAAGATTGACGACGATCACAATCGCCGCATAGGCCACCAGCAATCCCTGGACCATCGGATAATCACGATTATCCAGCGAGCCGATGATCAGCGACCCAAGACCGGGACGGGTGAAGACGGTTTCGATGAGCACCGAATTGCCGATGATGAGGGCAAAATAGAGCCCGATGACGGTCACCACAGGGATCAGTGCATTGCGCAATGCATGGCGGTACAGCACAGTTTTCTCCGGCAATCCCTTTGCACGCGCGGTGCGGATATAATCATCGCCCATCACCTCCAGAAGCGATGACCGACTGGCGCGTGTGATCATGGCGATCAATCCCAGAGACCCCGCCACGGCGGGCAGGACCAGCCCATGCACGGCGTCGCCGAAGCTTCCCGAAGTTGAACTGATGACAGGGAACCAGGGAAGCCAGACAGAAAACATCAGGATCAGCATGATACCGGCGTAAAACACCGGGAAAGAAAACCCCAGCAGCGACAGCACCCGCGTGACATAATCGATAAAGCGGTTGCGATGTAAAGCCGAGATGATGCCAAGTGGAACGCCGATCAGCGTGCCGATCAGGATCGAGGCCATGGTCAATGCCAGCGTATAGGGCAGCACGCGCAGCAATTCCGACAACACCCCGCGCCCGTAGACCAGTGAGGTTCCCAGATCGCCATGCAGCAGACCAGTGAGGAAATTCAGATATTGACGCCACACCGGCAAATTCAGGCCAAGCTTTTCGCGCAGGCCTGCAATTGCGGCATCGGTCGCAGTATCGCCCAGGATCGCGAGAGCGGGATCTCCGGGCAATGTGCGAATTGCAAAGAAGATGACAGTCAGCACGGCCAGCAGTGTAGGAATGGCCGACAACAGTCGCCGCAAGATATAGAGCGGGGCGCGATAACGCCCCGCCCAATCATTCATCGCGCTCATATATTGCGCTCGTTTCTATTGTGCAAAATGAGTAGCTTCTGTGATCGGAGGCCCAAGATTCAGGGTTCCGGTCAACTCATAGCCCAAATCAAGTGATTTGCGTTTGCCCCAGACCTGCATCAGTTCGAAAATTGGAACCACGCAGACCTCTTCCATGATCTTTTGTTGAGCTGCTTCCCAGGACGCCAGTTGCGCCGCAGGGTCTGCTGCAATCCGAGCCGCAGAAATCTCGTCATCGGCAACATCACAATGTGAAAAGTTGGTCTGGCCAGTTGGCGTGCCAACGATCGATGCCGATGCGAAGAACGGTGTCAGGAAAGCATCAGCTTCCGGAAACGGTGCCGCACCATAGATCACCAGAGGGCTCTCATCCTTGCGGATCAAAGCATGCCAGGCGCGGTGATCAACAAAGTCCACTTCCAGATTGATGCCGACCCGGCGCATCTGCTCCATGATCAATTCAAACGGAACTTTCAGTGAAGCGATCTGGGTGGTCGGAACCTTGATGGAAACTCCATCTGGATATCCCGCTTCCGCCAGCAAGGCTTTGGATTTGTCAGCGTCAAACTCGTAACGCGGCAGATCAGAGGCTTGACCCAGGAACCCGCTTGGCACCGGAGCGAATAATTGTTTTGTGATGTCCTGACCGATCAGGATCTGAAATTCATCACGGTTGATGGCATGGGCAACGGCTTTGCGCACACGAATGTCATCCAGTGGTGAAACGCTTTTGTTCAGATGCAGCATGCGTGACTGGCTGGGGCTGAAAATCAGAACATCCAGATCCTTGCCATACTGATTTTTGACCCGTTCCACCCAATCCTGCTCGCGGCGGCCATAAAACAGGTCGATCTCACCCGCTGCAAAGGCCAGTTCACGGGCATTGTCCGATGGAATGTAGCGATAATTGATCTGCTCCAGCTTCGGCGCACCGCGGAAATAGTCCGTGTGAGCACCCAATACGGTCTGCACCTTCGGCGTGTAGGTTTCAAACTGGAATGGGCCAGTACCGATCATGGAGGCTTTGACATCCTCGCCGAGTTCTTCGGAGGCTTTTTGCGAAATGATGAAGCCACCCGCCGGGTTGGCAAGCATCCCCATAAATGTCGGCACACGCTCTTTCAGCGTGATTGTGACCGTCATATCGTCCACGGCCTCAACGCTTTCAATGGCGGAGAATGCGGACGCAAAACCTGAGGTTTCCGGATTGCGGACCCGATTCAGCGAATACACCACATCGGCGGAGGTCAGCTGACCATAGCCATGGTGGAACTGCACGTCATCACGCAGTTTGATGGTCCAGACCAGACCGTCATCACTGCCCTCGATGGAGGTTGCCAGATCGAGTTCAATCTTGGTTGGATCCATAGAGCCTGGTGGAAAGCGTGTCAGACCGTTGAAGACATACCCGAACAGGGCCCGGTCCTGTCCGCCACCGGACAAATGTGGATCAAGCTGGTTCGCATCAGCTCCGAATGCGCCGACATTGACGACACTTTGAGCCATGGCACTGGTTGCCATCACAAAGCCCATCGCCAGGGCGCTCAGCCCGCATTTCAGTGAATATCTCGTCATTATTCGGTGCCTCTCGATTAAGATTGCGCATATCACGTTAATGCGGGCAGGTTACACCGGACTTTCCTGAGAGTCTCACCATCATATTGGGCAAAAATAGAAAATATTCTATCAAATGACCCAATAAAACGGAAAAGGGTTTTATTGTGCCTGAGTCCTGAGTGTCTTGCTCAAAACTGCCCCGGTCTGTTGAACCGGGCGAATGGTGCGGCATATCCGCTTCACCGGACTGCTGGCATTAATGCTTCAATCAGATTGATCAATCCTCTAAGAAAGAGCTGACCTTTGTGGTCACAACGGGCTGAAAAGGACAACCATGCCGGTACTCCATCCACGTCAGAGTGATATTGTTGAGCGCGCGCGTCAGGAAGGGCGTGTCGAGGTTGATGCTCTGGCAAGGGAATTTGATGTCAGCCCGCAGACCATTCGCAAGGATCTCAATGATTTATGCGCAAAAAGCCTGTTGCAGCGCATTCATGGTGGCGCAATTTATCCTTCCACCGTCAGCAATATCGCCTATCTCTCCCGCCGCAACATGGCCTCAAAGGCGAAACAGGCGATTGCCCGCAAGGCGGCCTCCCTGATTGGCAATGAAACCTCTGTCATCCTGAATATCGGCACCACCACTGAGCAGGTGGCGCAGGCGCTGAAGCGGCACCGTGATCTGATGGTCATCACCAATAATCTGAATGTTGCGAATATTCTGGCGGATGCCAGCGGTGTCAATCTGACCATTGCCGGCGGCACCTTGCGCAAGTCAGATGGCGGTATTGTCGGCGCAGCGGCCATGGACATGTTCCGGCAGTTCAAGGTGGATTTCGCAATCATAGGCGTGTCCGCCATTGATGAAGATGGTGCCTTGCTGGATTTCGATCACCGCGAGGTGCAGGTGACAAAAACCATTCTGGCACAGGCGCGCACCACAATTCTGGTCGCCGATGCCATAAAGTTCAGCCGCCGAGCACCGGCGCTGGTGGCCACCCTGGCCGATCTGGATGTTTTCATCACAGACCTGATGCCCGCACAGAAAATCATCGATCTGTGTCGTGCAAATGACGTCGAGTTGCACGTGACCGGTAGTGGCGGCCCTGAGTCCGTGGAAGGCAGGTGAGGCCGCACCTGTCTGGCCTGTTCAGTCTGGCCAGCTCACTTTTTCTCAAGCTGCTTGGACATGTAAACTCTGGGATGTGTATCCATGGCGTGTTTTGGAGGGCCTGTTCTGATGATATTGAAGCCCCATTTTGTGTACAGACGGACCAGATGCGACATCATTTCAGCTGTGTTCAATTCCAGACAATCATAACCGCTCTCAACAGCCGATTGTTCAATGCGGTCCAGCAGCGCGCGGCCAATGCCCATTCCCTGACACTCCGGGTGGATGCCAATCTGTTCAATGAAGCGGCTGGTCTGCAGGTCTGAATAGACCGCGACCCCCACCAACTCTTCGTTCCGTCGTGCAACCAGTACCCGATGCTCGGCAATCATGGAGCCCAGCAAAGGATAAAAGCTTGGCCCGTCCGTCCGCCCAAGCCGCACCACATAGTCCCAGAACGCTTCACGAAGCAGGGCCCTGCATGCATCCTCATCTTCCGGCCGGGCAGTCGCTATCGTGATGGGGGATTTCATCTCAGACCTGACAAAATTCTAGATTTGGACACATCAGTAAATGTACTTCTCAGCAAATCGGGGCCGACGCAATGTCTGGCGCAGACCGGCCATCCATCACGGTCCGGTGCCAACGCAATTATCCAACTTTCACGCTGATATCCAGCAGGATTTGACCTGCATACTCAAAGCGTCTGAAAATGCGCAAATGAAATCCTTGCGAAATCGCCCTGTCTTCGGAAGTTACCGGGTCTCAGCTTTTGCTTTCAGCCATGAAGCGATGATGGAACGATAGGGATGCGGCGCCTTTTGCGAGTATCCATGGACCTAATGTGCTGAAGAGCGTATTCGGAGTGGATTTTCCGGTGTTAACCTCGTCCAGATTGGACTTCACCTTCATTGCGATGTCTTTTGTGATCTGGGTTGAGCCAAGGCCGGTGACGATCAGTGTATCAACATCCACAAAACGCCGCGCCGCCATGAACGCCAATTGCAATTCTTCGGCGCTGCGATCGACCCAGCCTGCCAGATCAGTGATCGCATCACCGTCGCTGACCTCCCGCTGATCCAGAAGTGCTTCGAGCAAATCAACTCCATCCCCGGATTGGCGGCTTGGCATTTCGCCGGAATAAATACGATCATCCAGAATCATCCGCGTTGTCAGCCATGGGCCGAGGTGGCAAAACAGATAGCTGTGTTGATCGCGCGCAGCGCCAAACATGCTTTCTGCGCTTGCCGCAGCGGTAATATCGTTCTGGATGAAGACATTCACATCAAATTCATTATCAAGAAGGGTTTCAAAATCATAGCTGGAAATCTGTTCGTTTGCCTCGCCCGACGCGAATTGATCGATGTCTGCCGGCATTGACAAGCCGATCCCTGCAAGCCGGTTGGACCGTTGTGGCTCGATCGCGGCAATGGCATCTGCAACGCCGTCGCGAATGCTCCGGGTGATATCCTGAAGCCGGGGCTGGTCAAAGCGGTGTGAGGATTTGTGGAGAATGTCACCGACAAAATTGATCAGCACAATGTCAATATGACGCGCACCAAGATTGACACCAACGGAGAATGCCCCGTCAGGATTAAGCGAAACGGGGATTGTTGGTGGTCCGATGCGTCCCTTGACAGCTTCTCCGCGCAGAACCAACCCATCACGCTCCAATGCCCGTACCAGCACCGAGATAGTCTGTGCGGATAATCCGCTGCGCTGGCCCATTTGCATACGCGTCAGGCCATCATGCTGGAACAATAACGACATGATCAGCCGTTCATTGAGGCTCCGCGCGATCACCTGATTCATTCCGGCACTGCTGTCTGCAACGCGCAGGCTCGGCGGTGGAGCAAATCTCATGTCAGGCATTACGCGCTTCCCATCATACCGAACCTGGTATTGCTGAATCCGGGTATGCAGGATTGGCCAATAAACCCGGACTTGTGGTGAGGTATCCTAAAGACCTTCATCGTTCCAACCAATGGAATGAATTTCTTCGACAATGGCGGTGCCAAGCGCGCGGTGGGCGTCAATATCGAGATGAAATCCATCGGCATCGCTGGATTGCACAACAAGGCCGGCATCAAAAAAATGCACTTCATGTGCTTCCGCAATTTTTTCCAGTTCGTGTCCAAGGGCCCGGGATTTTTCAAGAGCCCCCTGAAACACCCCGGCCCATTCATTCAACTCCTGTGCAACAGGCGGTGGTGCGACAATCAAGATTTCCGGTGTTCGGGCTTCAACGCCAGCGGGCATGGATTTGATGTCGTTGACCAGTGCACCGACGCCCATGGCAATTTCGCCGGCGGTTTTATTGAAGCGGATTTTCAGATCATTCGTGCCCAGCATGATGATGACGAGATCAAGCGGCTTGTGGCTCATGATACAGGGGCGCAGATAGGTGCGTCCGTTTTTTTCGCTGCCTTCAATCGGATCGTCACTGACGGTGGTCCGCCCACTGAGGCCTTCTTCGATCACCAGCCAGCGTCCGGTCAACGCAGCGCGGACAATGCCTGGCCATCTGACGTCATGGGAATAGCGATCATCTGGGCGATTGGCCGTGGTTTGTCCGTAAGTGTTTGAATCTCCATAACATAATACAGATCTCATAGGTGTGCGATCTCCGCAGATAGTGGCAACAAATACACGCCGGAAGGCGATTAATCTGTGCAGACTTAACGGTCAAAGCAGCGTGAGGTCAATAGTAATTCAAAATGAATAAGTATTGACGAGCGCAAAATTGTGTGATGGAAATAGCGAGATCAGCGCACACCGCAGTGACCTGTTGTGCGCTCAAAATCCGGGGAGGATCACAGAATGAAACCGAGTTTTTTCAAAAGTGCCGAAGGCGCACTTGCCAATAAGAAGCACGCTGCTGGGAAGTTGATCGCGGCGGCTGTCATAGCCTGCAGCACTTTCGTAACACCGCTCGCTGCGCAGGATGACGGTCCGATTATTGTCGTCAGCGGCCCGCTATCATGGCCATTCTTTGCAGCCGTGAAACAGGGGTTTGATGATGCTGCAGAATTGTTTGGCGTCGAATATCAGTACATTGCGGTCACCGATACAGCCAACATGACCAGTGACTATCCGCGTTTGCTGCAGCAGGCCATCAGTCGAAATCCGTCGATGTTGCTCGTCGGGGAGTTCTTTCCCGACGGAATGGACCCGCTGATCAAGGAAGCCACCGCCGCAGATATTCCTGTGCTCATCCACAATTCCGGCCAAACCCTATGGCAGCAGAACGGCTCCCTCGGCTTTGTCGGGGAAGACCCTTATCAGATGGGCTACAAGGCTGGTGAAATACAGGCCAATGCCGGCGTCAAGAAAGGCCTATGCTTCAATCAGGTGCCGGGCAATCCGACCGTGGAAGAGCGCTGCAATGGTTACGTTGCAGCCATGAAAGAGGCTGGTGCTGAGACGATTTATCAGACCATTGGCACGGGCGATGCAACCAATCCCCAAGCCATGACGCAAGCCATCAAGGGCACGCTTCAGGCCAATTCAGACATTGACGGTATCTACACTCTGAACGCAGTTCCTGCCATGAGCGCTTTGCGCGCAGTGGACGAGGTTGGTCGCAAGGGTGACGTGATGATCGGCACAGCGGATTTGTCCAATGAAGCTTTGCTGGCGATTAAATCCGGTGAATTGGCATTCGCCATGGATCAGCAGCCATATTTGCAGGGCTTCATGTCCATTCAGATCGCCTATCAGTATCTGAACTACGGTCTGCACCCGATCGGTCATGTGAAAACAGGTCCGCTGGTGATCGATCAGTCCAATGTCGACAAAACGCTGGAAGTGAACAAGAAACATGCCGGCGTGCGCGGCGCTTCCTGATCCAGCCATAATCAACCATGATAGCCCTGTCATGCGGCAGGGCTATTTGCCGTAAAAAAAGGTGGAGTTTTTCGTTCATGAGGTCATTCATGCATAGGCCTGAAACAGGCGCGGCAGCCGCGTTCCTTCTGACATATCTGTTCTTTGCCATCTTCACGGCAGATGCGGGGTTTGTATCCGTGAATGGAACCGCAGGCTGGCTTAATCTGGCATCAGAGCTTGGCATTATTGCCATTCCAGTCGGCCTGTTGATGATTTCGGGCGAGTTCGATCTCTCAATTGGCTCCACTGTGGGCGCTGCCTCCATGATTGTTGCAATCGGCACCAACCAATTTGGATTGCCAATCTGGCCGATGATTTTCCTGGCGCTTGTTGCCGGGATGCTGATCGGATTGTGCAACGGTCTGGCAGTGGTCAAGACCAATTTGCCATCATTCATTGTGACTCTCGCAACCAATTTCATTGTGATTGGCGCAACCATGGGGTTCTCGCGTTTGATCGCAAATGTCACCTCCAGTTCAATCATTGTCTCAGACAGTTCAAAATTCGTCTTTGCCGCCCGCTGGGGGCAGGCAAATATTTCAATTGCCTGGTGGATTCTTGCCGCGCTGCTGGGGTTCTGGGTTCTGTCCCGAACGGTTTTTGGCAATTGGATCTACGCCACCGGCGGCAATCTGCAGGCCGCACGCGGGGCTGGTGTTCCGGTTGAGCGGGTCAAGATTGTGCTGTTCATCGCCACTGGATTTGCCGCCGCCTTTGTGGGAATTCTTCAGGGTATTCAATGGAATTCCGGCAATTCCACCTATGGTATGGGTTATGTCTTCCAGGCTCCCATCGTGGTGGTCATTGGCGGCATTCTGCTCACCGGAGGTTACGGTAGCGTCCTGGGCGTTGTCATCGGAACGGCGCTGTTCGGTGTTATTTCCACCGGAATTTTCTACACCGGCTGGAACACCGATTGGATACAATTGTTCCTCGGTGCCTTATTAGGCGCAGCCGTCCTTGCCAACAATTATGTCCGCCGCTTGGCGCTGACATCGCGATAGGAGGCCGATCATGTCAAATCCGCTGATGGAACTCATCAATGTCTCCAAATCCTTTGGCAGCACCGATGCGCTGAAAAACGTCTCCATGGAAGTTCAGCCTGGCAAAATTCTGTGTTTGTTGGGTGATAATGGCGCGGGTAAATCAACCCTGATCAAGATCCTGTCCGGCTATCACCCTCCCTCTAACGGCACTGTGCGGCTTGAAGGTGCGGACACAGTTTTCTCCGGACCACGCGAAGCCCGTCAGAGAGGTATCGCAACCGTACATCAGGATGTTGGTTCCATTCCGCTGATGAGCATTGGTCGAAACTTCTTCCTCGGTGCCGAGCCGACCACTGGCAATTGGCCGTTCAGGCGCATCGACACGTCAAAAGCCAACGAAATTGCCGTACAGCAGATGGAGCGTTTCGGCATCACCCGCGTGAAAGATGGAAACCAGCTTGTCGGCACCATGTCGGGTGGCGAGCGGCAGGTTCTGGCCATCGGCCGGGCTATGTATTTCGGTGCAAAAGTTTTGATTCTGGACGAACCCACATCTGCCCTGGGTGTCAAGGAAGCAGCTTTCGTTTTGAAGATGATGCGCATTGCTCGTGAAAACGGTGCAGGCATCGTCTTCATCACTCACAATGCCCGCCACGCCATGGCTGTCGGTGACAGTTTCTGCGTGTTGATACAGGGCGAAGTCGCGGCCCAATTCAAACGCGGCGAGAAGACCCGCGAAGAGGTTCTGAATCTTATGGCTGGCGGCGAAGACATGGCGGCGCTGGAAGATGATCTGGAGCAGGTCGACTGAGGCTTCAAAATTGTCTGCGGCGCTGTGGCAGACCTGCTAAACTGAGGCAAATATCTGGCAATCAACAAACGATGCAAGTTCATGAAAAGTCTCAAAAGCCTGGAAAACCTCGGGCGGGTGCGCCTGTCAAAGCACTTCTTCATGCGGGATTTCCTGTACTCGGAAATCGGTAATTTTCACGCCATCCCGAACATGCCGAGCGATGTGGAACTGGCGGTGGCAGCAGGTGAGAAACTGTGTCAGGAATTGCTCGACCCATTGTTTGAGACCTTTGGCAATGTCATCATCCGGTCCGCCTTCCGCTCCTGCGACGTGAACGGCTTTGGCAACGCTAACAAGCTGAACTGCGCGTCCAACGAAGCCAATTATGCCGGGCATATCTGGGATCGACGCGATTCAGATGGCAATATGGGGGCCTCGGCCAGTATCGTCGTGCCATGGTTTGCCGAGCAATTCGAACAGGGCAGGGAGTGGCAGGATTTGGCATGGTGGGTGCACGATCATCTGCCCTATTCCTATATGTGTTTCTTCCCGGTGCGTGCCGCTTTCAATTTGGGGTGGCGGGAGAACCCAATTCGTGAAATTTCATCCTACACCAACCCAAGAGGCAAATTGCTCAAAGCCGGACAGGAGCCGGACCTTTCGCTGGAAGAAAGGCAGGCATGCTATCAGGATTTCCCGATTTTACGGGGCATTTCCTATCCGACAATACCCCTGCGCTGGGCGCACGCTGATCGGGACGCGGAGCCCTTATAATTGGCGATTGATGGATCGCCAGCAAAGTTTTGCGGTCTTCTCTGCTGCACCTGGTGGCCTTCCAATCCGATGAATATCAAGGTATTTTCTGGTTTTGGAAAATAGATTGCGGATCCTCGAGGAGGGGCCTGGTGAAAAATATTGTACTGAAATTTTTTTACATTCTTGTTCTGTTGTGCGGTTCCATGGCCATAGTGCCAGTGAATGCTGACCCCATTGCTGATCGCAACGGAAAATATGGGGAATTCCAGAAACACAGCCGAGTAAAGCAGTTCAATCATTCTCTAAAAACAGAGAAAGGACCTTCAAGTCGTGTGCGTGAGGGGCTTTTGTCTCAGCGGTTTGAAGTGCGGTCTGGAGATTGTGGGCGAAATGACTGCCGTAGCGATCGCGAACGATTTGAACTTTGGGACAAAAGCGGCATCAAACCAGGCACAGAAACATGGGCGAGTTACTCTCTTCGTTTGGATAAGAAATTTCCCTATATCCGCCCGACAAATACCACTCTGGGGCAATTCAAGCAGGAACCGCAGGGATTTGAAGTTGTCGGGATTGGAATTGAGAATGACAAACTGTTTTTCTATAACAAGCTGCATCTTAAAGATGGCGACGTTCGCTACAATATAGACAGGCCATTCATGTCTTTGGAAAAGGCCAGAGGCAATTGGATCGATGTTTTGATTCATACCAATTGGCGGTCAGACGAGACCGGATTTATGGAGGTCTTTATCAACGGCCGACAGATTGCTGATTTCAAAGGACCGGTCATCTACAATATGAAGGACAGGATTACATTTCGCTACGGGATATATCGCTCTTTTGTCTCTCGATATGTGAAAGAGAATGGCAAAAAAGTGCCAACGATGGTGGTGCATTATGACAATGTACGCTGGGATTCTTCCCGAGAGGCCGTTGAATTGCCGAGATAGTTTTGACGGCCTGTTTTATATTTAATCCCGAGAGTTTGATTAGAAAATAAATGGTTGCCCGTAACAGAAAAAAACCATGATTGTCACGGTTTTCGCAGCGCAGACCTTTGGCAGAAGAGTGGCATTTGAAACCGCCGAATTCACCGGTGACACCGTATCCGGCTCGATTAGAGCACTTCTCGTTTATACGGAAGCATTTGACCGGCTTTGCGCGTTTGCTGGCAAGGCACAGACCACGCGGTGGTCTTACGACCACAAGTGGGCTGTAACGCTGTCCAGCGAGCGCGCAAAGCCGGCCTTCGGTGCCCCGGAACAGCCCACCAGCTGCGTTAGCCAGCTTGCCCGATGCGCCGCATCGCGCTGCTCTGACTGCCTCGCTGGATGAACTGTTTCGGGGCATCAAATGATTCCGTATAAACGAGAAGTGCTCTAAAGCCATCTTTGTCGGTGTCCATGGTGACACATACAATTTTGGCGGTACCGGTATCATTCATGAAAAAAGTATGCCCCCGGTCCTTGCCACAATTGGCCGGACGCGGAGACAGGGGCGGCCCACTGCGCTCAATGAGGGTGCAGGTGATATCAGAGAAGCTGGCTTCCTGACCCACAAGACACTCTCAACAAAGCCGATAGAGAATGGAACCCAAAACTAGCTTGACCAAGACGGATGCTCTAAAGAATGACGCCCTTGCGGATGATCAGATTGCCATAGGGACGGGCTTCGATGGTGCGGATGATGACAAATGACTTTTTGGCGATTTCATAAAAGGCATGCCGCTCAACAAGGCTGATCTTGCTGCCTTCTGCCTCGACCAGCGGAGCACAGTCCTGCATGCAGGGCGGTATTTCATCCGGGGCGCCAACCACCTGCATGCCCTGAACCGGTGGAATTTCCAGATCAAATGTGTCGATGGGTATCACGGACAGAAGGGTTGCCAGCGCTGTGGGTGCGTCCACGGCCAATTGCAGCGCTTCACCGGAAACCGTGTTGGCGGCCATTGCCGTGGCCGGAAAATTGGCGTCACAGATGGTCACTGTATCGCCATGCCCCATGGATGCCAGCGCATACAGGATGTCGGGGTTAAGCAGGGGATTGATGTTTTTCAGCATGGCGTGTCTGTCCTTTTGAAACTGATTCTCTTCCGGAGGATTATGATCCGGTGATGGCCCGGTCAAGATGGGTATAACCGCCATCGACAAACAGCCATTGGCCAGTTGTATGACCTGCTTTGTCCGACAGTGCAAACACCACCGTATTGGCCAGTTCTTCTGCTTCAGTCATGCGGTTGCCCAAAGGAATGCGCTGCGTGATTTTATGCAATTCAGCGTCCGGGTCGCCCAGCGATTCAAGATAGCGCTCATAGAGCGGCGTCATGCATTCAGCTGGAATGACAGCATTCACCCGGATGCCATCCTTGGCGAGGTCAGCTGCCCATTCGCGGGTCAGGCTCAGTTGCGCGCCTTTTGCTGCACAATAGGCCGATGTGCCACCCTGGCCGGTTATAGCAGTTTTGGAGGAGATGTTGACGATCGCGCCCTTGCTGGCTCTCAGATGCGGCAGGCAAAGATGTGCCATCGTATAATAATGGGTCAGATTGCGCTCGATGGAGGCGCGAAAGGCGTCCGGTCCGGCATCAAGGCCGATCCCGTCATTGGAGCCGGCATTGTTGACCAGCCCGTCAATTTGCCCAAAGGCTTCAAGCGTCTCGGCGACAGCTGCAGCACACTGGCTGTCGTCGGTCAGCTCGCATTTGATGATGCAGGATTTCGGACTGTCATCTTGCAGGCCCTGCAAAAACCCTTCGGGCGGCGCGGACCGGGCCAGAACCACAGCGACACCGCCTTCGCGCGCAATACATTGGCTGATGGCGGCTCCGATACCGGAAGCTCCACCCGTTATGACAAAAACCTTGTCGCGCATTCCCAGATCCATAGTTCCGCCCCGTTTGCTGTAATTTGTATATGGATCAAATATTCATATATAACATTTGGGGTCAACAGGCATGGCGCATTCTAGCCCAGAGATGGCAGATAAAGCGTGATGGCTGGCACCAAGATCAAAAGCGCAAGCCGCAGCGTATCGGCAATGATGAAGGGCACAATCCCGCGCATCACGGTGGCCGAGGACAGATCCCGCGACACGCCCTGCATGACAAATAAATTCATGCCCACCGGCGGTGTGATGAGACCGAGTTCTGCAACCGTGACCACCAGAATGCCAAACCAGATGGGATCAAACCCCAGTGCTGATATCAAGGGGAACACAAATGGAATGGTCAGCATGATCATGGACATGGAATCCATGAAGCAGCCCAGCACCAGATAGAACAGAATGATCAGCAACAGGATGCCGAAGGCAGGCAGTCCGCTCGCCTCGACCGCACCGATCAGATATTGCGGCAGACCGGTTGTCTCGATGAAAAAGTTGAACAGGGCTGCGCCGATGATGATGAAAAAGATCATGCCTGTCAGCTCAACGGTTTCCCGCATGGCTGACCAAAGGGATGCCTGGTCCAGAGACCGCCGGGCCAAGGCTAACAGCACAGCGCCCGCTGCGCCAACGGCGGCCGCCTCTGTTGGCGAAAACACCCCAGCCTGAATACCCCCGATCACGATCGCAAACATCGCAGCAACCGGCCAGGCCTTGCGCACACTCTTCCAGCGTGATGTGGCAGAAGTCGGGGGCACAGTCCCCACAAGAGAAGGGTTGAGTTTAACAGAGATGGTGACGCAAAGCGCATACAGCGCCGTTGCCAGCAGGCCCGGAATGATCGCAGCTGAAAACAGCTTGCCGATGGATTGCTCGGTCAAAAGCCCATAGATGATCAAAAGAATGCTGGGTGGGATCATCACCCCAAGCGTGCCGCCTGCAGCAATACTGGCTGAGGACAAGCGGTCATCATAACCGGCCTTGCGCATTTCCGGTAATGCGACACGGCCAATGGTTGCGACGGTGGCCAGTGAAGAGCCGCAAATTGCGCCGAAACCGGCACAAGCGCAGATCGTTGCAATCGCCAGTCCACCGCGAAAGCGCCCCACAAGGGCATTGGCCGCCTGAAACAGATCGGTTGACAGGCCACAGCGCGAAGAGAATACCCCCATCATCAGGAATAGGGGAATGACTGATAGGGAATAGGGAAATATCGCTTCAAACGGGCCGGAACCAATAATGAAAAAAGCGCCGTAGAGCCCGTTGGTAAAGGCGTAGCCGGCAATGCCCACAAAGCCCAGTGACAGCGCAACCGGAACGCCCAATGCGATCAGCACCAATGACAACAGGAAGCCCAGAAGGCCGATGACAGGATCAGTCATGAACGGGTACATCTTCTGGTACGCGGTCTGGTCGGAACACCTGAATCAGGCCGATGACACAGGCCAGCAATGACAGGCCAAAGCCGATAATAAGTGGAGCCCAGTACCAGGTATAGGGAATGCCAAGAGTTGCGGATGTGGTGGTGAAATCCAGTTGTCCCACCATTTCACCATATGCCGTCCAAAGGCAAAGACCGCATACGGTGCCACCAATAAGAGCTGACATGGCAGCTGACAAACGACGGCCCTTGCGCGACATCAGATTGAAAATCAAATCAATGCGAATGTGCGCATTCAGGAAGAATGCGGCTGCAATGGCAAGCGGGACAGCACTCATCATCGCAAGCTGTGTGAGATCCACCAGACCAAACAGCCCCCATTTAGGACGCTGACCGGACAGGGTCTCAACGACCGAGGCTGCCAGACGCACCACAATATCCCCCACCGTCATCACCATGGAAATGCTGATGGCGGCAAAGGATAGAAAGATGATCAACTGGGCGAATATGCGCCCCGCCGGATTGCCATCCAGCGCGCGCATATCCGCTATTGGTTCAGACACAGTCGCTGTGTCCTGCAAAAACCTTATTGCGCATCTGCAAAGGCTTTCAGCTTGTCATAGATTTCTTGAGCATCATCGATGCCTTTGGCTTCCAGATCCACGATGAACTGTGTGACCATAGGCTCAAGCGTTGCCGCCCACTTGGCGCGTTCTTCGTCAGACAGGGTGGTGATGTCATGACCCTCAGCCACTACGCGGTCATAGCCGGCCTTGTCCCATGCATTCCACCAATCGCCGAATTTGGCGATCAGGGCTTCACCGGATTGCGCATCCACACAGGCTTTCACCTTGTCAGACAGGCCATCATAGGTGCGCTGATTCATGCCGAACCAGAAGGTTGTCACATAGGCTTTGGCGTCCAGATGGTGCTTCATCACTTCAGCCAGATTGAACGATGCCATCGTATCCCACGTGAACACCGCGCCATCAATCACACCTTTTTCGGCGTTTTCATACACAGCGCCCGGTGGCAGACCAACGGGATTGCCGCCAAGGGCGGTAATCATGGCCGAGGCAGCTTCTGTTGGAAATCGCAGCCGCAGACCCTGCAGATCGTCGGTTGTTTTCACCTGTTTTTCCGTGGTGTGCACCTGACCCGGATTATGGGCATGCAGAGCGAGAATTTTGACGCCCGGAAATTCCTGTTCCAGATGCTCAGGGAAGACAGACCAAAGCGCACGCGTCGCTTGATCGGCATTGTCAAATATGAATGGCAGTTCTGCAATGCGTGTCCGCTCAAAGCGTCCACCCGGAATGCCGCTCAGGCCTTCGGCAATATCCACCGCACCGGCGCGTACAGCATCGTATATCTTGCCGGGATTGCCCAATTGGGTGCCGCCTGGGAAGATGGTAACCTTGACTTCGCCTTCACTGCAGGCTTCCAGTTCCCGCGCCCATGGCTCCATGAAGTCCGTATGCATGCCATTGGCTGTTGGCAGAAAATGCGCCAGTTTCAGTTCGACCGTTTGTGCATTGGCCGGGCCGCCAAGCGCAATCATTGCCGTCATGGCTCCGGTCAGCGCAATTGGAGTGGCACGTTTTAAAAGTGTTTTCTTCATTTCAGTCTCCTCCATTGGTATTTGTCACTCTGCGTTATCATCTTCCGTTTTGGAAGGATCACCGCAGATATTCAATTTGGCGATATGACGAGCATCTGGACCACATGATTGGTCTTGTTCTCTATCGAGCGTTCCAGATTGGGCGGCAGATAGCAGGAATCATAGCGCCCCAGAACTGTATCGCCTTCAGTTGTGGTCACCGTAATTTCCCCTTCCAGCACCACATAGACCTTTGCTGTGGGTGCCGAGCCGTGCTCGGCACCACCGCCGGGCAGGAAGGTTGAAAATCCGACCCAGTAATCTTCCAGATCAGACACGCCTTGCCCCTGCAGACGCATCGCGGACATGCCGAAATGCTTCTTGGCATCATAGGGCTTCGCTTTATCAAACCGTGTGACCTGCAACATGTTTGGTATCCTTTATGTCTCACTCACCATCCAGGTTCGTCCGGTGATGTGTCAGTCCTGTTCGTCTGTGTTGGCTTCTGCCTTCGCTTGGGCAACGAGAAAATTGTTCAGTCGCTCACGCAAGGCATCGGCCTCTTCCTGGGTCCATTTGCGAAAACCCTCACCGCTGATCATGCCAAGATGCCCTTCGGCAATGCGTTGTTCCAGATAGGGATGCACCGTATTGGTGCGATCCAGATCCGGCATCAGCGTTTCATGTATGGCTTTCGTCAGCGGCAGGCTGACGAGATCGGATTGTTCCAGCGGCCCCAGCACTGCCAGCCGTTTGCCAAAGCCGTGCTTGACAACATCATCAACCGTTTCAGCATCGCAGATGCCGCTGGCAACAAGCGCAATGGCTTCGCGTTTGAGCGCATGCTGCAGGCGGTTGCCAATGAATCCGGGAATGTCCTTGCGCACATGCACAGCCCGATGACCTGCGCCCGACAAAAGCGCGATGGTCTTGTTGACGGTTTGCAGACTGGTCTTTTCTGCCTGCACCACTTCCACAAGCTTCACCAGATGCGGCGGGTTCCAGAAATGCGTCCCGACAATGCGCCCGGGATTCCTCGCATTGGCCGCAATCCGGGTAATCGGCAAAGCAGATGTGTTGGAGGTGATAATGGAGGTGGGATCAATCACAGCTTCCAGTTCGGCAACAATGAATTGTTTGATCTCCAGATTTTCGGCGGCAGCCTCAATCACGAAATCCGCGCCTGTGGCAGCTTCGACAAGATTGTTGTGTGCCGTTATCCGGTCATTGATGGCCTGGTTCACCTCAAGCAGATCACATAATTTGGCGAGACGCTCAGGCAGGCTGGCCAAAGCCTCCGCGGAGCGATCGAACACCTTGACCTGGTGACCGGCAGCCGCCAGCACATGGGCAATGCCATGGCCCATGAGGCCTGCGCCGATGATGGTAATATTGACATGTGCTTGCGTCATGATTTTATCCCGCGGTGAAACCACCATCCACATACATGATCTGCCCGGTGCAGAAATCGGAAGCCGGTGATAGCAGATACAGCGCCATCCCCATCAGGTCTTCCGCTTCGCCAAGACGGCCAAGTGGAATGCGCGACAGCGAACGTTTGCGCGTGGCCTGTCCGACCGGATCATCACTCCACATCCATTCGGTGAGTTTTGACCGGAACACGGTTGGTGCAATCGAGTTGACGGTGATGCCATATTGGCCCCATTCGGTGGCCAGCACACGGGTCAGTGCATCGGATCCACCTTTGGATGTGCAATAGGCAGTGTAGCCGGAAACATTGCCATGACGTCCGCGAACCGACGACATCAACAGCATTTTTCCCTTGATTTTGTTTTCGATCCAGTAGCTGCCGACCGCCTTTGCCATGAACCAGGCCCCGCGTATATTGGCATCCATGACGGCTTGCCAATCTTCGTAATCCATGTCCTGAATGAAACCGGCCTTGTTGTAACCAGACGCGATAACAAGCTGATCTATGCGACCATAGGTTTCCAGAGCAAAGTCACGAATGGCTTCCGCATCTTCCAGTGAATCGGGTCGGCGTTTGATGGTCACGGCGTCGCCGCCAACCTCTTTCACTTCAGCAAGCACGTTGGCCAGTTCCGCTTCGGAGCCGGATACCAGTACAAGCTTGGTGCCCAATGCCCCGAGTGTGAGCGCGCAGGCGCGACCAAAAGCGCCGGACGCACCGGTGATGATGGCCACCTTGTCCTTCACCTGAAACATGGAAAGCGGATCACGCAGTGTGGGAGTAATGTTGCCCATATCAGGCTCCAGTCGGAATGCGGAAGGACTGATCGGGATCGATCACAGCCATGACACGCACGCCACAACCTTCACCTTCAGGCCAGCGCCACGGGAACGACATGAATGTGCAGCGTTTGCCGGTGACCATATCCAGCTCTCCACCCACATTCTCGATGCCGGGAATGCCGCCCTTTACCATCAGAGTTTTATGAGCAGCTTCCCAGTGCGGGAAGTCGTCCTTCACATCGCGTCCGGTATATTCCTTATATTCGTCAATCAGATATGGATGTGTTGGCCCAAGACCGTGATCCACCATTTTGGTCGCCATTGGGTGATCATTGGCCTGAACATCCACACCGACCATCTTGACGCCCTTTTCGACCAGCCATTCCGCACCATCTGCATAAAGGCCGGGCGAATAGGCATAATACTCATCCGTATCCGCCATCTTGTGATGCATGCCGGTATTGATCATCACGATGTCGCCCTTTTGAATTTTTGGCGTCGCGTTCTCAAGATCCTCTGCGGTGATCACTTCCCACTTTCCTTTCGGAATGGAAACAGCCACACCGGTGCCGAAAAAGGTGCTGATCGGATAGCCAGTCAGTGTCGGCGTATTCTCGGTCACATGGAGCGGCGCATCCACATGGGTGCCGCGATGCATGATGCCTTCAAATTCGGTGACATAAATACCATCCTTGGCATGGAATTTCTTGACACCAACATTGATGCCGGGCGTGGAAGGCCATTCCGGCATGCCATGCCCCCAACGATGCGAGAGATTGTAATAACGAAGTCCGTTTTTTGTATTTGTTTCAGCCATGATATCCTCCCGGCGTTATGCCGCAGCGCCAGCATCCAAGCGATAGGAGCTGGTTGGGTCTGTAATTGCCACCAGACGAACAGGGCAGGCGTCGCCCTCTTTCCAGTTCCAGGGCAGAGCGTGTATCAGGGCATTTTTGCCCAGCATGTCATCCACATCACCACCGACATTTTCAATGGTCGGAATGCCCGCACCGAGCAAAGCCTTGTGCGCACCATTCCACACAGGGTGCTCGACCTTCGGGTCTTTGCCGGTTCCATCCTGATATTTTGCCACCAACCGGTTCATCAATGGCCCACCGCGATGTGCACCAAGGGAGGTTGCAAGAGGGTGGTCGATTTGAGGGGTATCGACGGCAACAAGTCCAACATTCTTCGCCACGAGCCACTCGGCGGCGTCGATGGAAAGGCCCGGCGCGTCGCCGAAATACTCAAGACTGTCGGAATATTTGCGGTGCCAGCCGGTAACGATCACCACCAGATCACCTTCATTGATGCGATCGGAGACAGCTTCCAGATCGGCTGCCGTGACCAGTTCCCACTGGCCTTTGGGAATGCTCAGCACCACGCCATTGCCAAACAGGCGCTCCATGGCAATATCGCCGACCCCAATGCCTTTTTGAATCATGTGAATTGGTGCGTTTAGATGTGTCCCTGAATGCATCACCATGCGCATCCGATGCGCCATGACACCATGCTGACCATGTTTCACGCTGCGGAACATCACCACATCGTCAAACCCGGGCAGAGACGGGGCACCATGTCCCCATTCGTGACTCATTTCATGAAAAACAAGACCGCTTGCGGCTTCTGTGTAGCCGGACATGGCTCACCTCCCAATGTGTATTGTCCATTTGAATTTTGAAGCGATGGTGCGTCACTGTCCGGGTTGCGTCCAATACATTGTTACGCCATATCCATAACTCTTGGTTATTCCAATTGGGAGCCATGGGGTTCGAGATCAGTCGAATTACATATGTTCGTGTGTTTTATGCCAGCATGAAGCGTGGCATAGGTTCATAATTCATAACCGTAATGAATTGCAGATTTGGCAGACATGCAATCGGGAAATGCCTTGGGGAGGTCAATATGCAGTCTCGACTCTTGCGCAGCTTTCTGGTGGTTGCAGAAAGCAACAACATAACGAAGGCGGCAGCCATATTGAATGTCAGCCAGCCGGCGCTGACCAAAAGCATGCAGAAGCTGGAAGACGAATTCGAAGTCAAACTGTTTGACCGCGTCTCGACAGGGGTGCGTCTGACCAAGTTTGGCGAGATCCTGTTCCAGCATGCCAAGGTGATGGAAAATGAGTATCGCCACGCGGTTTCCCGGATTGATCGGATGCGGGGCGGCCAGTCCAGCATATTGCGCATTGGCGCCGGTCCGGTATGGCTGGTCAGCATATTACCGCCGATTATCGCCCGCTTCCAGGAGCAGCAACCCGGCGTTACCATTTCACTGATAGGCGGTGTGATCGACACCCTGGTGCCGGAACTGATCAATGGCGAGCTGGATCTGATCTGTGTCTCTCTGGATTTTCCCAACCAGTCAGAGGTGGTCAAACATAAACTGTTCGATATCCACCACGTCCTCATCGCTGATCCCAGCCACCCGCTGGCCGGAGCGAGTGTGGTCGATGCCCCGTCCATCCACAATTACCCATGGATGGTCCTGAAAAGTGATTTTGTGGGAACCGAACGGATAGCGTCTTTCTTTGCAGCAAACCGGTTGGAACCGCCGCATATTGCATTTGAGACAACATCCATTCACAGCCTGTTGCAGGGCCTGAAAAGTGGGCGTTATCTGGCCCATATTCCGGCACAGATGCTGCCGCTTGCCCATGCAATAGGTCTTCAGGAAATCAAGCTGAAACAACCCATATGGGAGACAACAGCGGGCTATGCCTATCGTGCATCGGCTAAGCTTCCAGATCATTTGAAAGCCTTCATGGAGATGTTGCAGGACAGCGAGCACGCCCGGCAGGCCGCTAGCGACGGGTGAGGGGCCTGGCGTCACTATTTGCGACCACAAGTGGGCTGTAACGCTGTTCAGCGAGCCCGCAAAGCCGGCCTTCGGTGTCCCGAAACAGCCCACCAGCGGCGTTAGCCAGCTTGCCCGATGCGCCCGCCCCAGACACTTTCGGGCGCTGCTCTGACTGCCTAGCTGGATGAACTGTTTCGGGGCATCAAATGATTCCGTATAAACGAGAAATGCTCTATGGGCATAAGCCGGTGGTGCATAAGACTGAATTTATCGGGCTGAATTCGAATTGGTCATGATGGCCAGTTCTGCCTTTTGCCAGGTCAACCTTGTGCCAACAGCACTGTCTACCAGAGACAGAGTAAATGACGCAGGATCATTGTGGGACACAAGATCCTTGAATGTCTCGGTGATGTCGATCATCACCATGGAACGGAAATCAGCCTTGCTGCGCACAAATGTGCCCGCGAAGGACTTGGCATCTCTGTCCAGTTGGCTGCTGGACTCCACACCAATATGGCAGTCGATTTCAAGGGACGTTTCTTCGTCTGTATCGGCAACAGCATCCATTGTCGCATCGTAAAACCGTAAAAGAACCTTGGAAATTTCGTCGGTCGGCCAGTCAGAACCGACATTCCTGACAGCGCCGCGCCATCTGGTACGGGGTTCCACCCCTCCGGTTTCAAGCGTTCCACGTGTCTCGGAAATGGTGTGTGTATGGATGCTGAAGGATTGCTCTCCCACACTGTCTTTCTGGACTTCAACCATTACATTTTCGACAGACAGATCCTCATCACCAAGCAGAACCATCATCTTGCACAGCGCCGCCTCATGGGTAATGTCAGAGCCGCTGACCAGCCCCCGGTCGAGCAATACGGCGCTTGTCTCATACGCACCCAATTTGACCGCGCCCTGCAGACATTGGGTCACCACCAGAACCACCTGATTATCCTTTCGCGCGATTTCTATCGCGTCCAGAAAGGGTTTGCTGGTCGGAACATTGCCCGTGCCATAGGCAAGCAGAATCAGCCCGGTCTGACCCTTGGTCTGAACCACATTCCGGAAAGCATCGGTCAGTTGAATGCCGGGATAAACCAGTTGGATCGCGACATTAGGATCAAGGTGTTTGCGCACCCGGAACGCCTTGGTTTCATCCGGTCTGATCAATCGGTCCGCATAAATCTGGATCTGCTCTCCGACCTCTCCAAGAGGAGGATAGTTTGGAGAATGAAAGCCGCGAAAACCGCTTGCACTTGTCTTGCTTGTCCGGTTTCCGCGCAGCAGAAACTCGTCAAACAGGATGCAGACTTCTTTCACGGCGGGCAGCTTTGAATAGGACGGATTGGCAATCTCGATGGCTGTGATCAGGTTTCGGTTTCCGTCAGTCCGTGTCCTGCCAATGATCGGCAATTGTGCTCCGGTCAGCACCACAGGTTTGGCCAGATTGACCAGCATGAATGACAGCGCAGAAGCCGTATAAGCCATCGTGTCTGTGCCGTGGAGCACGACAAATCCCTCATAATCATCGTAATTGTCCTCGATGATTTCGGCGATCTGGACCCAGTTCTCCGGCTTCATTTCCGTTGAATCCAGAGGCGGAACCACCTCATGAATATCCACGGTGAATTTTTGCTGCATCAGCCCGATGGAAGGCACTTCCCGAACAAAGCGATCCTTGCTGACAACAGCAAGCGGAGACTCGCTGTTGTTGGGATCGCGCCGGGCACAGGCAATTGTGCCGCCTGTATAGATGATCAGGACGCCCTTGTTTCCGGCAGACATGACCAGACCCCGCTCTATGACAAAAGGAACGCATCGTCAGATGATGCACGCATTGAGTAGGCCGCATTGCGCGTCTCATCAATGGCAAACATCAACCAGCGTGCAGTCATTGCGACGTCAGATCAAGCCAGTAGAAACCTTTAGACGCTGGTTTCCCGCTTCGGCAATTGCTGCAGATAATCCGCTACATCATCCACCGGAATCACATCGGCATATTTGCAGTTGAGATCAAACAGATTCATCGCATGGCTGGCTTCAAAGCGGTCAAAGGCGGTTTCCTCGGGAATCACAACCTTGAAATTGAAGGAATAGGCATCCACCGTTGTGGCGCGCAGACAACCTGATGTGGTGCAGCCGGTCAGGATCAGCGTGTCCACATCCAGAAAATTCAAATGGCTCATGAACAGCGTTCCGAAAAAGGCTGATGGCTTGCGCTTGCCGATCAGAATATCCTGCGGCTCGGGCTTCAGGGGCGCAACCGTCTGGGTGGCGTGGGTGCCTTCCTGACTGGTTTTCTCGGTGCCGCGATGGTTCTTCCCGACCTGTACCCCGCTGTCGATCATGTCTGGACGGCGCTCCGACTGGGTATAGAACACCGGCAGGTTTTTAGCCCGGGCCAGCTTCAGGAGACGCTCGATATGCGGCACAGCTTTCCAGCCGACTTCTCCGCAATGGGTGCGGTATTGTTTCAGGCCGTCTTCATGGGCTTCGCCAGGTTCGTCACCGCAAAAATTATACTGCACATCGATGATGAACAGGGCCGGCCGCGTGCCAAATCCGCCGCGCTTGCCATAGCCTGCCAGCTGGTAAATCCGCTTATCCTTGTCGGTCAGAAACCGGTCCCAAACTCGTTCTGTCATGTTCAGTCCTTTCAGCACGCGCGGTGCAGATATTGTCCATGGGGTGAGGCGGCGGTGGGCAGCTTGCCATCTTCCGCAATGATTTGGCCGCGCAGCACGGTGTGGGTCACGGCACCGCGGCACTGTTTTCCTTCATAGGCCGAATAGTCGGAAAAAGATGGCGAGCCTGCCACATCGATTGTGGTCACCCCGGCAGGATCGACAATTGCAAAATCGGCATCATAACCTGGCGCGATGGTGCCCTTGTTCGGCAGGCTGTACAGTTCTGCAACATTGCGGCTGGTCACTTCTGCCAGTCGTTCCAGAGGCACGTCGCGCTTGTGATAGCCTTCTTCCAGCAACACTGGCAGAATTTGCCCGACACCTGGAAAACCGGCACTAGCCTGCCAGATATCCGGGCCTTTGGTGGCGCGTTTGCGCGGCACATGATCGGACCCGACCGTTGAAATGTCACCGGCAACCAGCCCCTCCCACAGGCCATCAATATCCGCCTGGGACCGCAGTGGTGGATTGACTTTGCCTATGGCACCCAGATCAGCATCATGGGGCAGGGTCAGATAGTGCACGCAGGTTTCAACATGGATCGGCGGGCGGTTGCGGTGACGCATCCGGCGCACCACTTCAAGGCTCTCCAGCGCCGACATGTGAACAATATTCACCGGGCAATTGGCTTTTTCCCCAAAGAAGGCAACGCGAAACACATTTTCCGTTTCCAGAAAGCCGGGCGATTGCTCATCCCATGCTTTCAGGTCATTCCGTCCGGCCTCTTGCAGTGGCTTGCGGAAAAACGGAATGACTTCGGTGTTTTCACAATGCACACCGACAACGCCGCCCTTGACCCGTGATCCGGCATCCAGCGCTGCGAACAGCAAATGATCATCCACTTCGGTGAAGCCCTTGGCCGCACCGGTTGCGCCCTTATACATCAGATAGACTTTGATCGAGGTGACACCATGATGCTTGGTCGCGGCAGCGAGTTCTGCCACATGGGCCTGTGAGGTGATGCCGAAGTGAAACCCGAAATCGATCACACTGCGCGCCAGGGCCTCGTCACGCCAGTCGGCTGCCGATTGCATCAACTCCTGGCTGCGCCAGAAACTCATCAGGCCGGTGACCCCGCCTAGAGCTGCTGCATGGGTTTCGCTGGCCCAGTCATTCTCCTTGTCGCCAAAGCCGATATGGGTGTGCGGATCAATCAGGCCGGGGAAAATCCATTTGTCCCGGCAGTCGATAACCAGGTTTGAGTCCGGGCGTTGATCCGGAGCAAGAATGGCGGCAATTTTACCGTCCTTGATGCCGATGGTTCCAGATCGCACGCCCTGTCCGGGGAAAACGATGTCTCCATTCAATAGACACAAATCAAAGTTCATTCAGCCATCTCCATGGTGCTGTTCCCGCCTTTGGCATGTTCGATAAGAGATTGAAAAATCCCGCCACCGCGCAACAGATCTTTTTCCTGCGATCCACTGATATCCAGCTTCGCGCCAAAGGTCGTCCGCGCGCCGGTTTCGGTTGTGGCCGTAACGATCACCGAATGACCGCTCTCCAACGCGCGTTTCAAGCCGGCAAAACGGAATGTTTCGAACCCGCTGAGGCCAAGACTGTCTATCGACTGGCCATCAGCGAATACCAGCGGAATGATCCCCATGCCGATCAGATTGGCCCGGTGAATCCGTTCAAAGGATTGCGCCAGCACCAGCCGGATCCCGAGCAGTCTTGGTCCTTTTGCTGCCCAGTCCCGGCTTGAGCCCATGCCATAATCACGTCCGGCCAGCACAATCGGCATTTGGCCACTCTCTGTCAGGCGTCGGGACGCTTCAAAGATAGGAACCACATCGCCATCAGCTGATAATCGGGTAAAGCCGCCCTCGATGCCCGGCACAAGCCGGTTTTTCATGCGTTGATTGCCAAAACTTATCCGCGTCATGAAGTCATGATTGCCGCGCCGCTGGGTCACGGCATTGAAGTCAGATGGTGCCACGCCACTGTCGATCAGGTATTGCCCCGCCAGACTGTCGCTGAGGATTTCGCCGCTCGGGGTTATGTGATCGGTGGTCAGGGAATCTCCGGCCATCACCAGCACTCGGCCTGCGAAAAGCGCATCGGAGAAATCTGTGTCGGGCAGATCAAAAAACGGTGGCCGCTTGATGTAGCTGGAATTTGCATCCCATGGAAACTGAACCCCAGACTGGCTCTCCAGATCACGCCACAACTCTGACCCCTGGTAGAGACTGGCATAGCTGGCATTGAACCGCGCTGGCGTCTGGCTTGTGCCGACTAGGGACAGGATTTCATCCCGGTCCGGCCAGATATCTCTGAGGAATACAGGTTTGCCGTCGGGGTCTGAGCCCAGTGGCTCTGTTTCAAAATCAATATCCACCCGGCCCGCCAAAGCAAACGCAACGGTCAGGACCGGAGAGGCGAGGTAGCTTGCCCGGCAGCTTTTGTGAATCCGGCCCTCAAAGTTTCGGTTTCCGGACAACACCGCCACGGCCACAAGATCCTGCTCGGCAATGGCATCGGCCACCTGCGGGTTGATTGGCCCGGATTTGCCCGAACATGTGGTGCAGCCATAGCCGACAATATGAAATCCCAACTCCTGCAGCGGCTCCATCAGCTGGGCGTCCTGCAAATAGTCGCGTACCAGTTTTGATCCCGGTGCCATGGAGGTTTTGACGAACCCCGGAACGGTGAGCCCCAGACGACGTGCATTGCGCGCCAGCAATCCAGCCCCGATCATCACAGTCGGATTGGAGGTGTTGGTGCAGGAAGTGATGGCGGCGATGACCACACTGCCATGAGTGATCCTGTGATCCTGGCCCGCAAGCGTGACAGAAGCGCCATGCGTCAAAGCCGTATTCGGCAGGCCAAAACCACCATCCTGTGTGTCGTCCGTCAGAGATTTCCGGAAAGAGTTGGCGAGCCGATCCAGTCCGACCAGATCCTGTGGCCGCTTTGGACCAGCCACGCTTGGCTGGATGGACGACAAATCTATCTCTACAATGTCGGAGTAGTCAGCTTCGTCCTCACTGCCATCGCTGAACAGACCCGCCGCTTTGGCATAGGCCTTCACCAGAGCAACCTGCGCGTCCGGGCGGCCGGATTGTTCCAGATAATCAATCGTGTTTGCATCAATGGGAAAGAAGCCGACGGTTGCGCCATATTCTGGCGCCATATTGGCAATGGTGGCCCGGTCCGCGACGGACAGCGCACCAAGCCCACTGCCGAAAAATTCGACAAATGCGCCGACCACACCAAAGCTCCGCAACCGGTTGGTGATCGTCAGCACCAGATCGGTCGGCATGATGCCAGGCTGCAAGGCACCGGTCAGGCGCACACCAACCACACGCGGAATGCGCACGGAATAGGTGTTGCCGAGCATCGCCATCTCACCATCAATGCCACCAACACCCCAGCCCAGTAGCCCGATGGCATTGATCATGGTTGTGTGCGAATCGCAGCCGAGCACAAATTCGGGGAAGGCCAGTGGCACATCGAGCGTTTCATCATCCAGCGCCACCAATTGCGCCAGCTTTTCCAGATGGACCTGATGAATGATTCCCGATCCCGGTGGCACAATCGTCAGATTTTTGAATGCGCCCTCAGCCCATTTGAAAAAAGCATAACGTTCCGCGTTGCGCTCCATTTCCCTGGCTTCGTTGAGGGCTGGCGCATCAATCCGGCCAGCATGATCGACAATCAGAGAATGATCGATCACAAGCGTGACCGGCACCACCGGTTCTATCCGTTCAGGCGCAAGACCTGCACTGGCCATCGCATCGCGCGCGGCGGCCAGATCCATCAGCGCGGGCAGGCCGCTGCTGTCCGGAAACAGAACACGATTTGCTTTCAGTGAGCAGATGATTTCAGCGCTGCTGGAATCCCAGTTTATCACGGCATCGATTTGGCCAGACAGATCGGAACCTGCCAGTTGCTGGCGCAACAGATTGTCCAGCACAACCATCAGACTTTTGGGCAGCGGACGGTCTCGCGCACTCAAAATATCCGTCAAATCGAGACAGGCATGAGAATCAGGACCGGTTACATCGAACCGCTTGATCGTCAATCTGTCCGTATCTGGGAGCGTCATTGAGAGGGCTCGTTTCAGCGGTGGTATTTGGTCTCGATGGTTTCAGTGGTCAGAAGCTTGGCTTCCAGAGTGCGGGCGGAATCGTAATCCATAAGATCCATGATTTCATCAATACCGGCCAGTAAATCCGGTCGGTCGACCGGTATACCGGTTTCCATGACCTCTCGCATGACCTGAAGCGCGGTTTCCATAGCGCGGATCGCTGCCGCCGGCAGCATGCGGGGCAGGCTGATGCGACGCACCCCCAACGCCTTCAGCCGAGGCAGCGGAATAAGCGGTGTTGTTGGCCTTGCGCGAATGCCAAACCCCATATTCACCGAAACAGGAACCTTGGCTGCTTCAACCACACGGGCAATTGTGTCCTCGGAATTGACGGCATCGGCAAAAATCATGTCGGCACCCGCCTCGACATAGGCTTTGATGCGCTCCAGCGTCTTGTCCAGTCCTTCAACGGCGAGTGCGTCGGTGCGCGCGACGATTATAAAATCATCATCGCGTCGCGCCAGACAGGCCGCTTCGACCTTTTTCTGCATTTCAATACTGTCGACGACTTCCTTGCCGGTCATGTGGCCACAGCGTTTTGGGCTGACCTGATCCTCGATGTTCACGCCAACTGCGCCAATCGCCTCAAATTCCTGAACCGTGTGATAGACATTGACTGGATTGCCGTAGCCCGTATCTGCATCACAGGTGACCGGCAGATTGACCGCCCGCACAATGGCGCGGCACTGGTCCAGATTCTCCGCAAGACCCATCACGCCCATATCGGCAATGCCCATCCGGGAGTTGGAAATGGCAGCGCCACTGGTCGCAACGGTCTTGAAACCGGCTTTTTCGATCAAGCGGGCGCTGTAGCCATCATATGCGCCACAAGAAACGATCAGGTCTTCGCCCGCCATGAGGTCGCGATATTGTCTCGCCTTTGTCGGCATGAAAAACTCCTTCTGCCCGTGTCGGTCTTGTCAGCCTATGCCTCAAGCGCCGCAAAAGCCTGTGTCATTGCGTCCTTGGTCAGATCAATGTCCTCACGCGTATGGGCGCTGGACAGATACATCAGCCCGCGTGCAATCAGCTGCACATTGCGTTTCAGCATTTCCTCAGCGAAGCGGGCGGTCAGTTGCTTGTCAATATGTGCGGTGTCCGACAGACAGGTGATTTTGGGCAGGCCAAGAAAGATCTGCAGCGCTGATCCGACTCGTGTGATGCTGGCTTCAACGCCGGATTTGCGCGCGCATGCAGCGGCATGCTCTTCCAGTTCGGATGCCATGGCGTCGATCGTGTCGTAAATCACCGGTGCCTGGCTGCGTAGATGATTGATACAGGCAACGGAAGCGGCAAGACTGATCGGATTGCCATTGAATGTTCCCCGATGCAGCATGCGCCCGGAGGCAATCGGCTCCATCATCTCGGCGCTGCCTGTGATGGCCCCGATCGGCATGCCCGATCCCATGGCCTTGCCGATCACGGAAATATCGGGACAGACATCCAGTTTCTGCTGGGCACCGCCCAGTGACAGGCGATAACCGGTAATCACTTCATCAAAAATCAGAACGACACCATGTTGCGTGGTCTTGCGGCGCAAGGCCTCCAGAAAACCATCTGGCGGGTAAAGACAGCCACCATTGACGGCAATTGGTTCAAGAATAACGGCTGCGAAATCCGATGAGATCGCCGCTTCAAACCCTGCAATATCGCCCCAATCCAGGACTGTGACATTCGCCACGGCTTCCGGGTTCTGGCCGATGGTGGCGGGGCCATCATTCTGCACATCATTAGCTATATGGATATTATCGAACCAGCCATGATAATTGCCGCGGAATTTGATGATCGGAAGCTTTCCCGTAACAGCGCGCGCGGTGCGCAATGCCAGATGGACAGCTTCGGAACCGGAACTCACAAAGGCGGATTTCTCGGCGCTGGGCAGGGTGTCGGCAATCAACTCTCCCAATTCCGCCTCACCTTCGTGGACCGACGCAGTGCGCAGGCCAAGTTGCACGGCATTCTGGATGGCTTCCACCACACAGGACGGCGAATGCCCGAGAATCAATGGGCCATAGCCCAGCGCATAATCAACAAAACGGGCACCGGTTTCATCAAAGATGTGGGCGTGTTCTGCACGCTTGATCACAATTGGCGCAGGCAGCTGACGGCCGCGCGGTGTGGAGGAGACACCGAAGGCAACGCTTTTCAGCGCGCGGTCTCTGTAGGCGCGTCCATAGTCGAAGGCTTTATCGGCAGGGTGCATTCTGTCTCTCGCAGTCTGAAGTTGCGCCTAATGTATTAACATTAGTACATTAAAGCAATCAGAAAAGCGAAGAGGGGTTCGGTTTGAACGCTGCTACAGGGCTCTTTCAACTTCCTGTTCATGGTCAATCTCATCCCGCTTGAGAATCAGCATGCCCATGAATTCAATTCCGGATTTCATCGAATCCATGATCAGCCGGACCGTCACCGCAAGCGGCAGGCGGCCATCAACAAGCTGGTACTTTTCGGGCAGCTCGATCAATCCCAGAGAGGTGAAGGATTTGTAGTTCTTCTGAAGGTGAATGCAGGACCAGTGCATGGTCATCGACAATTGCATTTTCAGGAAAGAGGAGGGTTGGGTGTGCCAGACGGTGACATCACTGTCGCTCATGATCTCAAAGCTGAGAGTGACCGCGGAATTCATCCGGAATTCTGCGGCAAACACATCGCTGGCCAGGTCCTGGCAGCATTCGAATATGTCCCGAAATTCATGGCTCTTGATCGGACGTCTGACCGTCTGTTTGCCATTCCGGCCTGTGAAATGAAGTATGACCTCCTCGCCTTGCGGAGCGGAAGGTTCGATCAGGATTTCCGAGAAATCCAATTCATACGGGGCCGGCGGGTTCACTTTGATTCTCCTTCGAAAGTTGCAAGCTGGAATCAGTCATCGAGACAGAGCCTGTCCCGGTCAGTATACAGCAAGTGTGACCCTTGGTCACAACAACCTGAATATCAGATCGCCGACGGATTACTATAAGATATCTTGGGCATAATCGCGGCGTGTCACATTGACGCCTATTGCCCAGCTCGTCTGATATGTAGTATGTATCTAACATAATACATATCATTATGCTTGAAGGATGAGAAAATTATATGGGTGAAGCTGTTTCAAGGACTGAAGTCGTCATTTGTGGGGCAGGTCCGGTTGGTTTGACAACCGCTCTGAAACTCGCAAGTCACGGCATTCGCAGCCATATCCTTGAAAAGCGTCCTACCCTCAGCAAAGCGTCCAAAGCCTCGACGTTCCATCCTCCTACACTGGAAATACTGGCAGAATTCGGCTTGCTGGATGTGATGCTGGCGCAAGGATGCAAGGCCGAGCGCATTCAGTATCGCGGAACCGGTGGCAATATTCTGGCCGAATTCGATCAGGCGTTGCTGCAGCCCGATACCATCGCGCCCTTCCGCATCCATCTGGAGCAATCTGTCATTACACCACATCTGCTGGATAAGGCGCTGGCCACCGGTCTGGTCAGCATCAGCTTTGATGCAGCCGTTGAGGAAACCGGCCAGGACAGCAACAGTGCGTGGGCCAGAACATCTGATGGGCAGACAATCAGTGGCGCTTATTTGCTGGGAGCAGATGGTGCCCGAAGTGGGGTCAGACAGTCGCTTGGCCTTGAGCAGACCGGCCATGTCTATCCCGGCCGGGTTCTGCGTCTGATCATCGCCAAGTCATTCAGCCAGATCATGCCTGATATGGCACCTGTATCCTATATTTTTTCCCAGGACCGGCGATCCATAAGCCTGTTGGAGATGCCGGATTGCTGGCGCATCATCATTCGGGTGCCGCCAGGTGCTTCAGATGAACAGGTCAGCAACCCGGACTGGTACGGCCCGATTGTTGATGAATTTCTGCCACAGTGCGGCAGCCGCCTGGAAATCCTTGGCACAGATGTCTACGGCGCCAGCAAGATGCTCTGCGATACCAACGCGATTGGCCGGATCGGATTGATTGGCGACGCACTGCACCTGACCAATACCCGTGGCGGCATGAACATGAATTGCGGATTCCATGATGCATACGCTGTGGCCGGCGGTATCATCGATGCCTTGAAAACCGGCCAGATCGAACCGTTTCATGCCGCACTGCAGGAACGGCTTCGCATTGCACGGGACGTTTTGCTGCCACGCACGGACAAGAACGTCACCGGCAAGGATGACTGGTTGAGCTTTATAGCAGATGCGGCCGCAGACCCTGTCAAAGCCCACGCCTATCTTCTGACCAGTTCCATGCTGGATATGGCGCCCGAGCGTTCGGGCAAACATATGGGAAGGATATGATGATGACCCCGACAGACTTGAAATGCCTCACCCCGGATTACCGTGTCGGTGTTCTGGTGCCGCCAGCAAACCCCACTGTGGAACCGGAATTGCGCTATCTGCTGCCTGCGGAGGTTGGCGTCCATTTTTCCCGCTTCAGCCCAATGCCGGACACCACACTGGAAGAACGTAATCATATCTATCTGGCCAGATATGAGGACAAGATCGGCGATTTCGGATCCATCAAGCTGGACGCTCTGATGATTGGCCTGACCGGCCCATCTTATCGCAACGGACCAGTGGCAGATATCGAATTTTGCAAACGCCTGTCTGACCAGCTTGGCAGTCCTGTTGGCACGGCCAGTCTTGCCATTTCAAATTCTCTTGCGCATCTGAACGCAAAATCCATTGTCCTTGTGTCGCCATATCCGGATTGGCTGACAGCCCTGTCTGTTGCCTATTGGGAGGCCCATGGTGTGACTGTGCGCCAGACCGTCAAGATGTCCGAAGAATTTCGCGCCTATGAGCTGACGACAGAAGAAGTGGCCGAGACCCTTGCCAATTTGGGCAAGACACGTGCCGACGCAGTGGTTCTCAGTGGGACGGGTATGATTACAGTGCCGGCCATCCAGGTCGCCTCTGCAGAAAGCGAAACGCCGCTCCTGTCCTCCAACATCTGCAGCGCTTCGTGGCTGCTGCGAACCATTGGCGTCGATACGTCGCGTAATCTCAATGCAACCATGAATATACGCGGCCTTTAAACCACTGCCTCTTGGTGCTATCAGTGCGGGGGTATTCGGGATGTGTTCTGTATTCTCAAACTGGTGAGAGATGTTGAAAGAAAACAAAAAAAATCCGAAGGGGCGATCAAAGATCGACCACTCCGTGCAGGACGTCATACCGCTGTATTATCGTGTCTACGAAATCCTGCGCAAGGAAATCGAGCGCGGGGATTTTCCGGAAAATACACCATTGCCAGGTGAGCAGGAAATTGCAGCACGGTTTGAAGTCTCCCGTGTCACCATCCGCCGCACGATGCTGTTGCTCGAAGAAGCTGATCTCATCACACGCTTCCGCGGCCGCGGAACCTTTGCAAATCCGGCGGCTATCAAGCCCGATGATGCGACCAATTACAGCGGTTTTGACCAGAACATCAAAGATTTTGAACAGACCACACAGGTCGAGGTGATCAACTCTCGCACGACTGAACTACCGGGCTGGGCAACCGACATTATTGGCGATATCGGCCCGGTTCTTGAGGTGGAATACACCCGCCGGGAAAGCCAGCAACCCTTCTCGCATATCACGACATATGTGCCGGAGCCGGAAGCCAGTAAGCTGAATATCAAAGAATTGGGCAACCGCACGGTCACCACTGCGCTGGAAGACGCCGGTACGACGATCATTCACATGGATCAAAGATTGACGGCGATTGCAGCCGATGAGGCGCAGGCAAAGATTCTTGGCTTGACGAAAGGCCACCCGCTGATCCGGGTCAGGCGTGTCTTGTTCGATGCTGATGATCGGCCGGTTCAATGTGTTGAAGCGACATATAACCCGGAATTCTTCGAATACCGGGTTGAGCTGTCCCGTGAAAAACGCTTTGGTGGTGCGCCTCAATGGGTGGCGGCCAGTAAATAATCTTCCCGGCCGGTCCTGAACCTGGTTATCGCCGGATAAAGGGGTTGGGGATATCGACATTCGTTGAAATCCAGACGCTCTTCAATTCCAGATATTCCATCATGCCTGCGATACCGCCTTCACGGCCAATGCCGCTCATCTTGAAACCGCCAAAAGGCGAGGTGACGCTGGTTGATCGGTAATTGTTGACCCAGATTGTCCCGGCACGAACCTTCTCCGTCATGCGGATTCCACGGGCCAAATTCTCGGTCCAGATGCCCGCAGCCAGTCCAAAATTGACGTCATTGGCAATGCGCACCGCATCGTCTTCCGTGTCGAAGGGAATAACCGACAACACCGGCCCAAACACTTCTTCCTGCGCGATGCGCATGGAATTATCGACATTGGTAAAAATGGTTGGTTCGTAAAACAGCCCGTTTGGATAGCCATCAACCTTGGCACGCTTGCCGCCACGCACAAGTTTGGCGCCTTCCTCGGTGGCGATGCGCACATATTCCTCGATTTTCTTCATCTGCGGAGCTGTGGAGATCGGTGCGATTTGTGTTGTCGGGTCGGCAGGGTGGCCAAATTTCACATCGGCCAGAAACGCAATCAGTCGCTCCACAAAGGAATCATGAATCGAACGCTGGACCAGCAAGCGGGACCCGGCAACACAGGTCTGTCCGGACGCCGCAAAAATGCCAGTCACCGCGCCCTTCAGCGCCTGTTCAAGATCAGCATCCTCGAAAATGATATTGGGCGATTTGCCGCCAAGCTCCATGGTCACGCGCTTCATTGATCGGGCGGCCTGCTCGTTGATGATGCGGCCAGCTTCCGGTCCGCCCGTGAAGGCGATGCGTTCCACATGGGGATGCGATACCAGCGTTTCGCCCATTTCGTGTCCGAAACCGGTGACCACATTGACCACGCCTTTGGGAAACCCTGCCAGTTCCACCAGTTTGACAAATTCAAGCAGGGAGGCAGATGTGAACTCCGATGGCTTCAATACCACTGTATTGCCCGCCGCCAGAGCTGGCGCGAGCTTCAGGCTTGTCAGTGGCAGAGGCGAGTTCCAGGGCATGATGCACGCCACCACACCAAGCGGCTCATAACGGGTGAAGTTGAAGACACCGGGCTTGTCGCTTGGAATCGTCGCCCCTTCAATCTTGTCCGCAAGACCGCCATAATAATAATAGTAATTCGACATGTAGCGCATCTGATTGCCCAGTTCGGCGATCAGTTTGCCATTGTCTTTCATTTCAACCGAAGCGAGCCAGTCGGCATTTTCCAGGATCAGATCGCCAAGCTGCCGCAGCAACTTGCCACGCGCGCTGGCAGAAAGACCACGCCATTCGGGGTTTTCGAATGCGGCCTGTGCCGCTGAACAGGCTGCGTTGACATCCGCTGCTGTTCCCCGTGCGATTTTTGACCACACTTCACCTGAGACCGGGTCTGTGCTTTCAATAAAGGCACCGGAATCGGATGGCGTGAAGGCACCATCAATGTAATGGCCATAAATCCGCAATCCGGCCTCATCCGTGGCGGTTGGTAAAATATCGCCATTCTTAGGGGTTTGAAGCACTGAATCTAGCATTGGAATTCCTTAATGTCATGTTATGCTAACATTAATACCTTTGCACTTGTTACGCAAGAGATACGGGAAAAAAGCGGTGCGTTAGCGCCCATAAACAGCCACTCGAAGAATCCAGTTGTATTAAGGTAGCGTTTATAATACATTTAACCAAGTTTATGCATTTCCAGCCCAAATGTTAACTACAGGAGAGTGACTATGAAATTCGGAACTCGCTTCACGACCGCTGCCATTGTTGCAGCCGGTCTTTCGGCAACAGCTTTTCTGCCGAATTCGGCAGACGCACGGGATCTTACCATCGTGGGATTTGGTGGCGGTTATCAGGATAGCGCACGCGAACACCTCTTTGAACCATTTGAAGCCAGCAGCGGAATCGCAGTCAGCGATGACGTGTATAATGGTGAAATGGCCAAGGTCTATGGCATGGTTGAAGCAGGCGATGTCACCTATGACATCATCATGGTCGAAGCCCCCGAATTGGTCCGCGGTTGCGAAGATGGCGTCTTTGCTCCCCTTGACTACAGTGTCATCGACAAGACCAAGTTCATCGAGACTGCTGTTCATGAATGTGGCGTCGGCGCCGCTGGTTGGGGTGTTGTTGTCTTCTACGACAAGGCGCGCCATGCAGAAGGTCCGACAAATCTTCAGGAATTCTGGGACACTGAAAAATTTCCGGGCAAACGCTCCCTCCGCACCGGTCCGAAAATTACGCTTGAAGTGGCTTTGATGGCGGATGGCGTCGCAGCAGCTGATGTCTATGACGTTCTGTCAACGCCAGAAGGTGTCGACCGCGCTTTTGCAAAGCTGGATGAAATCAAGGACGATATTGTCTGGTGGAAATCCGGCGCTCAGCCGCTGCAATTTGTTGGCAGCGGTGAAGTCGACTATGCATTTGGCTACACTGGCCGGATCATTCGGGCCATGGGCGAAGGTGCTGATTACGACATGAACTGGAACACTCTGTTCTATTCGGTTGATTATTGGGCAGCTGTCGAAGGGTCTCCAATGGCCGAGCAGGCCATGCAGATGATTGACTACATCACCGATGCCGGTCCTCTGAAAAACCAGACGGACGTTTGGCCGTCCTCTCCTGCCAACAAGGAGATCAACATGGATCCGGAAATCCAGGCGAAAAACCCTGGCATGGTTCTGAATCACTCTGATACCGGACTGTTTCTGAATACGGAATTCTGGATTGCAAATGGTGATGATCTGGAAGCCAGATTTACATCCTGGGCTGCGCAATAGTAGGCTCTCAAGCAACATAACAAGCACCACCCGGAGAACCGGGTGGTGCAACCTGATGAGGTAGCATCCGGACGATGAGTGGCAAATCGAAAACGTCCTGGTTGCTGGTAGCACCTCTGCTGATTCTGGTTTGTGTCGGTTTTATTATCCCGATCGGCTACACCCTCATAAAATCCATCAAGAACCCCGAAGTGACCGCAGCCCTCCCGCGGACAACCGCAGCACTGGAAAGCTGGAGCTTTGATGGTGAAAACGCCCCGCCCGAAGCTGTTTTCGAGGCTCTTATTGCCGATATCGAACAGGGAGACAGGGGTCGGAATTACGGCTCCATGACACGGCGGCTCAATTTCGAGGAAAGCGGCGCGCGCTCGACAATGATGAAAGCGCGGCGAATTGCCGACAAGATCAAAGCCCCCTATGCCGTCAGTCTGCCCCAGACAGTGCCTGAATTCGGCGATGGCAACATCTGGCAGTTGATCAAACAGAACTCGAACCCCTACACGGCCCGCTACCTCCTGCGGGCAATTGATTTGAGGGTCACGACTGACGGTTCCATTGTTTCGGTTCCCGCCGATCAGGCCATCTTTGTTGATCTGTTCCAACGCACATTTGTCATCAGCATCTGGGTCACAATCCTGTGCATTGTTCTGGGCTACCCGACCGCATTCTGGATGAGCACTCTGTCTGATCGCGCCGCCGGTTACGTCATGCTGCTTGTGCTGATCCCTTTCTGGACCTCGATTCTCGTGCGCACGACAGCGTGGTTCATTCTTCTGCAGCGCGAAGGACCGATCAATGCAGCCCTTTTGGGCGCGGGTCTGGTGGATGAACCGCTGCGCATGATTTTCACCCGCTTTGCCGTTTACATCGCCATGGTTCATGTCTTGCTGCCGTTTTTCATTCTGCCGCTTTACGGCGTGATGAAGCGGTTGGGGATGGAATATGTCAAAGCGGCAGCCTCTCTTGGTGCACCGCCCTGGCGGCAGTTCGTAACGGTCTATCTGCCGCTCTCAATGCCGGGTGTCGCCGCAGGCGCCGTTATTGTCTTCATGCTGTCGGTCGGCTTTTACATCACACCCGCACTGGTCGGTGGGCTGCAAGACCAGATGGTCAGCTACTACATTGCCTTTTATGCCAATCAGACCATCAATCTGGGCATGGCCTCGTCACTCGCCGTCCTGCTGTTGTTGTTTACCGCTGTGACCATTGCAATCGTCAAGAAGCTTCTGCCTGAAACGGGCAGAGGCATCCGGGCTTGAGGGGAAGGGAGAGCCGAACATGATGCGTTTTGGATTGCCCATTTTCGCCGCACTGGTGCTGTTTTTCCTGGTCTCACCGATTTTTGTGATCTTCCCCCTGTCATTTTCGTCCAGCACTGTTCTGACATTGCCGGTGCCCGGCTATTCACTGCAATGGTATGAGGACTTCTTCTTCAGTGAGCGCTGGTTGCTGGCAACCCGGAACAGCTTTGTTGTTGGCTTTGCCACCATGTTCATTGCCGGACTTCTGGGCACGATGGCAGCTTTTGGTCTGCATGCTTCGGAGTTTCGTGGCAAGAAACTGGTGCTCGGCGCCATCTCCCTGCCGATGGTCGTGCCATTGATCGTGACCGCCACATCGATGTTCCTTGCCTTTTCGGTTGTGGGCATCGCAAATTCCCTGTGGGGGTTGATTGTCGCCCATACGATTGTCGCCGCACCCTATGTCGTGATCACCGTATTGGCGTCTTTGCAGACCTTCGACATGAATTTGTTGCGCGCAGCGCTGTCGCTTGGCGCGCCGCCTGTAACGGCTTTCCGCGAAGTCGTCTTGCCGATGATCATGCCCGGTGTCATTGCCGGGGCCATTTTTGCTTTCGCGACCTCCTTTGATGAGCTTGTCATTGCCATTTTCATCACAGGTCCCGGTCAGTTCACCCTGCCACGACAGATGTTCGCCGGGCTCAGGGAATTCATGAGCCCGACCATCAGTGCTGCCGCGGTTATCATGGTTATTCTGTCCTTCTTTTTCCTGTTTATCACGGAGGCTGTACGCCGCCGTGGTGAGCGCTTGAAATCCAGCCCTGTCGACCACTAGGAAACACCCATGAGCAGTCCAGTTGAGCCTTATGTCATGTTCCGCAATGTGGATAAGAGCTATGATGGAAAAACCAATGTCGTCGATGGTCTCGATCTGGACATTGCAAAGGGCGAGTTTTTGACTCTGCTCGGCCCGTCCGGTTCCGGCAAGACAACAACTCTCATGATGCTGGCCGGCTTCGAAGCGCCGTCTGCGGGCACCATTCAATTTGATGGAAAACCCATTACCAGCGTCCCCACATACAAGCGTGATTTTGGCATGGTGTTTCAGAATTATGCCTTGTTTCCACACATGACAGTGGCTGAAAATCTGGCATTTCCGTTGCGCATGCGACATGTGCCAAAGCCGGACATAACCGCCAAAGTCAGGAAAACGCTCGATATTGTGCAGCTTGGTCATCTGGCCGACCGTAAACCCGGTCAATTGTCCGGTGGGCAGGCCCAACGCGTCGCCTTGGCGCGGTCAATCGTATTCGACCCGAAAATGGTGCTGATGGATGAACCCCTTGGCGCACTGGACAAGCAATTGCGCGAGCAGATGCAGCTGGAGATCAAGCGATTGCATCATGAGCTTGATATCACGATGTTGTATGTCACCCATGACCAAACCGAAGCCCTGACCATGTCTGATCGCATCGCTGTGTTCAGTGATGGCAAGATTCAACAGATCGGAACGCCCACGCAAATGTATGGCGCGCCGGAGAACAAGTTCGTCGCCAGTTTCATGGGAGAAAACAACTGTCTCGATGGCAAGATTACAAAGCTGGGAGACAAGGGCCTCGTGTCTGTGCACCTGACGGAGTTTGGTGTCGAGATGTGTGCAATCTCTACACGAGAGCGGCACATCGGTGATCCGGTGAAACTGATGGTGCGCCCTGAACGGGTGCGCCTTGTCGAAGAAGGCAGCGCCGATGCTTTTCCCGCCAAGGTGACTGACACCATCTATTATGGAGACCATGTGCGACTGGTCTTCGGCGCAAACCCTGAGAGCGCATTGACCACCCGCGTGGCGCATGAAACCCAGGGTGGCCAATGGGTACCAGGCGATACGGTGATGCTAAGCTGGGACCCGCGGGCCGCCATTGTTTTCAGGCCTTGAGGCTTGAAACTCTAGCGGCAAGCAACGATCCGCATTTCGACGAGCGCATTCTTGGGTATGAAATCTGCCACGCCAATCGCCGTCCAGGCGGGAAAGGGCGGCTTGATATACACATCTTTTACAGCGCTGAAGGTCTCCATATGACGCTTCAGATCGACGTGGAAGGTTGTCAGCTCGACAATATTCTCAAAGCCCAAACTCGCCTCGTTCAGATAAATCTTCAACTTTGCAAACGCATCATGAAATTGTTTTTCGGGGGCTTCGGAAATATCCCGTCCCGGATGAGCTGCCGTGACACCCGATAGAAACACCAGACTGCCGGTGTCCACCACCGGAGTGAAATGCCAGTCATCACGATAGTGAGAAAACATTTCCGGGACCAAATAGTCGGGCATCTAAGATTTCCAATCTGTTGCTGTCATCATCAAAACTGCTGCGAAATGGCTCAAAAGTGGATGGTTTGAGATGTTAACAATTTTATTGTATGTACAATAATACAAATTAGCTCAAGCGACACACTTTTTACGAGGACTGCATGCCGTTTTTCCCGTCTATGCCTGATGACGCCCGAAATATTCACGCGTGGGGGTTCAACCCGCAACGTTACAAATACTGGCCCAAACTGGCAGAAGGCATCATGCGCGGTGAATCGCCGCTCTCACTTGCTGAAAGAGAAACCATTGCCGCCTATGTGTCTGGCCTGAATGCTTGCGGCTATTGCTTCGGCGCTCACAAGGCTGTTGCCACGGAACACGGAATGGACCCGGCCATGCTTGAGGCCATGGTGGAAGATGTCGACACTTCCCCGGTTTCTGATAAGCTCAAGCCTATCTTGCATTTCATCAAGAAACTAACATTGACTCCAACACGGCTGGTTCAGGCCGACGCAGACGCCGTTTTTGCGACGGGTTGGAATGAACAGGCCTTGCATGATGCAATTGCGGTCTGTTGCGAATTCAGTTTCATGAACCGCCTTATGATGGGGCATGGAATTGCACCACTGCCTCCGGAAGTCGCCGCAAAACGCGCCAGGGAGCGTGTGAAATACGGTTATCTTGCCATGGCCGCCATGGAGCGCGGCGCTGAAAATGTCGAAGGACTGGATGCTGCGACACAAGATATTGTCGAACAGAACAAAGATGAAATTTCCAATTTCTGAATGTCAGTCCTGTCTCGCCATTTCGGTAAACGGATGCTAATTTACTCAATCTTCACACTATATGTAGGAACTTTACATTTCAGCTTGCCCTTTACGCAATGTGTAACTTCAGGTGCTAAGCTACGACTAATTGCTAATACATGACCTAAAGTCTTTTGCTCGGTGACCAAGCAGGTAGCTAGATGAATTCGAAACTGACCAGACGTATCACGGTACTTCTCTTTGGAGCGGTTATAGCGACGATCTTGACCATCAGCGCCGTTATTGTTTGGATGGCTGGTGAGTTTAACCAGAAATCCGAACAGGATTCCAGGATCATGATTCAGGGCGGGCTGGAAGCAATTGACGACACCCTCAGACTGGTCACAGTTGATTATTCCTGGTGGCAGGACGCCTATGACAACATTAACGAAGATAATGTTGAGTGGATGATTTCGAACATCGGTTCGGGCGTCATCGACTCCTCGGCACTGGATCTGGCCGTTGTTGCACCGCCGTCCGGACCGGCTAAATATGGCTGGCTCAAGACTCAGGAAACCAATGAACCACAGAGCGGCTTGCTGACTCCGGAACAGATTCAGCGCATGCAGGAGTTGATCCGTGATACGCCGAGCGATGAAGTGGTGGCTCGAACCCAATTCGATATGGTTGGTGATCAACTGGTATTGCTGGCGGCTGCACACATCACATCAGACGACCCGGCGGGCCTGGATTTCGACACGCTTGCCACCAATATATTCGGGTTTATCTTTGATGAAGAGCGAATTTCCGCACTTGGTGCGTCATTTCTCACCGATGATTTGAAACTCTCCAGTGTCATCGAACCTGACAAGCAGCATATTGCGCTGCGCGGGGTGGGTGACGAAGTCTTGGGATATCTGGTCTGGACAGCACCCGCACCGGGTGCAGAATTGCTGAGCAAGACATTATTGCCTTTGTCTGCCGCGCTGATTTCATTTGCCGGAATTGGGTTTCTGATTGCCTTTGGCGCGAATAAATTTGCTGAAGAACTGGGCCGCAAGGAAGCAGAATCTTATGAAAATGCCCGGACCGACAGCATGACTTTGCTGCCCAACCGCTTTCATTTTGTTGAAGCACTGGGACGTCGATCAGCACGAACCGCAAATGAGAAGGGAGAGATGGCGGTCATCTTCCTCGATGTCGATGGGTTCAAGAATGTCAATGACACGATCGGACATGCCGGTGGCGATGATCTCATCTGCCAGGTTGCCCAACGTCTCGAAATCATCATGCCCGACAAGGCGTTTTTGGCGCGCGTCGGTGGAGATGAATTCAATATTCTGTTGAATGGCCGGGATAGTGCTTCTGAAGTAAGAGCCGTAGCGCAGAATTGCATCGAGGAAATTCAGAAGGATTTCCGGGTCAAGGGCCGGATTTTTCGCATATCGGTTTCCGTTGGATATGCAGTTTCAGAAGCAGGTCAGACCAGTTGCGAAGAGGTGGTCCGTCGCGCTGATGTGGCCATGTATCAGGCCAAGGCTCAAAAAACGGGTGAGTCAATCGCTTACGATAAAGAGTATGAATCAAACCTGTTCAAGAACAAGCAGGTCGATGATGCCCTGCGTACCGCTTTGAATGCAGATGAGGTTGAAGTCTACTACCAGCCGATCGTGAACGCCCAGTCAGGTAAAATGGAAGTGGCGGAGGCGCTGGTTCATTGGGATTCCAGAAATCTCGGCCCGATGTCACCTGCGGAATTCATACCCATCGCCGAAGAATCCGGCCTGATAGGGGCATTGGGAATCTATGTCTTTCAGAAGGTCTGCGAGGATCTGGTGAAGCATCCTGATCTGAAGGTGAGTGTCAATTTGTCGCCCGTTCAATTGCTCGATCCCTTACTGGTGGAGAATTTATTGTCGATTACCAAGCGCACAGGTGTCGACAACGCGCGTATCGAACTTGAATTGACAGAAGGCATTGTTGTCAGCCATCCAAGCCTTGCCAGAGAAAAACTGAATGCCTTGAAGACGGCCGGCTTCAGCATCGTTCTTGACGATTTTGGCACCGGTTTCTCTTCGATTGGCTATCTGCGTCAGTTGCCGTTTGATAAGCTGAAAATTGACAGAACGTTTATTCGTGGCATTGAATCAAATGTGGAAGCACAGAATTTGATGAAATCAATTGCCAGTCTTGGCCGAGCACTCGACCTCACGGTGGTTGCTGAAGGTGTGGAGACATCTGTGCAAGCCAATTTGGCTCACATGGCGGGTTGCAATCAAATTCAGGGTTATTATTTCAGCCGGTCATTGCCTATCGAAGATCTGGTGCAATGGAAGAATTCCGATCTGGATGACCATCCGACAACACAAAGCACCTTGCTGCGCGCTTGATACGGGTGATCATCTGCAGTCGAGCGGCATGAGCCTGAAATGCGCGACAATATAACTCCGTAAGGCGCATGCGCCTTGCCATCCTGTCTGGCAAGGCGTTGACAGCAGAAACCCATGTCGCCATGACAGATGCGTATTCCACAACAGGTCAATCTGGTTATTCGATCTGAATTCCGGCTGTAAAAGGTCTGTACAGATCAGGGGTCGCCACGTCTGGCGAGCCGCTCATTTACACACAACGGTGAGCTCTGGGCTTGAAATATTCCATCCAGGGATACCGACTCTCAACAGGTCAATGTTGGCAGGGAGAGACAATGGATCAAACGGCAGACCGGAATTTGCGATCCCTTGACCCACAAAAGACGCGAAGGCTCATTTCATCCAAACAGGAATGAATCGTCCGCATTGATGCCGGTGGTCAAATTGACATCGCTGACGGTGATGCTGTTATTTGCGTCAAGATCTATAATCGTGTCGCCGCCTTGGAAACGGAAATCGTTGAAATCCGCTGTGGAGGAGAAGCCATAGTCAGAAATGTCGATCAGATCGCCCTGGGTCGCGGTGAAGTCCCCAATCGTATCGTCTCCATCTCCGGTTTTGAAGACGAAGGTATCGGCGCTCTGACCACCGAACAGGGTGTCATCGCCAGCTTCTCCGGTCAGAATATTGGCCTGATTGTTTCCCGTCAACTCATCTGCATGCGCGCTGCCGCTCAGATTCTCGATATCGCGCAACCTGTCTCTGTCGCCGCCACCTGTTTGCTGCCAACGCGTCGAAGCAAGTGAGACAGAGACGCCGCTGTTCGCGCCATCATAGGAAACCGTATCAGAGCCGGAGCCGCCATCAAGACGGTCATTGCCCTGTCCACCATTCAGAATGTCATCGCCGTTCTTGCCGTTAATGACATCATTGCCGTCCAGACCGAAAACCCAGTCGGCATCGTTGCTGCCATTGTAGCGATCGCGGCCTTCGCTGAGGTACGTTTCTGAAACAGCGACAGGCACGGGTTCTGCCACATCGTCACTGATGATGGTTCCGGTCGCCACCTCGGTATTGATAATCAGGGCATCAGTTGGGTTGTTGATCGTGACGGAAAAGGCTTCATCAACCTCCTCATCAATATCGCCTGCAACTTCTATCGTAATGGTCTGGCTGGTCTCGCCAGCTGCAAACACAACGGTTCCTGTCGGCAATGCATTTGCGAGAAAATCAGCCGCGTCGGCTGCATTGGGACCCGTACCTGTAACCACGAAACTGACTGACTGCTCACTGGAAGCAGCTTTATCAAGGCGCACTTCAAATGTCAGCGCAACACTGCCTGAGTCACCTTCCTCCGCTGAAGACTGCAATTGTGCGATGCTGACAATTGACGGCATCGCAATGACGCCATCGTCAAATTCAAGCTTTTCTATTTCTTCCAGTGTGTCGCGTCCATCGGGACCCTCGATGGTGTAGATACCGTTTGCGAAGCTGATGACATAATCGGCTCTGTTGCCGCTGAACACGGCAGTATCCGTGCCGCTGCCACCGACGAGCCTGTCATTGTCGGCGCCTCCGGTCAGCGTATCATCATCATCGCCACCAAACAGGGTATCGGCACCGCCGGCACCATCAATGTCATCTTCGCCAGCCATGCCGTCGATACGTTCGTCAGTAGCGTCTCCTGCATGAACATCATTGCTGTTGCTCAGCTCTACAATGGTTAGATCTGCCGCTTTCAGGGTTCCATCGGAGAACTGGAAGAACTCCACACCGCTTAAAGTATCAGTGCCGTCGGGTCCGGAGATGGTGAACCGATCTGTTGTGCCATCATACGTAATCTCGGAGTCTGCGATTTTGGTGGTATAGACCGCAGTATCCGTGTCGGCACCACCATCCAGAAAATCGTCACCACCACTACCGCGCAACATATCGTCGCCTGCACCGCCTGAGAGTATATTGGCTCCGGAGTCGCCTGTCAGCGCATCATCACCATCGCCGCCCGTCAGATTCTCAATATTGCGCAGTGTATCGCGACCGGCAGAACCGGTGTTTTGCGCCCTTGTGGTTCCAAGGGTCACAGTCACATTGCCGTCCGTACCCGCATAGGAAGCTGTATCAGAGCCGGAACCACCATCAAGACGATCATTGCCCTGTCCACCATTCAGAATGTCATCGCCGTTCTTGCCGTTAATGCGATCATTGTTGCCCAGACCAAACACCCAATCTGCCTCGTTGCTGCCATTGTAGAGATCACGACCTTCGCTGAGATAGGTCTGGGTAATAGTCACTTCGTCGCTGATGATGGTTCCGCTAGCCGCTTGGCTATCGATAATCAAAGCATCGGTCGGGTTGCTGATGGTCACTGAAAAGGTCTCATCAACCTCCTCATCAAGATCACCTGCAACTTCTATGGTAATGGTCTGGATGGTCTTGCCAGCTGCAAAAATGACTGTTCCGGTTGGCAGGGCGTTTGCGAGAAAGTCAGCTGCGTCGGCCCCATTCGCGCCAGTGCCCGTAACCACAAAACTGACTGACTGCTCACTGGAAGCGGCCTTATCAAGGCTTACTTCAAATGTCAGTTCAACGCTGCCTGCATCGCCTTCTTCGGCAGAAGATTGCAGGCTGGAAATATTGACAATGGACGGCACGTCAATGACACCATCGTCAAATTCAAGCTTTTCTATTTCTTCCAGTGTGTCGCGCCCATCGGGACCTTCGATGGTGTAGATGCCGTTCGCGAAGCTGATGACATAATCGGCTCTGTTGCCGCTGAAGACGGCAGTATCTGTGCCGCCACCGCCGACGAGCCTGTCATTGTCGGCACCTCCGGTCAGCGTATCATCATCATCACCGCCAAACAGAATGTCAGCTCCACCGGCACCATCAATGTCATCTTCGCCGGCCATGCCGTCGATACGCTCGTCAGTCGCATCTCCTGCATGCACATCATTATTGTCGGTTAGCGCCACAACGGTGAGATCTGCCGCTTCCAGGGTTCCATCCGAGAACTGGAAGAATTCCACACCGCTTAAAGTATCAGTGCCGTCGGGTCCGGAGATGGTGAACTGACCTGTTATGCTATCATAGGTAATCTCGGAGTCTGCCATCTTGGTATCGTAAACCGCAGTATCCGTATCGGCACCGCCATCCAGAAAATCGTCACCACCACTACCGCGCAACATATCGTCGCCTGCACCGCCTGAGAGTATATTGGCTCCGGAGTCGCCTGTCAGCGCATCATCACCATCGCCGCCTGTCAGGTTTTCAATATTGCGCAGTGTATCGCGACCGGCGGCGCCCGTGTTTTGCGCTCTTGTGCTGCCAAGGGTGACAGTCACATTGCCGTTCGTACCTGCATAGGACGCCGTATCAGAGCCGGAACCGCCATCTAGAAGGTCATTGCCCTGTCCACCATTCAGAATGTCATCGCCGTTCCGGCCGTTCAGGCGATCATTCCCACCTTCACCCAGGATGAGATCATCGTCATTGGTGCCGTTGATGCGGTCTCTACCGCCGGTGCCGGTCATGATGTTGTATTGGGACGATGTGGAAAAGTTCAGTACTTCAGCATCGGAAATGCCGGAAAATGCGTTGTCAGAACTGTCCAGTACGGCACCAGCATCCATTGTCACATAGTAGAAACTGTCAAAGGAAAGATCCTCTGTCGGGTTAATCCCGAGGGAAGAACCATCAGTGCTGATTTGTGAGCTGTCAGTGACATCAATTGTTGTCCACACAGAGCCGTCAGCATTGCGAATAGTCACAAATCCGGTGCCGATTTTCACGGTTTCACCGAACACAAGAACCAGCGTGGAATCTGTCTCGACACTCCCCGCATCATCCGCAGGAGTGCTGGAGATCAATTCTGGGGCGGTGACATCCGGTCCGGGAGTTGGTGCGGCAATGGTCTGATCATCGAATTTCAGAAATTCAAAATTGGTCAGCGTATCGGTGCCATGTGCACCGCTGACTGTGACGGCATCATCGTCGCTGGTGATGGTATAGTCATCAAAACTGCCAAAGAAAACGGCCGTGTCCGTGCCATCGCCGCCATCCATGACATCATCGCCGCGCATTCCGTAAATGCTGTTATCTTCGGCATTGCCGGTGATCTGATCGTTTCCGTCACCTGCAATCGCGTGTTCTATGGTGGTGCCTAGGGCGATTGTCAAAAATGCTGTTCCGGCAAGTGTGGAGGTACTGCTTTCCGACAGGTTCAGGACCAGATCGCGATACATCGCCGATGCATCAATCCAGTCGACACCGCCATCGCTGTCAGTCAGCGTCTCGCGACCACTTTGTGCGGCCTGTGCTGCCAAAACTTCATCGGTGTAGTGATAGACATCATCTTCAGTGATCGAAGACCCATAGCCTGTAAACTTCACCGAGTTCAAAATACCTTCGTCCGAATTATAGGCATCTTCAATCTGGACAGTCCACTGCCCGTAGCTTGACTCGCCACGATAGCCGTCCAGCCCGAATGTATAGGAAAAGCCGCCATCGGAGGTCGAACTGCTCCCACTCGAACCATTGTAAAACGACATCTGCGTCCCGTCGGGGGAGGTCAGGTCCATCCGCAGATCAGTGAAATAGGAATGGGTGAGTGAGATCGTCAGCGCAACATGTTCCAGCGCAACGCTCTGATTGACCATGAAGGAAAAACTCAGCGTTGCCAGATCGACAATTGCCTTGTTGGCAGTCACGGTGCCGGTGCTGACACTTTGCTCGTTGGACGAGGTTCCGGGCGTTGGGTTGAATGCGCTCCAGACTTCGGCCATGCGCACTGCGTTGAATGCGTTGACCATGCCATAGCCATAATCCTCGCTGTAATGCAGCCCGCCGCCATTCCAATTGTCGCCGCCATTCCATTTCCAGCTGTGATTTTCATAGGCAGTGGAGCCGGAATAGAGGCTGCCTGTTCCAACGGAGGAATAGCTGAGAATGTTCTGAACATCGCGCCAGCCAAGCCCCGGATTGGCGTCCAGTATGAGTGAGACCAGCCCTGCAGTTATGGGACTGGAAGCAGACGTGCCTCCGAATTGATTGGTGTAATCACCGTTCAAAAGCCCATCATAGCCATTGCCATTATCCAGACGGTCAGTGGTTACCGAACCGGCAGGCGCGGAAACCAGCAAATGCGCTCCATAGGTGGAATAATATGTAACCTGTCCACCTGAATCGACCGCCCCGACGGTCACAGTAAAGCGGCTGGCGTCCAGTCCTTCACCATTGCCGTCAATATTGCTGTTGCCGGCGGATTTTACATTGACAGTTCCAAGGCCACCTCGGCCGTCTTCTGATGCGGCTTCAAATTTTGCTTCATCGCCATAATTGCCAAAGTCAGGTGACCCGCCATAGCTGTGATTTGTGACATCAAATTCACTGAGTGAATTCAGAGTTTGCAGATAGCGCGACCAGTTGCTGTTGATATCATCCGCTCCGCCAAATATGCGAATGCCGGTCACACTGGCGTCAAAGGCCACGCCAACACCGCCGGTACCATTATTCTCGGCAGCAATCAGCCCGGCGACAGATGTTCCGTGTCCATCTGAGGACGTCAGTGGTTGACCATTATTGAGTGTTCCATTGATGGTCACCTGCATGCTGGCATCGTAATTGCCATCAAGATCCCAGTGATCGGCCTCAACCCCGTCATCCCATATGCCGACCTTAATGCCGTCGCCTGTATGGTCGGCCCAGATGCGCTCCAATCCGGAAAAATTCTGGCCTTGGGTGAACCCCAGCCGACCGATGAGGGCCAGATGCCATTGATTGCCGTAAAGCGGATCGTTTGGAGTATATTCAGGGGTCACTATTTTCTCATTCTTTATTGTCAAATCAGCGTTGAGTATTCATGGTTTGTTAATCAAAAAATTACTGCGCCTGTTCGACCGGGTTAAGAATTGCTTCCACCCGGAACGTGCGCTCTGCCTGTTGGCAGGTTGAGTGGCGAACGAAAACTCCGCTGCCACTGAAGGTTGATCCAACAGGCGCGTTCTGTGGTGTGACACCCATCAGGGACACAGTCTCACCGCTGTCCAACTTCAGCATTGGACAGTTGATTCCCCCTGAAATTACAACGCCAGAGAGCATTTCAGCCTCTGATGCAAGAGCCGATTGCCCAGTCATGAATAGCACCACTCCAGTGCTGAGACATGTGCTCAGACACAGGGATGCTGAAAGGAATATTTGATTTATCTGCACGATTATTAAGCCTTGTTTCAGCTATGCACTGTAAGGCAGATGAATACAGAAATTCTTAATAATTGGATTCGCATGTTACGCAATATGGCGGATTTTGCGACAGGCAGTGCAGTGTTCTGAAACCAGTGGCTCAAAAGACCGGCAATGACAGATCAAAAGAAACCTGATAGCGCCAAATCTGATGTGGCCAGTTCCCACGCCAGCAGTTCTGTGGCGACCGATCCGGCACGATCTGGACAGCAGGCCTCCGGTCCTCCCGAATTATCACTCATCAAACTTGTGCCCGGCTCCGTTATCGGTTTCAGCCTCGTCACCAATATTCTGATGCTCACAGGCCCGCTCTTCATGCTTCAGGTCTATGACCGGGTATTGTCCAGCGGAAGCGTCTCCACACTGGTCGCGCTGAGTATTCTGGTTGTAATTCTCTACACGCTTTACGGATTTCTCGAGTTCGTCCGTGGACGCATCATGACCCGTGTCGGGCAGCAGATCGATGAACGATACCGCCACACCGCATTCAACATGGTGTCTCACTATGCAAAACTGGGGAAGGAGCAAGTGGGTCTGGCACCGATGCAGGATCTGGTGACGGTCCGCAACTTTGTGTCCGGCCCGGGCCCGCTGGCATTTCTCGATATGCCCTGGGCACCGATTTATCTGTTTGTGATCTATCTCATGCATCCGCTGTTGGGGCTTGCATCCCTGTGTGCTGTTTTGCTTTTGGCCGGTCTGGCCATATTGAACCACCGACTGATTACCGATCCGACTGAACAGTCCCAGAAAGCTCAGGCTGCGGCGCAGAATCTGGGCGCGGAAAGTTGCCGCAATGTGGAGACAAGCTCTGTGCTGGGCATGACCAATATCGTGCGTGATCGCTGGACCCTCCTGCAGACGGAAGCGCTTGAAGCCCAAACCAGTGCCTCTGACAAAAGTGGTGCAATAACAGCATCATCGCGCACGTTGCGGTTGGTCTTTCAGTCCGCCATTCTTGCGCTGGGTGCATATCTGGCGGTGCGTCAGCAAATCTCGCCCGGCACCATGATCGCTGCCTCCATCATCATGTCACGTGCACTCGCCCCGGTGGAACAATCTGTCACCCACTGGCAGGCCTTTGTTTCATTCCGGCAGGCCTGGCAGCGGTTTTCCACTCTCATGACTGATCTGCCAAAACCTGTGTCCAGATTGTCCCTTCCAGCACCACAGGGCCGGGTCTCGGTGGAAGCGCTGACAATATTTTCGCAAACAGACCGGCGTCCATTGCTGCAGGGCATTTCGTTTCAACTGGAACCGGGCAGTGGCCTTGGCATCATCGGGCCCACGGGTGCCGGAAAGACCACGCTGGCCCGCGCTTTGACGGGGAACTGGCCGTTGAAGCAAGGTGTTGTGCGGTTGGATGGCGCCGATCTTGATCATTGGGACCCTGTAGAGTTGGGGCCATATCTGGGATATTTGCCGCAACGGGTTGATCTGTTTGAGGGAACCATCAGTCAGAACATCGCCCGTTTTCAGACTTCTGCCCGCCCTGATGATATTGTTGAGGCTGCAAAGCAGGCAGCAGTCCACGACATGATCCAGCAATTGCCGGATGGTTACAACACTCATATTGGCCCGCGCGGCGGCACCCTGTCAGCGGGGCAATGCCAGCGCATCGGTCTGGCACGCGCGCTTTACGGACAGCCGGCATTGGTCATTCTCGACGAGCCAAATGCCAATCTGGATGCCGAGGGCGAAGCGGCCTTGATCAAGGCTGTGCTCTCTGTGCGTGCCCGTGGCGGAACGGTGATACTTGTCGCCCATCGTCCCAGCGCGATTGCAGCGTTGGACAAGCTGATGATGTTGCGCAATGGCCGGATGATTGCCTTCGGCGACAAGGATGAGGTGCTGGCCAAAGTTATTGCAACACGCCCGGCAGCAGAGACTGACAGGGCCCAAAAGCTTGCCGTTGTTGGCAAGCCACTCAAGGATGTTTCCGCATGAGACCGTCGCCGGAACAATCCATGAAACGATATCAGCGTGCTGGCGGTCTCGCGATCCTTCTCGTGCTAGGCAGCCTCGGCGCCTGGGCCACCTTCAGCAGCATTAGTGGCGCAGTGATTGCTTCGGGCACCATTGTTGTGGAAAGCAACCTCAAGCGCATTCAGCACCTGGAAGGTGGGATTGTCGCGGAAATCCTCGTGGAGGAGGGCGACACGGTCAAAGCTGGCGATCCATTGATACGGCTGGACAGCACCGTTGCACAGGCGGAACTGTCCATTCTGGATTCGGCGCGGCTGGAATTGCTGGCAAAAATTGCCCGTCTTCGTGCCGAGCGCGATTTTTCAAGAGACATCGTCTTTGACAAGGATCTGTTGTCACGACAGGAGGATTCGGAAATGGCCGCCTTGATGTCCGGTCAACAACGTCTTCTGCAAATTCAGAACGCCGCCATTCAGGGCAGGCTTAATCAGTTGGATGAGCGGATCGACCAATATGATGATGAGATCAAGGGGCTGATAGCGCAGCAGGCCGCAAAAGACGCACAATCTGCTTTCATTGCCGAAGAACTGTCCGACATCGCATCCCTCATCAGTCGTGGCCTGGTTCCCAAAACCCGCGTTTTGTCACTTCAGCGCGAGCAAGCCCGTCTGGGAGGCGAGTCCGGACAATTGAGCTCGGAAATGGCGCGCATTTCAGGCCGCATCAGCGAAACCCGGCTTCAGGCGATTCAAATCACCGATGATTTTCGCGCCCGAGCTCTGGATGAATTGCGCGATGCAGAAGCCCGGTTGGGCGAATATCGCGAGCGCCGCAACGCTGTTTCCGCGCGCTTGCGACGAACCGACATTGTCGCGCCGCGCTCTGGGCTGGTCCATGAATTACTGGTCACCACCATTGGTGCGGTTCTGGCACCTGGCGAGACAGTCATGCAACTGGTGCCAGAGGGTGATCCTTTGGTTGTGGAAGCACGCGTGCGTCCTCAGGATATCGACCGGATCAGCATGGGCCAAAGCGCGCTGCTACAATTCCCCAACGCCGACACAAGACTGACGCCGCAGATCAATGGCGAGGTGACCCGCATTTCAGCCGATCTGAACCAGCCAGGTGGGGATATCGCACCATTCTACACGGTGCGCCTGCGTCTTGCTGATGCTGAAGCCACAAAACTGGGTCCGCTGGTGCTGCGGCCGGGCATGCCGGTTGAGGCATTTATGCAAACTGCACAACGCTCCCCGCTCAATTATTTCCTCAAACCGTTTTCAGACCAGTTGCAACACGCATTTCGAGAAAAGTAGACTTTTTTCCGGCAACCATTCCGGCCTCCATGGACGGATGCGCCCTAAACGCTTATGTATCGGCTCCCCTTCAACAGAGATCTAGCCATATGACCATCCGCCTTCACAAAAACGATCTGCCAAATGACTATGATCCTGGCAGTTCTGTCGCCATTGATACCGAAACCATGGGCTTGAACCCACACCGGGACCGGCTCTGTCTGGTGCAGATCTCCACAGGAGATGGCAACGCTGATCTGGTTCAGATCAGTCAGGATCAGGAAACAGCCCCCAATCTCACGCGCATTCTGAATGATCGCTCGGTGTTGAAACTGTTTCACTTCGCCCGTTTTGATGTTGCCGTTCTGCTGAACCGGTTTGGCGCACTGACCTCCCCGATCTATTGCACCAAAATCGCCTCGCGCCTGGTGCGCACTTACACGGACCGCCACGGTTTGAAAGAACTGTGTCGCGAATTGATAAATGTCGATTTGTCGAAGCAACAGCAAAGCTCCAATTGGGGCGCAGAGGAATTGACACAGGCACAGCAGGAATATGCTGCCAGTGATGTTCTGTATCTCCACGCTCTGAAAGAGCAGATGGATGAACGTCTTGAACGCGAAGGCCGCACGGATATTGCCCAGACCTGTTTTGAATTTCTGCCGACAAGAGCGCGGCTTGATCTGATGGGCTGGCCGGAAACCGACATTTTTGCGCATTCCTGACGCCGCTTTCATAAGCAACGGTAACCGGGGTCTGATCCAACCTTCAATGAGAGTTCAGACCCCGGGACTCGTGCCACGAATTCGTTTGACACATTCTCACCAAATCTTTCCGCTTTATAGATATTGTGAAGATATGTCTGTATGGTCACAAACCAGCTGTTTGGCTGGTGTGAGAAACGAAAGATTAGCGGGTTTGAGAACTGTTGAGTGAGATGCTTTCAGATGGATCAGGTGGCTTGATGGCAGGCGCTGTTGTGTCGGCCCGCAACCATTTGCCCGCGCCGGGTGATCTGATGTCGTTTGACAGGGCTCGGCAAATCAGGAAAGTGCGCCGACATTCGATTTGGGTTCGCATTTTGCGCCTGCTGTTGCCGGTACTCGGCATCGGTACTGTGGCCACACTGATTTTCATCACAACTTTCATGTCCAGAATTGATCTTGACGGGCTGGAACTTGATCCGGGTATGACATTGTCATTCAACGGCTCATCCGTGATGATGAACAATCCCAAGCTGAGCGGGTTTGGCGATGATGGCCAGTCTTATGAAGTCAAGGCTGACACCGCGACCCAGTCTATCCTGAAGCCGGGCCTTATCAATTTGAATGGCCTGTTCGCAAAGATCACGCTTGAGGATGGAACCTGGGCAGATGTGCGTTCACAAGAGGGCTTGTACAATAACAACTCTTCGGCACTGTCTATCAAGACTCCCATCAGGGTGGATTCAAGTGAAGGCTATCAGGTCATATTGCAGAATGCCGAGGTTGATCTGAAAAGCGGAAAGCTGACCAGCAGCTCGCCTGTGGAGGTGCACAGCGAAACCGGCATCATGCAGGCCAATCAATTGATCATCGACAATAATGGCAAACGAATCCGTTTCACGAACGGCATTCGTATGACAATCGTACCGCCGAAGTCCGGTGGCAAGCTGATTGTACAAGAGTGAAAACAGGATGAAACGGTAGAGAATGGTTCCCAACAAAATCACTGCTGCGCGACAGCGCGTATCCCGGAGCGGGGTCACGGTGCTGCAATGGCTATGCGCCTTTACGGTGGCCGTTCTGCTGTTGATGCCAACTGTTCATGCGCAGGACGTTTCAGAGGCCTTTTCCGGCCTGTCGGCATCCTCAAGAGACCCCATCGAGATTGAAGCAGATGAACTGGAAGTTCAGGACCGTGAAAAAACGGCCGTCTTTCGAGGCAATGTGCGCCTGGTTCAGGGGCCGACGACCTTGCGAGCCAGCAGCATAACTGTTTATTACGATGGGCGCGCGACAGGCACCAATCAGCAGATTTCAAAAGTTGAGGCAAGAGGCCCCATTCACGTGACCAGTCAGGATCAGACGGCCCGTGGCGATCGGGCGACATTTTTAATGGCAACCCAGATATTGACGCTGTCGGGCAATGTCATTTTGACCAAAGGCAGCAATGAATTGCGCGGGCAACGCTTGATCGTGAACCTGAAAACCGGTGAAAGCCGGGTTGAAGCTGCCAACAAGCAATCAGGAGGCAGGGTGCGCGGCGTTTTCCTGCCTGGAAAAAAGTAGGACCGCAAACAACAGGCTTGCGCATCGACATGGCATTTGAAGCAGGCTATTGAACAAAACACCTGCTAGACTTAAGCCGATCACGTTTCAGGGTGTCCGCATCAGTGAAAAAATTCAGACAATCCAGGACTGAGAAAGGTCGGCGCGCTGCGTCCGGAGATCTCAGCTCGGCACGTGTTGAACCGGGTTCACTGGAGCGAGGGTTCGACGGGTCTGAATATCCCGATGAGGAGCCGCTGGACAGTCAGCCCGCACAGCGTCGGCAATTACGCTCCATCTATGATGATGACCAGGACGATTTGCGGCCCTCAAGTGGCCCCACCAGCAAGGAACGGGGCTCTTTCCGCATTCGTGAAACAGTCAGTGCTGCAATGGCGCCCCTGAAGGCATTGCGCTTCAAACGGAAGCCGAAGCCGGTGCCAAAACCGCCGCGCACCGCCTCTTTGAGAGTGGACAGTGCAGTTCGGTCTCAGCCAATTCCCGAGAGTTTTTCAGCGCCCGCTTCAGAGCTCGACCTTGAAGAATCCACACTCAGCACGCCGGCGCTAGCCAGACCAACGCCCGCCAACCCTGCTTCTGCCAAGCCGACCACCCGAAAAGCGCCGAAGCAGAAAAAACGTCAATTCTCCGATGAAGATGGCTGGTTGGTTGCACAAAATCTGGCAAAGAGTTTTCGTCGCCGCCCTGTGGTTCGCGATGTCACACTCGCCGTTCGCCAGGGCGAGGCTGTCGGACTGCTGGGCCCGAATGGTGCTGGCAAGACCACAGTATTCTATATGATCACCGGCCTGATCCGTCCGGATCAGGGAGCCATTCGAATTGACGGTTTTGATGTGACCTCGCTGCCAATGTACAGCCGCGCCCGGCTTGGTATCGGATATCTGCCGCAGGAGGCTTCCATTTTCCGCGGTCTCTCGGTCGAAGACAACATCAAGGCGGTGCTTGAAATCGTTGAACCTGATCGACGCCAGCGCAAGCAGGATCTGGAGCGGCTGTTGCAGGAATTCGGTATTGACCATCTTCGCAACTCCCCCAGTATTGCATTGTCGGGAGGCGAACGCCGCCGCTGCGAGATTGCGCGTGCGCTGGCCAGTCGCCCGGCTTTCATGTTGCTTGATGAGCCTTTTGCGGGCATCGATCCCATTGCTGTGGGAGATATCCAGAAACTCGTCCGGCAACTGACAGCGCGTGGCATCGGTGTGTTGATCACCGACCACAATGTGCGCGAGACACTGGGACTGATTGACCGGGCCTATATCATTCATTCCGGTGAGGTTCTGATGGAAGGCACGCCGGAAGATATTGTCGAGAACGAAGACGTAAGACGTGTTTACCTTGGTGATCAATTTACGCTTTGAACACAACAACCTGCTCAGCTAAACTTCCGCAAACCCGACAGCTGTCATATTGGCAAACAGCGCACGGGCCTGAATGACTGCTGGACCACGCCAGACGAACACGAAAACAGATAATTCATTTTAACACACCGAAACCTCAAAAACCTCAGGAACCAAATCGCCGATGTCAGGGCCAAGTCCATTTTCTTTTGCTGCTGGGATGAGTCAAAAACTCGCCCCCGGATTGCGCCAGAATCTGACCCAGTCATTGGTGATGACGCCGCAATTGGTTCAGGCGATCAAGCTGTTGCAGATGTCACATCTGGAATTGTCTCAGCATGTTGAAGATGAGCTGGAGAAAAATCCGCTGCTGGAACGTGAAGCCGACGCCGACGCCGAGGATACAGGACCTCCGGCTGAAGCAGAAGGGCTTGATGCGCGGGAGCTGACAGAAGCCAACACCGATCTGAGCGGCCCGCCGGATTCTGATTACAGCAACCTGTATCAGGATGATAATGAAACAGCGCTGACACCATCGCAGGAATCTCCCTACGACCGGGCGCTTGAAGGACCCTCAATGCTGGGGGCCGCCATTGGCGAGGATATGGCGTTTGACGCCACCCTGGCCGGCACAACCAGCCTGCGCGCCCGTCTGGAAGATCAGGTCTTTCTGATGACGAAAAATCCTGTGCTGCGGGCGCTGTGTCAATATCTGGTCAGCCAGTTGGATGGCGCTGGCTATCTGCAACTCGACAGCGCTGCCATTTGCGAGCAATTCTCTATTGACGAAGCGACGCTGGAATCAGCCATCGCCTTGATACATGCGTGCGAGCCCGCTGGTATTGGTGCGCGCAGCCTGCAGGAATGCCTTGAATTGCAGTTGCAGGATCAGGGTGCACTGGATGATGACATGCGCCTCATCCTGAACAATCTGACCATGCTGGCACAGCAGGATATACAGGGCCTGCACAGCCTGACTGGCTTGTCCGACAGGGAGCTTGGGGACAAGATTGCCTGCATCCGCTCGCTCAACCCCAAGCCTGGCGAAATGTTTGAGGCGCTTGAACCTGAAAGTCTGGTGCCGGATGTTCTGGTAACGGCAAGCAGCACTGAAGGCGGCGAGAGCGCCTGGCATATTGAATTGAACAGTGACGTCTTGCCGCGCCTGCTGGTTAATGAAATCTACTTCCAGAGTGTATCGAAACACGCCAAGGACGATGAAAAGAGCTTTTTGAACACCAGCCTGCAATCAGCAAGCGGCCTGATCAAGGCTTTGGATCAAAGAGCCCGGAGCATTCTGAAAGTCTCAACAGAGATCGTCCGGATGCAGGACGCATTCTTCCTTCATGGCATAGAACACCTCAAGCCAATGACGTTGAAGCAGGTCGCAGATGCTATCGAAATGCATGAATCGACAGTCAGTCGCGTCACATCAAACAAATACATTTCAACGCCGCGCGGTATTTTTGAGCTGAAATTCTTCTTTTCCTCCTCGATTGCCGGTATGAATGGCGAGGTTCACTCCGGAGAGGCCGTCCGCCACAGGATCAAACAGTTAATAGATCATGAAGTTGCCGGCGCTATCCTAAGTGATGATGCGCTTGTGGAAAAATTGAAGACATCCGGCATCGACATAGCCCGCCGAACCGTGGCAAAATACCGCGAAGCACTTGGCATACCCTCCAGCGTAGCACGCCGGCGCCAGAAGCGAGCGGCTGGCGGGCAGGCCAGATAAGTCATAAAAGCTGCAAGTTTTGCGGTGAAGATGACTGCGGCACTGATATTGGACAGGGTGACCTGTGGACCGGGTTCGTGGTCCAATCTCGGTAAACAGACGACAAAACCGGTGGCAGAACCACTGGCGAGTCGGAAAACCGTCCCATGCCGGGACACAAGTGAGAGGTCAATTATGGAACTTCGCATATCCGGAAAAAATATGGATGTGGGGGACACCCTGCGTGGAGAAATTCAAGACAGGATTGGCGAGGCTTTAAATAAATATTTTACAGGCACCTATTCCGGTCAGGTGACACTGACCAAGGAGCCGAACGGGTTCTCCTCCGAATGTACGCTTCATCTGAGCACTGGCGCGAATCTGGCAGCCTCCGGTCAATCACATGAACCGCGTGCAAGCTTTGAGAAATGTGCAGAGCGGGTGGAGAAACAATTGCGCCGCTACAAGCGCAAATTGAAAGATCATCATCAGCGTGCGAACCGAGAAAATGCAATGATGGCAGCGAGTTACATTCTTGCAGCCCCCGCTGAAGACGAAGAGGTTCCGGAAGATTTCAATCCGGTCATCATTGCTGAAACAGCATCCAGTTTGCCGACCTTTACAGTCGGAAATGCAGTGATGGAGATGGACATGACCGATGAGCCATTGCTGGTGTTCCGAAACGCTGGACATGGTGGCGTAAACGTGGTCTACCGTCGCGCCGACGGCAACATTGGCTGGGTTGATCCATCATTACAGACCTGACGGCCCGCCCGGGAAGGGTAAAGCCAAGGGAACGTATGACGGCATTTGTAACCTGAACGCCAAGCTGGTAGTCACCAGCCACCGGCTACCAGCTTGTGTGTAGGACAGAGATATGTGCCGCGACAAAGATAAAACAACTAATGGATGTTTGCGATGGATCTGAGTGATCTGGTTTCGCCTGATGCCGTAATACCAACTTTGAAAGTGCAGTCCAAAAAGCAGGCGATACAGGCGCTGGCTGAAAAAGCTGCGTCTTTGACCGGTGTTCCGGAACGCGAGATTTTTGACACGCTTTTGCAGCGCGAGCGGCTTGGGTCAACTGGCGTGGGGCATGGCATTGCCATTCCACATGGCAAGCTGGTGACTTTTGACGGCATCATTGGCGTCTTTGCCCGTCTGGAAACGCCGATCGAGTTTGAATCACTCGACGGAGAACCGGTCGATCTAATTTTCCTTCTGCTTGCCTCAGAAGGGGCCGGTGCCGATCATTTGAAAGCTCTGGCGCGCATCGCCAGAGTCTTCCGCAACAGCCATATCACGACCAAACTGCGTGAAACACGCGATGCGGACAGCCTCTATACTATCCTGACACACGACATGGCCTCTAACGCCGCCTGACAAAGTTTATGACGGCATATTGGAAAGTGTCCCGATATGCCGCCATCAATGGTTTGTTTAATCGAATGCCCTCAAATTGCCGCTGGCGGCCATTGTAAGGTTCTTCAAGGCTCCCTGCATTGCCTTGATGGCCGGATGATCAACCGGAGCCATGCTCCAGTGCTGGATCGTGTCCCCGGCTTCATGCGGACAGAGACAACCGAGAGAGACTCTATGATTTGACTTCGAAGATCGGTTCGAACCCGGCCCAGATCATGCGCATGCCATCAAACGGCATTTCAGGGAATTCCTTCCAGCGCGGATCGGTTTCCATCTTCTGTGCTGCAGCATCGCATGTCGCCTTGTCGGGCCATTCGATCCATGAAAAGACGACAGCTTCATCATCCTGCGCTTTGACCGCACGTTTGAAGTCGGTCACCTTGCCGTCTGGAACATTGTCGCCCCAGGATTCAACAACACGCGTCGCGCCATAGTCCTGAAAGATCGAAGCAGACAGTTCAGCCATCTCGCGATAGGCCTCTTTGTTCTTGCGTGGTACTGGAATAAGTAAACCCTGAATGTAGCTCATGATGCTCTCCTCCAAAATCACATGATGATGAGAGTGATATCAAAGCTGTTTTCAGGAAAAAACACCAGAGAGAATCCGGTAATCGACTGACTTATTCGGCGTTCGGGCTGGCTAATTCAGCAAGCCGCGCAGCGTGTCGATGCGGTCATTGACCAGCCAGCCATAGTAGTTTTCTTCCGGCAATTTGGGGTTTTGGCCAGACGCGCTGCGTTTCTGGTTTTCCTGCGCCAGCGCGGTTGCACGCGCCTTTGTGCCACCCAGATTGTAAAGCGTTGCGGTGATGCCGGGATTGTTGGAAATATCAAACCCGGCAATGGTCTGATAATCGTCAATCGCTGTGCGCAACACGGCTGCCATATAATGCAGTGACTTATCCGGGTCCATGATCGTCTGGTAAATCACGCTTGGCTTGCGCACATCCAGTCGACGTTGGCGACCGTGGCTTTTCGCCATGTCACTCATCATCAGCGCAGTCAGCGGATTGAGTTGTCCCAAGCCAAAGGTCTGTCCGGCGAAAAGCGGCTGGAAAAATGTTTTGCCAAAGGACTGGTCAGGATGTGACTTGCCACGAAAAACGGCGTTGAACACATCTTCGCGGCAGGTCCACAGGGTATAGGAATCGCTCAGCCCCTCACAGGATGCAAATTCCGGGCGTTCGACAAAATCGGTGACGCTTTCGCCATCATACTCGAACCGGATACGGGTTTCTGCGTAAGCCAGCGCTTTGATATAATAGGCCTGCAATTGATCGACCGCATCCACATTGTAGGTATGCTCCCCAACAATCGCACCGATCATATGAATAGGATCGATATCATAGCGCTTGGCGGTTTTCTGGATTTTGGAAATCAGCTTTCTGTCGTTCTCGAACAGGCGCAGGACTTTTTGAAACTTGCCTTCGAACGTGTCCTTTGTCTGCTGCGTGCGAATGACCGCATCACGTGGCACTTCTGGCTGGGTTGCATTGCGGTTGCCAGCTGGAACTGCTGTCACAGCCCAGGCATTGACTGACAGTGTCAACAGCAACAGTCCAGAACATACAAATGCGAAAAAACGTGAAAGTGCCATCGTCAGTAACTCAATAATGCAGGGTCGCGCGGGTTGAATAAACCGCATTGCGGCGCAAATGGGACATTTCCGTGACCAATTTCAGGCTGTTGCGGATTTTCAGGCATTTGTAACCTGTTTCGCGATGGCCATCCACGGCATTGATTGCAACCGGTTAATGAGCTTCATCCCAATTGTCAGCGGCCCGTGCATCCACTTGCAGCGGAACCGACAGATCAATCAGCGGAAGGCAGGCCTGCTCCATGATGTTACGCACCACTGGAATGGTTGCCTCAACCTCGGCTTCAGGCACCTCGAATATCAACTCATCATGCACCTGCAGCAACATCTGCGCTGACAGGGCGCTTTCGGTCAGCGCCGCTTCCATGCGCACCATGGCCCGGCGGATGATATCGGCGGCTGACCCCTGGATTGGCGCATTGATGGCGGCCCGTTCCATGAATGCCCGCATATTGGGATTCTTGGTGTTGATTTCGGGATAATGCGCCCGACGGCCGAAAATGGTTTCCACATAGCCATGCGACCGGGCAAAGGTCTTGGTGTCTTCCATATAGGTGCGAATACCGGGAAAACGCTGGAAATAGGTGTCGATATAGCTCTTGGCATCGGAGCGGGAAATGCCCAACTGGTTGGCCAGTCCGAAGGCGGATATGCCGTAGATGATGCCAAAGTTGATGGCTTTTGCCTGCCGACGAACCATCGGGTCCATACCCTCAATCGGAACATTGAACATTTCGCTGGCGGTCATGGCATGAATATCCAGACCATCTGCAAAGGCCTGCTTCAATTGCGGAATGTCGGCAATATGAGCCAACACCCGCAATTCGATCTGGCTGTAATCTGCCGACACCAGCTTGTTGCCTTTTTCGGCCACAAATGCCTGCCGGATTTTCCGGCCTGCTTCCGTGCGCACCGGAATGTTCTGCAGATTGGGATCAGACGAAGACAGCCGACCGGTGGTCGTGGACGCCAGTGAGTAGGATGTGTGGACGCGCTTTGTATGCGGGTTGATGAAGCCCGGCAGAGCGTCTGAATAGGTGGATTTCAATTTGGACAGCTGGCGCCAGTCTACAATCTTGCGCGGCAATTCGTGGCCTTCTGCGGCCAGTTCTTCCAGCACATTGGCGGATGTGGACCAGGCACCGGTCTTGGTTTTCTTGCCGCCCGGCAGCCCCATTTTTCCAAACAGAATGTCGCCCAATTGTTTGGGGGAACCCGGGTTGAAGCGCTCGCCGGCCAGTTCCATGATCTCGGCTTCAAGGCCCGCCATGCCTTGCGCAAACTCACCTGACAGGCGTGACAACATCTGCCGGTCAACGGAAATGCCGCGTTTTTCCATCCGCATCAGCACCGGCACCATGGGGCGTTCCAGGCTTTCATACATGCGGGTCATACCGTCGGCGGCCAGACGTGGCTTCAGCACCTGCCACAGGCGCAGGGTGACATCTGCATCTTCAGCCGCGTAGGCGGTCGCTGCCTCAAGTGGTACCTGATCGAAGGTGATCTTGTTCTTGCCGGATCCGGCCACTTCCTTGAATGGGATGGGCGTGTGGTCCAGCCAGCGTTGTGACAATTCATCCATACCATGGCCACCACGTCCGGTATCCAGCGCATAGGACAACAGCATCGTGTCGTCGAAGCTCACCACGTCAATATCGTAGCGTGACAGCAAGAGCGCGTCATATTTCAGGTTCTGGGCAATTTTCAGCACAGCCGGATCTTCCAGCAATGGCTTCAACACTGACACTGCATCGCGCAGCGGAATTTGCCCGTCCACCACACCGCCGCCCAGCAAATCATCAACGCCGCTCTTGTGTTGCAACGGTATGTAGGCCGCCTTGCCCGGAGCCAGCGCCAGCGAGACACCCACGAGATCGGCCTGCATCGCATCCAGGGATGTCGCTTCGGTGTCGAAACTGACAAAACCCTGATCCCGTGCTGCATCACACCATGCCGATAAGGTGTCCAGATCAGTGATGCGCTCATACAGAGCATGATCAATTTTCTGTCCGAAAGCGGCTGTCTTCAGCGCTTCGACCAAAGCGGTTGGAGAATTATCGCTGTTTCCGTCTGAAGAGGCTGTCTCGGGCGTCGCGGGTCCGTCCCAATGATCGATGGAAACCTGCGTGGCATCCACAGCATCAGCCACGGTTTCCGTGGCCTCGGCCACCCGCCGTGTCAAAGTGGTGAATTCCATGCCCTTCAAGAACGCAACCAGCTTGGGGCCGTCAACGCCCTCAACCAGCATATCATCCAGCGACGCGTCCACCGGAACATTCTGCTCCAGTTCTACCAGCCGTTTCGACAATCTGGCCTGATCGGCAAACTCGATGAGGTTTTCCCGGCGCTTGTTTTGTTTTATTTCCCCTGCGCGTTCCAGCAGCGTTTCAAGATTTCCAAATTCCTGCAGCAACAGCGCGGCGGTCTTGGCTCCAATGCCCGGAACCCCCGGCACATTGTCGGTGCTGTCACCGGCAAGCGCCTGCAGATCGATCATTTTTTCCGGGCCGACACCAAATTTTTCAATCACATCGTCAGAGCGAATAATCTTGTCTTTCATCTGGTCAAACATGATGATCTTGTCGGTGACCAGCTGCATCAAATCCTTGTCTGAGGACACAATAGTGACATGGGCCCCCATTTCCTCGGCCTGGCGCGCATAGGTCGCAATCAGATCATCGGCTTCAAAGCCTTCCTTCTCGATGCTGGCGACATTGAAGGCGCGTGTGGCATCGCGGATGACAGCAAATTGCGGAATCAGATCTTCCGGCGTTTCGCTGCGATTGGCCTTGTACTCATTGTAGATGTCATTGCGGAAGGTCTTGCTGCTGGCATCGAAAATCACCGCAAAATGTGTCGGCTTTTCGCCAAGCGATGTGTCTTCGGCCACCGCAAGCAGTTTCCACAACATGTTGCAGAACCCGGCAACGGCACCAACAGGCAAGCCATCGGATTTGCGGGTGAGGGGGGGCAAGGCATGGTAGGCCCGGAAGATATAGGCCGAACCATCCACGAGCATAAGATGATCGCCGGATTTCATGGGTGAGGTCTGAGAATCTGTTTGTTGTGACATGGCCGGACTATGCCATTGCCGCCACCCAGACTAAAGCGGAAATCGCCAATCAGATGCGATTGATGGTGCCTTATTCTCCCGGCTTCATTGCGACCTGGCTATTTGGCGATGGCACTGTATGGGCCATGCGGGCCCAGGCGGGTCTTTCAAACAGGAACAGCGCGATATTCAGCCGTTTCAGGATCAGGTAGAAAATCGCTGGTCCCACAACGCCTGCCGTGGTGACCAGTATGGATACGGTCCCAAGATCAGGAATGATGCCGGTTTTCAGCAAGATGCTGCGCGTGATCGCCATCGGCAGAAAAAACGCCAGATAGATCACGATGGAATTTGCGCCAAGCCAGGTAATCGGTGTTGCGAGCCAGGCAATCGGTGCCGACAGGCGCAATTCCATCATCAGTGATGCAACGCAGATCAGAGCCACAGCGCCTGCAAAACCCAGCGGTAACGAGAATACCGGCGTGCTGGCAACACGTGCCCAGACAAGCCCGCCATTGATCAGTGCCCAGACAACAAGAAATACAGCTGTCAGGGACATATTGTGCCGCGCCCAATCGGCAATGCGGAAGATCAGCGGAGCCAGAGCATAGCCAGCAAAGAAGAAGACATAACGGGACGCAAACTCGTTTGCCAGATGCCAGTCGGTATGCAGTCCACTGAGATGCATCAGAGCCGCAAACAAACCCGTCATCCAGATAGGTATGCGCAGATCATGGGCTGCTTTTGTGAACACAAAGAAGATCGGCAGAATATAGATGAACCAAAGTGTTCCAAACGGTTCAATGTAGCTCTTCAGATAGAGCAGCGCTGTACCGCCAATGCCGTACTCCGATGCCATGCCGGGCGCCTTGAACAGGAATTGGATCGTGACCCACAGGGCGTAGAAATAGAAGAAATGGATAACTTTGAGATCGACATATTTGCGCCAGTTCCGATCCAGCACAGCGGCCAGAAACAGGCCGGAAATGAGAAAGAAATCCGGCATGCGAAAGGGTGCGGCAAACGCGACAATAATGTGCATCCAGTTGGTCTCGCCAACAGCTTTTTCGACGCCGAGGGTTGAATGCATCATGACCACGAAAATAATGCAGATGCCTTTGGCGGCATCGACCCAGTCCACACGTTGCTTTGCCATTTTTTCTTTTCTCATGCTTTGTCAAACGTGGCTCAGGCTACAACAGGGCGTTTGGTGAGGGGTTAATCGGCCCGGGAACAAGCCGGTTTTGTGGAGTTACGGTTAACGATCAACAGGGTCAATTCAGGCGTTGGGCACATGAAACGGGTGGGATTTTGCAAAAATGGCTGGTCTGTAAAAGCACTTATGTTTAACCGCCCCTTAAATTGCCTCATTTAAACTCCATCGCATGACACATTATTCCAGACCTGAAAGCGTGCGCATCCTCCCATGAGCGGCCCCAGACAGCAGAACAGAAAAGATCCTGTATTCGGCAGCGCACCGGAGCGCGGAGCCGAGCCACCGCGTGGGCGTGTGGCCCGGTCAGGTGCTGTGAAAAGAACCGGCGGCGGCGGTTCAAAGCCACCCCAGCGCGGCAAGAAACAACCCTCAAAAGAGCGTCGGTCCAAAAAGAAGCGCGGTTTTTTCGGGTTCCTGTTTTACTGGAGCTTCGTGCTGATGCTTTGGGGCGCCATCGGACTTGGTGGTCTGGCGATCTATTTTGCCTCCGAGTTCCCTGATTTTACGGAGCTGGAAATCCCGGTTCGCTCTCCCAATGTCCAATTGTTGGCACGCGATGGCACGCTGATTGCCAATCGTGGCGAAACCGGTGGTGAAACCGTACGTCTGGAGCAATTGCCACCCTATTTGCCACAGGCAGTCATTGCCATTGAAGACCGGCGTTTTTACAGCCATTTTGGTATAGATGTGCCGGGCATTGCCCGTGCCATGGTCGCTAATTTTCGCGCCGGACGTGTGGTGCAGGGCGGTTCGTCCATCACCCAGCAGCTTGCCAAGAACTTGTATCTCGGCCCTGAGCGTGACTGGCGGCGCAAGCTGAAGGAAGTGCCGATTGCCATCTGGCTTGAATACAAATTCTCCAAAGAAGAAATCATGGAGATGTATCTCAACCGGGTCTATCTCGGCGGTGGTGCAACAGGCGTCGATGCCGCTGCCCGCACTTATTATCAGAAATCAGCGCGCTATCTGACACTGGCGGAATCTGCCGTGATCGCCGGCCTGCTGAAAGCGCCTTCGCGCCTGGCCCCGAACCGCAATCCTGAAGCGGCACAAGAGCGTGCCAAGCTGGTCTTGGCCGCCATGGAAGAGGTCGGTTACATCACGAGTTCCGAGCGCGAATTTGCCATTGCCAACCCGGCATCAGCGACCAGCCGTCATCTGGCCGGTGCCGAGAACTATGTCGCGGACTGGCTGTTTGATCGGGTGAAAGGGTTCCTCGGAACAATCGATCAGGATGTGGTGGTTCAGACCACCATCGACAGCCGTTTGCAGAAACTTGCCGAAGCCGCATTGCGCGAAGGTCTCGACCGGGATGGCGGCACCTATGGAGTGACCCAAGGGGCTGTCGTATCGATTGATCCCACCGGTGCTGTACGTGCTTTGGTTGGGGGGCGTGATTATGGTGAAAGCCAGTTCAACCGCGCCACCGATGCACGCCGTCAGCCCGGTTCCGCCTTCAAGCCCTTTGTTTATCTGGCCGCGATGGAACTGGGTTTGACCCCGGAAACCGTGCGAATTGACGGGCCGGTCCTGATCAATGGCTGGGAACCTCAGAACTATAACAAGAAATTTCGCGGTCCGGTGACGCTGGAACAGGCTCTTTCCCTGTCGCTGAACACGGTCGCGGCGCGTCTTGGTGATGAGGTCGGCATTGATGCCGTTGCAGAAGTTGCCAACCGTCTTGGCATCAACAGCGCATTGCAGCGCATTCCAAGTCTGGCTCTTGGAACCAGTGAAGTAACGCCGCTTGAAATGACATCGGCCTATGTGCCATTTGCCAATGGCGGCTACAGCGTCATCGAACACGCCATCGAGCGCATAACAACAGCCAGTGGCGAGGTGCTCTATGAGCGTCAACCCAGTGGAAATCTGCCGGTCATTGCCCCCTTTGCACTGGGGCTGATGAACAGCATGATGCAGACAACACTGGTCTCTGGTACCGCCACAAAAGCACGGCTGGATAATCGTCCGGCAGGCGGCAAGACGGGAACCAGCCAGGATTTCCGCGATGCATGGTTCATTGGTTACACCGCCAATCTGGTCACTGGTATCTGGCTCGGGAACGATGATAACAGCCCCACCAAGCGCGCATCCGGAGGCAATCTGCCGGCGGTCATCTGGCACGATTACATGATGCCAGCCCATGAGGGTATTCCCGCCACGGCACTGATAGGCGCGTCTGAATCCCGGGAAATTCTGGCCCAGACCCAGGCATCGGAATTACACCCCTTCGCCAGATCTGCTGACCAGATTGCCGCCCAACCGAAGCGCCGCCGGTCTGATGACCGCAATTTCCTGCAACGCCTGTTTGGTGGCTAGACGCAAAAACTCAGGCACTGCTTGAAACGCAGAAAAAAACCCGACTGAAACAGCCGGGTTTTCAAATTTCCAGATCTTGTCTGAATTGTCTTAGTTCGGCTGACCTTCAGCCGCCTGTTTGGCCTGGATCTGCTCCAGACGCTGGCGGTAGAGAGCTGCAAAATCCACCGGATCGATCAGCAATGGCGGGAAGCCACCGTCGCGTGTGGCAGATGCAACAATTTGGCGTGCAAACGGGAACAGCAGACGCGGGCATTCGATCATGATCAGCGGATGCAGATGCTCTTTTGGAACATTGGCAAGCCGGAAAATGCCAGCATAGTCGAGTTCGATGTTGAACAGGACGTCATCTTCATGCGTGGCTTTGGATTCCAGCTTCAGATCAACTTCAAAGTCATTTTCGGAAAGCGGCGTTGCGTTCACATTGACGTTGATGGAAATGTTCGGTCCACCTTCACGCGGGCGCAGGGAATCCGGCGCCTTTGGATTTTCGAATGAAAAATCCTTGATGTACTGCGCAACAATATTGATCTGTGGTGGCTTGGCAGCCCCATCGCCATTTGCGGGCTGCGCGCCCTGGCCAGAAGCTGCCTGATCTGATGAAGACGTATCGCTCATAGTTAATCCTGTTATCATTCAAGAAAAGTTGGTGGGTGGCTAGCATGTGCCCGACGCAGAAACAAGCATTGAGCAGTTTTTAAACCGCTGTGTTGCCACTCGTGGCCGGGATTTTCGGTGTTCTTTTTATCTCATTTTCGGCTGTTTTCATCCGGCCCGTCAGACCAGGGGCTGTCCAGATTGGTGTCCCGGTAGTCGTCAGGGTCCAGATCCACAACGCGTTCGTCGGGTTGGTGTTGTCCGGCTGATGGGTGGTTGGCCCCCCGGTTATGGGTCCCGCCTGAAGAATGTTGCGTGCTTCCACCGTGTGGTCCGCCGCGCATGCCGGAGGCGGCTCCAGAACCTACCCCAGACCCGACCAGAGTAACCCGCGATTTCACAAAGCTCCAGACTGCATCCTGAATTGGCGGCACGAACAGAAGAAATCCGATTGCATCGGTGACAAATCCGGGTGTCAGCAACAAGATGCCGGCGACAACCAACATGGCTCCGCGCACCAGATCCTTGGCCGGAAGCCGTTGAGCCGCCACTTCGCTCTGGATGCGGCGCAGCAGCGATATGCCTTGCCAGCGCAGCAGAAACGATCCGATGACGGCGGTCACCACAACCATCGCAAGCGTCGCCCAGACGCCGATCTGACCACCAATCACAACAAAGGCAGCAATCTCCATCAACGGCACGACAAGAAGCACGAAAGGTATCAGCGAAAAGCGCATAAATGGTCTCCAATAACCCGCAGATAAGTGATTTAACCGGAAAAACGAGACTTTTCTGCAGTTTTATTGGCAAAGATGTGTAAAAATGAGTTTGCAACCTGTTGAACACTTGTGTGTGACAGGCCTAGCGCTATCTGTAAAACAAGACTAAGAATGCGCTGACATGCGGCCCGCATTGTCACGGGCGACAGTTAAATAAAGGCACGAGCGGAATATCCATGCAGTTTTTCGATTTCTACACTCTTGTTTTTATCGCAATAGCGGTATTTTTCTTTCTCCGCCTGCGTGGCGTTCTGGGAAAACGGACCGGCCATGAAAGGCGTCCGCATAACCCCTATGCTGAAAAGCCAAAAACCGGCCAGAAATCATCCAATGACAATGTCATCAATCTGCCCAAGCGATCTGATGGCAAAAATGATAAGCATGTCGACGAGGATGATGACGAAGAGGATATCGATCCAAAGAAAGTGGCGCTCAGGAAACTCGTCGCACCAGTTGTGGCGCGCGATCCGGATTTCGACCCCAAGGAATTTGTGACGGGTGCACGTGTTGCTTACGAAATGATCGTGACAGCCTATGCCTCTGGCGATCGCAATCAACTGAAACCGCTGCTGTCAGAGGAAGTCTATGCAGGCTTTGATGAGGCAATTGCCGAGCGCGAAAGCCGGTCTGAAAGTGTGGATTTCACCTTTGTCGGCATTGAAAAAGCCAATCTGGTCGATGCGCATGGCGACGACACTGAACTGCGCGTCACTGTTCGGTTTGTCAGCGAACTGATTTCTGCCACCCGTGACCAGGGCGGCGATATCATTGATGGAAGCGCCAGCAAGGTCACCGAAGTAACTGACATCTGGACCTTTGCCCGCGATCCACGCGAGGGCGACCCCAACTGGCGTCTGGTAGCCACTGAAGCTGCTGACTGACACTTGCTTGGGCCGGGGCAGACAGAATGCAAACGGCCATCCAGACTCTCACCTATGATGATTTGCCCGGTTGGGCTGACGATGATCATCTGGCCGCCTTTCACTGCTTTTTGACAAGCGCTGAAGCCTTTACAGGCGAGGCCGGTCCGAAAACCCGAACCCTTGGCATTGATGGTTCAGCGTTGGGGAAAATACTGGCTGAAGCGCGCAGGCAATCTGACAGCGTGCAGGATGCCGCGACAGCCAAATCATTTTTTGAAACCCGGTTTGCGCCAGTGCTGTTTTCTGATGATGCACCTGGATCAGACCATCCGGGCCTGCTGACCGCTTATTTTGAGCCTGTGCTGGAAGGCTCGCTAACACAATCAAAAGCCTATCCAATTCCCCTGCTGCGCCGCCCCGCCGATCTGGTTGAAACCAAATCCATTGAAACATCCGTGGGATTGCTCGAAGGCTGGCCGGAAGATTTGCGCTTTGGACGGCAGGCACCGCAGGGACTTGTGCCCTATTTTGATCGCAGTGAAATCGAAGGCGCTGATTTTTCCGACGGAGCTTTGGCCGGGCAGGGTCTTGAACTGGTCTGGCTGGCTGACCGGGTTGATGCGTTTTTCATCCATATCCAGGGATCCGCGTCCATCCGTCTGCAGCAGGGTGGCACCATGCGGGTCAGCTATGATGGCAAATCCGGCCATGATTACACAGCCATTGGCAAGGTGATGAAGGACAAGGGCCTGTTAGCGCCCGGCAATATCACCATGCAAACCATCAAGGCATGGCTGTTTGAAAATCCCGATCAGCAATTGGACATTCTTCATCAGAACCGATCCTTCATCTTCTTTCAGGAAGAACAGGGCCTGCAGCCAGATATGGGCCCCCGCGCCGCTGCAGGGGTACAACTGACCTCTGGGCGGTCGCTTGCAGTTGACCGTGTGCTGCACACATTCCATACGCCGATCTATGTCAGCTATAGTCAGGATGGCAACGCACATAATCGCCTCATGGTTGCGCAGGATACCGGTTCTGCCATTGTCGGACCGCATCGTGGCGATTTCTTTGCCGGAAGCGGCCGTGATGCTGGCGAAATTGCCGGAACCTTTGCGGCCCCCTGTCGCTTTGTCGTTCTGATGCCGCGTGCGCAACAGGACATGGCACCATGAAGCGCCGGAAATTACGAGAATTGTCACCGGAAGAGCGGCGACTGTGGAACCGTGTCACCGAAAGCGTTGTGCCAGCGCATCAGGAACCGCACTACAAGACCATAGCCACTGACCCGGTGCCGCAACCGGCTAAAGCAGCCAAACCGCCCAAAGCGGTTGCCCGGCGCATCGTGATGCCAGCCTATCATCCACCGGTTTCCACGCCGAAACAGCCGCAACCTCTGTTGCTGTCACCGCTGGATAACAAGAGCAGGCGGCGTCTCAAACGCGGACAGGATGCACTGGACGCCACCCTCGACCTGCACGGCATGACCCAGGCAGCCGCGCATAACCGGCTCACCCAGTTCCTGCATCAGGCACAGGCGGGCGGCGCGCGCTACGTGCTGGTCATCACGGGAAAAGGCAAGGCCGCTAACCCGGATACCGGAGAGCGGGGCGTGTTGCGCCGCATGGTGCCAGCCTGGTTGTCAGGTCCGGAACTGGCGTTCCTTGTGGCCGGTTTTGATAAAGCCTCCATCTCCCATGGCGGATCGGGAGCATTATATGTCAGACTGCGGCGCAAGCGGCAGGGGCCAGATACAACATGACACCACTTGGCAAAAGATTGCGGGAGTTGCGCTCCCAAAAGGGTGTGACGATGAAACATATGGCTGATGAACTGGGTGTTTCATCAGCCTATCTGTCAGCTCTGGAGCATGGCCATCGTGGTCGCCCGGGCTGGTTGATGTTGCAGCGGATCATCGCTTACTTCAACCTGATCTGGGATGATGCGGAAGATCTGGTAACCCTGGCGCGCAGTTCCGACCCGCGTGTGACCGTGGACACATCAGGTCTCACCCCTGATGCCACAAATCTGGCCAATCTGCTGGCGGCACACATTTCTGAACTGTCTCCGCAATCTCTGGAGCGCATGACCCAGGCGCTTCAAAAGGAATTGACCGAGGCCGAGGCCGAGATCAAGCAAGAGTGAATGCACGCAAATCCAGAATGCTCTAGGGTCTGTCGAGATTCACCGGAACTGAAGACCCGCCATGCTTGACAGCCAGATGCGCAAACTGATCGATCCACCGCTCAACCGCATCGGAGTCTGGCTCGCCTCCAGGCACATTACTGCCAATGCAGTGACGTTGACCGGTTTTGCAGTCGGTTTGCTGGCGGCATTGGCGATTGCCTTCCAACTTTATCTGCTGGGTCTGGTCCTGTTACTGCTCAGCCGCCTGGCCGATGGATTGGATGGCGCCGTGGCCCGCGCCACAGCACCAAGTGATCTGGGCGGCTTTCTCGATATCACGCTGGATTTCTTTTTCTACGGGGCCATTCCCATGGCCTTCGCGATTGCAGACCCGCAGGCCAATGCTCTGGCAGCGGCGGTTCTGCTGGCCGGGTTTTACGCAACCGGCTCCAGCTTTCTGGCCTTTGCCATCATGGCGGAGAAACGCAAGATTACGACCACCGCACGGGGGCTGAAATCGCTCTATTACATTGGTGGACTGGCAGAAGGCACGGAGACCATCGCCGTATTTGTCGCCTTCTGCCTGTTCCCGGACTGGTTTGCCTGGATCGCCTACGCGTTTGCTGCCATCTGTTTCGTGACGGCAGCAAACCGTGTGGTCATTGGCTGGATTTCGCTGAAATCCAATTAAGCGGAAAGCGCCTGATCCAGATCTTCCTTGAGATCTTCCACATCTTCCAGTCCAACCGAGAAACGCAGCAGGCCGGGTGCAATGCCAAGTTCTGCCTTGTCTTCATCTGACAGGCGTTGATGTGTTGTCGTTGCCGGATGGGTGATCAGGCTTTTGGCATCGCCGAGATTGTTGGACATGATGATGAGGTTCAAGGCGTTGGAGAAGCGGAACGCCGCGTCCTTGCCACCCTTGACTTCAAAGGCAATCATGGTCCCGCCTTTTTCCATCTGCCGCGTGGCGACGTCATATTGCGGGTGGTCTGTGCGTCCCGGATAGATCAGGGTTTTGATTGCCGGATGGTCGGCCAGGAAATCTGCCAGTGTTGCTGCCGAGCGCGTCTGTTCTGCCACCCGCAGCTGGAGCGTCTCCAGACCTTTCAGCAAGGTCCAGGCATTGAACGGGCTGAGGCTGGGCCCTGTATGTTTCAGGAATGGAGCCAGCTTGTCTTCCACCCATTCCTCATCCGACAGCACCACACCGCCCAGGCATCGGCCCTGACCGTCAATATGCTTGGTTGCCGAATAGGCCACCACATCGGCACCGAGTTGCAAGGGCTTTTGCCATAGCGGTGTGGCAAATACATTATCGACCAGAAGGCGCGCGCCGCCCGCATGGGCAATATCGGCAATCGCGGCAATATCCAGAACTTCAAGGCGTGGATTGGTCGGGCTTTCCAGAAAAAGAGTTTTGGTATTGGGGCGCATCGCCGCCTGCCAGGCCGACAGATCTGTGCCATCTACCAATGTGGTCTCAATGCCGTAGCGCGGCAGTATGTCGGCTACGATATACAGGCATGAGCCAAACAATGCTTTTGCGGCCACCACGTGATCGCCAGCCTTCAGATCACAAACAATGGCGCCATAGATGGCAGCCATGCCGCTGGCGGTGCCACGCGCGCCAGTGGCGCCTTCAAGGCCCATCATCCTGTCTTCAAACATCTTGACGGTTGGGTTGGCATAGCGGGAATAGACAAAGCCCGGATCGCTGCCATCAAAGCGCGCTTCTGCAGCCTCGGCTGTATCGTAAACATAGCCCTGCGTCATGAAGATTGCTTCTGACGTCTCGCCAAATTGAGAGCGCATGGTACCGCCATGCACCAATTGTGTGGCAGGGCGATACTGCTTGGTTTGATCATTTCCCATTGCTGGCTCCATCAAAAGACAAAAAAACCCGTTCCGACGCTTCATGTCGGAGCGGGCTTGCACGCTCTCCGACCTTTTAGCGCCTTGTTTAACGTGGCGGCAAGCCGGTCGGCTCAAATGACCACGATATAGGGCAGCAATAACGGCCTTGCCGCTTGGCGTCAATCCTGCAATCGGTTAAGGAAGGTCGACAAATTGGTGAAACGAGGTTCTATTGTGACAGGCAAGTCGGAAGATCAGGCAGCAGGAATTCTGCCGGACCGTATGATCAGGGACCTGTTTGCCAATGGCGGCATCGCGGCAGACGCGGAACCGGTCGAAGGTCAGATACAGCCAGCCAGTCTCGATTTGCGGCTTGGCAGCATCGCCTATCGCATCCGCGCCAGCTTTCTTCCCGGCCCGGAATTGTCAGTGGCCGAGAAGCTGGCGCGTTACACAATGCACGTCGTTGACCTTGCGTCGGGGGCCGTTCTGGAAACCGGATGCGTCTATCTTGTGCCCTTGCAGGAGCGGCTTGATCTGCCACAGGGCCTGTCTGCATCGGCCAATCCCAAAAGTTCAACCGGGCGGCTTGATATCTTCACCCGCGTGATTGTCGACAAAGCGCGAGAGTTTGACCAGATACCACAGGGCTATTCGGGCCCGCTCTATCTGGAAATAAGCCCCCGGACATTCCCGATTGTGGTGCGACCCGGATCGCGCCTGTCGCAGATCCGCTTCCGCAGTGGCCACCCGCAACTCAGCGATCAGGAATTGACTACGCTGCATAACACCACGCCACTGGTGATTGGCAGCGAGCCGCATATTGCCGATGGTCTGGCATTCTCCATCGATCTGGAAGGCAAGGGCGAAGGCGCGCCGATTGGCTATCGCGGCAAACCCCATTCCGCTGTTGTGGATGTGGACAGGCCCGGCGCTTATGAAGTTCTGGATTTCTGGGAACCGATCTACCCGCGCGGTGCCGCCGAGCTGATTCTTGACCCGGACCAGTTTTACATTCTGGTGTCACGCGAAGCGGTTCAGGTACCGCCGGACTACGCCGCCGAAATGGTGCCGTTCGATCCTCTGGTTGGCGAATTCCGGGTGCATTATGCCGGATTTTTTGACCCCGGTTTCGGTCACACGAAGGATGCTGCGGGCAATCTGACAGGCAGCCGGGCTGTGCTGGAAGTGCGCAGCCATGAAGTGCCATTCATTCTGGAACACGGCCAGACAATTGGCCGCCTGGTCTATGAGCCGATGCTGGATCGCCCGGATGCGCTGTATGGCGCTGACCTGAAATCAAACTATCAGGGGCAGGGCCTGAAACTGTCCAAGCATTTCAAGGCCTAGCACTGACCTCACCTTGATTTCCCAATAGGGTTCAGACTCTGGCGTTGATCTCTTTGCGCAATTCAGCCAGTTCGGCCCGGACGGTTTTCAATTCGGCCAGAACAGCTTTTTGATCATCCCGCTGACGGGCCGCAGCCTCACTGCCAGCTTCCTCTTCCAGAAGCGCGGCTTCATGTTCTTCCTGCATCGCACCGACGATTATTCCGATCAGCAGATTGATGACCATGAAGCTTGAAAACAGGATGAAGACAACAAAGAACATCCAGGCGTAGGGGAATTCCTCCATCACCGGGCGCACAATGCCCATCGACCAGCTTTCCAGTGTCATGATCTGAAACAGCGAATAGGCGGATTCGCCAATGGATCCGAACCATTGCGGAAAGCTGTCGCCATACAGTTTTGTGGCAATGACAGAGGCGATATAAAACACCAGCGTCAGAAGCATCAGCACCGACCCCATGCCCGGCAAGGCGGTCACCATGGCACCAACCACCCGTCGTAACGAGGGCAGCAGGCTGATAAGCCGCAGAATTCGAAGGATTCGCAAGGCACGCAAGACCGACAGCGCGCCGCTTGATGGCACCAGAGCAATCGAGATGATGACAAAATCGAATATGCGCCAGCCATCGCGGAAGAATGCGCCACGATAGGCGAACATCCGACCGATCAGCTCCACCACAAATGTGCCGAGCAAAACCCTGTCAGCCAGCATCAGCAATGGACCAGCCACCGCCATCGCCCGGTCGCTGGTTTCCAGTCCGAGCGTGATTGCATTCAAAACCACCAGCCCGGCAATTACATATTCAGTTGTCTTGTTTTCGTAAAAAGCGCGGAGCTTCTGATCCATTTTGACTGACCATGGGTAATGGGAACACTGCTTCGGTCTTCAGCCAAAGCAATTCCGATGTGGCGTTTTATTTGTCAGGAACAACACCAGCGAGACATTTTTTGCTCCAATAGTGTGCGCGTTATGGCCGGATCGCGTTTTGATCGCGATACAATTGGTGTTTCCCCGTCAAACATGTGCCGGAAAATAGATTTTCGATCTGAAATATGCCATTCAGAAAATGTCATGAATGTTTTGAACATGATCTGCAGGGAAACTGATTGAATGACACATAGCGGGGAAAGTTTGACGGCGCAGAGAAAGCCGCAGGAATCGTCCTCTCCATCCTCAATTTTTGCAATCTGTGCAACTGTGGCAGCGCTGCTTGTTTCAGCACCGGGCTATGCGCAGAACACCGCAACGCCAGTTGATGATCCACTACAGGCGACACTTGGCCATGTGCCGAATTACTGGGATTTCAAGACAGTTGGTGATCGGCCCTCTGCCGAGGACCTTGGCTCGGTCCGCTTTCTGATGACCGACGATTTTCCACCTTTCAGCTATTTGGCGCGCGATGGCCAATTGGCCGGCTTTCATGTCGATTTTGCACGGGCCCTGTGTGACGAGCTGAAGATTTCCTGCCAGATACTTGTACGGCCCTACACCGATCTGGTCGGTACGTTGGGGGACGGCAAGGGCGATGCCATTATCTCCGGGATTTCGGTGCCCACAGCCCTTGCGCAGGGGCTTTTACTGTCAGATGTCTACCTGACCACGCCAGCAAGATTTGCTGCCAAGGCGGGAAGTGGAGACCTGCCAAAAGTGGAGGATATGGCTGGACGCAGCATCAGTTTTGTCACTGGAACGTCCCATGAAGCCTTTCTGAATGGTTTCTTCACACACGCCGATCTGCACCCCTATGACAGCCGCTTTGCAGCCCGCCGCGCCTTGCGGGAGGGCGAAGTGGATTTTACATTTGGTGACGGTCTGTCGCTGTCTTTGTGGCTCAATGGCGAGCAGTCGCGTGGCTGCTGCCAATTTGTCGGTGGCCCCTATCTGGAGCCAAGGTTTTTCGGCAATGGCTTTGCCATGGCGTTCTCGCCAACACGTCCGGAACTGAAACAGGGCTTTGACTACGCAATTCGCGAAATATTCAAGTCCGGCAAATTCGCTGAACTGTATTTGCGCTACTGGCCCGTAAGTTTCTTTTGATCTTTCCTGACAAATGGCAGCCATAGACTCCAACTTAGCCGGACCGGTTCTCCATGTTGGTATTCCTGCAGACCAATGGTCATGCCTTCATGCCCGTCTTCCGGTTGATCATTATAGGTCCCGAACAGCCGATCCCAGATTGAAAAATTGAAGCCGTAATTGCTGTCGGTCTCATGATGCCGGATGGAGTGATGAACCCGGTGCATATCCGGCGTGACAATCAGCTTGCGCAACGGTGTATCAATCCAGGCAGGCAGTTTGACATTGCTGTGATTGAACATGGCACAGCCATTCAGCACCACTTCAAACAGGAAGATTGCGAAGGCGGGTGCGCCCAGCAGAATGATCAGCGCAGCCTTGATCAGCATGCTGAGCACAATTTCCACCGGGTGAAAACGGATTGCAGTTGTCACATCAATATCCGGGTCGGAATGGTGGACCTTGTGAAACCGCCAGAATATCGGGATCTTGTGAAACACCAGATGTTGAAACCAGATGGCAAAATCCATGAAAATGAACACCACAAGTCCGAACAGCCAGACTGGTGGAGCAATGCCCTGCGCCACAGCCCAAGGATACAACCCGATCTGATTGTCATGCGCCCAGACTGCGATGCCCACTGCAGCAGCGGGAAACAGGACCCGTATGATCACGGAATCCAGCACGATGATGGAGAAATTTGTCACCCAGCGCCCGCTGCGGCCATGGATCAGATGACGCCGCGGTGCAACAATTTCAAACAGGGCCATGGCCGCAAAGACGCCAAGGAAAACGCTGAGCCGGACAAGGCCTTCTGAAAAGGAAAAGGGTGAATCCATCAATATGTGCCTATCATCTGTAAATATCTTCCCCATATATAGTGCATCTGGACGAGCTTTGCAGGTCAAACACTTGTGAACGGAGCTGGTGCCGCACTCCTTGACCTGCCGCAGTCGGGTTCCTACGTTGCAGTCAAGCTATCAAGGCGCGAATCGATTATCTCGATGCGCTGTATTGGAGAATTGAAAAGATGACGACTCATACAGTTACAGATGCAGATTTTGAAGCCTCAGTATTGAATTCAGATACACCGGTTGTGGTGGATTTCTGGGCGGAATGGTGCGGCCCCTGCAAGATGATCGCCCCGGCACTTGAGGAAATCTCTGAATCCGTTGGTGACAAGGTCAAGATCGTCAAGCTCAACATCGACGAAAACCAGAACACAGCCATCAAATATGGCGTGCGTTCTATTCCAACACTCATCATGTTCAAAAACGGTGAGCCGGTCGACATGAAGGTTGGAGCGGCCCCAAAGGGTGACCTCGACAAGTGGATTTCAGGCGCTGCCTGATCGGCTTCCAAAACTGTCAAATTACGCGAAAAGAGCCCCGGCCAGTCCGGGGCTCTTTCTTGGGTTTTATTCCGGCATTGTTCCATTGGCCTTCAGAACTTCCCCGGCCAGATACAGCGATCCACAGATCAGGACGCGCGGGCTGTTCTCATAGCGCCAGTTTTCTGACATCGCGGCAAGTGCTGCCTCAACCGACTCAGCGGGTTCGGCACTGAGGCCTGCGGCAATTGCCAGATGCGCCAGTTCTTCGGCATCGCGAGACGAGTCGGCGCCCGGAATGGTCACCGTGAAGACATGCCGTGCCAGGCTTTCAAATGGTTCAAAGAAGCCGATGGGGTCCTTGGTGTTGAGCATGCCGGCGATCAGAAACAGCGGGCGCTCGACGCGCTCCTCCAGGGCAGCCATTGTGCTGGCAACCACAGCTCCCGCACCGGGATTATGGCCGCCATCCAGCCAGATTTCCGTGTCTGGATGAGCAATCTTCGTCAACGCACCGCTCTGTAAACGCTGCAGGCGCGCTGGCCAGATAGCATGGCCCAACCCATATTCACGCGCCTCTGGGCTCGGCAACAGACCGGCAATGTCAAGAGTTGCAAGAGCCAGAGCGGCATTGCCGATTTGATGTTGGCCGACAAGATTGGGCAGAGGAAGGTCCATCACGCGCTGCTCTGTCTGGTAAATCATGCGGCCATGTTCGCCAAAGGCATCAAAATCCTGACCCAGGATGTGCATCGGCGTTCCAATACGTCCTGCCACTTCAGCAATGACAGACATGGCTTCGGGAACTTGCCGTGCAATAATCGCCGGGACGCCGGGTTTCAGAATACCCGCCTTTTCATAGGCGATGCTTCCCAGTGAATTGCCCAGAAAACTCTCATGATCCATCGAGATGGGAGTGATCACGCAGGCCAGCGGCTGATCAATCACATTGGTCGCATCAAAGCGCCCGCCCAACCCCACTTCCAGCAACAAGACATCTGCAGAGTTTTCGGCAAACAGCTTGAACGCAATGGCGGTGGTGATTTCAAATTGAGTGATTGCAGCGCCAGCATTGATGCGCTCAACTTCCAGCATTGTGGAAATAAGCGTCTCATCGTCGACAAGTTTTCCGCCGCCATGCTGGCCCAGCCGGATACGTTCATGAAACCGCACCAGATGGGGCGAGGTGTAAACGTGTACCCGCTTCCCGTCAGCCTCCAGAAGGCTGCGCAAATAGGCTGTGGTCGAGCCTTTGCCATTGGTGCCTGCGACATGAATGGTCGGCGGCAGGGAATTCTCAGGATTGCCGAGTTTGTCCAGCAGAGCTTCCAACCGGCCAAGCGAAAGGTCCATCAGGCGCGGATGTAGCTGTGTCAGCCGTTCCAGAATTGCAGTGGTATGGTCCATCAGATTTCTTCATTTGCTGCGGACAGGAATATCGAAAACCAGTCAAGCGCTCTTTGTTGAGCTTCTGGTCGGGTGTTGGCTGCGATCGCTTATACGGACTTCACCGGAGTTTCTGCCGGTTTGGCATCTGTTTTGGCATCTGGCGTCTCAACTGGCTTGAGATCGCTGTCCACCGGTTCCAGTTCAATCACATCGACAAGTGTTTCCTTGCTCGCCTTTTCGTCTTTGGACGGAGCAGGCACTGCAGCGTCAGCTTCCGCGTTCTTGCCAGCTTTTGCCGGTTGCTTCATCATCAGTCTGCACAGATTTGCCAGCGTGGTACGCATTTGATGGCGATGCACCACCATGTCCACCATGCCATGCTCCAGCAGATATTCTGAACGCTGAAAGCCTTCTGGAAGTTTCTCGCGAATGGTCTGTTCGATAACCCGCTGCCCGGCAAAGCCGATGAGAGCGCCAGGCTCGGCAATGTGGACATCGCCCAACATGGCATAGGAGGCGGTCACACCACCGGTTGTCGGGTTGGTCAGTACCACGATATAGGGCAGACCTGCCTCACGGTGCTGCTGCAGCGCGACCGTGGTGCGCGGCAATTGCATGAGCGACAAGATACCTTCCTGCATGCGTGCACCGCCGGACGCGGCAAACAGAATGAAGGGAACCTTGGCTTTGGTTGCAGCCTGAAATCCTGCAATAATGGCTTCACCGGCCGCCATCCCAAGCGACCCGCCCATGAAATTGAAGTCCTGAACGGCCACAACCACCGGGTTCTCTTCCAGCTGGCCTTTGCCGAGCATGATCGCGTCTTCATAGCCGGTTTTGGCCTTGGCATCTTTCAGCCGGTCCGTGTAGCGCCGCTCGTCGCGGAACTTCAGTGGATCCACCGGTGCTGTCGGCAGCGCCAGCTTTTCAAATGCACCGTCATCAAACAGCTTCGTCAGCCGTCGTTCGGCGCTGATCCGCATGTGGAAACCGGAATTGGGAATGACAAAATCATTGGCCTCCAGATCCCGGTGGAACACCATTTCACCGGATTCAGGGCACTTGATCCATAAGTTTTCCGGTACTTCCCGCTTGGTGTTCCAGAGATTCTGGATTTTGGGCCGGACAACGCTGTTAATCCAATTCATTGATTTTCCTTGCTCGAATGTAGGGCTGCGAGCTGTCGAGAGTAGGTTGTGGTTCTTAATGTGGGCAGTTTAGCGGACTTCTGCAAGCCGGGATTTGCGAACACCTTCGGCAAGCTGTCGAACCAGATCGGCCACAGCTTCAGCAGGATCAGACGTCTGGCTGCCATCGTCGGCCAGACATCCTGCAACTGCATCGACAATGGCGCTACCGACAACCACACCATCTGCGGCCTGGCCGAAGACCTGCGCCTGCTCAGCGGTTTTCACACCAAAGCCGATGCACACCGGCAAATCTGTATGGGATTTGATCCGCGCAACGGCTTCAGCCACAGGTCCGGAACTGGCAATGGCAGAACCCGTAATGCCGGTCATGGACACATAATAGACAAACCCGGACGTGTTGCTCAACACTTTCGGTAACCGTTTTTCATCGGTTGTCGGCGTTGCAAGACGGATGAAGTTGAGACCAGCTTTCAAAGCCGGAAGGCACAATTCCTCGTCCATTTCGGGCGGAAGATCGACAATGATCAGACCGTCGATCCCGGCTTTCTTCGCATCCGTCAGGAACCGGTCCACACCGTAAACATAAATCGGGTTGTAGTAGCCCATCATGACAATCGGAGTGGTGTCATCCTCTTCGCGAAATGCGCTTGCCATCTGCAGGGTTCGCACCAGCGTCTGGCCACCTTTGAGAGATCGTTGTCCGGCCAGTTGGATCACCGGCCCGTCCGCCATGGGGTCGGAAAACGGCATGCCAAGCTCGATCACATCACTGCCGGCCTTCGGCAATGCCTTCATGATGCGCAGGGATGTTTCGAAATCCGGATCGCCACCCATGAAATAGGTCACAAGCGCCGGGCGGCCTTCAGCTTTCAATGCTTCAAATCTGCGGTCAATGCGTGTTGTCATGATTATAGCTCCACGCCCATGATTTTGCCGACTGCGAAGACGTCTTTGTCACCACGTCCGCACAAATTCATCACGATGATCTGGTCCTTGCCCATTTTGGGCGCGCGCTTCACAACCTCTGCAAGGGCATGGGCCGGCTCCAGCGCTGGAATAATACCTTCAAGGCGTGTCAGCAACTGAAAGGCTTCCAGCGCCTCAGTATCCATGATCGGCACATATTCGACGCGTTTGGTTTCTTTCAGCCAGGAATGCTCAGGTCCGATGCCGGGATAATCTAGGCCCGCCGAAATCGAGTGGCCATCCATGATCTGTCCGTCTTCATTTTGCAGCAGATAGGTCCGGTTGCCATGCAGCACGCCTGGACTGCCGGCTGTCAGGGATGCGCAATGTTCGTCGCCATCCAGCCCCTTGCCACCAGCCTCGACGCCGATCATCTGAACGTCGGGGTCATCAAGGAACGGGTGGAACAGGCCAATCGCATTTGACCCGCCGCCAACAGCTGCGACCAGCATATCCGGCAAACGGCCTTCAGCGGCCATCATCTGCTCTTTGGTTTCCGCACCGATCACCGACTGAAAATCCCGCACCATCTCGGGATAGGGATGAGGGCCTGCAGCTGTGCCGATCAGATAATAGGTATCATCGACATTCGTGACCCAGTCCCGCAGTGCTTCATTCATGGCGTCTTTGAGCGTCCCATGGCCGGAACTGACCGGATGAACCTGCGCGCCCAGCAATTTCATGCGGAATACATTGGGTGCCTGACGCTCCACATCGGTTGCGCCCATATAGACTTCACACGGATAGCCGAAACGTGCGGCAACAGTTGCGGTTGCAACACCGTGCTGGCCCGCACCGGTCTCTGCAATGATCCGGGTCTTGCCCATGCGCTTGGCCAGCAAGATCTGGCCGAGGCAATTGTTGATCTTGTGAGAGCCTGTGTGATTCAGCTCATCCCGCTTGAAATAGATTTTTGCGCCGCCCAGATGCTCGGTCAGACGTTCGGCAAAATACAATGGGGACGGGCGACCGGTATAATGGGTGTTCAGATACTGCAACTCGGCATGAAAGGCCGGGTCCTCTTTTGCCTCTGCCCATTTTTCCTGAAGTTCAAGAATCAGCGGCATCAGGGTTTCGGCGACAAACTGGCCACCGAAAATTCCAAACATGCCCTTGTCGTCAGGGCCGTTGCGCAAGGAGTTGGGACTTGGATGCTGAGTCATGCGGTACTCTTTTCAGGGATAGTGTGATGCAGCAGCTGCTTTCGCGCGCTGCAGAAATGTCTCTATGAGGCCTTTATCTTTGATCCCGGGCGAAGTTTCAACGCCGGATGATACATCAATGCCGGAAATAATGGGATGTGCATGCGACAAATGCACAGCTTCAGCAATGTTGGCCGCTGTCAGACCGCCGGACAGCATCACCGGAAGGCCATTGCAGAGCTCATCAGACAGCGCGTCAAGAATGCCCCAGTCAAATGTCAGGCCGTTCCCGCCCGGCAATACACTGCCTTTGGGAGGCTTGGCATCAACCAGCAGCCTGTCCGCCACGGCTCCATAGGGCGACAGCTTGTCAAAATCCGCAACCTCCGAAACACCGATGGCTTTCATCACCGAGGTGCCGGTGAGCGTCTTGATCTGTCGCACCCGGTCAGCGCTTTCGCTGCCATGCAATTGCAGGATATCCGGAGCGAGGCGCGCGCAAATCGCTGACAATGCATCATCAGCGGCATTCACGGTCAGTGCAACGATCTGCACGTTGCCATTTGCTGTTTCGCGGGCAAATCCAGCGAGTTCCGCTGCCGCATCAAGGCTTATGTGGCGCGGGCTTTTTTCAAAGAATACCAGTCCGATCATGGACGCGCCACCATCAATCGCGGCTGCCACATCGACTTTGTTGGAAAGCCCACAGATTTTCATGTCGAAGGCGGACTGCTTGGTCATTCGGTTTGGCCGGTCTGGAAAACAGAGAAGAGGTCTTGACGTTTGATCACTCGGAAGATGCGTAATTCCGCATCAAACGTCCCAATTGGGTTCAGGCTCTAGCCTTTTGCAACCGGCAGAAGAGGATGGGTGTTGCCATGGTCTGGCGCCATATCCCGTGCTTTCTGCTCGGCTTCTTCTGCACGGTGTTGCTGCATGCTGGCCTGATGTTCGTTCTCACGCGCTTTGCGTCGCCATTTGCCCTGGGAAAACCAGGAACCCAGCCCACCCAGAAAAACGCCCAGCAACAAAAAGCCGAACAACAGCAGGTAAAGCGGGACAGAGTAGCTCAGGATTGCCAGATCAGTGCCGGCAGCCGCATCGGGAAACGGGTTCAAAGACACGGTGACCGCGCCTCTGTTGGCAATTGACAGAACCACAACAATGATACCGAGCGGTATCAGAATAAGATATTTGATCAACCGCATCATATGGAAAGCACCTGCTTATGCCTGTTTCGAGCCCGTTTTGGGTCTCTGTCGAACCGCAACTTGCTTGCGGTCCCTTCTTATATGCGAAGCATTACTCGCTGTTCAACCGTTCACGCATTTCTTTGCCGGTTTTGAAAAACGGCACGACTTTGGATTCCACCTGAACCGATTCTCCGGTTCTTGGATTGCGGCCTGTACGCGGGTTTCTCGTCTTGACCGAGAATGCTCCGAACCCACGCAACTCTACCCTGTCGCCTTTGGATAGTGCTGATGTAATCTCGTCGAGAATTGAATTCACAATCATTTCGACGTCTCTTTGAAAAAGATGCGGATTTCTATCTGCTATCTTTTGCACCAATTCCGACTTTATCACCGTATCGCCCCTTACAACCATAATGAGCCCGCAGAGCGCAATTCTGCAGGCCGTTTTAGGGTGAAGACTCAAATTGAATCTATCTTATTGGAATTACTCCCTAATCAAGAATAGGGTGCCAAACTGAAATCAGGCCGTCAAGCTGTGCGGGGGCGGAAACAACGCCCAAAAAGCCAGAATCACCCCCTGAAAGGCCGATTGTTTTCGCAAAGGTGACAAATAAGGCACGCATGGCCAGTGTCAAAGGCGCATCGGCTTCGTCAAAATCCCGGCGGATGACTTTGATATCGGCGTCAAGACCATGTTCAGACACAAGCCAGTCCTTGGCCTGCTCCTTGCTGCCGATGGCATCAATAAGGTTGACCGACAGGGCTCTGTCGCCGGAATAGACACGTCCATCCGCCAGTTCTCTGGCGGTTGCATCGTCAAAATTCCTGCGCTCCTTGACCAGATCCAGAAACCACTCATAGGAATCGTCAATCAGATCCTGAATGGCTTCCCGTGCTTCTGGTGAGGTTGGGGAGAACGGATTTGGGGAGGCTTTCAATGGCGCGCTTTTAATCTGCTCCATACGAATGCCGAGCTTGTCCATCAGATCGCTGATATTCGGGCTTTGATAAACCACACCGATCGACCCGGTAATGCTGGCGCGTCGGGCAAAGATACGGTCCGTGGCCAGGGCCGCCATATAGGCAGCGGAGGCACCAACACCATCTATTGTGGCGACGAGTGGTTTTTTGGTGCCAAGTTCCAGCAGGGCTTCATACAGCGCTTCACCGCCGGATGTTGTACCACCCGGTGAGTTTATCTTGACGATGACGGCCTGCACCTTGTCCTGTTTGCCAAGTTCTTCAATCAGGTCCAACCGCTCCTGGGCACCGACAATCAGACCATCAATGGCAATCTCTGCAATGTGAGACCCCCGCGAGGCGGACAATGGGTCAAGACCTGCAAGACGTGCAATACCGCCAATCAGGACCACACCCAGCAGCACAAGCCCGACGACGCGCCAAAATGTCAGTTTCCGGCGCAGACGCCGACGGTCGAGAATGTAGTCCGGGTTGCTCAGCTCGGCCATCGGCAGTCCTGCTATCGTATGAGTTTTATGGGATCAGTGAACGCTGACAGGCTGTAGTTCATTTTCCCATGCATTGGCAATCAGTGCCTCGCGGCTGTCGCCAATCACAATAGGTGCACCATCGGCATTCAGCAAAGCCCATAATTTCATGCCTGCTGGCAGTTCTTCCACATCCGGAAAGGCCGTATGGAACTGGTCAGAGGTCATGGAACGGATATAGGCAACCTTGCCATCGCCGAGTTGGGCGAAATCCTGTGCGCTCATTACTTTATTTGTTTTGCTTTGATTCTTCATGACGCAGGCTCCTTTTTTTGCTGGGCCGTTTTCAGATGTTCAACAGTTTCCAGATGTGGCTTTTGCGAGGAATTGCTTCCCTTTGTAGCATCATCGTGAATCGTGATGTCAATTTTGCGGACAATCCGCTCCGGCTGAGGCCGAACGAGATTAATGCTCAACAGACCGTCTTTCAGGTCAGCCCCGAGTATTTCCATGCCATCGGCCAGTAGAAACGCCCTTTGGAACTGCCGCGCCGCTATGCCGCGATGCAGATATTCCCGGCTGTCGTCATCCTGCTGTCGGCCGCGGATCACCAATTGGCGTTCTTCGACCGCAACATCCAGTTCCTGACGTGAAAATCCGGCAACAGCCAAGGTAATGCGCAACACATCACTGTTGGTGCTGAGTTCGGATCTGATCCGTTCAATGTTGTAAGGTGGGTAACCGTCAGAGGTCTTGGCCACACGGTCCAATACCCGTTCAATTTCGTCAAAGCCCAACATAAAAGGGCTGGAAAACGCAGATACGCGCGTCATGATTAGTCCTTTCCTTCGGCCCAAAAAGCGGCCATTCAGCGATCCCGCAAGGCAATCACCGTTGATGGGAATATGGTACGAAGTTCCCGATGCTTCAAGAGAAAGGGCGCAATGAGCCGTTCATCAACAGATTCCGCAAGCCATTATCTGCAAAAATGGCAGCTCAAACGCGATGGCTCAGCCATTCATGTCGCGGCTGCGATACTGTATCCGGTAACCCGTAATGGCTTGTCTTTAATGCTGAAAATCCCTTTTCCGGGCAAATGCGAGCACAACAGTTTTCTGACCCTGAGCCACTATTCCGGCGGCAAAGCTGTAGAGGTGCTTGAATGCACGCGGGATGCGCTGTTGATGGCGAGGGCCATGCCTGGCGCAACCCTGCGCCATTTTCGGCAACACCATGGTGATACTGCTGCAACTCACATTGCCTGCGATGTTCTCAACGCGCTTCACGGCTGTCCCCATGATCCAGGGATGGACGTCCTGCCAACCATCGAGAGCTTGGGTCCCACATTTGCAAAGGCGCGGCATCTGCAGAGTGATTTACTGCCCGAAACCATGCTGAGCTCCGCCGACAGGCAGTTCCGTGAGCTTCAGGACACGGCCCGGAGCTCGATTGTACTTCATGGCGATCTTCACCATGAGAATATTCTTTTGGATGACAAGACGGGTTGGCTTGCCATCGATCCGAAAGGGTTTCGAGGCGATCCGGCCTATGATTGCGCGGCTTTGCTGAAAAACCCGCTGGATTCTCCCGAGATCGCGGACCTCAAATGTCTGCTGTCCCGCACACAAATCATGAGTGACATATTGGGTTATCCACAAAGCCGCATCCTGAAATGGGCATTTGTTCACGCGGTCCTGTCGATTATCTGGGCGGTCCAGGATCAGGCAGATGTCGGCCCTGCCTGGCATGTGGCACATGCGCTGGACGCACTGACGAATGCAGAATGAGCCAAGACTAATCCGCTGGGCGCAGCTTGCATAACCGCCCAAACCCAGCCAACAGCCATGCGCAAGCCTTTGCGCTGACGCATCTGGGCGGAGCGCATATTGGGCGCTGTCATCACTGACATTTTGGGGAATGGTGGAGCCAGCCGGAGTCGAACCGGCGACCTCTTGCATGCCATGCAAGCGCTCTACCAACTGAGCTATGGCCCCAATGCAATTTGCGTTTTAAGAAGCGCCAAATTGCCGCGCGGTTTTAGGAAGGCCTTGGCAAAAGATCAAGCGGTATTTTTACGCAATAGCTTTTGCCTGATCTGTCACGTGTGAACCGGTGGCTTTTAACGAGGCCACCGGCCGGTCATTACGGTAAAATCAATTATCGTCGTCTTTACCGTTGGTTGGCACAACGATCACTGCATCATCATCGTCGTCGTCTTCCAGGAAGGTGTCATCGTCGTCGTCATCATCGTCATCATCGATGTCAATGTCGATATCGATGTCGATTGCGTCGTCTTCGTCATCATCATCATCATCGTCGTCATCATCGAGGCTGGCAACTTTCACAGCGCCAGTTGCGCCATCCTCATCATCTGCATCTTCCAGAGTGACAAGTTCGGCTGCTTCAGTCTCATCCTCTTCATCTTCTACCTTCGGCTTGGCTTTTGCCGGCTTGGCCTTTTCTGGCTTTGCTTTGGCAACCGTTGCCAAAACGAAAGGCGTGGCGCATTTGGGGCAGATGATCGGGTCGCGGTTCAGATCGTAAAACCGGGAGGCGCAATTGCCGCAGGTCCGCTTGGTTCCAAGTTCTTCTTTTGCCATGGTCGTGCCTTTGTTTTTTCTATCGTGTTCCGCTGTCGCAGCGCCACCTCACCGAGAGGTTTTTCGCGCCCGTGCCCAGCCAGTGTGTCATTACCGGAAATTGGACCTGCAGATAGCGACCCGGACCCGGACTGTCAAAGCAAAACATTGATGAAATGCGCAAGAAACAAAACAACAGCCCTGTTTCACCCTTCAAACCGGCATCGCAACATGCTAACGGCTGGCCGCATAGTATAATTATGTTCGCCCCCGGGGCACCGATGACAGAGTACCAGAAGGACAATTGGATATGACAGCCCATAAAGCAGGCCTGATGGCGCATCCTGCGCGCAATCTTTCAGGTACGCTGCGCGTGCCAGGCGATAAATCCATCTCGCATCGCTCACTGATGTTTTCCGCCATGGCTGTTGGCGAGAGCCGTGTTGAGGGCTTGCTGGAATCAGATGACGTCTTGGCCACCGCAAATGCGATGCGCGCCTTCGGGGCCATCATCGACAAGGACGGTGATGATATCTGGCACATCCACGGCGTCGGAATCGGCGGCTTTCTGGAGCCGGAAGATATTATTGACTATGGCAATGCCGGGACCGGCGTGCGGCTGGCTCTGGGACTGGCAGCCCATGGAGACTTCGTCACACGTTTCACCGGCGATGCGTCCCTGCGCTCCCGCCCCATGGGCAGGGTGCTCGATCCTCTCCGCCTGATGGGGCTGGAAGTGCTGGAAAGCAATGATGGCCGGCTGCCGCTGGCTGTGCGCGGTCCGGCACGCCCTGCGCCAATGCGTTATGAAACGCCCGTGCCATCGGCACAGGTCAAATCTGCGGTTCTTCTGGCAGGCCTCAATGCGCCGGGTGAAACCATCGTTGTCGAACGTGTCTTTACCCGCGACCACACTGAAAAAATGCTGGTCGGTTTTGGTGCCGATCTGACCGTCGACACGGCCAATGATGGAACACGCACCATCATTCTCAAAGGTCAGCCTGAATTCAAGCCGCAATCCATCATCGTACCCGGTGATCCAAGTTCTGCCGGTTTTCCAATGGTTGCCGCGCTTATTGTGCCGGGCTCTGATGTCACCATTCAGGGTGTCTTGATGAATGAAAGCCGGACTGGCCTGATCAAGACTCTTCTGGAAATGGGCGCAGATATTACCATCCACAACGAGCGGGAATCCGGCGGAGAAGCCATAGCGGATCTGCATGTGAAGGCTAGCGAACTGAAAGGCGTCACGGTTCCCGAAGCGCGCGCGGCGTCGATGATCGATGAATATCCGGTGCTGGCCGTCGCCGCGGCTTTTGCTGTTGGCGATACGCATATGGAAGGTCTGGCGGAATTGCGCGTCAAGGAATGTGACCGCCTGTCAGCCACTGCTTTTGGCCTGAAAGTCAATGGTGTCACCTGCGTGGAAGGCAAGGAAACATTGACGGTCACTGGCGGAATCGTGCCCGGCGGTGGAACCGTGCCGACCCATATGGACCACCGCATTGCCATGGCATTTCTGGTGATGGGGCTTGGGTCACAAAAGGGTATCGCTGTCGATGATGCCGGACACATCGCCACAAGTTTTCCCACGTTCCAGACATTCATGGCTGATCTAGGCGCAGAGATTACGCCATTTGATGCAACCGCAACGGCATCCTGAGCACTATAATGGTTGCAGAAAAATCGCCTCTCACAGTCGCCATTGACGGGCCCGCCGCCTCAGGAAAGGGCACGCTGGCACGTCGCCTTGCGGTGGAATTCGATCTGCCGTATCTGGATACCGGACTGACCTACCGGGCTGTTGCGGCTCAAATGCAGCTCGATAATGTGGCTCTGGATGATGAAGTCGCTGCCATCAAGGCAGCTCAAAGGCTCGATCTGGCCGCCCTGGATCGGGATTATTTGTCGGATCACCAGATTGGCGCTGCTGCGTCAAAAGTAGCGGTGATGCCGAAACTGCGCGCTGAACTGGTCGAGTTGCAGCGCGCATTTGCGGCCAGAGGCGCTGTGATGGACGGGCGCGACATCGGTACGATTGTGTGCCCGGATGCGCAGGTGAAGCTGTTTGTGACGGCCGGCGCAGAAGCCCGCGCAGAGCGCCGTTTCAAGGAAGTCGCGGCAAAAGGCGGCACCTCCAGCTATGATGATATTCTGCGCGATATCAGGCAAAGGGACGAGCGCGATAGCTCAAGATCTGTCTCTCCGCTCAAGAAAGCTGCCGATGCGCACTTGATTGATACGACCAAAATGGATATAGAAACCGCGTTTCTTGCAGCGAAAACCCTGGTTTTGCAGGCTATCGAGCGCTAGAAACGCAACTCAGCTGCCGAATTTGGACCATGCGCCACATTTTGTTGGACTGCTTGGAAGCACCAACAGGTCCCAAAACGGCTTTTATGAACACGAACCCGGCGCATCGCGACTGGCATTCATTGACTGACACAAAGGTGCACCAATGCAGGCCATCGCATTCTAGGAGAATTGATGAATATCGAAACACCAAGCCGCGAAGATTTCGCAGCGCTTCTTGACGAAACCTTTGGATCTGAAACGCAGCAAGAAGGCAGCGTCATCAAAGGCACCGTCATAGCTTTTGAAAAAGATCTAGCCGTTATTGATGTGGGCCTGAAAGTTGAAGGCCGTATTTCCGTTCGGGAATTTGGTCATCAGGACAAACAAGGTGGCTTGTCCATCGGTGACGAAGTTGAAGTTTACCTTGAGCGGATCGAAAACGCGCTCGGTGAAGCTGTTCTGTCCCGTGAAAAAGCCCGTCGTGAAGAAAGCTGGGTCCGCCTCGAGGAATCCTTTGAAAAGGGTGAAAAGGTTACTGGTCAGATTTTCAATTCCGTCAAGGGTGGCTTTACAGTCGATCTTGAAGGGGCTGTTGCCTTCCTTCCGCGCAGTCAGGTGGACATCCGCCCTGTACGCGATGTAGGCCCGTTGATGAACAACCCGCAGCCATTCCAGATTTTGAAAATGGACAAGCGTCGCGGCAACATCGTTGTGTCCCGCCGTGCCATTCTGGAAGAAACTCGCGCCGAACAGCGTTCCGAGATCGTCCAGAACCTTAAAGAAGGTCAGGTCATGGAAGGTGTTGTCAAGAACATCACCGATTATGGCGCATTCGTTGACCTCGGCGGCATTGATGGCTTGCTTCACGTGACTGATATGGCCTGGCGCCGCATCAACCACCCAAGTGAAGTTCTGACAATTGGCCAGACGGTCAATGTTCAGATCATCCGGGTGAACCACGAAACTCAGCGTATCTCGCTTGGCATGAAGCAGCTGGAAAGCGATCCATGGGAAGGCATCGATGCAAAATATCCGCTCGAAGCCAAATTCACTGGCCGCGTCACCAATATCACTGACTACGGCGCATTTGTTGAACTGGAGCCAGGCATTGAAGGTCTGATCCACGTCTCCGAAATGTCCTGGACCAAGAAAAACATCCATCCGGGCAAGATTGTTTCCACCTCTCAGGAAGTGGAAGTGATTGTTCTGGAAGTTGATCCATCCAAGCGTCGTATTTCGCTCGGCCTGAAACAGGCTATGGACAATCCTTGGACGTCCTTCGCAGACAAGTTCCCGATTGGAACGATCGTCGAAGGCGAAGTGAAGAACAAGACCGAGTTTGGTTTGTTCGTTGGTCTCGATGGCGATGTCGACGGCATGGTTCATCTGTCCGATCTGGATTGGAAACGTTCCGGCGAAGAGATGATCGAAGAGTTCAAAAAAGGCGACATGGTGAAAGCCATTGTGCTTGACGTGGACACTGACAAAGAACGCATCTCGCTGGGCATCAAGCAGCTGGAAGGCGATCCATTCGCTGATGCGGCAGCTTCCGGTGAATTGCGCAAGGGTGCAGTTGTTACCTGTGAAGTTTCGGAAGTTCAGGAAAATGGCCTGGAAGTGAAGATTGCGGAAACCGACTTGTCGGCCTTCATTCGTCGCTCCGATCTGTCCCGCGAACGTTCCGAGCAGCGTCCTGATCGTTTCGCAGTCGGCGAAAAGTTCGACGCCCGTGTCACCAATTTCGACAAGAAGGCCCGCAAGGTTTCCCTGTCGATCAAGGCACTGGAAATTGCAGAAGAAAAAGAAGCTGTGGCACAATACGGTTCCACCACATCCGGCGCATCGCTTGGCGATATTCTGGGTGCAGCTCTGAAAGGTCAGGACGACGAATAGCTCGTTCCTGCCTGATCCGGGGTTCTGAACTTCGGATTGAGACATCTTTTAAGAACCGGCGCAGGCCTCCTGCGCCGGTTTTTTATTGGGCGGAATTCGGGTGTTTTTGAACCGCGTGACGTGCATTGGTCCGGCACCAAGCGGGACGCAACAGGAGCTCACACCGCTGCTGAAGCGTCCTTCAATGCGACGGGGCCATCCGTTCCTGTTCGTGAATAATCCATTAACAATGCAAGTTATGAGGGATTGTATGCTACTAACATCCCTATTGCGCGATGATGCGCACTTTTCCACCTACAGATCGGTCTTAAAACATGCAAATTCCTGAATGGACGAAACCTGCCCTTATGGGCGCGGTTGTGGGCGCTGTCGCTCTGGCTGTTGTAGGATTCAATTGGAGCGGCTGGGTAACCGGTGCTTCAGCTTCAGAAATGTCCGGCAAACAGTCAATTGCAGCCGTTGCTGCGGCTCTGACGCCGTATTGTGTGCAAAACTCTCAAAATGATCCGAATGCCGGTGCCGTTTTGGCGGAACTTGAGGAAGCCAGCACGTATAAGCGTCGTGGCATTGTTGAAAAAGCTGGATGGGCGACACCTCTTGGTGAGTCTAAACCTGACAGAGCTTTGTCAGAAGCTTGTCAGATTGCACTCGCTGCAGACAAATAATCGACCTTCGCCGGCAACCAACAAATTGCCGGCGAATACCTGCCTTCAAAGCAGCTGAATTGGGGTTGTGAACCATTGATCATCGTTCAGGGCACCGCGCTTTGGGACAGCACAAACAAGTTAACCACAGCGCGCTTCAAACCAATCACTTGCAAATCATGTCAGCGCCAATTATATACAATTCAAATCTTGAACACTGTTTGAGAGTGGGCCCAGTCGGACCCGCTCTTTTTTGTTGCCGAATGCCAACCGGGAAACAGTCGAATCGACCCATGGCATCCGGAGAATTGTTGTTCAGGTCAAAGTTTACTTATTAGGAACGTAGAGAACATGGCGGATGATCCGCGCATTGTCACCGAGACCGGGCTTGACGCCCGTATTGCTGTAATTGCCGAGCCTGTTATTCAGGATCTGGGCTGCAGGCTTGTGCGCGTGCGCGTTTCAGGCCAGAACGGTGTAACCGTACAGATTATGGCCGAGCGCCCGACCGGTCTGATGACCATCAGTGATTGCGAGAAGATTTCGAAGGCACTTTCGCCAGAGCTGGATGTGCATGATCCGATTTCAGGTGCCTATCATCTTGAAGTGTCAACTGCCGGTGTTGATCGCCCTTTGGTGCGCAAGTCTGATTTTGAGCGCTGGGCCGGTCATCTGGCAAGAGTTGAAATGGCCATAACGATTGGCGGACAACGCCGCTTTCGCGGTCAGCTTCTGGGCCTGCGAGACGCAGAAAACGGTCTCGAATTCGGTCTGCGCCCTATGGAAAAGCGCGGACGGAAAACCAAGGTCAAATCAACCGAGAAATCGCTGGCGACGCCTGAAGCAGATGTCTGGCTGCCTCTAGCTGATGTGGCTGATGCCAATCTGATTATGACCGATGAACTTATTGATGCTGCCCGCGCACTGCTGAAAGCGGAAAATCCTGAATTTGATACCGCCACCGAGGACGGCCAGATGCCGGAACTTGATGGTGATACAGACCTTGAAATCAATACAGAACCTGAACCCAATACTGACTGACCAACAGACCCGCCGGGATCATTCCGGTGGCTCCGTTTAGGGAGATAAAGACATGGCTGTAAGTGCCAACCGACTTGAGTTGTTGCAGATTGCTGAAGCAGTTGCTCGTGAAAAGGTGATCGACCGTACAATCGTGATTGCGGCGATGGAAGACGCCATCCAGAAAGCCGCCAAGGCGCGGTATGGATCGGAAACCGATGTCCGCGCTGAGATCAACGACAAGACTGGTGAAATTCGCCTCGCCCGGCTGCTTCATGTCGTCGAAGAAGTTGAAAACTCCATGTCGGAAGTCTCCCTCGTTGATGCCATGGCGCGCAATCCGGACGCCAAGATTGGCGACGCATTGTCCGAGCCATTGCCGCCGATGGATTTTGGCCGTATCGCTGCCCAATCCGCCAAGCAGGTGATTGTTCAAAAAGTGCGCGAAGCCGAACGTGACCGGCAGTTTGAAGAATATCAGGACCGTATTGGTACTGTGGTCAACGGCACCGTCAAACGTGTTGAATATGGCAATGTCATTGTTGATCTGGGCCGCGGCGAGGCGATCATTCGCCGTGATGAACTGATCCCGCGCGAGACCTTCCGATATGGCGACCGCGTACGTGCCTACATCCATGATGTGCGCCGGGAACAGCGCGGACCACAGATTTTCCTGTCCCGCAGCCATCCTGCCTTCATGGCGAAATTGTTCGAAATGGAAGTGCCCGAAATCTACGACGGCATTATCGAACTGCGCTCCGTTGCACGCGATCCGGGCTCTCGTGCCAAGATTGCCGTCATCTCCAATGACAGCTCGATTGATCCAGTCGGTGCCTGTGTGGGTATGCGCGGCAGCCGTGTACAGGCCGTTGTTGGTGAGTTGCAGGGTGAGAAGATCGATATCATTCCCTGGTCACCAGATGCTGCGACCTTCATTGTCAATGCGTTGCAGCCTGCTGAAGTGTCCAAGGTTGTCCTGGATGAAGATCAGTCGAAAATCGAAGTGGTTGTACCCGACGAGCAATTGTCGCTGGCGATTGGCCGTCGTGGCCAGAATGTGCGCCTTGCGTCTCAATTGACCGGGTGGGATATTGATATTCTGACCGAAGAAGAAGAGTCACAGCGCCGCCAGAAAGAATTCTCCGAACGCACCGAGCTGTTCACCAAGGCACTGGATGTGGACGAGATGGTTGGCCAATTGCTGTCCACCGAAGGCTTCACCTCTGTCGAGGAAGTGGCTTACGTCGAACTGGACGAAATCGCGTTCATCGAAGGCTTCGATGATGATACGGCGACGGAAATTCAGACTCGTGCCCGCGAATATCTTGAAAAGCTGGAAGCTGAACAGGATGCCGAGCGGATTGAACTGGGTGTTTCTGACGAATTGCGTGAGATCGAAGGTGTCACCACAGGCATGATGGTCGCATTCGGCAAGAATGATGTTAAAACCGTTGAAGATCTGGGCTATTGTGCAGCTGATGATCTGATCGGCTGGACAGAGCGCAAGGATGGCGAAACCCAGCGGTTTGAGGGTATTTTCCCACCGACAGAGATGTCGCGTGCTGAAGCTGAAGCTCTGATTATGGTTGCGCGCGTGAAATCGGGCCTGATCAGTGCAGAAGATTTGGCAACTGACGAAGCACCAGAGGCCGACGCTGAAGAAGGTGCCGAGCCAGCAACCGAAGAAGTGGCCCAGTAAGGCGATTGGTCACGGCAGGGTTCATGAACACAGCGAACAACCCGAATGGCTCAGACGCTATTGGTGCTGGCATTGGCGATGGTGAACCGGACGTGGAAGCGGATGATGGAAGTCCGCGCACGCGCCGGGAACAGACACGGCAATGTGCTGTCAGCCGCGACGTTTTGTCCAAGGCGGAATTAATCCGCTTTGTGGCCGATCCGGAAGGGCGTATTGTACCGGACCTGAAAGCGGTCCTGCCCGGGCGCGGTGTCTGGGTCAGGGCTGAAGCCAAATATGTGGCACTGGCTGAAAAGCGTGGACTGTTCGGGCGGATGCTGGGTAAGAAAAGTGATAAGGTGATCACAGTCGAAGCCGGTCTGGCCGACAGGGTTGAAAAGCTCTTGAAGGATCGGGCGCTAGGTGCTTTGGCACTGGCACAGAAGTCCGGGCGTATCATTACAGGCTTCGCCAAGGTGGAATCGGCTATTGGCAGCGACAAGGCAGAAACGCTGATCGTAGCCAGTGATGGTGCCGACGATAGTTTGCGCAAGCTGATGCAGGCTGTAAAACGGCGTTTTGGCGATTCCGATGGTTTGCAAGTGGTTCGAAGTTTCGAAGGCTTGGAATTGGATTTGGCATTTGGTCGCACAAATGTAATACATGCCGCGCTAACAAAAGCGGAAAAGACGAAGGACCGGGGAGATGGTGGCTTTTTGAACGCAGCCGAGCGGCTCCAAACCTATATTGGAGCGCGGGCAGAGACCGAGACTTGAAAAAACGACGCGCGCCATAATCAAGGGTGCGGGTCCCATGAAGCAGAGAATTACCAGCAACGGTCGGGCAGGAAATTGCATGACTGTTGCCAAGATAGTTTGACAGACGCGCCGCGTGGCAGTTTAAACGCGGCAGCAGGATCAGGATAAGAATGAGCGATACGGATAACACAGACGACAAGCAAGGCGCACGCCCCACTCTCTCGCTGAAACGCGGAGTGGAGCAGCAGGGCACTGTGCGTCAGAGTTTTTCTCATGGCCGGTCAAAAGCCGTGGTCGTGGAAAAACGCAAACGCAAGATCAACATGCCGGGCACAACTCCGGCGGCTCCGGTAGCCGAGACCGTGCGCGCACCCATCGAGTCGGTGCCGCGCCCGCCTGTTGCGACACCAGCTGCAAAGGCCAAGGCACCCGCAGCACCGGTCACCGGTCCTGCCAGTCGCGTTGCGCGGCCACCCGTTCAAAGTCGACCCGCACAGAACCGTTCTGGCGGCGGTCAGCGCAGCGGTGCCAAAATGGTGCGCACACTGACCAGCGGCGAACGCGACGCCCGTGCAATGGCATTGGCTGGTGCAAAGGCGCGCGAACAGGAAGATATCGCCCGTCGCCGGGCTGAAGAGGAAGAGCGCTCCCAGCGCGAAGCTGCGGAACGTAACCGCCGCGAAACAAAAGCCAGGGAAGAAGCCGAAGCTGAGGCCAAGAAGACGGCTGAAGATGAGGCAGAACGCGCTCGCATGCGTGAAGAGGCTGTCAATCTGGCGGCGGCTGAAGAAGCTGGTGATACTGCGCGCCCAACCAAGACACGTGAACCGGATGCCAAGAACACAAAAGTGTTGCGCGCCGTCAAACGTCCTGGCCGCGAGCAGGAACAGGATGATTCCAAGACCGCACGCAAGACGGATGACCGTCGCAAGGGCAAGCTGACGCTGTCAAATGCGCTGGAAGACAACACTGGTGATCGGGCACGATCATTGGCGTCGATCAAACGCCGTCGTGAGCGTGAAAAACAGCGTGCTGCACAGATGTCGCCGCGTGAGAAGATTTCCCGTGAGGTGGTCATTCCTGAAACCATTACCATTCAGGAACTGGCCAACCGCATGGCCGAACGCGCCGTTGATGTGATCAAGCTGCTCATGCAGCAGGGTCAGATGCTGAAAATCAATGATGTGATTGATGCAGATACTGCTGAATTGCTCGCAGAAGAAATGGGCCACAAGGTGCGCCGTGTTTCTGAATCTGATGTCGAGGGCGGCCTGTTTGATGATGTGACTGAAGCTGTCGATGATGGAACAGGCATTCCGCGTCCGCCAATCGTTACCATCATGGGCCATGTTGACCACGGCAAGACATCGTTGCTCGATGCATTCCGCAAAACCAATATCGTGTCTGGGGAAGCCGGTGGCATTACCCAGCATATCGGTGCCTATCAGGTTGAGCAGGATGGCCAGAAGATCACCTTCATTGATACTCCGGGTCACGCGGCGTTTACCGCCATGCGGGCACGTGGTGCCAAATCGACCGATATCGTCATTCTGGTGGTTGCGGCTGATGATGGCGTGATGCCGCAGACGGCAGAGGCGATTGCACACGCAAAAGCAGCTGGCGTTCCGATGATCATTGCGATCAACAAGATCGATGTGGAAGGCGCTGATGCCAACCGTGTGCGCACTGAACTGCTGCAATATGAAGTTCAGGTCGAAGGCATGGGCGGTGATATTCTGGATGTGGAAGTCTCGGCTCTCAAAGGCACCAATCTGGATAAGCTGCTGGAAGCCATTATTCTTCAGGCTGAATTCCTGGAATTGAAGGCCAATCCGGATCGCAGTGGCCGTGGTACGGTTGTGGAAGCACAACTGGACAAGGGCCGTGGTCCTGTTGCGACCGTTCTTGTGCAGAATGGAACCCTGCGCGTTGGCGACATTCTTGTGCTTGGCTCCGAATGGGGCAAGGTACGGGCATTGATTGATGACCATGGCAATCAGATCAAATCTGCACCGCCATCGATGCCGGTGGAAGTGCTTGGTCTGCAAGGTACGCCTGAGGCTGGTGATCAGTTCGCTGTTGTTGAAAATGAAGCACAGGCGCGTGAAATCACCGAGTATCGCCAGCGCGTGAAGCAGGAAGCTGTCATGGCGCGGGGCGCTCGTGGCTCTCTGGAAGCCATGATGAACCAGCTTCAGACAGACAACGCACAGGAAACACCTTTGCTCGTCAAGGCAGATGTGCAGGGATCGCTGGAAGCTATTGTCGGCGCTCTGGAAAAACTCAACACCGACGAAGTCGCAACACGTGTGATCCACTCAGGAGCCGGTGGTATCACCGAAACCGATATTACTCTGGCTGCCGCATCAAACGCACCGGTGGTGGGCTTCAACGTGCGTGCCAACAAGCAGGCACGAGAAGCGGCTGAAGCAAACGGCATCGAAATTCGCTACTACAATGTCATCTATGATCTGATTGATGATGTGAAAGCGGCGATGTCCGGAATGCTGTCGCCTGAACTGCGCGAACATATGCTGGGCAATGCTGAAATTCTGGATACGTTCAACGTATCCAAGGTTGGCAAGGTTGCCGGTTGTCTCATCACTGACGGCAAGGTCGAGCGTGGCCAACACGTGCGTCTTATCCGTGATGATGTCGTGATCCATGAAGGCAAACTGTCCACACTGAAACGCTTCAAGGATGAAGTGAAAGAAGTGAATGCCGGACAGGAATGCGGCATGGCATTTGAAAACTATCAGGATATGCGCAAAGGCGATGTCATTGAGTGTTATCGGGTCGAAACGATTATCCGCTCGCTCTAACTGATTTCCAATCAACGCCATGCCTTGGTTATGCCAGGCATGGCGTTATTTTTTCTGGACAAGATAATGGGCCGTTCCGGGCATAAAAGTATAAGCAAAGAGCCAACCCAGCGCATGCTGCGGGTGGGTGAAGTTGTTCGTCGTGCTGTGGATGAATGTCTGCGCCGCGGCGAAGTGCGTGAACCGGAGCTAGAACGCATCATGGTCACTGTGTCGGAAGCGCGGATGTCAACCGATCTGAAGCTGGCTAGTGTCTATGTCGCACCATTGGGCGGCGGCGATGGCGAGGAACTGGCGAAACTGTTGAACGGTCATGCCAAATTCATCCGTGGTCGCATCGCCAAGGACATGACGCTCAAATACATGCCGGAAATCAAATTCTTTGCAGATAACCGCTATGACGAAGCCAGCCGGATTGAAGACCTGCTGCGCCAACCCAAGGTTTTGGCTGATCTGGCAGCCCCTGATGAAGCACCAGATGACGCCCCTGAAGCGGATGATGACAGCGGAGCCTGATCACAATGGCGCGCCGTAAAAAAGGTCAGGATATCCATGGCTGGGTCCTGCTCGACAAACCTCTGGGGCTTGGATCGACACAGGCTGTTTCCAAAGTACGCTGGCTGTTTGATGCCAAAAAGGCGGGGCATGCCGGAACGCTTGATCCGTTGGCAACAGGCATGCTGCCGATTGCGCTGGGTCATGCCACCAAAACGGTTCCCTTTGCCCAGGACGGCCAGAAAACCTATCGTTTCACAGTCAAATGGGGTGAGGCGACCAGCACCGATGATGGCGAAGGGGACGTGGTTGCAACATCACAGAACCGCCCTGACCAATCATCGATCGAAGCCGTTTTACCCCGTTTTACAGGCCTCATTTCTCAAATTCCACCGGCCTTCAGCGCGCTGAAGATCAATGGCGAGCGGGCCTATGATCTGGCTCGTGCTGGCGAGAGCGTTGAGCTGGAGCCACGAGATGTTCAAATCGACCAGTTGACGCTGGTGAGCTGCCCGGATGCCGATCACGCCGAATTTGAGGTTTTGTGCGGAAAAGGCACCTATGTCAGATCGATGGCCCGCGACATGGCCCGTTCGTTGGGAACGGAAGGCCATGTCAGCGCGTTGCGGCGCACACAAGTTGGCCCATTTCACGAATCCCAGATGATTTCGCTGGAACTTTTGGAGGAAATGCGCCATAGAGACCCCGCTGAAGCGGATATGGCTTCAGTACTGCATCCTGTTGAGACCGCGCTGGACGACATCCCGGCGTTGGCCGTCACGGAAGCAGAAGCGGTCCGGCTGTTGAACGGCCAGGCCATATTGTTGCGCGGACGGGATGCCCCCCTTGCTCTTGCCGAAGCCTATGCAACCACCAAAAACACTTTGGTGGCCATTGGCTCAGTGGATCAAGGCCAGTTCATCCCCAAGCGTGTTTTTAAAAATGCCGGCTGAAACCGGCATGGTTTACATAGAAAGGATACCCGATGTCGATTACTCCAGAACGTAAGCAGGAACTCATCAGCGAGTATGCCCGCGTAGAAAACGACACTGGCTCACCAGAAGTACAGGTCGCTATTCTCAGCGAGCGTATCAGCAATCTGACCGAACATTTCAGAGCACATGGCAAGGACAATCACTCCCGCCGTGGCCTCCTGAAAATGGTCTCTCAACGGCGCCGTCAGCTCGACTATCTGAAAGCGAATGACGAAAGCCGTTACACAGACATCATCAAGCGGCTTGGTCTGCGCCGCTGATGCGACACAAAACGGGCGTCGCTATGCGGCGCCCTTTTTGATTTTTTAGACCAAACAGAGCCATGGCAGGATTATCAGATGCTTTTGAACACAAGAGCATCCCGTTGTCTTGCGATGGCTCAGATGCAGGGTGCGGTTTCCGCACCTATTGATGTATTTGGCGCGATCATCGCGCCAATTCAACACTCTGGCGCGATGGTCGCGCCAAACTATCGATGAAGACGGAAGGCCGTTTTCATCCTGTCCATTGACAAGAAGGTAAGACACAAAAAATGTTTGATACACAACGTGTAGAAATTGAATGGGGCGGACGCCCTTTGATCATGGAAACGGGCCGTGTAGCTCGTCAGGCCGATGGGGCCGTCATGATCACCTATGGTGAAACCACTGTTTTGGCCACTGCGGTTTCAGCCCGCACAGCAAAGCCAGGCCAGGATTTTTTCCCACTGACCGTGAACTATCAGGAAAAGACCTATGCTGCCGGCAAGATTCCAGGCGGCTTCTTCAAGCGCGAAGGCCGTCCGGCTGAAAAGGAAACACTGACATCGCGGCTGATCGATCGCCCGATCCGCCCTCTGTTCGCTGCTGGCTACAAGAATGAAACCCAGATTGTTCTGACAGTTTTGTCTCACGATCTGGAAAATGATCCAGATATCGTCGCACTTGTTGGCGCATCTGCTGCGCTGACCATTTCCGGTGTGCCATTCATGGGCCCGATCGGTGGTGCGCGTGTCGGTTATATCGATGGTGAATATGTGCTCAATCCACCGCTAGATGTGATGGAAGACAGCAAGCTTGATCTGGTTGTTGCCGGTACGGGCGATGCGGTTCTGATGGTTGAATCCGAAGCTCAGGAACTGTCCGAAGAAATCATGCTGGGTGCCGTCATGTTCGGCCACCGCGAATTTCAGCCTGTGATCGAAGCCATTATCCAACTGGCTGAAAAAGCTGCCAAGGCACCACGCAACCATATTGCTGCGGATCATTCTGAACTTTATGCAAAGGTCAAGGATCTGGTCGAAGCCGATCTGAACGCTGCTTACGACATTCAGGAAAAAGAACCACGCCGCGATGCCATTTCCGACGCCAAGGCGAAAGTCATGGAAGCACTTCTGCCAGAGGGCGCAAGCCCGGACGACAAGAATATTCTTGGCGATCAGGTCAAGAAACTGGAAAGCAACATTGTTCGTGGCCGAATTCTGAAAGACGGCAGCCGCATTGATGGACGTGATACCAAAACCGTGCGTCAGATTGTTGCTGAAGTTGGCACATTGCCACGCGCACACGGTTCCTCTCTGTTCACCCGTGGTGAAACACAGGCACTTGTTGTTGCCACATTGGGCACAGCCGATGATGAGCAGTTCATCGACGCGCTGACCGGCACGTACAAAGAACAGTTCATGCTGCATTACAACTTCCCGCCATACTCTGTCGGTGAAGCTGGTCGCATGGGCACACCAGGCCGCCGCGAAATCGGCCACGGCAAGCTGGCATGGCGCGCTGTGAACCCTGTGCGTCCACCGCATCATGAATTCCCGTACACGCTGCGTATTGTGTCGGAAATCACCGAGTCCAATGGATCATCTTCCATGGCAACGGTTTGCGGCACATCGCTGGCTCTGATGGATGCTGGTGTTCCTCTGCGCCGTCCGGTTGCCGGTATCGCAATGGGCCTGATCAAGGAAGGCGAAAACTTTGCCGTTCTGTCCGATATTCTGGGTGATGAAGATCATCTTGGCGATATGGACTTCAAGGTTGCCGGTTCCGATGAGGGCATCACCGCTCTGCAGATGGACATCAAGATCGATGGCATCACCGAAGAAATCATGAAAATCGCTCTGGCTCAGGCCAAGGACGGTCGTGAGCACATTCTGGGTGAAATGGCGAAGGCTCTGACTGAGTCCCGTCCGGAACTTGGTGAATTTGCACCACGCATCGAACAGCTGAAAATTCCGGTTGATAAAATCCGCGAAGTTATCGGCACTGGTGGCAAGGTCATCCGCGAAATCGTGGAGAAAACCGGCGCCAAGGTGAACATCGAAGACGATGGCACCATCAAGATTGCGTCTTCCGATGGCAAATCCATCGAAGCTGCGATCGCCTGGATCCGCTCCATCACTGACGATCCTGAAGTGGGTCACATCTATCAGGGTACAGTGGTCAAGGCAGTTGATTTTGGCGCTTTCGTCAACTTCTTCGGTGCCAAGGACGGTCTGGTCCACATTTCCCAACTGGCCAATGAGCGCGTTGCCAAAACCACGGATGTGGTCAAGGAAGGCGACAAGGTCTGGGTCAAGCTGATGGGCTTTGACGATCGCGGCAAGGTTCGCCTGTCGATGAAAGTCGTCGATCAGGAAACTGGCAAAGAGATCGAACAAGAGTAAATTCTCGTTTGTTTGTTAAAAAGGCCGGGTGGAAACACCCGGCCTTTTTTGCTTCTACTGTTGGTTGGCCATAGACGGACTGTGTGCTAGATCGTTTCCCAACAGGAGACTTTTATGGCCGATTTGAGAATAGTAGTTGTGGGCGCTGGCGGGCGCATGGGGCGGGCCTTGATCACGGCCATTGATGGGATTGCCGGGGCAAAGCTTGTGGCCGCAATTGAGCGTCCGGAAGCTGATTGCATGGGGCAGGATGCCGGTTCGCTGGCAGGTCTGCAGCCATTGGGCGTTCCCGTCACCGACGATGCGCTGGTAGCATTTGCCGCCGCCGACGCCGTATTGGATTTCACTTCCCCCGAAGCCACGCTGACCTTCGCTGAATATGCGGCACAGGCGCGTATTGTCCATGTCATCGGCACCACCGGTATAGCGGCTGAGGATGACGGTAAAATTGTTGCCGCGTCACGCCATGCCCGGATTGTCAAATCCGGCAATATGAGCCTTGGGGTCAATCTGCTGTCCGTGCTTGTCGAACAGGGCGCGAAAGCGCTGGGGCTTGAATGGGACATTGAAGTTCTGGAAATGCATCATCGCAACAAGGTCGATGCGCCGTCCGGAACCGCTCTTCTGCTGGGTGAGGCCGCTGCCACCGGGCGCGGTATTGATCTGGCAGACAATTCCGAGCGTGGCCGTGATGGCATCACCGGTGCACGCAAACCAGGCAATATCGGCTTTGCATCCTTGCGCGGTGGATCGGTGGTCGGCACCCATTCGGTGATCTTCGCAGGGGATGGTGAACGTGTCGAACTGTCCCATATTGCAGAAGACAGAACAATTTTTGCACAAGGTGCGGTGAAGGCTGCGCTTTGGGCTTTCCCTCAGAAACCGGGCCTTTACAACATGCAGGATGTTTTGGGGCTTTCAAACACTTAAGGGCTTGTCCCGGGAGACTTTTATGGAACGTTTACTGGTTCTGGTCCGTCACGGCCAAAGCGAATGGAATCTCAAAAACCTGTTTACCGGCTGGAAAGACCCTGATCTGACGGAAAAGGGAATCGAGGAAGCCAAGGCTGGCGGTCGTGCGCTGAAGGCCAAAGGCATTACGTTTGATGTGGCCTTCACATCGGATTTGATCCGTGCCCAGCACACCTGTGATCTGCTGCTGGAGGAGTTGGGGCAACCTGACTTGCCAACCATTCGCGATCAGGCTTTGAACGAACGTGACTATGGCGATCTGGCCGGATTGAACAAGGATGATGCCCGCAAGAAATGGGGCGAAGAGCAGGTTCACATCTGGCGCCGCTCCTATGATGTTCCGCCACCAGGTGGTGAAAGTCTGAAAGACACCGGCGCGCGTGTGCTGCCCTATTACCTGACGGAGATTTTGCCGCGCGTGATGTCCGGTGAAAAAGTTCTGGTGGCGGCCCATGGCAACTCGATTCGGTCGCTGGTGATGGTTCTGGAAAAGCTTGATACCGTGCAGATCCTCAAGCGCGAGATCGTTACCGGTCAGCCCATGATCTTTCGCCTGAAGGCCGATACGACGGTCGAAAGCTGCGAAACGCTTTAATTCCCTTCAGGTCGGGCGATCTGCCCGGCTTCCCAGCCCAGGATTGCGCGCTTGCGCGTCAGGCCCCAGTGATAGCCGGTCAGGCCTCCGCTTTTGCCGATCACACGATGGCAGGGCACCACAAAGGAAATCGGGTTGCGCCCTACGGCGCCGCCCACAGCACGCGCTGCCTTTGGCTTTCCAATTGTGTCGGCCAGCGATGAATAGGTAGTCGCCGCGCCCATGGGAATGCCCAGCAACGCATCCCAGACGCGCACTTCAAAATCCGTCCCGATCAGCACCACCCGAAGCGGCTGGTCGACCTCTGTCTGGGCGAATATTTTGTTTATGAAAGGTGCAGTCGTGTCCGGTGCTGCAACAAAATCTGCTTGTGGCCAGCGTCGCGCCATATCCGCAAAGGCGGGTTCTTCATTGCCCGCATCGGCAAAGGAAAGGCCGCAAAGCCCCCGGTCTGTCGCCATCACCAGCGCAATGCCAAACGGGCTGTCATGGAAGCCATAAGAGATCGTCAGCCCACTGCCTTTGGATTTGTAACTGCCCGGCGACATGGCTTCCGAATTCACCATCAGATCATGCAGCCGCCCCGGCCCGGACAGGCCCAGATCGTAAGAGACATCCAGAATACTGTCTCCACCTTCCAGCAGACGGCGGGCATGATCCAGTGTCACACATTGCAAAAAGCCCTTGGGTGACAGGCCCGCCCAGCGAGTGAACAGTTTTTGCAGATGAAACGGTGACAGGCCCACCAGATCCGCCAGTGTTTCCAAATTGGGTTGCTCCTGATAATTTTCAGAAATATGTTCAATGACCCGCCGCACCACATCGTAATCCCGAGCAGCAGTCAGATCCGTTGCCGCAACAGGCATGGCGTGTTTCAGATCGGCAGCGCTTAGTGGAAGGGACATGATTTTTGGTCTCATCAGTGAATGACACGCTTAAAGGACCACAAGGATGATTTCCACGCCACCCGATTCTTGTGCAGTGGAGGCGGGACGTTGTTCTGCCGCGCCGTTCGTCATTCTCGCCAAACACAAACACTTGGCTTACACTCGGTAACAGCAAAGCACAGCGCCACGACTGGCGCACAGTGCTTATCACAGGACAATCACACCAATGACCCGGGATCGACTGTATTTTCTTCTACTCAATATTGGTCACTTCCTCGACCATTTGTTCATGCTGATTTTCGCGACGGTTGCGGCCCTCGCACTGCATCGGGAATGGGGCATCGGATATGCCGATCTTCTGGCTTATGCAACGCCCGGCTTCTTTGCCTTTGGCCTGTTTTCGCTGCCTGCGGGCTGGCTGGCGGACAAGTGGAGCCGTGATGGCATGATGTGCGTGTTCTTTGTCGGCATTGGTCTGGCATCGGTTGCGACCGGTTTTGCCACATCCCCGTTACAGATCGGCATCGGCCTGTTTGTGACGGGCATCTTCGCTGCGATCTATCACCCGGTCGGATTGGCCATCGTGACCATGAAGTGGCGCAACACCGGCATGCGGATTGCTGCCAATGGTGTGTGGGGCAATCTTGGCGTCGCCAGTGCCGCCCTTCTTACTGGCTACCTGATCGACCATGGCGGCTGGCGGCTGGCATTCATTCTGCCGGGAGTTTTCTCGGTTGCAGTCGGAGTGATTTATAGTCTGCTGCGCCGCGAGAGTGTGCGTGCAGATCATGCTGCCCCACGGCAGGTATCGCAGGCGCAGGTGTCCAAGGGGTCAGCACCGCACCGTGCTCTGGTCAGGCGGGTCTCCGCAATCGTGTTTCTGACAACCGCTGTTGCGTCAATCACCTTTCAGTCCACCACTTTTGCGTTGCCCAAAATTTTCGATGAACGCCTGCAGGGTCTTCTCGCTCAACTGTCTTCGGTAGGCAGTGTTGTTTCGCAATCCGGGCAGACAGATGTCGCGACGCTGGTCGGCACGCTTGCATTTCTGGTGTTTGCTGTGGCCTCGATGGCGCAACTGGTGGTCGGCAGCATGCTGGATCGCTTTGGACCGCGTCCCGTGCTGATGGCAGTTGGAACCATACAACTGGTCTTTTTTGCCATGATGCCGGGATTGACTGACGCTGCGGCTCTGGCGGTCGCGCTGGGCTTCATGCTCGGCGCCTTTGGCCAGATACCGATCAATGATTACATGATTGGTAAAATGGCCAGTGGTGCCTATCGGGCCCGTATCTATGCAGTCCGATATGTCGTTGCCTTTACGGTTCTGGCGCTGTCATTGCCGCTGATCGCCTTCGTGTATGACAATTGGGGCTTTGACACCCTGTTTCGTATTCTCGCGGGCGTGGGGTTTGTGGTGCTGTCCGCCGCCGTAATCCTTCCCCGAAAACTGCCCAGCGCAGACGCGACACCAGCCGCTGCGCAATAAACCGCAGCTTCTACGAAAACACTGGTCGTCGCGCTGCTTTCAGCGCTTCCCGCAAGGCGTGGCCAAAGGTTTCCCTGTCTCCGGGGTTCAGAAAACTGCCGATCCCGAGCGACTGCCCGTGGCTGGTCAGCGTCAGCGCCGTGACACCTTCATCCTCTTCCCGGTTGATGGCCAGGCGCACCCAGAACGGATTGAAGCTGAATTCCTGTTCCGCACCTTTTGCACTGACTTTACGGATGTGCAGGCGATCTTCTGACAAGATCACGTCTTCATAGGCGCGGGCAGAGCGGTAATTCAGTTTGAAGGCAATGAAGATCAGCAACACATCCAGCCCGAAAAACCCGAAAACCGGCCACGCACCGATTGCAAAGAACAGCAATCCGGCAAAAAAACAAATGATCGACAGACTCACCATTAAAACCAGAAACCCCGTCCGACCCAAAGAGCGGTAGGGCGTCAGACGCGCAGCAAAGATCGGGGCGCTGTCAGAGCGGGGCTGAGCCGGCTGGGATGAAGATTGATGATCCATGCGCTCCTATCTAGCGCGGAAAAACACCTTGGCAAAGTGCCGGGGAAATAAATTTCCTGTCATGTCCGGTGACTTGCGAAAGGATTGGAAAATCATGCGGGTTTTCAACGCTGGCGGTTCTGTGGAAAGGGAGCAGTGCGAAGGCTTTCAAGTCTTTGCGTCACAGGTTACAAGTCAGCCAGGATTTGGGTCTCCGGTCCGAACTCATCATGCGACAGAATGCCCTGCAAAGGAGCCCAACCGTGAAGTCACCAGCTAGAAAAAAACCACAGAAACGCTCTCGGCTGTCGGTGGCGGAGCGTCAGGAGATGTTTGACCGGTTTTCGCGAGCCAATCCCGAGCCTGAGGGCGAGTTGGATTATGTCAATGACTTCACGTTGCTGGTCGCGGTTGTTCTGTCTGCGCAGGCAACGGATATCGGGGTGAATCGCGCGACCAAAGATCTATTCAGGATTGCCGATACCCCAGCCAAGATGCTTGCCCTGGGTGAGGAGCGCGTGCGCAATCATATCAGGACCATCGGGCTTTACCGCAACAAGGCCAAAAACGTCATCGCATTATGCGAAAAGCTGATATCCGAATTTCACGGCGCTGTGCCAGCCAATCGGGATTTGCTCGAAACCCTTCCAGGCGTTGGCCGCAAGACCGCAAATGTGGTCATGAACATTGCCTTTGGCGAACCGACCATTGCCGTCGACACGCATTTGTTTCGGGTTTCCAACCGCACGGGTCTCGCGCCGGGGAAAACCCCGCTTGATGTGGAATTGCTGCTGGAAAAAGCCATCCCCAAAGAGCATTTGCTGCATGCCCATCACTGGCTGATTCTGCATGGCCGTTACATCTGCAAGGCGCGCAAGCCCGAATGCGGAAAATGCCTGATTGCGGATCTGTGCCGCTATGATGAAAAGACGCCTGCCTGATCCTTGCGCTCCAGTCGCTTGAACACATGCACCATGAAGGCTGTGGCAAACAAGGGTGTCAGCAGGTTGAGGATGGGCACTGCCAACAGCCCGGCAATCATCATGCCGGCCAGCAGAATCGTGGTCGAATGCCGCGCCCGCAACGCGCTGGCTTCGGATTCTCCATAAAACCGCATGGCGACAAACTGGAAATATTCCCGGCCCAGCAGGTAGCCATTGGCGAGGAAGAAGATAATCAGATTGATTCCCGGCACCAGCAGTAAAAACAGTGCGACCAGATTCACTCCGACGACGAGCAGCAGGAAACGGGCAGACAGCACCAGCGAGCGACCAAGTGGCATTGGCGCGCCCGGTTGGTCCTGCGGATAGTCACGTTGTTCGACAACTTCGGAAATCTCGTCAAGAAACAGTCCGGCAAACACGCTCATGACAGGTGCAATCAGAAACCCGGCGCCGATGAACAGGCCAAAACCGGTCAAAAACGCAATCGCAGTGTCCATCCATGGTGAACTGACAGCAATGAACGTGTCCGCAATATTTTGCAAAAGCACCACGATTGCAATCAGCAACAGGATGGTCAGACCCATGGATTTCCAGAAGACTCCGCGAAACCGGGGAGAAAGAATCTGCGAAAATGCGCGACTTGCGGCAGAAAAAAGCATAGTTTTTAAGGGTCCGAACAGTTGCAATGGCTGGTGTTTGAAGCAATTCCTGCTACATACGTTGAGGACATAGGCATCCCCAGTCCTGTTCACAAATCAAAAGTCCTGTTCGCAAGCAAAATCACAAAGACACCGGATTATGTATGACTGATCGTTTTGACCACCATGTGCTTGGCATTGGTAATGCCATTGTTGATGTGCTGTCATTGACCGAAGATGATTTTCTGCTGCAGGAAGGCCTCGCCAAGGGCAGCATGAACCTCATCGATACCGCGCGGGCAGAAGAATTATATGCCGCGATGGGCGCAGCAACCGAAGCTTCAGGCGGCTCTGCCGGCAATACCATTGCCGGGGTTGGCAGTCTGGGTGGTTGGGGTGCGTTCTTCGGCAAGGTCTGTGACGATACGCTGGGCCAGTTTTACCGCCACGACATACGTGCCCTGGGCATGACATTTGATACCGAACCATTGCCGAATGGCGGCACCCCAACAGCCCGCTCCATGATTTTGATCACGCCCGATGGTGAGCGCACCATGAACACTTATCTGGGCGCATGTATGGAACTGGGGCCTGACGATATTGACGAAGAGATCGTCGCCGACAGCGCCATTGCCTATTTTGAAGGCTATCTCTGGGACCCGCCCATGGCCAAAGATGCGTTTCGCAAGGCGGCTGATATCGCCCATGCACATGATCGCAAAGTATCCATCACCTTGTCAGATTCCTTTTGCGTTGATCGCTGGCGTGACGAGTTTCTGGGCCTGATCAATGATGGAACGGTTGATATTCTGCTGGCCAATGAAGCTGAGATCAAAGCGCTGTATCAGACGTCAGATCTGGATACGGCACTGCAGCTTGTTCAAAAAGCCTGCCCTTTGACGGCTGTCACCCTTGGTGAAAAAGGCTGCCATGTCATCAATCCGGATGGAATCACAACTGTAGCCACCAAGCCTGTTGATCGGCTGATTGACACAACAGGCGCGGGAGACATGTTTGCAGCCGGTTTCCTCTATGGGCACTCTCTGGGCCTGGCCAATGAGACCTCAGCAGCGATTGGCAATCTGGCAGCCGGTGAAGTGTTGGGCCATATCGGTCCAAGGCCGCAGCGCAATCTGTTCCAACTGGTCCAGCAAGCTGGCCTGATTTAGAGCCCCGTACTGCCGAAACCACCTGCACCACGCTGGGTTTCATCCAGCGTGGCGACATTCACAAACTCTGCCTGTGGGGCCGGGGCAATCACCATTTGCGCAATGCGCATGCCACGGCTGATTTCAAAGGCTTTCCGCCCATGATTGATCAGCAACACCTGTATTTCACCGCGATAATCCGCATCGATGGTGCCGGGTGCATTCAACACTGTGACCATATGTTTGGCCGCCAGGCCTGACCGTGGGCGTATCTGCGCCTCAAAGCCGTCCGGCAGCGCAATCGCGATGCCGGTTGGTATGCCAACAGAAGCGCCCGGTTCCAGAACCACCAATGCGTCCTCGGGTGCTGCACAAAGCAGATCAACACCGGCTGCCTGCGGGCTTTGATAATTTGGCAAGGGCAGGTCAGCCCCGTGTGGCAGACGCATGATCTTAACCTGAACGCTCATCTGTAAAATACCCTGTAGAAACTGCTTCTATTGAAAGTGTTGAATGATCTCTTCAACAAGACGGTCAGCCACCGCCTGTTTGTCGGCCTTCGGCCAGGCATCAATCCCCTGATCGCGTATCAGATGCACCGCATTGGTGTCACCGCCCATGACGCCCTCCTGTGATACATCATTGGCAACCAGCCAGTCGCAGCCCTTGCGTTGTCGCTTGGCAGTGGCATGTTCAATCAGATGATCCGTCTCTGCCGCAAAACCGATCACCAATTCAGGGCGTGGCTCGGCCTCGCGCGAAACATACAGCAAAATGTCCGGATTTTCGGTCAGTTCCAGAATGGGCGGCTTGCCGCTGCCATCCTTCTTCTGCTTTTTGTCTGCTTCCTGTGTTGTGCGCCAGTCAGCAACTGCCGCGCACAGGATCGCAATGTCAGCCGGCAGGGCTTCGACCACCGCGTGTTTCATCTGACGTGCGGTCTCGACCGTCACAAGGCGAACACCGTCCGGCGCACCCAGTTGGACAGGTCCAGACACAAGCGTCACATCCGCTCCGGCAGCATGCGCTGCCGCGGCAATGGCATAGCCCTGTTTTCCGGAGGACCGGTTGGCGATATAACGCACCGGATCAATCGGCTCATGGGTTGGACCGGCGGTGATCAGAACGTGCTTTCCGGAGAGAGGCCCATGCCGCAATGGTCCTAGGAGCCCGTCAATAGCATCCAGAATCATGGCAGGTTCCGCCATGCGTCCGGTTCCGGCCTCATTGGCTTCTGCCATTTCACCGGACATCGGTCCGATAAAATGCACACCGTCTTCGACCAGTTGCGCGCGGTTGCGCCGGGTCGCCGGATGATCCCACATTTTGGGGTTCATGCCAGGCGCAATGAGCACCGGCCTGTCATTGGCCAAAAGGGTGGCGCTGGCCAGATCATCGGCGAGACCATGAGACATCTTTGCCATCAAATCCGCCGTTGCCGGTGCCACCACCACAATATCGGCCTGCCGCGACAGACGGATGTGACCCACATCCATTTCTTCATGGGGATCAAACAGATTGGCGTACAGCTTGCCTTTGGCCAGCGTGGAAACACTCAGCGGCGTTACAAATTGTGCTGCGGCTTTGGTCATCACCACCGTCACTTCATAGCCACGATCCTGCGCCCGCCGGATCAGTTCCAGTGCTTTATAGGCAGCAATGCCACCACCGATGATGAGCAGAATTCTTTGGTTTTTCATGACGAGAAGGGCTCTAGTTTTCCAGTGAGATATCAGTCAATCAGAACACATAGGCCAGCGCAACTGCTGCGGCAGACACCGCCATCACAACAAGTGCGATCCGTGACGTGCGGTTTTCACGCGCCTGATAATGCGCAAGTCGCGCAAGACTGGCATCATCCAGTCGCAGACCGGCCAGCGCCATGTCATCCAAAGCTTTTGACGCATGAGCGGCACGGTCCGCCAATTGGGGAAGTTCGTTCAACAAGCGGCCAATGGAGGACAGGCCGTTGGCTGCCTGTTCCAGCTTGGCTCCCGGTCCCAGATTATCCGTCAACCAGTCTCTCAGCACCGGCTCGGCGGCGCTCCACATGTCGAAATTGCTGTCCAGTGAGCGTGACACACCTTCCACAACGACCATGGTTTTCTGCAGCATCAGCAATTCAGTGCGGGTCTGCATGTCGAACAATTCGGTGATTTCAAACAGCAGGCCCAGAAGCTTGGCCATTGAAATATCCTGCGCGGACTGGCCGTGGATAGGCTCACCGACAGCGCGCAAGGCTTGCGCAAAATCTTCCACCGATTGGGTGGCAGGCACGTAACCGGCTTCGAAATGCACTTCTGCAATGCGCAGATAATCCCGCTTGATGAAGCCATAGAGAATTTCGGCAAGAAACTTGCGCTCCTTGGGGCCGATACGCCCCATGATGCCGAAATCAATCGCAACAATGCGGCTTTGCGCATCGACGAACATATTGCCCTGATGCATATCGGCATGAAAGAAGCCATGATTGAGCGCATGGCGCAGAAAGATCTGGATGAGATTTGTCGCCAGCGCAGATTTGTCGTGGCCAGCTTTTTCCAACCCGTCCAGATCGGCCATTTTCAGACCATCAACCCAGTCAATCGTCAGCACGTCGCGTCCGGTCCGGTCCCAGTCAATCGAGGGTACCGCGAACAGGGGATCATCCTGCGCAATTTCCGACATTTCCGACAGGGCCGCAGCTTCGATGCGCAGATCCATTTCCATGGTCACGCTGCGCGCCAGTGTGTCGACCACGGCAACCGGGCGCAGGCGTCGGGAGGACGGGTCGAGTGTTTGCACCAGGCGTGCGGCTGCATAAAAACTTTCCAGATCTTTCTGGAAGCGCATGCGTACATCCGGGCGCAGGACTTTGACAGCGACTGTTTTCTCGGTGTCACCATCTGCAATTGTCGCTTTATGCACTTGCGCGATGGACGCGGCGGCGATCGGTGCACTGAAGCTGGTGTACAGCACATCCACTGAGCGGTTCAGATTGGCTGTGATGATCTGACGCGCAGTCGCATCAGGGAAGGGCGGCACATCATCGCGCAATTTGCCCAGACCTTCGGCAATGTCAGGGCCGACAATATCGGGCCGCGTTGCCAGAAACTGGCCAAGCTTGATGTAGGACGGACCAAGCCGGTTCAACGCAGCGTTCAGCCGCTCGCCCTTGCTTTTGTTATCAACACCCTTTTGGGTAATACGGTCGGCGCACCACAGGCCAAAGCGCACCGCAAGTGGCGCATCCTCTCGTGGCAGCAGGCTGAACACGCCTTCGCGCGCCAGCACAAAGCCGGCTTTCACAAGACGCAGATAGGCAAGGGGTGCTGACACGGGGTGCAGGTCCTACAGTTTCCAGCCGGAATGAATGGCAGCAACGCCACCGGTCAGATTGCGATGGGTCACTCTGGAAAAACCCTCATCGGAAATGATTTGCTCAAAGCGTGCCTGATTGGGGAATTTGCGGATGGATTCCACCAGATATTGATAGCTGTCGCGATCATTGGCGACCAGCTGACCCATCAGCGGAATGGCGTTGAAGGAATAGGTGTCATAGACCTTGTCCATGACCGGAATATCGACCTTTGAAAACTCCAGACAAAGGAAGCGCCCGCCGCGTTTCAGCACCCGGTGCGCCTCTTTCACGGCCTGTGCCAGGCGGGGCACATTGCGAATGCCAAAGGCGATCGTATAGGCGTCGAAGGAATTGTCTTCAAACGGCAGTTCCTCCGCATTGCCTTCCACAAAATTCACCTGATCCGCCAGCTTTTCCTTGACCGCGCGATCTTCGCCGACACCCAGCATGGATGTGTTGATATCGCAAACGGTGATGCGCGCCGCAGCGCCAGCGCGCCGGGCAATCCGGAAGGCAACATCGCCCGTGCCGCCAGCCACATCCAGAACCCGGTAAGGCCGTGTTTTTGGCGGAGCCAGCATGGAAATCATGGCGTCTTTCCACACCCGGTGCAGACCGGCGGACATGAAATCATTCATCAGATCATAGCGCGAGGCAACCTTGTGAAACACATCATTGACGCGCTCCTGCTTGTATCCCCGTTCAACGGATTCATAACCGAAGGACGTTTCCATCCCGGCTGGATCAATTGTGTGCTCAGGCGATTTTGCATCTATTGGCATGATAGGTCTGTTTCATGTCTGTGTTGCTGTGTATTCATCTCAAGGGTCATATATAGCAAAATCAACGCATCACCATGCAAAACTGATAACAAATTTAAGGGGACACCTTGCCCGAATTGCCAGAAGTTGAAACGGTTCGGCGCGGTTTGCAGCCCGTTCTGGAACACAAAAGCCTGAAGCGGCTGGAACAGCGCCGCCCAAATCTGCGTTTTCCCTTCCCGGAGAATTTTGCAGCGCGCGTTGAAGGCCAGACGATTACCTCGCTCGGGCGGCGCGCCAAATATCTTCTGGCCGATCTGAGCAGCGGGGATGTTCTGGTCATGCATCTTGGCATGTCGGGCTCGTTTCGCATCGAAGCACCCGAAGGTATGGACATGCCCGGTGCCTTCCACCATGACCGTTCAAAGCTCAGTGCCCATGATCATGTGGTGTTCCACATGCAGGACGGCACCACCATCACCTATAATGATCCGCGCCGCTTCGGCTTCATGCTGTTGATCCCGCGGGCGGACATTGCCGACCATGCGCTGTTTCAGAAAATGGGCATTGAACCGCTCGGCAACGCCCTGACGCCAGATTATCTGGCGGAAAGATTCAAAGGTCGGACCACCAGTTTGAAAGCGGCTTTGCTGGACCAGCGCAACGTTGTCGGTCTTGGCAATATCTATGTGGCAGAGGCTTTGTGGCGGGCTGGCCTGTCCCCCAAACGCAGCGCAGGCAGTCTGGTGACCAAAACCGGACGCCCGACAAAACATCTGGAACCATTGATCGCGATCATCCGGGCTGTATTAAACGAGGCCATTGAGGCTGGCGGCTCTTCATTGCGTGATCACGCCCAGACCGATGGCAGTCTGGGTTATTTTCAGCACCGGTTTTCGGTTTATGACCGGGAAGCCGTGAACTGCCAGCGCGACGGGTGCAAAGGTGTCATTGAAAAGTTCACCCAGAATGGTCGGTCAACCTATTGGTGCCCAACCTGTCAGCGTTAGGCTCACTCCGGCCGCAGGACTGATTGCCTCAAGGGAATGACTGGTGTTGTTTTGTCCGGTTCCTTGGCAACCGGCTGAACTTCGATTTCGCCAACTTCCAGATCTTCAATGCGCTGGCTCCGGCGCACCACTTTGTTGGTGGAAATCAGAATGTCGTCAATGTCCTTGTTGGCCTGACGAAAATGGGTCTGCAGTTTGTTGACGCGCTCATCAAGCCGAAGCGTATCATCGCGCAGCGCTGCGACTTCTGCCTGGATCACATGGGCCAGTTCCCGCATCTTGGCGTCTTTCAAGATCGCCTGAACCACCTGGATCGACAGCATCAGCAGTGAGGGCGAGACAATTACGATCCGTGACCGCTGCGCCTTTTTGACAAGGTCTTCGAATTGCTCGTGAATGGCGGCAAAGACAGATTCAGAGGGCACGAACATGAACGCCGTGTCCTGTGTTTCACCCTTGATGAAATACTTGTCCGAAATCGCCTTGATATGCACATCCACGTCCTGCTTGAAGCGGCTCGTGGCGGCTTTCTGGGCCTGCAAATCCGGCGCATCCTGCAACAGATTATAGGCTTCCAGCGGGAACTTGGCATCGATCACGAGGCTTGGTGCATCGTTCGGCATCAGAACAAGGCAGTCGGGCCGTGAATTGTTGGACAGGGTCGACTGGAAGGAATAGGCCCCATTGGGCAGCCCGTCCGCAACAATTGTCTCCATGCGCATCTGACCAAAGGCACCACGGGTCTGCTTGTTTGCCAGAATCTGCTGCAATTGCACCACCTGGCCGGAGAGTTCTGTGATATTGGTTTGCGCCCGGTCGATCACAGCCAGCCGCTCCTGCAATTTCGACAGGCTTTCCTGTGTGCCCTTGCTGCTTTCACTGACGGAGCTGTTCAGGCGTTGGCCCATACCGTCCAGCCGCTCATTCACGGCGCGCATCAATTCGCTTTGCCGGTTGGACAGGACATCGGACATGGTGCGGACCTGACCGGTGATCTCGCTCTGGGTGCGCGACATATCCAGCAAGCGGGCTTCCAGATCCTGGGCACGGCGTTGGGCATCTTCCACGACCCTGACCTGCTGTGCCCGCGTTTTGCCCTGCGAGCGCAGCATCAGCCAGCCAAACAGGGCAAGCACCACCAGACCTGCAATCAGCAGATCACGGCCAATGATGATGGTGTCACCGAACTGAAAAACGGGCTCAAGCATGGCCTTTCATATCTGATTCGCGGTTCTATGTGGCAATCTGCATTGACCCGCTTGCCGCAATTCCTTATCTCCAGCTTGAATTTAAAAGGACAAGACAATGGCAGTTCAGAATCTGGTCATCTTGCCGGATGATCAATTGCGCAAAATTTCAAAGCCGGTTGATGATTTTGGCGATGATCTGCAGACCCTGTTGGATGACATGCTGGCGACCATGTATGACGCACCGGGCATCGGTCTGGCCGCGATTCAGATTGGTGTGCCGAAACGGGCTGTCACGATCGATTGCAGCCGCGATGAAGAAGAGCCTAAAAATCCCATTTTCCTGATCAATCCGGAGATCATCTGGACATCTGAAGAGACCTCAATCTACGAGGAGGGGTGCTTGTCGATTCCGGAATATTTCGAGGAAGTGACGCGGCCGACCGCCTGCAAGGTTCAGTTTTATGATCGCACCGGCGCTCAGAAGGAACTGGAAGCTGACGGATTGCTGGCCACGTGCCTGCAACATGAGGTAGACCACCTTAACGGCGTGCTGTTTATCGACTATATCTCGAAATTGAAGCGGGATCGGGTGGTGAAAAAATTTACCAAGGCGCTGAAACAGAAATCCGCCTGACGGGCTGGAAACCAGGGAATACTCAACATGCCATTGCGCGTTGTTTTTATGGGCACGCCGGATTTTGCGGTCGGCCCTCTCATGCAGATTGTGGGAGCCGGCCACAAGGTTGTGGCCTGCTACAGCCAGCCCCCGCGCAAGGCGGATCGTGGCATGGAATCGCGCAAGTCACCGGTTCATAAAATGGCTGAGTCCTTCCACATTCCGGTTGAGACGCCGACGACGCTGAAAGACAGTATCGCCCAGACGATCTTCAAAAGTCACAAGGCCGATGTGGCCGTGGTTGTGGCCTATGGCCAATTGCTGCCGAAACACATTCTGCTGGCACCCAAATATGGCTGCCTCAATCTGCATGCCTCGAAACTACCGCGCTGGCGAGGTGCAGCTCCCATCCAACGCTCCCTGATGACCGGCGATGTGGAAACTGCTGTTGCGGTCATGAAAATGGATGAAGGTCTCGACACCGGCGCGATTGCGCTGGAGGAAATCGTCAAGATTGACCCCAATATGACTGCCGGAGATTTGCACGACCAATTGTCGATCATTGGCAGTGATCTTATTCTGGAAGCTCTGGAAGAGCTGGAAACCAAGGCATTGACCCTGAGGGACCAGAAAAAGACTGGCGTGACCTACGCCAACAAGATTTCCAAATATGAAACCCGCATCAAATGGAGCCGCAACGCCAAGGATGTGCACAATCACATTCGCGGTATCTCTCCATTCCCCGGTGCCTGGTGCGAATTTGAATCCGGTGGCCAGAAGGAACGGCTGAAGGTTTTGCGCTCGCGCCAGATGGAGGGCGAAGGTGTCCCCGGTGAAATCCTTGATGATCGATTGACGATTGCCTGCGGCAAGGGAGCAGTGCGACTGGAGCAGGTCCAGCGGGCTGGCAAGAAACCCATGGGTGCCGAAGAGTTTCTGAATGGTGCACCGATTGGCAAGGGCGCAGTCCTTCTCTAGGACCAAGACGCAGCCAATGCCACGCTACAAGCTTACAATTGAATATGATGGTGCGGATTATTCCGGCTGGCAGCGCCAACCGGACAGGCCATCAATTCAGGCTGCCTTGGAACAGGCCGTTTTGAAGTTTTGCGCCGAGGACGTCACCGTCCGGGGTGCCGGACGCACCGATGCGGGCGTACATGCATCCGGTCAGATTGCCCATGTCGATCTGTCAGAGCCCTTTCCGTCCGACAAGGTGCGGGATGCCTTGAATTTTCATCTGAAGCGTGAGCAGATCGCCATATTGAGCGTCGAGCTGGTCGATGATGAGTTTGATGCCCGGTTTTCCGCCATCCAACGCCACTATTTGTACCGGATTCATAGCCGCCGTGCCCCGAGCATCCTGAACCGGGACCGCGTCTGGTGGGTGCCCAAACAGCTGGATGCGCAAGCCATGCATAAGGCGGCCCAATTGCTTGTTGGCCACCATGATTTCACAACCTTTCGCGCCTCCAACTGCCAGGCGAAAAGCCCATCCAAAACGGTTGATTTTATAGATGTCAGACCGGTGGGTATCGAAATCCACATTCGTGTTTCAGCACTCTCCTTTTTGCACAATCAAATCCGGTCCTTCGCCGGTTCTCTGAAGCTGGTGGGCGAGGGACGCTGGACGGCGGATGATCTGCAAGCTGCACTGGACGCTCGAGATCGCCGCGCCTGCGGCCCGGTCGCGCCGTCCTGGGGGCTGTATCTGTTGGGTGTTGACTATCGGGAACCCGGCTGAACGGATTGAACGACATTGTCCAATGCCGTGAGAGAGTGCTTAGGCAGCCATCTGCGCCAGATAAATCGTCTGAACAAAATCCTTGTTTTGCAGAGGATTGAAAAAGCTCACCGTTTCAGCGTTCGCACGGTCAAAAATTGCTGATAATCTTGCGGTAAATGTATCATCCGGCAGATCGTTGGACCACAGGCCGAACACGCCACCGGGCTTCAAATGCATGGTCAGCTTTTGCAAGCCTTCCGGCTCATAAAAGGCGGAATTTTGCGGGTCGAGCAGAAACTCTGGAGAATGGTCGATATCGACCAGAATCGCATCAAATTTGCGTGCAGGAGCGGATGGGTCAAAGCCTTCTTTCGACGCCGCCATGGCAAAGAAGTCACCCAGTTCGAACCGGCAGCGTGTGTCCGCCGTCAGTTCCGGCCCCAGCGGCAGCAGACCGTCCTGATGCCAGTCAATGATGGCCTGCAGCGCATCGACCACAATCAGTGACTTCACCCTGTCATCCTTGAGCACAGCCTGCGCTGTGTAGCCAAGGCCAAGCCCGCCCACTACAATGTCCAGATTGTCCCTGTTCAGAAGCGCCAATCCCAGATCAGCCAGTGCAATTTCCGAGGCGGTGAAGCGGTCGGACATCAGAAACTCTTCACCCAGTTTGATCTCGACCACATCCATCTTGAGCATGGGATCATGACGCCGGCGCAGGCTCAATTCGCCAATCGGTGTTGGCTGATAGGCAAGTTCTTCAAAGGAAAGGCTCATGGGTTTGCCTTTCTCGGGCAATTTTGAAATTCAGGAAAAATAGGTGTTCAGAAAGTTGCGGTAAATCCGGGTCAATTGCTCCACATCATCAAGATCGACGCATTCGTCAACCTGATGCATGGTTTGGCCCACCAGACCAAACTCGACCACCGGACAGTAATTCTTGACAAACCGCGCATCAGACGTGCCGCCGCCGGTAGACAGTTCCGGCTTGCGGCCGGTTACCGATTGAACGGCGTTTGACAAGGCATCAATCAACTTGTCAGATCGGGTCAAGAAACTGTCTGACAGATTGCCAATGAACTTCAGATCATAGGAAATCGGGTTCTTGTCAGCGCTGCGGAAGCGGTTGTCGCTCACCGCCTGATCCAGTCTTTTTCTCAACTCGGCTGCAATCGTGTCCGGGGTCCACTCATCATTGAAACGCACATTGAACAGGGCCGAAATACTGGCAGGGGTCACATTGGAGGTTTCATTGCCTGCATCAATGCTGGTCACTTCCAGATTGGTTGGCTGGAAGCGTTCATTACCGCTGTCCAGCGGCGGCTCCATCAAGGCCCCCAGCAGTCCGACAATGCTGCGGACCGGATTATCCGACAGATTCGGATAGGCCACATGTCCCTGGATGCCGGTCACGGTCAGCCGTCCGGTAATGGAGCCGCGCCGCCCGATCTTGATGGCATCGCCCAATGCTGTCGGATTGGTTGGCTCGCCCACAATGCAATGATCGAAATACACGCCTCTGTCAGCGCACCATTGCAGCAGCTTGACTGTGCCATTCACTGCCGGACCTTCTTCATCGCCGGTAATGAGAAATGATATCCGGCCTTTGAAGTCGGGCCTGTCTTGCAAAAACCCAAGGGCCGCCGCAGCAAAACAGGCAATGCCGCCCTTCATATCCACGGCACCACGCCCGTACAGGATATTGTCGTTGATCTCGCCTTCAAATGGCCCGTGGGTCCAGGCGGACAGATCACCTGGCGGCACCACATCGGTGTGCCCGGCAAATACGAAATGTGGCCCGTCTGTGCCTATCGTTGCAAAAAGATTTTCAATCGTCGGCGTATCCACATCTGCAAAGCTCGGGCGCGCAATCTCAAATCCGGCTGGTTCCAGCACCGCTTGCAGGGCCGTCAGTGCGCCGCCTTCATCGGGTGTGACAGAGGGGCATTTGATCAGGTCCTGAAGAATGTCGATGGCGGATTTTTGGGGCATTGATGATCAACTCAAATGATTCAGGGCGACTGTGGCTTGATGCAGAAACACAGGGCGGAAAACACATTCCGAACCCTGATGAAAGAGGTGTCAGCTATCTTGGTGGGACCATACCATATTTGTTGGGCTCATTCCTGCCCTTCAAAAACCCGAGCATAAAAAAGGCCATCAGGCCAATGGCCGGAAACAGGAACACGGCTGCAACGATGCCAGGCCATCCCAGATCATGCAGCCGTTTGACCGAAATGGCAAAAGTCACATAGAGCGACGCCATCATGATCATGAAAAACGGCGCCATCATCGAATCGGGCAGAAGAATCTCTCCCTCGCTGGACACTTCGATGGAACCGGCAAACAACACGCGAAAGGCAACAAGCGAGCACCCCAGCAAGACCGCATTGGCCCACCAATATTCCTCCCGGTTCATGCGCCCGCTGAATTTCATCAAGGCCCAAAGAACGTTATGTGTCTGCGTGTTTCTGTCCGGAGACTGCTGGTCCGCCATTTGCTGAATATTCCTGTTGAACTGCGCCGATGTGAAGGGCGGCGTGTAATCTGCTTTCGTGCGTTTGTCCCTTGCTAAACCCAAACTTAGATCAAAACAAGAAACCGGCTTCCCTGCGACAAGAATCCCTCTGTATCGCCTGCAATCTGCCGCAATTCAGTCGCTAGGGTCCGGCAAAGGAAGTTCCGTTGGCGTGTATAGAATTGTTGAAAAAATTTATCGGTCTGGCGCTGTTGCTGCCACTGGTTGGCTGCGCCTCGCTTGGGGCAATTGGCACCGGCACCAGCACACAAATAACCGGCAGTGTTGCAACCGAGCATATTCTGGTCGCGACCACACGTTCCCGATCTGCTGATCCGGACGAGTTTTTTTCCGGAGAACGTGGCCCGGGGCTCGACCACGCCTCCGTTTTTGTGTCCATCCCGCCGGGTCATCAGGCCGGCGCTCTGGAACTTCCACGCTACGGCCAGCCTTCTCCGGATCAGCATTTCGTGATTCGTGACCGCACCTACCAGGACAGCAATCAGGCATTTTCCAAGGCGGTGAATGCGGAGATTGCCAAACGGGAGAACAGCGACCGCGATGTTCTGCTGTTTGTGCATGGCTATAACACCGACTTCTCTGACAGCGTCATGCGATTTGCCCAATTCGCACATGATTCCGGCTTTCAGGGAACGCTGGTTCTGTTCACATGGGCCTCCCGGGGAAGTCCGCTGGAATATTTCTATGACCGTGAAAGCGCGACGATCGCCCGCGACGGATTGGAAAGAACCCTGACCCTTTTGGCCGCAACGAATGCCCGCAAGGTCCATATCATGGCCCATTCCATGGGCAATTGGGTGGCCATGGAAAGTCTGCGTCAATTGCAGATCGCCGGAGATCCGACCCTTGGCGGCAAAATGGGAGAAGTCGTGCTTGCCTCGCCCGACATTGATGTCGGCGTGTTCAAGGCGCAGATGCAGCGCCTCGGTCGGCCCGAAAAACCTTACAATCTGCTGGTGTCGAAAGATGATCGCGCGCTCAATCTGTCGCAACGTTTGTCTGGCAATCAGCCACGTATCGGCAATTATGCCGAAGATACGGAAATCGCGAAGCTGGGGATTATCGTCTATGATCTGACCAGCGTGAAATCGGATGATTCCCTGCGCCATGGCAAATTCGCCCAGGCCCCCGAAATTGTGCAACTCCTTGGTGGCCGGCTGAATGCGGGCAATCAGTTTTCCTCAAATGATGTGCGCTTTTCAGATCGCCTGCAAACCCTGACGCGTAACATTGGTCAGGTTGTTGCCACCACGGGCGACATCGTCATCCACACACCGCAGACCGTGTTGATGCGTCCGGACGAAATTCTGACAGCGCCCATTGAGGTGTTCGGCAACACTGTTCAATCCGTCCGATAAACTTCGTTTGTTGCGCTTCGGTTTGACTATCACCACGCACAGTGAGTGGATTGCAGCGATATGCACCGAACCTGATGCTACCTTACGTCATTTTCACATTCTGAATTCTTTACATTCAAATAAAAGAATGTAATGATATGAACCATAGACTAAGCGTCGAAACACGCTTGGCAAAGTTTGTGACACAGGGGAGGACCTGATGTGAGCGATCAGAAACACCACCAGGCAAGTGGCACCAGCGATCAGCATGTGAGCGCCGGATCGGAAGCCTCGAAAGGCCCGTCCCGCCGCAGTTTCTTGCGTGCTGGTGCGGCATCTTCGCTGGCTATGGGAGCCGGTCTTCTGGCTGGCAACAAAGCCGCTGCGACCGGGGACCCTGCTATACTGGAACTCCAGGATTGGAACCAGTATCTTGGTGAGGGCGTAGACGCGCGCCCATACGGTACGCCCTCACCATTCGAAGAACATGTTGTGCGGCGCAATGTCTCATGGCTTACGGCCGACCCCATATCATCGGTCAATTTCACACCACTGCATGATCTCGATGGCATCATCACACCAAGCGGTCTTTGCTTCGAGCGCCATCATTCCGGCATTGCCGAAGTTGATCCGGCGCAGCACCGCTTGATGATTCACGGCATGGTCGACAAACCACTGGTCTTCACCATGGAAGATCTGAAGCGCTTTCCCAGAGAAAACCATGCCTATTTTCTGGAATGCGCTGCCAATTCCGGAATGGAGTGGCGTGGCGCCCAATTGAATGGCTGCCAATTCACCCACGGTATGGTGCACAATATCATGTATACCGGTGTCCGGCTAAGCCATTTGCTGGCGGAAGCTGGCGTCAAGCCCAAGGGCAGTTGGCTTCTGGCTGAAGGCGCTGACAGCTCGACCATGACGCGCTCGATACCCTTGGAAAAGGCGCTGGATGATTGTATCGTTGCGTTTGCCATGAATGGCGAAGCGTTGCGTCCGGAACAGGGTTATCCGGTTCGGCTGGTTGTGCCCGGCTGGGAAGGCAATATGTGGGTTAAATGGCTCCGCCGCCTCGAAATTGGCGATGCGCCCTGGCAGCATCGCGAGGAAACCTCAAAATACACCGATCTGATGGCTGATGGGAGGGCAAGACGCTTTACCTGGGTCATGGATGCAAAATCCGTTATCACCAATCCCTCGCCACAAGCTCCACTGATGCATGACAAGGGACAGACCGTCCTGACCGGTCTTGCCTGGTCGGGCCGGGGAACGATTGACCGGGTCGATGTCAGTCTGGATGGTGGCCGCAGCTGGCACGCAGCACGCATTGATGGTCCAAGCCTGAACAAGTCGCTGCACCGCTTCTATTTCGATTTTAACTGGGATGGAAAACCATTGCTGCTGCAGTCCCGGGCGATCGATTCCACCGGTTATATTCAGCCGACCAAATCGGCCTTGCGATCCGTACGAGGTGAAAACTCGATTTACCACAATAATGGCATTCAGACCTGGCATGTCAAAGGCCCTGGGGAGGTGGAAAATGTTGAAGTCTCTTAAGACATCTCTTGCAATCTCATTGTTGATTGCATCCGCTGGTCCTGCCTTTTCCGAAGGCCTGGGTCTTGGTCGCACCGCCACCATTGACGAGGTCTCGGCCTGGGATATTGATGTGCGTCCTGATGGGATGGGCCTACCGGAAGGGTCAGGAACAGTCATTGAAGGTGAAGAGGTTTTTGCCGAGCGTTGCGCCGCCTGCCATGGCGATTTTGGTGAAGGGGTGGATCGCTGGCCGGTTCTGTCGGGCGGGCAGGGCAGCCTCACGGATGAGCGACCGGTCAAGACCATCGGCTCTTACTGGCCCTATCTGTCCACGGTGTATGATTACATAAACCGGGCCATGCCCTTTGGCGAATCCCAGTCGCTGACCCCTGACGAGATTTACGGTATCACGGCCTATCTGCTTTATATGAATGATGTTGTGACCGACGAGGAATTTGAGCTTTCAAAAGCGAATTTTACCTCGATCCGTCTGCCCAATGAAGACAATTTCTTCTTTGATCCCAGGCCCGACACGCCCATTTTCAAAGCCACTGACCCTTGCATGAGTGATTGCAAGCCGGAGGTCACCATCACCAGCCGTGCCCGTGTTCTGGATGTGACGCCCGATGAAGATGACGGCGGCGCAGGTTCTATTGACTGATCAATAGAGGCTTTCTCGTTGAGAGCGTAGGTGTTCACACACATTATCTGCGCTGTGCACGCTTGACTGAATATGTCAGGTGAATACCGAAATCAGACTGGCCTTGGGATCATTTCGTCAGAGAATCAGCTTTTCCGCCGAACCCGCACCACAACTTCAACACGGGTGATTTCCATGCCTTCCGGTGGTTCCGGCAGCATGCCCACAGTGAAACTCTGCGCCGGGATATCAATAACTTTCTGATCATCTTCCACAAAGAAATGGTGATGATTGTCAACATTGGTATCGAAATAGGTTTTTGATCCGTCAACCGGCACCGCGCGCAGCAGGCCAGCATTGGTGAACTGATGCAGCGTATTATAGATGGTTGCCAGTGAAACCTTGATGCTCTGGTGCTCGGCTTCTTCGTGCAGCGCCTCTGCGCTGATATGGCGGTGTCCCTTGGAAAACAGCAATTCTGCCAGTGCTACACGTTGACGGGTGGGACGCAGATCATGGTCGCGCAGCAAGTGAACAACGCCCGTTTCATCCATGACGTCATGGATGTCATCTTCGCCGCGTGTTTCAGAACCCGCCATCGTCCACTTACCTTTTCAATTTTGCTCTTGGGACAATAAGCATTCTACCGTCAAATCGCAAGGTTTTGCTGCATCCGCGAAATGAAGTTCGAGTTTGCTTTTGCATCAGAACAAGTCTTTTCGTCAGCACAGGCTTGTGTTAACGACAGCTATATCCCGATGGCACAATCAGGCCATCGACACGTCTTAATGCCAAGGAAAGAGTTTCAGTGAGCGATAATCAGACTTCAGGCGACACACCGATCACGCGTCCATCTTCATTCGACAAGTCGGCCTTGTTGGAATGCGGTCATGGCCGCCTCTACGGACCAGGCAATGCCCAGCTCCCACTGCCACCGATGTTGATGTTTGATCGCATCACAGAAATTTCGGAAGAAGGTGGCACATATAACAAGGGCCTCATTCGGGCCGAATATGACATAAATCCCGAGCTTTGGTTTTTCACCTGCCATTTTGAGGGCGATCCTGTCATGCCCGGCTGTCTGGGCCTGGATGCCATGTGGCAGCTCCTCGGTTTCTACCTTGGCTGGCTCGGCGAGCCGGGCCGGGGCCGTGCCTTGTCTGTTGGCGAGGTGAAGTTTTCCGGAATGGTCACACCCGATGTAAAACTTATTGAATACGGAATCGAAATCAAACGCGTCATGCGCTCGCGCCTGAAATTGGGCATCGCTGATGGCTGGCTAAAAGCCGATGGCGAAACTATCTATCAAGCGAAGGATTTGCGTGTTGGTCTGTTCCAGACCTGATCGTGAACTGAAATTTTTGATCGTTACAAGGAGCCGACCATGAAACGCGTCGTCGTTACCGGCATGGGCATTGTGTCCTCAATTGGCAATAATAAAGCTGAAGTTCTGGACAGCCTCAAAACAGCTCGTTCAGGCATCACCTATTCTGAAGAATATGCTGAACTGGGTTTCCGCTGCCATGTTCATGGCAAACCCACCCTCGATCCATTTACCATGGTGGACCGTCGTGCTGCCCGTTTCATGGGTCTTGGATCCGCCTGGAACTGGGTGGCAATGCAGGAAGCTATCGAGGATTCCGGCCTGGAAGAAAGCGATATTTCCAATCCGCGCACAGGTATCATCATGGGCTCAGGTGGCCCTTCCACGAAATCGGTTATCGAGGCGGCTCAATTAACCGTCGAGAACAAATCGCCCAAGCGCATCGGACCGTTCGCGGTTCCCAAAGCCATGTCATCAACGGCCTCGGCGACATTGGCGACGCCTTATAAGATACTGGGCGTCAATTATTCGATCTCGTCCGCCTGTGCCACGTCCAATCATTGTATTGGCAACGCGTATGAGACCATTCAGGTTGGCAAACAGGACATCGTTTTTGCTGGTGGTAGCGAAGATCTGCACTGGTCCATGTCCAATCTGTTTGACGCCATGGGCGCCATGACCAGCAAACATAATGATACGCCGGAAACCGCCTCCCGTGCCTATGATGCAACCCGCGACGGGTTCGTCATTGCCGGTGGTGCAGGCGTGCTGGTTCTGGAAGAACTGGAACATGCCAAAGCGCGTGGCGCCAAGATCTATGGCGAGATTGTCGGCTATGGCGCAACATCAGACGGGCACGACATGGTCGCACCATCTGGTGAAGGCGCGGTGCGATGCATGCAGCAGGCGCTCGCCACGGTTGAAGGCAGTGTCGACTACATCAACACCCATGGCACATCCACTCCGATTGGGGACAAAAAGGAAATCGGGGCCATCAAGGAAGTTTTCGGGGAAAACATTCCATTCATATCAGCAACAAAGTCACTCACGGGCCATTCGCTCGGGGCGACAGGCGTGCAGGAATCGATTTACTGCCTGATGATGATGGAACACAGCTTCATGGCGGAAAGTGCGCATATCACTGAGCTTGATCCGGAATTTGAAGGCCTTCCCATTCTGCGCGAGCGCAAGGATACGGATGTGCACATTGCACTGACGAATTCATTTGGTTTTGGCGGCACCAATGCGACTCTGATTTTCCGACGTGATGTGTAAAGGGTTCTGATGTGACTGAGACAACAACGGACATGCCGCAATCGGCTGCTGGCCTGATGCGCGGCAAACGAGGCCTGATTATGGGCGTCGCCAACGATCATTCCATTGCCTGGGGCATTGCAAAGGCATTGCATGCCGAGGGCGCGGAACTGGCCTTTACCTATCAGGGTGAGGCGTTCGGGCGTCGGGTCAAACCGTTGGTGGAGAGTGTCGGGTCAGACATGCTGATCCCATGCGATGTGGAAGATGTGGACAGTGTTGACGCTGTCTTTGAAACATTGAAAGAGCGTTGGGGCAGCATTGATTTTCTGGTCCACGCCATCGCATTTTCAGACAAAAATGAGTTGAAGGGTCAATATGCAGACACCACCCGGGAGAACTTTTCCCGGACCATGGTGATCTCCTGTTTCTCCTTCACCGAGATTGCAAAGCGTGCGGCCGATATCATGCCCGATGGCGGCGCGCTTCTGACCCTCACCTATGGCGGGGCCACCCGTGTGATGCCCAATTACAATGTGATGGGTGTGGCCAAAGCGGCCCTGGAAGCTTCTGTGCGCTATCTGGCCGGAGATTTTGGCGCGCAGGGCGTGCGCGTGAACGCAATTTCTGCCGGTCCGGTGCGGACACTTGCAGGTGCCGGAATCGCCGATGCACGCCTGATGTTCGATTTTCAGGAAAAGAACTGCCCGCTGCAGCGCAATGTCACAATTGAGGATGTTGGCGGCAGTGCGCTTTATCTGTTGTCGGATCTGTCGCGTGGCGTAACCGGTGAAATTCATTTCACTGACAGCGGGTACAACATTCTGTCGATGCCGAGACTGGAAGCGCTGAAAGCAATGAAATCCTAGGGTGTACAAGCCGGAATGTCGTGAAGCTGCGACATTTTGGCAATTTAGCGGCCTGAAAACCTGAATATGGACGCCTGTCTCACGACTTTGGTCGGGTTTCATACGCAAATGGCTTGCCCCGCTGGGGAATCAGGCCCATATTGCACTGCGGTATGAGTATTGATCTCATCCGGAACCCAGAGGCCTTCACACTTGCCCTTTTATCATTGGTACGAAATGAGTCATGCCGCATTTGCACCGTTGCGTGCGGCTGCAGATGCAACAAAACTCTATTACGACAACCCGCTCAATCCGCTGTCTCACAGTCCTCTTGGCAAGAATATTTCCGCTGCCTGTGAACTGTTCGAGCGCACGACACGGCGCTATGGCAAGCCCGAATTCGGTCTGGAGACGACCGTCATTGACGGCATTGAAGTGCCGGTTGTCGAGAAGACCGTCTGGTCGCGGCCATTTTGTGATCTGGTGCGCTTCCAGCGCCCGAATCCAACCCGTAACAAGACGGCAGCACCTGAACCGAAGCTGTTGATCGTTGCCCCCATGTCCGGCCACTACGCAACATTGCTGCGTGGATCGGTCGAGACCATGCTGCCGCATTATGATGTCTATGTGACCGACTGGAAAGATGCCCGCTCCGTGCCTTTGGCTGAGGGTGGCTTCGACCTTGACGACTATATTGATTATCTCATTCAGATTTTTGGCGTTCTGGGCAAGGGCGCACATGTCATGGCTGTCTGTCAGCCATCCGTGCCTGTGCTGGCAGCTGCCGCTTTGATGGATGAAGCCGACCACCCGGCATTGCCTGCTACAATGGTGCTGATGGGTGGCCCGATTGACACCAGAATCAACCCGACCGCCGTCAACAAGATGGCGGAAGAAAAGGACTTGTCCTGGTTCGAGCAAAATGCCGTCATGACGGTGCCATTCCCAAATCCCGGGTTTATGCGCACAGTCTATCCCGGCTTCCTGCAATTGACCGGTTTCATGTCGATGAATCTGGATCGGCATCTTGATGCTCACAAGGATTTCTTCAATCACCTTGTGGAAGGCGATGGAGATTCTGCGGACAAGCACACTGATTTTTACGATGAATATATGGCGGTCATGGATCTGACCTCCGAGTTTTATCTCCAGACCGTTGATGCGGTCTTCATCAAACATTCGCTGCCCAAGGGTGAGTTTACCTATCGTGGTCATCTCGTAGACCCGTCAGCCATCCATCGCATTGCCCTGATGACCATTGAGGGCGAGAATGATGATATTTCTGGCGTGGGTCAGACAGAAGCCGCTCATACGGTCTGTACCAATCTGCCAGACGATATGCGGGCCCATTACATGCAGCCGAAAGTCGGCCATTATGGTGTTTTCAACGGATCACGGTTCCGCTCGGAAATCGCGCCGCGCATTCGTGATTTCACAGCCACGCACAGCGAGCGCCTGTCTGCCGTCAACGTTGCACCAGCTGCGCCAGCAGCCCCGCAGGCGCCACAGGCACCAACGGTAAAAGCCGAAACGGCTCCGCCTCAGGAAAAACCGGCAGCACAGGCTGAAACACCGCCTGCAGAAACCCAAAAACCGGTCGCAGCAGTCGCGAGTGCACCGAAAGTGACCAAACCGCGCAAAGCTGCACCCAAGAAAGCAGCCGCCAAGCCGAAAAATGATCTGGCGAGCCTGTTGCTGTCAAAGCCGCAGGGCGCAGCTGACGATCTGAAGAAGATTTCAGGCGTGGGACCGAAGCTGGAAAATACCCTCAATCAGATCGGTGTGTTCCACTTTGCCCAGATCGCACGCCTCAGTCAGAAAGCGATTGATGAACTGGACGACAAGCTGGCCTTCAAGGGCCGGATTGCACGTGACAAATGGGTTGATCAGGCAAAGGCGCTGACAAGTGCTGCTGCGAAAGACGAAACTGTCGGCTGACAATGCTGTTTGGGCGCAAACAGCAAATGTCGGAACCGATCCAGATTGCTGTTGAGCATGGGGATCAGACCCTCACGGTTGAATTGCGCCCCAATCCGCGTGCCCGCCGCTACATCCTGAAGCTTGACAGCAAGGACCGCAAAGCCATTGTGACTGTTCCCAAAGGGGGCAGCCGCAAACAGGCGGAGCGCTTTGCCCGCGATCAGGCGGACTGGATTGTCGAACGGCTGGACCGGCTCGAAGAACCGTTGCCCTTCGCACCTGATGTGCTGTTGCCACTGCGCGGTGTGGATCACCGCCTTGTGGCAACCGGCGCTACCCGAGGGCTTGTAAAGGTCGTCGAAGCCGACAACGGCCCGGAACTTCATGTGGCCGGCTCACCAGAGCATTTTGCCCGCCGGGTGCAGGATTATCTCAAAAGCGAAGCGCTGAAGGATTATCGTCGCCTGTCCGCGCATCACAGCAAGACGCTTCGCGTTCAGCCCGGTGCCATACGCCTGCGCGATGGCAAAAGCCGCTGGGGATCATGCTCCTCCAACAAGACCCTCAATTACTCCTGGCGGCTGATTCTGGCACCTCCCGAAGTGCTGGACTATCTCGTCGCCCATGAGGTGGCGCATCTGAGGGAAATGAATCACGGCCCCGAATTCTGGGCCCACGTCGCAGTGCTATGCCCGCACTATAACCGCCACCGCAAATGGCTGCAGACGCAAGGCGTTCAGCTCTGGCGATACGGTCTGAGCGCCTGATCCTGAGCCTATAATGCGTAGTCTGTGTGTCCTCGGAACAAGTCCGAGAACGACGGCGCGGGTGAGGATACAGGGGTGAAACCACTGCAAGGTTTCGTTCAGGGTGAGGCGCAGGTCTTCGGCAAAAGTCCAACCAACCCACCTCTCCCCGTCGTTCTCGGACTCGTTCCGAGAACCTAGATTCCAACGCCTCGACCCACCAAAACCAGCTTCCACTACGGTCGTCACCGCAAATGAATGCAGACACAAGCAAGGCATCCAGCTCTGGCCGTAGGGCCTCGGTGCCTGATCTTGCACCTATTGGATTTGCGTGGGGCCTCGGACTTGGTTCCGAGAATCAGCATACCAACGCATCAATCCAGCGAAGCTCAATGACGATTGTGTTTTTCCATCGATGGCGCCCACCCCGAATTTTCAGCATTGGACCGTGCTGTCGGCTTTATCCAGCGCTGCGATCATCATCTGCCCCATTCGTTCGCGCGTTTGATGCGTACCACTAGAGACGTGTGGCGTCAGGACAGTGCGGGGGTCTTCTATCAGTGCAAGGGGCACGTCCGGTTCATCTTCGAACACATCAAGTGCAACTCCGGCAATTCCGCTATTTCGCAATACTGAAAGAAGCGCCCTTTGATCAACAACGCTGCCACGAGCCACGTTGACGAGCCAACCGGAAGGACCGAGTGCCTCAAGAGTTTCAACATCAATTAGATGTTGCGTAGCAGGACCACCAGGGCAGCAAACAATCAGGATATCGCACCAACGGGCGAGTTGTTTCACCGAACTGAAGAAAATGAAAGGCTGCTCAATTTTCCGGGATGGCCCGGAATAGGCAATTTCCATTCGGAAAGCGCTCCCACGATTGGCGATCGCGCAGCCAATTTTACCAAGCCCGACAATTCCCATGCGCTTCCCGAAAAGCGAAACGCTCAATCGTTGGCGTGCCTCGTGCCATGCCCTGTTTCGCAAATCACGATCAAATCTCACAATTTGTCGGAGCAATCCGATCACCAATCCCATGGCGTGGTCAGCCACATCATCTTTTAACGCATCGGAGGTGTTGTAGACAGAAATTCCCCGTCGACCAATCAACTGCAGGTCCAGATTGTCCATGCCAGCGCCGAAGCAGGAAATCACACGCAATTGAGGCAACTTCTCCAGCAGGGCTCTGTCAACCTTGCCCTTCCCGTTTGTGACGATGCCCTCGAAATTCTGCTCCGCCAAAAGCAGGTCGTGCAAGTCTTTTCGTGTTTGAGGGGCAATGGTGACCTCATGAGAGGCGGCAAGTGCCTGTTCCGTTGGTTCGTGAAGACGAGTAAGTTGAAGCACCTTCATATTCTGCTCTGCCCCCGCGTTGTACTTGTCCAGTAATTGAAGTGAGCGCCCATCCAGGCGCTCACATGGATTTTGAAGGAGACTTATTCCTTGATCTTAGCGACGACTTTCGTCCATCGTTCTACGTCCGAGGTTAGGAATTGTGAGAATTCCTCGGGACTTTCGGTTTTCGTCCGGATGCTGATCTCTTTGAATTGGGCTTGAATTTCTGGAGTGTTCAGGTGGTCGTTGACAGCTGCGTTGAGCTGATTGACGATATCCTCTGACATGCCCTTTGGGCCCCACAAACCGATATATTGCTCGGCCTCAAAGCCGTCGAATCCGGCCTCGGTCATAGTGGGTACATCTGGCAATTGAGGAAGCCGTTGCGGCGTTGCGGTGGCCAGAATTTTCACTTCGCCTGCATCGACAAAGCCCTTCACCAGAGTGTACGGCCCGAGAAACAACGAGACTTCATTGTTGATGAGTGCGTTCACTGCTGCCGGACCCCCAGTATAGGGGATGTGGACCAGGTTCGCATCTGTCTTATCTGCAAAGTCCATGGTGAAGATGTGCGCCCCGCTACCAACGCCAGCCGAGCTGTAATTGGCACCATCTGGCTGCTCTTTGGTCCATGCGACGAATTCTTCAATCGAATTGACCGGCAAATCGGCTGGAACTGCAACCGTAGAGGCCATCATTCCAAACCGGGCAATAGTCGTGAAGTCATTCGGAAATTCGAAAGGAGTTGTGCCAAGTGCCTGCCGGAACGACATGGAGCTTCCCAGCACTAGCAAATTGTAACCATCCGGTTCTTGATGCGTCATGTATTCACCAGCCACATTGCCACCGCCGCCAGGACGATTGACCACGATGAAGGTCTGGTTGAAATGCTTCTGCAATCCTTCTGCGACAATGCGCGCTAGAACGTCAAGGCTTCCGCCAGCAGGCTGGCCAACAGACAATTCAACTACGTCTGTCGGGTAATCGTTCTCAGCTGCTGCTGAATAATTTGCCAAACTGCCCGTGATGGCCACTGCTGCGCCGAGCATACGGAATATCTTTGATGTCATGTTTATCCTCCCAGGTTTTTTTCGTCTTTGGCCTTTCCGTCTCTTACGGATTAGGTCTCCAAGATTCATGTCATTTTATGAAAGCGCTTTCAAGAAAAAAAGTAAAATTCAATTAACTAATTGAAATATTTAAGAAATATTCTTTTTCTTGACAAGAAAGCGCTTTGATATCTATCGTTTCCAATGGCTGCATTGGTCAGTAGGGAGATTATTCTGGACGACAAAACTAAAACTCATGATCCGTCAGGAAATGCCCTCGGGCCGGACCACTCCGAGCGAACGCGCCGTGTTCGGATGCAGGATGTTGCACGACTTTCCGGCGTGTCGCTATCCACAGTCTCCAGAGCAATCAATACGCCCGAGCAGGTCTCCGGAGAGCTTCGGCGGCGTATAGATGATGCTATGCGGACACTCACATATGTACCCAATCGCATGGCCGGGTCTTTGGCAGCGAAGAAAAGTAGGGCCATCGGGCTCATCATCCCAACGATGCGAAATTCCGCCTTTGCGACGATTGTCGAGGAACTAACTGATATTTTTGACTCGCATGGATATCAGACGTTTATCAGTCACACTGATTATTCGCTCGAGAAGGAATTGAAGGCTACTGCCTCGCTTCTTTCCTGGTCTGCAGCGGCGATGATACTTACAGGACGGCATCACTCACGGCAGACCGTCAACATGTTGCTGACGGCAGAAGTTCCGGTGGTCGAGATGTGGGATGTCAGCGATCAAGCCATCGATACCGCCATCGGGATTTCTCATGATGATGTGGGGCGCTATGTTGCCTCGTATTTCGTTAAATCCGGAGCGAAGCGGTTGGGGTTGGTAAGCGCAGCCATAGGTCAGGATATTCGTGCAACACAACGCGCCAATGGGTTTCTGCGTAGTGCAGAACAATTGCTCGGCGTTCCGCCTGTTCACGTGACGTTCGAAGAGCGCGGCCGCGCAAAAAACGGTGGCGTGGGGCTGGGACGAATACTTGATGAGGCACCGGATACGGATGCGATTTTCTATACCAACGACACTTTGGCGATTGGAGGGCTTTTCGAGTGCCAACGCCGCTGCGTCAAGGTTCCGGATGACTTGCGGATTTGTGGGTTTGGCGATTCGATACTGTCCGAGGCGAGTAACCCGCTTTTAAGCACGGTTCGCCCTCCGCACGAGCAGATTGCACACTTGACTGCGCAGCATGTTCTGGACCGGTTGAATGGCGTCAAGAGCGAAGGCGAAATCATCCGTCTTGATTTCCAGCACATCATTCGCGAAACGGGTTGACCGACATTTCCGTTGGCCGTCTTCCATAATCTGCCGTTTTTAGAGGAGTAAAAACATGGCGAGCACGAAGCAGACCGATCTGGCATCAGGGGGAGCGCTGGCGCTTTTAGGGCTTACCGTAGCAGGTTATGCCTATACGAATTATGCGCTTGGGAGCTTTTCACAGATGGGGCCAGGTATGTTCCCGCTGATTCTAGGCGTTTTTCTCGGGCTGTTCGGCAGCGCTATTATGGCGAATGCGCTGATCGATGAGGAAACAACGGTAAGGCTGGAAGTTGTGCCAGCTGCCAGCATCCTTGGTGGAGGAGTGATGTTTGGGCTACTCTTGGAACGGGTTGGCATGGCACCTGCGGTCATCGCGGCGGTAATGATTGCCAGTCTCGCTGCACGGTCTGCGAACTGGCAGAGGTGTTTGCTCCTGGCGATCATTCTGGCTGCCATCAGCGTCGTTCTTTTTATCTGGCTTCTTAACCTGCCGATCCCGGCGTTCTCCTGGAGCTGGTAATGGATCTGTTGAATCTTATGCAGGGCAGTGTCGTTCTCGGACTGGAAGTTGCCACGACACCGCTTAATCTGTTTTATTGCTTTTTTGGTGTCCTCGTCGGAATGTTTGTCGGAGTACTGCCGGGCCTCGGGCCGCTCGCGGCTATGTCAATGCTTTTCCCGTTGACATTCGGGATGGATGCCACGAGCGGGCTTATTATGCTGGCGGGCATCTATTACGGAACGGCCTATGGAGGATCCACGGCGGCAATCTTGCTGAATGTACCGGGTATTGCTTCGGGCGCGGTCTCCTGTATCGACGGCTACCCAATGGCCAAGCAGGGTCGGGGCGGCATCGCACTTCTGTTGACGACATTCTCATCGTTTGTTGGCGGTTCCATCGGCATCATATTGATGATGCTGTTCGCACCATTAATCGTTCAGTTCGCGCGCAATTTTGGAGCACAAGAGTATTTCGCTCTTATCCTGATGGGATTGGTGGGAGCTTCTGGCATGTCGTCGGGTTCTGTCCTCAAGAGTTTCTCAATGATTGTCCTCGGGCTCCTGTTCGGCACCGTCGGGATGGATATGTATTCTGGAGCTTACAGATTGACGCTCGGCGTACAGGAGCTGAGCGAAGGAATAGGCATTCCAGTTATCGCGATGGGAATTTTTGGCGTCGCTGAAATCATTGTCAGTGCCAGGATAGCAAGATTTGGCAAGATCGACAGGGTGACGTTCCGCTCAATGATTCCGACACGCGAAGACTGGCGGCGCTCATTCTGGCCTACTCTGCGTGGGACTGGTTTTGGTTCATTCTTTGGGGCTTTGCCAGGAACCGGCGCACTTGTCGCTTCCTTTGTTTCCTATGCTGCTGAAAAGCGAATTGCAAAAGACCCCACCCGCTTCGGTAAAGGTGCTGTTGAAGGTATTTGCGCACCCGAAGCAGCAAATAATGCTGCGGACCAAACGGCATTTATTCCGACATTAACGTTGGGCATCCCTGGAAGTGCAACCATGGCGCTGATGCTCGGTGTTCTTCTCATAAATGGTATCGCACCGGGCCCTCGTTTGTTCGTAGATCAGCCTGATATGTTCTGGGGGCTGGTGATGAGCTTCTGGATCGGTAACCTCATTCTGGTATTCTTGAATATACCGCTGATTGGACTTTGGGTCAGCGTTCTGAGGATTCCCTACCACTATCTTTACCCGTCAATACTCGTTTTCATATGTATCGGTGTCTTTAGCGTTAGCAACAGTGTCTTCGATATCTGGCTCGTAATAGGATTCGGCGCGCTGGGTTATCTAATGCGGCAACTCAACTATCCGGCTGCTCCAATGCTATTGGGGTTCATTCTGGGGCCATTATTTGAAGAGAACTTTCGCCGTTCGATGTTATTGTCACGCGGTGACATAATGACCTTTCTCGAACGCCCGATCAGCGCTGCGATCATTATCTTGACGATCATCATGCTGTTCGCCATGCTTTGGGGTATGCGCAAGCGCAGTGACACCAATAACCCACCCACCCAGACTGGCTCATGAGCGGCTTACTATGACCGCCATAATCAATCCACGTAAAGAGATGCTATGACTCGTTCGCCCAACATCCTGTTCATCAGTGTCGATCAATGGCCGGCCGATCTTCTTGGCGTTGCCGGACATGCGGTAGTCGAAACACCAACGCTCGACCAATTGGCACGTCTAGGTGTGCGATACACCAATTGCTATGCACAAACTCCTATCTGTATTCCCTCGCGTAGATCAATGATGACTGGTCTGACTTCAAGGGGCCACGGGGACCGCATTTTTCAACCCACCTTGCCAATGCCAAAAGACGCTCCAACGCTTGCGAAAACTTTTGTCAACGCGGGATATCAGGCCAACGCTATCGGAAAGCTGCACGTCTTTCCGCAACGTGACAGAATTGGTTTCCACGACGCGATACTGGCCGAAGAAGGTCGCAGTCATCTGGGCGGGCCGGATGACTATGAGGTATTTCTTGCCGATGAGGGGCATGTTGGGGAGCAGTTTCTCCATGGTATGAGCAATAATGAATATGATTGGAATTACTGGCATCTACCTGATCGATTGCATGTGACGAATTGGACCACTCTGACTGCCGCGCGACAGATCAGGCGGCGCGATCCTTTGCGGCCATCCTTCTGGCACGTCTCCTACAATCATCCGCACCCGCCCCTGGTTCCGCTCAAATCCTATATGGACCGCTATGCCTCGACCAATCCACCTCCGGCCATTACCGCAGGTTGGTCTGAAGCGGTAGACAGGCTTCCCTATCCCGTACGGCTTCAACACGATAAACTCGCGCAGCGTACACCTGAAAGTTTGGCACAGATACGGCGGGCCTTCTATGCGCTGTGTACACATATTGATCATCAAATTCGTCTGTTGATCGGGACATTGCGGGAAGAGGGCATTCTTGATGATACTGTCATCATGTTTACCTCGGATCATGGAGAAATGCTTGGTGATCACGGTCTATACGGCAAGAGGCTGATGCACGATGCGTCGAGTCGGGTTCCGCTGATTGTCGTTGATCGCAAGGGGCGGGATCGGCTTTCCCCCGGTACATGCGATGATCGTTTGATCGGACTCCACGATCTGATGCCGGGACTTCTCGACCTTGCAGAGATCGACTGTCCAGCCGAATGCGAGGGTATCTCCTTTCTTGGATCCGAGAAACGAAGCCATTTTTATGGAGAATCGCTCGAGGGTCCGCTTGCTTCCCGAATGATCCGGGATGACCGCTACAAGTTAATCTGGTATCCGGCCGGAAATCGCTTCCAGCTTTTTGACCTTCAAACGGATCGATCAGAAGTGACAGATCTGGCGAACGATCCGCTCTTCGCGCCTATGATGGAGCATCTGAAATCCGAGTTGCGCAAAAATCTCTATGGTGACGATCTCAATTACGTTGATGGCGATGAATTGATTGGCTTGGACGAACCGCCTTTCACCGCGCCCGCTAATCGAGGCCTTTCCGGCCAGCGGGGCATCCATTATCCGCCACCGCCTCCCATTAACCAGGACAAGGTGGCGGGCACGACTTAGAGTCGTCTGAAATTGCAAATAGAGATAAAGTAATTGATTCTCGCCTCAACCCTTCGAGGTTGAATTTGATCCACGTCGTAGCGCTGTGCCCGCACTATGATCGTCACCGCAAATGAATGCAGACGCAAGGCACCCATCTCTGGCGATACGGCCTAAACGCCCCTTAAGCGTATTCTGTGGGTCCTCGGAACAAGTCCGAGGACGACGAAGCGCGTGAGGATACGGGGGTGAAACCACTGCAAGGTTTCGTTGAGGTTGAGACGCAGGTCTTTAGCAAAGCCCAACCAAACCACCTCTTCCCGTCGTTCTCGGACTTGTTCCGAGAACCCACATTCCAGCGTCTCACCCCACCAAACCAGCCCGCAATTTGATGCGAGCCTATCCGCGCAGCTGTCCGCCGGTTGCTTTTTCTACCGATGCAACAATGGCTGAGCTGACAGCAGAAATCTCGTCATCTGTCAGCGTCTTGTCACGTGGTTGCAGGGTCACTTCGATGGCCAGAGATTTCTGGCCGGGCTCCATGCGCTCGCCCTCATAAACATCAAAGAGCGACACGCTCTGGATCAGCTTCTTGTCGGCGGAGCGGGCGGCTTTCAGCACCTTGTCTGCGGTGACATCAGCGCTGACGACAAACGCAAAGTCGCGGGATACTGGCAGCAGTTCCGGCAGATCAAGCGCAGGCTTGGTCCGTGAGGTTTTGTTCCGTGGTTTTGGCAGGTTTTCCAGGATGATCTCAAAACCAACCACCGGTCCGTCCACATCAAACTGCTTCAAGATAGCCGGATGCAATTCACCAAAGGTGCCGAAAATCTGCTTGGGACCCAATTGGATGCGTCCCGAGCGGCCTGGATGATACCACGACGGCGCTTCTGCCACGACCTGCAGATTGTTGACCGGAACACCCAGTTCTGCCAGCACGCCAAACGCGTCGGCCTTGGCGTCAAACGCATCCACGCCGCGTGCAACGCCACGCCAGTCGCGTCCTTCATGGGTAATTTGAACCGCACCGCGCCGCACACCGGTTGCACCGGTTTTCTGGTCAGTCGGCTGGTCACCAGTGAAAATCTGCCCCACTTCAAACAGGGCAAGATCATTGATGCCGCGATCGCCATTGCGCTGCAGGGCGCTCAGGAGATTGGGCATCAGGCTGGGTCGCATATCCGACAAATCACTTGAGATCGGGTTGGCCAGTGCCAGTTCCGGCTGACCACCACCAAAGGCTTCAGCCTGATCCTTTGGCAGGAATGACCAGGTCACAGCTTCCATCATGCCGCGTGAGGCCAGGGCACGGCGCGCACGCCGTTCGCGCGTCTGACGCACGGTCAGGATCGGTCCTTGCACATGGGCGCCCCGTTCGATGGGACGATGGGCAATTTCATTGACCCCCACAATACGCATGACTTCTTCAACGATGTCAGCCTTGCCATCCACATCCGGACGCCAGCCTGGGACCGACACCTGAACCACATCACCACTGCCGGACACTGGAAAGCCAAGGCTTTCCAGAATGCTGTTGGCACGGTCATGCGGCACATCCAACCCTGTCAGGCGTGTGATTTCGGAGTAAGGGAAATCAATTGTCTTGTGTGGCTCTGGCACAGTGCCGGACACGGACACCTTGCTGGCATCACCGCCACACAATTCCAGCACCATCTGTGTTGCCAGTTCAAGGCCGGGCAGCATCATGGCCGGGTCAACACCGCGTTCGAAGCGGAAACGGGCATCAGAGTTGACGCCGAGATCACGGCCTGTCCGGGCAATATTCAGTGGTTCCCACAGTGCAGATTCAATCAGCACATTGGTTGTGGTTTCCGAACACCCACTGGCGTCACCGCCCATGACACCGGCCAGCGATTCCAGCCCGTTATCATCGGCAATCACACAGATTTCCGGGTTGACCTGATAGGTCTTGCCATCAAGCGCGAGAATGTCTTCGCCATCCTTGCCGCGCCGCACCACCAGATTGCCGGACACCTTGTCGGCATCAAACACGTGCAGTGGGCGGCCCCTATCGAAGGTGATGTAGTTTGTAATGTCGACCAGCGCGTTGATCGGGCGCAGGCCAATTGCTTTCAACCGGCGCTGCAGCCAACTCGGCGAGGGGCCGTTCTTGATGCCGCTGACAAGGCGCAGACCAAATGCCGGACACAGGGATTCAGTATCGCCGAACTCCAGCGCGACCGTGACCGGGCACTCTCCATTGCCAGCCACGGCAGCAATGCTGCCATCCTTCAAGGTGCCAAGACCGGCAGCGGCAAGATCGCGGGCAATACCATACACACCCAGACAATCCGGACGGTTGGGTGTGACGGCAATCTCGATCATCGGATCGTCCAGCCCCGCATAGGCGGCAAAGGACGAACCGACAGGCGCATTGGCAAGCACATCCTCGGACAGATCGATAATGCCATCATGCTCGTCGGACAGGTCCAGTTCCCGCTCGGAACACATCATGCCGAAGCTTTCCACGCCGCGAATGCTGGATGTCCCCAGGGTCACGTCAATACCGGGCACATAGGTGCCAGGACCAGCAAAGGCGCCGATCAGGCCTGCACGGGCATTGGGCGCGCCACAGACGACCTGCACCGATGTGCCGGAGCCGTTATCGACGGATAACACACGCAGCTTGTCCGCATCGGGATGCTGCTCGGCGGTCAGGACCTTGGCAATGGTGAAAGGCTTGAATTTGGAGCGGTCGTCGACCTCTTCCACTTCCAGGCCGATCATGGTCAGCGCCTCAACGATGTCATCAAGTGAGTCCTTTGTATCAAGATGGTCTTTCAACCAGGACAGTGTGAATTTCATGTTCCTGTCTCCCTATACGCGGCTCAGACCGCCGAACAATGTCGGCAGGTCGAGCGGGCGGAAGCCGTAATGTTCTATCCAGCGGGCGTCGGCATCGAAAAACGCGCGCAGGTCGGGCATGCCATATTTCAGCATGGCAATGCGGTCGATCCCCATACCCCAGGCAAAGCCCTGATATTCATCCGGGGCCAGACCACCTGATTTCAGGACATTGGGATGCAGCATGCCGCAGCCGAGAATTTCCAACCAGTCATCGCCCTGTCCGATTTTGACATTGTCACCTGAGCGGTCGCAGCGAATATCCACTTCCAGAGATGGCTCCGTGAACGGGAAGAAGCTGGGGCGAAAGCGCATGTCGACTTCCGGCACTTCAAAGAATGCTTTGCAGAATTCAGCCAGAACCCATTTCATGGTGCCAACGGTCGATGTCTTGTCGACAACAAGGCCTTCGATCTGGTGGAACATCGGTGTGTGGGTCTGGTCACTGTCGCAGCGATAGGTGCGTCCGGGGATCACCACCCGAATCGGCGGCTCTTGTGCCTTCATGGTGTGGATCTGCACAGGCGATGTATGGGTACGCAGCAACAGCCGTTCACCGTCTTCCTTGGGATTGAAGAAGAAGGTGTCGTGCATTTCCCGCGCCGGATGGCCTTCTGGAAAATTCAGTGCGGTGAAATTGTAATAGTCGGTTTCAATATCCGGCCCTTCGGCGATGGCAAAACCCATATCGGCAAAAATCGCCGTGATTTCATCCACAACCTGGGAAACCGGGTGGATACGGCCACGCTCTGCCGGACCTGCAGGCACCGGCAGGGTGATATCGATCCGTTCGGTCGCAAGGCGCTGCTCCAGTGCCTCGTTTTCCAGAATACTCTTGCGCGCTGCAATTGCATCAGTGACTTCGTTTTTCAGCGCATTCAGCGCCGGGCCCATGATCTTGCGTTCTTCGACATCCATTTTGCCGAGCGATTTCATAGCCTCGGAGATGGAGCCCTTCTTGCCGAGGCTGGCAATGCGCACGGCCTCCAGTTTGGCTTCATCAACTGCGGCTGCGATGTCTGACAGTACCGATTGTTTTAAGGTGTCCAGATCACTCATTGGAGATTCCGATGTTCAAAATTTCAATTCAGATGATGGCGCATCAATATGACAAAACCCACGCTGGCGCCGCCAACGTGGGTTCATAATCTGACCCCAACCGGGCCGAAAGCAGCTACTTCGGTTTAGGCGAGCGCAGATTGCGCTTTATCGACCAGAACTTTGAAAGTAGCAGGCTCATGAATTGCAATGTCTGAAAGAACTTTGCGATCCACAGCAATCTCGGCCTTGTTGAGGCCATCGATAAATCGACCATAGGTCATGCCATGTTCACGGACAGCAGCATTGATCCGCTGAATCCACAAAGCGCGGAAATTACGCTTTCTGGTTTTACGGTCGCGATAGGCGTATTGACCAGCCTTTTCCACGGCCTGCTTGGCAACGCGGATGGTATTTTTGCGGCGGCCATAATAGCCTTTGGCGGCTTTGATAACTTTTTTATGTCGGGCGTGGGACGTGACGCCCCGTTTAACTCGGGCCATTTTCGTATTCTCCGGTAAAGATCAATTTAAGCGTAAGGAAGGAACTTCTTCACGATACGTGCATCCTGAGCGCACAACACCGTGGTGCCCCGAGCCTGACGGATGAATTTCTTGCTGCGTTTAATCATGCCATGGCGTTTGCCGGCCTGCGCAACCTTGATCTTTCCACTCGAAGTGACCTTGAAGCGCTTTTTCGCACCCGATTTGGTCTTCATCTTGGGCATTTTGCTCTCCTTAATTTGTCTTGTAAGCCCGGAATGGTCTGTTGCGCACTGTGCGCCTCTGCCATTCAGTCTGTGGGCTTGAGCATTTTTGAACGGACTCGGCATGCCCTGCCGGCCAGTCCAATGAAGCCGCAGCTTATAACGGGGTGTCGGGGGAAGGGCAAGGGGTGATTTGCATTTCTATCTACCTTTGAAAATCATCGAAACACTGCAGGCTTAGAGCCTTTCACGTTTATACGGAAACATTTGACCGGATTTGCGCGTTTGCTGGCAAGGCACAGGCCACGCCGTGGTCTTTATGACCATAAGTGGGCTGTAACGACGTCCAGCGAGCGCGTAAATCCGGCCTTCGGTGCCCCGGAACAACCCACCAGCGGCGTTAGCCAGCTTGCCCGATGCGCCGCATCGCGCTGTACTGACTGCCTGGCTGGATGAACTGTTTCGGGGCATCAAATGATTCCGTATAATCGTGAAAGGCTCTACAGAAAGCTCGAACCATGTTCGCCCGGTTCAATGCCGAGGTGGGCCGCAATGGTTTCTCCCATATCGCAGAAAGTCGGCCGCACGCCGATTTGCTTGGGTCCAATCCCCGGTCCGAAAGCCAGAATCGGAACCTGTTCGCGGGTGTGATCCGTGCCGCGCCAGGTCGGGTCACAGCCATGATCGGCTGTGATGATGGCAAGATCGCCATCCTTCATCTGGCTGATAAAGCGCGGCAGCATGGCATCAAACGCTTCCAGAGCATGTGCATAGCCAGGCACATCGCGGCGGTGACCGAACAGCATGTCGAAATCAACAAAATTGACGAACACCAGATCGCCGTCACCGGCCAGTGTTTCCGCTTCCATCATGGCATCGAACAGCGCCGAATTACCGTTGGCCTTGATAGACTTGGTTATGCCCTTGGCTGCAAAAATATCTGAAATCTTTCCAACACCGATAACCTGCCGTCCGGCAGCTTTCAACCGGTCCAGAACCGTATCAGCTGTTGGTTCGATGGCGAAGTCGTGCCGGTTGCCAGTGCGCTTGAAGTCCTTTGCAGTCTCCCCCAGAAATGGCCGGGCAATGATTCGGCCAATCATCATGTCGTAGGTCAGGTCTCGCGCAATCTGGCAAATCTCATAGAGCCGTTCCAGACCGAAATGAGTCTCATGGGCGGCAATCTGCATCACTGAATCCGCCGATGTATAGAAAATCGGTTTCCCGGTTTTGATATGCTCATCACCCAGTTCTTCGATGATCACGGTTCCGGACGCATGCTTGTTGCCCAGGATGCCGGGAAGTCCGGCTTTCTCGACAATCTGCGCAATCAGTTCGTCCGGAAAGCATGGCTCGGTGTCCGGAAAATAACCCCAGTCAAACGGCACTGGCAGACCGGCGATCTCCCAATGGCCGGACGGTGTATCCTTGCCATTGGAAACCTCACGCCCGACACCCCATGCATTGTCTATCGTCCCGGAATAATCCAGCCCTGCAGGGCGTGACCCGGAAGCGAGTGCGGCAGCGGCACCCAGTCCCAGCCTGTCCAGATTTGGCAATCTCAAAGGTCCGGCACGCAAACCATCCCGGTCGCCTTTGCCCGAGGCACAATTCTCCGCAATATGCCCAAGTGTATTGGACCCTTCATCACCAAAGGCGGCTGCATCCGGTGCGCCGCCAATGCCGAAGCTGTCCATGATCAACAAAAATGCACGTGCCATTAGAAATGCTCCTAAGCGCTGGTGAAGTCATCCGGTGCAAGACGGTGCAAGATCACCGGTGTGTCCTCTGCGCGCTCACCGGTTGTGTAACAGGCCTGCAAGGCCGCAGCAGCCGCATCGGCATCGTCCTGTGTTGCCGCATGCACACGACCAATTGGCGTTTCCTGATCGGCCAGATCACCAAGGCTTGCCAGATCAGAAAAACCGACCGAATAATCGAGTTGATCTTCAGGCGTTGTCCGCCCGCCGCCAAGCCCGATTACAGCCAGACCCACCTTGCGGGTTTGTATCTCATCGATGGTCCCGGCATCCCTCGCAAACACATCCATGATCACCGGTGCAACCGGCAGATGTTTGCTGGCATTGTCGATAAAGTCGGTTGGGCCACCCAAAGCTGCAACCATGCGGTCAAACCGCTCGGCAGCCTGGCCATTTTCCCATACGGTCTGCAGCGCAGCGCGGGCCGCATCCAGGTCATCATACAGTTTGCCAAGAACCAGCATTTCCGCGCACAGGGACAGCACCACCTCTTCCAGGCGGGGCATCGGTCGGGCGCGGGTCAGAAAGTCCACGGCGTTTTGAACTTCAAGCGCATTGCCAGCCGCATTGGCCAGCGGTTGGTTCATATCGGTGACCAGCGCCAGTGTCGGCATGCCGGCACCATTGGCCACGGTACCAAGAGATCTGGCAAGGCCAAGGGCTTCCGCCTCGCTCGCCATGAACGCGCCGTTGCCGCATTTCACATCGAGCACAAGGGCGGACAGGCCGGCGGCCAGTTTTTTTGACAGGATCGATGCGGTGATCAGCGCTTCCGATTCCACTGTGCCTGTGACATCGCGAATGCCGTAGATCGTCTTGTCTGCCGGAGCAAGGTTTGCTGTCTGGCCAATAATGGCGCAGCCAATATCCCGTACGATCTTGTGGAACAGCGCATTGTCCGGGCTGGTCTGATAGCCGGGAATGGAATCAAATTTGTCCAAGGTGCCACCGGTGTGGCCAAGGCCACGGCCGGAAATCATCGGCACGTAGCCGCCACAGGCTGCAATCAGCGGTGCCAACATCAATGAGACATTATCACCCACGCCGCCGCTCGAGTGCTTGTCCAGCGCCGGGCCTGGCAAATCCGACCAGTCCAGCACATCGCCGCTGTCGCGCATGGCTTCAGTCAGAGCAACGCATTCGACCATGGTCATATCGTTGAAGAACACGGCCATGGCGAACGCTGAAATCTGCTCAGGCTTGACGCTGTGATCAGCCAGCCCGTTGACCAGAAACTTGATTTCGTCCGGGTCCAGCGCGAAGCCGTCACGTTTTTTGCGGATAATTTCCTGCGGAAGATAACTCAATGGCTTGCACCCGCACTTTGCGGTCCCTTGCGATTGTCGATGGCTGCAATCAATGCGTCTGACAAATCACTGGCGCCGATGCGAAACAGGTCCGGATTAGGGGCTTCATCACCTCTCATGCGCTTTGCTGCATCAAAATAGGCAATCGCGTCGGCTGATGTCCGGAGACCGCCAGCGGGTTCGAAGCCGACAGATTTACCTGTATCCGCGATGGCCGAGAGCATGTTCTCGGACGCTTCCAGAGTGGCGTTGGTCGCAACTGTACCGGTTGAGGTTTTCAAGAAGTCCGCCCCTGCGACCAGCGCAATATCTGCCGCTTGGCGAATGGTGTCTGTATCCGGCAATTCACCGGTTTCTAGAATGACCTTCAGCACCCGCTCGCCACAAATACGTTTGACGCGCACAATTTGCGTTTCTGCAAAACCGGGCCGTCCTTCGATCAGTGCCTTGTAGGGCATGACCAGATCAATCTCGTCAGCGCCATCTTCCAGCGCTTTCTTGGTGGCAGCTTCCACTGCCCGCGTGTCTTCCCCGCCATCGGGGAAATTCACCACTGTCGCGATTTTGATACCGGTCCCTTCGAGCAGGTCTTTTGCCTCTGCCACAAAGCGCGGCAGAATGCAGACCGAGGCCACATTGCCATGGGGCGTTTGGGCTTTGGCGCACAACGCGGCAATGGCGGCTGAATCACACTCATCATTCAGATTCGTCAGATCAAGGCAGCCAATCAGACCTGTCAGCACAGCGGTTTCAGTCATGTTTTCGCAAGTTCCTCCAACACTCCGGCAATCAGCTTTTTCAGCCTGACTGCAGCTTTCGGTGCGTTCTCTTTGGTTTCATCATGGGACAGTTCCTGTCCGGTCATACCGGCAGCTAGATTGGTGATAGCAGACAGCGCCACCACCCGCATATCGAAAAATCGTGCCAGGATGGTTTCCGGGACTGTCGACATGCCGACAGCATCGGCGCCAACAATGCGTGCCATGTTGATCTCGGCAGGTGTTTCAAATGATGGCCCGGAAAACCACATGTAAACACCGTGATGCAAATCAATGGAATCGCGTTTGGCGATCTGATCAAACAGATCACGCAAATTTTTATCATAGGCTTCCGTCAGGCCGACAAAACGCCGGTCGGTCGGTTCCCGAAACAGCGGGTTGGAGCCGGAAAAATTGATGTGGTCGGTAATCAGCATCGCTGAACCTGGACCCATTTTCGCATGCAGCGACCCGGCAGAATTGGTCAGCACCAGAGTTTCGCATCCCAATGCTTTCATCAATGCAATCGGACGACGCATTACCGACGCATCTTCTTGCTCATAAAAATGCGAACGTCCCGAATACAGCACCACCGGCAACCCGGACAGATCGCCCGCAACCAGGGTGCCCGCATGGCCGGAAACACCTGATACGGGGAACCCGGGCAGATCAGCAAAGGGTATGTCGATCCGGTTTTCCACCATATCGGCGAGCGCTCCAAGACCTGACCCCAGAATGAGTCCTGTGGAAAAGCGGCGTCCGGTTATCTGACGCACCACTCTCAGAGCGTCTTCAGCCTCGGCATTGGCAATATCAAAACTATCACTCATGGCTTTTCCAATTTAAAGCTGGCGGGCAGCAGTTCACCCAATGAGATGGTATCAACAATACCGCCATCTTTGGCAATATGGACAGGTACATCGGCCGAACCGAACTCGGTCAACCTTTGTCGGCAGCCGCCGCACGGTGTGCAGAAAATGTCACCTGTGCCAATGACGCAGACCTCGACCAGACTTTGCTCCCCATCCATGATCATGTGGGAAATGGCAGAGGTTTCTGCACACCAACCTTCCGGATAAGACGCATTTTCAACATTGCAGCCTGCATAGATCTTGCCATTCTGCCCACGAATGGCAGCCCCGACCGAGAAATTTGAGGCAGGTGCGTAGGCTTTGGCGCGGGCGGCAAGGGCAGCTTCAAACAAATCCTGCGACATTGGTCATCTTTCCTTCACATAAGGCACGCCACCGGCTTTAGGTGGTGTCGCCTTGCCGATAAAGCCTGCCAGCAACACAACTGTCAGCACATAGGGCAGAGCCTGCATGACCTGACCTGGCACAATGCCAATGCCCGGCAGCGAAATTTGAGGATACTGGATCGGGATTGCCTGCAACAGGCCAAACAGCAGGCAGGCCATCATCACCGGCACTGGCTTCCATTTTGCAAAAATCAGCGCTGCCAGTGCAATGAAGCCACGACCTGCAGTCATATCCTTTGTGAAACCGGATGCCTGTGCAATGGACAGATAGGCCCCGGCAAAGCCGCACAGCACACCACAGACAATGACCGCCCGATAGCGCAACCAGACCACCGAAACACCGGCGGTATCCACCGCAGCAGGGTTTTCGCCTACAGCACGCAGACGCAGGCCAAATCTGGTACGGAACAACACCCACCAGGACAGAGGCACCATCAGGAACGCAACATAGACCAGAATGTTGTGACCGGAGATGATGCCTTCATAGAGCACACCAAGAAACGGCACATCTGCCAGTTGGGTTGCAAAGGGCAGCGTCAATTCACCAAACCGGCCGTCCGGGCTGAGTTGCGGCGTGCGCCCGCCCTGTGAAAACCAGGCCTGCCCCAGCAAGACCGTCAGACCAAGCGCGACGAAATTGATCGCCACGCCCGACACAATCTGGTTGCCACGCTGGCTGATGGAGGCAAAGCCGTGCACCAGCGCAAGGGCCACAGACACCAGGATACCGGCCAGCAAACCGGCCAGAGCGGAATCCATGACCGCCGCGGCTGCCGCTGCCGCAAAGGCGGCACCCAGCATCTTGCCTTCCAGACTGATGTCAAAAATTCCGGACCGTTCGGAGAAAAGCCCGGCAAGGGCTGCAAACAGCAAGGGCACGCTGAGCCGGATCATCGAGTCCAGCAACAGGGGCAGCTTGATGAGAAAGTCTTCCATGTGTCAGCCCCTATTCAGCCGGAGCAAGCACAGGCTCGCTCCGTGTAAACAGTTTGATCAGGCTGGGGCGGAACATATGCTCCAGCGCGCCTGCAAACAGGATCACCAGTCCCTGAATGACCACGATCATATCGCGGGAAATTGCCGGCATGGCGAATGCCAGTTCCGCACCGCCCTGATAGAGAATCCCAAAGAGCAAAGCTGCCAGCACAATCCCGACCGGATGCGAGCGCCCCATCAACGCAACGGCAATGCCGACAAAGCCATAACCGGCGACAAAATTATCCTGAAGCTTCTGGGCCTGGCCCATCACCTCATTGAGCGCCATCATGCCCGCCAGAGCTCCGGAGATGAGCATGGTCACAACAATGATCTTGGTTGGGGAAATACCGGCATAAACGGCGGCTGACTGGCTGAAGCCAAAGGTGCGCATTTCGTAGCCCAGCCGTGTGCGCCAGATCAGAATATAGACAAATACGCAGCAGCCCAGCGCCCAGAAAATCGAGATATTGGCTGGCGAGTACCCAAAGGCCGGAATGATATCGCGCAGGAAGGGCAGGGTACCGCCGTCGGCAAATCGCGCAGTTGCAGGCTCCATGGAGCCCGGAACCTTCAGAACATTGACCAGCAGATAGACCATCAGCGACGCGGCAATGAAGTTGAACATGATGGTGGTAATGACAATGTGGCTGCCGCGTGTTGCCTGCAGCCAGGCCGGTATCAGCGCCCAGGCAGCGCCAAACAGCCCAGCACCGATGATCGCAACGGGAAAGGTCAGCCACCAGGGAAAGGTCTCGCCCAAAGACAGGCACACCAGAGCGACGCCCAGACCTGCAATATAAGCCTGTCCTTCGCCGCCAATGTTGAACAGGCCGGCATGAAACGCGACGGCAACCGCCAGTCCGGTAAAGATGAAATTGGTGGTGTAGTAGAGCGTAAAGCCAAAGCCCTCGCCATATCCCAATGCGCCAAAAACCATTTCCTGAACGGCCTGTATCGGGTTTTCTCCGATGAACAGCACGACCAGCCCGGATACAAGAAACGCGGCGGTGACATTGAGCAGGGGGATCAGCCCCATATCCACCCAGCGCGGTAAATCATTCTTCATTCTGCGGCCTCCGAACGCTCGATGCCTGCCATCAGCATGCCGATTTCACCTTCCGGCGTGTCGGGCGCGCATTCGCCGACCACCCGGCCTGCAAACATCACCAGAACACGGTCTGCCAGAGAGCGGATTTCATCCAGTTCCACCGACACCAGCAGAATGGCTTTGCCGGCATCGCGCATTTCGATAATGCGTTTGTGGATGAATTCGATGGCACCAATGTCCACGCCGCGTGTCGGCTGGCCGATAATCAGCACATCCGGGTCTTGCTCCATTTCGCGGGCAAGCACGATCTTCTGCTGATTTCCACCAGAGAAATTGGCGGTTTTTAAGCGGCAATTTGGCGGTCGTATATCGTATTTCTTGATCTTTTCATTGGCGTCTTCGCGCATCGCTGCAAGGTCGAGAAACGGGCCGTTGACGTAAGGCTTGCGCACCTGATAGCCCAATATGGCGTTCTCATTCTGCTCAAACGGCAGCACAAGGCCCATATGATGACGGTCTTCGGGAACATGCGCCATGCCTTTTTCACGCAGTAGCGCCGGGTCGGCACCGCCCGTCACATGAATTGGCACACCCTTCAGCAAAACCCGTCCGCTCAAGGCCGGGAAAATACCCGATATGGCTTCCAGCAGTTCAGATTGACCATTGCCGGCAACGCCCGCAATGCCAACGATTTCACCGGCGCGTACATTCAGGGATACATTGTCGACCATCATGACGCCGCGCTCATCGCGCACTGTCAGATCTTCGACTTCCAGCAATACATCGCCCGGTGTTGCTGGTGTCTTTTCCACATTCAACAGAACACTGCGACCAACCATCAATTCGGCAAGTTCAGCCAGGCTGGTTTGCGCAGTCGTCACCGTCGCAACCATTTCACCACGGCGCATCACGGACACCGTATCGGTAATCGCCATGATTTCGCGCAGCTTGTGGGTAATCAAGATGATAGTTTTCCCCTGAGCCTTCAATTGCTCAAGGATGCGGAACAGATGATCCGCTTCTGCCGGGGTTAGTACGCCGGTTGGCTCGTCAAGAATAAGAATGTCAGCGCCGCGATACAGCGCTTTGAGAATTTCTACCCGTTGCTGCAGGCCAACAGGCAAATCTTCGATAATCGCGTCCGGATCGACATCAAGTTGATATTCTTCTTCCAGATGTTTCAGATCATTGCGCGCCTTGCCAATGGCACCTGCAAGCACGGCACCGCCTTCGGCACCCAAGATGATATTTTCCAGCACCGTGAAGTTTTCCACCAGCATGAAATGCTGATGCACCATGCCGATTCCGGCAGAAATCGCTGCCTGACTGTCCTTGACGGTAATGGGCTGGCCCTTGATCCGCATCTCACCGGAATCGGCCTGATAGAACCCGTAAATAATCGACATCAGGGTGGATTTGCCCGCACCATTCTCGCCGATAATGCCATGAATGGAACCTTGTCCGACAGACAGGTTGATATCCTTATTGGCGTGAACCGGGCCGAAACGCTTGTTGATGCCGATCAACTCGATAGCACGCGGTGATGTTTGGGCTGGAGTGGTCACAATGCTGCTGTGGGTCTCTCGGACATGAGGGCTCAATCACTTACAGAAGAACAAAACCCCCGCGCGGTGCGCGGGGGTCAGAAGTGTGTCTTTACATAACCGGGCAGGAATCGCTGGACATGTAATCATGTACAGAAATGGTACCGGCAATGATGTCCGCCTTGGCTTCTTCGACAGCTTCTTTCATCTCGTCTGAAACAAGATCGGCATTGTTGTCATCCAAAGCCCAGCCAACACCGTCTGCTTCCAGACCCAAGGCATTGAATCCGGCTTCAAACGTGTCGTCCTTGGCATCCATGAACGCGTTGTAAACAGCGACATCCACACGTTTCACCATGGATGTCAGAACGCTGCCGGGATGTAGGTAATTCTGGTTGCTGTCCACGCCGATCGAGAACTTGCCTTCATCGGCTGCTTTTTGCAGAACGCCAACGCCGGTGCCACCAGCAGCAGCATAAACAACGTCAGCACCGCCATCGATCTGGGCCTTGGTGATCTCGCCACCCTTCACCGGATCGTTCCAGGCTGCCGGTGTTTCTCCGGTCATGTTCTGGATGACTTTCGCGTCGGGATTGGCAGCTTTCACGCCCTGTACGTAGCCACAGGCAAATTTGCGGATCAATGGAACGTCCATGCCGCCGACAAAACCAACCGTGCCGGTTTCAGATTTCATCGCAGCCAGCAGGCCTACAAGGTAGGACCCTTCATGCTCGTTGAAGACAACGGAACGCACATTTGGCAGATCGACGACCATATCAATGATCGCAAAGCTGGTTTCTGGAAATTGTGGTGCAACCGTACCCAGTGGCTCTGCATTCTGAAAGCCCATGACAATGATCGGGTTGTGGCCGCGACGTGCAAAATTACGGATTGCTTGCTCACGCTGGGAAGCGTTGGTGACTTCAAACTCGGCATATTCGATGCCGGTGTCGGCCTTGAATTTTTCAGCGCCATTATAGGCAGATTCGTTGAACGATTTATCAAACTTGCCGCCCATATCGAAAATCAGCGCAGGTTTGAACTCTGCCGCAAAGGCCGATGTTGCCATCATGGCTGCAGCAGCTACGGCCGCAAAAAGTCTAAGTTTCATAATTCTACCGATCTTGTTTTGGCTGTCGGTCCGAAGGATGCGTCATTTGAAACATCTCAAGGGACTGCTAGCGCTTGGTTTCTCAAGTAAAAACACGATCAGCTTTGCACGGCTTTCAAAAATTTGCATCGCTTTTTTTGTGTGAGCATGGTCACTTGGGGAAAACACTTCGGCGGCGGTCGTCTGCTGTGACCACCTGCCAGGATGTTGTCAAAAGTCCGACACTGTGAAAAGCCCGACTACAAGGAAAAACGGATAAACATGGAATCTGCAGTGACTGAAAAATTCTCGAAGGCAAGGCTGGCCCTGATCGCCCATGATGAAAAAAAGGCCGATCTGGTGGAATTTGCCATACGCCATCGCCGCGCTTTGGCGAATTTTGATATTGTCGCGACTGGCACCACTGGCAGCCGGTTGAAAGCCGCCTGTCCGGACCTGTCGATCACGGCGATGCGCAGTGGCCCGCTGGGCGGTGACCAGCAGATTGGTGCAATGATTGCAGAAGGTACGATCAACGGGCTGATTTTCTTCATCGATCCGCTGACCCCGATGCCCCATGATGTCGATGTGAAGGCATTGATGCGTCTGGCGGTGGTTTATGATGTGGCCATGGCTTTGAATGAAGCCACGGCAGAGTTGCTGATCGTTGATCCGACCCGCCTGTCGCATCCCCTGCCGATCAAAAAACCGTCGGTTAAATCAGAAGGGGGCTGATAGTTCGTTCGGTGACCTGGCAATGATGGGCTTCCCTCAAAAACATTGATCCCGTAAAAGCGCCTTGTAGTTGACGGTCCCTGTTGTTTTTGGTTTGTCTTCTGCACATTCGTAATTGAAATTGGAAACGTTTCAGAACCATGACCATGTCCGTTCAAACCCACGAAAACCTTCCCTATCCGGTTCTGGTTGCAGATATTGGTGGAACCAATGCCCGTTTCGGCATTCTGACAGACACCCATGCAGAGCTGAAGGAATTTGAAACTGCCAAGACAGCGGATTTTGCCGGTCTTGAGGAAGCAGCAGAAGCCATGGTGCTGTCACGCACCGCAATCATCCCGCGGTCTGCGGTGCTTGCCATTGCAGGCCCGATCAACGGCGAAGAAGTTCCTCTGACAAATTGTCACTGGGTGATCCGTCCCAATTCATTGATGCAGGCATTGAACCTGGATGAAGTGGTTCTGGTCAATGATTTTGAAGCGCAGTCGCTTGCGCTTCCATCGCTGAAAGACAGCGATCTGCAGATCATTGGTGATGCGGAAATGTCAGAGGTGGGTACCAAGGTCGTGGTCGGACCGGGCACCGGACTGGGTGCCGCCGGCATGGTTCACACCGGTGCATTGTGGGTGCCTGTTCCAGGCGAGGGCGGCCACATTGATCTGGGGCCGGTTACAGACGACGAATTCGAACTGTGGCCCCATTTCGAGAAAGAACATGGCCGCATTTCAGCAGAAGCTCTTCTGTGTGGACGCGGTCTTGTGCGGCTTTACAACGGCGTTGCCTCTTGGCGTGGGCGGCCTGCAGAATTGGGCGACCCCAGTGCCATCACCTCTGCTGCATTGGCCGGTTCGGATGATATTGCCGAAGAAACCCTGCAAATCTTTTGCCGGTTGCTGGGCCGGGTGGCAGGCAATCTCGCCCTTGCCTTCATGGCAAAAGGTGGAGTGTATCTTGCCGGTGGCATCTCCCAGAAAATCGCCGGATTTCTCGCAAATTCCGAGTTCCGGTCCGCCTTTATTGCAAAGGCACCCCACGAAGCTTTGATGGACACGATGGCAACCGCCATCATCATTCATGAAAAGCCTGCGCTTCTGGGATTGGCCGCTTTTGCCCGTACACCACAATTGTTCGGTGTCGACTTGAACGGACGGCGGTTCAGCGCGCTCGAGTCAGACGGATAGGCCAGAAAACTTCTAGTAGCGCACTGCATTGGTGTCTTTGAACCAGCGCACGAATTTGGCAATGCCCGCCTCAAGACTCGTGGTCGGTTTGAAACCGTAATCATCCGCAATCCGTGTGATGTCGGCATAGGTCGCGTGGACATCGCCGGGCTGCATTGGTAGCATCTCCTTGACCGCCTCCAGCCCCAACTCGCGCTCAAGGCACTCGATCAGGTGCATCAGCTCTTCCGGCTGGTTGTTGCCGATATTGTAGAGCCGGTGCCCTTCATCCAAGGACTTCTTCGGAACCGCGTCTACCGTCGCCAGAACGCCTGCGACAATATCTTCAATATAGGTAAAATCCCGCTGCATCTTGCCATGGTTGAAGACCGGGATGGGTCGGTTTTCCATGATCGCCTTGGCAAATTTCCAAAGCGCCATATCAGGACGCCCCCATGGGCCGTAAACGGTAAAGAACCGCAGCCCGACCAAAGGCAGATCATAAAGATGGCTGTAGGAAATGCTCATCAATTCATCAGCCCGCTTGGTGGCGGCATAAAGCGACACGGGTTTTTCAACCGGGTCATCTTCCGAAAACGGCAATTTCGTATTGCCGCCATAGACCGAACTGGAAGAGGCGTAGACCATGCGGTCCAGCGTGTCCGTATGGCGCGCCAGTTCCAGCATGTTCAGATGCCCGGTCAGATTGGTCGCCGCATAGGGTTCGGGATGATCAATCGAATATCGCACGCCAGCTTGGGCGGCGAGATGCACGATCTTGGTGATGCGTTCGTTCGAGACGGCCGCCCGGATCGCAGCAGCATCTGCAATATCGCATTCGACAAACCGGAAAGAATTATGGTGCGGTTTCAGCGCATCCAGTCGCGCGCGTTTCAGCGCAACTGCATAATAATCATTGAGATTGTCAAAGCCGACGACCCGCTCGCCCCGCTGCAGCAGTTTTTGCGCAACATGAAAGCCGATAAAGCCGGCAACACCGGTCACAAGATATGTCATGGCAGCCCTGAATTATGTTCCGGTTGGATGATATGCGTGCGGCCTATACCATTGCGTGTCAACCGGCAAGGAGCGCGCCTGTCATCCCGAGGGATTTTCCGGCCAGTCATGTTTTGGGTATCGACCCCGCATGTCGGCCCGGACATCCCGCCACGAACCGGTCCAGAAAACTGGCAGATTGCGTGTGATCTGAATGCTGCGCTGTGCAGGTGACAGGAGATCCACAATCAACGGCGTGTGCCCGGCAATGGTCGGGTGTTCCCTGACGCCGTAAAACACCTGCGCCCGGGCGCGCAAGGCAGGCCCGTTTTCGTTGCTGTAATCGATTGTCAGTTCGCGGCCTGTATCGAGTTGAATCCGCTCTGGTGCCAGTCGATCCAGATCATGGATTTGCGGCGCGCGGAATTTCAGCGCATCCATCACTGCGCTGTGTGAGATGGTCTTCAGCGCAACGGCACCGGGCACAAAGGGCCGCAGCCAGCTGTCTACTGTTTCAGCCAGTGTCGTGCGGCTCATATCAGGCCAGGGATCGCCGAGTGCCATGTGCAGAAATTGCAGCCGGTCGAGCAATGCGTTGGCTTTCTGGGAAAAGGGCAGAAGGTCCAGTCCCTGAGCGGTAATGGCTTTCCAGAAGATTTCTTCTGCTGCGTCGTGATCAAAATTCGCTGTTGGCTTGCGCTCCAGAACAATCGCGCCCAAGCGGGTTACCGCCTCGGCTTTGACACGTCCCTCTGCCGCGTTGAATTCCAGAAATTCTTCCGCTGTTGCGTGACGCTCCGCGTGCTGTTGAAAATCATCGCCAGTCAAGGGAGCGGCCGATAGCAGGCGCAGATTGCCCGCATCGCCCATCATGTCGGCCACAACCAGATATGGTGCGCCAGCCAAAGCATGTTCGGCAGGGCAGGTGACGCGTTGCCCGGCTGCCAATTGAAACCGGCCCGGCCCGCGATTGATTGCAATCCACTGTGGAAAGGCGCTCAGTAATAGCGGGCCGATGGCTTCACGCGAGCCTGTTGGCCCCTTGATCGGGATCGAAAAGTGCCGACACAGCCGCTCAAATGATTGCCGGACCACACCCTCCGGACGGGCGCGCGCCTGACCGTATAAGACACTCAGATCGAGATCTCTTTGCTGCTGGGTATCACTGACCAGAGCCGCAAGCAGCAGCGCCGAGCGCAGATCTGTGCTGCCCTGTGTTGCTGCAGACAGAACCATCGCACCCAGATTCGGATCGAGCGGTAAAGCCTGCAGTTTGCGCCCGACCGACGTGATATGCGCGTCACCGTCCAGCGCCCCGAAAGACCGGAGCTGGTTTTGAGCGGCGGCAAATTTGCCTTTGGCCGGATAATCCAGAAACGACAATTGCTCTGGCGTGGTGACGCCCCATTCCGCCAGATCCAGCGCAAAACGGGACAGATCAGCTTCCAGAAGCTCCGGTCGATCCTGCGCTTCCAGCGCACGCATGCCCTGTTCCGGCCAGAGCCGATAGCACACACCGGGTTCGGTGCGTCCGGCCCGCCCGGCCCGTTGATCGGCTGCAGCACGGCTGACGGACACGGTTTCCAGCCGCGAAACACCGGTTTGCGGGTTGAAGCGCGGGCGACGTGACAGACCGCTATCCACCACCACGCGAACCCCCTCAATGGTCATCGAGGTTTGCGCAAGATTGGTCGACAGCACAATCTTGCGTTTGCCCTTGGGTGCGGGCTGCAGGGCGGCAATCTGGGCCTTTTGTGGCAGCCCGGCATAGAGCGGGGCAATGAGTATGCTCTCATCAGTTCCATAGATGTCAGTCAGCATGCGCCGGGTTGCTTCAATCTCGCTGCGCCCCGGCAAAAACACCAGCAGACTGCCGCTGTCCTGCGTAATGGCCTGCCGCACGGCTTCCACCACCTGGGGCGCAATGCGCTGCCGTGGTTTGCCCGGCAGATAGTGCACATCAATTGGAAAACTGCGCCCCTTCGAGGTGATGGTGGGCGCGCCCTGCATCAAGGCAGATACTGCCTCGGCGTCAATCGTCGCCGACAGTACCATCAGTTTCAAATCCGAGCGCAGAGCCGCCTGCACATCCAGCGCCAGCGCCAGTCCGAGATCAGCATCCAGCGAGCGCTCATGGAATTCATCAAACAATATGGCTCCGATACCGGGCAGTTCAGCATTATCCAGGATCATTCTGGAAAATACGCCCTCGGTCACCACCTCGAGCCGCGTCTTTGCGCTGACTTTGGTTTCTGCACGCATGCGCAGACCAATGGTCTGTCCAAGCTCTTCGCCCAGCAGGCTGGCCATGCGCTGCGCCGCAGCGCGTGCGGCAATGCGGCGCGGCTCCAGCAGGATGATTTTCTGGTCGGCCAGAACAGCTTCCTGCAACAGCCAGAGCGGAACCTGTGTGGTCTTGCCGGCACCGGGTTCGGCCACCAGAACCAGATTGGCATGTTTGCGGAACCGGTCCAGCAGCTCCGCTTTGACGGCGTCAATCGGCAGGGTCATGGTTTTGGCGCAGGTGCTGTTTCAAGCGGCTCGATCACACGGCCACCGGCGGCTTTTGCGTCTTCCGCATCGTGGGTCACCAGCAATACCGGCAGGTTTCTGGCCTTGGCCAGATCAAACACGATCCGGCGAATGCTCAACCGGCGGTCTGCATCCAGTTTGGAAAATGGCTCATCAAGCAGCAACGCCTTGGGCGCAGACAGCAGGACACGAATGAGGGCAACGCGCGCCGCCTGACCGCCAGACAATGTGGCCGGATCCCGGTCGAACAGGCCCTCAAGGCCAACTTCTTTCAGCGCCGCCTCGGCCAGATGTCGCCGTTCTGATTTGTCCTTGATTTCAGGCGGTATGGCAAACAGCAGATTCTGGCCAACACTCATATGTGGAAACAGCAGCGCATCCTGAAACAGAATGCCCACCCGCCGATTTTCCGCCGGTTGATCATGGATCGCGACGCCATTCAGATAAACTTCGCCCATACCGGAAAATGCCCGGTCGAGGAACCCGCCCACATAGGCCAGAAAGGTGGATTTGCCAGAGCCGGAAGCGCCCATGATGGTCAGCACGTCGCCCGGTGCCACATGGGCACTGACATGAACAAGCGGCCGGTCATCCAGCAGAATGCAGACATCTTTCAGGGTCAGGCCGTCATTTGGCTCACTCATGGACTTCCTTTTTGCATTAGCCATTGGCGTGCATGGCCCGGCGATTGCGATACAGCAGCGCGGGCAGGGACAGTGCTGCCGCAAATCCGATAAAGGGCAACATGGCCTGTATCAGCGCATATACGCCGATCACCCGTCTGTCACCCCCGGAGGCCAGTGCAACGGCTTCCGTTGTGATGGTCGGGAAGCGTCCGCTGCCAATCAGCAATGTTGCCAGATACTGACCGATGGAGACCGCAAATCCGACCGCTGCCGCCGTCAGCACAGGCGTCAGAAGCATTGGCAGCCGCACAGACCAGAACACCCGGTTGGCGCCATGCCCCATGCCATGGGCCACGGCGGCATAGCGTGTGTCCCAGGCGCGCCAGGGGTCGGCCAGCGACAGATAGACATAGGGCAACACGAAAATCACATGGCTGAAAATGACCAGCATCACATTGGCTTTGCCGCCCAGTTGCAGCACCAGAATGTTGAGGCCGAACAGAAAGCTGACCTGCGGCACGATCAGCGGAAGATACAGCAGCACCAGCGCGCGGCTGGTCGCGGTTTTCCCCGACCGCGCCTCTTGCTCCAGACAGGCCAGCGTCAGCACAATGGCAATCGCGGTGGCAGCAAGGCCGATGGTCAGCGTGTTTTGCAAAGGTGTTTCCAGCCCCATGGCCTGTCGGCTCCAATTGGCCAGCGTAAAACTGACCGGCAAGGCATCGGGGAAGCGCCAGAAACCCGCGATTGACCAGATACCCAACACGATGATCCCGAGGAGAACCATGGCAGATGACAGCACCGCAAGCACTGCAATGATGCGCCGCAAGGCCTGATCGGCAAAGCGTCGGTGACCCCGGTTGATGGCACGCAGACCACCTTTGCGCACCAGCTGTTCGCCCATGAACCAGACCAGCAAGGCAAGCGCTGTGACGCCCAGTTGCATCATCGCCCCGGCAGAGGCCCGGAACCGCTCGGTGATTTCCGGATCATTCATCCATTGCAGCAGGCGCACTGACAAGGGCGCAGGCGTTGACGGCCCCAGAATGATCGCCACATCGACAACCGATGTGGCATAGGCCAGCACTGCCAGCACGGGCAGACGGATCTGGCGGTAGATCAGTGGAAAACTTGTCTTGAAGAAGCCGCTGACCGGACCATAACCCAGCGTGGCGGCCAGCACGGTCTTGCGCCGCAGATCGCTTTGCGGCAAGGCCGCGAGCGAGACCAGCAGCAAGAACGGCACCTCTTTGGCAATCAGACCCGCCATCATCGACAGGGCAAACGGATCATTGACGATCAGCCAGTCCGGCGGGCGGGTCACGCCGGTGGCCCAGGGCGATACAAGGCGCATCAGCCAGCCAGAGGGCGCAATCAGAAATGCCAGACCGAAAGCGGCTGCCGCATGGGGAACAGACAGCAGCGGCGACAATAGATTTTGCAGGCTCTTGAAGAATTTGGTACCATGCCAGCAGGCGATCAGAAGCATCACAATGGCCAGCGACACAGCTGTGGTCACCAGCCCGACGGTCAGGCTCAGAACAGAGGACCGCAAGACACCGGGTGTCGACAGGACATTGTGAAAATAATCCAGCGTCAGGCTGGTGCCGCCAAGGCTTGGCAGCAGGCCGAAGGCGGGCAACAGCACGCCCATCAGACCGGCCAGTACCGGGCCGATGAGGAAGAACAGAGTGAGGGCGGGGATGTGCCTTAGCACGCTCGCCCGCCCCGAAAATCATTGCCTGTCAACATGGATGAAACCGGATGTGTCAAACGCCGTAGCGCGCCAGCCAGACCTTCTCCAGTGCCACCATCCAGGATGGGTGCGGCTCTGGCAATACAATGCCAAGCTCGCTTGGGCCAAGCGTTGCAATCCCCAGTTCCAGCCCGTCAAACGCATCCCGCTCGGCTGCGGGCAGGGCGGTCACATCCAGCACTGTCGGGTCACCCCAGACGGTCGGGTCCTGCTTGCGCAATTGCGCTTCCGGCGACATCAGGAAATCTGCCAGCACCATGGCGCCAGCCTTGGCATTGGCGTTGAAGGGAATGGCAACAAAATGGGTGTTGCCGATGGTGCCGCGTTCCAGCACGAACGTCCGCACCGTATCCGGTAATTCATTATTGGCAATGGCGTTGGAGGCCGCCGCCGGGTTGAAGGCAAAGCCGATTTCCAACTCGCCATCGGCCAGCAATTGCCGCAGGCTCGCCGTGTTTTGCGGGAAGGCACGTCCGGACCGCCACATATGCGGATGCAGCTTGTCCAGATAGGCCATCAGCGGAGCCGTCACGGCTTCAAAATCGGCCTGCTCGACCGGCTGCTGCAGCACGGTTGGGTCCGTTACCAGTTCATACAGCGCCTGTTTCAGAAACGTTGTGCCCACATAATCGGGCGGCTGGGGATAGGAGAACCGGCCCGGATTGGCTTGGGCCCATTGCAGCAGGCCTGCCATGCTGGTGGGCATCTCGCTGTCGATGGCCGTGTCGTTGAAAAACACCAGTTGCGCCATGCCCCACGGCGCTTCCAGACCATCGGTTGGCACCGTGAAATCGTTGACAACAGTTGGCTTGCCGCTGACATCGACATACTGGAAATTCGGCAGCTTGTTGGCCCATGCTGTATCCAGCAACAGGCCTTCGCGTTTCATGGCGGCAAAATTCTCGCCATTGATCCAGATCAGATCAACCGATCCGCCATCCAGTGTGCCAGCGGTCTTTTCTGCCAGAACCTGCGAGACAACGGAGCCGGTGTCATTGACTTTGACATGCACCAGCTCAACGCCATAGCGATTTTCAATCTCGCGCCCGGCCCAGGCGATATAATCATTGATGCGTGGCTCACCGCCCCAGGCATGCCAGTAAACGGTCTGCCCCTTGGCTTGTTCCAGCAGGCCGGGCCAGTTGGTCGGGTCAGGTGCATTCTCTGCTTTGGCCGCGCCCATCATCAAAAAACCGGCAAGCAAGGCCCGTGTCAGAATCTGTATCATGTGAATTCTCCCCAATTCATTGGAAATCCGGTTGCCATATAGACATGTTAATTTAAGGAAATGGCGCTTTGTCTGTGGTCCGGTCAACTAACATTTTCTTGATAGGCGCGCGATCAGCGCATTCAGGGCAAAGAAGAGACACACAGGCTTTGCATGTCAAACGCTTTGCTTTTACAAGGAAGCTTCGACCATTGACGTGTGAGCCCCGCGATGATCCATCCCTATCAATCTGTCACAAACGGCATTGAAGTATCGGTCGCACCGCGCTTTCTGGAGGATCAGTCCGATCCGCTGGAGAACCGTTATGTCTGGTCTTATGCCATTGAAATCGTCAATAATGGTCCTGACACCGTGCAGCTTGAGGCGCGGCACTGGACCATTACCGACGGCAATGGCGTGCAGCAATTCATCGATGGCAATGGTGTGTTGGGAGAGCAGCCGGTTCTGAACCCCGGCGACAGCTATTCCTATATGAGCGGCTGTCCGCTGGTCACACCCAATGGAGTGATGGTTGGTGCCTACACCATGCGCAGGCCGGACGGCGATGAATTTCTCGCCGATATTCCGGCCTTTTCACTCGACAGCCCCTACACAAAACGCCTGCTGAATTAGACTGTGGATCGCTTCACGGCCGCGCTTTCGGCAAGGGTGGTGGCGGTGGCGGTGTGAGGGCGCTTCCCTGATTGCCCTGCAAATCGCGCAGCAGGGCACGGGTTGGCCAGGCATCGGCCGGGTGGCCCAGTGTCAACTGCACCGCGCGCACGGCAGCACGTGTGCCGGAGCCGATGATGCCGTCAATCTTGCCCACATCATACCCGCGTTGCTGCAACAGACTTTGCAGCTGCTTGGCCTGATCAATTGGCAGAATATCATCCGGGTTGCCCCGGTTCAGCGTGGGCGCGCCATTGATGCGTGTCGCCAGATAGCCAGCGCTTGTCGTGTAAACCAGCGACTGGTTCCACTCCAGAAAAATGCTGAAATTCGGATAGGCCAGAAACGCCGGCCCCTTGCGCCCCATCGGCAATATCAGCGACGCAGGCAGCGTATTGCCATCCAGCGCAGGCCCATTGCGCGCCTTGACGCCCATCGCCGCCCAGTCCCGCGTGGGCAGCTTGTTGTAAATTCCGGCCTGTTCCCATGGCAGATTGTTGGGCACAGAAACTTCCTGCAGCCATGGTTCGCCGCGCCGCCAGCCCAGATGATTGAGAAATTTCGCGCCGGTCGCCAGCACATCGCCGGTGTTCTTCAACAGATCAACCCGCCCGTCACGGTCATAATCCACACCATTGTCCAGATAATCCGATGGCAATATCTGCAATTGCCCCAGTTCCCCGGCCCAGGCACCCTGCATCTGTGCAGCGGACAGATCGCCCCGATCCAGCAATTTCAGCGCCGCAATCAATTGCGGGCGAAACAGCTCCGGTCGGCGACAATCATAGGACAGTGTGGCCAGCGCATTCAGCGTGTTGAAATTGCCCAGCACCGCGCCAAAATCCGTCTCCAGCGCCCAGAACGCGGAAATCACCGCACCGGGAACGCCATATTCAGCCTCAACGTCCTGAAAGATCTTTGCATGACGCTTCAACCGGTCGCGCCCGCCACTGATGCGATAGGGGGCGACCATGCGGTCGGAAAACTGCAGGAAACTTTGTGCAAACACACCCTGCTTGCGGTCCGCTGCAATCACACTGTTGGAATAGCTCAGCGTGGGCACAATGCGCCGGATGACAGAGGAACTGACCCCCTGCGCCGCCGCTTCATCGGCAATGCCCGCCTTGAAGCTTTCAAAACTGCCGCTGGGCTGACAGCTCTGACCATGGGCCGAACCGGCCATAAGCCCTGCAACCAACAGCGACAGGCCGGTGGCAGAAATCTGTGTCATGCGCCGAAAACGTTTCATTCTATCACCCATCTCACCAGAATTGCGCCCGCGGACCGGAAACGCCTGTCCACAGAATCACAGTTAAACAAATTAAAAGCAAGAGTTTGACGGACCCGCCCCCAATGCGCTATTTGCCCCACCAGTGCCGCTTTAGCTCAGTTGGTAGAGCACATCATTCGTAATGATGGGGTCGTAGGTTCGAATCCTATAAGCGGCACCATTTTTCCAATGTGTCCGATGTCCGGCCCGGAGACATAGGTAACAGTTTGTACCTAAGACATGGGTGACACTTTCGTGCCGAACGGGTTGTCGATAGTTTGCAATGTTTTTTGCTCCAGGTCGATATCTCCTAGATTATGCTGGAAATTGGAATGATCTACGGAGTACGTTAGAATAAATGAAGCAAGTCAGCGGATTGAATGCATCTCTATGAACCGCGGCACAACTTCGCTCTGTGTCATATGACAAGCAGATTCACCTACAGTTGATTATGCGCCACCATATTGTCGAAGTCCGACTTCGCTTAGGTTATCTCGTGCTTTTTCACGAGCATCAGCCCGCGACACAAAGGTATGTTCTCCAATGCAAATGCGTTCCATACGCCAATAAGGCGGCGCGAAACATCTTCTCACCTGTAGCTGACACACGCTGTTGAAGGCCGGGTAGAATAGTCTCTGCACTTTATCGCGCTTCCCAGTTGCAGGGCATCAATCAATTTTGGGAAACAGCTTATTTTTTATTTCATTCCAAAAAGATGGTATTCTTCGCGTGTCAAGATATGGTTTAGAGCTAGATGGCGCGGCGCGCAGTATTGGCTGCTGTTTTTCGGTATGTACCGAGGAGTATTGGAGTTTAATGGATGCGCCTCCTTTTTAATTGCGGGGACGGAGGAACGATTTGAAACAGCATAGTTGGGATATTTGGCGCCCGGCATTAGCCGGAGCGTGCGTCACTTTAATGAGCGGTTTTGCGTTGGTTCAGCCGGTAGCATCAGAGTTTTTATCCACACAAAGCATCATTCTTTTGATTTTTGCTATGTGGATATACATTTGGCCAAATAAAAAAGTGAGGTCTAAATCAGCGGCGACCCCTAGCTTGTTGGAGACCGATAACGAATTTGTTCCATTCCCACCTAGCGACGCGGGCGATAATGTTGGAAAGAATTTTTGGTCTAGGAGCATAGATATTGAAAATATCGAGCGTATTATATGCGGCAAACCTAAATCTCATATAATAGTTTCAGGATACAGTGGTTCTGGAAAAACAATTTTTCTAAAATACCTTTTGCCAAATTATTTTAGTACTACTGAGACTAGATTTCACTATTTTGATACATTTGAAAATATTTTTCAAAGTATTTGTTTAAGCCTTTTTTCTGATTATGATCCCCGAAAATTTGAATACTTAATACAGAAATTAGATGAGAAACACTCAGAATCGGGGTACGATATTCATGATGTCTGGAGTGATAGTGAACAACCAGAATTCTCGCGCCTAGTTGTACTACTTGATGAGTTGGTATCAAATTTGCCAGGTGAGCATGTTATTGTGCTGGATCAGCTTGAGAGATTTATTGCATCAGAAAGTGCATCCATAAGTGCGCAGGCTGTTAGTCTGAAAACTTTGATGTTTTTTAGACTTATCGAAAGGCTACGGCGCGATGGGCGCTACAATGTAATCTTTTCTATAAGGGCAGAGTCGTATTTCCCAACATTAGCGCTTCTCGATTCGATTGGTAAAAGAAACGAAAGCGCCTCGCCTTCAATTGAATATTTTTTGTTGCGCGGAGTTAATCGGGATAACTCTCCAGAAGCGATTGTTGATGTTCGGAAGCGCTTTGCGGAGATAGATGGCGCAAGTTCTTATGAAAATAAAATGATGACAGTGCTGGGTCTTGACGGTTCGGGCCGTTCAAACACGTTTTTGATTCAACTCTATGGATACGTTGTTAGTGGGTTCTATAACAGCAATCGAGATGTTCGCAGAATGGTGAGTAATGGGCAAAATCCAATTCGTGTTGTTGGTATTTTTATCAATCTTTTGGAGAATGACTTTAAACGCGAGTTTGGGACAAAGATTCCAATTGAGTTTTTGCGGGCTAGCCTAATCTGTCTTGCAGCGGAAAATCAGCAAAACGGTTTGCCTGTTAGTGAGCGGAGGTTGGCTGCTGTATTACATATCCCCTTGTCTTTGGCAGAAAGAATATTAGCTTTTTTACTAACTAGAATGGTTGTCGTTTCCGAGACGGAAGACGGAATTCTACACTATAGAATTACACACGAAGTAGTAGCTGATCATGCTATGAACGATGAAGCGTCTGCCATTAGCCCGAAGTACAGAGACGGAATATTGGGGTTAGTAGGTGCGAACCGCAAAAATTTCGATGATTTTACTGTTGTTGAGCAGTTTCCAAGTTTGATTAGGAGTTTGTTTGGACGTCTAGACGTCGGTGCATGGCTGATAGCGCTATTTTTCATCCATGGTGTCCTCACAATTAACATTGTATCGTTTTGCGAATTTTCGTCGCAGATAATTCTTCTACCTTTACCAAAGGTAAGTTGTTCTGTTTATCAGGATTTTCATACTTGGGTTCTTGTGCCCCACATGCTATGGCTCTGGTATATTTTTGACATCTGCAACGGCTACTTTAGTCGAACAATTCAGGGCAGAATACTGCGTCCATTGTCGGCGCTACCTCCGATTGTCGGTGCCATTTTGGCGCTTCTGTTTGCTCATTATCCGGTTTTTATGGTTGTTCCTATTTTCGCAGGAGGACTTCTTATGGGGTTGGTTTTGGTTGTTGGTGTTTGGAACGGATCGTATAAAGGAAGGTCTGCAGACGAGAGTTTTTGGTGGGGGGTAAAGACCCTAATAAATATGTTCTTTGCGATACTGCTGACGGGGCTTCTTGTTGCAGCGTTTATGGCCGAAGCGTCGGGTAACCATGGGGTTGTCGCTCTTGCAGCCGACTGGCTAGGTCAATATTGGATAATCAGCCTTGCTCAATCAATCGATAAGACTATCAATTTTATTGGGATTGATCGATTGGTGCTCTATGGAAGTGTTATTTTGATGTCATATTTTTGGTTTTCTATTAAACAACAACAACAAAGCGCTCAGTCGTTGGCTGCAAGACTAGCGATATATGATCGAGTTCGGCAGTCTGGATGAGGTTAGTTTGATGGAACAGTCCGTGCGCGATCTTATCGCCAACAGAGTAAAAGAAGCTTCGGGCTTATGCGATCATAAAGACAACCGGCATTGCGCTCTTGTGCTAGAGGGGGGCGGAATGCGGGGGGTTATATCCATCGGCTTTGCTACCGGATTGGCTCAATCAGGTGCAGGCAGTTGTTTCGACTCAATTCACGGCGCCAGCGCGGGGGCGTTTGCAGGGGCCTATTTCGCAGCAAATCAATGTGAGCGGGGTGGATCAATTTATTTCGAAGATATCAACAATTCCATCTTTATCAACTTATGGCGAGCGCTGCTTGGACGCCCAATTATGGATCTGGATTTCCTCGTTTCGGATGTGATGACAAAAAAAAAGGTCCTAGATACACATGCGATAGTTGAGCATGAAGGCTACCTTAATGTGGTTCTCACCGAACTCGATAGTGCAAAATCGAAAGTCGTATCGAAGTTTGGGAACGCAGAAAGCGTACGCCAATGTCTTAAGGCCTCTGCATTTTTACCATTGATAGCTGGGCATCATGCCGAATTTGAGGGAGCCTCTTACCTAGATGGTGGTGTCTCACAACATATTGCTTTGCAATCGGCGGTCAACAGGGGGGCGACCCATATTCTGCTAGTTATGACCCGAAGAATGGGAGCATTTTGGCGGCGTGAAAAGTCAATTGGGCGCCTTTTTGAACTCACTATGATGAGACTGGCGTACGGAGACAAGTTGGCTTCCGAGTATGCTGTGCGTGCTCAAAAAATAAACCTATTGTTGAGAGAGGTAGTCGAGAAAGGGAGTTATCAGGGAGTTCCAGTCGAAGTTCTCGCGCCTAGTGTGGAGAGCGCAGAGGTTTCACGCCTTACAAAATCTGGAGAATTGCTGCGTAAAGCATTTGATGAATCTGTTATTTCAGGCGTAGAATATGTCATGGGGAATATTGACAAGTAAATTTCTTCAAATTATGCCGCCAATATAATATTAGTTTGTGATAAATACTTCTGGTTTATGTTGCGGATCATTTATAGTGGGTTTGTATGCTTTCGTTTGAACCATGTTGTCATAGTTTTGAACGCAAATCCAAAAGGAATTCAATCTCATGGTGCGAAGGTCTGGGCAGGTCAGGAGTAATTTTCGTCACACGCTGGCCTGCATCATAATCCGCGTGTCGGGGGGCGGATCCCTTCTCCACGGCCAATTTTTGCTCTGTCCGACCCGGAGACATAGGTACCAATCTGTACCGGAGACATGGACGACACTTTCGTGCCGAACCGCGGCACCAAAACCCCAACAAGGTTGATCTCAGCGCAAAACAGCGACAACATGCGGATGAAGGTATTTTGTCCGGGGTGGATCAGCCAAAGATACCGGGAGCGCGCAATGTCGAATTTATCGCAGCGACTGTCATGCCGTCTCGCCAGCGCACATCTTTGGTGTGTCAGACGGTCGGCTTTCATCGCCATTGCTTCAACCCTTCTGGCCGGTCTGATGGTCTCGGAAAACGCTCTGGCCGGCGATTTGCATGATGCGGTGCGGGCCAATGATGCGCAGCGGTTGAGTGGTCTTCTGGACGCGGGAGAGGTGATTGATGAGACGGACTTCGTGCTGGGCACACCCCTGCATGTTGCCGTTGCGCAGGGCAGTGTGCCGCTTGCCAGGATCTTGCTGTCTCACGGTGCTGATCTGGAAGCGCCCAGTGAGGATCGGGGCACACGGGCAATCCATCTGGCGACCAATTTTGGCGATGTGGACATGCTGACATTGCTGCTGGACCATGGCGCGTCCATCGAGGCGCAGGATCAGATCGGGCAAACAGCCTTGTTGATTGCCGCTGCAACCAACAATTCGGAGACTGTCCAGATGCTGCTTGATCACGGCGCTGACCACGAGGCCCGCGAATCTGGAAAAGGCCAGACGCCATTGATGCGCGCATCTGCATTGGGATTTCTGGATAGTGCCGTAGCGCTTGTCGAACATGGTGCGGAAATCAACGCTGTCGACAATGCCGGGCGCTCTCCGTTGATGCTGGTCGCCACGGCCAACTCCTACAACAGTGTCGGTGACGGTTCGTTGATCGAATTTCTGGTCACCCACGGCGCAGATCCTGACATGACGGATTCTGCCGGATATACGGCGCTGAGTTTTGCGGAGACCAGCATCGCGGCCGAACGCGCTTACCAGAAAATCGCAGATACGCTTCGAAAGCTTGGGGCGAGCGAGTAGAGCGCGCAACACCGGACAGCGATGACATCAATCCGTAGATGCCCCCCTGTTCGGACACCTGCCCTTCGCTGTGCCATGCACGCACGGGACAGGCGCGGGACGAAATTGCCGGTCTGTCTTCTGCGCCCCATGTCCGCTTTGTGCAGGTGCCGATAGTTGCGGCACGCAGTAAAGCTACAATCCTGGCAGGTCCACGGCTGTCCTGTGCATTGAATAAAGGGAAGCTGGTTACTAGGTCTGCTCTGCCGCACGGCGACATTTCATTGAGTTGGAGCAGGATAGTGAAAAAGTGGATTTTGATGGCCGCGGCCCTGACCGTTCTTGGGGTTGCTGGTGCCGTTGGTTACGCCGTCTATAAGATCTATTATAGCCACCCAGGGCGGTTCTCGTCAGAGGTGAGCACGCAGGGTTTGAAGCGGACTGTCGAAGGGAACACGCTGACATCTTATGAACATCCATCGGCGCGCATTACGTTTCCACCAGAGTATGAATATCTGGGTGCCCAGAGATTTATTCTCTATGGCACAGTTGAAGCGGAACAATACCTGTTTGCATCGTCGCACCCGGATGGCTCAACGCGATCCCTGATCAACGTTCAATTTGAAGCGATATTGCCTGAAATTGAAGGGGCTTACGATTATTCCGCAGCGCCGCGAGCGATACGCATCGGACCTTTGGAATTCTATGTGGATGCCAATCCGGCCCGGCGTCATTGGCTGGTTCCCAACGGCTTGCCGGGGACGGATTCAGAACGTTACTACAGCTTTGCCGATGAACGAGGCTTTCCCGTGCCCAAGGATTATATCTGGTCGCGATTTGCCTATGTGCCAGAAGACACCCCACGCCATGAGATGTTGATCCTGCAGCTTGAAGATTTGGCATCAATGGGATTAACCGCTCCAGCGTTGCGCCAAGGTGGCGCGAATGCCGGAGACTGGGAGAATCTTCTGGATGCCCATCTGTTAAAGCTCGAACAGGGCATCACGATTGAGGCGCTGGAGTAAATCGGCTGATTCCTGCGGTGACACAGTTGACAATCTGTACCGGAGACATGGGTGACACTTTCTTGCCGAACCACAATCCAAACAGGCTCGAACCGGGCGCGAAACAGCGACGACATGCAGATGTCAGCATATTGTCAGGGATGGGTAGGCCAAAGAGACAGTAACAGCGCAAACCTGATTTCAAGCATCGAATGTCAGGTTGTTTGTAGCCGTTGGTGCGCCATGGAGTCTGCTTCCAAAACCCTCACTCCTTCCCAGTCAGCCTGAACACTCAAACCACATCAAACCAAAATTGCGGCCACTTTAAGCGGATAGGCCAGTGCGAGAGTCCCATCACGTTTGAGTGATTGCTCAAATTGTCTATTGAGTGATCACTCAAACAGACCTATCTCCCCATCAACACCGGACAGCGATGACATCAAGCCGGTGAGGATCAATCGCATATTCGGTCGCCGGGCACGGATCTCCGGGGCATCGAGCACGCAAGACTTTAACCAATCTATTTCAAAAATCTCAAGGAAGCCAAATGACTGACTTTATCAAACACACCATCGAAACTGCCCCTGAAGCTTCCAAGCCGCATCTGGAAACATCCTTTAAAAACAACGGCCGTATTCCCGGCCTGCATGCTGTCATGGCGGATGCACCGGGCCTGCTGGCGGCTTATAATTTTGCCCACCAGCAATTCATGGCCACCAGCCTGACCGATGAGGAAAAAACGGTTGTCTGGCAAACGGCGAACGTTGAGCAGAACTGCCATTACTGCGTTCCAGCGCACACTGGCATTGCCAAGATGATGAAAATTGACGACGCGATCACTGAAGCGCTGCGCAATGAGACGCCACTGCCAACCGCCAAGCTGGAAGCCCTGCGCGATTTTACTCTGCTGGTGATCCGCAATCGTGGTTTTGTGGATGAAGCCGACACACAGGCCTTTCTGGCTGCCGGATTTACCTCGACCAATATATTGGAAGTCATTTTGGGCGCAGCACAGAAACTGATGTCAAATTACACTAACCATTTTGCCCAGACACCGGTCGATCAGGTCTTCGAGAAATTCGCCTGGAAAAAAGCTGCTTTGGCCGCTGCATGATCCAGAATTCGGGGCGGGAAATTCTCCGCCCCAAAACTCTTCCGCAAGACCATGAAATGCTTTAGCGTTTCAGGACATGATGAAAGGACTTTCACATGACAACGCCACTTCGCATCGACATCGTATCCGACGTGATGTGCCCCTGGTGCATCATTGGATATCGCCAGCTGGCTCAGGCGCTGGAAGCCACCGGCACTGCCCATGACATCCACTGGCATCCTTTCGAGCTGAACCCGGACATGCCGCCCGAGGGGCAGAACACCCGCGAGCATATCATCGAGAAATACGGCTCGACTGCGGAGCAATCGGCGCAAAGCCGGGCGCAGATGACAGCGCTGGGCACCGAGCTGGATATCGATTTCCGCTTCACCGAAGACATGCGCATGCACAACACCTTCAATACTCATCAACTGCTGCATTGGGCCGATACACTGGGCCGTCAGCATGATTTGAAAATGGCGTTGTTCACCGCGCATTTCACCGATGGGCGTGATCTATCTGACAAGGCGGTTCTGGCCGATGTGGCTGGCGAAACCGGTCTTGACCGGGATGCAGCACTGGCGGTTCTGGAAGATCAACGCTTTGCGTCCGAAGTCCGGCAGGAGCAGAGTTTCTGGATTAAGCAGGGCATTCGCGGCGTACCGGCCATGGTGTTCGATCGCCAGCACCTTGTCACGGGCGCGCAAGGAGTGGAGAACTACAGCAATATTTTGAAGCAACTGGCCAAAGAGACGGCCTGACCATGTCCCGTTCTGCGCCCTATGATCGTGATACTGCCATCGATGCGGCCATGGCTCTGTTCTGGCAAAAAGGGTTTCACGCCACGTCACTCAAGGATCTTGAGGCGAAGCTGGCGATGAAACCCGGCAGCATCTATGCGGCGTTCACGTCGAAAGAAAAACTCTATCTGCTGGCGCTGGAACGATACTTTGCGCAATCTCGCTCTGGATTTCGCGAGCAGGTGGCACGCGCGGCCTCGCCGCTGGAGGCGATGGCCGATCATTTGCGCGCCTATGCCCGGCTGGCGCCCAACGACATGTCGCGCCAGGCCTGCATGTTGACAAAAACCCTGATCGATACGCGTGCGACAGACCCGACTATCGCCGCCATGACACGGGACTATCTGACCGCGATCCAAAACGAATTTGCTGCCGTCTTTGCCGCGGCCAAAGAGGCCGGAGAACTGGCAGATGATGCAGACCCCGACCGGCTGGCGCGCCGCTTTCAGGCCAATGTCACAGCCCTGCGGCTGGCTTTGCATCAGGGCATGGCGGCCAAGGACTTTGCTCAGCTGAGCGAAGACATGGCCGCAGAAATTGAAAATCTGCGCGTGAAGCTGGCCTAGCCGACAAGGCGACCCGATGCCGAAAGCCTCGGATTGCGCTAAACGCATTCGATTTATTGCGCCGTCCAGCCGTCATCCACGATGCGGGAACTGGCGGGTGAAATCGCCCAAGCCTATCCGCGCAAGACCGTGACCCTGGTGGCAAGCAATCCGACGCTTTTCTCAAACGACCCTGCCAAACTTGGAACATCACTGCGTACCAAGCTTCAGGCGGACGTCGATGCCATCCCCACTAAGGATATTGCAATGCGAACGATATGTTGAATCTGCTTGTGGTTGCCGAGATGTGTTGGCTGACAAATACAATTATACACAAAGCATACAAGCGGGATTTCTGGATCGAATTCAGTGATTTGAGTGTCCCATCTTATCGGCCGCGATGGCAGTCCTACATGGATTTGGGGCTTCCATTGGTCTGGGGCTGCCATGCCACAGATTGATTGGCGATAAAGAGAATGCACTGCAGCAATTCAAGTAAATTCATTAGACGGCACCCTGAAGTTTTTGGTTTCAAGCAGCTTCGGAAGACGTCGTCTTTATTGGAACCATTTTCATCAGAATTAAGGGTTTTTGGCTGTGATTCAGATTGATGAAAAATGCTCCCATTGCCATGCTGAAAGTAACTTCCTGTGTTCAGCATGATCGAAAACTGCAACGAATGAAGACACCGCCATGAAGATGGATTGAACTGCCCACAGTCCTGTTGCAGCAATTTTCCAGTCTGTATGACAACGCGGTGTCGACAGAATAAATTGGGTTGCAACAGTTGATTGGATTACCTAACGTTATGCCTGTTCTCGAATGTTTGGGAACAACTGGCCAATTGAAGAAAAATAAAATTCTCTATTCGCTTTTTCTGGGAGGAAAATATGATTAAATTTCGAATTATGTCCGGAATTGTTTCTGCAGTTGCTGCTGCGATGATTTCAACGACTCCTGTGCAGGCACAGGATTTGAAAATCGTCACGTCAATGCCGAGCCTCGGATTTCCGTTCTTTGTCCATATGCAAAATGCGCTCAATGCCGAAGCAGAAGCGCTTGGTGGCATTGAGGTCATCAACCAGGATGGTCAGAACTCGGCGCCCAAACAAACAGCTGAACTTGAGGCTGCCATCATAAACCAGGTGAGTGGCGTGGTCATCAGTCCACTTGATTCAGTCGCCCTGGCACCCGGTGTCAAACAGGTGATCGATGCTGGAATTCCGGTCATGACGATCGATCGGCGCGTAGAAGGCGTGGAAGGGGTCCTTGGCCATGTTGGCGCTGATAATGTGATCGGCGGCGAGGCGCAGGCAAAACTCATCATCAAACTCTTCCCGGATGGCGCAACCATCGTCAATCTTCAGGGGCAACCGGGAGCGAGCCCGGCTATCGACCGCAACAAGGGTGTCCACAACATTCTGGATTCCATGTCGGACAAATATGTCTTTGTGGCCGAGCAAACGGCAAACTTCGCTCGCGAAGAAGGCGCATCGGTCACAGAATCAATACTGGCCGGACTGGATTCGCCCCCCGATGTGATTGTGGCAGCCAATGATGATATGGCGCTTGGTGCACTGCAGGTTACACAGGAAATGGGGCTGGATATTGCAATTCTCGGATTTGACGCGCTCCCGGAAGCTCTGGCAAGCGTGCGTGACGGTGGTTTGACTGCAACCATCGAGCAGACCCCAGGTGGTCAAAGCCGTCTTGCATTGCAGGCGCTGGTCAACTTCCTGCGCAACGGAACATCGCCGGAACCATTGGTTCTGCTAGAGCCATTTGCGATTACCAAGGACAACATTGACAAGGCCGAACGTCTTTCGGAACTCAACTGATTTCACTTGGCAAACCACAGGCCCGCCACCGCACAAGGGTGGTGGGCCTTGATCGTAATTCATGATGGATAGTCCCGAGAAGGCGTATGAACCCGCACAACACAACTGGCGAAATGGAGCCGGATACCGGAACTGACTGGTTTGGGCTGGCAGCAAGATACGCTGCGCCAATTTTTCTGGTTGGGCTCGTCCTGGTCTTCGCACTGCTCCAGCCCAATTTCCTGCATCCCCTGAACCTTCTGAACGTTTTGCGTCAGGTTTCCATATCTGGTCTGATTGCGATCGGCATGACCTTCGTGATTTTGACCGCCGGCATAGATCTCTCCGTGGGGTCTCTGGTAGCCCTTGCCGGGTTGGTGGGTGCCTATGTGTTCAAGGGAGGGCTGGACAACCGCTTCGCGATTGGCGCGGAAGCGGTCACGGGCAATCCGGTCATCTATGCCGTTCTTGCAGCGATTGCAGTGGGAATCATTGGCGGGGCACTCCAGGGATTGGCCATTACCAGACTCAAGGTGCCGCCATTCGTGGTCACCCTTGGTGGTCTGAGTGTGTTTCGAGGGGCAGCCCTGTTGTTTTCTGGCGGTGGCCCGATCAGCGGCTTCAGGCCGGAATACACCTGGTGGGGGCAGGGTCGGATCGGTATTGTGCCGGTACCAGTCATCATGTTCTTTCTGGCTGCCGCAATCGCACATATTGTGCTCAAGCACACCCGCTTCGGTATGCACGTCTATGCAGTCGGCGGAAATTCCGCCGCTTCCGATCTGAATGGTGTGAACACACGCCGGGTCACATTTATGGTTTATGTGATCGTTGGCTTCTGTTGCGGACTGGCTGCCTTTCTCTTGTCTGCCCGGTTGAACTCGGCCGAAGCTGTCGCGGGGATGGGATTGGAACTCGACGTGATCGCGGCTGTGGTCATCGGTGGGACTTCGCTCTTTGGCGGAGTGGGAAGCATATTCGGTACAGTCGTCGGAGCGCTTCTGATCGGTGTATTGCGAAATGGCCTGGTGCTTATGAATGTTTCATCATTTGTGCAGCAGATCGTGATCGGCCTGATCCTTATTGCAGCCGTTGCATTCGATCAATATGCCGCGTCGCGAAGCCGGGCATAGGGCAGCATGATGAACATTCTCGAACTGAACGGCATTACGAAAAATTTCGGCGGTATTCATGCTCTGTCTGGAGTTGACCTCAATCTGGAGGCCGGACAGGTTCTTGGATTGATGGGCGATAATGGCGCAGGAAAATCTACGCTGATCAAGATCATTGCAGGCAGTTTTCCTCCGACATCGGGCACAATCAGCCTCAGTGGCAAACCGGTCAATTTTGCGCGTCCAAGAGAAGCCCGTGATGCGGGCATTGAGGTGGTCCATCAGGACCTTGCATTATGCGACAATCTTACAGCCTCCATGAATGTATTTCTGGGCCGTGAAATCGTGCGCAAAATTGGTCCCTTCCGCTTTCTCAACCGCACTGCCATGAATGAACAGGCGGCTGAGTTGTTTGCCGATCTCAAGTCGGAAACCAGGCCGAAGGATTTGGTTCGCCAGATGTCGGGCGGACAAAGACAGGCAGTTGCGATTGCCCGAACAAGGCTGTCACAGCCCAATATCGTCATCATGGATGAACCGACTGCCGCGATCAGTGTCAGGCAGGTTGCCGAAGTCCTGGATTTGATCCGGCGTCTGCAGCGCGCGGGGCTGGCAGTCATACTGATCAGTCACAGGATGCCGGACGTATTTTCGGTCTGCGACCGGGTGGTTGTCTTGCGCCGAGGCACAAAGGTGGCGGACAAGCCGGTCACGGAAACCTCTCCGGAAGAAGTCACCGGCCTGATTACCGGTGCCATCGAAACTGCTTGAAAACATCAAAGGGCGAACAGCTGGAATAGAGCCATTTTCGTTTATGGGGAAGCATTTGACCGGATTTGCGTGTTTGCTGGCAAGGCACAGGCCACCAGCAATCGGTCTATTGCGCCGTCCATCCGCCATCGACCATCATCGCACTGCCGGTCACCATCCGCGCATTGTCCGAGGCCAGATAGATGGCTGCGCCGGTGATGTCCGATACATCCCCGACACGCCCCATGGGGATTTTGGTCAGCACCTCTGATGCGAAGGCCGCGTCTTCGAAAAACGGCGCTGTCATCGGGGTGCGCACAAAGGTCGGGCAGATTGTGTTGACCCGGATCTGATGTGGCGCAAGCTCGATCGCAAGCGCCTTGGTGAACCCTTCCAGGCCCCATTTTGACGCGCAATAAAGCGTTCGGTTCCGGCCGCCGACATGACCCATTTGCGAGGACATGTTGATGATGGAGCCGGGACGCTTGTCTTTCAGCATGCGGGCGCTGACAGCTTGCGCCGCAAAGATCGCAGCACGCAAATTCAGGCCCAGAACGGCGTCGTAATCGTCCAGCGTCACTTCCGTCAAAGGTTTCGGTCGGTTGGTGCCGGCATTGTTGACGAAAATATCGAAGGCGTTGCGTTGCGCAATCTCTGCCTGGACCGCCTCGACATCCGTTACATCAAGAGCAAGGGCGCTGGCGCTATAACCCGCCGCCCTGATCCGCTCTGCTGCAGCCTCAATTTCGTCGCCGCTGCGTGCGCACAGCACCACTTCGGCCCCCGAGGCGGCCAGCGCCTCGGCAATGGCCAGACCGATGCCACGCCCCGCGCCGGTAACCAGTGCGGTGCGGCCAGACAGGTCAAAGGATGGTGCGGAGATGCTCACTCTGCAGCTTCCCGATAAGGTGCGCCTTCACCATAGGGGATATTCAGCCCGCCATAACGCCGGACACGGACATTGCATTGCTCGGCATGGCCGACAAAGCCTTCCAGCATGCACAGACGCGAGCCATATTCGCCGATCATGGTGGCGGCCTCATCTGTGGTGATGCGCTGATAAGAATGGGTTTTCAGATATTTGCCGACCCACAGCCCGCCAGTATAGCGCCCGGCCTTTTTGGTGGGGAGCGTGTGGTTGGTGCCGATCACCTTGTCACCATTGGCGACATTGGTGCGTGGGCCAAGGAACAGCGCGCCGTAGGAATGCATGTTTTCCAGGAACCAGTCATCCTGACGGGTCATGACCTGCACATGCTCAGACGCGATGTCATTGGCCACGTCCAGCATCTCCTCGTACGTATCGCAGACGATCACCTCGCCATAATCTTTCCAGCTTGTGCGTGCGGTTTCGGCTGTCGGTAAAATCTCCAGCAAACGCTCGATTTCATCCATCGTATCCTCGGCCAGCTTGCGCGAGTTGGTGACCAGAACACAGGGGCTGTTATAGCCATGCTCGGCCTGACCCAGCAGGTCGGTGGCGCACAATTCTGCGTCAGCTGCGGTTTCATCGGCGATGATCATGGTTTCGGTCGGGCCTGCAAACAGGTCGATTCCGACGCGACCAAAGAGCTGGCGTTTGGCCTCGGCCACAAACGCATTGCCCGGGCCGACAAGCATATGCACCGGATCGATGGTCTGGGTTCCAATAGCCATCGCACCGACGGCCTGAATGCCGCCCATCACGTAAATCTCATGTGCACCGCCTTTGTGAATGGCGGCAATCACGCCGGGGTTCGGCTCGCCCTTGAAGGGCGGCGTCGCGGCGATGATGCGCGGCACCTTGGCAACGGAAGCCGTCACCACAGACATATGTGCGCTCGCGACCATCGGAAACTTGCCGCCGGGCACATAGCAGCCCACCGATTGCACCGGAATGTTCTTGTGGCCCAAAATCACGCCGGGCAGGGTTTCGACCTCGATGTCGAGCATGCTGTCGCGTTGGGCCTGCGCGAAGTTTCTCACCTGTTTCTGAGCAAACTCGATGTCGGCCATTTCACGCGTCGTCACTTTCGAGACAATCGCTTCAATGTCGCTTGCGCTGAGGCGGAAAGCAGGCGGCGAATAATTGTCGAACTTTTCACTCAGCTCGCGCACGGCCAGATCGCCACGTGCTTCGATATCCTGAAGCGTCGTTTCGACCACGGCGCGAACCTTGGCATCGTCTTCCGCGCGGTCATTGGCGGATCTGGCGGTTTTCAAATGTGTAATCGTCATGGCTTTTATACTTTGCAAGTTGGATTCCTGGACAGTCCGTGGAAGGCTCGGCGGGCTGAATCAGTCCGCCAATCCTGCTTTTTTCTTGAAGGCAGTGAGTTGCATCAGTTTCTGGTCGCGCCAGTTGCGGCGCTCTGCCAGTGCATCCTGGTCAAGGTTGGCGCGACGTTCCGCCCCGGCCTTGAGCACGGTCTCGTCAGGCCACGCTTTCGGACTGCGATCTGTCGCCATCTGATGATACATCGATCCCAGCCGCTTGGCGTAATCAACGATGCCGCCGGGTGCATTCAGATCAATCGTCTCGAACGGCCCCATGAAGGCCCAGCGCAGGCCAAGCCCGTGGGAAACGGTCGCGTCGATATCAGCAAGATTGGCATAGCCTTCATCGTAAAGCGCCCAGGCTTCATTGAGCAAAGCGCCCTGCAGCCGGTTCAGGATAAACCCGTCAATCTCGCGCTCGACCGTGACCGGCACCTGACCGACTCGTTCCATCAAGGCACGCGCTTTGGTAACCGCATCCGGGTCAGTCCAGGGGGCGGGCACCAGCTCCACCAGCGGAATCAGATGTGGCGGGTTCACAGGATGGGCAATCATGAATTGGGCCCGGTTGCGACAGCCTTCCGTAAAACGTGACGCCGGAATGCCGGAGGATGAGGAGCCGACCAGCGTGCCCGCGTCCATTTCAGCATCGATCTGGGCGCAGACCGCAGTCTTGGCCTCGACCGTCTCAAACACCGATTCCTGCACATAGCTGGCACCGCGCAGCGCGGCGCCCAGCGTGTCGACCACCGTTAGGTGTCCCAGCAGAGTTTCCGGATTGTCGACCAGTCCGGCTTCAGCCAGATCGCGCACCGCCTCTTGCATCCAGGGGATCAGCTTGTTGCGGGTTTCCGGTTGCGGGTCATAGACCCGCGTTTTCAGACCCGCTCGCGCAAACACCAGCGCCCAGCCGGAGCCGACAAGGCCAGCTCCGACAATGGCTACGACCGGTTCATCAGCCATCAGTTTGCAACCTTTGAAGCTTCGCCATCAGCCAGACAAATCTCGGTGATGCGCAGGCCTTCTGACGTGGTCCGCGAGGGGAAGACGTCCTTCAGGCGTTCTTCATGGATCGGGATGATCCGCTTGGCATCATAATCCACCTGCTTCATCATCTCTTCGGTGGCCAATACCAGATTGGTCTGACTGCCCACTGCGAGACCGACAGGGGTATAGATATCCTCAGCTGCATCAACCGCAGCGCCGGATCCCTTGAGGTTATCGAAGACGTAAATCAGATCGCCGGCCAGAACCCATGTATCATCAGATTCGGCCTTGCCGTCATTGCGCACGGTCACCCACATGGAGCCCCAGGTGTGGCTATCATCGGCGGCGTGCAGGTCAATGCCTGGCAGCACATCGGAGACCGAGCCATTGACCGTTTCCAGCCTGCGGTCGCGGGCCAGGTTGACGCCGCGAACAATATCGCCCGGATCAACCGCGATCATCATCCAGCGCATCCGGTCGGGCAGGGACATTGCCCAGACCCATTTGGCAATTTCGCGTTCCTGAATATAGAACTTGGCGTTGGGGAAATCCTCGACATTCCCGAAATGGTCGAAATGCGCATGGGTGATGAAGCAGGTGTCGACCTCTTCGGGCGTGACACCAACTTCGGCCAGCACTGTTTTCGGTGTGCGCCAGTTTTCGACGCCAAAGCGGTCGCCCAGAGTCTTGCCGTAATCCTTGTCGTTGTATCCCACATCGACCATCACGGTGCGGCCATTGCCTTTGATCACCACATAGCAATAGGGCAGCTTCACATAGCCCTCATTATGGGCGCCATAGAGCACACCACTTTTATGGTATTGCGGAACATAGGAGTATTCACAAACCCAGATTGAATAGTCAGACATTTTTTTCTCCCTGTAATAAATCTGTTTGGATCAGCGCCCGCAGGAACAGCAAGCGTGATCAAGATCAACCATTTGCAGCCCGGCCCTATCTGCCGTAGCGGCCCTGAGATGGGCATAGGCGCGCTGCACATGGCGTGAAATATCATCGAAAATGGCATCATTATTGCCGTTGGCACTGAGCGCCGAAAATCCGCGCAGTGCTGAACCGGAAAAGCTATGTGCGCCCATCAGCTGTTCGTGATGCGCGGTCAGTTCTGAAGGGACGCGCAACGCGTGCAGCCGATCGGCGGCCCGTTGCCAACGTTCGCGACATCCTTCCAGCTCTTTCAGATCAGCAACCGCGCTGCGGCGGGTGAGCTGCGCCAGGATCATCATTCCGGAAATCTGACCGACAATGCGGCGCAAATCCTCATAGACCGGATGACAGTCTGCGGCATAGCGCGCAGCCGCATCGGTGCCCAAAGTCGCAGCAAGTGCATCAGGATCAGGACTGGACGCTGCCAGCGCCGGGCCCTCGAACAGCTCGCAATCGGGCTTGTGCACTGAGGTCAGGCGGGTAAAGAGATCCTGTTCCATCACTTGATATCTCCGGTCTTGGGCAGGCGGTTTTTGGTTGTGTTGCGCTCAATCAGGCGGCCGGGCGCAAAGCGCTGCGTGCGCGCCTCCACCTTCTCGTCACTGGCCAGCGCGCGGGCAAGCTCAACGGCTGCAGACATCATCAGATCCAGTGGTTGTGCTACGGTGGTCAATTTGTGCGACGGCCAGCCGGCCATCGTGATGTTGTCAAAACCGATCACTGAAATGTCGTCAGGCACACGCAGGCCAAGGCCTTCCTGAACGCCTTCGATAAAGCCGATGGCGACGATGTCATTGGCGCAAAAGACGCCATCAATCGGTTTGGCAAGTTGCTTGGTGTCGAGTCCTGCCGCATAGCCAGCCTCATAGCTGAAACGCCCGGCTTCGATAATTTGCGGAGGCTCGACGCCGCGCTCGATCGCGCGTTCACAGAACCCTTTTTGACGTTCCACATTGGTCGAGGCATGGAGGAACGCAGAGACATAAAGCAGCTTGGTGTGGCCCTGATCGATCAGGTGATCAGCCGCCTGCCGTCCGCCGGCCTCATTGTCACATGAAATGCCGTATCCCAGCCCATCGGCGGACAGGCGGTTGAAGAAGATCACCGGTGCGCCCGCGCTTTCGCAGCGCTCGCGTGCATCGGAGGCCAGATTGACAGCCAGAATGATCACCACATCGGGCTGGTAGGACAGCATCAGCTCCACCGCCTCGTCGATCTTTTCGGGCTCATGGGCAACAGCAAGCATGACATTCATGCCAGTGGCCTGAAGTTTACCGGTCATTTCGGTCAGCACTTCAGGATAAAACGGGTTGGGCAAATCGGAAACGATGACGCCCGCAATCTGGGTCTTTTTGGTGATCAGGCTTTGCGCAAACGGGTTGGGCCGATAGCCCAGTTCACTGGCGCGCTCCAACACCGTCGAGCGTGTTTTCTCCGCAATCACCGCGCCAGGATAAAACGCACGAGAAACGGTCGCCACGGACATGCCGAGGTCGCGCGCAACGTCCTTGACCGTGACTCTTTGTTTCTTCATTTGCTTTTGATCACTCATCAAACCATTCCATTTGCGCCTGCGCAGTGTTTGTGCTCATCCAGTCGAAACCGGATCGCCGTGCAATTCAAGGTTCTGATTGGCTGTGGTGTGCATTTGCCTGAAAAGGGTTCCTGGATTTGCAACGCCCGACACAAAATTGTGCCGGGCATTGCAGATTTCAGATCAAGGCTGAACCGTCGCTTCGACTTTGGTCAGCTTGTAAAGATCAGCAGGCGCTTCGCAGCGGTTGCAGTTGATGCCTGGCTCGTTACCAGCTTCCTGAATGTCAGCTGGCAGCGGCTGAATGGTAGCACCTTCGACCGGCGTGCCATTCAGTGCAGATTCCACATTCACTTCCGGCAAGAGCACTGGATTCAGAACTTCACTGACGAAAGAGGTTGGCACTTTGCTTTCCGGGAAAACGTTGCAGCCATCTTCATAGGTATCGCCTGTGCAAATGCTGACTGCATCTGCTGGCACCCAAGGCAATGGATACTCGATGTTCATCGGTGCAAGTTCGCGCTGTTTTGTCAGGATTTCCATCATGATCTTGAACGCATAACCTGATTGCGCAGGCGGCGAACCAGCCGATACGCCTTTCAGGCCTTTTGCCTGCATGTCCGGATCTGCCAGTGCGCGGCGGAAGCCTGCAGAGTTTTCACCGGTCATTGGCACCAGACGATCGCCTGCATCCAGAAGAGCCTGGATGGCACCATATTCACCAGCCTGCGCCCAGATGCCGTCGACATCGGGATGTGCAGTCAGCGCTTTTGCGGTCTCCTGTTGCGTGGTGCGGTCATCCCAGTAGGAATAATATTCCGCGACAATTTCGATGCCCGGATACTGGTTGAAGATATGCATGGCACCATCTGTATGGCGTTGATCAACCGAGTTGCCCGGCACGCCGCGCGACAGGAAGATCTTGCCCTGGCCATCAAGTTCATTGACGAGCGCCTGGGCGCTGTTTTCGCCGAAACCGGATGACAGATAGCTGACATTATAAGCGCAGCTTTCGGTCACTGTGGCATCATACATGAAGAACAGAACGCCTTCTTCGCAGCCACGTTTGATGGTGCGGTTGAGCGCAGTTGACGAGATCGGGAAGCTCACAATGCCGTCGGCACCTGCATCGATCATGCTTTCATAGGCCGAAATCTGGGCCTGTGGATCGGTGCCTGTGATGACTTCGATCAGCTCGACTGTTTCATTATAGGGCGGTGTGGCTGCCAGAGCCTTCACGATGTTGGCAGCAGATGATTGCCAGGCGTTGCCCGAATAGCTGAGGCTGAGATAGACTTTGAATTTCTCGCCATCGGCAGCACTGGCCGAAGTGGCTGCAAACGATGCAGCCCCAATGGCCACCGCCGCAAGTGTTTGGAACGTTTTAGTCAGCATGGTCTGTTTCCTCCTGTTGAAAGACCGGTTTCTTCTTCTTGGGTCACCGCCAGAGTGACCCGAGTTTCTGGAAAAACTCCTCGCGCAGCAGCAGCAATGCCACCAACACGATGGTGCCTTCGATAATTGTTCTGAGGCCAAATTCGAGGCCGATTGCAGAGATGATTGTTCCCAGTGTGGTGAGCAGGATGGCCCCGCCCACCGTGCCCAGAAATGAGCCGCTGCCGCCCAGAATTGACGAGCCACCGATCACCACGGCGGCGATGGATGGCAGCAGATAACTCTCGCCCATCCGCAGTGTCGCGCCATTGGAATAGCCGACCAGCATGATGCCCACGAGCCCGGCACATACTGCGCTGATCACATAGGGCAGGGTTTGAACCAGGACCACCGGAACCCCCGCAACACGGGCGGCGTCTACATTCATGCCTACTGCATAGAGATAGCGGCCAATTGCCGAGCGACTCTGAAACAGCCAACCTATGATGACGAATAGAATGACAAAGCTGATGACGGCGGGTTGTCCGAAGACCGAACCTTTCATCAAAGCCAGCGCTGCATCGGGTGAGGCGCCGCGCGGTGTGCCCTTGGTGTAACCCAGCAGGATTGACGAGACGATGATAGACATCGCCAGTGTCATGATGAAGGGCGGAACCTTCAGCCAGACAATCCCGATGGCCGAGATCAGGCCGACGCCTGCGCAAATTAGCAGCGCAACAGGCAGCAGATACCATGCGCCAGTATCATAAACGCCGATCCAGTTGGTCGCCAGAATTCCGCCCAGCGTGATCAAGGCGGGGAGGGACAGATCAAGACCGCCGGTCAGGATCACAAGACCTTGCCCAAAGGACAGCACCACAAGGAAGGACCCCAGCACCAATACGGTTTCCACCTGTGACCATGACCCGAGCGAGGGGCTGATGAAACGTGCCCCGAGCAACATCACGACACACAGGATTGCGACCGTCACAGTGCTGATTGTCTCACGGCTGACACGTGCGCTGGCACGACCATCACCGCTTTGGGCAAAACTTGATTCAACTGTTTTTGCATTATCGGAATCGATCATTTCTTATCTCCGATCCGCGCAACGAACCCACTGAAAACCACAGCCGCGATCAGGACGAGGCCCTGAAAGAGGCCGGTGTAGAAAGACGACACACCACTGGAGAAGAGGACCTTTTGCAAAAGTGTGAGTGTTGCAGCGCCCATGACCGTGGCAAACAGTCCGCCGCGTCCACCGGCAAGGGAGGTTCCCCCAAGGGCGACGGCAGCAAAGGACAACAGCAGCAAAGGTGTTCCGGATGTCGGGTTGCCGGTTGCGGTTTGCGCGCTCAACATGAAACCGGCCAGCCCGTAAAGCATGCCAGCGCAAACAAAGGTGAAGAAGCGCACCCGCCTTACATTGATGCCAGACAGTGACGCGGCAGATTCATCGGCACCGATGGCATAGATCGACACCCCGAAATTGGTGCGGCGGATCAAGAGCCATGCACCCACGACAGCTGCAACCACAAGCCCGGAAATCGGGATGATGCTCCACAGGCGGTCGGTCATCTCATAGGTGATCCACTCCGCGACATAGCCGCCTGGAGCCTTGAGGATAACAAGGGCAATGCCCTGACAGATGATCATCGTCGCCAGTGTGGCCGCAATGGATTGCATGCGCAGATAGCCCACCAGCCAGCCATTGACAGCGCCGACCGAAGCTCCAATCAAAAGACACAGGAGAACCGAGACCAAGGCTCCGCCCGGACCTTCGAGCGGCATGACAGCCAGCACCACGTTGCAGATCGAGATCACGCCGGCAAGAGACAGGTCGAAGCCCCGCGACAACACCACCAGCGTTTGGCCTGCGGCTGCCAGCGCCAGCGGCGCGGTGTTGTTCATCTGTGCAGCGATTGCATAAGGCTCGAGCGCGCGGGGCTGCAGATAGCCATAGAGCACATAGAAGGCCACATAAGTTAGCACGATGATCCCGGCACCGCGGGTAAAGCGCCACAGATAATCCGTGATATGGCCTCGGGGCGAGATGGCTGGTGTGGTATTTGTTTGCATCAGGCCGTTTCCAACACAGTTTCAGTTGCGTTGTGATGGCCGATCATGGCCGCGACCAGGCGCTGTTCCGAGATGTCCCGGCCAACGAATTCCTGAAAAATCCGTCCGTTGTAAAGCACCATGCAGCGGTCTGCGAGCTGGACAATTTCCGGCAGTTCGGACGAGTAGAACAGCACCGAACCGCCCTGATCTGCAAACGCGCCGATGGCTGCGTAGATGGATTCCTTGGTGCCAACATCAACGCCGCGCGTGGGATCGAACAGCAGCAGGGTCTTGACACCGGTGGCGAGCGTCCGCGCCATCAAGGCCTTTTGCTGGTTGCCGCCCGACAGATCACCAATGGCGAAATCGAGATAGCGCTCATCCATATCAACCTGACCGGCGGCACCGCGGGCTGCGTTGCGTTCCGCATCGCGCCCAATAAACCCGGCCCGTGCAATGCGTGGCAGCAATGGAAGCACAACATTTGTCGCCGCTGAAAGCCCGGCCAGAATGCCTTCGGTCTTGCGTTCTTCCGGCAGGAAACAGATGCCACTCTCAAATTGCAGCGCGTCTCTGGGGCTGTTGAATTTCGCTGGTTTGCCATCAATTTTGATGGTGCCCGACTGGCGCGTTTGCAAACCCGCAAGGGTTCGGAACAGCTCGCGCTGCCCCTGTGCTTCAAGCGCGGCGATGCCCAGAATTTCGCCCTCGCGCAATTCGAAGGAAATATTGTCCACCTTATCGGAACACAGATTTTCCACGACAATGCGTTTTTGCGTCGTGCCGTCAATCGCACGCGCATCCGGGCGGATCTTCTCGACAGGATGGCCGACCATCATTTCGAAGATGTCGCCGTCGCTGGCTTCTTCAAGACCCACAGTGGCAATGGTGCGCCCGTTGCGCAGCACAGTGGCAACGGTACAAATCTCGCGCACCTCTGCCAGCCGGTGCGATATGTAAAGCACGGCAACGCCGCGCGCCTGCGCCTTGCGGATTTGCGCGAACAGCCAGTCCGTCTCGGCAAGCGAAGCCGTGGGCTCATCAAGAATCAGAACACGACCGGCATTTTCCAGAGAACGGGCGATTTCGATGCGCTGACGCTCTGCCAGCGGAAGGTCGCTGACGATGGCGGCGGCGTCGATCCGCTCAAGTCCGTGACGGGACAGTATTTCCTGACCCTTGGCGATCACCTTGCGTGCAGAGATGAGACCGAGGGATGATTTTTCCAGTTTCGGCAACAGCAGATTTTGCGCCACCGACAGGTTAGGCACGAGGCTCAGTTCCTGAAAGGCAGTCGCGACCTGATGTGAACGTGCCTCAAGGATGTTTTGTGGCTGATAGGGTTTTCCATGGAGTTGCATGTCGCCCTGATCAGGAACAATCGCGCCTGTCAGAATCCGCACCAGCGTCGATTTGCCAGCACCGTTCTCTCCCAGCAAGGCATGAACCTCGCCAGCGCGCAGCACAATGTCCGCATGTTCCAGCGCAACCGTCGCTCCGTAGGATTTGCTGACGCCATAGGCGCGCAATTCCAGCGTGGATGGCGAAGCCTGAGTCGCAATCTGAACGGCCACTGACGTCATGTATTAAGACCTCCCCATGCTCTGCAACATTTTATGAGAACGTTTACAGAGAACGTTTACATCATAAGAATTTGCAATTCGATCTGTCAAGCCATTCTGTTGAAATCGGCCTGGAAGAAGGGATGTTCAGGAATATAAGACAGTAAGAACAGTTGGTTACAGAATAGATCGCTTCGGTGTTACAGGCTCGAGCGCTGTGATGGCGGGGTGAAAACACAATATCCGAGGAATCCCAGCCAATGGCTTGAATTCTGATGTGATCCATGACGAAAAACCGCTGCGCCCGCATCCGCATCCGCACCCCAACCAAAGCCGGGAGGTTCTGCAGTCAAACCAAGGGGCAAAAGGCGGCTAACTCGAAACGGCCAAAAGCCTCAGATTCCGAAGGCTTGAGGGGCCAGTCATGCTCTGGGTTTTTGAAAACAATATTCGAAATTATCCTGACCGAAACACAACCGTGTCGAGTGTATTAGCATTTTTCAACTTAATGAGTTGACAGCATGTTATGCCGATGTACCTTCGTAATCGTTCTATCGCGCTGGACTTGTTCCAAGATTTCCCGAAATGCCAAGAAACTTCGCTCCACGGTCAACGCAGAGCGCAATGCATGATGACGACGAGCACCAAAATGAATTATATTCAGACCCAAAAACCCGCGACATCCTATTCGATTATTTTTGCCGTCAGCGGCGCGCATTTAATCAATGATCTTATCCAGTTTCTTTTGCCCGCGCTCTATCCGCTTTTCAAAGCCGAATACGGTCTGGACTACTTCCAGCTTGGTCTCCTGACGCTGGCACAGCAGATGACAGCCTGCATCTTGCAGCCCCTCATGGGATTGTATGGCGATGTGAAGCCGAAGCCATTTGCGCTGGCCATATCGCTGGTGATCGTCGCGGTCGGTGTGACTCTGTTGGCAACGGCCAACTCATTCCCCCTATTGCTGCTGGCAGCTGCCGTGCTGGGGGTTGGCTCCGCGCTGTTCCATCCTGAAGCATCGCGTGTCTCGCGCATGGCATCGGGCGGCAGATTAGGCTTCGCGCAATCCAGCTTTCAGGTTGGCGGCAACACAGGCACAGCCCTGGGCCCATTGGCCGCCGCGCTGTTTGTTTTGCCTTTGGGACAAGCAAGCACGATCTGGTTCGGCCTGCTTGCCGTGATAGGTGTCATGGTCCTGATCTGGGTTGCACGCTGGTACGCAAACCACCAACGCATGGTCAATGCGATGCGCAAGCCCCCTAAAATCTTGTCCAAGATTCCGCGAAAGGGCCTGATAATGGCTTTCGCAGTGATCGGTGCGCTGTTGCTCAGCAAGTTTGTCTATATCGAGACATTCAAGAGCTACTACAATTTCTTCCTGATTGAAAAATTCGGCCTCGAAATTCGCGAGGCGCAAACCTACCTCTTTCTGTTCCTGGCGGCTGTTGCAGTGGGCACTTTTTTCGGCGGACCTATCGGGGATCGTGTTGGAACGTTGAAAGTTATTTGGGGTTCAATTCTAGGCGCGCTGCCTTTCGCACTTGTTCTGCCTCATATGAACCTGTTTGGCACAGCCGTTTTGAGTATAATTGTGGGGCTTATCCTGTCTTCGGCTTTCTCCGCCATTGTTGTCTACGCACAAGAATTGCTGCCACAAAAAGTCGGCATGGTTGCAGGTCTGGTTTTTGGCTTCGCCTTCGGAATTGGGGCGCTGGGCGCGGCAGCGCTTGGGGCGCTGGCCGATTACATCGGGATCGAACGGGTGTTCAGCCTGTTCTCCGCTCTTCTGTTCCTGGGGTTCCTGACCGTCTTCCTGCCGGATGTTGAAAAACCCAAAAACTGACGATGGTTCCCTAGCGGGTGCATCGCGCAAGAGAGATACCTTTGCACCGCATTACGCGCCCTCCACCAGAGCTTCAAAAAGCCACTGGATCCCGGGGTCATGTGCATTGCGTCGGTGGACCAGGGCACTGATTTGAAGTTTCGGAATTTCAAATGGAAGGTCTCGAAACACCAGGTTACAGCTTGTCTGGTGAGCCAAAACAATGTTTCGCGGCATGATGGTTACCATGTCGCTGGCTCCCACGATGTGACACGCGCCCGCAAATATCGGAACTGATATCGCAATCTTGCGGACCAAATCCCGAGATATCAGGAGATCGTCCAGCCTGACATTTCCACTCAGATCAAATGGTACATCGACATAAGTGAGTTTTGACAAGGCTGCTTTTGACAATCGTCTGGACAGGGCTGGATGGCCTGAGCGGAACGCAAGCACCAAATCCTCGAAAAACAATGATCTTGCATCCAGATCAGCGTGGATATGAGAAAACGGTCCGATAACCAGATCCACCTGACCGGCACGCAGGAAATCCTGCACCTGTCCTGTAGACACATGCAGGATTTCTACCCGAATGTTGGGCGCGGTTTCGGTGAGCGTCTTTGCCAGCCGGGGTGTCAGTTTCATGATCGCGTAATCGAGCATACCAATCCGGAACAGGCGTTCGGCATGGGCAGCTTCAAAAACATTGGAACTTCGCAGAGCCTGTTCAACCGAGCGCATCGACAACAGAATTGGCCCCGCCAGTTCCTGCGCCCGCACGGTGGGTTCCATGCCTGTCCGCGATGGGATGAACAATGGGTCGCCGACCAGATCACGCAGGCGCCTTAATCCCTGGCTCACCGCGGACTGGGTGACGCCGAGCCGCTTTGCAGCAGCAGTAACCTGATGTGTTTCATACACGGCACCGAAGATCTTGAGCAGATTCAAATCCACACGTTGCAGCAAGTGATCGTCGGCCATCAACAGGTTCCCCATTAGTACAGATCATATATCACTTATAAATATGAATTTTACTAATTTTGATTGCCGCGTATTTTCAGCAATTGCCCAGCTTTATGGGGTGTGTTGAACCGGAGAAATCAGACATGGCGTCGAATTTGAAAACAGAAGTTCAGGTTCCAGTACTGATCGCCGGTGGCGGCCCGGTGGGGCTTGCCTGCGCTATCGAGCTTTCCTGGCGCGGCATCGAATGTCTGTTGGTCGAGCGGCGTGACGGCACCATCAATCATCCAAAGATGAATCAGGTTGGCGTCCGGACCGTCGAATTTTGTCGCCGCTGGGGCATATCGCAGATGGTCAAGCAAAGCTCGGTGCCAGAGGACTTTCCCCGTTCTATTCGTTTTGTGACTGCGGCCACCGGCTATCAGCTTGCCCACTATGATTTTCCCGCGCGCAAAGACGAATTGTGCATCAATTCACCCGAGGCCATCCAGCGCTGCTCCCAGATTTTCTTTGATCCCATCTTGCGCGACCATGCGAAAAACCTGGGTGGAGCAACATTCGCCTATTCTCATGATCTTGAATCATTCGAGCAGGACGATGATGGGGTAACGGCCAGGGTCGCTTCCCTGAAGGACGGCAAAACATTGACAGTGCGGGCCGACTACATGATTGCCTGTGATGGCGCCGACAGCAAGGTCCGAACCATTCTCGGAATTGGTCTGGAGGGTGATATGTCATTGAATTTCAACGTCAACTCGTTCTTCCGGTCAACGGATCATGACGCATTGTTCAAGAACGGACGAGCGGTCATGCAATGGATCGTCGACGGCGATGGTATCTGGGCCGATATCGTGTCGATAAATGGCGACGATCTTTGGCGGTTTTCGCTGATGCGGCTGGAGAGCGGTCACATCCCATCTATCGAGGAAATTGGCCAATTGTTGCGCCGCGCTGTTGGACGCGATTTTGAGTTCGAGATTTTCTCGACTCTGCCGTGGGAACGCCGCCGGGTTGTTGCTCAGCGTTTCCAGGAGCGGCGCGTGCTGCTGTGCGGCGATGCAGTGCACCAGATGTCGCCGACCGGCGGCTTCGGCATGAATACCGGTATTCAGGAGGCCGTGGATGCTGCCTGGAAAGTCTCTGCCATGGTTCAGGGCTGGGGAGGTCCCAAGCTGGTTGAGACCTATGATATCGAGCGCCGACCGGTGGCCCAGAACATCGTTGATGAGGCGGCGCGCAATTACAATCAGTTTGGCAGACTTCCCAAAGGCAAGGGAGCCGAGGAGAACACAGAAGCGGGTGCCGCACTCAGGAAATCCATCGGCGATACAATCTACGCCGAAAATTTTGACCGGGAATATGATATGGAAGGCGTGCCGCTGGGATACCGTTACGAAGGATCGCCGATCATTGTGCCGGACGGCACCCCGGAACAGCCCTTTGAAGTCATGAGCTATTTGCCGACAGCTCGACCCGGGCACCGTGCACCCCATGCCTGGCTGGCAGATGGGCGCTCGATGCTGGATTTGTTTGGACGCGGATTTACGCTTCTTTGTTTTGACGAAGATGTCGACACCGAGCCCTTTCTCAAGGCCGCAGCCGAGCGACAGGTTCCATTCAATGTGGAGTTGGTAATCAATGAAGAGATCGCCGCCCTGTATGGAACCAGATTGGTGTTGGTCCGTCCCGATGGCCATGTGGCCTGGCGCGGAGATGATCTCCCCGAGGATATGGATGCGGTTCTTGCGACGATCATAGGCGCGTGACCAGCACGTCATTTTTCCTGAAAGTTCAAAATGCTGAGTTGACCCGTTAAGCAACCCTCATTCTAATTCGCCAGTGAGTTTGAAATAACGGAGTCCAAATCACCAAGATCGTCGATCCACGCATCTGCGGGTAAGCCGGGGTTGTTGTAAGCAACCAGTGTAAGGCCTGCCGCCTTGGCACTCATGGCGCCCGCTCTGCTATCCTCGACTGCAAGTGCCTGAGACGACTCAATATTCATTGCAGCCAAGGCCTGCAAATAGGGTTCGGGCGCAGGTTTTGGTTCACTGACATCGTCCAGGCTGATGCTGAATTCGAACAGAGCGTTGATGCCAAGGAAGGCGAGATTGGTATCGACAACGCTGCGTCCTGAGTTCGAGACTGCCGCCTGACGAATCCCCCGCGCGTGCAGGCGTTGGATGGTTTCAATGGCACCCGGCATTACGCGAAGCTTTTCAGAGTGTTGCGCATAGTGCTCATCAATCGATGCTTTCCATGCGTTCAGGCTCAAATCGTCTGGAAACCGATGCTTGAGGGCATCCCAAACACCATTCAGATTGACACCGATAAAAGTGTCATCCGGCAAATCTGAAATATCGACATTGAACCGCGAGCAAACGGCAAGCAATGCCTCCAGATGCAACGGTTCGCTATCGACCAGCGTTCCGTCGATATCCCACAATACGGCCTTGATGTTCATGTCGCCAAAGCACGTGCTGCGCGCTGGGCAATATATGTCTCGCGGAACAGGCGATATCCATGATCGTATAGTTCGGCATTCTCTCGTGCAGGCTGAAGCAACTCTCCGTAGGTGACGAACCGGTCAATGCCGGACCAATCATCACTCAGGCCGGTGCCCATGGCAGCGACCCATGCCGCCGCCAGGCAGGAGCCTGGATGACCCACCAGCAATTGCACGGGTTGCTGCAGCACATCAGCACAAATCTGCATCCAGAACAGCGAATTTGAACCGCCATCAGATGCAAGCACCCTGTTTGCAGGATGCCCCATCTCCTCGAAAACCTCCACGTGGTGACGCAGCGCATAAGCGTAGCCCTCCAGCATGGCACGCCAGACATGGCGCACATCGTGGTTGAGGCTCAGACCGGAAATAATTCCGCGGGCGTCGGTGTCGTGAATTGGTGTTTTCTCACCCAGAAAATAGGGAATGACTTGTACACCGTCCGCACCAGCCGGGGTTGTGGCCGCGATGACATCAAGATGCTGATGCAGGGTCTTGCCCGCGTCACGCGCCGCTTTGGCTTCACAGCCGGCAAATTTTTCAGCAAACCAATTGAGAGAGGATCCCCCCGAAGCCATGCAACCATTTGGCATGAACAGACCCGGGATCAAATGGTAGTCGAGGAACATTCGCGGATCTGGCGATGCTTTTTCGGTCGCAATCAGCACATCTACGGAGCCACCGAATTTCAGCAGCATATCACCGGGTTGTGTCACGCCCGCTGCATAGCCCGAAGCAATGTGATCCGCAGCCCCGCCGACGACAGGGGTGCCGACGCACAGGCCGGTTGCCTGCATCGCTGACTGTGTCACGTGTCCGAGAATTTCTTCGGATCGAATTTTGTCTGGAATGCAGTCGCGGGACAGGTGCCCCAATGCGATCAATGCATCCGAAAGCTCATTTGTTGCCAGATCGACGAAGCCAGCTTCCAGCGCCCAGTTTTGCTCGATTGCCTTGTTGCCCGTCAGCTTCCAGTTGATGAAGTCATAAGAGCCGAACACGGTCGCAATGCGGTTGAAGTTCTCTGGTTCATTTTGTTCAAGCCAGCGCAACTTCGCAGCGATGAGTTGCTGGTTGATTCCGTTTCCGGCGGTTTGCGTGAACTCTGCCTCATCAATTTCAGCCGCGATTTCAGAAACCTGCGCACCACAGCGCCCATCACTTTGTTGGATGGAGGGGCGGATGATTGCGTCGTTCTGGTCAAGAAGTACAAGAGCAGGCAGCATTCCTGTAATGCCGATTGCCTTGATGGATTCGGCCTGGACACCCGACTGCTCAAGCAGCTCGGGAATGATGTCAGTGACATTCTCCCACCAGTCTTCCGGATTCTCCTCCGCCCAACCGACATTGGGCGAAGAAAGAGTGACCGGGCGCGAAGCTTTCGCAAGAACCCGGTCCGGCAATGCAATCAGAATGCCGATGGTCGACGTGGTGCCGATATCGAGACCCAGAACGCATTTGGTGTTATCGCTCATGCCTGAAATCTCAACGCAATCCGCCGACTTTATCCATGAAGCGCTTGACGCGTTCGCTATCAACCGGGTTCCAGGTGTCACCATCGACCTTGAAGTGGGTCCCGATGATGCAGCCGGACGCCACCGACATCACATCGTCCACATTGTCGATGTTGACACCGGTATTGGCAAACACAGGAACAGCCCCGTCTATCGCTTCAACTGCCTCGCGCAGATCAGAACCTTCAGCCGGTTGGCCGGTAATCGGGCCGGATACCAGAATGGCATCTGCAAGTGATGAGAAAACTGCGGATTTGGCCCGAAGACCAATTGGCCGCGCATCCAGTGAATGAGCAAATTCTGCATTGATGTTGAAGAACAGCTTCATCTTGTCGCAGCCCAGATTCCGGCGCATGCGCAGGGGAGTTGCGCAATCCGGCGCCCAGACGCCCATGTCAGATGCAAACACGCCTGTGAAAATCTCGCGGACAAACGCAGCACCGGTTGCAGCGGCAATCGCTACACTGGCCGACGGGTCCCACAGATAGTTGACGCCAAATGGCACTTTCAAAGCTGGTTTTACAGCTGCCACAATACTCGTCATGGCGGCGACGCTTTCGGTGCTCGCTTTCAACAGATAGGGCCGGTCGTTTTCATTGCCGAACATGATGGCGTCGACGCCACCATCCTGCAATTTTTCAATGTCAGACAGGACACCCTCGATCAGTTTGTCGATGCCGCCATCGGCATCGTACAGGGGTGACCCGGGCATGGCGCCGATATGCGCCATGGAAATGACGGCTTTTTTCTTGTCGCCAAAAAAGTCAAATATCATGTTGTTTCCTTCTGCAATTGTGAGCTATTCGGCAATTTGGATCGTGACGCCGGCAGCTTTCAGTACTTCCAATAATTCTTCTGGTGGCTCCACATCTGTCACCAACAGATCAACCTCTTTCAACGCACATACTTTGGCGACTGACATTCGGTTGAATTTCGTGTTGTCGATAAGTGCAACGACCTTTTGTGCGCCTTCGATCAGGGCCCGTTTGATATGGGTGTCTTCGATAGAATAGTCGTAAAATCCGGCACCAGAGATCCCGGATGCCCCAATGAAGACGGCATCAAAGCAAAGGTCATTGAGGCTTTTCACCGCCTGTGGACCGACCACCGATGGCTCGGAGCCGAATATGCGACCACCCGGAACAAAGACACTTGGTTTTTGGCCTGCAAGCATGCCTGCAATCTTGAGACTGCTTGTGTAGATATTGATGTCGCGATCCAGCAAAAGATCTGCAAGGCAAAGAGCAGTCGTCCCGATATCAAGAGCAATCGTCTGGTTGGGTTGGATGAGTGCGGCTGCGCAGCGTGCTATGGCGCTCTTGCCCGCGCTGTTGACCATGGACCGGGCATCAATATTCGGCTCCACCAGATCAACCATGACAGCGCCAGCGGCGTTCAGCCGGCTTGCGCCACCATGAGTTCGCTCAAGCCTCTTTTTTTCCGACAGAATGTCCAGATCCCGGCGCAGAGTCATCTCTGACACATTGCAGGCCAGAGCCATTTCCGGAACGGTCACGAATCCAGCTTCATCCAGCGTCTGGAGGATGAGTGAATGCCGCTGAGCCGCATGCAGTTTTGTCGCTGCTTTCATGGAAATCACCTCTCTGTCCATCCGGGTGCGCCGGTTCAAAATGTTCTAATTTGTTTATATCGGAAATAAACCAAACATAAAAGAACATTTTTTATTGTAATAGTGTTTTCTACGTGTTTTATTGTTTGAAATTGTTGTTTTATGGATTTTTTGATGAAAACAGTTTTGATTACCGGCGCAGCAGGCGGCATTGGCTTGGCTTCGGCTCGCGCGTTCTACAAGCTTGGGCACGCTGTCGTGGTCGCAGATCTGGATGAGGGTCTGGCCACAAGTGCTGCAGCCTCGTTGGGTGAACGTGCAATTGGCTGTCATGTTGATGTGCGCAACAAGGCTGAAATCGAAAGCGCTTTCCAGAAGGCCGAAAAAGAATTTGGCCCGGTTGATATTGTCCATGCCAATGCGGGCGTATCAAACATGAAGCGTGCGCTGGATCTCACTGAAGTGGATTGGGATTTCAATCTGGATGTGAATGCAAAAGGTGTTTTCTTTACCAATCAGTGTGCTGTTCAGCATTTTCTGGATCACGGCCGACAGGGCGTGATCGTCAACACGGCCTCTTTGGCCGCAAAGGTGGGCGCGCCGTTGCTTGCTCATTATTCTGCCAGCAAATTTGCAGTTGTTGGCTGGACCCAGGCGCTTGCACGGGAACATGCCAAGGACGGCATCCGCGTCAATGCGGTTTGTCCCGGCTTCGTCAGAACTCCCATGCAGGACCGTGAAATAGCCTGGGAAGCCGAGTTGCTGGGCTCGACACCTGAGAAGGTCCTGCAATCCTACATAGACCAGACACCGCTCGGTCGGCTCGAAGAGCCGGAAGATGTCGCTGACGTCGTGGTTTTCCTCGCTTCGGAGGGGGCCCGTTTTATGACCGGTCAGGCCGTCAATGTGACCGGTGGCGTTTACATGACTTGAACCATCAGAAAATCAACTGAACCAGGAGTACAATCATATGAAGACCCGCAATTCTCTACCGGCTTTCGCCGCTCTACTATCTGCGACGTTCTTGAGTACGGCATTGGTAAATGCTGCAGAATTGAACATCATCATTGAAGAAGTCCCTGACTACGAAATCGTCAAGAAACTCACAGACGAATATATGGCCGCCAATCCTGATGTGACGGTCAAGTTTGACGCAATGCCGTTTGACGCAATGCGCGATAAGATCCTGACGTCCTCCCTTGCACCTTCCGCGACCTACGATGTGATTATCATCGACAATCCCTGGATGGAGGAGTTCGCAAAAGCCGGCTATCTTGCTCCGCTCGACGATTACATTGCCGCCAGTGATGGCTACAATTTCGATGATTTTGTCGGCGCTGTCAGTTCAATTGGCGTCGTCGATGGCAAAACCTACGGCGTGCCATATTACAATTACGCGCTTGGTCTGATTGTCCGTCAGGACATCTTCGACAAGGAAGGGCTGGAAATCCCGACGACCATCGAAGCCTATATGGACACAGTCAAGTCTCTGACAACAGAAGATTTTTTCGGTGCAGCCATGCAGCCCCAAAAGGGCTACAAAATCATGGAAGAGTGGAAAAACTGGCTCTATGCGAATGGTGGCGAAGTGTTTGATGCTGATGGAAACATCATCATCAACAATGAAGCAGCGGTTAAAGCGCTCAACCAGTACATCGAAACCTACAATACAGCGGCTCCGAAAAACTCGCTCAACTGGGGTTTTGATGAGGCATTGCGCGCCATGTCTTCAGGCACAGCCGCAACCATGCTGTCATATAACTGGATGCTCCCGGCACTGAATGCAGAAGGCGGCATGTCAGGCGATCTGGCTGGCAATTTCACATTGCATGAAGTTCCTGGTGGAAAAGCTGTATTGGGAACCTGGTCGTGGGGCCTGCCTGCCAATGCCAAGGATAAAGAAGCTGCCTGGGACTTCGTGTCCTGGATCTCCAGTCCTGAAGTTGCAAAACGCCGTGCGATCATGGGCGGCGCACCGGTCCGTACCAGCGTACTCGAAGATGAAACTGTCTGGGCGGAAGGCTATGGTGAAGCTTACTACAAGGCTTTGACAGGTATTCTGGACGATGCTGCGCCATTGACCTCCGGCACGAATGCCGAGGAACTGATCGAAATCATTGGCACAGAACTCAGTGCTGCTGTCTCAAATCAGAAGACTCCTCAGGAAGCTCTTGACGATGCTGCTGCTGCGGTTAAACGAGCTAATCGCTAAAACCAATCCACCGGCTGCGCTCCAGAATGTGAGCGCAGCCGGTTCTCCTGATGTTCGGAAGAGGGCCTGATGCAGCTGAAACACCGACTCGTCCTGCCGCTGGCCCTCGTGCTGTCGGCTGTGATGCTTTATCCAGTGGCCTTTTCGTTCTGGATTTCGCTGCATGATTACCGCCTGACACGTCTCGATGATGTGCGTTGGGTGGGATTTGAAAACTACAAGTTCATCGCAACTGACCCCGGTTTTCTCAATGCCATGGGCAACACGATCACCTTCGTGATCGGGGCGGTCACGCTGGAACTGATCCTGGGGTTGGGTCTGGCGATATTGCTGCAGCGACTGGTGCGCTTTCAAAATTTCATCCGCTCGACCTTGCTTGCCCCAATGTTCATAACGCCAATCGCAGTCGGCTTGATGTTTCGCTTTCTGTTGAATTCCGAGCTTGGCGTCATCTCACATTATCTGGGTGAGATCGGAATTACAGTTGACTGGTTTGGCCCGCAACTGGCGCTATTTTCCATCATTCTCATTGATGTCTGGCAGTGGACACCGTTCATGGTGTTGATGTTTCTGGCTGGCCTGGAATCGCTCCCGAAATCTCCATTCGAGGCGGCCCGGATTGATGGCGCAAGTGCCTGGCTGACCTTTCGCTGTGTCACCTTGCCGATGTTGCGGCCAGTGATCACCGTGGCGATCATCATACGCGCCCTTGATGCCTTCAAAGTGTTCGAGTACGTCTTCGCAATCACCCGTGGTGGTCCTGGCGACGCCACGGAAACCATCATGTATTACATTTATCAGGCCGGTTTCCGGTTCTTCCGGATGGGCGAGGCAGCGGCGGCCGCTTTCATGCTGATCGCCGTAATTCTGGTACTCGTGATCGCCCTGGTCAAAGCCACCAAGAGCAGCACTGCAGGACGAAACAATGTTTAGTTTTTCAAGTCGCTCAGCCCGTATCGCTGCCTTCTTTGCCATTGCTGTGGCGCTTTTGATTGTGTTGTTCCCCTTTGTCTGGGTGTTTCTGGAATCCATCAAACCGGCCTCATTTGGCGGCAAGCCGGATGTCTGGTTGTTTCCGCCCACGAGCGACAACTGGAACAATGTTCTGCTGCAATCGGATGTTCCGGCCAACATTCTGAATTCTTTCGTTGTGGCATTTTCGACAGTGGCCATTGCCTTGTTGGTTGGCTGCCCGGCCGCTTATGCGTTTTCGCGCTTTCGTGGATATCAGGGTGCGCGATACTCCATTCTTGCGGCCGAGATGATGCCGCCGGCTATTCTCATATTGCCGTTTTTCCTGGTGCTGTACCATTTGCAGATGATCGATTCTCTTGCGGGCGTGATTGCCGCGCATCTGTCATTCGTGGTGCCGGTCGTGACATGGTTCCTGATCGGCTTTTTTGATGAGGTGCCCAGAGATCTGGAAAATCAGGCCATGGTTGATGGCTACACCCGTTTTCAGGCGTTTTACAAAGTCATCCTGCCCGCCGTCCGTCCGGGAATCGGTGCCGCAGGCGTGTTCGGTTTTGTCCTGTCGTGGAACGATCTGTTCTACGCATTGCTTCTGACAGGTGGTGAAAGCCGCACACTCCCTGTTGCAATCGCTGGCTATTGGACCTTCCGGGGGGTGGATATGGGGAAGATGGCCGTGGCCATCCTGATCGCAGTCATCCCGGTCCTGATCCTGTCCTTTTTCATTCAAAAACATCTGGTCCGCGGCATCGGCGGTGGCGCGGTCAAATATTAGGATTTCTACATGAGCTATGTTTCACTGCAGTCGATAACCAAGAAATTCGGCGATGTTGAAATTCTAAAGGGCGTTGACCTCGAAATTGAACATCATCAGTTTACCGTTTTGCTTGGGCCGTCTGGTTGCGGTAAATCCACAACCTTGCGTCTCGTTGCAGGCTTGGAGCCGGTCAGCGGCGGGAAAATCTTCATCGACGAGCGGGACGTGACCGATCTGGAGCCTCGTGAGCGCGATATTGCGATGGTGTTTCAGAACTACGCGCTCTATCCGACCATGACGGTCGAGCAGAATATGAGCTTTGGTCTGAAGGCTCAGAATATGCCGGCATCCGACATTCGCACGGCCGTTCATAACGCCGCGGAGCTGCTTGGCATAACTCCGTTGCTTGCGCGCAAACCCGGTGAACTTTCCGGTGGGCAGCAGCAACGTGTGGCCATCGGACGCGCGATTGTCCGTCAGCCCAAACTGTTTCTGTTTGATGAGCCGCTGTCCAACCTCGATGCGAAGCTGCGGGTTGAAACCCGGTCAGAAATTCTCAGTCTTCACCAGCGTCTTGGAGCGACAACCATCTACGTCACCCACGATCAGGAAGAAGCCATGACCATGGCTGACAAGATCGTGATCATGAACCAGGGACAGATCGAACAACAGGGAACCCCTGAAGATGTTTTCTTCCGCCCTGTCAGTCGCATGGTTGCGGGCTTCATCGGCAGCCCGGTGATGAATTTTTTCAATGGGGTGGGTACCGCAAACGGAGCCATAGAAACCCAGGTTGGGACTTTCGAGGGCTTCCCGCAAATACGTGCCGGTCAGAAAGTTGAGGTTGGCGTTCGACCGGATGATCTGATCCCCGCTGAAAAAGGCGAAACCACGATCACAGGGAAAGTCCTGTTGTCCGAATTGTTGGGTGTCCGTGCAATCATTCACCTGAAAACGCAACACGGACTGGCATTCAAGGCTGTCGTTGATCATGAGATTTATCGGGACATGAAGTCTGCAGATGAGGCCTCATTCACAGTGCGTGATGGTCGCCTGCATGTGTTCGACAGCGAAAGTGGCAAACGCATTTGATGCTGCAGGCTGTACACCGGAGCCTGTAACAGTCCTGTTGCACTGAATTTTTGATGTTCGGCATAAGGTCCCGCAACGAACAATCGAATTGTCCCGGATGGTGACACCCGACACGAGTTTGGGCAATCTGTCAGCTTTTCCCCTGATTGAAAAAGCCGAAAACCCGCCGCTCGACTATCTTCTGCGTGCGTTTTCGGCGTGAACCTCTATATTGAGCACAACAGATACATCTATTGATCAATCTATCCGCGTCTCAGGGGGACCATATGGCCGGCATTCAGCAGTTCGATGAGGAAATCAAAAAAACACGTGAAATGGTGGAAGAAATGCGCTCGAAGATTGATCAATCTTCTGAAGTGCTCGACACCATGGCATCCTCCGACAGCGTTATGGAAGTTGACTTTGACATCGAAAACGCGCGCATTCAGGATGTGCTCGGCCAGCAGAAGCTGATGGAAGGCAATATTGCTGACCTCATTCTCAGTCTGGAAGACGTCACCAATTCCTTTGGCGCAGAATTCAAGAACATGCAGACCTTTACCGCCATGGAAAAGTTCATTGGCATGTTCTCGCAGAACAAGGCCAAATCCATGCGCAATGAGCGGGTTCGCACCACGTCGCTCGGTGGCAATCTGCAGGATCTTCTGTCGAAATCCGATACAATCGTTGGCATCCTGACCAATCAGAAAACGGTTCTGGAGACGCGCTATGCGACCTCTGAATCCAGCCTGCGCACAGTGCTGGAGCGGCGTCAGGCGACCACCGATGCCCTGCAGGAAACCCAGCAGAAAATTGAAGATCTGAACCCGGCACTGATGGATCTGGAAAACCAGATTGCCGCAACCACCGACCAGCAGGAACGCACCGAACTGGAAACCCGCCGATCCGAAATGGCGACAGATTACAATCAGGCACAGGCCAAGGAGCAGGAATTGTTGGCCGCGTCTCAGACCCTGGAGCGTTACACCTCCATGTTCCAGACCTTCATCGACAGTCTGAACAATCAGATTGCCGCGCAGAACACACTGATCAACAAGCTGAAAATCGACACCGAGCAACGCATCGTTCTGTATAAATCCCTGGAAGACTCTCTAAAGACTGCGGCTCAGCAGGATGTCGCCCACAAAATCAACACGCTTGGCTCGAAGGTCGATCTGGCAGCAGAACAGACCATGGCAGGCATCGGCGCAGCGGCTCAGTCACACATTGCCGATCTTTTGGAAATGCACGAGCAATCGATGGTCAATTCCGCCGAAATCCAGCGCCGCAAGCAATTGGCTGATGACGCATTTACAAGGCGCTTTTCCGACGTCATGGATAAGCATCAGGCCGCAGATTACAAAGCAGCATCCTGACACAGGTTTTTAGGAGTTCTCTGTGAGTTCTCAATCGGTTCTGGTGCGCTATTTCGAAGCGTTGAAAGCCGCCATTGTCTTTCTGGAGCGCGCCGTTGTGGCGCGTGATCAGGGGCCTTGGGGCGCGCGGCCCCATGATATTCTGGGCGCTGTAATGAGCGTAAATCTGTCGCGACTGGAAAATGCCACCAGCGCCTTTGCATTGCAGGCCCGCTATCAGGACCGGTTTCGCATTGATCTCGATGAGAGCGGATTTCCGGTATTGCAGGAAATCATGGCGCTGAGCGAAGCTCAGAGCCAGGCCGCTGAGCGCCTGAAAGCCCTGCCGGACCCAAGCACGATCAAACGCAAGATGATCGATCAGATGCTGTCCGCCCGCAAGAAACCGCAAGCGTTGCAAAAGCAGATGGCGGAGCGCCTGTTTTATCAGGAATTGCGGCGTGTCGCAGCGAGCGACGGAACTTTTCCCGCATTCACACCACCCAAAACCATTCGCATTTCCAAAAATCCGAAGAACGATCGGCCCTATTATGTGGTGTATTGGTCAAGCTATGACGGCACGGCCAATCTGCCGCTGCTCTACACGATGGTGGTTGAGGATTCCTCAAAGGATGTGGCTGAGGACAGGGCTGCCAAGGTGTTCAATGAAGCCATTCGCCCGCCATCCGGCAAGCCTGTGCGCAGCAAGGCGGAACAGGGCATGGACGGATTGCCCAACAAGGAAATTTCGGCTGAATTTACCCGGTTTCTGGAAGCCAATTCGTCCTATAGCCTGACGCTCACCACCATCGGCACAGCTTTGGATCAGGCCTTTGACAATCTGCATCCCAAACAATTGCGTCGTTTTGTACTTGGGCCGTTTTATGCTGGCGGCATCACGAAACACAATGAATTGGTACAGGGGCTTTTGGACAAGGTTGATTCCAGCGCAGACAGTTGGTTGTTGACCTGGACCATGCAGGAGCTGTTTTCGGAAAGCGAAAAACCCGGTCAGCGCCGGTTCTGGAGCCAAAGCCCGCCGGAACAGATTTTCCACATCAACACCGATGATATTGATTGCGTGCAACAGGGCGTCAGCGCTGTGGAGTATCATGCATTGGTGCCGCATGCCGCCTATCAGGCCGTCTATGCCAGCGGCAAGGCAGGAGAGGTGTTTGGGCGCTACCAGTGCTCCATTGTCAGTGAAGACGACATTATCCGACAAGTCTGAAGGCTGAACCACGCGGAAGCGGAATAAAGGGAACAAGTGTGATGGATATCGGATTAACCACCCTGTCCGAAAAGGACATCGCCAAACATGTCAGCACAATGCAGGCATTGCTGGAACGCACCAATGTCATGGTGATGGAAGACCGCAGCCGGTCCAAGACTGAAATCGCTGGCACAAGACGGCGTTTTGTCAGCACCGTGTCGACAGCGCCGCAACGCCAGGCGCGTGACATCCGATTTCTGCATCGGCTGCAGGCAATTCATCCCGATGATACGCTGTTGACGCCTGAAGAACATGCGCTGGCATACAAACTGCGCCGTGGCATGTCGGTTGGTCATGCGGTTGCGGATGTGTTTGCCCGGCAGACCGAATTGGAAAAACTGCAGCAGGAGAACCGTGCTGGCGCGCTGAGCGGTGAGGCTGCCCAACGCTTCCATAAGCTGCAAAGCAGTTCTGCTTTTGTCGCTGCTTTCACCGCAGCCCGGTTTTTGCTGGATGCACTGCCTGCCAATGGCGAAAGCCAAAGTGATCAGCCGGACCCGATCCTGCAATTCGATACGGTGCGCGATGCGTTGAAAGGCCTGGTGGCCACATTGGACGATGCGCTGGATGGCGCGGACAGTGATGTGGTCATGACATCGCGTGCCAGAGCCAGCGCGCAGAACTTCCTGCAAGCCTTGTCTGGACGTGCCCAGCGGTTTGACCAAATCGGCGTTTTCGAGGCAATGCATATCCGCATCGATGCCGATGATTTTACCCTGGATGGTTTGGAAACCGGTCCGTCCAAGGCCAGTAAACCACTGACCATGACGTTCAAGAAGCCGCATGAGGTGGTTGGCAATCACATCGCCAAATATCAGGCTGTGAAACTGTCAAAAATGCTCATGGCCTATGACTTTGACAAACAGATGAACCCGTTTGTGGAACTGGGCGGCTTTATTTTCACCTTCATCGGTGACGGTTTCCCCGGCACCGGCAAGACCACACTCATTCAGATGATCGCCGGTCTGATGAATGATTTTGCGCAGATCGGCGGGTACCGGTTTCACTATCAGAATTTTGGTGTGGACCAGATTTCATCCTATCAGGGCAAGTCAGGCCAGAATTGCCGTGCTTTCGTGGATGCCGTGCTTGAACCGCGCAGCATCGGCTTTGGCACGGTCGATGATATTGATCAGGTCGCGGCCAAACGCTCTGACGCCAACAACACCTCTGCCGGTCAGCAGGAAATTACTGCTGTCCTGATGGATGCCTTTTCAGGGGCGAACACAGTGGTGCGCGGAAATTGCTCTTTCGGCATGTTTTCCAACTATCCTGAAATGGTGGATGATGCGCTGCGCCAGCGGGCAGGTGCGCGCTGGCTGGTGGACGGTCCGCAAAGCCGTGAGGATTATGTCGATATCTTCACGCTGCTTCTGGGCAAGAACCATTCACTGGAACTGGGTGACCATGAGTTATATGCCAACCAGAACATTCAACGCGCGGCACAGGAAGCCTATGGCGATCTAATGGTGCCCGAGGAAGAAGGGCTCAAGCAGGTGTTTGATCACATCATCTCGGTCAATGGAAAGCCGGAGACAATGGCTGATATCGGACGCTATCTGCATGCCATCAAGGAGGCGCAACCGCGCTTCACCGGTCGCGCCATCAAGAATGTCACCGATGCCATCAAGATGCGCGCCTTTGATGTGGAATTGCCGGATGACTGGTTTGAAACACCGGACAGGTTCATGCACCGCCCCTATGAGGAAAAGCTGGCAATGATCAAGGAACTGCAAAGCCCGATCACCATGGATATGGTTCTGCAGGAGATCAATCGGTATGCCTCTTCCGAGTTCCGCTATTCTGACAAGTCGGATGAAGCTGCCACAGAAAAGATATTGCGTGATCAGCGCGTACGCGAACGCGCTGCGCGCGAAATGGAACAGTTGAAGCGGGACGGCAAATGGAGCGCCTGATCGAAAGCAAGATGATTTATGGCGGGTTGATGGAAGTCTCCCAGCCGCATCTGGTGAAGAATTACAACACAGCGCTGACCCAGTTTGGCTTCAAGCCGGTTGCGCCGGAAAAATTCTTCATTGATGCCATGGGGTTTTCGCCGCAAATCGCAGATATTCTGGACGACCCCCATTACCTCAATCCTCATATGGTCAATCCGCGTTTCATCATTCTGAGCCCCAAGCAGCATGATTTGCCCTACACGCAGGTTTCATTTTCCTCAACGCCGGAACTGATGCGGTCGTTCTTTGAAAGCAACAGGATTGCACTTGATATTCTGACCTTGAAGGATGTCATTTTTGGCGAGATCGAGGATGACACCTATACGGTCACAACCATCGAGGATCTGCTCTCGATCCGCCACGTTGTGTTTGACCTCAGCAGCGCCAATGGCGTGCTGGAAGGGGCCCGCAAGCTGGAAGGTCTGATTGCAAGGTTCGAGCGCGAAACGACGTCGTGGAACAACGAAAAGCTGATGGATCAGATCATTGATCTGGCCGCGCTGACAGGGGATATTCGCAAGAATGACCCGGTGCCGCGCAATGTGCGCTTCACCAAGAACGCCTTTTGGGCAAATCACTTTGGTGGTGTTTACATCCTGCGCGATGATGATGGCCATATGGTTGTGGCCGAGCCGGAGGAACCGCCCTTTCCCAGCAAGAAGCGGGCGGTGAACTGGTATTTGTCTCTGGCCGATCCCAAGACACTGCACGCCTATCTGTCAGAGACAGAACGTCTGGAACCTCTGAACCCGGACTGGTTGCTGGATTCTGGTGTTCTGGAAAGCCGCATTGACCAGCATATGCGGGCCGTCATGGCCCTGTCCGGAAATGGCGCGGATCTTGGCAAACTGACCCCTGCCAATGTGCGCAAATGGGTCAATGCCCATGCCAGCGATATGACCAATGACCGGGTCCTGTCCTTCCTCAACCGCACCAAGAAATCACTGCTCGCAAAAGAGACCATCGATCTGGACAGGGTCGCCCCTGATCTTCGCTTTCTGCTGCAGCGTGCCAACCCGCATCATGCAGATGCGGGCTTGATCAATCGTCTTATTGCAGAGTTTGTCCCGTTCGATTTCGTGCTGCGTTTCATGGTCAACAAGGAAGCGTTCTATCGCGACTATGAAACCTATCCGGAAAATCTGCGTGACTATGTGGTGGCCTTGATCGAGAGCACTTACTTTCGCGACAAGGAAGTGCACTGGCAAAGGCTGTTCGGAGCCTGACGGCTCGCCTAATCATACGGGCTTCCGTCCTTATGTTTGAACGCCCATTTGCCGTCTTCCATGATGGCCTGCAGATCATCTTCAGGATAAAACCCTTCATCGCCCGGCGTCCGGTCCCCGATTTCAAGATACCGCACGACGGCTTCTGTCTGGTTGATGAGATGGTGCGCGGCACCACCGGCGGGAAAGCCTGCACACATACCTGGATGAAGCAGCTGTTCGCTTTCATCCGTGCGCAATGTCGGCGTACCTTCGAGCACATAGATCATCTCATCTTGACGGGAATGTCGGTGCAGCAATGCCGATTGCGCCCCGGGTAGCAACTCGGTCAGATTGATGCCAAAATTTTGCAGGCCAAAGAAATTACCCAATTGACGCTTGCTGCGGCCCGCCATGCGCGCTGCAAACGGGTCCGGATAAACTGAAGGTCTTGATCGAACGGCCACATCCATCGCGTTGATTGCCGGTTTGCTATCAATCTTGCTCATGGTGCTTGTCCTTTTTGATCGAACGTTTTTTGGCAGGTGGACCTGGCCGGTCTTCTCTTTAGCATTTGCGCGTCAGATTGGTCCAAGGCAGATTATTCATCATTGTTGATGGCTTTGGGCTTTTCTTGTGTATCAGTGGCAAAAATCCTATGTCATCTACAATGCATATGTGTGAGGCCTGCTTTTGCATGGCATCACGGATGAACAGTTTGGCTTTGCCAATGATCTATAAAAGGAAGACAGACCGATGCTGGACCCATTGATTGAAGGGTTTAAGGGCTTGATCGCCAGTCTTGTGAAGCTGGCCCTTGGTGTGTGGCTGGCCATTTTGTGGCCATTTCAGTCTGCCCATCAGTTCGTGATGCGGCGCAAGCTCTGGATTCGCATTGCTCTCGGTCTGATCGTGTTCCCAATCATTGTCAGCTATTTGCTGTTTTTCTGGAACGCAGCCTGGATCAGGGGGTACGATCCGAGCTATCCCGACAGGTTTGAAACGGCCACGCCCACGGTTGCTGCAGGCGATCAGGTGTCCGTGGAAGGTGGCAGCGATACCACATTGACCTGCGGTCGCTCCCAGACCATTGACGCTGTTACTTATCTGATCGATTTCAACGTCAACACCAACAACTGGATGTCCAGCAATCCACTCTACAAGCTTGGCTTCTTCGGAATCGACTGGGATCGCACCTGGATACTGGACAACAAGGCCGCATTTCAGCGCGGAATTCACCAGGCCATTGGCCGGACCGCGATTGAAGTATCAGACCGGCTTGGACGGGTGCGTGGGACATCGCAGATTGATCCCAATCTGAAATCGGCTCGTGGATCGCTGCAGTTCAATCAATATACCTGGTTCATCAACCCGTTCGGTGATCAGCCTTTTGGTCCAACCACCAGAAGCCAGACCTATTATCGCCAGGGGATCGAGTCTCTGGAAGCCTACCAGAACGATCTGGTGGCTTGCAAAGCGACATTTGATGCCCGTGCTGACAATCTGATGCAGTTTATCGATCGCATTGCGAATGATATCGGATCGACGTCAGCCAGCCTGAAAACACGCTCAGAAGGTTACAATGCCGGTTGGTTCGATACCCGCGCGGATGATATTTTCTGGAACGCCAAAGGGCAGCTTTATGCCTATTACGGTATCCTGAAAGGCGCTCGGGCAGACTTTTCCGGCATCATAGAATCACGCGGACTTGGCGCATTGTGGGACGAGATGGAAGACCAGACCCTGAGCGCCATCAATCTTGACCCCTTCATCGTATCCAATGGCAAGGAAGATGGCTGGTTGATGCCAACCCATCTGACCACCATCGGATTCTATATCTTGCGTGTTCGCTCCAATCTGATTGAGCTCCGCTCAATTCTTGACCGTTAGTTTCTATGGCAAAGATTGCCGTTATTGGTGCAGGTCCAGCAGGATTGATGGCCGCCGAGGTTTTGGCCGAGGCAGGCCATCAGGTGACGATCTATGAAAAAATGCCAAGCCCGGCGCGCAAGTTTCTCATGGCGGGCCTTGGTGGTTTGAACATCACCCATGCCGGGTCTCTGGAAGCGGTGAAGGAGGCCTATTTTCAAGCGTCCCCTGCTCTGAGGGACGCGATTGATGCATTCCCACCCGAGGCCGTATCGAGCTGGATGGCTGGATTGGGTGAGCCGGGCTTTACCGGATCGAGTGGCAAGATCTTTCCGCACAGCTTCAAGACGTCCCCGCTGCTGCGGGCCTGGTTGCGGCGGTTGGAAAGCCAGAATGTTCAGTTGCAAACCCGGCATACATGGATCGGGCTGGATGAAGATGGCGCTCTGCTGATGCAGACCGACAACGGGGATCGCATTGCTGTGCAGTGTGCCGCTGCTGTGTTTGCAATGGGCGGCGCAAGCTGGCCGCGCCTTGGCAGCGATGGTGCATGGGTGGATGATCTCAAGGAATATGCCCAGATCGAGCCGATGGTGCCGTCCAATATGGGCATCAACATCAACTGGAGTGACTTCATCAAATCCGGCTTTTCCGGTGGGCCCCTGAAAGCCATCCAACTGCAACTCGACGACATGCATGTGTCGGGAGAAGCGGTCATCACCCGTTACGGTCTGGAAGGCCCTGCCATCTATGCACTTAGTGCAAAACTGCGGCAAGCCCTGGGCCAGGGACCCGCGACGCTGCACCTGGATTTGCGCCCTGCATTATCAGCAGAGGCCATTGCCGAGCGGCTGTCACATGTGCCGGTGAAACAGTCTGTTGCAACCCGCCTACGCCGTGCCCTGAAATTCTCCGCCACCGAACGCGCCTTGCTGCATGAGGCAGGTGTGCCGCCCAGACAGCCGGATGAACTGGCAGCCCTCATCAAGCATCTGCCGCTCAGGGTCGAGGGTATGCAGGGGCTGGACCGCGCCATATCAACGGCGGGCGGCATCACTGACAAGGATCTGACGGACACCTTCATGTTCGTCCGCAAGCCGGGCCTCTTTGCCGCTGGTGAAATGCTTGATTTCGATGCGCCGACAGGCGGTTATCTTTTGCAGGCAGCGCTGGCCTCGGGTCGAATGGCCGGGCAGGGAGCCGTCGAATTTCTTGCACAGGCGAACGCCTGACCTACATTGACAATTCAACAGTTTCAGGAACAAAAAATGTCCGACAATCCGCTTCTCGCCAAATGGACAACTCCCTTTGAAATTCCGCCCTTCGACCTCATTGAGCCGGCACATTTCAGTGAAGGGTTCAACAAGGCCATGGCCACCAACCGGGCAGAAATTGATGCAATCGCCGACAATCCCGAGGCACCAAGTTTTGAAAACACGATTGGTGCGCTGGAAGCTGCAGGCGATGATCTGAACAAGGTCGCCAGCATCTTTTTCAATCTCTCCGGGTCAAACACCAATGATGAATTGCAGAAGATCGAACGCGAGATCGCCCCGAAACTGTCACGCCATTCCAGCGCGACAGTGATGAATGCAAAACTGTTCGCCCGTATCAAGGCCCTGTTTGACCAGATTGAGAGCCTTGAACTGGACGCCGAGCAGTACCGGGTCCTGACCAAATATCATGAGAATTTTGTCCGTGCAGGGGCCATTCTCGCCGGTGATGCACGCGAACGCATGTCCGAGATTTCAGCAAGACTGTCCGAGCTTGGCACGCAGTTTGCTCAAAATGTTCTGGCAGATGAAAAGGCGTTTCAACTGGTTCTGGACGGTGAGGCCGATCTTGCAGGCTTACCCGATTTTCTGGTTTCTGCTGCCCGGTCCGCTGCAGAAGAACGTGGGCTTGTCGGAAAGTATGTCATCACGCTGTCACGCTCGCTGATTGAGCCGTTTTTACAATTTTCCAGCCGCCGCGATTTGCGGGAGACCGCCTTCAAGGCGTGGATCGCCCGAGGTGAAAATGCCGATGACAATGACAATCGGAAGATCATTACTGAAACACTGACTTTGCGCGATGAACGGGCAAAGCTGCTGGGCTTTGATGGCTTTGCCCATTTCAAGCTGGACAATCAGATGGCGAAGACGCCGGATGCGGTTCGCGAATTATTAGAAAATGTCTGGGTCCCGGCCAAAGCTCGTGCAGAACGGGAGGCGCAAGCCCTGTCCGAACTTGCCCAGGATCTGGGAGATAATTCCGAAATTGCGCCGTGGGACTGGCGCTATTATTCAGAAAAACTGCGCATGCGGGACCATGCGTTGGATGATGCTGAAATCAAGCCCTATTTCCAGCTGGAAAACATGATCGAAGCGGCCTTCGCCGTCGCCAACCGCCTGTTTGGTGTGTGGTTCCGTGAAGTGACGGATCTGAAACTCTATCATCCGGATGTGCGCGCCTGGGAGGTCAAGGATGCTGCCGGACACCATGTCGGCCTGTTCCTGGGAGATTATTTTGCACGGCCGTCAAAACGCTCTGGAGCGTGGATGAGCGCCTTCCGGTCCCAGGAAAAGCTGGCCGGTAATATTCGTCCGATCATCGTCAATGTCATGAACTTCGCCAAGGCTCCGGCCGGGGAACCCAATCTGCTGACATTCGATGATGCACATACGCTGTTTCATGAATTCGGTCATGGATTGCATGGCCTTCTGTCAGATGTGACCTATCCAACCTTGTCTGGCACCAGTGTGGCCCGGGATTTTGTTGAATTGCCGAGCCAGTTGTTTGAGCACTGGCTGACAACGCCGGAAATCCTGACCAAATACGCGCTCCATGCAAAGACTGGCAAACCTTTGCCGCAGGATTTGATGGAGCGTCTGTTGGCGGCCAGCACCTTCAATCAGGGGTTTGCCACCGTCGAATATGTGTCATCGGCTCTTGTCGATCTGGAAATGCATCTGAATGCGCTGGAGGCAGCGAAGGATCCGCTGGCATTCCAGGCCAGAATACTGGCGCAGATTGGCATGCCCAAGCAGATCACCATGCGTCATGCCAGCCCGCATTTCATGCATGTATTCTCTGGCGATGGCTACTCCTCCGGCTATTATTCCTATCTGTGGTCGGAAGTCATGGATGCAGATGCATTTGTTGCATTTGAGGAAACCGGTGATGCCTTTGATCCGGAACTGGCAAGCAAGCTGAAGCAATACATCTACAGCGCCGGCAACAGCGCTGATCCCGCTGCGCTGTACACAAGTTTCCGCGGCCGGATGCCAGCAATTGACGCGTTGCTGGAAAAACGGGGCCTTCAAAGCACAGCCTAGCTGCTTTAAACTCGGCAAATGCTCGTCCGTGGAGAAGATTCGCTGGCTCGGCAACTTGCCGATGGCCGCCAAAGTGACACAGCGCTGATGATACAGCGCGGTGTCGGGCGGATGCTGTTCGGACGGCGCTTTTCCGTCCTGAGCGAACTGACGCTTGCCTCCGGTCGCCGGGCAGATCTGATGGCTTTGTCGGCAAAAGGCGATATCTGGATTATCGAGATCAAATCATCGATCGCTGATTTCAGGTCTGACACCAAGTGGCCGGATTACAAGGACTATTGTGACCGCATGTTCTTTGCCAGCCATGAGGAGGTTCCGGCAGATTTGTTTCCCGCTGAGCAGGGTCTGATCATGGCCGATTCATTTGGTGCAGAAATTTTGCGCGATGCGCCGGAGCACCGCTTGCCGGCGGCCCGGCGCAAGGCCGTCATGCTGCGGTTTGCAGCACTGGCAGCCAACCGGCTTCATCATCTCACAGATCCAGGTCTGAACGGATTATAAGCTAGCGCGGAGCGCGTTTTGCAAGAATGCGTTGCAGCGTCCGGCGGTGCATGGAGAGCCGCCGTGCTGTTTCAGACACATTCCTGTCACAGGTCTCGAAAATCCGTTGAATATGTTCCCAACGCACCCGGTCCGCAGACATCGGGTTCTCGGGCGGAAGCGGCTTTTGTTCTTCTGTTCGGGTCAGGGTGCTGAACAATTGTTCCGGGGTCGCCGGTTTTTCCAGATAATCGAATGCGCCCAACCTGATGGCCGCAACTGCTGTCGCAATGCTGCCATATCCTGTCAGGACGATGACACGGGCCTTTGGATTCAGCGTGAGCAACCGTTCAACGAAATCGAGACCATTGCCATCCGGCAATCTGATGTCGACCACAGCAAAATCGGGCGCATTTTTTTCCAGACTGACCATTGCATAGGCTATGCTCTCAAGCGTCTTGACCGTAAAGCCGTCCCCCTCAAGCGCGCGTGCAATACGATTGGTAAAAATCGTATCATCATCCAACAGCAAGAGATTGCCGAATGACTGCTTTCCTGGAGCTAAATCGTCTTTCGTAAAGTCCAAAGGTTCTATCCCTATGCGGAAAATATGTCGCACCCTGCGACACCATACACGAGATATATGGCGCAATCGGAAGACGGCAATTTAACACCTTTAAACTGCGACAATACAGCGCACGTAAAACGTAAAAATCGATTATTTGAAGCTGAATAGGCTGAAACTGCGGCCCTGAGACAAATTCAGGGCCGCAAATATTGGTCACTCAGGTTCACGCATGGCGCAAATGGGTGGCGTCAGTCACTCATTTTGAGAGCAGCGATGAAGGCGTCCTGCGGAATATCGACCTTGCCGAACTGACGCATCTTCTTCTTGCCCGCTTTCTGCTTTTCCAGCAATTTGCGTTTTCGGGTGACATCGCCGCCATAACATTTGGCAGTCACGTCCTTGCGCAGGGCCGCAATGGTTTCCCGGGCAATGACCTTGCCCCCAATAGCTGCCTGAATCGGGATCTTGAACATATGGCGTGGGATCAGTTCTTTCAGCGTCTCACACATATCCCGGCCGCGCCGTTCAGACTGTGACCGGTGCACCAGCATGGCCAGAGCGTCAACTGGTTCTGAATTGACCAGCAGGGACAGTTTCACCAGATCGCCTGGTCGATACTCGTTGAGTTGATAATCAAAGCTGGCATAGCCCTTTGATATGGATTTCAACCGGTCATAGAAATCAAACACCACTTCGTTCAGTGGTAGATCATATTTGACCATGGCCCGACTTCCGACATAGGACAGATCAATCTGAACACCGCGACGGTCCTGACAGAGTTTCAGAATGGGGCCAAGATACTCGTCGGGTGTCATGATCGTGGCGTGAATCCATGGCTCCCGGATTTCTTCAATTTTCATCACATCCGGCAAATCTGCAGGATTGTGCAAATGGGTTTCCGTCCCATCAATCATGGTCAGCTCATAGACCACGCTTGGCGCGGTTGCGATGAGGTCCAGATTGAATTCGCGCTCAAGCCGTTCCTGAATAATTTCAAGGTGCAACAGGCCCAGAAACCCGCAGCGAAAGCCAAATCCAAGCGCTGCCGAGGTTTCCATCTCGAAGGAAAAACTCGCATCATTAAGGCGCAGCTTGCCCATTGCCGCGCGCAAATCTTCAAAATCACCGGCATCAATCGGGAAAAGGCCACAGAACACCACTGGCTGTGCGGGCTTGAAGCCAGCAAGAGCTTTCGCAGTTGGGCGGCGCTCTTCGGTGATGGTATCGCCAACGCGCGTATCGGCCACTTCCTTGATTGAAGCGGTGAGAAATCCGATTTCACCAGGCCCCAGTTCATCCACCGTCACCAGTTTTGGCGTAAACACCCCCACACGTTCAACATCATAGGCGGCATTCGTGCCCATCATGCGGATTTTCTGGCCTTTTTTCAGTTTGCCATCGACGATACGCACAAGCACGATGACGCCAAGATAGGCATCATAATAACTGTCCACCAGCATGGCTTTCAGCGTGGCATCCGGATCGCCCGCAAGCTTGCCGGTCCGCGGCGAGGGCAGCCGGTGCACAATGGCTTCCAGAACCTTGTCGATGCCAACGCCTGTTTTGGCGGAAATCTCGATAGCATCAGAAGCATCAAGGCCAATGACTTCTTCAATCTGTTCCTTGACCCGCTCAACATCAGCCGCAGGCAGATCAACCTTGTTGAGCACAGGAACAATCTCATGATCATTCTCGATCGCCTGATAGACATTTGCCAGTGTCTGGGCTTCCACGCCCTGACTTGCATCGACCACCAGCAGCGAGCCCTCGCAGGCAGCCAGTGAGCGACTGACCTCGTAGCCAAAATCCACATGCCCGGGCGTATCGATCAGATTGAGAGTATAGGTAATCCCGTCTTCGGCCTTGTAGCTCAGACGGACCGTCTGAGCCTTGATGGTGATGCCGCGCTCACGCTCGATATCCATACTGTCGAGCACTTGGGCCTTCATCTCACGGTTTTGCAACCCGCCGGTGAGCTGAATCAGCCGGTCGGCAAGGGTCGATTTGCCATGATCAATATGGGCAACGATGGAAAAATTTCGGATGGTGTCTACAGGTGTTGTCATGGCGGCTAATTAACACCGGCTTATGATATCAGCAAAGCTTTTTGTGACGCAGGTTGCGTTTCATGAATTCCGCTGAAAAGTCAGGTAGGTCGGCAGGCGGCCCGCCTTTCGCGCCTTGCCCTCATAACGCGTGCCTGGCCAGTCGGAAAATGCTCCGCCTTCCGTCTGGGTCCAGTCATCTGTACCGCTGGTATTCCACGAAAAAGCAGTGTGTGTGTGGCACTGATAAAGCGCCCAGCCGACATAATGCTCAACGTCGCTGGCAAACAGAAACAACCCGCCCGGCTTTAAGACCCGGGCAATACGGTCAAGATTGCGCTGTGAAACAAACCGTCGTTTCCAGTGTTTGAATTTTGGCCATGGGTCGGGATACAGCAGAAAGACACGCGATACCGATGCAGCGGGCAACCAGTCCAGCAACGCGCCTGCATCATCATCATGCAGGCGGACATTGGTCAGGTTGGAGTCGCTGATTTGCACCAGGGCCTGAGAGAGACCGTTGATGAAGGGCTCGACCCCAATGAATCCGGTTTCCCGTTGGGATGCGGCCCGATGTGCCAGATGCTCGCCATTGCCAAAGCCAACTTCCAGCCAGACGTCGTCCACTTGGGTGAAAAGTTGGCTCAAATCATCCGGTGCTGGCTGCGACGTGTCGAGCAGCAAATCCGGCAGCAAATCCTTGACCAGCGCAGCAGGGCCCGGCTTGAGCGGCTTGGTTTTGCGCCGTCCAATAAAGTCGCTCTTTTTGGTGCGATGCATCATCGGATTGTCAAAAGGCAGATTTCAGGGCGTCCACGAGATTGGTCTGCTCCCAGGAAAACCCGCCATCCTCGTCCGGTGTCCGGCCAAAATGGCCATAGGCTGCAGAGCGTGCATAGATCGGGCGGTTGAGCGCCAGATGTTCGCGAATGCCACGCGGCGTCAGATCCATCAATTCACGAAGGACGTCCGCCAACTTCTGCTCATCCACTTCGCCGGTATCGTGCAAATTGACATAAAGCGACAATGGCTGCGAAACGCCAATGGCATAGGCGACCTGCAATGTGCAGCGTTCGGCCATTCCAGCGGCAACCACGTTTTTGGCGAGATAGCGTGCGGCGTAGGCAGCGGATCGATCAACCTTTGTCGGATCCTTGCCGGAAAAGGCACCACCACCATGTGGGGCGGCACCGCCATAGGTATCGACGATGATTTTCCGGCCTGTCAGCCCGCAATCCCCATCAGGTCCACCGATCACGAATTTCCCCGTCGGGTTCACGTGCCATTCGGTTGCATCTGTGATCCAGCCATCTGGCAGCGTATCCCGGATGTATGGCTCCACAATGGCGCGGACATCATGCGACGTCAGGCTCTCATCGAGATGTTGTGTCGACAGCACCAGTGATGTGGCACGGACTGGACGGTTGTTTTCATACGCCAGTGTAATCTGGCTTTTCGCATCGGGACCCAACGCAGAGACCGCGCCGCTTTTGCGCGCATGCGCCAAATTCTGCAATACGCGATGTGCGTAGTGAATCGGTGCCGGCATCAGTTCTGGCGTTTCCGAGCAGGCATAGCCAAACATGATCCCCTGATCACCAGCGCCCTCATCCTTGTTGTCACGGGCATCGACGCCTTGCGCAATTTGCTCGGACTGCTTGTGAACCAGGACCTCGATATCACAGGTTTCCCAGTGAAATCCGTCCTGCTCATAGCCAATATCACGGATGGCTTTTCGCGCCACCGCAGCCATTACGTCGCTGTTCACTTCTTCCGGGCCACGGGATTCGCCTGCAATTACAACCCGATTTGTCGTCGCCAGGGTTTCGACGGCTACGCGTGACTGGTCAAAGGCTCCCAGATATGCATCGACGATCTCATCAGAGATGCGATCACAGACCTTGTCAGGATGCCCTTCGGAAACGGATTCACTTGTGAAAAGATAGTTTTTCATAATTTCTCAGAGATCAGAGATACGAAATCGCTGCCTTTACATTCATCGCAGCCCGTAGGGTGCGCACATAACAATTGAGCCCCGCACAGAACATGCGAGGCCATATAAGGAATTCCTTATGTGCCGGTTTTTGTCTGAATCGTCAAGGCATGAAGCGCCGTGATAATTGCGGTGACTGATTTGAATGAGAGAAAGCGGTGTCAGGCGACTAATCGTCGGTTTCACCTGTCATGGAGCGCACCAGATCGACAACAGATTTGCGCAGCTTCGGATCTTTGATTTGCACAAAAGCCCGGTTTAGCTGAAGCCCTTCATTGGTCGAGAGAAACTCCATGACATGGCTTGTGGCACCGGATTCGACAAAATCGGCTGTGGCAATCGGGGCAACATCAGGTGCGTCTTCAAAGAAGAACGCAACCTGGACCTGGAGAATATTGGCAATCGCATGCAGCCGGCTTGCTCCGATGCGGTTGGTTCCTTTTTCGTATTTCTGAACCTGCTGAAACGTAATACCCAGTTGCTCGCCAAGTTTTTCCTGGCTCATGTTGAGCATCATACGACGCAGCCTGACGCGACTGCCCACATGAGCATCGATAGGGTTCGGACGCTTTTTGTTGATTGGTTTCGGCTTGATTTCCATGGGGCACATACTTTTCAGGTCTTTGGTGTCAAAACCGCCTCCATTTCAGCTCAAAATTTCACAAAAGTAATATTTTGAGCAAAAAGAGCAGCGCCCTGACCATAAGCCATATGTCTATCGTGCGAAATTCGCACGATCAATGAAAAAACTGCGATACTGGCATTTAACTAGTTGTAAAATACGCTCTTTAGTAGTATCTAGTAAAATAGCACCCTGTAGATGTGCAATCTGTCAGCCAGATGTCCGATGAGACAATAATTCTCACTTGATTCGAATTCAGAAATCGGACTTCAACAACCACATCCTAGCTAATATTTGGTGGCTTCACAAGAACCCTGCCAGCCAGCAGCATCACTCCCAAAAGCATCATGAAAATGGCGAAGGGAATATCCCTGAAGCGTTTTTGAAGAGTCGATGGCAATGCAGCTGGCAGCGCAATGTCGATAGTGCCAGCGGTGCCCAGAGCCAGGCTTTTTTCAATGCGGCCATATGCGTCAATAGCTGCGCTGATCCCGGTATTGGCCACCCGGATCATGGGAAGACCCTCTTCAACTGCTCGTAATCTGGCCTGATGAAAATGCTGATACGGTCCGGCAAGTGGACCAAACCAGGCATCATTTGTGACGTTCAGGATCCATTCTGCCGGACTGGCCACCCGGGTTGAATCCTGATTTGTCTGGGGCATTCGCGATGAGAAGTTCGGGAATATCGCCTCATAGCAAATCAGAATCTGGGCAGGTGGCAGCGCTCTTTCCGAAGTTCCAGACGGATCGAAGCGAAAATCGTTACTGTTGATGCCCGGCTCGAATCCACCTGGCATATTCACCAGATTGGTAATGCCAAACCGTTCGACAATATCGGCGAACGGAACAAACTCACCAAAAGGCACCAGACGCTGCTTGTCGTAAAACCCGACAGGTTCGGCGCGATCGTTGAATTCGATCAGGCCATTGTAAAATTTCAGCTTGGGTGGCGTGTCAGAAAAGACCGGCTCTGGTGGTTTGACCCGGACCGCACCGCTCAGCAGCCTGACCCCATCTGGCAACAAGGCATCGATCCGCGCAAGCGCATCGGGCCTTTGCAGGATCAGGAACGGAAAGGCAGATTCAGGCCAGATCAACGCATCAATATCACTCAGCCCCGGGGCCGCGCTGAGATCAAGATAGGTCTGAAAGACAGCCTCTTCATTGCCCTGCCGCCATTTGTCCTGCTGTGTGATATTGGGCTGCACCAACCTAAGCATGACCGGGGGCTCAGCAACGCTATCAGGATTGGCTTGTGACAGGCGCATCGCCCCAAAACCGGTATGAGCAACCAGACTGATGGCCACGCAGAGCAGCAGCGCATGCGCGCGCCGTCGTTCCGCACCTGTACTGGGCAGGACCAGAAGAGCGGGACTGAAAGCGGCCAGAAACGTGAAGGCGGTCACACCCCACAGTCCAACCAAGCTTGCGCTTTGCATGAACAGAACACTGGGCATGGCAGCATAGCCAATGGTGTTCCAGGGAAAACCGGTCAGGATGAAACCGCGCAGAAACTCCGCGAAGCTGAGAAAAAATACCAGGCTGATGATTTTCAGAGTGTTTGACTGCCAGAACATCAAGGCAGTGGCAGAGGCCAATGCCCAGAATAGCGCCAGGGCAGCTGGAAATCCTGCAACTGCGAAGGGCAGGGCCCAGGCAAAGGTGGCTCCATCGACCAGAACCGCAGCTCCAATCCACCAAAGGCCCGCCAGAAAATAGCCAAAGCCGAAACACCAGCCCAGCCAGAGAGCCATCCATTTTTGCTGACGGGGTGTTTTGTCGGTCAGGCTCGCATTCAGGATAAGAAAGAACCCGGGGAACGACACAAACAGCACCGGAGACAAATGCACCGGTGCCATGGCAAGTGCCGCCAAAGCGCCCAATAGAAACACAATGGCTGCACGCGATTTTCCACGCAGGCCCAGCAGAAAATCAAGAGCCGGGCGGATCATGATCCGAATTCCTGCCTGCTAAGACTGGTTTTGTGGATCAAAAGAAATCTGGCCGGCAGCTTCCATTGGCGCACTGTCGGTTGTCGTGGTTTCAGGTCCGGCCTGATCACGGCTGCGATTTGTTGCGATCTTGCTGCCGATCTTTCTGCGTCTGCGATGGATGCGCAGCCTTTTGATACGTCGTGGATCTGCTTCCAGAACCTCAATTTCAAAAGGTCCCGGTGCCGGAATAAGCTCACCACGAATGGGAATGCGTCCAACCAGACCATAGACGAGGCCACCAAGCGTATCGGCATCTTCAGAATACTCACCAAGCGTGAACTCCGGTCCAATAACAGCCACAACTTCGTCCAGATCGGTTTTGGCATCGGCAACAAAACTGGTCTCGCTATCTGCGACGATGGTTGGTTTTTCGTCTTCATCGTGCTCGTCTTCAATGTCGCCAACGATGGTTTCAACCAGATCTTCCAGTGATACCAGACCGTCGGTGCCACCATATTCATCGATAACCAGTGCCATCTGAATACGAGCAACCTGCATCTTTGCCAGAAGCGCAGAGGCTTTCATGGACGGTGGAACAAACAAGACGGGGCGAATCAGAGATGTCTCTTCCAAAGCCATGCCCAGATCAATTTGTCGCAAATCCAGATCGCCGGCCATCTTGCGCCGACGTTTGACTTCCGGTCCTGGATTATACTGCGCGGTCTTGGTCATGTAGACCAATACGTCCTTGATATGGACCATGCCACGCGGGTCATCCAGCGTATCGCCAAAAACCGGCATTCTTGAATGGCCGGCATTGTGAAACAAATGTAGCAATTCAGCCAGATTTGTGGTGATTGAAACCGCATCCACATCGGCCCGTGGCACCATGACATGTTCCACGCGCACGTCACGCAAGGCCAGAATATTGCTAAGGAACATGCGTTCATCAGCGCTGAAATGGCCTTCATCGAGATTGTCTTCAGACAGGGCGAATTGCAGATCCTGGCGGATGCTGCCGTTTCTGATGCCAAGAATTTTCTTCAGACGGTTCATCAGACCGTCGCGGTTGTTACCATTCAGCGCAGTCTCAGATCCATTATGCTGCTGGAGTGTTTGTGAAGGCGTGCTCAAACCGGGCTCAGGTTCGCCGGTTTCCTCGCCAGACTGTTCGCTGGGTTGATCTGAGGAACTCTCAGCAGAGCTGTCAGATTGGCTGACAGAATTGGGGGAGGCGGGCATTTCTGCGGTTCTCAATGTAATTGTTCAACTTCTTGTAGTCCATTTGCCGCGTTTTGACACGCGCTTTATGGCAGATTTCTGTTTCTTGGTTCAGATTTGGGTATAGGGATCGGAAATTCCAAACTCATTTAGAATATTCACTTCCATACTTTCCATTTCTTCTGCCTCTGCATCGTCCAGATGATCAAACCCTGCAAGATGCAGAACCCCGTGAACAATCATATGGGTCAGGTGGTTCTGAAGCGGTTTTTCGGCCTCTGTGGCCTCGCGCAGAACGGTTTCGTAGCTGACAGCAATATCGCCCAGATACAGTGCACCTGTGTCCGGATCTGGCTCTTCATCATCATTGGGAAATGACAGGACATTGGTCGGTTTGTCCTGATCGCGAAAGCGTGCGTTCAAATCCCGAACATGCGCATCATTGGTCAGCAGGACAGTCGCCGCCAGTGCGCCATCATGATTGACTGCAGGCAGACAGGCCGCCGCAATTTTTGTGCAAAGATCAGCCACCTCGGGAACAGCGTTCCAGCGTGCATCCTCAACGACACAATCCAGCGCAAAGTCTGGTGATGTGGTTTCAGCCATGGGTCTTGCGGCGCGACGCATCAGCGCCAGCCTTGTCATAAGCGCGCACAATACGGGCAACCAGTTGATGGCGCACCACATCGCGGTCATTGAAGCGGATCATGGAAACGCCTTCCACACCGTCCAGCAATTTTGTCGCTTCCACCAGACCGGACATCTGTCCCGGCGGCAGATCAACCTGGCTGGCATCGCCGGTCACGATCATCTTTGAGTTTTCCCCAAGCCGGGTGAGGAACATTTTCATCTGCATCGATGTAGTGTTCTGTGCCTCATCCAGAATGACAATCGCATCCGCCAGGGTCCGGCCACGCATGAAGGCAAGCGGTGCCACTTCGATCATGCCGGATTGCAGACCGCGTTCGACCCGTTCCGGCGGCATCATGTCATACAGCGCATCATAGAGCGGCCGCAGATAGGGATCGACCTTTTCACGCATGTCGCCGGGCAGAAAGCCAAGCCGTTCGCCAGCTTCCACAGCCGGACGTGACAAGATCAGGCGCGAAGCCTCGCCGCGCTCAAGGAGTGCTGCAGCATAGGCGACCGCAAGATAGGTCTTGCCGGTGCCAGCAGGCCCCAGCCCAAACACCAGTTCATTGCGTTGCATCGCCCTTATATAGGCATCTTGTGTAGGTGTGCGGGCAATCACGGTTTTGCGGCGCGTCGAAATCTGCGACATGGCCACCCGACTGCCCTTGCCGGTCTTGTCTTCCTCCAGCGTTGGCAATGATGGTTGTGCCGTTTCTGCGCGCACCATACGAACCACACCATCCACATCGCCCGGAGACAATTCGTCCCCAGCCGCCAGGCGCTGATACAGCGTCTCCAGCACGTCCCGTGCCTCAGCACAGGCATCCTTGCTGCCGCGCAATGTCACCTGATTTCCGCGCGCCAGTGCTTCCACACTCAAAAGCTGTTCAAGCAGCGCCAGGTTTTGGTCAAATTGTCCGAACAGGTCACCAACCAGACGATTATCGTCAAACACCAGAACGATCTGATCAAGCTCGGTTGCCTGAGTTGTCAGATCACGAATCGCATCACCGCGCATGTCAGCGGGGGCGAAGAGAGGCTTTGGATTCAAATCAAAAACTCGCTGTTTGTGGGCGACTCACAGTTCGCCATTCAGGCCGCATTTGCATTAGAAGGCGCGATCAGCTCCGCAGACAAGCTGTATTTTGTGATACCTGTAATCCGGACTGTCTGCAACGTGCCGATCAGATCATCAGGTGCCATCAGATGAACCGGTTGAAGCCAGGGCGAACGACCGCCCAATTGACCCGGCTCCCGCCCTTTGCGCTCCAGAAGAATATCCATCGTGTCGCCGACTTTGGAGGCATTGAAGGCAATCTGCTGCGCATTCAACAATTCCTGCAATCGTTGCAGCCGCTCTGACTTCACCTCTTCCGGCACCTGGTCGTCGTGCGAAGCGGCAGGTGTGCCGGGGCGTGGGCTGTATTTGAAGGAATAGGCTTGTGCATAACCCACCTCCCGTATGATCGACATGGTGTCTTCAAAGTCGGCCTCGGTCTCGCCCGGAAAGCCGACAATGAAATCACCCGACAGTGCAAGGTCTGGCCGTCCGGCACGAATTTTTGCAATCAGTTCCACATAGTCGCGCCGAGTATGGCGCCGGTTCATGGCCGCCAGCATGCGGTCTGATCCGGATTGTATCGGCAGGTGAAGATACGGCATCACTGACGGGATATCACGGTGCGCGGCAATCAGGCTGTCATCCATGTCACGCGGGTGGCTGGTGGTGTAGCGCAACCGCGCCAGGCCTTCTATGCCGGATAATTCTTCGAGCAAGCGTCCCAGCCCCCAACTGGTCTGGTCTTCGCCCTTGCCGTGATAGGCATTGACGTTCTGCCCTAGCAGCGTGATTTCCTTGACACCGGCAGCCACCAGCGAGCGGGCTTCGGCCACAATATCGCCCGCCGGGCGCGAGACTTCCGCACCGCGCGTATAGGGCACAACACAGAAGGTGCAGAATTTGTCACAGCCTTCCTGAACGGTCAGAAATGATGTGAAGCCGCGCGCTTTGGTGACAGCTGATTTTGCGGCTGGCAGATGCTTGAACTTGTCTTCTTCGGGAAACTCGGTTTCAACCACCTGCTCTCCGGCTGCGACGCTTTTCAAAAGGCTCGGCAGCCGATGATAGCTTTGCGGACCGAACACCAGATCGACAATCGGCGCGCGGCGCATGATCTCCTCGCCCTCTGCCTGGGCTACACAACCGGCCACACCAATTTTCATCGGCTTGGCATCTGCGCCCCGTGCATCGCGGATTTTCCGGATACGGCCAATTTCCGAATAGACCTTTTCCGCAGCCTTTTCACGAATGTGACAAGTGTTGAGAATAACCAGGTCAGCATCTTCAATAACAGTGGTTTCGGCATAGCCTTCCGGCGCCAGCACATCGGTCATGCGCGTGGAATCATAGACATTCATCTGGCAGCCATAGGTTTTGACAAATACCTTTTTGGAATCCTTGCCTGCGCCCTGTTCCGGAGCCGGGCTGATGTCTGTCTGCTGTGTGCTGGTTTCAACCATGCGAGTGTCCTGCCGTGCGGCGCTTGAGCGCCTAAAAATCATGTCTGGATACAATTAGCGGGCGTTCTAGCGCGTTTTGTGGCGCGGGCAAAGGCCAGAGTTAGGATCGTGCCTGTTCCAGCAATGTCAAAACGTTCGCTTCCATCTCTTTGGCCAGTGTCTTGCGGTTTGTATCCGGGTTCACCTCAACCGGTTGGCCAAACACGATCCTCGCTTCTAGGCCTCCGGTGGTGAGGACCGACCATAAATGCGGCAGCAGATCGATATCGCCGATCCAGGCAGTCCGGTCAGCTTCCATGCGGCCAAGGGATATGCCGCGCAGACGTGTATAGGCCAGCGCGACCGGCTGGACGAACAGATCAACATCGTGATCCTCCATCCGCGTTGCGGTAGCCACGACTGCGCCAATCAGGGCGCTCTTGAAGGGCAGAATGCCCCAGCCTTCGCTGCTGGTGCCTTCGGGAAACAGCACCAGCGCGGCCCCGCTTTCAAGCCGATCTGACATGGCACCGACAGCGATGCCGGTTTTGCTGCGCCGGTCTCGCTCCACAAAGATGGTGCGCTGCCATTTCGCCAACCAGGAAAACACCGGCCAAGTGGCCACATCAGCCTTGGCCACGAAGGACAGCGGTGCGGCCCGCGACAGAATGACAATATCAAGCCAGGACACATGATTGCTGAGATACAACACCGCAGCCCGGGCCGGTGTGCCCTCTATGGTGACCTGAACCCCCAGCACCCATCTTGAAGCGAAGTGCCACAGATACGCCAATTGATCGGCGCGCTTTGGGGCTGCGGCCAGCAACACCAGTTGGACCGGCACCAACAGCAGTGTGAACAGAGCCAGCAGAACAATGCGGACACTGGCTAGGATGGAGGACATGGGTGCAATCAGTCCTGCTGATCCGGGTCGACCTGTGTCAGCGGAACCGCATAGAGTTCCAGCCTGTGGTCTACAAGCCGGTAGCCCAACTCCTGCGCAATCAGTTCCTGCAATTGCTCAATGCGTTCATTGCGGAACTCGATGACGCGCCCGTTCTTGACGTCAATCAAATGGTCATGATGCTCATCGGGAACAGTTTCATAACGTGATCGGCCATCGCGGAAATCATGGCGCTCGATGATGCCCTCTTCCTCAAACAGACGCATGGTGCGGTAGACGGTCGAAACCGAGATATTGGCATCAATCGCCGATGCCCTTGCATAGAGCTCTTCCACATCGGGATGGTCATTGGATTGTTCAAGAATGCGGGCGATAATCCGGCGCTGGCCCGTCAGCCGCAAGCCCTTGTCGCTGCATTGCGTCTCCAGCTGGGACTTCCTGCCGGCGTCGATCAGTTTCTGCGCCATGTCAGCCGCTCGCCATTACTATGCACTGAGAATCGATCTAGCGAACATTGCAGGCCATGACAAGCGCGGTTCCGCCGGACACGCCTTTGCGTTTTTCCGCATGGGTATAATAGCCCTTGCGCACGCCAACCTGTTCAAAGCCCAATTGGCGGTAAAGATGCAAGGCTGATTGATTGTTTTCGTCAACTTCCAGGATCAGCCTGTCGATGCGGTCTGCATAGAGTTTCCGAAGCGTTTCAACCATCAATTTTCGGCCGACACCCCGGCCTCTGGTTTGGGATGTGACAGCAATTGTCAGAATTTCTGCTTCATCGGCAGCATGGCGCACCAGCACAAAGCCGACCGGGCGGTGGCGGATGAGCGCGCCTGTTTCAACAGCCAGAAAGCCGAACACATTGCTCTGGCGCAGCAGGCCCATCATGTCCTCGGGTCCCCAGGCTGGGTCAAAGCCGGTGACGTGAATATCGGACATCACCACACAGTCCTGTTCTTCCAGCGGGCGCAACAGGATTTCCCGGTGCATCAGACGGGCCGGATTGAGAAAGGATATCACAATGCCACCTCTGAAGCCTTGGCCTGTTCTTTCGGGACGGACCGGAGGACATGTTTTCCAGATTGCGGTTTTGCATCGGCGCCGCGCAGATAGAGCGGTTCTGCCGGATTGGTTTCTGGGCTGAGTGTGTGGCCAAGTTCCGCAATGCTGGCAATATCCGGCAGAGCGATGTCGATGATCTGTAAGTCGGTACGCTCGGCGCTATCCAGCAGTTCGGCTCCGGAGCCGATCAGACAGAGCGGAGAGGGCAGTGTTGCCAGCGTTTCGCCAAGCGCTTCAACCGGGATCAGACTGTCTTCAATCAGCACAGTGCCGTTTTGATCAACCGCTTTGACATAGGCAGCTCCGCGCCGGGCGTCATTGATGGCGCAAAAGGATTGGGCGGTTTTGTTGTGTGACCTTGCTTCCAGCAGCAGACCGTCCAGCACATCCACGCCAACAGCCTCAATCTTGAGCGTTGCTGCCAGAACACGGGCCGCAGCCAGGCCAACGCGCTGGCCGGTAAAGGAGCCGGGGCCCTTTGTGACGGCAATCCGGTCAATATCAGCAGGTTTCAAACCGTTGGAAACCAGCAGGTCTGCAATCTGTCCGGTCAGAATCTCCGCATGGCCACGGCCAGGGTTCAGTGTGTCCTGCGCCACAAGCAGAAGGCGGCCATCTTCCCATTTGGAAAGCGCGACCGCACAAAGCGCATTACAGGTATCTATACTGAGTTGGACCATGGACTGTTCGTTAGAAGGGTTTTGCGGTGCTGCCAAGTCTCTCGTCGCATTATCAACAAAAATGCCGGGCGCAATCACCCGGCAATAAATGTTGTTTCTCGCAGGATCATCAAGTAACCGGGCGCACTTCCTGAACATCCGGTACGAAATGGCGCAACAGATTTTCGATGCCATGTTTCAGGGTTGCCGTGGAGGATGGACAACCGGCACAGGCACCGCGCATATGCAGGAAAACCACGCCGTCCTTGAAGCCCTGGAAGGTGATGTCACCACCATCATTGGCGACTGCCGGACGCACACGCGTTTCCAGCAATTCCTTGATGACTTTCACAGTCTCGGCATCGCTTTCCTCAAAGAACTCGCCGCTGCTTTCTGCATCCGCAACACCGGTCCCGTCAATCACCGGCTGACCGGACATGAAATGCTCCATGATGGCACCCAGAATGGCCGGCTTGATATGAGCCCATTCCACATCTGATTTGGTAACCGAAATGAATTCCTGACCAAAGAACACGCCCTCAACGCCCTCAACAGAAAACAGTTTCTGCGCAAGCGGAGAATCATCAGCGTCCGTCACATCGCGATAATCACGCGTTTCCTGCGCCAGAACTGTCTGTCCCGGCAGAAACTTCAGCGTGGCTGGATTTGGTGTGGCTTCTGTCTGGATAAACATGGAAACGAACTCCCGAAGAGGTGCCCGATTGCACCGTAGAAAACATCATCGTTGGACACCGATATAAGCATAATCCGCAGATGTGAAAGGCCTAATTTAGAATTATTCTAGACTGGAATGCGATATTCCGCAATTGAATTACATTTCTCAATTTGCTGTTGACATAATACCATTTGGTGATATTTATAAATGATACCTTTTGGTATTATTACGGAGTTAAAATGGTGATTTCCAGATTATCTATGCATTTCACATGTCTTGCCACAATTGCACTCATGGCAAGCTCGGCCTTCGCTGAAAGTCAGATTGTCAACAAGCCAGCCTCGGAGTTGAACTGGGAGGCAACAGGTGAAGGCGTTCAGTTCGCCGCGCTTCAGGGGGATCGTTTTACAGAAGTTTATATGGCGATGGTCAAATTGCCAGCTGGGCTGGTCAGCCCGGCGCACGTCAAATCAGCAAACATGTATGGCCTGGTTGTCAGCGGTACAATCACCCACCAGGCAGTCGATACCGGTCTCGATGATGAGATCGCGCTGCCTGCCGGTTCTTACTACAAGATTCCCGCGGGGCTGGCTCATGTCAGTAAATGCGTGTCCGATATCGAATGTGTGACATTTCTTTATCAGGATGGTGGGTTTGATTTCCTGCCGATTGACCAATGATGTCGGCAGAGCAGGGTGCATTTCGTGCCCTCGCAGACCCCACGCGCCGACAGATCCTCATGCATCTGGGGGCGTCCGACATGACAATTGCCGAAGTGTCGGATCAATTCGACATGACCAGAGGCGCGGTCAGGAAACATCTCACCATTCTGGAAGAAGGCAATCTGATTTCGGTCCATCCCAGAGGGCGAGAGCGGATCAATCGGCTGGCACCTGACGGGATCAGGGCTGCAGCAGACTGGCTCAATTACTTCAACCGCTTCTGGGATGAAAAACTGGGCGCGCTGCAAACTGCAATAGAAAACCAACAAGCCAATGAAAGCGATCAAGACAATGAGCAATGACACATTGAACAAATCCATTTTTCTGCCTGCCTCGCGCGAGACCGTCTGGTCGTTTCTGACCGACAAGGACAAGCTTGCCTTATGGTTTCATCCAGCCGAAGCCGATCTTGCCGACAAGCAGGATTACGCGCTGATCACCACCAATGACGATGGCACTGTGGATCGGGTTTGCTGGGGAACCGTTCTCGAGATGGACGCGCCCAGCCGCCTGAAATGCTCGTTCACCATCAAGCCGCTCAACGGCGCATTCACCAATGTGACCTGGGAATTGGAAGCATTGGAGGGTGGGACAAAACTGTCGCTCACCCACGAGGGCATCAGCGCGGCCGCAGGGGATGCTGCAATGGGCCTGATACTGGCGCTCGACAAGGGCTGGGACGAACATCTGGGACGCTTGCGGTCTGCTGCAAGCTAGAAATTGGAATCAGGCTTCAGACAATCGCGTCCATATCTTCATCTGCCAGATCACCGGGAACAATGGTGACGGGGATTGGAAAGGCATCATTCTTGGTCGCAAGTGAGGTAATCAGCGGGCCGGGCCCTTCTGAACCAGAGGCTGCGGCCAGGACGAGGATGGCAATATCTTCGTCTTCCTCAATCAACTCCAGAATTTGCGGTGCGCGCTGGCCTTCCAGAATGACAAGCTCCGGACGCACCGTGGAGACCGAGTTGACCTCGTTCTCGTAGCGCGCAAGGATGCCTTCGGCCTCTTCGCGCGCTTCGGCCCGCATGATGTCTTCCACGCCAATCCAGTGCTGGAATTCACCGGTGGAAATCACATAAAGCAGCACCAGACCACCGCCAGTGCTCTCTGCACGCCGTGCGGCATAGATGAGGGCACGGTGGCACTCCGGTGTGTCATCGATCACCACCAGAAACTTGCGGCGGTGACCTTCTTCTTTACTTTTGCGCTGCTTCATCATGTGCAGATTCTGCCATTGGTTGCCATTTGCGGCAAGCGTTTTGTTGAAGGGCTTCCCAGCATTTAGAAATCACGGGAAATGCGCTACGACACAAAGCCGAAAATGGCTTTGGCATCGCGTAGAACCGGCTCCGCCAGAGCGCGTGCCTGCTCGGCCCCCTTGCGCAGCACCGCGTCCACATGATCCGTATCATCCATCAGACGGCGCATCTCCAAGGTTATCGGGGACAGGGTTGCCACGGCCAGATCAGCCAGAGCCGGTTTGAATTTTGAAAATTCCGAGCCAGCATATTCTGCCAGCACATCTTGCGGCGCACGGTCAGACAGGCCGGAAAAGATGTTGATGAGATTGCGCGCTTCCGGTCTGTCAGCCAGATCATCCATATTGTCCGGCAGCGGATCAGCATCTGTTTTCGCCTTGCGCACCTTTTTGGCCAATTCATCAGCATCATCGGTCAAATTCAGCCGCGACAGATCGGACGCATCTGAACTCGACATCTTTTTCGAACCGTCCCGCAGCGACATTACCCGTGTTCCAGCGCCCGTAATCAAAGGTTCCGGCAATGGGAAATAGGCCTTGTCCGGACCAACACCCAAACCAAGACGATCAATCTCGGCTGCAAAATCCATGTTGAATTTCTGCGCGACGTCGCGAGTGAGTTCAAGATGTTGCTTCTGATCCTCGCCAACCGGCACATGCGTGGCGCGGTAGGCCAGAATGTCTGCTGCCATCAGGCTGGGATAGGCAAACAGACCAACCGATGCGTTTTCACGGTTCTTGCCTGCCTTGTCCTTGAACTGGGTCATGCGGCTGAGCCACCCCATGCGGGCAACGCAATTGATCAGCCAAGCCAGTTCGGCGTGTTCTTTCACCTGACTCTGGTTGAACACAATATGTTTGCCTGGATCAATACCAGCCGCCAGAAATGCCGATGTCACTTCCCGCGTCTTTTGTCGCAGCACAACGGGGTCCTGCCACACCGTGACAGCGTGCAGATCAACCACACAGTAAACGCAATTATGGCTCTCCTGCATCGCAACAAAGCGCTTGATTGCGCCCAGATAGTTGCCGAGATGCACATTGCCACTGGGCTGGATGCCAGAGAATACCCGAGGTTCAAAACCGGAAGCTGCCGTCGTCATGATTTACTCTTGTTACTGGAAAGAATTGCTGCGTCCTTATGACGAAGCCAGACGGTGCTGGCAAGACTCAACCTTTCGAGCGGCGTCGGATCCGCGTCGCGATGGTCAGAGCATTGAACACGCCGGTGATCTGACAGACCAGACCGAACAGCGCCAGACTGACACTGCCAATGATCGCCATGCCAAGAAATTTCTGCACGAATGTAGCATTCGTGAGAAGAGGGTTGAGCCAGTCGGCACCAAAATAAATCCAGACGCCGGTCAGAAGGGTTGCCAGCACAAGGCGCGGCGTCCGTCGATAGAGACGGTCATCGGGGAGGAAATGCCCGCGTTTCCACAACACAAAGCCAAGGCAGCAGGCATTGGTCCAACCGGCAAGTGACGTGGCAATCGCAATGCCCACATGCTGGAAAAGTGGGAACAGAGCCAGCGAGAATGCCACATTCACAGCAACGCTGACGCCTGCAAAATACATCGGTGTTTTGGTGTCTTCACGGGCAAAGTAACCCGGTGAGAACACCTTGATCAGCACAAATGCCGGCAGCCCCCAGGCATAGGCGGCCAAAGCGGCCCCGGTTGCGAGTGTGTCGGACGCGCTGAAGTTGCCGCGTTCAAACATCAGTCGGATGACGTCATCGGGTATCAGGAACAACGCCATTGCCGCTGGCATTGTGAGGGCAAGAGCCAATTCCATGGCGCGGTTCTGGGTGTCGCTGGCGATCTGCAATTCATCGCGTCTGATATGCCGTGACAGCACAGGCAGCAAAACCACGCCCATGGCGATGCCGACAATGCCCAGGGGAAACTGATACAGTCGATCAGCGTAATACAGAAATGAAACCGCACTGTCCTGGGTCGAGGCGATGATGGTTCCAACGAGAATGTTCAACTGGGTGATGCCGCCGGCAATCACACCTGGAATGCCCAGTGACAACAGGCGTTTGACCGATTTCGTCAGGCGGGGCCGTTTCAGGCGCAGATTGAACCCGGTTCTGCGAAAGGCCCAGTACAACACCCCCAACTGAACAAACCCGGCGGTAAAAACACCCCAGGCCAGCCAGAATCCGGAAATCGGTGTGTCGCCAAAGCCGCGCATGCCAATGACGGCCAGTACCCCAACCATGATGACGTTCAACAGGATTGGACCATAGGCCGCTGCGCGGAAATGACCGAATGTGTTCAACATGCCACTGAGCATCGCAATCAGCGACATGCAAAGCAGATAGGGGAAGGTGATGCGGGTCAGCCAGACCGCGAGATCAAATTTTGCTGTGTCATCCATAAAGCCGGGTGCCAGGATTGACACAAACATCGGTGTGGCAATTTCTGCAAGTGCCGTCAGCAGCAACAGCGTAAACAGGAATACGGCCAGAATATCGCTGGCAAAATTGCTCGCCTTGTCTGGATTTTTCTCATCTTCGCCTTCTTCAAGCGAGCGCGCAAACAGCGGCACAAAGGCAGCGTTGAACGCGCCTTCAGCAAACAGTCTGCGAAACAGGTTTGGCAGTCGGAAGGCCACCAGAAATGCATCTGCAACAGGCCCGGTTCCGACAAACGCCGCCAACAGCAGGTCGCGCACGAAACCAAGCAGACGGCTTAACAGCGTTGCAAACCCGACAGTGAAGAAGTTGGAAAACAGTTTCACACGGTCAAGCTCTTTTTGTTCAGTGGCACTGTATTGCGTTTGCTTTTGTTTGGAACATGGCCCGCTGTACCGGGTTTTGTCGAGAAGACCCGTATCAACCGCTCTTCGATGGCTCTGTGTTTGGCAGCACCAGTGACTTTTTCGCCGATCAGATCTGTCACGTAAAACCCATCCAGTGCGCGCTCACCAAAGGTGGCAATATGAGCCGAGGCAATGTCCAGATTGAGATCAGCCAAAGCTGTTGTCAGATCATACAACAGACCAAGCCGGTCAAGGCCCGAAACTTCGATCACCGAAAACAGATTGGATACCGTATTGTCAATGGAAACCGATGGTTCCAGTGAGAACGCCTTCTGGCGACGCGTCTTCTGGCTCTTGTTCGCCAACACTGCGGGCAGATGCAGCGATCCATTCAGGACTTCTTCAATCAACTCGCCAATGCGCGCTCCGCGGCGCAGTTCATCGGCATCATTGTTGAATTCCCGTCTTACGTAAATGGAATCCAGCGCCTTGCCATTGGTCGTCGTGAAAATCTGAGCGTCGACAATATTGGCACCAGCCACGGCGCAGGCTCCGGTGACATAGGCCAGCAGCCTTGGATGGTCGGGCGCATAGACCGTAATCTCTGTGATCTCTTCAAATGATTTGGTATGGGCAGTGGTCGCAAAGGTGCGTTTTTCAGCTTCTGCATCCGAGATAAAGCGCGCATGGCGCACCATCGCATCCGGGTCCACCCGCATCCAGTAAGCCGAATAATGCAGTTTCTGATAGGCTTTGACCTGACGTTGATTCCAGGGTTTCTCGTCATCGCGCTGTTCTTGCATCAGCACATCGGCCAGTTGCTCCTTGGCACGATTGACCCGATCACTTTGCGCAACCTGTGTGAAGCCACCGGTCAGCAACGGCTCTGTTTCATAGTAAAGCGTGCGCAGAAGCTGACCTTTCCAGCCATTCCAGACACCAGGGCCAACTGCCTTGATGTCACAGACAGTCAGTATCAGCAGCATCTTCATCCGCTCGGTGGTTTGAACCAGGGCAAAGAAATCCTGAATCGTCTTGCGGTCTGCCAGATCCCGAGACTGGGCAATCGAGGACATGGTCAAATGCTCTTTGATCAGCCACGCAACCAGATCGGTCTGCGCGGCTGTCAGGCCAAAGCGGGGGCATAATTTGCGGGCAACCTTGGCACCGGCAATCGAGTGATCTTCCTTACGACCCTTGGCGATATCGTGCAGGAACAGCGCCACATAAAGCACCACTCGGTCTTTGATTTCCGGAAAAATCTCATTGGCAAGCGGATGCTCGGCTTCCAGGTCGCCACGCTCGATTTCTGCCAGAATGCCGATGGATCGCAACAAGTGCTCATCAACCGTGAAGTGATGATACATATTGAATTGCATCATCGCCACAACGCGTCCGAAATCCGGGACGAAACGGCCCAGAACTCCGGCTTCATTCATCCGGCGCAGCACGATTTCGGGTTGGTTCTTGCTGGTCAGAATGTCCAGAAACAGGCGATTGGCTTCCGGGTCTTCGCGCACTTTCTTGGTGATGAATTTCAGTGACCTGCGAACCAGTTGAATCGTATCGGGATGGAAAGACAGATTGTGTTTGTCGGCGAGCCAGAACAGGCGGATCAGATTAACCGGATCGCGTTCAAAGATGTGATCGTTGGCCACGGCAATTCGTTTTGTCTCCAGAACGAAATCTGTCGTGCCACGAATTTTTCTCCTGTTTCGGCCGGTCAGATTGAGGAACAACCGATTGAGGTCAGGCGTATCTTTTGCATCTGCTTCTTCCAGTTGCGCGCAGAAAATACGTGTCAGGTCGCCGACATCCTTGGCGATCAGAAAATAGTGTTTCATGAAGCGCTCGACGGCAACCAGTCCGCCATGTTCCTGATAGCCAAGCCGCCGTGCAAGTTCGGCCTGAACATCGAAAGACAGGCGCTCTTCAGGTCGGCCGGTCAGAAAATGCAGATGGCATCGGACAGCCCACAGGAAATCCTCGCACTTCCGGAACAGATTGTGTTCCTTGCGGGTGAAAACACCGAGCTTGATCAACTCATCTGTTTTGGAAACACCGTAGAAATATTTGGCAATCCAGAACAATGTGTGCAGATCGCGAAGCCCGCCCTTACCTTCCTTGATATTCGGCTCGACCCTGTAACGTGAGGCCCCGGAGCGCTTGTGCCGGTCGTCACGCTCTTCCAGTTTTGCGGCAATGAATTCCTTCGCGGTCCCGCGCACGACATCCTTTTCAAAGCGCTGTTCCAATTCCTCGAACAGGTCACGGTCGCCGCACACATGACGGGCTTCCAGAATGGATGTCCGGATGGTGATATCTGCCTTGGAGAGGCGTACACATTCATCGATGTTGCGCGTGGCATGGCCAACTTTGAAACCCATATCCCACAACAGATACAGCAGATATTCAACGACGCTTTCGCCCCAGGGCGTCTGTTTGTAAGGCAGCACAAACAGCAAATCGATGTCGGAGCCCGGCGCCAGAGTCCCGCGGCCATAGCCGCCAACGGCCACAACCGACAGTTTTTCTGCCATGGATGGCGTTCCGGTGGGGAACACATGAAGCAGCGCGAAGTCCAGAATGCAGCGCATCAACAAATCCTGCATGTCCGACAGGCGTTTGGCACAGGCCGTGCCACTGCCGTGCTCGTTCAATTCCTCCTTCGCGGTCTCGCAACCGGCCTGGTAGGTTTCTTTCAGTGTCGCAAGCACCTTTGTGCGCACAGCTAGAGCGTCACCCTTGCCGCCATTGTCTGCAACGATGCTGTTGAGCTTTTCACTCAGTGCTTTGCTGTCGATCAGCGCAGAAGTTTTTTTGTGTGTGGCCATGGTGTCGCTTTTCAGATTAAAGGGCCTGTCTGTCAAGGACAGACCCTAACCCGCGAGAGTATGCCAGCCACTGCACAGCAAAGGCCAGGCTTTCAACCAAGTTCAGCTTGCCCACCGAGTGCAGCCGCTAGAGGATGAAGCGGCTGAGATCGGTGTCCTTTGCCAATTCGGCCACATTGGTGCGCACCAGTTCGGCGTCGATCTGAATGGTCTCGCCGCCGCGATCTGTTGCAGTAAAACTGATTTCCTCGAGCAGTTTTTCCAAAATTGTCTGCAGTCGTCTGGCTCCGATATTTTCCACCGATGCGTTGATCTGAACTGCCAGGCGGGCAATCTCCGTTATGGAATCATCTGTGAATTCCAACGTGACATCTTCCGTTGCCAGCAATGCCTTGTACTGCTTGATCAGGCTTGCTTCGGTTTCCGTCAGAATGCGCTCGAAATCATTTTGTTCCAGCGCGCGCAATTCAACCCGAATTGGCAAACGGCCCTGAAGTTCCGGCAGAAGGTCTGATGGTTTGGCCACATGAAAGGCACCGGAAGCGATGAACAGAATATGGTCAGTCTTCACCGGTCCGTGTTTGGTTGCGACTGTCGTACCTTCAATCAATGGCAGAAGATCGCGTTGCACACCCTCGCGGGAAACTTCGGCGCCACCGCGATCTGCCCGTGCGCAAATCTTGTCGATTTCATCAAGGAACACGATGCCGTCATTCTCCACCATGGCAATCGCTTCCGTGACCACCTGCTCTTCATCAAGCATCTTGTCGGCTTCTTCACTGATCAGCAGCGCATAGCTGTCACGCACGGACACGCGGCGCTTTTTCGTGCGCCCACCCATGGCTTTGCCGAACAGATCATTGAGGTTCATGACGCCCACACTGCCACCGGGCATGCCTGGAATATCCATTCCACCCAGCGGGTTCGAGGTGTCACGCACATCGATCTCGATTTCCTTTTCATCCATGCTGCCATCACGCAATTTCTTGCGAAACGATTCCCGGGTCGACGGGCTGGCCGTGTCGCCCACCAATGCATCCAGCACCCGTTCTTCAGCCTGCAGTTGCGCCTTGGCTTCCACGGTCTTCCGGCTTTTGTCCCGTGTCAGGGAAATCGCTACTTCAATCAGATCGCGGATGATCTGCTCCACATCACGGCCGACATAGCCAACTTCGGTGAATTTGGTGGCCTCGATCTTGATGAAGGGCGCATGTGCCAGCTTGGCCAGTCGCCGTGCGATCTCGGTCTTGCCGACGCCGGTTGGCCCAATCATCAAAATGTTCTTGGGCAGCACTTCCTCGCGCATCACCCCTTCCAATTGCATACGACGCCAGCGGTTGCGCAGGGCAACGGCAACAGCCCGCTTTGCGTCTTTTTGCCCGATAATATGGCGATCCAGTTCGGAAACGATCTCGCGTGGAGAAAAATTGGTCATAAAGTCCTCTGAAAACGGCTTCTTGTTAGGTCCATCACATGTGTCACTCCGTCTGACGTAGTGTGATCCAGCAGGTGTTTAAACCCTGCTTTTCGATATGCTTTGACAGCGTTCGTATTTTTGGCATCCGGATCGATAACCAGATAGTCAGCACCTTCATCGAAAAGCTTTGCGCAAAATGCATGGATCATAGCTGGCCCCAGCCCTTTGCCCAGCATCGTGACATCGCCGATAAATGTGTCTATTCCAATCGTGTTCTGCGGTAAATCGGCTGTCCAGGGTTCCTCAACCAGATAGTCGGATGGTCGCCATTGCTGGATGTAGCCAAATTCCTGTAGCTCGATTGAGGTGACAAAACCCTGTTCGAGCGGATGTGCCATGGTCTGCCGCATCAACTCGATTTCGTGCTCCGGGTCACCCCACCACATACGTACATGTGGCGCTTTCAACCAATTCCGCAACATTGGCAGTGCAGATTCGCTTAGCGGTTGAAACGTTATGGTTGGCGCAGCCAAAGACAAGTGCACTGATCCTATGCTTTGATCGGAGGTAAAGCTGCCAGCCAGCGATTGGGCAAAATGCTTCCGATGACCATCTGGCGGATGCGTTGCCAGCCCATGCCGAATATGATGATCAGCGCACCAATCACCAGCAGAATCAGAGCAAACGGTGGGATGCCCGTATTATCTGACGCATTTTCCACAATGCGGTAAATGCCCAGCGCACCAAAATAGGTCAGCGTCGGGATCAGCAGCGCGCGGCGGTCAATCGCCAGTGAAATCAGCACAATGATCACCATCAGCGCAATCAGGCCGGCCGTGGCAAATGTGCCAGGCTCGATGGAGCCAAAACCGACATCCTGTCCACTGGAAAGAATAAACAGCGGATGGACGATCATCGGTGCGGAAATCAGGTGCAACCAGAATGCTGCGTCGGACAGTGTGGTGAGGCGGTTGCGATCCTTGAAGTCGAGATAGATGCCGGTGAAAAAAATCACCAATCCACACACCAACGGCAGAACCAGAAGACGCTGGATCAGGTCCAGCACATCGGTAACGCTGGACAGTCGCACTTGTCCCTGTGCAACTTCATCCATGAACAATTCGCTGGCACCGACAGTCACAAGACCCGTTGCCGCCAGTGCTATGATGGCCGCTTCGACGGGCACACGGAACCGCCAGAAATAGACAACCGATACCGCCAGAATGACAGAAAACCCGATCAGACCTGCCGTCTGGCCCTGATCAAGCAACACCAGTGCGGCCAGCGCATTGTCCGGTTCGACAAAATCGAACCGTTGATCAAGCCATATTTGCAGCAGACTGCCGATGCAAAACAGAAACCCAAGAGCCAGAACCGTGCTTGGCAATTTCATCCGTTTGACGCGGCTGATATATTCCGCAAGCAACCAGATGACAGCTGCCATGGTGGCGAACTGGGCCACCATCGATTGCTCAAGTACGGAGCCAAGTGAAAACGCCAATCCTGCCAACAGCAGGACGATCCCGATGGTCACGAAAATATCATTGAAGCCACCGATTAGCCGGAACGCTTCGCGATCATCGGTTGCCCGGCTGGTATCTGCCACCGTCTTCAACAGGTCGCGGTTGCTGAATGCAACAAGGTCAGCCGCCTGTTCAGGGCGGATAATCCCGGCTTTAACAGCTGCCGAAAGATCAATCTGATGTGTCATCTTGGCCCAGTCCGGTCTGCTCTACTCGCTATCGAGGCTTTCCACGATCACCTGATCGTTGGTGTAAACGCAGATGTCAGCCGCAATCGCCATTGATTTGCGCGCAATCTCTTCGGCAGTCAGGTCCATGTCAATCAGGGCTTTTGCAGCAGACAGCGCATAATTGCCGCCAGAGCCGATACCCATCACGCCACCCGGTGGTTCCAGCACGTCGCCGGTTCCTGTCAGGACCAGTGAAACCGATCTGTCAGCCACCAGCATCATTGCTTCCAGCCGACGCAAATAGCGGTCGGTTCGCCAGTCCTTGGCAAGATCAACACAGGCGCGGGTCAGCTGATCTGGATATTGCTCCAGCTTTGCTTCCAGTCGTTCAAACAGGGTGAAGGCATCGGCCGTTGCTCCGGCAAAACCGGCAATAACCTGCCCGCGGCCAAGCGGACGGACTTTCTTGGCATTGTGCTTGATCACGGTCTGTCCAAGACTGACCTGACCATCACCGGCAATCACAACCTTGCCACCCTTGCGAACAGTCAAAATGGTTGTCCCGTGCCATAACGGCATGGCGTTTGCTTCACTCATATAATGCTCCACTTTTTTGAGCCAGTCCGGGCGAGAGAAGCGATATCGCATCCACCACCGAACACTCTTAGGTGCTGTATGTAGTCATTTCGGTCGGGGCTGCAAACCTATCTGACAAACCCTGTCGGTTCGCAGACTTAATCAGGCCGCATGGCATGGCTTATTTTTCCGTAATGGGCTGCGATCCGGGCTTCTGCCTGTGCAAGCGGTTCGATGGCCGTTGCCATGTGAAATCCGTTGGAATGAATGATGTTGGTGTCGTCCAGCATGATGGCGACATGGCCCGGCCAGAAGATCAGGTCACCGCGCTGCAAGCCGGAAAAATCCGCCGTGAGTTCCAGCGGATGCCCCATTTTTCCCTGCATGTCGGAATCCCGCAAGGCCGTTTTGCCAGCGGTTTGGCGTGCGATCTGCACCAGAGCGGAACAATCAAGCCCGATGCTGGACCGTCCGCCCCACAGATAGGGCACATAAAGAAACTGCTCGGCACAGGATACCCAGTCGTCAACAGGTGTGTCCAGCGATTGTACATGGCGGGCAATGACAGCGCCTTCACGTCCATCCGGCAGATTTACCAACTGATACTGCGTGCCACGTGTTTCAGCCATTCCGGTCGCCTGCAACCGCGCACCCATGGAGATCTGCATCAGCGGAGGGTCCCTCAACTCGGCCTTGGGATAGATGAAACTGCGTTGCACGACCACCTGAGTATCGGTGGCGACAGAGCTGCCTTTGGGTGTGAGTGCACTGGTGGGTAAATAGCCGACATAATTGTCGCTTGCCAATTGTCCCCAGCACCAGTCTCCGCTTTGGTCGAATACCGAAAAAACCTCACCCATCAGGGCCTCGGTTTCCATCGTGGAGGTCACATCAGGGTGTCTGTGAATTGGTGCCGTTGACGTGCAGACAACATGATCCCGGCCGCGCACATAGGCTGCTGCCTGGACGCGATCCTTCAACCGCTCATCGGCAAGGTCCGGGCGGAAAGCATGCAATCTGCGGTCCAGATCTGACATGTCATTCATCTTGGAACATCCTCTGCCTGTTTGGCGATGACATCGCCCGCTCGTTCCAGAAACAGCGATCCCTCAACAGTGCGCTGGATCACCACATTGCGCCGGTCTTCCGGATCGCGGCGTCTCGACACAAGGCCCCAGCCGCCCATTGTGTCCAAAGCGCGCGTGATCACCGGTTTTGTGACCGCAAGTTTTTGTGCCAGACCCCGCACCGTATGGGGTGGCGGCTCAAGATAGATGGACAGCAGCACAGCCCATTGCCGCTGGGAGAGATCAGGCTCGTCATCCAGCACCATGGCGAGATTAGCCTTGTGCCAAAGATAGAGCGCTTGAGCAGGGCGCAGATTAACCGGCATTTCTGTGATGACTGTCCACAAATAGATTTCGTTTCGGGACCGTATCTTTATTGGCCGTGGGCGTAAAGCTGTTTCAGATGGCTGTACAATGCACGCATGCCCTGCGTCTCGCCGCCAATCGGTTTGCCAGGCTTAGCTGTTGGATTGAAGGCCATCAGATCAATATGAGCCCACTTTGTTTCGGCGCCGACAAAGGTCGATAGAAACAGCGCGGCCGTTATGGCGCCGCCATATCCACCGGAAGCAATATGGTTGATATCCGCGATCTTGCTGTCGAGCAATTTCTTGTAAGGCTGCCATAAAGGCATGTGCCAAAGTGGATCGGCCTCGGCCAGAGAAGCTGCCTGCAAACCGGCTGCGAACCCGTCATCATTGGAAAATAGTCCGGCAATATCAGTGCCAAGAGCAACCCGCGCCGCGCCGGTCAGCGTTGCCATATCAACGATCAGATCCGGCTCGTCTTCTCCAGCCAGTGTCAAAGCATCCGCAAGGATCAGACGGCCTTCCGCATCGGTGTTGCCAATTTCTACCGTACGACCGGATCGACTGGTCAGAACATCACCCGGCCGGAAAGCCGAGCCGGAAATGGCATTCTCCACGCAGGGAATGATGACGCGCAATCGAACCGGCAGATCCGTCGCCATAATCGCTGACGCCAGTGCCAGAACATTGGCAGCGCCGCCCATATCCTTTTTCATCAGCAACATGCCTGCAGCTGACTTTATGTCGAGGCCGCCGGTATCGAAGGCCACGCCCTTGCCAACAAGGGTTACTTTTGGATTGCTCTTGGAGCCCCATGAAAAATCCACCAGTCTGGGAGCCTGGTCGCTGGCGCGTCCTACGGCGTGGATCATCGGAAAGTTCTCAGTCAGCAAATCGTCGCCAACGATTGTGCGGCATGGCACATCATAGGTTCCGGCCAGTGCCTGCGCAGCTTCGGCAATCTGCTGCGGCCCCATATCATTGGTGGGTGTGCTGATGAGATCGCGGCCAAAAGCGGTTGCGCGCGCCAATGCAAGCAGCTCTTCAAGATTCGCGACACCATGGTCGATCCGCAATTTAGGATGAGCTGTCGCCATCTTCTTGTAGCGATCAAACCGGTAACTCCCCAACGCCCATGCCAGAGCGTCACGGCCATGATCACGGACAGAATTTTCGCCATAGGCTATTCGATAGTCGCCATTTGGCAGGGTCTGAGGCAGGACGCCAACAATGAGGGGATCCTGATCCTTGATCTGAGCAGGCCCAAGACCAAGCACAACGCAAGACAGCAGGCCTTCATCATCCGGCACAAGCAGAGTTGCACCACCCGCACCGACAAAGTTGGATGCCTTGATCCAGTTTTTCGCGCGCAGGCTGATCGCTTCGAACTGCTCATCCTCAAATGTGATGCTGTCGGCAGTCAACAAATAGATCGGTGTGCACTGTGCTGATGGCGTGGTCCCCGTAAATCCAGGGTCAAAGGTCTGAAATGCATAAGATGGATTGGTCATGAATGTGCCCACTGGGTTAAATCTGGGAATGCTCTAGCATCAGGTCCGAATTTCCCAAAGCCTGAATGTCACCGGTCCGCCAACTTGGGAAATAGTTTGTCAATACATTTTCGATACCATTGGTAGAAGTTTCACATTAACACCACTGGGTCGACATGCCGTCAAATGCCCCATTTGATACCCAAAAACATGGGACTGAATCGCATCTTCAGTCAGACGGCACCCGCCTTTTCACGCCCGAATTGAATCAATTATTCCCTGCTATCCGCCTGTTTTTCAGGGTCTGGATAAGCGTTGCTATCATAGGTTTCTTCGGATTGGGAATATGGGATGCCCTAACTCAGGAACAAAAAACAAAAGCGACGATTGAAGAATTGATAGATCGGGTCCTGATCCGCTGGCAGGCAACGGCCACGGTTCAGGCTTTTCTCGATGCCGAACATCTTGGGGAAATAGGCAAGGAGTTTATCATTCGCGATGTTATTTTGGGCGGAATGATTTTAAGTCCCACCGGGGATGAACTGTCGAGTTTTGGTCGCCCGCCGACCCTGAGTTGGGAAGACGTGGAACTGAAGGGTGAAACCTATCGTCATGACCCCGGGGAAAAGACCATAGATGTTTCCCTGGCTCCATCAGATACCGGTTTGGTACATCAGGTCATCCTGCGTATTCCAGGTCCTGGCCACCCCCTGTCCAAACAGGGGCCTGCAGTCCTCCTTTCGGACACATTGCTTAATGATGCCATTGTCGCAGCTTTTGGTGCAGTGGCCTTCGGATTGCTTTTTCTAGCTTTCATCTTGAGGCCTCATGCACAGCTCCAAAAGGCCGCGTCCATAGCTGCTTCGGCTCCCAAGAATGTGGCGTTTGCGCGTTTGAAATGGCGCAGAAACGATACAATCGGGATGACGGCCAAAGCCATTGATATGCTGATCGCTCGTATACACTATCTGCGGGAAAGCGAACTGGCGCCGCTGACGCACGCATTTCATAAATCCGGTTTTCCGATCTTGAAATTCAACGCCAATGGGCGCCTGAGTGATGCCAATGAAGCGGCGGCCCGTTTCTTTGACAAGGAAAACTGCTCACAATTGAAGGATTTCGATTTCCAGTTCACCGCGATTGCCGAACAGACTCAGGGAACGCCGCTGGCCCTGAGCCGCGCCAGTGAAAACGGAAATTTTCAGGGGCAGATCATGGTCCAAACCGACAAGGGTGAGAACAAGATCTGCTTTGCCGACATCACCACAATGTCCTCCGCAGAGGCTCGAAAAAACGCTGCTATTCTGGTGACACTTGCAGATGCCACGACCTTCTTCACACGCCTTGTCAGGAAAGAGCGGGAAGCTGAATCACTTGAAGTTTTCAATCGTGAGGGAAACAGACATCAATTGATGCTGCAACGGCAACTGGAAGCTCTTGCCAGCATGTCCAGGCCATTGCCGGACAAGACCAACGGTCAACCAGAAAAATCCGTCTTCATCAGCATGGAACGGCTGATCAACGAGTGGTATCAGGAGAATTCGGATATGGGTGAAAGGCCTGGTGACTTTGAGGAAACCGCACTTGAGGCCGTGAGTGGCGATCCGGAAGTCGTGCGGATTGTTGTCAGACAGGCTTTCAATACGGTTTTCTGCAAAAGCGGAGAATTGACGCCCCGGATATTGGTTTCATCGAAACTGGCACGCGGCGGAGTTGCAGAATTCTGTATCGAACATGAGCCTCAACCCAGCGCACCAAAAGCAGATTATGATGACGATATCATGAACTGGACGCACAATTTCAAAGCCTTCCAGAAAGCGCTCAAGGAAGCCGGTGGGCAATTGGTTTCATTCGATCCAAATGCGGTGCCGTTCCAGATAGTCATGCAATTGCCTGCCTTCAGAACCGCAAGTTATGGCGGCTCTTCATCGTCGGCTGGCGATGGGGCGTTGCGACGGGCCGGATAAAAACCGGCTCACCCGCAACTATTGGGCTGACACGTCCAGATATTCAGGGCCAGGCAGGCACTTTGTTCTCCGTACCCCACCCCAGCACATTCAGCACGGGCAGATAGTCATAATGGTCAACCGGGGTGAACCCTCCACCAAACATGCTGTCGATTGAATGCAGAATGTCCGCGGCGGTGAAACCGGTCTCAAACACCTGCTGGTTGTTGTTGGATGTCACGGTGCTTTGAACATTGAGCGCAATACTATCATCCGTTGGGTCAAGACTGATCAACGCTGCCCGCAGATCTCTGATCAGATTCTCCGGAAGGTCTTTCAAGACAGCATGTGGCCCATGTGGCAACAGCGCTGAGCGCCAGACAGTTCGTGTGAATCCGGGCTCTATCAGCCCTCTTTTTTCGGCTGATGCGACCGTCCCGCGCTGAACCCCTTCCTCTCCCTCCCAGGCAAACACACCATCGGCAGTTCCCGATTTAAGAGCTTCCAGACCGGCTGTGGCGTTACGCGCCATATCCGCATCGGCAAACACAAACCGTTCCTGGCCGCTCAGCAAGGACATGGCTCTGGCTGGTATCAGGTGCCCGGCCAGTGTCGAAGGAGAGGTGTACAGGACACGCTGGTTATTCAGATCATCGAGAGAATGAAAATTGGTATCAGCCGCCACCAGCAGCACGGAATACATCCCGTGTCCACCGCCAGGAGATTTGGGAGCTGCAAGCGGTACCAGGCATCGGCAACTGGCCCAGGCTCTTGCATAGGCTGAAGCGGAATAGATGGCGTAGTGAATTCGCCCTTGCGCATGTACCTCCATCAGATTTTGGAAACTGTGAGTGCCCTCGATGGTAACCCGGCGATTGAGGCGGTCTTCCAGATAAAGCCGAAACGGCTCCATCCGCCGCAATGTGTAGCTCAGATTGTCACCCACCACCACGCCGATGCGCAAAGTGGAAATCGGGCGCGTGCCTTGCGCCGATACATGCGTTGAAAATAAAAGAAGAACCAGTATTGCCATGCAGAAACGGTGAATTCTGGTGGCAAATCTCATGACAGGCCTCATTAGAGTTTGGCGAGGTTCAATACTTGCAGGTTTCCTCAATCAGAGGAATATCCCCGATCTGTCCTGTATGCTGAACAGCAGGACCAAAAGCAATTGTTGCTCCTTCTTGCACATAAACGGCCATGCTTTCCAGATCAAGTTGATGATTGATGACCCGGCCACCGGCAATAAGCTCATGCGTCACTAGATGACGCCAGTTGCCAGCAGGCAGATAGGTCTTGCCAATGCCGTGTGCCCGCACGATCGGGGAGACCAGAATATCAGCCCCGAACATGAATTGCAGTTCAAAGCCCCAGGCCGCCGGGTCGTCTGGAAAGGCCACCGCCATGGGACGCTGGACAGGCAGGCCGGTTTCACAGGCTTGCTTCAAAGCCTTCCAAAGATAGGGCAGCAATCTGTAGCGCAGTTTCAGCGCAGCCATAACCGCATTGGCCGCGCGGTCCCCATAAGACCATGGTGCGCGGTCACCAATGCCGTGGAACCGCATATGGGATGAGAAGACCGCCGCCTGAGTCCAGCGCACGAACAATTCTGCATCACGTGTATCGCCGTAAAAGCCACCAATATCCGTCGCATAACAGGCAGCGCCTGAATTGGCCCAGGACAAACCGCCACGCAACGATGCGGCCAGTCCTTCCCAGTCGGCCTGTGGATCACCGCCCCATTGGGCCGGATAGCGCTGGGAACCGGCCCAGCCCGCGCGCGCCAGAAGACAAGCGCCGTCCGCCGAATACATTTCCGAGGCCTCATAGACGCATTTGTTATACAGCAGCGGATAGACATTGTGCAGTCTGTGGCCAGTGTCGCCATTGAAGGCCTTGCAGTCTGGCTCTACCTGCTCACCAAAATCACTCTTGATCATATCGACGCCCAGCGCGAACAGGTCCTTGTGCTGATCACGCCACCACTCATAGGCAGCCGGATTGGTGAAATCGATCAGGCTGGAATCCGGCAACGGCGTCAGCACCTGGCCAAAGGGCTCCATATCCCATTCATAGCGATAGGGCAGGTCAGTGCGCCGGTCCGTCAGAAAGTAGCCTTTCTCGCTTAACTCTTCATATATCGGGCTGTTGACCGAAACCAGAGGATATTCCCAGCAGCACACATGGAACCCCATCTCCTTGACCTGATCAATCACCGCCTTGGGATCGTCGAACCGCTTCGGGTCGAAATCGAAATGGAACCGTGTATCCGTGTCCTGCCAGGCGCGGCCGTCAAATGTGATCGTGTCGCAAGGCATCCCGTAGCTGCGCACAGTGCGGGCAGCTTCCAGAAACTCGGACGGCGTCTGGTAATAGGCTTTCGACAAGATCGCCCCAAGGCTCCAGAGCGGTGGCATGACGGGACGTCCGGTCAGGCGCGTGTAGCGTTCGAGTATGCGCTCCGGTGTCTTGCCGGCTATGAGGAAGAGATCGAGAGCTTCATCCTCCACCAGCAGCCCATAGGATCGGTGTGACCATTGCGAGAAGCCGATCGCATGCAAAACCGGTGCGGGCGTATGAACGAAAATGCCCCAGCCTGCCGGCGACCAGGCAAATGGGCAGTTTTTGTAGGATCGCTCCGAATTCACACCCAAAGCGTCATGAGTAAAGGAGTGGACAAGTTGCCCACGCTTGTCCAGCGGACCCCATTTTTCGCCAAGTCCATAAACCGGGTCCTGGCTGGTCAGATCGAAATTGACCAGCCAGCCCTTGTCGACACGTGCAAAGGGAGGAAGGCGGAACTCACGCACGAAATGTCCATCGCGGGCTGATTCCAGAATGGGGCGGTCCCATCTGTGGAAATCAATCGCCATCGGATGGTGCCGCACGGTCAGTGTAAACCAGCCCCAACTGATGGTGGTTTGGCCATCAGCCTGGGTCACCTCCGCCGGAAAGGGGGCCGGGTCGCCATCCAGAATACCGTAATCCGGTTTGTCTTGTGGACCCAGACTCAACCGGACTCCGTTCTCCAGCGTCGTGATCTGGAACGGGCCATCGGTCGTGTCGAGGATCAATTGCCCCGGCGACACGATGGTGGCTGCGCCCAGTATTTCCGTCTGGCGGCAGGCACTCCAATTGGGGTTCAGAACATCAAACGGAACGGCGTCATCAATCTTGGTGATTTGCGGAAGAGCACTCATCCCGGTCTCCTTCAAACCATGATCACAGGAAGACCGAGAGCGCTGGCCGCTGCCGTCAATGCTTCCGCATGATCGCCATAGGCGAGGGTCGTGTGGTGTTCCAGTCCGGCATCCATCACAGCTTTGAGAGTTGTCCTGACGCCAGCATCAAATTTCATGACGCCAGCTGTTCCGGAAAAAGCCAGTGGTGCTGTCTGCATGTCTCCGGTTGCCAGAAACAGGCTTTGCTTGCCCCGCGCTTGACTGATGCGCGCAAGCGTCACCCGCCCCGGTTTCAATGGAAATTCGAACAGCAGCGGCATTTTCCGGTTGGAGTGAATGCTCGCCCGAGCCTCGAACTCCGGATCACACATCGATATCGGGGCCTGGCCACAATGCCAGACCACGCCGGTGTCGCTGGCCTCATCCAGATCGACCAGATCAACCAGAAACGGTGGAAGACCGGTTAGTTCCTGAACAAGCAGGTTCGTCAGGGCACCATAGACATCGGCTTCGCAGGCGCATGGTACTTTGGCTTCTCCCATCATGCCCACTGGTCCGCAGATGGCACCACCATATTCGGTAAAAGTCTCTGGCCAGCAACGAATGGCAAATGCACTGTAGTCCTGACTTTTCTGCATGGTTTGCAACGCGCCATGCAAAGCCAGTGACCGATCCAGTTGCGGTTGATCAACGTCTGCAAGGCCGCCAAGGCCAGACACCGTCTTCCGGCTTTTGGATATGGTTTCGGCAGGCACCTTGCGGGCCGACTGGAACAAATTATCAAGTGTGATTTCATCAATGGTCACGCCGGTCAGCCGTTCGACGGTCTTAGGGTTATAACGACAGGTCGCAAACCCTTCGGGACGCTCTCCAATACGACCGATGCGCTTCCCTTTAAGACGATCAATGGCAGCGCGCACGGCACTCGTATCAGCGGTGACATCTTCGCCAAACCGGGGCGAAGCCTGGCGTTTGCCGGACAGAAAGTCCTTCAGCAAAGCCTTTACATCTGTTTCCGATGGTGCGGAATAGGCATAGGAATATGCAGTGTTATTCAAACCTAACGCATGCGCGGCAAGGTTCAGGCCACAAAATGCATTCAACCGCAACCGTCCGCCGAGACGCGGTTCCGGAAACGCCCACAGCGCCAGAGGCGCATTCAATTCACTGGCGATCCGCACCGTCATGCTGGAATCGGTAAAGGTTACCTGCAGGATCAGAACAAGGTCCAGCTTGCGGGATTTCAGATCGTCCAGCGCCGACACTGTCGCATCGGCGTCAAACAGTAATGTTTCGCCGCCGATAATCTCATGGCCACTTGCCAGCAGTTCGACGCGCGCTTCGGCCAGCAATTGTTCTGCAAACGCGACATCAAATGTGGGGCGGCCGAGGGCCAGAACACCAATGCTGGACATGCGGAAACCCCTTAAAAGCCGGAGTATGAGGTCCGGAAATTTGCATCGTCATCTTCAATAGCAAAATTCGGCCCTGTTGTCCCGCCAAAGCGTGCATGATCAAACCAGGGAAGTGCCTCTGTGTCGGTCAAGGTGTTGATCGACTGCATGTACGGAACAGCATCGGACTGCAATCCGGCACGCACAGCATCCCAGTCCGGAAACGCTCCAAAGGCATCCAGCCAGATAGCCCGTCCTGCCAGATATCCCGATGCACCGGCTTGATAGGCATGGCCGAGAATCTTTGTAAATGCAGCCTTGTCGGCACCAGCCGACAACATCACCCATGGCCGCGCTGACAGGCGCCCCATTTCATCAAACAGAGCCTGAACGGCGTCAGCCCCCATTGATCCGTTTCCGGCGGCAACAGCGGCACTGACAGGGCTTTCCAGCTTGAAAACGTCAACGCCATAATCCGCATGAGCAAACTCGGCGACGCTCTCCAGCACATGGGCTGAATCCTTGCCCTGCATCTCCACATAATCCTTGGTTTGATGCGCATCATCGGGCAGTGGATAGACCAGCAGTTCAAACAGAAACGGAATATCAAAACGGGCACAGGCATCACCAATACGCTTGGTGAAGTCTTTCTGCGCCTGACACACTTGGGGCGACGCATCCGGGCGATACCAGGCGAGAACCTTGACCGCGTCACCGCCGACGCGCTTGATTTTCTCAACACTCCAATTGTCAATTTCAGCTGACATGCGCCCGCCATCAGTCTCTTCGAACAGAGAATCTTCCAGCGTCACGATCAGACCGTTCGTCGGGTCGATCATGCGCAGGCCCTTGGGCAGGGCAAAATGGGGGTCCAGCAACATCGCTGTTGAACTGCTCTGCAGTTCTTCAAGAAGCATCAGCTTGAATTTGGTGACATCCTTGTAAGGCGCTTCTGCGGTGCCATAATGTTTGGCGATCGGGTTCTTGATGGGCGGACGCTGATCGACGGCAAGCATTTTAAAACGGCCCTGAGCATCGGCCATCCGGCGCAGGCCCCATAATTTACCGGCGGAAAGTGAATGTGTCATAAGGAGATAGGCTCCATCTGGAGTGGGTGTGATTGAATAAATTTGTTAAGTGCCTGCCGGGTCGGCGTGCCTTTCCGGCCGCCAAACTGGGTGCATTTCAGGGCGGCAGCGCCGGAGGCGAATATCATTGCATCCTCGTCGCTCTGGCGTTCCGCCAAGGCAAGGGCAAAAGCCCCATGCCACACATCACCGGCTCCGAGTGTGTCGACCACATCGATCTGGTGTCCGGGCAATCGGCTGAGCCTGCCATTGCGCGCAACATAGACGCCATTGGGTCCGTCGGTCACGGCAGTCCAGCGGCCTTCGCGCATGGCGCTGGCCGCCAGCAATCCGGTCAGAAGCTCGGTTTCATGCGTATGGTCTTGCAGCCCCTGAGCCGAGAAAACCGGGTGCGTCGCCAGGCGTGCCGCTTTACGTTCTGTATCACCAAACGGCATCTCGCCGTCCAGAACCGCTGGAATGCCCTTGGCGTTCGCCAATTCAAACAGGCGCAACGCACCTTCGGCCCATCGGCTGTCGGCCAGCACCACATCTGCTGTTTCTACCGTTGCAAAATGATCTGCCACAAAACCCGGATCCGTCGGCATTGCATCGTCGCGAAAGCCCATGACCAGCCGCTCGCCGCTGCTGTCGACCATGATCGCTGACAGAGACGATTTGTAGCCCTCAAAGCGTTTCATGCCGGAACAGTCGACGCCGTCAGCTTCAAGCTCGCCGATGATGATCTGGGCCGTCATGTCATTCCCAAGCCGGGAGATCAGACGGCTATCACCGCCCAGACGTGCCACAGCCACAGCAGCGGTTGCGCCGCATCCACCACCGATGACCGCAAGATCTTTTGCTCTGTATTTGCGTGGCTCAGTCGGCATTTCATCTACGGAAAAGACAAAATCCTGCACTGCAACGCCAAGTGTGATGACCGTGGCCATGAATTGTTCCCGAAATTCAGGGTGTGGATTGGGCATTGTTTTGCCCGTTTTCAATCCTAATCAAGTCTTATGTCTTTTACAAGACTCACACTGTCGCAAATCAAACACGTGATGCATTGCGTTTCCGCGCTGCATTTCTATTGTAGAAGATGAGCTGCAAGGAGAACGAAATGATCAAAGACCATCTTCCCCGAAAAACCGGACTACGCAATTGCATGATCGGTGTGCTCGCAATGGCCGGAATGGCGACATCAGGTGCTTTTGCGGCCGATCTGTTTGATGGTTTGACCGCGATGAAAGCCAACAAATTCGAGGAAGCGCGCGAGATTTTTCTGCCACTTGCCCAGGGCGGGAACGCAGATGCCGAAGAACTGATTGGTGTGATGTATGCCATGGGACTGGGTGTGGAGCGTGATGATGAACGCGCATTCGACTGGTATCTGCGGGCCTCGCTCAAGGGGCACCCAGGCGCGCAATCCGGCATTGGCTGGTATTATGAGGTCGGCCGCGGAATACCGGCGCCAGATCTGCCCCGCGCCTTTGCCTGGTACACACTGTCGGCCATTGGCGGAGATCCGGATGCAGCAATCTCCATGAATGAAGTGGTCAAGAAAATGACCCCGGGGCAAATCGCCAAGGCTGAATTGCTGATCGAGGATTACAAGGATCACCTCTACCCGGAATATTGAGGGTCTATCACGCATAAAAAAGGCCGCTTCAACATTGTGTCGAAGCGGCCTGATTCAGGTTTGGCATGCCGGACCGCAAGGTCCGTCAGTTTTTGGCGACTGGACTATTTGACATCCATCATTGCGGCACCATCGATTTTAGCTTCAGCATCCGCTGCGGCTTCAACCAGAGCCTGATAGAAGGTTTCGCCTTCACGAATATTGCTCTTGAACCAGTCGAACACAGGCGCTGCTGCGTCCCGGAACATGGCTTTTTCTTCAGGGGTCGGCACATAAAGGTTGCCGCCACCGGCGACAAATTCTTCATAGGCGGCAATGGATTTACGCTTCGGTGAGGCAAAGGTTGCCTGTTGCAAGGCTGCGAAACCGTCAACGATGACGCGGCGCATGCCTTCGTCCATGCTCATGAAACGATCATTGTTCATGAACCACAACGCGCCCATGTAAGCATGGCCATCAAGTGTCATATACTGCAGGCCGGCATCCGGGAACTTCATGCCCATGACATCGGTGATGCCGTTTTTCGACCCTTCAACAACTCCAGTCTGAAAGGATGTGAAAAGTTCAGGCCAGGGAATTGGCGTCGGGCTGGCACCCAGTGCCTTGACCAGTTCCTGCGGCAGGTCAGCCACCACGGTCCGAATTTTCAGACCCTTCATATCGGAAGGTTTCTGAATGGGACGCTGTGTGTTGGCAAAGTTCCGCCAGCCACCGGTGTTGCCAATTGTCATCAGGCGAATGGTGTCACCGGAATCGGCCAGCATCTGGGCACGCATCTGGCGCACGAAGTCACCCTGCAGAACTTCTTCGGCAATACGGTCATCACGCAGCAGATAAGGCAGATCAAGCACCTGCACATACGGGAAGATGCCAGCGGCACCGCCAGATGTCGAGATGTAGATATCAATCGATCCGTCTGCGATGCCCTGCAGACATTCAGCGCCTTTCGAGCACAATTGAGTGCCGATGAACAAATCAACCGCTATGGCACCATTGGATGCGTTTTCAACATAGTTCTTGAAAACGACCAGACCATCATAGTCTTCATCATTTTCGTTGGAATTGGCAGTTGCACGCAAAGTGATTTTCTCGGCATGCGAAGCGGCCTGAGCATCGGATATTATGCCGCTGCCCATAAAGGCGGCTCCAACGGCCAAAGCCGCGAAGGTTGACAGTAAGGATTTGAGTTTCATGGAAGTCCTCCCTTTACAATGAATCTCAGTTTATTCGCCCAGATGTGTCAAGCGAATGTCAATTCTCTGAATTCCGCAAACTAGCTGCCGAAAAACAGTCTCAGAACCGGTCCCAAAAGATCGGAATCCGGCGACACGAACCCGGTCAGCCATGGCACGCCCATGGAGATTACCGGAAAATAGGTGATCAGAAAAATTACAACAACTTCAACAGCAAGGAATGGCAGGATCGCCCTTGAGATAGCCTCAACCTTCTCGCCGGAGACGCTTGAGGCAACAAACAACACCAGCCCCATCGGCGGTGTTGCCAGGCCAACTGTCAGGTTGACGCTCATGATGATCGCAAAGTGAACGGGATCAATGCCCATATTGATGAAGATCGGTCCAAGGATTGGCCCCAGAATGATGATCGCGGGACCGGCATCCAGAAACATGCCGACGATGAACAGCAGGATATTGATCAGAAACAGCAACATCAACGGATCGCTGGACAGGGTCAGGATCATTTCTGCAAGTGCTTCAGGGGCGCGGGACAGGCTGACCACGGTTTTGAAAGCCATCGCCGCTCCGACCAGCAACAGTACAACCGACGAGGTGAGTGCGGCCTTGGTCAGGATTGAAGGAAGGTCTTTGAAACTGATCGTCTTCAACAGGAACATGCCGACAAAGAACGCATAGGCTGCGGCAACTGCAGAAGCTTCGGTCGGTGTCATCACGCCGCCCAGAATGCCGCCAAGAATGATGACGGGCGTCAGCAGCGGGAAAAACGCCTTGACCAGCGCTTGCCAGCGTTGCCCCCAATTGGCGCGCTCGCTGGCGACCGGATAATTGTAGCGCTGTGCCATCATGCCGGTCACAACCATCAGGCCGACCCCCACCAGAATGCCCGGAACTATTCCTGCCAAAAACAGCGCTGCAACCGACTCGCCCATCACATAGGCGTAAATGATCATGATGCCCGAGGGTGGGATGATTGGCCCAATGACTGACGAAGCCGCAGTAATGGCAGCCGCAAAACGGCGCGTATAGCCCTGTTTTTCCATGGCAGGAATCAGCATCGACCCCAGTGCCGAGGTGTCAGCCACCGCCGAACCGGACAGCCCGGCAAACAACATGGAGGACAGAATATTGACATGGGCAAGGCCGCCCCGGAAATGCCCCATCATCGACTGGCTGAACTCCACCAGGCGCATGGTGATACCGCCGCGGTTCATCATTTCACCGGCCAGCATGAAGAACGGAATGGCCATCAATGGAAAGGAGTCAATGCCGTTGAAGACGTTGCGGTAGAGCAGCGCCAGATCGCGCTCCTGTCCATTCATCCAAAGCAGAAAACCGGGCGCAAACAGCAGGCCGAAAAACACCGGCAGGCCGATCATCAAAAGCACCAGAAAGAGAGGCAGGAACAACACAAGCATGGGCTTTACTCCGCGACAAATTCTGGCGTGTTATCGCCGGACATATATTTGACATCGGGATCAAGCGCCTCATGTATTTCCTTGGCAATCAGCTCGATACAGGCCGAAATCATCAACAGGAATCCGACAGGAAGCGCCATGTAAACCCAGGCCAGTTTGATTTTCAAAGTGGCCGAGCCGAACAACCAGCCGCTATTGATGTGTTTCCAGCCATAATAGGTCAGCACGATCAGCACGATCAGTGAAATGCCAAACAGACAGAGGGTCAGAATCGCGCGCGGCCAGCGCGGCAGCAGGTCTCGAAACATGTCGATTGCAACAAAGGCACCCCAGCGATAGGCCGATGGCGCCATCAATCCGGTCAACCACAACATCAGGACGCGGGCCAGTTCTTCAGACCATGGCAGGGCATCATTGAGGATATAGCGCGCAAATACCTGAGCAAGGATGATCAAAACCATCACCCCGATTGCCATCCATGAGAGTTGTCTGCCAACCCAGAAGACTGCGTCATTGATTCGCGTCAGAAATGCTATAAAGCCAGTCAAGGCTGCCATCATGCTTCCCCCTGCAACGCCCCACCGATCCTCACCGGACCTCATTATGCAAGACGATACCGCCGCTGCGGTCAATTTATTTCTTCCCTTCCATGACCCTAACAGGTCTTATGTCTTTTACAAGACTCGACGTTGGGTGGATTGATTTTGGACGAACGCACGACCCAAAGATGTATTTTGCTTGCGCATCTGGCGCAGCTTTCCTCAGTTGCAATTTTTTCGAGCGGCTTCATGCTGCAGCAAACTTTGGTGGTTGATTTCGCACCGACAACTGTCCTCCTGTGGCAGTTTTTCGGAGCCACTTTGATTATGTGGGCAATCTGTCTTGCCCGACATCAGCTCCCGACCCTCAACCGGCGTTTCGGGAAAACCCTGCTGTGGGGCATTATGGCGCCGGGTGCGGTTTTGGCATTGAGTATCCATGGAGGTGCCAGAACAGACGGTGTTTCTTTGGCTCTGATGTGGGGACTGTTACCGCTGATAGCCTCAGCTCTCGGCTATCTGATCTTGCGGGAAAACGCCCATTGGTCGCTGGCGATTGGCAGTTGTATCGGGTTTGGCGGTCTGCTCATCGTCAGTCTCAGTCGGGAAGCGGCAGGCGAGGGGGATTTGATCGGCAATGCATTGGTGTTGTTAGCCGTCATGTGCGCCAGTTTCAGTCAGATCATTGGTCGAAGAATGAACAGTGGGGATGTGCCCTGGTTTCAGGTGGCAACCCTCCAAGTCACAGGTGCTCTGATCGCAGTTTTCTGTCTGGCACTGGCGACCAACACCTTGTCTGCCATCGTGCTGGGTACGCCCCTTCAAATCTTTGCAATGGCGTATCTGGTGCTGGCCATGACGGTGTTGAATTATGCGATATTCAATTTCGCATTGCGACATCTACAGGTGGCCTGGGTATCGATCTATGCGGCCTTGAGTCCCGTTCTCGGGTCCGTTGCCGCAATCATCATTCTGGGTGATGTCCCCCGCCTGTTTGATTGGATTGGCATGACAATCATCATCGCTGGTGTCATGCTGCCGCATGTCTATACCCTGTATCGCAGGAGATATCGGTGAGTGTTTCAGATGCCGCTTTCAGGACTGCCATGGACTGGCCCGGTCCTGAACCGCAACGAAAAATTTCAACCCAGACCGGAGGCACTTCAGATGTCGGCTTGCCACTCGGCGGCCTTGGAACCGGCGGTATGGTGTTGTCCAGATCAGGCCGGTTCACCCGCTGGACAGTGAACCTGCAACAGGTCCTGCACCATCATGAAGCATCTGCCGGTTTTGCCATGTGGCAACAGCAAGCCGGGCAAGACCCGATCTCCTGCATGCTGCAACCCATCCCGCAAGATGGCTCTCTATCCGCTGCAACATGGCGCAAGGAAGAAGCGGCCAACCAGTATGCGGCCCTGTTTCCAAAAGCCTGGCACGACTATGCCGGATGTCCCGGACCGATCCGGTTCCGCTGCGAAAGTTTTTCACCACTGATTCCGGGCGATCTGGAATCCAGCACGCTGCCGGTTGCCGTCTTCAAATGGCATTTGCACAACCCTTCCAAGACTGCTGTTTCGGCAGCCTTGATGTTCCATTTCCCCAATCTGGTGGGAGCGTTCCGGGAAAAGGGAAAGCCGTATCGGCGTCATGCCGGTTGCTTCAACACAATGGTAGCAGACGAGACAGCACACAGCATTGTGTTTGACCGACAAACTGCCTCGCTGAATACCAAAACCCCCGATATGGGGGACGGGCAGATGGCCATATCCGTTGCAAGAGATGACGGTCTGGTGCTGACAGAATGCGCAACCTTTGATGCCGCTGCAGATGGCAGCGATTTTTGGCCCTCTTTTTCCGCCACTGGCACGCTGGACCCATCGATCGACTGGATCGCGGATGCCGGCTTTCAGGAAGTCGAGACAAACCGGCCCGCGGGAGCTGTCTCGGCAAAATGTGAATTGGCGCCGGGTGAAAGCAGAACCATAACTTTCGCACTGAGTTGGGATCTGCCGATCGTTCGCTTCGGGTCCGGTCGTCGCCATGCCCGCAAATACACCCAGTCTTGGGGCAAAAGCGGCAACAACGCACTTGCGATGGTTGAGCAGGCCTTGGTGCGCGCAGAGCATTGGTCACAGCAGATCGATGCCTGGCATGACACGATTTCTGCCCAGTTTGGAAATCGTCCCGAGGTCACCGGCATGATGTTGAACGAGCTGTATCTGCTGGTTGATGGCATGACGGTTTTCACAGCTGAAACGGATGCCGATAAAGGCCATTTCGGCATCATCGAATGCCCGGATTATCCCTATTACAACACTCTTGATTTGTGGATTTATGCATCGGAATCCGTGCTGCGCCTTTGGCCGCAGTCCGCTCGTCTGGTGATGGATGATTTTGCCTGCAGCGTGTCGCAGCACGATGACCGGTTGCGACGCCACATGCGCTCAAACACTATCTTCCCTGTGAAACGGGCTGGTGCATTGCCCCATGATCAGGGCAGTCCGGACGAAGACCCCTTTGTCGTCAATAATGGCTATGCCTGGCAGGATTCGACACAGTGGAAAGATCTCAATTCCCAATTCCTGATCGGCCTGGTGCGCGATGCGCGGATTTTTGGTTTGCCGTGGCTGAGGGATCATTGGGAGCACGCCCGCGCTGCCTGCGCACATCTCAACCAATATGACAGAGACGGCGATGGGCTGATCGAAAATGACGGCTTTCCGGATCAGACCTTTGACAACATTCCGATGAAAGGCCCCAGCGCCTATTGCGGTGGGCTGTGGATTGCCGCCCTGTTTGCAATGGCGGAAGCAGCCAATCGGCTTGGAGATAGAGGCGCGGGCAAAGCCTATCACGAGCAGGCCATCGCAGCGCGTGCGGCTTTTGAAACCGCATTGTGGACGGGCACGCATTATCGACTGGACCGGGACGGCCCGTTTTCGCAATGCCTTTTGATAGAGCAGCTCTTCGGCGCTTTTCTGGCGCGGCGTTATGGGTTTGGAACTGTGGTTCCTGACACCCACGCCGTCCTGGCATTGAAAACACTCTACCGCGAAAACTTTCAAAAAGCCGGACGTGGCGAGGGTGTTATCACTCTGGCAAATATGCAGCCAGCAGCTGTACATGCGGTAGAAGCGGATCATCACATTGCGTTCCAGATTTCAGAAAGCATTGTCGGCTTCAACTTCAGCTTCGCCGCGCAACTGGAAAGCTGGGGGCTGAAGCAGGAGGGGCACGAAATCCGCAAGGCGCTTTACCGCAATCTCTACCAGCGCGGCATGTTTGCCCGCACACCCGCCGCTTATGATGTGGCAGATATGGAAAGCGGATTGAAGTTCCGGGCGACCATGAACATGCGCCCGCTCGCCGCTTGGTATGCAGCACCCTGGGAACTGGCTAACCCGGCTCAGGACATGTTGAAACGATAGATGGTTTCCTGAACATAGGTTTCGCCTGGCCGTAGGGTTGAGTCCGTAAAGTGCCGATGGTTCGGACTGTCAGGCCAGCGCTGTGGCTCCAGACACAGCCCGGCACTCACGCCGTATGTGCGTCCGTCCAAACCTGGCACGGGCACGTTGAGCTTGTACCCGTCATAGAATTGCAGGCCGGGCTCTGTGGTCAGAACATCCATCGACAATCCATTGCGCGGGCTGCTCAACCTGGCTGCATGGACCGGCCGGGGACGTGGTGCAAGCGCAAGCACATAGTTTGTATCAAACGCAATGCGGCGGCCATCATGAAGCGTGCGCACCGGCCGCGTCTCGCGGAAATCAAACAAGGTGTCCTTTACCGGCAGCACGGCTCCGGTCGGGATCATATCCTGCGTGACCGGTGTATAGGCATCTGCTTCAATCTGCAGCAAGTGCTCTAGAATATCCGGCGACCCATCCAGATTGAAATAGGAATGATGCGCCAGATTCATCAAGGTTGGCGCATTCGTGGTTGCTTCAAAAATCACATGCAGCGACGCAGGCGGCACAATCTTGTAGGTGCAACTGACCATCACCCGGCCGGGATAACCATCCTCGCCATCGGGAGAGACCAGAGTCAGACGAATGGAATCAGGTGCAATCGAGCCCACGGTCCATAGTCGTTTGCCAAAACTGGCATGGCCACCATGCAAATGATGCGGTTCCGTATTCTGGCTCAATTGATGCATGCGGCCATCCAGCGGGAACCGGCCATAGGCGATGCGGTTGGCATAGCGCCCCGCAGTTGCGCCAAAAAACGGCGAGTGATTTGTATAATCCTCAAGCCGGTCAAAACCCAGTACCAGTGGATGGTCAAATCCATCCAGTCGCAAATCCCGCAGGACAGTGCCCCAGGTCAGTATCTTTGCACGTAATGCGCCTGCGCCGATTTCAACTTCGTTGATCTCGGTGCGATCTTCCAATTTGCCAAACGGTCGCTTGAAATTCATGAACCCCACCTTCAATCGAATCAATGACGATATGTCTGCCGTCCGTGTTAGCGCAGATCATCATCTTAGGAAACGGGTCAGGCGTTTCAGGGCCGGTTACACGAACGTGCCTAGACCCAACCACCATCCACAATAAAGCGCTGATTGGTGCAGGCTGCAGCCGCATCGGATGACAGAAACAAAATCGGACCAACCATGTCATCAGGCACCAGTTTGCGTTTCAGGCACTGGTTTTCAAGGATTGATTTTTCACCCTCATCATCCAGCCACAATTCTTCCTGCCGCTTGGTGATGATCCAGCCCGGCAGAACCGTATTCACGCGAATATTGTCCGGGCCCATGACGCTTGCCAGCGACCGCGTCAGACCTTCAACAGCCGATTTTGCCGTGGTGTAACAAGGCATGTTTCCAGCGCCCATGATCCAGGAGATCGACCCCATATTGATGATCGACCCGCCGCCCAGTTGCTTCATGTCATCCTGCACTGCCTGCGCGCAGAAGAACTGATGCTTCAAATTGACGGCGAAGCGCTCATCCCAATAGTCCGATGTGACATCCTTGATGTCATGGCGCTGATCATGAGCTGCATTGTTGACCAGCACACCGATCAGGCCGAAGCGTTCGCGCACTTTTGCAATGCTGGCCTGAAGTGCGGGAATATCGGTGAGGTCACAATGCAGGAAGGCAACCGAATGCCCGGCATCGGTCAGTTCCTGTTCCAGTGCCTGACTGGGCGCATCAGCAATATCGAAGAACGCAACCCTGGCGCCCTGTTCGGCAAAGCCACGCACCAGATGCGCGCCAATACCACTGCCGCCACCTGTGACCAGCACAACCTTGTCCTCAAGATCGGGAAATCGGGCAGAACTCATTACTTCGTGCCGTACATGCGGTCACCGGCATCCCCAAGGCCGGGCATGATGTAGCCCTTCTCGTTCAACCGCTCATCAAGGGCGGCCGTATAAATCGGTACATCGGGATGGCTTTCGCGGAATTTCTTGACGCCTTCCGGTGCCGCCAGAAGACACAGGAAGCGGATCTGCTTTGCGCCGCGCTCTTTCAGTTTTTCAATGGCAGCTGTGGCTGAATTGGACGTTGCCAGCATCGGGTCCACCACAATCACCAGTCGGTCCCCCAGGTTTTCCGGAGCCTTGAAGTAATACTCGACCGGCTCCAGCGTATCATGATCGCGATACATACCGATATGGGCGACGCGGGCGGCAGGCACCAGATCCAGCATGCCTTCCAAAAGGCCATTGCCAGCGCGCAGGATGGACGCGAAGACCAGCTTCTTGCCTTCCAGAATGGGCGCATCCATTTCCTGCATCGGCGTCTGAATACGCTTGGTGGTCAGCGTCAGATCGCGTGTCACCTCATAGCACAGCAACAATGATATCTCGCGCAGCAGGCGGCGAAAGCCGGCGGTCGATGTCTTCTTGTCCCGCATGATGGTCAGCTTGTGCTTGATCAGTGGATGATCAACAATTGTAAACGGTGCTGGCAGATTATTGGCGTCGGTAACCTCGGTAACCATTGTAAACTTCCCTGAACAAAACGTATTTCAAAATTCTTAGCAGCGCACAGCGAGCGGAAAAACCCTTTGGCCCGCTGAAACAACAGGCCTGACAGGATTCCGTCAGGTTTTACACTGTTAATCTTCAAACAGACGTTGAAACAGGCGCTGCCGCGTCGATTCATCCACAAAAGCCGCTTCAATCGCCTGATGGGTGATCGCCAACAGGTCCACATCGGAAAGCCGAAATGCTTTTGCAGCTTCGTCATATTCCAGACCGATACTGGTCCGGAAAAATGGCGGATCATCCGAGTTGAGTGTCATGCGGACGCCGGCCGTTCGAAGTGCCTTGAACGGATGCGTGTCCCGGCCGCTGCACAGGCCCAGCGAGACATTCGAGCCGGGGCAGACCTCCAGAACGATATTCTCCGCCCGCAGTCGATGCAGCAGATCCGGGTCTTCGACCGAGCGCACGCCATGGCCTATGCGCTTTACGTTCAGCTCATCAAGTGCGGCGCGCACACTTTCCGGCCCTGCAAATTCTCCGGCATGGGCAGTCAGACCCATTCCGGCATCGGCAGCCGTCTGGAACGCTTTGGCAAAATCCGCCGGGTGGAACATGCGCTCATCTCCACCAATGCCAAATCCGGTGACCATGGGGTGGGGATGGGTGTGCAGCAGCCGAGCCACGGGTTCTGCCCGTTCCGGTCCGAAATGGCGCACACAGGTGACGATGATCCGGCCTTCAACACCGCTTTCACGGCGCGCCCGCTCAATACCATCTGCCAGCGCCCCGATGTAAGCGGTGTAGCTGAGCCCAGCCAGTTCTGCATGATCGGGTGATGCGAAGATTTCTCCATAGATCATGCCCTGCGCGGCAGCACTGCTGAAATAATCGTAAGACAGGTCACTGTAATCCTGCTCGCTGATGAACACCGCTGCTGCCCTGTCATAAGCGTTCAGGAAGCTGGTAAAATCATGCCAGATATAATGACCGTCGCTGTCAATCAGACCCTCAATCGAAATCCCGTTCTGTGCTGCTTTCCGTTGCACCAGGGCAGGGGAGGCAGCGCCTTCAATGTGGCAGTGCAGTTCCGCTTTCAGGACCATCATGCAAACCCCTTCACCGGCATGTCCGGTGCACGCTTCAACCAATTGTCTGCCGCCCATTCAGCATTCCGGTCAAACATGTGAAGGGCATAGGCTTCGCGTGAGCGCGCACTTGTATTGGCTGCAGAGCTGTGTGGCACAAGTCCATGGATCACAACCAACGTCCCCTTGGGTGCTGCCAGCGCTTCATAGGGCCCCTGCGGCTCGGCGTCAGATGTTTTCTCCATGACCAGAGAGTCACCATCATAATGAAACCGTTCCAGCAGACCGGCTTTGTGCCCGCCTGCCTGTCCGATCAGACAGCCATTGCTCTGATCTGCATCTTCAAGCGCGAACCAGAAACCCGTGGTGGTCATGGGTGTGGTGTAAAGAAAGCTTGAATCCTGATGCATACCCACCTCGCCGCCAATAAAGGGTTGCTTCATGATCACCATGGATTGCACCAGAGCAGGGTCTTCCAGTCCCAGCGCCGTCGCCAGATTGGACAATTTGTCTGAGCGCGAAAACCGGTCGAATTCGGGGTCAAGATCATGCAGCGCATGGCCGATCTTGTTGAGTGCCTGATGCTTTGGCTTGACCAGATCACCCTTGCTGTCAAAAGCGCCTGTTTCAAAAAAGAAGCGGATCTTGTCGCCAGAATCCTTGAAATAAAAATCCTGTGCATGAGACTGATCATCGGTCGAAAAGGTGCTGCGGACACTTTCCGGATCAAAGCCCTCCACCAGTTCTGCGATCCGGGCCTTCAGCGCGTCACACGCTGCATGGCTTGCGAAATTTTCCAGAATGAGAAAACCGTTCTCTTCATAGAAACTCAGCATTTTCGGCGACGGTTTGCCATCGGCAGTGCTTTCAAACCGTTTGGCGACAGGCAACTCAGATGGCATAGGTGATCACTCCGATTGGGCTGATGGGGTTTGGCTGCAGGCCCCAAAGTGCAAGATACAACCGGTTCGCATTGAAAACCAAACGCCCGTCCATATTCTTGGTTCAAATCATCATATTAAAACGCCTGAATGTCCACTGGCACCAAATCAGGAAAACGCCTATAGCTGACGACTGTATTCACATTTTCTTGCCCGAGTTCCATGACCGATAGCGATCAACTTCTTTCCTCACCCAGCGCCCAGGCGCAACTTTTGTCCAAAGCGCTTCCCTTCATGCAGCGCTATGATGGTCAGACCGTCGTCGTAAAATATGGCGGCCACGCCATGGGCGATGCGTCTTTGTCCCGCGCTTTTGCGCGCGACATCACATTGCTGCACCAGTCTGGCGTTCTGCCTGTGGTGGTCCATGGCGGCGGACCGCAGATCGGTCAGATGCTGGATCGTCTTGGCATTGAGAGCAAATTTGAAGGTGGCTTGCGGGTCACCGATGAAGCCACTGTCGAAGTGGTGGAAATGGTCCTGGCCGGGTCCATCAACAAGGACATCGTGGCCTCCATCAACAGCGAAGGTGGCCGCGCCGTTGGCCTGTGTGGCAAGGACGGCAATCTGCTCACAGCCCGAAAACTCACACGAACCATGATGGACCCTGACAGCAATATCGAGCGGGTCATCGATCTTGGCTTTGTGGGTGAACCGGTCAAGGTGGACAGCACCGTTCTGCAGATGCTGGCGCAAAGCAAGCTCATCCCTGTCATTGCTCCGGTTGCACCCGGCGAACATGGCGAGACATATAATGTCAACGCAGACACCTGTGCCGGCGCTATCGCCGGAGCCCTCTCCGCAAGACGGCTGCTGTTTCTGACCGACGTGCCGGGCGTTCTGGACAAGGATGGCAACCTGATCAAGCAACTCACTGTCTCTGAAGCCAGAGCATTGATCGCTGATGGCACCATTTCCGGAGGCATGATCCCGAAGGTGGAAACCTGCATTGACGCATTGGGCCAGGGTGTGTCCGGTGTGGTCATCCTCAACGGCAAGACCAGACATGCGGTTTTGCTGGAACTCTTCACCGAACATGGCGCAGGCACCTTGTTCGTGCCCGGCTAAATAAAACAAGATCCGACCCCGCCTCCAAACAGATCGAGACCCAATGACCGTTGAAAAAACCGAGCCGCATGATGCGGATGATTTGCTTGCTTTTGACCACATCAGCGAATGGGTCTTTGATCTCGACAATACGCTCTATCCGCGTCATTCCAACTTGTTCGACCAGATCGACAAACGCATGACCACTTATGTGGCGCGTCTGATGAACCTTGGACGCGACGAAGCCAGGATCATCCAGAAGGATTTCTATCACCGTCACGGCACCACATTGCGCGGCCTGATGCTGGAGCAACAGATCGATACGGATGAATTTCTGGAATTTGTCCACGATATCGACCATTCGCCGATCGAGCCGAATCCCGAACTTGCACGGGCCATCAAGGCATTGCCGGGCCGCAAACTGATTTACACCAACGGCTCACGCAAACACGCTGAATCGGTCGCGGACCGGTTGGGCATCTCGGAGCATTTCGAAGATATTTTCGACATTGTGGCCGCTGATCTGGAGCCCAAGCCTGATCCCGGCCCCTATGCGAAGTTTTTTTCAGTGATGGGTGTCGATCCCACACGCGCTGCCATGTTCGAAGATCTGCCAAAGAATCTGCGCGTGCCCAAGAATGAAGGCATGGTAACAACCCTGCTTGTCCCGCAAGGAACCCGTGAAGTGTTCCACGAAGAGTGGGAACTGGAAAAGCAGGATGGTGACCCGGTGGATTTTGTAACAGATGATCTGACCGAGTTTCTGCAGGAAATCCTCGCGGTTATTCGCTGATCAGGATCGCTGATTTCGCGCATTTTTGTGGACAATGCCCGTCGATAAGTCACCTTTTGGGACGGATTCTGGCGCGTGGATGTTTTGTTTCAGAAAATTCGATAGAAATCAGCGATTTTCTGAAAACATAAAAATAAGATAATGAAACCAATATCTTGTGATAGAAAAATGGACTTGGATTTTTCAGAAATCGTCACAAAATCGGTCAAAATCACCTTGAACGGGGCGTAAAACTCACCACCTCAAACTCATCAACACAACGAGAGGGTGAAAATGATACACGCAACGACAGCAGACCAAAGAAATTGTTCAGGGCCGTTTCGCAGCCGCCGCTGGACGCCTTTCAACACCGTCGGCATGATTCTGGGCTTTGTCCTGTTCTGGCCACTTGGCCTGGCGATGCTGGCTTACATTGTATGGGGTGATAGAATGACTGGAAATCTTGCAACAGCGCGCGATAAAATGGATGGCTTTGGCTCAAAGTTCAGCCGGGAACGTCGTCCGCACCATCACGCACACGCAACCGGCAATGCCGCGTTTGACGAATATCGGTCCGCCGAACTGGCCCGATTGGAAGAAGAACGCCGCAAACTCAACGAGATGCGCGCCGAGTTTGACGAGTTCGTCGACAATGTGCGTCGTGCCAAAGATCAGAAAGAGTTCGACAAATTCATGGCCAGCCGTGATGCGTCTGAATAAAATGCTTTAAACGGCACCTTGCAATCTCCTGCATTTCGGACGATATGGAGTGTGGGAGGTTGGCGTAGGACGAACCACTCGCCAACCGGGTCAGGTCCGGAAGGAAGCAGCCCCAACGAGATTCCGGTTCGGGTCTTCAGTTCAGCCTCCCACCTTTCAAACAACGCTGCTGATCCCGGCGGGATTTTGCAGCGGTTTTCAGAAGCGGATTGTTGGCAAAGAACCATGAGCGATCAGGAAAACACCGCTTATCGCGTTCTTGCCAGAAAGTACCGCCCTTCCACATTTGATGATCTGATTGGTCAGGCACCGATGGTGCAGACGCTGACCAACGCTTTCAAGCTGGGCCGCATTGCGCAGGCCTATATGCTGACCGGCGTGCGGGGTGTGGGTAAAACAACAACAGCCAGAATTCTGGCGCGTGCGCTGAATTATGAACTGTCGGCGAAAGACGGCCAGGAAGCAATCGATACGCCGACCATCGATATGCAGGAACTTGGCGCGCATTGCGCCGCGATCATCGAGAGCCGCCATGTCGATGTCATCGAAATGGACGCGGCCTCCCATACATCCATCAACGATATTCGTGAAATCATCGAAGCGTCCCGCTACAAGCCAGCCAGCGCGCGCTACAAGGTCTACATCATCGATGAGGTCCACATGCTCTCCACAGCGGCCTTCAATGGCCTGCTGAAAACATTGGAAGAGCCTCCGGCCCACGTCAAATTCATCTTCGCCACCACGGAAATCCGAAAGGTTCCGGTCACCGTTCTGTCCCGCTGCCAGCGCTTTGATCTGCGCCGCATCGATGCCGACACCATGATGACCTATCTGAAGGGCATTGCCGAGAAGGAAGGCGTGCAGATTGCCGATGAGGCTTTTCAGCTTCTGGCGCGTGCCAGCGAAGGCTCTGCGCGTGATGCGCTGTCTTTGATGGATCAGGCCATTGCACATGGTACGGTCAAGGGCGGCGGTGACATTGGCGAAAAAGATCTGCGCGATATGCTGGGTCTGGCAGACCGGGCGCGCATCATCGATCTGTTCGAGCTTCTCATGTCCGGCAAGATCGCTGAAGCACTCGCGGAGTTTAACGAACAATACAATGCGGGAGCCGATCCGGCGGTTGTTCTGACCGATCTGTCAGAGTTCTGCCATTTGCTGACCCGTCTCAAAGCGGCACCGGATGTGGCCGATCAGGGCGCATTATCGCCACGCGAAAAAGAACGCGGTGCCGAACTTGCAGCCCAGTTGTCGATGCGGGTGCTCTCCTCGACATGGCAAATCCTGCTGCGTGGCCTGCAGGAAGTCGCCAATGCGCCAAAGCCCCTGGCCGCCGCCGATATGGTGCTGGTGCGTCTGGCCTATGCGGCCGATTTGCCAAGTCCGGATGAAGCGCTGAGGCAGTTGAAAGACCACTCAGGCGCAGCGCAGGGCACGCCAGCCGGTTCGGGTGCAAGCGCCGGTCCATCAGGCGGCTCAGTCAATGCGCAAGGCACGCGATCCGTCCAGGCCATTTCTTCCGGTGGTGCGCAACTGCGCGCGGTTGTCACCGAGCCGCTGCCAGTCGTCGAGGGACGCAGTGAGCTGTCCAAACCTGTTGCTGATCCAGTTCCGGAAGTGGAACTTGCGGAACAGCCGGATTCTCTGGCTGCCATTGCCGCCTTGGCGTCCGACAAACGCGATCTGATGCTGAAAATGGCAGTGGAGCGCTATATGCGCCCGGTTCGGTTTGAAGTCGGCCGGATTGAAGTTGCCATGACACCTGGCGCTCCTGCAGGCATTGCCGGGGATTTGGGCAAGAAACTGTCTGACTGGACAGGCCTTCGCTGGATGGTCTCGGTGGTCCAGGCCGAGGGCGCTGCGACCCTGCATGAGCAGGCCGAGGCGGAAAAGGCCCGAAAGATGGACGAGATACGGGCACATCCCTTGGTCGCTGCCGCATTGGAAACCTTTCCAGGCGCGCGCATTGTTGATGTGGTAGACCGCAACACCGAACAAGATTCTGACACGAACGAACAGGACTAGATCATGAAAAATATCATGGGTATGATGAAACAGGCGCAGGAACTGCAGCAGAAAATGCAGGACGCGCAGGCTGAAATTGGCGAACTGGAAATCGAAGGCAGTGCCGGCGCCGGTCTGGTGACGGTCAAACTGTCCGGCAAGGGCGACATCAAGGGCATTTCCATTGACCCTTCGCTGATTAATCCGGAAGACCCTGAAATGCTGGAAGATCTGATCATGGCGGCCCACAATGATGCCAAGTCAAAATCTGAAGCGGTCATTGCCGAGAAAATGCAGAGCGTGACCGGCGGCCTTAATCTGCCAGAAGGTTTGAAACTCCCCTTTTAGGGTTAAAAACCTGGGTTTCCCTGATGATAGGTTCTGAAATTGAGCGGCTGATCCAGCTTCTGGCAAGGCTGCCAGGGCTTGGCCCCCGCTCGGCCCGTCGTGCCGCCTTGCATCTGATCAAAAAAAAGGATGAGTTGCTGGTGCCGCTGGCCGACGCGATGGCTATTGCCGTCGACAAGGTTCAGTTGTGCAGCAATTGCGGCAATGTCGATACGATCAATCCCTGCACCATCTGCACCGACCCAAGGCGCGATGATTCCGTGCTGGTGGTTGTCGAGGATGTCGCAGATCTGTGGGCACTGGAGCGCGCATCGGCCACGCGCGGGCGCTACCACGTGCTTGGCGGAACCCTGTCACCGCTGGATGGCATCGGCCCGGATGATTTGTTCATCTCCAAACTGGTGGAGCGGGCGGCCAACCCGGACGTTAGCGAAATCATTCTGGCCGTCAACGCCACAGTCGATGGCGTCACCACGGCCCACTACATCACCGATCAGATACAGGGTCTGGATGTGGCAGTAACCCGCCTGGCCCACGGCGTGCCCGTGGGCGGAGAACTCGACTATCTAGACGAAGGCACCCTCAGCGCCGCGATGCGCAGCCGGACTAAGTTCTGAGTGGATTGCGGGTGAGGAAGTGTGGATCCTCGGAATAAATCCGAGGATGACGACCTTTGGAAAGTCGGTGATCCTCCTATTGGAGGTATGACCCAACCTCCAATCCCGTCACCCTCGGACTTGTTCCGAGGGCCCATTTGCGCTGAGCAACGCTCTCAGTTTCAACCAGTCTTGCGCCCATGACGCGCGCTTCATTGCAGGAATGATTGATGGCACCCTCTACGCTGAAATGCGTTGCCGGACCAAGTTCTGAGTGATTGGTGGTGAAGAAGTGTGGATCCTCGGAATAAATCCGAGGAAGACGACCTTGGGAGGTTGGTGATCCTCTATTGAGTGTAGGATCCAACCTCCAAACTCGTCACCCTCGGACTTGTTCCGAGGGCCCATTTGCGCTGAGCAACGCTCTCAGTTTCAACCAGTCTTGCGCCCATGATGTGCACTTCCTCGCAGGAATGATTGAAGGCACCCTCAGCGCCGGGATGCGCAGCTGCGCCAATTTCTGAGCGGATTGGTGGTGAGGCAGTGTGGATCCTCGGAACAAGTCCGAGGAAGACGACCTTGGGAGGTCGATGATCCTCCTATTGAGGGTGTGAACCAACCTCCCAACCCGTCACCCTCGGACTTGTTCCGAGGGTCCATTTGCGCCGACCAACGCTTTGAATTTCAACCAGCCTTGCGCCCATACTTTACCGGGTAGAACAGCATGGATCCGGCATCGAACAGCAAATGGCGGCCGATCAGTAGCTCGCCGGTTCCGGTGATGGCCTTGATGACTTCCAGTGCCTGCAGCGAGCCGATGACGCCGGTTAGTGCGCCCATGATGCCGGCTTCTTCACAGCTCAGCACAGTGCTGTCATCCGGTATTTCCGGAAACAAGTCACGGTAGCGCGGGTTGGGCGTGCCGTCCGGGCCGGTGAGGAATGGCTGGAGAGTTGTGATCGAGCCGTCAAAGCGGGACACGGCTCCCGTTACCAGGGTTTTTTCCAACTCCTCACACCAATCTGCCACGAGAAAACGGGTGGCGAAATTATCGCAGCCATCGACCACAATATCGTATCGGGACACAAGGTCCGAGGCGTTGTTTGCATCGATCCGCGTATTGTGCAGCTCCAGAACCGGATGCGGGTTGATGGCGGTGAGGCATTCTGCTGCGCTGTCCACCTTGCTCTTGCCGACATTCTGCGTGGTGTGAATGATCTGCCTCTGCAAATTGGAGAGGCTCACCTCATCATCATCGACAAGGCCCAGATGACCGACGCCTGCCGCAGCCAGATAGAGCAGCACCGGTGCACCAAGGCCTCCGGCACCCACCACCAACACACGCGCCGCCTTCAGCTTTTGCTGACCGGATCCGCCGATTTCCGGCAACACCAGATGGCGCGCATAGCGCTCTATTTCATCGGGCGAAAGCGGGGCATTGCTCAATGGTTTTGCCTCAGTTTCTTCAATTGATACAGCGCTTCAAGCGCTTCCCGCGGGGTCAGATCATCGGGGTCGGTTGCATCCAGTTCCGCCAGCAATTTTTCATCATGTGTTGCCATGGTTTTGGATGGCTTGCGTTCCGGGGCGATGGAAAACAGCGGCAGATCATCAACCAGAGTTGTTTTCGAGCGCTCCCGTTCCTGCATTTCCAGCTGTTTCAACACATCGCGGGCGCGGGACAGCGCAGCTTCCGGCAGACCTGCCAATTTTGCCACCTGAATACCATAGGAACTGGTGGCAGCACCGGGCACGATCTCGTGGAGGAACACAACATTGCCGTCCCATTCCTTGACGCGGACGGTGGCATTGGACAGCCGCTCCAGTGTTTGCGACAGGGCTGTCAGCTCGTGGTAATGGGTGGCAAACAGGGCGCGTGAGCGATTGATGGCATGCAGATGCTCAACGGCTGACCAGGCAATCGCCAACCCGTCATAGGTGGCTGTGCCCCGGCCAATTTCATCCAGGATCACCAGTGCCTTTGGTCCGGCCTGATTGAGAATCGCTGCCGTTTCCACCATCTCGACCATGAAGGTGGAGCGGCCACGGGCCAGATCGTCGGAGGCGCCAACGCGGCTGTACAGCGCATCCACAATGCCGATATGGGCGTGTGTCGCAGGCACATAGGAGCCAATCTGGGCGAGAATAGCAATCAGCGCATTCTGCCGCAAGAAGGTGGATTTACCGGCCATATTCGGTCCGGTCAAAAGCCATATCTGGCCCTCGGTCGAACCGGAAAGCGTGCAATCATTGGCGACAAAAACACTGCCGTCCTGTCGCAATGCCTGTTCCACAACCGGGTGTCGGCCGCCTTCAATGGCAAAGGCCAGGCTGTCATCCACGTCGGGTCGACAATAATTCTCGCTGTCCGCCAGTGTGGCGAGCGCACAAATCACATCCAGCTCTGCCAGATTGCGCGACAGGATCTGTATCGGTTCGGCCGCATCGCTGACCTGCGCCAGGAATTTGTCAAACAAGGTCAGCTCAAGTCTGGTGGCCGCATCGGCAGCACCGGCGATCCGGCTTTGCAGGGCACTGAGTTCGGTCGTTGTGAACCGCATGGCGTTTGCCATGGTCTGGCGGTGAATGAAGCGCTGGTCTGCATCTTCCTGCAGCGCGGTCGCATTTTGTGCGGTCACCTCTATGAAATAGCCAAGCACATTATTGTGCCGGACTTTCAGCCCTTTGACACCGGTTTCGCTGGCATATTGGTTCTGCAGTCCGGCAATGATCTTGCGGCTTTCATCGCGCAGACCACGATGTTCATCCAGCTCTGCGGTGTAGCCGGTGCGCACAAAGCCGCCATCACGTTTCAGCAATGGTAGCTCATCGGAAAGGGCCAAGGCCAATTCCTCGGCCAGCGCTGCCAATGCGCCAGTGCCCGCTTCACTCAGAACCTGCCTGATCTGGCCGACCAGCCCGTCAGAACCGCTCAGATCATCAGACAGGGATCGCGCAGCAGACAAGCCATTGCGGATGGCGGCCAGATCGCGCGGCCCACCCCGGTCCAGCATCAGGCGTGACAAGGCCCGCGCCATATCCGGCAGGCGCTTCAGCTGCTTGCGCAAATCGGACAATCCGGCCGGGTTTTTCAGCGCCCATGCCAGCGCATCCTGCCGGGTCTGAATGGTGGCGACATCCGTTGAGGGCGCTGCCAGACGCATGGCCAGCAAGCGCGCGCCGGCGCCTGTTACCGTGCGGTCTATGGCATCAAACACACTGCCGGACCGTTTGCCGGACAGGGTCTGCATCAATTCCAGATTGGCCCGCGTGGCAGCATCAATCGACATACCGCTGCGTGCTGCTTCCCGTTCGGGCACGGAAAGCGGGGGCCTTGATCCAATTTGGGTTTTCTCGACATAAGACAGAATGGCCGCCGCTGCCGCCAGTTCTACGCGTTCAAAATTGCCATGGCCATCCAGTGTCTTGAGGTTAAAAAACCGACACAGCCGCCCGTCAGCGGAGGCACCGTCAAAGAACACTTTTGGCACAGGGCTCAAGGTTGCAGCACTGCCCTCCAGCAGTTCTTTCACCTCACCATCATCCAGAAGCGCGTCTGACAGGATCAGTTCTCTGGGGTCAATGCGGGCCAGCGCCGCTGGCACCTGCATCGCATCCAGCGCCCGGACAAAAAACGCGCCCGTGGACATGTCAATCCAGGCCAGTGCAAAGCTGAAAGGACCGGATTTGGCCCTTGCCAATGCGGCCAGAAAACTATTCTGCCCCGCATCCAGCAAGCGTTCTTCGGTGATGGTGCCAGGGGTGACAAGGCGCACAACATCCCGCTTCACCACCGATTTGGCACCGCGTTTCTTGGCCTCGGCCGGGTCTTCCATCTGCTCGCAGACAGCCACCTTGTGGCCCAGCGAAATCAGTTTCTGCAGATAATCATCTGCGGCATGAACCGGCACACCGCACATGGGAATATCATCGCCCAGATGTTTGCCGCGTTTGGTGAGGGTAATTCCAAGCGCCTGGCTTGCGACTTCCGCATCGTGGAAGAACATTTCGTAGAAATCGCCCATGCGATAGAACAACAGCGATCCGGGATGGGCCGCCTTGATCTCCATGAACTGTGCCATCATCGGCGTGAGTTTTTGTTCTGAAGACAGATCGACCGTCGGCTCTATTGCTAAGCCGCTGTCTGTCGGGTGGTCATCATTGGAGGAATCGTCGCTGCGCATGATGCTTCAATAGCAAATAAACCGGCGCATTTCACGAAGGATTATGAATTGGGCAAATCCATCCCTTGTGGATAACGTTATGCCTCGCTAAGTTGCTAGACCAAATAACAAAATTAACAATATTGAAACAGGAAACGCCATGCCCGCAACGGATAAATCCGGCAAGAGCAACATCCCGATGACCGATCAGGAAGCGTTGCAATTTCACCAGCAGGGCCGTCCCGGCAAGCTGGAAATCACCCCGACAAAACCCATGGCGACGCAGCGCGACCTGTCTCTGGCCTATTCGCCGGGTGTCGCCGTGCCGGTTCTGGCCATAGCGGAAGATCCATCCCGAGCTTATGACTACACGACGCGCGGCAATATGGTCGCAGTTATCAGCAATGGCACGGCTATTCTCGGACTCGGTAATCTCGGTGCATTGGCCTCCAAGCCGGTCATGGAAGGTAAAGCGGTTCTGTTCAAACGGTTTGCTGATGTCGACAGCATTGATTTGGAAATTGACACCGCAGATGTCGATGAATTCGTCAATGCCGTGCGCTATCTCGGACCGTCCTTTGGCGGCATCAATCTGGAAGATATCAAGGCCCCGGATTGCTTCATCATCGAGCAGCGTTTGCGCGAGCTGATGGACATTCCGGTGTTCCATGACGATCAGCATGGCACCGCCATCATCTCTGCAGCCGGACTGATCAATGCGCTGCATCTGACCGGTCGCGACATCAAGACAACAAAGCTGATCTGCAACGGAGCCGGATCTGCCGGGATTGCCTGTATCGAGCTGATTAAATCCATGGGAATGCCCCATGAGAACGTGATTTTGTGCGACACCAAGGGCCCGATTTATCAGGGCCGGAAGGAAGGCATGAACCAGTGGAAGTCTGCCCATGCCACCACCACTAAGGCGCGCACCTTGCTGGAAGCGATGGAGGGCGCAGATGTATTTTTCGGCGTTTCGGCCAAGGGTGCACTGACCCCGGATATGGTGCGTGCCATGGCGGATCAACCGATCATTTTTGCGATGGCCAATCCCGATCCTGAAATGACGCCGGAAGAAGTTGCAGAAATTCGTGACGATGCAATTGTTGCAACCGGTCGCTCGGACTACCCAAATCAGGTCAATAATGTATTGGGTTTCCCGTATATTTTCCGCGGTGCACTGGATGTGCGCGCATCGACCATCAATGACGAAATGAAAATTGCGGCGGCGCGCGCGCTGGCTGAGCTAGCACGCTCCGATGTGCCTGACGAAGTGGCCGCTGCCTATCGCGGCAATCGGCCGAAATTTGGCACGAATTACATCATTCCGGTGCCATTTGACCCCAGATTGATTTCCGCAGTGCCGATGGCTGTGGCCAAGGCTGCCATGGAATCAGGCGTTGCCGGAAAGCCGATTGTCGACATGGAGGCCTATCAGGCTGAATTGTCGGCACGTCGTGACCCGACAGCCAACGCCCTGCAACGCATCATCGCAAAGGTAAAGCGCAACCCGAAACGGGTCGTGTTTGCCGAAGGCGAAGAAGAGCAGGTCATCCGCGCAGCCGTCAGTTTCGTTTCGCAAGGCCTTGGAACTGCCATTCTGGTTGGCCGCGAAGATGAAATTCACAGCACTGCCAAATCCGTTGGCGTGGAACTAGGCGGTATGATTGAAGTCGTCAGCGCCAGAAGCTCCAACCGCAACAGCGATTATGCCGATTTCCTCTATGCCCGCATGCAGCGCAAGGGATATCTCTATCGCGATTGCGTGCGCCTGATGAACACCGATCGTAACTTCTTCGGCAGCGCGATGGTTGCATTGGGCGACGCGGATTGCATGGTCACCGGCATCACACGTAATTATTCCACGGTGTTGGAAGACATACGGCTGATGATTGATCCCAAACCCGGCCACCGCGTCATTGGTATGTCACTGGCAATCTGCCGGGGGCGCACCGTATTGGTGGCCGACACTGCGGTCCATGATATGCCAAACGCGGTCGAATTGGCTGATATTGCCGAAGAGGCGGCCGGTGTTGCCCGCCGTCTTGGTTATGAACCAAAGGTCGCGATGTTGGCCTATTCCACCTTCGGCCATCCACAGGGCGAACGGTCTGAGCGGGTTCAGGAAGCAGTGAAAATCCTCGATAAGCGCCGGGTGGATTTCGAGTATGACGGTGAAATGGCAGCCGATGTTGCCCTGAATGCGGACGTCATGAGTTCCTATCCGTTCTGTCGTCTGACAGGGCCTGCCAATGTGCTGGTCATGCCTGCCTTCCACTCGGCATCCATCTCCACAAAAATGCTGCAGGAACTGGGTGGCTCTACCGTCATTGGCCCGCTTCTGGTCGGGTTCGACAAATCGGTGCAGATCATGCCCATGGGCTCCCGCGACAGCGACATAGTCAACATGGCCGCCATCGCTGCCTATGGCATTTCCGGGTAGCAAGGATTGGTGAAGCAGAGCCCATGCATTGACTTGCATGGGTTCTCGGAACAAGTCCGAGAACGACGGGGTATGGAGGTCGGTACATCTCTTACTGGAGCTTGGCACCGACCCTAAAACCCGTCACCCTCGGACTTGTTCCGAGGGTCTATTAGCAATGAGCAACGTCTCGCAAATTAACCCGCCAGCCGCCCAAGATGCCCGCTTCCTTGCAGACGTTTTTTGAAGGCACTCTGAGCGGGGCGATGGGCAGCTGAGCCAAGTTCTGGGGATGATGGGTAAAGAAGTGTAGATCCTCGGAACAAGTCCGAGGAAGACGGCTTTGGGAGTTGGGTACATCTCTTACTGGAGTTCAGGACCGACCTTAAAACCCGTCACCCTCGGACTTGTTCCGAGGGCCCACCAACGTTCAATCCAGGGGCGATTACCTCAGCAATAATCGCCCCTGACCATCAGGACTGTTTCAGCAAAGCCTTTGGATCAAACTCATATCTGCGGGCGCAGAACTCGCAGGTCACTTCGATCTGACCGCTTTCTGCAATGCTCTCAACCACTTCTTCGGTGCTGAGCTGGCTCAATACGCCGCCGACTTTTTCCGAGTTGCAGGAACATTTGTCATACACGTCCAGAGCGTCAAAAATCCGCACGCCGCGTTCATGGAACAATCGAAACAGCAAACGTTCTGCTGACAAATCCGGGTCAGCCAACTCGTTTTCCTGCAACGTATCGACCAGTGCCTGTGCTTCGATCCAGGCATTATCATCATCCGGCATGGCAGCATGATATTCCTCATCGGCAACGCCGCCGCCGGGAAGGTCTTTCTGGACAAGACGGTCTGTCGCATGGGGCAGAAACTGCACCATCATGCCGCTGGCCTGCCAGGAATGAATGGTTTCTCCATTATCAGACCGGGTCATCAATTCGGACACGGCCAGCCGAACACGGGTCGGGATCTGCTCCGAGCGCGTAAAATAATTATGCGCGGCATCTTCCAGAGAGCCGCCATTCAATTCCACATAGCCCTGATAGCGGTTCATATACTTGCCCTGATCAATCGTCAGAGCCAGCGTTCCTGTGCCCAGCAATGAGCCTGCATCGGCATTGTCGGCAGCTTCCAGTTCCCGCACGCGATCTTCGTCAAACTTGGCGGTTGCACGATAGTCACCGGGAGCCTGCATATCGACCACCAGCAGCGAAACCGGACCATCGGTTTGAGCTTGTACAATCAGCCGTCCTTCCAGCTTGATGGAGGATGCAAGCATGACGGTCAGTGCCGCAGCCTCTCCGAGCAGGCGTGAGACGGATTTGGGATAGTCGTGACGGGCCAGAATGGCGTTGAGGCTCTGGTTCAGATGCACGACGCGGCCGCGCACATCCAGTGCATCGACCGAAAACGGCAACACTTCATCGTGACCCGGAGCATTATTGAGAGCGTCCATTGTCGTTTGATCTGTCATGGCAGACCTTTCTAAATCCGGGATCAGATTTCAATCATCCGGATTGAGTCCGCAGCCCGATATGTGCAAAGCAGCTATTTAAGAAGAATTCTCAGATTTTAAAGGGCATCAAATACCCACATCAGAATTCCCTTATGCGCATGCAACCTGTTTTCCGCCTGATCGAAGACGACTGATTGTGGTCCGTCTATCACGGAATCGGTCACTTCCTCATTGCGGTGCGCGGGAAGACAATGCAGGAAAATGGCATTGTCAGCTGCCCGGCTCATCAGTTGGTCATTGACCTGATACGGCATCAGCAAGGTATTGCGACGCTCGGCATCCTTGTCGCCCATGGACACAAATGTATCGGTCATCACCACATCACAGCCAGCCACGGCCTCTTCCGGATCTTGGGTCACCACCAGATCTGCGCCTTGCGCACGCGCAGCGTCGATCAGCGCTGGGTCCAGAGAAAATTCTGGCGGGCATGCCATCCGCAATTGGAACGGAAATTTGGTGGCCGCTTCAACCCAGCTTGCAAGCATATTGTTGCCGTCGCCCGTATAGGACACCACTTTCCCGTCGATTGCGCCACGATGCTCTTCAATGGTCTGGATATCAGCCATGATTTGTGTCGGGTGGCCGCGCTGCGTCAATCCATTGATGATCGGAATGGTCGCGTATTCCGCAAGCTCTGTGACAGCGGAATGGCTCAGCATCCGGATCATGATGGCATCCACGAAGCGCGACATGACACGCGCGGTATCGGCAATGCTTTCACCCCGGCCAATCTGCATTTCGCTTCCGTTCAGCATGATCGTTTCGCCGCCCAGTTCGCGCATGCCGACATCGAATGAAACCCGGGTCCGTGTCGAAGGCTGCTCAAACACCAGAGCCAGAACCTTGTCGGTCAGGGGGCGTTCCGATGTGCGGCGGCGAATGGACTTTTGACGAACGGCTTCATCCAGTATGGAACGCAAGGTCAGATGGGTATGGTCAGCGATCAGCAGAAAATGTCTGGGTTTTGTATTGGCCACGGGACGACCTCGTAAAATGTGTTTCAGTAAATTTTGATCAACCTGCAGACTTCAAATCGGTGAATGCGGCGTTCAGCCGGTCAATCGCGTGATTGGCTTCATCCTGCGTGATGGTCAGTGGCGGAAGAAGGCGCACGACATTATTGCCTGCGCCAACAGTCAGCAGATGGTGCTTGCGGGCAGCTTCGACAAATGGACCTACGCCATTTGGAAATGCGTCTGTCTTCAACTGGAGGCCCAGCATCAGCCCTTCACCGCGAATGCCTTCGATCTGGTCGGGAAACGTATCAGCCAGCTCAGCCATTTTCTGTTTCATCCGAAGGCCCTTTTGCTGAACCTCTTCCAGAAATCCGTCTGCGAGAACGACATCCAGAACGGCGTTGCTGACGGCCATGCCCAATGGGTTTCCACCAAATGTCGAGCCATGGGTTCCAGCAGTCATGCCAGCGGCAGCTTCCCGGGTTGCAAGGCAGGCACCAATCGGGAATCCGGCACCAATACCCTTGGCAATTGCCATTATGTCTGGTGTGATCCCAGCCCACTCATGGGCAAACAGCTTGCCGGTTCGGCCAATGCCTGTCTGAACTTCGTCCATCACCAGCAAGATGCCATGCTCGTCACACAGATCACGCAAGTCGCGCAGGAATTCGTGGGATACCACATTCAGCCCGCCTTCGCCCTGAATGGGTTCGATCAGGATAGCTGCAGTTTCTTCGCTGATGGCTGCCTTCACAGCTTCCAAATCGCCGAGGGGAATTTGATCAAATCCGCCTGCTTTGGGTCCGAACCCTTCGAGATATTTTTCCTGACCGCCAGCGGCAAGCGTCGCCAGCGTCCGGCCATGAAACGCCCCTTCGAATGTGACAATGCGAACCCGCTCGGGCGCGCCATTGACGAAGTGGTAGCGCCGCGCTGTCTTGATGGCACATTCCATCGCCTCGGCACCTGAATTGGCAAAGAAAACCTTGTCGGCAAAGGTGACGTCAGCGAACCGTTGTGCCAGTTTTTCCTGACCGGGGATCTGATAGATATTCGAGACATGCCACACCTTGTCTGCCTGCTCTTTCAGAGCAGTGACAACATGGGGATGGCCGTGCCCGACAGAGGACACCGCAACACCGCCGGCAAAATCCAGATATTCCTGATTGTCAGCCGTATATAATCGCGCGCCGTCTCCGCGTTCAAAGCTCAGCTCCGACCGTGCATACGTGCTGTAAAGCGCGGAGTCTTGCGCCTGCGATACCATAATCCCGTCTCCATCAGTCCAGAAGTGGATGAAATTCCAATAAAAAATGCCGCCCTTCCGACTCTGTCGGTTGGCGGCGCCGCAATGTTATACAGCTCCTACATACAGCCTAAAGGACTGAATTCAAAGACCCTTTATCGAAGCCCATTGAGTCGCATCAAATTTTACCGGATTTCTGGTCCGGGAGAGTTATAAAAAAAACGGGGAAAACCAATTTATTTGGCCTTCGACTCTTGTCACAGACTCACCGCATATTGTAGTTTCAATTTAGTTAAGTACGACATATCGTGTCACGTTCCCAATAACCCCCATATGCGGTGTTTACGCGTTTAAAACATAACAGGTTTTGAACGGGGGGTTGGATTCCGGACGCTTGAAATTTTGTTTTTCAAGTCCGGTCAGGAACGGGCCGGAAAAAATGGAGAGACAAGCATGTCTTGGACTGAAGAACGCGTGACGCTTTTAAGCAAATTATGGGCGGACGGCCTGAGTGCCAGCCAAATCGCAACGCAATTGGGTGGTGTCACACGCAACGCAGTCATCGGCAAGGTTCATCGTCTGGGCCTGTCCGGACGTGCAAAATCCCCCAGCACTGCCGCGCGGACACGCAAGCCACGCGTCAATGCCACTGCAAAACCAGCTGGCAAGACAGAAAATACAGCCTCCGCACCAAGACGCCCGCAGACAATGGGTGCCACGGCGCTGAAGTTTGAAGCTGAAGTTGAAGCGGCTGCCGCGATTGCTCCGCAATCACATGATGATGTTGTGGTGCCAATTTCAAAGCGTGCCAGCATTCTGACGATTACCGAACAGACCTGCAAATGGCCTATTGGTGATCCGGGCGGGGATGATTTCCACTTCTGTGGACACGATTCCAAGGAAGGCACGCCTTATTGCACCTATCACGGCAAGGTAGCCTATCAGCCGGCCAGCGATCGTCGTCGCCGCGCCTCCTGATTATTTTCAACTGAGGGTGACGTAAATACGGCACGCTCTAAGAGCCTTTCACGATTATACGGAAACATTTGACCGAATTTGCACGTTTGCTGGCAAGGCACAGGCCACGCGGTGGTCTTTACGACCACAAGTGGACTGTAACGCTGTCCAGCGAGCGCGCAAATCCGGCCTTCGGTGCCCCGGAACAGCCCACCAGCGGCGTTAGCCAGCTTGCCCGATGCACCGCATCGCGCTGCGCTGACTGCCTAGCTGGATGAACTGTTCCAGAACATCAAATGCTTCCGTATAATCGTGAAAGGCTTGTCTTATGATTTTTCCGGCTCCATGCGAAGATGGAGCCACTGCCCGGCACCTCAACCTGCCGGGCAGTGGCGGCGGCTGGATCGTGAAAAGCTTGGTCGTAGTGGACCGTGTTAGAGTCTGATCAGCCGTCGTCTTCACATGAGGCCTGAACGGATACGCAGCAGCCAGAGGCTCTGCACGACAAGCAAAGGACATGGCGAAGACAATGAAAGATAGCATCGGCATCGATATTTCGAAAGATCAATTGGATGTGCATCGCTCTCAAACTGGCGCGTCAGCCCAATTTCCCAACAATCCAGCTGGATTCAGAGCGCTGAAAAGCTGGATCGGGAACAGCTCTCCCGATCTGTTGGTTTACGAACCAACGGGTCCCTACCATGCTCGTTTTGAAAAGACTTTTGCAGGACGTTTACCACTGGTGAAGGTCAACCCGCTTCAGGCCCGCCGTTTTGCGCAGGCTCAAGGCACACGGGCAAAAACCGATGCAGTGGATGCCCGGATGTTGGCTCGGATGGGCTCGGCTTTGGATCTGTTGCCCGACGCGCCCGCAGCTGAAGATCAGAGTGATCTCAAAGAGTTACAGATAGCCCGCATCGCTTTGATCAAGGATCAAACTCGCCTCAAAAATCGTCTCAAGACACAAACTCTGGCCATTACACGGTGTCAGACAAAAGCTCGTCTTGCCCAGATCAAGCGTCAGATCACCGCACTTCAAAGCGAAATGGAAAGCCGGATCAATGCCTGTCCAAGACGCACACGGTCCTATGCCATCCTGCGCTCAATTCCAGGAATTGGTCAGGTGGCCGCAACAGCGATCCTCATCGCGTGTCCCGAAATCGGCGCGCTGGGCAAAAAGCAAGTTGCTTGCCTTGCCGGCCTGGCGCCGATGACCCGCCAATCCGGGACGTGGAGGGGCAAGGCGTTCATCCAGGGCGGGCGTAAAAACTTACGCGATGCGCTCTATATGCCCGCCCTTGTGGCATTCAGGTTCAATCCCGACATGAAAGACAAATACCGGACCATGATCAATACCGGAAAACCTGCAAAGCTCGCACTCACAGCCATCATGCGAAAGCTCATTGAACTGGCAAACACTCTCATCAAAGACGATAGAGAATGGAAACCAAAACTGGCTTGACCAAGACGGATACTCTAACGGGCGGAATGACCCAGAATTCGGGCTTCCGCCGCATCCAGAACATCTGCAGTCAGCGTGTCCATCCGGGCCGTGCCCACCCAAAGAATGGCTGCCTGAATATCGGTGTTTGGAAAGCTGCGCCGCAGCAATGCACGGTAAGCCGACAACTGATTGACATAATTGACCGGCATCTCGGCAATGGTCTCTGGAACCCGTGCATTGGTCTTGAAGTCAACGATCAGCAAACCGTTTTCCAGTTGGCATAGCCGATCAATCTTTCCACTCACAGAATACATGCCATCTGTCGATTGAAGCTGGCCGGCAACGCCGACTTCTGCTCTTGCCCCGGGCCCGAACAGAAAAGCGAATTTTCCGTCATTCACAATGCCAAGAACCGCAGCAGTGATCTGCTCGACCATATGGGGCGGACTGCCGGAGGGCAGGGCATGTGCCAGATAGGAGCGCGCAGCTGCATCGCGCCCAGCTTCATCCACCGCAGGTAAATGCTGCAGCAATGTGTGTACGGCCTGTCCGCGCTTCAGGGCAAACGAACTGTTCCTGTTTCCCAACGTGTCGAAGCGCTCTTCCCAGGACAATTCTTCAGCCCGTTCCATCTCTGCATCCAGACGTGATGGCGACATGGCCTTGGCAACAGGTGGCGCGGGTGGCGGCGGTGTCAGGAGCCATTTTGGCAGGGCAACATTCTCATCCTCGGGGCTGTCAGATACAGACTGTTCCGGTGCCTGCGGCTCTGAGACGCGCCACAGGAAATGGTCAGTCTCACCTTTGTCATTTTCAACTGTCTGCATGCCCGGTTTCAGTGTCGTTTCAACACGGCGATACCAATTGTCGTCAGACATGGCCCGCTTGCCTTGCTTGCCGCAGATGATCAGCCGATCTTCGGCGCGGGTCATACCGACATAGAGCAGCCTGCGATATTCCGACATGGCGTCCACATCGCTGGTATCCAGCAATTGGCGCTGCAAATCGGTTTGATCCTTTTTCGCTCGGGCGCCCCAGAACAGAACGGGCAGTCCGTGTGTGCCATCAGGCCAATGGGAGAAAATCTGTGGCCGGTGAACATGGGCGCGCGGTTGGCTGCCATCATCAACCAGAAAGACGATGGGTGCTTCCAGGCCTTTGGCACCATGCACCGTCATCACCCGTACTTCGTTGCGGGCGGCATCCATCTGGCGTTTAATGTCGCCGCTTTTCTGGCTAATCCAATGCCGAAAACCCTGCAGGCCGGAACCGCCGCGCCCTGCTGTCATTGTGGTTTCATAGTCCAGCGCCTGAGCCAGAAACTCGTCAATCAGATCGTCCGCTTCGCTGCCAAGGCGTGTCAGCAGGTTCTTGCGCCCGCCATCAGCCGCCAATATATGGGCGAAAAACCGATAGGGCGTTTCAAAATCCACCCGGTTCAGCCAGATCGCAATCTGCTCATAGGCAGCATGATAGCGAGGGTCCCGGGAGGCGCGTATGGCTTCAAGTATCGACCCGGTGCGACCGCTCGCCAATGCCATCAGATCATTGTCCGAGAAGTCGAAGAATGGGCTTTTCAGCAAGGTGGCAAGCGACAGATCGTCCTCCGGCAGCAACATGACATCAGCCAGACACAACAAATCCCTGACGGCGATGTGGTCGGTGAGCGCAAGCCGGTCCATACCGGCTACAGGCAATCCCGCATTTTTCAACGCCTTGTTGATGAGGCCCATTATCTGGCCCCGCTTTTTCAGCAGGATCAGAAAATCACCAGCACGCAAAGCCTCGTTCCGAACAGATGCAGCAATGTCTGTAGCAATCCGCGTGGCAAGCTGCTCCAATGCATTGGCCGGGCGATCAACGGGCCGTCGCCAGTCTTCAGCAGTTTCCGCTTCGCTCTCCTCGAGAAGCGGCCACAAGCGCACTTCTCCAGCCGCATTCATGCGATAGGCCTGATGTGGATCAACGCCCGTGCGGCTGACACTTGTTGCCATCTCCACTGGCGCAAACACTTTGTCGACGGCTGACAGAACGTCATTGGTCGAGCGGAAAGAAAGGTTCAAGGTGATGTTGTGCCAGGACAGATTTGCGTCCATCGCCTTGCGTTCGAAATAACGGCGCTGCTCGTCAAATGCGTCGGGCGCAGCCCCCTGAAAGGAATAGATGGACTGTTTCTCATCGCCAACCGCAAACAGGGTGCGCGGTGACCCGCCACTTGCCTGGTGATCGCTCCCCGCATCATGGAAGAAGGCGTCACTGAGTGCCGTGACAACGCGCCATTGCGCCGGGCTTGTGTCCTGAGCTTCATCAACCAGTATGTGGGATAAACCGCGATCCAGCTTGTACTGCACCCACATTGCAGCATCGGAATCCCCCAAAAGGCGTTCCGTCTTTACAATCAGATCATCATAATCCAGCAGACCAAGCTGGTTCTTGAACCGCAGATAGGTCTCGATGATCGCACCGGCCAGTGTCAGCAGAGCTGACGTGTCAGCAAAGGTTTTCAACGCGTTGAGCCGGTTGCGCACCTCTGACAGACCAAGTTGCAGAACAGCAACAGCCTCATCATGAAGATCAGGATGTTCCTGCTTGACATTTTTCGTCAGGAAGCGGGCTTCACTGCGCGGCTCTCCGGCACCGGTGGTGAACACAGCAAGCCATGTTTCGATTTGAGCTTCGCTTGTTTCCGCTGCAAGAGCCGCACTGATACGGCTTGCCAGATCAAGATCTGTTTTCTTGTCACTGCTTTGTGCTGCATCATGCAATTGCGCCAACCGATCACGGCTGAAACCACCCAGAATTCCATCAGCGATCTGTCCTGCCAGACTTTCAATCGTGTCGTCCGGAGCAAGACCCAGAACCACCTTCAATCGGGCGCTGTGTTCGGCAGGTCCGCTTTCCCGACTTGCAATATGGCGAATGAACAGGTCTCGTTTGCGCAACAATTCCCCGATGGCACCATCAATCGTCTCGTCATCGCTGGCATCAATCAGCGCAACCAGCGACCGGCCAAGATCGCTGTCTGGTGAATCGATTGCTTGCTGCATGACAGTGTTTTTGGCCCGATCCAGCAACTCGCGTTGCCAGTCGTCATCGGCCACTTCAAAATGGCCTGGCACATTGGCTTCAAGCGGGAATTGCTGCAGCAGACGTTCACAGAAGGCGTGAATAGTCTGGACCTTCAGCCCACCCGGTGTTTCCAGAGCGCGTGCAAACAATTGCCGGGCGAAGCTCAGCGTTTTGGCACCGATGCGCTGCTCTCCCAGATCTTCCAGAACCTGACGCAGTGCTGCATCATCCAACGCCGTCCAGCGAGCCAGTTCAGCAAAGACTCTGTTGGACATTTCACTTGCTGCGGCCTTGGTGAATGTCAGGCACAAGATGGTGGAGGGATCATTGCCCGCCAGCAGCAATCTGATGACGCGCCGTGACAGCACGTAGGTTTTGCCGGAACCGGCATTTGCACTGACCCAGGCAGACAGATTTGGATCAGACGCCAGACGTTGGCGCAGGCGCGTATCATCGGGGATGGGCAGCATACTCATTCCGCAGCCTCCTCTTCGGTGTCCTGGCCGCGCCATTCTGCGACCCGCGCCAAATGATCATAGGCGCCTTCATAGCGCACGGTTTGCGGCTGTGCCTGCGACAGATATCCGACCTCAATTTGCGCAAAATGCGCAATCAGTTCCTTGAGCTTCAACAGCGCTGTATCTGCCAGTTCAGTGACAGATGCCTCGTCCCGGCAAACCGGCGCATACACACCGGGAATACGATTCCCCGACAGACGGACATAGGAAAGGGTTTGAGACCGCAAGGCAGGGACACCTTCAAAAGCGCCAGCCGCAATCATGGCAGCTTCCAGCGGCAGTTGGGGGGCGAGGCTGGCTTCCACCTGCGTTTTCGAAGGTGCCTGGCCGGTTTTGTAATCGATGATTTCAACCAGACCATTGTCGAGCAGATCAATCCGGTCAGCACGGCCTGTCAGGCGAAACTGTGGCATGTCCAACACCAATGATCCGGACAATTCGGTAAGCCGCTTGCTGACCCTGTTGGATCGTTCGGTTTCGAACCTTAAAAACCAGTCTGAAATGCGCTGAAAGCGTGTCAGCCAGCGGGCATACAGATCGGGATAGTCTTTTATCTTTTCAAACTCCGCCCATGCGATCTGCTTCAATTCTTCGGCGGCCTCCGGCGTATGGAAGTCTGAGGCGCGTGTTTCCAGAAACTGTTGCAGGATGTCATGCAACATGCTGCCCCGATTGGCATAATTGGGTACTTCACCAATGCCATCAAACGGCAGCAGCTTCAGAACATGCTTGGCATAGACCGCGTAAGGGTCGCGGATCAGTGTTTCAATCTCGGTCACTGACAGCCGGTTCGGGCGCAAATCCACCGCTGGTCTGGGGCAGGGGCGCATAACGGGCTGGCCGGTAGGGTCGGCTGGTGCATCCAGCTTGCGGGCGAGTTTCAGGATGCGTGTCCCGCGTGAAACAAGGGCACCCTGCTCGGCAGGGCCAATCATCGCTTCAATTCGTTGCAGCCAGCGCGCAGCTTGTGTCGGCGCGCCTTCCTGCAACAGGGACCGGGTCAAAACAACATTTGGCTTGGAGGCGAGTTGCACAAAGTCATGCGCCGTCAGTCCAATGGCCTGTTCCGGTGGGTTAAGGCCCAATTGGTGCCGCATGCTGCGTGAAAGCCAGGGATCCAGCTTTCCATCTGACGGCCAGGTCCCTTCGTTGAGACCACCCAGAACCAAATGGTCTGCATGCAGCAGGCGGGCTTCAAGGGTGCCCAATATCTGGACCCGCCTGTCTTCATCCGCGTGGCTTCTGTTTCGCCGCACCGGGCGCGCACCGAGCAACGCCTGCAGCAGGTCACTATAGTCGGATGCAGCAATTTCAAGGATGCGGGCGTTCGGCCCCAGATCCCGCAATTCTGCCATGGCAGCGATCAGGGCCGTGCCATCTTCCGAGGTGGCAAATACCGGTGCCGTATCGTCTCCGGCGGTGATTGCCTGCAGTGTTTTCAGATGTGCATCCACCAGATCGCCCAAAGCAAACCGGCTACTTGTGTCATGGAACAGCTTTTCAAAACCCTCAAGGGCCAGATGGGCGGCACCAGCAATCTGTTCTGCTGCGTCCCAATCAGCAACTGACAGACCGATTTGTGACGCGCGCAACCTCTGTTTGGGATTGTCTGCCAGCTTTGCTCTCAATTTAAAAATTGCAGGTGCCAGATTGGCACTGCCTGACGGCAGTGCAGGTCCACGCAGAATCGCCCGCTCCAGGGCACGCACACCGGAGCGGATGGCGGCGCGCGGCAGGCCCAGTCCGCACAAGGGATGCTTCAACAGAGCCAGCATTGAAATTGCGGTTCCCTCGCGGGCGGCCTCGGCGACGAGCCGCGCCAGAGTTCCCGCCGGGGTGGCAAATAATGGCTGTCCGGCAGAATCATCGGCTCGGATGCCAAAACGCTCCAGCTCCACCGAAACGCGCCGCGCAAGGGACCGATCAGGCGTCACCACGGCGATGCTGTTCAGCCCGTCATGCTCCAGAGCCTCACGAATTGAAACCGCGATGGCCAGAGCCTCTTCCTGCGGGCTGCGGGCTTCCATCAAGGTGAGGTCTGAAAAAGCCTGTCTGATCGCGGGCGGCGGAAATTCGGTGACAATCTGCGACCATTGATCGGTCGTCGCCGCAGGCCGCAAGGCTTCGTTCATCAGTCGGAACAGCGCGTCGTTTCCGGCTTTCTGTTCCGGTTGCAGGTTCTGGATATCGTCACGCGCGACTTCCAGATGCAAAAGCGTGTGCTTCAGAGCTGCCTGGGGATGCCCGAGCGCGGCAGGATCAAAACCGTTTTCTGCTGTGCTGCCTGGCACGGCCTGTGCGCCAACTGCAGCCCAGGCCGTTGCGTCGAGATCGAGATCGACACCGGGCAGAACGACGCAGCCATTTGGCATTTGCGCAATGGCTTTCAACAATCGCGCAGTGGCCGGAACCGAACCGGTGGAGCCTGCAGCAATCACGGGACCGGTATGGCCAATGCCATGCGACAGTGCTTCGGCCTTGGCATTGATCAGCCGGTTGCGCCGCTTCATTGCATCAATCTGTCCAAGGTCTGCCAGATGCTCCGGCCAGACCCGCGTCACGATTTCCAGAAAGTTGAGGCTCAATTGCCAGTAGCGGGCAAAATCATCTGGCACCAGACTTGTCAGCTTGCTCCAGTCAACATCGTGATTTTCGGCTTCATCCAGCAGTGCTGAAAGGTCAGAGGCCAGTCTGGCAGCATCCGCAGGATTGGCCGGAACGATGACCGCCTCATAAGGCTCCATATTGGCGACCTGCTTGACCAGGGCACGGCTCCACCCCCAGACCATCTCGGTCAGGGCAACATGGCGTTCCAGTTCGGGCATTGCGGGTGACAGATCGGACAGCGCAGACAGGGGATCAACCGCACTTTCCTGCAGCATGAGGTCTGCTTCATCGGTATCGCCGATGGCGCGAATTTGCGGCAGCAACGCCGCCATTGCGCCGCCGCTGCGTCGCGCAACCGCCTGGACAATAACATCCTCGGCAGCACGCACCGCACGGCGTGTCGGCAGAAACAGGGTCACATCGGAAAGACAAAAGGGATTGTCTGCAAGGGTCTGCGCATCAAGCGCGAAGCCGGGCAAAAGACGGCCATCAAACAGGGCGTCAATGAGTGTTTCCAGAAATGGATATTGCGGTGCAATTGTTGCAACGCGTGATGATCTGCGAGTGGGTGGTTTGTGCCCCTGATCAATCACGCGGCACTTTCGCCAATTGCAAATTCAGCGTCCCGGACAGCTTGTGGTGTACCGACATGAAGCCAGGTGCCGTCCATGCGAACGCCATGCAACCGGCCTTTCTCAATCAACTCATCAAATAGAACGTTGAGTGAAAATGCGCCATCAGGTGCGGTGTCAAAGACACGCGGATGAACAATGGCTGCCCCGGCATAAACATAAGGCGCAATGCGTTTTTCCGGACGGCGTTTTAACTGCCCCTCAGGCCCGAACAGAAAATCGCCAGGGCCTTCATAGCCGACCGCTCCAACTGTTGGTGACAGCAGCAGCAGCATATCCATGCTCGCATCATCCCAGCTTTCACTCAGCCAGGAAAGATTTGGCCGCGCGCCTTCGATCCAGAAACTGTCGCCATTGAGCAGATAGAAGGGCTTGTTTCCCAGCAGTGGCAATGCTCTTTTTGTTCCACCACCTGTGTCCAGCAAAGCATCAGTTTCATCGGACACGGTTATATCGAGACCTTGATAGTGCTCGGCAAATTGATGAATCTGGTCTGGAAGGTAATGGGCATTCAACACTGCTTTGCGCAGCCCGGCAGCTTTCAGCCGGTCCAACCCATATTCAACGATCGGTTTGCCGCAGACTTCGATCAGAGGTTTCGGCGTGACCGCCGTCAATGGCCGCATGCGTTTGCCATGTCCGGCAGTCAGAACCATGGCCGTCTGAGGGCGGATGCGCGCCATTTCTCCGGCGCGTCTGGCCTTTGTATTCGCTAAGGATATGACGTTGATCGCCTTTGTCTTCTTCATAAGTTTATTGATCCCGATTTGCAGATGAGTTTGCCACAATCTTGCTGCTGCATCAATTGTGCTGCCCGGAACCAGGACAAATCTCATGCCAGCGTTCGAAAGCGTGCAATGCGTCATGTCCCAGCAAGTCGCGCAGATATTCTTCATTGCGAGGCATATGGGCAAGGTATGACATTTTTGCGTCACGAGCGGCCAGTCGGGCAAAAATACCCAGTATTTTCATTGTGCGCTGCGCTCCCAGGATCGCAAGCTGCCTGTCCATGGCCCTGCGCGCCGGTGGTGTTTTGCGGGTCGCATGATATCGATCCAGCATCGCCTGTCTGAAATCTGCTGAAATGGTAATGCGTGCATCATAGACCAGTGACGCCAGATCATAGAGCTGTGGCCCCCATAGCGCATCCTGGAAATCCAGCAGTCCAACTTGCCGCAGTGGCGTACGGTCAGCCAGCCACATCAGGTTGGGGGAATGTACATCGCGCAGAATGAACCCTGTTTCAGCGCTTGCCAGTTCATCAAACAGGTTTGACCAATGGTCCGAAAAATTCTGTTGGACTTCTGGCTGCAATTGTATGTTGCGATAGGGCAGGTACCATTCCGCAAACAGGTTGACCTCGGTCAGAAACGCGGTGCGATCAAATGCGGGAAGTGTATAGCCGTCATTAATCGATTGTGACAGCGTCGGCGCCTTGTCGTGCAGGGCAGCCAGCACGTCGATGGTTGCAAGGTAACGGTCCCGGATTGGTTGCCCATCACCGTCTACGATGCCGTCGCTGCCAAAATCTTCGAGCAACAGGAAGCCTGAATCATGGTCAGCACACAGGATTGAGGGCGCACTGAAGCCGAGTTGTAAAAGCGTCTCCGCGATTGCCGAGAACGGTTTTGTGTCAGCGGCCCGATGCACCAGATCCGCGTAGGATTTGCCATCCTTCACGATCTCTCCCGGCGGCGTTTCCGGAGCATTCATGAAGATTGTGGTTGCCCGCTCTGATGCGGAAATACGTTCATAGGAACGGTGCGAGGCATCACCTTGAACATGGGCACGGTTTGCGTTCTGATACCCGGCAGAGGTCAGGAACCTGCGTGCGGCCAGAGTACGCTCAAACCTGATTTTATTGTCTTTCGGCACGCATAGGCGGATTGAGCGGGCATCTCCGTCCTGGATGTCCATGGAAAGAATGATGTGCTGTTCAGGCAGCAGGTCGCCCGCCCGGGATGGCCACTCGATGAGCGTCAGAGCCGTATCCAACTCGTCAAAGAGCCCGATTTCCTCAAGTTCTTCGGGGTCCGCCAACCGATAGAGATCGAAATGTTGGACCGGAATGCGCAGCGCATAGGGTTGCAGCAGAGAAAAGGTGGGACTGGGAACTTCCAGCTGTTTGTCATCCGCCAGATTACGGATCAAGGCCCGGCAGAAAGCAGTTTTCCCTGCGCCCAGATCGCCGTCGAGCGCAATCAGATCCCCGGGCAGAACTGCGGCTGCAATATCCTGAGCAAAGCGGCGCGTCGCATTTTCATCGGGGAGGGTGTCGTCATACACCGTAATGAGAGTCTGCTGGGCCATGTTGCCAACCGCCTACTCGGCGGCCTGCGTAACTGGTTCCGGCTCTACCGGGAAACGGCAAGTCACCACGGTTCCGCGACCTTCTTCAGATTCAAGCTCCACCGTTCCGTGATGCAGACCCATGAATTTTTCGACTATGGACAAACCGAGACCAACATTGCGACGCCCATCGGACGGCGCTGTGCTTTCAAACGGCTCGAACGCTGTGGAGCGATATTTGTCCGGTATGCCGGGCCCCTGATCGGATATCGCAAAGACCATTTCATTTTTTTCAAGACGGCAGGTCAGTTTCACTTCCGAGCCCGGATCGGAAAAGCGGATGGCATTGCTGAGCACATTGAACAGAACCTGCCGCACTCGCTTCGCATCACCCACAAAGCTGGCCGCATTCTTGTCGATGTCTTTGACCAGACGAATCTGTGTCTCGTTGATGCGGTCCTGTGAAGCCTCAATCACGGCTGCTACGGTTTCCGCGACATCGACTTCACCCAGTTCAAGCTCAACAATCCCGGCTTCCACTGTCGCCAGATCCAGAACGTCATTGATAATAGCCATCAGGGAAGAGGAGGATGTCAGAATATGATCGACATAATCATCCTGCTTTTCGTTCAGTGACCCAATTTTGGGCTCTGCCAATAATTGGGCAAAGCCGATGATATTGGTCAGGGGCGCGCGCAGGGCATAGGAGACGTGTTTGATGAAAGTCGACTTGATGGCATCAGCTGCCTCAAGCGCCTGGTTACGGTCAATCAGTGCCTGCTTGACTTGCACCGAATAGGTCACATCGACAAAGGTCAGCATGGACAGACCATCAGGCAGGGGGATTAGCGCATATTCAACGATCTTATCTGCAGCGCATGAAATCTGGCCAGAGATGCCGCTGCGCCGGTCCTCCAGACCTGTGATGGCATTGGCAATGTTCTGCCAGTCCTGCGTCACATCCTGTGTCCAGTCCTGAGACTGCAGGAATGCGGCATCTACGATCTCGCTGATATGGTTTCCGGGCTTCACCGCCTCTTCGTCCAGCAGCCAGATCGACCCGAAGGCCGGGTTGGACAATTGTAGTCGTCCGTCAGAGGCAAACACGGCAACCCCTTCGGAAAGGTGATCCAGCGTTTCGCCCTGAACCTGCGAAACCCGCTTCAGGCGGCTGCGCAAATCCAGTTCTTCTGTGACATTTTCAAATATCTGGGTGATGCCGCCCTGCGGATGAGGGGTGGTCATGACATGCAGGGAGCGCCCATCGGGTAGGTACCACCAGTCGCTGACGGGCTCCATGGATTTGTAATGCTCCAGGAAGGACTTGCGCCACGACCCGAAATCGGATTGTTCCTGCAACAACCGCAGACTGCGCAGCCTGTCCAGAATTTCACTTTCCAGAGGAGAGGTCTTGAGGAAGGAGTCTTCAAGGCCCCAGAGATTCTGATAGGCACTGTTGAAAAACCGCAGCTTCTGGTCGGTCCCGAACACCGCAACCGGTGTCGCCAATTGATCCAGCGTCCTTGCATGAAACTCCAGCATGCGGCTGAGCTTGGTTTCGGCTTCCACCACCGCTGTCACATCCGTGGCAATACCGGCAGAACCGCGATTGGCCCTTACATCCAGTATCTCAAGGACACGGCGTTGGCCTGCCATGGTTACGTTCATGCGGCCGCTGGTCACGCTCTCACCCTGCTGTGCCTTGATGATATCAGCGCGCTCATCACTGTCCAGCAGTTCAAGATCCTTGGCAACAGCGGTTTCCGGGTCGGTCGCATCCACAGCATTTGCATAGGCCTGGTTTACCCAGATCAGACGGCCCACATCATCGCGCATCCAAACCGGCATCGGTGTTGCCTGCAACAGGGAGCGCAGAACAGCCGTATCGCGCGTCATCAGCTTGTGATGGGCCTTCAATTCAGCCAGTTCCATGGAATGATCGCTTAAAGTGCGGAACCTCAGCATGGGTTCATGCCCGGCTATTCTGCCAACAACTTCCACCATGCCGCCACTGAGTGTGTGGGCAGCATGACTGAAAGCCTTGCCGGTCTGTACCAGTTCAGTGACAGAATCTGTCAATTCCGCAGCTGCTTCCGGCTCAAGCCAGTCGTCAAACTGGAGCAATTTGATGCTGTCAGTGGCCAGCGCTTCCTCCAGAACATGGTCGCCGAGAGACAATGCGCCAAACAGTTTCGTCCCGATGACCGTACCAACGGGCCCGCGCTGCAAGGTCAGGGTCAGTTGTTCGTCTGCATGCAAAAGGCGCTCTGCAGTGTCTGCTTCACGTCGTGCTTCGGCCAGAGCAGATTCCAGACTACGTTTTTCAGTGGTATGGCGATTCCGGTTTTTGATGAGAAGCAGGCAGCTGGAACCTGCTGCGACCAATCCGGCCAGAGCTGCCACCAGCAACAGAAGCGTAAGTGGTGCAACGATGACTTTGGAACTGGCAACGGCATCCTGGGCGGCGACCTCGGCTGACGTGCCAAGAGCCGCAAAAGCGCTGGCAGATAATAAAACGATGCGCCGTCGCAGAGAACAGCGACTCGGAATCCTGAATGGTTTGCGGCTGTATCTTTCAACAGCCCGCATAATGCGGTGCATACGTAATCCTCGAGAACCAGACTCAACGCGCCAGAGTGTCGCCAGATACACGGCTACATCAGCTACTCACTATTTTCGCAGGTCGCCACAGGGACGATACGGTTGTTGGGGATTTTAAATCCGGATCAACCAAAGCGAATCAGTCGAAACTACCTGCTTCGCGAATCGGTGGGAAGCGCTTAAGGACATAAAAAAGGGGACGGTGAATCATTTTTTTCACCGTCCCCACATCTAGTATATGGTTAATTTAGTATTAATACCTGTAGTGGTCAGGCTTGAAAGGCCCATCTGCAGGCACGTCAATATAGGTGGCCTGCTCATCCGTAAGGCGAGTTAATTTAACGCCAAGCTTCTCCAGATGCAGCATTGCAACCTTTTCATCCAGGTGCTTGGGCAGGACATAAACCTCGTTTTTATACTGGTCGCCCCGGTTCCAGAGTTCCATCTGTGCAAGGACCTGGTTGGTGAAACTGGCGGACATGACAAAGCTTGGGTGACCAGTAGCGCACCCAAGATTCACCAAACGGCCTTCGGCCAGAACGATGATGCGCTTCCCGTCCGGGAATTCAACTTCATCAACTTGAGGTTTTACATTGTGCCATTTCAAATTCCGCAATCCGCCGATCTGAATTTCACTGTCAAAGTGACCGATATTGGACACGATGGCACGATCTTTCATGGCCCGCATATGGTCGACGGTAATGACATCCTTGTTGCCGGTTGTTGTCACAAAGATATCGCCCTTTGACGCAACGTCATCCAGTGTGTTGACTTCATACCCTTCCATTGCAGCCTGCAGCGCGCAGATAGGATCGATTTCGGTGACGATAACGCGGGCACCGGAAGAGCGCAGGGATTCAGCGGAACCCTTGCCGACATCGCCATAGCCGCACACAACGGCCACCTTGCCAGCCATCATCACATCAGTCGCGCGGCGCAACCCATCGACCAGACTTTCACGGCAACCATAAAGATTGTCGAATTTGGACTTGGTGACACTGTCATTGACATTGATTGCGGGGAAGGGAAGTTCGCCACGTTGCTGCATCTGGTAAAGACGATGAACGCCGGTGGTGGTTTCTTCCGATACGCCCTGAAGGTTTTCACGAACTTTTGAGAACCAGCCAGGTGTTTCGGCAATCCGCTTTTTGATCAGCCCGTAAAGCGCTTCTTCTTCTTCATTGCCTGGATTGTCGAGAACAGAGATGTCTTTCTCTGCTTTCGCGCCGAGCAGGATCAGCAGGGTTGCATCGCCGCCATCATCCAAAATGAGATTGGCAGTTTCGCCATTGCCCCAGTTGAAGATGCGCTCCGCGTAGTTCCAGTATTCTTCCAGAGTTTCGCCCTTGACCGCGAAAACTGGCACACCGGTGGCCGCGATGGCTGCTGCTGCGTGATCCTGTGTGGAAAAAATGTTGCAGGAAGCCCAGCGGACTTCGGCACCCAGAGCTGTCAGGGTTTCAATCAGCACAGCTGTCTGAATGGTCATGTGCAGGGAACCGGCGATCCGCGCGCCTTTCAGCGGTTTCTCTTTGCCGAATTCATCACGCAGAGCCATCAGGCCCGGCATTTCAGTTTCAGCGATTGCGATTTCCTTGCGGCCCCAATCGGCCAGCGAAAGGTCTTTGACAATATAGTCAGCCATGAAGAACAGCCCTTGATAAAATGATTATTAGAAATATCCGCCAGAGGCGGCCAAATTTGCCGTCCTGCTATCATGCTATTTGACATAAGGCAAATCAAATATAAAGATTTCTTTATACGTTTTCGGGGCGTTATTCTTCGCCAAAGCGACCCTTGATCAGGGCTTCAAGTGCATTCAGGACATCAGTGGAGTCAGGTCCGGTTGCAGAGAGTTTCACCACGCTGCCTGGCGTCGCGCCCAGCATCATCAAACCCATGATAGATGTGCCGCCAACGGTCTGTCCGTCTTTGGAGACTGACACAGTGGCGTCAAAGGCACCTGCGCATTTGACGAATTTGGCGGACGCGCGCGCATGAAGGCCCTTGGCATTGGTTATGGTCACAAGGCGAGCGGGATTGTCGCCCGTCATCCTGCTGATGACTTGTGAGGCGCCGCACCCAGTAGGGCGCTGGCAACATTGATGTATTTGCGGCCGGCTTCCTGCCCTGCAAGCGCAGCTTCCACCACGCCCAATGTCCGACGCACGCTGGCAAGTTTCACCAGCATGGGCAGATTCAGCCCGGCAATTACTTCAATTGTTCCCGGCTCCATGGCCGATATGGCAAGGTTTGACGGTGTTCCGCCAAACATGTCAGTCAGCACAATCACCCCTGAGCCGGTTTCGACAGAGGAAATTCCCGCAACGATATCGTCGCGTCTGGTTTCCATATTGTCATCAGGGCCGATGCAGATGGTCGCAATCGATTCCTGCTTGCCTACAACGTGTTCCAGCGCAGACCGAAATTCATCCGCAAGTTTGCCGTGGGTGACGAGCACCAATCCGATCATTGGACAAATTCCAGCTTAAAAACGGGCCCGGCTAATGACCAGGCCCCATACAAATAAAGTCGAAGTGTATTTTGTGCATTGACCGTGCGAAGGCAAGGCCCAATTTTTTAATTTCAACGCTTTTCCGTCACAGCCATGCATTGATACGCTTTAGGGTTGCATAAATCGCAGAGGCACCATTGCTGGGCTGTTCCGGCAATATCAGCTTGGGTACTGAAATCTTCTGATGCGTCCAGATCAGCGTATCAGGTTCCGGCATGCGTTCAATTTGATCCTGCGGCGTGAGTTCCACCACCAGCGCAAGACGACAGGTTTCCACAAATCCGTGGATTTCGATGCCCATGCCGTAGCGTTCGATCTTGCCGCGCAGCCTGCGGGGAACTGATGCCCACAAATCTGTGCCTTCAGCCCGCAGCACAACACCATCATCCGCAACCAGTGTGCTGGGCCGGGCCGCATCGCCCATAAGTGCAAGAGCCAGTTGAGATTTGCCACTGCCTGAACGCCCGGTGATCAAAATGCCTGACTTTTGGTACACCACACAGGTGCCGTGAATTGCCGGGATCATCTGGTGTATCTCGGACATGGGCGTTAACTGCTCACCAAGGGCAGGCGGACGATGAATCGCGCGCCTGCCGGCACGTCTTCATCGTCGGCGAACCAGTTCCGGGCCTCGATTGTTCCGCGATGCGCTTCCACAATCTGCTTGCTGATGGACAGGCCAAGGCCCGAATTCTGACCAAAATCTTCCCGGTTTGGGCGATCAGTATAGAAACGCTCAAAAATACGGGTCTGGACATCCGACCGGATACCGGGCCCATCATCCTCAATGGTAATCACCACCTCATCGTCCTCACAATGTGCCGTGATCCTGACACTGCCGTTGGTCCCGGTAAAAGAGCGCGCATTGTCAATAAGATTGTTGATGACCTGCCCAAGACGTCCGTCATTTCCAAGAACGAACAACCGGTCCTTCAAATCATCATCAACTGTCAACTCGATGCTTGGAGACGTGACCGTGGCGGTCTCGCGCGCAACGGCAACAACCGTGTCCAACAGCAGCCAGATATCGACCGGCTCTGAGGATTGACGCGCCAGTTCGGCATCCAGCCGGGATGCGTCCGATATGTCGCTGATGAGGCGGTCCAGGCGCCGTATGTCATGAAGAATGACGCTCAGCAAACGTTCACGCTGGTCCTCACTCTTGACCAGGGGCAGGGTTTCCACTGCGCTGCGCAAAGAGGTCAGCGGGTTTTTCAACTCATGGGAGACATCAGCAGCAAAGCTTTCAATCGCTGCCATGCGTGTAAATAGCGCATCGGTCATATCACGCAGGGCTTGCGAAAGGTGGCCGATTTCATCGCGCCGATTGGTAAAATCTGGAATCTCTCCACGGGTATTCACACCGCGTCGCACCCGGTCTGCTGCTGCAGCCAGTCGGCGCATCGGACCAGCGATCGTGCTGGCCAGCAGGATCGACAGCAAGATCGTAACGCTGGCGGCAACCAGAAAGACGCGGAAAATGGCCAGGCGTTCCGCTTGCACAATGGCATCGATATCACCGCCTTGCGTTGACAGCAGCAACGAGCCAAGAACAGCGCGGAAGCGTTGGATCGGCACGGCCACTGCAACGGTCAACTCACCCTGTTCGGTGACCCGGACCTCGCTGGCTGGCGTTCCCGACAAGGCACGCACCACTTCCGGATAATTGCGGCCATTGCCGCCATCAATTTCGCTGTACAGCGGGAGATCACCACGACGCAGCCACAATTTGGCTTTCTGCCACAGCAATTCATACCAGGCTGGCACCACTTCGACAGGCGGCAGATCAAACCGCAGGATCTGACCTGAAGCATAGAGTGCGCGGCTGTCAAGGATCAGGGTGCCTTCCTGATCATAAATTCGCGCCCGTGTCCGGGTTGGCGAAATCAGCCGACGCAAGACGGGGGCGACACGTTCCGGATTGATGGGAAACTCAAGGGCGGCTTCCTCATCTTCAAAGGCTGCAATGCTCTCGCCACTGCGCAATTCCAACAAGCGATCAGGATCAATTGTGATGGTATTTGTCTGAACACTGGCGGAGGCAGCAATTGCGCCGGAGATGATTTCCCCCTGCGTCAGCAGGCTTTCAATCCGCGCTTCCGTCAGTCCGGCCCGAAACTGGTTGAGAAACAGAATACCCGACAGCAGCACCAGAAGCGCGGCAAGATTGAGAAACACGATGCGGCGGGTGAGAGAGGAAAACACCTGTAAACTGACCGAGGCCAATACGCGCCGTGGGGTCAGCCGGGAAAAGCGCACGCGACGGCGCGCGCGCTTGGCGGCTTTTGCCGCAGCCCTGCGCAAGGCAGATGCCGGTTTGGCAGTCTCCTCATTCTCGGGCTGGTGGAGGTCATCCCCTTTTGTGGCATCAGAGGCCGACATGGCGGTTTGCTGGTATCCTATCCTTCGCGAAAACGATAACCGACACCATACAGCGTTTCGATCATATCGAAATCATCATCAGTTGCCTTGAATTTCTTGCGCAGTCTTTTGATGTGGCTGTCAATGGTCCGGTCATCCACATAGACTTGGTCATCATAGGCGGCGTCCATCAATGCATTGCGGCTTTTGACGACACCCGGCCGTTGTGCAAGTGCAAACAATATCAAGAATTCGGTGACAGTCAGAACCACATTCTTGCCATTCCAGGTGCAGGTATGCCGCTCTTGATCCATGGACAGGGCGCCGCGCTCCAGTGCTTTAGTGGCTTCCGCTTCCTTGACGACTGTCCCGTCGCGCGGGGCCACCCGGCGCATCACCGCCTTGACCCGCTCAACCAGCAGGCGTTGGGAGAAGGGTTTGTGGATAAAATCGTCTGCACCCATTTTCAGGCCGAACAATTCATCAATCTCATCATCTTTGGACGTCAGAAATATCACCGGCATGTCGGTGCTGTGGCGCAAACGGCGCAGCAATTCCATACCGTCCATGCGGGGCATTTTGATATCCAGAATCGCCATATCCGGTGGATTGTCCATCAGCCCATCCAGGGCAGAGGCTCCATCTGTATAGGTCTGAACCCGATAACCTTCTGATTCCAGTGCCATGGCAACAGAGGTCAGAATGTTCCGGTCATCATCAACAAGAGCAATTGTCGGCATAAAGTGAGCTCCAACGGCATTTTGAATGTGTTTAGCGCTTTCGCAGCAAAATTGCGCGCAAATTATGGCTGTCCGGTTTTTGCCGTGTTTAATCGACCGAAAATCTGGTTTGAAGCGGAACTCACATACTCTACGGTGCGCGCGAACGCCTCCTAGTTTCCCATCTATCACAAAGGTTCTTCCAAGATGTCTTTCCTTCACAAGGCGCGCGATTTGCAGGCTGGTGCGGTTGCGGCCGGACACAGGGTCACGGCTGATGCGGCTGCGCGAACGCTGAATGAGGGTGGAAACGCTTTTCAGGCCGCAGCAGCCGGGTTGATTGCGGCGTGTCTTGCCGAGCCGGTATTTGCCAGCCCGGGCGGTGGCGGCTTCATGACTGCGCGGCATCGCAGCGGCAAAACAGAAGTTCTTGATTTCTTTGTTGATTTGCCCGGTCACAATCAGACTGACGCGCAGATCATGGAAGTCGAGGCCGATTTTGGCAGTGTTCGGCAATTGTTTCACATAGGGGCCGGAACCAGTGCCGTGCCTGGAATGGAGGCTGGACTGGGCGCCCTCATTCGCCTGGGCAAAGCAGAAAACGGCATTTCGATGCAACGATTGTTTGGCATCGCCTTGACCAGCGCAAGCGACATGAAAGTCAGTCCGCTTCAGGCCCAGTTGTTTGAAATTGTCTCACCCATTCTGCAGGCATCGGATACGGCAAGATCGCTGTATGCGCCGGATGGAAAATTGCTTGTCGACGGTGATCCGTTTGACAACGCGGAATTGCGGCTTCTGTTCAAGGAACTGTCAGAGCGCGACGACGCCACTTTGCAAGGGTTTTGTGAGCGGGACAGAGTGCTGCAGCAGCAAAGGGACGAGGGCGGCCATCTCACCGCTATTGATTTTGCCGATTATGAGGTGCAATTGCGCGACCCAACCCGTTGGCAGAACGCATCCTGTCGGGTCTTCAGCAATGCCTTGCCGGCGATGGGGGGCGTGTTGTCGCTTGCGATGCTGAGTGCAGACAGCAAACCCTTATCGCCATTATCCGGTAGGGCAGATGTGATCGCATTGGTCGATCGCTATTGGCGGGATGGTCATTCGGGACAGGAGATCGCGGACAAGTTTCACGTCCATGCAACACAGCCGGAACAGGCCGGGTCCAAAGACAGTTTCAATGGCACAACCCATATCAGCGTCATTGACCGCCGTGGCAATGCAGTGGCCGTTACTGTGACCAATGGTGAGGGCAATGGACAGATTGTCTCTGGTCGCGGCTTCATGCTGAACAACATGCTGGGCGAAGAAGATGTCAATCCGGTCGGACCAACCCGATGGAAGCCGCAGCCCAAAGGTCAGCGCCGTCTCTCGTCGATGATGGCACCCAGTATTGCCGACGGCTTGGACGGCACATTGCTGGCATTGGGGTCGGGCGGTTCAAACCGCATTCGCACAGCTCTCTATCAGGTTCTGGCCAATCGATTTCTCACCGGAATGGATATCCGCGAAGCTGTCCACCGGCCGCGCATCCATGGCGAGCGGCGGCGGCTGGATATTGAAGATTACGGCAACCAGCCGGAAGCCAAGGTGCTGGAAGGCGTGTTTCCGCAGACGGAGTTCTGGCAGGGACAAAGCCTGTATTTTGGCGGCGTCCACGCTGTCGAGCGCACCCCGCGCGGCCGGTTTGCCGGCGCGGGAGACCCGCGCCGCGAAGGCGTGTTTGTGGTTGTTGATTAGCTCTGTTCGTTTTGAAACCACATGCGTTTCAGCGTCGAATCGCGTTTTATGAAATGGTGAAATAGCGCGGCTCCCGCATGGAGAACAATCAATGCGGCCAGTACTTTCGACGCAATACCGTGGGCTATGCGTGGCACATATTCCGAAAAATCCGGTAGCGGCGCGCTGCCAAACACAGCGTCTGGCGCTCCGGACAGGATGGAGAGCCCTATGCCGCTTCCCAACATGACAAACAGCAACACGTAAAGCAGCCGATGGGTCCACACGGCAATGGTTTCCTGCCAGCGCGGTGTGGCATCAAGCGGGGCCGGTTTCCTGTCAAACCGCCACCACCATACAAGCCTGACCAAAGTGAGAACCAGCACCAGTATCGCAACAGGAATATGGACCCTGAGGATGGCGATCTTCGCTGCCGGATCAAGTGTCATGTCTGATCTGAAACCGGATCCCAACAGGATCAAAACAAGAAGGGCGCTCAGCCAGTGAATGCTGATTGCAAAACGGCCATAAGATAGTTTTGTGCTTTTCATCACTGCCTCCAAAAGGACTTTCTACGACGAAGTTCCAAGTCTCAAAGATCAGGCCGAATGGCCGCCCGCATGGCAACGATCACGGCAAACCCCTGAATGAACTCCTGTTGTAAAAGAACGCCGTCATCATCCAGATCAGCGCGGCGAAAATCAGCATTCATGGCAAATCGCATCTCGGAATCGTTGATCTCCCCATCGCCATTGCGATCCCAGAAGGCAAATACGATTTTGGTTGCCGTGACATAGGCCTCGGATTTTCCTTCCTTCGCAGCGATGCTGGAAAATCCCGGATCCCATGCTGCAAATTCAGGATAGGTCACTTGTCCGGTGTCATCATAGTCCATGCCCGCAAAGACACTGGATCGAAACGCCTCCAGATCCCCCTGATGAATGTACCCTTTGTTCGCTGTATCGATTGAACCAAACGTCATTTCAGCGGCCAGTCGACCAGCTGGCTTGTCTTCCGCGTTGGCGAATTGTGTAAATCCGCTTGTGGTCGTGCCAATTGCGATGGCCAGTACTGCAATTCCCGGAAACTTCATTTTACATCCCCCACTGGATTGGACTAGTTTAATTTTACAGGGATATTTATTACAGGTAAAATATTTACATGACAACTAAAAAAATGGCGCCACCGCGATCCATCGGCCGACAGCTCAATTATACGGCAGGCGCTTGCAATACTGTTTGCCAGACGATTCTGGAGCGCTATGATCTGTCTCTGCCGCAATGGGTTATTCTGTCGGCAGTGTGGCGCGAAAGCGGACTGACGATTGGTGATCTGGCCGCTTATAGCGGCAACAACGCGCCTGCAACGTCCCGTATAGTAGACCGCATGATCGACAAGGGGCTTCTGCTGCGAACGCCAGACGCACATGACAGACGCACCGTCAGGATTGAAGCAACCAAAGCAGCCAAAGACCTCAGCCACCTCGCCAATTTTTATGAAGACATCAATGCTGTGTTGCTGGATGGGTTCTCAAAGGCGGAAGCCGATATGCTGTTCGTTCTGCTCGAACGCGCCGAGCAGAACGCGCGCAACTGGAGTGGTCGGGACTAAATTGTGCTTTGGGCCTACATGGCGCAGCCCAATCCAATCAGCTCACTGCCGAGAATAAAGGGGCCTTATCTCTCAGACAGAGCCAGACGCAGTCCGAGAAAACCGAAGGCCGTAGCAAAGGACCGTTTCATCCAGACCATCACGGTGGGTCGGCGCACAAGATAGTCTCGTGCCAGCGCGGCACCGGCGCCATACAGGACAAACACCAGAAAGGTCAGACCCATGAAGACACCGGCCAGATAAAACATGGTTGGCATGGCATTCACCTGATTGGCGTCGACGAATTGCGGCAGGAAAGCCAGAAAGAACAGCGACAATTTCGGGTTCAGAACATTGATCAGCGTTCCGTTCAATGCTGTTTGAAACATGGAAGCAGGCTTGCTGTCCTCGTCAAAATCAAGCGCACCGCCTTCCTTGAGAATGCGCCAGGCCATAAACAGCAGATAGGCTGCTCCCAGATACTTCACGGTTTGAAACGCCAGGGCGCTGGTGTGGAAAATGGCAGCCAGCCCGATGATGCTGGCAATGGCGGCCGGGACAATACCAAAGGTGCAGCCAAGAGCGGCTGCAACACAGGGCCTGAAGCCCCGTCCGAGACCCACTGCCAGCATGTAGAGAACGCCTGTGCCCGGCAGCAGGATGACGATCATCGATGTGATCAGAAACTCAATTGACATGGCAAAATCCACGGTGATGTTCATGTGTCTGGAAACCTTGACACGCAGTCAGTCAAATTTCCAGACGCGCAACCCGGTTCAGCCAGTTCTGACTTCAGAACCACGTCTCACGACCGTGCAGCCAATTTTGCAGACAGGCGTCAATTCAACTCTGTGCCTTGAACTTTGCCAGAGTTTCTTTTTCAAAAGCCAACACTTTTTGAACGCTGGGGCGTTCCGAAAGCCGCTCAAAATGAGCCTGACAGTTTTTGAAGCCGGACAGGTCAACATCAAACATCCCGGTGCGGCGGAAGCACCAGAAGAAATACGCATCAGCCGTTGTGAAATGGTCGAAGAAGAAGTCACGACCAGCCAGCATGTCATCAGCAATCTGAAAATTGCTCACAAGGGCCGGTCTGGCAAGGTCAAGCACATTGTCTTCTGTCCCGGGGACACTGCAAATTCCGGCAGGCGCGTTGAAGCGGCTGATAAGAGGATGAAAACCGGATGCAAACCAGGACAGAAGCGAGAGGCCCTGAGCTTCCTGCCACGGGTCGGTTGGCAACAATCTGGCGTCGGGAAAATTGCGCGCAATCCAGTATTGAATGGCCACATTCTCGGTCAGTGATTTTCCATCCACGACGAGAAGCGGCACTTTGTGCTTCGGGTTGAGTTCCAGATAGTCTGGCGACATCTGTTGCTTTCCACGAAGGTTGATGGGACTCACCTCAAAATCAGCCCCGGCTTCGTTGAGACTGACAAAAGGGGCCAGTGAGCAGGCGATTGGCGCGTAATAAAGTGTGATTTTCAAGGGTATCTCCTGGGCCTAATCTTCAAATTCTTCGTTGGGATACACACCCCATAATTTGTCCTGCTGGACAAAGCCGCGGTAGCTTTGGTCATTGGCATCGGTCAGGTCTGCGCGGCACCATTCGCCATCGCATTCCTCGATGTTCAGCAACAGGCCGGATTCCAGTCTGGCATTCAGTTTTGCACCCACACTGCGCTCGCGATACAGCGGCAGCGGTTCTGCATTGGCGCTCCATGGTGTGACCAGTGCAGTTCTGCGCCCTGACAGAAGACTGTGAAACACCCAGCCTGAATTTCCGGCCGCGTCACGGATGCGCCGCCAATTGTCAGATTCCTGAAAAACCTCAACCGGCAGGCCACCTTTGACGAAAATCCATGCAATGTCGTAGTCCCGACCCGGACCCACGCGCACATTCACCTGATTGGCCTTCAGGCTGACAAAACGGGGAAGCGGTAGACCGGAGGGGCCCACCCGTATGCCCCGTTCATTGGCAGCTTGGGCAAAGGCCGGACTGCTGACTGCTGTTCCGATAAAGGCAAATGCCGTCACTGCCAGACACAGACCCACAACTGAAGATGTCAGGCCAGGCTGTATCTTTCGGAGCCATTGTCGGTTTGCCTGCCAAAATTGCATAATCTTTAAAATCATATCCTGCGCACTCGTAAACCTTTTCCGCGCATCAAAGTTTCCAAACTAGCCTTCCGCGCAATAGGGGGCTTGGCATCTGCTCTCCTGACACATTATACAAAGTCATTCAAATTGTGTTTGCAGTTCTATCTGCTAGGGTCTGCAAAAATGAGCCTTGTCCAGAACGGGCGATATCTGTCCAAACCTTATACATGTTTTGGGTAGATATGGTTAAAGAGCTCTCAACGTGAAGAGGCCGTCCCCAAATGCCAAGATCAAAAACGCTGGTTGTGGTCACGCGAAAACTACCGGAACAGGTGGAAACGCGCATGCGCGAGCTGTTCAATGCGCGCCTCAATCTTGACGATCATGCCATGACTCAGGCGGAATTGGTGGAAGCAGTGAAGACGGCGAATGTGCTTGTGCCGACCGTTACCGATCGCATCGATGCCGCTGTCATCAATCAGGCCGGACCGCAATTGAAGCTGATTGCCAATTTCGGAAATGGTGTGGATAACATTGATGTGGGTGCCGCCCATGACAAGGGTATCGTCATAACCAACACCCCAAATGTGCTCACCGAAGACACCGCTGACATGACCATGGCGCTGATTCTTGCAGTGCCACGTCGGCTGGCCGAGGGCGCCGCCATACTTCCCGGCGGCGAACATTGGTCCGGTTGGTCTCCCACCTGGATGACCGGGCGACGTATTTCAGGCAAGCGCCTCGGCATTGTCGGCATGGGCCGTATCGGCCAGGCGGTGGCGCGCCGCGCCAAGGCATTCGGGCTGGCGATCCACTATCACAACAGGCGGCCTTTGCCTGCCGAAATTGAAGACAGTCTGGAGGCAACCTATTGGGACAGCCTTGATCAGATGTTGGCCCGCATGGACATTATTTCGGTCAACTGCCCGCATACGCCAGGCACCTATCATCTTCTGTCAGCGCGGCGATTGCACCTGATGCGCCCGGAAGCCTATGTGGTGAACACAGCGCGCGGCGAGATTATTGATGAAGATGCGCTTTTGACCATGCTGGATGAAGGCAAGCTGGCTGGTGCCGGACTGGATGTGTTTGAACACGAGCCAGCCATCAATCCGAAATTGCTGAAGCTGGCGCGCACCAACAAGGTGGTGCTGTTGCCACATATGGGGTCCGCGACCATCGAAGGCCGCATCGATATGGGAAACAAGGTGATTGTAAACATCAAGTCGCTGCTGGATGGCCATGCGGTTCCGGACAGAATTCTGCCGAGCATGGTGTAAACCGGAAACGATTTACAGCCGACGCAACGCGACCTGATCTATCTTGTGATCTGCGCCTTTGCGCAAGATCAGATCTGCACGCTGGCGTGTGGGCAGAATGTTTTCCAGAAGATTTGGACGGTTGATCCGCGCCCAGATATCATCTGCCGTGGCCACCGCTTCCTCTTCGGTTAATTCGGCAAAGGTCCTGAAAAAACTTTTTGGGTCACGAAAGGCCGTTTCTCGCAGCCGCAGGAACCGTTCCCGGTACCATTGCTGGACAAAGGCTTCATCCGCATCCAGATAAATCGAAAAATCAAAAAAGTCCGACACGAAGGGAACACTGTCGCCGCCGGGCGGCAGATCACGGACCTGCAACACATTCAGCCCCTCCAGAATCAGGATGTCCGGGCTGGAGATGGTCACCGTTTCATTGGGCACCACATCATAGATCAGATGCGAATAGAGCGGTGCAGTTGCCGATGGCTTGCCGGCCTTGATGTCGGTGAGAAAGCGCAGCAATGCGGTGACATCATAGCTTTCCGGAAAGCCCTTGCGCTCCATCAGCCCTTCAGCCTTCAGCACGGCATTGGGGTAGAGGAACCCGTCTGTGGTGATCAGATCCACCTTGGGCATGGAGGGCCAGCGCGACAGCAGTGCCTGCAGCACGCGCGCCGTGGTGGACTTGCCAGCCGAAACCGACCCGGCCAGCCCGATGATGAAGGGCACCTTCTGGTCTTTCATATCAAGAAACTGGGCTGTTGCCTGAAACAGGCTCTGTGTCGCCTTCACATAATGGAACAGCAGACGCGCAAGCGGCAGATAGACATGCTCCACCTCCTCAACCGATATCGGGTCATTGAGGCTCTGCAATCTGCGAATTTCATTGATCGACAGCGTCATCTGGGTGTCGGCACGCAGCTTCGACCATCGCTCCACATCATAGATGCGGTAAGGCGACAGGGAGCCTTCATGCAGGGGGCTGTCAGACTGTTTGTTCAAGCTCATATAAGGCTTCTTTACTCAGGCGTCTTGCGAGCGGCTTTTTCAGCCAGACCGGATTGTGCGGTGCGATTGCCGAGAATGTCCATGACCTGATCCAGTGAAACCCCGCGTGAGCGCAGCACAACCATCAGGTGATACAACACATCTGCCGCCTCATTCGCCACATCTTCCGGCGCCTGGGCTGCAGTGGCCAAAGCAAGTTCAACCGCCTCTTCGCCAAATTTTTCAGCACATTTGAGGGGACCTTTTTCCAGCAGGCGCGCAGTGTAGGACGTGTCCGCACCCGCAGAGCTGCGTTGCTCGATAATGGTTTCCAGATCGCTCAGTGTGAAATTGCTCATGACAGCTCCGTTGTCAGACAAGCCGCATGGGAAGGCCAGCCTTCGCCATATGCGCCTTTGCCTCGGCAATTGTATAGGTGCCGAAATGAAATATTGAGGCGGCGAGCACAGCACTGGCATGGCCACCGGTCACGCCTTCGACAAGATGATCCAGATTGCCAACGCCGCCGGAGGCAATCACAGGCACATGAACCGCATCGGCGATGGCTTTCGTCAGCGGCAGATTGTAGCCGATCTTGGTGCCGTCCCGATCCATGCTGGTCAGCAGGATTTCACCGGCGCCCAGCGCCACAACCTGCTTGGCAAAGGCCACGGCATCAATGCCGGTTGCCTCACGCCCACCATGGGTGAAAATCTCGAACCGCTCCGGTTCATCCGGCCCGGAAACACGTTTCGCATCAATCGCAACAACAATGCACTGATTGCCGAATTTATCAGACGCCTCGCGCACAAAATCCGGGTTCTTCACCGCTGCCGTGTTGATTGACACCTTGTCAGCGCCGGCCAGGAGCAGATTGCGGATGTCTGCAACTTCCCGCACGCCGCCTCCCACGGTCAGTGGCATGAAGCAATGTTCTGCCGTTTCGCGCACCACGTGCAGCAAAATGCCACGATCTTCATGGCTGGCAGTAATATCGAGAAAACATAATTCGTCAGCGCCGGCAGCATCATAGGCAATGGCCGCCTGCACCGGATCACCGGCATCAATCAGATCGACAAAATTGACGCCTTTGACAACGCGGCCTTCCTTGACATCAAGGCACGGGATGACACGGATTTTCAGCATCAGGCGACTTTCTTCAACAGGGTCAATGCGTCTGTCGGGTCGATCCGGCCATCGTAAAGCGCCCGCCCGGAGATGGCACCTTCCAAAATCTGCGCATCTGCTTGCGTCATTCTTAGAATATCATCCATGGAAGCAAGGCCTCCGGAGGCAATCACCGGGATCGACACATGATTGGCAAGCTCCAGAGTGCTGTCCCAATTGATCCCGGCCAGCACTCCATCCCGGTCAATATCGGTATAGATGATGGCGGCAACGCCAGCGTCTTCAAAGCGCTTTGCCATATCCAGAACCGTCAGATCAGATGTTTCGGCCCAGCCTTCGACGGCCACATGGCCCGAGCGGGCATCAATACCAACGGCAATCTGTCCGGGGAATTTGGAACAGGCCTGGCGTACAAGGGCCGGGTCTCGCACGGCAATGGTCCCTAAAATAACCCGGGCAAGCCCCTTTGAGAGCCAGGCCTCGATATGTTCGAGGGTGCGAATACCGCCGCCCAGTTGCACTGGGTTGCTGGTGGCAGCCAGAATGGCGTCGACGGCAGCACCGTTTCGGCTCTCCCCGGCAAAGGCCCCATCCAGATCAACCACATGCAACCATTCAAAACCCTGATCCTGAAAGGCCTTGGCCTGGGCACCGGGACTGTCATTGAAGACGGTTGCCTGTGCCATGTCGCCCAGTTTCAGGCGCACACACTGGCCGTTTTTCAAATCGATAGCTGGAAAAAGGATCATGGATTCAATCGGTTTCTTGAAGAATTGTCATATCAGGCACTGGCGGCCACTGCATCAATCGCGGCCCGGCTTTTCTGCGGCCACCAATTCAGGAAATTGCCGATCAGTGACAGACCAAGCTGCTGGCTTTTCTCGGGATGGAATTGTGTGCCGATCAGATTGTCACGCGCCACCATGGCAGTAACCGGGCCGCCATAATCGGTGACAGCAACGATATCCGCCGGATCGACCGGTACCATATGGTAGGAATGGACGAAATAGGCGTTCAGACCATCAGGGCCCAGCGCAATATTTGCACAAACCGGATGCGCGCGGCGTTCAATCAGCGTGTTCCATCCCATTTGCGGGATCTTGAGGGCAGGGTCAGAGACTTCGATGGGAACAACATCTCCCTCAATCCAGCCCAGTCCTTCGGTGACGCTTTTCTCCAGACCGCGGCTGGCCATAAGCTGCATGCCGACACAAATGCCGAAAAACGGCACGGCGCGCACTTCCACACCTTCGCGCAAGGCATCTACCAGGCCATCAATTGCAAACAGCCCGGCACGGCAATCGGCAAAGGCCCCCACGCCGGGCAACACGATCCGGTCTGCCTTGGAAACAAAGACGGGATCATTTGTCACCACGATCTCCGCCGCGATATCGCGTTCGCGGGCAGCCCGTTCGAAAGACTTTTCCGCAGAGCGCAAATTGCCGGACCCATAGTCAATAATCGCAACACGCATCGACGGCCTCATTGTTGATATCCGATGATCGAGGGGACAGATTGTCGGGTGGTCGGGCTTGTGCCGTTAGACGCAATGCCGGAAGTCATGCGGCCCGGTAGGGTCCACGAATTGCGGTCAGTTTTCAGACCGGCAAAAAACCGCTCTTCCGCATCTTCCAGATCATAAGCCGTCACCACGCCTGCCAGTTGCCACCCGTTGGCGTTCAACCGCCAGCGCCGCAATGTGCTGGCTTCCAGCGCAATGCCGATCCCAAACAAAAAATTGATAATCGAGAGTGTCCAGAAAGATGCAATCTCGGTAGAAAAATCCAGCACTGTCAGCACCGCAATATAAAGCACCAGCCCCAGCCATTGCCGATACCACAATAGCCACAGCGGAGGCGCAATCAACGCCACCAGATGAAATCCGTCGCGCACAAAAATAGCCTTGGACAGGCGCTCATCTTCAGAGGATGATGGCGGCGTGTGAACAGTATAGGACTGCATCCCGAACCTCTTTAAAGAGTGCCTTTGGTGGATGGTATCTTGCCGGTTTCGCGGCTGTCCATGGCAATCGCAACGCGCAGGGCACGCGCGACCGCCTTGAAGGCGCTTTCCGCTATATGGTGGTTATTCTCCCCATAAACACCTTCAACATGCAGGGTCAGGCGGCCATTCATGGCAAAGGCCTGGAAGAACTCACGCACCAATTCGGTATCAAAACTGCCAATCTTGGCTGCATTGAATGCAAGGTTCCAAACCAGAAACGGTCTGCCGGAGACATCAATCGCTGCGCGTGATAGCGCCTCATCCATGGGCAGGTCAGCGGAGCCATAGCGGGTAATCCCAGCCCGGTCGCCCAGGGCGTCATTCAGCGCCATGCCAAGCGCAATGCCGACATCCTCAACCGTGTGGTGATCATCAATATGCAGATCACCCTTGGCACGGATTTTGAAATCCATCCCGCTGTGGCGCGCCAATTGCTCCAGCATGTGGTCGAAAAACCCGACGCCGGTTTCAATGTCATATTGCCCGGTTCCATCCACCAGGACAGACACGTCAATTTCGGTTTCACTGGTCTGTCTGGACCGGCTGCCAATGCGGTTGCTCATAAGGCCAACTCTTTTGCTTCTCTGCCAATGCGCTGGCCTTTTATCAGGCTAAGGATTCAAACACCAGCATTTGCAGTGCACAATTAAAGCCGGACCCCGTGTCAGGAGCATCCTTTGCTTGCAAACCATAGGGACGGACATGGTCCTCCCTCACCAAGCGGTGTGGTTCAGCAGTTTGCGTGATGATCATTTGCCATCAATTTCAGGTGTGGCCGCCGGTCCACCATTGAGGTCCGCGATAAGCGCCTTCATTTCCTCTATTTCCAATTCCTGCGCCTTGATGATGTCGTCGGCCAGCTGACGCACACGGGGGTCTGAAATATTGGCCCGGCTGCTGGTCAGGATGGCAATCGAATGGTGCGGAATCATTGCCTTCATCCATGAAACGTCTTCTATCGTATCCTGACTGCGAACCAGATAAAGTGAACTTGCAAACACGAATATGGCCGCGACGAAGATAACGATATTTGCTGTTTTATTGGTGTACATGCCAAACATGAATGCAAGCATGACAATCGCCATGGCCGCACCCATATACAAAGCCATGTAGCTGCGTGTTTCACTGAAGAACACGTGATCCCAAGCAAAAGTGTTCAGATACATCAGACCAAACATGATGATTGTAGACGTTGCAATCATGGCAAGGAATTTTGAGTAGGACATATTCATCTCCGTTAGTTTCTACACAGGTTAACGGTCTTCCTGCGCTGGAGGGTTCCCAAGAAATTCAAATTTTTTGCCTGAGCTTCTTCGAATTGGAGATCATGGAGCGCGATGGCAGGCTCCGGCACGAAATCGGGGCCTGCTTTTGTCTGGTTACTGGGCGGCGTCGCTTTGGTCGATGTCGCCCAGAAAGCCACCGGACTGGCGTTTCCACAGGCTGGCATAGAGCCCGTTATTGGCAATCAAAGCCTCATGAGTGCCGATTTCCACAATATGTCCGCCATCCATCACCACCAGACGATCCATTGTCGCAATGGTGGAAAGGCGATGGGCAATGGCGATCACCGTCTTGCCTTTCATCAGATTGAACAATTGCTCCTGAATGGCCGCTTCCACCTCTGAATCGAGCGCCGATGTGGCCTCATCGAGAATGAGGATCGGAGCATTCTTCAGAAGCACCCGCGCAATCGCAATCCGCTGACGTTGACCGCCAGAGAGTTTCACACCGCGCTCGCCGACATGAGCTTCAAAGCCGCGTCGCCCCTTGGGGTCCACCAGATCGTTGATGAACTCCATGGCTTCTGCCTGTGTGGCGGCCTGGATCATGTCTTCTTCGCTGGCATCGGGCCGTCCGTAGAGGATGTTTTCCCGGACAGAGCGGTGCAGCAGGGAGGTGTCCTGTGTCACCATGGAAATCTGACCGCGCAGGGAGTTCTGGGTGACGTCTGCAATGTTGTGACCGTCAATGGTGATGCGTCCGCTTTCCACGTCATAAAGCCGCAGCAGAAGGTTCACCAAGGTTGATTTTCCCGCACCGGAGCGCCCGACCAGACCAATTTTTTCACCGGGGGCAATATCAAGCGTGATGTCGTGCAGAACGCCCTTGGCGGGTGCGTTTTCGTCATCGCTATTGGTGCTTCCATGCGGGGCATCAAGCTTGCCATAGTGGAAGCCGACATGATCAAACGACACTGCGCCGCCAACCCGCGATAATACAGGTGCTTCTGAAGCATCTGTAATGTCGCGATCTTTGGACATAGTGGTGATGCCATCTTCCACCGTGCCGATATTTTCAAACAAGGCCGACAATTCCCACATGATCCATTGCGACATGCCATTCAGCCGCAGCGACAGTCCAATAGCAACGGCAATGGCGCCCGTGGAAATATCGGCAGCTAGCCACAGCCCGATGGCTGCTGCGCTGGTGGCGAAGATCAGCAGGCAGTTGATCACGTAGAGCAGGGATTGCAGAGCGGTCACCTGCCGCATTTGCTGATGCACCGTCTGGAGAAAATCATCCATGCCCGCACGTGCGAAATCCTGTTCCCGGGACCGGTGCGAAAACAGTTTCACGGTGAGAATATTGGTATAGCTGTCCACCATCTGGCCGGTCATCATGGATCGCGCATCGGCCTGACGTTCGGAAATCCGGCGCAAGCGCGGAATGAAATGACGCAGCAGGAAGATGTAACATGCCAGCCAGACCAGCAATGGCAGCGCTAGTCGCCAGTCTGCTACAGCCACCAGCACAATTGCGCCAATGAAATAGACCGTCACGAATACCAGAACATCCAGAACCTTCATCACAGCTTCGCGGACCGCCAATGAGGTCTGCAGGACCTTTGTGGCGATGCGGCCGGCAAAGTCATCCTGATAGAAGCTCATGGATTGACCCAGCAGATAACGATGCGCCTGCCAGCGGATGATCATCGGAAAGTTGCCCAGCAAGGATTGATGGATCAACAGGCCACCCAGGAATACCGAAAGCGGCAATAAAACCAGAATCATCAGGCCCATCAGCGACAGCGAAAAGCCATTGTCAGACCAGAATGTTTCCGGACTGGACGCGTTCAGGCGGTCCACAAGTGATCCCAGGAACCCGAACATCAGCACTTCCATGATTGCGATCATGGCCGTGATGGTCGACATCACCAGCAGGACCGGCAGCACGGGCCGTGAATAATGCCAGAGAAACGCCATCAGCGTTTTCGGTGGACGTGTTGGCTCGTCAGACGGAAACGGTTCAATCCGTTTTTCGAACCAGTCGTAGATTGCGGCAAGCATTTTGAAAGTTCCGATCAGTTTCAGCAACAATGCTGGCAAACGCGTGAAGTGCGCAGCAAAGCCGGACAGAATATCAAGGATTGGGAGGTGTGTCTGTCACCATTAGGTGACAGCTTGCCCGTGAATCGAGCCAAGCTCAATGCGGAGCATGTGCTGAATGTGGGATCTGGTTTAGAACCGTACGCCATCGGGCATCGGCAGCCATTCGGTTTTCAGCCACCCGGTAACATGTGATTTGGTATGCTCGACCAGCGCATATTTGCGGTCTTCACTCAGACGACGCACGACGATGGTACTGCCATCCGGCAGGGCATCTGATGTGGTGCTGTCATCAGCCGGTTCGCCGCGAAGCGGAAACGGGGCACCCTCCGGCAGATCAATGCGCAAAGGCTCCCAGTCTTTGGGATCTTCAGGCAAAGCGTCGGTAATCATTTCCTGATCAAGTTTGCCATCATGTGTCAGAAACTGCACATATTCCATGCCGTCGCCAGCAGCGGTTGTCGACATGTAGTGATAGGGTCTGCCGTTTGCGATCAAATAAACGCTGCGGCGCCAAACCGGACCACTGCGTTGCATTGTGGTTATCTGCTCCTGGTCCGGATCGATCTCCGGATTTGACAGGTCCCGGCCAGCGGTTTGTGATTCAAATCCCGTATTGGTCCCCAGATACAGATCGAAAAACACATTCACGCCACCATAGCCAATTTGGGTTTCGATCAGCAGATCGCGAATGCCGTCAAAATTGACATCGGTAAGGCGCGCTTCAATCGTGCGATGGGGCAGTGTGACCACTTTCAGGTCAAAAAGCTGGTCGACGTGATCCGCATTCCGGCTCTGGACAAAGGCGACAACTCTGTCTCCCTTGCGCTCCATAGAGAGCGACAAATCCTCACCAAGTGCCATTACACCTGCCGAATCCTGCTCCAAATGCATCCGTGTTTCACCGCTCGGCAGCTCCAGAATACTTGCTTGCCGGATTACATTGTCTGCGGTGGCAGGTTCAGCCGCAAGTCCGGCCTGACCAGTGCCCAGGACAATCACCAGAACGGCAGCAATTCTGACAGGATAGGCAAACATAGGAGAGCGAACTTTCAGTGGTGGGATGTAGATTTCCAGCGAATCTCTTTTCGGATTCTGAACCTGACTTTGATGACAGTGAAGTATGATTGCAATATGGCAAATTGCAGTCCATTGACTCTTTTGTCATTTGCCCGCATAGAACGCGCAATTACAGAAAGCAAGCTTTCCTCAAGGTCGAATGTCAATTGGTTTGAAGCCAGTGCCGGAACTGAAAACAACCACGTGCCGCGATGGTGCGAAGGGCAGTCCGCTGACGACCTTCAAGACCACTACATCAGTTAAAACCACCTGATTTCCCTCATGAGCCGCTCTCTCTTCCGCCGGTATTATGGGGGAGAGAAGTCCCGGCCATGCGTGTCCGGGCCAAGCAGGCGGGAGAGCGATGAAAGGATATGAAATGGGTTACAAAATAGCGGTTGTCGGAGCCACCGGCAATGTTGGTCGTGAGGTTCTGTCAATTCTGGACGAACGCGGTTTTCCAGCCGACGAAGTGGTTGCGCTGGCGTCCAGTCGCAGCCAGGGCACTGAAGTTTCTTATGGTGACAAGACCCTACGGGTTCGGGCTCTTGATAATTACGATTTTGCAGGCACCGACATTGCCATAATGTCCGCGGGTGGTGATGTGTCGAAATCCCTGGCGCCTAAGATTGCGGCCAAGGGTTGTGTTGTCATCGATAATTCCTCAGCCTGGCGTTATGACGCGGATGTGCCACTGATTGTTCCCGAAGTGAATCCTGATGCGATCATCGGATTTTCTAAAAAGAACATCATTGCCAACCCGAATTGTTCCACCGCGCAACTGGTCGTGGCGCTGAAGCCCTTGCACGATAAAGCCAAGATCAAGCGCGTTGTTGTGTCAACCTATCAGTCCGTATCGGGAGCCGGAAAGGAAGGCGCAGACGAGTTGTTTACCCAGACTCGCGCCGTATTCGTGTCCGACCCCCTGGAGACCAGCAAATTTACCAAGCGCATTGCCTTCAATGTCATTCCGCATATTGATGTGTTTCTCGACGATGGCTCGACCAAGGAAGAATGGAAGCTGGTTGCCGAGACCAAGAAAATTCTCGACAAATCCATCAAGCTGACCGCAACCGCTGTGCGTGTCCCGGTGTTTGTCGGACATGCTGAAGCCGTCAACATCGAGTTTGAAAACGAGATTACTGCTGATGAAGCGCGCGATATCCTGCGTGAAGCACCTGGCTGCCTCGTCATCGACAAGCGGGAAGATGGTGGTTACATCACGCCTTATGAATGCGCCGGTGAAGATGCGACATTCATTTCACGCATCCGCGAGGACAGCACGGTGGAAAACGGTCTGAATCTGTGGGTCGTGGCTGATAATCTGCGCAAGGGCGCCGCGCTCAATGCGGTGCAGATTGCTGAATTGCTGGTCAATCGCGGACTGCTGAAAGCCAAATCTGCCGCCTGATTTCACTGTTTTATGAAACTGCATTTTACCCTGACGCATTCTGGTGCGTCAGGGTTTTTTTTAAGTTTGAAATCTCAGTCGCGCAGAAGATCGTTGATTGAGGTTTTGGACCGGGTTTGCGCATCGACCTTTTTCACAATGACAGCACAGTAAAGGCTTGGACCCCAATCCTGTCCCGGGATCGGTTTGCCCGGCAGGGATCCGGCGACGACAACCGAGTAAGGTGGCACTTCGCCCATGTGGATTTCACCGGTGGCGCGATCCACGATCTTGGTGGATTTGCCGATATAGACGCCCATGCCCAACACCGAACCTTCGCGAACAATACAGCCTTCCACCACTTCCGAGCGTGCCCCGATGAAGCAATTGTCTTCAATGATGGTTGGCCCGGCCTGAAGCGGCTCAAGCACACCACCAATGCCGACACCGCCGGACAGATGCACATTCTTGCCGATCTGGGCGCAGGATCCGACGGTTGCCCAGCCATCAACCATCGAGCCTTCATCCACATAGGCACCCAGATTGACAAAGGATGGCATCAGGACAACGCCCGGTGCGATATAGGCGGACCGACGGACAGTACAGTTGGGAACAGCGCGAAAACCGGCTTTTTCAAAATCCAGAGCGCCCCAGCCATCAAATTTGGACGGCACCTTGTCCCACCACACGGAATCGCCCGGGCCACCTTCGATGATTTTCATGCTGCTCAGTCTGAAGGATAGCAACACCGCTTTCTTGAGCCATTGATTGACGGTCCATTCGCCATCAGCCTGTCGTTCTGCAACACGGACTTCACCCCGATCCAGCAGGTTCAGCGATGTCTCTACAGCATCGCGAATTTTGCCGGTGGTGTGGATGTCGATCGATCCACTGTCTTCAAACGCGGCTTCAATAATGGTTTCCAAGGCAGCAAGGTCAGTCATTCTGGCTCCAAAAGGTAAAAGTGTCTGGAAAATCGAGGCGGACCATAGGCGCAAGAGGTTGATCTTGCAATGGGCGGAAAACCGGATTAGGCGTGGTGCATGACACCATATCCACCTGCCGAATTCACCCTTGATCCTCGTTTGCAAGCTGACACGCATTTCATCGCGTCATTGTCCTTATGCGACGTGTTGCTGATGAATGATAGCCGGTTCCCCTGGCTCATTCTGGTTCCGCGCATTGCACGGGCCACCGAAATTGTGGATCTGGACGAACCGCTGAAATCCACACTCTGGCGTGAGGTCGATCAAGCTGCGCTGCAGCTGCGCGCGCTGACATCATGCGAAAAGCTGAATATGGGTGCTTTGGGAAACATCGTGCGTCAGTTGCACATTCATGTCATCGGCCGCTATGCAGCCGATGCCGCCTGGCCAGGCCCGGTCTGGGGCTGCGGCAGCGCTGTGCCCTATGAGGACATCGCCGCAAAAGCCATTGTGAACAATTTCAGATCAAGATTTTAGGGACAAATTCGTGAGTTCATTTTTTGAGGAAACAGTTTTTTTGAAAGCTGGCGCAAATGACGCCTCTGAACGGAATGCTTTTTCCGCCAATCGGCTGGTGCGCAACAGCGAGCATTTGAGTTCCGAAGATCTGGCAAAAGCCTGGGACAATCCCGACGCGCGCCTTCATCTTTATAATATGGGTGCACCTGTCCTGGCATATGACGGTGACAGGGCCCGGACCCTGTTCACCTTGCAGGAAGCCACCGCCCTTGGTTGTGATTCGGAAAACGGAATTTATCTGGGCGACAGCGAGGGTCTTCCGGTTCTTGCGGCAAAAATTGCGCCTGTGGAGGAGTTGCCCTCCGGCTATACCTGCCTGGATATGCGCTCCATGGTTGTTTCAGGTGATGTGACGCCAGAGGAAGTCGCAAGCTTGGGCCACGGTTGGTCACTGCTCAGCTGGCATGCGAACAATCAGTTCTGCGCCAATTGCGGCCAGAAAAGCCAGATCATTCAGGCTGGCTACCGGCGCAAATGTCCGGCTTGTGAACGTGAGCATTTCCCAAGGTTTGATCCGGTTTCAATCATGCTGGTGGTTGATGGGGATCGATGTCTGATGGGGCGTCAGCCACATTTTAATCCCGGCATGTATTCCTGTCTTGCAGGCTTTATCGAACCCGGTGAGACCCTGGAAGGCGCTGTGCGACGGGAAGTTCTGGAAGAGGCTGGCATTCAGGTGTCAGCCGTGCGCTATCACTCTTCGCAGCCCTGGCCGTTTCCCCACACATTGATGATCGGCTGTTTTGCCAAGGCAGCTTCAACCGCCATTACAATGGACGCGACCGAACTGGAAGATTGTCGCTGGTTCAGCCGTGCGGAAGTTGGCGTAATGCTGACCCGCGAGCAGGATTTGAAAACGCCGCCGCCAATGGCCATCGCCCACCAGCTGATTCGCACCTTTTACGATGTCACAGGCTGAGCCTTATGATTTTGGCTGAGACGGACGCAGCGGCCGGTTGCCTTCCGGCTCGGTAATATTGGCGCGGAACGGACTGGCAGGGTAGACTCCGAGAATTTTCAACTCGGCACAGAAGAAGCCAAGTTCCTCCAGCGCCAGCTTGACCGGCGCATCATCCAGATGCCCCTCAATTTCGGCATAAAACTGCGAGGCGAAGAATGTGCCTTCCAACTGGTAGGATTCCAGCTTGGTCATGTTCACGCCATTGGTCGCAAACCCGCCCATGGCCTTGTAGAGCGCTGCCGCCACATTGCGCACCCGGAACACGAAACTGGTCATCACCGGTCCATTATCAGGCTGCGCCCTCAATGCCTGTTTTGCCAGAATGATGAAGCGCGTGGTGTTGTGATCCTCATCTTCAATATCGGAAGCCAGAATATCCAGCCCATAAATCTCTGCCGCCATATTTGACGCGATGGCTGCAACGGAAGGGTCGCCTTTTTCCGCAATCTGCCGTGCCGAGCCGGCAGTGTCAGCGCCAATCACCGGGGCCAGACCAAGCTTGCGAATGATCTTGCGGCATTGGCCAAGGGCCATGACATGGCTTTGAACAGAGGTGATGGAGGCCGTGCTGGCACCCGCTAACCCCATCAATTGGTGATGGATCGGCAGGAAATACTCACCAATAATGCTCAGCGAGGACATCGGCAGCAAATGGTGAATATCCGCGACACGACCGGCCACAGAATTTTCAATGGGAATCATCCCCAATTCAGCGTCACCGGCTTCAAGCGCTGCAAAACAATCTTCAAACGTCGCCATTGCAACCGCTTCTGCGTTGGGAAACACGTCGCTACAGGCAATATGAGAATTCGCTCCGGGCTCTCCCTGAAACACCACTTTGGTCGGGTTGATCGTATTGGCCAGAAGGGCAGCGGTCTGTGCAGTCATGTTATATCCTCAAGCAAGTGACTGTCGCGCAAGCGTCAGGTCATGAGGCGTATCCACCCCCAGCGGAACCGTGTCAACAATCATGGCATCAATGCGCATGCCATCCTCTATTGCGCGCAATTGTTCCAGTTTTTCGCGCCTTTCCAGATAGGATGGTGGCAGAGCGACAAACCGTTCCAGCGCGGCGCGTCGATAGGCATAGATGCCGATATGGTGGTAGAGCGGCCCTTCGCCATGGGGGGCCGTGGCTCTTGTGAAGTAAAGCCCGCGCAATCTTGTGTCAGACAGCGGACTGCCGATGATCTTCACCACATTCGGATTGTTTATTTCGGCTTCGTCGCGAATGACAGCGCCCAGCGTTGCAATATCCACCTGACTGTCTTCAAGCGGCACCAGGCAGGCCTTGATGGAAGCTGGGTCCAAAGTCGGCAGATCACCCTGCAGATTGACAATGATCTGATGCGTGCGATCGGGATCACAAATTTGCAGTGCTTCAAAAATCCGGTCCGAGCCTGACGGATGGTCAGTACGGGTCAAGACAGCGCGGCCGCCAACCTGAGAAATGGCATCTGCCACACGATCAGAATCGGTTGCCACCACCACATCGCCGATATCGGCTTCTACGGCACGGCGCCAGACATGAACGATCATCGGCTCACCACCAATATCGGCAAGTGGTTTGTCAGGAAGCCTGGTCGCAGCCAGTCGGGATGGAATAAGCACTAATGGCGCGGGGGAAGCCATGAAATCGGTCTCTTTAGCCCTGTTTTATGCATTTCTTTGAAAATATCCTGATTTCAGGACACTTGGTCACAAAGAACTATGCTTATACGTGTTGCAAGACGATGGGAAAGTTTTTAGTTTGCGATCATATTCTAGATGACGTATCGCCACTGGCGAAACAACGCAACACCGGCTTGCAAGAGAGAGAAGCGAATGGACTCCTTTGAGTTTAACAAGATCGCGGGTGCTATTCTCGGTACCCTGCTCCTGGTAATGGGACTGGGAATCGTAGCAGAATCCATTTTCCATGGCGGCGAAATGGAAACACCTGGCTATGTCGTCGATGTTCCCGAGGACGGAGCAGAGACACAGACAGCCGCTGCCCCGACTGAAGAACCTATTGCCGTACTTCTGGCCAGTGCCACCGCCGATGCCGGTGAGACTATCTCAAAAAAATGCGCGGCATGCCACACATTTGAAGAAGGTGGTGCCAATAAGGTCGGTCCGAATCTGTGGAACATCGTCAATGCCACACCGGCGTCCAGAGATGGTTTCAAATATTCATCGGCCATGCAGGAATATGGTGCCGAGAATGTCTGGGCCTATGAGAATCTCAACAATTTTCTGTCAGGTCCCAAGAAATACATCAAAGGCACATCCATGGGCTTTGTTGGTCTCAAGAAGGCTGACGACCGCGCAGACATGATTGCTTATCTGCGTTCATTGTCCAACGCACCAGCGGCCCTGCCGGTTGCGGAGACCGTCGCTGCTGAAACACCAGCCGAAGAAACCGCAGCAGAAGAAGCGCCTGCGGAACCTGCGGCTGAAGAGCCTGCGGCTCCCGTTACCGCTGAAACAGAAGCTGCCGAACCCGAAGCTGTTGAGCCGGAAGTGGCTGCCCCGGATGCGGCCATGGAAGCGGCCCCCGAAGCAACCATGGAAGCGCCTGCTGCAGAAGGCACCGACACCATGGAAGAAACCGATCCTGATCTGGTTGAAGGCAGCGAGCCTTCTGAAAACTAGGCGAGGGCGCTTCGGCACAATCAGCCTGACACGGAATACAGACAAACCTCCCGGATCGTCCGGGAGGTTTTTTCATGCCGCAATCAAAATTCCGGTTTGCACCAGCCTTGGTCCGGCTGCATTTGCCCCGTACCACCCCTTGCATCACAGAATGTTCATTGTTGGTTTATTTGCAAATTCCAGGCAGCCGACGGATAAAGCAACTATACTCAAGTTACACAATTGATCGGCCCGTCTTGGCCTGATCACTGATTTTCGTTGGACACTTCAAATGACCAACCGCCCAGATGACAGCGCCAGCCTGGCTGCAGCCCGAACCCAGGGCAAGACCCGCCGTGTGGATCGGCCGCGCAAAAGCGGCATGGGAAGCCTGTCGACAAGACTTTTGCTGCTGACAATCGTGTTTGTCATGATCAGCGAGGTCTTGATCTATGTTCCCTCATTGGCAAATTTCCGAAACACCTGGCTGGTCGACCGTCTTGAGCGCGCCGCAATCACCTTGCGTGTGGCAGAGGCATCGGGCAATTTCGACATGCTGTCAGACAGCGCTGCTGCCGATATCATGCAGGAACTGGGTGTTCAGACCATCGCCGTGCAGCGCGATGGCCGGCGCCAGCTGATCGCCATGACGGATATGCCCTCCATGGTCACATCAGAATTCAACACCTCGGCCATGCAGCCTGCCGATGCCATTGTCGAAGCGGTTCGCTCCCTGATCAACGGCCAGAACCGGACCACACGGGTGGTCGGTCCGGTGCGTGGGCTGAGCGATGCTGCAGGGGAGCCGGTCGCGGTCGAGATTGTTCTGAAGGAAGATCAGCTGCATAAGGATTTGCTGGCCCATTCCATCAACATCCTGCAACTGTCGCTGGTGATTTCCATCATCACCGCCTCGCTGGTGTTTCTGGCGCTGCGCGCCCTGTTTGTCCGCCCCTTCAAGCGGGTGACGCAGAACATGGTGAACTTTGCCGAAGACCCGGAAGACCCCGCGCGTGTCATCGATGCCAGCCGGCGCAGCGATGAAATCGGCATTGTGCAAAACCAGCTGTCGGACATGCAGACGGATTTGCAAACCATGCTGGCCGAAAAGCGCACCCTGGCCGATCTTGGTCTGGCTGTGTCCAAGATCAACCATGATCTGCGCAATATACTGGCCTCCGCCGTGCTGTTTTCCGACCGCCTGCAATCCATTGATGATCCGGTGGTGCAGCGCTTTACACCCAAGCTTGTGCGCGCGCTGGATCGCGCCATCGATTATTGCCAGTCGACTTTGTCCTACGGCCGCGCCCGCGAAGCGCCGCCCGCCATCCGCGTGGTGCAGTTGCAGGCGCTGGTGCTGGAAGTCTCCGACATGCTGGGCCTGGACAATGAAAAGGCTGTCCGCTTTGATAACCAGGTGCCGGCCGATGTCACCATCGATGCCGATCCCGACCAGATATTCCGTGTGCTGCTGAATCTCAGCCGCAATGCATTGCAGGCCATGCAAACCGACGGCACGGAAATGGCCGACGCTGTCATCAACTGCCTCACAATCAGAGCCTGGCAGGAAGATGGCAACAACTGCATCACCGTGTCCGATACCGGCCCTGGTATCCCGCCCGAATTGCACGCCACCCTGTTCAAGCCGTTTCAGTCATCCTCCGGCCCCGGTGGCACCGGCCTGGGTCTGGCCATTGCCGCAGAGCTGGTGCGCGCCCATGGCGGCAGCTTGAAACTAGATGACACACGGCAGGGCGCAAGCTTCACCATTCGCCTGCCGATTCGCAGCGCAACGCCAGATTTGGCAAGTCCGGAATCCAGTGCCCAGACCGCCTTGCGCGTGGTAAAATCCGACAGCAGCCATCGCGCCTGAGCACCCGCAACATTTCCTGCAATTTTGCGCCAATTACCGCTTGCATTCTATCCGCCACCGCATTAGGGATACCCACCTTGCCGCCCGTTGGGCCTGCAATGCACCGGTAGCTCAGCTGGATAGAGCACCAGACTACGAATCTGGGGGCCGAGGGTTCGAATCCTTCCCGGTGCACCATTCCTGTTCAAAAGTGGGCACCATCTTTGATTGGTCCTTCAGGCTGGCTGCAGCCATGATTGCAAGCTTTGATCCCTTTAGGGTTGCCCGGTCTTTCTCAACAACAATCTCTTGAATGAAGTGATGTACATACGCCTTGCGGAATTGCGGGTTTTTGCCGTGCAAGCGTTCGCGCATGGCAGATGCAAACACATCAACAGATTTGGGCGTGATGCTAAAGCCGGTGGACTGCAGAGCTTGTTCCTTGGTCCTGATCTTTCGCTTTTGTGCTTCCAATGCGGATTTTAGACCGTCTATACGATCCACAAAGCGTTGGTCGGCTTTCATCGTTCCTGTTTCAATGGCGTCATAGAGATTGTCGAGACGCTTATCGAGTTCGCGCTTCTCAGAACGAAGCAGTTTGAGATCAACTTCTATAGTGGCGGTTAAGCCCGCATTGCGTTGTGTGAGACCCTGAAGCATTTCTGTCAGGCGTTCCGGTTGGAATATGCGGTGTTCCAGTTCAGAGATCACAGCGTTATCCAATTTAGGCATTGGAACACTTGTGCCGGTGCAGGCGGTCTTTCCCGCATCCGCCTTGGCGGAACAGGCATAATAGCGATAACGCCCGCTCTTGCCCGTACGTAGGCGCATCAATGATCCGCACTTGCCGCACTTCGCAATGCCGGTCAGCAGCGTTGGCGAATTCACAACACGCGGTGGCGTGAACTTTGGATTGTTTCTGGCAAGCCGTGCTTGTGCGGTATCGAACAAAGCCGGTTCAATGATTGAAGGGACAGGAACCTTGATCCATTCCGATTGGCTTTTGACCATTCTGGTCCGGCTACATGTCCGGTTAAAAACATGCTCTCCTATGTACGTACGGCGATTAAGTGTTTTTGAGATCATTTGCACCGAGAATTTGCGATCATTTCCGTACGTACGGCCTCGCTCATTCAGATAGTTGCAAACAGCTTTGACACCAAGTGGACCAGCTTCCCCTGATCCGTATGTATAGAGCTTGAAGATCAGCCGGACGGTTTCAGCTTCATCGGGATTGATCTCCAAAACCTTCTTGGCTTTGTCGCCACGCATTTCCGCAATCTTTGTGCGGTAGCCGTAAGGTGGTCTGGCACCGTTCCAAAATCCCTGCTTTGCATTTTCGATCATGGCTCGGGAAACATGTTTTGCATTCTCACGGCTTTGGTACTCATCAAAAACTGAGACAACTTGCCGGATTAACTGGCCGCTTGGATCATCGGTCACTGGCTGTGTAATTGAGACAATGCCAACACCGGCCTTTTCCAGCTTGCGCCGATAGAACTCAGAACCGTAACTGTCTCGAAAGAAGCGTGAGAAGCTATGAACAACAATCACATCGAACGGACGCTTTGCCGATGTGGCTTCGTCAATCATGCGTTGGAATGAAGGTCGCTTGTCATCAGTTGCGCTTGCACCGGCATCAACAAACTCTGCAGCCGGTTCAAAGCCCTGTTGAGCGACAAAGGCGAGGCATTGGCGTTTTTGATCGGGAAGTGACAGCTCACCATCGGCTTGCCGCGTTGTGGAAACTCTCAGATAAATAGCTGCCCGTTTCATGCCATGCCTCGCCTTGTTGGTGTTGAAGCATCGATCTAGACGCCTAGAATCATGATCTCGTCGATCACATCCTGCATAAACCCTTCGACCAAAGCCAATTCAGCTTCTGTGACTGCAACTTCATTCGGCAGATCAGAGATCAACACCAGTTCGCACTGATTAGAACCGGATCGCGTCTGCGTGGTCGTTTCGTGATTTTGTGGATTGGGTTGTGAAGACTGTTTCAAACATGTGGCACCTCCCTTCCGTGCAATCTTGTTCCAGCCCTGTCCGTTCCGTTTTATCTGTATGCACCTGCAAGCCCTGCCTGCAGGTCGGTCATTCGTTATCCGTGCCGTATGTTCTTCAGATCAGCTTCCGCTTCGCGCAGAACTTTTTCAAATCCATCTCTGCCCATCTCGCTCAGGAATAGCTTGCGATAGGCTTGAAATTGAGAAGGTGGCAATGCGGTCTCTGCAATGGTCAGCAGCTTGTTCATTCGCGGACGCAGCGCATCCAAAACAGTCTCTGAGGTAAGCGTTGCCATATCTGCTTAATACCCGTTCTGGATCAGCCAGACTTCCAGCCGCCAGCCGTCCTGCTTAATGGCTCGAGGTATCTGGCGCGTTCTCATCTGCTTCTCTGCTTTTGCCATCCGGTATTTCTGGTTGCCCCATGGGGCGATAGTTTCGGTTGCGCCGCGCATGGCTGCGGCAACGGCTTTGATTTCTTTTGCATGCTTCTTGGGGACCCAAATCTGGACTTGTTCTAATCCCCTGTTATCCTGTGCCGATCACCACTTGGCTTGGCGCTCGCTTGCATCGGTTTTGGTCATTGATCAGGCCTGTTCAGTGTCATGCGTCACACAATTGACGGTAGTGCGTAACCAGAGGAAACATCGTTGTAGTTCAACCACTTTAGTAGCGTGGTGGGATTATTTGCGTATCTATGGACGGCTCCAAAAAAGGGTACAAAAACGCAAAAATAGAGAGCGCCAGATTGCCCACTAAAATCAGTTAAATTAGTCAGAATAACACATCTCATATCGGCACCCTTTGGAACAAGGCGGTCACGTTGATGATAATCAACGACGTATACTTTGGCGTCGGAAAACCATCGTTTCTTGACGCAGGCCGGTTTTGAGCATGATTAAGAAAGATTAGGAACTTGCTGGGGTCTTCAGACATGATCATGGCGCCACCACCATCGGCTTCAGAAGTCAAATTCAGAAAAATATCAATCTGACCTTCTTTGGCATATTGCCAGTTTTCTGTTGTCTTGTTCAGTTGGAGCCAATCGCCAAACTCTGTTTCTTCAAGGAAAGCTGCAGGAACACCAAGACGCACCAGTTCTTCCAGAATGACGGCTTTATAGAGTTCGTCCTCGTCATAGACACGACTGACGCCCGTACCTGTCGCCTTAGGACCAGCGGTGCGCAGTAAATCAAGCGCGGTCCAATGACGGACCTGCCGCATCATTTTGGCTAATGCAGCGCTATTGCCATCAGGCACCAAAAGTCGCGAGAAATGTTTGACAGACATAAGTGAGTGCTTGGACATGCCTGCATTAATAGGACATATTGTGTTTTATTACAAGATCGAATTTCCTCCCGTTCCCGGACGTCATGACACATGTTTGTTTGAATAATCAAAACCAACGTCATTCTGGTAAATTAGAAGTTGTCTTTCCAACGCAGAGCAATTGCGGTTTGTGTGAAATTTAATTACCATTTTCGTGGGGCCTATACAAAACAGTTCTGTTCGGGTTGGGAAGTGACAATATGGAAAGCGTTGTAAACACATGGGTATGCGAAGAAAAGGATGGCTGGGAAGGCATTGAAACAGCATTAAGTCAGGCCAGCTCAGGCGATATTGTACGCATTTGCCCTGGTCGCTTTGCTGGTAAAAGCGTTCTCAATATTCCAAGTGGCGTTGCGCTTGAAGGTACACAGGACAGCCGCCTTGTTCACTCAGGAGCGGGGCCAGCTATACAAATCGTTGATGGCAAAAATGTTAAAATTGCTGGGTTTCAACTCACCAGTGAAGCGCAAAGCGGTCGCAAACGTGTTTTACCCGAAAATAATCCCATCTCTGACGAGGACGAACAGCCAGTTGAATGGGGCTTAGTCTGGGTTAACAACAGCCGGCAGGTGAGTCTTCGTAATCTGGTGGTAGCGGGTCATACTCAGGACGGATGGCTGCGGGGAATATGCGCTCGCTTCAGCTCGAAAGTATCCGTTGATAGTTGCCAAGTCAGCAATTTGGCTGGAAGTGCAATTTCGTTAATATCTGCGACCGAATGCAATGTGAGTAACTGCTCTGTTTCCAAGGCGGCAAATGGGATTGTATTGTTTCGTTCACGAGATAATGGACCGGCCTCTTCAGCAGTACTGAATTCAAATCTTTGCCATGAGAACAAACAATCTGGGATAGTTCTTTATTCGTCGGAGAGCACAGGCATTGAGGGCAATGAATGCTGGGGTAGTATTTTTGGAATTTCTCTGCAGCGTGATGTGAATAGGCCGGACGCATGTTCTAGCGCACCGGTCACAGGCAACAAGTGCCATGACAACATGGCGTCTGGTATTGCGCTCCTTTCATCCAATAGCGCCGGTATTGAGGGCAATGAATGCTGGGAAAATGATGTTTCCGGAATTGTTCTTGCGCGTGGCATGGTGAGCCCGGGTGCGTCTTCATACGCACCGGTCACAGGCAACAAGTGCCATGACAACAAGGATTCTGGTATTGCGCTCCTTTCATCTGACAGCTCAAGCATTGAAGGCAATGAATGCTGGGGAAATGGTCGTTCCGGGATTATGCTTGAGCGCGCTGCGCTAATCCCGGACGAACCCTCGAGCGCGCCAGTGGCGGGTAACAAATGCCATGACAACAAAGAGGTTGGAATCTCGCTTCGCTCATCTGAAAGCCCTAGCATTGAAGGTAATGAATGTTGGGGTAATGATCGACATGGGATTATTCTTACGCGTGATGAGAAGAGCCCTGACGCACCTTCATGCGCACCTGTCACGGGTAACAAATGTCATGATAACAAAATGTCAGGCATCTTACTTCTTTCATCTGAAAGCGCTGGCATTGAGGGTAACGAATGTTGGGGTAATGATCGACATGGGATTGTACTTGAGCGTGATGAGAGGAGCCCTGACGCACCTTCATCCGCGCCTGTCATAGCGAACAAATGCTATGATAATAACGAGACAGGCATCTTGCTCTTTTCCTCTGAAAGCGCTGGCATTGAGGGTAACGAATGTTGGGGTAATGATCGACATGGGATTGTACTTGAGCGTGATGAGAGGAGCCCTGACGCACCTTCATGCGCACCTGTCACGGGTAACAAATGTCATGATAACAAAATGTCAGGCATCTTGCTCCTTTCCTCTGAAAGCGCTGGCATTGAGGGTAACGAATGTTGGGGTAATGATCGACATGGGATTGTACTTGAGCGTGATGAGAGGAGCCCTGACGCACCTTCATCCGCGCCTGTCATAGCGAACAAATGCTATGATAATAACGAGACAGGCATCTTGCTCTTTTCCTCTGAAAGCGCTGGCATTGAGGGTAACGAATGTTGGGGTAATGATCGACATGGGATTGTACTTGAGCGTGATGAGGGGAGCCCTGACGCACCTTCATCCGCGCCTGTCATAGCGAACAAATGCTATGATAATAACGAGACAGGCATCTTGCTCCTTTCCTCTGAAAGCGCTGGCATTGAGGGTAACGAATGTTGGGGTAATGATCGACATGGGATTGTACTTGAGCGTGATGAGAGGAGCCCTGACGCACCTTCATGCGCACCTGTCACGGGTAACAAATGTCATGATAACAAAATGTCAGGCATCTTGCTCCTTTCCTCTGAAAGCGCTGGCATTGAGGGTAACGAATGTTGGGGTAATGATCGACATGGGATTGTACTTGAGCGTGATGAGAGGAGCCCTGACGCACCTTCATCCGCGCCTGTCATAGCGAACAAATGTCATGATAACAAAATGTCAGGCATCGCGCTGTACTCCTCTGAAAGCATGGGAATCGAACGCAATGAATGCCAGCGCAATGATAGTTCCGGGATTATTCTTGGGCGTCATGAATGGACCCCCGAGGCACCATCGAGCGCGCCGATTATCAAGAATAGATGCCATGCTAACAAGGAGGGAGGCATCTTGCTCCTTTCTTCTGATAGTGCGAGAATTAAAGGTAATGAATGTTGGGGAAATGGTGTTGCTGGCATTGCTCTTCAGCGTAGTAATAATAGCCTGGAGGTGTCTTCGAGAGCGCCGGTGACAGGCAATAAATGCCACAACAACAATAGTACAGGCATCTTGCTCTCCTCCTCCGATAGTCCAGGAATTGAAGGCAATGAATGTTGGAAAAATGGTGTTGCTGGGATTCTTCTAGGGCGTAACGATGAGGGGCTGGGGGGACCATCGAGCGCACCGATTGTCAATAATAAATGCTATGACAACAAGCATTCTGGCATCTTGCTCAATTCTTCTTCGAGCACCGGAATTGACGGCAATGAATGTTGGGGAAGTGATTTATTCGGGATTGTTCTTCTGCGTGATGAGACCAGTCCGGAAGCGCCTTCGCATGCGCTTGTGACAGACAACAAATGCCATGACAATAAGCTGTCAGGCATCGCGCTCTACTCCTCTGAAAGCACGGGAATTATAGGCAATGAATGTTGGGGAAATGCTGCAGGGGTTGCTCTAGATCGGGGTGAGGCTAGCCCGCAGGCACCATCGAGCGCGCCGATTATAAACAATAGATGCCACGATAATAAGGGAGTGGGCATCGCGCTCGTTTCCTCTGATAGTGCGAGAATCGAGGGCAATGAATGCTGGGGAAATTATTTTTTCGGGATTGTTCTAGACCGGGCTGAGAATAACCCTGAAGCACCTTCATGCGCGCCTTTGAAAGGCAATAAATGCCATGACAACAAGGAGGCTGGAATCGCGCTCTTTTCCTCTAATAGCGCTGATATTGAAGGCAATGAATGTTGGGGAAATGATCGAGTCGGGATTATTCTTGCACGTGGTTCGAGCAACCCGGACGCGCCATCGAACGCCAATATTAAAGGTAACAGGTGCCATGACAACCACACTGGGTTCAGTGCAACAATTGGGTCAGGCATTTCACAAGGAGGCAATTTTGCCTTCAGGAACGAGGAGCCATCTGTGTTAACTGCAACCGATGGCACCACTCTGCATCCGCTTGATTGGGAATTGCTTGACCCCAACGAAACCCGATCAGAGACCTTAAATCGATTGCGAGAAAGCGAGGCAAGCGGGGCTCTTGCAACACAATTGCTTGGTGATGGTGTCGAGCGGCCGGATACTCTGGCACGCTATGTGACTGGCTCTGGCTGCCTTGAGTGTCTCAAAACCTGGTATGATTGCGAAGCCTCACTACCGCAAATTGAACCTCAATTGCAGGCTGAACCAGGCCGTGTTTTTAGAGCCTCAAAATCCGTAACAGGTCCGCTGCCGACATTCGATCTGGTAAAGGGAGTTTCATTCTTCGATGCTGTTTGGGATAATGTAAAGCACCATGTGTTTAGCGGTCGCCATGGGTGCTACATTGCATGTGCCGCAGGTTCGGAAAATGGCGACATAGATCAGATCGTCCACGATGCAGGCATAGTCAACGGCTTTGATATGGACGCTGCAGTTGTTAATACCCATATTCCAACAGGCTCCGATGAGTTGCTGCGCTTCCTCCAGATCAAGAATATCAGCATTGGTACACCAATCATCAATGACTATGGTTTGCGCTCAGAAATGGCATTTAATGAGGAGCAGCCAGAAACAGCCTTTCTTGAGCCTGACCGTCCTGTTGGCTGGAGTTTGGCAGGGCAACGATTGAGTAACATTCTGCGTTCTCCCTTGCTTTTGTTAAAAACATTGGGAACCATGATAGTTGCATTTCTGGCGTTAGCTGCCATTGGATTTGTAAGAGATTTTTCTGGAAAACCGCTTGATTTATGGGGTGCAGCACAGCACGCCATTTTTGAGAATGTCGATGATCTTCAGGTGTTGGATTATTTTGCGCTGCCAGGTTTACTAATTGCTGTACTGGCGACCTTATACGCTATTGTGAATCGGAACTTGCCAAATTACCTGTCCTTCCGCCGGCCCGCATTTTTGGATAAATGGATGAAGTCAATTGATGATGAGGCGTCCATTTTCTACGGGAAGCCTTGGCGTCGTTGGGTCCGAAGACATTTGTATTCAAGAGGAGATGTAAATCTTCTCATTCTTCGCAACGTTCAGGAATGGGTGGAGGATGACCGAAAAGCGCTGCAAGATGCGATAGCACTTCGTCCGAAAAACAAAAGCCTTATTGTTATTATTGAGACACCAACTAAAGCCAATGTTGATCGAGCCTTGCTGTATCCATTCCATAGTGACAAATTAGGGCGCATTGACCTCCAGAACGTCGAAGTCTTCGATCTGTTTTTGGGTGAGGAACCGGGTGGGTTAAGCCTTGGCGAGAACGAACCGGTAGGTAACCTGCCAAATCTTCTGGGTCTGAACGGCGAAGAAAACGAACTGCATTGTGAGCAAATCTATGCAGGCATACGTGATGCTAGCTTTTCGATAGCCGACATTCTTCCAATGCTTACCATCGGCTCAACACATTTAGCCCCATTCAGGCTGAAACGGCGAGCTGACCACACATTTCAAAATTTTGGTCCTGAATTTATAGCGCAACTAAATGAATATGCGTGTGTGTATTCTGCTGATCTAGACTTCCAACTGAACCTTGGTAACGACAGCGAAACTCTGCAGCAAAACCTTGAGGATGCGCGCGCTGCTTCGGCTTCGCTGGTATATTTGAAGCAGAGTGACAGAACGGCAAATTATCATATATTTGGTCGCTATCTAAGGCGCGACGACATGGCGCGCGAATTGTCTGCGGTGTTCAACGCACAGGGGCCAGACTATATCGATTATATTCTCGCGCTCATATGCTGCGGAGAGTTTCACGCATTGGAAACGCTTCAGTCGGATTTGAGTTTGTCTGGCGATGTAACGAAATCACTGTTGCGCCTCAACAGAGCTCTGTCGTCTGCTTCCTTTTTGATGGAAGAACAAAAACGACTAGCAAATGAGAATTCTGACCGTTTGACGCCAAACGAACTTGGCAGGCAGCAAACCCGTGAAACGATGCTTAGCGCAAAAAGAGACGTGGTGTGTTCGGCACTAAGCCAGTTGGTGGTAGGAGATGAATCAGAAACTCACTGCCAACTTGCGAGCCAAGTTTTCATGACCTCGTTGAGACTCAAAAAGACTCTCTATGATTTGGGGGGTTCAATTGTTTCTGAGAACGTCGAAATTCATTCGCCAGAATGGCATTTTCTGAACCGAATTAAGACTGCACTTGATCTCTTTGGCATCTATGATCGCGATTTTGCCAAAGAGAAACTATCATACTACCTGCATGCAGAACTGTCCGGGTTGCCTGAGGAGTGCGCAGATCAACTCAATGAGTTGATCACGGGAGCATATGACAAAGGAAAGTGCCTTGCTGAACACTTATCTAATGCTGATCAGGAAGGGTTGACCGTTATTTTGGCCAATCATTCTGAAATGCTTCAGGATGTGGCGGCGACCGTTTATGTCTGGCTTGCACAACATGCTGAGACATCGACGCAAAAAAATGCACTCGCAAATATGATGGCCCGGCATCGGAAGGCGGGGATAGAAATTAGTGCTGGCGCGCAAAACAGGGGGATTGGCCTTCGGATGTGCCTGCCTTTTAAAGAGGTAGTCAATTACTTTGATCGTAGGGAAACGATACAGCTTCTTTGCGAGCCGCCAGAGGCGTTGACTGTGTCTTTGGGCATGTCAGAAATAGCTTACGGCACATTCGACAAGCTTCGGGGCACCATAAAGAACCGTTTCAGGATTGAAATGCGCATGTGACTAATAAATCGCAAGGTGTAGGAGTAGGATTGACCGTTCAATTTTTTCTATCGAAACGTGTGCTTTGAGCAGGTCAGTGCCTGGATCACGCATATAGATATACAATGGTATGCCAGTTCCCACCATCATCACCACCGGTGCACCACTTCCCTTTTGTCCGACCCGGAGACATAGGTCACAGTTTGTACCTAGGCTCAGGACTCATTAAATCCACCATATGACGATAGCTGCAATGCATATGCTTGAGAAGAATGTGTGTGCGCATCTGTCATATCGAGTTGCTACGCGGCGCCAGTCTTTGAGTCTGCCGAACATATTTTCCACCTTGTGGCGTTGTTTGTAGAGGGTTTTGCTATAACCGGCAGGAAGGTTGCGTCCCTTTCGCGGTGGAATACAGGGGGTTATTCCCTTGGCTTTCAGCGCAGCTCTAAACTCATCGCTGTCATAACCTTTGTCGCCGATCAGGTGGGATGCTTTCTCAGGAAACGCGGGATAAAGCAGTTTGGCTCCGATGTGATCGCTTAACTGGCCCTCACTCAGGCCCATGATGATCGGACGTCCCTTGCCATCACAGACGGCATGCAGTTTGGAGTTCAATCCACCTTTTGTGCGGCCAATACGGCGGGGAACATCCCCTTTTTTAGCAGACTGCAGGCGGTTCGGTGGGCTTTCAGGTGCGTGGCATCAATCATAAGCGTATCAGGACTGCCCGCGTCGCTGACTAACGCACTGAAGATGCTATCAAAGACACCCAGGCGGCTCCATCGGATGAAGCGATTGTATAGCGTCTTATGCGGCCCGTAATCCGATGGTGCATCACGCCAGCGAAGCCCGTTCTTGATCACAAAGATAATCCCTGACACCACCCGACGATCATCCACACGCGGCACACCATGAGCCAAGGGGAAATACGGCTCGATCTTCGCCAGCTGATCCTGCGAAAGCCAAAACAAGTCACTCATGACAAATCTCCTTTGTCATGATGAATCATAATTCAGCTAAAATGGGAATCCCTTCGATTAATAGGTCCTGACCCTAAGACATGGGTGACACGTTCGTGCCGAACGGGAATGTCAGACATGGGAATGTACCGACATCCGCATCGGAAGCACCGTTGAAATCAATCCACCACAGTTCGATGGATGACACCGCCGGGCCACAGTGGCCATCTCTCGTTCTCAGGCGGCTGCGGTTTTGCCGGTCGCCGGGTTTTTCCTGGCGTCATAGTATTGCTGTTTCTGCTCATACATCGCCAGATCCGCCCGCTGCACAACCGATGCCATGCTCTCACCGGGGCGGCTTACAGCACTGCCCAGAGAGATCCCGAGCGGTGCGATTGAGTGAAACTGGTTGTTCATTTTCAGGAGTTTCTGGATGTTTCCGATCACGACATCAGCCGCTTTCTGATCGCCACCGGGTATCAGGACGACAAATTCGTCACCCCCGATCCTGGCGGCATAATTTGGAAGGCTCACAGCCTGATTCAGGACCTCACCGAGTCTGCGCAACAGGTCGTCGCCAGCCTCATGGCCAAGTTCATCATTGGTATCTTTCAACCCGTTCATGTCGATGACAATGGCTGAAACCGGACGCAGGGATTTTCTTTCAAGCCGCTTCAGCTCATCTGAGTAAAAAGCGCGGTTGTGAAGCCTGGTCAGGACATCATGTTTACCCAGATATTCCAGATAGGCCTCGGCCTTCTTGCGCGCCGTAATGTCTGTCAGGGACACCTGGACCAGCGACCAATCGGTTTCATGTCCGGGAAGCACCGAGAATTGCAGCAACAAATGAAGTTCGGCCCCGTCAATTGTATAGTTCAGAACTTCCTTGCGGTGGAGCAGATGACCGTTCCACAGATCAATAAGCTGTTCGCGGAACTGTTTTTCCATCGCTCCACGGAAAATATTTGGCAGGTTCTGTAGCAGCGTATGATAATCGGGCGCGTGAAACAGCTCAAGCGTTGCCTGATTGACTTCGATGACACGGATTTCACTCAGGCATTGATGCACAAATTCGGGATGAACATCGGTGAACTCTCGCAGATCGGTAATGCCGCGATCACGAATGTCCTCCATCAGCATTTTGATCCCGCTGAAATCCTCGACCCAGAGAGAAACGGGGGAGTGTTCAAAAATGCCTTCCGCGTAGCGTCGCTGTTCCTGTTCAGACCGCCGCGCTTCCTCACGCGCCGTCACATCTTCGGTCGTCACGAGAATGCGGTCCATCTTGTCTTCATGGCCCGGCCAGATCGTGCCGCGCAACTGAATGTCGAGGCGTTGACCCGCGAGCGTGTAATTGACGGCGTTGCTGGAGAAGTTGCTGTGTCCGTCCCACAATTGTGACAGCTCGTCGATATGGCTGGTCAACATGTCATCGCGAAACACCGAATCCAGATTGGAAACGAGGTGATCCATGTCACGCGCGCCATACAAATCGAGCGTTTGTTGATTCACATCGAGCACCCGGATCGTGCGCGAACAGTCTGATATGCGGGACAGATCCTCCTGCAGATAGGCCCGGATATCTTCAACACCTTCACGCCGCCAGCGATCGAATATCGCTTTGATGCCACTGTAATCCTCCATCCACATGGGGATCGGCGCCAGATCAAACATTTGCGCTTCGGTGGCAGTGTCGCTCACGATGTCATCTCACTTCGGGTCCAGTTTGGATACAGTATCCCTGCAAAAGGTATCTATTCTCTGAATCAGCATCCCTCAAAATGAGTTCCCTTGATCTCTTTTGCGCGAACTCCAGGCATGCGAGAAACCCCTTTCTGGTGTGAGCAGCCTGACTTTGGTTGGCGCAGCCCCTGACCTTCGTGGGCATGCGGTTTCGGACCTGTGAAGGTCTTGCTGCCAGTTTTCGGCATGTTTCGCTCTTGATGCTTGAGCGTCGCATCGGCGATTTCGATCATGCTTTTATGTCGTCAACTGCGGGAAAAGGCGCGGTGCGATCGGTGCTCAAAATCGGGTAAATTCCGGTTTGCGCCTTCCGCACCGAGGTGTCGGGCGTGAGCGCCCTCCTGATTGTGCCGGGAGCACAGATTTGGCTGCTTCGGCAGGAAGAACTCTCAGCTGTGAACATCGACCGCCCGCCGGATATCTGACCGGCAGTCTTTTTCGGACGATCAATTTTGGTTTTCTCTGCAATTGTGTTTATCAATGCCACATATTTGAATCTGTATCCTCGCGGGCCAACTTCGGGAACGATTCCGCTAATCGAAGAGGTTATTGCAGGCGGATGAATTTGAGAGCCAAAGAATTGGGTGGTGGACTTGTAATGCTCTCCATTGGGCTTTTGTTTCTCAGCCAATCATTTTCCCTGCCAATTGGAAGCTGGAACCATCCCGGGCCCGGTGCATTGCCGAATCTCTATTCCATCTGTCTGGTCTGCGGCGGCGCGGTTTTGATGTGGCGGTCGAGCTTCCAGGGCGTTCGCTGGCCATCCGGAACAATCAATCTTTTCCAGGTGGCGTTGTTGTTTGGAGCATTTGTCGTATTCGCTTTGCTGATCAGATCGGCGGGGCTGCTGATTGCTGCACCCGCAGCGCTGGGTCTGGCCTATGTTGCGGCCAGCGGACGCTCGGTTCCCGAACTGGTTATTCTCATTATCGGCATCACCGCTGGCAGCGTCCTGTTGTTCACATATGCGCTTGGACTTCCCATTCCTCTGATCGTTCTCGGTTGGTGAACCATGGGATTTGAACAATTATGGGACAATCTGAATCTGGGGTTGACCGTTGCGGCTGATCCGGGAAATCTGTTGTATTGTTTTGTCGGCTGTCTGATCGGAACCTTGATTGGTGTTCTGCCGGGTGTAGGTCCTGTCTCGGCCATCGCAATGCTGCTTCCCTTTACCTTCTCTCTGGAGCCGACCGGAGCCTTGATCATGTTGGCAGGGATCTTCTATGGGGCGCAATATGGTGGATCAACAGCTGCCATACTGTTGAACATTCCAGGGGAATCGACATCAGTTGTCACCGTTCTGGACGGCCATCCAATGGCACGGCAGGGAAAAGCCGGCACGGCACTTGGCATCGCTGCCCTGGCATCGTTCCTGGCCGGGTGCATCGCCACTGTTCTGGTTGCCTTCATCGGAGAACCACTCAGTCGCGTCGGACAGTATTTCGGGCCACAAGAGTATTTCATACTGATGTTTGCGGGGCTTTTGCTCGCCGCAGTGCTGGCGAGAGGCGACGTGTTCAAGGCGCTTTTGATGGTCGTGATTGGATTGCTGTTGTCAACGGTCGGCAGTGATTCCGAAACCGGGCTTGAGCGCAACACAATGGGTTTTGCCAGTCTGTGGGATGGTGTTGATTTTGTCCCGCTTGCAATCGGCATGTTCGGTCTGCCGGAAATATTGCAGAGACTTGAGGATACCGCCACACATCAGAGGCTGAAAACCACAATTGGCCGCTTGTTGCCGGCTTGGGCTGACTTGAAGGCTGCCACGCTGCCCGCATTGCGGGGCACATTCATCGGAAGCTTGTTCGGGATTCTACCCGGAAGCGGACCAATCATGGCGCCATTTGCCTCCTATGCAGCGGAAAAAAAACTTGCCGCTGATCCCGCCCGGTTCGGTCAGGGGGCTGTCGAAGGGGTGGCAGGACCGGAGGCCGCCAACAATGCCGCAGCGCAAACATCCTTCATTCCTCTTTTGACACTTGGCATTCCGCCGAACGCAATCATGGCGCTCATGCTTGGGGCCATGACCATTCAGGGCATTGTTCCCGGACCACAGGTGATGACGCGCAATCCCGATCTGTTCTGGGGTCTGATCGTGTCGATGTGGATTGGAAACCTGATGCTGGTGCTGATCAATCTGCCTTTGATTGGCATATGGGTACGCCTGCTTCATGTGCCCCAACGCATCCTGCTGCCGGCTATCGTCGTGTTCTGCTGCGTCGGTGTGTATTCTATCAACAATTCGGCAGAGGATGTCCTGTTGACAGTTATATTCGGTTTGCTGGGCTATCTGTTGGTCAAATTTGATTTCGAGCCTGCACCGCTGATGCTTGGCTTTGTTTTGGGCGGGCCGATTGAGGAAAAGTTGCGTCAATCCCTGATTCTGTCACAGGGCGACTTCATGACCTTTGTCGAACGGCCGGTTTCTGGCGCTTTGTTGGCTAGTCTTGCTGTTTTGATAGCTGTGAAGTTTGCTGCTGACAGTCTGAGCAAGAACCGGATTTCAAGAAAGGGCGGTTGAATTGTTTTCCCAAAAGCTCGGTGCATTCCAGGATTTTGACGAGAACAAGTTGATCAAAACGACAGAAATTTTTTACCGGCGAAAATAACGTGTTGCAGAAAAACACTTTTTCAACGAGGCGTTGATATGTGGCCCTCAAGACACGTTGTGCCGAACAAGTTTTTGACGTATTCTAACCAAAATTTGAGGTAGTTCAGGAATCACTACGGATGAAAAATTCGAAATTTTTGCTTGTCGGTGCTATTGGTGCCGCAATCACTCCAGCGTTTGCCGACGATGCCGGCAACTCTGATGCGACTTCCCCGACCTATATGGATATGGATTTTTCGCAGCGCTGGTCAGGCATCTATGTTGGTGTGAGTGCTGGCGGTATAGGACACTTCGCTGAACATACCGGTTATGAGCCAGCCGGTTTTGATGTAGGTTATTCATGGCCAAACCAATCTGATGAAGCATTCGGTGGGATATTTGGTGTTCAGATTGGTTATAACTACCAACTTGACCATCTGGTTATTGGTTTTGAGGCGGATATCAGCACTTCGTCCGCCGCAGCAATGGTGGAGATCTCTGATGGCTATTCATGGCTGAGCCAGAGAACTGAAATTGATGCACTGGGGACTGCGCGTTTGCGGGTCGGATATGCATTTGATCGGACGCTTGTTTATGCAACCGGCGGCTTGGCCGTAGGTAAGATAAACGATTCCATTCAGGCTGAGTATTCTGGCGATGCTTATTCATGGTCGGACGGTAGTCGATGGGAATTTGGCTATGTTGTCGGCGCTGGAGCCGAGTTTGCCATCAATGACAAATGGTCTGTGAAAGGTGAAGGTCTGTTTTATGATCTTGGCGAAGAGGACCATGAAAGCACTTTCGTCGATAATTACGCTTGGGGTTCAAAGGTTGAATCGCAAGGTGTGATTGGTCGTCTTGGGTTAAATTACCGGTTCTAGGCTTTCCCAATGGGGAGCAGGAGGAGTTCTGTTCCCGCATTCTTCTTATTTCCGCGCCTTGGTATCTGATTGCTCTGTAAAATAATCTCAAACTCCAACCACGCGAAGACAAAACATTTCCCTATTTTGGGAGGCAGGCATACCAACGTGTTTGTGGATTTTCAGTGATGGCCCGAGTAATTTCCATGCAATCGCACATAAATGGCAATCCAGCCTAACACCATCTCTTGGAATTGCAGTGACAGCCCCCTTACAACCATCACAAAAGACGGCCAAATTTCCTTCTTATGTTGATGCCGTCTTGCGTCATGCTGCCCACGATTCGTTCAGGCCGGCGATCGGGACCAGTCAAGGCGTCTTGTCTTATGGCCAGCTTGCACAAGCTGTGGCTTCTGCCATTTCAACCTGCGCCCGCGTGGGTATAAGCAAGGGAGATGTGGTCGGGCTGATCGTTTCCGACCCGGTCTGGCACATTACTCTCATATGCGCGCTGCATCGTTTGGGTGCGGTCAGTATCTCATTGAGCGCAAACGAAACAGCACTCAAGCTTGGGATTGATGTTCTGTTGTGTGATGGAGAGCGTCCGTCACACCACTCAGGCCAAAACGAGGCTGTGGACGCCGGCTGGTTTACAACGAAAACAGCTGATTTCAGCAGTCTGCCGACAGTCTCGCCTGGTCGCACGGAACTGTGCAGGATTGCGCTTTCATCCGGCACCACAGGGCGACCTAAAGCAATTGCCATGAGCTCTGAAATTATCTGGCATCGATTAACAACCTACGCATTGCGGGGGCGCTTCGGCCAGTCTGAAAAAGTGCTCTGCGGGCCTCAGTTGCGATCTCATTTCGGATTTGCCGTGGTCTTTTCAGCTTTGATGAACGGCAAGATGGTCTGTTTTGCAGACAGCGCCGATTTGACGGTGCCGATTGTCAGCTATTTCGGCGCCGATTTGGCCGTCATTTCAGTTCATCAGTTGAGTGAGTTGGCCAATGTCCAGAAGCAACATTATGGCGGACTTTCCACACTCAGGGAAATACAGGCTGGCGGCGCGACCATAGCCGGTTCGCTTTACACCAAAATTCGGTCGAATATTGCGTGTCCGGTCCTGAATACATATGCCTCCACAGAAGCCGGAACCGCTGCGTTGGGATCAATTGATATGCTGGGTGATGCGCGCAATAATGGCGCGGTCGGCTATCTGGTGCCCTGGGCTGACGTCGTCAGTTGCGACGATGACGGGAAGCCATTGCCGCCAAACACCTTTGGGCATTTGCGCGTTGCAGCGCTTGGCATGGCGCCACTCTACAAGTTAGGAATGACGCATGTGGACGAACCCCAGCACTTCTTCCCGGGAGACTTTGGGCGGATCACCGCTGAACGGCTGCTGTTCATTGAAGGACGCAGCAACGACCTTATCAATATCGGTGGAAACAAGGTTGCGCCCGAAAGCATCGAGCAAATTGTTCTGGACTACAATGGTGTGAAAGAAGCAGCGGCGTTTTCTGTAAACACTCTGGCTGACTTGCCGCAAATATGGGTTGTCATCGTCGCTGACGGCCCTGTGGATCCGAAGGACATCATTCGACATTTTGCCGAACGCTCACGGGTGATTGTTCCCGGTGTCATAAAAATTGTCGAAAGTATTCCACGCAGTGTGACCGGAAAAATCAGCTACGATCAGCTGAGAAAGCAACTGACCGAAGACCATGCCGAGGACAAAAACCAAGAATAGGCCGGAGAAAAGGCCGGAGAAAAGGATTGCTCCAATCCTCCGGACCTGCGCTAGGAATGCGAAATCAGTTCGAAGTCTGCAACTGGCTGCCAATTGCCTGCCAACGTGAAATCTCGTCATTCACAAATGTGGTAAATTCCACGCTGCCCATATCCAGTGCTTCAATTCCCTGCTTTTCAAAGGCATTCTGCATGGCGGATGAAGAGAGCGCTTCGCGGGCCGCGGATTCGATCAATGTCAAACGGTCCTGCGGAACATCTGACCGGCCGAACAGACCGACCCACAACCGAACGTCAAATCCTTCATAGCCGAGTTCGGCAAAGGTTGGCACATCTGGAAGAGCGGCAACACGATCTGGTCCGGTCACAGCCAGCGCACGCAATTTGCCAGCTTCGGTCAAGGCAGCGACTGATGGAACCGGCGCAAACCAGCATGAAATGTGGCCGCCAATAATATCATTCACCGTATCGCTGTTGCGTTTGTAGGGAACTTCAACGAGTTCAACATTGGCACGGCTTTGAAACTCGGCTGCCGCAAGATGAGAAGACGAGCCTTTGCCGAAGGTTCCGCAACTGATCGTACCTGGCTCGGATTTTGTGAGAACTGCAAACTCTTCGACCGATTTTGCCTTCACATCTGGATGGACCACCAGAACATTGTTCGTGGCACCAATTGCTGCAATGGCCTTGATATCCCGGCCAAACTGCACAGGAAAATCGGGAAACCGTGAATGATTGACTGCCAGCGGCAATGCGCCGATCAGGTAGGAATACCCATCAGCCGGAGCATTGGCGACTGTTTGGGTCGCAATATTTCCAGACGCGCCGGGACGGTTCTCAACATAAACCTTTTGCTTGAGTATGCCTGACATTTCCTCCGCCATGAAACGAGCGACCACATCAGTGGGGCCACCTTGGCCAAACCCGATGACTAACTGGATAGATTTGTCAGGATAGGTGTCAGCCTGTGCTGACGGGGCCCACCCCAGCAACATCACGACACTAATAAGTGCGCGCGAAAGCCGGGATCCGACGCTTGGTCGCATCGGGAAAAGATTAAACATTACAAAGAGCTCCATATTCTGATGGTGAGGCCATACTACCTCGACAAGACATCAGGTCTCAGTCGAAAGAGTGAAAAGGCATGGTCGTTATTGAACGGCTTGTTGGCTGGAAACCGGGTACAGTAAGAGATTTGTAGCAAACATCGCATCGTCGGGTAAACGAAAAATATTGTTCTCCAGGCCAGAATCCAAAGATCCGTAACAGCGATCAATTGTCCGAAACCCGACCGTATCGCCCCAATATCTGAACGCCCAGGTGACGTTTTGTCCGTTCAGTTCGGGGCCGAAACTGCCAGACACCCAAAATCCGAATAATGCGATCAGACTATTGGCAAGCTGCCAAAACTCCCTGATGATGGCTGGAATGCAGGGAATGCTTGGATTGATGGCTATCGCCGCCAGAGTCAGACCCCGTTTGGGAGGCTGGATTTCGGCTCTGGATCATTCTTTTGGTTGGGGAACCCAAAATGACCGTGAGCAGGCTATCGGAAATCGAGTTTGTTGCTCAGTCAGCATTCGAGGCCGGTATTGGCCAGACCTCTTGGACAAGTGCTGTGCGTGCCATGGTCGCCCTGCACAAGGGGGCCGGCGGGGTGCTGTTTCAGATGGACCGCACGACGCTCGAGATATTTGACTGGAACAGCGTCAATCTCAATGATGGCGATGAATATATCAATGAGATGAATGCCATCAATCCGCGGATGCATTATTCGCTATCCCAGGCCGCGCCGCACGTCATCACCGATTTCGATTGCATCAGCCAGGATGAGATGGCGCGCCACGAATTCTATCGCTGGCTGGAAACCCGGTGCCATCTGCAGTTCTTCATCGGTGCAAGGCTGATGGATATCGGCAATAAATCGACCTTCATGTCGGTCGAGTTCGAAGCCGGTGATGCGCCGCCACACCGGGAATATCTGGAAGACTTCAAAATCATTTGCACCCATTGTGCCAATGCCAAACGTCTGGCAGATGTCAGGAACCCTGAGAAACCGTTGACCGACCTTGACAGCTTTCTGGCTCGACAAACATCAACGGCTCTGTTTTTCCTCGACGACAAATGCCGGTTTTTCTTCGCCAACCCCTCCGGGGAAGCCTTGTTGTCAAAAGGTCCACAGATGATGTTGGCAGGTGGGTTCCTGACACTGTCTCATGGTGCATCCCAGGACAAACTCGCTGCGTTCTACAAAACCGTGCAGGTTGATGTGGACGGTTTGCTGATCAAGTCGTTTCATCCGATTTTCGTGCCATCGGCCAACCCCAGGCTCAGCTTGCTGATACGACTGATCAAACTGCCACATGCCTTGAAAGGGCCGGGCAACAAGTGGAGTTCCATCTGCCTGTTCGTCCAGACCGCCTCGGATAAATATGACGAGATCAAATCACTGCTGATAGACACATTCGGCCTCACCGGACGCGAAGCGGAATTGGTGCTCAGGTTGCGTGACAGCGGCACAATTGCGCAAGCCGCTGCGACGCTGGGCATCGCCCACAACACCGCGCGCGTGCACCTGCAGCGCGTTTTCAAGAAGACCGGCACCCGTACGCAGGCGGACCTGGCGGTCATTCTTGAACGTCTGTCGACATGGGTATGAAGGGGGGGGGGAGGGCGCAATGACCCAAATGAGATTCTACTTTCAGCCCCTCATCTTAATTTTCGCGACATTCTGTCTGTTGAAGGGGGGCGTCTGGATGTGGGCCAGCCCGGTGCTGATCTTTTTCAGCCTGTCATTCATAGACGAGATTTTCGAAGAGACTGATGACAGCGAGGAAACACAATCCTCTGACAGTCCGCTGTTTCTCACCATTGGATTGTTTCTGGTGGTCTGGCTTTTGTTTCTCCTCGTGGTCGGGCACAGTTTTCAGAAGTCGGGTGGCTATGTTCCGCTGGATCTGTCCGCTCTGGATGGTCTGCTGCAGCCGCAACCGCTCTGGGCATTGATGGGGGCCACCTGGACCTTCGGAATGCTGGGCATAGCCATCTGCAACATTGCCCATGAATTCGCCCATCGGCTCACAAGCCCGGTTCGGATGCTCATCGGCCAGTGGCTGCTGTGTTTTGCGCTCCATTCCAGCATGCCGATTGAGCATGTCTTCGGGCATCATAAAAATGCAGCGTTTTACGATGACCCGGTTAGCGCCCATCGCGGCGAGGGGTTCTGGTTCTATATGCTCCGATCCTTCACCGGCACCTACCGCAATGCGTTCAACATTGAAAAACAGCGGCAGATACGAAATGGCAAACCTCTCATCAACCTGAACAACAAGGTATTTGTCGGCTATCTGATGCAGGCCAGTCTGATCGCAATCAGCTTTCTATATGGGGGACTTGCCGGTGTGCTGGGCTTTCTGGGTGCCGCGGTGCTGAGCCTCGTGATCCTGGAGCAGTTTCAGTATATCAGCCATTACGGGCTTGCCCGAATTCCCGGCACGCCCATGCGCGTTCATCATTCGTGGGATTTTTCCAGATCGGGGTCGAATAGCTTCATGTTCAACCAGACCCGGCACAGTGATCATCATCTGTCCGCCCGAAAACACTATGGTGAATTGCACAAGACAAATGAAACCGTCTCCTATCCCTTCAGTCCGATCCTGATGCTACTCATCGTGTTGTTTCCACCGCTGTTCAGGAAGGTGGTGTCCACTGAACTGGACCGCTGGGATACAACGCTGGCGAGCGCCGAGGAACGCGATTTCATTCACAATTACCTGACTTCAGAGATTGGCGGTCGTCCGTCTGCACGTCCAACCGTGGTTCTGGATTAAGACTGTATGCTAGCTGGAATCCATCAGGCCCTTCGCATTGGACGGGTCTCTCTGCACCATCCCAAATGGGCGCTGTTGAGTGTCATCCTGATCACGGCCTTGGCGGTGTTCGGGATCAGCATTTTGAAATTTGATGATGGCGTGGCCTCCGCTTTCAGAAGCCAGGATGAAATCTACCGCCTCTACAGCGAAAACAAGCAGCAGTTCACACCGTCTGAAGATGATCAGGCCATTCTGTTCCGCGCGCCGGGCTTTGATAATCCGAACAGCCTTGAGATCGTGCGCAATTTTGCGTTGGAAATATCCCTGATTGACGGGGTCGAAGACGTCTTTTCCATCTTCTCCTTGCGGACAGATGCAGGCAATGGATCGTTTGATCCGGTCTTGCCAGTTGATCTTCAAGCGCTGGGCGCGGACCTGACCCAGACCTTGCAGCAATTGCGATCCCATCCGCTGGAGCGGGGACAGTTTCTGTCCCAGGATCTCAAAACCACGCTGGTTCTGTATCACCAGAATTTCGACCGTGACGGGTTGGAGGTATCGCGTCGAATTTTGACAGAAATTCAGGACACGGCCAAGACACTGGTTGAGGGCAGTGATGTGAGTTTTCAGATCACGGGTCTGGCGTCCATAAGGCAGATTCTGATCGATTCCTTGCTGGGGGATTTGATGAAGCTGAATCTTATTGGCATGAGTCTGGGTTTTCTCATCGCATTGGTCGCCTTGCGCTCTGTTACTTTGGCGCTCCTGACATCAGTTCCCTCCAACATTGCGCTGATCTGGGCTTTGGGAAGCATGGGGCTTTCGGGCATTCCAATTGATACTTTGACGAATGTCATCCCGGTTCTGATTTTGGTTCTTGCGCTGGCCGACAGTTTGCATCTGACCTACGAGTTGCGCCGCAATCTTGGCAATAGTGCTCCGATAACCGCCATTGCCGATACACTTGAAAAAATCGCCCCGGCCTGTGTGCTCACCTCAATCACAACGGCGATTGCCTTTTCAACCCTGCTCATTTCACAATCGGAACTGGTCAGAGGTCTGGGTTGGGCTGGCGTCATGAGCGTGCTGATTGCTGTTATCGCCGTGCTCATGGTTCATCCGCTGGTGTTCCTGTTGGCGTTGAAGCTGAAAATAGTACCTTTGGCGGAGCCGAAAACAAAAGCTCCGCTCAGCTCCTGTTTTGATGGCATGCATCTTTTCCGCTTTGGCACGCGTCACGCAAAAGCAATTACCTACCTGTCGATCATCATACTTTTGCTAGCGGTTGCGGGCCATTCCCTCAACAGATCGAATTACAGTTTCATTACCCTTGTTCATAAATCGCAGCCGGAAATCCTGACACTGCGGCAGATCGAAGAAACCCTCGCGCCGACCATGTCGATCGACCTGCCGATTGAAATCAGGGGAGACAATCCGTTTGCGCCGCAGGTTCTGCAGGAAGTGCAGACAGTTCAGAGCGCCATTGAGGCTGCTCTGCCGGACAATCCCGTTTTTTCAATCTCAGGGTTTGCAAACTGGATTGCACCCGACAATGACAGCCAGAACAGGGAGGTGATTGTTGCAGAACTGTTCGACCAATTGTCCGAAACCACACAAGGGCGATTGCTAAACAACGATCGAACTATGGCTCTGATGCGGGTTCAACTCGCCGACCATGGCGCGCCCCTTACAAAGCAGAAACTTGCTGAAATCAAGGCGGCTGCCGGTGCCTTTCAATTTGATCATATTCGTGTCTTGGAGCCGACAGGTCTGTTGCCGTTATCCGCTGTGGTGGGCAGCAACATGATCAGACATCTGAACATCAGCTTCCTGCTGGCGGTCATATTGTCGGGTGTCTTGATTGCCGTCTGGTTTGGCCATTGGCGATATGGCTTTTTCTGTATCGCGCCCAATGTTCTCCCCATTGCGATGGTCGGTGGCTGGTTGTTCCTGATGGGCTGGCCATTGGAAATGCCGTCAGCGGTCGCCTTGACAATTGCTTTCGGTATCGCCGTTGATGACACCATCCATGTTCTCAACCGGTTGAAATTTGATGCACCAATCGAGAAGGGGTATGACAGGGTCCGGGTCGAGAAAGCATTTCAGGACGTCTCACCTGTGCTTGTGACCACCACCGCTGTGTTAGGGTTTGGCACGCTTGGGTCACAATGGAGCAGCACACCGGCAATCTCGTATTTTGGGGCACTGACAATTGCGATCTTTATTTTGGCCCTGATTGCAGTGTTGACCGTTCTGCCGGCATGGTTGGAAGTCTTCAGCAAATCAGATGAACAGCGTGAGATTTTGAAATGATGATAGATCGATTTTTGGCCGGGACCCTGTTTGGCATCTTCGCGCTCGTCTCGGCGACAGTCCCCGTCCATGCTGAACAGCTTTTATCCAGGGCCGATGGCAAATGGTCCGGCAGTGGCTGGTTCAAAAATGGCATTGATGCGCCAAAAGAGGCTGCACGCTGTCGCTACACAAACAAGATCAGTCCTTCTGCAGGTGAATTGGCCATCAGCGGAAAATGCTCACTGGCTGGCAGAACATTCAAGACCACCGGGACCATCACTTATTCCGGAAGTGGCGGGCGCTTCACCGGTGGCTGGAGTAACCCAAGGGGGCCGGGCACAATATCACTGCTGGGACAGAAATCTGGCAGCCAGATTACATTTGCATTTCGAGCCAGAGAAGAAAGCACCGGTGATTATCTGCCGCACAGGAGCATTTGGACCATAGGTGATGCAAAATTGCGTTTGGTTGGCAGTGTGAAAAACCCGGAAACAGGCCAGTTTTCAGAACTGAGCGTTATGGAATTCTCTCGTTGACCTCGGGTCGCGCCCCAAAACAGTGGCGTGCTTAAGAGACTATTTGAAACAACCAGAACACAAATCCGGCAAGCGCAATGCCACCGGGAATATCCAGCACATAGTGCTGTTTGGTGAACACGGTGCTGGCCGAAATCAGCACGGCAACCAGAACCATCAGACCGATCCAGGGTGACAGCCAGTCCGACGTATTTGCCAGAATATGAAATGACGACATGAAAACTGCACTGATATGCATGGAAGGAAAGCAGTTTCCCCCTTGATCAACAGCTTGCAGCCGGGCCAGAAATTTTTCTGATCTGGAATTTTCCGGATCATAGCTGCGCCACGACTCCGGCGTCTTCACGGGTATCAGAAATGCGATCACCACCTGCAGCACCAGCAGCAGGATGAAACTCGTGATCACAAATGAAAACTGCCTCAAATCCTGCAATGTGAGGATGACAGAAAAAAGCAGCGGATAATACAACATCGAGTAAGCCCACACCCAATTCGGGCGGAAAGGGATCAATTCATCTGCAAAAATATAAAAATCTACAGGTTTACGAAGATGAAATTTTTGCGGAAGTAAATAAATTTGATAGCCACCGATCAAAACGAAGGTGGTAATGAGTAGTGCAATCAGACTATCCGAAAAACTCATAGGGATTGATGTCGCATATTTGAAGTTTTCTGTTTGAAAACTATAAAATACGCAAATTTATGTGTCTAATTCAAAAGCACTCATTTGTTGAGATTTTGCGATTGTTTCGCTTGATTCAAAATCCTGTTGATCAAGATACAATTTAAAATAGGTATACTTGAGATTGGGGGCTGGTGGTTCTAGCGCTGCGCAAACAAAGCTGCGGCTCTAAACAGCATCCTCTTCACCCACGACAACCACTGTTTGCACCAATTGCGCTGTCCGCTGGAAATGTGAATTCAGCAATTCAATCACCAGATCTGTCTTGCGGTCGACCGCTGCAGACATGATTTCCTGGTGCTCATCCCGGGGGTCACTTCGGGAGACACCGGCTCCGCGTGCAAGATTTCGGTAGCGTTCTGCGGCATCGAACAGCCGACTGCAGGTGTCGATCATCCAGTTCGAGCCGCAGGCTGAGATCAAAGACTGGTGAAAATCCTTGTGCACAACAGCCCATTTGGGATTGGGAACAGTCTCATCATCAGGAAGAAAGCGCGGTATTCTCTTGAGGCGATGGCAGCTCAGGATAACGGCCTCTTCCCACTCCGTATCGCCTTTTTCTATGGATTCCCGCACGCCAATTTCATTCACCCAGCATCGGGCCTGCGTCAAGTCGATGAGTTCGGGCACGCTGACCGGTTGCACCTTGAAGCCGCGATTATCTTCCTGCAGAACCAGTCCTTCTGCGGACAGGCGATTCAGTGCTTCCCGAACAGGGCTGAGGCCAGATGAGTAGGTGTTGCTGAGGTCGCGGATATTCAGCTTTGCGCCCGGAAGCAGGCTGCCGCCCAGTATGTCATCGCGCAACAACAGATAGATGGACGACGCCCGTGTCGGCCTCTGTTCAAGGGCTGCATTTACCATCTGTTTCATACCTCATTTGCAGGAGCATTCCCTTACGGTTCATCGCCACAACTGGCAATGACGGGCTTGAAATCCAGGCCAGTGAAAAATGATCGATCATTTTTCTCGGCAGGAATTCTCTTCACACTCATACATGTTTCGACACTTGGCAACAAACATAAGATGCCACTTCAATTCAAGTGTTTCGCCAAAATGCTTCTCCTGATGCCCGTGCAGATGGCACATTCAATCCACCGTGTTGTATCGGTCAATTACCAGATTTTTCATTGTTAACATGGGCTTACAAAACACATCAAGGCATTGGTTCTCTTGGGATATGCCGTTGAGAGCAAATGCAGCTGGGAGTGTCTCACAAAACCGCATCTCGCCAGTTCCAGCCTGTTCACTGTTGGAAAGGCTTCTTTTTCATCTTTTTGAAATGGGCATCCGGAATCTTCCTGTGGTTGGTCGTGTCGAAAAATACGAAATTCTTGGTTGTGTGGGGATAATCGCAGGAAATCGTCTCCTTGATGGATTATTATTCGGTTTTGTAGAAATAATCGATAATATGTTGCGAGGTTGGTTTTATTGATTTACGCTTCAGATTAGTCGCTGACGGTGGGGAGCCTGAAGCTGTGTTCGAAAGCGCTGTTAGGGCGCGTTTGAAAAAACTAGGGAGGAAAAATATGACTTTGATTCAAAGAATGTCAAAAATGGCGGGCTGTTCCACGGCTGCGCTCATGGTTTTCGCGGGCGCTGCTTCGGCAGATATGTCAGACGCGGCACGCGAATTTCTTGAGGATGGCGGCATCTCTGCTGCCATTATCGATCAGGCGAGTGCTGCTGCAACGACAGATCTTGATGTGCCACAAGAGTGGATCGACAAGGCCGCCGAAGAGGGTGCGATTGACTTCAGCACCAATGACACGCCGGAGCATGTTGCCGCCTGGTTGCCGATCTTTCAGGCGCGCTACCCGAACATTGATATTGTGGCCACCGAAACATCTGGTGCTGCCCGTGCCGTGCAGCCCTTGCTGGCCTACAAATCCGGAAGTCTCGTGCGCCACATTCTGGTAAGCTTTGAAGGCTCACTTCCTGATTTCATCGAAGCCGACGCACTGGCCGAAATTGACGATCTGCCTGCCTGGGATGGTGTTCCGGAAGACCGTCGCGCTGCAAACGGCACCTATGCTGGCATGCAGAACACCACATGGTGTCTGGCTTACAACAAGGACGAAGTGTCTCAGGATGAGCTGCCTGCAACCTGGTGGGATTTCGTTGCCGAAGATGGCCCACTGTCCGGCGGCCGTGTGGGTGCTGCCAACCGGGCGCAATTGTGGACGTTGAACCTGTGGACGCATCCAGATTACGGCCCGGAACGCATGGAAAACGAATTGCTTCCGGCGTTTTTCAACAATCTGAAACCGCAGCTGCGCAAGGAAGGTATCTCCGGAATTTCAAATCTGATGCTTGTCGGAGAGTTTGATGTGGCTTTGCCTGCACCAAATGATGAGACCGAAGAGCTGATGCAAACCGGTGCGCCGGTTGGCTGGCACTGTCCTGAGCCGGTTCCACAATACTTCAACCTCATCGGCATGTTCCGTGACTCGCCGACCCATTATTCGTCAAAAGTCTTCATCAACTGGATTCTCAGCCAGGAAGGCCAGATGGTCCGCTATGTCGCCGGTGGTGACGGTCCGGTTCACAAGGATCTGCAGATCGATGGCGCCGCCGCACTGGGTGCCGAGTTTGCCGGCAAGGACATTGCCTTGCGGACAATCGAGGGTCTGACAGTTGGTCTGCCAGAGCTTTATAAGGTCTGGAACCCACTGTGGGCCAATTCCGGCGGTCCGGTAAAATAACAGTCTAAATCGGCCGGTGTCCTGACGGGCGCCGGCCTTCCAATTGTTTTACAGCTACAGGCAATAGCATGAGCAACACTGCTTTGGATGCCGGCCAGACCGTGGCCAAAAAACGCCCCGCAAACATTCGAAATCTTGCGGGGCGCTTCTTTCCCTGGGCCATTCTGATTCTGATCAGTGCCATGGTTGCTGCGCCTGTCTTCTCGCTTGTCGTGGGGGCTTTCAGCGAATCCCGCCTGCCCAATGAATTCTCTCTCGAGACCATGGGACTGGGTAATTTTTATGCCGTCTGGGTTGAGCAGCGCATTGATCTCGTTCTCTGGAACACGGCTGTCTATGTGGTCGGGGCAACGATTTTCGGCATTACAACGGCCGCTGTCTTGGCCTGGCTGGTCGAACGGTCGGATATGCCGGGCAAGATGTGGATCTATGCGGGCGTTCCGCTTGGCATCGCCGTGCCGGGCATTTTGCATGCCATTGCCTGGGTTCTGTTGCTCAGCCCGCGCTCCGGTTTTCTGAACCGCGGCTGGATGTTTCTCACCGGATCGGAAGAAGCGCTGTTCAACGTCTACTCTATGGGTGGGCTTATTTTCGCCGAGGGTCTCCGACTGGTTCCGGTTGCGTTTCTGATGCTGGTTCCGCTGATGCGCAGCATGGACCCGAGCCTTGAAGAGGCCGCCGCTGCCAGCGGGGCAAGCCCCATGCGGACCATACGGCGTGTCACTTTCGCTTTGCTGCTGCCCGGGGTTCTGGCCATCGCCATCTTCCAGGCCATTACGGCCATTGAGAATTTTGAAGTGCCGGGCATCCTGGGTATGCCGGTCAATCTGCATGTCTTCAGCACACGGGTCTTCAATCTGATCGATAATATCGGAACGATCCCGGCCTTTGGGCAGGCCAATGCAGCCGCGGTCTTCTACCTGTTCATTGCGCTGATCATTTCCTTCTTCTATTTGCGGCTGGTGCGCCATTCGGAGCGCTATTCAATCATCACCGGCAAGGGCTACACACCGCGTGCCGTCCGCCTTGGTAAATGGCGCTATCCGGCCATCGGACTTGCGCTGTTATATCTGTTTGTCACCATTGTGCTGCCGTTCCTCGTCTTGCTCTACGTGTCGCTGGTCGGCTATTTGCGGCAGCCTTCCATCGAGGCATTTCAGTCCTTTTCCTGGAGCCATTATGAAGCTGTCTTCCGCCAGCCGCGTGTCGGCCGGGTGTTGTGGAACACGGTTTCCCTGACATTCCTGACAGCAACCACCGTGACGGTCCTGTCGTTCATTGTCGCCTACATCATTGTGCGCACACGGTTCAGGGCACGCTATGCATTGGATGTGCTGTCCTTCATGCCGCACTCCATTCCCGGCATCGTTCTGGGTCTGGCACTGTTCTGGCTGTTGATTCAGTTCGACAACCTCACCGGTGCAAGCACCTTTGGATCGCTGTATTCGTTGGTCATCGGTTTCACCATTTTGTTCCTGTCCTACTCTGTGCGGGCCATGAGTGTGGCGATGATCCAGGTCCATCCGGATCTGGAGGACGCGGCCAAGATGTGCGGTGCGCCGCCATGGCGTGTGGCGCTGCGCATATTCGCGCCACTTCTGATGCCAACCCTTGTCGGCATCTGGATTTACGTAGCCATGCTGAGCGTGCGCTTTATCAGCCTGCCTTTGATCCTGTCACAAGGTGGCAATAATGAAGTGCTTGGCGTCATGATCTGGTCCCTCTGGGACAATGGAAATATCAATTCAGTAGGAGCAATCGGAATAATGCTAATGAGTGTAATGTTCGCCCTGGCTCTGTCACTCCGTATGTTCGGGTTTGGCCAGAACAAGGGAGGCGGTGCGATATGATCGATATTGAAAATCTTCACGTTCGGTTTGATTCAGAAAAAGGCGTGGTTCACGCTGTCCGCGGTGTCACCATAAGTGTTGCTCCCGGTGAATTTTACACACTGTTGGGGCCAAGCGGCTGCGGCAAGACGACGACTTTGCGTTGTCTCGCCGGTCTGGAAACACCATCCGACGGCAGCATCAGCATTGGTGATGTTGTGGTGCATGACACCGCCCGGAACATTTCCATTCCCACCTACCGACGCGATATCGGAATGGTGTTTCAGTCCTACGCCATCTGGCCGCATCTGACGGTTTTTGAAAACGTCGCGTTTCCGCTGCGGGAAATGAAACCCGACGTCAAGGAAGCCGAAATCAAGAGGCGTGTTGAGAACGCGCTGGAACTGGTTCAGCTCAGCGGTTATGAAACCCGCCCGGCGCCGTTTCTGAGCGGTGGTCAGCAGCAGAGGCTGGCTTTGGCACGGGCCATTGTGCGTGAAGCAACCGTGGTTTTGTTCGATGAACCACTGTCCAATCTGGATGCAAAACTGAGGGCGGAAACACGCCTTGAATTGCGGCGTCTCGTCAAACGTCTGGGAATGACCGCATTGTATGTGACCCATGATCAGACAGAAGCGCTGACAATGGCCGACCGGGTGGCGGTCATGTGTGATGGCGAAATCGCACAGGAAGCCACGCCGACCGAGATTTACAAACGGCCAGTCTCGCGCTTCGTGGCCAGCTTCATCGGTCAGTGCAATTTCGCTGAAGGCGACGTTCTGTCAACGCCATCGGCTGGAACGCCAGGCCAGATCAATACGGAATGGGGCCCGCTGTCTTACAATGATGGCCCGGATCATAATGTGGGAGATAAAGTCACAATTGCGGTGCGCCCCGAGAATGTCTGGCTTGCGCAAAAGGGCTCTGATGACGCTGCCACACAGATCACCGGCAAGGTATCGGAAATCATCTTCCTTGGTGAGGCTCTGGAATGCCGTGTGGATCTGGGCAGCTCAAATGTCATTACCCGTTTGCATCCCAGCAGCGAAGTCGCCGTTGGTGACACGGTCGGTGTAATTGTGAAACCACAAGATGTTGCGATTTTGGCGGCGTGACCTTTAGGTCTTTTGAGGGCAGGGCAGGCGGATAATATGGCCTCAAAGGACACACAGAGTGACCCTGTATTCCGCGCTCAAGGCGGTTCTGAAACTGTGCCCGAACCGGCGGGCGCGGGTTTGAAGGACCATCTTGCATTCGCAGCCGTTCTGGTTGCGGTCTGGGCCATCGTTCTGGAAAGCACGGCAGTGAATGTTGCCCTGCCGTTCATAGCCACAGATTTTGATGTGTCCGCAGCGACAGCCACATGGATTGTGGGCATGTCCCAGTTCATCATCGTGGCGTTGCTGCTGCCCATGGCCTCGCTCGGAGAAACCATAGGATATCGCAGGCTCTTTCTCTCCGGGATGTTGCTGTTTTCAATCGCGTCTGTTGCCTGCATTCTGGCAACAAGCTTTAACGCGCTGATTGTTGCCAGAGCGGTTCAATCAGTCGGCACCGCCGCGACGATGAGTTTGAGCTTCGCCATGGCGCGCACCATTTATTCCGACAAGAATCTGGGAACTGCGATTGGGGTCTTGGCTACAGCGGTGGCGATCGGTTCATCGGGCGGACCAGCCATTGCTGGATTGTTGCTGGAGTTTGGCGGTTGGCGTGGTGTGTTCGGGCTGATGCTGGTCTGCAGCACGCTTGGATTTATCGGTGGCTCATTTCTGCTGCCGCCCAACCAGCCATCCGAACGTCGGTTCGACATTCAGAACTCGGTTCTGGTGGCCCTGACGCTGGCCTGTGTCCTGTATGTTCTGAATGGTTATGTAAATGACTGGCCAAGGTGGTCACTCATGACAGCAGCAATTGCATCCGTGCTGGGCTTTGCCGTGTTGACGCGCACATCGCGCGGCAAGCAGGCTGCGGTGTTTCCGCTCGATTTGCTGGCATTGCCAGTGTTCAGCCTGTCAGTCATAGCCTCGATTTGTGCGTTTGCCGCCCAATTTCTGGGGTTTGTCCTGTTGCCGTTCTATCTGTTGCTGGGTGCAGGCTTCAGTGCGGTTGAAATGGCTCTGGTTCTGAGCGTCTGGCCAGCCTCAACCGGAATTCTGGCGCCCATTCTTGGCTGGGCCTCAGACCGGATACCGGCAGGGCCTTTGGGTGCTGTCGGGCTTAGCGTTTTCGCCATTGGATTTTTTCTGCTGGCGGCCATGCCCGAGGATGTGAGCACGCTGGGAATTGCACTGCGACTGGCCTTGTGTGGCATTGGCTTTGCTGCGTTTCAAACGCCCAACAACCGGCTTGTCATGCTCAGCGCACCTCGGGACCGCAGCGGGGCGGCAAGCGGGATGATTTCACTGGCCCGTCAGTTTGGACGCGCAATCGGAACCGCCATCGCTGCCTTCATACTGGCCTCAGTTCCGGCATCAGATGTGCTGTCTGCCATGCCGATTGCCGGGGGGCTGGCGCTGGCTGGTGCACTGGCCACTGTCGCCAGGGCCCTGGCCCTTCGAAACAAATAGGCGGAGCCGATGGACAGGCTGCAAGACACGAAACACGACTGACATGCGGGCACAGGCTCAAACCGTCAGGCAAAACCGGACAACAGATCAGGAGACAACAAATGCGATTTATCAGTTTTGAAAGCAATGGCCGCAAATCATGGGGACGTGTCGAGGGCGACGAAATTGTTGATCTTGGTGCCGCGGCTGGCGCGCCTGTGGACCTGAAGTCCGCGATTGCTGCGGGCCAGCTTGACGGCGAGAGCGATGCCCCACGTCTGAAACGCGCATCTGTTCAATTGCTCCCCGTCATTCCCAACCCGTCAAAGATCTTGTGTGTCGGGCATAATTACGAGTCCCATCGCGTTGAAACAGGCCGTGACAAGACCAGTCACCCGTCAATCTTCACCCGCTTTGCCGATACGCTTGTTGGCGCTGATGATCCGATCATCCGGCCAAAAGCCTCTTCTGATCTGGACTTCGAAGCAGAACTGGCGGTGGTGATAGGCAAGGGCGGGCGCAATATTCCCGAAGCGCAGGCCATGGAGCATGTGGCCGGTTATGCCTGCTTCAATGATGCTTCGCTGCGGGATTGGCAGTGGCATACCCGCCAGTTCATTCCGGGCAAGAACTTTCCAGGTACAGCACCGTTCGGCCCCGAACTCGTGACGCCTGACGAGATTGCAGATCTGGATCAGGTCGAAGTGAAATCCATTCTGAACGGCACCGTCATGCAAAGCGCCACGCTGGATCATATGCTGTTCACAATCCCGACGATTATCGCTTATGTATCGATGTTCACACCGCTATCGCCGGGTGACGTCATTGCCACCGGAACACCCGGTGGTGTGGGTGCCAAAAGAACACCGCCGGTCTGGATGAAAGCTGGCGATACAATCGAGGTGCAGATATCCGGCGTTGGCTCGATCAGCAGCCGGATTGTGGATGAAACCTGAACCGATCAAGGGAACAGTGAAATGAGCAGTACATTTCCAATCAGTGGCCTTCGCAGCGTGGAATTGGAAGTGCCTGATCTGGATCAGGCCAGTGCATTTTACACTCGCATCTGGGGGCTGACAGAGGCCAAGCGGTCAGATGGCTACCTTTATTTGCGGTGCGAGGGAGATGATCCCTATACGATGCGCCTGAGCCAGGGCGATGAACCGGCGATCCTCTCTTACACGCTACGGGCTGCGGATGACACCGATCTGGTTGCTTTGCTGGCACGCGCCGAGGCCGCAGGCGGCACCGCTGAAAAAGGCATAGCCGAACTGTCCGATCTGGGCGGTGGAACCGGCTTTTCCATGCTCGACACAGTTGGCCGCCGCCTGCGGATTGTAAAGGGCGACGAGCGCGTTGCGCCGGAATTCACCGATCAAAGCCGGGCAGATCGCCTGTCTCATATCAACATCAACACCACTGATCTGGAACGCGATATTGCGTTCTATGTGGACGGTCTGGGGTTTGCCGTTTCTGATCGCAGCAAGATTATGGGATTTGTGCGCACCAACAGTGATCATCACACCATTGTTCTGGCGACGGCTCCCGTCGAAACGCTCAACCACATCGCCTTCAATCATCGCAATTGGGAAGATGTGATGAAAGCCTCCGGTCGTCTGGTGGATGAAAAGCAGCCCATCGGCTGGGGCCCTGGCCGACATGGGCCAGGTCACAACATCTTTGCCTATTTCCTCGACCCGTTTGGCATTGTCGTGGAACACACTGCCGAAATGCTGCAGGTCGATGAGAACTACCGCGTGGGCGGCCCGCAAGACTGGACATGGCCCCCGGGACGCACGGATCACTGGGGCATTGCACCGCCCAAAACAGATGCCTGCAAGGCAGCGCAACTGGCCATCGCATTCAAATAGGTTTTCTCAGAACGCGCAGCATTCAACTGGCCGTATTTTTCGTCGCCAATCCGGGCGAGCAATTCCAGTTGGGTCTGGAGGAAGTCAGACGCCAAAAGAAATCAAGCAACTTTTTGAGATTTCCTAAGCAGCGCCAGACGACGGACTGTCTCGCAGCGCTGATGTTCTTCGCGGATGCGTTGAATGAAGGGCAGGACTTTATCCTGAGGCGACTGCTTGCGCGCGTGGTAAGCTTGGCTCGTGCGGATGATGATATCGATCACGCCAGGAAAGCAGCCACAGCATTTGCCGCGTTTTTTCATGGCATGATAGATTTTGCCCGGTGTGATGAGTTGCCATTCATCCAGGTCCAGAAATTCTGTAATGACAGCTTCAATTTCCTGAGAGGTGATGAAGTTACAGCTGCAAACGATCATTTTGAATCCGCCGCCTGCGCAAATAGTGACATGTGACAAAACCGGTTTTCAACAAGAACAAAAATGGACATGGAACTGTTGGCCTTCAGTGCAGCGTCGGAGAGGCGGGCACGAAATTCCCACCCTTCATCTGCCGGGATTCCCGGCTGATCATCAGGATATTCTGGATTGCAGAGGTCGGAATAGGCAGCAGAATATGATTTGCGTCCTTGAGAATGGAGGCGAGTGCGTGCGCGGCCAATGCGACTTCAGTGCATCGATCTGTGCAGGACAGGCTTGCCAGACTCATCTCTGTCGCCTCATCGTCGCCATGCTGGAGCGCCGCAATCAGCGCAAGAACCATGGCTTCATCACGGCATAAATGCCCCGACCCGACCTGAAATGTTTTCAACGGACATGTCGCGCAAACGCCAAGAGCGCTGATAAAACCCGTCAAGGCAGTCAATGCAGGCTGAACCTGATCGGCGGGCAGGTAATCGCAATACAGTTTCTTCATGCTCGCAAGGTCAGGACGCTGCGTGGTAGCAAATCCCACAACCCAGTAGCGGTACCCTTCCAGCACCAGCCTTTCGGGTGTATTGAAATAAATGTTTTCACATGAATGACAGTTCGAGGCGCTCATCAACACATATCTTTTAACATGATATCGTGAGTCATATTTAGCGACACGGAAAAGTGGAGTCAAACTGTATAGTTTAGAATTGCTCTAAGCTGATAGGATCGCATTGACTTCGTGGATTGCTTTGGCAGTTAATCTACGAACGGTACCGCTGCATTTGGGTTTTTGCGGCGGGTAATTCAAAAGAAAACACTCATTGGTTGAGCGTTGAGTTGATTTTCTTTTGTTGCAGACTAAACTCCCATATCATTGGAGCCATTTTGGTGGTTATCTGAGAAATATACGTATCAAATTGTCACTAGCCTGTTCCAGGTTAGCTGATAATATAACAAAAAGCGTCAAAGACGCATCCAAACCGACGACAAACGTCGTATTCATAGGGGTTGTAAAATGAAAAATATTCTTCTCGCTGGACTGAGCAGCGTTGCGCTCATGACTGCATCTGCAGCTTTGGCAGATGATCACGAGATCAAGATTGGTGTCATCCTGGGCTTCTCCGGTCCGCTTGAATCCATCACGCCGGCTATGGGAGCTTCAGGTGAACTTGCCATGAAGGAAGTCTCCGATTCCGGTGCATTCCTTGACGGAACAAAAGTCACCCCTGTACGCGCCGATTCCACTTGCATCGACGCAGCAGCTGCGACTTCTGCTGCCGAGCGACTTGTTTCCTCCGAAGGTGTTGCGGCCATTTTTGGTCCGGATTGCTCAGGCGTGACCACCGCTGTCGTGAACAATGTGACTGTTCCGCAGGGCATGCTGGACATTTCACCATCTGCAACGTCTCCGGCTCTGTCCTCCATCGAGGATAACGGCCTGTTCTTCCGCACCTCACCGTCTGATGCCCGCCAGGGTGCAATTCTGGCACAGATCGTAATGGATCGTGGCATCGAAGAAGTTGCGGTGACTTTCACCAATAATGACTACGGTCAGGGTTTTGCCGACGCATTTGTAGAATCCTACAAGGCAATTGGTGGCACGGTAACACTGTCGTCTGCGCATGAAGACGGCCGCGCGGACTATTCTGCGGAAGTCGGCGCACTTTCCGCTGCTGGCGGCGATGCCCTCGTCGTGCTGGGCTATATTGACCAGGGCGGACTGGGCGTCATGCGCTCGGCAATCGATACCGGTGCGTTCGATGTTTTCGTCGGCGGTGATGGCATGTATGGCTCCAGCCTGCTTGAGGCTCTCGGCGACGATCTGGAAACCTGGTTTGGAACACTGCCCGGATCTGCCGTTCAGGGTGATGATCCATTCCTGGCTGTCGCCGAAGCCGCAGGCATTGATGTCGACGGACCATATGTACGCGAAAGCTATGATGCTGCGGCCCTTATCCTGCTTGCCATGCAGGCTGCAGGTGGCGTCGATTCTGCTGCTGAACATGTGATGGCAGTGGCAAACGCGCCGGGCGAGAAGATTGCTGCTGGTGAGTTGGCCCGTGGTCTGGAATTGCTGGCTGCTGGTACCGACATCGACTATGTCGGTGCTTCGGGTGTTGAACTGATCGAGCCAGGCGAATCGTCCGGCGTTTATCGTGAGTTTGAACTCGTTGATGGTGCCCTCAAAGACGTGAAGATGCACTAAGCATTTTCAAGCTTGCATGAGTTGGAAGTGGCCATCCGGTACGGGGATGGCCACTCTCCTTGTTCCCAAGGGGACATCCCCCGAATTTCCCAACAAAGTGGAGACGCCATGATCCGAGTAACGGATCTTCACAAGCACTTTGGCGGCGTGCACGCTGTCGATGGCGCTTCCATTGAGATCAGGACCGGTACCATTACCGGGTTGATCGGACCCAATGGGGCCGGAAAAACCACGCTTTTCAATGTCATCGCTGGCGCATTCCCTCCGACTTCCGGCAAGGTTGAATTGGACGGCGAAGATATTACCGGTCTTGCAGCACATGAATTGTTTGGCAAAGGCTTGCTGCGGACTTTCCAGATCGCTCACGAATTCTCGTCCCTCACAGTGCGGGATAATCTGATGATGGTACCACCGGCTCAACCCGGTGAGTCGCTGATTGGCGCCTGGTTCAAGCCAGCTGAAGTGAAGCGCAAGGAAAACGAGATACGCGAAAAGGCCGACGAGGTTCTTGCCTTCCTCAATCTCACCCACATAGCCGATGAGCGCGCAGGCAATCTGTCCGGTGGACAGAAGAAGCTGTTGGAACTTGGCCGCACCATGATGGTGGATGCAAAAATTGTCTTTCTTGATGAAGTCGGTGCCGGTGTTAACCGCACACTGCTGAACACCATTGGCGATGCTGTGATCCGCCTCAACAAGGAGCGCGGCTACACATTCTGCGTGATTGAGCACGATATGGCGTTCATCTCTCGCCTTTGCGATCCCGTCATTGTCATGGCCGAGGGCAAGGTGCTGGTGGAGGGGACTGCGCAGGAGGTTCGTAGCGACGAGCGCGTTATCGAAGCCTATCTGGGTGCTGGCCGCAAGCAGGCCGCCAAGCACGAAGATGAAGCGCCGAGAACAAAACCAAGCTCCGAAGGAGCGGCATCATGAGCCTACTCCAAGCCACGGGCATGCGCGGCGGTTACGGCGCAGCCGATATTCTGCAGGGCTGTACCATAAACTGCGACAGGGGCGAGATAGCTGTCATTGTCGGACCAAATGGTGCGGGCAAATCCACCGCAATCAAGGCCATTTTCGGCATGATAGATTTACGTGAAGGCGATGTGACATTTGAAGGCAAGTCCATTACAAGCCTGGCTCCGCAAGCACGTGTGGAAGCCGGTATGGGCATGGTGCCGCAGAACAACAATGTCTTTCCTGGCATGACGGTGGAAGAAAACCTGCAGATGGGTGCTTTCCTGCGCGAAGATGGTGGCGCAGGTGTGATCGACAAGGTGTATGACCTATTCCCTGCCGTTAAAGACAAACGCTACCAGCTTGCAGGCGAACTGTCTGGCGGTCAGCGTCAGCAGGTTGCCGTTGGCAGAGCCATGATGACCGAGCCGACATTGCTCATCCTCGATGAACCGACCGCCGGCGTATCACCTATTGTGATGGATGAATTGTTCGACCGGATAATAGAAATCGCCAAAACTGGCATCGCGGTTCTGATGGTAGAGCAAAACGCCCGCCAGGCGCTGGAAATCGCCGACACCGGCTATGTACTGGTAGAAGGTCAGAACCGTTTTACAGATACCGGGGCAGCGCTTCTGGCGGACAGTGAAGTGCGTGCAACATTTCTTGGCGGGGATCAAAGCTGATGCACGATTTTGCCAACGCTTTCATACTGCTATCTAACTATGTTCTGATTCCGTCGATCACATACGGGTCACAACTGGCCATTGGCGCATTGGGTATTACGCTGGTGTTCTCGATCTTGCGGTTTGCCAATTTCGCCCATGGCGACACAATGGCCTTCGGCACGATGGTCGCCATTTTCTGCACCTGGGGGGTACAGGCTCTGGGCTTGTCGCTTGGGCCTTTACCGGTCGCGCTGATCACTTTGCCGGTGGCGATTGCCGTCACGATTGCTCTGGTGCTTGGCATCGACAAGATCATTTATCAGTTTTACCGCAACAAGAAAGTTGAACCGATTATTCTGGTCATGGCGTCTGTGGGCGTGATGTTCATGATGAATGGCATCGTACGTATCTTGATCGGCACCGGTGACGTTTCCTTTGCCGATGGTGCCCGGTTCATCATCCGGGCGCGGGAGTTCCGCGAGATGACAGGGCTGGATGAAGGTCTGGCGCTGCGCACAACACAGGTCATCACTGTCGTGGTCGCAGGGGTTGTCATGGCGGCCCTGTTCTGGTTCTTGCAGAAAACCCGTACAGGCAAGAGCATGCGTGCCTTCTCCGACAATGAAGATCTGGCCCTGCTCTCGGGTATCAAGCCGGAGCGTGTGGTGCAGATTACGTGGATCATTGCTGCAACGTTGGCCACCATTGCAGGCGTTCTTTACGGGCTGGACAAGGGCTTCCGCCCGTTCACCTATTTCCAACTTCTGCTTCCCATGTTCGCAGCTGCTATTTTGGGCGGAATTGGCCAACCCATTGGCGCGGTTGTCGGCGGATTTGTGATCGCATTTTCAGAGGTCGCGCTCACCTATGCCTATCGTCGCGTGTTTGAATATTTGGGGCCGGACGGTTTCGAGGTTGAGGGGCTCGCGCAGTTGATCGAGACCGAATACAAGTTTGCGATTTCCTTTATTATTCTGGTGATTGTGCTGCTTGTACGACCAACAGGGATTTTCAAGGGGCGTGTACTATGAGCAGTTCAACACGCAGTTCGCAGGCCAGCACAACCCTCGTGCACCAGCCATGGTTTCTGTTCATGGTCATGGCAGCGCTGCTTGCCTTTACCGGCTTTGCACAAAGTTGGCTGTTTGCCCTCACCATTGTCCAGCTGTGCATGATCTCTTCCATTATGGCGTTGGGTGTGAACGTGCAGTGGGGTTATGCCGGGCTGTTCAATGCAGGCACCATGGGTTTCGCCGCGCTTGGCGGTTTGGCAGCGGTGCTGATCGCCGCTGATCCTGTTCCGGAGGCATGGTCCGTTGGGGGGGCTGGAATCGGTCTGTCAGCACTTGTCATTGGCGGAACCATTGCAGCTGTCATCCTGGTGCGCGCCAAGCTTGGCGGTCTGGCAGGTTTTCTGTCCACTGCCGTTATTCTGATTGTCGGGTATCTGTTGTTCACGGCCGTTTTTGGCCCCGCAACGTCGGCAATTGAATCGGTGGACGCGTCACAGACCGGCTATCTTGGCGGTATGGGGCTCCCCATTCTTCTCAGTTGGCTGGTCGGTGGTTTGCTGGCCGCTGGCGCTGCCTGGTTGATCGGCAAGGTCGCCATTGGCCTGCGGTCCGATTATCTGGCGATTGCGACACTTGGCATTGCTGAAATCATTCTTGCAGTCATCAAGAATGAGGACTGGCTCAGTCGAGGAGTGAAAAACGTCACCAGCCTGCCGCGTCCTGTTCCTTACGAGATTGATCTCCAGACAAGCCCTGCCTTTGTCGAATTTGCCCAGAACTGGAATGTGGATCCGGTTGCACTGGCCAGCATTACCGTCAAGCTGGCCTTCATAGCGCTGTTTGCAGTTGTTCTCATCGTGCTGGTCTATCTGTCGGAGAAGGCGCTCTATTCCCCTTGGGGCCGTATGATGCGGGCTATCCGCGATCAACCGGATGCGGCATCCGCAATGGGCAAGGATGTGAAGAGCAGACATTTGCAGGTCTTTATTCTGGGTTCAGCCATTTGCGGAATTGCAGGGGCAATGCTGGTCACGCTCGACGGTCAGTTCACGCCAGGTTCCTATCTGCCCTTACGCTTTACCTTTCTCATCTGGGTGATGGTGATTGTTGGCGGATCGGGAAACAATATGGGGTCGGTCCTCGGTGGCTTCCTCATATGGTTCGTCTGGGTTCAGTCTGAATCCGCAGGCTTTGCCCTGATGGATGCCTTGTCCGGCCTGTTTGCAGATGACAGCCCCATGCGTGGCAGGCTGATTGAAGCAGCACCCCATCTTCGTCCGGTTCTCATGGGCCTTATTCTGATCCTCGCCCTGCGCTTTGCACCGAAGGGCCTGATACCGGAAAGGTAAATCAAAAAGGTCATAATGATCTCCTGATGCTGCAAACCGCCTTTCTCGATGGTATTGACGGTTCCGCAGTCGTTGAACGGTCGATCTCAAAGCTGCTGTGACTGATTGCGTTCCAGAAGTTCTGCAGCAATCCCGGTTTGCTGCTATTGGGCGGCCATGATTTTCTTCTTGGTAGTTTCCCAATGTTCCTGTTGGAAACGCCAAAGAGGACGCCGCTCCTCTACAAAATGTTCTGTAGGGTCTTGAGTTTGGCTGAAAAATCATGTCTATGCCGAGATAATTACGTAAGGATCCGGTGAAAATCCGGGTGGCTCTTCCGGCCGCTGATCCGCCGGATAATTCCAAGAATACCCAAATTGTGCTGCGGGACCATCTTGCGAAGGATTTCCCGTCAAGGGTATTGGACTGTTTATGATTTCAATTTCTGACTATCGACAGCAATGGTTTGGCAATATTCGCGGCGATGTTCTCGCCGGAATCGTTGTCGCGCTGGCGCTGATCCCCGAAGCCATTGCTTTTTCCATCATCGCAGGTGTCGACCCGAAAGTGGGGTTATATGCCTCATTCTCGATTGCCGTTCTGATTGCCTTTACAGGCGGACGTCCCGGCATGATTTCAGCAGCGACGGCGGCCACCGCTGTCCTGATGATTACGCTGGTGAAGGATCACGGCCTTGAATATCTGCTGGCGGCCACCGTTCTGGCTGGATTGCTGCAGATTGGTGCAGGCCTGCTCAAACTCGGGCGTTACATGCGTTATGTATCAAAGTCGGTGATGACTGGTTTCGTGAACGCTTTGGCCATCCTGATCTTCATGGCACAATTGCCGGAGTTGATCCCGGGGAACCCTGGTGTCTCCTGGCTGACCTATGTTCTGGTCGCTGTCAGCCTTGCCATCATCTATCTATTCCCGCGCATCACGAAGGCGATTCCATCGCCGCTTGTGACCATTATCGTGCTGACGGCTGCGGTCTATTTCATGGGCTGGGATGTGCGCACGGTCGGGGACATTGGCGCATTGCCTGACACTCTGCCGATCTTCCTGATCCCGCAAGTGCCGCTGACGCTTGAGACCCTGATTATCATCTTCCCATATTCTGTCGCCGTTGCGGTGGTTGGGCTTCTGGAAAGTCTGATGACGCAGAACATTGTTGATGATTTGACTGATACCAAATCCAACCGAAACCAGGAGTGCATTGGTCAAGGCATTGCCAACACCGCGACGGGTTTCATCGGTGGTATGGCCGGTTGCGCCATGATCGGGCAATCGATCATCAACGTGAAATCCGGCGGCCGCGGACGTCTGTCCGCATTTACCGCAGGCACCGTGCTGCTGATTCTTGTGGTCGGTCTGGGTGATCTTGTGTCCCGCATCCCGATGCCTGCACTGGTCGCTATCATGATCATGGTATCCATCGGCACCTTCTCCTGGTCCTCCATCAAGAATCTGCGGTTTCATCCCCGTTCATCTTCCATCGTCATGATCGCAACCGTGGTCACGGTGGTCTATACGCACAATCTTGCCATCGGCGTTCTGGTTGGTGTGCTGCTGTCCGGCATCTTCTTTGCCAGAAAGATTGCACAACTCTTCAAGGTCCAGTCTATCCTGTCTGCAGATGGACGTGAACGTACATATGTGCTGGAGGGTCAGCTGTTCTACGGATCGACCGAAGACTTTGTCGATGCGTTTGATTTCCGCGAGGCGCCCGATCGTGTCATCATTGATGTCAGCCGTGCCCATATCTGGGATATCAGCTCGGTCCAGGCATTGGATATGGCGATTCTCAAATTCCGCCGCGAAGGTGCGGATGTGCAGGTGATCGGTATGAATGACGCGTCCGAAACTTTGGTCGACAAGCTTGCAATCCACGACAAGCCCGGCGCAATGGACACGTTGATGGGGCACTGAGGGAGGAACATGATGGACAAGATACTGACATTGCTGGATGGCTCGGCTTATTCCGAGAGCGTCTGTCATCACACGGCATGGATCGCCAAGAAACTGAATGCCAGCGTTGAAGCCATGCACGTGCTTGGACGCCGTGAGGGTTCCGAATCAGCCGATCTGTCCGGTGCTTTGCGTCTTGGTGCCCGTTCGGCACTGTTGGAAGAACTCGCATCACTTGATGAAAAGCGCGCCAAGCTGGCGCAGGCTAAAGGCCATGCCATCCTGGAAGATGCGAAAAACATCCTGGAACAGGATGGGGTTCCGCAGGTAAATCTGCGATTGCGCAAGGGCGATTTGTTGGATGCCGTCCGTGAGATCGAAAATGATATCCGTGCAATCACCATTGGCAAACGTGGCGAGGGCGCGGATTTTGCCACGGGGCATCTGGGATCAAATCTGGAACGCATCGTGCGCACGTCAAAAGTGCCGGTTTTCGTTGCATCCCGCGAATTCAAGCCAATCTCCAGAGTTCTGGTGGCCTATGATGGCAGTGCCAGCGCTAAAGTTGCCATTGAGCGTATGTCGACCAGCCCGGTTTTCAGCGATCTTGAAATCTGCGTGCTCTGTATTGATGAAAACACGTCAAAGGCTCAGGCAAAGGCCGAAGAAGCGGTAGCAAAACTGCGTAGTGCCAAACTCGAAGCCTCGGTTCGGACAGCTTCCGGCGATCCCGAAGAAGTTCTGGGCAAGCTGGTTTCTGAAGAAGACTTCCATCTGCTTGTGATGGGCGCTTATGGCCATAGCCGCATCAGGAGCCTGATCATCGGATCCACAACAACGGCGATGATTCAAACCGTGAAAATTCCCGTGCTTCTGTATCGTTGACGGTACGGCTCTGGTCGTCAGGCCTAACGGTTTTTGTCCAGAATGGCGCGGATAGCCTGAAGATGAGGCAGCATCTCTTCCATCACGTCCAGATCGGTTTCGCGGCACAACTGATCGACGAATGGGTTGAGGCTTTCAATGGCTTGGCTGTGAAAGCTGCGGCCCGCATCTGTGAGAAAGACCAGCTTGCTGCGTCCGTCTGACGGATGTGGCTGGATGGCAATCAGGTTCCGCTTCGATAGAGCCCCCAACGTGTGGGTCATTGTGCCCTTGGTGACCTGAAACGCGTCGGATATGGATTGCGGCGTCTTGCCATCACCCAACCGTATGAGATGGTTGAGGATGGCAAAATGCGACACGTGAAGACCGTCCGGCAGCATTCGGTTCAAGGCCGTTGTGCTGAGTTGCTGGATGATCCCGATTTCGTTGAAGAACTGGAAAGTCAATTTCCGCTTTTCGTCAGTGTTCAAACTGCATCCTTGATAATTTTGGCATCCAATGGCCAGCGTGGGCTCGGCGGTACCGGAGCGGCGTAGCCAAGACGCGCGAGCATTTGCACAGTGCCACCTTCTGGCGCCAATATAGCATGTATTTTTTCATATAGGCTGGCCATTTCGGGATATTCCTGGAGGGCCTGGCTCATGGGTTGAGTGCCCAGACCTTCGGCGGTGGTGGCCAGGTTGATGCGCAGCCAGTCCCGTCCGGCATGAATTTGGTCGATGCGCGTATTACCCTGTGTGACAAGCCAAACGTGAGCCATGGCGGTATCAGCATTCTCCAGCACGGCGTCCATGCCCTGTGCAAAGGCGCTGGAACTGGTATCCAGCGTTTGCTCACGGGTGAAGAGGCCGGTGAGGTGCATGCCTTCATACAGCGGACCGGAAAAGTAGATCCCATCCGGGTTGGCTTCAATTTCGGCGTGGCCAATGCGGAACAGATCAACACTTTCCTTGAAGGTATGCGGTGTCTCCACTTCGAGGCGCATTGCATCGTGGGTCACTTTGCGCAACGCGTCCACACGTGCCGGATCGTTGGTGTTGCCAATTCCCGCTTCGACACTGGCTTCTATACGGGCCAGTGCGGCAGTGGTCACCGGGCGGGCCAGATCATAAGGATCTTTCAGGGAACGACGTTCGAATACATGGGCAAAAAGAGGGTCACGTTTGACCGCCGGGTCCTTGATGAAGGTGGCGATTGCGATCGGGCGCTCATCCAGTTGTGATGTGTCTTCTCCCTCGGGAAACAGATCTAAGGCCACATCAAACCCGTCATTCGCTGCAGCCATGCGCAAGAGTTCCAGAAAGCAACCAAGGCCAATCGTTATCTGCCTGCTGAATGGATCCGTGTGCTGCAAAAGCCGATCTGTGTCGACATAGAGGACCATCTGGTCAGGCCGTGACAAATCGATCAGCCAGGGTTGCCGGTTATGCGGGTTCGGCGCCAGGATCGCGTAGGACAATGCTTTCTTGCGCGGATCGCTGTAGCTGACGCCTGCATTGGCCCATGGTTTTAAAGCGTCTGTTGGCTGCCGCGTGACGGCATATCCGGCAGCGCCACCGGCGGCCAATACAATGCCACCACCCATCAATGAAATAAATTTCCGTCTGTTCATCATCATCTCCATTAGTTCTATATCAAACTATATAGTTTGATGTAAAACTAAATGCAAGAGGTTTTTGGGCGTGGGTTTTGGGAGCATTGGCATCAGCGTCATGCGCTGACGTCAGCCACCCGTCATCGCCTGCGCATGCCTGCGTATCTGGTATGTTTTGAAACAGGTGGACTTGGCTTGGCTTTTGCCAGATCAGATGATTAAAGCCTGCTCAACAAGATGGATGAAAAAGGCCTCAGGCGCTTTCGGCACCATAATAGACCGAGACCGCATGTTTTGCCTCGGCAAAAAACAGCCAGCGTTCGGTCATGACCCCTGCCAGATGGCTGAGAAGGGCAACAACTCCGAAAAACACCATGCCGGAAACGCCCATCAAAAGCAGCAGGAGCACCGGCAGGACAAGACCCAGAGCATAGCTGATCAGGCGCAGTTTGCGGGCATGCTTGCGCGCCACGCGGAACCCCATTTCACGGGTCAGATAATTCTCACCCATATGAGGACGTTCCAGCAAACGCACCTTGCCAAGAAATCCAAGCCCGGTCGCGCTCTCCGGCGTCGAAGGTCCGCTCTCATTGTCGAGCGCACGAAACCAGATGGCTTTGGCTATAAAGGTGGCCGCCAGCGCGATGATCGCCAGCACAATGAGCGTGGATTGCGCGCCATTGAAGGCACTCAGAGCAGCCATTGCCAACAGGCCACCTGAAGCTGCGAACAACAGATAGCAGGTGTTTGTGATCGGGTTGTGCCAGGCATTCACGGTTTTCAGGGACGCATAGATCATGCTGGTCGCATAGACCGTCAATCCGGCCATTACAGCAACGACGAATCCCAGCCAGCCGATCGTGGTATCGAACAGAACCGCAAGGCCTGTTTGTGCGGTCAGCGGCACGAATGTCAGAACGGCCAGCACGCCTTCGCGCGACAGCCAGCTTGAGCGCCATTGCGAAAAGGCCCGCCATGCCCGTTGCGGGTTGCCCAGATGCAGTGTCGACGACAGAAGTCCGCCAGCAATTGCCAGGAAAGCCAGCACATGGCCGAACTTGACGGCCAGCAATGACGGGTCTGGCTGAAACAATCCGAGACTGGCGGCAAGGCCATATCCAAAGCCGGACAAGGTGGTGAAAACAATGACGGATAGAGCGGGGTGCATGAGAGAGCCTTAGAGTTTGGACAGCGCAGTGTCGATCCATTTCATGAAACCCTGCGCGCCATCAGTGGTCTCTGCAATCGTGGCAGCGGACGGCACTTCGGCGCTTGGCAGGGTCTGGCGGGCACGTGGTGGCAGATATTTATTGACCGGGCGCGTGCCCTGTTCAGGCATCAGGTCAATTCCGCCGCGCTCTTCCACCAGTTTCGAGACATCTGAATTCGGATCACCCAGATCGCCAAAATGCCGGGCATTGGCAGGGCAGGTGCGCACACAGGCAGGCTGGCGGTCGATTTCCGGAATGTCTTCATTGTAGATGCGATCAACGCACAGGGTACATTTCTTCATGACCCCGGCATCCTGGTCCATCTCGCGTGCGCCATATGGGCAGGACCAGGCGCACAGGCCGCAGCCAATGCACTTGTCCTCATCAACCAGCACGATGCCGTCTTCACCACGCTTGTAGCTTGCGCCAGTCGGGCAAACCGTGACGCAGGGTGCATCATCGCAATGCAGACATGATTTGGGAAAATGAACCACGCGGGCTTCATCGGTCTGGGCAATGACTTCACCCATGCCCTGGCCTTTTGGCTTCTTGCCATAGCCGGGAATCATGTCGCCAGGTGTTACTTCAAAAGTGTGAATGCGGTTCAGCCAGGCGCCGGTGACATCCTCACCATAAGGCTCCTGATCGGACAGCGCAGCACCGTAGCCGCCTGTGTTCCATTCCTTGCAGATAACAGCGCAGGCATGGCACCCGACACAGACATCCAGATCGATGACGAGGCCAAGTTTCTTTCCGGTCACTTGTGTTGGCAGGCTGGTCATGAAGAGGTCTCCTTGGTCCATTCCTGGCCATAGCGCAGATCATCGGGCGGATCGCCCAGCACTTTGCGTGAGCCCACATCCGGGAAAGCGGGTGTGCTTTCCGGACTGGTCTGGTCGGCATCTTTTGTGATCGAGACGCGCAAATCATACCAGGCGGCCTGCCCGGTAATCGGGTCACTATTGGCCCAGCGCAGTCCGTCGCCCTTGGGTGGCAGCAATTCATGGATCAGATGGTTGAGCAGAAAGCCTTCGGTTGCTTCCGGCGCTTTCGGCGACAGGTTCCAGGCACCCTTGCGCTTGCCGATGGCATTCCATGTCCACATGGTTGAATCATTGACCGCTTCCATACGCGCAATCGGCACGCGAATGGAGGCATGCCAGGACGAGACCTTGGCCCAGTCGCCATCTTTCAGCCCCTGCGCATCACAAATGGGGCCGGGCACATAGAGTACATTCTTGGTGTGAATCTGGCGCAGCCAGGCGTTTTGCGAGCCCCATGAATGATACATCGCAGCAGGCCGCTGGGTGATGGCATGATAAGGATAGGCATCCAGATCCACGCCATTTTCCTCAAATGGTGCATACCAGACAGGCAACGGATCAAAACAGGTCTTGATCCTGTCCTTCTGATGCGCAGGCGCAATCGGCTGGCGCAGGCCATCAGCGCAAAGGCGGAATTTCTGCAATTCCTCAACATATAACTGGAAGGTCACCGGATGCGGCGCGTCGAAGAAGCCCATATCGACGGCAAAATCCTGATAGGCCTTGTTGGCGTGTTTGAAGAACAGCGCTTCCTTGGGCAGTTCCTTCGACCAGAATGCACCATTTTCAATATAGGCATTGATCTGGTTGGGGTTGGGCGCGCCACGTCCATCCTGATCGCCATTCTCGCCGCGAAAGCCAGCCAGAGGGCCGATGCCGGGACGGCGCTGATGGTTCACGATGTAATCTGCATAATCCTTGTAGAGCTGATCACCATTGTCATCGACAAAACCGGGGAGATTCAGCATTCCGCCCAGTTCAATCAGGGCCGACTGGAAACCGCGCACATCCCGGTCCGGCTCAACAACGGGCCAGCGAATGCTGTCATTGACCGAATCCGGTTCCGAAATGGGCCTGTCCAGAAGCGAAATGCAATCATGACGCTCCAGATAGGTGGTGTCCGGCAAAATCAGATCGGAATAGGCCACCATTTCGCTGGAATAGGCATCAGAATAGATGATCTTGGGAATCTTGTATTCGCCCGTCTCATCCTTGTCGGTCAGCATATCGATGACCGATTTGGTGTTCATCGACGAGTTCCAGGCCATATTGGCCATATACATGAACAGAGTGTCGATCTTGTAGGGATCGCCTGCATGCGCATTGGCAATTGCCATATGCATCATGCCGTGGGCGGACATCGGCGCATCCCATGAAAACGCCTTGTCGATACGCGTCGGCTTGCCGTCACCATCAATCAGCAGATCTTCCGGGCCGCGCACATAGCCCAGATGCGGCCCTGCCAGCGGTTTGCCCGGATTGATGTGTTCAGGCTTGCCATGTGGTTTCGGATGCGCCGCCATCGGTTTGGGATAAGGCGGTTTTGTGCGGAACCCGCCCGGGCAATCCACTGAACCGATCAGCACTTGCAGCACGTGCAGGGCACGCGTGGTCTGAAACCCGTTGGAATGGGCCGAGATACCGCGCATCGCATGCATGGAAACCGGACGGCCAATGAATCGTTCATGGCGCTCACCGGTCATGTCTGTCCAGGGCTGCTCGATGACGATTTCTTCTTCAAAGGCGACCCGGGCGATTTCAGCGGCCAGATTGCGAATGGTTTCGGCAGAAATGCCGGTTTGTCCGGCAACGGCTTCAGGTTCATACTCTGGAACCAGATATTTTTCGGCCATCAACTCCAGAACCGGCACCGCCTTTTTGCCGGCACCTGTCATAGCGTTTTGCGGCAAGGTGACCGACCCGCCCATGCGCGCCGTCACACCTTTGGTCTTTGCTGGCTGGACTGATCCGTCTTCGGCCAGCACCAGCGGTGCGCCGTTGCTGTCGCGGGCAATCAGACCATGATCCTTGTCACCCGGCGCCTGCACCACCAGCCAGGCTGCATTGGTGTAGCGTTTCAGATAATCCAGATCGATTTTGCGCATCCGGAACAACTCATGAATGAGCGACAGGATCAACAGACCGTCTGTCCCCGGCTTAACGCCGAGCCAGTTATCGGCAATTGACGAATAGCCGGTGCGTACAGGATTGATCGAGACAAAGCGCGCGCCGCGCTGCTTGAGCTTGGACAGGCCCATCTTGATGGGGTTGCTGTCATGATCTTCAGCCACGCCAAACAGTAAAAACAGTTTTGTCCGGTCCCAGTCTGCAGAGCCAAATTCCCAGAACGCGCTGCCAATGGTATAAATCCCGCCTGCGGCCATGTTGACCGAGCAAAACCCGCCATGCGCAGCATAGTTGGGTGTTCCAAAATTCTGAGCCCAGAAGCTTGTCAGCGCCTGAGATTGATCACGCCCGGTAAAGAATGCCAGCTTCTGCGGATCATCACGCAATGGGCCAAGCCATTCGGCGGCCTTCTCCAACGCTTCCTCCCAAGAGATTTCCTTGAATTCATTGGACCCGCGCGGACCGGTGCGCAGCAAGGGCTTTTTCAGCCGGGCAGGGGACATGTGCTGCATGATTCCAGCAGACCCCTTGGCGCATAAAACGCCCTTGTTCACCGGATGATCACGATTGCCTTCTATATATCGCACCTTGCCATCACGCAGATGCACATTAATCCCGCAGCGGCAGGCACACATATAACAGGTGGTCTGGCGCATATCATCACCGACCGGGCCATTGGTATTGATGGTTCGATCGCCTACACCACCGATCAGTTGTTGTGGAGACGTCTCGCTCATACTCATAAATTTCTTCCTCCGGGCCCAAGTGATATCTGCACGGATGCCGAAAATCAATTGGAAACTATCGATTATCAAGACCAATAGTCTCAAAAGATAGCGGTCGATCTTGAAGTAAGGTGAGTCCGGAACTGGACCTGAAGACCCTATTAACCTGTCTTATATAAGAATGACAAATCCAAACTCATAAGATGTTACAGAATGACACAGCAAAACCCCCTCACAATCATTCATCTTGTCCGTGCGCCTATTGGTGGAATCTTCAGGCATATCGCCGATTTGGCGGTTGCTCAGGTGGCTCAGGGGCACCGAGTTGGAATTATTTGTGATGAGCTCACAGGCGGCCCATATGAGGCCGCGCATATTGAGCGCTTGCGCCCCTTATTGCCGCTTGGCGTCAGAAGACTGGCAATGCCCCGTGCGGTCGGTCCGGCCGATGTGGCGGCCCTTTTTAGGGTCAGGGAAGTGCTGCGCTCCGTGAAGCCGGATATCCTGCATTGTCATGGTTCCAAAGGCGGCGTCTATGGCCGCTGTGCCAAAGGCCTCGGCCGCTTGGGTGGTCTGAACCAGGGTACCGCCGTTTTCTATGCGCCCCATGGCGGCAGTCTGCATTATTCGAAATCCAGCAAGGAAGGCCGGATTTACTTTGCAATGGAGCGGTTTCTGGAGCGTTGGACCAGTGGCCTCATCCATGTCAGCGCTTATGAGCAACGCACCTATGTGGAAAAGGTCGGAGCACCGCGTACGACCGCAACAATTGTTCATAACGGGATCACCAGTCCGGAACTGGAACCGGTGGTGCCCGAAGAAGACGCACGTGATTTCCTGTTCATCGGTATGTTGCGGGATTTGAAGGGCGTCGATCTTTTTATCAATGCCATTGAACAACTGAACCGGGAAAGCCCGACCACAGCGTGGATCATCGGCGACGGCGCAGAGGATGACAAGGCGCGCTATCGCGACATGGTGGCGCAACGCGGTCTGAACGACAGGATCGCTTTCAAACCCTCAACACCAGCCCGACAGGCTTTTGCTATGGCAAAGGCGATTGTCGTGCCATCGCGCGCTGAATCACTGCCCTACATCGTGTTGGAAGCAGCCGGTGCCGCCATGCCGATGGTCTGTACGCAGGTTGGCGGTATCGGCGAGATCTATGGCGAAAGATCCGGCGCCCTGGTGGAACCGGATCTGTCAGCCATTGCCGAAGCCATGCGCAAGATCAAGCAATCGGACTTCCAGTCGGCTGACACCGACTATCTTCATCAACGCGTCTCTAGCGAGTTTTCGATCAGCGTCATGGAGCGCCGCATCATGGAACTGTATCGTGCAGCCTAATAAATCTGATTGGTAAGGCCTCAGTCGGTGAAATCCATCGATTCATGCAGCCGCAGAAACTCCGGACCCTGACCAAGAACAAGCTCATCGATCTTGCCAATGGCGTCCTTGTCCTTGCGATCATAATCCAGATTCATCAACACATGGCGGATCGCATTCAGGCGCGCGCGGCGCTTGTCGTTTGAGCGCACAATCGTCCAGGGTGTGGAAACAGTATGGGTTTTCTTCAGCATCAGATTGCGTTTGGCGGTGTAGTCATCCCATTTGTTCAGTGAGGCGACATCCATGGGTGACAATTTCCATTGCTTCAACAGATCATGCCTGCGGTCATGAAAGCGCTTCATCTGCATTTCACGCCCGATATTCAGCCAGAATTTGAATAGATGGATGCCTTCATCCACGAGCATCTGCTCGAATTTTGGCGCTTCCTGCAAAAACGTCGCGTGCTGCTCCGGCGTGCAAAACCCCATGACCGGCTCAACACCGGCACGATTGTACCATGACCGATCAAACAGGACGGTTTCACCGGTTGTGGGCAAATGCTGGATATAGCGCTGGAAGTACCATTGCCCCATTTCCCGTTCGGTCGGCTTGGGAAGGGCAGCAATGCGGGCAGACCGAGGATTCATGTAGGCGCGGATTGCATTGATGGTACCGCCCTTGCCAGCAGCGTCACGACCTTCAAACACCAGCAACAGGCGCGCCCCGGTAGCCTGAGCCCATGCCTGAACCTTGACCAGTTCGATCTGCAGAAGGCGCAATTCCTCCTCATAGGTTTTTCGGGACAATTTGTCATCATAGGGATAATTGCCGCTTTGCATCGCAGCGTCTTTGATACGCGGTGCCAGTTTCGGATTGTCGAGATCAAATTTCTCGAGAAGCGGATCGCTGGAGGATGAGTTGCTTTTCGTCATAGGGGCTCCCAAAAACTGTACTGTTTTCGTATGCTATCGGATTGTGGCGTCGCTCACAATCCGGCAGAAATCTGTTCGAAGGCTTCGCTGACTGTCAAAAAACTGAAATAACTTTGCCGCATAAGTGTTTTTGTCATTCTCAATGACAGAACCGAATCAACGGAGGACAGGCTATATGCCAGTTGATACCGCTCTTCTAGACGCGGAATCGGAAAACGCGACACTGTTGAAGCGTTTGCTCGATCATCGCTGGGTGTTGATTGTTTCCTTCGGGGGCATGTTGGCATTCTGGCTGCGTGGCGATGTGACGCTGGTTGCCGGTGTGCTGTTTCTTCTGGCGCTTTGGGCCTCTGCCATGGTCGAGCCGGTCGCCAGTCAGCGGCGCAGGCGGCTGGCTGTGCTGAAAACCGCCCGCGCTGTTGCAAGACGCTCGGTTTGGCCTGACACATCCACCAAACGGGTCGTGTCCTCTCTATCCGTGCCAAGCATTCTGGTCGACCGGGACGGGGTGGTGCGCTTTAGCAATGCGGCAACGAAGGCTGTCCTTGGAGATATCAAGCCGGGGCAGGCGATGTCCCTGCATTTTCGCCAACGTGATCTTGTGGGAGCGCTGGCGCGCGCGCTGGAAACAGATCAGCCGCAGCAACTGGAATATACCGAGCGCTTTCCGGTGGAACGTTGGTTCAGCGTGGCCATGAACCCGTTGCGCTTTGAAACAGAAGAGAATGGCTCGGCAATAGAGCCTTCACGCTTTCTGTTGATTCAGTTCCAGGACTTGAGTGAACAAAAACGCACCGAACGCATGCGTGTCGATTTCATTGCCAATGCCAGTCATGAGTTGCGAACACCGCTGGCATCCCTGTCGGGGTTCGTCGAAACGCTGTTGGGCCCGGCCAGGGACGATGAGACAGCGCGCATGCGCTTCCTGAAGATCATGCGTGAGCAGTCTCAACGCATGTCTCGGCTCATCGACGATTTGCTGTCTCTCAGCAGAATTGAAATGAAAGCCCATTTGAAGCCCACTGATCCGGTCGAACTGGGATCACTGATAGCTCACGTCACAGATACGCTGGCGCCATTGGCACGCGAAAACAATGTGAAGCTCGAACTCGATGTATCGAACCAACCGATCACAGTTTCTGGCGCTCAGGACGAAATGGTACAGGTTTTCAGCAACCTGGTTGAGAACGCAATCAAATATGGCGCCACCGGAGAACTGGTTGAAATCACGCTCATCAAAGGTTCTGTCGAGAGCGGCCCCTCTGTTTCCATCCGGGACTTTGGTCCAGGGATCGCGTCTGAACATGTGCCGCGTCTGACAGAACGCTTTTATCGTGCTGATGTGGAGACCAGCCGTCAAAAGCAGGGCACAGGGCTCGGACTGGCAATCGTCAAGCACATACTCAACCGGCACAGCGCCAGACTGGATATCCAGACCGAAATTGGAAATGGCGCAACCTTTACCGTCGGTTTCCCCAAAATGGTGGAAGAGGCTGCTGAAGCAAACGGGACGAATGCCGATTCAGCCGAAAACAATGAGGAACAACAATGACATGCATTGTCATCAAAATGATACATAAGCGTCATACAAGCATCACGGCTACTGGCTATTTTGCTCAATGAACGGTAGGGCTGCGCTGAAGTCAGAGCGGCTTTCCATTGACCGACCCGGTCATCATGTTCCCGAACGGGTCAATAATGCTCGACCAGGCCAGTGAACATCCATGCCCTGACGGCTGTCACGCAACTGCTGGCAAGTCCGGGAAATTTTTTAGAGGTTTTCCAGTGAAAGCTGCAGATCGTCATTCAGGATCAGTCATTGTCGCCATGACAAAGACCACAGCACGCCGCTTGCCTCATTCAACTATCTGCCAGTGCCTCTGCATCCCGATACATTGCCATGAGCGCTTACTGTAACTGCTATAAAGGAATTTCGGAAATGGACGCTTCAGTGCAGACCGCAAGCACAACAAATCAAAGCGCCGCCTTGGCCAATGCCTCAAAGGTCAAGATGAGAGGCAAGAATGTCAATGTATTTTACGGTGAGAAGCAGGCGCTTTTTGATGTCGATCTGGATGTGCGCAAGCATCAGGTAACCTCATTGATTGGGCCGTCCGGGTGCGGTAAGTCAACATTCCTGCGCTGCCTTAATCGCATGAATGACACCATTGATGTTTGCCGAGTGCAGGGCGATATCACACTGGATGGCAAGGATATTTACGATCCTTCCGTGGATGTTGTTGAGCTGCGCGCACGTGTGGGCATGGTTTTCCAGAAACCAAATCCGTTCCCGAAATCCATCTTTGATAATGTTGCCTACGGCCCACGAATTCACGGCCTTGCCAACAGCAAGACAGAACTTGAGGCCATGGTTGTCACAAGCTTGCAGAAAGCAGGCCTTTTCGAGGAAGTCAAAGACCGGCTTGATGGACCAGGCACCGGTCTTTCTGGCGGGCAGCAGCAGCGTTTGTGCATAGCGCGTGCCATCGCGGTCAGCCCCGAGGTGATCCTCATGGATGAACCGTGCTCCGCGCTCGATCCAATTGCGACCGCCAAGGTTGAAGAACTGATTGATGAGTTGCGCAGCAATTACACCATTGTCATTGTGACACACTCCATGCAGCAGGCCGCGCGGGTCTCTCAACGGACAGCGTTTTTCCACATGGGCAACCTTGTTGAAGAAGGCGAGACCGACGACATCTTTACCAATCCGAACGACAAGCGAACACAAGACTATATTACTGGCCGGTTCGGCTAGGATATACGCCTGGGACCCGGCCATGACCGACCACACCATCTCTGTATATGATGCGGAACTACGGACACTCGCCAAACATATCGCAGAGATGGGAGGCATCTCGGAGGGCATGATTGGTGACGCCTTGCGCGCATTGGTGCGCGCGGATTCATTCTTGGCCAAAAGAGTTATTGCGGATGACAGGGATCTGGATAATTTGCAGCGGCGCGTCGAAGAAGACGCGGTTCGCACGATAGCAAAGCGCCAGCCAATGGCATCTGATCTGCGCGAAATCATTGCGTCCCTGCGGATCGCTGGTAATCTTGAACGCTGTGGTGATTTGGCCAAAAACATTGCCAGGCGCGCCATCGCGCTTCAGGGGCACGCTCTGCCGCCCAAGCTCGTTCATGGCATCGAGCACATTTCCGAATTGACCCAGGCCCAATTGTCCAGGGTGTTGGATGCATATGTCACAAAGGACGTTGAAACGGCAGACTTTGTATGGCGGAACGATGATGAAATCGATGCCATGTATACATCGCTCTTCCGTGAATTGCTGACTTACATGATGGAAGATCCGCGTAATATCTCCAGCTGTACCCATCTGTTGTTCTGCGCCAAGAACGTGGAACGCATTGGCGATCATGCAACAAATATTGCAGAAACCATCATCTATCAGGCGACGGGGTCTGTGCCGAGCAATGAGCGGCCCAAGCAGGACAACAGTTCAACCAACCTCGTCCACTAGACAGTTTCCTTTCTACCGAACCGTTTGACCAACCGCGCACTTTGCAGGCAGTGGTCTGACCCGTCTTTTCCCAAGGCCGAAGCCCAAACATCTGTGGTTCACAACTGCATTGGATGCGTGGCCCTGCGGGGTATGCAAACGCGATGATTTGCGGTGTTGACGACGCTCAAGAATTGCGTCGCGCAGTCCGAAAATTGTGATCATGTGCGAGTGTCATAAACTTGTAACAAAACTGTTACATTGATGACACTCGCTGGGAGTACTCGAACAATCAGGTCGCGCAATCGATCACAAACGAAACCCAAGGAGTTCTCATGTCCTATCTAAAATTGGCTACCTCTGCACTCGCCATCACAGCAGTTTCTGCGACTGCTGCCATCGCTCGCGACGAAATCCGCATCGTCGGATCTTCGACTGTATTCCCATATACACAGGCTGTAGCCGAGCAGTTTTCCAACAATACCGGAGCCCCTTCTCCGATTGTTGAATCAACTGGAACCGGCGGCGGCATGCAGATTTTCTGCGAAGGTGTTGGCGAAGCACATCCAGACATTACTGGCGCCTCCCGCGCTATGAAAGCTTCAGAGTACGCGCTGTGCCAGACCAATGGCGTGACAGACATCTCCGAAGCGCTGATTGGCTTCGACGGCCTGTCACTTGCTATTTCACGCGACAATGATTTTGACTGGGATCTTACTCTTAGTGAAATCTACCTGGCTTTGGCAGCTCAGGTACCTGTTGGCGGTGAATGGGTTGATAACCCATACACAAAATGGTCTGAAATCAATGCCGATCTGCCAGACTCTGAAATCCTTGCTTACGGCCCGCCACCAACTTCCGGTACACGTGATGCATTTGTTGAATTGGCAATGCATGCTGGTTGTGAAGAGCTGGACTACGTTGCCGATGGCGATTTCGACGGCGACTGGATTGGCGAAAACTGCTCGCGCATGCGGACAGATGGTCCTTTCATCGAAGCTGGTGAAAACGACAATCTGATCGTGCAGCGTCTTGAATCCGACCCCAATGCTGTTGGCATTTTCGGTTACTCCTTCCTTTATGAAAACCTTGATCGCTTGAAAGGCGTCAAGATTGAAGGCGTTGAGCCATCCACTGACACGATTGCTGACAAATCCTACCCTGTGTCCCGTCCTCTCTACTTCTACGTAAAGAACGCGCATCGTGGTGTGATTGCGAACCTCAATGAGTTCATCGAAGAATACATGTCTGAAGATGCTCTTGAGACCGGTGGCTACCTGTCTGAACGTGGTCTGGTGCCGCTTGCAGACGAGCGCCGTGCAGACCTTCAGGATGCAATCCTGAACGGCAAGGCGATGGACGCCCCTAAATAAGCCAGTCCTTGGCAAATCAAAGGTCTCGAGCCGTTCGCGGCTCGAGGCATAATTTTTTGAAAGAGTGAAGAGATGACCACATTTGCATTCGCGATTCTTCTCGTCATCAGCCTTTTGGGATATTGGCTGAACCGGCGAACCGCTTTGGCCATACGCCGCGATGGTGCGCGCCTGCATTCCCTTTCAGGATATCATGGTCTGTATTCACTCCTGTCAATTCTTGTCCCGGTTTTCGTGCTGACCATCGTCTGGTTGATCATGCAGGGCTCGGTTGTCGACAGTCTTATCATGAACAGCTTGCCTGAAGGCGTGCTTGACGGGCTTGGCGAAGGCCAGAGCCAGCTGATCCTGGCGGAAATCAAATCTCTTTCGCGCGGTCAGACTTTCGGCACGCCGGAAGATTGGAAAATTGCCGCTGGATCAAGATTGGTATCCCTTCAGGCGACATCGTCGATGATGCTGGTTGCCATTGTGACTTTGTGTGCGCTCGGGTTGCTGATCTTAGCAAAGAAGCGGGTCACAGCCACTTTCCGTGCGCGCCAGGGCGTCGAATGGATCGTGTCGGGACTGATGGTTTTTTGCTCGGTCGTTGCAATTTTTACAACTGTCGGCATTGTTTCTTCACTTGCCTTTGAAACCTACAAGTTTTTGCAGATGGTGCCACTGACCGAGTTTCTGTTCGGTCTGAACTGGGAGCCACAGATTCCAATTCGGGCTGATCAAGTGGCAGCTGCCGGTGCCTTTGGCTGGATCCCGGTGATCGTTGGTACGCTCGTAATCACCGTAGTCGCTCTGTTCCTGGCCATTCCAATCGGCCTGTTTTCGGCCATTTACCTGAACGAATTTGCTCCGCCATTGGTGCGCTCAACCGCCAAGCCAATTCTCGAGGTTCTGGCAGGGGTGCCGACTGTCGTTTATGGCTTCTTTGCCATTCTGGTTGTCGCTCCGGCGATCCGCAGCCTGGGCGCAAGTCTGGGCATTGGTGTTTCGCCCAACACCGCCCTTGCGGCAGGCAGTGTCATGGGAATCATGTTGGTTCCATTCATTTCATCCTTTGCAGATGATGCATTGTCTGCTGTGCCGCGCTCTCTGCGCGATGGGGCTCTGGCCCTTGGCGCAACGCGTGCCGAGACGGTGTTGAATATTCTTTTTCCTGCGGCCATTCCGGGAATTGTGGGCGGCGTTCTGCTGGCAGTCAGCCGGGCCATCGGCGAGACAATGATTGTGGTCATGGCTGCTGGACTGATTGCAAATTTGACGGCCAATCCGCTGGAAAGCGTGACAACAGTCACGGTTCAGATCGTTACTCTGCTCATCGGCGACACGTCCTTTGACAATCCAAAAACGCTCGCTGCATTCGCACTCGGCATGATGTTGTTCATTGTCACCCTTATCATCAACATTTTCGCGCTTCGGTTTGTCCGCAAGTATCGCGAAGCTTACGACTAAGGCAGGTACCATGTCCGTCATTACATCCGAACTAGCCGCTGTCTCAGAAGAAAGCACCACTACTGCGATCAGGCGCAGCCTTGCGCGGCGCAAACGCAAGCAGGTGATACTGCAAACTCTTGGCATCACTGCGATCAGCATTGCCTTTCTGATGCTTTTCATTCTGATAGCTTCACTTGTATCGACGGGGCACACGGCGTTCATTCAAACGCATGTCACGCTCAACGTATTTGTCGATCCGGAAGAGGTTCCGTTAAGTCGTTTGCCGCGCGGAAATTTTGATGACGTTCTCGCCGCCTCCCTCGCCAAATCGATACCTGGTGTTGATGTGAGCGACAGGGCGACGATGCGCAAGATTGAAGATATCTTTTCAAATGGTGCCCAGTTCAAACTCCGTGACATGGTGGTTGAAAACCCTGACCTTATTGGTCAGACCGTAGAGCTTTCGGTGCCGGTTTCTGATCCTTATGATCAGTTGAACAAAGATCAGATCGACCGGAACACACCTGAGCAATTGCGCAGATTGAAAGACAATCAACTGGGCTACTTCGATGCCCTTCAAGCAGCGGGCATGATCTCTACGCCAATCAACACCGGTCTGATTACCAATGCAGACAGCCGGTTCCCCGAACTGGCGGGGCTCAAGGGTGCAATCATCGGCTCGTTCTGGGCGCTTCTGGTTTGTTTTGTGATTTCGTTCCCTCTGGGAATAGGTGCTGCGATCTATCTTGAAGAGTTTGCACCCAAAAATCGCATCAGCGATATTATTGAAGTGAACATCAATAATCTTGCGGCCGTTCCCTCTGTTGTGTTCGGTCTTTTGGCGCTCGCTGTCTTTATCGGATGGTTCGGGCTGCCACGGTCAGTTCCGTTCGTTGGTGGCTTGACCCTTGCCCTGATGACCATGCCAACGATCATCATCGCAACCAGAGCCGCGTTGAAGGCTGTTCCACCTTCTATCAGGGAGGCTGCACTGGGCATCGGCGCTTCCAGACAACAGGTCGTATTCGGTCATGTCTTGCCACTTGCCATGCCCGGTATTCTGACGGGAACAATCATTGGACTGGCCCAGGCATTGGGCGAAACCGCACCGCTTTTGTTGATTGGCATGAACGCATTTATCACGTCAGCGCCTTCGACCCCGTTTGACAGTGCCACAGCGCTTCCGACCCAAATTTTCATATGGGCCGACAGCCCCGAGCGTGGATTTGTCAGTCGCACGTCAGCAGCTATTCTCGTTCTTATGGCATTTCTCATCAGCATGAATGCAATTGCAATTTTCATGCGTAAGAAATTAGAGCGAAAATGGTAGATTTGCTGGATGGTGTGGTGCGCGAAAAACCGGGACCGACAACACTGTTACCGCCTCCAAGGCAGCACCCGACACGCGAGACAGCATTCGGCTCTTCCCGGCGCATCACACACAATCATTTCGGATTAAAGCAAGGATAGAAACATGGCTGACCATACAGTTACTGCCTATGATGAAGAACTTCAGACTTTGGCACGATACATCTCGGAAATGGGCGGTATGTCGGAGAGCATGATCGGTGAAGCCCTGCAGTCACTGCTGCAGGCAGATACTGTCAGGGCCAAGAAAGTCATCGCGGATGACAAGGATTTGGACAAGTTGCAGCGCCAGGTCGAGGAAGACGCAATCCTGACCATCGCCAAACGCCAGCCCATGGCCTCTGATCTCAGAGAAATCATTGCTGCGTTGCGCGTATCCAATGATCTGGAGCGATGCGGCGATCTGGCGAAGAATATTGCCAAACGTGCCATCGCAATAGAAAGCCTGGTTCTGCCATCAAAATTGGTCCATGGCATTGAGCACATGGCGGAATTGGCACAATCACAACTGACCAAGGTTTTGAACGCTTTTGTCTCCGGTGACGTCGAACAGGCTGAACTTGTCTGGAAGAACGACAACGAAATTGATGCCATCTATACGTCTCTGTTCCGCGAACTCCTGACCTACATGATGGAAGACCCACGCAACATTTCCTATTGTACCCATCTGCTTTTTTGCGCCAAGAATATTGAGCGCATCGGCGATCATGCAACCAATATTGCGGAAACGGTCATCTACAAAGTGACCGGCGTTCAGTTGGAAGATGAACGGCCAAAGGGTGACAACAGCGCCATACAGGTGCCTTACAATCCCGCGACTTGATCGGGTTTTTGACCCCAGACGCCGAAATTCTTGAAGTACTTACGGAGACGCAATCATGGCAGCGCCAAGCATATTAGTTGTTGAGGATGAGGAATCCCTCAGCTTGCTCTTGCGTTATAATCTGGAAAGCGAAGGCTATCAGGTCGATGTGTGCGATCGCGGTGACGAGGCCGAATTGAAGCTGCGCGAAAGCGTCCCTGACCTGATGCTCTTGGACTGGATGCTGCCAGGCCTGTCTGGAATAGAATTGTGCCGACGGGTGAGGGCACGCGATGAAACCCGCAATCTGCCTGTCATCATGCTGACGGCCCGCGGTGAGGAAACAGAGCGCATTCGCGGCCTGTCCACGGGCGCTGACGATTATGTCGTCAAGCCGTTCTCCGTGCCGGAATTGATGGCACGGGTCAAAGCCATGCTCCGCAGGGCCAAGCCAGAGGTTGTTTCAAGAATGCTGATGGCGGGTGATCTGGAAATGGACCGGGAAACCCATCGGGTCCACCGTGCAACCCGTGAAATTCATCTGGGGCCAACAGAGTTCAAGCTTCTGGAATTCTTCCTGCAAAGTCCGGGCCGCGTCTTTTCGCGCGAACAATTGCTGGATGGTGTCTGGGGTCACGATGTCTATGTCGATGAGCGCACAGTGGATGTTCATGTCGGACGCCTGCGCAAAGCCATCAACAAGGGCCGTGCCAAAGATCCGATCCGGACCGTACGCGGTGCCGGCTATTCGCTAGACGATCGGTTCCTCGCATAGCCACAGCATCCGCACCAAGGGTGCTGGCTGCAAGCGGACGAGCAATTCGGCATAACGCTCCCCGCATGAACAGTGATACCATCCAGCCAGTTGAAAATGGACATTCAGGAACTGGGCAAGAGCGGTGACATACTCAAAAGTTGGTTTGGCTGGCTGCGGGCGAATGGGTGAACCGATGCTGGCCGCTTTGCGCGGAGCAGGGTTTGACGCATTGGGGTTTGATATCCGCGCACCGCAAAGCTACGGCGATTTTGCGCAAGCGGTCACAAATGATGTGCGCCAGTTTGCCAGTCACCTGGAAATTCTGATCGTTGTCGTGCGCGATATCCAGCAGACAGATGCCGTACTGTTCGACGTTCAGGCACTGGTTGAGACGGCAGAACACCTGCACACGATCATCATTGCCTCCACCCTGTCTCCGCGCTATGTGCGCGCGCTTCGTGCCCGGGTGCCAGCCCATATCACTCTGGTCGATGCGCCGATGTCCGGTGCGGCCATCGCCGCGCAGGAAAAGCGATTGTCCTTTATGCTGGGTGGCCGTGAAACGGATTTGCAGCCACTCATGCCGCTGTTTGAGGCGATGGGGACATCGTTTCACACAATGGGGGATTTTGGGGCCGGGATGACGGCAAAGGTCTTGAACAATTTGCTGGCAGCGTCATCAACCGTCATGACACGTCTTGTGCTGGATTGGGCAGACCGGCTGGACCTGGATCAACAAAGCCTGTTGCAGCTTATCGACAACAGTTCAGGTCAGAACTGGTTTGCCAGTAATTTTACCGACATCGAGTTTGCCCGTGATGGATGGTCGCAAGACAACACCATCGGTATTCTGGAAAAGGATGTGATGAGCGCGCTGGATACCGCGCCACAGGGCGTTGATACAGCCCTGCCAGATGCGGTGAAGGAAGCAATCCGGAAACTGCGTCCACGCACCAGATCATAAGAAAATGCGCCGGGGCCATGCAGGACCCGACGCATGCAATTGAGTATGAGTTGTGCGTCAGCCGACGATGGTCGCGTCGGTTTTGGCGCGCACTTCCTGCTCGGTCATGCCTTCAGCCAATTCGACGATTTTCAAGCCGCCTTCCACCACATCAAACACACCGAAATTCGTGATGATACGGTCGACAACGGCCTGTCCGGTCAGCGGCAGGGTGCATTCTTTCAAAAGCTTGGTTTCACCCTTTTTATTGGTGTGATCCATGACCACGATGACCCGTTTCACACCGGCCACAAGGTCCATGGCACCGCCCATGCCCTTCACCAGCTTGCCGGGGATCATCCAGTTGGCCAGATCGCCATTTTCCGCGACTTCCATGGCACCCAGAATGGCCATGTCGATCTTGCCACCCCGGATCATGCCAAAGCTGTCGGCTGATGAGAAGTAGCTGGTGCGGTCCAGTTCCGTGATGGTCTGCTTGCCGGCATTGATCAGGTCCGGATCCAGATTTTCCTCGGTTGGAAACGGACCCATGCCAAGCATGCCGTTTTCAGACTGGAGTGTCACATCGACGCCATCTGGAATGTAGTTGGACACCAGGGTCGGAATGCCAATACCCAGATTGACATACATGCCGTCTTCCAGTTCACGAGCCGCGCAGGCAGCCATTTGATTGCGATCCCACATAATTGCTCTCCTTAAGCCGCGCGTACGGTTTTTTGTTCAATCCGTTTTTCATGCTCACCGGCAATCAGGCGATGCACGAAAATACCCGGCGTATGGATCATCTCCGGATCAAGGCTGCCGACCGGTACAATTTCTTCAACCTCGGCGATGCAGACCTTGCCGCAAGTTGCCGCATTCGGGTTGAAGTTGCGGGCCGTCTTGCGATAGACCAGATTGCCCTGCGCATCACCCTTCCAGGCTTTGACAATGGCAATATCAGCAACAATGCCGCGTTCCAGAATATAGGTCTGGCCGTCGAAATCCTTGTGCTCCTTGCCCTCGGCAATCACAGTGCCAACGCCGGTTTTTGTATAGAAACCCGGAATGCCGGCACCACCAGCGCGCATGCGCTCGGCCAGTGTGCCTTGAGGATTGAATTCCAGTTCCAGTTCTCCGGACAGATATTGCTGCATGAAGGTGTCATTTTCACCCACATAGGACGAGATCATTTTCTTGACCTGCCGTGTCTGCAGCAACAGGCCAAGACCGAAATCATCGACACCGGCATTATTGGAGGCGACCGTCAGATCCTTGACACCGGAATCGCGAATGGCTGCGATCAGCAGTTCCGGAATGCCGCACAGACCGAAGCCACCTGCAGCAATAAACATGCCGTCGGACAACAGCCCGTCCAGAGCCTCACCCGCTGAATTGAAAACTTTTTGCATTATCTGCTCCCGATTGTATGCCGCATTGCAGCAAGAGATACCAAGTGTTGCTACACGAGAAGGTTGGGTTCCGCAAAGCCAATTGAATGGATTTTGTTCCGCACACAGGAAAAACTGTAAAAAAAGCTCCGGGTCTGACGGGTGCTGAGCTTTTTTACCGTATGGACTTGCAATGCATCACAGCCCCATCTGGCGTCTTCCCAGGTCGGTGAGATCGTCAATTGTGGCGCGTCCCTGGAAGTCGACCTCATAGTCTTCTGCCGCAAAATCGGGCGCGCTTTTACCCGCCAGAAAATGGGTCGCCTGTCGTCTTACATAGGCTTCGTTCTTTGCACATTTCGGCGAGGCACCGATATAGATCACATTGGCAAAATCCGTCCCCGTATGGGCATCGGCCACGGAATGGATGATGTCAGGATGCCACCAGACCGTATCACCGGGTTCAACCACCGGAATGGACACCAGTCCTTTCAGGATATCGCCATGCCATTTCGGATCGGCTGACAGTGCCCGGCCCGGTGTCGCGCCACACAGATCATCCTCAGGCACATCATCCTGCAGGGCACGCAACAGAAAATAGGCCATTGCTCTGGCGGAGGGGATCAGGCTCAAAGTGCCGTCGCCCGGGCCTTGTGATGTCAGCCCCGTCCAGCCCTGAAAGGTACGGAACATGGAGCAGACAGCTGGTGAAGAAAATTCCCGTGTTTGGGTTCGAAAGGTTGCTTTCCAGGGATCATAGTCCTGCCATGCACCCTCAAACACCGGTCCGTAAATACGCTGATAGGCCGGGTCCACCCATCGTTCATAGGAGCCGGAATCCATATGCGGTGACAGGCCAAGTGTTGTATCGCCCGGGCGTCGGCGGCGCGTCCGGTCGGCGTAAGTATATTCCTGATCCGGATCGAACTCATCGCCCATTGGCCCTCGGACATCCCACAAGCGATTGAGAAATTGCTTGGTTCTGGCCATGCTTTCAGCCTGGCGCGCCATGATCTGCGGCTTCGACCAGTATAGCCCGAAGATCTGTGGTGAGCCTGCATCCAGTGAACTGAAATAGGTATCCAGTCCGGCCTTTTCCTTGGCTTTGGTCACATAGTCATTGTCTTCAATATAGGCGCCCAGTTCAGCATTCCAGTCTTCGGCTTGCTGGCGAGGGAAGACGCCCCGGATAATGGCAGCACCGCTGTGACGAATGGCAGTGCGCTGTGCGTCAGAAACCCGGCCATTGAGAATGTGTTCATAGCTCAGTTCAGGAATTGTGGACTGCCCGGTTGCTGCGCGTTCGGCTATGGCATCTACATCCCGAAGGGTGTGATCGCGCACATTCTGGAATGCGGCTGTAACGTCCTGTAGTGTTCTCAATCTCTGTTTGGTGGCCCTGATATAGGCCTTGATCTCATTATCCATGCCTGTCTCCCGATAAATTCTTGTTTGTTTTCGTGATTGAAGCACGACCTTGTTCATCCATCAATCGATCGTTGATATGGATTGCTCAGCCCTCGCGGTCAGGTTTCAGATATTGAAATGGATAAGAGGTCGACCCTGCATCTGAACGTAACTATCGGGATTAACCCCAAGTTAAACATTTGCGGTGAATGCCTGTGACATACATTGGATGGTAGATAAGCATTTGACCGATTCATCTCCGAAGATATTGATGGACCAGTGCCACTCCTGGCTCTCACGTCAAAGTTGGCATGCCTGGGTTGACCTCATTCCATCGGCTCCGCCGGCATTTAAAATGCTGCTTGGATTGTTGGTCATTGATCTTGTCTTTATTGGGGTGTTTGTCTTCTACGGCGTCCAGCAGGTCATCAGCGATAACACGGAAAAATTTCCACAAATGTGGAGTCTGGCTTCAGATTACAGCATTCCGGAATTTTTCGGCTATGCAAAATTATTGCTCGCCGCTGTGTTTTTGTACAGGACATTCCGGAAAACAACACATCTGATCTGGTGGAGCTGGTCCATCATATTTGGACTGCTGTTGGCGGACGATGTGTTGCAATTGCATGAGTATGGCGGCGACTGGATTGCCGGTTTTCTGGCCATCAAATCGGTTGGCGGCATTGAACTGCATCACTTTGGGGAGTTGGCTATATACGCACTGTTGGCTGCCATCGCATTGACTGTTCTCATCAAAGGTCTGCTGCGCACACCAGTGCTCACCGCTGCGAAGAGTGGTTTTTTCTTGATTGTGATTACCGGTCTGGTTGTCTGTGGTGTCGGCATCGATTTGATTTCGTCAGCCAGCTATTTCCAGGATACGGAAGCCGGTACTGCTCTATCGAAGACACTCTACGGTCTGTTGATCATTGCCGAAGATGGCGGGGAGTCAATCTTCATGACCCTCGGCTGCGCTGGCGCTTTCGCGGTCTGGCTGGGGTCAAGAACTCAAAAAACGGACTGAGTTCGGTCATGTTCCCAGACCCTGCAACACCCCAACAACCTTCATGATGATCGGCACTGCGACAATCAAAATGCTGATCGGAAACAGAAACAAAGCCAGTGGAAACAGCATTTTGAGGGGCAGCGCATTGGCTTTTTCCTCTGCCGAAATCATGCGCTTCGCACGCATTTCCTGACTGAAAACGCGCAGTGTTTTTGTCACACTGGCACCCAGTTCTTCAGATTGGCGGAACAGGACGGATAGTGACTTGGCTTCGTCAATGCCCAGCCGGTCTGCCAGATTGGACAAGGCATCGCGCAGGCGGCGGCCACCGCGCACCTCCAGCATCATCATGGCCAGGTGAAGACCGAAATTCTTGCTGCTGGATTTCAGAAACTCTTTTGAAACACGGTCAACCGCCGCCTCGACGCTCAGCCCTGCGTCAACGCAAACAATCAGGGTGTCCATAAAGTCAGGAAACAAACGCCGGTAACTGTTCTCGCGGGAATCGCCGATCTTTTCCAGCACTATATTGCAGATGAAAAACACCAATGCTCCCAAGATCATCGCAAGCAATATCAAGGAAGATTGCTCCAGATTGGGTGCGAAGAGAGGGATGCCGAACATGATGATGCTGATAGCCGCCAGCGCTGCTGCTACTCTGACAAGTTGATAGGTGCGGGGAGCTCCGGGATGGAAATACCCGGCCCGGATCAGGCGGTTATTGATTGAATTGGGATTCTTGTCGGCACGCACCACCGCATAATAATTCTTGACGAGCGTCGCCTCGCTTACGCTCAGATCACGGATGTCCTCCGGGATCTCAATAGCATCTTCTTTTTTTTCCTCCGCTTCAAACCGTGCATTTATCTCACGACGGGAGCTGAAAAAGCTGAAAAGAACAGCTGTGACAATCAGGACGGAAACGAAGGTTGCAAGAAGGATCAGGTTTTCGGACATGGCACTGCTCAATAATCGAAATTGATGATTTTTCGGATGACCAGCATACCGACAGCCAACAAGACACCAGACGAGACCAGAAAATGTGTTCCGTAACCACTGTCCCACAAAGGCAGGAAATATTCTTTATTCAGCAACCGGATGATACCGTACAGAAAGAAGGGAAAACCAAGCATGAACCAGGCGGTCATCCGACCTTCTGCAGAAATCGCCTTGATCTTTGATTTCATCATCACGCGCTTGCGGATCATGTCAGCAAGATTGGTCAGGATTTCCCCCAGATTGCCACCGGCGCCTTTTTGCACACTGAGCGAAATTGCCAGCAGATTGAGCTCTTCCGCGCCGACCCTGGCCACCATGTTGCGAACCCCAACATCAATGTCCACACCATAGGTCAACTCGTCGGTCAGAATGCCAAACTCTGTCCCGATCGGATCCTTGGTTTCCCTGGCAACAAGCGAGATGGAAATGGGCAATGGGTGCCCGGCTGACAGACTTCTCACCATGATGTCGATGGCTTCGGACAGCTGTTCCGTGAATTTTTTGATCCGCTTGGCTTTGGCGCGATACAAGAAGAAGAAGGCGATACCACATGTCCCAATCACCGACAGTATCAGGCCAAGCAGGCCGCCTTGTCCGGAAAAGGCCAGCGCCAGATAGCAAAAAGCCGCCACGGAAGCCAGATAGGTAATGATTCTGGCGGTACTCAGTCGCAGACCGGACTGGATGTAGAGTTTCTTGAGGTAGTTCGTAACCGATTGCTGTGCCGCTGAATCGATCCCGCGTTCTTTGAGCAAATGCCGATACACAACATTGCGATCTGCATCCTGCTCGATAAGGCTCAGCCGATGATTCATATAGCTGCGGCGCTGGAACCGATCCCGCACGGCCCGCAGGATTGTGTCTGTTCCAACCAGAACGCATATGAAAACAGCGAAGTAGATCAGGTAAATTGACATGGACCTAGTTCAGCTCCCGGCTTGGATCAAACAGGTCTTCCGGGACAGACAGTCCGACTTCGGCGATTTGTTCCAGGAATCGCGGACGAATGCCGGTGGCATAATGCATGCCCTTTACCTTGCCGTTCTCATCAAGACCCTGTTTCTTGTAGGCCATGATTTCCTGCATCTGGATCACATCATTTTCCATACCCGTGACCTCGGTAATGGAGGTCAATTTGCGTGTGCCATCATGCATGCGCTCGACCTGGACAATAAGGTCAATCGCGGCGGCAATCTGTTGCCGGATGCTTTTGATTGTCATCGGCATTCCAGCCATGCCGATCATCTGTTCAAGACGTGAGATCGAGTCGCGCGGCGTGTTGGCATGGACCGTACACATCGAGCCTTCATGGCCGGTGTTCATGGCCTGAAGCATGTCAAAAGCTTCTTCACCGCGGACCTCACCAACGATGATCCGGTCTGGTCGCATGCGAAGCGCGTTCTTGAGCAATTCACGCTGCCGCACTTCATTGCGTCCATCCAGCGTTGCTGGTTTGGTTTCCAGCCGGCACACGTGAATCTGTTGCAATTGCAGTTCGGCGGCATCTTCAATGGTCAGCAGGCGCTCTGAATTGGATATCTGTGAAGACAGGGCGTTCAGCATGGTTGTTTTACCAGAACCGGTGCCACCGGAAATGATGATGGATTTCCGTCCCTTTACTGCGGCAGTCAGCAGGACCCGCATGGCATCAGCCATGGAACCGCTTTCGACCAGTCTCTCAAGCGTATAGGGACGCCTTGAAAACTTTCTGATCGACACCATCGGACCGTCCACCGCAACGGGTCTGACGGCGACATTGACGCGAGAGCCATCAGGAAGGCGGGCATCAACCAGCGGCGAGGATTCATCGACCCTGCGTCCAACTGCGGAGACGATCTTGTTGACGATGCGCATGAGGTGATCTTCGTCTTTGAAGCGAATGTCGGTTTGCTCAAGCTTGCCGAAACGCTCAATGAAAACCTGCTCATGACTGTTGACCAGAATATCCGCTATCGTGTCGTCTTTCAGAAGCGGTTCCAGGGGACCAAGACCCAGCATTTCATTGGTCGTATCCAGAATGAGGGCATCAAGTTCGGGGGTGCTCAGCGGAAACTGGTTCTTCTTGATGAATTCCTTGACCATAGGTCGGATTTCATCACACAGCTCTTCGGTGTACATGGTGTCGAGGACACTGAGATTGATCTCATCGAGAAGGTAACGATGCAATGCCACACGCATTGCAACCATTGTTTGCTGCTCTTGGGCCGCCTTTGAATCTGGCGTGCCGTGATCAGAGGCATCATTTTGAGTATCTGGAGCTGATGTCTGGCGATGCGTTGTGTCCGCACGGTCTTCCAATGCATCATCAAAAGGGTTCTTGAGCTTTTCTGACGGTTTTGCGGGGCTGAAAAACCGCCCCAGAACAGTGTCGTTCATATTAGAATCCTCTCGGCGCTGCCAAGACGGAACTCAGATCAATTGCGTACAATGACCTTGGTTCCAGTCCCGGTAGCAGCATACAAGTCCAGAACATCAGAATTGGTCAGTCGAAAGCATCCGGATGTCACGCCGCCACCAACTGAACTGGCATCATTAGTGCCATGGATTCGGTAAAGGGTGTCTTTACCGTTCTGAAACAGATAAAGCGCTCGGGCTCCAAGTGGATTGTGCGGCCCGGGTACGACCACTTTTGGCAGGCCGGGTTGACGGGCGCGCATCTCTGCAGGAGGGCGCCAGGAAGGCCATTCCGCCTTGTGGCCAATCACGGCTGTTCCGGTCCATGTGAACCCCTCTCGCCCGATACCAACCTTGTAACGCGCAACAGTATCCCTATCCAGGACAACATCCAGCGTTCGGGCTGAATTGGAAATGATTATCGTTCCTGCGCGCTCACCGGTTCGCATCTGCAAATGCACCTTTGTCGTGGGGCCAAGCGAGCGCGGAATTTTGCTTGAGGCAGCCTGAGCCGGGCTTGGTGGCAGGCTCAGGAGGCCCAGGGCCAGTATCAGACAAGCGAGAATACATGCAGCATTTTTCAAAAGTCTGGGCGCATATTTCATCACATTACCTCTTCAAGAATACCATCCGTCAATTCCTCGATGCGTGAACAGAAAGTGGAGCGCTGGTTGACTTCGCTTGGAAGAATCCCTCTGTTTACCGCTTCCAGCATGATGTGTTGTTCATCTGGCGAAATGGTTAAGATTGAAGGGTCAAAGAGCTTTCCAAGCTCTTTTTTGCCGAATTGGGACCCAAACAGCCCGGTTTTCAGCCTGTTTGTCACAACCCGGATGCCTGCGTCGCTGTTCCGAAGAGTGGAGATGTCCTTGAAACGTTGCTTTGCCCGCTGCAGGGACGGCAGTGATGGTCCTGACACAATGGTAACCGTGTCAACGGCCGAAAGGATTGTTGGCTGCCAGCGTGTCATGTAGGATGACAGGTCAAGAACGGTGTGATCATGCCGGTAGCTCACAAGATCCAGCATTTTGAGAATGAGTTCAGCGCCCAGTTCAGAATAGCTCAGTTGAGGGCTTTCAAATGAGAACAGTGAAAATCCGGACTCATGCATCTTCTTGATAACATCGATGAACTCCAGATCGACACGCTCTGATTTGCCGATCACGCTTTCCAGCCGGTATGAATTTTCGATGTTCAGATAGGCACCAACATCGGCCTTCGAAAAATCAAGATCAAAAAGGGCTGCGGTTGGATGAGAACGTTTGCGGCGACGACTCAGATAATAGGCCATCATGATGGCAACGCTTGTCCCGCCTGATCCACCACCACAGGAAACCACGGCATGAACCTTGTTGCTGTTTGAATTCTGGCGTTGCGTGATCGTATTGACGGTGTCGATCAATGCCCGCTGAACCAACGGTTTGGACAGCCAGTCTTCTCCATCCAGCTTCATCAATTGGCGAATATGCTGCTGATCCAGCTCATCAGAAATGAACAGAACTGATAATTTCCCGAGGCTGTTGCGGACTCTCAGAAAGTCAGGATCATCCAGCACAGACCCATCTCCCACATCCAATATCGCAATATCGAATGCCTCCGGATCTATCGCGCCATTGACAACTCCAAGCTCTTCCAGTGAGCAAATTGTCAGCTGATAGGACGCCATTGATGAAAAGGTACTTTCCATCATTTTGCTGGCCTGGGAATCCTGAGAGAACATCAGGATTTGTGAACGGCCAATTTGGGTTGCCTGGGCATTCATGAATAGCTTCCCGCGAACCTCGCAAGCTGGGACTTGTTCATCGGATCAGCTCCGAAGGTCTTCAGATGTTGCTGTTACAGCGAAAGGAGGGAACTCAATGTCCAGCAGGTTCAGAACCATGCTAGTGATCGGCAGATTGACCGACCCTCTGATGAGTTCCATCCGCACACTGACAACGGGTCCATCGGGGCGCCCCTGATAGCCAAGGCCGCTGCGCTCATAGGTCACGCGAATGTCTTCCACATTCAGTGCCGGGAAATAGGCTTTCAAGCCTTTCCATTCGCGGTTGCCTTCGACAATCCGATGCATGATCGTTGCGTTGCAGACAGTGCCAGTGCCTGCACCACAGGATGAGGAAACGCCTGCACTGGCATTGATCAACTCACCGGTCTTGTTGGCATTGAATGTAAATACATCATCAAAATCCGATGTGACGGGCTCGGTGACAATCAGCTTGCGGACGCCCATTTGCATCGCCTTTGCACCCGAGTTCCACTGGTGCAGCAGAAACCCGAATTCAACGCAGGCTGCCACGGCCAGAACCATGATTGGAAAGACCAACAGCCCTTCGGTCAGGACACTGCCGTTTTGCTGTTTTCCGAAACTTCTCAAATTAAACATGCTTACCATCCGATCACGCGTTCATCATGCCAGGAAGTGATTGTGATTTCGTCAATCCCCAGGAATCCGAACAAAGGTGAATTCACGAGTTGATGCGTCGTCGAGGCGGTTACAACGGTCTGTGTCTCTCCGGTTGTTTCAATGAAGGTTATCGGAGAGTCGCCTGGTTCCCAGTTTGGAACGCGTGGTTGCAACTGCGCAGCGACCGAACCGTAATACGCAAGGTTGCGTGCGGTTGTCTGACACGTATTGGTTTCGTGCCGACAGCGGGCCATATATCTGGCCGCATCCCGCAACCCGGTTTCAATCTGTTCGCGTTGCCAGAACATGGAGCCGAACTCCAGCATCCCGAATGTCAGCATGGTCAGGACCGGGAGCGCCAAAAGAGCTTCAATCATGGCGCTGCCTTCATTTTCATTGCGCAGACGCCGAAGCTGAGCCTGCATGAACCTAATCATTCTCATCGTACCAACTCCGCTTCTTCGCGGAAGTTTGCATCCGCTGTGCCCAAACCTTCAGATCCTGCGACATCGATGATCTCCATTGATATTTCGCGATAGTTTCCCGATGCGACAGCGGGTTTTGTCAGGAAAGCCTTCGCAAACGCTTCGGTTGGAATATCCCTGCCTGCACCCTTGAGATCATTTTTGTGTTCTGTGCAGTTGATGACCGCGATAAAAATTTCGCGCCGGTTCGGCTCCGGCGTGACGGAACGCGCGTGGCATTGTGAAATGCCTGTCTCGCCATTGGGCGCTGCGTCACCGACCAGATTATTGTCTATTTCGTAATTGTAGACATCAAAGCGCGATGGCGTTGTCCCGTTGGGCAGACCCGGAAAGCTCTTTGGAATGCTGACGGAAAGAGGGGGGGCACTGTATCTGCTCTTTCTCGGTGGGTAATTATAATCGCCATGGGTGATATCCCAATAGGTTTCTATGTCCCACTCGCTGGAACTGGAAATAGTGCCGCCGCCAATATCGAAACTGCCGTCTCCATCAGGAAACGCCAATGCATCATAGTAGCTCCAGTTGCTCTCCGGGTCATAAGCACCGCAACTGCCGTTGCACTGGCTGTGTCGCCCCTGGCTCTGGTTGTATCCCTGAGAATGGCCAGATCGCGTGTTGATATCCGGTGCGTAGGACTGATTGGAAGATGAGAACGATCCTGTATAGAATCCGAAACGGGTATTCAGCCCTTGCGTTGCCGGTCCGACATTCGCCCCCGGTTTGGTATCCACGCCGCCCCTTCGCTGACAGGATCCGGAATTGGTTGCCAACGCTTCCCCCAGAGCGCTTGCACCATTGCCGTTTACTCTCAGAAAACCGAAATTGCCGGGGCCGACTTTTCCGTTCTTCCCATAGCTGAGATTTATCTGTCTCCCGTAAAGCGCGCCTTCACCAAAGTTTTTGGCGAAGCTCTTGCCATTGTTCAGGATATTCCCGTTGTAATTTTCAAAAGGGTTGCAGATGAAAATTGGTGCTACATCGCAGACCGTGGCCGAGTAGGTGGCAACGGCTTCAGCGCCTACTGACACCGTATCATTGCCAAGCCCGGGAATTCTGAAAATCGTGCGCAGGTCCCGAGGTACCGCTTTCACACGAACATAGGCCGCATTGGCGGACCGTTGTGCCACAGAGTTGCCTTTGACCAGGCAGTCGCTTGTATTGGCTGAACTGGCCTCACAGGCACCGTCTCCGAAGGCTGTATCATCTGAATCCGGGATTGCGCCAAGGAAGGAAACCGTCACGTCGCTTTGCGCGCCATCTGCGGTCGCATAAGTCATCTTGACCTTCGATCCCATTCCGTTGGCAATGCCGTAATCGCCAAACCAGACTTCGTTGCCGCCCATAGCCGCGATCGCTGCCTGGGCGCGCTCGATAGCGTCATCTTCTCCGTCCAGTTCGCGTGCTCCGGCCAGTGCCATCGCATCCACGGCGTTCTGAATATCTGTATGAAGATTGGCGACGCGTGAGCCATCAATCACAAAGGCGGAGAGGCCCACGACCAGAGGCAGGGCAACAAGCGTCATTGCGAGAGCGTAACCATCCCGATCCCGGGCAAATCTCGAGAAGGGGTTTTCGGAATTTATAATTTTGGGTTTTGTTGCAATATCCATCACGTATCATTCCTGTTTCCGGCTCTGTTGCCGGTTCTCTCAAAAATAGAGCCAGGACGTCTTGGATTGCTTAATGTCGGTCAATACACACAGTTTTTTTGGCGAAATCAGCCGAAATTATTCGGAAGTGGTTACTGAATTGTCACCACCTTCGCCGCTTGAACTGCCACAGGTCACCACATCCGGATCACAGGGTTCCAGGTAGCGCGCGTGCGCCTGTGCCACTTTCTCCGGAGATGAATAGATGGTCGTGTCCAGTGCTTCCGGTGGGAACGGTTCGACTGTGTGAATACCCATATTGGCTTCAGTGGCGTTGCCGGCACCAACGGTGATGCTATCGCGATTGTTCATATGATCAGCACAAGCCGTGAGACCGAGCAAGCTCAACAGTGCCAGAGCACGTATAGTTTTATTTTCTGAGAACATATGTGTCCTCGAATTCCAGATCGAGACGATGGCCGTAAGGGCCGACAACACCGGCACCGGATCTGAATTGCCGCAGCATGTCTTTATCCACTTCCATGAGGCCCAGCAGGAACAGTTCCGGATCGTTTGATGGGCGGGTCTGATCAAGTGGCGAGAACAATTGTTCGTTGGAGGCAGCAGGGCGGACGAGGCGCGGCGTGACCACGATCACAAGATCCGTCTCCTGCTTTTGATAGCTAGTCGAGCGGAACAGAGCTCCCAGAATTGGCAGGTTTCCAAGCCAGGGGAGCTGCTCAATGTCCCTTTGATTGACAACTTGCAACAGCCCGGCCATCGCAAAGCTCTGACCACTGCGCAATTCCATCACAGCTTCCGCCTTGCGCGAGGTAAAGGCCGGAAAGCCGTTCACTTCCAGCGTGCCATCCAGTTCGCTGACCTGTGTCATCACGCGAATATTGATCTTCTGGTCTTCCAGGACCGTTGGCACAAATTTCAGAACGACGCCATAAGGGTGGTATGTATAGGACACATCACCATCGCTTATGTTCGTCGGTACAGGAATTTCGCCACCAGCATGAAAACTGGCGGATTCACCGCTCACCGTCGTGATGTTCGGTTGGGCAAGTCGCCGCACAAGCCCTTTTTGCTCAAGCGCATCAATGACGAGGTCAACCCGGACCCCGGCCGTGCCCAGCACATTTGCAATCAGGGTCCCAAAAGCCGCGTTGCCGGACAGAATGCGGTTGGAGCCTGAGGAATTATCAGCAAGAAAAGCGCCGGCTCCTCCGCCATCAATTGGGTTCACAGCCAGTCCTGTGCCGCTGCCGAAAATTGTATTGTTTCCGTTGCTGCCACTGAGTTTGACACCCAGATCGCGTCCAACAGACCGCTTGGCTTCCAGTACCCGCACTTCCAGAGAGACCTGCTGAACATCGGAAATGCTCAGTGCATTGAGAATGGGTTTTCTGGAGAATTGTTGTGCCGCTGCCAGCGCCTGCTGCATATCAACGGCATTGGCGACAACGCCGGTTAGCTGAACCTGATCCCCCAAATTCCGGACCCGAACGTCAGCGTATGGGACGACCGCCCTGACGGCGCTTTCAATATTTGCAGCATCGCGTTCTACGCGAACATCAACCACGCCCAGCAAATTCTTGTTGCTGTCGTAGATCGAGACATTGGTGAAGCCGGTTTTTTTGCCCTGAATATAAAATGACACATTCGAAAGCGGAACAGCATCGGCTATCGAGGAATCTCCGATGACAAGATCCGAAAAGCTTTTGTTTGTGTTGACGGTGGTGGAGGATCCGGGCTGCACCGTAGCGCTCGTCGTTGAACGTTCCCGATCATTCAGTGTTATGCGCAGATCCTGCGCCACAGATGGAAGTGTCGAAAATGCTCCGGACAGCAGGAGACCAAGCCCGCCGGCCACAAAGGCCTTGCGTATGCCTCCATTCGAAAGGCTTCCAAAGATGAAATCTCTGTCAATCCACGGCATATTTGTCTAACAGCTCCGAATCCTTTACGCGCTGTTAAACATTTCGCATTTCGTGGTTAATAATCACTTAATCTCGTTGAGGACGTTATACTCGGTCCGCTTTGAATCCCGGTAAACAGCGACCTTGGCAGTTGCAGGTCGTTTGATAATGACTTCAGGCTGTGGATCCCGGCGGTTCGTTTGAGCCGGTTGCTGAGTGAAGTTGCCTCCCAGATCGCTGACATTTACCGGTTCAATTGTCTCTTGATCAGACGATGCAATATCACGCAATGTCAGGGACAGCGTTCCGATGGACTGTGCGAGTGTCAGTTTTTGGGCATCAAGGGTTGACACCTCAAATGTGATCGTCTTGACGACAGCGGCCTTGTTCGCCCGCTCATCAGCCAATTGGTCAATGGCGAGAACCTTTATACCTTGCAACAATACACCGGTCGAAGCACTTGCTGCCGAAGTGTTGATATTGCCACTGCTGCGCGTCAGCATGACGTCGACCCGGTCGCCGGGAAGCACAAATCCGGCAACACCAAGCACGTCATTCACGCTGATCGAAACCGCCTTCATGCCAGGGGCAAGCGCAGCCGATAGTGTGGCGCGTTGGCCTGGACCGGTGATCTTGTTGGTCAGCAGCGGTTCGCCGACTTCAATAGCTGACATCACGTAACGGGGCTTGCCAGTTTCACCGATAACTTCTTCGATGGTGCGGAATGATCCCTCGGGAAGCACATCAGATTGCCAGGCAATACTGCGCAGGCTGCCGGAGTCAACGGTCATGCCGAAACGCAAGGGGACGGCGGCCACAACAATCGTATTGTCTGGAGCCTCCGGTTCAACAGTCTTCTCAGCCAAAAGTGCCGCTTGTTGGCCGCGCAGATAGGATTGCACGCCAACAACGGCAGCGATGGCCAGTAAAAATGCGACCAGCAAACTCAACAAGGAAGATTTGTTCATCACGCCTATCCAAAGAGCAGCCGATGAAATCGGCTGCCTTGATTTTTAGAAAATAGTAGCTGCAGAGGCGATCATGTGTCTTTGCAGCTACAAAACGAAGGTGGTTCGGACTTAACCTTCGTCGCCTTCTTCTTCTTCGCCGGCACCAGTTGGGCCCATGCCGTCCCAGAAGGTTGACCAAGCTGTCCATGCACCGTCAAGGCTTGTTCCCGCAAGACCGACTGTTGCAATGACACCACCGACGAGCAGACCCAGAAGGATCAGATATTCCGTCAATGCAATGCCTTCTTCGTCGGCGGCAAAAGCGCGGAGATTTTTTGAAATGCTATTCATGATACACCTTATATTTCTGTTGTACTCAAACTTTAGGGGCGACTGGATACGTCTTGTGTTCAGTGCTTTCTGCGTGAGGCGGCTGACAGATTACAAATGCTGACACCCGATCTCCTGAAAACGTATTTTGTCGGTTTCTACCTATTCGACTAGTATCCCTTCAGGTTCTGACCCTAAGGATTGATTTATTTCCAAAGACATAAGATTTCATTTATGCCATTGGGCATGGACGTGTAATTCCACTTTCGAAACGATAGTCAGAAGAGGTAAATTAGTGGTGATCCAATTCGATAGAATTTTATCGATCTCATGATTGAGGCTCTGGCGACGCTGGTCCTGATAGCCGCTTGTCTGTGTTTTTTATACGCAGCATTTACGGATTTTCGGTCCTGGAAAATACACAATCAGACAGTTCTGGCGCTCATCCTGTTGTTTGCAGTCTATGCTGCATGCAGGCCTTATGTTGCCATCGGCTGGTTTCCTCCAGTCGATCTGCTCAGCGCAGTGGGGGCAGGGGCATTATTATTCGCGACAGGGTTTTTATTGTGGCAATTCAAACTCTTGGGAGCTGGAGATGCAAAGCTGATGTTTCCCATTGGTCTGTTTATGGGATGGCATAATTTGATGACTTACGCGCTTTTCCTGATTGGCTTCGCTTTGCTGGTAATGCTGTTGCTGCGCATGCCATTGCCTTACGGACTGTCGAGGACCTGGCCCGGTATGCGCCTGAATGAAATCAGGAGAACCGGAAAAGTGCCGTACGGCGTTGTGATGGTCGCTGCATTTTTTGCGATACTGTATGTTAACTATAAACTTACAATTTAAAAAAAAAGTGTGGATTCAGCGCGCATCAGCCGCGCTGTATGCTTGTCGTGCTGTTGCGCAGCAGTTCCAGATTGTTCGCCGTTGTCTCATTGGCAGGGTCAATTTCATAGGCGCGCAGGAAATAGCGCCGCGCCTGAACCAGATTACCGCGCAGCAAATAGGAATATCCTACATTGTTGAGATAGGCCGGGCGATCCGGAATCATGGAAGACAGGCGTTGGTAGGCTTGATCTGCATTGTCAAAACGCGCCAGATGATCCGCTGAAGCTGCATATCCCAACCACGCCATGGGATCATTGGGATAGACTGCCGCTGCTTTTTTGAACAGCGAGTAGGATTTTCCGTAATTGCGTTCCCGGAACTGAACCTTGCCTTCTGTTACCAATTGGTCGTTTGAGTAATAGGATGCATAGGCCAGATCATCAGAAGAGACGGAGCTGTCGCCAAATGAGGACAGTTCACGGCTCACCGAAGCACATCCGGCCAGAAGGCTGATAATTGAAACTGAGATAAGAAGCTTTGCAACCATGACTTGTACCATTTTCTTAAGGCGATTCCCAAGCGGGAACGCGTGGGTGTGATCCCACAGGGCCTACAGATTACGAGGGTACAAAATACAGGAAACGCCTCTAACGCCCTCATAATGCACAATAGTCCTTAACAGTCCCTAAACCGGGGGCTTACTTAGGCTTAAGGAATGATTGGTTACAAGCAGGCGTGCGAGACCTTCCAGGAGAAATGATAATGGCCATCACCGAGCCAGTAGCGCCATCGACAGTTGTAGCGACTGGAATCAATCGGGATTCTTTAATGAAGCTCGTTGCCAAGACACTCCAGGCGCATGGAGCGCTGGCTCCCTCTCAGATTGCATCCGAGACCCGTTTGTCGCCTGGCGTTGTCGTTGAAATTCTCAAAGAATTGCAGAAGCTTCAATATGTTGAATCGCGCGGCCTTGAAGGCTTTGAAATGCGATCAGAGGTTCGCTATTCACTGGGCGGCGGCGGCGTTCACTTTGCCAACCGTGCGAGTGCCCTGTCCCAATATGTCGGCCCGGCGCCTGTCAGTCTGGAAGCATGGGTGGCGCAAATCCGCAATCAGTCGATCGCTTATGAGCAGATCAACAGGCAGGTTCTGGAAGAGGCTCTGTCCCATCTGGTGCTGCCGGAACATCTTGTTCCGCTTATTGGACCTGCGATAAACTCAACCAGATCAGTTCTGCTCTACGGCGAGCCAGGGAATGGAAAGACCAGTATTGCAGAGGCAATGGGCAAGGCATTTTCCGATCTGATTTACATTCCAAGCTGTGTGGAAGTGGGCGGCCAGATCATCAATGTGTTCGATCCGATACTGCACACTCCGGAAGAGGACGATTATCAACCGAAAGCCCGGCCGACATTTGATCGCCGCTGGCGCCGCTGCCGCAGACCCGTTGCATTGACTGGGGGCGAATTGACACTGGATATGCTGGATTTGTCTTACAACCAGTATGCAAAATACTACGAAGCTCCGATTCATTTGAAAGCGATTGGCGGTGTATTCATCATCGATGATTTCGGGCGTCAGCGCACCGATCCACAATCCATCCTGAACCGCTGGATTGTGCCGCTTGAGCGCCGCTATGATTTCCTCACCCTTCACACGGGCAAGAAATTCGCGGTTCCATTTGACCAATTGGCGGTGTTTTCAACCAACCTTCCACCAGACGAATTAGCTGATGCCGGGGCGCTGAGGCGGTTGCATTACAAGATAAATGTTCCGACACCATCTGCTGATGATTTCCGGGTCATTTTCCGCAGAGCGGCTGATGCCGCAAACCTGCCTTATGACAATGATGTTTTTGAAGCTTTCTTCGAGCGCCACTACGCCAATGGCAAGGCGACGCCGGCAGGCCATCACCCCAAATATATCGTCGACTTCATCAAATCGGTGTGTCACTTCAAAGGCGAAGAACTGCGCATGGATGCCGAATTGCTTGACGGCGGCTGGAGCAATCTGACTGTCAGTCGAGGCTGAGTCACTCAGGCTGTTTCAAGGTGCGTCTTTACGGTCTGTGCATCCCGCAGGGCCAGGAACCATGGGTCCATTTCCAGAACTCGCGCAACCAGGTGATAGTGATGCGGCATGCGAATGTGTTGCCCCGCAGCGAGCGTCACCTCATGGCCTGCGGTCCGAATTTCGGATGCCAGTTGAACGCCTGTCGCAGATCCACCAACCACCAATACACCGCCCTGTTCAAGCTGGTCTGGATTGCGATAGACAAGGGGGTCCAATTGCGTCAACTGGTTTGGAACAGCCGTCGCAAAATCCGGCCGGTGTGCTTGTGCGGTCGCGCCACTGGCGATCACCAGATTGTCGCAAGACCATGCACCACGATTTTTGCCGATGAACGAACCAATAGAAGGAGAGCCGAGCCGGAGATACTTCTGGGAATGATGTAAACCGCTACAGAATTGAAAGTTACGCGCGACACATATTGGAGTTCCCGTGGGTAAATGGGCTGCGGGCCGCAGAAATGCAGTACAATCAGTTTTGCCCCATAGCCAAGGCAACAGAATTTCTCATGGGCGGATGCCGTCTAAACGAGTTGCAACGCAGTCTGGAGGATATTTCTCCTGCGCTGCTGATAAGCCCGCCTGAAATCTCTTGAACAGCAGGGCAAGGTCATTCGGCGCAAGATACTTCGCAAAAGGGGCTATGAGTATGTCCCGACTGAAGCGTGCAAGGCTTTGCCGCTGCGGCTGTTGGCTCGTGGTCGCAAACGAAAATGCTCAAGTCTGTCTGGAAGATCGAGCTTACACGGGCCATGAAGAGCGGCGATCTGTCGGTTCCGGGGGATGTTGCATTGATCCGCAATATCCAGGCCTGGCTGACACCGTCCGCATGCGCCAATTCACAGCGCGCGCCCTTGCCAGCCTGATTTCAATTCAGTCGCGTGTGCGCAGCTTGCCATAAAGTTCGAGACGATGGTCAACAATGTCATATCCAAGTTCACGCGCAATCTCGGCCTGAAGCTCTTCAATTCTGGGGGAGGTGAACTCAATGACATCGCCGGTATCAACATCAATCAGATGATCATGATGCGGTTTGTTGGCCAATTCAAATCTGGCTCCGGTCCCGTCGAATTCATTTCGCAAAACCGTTCCCCGGTCCACGAGAATGGAAAGGGTGCGGTACACGGTTGCCAGTGAGACCGAGGAATCCTGTTTTCTGGATCTTTCCAGAATCTCTTCTGCACTGGGATGATCGCCAGAATTGGCAAGCGCAGAGAGAATGGCCACACGCTGACGCGTGATACGCACGCCCTCTGCGCGCAATTCATGTTCAAGGTCGTCAATCAGTGGGGATTCTGCATCGCTCATGGCATCGAACTAGCACGCCAGACCCGGCTTTTCAATTCTTATTGCAAATAATTCGCAAGAGCATTGACTAGTTGCGAATTATTGTCATAATCATTTGCAGATAGCGCGCTCAGAGATGAGTGAAGAATAGTGTGAATCAAATTGGAGTGGAAATGCGTTTAGTCAATTTGGCCATCACGGCAGTGGCTGCGTTTGCAATCAACGTGTCCGGTGCGATGGCCGGGGACAAGATGAAGGTTGTGACAACCTTCACAGTCCTGGCAGATATGGCAGCCAATGTTGCAGGTGAGGCGGCGGAAATTGTTTCGGTTACAAAGCCAGGCGCAGAAATTCACGGCTATGAGCCGACCCCACAGGACATTGTGCGTGCATCAGATGCCGACCTCATCCTGTGGAACGGCATGAATCTGGAGCTGTGGTTCGAGCAGTTTCTCTCCAATCTCAAAGACGTGCCGTCTGCAACACTGACCGATGGTGTGAACCCGATTCCGATTGCTGCCGGGTCTTACCAGGGCAAACCCAATCCGCATGCGTGGATGGGGCTCGAGAATGCGCTGATCTACATCGACAATATTGTCGCAGCCTTCTCAGAGCAGGATCCGGACAATGCTGCGGTCTACGTCAAGAATGCGGCGGCCTACAAAGATCAGTTGCGTGCCACCATCGAGCCTTTGAAAGAGCAGGTCGCAAAAATTCCGGAAGCCGAGCGCTGGCTGGTCACCTGTGAGGGCGCGTTCAGCTATCTGGCGCGGGATTTTGGCATGAAGGAATTGTATCTGTGGCCAATGAATGCCGATCAGGTTGGCACGCCGCAGCAGGTGCGTGCCGTGATTGATGGCGTGCGGAACAACAACATTCCGGTCGTCTTCTGTGAATCCACGGTAAACTCTGCGCCTGCAAAACAGGTTGCCCGGGAAACAGGTGCCGCCTATGGCGGTGTGCTTTATGTGGACTCCCTGTCACAAGCTGATGGCCCAGTTCCCACCTATCTCGATCTTCTGAGAGTGACATCGCAGACAGTTGCCAATGGTTTGGCAGGCACGAAATGAATGCCATGTTCCAGGCTGTGACAAAGCCGGGATGCGTGGGATCAACACAAAATACAACAGCGGAAATGTAATGCACAAATGCTCGACAAGGTAACACACACCATAGCTGGTTCCGAAAACAACGCTGATGCATGCGGGATCAGTGCGAAAGAAGTGACGGTCACATATCGCAACGGTCACACAGCACTTTACAATGCCAGCTTTGAAATACCACGCGGCACTGTCACCGCGCTGGTTGGCGTCAATGGGTCTGGAAAATCAACACTGTTCAAAGCCATCATGGGGTTTGTTCCGGCAGCACATGGAGAAATCCGTCTGCTCGGCAAAACAATCTCGGAAGCGCTGCAAAGCAATCTGGTCGCTTATGTCCCCCAATCTGAAGAGGTCGACTGGGCTTTTCCTGTCCTGGTGGAAGACGTCGTCATGATGGGCCGTTATGGCCATATGGGCTGGTTGCGCCGCGCATCTGCAAAAGATCGTGAAGCCGTCACCGAAGCGCTTGAACGCGTTAGCATGAACGAATTCCGCAAGCGCCAGATCGGCGAATTGTCTGGCGGGCAGCGCAAACGTGTCTTTCTGGCGCGGGCATTGGCACAGGAAGGCCAGATCATCCTGTTGGACGAGCCATTTACCGGGGTTGATGTCAAAACAGAAGACCAGATTGTGGCACTCCTGCGCGAACTGCGTGACGAAGGCCGGGTGATGCTGGTCTCGACACACAATCTGGGATCGGTTCCCGAATTCTGTGACCGGACCATTCTTGTCAAGGGAACCGTGCTTGCCCATGGCCCGACCGAAACTGTTTTCACCCGTGACAATCTGGAGCGTGCCTTCGGCGGCGTGCTGCGCCACATCACCATCGGTGGCGATGCACTGCATGATGATGCGGATGCAAGGCAAGTATCCATCATGACCGATGATGAGCGTCCCTTCGTCCAATATGGCGACATCACAGTGCGTGGCGAACAGGACACAGAAGTATGACCAGCCTTCTGCTCGAGCCGTTTGCATATAATTACATGACCAACGCCATGTGGGTCTCGGCGCTTGTTGGCGGGGTCTGCGCATTTCTGTCAGCGTTTCTGATGCTCAAGGGCTGGTCTCTGATTGGCGATGCGCTGTCCCACTCCGTGGTGCCGGGCGTGGCGGTGGCTTACATGCTGGGCCTGCCCTTTGCACTGGGTGCCTTTGTCGCCGGTGGTTTGGCGGCTGGTGCCATGCTGTTTCTGTCAGACAGGTCAGGCCTCAAGATTGATGTCATCATCGGCCTGATCTTCACATCGTTCTTCGGTCTCGGCCTGTTCATCGTCTCCATCAGTCCGGTATCCGTCAGCATTCAAACCATCACCATGGGCAATATTCTGGCCATAACGCCGGAAGACACACTCCAACTCGTGATCATCTCTGTGGTCTCTCTGGTGGTGTTGCTGGCCAAGTGGAAAGATCTGATGGTCACCTTCTTTGATGAAAATCATGCCCGCTCCATTGGCCTGCGGCCGGGCCTGCTGAAGGCGGTGTTCTTTGCGCTGTTGGCGGCGTCTGTCGTTGCCGCGATGCAGACCGTTGGCGCATTGCTGGTGATTGCCATGGTCGTCACGCCGGGCGCAACGGCCTATCTGCTGTGTGATCGCTTCCCCCGCCTGATCGCAACTTCGGTTGTCATTGGCAGCGTCACCAGTTTTGTCGGTGCCTATGCCAGCTACTTTCTGGACGGGGCGACAGGCGGCATCATCGTTACACTGCAAACGCTGGTATTCCTGATTGCCTTTGTGTTTGCCCCCAAACACGGAATTCTTGCCTCACGCCGAAAATCCCAGGCTGCGCTGGACCGGTTTCAGCAGGAACATTCGGAAACCGCAATTATAGGGGAGCCGATGTGATGGACACGCTGCTGCTTCCGTTCCAGTTCCCGTTCATGCAGAACGCATTCTTCATCTGCATCATCGTGGCGATCCCGACTGCCTTGCTCTCCTGTTTCCTTGTGCTCAAGGGCTGGGCTTTGATGGGCGACGCTGTCAGCCACGCTGTGCTGCCAGGCATCGTGCTGGCTTATATTCTGGGTATTCCATTGCTCATTGGTGCGTTTGCTGCAGGCATGTTTTGCTCTGTCGCCACCGGCTATCTGTCACATAATTCAAGGGTCAAACAGGACACCATCATGGGTGTGGTGTTTTCCGGCATGTTCGCCGTCGGCATCGTGATGTATGTCTCCATCGACACCAATATCCATCTCGATCACATTCTGTTTGGCAATATGCTGGGTGTTGAAACCCACGAATTGCTGACCTCGGGATTGATTTCTCTGTTTGTCTCGATGGCCATCCTTCTGAAATGGAAAGATTTGCTGCTTCATGCGTTCGATCCAACCCAGGCGCGCGGGTCCGGTCTCCATGTTGGCTGGCTGCATTACGGCTTGCTGGCGGCTTTATCCCTGACGATTGTCGCAACCCTCAGCGCCGCTGGGCTGATACTGGCCATCGGTCTGCTGATTGCGCCCGGTGCAATCGCCTTCCTGCTGGTGCGCAAGTTTTCCACCATGCTCTGGGTGGCAGTTCTGGTGAACATCGTCACCATGCTATCGGGCACCTATGCCAGTTTCTTCCTCGACAGCGCATCTGCACCCACCATCGTGCTGATTCAGACGTGTGTATTTATCGTGGCTTTCCTGCGCAGGCTCGCCATAACCCGCAAAACATCACTGATGCGGGTGTCAGACACTGCCGAAAGCCGCAAGGAAGCCAACGCGGTTTGACGCGCGGTTTCTGACTGAAACGAAAAGGGAGCGCGGTCAACGCTCCCTCCTGGCAGAAAGTCTGATTGATCAGACTTCACCATCATATTCGCCGCGTGCCGGGTAGTTGTTCTTGATTGCAAAATCCAGCGCACCGACAAGCTCGGAAAAATGTGGTCGAACAAATGGCATGGTCTGCGTCGAGCCATAATAAAGGCTTTGATCCGGGGACACCATGAACAGGCCGGGTTCTGAAAACAGATCTGGCTCCACGATGCCAATTGACGTCGCGCCCCGTGAGGTCGAGATATAAAGCCCCCAGTCTCGCGCGACAGACAGTTTCAAACTGTGGCCGAAGCGAATGTTCTTGTTCTCGATCTTGTCGGCCATCGCCCGGGTCCGCTCTTCAGTGTCTGCACTCAGCGCAATGACAGTCACCCCACGCTCGGCAAATTCGCCAACGCGTTTGTCCAGCTCTGTCAGATAATTTGCGCAGATCGGGCAATGCAGGCCGCGGTAAAAGCAGATCACTGTGCCGCGTTCAGATTGCTCCTCGGCCAGATTGAAGTCGCCATGATCAAGGGTTGGAACCATCAGCTCCGGGGTTTTACGGCGTGGCATCAGCATGAATATGTCTCCTGTTTGAATCTGTGTTGCAAAACATTTAGCAGTCTCTATGATTGGATAAATCCGAAATAACCAACTTTAAAGACGATAATGAAAATCGATCGCCTGACATCCCTGTTGAACCGCTTTCGCCTGATGGTGCAGCCCACAGCGTTACAGAACGCAAATCTGGCGGCCTTTCGAAATGCAGAAACCGGGCAGGACAGTCTTGTGTTCCAGCCGCGTAAACCTGGTATTTCAGGCTGTGACGGCACGCTTTTGTTTGCCCTTCATGTGGATTTTGGCAATCTGACCAATCCATTGCAGACGGCACTGCCAGAAACAGTCATCGAGCTTTCCGAGCCTGATGGCGATCTGTCCAATCTGGTCTCTCTGCTGGCTTCCGAACAGCAAAATGCACGCTGCGGGGCACCGGCTGTGCTGGGCCGTCTGGGAGAGGTTCTGGTGGTTCGGATGTTGCGCATGCAATTGGAGCGCGGTGCTGCAACGGCGGGGCTGCTCGCTGGTCTGGCCCATCCACGCATCAGCCCTGCCATTGTTGCCATTCATGACAATCCGGAAAAACCCTGGAGCAACGCTGCGCTGGCAGATGTTGCAGGCCTGTCGCAAAGCCGTTTCAAGGAACTCTTTGCCAGCACGGTCGGCACGACCCCGGCCAGCTATCTGCGCCACTGGCGCATGTTGCTGGCGCGCATGGATCTGGAAAAGGGCGACCGGGTGGACCGCATCGCCCATCGCTATGGCTACAGCGCACCAGACGCGTTTTCCCGCGCCTTCATGAAGGAGTTCGGGGTGCGGCCGAGTAATCTGGCAGGGGTGTTGGCGCATGCTGGGTGAGCGCGTCTACAAACTTCACACCATCAAATTCAACAGCGATATTTGCCCAGTCCAGAAATTGTCTGGAAGCTGGTGCGCTACCGTGGTCCGATTTTGATCGGAGGCGCTAAAAGTGCCATTGAAGATCATTGGGTGCCAGTCTCTGTGGAGTTTTAGTTGGCGAGTTTAGCCGCTAGGTTGCAAACAGCATCAATGCCAGTCAGTTTACCTTTAATCTTAAACTGGGGGGGAAATTCCTATGCAACTAACCGCACTCACCGATTCTGCCGAGATTGAAGCAGCAATGGACCGTTGGCGCCAAGCATTTGAAAAAATAGGCGAAGCACAAACTTATGAGTGGCAATTGTGGTCGAAAGAATTTGGGGTTGCACTTTCGGCAGGTCGGCCCGATTCGAGATACTCCTATAGCCTCCTTAACCGCGCCCCTTCAGCAAAAAATGGAGCCGGAATTGTTGAAATAAACCCTCCAAGTGGCGGAAAGCCGCAGGGTAACAATCAAGGTGTCGTTGCAGTTAATGAAAATGGGGCTTTACTGCTGCTTCGTCGTGGTCGATTAAGCCTTGCTGATGAGCATGTTGATCTCAGGGACTATCTAGATATCCATGGTCTGCCGGAGAATGTTGTTCATTGGCCTAATGGAAACACCGAAGTTTGCTTCCTTGTCTGCGAATTGGGCAAGGATGATTCCACAATCGTCGCAAATACTGCTTCATTTATGGAAGCTTGTCGACAGGTGCGCATGGATTCTGATGGCGCAACTGCCAAGGAAATAAAAATAATTAAGACGGCTAACTTTATTGAAGAAACTGTTGGAAGTTACGATTTGCGCGCGCAAGACGTTCGGACGGTTGTTAGACAACACGCGCGACTGGCGAACGCGTTGAGGGAACAGCTTGAGGAGTTGGGCCACCGCGCATCAAATGAAAGAGTTGGCCGTTTAGGTCCAGACGTTTTTACGGTCGAGACAAAGAGACCCTGCCTGTTCGAAGTGAAGGCGGGGTGCTTGTCAGGGGATTATCTGAAGGCAGTAGGCCAGTTGCTTGTATATGAGAAATATTTAGAGGAAAAGTATCGCAAATTTGCTGTTTTCCCAGAGGGATTGCCAATCAAAGTCAAGCAAACATTCGCTGACCTCGATATTTCAATAGTAAATATTAGGATAGAGGGTAACAGTATTAAATTCGAAAACCTTCCTGAGCCATAATGAAGATATTTTAAAAAATTGACATGATTTTTTCAAAGTGCGTTGTTGTATTCTGAAAACAGACTTCCGCTTTAAGATTATTAGTCCTGCTTCAATATATTAATCAAATGCTGGATCGTTTTCAAGGTTACCCTAAACTGGGTGGTTGGACGATATAGTAATATACCGCGTCATGTTGACATCCAATACATTCGTTCCGCTTGGGTTATTAATTTTTTACCCTCAGGATCAATGCTTCTTCTCAGAGGTCTAAAATTAGATTGGCTTGGCATTTTATATTGCCTCAAAATGACTACGCCTGACTTCAGATACCGCCTAAGTAGTTCTAGCCTTGTCCCACCTTGTCCAGAAGACAAGGTGGGTTCTCAACAGGCTGCAGATGCCAGCTTTCAGTGACACAACTTAGGGTCAGGACCTATTAATCGAAGGGATTCCCATTTTAGCTGAATTATGATTCATCATGACAAAGGAGATTTGTCATGAGTGACTTGTTTTGGCTTTCGCAGGATCAGCTGGCGAAGATCGAGCCGTATTTCCCCTTGGCTCATGGTGTGCCGCGTGTGGATGATCGTCGGGTGGTGTCAGGGATTATCTTTGTGATCAAGAACGGGCTTCGCTGGCGTGATGCACCATCGGATTACGGGCCGCATAAGACGCTATACAATCGCTTCATCCGATGGAGCCGCCTGGGTGTCTTTGATAGCATCTTCAGTGCGTTAGTCAGCGACGCGGGCAGTCCTGATACGCTTATGATTGATGCCACGCACCTGAAAGCCCACCGAACCGCCTGCAGTCTGCTAAAAAAGGGGATGTTCCCCGCCGTATTGGCCGCACAAAAGGTGGATTGAACTCCAAACTGCATGCCGTCTGTGATGGCAAGGGACGTCCGATCATCATGGGCCTGAGTGAGGGCCAGTTAAGCGATCACATCGGAGCCAAACTGCTTTATCCCGCGTTTCCTGAGAAAGCATCCCACCTGATCGGCGACAAAGGTTATGACAGCGATGAGTTTAGAGCTGCGCTGAAAGCCAAGGGAATAACCCCCTGTATTCCACCGCGAAAGGGACGCAACCTTCCTGCCGGTTATAGCAAAACCCTCTACAAACAACGCCACAAGGTGGAAAATATGTTCGGCAGACTCAAAGACTGGCGCCGCGTAGCAACTCGATATGACAGATGCGCACACACATTCTTCTCAAGCATATGCATTGCAGCTATCGTCATATGGTGGATTTAATGAGTCCTGAGCCTAGTTACACTTACGTCCGATTCACGCCCTCACACCAAACCTCACACAATCGGCGCGTGCGGATATTCCGCTTGGCGGTGTTGGAACGACAGAACAGTTGGCTTGACGATTACGCCTTTGTCGACATTGACAGCCCGCCGAATGGTTTCGTTTTTCTGCCAGGCGGTGCGTCCGTCAACCATCGTTGGCAGATGCACAATGAGCGCCGCAGAAATCGACCGTGAAGCGCTTTCCCAAAGATAATTCGGGGTGTGATCCACGGCATAATAATCGGTTCTGCCAACCTTGAACATCGGTGCTTTGAAGGTTGTCGGCTTGGCGAAATAGAAACCCATGCCCTCATCGCAGCTGACATCCACAATCAGACTGCCCGGCTTCAAACAGGATTTCTCGGCTTCGGTCACGAAGTCCATCGGATGGTCTGTGTCCTGATAGGTGCCGTTGACGATGATGTCGGATTCGGCAATCAGATCGGTCAGCGGCCGTTCGCTGCCGTCATGTTCAACAACCAGCATGCGTGGTTCGCCTTCGCCGCCTTCGCGGATGCGGACATAATCGCAATCCAGCACCTCTTCGCGCACTTCATGATCAGGGCGCTGAATGCAAATGGTGATGTCTCTGAAGCCATGCGCCTTGAGGGCGTAAATCGCGCCACGGCTGACCGCTCCGAAACTGAAGATGATGGTCTTGCGCTGATTGCCATAGTGGCCGTCAATGCCCTTCAGGCGCAGCGCATGCAAGATGGCGCAATAGCCGGCCATTTCGTTGTTCTTGTAAAATGTATGGCGCCCCACCTGGCCCGATGGGCTCCAGACAAACATGTCCTCAAAGGCAACAAGGGTCAGCTTGCGGTCGATGGCAGCCTGTGTGATTTCGCGCTGTTGGGCGCAATGGGGATAGCCCCACAGAATGCCGTCTTCGCGCAGTTCCAGAAGGTCGGCGAGGGTGGGTTTGGCGACGATCACATTGCCAAGGTCGGACAGCAGCGCGCTGCGGGGCGCAACACCGCCGGTTTGGGCGGCAAGTTCTGCATCCGAAACGTCAAACGGTGCGCCATAGCCCTCTTCAAACACCAGGCTTTTGCGGTACTCTTCAGTCAGCCGCGGCAGATGTTCGGGATGAATTGGAACGCGCCGTTCATCTTCCTTCCTGGATGTCCCGATGACGCCAAAGGTCAGCTTGCTCATTCTTGTTCCATTTCCGGGGGCTTGCCCCTGAGGTCGAAATCAATTGGTTTGATCGCGATTTGGGCCAAAGGCAGGGGCAAAAGTCCGTGGACAATCCACCTGGGCAAACCCTGCTCATCATTGAGCGATGCTTGGAAAGGGTGCATCCGGATTTGCTGCTTTGGCTGTAAGCTCATGCAATAGCTGATTGCGCGGAAATTATCCAACACAAACGCTTTCCTACAGCAGCAGGCGTCAATTAACGAACGATGCGCCTGGGTCGTCTCAGGCGGTTTTCCACTGCTGCCATAAAGATGTGATCTGCTCGGACAGCGCCAATGGATCAAATGGCTTCACGATAACGCCGATCGCGCCAAGATTTCGATAGGCTTCCTGTTCATGCTTTTGTGCTTTTGCTGTCATGAAGATCACAGGGATATCTTGCGCCACTGGCATTTGACCCAGAATTTTCAAAGTCTCAGGGCCGCTCAATCCCGGCATCATGACATCCATCAAAATCAGTTGGGGCGCGAAGTCGATAATCGTGTCGATTGCCTTCTGACCGCTGTTGCAATGTACGGCTGTGAAACCGCCAATGTCTTCAAGCGTCATCATGACGACTTGGGCAATATCATCATCATCTTCAACATACAGGATCTTTGTCAGTGCTTCAGACATCATTCAGGCCCTCATTTTGTTTGCTGCGCAGATCGGCAGAGTAAAGCTGAAGACCGAGCCCACACCCTCTTCGCTTTCGAAATTTACGGTTCCATCAAACGATTCGATGATTTTCCGGGTGATGTTCAGTCCAAGTCCGCTGCCACCCTTCCTCCGGGTGGATGACCCATCTTCCTGGGCAAATTTTTCGAATATCTTGGAATGGAAGGATTTGGAGATGCCGAGGCCATGATCGCGTACGGATATGATGACTTCATAAGCGGATTTTCTGGTAATGCCAATTTCAACTACACCACCACTTTGGGAGAATTTGGCGGCATTTGAGAGAAGGTTGATCAAGGCCTGGTTAAACCTGTCCTGATCCAGATCCACAAACACTTTCGGCAGGTCGCTTTGCAGTTTGAATTCCACATTGTATTTCTCGGCAAAGGAGTGCTGACTCTCAACGATATCCCGAACGAGCTGACCGATTTCAACGACCTCCAGTTGGTAGTCCATTTTACCGGCGGCAATTTTTTCAATGTCGAGAATGTCATTGACGAGGCGGGTCAGCCGCTGACAATTCTCATAGGAAATCTGGAGCAGTTTTTGGCTTTTCACAGGGTCATCCCTGACAACTTTGGCCATCAGCAGGCCAAGTGATCCTTGAATGGACGTCAAAGGTGTACGCAGCTCATGATTGACGGTTGAAATGAATTCGTCCTTCATGATCTCCATTTGCCTGCTCTCGGAAATGTCCCGAACGACGCCACTGTAAATTTTCCGGCTGCCGATATCGACGCCGCTGACGGACAGTTGCATGGGGAAGACGTCACCATCCTTGCGGCGCCCCTCAACCTCGCGTCCGGTCCCGATAATCTTTCGCTCTCCGGTGCGATGATAGTTTTTGAGATAGCCGTCATGCTCTCGGTGATAGGGGTCGGGCATCAGCATTTTGACGTTACGACCAATCACCTCTTCCGAGCTGTACCCGAAGATGGCCTCGCAAGCACGATTGAAGGTTTCGACTGTGCCATGCTCGTCGATGGAAAGTATCCCGTCGATAGTATTATCGACGATGGCTGCCATCGTCGCTTCGTTGGTCGCCAGTTCGATTGTCTTTTGATCGAATGCACGCGCCAGATCGCCAATTTCATCGCCGCGCTCTAGGGGCAGGTTTTTCAATTTCTTGTTGCCGCTGGATTGTTTGATTTCTTCTGTCATCTCATTGAGTGGCGCGGTGAACATACGGGCCAATACCAGCGATGCCACCAGGCAGCCGAGAACGAGCAGACCGCCGAAGATAAGGCTCGTGGTGCGCGCCTCGGTCGCTGTTCTCAACAATTCTTCGATGGGCACCCTCACCACAATGCCCAGGAATGCATCAGGATTGTTGGGATCAACGTTGAGGCGGACAAAATAGGAAACAGCATTATCTGAGATAAAGGTTTCCTCATTCGAGCTCGATTTCACAATCTCGTTCACGAAACCCGGCGGCGGCACGGTATAGTTGTCGTGAAACTCGAAGCTCGCGATCTTCCCGTCCTTGGTGTGCTCCATATAATCGCCGGAGTTGTTCACAATGAACGTATTCTCCTGCGGCCTTATCTCTTCCAGATTTGAGTGCAACATTTCTGCGTAATTGGTGTTGATAACCAACATGCCGAATATTTGATCCTTATCATCAAAGACCGGAACCAAGGCTCGAACGGTCGGAATCAAGGAACTGTCAAGGTCGCCACGCTCCCTGTTGTAGTTCACTTCCGAGAAATGAACTTCGCCGCGGGCCGCTTTGAGGCCAACTGCAAAATAGGGCTCCTGACCTTTCTGCTGCAAGTCTTCATTGGCGACCAATTCGACGCCGGAAGCTCCGCGGTTGACGCGCACGAGTTCACGGCCCTGGTCGCCAATGCCAATGTAGCGAATTTGGATATAGTGCGGCCTGGCCGCCATCATGGAAGCAAAGATGGTGCCGAGGCGTTGGCTCCATTCGCGAGTGCTTGATCCATCCAACGGATCAATATTATTTTCGCTTAAGCTGCGTATGATTCCCTGAACTGGAGGCGTTTGTGACAGGACCTGAACGTCACCTTTCATCAGATCATATGAAAACTTGAACCGCTGGGCCATCAGACGGGTCTCTCCGGCCAGCTTCTCCACTGCCGTATCGAGTACGATTTTCTCCAGACGATAATAGTTGATGCTGCCGACCAGAAGCGTGCTCAACAAAACCGAAATGCATGTGAGAAATATGATCTTGTTTTTGAGTGAGATGTTGTTCATCCGCCAAAGCTGCGGAACGTTCGTTCCGGCTGCCACGTCTTTGTGCATTTATCTGGTCTCCGAGATGCCGCCATAACATGCAACCGCATGAAACAAATGCACTGAACAATAGTTTATAATATTGCCTAATCGGCCACAATTGATTGAATGTATTAATTTAAGGTTGCAAATTCACAGAGGCTTGCGGTCCTTGATATTTTTCATTCAATAAAGATTAATAATGTTTAAAGCTCTATTGAAAGCCGTCGTTTGGAGTTGCATAAGCTGGAATGTCTTTTTGAAGATCAATTTCATAGCTGCCTTTGGTCAGGAAGCTTTGCAGCAAGGCAGGCATAGTTCTGAAAATGAAGGGAATAATACTTGTGACAGGCAAAGGCCGGCTGAAAAGGTAACCTTGGTATTGGTCGCAGCCTATGGAGGCAAAACGATCAAGCTGTTCTTGTGTTTCAACGCCTTCGATAACAAGCTTGAAATTCAAGGTCTGACCTAGATCAACAATGCTTTTGACGATGTGATCGTTGATGTTGTCATGAGAATCCTGAGTGAGGGATTTGTCAATTTTTACAGTATCAAACGGCAAGACGCGCAGATAATGCAGGGAGGTGTGGCCCATGCCGAAATCATCAAGCGCAATTTTCACACCGATGTCATGCAGTTTATTCAATGCCCCGATTGCGTGGACCTCGGGCAGGAGCACGGTTGTTTCCGTGATTTCCAGTTCCAGCAATCTCGGCGACAGGCCCGTTTTAATGAGAATCTCGACCACTTTTCGATCAAAGTTTGGCGTTATGAGCTGTTTGGGCGACACATTGACTGAAATGATGAAATCGTCTGGAACCTGACCTTGCCAAGCCACTCTTTGGCGACAGGCAATTTCCAGGATTTTAAGCCCCATTTCATCGATCAGACCAATATCCTCGGCCAGGGTGACAGTTATGGGAGGCGCAATCCGGCCATATTGCTTGTGGTTCCAACGCAGAAGTGCTTCAGCGCCAAAGACGCGTTCTGTCAAAATATTGACTTGCGGTTGATACTCTAAATAGAGTTCATCACGATCCGCCAGGGCGACTTCCAGATCATTCGCCAATGCAATTGCTATGCGCCCTTCTTCACCCCGAAGATTGAGGTATTGGTGTGATGGCTGACCGTTTTCATGAGATTCGGCGATGTCCAACAGCGACGACAGCACATTTTTGCTTCTCTGAAGCGCTATGCGCTCTGACAATCTGACGAAGGGCAAGTAAATCGCCATCCCGACAACCAGACTTGCGAACTGCACGATGGACCCGGATACAGACCCTGTCGCAACATAGCCGCTGATCAGCGCTGGCGTTGTCCATTGGGTATTGTACGAAGTCTTCGGCATCCATTCAAACACGATGGCGATGTAACCAATCAGTGTTTGCACGATTGGCGTTACGATGAACGGAATAGCGTAAAGGGGATTCAGCACCAGCGGAATGCCAAACAGCAATGGTTCATTCACATTGCACAATGCCGGAAAAAACGCGATCAGTGCAAACCGTCTGCTGTTAGTAAACTTGCTCACAAACAACAGAACCAGTATCAGCGATAAGGTACTGCCAGATCCGCCCATGCGGACAAAGAAATCGAAAAATTGTGAACTGAATGTGAAAAGTGGTTCATTTCCATCAATAACAGCGGTGTAGTTGGAAACAGTTGCGGGGATTAGAATGCTGTCCTGAACGCTGTTCAGAAGGTTTGGCCCATGGATGCCGAAAAACCACAAGATTTGCGTCAAACAGACATAGCCAATCGCAAAGCCGAGGTTGTCATCAGCACCTGCAAACAGCGATGACAATATACCATCCAGGCCTGCCGTGATATTTTCCGACCCCGCCGAAGATAAAACGGCCTTGATGGACGCAAATATAACAATGGTCAGCATGCCCGCAGGCATGATCGCAAACACATCACCGACAAGTGGATCATGGCCCGATGCCTTCAGTGGAAGTTGCAAGAATTTATACTGGGAAAGCTTGAGGAAGATCGAGCCGCCAATCGCAGCTACCAGCAAAGCGGCCAGCAGCCCTTCGCTCAGCGAAAGCGCTGATCTCAGCGTCGTATCATCGTTTGGCGCGACTATGATAAAAAAACAGGACATGACGATCATTGCGGTGATCGTCGGATTTGCACGTCTGCGACCATGCTTTTGAATATATTGTTCAGTCAGTACCGTGGAGAAGCCAAACAAGGCAACCAGGGATGCGATGCCAAATGTTCCCGCAATCAGATTGTCACAAATAGTGTTGAGTTGGGGACCAAAACTATCCGTCAGCAGGGTTTGCAGCCAGGGAAATGGCGGAAAGCGAACGAGAAGCGTCAGTGCCCCCACCATGATAAGCGGCAATGACAGTGAAAGTCCGCGTTGTACTGAAATAAAGAATGACTTGTGGCTCAATTCTTCCGCGATATCCAGGAGTCGCATACCAAAATTGAGGTTGGGCATAAAAAATCCTAAGGTTACTACCTTTGAGGTAAATAAGTGTCAGGCTTAAAGAAATGATTTTTTTTGCTGGTTAATATTTACTCTACCTAAGCGGACCTTGTGCATAGAGAACTCGCCAAGGTATTCGCCATCAAAGGCATCATTACCGCTTTGGCCACTCCTGCAGTGAGCTGAAGCCCTCAGACGTGTTCGGCATGACCGGCCTTGAGCCGATGATCTTCGAACCGAAAACAAAAAGTAAAAATTGGTAGCGGAGGAGGGACTCGAACCCCCGACACGCGGATTATGATTCCGCTGCTCTAACCAGCTGAGCTACTCCGCCCCGATAGGGGACACCCACAAGCAAAGACTGAATGGGACGTCTGGAAATCATTGTCTGATCAATGAATGACGCGCATATAAAGGGCGCGGCGCATCGGTGTCAAGCACTGTCATGGTGGCGTTTTCAGATCACAGCAGCCCGCACCACTTCAGCGCATCAAACCGGTCAGGCGATAAGGAAGTCCGAGATGGTTTTTGGCGCTGGCGTTTCCTTGATTTTAGCCGCTGCATGGCCGTTCGGACGTTCCGTTGAGCCGATCCATCCGCCACCCAGAACGCGGGTTCCAGCACTGTCATCTTCATAAAGCACACAGGCTTGTCCTGGTGAAATGCCATCTTCCGGATTTGCCAGCTCACACCAGACAGCATCGCCCGATGCGTGCAATGTTGCAGGCATCGGTGGGCGTGTACTGCGCAGCCGGGCAAACACCGGCAGGCCGTCAATGGGAAGCTCGGCAAGGTCCTGTGAGTCCAGCCAATTGACATCTCGCAGATGCACAATCGCAGTGGCCAATGCTTCACGCGGGCCGACAATGACCTGCTGTGTTTTCGCATCCAGATCGACCACATAAAGTGGATCGGCAGAGGAAATACCAAGGCCACGACGCTGGCCGACCGTGTAATGAATAATGCCCTTGTGGGTGCCAAGCACAGTGCCGTCCACATGCACGATATCGCCGCCGGTTGCGGCATCCGGCTTCAGCTTGGAGATCACATCTGCATAACGGCCTGATGGCACGAAACAGATATCCTGGCTGTCCGGCTTTTGCGCAACATGCAGATTCAGATCTTCCGCAATCTGGCGGGTTTCCGCCTTGCTCAGGCCGCCAAGCGGAAAGCGGATGAAGTCGAGTTGTTCCTGAGTCGTGGCAAACAGGAAATAACTCTGATCCCGGTCATGGTCGAGCGGACGATAGAGTTCCCGGTGCCCGTCAGTGCGCATTCGGCTGCCAATATAGTGACCGGTTGCAAGCGCCGCGGCGCCAAGGCTGCGAGCGGTTTCCAGTAGATCGGAAAACTTGACCGTCTGATTGCAGGCAACGCAGGGAATCGGTGTCTCGCCAGCCACATAGCTTTCCATGAACGGGTTGATCACCTGCTCGCGAAATTTTTGCTCATAATCCAGCACGTAATGCGGCATATCCAGCATGTCAGCCACACGGCGGGCATCATGAATGTCCTGCCCGGCACAACAGGCACCCTTTTTGTGGGTCGCCTCGCCATGATCATAGAGTTGCAGGGTCATGCCGATGACCTGATAGCCTTCACGTTTCAAAATGGCAGCGGTCACAGAGGAGTCAACGCCGCCAGACATGGCAACGACAATCCGCGTGTCTTCCGGCTTTCCCGGTAAATCTAGGCTGTTCAGCATGGCAATGATCCAGATAGTTCGCCAGATGGTTCAAAAGAAAAAGCAATCACAAGGATTGCATATAGTCCGACAATGACAAAACCCAAGCGGCCCCAATCATTTTGCCGCGTTTTAGGCCTAACTGACTGTCCATGCAAGATATGGGGAAATACAGACACTGCGAAGATGGCGAAGATGCGGTCGCAATTGCCGCTTCGGTCGGAAAAATTTGCCGTGTCTCAGCCTCCGAAGACGTACGGTTTTGGTCAACTATCTGATAATTAAAGATAAAAATACACCGTAAAACTGGCCTCTTGCTTGCATAGAGAATGTGTCGGCGTGCGTCGACGCTTTGGAGTAGGCCATGTTTGTTTTCACGCCTTCGCAGATATCTGCGGATGCAGCCCAGACCGGAATGATCGGACCTTCAGTCCCGGCGACAGCCGGATCTGACGGGGGCTTTGCTGCGTGGTTGAACGACAGTGTGCAGGTGCCCGGTGATACCACCGCCGGAACAGCGCCATCTGACGGCAAAGCGGGCGCTGCCCAGCCGACACAGTTTTTTCTGCTTGCATCCGCAACAATCGGCCAACCCAACCCGGCGACACCTGACGCGTCAGGGCCGACTGGTTTCCAGCGCGGCGCGGGAACACCAGCTGAGATGCTGTTGCAAGCTTCCATGCTGAACCAGCCCGGCGGGCAGGGTGAAGCGCAGCCAGGCCACACTGCAACACAAACAGCAGGCCAGTTGGCTGGCCAGTCGGGTGCCGCACACACCGGTGAGGCGGCCAGCCTCCTGTCTGGATCAAAACCCGGCACAGCGATATCAACACAATCAGATGCTGAAGCTGCCGAGACGGCGCTGAACCGCCTGGGTATGTCCGCATCGGCAAAAGAGGCGATGCAGCCTTTGGTCAGGAATGCGGCCAGTTTTTCATCCCCTGCGGTTGATGCGTTTGGCACCGGCACTCGGGCCAGTTCCGAAGCTTTGCTGCAAGGTCAGACGCAACTGCTGACATTGCCGCAATCGACAGATAGCGGCTTTCGCTCAGCGATGGCGCAAACCGGGGTATCCCAGAGCACAGGTCAGGGCCAGGATAGTGCCGGAAAGTCCAATCCGGCCATAAATTCAGCTGAAATTGCCGTTCAGATGGCGAGCAACAAGGCGGAAGGCAAAAATCAGTTTACGATCCGCCTGACGCCAGAATCCATGGGCACGATAACGGTCAAGCTGAACATTACCAACAATACAAATCTGACGGCTCAGTTGCAGGTCGAAAAACCCGAGACGCTTGCGCTGTTGCAAAAAGATCTCGCCGGGTTGGAAAAAGCGCTGAAAGCGCAAGGCTTCACGACCAGTGATGGCGATCTGACCATTGCCCTGAAGCCGTCCAGCCTTGGCGTGCGTGGCGGCGAAGCTGCCATGAACTCAGGGGCGGACCAGCGCTTTGGGCAAGGTCAGAATATGGGCCAGAATCAAAGCCAGGCCCAAGCTCAAAATGCTGCGCAAAATCAGGCCGGCACACACAATCAGGGGGCTGCTGCGCAATCGACACCTTCCCATCCCACTCCGACTGGCGCACTGGACCGTCCGGCCCCCGGCATGTTGCTCTCGTCTGGGGATATGGGCTTTCAGCAATCTCATCAGGAGCGCGGTGCGCAAGGTCATGAAGGGTTTGAACAAAACTCCAATGGGCATGCCCAGACAGAGCCCGATGATCTGGAGCCGGGCCATCTGGAACATGCTGACCTCATCGCAAGTGCCTATCACGGCCACAATTTACTGATCGGAATGTCCACCCAGTTGGACCTGTCCGTATGACATTTGGAGAAAAGACATGGATCTGACCGGAATCAGCGCATTAACGACCAATTCCAGTGCGATCAGCACCGATCAATCGGAATTGATCCAGAATTACGATCAGTTCCTGCAAATCCTGACCGCTCAGTTGCAGAACCAAAGTCCTTTGGAGCCAATGGATGCCAATGCGTTTACCGACCAGTTGGTGCAGTTCTCATCGGTTGAGCAAGCCATCAAGACCAATGATTCCCTTCAGTCCCTGATTGCGCTGAGTGCCTCCAATGAAGCAACCAGTATGGTTGGCTATCTGGGACAGCACATCACTGCAGAAGGGTCCGCAACGACATTGCAAAATGGTTCGGCCACATGGCATTTTGACGCTTCGGATTATGCCAGTGAAACACAGGTGACGATCCGCAATGCAGCCGGAACAATCGTCTTCAGCGATGAAGGCTCGCTGGAACCAGGCGAATCCAACTATGTCTGGAACGGTGCGACAAATGACGGTGGAACCGCCCCCGATGGCCTTTACAGCATTACTGTTGAAGCCAGAGATGCAGATGGAAGTCTGGTCGATGTTTCAACCGCCATTTCAGGCAAGGTAACCGGAGTAGACTTCAAGACATTTCCCTCTGCGCTGCTGGTCGGCAGCACCCGTGTTCCAATCACATCTTTGACGGCTGTGGAACTTGGTTCCTAACGGCATTCTCATCCGTTCAAATTCTTAGCAAATCCTTACAGTCTCCTTAGGCAAAATTTAAGGCGTCGCAGGTATTGTCATGAAGTCTGGTCACATCAGATTTGAGTGTGAGAGTACTGATGACCGATCGAATAAAACCGCGTGTCAAATACGTGATTGGCCCTGACGGGTCGCCACTAACTATTGCTGATTTGCCTCCTGCGACAACGCGTCGCTGGGTCATTCGACGCAAAGCAGAAGTTGTAGCCGCTGTTCGTGGTGGTCTGTTGAGCTTGGAAGAAGCCTGCAATCGTTATACGTTAACGGTTGAAGAATTTTTATCCTGGCAACTTTCAATAGAAAGCCATGGGTTGGCTGGTTTACGAACGACGCGCATTCAGCAGTATCGCTGAGTCATAAAAAGAAAAAACCGGCGGAAACGCCGGTTTTTTTGCGTCCAAATTTCCAGATTTCTTTGAAATGCTGTGTCTGATATGCAGCGGAAAACATTGCCCGAAAGGGCATGTCCGCAGCCGGACCGCGCGAACTCATTCACTAAATCTTAAGGCTTGTTAAGGACTTGTTTACCAATAGGTAGGTAATTTTTACCTAGCAACACAAACTGTCTGAGCCAACAACATCTCAAAACCCGTGAATAGAGTGCCTTCGTGCTGGAATTAACTCGCTTTTTCAAATCTATTGGCATTGCGCGATTGGCCGCTATGGGCGTTGTCGCAGCCGTCCTCATGGGCTTCTTTGCCCTGATCATATCCCGCGTTACCTCGCCCTATATGGTGCCGTTGTTCACTGATCTCAGCTTTGAAGATTCGTCCGCCATCATCGAGCAGCTTGAAAGCCAGGCGGTGCCGTATGATTTGCGCGCTGAAGGGGCCGTTGTCCTGGTGCCGAAAGACAATGTTCTGCGTTTGCGCATGTCTCTTGCCGAAAATGGCCTGCCATCCGGCGGCAGCGTCGGGTATGAGATTTTTGATCGTGGCGACACTTTGGGTGCTACGAGTTTTGTGCAGAATATCAACCGGTTACGAGCTCTGGAGGGAGAATTGTCGCGCACAATCCGTGCCCTGCAGCGTGTTGTGCAGGCCCGCGTCCATCTGGTCATTCCCGAGCGGCAATTGTTCCAGCGTGACACCGAATCACCAACGGCCTCCATCGGCTTGAAAGTGCGCGGTGATCTCAGCAACGGACAGATTCAGGCCATCCGGCATCTCGTTGCATCTGCCGTGCCGGGGTTGAAGCCGGCGCGCGTGTCGATTGTCGATGAAAACGGCCAATTGCTGGCCAATGGCGAAGACACTGCGGTCGGTGGTGCCATGATGGGCGTGCTGGATGAAAAACGGGAAGCTCAGGAAGCCCGATTGCGCCGGGCTGTGGAAGAGATTGTTTTCCAGGTTGTAGGAGATGGCCGAGCACGGGTGCAGGTCACTGCTGAACTGGAGCGCAACCGCATTACCCAGACCGCTGATGTCTTCGATCCTGACGGTCAGGTGGTCAGATCGTCCCAGTCCCGTTCCGAGGCCAGCACAGCGTCGGAAGATCTGGCGGATGCCGGTGTCACCGTTGGCAACCAGTTGCCCGGGGCTGACGAAGGTGGCGATACCGGATCAAACTCCCAGCGCGAAACGTCTGAAGAGGTGGTGAATTACGAAATCTCCCGCACTACGACAACCGAAGTGACCGAGGCTGGCAGGCTTCGCAAGCTGTCGGTCGCCGTGTTGGTTGACGGGGTTTACACTCAGGAGCCAGGTGGTGAGCTGGCCTATACGCCACGCACCGAAGAGCAACTGGCGCAAATTGCAACACTTGTCCGCTCTGCTGTCGGCTTTGAGGAAGGTCGTGGCGATCAGGTCGAAGTTGTAAATATGAGATTCGTGACCAATGCGGCACCTGATGCGAATGCTTTGGTAGAGCCGGGCCTGTTTGATTTCAGCATGGACGACGTCATGCAGGTCGCGGAACTGGGTGTCATGCTTTTGATGACATTGTTGCTGGTGTTGTTCGTGATGCGTCCGCTGGTGCGTAAAATTCTCACTCCGGAAATCGTTGAAACGCCAGCAACGGCAAGCCCGATCATTGCCCAGGAGGGTGGTGAAAACGTTGCAGTTGGTGAACCCGATCAGAGACTTGAGAAAGCTCAGGCTGCTGGCGCAGCGCGTGCCGACATGGTGCGTCAGGTCAGCGAACTGGTGAAAACCAACCCGGATGATGCCGCAACCATTCTGCGCAATTGGCTCCAGGAGGCTGCGTAATGAACAAACTTGCAGCGATTGGTGAACTGCAGATTTCGGACAGTGCGCAGAACCGGGAATTGACCGGAGCTGACCGGGCCGCCGTTTTGTTGCTGTCACTGGGTGGTGACAATGGTGTTGGTGTCTGGGAACGCCTTGATGAAGTTGAAATCAAGGAAATCTCCCTGGCTATGGCCCGTCTGGGGCCCGTATCTCCGTCGATGATGGAAGATTTGCTGGTGGATTTCGTGGCCAAATTATCCGCCAAGGGCGCGGTGATGGGCAATTATGAATCTACCGAGCGCTTGCTTGGATGTTTTCTGCCCGACGATCAGGTCAAATCCATCATGGAAGAAATCAGAGGCCCTGCAGGCCGCACCATGTGGGAAAAACTGTCCAATGTTCAGGAAAGCCTGCTGGCCAATTTCCTCAAGAATGAATATCCGCAAACCGTTGCAGTGGTGCTGTCCAAGATCAAGTCCGACCACGCTTCGCGCGTCCTTGCCCTTCTGCCGGAAGAGTTTTCTCTGGAAGTCGTGAACAGGATGCTGCGCATGGAATCGGTTCAGACCGAGATTCTGGACAAGATCGAACAGACACTGCGGGTCGAGTTCATGGCCAATCTGTCCCGTGGCAGCAAGCGTGATCCGCATGAACATATGGCGGATATCTTCAACAGTTTCGACCGCCAGACCGAAACACGCTTCATGTCATCGCTCGAAGAGGACAATGAGGATTCGGCTGAAAAGATCAAGAATCTGATGTTCACATTCGATGATCTGGCGAAACTGGATGGCATGGCAATCCAGAGCCTGCTGCGCTTTATCGAACGGCCACAGCTGGCGCTTGCCCTGAAAGGGGCCGGTGATGGCATTCGCGAGATGTTCTTTGAAAACATGTCCCAGCGCGCTGCCAAACTGCTCAAGGATGACATGGAAGCATTGGGACCTGTCAGGCTGAAAGACGTTGATGAAGCGCAAAGTGGCATGGTTAACAAAGCCAAGGAAATGGCCGATCGTGGCGAAATCGCAATCTCCAGCAACCAGGGAGAGGACGAGTTGGTTTACTAAACCAGCCGCAGCGCATCATGACCGAAACAGTCTCCGCCACAACGCCCTTTCGATTTGATCTGGACCTGTCACAAAATGCAATGACCGTCCAGGAGCGTCTTGCTGCCCTTGAAGCCGAACGTGTTGCCCTGGAAGCAAAGCACAGCACCGAGCTTGCCGCTGTACGAAAAACCAGTGAAGCCAAGGGACGGGAATCCGCCGAAGCCATCGCCGCGAAAAAAGTCGCTGACGATGTGGCAAGAATTGCCAAGAGTGCAGCGTCCCTTCTTGGGGCAAGGGATAAGCTGAACCATAAACTGGAACATGAAGCCTGCGAACTGGCCTACACCATTGGCACGCATCTGGCCGAGACGGCCCTTGCGAAAACGCCTTTTGCCGAAATTGAAGCGTTGTTGAAAGACACTATGGATGTGTTGTCCGACACCCCGCATCTCGTGCTTTATCTGCCCCTGGAAACAGCTGATGACATCAAGCCGCAATTGACCCGGCTTTTGGATGAAAGCGGGTTTACCGGACGCCTGATCATCAAGTCTGAGCGGGACTTCAACAGTTCCGATGTGCGTCTGGAGTGGTCAGAAGGACAATTGGTGCGCGATCTGGAGGCTGCGAAAGCTGTCCTGCGCGAAAAGATAAACCATTATTTTGAGGCTATCTGATGAGTGATACCACCGACAAGGCTGCGGGCGCTCTGCCTCTGGACGATCATGGGCCGTCCAGCAAGAAGCCTGAATTGAATGATCCGGACACACCAAAGACGGCGGCTGATCTGGAGAAACTGTTTGATGTGCCGGTCAAGGTGTCCGCCATTCTTGGACGGGCCCGCATGCCCGTGGCCGAATTGCTGAAACTGGATGAGGGCGCAGTCATCGAGCTGGATCGAAGGGTTGGTGAAGCCATTGATATCTATGTCAATGACCGGCTCGTGGCGCGTGGTGAGGTTGTGCTCGTCGACAACAAGCTCGGCGTTACAATGACAGAAATTATCAAGACAAATAACTAGGAAGCGTGATGCGTTTATTGATAATCGGCAGTTTGAATGGGCAACTGACCCTGGCCACCAAAATGGCCATGGCAGAGGGCGCTAAGGTGGTTCATGCCGACACGGTTATACAGGCACTCCAGGTCTTGAATGGCGGCACCAGCTTTGATCTGGTGATGGTCGATGTCACGCTGGAGGTTGCAGATCTGGTGAACGGGATCAACCGTGCCCGCATTCATCTGGACGTCGTGGCCTGTGGAATCGACCCGGATGCTGAAGTGGCTGTTGCGGCCATCAAGGCTGGCGCAAAGGAATATATTCCGCTGCCCCCGGAACCGGAACTGATTGCAGCAATTTTGAAGGCTGTGGCTCGCGAAAGCGCCGATGTGGTCTATGCGGACCCGAAGTCGCAGGCGCTGATTGATCTGGCCGAACAGATTGCACCATCTGATGCAACAGTGCTGATTACCGGCGAGTCCGGTGTTGGCAAGGAGGTCTTCGCCAAGCACATCCATGCCAAATCGCGCCGTGCAAACGCGCCATTTATCTCACTGAATTGCGCCGCAATTCCCGAGCAATTGCTGGAATCAGAATTGTTCGGTCATGAAAAGGGTGCATTTACCGGGGCGATATCAAGACGCATCGGCAAGTTTGAAGAAGCCGATGGCGGGACGCTTCTGCTCGATGAAATCAGCGAGATGGATTTGCGCCTTCAGGCCAAATTGCTGCGCGCCCTTCAGGAACGGGTGATTGATCGCGTCGGTGGCAACAAGTCGATTCCCGTTGATATTCGTATTCTGGCGACAAGCAACCGGGATCTGATGCGGGCTGTCGCAGAAAACAGCTTTCGCGAAGATCTGTATTACCGTTTGAATGTCGTCAATCTCGCCATTCCACCTCTGCGTGAACGGCCACAGGATATTATTGTGCTGGCACGGCATTTTGCCCGCAAATACGCCAAGATAAATGGATTTCCATCCCAGCCACTGACGCCAGAGCTGGAAGAGGTGCTGATGAACGCGCACTGGCAGGGCAATGTGCGCGAGCTGGAGAATGCCATGCACCGGGCGGTCCTCCTGTCAGGTGGCAACGCCATATCGGAAGCCGTACTTAACATGCCGTCGAGCGGAGCGGCTCCTGCAGCCGGTTTCACTGCGAGCAGTCACGCAGCCCAAATGGCAGCCGCAACCACGCAGAATATGGTGGGTCGCACGGTGGCTGACGTCGAGCGCGAATTGATTCTGGATACGCTGGATCACTGTCTTGGCAACCGCACCCACGCATCAAACATCCTGGGTATTTCCATCCGCACGCTGCGCAACAAATTGAACCAGTATACGGATGCCGGGCTCGAAGTGACGGCCCCCGGCGGACAACGCACTACGCCGGCTTATTTGTCGTGAAAGTTGATCAGTGAGCGACACCACCCAAAACAGTTCCCCGGTAGGCGCCACATCTGGTAGCGGCTTCAAGTTTCCCGGTCTCGATCAGCTTGCAAAGCGGGCAGATCTGGGGCTTGCGCTGTGCGTGATCTTCATCATTCTGGTTCTGATCATGCCATTGCCTTCAGCGGCATTGGATTTCTTGCTCGCGCTCTCGATCATCTTCTCTGTTCTGATCCTGATGACGGCCTTGTTCATTCAAACACCGGTTGAGTTCTCATCCTTTCCCGCGATTTTGCTGATCGCAACCATGCTCCGCCTGTCGCTGAATTTGGCATCAACACGTCTCATCCTGTCGAATGGACATGAAGGGGCCGGTGCCGCCGGCAAGGTCATTGAAGCCTTCGGCAATTTTGTCATGCAGGGTAATTTCGTTATCGGGATCATCGTGTTCGGCATTCTGGTGATCGTCAATTTTGTCGTTATCACCAAGGGGTCCGGCCGCATCGCGGAAGTCGCTGCCCGCTTCAATCTGGACGCCATGCCCGGCAAGCAGATGGCAATTGATGCCGATTTGTCTGCTGGCCTCATCGAAGAGAATGAAGCCAAGGCGCGACGCCGCGAACTGGAAGATGAAAGCGCCTTTTTCGGAGCCATGGATGGTGCCTCCAAATTCGTCCGTGGCGATGCGATTGCGGGTCTTCTGATCACATTCATCAATGTCATCGGCGGCATGATTATCGGTGTCGCGCAGATGGATATGTCCGCTGGGGACGCTGCGCGCGCCTATACGCTGCTGACCGTTGGTGATGGTCTGGTTAGTCAGATACCATCACTGATCGTGTCCGTTGCTGCGGGCTTGCTGGTGTCCAAAGCTGGCGTCAAGGGTGCTGCCGATCAGGCGCTGATCAAGCAATTGTCCGGCTACCCGAAAGCCATGGGCCTGTCCGCTTTTGTCATGATTGCCATGGCGTTTCTGCCCGGTCTGCCTTTCATACCCTTTATGGCTCTGGGCTTGGGCGCGGCTTTCTTTGCCCGCCGCTCATCGCGTAAACAGGATGACGAAGTTGCAACCGCGGCTGCCGTCAAGGTGGCCGAGACGGCTGAATCAGCACCCAAGGACGAACCCATCACCGACGCGCTGAAGATGGATGAATTGCGGGTTGAACTGGGCTACGGTCTGGTGCCACTGATCAACGGCCCTGCCGGGCAGGATATGCTGAGTGAGCAGATAAAGGCGTTGCGCCGTCAGATGGCGCTGGATCTGGGCTTCATCATGCCCTCGGTGCGCATTTTGGATAATATTCAGCTGACCGGTGGGGATTATGTCATCAAGATCCGTGAGATCGATGCTGGCAGCGGCACCCTATATCCTGATCATCTGATGGTGATGGACCCCTCGGGCGGCAAGATAAGCCTGCCCGGGCATCACACCACCGAGCCCACCTTCGGCATTCCGGCCACCTGGGTCGAAGGCTCTCTGCATGATGAAGCGGAAGCCCGAGGCTTGACCGTTGTCGATCCGGCCACGGTTCTCGTGACCCATCTGACAGAGATCATAAAAAGCAACATCGCTGAATTGTTCAGCTATGCCCATGTGCAAAAACTGGTCGATGAACTGCCACGTGAGCACAAGAAACTGGCGGATGACATCATTCCGTCGCAGATTTCCATGAGCGGTTTGCAACGCGTGCTGCAAATGCTTCTCGCCGAACGCATTTCCATCCGGGATCTGCCCGCAATTCTGGAAGGTGTGGCCGAGGCCGTTGGCACCAACCGCAACCCGCAATGGCTGGCAGAGCAGGTGCGCGCCAGATTGTCCCGCCAATTGTGCAACGTCAACAAGGCGCCCGGCGGTTATCTGCCGATCTTGCCAATGTCACCGCAATGGGAGCAGTCCTTTGCCGAGGCCATGATCGGAGACGGCGAGGCGCGCCAATTGGCCATGGCCCCGTCAAAGCTCCAGGAATTCGTCACCACCTTGCAGGAGCGTTTTGAAAGCGCTGCAAAACTCGGTGAAGTGCCGGTGCTGCTGACATCCCCCGGCATCAGACCGTATGTCCGCTCCATCGTCGAACGCTTCCGCAATCAGACAGTGGTCATGTCCCAGGCTGAAGTGCACCCGCAATGCAAGCTGAAGACGGTCGGGACAGTTTGAGACACACTTCACCGCCACAGATCAGGCGAAATCTCAAACTTCTTGATGCGGGAATAGAGTGTGGTGGGCTTGATGCCGAGCAGGGCTGCGGCGCCATTTTCGCCGGATACGCGGCCACCGGAATGGCGCAGGCAGGCCACAATATTGCTGATTTGCCGCTCGATCATCTGCTCTTCTGTCAGGATATCCGAACCCTCTGACACCGATTTCCGGCCGGCGGGCTTTTTCAGATCCAGCACCAGTTTTTCGCCGCGCGCCAAGATGGCGCCCCGTTCAATGACATTCTGCAATTCTCGCACATTGCCCGGCCAGTGATACTCCATCAACTGGCGGATATTGGCTTTTGTGACCGTTGGTTTTGGCAGATTGAGGCGATCACAGGTCAGTTTGAGAAAATGCTGTGTCAATTCGGGAATATCAGCCAGCCGGTCCCGCAACGGGCGGCACTCGATGGGGAATACATTGAGATAGAAATACAGATCCTCCCGCAAGGTTCCGTTCTTGACGCTCTCTTCCAGGTTCCGGCTGGAAGAGGCGATCAGACGTACATCAATCTTGTGCAGCCGGTTCTCGCCAAGCCGCTCAAGAGACTGGTCCTGCAGGGTTTTCAGAATCTTGCCTTGCAATTCTATCGGGATTTCAGAGATTTCATCCAGAAACAGCGTCCCGCCATTGGCAATTTCCAACTTGCCGGTGCGGTCATGCAGGGCACCCTGAAAGGCCCCGCGCACATGCCCGAACAACTCGCTCTCAAAGCTTGCGCTGGAAATACCCGCGCAATTGATCCGGATGATGGGACGACGCACCCGTGAACTTGATTTGTGGATGGCGGAGGCAACCAGTGCCTTTCCCGTTCCCCCTTCACCAGTGATCAGAACATTGCTCTGGGTATCCGCCACAAGATCGATTTGCGCCAGAGTGCGCAAAATGGCTGGCGATGATCCAACCAGATCATAATGTGATCTGACGCTCTGGATTTCTTCCTGAAGATATTCGTTTTCCTGCTCAAGGTGGGTCTTCAGCGCATCAATCTGCTCCATCGCCGCATGCAGTTTCTTCTCGTTTTCACGGCGTTCCGTAATGTCGCGGAAAATAACAACAGCTCCGGCCAGAACCTGCTGATCATAGATCGGCGTCGACACATATTCGACCTGAATGGGTTTTCCATTCTTGTGCCAGAACACCTCATCCTCCACACGGTTGACCCGCTCATTGCGAAAGGATTGATAGATCGGGCAGTCGCGAGAGGGGTACAGATGTCCATCCAGCCGGTGGTGGTGAATCATGGCATGGATGTCTTCGCCCAGCAGATCATCTGCTGTCCAGCCCAGCATGCTCTGTGCGGCATCATTGACAAAGGTCGTCTTGCCCTCAAGATTGATTCCGTAAATGCCTTCTCCGGCAGCATCCAGGATGAGCCGGTTCTTGTTTTCCATTTCGCGGAAAAAGTCCTTGGCCCGGTTCCATTCCATCAGGCCCTTATTGTGCAGGCCATTGGTCAGAACTTTTTGGGTGCGGGCTTCATAGGCCGTCATGTCGATGATCTGAATCAGCAGATAGGCACTGCTGTCTGTACGGATCATGCGGCCATGAACTTCAACCTCCAACCGGTCCTGATCCTTCGGTTTCAGCACCAGGTCCCTGGTCCAGCTGTCATTGAAATGATCCACCGCATCGGTGAAGACCACCAGTTGCGGCAACAGGCCGGGCAGAAATCCTGCAAAATTCTGGCCCACAAGCTGGTCGTCATTGAGCAGCAGCGCAGCCTTGTCATTGGCCGCCGAAATAACCCCGTCAAACGTATTGAGAACGAGGCATGGCAGTGCGCTTGCATCGGCGAAAAAGGCGGGCGGGGTCGCGTTTGTATCCATCCTGTGAAGCTTATCCAGCTGCCAGCAAAAATCAACGAGATTTCGTAATTTACGATATTTTGCAAAAAACAACACCCGCCTAGAACTGAAAAGATGAAGTATTTCAGACGCTTGAGAAAAACAAGAATTTTACAATTTTTCGCTGACTTTGATTTGGAACGCGATAGCATTGAGTCAATCGAGACAAAGGAGACTGACATGACAGTGAAAAGCTTGGACAATCCTTTCTCAGCTGAAACAGATCTGCGCCACGGCGCAGACTGTGGCTGTACGGGGTGCAAATCCGGAGGGCATCATGAGTCGGCACACGCAGCGCAATCATCTGATGCAATGCTGGAACGTGCCGTTGAAAGTGCCGTGGTGCGCTCCATCTTCGGGCAATCCGATATCAGCCGCCGTTCCTTCATGGGACTGGTCGGCGGTGCCACGGCAGCCTCCGCCCTTGCCTCCGTATTTCCAATCGACAAGGCCAAGGCCGCCATTCTCGACAATCTGGGCACGCCGGAGAAAACCGATCTCAATATCGGCTTTGTTCCGATCACTTGCGCCACGCCGATCATCATGGCGCAGCCTCTTGGATTTTACGAGCGCTACGGCCTGAATGCCCAGGTCATCAAGACCGCAGGCTGGGCCGTTGCACGGGACAAGTCTCTGAACGGGGAATATGACGCCAGCCACATGCTGACGCCCATGCCTCTGGCGATGACCCTTGGCGCTGGATCCGTGGCCGAGCCATACATCATGCCGGCGGTTGAAAACATCAACGGTCAGGCCATTGTGCTGGCCAATGAGCATCTCGACAAGCGCGATCCAAAACAGTGGAAGGGATTCACATTTGGTGTGCCTTTCGAATATTCCATGCACAATTTTCTGCTGCGCTATTATGTGGCTGAATTCGGCCTTGACCCGGATGTCGATATCCAGATCCGTGTGGTGCCGCCACCCGAGATGGTGGCAAATCTGCGCGCCGGGAATCTGGATGGTTATCTCTCGCCCGATCCGTTCAACCAGCGCGCTGTTTGGGAAGGCATTGGCTTCATTCACATCCTCACCAAGGAAATCTGGGAAGGCCACCCATGCTGCGCCTTTGCCGCGCCGCTGTCCTTTGCAACGGAATTGCCAAACACCTATGGCGCTCTGCTGAAATCCATCATTGACGCAACCCAATACGCCTCCAATGCGGATAACCGGAAGGAAATTTCGGCGGCCATTGCCCCGACCAATTACCTCAACCAGCCGGTGCCGGTGATCGAGCAGGTTCTGACCGGCACCTATGCCGATGGGCTGGGCGCGGTGCAGAACGTGCCAGATCGCATCGATTTCGATCCCTTCCCCTGGCATTCCATGGGGGTCTGGATCCTGACGCAGATGAAGCGTTGGGGCTATATTGATGGCGATGTTGACTACAAGGGCGTGGCCGAGCAGGTCTATCTGGCCGCTGACGCCCGCAAGATCATGACTGATCTTGGCTATGAGGCTCCAACCGAAACCTACAAGTCTCATACCATCATGGGCAAGACCTTCGATCCGGCCGAGCCGGAAGCCTATGTGTCCAGCTTTGCCATTGGAAAAGGCTGAGGCATGAAGGTCCTGTCGTTGAACCAGCGGGCAGCGCTGCTGTCCCTTGTCATTCTGGTGGGCGGCCTCCTGATCTGGGAGGCCGCAATTCCGGCCCAGAAACTGGCCAGTGAAATGACCGAATATGAGCGCCTGACGGGGGCCGGATCTGCCAAGGCCGGTGTGCCGCCGCCCAGTCAGGTGATCGCCAAGGCGTGGGAGCAATTGAGCAATCCGTTCTATGATGCCGGACCCAATGACAAGGGCATCGGTATTCAGATTGCCTATTCCATCTATCGCGTGGTTGCCGGCTATGTTCTGGCAGCTCTGATCGCCATTCCCCTGGGTTTCCTGATCGGCATGTCGCCGATCGCCTACAAGGCACTCAACCCGTTCATACAGGTGCTGCGGCCGATCTCGCCGCTGGCCTGGATGCCCTTGGCCTTGTTCATCATTCAGGACAGTGAGGGCAGCGCGATTTTCGTGATCTTTATATGCTCGATCTGGCCGATGCTGATCAACACCGCCTTTGGTGTGGCAGCGGTTCGCGATGATTGGGTCAATGTCGCCCGCACCCATGAATTGGGCGCATTGCGAACCGCCTTCATGGTCATTCTGCCCGCCGCCGCACCCACAATCGTGACAGGCATGCGCATTTCCATCGGGATTGCATGGCTGGTGATTGTGGCCGCCGAGATGCTCGTTGGGGGAACCGGTATTGGCTACTACGTGTGGAATGAGTGGAACAATCTGGACCTGACGTCAGTGATCTTTTCAATTCTGATGATCGGTGTCGTCGGCATGGCTCTGGATGCCCTGTTCGGCATGTTGCAACGCTTTGTTGCCTACAATGAATAGGAGCAGAAAACTGTGACATCTTTCCTCAGTGTTGAACAACTCACCCAAAGATATCCCGATGGCGATGGTGGCGAACTGACAGTCTTCGAGAATGCAAGTTTTGGCGTCGAGAAAGGAGAATTCGTCGTCATTCTGGGGCATTCCGGCTGCGGAAAATCCACCATCATGAACATTCTGGCCGGGCTGTCCGAAGCCACCGAGGGTGTTGTCATCATGGATGGCGCGGAACTGTCCGGCCCCAGTCTAGACCGCGGCGTGGTGTTTCAGAATTACTCGCTTCTGCCCTGGTTGAGCACGTTAAAAAACGTCACCTTTGCCGTCGCCGCCCGCTATCCGGACTGGTCACGGGAGCAGGTCATTGCGCATTCCAAAAAACATCTTGAAATGGTGGGGCTCAATTCGGACGTGTTTAACCGCAAACCCAGCCAGCTCTCCGGTGGCATGCGGCAGCGCGTCTCCATTGCCCGAGCTTTTTCCATCAGCCCGAAACTGCTGCTATTGGATGAGCCCTTCGGCGCGCTCGACGCCCTGACCCGGGGCACCATTCAGGATGAGTTGCTCAAGGTCTGGGCCGGCACCGAACAGACAGTCTTCATGATCACCCATGATATTGATGAGGCCATTCTTCTGGCGGACCGCATCCTGCTGATGACCAACGGCCCCTACGCCCGGGTCGCGGAATCCGTCGACATCACCATACCGCGGCCCCGGAGCCGGACAGAAATCGTCGATCATCCCAACTATTATGCCATTCGCAATCACCTGGTGCAGTTTCTCGGCATCCGTTCGAAAGAAATGGCTGGCAAGACAGACAATGCCGATAACAGGCCTCAGACGGTTCATATCGATGAACTGTCCCGCAGCGCCACCAACAGATCCAAAATTGCAATCTGAACGTCAATCGGAGGAAAGGGACCCCATGACCGAAATGATGACAAAAGAAGACGTAACAGCCATGATTCTGTCGGCCAAGAAAACCGCTGGCCTGACATGGGAAAGTATCGCTGACCAGATTGGCATGTCGCCGGTCTGGACCCATTCAGCGGCCATGGGCATGAATGCCATGCCAAGGGACAAGGCCGAGGCGATGGTTGCGACGATGGGTTTACCCCAGGAAGCTGCCTCCGTTCTGGAAGAATCCCCAACCAAGATCTGGGAGCAGGCGGTGCCAACCGATCCCTGCATTTACAGGCTCTATGAAATCGTTGGCGTTTACGGCCCGACCATCAAGGCACTCATTCAAGAAAAATTCGGCGATGGCATCATGTCCGCCATTGATTTTGACATGCAGATCCACCGCGTTGAACATCCCAAGGGGGACCGTGTGAAAATCGAAATGTCGGGCAAATATCTAGGCTACAATTCCTGGTGATTTTCGATGTAAAGACGGTTTGACAATGCGACCTCCGCTGCCACCTTTTACCAATCAGACCGCCATCGCAAAAATTCGCGCGGCGGAAGATGGCTGGAATTCCCGTGACCCGGGCAAAGTCGCCATGGCCTATACGCCCGATAGCCAGTGGCGCAACCGCGCGCAATTCATAAAGGGCAGGGCGGAGATTGAAACCTTCCTGACCCGCAAATGGCAGAGGGAACTGGATTACCGGCTCATCAAGGAATTGTGGGCAGTCTCCGGCAACCGCATTGCCGTCCGTTTTGCCTATGAATGGCGTACCGATCAGGGGCAGTGGTTTCGCTCATACGGTAACGAAAATTGGGAATTCGACGCGCAGGGCTACATGGCGTCAAGGATTGCGAGCATCAATGATCTTGCAATCCTTGACGCAGACCGAAAATACCATTGGCCCCTTGGCCGCCGGCCGGATGATCATCCTGGCTTGACGGAGCTTGGTCTGTAGTTCGGACCAGTTTCAGGCGGCTTGTGACGCGTTTCAGTGCACCGCCAAGGGCGCCGGATCAGTTGATCCGGGGCATCAAATGTTTCCGTATAAACAAGAAAGCCTTTAGCGATAGATCAGGGTCGGCAGCCACATTGTGATGCCGGGAACGAACGTCACCAACAACAGCACGATCACCAGTGGAACAAGGAAAGGTGCAGTGCCGACCACGCATTGCTCAAAAGGAATTTTGGCAACCCGGGCAAGCACATATAGCACCATGCCCACCGGCGGCGTTAGCAATCCCAGCATCAGGTTGAGCACCATTATCACGCCAAAATGCACCGGATCAATTCCAAGGGTCGCAGCGATCGGTAAAAGCACGGGCACCAAAATGGTAATCGCGGCTACTGTCTCCATGAAGCAACCGACCAGCAGCAGGATCAGGTTTATAAGGATCAGGATGATCAGGGGGTTGTCCGAAATTGCCAGCAATGCAGTGGCAAAATGCTCGGGTACCCGGTTGCTGGTCAAGATCCAGGCAAAGATCGCTGCCGCACCGACAACCAGCAACACAACCGCAGTTGTTTCAATGGTGTCAAAACTTACCCGCAGAAACCTGCGGATCGTCAAGGTGCGGTAAACAACCACTCCCAGAAACAGTGCCCATGCGCACGCTGCCACAGCCGCCTCAGTTGGCGTGAACGCGCCAGTCAGAATGCCGCCGATTATGATGGCAGGTGTGAGCAGTGACAGAAAAGCGCGCTTGAACGTTGCAAACAGAACAGGCCAGTAGAATGCCTGATCGCGGCCGAAACCACGGGTGCGCGCCATTATGGCAATCATGATCATCAACGACACGGCCATCAGCACGCCGGGAATAAACCCTGCGACGAACAATTGTCCAATGCTGGTGCCCGCGACAACGCCATAAATCACCATTGGCAGCGAAGGTGGAATAATTGGCCCGATTGTCGAAGACGCCGCTGTTATGCCAACCGCGAATTTCGCGTCGTAGCCAGCATCGCGCATCGCCTTGATTTCGATAGCGCCCAACCCGCCTGCATCGGCCACTGCCGCGCCGGACATGCCTGCAAAAATCACACTGGCCCCGACATTCACATGGGCAAGCCCACCGCGCATCCACCCGACCATGGCGAGCGCGAAATTGAATATTCGCTCAGTGATTCCGGCGGTGTTCATCAAATTTCCCGCCAGAATGAAAAACGGCACGGCCAACAGTGGGAAACTGTCGACACCATTTATCATTCTGTGCGCGACCACCATGGGCGGCGGCGTACCGTTGAAAAAGATGAAGATCGCAGAAGCGCCCGCAAGTGACACTGCAACAGGAACACCAAGAACCAGCATTCCGAACAGCATTACGAAAAGCCAAATAATATCCACGTAGGCTCCTAATCAATTGCGCGGGTCTGGTCCGCATATTTTTCGGGGTCAATCAGTCTGGAAGTGCCATCGCGCAGATGCACCCACATGTTCCAGGCGGAGTACAGCGCCATGAACACAAAGGCTGCTGCAACAATCCAGTAGAGGGCGGATTTCGGAAATTCGACAGAGACCATCAATTGCCGGGTACGTCCGGCGATTTGTGCTGTCAGGAAGGCCAGCACAACGAAAAACACGGTGGTGATTGCATCAATCGAGAACTGCGCGATCCTGCGGCCGGTGCGCGGCACCCAGCGAAAAAAGAATTCGACCGCGATGTGGGTCTGCTTGCGCGTGGCCATGATGGCACCAAAAAAGGTCACACCGATCAGAAAAAACCGTGCGATTTCTTCGGTCCAGGCAAGGGAATCGTTGAGAATATAACGGGTGAAGAATTGCAGAAATACAATTCCGGCCAGCACCCAGAATAAAATCAGGACAAAGCTGTCAGTCCAATGTTGATCGGACAGATCAATAATGTCCTCCTCAAGCTCAATCGGAGGCGTGAGGGTGTTATCATCGGCAGGCGTTTTCATGGAAAAACCCTATGACAAACGGACAGGGCACGATGTGCGCCCTGTCACATTGTTCAAAAATCGAAACTTTATTCGATGGCCTGCAAGCGATCATAGGTCGCCTGATCCCAGGTTGCCGCCGGTCCGTTGTGCAGCTTCTTGACCGCATCGATGAATGGGCCACGGTCAACTTCGTTCACCTGAACACCTTCATCACGGAACCATTGGGCCAACTCACCTTCGGCCTTGATAATGGCGTCCGTCGCGCAAACGGCGGTTTCCCCGGTCACCTTGGCCAAAGCTGCGCGGTCAGCCTCGCTCATGGAATCCCAGGCCGGGCCACCAACAATGGTCAGGAGCGCATCAGTAATATGGCCGGTCAGGTTGATGTTCGTCTGAACTTCATAGAACTTCTTGGCCTGAATGGTTGGCAATGGATTCTCTTGCGCATCCACAGTGCCTTGCTGCAGCGCCAGATAGACTTCAGCAAAGGCGATTGGAGCCGGGTTTGCGCCGACAGCTTCAGGAAACATCATGTAGAGCGGTGCGTTTGGCACGCGAATTTTCATGCCGTCCATATCTTCGGGCGTCAGAACCGGTTTGTTCGATGTCACATGGCGCGCACCATAATAGGTCATCGCTGTGATGTGGTTGGCTGTGGCGTCGGTATATCCCTGGGACAATTCACCGAAAAGATCCGAGTTACGGTAGTGATCCCAATGGTCATAATCGCGGAACATGAACGGCGCGCCACCGATGGCGATTGGGCCATAGGAACGTCCTGCAAACAACTGTCCGGTATAAATGATATCGACCGTGCCGAAGCCCAGGCCTTCATTGATGTCCACTTCCTTGCCGAGCGAGGAGGCAGGAAACACTTCGATTCCATACCGGCCGTCAGTGGCCCCCATCAGCAAGTCATTCGCTGCCACGGCACAGGTGTGATATGGCTCGCTTGTTTCATAGACATGCGCCCACTTCAATTTTGTTTCAGCGGCAGCCATCGTGGGCAACAGCCCGAGCATGGCAACGGCAGAGACTGTGGCGCAAAGTGTTTTCTTGATATTCATTTCTTTCCTCCCAAAAAGCGATGCGGCTTGCCAACGCGGCAGTCGCACTCAACTACCATACTTGTATGTTATTCAAACCAAGGCAAGAGGTTTATCTATCTGTAGTTTAAACTTTTTGATTATTCACAGCATGGCCAGATAACCGGCCGGCCAGCCCCGGCACAGGCATGCCCCGGAAGCCGTGACTGCCGGCTGGGCGACAACAGGTAAGAGCTGTCCCGGCGGCGGTCTGCCGATCCTGCCGATGTCGCCGCAAGAGGTAGGAATCTGACATTGGCTGCAGGTCGATAACTTTCCCCGACTGGAACTCAAGCAGACTGACAGAAAACTCCAGTTCGGGATATTTGCATCTTTTTGTCAGGCGGTCCGCAACTGCCGGCGTTTCAGAGTGTACCAGACCCGGTATGCTTCAAGCGCACCAAGAGGCACAAAATGGACCAGTGCCGGGCCAATGCCGCCCCAGTTGTGAAGCGCAGCCCAATGGATGAGTGTCAGGATTGCGGCCGCATAAATGAACCGCTGCAAGGTTTTCCATCGGGTTCCCAGTGCGCGGACCCATCCATCGGTCGACGTGATCGCAAGAGGCACGAACACGAAGAAAGCTAGCCAGCCAGTCCAGATATAGAGGTTGGAAATCTCGCCGGCAGTGAAGGCAATTGTACCTTCGTCAATGAGATACAGAATTGTATGTGCCAGAGCGTAACCAAACGCGGCCACGCCTAGGTAACGACGACGCTTCTTCATCCAGCGTGGCCAGTTGGCCGTCTTGAACAGTAACATCAGCGGCGTGATCATCATTGAAATGATCATGAAACGTGCCGCGAATTCGCCAGTTGGGTGCAGAGCACTCTCCACAGCATCGGGGGTGCCCGATGTCAGTGAAAGAAGAATGGGAATACCAGGCAGGCTCAGGATCAGCCAGAATGTATAGGGGTGATTGAAGAAGGATTTCACCGTGGTCATCTTATCGGCTCCGAAAGGTTGCGTCAGCTATATGGTTCTTCACCATATTTCCATCGTGTTCAGGTGTTGATTGAGCGGAAATAATCTTCCCAGCTTTGATGTGGTCTGCCTGTAACGGCCGCAAAATCGCTTGGTGCGTCATAGATACCAAGACGAATACCTTCATAAATGCCGCCGATGATCGGGCCGATGAACGCGCCCAATTCGGCGGTGCGATCCGCGATGAACTCCTCAGGCGTCATCTCACGGTATGTGAGGTCTGTTCCGAACGCGCCATTCAGGTATTCGACAAGCTGGGTCTGGGTGATCGGTGTGCCGTAAAGAGTGACGGTCTGCCCATTGTGATCATCCCTGGTCAACAGCGCCGCGTAGGCATGAGCCAGTTCTGATCGGGTGGTATAGCCGCATTTTCCCGCACCCGCGCTGTTGGCAATCTCGCCCCGCGCTTTGTAAGTGTCGATATACTCAATATCGGGCTCGATATAAATTCCGTTGCGCCCGATAGCATAGTCCAGTCCGCTTGCGCGCACATCTGCTTCGGTCTGTCGGTTGCTTTTAACGACAGCTGAAAAAGCCGTGCCTTCTTCAACGCCTTGAATGCTGGTATAGACGATCTTGCGCACACCTGCTGATTTTGCGGCCTCAATGACGTTGCGATGTTGTTGGATGCGCGCATCGGGCGCGTCCATGCCAGATACCAGCAGAAGTGTATCGACACCTGCGAGTGATGAACGCAACTGGTCGGGTTGGCCGTAATCTCCGGGACGGATGTCGATGCCCAGATTGCTGGCATTTGCTGGAGTCCTTGCCAGGCCAACGACAACCTCATCGATAGGCATTTCACTTAGTTTACGTGCGATTTCGCTGCCCAATTGGCCTGATACTGCGGTTACTGCGATTGTCATGATGAGACGTGTCCTTGCGTTGAAGAAATTGCAGGTAACGCCGATGCCACCGGGCACCGACATTATCTGGAGTCTTTTTCGTTTATTCGGTCTATTGGCCAGACAATTGACGCAATGCGCCAGCCCAGTCTTCCACATGATAGGTACGAACGATGACACCGTCTTCAAGTTCGTGAATGTCGATGGTCATGATGTCGAAGCTCCGGCCTTGACCATCAACCCCGAAGAACGGAGCAACAGGGGTGCCAGTTGCACGACTGCGCACGATCAAAGTGTCACCGTCCTGGTGCATGTCCTCAATGGACCAGTTGAGGTCAGGCATGAGCTGGGCAAAACCACCCATTTGACCAAGGAAAGCCTCACGGGTTTTGTCGTTGCCGGAATAGTCGCCCATGCTGACCCAATCGTCTGATGTCGCGGCTTCGAATGCAACGACGTGCTGTTGGGAACCAGGGTTGCTCAGCAGATCGTAAAAGGTTGTGACAGTGGCGGTATCGTCAGCGAAAGCGCCCGTGGCGAGCGTTGCGAATGCGGCGGATACGATGAGGGCTTTGAATGTCATGGTTTTCTCCAGTTTCAGGATTTCGGTTTTGGGGGGAGTAATGAGTTTTCGGTCAGGCGGCAGTTGCAGGTCTCCATTCCAGTTTCGGTTTTTCCCGAAACGCGAATCTTTCAAGGTGGCTTGCGATTACGTTGCTGGTTTTGGCGAGATCAACTTGCGTTTCGGCGCTCACCGTCATCTCCAGGACATCTTGCTGTGCGCTCAGATCGCATTGCCCGAACGGGAATTTGATCTGGCCTGCTTGCGGATCAAACTGAACCTCAAGCTTGTGCCCAAAATGTTTGCAGAGTTGTTGCAAATACCCGCTTGCGCGCTCGGAGGTGATCTTGGCTGTGCTTGTGAACATCGCTGTTTTCCTTCTGCTGAAACTATAAATAGACAGAAGTTATCTTTTTGATTATCCCGTAAGTTCAGAAATCACTTTTACAGGAATTAGAAAGATGATCGACGATTACCGCAGTCTTGCCGTTTTCGTGGCGATTGCCGATACCGGAAGCCTGAGCGCAGCCGGGCGACGGTTGAAATTGTCGACCTCCGTCATCAGCCATCATTTGTCACGCCTGGAGGAGCGCCAGGGCGCAACGCTTTTCTTTCGATCAACAAGATCGATGTCGCTCACGCCGGAGGGGCAAGTTGCGCTGGATCCGGCCCGCCGAATGGTTACTGCCGGTGAAGAAGCACTTGATGCGATCAATGCAGGCAATGAAGAGCCCGTTGGGGCTTTGCATGTCGCAATGCCCGCTTTTGGCGAACAAGGCCGCCTCCACGATGCGCTATGGGATTTTGCAAAGCTTCACCCCATGGTCGCGATTTCGCTTCATTGCAGCGACACGCCAACCGACCTGGTGAAAGATGGTTTTGATCTGGCGATCCGTCTCGGCACCTTGCGCAGCAGCAGCCTGAAAAGCCGCCGTATTGCCAATTTTGAACGCTGGCTCGTCGCCTCTCCTGACTATTTGACGGGGCGTGCGCCGATCCAGTCCCCCGATGATCTGGCCGAGAATGATTTCATCGCTGTGCCACACATTCCATCGGTGATGACGTTGGAATGCGACGGGCAATCGATCCTGTTCGACCCACTCAATTTCCGCGTCGAGGTCAACACGGTGACAGCCGCCAAGGCCGCTGTGCTGGCGGGGCTTGGCATTTGGCACGTCCCGCTCGGCGAAATTGAACAGGACCTCGCGCAGGGCCGTCTGGTGCGCGTTCTGCCAGACTGGAGTCTGCCGATGCTGGGCATATACGCCGTCTGGCCCGACATCGGCCCACAAAAAGCCCTGACCCGCCGCCTGATTGACCACTTCATCGAGAACCGCACAGACCTGATGCTGTGACGTTTGGGGGAACCATTATGACTCAAATCTTGCCCATGAGTTGCGAAAGCACTGCAAGAACGGGCGAAGTGCCAGTGTTGCTGGCATCTCCGGCATCTAAGTCCATGTCCGCCCCATCGTCGAACGCGTCCGCGATCAGACAATGGTCATACCCCAGGCCGAAGTGCACACACAATGCAAGCTGAAGATGGTCGGGACTGTTTAGGCGCTTCCATCCAACAGCAACGAAAATTGGATATTCGCTGCAGGCGCAATACCTTTTGTCATATGGAACTAAAGTTGACACCCAATAGCGTATATAATCTTCCTTTTTATCTCGGATAACAGAATTATGAATCATCCTCGCCTTGTCATGAGGCGGATCGCGGCTTCTCGATGTCCCCACCGAAATGAGAATGTGTCCGATATATCAAACCAGCCGTTCCCGTCGCCTGCGCCATGATTTGCTCCCATGCAAGAGCATTGGCACTCATGCCCCAAAGCATTTCTGCAGGCAGGTGCACATTTCTCCATTTCACGAAAAGGTTGGACTACATAGACTCGACCATATCTATCCAAAGCCCCATCTACGAAACGGTTAAGCCAGCTGAGCGGCAATTTCCATGATTTGTCGGAATGTGCAAATTCGATTGTGGGCCGACGGTTGCCAGTTGCTAGCCGTGTAAGCCATTGGCGATTATCTGGACGGTACGGCATCCGGGCTGTCAACCTGTCCCCTTTAAGTCCTGAGCGGACGATTATTGGTATTTTAGGCTGTGCCCATTGCTCGCGGATTGATGGAGGAATGTTCGCCGTATCCATTGTGTTTCCAATTGCTGACAAAATAATTTACTTTGATATCAAACTGCTGAGGTGTTTGCCGCCGATACAGCCAATTTTGAAATGCCCCGTCTCAATGATAAGCAAGAGTAAAAACCAACGTCGATAAATGACCAGTCCTGTGTGCGAGCAACCGTCACTTCCGATGCCATATGTAAAATCGATTCATGCGATCAGAATATCCTTCAACTTCTAAGGGCTTGTGGGTTTTGCGAACGCGAACCCCAGACGAAGCTGCCGCTTGACGCACGGTGTGTTCTACTTGCTGAATCATGTCGCGGGTCATCACATTTGCCAACGAACTTCCGTTGGTAAACGTCCGACCTAATATTTCACCTTGATCATTGTTTAGCCTTTTGGCGGATGAGGGTCGTTGCCATAGCTCCAAGCTTCGCGAAACTGACCGTTCTCGCCTTGGATGCGAAGTTCCGCGCTTTGATTGCGGGCGATGTCACGTCCGTATACAATTGCCTCACGCTGAGTGTCGAAGCTCTTTGTGAGACGTTCGTTACCTTCACCACGAACACCCCAGCCGTCGTCATTCTTCACGACATATTGGTTCTTGCCTGACATTTGTTTTTCTCTCCTATGCTGCCATTTTGGTTATGCGAGACTTGATCCAGTCCCACGCTTCTTGGGGTAACCAACCAGCATAATCGCGGCTGATACCTACAATCAGGATATGGTCATTCTTGTCCGTGTGGCGGGAGAGTTTGTTCCAGATGCTCTGTGCTGTCATGTCGCTGTCTACCAGCCATGTGCTGTCGAGATGGTGCCACCACGCACCACAACTCTTGATTGTTTCGTGCAATTTATTGTAGTTTTGTCCTGGTTGCTTCAGGTCATAGTTAATTGCGTATATCATTTTGTTACCCCAATTTTTCTGTCAGTCAGATTTCTGGCCTCATCCACCTATGCGGAGAAGTTCTAGGTGCTCGGACAAAAAAATTGTCCGAGGCACTATTTTTTTTCAGCATAGGGTCATGAAAAGAGGTTTTAGCGCATGAACGACTTGGAGCCATCAACCGTGCTGACTAGGGATGATATTGAAGAAAGCATTGCTGCTTTCACTGATGCTGATTGGCTGCGCCTCAGATTCGCTGCGCAGTGTTATGCAATTTATCCCGTGGAACCGGATGAACTGGTTCAGGAGGCGCTTTGCCGGGCGATTGCCGGATCGCGGAAATGCCCACGCAAAGTTGGTGTTGTCCGGTTTGTTGCCGAGGCTATCCGTAGCATCGCTCATGACGAGCTTCAAAAAGTTGAAAACCAACGCGACGAACTATCAATACATGACGAAACAATCGAAAACGTGGATGCCATCACCCCTAGGGAGCGGGATTCAACTGCCGAAGCGAGGATGATTACAAATGAGCAATACCAAGAAACCGAAAACCGACTATTGGAACTTTTTGATGGTGATGACGAATCACAACTCATCGTCCTCGGTATGCTGAGCGGCACAGAGGGAGCAGAACTGCAACAGATAACGGGGCTGGATCAGACTGGATTCAGCAGTAAGCGTCGATATGTCCGGCGCAAAATAAACATCGCCATCGAAAATGGATTCATCCTATGACCAAAAATAGATGCAACGAACGGAGGAAGTTGATTTCACTTGCTGATGCGCTTTTCGATGACATAATTGCGGCGTCGGATGAAGAAATTCTTAGTGAAATCGCTGAAGCTGGCGTTGACGGTGCCGCGATCAGTGACCGTATGCGGGCCGTATTTGAAGAAACGCTGATTCTAGCGCGTAAAGAGCGGATGGAAGCAGCTAGAGTGGGTCGCAAAGCAGTGCAGCCAGCGGGCGTAACTGCAAAAATAGTAGATATTTCCATTGCCCGCCGTGCTTTAGACCAGGCCTTCGGGTCAGAAGGGCTTTCTATGGCTGCGCGGAATGAAACAGAAAGCGATCTGACGGACGAAGAAGTTCTACGCAAATACAATGATTTGATACGTCTTGGTGTGATTGATCCAGACAAGGATGACATTTGATGAAGGTTCTTGACCCTGCCGAGCGACTCTTAAAGTCGCTCGGCGTCACTGAACCTAGGGAAATCGAGCTGGAGGACATCGCATTCGATCAGGGCGCTGAAATCAAATATTGTACTTTGCACGGATGTGAAGCTGATATTCTTGGGTACCGCGACAGTGCTATCATATCCATAGACCAAAGTCGGAGCCATCGACGGAAGCGGTTTTCAATTGCGCATGAGCTGGGGCATTGGCACTATCATCGAGGCAAAAAGCTTCAATGTCGGGTTGAAGACTACCAGCCGAGACATCGGCAACTCACTGAACGCGTAGCTAATGGATATGCCGCTTCGCTATTGATGCCGCATTACTTAGTTAAACCAAGGGCTCGTGATCACAAAAAGCTGACATTCAAAGTTATTGAACACTTCTCAACCGAGTTTAACACTAGTTTGTCAGCCACAGCCATCCGACTGGTTGAGGCAGACATCTGGCCATGCATGCTGATCTGTCATGCGCAGGAAGGACGAAAGTGGTTCACCCAAGCGCCGATGTTTCACAAAAGATGGTTCCCACAGGGCGAATTGGATCCAGAGACTTCGGCATTTGACGTGGTGTTTGGCCAGTCCGATGGTGGCAGGTCTCCCCAAGTCATTGGGGCGGACGCTTGGTTTGATCGGGCTGAGGCTCGGCATTACGAAATCTTTGAACAAGCAAAAAAAACTGGCGATGGTGAAGCGCTTATTTTACTCACAGTTAAAGATGATCGAATGGTTGAAGAAGAGGCAGAGAGGTCTGGGTATAGCCGTTGGTGATGCAATGGACGTGAACACGCGATGAAAGTTTGCTTTCGGGTGGCTCACAGTAGTGTAGCGGCCCAATCGGAAGCGAGCGGACGTTATCTGAGAGGATTATTGCGCCGTTTTATACGGTTTAGCGAGACTAAGTTGTCGCAAACACTGCTATCCGGTTCGCAAAGCCCAAATGTGAAACATGAAACTTACATACCCTATCAATCTCATCGGAATCGAAGATGGTGCTTCCAATGGCGACGTTCTCACACGCCACGGAGAGTATCTTGGGAATTGGGCTTTTATAAAAGATGAAATTGAAGAATCGGGCATACTACAGTTCATCGCCGACGGCGAAAGTAAACCGATGTTCTCTGAAAAAGTTGGGTTTATCAGCAGCGGGATGCTAACAGGTTTTGCGATGAGTCAACTATGCGGTTCCATTCGTAATTGGTACGAAGAACAAGCTTAAGTCTCGCGCTTTCAACGAATATCTTTCTCGATAGGTTGCGCTGTAGCATTAGATAGGCTCAGTCCTATGCCATTGTGGCCCGCACTTCCCCACAAACCCACCCGCAGCCTTTGACATAATTGTGATCTGCATTACGTCTATAGAAGCGTTATTCTTGATGCTGGTCTGCTCAAAAAACCGAGCATCCGCATTTACGTCAGGAGGCATTTTATGGATTCAGGATTAGTCACCCGCCGCGCTGTTTTGGCCGCTGGTGGTGCGATTACGACCACCGGAATTGCGTCCCTGATCGTCCCTGCCAGCGCCAAAAGCCTTGCGCCGACATCGTCCATGCGTGGTGGTTCCAACAATTATCTGCCCGGTGCGCCGGTGGTGGAGCGGATCGGCAATGGCGGTTTTTTGATGTCGGGCACCGTGCGACGTGCCGGCGACGGGGCTCCGCTTGCGGGGCAACGCATACAGGTCTGGGCACACACAACCGAGGGGCACGAGCGTGACCCACATAGTCATGGTGCGACGCTGACCGACGAAAATGGCCGGTTCCGCCTTGATATGCCGCAGATCGTCCCGGCATTTGGCCAGGCACATGGGCATCTGGCCTATGACAGTGATGATTTTAAAACGGTCTTCCTGCGGCCGGTGATGTCGAGCTCGAAAGACAAAAGCCTTGAGGCGCATTTCATTCTAGAGCCTGCCTGACAGACGGGATGAGCCGAGCCCGCACACTTCTGATTTGGGCTGTTCCTGCAACTGCCATTGCAATAGCGCTGGCTGCAGCAGCCGCCAGCCCGCTGCTGGCATGGCGCGATCCTGTCTATATCGGCGCCGGCTTTGCTGGCATTGTCGCACTGGCGCTGTTGCTGGTTCAGCCTTTGCTCGCAAGACACTATTTGCCGGGGCTGCGCCCGCTGCAGGGACGACGCAGCCATCGCATTATCGGTTGTTTTCTGGTGATCGCGGTGGTGGCTCATGTCGCCGGGCTCTGGCTCACCAGCCCACCGGATGTGATTGACGCCCTGCTGTTGTCATCACCGACCCCTTTTTCGGTTTGGGGCGTGGTCGCCATGTGGGCGCTGTTTGCCACGGCGCTTCTGGCCCTTTTCCGGCGGCGACTGGCTGCACGATTGTGGCTGCGCGGTCACAAGGCTTTAGCCGTCGTGATCGTGGTGGGCAGCGTGGTCCATGCCCTGCTGATCGAAGGCACGATGGAGACAGTTTCAAAGGTTGTGCTGTGTGCGCTGATCATTGTCGTGACTGGAATGGCCGTTTTCGATTTGCGCCTGTCTGCAAGGAGGCCGAAGCCGCGTTGAGGCGACCAAACAACCCGCGCAAACAAGAACAATTTTAGCGCATATTGAAGAGTTCCTGATGAAATGCCCGGCGTGGTTGGCCATGCGCGTGCAAATCCTTGCTCAACGCTTCGCCAAATGCTGCAGGACCGCAGAACCAGACACTGGCCGTTTTCCAGTCAGGCACTGCCAAACGCACTTTGTCGCCTGTCAGATGTCCATCAACGTCATCAATCAATACGTGCAGGGTCACATTGGCAGCGGTGGCGTCAGCTCTAAGCGTTGCAAGCGCTTCAGGTGCCAGTGTCTTTGTGGAATGGAACAGGTCAATCGGCCGGTTGTCCTCAACATGTGCCAGCTGCTTCATGCGGGCAATGAAGGGCGTAATGCCGATGCCGCCAGCGATCCAGATCTGGCGCTTGTTGTCATCGTCAAAGGTGAAATGGCCATAGGGCCCTTCGACAGTCACCCTGTCTCCGACCTTCAGATGCTCTGGCAGAAAATTGGTGTGATCGCCCAAACCCTTGGTGATGAATGTAATCCGTGCATCATGCGGGTCCCAGGCCGAAGCCATTGTGAACGGGTGCTGCCCTTCCCTGGGGTCAAAGGTGACAAAGGAGAACTGGCCGCTTTTGTGCCCTTTCCAGCCGTCATCCATATGGACAATTGTTTGCAGCACTTTCATATCCGGCAGGAAACGCAGGGTTTCGATCGTGCCCCCGACCTGCCGACCACGGCCCACACGACCGATTAGGGCCATCACTGCCGACACTGCGCCTGCGGTCAACAGCACTCCCAGCACCAGACCCAGCGGCTGTGTCCAGACAGCGAAATCGAGCATGAATACCGAGTGGAAGACCAACACGAGATAGGCAATCGCGATCAGTTTGTGGGTCTTGGCGAACCAGCGGTAAGGGAAGAGCTTGACCAGCGCCAGAACGATCAGGACGACCAGAGCATAGAACCCGGGCTCAGCGATGCCTTCTGCTGCGTCGTGAAGGCCTGACAGCAGGCTTTCAATCGTACTCATTGCCGTTTCAGCGGGGCGTGCGCCGCGCGCAGGCGGATTCAGCAGGCCAAGACCCGCCAACCACTTTGGCCCGCTCGTCGCAATCCAGTGCGATATCGCGGCGACCAGCGCTGTAATTCCCAGCCATTTGTGCAGCCGGTAAGATTTGTCGAGTCCACCCAACCAGGTGTCGAGCCTGCCTGACCGGGTTGCCAAAACCATCGCCACACTCATCGCGCCAATTGCTATGACGCCGCTGTAATTCACCAACAGATTTCGGATCGTAATGAAATCAAAGGCGTCTGGCAGAGTTGCATTGGCAAGTATCCAAAGCGCCGTTAGCGTGGCGATCAAACTCCAAAGGCTAATTCTGATACGTGTCATCGGTATTAAATCCTGCATCTCTGTTGCATGTTGACGATTCCCCAAATGTACATAGCTGGCTGACCCCGTCTGCCTGCCGCGTAAACCGTAAGAACCATAGCCGTACTGATTAGCCGGCCGAGTCGCTTTGATCTGTATCACTGAACCCATTTATGGGCCGCATGGCGCCTGAAACGGATGGAGACTTATCGTGACACTGCCTGGTTTCTTCGCTAGTCAGGACATTTGATTGTAACCGCCGATAAGCCCACACAGGTGAGGGCGCGGTCGAGGCATTGAGAGGAACATGGTATGGCGAAAGAGATACATTTGAAGCCGGAGTTTCTGGTGAACACCGAGGAAGAGTTGAGATCATTCTTCCCGGCAACCCATCCCGTCGCCGTCGAAAAATGCCAAAAGTCTCTGGACAAACATGCCATCGACTTTATCGCGCGTTCGCCGTTTCTGTGTATCGGAACGCAATCGTCCGATGGTTCGGCCGATGTCAGCCCGAGAGGCGATCCCAGTGGATTTGTGAAAGTTCTCGATGAACACACCCTTTTGATCCCCGATCGGCCGGGAAACAATCGCCTCGACACAAAAGCCAATATCATTGCCAATCCTGCCGTGGCCCTGTTGTTCATGGTGCCCGGATTTGATGAAACCTTGCGCGTGAACGGGACAGCCAGAATTAGTCGTGATCCGGAATTGCTGGCTATGATGATGATCAAGGACCGGCTGCCGATGGCGGCCATTGTTGTCACCGTCGAAGAAGTCTTCCTGCATTGCGCAAAGGCTTTTCGACGCTCAAAGCTGTGGGACCCGGCCCAGCTTCAGGATCGCAGTGAAATGCCATCCTTGCGCAAGATAATATTCGATCAGACTTCAGGGGCACCTGTCGATCCTGAGGAAATGAAAAGGATCGACGCTGAACTTGAGGCCGATTATCAAAGGACGATGTATTAGAGCTGCTTTTGCTTATCTGGTGTCTGATGTTTTTTCAGAGACAAACAGCCAGATAAAAAACAGCATGAAGACAAAGTCGTTCAGCCCGTAAATCGAATAGAAAACACCGGCCAGAAAATCACTGGCATAAACCGGGCTGAGATCATTGTGTGACAGCCAGTTCAGCCAGGCCAGAACATAGACCAGTTTCTCAATGGCAAAGGCTGCGACCAGCCACATGATGTTGGCACGGATCCTCGATGCACCAATATAGGCGAGGCCCCAGATGACAATCATCAGGAGCCCGAAATTGGACATCACCACCGGATCAGCTTGATTTATGGTGGGGTTTGAAAAGAAACGTGAGCAAATCAATGCGCCACCGATATTCATCAATCCGGCAGCGACAAGCCCGTTCTTTTTGATGCTGCTATGCATTATAGAGCCTTTCACGATTATACGGAAGCATTTGATGCCCCGGAACAGTTCATCCAGCCAGGCAGTCAGCGCAGCGCGATGCGGCGCATCGGGCAAGCTGGCTAACGCAGCTGGTGGGCTGTTCCGGGGCACCGAAGGCCGGATTTGCGCGCGCGCTGGACAGCGTTACAGCCCACTTGTGGTCGTAAAGACCACCGCGTGGCCTGTGCCTTGCCAGCAAACGCGCAAATCGGTCAAATGTTTCCGTATAATCGTGAAAGGCTCTACAAACCGTAAAACTGGTTGTGGTCAGGCAGTCGGGATGGCAGGAGCGCCAGTCAGCAGAGCCGAAGTTCGGTCACTCTGCTGACTGCATGTAAAAAAATGATCAATCGAAGCGGCGCAGGAACTTGAGCACCCGTTGAACCCATTTGTTCTGCGCGGCACCGGACAGATTGGTGACAGCCGCACGTTTGCTGATTTCCGTCACGGTCGGGTAGGGCGAAATATAGCCTGATATCGCACTGATATTCATCTTCTGGGAAATCGCCAGCGACCACATATTGATCATTTCGCTGGCCTGATAGCCGACAATGGCGGCACCAAGAATCTTGCCCCTCTTGTTGACGATGACCTTGATCAGTCCGCTGGTCTTGCCTTCCGTCTGTGCCCGGTCATTTTCAGCATAGGGCCAACGCAGAACCTTGATGCCACGATATTTCTTGCGGGCCTCTTCTTCTGTAAAGCCGACATTGGCCAATTCGGGATCGGTAAAGGTGGCCCATGGGATGATGTTGCGGTTTTCCTTCACAGGCATGCGGAACAAAATGGCGCGGATCACCAGACCGGCATGATAGTTCGCCATATGGGTGAATTGCAGGCTGCCTGACACATCGCCAATGGCATAAACACGGCGGTTGGTGGTGCGCATGCTTTTTGACACTTTGATCGCCCGGTCAAACCGGATGCGGCCGTCTTTCAGGCCAAGCCCGTCAACGTTGGGTTTGCGCCCGGCTGCCACCAGAAGATGGCTGCCAGCAATCACTTCCTCTTCGCCCTTGCCCATATCCAGCACAACGGCAATGCCGCTGCCTGCTTTTTCAACTCGGGCAATCTTGACCTCTTCGCGAATGACAATGCCGTCATCTTTCAGCTTGTCGAGAACGATCTCTGTCAATTCGGGGTCATCCTTGGCCAGCGCCTTGAAGGCTTCCACCACAGTGACCTCAGCGCCAAGACGACGATGCGCCTGCGCCATTTCCATGCCAATCGGCCCACCACCAATGATGATCAGGTGATCAGGGGCTTCCGTGCGCTCGAAGATCGTCTCATTGGTGAGATAGGGAACATCTTCCAGCCCCTTGATTGGTGGCACCGCAGCTCTGGACCCTGTGGCCACGACAAAGCGTCTGGCCCGGATGCGAATGCCATTGACCTCGACCATGCGCGGGTTGATGAACTTCGCAGCGCCCTCGATCACGTGAACGCCCATCGAGGTAAACCGTTCGACGCTGTCATTCGGCGCAATCGCGCCAATCACCGAATGCACATAATCATGCACCTGCTGATAATCGACCACCGGTTCGGGCACGTGAATGCCATAGCGATCAGCATGCCGGACCGCATCTGCGCTCTTGGCCGTTGCGATCAGGGCCTTTGAGGGGACGCAGCCATAATTCAGACAGTCGCCGCCCATTTTCCCCTTCTCGATCAAAACAACGGAAACACCGAACGTTGCCGCGATGGCTGCAACGGACAGTCCGCCGGAACCGGCGCCAATGACGCAAATGTCAGGTGTGAGAATCTCGGCCATATCGAAGGTCTTTCCAATTATATCAGGTTAAGCAGATTTGCGGCTGCGCAACCGTTTTAGAACAATAGGGATCAGCGCGACTACGCTGAGTGCTGCCAGAGCGGCCAGAATTTCGGGCGTGATCAGATCACTGGTACTGATTTCTATGGCGCATTCGCTGTTGCCGATGCAATCGGCATTCGCGGCACGCTGTGCTTCTATAACACTGCCCAGCCCTGCGCCAACAAAGGCGAAGGCAAAAGAGCCGGGGATGATGCCGATGGCAGTCGCGGTCACATAGGTCGAAAGCTTGATACCCAGCATGGCTGGCGCAAGATTGACCAACCAGAACGGGAAGGCCGGAACCAGGCGTAAAAACAGCAGGTAATTGAAGGCATCCTTGTCAAAGCCTTGTTTCAGCTTGGCGACCCACGGTCCCGCTTTTGCGCGCAGGGCTTCTCCAAAGGACGTGGTGACGGCCATGAACAACAGAGTTGCTCCCACAGTCGCGGCTATAATTGTTGCGGGTGCGCTGACAAGCCAGCCAAACAGAAATCCACCACCAATGCTCAATATGCCCGCACCTGGCAGCGACAGCACCACCACCACGATGTAAATGCCAAGATAGGCCAGCAGGGTCAGGGCAAAATTATCAGAAACGAAAGCGCCAAGCCGCTCTCTGTTTTCAATCAGAGCCGTGAGGGACAGGGCTTTGTGCCAGTCCATGAAAAACGCAAAAACCATAAAGCCTGCAATCGCCACCAGTGGAAGCCAGCGTTTCATGCTGGAAGCGGGCTTCTGCTGGGTGGGGGCATTTTCCATATGTGTTTGCTCTTCAAATTGCTCGGACAGCATCATAGGTGCCCCTGTTCAAAATCATCAAGTGTTGTGTCTGCTCCTAAATAGATGTCTGATGGTGAAACGAAAGCACAATTCGCGAGTCTCACCCATAAGTGAGGGAAGGGCCAAACCGACCTCACGCCGCTGTGACTATTGTGATGCTGAATGTGATCGGCCATGAAAGGTCGAATTGCGGATTTCTCACCTCACATCAATTGACTTTTGTCCTCATTCTTGCCTATAAGCCCGCTGACTTTGGCAAAACTCGGCTCGACTCTATGCCGAGAGGACTTTGCCTCTATGTTTTCCCGTCTAGCGACGTCGTAATAGACTTTTTTTAAGAGGGCCGCATCCTTCGCGGCATTGATTCGATGAAACGTACCTTCCAACCGAGCCGACTGGTTCGTAAACGCCGTCACGGTTTTCGCGCACGCATGGCGACAAAAGGTGGTCAACGTGTGATTGCTGCTCGCCGCGCAAAAGGTCGTAAACGCCTTTCGGCTTAATACGGGTTGCCGACATTATTCAGTCGGCAACGGGTTAAAGCGTTTCTGATTCGATACAGACCAGAAGCACTTTGATGGACCGGCTCAAAAAACGTTCAGATTTTCTGCGTGTGGCGCGGGGGCACAAACAGGTGCGCCGCGCCCTTGTGCTACAGGCATGGCACCACCAGATGGTGCCACCTGAGCAAGCGGCCCGCGAGACATCAACTGATGGCGCGATCCGCATCGGGTTCACTGTCACCAAAAAGGTTGGCAATGCTGTTGTTCGCAACCGGGTTCGCAGACGTCTCAAGGAAGCTGTGCGTCTTCTTGAAGCATCAGGTAACGCCAGCGGGCAAAAGTCTGCATTTCTTCCCAACACAGACTATGTGGTCGTCGGCAGACTGTCGGCGCTTACCATGTCATTTGCAGAAATTCAGCGCGATCTTGCTGCCGCGCTTGACAAAATTGGCGCCCAAATCGGTCGCCGCACCCGTCAACTTGGCAAAAAACCTGAAAATCCTGCGCCTGACCACTCGCCAACCGATCAAAATCCCCTTAAAGAGCAGGGCATCAAGCCCACTGACAATGTCTAAAAGCTGGACCCTTCATGCAGGATACTAAAAATCTCATACTTGCCGTAGCGCTATCTGCCGTCGTTTTGATGGCAGCCCAGTTCTTCATCTGGGGCCCACAGCAAGAAGAAGCGCGCTTGCTGGCCGAGCAACGTCAGGCAGAAATTTCTGAATCGACTGCCGCAACATCTGGAACCGCCGCACCATCTGCCGGTGGCAGCGTCGTGCCAACACCTGGAGCTTCCAGCAGTGCTGCGGCGCCCGGCAACATGGTGCCGCCATCAGGTGCATCACGTGACACCGTGTTGCAAAACAGCCAGCGTATTCCAATCGACACGCCCGATCTGACCGGTTCGATCAATCTGACCGGTGGCCGGGTTGATGATCTGTCGCTGAAGAATTACCGCGAAGAGATCGATCCTGACAGCCCGATCATCCAGTTGTTTTCTCCCTCCGGCAGCGCAAGCCCGTATTATGCGGAGTTTGGCTGGGTCAAGGGACAGGGAATTACGGCAGCTGTGCCCGACAGCCAGACCGTATGGAGCCTGACCGAAGGTGACCGCCTGACGCCACAGACTCCCATAACGGTGTCATGGGACAATGGTGAAGGCCTGATCTTCAATCGCGTCTATGAAATGGATGAGCATTATCTTGTGACCATTTCGGATAGTGTCGAGAACAACACTGCCGGTGCTGTATCGCTGTTTCCCTATGCTCTGGTCACACGGCACGGCATCCCCGACCTGCAGAATTTTTTCATCCTTCATGAAGGGATGATCGGATTTATCGGTGAAGATGGCCTGCAGGAAGTCGATTATGACGATCTGGAGGAAGAAGGCGAAATCAAATTCGGAACCCAGACGCAAGGCTGGCTTGGCATTACTGACAAATACTGGGCTGCAGCCATCGTTCCAACGCCGGGTGAGTCCTACACACCGCGATTCTTCCATCATACGGTCAACAACCGTTCGGCTTACCAGGCAGACTTTCTGGGTGAGCTGGTGGAAATTGCGCCAGGCAGCAGCGGAGATCACATCTCGCGCCTGTTTGCCGGCGCAAAGGAAGTCAGCGTCATCAACAGCTATCGTGAGGCGCCGGGAATCGAACGCTTCGATCTGATGATCGACTGGGGCTGGTTCTATTTCATCACCAAGCCGCTTTTTGTCGCGCTCGACTGGCTCTACAATCTGATCGGCAATTTCGGTCTGGCCATTCTGGCCGTGACTGTTGTGCTGAAGATCTTGTTCTTCCCGCTTGCCAACAAATCATATGCCTCCATGGCCAATATGAAAAAGGTTCAGCCGCAACTGACTGAATTGCGCGAGCGCTACAAGGATGATCGAACGCGCCAGCAGCAGGCGATGATGGAATTATACAAGAAGGAAAAGATCAATCCTTTGGCCGGTTGTCTGCCGGTTGTCTTGCAAATTCCAGTGTTCTTCGCGCTCTACAAGGTTCTGTTTGTCACCATCGAAATGCGCCATGCGCCCTTCTTCGGCTGGATTCAGGATTTGGCGGCACCAGATCCGACGTCAATTTTCAATCTGTTTGGACTGATCCCGTGGGATCCGCCGCAAATTCTGATGCTCGGCATCTGGCCTCTTATTATGGGCGTCACAATGTTCGTTCAGATGCGTTTGAATCCATTGCCACCCGACAAGACACAGGCGATGATTTTCACATGGATGCCGGTTATCTTTACATTCATGCTGTCGTCCTTCCCAGCTGGTCTTGTGATCTACTGGGCGTGGAACAACACCCTGTCTATCGCCCAGCAATCGGTGATCATGCGTCGCCAGGGTGTACCGGTGGAAATCTGGAAGAATACGCTTGAAGCCTTTGGCTTGGGCGGCAAGGATGAGAAAGACAAGGCTTAGCAGCCATTGGATTTCCTTTGATCGACTATGAATCAAGTCTCGTGCCGGGCGGTCTGTTTGATCGCCCGGTTCAGACCTGATTTACTGTCACCGGACCCAAATCAACCCATCTGATTCGAGATAGAAATGCCTGCAGATATTCCTGAACAAAGCGTCGGCCAGCCCGATGATGTGTCCGGGATTGGGCCGGATTCAGCTCTGCCGTTTCCCCTGTCGGAATTTCCGCAACTCGGCTTTCTCAACAGGCTGGTCGATCATCCGCGTGTCACGATTGGGGACTACAGCTATTATGATGATCCTGAGGGACCAGAGCATTTTCTGGAAAAATGCGTCAAATATCATTTTGACTTCGTTGGCGATGAACTGATCATCGGGCGCTTCTGTGCATTTGCAACCGGTGTGCAATTCATCATGAATGGTGCCAATCATCCGATGGATGAATTTTCGACCTATCCCTTTGCCGCCATGGGCAGAGGCTGGGAAGCGGGTTTTGAATGGCCGACGGATCACCGTGGCAACACAGTTGTCGGCAATGATGTGTGGATTGGCCGGGAAGCCATGATCATGCCGGGTGTCACGATCGGTGATGGCGCAATTATTGGTGCGCGGGCCGTTGTGACGCGCAATGTGCCAGCATACACCATTGTCGCGGGCAATCCGGCCCAGATTGTGCGACAGCGTTTTGAGCGTGATGTGATAGACCGATTGTGCCGCATTGCGTGGTGGAACTGGGATGCAGAGAAAATTACCCGTAATCTCAGTGCCATTCGCGGGATGGATTTGGAAGCAATGGAGCAAGCGACCCTAAAATGAGCATTGATAATACAGACCAGGACCCTGATGAAAAAGCGTTCACGCCGGAACAGTTGGAAACCGGTCGGCTGGCGTTCGCGCGTCCCTGGCGGTTTGTCCTTGGCGTAGTCAAGCTTGATCAACTGCCGGATAATGACGGCATTGAAATTGCGTTTGCCGGTCGCTCGAATGTTGGAAAATCCAGCCTGATCAATGCGCTGACCGGACAAAACGGTCTGGCCAGAACCTCCAACACACCTGGCCGCACCCAGGAGCTGAACTTCTTTACCAACGACCAGATCACCATTGTTGATATGCCCGGTTATGGCTACGCCAAAGCGCCCAAAGGGCAGGTCGAGGCGTGGACCCGTTTGGTCTATTCCTATCTGCGCGGACGGCCGAACCTGCGCCGCGCCTATGTGCTGGTAGACAGCCGTCATGGCATCAAGGAGACAGACCTCAAAGCCCTCGACCTGATGGACAAGAGCGCTGTTTCCTATCAGATCGTCATGACCAAGATAGACAAGCCGCGTCCGGCCGAATTGCAGGAGTCTCTGGACAAGACCCGAGCAGCCATCGCCAAACGGCCAGCTGCTCATCCAGAAATTTTGATGACATCGTCGGAAAAAGGCACCGGTCTTGCCGAATTACGTGCCGAAATCCTGCATTTGTGATTCCGTTCAGCCGCTTTATCACTTAAATTTTGGTCATAAAGGCACCTTTGCCCTAGTCCCGTCTGGCTTATCACCTATAGAAATAGGGATGGGTGGACGATGTCTGGGTATCGTTCAGATAATGAGCAAATTTCAGGAGGCTTAACTTGGCAATAGTGAGTGAGCAAATCAGAGCATGTGCAAGCAACAGGTTGCAGCACAGCGTGATCATGGCAGGCACATTGGTTCTGGCAATGCTGGCGGCAATGTCGTTGACGCAACCGGCAAACGCGCAGGTCATGAGCGACTGGAAGAAATCGACGGCTCTCGTTGGCGAGCCACAATATGCTGATGATTTCCCCCACTTCAATTATGTCAATCCGGATGCTCCGAAGGGTGGCATGGTACGTCTGGCGACAGACGGCACTTTCGATACACTGAATTCGGTGCCGCAGCGCGGAAATCTGGGGATCGGTCTTGGACTGATTTACGATACGCTGTTGACCTCTTCCCTGGACGAGATTTCAGCCATGTATCCGCTGATCGCAACACAGATGCGCTATCCGGATGATTATTCCAGCGTCACATTTCAAATACACCCTGACGCACGTTGGCACGACGGTGAACCGTTAAACGCAGAAGATGTCGCATGGTCATTCAACATGCTCATCGAGAACAATCGCGGCTACCAGAATTATTACAAGCATGTCAGTGGTGTGGAAGTCATCAACGAACATGAAGTCAAGTTCACGTTCGATCAGACCGGAAACCGCGAATTGCCTCACATTGTCGGCCAATTGCTGGTGCTGCCAAAACATTGGTGGGAAGGCACGGATGGAAATGGCGAACAACGGGATATCGCGAAGGGTACGCTGGAAATTCCACTTGGTAGCAGCGCTTATCGTGTCTCCAGGGTCGTTCCCGGTCGTACCATCGAGTATGAACGCGTTGATGATTACTGGGCCGCAGATTTGCCGGTCAATGTCGGTCAAAACAATTTTGATCGTATTCGCTATGAATATTTCCGCGACTCCGTTGTTCAAATGGAAGCCTTCAAGTCAGATGATTATGACTATCGGGTGGAAAGCACTGCGCGTGTCTGGGCAACAGGATATGATTTTCCGGCTGTGATAGACGGGCGGGTTATCAAGGAGAGTTTCGCCGAGCGTGGTCGTGGGTTGATGGTCGGTTTTATTCCCAATCTGCGCCGGGAGAAGTTTCAGGATCTGCGTGTCCGCAAAGCCCTGAATTATGCGTTCAATTTCGACGAAATGAACCAGGCGCTTTTCTTCGACCAGTATGATCGAGTCGATTCCTATTTCTATGGTGATGAATTGGCGTCTTCCGACCTGCCTACAGGCCTTGAACTGGAAATTCTGGAAAGCGTTCGGGACCTTGTCCCGGAGGAGATTTTCACCACGCCCTATGAAAACCCGGTTGCCCCGGACATTCGCGCCTTCCGCAACAATTTGCGCGAGGCGGTCAGACTGTTTCGTGAAGCCGGTTACGAATTGAAAGACGGCAAGATGGTGAATGCTGCCACCGGCGAGCCCTTCACCATTGAGTATCTGCTCAACAGCAACCGGTTTGAAAAAGTGGCCCTGCGCCTGAAGGGGAATTTCGCGCGTATCGGGGTCGACCTGTCGGTCCGTATTGTCGACAGTTCCCAATGGGTCAATCGCGTGCGAAGCCGTGATTTTGACTTCATTTACTCAGGATGGGGACAGTCGCTGTCGCCCGGAAATGAACAATTGGAGTATTTTGGCTCCGCCGCGGCTGATCAGGAAAGCGCGCGCAACTGGGCTGGCATCAAGAACCCTGCCGTCGACAAGCTCATTCAACGCATTATCTTTGCCAAGGATCGCGAAGAACTGATTGCCGCCACAAAGGCAATGGACCGAGTTCTTCTGGCCAATCATTACATCATTCCCGGCTGGACATTATTGTCAACGCGCACGGCCCGCTGGGATCGTTTTGCGCGTCCCGATACACTGCCGGCTTATGCTGAACCAGCCTTCCCTTCTGTCTGGTGGTACGACGAGGAAAAAGCTGCCCGTGTTGGGGCTGGCCAATGAAAATGCGCCCCGGGAAAGGCGTGACCCGGCGCGAGGGATTGCTGCTCGCGGGTGGAACACTGCTCAGCCTGGCCTCGGGTCCTGTTTTGGCCCAAAAACTGGGCGCGCAAATTGAAGGCTTCGCGAATCAGCCTGCACGCCACGGCTTGTCTATTTTCGGTGATCTGAAATATCCGGCTGACTTTTCCCATTTTGAATATGCCAATGCATCGGCAGCCAAGGGCGGGCGCTTCGTCCTGTCGCCTGGAAGCTGGTTTCACAACCAGAATCCGCAAACCTTCAACACGCTGAATGGCTACGTCACCAAAGGTGATGCGCCACCACGACTGGAGCTAATCTTTGATTCGCTGATGGCCCGTGCCCATGACGAACCGGACGCCGTCTATGGGTTGGTTGCCGACAGCATCACGATATCCCAAGACGGGAACAGTTTTCTGTTCAGTCTGCGTCCGGAGGCCAGGTTTCATGACGGGACGCCGTTGACCGCAGAAGATGTTGCATTTTCCCTGACTATCCTGAAGGAAGATGGGCATCCGGATTTCACGCAGAGTTTCCGCAAGATCACGTCCATTGAAGCGCTGGATGCAGCCCACCTTCTGGTAACACTGGATGGCACCCAGTCCCGTGGCCTGATCTTTGAAATTGCCGGTACGCCGATTTTTTCCAAAGCCTATTATGCTGATCGAGATTTTACAGCATCCACCATGGACCCGCCTCTGGCATCCGGTCCGTACCGGATAGGCCGCTTCGATGCCGGAGCCTATCTGGAATATGAACGGGTCGAGGATTACTGGGCCAGGGATTTGCCTGTTATGCTTGGTCAGGCCAATTTCGATGTCGTGCGGGTCGAGTTTTACCGTGAGCGGCAGACGGCTTTTGAAGCCTTCAAGAAGGGCAATATGACTTTCCGGGAGGAATTCACCTCAAAGACCTGGGAAACCGAATATAATTTCCCCGCAGCCCTCGATGGTCGGGTTAAGAAAGAACTGTTCCCAGCCGAATTGCGGCCGCGCTTCCAGGGCTCCTTTTTGAACACAAGACGTCAAAAATTTGCTGACCCGCGAACCCGTGAAGCTCTGGTGCTCTGCTTTGACTACGAATGGGTCAATGAAAACCTGTTCTTCAACGCCTATTCCCGCGTGACCTCCTATGTCGAGGGCTCGATCTACAAGGCGGAAGGTGCGCCGAGTGGTGCAGAACTGGCACTGCTGGAACCGTTTCGTGACCAATTGGCTGAAACGGTGTTTGGCGACGCTTATCTTCCGCCTGTGTCAGATGGCAGTGGCCGCGACCGCAGCCTGCTGCGGCGTGCAACGCAATTGCTGTCTGAGGCGGGTTGGCAGCGCCGCGATGGCGGACTGTATGATGCAAATGGTCAGCAGCTGACAATGGAGATCATGGTGCGCTCACCGGTATTCGAGCGCGTCTACGGCAAATATGTCGATTCGCTGCGCGCCGTGGGCGTTGAGGCCACCATTCGTGTGGTGGACCCGGCGCAGTTCCAGGCACGTTCTTCTGTATTTGACTACGACATGGTTGGAACGGCGCTGTCCCTTGGGGCAACCCCGTTCACGGCGGCCGATCAATTATTCTCGTCGCACTCTGCCGATCTTGAAGGAAGCAACAACTGGGCTGGCATAAAAGACCCGGTTGTGGATGCGCTCACGCAGATGGTGGAAGCCGCAAATGACCGAGAAACCCACCAAGCTGCATGGCAGGCTCTTGACCGGGTGGTGCGTGCTGGCCATTACTGGCTTCCAGGGTGGTATTCCGCAAATCACCGAATAGCAGTATGGGATAAATATGAGTGGCCTGATACAAAACCGGATTACTATTTCCCAGTGGAAACCACATGGTGGTCCAAGACGACCTGACCCGAAAACAGTTTGAGTCGATAGAATTATGGCCGCTTACATTCTGAAACGCCTGTTGCTGATGATCCCAACCCTGTTCGGGATCATGGCGATTACATTTGTCATTATCCAGTTCGCGCCCGGCGGGCCGGTGGAGCAGGTGATTGCTAAACTGTCTGGCAATTCCATTTCAGCCACAGAGCGCATCAGCGGCTCTGGCGGCGATTTTGGTTCGGTTGGTGAAAACAATCTGGAGAAATCCGGTCAGGCCGATCCAATCAATTCGCGCTATCGCGGGGCTCAGGGTCTTGATCCTGAATTTATCCGTCAGCTGGAAAAGGACTTCGGCTTTGACAAGCCGCCAGTTGAGCGCTTCTTCTCCATGCTCTGGAACTATGTGCGGTTTGATTTCGGCAACAGCTATTTCCGTGATGTCAGCGTCATTGATCTCATCATAGAAAAAATGCCGGTCTCGATTTCACTTGGCCTCTGGATGACACTGATCTCCTACGGCATATCGATCCCGCTCGGCATTTCCAAAGCAGTGCGTGACGGAAGCCGCTTCGATGTCTGGACCTCTTCGATCATCATTGTCGGCTACGCTGTGCCAGGGTTCTTGATCGCAATCTTGCTGATTGTTCTGTTTGCCGGTGGCAGCTTCTGGGACATTTTCCCTCTGCGTGGCCTGACCTCTGAGAATTTTGACCAATTGAATCTGTTCGAAAAGATTCTGGATTATTTCTGGCATCTGGTTCTGCCACTGACCGCCATGGCATTGGCTGCTTTCGCGACATCCACATTGCTCACAAAGAATTCTTTTCTCGATGAAATTCGCAAGCAATATGTGGTCACAGCCAAGGCAAAGGGCGTGTCCAATCGTCAGGTTCTGTATGGTCACGTATTCCGGAACGCGATGCTGATTGTCATTGCTGGCTTTCCGGGCGCCTTCATCGGAGCCTTCTTCTCCGGTTCCTTGCTGATTGAAACCATTTTCTCCTTGGATGGGCTGGGGTTGTTGAGCTTTGAATCTGTCCTCAACAGGGATTATGCGGTGGTCTTCGCAACACTCTACATCTTTTCAATCATGGGCCTTCTGGTTGGTTTGATATCGGACCTGACCTATACGTGGATTGATCCGCGTATCGATTTTGAATCGCGGGAGGTGTAGGATCATGGATACTCAGCTCGCACCAGCACAGACTTCAGGCACTGCGGAAGCACCAAAGAAACAAAGCCGGTTTTCGCCGATCAATCAAAGGCGCTGGCAGAATTTCAAAGGCAATGGCCGTGGCTTCTGGAGCCTGCAGATTTTTCTGGTGCTGTTTTTCGTCACTTTGTTTGCCGAATTCATCGCCAATGACAAACCCCTGCTGATCTCCTATCAGGGCGAGCTGCTGACGCCGGTCTTTGTCGATTATCCTGAAGATAAATTTGGCGGCTTTCTTCCAGTGACAGATTACCGTGATCCCTTTGTGCTTGAGGAAATCGAGGCAAATGGCTGGATTCTCTGGCCACCGATCCGCTATTCCTACCGCACCGTCAACAATGAAATTCCAACGCCCGCACCATCCGCTCCATCATGGATGCTGGACAAGGAAGAGCGCTGTCAGCGTTATCCGGGCGGGGTTGATGATCCCAATTGCTCGATCGGCAACTGGAACTGGTTCGGCACCGATGATCAGGCCCGTGATGTTATGGCTCGGCTGATTTATGGGTTCCGCATATCGGTTTTGTTTGGTCTGACCTTGACAATTTTCTCGTCCATCATCGGCATTGCTGCCGGGGCGATGCAAGGCTATTTCGGTGGCTGGACGGATCTTCTGTTTCAGCGTTTCATAGAAATCTGGACCTCGGTTCCAACGCTTTATCTGTTGCTGATTCTTGCGGCCATCATCACGCCGAACTTCTGGATATTGCTCGGTATTTTGCTGCTGTTTTCCTGGGTCAGTCTGGTGGCTGTGGTGCGCGCCGAATTTCTGCGCGCCCGGAACTTTGAATATGTAAACGCAGCTCGAGCGCTGGGCGTGGGCAACATGACCATCATGTGGCGGCATTTGCTGCCTAACGCGATGGTCGCGACGCTGACCTTCATGCCCTTTATCCTCAATGGCTCGATCACGACCCTGACGTCACTCGACTTTCTCGGATTTGGGCTGCCACCCGGATCGCCGTCGCTTGGTGAATTGCTGGCACAGGGCAAGAATAATCTTCAGGCCCCATGGCTGGCTCTGACTGGCTTTTTTGTCATCTCGCTGATGCTCAGCCTGTTGATTTTTGTCGGCGAGGCCGTCCGCGATGCATTTGATCCACGAAAGACATTTTCCTGATGGCTGAAGATATGGCAACAGGGCCTCTCCTGACAGTCGACAATCTGCATGTGGATTTCACCGCTGACGGCAAAGTCACACATGCGGTGCGTGGCGTGTCGTTTCACATCAATCAGGGGGAAACCCTTGCGCTGGTCGGGGAGTCCGGCTCCGGAAAATCCGTTACCGCATTGTCCGTGTTGAAATTGCTGCCCTATCCCCCGGCCTCACATCCGGCAGGCAGCATTCTGTTTGATGGCGAAGACCTGATGCAGACAAAGGAAAAAGATCTGCAGCATGTGCGCGGCAACAACATTTCCATGATTTTTCAGGAACCCATGACCTCGCTCAATCCGCTCCATTCGGTTGAGCGCCAGATTGGCGAAACCCTGAAATTGCATCAGGGCGCATCGGACACCAAAGTCCGTCAGCGGGTTGTTGAACTGCTCAACCAGGTTGGCATTCGCGACCCGGAAAAACGGCTGGATTCCTATCCGCACCAATTGTCCGGTGGGCAGCGCCAGCGTGTGATGATCGCCATGGCTCTGGCCAACAGTCCAAAGCTGCTGATCGCTGATGAGCCGACCACCGCGCTGGATGTAACGGTTCAGGCGCAAATACTGGAATTGTTGGCAGATCTGAAAACCCGCATGGGCATGGGCATGCTGTTCATCACCCATGATCTGGGCATTGTGCGCAAGATTGCCGACCGTGTCTGTGTCATGACCGATGGCGAGATTGTGGAGCATGGGCCGACAGAAGAGATTTTCACAAATCCGCAACACAGCTATACTCAACATCTGTTATCTGCCGAGCCAAAAGGTGACCCGCCGGAACTGGATGTCAACGCGCCGCCCGTCATGACCGGTCAGGACATCAAGGTCTGGTTTCCGATCAAACGCGGTTTCATGCGCAAGACGGTCGATAACATCAAGGCCGTTGATGGCATCGACGTCACCGTGCGCGAAGGCCAGACACTTGGCATCGTTGGCGAAAGTGGATCAGGCAAGACAACACTTGGTCTGGCTTTGATGCGGCTGATTTCGTCGAAGGGTGATATCAATCTGCTCGGTAACGATCTTCAGGGTAAATCGTCCAAGGAATTGCGCCCGTTGCGCAAAGATATGCAGATCGTCTTCCAGGATCCATTCGGCTCTCTCAGTCCGCGCATGTCAATCGCGGCGATTATCGAAGAAGGCCTGACCATTCATTTCCCCAAACTGACCAGGGAAGAGCGTGCGCAGCGCGTCTCTGATGTGTTGCAGGAGGTTGGGTTGGACCCGGAGATGCGCAATCGCTATCCGCATGAGTTTTCCGGTGGCCAGCGTCAGCGTTTTGCGATTGCCCGTGCTCTGGTTCTGGAACCCAAATTTCTGATGTTGGATGAACCGACATCGGCTTTGGATATGAGCGTGCAGGCGCAGGTCGTGGATTTGCTGCGGGCGGTTCAAAAGCGCCGCAATCTGGCATATCTGTTCATCAGCCACGATTTGAAAGTTGTCCGGGCACTGGCCAATGAGGTCATTGTCATGCGGCTTGGCAAAGTGGTGGAGCAGGGGCCATCAGCGAAGATTTTCGATGCACCCGAGCATGAATATACCAAGGCATTGATGGCCGCCGCCTTTGATCTGGAGGCCGTTGGCTCCGATCAGGTCGCGGTGTAACAGGCTGATATGAGCATTCTTGTATTGGTCGATGGTTGGAATTCAGCGCCCTGGGTGGATGCCCTGAGATCTGCAATGCCGGACCAACTCATCGAAGCCTATCCTGATGTCATAGACCCTGATGCTGTTGAATATGCGCTGGTCTGGGCGCCCCAAAGCGGGGCGCTGGACGCCTTTCCCAATTTGAAGGCTCTGTTTTCCCTGGGTGCGGGCGTGGATCATCTGCTGGGTGGAGACACATTGCCTGCTGTGCCGATCGGCCGTGTGGTCGACCCTGATCTGACCGCGCGCATGACCGAGTGGATCGTGGCGCAGGTGTTGTTGCATCATCGTCAGCATCTGCAATATGTCCAGCAACAACGCGCGAGGAAATGGCATAATCTGAAGCAGCCGCTGGCCAGCGAAGTGCAAATTGGCTTGATGGGGTTAGGTGAATTGGGACGCGCTTCAGCAAACTTGCTACATCAGCTTGGCTTCGGTTTACGCGGCTGGAGCCGAACGCCCAAGCAACTGAACAATGTGGCTTGCTTTCATGGCACCGACGGGCTGGATGCGTTTTTATCCGAGACCGATATTCTGGTGTGCCTGTTGCCTTTGACACCGGACACTGAAGGTCTGATTGGCACAGCAGTGTTTGAAAAACTGCGCCGGGATGGCGCACTGGGCGGGCCGGTTTTCATCAATGCCGGGCGCGGTCGCATTCATGTCGAGAGCGATATTGTTGCCGCTTTGCAGAATGATCTGCTGAAAGCAGCAAGTCTGGATGTCTTTGAAGTGGAACCGCTGCCACAGGACAGCCCGCTTTGGAACCTGGAAAACCTCATCATCACGCCTCACGTTGCAGCGGTCAGCAATCCAAAAGCCCTGTCACATCTGATTTCCAGACAGGTGCGTGCGCATCAGGAGGGCAGGGAACTGGACCATCTGGTGGATGTGACGCGCGGTTACTGAGTAGGTCTGATCCCAAAATTAGGGAGTGAATGGAGCCGGTATGTCTCAATCTCTGGATCAACAAGAGCTTCTGGCGCAGCTAGCAAAAATCTGTGATGCCAGTGCGCCTGGTGATCGGCATCTTATTGCCATCGCAGGTGCCCCGGCGTCCGGCAAGTCAACTCTGGCAGAGTGGGTTGTGGATCAGCTGAATGAAGCGGGCGCTGGGCGGGCAGCCTTGCTGCCAATGGATGGCTATCATTATGATGACCGTGTGCTGACGCCAAGAGGCTGGCAGGCGCAAAAGGGTGCGCCGCATACATTTGATGTGGGTGGTCTGGCCGCCATGCTGGAACGGCTCCGGGCAAACAGCGAACCGTCCATTGCGGTGCCGATGTTCGACCGGTCAATCGAGATTGCCCGGGCAGGCGCTGCCCTCATTGAACAGGCAACGCGCATGATTGTGGTTGAGGGCAATTATCTGCTGCTCGATGAAGCCCCCTGGCAGCAATTGTCAGCGCTGTTCGATCAGACATTGATGGTCGAGGTGGACGAGGCCGAGTTGGAGCGGCGTTTGCGAGAGCGTTGGGTGAATCTGGGTCTGTCGGAGGCGGAGATTGACAGCAAGGTTGACGAGAATGATCTGCCAAATGGACGGCTGGTTTATGCCAAAAGCCGTACGCCGGATATTCGTATTCAAAGTGCCTGATACATATCGTTTTCAGTGAAAATTCCGCCCCTTTGGCAAAACCCTGTCAGCACGTGATTGTGACAGGTTCTTGCGCCGTAATGTCTCGATGTCCCTTTCAAACTGTTGAATTCGTTCGGGCCGGGCGCGCTTGTCTCTGATATCCTGTTGCGGGTTTTTAACCTCGTCTGCATTGGCCAGTGGCTCCAGATGATCCGTTGCATCAGATATGGCTGACAGGAGATGGGTCAGATCTTCAAGATGGTTGGCGATGATATGCGTGACACCATCAGCGGTCTGAACCTTGCCGTGAATGCCGACAAACCGCGCGCCCAGAACAACTGCGCGGTATTTTTCAAAGGTTTTTGGCCAGACAATGATATTGGCAACTCCGGTTTCATCTTCGATGGTTTCAAAGATCACACCCTTGGCCGTGCCGGGCCTCTGGCGCACGAGGACAAGCCCGGCAACACGGATAAAGGCGTTTGACCGGGCCGTGTTGAGAGCCACTGTCTGACGGTAACGCATTTGCCCCAATGCCTGCCTGACGAAAGACACAGGATGGGCTTTCAACGACAGGGACAGCGTGCGGTAATCATGGATCACGTGCTCGCCCAAAGGCATGGTTGGCAGCATCACATCCGGCTCATTGCGGCGATCCGTATCCGTGCCGATTGCAAACAGCGGCAGACGCTCTTCGCTGGTCAGCGGGTCCAGCGCCTTGGCCGCCCACAGGGCGGTGCGGCGGTCCAGACCCAGAGAGCGCAGACAATCTGCCTCTGCCAGACGTTCCAGAGTGGATTTTGCAAGGCCCGAGCGCAGCCAGAGATCGCGCATGCTGTCATAGCCGCGCCCGCGATGGGCAACCAGTTGCTCTGCATGCTCCCTGTGCAGGCCTTTGACCCGGTTGAGACCCAGACGGACAGCATGGCTGTTGTGCATCACATCCTTCATCTCGCGGTGTTGTGGTGCAATTTTCTGTGGGGTTGCATCGGCTTCCAGACTTGTGTCCCAATGCGAATGATTGATGTCAGGCGGGCGCAGTTCCACGCCATGTTCTCTGGCATCGCGCACAAGCTGGGCCGGGGCGTAAAACCCCATCGGTTGCGAGTTTAGAATGGCGGCGCAGAAGACGTCCGGATAATAGCATTTCAGCCAGCAGGACGCATAGACCAGCAGGGCAAAACTGGCCGCATGGCTTTCCGGAAAACCATAACTGCCGAAGCCTTCAATCTGCTTGAAGCAATATTCGGCAAACTCACGCTCATACCCGTTGGCGACCATGCCCTCCACCATCTTTCTTTCGAAATTGCCAATGGTGCCGACCCGGCGAAACGTGGCCATGGCGCGGCGTAATTTATCAGCCTCGGACGGGGTGAAATGGGCCGCGACAATGGCAATATTCATAGCCTGTTCCTGAAACAGCGGAACGCCCAGGGTTTTTTTCAGCACCCGTTCCAGTTCGGCCTTGGGATAGCTGACCTTTTCCTTGCCCTGACGGCGCCGCAGATAGGGATGCACCATATCCCCCTGAATCGGCCCGGGCCGGACGATGGCAACCTCGATGACAAGGTCATAATAGGTTCTGGGCCGCAGCCGTGGCAGCATCGACATCTGCGCACGGCTTTCAATCTGGAACACACCCAGCGTGTCGGCCCGGCAGATCATGTCATAGGTGGCTTTGTCCTCCTGCGGCAGGGACGCCAGAGTTTCATCGCGACCATAATGGGTTCTGAGCAGCCCGAACGCCTTGCGAATGCAGGTCAGCATGCCCAACGCCAGCACATCGATTTTCAGCATGCCCAGACTTTCCAGATCGTCCTTGTCCCACTCGACGATGGTGCGGTCATCCATGGCCGCATTTTCAATTGGAATGAGCGATGACAGCCGGTCACGGGTAATCACAAAACCTCCGACATGCTGAGACAGATGGCGCGGGAATCCAATGATCTGGTTGGCCAGATCAAGCAGTTGTTTCAGATGCTTGTCCTGTGGATCAAGCCCGGACCGTTTGGTTTCATCATCACTGATGGCACTTGATCCGCTGCCCCATCGTGTGCCGGAAATCGCGCTGATGGCATCCTCCGACAGGCCGAACACCTTGCCCACTTCGCGTATGGCCGAGCGTGCGCGATAGGTGATGACGGTGGCCGCAAGCCCGGCCTTTTCCCGCCCGTATTTTGCGTAAATATACTGGATAACTTCTTCGCGCCGCTCATGCTCGAAATCCACATCAATATCCGGCGGCTCATCGCGCTCTTCAGAGATGAACCGCTCAAACAGCAGATCCACCTTTACAGGGTCAACTTCGGTGATGCGCAGGCAATAGCAGATGCTGGAATTGGCGGCAGACCCACGCCCCTGACATAAGATGCCCTGGCTCCGGGCAAAGCGGACAATGTCGTAAGCGGTTAGAAAATAAGATGCATAATCCAGCTTTTTGATCAGAGCCATTTCATGGCGGATCGCGGCTTGAACCTTGGCGGGCACACCTTCTGGAAACCGCTCTTTCGCACCGCGTGCGGTTAATTGTTCCAGCGCCATCTGGGAGGGAACCGAATGCCCGCCAAGCTCTTCAAAGACCGGGTCATCCGGATATTGATAGCGCAATTCATCAAGGGAAAACTGCAATTGCTCGAAGATGGTCACAGAAGCGCGGATGGCTGGTTCATAGCCCTTGAAAAGCTGTGTTATTTCAGCGCCGGATTTCAAATGCCGCTCGGCATTCGGCTCCAGTGCCTTGCCGATAGTGGCCAGTGTTCTGCCTTCGCGAATGCAGCTCAAAACATCCTGCAAAGGCCGTCGGTCCCGGGCGTGGTAAAGCACATCACCAATGGCCAGAAGTGGCAATTTGCAAGCGTCGGCCATGCGCGACAGACGTTTTAGCCGTCTGCCATCATGGGCCCCGTAACTCCGTGACAGGGCAAGATAGACATTGCCGCCAAACCGGGCTTTCAGCTTTGGCAGAAAAGCGCCTGTCTTCTCTGAAAATTGTATGGGCAGAACTGCGGCCATGATCATCTGCTCTCCCAAATCCAGAAGATCATCCAGCTGCAGATAACAGGCAGCTTTCGGTGCCCGCCGTTTGCCCCGTGTCAGCAATTCACACAGATTGCTCCAGCCCTGTCGGCTTTTCGGCCAGACGAGAATGTCCGGCGTTGCATCGGTGAACACCAGCCGGCATCCCGGTGCAAAAGGCAGTTCTGCCTCTTTGGCGGCCATATGGGCGCGGACCACACCGGCCACGGAGTTCCGGTCGGCAATGGCAAGACCGGTGAGGCCAAGTTTTTTGGCCTGAAGAACCATTTCCTCACCATGAGAGGCCCCCCGCAGAAACGAAAAATTGCTGGCAGCAGCCAGTTCCACATATAGCAGGGCAGATTGTTGGTGGGTCACGGGAACAGTCCGTGCATATACCAGTGGGGACGCCCGGATTCCCGATCATACAATCCCAGGCGGAACATCCAGAACCGACGACCTGCCCGGTCTTCTGTCTTGAAATAGTCCCGTGTCAGCGCCTGGCGGCCATCGCGCCACCATTCGCAGGCAATCCGCTCCGGCCCTTCACTGGCCGCAACCTCATACAGCACTTTGCGCCAGCGAAATCGTTGCGGCAGACCTTCGGGTATTTCGGCCATCACATCAACAGGTTCAGGCCGGTTCAGCAGCAGGATCGGCCGCGTCAGTTGCGTATCCAGCTCCGTCACATCTTCAGCATCCGCAAGGGAAAGCGCAGCCTGTGTTCTCATGTTTTGGGACATATCTGTCCGACTGGCATTCGAGTGCGCTGTGGAGGTGCGAATAGATGGCAGCACCCCAAAACTGCGTTCCGGAATATGGCTGTCATTCATGGCGAAACGCTGAACCCGGTCTGTGCCAAGGCGGGCACCAAGCCGGTTGATCAATGCGTTGTAACTGTCTGCAATCGGTGCTTTGGAAACGAAATCCGCCTGCTGATGCAGCATCGGTTCCGATGTGGCAATTTCCAGACGGATCAGATCATATCCAAAGCCTGCATCCAGCGGGCTGTGCAAACTGGCAAGCCTGTCCTGAAACAATTGTTCAATATGAGCCGGTTCACGTTCCGGATTGGCCGTGACGACACTGAGCATGCGGCGCTCTCCGTCCACCCGGAACAGTTTTAAAACCAGCACCCGCGCCCCAAGGGCCCGCTTTTCCAGAACGGGTTTCAGATTGCCTGCAAGCGATAAAATGCTGCGGCTGATATCATCCTGCAATGAGATCGGATCAACGAATTGGCGCTCAGATGCAAGATCTGCCACGGCCATGCGCGGTGAAATGGTTTCCTCTTCCCGGCCAAGGGCCTGATCCAGCCTGCGCAGCAATGGTCTGCCAAACCGCAGTGAGAGTGGCCCGCGCGGCAAATCCACAATGCAGCCAATGGTTTTCAGACCAACCTGTTTCAGCTCTTCAACGGTTTTCGGTGCCATCCGCAAGGCTTCAAGAGGCAGCGGCGCAACATGCTCTCGCTCTGCTCTGGTGGCGACAATCCGGCTGTCGTCGAGATCGCCGTAACGGGCGATGCCCCAGGCCGCGCCCGGTGTTGCGGCAATTGCAATATTGCTGACAAAACCATGGGCAGTCAGTCTGGAGATCAAATCCAGACGCAACGCGTCCTCGCCCTTGAACAGATGCGCGCAGCCGGTGATGTCCAGCATCAGACCGGGCAGACCATTGATGGTATCAATGGACAGCAGCGGCGTGTAACGCTCGCACCAGTCGGCAATAGCTGCCAAAAGGGCGGCATCTGCCGCTTCATCGGCTTCATGACAGTCCAGTTTTGGCACAATCGCCCGTGCATCTGTCAGGGTCTGGTCCTTATGCAGCCCGGCCTGCCGCGCCGTCTGGTTCAGGGCGGACAGGCGCAACGCACCTTTGACAGAGGCGATGACGGCCAAGGGCGGGCAGTCAGCCTGACCGTCCCAACTGCGTTGGAAGCGCCACGATCTGCCCCATATCTGACGGCTGATCCTGTCGGTTGGCAGGGTGGGGAATGCGATGCTGAGGAACCTCTGCCGCCGATGGTGACTCTGCGTGGGTGTGGTCTTCATATCGGACATGGCTAAAGCCTCGGATTTGGTGGTTCCATGTGACAGAGGCCGTCCCGGTTGCCCCTTGTCGGTTCCGCTCCAGGTGAACGGAAAAAGCTGTATGACCAATGCCTTCATCCGGCTTCAGGCCGTCATGCAATTGTGACTGGAACGACAGGCGTGGCGCGATATACCACCGTGTTATGGCCGCATTGGCTTCCTCCTCACTGCTTTGCCGCAGAATAATAACGCATGTCCCGCTTTCACTGGCGCGCAGGTTCAAACGCCGTGTTGCAGTCATATCAAGCGCGCCGGGATGCCCCTCAATATGCAGGATGACGGCGGCCAGATCGGTACATTTGGCAGCCTCATCCGCTGCCCACAAAGCGTGTTTCACACTGAGTGGGGTGACAATCACAAGGCGGTCAGGATCAACGCCCAGATTTGCAAGACCTTGCGGGAACAGGGTCATGTTGCTGGTGTCGGCAAAGGGCGCGCATATCCATAAAACCGGCTTGTGCGCATGTGTGTTCATCCGGCTCAGCAAGGTCAGGGCAAACCCTGCCAGTGCTCCGGCATCGCGGCTGTGCGCACAGCGCAGTTCATGCAGGCTGCCGGACGGAAGACCAGCTTCAAAGAAGGCTGCCAGTTCATCCTCTGCTACGGTCCTGTTTTTGGGCAGCAGCCGGCTGGCAGGAATCAGTTGTGCATTCAGGGCCGCAGGCAATGTGATACCGGATTTCGTCTGATAATCGGTCTGAACACGCATCTGATCCTGCGCATGCAAATGATCAATCAACGCTGTTGCTGTCGCGTGATGCACAATCGCTCCTGTTAAATGTTCCTATTTTGTTCTATTTAACAGGAGGGCTGACAAGTGAGTCAAGCGGAAGATATCCACACAAATCTTGAAGGATGGCGCAAGCGCAGACAGTTCAGTCAAAAGCTGCGGAATAGGGGCTTCGCATAATCCAACAGAACCGCTGATTTCAGCTCTGAAATCAATAACTAAACGGCTCTGTGACATGGCTCAGAATATTGTGCGGCAACGGTCGATAGTCAGTTGGGTTCTATTGGATCAGGCGTGTTCCTGGTGCGCATGGTCATGCGTCTCACCAGTATCAACGGCAACCTCATGGCCAACCACCTTGGCATCGACGCAGGCATGTATCGAGCATTCGATTTCCAGCGTTGCATGCGCAATATCAAACCTGGTTTGAAGCAAATCCTTCGCTGCCATCTTGATCGCATCGGCATGTCCCCATGCGCCTTGTGAGACAACCAGATGCGCATTGAGGGCTGTCTCATGTTCCTGCATCTGCCACAGATGCAGATGGTGAATGCCTGCTACACCATCCATGGATCGGAGTTCGGTCAGGATATCGGGAATACTAAGATCTGGCGGGCTGCCAAGCATCAGCATGCGGATCACAGGTCCGATCTCAACAAAGGATTGCCATAAAATATAGCAGGCAATCATCAGTGTGATGATTGGGTCCACCATTCGCCAATCATACAGAAGGATCAGGGTGCCCGCGAAAATGACAGCGACGGAGCCCAGTGCATCTGCCACATTGTGCAGAAATGCTGCCCGGATATTGACACTCTGCTTGGACATGGAAAATGTCAGAAGCGCCGTCACGATATCCACTGCCAGAGCGATGCCGGCAATAATGATCACCAGCCATCCATCCACTCCCTGCGGCTCGAAGAACCGTAATATGGCTTCATAAATCAGATACAGCCCGATAATGATCAGCGTTGTGTAATTGACCAGCGCAGCCACGATTTCAGCCCTGCCATAGCCAAATGTCATGGCTTCGTCAGCCGGTCGTCGCGCAATCTTGCGTGCCGCAAACGCGATGATCAGTGAAATCGCATCGGAAAAATTATGCAGTGCGTCTGCCAGCAATGCCAGGCTGCCAGACAGAATGCCGCCGATGATCTGCGCAACGGTCAGACCCAGATTGACAACCACGGCCCAGAAGACACGCGCATCCCCGGCATCGGGGTCTATGTGATGGTGATGATGTCCTGCCAATGCCTTGTTCCTGTGCCATTCATGACGGGATTATATTCAGCCCGTATGTCCACTATAATTATGTCGCCATCACAGCGCGTGAATGGACTGCGCAACTTCACGAACCCGCTCGGCATTGTCGCCTGCCAGTGATCCGTCTGCATTCCACAGCGAATTTTCAAACCCGACGCGGACCTTGCCGCCCAGTCGTGCAGCTTCCGTCAAACAACCAGTTTCTTCGCGTCCGAAGGCACACAGCATCCAATCGAATGTGTGGGCGCTGCCAGCGCCTGCCAACAGATCCAGCAGAGGCTGAATATCCTCAGGCCGGCTGATGCGGGTTCCCTGATAGTCGCCTAATACAAATTGCAGCAAATGATGCGTGCCTGGTATTTTACCCGCGCTCAACGCATCGAGGAACAGCGCACCCTCTTCGGGTGCATACAGAATGTGCTGGATGGAAACGCCTTTGTCCGCTGCCCAGTGATAAAACGCCTGAGCAGTTGGCCACGCTTCTGGTGAAGGGGTCATTTCTCTCAGCGCAACAGACACATTGTCGGGTTTCAGCGCCCGGACAACCGCAATCTGCTCTTCTGTCATATAGCGACCGGCAGCTTCAGATGTCACCTGAAGATACATATCCGGAACCGCCGCTGAGAAGGCATCAAGCAACCGAGCGTAGCCAGCTGCATCCAGCAGATGCAGACCTTGTGCGTCCCTGATATGCAGATGTATCCCGTCTGCGCCAGCGGCTTGGCAGGCAATGGCGGTTTCAACCAGTTCCTGCTGGGTTAACGGGATCGCAGGATGGTCCGCTTTGGTCCGGCGCGCACCATTGGGTGCCACCATGATATCGGGCAATGAATTGAGTAGGGTCATAAGACGGAAGAGCTCTGAAGAGGGGTTCGGGTCCGGCATTCACCAAACGGTTTTAGAGTGACGCGCTGCTTGCGGCAACCGCACCGTCTGGAGTTCAGACGGTGCGGTTGAATTTACCAGAAAACTGCAGAAAGGTGAGCAGAATGAAGGCGGTTTTTGCCGCCTCAGTCAATCCTCCTCCACCAGCGCAATTTTCCGTGTCTGCCTCACCGATGGCAGAACTGCAGCAATCAAAGCAATGGCCGCAACCGCCAGAAGTCCGGCGCTGATCGGTTCGCGCACAAAGATGGACACCTCACCACCCGAGATCAACAAAGCGCGCTGCATATGCCCTTCCATCATCGGGCCAAGGATAAAGCCCAGAATCATGGGAGCTGCCTCGCATTCCAGTTTTTTCAGCACATATCCCAGAACACCAAAGGCAGCCATGGTGAGCACGGCAAATGCAGTGTTGTTGATGCTGAAAACACCCACACAGGCAAACACGATCACAATCGGAAACAGGAATTTGTAAGGGATGGACACAAGTTTTACCCACAGCCCCACCAGCGGCAGGTTGAGAACCAGCAGCATCAGATTGCCGATCCACATGGAAGCAATGATACCCCAGAACAGTTCCGGGTGATCATTGATCACCGCAGGGCCGGGTTCAATGCCCTGTATGATCAGAGCGCTGATCATCAGCGCCATCACCGGATTGGAGGGAATGCCAAGGGTCAGCATGGGAATGAAGGAGGTTTGTGCGCCGGCATTGTTGGCTGATTCAGGCGCCGCCACGCCCTGAATGGCACCTTTGCCGAAGGCGCTGGGATCCTTGGCAATTTTCTTCTCCAGCGCATAGGCTGAGAAGGACGCAAGCAGGGCTCCACCGCCCGGTAACACGCCCAGAAAGGAGCCCAGAAAGGTGCCGCGCACCATGGGTGCAAAAATGAGTTTCATATCCTCCCGCGTTGGCATCAGACTTGTAATTTTTGCCACGCTGAATTCACGTTTGCTGGTGTCTTCCAGATTACGCATGATCTCGCCAAGGCCGAATATGCCCATGGCAATGGCCGCAACACTCAACCCGTCTGACAGTTCCGGAATGTCCAGTGTCATACGCTGAAGACCGGTCATTTCATCTGTGCCGATCAGGCCCAGCAACAGACCAAACACCATCATGCCGATGGCTTTCAGGACAGACCCGTTTGCCAGCACGACAGAGACGATCAGGCCGCAAACCATCAGCGAAAAATATTCAGCAGGGCCAAACTGAAAGGCCAGTTCTGCAAGGGGCGGCGCAAACACGCCAATCAGTACCGTCGCCACACATCCGGCAAAAAATGAGCCAATGGCCGCCGTTGCCAGCGCCTTGCCCGCTTCACCGCGCTTGGCCATTTCATGCCCGTCCAGCGTTGTCACAATGGAAGAGGCTTCCCCTGGCAAATTGATCAGAATGGCTGTTGTGGAACCGCCATATTGCGCGCCGTAAAAAATCCCGGCCAGCATGATCATGGAAGACACCGGATCCAGCCCGAATGTGAAGGGCAACAAGACAGCAATGGCCACCAGTGGGCCAAGACCGGGAAGGACACCGATAAGCGTTCCCAGCAGAACGCCAAAAAAGGAAAACAGCAGATTCTGGCCGGTCAGGACAGCACTGAACCCAAGGCTCAGATTGTTGATCAGTTCCATGTCACGCTCCTCAAAACGACCAGAGAGCGACAGGCAAATTCAATGCGCCAATGAACAGGAGCGCGCTGAAAACGGCAAGACCTGTGGCGGCCAGAATGCGATGAGACCAGCCATAATTGGCGCGTGCAAAGCTGGCAACAATGGCTGCTACAAAGACAGATGGCATCAGACCAAAGCGCTCGATACACAAAGCAAATACGATGACTGCGCAGGTGATCAGCACAAAGGGCCTGACTGCAACAGCCGAGATCGGATTGGCGTCACGCAGCAAGACACCCAGCGCCACCGCAATGCCAATCAGAACGAGAATTGTGGAAAGCACGACCGGAAAAAACCCGGGTCCGGGCTCTGCGGTGGAGCCAAATTCGAAGCTGGATGTCAGGACCAGACCTGCGATGCCAGCCAGAACGAACAGCAGGCCAGATCCGAAATCCTTGTCGGTCAGTAACTTCACCGCGAGCCCCCCCAGTGTTGGTGAAAGTCAGCAAGGGCCTGCATTTTAATGCAGGCCCTTGTAGCATCATACAGCGTGATTACTTGGAAAGAATACCTTTCCAGTTTGCAAGCTCGGCATCGATCACATCGGCAAACTCTTCAGGAGAGCCAGCAATCAGTTCCAGTCCGGCCTTGGAAAGTGCCTGCTGAAATGCCTCGGTCTTTGTCTGACGGAGAACTTCCGCATTGAGCTTTGCAATGATGTCCGATGGGACACCCGATGGTGTAATGAAGCCGAACCAGGATTTGAATTCATATCCGGGAACGCCAAGTTCCGCGATTGGTTTCAACTCGGGCGCACCTGGATTGGGTGTCAGACCGGTGATGCCTAATGCCGTCAACTTGCCATCACGGACAAATTGCATGCCCTGCGCTGCAGAGACAAACACAGTGGAAACCCGGCCGGCCACAACATCCAGAACGCCAAGATTGAGCTTCTTGTAGGGAACGGCTTTCATGCTCACACCGGTTTTGGTCTGGAACAGTTCCGATGCCAGATTGGCAGCACTGCCAAGGCCTGCCGTTGCAAATGTCAACTTGCCGGGATTGGCTTTGGCGTAATCGATGAATTCCTCTTCCGTCGATATGCCAAGTTCATTGTTCACATAATGCACCATGGATGCACCTGCGACCCGGATCACGGGATCAAAGTCTGCCTGCACATCATATTTGATCTTGTAGAGGTAAGGATGGGTCGTCAGGTTGGCCGGGACAAAGCCAAGCGTGTAGCCATCGGCCTCGGCCGTTGCAATCTTGGCAGCTCCGATAGAGCCGCCAGCACCACCAATATTCTTGACGATGACCTGCTGGCCCCAATTTTCCGTCATGCCGTCACCCACAAGGCGCGCCAGAATATCAACCAGGCTGCCAGGCCCCGTTGGCACAATGATGTTAATCGGCTTTTCCGGATAAGATTGAGCTGCTGCTGGCGTTGGCATGGCTGTCAGTGACAAACCAATAGCGCCAATGGCCATAGCCCCAAAGGTGCGTCTGTTCAGTTTCGAAAATCTCATGGCAATATCCTCCCGTTTTTACCAAATATCTGTTCTGCTTTAGAAATATGTAAGTGTCTCGATTCCCTTGCCTGCAGCCACACAGGTCACTGCCTTCTGGCTAGCCAGATGGACGCGCGTAAACAGGCCGCAATCATGATTTGAGATCAGCGTGTGCTCACCATCCGGGTCAAAGGCAATGCCCTGTGGTCCCTTGGCAATTGGAACCATGACATGGTCTTCCGGGTCTTGCGCATCATGAATATGCATCACGCCGGAAACGTAATTCGTACTCACCAGATATTTGCCATCAGGTGAGAAACGCAACCGGATCAACCGGCTTGTTTTGGGGCTGCTGAGAACCGCGCCTTTCAAGGGTATGACCCGAATGATTTCATTGGAGGCAGTGTCGATTTCCAGCAAATCCTGCTGGCTGTTGTCCGCAGCATAAAACCGGTCCCCTCCGGGGGATATGGCAATGCCTTCCGTCCCTTTCGGCACCTGAATCTCCGCTACGACCTGTCTTGATGCGATATCAAACACCAGAATGTTGCCAAGCTTGCAGGAAACATAAATACGCTTGCCATCCGGCGTCACTTCAATAAAGGGCGCACGCTTTCCGGCCGCGCCAATGACACAGGTTTCAACCAACTCCATGGAGCCGGTATCAATCCGGCCCAGTTCGCCGGTTTCTTCAAAGATCAGCCAAAGATCGCCATTGGCATCAAAGCGCATGGCATGCGGACCTTTGAAGGCACCAGTGGGAATGCGACGCACAACGGTTTGGGCTTGCAGATCGACCAGACTTATATGCGCGCCAGATTCAATGAAGTTCCCAGCAAAAAACTTGCCCAGCTCCGAGACAAAGGCAAATTTATGATCTGGCGTAACAGCCAGTTCATGGTGGTTTTTCTGGGGAATGATTTTTTGTGTCTCAAGACTGACCGGATCAAAAAACAAAATCGCATCACCAACCTTATCGATACCGATAAGACCATTGCGCCCGGTTGGATTGTTCACCGCTTCAAGTTCTGAAGCGGAGAATGAACTGTGTTGCTTGTTCGCGATTGCCATGTTCCCCCTCGTGCCGAACTCCCCATCCGGCTTGATTTCGGTCACAGCCTTGCAGTTGCTTTATTCCTATTCAAATATATAATTCTCATATTGTATTCTAAAATGGACTATTGATGTGCGGTATTCACTGAAACAACTTCAGGCCATTGTCGAGATAAGCAGGCAGGGGTTTCATGTTTCGAAGGCTGCTATAAAGCTGAACACATCCCAGTCCGTCATCAGCAAACACTTGAAATCACTGGAAGATACGCTCACCCGTAAAATCTTCATTCGGACCGGCAAACGCCTGTCCGGGTTGACGCCAGAAGGGGAGAAAATTCTGCATCATGCTGAACGCGTGCTTCAGGATATCAGCAGCATCGAAAAAATAGGGCAGGAAGCCAGTACGCTGGAACGGGAAACGTTGTCTCTCGCAACAACGCCGACCCTTGCACATTATCTGCTGACATCAACAGTCAAGAAGTTCACGCTGCGGCATCCGAATGTGCATCTGCGCATTCAGGTTGAGGAATCATACAAGGCCATCGATGCCGTGCGGCTTGGCCAGTGCGATTTTGCAATTGCACCAATTGGCTTGGAACCACCGGGAAATCTTGCAACGGACATCCTGCTGGAATGGACGCGCCTGTTGATTGGAACTCCCGATTGCCCCCTGTTCACCACAAGTGAAATCACCCTTGAGATGATTTCAACGGAACCGATCATCGCGTTTGAAACGCCAACAGTCTCCCTGCGCGAAACCTTCGACAGACACGGCCTCAGTCCCAACTATGCTGTGACAACCAGCAATCCGGATGTCATGAAAACCTATGCTGCAAACGGTCTTGGCGTTGCCATTGTTGCCACACCGACCTTTGATCCTGAGCGGGACAGGCCTTTGGTCTCGCGCGACGTTTCACACCTGTTTCCAAATGTAAAAATAGCATCTGTGCATCGGATGGATGACTACAGCACGCTCGCCCGGCGAACCTTCCTCGATTATCTGAAAGCCAGCTTGGCAGAATAAACCATGCCAAGTGCGTGTTAAAAAAAACGGCGTTTCAATTGAAATTGAAACGCCGTCTTGCAATGTTACGAAGATCGAAGCCGGTGTAAATTCCGTTCAGGAACTGCATCGGCCAGATTGATAAAATCAGGCCCAATCAGACAAGATCAAACCGGTCTGCATTCATCACTTTTACCCAGGCTTCCACGAACTCTTCGACAAAAGTCTCTTTCGCGTCATCCTGGCCATAGACTTCTGCCAATGCCCGCAATTGGGAGTTGGAACCAAACACCAGATCAACGCGTGTGCCTGTCCACTTCAATTCACCGGTTTTGCGATCGCGGCCTTCATATACCTTGTCCGAGCCGTCCTTGCCTTTCCAGATGGTTCCCATATCAAGCAGATTGACGAAGAAATCATTGGTCAATGTTTCCGGACGATCCGTAAGTACACCATGTTTGGTCTGGCCGAAATTGGCATTGAGGGCGCGCATGCCGCCAATCAGAACCGTCATTTCCGGTGCCGTGAGTGTCAGCAACTGGGCACGATCCACCAGCAATTCTTCTGCCGAAACAGAATAGTCCATCTTCAGATAATTGCGGAAACCGTCTGCCGTTGGCTCCAGCATGTCCACGGATTCCACATCTGTCTGCTCCTGGGTCGCATCGCCGCGCCCCGGTGCGAAGGGCACCACGATGTCATGACCGGCATTTGCAGCTGCTTTTTCAATGGCCGCAGAGCCAGCCAGCACAATCAGATCAGCAAGTGAAACTCGTTTGCCACCTGTTTGTGCGTTGTTGAACTCGGTCTGGATGCCTTCAAGAACGCCCAATACGGTCGCCAGTTGTTCCGGCTGGTTGACTTCCCAGTCCTTCTGGGGAGCCAGACGAATGCGGGCACCATTTGCGCCGCCGCGTCGATCGGAACCACGGAATGTCGCAGCGGAGCCCCAGGCTGTATACACAAGCGCAGATACGGAAAGTCCTGAGGCCAGAATCTTTTCCTTCAACGCCGACACATCCTGCGCATCAACCAGTTCATGGGTGACTTCGGGGATCGGATCCTGCCAGATCAGTTCTTCATCCGGCACAAGAGGTCCAAGATAGAGGTTACGTGGACCCATGTCGCGATGCGTCAGCTTGTACCAGGCACGGGCAAACGCATCGGCAAACTGATCCGGGTTTTCATGAAAGCGCTTGGAAATTTCTGCGTAGATCGGGTCCTCTTTCAGCGCAAGATCCGATGTGAACATCACGGGCGCATGAGTTTTGGATGGATCATGCGCATCTGGCACGGTACCAGCCGCAGAGGCATCTGTTGGTTTCCACTGGATCGCACCGGCAGGGCTCTTTGTCTGTTCCCATTCATAGCCAAACAGATTGTCGAAATAATTATTATCCCAGGCAATCGGGTTTGTGGTCCATGCGCCTTCAAGTCCACTGCCTGTGGCATGAACGCCAACGCCGCTTTCAAAACCGTTTTTCCAGCCAAGTCCCTGATCTTCAAGTGCACCACCTTCCGGATCGGCACCGATCAGAGTTGGGTCACCTGCACCATGGGCTTTACCAAAGGTGTGTCCACCGGCAATCAGCGCAACGGTTTCTTCGTCATTCATGGCCATGCGGCCAAATGTATCGCGAATATCCCGGGCGGATGCCACTGGATCGGGCTTGCCGTTCGGCCCTTCAGGATTGACGTAAATCAGGCCCATCTGAACCGCAGCCAGTGGATTTTCCAATTCACGCTCACCAGAATAGCGTTTGTCATCCAGCCATGTGTCTTCGTGGCCCCAATAGATATCTTCTTCAGGCTCCCAGATATCTTCCCGGCCACCGGCAAAGCCGAATGTTTTCAAATTCATCGATTCCAGAGCGCAATTGCCGGTCAGGATCATCAGATCAGCCCAGGAAATCTTGTTGCCGTATTTCTGCTTGATCGGCCACAGCAGTCTGCGCGCCTTGTCCAGATTCACATTGTCCGGCCAGCTGTTCAAAGGCGCAAAGCGTTGTGATCCGGACGTCGCGCCACCACGGCCATCTGCCGTTCGGTAAGTGCCTGCACTGTGCCAGGCCATGCGGATGAAAAACGGTCCGTAATGGCCGTAATCTGCAGGCCACCAATCCTGTGAATCGGTCATCAGCGCGAAGATATCCTGCTTCAGCGCTTCCAGATCGAGTTTCTTGAATTCTTCCGCATAGTCGAAGTCCGGAGCCATGGGGTTGGACATAGGTGAATTCTGATGAAGCATCTTCAGGTTCAGCTGGTTTGGCCACCAGTCCCTGTTCGATTTCGCGCCGCTGATTGTGCGTCTGTGACCGGCACCCATCACCGGGCATTTTCCCGCGCTGTCTGCTGCATCTATATCCATGTCAATCTCCTGTTATTGCTGGGTTGCTCGAATGGCTCCCGAGTGATCTTTCCCATCAAGCATTTGCTGTGTGGAAATTTCATCATCAGGTGGCTGTAAAATCGAACAGCCTTCCCTTGCTCGCCGCACCCTAGCAAATTTCTATCATTAGTTTAAGTTGAATATTCTGATGGCAGCAATAAGTAGAAACTATGACAAATATTACTTTCAAGCAGCTTCGCTATTTCGAGGCACTGGCCCGCCACGGTCATTTTGGCCGCGCAGCTGACGCCTGCGCGATCTCTCAGCCAGCTTTATCCATGCAAATCAAGGAGTTGGAAAATGAATTGGGAACAATTCTGATCGAGCGCGGAGCACGACAAATCCGGCTGACAAATTTCGGAGAAGCCTTTGCGCTTCGGGTGCGGGACATATTGCGGTCGGTTGATGAGTTGGGTGAACTGGCGCGGGCGTCCCGGGAGGGGCTGGTCGGGCGATTGCGAATCGGAATCATTCCCACCGTTGCGCCCTATTTGCTCCCGACAATCATCGGCAAGCTCAACCAAAGCTACAAGGATCTCGACATCCATGTGCGTGAGACCTTGACCCCCAAACTGATTCAGGAATTGTCAGACGGGCGCATAGACACCGCGATTGTTGCTCTGCCCGTCTCAGAGCATTCCTTCACGGAAGTCGGCCTGTTTGAAGAAAATTTCATGTTGGTCAGACCTAGCGACGACGCCGACAAGCCAGTACCCGAAGCCGAATTGCTGCATGAAATGCGGCTTCTGCTGCTGGAAGAGGGACATTGTTTTCGCGACCAGGCTCTTTCATTTTGTGGCGTTGCGTCGGCCCGACCCTGGGACGGACTGGATGGCAGTTCGCTCTCGACGCTGGTTCAGATGGTGGGCGTTGGTCTGGGCGTGACATTACTTCCTGAAATGGCGGTTGCAGTGGAAACACGCTCGGCGTCTGTGTCTGTTGCAAATTTCAGGGAACCACAGCCTACTCGCACCATCGGCATGATCTGGCGCAAGTCCAGCCCGTTGTCTGTGCAGTTGTTGCGCCTGTCTGAACTCGTCCGCCAATCCGCCCTCAGCCTGCGCAGCGAACAGGGCTTTGACACGGTAACCACCCACTAGCCTCTGTTTGTGAAATAGGGCAATGTCGTCCTTTGGATCAAAGCAAGGGGAGTGTTCCATGCAGAAGATGCAGTCTCAGGGTGTGCATCACATTACCCTCGTTGGCGCCGACAGGCAGACATCGATTGATTTTTGGGAGGGTGTCCTCGGGATGCCTTTTGTCTTCGAGCAGCCCAATCTCGATAATCCGGACGAAGGCCATCTGTATTTTGATCCCGGTGATGGTCGGTTGATCACGGTCTTCACGGATGAAAACCGTCAAGCTGACCCAAGCCGCACACCGACGGATCCGGGCTGTGTTCACCACATCGCATTTTCTGTGAGTCAGGCAACTTACTCGCAGCTGGTCAGCCGACTGGATGCCAGGGGTATCAAGCATTCCGGAGAGCGCGATCGCGGTTTCATGAATTCAATCTATTTTCAGGATCCTCTGGGGTTGTTGATCGAACTGGCTTCCTATCGTTTTGAACCGCCAGTGGGCGCATCTCATGCCGATGTATTGTTCGAGGCCCATCTTGTGCGCACTGAAGCGGGTGATGCCAGCATTGCCGACGCGCATGTTGCAGAGGCCATCGAGCGCCTGTCTCACCGGCTGCACCGCTCACACTCCACCGATCGCGCACCCAAAGACCCATACGGGTCGTAAGACAAACGCCTTGGCGCGAATTTTTTGCTGGGCTGAAAAGCCCAACCCAGACCGACCTGAAACCAAATGCGGACCCCAGATATGAAACCATCCGGAACCCAAACGCCTGCGCAGTCTGAAGGAGAGGTGAATACCTCGTCCCGCCGCACCAGATGGGCAGCAGCCAATCATGATGCTGCCACGCAGGACATGCTCGATGAAGACGCGCGCTATTTTCTGCATCAGGCAGTCTCAACACCCTGCCTTTCCGTTATCACTGGCGCCGAAGGGCCATACATCATGGATGCGCAGGGGCGGCGCTATCTGGATTTTCATGGCAACAATGTCCATCACATCGGCTATGGTCATCCACGTTTGAAGGCCGCCATTGCAAAGCAGATGGATGATTTGCCCTTTGCGCCAAGACGCTTTGCCTGCGCGCCAGCCACTGCACTTGCCAAAAAGCTGGCTGATATTGCACCCGGTGATCTGTCAAAGGTGCTGTTCACAACAGGCGGCTCTGACGCGGTTGAGGTGGCTCTGAAAATTGCCCGCGCCGCCACCGGGCGCCACAAGACAATTTCATTCTGGGATTCCTTTCATGGCGCTGGCTTTGGCGCATCATCGGTGGGCGGTGAGCAATTGTTCCGCTCGGCAGTTGCCGGTCCATTATTAACCGGAACAGAGCATGTCGCACCCTTTGCCTGTTACCGCTGCCCCTATGGCTATCCAGACAATAATGGCGCACCTCAGTTGGATCTTTGCAAGCTGACCTGCGCGAATTTCGTTCGTTATGTGCTGGAGAAAGAGGGCGATGTGGCGGCCGTGATCGCGGAACCTGCCCGCGCTGTGCCTTACATTCCACCACCCGGTTTCTGGGCCGAAGTGCGCAAGGCCTGCAATGAAGCGGGTGCCTTGCTGATCTTTGATGAAATTCCAACCGGTCTTGGTAAAACCGGCAAGATGTTCGCCTGTGATCACGATGATGTCGTGCCCGATATTCTGGTCATGGGCAAGGCACTGGGCGGCGGTATTCTGCCCATCGCCGCTGTCATGGCGCGGCCACATCTGGATGTTGCCGGAGGCTACGCCTTTGGCCATTACACCCATGAGAAAAACCCGGTCACCACCCGCGCCGCGCTGACGACAATCGAAATCATCGAGGATGAAAATCTGGTTGAGTCTGCTGCCACTTTGGGGGCTTACGCATTGGAGCGTTTACGGGAGATGCAGCAAAACCACCCGACCATTGGTGATGTGCGTGGTCGCGGCTTTCTGTTTGGTGCAGAACTGGTGTTGGGACGTGACAGCAAGGAGCCGGCCAATGAACTTGCAGAGGATGTGCTCTATCGCTGCCTCGACAAGGGCCTGTCTTTCAAATTGTCCATGGGCAATACGATGACCTTCACTCCGCCTTTGATTTTGAAACGCGACGAGTTGGACCATGCGCTGACAATCATTGACGAGGCGCTTGGAGATGCAGAACGCGAGTTCGGGCTGGCCTGATTGACGACGACATCAATTGCCTGTCTGGATTTACCACGCAGGCGGACACCATGTTTTGGCTTGATTCTGCATGGCGCTTCGCCTTTGTTTGAAAAAAGCAAAGGGGCGAATTTTGGCAAGATTGATCGTGTATTATGCCCATCCCGGGCAGCGGCATTCCCATACAAACCGGGAATTGGCAAAAGTCGCGCAAGATGTGGATGGCATCACCTTTGTGGATATGTATGCGGAGTATCCACGCAATGACATCGACATCGACAAGGAGCAGCAACGCCTGCTGGATCACGATGTCATTCTGTTTCAGTTTCCGCTGTTCTGGTATTCCACTCCGTCGCTTGTCAAGGAATGGCAGGATCTGGTGCTGGAACACGGTTTTGCCTATGGCTCCGGCGGTGATAGGCTGGCTGGCAAACGCATGATGCTTGCCATCACGGCCGCAGGACCGGAGGATGCTTATACCGAAACCGGTTATCAGAAATTTCCACTGCGTACTTTTCTGACACCACTGGAACAGACAGCTGGTCTTTGCCAGATGGACTTCACACCACCCTATGTTCTGTTCGCATCCCTGCGCGCGCCTGCACAGGGCCGGGTTCAGCCTCATGCACAGGGTTATCGCGTGTTGCTGGAAGCGGTGCGTGATGATCGGTTTGATTTTGAAAAAAGTGCCTCAAGGGATGTTCTGTCTTATGAGACGCTGCCAATTGTTGAAGGAGCCTAGAACATGGAAGGCTTTCTGGTTCTCTCCTTCGTATTTTTGATTGCTGGCGTTATCGCAGTTCCGATTGCCTCCCGGCTGGGTCTGGGTTCTGTTCTGGGTTATCTGATTGCTGGTATCATCATCGCGCCCTTGCTCCAGAGCCTTGGCGTAGATGTCATCAGCCTCCAGCATTTCGCAGAATTTGGCGTTGTGATGATGCTGTTTCTGGTGGGGCTGGAGTTGGAGCCACGCCTGCTCTGGCAGATGAAATCCAAACTGCTCGGCCTTGGTGGTCTTCAGGTCGGTTTGACCACCCTGTGTGTCATGGCCATCGCCATGTTGTTTGATCTGTCCTGGACCATATCATTGGCGATTGGCCTAGTTTTTGCCCTGTCCTCCACGGCCATCGTGTTGCAGACACTCAATGAAAAAGGGTTGATGAAATCCGATGGGGGACAGTCCAGCTTTGCGGTGCTGCTGTTTCAGGATATTGCCGTCATCCCCATGCTGGCCTTCATCCCTTTGCTGGCTTTGCCTGAAATGGCAGATATTGCCCACACTGTGGATGTCGCAGGCCACGGTGCAGACGCGGCCGCTGCTGATCATGGCTCCAGCCTCAATTTCGTCGAAGGGCTGCCTGCCTGGCAGCGGACACTCGTCACCATCGGCGCTATTGCGGCTGTCATTGGCGGCGGCTCCTATCTGACCCGCCCCATCTTCCGCTTCATAGCCATGGCGAAATTGCGTGAATTGTTTACCGCGACCGCTTTGATGATTGTCATCGGCATTGCGCTGCTGATGACGCTGGTTGGGTTGTCGCCAGCCCTTGGCACCTTCCTTGCCGGTGTCGTCCTGGCAAACAGCGAATACCGCCATGAATTGGAAAGTGATATTGCGCCCTTCAAGGGATTGTTGCTTGGCCTGTTTTTCATGACGGTCGGTGCAGGCATCAATTTCGCTCTGCTGTTCGACAATCTAGGCGCCATTATTGGCCTGACAATCGGCTTGATGGCATTGAAGGCCGCCGTGCTTTTGGCCTTGTCCTTTATCTTCAGGATCGACAGTTCCGACCGTTGGCTGTTTACCCTTGGCCTTGCGCAGGCGGGTGAGTTTGGCTTTGTGCTGCTGTCGTTCACAGTCGCCAACAATGTCATCCCGTCAGATATCGCAGACCAGTTGCTTCTGATCGTTGCTCTGTCAATGTTGCTGACGCCAGCCCTGTTCATTCTCTATGATAAAGTCATTGCGCCGCACTATGCCGTGGCTCAGACCGCTCAGCCCGATGACATCAATGGGGAAGGCTCAATCATCATCGTCGGGCATGGGCGGTTTGGCGGCATCGTCAATCGTATCTTGATGGGCGCCGGGTTCAATACCGTGGTGCTTGATTATAGTTCCGCGCAATTGGAGATATTGCGTAAATTCGGTTTTGAGGTGTTTTTCGGCGATGGCACCCGTCCTGATTTGCTGCACGCCGCAGGTATCGATGAGGCCAGGATGCTGGTGGTCGCCATCGATGACAAGGAGCAGGCATCGGAACTCGTGCACTACGTGACCCAGAACCATCCCCACATCCATATCGTTGTGCGGGCGCGTGACCGGAACCATGTTTATGAACTCTTTGCGGCCGGTGCCGGTGATATCATTCGTGAGACATTTGACAGTTCTGTACGTGCCGGGCGCTCTGCGCTGGAAGCACTGGGCTTTCATGCCTACGACGCGGAACGACAGGTGCGTGATTTTGTCGAGGGCGACCGGAAGGGCTTGCGTCAATTGGCGCAGGTGTATGATCCGGACATTCCGAGCCACCAGAATGAAGCCTATGTCGCACTGGCTCGAGAAATTGGTGCCGAGCAGGAGGCCCAAATGCGCGGAAAGTCGACGGCATTTGCCAGCCGCGCTGATCGCGGCTGGGTGCCCCCGTCACTGGCAGATGTTGCTGCCGAGGCCGACAAGAAGGAGGGCTGAAACTCGCTCTATTTTACAGGCTTTTCCGGTTTGACTTCTGTCCCGCTCAACCGTCCAACATATTCCGGCAGCATCGGCACATAGTCTTCCGGTCCGTCGCCTCCGGCGGCATGGGCGGCCGCATACAGATTTTTCACCGCATTGCCGACAGGGTTCACCATGCCTGCATTATCCGCCATGGATTCCAGATAGCGCATATCCTTGAACGCATTCGACAGGGTGAATTTATGGGCTTCGCGATTGCCCTCCATGATGTAATCCATGAAGGTTTGATAGAACCCGCAATCCATGCGACCTCCGCGAATGGCACTATCAAATTTGGCCGGTGAAAGCCCCACCTTGCTGGCCAGAGCCAGAGCTTCTGCGTAAATCGCGCCATAACCGAGTGACAGGAAGTTGTTCAGCAATTTCATGCGGTGGCCATCGCCGACGCCGCCCATGTGCACAGCAGTTCCCGCCCAGGCTTCCACCACGGGTTTGATGCGCGCAAAAATCTCGTCCGAGGCGCCAATCATTGCGCTCAATTCGCCAGATTCAGCCTGCACCGGGGTGCCACCCAAAGGCGCATCAGCCAAAGCGATATCCAGACTGGCCAATTGTTTGGAAAGACTGGCCGTCGATGTCGGGTCTGAAGTCGAGCAGTCAACAATGATGGAGCCTGGTTTCAACCCGTCCTTCAACTCGGCCACAATGGATTCCACCTGAGGCGATCCCGGCGCGCAAATGAAAACGATAGATGAATCCGCGCCAAGGTCCTTAAGGGAAGCGGCTTCACTGGCACCGCGTTTGACCAGATCTTCAACTGGTTCACGGTTACGGTGGCCGATAATTGTCAGCGCATAGCCCTTCTCGACGAGGTTCTTCGCCATGCCGTGCCCCATCAGGCCCACACCCACAAAGCCGATGGTTTCGGTCGCATTACTCATGATATCTGTCCTGTCTGCTGTTGTTGAGCGTTCGCATTCAAAGTTGGCTGTTTATAAAGCGCACAGTCTTGAAAGCAAATTCAGGGTTTTGACCACGCAATATCTCCTTGGCCCGATACTTGAATGGGATTTTGACATGGCCGGGGAAACCTGCCTGATTGGCATCAGAAAAAGCACCGGGAGTCGCACCAATTGTGATCAGTATCACTTTCTACATTGCGTTCATACAGTTGCGGCATTGGCAGAGCCTGTGACCCTGTCAAGCGAAGCCGTACCAGCCATGCAACGAGCCGTTGGCGTCGGGCGATTATCTGTAAAACAACGCGATGGCCGGACCCGCATCAACCGGCTCTATCAGGAAGGCTGCGCAAAAATCCGCATCCCCAAAACCTATCATGGCACTGCACTGGAAGCCGTCCTCATCAACAGTTCAGGCGGTGTGACAGGTGGTGACCACATGAACTGGTCGTTCGAAGCAGGGCAGGACACCCATCTGATGCTGACCACTCAGGCCAGCGAGAAAATTTATAAATCCTCAGGTGGTGTGGCGGCGAACACCGTGACGTTGAAAGCCGAGAGGGCCGCTCGGCTTGCCTGGCTGCCGCAGGAAACCATCGTGTTCAACCGTGCCGGATTTGCCCGGACCATCATAGCCGATCTGGCTGATGATGCCGAGGCGCTGTTTCTGGAGCCCGTCATATTGGGGCGCCGTTCAATGGGGGAACATGTGCTGAGCGCCGATCTGCGCGACACATGGCGTATTTCGCAGGGTGGAAAACTCATTCACGCAGAAGATTTTCGCCTCAGCGGTGACATCGCCTCTATCCTGTCGCAACGCGCCGTAACCGGTGGCCTGACAGCATTCGCAACACTTCTGTTCGTTTCACCTCGTGCGGATGGGTTTTTGAGCGAAGCGCGTCAGTTGATTGGAAAAAATGGTGGCGTGTCATGCTGGAATGGCAAGCTTCTTGCTAGGGTCATGGCAGAAGACAGTTTTCAACTGCGCAAAATACTGTTGCCGCTGGTCGCCCTGATGAATTTTGAGGCGGAGCTGCCTAAAGTTTGGTCACTTTAAGAGCCAGATAGCGAATTGTAAGGGACTTGGAATGAATTTAACCCCCCGCGAAAAAGACAAGCTGCTCATCTCCATGGCCGCCGAAGTCGCCCGCAAGCGCCTTGCGCGCGGCGTTGTGCTGAACCACCCGGAGGCAATTGCCCTGATCACGGATTTCGTTGTCGAGGGTGCAAGAGACGGCAGAAGCGTTGCAGACCTGATGGAGCAGGGCGCCCACGTACTGACCCGCGCACAGGTCATGGACGGCATCCCCGAAATGATCCACGACATTCAGGTAGAAGCCACCTTTCCCGACGGCACCAAACTGGTCACAGTCCATGAGCCAATCCGCTAGGAAGATGGATCCTCGGAACAAGTCCGAGGATGACGGGTGTGTGGGTGGTGGCGCGGTGTCCATCCGCCTGATGTGTGCGCTGACGTTTCGCGATACCGACACGCCTTTTCACCACACTGAACCATTCTCTTGCGAGCTGCCCCAGGCTTTTCGCAATGCTCTCCCCACTGCTCACCATATCCACCCGGCTCATCGCCATACCCACCCAACTTCTCCGTCATTCTCGGACTTGTTCCGAGAATCCACAAAACCAACACCAACCCCATGAACCCATATGTCTACATCATGGCCTCAAAACGAAAGGGTACTCTCTACGTCGGCGTAACTTCAGACCTGCCGAAACGCGCTTATGAGCACCGCGAAGGTCTGGCACCCGGATTCACCCGCACATATGGCTGCAAAATGCTGGTTTGGTACGAAGCACACGAAACGATACCCGCAGCAATTCAGCGCGAAAAGACCATCAAGCATTATGTCCGCCAGTGGAAACTGAACCTGATTGAAGAGTTGAACCCGAATTGGGATGATTTGTATGAGACGCTCAATGGATAGTGCAGCGGTGATGGATCCTCGGAACAAGTCCGAGGATGACGGGTGTGTGTGTGGTGGCGTGGTGTCCATGCGTCTGACATGTGTGCCAACGCCTCAACATATCCATTCAACCTCTCGGCAGCCACACCAGACCTCACGCTATACGCTCCCAACTGCTCAACGGAGTCTTCCGAGCCATCGCAATACGCAACCCACTGTACGCGATATCCTCCGTCCTCTCGGCAGTTGCACGCAGCCTCTCGCAATGCCTGCGCAACCTTCCACCCACACCTACCCAACCTCTCCGTCACCCTCGGACTTGTTCCGAGGGTCCACAGACACTGCCCATGAAAACAAGGAAACGCCATGATCCCCGGAGAAGTCATCACCGCTGCTGGCGACATTGAGTTGAACGCCGGCCAGCCAACCAAAACGCTCATCGTTTCCAATACCGGGGACCGTCCGGTTCAGGTTGGCAGCCATTATCATTTCTTTGAAACCAATGAGAGTCTGTCCTTCGAGCGCGATGCAGCGCGCGGCATGCGGCTGGATATTGCGCCGGGCTCAGCCGTTCGCTTCGAACCGGGGCAGACCCGCGAAGTGACACTGGTGCCGCTTGGTGGAACCCGCACGGTCTATGGCTTCAATCAAAAAATTATGGGAGCATTGTAATGCCCACAAAAATTTCCCGCGCTGCCTATGCAGACATGTTCGGCCCCACCACTGGCGACAAGGTGCGTCTGGCGGATACGGAATTGTTCATCGAGGTGGAAAAAGACCTCACCACCTATGGTGAAGAGGTCAAATTTGGCGGCGGCAAGGTCATTCGCGATGGCATGGGGCAATCCCAGGTGACGCGCGCCAATGGTGCTGTGGATACGGTGATCACCAATGCGCTGATTGTCGATCACAGCGGCATCTACAAGGCGGATATCGGTTTGAAGGGCGGCCGCATTTGTGCCATTGGCAAAGCGGGTAACCCGGATACCCAGACTGGGGTCGATATCATCATCGGTCCCGGCACTGAGGCCATAGCCGGTGAAGGCAAGATCATCACCGCCGGCGGTTTTGACAGCCACATCCATTTCATCTGCCCGCAACAGATCGACGAAGCGCTGATGTCCGGCCTCACCACCATGCTCGGCGGTGGAACCGGCCCGGCCCATGGCACGCTGGCAACAACCTGTACGCCCGGCCCCTGGCATCTTGCGCGGATGATTGAATCTGCTGATGCATTTCCGATGAACCTGGCCTTTGCCGGAAAGGGCAATGCCTCTCAACCCGGCGCCCTGGAGGAAATGTTGCTGGGTGGTGCCTGCGCTCTGAAACTTCACGAAGACTGGGGAACGACACCCGGCGCGATTGATTGCTGCCTGTCAGTGGCTGATGCCTATGATGTTCAGGTGATGATCCACACCGATACGCTGAATGAATCCGGCTTTGTGGAAAACACCGTCGATGCCTTCAAGGGCCGCACCATTCACGCCTTCCACACCGAGGGGGCCGGTGGTGGTCACGCACCGGATATCATCAAGATTTGCGGCCTGCCGAACGTCATTCCATCGTCCACCAACCCAACGCGGCCCTACACGGTCAACACCATTGCCGAACATCTCGACATGCTGATGGTCTGCCACCATCTGGATGCCAATATCCCGGAAGATGTTGCCTTTGCCGAAAGCCGCATTCGCAAGGAAACCATTGCTGCGGAAGACATCCTGCACGATATGGGCGCCTTCTCGATCATCGCATCCGACAGCCAGGCCATGGGCCGGGTCGGCGAGGTTATCATCCGCACCTGGCAGACAGCGGACAAGATGAAACGTCAGCGCGGCCCGTTGCCGGAGGAAACCGGCGCCAATGACAATATGCGCGTGCGCCGCTACATCGCCAAATACACCATTAACCCGGCCATCGCGCACGGCATGTCGTCCGAGATTGGCTCACTGGAAGTCGGCAAGCGTGCTGATCTGGTGATGTGGGATCCCGCGTTCTTCGGCGTCAAACCGGATATGATCCTGATCGGCGGCACCATCGCCGCTTCAATCATGGGCGATCCGAATGCCTCCATCCCAACGCCGCAGCCGGTGCATTTCCGGCCAATGTTCGGCGCGTTTGGAAAATCGCTCACCAACTCCTCGGCAACTTTCGTCTCGCAGGCCGCCATCGAGGATGGGCTTGCCGGCAAGCTGGGTGTTGCCAAGCAATTGCTACCAGTGACCAACACCAGAGGCGGCATCTCCAAAGCCTCCATGATCCACAATGATGCGACGCCGGATGTGGAAGTCGATCCGGAAACCTATGAAGTGCGTGCCAATGGTGAGTTGCTGACCTGTGAGCCGGCAGACGTGCTGCCCATGGCGCAAAGGTATTTTCTATTCTAGGCCGGGCGTGCCCGGAACTTTCACTGACCGCGTTACCAGCTTGTTGTCATCCATCGTGTGGTGGTATTGAACGGGGCCAATTCAAGCATAACCAACCAACAGACGGATAAGACATGATCTATCTCATCGCGACGCTCGAAATCAAACCCGGCTCCCTGCCAGATATCATGGCGGCTGTTACGCCCTGCATTGAAGCCACACGGAAAGAAGCCGGATGTGTTTCCTATGATCTGGTTCACAGCCTGACCGATGAAAACACCTTGATGTTTATCGAACGCTGGAAAGACAAGGCTGCACTGGATGCTCATTTTCAGGAGCCACATCTGATTGCCTGGCGCAAGGCAGGAGAACCTTTCTTTCTGGGTCGGAAGCTAGAAATTATCGAACCTGCCGATGTTGAAGTGCGGTAAGCTGAATGTTCCGACGGCACACCCTCAGGTCCCGGATAGAATATTGGTCTGAGTGCCAATTTGCGCTCTTGCCCTTGCACGTGTCCGGGCGCTTTTTGGGGCGCTTTTGGCTTTTGATCCTTCTGGTGATGCTGCCGTCAGCGATGGCACAGGCAAGTGATGTCAAGTTTGATGACATCTTTAGCGCGCAAGCAACTGCCGGAACACTGGTTGTCGAACGCCTTGGGCAGCAAAAGCTCTGGGTCCATGACAAGGCCCGCGCGGCGGATCCCAAAACACCTGCCTCCACGTTCAAGGTGCCAAACAGCCTGTTTGCGCTGGAGGCCGGTGCTGTTGCCGATGTGGATGAGAGTGTGCCCTGGGACGGCACGCAGCGCAGGATCAAGCAATGGAACAGGCCACACAGCCTGCGCAGCGCCATTGTTGTGTCATCTGTACCCACCTATCAGGAACTGGCGAGGCGTATTGGTATTGACCAGATGGCGTCATTTGTCAGGAAAGCCAAATATGGCAATCAGGAAATTGGCGAAGTGGTCGATAAATTCTGGTTGCTGGGGCCGCTGCAGATCTCTGCTTTTGAACAGGTAGATTTCCTCAAGCGGCTTCACGCGCGGTCCTTGCCGTTTTCGCAACGGCATCAGGAAGCAGTAATCGAAATTCTGGAGGTTGATCGCGGAGATAACTGGGTTTTGCGTGCCAAGACCGGCTGGGCCGTGGACACCAAGCCATCCATTGGCTGGTATGTGGGCTGGCTGGAACTTGAGGCCGAGACCTATGTGTTTGTGCTGAACATCGACATGCTGGATTCCAAGAAACACAGCCTGTCCCGGAGTGTGATTGCGAAACAGGCTCTTCAACGCATAACAGGAGAACAACTCTGGTGATCCGCGCCACACACACCATCGATCATGTCCACGACGCCGCTGATACGATCACGCTGGATGAAACCGCGCGGCACCGGCGCCGCGTCAGGATGCTGTCCAACAACGGCATCGCATTCCTGCTTGATCTGCCGGAGGCCCGATTGCTGCGTCATGGTGAAGGGCTGGTGCTGGAAGATGGCCGGGTGATTGAAGTACAGGCCGAGCCGGAACAACTCTATGAGGTGCGTGGTAAACATCAAAAGCATCTTTTGCAATTGGCCTGGCAACTGGGCAACCGGCATCTTCCGGCGCAGATTGCGCAAGACTGCATTCGCATTCGCGCCGATCATGTCATCAAGACAATGTTGATTGGCCTGGGGGCGCGCGTCTCTGAAATCAATGCGCCTTTTGATCCCGAAGGTGGCGCCTATGGCCGCGCGGACACCACCCATACACACAGTCATGGGCACCACGCCCATAGCCACACCAATGATCACGATTGAGTTGTCGATGACAGCTGCTGGAGGCATAGGGCTCGTTCGCCTGTTGAGTTGGCTGTCGCCGGTTTTTCCGACAGGCGGTTTTGCCTACAGCAACGGGCTGGAACGGGCGGTTCACGATGGTCTTGTCAGCAATGAAGCGCAATTATGCGAATGGCTGCGCAGCGTCATCACGCGCGGCTCTGCGAAGAATGATCAGATTTTTCTGGCTGAGAGCTGGCGACGGGCTCTTGCGAACGAGACATGTCGTCCGGTTGGTGAATTGGCCATTGCACTGGCCGGCAGCAAGGAACGGCATCTGGAACTAACAGCACAGGGTGAAGCCTTCGTTTTGGCTGTCGAACACTGGAAATTTGAAACACATCCTGATTTCGGCAAATTGTATCCGCTACCGGTTGTTGTGGGGGGGTATTGTGCCGCGGGCGGAATTCCACTGGAAATTGCCTTGATCGGCTATCTGCAGGCCAGCATATCCAACCAGTTGCAGGCAGCCATTCGCCTGTCAGTTCTGGGTCAGTCCGGCGCGGCGCGCAGTTTGGCAGCGCTGGAACCGGATATTGCCCGTTTGGCGATGTCGGCAGTCGGGACAAGCCTGGATGATCTTGGAACAGCAACGCTCATTGCGGATATCGCTTCGATGAATCACGAGACACAAACAGTCAGATTGTTCCGTTCATGAATGACGCGCCCGGCAACGATCTGTCCGACAGCCTCAAGGCAGGACTGCAAATTTTCAAGGAAGAAACCGCATGAGCAATACTCAAAATGGTCCGCTGCGTGTTGGCATTGGTGGGCCGGTCGGTACCGGCAAAACCACATTGACCGCTGAATTATGCAAAGCCATGCGCGATAAATGGTCTATCGGTGTCATCACCAATGACATTTACACCAGCGAAGATGCAGACGCTTTGGTGCGGATGCAGGCTCTGTCTGCTGATCGTATCAAGGGTGTCGAAACCGGCGGCTGTCCGCATACGGCCATTCGCGAGGACGCCTCCATCAATCTGCATGCAATTCGTGAGATGAATGAGCACCATCCGGATCTGGATGTCATCTTCATTGAATCGGGTGGCGACAATCTTGCTGCCACTTTCTCGCCGGAGCTGGCGGATTTGACGCTTTATGTCATCTCGGTCTGTCAGGGCGGTGATATTCCGCGCAAGGGCGGTCCCGCCATCACGCGCTCGGATTTGCTGATCGTCAACAAAACGGAACTTGCGCCTCATGTCGGTGTCGATTTGCAGCAGATGGAGGCAGACGCACATAAATCACGCAACGGTCGTCCGACGGCCATGACTGATTTGCGCACAGGCAAAGGGCTGGACGCAGTGATTGATTTTCTCCAGGAATCCGGTGGCCTTTAAACCATTTCATGGCGCGCTTTACCTGGCCCGGCTCAAAACAACCTTGGGTATTTAAAAGGTTAATTTAATGCAGCAATTTGAAGTTGTAGAGTGTTTTTACCTTGGTTGACGCTACGGAAGGGTTGGTGTTTTACGGGCTCCATCATATATCGAAAAACAACGAAGAGTTGAACATACGGGCCTGGAGGTGGCATTTTTTACAAAAAATTCATGTCTTGACTGCTAATCTCGGCGGCTAATTATAGGTGAAAGTAACTGCGTGATGGTCAATCCATTCAAGAGATATGGCGCTTTGAGAAAAGCAGCCCAAAATGCTGAACCGGAAGTCCCCAAAGTTGACTGGGAAGATCTGGGCACGCATGACGCTGTAAACAACGAGGCATTGCTGTCTTTATCCAAGGTGGCGTTCCAGCAGGACGAAGACCTTGAATCGGTCGACATGATTGCCATGCTGGAAGAGGAATTGGACGAAACCTACCGCGGCGTGACACAGCTCACCAACGAGTTGGAACAGGCACGCAAGCATCTTGAGAAATTGAGCTTTTATGACGATCTGACCGGTCTTGCAAACAGGGCCTTGTTCTATGATCGTCTGGAGCAAAGTTGCGAGCTTGCGAAGCGTGAGGGCAGACTTTTGCCCATTCTGATGATGGATCTGGATCGCTTCAAGGAAATCAATGACACAATGGGTCACGATATAGGTGATCAGGTCTTGCAGGAAGTTGCCAAAAGGCTGAAAGAAACACTGCGCCACTCCGATACGGTCGCGCGATTGGGCGGCGATGAATTTGCAGCCCTTTTGCCATCAGCATTGGAACAGGAAGGCGTTGATGTCGTCGTCCAGAAGCTTGTTGATGCTGTCGGGAAACCAATTCCTGTTGGCGGGGAAATGGTCGATGTGGGCATTTCCATTGGTGTCGCTCTGTATCCCGTCCATGGCGAAGATGGTGTGATGACCCTCTCGAACGCGGATGCTGCCATGTATTCTGCCAAGAAGGATGGATGCGGTTACATTATCTATGGTTCGGATGGCACAGCGGAGGAAATTCAGAAGTCCACTCTCGCCAGCCAATTGAGAGCCGGGATCAGCAAACAGCAATTGTTTCTGGAATATCAGCCAAAAATCAATCTCGTAACGGGAGACGTTGCTGGTGTTGAAGCGCTGGTGCGTTGGCAACACCCCGAGTTTGGTCTGATATCACCCGCTGAGTTCATTCCTGCAGCTGAACGCACAGGCGTCATCAAGCCGCTGACTTTGAATGTTCTGGAGCAGGCTATGGAGCAAGCTGTCATCTGGCAGCGGGCCGACAATCCTTTGAAGCTGTCGGTCAATGTGTCTGCACGATTGCTGAATGACTGGGAACTGCCTGATCTCATTATCCGACTGCTTGAACAGAAGTCATTTCCGCCTGAAAATCTGATTATTGAGATTACTGAAACGGCCTTCATGAAGAATCCCGAGCAGGCCTTGCGGGTTCTGGAGCGCATTCAGCAGATGGGGGTTTCAATATCGATAGATGATTTTGGAACGGGCTACACATCCTTGATGTATCTGAAAAGCATGCCGGTTGATGAACTCAAGATCGATATGGTGTTCATCAGAAACATGGTCCAGAAGAAAAACGATCTGGCGATTGTCCGCTCCATCATTGATTTGTGCAAGAATTTGGAGATTGTCGTCGTTGCCGAAGGCGTCGAAGACATCGAAACCAGAAACAAGCTGTGCGAACTGGAATGTGATCTTGCGCAGGGTTATTTCTTCGCTCGCCCAATGGCGGCAGAGGGTCTGAAGCGGAAATTGGAAACGGGGCCTGCCAGTTGGGCACCCTTTCATCCGGTGACAGTCCGTGACATCCATTCTGAATCGCCATCGGTGGTGCCGATGAGAAAACTGTCCGCGCTATGAGTTTGGTGTGCTTTATCGTTTCAACGACCGCTTCCATGTTGAGGCAGAGACGTACGTGTCAAAAAGTATATTCAGTAAATCATAAAAATCGACATTCTCCTCCATTTTTTCAAGATTTATTAATTCTGAACCGGCTAAAGCTGCAAATTATGTGTCGGGATCGGCTTCAAGTCCCACAATTCTGGACTTGGTATTTGTGCCGCTGCGACAGTTTTATCAAAGTTTTGAGCAGGATCAATTGCTGCGTTTGCAAGGCAGTTTTGGGCGTGGGCGATAGTATGAGCGTGATGAAAAAATGGTGAGCATGGCATCAAATACCGTTTTTGGACGGGGTATTGCCAAAAACATCCGTGTTTTGGGGACCTGTTTCCTGGAAATGAATCTGGATGCGCCCTATTTTCTAAAAAATGTTGGAACCAAACTGACACTGCGTGCGTTTGCATGTGAGCGCAAATGGGGAAAGGTTGGGTAGAATGTCATCACTGAGGGCGAATAGTTTCCAGGTTACGTCGAGTAAAGAGCCTCAAATGCACAGATTTGAGATTCAGAAAGAAAATGATATCGTGGCGGCCAGGAATGCGGCACGCACCATTCTGTCACGACTGGGCTGCTCGGTGATCGATAAAACCCGAATTGCAACCGCTGTTAGTGAATTGGCGCGCAACACGCTGGTCCATGGCGGCGGCGGTCACGTGGAAATGGAAATTGTCCATGGAGACACCGAAACCGGCATACGGTGCATCTTCATCGACAACGGTCCCGGTATCGTCGATGTGAAAAATGCCATGGTAAATGGCTTCAGCGCCAATGGAAGCCCCGGAAACGGCCTTCAGGCATCCCAGCAACTGGTCGATGTTTTTCAAATTGACTCAGAAGTTGGCAAGGGCACCAGAGTTGAAATCATAAAATGGGTCTGACTGGATTTTCACTGCCTGATATGGCCACAGCCGGATAGGCTTGGGCAAAATAAATCGCAGAAACCTGGTTTTCTGGCCGCCAGATGTTCAAATTGAAAATTGTCTCTTCGAAACTGGCCACACATCCTTTCAAAAATCTTGCAGCCAACGATAATTTTTGCACGCGCGCATTCGTGACAGCCACAACTGGGTTGCTGCAAGCGGAACACCAACACTCTCAGATCTCTGACATGGATGGGTTTTGATGCGCTCCCTGCTGACAGCAGAGAGCGCAAGGTCGTTTTGGTGCAAACAACCTGCCGCAAAAAATTGCAGCCTGCCTGTAATAGAGTCACCTCGGCATATTGGCCAAGCAAATCGCCAAAATTTTTAGCGACTGCCCTAAAAATAGGCGTTTTTGAGGTGTGCTTATATTTTGTGCGCAAATTAATCCGTTCTTTTGGGGGTTGGATGGTCGTAAATCGAGGCGTCTTGTTCGAAGTTGTGCGGTTTAACAGACTGAATTTATTAATGAATTATTAAAAAATAATTCTCCGACCCGTCTTTGGCATGGCACTTGCAGTTCAGTGTCCGGTGCAAACAAACCTGTCGGAGGTATCATGACTGGTAAACTTAAAACTCTCGCTTTGGCGTCCCTGGCGTCAACCATAATGGCAACGGCGTCTTTCACCGCCAATGCTCAGGAAACGATTAAAGTCGGCATCCTGCATTCACTGTCCGGAACAATGGCGATTTCCGAAACAACCCTTAAAGACGCAATGTTGATGCTCATTGATGAGCAGAACAAGAAGGGTGGTCTTCTCGGCAAGCAATTGGAAGCAGTGGTCGTTGACCCGGCCTCTGACTGGCCACTCTTTGCTGAAAAAGCACGTGAATTGATCGAAGGCGATGATGTCGCTTCCGTATTTGGTTGCTGGACATCTGTGTCCCGCAAATCGGTTCTGCCGGTATTTGAAGAGCTGAACAGCCTGCTGTTCTACCCTGTTCAATACGAAGGCGAAGAAAGTCAGCGCAATGTCTTTTACACTGGCGCTGCGCCGAACCAGCAGGCTATTCCTGCGGTCGATTATCTGATGGAAAATGAAGGCGTTGAACGTTGGGTTCTGGCCGGAACCGACTATGTCTATCCGCGCACAACCAACAAGATTCTTGAAGCCTATCTGAAAGCCAAAGGTGTGGCTGAAGAAGACATCATGATCAACTACACGCCGTTTGGTCACTCAGACTGGCAGACCATCGTTGCTGACATCAGCGCGTTCGGCTCGGCTGGCAAGAAAACAGCTGTTGTCTCCACCATCAATGGTGATGCCAACGTGCCGTTCTACAAGGAACTCGGCAATCAGGGCATCAAGGCGGAAGATATTCCCGTTGTTGCCTTCTCGGTTGGTGAAGAAGAACTGGCTGGTCTCGATACAGCTCCCCTCGTTGGTCACCTGGCCGCCTGGAACTACTTCCAGTCCGCCGATACAGATGAAAACGCTGAGTTCATTGAAAAATGGCAGGCTTTCATTGGTGACGAAAACCGCGTCACAAACGATCCGATGGAAGCCCACTACATTGGCTTCAACATGTGGATCAAAGCGGTTGAAAAGGCTGGCACAACTGATCCGGATGCGGTCATAGACGCCATTGTCGGCGTGTCCGTGCCAAACCTCACCGGTGGCTTCTCAGCCATGATGCCAAACCACCACATCACCAAGCCTGTCCTCATTGGCGAAATCCAGGAAGATGGTCAGTTCGAAACCGTTTGGGAAACCTCCGGTCTCGTTGTTGGCGATGCATGGTCTGACTATCTGCCAGACTCCAAGGACCTGATCGCCGATTGGCGCGCGCCAATGTCCTGCGGCAACTTCAACACTGCTACCGGCCAGTGTGGCGGTAAGGGCGTAAACTAAGTCCTGATCGGATTTAGCACACCACTGCAACAGATTTCCGGGCGGAGTTCCCTCCCACTTCGCCCGGAAATATCTGGACCCGAAATGCCCGGAAACGAAACAATCCAAAACCTCCAATTTTGAAGGTCTTAAAAGCGTGTACCGCAAATCAATTCTGGCACTGCTGACAATATGGTGTCTGTCGCTGTTTGCGCCTGTAGCGAACGCACAAGACGCTGATCTTCAGGCGATCATCCAAAAATTCGCAACCTCCAAGAATTTCAATCAGACCAAGGCCATTGTGACGGAGCTTGCCGAAACCGGCGATGCGTCGGTGGCCGGAGTGCTGAACGCGCTATCAGATGGCTCGGTATATTTCCGCAAATCTGACAATCAGGTGTTCGTGGTTCCCGGAAGCGGCAAGACGCTGGAACTGTTCGATCCGCTGACCGGTGAAGCCGCCGGTGAAGCTGGAAAACGCGACCTCAAGAAGGTCAAGGTCAACAATGCGCTCCGGCGCAGCATCAGAGATGCCATTGGCGGGCTCACATTGGCCTCAGAAAACCCGTCTGTCCGTCTGACCGCTGCAAACACGCTGGCGGCAAACCCAGATGTCGAGGCGCTGCCAGCGATTGAAGCCGCCCTGGAGCGGGAAACCGATGACACGGTTGCCAAGCGCCTGCGTCAGGCGCAGGCATCTGCCATTTTGATCTCCGATCGCTCGCTGGAAGACAAGACCAACGCTGTCAATGTCATGACCGCGCTCGGCAATCGCGAAGCCCTGGCATTCCTGACCCGCTTTGAAGCGCAGGCCGATGGCGAATTGAAAACCCTGGCTGCCCGCGCCATCACCAAGATCGAAAAAAACCTCAAGCTATGGGGCATGGGGCAGAATGTCTGGTACGGCGTGTCTCTTGGCTCTGTGCTGCTGCTGGCCGCCATCGGTCTTGCCATCACCTTCGGTGTGATGGGTGTGATCAACATGGCCCATGGCGAGATGGTCATGCTGGGGGCCTACACCACCTATCTGGTTCAGGAAATCATCCGCAATTCCATGCCCGAACTGATGGATTGGTCTTTGCTGATTGCCCTGCCGCTGGCCTTTATGGTGTCGGCTCTGGTCGGGCTGGTGCTGGAACGCGGTGTCATCCGGTTTCTCTATGGCCGCCCGCTGGAAACATTGCTGGCAACCTGGGGCGTTTCTCTGATCCTGCAACAGGCTGTGCGGACCTTGTTTGGCCCTAGCAATCAGGAGGTTTCAAACCCGTCCTGGATGTCCGGGGCATTCGAGTTGGGCCAGATCACCATCACCTGGAACCGCCTCTATATTCTCATCTTCGCGCTCTGCGTCTTTGCCGTATTGCTGTGGGCGTTCAACAAAACCTCGCTCGGCCTGCAAATGCGCGCAGTGACACAAAACCGGCGCATGGCATCGGCCATGGGCATTCGCACCCCATGGGTGGATGCGCTGACCTTCATGCTGGGGTCGGGCATTGCCGGCATTGCCGGTGTGGCGCTCAGCCAGATTGATAATGTGTCACCCAATCTTGGCCAAAGCTACATCATCGACAGCTTCATGGTTGTGGTGTTTGGCGGCGTTGGCAATTTGTGGGGAACACTGGTGGGCGCGCTGTCGCTTGGGGTCTTCAACAAATTCCTCGAACCTTATGCGGGCGCTGTGCTGGGCAAGATCCTGGTGCTGGTTTTCATTATTCTGTTCATCCAGAAGAAACCGCGCGGCCTGTTTGCGCTCAAGGGACGGGCGATCGAAACATGATTTTAACGCACTTTCTCAAAAAGGGCCTGACATGGCCCATCACGCTGACCATCCTGATCATTCTGGCGATTGCCGTCGCGGTTCCTTTCTCGAACCTTTATCTCGATCCGGCTCATCCGCTGCATGTTCCCAATCATCTGGTGGGCCTGTTCGGCAAATATCTCACCTATGCGCTTCTGGCTTTGGCGCTGGATCTGGTCTGGGGCTATTGCGGCATTCTCTCACTTGGCCATGGTGCATTTTTTGCACTGGGTGGCTATGCGATGGGCATGTATCTGATGCGTCAGATCGGCTCGCGCGGCGTCTATGGCGATCCGGTGCTGCCCGATTTCATGGTCTTTCTCAATTGGCAGGAACTGCCCTGGTTCTGGTACGGATTTGACCAGTTCTGGTTTGCCGCCTTGATGATCATTCTGGTGCCCGGTGGGCTGGCCTTCATCTTTGGCTGGTTTGCCTTTCGCAGCCGTGTCACCGGCGTCTATCTGTCGATCATCACACAGGCCATGACCTATGCTTTGCTGCTGGCCTTCTTCCGCAATGATATGGGCTTTGGCGGCAATAATGGCCTGACCGATTTCAAGGATATTCTGGGCTATGACATTCAGGCGAGCACAACGCGCGCCGGGCTGTTTTCTGCCAGCGCAATTGCCTTGGCACTGGGCGTGCTCATCACCGCCGCCATCACCGGCTCGCAATTTGGCAAGCTGATGATTGCCGTGCGCGATGCGGAAAGCCGGACACGGTTTCTGGGATATCGCCCGGAAATGGTCAAGCTGTTTGCCTTCGTGGTGTCGGCCATCATGGCGGGCATTGCCGGCGCGCTTTATGTGCCGCAGGTCGGCATCATCAATCCCGGCGAATTTGCGCCGGCCAACTCCATTGAAGTGGTTGTCTGGACAGCGGTCGGCGGACGCGGAACCATTATCGGCCCCATCATTGGCGCTCTGGTCGTGAATGGCGGCAAGAGCTGGTTCACCGGTGCGTTCCCGGAATATTGGCTGTTCGCTTTGGGCGGCCTGTTCGTGCTGGTGACCTTGCTGCTGCCGAAAGGCATTGTCGGCACAGTGCGTGATGGTTGGGCAAAACTGCGCCCGGCAAAGCAAGCTCCCATTGAAAGCGACACGACCCAAAAACCGGCCGACCAGGCCAATAGCCAGCCTCAGGCAGCGGAGTAAGGCATGACCGACAAAACCAATTCATTGCTGTATCTGGATGGCGTATCCGTCTCCTTTGATGGCTTCAAGGCGATCAACAATCTGTCGCTGGTTCTGCAACAGGGCGAAATGCGCGCCATCATCGGCCCCAACGGTGCTGGCAAGACAACCATGATGGATATCATGACCGGCAAGACCCGTCCCGACACTGGCGATGTGATCTTTGATGGTGAGATCGATCTCACCAGTCACGATGAAGCTGACATTGCCACCATGGGTATTGGCCGCAAATTTCAAAAGCCAACAGTGTTTGAAGGCCATACGGTTGAGGATAATATTGCGCTGGCGCTGGCCGGTTCACGCGGCATCATGGCGACGTTGTTTCACCGCCGCAGTGAAGCGGGGGAAGGGCGCATCAGGCAGATTCTTGACACCATCCGCCTGTCCCATCTGCGCGGCAACACGGCGGGCAATCTCAGCCACGGCCAGAAGCAATGGCTCGAAATCGGCATGTTGCTGGCACAGGATCCAAAGCTCCTGCTGGTCGACGAACCGGTGGCCGGCATGACGGATTCTGAAACCGAAGCCACTGCATCCCTGCTGCGCGATATCGCGGAAGATCATTCGGTCATCGTTGTGGAACACGATATGGGCTTCGTCCGCGAACTCGACGTCAAGGTGACCTGCCTGCACGAAGGCTCGGTTCTGTCCGAAGGCTCGCTGGACCATGTGTCTGCCGACCCGAAGGTCATTGAAGTGTATTTGGGGCGTTGATGATGCTGAATGTAGAAAATGCCGTTCTGCACTATGGTGCAGCTGAAGCGCTTCGGGGCGTGTCGCTGCAGGCAGCGGCAGGCCGGATCACATGCGTTCTGGGCCGCAATGGCGTGGGCAAGACCAGTCTGATGCGCGCTGTGGTCGGACACCATCCGCTCACCTCCGGCAGCATCAGCATGGAAGGGCGGGTGCTTGGCAAAACCGCCTCTTATGACCGCGCCCGCGCCGGTATCGGATTTGTGCCGCAGGGCCGTGAGATTTTCCCGCTGCTCAGCGTCGAGGAGAATCTGGAAACCGGCTATGCCGCCGTCAAACGGGCCTCGCGCACCATTCCCGATTATGTGTTTGATCTGTTTCCGGTTCTGAGAGATATGCTGCATCGGCGTGGCGGCGATTTATCCGGTGGCCAACAGCAGCAACTGGCCATCAGCCGGGCCCTGGTGACACGGCCAAAACTGCTGGTTCTGGATGAGCCAACCGAGGGCATCCAGCCTTCGATCATCAAGGATATCGGTCGCGCCATCCGCTTCCTGCGCGATGAAGAAGGCATGGCCATCTTGCTGGTCGAACAATATCTCGATTTCTGCCGCGAACTGGCCGATGACATCTACATCATGGATCGCGGCGAAGTGGTTCATTCCGGTGATGCAGCCAGCCTCGACCGGGAAGAAGTGCGTCAGCATTTGATGGTGTGATTGCTCTACTCTGTATAAATCTCGCCACTCGCCTGGTTGATACGAATGCCGACAGTCGCGGGAATCGTGGTGCCATCGCCTGCAAAATCATAGCGCTCTACCGGTACGCTCAGCAGCAGGCCAAGGCCCGGATCATAGCTCGCAGTGATGCTGTCAAACGCGATCCAGTTGAAGCCGCTCATTTCGGGGCCATCAGTCAGCAATTTGCACTGGCGGCTTTCCAGTTCAATTTCCGATCCGGTGGGCGCGAGAATCGCAAGATAAGAGCTGCAGCACACCGGTTCGCCGCCCGTATCCACATGGGCAATGCGGATTTTGCCATTGGCAAAAGTGCGTGTGTGGCTCTCCCACGGTTCGACGATATTGCGCAGACTGGCAGGCCAGTCACAATCGGAAATCGCTTCCTGTGCTGTGGCCGGACTGGCCAGAATGCACAGTGCAGCAATAAACCCAAAGCTGGCTGGGGCGGTATGCATGGGACAACTCCTTGCAGGTCTCATTCTGGTGCAGCTGCCACCAGTTCCAATGGTCAGTCTAACATATCAATCCGGTCGCAAAAGAGGTTTTCTGCAGCTTGCATGCGTATCGAAATCCACCGTGTTTCTGGCACTAGCAAGAAAGCTCTCTCGACAGGTGAGGGGTGCTTGTCAGGCCCACGGATTCACACTACCGTCAAGGTTTGTGGCAATTCCTACCATCATGTTTCTCAACAAGGAGCCTATCTATGACAGATCCAATCAAATCGCTGGTTCAGGCAGCCATGTCACGCCGAGCAGTGTTGAAAAGTGCAGGCCTGGGTGCAACCGCACTGGCCATGCCGGGCCTTCTGGGCGCTGCCAGTGCAGCCAGCCACGCGCCGCTTAAGGTCGCAGCCATCTATACGCTCCCTGTTGAGCAGCAATGGATCAGCCGCATTCACAAGGCAGCCCTGGCTGCAGCAGAACGCGGTGAGATTGAATATGTCTATTCGGAAAGTACATCCAACAATGATTATGAGCGCGTCATGCGCGAATATTCCGAAGCCGGCCATGATCTGATCGTCGGCGAGGTTTTTGGCGTGGAAAACGCGGCCCGCGATGTGGCCCGGGATTATCCGGACAAGGCCTTTCTGATGGGCTCCAGCTTCAAACCGATGGATGATGCACCAAACTTTGCGGTGTTTGACAATTACATTCAGGACGCGGCCTATCTGTCCGGTATCATCGCCGGTGCGATGACGAAAACCAAGAATATCGGCATGGTTGGCGGCTTCCCGATTCCGGAAGTGAACCGACTGATGCATGCCTTCATGGCAGGCGCGCAGGAAGTTCAGCCTGATATCAAGTTCCAGGTTGCGTTTATCGGCTCGTGGTTTGATCCGGCAAAAGCCAAGGAAACCGCCTTTGCGCAGATCGATGGCGGCGCTGATATCATGTATGCCGAGCGCTTTGGCGTTTCCGATGCTGCCAAGGAAAAGAACGTTCTGGCCATCGGCAATGTGATCGACACCCAGGTCGATTATCCCGACACGGTTGTCGCCTCTGCCATCTGGCACTTCGAGCCAACACTGGATGCGGCCATTGCCAAGGCCAAGGCCGGTGAATTCAAGGCCGCGGATTACGGCGTTTATTCCTTCATGAAAGAGGGCGGTTGTTCGCTGGCGCCTTATGGCACCTTTGAAGGCAAGATCCCCCAGGAAGCTCTGGATATGGTCGCTGCCAAGGAAGCTGCAATCAAGGATGGCAGCTTCACAGTGACCATCAATGATGAAGAGCCGAAATCCAGCTAGTGACTGCACAATCGAACGGAGAGGTTGTTCTCAACCTCTCCGGCATCACCAAGACATTCGGTCCGCTCATCGCCAATGATGCCATCAGCTTTTCCCTGAAACAGGGAGAGGTGATTGCCCTTCTGGGTGAAAATGGCGCTGGCAAGACGACCCTGATGAACATCCTGTTCGGGCATTATGTGGCCGATTCAGGAACCGTCACCGCCTTTGGCAAGGAATTGCCAAAGGGCGATCCGCAGGCCGCGCTGGATGCCCGGATCGGCATGGTCCACCAGCATTTCACCCTGGCCGACAACATGACCGTGCTCGACAACATCGCGCTTGGAACACAAAAGCTGTTCTGGCCAAGTTTCGACCGCGCCAAAGCCAGACAGCGCATTGTCAGCCATGCGGAAGATTTTGGCCTGTCAGTCAATCCCGACGCGTTGATTGCTGATCTGTCCGTCGGCGAGCGTCAGCGCGTGGAAATCCTGAAGGCGCTGTATCGCGATGCCCGCATTCTCATTCTCGATGAGCCCACAGCGGTTCTCACCCCGCACGAAACCGACGCCCTGTTCCGCACCCTGAAAATGCTGGTGGCAAAGGGCCTGTCGATCATCTTTATTTCCCACAAGCTGCAGGAAGTCATGGCCGTCAGTGACCGTGTGCTTGTGCTGCGCGGTGGCAAGCTGGTGGGCGAGGAACGGACCGCCGAGACTGATCGCAAAGCCCTGGCCGGCCTGATGGTTGGCGAAGAAATCAAGCCGCCACAAATTTCCGAACCTCAGACCGGCAAGACCGTGTTTCGGCTGGAAAATGTCAGCGCAAAGGGTGTTGGCACCGGCGCAGATCTGCACGATATCTTCCTGGATCTGAAGGCCGGGGAAATCACCGGTCTGGCAGGCGTTTCCGGCAATGGGCAGGCGGCACTCGCCGCGCTGATCTCCGGCACATTGTCACCCACCAAAGGCCGCATCCATATCAATGGCGAGACCATTGGCAGCTGGTCCCCGCGCCATGCGCTGGCGCACAAGATTGGCCGCATCCCCGAAGACCGCCATGCGGTTGGCATGATCGGTGATATGAGTGTCACCGAAAATGTCGTGTCCGAGCGCTATCTCAGCAACCGCTTTTCCAAAATGGGCTTTCTCAACTGGGGCGCGGCCCGGCGCTTTGCCGAAAGCATCATCCATGATTTCGATGTCAAATGCCCATCGCCCGAAGCCCGCGTCCGGCTGCTCTCCGGCGGCAATATGCAAAAACTCATTCTTGGCCGCGCCTTTGACGGCGATCCGCAGATGATCCTGGCCAGCCAGCCGACGCGGGGGCTGGATGTCGGCGCTGTGTCCTATGTTCACGCCCAATTGCTGAAGGCCCGCGCGCGCGGCGCGGCCATCCTGCTGATTTCCGAAGATCTCGATGAGGTCATGACCCTGGCTGACCAGATTGTCGTCATGTCAAAAGGCCGCCTCTCGGCACCATCCAGACGCGGCGCACGCACGATTGCCGATCTTGGCACGCTGATGGCCGGGCACGGCTTTGAAAGCGCCTCCAACACCGCGCCGAAGGAGCCTGATCATGCGGCTTGAACCCAAGCCAGCGCCGTCTATGGCGGTGACCTTGCTCTATCCGGCGATGGCCATATTGGCGACCTTCGTCATCGCCGCCATTCTGGTGATGATCGCCGGTGCCGCGCCGCTGCAGGTGTTCGGCCTTGTCATCAAGGGGGCCGTTGGCTCGCAATTCGCGCTGGTCGAAACCCTGACACGGGCCACGCCTTTGATCTTTACCGGCCTGGCCATTGCCGTCGCCTTCCGGGCCAAGCTCTGGAATATCGGGGCCGAGGCACAGCTCTATGCCGGTGCCGTGATGACCATCATTCTGGGCACTGGCGCCATTGCCGCGCCCGCCGGCATTCTGATCCCGATCATCATCGTCGGGGCCATGACCGCCGGTGCCCTGTTGCTGCTCGGTCCGGCCATTTTAAAGACCCGTTTCGGGGTGGATGAGGTGGTCACAACCCTGTTGCTCAATTTCATCTTTCTTCTGTTTGTCTCGCTGTTGCTGGAAGGCCCGCTGAAAGACCCGATGGGCCTGGGCTGGCCGCAATCGGAACGCGTGGTCGCCGAAGCGCGTCTGCCGCGCATCATTCAGGGCAAGCGCCTGCATTACGGGTTTATCCTCGCCATTTTCAGCGCCATTGCTGTCTGGCTGATCATGGCAAAATCCGTGCTGGGCTATGAAATGCGCGCCGTTGGCCACAACCCCGAAGCCGCACGCTTTGCCGGTATACCGGTCAACCGCGTGCTGGTGAAAACTGCGCTTCTGTCCGGCGGTCTGGCGGCTTTGGCAGGCGTCTCGGAAGTGGCTGGCCTGAAGGGCAATCTGACCCTCGATATATCGCCCGGCTATGGCTACACCGGCATTGTGGTGGCCATGCTGGCGCTGCTCAATCCGCTCGGTGTTGTCATATCGGCGATCTTTGTGGCGGGCATTTTTGTTGGCGCAGATGCCATGAGCCGCAGCGCAGGCGTGCCCAGCTACATCTCTGATGTGATGGTCGCAACCGCGCTGCTCAGCATGGTGACCGCCATCATGCTGACCCGCTTTCGCATCAGGTGGAGGTGATCATGCTGCTGGATGCGTTTGACATTCTGCTGACAACCGGCTTCTGGGTCGCGGCCATCCGCATTGCCTCGCCGTTGATTTTCGCCACCATGGGCGAGTTGATCTGCGAGCGGGCAGGGGTGCTCAATCTGGGCATTGAAGGCATCATGACGGTCGGGGCCTTTACCGGCTGGTTCACCGTCTATGCCGGGGGTGATCTGTGGACCGGTGTCATGGTGGCGGCGCTGTGCGGTGCCATGTTCGGGCTGCTGCACGGCTTTCTGACGGTGCCGCTTGGCCTGTCGCAACATGTCACCGGCATCGGCATCACCCTGCTGGCCACCAGCCTGACCTATTTCACCTATCGTGTCGCCTTGTCGGAATCCACCTCGCCGCCCAAAATCGAGCCATTCCAGCCCTATCCGGTGCCGGGCCTGTCGGAAATTCCGTTCCTCGGCGAAACCCTCTTCATGCAGACCCCGCTGACCTATCTGGCCTTCATCACGGTCGGGCTGGTCGCCTGGGTCCTGTACCGCACGCCATTGGGGCTGGCGGTGCGCGCTGCCGGTGAAAACCCGGTTGCGGTCGAGGCACAGGGCATCAGCGTCACCGCCATTCGCGTCGGCGCTGTGATGGTCGGTTCGGCGCTGATGGCCATTGGCGGGGCGTTCCTCACCATGTCGGCCTTCAATTCCTTCTTCTTTGAAATGATCAACGGGCGCGGCTGGATCTGCATTGCCCTGGTGGTGTTCGGCTCCTGGCGGCCGGGCAAGGCGCTGTTGGGCGCCATCCTGTTTGCCGCTTTTGATGCCTATCAGGTGCGTCTGCAGCAGGTCACCGGCGGCGTCATTCCCTATCAGATATTCCTGATGCTGCCCTATATTCTCTCCATCGTGGCGCTCATTGTGGTGGCGCGGCGCGCAAGCTACCCAAAAGCCCTGATGGTGCCCTATCAAAAAGGTGAACGATGAGTTTTGATTGTCTTCTCACAGGCGGCATCCTGCCGGACGGATCAACCGCCGATATCGCCATCACCGGCGAAACCATCACCGCCATTGGCCCGAAGCTGGACGGCACGGCCCGGGACACCATCGACATTTCCGGCAATCTGGTCAGTGCGCCTTTTGTCGATCCGCATTTCCACATGGACGCCACCTTGTCCTATGGCATTCCGCGCATCAACAAATCCGGCACCTTGCTGGAAGGCATCGGCCTGTGGGGCGAGTTGAAGCCGCAACTCACCCATGAGGCGGTCAAGCAGCGCGCGCTGGAGTATTGCGACTGGGCGGTCACCCAGGGCCTGCTTGCCATCCGCACCCATGTCGATGTCTGCGATGACCGCCTGCTGGCGGTGGAGGCCCTGCTGGAGGTTCAGAAAGAGGTTGCCGATTACATCGATCTGCAACTCGTCGCCTTTCCGCAAGATGGCCTTTATCGCAGCCCCAATGCCCTGCAGAACACGCTGCGCGCGCTCGATCTGGGCGTGGATGTGGTCGGCGGCATTCCTCATTTTGAACGCACCATGGCAGATGGTCGCCGCTCGGTCACGGAACTCTGCGAAATCGCCGCAAAGCGCGGCCTGCCGGTGGATATGCATTGCGATGAAACCGACGATCCCCAGTCGCGCCACATCGAGCAGCTGATCTTTGAAACCCAGCGCCTTGGTCTGCAGGGCCGGGTGGCCGGATCGCATCTCACCTCGATGCATTCCATGGACAATTACTATGTGTCCAAACTGTTGCCGCTGATGGCGGAAGCGGACGTCTCGGCCATTCCCAACCCGCTGATCAACATCACCATTCAGGGCCGCCACGACACTTACCCCAAACGCCGCGGCATGACCCGCGTGCCGGAAATGCTGGCCCACGGCATCCGCGTTGGCTGGGGCCAGGATTGCGTGCTCGACCCCTGGTATCCGCTTGGCAATGCCGACATGCTGGACGTCGCCTTCATGGGGCTTCATGTCGCCCAAATGACCAGCCCCGCCGACATGACAAGCTGCTACGACATGGTCACCAACCAGAACGCCGCCATTATGGGCCTGCCCGATTACGGCCTCTCCCCCGGCAAAAAAGCCAGCCTCGTCGTACTCGACGCGGGGAATCCGATAGAGGCTATTCGTCTGCGGCCAGAGCGGTTGCTGGTGATGGCCAAGGGCAAGGTGATTGCACTGCGTGAAAGGCAGGACACGGAAGTCACACTGCCGGGGCGGCCGTCACGGGTGAACCGGCGGCATCGGGCGGGGTAGGGGCCAAGGATTGTATGCACTTAATTCTAGCCATGCCCAACTCAAATCTACTGGATATTTTGTTTTTTGAGACATGCGATAAGGAGAACACTTAGGTTGGAAAAACAACACGAACCTTTCCTGAACGAGGAAGTCCAATATTGGTCAGAGCTGAACTCTATCGAAGGGGTCTGTGAGAAGAATACTTGGGACGATATACTGTCCAATTCTGACGTTGTAAATCGACTCGGTTCCATAATGAGCGGAATGTATGGTCTCGCTTGTTGCCGCTGGGGGTGCCACGGGAAGGAGCATGTGTATGAGTATCTTTCGGGTAGGACAGTGACATCGACGAACGCAGCAATGCGTCTAATCGGTTTTGGCTACTACGACGAGGCCCTGTCCATCAGTCGTAATTTGGCTGAGATTGGAAATCTTGTTCAACTTTTTTCCATTGAAAGTCAACATGCGCGGCAATGGTTAGACGCAACAGACAAGGAACGACTAAATCAATACAGTGCAGGGTCAGTTAGAAAGAAATTGGAGCAGCTGGGATCGGTGATTCCAACGGATCAAGCTTCTTATTCTTGGTTGTGCGAGGTTGGCACACATGTGACCCCACAAACAAAGCCACAAGCTCATAACTCGCTAGGTCGTCCCATTCTTGGAAATGTTTGCCAGCCTGACGGTGTGGAGGTGGCATTGAATTCACTTGCTTGGTCGGTTTGTACAGTTTCTGGCCCGATAGCCAAACTTGCTATTATTCCGAGAATTCCTGCAAACTCTCTTATCGAAGACACTATAGCACTCGCCAATATTCTTTTCTCGAAGCCCAATGCACCCTTGAGCTGAAATGGGATTGTTGGTTTGTATGGCTCACCGCCTAGGGCACTAGACCTAAGACATGGAGGTGAAACTGCGGGTCTTGGCTCAAAACAAAAATCTGTACGAAATCGATATAATGACAACAGCTAGCCGATATGAAACATATCACTTTTAACAGTAAAAATCTATCTAAATTCACTCAACGGTCGCCCGTGTGAAGGCAAGCCAGCGCTATTTGTCAGAATCCTCGCCACTGGATTTCTGATATTGCTTGATCACCTTCGAACCCGGAATCTCTTGCGCCAATATGGACATCTGATTGGCGTCCATATTTTCCCAGGCATTTTTAGTTCGCTCGAGTATTCCCCTGCCATTTAGTTTATTGATTGCTCTTGCGACTAGTGCCATGGATTCATTTGGCAGGTTAGAAAGAGTTGGAACTAGTGCAGTAGCAAGCACACTCTTCTGGTCGCTATTTCTAGCTAAAGACAGGATTCCATCGATTCCGGCTACTACTACTGCAATTGGTTTCATTTCGTCGGTCTTCGCTAGGACAATCGGTAGCGCTTCGACGAAGAACGCCAATGCAAGTTGCTCCTTCCTTGCAAATGCGTATGTGATGATACGCTCTCTCTGAACTTCATTTAGGCTTTCATCTTTGATCAGTTCTATCAATATTTGACTTTCATTCTCTTGCAGAGAGAGCAGCCAGAGCCTTAGTACTCCATCGGGCTGGTCTTCAATTGGCAACGGTGGTGTTGCCAGAACCTCCTTCGTAATGGCCAATAATCGCTCGGCGTTCGCTTCATCAATTAGCGCTTTGATAATTATCTGAATGCCATTTTCTGGCTGGTCTGGCTGTTTGCCGGTCAGAAGCTTTTTAGCGTCTCTGGGCGGAATGAACGATGCGATCTGCTTGATACATGTAATGACAGCCGCGGGTGAATGGGGCCATATAATGGTTGCAGCGTCAGATAACCCCTTACGTATGCCTTCTTCAACGAGGTCGCGTGATTCCATATCTACGACAGACCGAAAAACGTCTCCAGATTCGATAAGCGTCCCGTTATCCTTAATGAACTGAAGTGCACGCGAGGCGATGGTACTAGGGTCATAACGCCCTGTTTGCTCATTCTCTTCTGGCCAATAGCCAGTCATTTCGCGATGTAGGATTGGATAGGCGGTGGGGGAACCTGCTGCTTGCTCGAACAGGGGCGTAAGAACAGTAGCAGTTTGTCCTTCGGGAGCACTATTAAAGAGCATTCGTACTGAAGGAAAAATTGCGGAAATATATTCGGCCTGCGTCGACATAGCGACAATGCGATCGCGCGCAAGGTTCGCATGTTTCAATAGTGGTCCTGATGACCACTCAACTTTTGGAGATATGGAAATGAACCTCGTGTATTTTTCTGCCTTTTCCATACCGACAACATCTAGGGTCACGATCACGTTCAACTGTTTCGCTAACGCTCCTTTTTGTGCATCGTCAAGTTCATTGAGGTTGGAAGCGACATACTCGAGGGGGCCGCCAGGCAATTCTTCGAAGGGTTTGCTGATGAGATAGTCGATCAATTTGTTCCAAGATTCTCTGTTTTGATGCTTAAGGATGTCAGCGATTCGAACCATGTATTCAGACGTTTCATCATCTTCACTCCAAGTTTGGGCAAGTGGCAGAATCTTTTCGGCGGTATTCCCATCGATGTGTCCACTCCATCTGGTAGCCAAATCGAGAAATTGCTGTGCGCCAGATTTCCAGTCCAATTCTTGTTGGCGTGTGTCTGTCATCTGCAATTGCAATCGAGAAGCAAATGCCAAAAGAAATACTTGTGCCTGCTGCATTTCCGCTAAAGCAGCGTGTGTAGCCGCATTGTTCCACGCTGTTTGTACGCCCTCGGAACTCTTAACCGCTACCAACTTGGTGAGCTGCTGCCACAACCATTCGCGGCTCTCCTGGCCATCGTCTGCAAGGTTCTTGAAGATCTCACAAACTCGTTCAAGCATGTGTTCCACATTTGGGATGCTTTCTGGATTGCTTTCCAGCTCGTCAATAGCCTGCTGACTGTAATCACTACCAAGTAGGCGCAATAGGTGTTTTGAGTGTTTGCTCATCCACAATTCTAATTGTGCGAAAGAAAGCGTTTGAGAGCCTAGGGAGGATTGAACTTCACGACCCCAAAGCCAAGCTTTGAGACGATTATCGGTGGCAGGAAGGAGATCATCGGTTGCGCGCACATCTAGGACAAGTTCGACCGCAGACTTTGCATCGGATACCAGCTCTTCTAAATTGGGTGTTTGACCTGTCGGTAGGCGCCAATCAAGCATCCGCCCTGTAAGAAGATCGAAAGAAAAACTCTCTGCAACCTCACGCCTATCTGCCGACGAGAGGGCCGCTATAATTTCTTTCGCAACTTTGGGCCCGACATTCATCCGAATATTCTTCAACTCGATCATCTGACGCGCTAATGGAACCATCAATCCGCCCCGCAAGTTGTTGGGAATGCGATCAGAGACAGCTGCAAGAACTCTTGCCGCGTTCACACGTCGCGTCTGCGTGTCGTCAGATAGCCCTTCAGCTAGTTCTTCCAGCAGCCTCACGTCATCGTCGCTAAGGTCATCGTTGTCGAGGTGGTGACCAAAGATTTCCAGAACACCATGAGTATCCCCGGAAACGAAAGCGCTATGGAGCTCGGCGGCGCGGTCTCCGTACTTCCGGGAGATCGCATCCTGTGCAAGAAGCAGAAGTGGCTGAAGCGACTTTGGCCAGCGAAGGTCAAGAAGGCTAGACAGATATTGGCGAAGGTTTCGGTGATCCGGTCGAACGTCGCTTCCGACCTTGCCATCGTGAACAATGAGGAAGTCTTTCAAAGCATGTTGAGCTCCGACTGCAAGCGATTCAAAAGGTACACTTCTGAAGAGAACACGTTGGAATTCTTGGATTAGTTCAGGTCTCTTTTGCAATTCATTGTAAAAATCCGGAAAATCCACACGCAGCACACAAAGCGCCGCCAAGGCTAGCGGATGATTTGATACTGCGCCGTCATAAAGAGCCCCTGGGGCGGTTGACCCGACTCCGCTTCGTTCACGCTGGAGGGCAATCCACCAAGTCTGCGTGAATGCATTTAGTATTTGAATCGCGTTGCGAGGACTCTGAACACCCACGTGGATGAGCCTCTCAACAACATCTTGCAGCCTCGCTCCTCCCTTTTCAATTTCTGCGACAAGAACCCCCGATTCGCTAAGTTTCGTTTCTGTGAACTGCCTCATGTCCAACTTAGGAAAAGGTGGAATCTCCAGCCGAAACTGAAACAACCGGTCGAGATAGCGCCGTGCATCCGAGCGAGTAAACACTGATCCCGGCAGATCCGGGTTAATTCTTCCGCGCCCACGGGACAGTGCATCAGCTACGCGGTCTTCGTCGCAAGAGATTACGAAGATCACTCCGAAGTTCTCCGTTTCTTCTCCAAGCGGAAGTTCTAAGAAAGTCCGAACCGCATCCAATCCAGAAACCATTTCTGCGGCTGACAGTCGGTCCAAATCATCCACGAATACGATGAGCCGCTCGCACGAGCGTCCTTCGCGTCCAGCTCTGAATTTTCTGATTTGATCAATCAGCAGCCGTTCATATTCCTCTGCGCTAGTCATAGGGAATGATATAACCGTCTGATTATTGAAAAGGGTGGGTGACTTCAGCCGAATATCAACAACATACTTGCTAAGGAAAACCGCAACTGCGGACCCAACAGAAAGGAGCATCGTCAAACCAAATTGGTCCGAAAGACCGAGCGAATTTGAGGCATAAATAATGCTTCCTATAATGACCGCATAAGCCACTAGGAATAATGCCATCGAGGTTGAATTCTGAAGTACAGCTTCTTTGAGCCATTCTACCATTCCTCGCCTAGTCTTTTGGGTGTCTGTAACCTGCTGATAGAGTTTCTGACGAAGTTCCAAATCGTCACCCCCCAACTGTATAAATACGTGGCGGAGCAGAGCGCGTTTGATGTCTTCGTCAGCTCCATATCGCCAAGCGTTGAAAGTGATTGGACGAAAGCGGTTCCTACGCTTTTTCCCGTTTGCACCTCTGGAGTCTGAAGCTAAAGAGTCGAGATAAAGCTCCTTGATCGTGCTTTTCCCAGTTCCCCAAGACCCAAGTAAACCAATGCTGAATGGTGGCCGATGTTTGCCTTCGATCAAGCTCTTGAGTGCATTTGAAAAATTATGATGGCCGAATGCATCGTTTGATAACTCGGAAACTTCTTTATCCAGAATACTCGGCATAATCTGGCTGTCGTCTGGCTTCGCACCCTTACTCATGTTTCTTCCCCACCTATCAATTCACAGTAAATTTATAGTGCCGCGGCACGAAAGAATTTCCAGATGTCGCTACATAAAATTTCATTAGGATCACATCGAGTACGCCTTGCCAACAAACAATTTCGGACACCATGGATTGTTCTTAGTGTTTCACTTAACCAATCAGATAATTAGTCAGACGATAGAACAGCGGATAACCTATTGCATCTAGCTCTGTGTATTCATCAACAGGAATGTTGTTAAAGGAAGTGGTTTCTGGTCAAAGCGTTGCAGCAGATACGCGGCCTGATGCGGTAGATGTCTTGGTCTATTTTTCTTCATGTTCCGCAGCGCCGACAAAATTTTGCATTTGGTCCAACGCGGTAAAACACACAACAACCAACTCTCGCATCTTCTGCATTGTAATTGTAATCAGGTTGCCGCTAGCGCTTGCCCCTGTCTCGGTTCCAGCGGTCAGGTGATCCTAGCTGGGATTTCCAAGCCAAGCACCAGATACACCGGCCAAAAACACCGTCGCCAACACCCCACACCCACCCCGCCCAATCACCACCCCCGCTTGACCTTTTTCCCATACACCCCAAAATTGTTTTCTTGACCTGCGAAGTCCATTTTGCTCTGACCTAATGTCAGAACGCAGTGTCAAAAAAACAAATGACGGGGAAATCAACATGACTTTTGCGAAGTTAATGAAGACCAGCGCTCTTGCCGGTGTGCTCATGCTGGGGGCCCAGGGGGCTTATGGCGAGACCTTCCGCTGGGCCTCGACCACCGATCCGCAGACCATGGACCCGCATGCTGTCAACGCCACTCCTGTGCTGTCCTTCCTCAACAATATCTATGAGGGCCTTGTGCGCCGCGGCGAGACCATGGAAATCGAGCCATCGCTTGCAACCTCCTGGGAGCCGCTGGAGGGTGAAAATGGCTGGCGCTTTCATCTGCGTGAGGGCGTGAGTTTTCAGGACGGGGCCGCCTTCAACGCCGAGGATGTGATGTTCTCCTATCAGCGCGCCTCTGATGAAGCTGCGGATGTCCGCTCGTGGTTTTCACCGGTGACAGAAATGCGTGTGGTCGATGATTACACGATTGAGTTTGTCACCAACGCGCCAAACCCGCTGTTCCCGGACAGCATCGCCAATTTCATGATCCTCGACAAGGATTGGGCGCAAAGCAATGACGCCGCGCTTCCGGCGCGGGATGCCGAGAATTTTGCGACGATGAATGTCAATGGAACCGGCCCCTTCACACTGGCCAGTCGCGATCCTGGCGTGGAAACCCGTCTGGTGCCCCATGCCGACTGGTGGGATGCAGCGGATCACAATGTGACCGAGGCGATTTTTACACCGATTGGCAATTCTGCCACCGGCCTTGCCGCGCTGCTGTCCGGCGAGATCGATTTCATCCAGCCAATCCCCCTGCAGGATGTGGCGCAGGTGGAAAGCCGCGCCGGCTTCAAGGTTCTGGAAGGCGAGGAGACCCGCGTCATCATGTTCGGCTTTGGCCATGAGCATGACAAGCTGCTCTATTCCAGTGACATCACCGACACAAACCCGTTCCAAGATCCAAAAGTGCGCCTGGCGGCGGCCCATGCCATTGATATTGCGGCGATTGATCGCGTCATCATGCGCGGCAAGATCGAGCCTGCATCGCAACTGGTGCCGGAAGGCATTTCGGGCTTTTCAAAAGTCCATGCCGAGCGGCCCGGATATGATCCGGAACGCGCAAAGGCGCTGCTGGCCGAGGCGGGCTATCCGGACGGATTTTCCTTTGGCCTGAAATGCACCAATGATCGCTATATCAATGATGAGGCGCTGTGCCGCGCCACCGCATCGATGTTTGCAGCCGTCGGGCTGAAGGCCGCCTTGACCACAGGGCCGGTGCGCGATTACTGGACCCAGTTGCGCGCCGATGATTTCGACATGTATCTGCTGGGCTGGTCGCCCGGCACCTTCGATGCCGAGCATCCGATCCGCTTCCTGCTGCACAGCCAGGACGACGAAAAGAAGCTGGGTTCGTGGAACTTTGGCAATTATTCCAATGCGCGTGTCGATGAGCTTCTGCCGCTGATACAGCAGGAAATCGACCCGGCGGCCCGTCAGGCCCTGATCGATGAACTGGTCGGCATCACCCAGGAAGAAGTGGCCTATATTCCGCTTTATACCCAGCCACTGATCTGGGCGGCAAAGGACAATATCGAGCTGACACAGCGGGCGGATAATTTCTTCATGCTGCGCTGGGTCACGGTCAACTGACCGACGGCAGGTAAAACCCGGCGATGGCGTTCTTTATTCTCAAACGGCTGATCCAGTCGGTCTTTGTGATGATCGCCGTCGCCTTTCTGGCGTTTTCGCTGTTCCGCTTTGTCGGCGATCCGGTCAGCCAGATGACGGGCGTTGAAACCTCCGCTGAAGACAGCGCGCGCCTGCGTGAAGAGCTGGGGCTGAACGATGCTTTCATCGTCCAGTTCGGTCGCTTCACAAACAATATGCTGCACGGTGATTTCGGCTATTCCTACCGCACCCGCCAGCCCGTGGCCGACATGATTGCCGCGCGCATTCCCGCCACTTTGGAGCTGGGCACGGTGGCCTTGCTGATCTCGCTGCTGGTGGGGATTCCAACCGGGGTCTATACGGCGCTGCGTCCGCGCGGTTTCGTCACCCAGGCGATCTTGCTGACCACCCTTGTTGGCGTCTCGATTCCAACCTTTGTCATCGGCATCATGCTGATTTTCCTGTTCGGGGTTCAGCTTGGCTGGCTGCCAACCTTCGGGCGCGGCGGCACCGTGCAGATCGGCGGCTGGACCTCGTCGCTGTTCACCTTTGACGGCTGGCGCGCGCTGATCCTGCCCGCTGTGACCCTGGGCGTCTATCAGCTGACGCTGACCATGCGGCTGGTGCGCGCCGAAATGATGGAAGTCCTGCGCTCCGATTATATCCGCTTTGCCACGGCGCGGGGCATTCCCTATCGCTCGCTCTATTTCCGCCATGCGCTGGCCAACACCATGGTGCCGGTCATCACCATTATCGGGCTGCAATTTGGCGGCGTGATTGCGTTTTCCATTGTCACCGAAAGCGTGTTTCAATGGCCCGGAATGGGGCTGCTGTTTCTGGAATCCATCCGCTTTGTCGATATCCCCGTGATGGGCGTCTATCTGGTGGTGATCGCCTTCTTTTTCGTTCTGGTCAACATGATCGTGGATCTGCTCTATGTCGCCATCGACCCGCGCCTGCGGGTCAGGGGGGATGGGTGATGCTGGCCCGTCTGATCAAATCCGAGCCGGTCTATCTGTTCTTCCGCAGCCCGGCGGCCATGCTGGCCGCAATTGTCGCCATCCTTGTGCTGGGCGGCGCGGCCTTTGCGCCTTTTCTGGCCAGCACAGACCCCTATGATCTGTCATCCTTTTCGCTGATGGACGGCCTTCTGCCGCCGCTCTGGGAAGGCGGCGACCCGCGTTTTCTGCTCGGGACCGATGATCAGGGCCGCGACATGGTCTCTGCCATCCTTTTTGGCGCACGATTGTCGCTGACCATCGGCCTGATGGCGATGGCCGTTGCCTCGGTGCTGGGCGTTGGCCTGGGTCTGGCCGCCGGCTATTTCGGCGGGCGCTTTGATGCCATCGTCATGCGCATCGCCGACATTCAACTGGCCTTGCCGGCCATTCTCACCGCTTTGCTGATCGACGGCATTTCGCGCGGAGTTCTGCCGCCCGCCATCCACCAGGATTTGCGCGTTGCGGTGCTGACCTTGGCCATAGCCCTGTCGCTGTGGGTGAATTTCGCCCGCACAGCGCGGGCCAGTGTGTTTGTCGAGCGCAACAAGGATTATGTGCAGGCCGCCATGATCATGGGCCAGCATCCGCTGCGCGTCATGCTGCGGCACATCCTGCCCAACATCATGGGGCCGCTGCTCGTCATCATGACCGTCGATCTGGCATCGGCCATTCTGCTTGAGGCGACCCTGTCATTCCTTGGCATTGGCCTGCCGGCGGACAGCCCGTCGCTGGGCACCCTGATCCGCATCGGTATGCAGTTTTTGCTGTCCGGCGAGTGGTGGATTCTCTGGGTGCCGACCCTGTTTCTTGTGGCGCTGGTGGTCTCCATCAATGTGCTGGGTGATTTTCTGCGCGATGTCTTCAATCCGAGGCTGCGCTGATGCTGAAGATTGAAAACCTCACCGTCAAGTTCCCCGGCCGTTTTGGCGATTTCACCGCCATTGACGCTGTCAGCCTGTCTGTCGCAGCAGGTGAAATCCATGGGCTGGTGGGCGAAAGCGGCGCGGGCAAGTCCACCATTGGCGCGGCCATCATCGGCCTGCTGCAACCGCCCGGCTTTGTCGCAGACGGCAAGATGACACTGGGCGAGACCGATTTGCGCAGCCTCAGCCCGGAAGAGGCGCATCATCTGCGCGGCAAGCGGATCTCGATGATCTTTCAGGACCCGCAGACCAGCCTCAACCCGCTGATGACGATTGCCGACCAGCTGATCGAAACCATTCAGGCCCATGAGGATGTCAGCACCGCTGAGGCGCGGGACCGCTCTGTCGCGCTGCTGGAGGAAATCGGCATCGAAAACGCCGCTGCGCGCATAAAGGCCTATCCGCATCAGTTTTCCGGCGGCATGCGCCAACGGGTCGTCATTGCCCTGGCCCTGTGCACCAATCCGGAGCTGATCATCGCCGATGAGCCGACCACAGCGCTGGACGTGGCGGTGCAAAGCCAGGTTCTGGATCTGATCCGCAGGCTGGCCAAGACACGCGACATCGGCTTCCTGCTGATCACCCATGATATCGGTGTGATTGGCCAGATCACCGATAATGTCACCGTTCTGCGCGGTGGCCGGTTGATGGAAACCGGCCCCACCCAAAAGGTGCTGCGCACGCCGGAACATGCCTATACCAAATCCCTGATGGCCGCCGTTCCGCCGCTGGACCGAAAGCTGGAGCGCTTTCTTGTGCCAGATAGTGACATAAAAGTTAGTGATGCGCCCGGTTTGGCAGCGCCCGCCAGCCGCTCTGCCGCTGATGCCGAACAATGGCTCACCGCCGGCACCCGGAGCGTTGGCGAGGGGCTGGGCATGTCCGGTGTCACCGTGCGCTTTTCCGGCAACCGCACCAGCCTGTTTTCCAGGCCCGATGCCTTCATCGCACTTGATGATGTATCGATGTCCGTGCGTCCCGGTTCGGTGATGGGGCTGGTCGGGGAAAGCGGCTCCGGCAAATCGACCATCGCAAAGGTGCTGACAGGCCTTGTGCAGCCCAGCGCCGGACATTTGTCTCTCGGAGATGCCGACTTGCCACCGGCGCGCACACGCGGCCGCAAGGACCCGTCACGCCGGCTGATCCAGATGGTGTTCCAGGACCCCTATTCAAGCCTCAATGGCCGCCACAGGATCGGCGACATTCTCGCCGAACCGCTGTGGCATTACGGGCTGGAAGCCGATGCTGGCAAACGCCGTGATCTGGCGGCCGCCATTCTCGACCTTGTCGGCCTCTCGGCAGATGCCATCGACCGGTTCCCGCACCAGTTCTCCGGCGGCCAACGCCAGCGCATCGCCGTTGCCCGCTCGCTTCTGGCGCGGCCAAGCGTGCTGATCTGCGACGAGCCAACCTCCGCGCTCGATGTCTCGATCCAGGCGCAGGTGCTGAACCTTCTCAAGGATCTGCAGGCCCGCTTCGGCTTGACCATCCTCTTCATCAGCCACAACCTGGCCGTCGTGCGCCAGATGTCGGATGACGTCACAGTGCTCAAATCCGGCAAAATCGTCGAAACCGGCACCTCGGAAGATTTCTTCACCAACCCGCAAGCGGATTACTCCCGCGAGTTGTTGTCACTGACGCCGGGGATGCCGGTCTAAATGGGTTTTGGCGGAGATTAGGCCCTCAAAAACACGCCTCAAACAATGCCCGCGTATTTTCCGCAGTCATTGCAACCGGATTGCCGCCCACGCTCGGGTCTTTCAGCGCTTCTGCTGTCAGATGGTCCAGATCGGGGTTTTCCACACCCAGCGCAGTCAGGTTGGCCGGGATGGCCAGCGCTGCGTTCAGCTCTCCGACATAGGCGTAAAAACTGTCAAAACTGGTGCCGATGCCGAGATAAGCGGCGGCGTGGCCGAGGCGCTCTTCAATGGCGGGGCGGTTGAAATTCAGCACCGGCTGCATGACCACCGCATTGGTGGTGCCGTGATGGGTGTGAAAGATCGCGCCAATCGGGTGCGACAGGGCATGGATTGCGCCAAGACCCTTTTGAAACGCGGTGGCGCCCATGGCCCCGGCGCTCATCATGTGGGCGCGTGCTTCCAGATCGGTGCCGTCCCTATAGGCGCGCAGCAGATTGTCCTTCACCAGCTTCATGCCTTCCAGCGCAATGCCCTGTGACATGGGGTGGTAATGCGGCGAGCAATAGGCTTCCAGACAATGGGCAAAAGCATCCATGCCGGTGCCGGCAGTGATCATTTTCGGCATGCCGACCGTCAGTTCCGGATCGCAGATGACGATGGACGGCAGTATTTTGGGGTGAAAGATGATCTTCTTCACATGGGTGTCTGAATTGGTCAGAACGCCCGCGCGGCCAACCTCCGAGCCGGTACCAGCCGTGGTCGGCACCGCAATGATCGGATGAATCGCATCGCCATCGGCGCGTTTCCACCAGTCGCCGACATCTTCCAGATCCCAGACCGATAGGGTCTGGTCGGCCATCAGCGCAATCAGCTTGCCAAGGTCGAGGCCGGAGCCGCCGCCAAAGGCAATCACACCATCATGGCCGCCAGCCTTGAAGGCTTTTACGCCATCGGCCAGGTTCTGCTCATTCGGGTTTGGATCAACCTCGCTGAAAAGGCCACGGCCAAGGCCCGCCTGCTCCAGAATGTCCAGCGTGGCAGACGTGATCGGCAGGCTGGCCAGTCCCTTGTCCGTCACCAGAAGGGGCTTCTTGATGCCCGTGGCCGCACAGGCGTCAGCGAGTTCGGAAATGCGCCCGGCACCAAAACGAATGGCGGTCGGGTAGCTCCAGTTTGCAGTTGGAACCATGATGGTCAGGCCTTCTTCAAGTGGTAGGATTTGGGTCTGGTAACGCTCTGATAGCCAAGCGCGGAGAGGGATGCGCCGCGTCCGGTTTCCTTGCAGCCGGTCCAGCACAGCGCCGGGTCGAGATAATCACAGCGATTCATGAAAATCGTGCCGGTATCGATGGCGCGGCCAATCTCCTGCGCAACTGCCGCATCTGCTGTCCAGATCGAGGCGGTCAGACCGAACACGGAATCATTCATCAGCTCGATGGCTTCGGCGTCGGAGCTGACTTTCATGATGCCGACAACAGGCCCAAAGCTTTCATCGCGCATGACGCGCATGGAATGGTCGACATTCACCAGAATCTGCGGTGCAAGATAGGCGGTATCACCGGTGTCCTGCGGAAACAGGGCCGGGTCGATCAGGGCTTTGGCACCCGCCGCAACAGCTTCGCTGATCTGCGCACGCACTTCATTGGCAAAGCGCAGATGCGCCATCGGGCCAAGCGTGGTGTCCGCATCCAGCGGATTGCCCAGCTTGTAGCTCTCCACCAGCGCCTTGGCCTTTTCGACAAAGGCATCAAACAGGCTCTCATGCACATAGATGCGCTCGATGCCGCAGCAGCACTGGCCCGAATTGAACATCGCACCATCCATCAAGGTGTCAACGGCGGCATCCAGATCAGCATCTGCCCGCACATAGCCCGGGTCCTTGCCACCAAGCTCCAGCCCCATGCCGGTAAAGGTGCCAGCAGCGGCTTTTTCCATTTCGCGGCCACCATTCACCGAGCCGGTGAAATTGATGAAGTCAAAGCTTTTCGCCGCAATCAATGCGCTGGTATCGCCATGGCTGAGAAACAGATTGGTGAACAGCCCCTCCGGCAGACCCGCTTCCTGCAAGGCCGTTGCAAAGCGCTCACCGGCCAGAATTGTCTGTGTTGCATGTTTCAGCATCACCGCATTGCCGGCAATCAGGGCAGGGGCAATGGAATTGACCGCTGTCAGATAGGGATAGTTCCAGGGCGCAACCACAAACACGACGCCCACCGGCTCGCGCGCAATAAAGCGGTGAAACGCATCACTGTCCTCGATGATGGTCGGTGCCAGAGCATCTTCGGCAATGGTCGCCATGTAACCGGCGCGGTCGCGCACGCCGCCAATTTCGCCGCCATAGCGCACCGGACGGCCCATCATGTGGGCAATCTCGATGGTGACGTCATCATTCATGGCAGCCAGCACATCAATGGCTTTCAGCACAAGCGCGCTGCGCTCATTGATGCTGCGATTGGCCCAGTCTTTCTGGGCCGTCCTGGCAGAAGCCAGCATGGTTTGCACCTCGGCAAAACTGTGTGTCTCACGCGTTGCGAAAACACTGCCATCGATCGGGGATGTGCAGGTGAGCGTTGTCATCAAATCTATTCCTAAAAATGCTCTAAGAGCGTTCAAATCCGCGAGAGACTTCCCAGTCGGTCACGCGAGTGTCAAAAACGTCCTGTTCCCAGCGCGCGGCGTGTACATAGTGATCAACCACATCATCGCCCATAGCGCCGCGCAACATTTCTGAACTGTCCAGCGCCTCGGCTGCTGCGCGCAGGGTTTTGGGAATTTCCCGCACGCCGTCGCCGCCATAGGCATCGCCGACAAAAGCCGGTTCCAGTTCCATTTCCTTCTCGATTCCATCCAGCCCGGCAGCCAGTTGGGCCGCAAATGCCAGATGCGGATTGAGATCCGACCCGCCAACCCGGCACTCGATGCGAATGCCCTTGGTTTTTTCTGCACACAGGCGATAGCCCGCTGTCCTGTTGTCCGGGCTCCAGATCGCCTTGGTGGGCGCAAAGGTTCCGGCCACGAAGCGCTTGTAGGAGTTGATGTTGGGGGCCAGGAAATAGGTCGTGGCACTGGCATGGGCCAACAGACCGGCCACATAATGCCGCATCAGCTTTGACATGCCATGTTCGGCGCTTTCATCGAGAAACAGCGGCTTGCCGTCTGTGCTCCACAGCGATTGATGCACATGTGACGATGAGCCGGCAGAGTCATTGTCCCACTTTGCCATGAAGGTCAGCGCCTTGCCTTTCGACCAGGCAATTTCCTTGCAGCCATTTTTGACAATCACATGATTATCCGCCGCAATCAGCGCGTCGGCATATTTGACATTGATTTCTTCCTGACCGGCGGAGGCTTCCCCCTTGGAACATTCAACCGGTATACCGGCACCATAGAGCCCGTTGCGGATCGCCCGCATCACATCCTCTTCCTTGGTGGTCTGGAAGATGTGGTAATCTTCATTATACGGCCCGATCAGGTTGATACCGCGATAGCCGCTCTGATGGGCTTCGTGATAGCTTTCATGGAACAGGAAAAACTCCAGTTCAGAGGCCATCATCGCCTTCATGCCCATGGCTTCCAGGCGCGCCAACTGCTTTTTCAGAACGGCGCGCGGGCCATGTGGCACGTCCTTGTGGCTGTGATGATCTTCTACATCACACATCACCATGGCGGTGCCTTCAAGCCAGGGAATGTGGCGCAGCGTCGACATGTCGGGGCGCATCACATAGTCGCCATAGCCGGATGCCCAGGAGGTGGATTTATAGCCCTCAACCGCTTCCATTTCGAAATCGGTGGCAATCAGATAATTGCAGGAATGGGTTTCAGTATGGGCGCTCTCAATAAAATTGGAAGCGTGGAACCGTTTGCCCATCAACCGTCCCTGCATGTCCACCTGAACAGCCAGAACTGTATCAATCTCTCCAGCCGCAAAGGCCTTCTTGAGCGCATCAAAAGTCAAATTCCCAGACATGAAAATGGTCCATTCAAAAAGGTCATTACAGGAAAGCGGCCCCGCTCACTGAAGGCAGGCGGGGCCGCATCTATTCGGTGTTAGCTGTAGCGGTAAGGCCGTCCGGCCTTGTCCATGGCAGCATTGTAGTCTTTCAGGATCTGAACGATCTTGGCTTTCAACTCGCTCTCCTGGGCAATCTCATCCCAGAAAACGCGTGCTTCAGCTTCAACAGTTGCCCATTCCGCATCGGGAATGCTGGTCAGCTTCATCTTCGTGCCATCGACACGCAGTTTCGCTTCTCCGCCCCAGTACCAATGCTGACGATAATAATGTGAGGAATCCATCGCCAGTTTGAACAGGGTTTTCAGATGCTCCGGCAACTCGTTCCAGCGGTCCATATTGGCAAAGAACGAGCCACACCAGGCGCCGGAAATATTGTTGGTCAGGAAGTAGTCGGTCACGTCAGCCCAGCCAACCGTGTAATCTTCGGTAATGCCGGACCAGGCAATGCCGTCCAGCTCACCGGTCTGAACCGCAACTTCAATATCTTCCCAGGGCAGTGTGACAGGCACAACACCAAAGCGGGTCAGGAAGCGACCAGCTGTCGGGAATGTAAAGACGCGTTTGCCCTTCAGATCTTCCAGCGAGTTGATCGGGTCTTTTGTAGCAAAGTGGCATGGATCCCAGGATCCGGCAGACAGCCATTTCACGCCGACCTTGTCATATTCAGCTTCCCAGATATCGCCCAGGCCCCATTGGTTGAACAGGACCGGCACATCCAGAGAATAGCGTGACGCAAACGGGAAGTAGCCGCCAAACACGGTAACTTCCGTTGGCGAGGCCATGGAATCATCATCAGATTGAACGGCATCAATCGTACCGTTCTGAACCGCACGGAACAGCTCACCGGTTGGCACCAGCTGATCTGCATAATATAGCTCGATTTCCATCTCGCCATTGGCAGCCTTGTTGAAATCATCAATCGCGGGCTTGATCACGTGCTCGCCCAGCGCTGCGCCGGCATAGGTCTGCAAGCGCCATTTGATGGGTGACTGACCATGAACAGCAGGAGCTGCAAGAGTAGCAGCACCAGCGCCCACACCAACCACACCGGCTTTCTTCAGAAAATCTCGCCTGTTGGTATTCTTTGTCATCTCATTCTCCTCAGTTTACGACCGCGGATCATACCGGGTCAGGTTTCGCCTACCGATGTGTCGGCTATTTGCCATACACATATTCGGGAAGCCAAAGGGCGATCTGCGGAAAGGCGGTCACGAGGGCCAGACCAATCAGCATAACAAATACAAACGGAATGATGGAAATATAGATGTCTTTCAGAGTCACCTCCTTCGGCGCCATCGCACGCATCAGGAACAGATTGTAGCCGAAAGGCGGTGTCATGTAAGCGATTTGACAGGTGATGGTGTACAGAATTCCATACCAGATCAGATCAAATCCAAGCATCTTTACCAAGGGCACATAGAGCGGCGCGACAATCACCAGCATCGCCGTATCATCCAGAAACGTGCCCAGGATCAGATAGGACAATTGCATCAGGATCAGGATTTCCCAGGGGCTGAGACCCAGCCGTCCGACAAAGAAGCCTTCAATCGCCTTCACCGCGCCCAGCCCGTCAAATACGGCACCAAAGCACAGCGCTGCCAGAATGATCCACATGAACATGCAGGAAATCGCCAGGGTCTTCCGGGTCGAATTTTCAAACACTTCGCGTGTGAAACGCCCCTTCAGCACAGCGGCAATCACTGCCGTCAGCGCGCCAATGGCAGAGCTTTCTACAAGGCTGGTCCAGCCATTCAGAAACGGCACCATCATGGCGGCAAAAATGATGAAGGGCAGTGCGCCCGCGCGCAACAGACGCAGCTTTTCCGACATCGGCACATTGCGTTCATCATCGGTGAGCGCAGGCCCCAGATGTGGCTGAAACTTGCAGCGGATCACGACATACAAAATGAACAGTGTGGCCATCATCAGGCCGGGGAACACGCCCGCCAGCCACAATTGCCCAACCGGTTGCCGCGCAATCATGGCATAGAGCACAAGCACGACCGAGGGCGGCACCAGAATGCCAAGCGAGGAGCCTGCCTGGATGACCCCCGTCACCATCTGCTTGTCGTAACCCCGCTTCAGCAACTCCGGCAGGGCAATCGTTGCCCCGATGGCCATTCCGGCCACTGACAGGCCGTTCATTGCGGAAATCAGCACCATCAGCAAAATGGTGCCAATCGCCAGACCGCCATTCAGCGGTCCCATCCAGACATGAAACATCTTGTACAGATCATCCGCCAGGCGGGATTCCGACAGCACATAGCCCATGAAGATAAACAGCGGCAGTGTCAGCAGCGGATACCATTTCATAAGCTTCATGGAGGCTGAAAACGCAATGTTGAACCCGCCGGTGCCCCACAAGGGCAGCGCCACGATAACGGCCACAAAGCCGATGGCCGCAAAGATGCGCTGCCCCGTCATCATCATCAGCATCATGCAGGCAAACATGATCATGGCGATTACTTCATAGGACATCTAGATCTCCTCGCCGCGCAGTTTTGCGACGTCCTTGAAGAAGCTCGAAATGGCCTGAAGCAGCATCAGAAGAATACCGAAGCACATGATGATCTTGATCGGTGACATATAGGGCCGCCAGGCGGTCGGGCTGCGCTCGCCATATTGCAACGCATAACTGGTGCTCTCGTAACCGCCATACAGCAGGATCCCCAGATAAAAGATCAGGAAGCAGATGGTGAAGGCATCGACCCACGCCTTGGTGCGCTCCGACCATGATCCGTAAAACAGATCCATGCGCACATGCTCGCCCATCTGCATCGAATAGGCGCCGCCCAGAATGTAATAGGCAGTCAGCGTGAACTGCGCCATTTCCAGCGTCCACAAAGAAGGCAGCAGAAACGTCTTTGAAAATGAGGACCACAGCAAGATGCCCATCATGACAAACAGCAGATACATCGCAAACCGGCCAATGCGATAGTTGAACGCATCAATGTATCGGACAAGGAGTTTGATCGATTGCGGCATGGGCTACGCTTGTGCTCCTGCTGAGGCCGGATTTTGGGTCGGCGCTTTCGCTATCGCGCAAAGCAATAGGCTTTCGATAATCTGCGCCACCTTGATCTGCTGTTCTGCAGTTGTGACCAGATCGTTTCGGATTTCAAGCATCACATTCAAGATGCCGCGTGGCAACGCATGCATTTGAAGTGAATGGGCCACGCCATCTTCCGGCCCGTATGGCTCATTCCGAAGGGTGACAAAATCGGTGATGGTTTGTGCCGCGTCCAAAATCTGATCGGCGAGCCGGGTATCGGTCGTATCATGCAGGACGCCAATCTCCACTGCACGTTTCTGGCCAAGATAGACCGGCGTGAATGTATGAATTGTGACAAGCACCGGCGTGCGATTTTCTGCCTGATAGCGATCCAGAACCCTGTCGATTTCGTCATGAAACGGCTTGTAGAGACCGTCGGTGCGGGCACTTCTGTCCTGCGGGGACAGGTTTGCATTGCCCGGAACCTCGTAAATCTCGCTAACTGCACGCATCGCGTCCGGGTGCTCGGGCGGACGGTTGAGATCATAAACCAGACGGGAAAACCCGGCAGAGATCAGTACCGCATCGAGAGATTGCGACAGCAACAGCGCAACGGCTTCGGCCCCCGGGTCCCAGGCCGCATGGCTTTGCAAGGCAGCTTCTGTCAGGCCCAACCCATCCAGAGCGGATGGAATAATGTTGCTGGCATGTTCGCACACCAGCACAATGTCGCTTGCACCGTTGGCGTTGATGGTTTGAAATGCCGGACCATCTGCTGCATCGAAGAGGGTGTGTGTGGACTGCAAGGCAATTCCTGTTGCACGGTTTCAAAGACGGCCATTTTGAAGAGGATTGTACAGACTGGATTAAACTGTCAATATCTTTTCTAAATTGGATGCAAGTTTTGAACAGGCCATTGACTGGGTCAGAAACAGCATCCGGCCATGCTTGGAGAATTCGACGTGAAAGTCCCCGATCCTGAAAATCATGTCACCACGGTCTATGAGCGTTTGCAAAGCGGATTTGATGATCTGACACGGGCCGAACGCCAATTGGCGGTTCAACTGATGGAAAACTGGCCGGTATCAGGCCTCTCCAGCATCACCAAGGTTGCTGAGAATGCAGCTGTCTCCACACCGACAGTTGCCCGCATGATTCAAAAGCTTGGTTTTTCCGGCTTTCCAGCCTTTCAGGCAGCCTTGCGCGACGAGTTGGAAGCCAAGATTTCAAATCCGCTGGAAAAGCATGAGCGCTGGTCCGCTGAGGTTCCCGACACTCACATCCTCAATCGCTTTGCTGACGCAATCCTGCAGAATTTGCGGCAGACCTTTTCCCAGATCGATCCCGATGCCTTTGACAGTGCCTGCCGGATGCTGGCCAATCGCGACAGCGCAGTGTTCATTGCCGGTGGCCGCATCACGCATACGCTGGCAGAATATCTGTTCCTGCATCTGCAGATGATCCGCTCCGGCACAACACTGATACCCTCCAGCGATGCCGCATGGCCGCATTATGCCATGGACATGAAGCCGCAGGATGTGCTCGTCATGCTCGATGTCCGTCGTTATCAGAATGATCTGCTCAAGCTTGCGGAAACCGCGAAAGAGCGGGGTGTCAGCATCATCCTGTTGACCGACCAGTGGCGCTCGCCCATCGCGCAACATGCAAATCTGACCTTTACCAGCCGCATTGAGGTGCCCTCGGCATGGGATTCCAATGCAGCGTTGCTGGTTCTGATTGAAACCATGATCGCTGACATTCAGAAAACATTATGGGATACAACAGAACAGCGCATGCAGGATCTGGAAACCCTGTTTGACAGCACCCGCCTGTTTCGCAAATTCAAATGATCAGAGATACTCAGCCTCTCATGATGAACCGACAAACCGAACTGTTCAGATTTTCAGGCGATGTCAGCGATCCTGATTTCCTTGACTGGATATGCCATCGCGCAAACCGTCTTGGGCTCAATGGCTGGGTCCGTAAAAATGCGGCTGGTGGGTTCATAGAGGCTCTGGCCAGTGGTCCGGAAGAGCTGCTCGATGCCATGGAACTTGGGTGTAGTCTCGGACCCATAACCGTATGGGTTGAAACGGTTGTACGTTGTCCACACGATTCTGATGGTCCTATGCCAAACGGGTTCAAAATCCTGACACAGGCGGATTGATTCAGCGGCAACATAGTTGTCTGTTATACCCTGAAGTGGTGTTTGGTGGCATGCAAATTGCATGTTTTCCGTCATTGATTTGAAGCCTGGATTCTCGCCGGGGCATTGTATGGGTTGCTTAAACTGATGAACGCCGGGCTTACGGAAAACGATCAAGGGTCTGACGGTTGGGTTCCGGTCGTGCTGTCGGCCGACCTGCCGGTTGCCGGTGTCATGCGCGCGCAGATCGACGCGACGCAGCCGCTGGATCTGGTTGTCTGGCGCTCCCGGTCCGGCCAGGTCAGCGCCTTTGACAATCGCTGCCCCCATCGCGGCATGCGCCTGTCCTTCGGCTTTGTCAGAGGCGAGCGTCTGTCCTGCATCTATCATGGCTGGCAATATGGTGAAGATGGCGCCTGCCGTCATATTCCTGCGCATCCGGACATGACGCCGCCCGCATCCATTGGTGCCAACACCTATCTTTGCCGGGAGTATGATGGCGTCATTTGGATATCGCAAAACGCCGACAATCCACCTGATCTGCCAACATTTGGCGGGCAGGGCCTGCGTAGCCTGTCAGTCAACAGGGATGAAGCGGACTTGCGAAAGCTGTTGGCAGAAACTTGCATTCCGCTTTCCGGCGCAGGTGAAACTGCGCCTGCAGAAGCGTCGATCATTGCGGAAAACCAGACCAGTCTTGTGCTTGAATCGACAACTGAAGCGGCCAGTCTGCAATTGATGATACATTTCCAGAAAGTCACGCCCGGAAAAACAATGCTGCATATTCAGACAAACCCGGATTTGCCGGTCGATTTGCGAATTTCCCTGTCGCGCTGGGCAGAGCGCTTTCGATGGTCTGCTGAAAATATGGGCACAATGGTCAATTCATGGGATGCCAGCGCAGGGGAGATGCGGCCATGACGATCTCTGATGTCGCGCGCAATGATTGGTATCCGGTTGCAATTGAAAATCTGCTCATTGAGGGACAGCCTGAAACAGTTGTCCTGATGGGAGAGACACTGACGATCCTGCGCGCAGCCGATGACCAGATCAAGGTGACCGCAGCAGACGGAAGCGAGTGTCCGCTCACCCTTCGCTACGGCCATGTCTGGTCCTCCATAGGCCGACCCGAACACGCGTTGTTCGACATTCCGGAAGCCGCTGAAGAGGGCCGGCGCATGGTGGATTGCGGGCCGGTACGGGTAAAAGCCTCGCCATTGCGGGTGGTGGAGAACTTTCTCGACATTGCGCATTTCCCCTTCGTCCACACCGATATTCTGGGTGCCGAGCCGCACACCGAGGTTGAGCCTTACAAGGTTGAAATCCGCGATACGGTTGATGAGGTCTGGGCCACCAAGGTGCGGTTCTTCCAGCCCCAGGCGGCCAAATCCGCCGAGGAAGGACAGATGACCGACTACATGTATCGGGTGCCGGCACCCTGTGTATCGATCCTCTACAAAACCAGTCCACCTCGTCCGGGTGCATGGGATGTAATCGGATTGTTTGTGCGGCCCATTTCTGAGGAATTGTGTGATGCCTATGCCTGGATGGCGCTTTATGATGAAGACAGCAACCAGACCGATCTCGTGCAGTTTCAGCAAATGATCTTTCTGCAGGATCGCTCCATATTGGAAAACCAGATCCCGCGTCTGTTGCCGCTCGATCCCAAAATGGAAATCCCCACCCGCGCCGACACAACATCAGTGGCATATCGCCGTTGGCTGAAACGCAAGGGCATGACCTATGGCGCGCAATTGGTGGCACGCTGATGGGGTTGCAGCTTTACGATTATATTCTGTCCGGCAGTGCCTACAAGGCACGGCTTCTGATGGCGCTGTTGGGTGTCGACTACCAGCCCGTTGCGATTGATTTTCATCCGGGCGGTGAGCACAAGAAACCTGATTTTCTGGCAATCAATCCGGCGGGAACCCTGCCGGTTCTCGTCGATGGTGATCTGACCTTGTGTGACAGTCAGGCCATTCTCGCCTATCTCGCGCAAAAATTTGATCCCACGGATACATGGTTTCCAACCCGTGATCCAGGCGTGACAGGCCGTATTCTGCAATGGCTCGCTTTTGCCGGGCGTCTGACAGATACGGCTGGCGCAGCCAGGCTGCACGACATGCTGGGCCGCCCATTGAACATCGAGAAAGCCCGCACCAACGCACACATGGTTCTGCGCGAACTGGAAGCCCATCTCACCGAGCAGGGGTTTCGTGGAGACAATTTCCTGACCGGGTCCAATCCGACCATCGCCGACATTGCCTGTTTTCCCTATACGGCTCTGTCGCCGGATGGCGGCATCGACCATGATGATTATCCGGCGATCCGCAAATGGCTGGTAGCCATCCGGCGCTTGCCCGGTTTCATTGAAATGCCCGGCATTCACCGCCTGCATGATATGCGCGACGAGGCGGATGCATGACCGCGCTGCTGAAGCTCACAGGCATTTCCAAGATCTACCCGGCAGTGGTCGCTAATGATGCAATCGACCTGACTGTCATGCCCGGCGAAATTCATGCGGTTCTGGGCGAAAATGGCGCAGGCAAGTCAACATTGATGAAGATCATCTACGGCGTAACGGCGCCGGATGCAGGCACCTTGGAATGGTTGGGTACGGAAACCCGGATCAGGAACCCGGCCCATGCACGGGCGCTGGGTATCGGCATGGTGTTCCAGCATTTTTCCCTGTTCGACACACTCACCGTGGCTGAAAACATTGCGCTGGCCATGAAGGGATCGGTGAAAAGCATCACGCCGCGCATTACAGCGGCGAGCAAGCGGTTCGGCCTGAATGTCGAGCCGGATATGCGGGTACAATCCCTGTCTGTCGGAGAGCGTCAGCGCGTTGAAATTCTGCGCTGCATGTTGCAGGAACCCAAGCTTATCATCATGGATGAGCCAACCTCCGTTCTGCCACCACAGGGCGTGAGTGATCTCTTCCGGACCCTGAAGAAACTGGCCAGCGAAGGCATCGGGATTCTGTTCATTTCCCACAAGCTCGATGAAATCCGCGAACTCTGCGACGTGGCCACTGTGCTGCGCCATGGCAAGGTGACCGGAACAACGGTGCCGCGTGAGGAAACCAGCAAGTCTTTGGCCCGCATGATGATCGGCCGCGATCTGCCACATGCGGAAAATCGTGGCAGCCCGGAACAGGGCAAGGTTCGTCTGACCGTCTCAAAGCTGAATTATGCGCCGGAGGATCTGTTCGCAACGCCCCTCGAAAATGTCTCCCTCAACCTGCATGCGGGGGAAATTCTGGGCATTGCAGGCGTGTCAGGAAACGGCCAGAACTCCCTGGTGGGTCTGTTGTCAGGCGAGACAATTCTGCCGGACGCGCAAGCTGCCTGCATTTGCCTGAACGGCACCGAATTGGGGTCGAGCGGACCAACAGACCGTCGTGCGCTTGGCCTGCATTTTGTGCCCGAAGAACGGTTGGGCCGTGGGGCTGTGCCCGAGCATGATCTCAGTGAAAACAGTCTGCTCACCGGCTTTGGATCGGGACTGGCCAAATTCGGCTTTCTGGATCTCGCTGGTATGAAGCGGTTTTCGTCCGAGACGATTGAGGCCTTCGATGTGCGGTGCGGCGGGCCCAATTCAGCTGCGCAAAGCCTGTCCGGCGGCAATCTGCAGAAATTCATTGTTGGCCGTGAGATTGCTCTGCGGCCTGAAGTCCTGATTGTCTCGCAGCCAACCTGGGGTGTGGATGTGGGCGCTGCGGCAGCCATTCGCCAGAAGCTGATTGATTTGCGTGACGAAGGCGTTGCTATTCTGGTTGTGTCCGAGGAGCTGGAAGAACTGTTTGAAATCAGCGACCGTCTGCATGTCATGTTTCGCGGGCGCCTGTCGCCATCAGTCAAAACCCGAATGACCAATGTCGAAGACATTGGTCTGGCCATGACCGGTGATTTTCAGCGTCTTGAAACGCCAGCCACTCCAAGCGTGGTCGAACATGCGTAAGATCTATCTGGAACCCCGCACCGAGCGGTCTGCGTTTGCGCCATTTCTGGTGTCCATGCTGGCAGTCGGTCTCACGATCATCGCAGGCTCTGGCCTGTTTCTCATCTATGACAAATCTCCGATTGCCGGATTTCATGCAATTTTCATCGAGCCGCTTCTGAGCAGTTATGGCATTGGCGAAATTCTCTTGAAGCTCGGCCCGCTGTTGTTGATTGCGCAGGGCCTTGCCATCGGCTTTCGCGCCCGCGTCTGGAATATTGGTGCTGAAGGTCAGTTGATCATCGGGGCCATTCTCGCCTCCGTCGTTGCCATCTATTTTGACGGCTCAACCTCGTCCCTGTTGTTGCCAGCCATGGTTTTGGCAGGCGCTTTGGGCGGCATGGGATGGGCGGGCATCGCGGCTTGGTTGCGCACGCGCTACAATGCCAATGAAATTCTGGTCACCTTCATGCTATCCAGCATTGCTCTGCAGATCCTCTATTATCTGGTGACCGGTCCGCTGCGTGACCCGCAAGGTTTCAACTTTCCACAGTCGATCACATTTTCCGCGGCGGCCACCTTTCCAATTCTGATTGAAAACACCCGGGTCAATGCGTCCCTCATCATTGCGTTGGTGGTGTCAGTGGTTGCCTGGGTGTTCATGCAGCGCAGTCTGATGGGCTACAAGCTGGTCGTTGGTGGCATGGCGCCCCAAGCGGCGCGCTATGCCGGCTTCGGTGAAAAGCGCGCCATCTGGCTGGCGCTTCTGGTTGGCGGTGCGGCAGCCGGTGTTGCTGGTGTTGGCGAGGTGGCTGGTCCCCTTGGCATGCTGCAGCGAACAATCTCGCCGGGATACGGATTTACCGCCATCATCGTCGCCTTTCTTGGTGGCCTTCACCCGATTGGTATTGTGTTTTCCAGTCTGCTGATGGCGCTGATTCATGTCGGCGGAGATTTCGCCCGCCTCTCTGTTGGTCTGCCAAGTGCGGTCACGGATATTTTTCAGGGCCTGTTGCTGACCTTCTATCTGGCAAGTTCGCTGTTGCTGACTCATCGTTTGCGACTGCGCAAATCTGATCCGGCCTTTGCGGTGGGAGCAGCAGAATGACCGCAACCATCATCTTCATTCTGGCCGGCACTCTGGCCGCAACGGTTCCCCTTCTGCTGGCTGCCATGGGAGAATTGGTGGCCGAGAAATCCGGAATGCTCAATCTGGGTGTTGAAGGCATGATGGCCGTTGGTGCTGCCGCTGGTTTTGTAACGGTCGCGCTCACCGGGTCTCATGCTCTGGGATTGCTGATTGGCGGTTTGGCCGCGCTCCTGTTGTCTGGAGTTTTTGCAATTCTCAGTATCTTCTTTATGGCCAATCAGGTGGCTGCCGGACTGGCTATTGGAATTCTGGGGCTTGGTGTTTCCGCTGGTATTGGCAAGAATTATGAAGGCACCACGGTTGCTCCCATGCCGAAACTGCCATTCGGGTCTCTTGGTGAGCTTCCCATAATTGGACCGGCCTTGTTCTCCCATGATGTCATGGTCTATCTGGCCATCGCTGCGGCTTTTGTCGTCTGGTTTGTCCTGCAACGCACCAAGCTGGGCCTCATCATTCGAGCTGTTGGTGAATCGCCCCAATCGGCCCATTCCCTGGGCTATCCGGTTGCCCTGATCCGAACGGCCTGCATCCTGTTTGGTGGAGCAATGGCCGGCATTGGCGGCGCATATCTGTCCACCGCCTACACGCCCTTATGGGCTGATGGCATGGTGGCCGGACGCGGATGGATTGTGGTTGCTCTTGTGGTGTTCGGAACCTGGATCGTGCCGCGCGTCACGCTTGGGGCTTATCTCTTCGGTGCAATTTCGCTGTTGGAATTATCCATCCAGGGGCTTGGGTTGAACGTTCCATCGCAATTGCTGTCCGCATCACCTTACATCGTCACCATCATTGTTCTGGTGGTGATTTCCAGAAATCCGGCACTGATACAACTCAATAGCCCAATGAGCCTTGGCCAGACCTACAGGCCAAAAGGGTGAGCAATTCTTCAAAAGTAAAACATAGATACTTGAAACAGGAGACAGGCATGAAACTATTGACAAAAACCATGAAAAATCTGGCAGTCGCCGCCGTGGCAACTGCCATGATTGCGAGTGCTGCCAGCGCCGCAGACAAATTGAAAATTGGATTTATTTATCCGTCACCGGTTGGCGATGTCGGTTGGGCTTATCAATTGGATGAAGGCCGCAAGAAGATTGAAGCCATGTTCGGCGATCAGGTTGAAACTGTCGTGGTTGAAAATGTGCCTGAAGGTCCGGATGCAGCACGCATCATGAACCAGATGGCCTCAACCGGTGCCGGTATGATCATGATCGGCTCCTTTGGTTACATGAATGATGGTTTGAAGCTGGCCGCACAAAAGCCTGACATCAATTTCATCCATGCCAGTGGCTACAAGACAGCCAAGAATTTTGGCACATTTCTGACCCGAAATTATGAAAGTGCTTATGCGGCCGGTATGGCTGCAGGCTATGCCAGCAAATCCAACACGCTGGGTGTTGTGGCTGCCTACGCCATTCCGGAAGTCGTCGGCATTATCAACGCTTTCACGCTGGGCGCGCAGAAAACCAATCCCGACACGACTGTGAAAGTTGTCTGGCTGAATTCATGGTTCAATCCATCCAAAGCTCAGGAATCGGCAAAATCCCTGATCGCCCAGTCTGCGGATGTGATCTTTTCACTCTATCAGGACACACCATCGGTCGTCTCCGTTGCCGAGGCGGAAGGTGTCTATGTGGTCAACACCTCATCCGACATGAAGAAATACGCCCCGACAAAACTGTTGGCGTCCATGACCATTGATTGGGGTCCGCATTTCATAAAGCAGGTCAAAGCTGATCTTGATGGCACATTTGAAGGCACGTCCTATTGGGGCGGTATGGCTGATGGCGCTGTGGGCCTCTCGTCCTTGAATGACGACCTGACAGCAGAGCAGAAAGGCGATATTCAGTCAGTTATGGACGACATAGCGGCAGGGTCCTTTCATCCTTATGATGGCCCGATAACGGGTCAGGATGGCAGCGAAAAAATCGCAGCTGGTGAAACCATTGAAGATGGCGCATTGCTTGGCATTGACTGGCTGGTTGCTGGCGTTGAGACCAAACTGCCGAACTGAAGCAACTAAACCGACACCGCGCATGTTGCGTGCGCGGTGTCTCCTGATAAGGGCATGATTTAAATGGATGATCTGAAGGGCAAGACCCTGCAAACAAATTTGATGCACGCGCCTGAGCTTGGCTCGGTGGAGATCATCGAAAATGCGCTGATTACAATTGACCATGAGGGCACGATCAGCTCTGTCTTGAAACCCGGTGATCCTTATTATGAAACTGCATTGGCGACCGATCATCTGGTCAAGACGACCCGACGGCAATATCTTCTGCCGGGCTTTGTCGATTTGCACCTCCACGCGCCACAATGGCCGCAACTTGGCAAGGCGCTTGATGTGCCATTGGAAGTTTGGCTGCAGAAAAACACATTTCCGCTGGAAGCGCGCTATGAGGACCGGCTTTTTGCTGAACGGGTCTACAAGGATCTGGTATCGTCGCTGCTGGCCCACGGCACCACCAGCGCTGTCTATTTCGCCACCATCCATCAGGATGCAACCCGAACACTGGCAGACATCTGCTTGAATTTAGGGCAGCGCGCCTTCATCGGTAAAGTTGCCATGGACAATGAAGATCAATGTCCGGATTTCTACCGCGACGTAGATGCATCTGCTGCTCTGGATGGCACGCGCGCCTTTGTCGATTATGTTCTATCCATGCCGGGCAATGACGCCGAATTGATCCGCCCGGTCATCACGCCCCGCTTCATTCCAAGCTGTACAGATGCGGTTCTGTCAGGTCTGGGCCAGATGGCCGCAGATTATGGCTGCCATGTGCAGACCCATTGCTCTGAAAGCGATTGGGAGCATGCCTATGTGCTGGAACGCACAGGCAAGACCGACACCGAAGCATTGGATAATTTCGGCCTGCTTGGCCGCCACACGGTTCTCGCCCACGGTAATTTCCTCGGCGATGCGGATATGGATTTGATCAATGCTCGCGGCTCCGGTGTGGCCCATTGTCCGCTTTCCAATATCTATTTCTCAAACGCTGTCTTTCCCCTGCGTCGGGCCTTGGAAAAATCCGTGCGCGTCGGTCTGGGGACAGATATTTCGGGCGGTCCCAGCGCCTCCATGCTGGATTCCTGTCGCCACGCCATTTCTGCATCGCGCTATCTGGAAGAGGGCGTAGACCCCGGCCAGACCAGCGATGAGCGCGGCACCACTGACAGCCGTATCAGCTTCCGCGAGGCGTTTCATCTGGCAACAGCAGGCGGCGCAGATGTGCTGGACATTCCGGTTGGCCGCTTTGCCAAAGGTTACAAGCTGGATGCCATTCTGGTCGATGCTGATACACAGGCTGCCCCGATCTTCATCGATGAGACAATGGACAGTCAGGATGATGTTCTCCAGAAGATCATCAACGGCGCAACCCGCGCAAACATCGCCACAACCTGGGTCGCGGGCCGGGCAGTACATCAACAGGACAGATAATTCCGGTTTTTGCCGGCAGTACATAACGGAAAGGCCCCGCCGAAGCGGGGCCTTTCCTTGATTTCAATACATGGGTTCGGCACGTTTAATCGTGACCGGCATGTCCGCCTGAAATCTCGTCGGTTTGCTCATCGGACAATTCTTCCGGCAGTACCAGGTTCAGAACGATGGCAATCAGCGCTGCAGGCAAAAGGCCCGTTGTTGCCAGAAGTCTGAGTGTATCTGGCAAATGTTGCAGAGCGCCCGGTTCCAGTTGCAACCCAAGACCAATCGACAGGGCAACCGCAAAGATCACCATGTTACGACGGTTCCAGTTCACATCTGACAGCATGGAGACACCCGCCGCCACGACCATTCCGAACATCACGATCACGCCGCCACCCAGAACTTCGATCGGGATGGTGGAAATAACCGCACCTACTTTTGGCACCAGACCGGCTGCGATCAGGAACAAGGCCCCGATTGTTACCACATGACGACTCATGACACCGGTCATGGCAATCAACCCGACATTCTGGCTGAACGAAGTATTGGGAAGACCGCCGAAGACACCAGCGACAGCTGATCCCAAACCATCGGCATAGGTGGCACCGGTGATTTCCTTGTCAGTTGCTTCCCGGCCAGCACCGCCTTTGGTAATTCCGGAAACATCACCGACAGTCTCGACCGCTGACACAAAGGCCATCAGACAAAAGCCGACGATTGCAGCTACGCTGAATTCCACACCATAGCGAAGCGGCTCAGGAATTGCGAAATCGGCTGCACGACCGACATTTGCAAAGCTCACCATGCCTAATGCATAGGCAACAATGTAGCCGGCAAGCAGGCCCAGAAGCACGGCTGAAACCGACAGCATGCCTTTGGCAAAGAACTTAAGCCCCAATGTGACCAGAATGACCACCACAGCAACCGACCAGTTCAACAGGCTGCCATAATCCGGCGTGCCGATGGCGGGAACACCGCCAGCTGCATATTGAATGCCCACTTTGACCAGTGCCAGACCGATCATGGTGACAATCAGTCCGGTCACAAGTGGTGGCAATGCAAAGCGGATGCGGCCGATGAAGATACCGATCAGGGCATGGAAAACACCCCCGACGATCACACCGCCAAACAGGACGGGAAGGGCTTCAACGCCCTTGCCGGCCACCAGCGGAATCATGATCGGCACAAAGGCAAAACTGGTTCCCTGCACGATGGGCAGCTTCGCACCAATCGGCCCCAAACCGATTGTCTGCAATAGTGTGGCGATGCCTGCAAAGAACATCGACATCTGAATCAGATAGATCAACTCAGGGAAATCCGGAGAGTTGGACCCAAAGCCAAATCCCGCAGCCCCGGCGATGATAATGGCTGGTGTCACGTTTGAAACAAACATCGCCAGAACATGCTGGATGCCCAGTGGAATCGCTTTGTGAAGCGGGGGCGTATAATTGGGGTCGCGGAGTTGTTCCGCTGTCCCGATAGATGTATCTGCTGCCATGTTTGCCTCCTATGACAAGCATTGAGACCCATATGGGCCAGGTTTACTGGTCAGGCGCCTATGATCAGATAAGGCGTTTCAAACCAGTGCTCTTCCAGATTGTTGCCGTCGCCGATGCGATCGATCACGGCAAATAAACCCGGTTCGGCCAACGGCGTCAGCACGCCGTGCCATATATTGCGGTGGTAGTTCACACCCTGTCCGTGCTTGGTTTGGAATGCAAGTGGCGTGCCAGGTTTCCCGTTTACATCAGGTGCCACAATGGTCAGAAACGGATGAGCCGTCATGGGAATGAAGGCCTGACTGCCCAGGGGATGACGTTCCATCATCTCAAGCGTGTAAGGCAGGCTGCGTGCTTGAGCATTAAACAGGCTGATGCCTGTTCGCGCGCCATCTCCGATAAGATCGATCTTTGCAAGATCATGAAAGCGGCCGCAAAGCCCCTGATTGATGATCATGTCAGGCGTGTCACCAATCTCCAGAACATCGCCAAACGGAGCAAAGGCATCATGGCTCAGTGGCTGTGTTCGGAGCGTTTGGGTCATCCCGGATGTTTTCCGGTTCCAGATCCACCGACGCTCAGCTTCATGTGCCGGTTGACGTCCTTGTAAAGCAGATAGCGAAATGGATCAGGTCCGCCCGCATAACAGGCTTGCGGGCAAAAGGCGCGCAGCCACATGTAATCGCCAGCCTCGACTTCCACCCAGTCCTGATTGAGCCGGTAGACCGCCTTGCCTTGCAGCACATAAAGCCCGTGTTCCATGACATGGGTTTCGGCAAAGGGGATAACAGCGCCCGGCTCAAGGGTGACGATATTCACATGCATGTCATGGCGGATATCATCAGGCTCGACAAAACGGGTGGTCGCCCATTTGCCATCGGTTTTGGCCATCGGATTGGGTGCAACATCCTGCTCTCGGGTCACGAATGACGGAGGCAGATCGATGCCGTCAACGGCCTCATAGGCCTTGCGAACCCAGTGGAACCGAACCGCGTCATTGCCGGAATTCAGCACTGTCCAGCCTGCACCAGGAGCCAGAAAAGCATAACCGCCCGGCGCCATTTCGTGGACTTTTCCCTCGATGGTCAGTGTCAGCGTACCTTCAACCACAAACACCACACCCTCGGCATCCGGGTCCAGTTCAGGCTTCTGGCTTCCGCCGCCCGGTTGGACTTCCATGATATATTGGGAAAAGGTTTCGGCAAATCCAGACAGAGGTCGCGACAGCACCCAAAGCCGGGTCTTGTCCCAAAATGGCAGGAAGCTGGTCACGATATCCTGCTGGACACCTTTTGGGATGACCGCATAGGCATCGGTAAACACAGCCCGATCCGTCAGCAACTGGGTCTGCTCTGGCAGGCCGCCATGCGGGGCGTAATAGGTGGGGTCAGCCAAGGTCAATCCAATCTGTTTTCACGGCAGCATATCGGTCAGGCGCAACAGCGCAATGCGCTCAACCTGTCGGCATGCTTGGGAAAATTCTGTTGCGCGATCATGATCAATGCGCGTTTTGAAGGCGGCAAGGATTGCGTCCTTGTTCAGTCCCTTGACCGCAATGATGAATGGAAAGCCGAATTTGTCCGTATAGTCGGCATTGAGCTTTTGAAAAGCGTCGCGCTCAGCATCGGTCAAGGCATCCAGTCCGGCAGAGGCCTGCTCGGATGTGGATTCAGCTGTCAGCCGTTTTGCCGAAGCCAGCTTGCCGGCAAGATCCGGATGCGCTTTGAGAACCGCCAACCGCTCATCGTCACTGGCGGAGCGGAATTTGCGTGCCAATGCATTGGACAGGCCAAGCGCCGTATCATGCGCCGGTCCCAGTTCATCCTCGAAAGTCCGCTCGGCGATCCACGGCGAATGTTCATAAATGCTGCCAAAACTCTCGACAAAGACGTTTTTCTCCATCCGGGAAGGGGAGGGTGTTCTCTTGGGAGCAGGGTGGGTTTTCTGCCAGTGCCGGGCAATATCAATGCGCCGGGCAAACCAGACCTTGTCGTGCGATTTGGCATATTCCATGAAGCGCCGAAGTGCCATCACACGGCCAGGCCTGCCAATCAGCCGACAATGCAGTCCGATATTCATCATTTTCGCCTGACCGGCCTCGCCTTCTGCGTAGAGCGCATCAAAGCTGTCTTTCAGATAGGCAAAGAATTGATCTCCGGAATTGAAACCCTGAGGCGTTGCGAAGCGCATGTCGTTGGCATCAAGCGTATAGGGAATGATCAGTTGATCGCGCTTCTCCGTCTGATGCCAATAGGGCAGATCATCCGCATAGCTGTCAGAGAGGTAGTCAAAGCCACCTTCCTCTGTCCCCAGATCAATCGTATTCATCGAACAACGGCCAACATACAGACCTTGCGGTCGGTCGCCCGTGATGTCCTTGTGCAAACGGATGGCTTGCATCAGGTCTGCACGTTCGTCTTCAGGCTTGTAATCCTTGTATTCAATCCATTTCAAGCCGTGACTGGCAATTTCCCAATCTGCCATCTGCATGGCTGCGACCTGCGCAGGAGATCGGGCAAGGGCAGTTGCCACACCATAAACGGTGACCGGAATATCCAATTCGGTAAACAGCCGGTGCAGCCGCCAGAATCCGGCGCGCGCACCATATTCATAGATGCTTTCCATGTTCCAGTGGCGCTGTCCGGGCCAAGCTGCAGCGCCGACAATCTCCGACAGGAAAGCCTCGGATGCCGCGTCGCCGTGGAGAATATTGTTTTCTCCACCTTCTTCGTAATTGATGACGAATTGCACAGCAATGTTTGCACCGCCGGGCCATTTCGGGTCCGGTGTCGTGGCACCATAGCCTTGCATATCACGTGGATAGCGACTCACATTAAACCCCCAATTCAATATTTTACCCTATGGCAAAACAATGAGGTGGATTTTCAAATAAATCAAACAAGAGTTTCGCGATGAACCGGTCAAGTCAGCCGCAGATTCAGGCACAGTCCAACAACACAACACCTTATACCAATTTGCGCTGATCCAGTTCCATACGACATTTCGCAATCATGAAGTCAATGAACAGGCGGATCTTGGGGTCCTGAAAAGTCCTGTGTGGATACAGGCAGGCCAGTTGCACTGGCACTGGTGGTGTGGCTTCTGCAACAACCACCAGCGCGCCGGATTTCAGATGTTCGACAACTTCAAACACCGGCTTGTTGACAATGCCCCGCCCTTCCAGCGCCCATTGGGTCAGCACATCTCCATCATCAGATTCAAATGGGCCAGACACATCAAAGCCCGCGGGGCCATCTTCGCCCTGCAGCAGCCAGCGGAATTCCGGAGCCCCCGGAAAACGCAATTGCAGGCAATCATGTTGCCGGTTGGCCAGTTCACTGCCATGGGTCGGATGTCCGCGCGCCTTGATGTAGCCCGGTGAAGCACACAGCACCCGCTCGCATTCGGCAATCATCCGCGCCTTGAGGTTTGAATCTTTCAGATGGCCCAGAACAAAGGCCACATCCAGTCCTTCCTCGGCAATGCTGACCTTCCGGTCTGACAAACGCAGACGCACATCAATTTCGGGGTATTGGTCCTTGAAGGGGGGCACATGCGGGGCAATGAACTGGCGACCAACGCCAAATGGGGCTGCAACAAAAATGGAACCGCGCGGATTTCGGGTGATTTCCACCACGGCGGCTTCCGCATCCTCGATGGTTTCCAGGATTTTGGTTGCGCCACTGTAAAACACCTTGCCATGCTCGGTGGGTTGCAGGCGGCGCGTGGTCCGATTGAACAGCCGCACACCGAGATGTTTTTCCAGTTCGGCAATCCGACTGGACGCAACCGCTGCCGAGACACGCAGGTCCCGCGCCGCCGCAGACATATTTCTCAGTTCAAAAACCCGCACAAACATGCGTACATTGACAACATAACTCATGGGCTGAAACTACGATCTTTTGGAAAAATTTGAAAGTCTTTGCGTATTTGAATGCTATTCAAAACAATAAGAACAACTCATAGTGTCATCATAGCGCGGCCGACAGGAGACATGGTATGTACGATCTGGCAATTTTTACCGAATGGCTGCAATTCGCTGTTCGATGGCTGCATGTCATCACGGCCATCGCCTGGATTGGCTCTTCATTCTATTTCATCGCGCTGGACCTTGGATTGCGCGAAGCGCCCAACATGCCAGAAGGCGTCAAGGGGGAAGAGTGGCAGGTCCATGGTGGTGGCTTTTATCATTTGCGCAAATATCTGGTTGCGCCTGCCGAGATGCCGGAACATCTGACCTGGTTCAAATGGGAAAGCTACATGACGTGGGTGTCCGGTTTTGCCCTGTTATGTCTGGTCTATTATCTGGGCGCGGATCTGTATCTGATAGACCCGGCCGTTGCTGATATTTCGATCCTGGCTGCCATTGCCATCTCTCTGGCCTCCATCGTGTTTGGCTGGCTGGCTTATGATCAGCTCTGCAAAAGCCCGTTGGGGCAGAACAGCACATTCCTGATGGTGTTTCTGTTCGGTGTTCTGGTGGCCATGTCCTGGGGGTTCACGCAAGTGTTCTCCGGTCGGGCAGCCTTGCTCCATCTGGGTGTGTTCACGGCAACCATCATGTCAGCCAATGTGATTTTCATTATCATTCCCAATCAGAAAATCGTGGTGGCTGATCTGAAGGCCGGACGCAGCCCGGACCCGAAATACGGCATCATCGCCAAGCAGCGCTCAACCCATAACAACTACCTGACCCTGCCAGTGATCTTCTTCATGCTGTCGAACCATTATCCGCTGGCCTTTGCGACAGAATATAACTGGATCATTGCCAGTCTGGTGTTTCTGATGGGCGTCACCATCCGTCATTATTTTAACTGCCGCCACGCCCGCACGGGCAATCCGACCTGGACATGGCTCGCAACCGCCGTGATTTTTTCACTGATCATGCTGCTGTCTCTGGCACCGCTCTACAAGGCGGATCAAGTAGAAGATGCTGCTGAGGCAATCATGACACCGACCCAGCAGAAATACGCCAATGCCGCCTCCTTTGACGAGGTCAGCGATATTGTTTCAACCCGCTGCTCCATGTGCCATTCAAATGAACCGGTATGGGAGGGTATCCTGTGGCCACCAAAGGGCGTGCGCCTTGAAACACGACAACAGGTGGCACAACACGCCAGATCGATTTTTCTGCAAGCTGGGGTCACCCATGCCATGCCGCCGGCCAATGTCAGCTGGATGGAAGATGACGAGCGCCGTGTCATCATCAACTGGTTCCGCGCTGCAGAAGCGGGGTCCTGACACTTTCTGTCAATTGAAAAGGATGTGTAAAGGTGCGCGCCCTACGGGTGCAATCCGCAGGTGCAATCCAGATCGCGCAGCAGTCCATTGTTCAGACCGTAAACCCAGCCATGGATTTCAATGTCCTTGCCCTCTCGCCACGCTGATTGCATGGTCGGCGTGCGCGACAGGGTTTCCACCTGTGTCTCGATTGATAATTCGCACAATCGGTTGAAACGGTCTTCTTCATCGGTGATGGCAGACAATTCGTCATGCGCCTTGGTTGCGACATCCCGAACAGGCTGCAGCCAATGATCGATCAAGCCATGCCTTTGCCCGTCAATGGCCGCGCGCACGCCTCCACAGCCATAATGGCCACATATGATGATGCGTTTCACATCGAGGCTTTCAACCGCATATTCCAGAACAGAGAGAAGGTTCATATCACCGCGATGCACCAGATTTGCCACATTACGGTGAACGAAGACTTCCCCGGGTTCCAGCCCTGTAATCACATTTGCGGGCACGCGGCTGTCTGAACATCCGATCCACAGAAAGTCGGGGCGTTGAAGCGAAGAAAGGCGGCTGAAATACTCTGGATCTTCTTTCGATCGCGCGGTGGCCCAGCGAAGATTATGGTCAAGAAGGTCATCAAGCATCTGGCAGGCCCCATAATGGTTCATCTTGGCTGCCCGGCACCTCAGGCCAGACCCGTTCAATATGACCATCAATAGCAGGAAAGACAAACAGTCTTCTCGGCAATCCGGTCTCGTTTTTGGCCGACGTGTGGAAACCGGGCACATTGCTGTGTCCGCAGCGATCAGATCGCCAGATATTCCTGACGCAGTTCCGCATTATCCAGAACTTCCTGAGCGGTGCCATCAAACACGATTTGACCCATATCCAGAATGATCGCCCGGTCCGCAAGATGCAGGGCCGCAATCGCATTCTGTTCAACGATGATGGTTGTCATGCCGTGTGACTTGATCTCTTCAAGCGTCCGCTCAATTTCCTGCACGATGACCGGTGCCAAGCCTTCGTAAGGCTCATCCAGCAGCAGCAATTTGACATCACGGGCCAGAATTCGGGCAAGCGCCAGCATTTGCTGCTCTCCGCCGGACATGGTCGTGCCTTCCTGACTGCGGCGTTCTGCCAGTCTGGGAAAGAGTTCATAAATACGGTCCAGTGACCAGCCATGTGGTGGTGCGATCTGTGCCAGCTTCAGGTTTTCTTCAACCGTCAGGCCCTGAATGATGCGCCGGTCTTCCGGCACCAGGCCGATGCCATTTTGCGCTGCCTGATAGGCTTTCATTTCGTGCAGCGGCTTATGGTCGAGCCAGATTTCACCTTGACGAAGGCTGGGATTATCAACCCTTGCAATGGCACGCAGGGTCGATGTCTTGCCAGCGCCGTTACGGCCAAGCAAAGCCACAATTTCACCTTCGCGAACGTCAAAACTGACGCCTTGAACAATATAGCTTTCGCCATAATAGGCGTGCAGGTTCCATGCGGAGAAATAGGCTGGTTGACCACCTAACGCCTTGCTGGGTGGCACACCGGGTGCAGCGACAGTTTCAGTAGTTACGCTCATAGGTGCGCACCTCCCAGATAAGCTTCCTGAACTTTTGCATTTCCCTTGATATTCTGCGGCACGTCTTCTGCGATGACAGTGCCTTGCGCCAGCACGGATATCTTGTCCGCCAGCGAGAAAACCACATGCATGTCGTGCTCGATCACAACCATTGTTATGTTGCGTTTCGAGATTGTCTTGAGGAGATCAATGGTGTTGTTGGTATCCGCCCGTGCCATGCCGGCAGTGGGTTCATCCAGCAGCAGGAGTTGCGGATCCTGTACCAGACACATCGCCAGTTCCAGCCGACGTTTATCGCCGCGGGATAATTGGCCGGCGATTTCGCTCGATTTGTCTGCCAGACCCAGATCCTGAAGCATGTCCATGGCCTTGGCCCGAATATCCTTTTCATCGCCAACCGTATTCCACCAATTGACCTTGAAGGCACCGTCACGCTTGGCGAAAGCCGGGATCATGACGTTGTCCACCAGGCTGAGATCGGCAAAAATCTCCGGTGTCTGGAAAACCCGGCTGACGCCAAGCTGGTTGATCTCGTATGGCTTGATGCCCAGCAGGGACTTGTTGGCAAAGGTGACTGATCCGGTGTCAGGCTCCAACTTGCCGATGAAACAATTCAGCAAGGTGGATTTTCCGGCACCATTGGGCCCGATAATCGCGTGAACCGTGCCTTCCTCGACCTCCAGATTGACGTTGTCCAGGGCCTTCAGGCCGCCGAAACGTTTATTTACATTCTGAACTGAAAGAATACTCATTTGTTCATTCCTATTCTGCTGGAGCGGGCGCGGAATCGGCGGACTTTTGCGGTCCGTCGCTGTCCGTCTTTCGCCTGAACAAATTGATTATCTTATGCGCCCCTTCCATCAACCCGCCGGGCAGGAAGATGACGATGATCATGAAGAGCGCCCCCAGCGTCAGATGCCAGCCTTCACCGACAAACAAACCTGCAACCCAAGCCGCAGCATGTTGCAGTGGTTCCGGAAAGAAGCTGAACATATTCAGCAGAATATTCTCATTGAAGGCCGAGAAGATATTCTCGAAATATTTGATGACGCCAGCGCCAATGACAGGTCCCAGCAATGTTCCACTGCCGCCCAAAATAGTCATCAGGACGATCTCGCCGGAGGCAGTCCATTGCATGCGTTCTGCACCGGCCAACGGATCAGTCACCGCCAACAGGCCACCGGCCAAACCGGCAAACATGCCGGAAATCACAAATGCGGCCAGCGCATAGGGGCGGGTGTTGAGGCCGGTATAATTCATCCGGTTCTGATTGGATTTGACTGCGCGCAGCATCATGCCAAACGGCGAGCGAAAGATGCGGATCGAAATGTAGAAGCAGACGATCAGCAGCGCACCACAGAAATAGTACCCCGGATACCCGCTCAGATTGATACCAAACAGATCAGGCGTTGGCAGCACCGCGCCATAGTCACGGCCAAACGCAACGTCCAGAACGCGTGGATCTGATTGAGCCAGTTGCAGCCCCGTCTCACCATTGGTGATTGGAGTCAGAACCGAATAGGCCAGATTGTAACTCATCTGGGCAAACGCCAGCGTCAGGATGGAAAAGTAAATCCCCGAGCGGCGCATCGATACCCAGCCAATAAGCAGCGAAAACAATCCACCGGCGATAACGGCCAGAATGAGTGCTGGAATTGGGTTCATGCTGAGCAGTTTGAAGGTCCAGACAGCTGTATAGGAGCCGACACCCAGAAAGGCCGCATGTCCAAAGGACAGATATCCGGTCAGTCCGAACAGAATGTTGAAGCCAATGGCAAAGATACCGAAAATTGCAAACTTCTGAAGAAGGTCGGGATAGCCTGCGCCAATCGGTTGGAACAGGACAGGTCCGGATGCAACAACGGCTGCGAAGACGAGAAGCAGAATGATATCACTGCGTTTTTTTAAAATACTAATCATGATCTAGCTCTCCATCACGCCTTTGCGCCCCATCAGCCCGCGCGGCCGAACAAGCAAGATGATAATTGCCACGAGATAGATGATGATCTGATCAATGCCTGGCAGAATGGTCTTCACCTCATTCATGGAAGCGAAGCTTTGCAGAATTCCCAGCAGGAAACCTGCAGCCACCGCACCACCCAGACTGCCCATGCCACCGACAACGACAACAACAAAGCTGAGCACCAGAAAGTCCATGCCCATATGATAATCGGGGCTGAGAATAGGGGTGTACATGACGCCCGCGATGCCAGCCACAACGGCTGCAAGGCCGAAGACGATTGTGAATTTTTTATCAATATCAATGCCGAGCAGGCCGACCGTTTCACGGTCTGCCATACCGGCACGCACAACCATGCCAAATGTTGTAAATTGCAGGAACGCAAACACGGAGGCAATGACGACGCCGGAGAATGTCAGATAGACCATCCGCCACATGGGATACACGATTGTTCCCGGATCAAGACCCAGCAACATTCCGATATCGGCGGAACCGGATACAATATCAGGAGCCGGCTGCGGTATCGGGTTTGCACCGAAAAAACTCTTCACAATTTCCTGCAGAACGATCGCCAGACCGAAGGTGACCAGAATCTGTTCGGCATGGGTGCGATGGTAAAAATGCCGGATAAGGCCGCGCTCCATGGTGACGCCGATGATCAGCATCACTGGAATCGCAAGGATCAGCGAGACCGGAACAGAATATTCCAGCAGCAACAGTCCAAAATCACCAAGCCATGTTTCAATATAGGGAACTCTGATTTCAAGCGGGGTGCCCCAGGCAGTCGTTTGCGTCGGGTCCAGGGTAACTTTTTCAAGTCCCAGCAGCGCCTTCATGGTCACAGCGCAGAAAGCGCCAAGCATGAAAAGCGCGCCATGCGCAAAATTGACCACGCCCAGCGTGCCAAAAATCAATGTCAGACCGAGCGCGATAAGTGCGTAAGCTGCGCCCTTGTCCAGCCCGTTCAGAATTTGTGGGAGAAATACGTCCATCGTTCTGGATCCTAGAATCTTGTCCGACCACCCAGTGTGGGTGGCCGGATTGTATTTGACCGTATTTTCGCTTATGCGCCGTCGTTGTAAGGGCCGAGTTCGCCACCAAGCAGATCAGCTGGATATTCCACCTGAGCACGTGGTGTGACTTCAACAACTTCCAGAAGATCGTGCTGTGAAGCAGGCTCTTCCTTACCTTTCACGACAAGAACGTCCTTGAAGCACTGGTGATCGCTGCCGCGATAATCGGTCGGTCCATTGCCCAGTCCGTCAAAGGAGAAGTCTTCCAGAGCTTTGCCAAGCTCGCTTGGACGGAAGGTTCCCGCACGCTCTGCAGCATCCGCATACAGGATGGTCTGACAGTAGCAGGTATGCGCTGCCTGACTTGGCGGGATGCCGTATTTCTGGCCGAAGGATTTCACGAAGGCTTTTGATCCTTCATCCTGCAACGACCAGTTCCAGTTCGTTGAGCCGAAGATGCCCTTGATCGCATCGCCTGCGCCTTGCGCCATAAGACGGGAGAACAGCGGAACCACGATTTCGAAGTTCTTGCCATTCACCTGCTTGTCACGCAGACCGAATTGAACGGCCTGTGGAAGTGAATTCACCATGTCTTTGCCATAGTGGTTCAACACCAGAACATCAGCACCGGAATTGAGAACCGGTGTGATGTATTGCGAGAAGTCACCGGCGCCAACTGGCGTGCGAACAGCAGCTGCTGTCTCCCAGCCGAATGGCTCTGTATATTTCTGGATCGAGCCTTCCTGTGACCAGCCCCAAGTGTAATCCGAGGTCAGGTGATAGACGCGACGATCTTCACCAAAGGCGTTTTTAAGCACTGGTGCCAGTGCCGCACCGGTCATCTCTGTGTTGAAGAAGTGGCGGAACCCATTGGCACGCTTGTCTTTGCCTGTTGTATCATTGGAGTGTGTCAGGCCAGCCATGAAAATGACGCCGGCATCCTGACAAAGTCCCTGCACCGCAATCGCCACACCGGAGGATGAACCGCCGGTAATCATGACAGCGCCGTCTTTCTCGATCATGCGCTTGGCAGATGCGCGGGCAGCATCAGACAATGTCTGCGTATCACCTGTTACATATTCGACTTTTTTTCCAAGAACACCATTCCCGGTCAAAGCTTTGGACGAGAATGTGTTCAGCATTCCGCCATCACCGCCGCCGTTAAGATGCTCGACCGCCAGTTCATATGCGCGCAACTCATCCGCGCCTTCATCGGCATAGGCCCGTGTTTGTGGTACATTGAAACCGAGGGTTACGGATCCACCTGTCGGTTCATTTGTATAAGCGTTTGCACCACTAACGAAAAACTGTGGAGCAGACAGGCCCACGCCTACTGCAGCCGCGCCCTTCATAAGGCCACGGCGGTTCACTTTAAAATCAGTCATAATAGATATCCTCTAGCGTTTCCCCGCAACTGCGTGGAGCAGTCGCAAATCCCTCGCGTGTTGTGAATTTTTATTCTTTTCCCGCGATTGGGACAGCTTCTAGAAATCCAAAAGGGAGCGCAACACGACTTTCGGCTAGTGTGGTTCGCACTCCATGATGAACCAACACAGGGCGGCCATCGGACCTGCATTCATTGAACAAGGAGGGCGGGGAGGGCATGATCAGAGCTGGCTTTTGACGGGGAACCCCGCAAGCCTCGGACGAATCCTGCTTTAGATGCTGGGTGGCGCGCAGCTTTCACCCAGAACCAGTGCGGCCTGAAAAACGACCTCGCGTGGGCGCGCTGTCGGGTCGCGGGTGATGCGATCTATCAACAACCTCAGCGCTTCATTGGTCATATCGGTTGTCGGGTGTTCGGCGCGGGTGAGCTTTGGACGAATGCCGCCAAACCCGGGAATGGTGTCGGTGGACGCTATGGAGATATCCTTGGGGCAACTGAGCCCCAGATCCGAAACTGCGCGCATCACTCCGAGCGCCATAACGCCATTCGCGACATAGAGCGCTGTTGGCGGGTTGGGCTGAGACAGCATATCCCGTGCCACCGAATATGCGGTGTCTTCACGAAATTCTCCGCTGCGTACATGATTGGCTTCCATGGCCAGGCCGCGCGCTGCCAGGGTTTCCAACATGCCTGCGTGGCGATCCTGCGCTGTGCTCAGATGCAGCGGCCCGGTAATGGTGCCAATTCTCTTGTGTCCCATGTCGATCAGATAGCTCGTGACCTGGCGTGACGCCTCCAGATTGTCCAGAATCACCGCATCATAAACATCCTGCTCGGTGGTGCGGCCGAACATCACGATTGGCGGCAGGCCTTTCATGGCTGCGCGCGTATATTGCGTCGGCAAACCAACCGGCACCATGATCATGCCATCACAGGAAAGTGCCCGTATGCGCTGCAAATTGCGTTTTTCAATTTCCGGTTTCTCGTCGCTGTTAAACACCACAAGGCAATAGCCCCAGGCCGCTGCCGCTGCTTCGGCTGCACAGACAATCCGTGCGTAAAACGGATTTGCCAAATCCGCGACAACCAGAGAAATCAATTGAGAACTGCCGCGCTTCAGATTCCGGGCAACTTGCGAGGGCACATACCCCAATTTGTCGATGGCTGACTGCACGCGATTTCTGAGCGCAGGGCTGACAAAACTTGAGTCGTTTATGACTGCAGAAACAGTTGCTGTGGAGACTCCAGCCTCTTTCGCGACATCTTTGATATTGGCCATTTGGCTCTCTATAGCTAATCGGTTAGATTTTGAAAGTCCCGATAGTTATGGCCGAAAACGGCGAATGATGCAATTATTTTACTTGCATATAGCTATTGCTTGAGCGATGTTAGCAAAACGGTTAGCTAACGCGATAGCTACTATCGCACTCAATCAGCCGTCCATAGGGAGAAGATCATGAATGCCTTGAAGCTAAGCGTGTTGGCTCTGAGCCTGACGCTATCAACGAGCGCTGTCACCGCACAAGAAGCCAAGCTGGTGGGCATCGTTTCAATTTCAGCAAATGAAGCAAATAATGCCCGCTATATTAAGGGCGCAGAAGCCGCTGCCAAGGAAATTGGCTGGCAGGTTTCCGTTATCGATGCGGCCGGAAGCGCCGATCAGGCCAATGCGGGAATTCAGAATTTCGTACAGCGCGGCGCAACGGCCATTGTTGATATGGTGTTTCCATACAGCTCTATTGGCGCTGGGCTTGCAGCTGCAGGCGATGCGGGTGTCCCTGTTGTGACATGGGGTGGTGGCCTCGGCTCTACTGTTGCCGCAACAAATGGTTCTGGCGCACCTGTTGCAGAGCCTGCCATCAAGCTGATGCTGGATGATATGAAAGGCGAGGGCAGCATTCTTGCGCTGACATACCGCACTGGCGAAGTTTGCCGCGATCGCGAGATCCTGCTTGATAAAATGACGGCAGATATGCCCGGCATCACAATCACCCGCAATGAAGTGCGCATTCCAGGATACTTCGAAGATGGCGCGCAATACGCCAATGCTTGGCTTGCGTCACATCCCGCTGGTGATGAAAATCTGGCGATTTGGGGTTGCTGGGATGATCCCGCTATTGGTGCCATCGGTTCCTTGCGTGCCCAAGGCCGCACCGATGTTGGCGTCTATGGTGTGAACGGCAATGCACAGGCAATCGAAAATATTCGCAATGGCCACATGAACGGCACGGCGTGGCAGGATAGCTATACCGAAGGCTTCAACATGATCAGCTTGTTGCCGGAAATTGTGGCTGCTGGTGCAGACTGGAAACCCGCTGCCAAGGAAGTTGCGGCTATTCTGGTTACGCAGGATACGGTTGAAAGCTTCATCGAAGCTCATCCTGACGCCCTTGGTCAGTAACTTGCAAAGCATCGATGCAAATCAAATCGTAACGGCTGAGTTGGGGGCGAGTAATTCGCCCCCACTGGTGCGTGCTGTTGGTATAGAAAAATCATATGGTGGTGCCAGAGCGCTTCAGGGCGTCGACATCGAAATTGCCCCCGGCGAAGTGCATGGTCTGGTCGGAGCCAATGGAGCTGGAAAATCCACTCTCATCAAAATCCTGGCGGGACTCGTGCATCCGGATGCGGGGTCCATCGAGATCGATGGAAATGAACAGTTTCTGGCAAGTCCACACGCAGCTGCCGAATTCGGGATGAACTTTATTCATCAGGAACTGGCCTTCATACCCGGCATGACAGTCCTTGAAAATATCATGCTTGGGATCCCAAAAAAAAGCCGGTTTGGCATCATTGACTGGGCAGCCATCGAAGATAATGTCCGCCCGATTGCTGAGCGCGTGGGCATCACTGCTGCGCTGAACGTCAGCGTCAAAGGGCTTTCCACAGCTGAAAACTGGTTGATCAATATTTGCCGTGCGCTGGTGCAAAAAGCGCGACTGATTGTGATGGATGAGCCGACAGCTTCGCTGTCAGGCAGCGAAGCTGAAAAGCTGTTCCAGATTGTTCAGGAACTTTCCAAATCCGGTGTCGCTGTTCTTTATGTGTCGCATCGCCTGGATGAAATCGAGCTCCTGTGTGACAGGGTGACAGTGTTTCGTGATGGTCATTCGGTTGATGAAATCAGCAAGGACAAGCTCACACGCGCGCGTCTGGTTGAAGGCATTGTTGGTGGAGCTGTCGAAAGCGCAGGTCCCAAGACAACTTCTTTTGCCAGCGAAAAAACGGTTTTGAAAGTTGATGCCCTGGCCCGCGCACCGATGGTCAACGGGGTATCCTTTGAACTCCATGAGGGTGAGGTGCTGGGCATCGCAGGTCTGGTGGGCGCAGGACGCAGCGAGTTGGCGCATCTGATCTATGGCGCTGACCGCCCGGATGCCGGAAGTATGACATTCGATGGCGAGTCCTACGCCCCGAAATCTCCTACCGCAGCGGTGAAAGCTGGCTTTGGCCTTGTGCCGGAGGAACGGCGTGCAGATGGTCTCGTTCTCAGCAAAAGCGTTGCCTTCAACGCCCAATTATCCAATCTTGAAAACATTATCTACAGTCCAGCCCTGCCATTTATCAATTATGGCAAGCGCAAGGTGGGTGTTGACAGGATCATACGGGATCTCGCGATCAAAACCCAAAACATGGACATGTCCGTTGGGCAGCTCAGCGGCGGCAATCAACAAAAAGTTGTCATCGGCCGCTGGCTTCTGAGGCAACCAAAAGTCCTGATTCTGGACGAGCCGACCCGTGGCGTCGATGTGGGCGCGCGGGCGGAAATCCACCGGCTTGTGCGCGAGCTTGCCAAAGACGGAATGGCGGTCATCGTTATTTCTTCTGAGCCTGAGGAATTGCCCGATCTGTCGGATCGTGTCCTGGTCATGGCTGATGGGCGCATCGTCAAGGAACTTTCGGGAAAAGCGCTGTCGCGCAATGCGATTGTGGCTGCAAGCTACACAGAAATTGAACACAGCAGGACTGCATAATGAGTCAGAACTCCTCTTCGTCACGACGTTTGTCTCCCACGACCCGGATGGCACTTGGCGTCTTTGCCCGATATGGCACCATTTTGGGACTGGCCGTGATGATCATCGCTTTTTCGATCCTCTCTCCCAGGGCGTTTCCGTCGGTGAACAACTTCACCAATGTCATCAATCAGGCATCGCTTGCGATGATCATCGCCGGTGGCCTGACCATGGCAGTGATTGTTGGTGAACTGGATTTGTCGATCGGCTTTGCGGCCAGCCTCCATGGCCTGCTGGCCACAGGGTTGATCGTTTCAAACAAGCTGCCCATTCCGGTTGCGATTGTCATCGTCATCGCGCTTGGCGCACTGATCGGCTTTGTAAACGGCTTCATCGTGACGCGCATGAAGGTGAACTCGGTTATTGCCACACTTGGCGTGGGCACAATCCTGACCGGTCTGGCATTTGCCTATACATCCGGCGTGCCGATTGTCTCCGGCGTTCCCGAGGCTTTCCTGCAGCTTTCCCTGGGGCGCTGGTTGTTTGGTATTCCCAATAATATCATCGTCATGATCATTGTTCTGGGCACGCTGTGGGCTGTGGTCGAGCGTACATCCATCGGTCAGGAAATTCAGGCAGTCGGCGGAAATCCGGCCGCCGCCCGTCTGGCTGGCATTGATGTGTCCAAGGTCAAAACGCTGGGTTTTGTGATTTCGGGCATGTGCGCTGCCATGACCGGCATTTTGCTGGCCTCCAGATTGGGCAGTGGCACAACAAGTGCTGCTGACAGCTATCTGCTCACCGCATTTGCAGCGGTTTTCCTCGGCTCAGCGACCTTGCGTGATGGTGAGTTCCATATCTTTGGAACCTTCGTTGGTGCACTGATCATCGCTTTTGGCTTCAATGGCCTGAATATTTTCGGAGCCCCTACATTTTCACAGTATATTTTCCAGGGCGCAATTCTGATCGTGGCGGTCGGATTGTCCAGCCTTGGCCGAGTCATCTCCAAAAGCTAGCAAAGGGTGTAATTTCATGTCTGCAAACAAAGCCAACTGGGAAATCTATGTCCTTGAATATGCCCGCGCCAAAGACCAGCCGATTGCGGCGCTGGTAAATGGCACCCATGATGAGGGCCTGATGGACACGCCCTTTGCTTTTGTCTTCGCCCGCAATGGCACGCACAATATTCTGGTTGATACCGGTTTCATGCGCGAAGGCAGCGGCGCGGAAATGAGTGAACGTTTCGGCGTGCCGGAATGGATATCGCCCCTCACACTGCTGGCAGAACTGGATGTAAAGCCGGAAGACATCACTGACATCTTCCTCAGCCATGCTCATTTTGACCATGCCGGCTCGGTGCACAAATTTCCAAATGCCCGGATAGTCATTCAAAAATCCGAACTGCTCTCCTGGCACGAAGCAATGGCTCTGCCGCCGCAATTCGGGTTTCTCACCGACATCATCAATCCGGACGATCTGCGGAATATTTTTGACGCGTCAGTTGAGCACCGCGTTCATTTGCTGGATGGCGACAAGGACAATGTGCTGCCCGGTGTTCATGCGCGTTTCGGACCAGGGCACACGATTGGCCAGCAATTCATCATTTTGCAAAGCGCGCGCGGTGACATCGTCATTTCTGGCGACTGCGTGTATTCTTCGACCAACATCGCCGGTCACAATCACAACGGCGTTTATGTTCCGCTCAACAACGCCATTGGCAGCGTTTGGGATCAGCTCAAGACAATTGATCGCATCAACGATGTGATTGAAGGCGATCTGTCCAGGCTCGTCATCATGCATGACAAGGACCGCTGGGAGCACCTGCCACTGGTCAAGGACGTAGACGGCTTCAAGATTTCACGGGCGCATTAAGATCAGGTTCAACGCCTGTCAGAAACGTTGCCAAGCGTTTCTGACAGGGACAATTGTCGGGCCGAAGCGCTCAATGAACATCCAATGGTCATGCGCAATCTTCCTTAAACATTGAATTCTGAACACGGCCTGCTTTTGCAATCAATATGTTGTTCGGCCACCTGACAGATCGAATGTTGCAGCCGTGGTGAAGCTGTTCTCCTTGGAGACAAGCCAGGCCACCATGGCAGCAGCCTCGTCAACTTCGAGCAGGCGGCCCCGCGGAATACGCGAGCGCATATATTCAATGTGTTCAGCTGTGAGTTGTTCGAGAATGCGGGTTTGCGCGGTTGCCGGAGAAATACAATTTACCGCTATGTCGTATTCGGCCAACTCCTTGCCGAGTGATTTGGTTATGCCAATCACAGCGGCTTTTGATGCTGAATAGGCTGCAGCATTTGGATTGCCTTCCTTGCCCGCAACAGAGGCAATATTGACGATGCGGCCATAATTGCGCGTTTTCATACCCGGTACGATTGCCCGGTTGACGTAAAAGGTGCCGTTCACGTTAATGTCCATGACCTTTTTCCACATCTCGATATCGTAGACGTCAAGCGGGGCTGCAGCACCGGCGATTCCAGCGGAATTGACCAGGATTGAAATATCGCCAAATCCCTCGGTTTCAATCCGTGCAGCGTTGACAGCGTCCCAGTCCGAAACATCGACAGATATGGTGGTGGCCGCCTGTCCCAGTTCCGCTTTTGCGCTTGTTAGGCGCTCTTCATCCAGATCCCACAGGGTAACAGTGGCACCAGAGGCAATGAAACGCTTCGCCATTGCAAAACCCAGACCTTGAGCACCACCAGTCACCACAGCATGCTGTTGATTTAGATCGATCTTGTTCATTTTTGTTATTTCTTCTCCGTTTGAAAATTGTGCGATCGTTGATGCAGGAGCCGAACAGGTTTCAACATGCCGGTATTTGGGGTCTCCATAGTGGAGATTTGAAAGTGAAAGTGGGTTTGGCTCTTGACGATTGAACAGGATGTGATTTGGGCACATGGATCATGTGACAACGGTCCGAACGCTCATCAGGCAGCGCGATGGATCAACTACATCGTGGCGCCAAGGCTCCAGGGTACGAATTCGTTGTCCCCGTAGCCAATTGCTTCAGATTTGGTTTCACCGCCAGATGCAACGCGAAGAATCTCGGAAAAAATCTCCTCGGCTTTTTCCGACAATTCAACACCGTCAAGGACATCCCCGCAGTTGATATCCATGTCTTCATTCATTTTCTCAAAGATATAGGAATTGGAAGCCAGCTTGATTGAAGGTGTTGGTTTGCAGCCAAAGGCAGAGCCACGTCCTGTGGTGAAGCACAGTATATTTGCGCCGCCTGCAACCTGTCCGGTGGCAGAGACCGGATCATAGCCCGGTGTGTCCATGAAGACGAGGCCACGTTCCGTAATGGCCTCGGCATACTCAAAGACCGCGCGCAAATTCGTGCTGCCACCTTTGGCAGCGGCGCCCAGAGACTTTTCCAGTATCGTTGTCAGGCCACCCAGCTTGTTTCCAGGTGAGGGGTTATTGTTCATCTCCATATCGTGCCTGGCGGTGTAGTCTTCCCACCAACGAATACGCTCAATGAGTTTTTCGCCAACGCTGCGGGTCTCGGCTCTCAATGTCAGTAGATGTTCAGCTCCATAAATCTCCGGCGTTTCAGAAAGAACCGCCGTGCCACCTTGGGTAACGAGAAGATCAACAGCCGAGCCAAGTGCCGGATTGGCAGTAATCCCTGAATATCCATCCGATCCACCGCATTGCAGCGCCAGGGTCAGTTCTGATGCGGGCTGAGGAGTTCTATGCGCGGCGTTCACCATTGGTAGCATGTCTATGATGGCTTTTACCCCGGCTTCGACAGTTTTCCGCGTGCCGCCTACTTCCTGAATCGTCAATGTGCGAAACAGAGTGCTCTCTTCTATGCTATAGGTTTTCATCCAACGTGGTATCTGGAATGCTTCGCAGCCAAGACCGACCATCAGCACACCACCGACATTCGGATTAGTGGCAAACCCCCATTGGGTTCGCTTCAGAACATCGTAGGCTGCCCCTTTCACATCAATCCCGCAACCGGACCCGTGAACCAGTGAAATGACGCCATCAATGTTGGGGTAATCCTGTAACACACCTGAATTAGTGACCTCAGAAGCGATAAATCGAGCTGCACTGGCAGAGCAGTTTACAGATGTCAGCACAGCAATATAGTTGCGTGTGCCAACCTTGCCGTTCGGACGTTGATATCCCATGAAGGTCGCGCGTTCTGTTTCGGGAACAAACGAGGTCTTTCTGGCGTCAGTTCCGAACTCGTAATTCCGCTCGAACTCGCGCACATATACATTGTGTTCATGCACCCAGTCGCCAGCGGCAATTGGCTCACGTGCGAACCCGATTGTCTGACCGTATTTTGTGATCGCCTCATCCGCGCCGATGTCGCGAAATGCCATTTTATGTCCGCTTGGAATGCGGGCTTTTGCAGTCACGTCTCCAGCGAGATCGCCAGCATTCAGCGGATCGATAGCAAGGAGAATGTTGTCAATGTCCGAAAGCTTTATGAAGCGCGCCATGAATGCCTGACCCTGAAAAATTATGAAAATACAATGGATGGTCGACTGAAATTTCTTTTATTATACTAATATAATAATGCGAAAGTCGTCAAGCTGCTCACTCTGGATACAGAGTGTGTCTGTCAAAAGATTTCAGCGAACCCGGCAGTCATGATGATGAGATTCCACCATGGCTTGTCATTCGTTGTGTCCGATCTCAATCGATGAGATCGGCTGCCACTTCCAAGGTGTTGTGGAACGAAGTCTCCAGATGGTCGCGCATGGCTTCCGCCGCGCCATCCTCATCATGACGCTGGAGCGCGTCGAGGATTGCCTGGTGTTGTTGAATGGTCTGCTCGCCGTAACCCGGTTTGGGAATGGCGAGATACCGCCCGCGATCCATTTGCGCTTTTGAAATATCAACGGCTCGCCAAATTCGCGGAAAACCACAGATCTCTGCAATTGTGCGGTGAAAGACATCATCGAGGTGAATGGCATTCGCAAATTTCCCCCGGGAGATAGCCAGCCGGTGGGCCGCGATATTGTCTTCAAGCTCCTCGCCTGCAGCTTGCGTCAACTTGCCGGCAGCGCGTCGGGCGCTATCCATCTCCAATGCCCGGCGTATAACATACGCTTCTTCCAGATCGTCACGGCGAATGGGTGCAACAAAAGTACCGGTCTGCGCCAAAACTTTGACGAGACCTTCATCGCTGATGCGTTTGACCGCTTCGCGCACAGGCGTGCGGGATACGCCCAGGGCAGCAGCAATTGCAATCTCATTGATTGTCTCTCCAGGCTGCATGGATCCACTGACAATCATCGTCCGGATTTTCTGGTAAATCTGATCACGAAGCGGCAGTGCCCGATTCAAGGTACTGGGATCAAGTTCCATCGCGCCACTCACTTTTCTTATTCAGCTTCCAAATGCTCATTGCGATATTAGAATCTCAAACGCAGACGGCTCAATCCGCGGTGCAGTTATCTGAGGTTTTCAGCCACTGGCGTCGGCTAGCAATGCGTTGGGCTAGAGTCTTGTGAGCATTATTATATTAGTGTAACACGGATTAATATACACTTCATATCTAACGCTGCAACCGAAAGCTGGCTTGAGGATGGTCGCACACCGGTATCACCTAAGTCCGGGGGAAGCATCGATTATGGGCACACGCCATCAAACCGGGCAGACGGTCCATGTCAACCATCAGGGCACCAATGGGCGTTCTCCGTATGGAGCGCATTTTTAGACCGGAAGGGTCCTTACTTCGGCATGCTGATGTCCGTTCCTCCTGCCCTGAACAAGGGGATGAATACGGGGGGGGTTGCAGGCGACGCATTCAATTTTGGACAAGCGTCATGGTCCGGAATTGTTGTTCCCAATCATACTTGAAATCATTATTATATTAATATAACGTGCTGTTTCAAAGCCTGATGGGAAAGGATCTGACACTGGTGCGGGAGGAGATAAAGCCTGAAATGGGCTCAACAGATTTTGCCTTGAGTATGAAGGGCATCACCAAGACATTCCCGGGTGTGAAAGCGCTTTCCAATGTAAACTTTGCCGTTAAATTTGGCACCGTTCATGCCGTAGTCGGTGAGAATGGCGCGGGCAAATCGACTTTGATGAAAGTGCTCAGTGGTTCTTATCAACCGACCAGCGGCACGATTGAAGTTGGCGGCACCGAAGCAAGGTTGCGGCGTCCTGCTGACGCGCAGGCTTTGGGCATCCGGATGGTTCATCAGGAGCTTAACCTGGTACCGGACCTGACAGTTGCAGAAAATATCTATCTGGGCCGTATGCCGGGCAGGTGGGGATTTCTCGACAAGAATGAAATGTTGCAGAAGGCCACCGCCGTTCTTCAGGAACAGGAGACGGCCATTGATCCACAGGAAATTCTCGGAAATCTTTCGATTAGCCAGCAGCAGTTGGTGGAGATTGCCAAGGCCTACGCAGCTAACCCCAGGATCATTGTCCTCGACGAGCCGACGTCAAGCCTGAGCGAACATGAAACGGCCGCGCTTTTCAGAATTTTGCGCAAGATGCGCGATGCTGGTATCGCCATAGTCTATATCAGCCATCGATTGAAGGAAGTGCTTGAGATCGCTGATGAAGTGACCGTGCTTCGTGATGGAAGCATGATCGAGACACGACCGATCGCGGGGATTTCAGCGAGTGAAATGATTCAGCTGATGGTCGGTCGCGAGGTCAGTAATGTTTTTCCAAAAAGCCCTGCCAAGATTGGAGAGCCGGTCCTTCGCGTCAACTCAATCAGCGATGGAGCAAACTTTCGCGATGTCAGTTTTGACGTTCGGGCAGGTGAAATTCTGGGCTTGATTGGCTTGGTAGGAGCAGGGCGGACAGAAGTCGCACGGGCAATTTTCGGCCTGTCCGGTATTGTGGAAGGAACGCTCACTCTCAACGGCAAGGATGTCGTGATCAATTCGCCGGCCGAGGCTGTCAAAGCCGGAATTGCCTATGTGCCGGAAGACCGAAAAGGGGATGGCATAATTCCGGGAATGTCGATCCGTGAAAATATCAGCCTTCCGGTTCTCAGAAGCCTGACCACGTTCGGTTGGATCAGAGGCAAAGCAGACAGAACTCTTGCTGATCAATACGTAAAACAGTTTTCAATTTCGCCACCGGATCCGGAACGGCGTGTCAACCTTCTGTCGGGTGGAAACCAGCAAAAGGCCGTCATAGCCAAATGGCTTGCTGCCAAGCCGTCGGTACTCATTCTGGACGAGCCGACGCGCGGCGTGGATGTGGGTGCCAAGGCGGAAATCCATAACATTATCGGCCAGCTTGTGGCCAACGGAATGGCGGTTGTGATGATTTCATCAGAATTGCCGGAAGTGCTTGGGGTCTGCGACCGGATTGTGGTGATGCGCGACGGTCAGGCTTCACCGCCAATTGATCGTCAGGATTTGACCGAAGAACGAATTATGGCCCTGGCGACCGGGGAGGAGGTAGCATGAGCGAGATTGCTTCAGAACTCGACAGCGAAAGCTCGAATGAACGTTTCGCACGCGGAAGCCGGCTGGTTGATCTGCTGTCAAAAACCGGATTGTCTCTGGCGATTCTGGCCGTGATTTTGTACGGGTCGTTCTCAAGCCCCGCATTTTTTACCACAGGAAATTTCCTCAACATTCTCACGTCGATGTCAATCATCGGCATTGTGGTCGTAGGCATGACCTTTGTTCTTGTGGTTGGTGGGCTGGCGGATCTTTCGGTGCCAGCCACGATTGCGTGTGGCGCTATTTTGTCTCTTGGGCTGCAGCCTGTTATCGGGCCTGTTCCTGCTTTTGTTGTTGCGGTCGCACTTTCTGGTCTGATCGGCTCTGTCAACGGAGTTCTGGTAGGCTATCTGGGCGTTAATCCCATTATTGCCACGCTTGGCATCGGCACGATTGCCCTTGGCATCGTTCAGGCGGCGGTCGGTGGCGTAATCGTCTATGGCGCAAATCCAGAATCTGCGGAATTTGTCAAAGGCCGCTTGTTTGGCATTCCTGTTGTGGTTCTGATTTTCCTCGCGGTAGCGGTCATCGGCCACTTCATTCTTGCCCGATCTTTCTGGGGCCGATGGACGCTCGCAACCGGTGGCAATTACAGCGCTGCAGAAGCCAGCGCAGTGCCGGTAAAAGCGGTCAAGGCCGGCGCATTCGTGATCACTGCCGTGGCAGCCGGAATCAGTGGTGGCCTTCTTGGTCTCACGCTCCAAAGTGCCCGGCCACTGATCGGACAGGGTTACGAGTTCAGCGCAATTACAGCTGTTGTCGTTGGTGGCGTCTCCATCATGGGCGGTTTTGGCTCAGTGCCGCGTGCAATCGCCGGGCTGATTTTCGTGCAATTGCTCACTAATGTGATGGTGCTTGATGGGGTGAGAACGCCAATCCAGGGCTTTGTCCTTGGTATATTGATTGCAGGCGCGGTGGGCATGGATTCAGCTCTGCGCAAGCGGGGAGTAGCCTGATGCGCCAGACCATTGCCATTGTACTGCAGTACCGCGTCGCAATCATACTGGCCCTGACACTTACCGTATCCGGGCTGATCGTGCCAGGTTATCTCAGTGAAACCACACTTAGCCTTGGCCTCGATCGGGCCGCTGCGATCGGTCTGATTGCGACCGGATTGACGGTGTTGTTGATAGCAGGTCAGATTGATTTGTCGGGTGGTGCCATTTTCGCGCTCGCCGGTATCGTTTCAACGATCTTGCAACCAAGCCTGGGCATTTTGCCCGCCGCGTTGGTTGGCGTTTTCGTTGGCGGGCTTTGCGGAGCGATCAATGGCGGGCTGGTGGTTGGTCTGAAGGTCAATTCACTGGTCTTGACGCTTGCGACAATGTTGATTTTTCGTGCTGTGGCGCACTGGATTACAAACAGTCAGCCGGTGACTGGAACAGACATAATGTTCTCACTTACCATGGCACAGATCTACCTTGATATCTTTTCCATACGCAGCGCACTTTTCATCGTCTGCATCATTCTTCTGCATCTCTGGCTGACACGCACCATTGCGGGCCGAAACGTGTTCGCGGTCGGCTCGAACGCGACAGCTGCAGAAGAAAGTGGTGTGGCCGCTGGTCGGGTCGTATTCTTTGGCTTCATCTTTGCCGGTTCGCTGGCAGGTGTCGCAGGTGTTCTGCAAAGCCTCGTGACCAATACAGGGTCTCCTGTTTTTGGGTCTGAGTTAACCGTAGCTGTCATCGCAGCCGTGGTTGTCGGTGGCACCCGGCTTGAGGGTGGGCGCGGCTCCGCGCTCGGCACGCTGGGCGGGGTACTGACCATGGCCGCACTGACGATGGCTATGGAGTTTCAATCGGTTCCAGCATACCTGCAGCAGGTCGTTTCAGGATTGATCCTGATCCTGCTGGTGGTTCTTGATCGAACCGTACACACAAGAGGGAGGGCTGCAGGTGCAATCCCCCTTCTCGTAACGCAAAATCCAATCACCACAGGAGGAAAACCATGATTGGCAAGAAGAGTATGATTTATGTCGCGGCAACAGCTGCGATTCTGGCATCCGCAGGCGTAGCTCAGGCCAAAACCGTTTGCTATGTGACGGCGGCAGATTCTCATGCCTACGCCACGCCAGCCAATGTTGCATTGCAGGAACGTGCAGATGAACTTGGTATCGAGATTCTGAATCTCAGCCAGGATTTTGATGTCCAGAAGGGCACTGAGCAGCTCAACACCTGTGTTGCTCGCGGTGTCGATGGCATCATCTTATGGCCACTGGATCCACAGGCCTACATCCCGGGCTTGGCGCGCGCGCAACAATCCAACATTCCATCGATCCTGATCAACTCGCCAATGGCTGAGCAGGCCAACCAGTTTATCAAGTCCTTCACCGGCCCCGATGTTTACGAAGAAGGTGAAATGGCAGCCGATGCTCTGAGCACGGCAATGGACGGTAAGGGTTCCGTCGTGATCATCGCTGGACAGGCCGGCAATGGCACCACAATTGGACGTGTCGGTGGCTTTGTGGACCGGCTCAAGGAAGTCAATTCTGACATCGAAGTCCTGGACACCGTCAATGCTGATTTCGACCAGCAGAAGGCACTTGTTGTCAGTCGCGATTTGATTACTCGGTTTGGTGACAAAATCATGGGTGTCTATGCCAATGATGACACCATGGCGCGTGGTTTCATTGACGCGTGGAAAGAAGCAAACCCTTCTGAACCCACACCTCCCATCGTCGGCATCAACGGCCAGAAGGATGCCTTCGAATCCATCCGCAGCGGCGAAATGTACGCGACGATTGTTCAGTCACCGGTTGAAGACGGGAAACTTGCGATCAACACAATGGCGGAAATTCTCGATGGCAAAGAAGTCGACAGCCGACTTCCAATCCCGTTGACCGTCGTAACAATGGAAAACGTTAATTCCGTAGAACCTGCATTCTGATAATCAAGACTGGCCCGGTCATTCGGGCCAGTCTCTCACTGCACAACGATTAAGACTTACGAGCAGTCTGGCCTGTCGGCCCAATCCCGCTCAGCACCTGCCTGGCAACGTCTCTGACTGGCGCAATGGTGGAGCTGAGAAGCGCGACCCGATCAAAAACATCTGGATTGGCGGCAAGGGTGGCGCGCAGTGCCGAGCCGAAAGCCATGCGTAATTCGGTGCCGATATTGAATTTTGAAACCCGGCTTTCCGACGCCAGTTTCCGCCGCATGCTGGTGGGGATGCCACTGCCGCCATGCAGGACAAGCGGCAATTGCGTAACCGCTTCAATGGCCCGCAAGGCTGCAAAATCGATTCCGTCGGTCTTTTCGGTTTGAAGATGAATATTGCCGATGGAAATCGCCATGGCATCCGCACCGCTTTCGCGATCAAACCGCGCCGCTTCCTCCGGTGTTGTTCCGGCAGATGCTGGCCCGTCAGCATAGCCGACATAGCCAACCTCTCCCTCAAGGGAAACGCCTGCAGCATGGGCCTTTTCGGCAATCGCAGCAGTCTTGTCGATATTCTCTGACAAGGGCAGTTTTGACCCGTCAAACATCACCGATGTAAAGCCATGCTCGATGGCATCAAAGCATTCATCGGGATGATAGCCATGGTCCAGATGACAGACCACCGGTACACTGGCCTGTTCTGCAAGATAGCGGAACATCTTGCCAAGGATCGGAAGCGGTGTATGAGCGCGACAGCCGGGGCCCGCCTGAAGGATCACCGGCAATCCGGTGTCCTCCGCAGCTTCCACATAGGCTCGCGCGTCTTCCCAGCCCAACACCACCAGGCCACCAACCGCATAGCCGTCCTTCATGGCCGGTTGCAGCACATCCGTCAGCGTCGCGATTGTCATTTGAATTTCGCGATCATGTCCTTGATGCCTGGGATGGTTTCAATCTGATAGGCATGGTCTGGCTGGAAATACTGGACCAGTGAGCGCTGCGACAGACCACCCAGAATTGTAAAGTAATACATCTCATAGCCCGGTCCGGTCACACAGGGATGATAGCCTTTTTCCAGTGTGATCGTAGACCCGTCAACCAGATGATAGGCATCGCCAACCTTGCCATCTTCACGCTGCACCAATTGCATGCCAAAGCCATGATTGGGGCGGAACCTGAAATTGTAAGTCTCATCATGGCGGGTCTCAAGCGGCAGTCGATCGGTGTCATGCTTGTGAGGCGGGAAACCCGACCAGCCGCCCTGACCGACCGTAAACAGTTCCGACACCAGAAGACGACCAACCTTGTCGTGATATTTGGTGCCAAGGATGTGTTTGATCTTGCGGTGTGTCTTGGTCTCGTCAGAGCCGTATTGAACCTTATCAATCTCGTCTGCGCGCACGGCAAAGGGATCAAGCACCTTGTCATAGCGTGCCCCGGCGATGAAGACTTCCGCCGTATCTGTCAGGCATTCAAATGTGGCTTGTGCTCCGGTGGGCACATACACACCTTCCGGCTCTCCATCCCAGACGTCAATCGTCCGGTTTCCGATGGCCTTGTAACTCTCGCCTTCAATCTCGACAGTCACGCTGCCGGTGGCTGGCACAATGCAGGTTTCATAGCCCGGCACCGTATAGCTGAAAGCCTGACCCTTGGTCAGTTTGACAATGTTGAAATAGTTGAGCGGTACATGCGGATCGTCAATATCCACGATGGGTTTGTTCTGATTGTCAAACGGTGGAATATGCATCGTGGAGGTCCTTGTGATCAGGCGTGAACCGGGCTGAGCCCGGAATGGGTTTCGATGAAGCTGTTCAACTCGTCCGGGGTCGGCATGGCGGGGGCGCACCCCACCCGCGAGACAACGATGGCCGCAGCAGCAGACCCGCGTGCCACGCTGTCTTCAACCGACTGTCCCGCAGCCAATGAAGCAATGAATGCGCCGAGAAAGGAATCCCCGGCGCCGGTTGGTTTCAAGGCTTCCACTCGGAAGATGCCGGTGTCGAACGAACGTCCATCGTAAAATGTGGTGGATCCAAACTCGCCCTTTTTATAGACGATGATCCGGCCTGGCTCCTGGGCCAGTTTTTGGGCAAGCGGGAAACCGTCAGCCTTGCTGCCCGCCATGACGCCAAACTCATCATCATTGCCGATAATGATATCGCAATATTGCGCGGCCTCGAAGTAGACGCTTGCAGCTTCCGCGCCGGAATTCCAGGAATAGGGTCGGTAGTCGATATCAAAGATGATGGGTATGCCTGCAGCCTTCGCCTTGCGGAAAGCTGCCAGCGTTGCATTGCGTGACGGCTGGGCTGCCAGAACGGTGCCGGTGGTGATCAATGCGCCATATTGGCCCATATCAACCTGGTCAATATCAGCATCATTCATCTGAAAATCTGCCGCATTGTTGCGGTAGATCACCGATTGATGATCCTCAATCCGGGTTTCCACCACCGCCAGAGACGTGCGGACTTCTCCGCCAACAGAGCGCACATGGGTGGCATCAATGCCATATTGCGCCAGTTGGTTCAGTGCCAGACGGCCCAGCGCATCATCCGACACACAGGTCACCAGCGCGGCTTGTCCACCAAGCTTGACAATGGCCACGCCAATATTGGCTGATGAGCCACCCAGACAAGAGAAGAATTGAGTGGCTTCTTCCGTTCTGGTTCCTGGCGGATCAGCATAAAAATCGATGCCAGCCCGGCCGATGATGACAAATTTGTTCTGTCTGATTTGATCCAGCAAACCCATTACACGCCTTTTCTTTGCCGACCACGATCCGATTCCCAATCTTCATGGGCTTTGGTCACAGACGGATCTTGCGATACAGAAGGCGTACCGACCTCCCACCAGGCATGACCTTCCTGCGTCCAGCCATCATGGGCATCGACCTGAATACAGATGACATAGGTTTTGCTGGAGGCTTTAGCCCGGACAAAGGCCTCGCCAAGTTCGGCAATGGAATGCACGGTTTCGCCAGCCGCACCCATGGATTTGGCATGCGCCTCAAAATCCACTGCAAAGGGTTCGACCGCCAGATTACAGTCTGAAATCAGATTGTTGAATGATTGATTGCCAGTGTTTTTCTGCAATTTGTTGATGACGGCAAAGCCGCCATTGTCACACACCAGAATAATCATTTTCATACCAGTCAACACGGACGAATAGATGTCTGAATTGAGCATCAGATAGGACCCGTCACCGGTAAACACGATTGTGTCCTGATCCTTCTGCTTTTCAGACTGTGCAATGCGCGCGCCCCAGCCACCGGCAATCTCGTAGCCCATGCAGGAAAACCCGAACTCTACATCCACCGAGCCGATGCTCTTTGTCCGCCAATTTGCGGTCACTTCCGCAGGCAGGCCGCCAGCGGCAACCACCACCCGATCATCCGTGTCGCAAAGTTCGTTCACCTTGCCAATGACCTGGGCGTAGGACGCAGGTCGGTTGTTTCCGGCCTTGTCAGTCGGATTGATATTGTCATCCACATAGGCATTCCACGCCGCGCGTTCGCTGGTGGCCAAGGCACTCCAGCTCTTTTCGGTGCGATAGTCACCCATCACGTCAGACAGTATGGTCAGGCCCTTGCGGGCGTCTCCCACAATCGGCGTTGACAGATGCTTGCTGGCATCGTGTCGGCCCACATTGAGCGACACAATTCTTGCGTCATGGGCGAACACCGTCCACGAACCGGTGGTGAAATCCTGCAATCGCGTTCCCACGGCAAACACCACATCAGCCTGTTCCGCCAAAGTATTGGCTGAATTGGACCCTGTGACCCCAATTGGGCCGCAATTGAGCCTGTGTTCAAACAGAAGATTGGCGCGTCCGGCAATGGTCTCGACCACCGGAATGTCATGGCTTTCTGCAAAGGCGGCCAGTTCAGCTTCCGCGCCGGAATACTGGACACCACCGCCTGCGATGATCAGCGGGCGCTTGGCAGCTTTCAAAATGTCGACGGCATCAGAGATTTCGCGCTCATCCGGCGTCAGGCGACGCATCCGGTGGGTCTTTTCCGCAAAGAAGGCTTCTGGGTAATCATAAGCCCAACCCTGCACATCCTGTGGCAGGCCGAGAAAGGCCGGTCCGCAATCTTCCGGATCAATCAGCGTATTGATCGCAGCGGGCAGGGACTGGATGATCTGCGCCGGATGGGTGATCCGGTCCCAGTAACGCGACACGCATTTGAACGCATCATTGACCGAGATCGAGGGATCGTTGAAATGCTCCACCTGCTGCAGAACCGGGTCGGGCAGGCGGGTGGTAAATGTATCGCCACACAGCAGCAGTAAGGGCAGCCTGTTGGTATGGGCAATGCCGGCAGCTGTCAGAATGTTGGTGGTGCCAGGCCCTGCAGAACTGGTGGCAAACATGAAACGCTTGCGCAGTTTCTGCTTGGCATAGGCCACAGCGGCCATCGCCATGGATTGCTCGTTCTGACCGCGATAAAGCGGCAGTTCTTCGCGGTGCTGATACAGGGCCTCACCAAGGCATGTGACGTTGCCGTGGCCAAAAATACCGAAGCCACCAGCGCACAGGCGGACCCGTTCACCATCAATCTCAATATATTGATTGGCCAGGTATCGAATGATGGCTTGCGCCATCGTCAGTCTGATAGTTTTCATGGACCCCGACATCCGTTTTCCCCTATAAATTTTTCGTGCCGCACTTTTGCGTCTGAATTCAATCTCCCGGTCGAGCTCACACCCGAATGGTTGGAAATTGATGCAAAGCGCATTTGGGCGCAAACTGCAATTCGGTTCTTGACGGGCGATCCTAATTAGAGTTTAGGTTTTTTGCAACCGGTTGCAAAATTAATCCACGAAAATGGTCTGTGTCATGAAAAACATCGGAATTGGTATCGTTGGCGGTGGCTATATGGGCAAGGCCCATTCTGTCGCCATGCAGGCTGTGGGTTCCGTGTTTGAAACACGGTTGAGGCCGGTTTGTGAAATGATCTGCACGACATCGCAGGCGGGCGCCGAGCAAAAAGCAGCGGCGTTCGGTTTCAACCGCGCCACGGCGGATTGGCGCGAGCTGGTCAATGACCCGGCCATCGAGGCCATTGTGATAGCCTCGCCACAGGAAACCCATCGCGAAATCGCGCTTGCAGCATTTGATCTGGGCAAACCGGTTTTCTGCGAAAAGCCGCTCGGGGCCAGTCTGGCTGACAGCCGCATCATGGTCGAGGCCGCAGAGCAGAGCGGACTGCCAAACATGGTTGGCTTCAACTATATCCGTACCCCGGCTTCCCAATTGGCGCGTGATATCATCACGGCTGGCGAAATTGGCGAGATCACCCATTTTCGCGGCGAACACACAGAAGATTTTTTCTGGGATGCAGACATGCCCGGAACCTGGCGCACACAGGGCCGCTCAAACGGCACCATGGGCGATCTGGCGCCGCATATGGTCAATGGCGCGCTGGCGCTGGCCGGACCGATGACCAGTCTGTGTGCTGATATTCAAACGGTTCACAAATTCCGCCCCGGCGCTGATGGCAAGGGCCGGGAAACGGTCACAAATGATGATCATGGTCAATTCATGTGCCGGTTTGAAAATGGCGCAATGGGCATGCTCTATTTCAGCCGCGTCGCGACCGGGCGGAAAATGGGCTATGCCTATGATATATATGGGACAAAAGGCGCTATCCGTTTCGATCAGGAAGATCAGAACGCATTGTGGCTCTACAAGGGCGATGCAGCGAAAGACCGCTCTGGTTTCACAAAGATACTCACAGGCCCGGAGCACCCGGATTATCTTCCGTTCTGTCAGGGGCCGGGACATGGTACAGGCTATCAGGACCAAATCATCATCGAGGCGCATGACTTCCTGAAGGCGATTGAAAGCGGCACCAGCATCTGGCCGAGTTTCCGTGATGGAATGCTGGTCAATCAGATCATCGAGGCAGCCTGGGCTTCCTCCGACAATCGCAGCTGGGTCTCCATCAGCGATTTTTAACACCGGACGGGGAGCACCCCTGATCCTCAGAAAAATTCTATTTAGAGAAAGAGACAGCAGTGACTATTCAAATTGGTAATGCACCATGTTCATGGGGTGTTGAATTCGCAGATGATCCACGCAATCCGGCCTGGCAATCTGTTTTGGATGATTGCAAATCTGCCGGGTACAAGGGAATTGAACTGGGCCCGGTTGGCTTTTTGCCTGAAGATCCGTCGCAATTGGCCGACGCGCTTGCCCAGCGGGACCTGACTTTGATCGGTGGCGTGGTGTTCCGCGCATTTCATGACCGGGACAAATGGGATGATGTGATGGATGGCGCAGTGCGCACCTGCAAATCACTGGTCGCTCATGGCGCAAAACATCTGGTTCTGATTGATTCCATTTCGCCGCGCCGGGCACCAACTGCCGGTCGGCCTGATGAGGCCGAGCAGATGGATCAAGCGGAATGGGCTGATTATGTCTCCCGTTTCGAGACCATCTGCAAAATGGGCACGCAGGAATATGGCCTTGATGTCAGCATTCACCCGCATGCTGGTGGGTTCATGGATTTCGAGCCGGAGGTCGAACGACTTCTGACTGATATCGAGTCTGATCTGCTGAAAATCTGCCTCGACACCGGCCACAGTCACTATGCCGGTTTTGACCCCGTGGCTTTCATGAAACGCCATATGGACCGCATCACCTATGTCCATTTCAAGGATATAGATCCGAAGGTGAAGGCCAATGTCGTCGCAAACAGGGTCAATTTTTATGACGCCTGTGGTCAGGGCATATTCTGCAATCTGGGCGATGGAGAAACTGACTTTCCAGCCGTGCGGCAATTGCTGCTGGACAGTGGTTACGAAGGCTGGTGCACGGTCGAGCAGGATTGTGATCCGGAAGGCGACACGTCTCCGGTCAAGGATGCTGCCGCCAACCGCACCTATCTGGAATCCATCGGCTTCAAATAAGCCGACGCAACCCGCTAGGGTTTGAGGGGCTTCAACGTTCCGCGTTCAACAACGGAGCACGGAAAAATCCGTGTCTCCATCGCGCGTGTCGGGTCACTGACCAGAGACACGATCAGCTCGATCGAACTCAGAATGATATCGGGCGTCGGCTGTCGAATGGTTGACAGATTATAGGCTGACCAGGCTGACATGTTCATATCATTGAAACCCAGAAAGCCAATGTCATCAGGGATGGACAGACCATTGCTGCGGGCCGCATCCATCGCACCCATACAGATCAGATCATCCCCGCAGAAAATGGCATCAACCTGTCGATTGCCGAGCAATTCCAGCATGGCTTCCTTGCCTGCATCATAATTATAGGCCGTCGCATAGACGACATCGGCAACATCAACATCTGAGGCTTTCAACTGGGTGAGGAAACCACTTGCTCTGTCCTGTGTGGATGTCGCCATTTGTGGCCCGCCGAGAAATGCAATCTTCTTGTAGCCATGGCGTATCAGCGTATCTGCTGCCATGCGGCCGCACCCGACATTGTCGATGCCAACGACATGAACTGGTGACCCCTGTTCAAACCGGCCAAAGGCATGAACGACCGGCATGTTGGCGTTCTTGAAGGCGTGGGAAAAGCGTGGCTGCAACGTAGATGTGGCGACAATCACACCATCCACATTATATTGCCGCAGCATCTGGACCGAATTTTCCGGATTGGTTTCATTGGTGAGATTGACCAGAAGAGGGCGCAGACCACGTTCCTGCAACGCCCGTGTATAAAGATCGAACACTTCCAGAAAGATCGGATTTTGGAAGTTGTTGGCCACCAAACCGATCAACTTGGTGCGGTTCGTTGCCAGGCTGCGGGCAATCAGGCTTGGACTGTAGCCCAGTTCGCGTGACGCCTTTTCCACCTTCTTGCGCGTCTTGTCAGAGACGCTGGCCCCATCGGTATAGGTCCGCGAGACGGCAGAGCGGGAAACTCCGGCACGCTCTGCCACATCTTTCAGGGTTACCACCATGTCGCGCTGAATCTTTCATTGTGTCGGTTGCGGTTGCACTCTCATAGAGTCAATGTTTTCAGTGCTTAGCAGGAAAGTCCAAACAAATCTTTTTGCAACCGGTTGCAAAGATCGGGGTTCCGTGATTATTTGGCGGCGGGAGATGCTTATCTAACCCGGTTAGACATGTTTGATTTTTTGGGAGGAACCAAAATGAAATTATTTACGAAACACCTTATGGGTGCTGTTCTTGGTGCTGCTGTTGCAGTGACAGGATTTGCGACCAGCGTGCAGGCCGAAGGCGAAAAATACATTCTTGTCAGCCATGCACCTGATTCTGACAGCTGGTGGAACACCATCAAAAACGGCATTGCATTGGCCGGTGAGCAGATGGATGTGGACGTTGAATACCGCAATCCACCAACTGGCGATTTGGCCGATATGGCCCGCATCATCGAGCAGGCTGCCGCCTCTGGCCCCAATGGCATCATCACAACACTGGCTGATTTTGACGTGCTGAGTGGTCCAATCAGAAATGCTGTTGATCAGGGCATCAATGTCATCATCATGAACTCCGGCACACCCGAGCAGGCACGCGAAGTTGGTGCTTTGATGTTTGTCGGCCAGCCTGAATATGATGCTGGTCTGGCTGCCGGTATCCGCGCCAAGGGCGATGGCATCAGCTCATTCGTTTGCGTCAACCACGTGATTTCCAACACTGTTGTGGCAGAGCGTTGCCGCGGCTTTGCCGATGGTCTGGGCGTTGATCTGGGCAGCCAGATGATCGACAGCGGTCAGGATCCGTCAGAAATCAAGAATCGTGTGATGGCCTATCTGACAGCCAACCCCGATACAGATGCTGTTCTGACACTTGGACCGACATCTGCTGATCCAACCATTCTTGCCCTGCAGGAAATGGGTCTGGCCGGTGATATCTATTTCGGGACATTTGATCTGGGAACCGAGATCGTAAAAGGCATCAAAGAGGGCATCATCCAGTGGGGCATTGACCAGCAGCCATTCCTGCAGGCCTATTTGCCGGTTGTGATCCTTGCCAATTATGACCGCTATGGTGTGTTGCCGGGCAACAACATCAACTCCGGTCCTGGCTTCGTCACCAAAGACGCTTTGTCAAAAGTTGAAGAATTCGCTGGCGAATACCGCTAGAAATCCTTCTCTCTGCGGCGCTCCCGGATTTTGGAGCGCCGCAACTTTATCCGATCAGATGATTGCAATGCGGGTCGGGCTTGAAGGCTTTGGCCCTGCATCCATTTTAGGGGCATAAAAATGTCAGACGCTGCGCAAGGCGACGAGCGTATCAAGGAAATCTCAGGTTTCCGAAAATCGCTTATCCGGCCCGAACTGGGCGGCATTGTTGGTGCAATTGCCGTTTTCACGTTCTTTATCCTATTCGCTCACGATAGTGGAATGTTCAACAGCCAGGGTGTGTTGAACTGGTCAATCGTATCCGCACAATTCATGATCATCGCTGTTGGTGCCTGTTTGCTGATGATCGCCGGGGAATTCGATCTCAGCGTTGGCTCCATGATTGGCTTTGCCGGCATGATGATCGCAATATTCAGTGTCACTCTGGGGTGGCCGGTCTGGATGGCCATTCTGGTGACCTTTGTGCTTTGCGTCGCCATCGGAGCGCTGAACGGCTACATCGTGGTGCGGACCGGCTTGCCCAGCTTTATTGTCACGCTGGCCTTTCTGTTCATCCTGCGCGGCTTCACTATCTTTCTGCCTCAGACTGTTGAACGCAAAACCATCATTGGTGGCATTCGCGATGTGGCCGAGGGGGATTGGCTTGCACCAATCTTTGGCGGCAAAATCGGCGGACCCATATTCCAGTGGATGGGCGAAGCCGGTCTGATCGCGGTCTTTGAGCGTGGCAATCGTGCCGGAGAACCCGTTGTTGACGGCATTCCGATGCTCATCATCTGGGCTCTGGCTCTGGTCGCCTTCGGACATTTTCTCCTGACACGCACGCGCTTCGGTAACTGGATTTTTGCCGCTGGCGGCGATGCTCAGGCAGCTCGCTATGTCGGTGTGCCTGTCAACCGGGTGAAAATCCTGATGTTCATGTTCACAGCCTTCTGCGCCACCGTATTTGCAACCTGTCAGGTCATGGAGTTCGGCTCAGCCGGTGCCGATCGTGGTTTGCTGAAAGAGTTCGAAGCCATTATTGCGGTGGTCATTGGCGGCGCGCTGCTCACTGGAGGTTATGGCTCGGTCATCGGCGCAGCCCTTGGTGCACTGATATTTGGCGTGGTGCAGCAGGGGCTGTTTTTCGCAGGCGTTGAAAGTTCACTCTTCCGGGTTTTCCTCGGTGTCATTCTTTTGATGGCTGTGATCCTCAACACCTACATCCGTCGCATGATTACAGGAGAGCGTTGAGATGGCTGATCCAATCATTCGAATGAGCAACATTGAAAAGCATTTTGGCAGCGTTATCGCGTTGGCTGGTGTGACAGTTGAAGTAAACCCTGGCGAGTGCCATTGCCTTCTGGGTGATAATGGTGCCGGCAAATCTACCTTCATCAAAACCATGTCCGGTGTTCACAAGCCTACCAGTGGCGAGATCTATTTTGAAGGCAAACCCTTGTCCTTCGAAGACCCTCGGGATGCGATCTCCGCAGGCATTGCAACCGTCTATCAAGATCTGGCCATGATCCCCCTGATGTCGGTCAGTCGCAACTTCTTCATGGGCAATGAACCGACGAAGAAAAAGTTTGGCGTGTCTGTCTTCGATCATGACTATGCCAATGAAGTCACCATGGCTGAAATGAAGAAGATGGGCATCAGTCTGCGTGGTCCTGACCAGGCCGTGGGCACATTGTCCGGCGGGGAACGCCAGACAGTGGCGATTGCCAGAGCCGTGCATTTCGGGGCCAAGGTTCTGATTCTCGATGAGCCGACCTCAGCTCTTGGCGTGCGCCAGACTTCCAACGTGCTGGCGACCATCGACAAGGTGCGCAAGAGCGGCATTGCGGTCGTCTTCATCACCCATAATGTGCGCCATGCCATGGCTGTGGGTGACCGGTTCACCGTGCTGAACCGTGGCAAGACATTGGGAACGGCCCTGAAAGGTGAAATCACGCCTGAAGAGCTTCAGGACCTGATGGCAGGCGGACAGGAACTGGCCACTTTGGAAGGTTCTCTCGGCGGTACCGTATAGAAAACATACGCACTACAACACGAAGGCCCGGGCCGGACAGGTTCGGGCCTTTATGCGTTCTCAGGTGGGTTTGGCGCGCCGGATGGGCACCATTCGAGGGTGCGCAAACCCTTCGGTTCAGCCATTCCCGCATGGCTCAAGGTGCGCTATTCATGTTTTGCATGGGCGATTTGAATTTAGCATTGGCTCGTATCATCAATCGATGCGTTAATTGACGCTGACTAAATCTGGGGGTCAAAACTTGACCTCCAACAAGGAGGTAGAAATGAATAAATTTATTCGCACAGTTGCGATTTGCGTGATGTCGCTCGCATTCGCTCCTGCTGTTCAGGCTCAGACCACAGTCAATGTGGCCTATGACGCCGACCCTGTATCATTGGATCCACATGAGCAATTGTCCGGTGGCACGCTGCAACTGTCTCACATGGTGTTTGATCCACTGGTTCGCTGGACTCAGGATTTGCAGTTTGAGCCGCGTCTGGCTGAAAGCTGGGAGCAGATCGATGCAACCACCACCCGCTTCAAACTGCGCAGCGGTGTCAAGTTCCATTCCGGCAATGACATGACCGCTGCCGATGTCAAATGGACTTTTGATCGTCTGAAAGAAAGCCCTGATTTCAAAGGTATTTTCAGCCTGTTCACGGATGTGAAGATTGTTGATGATCTGACGATTGATCTGGTCACCTCGGAGCCTTATCCGCTTGTGTTGCACACTGCGACCTACATCTTCCCGATGGACAGTAAATTCTATACGGGCATGACAGCAGACGGCAAAGACAAGGCTGAACTGGTCAAACATGGCGACAGCTTTGCATCGCGAAATGTCTCCGGTACGGGTCCATTCATTGTTTCCGAACGTGAACAGGGCGTGAAGCTCGTTTTTGATCGTTTTACCGGTTACTGGGATACAGCATCGGAAGGCAACGTCGACAAGATTGTTCTCACTCCGATTAAGGAAGACCCGACACGTGTTGCGGCGCTTCTGGCTGGCGATGTAGACTTCATCGCACCAGTACCGCCAACCGATCTCAAACGTGTTGAAGACAATGCTGGCACAAACCTCATCACCATGCCCGGTACCCGGATCATCACATTCCAGATGAATCAGGATCGTGTTGAAGCCTTCAAGGATGCTCGTGTTCGCAAGGCAATCGACTTTGCAGTCAACAATGCCGGAATCGTTGAGCGCATCATGCGTGGATTTGGCACCGTTGGCGCACAGGCAAGCCCTGCCGGATATCTGGGTCACAACCCGGACCTGAAGCCACGCTTTGATGTGGAACAGGCGAAAGCGCTGATGAGTGAAGCCGGTTATGCTGATGGGTTCTCCATCACCATGATGGCGCCAAACAATCGTTATGTGAACGATGACAAGATTGCCCAGGCCGTTGCGTCAATGCTGTCACAAATCAACATCAAGGTCGATCTGCAAACGGTGCCAAAGGCTCAGTACTGGCCAAAATTTGACGAACGCGCAGCAGACATGATGATGATTGGTTGGCATTCGGATACGGAAGACAGTGCGAATTTTCACCAGTTCCTCACTGCTTGCTTCGACGAAGCAACGGGCAACGGTCAGTACAATTCGGGTCGGTATTGCAATCCGGAAGCTGACGCATTGATGAATGCTGCCAACAGTGAAACGGACGCGGCAAAGCGTGCCGAAATGCTGCAGAAGCTGGAAGGTATTCTTTATGATGAAGCTGCGTTCATTCCGCTGCATTGGCAGAATCTCGCTTGGGGCGCCCGCGATGGCGTGCATGCAGAAAAAATCGTGAATGCACTCAACTTCCCTTACTTCGGCGATCTGGTTGTCGACAAATAAGTCGCAGATCATGAATGATTTTCCAGGACGGGCTGCGATAGCTCGCCCTGGAAAGCAATAATTGCCACCATGTTTTCAAGAGCATTCTTCCGACTCGGGAAACGTCCACAACAAGTGACATGACGGGCTAAGAGAGTATGTTCGCCTACCTCGTAAAACGCGTATTCCAGGCCGCCGCGGTGATGTTCGTCATTTCGCTGATCGGCTTTGCGATTCAGGACAATCTCGGCGATCCCCTACGTGAATTACTGGGACAATCGGTCTCGGAAGAAGTGCGGCAGGAACTGCGCGAGGAACTGGGACTGAATGACAGCTTTGTTACCCAATATGCGCGCTTTCTCGGCAAGGCGCTGCAGGGCGACCTTGGCACCAGCTATTTCTTCAAGGAACCGGCGCTTGATGTGATCCTGAAGAAACTGCCAGCCACATTGGAACTCGTTCTGGGCGCGACGCTGATCATTGTCGGCCTGTCAGTGCCGTTGGGTGTCTATACGGCAATCAGACCCAACACGATCCTCAGCCGTATTGTCATGGGGATCTCGATTGTCGGCATTTCGATTCCGGTTTTCCTGACCGCGATCCTGATGATCTTTCTCTTTTCCGTCGAATTACGCTGGTTGCCTTCCTATGGAAGGGGAGATGTCGTGCATGTATTTGGAAATTGGGAAACCAATTTCGCGTCGCTTGACGGCTGGGCACACATTCTCCTGCCATCTTTAGCCCTGGCATCCATCATGCTGCCTCTGTTCATCCGCCTGATCCGCGCCGAGATGATGGAAGTTCTGCAAAGTGAATATGTAAAATATGCCAGAGCAAAAGGGCTTTGGCCCTGGCGCATCTATTTTGTACACGCACTCAAGAACACGCTCTTGCCTGTGATCACAGTGGGAGGCGTGCAGATTGGTACGATGGTGGCCTACACAATCCTCACGGAAACCGTATTTCAGTGGCCCGGCATGGGCTTCATGTTCCTGGAAGCCGTCAACAGGGTCGATACCCCATTGATCGTGGCCTATTTGATTGTCGTCGGGTTCATTTTTGTCGTCACGAACACCATTGTTGATCTGATTTACGGCCTGGTTAACCCGACGGTTAATCTTGCCAGGATGGGCGCATGAGCAATTTGAGCGAGTCCCATCCGCCGTCATTTTGGACCCGCATCTGGGAATCAAATATTGGCTACAGTTTCCGTAGTAATCCGGTTGCCGTAGCGTCCCTCATGATCTTTATCGTGATCGTTCTGATGGCGGTATTCGCGCCGCTAATTGCGCCGTTTGATCCTTATGATCCAGCGCAGATCGATATCATGAACAGCGAATATCCGCCGGTCTGGATAGATGGGTCTGACCCGAAATTCCTTTTTGGGACTGACGATCAGGGTCGGGATTTGTGGTCGACAATTCTGTATGGCACGCGTCTGTCTTTGTTGATTGGCCTATGCGCCGTTGCCTTGCAGGCTTTTCTGGGCATCACCATTGGCCTGCTGGCGGGCTATATTGGCGGACGATTGGACAGTTTGCTGATGCGGTTGGCCGATATCCAGTTGTCCTTCTCAACCTTGATGGTTGCGATCATCTTTCTGGCTGTCACACAGGCCATGTTCGGCTCCGAGACCTTCAACCAATATGCCATCTACTTTTTGATTGTCGTGATTGGCGTTGCTGAGTGGCCGCAATATGCCCGAACAGTGCGCGCGACCGTGCTTGCGGAAAAGAAAAAGGAATATGTCGATGGCGCGCGCGTTCTGGGGTTTGGCCCAATGCGCATCATGGTGCGCCACATACTGCCGAATTCATTGTCGCCGATTTTCGTCATTTCCACTGTGCAGGTAGCGAATGCAATTATTTCGGAAGCCTCCTTGTCCTTTCTTGGTCTCGGGATGCCGCCAAGCCAGCCATCTCTGGGATCGCTGATTTCCTCAGGCTTCGATTATATTTTCTCCGGCAGCTGGTGGATTACGGCCATCCCCGGGGTGGTGCTCGTAATCCTTGTTCTCGTCATCAATTTGTTGGGGGACTGGATGCGTGATGTTCTGAACCCAAGACTTCATAAAGGATAGGCGCAATGACATTGCTTTCCGTGCGCGATCTGACCGTGAAGTTTGCCATGCGCGACCAAAATCTCACTGCGCTCAACAAGATCAGTTTTGATCTTGCCAAGGGTGAGCGCCTTGGCATTGTTGGAGAATCCGGCGCAGGTAAATCCATCACAGGGTTTTCCCTGATGAAGCTGCTGAGCCATCCAGGTTTCATCGATTCAGGACAAATTCTCCTCGAAGGCGAAGACCTTATTGAACTGTCCGATGCGCGGATGCGGGCCATTCGTGGCAATCGCATGGCCATGATTTTTCAGGATCCGATGGTCACATTGAACCCGGTTCTGACCATCGGGCAACAAATGGTCGAAACCCTCAGAGCCCATCGCAAGCTCAGCGAGAGTGATGCGAAACAGATCTCAATTGTCAAACTGCGTGAAGTCTATATTCCTTCACCTGAAGAGCGCCTCGATCAGTATCCGCACGAATTGTCGGGTGGTATGCGGCAACGCATCGTCATCGCGATTGCGCTTCTGCTCGATCCGCAATTGATCATCGCAGACGAGCCGACAACGGCGCTGGATGTGACGATCCAGGCTGACATCATGGATTTGCTGCTGGAACTGTGTCAGTCGAACAAGGTTGGACTTATCCTGATCACCCATGATCTGGGCGTTGTCAGCCAGATGACGGAACGTCTGTTGGTCATGTATGCTGGCAAGATCATTGAAGCCGGTCGCACGCGTGAGATCATAAATGATCCGCAGCACCCCTACACGCAGGGTTTGATCAACGCCTTGCCACAGCAGACAGAACCCGGCCGACCGTTGAAACAGATACCCGGCAACATGCCATCGCTGTCAGCGATTCCGACCGGATGCCCTTTCAACCCCCGATGCGAATACGCGCTGGACCATTGCCGGACAACGCCCCCTGAAATCGTGCGCTACGGGAATGTCGAGGTCGCCTGTCACGAGGTCAGCCGTCTCAATGCCGAAAGGTCGGAGGAGCAGGGCGCATGACCGAGTTGAAGAACACACAACCGCTTCTGGAACTCAGAAGTCTTGAAAAGCATTTCGATCTGGATCGGGGCTTTCTGGAAACCATCAAGTTTCGCGGTGGCAAGATCGTGCGCGAAAGTCGTCAGGTTCATGCAGTCAATGACATTACGCTCAATGTGGATCGTGGCGAGGCGCTGTGTGTGGTCGGAGAAAGTGGCTGTGGCAAATCCACGGTTGCCCGCCTGATTGCCGGCCTGCTGACCCCCAGCAGCGGGGAAATCCACTATGATGGGGTTCGCATCGACAATGGCTCACGCAGCGATATAATGTCATTGCGCAAAAAGATGCAGATGATTTTTCAAAACCCCTATGCGTCGCTGAATCCCAGAATGACAATTCAGCAAGCTCTGGAAGAGCCGGTGCGCTATCACAATAAGAGCTTTTCAAAAGGTGAGGTGCAGGACAAGGTGGCAGATGTGATGCGCTCGGTTGGTGTTGATCCAAGTTGGGCCAAACGCTATCCGCACGAGTTTTCCGGCGGCCAGCGCCAGCGTATCGCAATCGCCCGGGCATTGACTGTCGATCCTGAATTCATCATCGCAGATGAGCCGATTTCGGCGCTGGATGTGTCCATTCAGGCGCAAGTCCTCAATCTGATGCTTGAAGCCAAGAACCAGCGCGGACTGACCTATCTGTTCATCACCCATGATCTGAGCGTTGTGCAGCATTTCGGCACCCGTGTGGCCGTGCTCTATCTGGGGTCTGTCTGTGAACTGGCCGAAACCGCAACTCTGTTTGAAAACCCCAAACATCCCTATACCCGTGCTCTGTTGTCTGCTGTCCCGCAGTTGAAGGATGATCATCCCAACCATATCCGGCTCAAAGGGGAAATTCCGACCCCGATCAATCTGCCGCAGGGGTGCCCATTTGAAAGCCGTTGTGCGTTTGCCAATGATCGTTGTAAGGTTGAGCAACCAAAACCGTTGCTGCAAACTGATGGTTCAATCGTGGCCTGCCACGCTGTTGAAGAAGATCGTTTGGAAAGCTGACTTCCGAAACGCGTTGAATGGACGACCAATTTGGACATCGATTGGCTTAAAGATTTTGAAGCTTTGGTCGAGCAAAGAAATTTTTCGCGCGCGGCTGAAGACCGCAATGTTAGCCAGCCTGCCTTTTCCCGACGCATCCGCGCTCTGGAAGAGGATGTTGGCGTCAAATTGATCAATCGCCAGACACTCCCTTTGTCTCTGACGCCTGCAGGGGAAGTCTTTCTGCCTCAGGCGCGGCTGATGCTGCGCACCTATCATGAGACCCTTGAACGCTGCCAGAGCATTGAAGCCGCCACTGAAAACACGGTGCGGTTCGCCACCTCTCAGTCGCTCTATCTGACGCATTTTAAAACCCACATCGCACCTTTGGTTGAACAGGGTGGGCTTGATATCGATCTCAACTCGACGAGTTGGGCAGCCGGTCAATTCGTGTCGGCACTCCAGCAGCGCTACTGCGATGTGATCCTGATCTTCTGGCATCCTGCCATGGATTTTCTCGCACCACTTGAGATCGGAAAATGCGATTATCTGACCTTGTCCAAAGAAGATTTTCTGCCTGTGTCCAAGATGGGTGCAACGGGGCCGATGCATGTCTTGAAACGAAACGACAAGAAGCCGGTCTCCCTGTTATCCTACGGCACCGCGTCCGCACTCCGCTCGGTTCAGGATTTCATGCTTCGGCAGGATATTGACGGTCCCAATATTCTGGTTGTCAATCAGAACGCGCTGGCAAATTCTGTGAAGGCAATGATCATGGAAGGCTTCGGGCTGGGCTGGCTGCCACGCGAATTGTGCAAGGAAGAACTGTCAAACGGACAGCTTCAGATTGTTGGGGATGAGACCTATATCAGCCAATTGGAGGTGCGATTATATCGTGCCAAAGAGAACGCGAACCCAACCCTGAACAGGCTTTGGGATCAGATGAAAGCCATCACGGCTCTCAGCCCCGACAGTGCGGATTCATTTGGAAACACCAGACCAGTGCTATTGCCCGCTTCGGGATAGTCTTGATCAGACTTCTGTCGCCGATAGCCCGCTTATGGATTTCACTTCCTGAAAAGCCCGAACGCCCCAGATACCGGCTTCGCGCCCAATGCCGGATGATTTGGTCCCGCCAAAAGGCGCGCCCTGCGCCCGGCTGGTGCCGTTGACCTGGATCATGCCGGCATTGATGCGCCGGGCGGCTTCATTGGCCACAGACGCGTTGCTGGTCTGGATATAGGCGGCAAGTCCATAGGCGGACTGATTGGCTTTCAAAACAGCATCATCCAGATTGCGGAACGATAGGATGGTGAGCACCGGACCAAAGACTTCTTCGCGCGCAACAGCCATATCCGGTGTGACATCAACAAGTACTGTGGGCCGGACAAAATACCCGCTGTTGAAACCGTCAGGTCTGCCAGGTCCGCCTGAAACGCATCTGGCACCTTGTTGAATGGCATCCTTTATCAATGTCTGGACCCGTTCAAACTGCGTCTGATTGATCAGCGGTCCCATATGCGAACCGGGTTTTCTGGGACTGCCAACGCGGTAGCTGTCTGCGACTTTGGCAACCTGGTTCACAACATTGTCCAGGATGCTGTCTTCCACCAGCATCAGAGAGGCTGCATTGCAGGATTGGCCTGCATTGCGGAAGCAATGTGCAACACCCTGGCGAACAGCCGTTTCAATATCGCAATCTGCAAACAGCAGATTCGGAGATTTTCCGCCGAGCTCCAGCGTAACCCGTCGGAAACCGACCGCTGCTGCCGCGGCAATTGATTGCCCAGCCCGGGTTGATCCGGTGAATGAGATGGCGGACACCTGCGCATTGGTCGTCAGCAGTTGACCGGTTTCCGCACCGCCAATCAGAAAATTGAACACACCTGCGGGCAGGCCGGTGGCCGCCATGCACTGCGCAAACAACACACCGGTTTGCGGCGTCAGTTCTGAGGGCTTCAAAACCATGGTGCAGCCAGCCATAAGTGCAGCGCCAACTTTCAGCGCAATCTGATTGAGCGGCCAGTTCCACGGTGTAATGAGCGCTGCAACGCCGATGGCTTCATAGCGCACGCGGTGCATTGGGCCCGCGGACAAGGGCACATCCGTTTCACCTTGCATCTGCATTGCTTCAACAAAACCTTGCAGATGCGCCAGTGCAGCATCGACCTGATGGGCTTTGCAGAAATCAATCGGTGCGCCCATGTCATCAGAGATGATTTTGGCGAACTGGTCGTGCCTGTTGTCGATTTCGGCAATCAGGCGGTGAAGATAAACCAGCCGCTCGGATACGTTTGTCTCAAGCCAGCCACGTTCCAGCGCTTTTTGTGCGGAGGCAACCGCCTGCGCAACATCTTCAGCCCCAGCAAGCGGTACGTGACAACGCACATGTTCCGTCTCCGGATCCAGGAGTTCCAGTGTGCTTGCAGCTTTTGGGGTGATCCAGCAACCGTCGATATAGTGGCAAAATTCCATGTCCATAAGGTGGGGTTAGAGGTTTTGGTGCAGGGGAGAAAGCAAATAAATTTGATGAGTTCAACAAGCCGGCGCGATGGAAGCGTGTTTCCGGCGATCCACTGAGAAAGGCCATTGCCATGTCGCAGAAATCGGGTGGGCTATCATCACTGGAGTGCCGGGCCTATAATCGGGCGTTTTGAATCGCCGATGGCGATGCCTGTCTGAAAAGTGCACCTCAATGACCTCCATAGAACCTTCAAATACGAAAGCTGCATTCTGGATGGCTGGCTGGTTGACTGCCATGCTGACCATGGCCGTTGCCGGCCGTGAAGCTGTCAGCGAGATCGGTGCCTTTCAGGTCATGGAACTGCGTGCCATCATCGGCATGATCCTGCTTTACCCTCTGATCCGCATGAATGGTGGGTATGCCGCGATGAAAACGGCGTATCCCTGGCGACATGTGTGGCGCAACACGGTTCACTATGGTGCGCAGTTCGGCTGGTTGGTAGCGATCACCATGATCCCGCTGGCGCAGGTGGTGTCGATTGAATTCACCATGCCGATCTGGACCGCTCTTCTGGCTGTTTTCTTTCTCGGAGAGAAAATGAACCGATGGAAGGTCATCGCCGTTTTGCTCGGGCTGATCGGAGTGTGGATCATCGTCAGGCCGCGCACGGATGGTATTGAACCGGGACAAATCATTTCGCTTATGGCGGCTGTTGGCTTCAGCATCTCCGTAATTTTTGTAAAAGCCCTGACACGGACTGAGAGTGTTGTCCGTATTCTTTTCTGGATGCTGCTGATTCAGGGGATCATCGGACTGATACCTGCAATTCTGGTCTGGCAGCCCATACCCAATCATTTGTGGGGCTGGATACTTCTGGTATCGATCTGCGGAACCTTCTCACATTATTGCATGACCCGGGCGATGACATTTGCCGATGCCACAATCGTCGTTCCCATGGATTTTCTGCGCGTGCCACTGACTGCATTGCTCGGATGGCTGATCTATAGCGAGGCAATTGATGTCTACACGGCTCTCGGTGCCGCCCTGATCCTGTCGGGTAATTTGTTAAATCTAAGGAAATCTGCACCGCAGGTGCAAAAATAATTTCTAATGTTGATGCGACAAATCGGGGTGAGCGTGTACGGTCAACATTGTTGCTTTCATGCAGCAGATGCCGGGCTCATCTTGCCGCGTGGCTGATGCTGCCCCATCCTGGGATCATTGTCCGTCGAAGATCATGATACCGATCTTGCCCATATGCGACTTCTTGAGAAATGCCTCCTGCGCAGCACCGACCTCGCGCAGCGAGTAGGTCTCGGCGACCACAGGCTGGATTTCGCCCGCCTCGATATAGCTCACCAGATCAGTGAAGACGCGCGGTGCCTGCCGGGTACTGCCGATCAACGTCAAATCTTTCAGGTAGAGAGTTCTCAGATCGAGCTCAACGATCGGTCCGGCGATGGCTCCCGACGTAACGTAGCGCCCGCGCGGTGCCAGGGCATCAGGCAATTCAGGCCACCGAGGCCCGCCCACCAGATCGAGCACCACGTCGAAGGCATCACTGGGCAGGGCATCGTTGCGGTCCAGAGTCGCATCGGCGCCAAGTGCCATCACCGCATCCATCTTGGACGGGGTGGTCACTGCGGTCACATGCGCGCCGCGCCGCTTGGCAAGTTGCACGGCTGCCGAGCCAACACCGCCGGAAGCCCCGGTAATCAGCACTCTCTCCGCACCTACGGCAGCACGCTGGATCATCCCTTCAGCGGTCGAAAAAGCGCAAGGAAAAGACGCAAGTTCAATGTCAGAAAGCGCGCTGTCGATCCGCAAGGCGTGTCCGGCGTTGACTGTCGTGAATTCAGCAAATGCGCCATCGCGCTCCGAGCCGAAGGTGACGAGCGCATTAGGGTCTGCACCCTCGGGCCGATGCATCGGCCGCACCAGCACTCGTTCACCCACCCGGGCGGAATCCACGCCTTCGCCGACCGCAACGATTTCACCGCAGCAATCTGCGCCCTGGATGCGCGGGAAACTCAGCGCGCCTGACCAGGCGCCATCTGCATCCGATGCGCCGCCATAGCCTTCCGCTGCGGCCGAACCCGTGTCGCCACGCACAGCTTTGGAATACCAACCCGTGCGCGTATTGACGTCAGTGTTGTTCACCGCGGAGGCGCCAACGCAGATCAGCACCTCACCCGCGCCCGGTTGCGGAACCGGCATATCCTCACGCCATTTGAGTTTGTCCAGTCCACCATGGCCAGTCAGAATGACGGCTTTCATCGTATCGGGAAGTGTCATGGTGGAATACTCCGTATGTAGAATGGTTGCTCTACTTGCGTAGGTAGAGGCTTCATTCTACATCGTCAAGCATGGCAGACATGATGAGCAAGATATCCAACGGACTTGAACGCGCTTTCGCCAGCCGCGGCTTCGCTGAGCCGAGCGTTGAGGATTTGCGCGACGCTGCTGGCGTCAGCCTGCGCACGCTCTACAAATACACCCCCTCTCGCGCAGACATGGTGCTGGCAGCGCTGGAAAACCGGCACCAGCGCTATCTTCATCACGTCTTCGGCGACTTTCCGAAGGAGCCTGAAAAGGCACTCGACACCATCCTGTCCCGAGTCGGCGACTGGATGGCAACCGAGACTTCCCATGGCTGTCTCTTTCATGCAGCTGTAGCGGCCAACCCGGGCAGCCAGCCACTTCGCACTCTTCTTGAGCGCCACAAGGCAGAGGTTGCAAACCGGGTAGCGAATGCAGTCGCGCTCGAGGGGGCAGAAACCGAGCTTCTTGTGATCATCGAGGGGCTGACGCAAGCATGGCCGCTGCACGGCGACGCCGCCATTGACGCGGCCAAGCATTTGGGACGTGCTTTGCGGCCCGGAAGTGGTTAGCAGACGCGACATCAACTCTGGACCGCAGGCCAGTGTGAGAGATGCCATTGTCAGTCTGACTTATTGGAAACAAGTCTAACCAATGCCAAGTAACCGCGAGGACTGCTTGTTTTTTCATCGATAATAGGGACAATCAATTTTACTGCGGAGTTGGCAAGCCATGACAAGTCTAGACATCAGACAAGCGCGCACAAGCGAATTTGCAACGGCGATCGACTGGGCTGCTGATGAAGGCTGGAATCCCGGATTGGATGATCTGCAGGCTTTCTATCACACTGATCCAGAAGGATTTTTGATGGGCTGGAAAAACGGCGAGCCAGTGTCCTGCATATCGGTGGTGCGTTATGGCCAGACCCACGGGTTTCTCGGCTTCTACATTGTCCATACTGATTGGCGCGGAACCGGCGTTGGGATCGCGACCTGGAACGCAGGCATGGCCCATCTGAAAAATCGTATCGTCGGGCTGGACGGTGTGGTTGAGCAACAGCAAAACTATGCAAAGAGCGGCTTTCAGTTTGCCGGAACCAATATTCGCTTCACCGGCGTGCCACAACACGCAGTTCCAGCCACCAGCCTTTCAGATATCCGTCCTGTCGTGGATGCCGACAAGCTTGATGTTCTGGCCTACCAAAAACCATTTTTCCCCGCTGATCGTGATGCTTTCATCAAACACTGGGTGCTCCCGCCAGAGGCTGGAACCAACACCAGCTCACGCCAGAGCCTGGTTGCCTTTGACGGTGACCGACTGACCGGTTTTGGTACAATTCGCGAATGTTGTTCTGGCTATAAGATCGGCCCGCTTTTTGCCGATGACGAGCCGACAGCAACCGCACTGTTCCAGTCCTTATGCCAACTGACATCGCAAAATGCCGAGATATCGCTCGATGTGCCTGAGGACAATGCGTCCGCCATGACCATGGCAGAGCGCGCTTCGCTGCAACCCGTCTTTCAGACCGCTCGCATGTGGAAGGGCGACAAGCCGGATCCGCAGATCCATCGCACCTTCGGATTGACGACTTTCGAGCTCGGCTGAAACTAGCCCAAGCATCTCAGCCAAGCGAAGCCGTTTGATTGGAAAAGCCGACTGAGAGCGACAAAGATCCCTCATTAACTAGCCATTTGCGCAAGGTGAATGTGCGACCGCCCTTTTTGTGCATCGGGTCATTCTCGGTCAGAGATCGCGCTTCTTCCAGAGATGCTGCACGATAAATGATCAATCCACCGCCGCTCATTTCCGCACCACTGGCATCCGATAATGGACCTGCCAGAAACAGTTTGCCCTCTGATTCCATCTGTTTCTGATAGGCAAGGTGCTCAGGCAGGATTTCAAGCATTTGTGGTGGTGCCATGGCTGGCGTTGATTCGACCATGAAAAGCTCAAACGCAAGTGAGCCTCGCAGCCGCGCAGTTTCTTTGTATTCGGACCATGATGGCATTTTCAGCACTCCTCAAAACCTGTTTTCCCAGCCGGGACATCAGGTCACCATACAGATATTTCCGAAAAACAAAATATCGATATTAATTGACGATTGGATTTAAATGTGGGTATTTTTGGTCAAATTGATGCTGAACAAGCAGCCGACTTTGCATAAGACAGGCAGGGTGGCGCTTCAACGGTTGTACAAATGCCTTCTACAACAAGGACGATCATGCATGAACGCTAGTGCACCTCAAACTCAGGATTTAGACCTTGCGCGGTCCCGCGCGCAGGACGATGTCCGCGAATTGAGATCCAAAATCAGCCATCTGGGCGAAGACGAAATAGGGATGATGCTCACACGTGCGCGTTCTCACTATGCCTGGCAGGACAAACCTGTAACTGATGCGCAGTTGAAGCAGATTTACGACATTACCAAAATGGGATCGACCAGCATGAATTGCTGCCCGGCTCGCTTCGTGTTCGTAAAGTCGGCTGAAGGCAAGGAACGTCTGGTCAAGGCCTTGAAGCCGACCAACGTGCAGAAGGTCATGAAGGCACCAGTCACCGCAATCATCGCTTTTGACAAGGAATTCTGGAAAGAATTGCCACGGCTCTTCCCGCATGAAGATCGTCGGGGCCATTTTCGTGATAAGGAAAAACATTCCTATGTCACGGCCTTCCGCAACTCCACCCTTCAGGGTGGCTATTTCATGATGGCTGCACGTGCCATTGGTCTGGATACGGGGCCACTCTCCGGATTCTCCAATGAGATTGTGGATGAAGAGTTTTTCGCCGGTACAACACTCGCGTCGAATTTCCTGTGCAATGTGGGCTACGCAGACGAATCGGCACTGTTTCAACGCTTGCCGCGTTTCGAATTTGAAGATGTCTGTTCATTTGCCTGAAGCAAGTGACTGCGTTGGCTATGAGGTAATCTGAAAATGCAAACCAACAAAACTGTGAAATTGCGCGCTTCGGCGGTCAGTCCTTCACATTCGTTGTCGCATATCTCCGTGCGGGATTTAACGTTCGCGATTGATGAACCCGTGGCGCGTGGTGGCACAAATCTTGGCCCTACGCCCACCGATACGGCGTTAAGTGCGCTGGTCGGCTGCACCAATGTCATCGGTCACAAATGCGCCGATGCGCTGGGAATCGATATAGGTCACCTCAACATTTCAGCCGTCTGTGATTTTGATCGCCTGGGTGTCACGTTGCAGCAGGAGGTTGCTGTGCCATTTGTCAGGATTTCGATGACCGTTGAGGCTGATGGACCCGCCACACAAGCTGAATTGGACCTCGTATCAGCAGAGGTTGGAAAATACTGCCCTTTGGCCAAACTGTTCCGCCAGGCCGGAACAGTGATTGAGGAAGACTGGAAGCCAAAACAAAGCTGATCCCGACATAAGGGAGCAGCACATCACTATGGAGGAAGCATAATGAGTACAATGACTTTACGCCGCGCAATGCTATCGGCAGTTGTGTCTGCAGGCCTTTTTGCCGGACTGCACGCCCAGCCGGTAAGCGCAACAGAAACCATCAACATGATTGCAATTGATGGCTACCCGGATCGATCCATGTGGGTCAAGGAATTCTCTGCATTCTTTATCCCGCGGGTCAATGAAGAACTGGCTGCAACGGGCAACTACAAGATTGAATGGCAGGAAGCCTATGGCGGCACAATCGTAAAGCCACGCGGCGTGCTGGAAGGCATCAAGCTTGGACTTGGCGACATCGGTATCGTGACCACCATTTTCCACAATTCAGCGCTGCCCAGCCAGGGCATTTCGGCGGTAACGCCATTTGTTTCTGCTGATGCCCGTGTGGTCGCAAAAGCGGTCGATGAAATTGCAAAAGAATTTCCGCAGATGGCAGCAGAGCTGGACGCGGAAAATCAGGTCTATCTCGCAACCGGCGTGGTACTAGATACCTATCAGATCTTTTCCAAGACGCCGATCAATTCTCTGGCCGATATGCAGGGCATGAAGGTCGCTGGTGCCGGTTATAATCTGCGGTATCTGGAGGGCATTGAAGGTGCTGCCGGAGTGCGCGGTGGTCTGCCGAACTTCTACAATATGGTTCAGACAGGTGTTGTCGATGCAGCCATGCTGTGGCCGGAAGCTGCTGAAACATTCAAGATCGCCGAAGTCGCGCCTTACATGCTGAAAGCTGATCTTGGCGCCGTGAACTCCAAGACAGTGACAGTCAACAAGGATGTCTGGAACAAGCTGCCCGATGAAGTGAAGACCGCTTTGTTGAAAGTGGCTGTCGAATATCGCGACCATGTGGCCGGTATTGCCATGGACCGCGCGGCCAGCTCGATTGAGGCCTACAAGGCTGGCGGCGGTGCCGTTGTCGAGATGTCTCTGGAAGCACGTACAGCTTGGGCAAACTCAATGCCGAATATTGCTGTAGACTGGGCTCAGAAGCTGGATACCGCTGGTGCCCCCGGTTCCGAAATGCTGAAAGCCTATATGGCAAAGCTGAAAGCTGCCGGCATGGTGCCTCTGCGCGACTGGGCAGCAGAATTGAACTAACTGAACGAACTGAAACGGCGGAGCAGTAAATTATGTCAAGTAACGCGTTGCGCCGTTTCTACTCTCTATCCGTCTCGGTAGCGACAGCAGCCAATATGGTGGGAACGGGAATTATCTTTGTTCTCGTCGCCATCCTGAATGCTGATGTCGTTGCCAGAGGCGCCTTCCATGATCCCATTCGCGGCGTCGTGGAAATGGTGATTTTTTCATTGGCCCTGATTGTCTTCATGCAGTTGCCGGATGTGGTGCGCAGCAATCGGCTGACGCGGTCAGATGGCATGCTGCTGTTGCTGTTTGAGACTCGGCCTCGTGCTGCGCGGATGCTGACTCGACTGATTGACCTGATCGCAGGAATTTTCATGGCACTGATTGCCTGGACCATGTGGCCGGAATTCGTGGAATCTTTCGAATCCTGTCATTTCTTCATACCGCCAGAGTTCGGGCCAGAACCCACAGGCGTTTTTCTGGCCGACATGTCCGCTGCTTTCCAACGTTGTGAATATGCGGGAACGCCAGGCATTTTCACCGCGCCCTTGTGGCCCATCAAACTGGCGATCTGTTTCAGCGTATCACTGTGCACAATCATCTTTTTTTTGAAGGCGCTGATTGGCAGTTGGGGCGCCAATCTGTTTCAAACTGGAGATCATCCGGCATGACGAAGACAACCCGACGGGCGGATCATCATGTCTTCTGTTGAAATCGGCTCCTTGTCAGTTCTGGCAATTGTCGCGCTTGTCTATATGGGCATGTACATACCTGTGGCGTTGGGCCTGGTGTCATTTGCCTCTATCTGGCTGATCAGTGGTAAGTCCATTCTGGCGTTCAATTTCCTCAAGATCGCGGTTGCAGACGGCGTCACCGAGTATGAATTTGCGACCATTCCTTTGTTCACAGTCATGGGCCTTCTGGTCTCACGAGCCGGATTGGGGACTGATATCTACACGGTGATGAGCCGTGGGTTCCGGCGCATCACTGGCGGTGTCGGCATGGCGACGGTCGGAGCCAATGCTGTTTTCGCCGCTGTGACCGGATCATCGATTGCATCCGCGTCCGTGTTCACAAAGATCTCCGTTCCGGAAATGCTGAGGCTGAACTACAATCCGCGTTTTGCCGTTGGCGTTGTCGCCGGGTCGTCCGTTCTGGGTATGATCATTCCGCCAAGTGCGATGCTGATCATCTATTCCTTCGTTGCCGAACAATCGGTTGGCGAAATGTTCATCGCGGGCATTGTTCCAGGGCTGATTCTGACGGTGGCCTATATTGTCGGTATTCTGGCCGCTGGTCGTTTCTGGCCGTCCTTTCTGGGTGAGGGCGCAGGCGCAACCGACGAGATACCGCTGAGCACCTATGAATTGCTGGAAAAGACAGTTCCGATTGTCAGCCTGATCGTCATTGTTCTAGGCGGTATCTATACTGGCTGGCTCACCCCTGTTGAGGCCGGTGCCGCTGGTGCATTGGTCGCCTTGTTGATTGCTGTCATCCGCCGCCGTCTGACATGGAAGACTTTATGGAAAACAGCGCTTGAAACCGGCCATATCACAGCGTCCATTCTGTTTCTGATTACAATGGCGTCGCTCTACAGCCGCATGCTTGGCTATGCCGGTCTGCCAAATGAACTCGATAATCTGCTGCAGACCTATGATCTGGGCTTTGTCGAAATCATGGTCATCTATGTGGCCCTGATGCTCTTTCTGGGAACATTGCTTGATACGGCATCCATTATCCTGATCGTGGTGCCCCTGTTCATTACCTTGATGGAATCCATGGGGTTGAGCCTCATCTGGTTTGGCATTGTCACAGTGATCGGTGCAGAAATCGGCCTGCTGACGCCGCCATTGGGAATATCCTGCTTTGTGATCAAAGCCACACTGAACAATCCGAAAATCAGTCTGAAGGATGTGTTCATGGGAGCATTCCCCTTCGCAGTCATCATGTTGATGGTGCTCATACTTCTCATCCGCTATCCAATTCTATCCACCGGATTGCTTGGCTGAACCCAATTACAGACAAAAAGGCTAGCAAATGCGTACCGTTACAAAAGACACGATTACCCAGGCTTTTCTTGATTATTGCGGCGCGGAAACCGATCCACGCTTGCGCTTCGTTCTCGAAAAGTTTGTGACCCACCTGCATGACTTCGTGCGTGAGACAAACCTGACCCATGCCGAGTGGCGCAAGGGGCTGGAACTGATCGAAAAGGCCGGCGACATAACCACTCCGGAGCGCAACGAATTTGTTCTGATGTCAGATGTATTGGGCCTGTCGTCGCTGGTGGATATGGTCAATTCACCCGATGAGGGAACACCGTCAAGTGTGCTCGGGCCTTTCCACATTCTGGGCGCGCCTGACCTGCCTGTTGGCGGCGACATGAAACAGGACAATGAGGGTGCTGCCGTTATTGTAAGCGGCAAGGTCTGCGACCCCGAGGGCGCGCCGATCAAAGGCGCGGAAATCGAGGTCTGGCAGACTGCGGATAATGGTTTGTATTCCAATCAGGATAACTCGCAGGCTGAGTATAATCTGCGCTGCCACCTGGTTCTGGGCGATGATGGCATCTACAAGCTTTCGACCATTCGACCCGCGCCCTACACGGTCCCCGATGATGGCCCCGTTGGCGAGTTGCTGCATGCTACAGGGCGGCACCCATGGCGTCCGTCGCATCTGCACTTCATCATCACAGCGCCAGGCTATCGCAGCCTCGTCACCGAGGTTTTCCCCAGCGATGATCCCTATCTGGATGAAGATGCGGTGTTCGGTGTGCGCGAGCGATTGGTGATGGAATATGTCGAACAAAGCGATGTGATCGCCATTCCGGACGGAATGGAAATCGCAGAGCGACTGCAGGCACCATTTTTCACGGTCGATTTCGACTTTGTGCTGACCGAAGAAAAAGCCTGATCAGAGCGCAACAATCAGCTGGATGATTCAGGGGATGGCTCAGGCATCTTCCAGCTGATCCTTGAGGAAATCTCCGGTGCTGTTGTAGTGGCTGACCAGCAATTTTGCGGCCAGATCTGCATCACGTGCCAGAACCGCATCACAGATGGCCCCATGTTCAGCCGTGACATCGCGCGAAGGATAGGCCTGAATGCCTGACAGCTGGCGGTAGCGGATATTCTGGTCATAGAGTTGATCACAGAATTTCATCAGCATCGATGAATCGCATGCCGAAATGAGCGTCACGTGAAAGTGCTTGTGGCGCACCTCCCATTCCGCGTTGGCGACAAAATGGTCGTCGACCTGCGAGCGAGGAACACGCGAGAGCCGATACGCAGCCAGCACAACCTGCTCTTCCCAACTGGAATCACCATTGGCAATGGATTCGCGCAGCGCCCGCTCTTCAAGCCAGCAACGGGTTTTCAGCAACTCGTCAAATTCTTTGGAACTGACAGGCGCGACACGGAACCCGCGCTGGTCGATGCGTTCCACAAAATGGTCAGAGGTCAACAGGCTCAAGGCTTCCCGAATTGGGCTGGTGCCCGCATCGTATATCTGGCGCAATTCTTCAATCTTGAGCTTCTGCCCGGGGACCAGAACACCGGAAATGATGTCTGCTCTCAACCGGGCATAGGCCCGGCTGGTCATGGAAGCACGGCCCACCGTCTCCCTGTCAGGTGCATCAGGCGTGCTGATGTCATCGTCCATTTCAGGCACGATGGTTTCAGTGTCTTCCTGTTTCATCAAAAGTCCATTCTTCAGCGGAATTCATACATTCTGGAGTCTGTTGATCTGGATGCAGAATCCTAAGTTTAGCCTGTTTTTCTGCGACTTGTCTGTACATCCTTTAGCAAAATTGAATTAACCGTGCCCTGAGCAGAATCGTGATTACGGGAATAATATCGATTTTTTCAAATTAGAAAGATTTATATTTTGCATAGATGGGAGACTGTGAACCGCTATGTATCGATCAAAGTTCAGAAAAAGAAATAATATTTTCAATTAGATACAATGTTATTGTCAAGTTTTGAAATTTTTGAGAAATCAAAAAATAGCGTCACTTTGTTGAAGAATAATATTGATATTTTGTGTCAAAAATATAAAATATGGACAAGTTGGGTTTGTTTCCTGTCGAGGCTCGCAAGTCTGCACACCCGTTCACGATACATTTGGAGAATGATATGCGCGAAAACCATTTTGAAGAAGATAAATGGTGGGTCAGTCCCTACAATTTCATACCTGAAGTGCGTAATGCTCTGGACCTGCCTCCCAAAGTGGAAATCCATGATGCGACATTGCGTGATGGAGAGCAGACGCCCGGTGTCGTGTTTTCTGTTGATGACAAGATTGCCATTGCGCAAAAGCTGTCGGAGGTTGGCGTTGAGCGGATTGAGGCTGGCATGCCCGCCGTCTCTCCCCAGGATGCAGAGGCCATCAAGCAGATTTCAAAACTGGGTTTGAATTCTCGCATTTTCACATTTGCCCGTGCCATGAAGAAAGACATCGACATGGCGCTTGAATGTGGCGCGCAAGGCGTCATCATCGAAGTGCCAATTGGCTATCCAAAGCTGAAAACCCAGTTTGGCTGGACCTGGCAGGATGTGTTGGCGCGCAGTGCGCCGGTGATCAACTACGCGCGCGAACAAGGACTGTATGCAGTCTTTTTCCCATATGACACGACCCGTGCCCGCGCCGATGATCTTGAGAACCTCTGCAAAGGCATCATGGCTGAGTCGCCACCCGATTCCATTGGTATTGTTGATACTATGGGCTGCGCCACACCTGAGGCCATCAAATATATGGTGCGTTGGGTCAAACGCATGACGGGTCTGCCTATCGAAATCCACACCCATAATGATTTCGGCATGGGCGTGGCGACAGAACTGGCCGCAGTCACCGCTGGTGCAGAAGTTGTGCATTCTTGTGGCAACGGATTGGGTGAGCGGACCGGAAATGCCGCTTTGGAAGAATTGATGCTGGGCCTTGACCTGCTCTACGGTTACGACACCGGCTACAGGCTGGATATGCTGCCCGAACTCGGCGAATTGCTGTCACGTTTGTCCAATGTGCCGATTGCGCGCAACAAACCGATTTTGGGCGCTGGGAACTTCACCCGCGAATCCGGCATCGGCATCAATTATGTGATGCATGATCCTCTGGTCATGTTTGGCACCCATCCGGCTCTGACAGGTCGGGCAGGGGAGGTCGTCCTTGGCAAGAAAAGCGGCAAAGCCTCTATTGCCTACAAGCTTGAACAATTGGGTCTTGGTGAATCCGATGAAGCGGAAACAGCTGAAATGCTTGATGACGTCAAGCAGGCCGGTATCAAGAAGCGCGATATCCTGAGCGATGACGAGTTCAAGGCCATCGTCGAAGCCATCCGCTCCCGCAAGGCGGCATGATCGAAAACTCAGCACGGCTCTGGCAAGCCTAACGGCTGCGCCAGGGCCGCCTTGTCTCCTATGGCACATCACAGATTAACGCTCTATCATTCGCTGACATCGGTCTGCTCCCAGAAGGTGCGTCTGACTTTGGCCGAGTTGGGCATGGGTTTTGAGAGCCGGGTCCTGGATTTGAAAAAGGGCGATCAGTTTGCCCCTGATTATCTGAAGCTGAATCCGAATGCTGTTGTCCCAACGTTGTTGGTTGATGGCCATGTGGTTCTGCAGTCCAACACAATCATGCAGCATTTATGTGCCCTCGATCCGCAGCATCCATTCAGTTCTGCAACAGCAGACCATGCGGGCGCATGTCCGCTCTGGTTTGAGCGCGCGGCCCGCTTCCATATCGCTATTCACGCCATTACCTATGTCAGTGTAAATCGGAAAAAGCTGTTGGCCTTGCCAACGGAACAGCTTGAGCAACGGTTTCGGAACATTCCGGACCCGGTCCGGTCCGTCAAGCTACGTCAGATTGTTGAAGATGGATTTGAGTCTGCCCCGGTCAGCGCAGCGCTTGAAACGCTTGGTGATATTTTGCCGCAGCTCCAGAAAGCTACCCGGACCTCCAGATGGCTGACCGGCGATCATCTCACTCTGGTTGATCTTGCCATGTTCCCATTCGTCCACCGCTTGCATCTGTTGGGGTTCGATCAATTATGGGCAGGGGGCGACCTGACAAGCTGGCACAGGGATATGATGCAGCGGCCGGGTTTCCAGACCGCTATTGCGGCTGTCGTGCCGCCCAGCGCCATTGAGAATTTCGCGGCTGCCGGTCAACTCGCCTGGCCACAACTTCGCGCACGGCTGCACTGATCTCTGCCACAAAAACCGCCGGATAAGCTGAGGCACCCCACACCCGGTCGCAGGGTAGATACTGAGTGTTTGCTGCTGTGACGGCTCCTTGTCCGAACCCCAAATCGACCGATGGTTGTATCGCCGGGGTGTTTCAAGAAACACTTCTGGTCTGCTGGAAAGTGAAGGTGTTGGGTCTGAATCGTCCGATTTGGACAGGACAGACCTGCTTCCAGAATGTCTCTTGCCAGCGCAGATCCCGAATAGTGTGAATTGCTGAGTGTTGAAAGGTAATTTCAAATTTCGATTGAGAAATTCAAAGCGCATTGGATATCTCGCTTCGGGCAGCATTTGATCTGGAACCCGGACTTGCCTGTGAATGTTCTCCCATTATGTCTGGAACCATGGAAGGGGATTGATCGGGTTTGAAAAATTGGTTGACAATCAATGCGGAAAGATAGGTATATTTGTCTCCAAAGCGCTTTGAATTTCTTCAATGAGGAGTGTTTGGACACGATTTTCATGCTATGCATATGTTTTCTGGGAGGAAAGTTCATGAAGAAAATACTCTATTCAACTGCGATGGCTCTGGTGCTCGTCGCAGGCCCCGTACATGCGCAGACGGCGCTCATGTTTGAGCCCGGCTCCGGTGATTTTAACTGGGACAGCTACGAGGCACTGAAAGCCACACAACTGAACGGCGAGCAGGTGACTGTATTCGGACCCTGGCTTGGACCCGATCAGAAAGCAGTTGAAGCCGTGCTGGCCTATTTCGGTGCAGCCACCGGTGCGGACGTTAAATATGTCGGTTCAGACAGTTTCGAGCAGCAGATCATGATTGATGCCGAAGCCGGTTCGGCGCCGAATGTTGCGGTATTCCCGCAACCCGGTCTTGCCGCCGATATGGCGAGCCGTGGATTCCTGACACCATTGGCAGAGGGAACCGGAGACTGGATTCGCGAAAATTATGCAGCCGGTCAGTCCTGGGTGGATCTTGGCACTTACGCTGGTGCAAGCGGCGAGGACACACTTTACGGATTCTTCTACAAGGTCGATGTGAAATCACTGGTCTGGTACTCGCCGGAAAACTTTGAAGATGCCGGATATGAAGTGCCAACCAGCATGGAAGATCTGAAGGCATTGTCAGACCAGATTGTGGTAGATGGCGGAACACCATGGTGTATCGGCCTCGGATCTGGTGGCGCGACAGGTTGGCCTGCCACCGACTGGGTCGAAGACATGATGCTGCGCACGCAGACACCTGAGGTCTATGACATGTGGGTGAGCAACGAAATTCCGTTCACCGATGAGCGCGTTGTTGCTGCGATTGATGAGTTTGGCGCATTTGCCCGCAACGATGCCTATGTGGCTGGTGGTGCTGCAGCGGTTGCCTCAACAGATTTCCGCGACAGCCCGAAGGGCCTCTTCTCATCTCCGCCGCAGTGCTACATGCACCGTCAGGCCTCCTTCATTCCGGCATTTTTCCCGGAAGGAACAATCGTTGGTGAGGATGCCGATTTCTTCTACTTCCCATCCTATGCAGGCAAGGATCTTGGAAAACCGGTTTTGGGTGCAGGTACAGTTTGGGCGATTACATCTGACAGTCCGGGTGCTCAGGCCCTGATCGAATTCCTCAAATCACCGATTGCACACGAAGTGTGGATGTCCCAGTCCGGCTTCCTGACACCTCACAAGGGCGTCGATTCAGCGCTCTATGCTGATGACACACAACGTGCACTGGGAGACGTTCTCCTGGGTGCAACAACCTTCCGCTTTGACGGGTCAGATCTGATGCCAGGCGGCGTTGGAGCCGGTTCTTTCTGGACCGGAATGGTTGACTATGCCGGTGGCAAACCTGCAGCTCAAGTTGCAGCAGAAATCCAGGCCTCCTGGGACGCGCTGAAATAATCAGCAGGCCGTAACTCGGCCACAGAGGAACCCGGCCGATGCTGCCGGGTTCCCGCCTCGTACTTTAAAATAAAATTGGGAGGGGACTATGCATCCTGCATTCCAGGGGTTGCTGACGATCATCATCGGCGTTGGTGGTTGTGTCAGCTATTATTATTTTTCCAATCAGTTTCTGGACAAGGTTCTGTTCCCGGCCAGAGGCGCGAACATCGGACGCAATATAAACCGCGCCAACATGATCCGCCCGTGGTTGTTCCTGTTTCCGGCTCTTTTGGCATTGGGCCTGTATCTGGCCTATCCCGTTTTTGAGACGTTGCGTCTGTCCCTGACCGAGCGTATGCCCGGTGGTGGATCCCAATTTGTCGGGCTTGACAATTACACCCAAATGCTTGGCGAACCAAAATTCTGGGAAGCCTTGCAGAATAACTTTTTCTGGCTTCTAGTCGTGCCTGCCATGTCCACTGCTTTCGGCTTGCTGGCGGCGCAACTGACCGATCGGATTTCCTGGGGCAATGTTGCAAAGTCGCTGATTTTCATGCCGATGGCGATTTCCTTTGTAGGCGCAGCGGTTATCTGGAAGCTTGTCTATGATACGCGTCCAATAGATCAGGAGCAGATTGGTGTTCTGAACGCGCTTTATCTCTGGTTTGGTGGCACTGAACCCCATACATGGCTGACCATTCCATTCTGGAACTCGTTCTTTTTGATGGCCGTTCTGATCTGGATTCAAACCGGCTTTGCCATGGTTATCCTCTCGGCTGCTCTGCGCGGTATCCCCGAAGAGACCGTTGAGGCTGCAATTCTGGACGGGGCAAATCCGTTCCAGATCTTCTTCAAGATCAAGGTTCCGCAAATCATGGGCACCATCGTCGTTGTCTGGACGACGATCACCATCGTGGTCCTGAAGGTCTTTGACATCGTGTTCGCGATGACCAACGGCCAGTGGGAAACGCAGGTTCTGGCCAATTACATGTATGACAAACTGTTCCGTGCCAATGACTGGGGCGTCGGGTCTGCCAGCGCCATGGTGATCATGCTTCTGGTGACGCCGATTCTGGTCTGGAATGTCTATAACGCCCGCAAAGAAATGCGCTGAGGGAGAAGACAATGGATAATATTGCAGGATCAAAATCCAATCTCACCTGGGCGGTGCATATTTCAGTCGCACTGCTGGTTGCGCTGTGGGTCTTTCCAACGCTTGGGCTCTTGGTGTCGTCATTTCGAACCTCGGATCAGATTGCCACCAGCGGCTGGTGGAAGGCGGGCTTTCCGTCTGAACAGAACCTGACGCTGCGGACAGGCGACCCTGACACACAGGTGCAGGACGGTAATGTGTTCGTTGTCGAAGGCAATCTTTTCGACGAGCCTGGCGCCGCTGAAATTTCAGTCTTTGGTGTCACATCCCAAGATATCAACGCCTATAATGCAGGTGATACGGCAGAATTGAGAAATGGCTCGAAAGTCACGGTGCAGGCCAATGGCGATTATCGTCTGGAAAGCGCGGAAGAGATCACCGGAAGCCGCGGCAGCCGCATATTCGTGACGGCGCAAACACCGCCGGAATTTACCCTGCGAAACTATCAGAATGTTCTGTTTGATCCGTCCAACAGGGAGGGGATGGCAAAAGCATTTTTCAACACGCTGACGGTCACCATTCCTGCCACCATCATTCCCATTCTGGTGGCAGCCTTCGCAGCCTATGCACTTGCCTGGATGGATTTTCCGGGACGCGCTTTGCTGATTGCCGTGGTGGTGGGCCTGTTGGTTGTTCCTTTGCAACTGGCGCTCATACCGCTTCTCAAGCTCCACAATGAAATCGGCATTGGAAAGGGATATCTAGGTGCCTGGCTGGCACATACCGGCTTCGGCTTGCCGCTGGCGATCTATCTGTTGCGAAACTACATGGTCGGTCTGCCTCGGGACATCATTGAAAATGCCAAGGTCGACGGCGCGACAGATTTTCAGATTTTTGTGAAAATCATTTTGCCGCTCAGTTTCCCGGCGCTGGCCTCCTTTGCCATCTTCCAGTTTCTGTGGACCTGGAATGATCTGCTGGTCGCTCTGGTATTCCTGATCGACTCCACTGGCGAGACGACGGTGATGACGAAGCAGATCGTTGAACTGCTGGGGACACGCGGTGGCAACTGGGAGATTCTGGCGACCTCGGCTTTCGTCTCCATTGCAGTGCCATTGCTGGTGTTCTTCGCCATGCAGAAATATCTCGTTCGCGGCCTGTTGGCCGGCTCGGTCAAATAGGGCTCACAAATATGAATGCGATTGTCGATTTGGTACCCAAAAAACTCTCTGCTGTAGACAAGGACTGGTGGCGCGGTGCGGTGATCTATCAGATCTATCCCCGCAGTTTCCAGGACAGCAACGCCGATGGCATCGGCGATCTTCTGGGGATACTCCAGCGCTTGCCCTACATCGCATCGCTGGGTGTTGATGCGATCTGGATATCGCCATTCTTCACCTCGCCAATGAAGGATTTCGGCTACGACGTCAGTGACTATTGTGATGTTGATCCGCTGTTTGGATCGCTCGCAGACTTTGATGCCGTGGTTGAGGAAGCGCACAGGCTGGGCGTGCGGGTGATGATCGATCTGGTCCTCAGCCATACATCAGACCAGCATCACTGGTTTGTGGAAAGCCGTGCCAGCAGGGACAATCCCAAAGCTGACTGGTTTGTGTGGGCTGATCCGCAACCGGATGGCACTCCGCCCAACAACTGGCTGTCGATCTTCGGCGGTTCGGCCTGGCATTGGGATGCACGCCGGGAGCAATATTATCTGCATAATTTTTTGATTTCCCAACCGGATTTGAACTTTCATAATCCGGAGGTGCAGGACGCTCTTCTGGACGTCACGCGCTTCTGGCTGGAACGCAAGGTTGATGGGTTCCGTCTCGATACAATCAACTTTTATTTCGCTGACAAGGAATTGCGATCCAATCCGCCCTTGCCGCCGGAAAAGCGAAATTCCAACATTGCACCATCGGTGAACCCATATAATCATCAGGAGCACATCTATTCCAAGAACCAGCCGGAAAATCTTGCGTTTCTGGAACGATTCCGAGCCATCCTGAATGAATACCCGTCAACCACGTCACTCGGTGAAGTTGGAGATGCACAACTTGGTCTGAACATTCTGGGCCAATATACCAGCGGCGATGACCATGTTCATATGTGCTACGCATTTGAGTTTCTGGCGGAGCAACGACTGACGGCAGAACGCATCGCAGAAGTGTTTGCCAAGCTGGATGATGTTGCCAAAAACGGCTGGGCCTGTTGGGCGTTTTCCAACCATGATGTGAAGCGTCATAGTTCCCGCTGGGACCTGCCACCGGCAGCTTTGCGTCTCTATGCAACCATGATGATGTGTCTGCGCGGGTCGGTCTGTCTTTATCAGGGTGAGGAACTTGGTTTTCCTGAGGCTGATGTTGCCTTTGAAGATTTGCAGGATCCCTATGGCATTGAGTTCTGGCCCGAATACAAGGGGCGGGACGGGTGCAGAACGCCGATGACTTGGGATAAATCCAATCTCAATGCAGGTGTATCAGAGGGCAAGACCTGGCTGCCAATCGCATCAGCTCATCTGGCACTCTGTGTGGAGCGTCAGGAGGAGGATCCGACATCCTTGCTGCATCATTACCGCAAGGCCATCGCCTTTCGTCAGGCGCATCAGTGTTTGACAAAGGGCACCGATGATGGCGTCCGGTTTGAAGGCGACATTGTCTACTTCATCCGCAGTTCTGGCCGCGAGAAGATGTTCTGTGCTTTCAATCTGAGCGACACGCCATCAGCACTGGATATGCCATCCGGCAATTGGTTGCAGACCGGTGCCGAGCTTGGCAGTGCCAATGTTTCGGCAGACGGAAAATTACATTTGGGTCCATGGCAACCATGCCTGGCACTCAAGGCAAAAGTATAAACGGGGAGAGAGTTCATGGCTGACCTGAAATTGGTAGACGTCGGAAAGACATATGGCGGGACTGTCGAGGTTCTGAAGAACATCAATCTTGATATAAAGACAGGCGAATTGATCGTTTTTGTCGGCCCATCCGGTTGCGGAAAATCCACCTTGCTGCGGATGATCGCCGGGTTGGAAAAAATCAGTCACGGTGAATTCTACATCGACGGTGAGTTGATGAATGATGTGCCGCCAGCCCAGCGCGGCATCGCCATGGTATTCCAGTCCTATGCGCTCTATCCGCATATGACGGTGCGCGACAACATGTCTTTTGCTCTGAAACTTGCCAAGAAATCTCCCGAGGAAATACATGCGGCGGTCGACAAGGCTGCCAAGACATTGCAACTGACAGAATATCTGGATCGTTTGCCCAAAGCCCTGTCCGGCGGTCAGCGCCAGCGTGTCGCCATTGGACGGTCAATCGTGCGCGATCCAAAGGTTTATCTTTTTGACGAGCCGCTTTCCAATCTGGATGCCGCGCTGCGGGTGGCAACCCGTATTGAGATCGCGCAGTTGAAGGAATCCATGCCCGAATCCACCATGGTCTATGTGACCCATGATCAGGTGGAAGCCATGACCCTGGCGACCCGAATTGTTGTTCTGGCCAATAAGGGCATCGCCCAGGTGGGCAGCCCGCTTGATCTTTACGTACGGCCTGAAAACGAATTTGTGGCGCAGTTCATCGGGTCACCAGCGATGAATCTGTTTGCTGGTGAAATAGTCTCTGCTGGCGCACAAACCGGCGTCAGATTGACCGACGGCAAGGGCGTCATCATGGCTGATATTCCAACCCAGGCCAGTGATGTGGGCTTGAAAGTCAATGTCGGCATCCGGCCAGAGGACATGGCGCTCACCGATGGTGAGAATTATGCGTATGAATCCAAGGTGGAAATCAGCGAAGCACTTGGGGAAGTCACGCAGGTCTATTTTGCCAAAAACAATCCCAAGCATGATGCGGTTATTGCAAAGCTTCCGGGCATTCACCGCGACATGCGCGGCAAATTGCTGCGCATGACTGCTGATCCTGCAAAGCTGCATCTCTTCAGCGATGGAAAATCACTGCTGTATCGGTGATCCAGCGCACATTTCTTGAAGGCCTGAACGTCTGACCGTGAAACGCTCTATAGGGCGAGAGCCGGTTTCACTTGCGTGGAATTCTGCTGGTGGTGCAGGCTCTCCGGATCTGCCCGGAGAGATCGCGGTTGCTGGCTTCAAGACATCAGAGTGATGCGGCGAATTTGGCAATCGCTTGCTGATATGCAGACGATGCATTCCATTCTTTCAGCACTCTGAAATTATGCGTTCCCGGGCCATAGGGTTGTCCGGAGCGCCAGCCATGAGCCCGCAGATAGTTTGCGGTTGACGCCAGCACATCAGGCACGGACCGGATAAGGTCGCGACGACCGTCGCGGTCATAATCAACGCCGTATTGCACATAGTTTTTGGCCATGAACTGTGTCTGGCCGATCTCGCCGTGACGCGCACCACGCATCTGTTTTCTATCTATCCAGCCTTTGTCGATAATCAGCAATGCAGCCATCAGATTGGGTTTGAAGAACCCGGAGCGGCGGCAGTCATGGGTCAGTGAAGCCAGCGATGTGACAATGTCGTGCTTGCCGGTAAAGCCGCCAAAGCCGGTTTCCATGCCCCAGATAGTGACAAGCACTTCTTTCTGCACACCATATTTTCTCTCAACCTGATTCAGCAGCTTGGAATAGCTTTTCAGTCGTTTGCGTGTGGGCCCCAGCAGACCTTTGGTCTTTTTGGCATAAAAGCTTGGAAAATTGGTCTTCGCACGTTTGAAGCTGCGATTGACGCTTCTGTCATATTTGATGACACCCGGTGAATATTGTGTGCCAGCCAAAGCAGACAGGCCGCGCCGCCCGATGCCGGCAGCCTTTGCTTCCTTGGCAAAATCGCGTTTGAAAGCATCAAACCCGGATCCGTTATTGCTGCATTTCGCCGCCATTGCAGAACCCGAGACGAGCGCAAATGTAATCGCGCCAACAATGATACCAAAATTTCTACGCATAGGAGGGGCCTCGTTAAAACATTGATCCGATTGGCGAATTCCAGAAAAGTAAGCTTATGTCACACGCATGCGCGGCCTTCAGCACTTTCAGACAAATAACGTCCAAAATCCGACAATTCTGTGTTTAACAGGATGTCATTGAAAATGGGTAAAGCCGGCAAGAAGCCTATGCAGATGACGAAAACGGTCTGATTTCCCCTGCACAGGCCATTCATTTTTCTGTCTCTTGATTAAATATCCGCCCAGATCGTTTTGATTTGGGGCCACGCTTCTGCTCCAACCTTGCGAGATGCCTCGGCTGCAGCAGGCGGAATCAAATCATCAATGGCGGTCTTGTAGCTCGGGCGGGCCTGGTTGGCGCGCAACCACGGATCAATCTTCGGAAAGTCTTCGGTCCAGAGACCGGACATTCCAAGTCGATCCAATCGGTCAACATAGGCAATGACTGCAATATCAGACAGGCCATATTGACCTGCGGTCAGCCAATCGGCGCTTTCCAGTACAACTGACATGTCTTCGAACATGCGCTTCAGCGTAAACAGGGCACCCGCAACGTAAGGCGAGTTTACCCCATTTCTGTACAGATCAAGCCGCTTTGATCTGATTTGTGGGTTGGGAAATGTCGCTATCCGCGCCTTCACTTGCTCAGGTGTGCTGTCGCGCAGCTGGTTCTGGCGCATCAACGTCGCAAATGTCAGCGAATTGATAGCGGCATGTATCTCGATCGCACGGGTCAGCCAAAGATGCATTGCAGCCAGGTCCCTGGGATCTGTAGGCGCCAGGGGATTGTGGTCGGACAATTGATCCAGATATTCGGCAATCACGCTGGATTCACGCAGAACCATATCACCATCGACCAATGTTGGAACGACACCTTCCGGATTCAGTTTCATGTATTGCGGATCGGATTGCTCATTCTTCGACAGATCGAGATGCTCGCTGTCCCATGGAATTTGTTTCTCCGCCAGCGTGACACGGACCTTTTGAGAGCAGACACTATTATTATTGTGGAACAGTTTCACGACGGCGTCCTCCAGATATGTTGAACGCTGTTGCTAGCACAATTGACTTTTGAGGAAAAGCCACGATACGATACAAGTGTACCGCGAAGCAGGTCACTCATGGTCAGGGGAGCATGAGAAATGAACCGATGCTGCGGAACGTTGGAGGAGAAATACGTTGCAAAATCCCGTTGTAAAAATTGCCTTGGCTGTTGCTATCAGTGCTGCATCCATAACGGCTGTTTCGGCTCAGAAACTGAAAGTATCCAGTTTCCTGCCGCCAAATCACACATTCCACAAGATGCTCAAGGTCTGGTCTGATGAGATGAGTGAAAAATCCAATGGCGAATTGTCATTGGAAGTCTTTACGTCCGGTCAGCTTGGGCCACCACCACGCCAGTTTGAATTGGTCGTTGCAGGCGCAGCAGACCTGGCGATCATCCTGCACGGGGCCACACCAGGTCGTTTTCCGATGACGGAACTGGCCGGTTTGCCGCTCAGCCATCCCTCTGCCGGTGATCTGAGTGCCATCACATCCCGACGCCTGACTGAACTTGCGCCAGAATATCTGGCGGAGGAACATGCGGGCACAAAGATCATGTGGATGGCGGTCACACCGCCTTTGAAAATCCACTCGGCAAAATCTGACCTGAGCATTTTGGACAATATCAAGGGTCAGCGTATCCGCTATGCCGGTGCCATCTGGCAGCAGATCGTGGAAAAGCTTGAGGCTGTTCCACTCCCGATTCCGCCAGGGCAATCTGCGGACGCCATTTCAAAAGGTGTTGCAGATGCGGCTTCGTTTCCGTTCGAAGCCACCAAAGCGTTTGATATGGCGCCAATCATCAAATACTCGCTGGAGCCAGGTATCGCCTCTGCAACTTTTGCAGTTGTGATGAATGAAAACACCTACAACAACCTCAGCCCGGAAATGCAGAAGATCATCGACGACACCACCGGTCCGGATCGGGGTGAAGCCTTTGGCAAGATGTGGGATGAAGGCGAAGCGGAAGGCCGTCAATATATGGTCGATGGCGGCGTGGAAATCGTTCAATTGTCAGACACGGAACGTGCCAAACTGGAGAGCGCTGTCGCGCCCATCAGTGAGAGCTTCATTGGTGCCCTGAATGATTCTGGAAAACCCGGAAGTGAATTTGTGGCTGCTTATACAAAATAGAGATGACGAAAGACCGGGCCGCCGTAATGAGGAAAGGCCCGGTCTTACCCCGACTCCCGCCCACGGCGCCCAAGCCAGGCAGCAAGCAGGGAATGTCCTATGCCACCCTTCAGTCGAATTCAGCGCGTTTTGTGCGCCATTTTCGAAATGCAGTTGAAGCTGTCCATGTTTGCTCTCGTCGCGATGATGCTCATCATCGTCGCGGATGTTTTCATGAGATATGCTTTCAATGCGCCCATTCCCGGATCATATGATCTTGTCGGAATCGCACTGGCTGTCATGGTCTTCTTCGGTCTGGCTCAGGTCATTTCCGACCGTGCCGAAATCACCATAGATATCATCGACAATCTGAGCTCTCCGGCTTTTGTGCGCCTGTTGAAGCTGATCGCTGGCCTCGCCGCGTTCGGCATTCTGGTGTTTGTTTTCTGGTCAATGGTCGGTCCAATGCTCAGCGCGTACCGGTACGGGGATAGGTCACTGGAACTCAACCTTCCGGTCTGGCTCATCTGGGTGGTATCTCTTGTCGGTTTGTCTGGCGCGATCCTGGCTGCTTTTTTGACGATGTTCACACCGCAGCAGAGTGATATTCTGCCGAACGAGCGAGGCAATGATCAATGAGCACGCCAATTATGGGCCTTTTGTCCATAGCACTGCTCTTCGGGTTTCTTCTGCTGCGCCAACCTGTCTGGTTGGCATTGGCGCTGTGCGGTATTGTTGGCAATGCGCTACTGACCAATGTGACCGTTGCGAAACTGGTGACGGGAACCACAACATTTGACATCGCCTCAGGCTATGGACTGTCGGTTATTCCGTTGTTCATATTGATGGGCGAAATTTCGTCTAAATCCAGATTGTCAGCGGATTTGTTCAAGGCCGCACGCATTGTCCTGTCCGGCATGCGCGGCGGATTGTCTGTTGCCACCATCGGGGCCTCCGGCGCGTTCGGTGCAATTTGCGGCTCGTCCATTGCAACCGCCGCCACCATGACCCGTATCGCCATGCCGGAAATGCGGCGTGCCGACTATGAGGAAGGCTTCGCAGCCGCCTCTGTCGCAACAGGTGGCACGCTTGGTATTCTGATTCCGCCGTCCATTATCCTCGTTATTTATGGCTCGATAGCAGAAGTCTCCGTTCCCAAACTGTTCGCAGCTTCTTTGATCCCAGGTCTGGTCCTGCTTGTGCTTTACTCAGCCATAGCCGTGATCATCGCCGCACGTTCGCCGGAAAAAGCACCTCTGGATGCGCCAGCCAGCCTGAAAGAACGTCTGAAGGCCTTGCGTGAGCCATGGCAATTCATTGTTCTGTTCACCGCCACCATCGGCGGAATTTATATGGGGGTCTTCAGTCCCAACGAGGCTGCAGCCGTCGGTGCCTTTGGTGCAATTGTGCTCGGATTTGCGACGGGGAACCTGACAATTGTGCGTTTGACCGAGGCAGTGCGAGCATCGGTCATCACGTCATGCGTCCTGTTCCTGATTGTCATTGGCGCAACAATCTTCGCCAATTTTGTCGTGCAGACACGGCTTCCCGAATTGCTGTTAAATACGGCGCAGGATTTTGGGCTCGGTCCATTCGCAGTCGTCACGATCATCATCGCGCTTTATATTGTCATGGGGTGTTTTCTGGAAGGAATCGGCATGATGCTGATCACCGTCCCGGTGTTTCTGCCAATCATAACAGGATATGGTTATGACCCCATCTGGTTTGGCGTTCTGGTTGTGGTGGTGGTTGAGTTGGGCCTGATCACACCGCCTGTGGGCATGAATTTATTTATCATCCAGGCCCAGATACCCGGGACAAATATTGTAACTCTGTATCGGGGAATTATCCCTTTTCTGATTGCGCCGCTGATTCTCATCATGCTGTTATTCATGCTTCCACAGTTGACGCTGTGGTTGCCATCCATTCTCTATTGAGAGGGACCCGTCATGGCCTCAAGAAAAGCTCTGATTTTTGATCGACAGGCGGAGTGGTATGCCCGCGAACTTGGCAATCTGTGTGAGGGCTATCAGTTTGTTGCTGCCACCAGCCACGAAGAGGCCGTGTCGCTTGGCGCCGATGCGGACATATTGATTGCACTTGCGCCCTTCATAAAACCAGATCTGATTGCTGCGATGCCAAAATTGCAATGGGTTCAGGCACTGACGACAGGTGTCGATAATCTGCTGGCAATGGACGTTCTGTCCAAGGATGTTGTGGTGACAAATTGCAGTGGCTTCCACGGCCCGCAGATGTCGGAGCTGACATTGCTGCTGATGCTGTCATTGTCGCGCGACTTTCCTACCATGCTGCAAAATCAGCAATCAGCATCCTGGCAAAGGTGGCCACAACCACTTCTGGCCGGAAAAACCGCCTGTCTGGTGGGGCTGGGTGCCATTGCTGAAACGCTGGCCAAGCGCTGTCTGGCAATGGATATGCGGCTCACCGGCGTGTCCAACGGGCGCACGGAACTGGATGGGTTCGACAGGATTTACAAACGCTCCGAGATCGAAGACGCGGCCCGGGAGGCTGATTTCCTCATTGTCATTGCGCCCTATTCCAGCGAAACCCATCATATCGTTGACGCAAAAGTGCTGTCAGCCATGAAGCAAAGTGCGTTTCTCATCAATATTTCCCGTGGTGGCTGTGTCGATGAAGAAGCCTTGCTGGAGGCGCTGGACGAGGGCTACATCGCTGGTGCCGGTATGGATGTGTTTGCAACCGAACCGCTGCCAGCTGACAGCCCGCTTTGGCACCACCCCAGAATTATCGTGACGCCGCATATTGGTGGAATGGCCGATGTTTACCATCAGCAGGCACTGCCGCTCATCGTGGACTCTCTCAACACATATGCAAAATCCGGTGCTGACGGATTGACCGGAAAATTTGACCGCTGAACCCTTTGATGAATCGACGAGGTAACATAGATGAAAATGCGCTCCCCGATCACTGATGCAGAGCTGCAGCGCCGCTGGAATGCTGTTTCACAGGCTATGGCGGCTGAAGATATCGATGCGCTGGTCATGCAGAACACCAGCGACTGGGTGGGCGGCTATGTGCGTTGGTTCAGCGATCTGCCCGCGGGAAATGGCTATCCCAGAACTGTGGTCTTCTACCGCGACCAACCCATGACCATCATCGAAATGGGACCGTTCGATACGGTGCGCGAACTGGGCGGTACAGATGAGATACATCGTGGTGTCGGGCGCATGATCCACACACCATCCTTCGCCTCCATCGGTTACACCAACCGCTATGATGCCGATTTGCTGGTGAAAGAGTTTCAGGACACACGGCCCGCGAAGATTGGTTGGCTGACACCAAATACGCTGCCCTTTTCCCTGATTTATGCTGTTCAGAAAATGTCCGACGCGCCAATACAGGTGGACGCAACAGATCTGGTCGACACTATCAAGGCTATCAAGAGCCCCGAAGAAATCGGTCTCATTCACCAGACGGCACATATTCAGGATCAGGTCTTTGCCGAGGTTTGCGATTTTCTGCGTCCCGGCGTGCAGGACATCGACGTTGCCAACCACGCGCAGGCCGTGGCTCACCGGCTCGGCAGCGATCAGGGCATATTCCTGGGAACTTCCGCTCCGCTTGGGCGGTCCTCGCGGTTCGCCAGCCGTCCGCTTCAGGGCCGAACCATCGAAAAGGGCGATCATTTTTCACTGCTGATTGAGATTAACGGCCCGGGCGGTGTCTATCTGGAGATCGCGCGCACCATGGTGCTTGGAACGCCAAGTGATCATCTCCTGCAATCCTTCGAGCATATGAAAAACGCTCAGGACCACACGATGTCGCTGATGAAGCCAGGCGCAGACCCTGCTGAAATTGCAGCCGCCCATGATGCCTGGATGATTGATCATGGTCTGCCGCCGGAAATACGGCTGTATGCCCATGGGCAGGGCGTGGATATGGTGGAACGTCCCATGATCCGGAAAGATGAAACCATGCCACTGGCAGCCAATATGTGCTTCGCCGTTCATCCCGGATTTGATGATGGCGAAGTGTTCGCCGTTATCTGTGACAATTACATGATTGAAGAAAATGGCGTCAGCGCCTGTCTGCACAAGACAGACAAGAAGATCTTCCAACTCTGATCGAGACGCACAACAACACATTTCGAATTTATTGAAGGACTCCCCAATGGACCAGACATCGGGACACCGCAAAATTGCTCTTGAAGAGCATTTCATGACACCGGATTTTGTTGATTACTGGTCAAAGACAGCGATCAACATCAGCCCCGGCCTGTTTGGTAAGGTCCGCGACGTGCTTGAAGATTTTGGCGAGTTGCGTCTGGCCGGCATGGATCGAAACAATATTGAAAAGTCTGTTCTGTCGCTGGCAGGCCCAGGTGTTCAGGCAGAACCAAACACCGCTACTGCTCTGCGCATGGCCAGGATTTGCAACGATTTTTTGGCAGAGCAGATCAACAACCAGCCGGAGCGCTATGCCGGCTTCGCGCATCTGGCCCTGCAGGACCCGCTTGAAGCAGCCAATGAACTGGAACGCTGCGTCAAACAGCTTGGCTTTTGTGGTGCCATGATCAATGGCCAGACCAATGGTGCCTATCTGGATGATGATCGTTTTTCGGTCGTCTGGGAACGCGCGTCAGATCTGGATGTGCCGATCTACATCCATCCCAACAATCCGCCGGATGTGCCCTATATGTATCACAATCACCCGGAACTGTTTGGCCCCGTCTGGTCATGGACAGTGGAAACCGGAAATCACGCCCTGCGGATCTTGTTCAGCGGCGTGTTTGACCGGTTTCCCAAAGCCAAACTCATTTTGGGCCATATGGGCGAAACATTGCCTTACCAGCTTTGGCGTTTTGACAGTCGCTGGTTGATCAGCAATCGCGGAAACATGACCCTGGACATGAAGCCATCCGACTATTTCAAACGCAATATTTACGCGACCACTGCTGGTGTGTGTTCAGACGAACCACTGCGGTGTGCCGTGGATGCGATGGGACCGGACCGGGTTCTGTTTTCGTCTGACTATCCATTTGAGAAAATTGATGAGGCCGGGTCGTGGATCGATGGTGCAACCCTGTCCGATGAGGAGCGCGACATGGTGTGCTATCGCAATGCCAAGGCGCTTCTGCGCCTGTAGGGCCTATGCAGACGTCTTGATGAAGGTGCCGGCATTCAATTCTTTGACGGCCTGCATCAATTCCTGACGTGTGTTCATGACAATTGGTCCGTGCCAGGCAACCGGTTCCTGAATGGGTGTTCCTGACACGAGCAGAAAACGGATGCCATTGTCGCCCGCCTGAACCGTGATTTCATCACCCGTACCAAACAACACCAAAGATCGGTTGCCTGTCTGGTCCCGGATCAGTAATTCTTCTCCATTGGCTTCTTTTTCAGTCAGAACACCAATTGGTTTGGATGCATCGCGAAACGTTCCTGAGCCTTCGAATATATAGGCAAACGCCTTTTGATAGGTGCTGACGGGCAGGGTACGTTTTTTGCCAGCCGGCACAAACACATCCAGATAGCGCGGATCAGCGGCAATGCCGTCCACCGGTCCCTTGCGGTCCCAGAACTCACCGCACACGACCTTCACTTCGGTGCCATCATCTTCCTGCAGTAACGGAATCTCACTGGCCTCGACATCCTGATAACGTGGATCGGTCATTTTCAGATTGCGCGGCAAATTGGCCCAGAGCTGGAAACCATGCATCTTGCCGCTGGCATCGCCTTCGGGCATTTCCTGATGCAGGATACCACTGCCAGCAGTCATCCATTGCACGTCACCGGCCTTCAGCGCGCCCCGGTTACCCAGACTGTCAGCATGCTCCACAGTGCCTGCCAGCACATAGGTGATGGTCTCTATGCCCCGATGCGGATGCCAGGGAAAGCCGCGTTCGTAATCTTGCGGCCTGTCATTGCGAAAATCATCAAGCAGCAGAAATGGATCAGCCATCTCGGGATCACCGAACCCGAAAGCACGGTGCAGTTTGACACCGGCTCCTTCCATTGTCGGTTGGGCTTGCAGGATTTGGCTGACCGGGCGGATCGACATAAAAGTGCTCCATCATTGTTCACCGATACACATTGCCACAATTCATTCGTGAAGTGTCATGAACACTGTGTCTCGTCGTATTGCACACGGCGTAATTTCGCTAACGCTGCCGGATGACCAGTTCGGGGACATCAAACGACACGGATGAACAAGAATAGATCTAGTGAAAGACGCTTCGCCTTGTTTTTAATTATATAAAATTTTAATCAAATGGTTTATATTAGCGTTAATTTTTTATTATGAATATATGAAACTGTTGATTACAAATTCAGTATGTAAGATAACGCTGGACATATAGAAGTTGGGCGGTTTTTAGGTGGTTAAAATTTTGATATGATGGTTTTATACTAACATATTGAAGTTTAATTATTAATATTGACGTCGGATTTTAAACAATAGAGTTGCCACCATTGCCCATGGTGGCATCGGTTGGGCAAGTTTCTAGCATTTTTAATGAAGGTTGCAATCGTTCGCCCCGAGAGCTGCTTCCATTTTGAAACTTGCCCAACTGCTTGCCTCATGCACTCCTTCGTGGCCCTTCTCCCATCTCTGGAAAAAATCAAAACCTTGAACCGCACGGCAATGTTGTGCGTTTTTATACATGAAATTAATAAATATTAATATTAACTAATTAAGCAAAAAAATTAACAAAATTCGTTATCCTTAATATTAGTATGATTAAGAAGTTATTAAATTTCTGTTGAAAACCGACAATTTAAGTATTCTTATCATGTTTGCGGAAAGCATTTTCCAAAAAGACCTGATTAAGAACAAAAGTGCTTCCGATTAAATGTATTGCGTAAATCGGAGATACAATATGATTAAATATATGTGGGGATTAACCTCGAGCTTGACCGCTGGCGCAGTGATGGCAATTGCTTTCACTGTGTCCCCGGCCCAGGCTCAGCAAGGAGCAAGCGCGGAAGTTTGTGCGCAGTTGCCTCAGCACATTCGCGTGGAATACAATTGTCCAGGCGCGCCATTCCTTATCATTACGAATGCGGCGGAGGGTGAGGCTGCCACGACGGCAACAGATACGCCAAGCCTGTTTCAGTTTGAGCCCAAAAAGCACAAGAAGCACGCCAAAAAGCATGGCGGAAAGCACAAGAAGCATGCCAAGAAACGTGATCACAAGCGCGATCACAAAGACAAGGGCCGCAAGGGACGTAGAGGTGACAAAGGCGGACCTGGTGGCAGTGGACCTGGTGGCAGTGGACCTGGTGGCAGTGGACCTGGTGGCAGTGGACCTGGTGGCAGTGGACCTGGTGGCAGTGGACCTGGTGGCAGTGGACCTGGTGGCAGTGGACCTGGTGGCAGTGGACCTGGTGGCAGTGGACCTGGTGGCAGTGGACCTGGTGGCAGTGGACCTGGTGGCAGCGGACCTGGTGGCAGCGGACCTGGTGGCAGTGGACCTGGTGGCAGTGGACCTGGTGGCAGTGGACCTGGTGGCAGCGGACCTGGTGGCAGTGGACCTGGCGGCAGCGGCGGCGGTGGCGGCGGTAGCCGACGCTAAAAGCCAGCTCATCACTCAGGCAGCCAATTGACTCGATCGCCTGAGCCTTGGATAGCCAAGCCAAATCGCAAATATGTTACGGCATCATGCAAAAAAGCATGGTGCCGTAACAGTTTTGGAATAGCCTCTTTGTTGAAAACGGAATGAACTGTTCACCGTCATTGATGCACTGCTTGCGTGTGCAGGCCATCCGGCAGCAATTCAAATAGTCATGAATCAGCAGATTTCCCGCACTAATTGGTGACCTTTGCCTGCCGATCTGGTAACAGACCATCAAAAGCGATGCGAAACATCATCATAGTGAAGGTGCAAGTGTCTTTTTAATCCCTTCTGAACGGGTAAAACCGGTTCAGATTTTTAAGCTGTTTAAGATAAGGAATCCTATGGCTAAGGAAGAAGTCCTTGAGTTTCCCGGTGTTGTCACCGAGTTGCTGCCGAACGCGATGTTTCGCGTGAAGTTGGAAAATGATCACGAGATAATCGCCCACACGGCTGGTCGCATGCGCAAAAACCGCATTCGGGTTTTGGCTGGTGACAAAATTCTTGTGGAAATGACGCCCTATGATTTGACAAAAGGGCGCATTACCTACCGCTTTAAATAATTACAATGACGCATCTGGCGTTGTTGCCAGCGGGTACAAACAAATATGGCTGCCAAATCCACCCCTAAATTGGTTCTTGCCTCTTCATCACCAAGGCGGCTTGCCTTGTTGCAACAGGTTGGCCTTCAACCAGATCGCCTGCAACCGGTCGATCTGGATGAAACACCACGCCGCCGCGAAAGCCCCAGGGCATTGGCGGCCCGCCTTGCAACGGCAAAGGCCAAAACTGCGCGCGAAATGCTGGTTGCAATGGCCAAATCCATTGACGCCAACAAAAGCGAGTTCGCTGAGCTGGCCCCGAAAACCGAACGTTATGATGACGCATTCGTATTGGGCGCCGATACGGTCGTGGCGGTCGGGCAGCGTATCTTGCCCAAGACCGAAACCGTCAATGAAGCTGTCGAGGCATTGGAGCGGCTGTCAGGCCGCGCCCATCGCGTTTACACCGGCGTCGCCTTCATCACACCCAGAGGTGGTTTGCGCAAGCGTCTGGTCGAAACCAAGGTACGCTTCAAGAAACTGTCGCGCATCGAGATTGATGCCTATCTGGCATCTGATGAATGGCGCGGAAAAGCTGGCGGTTATGCCATTCAGGGTCTGGCAGCAGCCTTTGTCACCAATCTTCAGGGCTCCTATACCAGCGTGGTTGGCTTGCCCTTGTTCGAGACAGTATCATTGTTGCAGGGTGAGGGTTTCCCGGTTGTTCTCAACTGGCTGAACCACAAATAACTGCGCCAGTAGAGTTCGGTCCCGGCCATTCTGTCGCGACGGAACACATCAGGAGTCAGCAGGCATGACCAGTGGTGCGTTGACAATTGTCAGATTTGATCAGGCCAGACACAAGCTTCTGACAGAACAGCAGATGCGGGACACCGAACACCGTGCAATTGCATCAGGACAGGTAACCGGCCTGTCCATGATGGAGATAGCTGGTTGTGGCGTGGTTGAGGCCATGCTTCAAAACAATCCCCAACTGGCCAAAGGCAGTCACAGCGCCGTGGTGCTGTGCGGCCCGGGCAATAATGGCGGCGATGGATATGTGGTGGCACGGCTGCTGCGCCAACAAGGCTGGAATGTCACGGTCTGCCACTATGGCAACATCGATAAATTGCCGGCTGATGCGGCGCACAATGCCCAATTATGGCTGGAAGCCGGCAGCGTTCAGCCACTGTCAGATATGACAGCAGAAACCGTATCCGGCTGTGATGTGGTGATCGATGCGCTGTTCGGCACAGGTTTGGTCCGCCCGCTTGCGCAGGATGTTCTCGCCCGGCTTGATGTCGTTGCCAATAACGCCAGAACCATCATCGCGGTGGATATGCCATCCGGTGTCAGTGCTGATACTGGCCGGATCATCCGAAAAATGCAACCCGACCCACCGGCGACGTTGGGAAAACCTCCTTATTCTTGGCCGAAGGTGGACCATATCGTCACCTTCCAGCGGATGAAGCCCGGCCATCTGTTTTTTGCCGAAACAATGGCCCATGGGACGCAGACAGACCCAGCTGCTCCGACCCTCACCATTGTTGATCTGGGTATCGAGCAATTTGAACCATCCGATCATACGGAAACCGATAGCTCTGATGATCATGACTACCCAATTTACACAGGTGGCATACCGGCAGGATTGAACAAGCCCAATCTGGCTCATAAATACCAGCACGGTCATGCGCTGGTGTTTGCAGGCGGCACTGGCCATGGTGGTGCAGGCCGGTTGGCCGCACGCGCTGCATTGCGGGTTGGGGCAGGGGCGGCAACACTGGCCTGTCCGCCCGCAGCACTTCCGGAAAATGCAGCGCAGCTCAACGCGATCATGCTGACGGCACTGGCAAGTGTGGCTGAACTGAAAGCGGTTCTCAAGGACACCAGGAAAAATGCCCTCTGTCTGGGGCCGGGCATGGGCCGTGGTGAGGATACCAAAGCTCTGGTGCACGCGGCTTTGAAGTGCAACCGAGCGATCGTTCTGGATGCCGATGCGCTTACAAGTTTTGAAGAAGACCGCGAGAGCCTGTTTGCAAGCCTGCACGACAAAGCCGTCCTGACGCCCCATGGTGGTGAGTTTGCCCGCCTGTTCCCTGATTTGACCGAGGAAGAAGATACTGCCGGAACGGGCAAGAGCGCCCGTGGCCAGTCTCAAATAGAAAAAGTCAGCCGAGCCGCTAAAAAAGCTGGCTGTTGTGTCCTTCTGAAAGGGGCCGTGACAATCATCGCCTCACCACAGGGCAGGGTAGAACTATCTGCCGCATTGGGCCAAAGACAGGTCCCCTGGTTGGCAACCGCCGGTGCCGGGGATGTTCTGGCCGGCTTCATCACCGGCCTGATGGCGCGCGGCTTCACCCCGTTTGGAGCGGCACGGGCCGGAGCGTGGCTGCATGTGGAATGCGCAAGAATCTTTGGTCCCGGCCTTATTGCCGAAGACCTGCCGGACATGCTACCCCGCGTTCTCAAACAGCTTGAAGCCGACACGCAGTGAGATCACGAATTCCATGAGCGATAACAAGATCACCCCCCTTCGAAAGCCCGTGCCTTGCCCGATTTGCAAGAAGCTGTCTCATCGCGATAGCTACCCATTTTGTTCGACGCATTGCGCAAATGTGGATTTGGGCCGCTGGTTCGATGGCAAATACGCGATCGCTGTCGTTGAGGAAGACCCGTCCAGCGATGAATTTGATACAGAAAACTGATGCAGCACGGGTTGATTTGATCCCTGATCAACTTTTCCAAAAGGAACAAAAATCGCCACTGGACAGGCGTTTCTGACTTGCCTATAACGCCACAGCAACAAGATCGGCCCTTACCTCGGGGCCACCGCATTTTCACGCAACAGCGTGAGCGGTAGATCAGCAGGCCCGGGTAGCTCAGGGGTAGAGCAGCGGATTGAAAATCCGCGTGTCGGTGGTTCAAATCCGCCCCCGGGCACCATTTCTTTCAATAATTTATTATAATATGTGAGAAGGCATTTTTGTATGCAGGCTTTGGCTGTGTGTTTTGCCTTAAAAGCTTCCACAGTTCACTTATCGGGTGAGTGGCAATGTGGGGTTCTAATGTCGTTGCTTCGTTACCATGTCCAGGAACTGCTCCACGTTCAAAAGCCATCCTTGTTGTGCATGATTAAACGTAGTGTGAATCCGGTCTGGGACAACCAGTTGTAAGGATGCTTGCTGCATCTGACTGGTCTGCTGTTCCGAGATTGCGGGTTCCAGAGTAAGAAGGTGTTTGTTCGGAATTCGATTTGCTTCCGTTAGGACCTGACGCCAACGATCTTTCAGAGTGGACTTGGCGCCTAGCATACAAAGTTCTGATGCTGGAAATTTTGTATCATTATATGCCTCAATCGATGGAAACAGAAAGTCCGGCTTGTGTCGATTTTCTGTTTCAGCACCTCTGGAATGCAAAATTCCTCTTTCAAGAAAAATTTTTTCCAGGTGATGCTCCAGTGATTGCCCAGCACGAGACTTGCGACGGTTTTGGACGCTAAGTGAAAACCTGATAAAGCCATCCACATCGGCTTCGCCCTGTTGCATGAATCCGGCAGCAAGTTGTTCTGAAACTATGCGCCGTTCAAGACGTCTGAACAGCATTTCTTCGCGATCCAGCCAAGCCATCAGCACTTTATCCGCATTATCTGATGCGGGTGAAATTTCCGGTAGGGAGCCTTGGGCCAAACTGGAAAAAATACGTGTGGTCGGAAAACTTGTTCCAAATGGTTCAATCAGCGCATCAAGCTCATCAGTTGCTGTTTCCTCAAGTTCAATACCAAGCTCATTAAGAATATATCGGGCAGCGAAGTCGAGTTCAGCATCCGTATTTCCCCCAACGGACTGCGTCACAAATTCAAGGTCAGGCTGTTTTTCCAGTCCGAAAAGCCAAAGGAGCTGGTTGAGAATAGTGCTGTTTGAGGGCGTAATAACGACCACTGCCGCTCCATCCCGCTTCATCGCAAGGAAGAAGATGTCGTCCGCAGCCATCATCCCGGTGACTTCGTTTGTGGGGTAGTAGAGACGATATTCGGTTCTCGCAGGGTGTTTCCGCCTGGCATCGTACCACGAAATCGAGCTTTCAGATGCCATCCCTTCTTGGTCCGCTCCCAACCATATGAAACGGGCAGGAAGGTGTTTCCTGTCATCTTCGCCAAATATTTTTCTAAGCGCTGCAGTCCCGTTAAGCTCATGTTGATTTGAGGTGGCTGGCGAGGTTTCAACCGCGCTTAGCTTCTTTACTGCCACGCCTTCGAAGTAGTCGGAAAGCATTCCTTTGCGAATCACGAAAAACCCTTCAGTTCAAAGTCGTTCCGGGACGAATGGAGCCATTCGGAAATCTTTGTTGTAACTTCTCGCATGGACAATCTCTGGGAACCTTTTAGCGCACATTCCCAAACCACGCCAATGCGCCAACCTGAGGAATGCAAGTAAATTTTGTTTCTCCCGTCTCTTTCTGAATTTCCAACAAGTTTGCTTTTCCAGAAGTCTGGTCTTGTCTTCGGGAGTTTGAACAAATGGCAGTCATGAGCGTGCCAAAAACATCCGTTTATAAAAACTACAGCATTCCACTTTGGGAACACCAGATCAGGTCTTCCCTTCAAACGAGTATCATTGATCCGGTATCGGAAACCTGCCGCGTGAAGGTGTCTTCGAACAAGAAGCTCAGGCTTGGTATTCTTGCCCCTGATGCCGGACATCATTTGGCTTCTTGTTTCGGGTGGAACAATATCAACCAATTGCTACTGCCTGCTGTTCAGACAAGGGTTCTCGTCGAGAATCTGTAGCTGAACCAGATAACCATGGGCTCATTGCCTCTGCAACAGCTTCGACAACTGGAACGACAACTGCATTTCCAAATTGTTTGTAGGCCTGGGTATCAGAGACGGGAATATCCCAAATGCGGTTTCCGCGTTCAAAGCCCATTAATTTGGCGCATTCCTTTGGAGTAAGACGGCGTGGCCGTTTCCCTGGGCCTTGGTCAATTAGAATCTCTGACCCGTCTTTATAGTAACGGGCGGACAAGGTGCGGGCCACGTCGTTGGGACCGCACAACCCGTAGCCGAAACCGTTTCCCTTTGCCGCATGCTTCTTCTTATAGCCTTGCAAATAGTCCCAGAGCTTCGGTGTCAGTGTGTATTTCTGGTCAACGTCCGGCAGAAGAATGTCTTTCAATGTTGGTCCGGGGGCATCGGGAAAAACAACATTATCAAAGGAAAACGGGGTATTGTGATCCAGAAAGCCAACAATGAATATCCGTTCCCTTCCTTGGGGAACCCATGGTTTTGCACTGATAATTTTTGTCCGGACTTTGTAACCAAGGTCTTCTTCAAGTACCTTTAGAATGGTCGAAAAAGTGTTTCCTTTATCGTGGCTCTTCAAGTTTTTCACATTTTCCAAAAGAAAAGCTTTTGGACGACGGTGTTTAATTATTTGGGCTAAATCAAAGAAAAGAGTTCCTTGAGTTGCATCTGTAAATCCGTGCGGACGTCCAAGTGAATTTTTCTTGGATACTCCAGCGATTGAGAACGGCTGGCAAGGAAATCCTGCAAGTAGAACATCATGCTCAGGAATACGATCAAGAGCTTCACTGCTTTGTGTGAAATCCCTTATGTCACCTGCAAAAACATGATCTGGATCCTCTGTAAAATTCTTTCGATAAGTCTCGGCCGCGAACTTGTCCCATTCGCTGGTAAAGACGCACTTACCGCCGATATTTTCAAAGCCCACCCGAAGGCCGCCTATACCTGCAAAGATGTCTACAAACCTGAACTTCGCTTCCGGTACTACCTTCTGATGTGCATTTGCCAGAAGTTTCAATATTTCTACAGCTAGGGGAGTTGGTGACGTCTCTCCGCTATCATATCTATAGGCAGTTCTATGTGTGACCCGAATTGATTGAGCCGCTTCTTCAAGGGTCAACCCCGCGCGTTCCCTAAGAATGGTAAATTCTGTTTTGTTGCTTTGGAAGTTTGGCACTGAGGCGCCTTTCTCTGTGTCAATTTTTGACAAGATGACATAATTCGTCCCACTAAGGCAAGCAGTTTGTACTGTTTTTGTTCTTGTTTGAAAATCGATTGCTACGAGGGAAAAATTTGCTCCGTGCAACTACCGAAAACATCATTAATTGAGGGGCAATAGCTTCAATTCCAGTGATGATCATTGGGAACTTGTCCGGGTCCTCTGCGCGATTTCGCAATTCCAAAACCAATCCACCCAACAAAAACCTCGCAGCCGCCAGACAGGCAACAGTGCGCACTGTGTTCCAGTAGTCCCCTGTGGCATCGGCGGACAGGTTCGTTCTTGCCAGTGCCCCGTTCAACAGTCACCTTGAACTGTTTCCCGATCCGAGCCCCACAAATGGTTGCCAGAAACGTCAGATCCGTCGATAGGGTAAGGAAACCAGGTTTTGTCGTGGCAGCCTGTTTGGTCGCGCACAACTGGCATAAGCGCGACCGGCCAAAACACTTAATATGGGTTCTGTGATGGTAAGACATTACAGTGCGCTCACTACTAACCTATATAGGCTCTGAACAATCATGGAGTCTGGTGTTGCACAAATTCTCTCTACTTGACCTGTCGCCGATCCCCGAAGGGGGATCAGCCACTGACGCTTTGCGCAATACACTCGACCTTGCGCGCCATGCCGAGGCAAACGGGTATCACCGCTATTGGCTGGCGGAGCATCACAACATGCCGGGCATCGCCAGTGCAGCAACGTCGGTTGTGATCGGCCATGTCGCTGCGGGCACAAAGACTATTCGCGTCGGTGCTGGGGGCATCATGTTACCCAACCATGCGCCTTTAGTGATCGCCGAGCAGTTTGGAACCCTTGCCACGCTCCATCCTGGGCGGATTGATCTCGGAGTCGGTCGCGCCCCTGGAACCGACGGAGCCACTGCGCACGCACTCCGACGGCATATGGAGGCGAATGATAATTTTCCGCAGGACGTGGTGGAATTACTGTCATATTTTGATGAGGCGTCCGAAGGCGCGCGAATATCTGCAATCCCGGGTCAAGGCACCCATGTGCCGATTTGGGTGCTCGGTTCCAGCCTGTATGGCGCGCAACTGGCTGCCCATCTTGGGTTACCCTATGCGTTTGCCTCACATTTCGCGCCTGCAATGCTGGAGGACGCGCTTGCGACCTATCGAACCACATTCCGTCCATCACAGTGGCTTGCCAAGCCGTACTTCATGATGGCTGCAGGTGTTTGTGCAGCTGAAACCGATGAGGAGGCATCTTATTTGCGCTCTTCCCAACTTCTGGCTTTCGCGCGCTTGCGTACCGGGCGAGCGGGTCAACTCCCGCGTCCTGTTGCGGAGCTATCAGCAGAGATTCCGGCGCCAGTCATGGCGCAAGTAAAACAGGCGCTTTCCTGCTCGGCTACCGGCAGCCCCGAAACGGTGCACCGAGAACTTGGCGCTTTGATTGCCAAATACCAGCCAGACGAAATAATCGTGACGGGTATGATCCACGATCACGCCGCGAGGTTAAAATCCTTTGAAATATCGGCCCAAGCACTGAGAGATATTGCGGGTGCATCCGGAGCGGCTTAGAGGCTTTCTTGTTTTTACCGAAGCATTTGGCGACACTCCCTGTCTTTGAGGGAACCGAACCGTTGTTGCGACAGTACTCGCCCATACGGGGAGATGAGCGTACAGATTAACCGAACTCTCTTTCCAGGGCATCAACACCTCCCGCAAAGCAAAAAGTGTTACCTATGTGTCCGGTACGTTCTGTTACCTATGTCTCGGGTCGCTCAGTTAAGCAACCCAAGCTCCATGATTGAATTCTGATCTCGAAATGGGACGGGGTCACCAAAGTCCAGATAAGTGCCAGGCTTGATGATGGTTAAGTGCATCTCGTTGTTTCGCGGATCGGGTATGATTTCCTGAACAAATGCAATTGCAAAGTAGCCTTTGGTGTTTCGCACTCTGTACGGTGAATGAATACGCCAAAGGACATACAAAGCATTTCGTTGATTTCAGTTCAGCAACCATTCCAGAAAAACAAGAAACCTTCAATTCTTTAAGCTCGCAAAATCGCAGAGGTCACCCGGCTCGATTCTGCATTTCCAAAACCACTCCACCCAACAACAGCGCCGCAGCCGCCAGACAAGCGGCGGTCCGCACAGTGTTCCAGAAGGTCCAGCGGGGCAGGTAGGTGATGGTCCAGTAGTGGTGGGTGCTATCGGCGGACAAATCCATACCTGCCAGTGCCTCGTTCATTGGCACATTGAAGACAATGGTAACGCCGAAACAGCCGATGAGATAGATCAGCCCTGCGAGTGACATCAGCAGCATCGCCGGTGAGCTGGAGTTGAGGGCGCTGTAGCCCGAGATGATCAGCGATACCGGAACCATGCCGAGGAACAGAGCCATGAACATCCAGCGGAACACGGCGCGGTTGATGGACTGCATTGCCTCGATGCCGCCAATCCCTCCGGTGTTTGCCAGCGCGCGCATGATGAAATCTGAAAAGGCCAGGAAGACACCGCCGAGAAGGGCGTAGGCCAGAATGGAAAACTGGGTGAGCAGAAAAAGCCAGATGGGCATGATTGCTCCTTTCAAAGAAAATGGTGGAACAAGGAGCCGGGCACTGCGCGCCCGGCCTGTGCTGTGGTCTCAGTGCATGACGTTGTAGAGAGCCGTGGTCTCGCAGTGGCTGTCGGCCCACAGATCGACGACTGACAATTTGTTCTGCCAGCGGTCAATCACTGCCGCGGCACACGCATCGCGAATGCTTTCTATGGCATACCGATAGGCCAGATTGGCGTTCTGGAATTCAACAGCGGTCAGGCCCTGCATCATGCGCTCATGAAAGCTAGGCATGAGGCCGGCAACGGTATCGCGCACGTCCCAGGAATAGTCCCGTGATGCAATGACGTCCGCCCGCGTTCCAAGAACGGACACATGCCCTGACAGGAAATGTTCAAAATCATAGGCCAGGAACGTGTCAAAGCTGTTGAAATAGGCACTTACATTTGTGGTCGCCCCGAAATTCATGAAGGGCGCTTCACCCGGTGTGATCGTATCAATGGCTATCAGGAATTTCTGCTCCGGCAGATAGATCATCACGTCGGTATCCTCGGCATGAAAATGCGTTGACTGCAGCTCGATTGGTACGCCGCCGATCAAGAGCGACAGTTTTTCGTCAAACGTCCGGGTTGGAGCCAGGATTCCCGGCAATGGGTGTGCAGCCAGTGTGTCTGCCACGTCTTTGGCCACGATAATGGTGAGATCCGCGATATCCGCAAAAGCATACCCGCCGCCATTGTGATCGCTGTGGCCGTGGCTCATGATCAAATGTGTGATGGCAACGTCCGGCGCGGCCATTTCGATCACCGAACGCAATGGTTGTGCATAGCTTGGCGGCGCATCGAACACGACAACGCCGTCATCGGTCACCAGAAAGGCTGATTGGTAGATCTGGTCGGTTACAAAGAACAGACCGGGCTCGATCTCGTTCAGATGCACACCAAATTCGGTATTGATCTGTGACACGCGAGCCCGCATTTCTGGCAGTTCAGGCGCGAAGTGACGAAAACTGTCCGGGTGGTTTGGCTGCAGACTGATTGTGTTCGCTGTGATGTGGCCGGTCGACTCTGATTCAGCCAGAACGGGAGCTGCTCCGCCCAGAAATGCACAACAGACGATGGATGTGATTGACAAAAAAGTTCGCATTTTGGTCTCCTTGGTAAAAGTGATGACCAAGGCATAGGCCCAGAGCGTGCGGCGCGTATTGGCACAGCCTGCCAAAGAATTGACCGATCCGGCCAACGCTGTTTCAGCTATGGCAGTTAAGTTTTTAGGTGTGGCAGCGACGGCACTTATGGACCGAGAAGACTCCGCCTGAAAGTGGCTGGCGTATCGCCTGCCCAGCGTTTGAAGGCGCGGCTGAAGGAACTTTGTTCGGAAAATCCCGTCAGGAATGCAATTTCTGCGAGGGAATATCGTTCGTCACCGAGCAGGCCTTCTGCCAGTTCCCGACGGGTTGTTTCGGTCAAAGACTGGAAGTTCAGACCTTCTTCCGCCAGCCGTCGGTGCAATGAGCGCACACTCAGACCCAGACGTTTGGCCACATCCTCCATCCTTGGCAGTCCTTCGCTCAGCGCATGCGCCATTGCGTCCTTTGTCAGCTCCTCAAGAGATTTGTTATGCGCAAGCTTGGTCAGTTCACCTTCCAGATGGCCGATCAGATATTGGGTGATGCCTTCATCGCCAATTCGGTTTGGCTGCTTTATCGCAGCATCTGAAATGAGGAGCGCATCAAGGTCTGAATCGAACACAACCTTGCAGCCAAAATAGCGTTGGTGATGCCGAATTGTCTTCGGCGCAGAATGTTTCAGATGCACTTCCAGCGGCGCAAAGCCAACCGGACAGACTTCTCTGGCAATCGAGACCGCACTGGCCAGTGTTGCCTCGTTTGACAGGCGTAATCCAAGGCGCCGCGCCCCGGTCCGATGCATAATGAACAGGGTGCCCTCGTCGGCGGAACGCAGTTCATACTGAACGACGCTGGTCCACAGGCGCGCATAACGCTCGACCCGGGAATAGGAGCCGTAGAGGGTCGGCGCGGCCTTGAAGGCAAGCCCCAATGCGCCGTAATCATCGCAGCGCATTGAACCGCCGGTCTTGAGCGGAAGGTCTGTCACATCAATCTGATCCGCGATCCGTTCCAGCAGATCGTAATAGGCGCTCGCGGCCACCATCGTCCGGACATTGGTATCACTGACCGGATCGAGCCCGATTGAGGTCAGCAGCGCGTTTTGATCGACACCGTCTCCAGTTGCCGCAATCATTTTTCGCACAAAAAGAGACGTCACCACTCCCATGCGGGAAATCATAGCGTGCTGCAAAATAAGGGTATAGACAAAAAACGCATCGGCCAGCGGACGAGCATGCGCTCACAGCTAATCGCAACACCATCACTGGTGGCTGATATGCCGGACAGAGTTAAAAACTATCCGCGGAACATGAGGCGGTAGGTCGAGGGCACCAGCAACAGGGTCAGCGGTGTTGCAACTGCCAGACCACCGATCATCAAGGTGGCCATCGGCTCGAAAAGCGCGCCCCCTGCAATCGCCATTGGCAACAGTCCAAAGACCGTTGTCAGTGTTGTCAGCGTGATTGGCGTCACACGCTTTTTGGCAGCTGATATGATGGCGTTCTCTACTGATAGCGTGGCACGTTCAATATCAATCTGATCAATCAGGACGATCGCATTGTTGATGATGATACCCGCCAGCGAAATCATGCCCAGCGTTCCGAAAAAGGACATCGGCATGCCAAAGATGAACAGGCCAATCCCGGCCCCTCCGGCAATTAGCGGGATTGTCATGAAGGTCAGCGCCACGCGCCGCGCCGAGTTGAACTGGAACATCAATGCGGCCAGCATGACAATCAGAGTGTAGATCAACCCGCCTGCCAGCTTCGAGTTGGCATCGGCGCTATCCACCAGTTCCCCACCGATTTCGACGCCATAAGCACTGCCAAGCTCAGCCGTCACCTCATCGATGGCCGGTTGCAGAACGTCCAGCAACTCAGCTGCTGACAGGACCCCACTCTTGCCTTCTATGATGATCTGGCGTTCCTGGTTTTCCCGCCTGATTTGGGAGTATTCGAAACGCGGTGCAAATTGTGCCACTTGATCAAGGGCAATCAGCCGCCCGTCTGCCGGAACTGACAGATTGGCGATATCTTCCAGACTGTCGCGAAAACTTTCATCCGCGCGCAACACGATTGGAATGCTGTCACTGCCTTCCCGGTAGGTGGATTCGGTTGTTCCGCTGATATAGGTCTCCAGCACGTCCGAGATATTGCGGGAGGTCACACCCAGTTCGCGGGCCTTGTCCTGCTGAACCTGGATGATCATTTTGACGACCTTGTTCCCCCAATTCGTCTTTGTGTAAATCTGGTCGGGGATGGTGTGGAAGACAGCTTCGATCTTCTTGGATGCTGCCAGCAACCGGTCGCCATCTTCACCGGTAATTTTCACCTGGACGATCCCGCTTTCGCCGGCCCCCATCGACAGGCGCGATACACGGAACCGGGCGGCAGGGTGGTTCAGGATCACATGCGCGCGCAGCCGCTCTGCCGCAGCGACGGCACCATCTGCATCAGCCGTATTGACCACAAGGAAAGCGCTTGCAGGATCGGAATCAGCCGGAGCCAGAGCAAGGTAGAAACGCGGCCCGCCGGAACCGACAAAAACCGTCGTGTTGACAATTTCGGGGTTCGTATCGGGGTCGGACAGCCAGGCCTCAAGTGCCAGAGCCTCATCCCGTGTGGCCTTGATCGAGGTGCCGCGCGGCATATCCATATAGACCAGAAAATCTGCACGGGCAGACAAAGGGAACATCTCGGATTTGTTGAGACCCATCATCAAGGCACCGGCGAAAACGACAACATAGACTGAGGGGACAATCAGCAAGCTCCAGCGCAGCATACGGCTGACCAGCCAGCCATAGCCACGCACCAGTCCGCTTTCCTTGGGCGTTTTTCCGGCGGTCAGCAAACGTGCTGCAATGAATGGTAAAATGTAATGGGCGGTGATCCACGAGCCAAACAGCATGACAGCGACGACGGCGCCCAGCGAGAACGCAAATTCGCCGGTTGTGCCTTCCAGGATCAGCATTGGAATGAATGCGGATACGGTGGTCAGGGACGCAACCGCCAATGGTACGAAGAACTGGCGTCCGGCCCCCAGTGCAGCTTCTTCGGGTGGGACGCCTGCGCGCAGCCGGTTTTGAATATCCTCGACAACAACAAGCCCATTATCAACCAGCAGGCCCAGTGAAATGATGACCGCCGCAATCGAAATCTGTTGCAACGCGATGCCAAGATAGGACATGCCAAGAAGCGCGAAGGCAACTGTGAACGGAACAATCATCGCTACCACCAGCGCGGTCCGCAATCCCAGAAACAACAACAGGATCAGTACAACCACCACAAAGGTCTGCCCCACATTGCTCAGCGCATTGTTGATCGCAACCGTGACATTGGTCTCCTGATAGGTCGAAAAATTGTATGAGATACCGATTGGCTGCGTCTGTTCGAAGGCGATCACGCGTGCCTTCAAAGCCCGGCCGACCTTTTGGATATCGCTGTTTGTATTCATCTCGACGGCGAGCAACAAAGCGGGCTGGCTATTGAAAAAGATGGGAGCTTTTGGTGGATCCACGAAGCCGCGGCGCACAGTCAACAAATCTTTCAGGCGCACCAGTTGGCCGGTGCCGCTGATCTGGGTGAGAATTTCGCCAATCTCTTCGACCGACTTGAAATCACCATTTGCTTCCAGCGCGAGGGTCGTGCCGTCTGCGTCCAGTTGACCGGCTGGCAGGATGACGTTCTGAGCCTGCAAATCCGCGATCACCTGTTGCAGCTGCACACCGACGGTACCCAGCTTGCGGCTGTCGATCTCTAGAAATATGCGCTCTTCCTGAACGCCAGTCAGGCTGACCTTGGTGATACCCTCCAATTGGTAGAGTTCCTGGCGCAATTCATCTGCCGCATCCCAGATTTCGCGCAGATCAAACCCTTCACCTGTCACAGCAATGGTCGCAATCGAAACGTCGCCATAATTGGTGTTGACGTTCGGGCCGTTGGTTCCATCCGGAAACTTTACGTCTTCCATATTGTTTCGAATGTCCTGGAAGACAGTGTCGAGTTCAGCCATTGGCACTGAATCGTAGAGATCGACGGTCACGACCACATTGCCGGTTGTGATGAGAGTTGAAATATCTTCGATTTCACCGATTTCGCGCATTTTGCGCTCAATCGGAATCGCCAGTAGATCTTCAACTCTTTCGGGCGACATCCCTGAAAAACTTGCTGAGATAATAGCTGTCCGGATTGTGATTGCTGGGTTTTCCAGCTTCGGCAACTGGGTGTAGGTCAGCACACCCATGATCAGCAAGCCCAGCATTACCAGAACGGTCAATCGGCCCTTTTGCAGCCCGAAGCGGGTCAGGAAATCCACAGGTCAGTCCTCCAGCAGCGTAACGGATTGACCGTCGGTCAGGAAACTGACCCCAGCCGATGCAACACGCTCTCCAGCCTCAAGACCCGAGATGACCAGGACCGAATTTTCCCGAACTCCACCAATCATGACAGCGCGTTTTTTGACTGTCTGAGTGTCCGGATCGTAGACGAATAGCTGGATCGGTGCAGGTTGCCCTGTACTCACATCTCCGGTCCGTGTTCCTTCTATCACAGCGGCACTGATCGGGATGGTGAACCCGATATCTGCGGGCAGATCAAACTCCAGATTGACCTCAACTGCCATGCCGGATTTGATATCATCCGGCGCATCCTGCGCCGAAATGATGACCGGGAATGATGACACTGTATCCGCGCTTGCGCCCAACTCTGTGACAATGCCACGCAGCGTTCGGTCCGGTGCATCAGCCAGCCGCAGGGTGGCGACCTTTCCGACGACCAGGCGATTCACGACATCGTAGCTGACGGTGAAACTCACCTCGAACTCATCGCCCTTGTAAAGCGTTGCAATTGGTGTGCCTGCGCTGACAGTGGCAAAGGATTGTGTGTCGATAGAGTTGATAACCCCGTCGAAAGGGGCGAATAGTTTGGTGTTCCCGGCCGTCTCCCTTGCGCTATCCAGCGCACGTTCGGCCTGCACCAGTGCCTGAGCAGTGCTTGTCGCCTCGGTTCTGGCATTATCAACCGTGGCGCGCGTTACAGTTCCAGTTGTAAGTAACTGTTCCTGCCGTGCCAGATTGGCAGCGTTGTTCTCGGCGGTTACGCGGGCCTGCGCGACTGCAGCTTCCGCGGAGGCTATCTGAATCTCAACCGCTTCGCTGTCCAACTCGGCCAGCAATTCCCCCTTGGCCACAACCTGTCCGACACGCAGGTCGATGGTTTTCACACGCCCTGACATCTCGAAGCCGACCGTCGACAATTCGGAAGGCTGCAGGACACTTGGGAACCGCCTCAGAACGCTGCGCTCGGTGTTTTCCACAAGCACAGTCTTCAGTCCGCGCGGCGTATTCTGGCTTGTGTTGGTCTCGTCTTCGGCTGGAGAACATCCGGCAAGCGCAAAAATAGCAGCCAGAAGGCAAAGGGCGTTTTTCATGAGATTGTTCCTGTCATCCCGGGCATGGCGAGTTGGGGGTGCGACCACCGCTGTGCTCATTCTCGTCGAATTTACAAAAGCAACATGTGTACTATGCGGACGTGTAAAGCGGCTTTGATACTGCAACAACCTTAAAATGCAATCGTCCTTGCGGCACATTCAGATAAACGAATGGCAGAATACCGGCACATTTGCCCGATTCAAAAGCATTTTCCGGTTTGTGCGCGACAGTAGGAGGCAGGCGGACCGTCGCCTTCTTTACCGCATCAGACTTTGCATAGCCCCCTGGTATCAATCTCCGGCTTTTTTCCGGAAATGATATCAGCAACGATCTTTGAGGTTCCGCAGGCCTGGGTCCAGCCATTGGAACCATGGCCGGCATTCAGGAACAGATTGCCATAACGGGTTTGGCCCAACCGAGGTGGCCCATCGGGTGTCATCGGTCTGAAACCTGTCCAGCGTTTGCAGTCTGCCGATATGACAGCCCCCGGGAACAGCTCTTCTGTGCGGCGCAGAACATTGTCGAAGCCGGAAGGTCTCAGCGAGTCATCAAAACCGGCAATCTCGGCAACACCGGCAACGCGCAACCGGTCGCCAAGGCGGGTAAACATGATTTTGGAATGCTCATCCATAACTGACGATAAAGGTGCATTGTCTACATTTTGAATGGTCCCGGTGATGGAATAGCCTTTGACCGGATACACCGGCAAACGTAGCCCCAATGGCCGCAAAAGACCCGCCACTCTGGCACCCAAGGCCACCACAAAAGCATCCGCCTCAATCCGGCCAGAGCTGGTATCCACGCTGTCAATCTGCCCGCTGTCAGAAATGATGCTGCGGATCTCCGTATCGAAGTGAAATGCCACACCTTTTTCCTGAAGCAGGGCTGCCAGTTCCTTGCAGAACAGATGGCAGTCTCCAGTTTCGTCCTTTGACAGATGCAGGCCACCCTTGAAGGGAACGCGGGCATTTTTGAGAGCCGGTTCTATTGCGCCGGCTTCATCGGCGTCGACAAGACGGTTGGGAATGCCCTCCGCATCCAGCAAATCGGCGCATAATGCGCCATAGTCAAACTCTTCCTCGGTTTGAAACAGCTGCAGAATACCAGCCGATTGATTGGCGTATTGAATGCCTGTTTCAGCCCGTAAAGATTGCAGGCAGGCCAGACTGTAATGGGCAACCCGCTGCATGGTCTGCTTGTTTTCCGCGAAAGTGTCAGTCCGGCAATTCGAGACGAACTGCAAAAGCCAACTCCATTGTGCAGGGTCGAGCTTCGGTCGAATTTTCAGCGGCGCAGAGGCCTGAAACATCCATTTCAGAGCTTTAAGTGGCATACCCGGAGCAGCCCATGGTCCGGCGAAGCTGGGGCAAACGCCCCCGGCATTGCCAAAGCTGGCACCTTGCGCGGGACCTGAGTTCTGGTCCACAACCACCACCTCATGACCGGCTTTGTGAAGATACCACGCGCTTGTCACGCCAACGACACCGGCTCCCAATACAAGCACTTTCACGTAACCAACTCCTGTTCATCTTCGGTGTAGCGCTCAATCGTCACCAGACATGTCTGTGCAGAGGTTGCTTGCGACAGGGGCGATGTCCCGATATCCAGCGTCACCGCATTTGGGTTGCCGCCGCGATCCATCCCTGCCTCATTGCCCTGATACCAGGGCCCCGTTTCCATCACGGCAATGCCGCGTCGGCATGTTTCCATACGTGCCACCTGCGCAAGGCAGGCCCCCCTTGGCGAAGACACCCGAACCAGATCCTTGTCCTTGAAACCGCGTTGATCAGCTTCAAACGGATGCATGCAGACCTTTGGCGGGTGGTCTTTGGCCAGATATGTCTGGCCCAACTGGCTGTGAAGAAATTTTGCCGGTTGGCGGGTGAGCAGCGCCAATGCATCCGGTGCGGCATCGCCGATCCACTCTGCAGGCTTATACCAGGCCGCGTGTCCTGCAAAATCCTCATACTGGAACGCGGCAATTCGTGCACTGGCCAGTTCGATCTTGCCACTATCGGTTGGCAGCGGGTGTTCAATCGGGTCTTGCCGGAAGCCGGACAGGTAAATCTCGGGCTCGTCGGGCAGGGGAACCTGCCAGACCTGCTTGTGAACGAGTTCATCGAATGTCGGCGCGGAAAGTCCTTGGGCCGCAGCCTTCGCTTCTGACTTGCTCCACAGATGCCGCAACCATGCCGTTTCATCGCGGGCTTCGGTGAAGGCCTCTTCAAAGTTCAGACGGCGCGCCAGATCAGCAAATATGTCAAAATCATTGCGTGCCTGACCCACCGGATCAATCAGCTTTTGCATGTAAAATACATGGGGATCACGCGAGGTGCCACCAATATCGGAGCGCTCCAGACTGGTGGTCGCTGGCAGCACGATATCTGCGCGTTGAGCAGTCGCGGTCCAGAATTGTTCATTGACAATAATCGTTTCCGGTCTGGCCCAAAGGCGTTCCAGCCGGAACAGATCCTGGGCATGATGAAACGGGTTGCCGCCTGCCCAATAGATCAGTTTCGTGTCGGGAAATGTGATCTCTTGGCCATTGAATGGAATGCTTGTTCCCGGTCGCTCCAGCATGTCGACAAACCGGGCGACAGGAATGGCCATGCCCGCTTCATTGCCCAGTGTTGGTAGGGAAGGCATCAGGCCTTTGCGGGCATTTTCTCCCACCGCATTCAGCGATCCGTAGCCAAAGGTGAAACCACCGCCAGGCAGTCCGATCTGTCCGAGCATGGCTGCAAGGGCAATCAGCGCCCAATGGGTTTGCTCGCCATGATGGGCGCGCTGCAGTGACCAGCTTGCCGTCAGCATGACACGACCGGGTTCAATCGTATCGGCAAGCTGCATCAATGTTTCCAGCGGCACGTCAGCAATATCGGAGGCCCAGTTGAGGCTTTTGGGCTGCTGGTCTGTTTCGCCATTCAGATAGGCTATAAGCGTATCGCTGCCGACACAGAACCGTTCCATAAATCCGTGATCCGCCCGGCCACGCCGCAGCATTTCGTGGCACAACCCAAGCATGATGGCCGTATCTGAACCGGGGCGCGGCGCAATCCACTCAGCGTCCAACCCCGGCGGAATATCATCAGCCACCGGGCTCACGACAATGAATTTCGTACCTTGGTCGCTGGCCTGCTGAATGTGAGCGGGCATATGGTGAAAACCGGCACCGCCGGATGTGACGCGCCAGTTCTTCGGGTTCAAGCCGCCAAACGCAATGAAGGTATCGGTGTTGCCGATGATGCTGTCCCAGCTTGTCGCAGCACCGGACACCGCGTCAGAACTTCCAAGCACATGCTGCAAGATAAACTGAGCAGCACCCCAGCTGTAATTGCTCACCTGATCGGTATAGCCACCAAAGGCTCCGAAGAAACGGCGCACCTGACTGCGGGCATGGTGGAAACGGCCAGCGCTGGACCAACCGTAAGAGCCGGCAAACAGCGCTTTGTGCCCATGATCCGTTCGAACCCGATCGAGCTCTTCTGCAACCAGCGTGAGCGCCAGATCCCATGAGACCGGCACCATGCGCTCGTGGCCACGCATACTGCCCTTGGACAGCTTTCGATCCCGCAACCAGCCTTCCCGGATGTGGGGACGATCAAGGCGCTTGTCAGAATACACCAGTTGCGGCAGGGCACCGATCATGTCCGCATCCGCACCACTGTCCTGAAGCGGCACAGCAGAAATCAGCCGGCCGTTGGAAACGTCCGCTTCGAAGGCACCCCAATGGCAAAGGCTGATCGGATTTGTCATTCTCTCACGCCATCCTGTCCGGCGTCAGGACCACTTCTCACGCTTCGCCGCGTTTTGCCTTGCGTTCCGTTATGGTTTCACCGCCAACAGTCCAGTCATCGGGCGGAATATCATCAAACACCACATAGACATGCTCTGCATGCGCGCCGCAATGCTTCACGATTGTATCTGTAATTTCCAGCGCAGCGGCCTTCTTTTGCTGAGCTGTGCGTCCTGTCGCCATCGTAACCCGAATAATCGGCATGCTATTTCTCCATTATGTCAGGGATAATCCGCCATCGACGCGCAGAACCTGACCTGTGATATGTGAGGCCTCTTCACTGAGAAAGAAAGCGATGGCCGCGGCGATATCGGTCGGTTTTGCAAGACGCTGGTTCGGTGCAAGGTCAGCGGCATCCTGCCAGGAACTTTGCGACAGTGCAGAATGCCCGGCACTTTCCTTTTCAGTGAAACCCGGTGCGACGCAATTGACGGTCACGCCGTCGCCAGCCACCTGCACGGCAAAGGTTTTCGCCATGGCTTCCATGGCGCCCTTCGCAGCGGCGGTTGCCGGAAACATGCGTTTGAGCGGGATTTGATCAACCACAAAGGACGACACAGCCACCACACGCCCGCAATCCGATGCAATCAGATGGGGCAGGGCGGCATCAATCAGCTCGAAAAAGGCACCGGTAATCACCCTGTGGGATTGTTCAAGATCGTCCCGTGTGATCTCGCCAATGACCTTGTTCAGAGCAAATCCGGCATTGGAAACAATCCGGTCCAATTGGCCAAATTTATCCACCGCATCTGTCACCAAAGCAGCAGCTGCACCCGTCTCACCCAGATCGCTGATGGCAAGATGAACAGTTGCGCCCGCTGCGCGTGCTTCTTCGGCAACAGCTTCAAGCAGCGGTATCTTCTGTCCATCAACACCGCCTCTGGCATGCAGAAGCAGGCACTCGCCCGGACCGGCAATCCGCCGTGCTGTTGCAGCACCAATGCCGCTGGATGCGCCGGTAATCAGCGTAACGCGCTTGTTGTTCGCCATTATGCCGCTTTCACTGCGCCGTTGATCTTGTATCCGTAGATCTGATCAAGGTTCAGTTTGCTGACAATATCCAGACCCTTTTGCAACTGCGCTCCTTCAAAGGATGTCAAAGGCTTGCGCAATGGACCTGAAGGCAATCCCACAGCCTGCATCAGGCTCTTGATGGCAACCGGGTTCACAGCTGAATAGGCATAATGCAGCATGTCGAGATTGTGCAGATAGGCTTCCTTGAAATTCTGTGCGTCTTCCGCAGACTCCCAGGGTTTGGAAATTGTCGCAAATTCACGCGGTATGATATTGCCGGTCATATTGGCAGTACCATGCCCGCCCAGTGACATGGTTGGCACAACCAGTCCGAGATTTGGCGAGCAGCAGCACATGATCGACAGATCGGGCTTTGCGGCGCACATTTGCGCAACTTGACCAACCCGCGTCGTGCTTTCTTTCAGCACCACCATGTTCGGATGCTTTGCCAGCTTCAGCAGATTGTCCCAATGCAGATCGGTCTTGACCCGGGGTGGATTGTTGTAAAATCCAATTGGAAAATCGATGGAATCGCAGACTTCTTCCACATAGTCGGTGATGTCCTCATTGGACGCACAGATATAGGACGGTGCTGCGATGATGGCCCCGTCACCACCCGCTGCCTTCGCGAAGGCCACCATATCGATGGTGGTCTGGGTGTTGTTGCCCGAGCAGCCATAATATTTCAGGATATGACCGGAATCCATTTTGGCGGTTTCGGTGATGATCAGCTTCTTTTCTTCAGGCGAGAGCATTGAAACCTCGCCCGTAGAGCCCATGATCAACACGGCTTCAGTGCCGTTTTCAACATGGAATTGCAGCAGAGACTGGAAGCCGCCAATATCAATTGAGCCGTCCGCATTCATCGGCGTAACCAATGCGACGAAGCTTCCTTTGGGTTTAATGTGGGACATGTTCAGGCTCCATGATCTGATCTAGTTGGCAAAAACGTTAGGGAATGACAGTTTTGGCAGTGCCAGAACGATATCCGGGAAGAAGATCGATCCGATGGCAACGATAACAGTGAGTGCAACGATTGGCGTGACAGCCAGCATGGCTTTGCCCAGCGGCACATCGCCAATCTGTGCTGCAATGAGAAGGCAGATCCCGTAAGGCGGGGTTATCAATCCAACCGACAGGACGATGGTGGTCAGGACCCCCATGTGAACTGGATTCATGCCGGCTGTATCTCCAAGCCCCTGTATGATGGGCAGAAATATCAGCACCGCTGAAATAGGATTCAGCACTGTGCCGATCAGCAACAGAAAGCCAATCAGCAACAGCATGATGCCCACAGGGTCGGTGGTCTGTGCGGTAATAAAGCCTACGACGATTTCCGAGGCACCCAGAAAGGCGATGAGCCAGCCGAAAATACCTGCGCCCGCCACGGTGAACAGCGGCACCGCAAAATCCATTGTGGCCTGGGACAAAAGGCCGGGCAACTCGCGCAGCGGCACATCGCGATAGATGATGAATGTCAGAATGAGGGCCCAGATGACCGCGCTGATCGCCGCTTCCGTCGGGGTGAATATACCTGCAATGACACCGCCCAGTACAAACACCGGGATCAGCATCGCTGCAGCGCCACGCCACAGTGCTTTTCCAAGCGCCCGCATGCCTGGAAACGCGTTTGCCGGGTAGCCTTCGCGAATTGCCATGAGATAGGTGTAGCCCATCATGAACAGGCCAATGGTGATGCCTGGCACAATGCCCCCCAGAAACAGGGCCCCAATCGAGACATTTCCAAAGGCACCATAGACAATCAGTATGATCGACGGCGGAATGATAACGCCCAGGGTCGAGGAGGCGGCTGTCAGCGCCACAGAAAATGCGGGGCTGTAACCGGCCTTTTTCATGGCTGGTATGAGGATGGATCCGACAGAGGCCGTGTCGGCTGCGGCCGAGCCTGACAGAGAGGCAAACACCATCGATACGAAGACATTCACATGTCCCAGACCGCCACGTACATGGCCAACGGAGGCATCGGCAACCACCAGCAGACGGTCGGTAATGGAACCGGCATTCAGGATGCGTCCCAAAAACATGAAAAACGGAACAGCCAACAGCGTGAAACTGTCAATATTGGAATACATCTGATTGATCACCGACGTTAGCGGCAAATCTTCCCAGAGGATGACAACAACCGAAGACAGGATCAGCGAGAAGCCGATATTGACCCGCAGCGCAATGAGGACGAAGAACCCGCCAAGCAGGAGGACAAGCGGATTCATTTCAATTTTCCGATCAGGAGAGACTCAATCGTAAACAAGCCGATGAGCGCGCCGCAAATCGGGATTGGAAGATAGAACCAGAATTCAGAAATGTTCAGTGACAGGGCTTCCCGGTTCAACCCGATCTGGCTCATGATTGCACCATGCCAGACGAGAACATAGACAACGACACCCGCCGCAAGATAGGTCGCGACTTTCGGAATGATGTTGAGTGGACTGTCGTCGGGCCACAAATTCACCAGATAGTGCCCGCCGCGCCGATAGGCGAAAGCTGCGCCGAGAAATATGCACCATGAAAACAGAAGCTGCGCCAGATCCAGTGTCCAGGTCATTGGAACCATCAGAATATTTCTGGCAGCCACCTGCATGAAGACAACGATGATCAGTGCCGCAAACATGCAAGCCAGCACCATTTGAAATATTCTGTCCAGAGCGTCGCCAAAGGTCTTGAGCATGATCAAATCGCAGCTGCTTCAATGAGTTCGGAAATAATGAGGGTGGGTGCCAACCGGGCCTGGTGCCCGATTGGCAAGACGACTTACTGAGCGTTCAACGCAGCCAATGGGGCTTCAAGGCCCATTTCGGAGACCAGCTCGATCTTCAACTCTGCCAGAGCGTCCTGGAACTCGGTGATGTCCGGGCGGGTCACGGTAACATTGTGCTTTGCCTGCAACTCTTCCACGAGTGCGCCTTCATATTCCTTGGCTTTTTCAATACCCAAAGCAGACGCTTCCTGCGCAACTTCCATGATCATGGTCTGTTGCTCTTCTGAAAGCTTGCCCCACGCCCGATCGCTGATGGAAACGTGATTGACCTGAATGGAATGGGCTGTCAGGGCAAGATAGGGTGCAACTTCATACAGCTTTGCACCGGCATATCCTGGAATGGAACTTTCCAGCGCATCCGCAACGCCTGTCTGAATGGCTGCATACAACTCGCCCCAAGCAACTGAAACTGGCAGGGTGCCGAGCTGTTCCCAGGTTTTTGAAATCATCGGCGATGGCGGCGTGCGCATTTTGAAGCCGGAAATATCTGCCAACTCATTGACCGGTCCTTTTGAATTGGACAGGTTTCGTGTGCCGGAGCCACCCAGAGCCAACAGGTGCATATTGAGGCTTCGATCTGCATAGACGCCCTGATAATACTCAACGGATTTAGAACCAGGGCCGACCTTGGCCATCAGATCATCAAATCCGGAAAACAGATAAGGCACAGAAAAAATCTGAAACTCTGGGATTTTTTTTGCGGCATTGTTGTTTGAGCTGATCATGAGATCAATCGTGCCAAGCCCCATTTCGCCAATAACGGCATCATCATTGCCCAACTGGCCTGCATCGAAAATCTTGATAGCAATTGCACCATCAGACCGTTTCGCAACTTCCTCGGCCATGAACTCAGCCATGTCGTTGTATGGGTGTGGTGATTTCACCAATGTATGCAGTCGCATGTTGATATCTGCGGCCAATGCACTGGTAGAAGCCAGAGCCGACGCCAGAATGACTGAACTTAATAATTTCAATCCGCGCATGATGTTTTCCTTTTTCTGAGGGGCATTTATGTTGGTGGGCGTACAGGATTTGTATTTGATATCCTTATTATGTCCAGAGCCGTGCCCGGAATTCTACAAGCAAGGTTCCGAAAAAAATACATTCCGTCAAATGTTAAAATCATGTCTTTAGATGCTGAATTGTTATGTATCTGATTTTATCAGAGGATGATTGTTCATGATGCCAAGAGCGATATCCGCAAAATGCGAGGCCAGTGTTGAAGTTGTTGTTCCTGATGGCCGAATGAGCTTGAACTCAAATGGAATGCTGGGGCCGAATGGCACTACGGAAATGGCATCGGAGCGAAAGAATTCAGCGGTCAGCACATCGATGATCGCGATGCCAAGCCCTTCGGCCGCCATCAGGCAGGCCACATAGGACGGTTGAGCCTCGACCAGAATTTTGGGGCGCACATGCGCCGCCTGAAACACCTGCCCGAGCCATTGTGCAGTGTCGGTCTGATAAGAGAGGGACACAAGCGCTTCCCCATCCATATCTTCCGGGCGCAACACCTTGCGTTGCGCCAGTGGATGGCTGGATGCCATGACACAAACGCAATCCACGTGCCATCTGCCGAGCACCTCGATTTCCGGCCTGTCGATGGACAAATGTCCAAGACCAAGATCAAATTGTCCCGACCCGATCAACTCTCCGATACGCGGTGAGGTGTGAACGTCCAGAGTTGTCTTGACCGTGGGGTGCCGTTCAACGGCCTGACGCATGATTGAGGGGGCAAGTGACAGAGACAATGCGGGCATCACGGTGATCCTCACATGGCCACGTCTCAACTCCCGTATTTCCTCGGCCGCGCCGGCAATGCGGTCAAGACCGATGAAATAGGTGTCCACTTCGCGTTTGAATTGACGCGCTTCCGGCGTTGGCTTGACCGTGCGTCCGCTGCGCTCGAACAGGGTCAACCCGGTATCGGCCTCCAGCCCGGATATCATGCGGCTGACCGCCGGTTGTGAGATATTCAGCATTTCAGAGGCGCGGTTGATACCGCCATAATTCATAACCGCACGAAAGACTTCCAGTTGACGTTCTCTCATTTTACTTGCTTTCAGGTTATGTATGGCCCGTTATGCATAACATCAAACAGGGGCTACCGAAAGCAGCAGTGCCGCTGGGATGAACGCATCAGACCGGCAGATCACGTCCGTCTGCAATGGATTCCATGGCAAGATAGGATGTCACGGCATCCAGTTCGATCTGTCCGATCATGCGTTGGTAAATGCGGTCAAAGGCGTTCATGTCTTCTGCCACGACTTTGATTATATAGTCATAATCACCGGCAATCCGGTAAAAACCGACGACATTCGGCACCGCCAGAACCACCTCACGAAACAGCTTCAGCCACTCGGCGGAATGGTGGCGTGTGCGCACCAGAACAAAGACTGTCAGCCCCAGGCCAAGTTTTTCAGAATCAAGCCGGACTGTCTCGCCCTTCAACAAGCCACTTTCGCGCAGACCTTTCAGACGCCGCCAGCATGCGTTTTGGGACAACCCGACCTTCTCTGCCAGATCCCGCTGTGAGAGCGAGGCATCATGCTGCAGAACTCTCAAAATCGAACGATCAATATTATCTATATTTGATGACATATCCGATCATTTGACCACAAATCGAAGAATAGCAAGAGGAAATAGGTGAAATATCAGCAGAGATTGCGACTAAACTGTCAGAACCTGTTTACGGAGCCCATCATGCAATCAGATTTCAAACCTCTTCAAGCCTTCAAAGCCACTCTTGACGCGGGGAATCCCATTCAGGCACTGCGCAACAGCCTGATTGGCGAAGGGATGACACTGGATGGGCCATTCGGGTCGAAGGAAATCATCTATGCCGATTATGTCGCGTCAGGGCGTGCACTGCATTTGATCGAAGAATTCGTCATGACGAAATTGCTGCCCTATTATGCCAACTCACACACAGAGGCATCCTTTTGCGGGGCCTATATGACCCGGTTGCGCGCTGCAGCACGTGCAGAAATTGCCCGACTGTGTGGTGCCACAGACGGATTTTCCACCGTCTTTGCCGGCTCTGGAGCCACCGCAGGTATCAACCGAATCGTCGGGCTCTTAGGTGTCACCGAAGCAGTGCAAAAAGGTGAAAACCCGCTGATATTGCTTGGGCCATATGAACATCATTCAAACATTCTTCCCTGGCGCGAAAGTGGTGCGCAAATCATTGAAATCGATGAAGATGATGCCGGCGGCCCATGCCTGTCTTCTCTCGAGCAGGCTCTGATAGATGCCGGTCGGGACAGATTGATCATCGGCGCTTTTTCATTGGCCTCCAACGTCACAGGTATTGTGAGCGATGCCGATGCTGTTACAAAAATGCTGAAAAAATATGATGCTTTGTCTGTTTGGGATTGTGCTGGCGGCGGCCCCTATCTGCCCCTGGACATGCGGGCAGGCACTGACTGCGAAAAAGACGCGATCGTTGTCTCGCCGCACAAATTTATCGGCGGACCCGGCGCATCAGGCGTCATGATTGTCCGCAATGCTGTGGTCCGGCGTCAGCAACCCGTCATGTCTGGTGGGGGTACGGTGAAATTCGTCTCTCCATGGGCACATGATTACTCCGACAATATTGCTGTGCGCGAAGAGGCTGGTACGCCCAATGTGGTCGGCGATATTCGTGCAGCCCTTTGCTTTCTTGTGAAGGAGGCTATTGGCCAGACCCTCATGGATCAACGCCACTCGGAATTGCGCAACAGGGCACTCAAGGTCTGGCAGGAAAACCCCAATATCCAAATTCTTGGCAATCTGGACGCACGCCATTGCTTGCCTATTTTTTCAATGCAGATTCGAGATTCAAATCGTGGCGGCTTCGTCCACCAGCAATTGTTCACCCGGCTCTTGTCGGATTACTCCGGTGTTCAGGCACGGGGTGGCTGCGCCTGCGCCGGACCATATGCGCATCGTCTGTTGGGAATTGATCAGCAACATTCAGATGCCATAAGAGCCGCTATTCTGTCTGGTGCCGAGTTTGAGAAACCCGGTTGGACCCGGCTCAATCTCAGCGTTCTGCTCACGAATGAGAAGGCAGATCGCATCATTGACGCGGTTGATTCACTGGCGCGCAACCCTTACCCGATGATCGACGCTTATCAGTGCGACGATGGAACGGCCCGCTTCAGTCCTTTGCAGCAATCTGCATAACCGGCTCGATGGCTTTCGCGACGGCCAGAATTCTGTCGTCCGCGCCGTAAGGTGCGGAGATCAGCGCTCCGATTGGCAGGCCATTGGTATCAACGCCAATTGGCAGGCTCACGCCAGGCATGCCAAGAAAATTTCCAAGCATGGTGTTTCGAAGCACTTTCAAATTTGTTGTGGCAAATAGATCATCATCAGCTTCCAGCGGCGCGAGCGCCGGGGCCGTCATCGCAACCGTTGGAAACAACAGACACCTATCGTCAAGGGCGATGGCAACCTCTTCCTGAAGTCGCTCCCGCTCCCATTGCAAGGTGATGTAATCCTGGGCCGAAAAGCCACTGGCAGTCATCATACGCGTGCGAACACGCTGGTCCATCTGCTCCGCCTGTTCGCTTGCCAGCAAACTTCCATGGAATGTGGCCGCTTCAGCCACTGTAGGCGTTCCATGCGCCGCGAAAAGATCCATGATCTGCTGAAATATGGGAAAGGGCGCGCGGGAAACGTGGATGCCAGCTGTCCTGAGGCGGTTCACAGCCTCGTCAAAACAAGTGGCAACATCCGCGTCAATGTCATCGAAAACGATTGTCTCCGGGATCAGGATTTTCAAACCAGCCAAATCAACATCAACAATCGGAGCGGCACTGCGCCCTCGCATCAAGGCATCCATCACGATCAGATCATCAACACAAAGGGCCAGGGGGCCCAGCGAATCCAGACTGGATGACAGGGGAAATACACCTGTTTTTGAATATCGGTTCTGGCTGGATTTGAAGCCTGTCAGTCCACAAAAACTGGCTGGCACCCGCACCGAACCAGCTGTATCAGTGCCAATGGCAACAGGGGCAAGTCCGGCCGCCACAGCAACGGCCGAGCCCGCGGATGAGCCACCGGGAGCGCGCGGCACCGCGTCCGAACAGGGATTGACCGGCGTTCCGTAATGCGGATTGAGGCCCAGGCCTGAATAGGCAAATTCGGTGAGGTTGGTTTTACCCAGACAGACCAATCCCAGGTCCCGGCAGGCTGCAACGACGGTGGCATCCCGTGTTGCGGGTTTAGCTTTGGCATAGACGATTGACCCGGCGGTGGTCGTGTTCCCTTTGGTATCAAACAAATCCTTCCACGCAATCGGAATGCCATCCCACGGACTGAGCAGGTTTCCCTTTGAGCGCCGCGCGTCACTGGCCTGAGCATCTGCCAGCGCGCGGTCTCTGGTCACTGTGATGAAGACAGATTGGTCCCAGTGTTGCTGGATCTTGTCCAGATAGTGGGTTGCTAGCGCCACTGCCGTTGTCTCGCCTGCCTGCAACATGTCTGCAAGTTGCGTCGCCGACTGTCCTGTCAATCTGTCTGTTGTCATATTCGCTCTCCGTGTTCCGGTCCCGTCATACGACAGGCAATAGTGGTGCCGCAAACAGGATCATCTGGATCAACACTGCACAGGCATCGCAGGCTGCTTCACCAGCGCTACAGCCTAGAGAAAATCGTCGCGCCGCGGGGAAAACGTGTCGATCAGTTCTCCCGCTTCCAGGCACTGGCAGCCATGGACCGCATTGCCGGGAATGATCAGAGAATCGCCCTGATTCAGTTCAAAGTCCTCTCCATCTATATGGAACAGGAATTTGCCGGAATTCACATAGGTCGATTGCACATGTGGATGATTGTGTAGCGCTCCCTGGGCATCTTTTTCAAAGCGAAAGATGACGGTCATCATTTCCGCGGAATCTGACAACACCTGGCGGGTCACGCCCTCATCTGGCTTGAAAACCGGAAAGTCGGCGTGTTTGGCTGATTGTGTCATCTTTGGCCTCAAAAAATAGGGTGGAACTCTGAGTGAATACGTTGTGTGAATACGTTGTGTGAATACGCTGTTGTAACCGCGCCGCCAATCTGGAACCTGTTTGACAATCTCAAATCCTGTCTGCTGCGGGATCGCACGGCGCACCGCGTCACCTGTATTTTCGACCGGCGCCTTCGGCACTGTATGACCCACGGCCTGTATTGAGGTGAACGGCACCATCAAATGGTTTCACAATCACGAAATATACTCTAGTATGGTAGTCAGGGCAATCACAAGAGTGCGACATGAACAGTTCAGCTAATCCAAAAAAAACCAAGAAATCCGGCGATTCCGGTCAGCGCAACCAGTTTGAGCAAACTCGGCGCACCAACACAGATGACATTTTCGATCAAATTTATGCCGACATAACAACCCTGCGCCTGAAACCGGGAACGAAGGTATCGGAAGTGGAAATTGCCCGACAATTTGATGTGTCGCGCCAACCGGTCCGGGAAGCCTTCATTCGGCTCAGCAATATGGGCTTGCTTCTCGTCCGGCCCCAGCGTGCCACTGTCGTCAAGAAGATATCTCTCAAGGATATTGCCGATTCCCGTTTTGTCCGCAAAGCAATCGAAGTGGAGGTAGCACGTGTGGCCTGCGAAAAGTTCGATGCCTCGCATCATGCCGCTTTTGAAGAAAATCTGGCACTCCAGGGTGAAGCCGTTGAAGACAATGATTTTCAGTCCTTCAAGGAACTGGACGCCGAGTTTCACAGATTGCTGTGTCTGGTAGCAGACAGCGAGCATGCTTATCGAACGATCTCGGAAAGCAAGCTTCAGGTTGATCGCCTGTGTGCCTTCGCTCTGTCGCGTCGCACCGAGTTCAAAGATGTCTATCAGGATCACGTCAAGATGTATGGCTTGTTGAAAACAGGCGACTCCGATGGCCTGGTGGCTCTGATGCGCAAGCACCTGTCCCGACTGGATTCAACGGTTGCTGAAGCAACCGCTTCAAATCAGGATTTTTTTGTCGATTGAGGGTAGGGCGTTTGCAACGCCATTGAGCTGAAAAGTCATAAATACCCGTGTGAGAAAAAACTGGTATACTAGTATTAATTCGTATGATAATGAATGCCTAGGTGGGAGCAACTATCAAGCATTCTCTCTGCTCTAATTGCCTGTTGACTTAATTGATTGTTCTGGGAGGAACTCATGAGTATTACGTCGAATTTCAAAAGACTGGCGCTGTGTAGCGCTCTGGCTCTTACATTTGCTGCGGGTGCCATCGGCACTCCAACGGCAGATGCCAAGGAAATCCGTGGCTGGAACATCCATGTTGAGGATTATCCTGTTTCCATCGGCATGGAGTCATTTCTCAAGGAAGTTGCAGAAAAGACTGAAGGCCGCATAACCGGCAAGGTTTTCCACAATGGTGTTCTGGGCTCACAGCCAGATGCGATTGAACAGGTCCGCCTGGGCGCGATCGACTTTGGGGAATTCAGCCTTGGGCCGATGGGTCAGGTGATTCCAGAAACCAATGTTGTTTCCTTGCCATTCATCTTCAAGAGCATTCCGCAGATGTATCGTCTGATGGATGGTGAAGCTGGCGCCAAAATTGCCGAAGGCATGGAAAAGAAGGGTCTGATCGCTGTTGGCTGGTATGATGCTGGTGCACGTTCATTCTACACTTCCAAGCGGGCCATCAACACACCGGATGATGTGACAGGTCTTAAAGTCCGTGTCATGAACAATGATTTGTTTGTTGGCATGATTGAAGCCATGGGCGGCAATGCAACACCAATGGCATTTGGTGAAGTTTTCCAGTCCCTGAAGACTGGTGTTGTCGACGGTGCGGAAAACAATCCGCCATCTTATGAATCAACCAACCACTTCGAAGTGGCCAAGTTTTATTCCCTGTCCGAGCATCTGATCATTCCAGAATGCCTGTGCATCAGCAAAAGAACCTGGGACACATGGTCTGCTGAAGATCAGGAAATCGTTCGTGCAGCCGGTAAGGCAAGTGCTGATCTGCAGCGTGAACTGTGGCAGGCCCGTGAAATGAAGAGCATGGAAAAAGTTCAGGCCGGTGGCACAACTGTCAACAAAATCGCTGACAAGGCACCTTTCCAGGAAGCCATGGCTCCGGTTTATGAAAAATTCCTCGCTGATAATCCTGACCTGACCGATCTTGTTAACTTGATCCGCAACGCGGATTAAGGTCACACTCCTGACGAACCCGCGCCTTTATGTCTGTCTGGGCGAAAAGGCGCGGGATTTTCTTTGCGAAATGACAGGTGGCCCGTGCAAAGCATAATCGGTTTTTTGAAAATGATTGATCGCCTCCTGCCATTGATCAGCAAGCTGTGTATTTTTATTTGCAGCATCGCAATCGTTACATTGCTGGTCATTTTCGGTTGGCTTGTTTTTGGTCGCTACGTGCTGAATGTCACGCCAACCTGGGTTGAGCAACTGGCGCTTCTGTTGGTGGTCTATATCACGTTTCTCGGTGCAGCTGCCGGGGTGCACGAAGAGACACATCTGGGCGTGAGCTTCATTCGGGAGGCGTTCCCTGATTGGCTGCGCAAACCCTTGCGGATTGTCGCAGACCTGATTTTGGCGTTCTTCGGATTCATCATGCTGTTCGCCTGTATCGAACTGGTCGAATTCGGCTGGAGCACCAATCTTGCCATGCTCAATATCCCTGAAGGCATCCGCACACTGGCGGCTGCAATTTGTGGTGGGCTCGTTTTCGTTTTTGCGTCAGCTCATGCATTGTCGCGCACTTACCGTTATTATTTTGCCGAACCCGTGGCACTTGAGCAGGGCACAAACTGATGGGCTTGTTTATTCTCCTGGGGCTTTTTGCCATCTGCGTCGTCATTGGCGTCCCTGTTGCCTTTGCCATGGGTGTGGCAGCCTTGGCAGCTTTCTTTTATGAAGGCTTTCCGCTGCTCATCCCGTTTCAACGGATCGTTTCTGGCACCACCATCTTCTCACTTCTTGCCATCCCTTTCTTCATTTTTGCAGGTGAGTTGATGCTTCATGGCGGCATCGCCAAGCGGCTCGTTCACTTTGCATCGGCCCTCGTTGGTCATGTGCGCGGCGGATTGGCTTCGGTCAACATTTTTTCCAGCATGCTGTTTGGCGGCATCTCGGGCTCGGCGGTCGCCGACATTTCCGCGCTTGGCTCCCTGCTGATCCCGATCATGAAGGAAAAGGGCTATGATGGCGATTATGCGGTCAATGTAACTGTGACTTCATCCATCGCCGGCGTCGTCATCCCGCCAAGCCACAACATGATCATTTTTGCGGTGGCCGCTGGTGGCGGCATCTCGATTTCAAAACTGTTTCTGGCGGGCGTTGTGCCCGGTGTTCTGATGTGTGTCTGTCTTGCAATCGCCGCCTATGTCATTGCGATCAAGAAGAACTACCCCTCAGAACCGTTTCCCGGATGGCGCACCGTCGCTGTCACGGCCGCTTCGGCTCTGCCGGGGTTCGTGACAGCCGTGATCATCGTCGGCGGCGTCTTGTCAGGCGTGTTCACGGTGACGGAATCAGGCGCATTCGGTGCAATCTACGCTCTGCTCCTGACGGCCTTCGTCTATCGGTCTCTGTCCTGGAAGCAATTCAAGATCGCCGTCACCACATCCGTGCGCACAACGTCGATGGTGATGATCCTTATCGCGTGCGCTGGTGCCTTCGGCTACTTGCTGGCACTCTATGAAGTGCCCGGTTTGCTATCCAGTTTCCTGCTGTCGATCTCTGATAATCCGCTGATCATTCTGCTGATGATCAACATCATGCTGCTGCTGTTGGGCATGATCATGGACATGGCCGCCCTGATCCTGATTTGCACGCCCATTTTCATGCCGATTGCGACAAACCTTGGCATGGACCCGGTTCAGTTCGGCATCATGTTGATGATGAACCTTGGCCTTGGGCTCTGCACTCCGCCCGTCGGTGCCTGCCTGTTTGTCGGCTGTGCCGTAGGCAAGGTGCCGATTGAGGACGCGTTGAAAACAATCTGGCCGTTTTATCTGGCCATTCTGGCCGCACTGCTGCTGGTCACCTATGTTCCGGCAATTTCCCTGACGTTGCCCGCACTGATGGGAAATTAGAGCGTTGACGCAGACAAGGCATTTCTGCCTTGTCCCCAACACATTTAAACCTAATTACATTAGCGTGTTCAAGTTAAGCGCATGTGGTGTATGGTTTTTCCATTGAACTGCGGTATTGTGGAAACCGAGCTATTTTCATGACCTCACTGAGGCGCACTGTGCGTCTTGGAAAACTGTTTGTATGGAGTCTTTTTGAATGCGGCTGTCGCGGTCCATGATTAGGATACTGCCTGCTTTTGCGATAGCTCTGCTGGTCATTGTGCCAGCAGTGCATGCGCCCGCTTACGCGCTGGAACTGTTTGGAAAATGTCTGTTTGGCGCCTGCAAGGCTGACGGGGCTGCAGACGATGATCTCATTGATCCGAAGGATTACGAAGCCGAACTCACCATTCTGCCCACGGAAGACAAGGACATTGCCAACGCCATTGAAGGCGCGTCGGAACTCCTCCGCGGAAGTGGCACGCCGGTCGGTGGCTCCGCAGGGCTGATCGCCCGCGCCAAAGGTGATTATCGCCGCATTCAGGCCGCGCTCTATAATGAGGCGCATTATGGTGGCGGCATATCGATCAAACTCAACGGTCGTGAGGCGGCTGATATTCCCGCAGGCACCCAGATTCCGGCCGTATCGACTGTTGACGTTGTGGTGACACCCGGCAATGCGTTCAGTTTTCATGACAGCATCGTCATGAACCCGGCTCCTGCGCCTGTTGATCCGAAAGATGTTGTTGATCTGCCGAAAGAGCGTGGCTTTGCGAACGGCGAACCGGCACGTGCGAAGGTGGTGCGTCTGGCTGGCGAGTTGTCGCGTGAGGCCTGGCGTCAGCAAGGCTACCCCAAGGCGCGCGTGTCCAAGAAGACAGTGACGGCGCTGCATCAGGAAGATTATTTGCGCGTCTATTTGTGGATGGCTGAGGGGCCGCGTGCGGTCTATGGCGATATCACAGTCGAGGGCACAGAACGCATGGACCCGGAGTTTGTGCGCTATATGGCTGGCCTGATCAAAGGCAAGGAATTTGATCCTGATGATCTGGAAAAGGCACGCAAGCGGCTTGAACGGCTCGGCGTGTTTTCCATGCAGAGAGTTGAAGAGGGCGAGACCGTTCTGCCGAATGGCAGCCTGCCCATCAACATCAGAACCGGCGAGAAAAAGCCGCGCCGCATTGGCGTGGGCGCAACGCTGTCAACCATCGACGGGGCGGGAATCGAGGCCTATTGGCTGCATCGCAATCTGTTCGGCAGGGCCGAACGCCTGCGCATAGATGGTCAGATCGCAGGGTTCGGTAACACGGTCAATTATGACGAAATCGATTATCTGCTGGGTGCCGAGTTCACCAAACCGGGTGTCTTCAATCCTGATACGGATCTGAAGCTTGGTGTCACGGCCAAGCGGGAAGTCAACGAGACCTACACGGAAACATCTGTCTCCAGTCACGCGACGCTGACCCATTATTATTCAGATGAGCTGACGTTTACCGGCGGCCTGTTTGCCGAGTTTGGCGAATATACCGATACGTTCGGAACCCGCCAATTATTCACAACCGGCATTCTCAGCCAGGCCACCTTTGACAACCGCGACAACAAGCTGGAACCAACTGAAGGGTTTTATGCGGATCTGAAAGCCCGCCCATTTTACGAATGGGAATTTGAAGGCGCAGGTCTGCATCTGGAACTGGAAGGCCGTACCTATCTGGCGCTTGGTAGCAAGAACACAGTTCTGGCCGGACGTCTCAAGCTTGGTTCGCTGGCAGGTATTTCTGTAACCGAAGCGCCACCCGATCTGCTGTTCTTTACCGGCGGCGGCGGTTCTGTACGTGGTTACGGGTACAAGAATATTGGTGTGACCGAACCAGACGGGTCGATCTCCGGTGGTCGTTCTCTGCTTGAGGGCTCGCTGGAACTGCGCCAGCGCCTGACCAACAGCTTTGGGGCCGTAGCCTTTATTGATGTCGGCACGGTTGGTGCTGATAGTGCCATAGACTTTTCCGAAGATATCAAGATCGGCGTCGGCGCAGGGTTGCGCTATTACACTGGCCTTGGCGCACTCCGGTTGGATGTGGCGGTGCCACTTGATCCAAATGATGATGATCCGGCTTTTGGAATTTATGTTGGCATTGGACAGGCGTTTTGATCGTGAGACAATTGCTTTCCCTATTCGCAGCTCTGATCCTGATGGTAGGGCTTGTGTCGCCCAGTCTGGCGCAGGAAGAACAGGAAAAATCTGCGCTCATCGAATTTGTTGAAGGCCAGCTGTCCACTGACAATCGGCAGATACGCCTCAATGGGTTGCAGGGTTCTTTGTCATCGAATGTCAGCTTTGACAGTATTACCATTGCCGATCAGGCAGGCATCTGGCTGGAAATCATCAATCCAAGCCTGGTGTGGAACCGGACCGCGTTGTTTCGTGGCAGCCTCGAGATTGAAAGCCTGGAAGCGGAGCGCATCGACTTCAAGAGAAAAGCGCTGGCCGATGAAAGCCTGCCATCTCCGGAAGCCAGCAGTTTTGCAATTCCCGATCTGCCGGTCGCCATTGAGCTTCAGAAGCTGAATGTTCCTGTCATCGCATTCGGACCAACCGTGTTTGGTCTGGAAACCGAAGCCAGCCTCAACGGTTCAATCACTCTGGAAAGCGGGTCGCTCAACCTTGATCTGGATATCCAGCGGCTTGATGGTTCCGGCGGCAGTTTTCTGATTGCTGCCGATTATCGCGCTGGCGACCGGACACTCGCTCTGGATATTGACCTGCAGGAGCCGGAAGATGGCGTCATCGCAACCTTGTTGCGCCTGGAAAACCGACCACCTGTTTCGCTGAAGATTGCAGGAGACGCGCCGCTGGATGATCTGGTCGTGTCGCTTGACTTCAATGTGGCCGATCAACCCATCCTGCGTGGTGAACTCACTTTTGACGATACAGCTTCTGGCTTGCAGGCGGTTGCAACCCTACAGGGCCCTCTATCTGACATCTTGCCTCCCACCACGCGTCCGTTTTTTGGCGACCGCAGCAATTTGTTGTTTGATGCCTTGTTTGCCCCAGAAGGAAATGTTGCGCTGAACCGCCTGGAAATTGACAGCGGCAGCGTCCAGCTATCTGCCAATGCAGCCACATTGGATGACGGTTTTCTCAGCCGCCTCAATGTAGATTTGTCCCTGGCACCGACACAGGATGCGCGCCTGGAACTTCCCTTTGGTACAACCAGCCAGACAATTGCCGGCGCCTCACTCACCATCTCCTATGATGTGAGCAACAGCGAGAACTGGCGGTCAGATCTGCGCCTGAGCGATCTGCGCAGCGCAGACATGAATCTGGATGAGGTGGCGCTGCAGGCCTTTGGCGTGGTGAAAAACGCAAATGACCCGACCCAACGTTCGGTCTCCCATCAGTTTGAAGGCGCAATGACTGGCATTGCCGCCACAAAGCCAGCTCTGGCACAAGCCATCGGCACACAAATCAGCACCAGAGGTTCAGGCGTATGGACGCCTGCAATCGGCATGAAGATCGATGATTTCTCTGTAACAGGTGAAACTCTCAAAGTTGCAGCAAACGGTGTTCTGTCAGGTGGCACATTTGATGGAAATATCGAACTGGAAACCGCAGATCTCAACGCGTTCTCGTTCCTCGCCGGGCGCAGGCTCGGCGGCGCAACCGCACTTATGGCTCAGGGAACAATCGGGCTGATTGGCGGCAGTTTTGATCTGACGCTGGAAGGTGCGGGTCGCTCGATGCAGGTCGATATCGAGCAAGTCGACAATCTGTTGCGCGGCACCACAAGCCTGTTCGGCGGAGTGGCGCGCAATACTGAAGGATTGAGCTTCCGCAATTTTGAAGTCTCCAACGATCAGGCCGAATTGAACCTGAATGGGCGCTTCGCCAGCGAAATAGCCGATCTCACCGGACAGGCCTTGATCCGGAACATTGCCAGCATCAGTCCCAATGGCACTGGACCGCTGACGCTGGACCTTAGCCTGAACGGCCAGCAAACCCCGTTTGATCTAATGGCGAAACTTGGTCTGAAAGAGGGGTCGCTTTCCGGCAAGCCGGTGCGTGATATTGCATTTGTGTTTGATGGCAACACCGATGGCGAGACGTTGACAGGCAATCTGTCCGGTGATGGATTCATCGACCGTCAGCGGCTGACATTGGCCGGTCGTGTTGCCACCAGCGAAAACACGCGCAGCTTGACCGGGCTGCGCCTCAACATCGGCGCAACAGATATAGAAGGCGATCTGGCGATGAACGCCAGCGGCCTGATTGATGCCGATCTCACCATTCAAAGCCGTGACATCGGCCCTGTCGCAGCGTTGGGTCTGGTCCAGGCATCCGGCGAGGTGAATGGCACGATCCGCCTGCAACCGGAGACCGCCAGCGCCCAGTCAACAGGAACCCGAGCGGGGCAAACCCAGTCAGCTGACATCGACCTGACGGCGCGCAATGTACTGTTCAACGATATCCGCATCGGCAGCGCTGATGTGAAGGCGACGATCTCGGAACTGTTCCGCCTCCCGGGCGTCAATGGAACGGTCACAGCACGGTCGGTGGTCGTGAGCGATTTTGATGTCACCAGCATAGATGGCACGGTGACCACCTCCGGTGATGTCACCAGCTTCAATCTGGATGCGGCTTTGGCGGATAACAACACGTCGTTTTCCACCGCCGGGCAAATGGCCCGCAGTGATGTATCATCGCGCATCACCGTGAACAAATTTGACCTCTTGTCGGATATTGCCAACGCGCGATTGACAGAGCCCGCGCAAGTGCAATTGCGCGACGGGTCTGTAGATATCTCCAACGCCACATTGCAGGTCGGCGATGGCAGCATCCAGATAGATGGCAGTTCCGGGCGTCAAATGGATATTCGCGTTGCTATCAATGCGCTTCCGTTGAACATCGCCAATGCAATTGTCCCCGATCTCAATCTGCAGGGACGCATTAACGGGCAGGTGCTGATTACGGGAAGCTCGGACAATCCCAATGCCAGCTTTACGCTGGATGGCTCCGGACTGTCGGCACAGCCCTTGGAAGATGCCGCGATTTCCCCCTTGCAACTCTCCGCAACAGGTGTGTTTCAGGATCGTATCCTGACGCTGATCCAGGCTGCCGCGACCAATGCGCAAGGGTTGAATCTGACAGCTGGCGGGCAGGTGTCTCTGGCGGCCTCCAGTCTGGCAATCGACGTTTCTGGAAATGCGCCGCTGTCGCTGGTCGATCCGATCCTGCGGGATCGTGGTGCCACAGCGACCGGCGCCGCCACGCTGGATATGCAGGTGAGGGGCACTTTCCAGAATCCGCAAATTGGTGGTCGCTTGTCTGTTGCCAATGGCACCTTCTCCGATCCCTTGGCCAATGCACGCCTCAACAACATCAATCTCTCAGCGTCGCTTGATGGCAGTCAGGCCAATATCGACAGTTTCAGCGCAGCTCTGGCCAGCGGCGGCACAGTCACCGCTTCCGGTGTTGTGGGCATATTCGATCAATCGACCAGCAATTTGACGATCCGTCTCAACGAAGCGCGCTATACCGATGCACAGACATTCTCCACAGTCCTGAACGGATCCCTGTCGCTGACCGGCAATCTGGTCAGCAACCCGTTTCTTTCGGGCGAGATCAATTTGGGCGAGACCGAGATTACGGTTCCGGAGAGTTTTGCGTCCAGTGCCGAACTGCTGGATGTACGTCATGTCATGCCGCCAGGGATCGTTCGCGAGACGCTGGCCAGAATTGAGCGCGCAACACCAACTCCAAAGCCGTCAGCGCGCCCATTCGTTCTGACCCTCGATGTCACGGTCAATGCACCAAACAGGATTTTCGTACGTGGCCGGGGACTGGACGCGGAACTGGGTGGCCGCATTCGCCTGACCGGACCGACATTTGATATTGTCCCTGTCGGACAATTCAATCTCATACGGGGCCGCTTGGCGATTGTTGGACGCCGCATCGATCTGGAGGAGGGCACGATCCTGATGCAGGGTGATCTCAATCCGCGGATCAACTTCCTCGCCCGCGTCGAGACCGAAGACGTCGCCGCATTCATTCGTATTGAAGGCCGTCTCGACGATATTGATGTCACCTTCACATCATCCCCGTCATTGCCTCAGGATGAAGTCTTGTCGCAGATCATATTCGGGCGTGGCGTTGGTGAATTGTCGCCTTTGCAGGTCGCCCGTCTGGCGTCGATTGCACTGGAATTGACCGGTGGCAACAGCCCGGGTCTGATTGGCAGCCTGCGCGATGGCATTGGTCTGGATGATATTGATATCGTCAGCGATGGCGACGGCAACACAGCTTTGCGCGTTGGCAAATACATCAACGAAAATGTCTATCTTGGGGTCGAGGCCGGTCAGGAATCGGAAGCGACCATCAATCTGGATATCACCGATGATCTGACCGCCAAGGGGTCTGTGTCCTCCCAAGGCAATACCGGCCTCGGCATCTTTTTCGAAAAAGATTACTAAGCCCTCTTCAAGCTCTGGTCTGAATCTGTCTGGCTGATGTAGTGTTGCCGCTGGGCAATCATGATCTGAAGGCAGGCGCGTGGCAGGCGAATTAATCATTGGCATAGATGTTGGCACGACGGCCGTGAAAGTCGGCTTGCTGGATCAGGCTGGCAAGGTGCGTGATCACTTTGGGCACGCTTATCCGACACAGCGCGGCAATGCCGGTATTGTGGAGCAGGATGCCGAGCAATGGCTGCGCCCGATTGAAACCGCCTTCACCAAATTCTCATCCGAAGTGAGCGATGTCGCTGCCATTGGCGTGTGCTCGCAGGTCAACACTCATCTCTTTGTTGACAGGGCTGGAAACCCGTTGGCGCCTGCTATCCTGTGGCAGGATGGCAGGGCTGATGCGGAAGCAAAAGAGCTCGATGCAGCCGTATCTCTGGAACAGCGCATTGCCTGGTGGGGTGCGCCCATGCCGATTGATGCCAGTCATGTTCTCTCGCGCATGCTCTGGATGGTGCGGCACAGGCCCGATATTTGGGAACAAACGGCCTGGGTCATGCTGCCGAAAGATTACTGCATCCTCAAACTCACCGGAGAACTGGCAACCGATGGCTTGTCCAATATCGGGTTGGTCGATCAGAACTTGCATGTGATCCCGCAGGTTCTGGAGCTTGTGCCCGGTGCGGCTGAACGGGTGGTGCCGGTGCGCGATGTGCTGGCCGTGGTCGGCAAGGTTCAGTCGGGACCTGCTGCCGGCATACCGGTTGCAAATGGCACCATGGACGCCTGGGCCGGCCTGGTCGGCTGCGGGGTGACAACAGCCGGAACCACAGCCTATCTGAGTGGCACCAGTGAAATTCTGGGCATATCCTCACCGAAACTGCATCCGACTGAAGGGGTGATTGTCTTCCCTGACTGCGAGCATATTCGCATCCATGTCGGGCCCACCCAATCCGGTGGTGCTGCCAAATTATGGTATGGTGAGCTGACAGGGCAAAGCCCGACCGAAATGGCCGCGAACGCTGCAGCATCAGATTTTTCCAGACCTGCGCCGATTTTCATTCCGCATTTGCAGGGGGAGCGTGCTCCGATCTGGAAAGCGCATACCAGAGGTGTGTTCCTGGGGCTCGACCAGAGAACCAGCAGAGCCGACATGGCGCGCTCAATCTACGAAGGCGTCGCCTTTTCGGCGCGTATGGCACTGGAAGCGGTGGAACAGTCGGCAGGTGTGTCGAGCCGTGCGATCAATTGCGGTGGCGGCGGTTTTCAGTCTGACATCTGGAATCAGATCAGAGCCGATATTCTCGGTCGTGAATTGCGGCGGGTTGCGGTACGGGATACCGGAATTCTGGGAGCTGCAGGCATCGCATCCGCCGCCATTGGATTGCACGGTTCTGTGTCATCAGCTTTTGACCAGATCGTGGGTTTCGACAAGATTTATCAGCCGGATATGGCGTTGCACAAACGCTATGACACTCTGTTCGATATCTATGTCGATGCCATTGCCGCCAATGAGGATTTGAACAGAAGATTTCTTGATGTGGCCAATTCGGCGTTTGCGGAAGATTAGCCCTACACAATTTGAAAGATTTCTGGCTTCATGGGCATATCTGTAGAATGGATGATTGATGGGCTGACCCCAAATGGTCATCACGAGTAAGTTTGGAGATAATATGTTGAATTTGAAATCGTTAGCCGGTGCGATCGTTGCCACGGCAATGAGCTTCGCGCCCGCCTTGGCGCAGAATGTGACCGTGGTGACCCCCTATCTGGCACAGCCGGGCACCCAGATGTTTGTCGAGGGTTTCAAGGCCGAAGCAGATGGCATGGGCTGGAACGCCAATATTGTCGATACGGCTGGCGATGTTGCGGCTGTCATCAGCCGCATTGAGGATGCCGTCACGCAAAATGTGGATGCAATCGTCATCAATGTGGACCCTGAGCAGATTGCTGCCGGGCTGGAAGTGGCCAGGGAAGCCGGTATACCGGTGATCGGAATGGACAGTGGCGTGAGCCCGCTTCTGCAAGCCAATGTGACCTCCAATGGCTATGCCATGGCGGCGGAAACCTCCGTCTATGTTGCCAACCGGATTTCCGGCAAGGGCAGGGTGGTCATGTTTGTGTTTGACCCGTTCCCGCCCGTTCAAATCCGTGGTGTAATTGCTGATGCCGTGTTTGGTAATTTTCCTGACATTGAAGTCATCGACCGCATCACGCCAGATGTGCAGGATGGTGGCATCGCAGACAGCCGTGCCAAAATGGAAGCCATTCTGGCCGCAAACCCGGAACCTGGCAGCATTTCTGCCGTATGGGCCGCTTGGGACCAACCGGGCCTTGGCGCATTGCAGGCTATCGAAGCGGCTGGCCGTGAAGGCGAGGGCATTGTCATTGTCGGGATTGATGCCAACCCGCAGGCGCGTGATGCGATTGCCGCAGGTGGCAATTTTGAAGCTTCGGTCGCGCAGGATTTTGTCGGTATCGGCAAGGCCACAGCCGGTGTTGTATCTCGTGCAATCAAGGGCGAAGAGATCAGGGAAGATGTGATCTACGTGCCGACCGTACTGATCACCAAGGCCAATGTTGGCGAGTAAATCGCTGTCATAAAGACAAATTGGTCCATGGCTTCGTAACTGGATGATGCAGATGCTTTCAATCCGAAACGCTTCGAAATCATTTTCAGGAGCCATGGCTCTGTCTGGTGCGAATCTTGATTTGGCTGCAGGCCGGGTCCATGCCCTGATGGGCGAAAACGGTGCCGGGAAAAGCACTCTGATCAAACTTTTGGCTGGCGTGCACCGGGCGGATGCGATGGATGTGTCGCTGGATGGCCACGCTCTGGCTTTGAGCAATACGGAAGATGCGCGCAAAGCGGGTTTTCGGTTTATCCATCAGGAACTCAATATCGTTCCGCATTTGTCAGTCGCCGAGAACATCTTTCTCGGCTGGGCATATCCCAGACATTTCGGTTTCACCATAGACTGGAAACGGTTGGAACAACAGGCCCGAGCCGCTCTGTTGCGGCTGGGGGTGGATCATATTGATGTGACGCTTCAGGCAGCCCGCCTGTCCACCGGTGACCGCATGCTCGTGAAGATCGCAGGGTCGCTTGTCTCGGTGGATGGAGAAGACGCGCGGCTTTATGTGCTGGACGAGCCGACAGCTGCCTTGTCGGAGGATGAAGCGGAAAAGCTGTTTCGGGTCATCGAACAGCTGAAAGCGGAGGGTGTCGCAATTCTCTATGTGTCCCACCGCATGAACGAAGTGATGCGGATTTGTGATGATGTAACTGTGCTGCGCGATGGCAAAACCGTTCTGTCATCGCCGATTGTGGACACCGACAGGCAACAGATTATCTTTGCCATGACAGGCCGTGATCTGGAAGAAGCCCATCCAAAGCGGGAAACCCCCATTGGCGAACGAATTGTCTGTGCAGCCTCCGGTGCTGCAACAGAGCACATCAGGGATGTCGATTTTGAATTGCACGAAGGCGAGATAATCGGTGTGTGTGGCCTCACCAATGCGGGCCAAAGCGAGTTGCTGCAAATGTTCATGGGCCTATCAGCAGTGGTGCGCGGCAGTGTCACTGTCGCCGGACAGCCAGCGCCATCCTCTCCCTTCGAGGCTTGGCAGAGGAACATTGCCTATGTGCCTCGGGAACGGCGCAGCGAAGGTCTGATGCTGCGCCGCAGTGCCCAGGATAATATGGTCCTGCCCCATCTTTCATCTTTGTCCCGTTGCTGTGGAATTGCACATTCAAAAGCGGAGGAAACCACAGCGGCGCGGCTCAGCAGTTCCGTTCGGTTGAAGGCAGCTTCTCCCAGGCAAAGTGTGTATGAACTGTCTGGTGGAAATCAGCAGAAAGTTGTGTTTGCCCGTGCCCTTGCAGCCGCGCCTAAGCTATTGCTGCTTGATGAACCGACCCGGGGTGTGGATGTGGGCGCAAAATTTGATATTTATTCCCTGATGCGTCAGGTCAGCAGTGAGGGTTGCAGCATTCTTTTGACCTCATCAGACCTGCCCGAATTGTTGGGAATGTGCGACCGTATCATCATCATGCGTGACGGCGTGCAGAGCGCACCTGTGCCCGCCGATACCCTGACACCCGCAACGCTTCTGGCGCAATTCTATCACCTCGAAGCGGCATGAGAATCCCTTTATGATCCGAACTCTCAAACTGTATGGCACCCTGATCGGGTTCGTCACCATATTGGTATTTTTCTCGGTGCAATTGCCCGATACCTTCCTGACGGCAAAAAACCTCATCAACATCACCCAGCAGATCAGCATGTTGGCGGTGGTTGCCTGCTCCATGACCCTTGTCATGGTGATGGGAGATTTTGATCTGTCTGTCGGATCGATGGCCAGTCTTGCCGGCATTGTGGCAGCTCTTTTGTTTTCAATGGGCTATCCGGTTTCCGTTGGCATTGCAGTTGCCCTTCTGGTGGGCGTGTTGGGCGGTGTCTTCAACGGTATACTGGTGTCCTTCTTCGGCATCCTGCCCTTTGTAGCGACCCTTGGCACCCTGACCATGTTCAGCGGCCTGGCATTTTTCACCAGCGGCGGCAAAACCATTTTTGGCCGGGACATCCCGGCCACGTTTTCCGGCTTTGCCCGCAGCGGCCTGCAACTCGATCAGATCGGGCTTGTTGGTCTGAAACTGCCCTATCTCAGCCTTGTCGCGCTGTTGGTGCTGGTGGTGGTCTGGTTCATTCTGGAGCAGACGATCTTTGGTCGGCGCCTCTATGCCATTGGCGGCAATCAGGAAGCTGCACGTCTGGCCGGGCTGAAGGTCAGGACCTTGCGGCTATGCGCCTTTGCAATGACAGGGCTTGGCGCAGCCATTGCCGGATTGATGTATGCCAGCCGCGTTGCCTCGGCCAATCCCACACAGGGCAGTGGCCTGATGCTCGACGCGATTGCCGCTGTGTTTCTCGGCATGACCATGAGCGAGGAGGGCGAGCCACGGGTTCTGTACTCCATCGTGGGTGTTCTGATTTTGGGAATTCTTGACAATGGCCTGACTCAGATGAGCGTCGACAGTTACATCAGGGAAATTCTGGTCGGCGCCATCATCGTCACCGCTGTGGCCTTTTCCAGCATTACCAAACAGAGCCGATGAGTTCTGGCATCGCTGTGCGCGTTGGCCCTATTTCTCTGTCAGCGCCAGTGAATTGAAGAACCAGCGCTGGAAAATCAGTAGCAGAAAAAACGGTGGTGTGATGGTCAGGATCACCAGCGCCATGCCGGGGCCTGATTCCTGGCCAATCAGCCTTATGCCACGCACCAGCGTGTAAAGGCTATCATCGGTGCTGATCATGATCGGCCACAGATACTGGTTCCAGCCAATCATGAACGCAATGACGAAGATCGCGCCAGTGCGCGGCCAAGACAGGGGAATCAGGATATCGCGCAGAAATTTCATTGGCCCTGCACCATCCAGTTGGGCCGCTTCCAGAAGCTCTTCCGGCAGGGTCAGAAAATACTGACGGTAGAAGAATGTGCCAAGAGCCGCCGCCAATACAGGCAGAATAAGCCCGATATGGCTGTTGATCAGGCCAAGATCCGCCGTCACCTCAAACGTGTTGATGAACCGCGCTTCCAAGGGAAACAACAAGGTCGACAGAACCACCCAGAACACGATTCCTGACACCGGAAACCGGAAGAACACGATGGCACAGGCTGTCAGCATCGAAAAAACCGTCGTCAAGATCGCAACGCCAAGGCCGACGATCATCGAGTTTTTCAGCATGGCCAGCGGCGTTACCTCATCGGAAAACCCAGCTTCCATACTCAGAATGTTGGAATAATTGCGCTCAAACTGCCCACCCCAGGTGAATTGCAGACTGTCGGCCTGAAGCGTTGCCGTGCTGTGGGTTGACGAGAAAAAAATCAGTCCAATGGGCGCAACAAGGAAAATCACACCCAGACACAGGATCAAATGGTTGGTGAAGTCTCTGAGGGTCAAAATTTTGCTGTCAGCTTTGGAAGGCAGATGTGAACCAACCCTGTCTAATACGGATGATTGCGACGTTAAATAATCCGAGCGCCGGTGTCCTTTTCAAAGACCATCGTGCGGGACGTGTCAAAGCCAAGTCCAAGATTGCTATCGATGTCCGGCAATACTTGCTGATCCACCTTCACGCAAATTTCGGTTTCTTCGCCTTCGGTTGCCGCAGCCCCTTTCAGCACACCATAGACCAGATTGTCAGCGCCGTGCTGCTCCACCAGATCAACCCGCATTTCCAGACGTGAGTCACTGTTTTGTATCAGCGCATCGGGCCGGACACCCAGAACAAGATCCTTGTTTTCCGGCAGGTTCTCAAAGCCCTCCAGTTCAATGGAGCCGCTCACAAGCTTGCCGCCTTGGAAACGTGCCGGGATCAAATTGATCTGAGGTGATCCGATGAATGATGCCACGAACAAAGTAGCCGGGTTATTGTAGAGTTCAATCGGAGCCCCCATCTGCTCGATCCGTCCATCATTGATAACGGCCAGACGATCCGCCAGGGTCATGGCTTCCGTCTGATCATGGGTCACATAGATGCTGGTGACGCCCATTCGGCGCTGCAGGCGTTTGATCTCGATGCGCATCTGCACCCGCAGCTTGGCGTCCAGATTCGACAATGGTTCATCAAACAGAAAGACCTTTGGTTCGCGCACAATCGCACGCCCCATGGCAACCCGCTGGCGCTGACCGCCTGACAATTGATTGGGCTGGCGGTCGAGAAAGTCTGCGATGCGCAGCATCTCGGCAGCGTCAGTGACTTTCTTGTTGATCTCCTGCTTTGGCAGGCCGCGGTTTTTCAGGCCGTAAGACATGTTTCCGCGCACTGTCATATGCGGGTAGAGCGCGTAATTCTGGAACACCATCGCCACATCCCGTTCGGATGGTGACACATCATTGATAATACGCCCATCAATGCTGATGTCGCCGCTGGTGATGGATTCCAGACCTGCCACCATGCGCAGCAGGGTGGATTTGCCACAGCCTGACGGTCCGACAAAGACGATAAACTCGCCATCATCGATTTTCATATCTACGCCGCGAACTGCTTCCGCTCCGTTGGGGTAGACTTTTTTGATCCCGGAAAGTTCAACGCCAGCCATTATTTTTCACTCTCTACAAGGCCCTTAACGAACCAGTTTTGAAACACAAGCACAACCAGCACCGGTGGCAGAGTTGCCAGAATCGTCAGTGCAAATGCTTTTTGATATTGCGGCAATTCACCGCCTTCAGACAGGATCTGGTAAATCTGCTTGATGCCGATAACCAGCGTGTAATTCTCTTCCTTCGTGGTCATGATCAATGGCCACAGATACTGGTTCCATCCCACCACAAACATGATGATGAGAATGGCGGCAATCATGGTTTTTGACAGCGGCACCAGAATGTCGATGAAGAACCGCCATGGTGTTGCACCATCAAGCCGCGCGGCCTCGAGCAATTCCTCCGGCACGGATTTGAAAAACTGACGGAAAAAGAATGTGCCGGTCGCCGAGGCAATCAGAGGCACGATGAGGCCGGTATGCGTGTCCAGAAGGCCCAGACTGGAGACCACCTCATAGGAGGGGATAATACGCACTTCCAGTGGCAGCAGCAGGGTCATGAAAATCACCCAGAACAGCGGCGCGGCCAGACGAAAGCGGAAATAGACAATCGCATAGGCTGCCAGCATGGAAATGATGACTTTACCAACGGCGAAACCGATGCCCAGGATCATGCTGTTTTTCAGCATGGTCGTCCCGAGAACCGACTTCATCACTCCGCCTTCAACAAACAGCACTTCCTTGTAGGTTTCGAAGAAGTGCCCGCCGGGCCAGAATTTCAGACCATCGCGCAGAATTGTTTCCGGCGCATGTGTCGATGTCGCAAAGGCGACCCAGACGGGCAGACTCATGAACACCACACCGACAATCAGGATTGCGTGGGTGGAAATCAGACGCCAATTGATCGAATTCATAGCCGCGTCCCCCTAATAATGCACTTTGCGTTCAATGAACCGGAACTGGACGACCGTCAGCGCCAGAACAATGATCATCAGAACAACCGATTGAGCGGAAGACCCGCCAAGGTCTGCCCCACGGAAACCATCCTGGAACACCTTGAACACCAGCGTATTGGTGGCACCGCCCGGCGCGCCCTGGGTGGTCGTATCGATGATGCCGAACGTTTCAAAGAATGCATAGGTGATGTTGATGACCATCAGGAAGAATGTCGTCGGTGCAAGCAACGGGAATGTGATGGTCCAGAAGCGTCGTGTCGGGCTGCGACAATCTATCGTGGCCGCTTCCATGACCGATGTCGGAATGCCCTGCAGCCCGGACAGGAAGAAGATGAAATTGACGCTGACCTGTTTCCAGACGGAAATCAGAATAACCACAAAACTGGCATCAAACGCATCAAGCTTGTGATCAAAATCCCAGCCGATCGCGTTGAAGAACTTATACAGATCGCCGATGATCGGGTGGAACATCAGATTGCCCATCAGCCCGGCCACAGGCGGCGCGATGGCATAGGCCCACATCAGCGTAGTCTTGTAGGTGCGTGCGCCGCGCAGCACTTCATTGGCTTTGACAGCTAACAAAAGCGCAATTGCGAGCGACAGAAACGTCACCAGGACGGAAAATATCATCGTGAACCAGGCGGCCTGCAACCAGGACCCGCTCAGGATCGTATCGGAATAATTCTTGAACCAGACAAACTGTGAGGACAGTCCGAACGCATCTTCCAGAAGAAAGGATTGATAAATGGCCTGTGCCGCCGGCCAAAGGAAGAACACGGCAATAATGATAATCTGCGGGGCAATGAACAGATATGGAATGGAACTGTGTTCAAACTGAACGCGCTTCATTGACGGCTCCCCCCCAGGGAAAAATACAAGCAGTGAAAAAAAGAATAAGCAATTTGGTGGCAGGCAGAACCCGCCACCAAACCGGATTTATAACCCGATAGCTTAATTATAGGTAGCGTTGAAACGCTCAAGCAGATCGTTGGACTCTTCTTCCATAGCCGCGAAAGCCTCATCAACAGTCGCGCTGCCGGAGAAGATGTTCTCGAAGTTTTTGTACATCACTTCGCGGATCTGAACATAATAACCAAGACGATAGCCCTTGGTCCAATCACCACTTGGCTGGCTCAACTGCAGAATGCCGATTTCAGCATCAGGAGTTGACTCGTAGTAGCCTTCTTCCTTGGCCATATCGTAGGCCGCAGTCGTAATCGGCACATAGCCGGTTTCCTTGTGCCAGAAGAACTGGCTTTCAGGATTGGTCAGATAGGCAAAGAAATCTGCAACACCTTTGTATTCTTCGTCACTCTTGCCAGCCATTGCAAACAAAGCCGCGCCACCGATGAAGGTGCCGGTTGGCTCATCAATAATGCTTTTCCAGTAAGGCAGGAAAGATGCACCGAATTCGAAGTCAGCCGATTTGGTCAGACCACCGAACGAGCCGGAAGAACCAAGCCACATGGCCACTTTCTTCTGCACAAACGCATCCTGATTGTCGCCCCAGGCACGGCCATAGAAGCCATAATACTCGTTATCCAGCCACTCTTTCATTTTTGACCAGTGCATTTTCATCTGGTCATTATTGTAGAGCAGTTTCACATCGGTTGAATCGTAACCATTGTTCTGTGTCGCCATCTGGATGTTATGACGGCTGTGGAAGTTTTCAGCCATGATCCATGGGCTGTGGCTCTGCGCCATCGCAATGTAGCCGGCTTCTTTCAGTTTAGGCGCCATCTCTTCGAATTCTTCCCAGGATGCGGGAGGATTCTCGATGCCGGCTTCCGCAAATGCATCCTTGTTGTAGTACAGCAATGGTGTGGACGCATTGAAAGGCATCCCGATCATCTGACCGTCTGAATCCGCATAGAAGTAGCGAACGCCGGAAATATAATCTTCAATGTTGAAGCCCTGACCGTATTTTTTCATCAGTTCTTCAACCGGAATGGTTGCGCCCTTGGCGTTGATGATTGTGGCGGCACCAGCATCGAAAATCTGGATGATGTTAGGCTGTTGCTTGGCTCTGAAAGCCGCGATACCAGCAGTCATCGTATCTTCATAGCCACCTTTATAAGTGGGAATGAGGTTGTACTGGTCCTGACTGGCATTATAATTTTCAGCAATTTCGTTGACGACTTCGCCAAGACGTCCGCCCATAGCGTGCCACCACTGAATGTCGGTAGCGCCCCATGACGCTGAGGACATCAAGGTAGATGCACCGAAAACGCCGGCGATCATAACAGATTTTAAGTTCATAATATTCTCCCTTTTTGGGTGATGAAATACACATGCACTTCAGATCATTGTTCCGTGACACTCCCATGACACTGGAACGATACCCATCGTACAGACTTGTTATTTGTTTTGTCTGCTGTGAGAAGTCTATTCCTGTTCCCGTCCAATTTGCAAATGCAATTGAGGCGGCTAATGAAAAGCTCCCCAACCAATTTTGCATTTTTTTTGCCAGATCGCGGTTTGTACCCTATGTCGGAAGCACTCCGGTTTCAAAGGATTGACCTGATATGCTTCTCCGTTTTGCCACACTCTGCGTGACTGTTTCATGCCTCTTTTCCACCGCCTTTGCCTTTGATCTTCAGGGCCATCGGGGCGCGCGCGGATTGATGCCGGAAAATACACTTCCCGCTTTTGCCGCAGCATTGTCCATTGGCGTTTCCACTCTGGAACTGGATGTTGGCATTACCGCTGACGGGCAGGTGGTGGTGTCACATGATTCCGCTCTGAACCCGAATTCGGCTCGCAGTGCAGACGGCGCATGGGTCGCGCCTGACCAGTTGATCAAGGATCTGCCACTGGCGGCTCTGCAGACATATGATGTGGGGCGCATAAAGCCCGATTCCCGCGCAGCCTCCCGCTTTTCAGAGCAAAAAGTGGTGGATGGAACCATGATTCCGACACTGGATCAGGTGTTCGATCTGGTGAAGCGGTCAGGCAACGATTCGGTCCGGTTGAACATCGAGACCAAGATCAATCCCGAGCGCCCGGAGAACACGGTCAGCCCGGAAATGTTCGTGGAGACACTGCTGGCAGTGATCGATGCACAACAGTTCCAGAGCAGGGTCACGATCCAGTCATTCGACTGGCGCACACTGCAATTGGTTCAGGCCAGAGCACCCGATATCGAGACGGTTTATCTGACCGCACAACAGGACTGGCTTGATAATGTGAAGCCGTTTGATGGCAAGCCTTCGCCCTGGTCTGCCGGGTTCAATCTGGCACAATATGACGGCAATGTTCCAGCTATGGTGAAGGCCTCAGGGGGCGCTGTCTGGTCACCATTTTCAGGCGACGTGACAAAAGAGCGCATCGAGCAGGCGCAGGCACTCGGGCTGAAAGTTATTCCCTGGACGGTCAATGAAACCGATGCCATGGCCGCGCTGCTGGATGCGGGAGTCGATGGGCTTATTACCGATTATCCGGACCGGTTGCGCGCGCTCATGCAAGACAGAAAAATGGCTGTGCCGCAGGCCACGCCGGTTACACCCTGATCAATCACTGCCGCGCGGCTGCCAGTCAAAACGTTTTTTGATTCGCATCGTCAACTCGTCCCGCAGGCCGCGATAGGCGTCGAGGATCTGAGAGCGAGATCCTGTCGCCAGTGACGGGTCGAGCGTTGGCCAGTATTCAACCTCCATCGCATTGGTACGCGTCAGTTCCAGTGCTTTATGGTGCGCCTCAGGTGCCAGCGTGACAACCAGATCGAAATTGGTGTCTTCAAGCTCTTCGAATGAGCGCGGAACATGTTTGCTGATGTCGATGCCGGCTTCTTCCATGACAATCTGGACAAACGGATCAAGCGCGCCGGGGCGCACTCCGGCAGAGCGGGTATAAATCTGATTCGGAAACAGATGTCTGGTAATCGCTGCCGCCATGGGCGAGCGGATGACATTCATCCGGCAGGCAAACAGCACGGCGCTGGGGCGAATGTCGGCAGACTTGTGATTTGGAAATGGATCGCCGGGCGGCGCGCTGTCAATCAACGCACTCTAGCCTTTCCAGTACAGAACACAGACCAGCGTAAACAGGCGCCTGGCGGTGTTGAAGTCCATGTCGATTTTTCCAGACAGTCGGTCCAGCAGAAGCTGTGATCCTTCATTGTGCAGGCCGCGCCGCCCCATATCGATGGCCTCGATCTGGCTTGGTGTGGCTGTCTTGATGGCCGTATAATAGCTGTCACAGACCATATAGTAATCTCTGACGATCTTGCGAAATGGCGTCAGCGACAGGATATGTGTGGCCACCGGTCCACCATCTTCAAACAGGATTTCGAACACAAGCCGGGATTCCTGAAGCGACAGATTCAGCTGATAGGGGCCGTGAAAACGGGTCTCTTCCGGTGTGGACATTGCCAGTGGCTGAAATGAATTTTCCTCAACCAGATCGTAAATCGCGATGGCGCGTTCGTGCTCGATCTCGCTGGAGGCTCTGCCAATGGTGCTTTCATCCAGCACAACAGCACAAAGCCGCTCAGTCGTGCATTTATCCGTGCCATCGTCAGACATGCCCTGTGCCTCTCGTGCTACAGATTAAGTCGTATGGCCACAGAGCGTCCATGCCCGTCAAGGCCTTCAACATCTGCCAGTTCGATGGCAGCTGGTCCCAGAACTCTGAGGTTTTCTGGCGTGCAGCGCAAGATAGACGTACGTTTCATATAGTCCAGCACGGACAATCCCGATGAAAACCGGGCAGAGCGCGCCGTCGGCAGAACATGATTGGACCCACCAACATAATCGCCAATGGCTTCCGGGGTATGGTGCCCCATGAACACAGCACCTGCATGGGTGATCTTGTCCAGCAACGCATCTGGATCTGCGACGCACAACTCAAGGTGCTCGGGCGCAATCGCATCAATCAGATCTGCCGCCTGCATGACATCGGCAACCTGAATCACCGCACCAAAATCCTGCCAGCTGGCACCCGCGATCTTTGCACGCGGCAATGTTTTCAACTGGCTTTCGACCGACCGTTCCACCGCTTCGGCCAGCGCGGCGCTGTCGGTGATGAGGATGGATTGGGCCGAGGCATCATGCTCTGCCTGAGCCAACAGGTCGGCGGCAACCCAGTCCGGATTGGCCGTGTCATCGGCCACAACCAGAACCTCGGATGGTCCGGCGATCATATCGATGCCAACGGTGCCGAAAACCTGACGCTTGGCGGCTGCCACATAGGCATTGCCCGGGCCGACAATTTTGGCAACCGGTGCAATTGTCTCTGTTCCATAAGCCAGCGCTGCCACGGCTTGCGCGCCGCCAATACGATAGATCTCGCTGACACCGGCCAGATGCGCGGCCACCAGCACAAGCGGGTTGAGCACGCCATCGGGCGTTGGCACCACCATGGCAATGCGTTTCACCCCTGCGACACGCGCAGGCACAGCATTCATCAGGACGGAACTTGGATAATTCGCGGTGCCGCCGGGCACATAAAGACCGACCGCCGACACCGCAGACCAGCGATACCCAAGCTCGACACCCAGCGCATCCGTGTAGTGCTGATCAGCTGGCAGCTGCTTTTCGTGGTGTGAGGTGATGCGGTCGTGGGCCAGGGTCAGGGCCGCCATTGTTTTGGGTGCGACGGTCTTCACCGCCTGCATGATGTCCGATTCAGGAATCCGCAGCGCATCAGCCGTCAGGGCAATGCGGTCAAATTTTTCAGTCAGTTCCAGAACCGCAGCATCACCGCGCTTGCGCACATCCTGAACGATGGTGCGAACGGTGGAATCCACATCTTCGGAAGTCTCCCGCTTTGTCGCCAGCAGGGACTGGAACGCGGAGGAAAAATTCGGATCGGATTGGGACAGGCGATACACCAATGCAATATTCCTTAGGGCAGGGGCTCAGACGTCAGTCCAGCCATGTATCAGCTAAGCGGATGTTTCGGCTTGTTGGTGGTTTCCCACGCAGCGTCGAAATCGGCAAGGCGGACTTCAATGCAGTCGACGTTCAGCCGAATGGAATGATCATCGGCCAGCATCAGTTCAAGCTGACCTGACACGCCGTCTTCCTCGGGAAAAAATTCGATCGACAGCAGTGAGAACACCGTATCGGCGTCAGACGGGTTCAGACCCTTCGTCTTGACCTGGGTCACCTGCTCGAAATGCAGAACGGCCTTGTGCCGCTCAAAGGATTTGCGACCCAGCAGACCCATCAGGCCGCCGCCCTTTTGGGCTTTTTCCCAGACAAAGCGATTGATCGAAATCAGAAACCGTTTTTCGGCCGCAAGCCAGGTCACATCTGCGGCCTTGAACACAGCGTCCTGACAATGAGCGGAAAGAACCGTCAGGTCCTCTTCGTCCATAGCCATCATTTTCAATGCGGACATTGTGTCACCTTTAATTGTTAGACTGAAATGCGTTCAATTTCTGCGCCGCAATTGCGCAATTTTTCTTCAAGACGTTCGAATCCACGGTCCAGATGATAGACCCGGTTGACGAAGGTTTCACCATCCGCCACCAGACCACCAATGACAAGCGAAACCGAGGCCCGCAAATCTGTTGCCATCACTTGGGCACCGGTTAGCTCCGGCACACCCTCGACCATGGCCTTTTGACCATCAAGATTGATTTTAGCGCCCAGACGCGCCAATTCCTGAACATGCATGAAGCGATTCTCGAAAATCGTTTCCACAATGTCGGAATGGCCTTCAGCACGCGTCATCAGCGCCATGAATTGGGCCTGAAGGTCTGTCGGAAATCCGGGGAAGGGGGCTGTCGTCACGTTGACGGCTTTGATCGGGCCACCATTGCGGTATACGCGAATGCCGGTTTCGCTTGGCTCCACATGCGTTCCCGATGCCTTGATGGCATCCAGCGCCGCTTCCAGCAGCTCCGCCCGTGCGCCCTGCAACATCACATCACCACCCGTCATGGCCACAGCCATGGCGTAGGTGCCGGTTTCAATCCGGTCCGGCAATACGGTGTGTGTCGCGCCGTGCAGTTTCTCAACGCCTTCAATGGTAATTGTTTCAGTGCCGGCACCGGAGATTTTGGCGCCCATCGCGATCAGACAATTGGCCAAATCCGTGACTTCAGGCTCACGCGCTGCGTTTTCAATATGTGTGGTGCCCTTGGCCAGCGTTGCCGCCATCATCACAACATGGGTCGCACCAACAGAGACTTTTGGAAATGTAACAGTTCCGCCAATCAGACCATTGGGGGCTTTGGCAACCACATAGCCGCCATCCAGTTCAATTTCAGCACCCAGAGCGCGCAAACCGTCTAGAAAAAAGTCAACAGGGCGCGTGCCGATGGCGCAACCGCCCGGCAGCGACACCCGCGCCTCGTGCATCCGGGCCAGCAATGGGCCGATGACCCAGAAACTGGCGCGCATTTTCGACACCAGCTCATAAGGTGATGTCGTATCGACAATCTCCTGGGCGCGCAGATCGAGCGTTTGACCGGCCATGCTGGCCTGTCCAGGGCGTTTGCCCCTGATTGTGCAGTCAACACCGTGATTGCCCAGAATGCGCTGCAGCAGGGCAACGTCGGCAAGCCGGGGCACATTCAGCAGTCGCAGGGTCTCATCAGTCAGCAGGCTGGCGATCATGAGTGGCAAGGCTGCATTTTTTGCGCCGGAAATCTGGATGGTGCCATTCAGCTTGTTGCCACCACGAATGCGGATCTTATCCATGTGATACTTTCATGTGTTGTGTTGGCGCTCTTTTTAAAGGGATTTGAGGCTGCATCAAGGCCTGCTGCGGCACAAAGCAACGCGAAAGCGGTGGATCAATCGTCTTTTTGCAGCTTTTCAGTGCGCTGCTCCGAAATATCTTCAGGAATGTCGTCGCGAATTTGCTCGCTCGCATTTCTGCGGGCCCGCATCTGCGCTTTCCGTTTTTGCAGGTTTTCCCGCAGCATGGCTGAGAGGCGTTCCTGCTTCTTGTCATGCTTTGTTGTGTCTCTGGCCATGCCCATCCTGTTGATTCTTGCGGCAGTTTTGTGCAGATAGCGTCACAAATTGCGCTTTTCAATCCAAACCATCTTGCAGCATTGCCTAGGATATGTCAGATGAGCGCGTCCATAGATACCGAAACATGAATAAAGCCGCAGTAGCTCAGTGGTAGAGCGCGTCATTGGTAATGACGAGGTCGGGAGTTCAATCCTCCCCTGCGGCACCATGTATCCCCACATAAAATCAGTATGTTGCGCGCGACCATGATGCCTTCGACTTTTGTCGTTTGATAAATGGTAAGCACACAGTAAACACCAAAACGGGAAGATGCGGGAATACCTTCGGCAGGTGTGATGTTCGCTCCTCATCGCTTGATCTGGACGCATTCCAAGGTCTCTATTGGGCAGGAAGCAGTCGTTAGCCGCGGTAGTCTCCAATGGAGGCAATGCGCAAGAAACGGGCGTAGCCAATCTGGAAAGCACGGTAGTAGTTAGCAACGTTTTCGGCCCCCAACCCGTTACAGTTCAGTGCAGATCAATAGCCTCGGGTGAATAAATGGTGAAGCCGCCATCTTAGTATTGTGCTACGTTGTAGTTCATACTAAATCGTGCTACATTGTATTTCACATGAAGAGTGAGAGATATGTCGACCAAACCCACTACGACAATACGCATTGATCTAGACGTTAAGAGGCGTGCAAGCGAGGTCTTCGACGAGATTGGCATCAGCATGTCCGCCGCAATTAATACCTTCCTTAAAGCAGTCGCTCGCGAGGGCACCATACCGTTTGATATTATGACCGAACGTCCAAAATTAAACTCGAAACCCGGAAACGCGACACTCAATCGCGCGTTCATCGTCAAGAAAGATGAATTCTATACGCAGTACGACGATGTGGCTAAGGAAATGGTGAGGCATCGAGAGCAACTGAAGGGAAAGACCATACTGTGTAACTGCGATGATCCTTTCGAGTCGGCTTTCTTCCGGTTTTTTGCGCTTCATTTCGACAAGCTCGGGCTTACGAGGCTGATATCCACCTGCTACGACGACTCCTCAATCGCGGGACAAGAATATCCACTAGAGGGGGTCACAGGCGCCTACAAGGCGGTGGTAACCGAAGTGCCTGACGAGCCTCTGGAGAGGCCAGACGGTTCGCTGGATTTAGAGTCCTTGTTTGCTATGCCAGGCAACTCTCTTGACCATCTCGTTGGTGATGGAGATTTTCGGTCAGACGAGTGCATAGCTTTGCTTGAGGAAGCCGATATAGTGGCCACAAATCCGCCTTTCAGCCTGTTTCGTGAGTACATTACCCTGCTGGGGCGCCACGAAAAGGATTTTATTATTGTTGGTAACATGAACGCTGCAACAACAAAGGAAGTTTTCCCCCTCTTTCGTGACAATAAGGTCTGGTATGGAGAATCTATCCGCTCCGGGGATCGCAAATTTCATGTACCCGATAGCTACCCGCTAAATGCCGCCAGCTGCGGTGTGGACGAGAGTGGACGACGCTTCATCCGGGTAAAGGGCGTACGCTGGTTCACTAACTTGGAAACCAGCATGCGACACGAGCCCATAACATTGACCCGCCTCTACACTCCGGACGAATACCCACGTTACGAAAACTACGATGCTATCAACGTTGGGCGCACCCAAAATATTCCTGTCGACTACGACGGTATCATGGGCGTGCCGATCACATTCCTCGACAAATACAGTCCGGATCAGTTCGAAATCGTTATGCTTGCCAACGGCAACGCACGCACCAATGTATCTTCCAAGATCCTTAAAAAGGTAAGATATCGTGCGCACACAGAGGACAGGGGCGGTGTCGGCATCATCAACGGCCGGCGCGTTTATGCACGAATCCTAATCCGCAGAAAATCCTCTTGAGCTGCCAAATGCGAGTGCCCTGCGCATATCAGGGTGGCAAACAGCGCGTAGCGGCCCAGATCGTCGACCTTCTTCTCGATGCCGCTCCAGGGCCGAACTCGCGATTTTACGACCTATGCTGCGGATCTGGCGCAGTGTCAGTCGAACTGGTTAACAGAGGCGTCGACCCAAACCGTATTTGGATGCTCGACATCAGCTCTTGGGGGGCCTTCTGGTCCGCCATTGGCTCTGGCACGTTCGACATGGATGTTTTCGATCAGTTTCTTTCCGTTTTGCCGAGTGATAAACGCGATTTTAAAGCTCACATGTCAGCGCTCTCAACGCCTCCAATGGGCGAGCATGAAGCAGAACTTTATCCTGTGCTTCAGGCCTGCTCCTTTGGAGGGAAACAAATTTGGCGCAACGGAGAACGCTGGGCGAATGCCTGTTTTCGGAACTATTGGGAGCCAACCGAGACTAGTATACGCCGCAGCCCCGCCAATCCCATGCAACCCTCTCCGACCGAGCTGCGTCGCCGAATTGATGCCTTGGTAAATGGAATGAAAGGCGTGACTTGTCTCAAAATGGATATCATGACATTGCTTGAAGAACCCTTTCCTAGCGATGCTGTCGTGTATGTAGACCCGCCATATCAAAGCACGACGGGGTATGCATTTGGCTTCGATGTTACATCGTTTATAAACCACTTCCGCCATGCAAATCAGGTTCCGTTGTTCGTTTCGGAAGGAAGCCCACTGAATGACGATGCTCTAATGCTCACATTCGGCGGGGCAAAAGGCGGAATTAGCGGAATTCGGAAAGGAAAACACCAAGAGTGGCTGAGTCGCTTCTAGAGAAGACCGAGGAGCTTAGCATTTTTAGTAGCCCCATTTCGAGCCAAGATACGTGAAGCTGCCTTGAAACTCTCAAGTTCAGATTCCGGGAACACAGACATGAAGTAGTAATCACTCTGTATCTTAGTGAAGGTGACTATCTTTTTGACCAAATAGTGTTCCTCACCTTTGGTTCTAAGGGCTTCTGTGATCCCCCTTCCAGAAGAACTAGTTCCCTTAATTTGGAGACGCCACGTGCCATTTGCTTTATCCCCACTTGGGAAAAGTATTGTATTACTTATATAGTCAATCCCTTCGAAGTTGAGGGTGATATTTTTGGACTGGTTGGTTGCTGCAGGATTTAGATCGAAAAACTCGACTCCACCACGCATGAACGGTGGCTCGCCTAAATCAAATGGGGTGTCAGTGGGGTCTCCGAGCTCAACCAGGGACCTCTTTGATAGATCAAGGATATTTCGTGATCCGCCAGTCATTCTCTTGGTTTCAAACCAAATAGTCTGTCCCTCGTCACTTGGGGGAAAAGAGGTCGGTCCCACGGGTGCCACAGAAACCGCCACCGTCTTCTCTATCTCCGGCGCGGTGATGCGAGGTCGCGTTGCTGGAGCTCCTTTGCCGAATAGACGTTCCCGAGTTCCTTCCTGTGTACCAGATGTCGCCAAGCGCACTCGCTCAGCGACTTCTTTAAATATATAGCCGTTTTGAAGCAGCTTATCGATGTCGTCTTGAGCACCTATCGACATGAATGAGTCTTTGAGTGAAGACAGCTCCCCAATGTAGTCGTCCAGCCTCCTTAGTATTGGCATCTCACTGGCACTCGATCTATTTACCGACATGTGAACTGAGCTTTCGAAGTTGGTCCACAGACCGCCGCCGGTCAGATTGTGTGAGCCAACAACTATCAGCTCCTTGTCCCTTCCTGAAAACTGGTAGATTTTTGAGTGGAACGTCTGGCCGTTTTCAGAATGTACTACATTCAAGGTGTCGGTATGAAGTAGCAAAGCTGTAAGAGCCTCATACGACGTCCCGCCAAGATCTACGCCGACATGAACATTTACTTTTCCGCCGCGCTCTCTAAATCTCTCAAGTGAATCCTTGATTCTGAGGACGCCGCTGTTCTTTGCGAAGGCGACTGCGATATTCAAAGTATGAAAATCTGCTGAATCAAGCAATTCGATCAGACGGTTCCCAAGCTGTCCAGAAAAGGGTTGATTCATTAGCTCCATTAAATCCTCCTTTGAAGATTGATACTCCATGCACGCAGGACTCGAAATCCGGCTCGAAGTCTGAGCATACGAAATTCCAATGTACTCCTCAAGCTAGCCAAGTTGCGCTCAAAATCATGCTGTACCCTCGCGTTGTTGCATACGCCACCCTCGAATGGGTGGACTGGTTCAACAATCGTCGCCTTTCTGGAACTCATCTGGAAATATGCACCCCACTGAAGTAAAGGCAAACTTCTACGCGTCTCTGGAAAGATCAGAAATTGCCGCGTAATTTAAACAAATCAGCCGCCGGCGAACTCGGCACGGCTTAATCTTTCAAAGTCGAATGTCCGCTTTTGATAGTCTTCAGACCTATAATTCGCGCGGTATGAACGGAAGCCGGACAGGTTCACTCTCGACCCAATCAATCAAATGCCGGGACTGAAAACCTAATCTGGCCTGGCACCGTAACATCCGGACTGACATCGACTATTTGTGACACTTCAAATTTGGGCTTAAACCCTGCGATGACACATGCCAAAATTGGTTACGCCAGCGCCAGTACGACTGACGAGGACCTTGATTGCAGAATAACACGTGACCTGATCCCATGAAACCTCTCCGGCCCGAAGCCAGTCTGTTTCCCAGTGTTCGGCAGTAGCTCGCGTCAAGCCTGAGGGACGAAGAAACGGGTCGTATCTTCGCCAAGCCAAAACTGTCGATCATGTCCAGAAGCAGGCACCCTCATGGGTCTTTATGGAAAATTCTGTACGAAACTGGTCATTTCAACTACGGTTTTCAAAAGGAGTTTCCCATGTCCCTGTTGTCTCAGCGGTCACAATCCGCTTCTGAAGAGCTCCGCCGCGTTTTTGAATTCTTTGCCAATTATCGTGCTGATATTCCGGATGAAGACGTGCGCGCCGACCTGACCTTCGGCAATCCGCACGAAATGCCGATCCCCGGTCTGGTAGCGTCCCTTCAGACCCGGACAGAGCCACACGCGGTCGACTGGTTCGCCTATAAGACCAATGAGCAAGAACCTCGAACCGAAGTGGCCGACGCACTGAGACGAGAGCTTGGGATCAGTTTTGCACCTGAAGATATCGCTCTGACCAACGGCGCCTTCGGTGCCATTGCACTGGCCTTTTCGATGCTGCTCGATCCCGGAGACGAATGCATCACGCCGCTGCCGGGCTGGTTCTGCTATGCCACGATGCTCGCCGCCCGTGGCGCCCGCACGGTTCCGGTTCGCCTGGAAGATGGCACTTTTGATTTGGATATCGGGGCCATTGAGGCCGCGATTACGCCTCGGACCAAGATCGTCGTCGTCAATACGCCGCACAATCCAACCGGTGTGATTTACACGCGCGAGCGGTTGACCGAACTCGCCGTCATGCTGACAGCGAAATCAGAAGAGGTGGGCCATCCAATCTTCATTCTTTCAGACGAACCCTATCGCCGGATCAGGTTCGATGGCGCGGGGTTCACCAGCCCGGCAGCTGTTTATCCGTGGACGCTGATTGACTACAGCTATGGCAAAATCCTGCTCGCTCCAGGTCTGCGGATCGGCTATCTGGCGATTTCTCCGGAGATGCCTGATGAGGACCGGGCCGCACTTCAGTCTTTTACAGAATCGACGCAGGTGTCAGAGGGCTGGGCGTTTCCCGATGCCCCATTCCAATACGCGATCCGCGATCTTGAAGCGCTTTCGATCGACATCGGCGCTCTTGAGGCCAAACGCGACCGGATTCACGGCGCGCTGACCCAGTGGGGATATGACATCATCAAGCCTGCCGGAACGTTCTATCTTTGGGGAAAGGCACCGGGAGGGGACTCGGTGGCTTTCGCCAAACGGCTGGCCAAAGATGGTGTTTACGTGATGCCGGGCACATTGTTTGATCTACCGGGTGACTTCAGAATCAGCCTGACCGCCACCGCAAAGATGATTGAGGCCAGCTTGCCCGCCTTCAAGGCTGTCATGAGTCATTAGACCTGGCATAAAGAGGAGGTGGTCTGAGAGCCCACAGTTTGCCTTTCAACAAGGCGGAGCAAACCTACTTGGTCAGGACTTTTGGTTTTTCGAAAACCTCATCGTCGGGGGATATCTGCGGTTCTGTACTTGCATCACTCTCTTCATTTGCAATGTTGCCGGACACCAGGAAATAGGCGGTCAGCAGCAGGATTTTGATATCCAGAGCGAAGGACGCATTTCTGACATACCATAAATCCAGCTCGGTCTTCTGCGCGATGGATAGATCCTTGCCGCCATTGATCTGGGCCCATCCGGTCAGGCCTGGGCGCACGCTGAGACGCAGGGCGCGATTGGTTGGCTGGTCAACAGGCAACAGGGGCCTTGGCCCCACAAACGACATGTCGCCCACCAGAATGTTGACCAATTGAGGAATTTCGTCGAAACGCAGGCGGCGCAAAAGCGTCCCAAATCTTGATACGCGCTGGTCATCGGGAATACGGACGCCATTTGATTTGTGACCCGGCCCCATTGTTCTGAATTTTGAAATACGAAAGGGCCGTCCATGCAGTCCAGGCCGGACTTGCCAGAACATGACTGGCCAGCCCACATCAAAAGCCGCAATTCCGGCAGCGATCAGGAAGGCAGGTGTCAGCACGATAAGCGCTGCCAGCGCACCAGTCATGTCCAGCAGTCGCTTTGCAGTCCGATACACTGTCCGGTTGCGCAGCCCGATTTCGTTGTCGTTTACACCGGCAAGGCCTGAATTGGTTTGCTCGTTGGCAGCTTCAGATGCTGAGCCGACGCGTTGCTCGGTTGGCAAAAATGGAGAAAATCCCAGACGCGTTTCGAAAAAGTCCAATTCAACAATACCGCTTCTTTCGAGCTTCACGAGAGCTTCTCTGGCAGTAGGCGATAGATTCGAAAGCTGCGTCGTGATGACAATTTTTTTGACGGCAATTCCATGGATGTTGCACTTGCCAAGAATTTCCAGAATGTTGACAGGTGATCCAAGGACCTCGCATGATTTTATCACTCTGCCGTGCACGGCAGGATCCTCAACCAGAATGCCTGCTACCGATATGCGTTTTCTGGCAAGGTCAGATACACAACGCAGATAGAGTTCCGTAATTCTGTTGAGACCGACAACCAGCACATATTCGGGTTGCTCCATATGGGTCTGGTCATCATTCGAAGCCTCGCCATTTCGTTGATACCGGATGATCAGCCTTGCACCGACCAGCAGGGCGATCGCCAGGCCCCAGTGAATAAGCGGCACGGACCGCGCAACGTGATCCAGTCGGTTGATTGTAAACACCAGGATGAGCGCAATCGACAGGCCCAGCGTGACCGCTTTCACCACTTGCAGGATCTCGGAAAAGGAGACAAATCGCCAGACACTGCGGTGTGTTCCAAACACCAGAAACCCCAACGCGGAACCGGTTGCCGTTGCCAGGGCATAGGGAATGAAATCCACCAGCCACATTTCTGAAATGTTGAAATTCTGACGAATGAAATACGCGCCGAATGCACTGAACAGCACCAGTGCAAAGTCGATCGCAAAAAAGCGCCATTTTCGTTCATTTGAAAAGTTCAGAGACAAGATACACCTCAGCAAAGTTTGTTGCTGCTACGTGTATAAAATATTTAAAACTTTAAGGGAGATTAAAACTTTGTTAAGGTTAATAGATAAAAATTAAACTAATTTTAATTTTATATTAACTATAAAATATTTAAAATTTTAAATATATACAACTATGAATGCGCTGATTGTCGTGGAGGTCCGGTATCCGGTGGCTCTGAACAGTCGATCAGTGGCCTTCACCAATTGGGTCAATACGCAGTCGTATCGCTCTGACTACCTTTCCGGCTGATCTGTTTTGGGCCATCAAATGATTGCGCCTCAAGAGGGCATACTCCGGGTGCCGGAATTTTCTATGGCACAAAGGGAATATCTGTCTCTGCATCGACACTGGTGTTCAGGAAGTGTCCGAGATAGGCATCAAACTTTTCGGTTTGGTGCTGGTTTCCACCCTCTGGAAAGTTTGTCAATTCGCCAAAGACAACACGGTCCCCCAGATCGTATAAATCAACACGGATGAAATCCAGACCTTTTGAGAGTTTTGAGGATAGCTCCAGCATCAGTTTGAGGTTCTTGGGAGGCGGCATTGATGAGGCATCATTGTGGTCGACCACCCGCCCTGGCAAATGGTTCCAGTCCCTGTCGAAATAGACTACACCATAATCATCAAACCGGTTGATATGTAAATTGATAACCCGTGGCACGCCGTTGAAGACGTAAATTTTGTAATCATAGGGAATTTTGCCTGTCTGAGGGTCGATCAACAATTCTTCAAACATGATCTTCCGCGGCACGTTCTTGTAGATATATTCACGAGCAGCCCGGGTATAATCGATTGTCAGCCAGTCACGACAGGTGGCCTGTAGCTCATCCTTGTCGATCTCTGACTTGTCCCAGACAATCAACACTTCACCACTGGCGTGACTTGGCTTGGCGACAAACCGATCTGGAAGGTCTTCAAACGGAATTGGTCCCGTTCCGTCCCATATCGCCTGGATTCTTGACAGATGGCTTGGGCCAATAAGCTCATCTACATAATCACGGACAGCAATTTTATCGCAGATAAGGCTTCTGAGCCTGCCGTCCTTCCTTGACAGGATGCGGCTGAGAATGTGCTCATTGAAAGAGGTGGGATTGGAAAAACAGGGCCAGCGACCTGTCGTCATTTTGTGGCGCAGTGCAAAATATAGGCGATCTGGCAGAAGGGCGGCCAGCTTCGTGAACAGTGCGGAACGGCGATAATCAAACATGGCAGCGCCATTCCTGATTGCTTTGGCACTGACGGTCTTGTCCAAAAAATGTTTTCAGAATGCTTGCCGGTTGAATGCAGGAGATGACTGCGCCCATAGTTCTATGACTCGCCATCGGGTTTTGAATATGGCTGTCGAAAAGGAGACATGTTGACGGGTCGATACCAATAATGCGCCTACAGGCCATCATGAACATGATAGCGCTCATGCTGAGCCCAGTAGCCAGAACGACTCCAGCCGATAGAACCCACAATATGTCTGCGACAGAAAGGAAACGCGACGGGTATGACTTCAAGCGCCGTGAGAGCATGTGAAATCTTCCCGGCGTTATCATGTTGTCACGAGGCAACTGACGATATTCACTGAATGAGATTAAGCCACGCAAACCTGTATTCCGCGAATGAATTGGCGGAAGGGACTCAGTGTAATCTTGCCTGATTGGTTCAAAATCCATCGCAAACGTGTCGCGCTGAAAACGCTTCCTGAACAAACATTCACCTACCCTTGTATGGGTTCTATACGCAGCGAAAACCAACCAAGACAGCAGGAATGACTGCTAAACTGCGTCGAATTTCAACATAGCATATTAATGGTATTATCTCGGCGATAACTACAGATACGTAGAAATTTTTTCAAAGTGAGGCAATGTCATTGTTGTAAATATATTATTAGGGTTAAGTTGAGTGTGTAGAGTTATCAAGAAGCATTCAAAATAATTACAATTTAAATTAATTTTGTTTCGTAGGTTGAATACACTGACCTGGAAGCAAGAGACCATGCCTTTTGATGATCATTTCGCACCACAGGCCTTGTGTGTGCCGAAGCAAAGCCGACACTGGCGAATCTGGCATGTAATTTGGATCATATGATCCTCCATGAACGTCGACAAACCGAAGGATAGCTGTGCCTTTAGACGGCGAAATGCAGCTACGCGAAGGCCGGACTAACCCTGTACGGATGCGAACACCCGCTCTGACACAAGATCAAGTTGCTGGCCGTGATTAAAGCATGGCTATTGCAGGCGCAAAAAATTGATAGTGGAATAGTTATGAAGCGCACATTTTGATTGTATATTCATATGATTGGGCATTCGGTACGCAAATTATCGAAACAAATCTAATTAAAAATTTAGCAGAAAAACCTGTAGGCAGATCAAAATTAACCTTAATAAAGCATTTAGATTGTCAGAAAATTGGGATCAAATTATGTGTGTGGCAGGGAAAATTGATGGATTTTGGTAAAGTTATTGATTGAATTTGTGTTTTCCTCGGAGCGGTCGCCATGGACGCACTTTTATGATGGTCATGCCCTCCAAAAAATGCTGCAAAAATCATTGTTCTGGTAGAGGCAGGCCAGCGAAGAACAATTGAAACACAGCACGTTTTAGCCTGTATAGGGTTTGACCCTGCCGGTTGGGGGAAACCAGATTGGAGTGCTCCGAACTGCAGCGGCAAGTTCAGACATTTTGTAAAAAAATGCCGCGCCAAAGACAGTGGAGAGAGCTGAATTCTATGTTTTTCGAGCGTTTGAAAAACTTTTCTGAATCGCTTTTGTCCAAATTTGGAAATTCCAAACTCGACAATGTGGTCGTACCTTTGGCGATAATGATGCTGGGAACAGGCATCAATTTTGTAATGTTTGTTCTAATCGCGAGAATACTGACACCGGATCAATTCTCACAATTTGCCTTCGTTTTTACTCTCTTGTCTCTATGTGCAGCCGTTGGAGTGTTTGGCCAAGGAGATCTGATTTTTAAAACATGGAATCACTGCGTTCAAGAAGGTGAGTATGGCTTGGCACGCGGTGCGTTTCTTTTCGGATTGATAGTATCTTTGAGTGGTTCTTTTCTTGCGGGGTTTGTTGGCGCAGGAATACAATTGTATTATGGTGCATCGAATCTGACTGCCTTAAGTTATTTTCTTTTCGCATTTTTTTTCACTTTAATTTATTTCATATCACCTGCAACCCGAGTGATCTCAGGTTTCATTGCAGGTGACGGCAACATGGAAATCACGTGGCGCCTGTTTACAATTGCGGCTCTAATCCTTGCAATATTGATTGGTTTCGATCTATCGGAATCGTCCATTTTTTTTGCTATGTCTGCGGGACTCGGTTTAGCAATTTTGCTCAACTTTGCCGCCATACTGCGTGCTGCACCAAATGAAATCAGTCGAACAAAAGCGCAAATGGATATTTCTGATTGGCGGAATCGCTCATTCCGAATGTGGCTTAGCGATATTATTGCCAATCTGAGCTTGCACATTGATATACTCGTAATCGGTTTTTTCATCGACCCCGCATTGGCCGGTGGTTATTTCGTCGCAATGCGTCTGGCGAATATTTTCAAACGTTTGACGGCAGCTTTTGCAAATTACGCATCGCGCCGCATCGCGCCGCTTCACTTTTCGGGCGAAAAGGAAAAACTGCGCAGCAGTATGAATGACTTGTCCATGATAGCATTAATCCTTGTGGCAGTTGGGTTGCTGGTTTTGCTAATCGGTGCAAAAGGCCTTTTGGCAATATTCGGCCAGCAATATGTGTCGGAATATTGGACGTTGATTGTCCTCGCTGTAGGTGCAAGCATAACCACACTGGCAGGGCCTGCGCCGAATATATTACTGCACACCGGGCATGAAACACGTTACCTGATTTTGCTATCGGTTGGGTTAAGCTTGCGCTGTCTATTGCTGATAATCTTGACGCCTATCTATGGAACTCTGGGCGCAGCAATCGCTTTTGCGATCGTTTCAATTGTGCTGACTTTGCTTCTCAACGCTGCATGCCGAAAAACAATTGGCATAGACCCATCTATCTTCGCATTACGTCTGCGCATCCGGGCAAAGGTTAATTGAGGTCAATTATGGTTAAATCTCTGGACAACAATACTTACCATTTTCAATTTTCTGACGCTGCCGGTTTGACACTCGGGTCCTGAAACACATGAAAGATGATCTTAAAATGATCAAAAATCACAGTCGCAAATATGTAAATATATTATCTTCCATTTTGTCTGATCGAATATATCTCGGCCTGCGTCACCGAGTGACTATGGGCCGTTGGCCTTCTTATACCGATCCTCGCCATTTCAACGAAAATGTCCTGAGCCTGATGTTGTCTAAAGAAAATGCAGTACTTCGCACAATGATCAGTGACAAAGTAGGCGTGCGAAACCATGTGGAAAAGTTGGTTGGAAAGAAACACCTAACTGAGTGCTATGCAGTTTGGGATGGCACTGGGCCGTTTCCGTTCGACGAGTTACCAGACAGCTTTGTAGTAAAACCCAGTCATGCCAGTGGTGCTGTTCGCATAGTTGCGGATAAGTCATCGGTTGATCCAGAAGAACTGCAGGCTACGTGCCGAAAATGGTTGGCCATAGATTTTGAAAATGCGGCGCGCGAATATGTTTATGCTGATATGCCGCACAACATAATGTTTGAAGAGTTGCTGATTGATCCAGAGTCAGGCAGCATTCCGTGTGATTATAAATTCTATGTTTTCTACGGTGTGGTCAGGCTCATTGAAGTTCATACGGAAAAGCCGAAAAACCACAAAGTTACATTTTTTGACCAGCACTGGAATATGCTTCCAGTAAAAGAAAAAACAATCGATCCTGGTCCGTATATCGAACGTCCTGAAAATATGGACGCAATGATGGAGCTCTCGCAAAAATTGTCCGAAGGCCTAAATTTTATCCGCGTCGATCTATATGATCTTGGCGACCGTATTTTATTCGGCGAACTCACCAATTTTCCAGGTGGTGGAAATCAACATTTCAACTCGAATAAATTCGATGCCTATTTGGGACAGTTTTTTGATCGCAAGCTCGAAACCAAAAACATCGTTCCATTTGTTTCGTAGGATCGACTTGCCCGGCTGAGCTTCTGCCGGTTTCGTGGACACCGATATAATGTGGACACTTCTAAGAATCTCGCCTGGTCTTTCATTTTGTGAGTCACTATCCCTGATCGCTATGAGCTGCTGAGCCGGTCGAGAGACCCGCTGGAAAGTCTTGAGCGGGATCGTACCTTGGGATGTTTTTCGCAAGCCATTGGCCAATGCGTTGAAGCGTTCGGACGGTGCGAAGGGTGGCAGACCGCCGCTTGACAGCGTGATGATGTTCAAGGTTCTTGTTCTGCAGACGCTGTATAATCTGGGCGATGACCAGATCCAATTCATGATCAACGACCGGTTATCCTTCATGCGGTTTCTGGGGGTGAGACTCGGTGACAAAGTGCCGGCTGCCAAGACGATCTGGCTATTTCGCGAGCACCTCACGCAGGCCAGCACCGTGGATAATCTGTTTGCTCGGTTCGACAAGCACCTTGCAAAGATCGGATATCTGGCGATGGGCGGTCAGCTTGACAATACCACCATTGTAGCCGCTCCCAAGCAGCGCATCACCAAGGACGAAAAGGCCGCCATCAAGGCGGGCAAGACCGTCGATGAGATCTGGCCGGATGAGCCCAACAAGGCGTATGCAGTTCATACTTGGCGCGTCATTTGTAGAAGATCAGCATCGCTGAAACCATGCTTGCAGCACAGTTCTTTCGAACCAACACCAGCTTGGTGTTCCTGTAAAATGCGGGGGTAGGTCAATTCAACTACCCAGCCGATAATGGGAATTTCGAATGGACTCTCGAATCATAGCGCCCCAAGGCAAATCCGACCATGATCATGACTGTCCCTTGGGCCAACGGTGCAAACATCGCTTCTTCATGGAAAATCCCGTTGACCGTAATTGACAACAGCATGAAAGTTGCAGCAGCCAGGGTTTTATCGCCTGTCACCTGAAACTGTTTCCAGGCCCGTAGTGCCAACCAGACATTCAGACCGACGATTGCGAAAGTGGCAGCACCCATCTGGTTCAATAGAACGGCAATCGCGCTTTCGACCACCACATCCGTACTGCCTGCGTGCTGGGCTGCATTCCAATTGATGTCGGTAAATTCAATCGCCAGAATTCCGCTTGACCCGAGACCATGTCCAATAGGGTTCAAAGGGAAGCCCTTCAGTCCGGCGATCAAACCAAGCGCATGATAGTTCTTGACCGCGATTGCAGTGAGCAGGGCAACGGTCGCGTAGGTTGCAAGCAGTCCAATGAAGCAATACAGGATTTTCCAACTGCGAGAAAAGCCAACTGCAATCAGTCCTGCAAGCGACAGCAGCAGAAAAATCATTGCCCCTTTTGATCCAATGAGAAGCAGTATGGGAAATGAAGCGATCACATAAAGTTTCCGGCCCATGGCAAACAAGGTCAGCGAAAACACAGCCAGTACATATGCGAAACTGATGGAATGAAGGTTCGGCCCACCAGGCCTCAGAATGGTTTTCCCAAATTCGGAGAAGAGCGTAAAGTTGAAAAGAAAGACCTTGTTGCTCTCGTAAATATCGCGCGTCACGTGCCCGGATTGCTGCATGTCTTCCACCCAAGGTCCCAACGGATAGACAGAAGATCTGAGTGAAGAAATCTTGGAATAGACATCCTGATTGATCATTTCCGAAAATGATTGACCCAGAGCAAACTCAACATATCCAAAAGCCAGGATAATAACCAGCAATGCAGAGATGATGTCTTTGAAGCGGAATGAGAATTTATGAAAGGAAATCAATGCGATATGTAAAAACATCAGGGGAGTGAAAATATTTCTGAAATAGAAGACAGAGGCATCCTTGTAGCGCACATATCCCACTGCAAAATACAAGATGACAATCACCATGACCAGCGCGATTGCATTGAATTTCCGGCTGATGGCCGAGTAGCGGTGCATGCCGATACAGTAGGAGAAAACCATGGCCGCCCAGATCGAAAATGTCAGAACGAAATTGGTTGATCTCATCATCGTGAGAGCGGATTCGCCGTCGATGGATGGAGAGACAATTGAAATCAGCAGGTTTTGAAACAGAAAGAAAATCAGAACCGCAGATGGCGCAAAGGCAGAAAAGGACGTGCCGATCAGCAATCCAAACAGAAGCGATATGCCAACGCCAAAAATGGGAGACAGCAAATGGGCGATGATCGCAGATACCAGCGCTATGCCTGCCAGAGATATCGTGCCCAGCACAATTCTTGGAGGGTGGTCGTTGATCGTTCCTGTCAGCACAGCATCAGACATGGGTTTGCCTGGACTGTGCGTGTTCAATCGCCGCGCATGCGCCAAGGTGGGAATTTGTCAGAAAATCATCTTGCTCTGTCATATCCCCCACCATCACAAGACTACTGCGTTCTCATCATGAACAGATAAATCGCATGAAGGTTCGTCGTGATGTTCCGGCCAATCAAGCGGCGCGGATTCTGCATCATACGAAACAGCCATTCAAGACCGGCAGCTTGCATCCAGTTGGGCGCACGCGCCACATCACCCGCCAGAAAGTCGAACAGCCCTCCACAGGTTTTGATGACCCCGACACCGGTTAAACGCGCTCGGTTGCGCACACAGAAAAACTGCGCATGTGGAACGCCAATGCCGACCCACAGGACATCCGGTCTGGCAGCGTTGATTTCGGCGACCAGCGCATCTTCATCCTCTTCAGTGAAGTATCCGTTGCGCGCGCCAACCATGTTGAGCCCGGGATATGTGTTTGAGACATTTGCAAGTGCCTTGTGCAGCGCAGCCTGCTTCGCACCCAGCATGTAAAACGAAGCGCCGCGCTGCTCTGCAGCCTTGGCAACATCATGGAACAGATCGGTGGTCGCAACCCTTTCCGGCAGCGTTGTGGAGCCCATCAGTCGTGACGCAAACACCACGGACATGCCATCAGCATGAATGGCATCTGAGCTGAGATAGGTGTCTCTGACCAGTGCGTTTTTGGCGCATTGAGACAGTACATTGGCGTTTGCCGAGGTCGCGAAATAGGGCGGTACCTCCAACCCTCTCCGGTCGATTGCCTCGCCAATGAGAAAGGCACCTGCATCGGCGCGGGTGGTAACCGTGATCGGGAGACCACCAACAGTCACGCTTGGAAATTCGGCGTTGTTCATTTCATGCTTCCGTATAAACGAGAAAGGCCCTAGCAATTTGTTTACAGCAATCAATCGTGGGAGACGAAATCAGCTGGCTTGTGGTTCAGGTGGGTTCCTCGAACCTGATTGCGGGAATCTGCTGGTGACCAGAGCGAGGGCTATTGCCAGCAGCAAGCCGAGCACGATCGCTGCAGCAAACACCAAGGATTTGCTGGCACCGCTTGACCGCGTTGGAATGCGCGCCAGGGATATGATCTCCGCATCCGGTTTGCGCAGAGTGATCTGTTCCGTGGTTTCTTTGAGCCTGTTGAGGAATTGATCATGCACATTTCGATCCGCCGTGGCCGTACGCTCGAGTTCGCGCAATTTGACCGTGACCTGATTAACTTCAGCAGACAGTGTCTTCTGATTTTGCAGGTCGCGTTCCAGAGATTGCTGTGCATCCAGAGCGGCCTCATAATTACTCCGTAGGCTTGCCACGATTCGTTGGACTTCCTCATCGATCTGGACTTCGACGGTTTGCAATTCCCGTTTGATATTGAGAAGGGAAGGATGCTTTGCGCCAAATATTCCCGCATCGCGGACTTCCGCACGCTTCAGGTCTGAATAAGCGCCCCTCAGATTACTGACGACTTGTGAATTCAGAACTTCCTGCAGTCTTGCAGTATCAGTCAGATTTGCAGAGGCCGCGATCGCTTGATCATATCGGGATTTCTGACGGGCTGTTTCAGCCCGCGCCGCGCTGAGTTGCTCGTTTGCAAGGTCAATTTGCGATTTGCCGAGGGTTTCGCCGGAGTCGGTGGTACCCAGATCGACAATATCGAATTTTTTCTTGTAGTCGGCAACAGCTTGCTCTGAGATTCGAACTTGTTCGCGAAGGTTTTTGAGACGATCCGTCAACCATACAGACGCCTGCTTTGCCGCGTCCTGCCGCCTGTCGGACTCTCCGCTGAGATAAGCATTGGCAACAGAGTTTGCGATTTTCGCGGCTTTTTCCGGGTCTTCGGATGTAAAACTGACATCGAGAACATAGGTCAGCCCTCTGCGCCGCACATGCAGGTTTCGCTCGAACGCATTGATCGCCTTGTTCCGCCTTCCGATTGCCTCAAGAGACGGATTGGGCACATTGGCTTCGGCATCTGAATTCAGCAATGCAAACAAGCGGGTCGAGATGGATGATTTGTTGAATTCAGGGTCCGTATAGACACTGAACTTTTGAAGAAGCGGAGGACTGACAGCCGCAGATCTGAGCAATTCGACCTGACTTTCCACAGCTGCAGGGTCCGCGCCAATTCCAGGCAGGACGTCTTCGGCCTGAACGACCGTTTGCTGACGTGGATCGATCAGAATAATCGCGGTCGCTGTGTATTTCGCAGGGACCAGCGAAACAAACGCAAATCCAACGGCGATGACCGCAAGGAATACGATGCTCGCAAGGTAACGTCGTTGATACAGGGAAGACCCGATGTAGCTCAATCCCAACAAGCTATCTGCAAGAACGGGATCTTGCTCCCGCTCCATTTCGTAACTCGGTGCTGAGTTTTTGGCGACGTTTAGCAAAGGAATTCTCCTGAAGCTTCTTCGGTCTGGGCGCCACCGTAATTGTCTTGTCGTGAATCAAAATCCGATTTGGTGGCCTGGCACAGGTTTCGTTGTTGACTGTACTTATGGTCAAAACGCCCCCGCCACCACTTAAACCCTTTGTTAAGGTTAACGGGACTGTATAACCGGATTTGCCAGCCTCCGTTTCAGCTCCCACATGCTGCTCCAACCTACTGGCTGCATAATGGTCAGGCTCAATAGTTGCCCGACAGCGGGCTGGAACAATCACTGCCAGGCAGCAGATTGTGCGCCATGCAGGATGGCAATGGACGTTCGGCTGCTCTGATCCTGGAGCTCTTATTACTTATACGGAATCGTTTGATGCCCAAAAAAGGCAGGCTTTGTCGAAGACACTTCCACCTGTCTGAAAACTATTTGGGAAGCTGATCCGCAGCATTGTTTCAGGCAGGGAAAGCACTTGGTTTAGCGCGTCGGAAAAGACGCCACACGCCTTAAACCAATATACTCTTCAAGAACGCTTTGGTGCGCTCTTCCTGAGGTGCGGAGAAAATAATGTCGGGCGGGCCTTCCTCCAGAATGACGCCACCATCCATAAAGCAAATTCGGTCTGCAACATCGCGGGCGAAACGCATTTCATGAGTCGCCAGAATCATCGTCATGCCTTCGGCTTGCAGGGCGCGCAAGACATCCAGGACTTCGCCCACCAATTCGGGATCGAGCGCAGAGGTGACTTCATCGAATAGCATGACTTCCGGCTTCATGGCCAATGCACGGATGATCGCCACGCGTTGCTGTTGGCCGCCAGAAAGCTGGTCCGGATATTTGTGTATATGTGCAGCCAGACCAAAGCGCGTAAACAGCGCTTCAGCGTCACCCATCATTTGATCTCTGGTTTTGCCGAGCACCCGGCGTGGGGCCAGCAGTACATTTTCAAGAGCGTTCATGTGCGGAAAAAGATTGAAACTCTGAAATACGATACCGATGCGTTGGCGCACCGGACCAAGATCAAGACCAGGTTCTGCAATGTCGAGCTTATCCAGAAAGATCTCGCCATCATCGACCGGTTCCAGACCGTTGAGACAGCGCAGCAGCGTAGACTTGCCGGACCCTGACGCGCCAATAAGACACACCATCTCGCCTTCACCCACAACAAGATCAATGCCGCGCAAAACAGTATGGTCGCCAAATTTCTTGACCACATTCTGCAGACGCAATTTCGGTTCAGCTTCGGGCATCACGCTGCCTGTTCATCAAATAATCCGCATAGCGGGTTGCAGGGATTGTCACCACCAGAAAGATGGCAGCGGCAACCACATAGGGCGTGAAATTTGCATACAGACTCTTGAAAATACCCGCCTGACGCAGGATTTCCACCGGACCAATAAAGCTCAGAAGCGCCACGTCTTTCTGCATCGCGATCAGCATGTTCATATTGGCTGGCACCACGCGGCGGATCGCCTGCGGCAATACAATGTCCCACATCACGGCGCGTTCGCTCATGCCAAGTGACAGACCCGCTGCCCGTTGGCTTGCATGCACGCTCTCGATGCCGGAACGCAGGATCTCCGCAACATAGGCCGAGTATGTCAGCACCAGCGCCACCGTACCCCAGATGTAAGGGCTGTTATAGGGGCGGGGGAGGCCAAGACCGGGAATGCCAAATCCAATCAGGTAAATGACAAGAACCACCGGAAGGCCACGAAATATATCCACATAGGCTGCACCAAATATGCGCAAGGGAAACAAGGCCGGCGAGCGCACGGACCGCGCAAGGGCGAGTAGCAGGCCGACGATGGCCACCAGCGGTGCCGACCACGCAAAGATTGCAATATTCAGCAAAAATGCCTTGGCCATCTTGGGAAAGCTGAGGACGAAAATTTCGCTGGAAAAGAAACTTTTCTTTACCTGCTCCCAACCGGGAGCCATGGGCACAAGAATCATGATCATTGCAACGACAAGCACTGTGCTGATCGTCGCAATAATTAAGGCCCGCTTCTTCTGGCGGGCCTCATATGCTTCACGTCTGTTCAAGGGAATGGCGACTATTTGACGAGAGGAACGTTGGTCGCAGCCTGCAACCATTCCGCCTCGATTGCGGCCAATGAACCATCCGCTTTCAGCTCTGCCAGTGCTTCGTTGACACATTCCCTGATCGGGTTGCCTTCAGCCATCAGCATGCCGAACTGGTCGGGGTTTTCCGACTGGTCTGCAGGAAACTGCCCCAACACCACGCCGTCGTCCAGAACAACGGCAGACAGATACAGCGCTGTCGGCAAATCGAACACGGCGGCATCGATCTGGTCTGCTTGCATGGCAGCAACAGCATTCGCGGTATCATCATAGAACAGCGGATCGCTGTCCGGCTGAATGGTTTGTGTGACAACCGGCAATGCAGTTGTTGCCTGCGCAACACCCCATTTGAGCGCTTTGAGCGCCGCCATTTCTGGTTTCAATCCAGCCTCGACGGTTTTCTTTCGAACCAGAATTGCCGCTGCAGCGGAATAATAGGGGTCAGAGAAATCAACGACTTTCTCTCGCGCCTCGGTGATGGAATATTGCTGCATGTTGAAGTCGAAATTTTTCGCACCTGGCTGAATTGCCTCATCAAAAGATGTGCGCACCCAAATGACATCATCTTTGGCAAAGCCCATTTTGTCAGCCACTGCGAAGGCAACAGCCGCCTCAAAACCGTTGCCGCTTTCCGGTGCATCATCATGCACCCACGGATAGTAGGCAGGGTTGCCGGTCGCAATCGTCAACTTACCGTCTGTCAAAGTCTTGCCTGTGGCGCAGACATCCATTGCCAAGGCTGGTGCACTGAACGCGATGACCGCTGTCAGCACCGAACCAAACCCAAAAGCTTTCAGCTGAATTGACGACACATTGCTCTCCTAATTCGGATTAATTCTTCAAAATTTATTGTGGCCGAAATGGCGTGTCGGAGTCCAGCGTTCAAACGAACTAGCGCAGCCAAAATCGACACAATGATCAGAACAGTCGGACATACCGATGGTGTCAGCTTTGATCTGGTAGTCCGCCTGCCTGGGCCGGATCATTCACAGCCCTGGCTCTGGCCCTGAGTTGAAGAAGGAAAATTGGCAGGATCGCCAGAATCCCGATGCCCATGGTGGTCAGGCCCGGTGCAATAAACAGAAATGAGGCGAAACCCACCCACCAGCGTTGGAGCTTTGGCAGATGTGTCAGGAAATATCCGGAAAATGCCACGCCAATAGCTCCGATTCCCATCATTGCGCCGATCAGAGTGACAGTGAATGCCCACCAGGTGAACCCATCGGCAACCAGCAGCAAGGCCGGTGAATAGACGAATACAAACGGCACCAAAGCCTTGGCGATTCCAAGCCTGAAGGCCGTGTTACCTGTCTTGAACGGATTCGATCCGGCAATACCGGCTGCTGCATAGGCAGCAAGCGCAACCGGTGGTGTGATATCCGCCAAAACGCCATAGTAGAAAACGAAGAAATGCGCGACCAATGGCTGGACCTGCAACTGGGCAAGCGCGGGTGCGGCGACTGCAACAAGGATGATATAAGTTGCTGTTGTCGGAATGCCTGCGCCCATCACAATGCAGGCGATTGCGATCAGCACGAGCGAGAAAAACAGCGCCCACTGTTCAATCGTAAAATAGCTGAGCGGCCAGAAATTGCCGACAATGGTGCCGATATCAGTAGCGGTTTGCACCACGACATAGCCAAGCCGAAAGCCAACGCCGGTAAGGGTTACGACCCCAACGATAACGCCCACCGTTGCCGCAGCTGCACCGACAGCCAGTGTGCTTCTGGCACCGGTCGCAAGGCTGTTCCAAAGGTCCGGAATGGTCAAACGGTTGACCGGATTGAGGAAGCCGACGACCACACAGGCAATGATCCCGTAAACTGCAGCAAAGTCGGGGGTCCGGCCCGACAGGATCAGGTAAACCAGAATGACCAGCGGAATGATACTGAGCCAGTGTTGCTTCAGCACCATGGTGGTGTTTGGCAGTTCATCCGCACGCAGGCCGCGAAGCCCCAACTTCTTGGCCTCAAGATGGACCATGATGAAAATACCAAAATAATGCAGCAATGCCGGGAACAGGGCCGCGGCCAGAATATCGCGAAGCGGGATTTCGAGATATTCCACCATGATGAACGCCGCCGCACCCAGGATGGGAGGCGTGATCTGTCCACCGGTCGAGGCTGTGGCTTCGGTTGCCGCCGCGAAATGAGCCGGGTAGCCCACACGTTTCATCGCCGGGATGGTCAGCGCGCCGGTTGTGACCGTATTGGCAATCGAGGACCCCGAAATTGTCCCCATGAAAGCGCTTGAGAAAATCGCGACTTTGGCAGGACCTCCCGAATATCGCCCCGCAATGACCATAGCCAGATCGATGAACAATTGTCCCAGACCGACACGCGTCGCCAGAACGCCAAACAGGATGAACAGGAACACATATTGCGCCATCACACCGATAGCCACGCCGTAAATGCCCTGATTTGTCAAATAGAGGTGGTTGATCAAGCCCAGCCAGGACGTGCCGCCATGCTTGAGCGCGCCGGGCATGATGGGCCCGAAGATCGCGAAACCAACGAATAAGAGTGCGATGATTGGCAAGGTTGGCCCGATTGATCTGCGCGCAGCCTCCAGGGTCAGCACCAACAGGGCTGTGCCCATCAATACATCGGTTTGCGAAGGGTTGCCGACGCGTTCGGCCAGAATTTCAGGCGGCAGGAGCGGCAGGTAAAGTGCAGCTCCAACGGCCAGAAACGAAAACACGATATCAAGCCAGGGAATGCCCTGAAGCCGCAGCCAGTCGGTGCGTGGCTCCCGACCGTCTTCTCCGCGCCAGCCAAAAAATATGAACACAAGACCCAGCACGAATGACAGGTGGATGCCGCGGTGCAGAAGTTCGCGGATCAAGCCAAATCCCGAAGCGTAGAAATGATACACTGCCATCGCCACAAGGACTGCAGAGATCACGAAACCTAACTGTTTGCCCATCGGACGAAAGGCGGTTTCCGGGTCATATTTGCGTTCAATTTCAGCCAGTTCTTCCGGCGTCAGTTCTGTATGTATGTCTGACACCATGTGTCCCGGTCCAGTCTGATGAATAAAAAACCCCCGGCCGCAACGAAGCGCCCGGGGGTTGTAATACGTGTGGTTTGATTATTTCAACACGCCTGCTTCTTTGTAGAAACGTTCAGCGCCAGCATGCAACGGAACGCCGACACCGTTCAATGCGGTGTCAACCGTGATGGTTTTTCCTTTGGCATGTCCAACATCCAGAAGCTTGCGGGTCTGTTCGTTCCAGAGTGCCTTCGTGATGTTGTAGATCAGTTCGTCATCTTCCTTGGCAGAGGTAAACCATTGCGCACCAACTGCCACGGTTGTTGTCGCATCCACACCTTCATAAGTCCCTTCAGGGATGTCGGAGGAAGCGAAGAAACCGTATTTATCCGTCAATGCGGCGGCGCCATCGCCATCAATCGGGACCAGTTTGATGTCAGCGGCCGAGGCAAGCTCAACCACTGCGCCGGTAGGATATCCTGCCACAACAAAAAAGGCGTCGATCTTGCCGTTGCGCAAAGCTTCCGCTGCAGCACCACCCTTGAGGGCTTCGGCAGTGACGTCTTCCAACGCAACATCATTGGCTTCCAGGATCAACTTTGCATCCACATAAGTCCCTGAACCTGGCTCATCCAGCGAAACCCGCTTGCCTTTCAGATCGGCCACAGAATTGATTCCACTGTCGGCCAATGCCACCAGATGAATATGTTCCTCAAACAGCGCCGCGATGGTGCGAAGGTCGGTAGCGGGTTCCTTGCCTTCCATGGTGCCGGTGCCGGAATAAGCCCAATAGGCCACGTCAGACTGGGCAAACCCGGAATTCCGCAAGCCGGAAAGTATGGCGTTTACATTGTCCACTGAACCACGTGAGGATACGGCGGAGGCAATCAAACCTTCAACACCGCAAGAGCCACCTTCGCCGCATTCACGCGATCCGGGCGGTTTGGAAATCGCATTGGCGATAACACCACCAACAGGATAATAGGTATAGGCGGTTCCACCGGTGCCGATGGTAAAGAATGAAATTTCCTGCGCCGAGGCGACGCCCCCTGCGCTTGCGATCAAGGCAGCAGAAACGACTGCGGCCTTCAGACTACGATTAAAAAATGACAATTCAGACTCTCCAGATTGGTTTGGTCTAAGCCAGCACAGTTTGCATTGGATTGGACACTCGAATTCAGTTCCCGTTCCTCAACGTAGATACTGTTGAGCAGGGAATCAATCGCCACAGATGTTCTGACAAATGAAGTTTCTCTGCCAATCAGTTCTGTGGCGCCTGACCATACTCAAAATGTTGGAGCAAGAGGGTAGCCAGAGTCAATCAAGACGTTTTGCTAGGGTCAACCGGATTTGCCGCATCGTTGTCATTGTGAGTACGGGACAGGTTGCTGTCGCAGGCGAATTAATATCGCTCCTTTGACCATATTGATGTATTAAAATATTAGATGAGTATGATTTGTGTGCGTTTCCAAGCCAATTCGCAGATCGACCACACCAGTCAGCTTCTGGAAACAGAGTGAGATATAGTCGATGTCTGTAAATAGTCCCGATGCCAAAGCGGGCGGTTACAACTCGCTTCTGGCGGCTGCTTTCATGCTCATCGGGACGACCTTGACTGCTTTTGATGCTGTCATTGTTCGGTTGTTGGCACATGAGGTGCACCCCTTTGTCATCGTGTTTTTTCGCAGTTTGTTTGGTTTGTTGGTTGTCCTGCCCTGGATCCTTTCGCAGCGCCAAAAGATGATATCTCACTACCGCATCCTGCATGTTTTGCGGGCAGTCATGAAAATTGGAGCGTTGGTTTGCTTCTTCTTCGCATTCGCCGCCGCGCCATTGGCGGACGTGACCGCCATCATGTTTACGGCACCGATTTTTCTGACAATTGGCGGATGGGTGTTGTTTGGCGAAAAATATTCGACAGGTCGAATGATTGCGGTTCTGGCCGGGTTTGTCGGTGTCGTGATCGTGATTGGTCCGGGGCAGGGTGGCATGACCTGGGCCTTGACCTATGCCTTGATCGGTTCTGCAGTGACGGCAGCTATTCAGTTGATGCTGAAAATGATGGCAAAGCACGATAGCACGCAAACGCTGGTGTCCTGGAATCTGGTCGTGATGGTGCCGTTGGCAGCACTGCCTGCACTGTATTTCTGGACCACCCCCACCCTTGCCCAGTTCGGATTGTTGGCAACGCAAGGTGTTCTGGGGGCTTTGACCATGTCACTCATGACACGGGCACTTGGGATGGCTGACGCATCTTTGCTGGCACCAATCGACTTTATACGACTGCCAATTGTTGCGATTCTCGCATTTTTGTTGTTCGACGAGTTGGCCGGAACGGAAACCTGGATTGGCGCAGGTCTGATTTTTGGTTCAACCCTGCTGGTTGCTGGCGGTGCGCATTCGACACGACGCAAATTGCGCAGCCCTGACTGACCTCCGGATGCCACTGACCAATTGTGTAAAAAGCGAAAATCGCACAAATTGATCGCAACGCAGATTGACAGATACACTAATATATTAGATGGTCGATTTGAGGGAAAAACTTGGGAGCCCCTCAAATAAAATCTGTTGGCGCGTTTGCAGCAGCTCGCCTTCTCACAATAAAGGCTGCACCGCAAAGGAGGAATTCATGCGTAAACTGTCTTTAGGTTTGCTGGGAGCGTCATTCGCATTAACGATGATGGCACCCGCCTTGGCAGAGGACACTGACGTGACCATCGTGCTGAGTGAAGAGTTGGATTTGATCGATCCTTGCATGGCATCGCAGTCCAATATCGGCCGCGTCGTTCTGCAAAATATTTCTGAAACAATGACCGAACTCGATGGCAGCGGTGGCGGTCTGAAGCCACGTCTGGCAGAGAGCTGGGAGCCGGTTGATAGCGATACCTGGAGATTCAAACTGCGCCAGGGCGTAAAATTCTCCGACGGTACAAGTTTTGGTGCTGAGGATGTAGCCCATTCGCTGAAGCGTGTTGTGGCCGAGGAACTGGTTTGTGAGATCGGTGCCAAGTATTTTGGTGGCTCCACAATCACGACTGAAATCATTGATGAGCACACAATCGAAATCACGTCTGACCCGGCGCAACCGATCATGCCGCTGCAATTGTCCGGTCTGACAATCGTGCCGTCTGAAACACTGATGGAATACACCCGCGAACCTATTGGAACCGGCCCATATCAGCTGTCCGAATGGAATGTCGGACAGAATGTCATTCTGACCCGCCGCGACGACTATTGGGGTGAAACTCCAGCTGTCACCAAGGCGACTTATGTATTCCGCTCTGACGATGCCGTGCGTGCTGCAATGGTTGCAACGGGTGAAGCAGATTTTGCTCCGAAAATCTCGGAACTAGATGCAACAAACCCGGCGACTGACTTTGCCTACCCGAACTCGGAAACCGTCTATCTGCGTCTTGATACAATGATAGCCCCGCTAAACGACATCCGCGTACGTCAGGCACTCAACCTTGCGATTGATCGTGAAGCTTTCATCGGGACGATCATTCCGGCTGAAGCAATTTTGGCCACAGCCATTGTTCCGCCATCCACCATTGGGTGGAATGCAGATCTTGCTGTGCCTGCCTTCGATCTTGATAAAGCCCGTGCACTGCTGGCTGAAGCCAAGGCTGATGGTGTTCCTGTCGATGCAGAGATCACATTGATCGGCCGGACATCCAACTTTGCAAATGTCACTGAAGTGATGGAAGCATTGCTGGCCATGTACCAGGACGCTGGTTTCAACATGAAGTTGGAAATGTACGAAGTGGCGGAATGGCTTGATTTCTACTCTCAGCCATTTGCCGAAGATCGCGGTCCACAAATCATTGAGGCGATGCATGACAACGCCAAAGGTGATCCAGTGTTCTCGATGTATTTCAAATATGCATCAGAAGGGCTGCAGTCAGCACTGCGTGATTCCAAGGTTGATCAGATGATTGCGGATGCTACGGCAGCAACAGGCGATGAGCGGACCAAGATATGGTCTGATCTGTTCGCCTATCTGCAGGATGAAATCGCAGCGGATGTTCAGTTGTTCCACATGGTTGGCTTCAGCCGTGTCGCCGAACGGCTTGACTTCACTCCGACCATTGCAACCAACAGCGAAATTCAACTGTCGCAAATTGGTTTCAAATAGCGTTCAATAAATGAAGGGGGCAGTTTATCTGCCCCCTTTGCCTGATGCGTGACCAGAGCCTTTCTCGTTTATACGGAAACATTTGATGCCCCGGAACAATTCATCCAGCCAGGCAGTCAGCGCAGCGCCCAATACTGTCCGGGGCACCGAAGGCCAGATTTGCACGCTCGCTGGACATCGTTACAGCCCACTTATGGTCGTACAGACCATCGCGTGGCCTGTGCCTTGCCAGCAACCGCGCAAATCAGGTCAAATGCTTCCGTATAAACGAGAAATGCTCTAGGGGGATCGGCAATGCGGCATTTCATTGGGAAACGAGCCTTTGCAAGCGGTCTTTCGCTCATCGGACTTGTCGTCCTGGTCTTCTTTCTGTCACGCCTCACCGGAGATCCGACCGCACTGTTTCTCCCGCTTGACGCCTCGCTGGACAGTCGGGAACGGTTTCGCGAATTGCATGGTCTGAACGATCCGTTGTTGGTGCAATTCGCCCATTACGTCTGGGACATTCTGAACCTCGACTTCGGAGATTCAATTCGCAAGGCGCGTCCGGCACTTGAAGTGGTTCTGGCAGCCTTCCAGTGGACACTGATCCTGGCGTTGACAACAATCTTCTTCGTGACCACCTCCGCGATAATCATCGGTTCCCTGGCCGCGTTCTATGCGGGCGGCATTTTTGACCGTGTAGCCACCTTTCTGTCTCTGATCGGTGCCAGTGCGCCGGACTTCTGGATTGCCATCGTTGCGATCGTTCTATTCTCGGTAAATCTGGGCTGGCTGCCAACCTCTGGAACCGGCACGATCTGGCATTGGATCATGCCGGTTGCGGTGCTGTTCATCCGCCCCTTCGGTCTGGTGCTGCAGGTTGTTCGCGGTTCCATGATGACTGCATTGTCCTCGGCCTATGTAAAGACCGCGCGCGCCAAAGGCGTCAGGGTCCGCCCAATCATATTCGTTCACGCCCTGCGTAACGCCTTGCTGCCTGTCATTACCGTGATTGGCGATCTGTCAGCCGGGATGCTGAATGGCGCGGTTGTGGTCGAGACGATCTTTGGCTTTCCCGGTGTTGGAAAACTCATGATCGATTCCATTCTGCAACGTGATTTCACCGTAGTCCTGGCAGCAATTATGGTGTCTGCCATGGCTATTTTTCTGATGAACCTTTTGATCGACATCGCCTATTCGGTGCTGGATCCTCGGATTCGGTATTAGGGGATCATCATGACCGATACGGCACAAATTCCCGATAATGCGATGCATAAATCCCCGAATGCCCTGGCACAGACGGTTCGTATGCTGTGGCATGACAAAATCGCGCTGGTCGCGGTGGTCTTTCTGATCATTGTGATGTTCTGTGCAATCTTCGGCCCATCGCTTCTGGATGATGCAGCGACGAAACAGAACCTCCGCGGGCGTAATTCTCCCCCCTTTGACCTGGCCAAGGGGTGGCTTTTCGTGCTGGGCGGCGACGCGCTTGGTCGGCCCTTGCTGGCACGCATCATTGTCGCATCGACCAACACGATCATGGTGGCAACCGGCGCTGTCCTCTTTTCGATGGTGATTGGCAGCACCCTTGGCCTGATCGCGGGCTATACAAAAACCCGGGCAAGTCAGATCATCCTGCGGCTGGCCGATGTCATCATGTCTTTCCCCTCGCTGTTGCTGGCGGTGATTGTGCTCTACATGCTGTCGCCATCGGTCACCAACATCATCATTGTTCTGGCCATTACCAGAATTCCGATCTATCTGCGCACGACCCGCGCCGAAGTGCTGGAGATACGTGAGCGAATGTTTGTTCAGGCGGCCCGTGTCATGGGTGCCTCTGATGTCCGCATCATCTTTCGCCACATCCTGCCCATGGTGTTTCCAACCCTGCTGACCATTGCAACATTGGACTTTGCCTTTGTCATGCTGGCGGAAAGTGCATTGTCGTTTCTGGGCATCGGCATCCAGCCGCCCGAAATCACCTGGGGCCTTATGGTGTCGCAGGGCAGGCCGTATCTGACCAATGCCTGGTGGTTGTCCTTCTGGCCAGGTCTGGCCATCATTCTGACCACGCTGAGCCTCAACCTTGTGTCAAACTGGATGCGTGTTGCGCTTGACCCCGTACAGCGCTGGCGGCTGGAAATAAAAGGCAAAAAACAATGAGCCCGCATCTGCTGGAAGTCCGGAACCTGTCGGTGGAGTTCCATACGCTGCATGGTCAGGTGAAAGCAGTTCAGGGTGTCAGCTTTCATCTCGACCCGGGCGAAACACTGGTCATTCTGGGCGAAAGCGGCTCGGGAAAATCGGTCTCGGCGTCAGCGGTGATGAATCTGATTGATATGCCGCCCGGTGAAATAACCAGCGGTGAAGTGCTGTATCGCGGCAAGAGCTTGCTGGAGATGCCCAGTGAAGAGCGGCGCGCCATCAATGGTGCCAGGATCGCCATGATCTTTCAGGACCCTCTGGCGCATCTCAATCCGGTTTACAGCGTTGGTTGGCAGATCATCGAGATGATGACCACCCATGGCATGCCCTCAGATCAGGCAAAACGGCGCGCAATCGAATTGCTGGGCCGGGTCGGTATCCCCGACCCCGAAGTCAGAATGAAGGCCTATCCACATCAGTTTTCCGGCGGCCAGCGTCAACGTCTGATGATTGCAATGGCACTGGCGCTCAAACCCGATATCCTGATTGCAGATGAACCGACCACAGCATTGGACGTGACGGTTCAGGCTCAAATTTTGGCTTTGCTGAAAGAACTGCAACTCGAAACTGGCATGGGATTGCTGTTGATCACCCATGATCTGGGCGTGGTGGCCGAAGTGGCCGATAATGTGGTTGTCATGAATGCCGGAGAAATCGTTGAAACCGGTCCCGCAGCCGAAGTCTATGCCAATCCGCAGCATCCCTATACCAAGCGTTTGATTGCGGCAGCGCCCGGCAGTGGTGAGATGGCTGAACCCCTTGCTGCCAGCGGCCAACCATTGTTGCGGTTGGAGAATGTCACCAAGAATTTTGGCACTATCGAAGCGCTCAAGGATGTGAGCCTGACGGTTATGCCCGGTGAAATAGTCGCAATTGTCGGCGAAAGTGGGTCGGGCAAATCCACCCTTGCTAAAACCCTGTTGCGATTGGAAGAGCCAACAAGCGGGGCCGCTTTCTATAACGGACGCGATTTGTTCCAGATGTCGCCAAAGGAACTGTTCGGCATCCGCCGGGAAATCCAGATGGTATTTCAGGATCCAACCCAGTCACTTAATCCGCGCATGTCCGTCTATGAGCTGATTTCCGAAGCCTGGGCGATCCATCCCGAGATTCTGCCCAAGGTCAAATGGCGCGACCGTGTGGCCGAACTTCTGGAACTGGTTGGCCTGTCCGCAGATCATGCCCGGCGTTACCCACACCAGTTCTCCGGTGGACAGCGACAGCGCATTGCAATTGCCAGAGTGCTGGCGCTGGAACCCAAACTGGTGGTTTGTGACGAGGCTGTGTCTGCGCTTGATGTTTCGATTCAGGCACAGGTGATTGATCTGCTGGAAGGCTTGCGCAACGAGTTCGGGCTTTCCTACATATTCATCGCTCACGACCTGCCTGTGGTCCGCGATTTTGCAGACAGGGTTGTGGTGATGCAGCAGGGCAGGATTGTCGAAGAGGGCACAGTGCGAGAGATCTTCGAGACGCCGCGTGATGACTATACGCGCGCATTGCTGGCCGCGAGTCTTGACCCCGACCCGGCTGTGCAGGCAAAGCGCCGTGCAGCGCGACTTGAAATGGAGGCTGCCAGACCATGAAGTCTGAGATATTGGTTATTGCACCAAACCAGCCAATGCAAATGGCTGTGCTGGATGCCACTTACACCTTGCATCGATATGATCTTGCCCCCGATCCGCAAGCCTTGCTGACGGAGTTGTCAGACAGGATTGTTGCTGTTGTTACAACGGGCGGAAAAGGCCTGAATGCAGACCAGATAAGGCAATTACCAAAGCTGCGGATCGTGGCCTCATCTGGCGTTGGATATGACACAATCGACATTCCGGCATGCACCGAACGCGGCATTGTTGTTACCAACACGCCTGATGTCCTGACCGATGATGTTGCCGACACGGCCATCATGTTGTTGTTGGCAGCCCGCCGTCATCTGGTGCAGGCTGACCGCTATGTGCGCAGCGGTGATTGGGGCCGTAAAGGCCCATATCCGTTATTGTCGGCCATGCGAGGCAAACGGCTCGGTATTGTCGGGCTTGGACGGATCGGTCAGGCAATCGCTTCACGCGCGGCGCCGATGGGACCCGAGATTGCCTATACTGGCAGAACCCGGAAACCCGATGTCGATTACAGGTTCGAACCCGATCTCAAAAAACTGGCCAGTTGGGCAGACATCCTGATTGTCGCCACGTCCGGGGGAGCCAATACGCAGGGGCTGATTAGCGCAGACATCATTTCAGCGCTTGGGCCACAGGGAACCTTGATCAATATTGCGCGCGGAAGTGTTGTCGATGAGACAGCCATGATCGCAGCGCTGAAATCTGGTGATCTGGGGTCAGCTGGACTGGATGTTTACTGGAATGAGCCGAATATTAATCCGGCGCTCTGGCAGTTGGAAAATACGGTGTTATATCCACATCACGCATCCGCGACATTTGAGACTCGCGGCGCGATGGCGCAATTGGTCGTCGACAATCTGGCAGCCTTTTTCCAAGGGCAGCCCGTTTTGACTCCGGTCAATTGAACCACAGACAGAGAGAACTTCATGGCAGGAGCACTTTGGTTTTTTCGCTGGCCATTTCTGGTCACCGTCTTAGGGCTGATTCTGGCATCCTGGTTGGGATGGCACACGACCGGTACAGGGGCTGGCGCAACAACTTTCTTCCTGATTTGTGCTGTCTTGGCAGTTTTGGAGATATCGCTCAGTTTCGACAATGCCATCGTGAATGCGAACAAGCTGAAGGACATGTCTCCCGTTTGGCAGCAACGGTTTTTGACATGGGGTATTCTGATTGCAGTCTTTGGGATGCGTATCGTCTTCCCGCTTGCCATTGTCGCGATTGCGGCACAGATCGGTCCTTTCGCCGCCATCCATCTGGCTGCCACGGAGCCTGCTGAATATGCCCGTTTGATCGGCGAGGCCCATGTGTCGATTTCGGCCTTTGGCGGCACATTCCTGATGATGGTCGGGCTTACCTATTTCATCGATGAGAGCAAGAAAGTGGATTGGTTCTGTGCGCTGGAATGCCGGTTGCGCCAATGTGCTTCATTGCGCGGTCTGCAGGTCGGCCTTGTTCTGGTGCTGGTGATGGTGTTTGCAAGTTGCCTGCCAAAACAGGATGCAACAACCTTCCTGTTCTCCTCATTGCTGGGATTGCTGACATTCATTGCCGTCGATTTGCTCGGCCATGCGCTGGATTCCTCACAAGAGGCGCGCGATGTTGCGCGCGTTGGCGGGTTGGGTGCCTTCATGTATCTTGAAGTGCTTGATGCCAGTTTCAGCTTTGATGGTGTGATTGGTGCTTTTGCACTGACGCAGAACCTTTTTCTGGTCGCCATTGGCTTGGGGATCGGCGCAATGTATGTGCGCTCGATGACCATCATGTTGGTCAAGCGCAAAGCACTGGCGCAATTCCGCTATCTCGAGCATGGCGCGTTCTATTCGATACTGGCACTCTCTGTGATCATGTTCGCACAATCATTGTTTCACATTCCGGAAATTGTCACCGGAGCGCTGGGTGCCGGATTGATTGGTGCGTCGCTTTATTCGTCGATCCGCTATAACAAACATCTGGTGACAGGCTGATCAAACAGCGTTGTCTGCCTTCAGGTGGCGCTGAAATAGTCTGGAAACTGGCTGCGAAGCGCTTCAACGCGTGAAATAGAAACCGTGTCTTTCAAATGATCTCTGATCGCTGCAATGGCTTTGTTCTCATCGCCGGATTCAATTCCTGTGATGATGCTTGCATGGCCTTCAAGGATCATATCGAATTTGCCTTCCGGCGGAGGGCCAAGCCGTCGAATTCGCCCCAGATGTCCGGATTTTGACTGCAGCAATTGGTGCAGTCCGCTTTGGCTCACGCCATCAAACAGCGTTTTGTGGAATGCCTCATCGAAATCGTAGAACATATCGACCTGTTCAGAATCATGCACAATGGCATGCTGCATGCGCAGGATCGACTTTGCTTTTGACAGCACTGCCGGATCGCAATCATTGGCCAAACGGCGACAGACTTCGGTTTCAACCGCGATCCGCAGAAAATAGGCTTCATACATCTGGTATTCGTCAATGCGTGTGACCAGAGTGCGGGATTGCGGAAAAATCTTGACCAGCCCATCCTGTTCCAACCGCTGCAACGCTTCACGCACCGGCGTTTGACTGACCTTGTAGCGTTCCGTCAGATCGGCGCGTGAAAGCGTTGTGTCGGGTGGGAGGTTGAGATCAATGATCCGCTGCCGGAGGTCGAGATAAATTCGGGTTGCGGCGGAACCCCCAGTTGAGGCCGCAAAGGGGGAAGTCTGCATGTCCATGGTCGGGATGTTCATACCAATTCCTTCTATTCGCCCCTGCAGTAATCCTGCGGGACAAATCAATTTCGACCCGGTTTTTTGTTGTCATTACTGAAGCACTAATATATTAGTGTTTTATGCGCTGAAAACACAAGATGCATCTAGCATAAAACATTGTGAACTTTTTGGAAAACCCGATGCCAAGAAAAACCTGTCATAGCTTGAGGTCTGAGCGGTGGTTTGCATCCGATGGTTCGCGCTCTGCCAGCCGCAATAATCAAACAGTCTTTTTGAAATATGGTCCAGAGGATTTGGAAAGCAAGCTTCTGGTTGCACGTGACGTGCTGATACGGAACTGACAACACTGAAATAATCGAGGATCAATATGGTTGATAACCTGTCTGCCGAGACGCGAGAAAAGCTGATGGATGTGTCAGTAGCGACGCTTGCAACTGCGCTTTACAAACGAGGCTTGCGCAACCAGGTGATCCAGGATGTACGTCCAGTGGCCCGCAAAGGTCGCAACATGGTTGGACCTGCCTTCACCCTGCGCTACATGCCCGCGCGTGAAGACCGTAATACTCTGGCCGAGTTCCGCAATCCAAAACACAAGCAGCGCCAGGCGATTGAACAATGTCCGCCGGGATCCGTGCTGATCATGGATTGTCGCAAGGATGCACGGGCGGCTTCGTCAGGTGACATTCTGATTAAGCGTCTGATGATGCGTGGCGGCGCAGGTGTTGTGACCGACGGCGGGTTTCGCGACAGCATGGTGGTTGGTGAGCTGGAGATGCCAGCCTACCATTCCCGCGCGTCCAGCCCGACTAATTTGACACTGCATGAGGCGATTGAGATCAATGGCCCGATCGGGTGCGGTGATGTCGCTGTCTTTCCCGGTGATACGCTGGTTGGCGATGATGACAGCGTCATCGTGATCCCGGCGCACATCGTCGATGAAGTGGCGAGCGAAGCTGTTGAAATGACAGCTTACGAGGACTTTGTGTCTGAGATGGTTTTGGGTGGAGCAACTATCATCGGGCTCTATCCGCCTACCGACGAGAAGAACCTCGAAATATTTGCAAAGTGGCGCCTCGAAAAGGGCCGCTGAGACCAAACAGAGAAAACCCTCCCAAGACTCTGATGTGCCTGAAACGGTAATCGACCAAAAGCCGCTGGGACATGAACTGACATCTGGACCGTAAGGTACCTGTCTCATCACCAGCGGCTGCCCAATAATGAAATGGAATTGAAATGATAGCCCCCAATGATCTGAGATCCATCATCCGAACAGGCCTGCTGTCATTTCCTGTGACGCCGTTTGATGCAGATAACAATGTGAACACAACGGCCTTTCGGTCTCATTTGGAGTGGTTGTCCGACTATCCCATTGCTGCGTTGATCGTGGCCGGTGGGACGGGAGAGCTGTTTTCGCTGACCCCGTCTGAAGTCGTGGAAGTCGTACGCACTGCAAAAGCAGCGTCCAGCGGATCACCCATCATTTCCGGTTGCGGCTATGGCACCAAACTCGCTTGCGAAATGGCGCAGGGAATTGAGGAAGCTGGCGGTGATGGCATTCTGTTGCTGCCGCATTACCTGATCGGCGCGCCCGACGACGGGATTGAGGCGCATATCAGAACAGTCTGCAATTCCACTAACATGGCCGTCATCATCTATAACAGGGGTGCAAGCCGCGTGTCCGCCGATACTGTTGCCCGGCTTTCCGATCAATGTCCGAATCTGGTCGGTTTCAAAGACGGCACCGGCGACATTGACACGGTGCGTCGTGTTACCTTGAAAATGGGCGATCGCCTGGCCTATATCGGCGGAATGCCAACCCATGAATTGTTTGCCCAGGCCTATCGCGGTGCTGGAGTTGCAACCTATTCATCGGCCGTATTCAATTTTGTCCCGGAAATCGCGCTGGCATTTCACAAGGCATTTGTCGCGGGTGATGATGCCACATGCGATAAGCTTCTGACCGATTTTTACTACCCTTTCGCTGCCATCAGAGACCGCAAGACGGGTTATGAGGTAGCTGCGGTCAAGGCGGGTGTCCGGATGCGGGGCTTTGCTGCAGGCCCGGTACGCAGCCCATTGATGGATTTGACTGAGGAAGAGGATGAAATGATGCGGCAACTGATCAAGAAATGGGATTGATGATGTCTGAAATGCCAAAGAATGCCTTTAAGAAGGCGCTTCGCGAAGGCCGTCAGCAAATCGGACTTTGGTCCACTTTGCCGGATCCATATGTGTCTGAGTTGCTGTCGATGGCCGGCTTTGACTGGTTGCTGCTCGATGCCGAACATTCGCCAACGGATATCCGTCTGATGATGTTGCAGCTTCAGGCCGCCAGAGGCAGTTCAACGACACTCATTGTCCGCCCGCCGGTCAATGATCGGGTCGTGATCAAGCAATATCTGGATATTGGAGCCCAAACCCTGCTGCTGCCGATGGTCCAGTCAGCAGAGGAAGCCAGAGAAGCTGTGTCTGCCATGCGGTACCCGCCTGCCGGTGTCCGCGGTGTCGCCACGATGACCCGGGCCTCCGGATTCGGTCGCACCGAGAATTATCTGCGCCGTGCAGAAGAAGAATTATGCTTGTTGGTACAAGTGGAAACCGCTGAGGCGCTTGAACAAATCGAAGCGATTGCTGAAGTCGATGGTGTGGATGGCATTTTCATCGGACCGTCAGATCTGGCCGCCAGCCTTGGCTTTGTTGGTGACTCCTTGAACCCGGAAGTCGTCGCGATAATAGAAAGCGCCATTGGCCGTATCAGGGCCGCCGGAAAGCCCGCCGGCATTCTGACGCCGAACATCGAGTTTGCAAGTCGCTGCATCGAAATTGGAACGCTGTTCACCGCTGTTGGCAATGATATGGGCCTGTTGCTTGGTGGCGCAGAAGCACTTGCACAGAAATTTGTAAAACCTCAGACATAAATGGCATAGTCGCGACGGGCTTTTTAAAGCGCGTCGCGACTTTATTCTCATTCCAGGGCCGAAATTTTCAAAATTAAAGTTGCCCAACCAGATCAACCATGATCGAGGTTCGACGGCTCTTCGAACTGACCGCACGATGGCCGATTCGCGAAAGTCCGGATTGGCCGTTCCACATTGAATTCCACCGAGAACAATTTCAACGGCAACCCATCTGCCTGGCTCTTGCCAGACTGGCCGCTTGTATCTTTGTGACGCCTTTGGTCTGTCCGTCTGAACCAAGATGATCAAGGTGGCAGAGGGGCCGTGGGACCTCACTGCTGCCCCATGCGCGTGGTCTATGGGACAGATCGATCCTGAGCGTGTGGATACTCGGAATAAATCCGAGTATGACGGCTTAGAGGGTTGGAGGTGTGGGATGGATGTGCCTGCGAAACCTGGCACTTGAGAGCAAGGTTTCTGGTGGAGACATATCAGTTGCAAGTGCATCGCCTCAATTCAGAGCGCTCCAGTCACAGCGCTTCTGCCACAACATTTTCGTATCAGTACGAGACGCTACCACCCCTGCCGTCGTTCTCGGATTTATTCCGAGAATCCACAGGGCCGACGGCCCAGCTGTCGATGTTCAACCGAATTTGTTTCACTCGGCGGCGTTAAACAATCCGGCCTCGACCGTGAAGGCAGCCACCATGGCATCGATGATTATCTGGAAATGAAATATGTCTGTCTGTCCGTCTGAAGGATGATGATCATGGTGGCAGTGGGGGCATGGGGCCTCACTGCCATCCTTGGGGCGTGGTCTATATGGCCTGGTCGATCCTGAGCGTGTGGATACTCGGAATAAATCCGAGTATGACGGCTTTGAGGGTTGGTACGACGCGGAAGATGCGGCAGGGCTGTGACGCGAAGGACGCCATAGACGCGAAAGATGCGAAGGGTATGAGGGATGTGAAGGGAATGAGGGGGAGTGCGGTGAGTAGACTACTGTTGCGGAAGTGTTGTAACGCGCTGTTGTGTCTTGAGTGCTGTGACTGGAAGCGCTAATGCATGAGTGCTGTCATTTGAGCGTTGCAAGATGAGACGGTGCAATTGCAATCAATGCGTCGCTGCCTGATTATCAACTGTCCAAGGAGCAGCTTTTCAGGCAAATCCACCCTGCATCTCCACCACCCCCACCGTCATACTCGGATTTATTCCGAGTATCCACAGAGCCGACGGTCCAGATCCCGGTATGCAGCCAAACAATCGGCACCAAAGCCGGACCCGTTCGCCTGAAACTCAAGCTTCCGCAAGTTCTTCCCAGCGGTGACAGGCGACTTCGTGTTCCATGCCGGAATGTGCCAGTTCGGGCTCGACACTTTTGCAGATATCAATTGCATAAGGGCAGCGCGTGTGAAATTTGCAGCCTGATGGGGGGTTGGTTGGGGAGGGGATTTCACCTTCCAGTTTCTGCGCATCGCCATGATTGTCCGGGTCTAGCGAGGGGATCGCGGACAGCAGAGCCTTGGTATAGGGGTGGCGCGGTGCGGCAAACAATTCGCGCGTTGGTGCTGTTTCCACTAGACGCCCCAGATACATCACAGCCACATGGTCGCAAATATGGGCAACCACGGACAGGTCGTGGCTGATAAACAGATAGGTCAGCCCCAGTTCTTTCTGCAAATCCTTCAGCAGGTTGAGGATATCCGCCTGAATGGATACATCCAGTGCCGCGACACTTTCATCGGCGACGACAAAACGTGGATTGGACACAAGCGCCCGCGCAATCGAAATACGCTGCCGCTGACCGCCGGAAAATGCATGTGGAAAGCGCCGCAGATGCTCCAGATTGAGGCGGCATTTGTCAGCTATTTCACGAACCCGCTCATCGGTTTCCTCACGTGAGGATGTCAGCCCCATCACCTCAAGTGGTTCGGCAATAATATCGCGCACTGTCATGCGTGGACTGAGCGCAGCATAAGGATCCTGAAAAATCAACTGTGCGCGCTTGCGGTAGTCCCGCAATTTGTCCTTGGGAAGCGTCACAAGATCGTAATCGACTTCACCATCATTGAACCGGGCTTCGCCGCGTGTGATTTTCAGAGCCTTCAGAAAGGCACGCCCCAAGGTGGTCTTGCCGGAGCCACTTTCTCCAACCAGCCCGAAAAAGGAACCTTTCGGAATATCCAGATTGACGCCTTCAACAGCTTTCAACGTTTGCGTCGAGAACAATGCGCCACCGCGCAGCGTGAAATGCACGGACAGATCGCGGGCGGAAATAATCGGCTTTTCGGTCATGCCGCACTCCGCTGACGGGCAGCAACAATACAAGCTGCCGTGTGGTTGGTATCAAATGCAGTCATTTCAGGAACCTGTTGGCTGCAGACTGGTTCCGCGATTGGGCAGCGGGTGTGAAACACACAGCCCGTGGGTCGTTCCAGGGGACTGGGAATATCACCGGGGATAGGTGTCAACTCCGCATCCAGATCATCCAGTTTGGGGATCGCGTTGATCAGGCCCTGTGTATAGGGATGCACGGGCGTTCGAATGACCTCTCGCACCGAGCCATATTCAATGACCTTGCCAAGATACATCACAGCAACCTTGTCGGCTGTTTGCGCAATCACGCCAAGATCATGAGTGATGAACAGGATACCCATATGGAACTCGGCCACAAGATCCTTCATCAGATCGATGACTTGCGCCTGAATGGTCACATCCAGAGCGGTGGTCGGTTCATCAGCGATCAACAGCTTCGGGTTGGTCGACAGGGCCATCGCAATCATGGCGCGCTGGCGCATGCCACCGGACAATTCAAATGCATATTGGTCAAACCGTTTCGCAGCATCTGAAATGCCGACCCGTTCCAGCATATCCACCGAAATCGCCTTGGCTTCCTTCTTTGTGACCGTTTTGTGCAGCATCAATTGCTCGACCATCTGGGCACCAATGGTAATCGCTGGCGCAAAACTGGCCATCGGCTCCTGAAAGATCATCGACACAGCACCACCACGCACGACGCGCAGTGCTTTGTTGCCTTTCAGAGACAGAACATCCACGTCCCCTTCCTCAAGCGACAGGGTGATCTTGCTCTCGGGGGTGTAGATTGCATTGCCGGGATTGAGCTTCATGAGGGATTTGGCCGTCACGGATTTTCCGGAACCCGATTCACCAACAAGTCCCAGAACTTCTCCTGCATTGACTTCAAAGGAAACGCCATCCACCGCAGTGATGCGTCCTTCGTCGGTATCGAATTTCAGCGTGAGATTATCAACAGTCAGCAAGGTCATTATTTTTTCACGCTTGAATAGGGGTCAGCTGCATCTCGCAAACCATCGCCAACAAAAACGAAGGCCAGGACAAGAGCAACGAAGAAGATGACGGGAATGAAATACCATTGGTAATTCAGCAGAACATCGGCTTGCGACACATTCTGCATCATGGACCCAAGCGAATTCACAGGGTCTTTCAGGCCGAGGCCGATAAAGGAAAGCGCAGTTTCAGACCGCACCATATAGGGAAATGAAATCATCAGATCGACGATGATGTAACTGGTGAAACTGGGCAGCAGATGTTTGCGGATCACATGTCCTGAGGACGCTCCGCATAATTCGGCTGCCAGTACATATTCCTGACTGCGTTCCGTCAGCAAATGGGTACGTATACGCCGTGCCAGTGTCGGCCAGCCGATCAGTCCCAGAATAATCGAGATAAAGAAGAAGCGGGTTTCCGAACTCCACGAATCCGGCATGAAGGCCGCCAGCGCCATGAACAGCGGAATCGGCGGAACCGTTCGAATGGCATCGGTGAGCATTTGCAACGAGGAATCAATCCAGCCACCGAAATAGCCGGCTGCTCCTCCTATGATCAAAGCCAACACAAAGGAAATCAGAACTCCAAGTGTGCCAACCGCAAGCGATGTCCAGATGGCATGCAGAGTTCGGCCGAAAATATCCTTGCCGCTGGAATCGGTTCCAAACAGATGTACGCCGCCCTCCGCCACACCAAACAGATGTGTGTCAAATGTCAGCGTCTTGATATCGATATCCAGCAATTTACCGGGCAAGTCCCAATTAACATCAATCAGGCTGTACTCCCAGCCGTCGACAAAAAACTCTATGTAGCGGCGCTGTTCGCGGTCAATTGTCGTGACCCATCGGAAGTTCGTCTTGATCGAGCGCTCTCGCGTTGATGAATAGATGAATGGCCGGGCAGAAAAACCATTCTCATCCCAGAATTTCGGGATTTGCGGTGCGCCATTCTCATAATTAACGTCACGACCTGCAATCGTGGGATCATAGGGCGACAGGAATGGAGCGAAGATGCCCATGCTAATCATGAGCAGCAGCGCCCAGAGCGCAATCATCGCGGTTCTATTGCTTTTGAAGCGCGACCAGATCAACTGCCCTTGAGAGGCGGTAAAATAGGCCTCTTTCAGCTTGGCAGCTTTTGCCAGATCATTTGGGTCTGCAGTTGTTGTGCTCATGATTTACCCCATCATTCCGCGACGCACGCGCGGGTCCATCAAAGCCAGAAGAATGTCGGTCACGAAATTGAGAATCACAATCGTTGCCGTCAGAAGAAAGATGATCGCGCCGGCCAATTGCTGATCATTCGAGCGCGCCAGTGCTTCAATCAGCAGCGCACCTGCTTCGGTCAGTGTCAGGATCAGGGCGATGATCGGCAATTCGTTGAAAATACGGTTGAGGTCAAACCCGAGGGAATTGATCACTGGCCCGAGCGCATGGCGTGCGGGATAGCGCCACAGGAGATTCCAGCCGCCAATACCCCTGGCAGAGGCCGCCGTAACATAGAGCTTGCCGTTTTCATCCAGCATCAATGCTCTGACAGTCTGCAGCGCAAAGGCTGTTGCAGACCACCCCAGAATGAAGATTGGTAGCCAGGCTCGGGACAGGAAGTCCCAGAACTTGGCCATCGACCACGCGGCATCACGGTATTCTTTCGAGAACAGTCCCGTGAGGGAATCGCCGAAAAACACTGTGGAAATCAGCATGATGATGAGAGCGAGCAGGAAGTTTGGCAGCGCCAGGCCCAGATAGGAAACCAGCCGGAGTGAGTTATTGGCAAATGCATTATTCGATGACGCCGATATGATCCCCACCGGTATGGCTATGAGATATGCGGCAATCAGAGCTGCCAGACATATTGCCAGACTGATCCAGAATTTATCGCTCAGAAGCTGATTGATATCGAGACGCAGAATACAGCTGTCACCGAATTCACCACGCAGCATCACATTGCTGACCCAACTGACCCAACGCACCGCAAACGGGCGGTCGAGGCCAAGGCGGCGTTCTTCCGCCTGGATATCATCAATCGAAATTTGTGCGCCCTGAGTGTTCTTGAAAGCCAGATACCGTTCCGCGCAACTGCCGGGAACCAACTCCATCAATGTAAACACGATCAGCGACACTGTGAGCAGCGTAAAAATCGCCATCACTGCCCGCATAAACGTGAATTGTAAGAAGCGCCCCATATATCTAACCCAACCTGGCAGTCTAGAGGTGGGGATCTGCCGATTGGCAGATCCCAGATTATAAAAAAGGCGTCAGATCAATAGGTTTTGATGCTGACGCCTTTTGGCTTGTTTATTCTTCCAGGAACCACTGTGCTCCGCGGTATGGGTATGTCCTGTAATACTCATAGGAAGCGGTTTTGAATTCCGGAACATTCTTCAGCTTGTTGTTCACATAGATCGGATCAGGCGTCAGAGCCGTGCCGATGAACAGCAGATTGCCGGTCATGTTCTCAACCATACGTGCGCCCAGCATGTTGGATTTATCTGTGCCAACAGGCTCGGACTGGAATGCGTTGATATCGTCGATCAACTGCATGACATATTCCGGTGGCTTCACGCCCTTGGCGCCGTCAGTGTCCACATATTCAGCCCACAACATACCAACGCGGTGTGCGAAATAGTTTTCAAATGGTGGAACCCAAAGCTCGTTATTGCCAAGGATAATACCAAGTGGCTGACCTTTTTCCCAAAGACCGACATCCAGCTGATTGGAAGACTGGGCCGAACGATACTCATCCGGTGTAACTTCTTTGACAGTTGTCTTGATACCGACATTTGACCAGTACTGACCAACCAGCTCGACAACCTGTCCGGCAATGCCCTGTGTGGCAAATTGCAGGTTCAGAACCAGCGGATCACCATTCGGCAGATCGCGGAAGCCGTCGCCGTCTGCATCAGCAAGACCGACACCATCAAGCAATGAATTTGCTTCATCAGGGGCAAATTCCGTTGCAAAAGTCTTCCATTTCTCGTCGACAAAACCCGGCACCGGAGAGAAGCCGGTAAACTGCTGAATTGTACCTTGACCGAAGTAAGCTACTTCGTTCAGTTCTTCACGGTTGATGGCAACTGACATCGCCTTGCGGAAGTTGAAATCATTGAAGACCTTGCGTTTCTCTTCGTCAGCAGAGGTCACGTTGAACGAGAAAGCGTGCATCGCGATTTTTGGCTTCAACTGAATCGAGTAGTCGCCTTTTTCCTGATTTTCCAGCAACAGTGGTGCATCGGACAATTGCAGGGACTGTGTCTTGTAGTCCACTTCGCCATTGACCAGTTTCAGCAAACGCACCTGATTGTCATTGGCGTAAACTTCATCCTGCTCACTGATGTAAGGCAGCTGATTGCCAGCTGTGTCCACCATGAAGAAGTATGGGTTTGCAACATAGTGGCGGCCCTCAGTGGTGTCCGCAACCGTGATGAAGGATTCCAGAGTTGGAACCACGGCAGCCGGCATGTTGGCAACCTTGTCCGGGCTGTTCAGCAGCGGTGACGGGGTATCTGTCCAGTCTGAGTTACCAAAATAGGCTTTGATGACGTCGTAGCCATTCTCAAAACCCAATGCCTTGGCCTTTTCATCCGCATCAGCGCTGATATCCGGGTGGAATTGACCCAGGAAATGCTTTGGCTGGAAGCCCTGTGCAAACGATGTTGCAAAGTGAGCAATCAGACCGGGCTTTGGTGCCGGCAGAATGAATTTGACTGTCTGTGGATCGATCACTTCAACAGTCATGCGCTCGCCGCCAACTAGCACGTAATCCTTGGGCTTCTCGTTGACATTGGGATCAAGCGCCAGATTGTCGTACCAGAACTTCACATCTTCAGCGGTGAAGGGTACGCCATCAGACCATTTGTGACCTGCACGCAGGGAAAAAGTCACTTCCGTGTAGTCATCATTCCAAGACCAGCTTTTCGCGACATTTGGAACGATGGTCTGAAGATCATCAGAGTAGCGGACCAGATTGACGTGGCGCGTGGACAGGAAATCGGATGTACCGGCTTCTGTCGCATTGGACAGCGCATCCAGCGTTCCGCCATAGCTGCCGATCATATCGTATGGGGCAACAACAAGCGGCTCTGAAGGCATGCGGTCTGCCAGCGCTGGAAGATCAGGGTTGCCCTGGATCTTTGCGTTCAAATCACCGATGTCCGGATTTTCCTGAAATGACAGGGTGCAGCTTGCTGCTGCCTGAAATTCAGCCAGTTCGAATTGTTGTGGAAATTCACCAGCCGGGACACCATTCATGTCCGCTACGGTTGCTTCCGGGCATCCAGCGGCATAGGCCGTACTGGATAGCGCAACAAGCGCTACGCCGGTTAATAATAGTTTCTTCATAGTTTTATCTCCTCAGGATGTGCATCAGAACTGTCAGTGTCTAGCGTGTCGATGTGAAGCTTTTACTACATGACATCATCAAAGCCCCTTTGGGGGGAGCCGTCAAATGTAAATAACCGTGAAATTGTGGTTTCTGAAACTCGGTTCGACCACAGCCCCCTGCCGTAGTTGATGAAACCGTACGAACCGTCGAATTATCAGTGAAATCGATTATTCTTATCAAGGAATAAGAAAATTTGATGATTATCCTAAAGTCGAACAGACTATCTTCCTGAAAAAAAGACTATTATTTCACGGTAAAAATATCAGAAGTTGCATGAGTTGGAGCAAAAATTGAGAAACAAAGTCCTGCTGATCGTTATTGATCAATTTCGCGCAGACTGTCTCCATGGCGCCTTGTCCGAGCAGATGGAAATGCCGCATTTACAGGCCTTGATGCGAGAAAGCACCTGTTTCAACCGCCACTATACTGTGACATCTCCATGCGGTCCTTCGCGTGCCAGCCTGCTGACCGGACTCTACGCCATGAACCATCGGTCAATTCGCAATGGCAGCCCGCTTCCCAGACAGCATCCCACCATGGGCTCTGAGTTCCGCAAGGCAGGGTATGAACCCATGCTGTTTGGCTACACCGATGTCAGTGCCGATCCTCACTTTCTCCACCCCAATGATCCCGATTTGAAAAACTATGAAGGCCTGGCCCCCGGATTCGCTGAAATCGTCAGACTGCGGTTGGACAGTAATACGTCCTGGATCGGGAACCTGAAGACCAAAGGATATGACATTCCGCCAGCCTATTGGGATCTGTTCAAACCAGTGGCAGCAGACGGCAGCAACACACCGGCCATCACCGATCCTGCCCTCTACACAGCTGACGATAGCGACACCGCATTTTTGACCGACCGCACGCTTGAGGAATTATGCGCTCGGGAAGATGAGGACTGGTTGTCTTTGGTGACCTTCATCCGCCCACACCCACCTCTGGTAGCACCCGCGCCTTATAACAAGGCTATCGCGCCATCAGCATTGCCTGCGCCGATCCGGCCGCAGAATCTCGATCATCACAAGATGACCCATCCTTTTTTCGCAGCAAATTACGTTGAGCCCTCCAATCAGCATCTTTTCATCGGGTTTGATGGCAATCAGGAGTCATTGTCAGACGAAGATATTGCTGAATTGCGTGCCGTTTATGCCGGACTAGCAATGGAGGTGGATCATCATGTCGGCCGTATTCTGGATTATTTGCGTGACAGCGGGCAATATGATGACACGTTGATTGTGGTCACAGCCGATCATGGTGAAATGCTGGGTGACCATTACATGTGGGGCAAGGAAGCGCCTTTCGAGGCCGCCCTTCATGTTCCCCTGATCATCCGCGATCCGCACAACCCGCAAAGCCATGGCAAGCAAGTCAATCATTTCACCGAAACCATTGATGTCACACCCACCCTTCTGGATTGGGTTGGTGAAGAGCCAAACATCAGTTTCAATGGCAAGTCCCTGTTGCCGTTTTTGCGGGGAGAAACGCCTGAATCCTGGCGCGAATATGTCTTTTCTGAAGTGGACTTTGGCGACGCTTTGAAACCAACGCGTTTTCAGGAAGAGCTTGGCCTGTCGCAGTTCCAGTCAAATTTTGCTGTCATCCGTGATGACCGCTTCAAATATGTTCATTTCAATGGCGGCCTGCCGCCACTGCTCTACGACATGAAAGCGGATCCGAACGAACTGACCAATCTGGCTACTGATCCGTCCCACACAAGCGACCTGCTGCACTATGCAAATCTCATGCTGAACCACCGCATGTCATTCGCCCATCACGCAACCAGCCGCATGAGCATTACCCCGACAGGCATACAGAGCCGTTAGGGAGTAATCAGCCCAAGTCTGTGCGCAGTAAAACCAATTCGCAGGTCATCAACACTGCGTTTTTGTCTTTGAGCAGCGGGCCATGCATGAATTCGCCATCCAGACCGACAATCAGGATATCAATCTGCGGGCCTGATTGCGGGTCTTTCAGATTGATCGATCCCTGCCGCACAAGAAATTCCGTCGCATAGCTTTCCAGCGTGTCGCCATTGGCAAAGGCTGCGCCAATCAGGCTGCCAATGCCGTGTATGTCCGCCTTGGTCCAGCCCAGCATCGCGCAGATTTTTGCCAGTTCCTGACCGATTTCCACATTCGGGCGCAAACGAATCAGTGCTGCCGTCGCATCTGATTCGGCAAGTCCACCATGGGGATGAAACAGGGTGAAATTTGTCTCCGGGTCAAAGCGACCCTCAAACCGCGCATCCGGAAACAGCCATCCAGTGAAGGTCGTAGGACCGTCCAGAATACAGCGATCAGGCAGCATATGACCTGCATACAGAATTCCGCTCTCATCGGTCCATGACCCATGGCAATGGATGAACGGCGCGTCATCGCGCCAGCCGAAAACCAGACCGGCCTGTTTGATTCGCCCCGACCCGGCGAGAGCATGCGTCTCGCTCCACCAAGCCGTGTGCTGTTTATCGGGGGAGGCCGCTGGCATGACATATTCCAACCGTCGCACAGCTGCATCCTGGACATACAGATAGGCTGATGTGGCACCAAGCCTTCCCAGTTCAGCAGCAAGTCCGGGCAGAACCGGCAGTCCGGCTTCCACAGTGATGGTAGCCGGTACCGCATCTGTCAGGCTGACAAAATGACGCGCGCTTTTGACCGGGCCGGGCTGTTGGATGTAACGCATTATCCCCGCGCTCCCTCTGACAAACGCCGCTCATACTCGGCGCGAACGAGTTTCTTGGTGATCTTGCCATAACCGGATTTTGGAAGCTCATCCCAGAACACAATGGATTTTGGCAATTTGTAGCTGGCGACTTTTTCAGCCAAACAATTGCTCAAGACTTTGGGGTCGAGCGGTTCTCCATTTGTGGTGACGCAGACCGCCACACCGATTTCTCCCCATTTCGGATCGGGATAACCAAAAATGGCAACCTCGGAAATGTCTGGATGCAGCAGCAATTTCTCTTCAATCTCTCGCGGATGAATGTTTGAGCCGCCGGAAATATACATGTCGGATTCCCGACCGGTCAGATAGAAATACCCGTCTGCATCCATGTGTCCCAGATCGCCGGTCCGGAACCAGCCATTGCGGAATGCTGCGGCATTGGCTTTCGGGTTGTCCCAATAGCCGGCAAACACCGCAGGTCCGATCACGCAGAACTCACCGGTTTCTCCCGGAGCAACTTCCGTGCCGGTTTCGTCCTGAATCTGAACCTGCATGCCTGTTCTTGCTGTGCCGCAGGTGCCTTCACGGCGCGCATCCGCGCTGCCATCTTCATGCTGGTCCGGGCGCAGGACTGTAATGGCCCCGGTCACTTCGCCAAGACCGAAATATTGCACCAGAACCGGGCCAAGTTTCTCCAGTGCGGTAATCTGATCGGCCCGATACATCGGCGCGCCGGCATAGATCACGTGGCGCAGCGAACTGTGATCGACCTGATCAACAGAGGGATGCTCAACCAGCAATTTGACAATGGTCGGAACTGTAAACAGATTGCTGACCCGCCAGCGCTCGATCAATTGCCAGATTTCCGCAGCATCAAAGCCGGAGGATGCGGGCAGGATGGTGGGAACACCCCGCGCCACCTGCATCATCATATGCACGCCTGCACCATGAGACAGTGGCGCAACGGCAATCGAGGCGTCAGTCTCGGTTGTTCCGGGCATCAGATCGGCGAGGTGGTTGTTTACCACAAAGTTCAACTGGCCATGTGTCAGAACGCCAGCTTTCGGGTGGCCTGTCGTTCCCGATGTGTAGAACAGCCAGCACGGATCATCATAATCTACATCGACCAGCGGCGAAGTTGCCGCGCTATATTGTTCAACGAGTGCGTCATAATCCGTGCCGATTTCCGATGGGCCGATTGAAATCATGAAGGTCAGATCAGGGGCGCAATGCTGTGCATGATCAGCAAAACCGGGTTGGATGATCATCCCCTTTGCGCCGCAGGACCGCACAATCCAGGACAGATCATCCGGACTTCCGCGGAAATTGGCAGGTACCCAGATTGCGCCCAGACGCCAGCAGGCAAAGGCTGATTCAAACAATTGATTGCAATTCTGGGACTGAACGACAATCCGGTCACCCTTTTGCACACCATATGTCTCGGCCAACGCGCATGCCATGGCGTTCACCCGCGCATTGAGCGCCGACCATGACCATTGAGTGTCTCCCCAAACCAGGCCCGGCCTGTCAGAAAATTGTCTCGCAGATTGCTCCAGCAAGTGAGCAAGGTTCATGACGCGGTTGGACATGCGTTGCATAAATCTGTGTCCCTATTTTACGCGCTCTAGAATGGAGACATAGTTCGAAACCGCAGCACCGCCCATATTGAAGACAGCCCCCATGTTCGCATCCGGGATTTGCATTGCACCGGCCTCACCCATCAATTGCATGGCCGCCATGACATGCATCGACACACCGGTTGCACCAATAGGGTGGCCCTTGGATTTCAATCCGCCGGACGGGTTTACCGGCAGCTTTCCGTCCTTCTGCGTCCAGCCCTCACGAGCCGCTTTCCATCCTTCGCCTCTTTTCGTCAGACCCATCGCCTCATATTCAATCATCTCTGCAATTGTGAAACAGTCATGGGTTTCAACAAAGTCCAGCGCATCAAGATCAATGCCGGCTGTGTCCTTCGCCAAAGCCCATGCCTTGTGCGCACCTTCGAATGCGGACATATCCCGTCGTGACAGTGGAAACACATCATTGCGGTTCGCCCGCGCACGGAACCGGATGGCCCGAAACAGATCATTGGCAGTTTCCCGGTCCGCCAGCACCAGTGCCGCAGCGCCATCGGATACCAGCGAGCAGTCTGTTCGCCTCAGCGGTGGGGCTACCAGCGGGTTCTTTTCCGAGACGGTATTGCAGAAATCAAAACCAAAATCGCGCTGCATGTGAGCGAAGGGATTATGGACGCCATTGGCGTGGTTCTTGGCCGCAATCATGGCCATTTCGGCGCTTCGATCCCCGTTCTTCTGAAAATAGGACTGTGTGATCTGAGCGAAAATACCGGCAAATCCACCGCTGACATCTCCCTCTTCCTTGCGATAGGAGGCGCTGAGCAGGATGTCGCCGACTTTTGCGTTTGATGTGGCGGACATTTTCTCCGCGCCCACCACCAATGCAATGCGCCCACGCCCGCTGGCAATGAAATCGGCCGCGGTATAGAGCGCCGCAGAACCCGTGGCACAGGCATTTTCAGTGCGAATGGCTGGCGTGTGCTCAAGCCCCGGCACCGCAACGCCCAGAAGCGCAGCTTCAAAGCCCTGATTGGAAAATCCGTTGTTGAGAACACCCACAGCGGCAAAATCAACATCGTCAGGCGCAACGCCTGCATGCTCCAATGCCGCTCCGCCAATTTCGGCCATGAGCGCTTCCACATCTTCCGCATCACTTTTGCCAAATTTGCTGTGCGCCCATCCAACGATCACGGGATCTGATGTCATTGTGTTCCTTTCAAGCCTCTAACCCTGAGGTGTCATGGCCTCCCGCTGGCGGGAGCGTTCGATGCCCAGTTTGCGTTCACGATAGATAATGATCAATCCGGCCAGGATCACAAGGGCCACCCCAGCGAGGGTTGTGGATGTCGGTACTTCGCCAAACACCGTGTAGCCAACAATGACGGCCAGCAGGATCGAGATATATTCAAACGGGGCAATGACAGATGTGTCGGCAAACCGATAGGACATGGTCAGCAAAATCTGTGCAATGCCTCCAAAAATGCCCGCCATTATCAAAAGGGCGAGTTCAGGCAATTCCGGCACAACCCAGCCATAAGGCAGCGTCAGCAGCGAGAGCAATGTGGCTGTGACGGAGAAATAAAACACAATGGCAGCGGTAGTTTCTGTGCCCACCAGCTTGCGGATGAACACCTGTGCCAAAGCCGCAAAGACGGCTGCGATCAAGGTCAGGAAGGCACCAATTGCCTCCATTTTGTCGGCAGCATCAACGCTCATGACAGTGAGACGCGGGGTCAGGATGACGACCACCCCGACGAGTCCAAGTACCACAGCTGACAGACGAAACACCCGGACCGGTTCGCCCAGAAACATGGCTGCAAAGATCACGGTCAGGACTGGTGCTGCGTAGCCGATCGCAGTCACTTCAGGGAGCGGCAAGAGCCCAAGCGCCGTGAAACTCATGGCCATCGCCGTGGTTCCCACCAGCCCGCGCCAGACATGGCCCATCGGGTTTTTTGTCTTGAGGCCCTCTTTCAGATCATGTTGCCAGGCAAGCCATACAAAAATCACCGGAATGGCAAACAAAGACCTGAAGAAAACGGTTTCTCCCGGTGGAATAGTGTCGGCAACGGCTTTGACGCAGCTTGCCATTCCGACAAAGATTGTCACTGACAAGAGTTTCAGAAGAATGCCGCGCAGTGGATTCATGGCTGGGCCTGATTTGATCGAGTAAAGTTTGGTTTCATCGCTGTCTGCCAGCGATGAAACAGAACCATGAAGCCTTAACGTGAGTCGTGCAAGATGCGCAATTATGAGTGGTCGTTTGGCTACCTCTGCGCTGACGTCCAATCCGGGTTCAGCCATGGGTGCGCGTTGGACCGGCTCAGCGGTTCAATCCCGAGAATATGGTCAGACGCTTTCTCACCAACCATGATGGATGGCGCATTGAGATTGCCATTGGTAATGCGCGGGAAGATGGAACTGTCAGCCACCCGCAAACCCTCGACGCCAATGACCCGGCAGGTCGGATCAACCACGGCCATAAGATCAGTCACGCTGCCCATTTTGGCCGTTCCGCAAGGGTGATACGCGCTTTCAGCATGATCGCGAATAAAGCCATCCAGCTCATCGTCACTCTGCAATGCTTTGCCCGGCTGGATTTCGTGTGATGTGTAGGGCGCAAAAGCATCCTGAGCGAAAATCTCCCGCGTCAGCCTGATGCAGGTCCTGAAATCTTCCCAGTCACTGTCGTGGCTCATATAGTTGAAGTTTATTTTGGGTGCGTCATCCGGGTTTCCCGACCGCAGGGTGACTGCGCCGCGTGAGACTGAACGCATCGGCCCGACATGGGCCTGGAATCCATGCCCTTCGGCCGCTGCCTGGCCATCATAGCGCACCGCAATAGGCAAAAAATGATACTGTATATCGGGATATTCGACACCGGCCTTGGAGCGGATGAAAGCGGCAGATTCAAATTGGTTGGAAGCCCCCATGCCCTTGCGGGTAAACAGCCACTGGGCCCCGATCAGGGCCTTGCCCCAAAGGTTCCAGTATTTGTAAAGCGTAATGGGCTGGCTCGCGGCCATCTGTATATACAGTTCCAGATGATCCTGCAGATTTTGCCCCACACCCGGACGGTCTGCGACCACTGAAATCCCGTGTTCTGCCAGATGGTCCGACGGACCAATACCTGACAGCATCAAGAGTTTTGGCGTGTTGATGGAAGAGGCGGCGATGATCACTTCCCGGTTTGCACGGACGGTTTCCACCGTGTCGCCACGTTTGATTTCCACACCAACAGCGCGGCCATCTTCAAACACCACGCGTTGCGCCAGGGCCCGGACAACCGAGCAATTGTCTCGCTTCAACGCCGGTTTGAGATAGGCATTGGCAGCAGACCAGCGCCGACCGCGCCACACAGTCTGCTCCATCGGGCCAAAGCCTTCCTGCTGCTCGCCATTATAGTCATCAGTGACCTGATAGCCTGCCTGTTGACCGGCATCGACAAAGGCCTGAAACAGAGGGTTCTTGCGTGGCCCCCTTGTGACATGCAGCGGTCCGTCGGTGCCGCGCCAGGACGGATCGCCGCCATGACCACCATCGTGCCAGTGTTCCATGCGTTTGTAATAAGGCAGCACATCAGCATAGGCCCAGCCATCAGCGCCGCTTTCGGCCCAATGATCGAAGTCCTTCGCATTGCCGCGCACATACACCATGCCATTGATGGATGACGAGCCGCCAATAACCTTTCCCCGTGGCACAACAAGTTCCCGTCCGCCGAGATAGGGTTCCGGCTCGGATTTGTAGCCCCAGTCATAGCGCGCCATATTCATCGGGTAGGACAGGGCAGCTGGCATTTGAATGAAGGGCCCGGCATCCGTACCGCCATACTCGATCACAAGCACCGAGTGCTTGCCATTTTCCGACAGGCGATACGCCATGGCACAGCCAGCAGAACCGGCACCGATTATAACAAAGTCCGCTTGCATCAGTATGGCGCCTCAACTGAACCCATGGCCACATAGACAGATTTCAATTGTGTGTAATGCTCGATCGCCGCTTTGGAATTTTCCCGTCCGACACCGGATTGTTTGACGCCGCCAAACGGAGCCTCCACGGGCGCAAGATTATAGGTATTGATCCAGCAGGACCCGGCTTCCAGCTCTGCTATGACCCGGTGGGCACGCGTCAGATCTTTGGTAAACACGCCCGCAGACAGGCCGAATTCGGTGTCATTGGCCCGCGCAATAGCTTCGCCTTCCTCGCTGAAGCTCAGCACGCACATAACCGGTCCAAAAATCTCTTCACGGGCGATGCGCATGTCATCGGTGACATCGGCAAACACGGTTGGCTCGATATAGAAGCCGTTTTTGCCCATCGCACGTTTGCCTCCGGTGACCAGCCGCGCACCTTCCGCTTTGCCGATTTCGATATAGGCCAGAACCTTGTCCATCTGCGCTTCGGTCACCATCGGTCCCATCTGGGTCTCTTCATCCATCGGATCACCGAGCCGGATTGCGCTGGTACGTGCCGCAAGCCGGTCGAGAAATTTGGGAAGAATGCCATCTTGGACGAATACCCGCGTGCCGTTGGAGCAGACTTGTCCGGAGGAGTAGAAATTGCCCAGCATGGCTCCGCCAACGGAATCTTCGACATCGGCATCGTCGAACACCAAAAGCGGTGATTTGCCACCAAGTTCCATGGTGACATGTTTTACGCCGGCACCGGCTGCTGCATAAACCTTTTTGCCTGTGGGCACCGAGCCGGTGAGCGACACCTTGTCCACACGCGGATCGGAGACCAGCGCTGATCCCACATCGCCAAGGCCCTGAACCACATTGTAAAGTCCGACTGGCAGGCCTGCCTCAATCAGGATTTCTGCAATTTTCAATGCGCACAAAGGTGTGGTTTCGGAAGGCTTGAATATCACGGCATTGCCACAGGCGAGGGCAGGCGCGCCTTTCCAGCAGGCAATCTGGGTCGGGTAATTCCAGGCGCCAATGCCCACGCAAACACCAAGGGGTTCGCGAATTGTGTAGACAAAATCATCGCCCAGCGGGATGTATTCACCGGTGATGCTGGCAGCAAGTCCGCCAAAATATTCCAGTGCATCCGCGCCCGATGTCGCATCAGCCACAAGGGTTTCCTGCAACGGTTTTCCGGTATCCAGTGTTTCCAGAGTGCTGAGCTCACGATTGCGCTCCCGGATCATGTCCGCGGCTTTGCGCAAGATGCGTCCGCGCTGCGTAGCGCTTGTCCGCGCCCAGGCTTTCTGCGCCGCTTGTGCAGCGGCAAGCGCCTGATCAATGATTGAGGGCGTGGCAGAATGCACCCGCCCGATCAGCTCTCCATTGGCCGGATAGACGATGTCTATAGGTGTGCCTGCCGTGTCTTCCACATAGACACCGTTGATAAAATGGCTTGCTTTCGGTTGTGCTCGCATTGTTCAGGTCTTTACAAATTGTGGTTCGAAGGGGGTTGGCCGGGTCATATGAGATCCCGGCCGATTTGGCGTCTGGCTCAGCTGTAGATGGAGATATTCGGCCACCGTTGCAATCGTATCAAGCCGACTGGGCGCTATGTCCTGCAGCGCCTTGCGGATGTAAAATCCGTCGATCATCGCTGCCAGACCCTGCGCAATATGCTCTGCCCGGCTGGGATCAGTCAACTGAATCAGGCTGAACAGAAGGTTCGAGTGCAGGCGCTTTGCATAGACCTGCAGCAGACGTTGCGCCTGCTTCGATTTTTGTGCCTGAACATAAAACGCCAACCAGGCGGCCACCACTTCAGGAGCGAAGTTGCGTGGGTGAAAACTGGCCAGGATGATGGCTTCGAGGCGATCCAGCGGCGTATCCACCAGCGATAATTCATGGCGCACATGCTCGCCAAAGACTTTCAGAATATGGCGCATGGCCGCCAGCAGAATCTGGTCTTTTCCGCCGAGATAATGATGTGCCAGCCCACTTGAGACACCCGCGCGTTTCGCGATGCGGCTCACCGTAACATCCAGTGAACCGATTTCACCGATTTCCAGAATGGTAGCCTTGATCAGGGCTTTTCGGCGAATGGGCTCCATTCCGACCTTCGGCATTTCAGTCCTCTCTGGTGGGGCATTTGCGGGCAAAAAGGCAGGGGCTTGCTATGTTCAGGGAATATGTTTTTAATTGACTCGTCAATTAATAAAAACCGGAAACTTTATTCGGCCATCCACCTGCCGAACATCAACCGATCAATAATACATAGGGACCCATCATGAGATTTTTAAAAACCACAGCGACCAGCCTATTGGTGCTTGGTGCGCTTTCCACGGCCGTCCAGGCAAATTGTGAGAGTGTGACCTTCTCCGATGTGGGGTGGACAGACATCACCGCCACAACAGCCGCCACAACGGTTTTGCTGGACGCATTGGGCTATGACACAGATGTGAAAGTCCTGTCCGTGCCGGTAACCTACACGTCCATGGCGCGCGGCGATATTGATGTTTTCCTCGGCAACTGGATGCCAACAATGGAAGCCGATATTGCCCCTTATCGTGAAGCCAAGACGGTGGATACGGTGCGCGAAAACCTCGAAGGCGCAAAATACACGCTGGCCACCAATGCTGCCGGAGCAAAGCTTGGTATTACAGACTTTGCCAGCATCGCGACACACATGGATGCATTGGAAGGCAAGATTTACGGCATTGAGCCGGGCAATGATGGCAACCGGTTGATCATTGAAATGATCGAAGCCGATGCCTTTGGCCTGAAAGATTTTGAAGTTGCTGAATCTTCGGAACAAGGCATGCTGGCACAGGTTGGCCGGGCTGATAAACGCGACGAGCCTGTTGTGTTTCTGGGCTGGGAACCGCATCCGATGAATGCCAATTTCGACCTGACCTATCTGTCCGGTGGCGATGACCATTTCGGTCCGGATTTTGGCGGTGCTACAGTCTATACCAACACCCGCGCCGGCTATGTCACTGAATGCCCGAATGTTGGCAAATTGCTGGGCAATCTGAAATTCACGCTCGCCATGGAAAACGAAATCATGGGCGCTATCCTGAATGACAATGAAGACCCGGAAGATGCAGCAACGACATGGCTTAAAGCCAATCCGGATGTGTTGTCCGGCTGGCTTGATGGTGTAACCACACAGGATGGTGGCGATGCCATGTCTGCCGTGGCAGCAGAACTCGGCCTGTAAGACTTGCGACAAATGACCTCCCGTTCCCTTCAGTGGTTCGGGAGGCTTTCCTCTATAATTCTCATTGGCGGGCTTAAAGACCTATGGAATGGCTGACGGCAAACAAGATTCCGGTCGGCTCGACCGCCCGAACCGTATTCGACTGGTTGCAGGCAAATGGTGCGTGGTTCTTTGACGGGCTGGCCCTGGGTCTGGAAACCCTCATCGACGGTATTCTCTGGGTTCTGCAGACCCCACACCCGCTGATTATCATCGCGTTCTTTGTTGGATTGACCTGGTTTCTCCAGCACTCCTGGAAAACCTGTCTGCTCATTTTGCTGGGCTTCCTCTTCATTCTCAATCAGGATTATTGGGAAGAAACCACGGAAAGCCTGACACTCGTACTGTCTGCCTGTGTCGTGTGTATGGCGGTTGGCGTGCCCATTGGCATCGCAGCGGCGCACCGGCCCAATCTGTTCCGCGTCATGCGCCCGGTTCTGGATCTGATGCAGACCTTGCCGACCTTTGTGTATCTCATCCCGGCGATTGTGTTTTTTGGCATCGGAATGGTGCCCGGTCTGATGGCTACTGTGATTTTTGTGGTTCCGGCCCCCATTCGTCTCACTCATCTGGGCGTGTCTTCAACGCCGCAACCCTTACTGGAGGCAGCCGACGCTTTTGGCGCAACAGGGTGGCAGAAACTGGTCAAAGTGGAACTGCCCTACGCTGTGCCGCAGATCATGGCCGGTCTCAACCAGACCATCATGCTGTCGCTGTCCATGGTGGTCATCGCCGCCCTTGTTGGCGCTGACGGGCTGGGCGTGCCTGTTGTTCGCGCGCTTAATCAGGTGAATGCTGCGCTCGGCTTCGAAAGTGGATTTGTCATTGTTATTGTCGCAATCATGCTGGATCGCATGCTGCGCGTGGAGCGCCGCAAATGAATAACGCTGTTGAATTTGATGCCGTCTCCATTGTGTTCGGGAAAGACCCGAAAAGCGCTCTGCCACTGATGGATGAGGGCAAGACTCGAGCCGAAGTTCAGGACGCCACCAATCAGGTGCTGGGCGTGCATGATTGCTCACTTGATGTGAAGGCTGGTGAAATTCTGGTTCTGATGGGTCTGTCCGGTTCCGGGAAATCCACCTTGTTGCGGGCGGTCAATGGGCTCAATCCGGTGGTGCGCGGGTCTGTCCGTGTCAACAATGGCGACAACATGGTCGACATCACATCGGCTGACAAGGCAACGCTGCGAAAGATGCGGCTGACGCGTGTTGCCATGGTGTTTCAGCAATTTGGTCTGCTGCCCTGGCGCAGTGTGCGGGAGAATGTCGGGCTTGGTCTGGAACTGGGCGGTGTCGGTCTGGACGAGCGGAACCGCCGGGTCGATGAACAGCTGAAACTTGTTGGCCTGGCCGACTGGGGTGATCACCGTGTTGGCGAATTGTCCGGCGGTATGCAGCAACGCGTTGGTCTGGCCCGGGCCTTTGTCACTGAGGCCCCGATTTTGCTGATGGATGAACCCTTTTCAGCGCTTGATCCACTGATCCGCACCCGTCTTCAGGATGAATTGCTGGACCTGCAGAGCAGCCTGAAGCGTACCATCATATTTGTCAGCCATGATCTGGATGAAGCTTTCAAGATCGGCGACCGCATTGCCATCATGGAAGGTGGACGGATTATTCAATGCGGTACACCACAGGAAATCTTTTCCGCCCCAGCCGATGATTATGTGGCTGATTTCGTAGCGCATATGAACCCGCTGAATGTCCTGTGTGCCGAACACATCATGCATCCTGTCGCCGACAAGACACCGACGGTGACGGTCACCGGGCAGGAGGCCATTCAGAACGTCATGGAATTGCTGAAAACCGGTGGCGATGCTGTCGGTGTTGAAAAGGACGGTGTGATTGTCGGTGAAATCACACAGGAAAATATTCTGACCGCCTTGCTGGATCCGCGTGCGGAAGTCGACAGATAGCAGGTCAGCCGCAAGCCCCATCTATCCCGTCAGTCGTCTACTCGGCGGATTTGTTTTGCGTGGCTTTCTCATTCATCTCGGTATGCCGGGCCTGAATTTCGGCCGGCCAGCGAGATTTGATGAAGGATAATACCGCTTTTATGTCCTCATCGCTCAGGACATCCTTGTAGATCGGCATGGCGCTTGCGTAGCCTTCAAGTCCTGAAAATTCGGCGAGGCCATATTTGGTGATTCCAAACAGGACATCGTCGGTATGATGCCAGGTGTGTCCTGTTTCATCATGGGGCGGCGCGGGCAGGAGCCCGTCTTCCCCCGGACTGCGCCAATTCGGTTGGCCTTCCAGATTTTCGCCATGGCAGGATGCGCAATTGGAAGAATAGACCTTGCTGCCAATTTGAACCTTGTTCGAATCTGCGGGGTTGAGAAGCCCAGTCGGTGTTTCAGTTCCAAAAAAAAGGTTTTGGGAGGCAAACATAAATGCGCCACCTCCCAAAACCAGCAATGTAGACCAGAAAACCATTAATCCGGTTTTAGGCACCGGCATGGTTACACCACAACGATCTCTGCATTGGAGCGCACGCGTTTGTACAGATCAATCACATCCTGATTGATCATGCGCACGCAACCACTGGAAACCGATTTGCCGATTGTCCAGTATTCCGGTGTTCCATGGATGCGGTACAAGGTGTCCTTGTTGCCTTCAAAAATGTAAAGCGCACGCGCGCCGAGCGGATTGGCAAGCCCGGGCTGCATTCCGCCATTATCGGCGCTGTATTTGCGCAAATCCGGACGCCTGGCAATCATCTCATCGGGCGGCGTCCAGGTTGGCCATGGCCGCTTCCAGGCAACTCTGGCTCGGCCGGACCATTCAAACCCTGCACGGCCAAGACCAACACCATAGCGCATGGCCTTGCCACCTGGCTCGACCAGATAGAGGTAGTGTGCAGAGGTGTCGACGATGATCGTTCCCGGCTTTTCATTGGTGCGATAAGTCACGCTGCGGCGTCTGAACTGTGAAGGCACTTTCTCCAGATCGACGCCGGGAATCGGGAATTTTTCATTGGGCAGCGGACCATACATCGACTTGTAGCTGTCAGATACAGTGTCAGCAGAGCTTGCACTGTCGTTGGACGCTGTTGTGCAGCCGGCCAGAGAGAGACCCAGAATACTGGCACTTCCCAGCACAAAGGCACGCCGTGAAGGTCTGTGCTCTGCAAATTTATTAAAACTCATATGTCAATCACCTTTGCGCCAAATCGGGCGGGTTCATAAAATCTTCCGCATGTACACTCATCATGCAGATACAACCCGGTCATTGGCCAACACAGAACCCTGCTGACATTCAGATACGGTGATTGCGAATGCGCGATGAACGCCAGTCAATCCATGGATAGCGTTGAATAACAGCAACAGCAGAAGACAGATCAATTTTCTCGTTATTTTTCCATACTCACAATTGGCATTGAAATCCAGACAGAATTGTTCACCTTGCCGTGAAGTCAATCGGTGACTTCAAACCATGTGTTCATTCCAGCTGCAGCATGTTCCAGCATATGGCAGTGCAAAAGCCATTTGCCGACATTGTCAGCGACAAACGCAATTTGTGTGGTTTGGGCCGGGCCAATCAGAAATGTATCGCGCCATGGCTGGCCTTCATCAACATCGCTTCCGCTGCGCTCCAATATGCGAAAATGATGTCCGTGGAGATGCATGGCATGGAGAAATGCTGTGTTGTTGACAGTATCCAGAAACACGGTTTCATGCCGTCTGACAGAAAAGAACGGCGTGTCGGCCAGATTGGCAATACCGTTAAAGGCCCAGACTTGCCCGGTGTCCCTGAAATCCAAGCCGTCCAGCTTTTTGCCATTATAGACGATATCGCCCATTCGACCCATAGCGCCGCCAGTCATGTCCAGCTTGAAAGTGCGGGCATTATCACGGTCTGGTTCCGGCAGATTGTTCAAAATCAACGCTGGCAAGCCAGGCTTGCTATCTGGCTTCCCGATCACCTCGAAACTGGCAAGAGAGAACGCTTCACCACCCGAAATTTCGTCGAGACTCATTGAAACCGCTGCGTTGGGAATCACTAACAAATCCACCCTTTGTGCTGGGCCAAGCAACAATGGCTGATAAGGCAAATCTGTTGGGGCTTTAAGGATTTGCCCGTCAAATCCCAGAACTTTTGCACCAAATTGTTCAATATCCAATTCGAGCACGCGGGCGTTGGATGTGTTGATCAGTCGAAACCTGTAGGCTTCGTTTGCGTTCAGTGAGTAATTTGGCCGACTCTCGCCGTTCACGGTCAGCCAATTGCCAAGACGACCGCCATGGCTCCAATCCATCAATGAACCAAGGCTGGCTGTGTCCAGTTTGCCGGTCTGGTCCAGCCGCCAGTCATCCAGGATCAAAGTCCGGTCATGCTCAGTGTCAAAATCAGGTGCATCGCCTTCCACGATGAGGGCGCCGTAAAGCCCCCGCGCAACCTGATTCCAGCTCTTGTTATGAGCGTGGTACCAATAGGTCCCGGCATCCGGCACGATGAAATCATATTCAAAGCTGGCACCGGGCTCCACGGCCTTCTGTGTCAGGCCGGAAACCCCATCCATGTCGTTGGCAATACGGATTCCATGCCAATGGATAGATGTCGCTTCTTCAAGCTTGTTGATAAGCCTGACTTTGACCCGTTCCCCGCGTTTGACTCTGATTTCTGGTCCGGGCGTGGAGCCGTTGTAGCTCCACAGATCGGATTGTGGTGCATTGCCTGAATAGAGTTTTTGCTGTGAAGGACCGGCAACTATTTCAAGAAAGCCATCAGATGCCAATGCGGCCCTGAAATTTGCAGGCAGCAGGGCAAAGGCAGCACCACCTGCGCCGGATTTGAGAAGAGATCGTCTGTTAATCGACATGTTTCTACTCCTGGTTCATCAGAAAAGTGGCAATGGCATTCAGGTCATCCTGTGCCAGAAAAGCTGTTCCATCGCGCACCACCTCGCCCATTGATCCGCCGAATGTATCCCCATCTGGCAGCACACCTGTGCGCAAGGCATAAGCGAGTGTGTTTTCGGTCCAGCCATTCTCCACCAGTGCAATGGTGGTGATCGGCGGAGATTTTCCGCCACCCGGCAACTTGTCCGCGCCGTGCAATCTGAGTTCAGCCTGTCGTGCCCCTAACGTATTGCGAGGTGTGTGGCATGCGCCACAATGTGCAGGTCCTTCGACAATGAACTTCCCCCGGTTCCACGCATCACTTTGTGCTTCAACCGGCTGGAATCCGGATCGCTTCAGGAACGCCGCCTGCCACAATTTCAGACCGTTGCGGAAATTGAACGGAAAGACGACATTTTGATCCGTCGAGGGCAAAGCAACGGGCGGAACAGTTTGAAAGGCAGCCCATAGATCAGCGACATCCTGATCGCTGAACTTTGCATAGAACGGATAGGGAAAGGCTGGGTAGTATGGCTCCCCTTCCGGAGATACGCCTTGTCGGACGGCTTTTGCGAAGGATTGAACCGTCCAGCTGCCGATGCCGTGGGATGTGTCTGTTGTCAGATTTGGAGAATAAAAGGTCCCAAAATCCGTCGCCAGCGAAACACCGCCTGCCAGCGGTGCGCCACCATTTTCAGAATCGGTATGGCAGGCAATGCATCCGGACATGCGTGCAAGATAGGCACCCCGATCCGCATTGCCGGTCAGTCCGGTCAGATCCCGTGCTTTGCCGATCGGCCAAAAAGTCAAAGCCGCTATTGTCGCCCCGGTTAACACCAGGGCGACCAACAGCAATACGACTAGTTTTCGCATCCGTCAGTTCTTCTCGGAACGAAATTTCGTGTGGCAGGATGCGCAGGTCTGCGTCAGCATGTTAAAGACGCCATCGGCAGGCATTGAAGCCAGGTCAGCAGCAACGGGCAGGGTGTTCTGGCCGGCCATCATGCCGCCTGAGGACATCATTCCCCCAGCATTGCCACCCGAACCCATCATTGCGTTAGTGCTGCCGCCGGTACCCATCATGCCAGATGCGGGCGCAGTGCCGGAACTCATAAGTCCATTCTCCGCGGATGCTTCAAGACCAATCGCCAAAGCCTCCAGCCGCATGGCCAGGATTTCAAACTCTTCCCAATCAGACCAGATCACGGGGCGCGCCTCAGAGGGTTTCATCAGGCTGTCCTTCGGGAAAAGCTTCGTAATGCTCGGTCCGGCATGCTGACGAATTTGTGCTGCATTCTGACGCACAAGCTCCGCGTTGTAGCTGACGTCTCCCCGCATCATTTCAGTCAGAAATTTTGTCACATCTCCCAGTTTGCCCATTGCATCCATGCGTTGCTTGACGACGCCGGTTGCGCCGCTATGTGCGTAAGCTGCCGCTGATGCAAGCAAGGCGGCAGCAATTGCCGATGTGATAATTTTCGGTGTCATGTTTTCAGTCCTCATTGTTCCAAAACGATGGCCGGATAGGGCCGTTTATCTATCTCGCTTCTGGAACTCTCCGTGGAGGCGGAGGATCGAGTTTTGCCCAAACCCCGTTTTCGAAAGACTTTTGGCGGAACGGCAAATCATTGTCGGTGATACGGAAGTGGCATTCCATACAATTCACAAGTGCCAATATGTTCGAGCCACAATGCAGTTGGGCTGTGTCGGCATTTTGCAAACTCTGAGGCAGGGTGACATGGTCATGATCATCCACGTCATCCAAAATCAGAACCTGCCCATGCTGGTGGTCCCCAAGGGCAAAGGCATCCTGATGCGAAAACATTGCTCCTGCCAGAACCAGAGAAAAGCTGGAGATCAGAAGCAACAGCAAACGCATGTCAATTAATTCCGTTTGCGCGCTGAAGTGCTCGAACGTAGCTGATGATCTTGCTGACATTCGCTTCGTCGATACCTTCAACAGGAGGCATGTTCCCAAAGGGCCAATGATGCGCTCTCACGCCAAGTTTTGCCGCCCTTTGAAAGGAAATATCGGCATGGTGTCCGGGCTCATAAATCAGGTGGACGAGGGGCGGTGCCACGCCATCCTGTCCAGCCGCATTCTTGCCGTGGCAAGTTGCACAATTGCTGTCAAACAACAACTGCCCGGCTGTTTCCACAATGTTCAATTTCGGCACAGTCACCTCTACCATAGGCTCGCCCGTGGCCTCCGGCGCAGTCGTTGACGTGAACAGCCAAATTCCAAGAGCGATCACTATTGCTCCAGCCAGCAGTGCCATGTTGCGCAAGGTCAATGGTTGGTTCTCCCGGCCAGATCGTCAATAATCGGACAGGCTGGCTTGTCGTCGCCATGGCAATCTCTGGCGAGCGCCGTCAGGGTTGCTTTCAGCGATTCCAGTTCTGACAATTTGCGATCGATTTCGCCGATCTTGTCGAGCGCCAGTTGTTTGACATCGGAACTGGCGCGTTTCTCATCCTCGTAAAGAGAGAGCAGCAAGCGACATTCATCAATCGAAAACCCGAGACCTCTGGCCCGTTGCAGGAAACGCAGACGGTGAATGTCCGTTTCGCAGTAAGTGCGATAGCCATTTTCGGCCCGCATCGGCGAGATCAGCTTGATCTCTTCATAGTAACGAATGGTTTTTGTCGGCAATTGCGATGCCTTCGAGGCCTGTCCGATATTCATTTTGGTATGCCTCCTGTGATGAGGGGTCGCACTGTGGCGACGTTACAGTTTAAGGCGGCGTAACCGCAAAGCATTGGATATGACTGAAACAGAAGAAAGACTCATTGCGGCTGCAGCCAGCATCGGAGACAGCAGCGTGCCGGTGAGCGGATACAAGACGCCAGCGGCCAGCGGCACGCCGAGACTGTTATAGGCAAATGCGAAAAACAGATTCTGCTTGATATTGCCAATGGTTGACACCGCAAGGCGTCTGGCCTTGGCGATGCCGGCCAGATCACCACCCAGCAGCGTAATGCCCGCACTTTCCACGGCGACATCTGCGCCCGTTCCCATGGCAATGCCAACATCGGCTGCGGCAAGGGCTGGAGCGTCATTGACGCCATCACCAGCCATCGCAACGACATGGCCTTTTGCCTGCAAATCCCTGACCAATTGCTGCTTGTCCTGTGGCAGAACACCGGCCCTGACTTCATCGATACCAAGTTCTGCCGCGACAGAAGCAGCCGTGATTTCGTTGTCGCCAGTCGCCATGATGATGGTCAAGCCCGCCTCATGAAGAGCCTTGATGGCATCCGGTGTGCTTGTCTTGATGGTATCCGCAACAGCGATCAAGCCAGCTAGTGAACCGTCAACAAGCAGATACATGACAGTCTTGCCGGATTTGCGAAGCGCATCAGCCTGGTCTTCTGCGTGTGTTGCATCTGCGCCGGTTTCCTGAAGCATCGCGCGGTTGCCCAGTGTGACTTTGAACCCGTCAATCGTGCCGGAAACACCTTTGCCTGTGACAGACTGGAAATCCTGTGCCGGTGTCAGTGCAAGTTTTCTGTTGTTTGCACCGGCGACTATTGCATCAGCCAGTGGATGTTCAGAGCCTTTTTCCAGGGAAGCTGCAAAGACCAGCAAGGACGCTTCATCCCGGTCCGCCAGTGGTATCACGTCGGTTAATTCAGGTGTTCCATTGGTCAGCGTCCCTGTCTTGTCAACGATCAGTGTGTCAACCTTGGCCAACCGCTCCAGCGCGGAGGCCTCTTTGATCAAAATGCCTGCTTCGGCACCGCGTCCGGTTGCGGTCATGATCGACATGGGCGTTGCCAGTCCCAAAGCGCATGGGCAGGCAATGATCAGAACAGAGACTGCAGAAATGATCGCGAACACGAAGCTCGGCTCTGGTCCCCATAAGATCCATGCAAAAAAAGCAATAATCGCCGCGGCAACAACTGCAGGCACAAAATAGGAAGACACCTTGTCTGCCAGCCCCTGGATCGGTGCCCGGGAGCGCTGCGCAGAAGCGACCATCTGGACAATCTTGGCCAGCATGGTGTCCTGCCCCACATGGCTGGCTTCCATGATCAGACTGCCGGTCTTGTTCAGCGTGCCGCCGGTGACGACGTCAGTCGCCACTTTCTGAACCGGCAGTGGTTCGCCGGAAATCATGCTTTCATCAACTGCCGAGGTGCCTTCCAGCACAATCCCATCAACAGGAATGCTCGCCCCGGGCGTGACACGCAGATGATCTCCCGGCAGGATGTTTTCCAGTGGCGCGTCATACTCCGAGCCGTCCGGGTTGATGCGTCGGGCCGTTTTGGGGGCAAGATCCAGCAGCGCCTTGATGGCATCGCCTGTGCGTTCGCGCGCCCGCAACTCCAGCACCTGGCCAACAAAAATCAGCGCGATGATGACAACGGCAGCTTCAAAATAGACCGGCGGATGTCCACCGATCATGACTTCTGCCGGAAACAGACCGGGCGCAAGAACTGCGATCAGGCTGTAAAGATAGGCCGCTCCGACCCCCAGCATGATCAGAGTCCACATGTTCAAATTCCAGGTGCGTACCGAAGTCCAACCACGCTGGAAAAATGGTTTTGCTACCCAAAGAACCACCGGCGTGGCCAGAGCCAGTTCCAGCCAAAGGGCCGTCTTTTCGCCAATCCACTCGCGGATCGGTAAGCCGATCATCGGGCCCATTGTCAGGATCAGGAGAGGAATGGCCGCGCCAATACTCACCCACAAACGACGGGTGAAGTCTTCCAATTCATAATTTGGACCCTCGGATACCCCATCCATGGGCTCCAGCGCCATGCCACAAACCGGGCAGGTGCCTGGGCCTTCCTGAATGATTTCCGGATCCATGGGGCAGGTATAAAGCGCGTTCTTTGGAGCGGCTTTCTGTTTCTTTTTGTGATTGCCCGAAAGATAGAACACCGGATCGGCCTCAAACCGTTTCTTGCAGGATTGTCCACAAAACAGATACTCGGTATCGCCATAAGTAAAGCTGGGCTTGCCCGCATTCACCTTGACCGTCATGCCGCAAACGGGATCGATGACGCTGTCGTGCCCCGTATCGATGTCATGTGATACATGCTCGCAATTGGCGCTGTGTTGATGGTCCATTTGGGTTCCTGAAGATGCTGCAGATATGAGGCACTGACCGGGCAAAGGCCCGATATCCGCCTGACATTTGATAAGTTAGAGGTTGGTTTAAGGCTTCCAGCAACTGGAAGGTCAAGTCTATTCAACATCCAGACAGAATCGACAGTGATTTTTTTGGTGTGATTGTGCAGCGAAGCCGTTAGGGTCAGCATTCAATTGGGAGGTTGAATTCATGAATGTGCTGTGGGTCGGGAACAAAGCTGCAGGAAGCCATCAGGTTCCAAGTCCTTGCGCCGTCATCCTGCCCCGGAAAACGCCCATCCGGCAGCCGCAGTCGGGCTTGGTTACCAACGCAAATTCAATCCCTCTGATTGAGTTCAGACCCTGATCGTTTTCAATTGTTTCAAGACGTAGTGAATTATGCAGACCCCTGAAATAGAACTTGTGATTTTCGACTGTGATGGTGTGCTCATAGACAGTGAGATCATCAGCTCGAAAGTCTTGATTTCTCAGTTGCAGGAAGTTGGCATATCGGTCGATTTCAAATATTTCCAGAACAACTTTCTGGGTCGCAGTTTTCCCAAGGTGGCCGAAGCGATTCGAAACACATTTGACGTGGATTTGCCGACAGATTTTGAAGCATCATTTAAACTCAGATTATTCGGAGCATTCAGTTCTGAACTGAAGGCCACAATTGGGGTTTTTGACGTTCTGGAAAACCTCTCCATTCCTACTTGCGTAGCCACCAGCAGTACGCCTGCAAGAGTGCGAAAATCTCTCGAATTGACAGGTTTGGCGCATTTCTTCGGCAGGGATGTGTTCACCGCTTCGGAAGTGAAGAACGGCAAACCAGCTCCTGATCTGTTTTTTCATACTGCTGAAAAAATGAAGGCAGACCCTAGCAAATGCCTGGTTATCGAAGACAGTTTGCCAGGCGTGGAAGCAGGACTGGCTGCTGGAATGCTGGTATGGCGTTTTACCGGCGCAAGCCATATGCAGGGGCTTGCACAGGCAGGTGATGATAGTATCCCTGAGGTCCGGGTTTTTGACAAATGGTCAAAATTCTTTGAAATGGCGCCTGCTCTCAAACAACAAAAACAAAGTATCGGGGATATCAGTGGCCGTTAAATCCGACAATGAAGCCAGCCGTCTCGATGAGGCAGCGCGGGCAGGATGGTTATATTATGTTGCCGGAAACACGCAGGATGAGATTGCGCGCAAGCTGGGCGTTTCAAGACAATCAGCACAACGGCTGGTCTCCCTCGCAGTCAGTGAGCGGCTGATCAAAGTGCGTGTTGATCATCCCATTGCCAAATGCATGGAACTGGAACGCGCGCTGACTGAACGGTTCAATCTGTTGGTATGTGCAGTCGTGCCGTCCGATCCTGATGCCCCGTCTTCCATGGTTGGCATCGCGCAGGCCGGTGCTGCTGAAATGGAACGGCACCTGAAATCGAATCATCCCAAGATAATTGCCATCGGGACAGGGCGCGCATTGCGGGCTTGTGTCGAACAATTGCCCACGATGGATTGTCCCCAGCACCGCATTGTATCGCTGTTGGGAAACATGATGTCTGATGGATCTGCAACAGCCTATAATGTGATCATCCGAATGGCAGACCGGGTCAACGCACGGCATTTCCCGATGCCGCTGCCAGTGTTTGTGAATTCGCATGAGGAAAAAGTTCTGTTGCACGGTCAGGAACCGGTTCACAACATCCTCGAACTTGCCCGTCAGGCGGACGTGACCTTTGTGGGTGTTGGGCAGATGAATGAGAATGCACAGCTTGTCCTGGATGGATTTGTCACCAGGGAAGAGGCCAAGTCGCTTCACCGCGTCGGTGTCATTGGTGAAATCACAAGTTGGGTCTATGGCAAGGATGGCAAACTCATAGACGGCCTTATCAATGACCGGGTGGCGAGTGCGCCACTTTTACCTGATCTGGACCACCCTGTGATTGGCATTGCAGTTGGTGAAGCCAAGGTTGATTCAATCTGGGCTGCCTTGCGCGGACGATTGATCAATTCATTGATTACCAATGAAGCTACCGCAGAGATGCTCCTCAACAAATAGCCTCAATCTTGTGGACATTGGACATTATTTCCACCATTAATGCTACCTTAAGGCGTGCGATTGTGCGGAATATTTTGTACCCTATTGACATCGCTCCGCTTATCATTGAATATTTGCCCGCTATCTAAGCAAATGCTCAAGCGGTTCTGGGAGGACCTTATGAAACTTTTTACACGCGCCTTGTTGGGCGTTTCCGCGCTTGCGTTGTTGGCGTCCCCGGCTCTGGCCGAGACGATCACAATCGCAACCGTGAACAACGGTGACATGATCCGGATGCAAAAATTGGCCGGTGAATTCACCGCTCAAAATCCTGACATTGAACTTGAGTGGGTGACACTGGAAGAAAACATTCTGCGCCAGCGTGTCACCACTGACGTCGCCACCAAAGGTGGACAATACGATGTCATGACCATCGGCACTTATGAAGTTCCCATCTGGGGCAGCAAAGGTTGGCTGGTTTCTCTGAACGATCTGCCTGCGTCCTACGACGTTGATGATATTCTGCCAGCGATCCGTGGCGGCCTGACTGTTGATGGCGAGCTTTATGCAGCGCCATTCTATGGTGAGAGCTCCATGGTCATGTATCGCAAGGACCTGATGGAAAAAGCCGGTCTGACGATGCCGGAAGCACCAACTTGGGAATTCATTGGCGAAGCTGCGCGCGCAATGACTGACAAGGACAACGAAATCTACGGTGCTTGTTTCCGCGGTAAAGCCGGTTGGGGCGAGAACATGGCTTTCCTGACAGCCATGGCCAATTCCTTCGGTGCCAAATGGTTCGATATGGATTGGAACCCACAGTTCACTGGCGAAGCATGGACAGAAACTCTGAACTTCTATGTGAACCTTCTGAACGATGCGGGCCCTCCAGGTGCATCCAACAACGGCTTCAATGAAAACCTGTCCCTCTTCCAGACTGGAAAATGTGGCATGTGGATTGATGCAACCGTTGCTGCATCCTTCGTGACAAACCCGAATGACAGCCAGGTTGCTGATCAGGTCGGTTTCGCTCTTGCACCAGATACAGGTCTTGGCAAACGCGGTAACTGGCTTTGGGCTTGGTCATTGGCCATTCCTGCAGGTACGGAAAAAGCTGACGCTGCGAAGAAATTCGTCGCCTGGGCCACATCCAAAGAGTATCTGGAACTTGTAGCTGCCAATGAAGGCTGGGCAAATGTTCCTCCTGGCACGCGTACTTCACTGTATGAGAACCCGGAATATGCAAAGGTGCCATTTGCAAAAATGACACTCGAAAGCATCAACTCTGCCGATCCGCAGAACCCGACAATCGATCCGGTTCCATATGTTGGCGTCCAGTTCGTTGCTATTCCTGAATTCCAGGGCATCGCGACATCTACCGGACAGCAATTCTCCGCTGCTCTGGCTGGATCAATATCAGTCGAAGAAGCTCTGCAGAACGCTCAGAATCTCACTGAGCGTGAAATGAAGAGGTCCGGTTACATCAAGTAATCATACTCTCTCCCGCGGGACCGGTCTTTACGTTCGGTCCCGCCCACTTTACTTCTGGGCTCGTTTTACCCAACAGCCTCCGACATCCTCGATGCCGCCGGTCTGATCTGCGATAAGTGATACTATTGAATCTGACATAAGGGGGGAATTGGCATGGCTACCGCACATTCCAAGACTGCTGCGCGTTTCATGATTTCACCAGCCGTTGTATTGCTGCTGGCCTGGATGATCGTACCGCTCGCAATGACGATCTACTTCTCATTCCTGCGTTACAGTCTGCTCTCGCCCGGCGAAGAGACCTTCACCGGATGGGACAACTACACCTACTTTCTGACAGATCCGGCTTTTGTTGCCGCCTTTACAAACACAATCATTCTTGTCGTTGGCGTGCTGCTCATCACCGTTATTCTCGGCATTGCGCTTGCAATCCTTCTGGATCAGCCAATGTGGGGGCAGGGGATTGTTCGAATCCTCGTGATTGCACCCTTCTTCGTCATGCCAACAGTTTCGGCTCTGGTGTGGAAGAATATGTTCATGGATCCGGTCAACGGCCTGTTCGCCCATGCCGCCAAGGCGCTGGGGTTGCAACCGTTCGAGTTTCTCAGTCACGCGCCTTTGGCGTCGATCATCCTGATCGTGTCGTGGCAATGGCTGCCATTTGCAACACTCATCTTGCTGACCGCCATGCAGTCACTGGACCAGGAACAGCTTGAAGCCTCCGAAATGGACGGTGCCAGCAAATGGAGCCGCTTCTACTATATCGTCCTGCCGCATCTGTCGCGGGCGATCACGGTGGTCATTCTTATCCAAACGATATTCCTGCTGTCAGTCTTCGCCGAAATTCTGGTGACGACCAATGGTGGACCGGGTACGGCCTCAACCAACATCACCTATCTGGTTTACGCCCAGTCTCTTCTGCAATTCGATGTCGGTGGTGGTTCCGCAGGCGGTATCATTGCAGTCATCCTGGCAAACATTGTTGCGATCTTCCTGATGCGGATGATCGGGAAAAATCTGGAGGCTTGAGACTATGGCACGTGCTGTTACCAACCAACGTAAACTGGTCTTCACGCTGGTCGCATGGACAATCGGTATTGCGATTTTCTTCCCGATCCTGTGGACGTTTCTGACGAGTTTCAAGACCGAAGCGGAAGGCGATTGCATCGCCCCCCTCATTCCTGTTCTTTGAGTGGACCACGGAAAATTATACAGAGGTCCAGTCAAGGTCGAACTATCCGCTGCACTTCATGAACTCGGTCATCATCTCTTTGGGATCGACCATTCTCGGGCTTCTTATTGCGATCCCGGCTGCCTGGTCGATGGCCTTTGTGCCTGGCAAACGCACCAAGGATATCTTGATGTGGATGCTCTCTACAAAGATGCTGCCACCTGTCGGTGTGCTGATCCCGATCTATCTGATCTTCCGGGATACGGGCCTGCTGGATACGCGGTTTGCTCTGGTCATCGTTCTGACCCTGATCAATCTGCCGATCATCGTCTGGATGCTCTACACATACTTCAAGGAAATTCCGGGTGAAATTCTGGAAGCTGCCCGTATGGATGGTGCCACCTTGTGGTCGGAAGTGATCTACGTTCTGACACCTATGGCCGTACCAGGCATTGCATCCACGCTGTTGCTCAACGTCATTCTGGCGTGGAACGAAGCGTTCTGGACACTCAATCTGACAGCCGCCAAAGCTGCACCATTGACAGCTTTCATCGCAAGTTACTCAAGCCCTGAGGGTTTGTTCTACGCCAAATTGTCTGCCGCATCGACCATGGCAATCGCACCAATTGTTGTTCTGGGCTGGTTCAGCCAGAAGCAACTGGTACGTGGTCTGACATTCGGCGCAGTGAAATAGGGTTCGGAGAGGAATTCGATCATGGGAAATATTACACTTAAACAAGTCACGAAACACTTTGGCGATACCGTTGTTATTCCGCCACTGGACCTCAGCATCAAAGATGGTGAATTTGTTGTTTTCGTTGGTCCGTCAGGATGTGGCAAGTCAACCTTGCTTCGGCTGATTGCCGGTCTGGAAGACGTCACCAGCGGTCTGATTGAGATTGATGGGAATGACGCCACTGCTTTGCCGCCTGCGAAACGCAAACTGGCGATGGTGTTCCAGTCTTACGCGCTTTATCCGCACATGTCCGTGCGCAAGAATATCGCGTTCCCGCTGAAAATGGCCGGTCTTGATCCTGCAGAAATCGCAGCCAAGGTTGATGGTGCGGCAAAAGTCCTGAACCTTTCCGACTATATCGATCGTCGGCCTGGCCAATTGTCTGGTGGGCAGCGTCAGCGTGTGGCCATTGGCCGTGCAATTGTGCGAGAGCCGGAAGCATTCCTGTTCGATGAGCCACTGTCAAATCTGGATGCTGCACTGCGCGTCAACATGCGTCTGGAAATTACAGAGCTGCATCAAAGCCTGAAGACCACCATGATCTATGTGACCCACGATCAGGTTGAGGCCATGACAATGGCGGACAAGATTGTGGTGCTTCAAGCCGGTAACATCGAGCAGGTCGGGTCTCCCATGGAGCTCTATCACAGCCCCGCAAATGTCTTTGTGGCAGGCTTCATCGGCTCACCTAAAATGAATATCATCTCTGGATCTGAAGCTGAAAAACTGGGTGCGCACACAATCGGGTTCCGGCCTGAGCACACACATATTTCGAAAGAGCAGGGCACCTGGAAAGGCAAGGTCGGGGTGTCGGAACACCTTGGCTCCGACACGTTCCTGCGTGTGCATGTCGAGGGTATGGAAATGTTGACCGTGCGTGCTGCAGGCGATGTCGATCTGCATCATGGTGACGATGTTTACCTGACGCCGGATATGGATCGCCTTCACAGCTTCGACAAGGATGGTTTGGCGGTTCGTTGAACTGACTAGCCAAAGTGTGGCAGAGACTGGTTCTATCGCATGAGAATTGTGCTGGTTTCGACAGAAGTTAACGTGTTGTGGCCCTGCCTCACTTTGCCTCTTGGGGTGCACAGACCCACAACACCGCTCGTGAAAACTGGATGAGTTGATGACACCTATAAAATTGAACGAATCTGCTCTGCAAAGCTTGCCAGAGAATGTGGCCGTGCCAACGTATGATCGCAGCGCACTCAAAGCGGGCATTCTTCATATCGGTGTGGGAAATTTTCATCGGGCGCATCAGGCGGTTTATCTTCATGAACTGTTTTCATTGGGTGAAGATCATGACTGGGCACTGGTTGGCGCTGGCATCAAACCCTATGATGTGGCCATGCGTGAGAGACTTCAGCAACAGGACTGGCTGACAACTGTCGTTGAGTTGGATCCGAATGGCTTTACCGCCAAAGTCTGTGGTTCGATGATCGACTTTGTCGATATCGACCGCCAGGCAGTGATTGAAAGACTGTCTTCTCCCGAGATTCGCATTATCTCCCTGACCATCACCGAAGGCGGATATTTTCTCGATGAGCGCACGGGCGGTTTCGATCACAACCACCCTGAAATTGTTCATGATGTGCAGCATCCTGAGGCGCCGGAAACCGTGTTTGGCGTACTCATTGCAGCCATTCAGAAGCGGCGGGACAATGGTGTTGCGCCCTTCACCGTGATGTCCTGCGATAATTTGCCGGAAAATGGCGTTATTGCGCGCCAGGCTGTTCTGGGACTCGCAATGGACTTGTCGCCACAACTGCATGGGTGGATTGAGGGCAATGTCTCCTTTCCAAACAGCATGGTCGACTGCATCACGCCTGCGACTTCGGATCGCGAGCGCCTGATGGTGAAAGAGCAGTTTGGCATTATTGATGCCGCGCCCGTTGCCTGCGAGCCATTCCGCCAATGGGTCATGGAGGACAAGTTTCCAAACGGCCGGCCTGCACTGGAAAAGGTTGGTGTGCAGTTTGTGTCAGAAGTTGCACCCTATGAGTTGATGAAACTGCGCATTCTAAATGGCGGTCACGCTGCGATTGCTTATCCCTCCGCCTTGATGGGACATCACTTCGTTCATGACGCAATGGCAGATCCTCTGGTCGACGGCTTTCTGGCCAAGCTGGAAACCTCGGAAATCATTCCAACCGTGCCTTCTGTGCCGGGTGTCGATTTCATGGTGTATCTGGCGAAAGTCCGTGAACGTTTTTCGAACACGGCAGTTGGCGATACGATTCCACGGCTGTGTCTTGACGGTTCCAACCGGCAGCCCAAATTCATTCTACCAACCATCATGGAACGGCTGGCCGCTGGGAAAAATGTCGACGGACTGGCGCTGGAAGTTGCGCTGTGGTGCCGCTATTGCGCAGGCACAGATGATGCTGGCAATGCAATCGATATTGTCGATGAAAAGGTAGCACGTCTGACCGAACATGCCCTGCGGGCAAAAGATAACCCGGCGGCGTTTCTGGAAATGGCAGATATTTTCGGACCATTGGGTGAAAACGCAATATTTGCAGCAGCGTTTTCACAGGCGCTGAATTCATTGTGGTCCAAAGGCACCAAAGCAACCCTGCAGGCCTATCTGGCCTGACAGGGATAGTCTTCTAGCTCAGTACGTAGCGCAGGATTTCGACAACCTGTTCTGGTCGTTCAGCGACGGCGAGGGCAGCAGCATCAACTTCCTTTAGCGCGTGCTGATGATCTGGTCCGTGAAGCACGATCAGGGATTTGCCAAGCGCCGCCGCATAGCCAGCGTCGAACGCTGCGTTCCATTGCTTGTATTTGTCGCCGAAGCGCACAACAACAATATCTGCATCTTCAATACCCTTGCGCGTGCGTATGGCATTCAGTTTTGCACCCTTGTGGTCATGCCAGAATTTCTCGTCCTCCGGTCCCATGATCGTGACGCCACAATCATCCGATGCCTCATGGTCCGTAACCGGAGCAGAAAAAATTACATTCAAATCGGCCGCGCCTGTCATGATTTCCTGACGCCAATCAGAGTGGATTTCACCGGACAAATAGACTTTTAGCTTCATGGGATTATGTTTCCTGACTTGGTTTTTCCCGACCGATCAAGGCGCGCATCAATATTTACAGCTATTTTCAAAACCGATCTTTGGCTCGAACTACCATGTTTGACCCTATTTTACAAAATTCCAAAAACGCTCTTGTCACACCAAAATATTCCGGATAGACCGTATGTAACTTTATAACATTAAATCGAGATTTCCCATGCATTCTGCACGTTTTCTGACACTGGTTCTGTTGCCAGGCATTTTTTTTGGTTTTGGCTCTGCCCCATCAGCCAGCCATGCTCAAGACCACAACATGCAAATAATGACATCCATCAAGCCGGTCCATTCCCTTGTATCGGGTGTCTTGTCTGGTGTCGGTGAGGCGGACTTGCTGCTGGATGGCGCGTCCTCACCACATACTTACAGTCTGAAGCCATCTCAGGCGCGCAGTCTTCAGGAGGCTGATATTGTATTTTGGGTGGGAGAGGGCCTGGAAGTGTTCCTCGAAAAGCCCTTGGAAACCCTTGGCGAGAAGGCTCGCATCGTTGCATTGGAGGATGTGCCTGGCCTTACACGATTGCCCTTTCGCGAAGGTGGCACCTTTGATGCCCACGAAGAGCATGATGATCACGAGGAGCATGAAGACGCCCATGATGCTGATCATGAGGCGTTTGATCCCCATATCTGGCTTGATCCGGTGAATGCCGGAATACTCGTCACGCATATCGCTGCCGTTCTGTCAGATTTCGATCCGGACCATGCGCAACAATACGCAGCCAATGCCGAAGCAATGCAACGCCAATTGGAGCAGCTCAACGCAGAGGTGAATGTGCTTCTGGAGCCGGTTCGTGATCGCCCATTTGTGGTGTTTCATGATGGCTACCACTATTTTGAAAACCGCTTCGGTCTACAGGCCGCTGGCTCACTGACCATCAATCCGGAAACCATGCCGGGTGCCGCGCGACTGTCCCAGATCAAACGAAAGCTGAACCAACTGGACGCGGCCTGTGTCTTTTCCGAACCGCAGTTCCAGAGCCGAATCATTGATGTCGTACGTGAAGGCACCAGCGCCCGGTCAGGGGTTCTCGATCCGTTGGGATCTCAATTGGAAAAGGGTTCGGATCTGTACGCCCAACTCATCAGAAATATGGCCGTCAGTTTCCGTGAGTGTCTTGCCGGGCCGTCCTGATAGTCAGGAGCCTACATTGTCACGTCCATGAGGCTCTGACCAATCCAACAGGGGCCCAACCGGGACGATACCATTTGGATTCACGCGCTTCTGGCTGATGTAATAATGCTGTTTTGCGTGGTCCAGATTGATGGTGCCGGCAATGCCCGGCCATTGATGAAGATCGCGCGTATAGGCCCACAAATTGGGATAGTCGATCAGGCGCGCCAGATTGCATTTGAAGTGGCCGACATAAATCGGGTCAAATCTGGAGAGTGTCGGGAACAGCCGCCAATCCACTTCTGTCGGTTGATTTCCGACCAGAAAGCGCGAATTGGCAAGTCGCTCTTCCAGCATGTCAAATGTTTCAAACAGGGGAAAAACGGCCTCTTCATAGGCGTCCTGAGTCACTGTAAAACCAGCCTTGTAGACGCCATTATTGACCGTGTTGTAGATGATGTCGTTCAACCGGTCGATGTCATCGCGCTTTTCACGGGGATAGAAATCCCCTGATTTTGCTCCCAAACCATCAAATGCGGAATTCAGCATTCGGATGATTTCAGATGATTCATTTGAGACGATTGTCTCGCGCTGAGCGTCCCACAAGACGGGGATCGTGACGCGGCCCGAAAAACTGGCGTCTGCTTTCAAATAGAGCTTGTAGAGCAGATCGCTGTCATAAAGCTTGTCGCCGACAATTCCCTCTTCATCCGGGTCAAATGTCCATCCATTCTCACCATTCATCCAATGGACCATCGAAGCATCGACGATCTCTTCCAATCCCTTCAGGGCGCGATAAATCAGAGTTCTGTGCGCCCAGGGGCAGGAATAGGAAACATAGAGGTGATAGCGGCCCGGTTCTGCCTTGAAGCCATCGCCGCCAGAAGGTCCGGCTGAACCATCTGCAGTGACCCAATTGCGGAATTTGGAATCTGTTCGAACAAATTTGCCACCTGTCGATTTGGTATCATGCCATTGATCATGCCACTCGCCATTCACAAGAAGGCCCATAAAATTCTCCAGACTTTGTTGACGCTCAGAAAATGGAAGCCGTCGCATATTAAGAATATGAATACAATCTGAACATATTGTTCAGGGAATTTAACTTGATCCGCCGTTAAGGTGACTTCACTGAATTCCACTATCTTCAGCCAGCGCTGGGTATGGTGGCAACACTCACTTAGGGGAGAAGACGTTATGAGAATAGCATGTTTGAAGTATATTTCCACAGGGCTGCGCAGCATCAGCGCCGCATCTGTTCTGGTCGCAGGCTTTGCCGGAGGTGCTGTTCTTCAGTCCGCTACAGAAGCTGAGGCTGCAACGCGGACAATCAGTTGCCCTGTTGATAAAGCGCGGCGCGAAGTCACGACCGCTTTGCCTGACGGTTGGTGGAACACGCCAATCGTTACATCATTGCGCAGCACAGAAGTGGTTGAGATTGGCGGGCGCACAGCACTGCAGTGCAAATATGGGGGTTCCGGCAACATTCAGCGCTACGCGCCAGAGCGCTTCACCTGTGAGGCAAGGCCCGGCGGCTTCAGATGCGCATCAGCCGCAGCGCCACGCCCACAAACCTTTTCAACCGGTGAAGTCAATATTCCGCAAACCTATCTGGCCGATCTGGATCGGGGACGGGTAGGCAGTGCCGGTGCGGACATCTGGTTCCAGGCAGAAACGCGTGATCTGCTATATCTTGCACCAAGAAATGGCGCGCAGATTGGTGTCGGAGATCGCTCGAACCGCGGTTATCAGGGCTGCTCCAGTGCCCGCTACACCACAGCACGTGTGTCACTCAGGGATATTCCTGTCGGCTCTTACGTCTGTGTGAAAACCAATAAAGGCCGTATCAGCCAGTTCCGCGTCAACCGAATCTCGGGTGGATCGCCGAAAACACTCACTATCGGCTACACAACATTCAAATAATCTGCCATTTGAGTGCAGACACAGATTGAGTAGAACCCGTCAGGTGGCTATGTCACCTGACGGGACATTTTTTGAGGCGGATCCATGAGTGATATTCAAATAGCAGTGCCTGCAGGCAATTGGTGTGGGGAAGGGCCGCTTTGGTCCGCAAAGGATCAGGCGCTTTACTGGACGGATATCAATCGATACCTGTTGCAGCGTTACCATCCGGCGACAGAGAGTGTCCGGTTCTGGATGTTTGACGAACCGGTCTGTGCCACATCTCTGACAGACACGCCGGGCGTTCTTTTGTTGGCACTGGGTTCAAAACTTATTCTCTGGAACGCGGAAACAGACGAGCGAACAGACTTTGCCGTGCCTGAGACAAATCTGCCAGCCAGCCGTTTGAACGATGGCCGACCCAGCCCGTTTGGGGACTTCTGGGTTGGCTCCATGCAGAATAATGTCGATGAGAACGGTCAGGGGAAACCTGTCGACAATCCTCACCTTGGAACCCTTTATCGTGTGCTGAACGATGGCACTGTATCGGTCGAGGAACGTGATCTTGGCATATCAAATACGCTGTGCTGGTCTCCTGACGGGACCATCTTCTATTTTGGTGACACGCTGCAAAATACCATCTTTGCCTGGGATTATGATGCCGCAACCGGCGAAATCTCCAACAAACGAGACTTCTTTTCCGGGTTTGAACGCGGCAAACCCGATGGGTCAGCCATCGACAGCGACGGGTATCTCTGGAATGCGCGCTATGGTGGGTCCTGCATCGTCAGAGTAGCACCCGATGGCACCATTGATAGGGTCGTGGATATGCCGGTCAGCAATCTTACCAGCTGTACCTTTGGTGGTCCGGACTTGAAGACCTTGTTTGTCACCAGCGCTGCCCAGCCCGGCGAACGGCAGGCAGGCAGTGTGTTTTCATTGAGCGTGGATGTGGCGGGTCTGCCGGAAAACGTGTTCTCCCGCTCTCATTCCTGACGCGCAAGAACCCTAGATTCGGTCACGCAGTGCATACCATCCCATGGCGAGTGCCAAAGTGGTCGAGCGCAACAAGCTTCCGCCTGGAAATGGCGGAAGTGGCAGGTCGGCATAAAGCTTCAATCGTTCGGGCTGTCCCAGAGCCGCTTCTGCCAGTATCTGACCGGCCATCGGCGCCAGCGTCACACCCTGGCCGGAAAAGCCTGCCGCCGCAAAGACATGGTCATTCAATTTCTGTATGAATGGAACACGATGGACCGTGACGGCCAGAGTGCCGCCCCAAGCATACTCGATCTCGACATCTTTGAACTGGGGGTAAATCTCCAAAAGGGGCTTGCGCACAAAAGCTTCAATATTTTTCGGAAATTTGGACGAATAGTTTTCGCCGCCGCCAAACAACAATCTCTTATCAGCGCTCATACGCCAGTAATTCACCACAAACCGGCTGTCTGATGCGCACTCATCGCCCGGCAACGGGTTTTCAGCTTCAGTCAAAGGGCGTGTTGCAGCAATGAAATTGTTGATTGGCATGACGCGTGCATCAACCTTCGGAATGAGCCCACCGACATATCCGTTGCCGCAAACCAAGACCTTGTCCGCACGCACTGTGCCGCCAGGGGTTGTCAGAGTTGGATTGTTCCAGTCCGAGATCTCTTGTACAGGCGTGTTTTCATAGATTGCAGCCCCTTCCGACAAGGCTGCTTCTGCCAGACCCAATGCAAATTTCAGTGGGTGGAGATGGCCAGCTGTTGGATCAAAGATGGCTCCAAAATAGGCGTTTGTTCCCAATCTGTTTGCCGTCTCTTCCTGATCAAGCCAGCTGACCGGATGGTCGTAGTGGTCGTTCAGAAGTGCGACTTGATCCTGAAAGTCCGTGACGTAACGCTGTTTGTGCACGGCCTGGATCACACCGGGCTTCAAGTCGCAGTCGATCTTGTAATGCTGGATCAGGCTGTGCACCAATTGCTTGGCATCTTCCCCCATCTTGAAGAAGCGTTGGGACATGGCGCGATTGTAGCGCGCTTCAAACCATTCCGGTTCCTGACGCTGACCTGAATGGATTTGGCCGCCATTGCGCCCCGACGCACCCCAGCCAACCCGATTGGCTTCCAGAACCACCACAGTCTTGCCAGCCTTGGCCAAATGAAGCGCTGCGCTGAGGCCGGTATAGCCACCACCAATAATGGCCACATCAACATCAAGAGCGCCTGTTAAAGCAGGCCTTTCTTCAGGCAAGGGAGCAGTTGCCGTGTAATAGCTGTCCAGCGGGTAGGGAGAACCGCCAGCGTGTTTCATGCAGACAGAAGCCCGGATTGCCGAAGCGAATGCGCTGTATCATCCAGTGTCTTTTCAACAATCGCTATCAGCAAATCAGCTTCGTCCCGCGTGATGGTCAATGGCGGTGAAATAATCATGGAATCCCGTACCGCGCGCATGATGAGGCCGTTTTTGAAAGAATGATCGCGGCAGATCGTGCCGACGGTACCTTCATTGTCAAAACGCTTGCGTGAGGGTTTCGCAGGCACAAGCTCCAGCGCACCAACCAGCCCGACCATGCGGACTTCACCGACAAGGGGATGCGCGCCAAGCGCGGCCCATTTGGCCTGCATGTATGGGCCTATATCGTCGCGGACCCGTTCCACAATTTTTTCTGACTGCAGAATTTCAAGGTTCTTCAGCGCAGCGGCACAGGCTGCCGGATGCCCGGAATAGGTGAACCCATGGTAAAACTCGCCGCCACCTGTTGTTATGACATTGCCGACACTGTCATTGACCAGCACACCACCAATGGGCAGATAGCCGGAAGACAGGCCTTTTGCGATTGGCATCAGGTCTGGTTCTATGCCAAATGTTTCGCTGCCCCACCAGTTTCCGGTTCGGCCGAAGCCGCAGATAACCTCATCTGCAACCAGCAGAATATTGTGAGCTTTGCAAATTCGGTTGATCTCTGGCCAATAAGTGTCCGGTGGAATGATGACACCGCCGGCCCCCTGCAGCGGTTCGGCAATAAAGGCAGCAATTTTGTCCGCGCCAACCAACTCGATTTCTGTTTCCAGCGCCTGTGCGCAGATAAGGCCGAATTCGTCCGGGGTATGCTCGCCGCCTTCATCAAACCAATAGGGTTGGCGGATATGCCGAATGCCATCAACCAGCCCGCCCTGTGCATGCATCCCACTCATACCGCCAAGGCTGGCGCCGGCCAGCGTGGAGCCATGATAGCCATTCTTGCGTCCAATAATGATGCGCTTTTCGGGCTCACCTTTGATGGTCCAGTAATGACGCACCATACGCAGGACAGTGTCATTGGCTTCCGAGCCGGAGTTCGTAAAAAACACCCGATTGAAACCGTCAGGCGCAAGCTCGGCGAGCTTTTTTGCCAAGGCAATTGCTGGCGGATGCGTCGTTTTGAAAAATGTATTATAATAGGACAATTGCAGCATTTGCTCATGTACCGCATCGGCGATTTCACTGCGGCCATAGCCGACATTCACGCACCAAAGCCCTGCCATGCCATCCATGATGCGGTTGCCATCAGAGTCCCACAGAAACACGCCTTCACCGCGCACGATGACCCGGCTTTTTTCCTGGTTCAGCGATTCATGATCACTGAAGGGATGCAGATGATGTGCGGCATCAGCTTCCTGCAGGTCTTTGGTCGGATACTGGTTCGATATCAGGTTCATAAGACTCACACATTCAGCAAAAGAAATTCGCGTTCCCACGGGCTGATCACAGCCATGAAGGTTTCATATTCTTCCAGTTTGATCGCACAGTAGGTTGCCACAAACCGTCCACCCAGAATGTCGATAAGCTCCGGACATTTTTCAAACAGATCCACGGCCTCCAACAGACCGCGCGGAACTCCGTAGGGCAGGCCTTCACCAGATCCGGACAGGGGTGGTGGCGGGTCCATCTTTTTTTGAATGCCGATCAATCCGCAGGCAAGGCTGGCCGCTATCGACAGATACGGATTGGCATCCGACGATGGGATCCGGTTTTCCACCCGGCGCGATTGCGCGCCTGCCATGGGAACGCGCAATCCAACGGTGCGGTTATCGTAATCCCAATTCACATTCACCGCGACTTCGGTATTGCGCGCCAGACGGCGATAGGAATTCACATAGGGCGCGAGAATACACATCACATTGGGCAGGAAGGCGTTTTGTCCGGCGATGAAATTGTAGAACAGATCGGTCGGTTCTCCATCCTTGCCGGAAAACTCGTTGCGACCAGACTCCAATCCGACGATTGACTGGTGAATATGCATTGAGGAGGCTGGCTCCCCGGCAATCGGTTTGGCCATGAAGGTGGCATACATGCTGTGCCGCAAGGCGGCTTCGCGGATGGTGCGCTTGAACAGGAACACCTGATCGGCCAATTCCAGCGGATCGCCATGACGCAGATTGATCTCCATCTGCCCGGCACCCTCTTCATGCACCAGCGTGTCAATCGCCAGGCCCTGAGCCTCGGAATAATCGTAGATGTCATCAAACAGATCATCAAATTCATTGACGGCGGAGATGGAATACAGCTGACGACCACTCTCTGATCTGCCGGACCGGCCAACGGGTGGCTCCAGAGGGTCATCAGGGTCTGTGTTCGGCTTGACCAGATAAAATTCCAGCTCTGGCGCAATGATGGGGCGCAGGCCAAGGTCAGCATAGAGGGCCAGAACCTTCTTCAGAACATTGCGCGGCGAGATGTCGACAGGATCGCCATTCTTGTAAAACGCATCATGGATGATCTGCCCGGTCGGATCACTCGCCCATGGGACCACTGTCAGCGACGATAAATCGGGTTTTAGCACCAGATCGCTATCTACCGGATCATGTTGGAACGTTTCATTGTCCAGCGCATAATCGCCTGTAATGGTCTGCGTCAGCACTGAACTCGGGATATTCATATCGGGCGTGTTGAAGAATTTTTCGGCAGGCATCAGCTTGCCTCTGGCAACGCCAGCCTGATCGCTCGTCATACACTCGAGGTCTTCAATCTGTCGTTCGGCCAACCACTTTCTGGCTGTCTCCATGTCAGGAACGCCACGCAGCATGTTCGTTGTGCCGGCAGTATCGGAATCCGTCATAATAACCTGTGGGGTGCAGTGCGTGATTGCCAAACCGTATCACGGAGCGTAGTCACACATGAAGTGAATTTTCCTCAAAAAGCTCCGCTGCAGACCGATATGTCAAATCATTCCAATTCTGAACCAGACGCCTTTCTTGCCACCAATCCCGATATCGCGATCATTGAGTTTCTGATCACCGATCTGAACGGCGTTTTGCGCGGTAAATGGGCGCCAGTCACGACGCTGAACAAGGCATTTGAGACAGGCGTTAATTTCCCGCTCTCCGTCTTCGGTCTTGATGTTTGGGGTCGGGAGGTTGAGGAGACAGGCCTGCACATCGACACCGGTGATCGGGATGGATTGTGTTTTGCCGTGCCCGGCACATTATGCAGAAATGCAGTTGCGTCCCAGAACACGGCGCAAATCATCATGACCATGTGCGATGAAAATGGTGATGCGTTTGGTGGTGATCCCCGGCAAATCCTGTCACGGCAGGTCGCCGCATTGGCTGCCGAGGGATTGACAGCCTGCGCCGCTTTTGAGCTTGAGTTTTTCCTGTTTGATCCGGACAAAACCGGCCCCGATGGTGCTCCGCATCCGGTCGAACGAGATGTCGGCCCGGATCGGCAGAACATGTATTCTCTCAGTTCTCTGGACAAGTACGCAGCTGTGTTTGCCGCGATCAACAAGACAGCCGCAATGCAGGGCGTCTCGGTGGATACGATTGTTTCCGAAGCCGCGCCTGGTCAGTTTGAAGTGAATCTCAAACATCTCAGCGATGTGATGCGTGCCGCCGATGAAGCTGTTCTGTTAAAGCGCATCATCTCTGACTGCGCCAAAGCGCACGGCCTGAAATCCAGCTTCATGGCAAAACCCTTCGCTGATCAGGCTGGCAACGGCATGCATATCCACATCAGCCTGCTCGACAATGCTGGTAATAATATATTCGCCGGCCAGGGCGGTGAAACACTTTTACGTCATGCCATTGCAGGCACTTTGGAGACGATGGCGGATTGCACATTGGCTTTCATCAACACCATCAACGGGTTTCGCAGGCTGCACCCTGGCTCTTATGCGCCAACCAGAGCGGTGTGGGGACACAATAATCGCTCTGTTGCTGTCCGCGTGCCTGCCTCGCCGCCTGTAGCCAGACGCCTTGAACACCGCATATCGGGCGCAGATGCCAACCCCTATCTGGTGTTGACGGCAGTCCTGGCTGCTATTCGCAAAGGGTTGCGCGATGCCGCCGAGCCGGGTGACCCGGTTGAGCTCAATGCTTATGACGGCAACAAGGACCGTTTGCCGGACGACCCCAAAGCCGCATTGCAGTTGTTCCGAGACAGTCCCTTTGCGAAAGAAGCCTTTACCCCGCTTGGGCACAAGATTATCTGTGCCTTGAAACAGGCCGAAATTGATGCATTTGCTGCGGAAATTACGCCTCTGGAATACAGCACTTACACATAAGATCTGGTTCCAGAATCAAAGCGGCGTTTCAGAAACATCTTGAGATATACAGGTTTCCCTCCTATCGTTTTATTATCTGTGCTTGAGATCAAAGTGGTTTTGATCGTATCGGCACTGCATCTGTTTGGGGAATTGTATGTACGGATATAAATCGGTTTTGAAAGTCAGCATTTTCGGCTTGGGCCTCGTTGTTTCCACGGGGGCAGCCTATGCTCAGGAACGCAGTGTCAATGTCTTCAATTGGTCTGACTACATTGATGAATCGATCCTGTCTGATTTCACTGCCGAAACCGGCATCAAGGTCATTTATGATGTGTTTGATTCAAACGAGGTGCTTGAAACCAAACTACTGGCTGGCAGTACCGGTTATGATGTTGTTGTGCCAACCGGAACTTTTCTGGAACGGCAGATACAAGCGGGTGTTTTTCAAAAACTGGATCGCTCAAAATTACCCAATCTGAAAAACATGTGGGCGGACATTGAAGACCGCGTTGCCAAATACGATCCTGACAACGCCTATTCCATCAACTACATGTGGGGCACCTCCGGCCTTGGTTATAATGTTGAGAAGATTGCCGAGCGCATGCCGGATGCACCGGTCGATAGCTGGCAGATGATCTTCGAACCTGAAATCATTTCAAAATTCCAGGATTGCGGTGTTCATCTGCTCGATGCTCCAACCGAATTGATCCCTGCGGCGTTGCAATATCTGGGGCTGGATCCTGATTCCAAGGATGCTGATTTGCTTGCACAGGCTGAAGAGCTGCTTTTAAGCATTCGTCCTTATGTTCAAAAGTTCCATTCTGCAGAGTACATCAATGGTCTCGCCAATGGTGACATATGTCTTGCCGTCGGCTGGTCCGGTGATGTTCTGCAGGCGCGGGACCGGGCAGCAGAAGCTGATAATGGGGTGACAGTCGAATACGCAATCCCGAAAGAAGGCGCCTTGATGTGGTTTGATCAGATGGCCATTCCTGCGGATGCAAAGAATGTGGACGAAGCCCATGAGTTCTTGAACTACATGATGCGTCCCGATGTCATCGCGAAGGCGACAAATTATGTCTATTACGCCAATGGCAACGAAGCATCAAAGCCGCTGCTGGATGATGATGTGATAAATGATCCGGCGATCTATCCAAGTGCGGAGGCAATTGCGAACCTGTTCACCGTGACAGCTGCAGAGCCACGCCAGCAGCGTTTGCTGACACGAACCTGGACCAAGGTATTGACCGGCCAGTAAACAGGCCTGCTTCTAAGGCAACACATTGCGCGGCCTTGAGCGGCCGGGCAGTGGCATCAAAGAAATGTGAAAGCGGCGAACACGATGGCAAAAACTCTGGGGCCTGTTCGAAATGAGTTTTCGCCATGGACAGATTCAGATGCCGTACCCTTTATCTCGTTCCAAAACGTGACAAAGCGCTTCGGTGATTTTACGGCGGTGGATGATTTGTCGCTGGACATCTATGAGCGTGAATTCTTTGCGCTGTTGGGCCCATCCGGCTGCGGAAAAACCACCATGATGCGCATGCTGGCCGGATTTGACGCGCCAACCAGCGGAAGTGTGTCGCTTGACGGGACTGACCTGACTGGAACCCCGCCATACCGGCGTCCGGTGAATATGATGTTTCAGTCCTATGCACTGTTTCCCCATATGAGCGTGGAACAGAACATCGCCTTTGGTCTCAAACAGGAGCGTGTGCCAAATGCCGAGGTGAAGGCACGGGTCGAGGAAATGCTGAGCCTTGTCAAACTGGAAGCGTTTGCCAGGCGAAAGCCACATCAATTGTCCGGCGGGCAACGCCAGCGGGTGGCCCTTGCGCGATCCTTGGCAAAACGCCCGAAGGTGCTGCTGCTGGACGAACCTTTGGGCGCATTGGACAAGAAACTGCGTGAGGAAACCCAGTTTGAACTGATGGATCTGCAGGAGCGTCTTGGCACGACGTTCATGATTGTCACACACGATCAGGAAGAAGCCATGACCGTGGCGAACCGCATCGCGGTCATGGACAAGGGCCGCATCGTCCAGATCGCAACGCCAGCTGAAATTTATGAACAGCCCTCATCTCGCTATATTGCTGATTTCATTGGAGACATAAATCTGATGGAGGGCCGGTTGACCGCGTTCTCGGAGGCTGGCGCAACCATGCAATGTGCGGGCATGGGGCCAAAGCCTGAGCAAACTCTGACCGTTCAGATCGAGTGCGATACGACGGGCACTCTGTCACCAGGGGACGCGGGCTGGTTTGCCATGCGGCCGGAAAAGGTACGCTTGTCTCAGGAAGTTCCGGATGGAATTGACCCTGCCAATCCGGTCAATGCTGTTGAGGGTACGATCTACGACATCGCCTATCTGGGGAATGTGTCTGTCTACCACGTCAAGATCAATGACGGGTTCATCATTCGGGCAACCCAGACCAATGCCACCCGACTGGTCGAGCGGCCTTTGTCCTGGGAAGATAAGGTGTGGCTGTATTGGGGAGCGGATGCTGGCATCCTGCTGGCCTCGTGAATGCCTTGAAACGCATCTTTGGTGCCCGGTTTGTGCTCATCGGCGTGCCTTATCTGTGGCTTTTGGCGTTGTTTTTCATTCCTTTTCTGATCGTTCTGAAAATTTCGTTTTCAGAACCGGCAATCTCCATACCGCCCTACAGCCCCAAATTGGATGTCAGCAATGGTCTGGTGGCTTTTTGGCAGCAGGTTCGGGAGTTCGGCTTTGAAAATTATGTGTTTCTGTTCGAAGAGCCGCTGTTCTACCGCTCCTATCTTTCCAGTCTGATCATTGCTGGCATCGCAACCCTCATGACACTGCTGATCGGGTATCCGATGGCATATGCCATGGCGCGTGCACCCAGATCATGGCGTGCGATCTTGCTGATGCTGGTGATTTTGCCCTTCTGGACGTCCTTCCTCATTCGAGTCTATGCGTGGATCGGAATTCTCAAGAAGGAAGGATTGCTGAACCAGGCGCTGCTTGCCATTGGGGTCATTTCCGAGCCACTGACAATCCTCAACACCAACGCTGCAGTCTATATTGGCATCGTCTATTCCTATCTGCCTTTTCTGGTGTTGCCGCTTTATGCCTCTCTGGAACGCATGGATGACAGTCTGCTTGAGGCAGCTCAAGATCTGGGCTGCACCCAACTGAAAGCCTTTTGGACAATTACATTCCCGATCTCGCTTCCCGGCGTTGCCGCCGGATGCTTCCTGGTCTTCATCCCAGCGGTGGGAGAATTTGTCATTCCCGATCTGCTTGGTGGATCAGAGACATTGATGATCGGGCGCACCTTGTGGGTGGAGTTCTTCAACAATCGGGATTGGCCGGTGGCAAGCGCAGTGGCCGTCATTCTGCTGCTGATCCTCGTGGTTCCTATTGCTCTGTTCCAGAATGCGCAGGCGCGGGCAGAGGAGAAAGTCTTGTGAAGCGCTCCGGCTGGTTCAACATCACTTCTCTGGTCTTCGGGTTTTCATTCCTTTATCTGCCCATCCTTTTGCTGGTTATCTTCTCGTTCAACGAATCCCGCCTGGTGACGGTCTGGGGCGGTTTTTCCACAAAATGGTATCGCGAGATGTGGCAGAATCAAGGATTGATTGATGCCGCATGGGTCACTTTGCGTGTCGGCCTGTTATCTGCAACCATCGCCACAGTGCTGGGCACAATGGCAGCGTTGGCCTTGTCCCGGCACAAGCGGTTTGCAGGCCGCACTCTGTTCTCGGGAATGATCTATGCGCCGCTTGTCATGCCCGAAGTCATTACCGGACTGTCATTGCTGCTGTTGTTTGTGGCGATTGATTTTGCGCGTGGCTTCTGGGCGGTGACGCTGGCCCACATCACCTTCACCATGTGTTTTGTCGCTGTCGTGGTGCAATCCCGTCTGGTCACATTCGACCGCTCACTTGAAGAGGCTGCAAGTGATCTTGGTTGCCCGCCGGCCCGCACATTTTTCCTGATCACCCTGCCTGTGATTGCACCTGCCATCATCGCAGGGTGGATGTTGGCCTTTACATTGTCATTGGATGATCTTGTCATCGCCAGCTTCACATCAGGACCGGGTGCCACCACATTGCCGATGAAAATCTACAGCCAGGTTCGCTTGGGCGTGACGCCGGAAATCAACGCTGTGTGTAGCATTCTTCTGGCACTGGTGACGACCGGTGTTCTGATTGCATCCTATATAACGCGCACAGAGCAACGCCGTGACCAGACAACGAATTGATGTCAAACGGCTCTGTATCAACAACAAACGGTCTGAAATGATTTTGGGGAAAAATGGTACAGCTGAGTGGGGTTGAACCACTGACCTCCGGATCCACAATCCGGCGCTCTAACCAACTGAGCTACAGCTGCACATGCCCAACAACATAACAGCTGCAGGCGAGGAAGTCTTTAGGCTGCCATTCGCAGCATTTCAAGCAAAACTTTGAAGTGAATTTACATTCTCTCCGATCCGACTTGATTGTGATGGATATCTGAGGGGCGAGCCGGTGCTCAACAGGACTTCAGGGCTGGAGAATTGTGGACAAAGAAAAACCCGGACGAAGCCGGGTTTCTCGATAAAAGTGTGAGAGCTTTTGGATTATGCGGCTTTCATGACTTTTTCAGCAGCCTGTTTGGCTGGTTTGAAAGTCTCGGTCATCGCCTTGCCTGCAAGAGAAGACATATCATTTGACTGTGCACTCAGCATTTCGAACTGCTGGCGCGCAAAGGATGTCTGCAACTCAACAGCTTCGGAAACTGATTTCACGCTGAACAGGTCTTTGAAGAAATCATAAGCTGCGTCTGTGTTTGCCTTGGCACTGTCCATGGCTTTGTGCTGGACTTCCAGAGCTGTTTCACGAACAGTTTCCAATGTTTCTTCCACAACGTCGATAGATTCTTCAGCAGCCGCTTTCGCTTTTGCGTATCCGTCTTTGGTCTGGGAAACGGCTTTTTCAGCCATGTCGCGAACCATTGCAGGAACTTCCATTTTTGCAGTGTCGAATTTCGACATGTCGAACATGGAGGCATTTGCGAACGGAATTTCGGGAACCTTGAAAGCATCGAAGCCGGGCATGCCGGGGATGATCGGTGCAGTTGTTGTTTCAGTTTTTACGGTTTCTGCAGGTTTGCTTGCAGTACGAGCGCGAGTGGTTTTTGGTTTTTGTGTGGTCATGTCAATAACTCCAGTATGTGCCGAATTCTTGTGGCCTGCAGCGTGAGCATGATGTCTCGGCAAGCCGTTGAGTATCAAATATAATCTATTTATGGTGCATTGCAACAATTATTTTGCAATGCACCATTTTTCAGCATGATTCAGACTTTGAACTTGCTCTGAATGTCTTTCACTGCGTTGACAGCTTCTTCGCCCATGGATTGCGCCTGTTTTGTAACGGAATCAATCTGTTGGCTGATATATTTGGTCTGCAGTTCGAGAGCTTCCTGGGGGTCTTTGGCCGTGACCAGTTTTTCAGCCTGGCTGAATGCCGCGCTCATGTGGTCTTCTGTCAGAGACAGGGCTTTCTTTCCAGCTTCACTGGTTTTTGACTGCAGATCGCTGCTGGAAGTTTCAAGCTTACCGACAGTTTCCTGCATGGTCTCGATGTAAGTGTCAAAAGCCTTGCGGGCCTGTTCCATGCCTTGTTCGGCAAAGGCACGCATCTGTTCAGTCATATCATAATTTTTGCTCATCTTCACACCCTCGTGAGTTAGCGTTAATCTGTGTTGCACTGCAATATAATGAAAAAATGGTGCAGTGCAACATAAAAATTCAGATTCAAGGTTTTCCACCCTTCTTTCGGGAGCTGTGGAACCTGTGGATTGGGTTCGAATTTAACCCTGTTTGCAATCAAAATGCCGTATTTGGGACAATAGATGGACCCCCCGGTCAGTTTGTATTAACAAAAACTTAATACGGGCGCTTTGTTTAGATTAAGTTGCCCAACAGAATTCGCGTCGACTTTCAGCGAGTACTTTGCCGGCCACGCACACTGAAGCCTGGCCACAATAAGAATGGAATGCAATTGTCAAAACGTCGTGACAACAGAGCCTTTATGTCATGGACAGCTTGTGAGCCATTGCGCTCGCTTGCTTTGTCCGTGAACCCGGCTCTTGTATTGTCACCTGACGGCGCGCAACTGCTCTGGGCAAACCCTGCTGGCGCACAACGTCTTGGCACGCAGGATCTGGAAACACTGTTGAACGAAGAGTTTCCGCAAGACTTTCCATTGCGCAAGCAGATCAGACCTTTGTTCAATTGGCTGCACAATGACAAGGAGCAGATTCAGCGTCTCCGGCTGGGGCGCAGTGCATCCACCCTATTGGAAATGGTGAATGTTCGCAAATTGCGGAATATGGAGGGCGTTGCCGGCGTTCTGCTGCGTCCGGTTTCGGCGCCTGCCGCCCAGGATTTCCAACGCCGTGCAGACAGGCTGGCCGACTGGCTTGGGTCAGGCCACCACTACGCTGCGCTCTTCAGCAACACAGGTGACGTGATCGCCTCGTCTGGGGCCTTTCATGAATTACGCTATGCCGCAGAAGCCCTGCAAGAGCTGTTGGAAGAGGCTGAAGACAGTGCTCTTCCAGTATCGCAACAGGTCACGATCCAGTCCGGCACAAGACATCTTTTAACGGCGCTGAGACTGCCAGCCGACGACGATGATGACGTTTTCCTGCTGTTGGTGGATGCAGCAGACGCACCCTTGAAAGTGGCAACCCAGACTTCCAGCGGAACGCATGCTGTCAGACCAAACCATGGCGGACGGCTTGCTGCTTCGCAGATAAAAGTCCCAACAGCCGCCAACGACACTCTGCCGCCGCAGCCAAAAGCGCCAGACACTGTAGCGCCAGACACTATAGTACCTGAGACCATAGTACCTGGCAAAATCATTAAGTCGCGCAACACTACAGCGTCTTCTGAGGCCGAACTGATGCGCTTTGTATGGCGCATGGATGAAATCTTCAAATTTACCTTCGTTTCGCCCGAGTTCCAGACCCTGGTCGGTTTGCGCGGGGCGATTGAGGGGCGTACCTGGCAGGATCTGGCTGGCGATTACCAGCTGGATCCGGACGGCGATATGCAACGCACAATCGCTTCAAAGGATATCTGGAGCGGCAAACATATCGTCTGGGCTTTGCCCAATCGGAAAAAAGTGGCTGAGATCGAGTTGTCTGCCATGCCGGTCTTTGATGCCGAGAAACGTTTTCAGGGCTACCGCGGATTTGGCGCCTGTCAGTTGCGCAATGAAGACGCCGTAGTTGAACCGGTGCCAGTCCAGGACAATCACGTCGCTACGCCGTCTGAGCATCCAACCAATGAACTGGCAGCAGACGTTTTTGAGACCACTGATACGGATCTTGCAGCCTCCGAAGCCACGCAACCTCATTTCGCGGATCCGGAAACTGGAGGGTCAGAAATTGATCAAAATGATGAAACAGGTGAAATTCCTGCCATCATAGATACGCGCTCGCCGGAGGCTCCTGCACGGGTGCGGGGTCAGATCAGTGGCCTGACTCCCGAGGAACGCCGCGCCTTTGAGGAAATCGGCAAATCTCTTGGCAAACGTCCGGTCGTGCGAACGGTCAGCCAACCCGTTGAAACGCTGCAGCCTGCTCAGGCATCAAATGTCAAACCATCCGAACCGCCTGCACACGATGTGGCACCAGTCAAACCTGACGAAACGCCGGATACAGCACAGGATGATCTGACCGAGATTGCACTGCGCACCATGCTGGATCGGGTCGATACCGGTGTTCTGGTAGTGCGGGACGATCAGGTTCTGTTTGCAAATACGTCTCTCGCGCGCATGGTTGGCTATGACGATGCGCAGGCTTATGTCGCCGCAAATGCCGCCACGCCCATGGGTGGGTTTTCGCTGGACCGTATTGGCGATGATGGCATCATGAAGCTGACCGGAAAAGACGATGCGGCCCACAAGGTGCGCGCCGCGATCAGCGGGATCGATTGGGAGGGACAACCGGCAAGCCTGTTGACCGTTCACCCTGTCAATTCTGCGGATTTGGCACCGGCCTCACATATGGCGGTGGGTGATCGCATCTGGACCGCAGATGAACTTCTGGCCATTTTGAACACAGCCACCGAAGGTGTGCTGATGATCGATGTGGATGGAAAGATTCTTGCCCTCAATCATGGTGCAGAAGCACTGTTTGATGAAGATCAGGCCAATCTTGTTGGCCGCGATCTGACGACATTGCTTGCGCTGGAAAGCCACAAACCCGCCCGTGACTATCTGGCCGGGATCACAGGTGCAGGTGTTGCATCAGTCCTCAATGACGGGCGCGAGGTTATCGGCCAGACCGCAAAGGGCGGCTATATGCCCCTGTTCATGACCGTCGGCCGGGTTGGTGAAGAAAATCCTGATGATGTCTCGGAAATGCGCCTTTGCGTGGTGCTGCGTGACATCACCCAGTGGAAGCGTGCCGAAGACGATCTGATCGCCGCACGCCACAATGCTGAAAAAGCCAATACCGCCAAGTCGGATTTTCTCGCCAAGATCAGCCACGAAATCCGCACTCCGTTGAATGCCATTCTGGGATTTTCGGAAGTCATGCTGGAAGAGCGTTTCGGCCCGATCGGGAACCCGCGTTACAAGGATTACATCAACGATATTCATACGTCCGGCGCACATGTCATCAATCTGGTGAATGACATGCTCGACATCTCCAAGATTGAGGCCGGACAGCTTGAATTGAGCTTCACGGCTGTTGATCTGGTGGCGGTTCTGAAGGAATGCGTGGCGCTGATGCAGCCGCAGGCGAATGAAGGGCGGGTTATAATCCGCACGAGTTTCAGCGATGATTTGCCGCGTGTGGTGGCCGATGCCAAGACGGTGCGGCAGATCGCACTGAATCTTCTGTCCAACTCCATCAAGTTCACAGCCGAAGGCGGACAGGTGATTGTCTCTGCTGTGGTCGAGAAGGACGGCTCTTTGATTATCCGCGTTCGTGATACCGGCGTCGGTATGGGGGAAGCGGATCTGGCCAAGGCAATGGAACCGTTTCGTCAGATCGAACATCCGGAGCAACCGGGCGGCGCTGGCCGCAAGAACATGTCCACAGGCGGCACCGGTCTCGGCCTGCCATTGACCAAGGCGCTGGTTGAGGCCAACCGGGCGCAATTCCTGATCGAAAGCACCCCATCCAAGGGCACCCTGATCCGGGTCATCTTTCCCAATACGCGCGTTCTGGCTGAATAAGAATTCTTCTCAGGCGCGCAAACGAAAAAACCGCCCGGTGTAAGGACCGGGCGGTTCGTAAAGCCAATTGGGGCAGCCATGCAGATGGACCAAGATGGAGATGGCGCATCTGCACATCATGAGGGGGCTCGCTGCCCCGTTGGCTTTTCCGGCAGGCGATCAGCGAAGTTTTACGTCACGCTGATCACTGGATCTGTAGGGTTCACAGCCTGAAGCTCTGGGGCGCTGCACTTGCAGCCTCCGACGCTCTTCCGCATTTTTTGTCCACACCAGATCAGAAGCACTCCGCTCCATCGCCAAAATTCGAAGCTGTGTGGTCGGATCATCCGAATAGGGCAGGGCGGAGGATTTCCGGATATCGCCACGGGTTACGCCAATGTCTTTCAGCATATGGTCATCAAGCGTCACAAGCTGTGTCATTGTGCGGCGATAGGACCAGAAATTCAACGCGGCGGAGGCGCGCTTCACGATGGAAAGCACTGCGGCATTCACCATCGAGGCGCTCTTGGCAACCGTCGGGGCGAGGGATGTATCAAAACTGTTTCCGGGTATCGCAGACATGGCAATCTCCTATGTTAGGCCATGTGGAAGTGAATCGATTGAGTCGTATCGCGCGACACATGATCTTTTTCAATTGATAAGACCAGTGAATGTTTCTAATTTGATATATGAGATTTTTTGATGGATTAGATGAACATGGCTGCTTTGCTGGATTTGGATCAACTCAGGACATTTGTTGCGATTGCCGAATCCGGTAGTTTTACCCGCGCAGCCGATACGGTGTTCCGGACCCAGTCCGCTGTTTCCATGCAGATGCGGCGTCTGGAGGAGCGTGTTGGCAAGCCGCTTTTCACCCGGGATGGCCGCAACAGCCGCCTCAGCGAAGAAGGCGTGAAGTTGCTTGGCTATGCCCGCAAGATGCTGCGTTTGAATGACGAAACCCTGGCTGTGTTCGATGATGCCGCACTGTCCGGTCATGTCCGTCTTGGCACGCCAGACGATTATGCAGACCGGTTTTTACCGGAAATCCTGGCGCGTTTTGCAAGATCAAACCCTCAGGTGGAAGTGACTGTCGAATGCGCACCAACCCCGGTGCTGGCGGATCATCTGAAATCCAATCAACTGGATCTGGCCATCATCACCTATATTCCGGACCATCGGCCGGCTGAGATGATCCGCCGTGAGCCACTATATTGGGTGACCTCCAGCCGCCACCATCAGCATGAGGAAGGCGTACTGCCATTGGCTTTGGGCCGTGCCACCTGCGAGTGGCGGCGCTCTGCCATTGCCGCCCTTGAGCGCAATGGGCAAGCCCACAGGGTGCTGTATTCCAGCTGGAATTCAACCGCCGTTGGCGCCACCGTTCTGGCCGGTTTGGCCGTCGCCGTTTTGCCCGAATCCGCCATCCGTCCTGGCATGCGTATTCTCACCGAGGCAGAAGGGTTCCCCGAACTGCCCTCCTGTAATATCGGTCTGCTGCGCTCCTGGCATCACTGGACGCCATTGATGGATGCACTGGCCTGTCACATCAGCGAAAGCCTCGGCAACGTCACCGTCGAAGAAGACCTCCAGATCGCCAAACCACTGACAGCCGCGCTGTAAATCTGACGCTAAACAAAGACGTCACCAAAGACTCGAAATCCGATAATCTTGCTCAATTTGCAATTTTGGGTTTTAATCCACTGGGTGCAGGCTAACCAAAGGCCTGCGCAAGGGGGAGCGGTTGTGAGGATATTTCTATCCTACCATTCGCCAGACGAGGCTTCGGCGCGGGTGTTGAAGCAGGCACTGGAAGCCGGCAAGAGCGACGCAAAGGTCTCCTTTGCGCCCCAAAGCCTGTGCGCGGGCAAATTCTTTGTTCCTCAACTTGGCACAGCCCCTGATGCGGCTGACGCCTTCCTCCTTTTGCTCGGCGAACGCATGAGCCGCTTCGTGCAAAAAAGCACCACAAGTTCACACCTAAAACCCACGGGAGAACAGCATGGCACATCTGACATTTATTCATGGGATTTCCAACAAGCCTGCGGCTGAGGAACTGCATCGGATCTGGCGGGGAGCTTTGTTGAGAGCTGCATCGCCGCTGGATCTGGATGCAGAAGGGGTGACAAGTGAAATGGTCTATTGGGCGGATGTTCTCTATGCGGAACCGATGCGCGAAGGGGAGCTGGAGTCGGCCTCAGAAAACCTGGAAATGGGCGCTCATGATACCGAGAAAGTCGACATTCCCGAGGCAGGCGATCCACTGGAAAGAGCGTGGATTGAATCCATGTCTGATCGTATGGGGGTCGATTCAAAAACGGGAGAAGCACTTGAAGACGACGAGACCAGACTGGAGGGAGACGGGGCCAGTGCGGGGACTGTGGCAAGTGATCTGGAATGGATACCATTGCCGGGCTTTGTCAAAGACGAGTTCCTGAAGCGGTTTCTGCGCGATGTACACCATTATCTTTTCAACAGCGAATTTACACCCCGGCCAGGCGAGACATTTTTGGTCCAGGATGAAATTCGCAAACGGTTCGTTGCAGCGGTTAATCGCGGCGCTGCAAAGAGCGGTCCTCACATTGTTGTCTCCCATTCGATGGGAACAATCATCGCTTATGACTGCCTGAAACGTGTCGCTGATTGTTCAGGGATCGACGCATTGATAACGCTTGGAAGCCCGCTTGGCATTGATGAAGTTCAGGCCAAGCTGAAACCTGAATGGTCGCGCAAGGATGGTTTTCCATCCAGCAAGGTTGCCGGGGAATGGCTCAATGTCTTCGACCCAATGGATGTGGTGTCACGGCTCGACCCGCATCTGGCCAGTGATTATCGCAAGAATGGCGCAACAGTGGTCGAGGATCAGCGACAGAACCACGATGGCTGGTGGACCCACAGTCTGGACAAGTATTTCCGCGGCCAGGTGGTCAGTTCCCGTTTGAAATCCATGCTTGGAATCTGATTGGAGACACATCATGTCGAAATTGAAAAAACTCGTCGGCAAACTGAAAGACGCCGCTGCGCAGGACGACGCTGACATTCTGGAAGGTGCCTGTCAGGACGTTGAAGGTCAGATGAGAAGGGAGCCGGAGACAATTGCCGCAACGCTCGCCCATGAGGCACTGGACGCTCTGCGCAGCAGCCGACGGTTCGACCAGTTGGGGCGGATGGCTGATGCCTTCATGATCGATGGCTGTGACGACACAAAAGTGAACCGGCAATATGCCCAGGCACTGATCGAAAACGGTCAGACATTGCCGGCCATTCGCGTTCTTGAAGATCTGCTCTCCACCAAAGAAGGCTCAAAGGCGGAACTCGATGATGCGCGCGGCATTCTTGGTCGTGCGTGGAAGGAGCGCGCTGTGGCAGCGCGCGGCACCCGCGACAAGGTCGCGGCGACAGCACTGCGCAAGGCCTATCAAAGTTATATGGATGTCTATGCCGATGATCCGGATGCGCTTTATCAGGGCATCAACACTGTGGCTCTGGCCTGCTGGGACCGAGGGCTGACCTTGCAGACCAAGGAGCGAAAATTTGCCCTGAAATCAGCTGCAGATATTCTCGACCGGGTCAAAAAGAAACAAACCGAGGGCAAGAGTGACACATGGGATCTGGCGATTGCAGGAGAAGCGCTGATAGCACTTGGCCGCGATGAGGAAGCCACTGACTGGTTCGGCAAATATGCGCACAAGGCAGATGCCTTTTCCCTGGGCGGGACGGTGCGTCAACTGACTGACTTGTGGAAGTTGGATGATACCGATGGAGGGCGCGAATTGCTCGCCCCCATGCGCGCGCAGCTGCTCGAAAAGCCGGGCGGCGAGTTTTCCCTCAATTCCGAAGAATTGTACAAGATGGCATCCGTCCCCGAGGCAAGCTACGAAAAGGTTCTCGGTGACACCGGACCGATGACATACACTTTCATGCAGAACGGCTTTCGAACGGCGCAGTCGGTCGCGTTAATTCGGCAGAATGGCCGCGGCGTTGGCACCGGTTTTCTGGTCAGGGGTAGTGACCTCAATCCCGATCTGGGCGATGAATTGTTTGTCTTGACCAATGCCCATGTGGTCAGCGAACCACCCATTGGCAATGCGGCCAATTATTCTGAAGTTCTGGTCAGTTTCGAGGTTGCCGAGGCTGTAAAGGGCGAGACCTACTCGGTCACTGAAGTGGTCTGGCAATCGCCACCGAACCAGCACGATGCAGCCCTTTTGAGACTGGATACAGATCTTCGCGGAAAATTGCGTCCCCTGAAATTCAGCCCAAACCTGCCAATTCTGAAGCCGGACCGACCTCAAAGGGTCTATATCATCGGGCATCCCGGTGGCGGCGAAATCAGCTTCTCGTTTCAGGACAACAAGCTGCTCGATTATGAAAGCGGCTTGATGGAAAATGAGGAAGATTCAAGCCCGCTGCGAATTCATTACCACACGCCGACTGAACCCGGCAGTTCCGGCAGTCCGGTCTTCAACGGCAATTGGTTGGCCATCGCCCTGCATCATGCCGGTTCCAAGAAAATGAACAGATTGAATGGTCATCCCGGTACTTATCCGGCCAATGAGGGCATTTGGATTCAGTCGATCAGGAGAGCAAAGCCTCACAGGACATAGGCCATCTTCAAGCCAGTCAAGGGCTGAAACAGGGAGGAAAGAGCGTGCCAATCAACCAGAAGGGTATCGAGCTTATCAAGCATTTCGAGGGCTTGCGGCTGACCGGATATATTGATCCCGTTGGCATTCCGACCATCGGTTACGGCCATACCGGCCCTGAAGTCAAAGTGGGTGAAACCATTTCCGAGGCTGAAGCAGACCAGATATTGCGAACCGATCTGGAGAAATTTGCAACTGGCGTGCGAAACAGGATTGCGGTCACTGTCAGCAACAATGCCTTTGCTGCTCTGGTCTCTTTTGCCTTTAACACCGGGCTTGGAAATTTCGGAAGTTCGACCCTGCTGAACAAGCTCAATGCGGGAGACGCCAAGGGCGCATCGAAGGAATTCCTGCGATGGGTAAAGGGGACCATCAATGGCAAGAAGGTCACATTGCCGGGGCTCGTTCGTCGCCGCAAGGCTGAGCGCAGTTTATTTGATAGCGCAGATGGAGCTGGCGCTACCATCGCAGCTGCCCAGCCTGTCAGCAGTGAAGTTCTAGAGGCGTATTTCTATATTGTTCGGCCGGGAGATTCCTTCAGTGGAATCGCTGCAAAAAATGGCCTTAGCATTGAGGCTTTGCTGCATATGAACCCGCATATTGCTGACCACAATCTGCTCTATCCTGGCGATATGATCCGCTTTGTAGGTGCTGTGCCGGTTGATGAAGAAACCGCGCGCCCAATGGATGCCGATACGCCAGAGGTCGCGATGATCGACGCGCCCTGGTATGGCAAGGCGAAAGGGGAACTGGGAATTTCGGAAGTGAAGGGCAAGCTGCACAACAATTCCCGCATTCTGGATTACCATCGCTCAACCACACTCAGCAAAAAACTCGCCAGCACCGACGAAACGCCCTGGTGTTCTTCCTTCGTAAACTGGTGCGTTGAAGGCAGCGGATTGAAAGGCACCGATTCTGCCATGGCCCGATCCTGGCTCAAATGGGGCAACAAGCTGGATACGCCGCAAGAGGGCTGCATTGTCGTGTTCGCCCGTCCCAGCGCCGGACCGAATTCGGGTCATGTCGCCTTTTTCGTCAAGGAAACAGCTGAGCGCATACGTGTTCTGGGCGGCAACCAATCGAACCAGGTCAAGGAATCCTATTACGGCAAGGATGATTTGCTGGGCTATCGCTGGCCAAAAGGAAAGCCAAAAGCACCGGCAGCAGAACCGGTGATTGAACCTTTGGAGGGTGAGGACAGCGCCACCAGTGTCGGCGAAGGTGAAGCTGGCGAGGAAACCATTTACTTCGTTCAACCCGGCGACACTCTGCAGAATATTGCCAGTAAGGTTGGCCTGACGACAGATCAGATCCGCGCATGGAACCCCCAGATCACCAATCCAAACAGGATTTTCCCCGGAGATTCAATCCTGCTGGTGGGATCAGACATACCCGATCCTGTCGAGCCGGCAATGGATGCGAGTGGCGATACACCCTGGTTCGACATGGCAAAACGTGAACTGGGCACGAGCGAACAGTCCGGTTCGATACGCAACAATCCCCGCATTTTGGAATACCATGCCTCAACCACTCTGCCCGGAAATCTGGCCAGAATTGATGAAACCGCCTGGTGTTCCTCCTTCGTCAACTGGTGCATCAGCCGGGTCGGGTTGAAGGGCACCAATTCCGCGCGGGCGCGGTCCTGGGAGGGTTGGGGCCGCAAGCTGAGCGATCCGGTTCCCGGTTGTATCACCGTGTTTTCCCGCCCATCCGCAGGGCAGCAATCTGGTCATGTAGCGTTCTATGTCAGTGAAACCGCCACACACATCAAGGTTCTGGGTGGCAACCAGTCCAATCAGGTCAAGGAATCCAACTACCCGAAATCCCGACTGCTGTCCTATCGTTGGCCAAACGATATGCCCCGCGTCGCTACGGAGGCGGCCAGTGGGCCTGGAGGTGCCAGTACGCCTGCAAATCGTGGGGTTCGACCGCCATTCCTGTCGCGCCTGAAACTTTTCAGAAAGCGCATCCTGTCGCGTAACTAGTCCTGGCCCTTCCCAATACAACCGATGGGATACATACTACAGGTCGCATTCTTATCTGAAGCCGGTTTTTTTGAAAGTGAGTGCATGTCTTTCGTCGGCGAACCATTCGAGCATGATGTCTTCATCACCTACAGCCATGGGGATGCGGATGGTGATGGTCATTCGTTGTTGAAGCAATGGTCGGAAGGCTTCGCCCGTGAGCTGGAACAGGAACTGCAATTGATGCAGGACCAGCTTTCCGGAATAAAGGTCTTTCGTGATCAGCATGCGCGTCCTGAGCAGGCACTCGATCCCATGGCGCCGCTGACAGAACAATTGAAAGCAGACATCGCTGGTTCAGCCATACTGGCGATCCTGATGACACCACACTATCTGAAATCCGGCTGGTGTGCCGATGAACGGAACTGGTGGCTGGACGCTCAAAAACAAAATGAGTTGCAGGTGAATGGGCGACTTGCTGTGGCCCATATTCTGCCAACACAGGACAGCGACTGGCCGGAAGTGCTGGTCGACAGTCGTGGTCACAGGCTGGTCGGGCAGTGTTTTTACGATCGCGCCAAGGTCAATGCACGGCCGTTTGAATGGCCGCAACCCAAACCAACCTCAGGTGACCCATTTCGCGGAACGCTGGTTGATTATATCGGCAATCTGATGGTGCATCTGAAAGACCTTCGCACGCTCGTCGAGGAAAAACAGCGCCAGAAGACAGAGGCTCTGCGGCTGGCAGCAGATGGTGGGCAGGCTATTTACCTGCATGGCAGTCAGGAAAATTCCGAGGTCTGGGAGGATGTCTGGTCCGATCTGGAGTCGGCAGGCTTTCAGGTCTATCCAAGCGAGCCTGACCCGATCACCACGGATCTGGCGGACACCCAGAAAATCAGCAAAGGGCGCATCGAAATCCTAAAAGGGTGTGATGCGCTGCTACTGGTCGGTACGGATGACACCCGCATGCTGGATGCAGATCTTGTGGTCGTCGGTCGCAATGAGCGGCATCAGGCACGGGCATTTTCAGATAAATTGATGCCCTGCGCCGTGGTTGACAAGGCCGGCCTTGCCGAAACGCGGCAACGCATCCTGACCAATGCGCGCCGTCTCGGCGTGCATTGGTTCAAGGCGCAGGATGAGTCCTGGACCTCAGCTATTCCACCCTGGCTGCAGGGGGCAGGCCTATGAGCATGCAGGCCGCCCCGGGTTTTGATGCGCAGTATGAAGTCCCGCTTCCGGATTTTCCTTATCCCGGGCTGCGCCCGTTTCGCGAGGATGAATGGGCGATTTTCTTTGGTCGTGAAAACATCATCGAGCATGTGGTCGGCAAACTTGTCGACAATCGTTTTGTGTCGGTACACGGCGATTCCGGCAGTGGCAAAAGCTCACTGGTGCGCGCTGGCGTGCTGCCCAGATTGATGCAGGATGTTGGCCGAGGTGGCGGCAGCTGGCGTACGGCCACATTGGAGCCAGGCAATGCGCCTTTGCATAACCTGGCGGCGGCATTTTCGGAACTGTGCGAGAGCGGCGGCAAGGATCGGGTGACCCATATTCGCCGGATTCTGAACCTGGGAGCAGATGCTTCCGGGCCGCTTATAAAGGAATTGCGGCGAAATGAACATGATCATCTTTGCATATTGGTAGATCAGTTTGAAGAAATATTCGCCTTCGCGCGTGAACACCCTGGAACCGAGGCAGAGCTGTTTATTGATGTTCTGACCGGCATTCAGAGACAGAAGCCAGAGGGGCTGCACATCATTCTGACCATGCGGTCAGAATATCTGGGGGCCTGCGCCCGCTTCAATGAATTGGCCGAGGCCATCAACGACACGCAATACCTGCTGCCGCCGATGCGTCGTGCTGCCCTTATAAGAGCTATTCGGGAGCCGGCCGTGCTCTATGGTGGACAGGTGGCAATGGATCTGGCGGAACGTCTGATCGCGGATGCAGGATCCAGCCAGGACCAGTTGCCGCTTATCCAGCATGGCTTGATGGTCATGCAACGCAGGCTGTCGAAACAGGGCAGCAATGGTACTGAAGATGAGTTGAACTGGGTTCTGTCGCTGGAGGATTATCGCAAGACAAAGGGCGTGGTTCAATTTCTGTCGGACCATGCTGATGAGGTTCTGAACAGCATTGTCGCAAAGCACGAGGATGCCCGCCTGGTGATGGAAACCGTGTTTCGTGCATTGACTGAAATTGACGCGGATGGAAACGCCATTCGCCAACGCCAGACCCTTCAGGAACTGAGTGACAAATCCGATATCGAGCCTGAAAGATTGGCACAAATGCTGGCTCCCCTTCGTGAGGATGGCGTTTCATTCTTGCGGCCCTATGGCGCGGCACCATTGAGTCCTAGTGATGAGATCAGCATCAGCCATGAAGCTTTGATCCGCTGCTGGAAACAGATAGCCGACCCGAAAATTGGTTGGTTGCAGGAGGAATTCAAGGACGGCCTGATCTGGAAGACATTACTTGTCGCCGCCGATGGATATGCTGAAGACAAGTCAGCCGTTCTGTCGCCAGCTGTGACAACAGAACGCGAATTCTGGATGGTCGGGCGCAGTCCAGCCTGGGCAGAGCGCTATGGCGGACGCTTTGGGGACGTGGCCGAGTTGTTGAATGCCAGCGCCGACAATCTGCGCCGACAAAAGCTCACCAAGAGCCTGCTTGGCTTCCTGGTCATTGGTGTGATTGGGTTGGGAATTTTCATTCTGACAACGCTTGCGGAAACTGAAGAACTCAAGCTCGCGCTCAATGAAGCAAAGGTGCAAACCGCCATCGCAGAACAAGAGCGCGAGAGAGCGGAAAATGCGACGGCAGATGCAATTCTTGCCAGCGCAAGAGCTCAAGAGAGCTTGACCAGACTCATCGAAGAGCAGGATGAGAACAAGCAATTGCGTTCTCAATTGCTGGCTCAAAGATCAGGTGAGGCCACTGCATCTGGTGATGCCGCTTCCGGTCTCGCAATGGCGTTGGAAGTGCTGCAGGATCAAACAGAACTGCCGTATGTTCCGGAAGCCGAACGAGCTACCTACTCGGCCCTCTACGCCCTGAGGGAGCAGATCGTGTTCAGGGATGACAATGTCCAGTTTTCGTCTGCACAGTTTAGTCCTGACGGTTCCCGGATTGTATTGGCTGGTGAAAATGGCACTGTGCGCGTGTGGCCATCAGATGGCAGCGGGGAGGCTTTTATACTGAGTGGCCATGAGGCTTGGGTCTTGTCCGCACAGTTTAGTCCTGACGGTACCCGCATCGTGTCTGCTGGTGAAGACGGCACCGTGCGTGTGTGGCCGTCTGATGGCAGCGGAGAGGCTTTGATACTGAGCGGCCACGAGGGGCGGGTCTTTTCTGCAAAGTTTAGTCTTGATGGCACTCGGATTGTATCTGTTGGTTTAGACGGCACCGTGCGTGTGTGGATGTCCGATGGTAGCGGAGAGGAGTTGATGCTGGACGCCGAAAAGGAGCGGGTCCTTTCCGCACAGTTTAGCCCTGACCGTACGCAGATTGTATCTGCTGACGCAAACGGCACGGTGCGGTTGCGGGTGTTTGATGGCATCGGAGGGGCAACGATACTGAGCGAACAAGCGACGGGTCCGGTCATGTCCGCACGGTTTAGCCCTGACGGTACGCAGATCGTATCTGCTGGAGACGATGGTATGGTGCGTGTGTGGCCTTCTGACGGCAGCGGGAAGGCATTGATGCTGAGCGGGCATGAGGGTTTAGTCTTGTCCGCTGAGTTCAGCCCTGACGGTACCCGGATTGTATCTGGAGGTGAAGATGGCACGGTGCGTGTGTGGTCGTCTGATGGCAGCGGAGAGGCTCTGATACTGAGTGGGCATGAGGATTGGGCCACTTCCGCGCAGTTCAGCCCTGACAGTACCCGGATTGTCTCGACTGCTGCGGATGGCACGGTGCGCATCTGGTCTCTCGAGACGGCCATAGCTGCCAAACGCATCGGACCATCCCGAATTGCTGATGCTCCGAAAATCAGCACCGCACAGGTGTCCGCAAATTTGGTCGAGGGGGAATTGCTTCTAGAGGGCGCGCCCATCTTGCTCTCCATCTCACCAAGCGGTGAACGCTTTTTGCGTTCAACTTCCAGCGGGCTACTGGGTTCTTGGAACCTCAGTGAAGGTCAGGAATTGGTTGCAGACCGCGAACTGGATGTGGATTATCCAAGGGTCTTGGCCACCGGATTCGCTGGAGAGCGCCCGGTAGCGATTCTGGAGCCAGACAGCTCGCTGTTGTCCTTTGAGTTTCAGATAGGTAACCGCCGCTTTCCTGCTTCCTCCATGACAATCAAGTCTCCAGGTGCGGTTGCGTTCGCACAGGATCAATCGCGTGCTGCACTTTATTTTTCAAACCCCAGCCATGTCGAACTTTATGATCTCAGTGGTGACCCCAAACTGGTCGCCTGGGTTGGGGTGCAGGAGCCGCCCGACGGAACGGATTCTGTTGGATATCTCATGGAGTTCAATGGCAAGGGCGATAATATCACCGCCGTTTCTCGATCCGGCGACAGGCTGTTTGCCATAAACTGGCTTTCAATGCAGATACTGCCCACGCCCGAAGGGGGCCGGCCCTACATGTTCAACGCTCGAGTTGCCCAGCTTGACGCTTTTGACGGTGCAAAGACAATTCTGGCACTTCACCCTGATGAGCAGATGGTGTCCATTGTCGCGGTAGGCAGCCTTTCATTCTTCAGTCTTTCAGATGAACCGGTTCAGGGTTCAGACGATTTTGTTATCGGCAACTTGCTCGATCCGGAAAGCTTGCAGACATTTCGGGTTGGTCCGAACCTGCGCAGCCCATCCGCAGCTTCATTCAGCGCTGACGGCAAACGCATTGCCTTTGTAACTGAGCAGGGCACCAGCATTTTTGATGTTGCCGAGGGTGGCACAATTGCCCGATTTACATTGGCAGGGAAGCAACTGGTAACCGCGGAATTTGCGAATGACGGGACAGCGCTCGCTGCCGCATCTGCGGATGGAACGCTTGGCTTTTGGCCAATATTTCCAAACACAGAAGTACTGAAGCAATTTGCTGAGAGAATAGCGCCCCGACGGCTTACGCAGCAGCAGATCGACTCCTATCTGGAACCGCAAACGTCCAGGAGGTAACCGGAACGCCCATCCGGTCATGCTTCGTCAGTGAGGCCTCAAACCGTCTTCTTTCGTGCAGACAATACCAGCCCGTTCCCGGCAAGGGCCAAAGCAACACCAAGACCGGCCAACAGTGACCATTGGTAGTTCTCAACCAGTGTCGAGACCAGCAGGGCGATAATCGGGAACATGATCGTGGCGTAGCCTGCGCGTGCCGAGCCGATACGCCCCAGCAGGGTCAGATAGCACCAGAATGCAAACACGGTGCCGGGCACTGCCAACCACAACAACGAGAGAATGTAGCTCGCTGTCGGTTCGATGATGAACTCGGCGCCGCTTATGAACGCGATCACGGCACTGAAGCTGGCTCCGTAGACCATGCCCCACGCATTGCCGGACATCACAGAAACACCGCTGCGCTGCAGTTGGGCGGAAAACAGATTGCCGATGCAGAATGATACGGTTCCACCAAAGCACAGCAACAGGCCGAAAAGGGTGCCGGGATCAGCATCGTGTGCCATGATTTCCGGCCAGAACAGAGCCGCAATCCCGGTGATTCCCAGAAGCGCGCCCCACATCACGCGCCGGGTCGGAACCTGACCGTACAAAATCAGGGCAAATCCGATATTGACGATGGATGCCAGCGAAAACACCACCGATAACAGCCCGGACGTAATCCATTGAGCGCCATAGTAAAACAGCGCGAAATTGGTTGAGAACAGAAAAATTCCAAGCAATGCGAAGCGCAGATGCGTTCTGGCTGGAAACCGAAGTGGTCTTTTTGTGAGGGATACCAGCATCATCATGATCGCGGCTGCAATCACAAAGCGCCAGGTCAGCGAGACATGGGGTGCAACCACGCCAATTTGCAGTTTGAGCGGAAACCAGCTTGTGCCCCACAGAAAGACAATGCCGGCGTAAAGCCCCAATTCCTGCAACCCGAAAGCCTGATCGGTCAGCGCCGGGGGCGATTTGTATGCAATGCTCAATGGAATAATCCTGATGATATCGCCGCGATGATGCGCCGACGTCTGTTTCCGGTCCAGTCAGGACTATTGACCTATCCATCAATCACATGAATGAGATAAACGCTAAAATCAGCCGTTCATGCCTTGGCACGATCACCTGTTGCATAGGCATCTCGCATCTCTGCGATGTCTTCCAGACAGGTCTGGAACAGCGACCAGTCATCAGATTTGGCAATGGGATCCCAGATGGATTCGACATCTTCAATCAGCATGGTGCGTGGCGTGCTGCGTTGAAAATACCGGTGGCCAAGATTGGCATCACCACGCATCTGGAAGGAAGTCTTCAGAAGAGACGTGACGGCTGCAAAACTTTCATGGGTGTAAAGCTCGGCAATCGGACTTGCTGTGAGACGGTCGGATGCTTCAGCGCCGCCACGCAAATCAAACAGCACCTGCTCAAACGGCGCCTGAGTCGCGGTCCAGAACTCAATCAGGGCTTTGAGCAAATCAATACCGGCTTCGGTTGGGTCTTTTCCCTCTATCGGCTCAATGCCCAGGCGGTCACAAAAACGGCCGGAGAGCCCTGACTGGAACTGGGTCCAATAGCCCGACAAAGCATCCTCCAACACATCGGCTTCGGCAAGTTCCAGAAAACATTCTGCCAGACGTGCCAGATTCCAGAGCAGCGTTTCCGGTTGTCGGCCAAAAGAATAGAGCCCGGTGCTGTCAAAATAAGCTGCGGTAAAAGCCGGGTCGTAAGTTGGCAGAAACCGCCACGGCCCATAGTCAAAACTCTCGCCGGTCACATTGATGTTGTCAGTGTTCAAGACACCATGGACAAATCCGGCGGCTGTCCAGGCAGCACCGGTGGCTGCAACATTTTCGGTGACCCGGGCCAAAAATGCCAGAATGCGCTCTGTGCGGTCCTCGCGCCAGACATCGGGCATATAGTGCCGGATGGTATGATCCATCAGATTTTCAATATTATCTGTGCGCTTCAGTGCTGACTGGCGCTGAAAGCTGCCAATTCTGATGTGACTGTGCGACAGGCGCACCATGACGGCTGAGCGCGTCGGGGAGGGCTCATCGCCGCGCACCAGTTCCTCGCCGGTCTCCACAATGGAAAAAGTCTTGGATGTGTTGACGCCAAGCGCTTCCAGCATTTCAGTTGCCAGAATTTCGCGCACGCCGCCTTTCAGCGTCAGCCGTCCGTCGCCCCGGCGTGACCAGGGCGTCTGACCGGACCCTTTGGTGCCCAGATCCAGCAATCGGCCGTCATTGATGTCGCGCAATTGCGCAAACAGAAACCCACGGCCATCACCCAAATCCGGATTGTAGGAGCGAAACTGGTGGCCATGATAGCGCAGCGCTAAAGGTGTTTCAAAACTGCCGGGCAGGGGCGCAAACCGCCCGAAATGCGCAAGCCAGTCCTGGTCCGACAAATCTCCCAGCCCCACACTTTCAGCTGCTCGCTGATTGCGATAGCGCAAGATATGATCCGGAAATGACGCCGCAGAAACTTCGTCAAAGAAGTCCGGCCCAAGATCTGCGTGGATGGTTTCGGCCTGAATGGTCAATCGTTGTCCTTCACGCCATAACGCTTCAGGCGATGTGTGAGTGTCACGTCAATCAGCGCATTGATGTCGTGCCGACATGGGGTTTCAATAGGCAAAATCTTCGAAGACCCGATCAATGTTCCCGCCCCATTCGCCGTGATATTTCCCCAGCATGATCTCGGCTGGTGTTTTTCCGGAGGCAACTGTCTCGTCAATCGGCGTCAGATACTGGCCTTCATCAAAGCCGGCACCATTCAGTTGACCGCGCCGTCTCAGACCCTGATGGGACAGGGTGACCACGCGTTTGGCCACATCATGCACCGTACCACGACGGAAGGGTGTGTTCAGCGCGTGTTTGGGAACCGTATCACGCATCGTCTGGCGTTCTTCATTGGTCCAGTCGGCAAGATAGTCTTCAGTCTCGGCCAGCGTCTCTTCATCATACAACAGGCCGACCCAGAAAGCCGGTAACGCACAAATACGGCGCCATGGATTGCCGTCAGCGCCGCGCATTTCCAGAAAGCTTTTCAGGCGCACATCGGGAAACACTGTGGACAGATGATTTTTCCAGTCACCCTGTGTGACGGTTTCTTTTTCAGCGCCGACCGGACGTTTGCCGTTGATATATTCCCGGAACGTGATGCTGGTTGCATCAATATAATTGACGTCGCGCTTGATAAAATACATCGGTACATCAAGGGCATAATCCACATAGGATTCAAACCCGAAGCCTTCATCAAAGGCGAAGGGCAGCAGACCGGACCGGTTATTATCCACATCACGCCAGATTTCGCCGCGATAGGACAGCAATCCATTGGGTTTGCCGTCCAGAAACGGTGAATTGGCAAACAACGCTGTTGCGACGGCCTGCAAAGACAGGCCAACCCGCATCTTGCGAACCATATCGGCTTCGCTGTCAAAATCCAGATTCACCTGAATAGTGCAGGTCCGATGCATCATGTCCAGACCGTGCTTGCCAACTTTTGGCATGTAATTGCGCATGATGTCGTAGCGCGATTTCGGCATTTGCGGCGTTTCTTCCAGCGTCCATTTCGGACTGGCGCCAAGGCCCAGAAATCCGATTCCCAACGCATCGGCGATTTCCCGCACATGTGCCAGATGCCCATGTACTTCGCGGCAGGTTTGATGCAGCGTCTCAAGGGGTGCGCCAGACAGTTCAAACTGCCCGCCCGGCTCCAGTGATATGGCACCGCCGCCGACGGGGTCGATCAACCCGATGATCCGGTCGTGGTCGTAAATGCCTTCCCAGCCGAGATTCGCCTTCATGCCATCAAGCAGGGCCTTTACGCCGCGCTCACCCTCATAGGGAACGGGCGAAAAATCTTCGGTATAGAAGCCGAATTTCTCGTGCTCGGTGCCAATGCGCCAGGCTTCTTTTGGCTTGCAGCCTTCGCTCAACGCTTCAATCAGCGCAGCGCGGCCCTCAAGCGGTGTATCGTCAGCAGTATCCCGGGCCATATTCCGAATTCCTTCTTGCCAAAGCGGCGCGACCATACTGCGCGATTGCAGACAATGGCAACCCTTTATCGGTAATCACCGATAAAAGCCTGAACGATAGCCATGGCGGCCACTGCAGCGGTGTCCGCCCGCAGGATTCGCGGACCCAGTGAGAGCGCGTGAACAAAGGGTTTGGCACGAAGCAAATCGCGCTCGTCCTCGGTAAACCCACCTTCCGGCCCAATCAGGACTGCCAGCTTTTGACCACTCAAAGACTGCAGTCCCGTCAGGCCATCGGAGCCTTCTACCAGTTCATCGCAAAAGATAAGCACACGATCAGGGTCATTGGATAGCCAATTGTCCAGCATTGCGTCCAGCGCAACGGGCTCGCCTAGTACAGGAACCGACAGAATGCCGCATTGTTCCGCCGCTTCAAGCAGATTTGCCTGCATCCGCTCATTGTTGAGTTTCTGTACCTGTGTGTACCGGGTGATAACGGGCTGCAAGAATCCCGCGCCCATTTCAACCGCCTTTTGCACCATGTAATCAAGCCGCGCCTGTTTCAACGGTGCAAAACACAGCATCAGATCATACGGGGCAGGCTGGGCGCGCAATTGTTTTCTGGGCACAAGCTGGCATGCCTTGCGTCCGGTTGGCTGAATGTCGGCCAACCATTCTCCATCCCTGCCATTGAACAGAAGAATCGGACTTCCAGCTTTCAGCCGCAACACATTCAGCAGATAATTGGACTGGGCACGATCTGCCTCAATCCCCTTGCCGGCCGCAAGGTCTTCATCCACATAAAGTCGTTTGGTTCGGAAATCGTAACGTTCGCCCATGGTTCTCTTTCTTGACGCAATGGCAAATTGGGTGACACACACAGACAGGTTCGGTCAACTTTTTCGAATCGCAGCATGCAAGACAGCCATTCAGGGTCACCCATGAGCAGAACAGATAGTTTGCCCGGATCGGAGTCACAGGACAGCAATGTGGCTGAATTTTCGGTCACGGAAATCTCTGCCGCTCTGAAACGCACTGTCGAGGACACTTACGGCTATGTGCGCGTCCGTGGCGAGATTTCAGGTTATCGCGGGCCGCATTCGTCCGGACACGCTTATTTTTCCATGAAGGATGACCGCGCCCGTCTGGAAGCGGTGATCTGGCGCGGCGTATTTTCAAAACTTAAAATCCGTCCCGAAGAGGGTATGGAGGTCATCGCCACCGGAAAGCTGACGACCTATCCGGGCTCTTCGAAATACCAGATTGTGATCGAACGCATTGAGCCGGCAGGCGTGGGTGCGCTGATGGCGCTGCTGGAAGAGCGCCGCAAGAAACTGGCGGCCGAAGGCCTGTTTGATGCTGAGCGCAAGCAACCGATTCCGTTTCTGCCGAAAACCATTGGTGTTGTCACCTCACCCACCGGCGCGGTTATCCGCGATATTCTTCATCGGCTGCGGGATCGCTTTCCAACCCATGTTCTGGTCTGGCCTGTTCGCGTCCAGGGCGAAACGAGCGGACGGGAAGTGGCCGCAGCCATCAATGGTTTCAATCAACTGGATGGCACCGGCATAGCAAGGCCCGATCTGCTGATCGTGGCACGCGGTGGCGGCAGTCTGGAGGATCTCTGGGGGTTCAACGATGAAGCTGTTGTCCGGGCCGTTGCCGCCTCGACAATTCCGGTCATTTCCGCTGTTGGTCATGAAACCGACTGGACCCTGATCGATCACGTCGCCGATCAGCGTGCGCCGACCCCGACCGGTGCTGCCGAAATGGCGGTGCCGGTGCGTCACGATCTGGAAAATACTGTCGCAACGCTCCATCTTCGAAATGTGCAAGCGATGCAGCGCAGTCTGGACCGACACCGTCAGGCGCTGCGCAGCCTCGCCCGTGCCATGCCGGCGCTGGACAGTCTATTCGGCATGCCGCGGCAGAGATTTGATACGGCCGCCCAACGCCTGACCTCGGCCCTGTCGGCCAATACGGTGGCGCACAGAACAAAACTCATCAAGGCTGGAAGCCAGGTGAGTCCGCGGATGCTGGCGATCCATTTCGCCCGCGCACGGGACCGCAAAACCCAGGCGACGTTGCGGCTTGGAACAATCATGGCCCGGATCGTGGAGCGCCGGCGCAATGATTGGCGCCGTGTCGGTACTCTGAAGCCCGAACTGCTCCTGCGCCAGACATCCCTTGGCCGGACTGCTCTGCAGGATCGCAAGGCCCGCATGGACCGTGCCTTTGTAAGCAGTTTCAGCAGGCTGTCGCAAAAGCTGGATGGTCAGGCCCAATTGTTGAAACTGGTGTCCTACCAAAGCGTCCTGCAGCGCGGCTTTGCGCTGGTGCGCGATGGAGACGGTCAGCCGATCAGAGCTGCCTCACAAACCAGTCTGCATCAGCACATCTCGCTGGAATTCGCGGATGGCAGGGTTGCGGCAGTCGTTCAGGATGGAGCCGCTGCACCACAGGCACCAAAGCCCAAACCCAAAAAGGCTGCAAGAGAAAAGCCAACCGAAAATCAGGGCAAACTGTTTTAAGCGCAAGAATCATGTCGCAAGCCTGACAGCTGAAGCAACCATGTGTAGTTATCTGTTTATGCGATTGTTCGGATGGTTCTTCTTGAAACCGGCACACGATGGTATATATCCGCTTCGAGCGGACGACCGCTCCCCATCACAGGGATAGATAAACTGGGACGACCCATAATGTCAGGAGCCAATACATGGCTTGGGTTTATCTCGTTATCGCCGGAATTCTCGAAATATTGTGGGCCTACACACTCAAACAATCCGATGGTTTCACACGGCTTGTCCCTTCAATTGTGACAGTCGTGACAATGATTGGCAGTTTTGGCCTGCTGTCGCTGGCCATGAGAACTCTGCCGCTTGGAACGTCCTATGTGATGTGGACAGGCATTGGCGCGGTCGGTACTTTTCTTGTTGGTATTTTCTTCTTGGGTGAACTGATCAATCCCGCACGTATCATCGCTGCCACCCTCATCGTTGCCGGATTGCTGCTGATGAAATTTTCAACGAATTTTGAAGCATGACAAGGGATAGAATCCTGCTCTGCCTCTCTGTAAACACGAAAGCCTCCACCTTCATTGAATAAGGTCGCCGGGCCTGCTGCAGATATTCAAGTGGAGCGCGAATTGATATGGATCAAAGCGCATATGCGCCCAGGCGCATAATATAAATTCATGCAGGAAATTCTGACCGCCCTTTGTGATTCGACCCGCCGTGCCGCCCTTGCCATTGTTTGGGACGGGGGGGAGCATTGCGTCTGCGAACTGATGGTGCGGCTTGATGCCAGCCAAAGCAGGATGTCACGACATATGAAGGTGTTGCGCGAAGCTGGTCTGGTGCTGGATCGGCGCGATGCGCAATGGGTGCGCTTTCGGCGCAACCCCGATCTTGCACCAGAAATCATGGCTGTCATCACTGCGGTGTTGAACGCGGAAAAGTTACTTGAACAGGAAATGGCATGACCACTGAAACACAGGGAATCTCGCATCGCCATGAAATGCCGGACTGGGTCTGGTATTTGAGCGTGCTGGCCGCTGCTGTCATCTGGTGGTTGGTGTACGGGCAGCTGATTCCTCTCTCGGAATGGGTGACATCCCTGTTCCCGGTTGCGCGCGATAGCCATACGGGCTCAGCCATTGCCTTTTTTGCCTATGATGTACCAAAGGTGCTGATGCTCCTGACGGCTATCGTCTTTGTGACCGGTGTGCTGCGCAGTTGGTTCAGCCCTGAAAAAACACGTGCCATCCTTGCTGGAAAGCGCCAGATCTGGGGCTATCCGATGGCAGCGCTTCTGGGAGTTTTGACGCCATTTTGTTCCTGCTCTTCGGTGCCACTGTTTATTGGCTTCGTTTCTGCGGGCATTCCGCTGGGCGTCACATTCTCTTTTCTGATTGCAGGGCCAATGGTGGGGCCTGTTGGCCTTGGGCTGCTCTATGGTCTGGTCGGCTGGAAAATCGCCACGATCTATCTGGTCTTCGGTTTCACCATTGCAACGGTTTCCGGCTACGTGCTGGGACGCATGAGACTGGAACGTTATCTGCAGGACTGGGTGCGCGCGCTAAACGCCGGTCCCGTGGGCGACCTGCCTGAAGAGAAACTGACGCCAATTGAACGGATTAAAATCGGTCTCGAGCAGGTCCGCGAGATTGTCGGCAAGGTCTGGATCTGGGTCCTGGTGGGCATCGCCATAGGCGCGGCCATTCATGGCTATGTTCCCGAGGCGATGATGCTGAAAATCATGGGTGGTGAGGCATGGTGGTCGGTCCCATCTGCTGTGCTGATCGGAGTGCCGATGTACACCAACGCTGCGGGCGTCATTCCCATTGCCGAGGCGTTGTTGGGCAAAGGCGCGGCCCTTGGCACCACATTGGCCTTCATGATGTCGGTGATCGCACTGTCGCTGCCCGAAATGATCATCCTCAAACAGGTGCTGACGCTTCGGTTGATCGCGATCTTCATCGCAGTGGTATCCCTAGGCATCCTCGCGACCGGCTATCTGTTCAATTTTCTTCTCTGAAAGGTCCTGCCATGAAATCCATTACAATCTACGGCCCTGGCTGCAAAAAGTGTGAAACCACCGAAGCCATGGTGAGAGAGGCTGCCACCAGACTTGGTCTCAGAGTCGACGTGGAAAAGGTCTCGGACGTCAAATCCATCGCCTTGGCTGGTGTTATGTCCACCCCGGGAATCGCAGTTGACGGCAAGCTTGTTCATGCAGGCGGCTTGCCGGAGACGTCGAAGCTGGAACAATGGCTTTCAGCTTAAGCTGACGCCACACCAGCAACGCTTTTCCGCAACGTCCGAATTGCCTTTAGGAATGACAGATATGCTTGAATACCATGTAACCGCTCGCCGGATCGACAGCCACGGCTCCGAGGCCCGTACCAAAGAAGCGCGGATTGTACTTGATACAGACATGGCGGGACGTGATGATGCCTTCAATCCAGCTGAAATGCTGCTGGCAAGCCTTGCCGCCTGCATGTTGAAAGGGGCTGAACGGGTGGTTCCCATGCTGGACTTCAAGCTGCGGGATATGAATATCACTCTGCACGGAATCCGGCAGGACAGTCCGCCCATGATGGTACGTATAGACTACGAAATTGTGGTCGATACAGATGAGACTGATCAGCGACTGGAATTGCTGCATCGGAATTTGCGTAAATATGGAACGATCTCAAACACGCTGGCTGAGGCGATGGAGCTTGTTGGCAGTATCCGGCGAAAAGACTGAAGACCCGCTGTGCAACGATGTCATTGAACCAGTGGCTCTGTCTGTTTCAATGACAGCAAGCAGATGCGGTGACCGCGGCCAAAGCGCCTATTCCCATCCGTAGTTGAAACTCACGCTGATGCGGTCATCATCTGCCATGTTGAGCGGGACTTCATGGCGCAGCCAGCTTTCCCAGAGCAGCACATCACCAATCTCTGGCGCGACATAAATGAAGCTGCGCAATTCGTTGCGCGCCTTGGGCTTGCGTCCGGGCGCAGCCATCATCATTGGCAGACGAGGATCCTCGAACTTGATCGCACTGGCACCATCGGGCATGGCGACATAGGTTGTGCCGCTGATCACGCTGTGCGGGTGGATGTGCGAGGTGTGCACACCACCGGGCGGCAAGATGTTGATCCACATCGAATCCAGCTTGATCTTCTTGTCGCCCACGTCGAACTGCAAATCCTTGGCAAATGCCGCCACATGCTTGTCCAGTGCTTTCACCAGATCCTTGAACACCGGAAACCGCCACGGCAAATCGGCCAGCGAGGCGTAGCTTGTGTAACCGGGAAAGTCGTTTTCCTCGCACCAGTTCTGGCCCGCCTCATCATCAACGGCTATCGACAGGCATGAGGCTTCCAACTCTGCTGCATCTGGCGATTTGCCAACCTCAGACAGTGGTGCACGGTAAAGGCGGGTGACGAAAAGTGAATCGATGTTTGACATGGCTCACCATAACGCCGTGCACAGAGAAGGGCGAGCAAGAATTGTCCCTCTGCCTGCAAAAATCAGCTGTTCAAAGGCGAACCGGATCAGAGAGTGTGACCCGGTTCGCCAGCAATCATGCGCAACACGCTACAGGAGCGGTTGGTGGCGTGTTTGAACCGCAGCAGGCACTTGCAGAGGGCGTCACGCCACAACAGGCATCGCTCGGAGCACTGAGCGCGCCGTTGCGCTGTGCAGGTTTGCAGACGGCCTTGGAGTCTCGCAGTCTGAGTGTGACCTGACCATCCTGCAGCACAGGGTCCTCCAGGAGCATCAGTTTGAGACCTGCATTGTCTGGCGCAAACTCAACCAACAACGGGATCTGCGCCAGTTCTGGAAGTCTGCCGAGGCTCTTTGTGACAATGTCTCTGAATTTGCCAACACTCATATGGGTGTCACCGGTCCCATCGAGTAGTTGAAGTCGGGCTTCTTGCCAACGATCGACGTTGCCGCCGCAATCGATACCGGTTGACATCGAATGGCGAAGTTCGGTGACATGATAGCCTGCGCCGATTATTCGATCATCGATTTTGAAGACCAGCGGCGCTGTGGCATCAAATGGTTCAAGACTGGACAGCAGTGCGGTGAAAGTCATCTGTGTTTCTCCTGTCATTTCAACGAATATTGAAATATGTATGGCATAGTGGAAATTATAATTCAAGAGTTGTTGAAATATGATCGAAGAAGAAGCCGCCGCAATGTTTCAGGCCCTGTCGAACGCAGACCGGCTGAAAGTCATCCGCGCGTTGGTCACCGCAGGTCCCGAAGGGCTGAACGCGGGAGACATCGCCCAGATGGTTGGCGCGACGCCTTCGCGAGCCTCGTTTCACCTGGCTGCCTTGTCAAAAGCCGGGTTTGTTCAGGTGGAAAGACAGTCCCGCAGCTTGCGTTACACAGTTGATTTCTCACGCATCGGCGCATTACTGAGTTTTCTCATGACCGATTGCTGCAATGACAGCCCTCAACTGAAATACTGCTGCACGTAGATTTGGCGCCTCAATAGTTTGTCATGGCTGATGCCGGGGCAATTCATCGGTGTTTTGCGGGGAATCCCACCGTGCGGTCTTGGCTAATTATAAATATTGCCAAATCGGCGGCTGGCTGAAAATGGATGCTCGGAACAAGTCCGAGCATGACGGAGAGCGTGGCGGCGAGGGGGACGGAGTACGTGACGAAAATGGCGGACAGAATATGTGCCGAAGAGGGATGCAGCTTGTCGGGCCATTGCGTATGGCTGATGCCGGGGCAATTTATCGGCGGTTTGCGGGGAATTCTATCGCCCGGTCTTGGCCGAATCAGCGGCTAGCTGGAGATGGATGCTCGGAACAAGTCCGAGCATGACGGAGAGTATGACGGAGTGAGTGGCGGCGAGGGGACGGAGTATGTGGCAAAAGGGGCTGACAGAATGTGTGCCGAAGAGGGATGCAGCTTGTCGGGGGAGTGTGTATGGCAGATGCCTGGTATAGGACTACGGGCGGAGCGATTTTAGGATTAAGGGCACAGCGATTGGTGAAGTGCGAAATTGTGGAAATTCACATCGCATTGAATGGCTCACAGCCTCTCACCCAGCCCCACCGCCGTCGTTCTCGGACTTGTTCCGAGAACCCACTCTGTGACCACAAGGAGCCACGCATTGACAATGGCCCGGTGCATCCAGGAAATAACGCTCAGCATTATTGCCAGGCATCCAGTCGGAATGGCTGTGCATCGAATGTCCGATACGCTCTTGCACGGGCCAATGCCAGCGCTGACATCGGCCCGTATCACATTCGGTATCTCTTCAGTCGCCGCTGAACACCAGTGGGTCCGGACCGCAGCGCACACCTTCGTCAAGGGTTGCGATCGCAGACATCTCGTCTGCGGTCAGCTCGAAATCAAAAATGTCGAGATTGTCTGCCTGCCGCTTCGGGTTTGTAGACCGTGGGATGGTTGTATTGCCAAGTTGCATATGCCAGCGCAGGATGATTTGTGCCGGACTTTTGCCCGTACGTGCAGCAGCATCCCGGATCGGCGCAGAGTCGAAGTTCCGCCCATTGCCGAGGGGAGTCCAGGCTTGCACAATGATGTTCTGCGCCGCGCAGGCCGCTCGAAGTTCGGTTTGCTGCAAAGCCGGATTGACTTCAATCTGGTTCAGCACCGGAACCTCACCGGTTTCGCCGATGATGCGCTCAAGATGGTCGGCATTGAAGTTTGACACACCGATGGAGCGAACCAACCCTTCATTTTTCAGCTCAATCAGGGTCTGCCACGTTTCAACATAGAGATCGTTCTTTGGAACTGGCCAATGGATCAGAACTAGATTGAGCTGGTCCACACCGATAGCTTTCAGGCTCCGTTCTACCGATGCGCGGGTTTTGCCTCGTCCCTGATCCGCATTCCAGACCTTGGTTGTCAGGAAAATCTCATCGCGTTTCAGCTCGGAGGCACGCAGTGCCTCGCCCATCTGTGCCTCGTTGCCATAGATATAGGCACCATCAATCAACCGGTAGCCGATCTTGAGAGCGCTCAAGATCGCAGCTGCAGCTTCCTTTTCACTCAGTGTCCAGCAACCAAATCCAAGACTGGGCATCGTCTGGCCGTCATTAAATGTCACGTCAGGAATCGAATTCATCCCGGTCTCCTTGAAATATTGGTTTGTTGTCCGAATTGTCGGATGATTTTAGAGGCTTGGCTTGATCAATACAACGCACCTGTCCAAATGCCGAATTGGATAATCAGGTGAGCTTGAGGGTCTGATGCGCGCCTAGAGCTGCCAACCCATCCCGCTAGTCTGACTTCTCTTCAGCATGAGATTGCCGGATACGGCGCACCACATACCACATGCCTGCCAACACAAACGGCACCGACGCAGCTGTCAGAATATTGCTGATATAGGGCGTGCCGAACAGCGCCTGAAGCGGCGGCTCGATGCCTTTCAAGAGATAGGCAATCAGTCCAACCACATAATAGCTGATGGCAGCAATCGATAGGCCTTCAACGGTTTGTTGCAGACGGAATTGCTGTTTGGCGCGGTCGTTCATGGAGGCCAGCAAATCCCGGTTCTGCCGCTCAAGCCCCACATCAACGCGGGTGCGCAACAAATTGGCTGCGCGTGACAGTTTGCGGGACAGGTTAGCCTGGCGTTCTTCCAAGGCCCGAATGGTCTGCATCGCCGGCTGCATGCGCCGGATCAGGAAAGCGTCCAAGGTCGGATGGTGCTGATAGCTGACTTCCTGAATGGCATCGAGCCGCAGGCGAACGATCTCATGATAGGCCTTGCTTGCGCCAAAGCGAAACAGGCATGCGGCAGCATTGGCTTCCAGATCCGCAGACAGACGCGTAATTTCATCAAGCAGCTGTTCGCTCACGCCCTGCAGATTGTCTTTCAAATTCGCCGTGATGTTTGCCAGACTATCCTCAATGTCACCGACAATTGGTGCGGTGCGCTGCGCAAGTGGCAGACCCAGTAGCGCCAGTGTCCGGTAAGTCTCGATTTCCAGAAGCCGCTGGACCAGTCCGCCGACAGCAATATCGCTCGCGCCCTGATTGAGAATGCTCATGCCGGTCGCACCATCAGCGCTTTGCCGGAAATCCGTAGCGATCAGCGCCAGACCCTGATGCACTTCGGAGACACACAGGGATCGCTTGTCATAGATTTTCTCGAAATCCACATCACTGCTGCTTTCCAGAACGTCGATACGTGTCATGGAGATGATCTGACCCAATGGCTGTTTGGCCTGCTCGATGACCAAGGCCAGTCCGTCATGGGAATTCCGTGGTGGTGCGTCCCACGTCAAAGAACTAAATTCGGAATGCTGTTCCCAGCGCAATCTGCCGCCAAAGCCATCCAGCACACAATAGCGCGCATCATCAGCAGGCGGTGCAACGCCGGCCTTCCTGGCATATTGGCATACAGCCTCACGCAGCGCTGCAGCGCCTTCCGGCCCGCTGAGCAACGACACATGGCGAACTGTCCTGGGTGATGTGATGGGTTCAAATGGACGCGCGTGAACTTCGTCGAGAACCCGTGCTCGCTCAGGATGAGTGGAAATGATGTTGGACATGCTGATAGCTCCGATTCGGTGGCTGGTCTCATATCATCATCATTGGATGAAAATGAAAGGACTGGTTTTGCAAAGTTTTGCCGACTGATCGATTTCCGAGAGCACTTTCGTCTCGTTCAGCGGTGTGTTGTGTACAGGTGGGCAATTTTATTGACCACCTGTCTGCGGTGGCGGTAATGTGGGGTTTAACAAAGCAGGGTCAAATCAGTCCGGCATGATATTTTCACAGATTCCAAACAGCCGCACCGCTGACGAGGTGATCCATCAGATTGAAGAACTGGTGCTGCAAGGCGTTTTGAAACCGGGAGACCGGATACCGGGTGAACGTGCCTTGTCAAAATCCCTCAACGTTTCGCGACCGGTGTTGCGCGAGGCGCTGCAAGAGCTTGAAGCCCGCAGATTGCTGGTGACGCGGCCGGGAGAAGGCACCGTGGTGGCAGATGTTGTTGGTACGGTGTTTCAGGAACCGATTGTGAATCTTATCCGCAAACACCCCAAGGCAACTGCTGATTATGTTGAATTCCGCCGGCAGATTGAAGGCATCACAGCCGAGATGGCAGCCAGTCGTGCGACTGAGGCCGACTGCGAGCTTCTGACACGGCTGATGCAGACAATGATAGACAGCCATGAATTGCAGGATTTCTCTGCCGAAGCAGCAGTCGACGTCCAGTTTCACCAGGCAATTGGTGAATGCGCCCACAATATTGTGTTGCTGCACATGCTGCGCTCCTGCTACCGATTGCTGGAACAGGGTGTGTTTATCAACCGCAGCCGCCTTTACAGTCACAATGGGTCCCGCAATGCTCTGCTGGCGCAGCACAAGGCAATTTACGCCGGTATCATGGAGCGTGATCCGCAAGCCGCCCGTAAGGCAGCCGAGGCACATATGGATTTTGTGGCGACAGCTGCAAAGGAAGTGGAAACAGTCGGACAGCGCGAAGCAATTTCCAGAATGCGGCTTGCACAACACAGCACCCAGAACAGTTCCGATCCCGCCGCCACCGCAGCCAAAGCAAAGTAGAACATGAGCGTATCAGACACCAATTCATCACCGCACACCACTGCTATCGAAACGCCTAAAAACGTTGCCCTCTTCGTCACCTGCCTGGTTGATCTGTTTCGCCCGTCAATCGGGTTTGCTAGTGTGAAGTTGCTGGAAGATGCCGGTTGCACCATCTCCGTGCCGCCCGCCCAGACCTGTTGCGGGCAACCAGCCTATAATTCGGGTGATAAAGCCGACACACGCGACATTGCCATGCAGGTGATCAAATCGTTTGAGGCCTATGACGCGGTGGTCGCTCCATCGGGCTCCTGCGCGGCGATGATAAAAGTGCATTATCTGGAATTGTTTGAAGAGGGCTCGGATTGGCATCAGCGCGCCCGCAAACTGGCTGACAAGACGTTTGAGTTAACCAGTTTCCTCACCGACATCCTCGGCCGAAATCCTGTGACCGCGCATTTTGACGGTGTTGTGACTTATCATGACAGCTGTTCCGGTTTGCGCGAACTGGGTGTTGAAAAACAGCCAAGACGTTTGTTGGAAGCCGTTGACGGTCTGACTTTGAAAGAAATGAAGGACAGCGAAGTATGCTGCGGTTTCGGTGGCACATTCTGTATCAAATATCCCGATATCTCCAATGCGATCGTGCAGAAGAAAACCAAAAACATTGAAGACACAGCAGCCACAACCCTGTTGGCAGGCGATCTGGGGTGTCTGATGAATATGGCCGGCAAACTCAAGCGCGAAGGCAGCAATGTGGATGTGCGCCATGTTGCAGAAGTGCTGGCTGGTATGACCGATGTGCCTCCCATTGGTAAAACTCGTAACGACAAAAAGGGCTAGAGACGCTGATGCAGATTACCTCACCCTATTTTAAGGAAAAATCCTCAGAAGCCCTGAAAGATGCTAATTTGCAGAAGGCCATGGGCAATGTGGAACGCGGCTTCATAGACAAGCGTGCCAACGCGGCGGCCAATTTGCCGGAATTTGAAGCGCTCCGTGATCGCGCAAAAGAGATCAAGGATCACGTGCTGGACCATCTGGATCTGTATCTGGAGAACTACGAAGAAAAGGTGCAGGAAACAGGTGGGCGTGTTCACTGGGCCGCAGGGGCACAGGACGCGCGCAACATCATTCTCGACATCTGCAAGCGCGCCAACGCCAAAACGGTGACCAAGGGAAAGTCCATGATCGCGGAGGAAATCGCGATCAATGAGCATCTGGAACGCAATGGCATCGAGCCCATTGAAACCGATCTTGGCGAATACATTATTCAGCTGCGCGGTGAGGCACCCAGCCACATCATTGCGCCGGCGGTGCATGTCAACAAGGAAGAAGTCGAGGCGGATTTCAGGCGCAGCCACAGGCACCTGCCGCCAGGGCGCAATCTGGAAGACCCGACCAGCCTTTTGTCGGAAGCCCGCTCCGTTCTGCGTGACAAGTTTCTGGCCGCTGACGTCGGCATCACCGGTGCCAACTTTCTGGTGGCTGAAACCGGCACATCAATCATTGTCACCAATGAGGGCAATGGCGATCTCACCCAGATTTTGCCCCGCGTCCACATTGTGCTTGCATCCATCGAGAAGATCGTCCCCACGCTGGAAGATGTCAGTCAGATCTTGCGGGTGCTCGCACGCTCTGCCACTGGCCAGGACATGTCGGTCTATACGACATTTTCCACCGGACCACGCCGTGCGGAAGACCCTGACGGGCCGGAAGAATATCACGTTGTTTTGCTGGATAATGGCCGTTCGGATATGTTGGGCACCGAGTTTCAGGACATGCTGCGCTGTATCAGATGCGGTGCCTGCATGAACCATTGCCCGGTCTATAATGCAGTTGGCGGCCACTCTTATGGCTGGGTTTATCCAGGCCCCATGGGGGCGGTTCTGACACCAACACTGATTGGCGTGGAGAAGGGCGGCCACTTGCCCAATGCCTCAACATTTTGCGGTCGTTGTGAAAGCGTTTGCCCGATGCGTATTCCTCTGCCGAAAATGATGCGGCACTGGCGCGAGAAGGAATTCGAACGCCACCTCACACCGGATGGTATGCGGCGTGGTTTGCTGCTCTGGGCATGGATGGCGAAACACCCGAAACTCTATCATGCCGGATCGCGACTGGTGATCAATATGTTGGGGATGATCGGGAGCCGCAAAGGGTCTTTCAAACGGCTGCCCCTGGCTGGCGGTTGGACCGAGCACCGGGATTTGCCCGTGCCGGAAGGCCAGACGTTCCAGCAACAATGGGCCGCGCGACGCAGAAACTCGAAAGTCGGGCAGGCCGCATGATGGGATGGGCAATATGAACAGACGCAGCGCCAGCAGCAACCGTGCTACGCCCAATGGGCGTGCCAGCATCCTCGCGAAAATTCGCAAGAACGTCAGAAATCCAGAAGATCCGGTCCGCGTGGCCCGGGTCGCAGACCGGCTGTCCAGAAGCCCGGTAGGTCTCATTCCGGCACGCGCGCGCAAACCTCATGACAAGCAAGTGGACCTGTTTTGTGAGCAGGCCGTCAAGGTTCAGGCCAGCATTACCCGCATCAAGAGTATCGAAGATTTACCGACAGCGCTTGCCGAGTATCTGCGGGATCGAAATCTGCCCAAGAAAGTGCGGATGGGTAATGCTCCGTTTCTGAAGCAGGCGGGTTGGGACAAGCTTCCTGACTTCGAGATTTCAAACGGTCCATCGGTCGGAGATGACCCGGTTGGATTGTCTCATGCTTTTGCCGGTGCAGCCGAGTCTGGAACCTTGATACTTGAATCCGGGAGCGACAATCCCACAACCCTCAATTTTCTGCCGGAAACACATTGTGTGGTGATCCGGGCCAGCGATATCTCAGGCGATTACGAAACGGCCTGGACCGCAGTTCGGGAAAAATACGGCAAGGGCAACATGCCGCGCACCGTCAACATGATCACTGGACCTTCCAGATCGGGTGACATTGAACAGACATTGCTGCTGGGAGCCCATGGCCCGCGGGCTCTGCAGATATTCGTGGTAGAGGACTGATGCTCTACAGAAATAAACAAAAAAGCCGCGAACACACCCTCTGCAAGATGGCATATTCGCGGCTTTGAAAACCGGTGTCAGGTTTGGTTTCAGGTCTGACCCAAACCCTATTCGACTATGTTGCCGTCCGCATCAAACTGCGCCAGATAGGCGATGATGTTTTCCCGATCGTCGTCCTTTTTCAGTCCGGCAAAGGCCATCTTGGTTCCTTTGACAGCCTTGCGAGGATTGGCCAGATAGGCTGACAGGGTTTCCTCGTCCCAGGTTAACTCGGCTGCTTTCATGGCCTTGGAATATTTGTAGCCGTCAACCTGCGCGGATGCGCGTCCAACAACACCATTGAGCATCGGTCCCACACGATTTTTGGCATCCGGGCCAACCATGTGGCATGCTTTGCATTTCTTGAAGACCTTTTCGCCGTCTTCAATATCGCCTTCTGCGAACGCAGCAAATGGCACCAGTGCACTTATCAGGCCTGCGAGAATTATATTCTTCATATTTTCCACCTCAATCAATCAGACGTCCGATCGTATAGATCGGAGTAATTAGCGCACCCATCTGAGTTTTCAAATGTATTGCGCGCCGCGTCAACCCCATTGTCCCATTGCTGATGATACATAAGAATTGATTTGGGCTTCCCAGACTCTCGAAGTGGTAAAAAAAATTGACCACCTGGGGGTTCTCTGTCAAAATATTTTGGAATTAGGGAGGCCGTTATGGGCACAATTGCAATACCAGAACCGAATATGGACATTCTTGCGCGCAGGCAGGAGATCGTTCAGGACTTGCAGAAACTGGTATCGGGTGAGGGTGTCATCAGTGATCCCACTGAATTGGTTCCCTACGAGACAGATGCCTTCACAGCCTATCGCCGCGTTCCCCTCGCTGTGGTCCTGCCACAGACCACAGAACAGGTTGCCGCTGTCCTGAAGTATTGCAACAAGGCCGGTGTGCCGGTCATTCCACGCGGTGCTGGAACATCCTTGTCAGGTGGTGCCATTCCCCAGGAAGATGCAATCGTCATCGGCGTTGCAAAAATGAGCCGTGTTCTTGATGTGAATTACAGCAACCGCACGGCAACCGTTCAGGCAGGGATCACCAATCTCAATGTTTCGGACCATGTCGGTCCCGACGGTTTTTTCTACGCGCCGGACCCATCATCACAACTGGCCTGCACCATTGCCGGAAATATCGGCATGAATTCAGGCGGTGCGCATTGTTTGAAATATGGTGTCACCACCAACAATCTTCTGGGCGTGAAGATGGTGATGCTTGACGGCACGGTGCTGGATATCGGCGGCGAGCATCTCGATGCGCCGGGCTATGATTTGCTCGGTCTGGTGTGCGGCTCTGAAGGCCAGATCGGCATTATCACCGAAGCCGTCGTTCGCATTCTGCCAAAGCCCGAGGGCGCGCGACCGGTCCTGTTTGGCTTCGAGACCGCTGAAAGCGCCGGGGAATGTGTCGCCAGCATTATCGCAGCGGGTCTGGTTCCTGTTGCCATGGAATTCATGGACAAGCTGGCCATTGAAATCTGCGAAGCTTTTGCAAAGGCTGGCTATCCGATGGATGTCGCAGCGCTGCTGATCATCGAAGTTGAAGGCTCAGAGGCGGAAATGCGCGAGCAACTTGGCAAGATCATTGAAATCGCCAGGCGGCACGGGGTCAAGACCATCAAGGAAAGCCAGTCAGCGATGGAGGCAGCGGCCATCTGGAAGGGGCGCAAATCGGCCTTTGGTGCCACAGGCCGCGTCGCTGATTACATCTGTATGGATGGCACAATTCCCACAGGACAATTGCCGTATGTGCTGGCACGTATGGCCCAAATCACTGATCATTACGGACTGCGCGTGGCCAATGTGTTTCATGCCGGAGATGGAAATTTGCATCCGTTGATCCTCTACGATGTCAACGATCCTGCGGAACGGCAAAAGGCAGAAGACGCAGGCAATGATATTCTGACCCTGTGCGTTGAGGTCGGTGGCTGCCTGACGGGCGAGCATGGTGTGGGTATTGAGAAACGCGATTTGATGCGGGTTCAGTTTACCGAAGAGGATTTGCGCCAGCAAATGCTTGTGCGGGCCGTGTTTGATCCGGCATGGCAACTCAACCCTGCAAAAGTGTTTCCACTGGATGGTCGAGTTTCGGGGCAGGCAGCATGAGTGATTTGACGCCAGCAAGTGAGGCTGAGCTTGTCTCCATGGTTCAGCAGGCAATGAGCGATGCAACACCGTTGTTTGTGCGGGGCAATGGAACCAGATCTGGCCTTGGCCGCACGGTGCAAAGCGCCACAACGCTCAGTACCTCAAATTTGTCCGGCATCACCTTGCTCGAGCCTGCTGAAATGGTCTTTTCGGCCAAGGCGGGAACGCCGGTATCTGTGGTGGAAGCCGCTCTTGCCGAACATGGCCAGGCCCTGACATTTGAACCGATGGATCATCGGCGGCTCTACGGCACGGACAAGGAACCCACCATTGGTGCTGTGGCAGCGGGTAATATTTCGGGTCCGCGCCGCATCATCTCCGGTGCGGCCAGAGACAGCCTGATTGGTGTGCGTTTCGTCAACGGCAAGGGAGAACTGATAAAAAACGGAGGCCGGGTCATGAAGAATGTCACCGGCCTTGATCTGGTCAAACTGCTGTCTGGCTCCTGGGGCACCCTGGGAATCCTCAGTGAAGTCACCTTCAAGGTTCTGCCAAAACCGATCCACAGCGCAACGCTGCAATTTTCAAACCTTGCAGATGACAAAGCCATTGCCGCCCTGTGCGAGGCCATGAAATCACAATTTGAAGCCAGCGGTGCCGCACATCTGCCAGCCGGACTCGATGGGGACCAAGCCAAAACGCTGATTCGGCTTGAAGGCTTTGAAACTCAGTTGCGGTATCGTCTTGATCAGATGGCAAAATATCTGTCCGAGTTTGGCAAGGCTGAAGAAATTGCAGAAGCTGAAAGCGCAGTCTTGTGGCAGGGCATTCGTGATTGTGGTCCGCTTGCAGAACCCACTGACCATGCGGTCTGGAAGATTTCGGTAGCCCCCACAAAAGGTGCCGACTTTATGGCGCGCTTCGCCAGCACACATGACACTCGGTATTTTTTCGACTGGAGTGGTGGGTTGATCTGGGTTGCAATCGATCCGCAGACCCATGCTGATGCAGGCGCCTCTGCGTTGCGGAAATTGCTTGCTGAAACCGGCGGTCATGCCACCTTGATGCGGGGACCGGCAGATTTGCGCAGTCGCATTGAGGTGTTCCATCCGCAACCCGCTGCCGTGATGAGAATTACGTCCCAGATCAAGAACACATTTGACCCCCAGAATATCTTCAATCCCGGCTTCATGTATTCCGGCGTTTAGGGCTTTATCATGCAGACAAATTTTACCGCGGAGCAGCTTCAAGACCCGCAAGTTGCCGCGTCTGAAAAGATTCTCCGAACCTGCGTGCATTGCGGGTTCTGCACGGCCACATGCCCGACCTACCAATTGCTGGGTGATGAACTGGACAGCCCGCGCGGGCGTATCTATCTGATCAAGGATATGCTGGAAAATGACAGGCCAGCCGACGACAAGGTGGTCAAGCATATTGATCGGTGTCTGTCCTGCCTGTCCTGCATGACCACGTGCCCGTCCGGTGTGAACTACATGCATCTGGTTGATCACGCCCGCTCACACATCGAAAAGACCTATACCCGATCCTGGCATCAGCGGTTGATGCGCGCAGTGCTGTCCAATGTTCTTCCCTATCCCGGTCGGTTCCGTGTGGCTCTGGCCGGGGCATTCTATGCTAAACCATTTGCCGGGCTATTGAAGAAAACGGGTGGTCCCTTCAAGCAGATCGGCGCGATGCTGGAACTCGCGCCGTCGCGCATTGAGGCCCGCAGCCAGATGTCTCCCGGGGATGTCTTCAAACCGGCAGACAAGCCGGCGGGGCGTGTTGCTCTTTTGACCGGCTGCGCCCAACCTGTCCTCAACCCCGGGATCAATGATGCCACGGTCAGCCTGTTGAACCGGGCTGGCGTGGAAATCGTGTTGCCTAAAGGTGAGGGTTGCTGCGGTGCATTGGTGCATCATATGGGCAAGGAAGAAGACAGCCATCATCAGGCAAAAGCCAATATCGATGCCTGGTGGCGCGAGATAGAGGGCGAGGGGCTGGATGCTATTATCATAACAGCGTCGGGCTGTGGTACCACGATCAAGGACTATGGTCATATGCTGCGCGAAGATGCCGCCTATGCCGAAAAGGCTGCAAAGGTTTCGGCCCTTGCGAAGGATGTGACCGAGTATGTGTCGGGAATTGAGCTGGGCACACCGCAGCGCGGCTTTGATCTGACCATCGCCTATCATTCGGCCTGCTCCATGCAACATGGGCAGCAAATCAAGACTCAGCCAAAGAAGCTTCTGGAGGCTGCCGGTTTCAAGGTCATGGAGGTGCCTGAGGGGCATCTGTGTTGTGGATCGGCTGGTGTTTACAACATCTTGCAGCCCGATATTGCCCGACAATTGCGCGACCGGAAAATCGCCAATATCGAGCGCACGCGTCCGGATATCATCGCGACGGGTAATATTGGCTGCATGACACAGATTGGCAGCGGCACGGAATTGCCGATCCTGCACACTGCGGTTTTACTGAATTGGGCCTATGGTGGTGACATGCCGGACATATTGAATGACAGGGGCTTTGAAAACCCGTCCCTGGGCACCGGGCGGAGCCGCGCACCGGTGGCTTTATTCGAAGCAGCAGAATAAAGGGTCGAAACTTTTCAAACCTTCTGCTAAACCCGCCATCAATTGGAAAATTATCAGGTAGCAGTAGAGAGCTTTGTCATGATTGAAGGCAATCAACTAGAAAAAGTCATTAATGTTGGCGCAAGCGATGACGGCAGTGTGTCCTATGTGACGCTGCAGGTCGCTGGTGCTGGAAATGTTCGCTTGGTGGTTCCCAAGGAACAGGCCTCAACCTTGCTGTCAGCTGTGATGACCGCAAAGTCAGCGGCTGAGAACAACCGCGCCATCGCTGCAGGTGAAAAGTCGGGTCAGCGGGCTTTCTCTCCCGCCGGTGCCTTGCCGGTCAAGACATTTGCCGTTGGTGCTGCGACAAGGTCCGATGGACAGCGCAACCTGTTTCTGCGCATCGAAATTCCGAATGGCGGTTACGTTGATTTCGGGTTTGATGAAGAGCAGGCGCAGCATCTGGCTCGCGGTGTGCGCCAGACGCTTGAGCGCCGTTAGAGCGATAAGTTATTGAACAAAAAACCGGCGGTGCTTCGTTTGAAACACCGCCGGTTTTTTGATTCTGAAAAGATTGAAAATCAGCCTTTTACAATAACTTTCGCGCCCAGTTTGACCCGGGTGTACAAATCTTCGACATCCTTGTTCAGCATGCGTATGCAACCTGACGACACGTTGTGACCAATCGACCATGGCTCATTTGTGCCGTGAATGCGATAAAGCGTGTCTTTGTTACCCTGGAAGAGATAGAGCGCCCGCGCGCCAAGCGGATTTTCAGGTCCGCCCTTCATGACGGCCGGAAGGCGACGGCCATTTTTGCGTTCCCGTACAATCATTTCAGCGGGTGGACGCCATGCTGGCCATTCCGCTTTGCGCTTTACATTGACAATCCCGGACCAACCAAAGCCTTCGCGCCCGACGCCAATGCCGTAACGAATGGCGCGGCGATCATCGGTCACCAGATACAGGAATTTCTTCTTGGGATCGACAATGATCGTTCCCGGCTGTTCAGCAGTACGCAGACGCACTTCGCGGCGATTATATTTGCGCGCAGGCTTGCCTTGACGTGCGCGAAATACATCGACCTTCATGTAGGTCCGTGTAGATGGATTGAAAATTTCCGTTTGCTGCGCATGTGCAGAAACGGTTAGCCAAACTGGCATGAAGCTAATCGCGATTAGCGCAACAATCAGTCGTTTCATCAGTTGTCCCCGGTCAGAATTCAAGTCAGGCGCGATCCGCCCTGAAAAATCTCCTGACATGCATTGTCAGTGAATGCCAGTATAGGGACAGTTGGAATCGCTCAAATTTATCTTCACCCATGCATGTCGATGAATGTCTGTTGCATTTGGAGCACATAAGTTGGGGGTAAAATGCACTTGATCTGTGCCAATTCCATGGAAAGTGTCGAACTGTGTTTATCTGTTCTCTGTGTGAATGTTTTGAAAGGACGCTTAGATGACCCAGACTGTTCCTGATGGTTTGATTGAAGGTCCTGATGGTCAGATCCGTTGCTGGTGGCATGACAACAAGGACGATTATCTGCTGTATCACGACACGGAATGGGGCTGGCCCGTCGATGAGGACAGACGCCTGTTTGAAAAGATTTGCCTGGAGGGTTTCCAGTCAGGTCTGTCCTGGTTGACGATCTTGCGCAAACGCGAAAATTTTCGCGCGGCCTTTGCCAATTTCGAGATGAACACCGTGGCGCAATTTGGCGAAGAAGACGTCGCCCGCCTGTTGCAGGATGTCGGCATTGTCCGCCATCAGGGCAAAATCCGGTCCACCATCAACAATGCCAAACGCGCTCTGGAAATGCAGGCCGAATTTGGCACGCTGGCGGCTTATTTCTGGAGCTATGAACCAACCCCGGACCAACGTCCCAAAATATTGGACCATGCCACCGCCCGCACACTTGGCAAGACGGATGTTTCGATTGCGATATCAAAAGATTTAAAAAAGCGCGGCTGGTCATTTGTCGGTCCGACCACTGTCTATGCCTTCATGCAGGCTATGGGATTGGTCAATGACCATCTGGAAGGCTGCATTTGTCGCGCCAAGATCGAAAAGGCGCGTGACGCCTTTAAAAGGCCTGTTTGAAGGCAGGGCGCACTAGTTCTGGCTGCATCCATGCTTGCCGCAGTTCGGGCAATGGGTTAGGACAACGCTCATATTTCAAGCCAACCGATTGCGTACCTCATGAGCACGAAACAGAACAGGAAGGCCGAGAAGGTCAAGGCCCGTAAACCACGCGGTTTCGCAGATCGCGAAGTCCATGAAATCCATGCGGCCAACGCCGTGATGGAAGTCATTCGCGAGGTCTATGAACTCTATGGATTTGACCCGGTTGAAACACCTCTGTTTGAGTTCACCGATGCGCTCGGCAAGTTTCTGCCAGACACGGATCGTCCCAATGCAGGTGTCTTTTCGTTGCAGGATGACGATGATCAATGGCTGAGTTTGCGCTATGATCTGACTGCGCCATTGGCGCGTTATGTTGCGGAAAATTATCAGGATCTGCCAAAGCCCTATCGCAGCTATCGCGCCGGATGGGTGTTCCGCAACGAAAAACCGGGCCCGGGCCGGTTTCGTCAATTCATGCAGTTTGACGCTGATACTGTTGGCACTGCATCAGTCGCGGCAGATGCTGAAATCTGCATGATGGCGGCGGATACACTGGCAAAACTCGGCCTGAAACAGGGTGGCGCTGATCGCGACTTTGTCATCTACGTCAACAATCGAAAACTGCTTGATGGTGTCATGGAGAGCGCTGGTCTGACCGGTGCTGATCACGCTGGAACGCGTCTGGCTGTGCTGCGCGCGATCGACAAGCTCGACAAATTCCCGGCAGATGAAGTCAAGAAGCTGCTCGGCAAGGGCCGGATGGATGAAAGCGGCGATTTCACCAATGGTGCGGGGCTTGATGAAGGCCAGACCGAAACGATCATGGGGTTTGTCGATTTTCGTGCGCTGGAAAGCGACGATGCGGACGCAAATTCTGCGACACTTGCAGCCTTGAAAGCATCCGCTTTCATGAGCAATGACAGTTTTGCCGCAGGGGTGGCAGAACTGGAAACCATTGCTGCGCTAACACAGTCGGCAGATTATGACAGCAGCGTTATTGCCATCGCACCCTATATCGTGCGCGGTCTGGAATATTACACCGGACCGGTTTACGAAGCAGCGCTGACCTTCGAAGTTGAAAACGACAAGGGCAAACCGGTGCAGTTTGGCTCGGTCGCCGGGGGCGGGCGCTATGATGGCCTGGTCGGGCGTTTCCGTGGTGAAGCGGTGCCGGCAACGGGCTTCTCAATCGGCGTGTCGCGATTGCTGACGGCGTTGCGGCAGAAAAACCTGCTTGCAGATGAACGGCAACTCGGGCCAGTTGTGGTTCTGGTGATGGACCGCGATCAGATGGCCTCCTATCAGGCAATGACACGCGAATTGCGCGATGCGGGCATTCGGGCTGAAATGTTTCTTGGCAATCCCAAGAATTTTGGCAAGCAATTGTCCTATGCTGACAAACGGAACGCACCAGTTGCCATTATCGAAGGCTCCGACGAGCGTGCCGCTGGCGAGTTGCAGATCAAGGATCTGTTCCTCGGCAAGAAACTGTCGGCAGATATCACGGACAATGAGCAGTGGAGGTCTGAAAATCCCGGCCAGTCGACAATCAAGCGAGCCGATCTCATCACACAAGTCGCCGCAATCATGGCGAAGTATCAGCAGGATTAAAGGCGCGTCTCATGTTGCCTGATGAAACAACAAGTTCCGCAAGCGGCCGCTCAGTAAAGGCCTTCGATGCGCTTTTCGAGCGCTTTCAGTGCGAACGTATCGAAACCGCCATTCTCCAGGACGCTGATCCATTTTTGGAAACAGCAGGAGAAGATTTGCGCCGCCGCATGTTTACCTCCACTGGCAGCGCAGGCGAAGAATTGTGCCTGCGCCCTGATTTTACCATTCCGGTCTGCCTGCATCACCTGAAATCCAGAACCGATCTGCCACGGCGCTACGGCTATCTGGGCCCGGTCTTCCGGCAGCGTGAAGAAGGTCCGCAGGAGTTTCTGCAAGCCGGTGTTGAACATCTGGGACGGACTGAAACTCCTCATCTGGTCGACGCTGATATCATGGCAATTGCTGTTGATGCCGCACTGATGCCTGATCCGGACACCGTGCTGACCCTGAAGCTGGGTGATCCGTCCCTGTTTCATCAGCTGCTGGTGTCACTGGAGGTGCCGCCGGGCTTGCGTAATCGCCTGATACGAGCGTTTGGTCGGGGTTTGGATGCCGCAACCCTTCAAAAGATACTGTCTGCTAATGAGGCTGAAGAAACGCCTTTGCCTGCCGATATGAACAAACTTGTGCGCGAGCCTGACCGGCTTCAACAAGCCGTAGCAGATATGATGCTGGCACAGGGCCTGTCCCTGCATGCAGGGCGCAGCGCCAATGAAATTGCTGGCCGGTATCTGGAAATGTATGGCCCGCAGGATTTTGGTTTGAGCGACGAAGACAAGGCTCGTCTGACAGCGGTTTTGACGGACTATCTTCTCTTGAACGGTCCTGCGCTCGATATGCCCGCAAGACTGGCCGGTTTTGAACAGAAGCATCAGGTGACGTTCGGAAAAAGACTGGCGCAATTCACAGACCGCCTGACCGAGTTTTCCGCAAAGCTGGGTCCGTCCATCCCGCTCGATTTTTCATTCGCTTCCGGGTTTGCCAGATCTCTGGATTACTACACCGGATTTGTATTTGAACTGTTTGCCGATGGTGCGGCCCGTCCTGTTGCGGGGGGAGGGCGGTATGACCGGCTGATGGAAATTCTCGGGTCTGAAGATCCGGTTCCCGCCGTCGGCTTTTCGCTGTGGTTGGATCGTCTGCCAAAATGGGGTGTCAATGATGGCTGATCTCACTATTGCCATCCCGTCAAAGGGTCGGCTGAAAGAACAATCTGAAGCCGTGTTCAAGAATGCCGGATTCACGATCAAGGCACTCGGATCATCCCGCAGTTATTTCGGTCAGCTTGAAGGGCTATCCGGTGGTCGAACCGCAGATATTGCATTCCTGTCGGCAGGCGAGATTGCCCGCGAAGCCATGCGCGGTGTCATTCATCTGGGCGTCACCGGCGAAGATCTGGTGCGCGAAACCTTGCGCAATGTGGACGACAAGATCGTCCTGTTGAAGCCGCTCGGATTCGGTCATGCAGATGTGGTTGTTGCGGTTCCGGAAAGCTGGATTGACGTCAACACCATGGAAGATCTGGATGATGTGGCTGCCGGATTCAGACGCAACTATGGCCGCCGTCTAAGGGTGGCGACGAAATACTGGATGCTGACCCAGAGTTATTTTGCCAGCCACGGTCTGGGTGTCTATCGGATTGTTGAAAGTCTGGGTGCCACAGAAGGTGCACCTGCTGCTGGCACCGCCGACATTATTGTCGATATCACCAGCACGGGAACAACGCTTGTTGCCAATCACCTCAAGATTTTGGCCGATGGCGTGGTTCTGAAATCGCAAGCCAACTTGATTGGATCAAGAACTGCGGCATGGACATCTGCAAGTCTGGAACTTGCGACAGATATTGTGCAGCGTATTGGGGGCGATCCGAAGGTGCTTGCGTCTGCGGTATCTCTCTAGAAGTCTTTCCTCTGAAGAACATGTCTTTATCTCCTGACAGGGCGGCTTGTCCGCCTCTTGAATTATGGATTCACCGGACCATGAGCCATTTTGTTATTGGTCTTGGCGGCCATCTGGTCAGTGGTGTTGATGTGAGCGGTAAAGCTCAGATCCCGCCGCCCTGTTAGGGGTTTCAGGCAGCGGGATCCTTCTCGCAACAAGCGTAAGCGTTGCGTTGTTCGGCTGACTTATTTGCCGGACAGATCTTTGGCCAGACCGGTGTAACCCGGGGTCATGGCATCTGGTGAGCTGTCATTGGCCGGGTTGTACACGCCTGCATTGGCGGCAGTTGCACCCAGTGCAATGGAGGAGAGGATCAGGATTGGTGCTGCGATCTTGCGAAATGTCATTTTATTATTCCTTGTTCTTGTTTGACGTTCTTCGTCGTCCCGGTTGCCGGTTATCTCAACTGTTGGGGAGGGTTCAGCTTGAGACAATCGGCTTCCGGTGAGAGCAGTTTGGCTTATTTGCCGGACAGGTCTTTGGCCAGACCAGTGTAACCTGGTGTCATGGCATCTGGTGAGCTGTCATTGGCTGGGTTGTAAACGCCTGCAGTGGCGGCAGTTGCACCCAGTGCAATGGAGGAGAGGATCAGGATTGGAGCTGCGATCTTGCTAAATGTCATTTTATTATTCCTTGTTCTTGTTTGACGTTCTTCGTCGTCCCGGTTGCCGGTTGTCTCAACTGTTCAGGGAGGGGTTCAGCTTGAGACAATCGGCTTCCCGTGAGGGTGTGTTGGCTTATTTGCCGGACAGGTCTTTGGCCAGACCAGTGTAACCTGGGGTCATGGCATCGGGGGAGCTGTCATTGGCCGGGTTGTACACGCCAGCATTGGCAGCGGATGCGCCCAGAACGATTGAGGAGAGGATCAGAACGGGAGCTGCGATTTTACGAAAAGTCATGATTGTTTTTCCTTCTTGTTGATTTTCGAGTGTCGTCTTGTTTGTGTTTGTTGCGAGTGGTGTTGGCCTCTCGATGAGTTGGATTTAGGGAAAAGATTTCGGGATTTAAACGGCAACAATCCGTTCGCAAAACCTGAACATTCACAGACGCGTGAGGCGATCAGAGCGAAACCGCAGAACTCTGCCGATGGCGTTTTGCGACCTCACAGAAATGCGCATTCACCTCACAACCCTGTGTGTGAGTGTGACGAAGCTGTGTTTGAAAAATTACCGGAAATCAGTCTCAGTATTCCAAAATACTGCGCGGCTCGATCATGTCAAACCGTGGTTTGGATGCGAAGGTTCGCGTTACGGCGGTCCGGGCAATTGCGTTGGACAGGCTCGTACCGCCCAAATTCGATGAGCTCAGTAGCCGGTTTCGATTTTGAGATTTATTTTCCTATGGGGGAAGCCTAACCTTCTGCCTGCAATTTACAGGAGACGCTATGAAACACCGACAATTGTCAGCAGGCCTGACGGTTTCCGCGCTTGGACTTGGATGTATGGGGATGAGCGAGTTTTACGGCTCGCGCGAAGATGCCGAGTCGCTCAAGGTGCTTCATCGCGCATCTGATCTCGGCATCAATTTTCTTGATACGGCCGATACATATGGCTTCGGCCACAATGAAGAACTAATCGGACAGTTTCTGCGCGAGAGTTCAGCGCCGATGATCATCGCCTCGAAATTCGGCATTGTCCGTGCACCGGGAAGCTATGAACGCCGGGTCGACAACAGCGAGGCTTATATGCGGCAGGCCTGCGAGGCATCTCTCACGCGCCTGGGTGTGGAACGCATCGACCTTTTCTATGTGCATCGGCTCAATCCGGATTATCCGGTTGAAGAAACCATGGACAGCCTCTCGCAGCTGGTTTCAGAAGGCAAGATTGGTCACATCGGCCTGTGTGAGATGGGTGCTGATACTTTGAGGCGCGCCCACGCCATCCACCCAGTTGCGGCTATCCAGACCGAATATTCGCTGTGGACGCGTCACGTGGAGAAGGAGATATTGCCGACATGCCGAGCGCTTGGCGTTGGCTTTGTGCCTTATTCGCCTTTGGGGCGCGGTTTCCTGACTGGCACATTTGCAGCGAACACAAATTTCTCTGAAGGTGATTTTCGGGCGAGCCTGCCACGTTTTCAGGCAGATAACATGGAAGCGAACCGTCCGATCATTGATGTTCTTCAGTCAGTCGCCATACAGCATGAGGCCACAGCCGCCCAGATAGCATTGGCATGGCTGCTGGCAAAGGGGAATGACATTGTTCCGATCCCAGGCACCAAACGGCTGAAATATCTTGAGGAAAATACGGCAGCGGTCAATTTGATCCTCACCAAAGATGAGATCGGAGCACTCAATGCCTCGGTCAATCCCGATTCTGTTGCAGGCGATCGGTACACTGTCGAAGGGATGAAAGGCGTAGAATCCTGAGCAGACAACCTGAGGGCGGGGATCGAACGATTTATCCCGGGTTTTGATCTTGCATCGCTGTGTAACAAAAAAGGCGGCCAATTGGCCGCCTTTTCAGATTTATTGTGGTAGCGGACCTTAGAAGTCCATGCCACCCATACCGCCCATGCCACCTGGCATGCCGCCACCGGCACCGCCAGCGCCATCTTTGGAAGGCTTGTCGGCAACCATGGCTTCGGTTGTGACCAGCAGTGCAGCAATGGATGCAGCGTCCTGAAGGGCTGTACGAACAACCTTGGTCGGATCGATGATACCAGCTGCGATCAGATCGACATATTGTTCGGTCTGAGCGTCAAAGCCGTACGGATCTTCGCCTTCGAGAACCTTGTTGACCACAACAGAGCCTTCAACACCGGAGTTTTCAGCGATCTGACGGATCGGAGCCTGCAATGCGCGCAGAACGATCTTGATGCCAGCCTGAATGTCAGGATTGTCGGATGTCAGTTTACCAACAGCAACAGTGGCACGCAGAAGGGCAGCGCCACCACCAGGCACGATGCCTTCTTCAACAGCAGCACGAGTTGCGTTCAGAGCATCGTCGACGCGGTCTTTGCGCTCTTTCACTTCAACTTCAGTTGCACCACCAACGCGGATAACGGCAACACCACCAGCCAGTTTGGCCAGACGTTCCTGCAGTTTTTCGCGGTCATAATCGGAAGTCGTATCTTCGATCTGAGCTTTGATCTGAGCAACGCGTGCTTCGATACCAGCTTTTTCACCGGCACCATCGACAACAGTTGTGTTCTCTTTGGTGATGGAAACGCGTTTGGCTGTGCCAAGCATTTCCATTTCGATGTTTTCCAGCTTGATGCCGAGATCTTCGGAGATCACTTCACCACCGGTCAGGATGGCAATATCTTCCAGCATGGCTTTACGACGATCGCCGAAGCCTGGCGCTTTGACAGCAGCAACTTTCAGGCCGCCACGCAGCTTGTTGACAACGAGGGTCGCAAGAGCTTCGCCTTCAACGTCTTCAGCAATGATCAGCAAAGGACGGCCGGACTGAACGACTTTTTCCAGGATAGGCAGCATTGCCTGCAGGTTGGAAAGTTTTTTCTCGTGCAGAAGAATGAACGGGTCTTCCAGCTCTGTGATCATCTTTTCAGAATTGGTCACAAAGTAAGGAGACAGGTAACCGCGGTCAAACTGCATGCCTTCAACTGTTTCCAGTTCGAATTCAAGAGCTTTGGACTCTTCAACCGTGATGACGCCTTCATTGCCGACAGTCTGCATGGCTTCGGCAATTTTTTCGCCGACAATCTTGTCGCCATTGGCGGAGATTGTACCAACCTGAGCAACTTCTTCAGAAGTGCTGATTGTCTTTGAACGGGCTTCAAGATCGGCAACAGCTGTTTTGACAGCCATTTCGATGCCGCGCTTCAAATCCATTGGGTTCATGCCGGCGGCAACGTATTTGGTGCCTTCCTTGACGATGGACTGAGCCAGAACGGTTGCAGTTGTGGTTCCGTCACCAGCAACGTCGTTGGTTTTGGAGGCAACTTCACGCACCATCTGTGCGCCCATGTTTTCGAACTTGTCTTCCAGTTCGATTTCCTTGGCAACGGATACACCATCTTTGGTGATGCGCGGTGCGCCAAAGGATTTGTCGAGAACAACATTACGGCCTTTTGGGCCCAATGTTACTTTTACAGCGTTGGCAAGAATATCGACGCCGCGCAGCATTTTATCGCGCGCGTCGCTGCCGAATTTTACTTCTTTAGCAGCCATGATTTTGAGATCCTTCTCTCAAGTCGTGAAAATCTAGATATAATGAAAGGCGCTGTGGCTTAGCCAACAACGCCCATAATGTCGGATTCTTTCATAATCAGCAGATCTTCACCGTCGAGTTTGACTTCGGTGCCGGACCATTTGCCGAAAAGAACACGGTCGCCAGCTTTGACGTCCAAAGGTTGAACCTTGCCGGATTCATCGCGTGCGCCTGCGCCCACTGCAACGATTTCGCCTTCTTGAGGCTTTTCCTTAGCAGTATCTGGAATAATGATACCACCGGCGGTCTTTTCCTCGGACTCTACGCGGCGAACAACCACACGGTCGTGGAGAGGACGGAATTTCATCGTCTTCGTTTCCTTCTGCTTGGCATCCCCGAGGGATGCGAAACGTTGTTTTCGAACTTTACTAGCACTCCTATAGGGAGAGTGCTAACGGACTGACCGGAGATAGTGAATAGCAGTGCCAGTGTCAACCATGGATCGCTGAATGCAGGTCAAAAATGTTTGCAGATCTGACCTGTGTTTTGAGAGTCGGAGACTTGATGATCGCTGCCTTAAACCGGGCGGGGCAGTTTTTTTCGTCCGGCAACGAGGCAGGCTACCACCACCAGAGCGGCCCCGATCAATGTGCGACTCTCTGGAATTTCACCAAAAATCAAAAACCCGAATATGGTTGCCCAGATCAGGCCGGTATATTCGATCGGTCCCAATCGGGAGGCGGTTTCACGCTTTAACGCCCAGACAATCATCAAGTGACCGGCTGTACCCAGAAATCCGATCCCCATGAAGAGCAGCCAGATACGCCCGTCGATTGCCACCCATTCGGTTTGCGGCACAGGCAGCAAACCGAATGGCAGGGCCATGAGAAAGGCAAAGCCGGATTGCAGCATCACCATCTCTTCGGGAGCTGTATGCGCTGTATGTTTGCGCGACAACACAATCGACAAGGCATAAAACAGGCTGGCCAGTAATGCGCTGACCATGGGGATCATAGCGCCGCCCAATGGCTCCAGAAAAGCGTCACCAAAAATCACCAGAACGCCGCAAAACCCGATCGCAATGGCAAGCAGAGCCGACGCGGCAATAGGTTCGCCCAGAATCAACCGGGAGAGCAACACCATGAAAAGTGGTGCCGTGAACACGATGGTCACCGCCCGTGCCAGCGGAAGCAGGGACAACGCAAAGAAGAAACAGCTTGCAGTGAGAACGACGAACAAGGCCCGCATCAGGCTGGTCGACAGCAAATGCCACGAGGCCAAATGGGCAAGACGGCTGCGCAGGGATGTGCGCTTTGCGGTATAGGCAAAGTAGATAAATGCAAACACCACGCCCACACCGTAGCGCATCACAACGATCTGCCAGGTCTGCAGATCAAGAGACGCTGTCTTGATGCCGACATCCAGCAGTGACAGCGCAAAAAGCGCAACCGTCATCGCTGCCAGCGGAGCCAGATCATGTTTGCTGAGCGAGGAATTGGACAAGGCAGGCCTATGACGGAGTTTTTGGAGCATTGCAGATAAACAGATACTCCCAGCTCTGCCCTGCATCCCCCAGATAACGCACAACCGGTTGTTTGGCGAATCCAAGTTTTTCATAGAATTTGTGCCCACTGGCAAACCGGGTGTCGGTCCACAGTCGGAGCGTGTGCAGACCCTTTACACGCGCCCAGAGCAGGGCTTCGCCATAGAGTTTCTGCGCCAGTCCGGTGCCACGAGTATCTTGCGCAACATACATTTTGAACAATTCGAACACACCCGGTATCTGAGTCGGGACAATCGCCAGACAGCCGATGATCAAATGACTTCTGGCGGGGCCATCTATCCGTTTGGCAACCCATATCTCACCACCCTTGGATCGATAATATGTTGAGACGGCATCAAGCTCTCTGAGTTCGTCATAGACGAAGGGACATCCGTCATACTCTTTGAATACGGATGCTATCAATGACCCCAATCCCGGACCCGATTTGTCATCCGCGGGTTCAATCACGTATTGCGTCACTGTGAGGACTGTCCGTTCTCTTCACTTTGGCCTGGCACGGCTTCAAGAATGCCATCTATCGTGAACGCTTGCGTGAATTGCGCTGACTGGCCTGATGCCAGATCGCGCAATGTGAAGGCAGCCTCATAGTCTCCATCCAGCAAGGCTGGCGTTGTGAGGTTCATCTCAATGGAAAACTCGGCCACCCGGCCAGGCACTGTTTGTAAGACCGAGGCAAAATCTTTCATACTCGCAAGCACACGGCCACTGCCATGGCGGATGTCGACATCAACTGCAATTGCAACCGAAAGAGCCTCTGCGCTTCCCTGATATCCATATCCGGCCAGAAGGGCACTGACGGACAACACTTCGCCCGATTTCAAAACAGCGGTTGGCTGGGGTTCGCCGTCATTCAGCAAACGCGTTTCAATAATCTTGAATTGCTGCAGGTCCCACAAGGCATCAGCGGCTTGCTGCATACGCTCCATGGCTTCCGGCATGTTGCCCTGCCGTGCCAGTGCCTCCGCTTCGATTGCCAATTGGGAAGGGCTGGCCGCAGTCGCGCCTGATGCTGCGCTCACTGCCAGCAGGAACAGGGCAATTTGCGAACACTTCGAAAACGGCAGGTGAAAATTGCGGCAACTCATGATCAATACCCAAAACAGATGGCCAACGGCATTTGACCGTCAGGCCGAGCCCATCATCGCACGAAAGAAGTTTGGGGACAAAACTATCGGATAAATATTTTATGCGCTCTGGTTCGACCAGGATTGGCGTTTTCGATAGATCGTTGAAGGACTTATCTCCAATGCCGCCGCAGCCCGGGAAATGTTTCCGTCATATTGTGTGACCGCAGCTTCGATGATGGATTGTTCCTGCTGCCAGAAGGGCAGGCATTCGCGCCGGGTATTCCTGTTCTCACTGCGCTCGTCGGGCTTTGCATGAGTAATCATGGCCTTGACACCAGCGTCCAGCGTTTCCGTTGGAACCGAACTGGCTCGCAATGATTCCGGCAACATGTGGCTCTCTACCGCCCGGCCATCATTCATGACAATCGTATGGCGCACGACATTTTGCAGCTCACGCACGTTCCCTGGCCAATGATAGTGTTTCAGGCAGGCTTCAGACTGGGGAGAAAAGCTTTTGAAGGCACGACCTTCTTCGTTCACATAGGTTTTGAGGAACTGGTTGGCCAACAACAGAACGTCATCCTTGCGAACGCGCAGGGGAGGCACAAAAATCGGCAGAACATGCAGGCGGTAAAACAGATCTTCTCGAAACCGCCTGTCAGCAATGGCCTTGTAGGGATCCCGGTGTGTTGCGCAGATGATTCGCACATTGACCTGGCGCATCTGGACATCGCCGATCCGTCGTACAGTCCCGGTTTGAAGAAAGCGCAGCAGCTTTGCCTGAAGCGCCATATCCATGTCGCCAATTTCATCAAGGAACAGAGTGCCGCCATCAGCTTGTTCGGCCGCACCGGGATGATCCGAGACAGCGCCGGTAAAGGCACCTTTGCAATGACCGAAAAGTTCGCTTTCCATCAGATCTCTCGGTATGGCGCTGCAATTCAGCGCCACAAAGGGTTTGTCGCCGCGCCCCGATCTTGCATGAAGCGCTTCTGCACACACTTCCTTGCCAGTTCCGCTTTCGCCGGTGATAAACACAGGTGCCGCTGATGGGGCAACACGATCAATCTGCTGGTACAGTTCCAGCATCGTGGCAGATCGGCCGCAGAACCCTTCAAAAGCAAGATCAGCGCTTTCCGTCTTTTTCTCTGTTGGTGCGGTGACGACGGGCGTTGCCGGTGTTTCCCGCAGCGCTTCTTTCTTTTGGATTAATTTGAGCTCGCGCCTGCAGTCTTTCTGATAGGCTGTCAGAGCCTCTCCAATACGTTTTTGCAGTGTGGATTTTCCACAAGGCTTGATCAGAAAATCCCACGCACCTGCTCGCATCGCATCAATCGCAGAAGACAGAGCTCCCAGCCCGGACAGACTGATCAGTTTTGCCTTTGGCGCAACACAGGTGAGTGCTTCAACCCCCTGAATGCCGCAAACACTTTCCATATCCGCCAGAATAATCGCAGGGCTCAGTGTAGCGATCTTTTGATGAGCTTCCTCAAGATCCGATACCATATCCAGACTGGTGGTCTGCTTCGACTGTTTTGAAATGAACTCGCTGATCAGCGCACCAATGATGCGTTGCTGTGCCGCGTCTCCCTCGACCAGGAGAATTGAATTGGGGAATTCGTGCTCGGTATGCTGCATCAAATACGTTCCAGGCCTGCGCTGAACCGATGGTCTCTGTCCGCGGTACCAGCACGAATGGCTGGCGCGTGCAGTCCATCACTGCTGAAGGTCGAACCCCATTTTTCGTCTAACAGGGTAAACAAACCGTTTCCGAGCGGCAAATGGTTTGCCTGAAGTTCAAATTGTTTTCAAACGGGTGTTTTCTCGAAAGCTCTACTTGGCAAATTTTTCATGGTCATTATTGTCGGTACATGGATCGAATCATCACCACTCTCATTTTCTGTTTCATGCTCGCAACCGCTATGGCTATTGCGGTTGGCGCGCGCACGATATTTGATCTGCCACTGCTCGCCAGCATTCTGATTGCCGGGTTTTTATTACTGATATTCTCCTTGACCCAGGGCTTGGCCATGCAGCGCAAGCATCATGCGCGGCTGGAGGCTGAAATTGACAGTCTCGCTGAGGATGTTGCAACAGCCCGCAAGGGGTGGAATGCTTGGAATTCGCGTCTCAAAGTCTGTGAAGAACGGGTTGATCTTCTGGCGGAGGATCTTGGCTCGGCGGAAGACTATCAGGCCCGTACGGATATTGCCGAGTTGAGCGCCTTGATCAAAGACATGGTCGAAGCCATGGGCGATGTAGACATCCGCCTGCAAAATCATGGACGTCTCCTGACGTCTTTGCCAAGCCAGCGCCCGCCGGAGGCGCCCGTGGCGAAGCCGGTGGCAGATCCCGATCAATCGGCAGCCGACGCTGTCGAGGATCGCAACATCGATGCCACGAAATTATCAGCCTTGCGCCGCGCCCTGAACAGCAACGCAGTCTCATTCTCATATGAGCCCGTGGTCCGCATGCCGCGCAGGCAGGTATGGGCAGGCTTTGCCACGGCGAATGTTCAGGTTCCCGGAGAGCGCGATCAGGCCATGTTGCGTAAGGTTGCAGCCGAAAACGGCTTGTTGCCATGTATCGATCTTCTGACATTTTCTCAGGCAGCCAAAGCCTCCACAATAAAACTGCCCGATGGTGAGCCAGCGCCCATTATTTGTCAGCTGAACCTGGAAAGCCTGCTTCCCAATCCGTTTTCGGATGCCTTTGAAGAGGCATTGGAAACACAGCGCGATAATGCCCAGAACTTCATTCTGGAATTTCCTGACAGGGCGATCACAAGCCAATTGGCCGCAAATGCCAGAGACAGTGAAAGCACCGCCTTGCGTGCAAGACTGCGCCGCTATGCCCGCTGGGGCTACAGCTATGCCCTGCATAAGAACGCCAGAGTGGGGCTGGCAGCGGATTACGGCATGCTGGCCGAACTCGGCTTCCGCTATGTGCGCATTTCGGCCAATCCCCTGATCAACGCTCTGAACGCCATTGAGAAGGGCGAGAAAACGCCCTTCGACCTTCACCCGGCGGATTTGGCGGGGCTTGCAGGCCGCTACGGCATGAAACTAATCATCGGCGATCTGGAAAACGAGGCCATGGTGCTGGAAGCTCTGGAACTCAATGCATCCTTTGCAATGGGCTATGCATTTGAGACCAGCTTGGCAAGACGCGCTTCCTGACATTGTCAGAGCAGTGCTGAGAATGCACAGCTTTCTGACAATGAAAGGACCAGGCCGAATTCAGCCCTTGATATCTTCCGAGGCTTGTTTAATGGCCGGTTGGCCAACCACCACCGTCAGCAGCGGGCTTGAAAAGATGCGCTTTGCGACACGGATTGCATCTTCCTGCGAGACGGATTCGATCAACTCGTTGCGCTGATTGATGTAATCCGCACCGCGTCCCTGAATCTGCAATCCCACAAGTTGATTGGCAATCTTGTCAGAGGTGTCGAACCGCAATGCGTAAGCGCCTTTCAGATAGTCCTTGGCTGCGCGCATCTCGTCCAGAGTCGGACCCTCTTCAGCCATCCGTTTCAACTCTGCAACTATGACCTCTCGCGCTTCTTCCGCCCGATCACTTCGGCTTCCGACACCGACAAAAAAGAAGCCTTTTTCATCGAAGCTCGAGAGATAGCTGAAGACTGAATAGGCCAGCCCGCGTTTTTCCCGCACTTCCTTGTAGAGTCGGGATGTGAAGCTGCCACCGCCCAGAATATGGTTCACAACATAGGCCGTGATGAAATCTGGATCATCAATCAGAATACTGTTGCCACCCATGCGGATGGTGGTTTGCGGCTTGTCCAGCGGCACAAAAACAGTGTTGTCAGTGATTTGTGCAGGCGCCACGATTTCCGGCATTGCCTGACCTTCCGGCAAGGCGCCGAAGGTTGCATCGATGAAGGCGCTGGCACTTTCAACATCTATGTCGCCGACCACCGCCAGCTTCAGTCCATTTTGCTTGAATATCTGGCCATGCAACTTACGCAAATCGTCAGGCTCTATACGACCGAGTGAGTCGATGGTGCCCGAGGGCGGAGCGCCATAGGGGTGTGCCGGGAAAGCCGTGGCAAACCATGTTTCAGATGCAATATTGCCTGCGTCGGTCAGATCGCCGCGCAAACGCGCCTGGATACGGGACGTCATCCGCGCGACGGGTTCCGCGTCGAATCTGGGTTGAGACATGGCCTTGCCCAGCAGTTCAAAGGCGATTTGCTTGTTGGAGGACAGTGTCCGCATCACACCGGAAAACCGTTCAGCACGTGAGTCGAAGGACAGACGAACCGCCGTTTCTTCCAATTGTGTCTGGAAGGCCTGGCTGTCCATCTCCGCAGCGCCTTCATCCAGTGTCGCAGACAACAGGCCCGCCAGGCCTTCCTTGCCCGCAGGATCCAGCACCGATCCGCCAGTGAATGAAAAGCTGACAGTAATCAGCGGAACCGTATTGTCTGACACCAGCCAATAATCAAGACCGCCGGGGCTTGTAACTTCCTGTACGTCCACTGCCATGGATGGTTTGATCAGAAAACTGACGGCCAGAAGTGTGAATGCGCCAATCAGAAGGGATTTAACGACGACAGGTCTAATGAACATGGTCATTTCCAATAAGCCAGAGATCAGGAAGGGTTTTCATCATCGTCCGACAGCAAATAGCCGGTGATGGAACGCTTGGCGTCGAGATATTTTTGCGCCACGCGCTGAACATCATCGACAGTTACCGATTGCAGCAATTCAGGCCAGTTCTGGGTCTCTTCCAGAGTGAGGCCGGTGGTCAGTCCTACGCCGATAATCCGGGCCAGTGAGGCCTGATTGTCCTGCGCATAAACCGTGTCGGCGATCATGCGGTTGCGAGCCTTGTCCAGTTCTGTCTGGTCAACGCCTTCGGTCTTGATCGCATCAACAATGTCCTGCACTTTTTCAATCAGGATGTCCGGCTTTTCAGGTCCGCTAGGCACCGCATAGACCGAAACCCTACCACTATCGAGTTGCTGTCCCTGATACCAGCTTCCGGCAGCGGTGGCTGGACCACCATCGAGAACCAGACTCTTGTAGAGACGACTTGTGGGCCCGCCACCCAGAATTTCTGTCAGCAGCGCCAGAGCGGCAGCTTCCGGTCCCTCGGCTGTGCTGTAGGAGGGCGCCATGAAGGATCGTCGCACTGAAGGTTGTTTGACCTGATCACTGGTTAGCGTGACTGTCCGCGCTGTTTCCATAGGGGGCTCGACGGGGCGCAGTCTTGGCAGTGCATCTCCATTTCGCGAAATCGTCCCGTAGGTCGCCTTGGCAAGGTCAAACACTTCTTGCGGAACCACATCGCCGGCAACAATAAGAATTGCGTTCTCCGGCGTGTAATATTTTTCGTAAAAAGCAAAGGCATCTGCGCGGTTCAACTGCTTGATTTCATGCTCCCATCCGATCACCGGGAAGCGATAGGGATGGTTCTTGTAGAAAGCCGCCTCGATAGCTTCGCCCAATCGTGCAGAAGGATTGTTTCCAATGCGTGAACTGCGTTCTTCAAGCACCACATCGCGTTCTGGCAGAACAACCTCGTCGGTCAGAACAAGATTGCGCATGCGATCTGCTTCCAATGCCATCATTTCGGCCAGATGCGTGGGCGCAATGCGTTGAAAATAACCGGTATAGTCACTCGATGTGAAAGCATTTTCCTGTCCGCCAATCTCCGCAATACGCTTTGAGAACGCTCCGTCGGGATTGGCTCGTGTACCCTTGAACAGCAAATGTTCCAGAAAGTGAGCTATGCCACTCTTGCCGGGGATCTCGTCAGCCGAGCCCACCTTGTACCACAGCATATGCGTAACGACCGGTGCGCGATTGTCGGGAATAACCACAATCTGCAAACCGTTCTTCAACACGCTGGATTCTGCATTTGGGGCTATCTTGAAAGTCTCTGCCACTGCATTGGAAGCAAAAAGGGCAGCAAACAATGCCGCAGCAAGATATTTGGAAATCGTCCAAGGTCTCATGAAAATCACTCTTGTCAAATTTGGTGGCAAGATGCTGTCAATCAAGGGAGACAGTACCGCCTTCTATTCAGACATAGAGGAGAGGGGTGCACTGTGCCACTTAACTTTATGTAAGCCGCTTGCTCTTCGAGAATCTAGAGTCTTTCTCCTTTATACGGAATCATTTGATGCCCCGAAAAAGTTCATTCAGCCAGGCAGTCAGCGCAGCGCCCAAAAGTATCGGGGGCGGCGCATCGGGCAAGCTGGCTAACGCCGCTGGTGGCCCGTGCCTTGCCAGCAAACGCGCAAATCCGGTCAAATGTTTCCGTATAAAGGAGAAAGGCTCTAGCGCTGGGCGATACCTTCAGTTCGGGCAAGTGGTGGCCGAGACGCACCCTGTCCGAAGACATGATCGAGTTTCTTTTTCAAAGTCTGAACGTTGAAGGGTTTGACGATGTAATTGTTAACGCCTGCTCTTTTGGCAGCAATAACCTGTTCGGTCTTGGCTTCGGCCGTGATCATTATAAACGGGATTTGAGAAACTTTCGGGTTTTCGCGAACCCTCGTCAACAAATCATATCCTGTCATCGGCATCATGTTCCAGTCTGAAAGAACAAGGCCGTAATGGCGCTCTTCGATCATTTTATACGCATCAGCACCATTGGAAGCTTCGTCTATGTTGCGAAAACCAAGCTGCCTCAAAAGAGTCCGGTTGATTTTGACCATGGTGCTGTAGTCATCCACGATGAGTACAGACATTGTAAGGTCTAGCGCCATGTTCGATCTCTACTGTTGACCAGATAGTATGATCGACACATAGATGGGGACCTTGAAAGTTTAGTTAAAGTGGCTGCGGTTTTTTCAATGGGATGCAATAAGCTTGTGCGTTTCAGGGCGGGTCAGGCTTTCGGTAATGCAATGGCCAAGCCCTGACTTTTTCCCGTGATTACACCGGCATGTTTGGCGCAGATGGCATCTTGACCTTGCGCAGCCCACACGGCAGTGTGCGCCGAAGTTTACAATAGGCAAACTATGATTTGCACACTGTAACGCCTGACGACCCGCTACCTCCGGACACCTTTATGCCGCTGCCTGACATTGATACCGATTTTATTCTGCTGGATGGCACGTCAGAACTTCCGGCCAGACTGCAAGGCGCTGTGGTTGTCATCGGAAACTTTGACGGATTGCATGCTGGTCATCGGGTGATTTTACAACACGCACTTGATCTTGCCGCAGGCACGTTGCCGGTGCTGGCACTCACCTTCGAGCCCCATCCAAGAACCGTCTTCAATCCAACCCAGCCGGTGTTTCGCCTCAGTCCTGTCCGGGAAAAAGCGACATTGCTGCAGGCCTGCGGGTTGAGCGGAGTGGTGAACTGGGCGTTTTCAAAGGAATTTTCCAGCCTGAACGCCAAGACATTTGTTGATGACATTCTGATCGGGCATTTGTCCGCGTCACACGTGGTCGTGGGCTACGACTTTCATTTCGGAAAGGGGCGTGAAGGCAGTCCGGCTTTTCTGTTCGCTGCCGGGCAAGAGGCTGGATTTGGTGTGACGGTCGTGCCTCAGGTGACTCTCCCGGATGGCTTGGCGGTGTCTTCCAGCGCGATCAGAACGCATTTGGAAAGCGCGGAAATTCACGCAGCCAACAGCGAACTGGGATATCGTTGGTTCGTGCAGGCCGAAGTCATTCATGGCGAAAAACGCGGACGGGATCTGGGTTATCCGACAGCCAATATGGAGCTGTCGCCGCATTGCAAGCTGGCTTTGGGCATCTATGCCGTCAGTGTTCGCCGACAAGATGGCACGGTGTATCAAGGCGTCGCAAGTTTTGGCCGTCGCCCGCAATTCGACAATGGCGCACCACTGCTTGAAGCGTTCCTGTTTGATTTTTCAGGTGATTTATATGGCGAAACGCTGACAGTGACCTTTCACCAATTCCTGCGTGGAGAAGCCAAATTCGATGACATCGATGCCCTTGTGGCTCAAATGGACAAGGACAGCATCAACGCGCGCGCCATACTCCAGGATGCCGCGCCGCTTTCGCCGCTGGATGCGCGCTTGTCCTTTTAGACGGTTCGCCTTCCTTTTTTTCTTTCAAATCTGGCATCATGCCACCTAAGCTGGAAATTGGCAGAACCTGTCTGGCAATAGTCTGAATGGAAATGGAAAAACGATGCAAGAAAGTCCCGTCGATTGGTCAACCGAGAAGATTATTGAGAAACGAGACCGCTATTATGCAGCCTCTCAGCGCGCCTTTGTTCCGTATCAGAAACCGTTAATCCTGAAACATGGCAAAGGGCAATATGTCTGGGATGAACTGGGCAACAAGCTGACCGACCTTCTTGGCATGAATTTGTGCATCAGCGTCGGACATGCGCATCCAATGGTTGTTGATGCGGTCAAGCAACAGGTCGAGCAACTGACCCATTGCACCACAATGTTCTATCATCCCGTTCCTGCACATCTGGCCGAGGAAATTGTGGCCACCATGCCCGATGGCCATGACTGGGTGGTTCACTTCACTAATTCGGGCGCTGAAGCGATCGATCTGGCCCTCATGATGGCGCGGGTCAGCACAGGCAATCAGGATGTGATTGCCCTTCGCAATTCCTATCATGGCGCGACTTATGGTGCGCAGGGCGTGACCGGTGTGCAGGGCTTCCGGCACAACATCGCACAATTGCCAAATGTCAGTTTTGCAGCAGAGCCTTGCCAGTATCGCGGCATTTTTGGCAAGGGCGTGGAGCCTTATCTGGACGATCTCGACCGCACGATTTCCTGTGCCACCAGCGGCCATCTGGCCGGCATGCTGATTGAACCGGTGCAGGGGTATGGCGGCATCATTCCAATGCCGCAAGGTTACATGAAGGGCGCTTTTGAGCGCATCCGTGCTGCCGGCGGGCTTTGTATTGTCGACGAGGTTCAGTCAGGATTTGGCAAGACCGGCAATGCCATGTGGGGTTTTGAAATTCATGATACAATTCCCGATATTGTTGTCATGGCCAAGGGCATGGGCAATGGCATCCCAATTGGGGCTGTTGTGGCCAGGCGCGAGGTCGCCGATGCCATGGCTGGCAAGTTTTTGTTTCACACCTATGGTGCCAACCCGGTCGCCTGTGCGGCCGCCCGGGCTGTGTTGAAAGTGATCAGGGACGAAAACCTCATTGAAAATGCAAGGACGGTCGGTGCCAAACTGCATGAGGGCCTGCTCCAGCTCCAGCAAGAGTTCGATATCATCGGTGATGTGCGCGGATTGGGATTCATGCAGGCCGTGGAACTGGTCAGAGACAGAACGACCAGGGAGCCAGCCGTTGACGAGACAGCATGGATTTTTGAGAAAACGCGGGAGCACGGTTTGATCGTATCAAAGTCCGGAAACTTCAAGAACGTTCTGAGAATGGTACCACCACTTTGCCTCTCCATGGACGATATAGAGCCGGTGATTGCGGCCTTGAGGCGATGTTTCAGTGAGTTTGAGCAGACCTATTCGTGAGCCGCTCTGGTTTTGCCATTGAGTACAGACCCTGATCTGGCATTAATCGAACGCTTAGAATTTTGAGACCAAGAAGAGCGCAAACCTAAAGTATGAAACCAGTAATCGTCATTGGTGGCGGCATCGTTGGCATATCAACCGCCATCTGGCTGCAACGGTCCGGCCAGATTGTCATCCTGATTGATCGTGGCAATGCGGAAGGCCGGGCAAGCTATGGCAATGCCGGTGTGCTTGCCTCTTCATCTGTCATTCCAGTCACAGTGCCCGGCATTGTCCATAAGATTCCGAAAATGCTGTTCGATCCGAAAGAGCCGCTATTTATCAAATGGTCCTACTTGCCACAGCTGGCACCATGGGCGATCCGCTATCTGGCGCGCAGCAAAGCTGGTGAGGTGCGCAGAATTGCTGCTGCCCTGCGAGCAATTATTGGTGACAGTCTTGAAAATCACCTCGCATTGGCGCGGGATACAGCTGCCGAAAAACGCATTATCCCATGTGACTTTACCTTCATGTACAAAGACCGAAGCACATTTGAAAAAGATGGTTTCGGCTGGTCACTGAAGAAAGACCTTGGATTTGAATGGGACAATCTGAACGAGGCGGACCGCAAGGCCTACGACCCAATTTTTGCGCCAGATCTAACCTTTGCGACCCGTCTTGGCAATCATGGCCGCATCAATGATCCCAGCGCCTATGTGACTGATCTGACGGCCCATTTCACCGCCGGAGGTGGCACGGTGATCGTCGGAGATGTTGAGGGTTTCATCCGCAAAAACGGTCGGGTCACCGCTGTGCGGGTGAGCGGTGCACCGATTGAAGCATCCGCGGTTGCGATCACTGCAGGTGCGTGGTCGGCCCGGTTGGTCAAAAAGCTGGGCTTCAATATCCCGCTCGAAGCAGAAAGCGGATACCACCTGGAATTTTTGGAACCCAATAAAATGCCGCGTTCGCCATCACTTATTCCTAGCGGGAAATTCATCGCGACGCCGATGGAGGGACGGTTGCGGGTCGCAGGCATGGTCGAGTTTGGTGGTCTGGAAAATCAGGCATCCAAAGCGCCACTTGATCTGTTACGGGAAAACGCAATACGCGCCATTCCAGGCCTGACCTGGAAAGAAGAAACGCAATGGATGGGCCACAGGCCCGCGACCATCGATTCCGTTCCGATCATCGATAGGGTTCCAGGTGCCCCGAATGTGTTTTTGGGGTTTGGCCATCAGCATGTCGGCCTCACAGGTGGTCCCAGAACCGGACAATTGCTGTCGCAATTGATTTCAGGGCAAAAACCAAACATCGATATGGCACCCTACGCCAGTGACCGGTTCACCTGATCAGCGGTTAGCTGATACTCAGGCAAATTGCCGACTGTGGCATGGACGCGAACGCTGGTTTGCGCCGGTTTGCCGTATATTTTAGACTTTGTTAACTCAATCTCAGGTTGGATGATTGAGTTGCTTGTATGATTTAGCAAGTCATTCACGTTATGTCGCTAGCGTTGTTTGGAAGGAGAACGGCCAACAATGCTACGCATAATGAGCTGTGTTATTTACGAACATGATCCGGTTTTTCTGGTGCTGGCCGTAGTGACTCTGCTGTTTGGCTCAGCTGTGACGGTGCGGCTGTTTGCCCGTGTGCGGCGAACCGATAAGGCAATCAGGCGTCTATGGCTTACTCTGGCGGGCCTAATTGGTGGTGGTACGATTTGGAGCACCCATTTCGTCGCCATGCTGGCTTATGAGAGTGATCTCATTCTTGGGTTCGAGCCTGTTCTCACAGTCATCTCTCTGTTCCTGGTCGTCGCCACGACAACTCTTGGCTTTTACGTCGCCTCCACGAGCCGACATTCATACCGCATTGAACTTGGTGGGCTGATCCTGGGGCTGGGTATCGGCCTGATGCATTATACTGGAATGAGAGCAATTTACCTGTCCGGTATCTATGAATGGGATACAACATTTGTTGTGTTCTCGATCATTTTTGGCGGCGCATTCGGCATGCTTGCAACCAATAGAATTGGCCGTCCGAACACGCGCTATAGTCACTATGGCGCGGCAGGTGCATTTTGCCTTGCCGTCGGTCTTATGCACTTTACAGGCATGTCCGGCTTCACGCTCACACCTTTGGATATCGAACTGGAAGTCACACGATTGGTCTCAGATGAAATACTGGGTGCGGGCGTACTTATCGTGATGGCCTTGCTCTTTCTGACAACATTCATCACCAGCATGCTGGATCTCAAAAACGCAGCAGAGTCATCTGAGCACTACAAGCATTTGGCGTTGCATGACCCGTTGACAGGTATCGCCAATCGTCTGGGTTGCGACCAATATTTGGAAAAGGCTCTGTCTGAAACAGCCGATTCGGTCGCCAATGTTGCGGTTCTGTCGATTGACCTTGATCGGTATAAGACCGTCAATGACGTTCACGGACATGCCGCGGGTGATCATCTGTTGCGCACCCTCAGTCAGCGCATCACCGATATTCTTGACAATGGTGAGATGTTTGGCCGATTTGGCGGTGATGAATTCACTGCTATGAAAAGCGATGTTTTCACAGAACGTGAAGCGTTGGATTTTGGCAGAAAGATTCTGGACACCATCCGCGAGCCGGTTCTATGGAAAGAGACGAGCTTTGAAATATGTGCCAGCGTTGGCTTCTCCCTGTTCCCCCGCGATGGAATCAAGCCTTTTGAATTGATGGAGAAGGCTGACTTGGCCATGGATCGGGCAAAAATGCAGGGCGGAAACTGCATCATCGGTTATGACGAAAAAATGGACACGGCCGTCAAAGAGCGACATGTGTTGGCGATGGACCTCACCAACGCCATCGAGAAAGGTGAGCTGGAGGTCTACTATCAACTGCAGAACGACGCCAATAGCAGGGAAATCAGTGGCGTTGAAGCTCTGCTGCGATGGCATCATCCAGAGCGTGGTATGGTGCCGCCAGATATCTTTATACCGATTGCCGAAGAGACAGATTTCATCAACATTCTTGGAAAATGGGTTCTCCATCAGGCCTGCAAAGAGGCCTGTGAGTGGCCGCGCGCGATCAGCGTTGCTGTAAATATTGCCGCCAAGCAGACCTGTGATCCCGAATTTCCGGCCATGGTTCACGAAACGCTTCTCAAGACCGGGCTGTCGCCGGCGCGTTTGGAACTGGAGATTACGGAAAGCGGGATCATCTCTGATACCGCACAAACGCTTCATATTATTCGCCAGTTGAAAAACCTTGGCGTGAGAATCGCCATGGATGATTACGGAACCGGCTATTCCTCCTTGTCGACATTGCAGAATTTCCCCTTCGACAAGATCAAGATTGACCGGGAGTTTGTGAAGGGAATCCACACCAGCAGGCATTCTTCCGCGATCGTGAGATCCACTGTCATTCTGGCGAACAGTCTGGATATTCCGGTTCTTGCCGAGGGCGTGGAAACGGAAGATCAACTCACCTTCCTGAGCGAGCAGGGGTGCCAGTTGGTGCAGGGTTTTCTGTTCGGTAAACCCATGCCGAATGCAGATCTGAAGGCTATTCTCGCGGCGCGACAGGACCGGGATTTTGTAGCAGATGATCCGGTGCTGCAACGCCAAGTCGTGCGCAGGGTTTCCTGACGCCTGTCAGTCTTGCCAAGCGGTTTGCACCCAACGCATGGGCTTGAGCCCACGCGCACTCAATCACCTGCCAAGAGGTTGTCCATTCGGTCTGGGTCGAGAAGTTTGGAGTTGCCAGACTTCAATGCGTCCTGGAGGGACCGAATGAACATCCGTATGAGTGCATGTCTGACGCCCTTGCATCGAGCGGAAATGGCGCAGTGTGTGGCTGGGGACAAATTGACCCAAGCGATTGAAGCTGAAGGTCCCGATGCCATGACAGACCGTTCTTCGCGACCAGCCAGGCTGAACTTTCCGCCTCGACATCAAGACACTCAGGCGTTTTGAGCGCACCGGTCACCGCATCACCAACGATAGAACTGGCCAGTGCAACAGTCTTGGCGTCGGCTGGAATTATGTCCATCTGTGCATCAATGGTGCGTGCCACGTCGCTTATGCAGATATTTTCCCGGACGAGAAAAGGCAAAGCTTCGTGGCTCGTTGCGTTCACAGAGTGGATTCTCCGAACAAGTCGGAGAATGACGGTGGAGGAGCTGGATATGATTTTGTGAGCAATGAAATGAGGCGCGGATTTGAAAAGATTCGCATCCCGAAAAACGCTCTGCCAGCAATGTTGTAGCAGGCCTTTGCCAGACGCCCTACCGGTACACGCTCCGTCATCCTTCCGACACACCAGCCGTCGTTCTCGGACTTGTTCCGAGAACCCATCTCGGAGAGCCACCGATCATCCCATATTGACACGCATGTAGAATTGGCCCAGATCGAACAGTGGGATAAAACGACAGAACACCTCATAATCAACTCGGTATGAACCGACACAACCTATTGAGGCACCACAGCTAGAGTTGATCGCCCACACTGATGATGACATTGCCTTTCTTTCGGCCCGTATCGACATAGGCATGCGCGTCCTGAATCTCGGCCAGCGGATAGCATCGATCGATCACCGGGGAAAATTGGCCTGCTTCCACAAGTTTTGCGATGAACGCCAGTTCTTCCGCCTTTTCGGGAGCATAGCCGGCAATGCCCTTCTTGCCGTCACGCTTCCTCGCAAAGCTCATTGACAGGAGTTGCGGCAAATCTCCGGACACCATCAGAAAGCGTCCTCCGCTACGCAAGGCCTTTTGCGCTGATTGATAGCTGACGGTGCCCGTTGTATCGAGAATAATGTCATAATCCGCACCCGACTGAGAAAAATCCTCTTGAGTGTAGTCGATGACCTGGTCAGCCCCCAGAGATAGAACCAGTTCGATATTGGTGGTGCTGCACACACCTGTCACATGTGCTCCAAAATACTTGGCCAGTTGGACTGCTGCTGTACCGACCCCGCCAGACGCGCCAACGATGAGCACATTTTCTCCGCTTTGAATGTCCCCCTTGTCGTGCAGGAAATTCAATGCTGTGGCAGGACCAAAGGAAAGTCCAACGGCTTCCTTATAGGAGAGTTGAGACGGTATCAGTGCAATGGCTGCGTCCTCTGGCAGCGCGGCATATTCCGCGTAACCGCCTAAGCGGGCTCCGGGATAGGCAAATATGTCGTCACCAATCTTGAACCGGGTGACGTTCCGCCCGACAGCAACAATCCTGCCTGCAAGCTCCGTCCCCAGAATTTGGCGTCTTGGTGCCAGAATGCCAAACACCAACCGACCGAGCAGACCATATCCTCTTGGCAGGTCCAGACTGCGCGCCTTTTGATCTCCTGTGGTGACGCTGGTTGCCTGAATTTTGACAAGGACTTCATTGTCCCTGGGGGTTGGTGTTGTCACTTGCTCTGGTGTGAGCACGTCTGGTGCACCGTATTTCGTGTAGGTGATCGCTTTCATTGGTCCGCTCCGGGCAATTGGTTGGTGTATGGACGGATGTATAGATATGCATTTATCAAAGATAAATTGACTATATTTGACTAAATGATATGCGTTTATGCATGGAATGGAATGGTATCAAATTTGACTGGAACCACGCAAAGGCGTTTCTGATCACGGCCGAAGAGGGCTCCTTGTCGGCCGCTGCACGGGTCTTGGGAGCCGCTCAGCCAACTCTTGGCCGACAGGTCGCTGCGCTTGAAACGGAGCTTGGCATCGTGCTGTTCCAAAGGGTAGGGCGCGGGTTGACGCTTACTCAGGCAGGGTTGGAACTGCTCGATCATGTGCGGGCCATGGGGGATGCTGCAAACCGGGTGTCTTTGGCCGCCATTGGTCAATCACAATCCATTGAGGGTACAGTTCGCATATCTGCGAGCGAAGTCTATGCAGCATATCTGCTTCCACCCATCATTGCCAGACTGCGCCGCGAGCAGCCTGGTATCGAGATCGATATCGTCGCATCCCACAACACCAGCGATCTCAGACGCCGCGAAGCTGACATTGCCATTCGCAACTTTCGGCCCACCGAACCCGATCTGATAGCCAGAAAGATCAGAGATGTGCCCGCTCGGTTTTATGCCACCCCGGGCTATCTTGATCAGATCGGAAATCCAAAACTTCCCTACGATTTCCGGAAGGCGGAATTTATCAACATCACCAGCGGCGATGCCTACATGCAGGCAATCAACAAGATGGGTTTCGATCTCACCACACGCAATTTTCCGGTCATGACGGAGAATTATCTGGTGATGTGGGAGTATGTGAAGCAAGGTTTGGGCATTGGAGTTCTTGATGCCCATATTGGTGATGCGGAACCTGCCGTACAGCGCATCTTGCCGGATCTGGAGCCTTTGATGTTTCCCATTTGGCTCGTCGCACATCGGGAAATTAGCACCAGCCTTCGCATCAGAACGGTTTTTGACATTCTCGTGGCAGAGTTGGCAAAACCATAAGAGCACGCGACCGGGCCGCACAGGACAGGGCAATCAGCCCAATCCGGCTGTCTTTGAGAGTTCCGCGAATAAGCTTGGTTGCCCCGCTGCCTGGCCTGGTATCTCCAATTTCGACGACTATACATTACCGGTAATTTTCCTGGGTCCGATGCCTGAATCACAACGTGCTAAAGCTGAATCACAACGATAGGAAAGTCATTTAAGAGTCTGATTTGAATCCGATAAAGATTTCTCTGCGCTGGGTCCGGATTCCAACCTGGATCGTCTGGGACCAAAGCAGTTGGCGGCGTGTGCAGAGTGTCTGGAATTCGGTCGAATCCAGAAGCTGACCCGTCGGATGGTCAAGGATGATATGATCTCATCCGCCGGGCGAGCGCAAATTTGACGTGTTTGACAGCAAAAGCTTTATTCTGCGGCAAAGCGCTGTTAAAAGCCCCAACAGATAGACAACCGGCATTGGTATCGATGATACATTTATCAAGACGAACCATACGAATTACTGGCCCGGCCTCCCTTTGAGGCGCGGGCAGTTTTGCGCGCGGGGAGCCGGGTTCCACACACGACTGCAGCGTAGAGCAAGGATCGGTCCACGGCCTGTCTTCGCTCTGATACTTTCTCCTGACTTTAGAGTTGATAATGGCTGAAAATACCAACGCGCCAGCGCGCGACTATTCAAAAACACTGTTCTTGCCGAAGACCGCTTTCCCGATGCGGGCAGGCTTGCCCAAGAAGGAGCCGGAAATACTGTCCTATTGGGACCGCGCTTCGCTGCAAAAGCAGATCCTGAACAACACCATGCTTTCTGGTGCCAATGCGGCTGAGCGTCCCAAATTTGTCCTTCATGATGGTCCGCCTTATGCCAATGGCAATCTGCATATCGGTCATGCGCTCAACAAGGTCTTGAAAGACATCATCTGCCGGTCAAAGCAGATGCAGGGCTTTCATGCGCCCTATGTGCCGGGCTGGGACTGTCATGGCCTGCCGATCGAATGGAAGATCGAGGAGCAATATAGGGCCAAGGGCAAGAACAAGGACGATGTTCCCATCAATGAATTTCGCCGGGAATGCCGCGAATTTGCCGAATACTGGATTGGTGAGCAATCTAAGGAGTTCCTGCGCCTGGGCGTTCAGGGTGACTTTGATGATCCTTACAAAACCATGGCCTTTCATGCTGAGGCGCGCATTGCAGGCGAGTTGATGAAATTCGCTGGCACGGGCCAATTGTATCGTGGTTCCAAACCCATCATGTGGTCTGTTGTCGAGCGCACGGCTCTGGCCGAGGCAGAGGTCGAGTATCACACTTATGAAAGCGATACGATCTGGGTAAAGTTCCCGGTCGTTAAAGGCCCGGATGCATTGCTGGATGCCGCAGTGGTCATCTGGACAACGACCCCCTGGACGATCCCGGGTAACCGCAGCGTCTGCTTTTCAGGCTCAATCTCCTATGGTCTTTATGAGGTCTCCTCAGCTGAAAACGATTTCGGCCCACAACCTGGCGACAAGCTGATCTTTGCTGATGCTCTGGCCGAAGCAAGCGCGGCAAAAGCCAAGGTAGCGGTGGCAAGGTTGTCAGACGTTTCGGCTGACGATCTGACAGGTATGGTCCTGCACCACCCGCTGCAAGGCCTCGGCGTTGATGGCTATCAATTCCAAATTCCATTGCTGCAAGGCGACCATGTGACCGCTGATGCCGGTACGGGCTTTGTCCACACCGCGCCCGGCCATGGCCGTGATGACTTTGAAATCTGGGTTGCCAAACGCCGTGAGATCGCCGCGCTCGGCATTGATACATCTATCCCCTTCACAGTGGATGATGCAGGCTTCTTCACCGAAGATGCGCCCGGCTTTGGTCCGGATGCCGACGGTGGCGCTGCGCGTGTCATTGACGACAAGGGCAAGAAGGGTGATGCCAATCAGCGTGTCATCACGGCGCTTATCGGCCAGAACAATCTGTTTGCACGCGGACGGCTGAAACATGATTATCCGCATTCCTGGCGCTCAAAGAAGCCGGTCATCTTCCGCAATACCCCGCAATGGTTCGTCTATATGGATGAAGACATTGAAGGGCAGCAGAACGATACACTGCGCCGCCGCGCACTGAATGCCATTGATGCAACGCGCTTTTATCCGGATGCCGGGCAGAAGCGTCTGCGCGCGATGATTGAAAATCGCCCGGATTGGGTCCTGTCCCGACAGCGCGCCTGGGGCGTTCCCATTGCTGTCTTTGCTGATGAAAACGGAAAAATCCTTGTGGATGATGCGGTCAATCAGCGCATTCTGGAGGCGTTTGAAGCTGAAGGGGCTGATGCCTGGTTTGAAGAAGGCGCAAAAGAGCGTTTTCTCGGCACTGATCATGATGCGGACAAATGGGAACCGGTCACCGACATTCTGGATGTCTGGTTCGACAGCGGATCAACCCATTCTTACGTTCTGGAAGATCGCCCGGAACTGAAATGGCCGGCTGATCTCTATCTGGAAGGGTCTGATCAGCATCGCGGATGGTTCCATTCATCTCTGCTGGAAAGCTGTGGCACCCGTGGGCGCGCGCCTTATGACGCGGTCCTGACCCACGGCTTCACGATGGACCAGGACGGTCGGAAAATGTCGAAATCTCTCGGCAACACCGTCGCGCCGCAAGACATCATCAAGCAATATGGCGCAGATATTCTGCGTCTTTGGGTGGCCTCGGTGGATTATTCCGAGGACCAGCGGCTTGGACCGGAAATCATCAAGACAAATGTCGAGTCTTATCGCAAACTCCGCAACTCAATCCGATGGATGTTGGGAGCGCTTACCCATTTCAATGCGGAAACGGATGCGGTGAATTATTCAGACTTGCCGGAACTGGAGCGCTACATGCTTCATCAGCTCTGTGCGCTGGAAAAGACCGTCAATGATGGCTACGACGCCTATGACTTCAAGAAGGTCTTTGGTGCGCTGTCGCGCTTCATGAACCTTGATCTGTCGGCGTTCTATTTTGATGTTCGCAAGGACACTTTGTACTGCGATCCGATGTCCAGCGTGACCCGCAAGGCCGCGCTGACGGTGATTGACCGGATATTTGATAATCTGGTGCGCTGGCTTGCGCCCATCATTCCCTTCACAAGCGAGGAATCCTGGCTGTCTCGCCATGATCGACTGGATGTGTTGGATGGGGATGCTGACAACACAGGCTCCGATGGCAAAACGCCATCTGTCCATCTGCAGGATTTCAACCGCCTTCCTGAGGAATGGCTGAATGACGCTTTGGCAGCTAAATGGCAAGACATTCGCTCCGTGCGCATGGTGGTTACCGGTGCCCTTGAGATTGAGCGACGCGAAAAGCGGATCGGCTCTTCACTGGAGGCAGCGCCCCATGTCTATCTGGAGGGAGATGCCTATCGCGGCGTCGAGGAGCAGTCTGATTTTGCGGATATCTGCATCACAAGCGGTATTGATGTGAAGATCGGCGCTGCGCCCGCAGATGCCTTCCGCCTCGATGAAGTGCCCGGTGTCGCCGTGGTGTTTGCGCCAGCTGAAGGACAAAAATGCGCTCGTTCGTGGAAGTTTTCCACCGAAATTGGTCAGGACCCGGACTATCCCGATGTTACGCCGCGTGATGCACATGCATTGCGTGAACTGGCAGCAGCCGGTCTCTTGGAGGACTAACCCATGGAGTCGGGTCCTCAATGGTACGAGAAAATGTCTTTGTGGAGCCCCACCGCAGCCTTTGTACTGCGGTGGGCTGTCATTCTGCTGATCTTTGACCAAGCATCCAAATACGCCATTTTATACGGGCTTGGGCTGCAGCAGGGTCAAAAGATTTTTCTGACTCAGAATATCGATCTTCTGATGGTCTGGAACCGTGGAATCAGTTACGGGCTGTTTCAACAGAACAGTGATTTGGGCCGATGGCTGCTGGTCGTTGTTGGGTTGGCCGCATGTGTTTCTGTCTGGATATGGTCTAATCGGGCCCAGACAAAGTGGTTCTGCATCGGCGCCGCACTTGTAATTGGTGGCGGACTTGGCAATACGATCGACCGGGTGATCTATGGCGCTGTTGCGGATTTCGTGTCGCTGCACGCCTTTAATTTCTACTGGTATGTCTTTAATGTTGCTGATGTTGCAATCGTTGCAGGATTTGCTCTGCTCCTGTATGACATGATCTGGCCGGGATCGCCTCCGCAAGAGCCGGATGGGTCTTAATTGCGCCATCTTGGTTGCACAAAAAGCATCCGGTAGTGAAAGTTTATTTAAGGTTTTCTGTCAAAAGCGCATTTGCAGAATGACCTTACGAGTGAGAACGGGTGTTGCATTGACTGTCACGAATTCCATAGAACGTGCCCTCAAGGCCACCGCCGCGTTTGGCCTTTTGGCATCACTTCTGGCGCTGGCAGGCTGTAATACACCGACTTATGGCACGGGAAAATCTCCCGAATTGTCAATGATTCAGGAACTGACAGGGAATCTGGCCGGCGGTAAGAAAAAGAAAGAGCCGATTGAATATCAGGCCCGTTCTGAATTGGTGCTGCCACCATCTTCACAATTGCCTGCACCGGAAGAAAAGCTTGCCCTGTCACACTCAGCGGCCTGGCCGAATGATCCAGACAAGAATCGCAAATCTGCAAACACATCGGGTGAAGTTCCCGAAGAGTTCCGTCGCGGACGTTTGGCACGTGACAGCAGAAGCGAACCGGATTCGAATGTCAGCCCCATCGATGTGACCGAAATGAATACGGCACAGCGTTTGGAGGCCCAACGCAAATTCCGCGAACAGCGTGCGGCCATGAACAGCCTGAATCCGGATGAACGCAAATATCTGACAGATCCGCCCGTCGAATACAGGGTCCCATCAGCCGATGCTCCGCAGCCGGATGAATTTGAAGAAAGCACGGAAGCCAGAACTCTGTTCGGATCCCTTTGGAAACGCTGGCGCGACTGACCTGCATCCAACCTGTAATGTGATGACCGAATCACTGGGGTAACTGCACCTCTCAATTTGTGCTGGGAGTTCACGCATGACCATCCGACAATTGACGGAAGGCACCATCAACCGCATTGCCGCTGGCGAGGTGGTGGAGCGGCCTGCAAGTGTGATCAAGGAATTGGTCGAAAACGCCATTGATGCACAAGCGACCCGCATTGACATCGTGACCGCAAGCGGTGGCAAGACCATGCTGCGGGTGACCGATAATGGAACCGGCATGAATGCCGAAGATCTGGCCTTGGCGGTTGAGCGCCACTGCACCAGCAAACTTGATGAATCTGATCTGTTTGATATTCAGAGTCTGGGGTTTCGCGGTGAGGCGCTGCCGTCGATCGGGTCCGTAGCGGAACTCTCCATAAAGACCCGGCAATTGGGATCAGACACTGGCTGGGCAATAACAATTGATGGCGGCAGCAAGTCTGCGGTCACGCCAACAGCGCTCAACACCGGTACGCAAATCGAAGTGCGGAACCTGTTTTTCACCACGCCTGCGCGTCTGAAGTTCCTCAAGAGCGACCGTGCCGAGACCGCCGCCATCACCGATGTGGTGAAGCGTCTGGCGCTGGCGCATCCTGAAATCCGGTTTTCTCTGACCGGCCCGGATCGCACCATGCTGGATTTTGGTGCAGCCAGCGGAGATGAGGCGCTGTTGTCACGCATCACCCAGGTCATGGGCAAGGAGTTTCGTGACAATGCAATTGCCATTGATGCGGTTCGCGAAGATGTCCGGCTGACAGGTTTTGCAGCGCTACCGACCTTCAATCGCTCCAACACACTGCAGCAGTTTTTTTTCGTCAATGGACGCCCGGTTCGGGATCGGCAATTGCTGGGCGCCTTGCGCGCAGCCTATTCCGATTTTCAGTCGAAACACCGTCATCCCGTAGCGGTTCTGTTTGTCGATATTGATTCCCATCAGGTCGACGTCAATGTTCATCCCACCAAGGCCGACGTCAGGTTCCGTGATGCAGCTCTGGTGCGTGGACTGATCATCGGGGCAATCCGGCAGGCCATGGCAGCCACCGGCCACCGCTCGGCCACCACTGGTGGAAGTGAAGCGTTAGCCCTGCTTCAGCGCAGGCCTTTTGCGCCAGACCGGCCGTCTGACTGGCAACAGTCGCCTTTCAGACCGGAATTTCACGATGCCTCTTTTGCACCGAATCCTGCGCAGGGCAGTGGCTTTTCAGCGCCGTCACAGGCTTCCTACGACGCGCCAATGACCAATAGCAGCTTTGCTGCCATGCAAGGTCCTTCGACCGATACACGACCCATGCAGGACACGCAGTTTGATCAGCAAGCTGCATATCTGCCCCTGGGGGCGGCGCGTGCGCAAATTCATGAAAACTATATCATTGCCCAGACAGAAGACGGTCTGGTTATCGTTGATCAGCATGCCGCCCATGAGCGGCTTGTCTATGAACGGCTGAAGGTTGCGCTGGCGAAAAACGACGTGGCAACCCAGATGCTATTGATTCCGGATATCATCGATCTGCCGGAAGAAGATGTCGACCGTCTGGAAGCGCGCGCGCACGAACTCAGCGAACTCGGTCTGCATCTGGAGCGTTTTGGACCCGGTGCCATTTGTGTTCGCGAAACGCCTGCCTTGCTGGGCGAAACTGATGTGCGTGGTCTGGTACAGGACATTGCCGATGATCTGGCAGAACTGGATGAGTCCACCCGGCTTGTGGAGCGGTTGCATTATGTCGCGGCAACCATGGCTTGTCATGGATCAGTGCGCTCTGGTCGTCGATTGAGGGCTGAAGAAATGAACGCGCTCTTGCGCGATATGGAAGCAACACCAAATTCCGGTCAGTGCAACCATGGCCGCCCGACATATGTGGAACTGAAACTGGCTGACATTGAAAAACTGTTCGGCCGCCGTTGATTACTGATGCCGAAATGTTGTCAAAGCAGCGTTTCCAGCACCAGACCTGCGAACAGCAATAGACCGGCATTGCGGTTGGAACGGAACTGCATCAGACAGCGCTCGGCGTTATCCGGCTGAAGTGTGGCAATCTGCCAGCCCAGATGCATACCAAAACCGGTCAGTCCCAAGGCTGCGTAGGTGCCGCCACCGGATGCGAAGATTGCAATCGCAGCGAGGAAAACGGCTCCACCAAAGAAAATGCCAATCAGCATTTGTGAGTTATCACCGAATGTGCGGGCCGTTGAGCGCACCCCGATCAGAGCATCATCTTCCTGATCCTGATGGGCATAAATCGTGTCATAACCGATGGTCCACAAAATGGCTGCGCCATAGAGGCAATAGGGTGCCAGTTGGTTCAACTCGCCAAAGCGTGCGGCAAATCCCATCAGCCCACCCCAGGAAAAGGCAAGCCCCAATACAATCTGCGGCCAATTGGTGATGCGCTTCATGAAGGGGTAGATGGCAATAATTGGCAGTGACGCCAGGCCAAGAAGAATGGCAAACTGGTTGAACTGCACCAGCACCAGCAGGCCCACCAGCGCCTGAGAAACCAAAAAAATACGCGCCTGCTTTACCGTGATTTGCCCGGATGGCAAAGGCCGTGACTTTGTGCGGGCGACTTGCGCATCGATGTCACGATCAACAAGATCATTATAGGTGCAGCCAGCTCCCCGCATTGCAATTGCGCCAATCAAGAACAGCACAAGATGCCAGACATTGACATGGGCATTGGAGGAAATGGCGGCCAATGCGACGGACCACCAGCATGGCAAAAGCAGCAGCCACCAGCCAATCGGTCGATCCCAGCGTGCCAGGCGCGCATAGGGCCGCAGCCATTCAGGCGCTGCGGTATCAACCCAATGTCCACTGACCGCGTCAGCGACGGTTTCCTGCAGATGGTTTGGTGTCTCTTTCATGGGGCGGACAAATGGCTTGCAATCACCGGTCCGTCAAGCTTTTAGAACATTCCATCCTTGCTTTACCAGCAGAGTTCGGCATGTTAACCGCACATCCAGACCCGGAATCGGTGCCGGAACAGTGCAGGCGAAAGAATGCGATTATGAATGTTTTTCTCATCGGCCATGGTGGGCGCGAACATGCTTTGGGCTGGAAGCTGGCTCAATCCCCGATGTTGACGCAGCTCTGGTCAACCGGAGCAAATCCGGGGCTTTTGTCACTGAGCAAACCAAGCCATGTTGCCCCCGACGATCACGACGCGATTGTCAGCTTCTGTAAGGTCAACAATATTGATCTGGTCGTTGTCGGTCCGGAAGCCCCTTTGGTGGCAGGACTTGTCGATGATCTGGCCGCTGCCGGTATTGCAGCGTTTGGCCCGGGACGGGAAGCAGCCCGGTTGGAAGGCTCCAAACATTTTACCAAGGCCCTGTGTGATGAAGCCGACATTCCTACGGCTGCCTTTGGACACTTTTCAAACCTGGCAGATGCCAGAGCCTATCTGGCAGAGCAGGGCGCTCCTATTGTCATCAAGGCAGATGGTCTGGCCGCAGGCAAGGGCGTAACCGTTGCCATGAGCGCTGCGGAAGCCGATGCGGCCCTGCGTGACTGCTTCGACGGACAGTTTGGCGACGCTGGCGCAAGTGTCGTGATCGAAGAGTTCATGGAAGGCGAAGAAGCCAGCATATTTGTTCTGTGCGATGGCGAGAACATGGTGCCGATGGCCAGTGCACAGGACCACAAACGCGTCGGCGAAGGCGATACAGGCCCGAACACAGGTGGCATGGGCGCCTATTCGCCAGCGCCTGTTGTCAGCGATGAAGTGCTTCAGCAGACCTTGCATAACATTATTGCACCAACCCTGAAAACGCTGGCCGCCCGCGGGACGCCCTATCGCGGTGTGCTGTATGCCGGCCTGATGATCAACGAAGATGGTCCGAAACTGATCGAGTATAATTGCCGGTTCGGCGATCCCGAGTGCCAGGTTCTGGTGATGCGGATGCAAAGCGATCTGCTTCCCTTGCTGGTGGCAAGCGCATCGGGCAGTCTCAAAGATGTCACCATTGACTGGCATGATGATCCGGCATTGACGGTGGTCCTGGCATCCAACGGTTACCCCGGGTCTTATGACAAGGGCAGTGTGATCTCTGGTCTGGATGCCTCGATGGATCAGGACAACGTCGTGGTATTCCATGCTGGCACCAGAGAAGAAGCCGGGCAAATCCTGGCCGATGGAGGCCGTGTTCTGACCGTGACCGCCCGTGCGTCCACAATCAAAGCGGCGCAACAACGTGCCTATGACGCCGTAGACAAAATTGACTGGCCTGAGGGGTTCTGCCGCCGTGATATTGGTTGGCGCGCCGTCTGAGCGTATTTATGAGGCGATAGACACATGAGTCAGTCAGTTCCAGTTTCACTTGCTCTTGGTGGTGGTGGCGCGCGCGGACTGGCACATATCGTCGTGCTGGAAGCGCTGGATGATCTGGGCGTACAACCCGCCGAAATTTCTGGAACATCAATTGGCGCGATCATGGGTGCCGCCTATGCCAGCGGTCTGAGTGGCCGGGATATTCGTGATGTTGTGATGGTGCTCTTCTCAAACCGAAGCAAGACGGTTCAACTGCTGTGGCAAATGCGCGGCAAGCGCGTTCTGCCCAAGATGTCGTGGACCGATGTTGATCCCGTGCTGGTTCTTGAAACCTTTGTCGGTGATCTGATCCCACGAGATTTCGAGGCGCTGAAGATCCCTCTCACCGTGGTGGCAACAGATTTTTATGGTTGGAGTGAAACAGTCTTTCGATCGGGAGATCTTCGACAGGCTGTGGCTGCTTCCATTGCCATTCCTGTGCTGTTTTCTCCGGTCAGGGTCGACGGGCGCATCATGGTGGACGGCGGGTTTGTCAATCCATTGCCGTTTGACCAGCTTCCCGAAGACAGCATGTCTATTGCAGTTGATGTAACCGGAGGGCCCAAGCCGCCGCCGGTTGAGGAAGCCAGTCAACAGCCACCAATGCCTGCAATGCGGGAAATGATTTTTGGAGGCACTCAGCTACTCATGCAGTCCATTGTTTCCGAAAAACTCAAAAGGCGTCGCCCGACGATTCTCTTTCGCCCTCAAATAGAAGAGTTTGGCGTTCTTGATTTTTTGAAAGCAAATGAAATTCTCGAGGCCGCAGAACGCGATCGTGACATCATCAGGCGCAACATTTCAGAAAAACTGGAAGGCAAGGTCTAGGCCCGCAATGTGGGACGCAATCAAAGCGAAAATCGCAACCCTTGCCGAGTTCGATAAAACCAAGCAGGCCTTTGGCGCGCGCCAACACCGATATCAGTTTGGTCCCCACCTTTCCGAAGGCCAGATCTGTGCTTGGGAAAAGCAGTCAGAGACCGGCCTTCCAGAGAGCTTGCGTTCGTTTTTCGTCGAATGCGGTGACGGTGGGGCTGGTCCATTTTACGGCATGAAACGAATGGCTGAAATCCGACTTTACCGGCCAGACGCCCCTTTTCTCGACTCCGCTCACCTCATGGCACTCGCAAAACAAAATGCCAAAGCCGACGATGACGACTGTGATTACGACTATGAGGATGAAAACTCCTGGTATGTGCCGCAAGAAGCCTATCAGGGTTTGGTTTCCGTCATGGAATATGGCTGCGGCGATCAGGTTTGCTCTGTGACCAATGGGGAAAGATCCGGGACCATTGTGCTCAAGACACTGGAAAACGGACTTGTAGAGTTGGGCTCATTGCAAGGCGAGTATCATAGTTGGCTCGATGAGGAAATTTCACGATTTGAGCGGATCATCGGCTTGATGGATGAGTGCGAGAGCGCAACAGAATTGAACCGTATTTGTGTCGAAACATCCAATTTCTACGACGCAAGAAGCTACATGGTTAGCTATCTGGGAATAGCGAAACCGGCAGGCCTCTTCGGCGACACCGGCAATAGATACCACGGGGCTGTGCAGTTTCCCTGGTATGATGAGCAGTTCCCCAAGAAAAAGAAGAAATTCTGGATATTCTAATCGCCCAGTATTGCGCCAGAACGCTTTTTAGCAAAAAACTTTCGAAGTAACTCGGCAGATTTGCGCGCTCCGATACCCCCGTAAATTTCTGGTGCATGGTGGCATGTGGTGTGTGAAAAATACCGGATACCGCTTTCCGCACCGCCGGATTTCTCATCCAAAGCGCCGTAGTAGAGCCGGTTTATGCGCGCAAACGAAATGGCGGCTGAACACATGGGGCACGGTTCCAGAGTGACATACAGATCGCAGCCCGTTAGCCGCTGATTGTCCAGCGCTTCACAGCCAGCGCGAATCGTCATTATTTCTGCATGGGCGGTCGGGTCGTTCATCTCCAATGTGCGGTTTCCGGCACGGGAAATAATCTGATTATCCTTGACAAGAACAGCCCCGACCGGCACTTCCCCGCGGTCAGCAGCGCTCTGAGCTTCCTTGAAGGCCAAATCCATGTAACTGTTGAACATCATTGTTCTCATCTATCAACACCGGGCTGTTATGACATCTGATCAGGAAAAAGGCGACCGCATTGCAAAGGTTATGGCCCGCGCGGGATTGTGCTCCCGCCGCGACGCCGAACGTTGGATTACTGAAGGGCGGGTGTCTGTCAACGGCACCAAACTCACCAGCCCGGCTCTTGTGGTCGGACCGCAGGACCAAATTCTTGTGGATGACAAACCGCTTCCAATGAAGGACCGCACCCGGTTGTGGCTTTACCACAAGCCCAAGGGGCTGGTCAGTTCAAACAAGGATTCAGAAGGTCGTCCAACAGTTTTTGCCAATCTGCCCAAGGAAATGCCAAGAGTTATCAGCATTGGGCGGCTGGACATCAACACAGAAGGCTTGCTGCTGCTGACCAATGATGGCGCGTTGGCGCGACATCTGGAACTGCCCAGCACCGGATGGTTGCGGCGTTACCGCGTGCGCGCCTTTGGAAGAATTACCCAGGCGGAATTGGACAAGCTGGCCGACGGCATTGCGATTGAAGGCATTCTCTATGGCGGCATCGAGGCTCAATTGGAACGTGAGCAGGGCTCCAATATCTGGCTGACCCTCGGGCTGCGCGAAGGCAAGAATCGGGAAGTCAAAAAAATCCTCGAACATCTCGGCCTTGTCGTGAACCGCCTGATCCGGATTTCTTATGGTCCTTTCCAACTGGGCGAACTGGAGACCGGCTTGACCCGGGAGATCAGAAGTCGGCTTTTGCGTGACCAATTGGGAGATGCGGTTGTCGGCGAACTGGGGCTGAGCTTTCATGGTCCGGACAATGTGGAAGAAGTCGTCAGTGTGGCCCCGAAACGGGCCAAACCATCGCCTGGAAAATTTGAGCGTAAGCCCGGTGGCCCTGGTGGTCCCGGTGGCAATGCCCGCCCGGAACAGAAGCGAAAGCCAAGCCGGCGCGATCGGGAAGCGGATGCATTGGAGCGGTTGACCACAACCAAGCCGCCGAAAACAGGTGGCAAGAAAACGGGACCGGCAAAACCGTCACAAAACCGACGACCAGGTGGCAAACCCGCAGGGGGGCCACGTGAGGATCGTCGCCGGTAAGTTCAAGGGACGGCGCCTGACTGAACCCAAATCCAATGCCATTCGCCCGACCAGCGACCGGGCGCGGGAAACCATGTTCAATATTCTCCAGCATGGTTGCGATGTATCGTTTGAGGACATCCGTGTTCTGGATCTGTTTGCTGGAACCGGGGCGCTCGGTCTGGAGGCCCTGTCACGGGGCGCTGCGTTCTGTCTGTTCGTGGAAGAAGCGGCTGAAGCGCGGGCCCTGATCCGCACCAATGTTGAAACCTTTGGGCAAACCGGGCACACCAAGATATACCGGCGCAATGCCACCAGTCTTGGTGCATCTGACAGTCTTGGTAGGTTCGACCTGGCGTTACTTGACCCACCCTACGACAATGATTTGGGCGAAGGAGCCCTCCTAGCATTGGCGCAAGGGGGCTGGCTCCGCCCCGATGCTGTAGCTGTTCTTGAAGAACGCAGAGGCAATATGATTTCAATTCCTTTGGACTTCGAAATGATTGACCGCCGCGAGTTGGCTGACACGCAAATGCTGTTCATGCGGTATATCGGATCAACAACATCTTAGCAGTACCAAAGGCCTGAATTCTATCTTTCAAATTCGTTTGGAAAGCGGTTCAGTGCCTGGCGATGATTTCCGAAGCTGGTGAAAACATCACCACATTTGATCCCGGCGTGCCGGTTTGGCGGTTAGCATGAAACCGTGTACGTCGCTTTGCAACGGAGTTTCCAAAACGACGCGGCAATGCATCGGCTTTCGACACATCAAATGCGCCTGGTGGGACGACCACATTGCCTTCCAGATCTATCAGTCTAAGGGGAAGATTCAGCATTTGGCTCCAGGCAGCCCAGTCGACGGCAAGATGTTCGGGACACTCAGCCTCTGCGACCACCAGGTTCAAATCCTTGTCGTTATGAACCAGTTCCAATCGAGCAAATATGCGGTGATCACCCTCATATGATGACAGAATACGGACCGCGACCATCTTGTAGCTGCGTGTGCTGGTTTTGACGTTCAACTCCAGGCCGCAACTCAGTCGATGGCGGATAACCACCCGCTCTGCGTCCAGATGAACCAGACCCAGCGTATCGCTTGGACCATTGAATGGCAGGTTGGTCGGGTCGATCCGGTTCCGCAAGGTGTAGAGGGGCTTTTGCTTGGGACAGTCTGTCTCCTGATGACCCTCACTAATGTTGTCATTTGCGTAAGTCTTGTCTGCTGCAACGATGCCGATGAAATTTCTTACGTTCACTGTCGACCCTCAAATGAGATTGTAATGATTTTCGTGAGCCCAGAATTGCGTCAAATCCGTTCAGGTGTTCCTAAGTTTTCTGGTTAAAAAATTGTTGTTTTACAGTAGGTTACCCATTGATTTATTGGGTTGGTCAAATTGTAGCTATTTTGTTTTTCCGCTCGAAAGCCTGCACCGCAATTGGTCATGGTCTTGCAGACCGGGGACTGAGTCCCTAAACACAAGTTCTAGCAAGCTCCAGAGTGCGCACCCTGATAACCCACACAGCCAGAGAAGTGCTTCTTGCACATGAGTGAAACTGAAACGGTCGAACCGGATCTTCAACAATTGACCGATGACGCAAACATGCTCATCGCCAAGGCTTTGGCAACTGGCGCAGATGCCGCGGATATTGTGATTTCCAAATCTGGATCGCTGAGTGTTTCTGCGCGTTTGGGCAAGATTGAAAACACCGGCCAGTCCGAAAATGATGGTTTGTCCTTACGGGTTTTCCGCGGAAAACGGGTTGCATCGGTGGCAGCCAAAGCCGGTCTGATCCGCAAAGAGGGCGATGCTCTCATTGAGCGCGCAATTGCGATGGCTGGATCTGCTCCTGAAGATCCCCATGCGCAATTGATGGACGCTGATTCCATCGCCAGTTCCTGGCCGGATCTGGACATGTACGATCATCAAACGGTGTCCGCAGACGAACTGGCCGAGGCCGCTCTGGCTTTGGAACAGATCGCCCTTGATGTTGATGGCATTTCCAATTCCAACGGCGCGTCCGCAGCATGCGGCGTCGGCGGGATGGTGCTGGCGACATCCAACGGATTTTCCGGTGCGTATCTTGGCACGCGACATTCACGATCCGTATCAGTGGTGGCCGGAACCGGCACCTCCATGGAGCGCGACTATGATTATGACAGCCGCACTCATCTGGCGGATATGCGCACTCTTGAAGATATTGGGCGGACCGCAGCTCAACACACGCTTGAACGGCTCAACCCGCGCAAGGTTGAAACGCAGACCGTTCCGGTTCTGTTTGACAAACGTGTTTCCGCCAGCTTTTTGGGCCACTTTGCGGGTGCAATCAACGGTGCTTCAATTGCGCGCGGTTCCAGTTTTCTGAAAGACCGTCTCGGCTACCAGGTTTTCCGCTCTGATGTAACTATTCGCGATAATCCTCTTCTCTCAAGACGCGGTGGATCACGACCCTTTGACGCCGACGGCCTGTCACAGGGCCAACTGGATTTGGTGGAAGCAGGCGTGTTGAAGACGTGGCTTCTGGATGGCTATAGCGCACGGGAGTTGAACCTCACCTCCAATGGCCGCGCCTCCTTTGCCGGCAGCAATACGCGGCCATCAACCACAAATCTGTGGATGGAGCCAGGCCAAGACACACCGCAAGACATGATCAAAGCCATGGTGAAGGGATTGATTGTCACGGATTTCATCGGCCATGGCGCAAATCTGGTCACAGGTGACTACAGCCGCGGTGTATCTGGTTTCTGGGTGGAAAATGGAGAAATTGTTTTCCCTGTCAGTGAAATGACGCTTGCCGGGTCCTTGCCAGAAATTTTTGCGAGTCTGGTCCCTGCTTCAGATCTGGAAATTCGCGGAGCGACAAACGCCCCATCCCTTTATATGGAAGGTCTGACGCTTGCCGGACTTTGATCCCCAGACACAGAACCGGCAGGATTTGGACCTTCTGGAGACTGCTGCCCGAACTGCCGGCGCTGTCGCCATGAGCTATTTTCGCAAGGACCCTCAGGTCTGGATGAAAGAGGGAGACTCGCCGGTAACAGAAGCAGACTTGGCCGCAAACCAACATCTGCTGGACGTTTTGAGGGGGGCTCGCCCGGATTATGGTTGGCTTTCGGAAGAAAGCGAGGACAATGAGGACCGGCTGACAGCAGACCGGCTGTTTGTTGTTGATCCCATCGACGGGACGAGAGGGTTCATGGCTGGGTCCGAGGACTGGACGATCAGCGTTGCTGTGGTTGAGCGCCAGAATGAGGCTGGTGCCGGTTCCACTGGTCAGGCAAGCTGGCGACCATCCAGTGCCGCGCTTTACAATCCATGCAGGGACGAAATGTATCTCGCTGAGGCGGGCGGCGGTGCGTTCCTGAATGGCGCGAAAATGGCCGTAGCCGATGAAAGCAGCCTGTCCAAGGCCCAAATATCCATATCAAAGCCGATGTATCGAGACCTTGACCTTGAGCAATTGGGCGCTGTAAGGACCCGATACATCCCATCATTGGCGTATCGACTGGCACTTGTCGCATCAGGTTCGGTTTCAGCAGCTATTGCCAAACCAAATGCCCATGATTGGGACCTTGCCGCTGCTGACCTTCTGGTGCATGAAGCAGGCGGATTGCTTTGGGATGAAACCGGAGCGCCAATCAGCTACAATTCCCGTAAACCCAGACATGGCATTCTTTTCGCGTCTGGTAATTTGCTTGGGAAGCCATTATTGGCGTCGATCCGAAATTGGCAATGATCAATAGATCAGAGTCTGCGCCCGGAAAACGCCTGCGCCCATAACCGGTAAGGATTGAAAGACCATGAGTGACCGTGAAGAACAATTGTTGCACCTCGTTTTCGGCGGTGAGTTGGAAGATATCAGCAACATTGAGTTCAAGGATCTGGAAGACCTTGATGTCGTCGGCATCTTTCCAAACTATGCGACGGCCTATAATGCCTGGAAAACCAAGGCACAAATGACCGTGGACAATGCTCAGATGCGCTATTTCATAGTGCACTTGCATCGTCTGATGGACCCGAATGCCGCGTAGGTATCCGAACTCTGGCCCAATGGCAGAAGACTTCAGTGGCAGAAGGCTGGTATAGATTTGGCAAAGTCAAAAAATAAGAAGTCCAAAACCCAGGCTGAAATCGATTTGCTGGCACCCGCTCGCTTTTCGCGAGGCGCGGATGCTCTCGATGCTGTCGATTTCACAATCAACGAACTGATCCGCCGCATTGCAAAAGTATATCTGAAGCCGCTGTGGAAGTACCTTGCTGTTGCGCTCACGGCGATGGTTTTCATGGCTGCCACCACAGGCGCGCTGCCCTTCATGATGCAGCAGGTCATAGACAAGGTGTTTGTTGCCAAGGATCAGGGCCTTTTGTTTATTCTGCCCTTGGTGGTAATGGGCATCATGATCCTGCGGGCAGGCGGGGAATATGTCAGCCGCATTTCCATGGCCAAGATTTCAAACGAGGTCGTGGGTGCTCTGCGCATTGATATGTTCCAGAGCCTCACACGCGCGGATATCGGTTATCTAGAGGCCATGAACAGTGGACGCTTTGTGTCTGCTTTCATGACCGACGTCGGCATGGTCAATGATGCCGCAGCCGGAACCTTGACATCTTTGGTCAAGAACGGATTGACGGCTATATTTTTGGTCGGTGCCATGTTTGTGCTGGATTGGTTTTTGGCCCTGTTGGTGCTCGTTGGGGCACCTTTCGCGATTTATTTCATGGGTCGGCAACGCTCGAAAATTCGGAAGTCAACACGCGGAATGCTGCGCGAAACCGGCGATCTGTCCTCGATTATCGGGCAGATGTTGCGTGGTGTTCGCATCATCAAGGCCTATGGGCAGGAGGATCTGGAGGAAGCCAGGTTCGCGCATTCCATCCGCCGCATCATCTCGCACCTTATGCGCAAGGCTCGTGCGCAATCTGCCATGGGGCCAGTGACCGAAGCGCTGACAGGTGTGGGGTTTGCTGGAGCAATTTTGTATGGTGGCTGGCAGGGCATCAACGGCAATTTGAGCCTGGGCAGTTTTTCAGGATTCATGACCGCCGCCATGCTGGCCTATCAGCCGCTCAAGGCATTGGCTGCGTTGCAGGGGCAATTGACGCAGGGCACGGAGGCCGCAAAACGGATTTTTACACTGATCGATCACGCACCCAAGATCAATGATGACAACAGTGCCGGACCGTTGGACATCACGAAGGGCGAGATCACCTTCGAGGATGTCAGCTACGCCTATGATGATGAGAACATGGTCCTTCAGGATTTTTCCCTGACCATTCCGGCAGGCAAGAAAGTGGCACTTGTCGGTCCCAGCGGGTCTGGCAAGACCACATTGATGAACCTGACCATGCGGTTCTTCGATCCGATCAAGGGTCGGGTGTTGATCGATGGCCAGGATATTGCAACAAAAAGCATTTCAAGCGTGCGCGCCGGGACGGCACTTCTGACGCAGGATCCAATTCTGTTTGACGATACGGTGCGAGCAAATATTGAATATGGCATGCTGAATGTCACGGAAGAACAGCTTCGTGATGCGGCAGAAGCTGCTGCTGCCCATGAATTCATTGAAGACTTACCTTTTGGCTACGACACCAATGTCGGCGAGGCCGGCTCGCTGTTGTCCGGTGGCCAGCGCCAGCGGGTTGCCATCGCAAGGGCATTACTCAAATCAGCGCCGGTGCTGTTGCTGGATGAGCCGACAAGTGCACTTGATGCCAGCAGCGAGGCCAAAATCCAAAAAGCTTTGGAAACCCTGTTCGTGGGCCGCACGGTCTTGATGATTGCGCACAGGCTGACCACAGTGCGCGATGCCGATTTGATTTGCGTATTGGACAAGGGTCGGCTTGTCGAAAGCGGCACGCATGATGAACTGATTGCCAAGGATGGGCTCTATTCGGCATTCTGCGAGAGCCAGTTTAGTGGTAATTCGGCAGAATCATTCGATGATCAAGTATCAGAACAGTCTTCGGCAGATAAGGTTGATCAACAACAACAACAGGTTGTCTCCTGACCGATGCGCAAACGCATGAAGCGATGGGCAAGTTCAAAGATCGTCCAGACTGTGCTGGGACGGTGTGCCGGGGCGTATCTTCTACTTGTCGGCTGGACAAACCGCATCAGCTCCAAACCTGACAACATTTATGCTCTGATAGATCACGATATGCCGGTGATCGTGACGATGTGGCACGGTGAGCACTTCATGCTTCCTTTTGCCCGGCGCAAGGACCATCGGGTTCAGGTTCTGATTTCCAACGCCCGGGACGGCGAGATTAATGCAATTGCCGCAAAAATGCTCGGCATGGAGGTTATTCGCGGCTCCGGTGGACGACAAAAAGACCGGCGAACGGTCGGCAAGGGCGGCGCAAAAGGGCTTCTTGCGATGGTCCGGTCATTGAAGGATGGCATCAGTGTCAGCATGACAGCGGATATCCCAAGGGGGATTTCCCGCAAGGCAAGCCCGGGCATCATCACGCTTGCACGATTGTCAGGACGGCCCATCCTTCCGGTGGCATTTGCCTCGTCGCGTTTCAAAAGGCTGGATACCTGGGACCGGTCCGTCATCACCTTGCCGTTTGGCCACGGAATATTTGTCGCTGGTGATCTGGTGCGGGTTGCCGCGGATGCGGATGAGGAAACACAGGAAACTGCCCGATTGGAATTGGAAACATCGCTCAATCAGGCTTATGCTGACGCCTATCAGATTGTGGGAAGAAATCCTTAATGCGAATGCTCGGTGATCTCGCGCTTCAGACATACTGGCTGGCGACCCAGGCGGCGCGACCGTTTTTACCGCTTTTCATTGCCCGACGTATACGCGCTGGCAAGGAAGATAGGCAACGACATCAGGAACGTCTTGCACAGACAGCCAAGCCCCGACCCGATGGTCCGCTCGCCTGGGTTCACGCGGCCAGTGTGGGAGAAACAAATGCGATTTTGCCACTATGTACCGCGCTCACAGAACGCGGGTTCACGGTGTTAGTCACCACGGTGACGACAACAGCAGCGCAAATACTGGACGACAAGGCATCGGCAAACCCTTTGATCCTGCATCAATACGCCCCGTTTGACGTGCCGTCGATCATTCAGAAGTTTCTCGATCACTGGCAGCCCAGTCTGGCCATTTTTGCCGAATCCGAAATTTGGCCGATGACGATCAAGGCATTGTCTGTTCGCAAAATCCCATTGGCTATTGTCAATGGTCGGATGTCCGATCGGTCCTTTCGACGCTGGCGCAAATTCAGATCAGCCACGCCATCTCTGTTTGGGCGAATCGACCAGGTACTGGTTCGAGGCGATGAAGATTTGCTGCGGTTCCAGGAGCTGGGCGCAGAAAGGGTCACGATCACCGGAAACCTGAAATATGATTCTCCGGCTCCCGACATCGACCCTGATCAACTGGCGACACTAAAGCGCGATATTGCTGGTCGTCCCATCTTTCTGGCGACCAGCACCCATAGCGGCGAGGATGAAATTATTCTCAAGGCATATCAGATTCTGCGACAATCTATTCCTGATTTGCTGAGCTGTATCGTGCCTCGGCATCCACGACGCGGCGCAGAAATTGTTGAACTCGCCAAAAGTCTGGGCATCAGCGCCGAGTTGCGGACGGCTTCTGGAAATCCCACTGCAGCTTGTGAGCTTTATGTGGCGGATACGATGGGCGAACTTGGCCTGTTTTATTCCATAGCCCCTGCGGCTCTGGTCGGTGGATCACTTGAGCCGATTGGCGGTCACAATCCTATTGAAGCGGTGCAGCAGGGCTGTGCGGTTCTCAGTGGCCCGCATGTCTTCAATTTTCGCGAAGTGTTTGGCGTTCTGGAAGGCGCTGAGGCCTGCGTGATCGTGCATGATGCTGTAGAAATCGCTGCCGCTGTTACACGTTGTCTGTCTGATCCGCTTTACACAAAAGCACTCGCCACCAACGCCACAAAGTCGCTCGACAATGTCGGGGGGGCGGTTGACCGCAGCCTGTCTGCTCTTGAGCCGACCCTGTTGCGCGCGATCAGGAAAAGTGCGGATTTGATCAAACATCCTCGCAATACGGCAGCATGATGGTCCGTCCTGATCTGTCAGCGCCAGAATTCTGGTGGCAGCCTACACCGACAATCGCTGCAAGGTTGCTGTCTCCCATTGGGGCACTTTATGGATGGCTGACGACCCTGCGCATGTCGCAGGCCCCAAACGGCAAAGCTGGAATCCCGGTCCTGTGTGTTGGAAATCTTGTTCTGGGTGGCGCCGGGAAGACGCCAACAACCCTGGCTCTGGCCCATGACCTCATGACACTTGGTCACAATCCCGGTGTCTTGCTGCGCGGATATGGTGGATCGGAAAAAGGCCCGCTTCGTGTCAAAGCTGATCACAGTGCGGGGCACAATGCCGGACAGGTCGGGGATGAAGCCTTGCTCTATGCAAAGGTTGTCCCGACGGTAATTTCTGCCGACAGACCTGCCGGGGCTGCCTTGTTGGCTGAAGCTGGTGTTGATGTCATTTTGATGGATGACGGTTTTCAGAACCCATCACTGCACAAGGATCTGTCGCTCGTCGTGGCGGATACGCAAACGGGCTGGGGCAACGGTCTGTGTTGCCCTGCCGGCCCGCTGCGCGCTCCGGTGAGCAGTCAGTTGATACACGCCTCCGCGATCATTGCTCTTGGGGATGGCGCGCAGTTGGGTGAAATTGAAAAGGCTGCCGAGCGATATGATATTCCCCTCTATCGTGGCAGGATTGTCGCTGATCAAATCCCGCAGGAATTCGCAGGCCGACGCTTTGTTGCCTATTCCGGCATTGGGCGACCGGAGAAATTCTTTTCCTCTTTGGCGACTGCGAATCTGGACGTTATGGAGACTATTACCTTTCCGGATCACCATGAATTTACAGAACTGGATGCGGAGAAAATCCTGTCCAGATGTCGCTCGCGCGAGGCTGATCCGATCACCACAGAGAAAGATTATGTCAGGTTGTTGTCAGCGCCAAACCACACCTACGGTGCCGAATTGCGTCAGGTTACGAAGGTTTTGAAAATTCGCGTTGAATGGCAAAATCCTGAGAGCATGATTGACCTGCTGCGCGGCCTTATGAACGGTGCTGGCGAGCGAAAAGTTCCGCTTTGAGCGAGGCATCAATCGTGGCGTAGGCTTCCTGGCGGGCCACACTCCAGTATTTCAATTCTTCAAGTTCTATCAGCGCTCCGGTAACGGCGCATTTCACATGGCTGCCAGGGTGCATGACATGAAAATCATTGGGCAGGTATTCCAACTGCGCCAAAGCGCCGCCAAAAGGGGTCAGTTGATCCAGCATTTTATATGTCCTCAGGCTAGTAAGTGTTCGATATAGAGCTTCAAGACTCAATTGTGAAGAGTGGCACTCTTGGCGCTGGAAAATGGGGAAGCCCCACTGCGCCACAAGGGTGGTTTGCGCTCGTCCGGGTCCTTTGTGTCGATTGTCTTCAGCACTCTGAAACAGACAATGACTGATGCAAGTCCAAAAATCAGAGCGCCCACGGCCTGCCCCAGCAGAACCCCGGTTGCCCCCATCCATACCGAGCCGGCCCAGACGAAAGGAATGGTTCCGATGGTTGCCTTCCCCCAGTTGAACAGGGTCGACAGCGTTGGAAACCCAAGATTATTGAAGGCTGCATTGGCCACAAACAGGCCACCATTGAACAAAAATCCAAAGGCCGCGATGGTACAGAAAAAGCCGATCAGCTCGGCAGCGTCGTCGGTTGCATCGAATATCGAAATGACAAATCCCTGCAACAGGAACAATATGCCCCACACCACCAGACAATAGCCGATCATCATGATAAGCGCATTGCCCATCGCCTCGCGGACTCGATCGAATTTTTTCGCACCGAAATTTTGCCCCAGAATCGGGCCAATCGCGCCTGACAAGGCAAATATGGCGCCAAACGCAACCGGGATGATACGTCCGATCACAGCCCATCCGGCAACAGCGTCATCACCATAGGGCGCGATTGCACCGGTGATGTAGGCGTTGCCGACTGGTGTCGCAATATTGGTCAGCACTGCGGGCAAGGCAATGCCGGATAGCGCGCTGGCATCTTCCATCATGCCACTGACTGAGGGCATATTGACCAGATCATGAATTCTTATGGCACCATGCAGCCCGATCATGACCATGATTATGCGTGAGCAGACGGTGGCAATTGCCGCGCCGGTTACGCCCAGATCAAAGCCGAAAATAAACAGCGGATCGAGTAAGGCGGCGGCAAAACCGGCCCCCAATGTCACATACATGGCGCGTTTTGCATCGCCCTGCGCCCGTAACAATCCGCTGAGACACATGCCAAAACCCATGATCGGCATGGATGGCAGGACAATCAGCAAAAATCCGCGTGCGATTGATTTGGTTTCGCCAGTGGCTCCCAGCAGAGACAGGGCAGGGTCAGCAAATGCAATGATCAATGCGGCAACCGCAATCGTCACCAGCACAATGAATGCGAGCGCAGAACCTGCCATGTGGCGGGCTCGCTCACGTTCTCCCTGCCCGATATAACGCGAGACAAGGGCGGTTGCTGCAATGGTGATGCCAATGCAAATCGACACATTGAAAAACAGGATGGTTCCGGCATAACCGATGGCTGCGGCCAGGTTCTGCTGACCGAGTTGCGCGATGTAAAACAGATTGGCGAAATCAACTAGAAACACTGCCATCAGGCCAACAGATCCGGTTGCGGTCATGACCACCACATGCCGCATGGTCGAGCCTTCGACAAAGCGCGCTTTCGGAGGCGCGCCTGCAGAAGCACCAGTTGCGTCAGGCTTTTCACTGCCGGTCATGCGTCATCCAGTCTGTGAGAGATATTTCGGGAACTAAACAGTGGGAACCGCTTCCGGGCGTTCGGCCGGGGAACAGTCCTTGTTGTCGTCCACCAGATCTCCGGTTTCCTGAGTAAGGGGCGTTGCGGAACGGCCAGGTGCAAGCAAGGGTTCCGGCTGAACCGTATTGACATGCAATTTGTGCCGACCGCCATTGGGGTCGCCATCGGCCTGCATCTGAAGCCGTTGTTCATCGTGCCTTCTAACATCTTCAGAAATTTGTTCAATACGCTCCGGTGGCACACCCAGACCTTTGAGAGCTTCTGTTCCCATACGCATCGCCGATTCAACAAATTCGCGGATCTCGTAATCCACCGTTGCGTGGCGCAGGGCAATGGAATGTGCCCGGTCGTTGCTGCGCGCAAAGACTTTCGCCTGCGGTGCATGTTTCTGGACCATTCGCACCACCTGCGATGTCTGGGCCGCGCCATCGGTGCAGACGATGACCATTCTGGCGCGTTCCAGACCGGCTGCGCGCAAGACATCGAGCCGCCGACCGTCGCCATAGTAAATCTTGAAGCCGAATTTTGCTGCGCTACGGATGCGTTCTGCATTGTTGTCGATGATGGTCACATCAATGCGTTCGGCCAGCAAGATCTGCGACACCACCTGTCCGAAACGTCCGAAGCTGATGAGGATGACATTTCCCGTTACTTCAGAGAAATCCTCTTCGATTTCTTCACCAGCAACCGTTGGAATGAGTTTCGGGGCAAGGCTGATCGTCAGCGGAGTCAGAGCCATTGTGATCGTTGCAACGGCGGTCAGAATGGAGGCATCAGTGCTGTTCATCAGGCCGGATGATACAGCGGCTGTGAACAGAACGAACGCAAATTCGCCATGTTGGGGCAACAACATCGCCACGCGGACAGCCACTGCATGCCCCAAGCCGAACAGGCGTCCCAGACCATAGAGCAGGCTGGCTTTCAGGCTCATGAACAGCAAGGCTGTTGCGCCAATGAGTATCCAGTTTTCCGAGATGATGGCCAGATCAAGTGTCATGCCGACAGCCATGAAGAACAGGCCCATCAACAGACCCCGAAACGGTTCGATATTGGCTTCCAGCTCATGTCTGAACGATGAATCTGCCAGCATGACCCCGGCCAGAAATGCTCCCATGGCGCTGGACATGCCCGCAAATTCCACCAGTGCGGCAGCGCCAAAAACAACCAGCAGCGCTGCGACTGTCATGATCTCATGGGCCTTGGAGTTGGCCAGAATGCGGAACATGGGATTGAGAAGATAACGCCCGATCACCACCAGCAACACGACGCTTCCAGCGATCAGCCCGATCTCCAGGAACGCGGCTGACAAACCGAAAGAACCGTCGTCGCCTCGGCTGCGTGGCGCCAATGCGGCAACCAGAGCCAGCAAAGGCACGATGGCAAGATCCTGAAGCAACAGGATCGAGAAGCTTTTTTGTCCATAGGGCGAGGACAGTTCGCCGCGCTCATTGAGTGTCTGGATCGCAATAGCGGTTGAGGACAGCGCCATCCCCATACCGACCACCAATGAGACCTGCCAGTTCTGTCCAAACAGATAGACAATACCGCTCAGCGCAGCACCGGTCACAAGAAGCTGTGCGCTCCCAAGCCCGAAAATATCGCGCCGCATGGCCCAAAGCCTGACAGGCTTCATTTCAAGGCCGATGATGAACAGCAGCAGCACCACGCCCAGTTCTGCCACTCTCAAAATGGAGGCGCTATCGGTGATCAGCCGAAGCACCGGACCAATCACCACGCCTGCGGCGAGATAGCCAAGCACCGAGCCAAATCCCAGCCGCTTGAAGATTGGCACGGCCAAAGCAGCAGCGCCCAAAAGGATAAGCGGTTCGGTAAACAGGGATTCCGATCCCGGAATTGAAGCCATCAGGTTTCTCCAGAGAGTCGGGGTTGCGGCATCCTAAAACAATTCAGGACGCACCACTTCCACATCCGAAAGAGTCACGATCCCGACCTGTCGTGAGACAATAGCATAAGCCGCGCTGAGCACCGCTTCGACACGGCTTTCATCTAGGATACAGACCAGTGTAACCATTTGTCCTGCCCGCGACAGCGCGTTTTCACGGTGCCATTGCCCCTCCGAGCCATAACCCCCAAGGGTGGGCAGAATGGTATATCCGGTCACTTTCGCAGCAATCAGCGCGTCGGTGAGCCGGTTCAAAATGGGCTCCTCAACGATGATTTCCAGTCGTTTTTTACGAAATGTCTGTGTCATGCCCGTCACCCCGCAACCCATGTTCCGATCATGTTATACAACGGTATACCAACAGTCAGATTAAAGGGAAATGTAACACCAAGCGACAGGGTCAGGTAAATACTGGGCCGCGCTTCCGGCAAAGCCACGCGCATGGCTGCCGGCACGGCAATGTAGGACGCCGATGCCGCCAGCGTGCACAGCAGTGCCACACCGCCTGCAGACAGGCCCACCAGCCAGCCAAAGGGCGCTGCAATCAACGCACCGACAACCGGCATGGTCATGGCAAAGATCACCACCGGCAGGGTCAGAACCTTGCCGCTCTGGCGCAGGCCGCGCCCGGCAATAATGCCCATATCCAGCAAAAACAGGCACAGCACGCCCTGAAACGGGCTGACGATAAAGCTTTCAATCTTGGCGAGGCCGTCTGCGCCGGTAATCCAGCCGATGATGAAGGCCCCGATCAACATCACAATCGAGCCGTTCAGCAGGATTTCCCGAAACGGCACGCCCTGTCCTGGGCCGTTTTTGGGTCCGTCTCCGTCAATGGCCTTCTTGGCCAGAAACAGACCCACCAGAATGGCCGGCGCTTCCATGGACGCTGCAACGGCCACCATATAGCCTTCTGAACTCATCTGAAGTGTTTTCAGCGCTTCGGTCGCTGCAACAAAGGTCACAATCGAAATCGAGCCGTAATGGGCTGCAACCGCTGCCACATCCACTCGCGGCAGGCGGCTGATCGCTGTCAGATAGGTGAAAGCGACAACAGGTATGATTGAAGACAGCACGATGCCGGAGACCAGCGCCCCAACCAGACGCGCATCCAGCCCATGCGCTGCCATGCCTGCACCGCCCTTGAAGCCAATCGCAAACATCAGATAGAGCGCAATGGTTTTGGCCACCTGTTCAGGGATAGCCAGATCAGATTTTGCCAGCGCTGCTGCCAGGCCGAGCACAAAGAACAGCACAACAGGAGACAGCAGGTTTTGCCCTGCCAGTGCAAAAATATCCGCCATGTCGAGTACACCAGTAGTTTGGGAGTGGTGTTTCGTTATAACAGCTTTCGCAGCAGACAATAGTGCAATGCAGCATGTTTCTGGCCGAGGCCGCATCGCGAGGCGACATGCTGACAACATGCTGTCAGCATCGGGAACAAAGTTACAACAATTGCGTTCTCCCACCTTCACATCAGACCACAGGCGCGCCATATTCCGACCATGACCAAAAACTCCGAAAATGCAGACGGTTTCGAAGAAGCGCCCCAAAAGGAACTGACGGGCGCGCCCCTGTCTGGGTCCGTAACCGATTGGGCCGACGAGATCAGCCGCGAAGCGGATGCACCCGTCAAACCCGCTGCTGTAAAAGCAAAGAAAAAATCCGCCACAAAACGCCCTGCCAAAGGCGGCGCAAAGAGTAGCTCCAAAACCGCTCTCAAGACCGCACGCGGCACCTCAATAGGCGGTCTGGCTTCGGCCAAGGATCGTGCAGCAGGCGGCCTCAACCCTGTCTCCGGACTGGATATCTCGCTGGAAGATGCGGGCTCGGTCGACAATTCCGGTGTCACCGCAACCGTTGCGGCGCTGTCCCGTCTTATCGAGACCGGTCGCAAGGAGATGGATGATGTCTGGGTACCCCACCGCCCGCAACGCCCATCCAAATCCGAAGGCGGTATTTCCTTTGATCTGGAATCCGAATTTGAACCCAAGGGCGATCAGCCAACGGCCATTGCGGAACTTGTGTCAGGTCTGAAGGATGGGGAACGCGATCAGGTGCTGCTGGGCGTCACCGGATCCGGCAAGACCTATACAGTTGCCAACATCATCGCCGAAACCAACAGGCCCGCGCTGATACTGGCGCCCAACAAGACACTGGCCGCCCAACTCTATGGCGAGTTCAAAAGCTTCTTCCCGAACAATTCGGTTGAATATTTCGTTTCCTATTACGATTACTACCAGCCCGAAGCCTATGTGCCGCGCTCCGACACCTATATCGAGAAGGAATCCTCGGTCAACGAACAGATCGACCGCATGCGCCACTCGGCTACCCGTGCCTTGCTGGAGCGCGATGATGTGATCATCGTCGCTTCCGTGTCCTGCATCTATGGTATAGGCTCGGTGGAAACCTATACGGCCATGACCTTCGAAATGAAGGTTGGCCAGAGCATCGACCAGCGCCAGATCATGGCCGATCTGGTGGCCCTGCAATACAAGCGCAATGATCAGGCATTTCAGCGCGGCACTTTCCGTGTGCGCGGTGATACGCTGGAAATCTTCCCGGCGCACTATGAAGACCGCGCCTGGCGGCTCTCCATGTTTGGCGACGAGATTGAATCCATCACCGAATTCGACCCGTTGACCGGCCAGAAAAGTCAGGATCTGAATTCCATCAAGGTCTATGCCAACTCGCATTATGTCACACCCAAACCAACCCTGCAGCAGGCCGTCAAAAGCATTCGCGCCGAGCTGATCCTGCGGCTGGCAGAGCTCAACAAGGCTGGCCGTCTGCTCGAAGCGCAGCGGCTGGAACAGCGCACCAATTTCGATATCGAAATGATGGAGGCCACAGGGGCCTGCGCCGGCATTGAAAATTATTCGCGCTATCTGACAGGCCGTGCGCCCGGCGAGCCTCCGCCCACATTGTTTGAATATCTGCCCGACAATGCACTGGTCTTCATCGATGAAAGCCACGTTACCGTGCCGCAAATCGGGGCGATGTATCGCGGCGATTTCCGCCGCAAGGCAACGCTGGCCGAATATGGTTTCCGTCTGCCCTCCTGCATGGACAACCGCCCGCTGCGCTTTGAGGAATGGGACGCCATGCGTCCGCCCTCGGTCTATGTCTCAGCTACCCCTGGCAGCTGGGAAATGGAGCAGACCGGCGGGGTGTTCTCCGAACAGGTCATCCGGCCCACCGGCCTGACAGACCCGCCCGTTGAAATCCGTCCGGCCACCTCGCAGGTCGATGATCTGCTGGGGGCCATTCGCGAAACTACGGCACAGGGTTACCGCACCCTGGTGACAACACTGACCAAACGCATGTCGGAAGATCTGACTGAGTATCTCCACGAAAGCGGCGTCCGGGTGCGCTATCTGCATTCCGACATCGATACGCTGGAACGCATCGAAATCCTGCGCGATCTGCGTCTCGGCGCGTTTGATGTACTGATAGGCATCAACTTGCTGCGTGAGGGGCTCGACATTCCCGAATGCGCTCTGGTTGCCATTCTGGATGCGGATAAGGAAGGCTTTCTGCGCTCCGAAACCAGCCTGGTGCAGACCATTGGTCGTGCGGCCCGAAATGTTGATGGAAAAGTCATTCTTTATGCCGATCGCATCACCGGCTCGATGGAACGCGCCATCGCCGAGACAGATCGCCGCCGTGAAAAACAGACGGCCTACAATGTCGAGAACAACATCACGCCAGCATCAATCAAGAAGAACATCGGCGATATCCTCTCCAGCGTCTATGAGGGCGACCACGTCACCGTCGATGCCGGCATGGCCGAAACGCCGCTGGTTGGGCACAATCTCAAAGCTCACATTCAGGACATGGAAAAACGCATGCGCGATGCCGCTGCTGATCTCGATTTCGAGGAAGCTGCACGCCTGCGCGATGAAATCAAACGCCTCCAGGAAACCGAACTTGCCATCGGCGACGACCCACTGGCCCGCCAACAAGCCATTGATGATCGCACCGGCGGGTATCAGGGCCCCCGCGGCGTAACGGCCGAGATCACACCGCGCGGCCGCGGCGCTGCTGGACGCTCATCAGGCGGCAAGCCGGGTCAACGCGGCGGGTTCAGGGCGAACAAGGGGAAACGTTGAAGGGCGTCTACTGCCCGTGGTAGCTCATACTTCAGCTTCGGGCTTCCTGGATCAGCAATGCAGGTAAAACGAGCATTAGCGGTTCCTGCTTAAATCACTGCTTGTTTACGACGCCATGGAGGCCCTATCATCTTCCCATGGCCTGCAACAAAGTCAATCATGGGCTGGCCAATAAAGGAACAGGACCGTGCTGGATCTGCTGAAGACAATCCATTTCCTCAGTTTCGCGGTAGCCATTGGCGCGGGGGTTTCCAACCTCGTTCTTGGTGCCCGTCTGTCCACTTTCCCGCCACAGGCCATGCCTTCTTTGGGCGGGTTCCGGCTGTTATTGGGAAAGCTGTCGACCATCGGCCTCATTCTGCTCTGGCTAAGCGGTATTTGGATGGTTGCGGTGACAGCCGGTATAGGGATTCTTGACAATCAGACGTTTCTTTGGAAACTCGCTGCAGTCGCTGTGCTGACCGTGTTGTCGATTGTTGCAAATTTGGCTGTTGCCAAGGCGAAAAAAACCGGCATCCCCCCGGACGCCAACCGGATGAAACGCCTGGGCATTGGATCGCAGGCCATGGCAATACTGGCCCTCATTTTGGCGATCGTCGCGTTCAATTAGTTGTATTGGCGACACAGAGTCCCAAACATGATTGGCGGGCCATTTACATCTTTCCAAGATCCAGTCCTCCGCGCTTGGAAGGCACCTACATATTACGCCATCCACAGGAAGCGCTGCCGTATATCAAGCGCTGATCAACCTCATGGCCCGCCCCCTAGGCTCAAAACGCCCCTTAAGGAAGATACCATTGTAGTAAGGCCCGGAAGGACGTCGGTTAATGCAGGTTTAAAGTTCCTCAAAGAGAGTTTCGACTCCGTCATAGTGGTCAGCCTTTTATCTTGATCAGTGCAGAGGCGACATTCTTCCAAAACGGATGACCGGCAGTTTCCCGCCTGAAACCGACCTGTCGCGTGGGAATTTCCCCTTTTATCCACGTCCCTGCTTGCTCAGATGTCAGAGCCGGACTCCTTGCCAAACTATGAACAGCAACTTTGCGCCCACTGACGCTTGAAACCTGCGGAGCCAGGCTTCGCCTCAATGCGCAGAATGGGAGATGCAGTCCCGCGACAGCGCCGATGGGTGACAGGTCGTCATTGCTCTGGCCGAGGCCGGAAGAATGGCTTATGAAATTACAGCGCCGGTGATGACGTAGAAGCGTGATGGTTTGGGCCTCAATTCTGGGTTAAGGCGATCATAGTTTTTGTTGATTTGCTGGACCGGTTGGAGGATTTCCTGCGCCGCGCCATCGACACGATACTGGAAAGAGAAAACACAGAATGACCGATACGCCAAATGTGTTGTGGATCATGGCCGACCAGTTGCGGTTCGACTATCTCAGCTGTTACGGACACCCCCATCTCCACACCCCGCATATCGACGCTCTGGCAGCGCGCGGGGTACGCTTTACCAACACATATGTGCAATCGCCAGTCTGTGGCCCATCGCGCATGTCTGCCTATACCGGGCGCTATGTGCGCAGCCATGGCTCCACATGGAACGGCACACCACTGCGCGTGGGAGAGCCGACACTTGGCGATCATCTGCGTGAAGCCGGCGCACGGGCGGTGCTGGTCGGCAAAACCCATATGACCGCAGATCGCGAGGGCATGGCGTGGCTTGGCATCGATCCGACCAGCGACATTGGTGTGCGCGTATCCGAATGTGGTTTCGAACCTTTCGAGCGCGATGACGGCCTGCACCCCGACAGTGTTCGCCAGCAATGGTCTGCCTATGATGATTATCTGATCAGCCTTGGCTATGAATCTGATAATCCGTGGGAGGATTTTGCCAATTCCGGGCTCGATCCGGATGGTGAGTTGATGTCGGCATGGCTGCTCAAGAATTCGCGCCTGCCAGCCAATGTGCCCGAACAACATTCCGAAACGGCCTATATAACCAATCGGGCGATGGACTTCATGGGACAGGCGATGGAGGGTGACAAGCCCTGGCTTTGTCACCTGAGCTATATCAAGCCCCATTGGCCCTATATTGTGCCAGCGCCCTATCACGACATGTATGGCCCCGAGCACATTGTAGACCCGATAAGATCACCGTCTGAACGAGACACGGATCACCCATTGTTGCGCGGTTATCAGGAGTCACGGGTTTGCCGCAGTTTCTCCCGGGACAATGTGCGCGAGCATGTAATTCCGGCCTATATGGGGCTGATCAAGCAATTGGATGACAATCTTGGCCGGCTGTTCGCTTGGATGGATGAAAAGGGTTTGACCGACAACACGATCATCGCTTTCACCTCCGATCATGGCGATTACATGGGTGACCACTGGATGGGTGACAAGGATTTCTACCATGATGTCGCGGCAAAGGTGCCTCTGATCATCGCTGATCCCCGGTCAGGAGCAGACATAACGCGCGGCACAACATCCGACGCACTGGTCGAGATGATCGACCTTGCACCGACCTTCATGGAAGCCATGGGGTGCGCCCCCAAGCCACATGTCGTCGAAGGCCGTGATCTGTCGCCTTTGCTGCATCAGACCGATGGCTTTTCCCGACGCTACGCCATCAGCGAACATGATTATTCCAGCTTTGAAATGGCCCGCACCCTGAAAGTCGCGCAAGAGGATGCGCGCACGGTCATGATTTTTGACGGACGCTGGAAATATATCCGCTGCGAAGGCTTCCCTCCGGTGCTGTTTGACCATCAATCCGACCCGAACGAATTCATCAATCTGGGCGCAAGTGACACACCAGAACACAAGCAGGTCCGCGCCGACCTGGAACAGGCGCTGCTGTCCTGGTCGATGCGGCATCACACCCGCATCACCGCCACTGCAGACGTTTTGGCAAAGCAGGGGAAAGCGGCAGAAAACGGCATCCTGATCGGGTTTTGGGACGAGTCTGAATATGAAGAGACAACTGGCAAACCTTTCAGCAGCTTGATGCCAACTGGAGCACCTGCAGCCAAACCCTGATCAAACGGAATTGGCTGCATGGTTCGTGGCGATACGGCCAACTGCACGTGTTTGCTGTGAAAAGCAAAACGCCTCAAAATGTTGGTTGGCGACCTGACAGGTTTTTTGCTCGAAACAGAAGATTAAGCCACAATAAAACCCCGATCAAAATATCTATAATCAGATATTTCTGTAGTTTTTGCAGTTTATTTTTATAACAAATTTTCCCCAATTTCTGGAAATCTGCTATTCAATCAGCAGTGTATATTTTCGGTTTAAGTGACTTTAATTAATTTTGCCTCTGGGGGGCGTATGAACAATAAAATGCAATTGCCATGGATTCTTGTTTGTCTGGCAATTTGTCAATTTCTATTCGTATTTTCTTCTCAAGCCCAAGAGGCAACCCCCTGGACAATTGCGGTGGTTGGCCCAATGTCGGGAGACAGTGCGGCCCTGGGCCTTGCGATGGTCGAAGCTGCGCAAATTCGTGTCGATGAAGTGAACGCCGATGGTGGTGTGAACGGACGTCTCATCGCATTGAAAACATATGATGATGAGAACTCGGCGACCAAGGCAGTGCTCGCTGCAGAGCAAATCGCATCCGATGGCAACAACCTGCTGGTCATTGGGCATCGAACCAGTGGCGCATCGATCGCAGCTGGGCCGATCTACCTGGAAAATAAAATTCCGGCCATATCGGGAACCGCCACAGCAGACTCTCTCACAGTCGGGAACCCGTGGTATTTCCGCGTCACCTACAACAATGGTTTTCAGGCGGACTTCATTGCGAACTACATCAACAGCGTCCTTGGCTACAAGACAGCGACACTGGTTTCGACCAACAGTGTTTATGGCCGTTCTCTGGGGAAAGCTTTCATAGAAGCAACCGGGAAGTTGCCGCTTGAAATCAAGCAAGAGTTTGCGGTTGATGCAGAGAGCCCCGACATCGATCTGGATATGGCCGACATTGTTTCAGAACTGTCACTGGCTCCCGACAGTGGCATGGTGTTTCTGGCGATGAACGCCGCGAATGCAGCGCACTTCGTACGCGAAATGCGAAATTCCGGCTTCACTCTGCCAATCTTCGGCCCGGATTCCATCAACCAGCAGTTTCCAACCTATTTTGAACCAGACCCAATCCTGAAGACGCGGCCGGGAGATTTCACCGATCAGATATATGCCACAACATCCATGATCTGGGATGTTGCCAACGAGAATGCTGTGAATTTCCGCGCCAAATTCCGAGACAAATACGGTCACAATCCGGATTCCGGAAATGCGCTCTATTATGACGCCGCCAGCGTGGCGATCCATGCGATCAGCAATGCAACGCTCGCCGGTACGGATATCGTACAGGATCGCGAAGCCATTCGAAGCTTTCTGACATCAATCGACAAGCCTATCGAGGCGTTTGACGGGATAACCGGGAATATCTATTTCGATGACAAGGGCAACGCGATAAAATCTGTCCCTGTCGGTATTTTCGAGCTTGGAGAATTCATTTCAGCTCCGATCCAGCTGCAGCCGGTACTCAACCCGGTGATGGTGCCAAACTTCTCCGAAAAGCTGGAATCCAAGGAAATCATACCCTACGCAGACGGCTATATGAATTCCGCCCAAATCGTATATTTCGGTGTTGATATAAATGAAATCAGCAACCTCAACACAGCCACCGGCAATTACACATTGGATTTCTTCATCTGGTTCCGGTACCGCGGCGATCTGGATCTTTCCAAGATCGAGTTCAGCAACGCTGTCACCCCGATCCGCCTGATCAACCCGATCTGGTCTCGTGAACGCAACAGCATGCAGATTCAGACGTTCAAGGTGCGGGGAACCTTCCACGGCGACTTCCAGTTCAAGAATTATCCCTTCGATAAGCAGAATATAGTCCTGGAGGTCCGGCATCGCGATCTCACCAGCGAAAGCCTGAGATTTGTCACGGATAATCTCGGGATGAGGTTGACCGGCGAAGGTGTCACACTCCTGTCCAGACTTCACGAGGAAGATGTATTCCGCTCCGCCAAGGGGTGGCAAATGACCAACGCCCAGATCTTTCAGGATGTGGTGAAAACGGCTTCCACTCTCGGTGAAACGCGATCTTTTCAGGGAGAGACCGCGGTTAATTTCTCGAAGATGAAAATGGAAATGGAAATCTCGCGCAAGCTGACCAGTTACAGCACGACGATCATGCTGCCGATGGTCATCCTGTTTGTGATCGGACTTTTGTTGTTCGCCGTTCCCATTCGGGAAATACCGCCTCGATTGAGTGGGGGAATCCTGGTTCTGGTGACCGTTTCGCTGTTGCGGGCGCGTCTCTCCAATGACCTTCCCAACATCGGCTATCTGGTGGCAATCGATTATATCTTCTTTGCCTTGCAGATCGTCATGTGGTTCTCGATTGCCGTCAGCGTTCTGGTGTTCTGGGTGAACGAGCGGAAGTCCGAAGTTTTGGCAAGCCGTTTGAACATGTTGGGGGCTTGCCTCTATCCGGTGCCCATCATTGCAGTTGGCGTATATATCTGGTGGAGTGTCTCGTTCGTTGCACCGAACGGCGGATAAGGTCAAACCTGCTTCAGGATTCACAGGGAAGGCCGCACATACGGGCTGCCGACCTCAATATTCAGGATCACTCAGGCACAGGACACTGCAAAAACAACACGAGCCTGAAGCGATACATCTGGATGAGCGTGCCTCAATAGGTTGTCTCGGTTCAGACCGACTCGAGTAACTGGTGTTTTGTCGTTTATCCCGATGTGCGTTCTGTTCCAATTCTATACGTGTGTTCCTGTGAGCAAATCGGCGGCTCGCTGATATGGATTCTCGGAACAAGTCCGAGAACGACGAAGTGTATGGCTGAGGGGACAAAGTGTGTTGCGGAGGAGACGGTGAATGTACCGGGGGAGTTCCTATGCCAGAGGCCTAGTTGTTTACTGACAGAGCGTTTTCGGAATGCAAATCTTTTAACGTTCACGTCTCATTAAATTGCTCACAGACTCACACCCAGCCCCACCGCCGTCATTCTCGGACTTGCTCCGAGAACCCACTCTGTGAACACAACGAGCCACGCTTTGACAATGGTTCCACGCATCCAAGACAGAACGATCAGCATTGTCGTCAGGCAACCTGTCAGGAAGGTCGCATCTAGTGAATTGGATGAGACATGGAAGACAGATGACATTCCTGAAATGTCTCGCGCCGAACTCTAAAGTCCTGCTTCCTTGTAGTAACGTACAGCACCTGGATGCAGCGGTGCTGAAAGCCCGTCCTTGATCATTTCTTCTTCTTTGAGAATGCCAAGGGCGGGGTGCAATCTGCGAAAGCGCCGCATGTTTTCAAACACGGATTTGGTCACAGCATAGACCACATCATCGCTAACCTTGGCTGAAGTCACGAGTGTGGCGCCTACGCCAAATGTCTTCGTATCATCCGGATTGCCCTGATACATGCCGCCTGGCACAACTGCAATTCGATAGTATGGGTTTTCCCTTATCAGGGCTTCAACTTCTGGGCCGCCAACTTCCACCAACACCGTATCACATTCCGTTGTCGCTTCCTTGATCGATCCACTTGGATGGCCGACAGTAAACACCATCGCGTCAATCTTGTTGTCGCAAACGGCCCGCGCCTGTTCCGATGATTTGAGTTCGGTCACGAGAGCAAAATCACTGATTTTGATGCCTTTGGCGGCCATCAGCACATCCATTGTGCCGCGCGACCCTGATCCCGGGTTGCCAATATTCACGCGTTTCCCAATCAGGTCTTCGAAGGATTTGATGCCGGAATCTGCCCTGGCAACCAGAGTGAAGGGTTCAGGATGCAGCGAAAAGACGGCTCTCAGATCGGTATAGGGTGTGTCTTCCTCAAACTTGGACGTTCCATTCAGGCTGTGGAATTGCCAATCTGACTGAGCGATACCAAAGTCCAGTGTGGCTGCGCGGACTGCCTTGAGGTTATAGACTGAACCACCGGTCGATTCGACGCCACACGTTACGCCATGATCAGCGGTGCCGCGATTTGTGAGCCTGCAGATCGCCCCACCAGTTGGAAAATAGACGCCGGTTTTCCCGCCAGTTCCAATTCGGATCGTTGTCTCTTGGGACAGACTTGCCGTTGCTGTTGTCAAAACAGACATAACGCCAACGATGATAACTGATGTGATACGACGCATTTTTTTGTGGCCCATTCCGCGGTTCCTCTGAAATCGTCAGCGCATGATTATAAATCGGTACCACGCGCTATTTAGGGTTTCGTCAACCATCGCCAGACCAGACAACAAGCTGCCGTGCATCCGTCCTCGGTACAAGTACAGTTTCGCACACTTTACGGCGAACCGCAGCGTTGATCAAAAATGACTGCAGACTCAGTATAGACAGAATATGCTCAGGACAGGCAGAAATCTTGAAAACACCAACAATTGTCCGCTCGGGCTGATACACGCTCTCAAAAACTGTGTTGATATGGGCGTTGAGATCAGCCGTTTATGGACTGGCAAGGCTTCCAGCCCGGATCAGGTTTGTCTCATGCGGAACCAAGCCGACCGAATTTTCCAAACCGCGATGAAAATCCCTCATGCACCAGCTCCGCTATCCAGATTACTCCGTCACCCGAAGCCGTGCCTCCATGAAGGTCACGGCCTGTCCCGAAATCAGAACCCGGTCGTCTGCCAACTCACACAATAGCATTCCTCCCCGCACCGATGCCTGAAATGCGCGCATGTGTGTCTTGCCAAGCTTGTCCGCCCAATAGGGCACAAGCGTTGCGTGGATGGAGCCTGTCACCGGGTCTTCCGGAATGCCTGCGCCCGGAACGAAATAGCGCGAGACGAAATCATGTTCCGAGCCGCGGGCAGTGATCACCAGACCGGTTGTGCCCAATTGGGCGATGGTATGAAGGTCCGGGACAAAATTTCTGACAGCGTGCTCACTGGGAAGCTCGGCAAAGATGTTTTCAAAGCTTTTGAACGGCAGTGCGGGTGTGTTGCCGAAGACATCTGCGATTTCGTCGGGGAAGGATGCCAGCGGTTCCGGCAGGAAGGCCGGAACATCCAGTTGGTAGCCAGTGTCACTGTGTCGCACATGCAAGGTTCCGACTCGCGTTTCAAACTGCATGTCTGTGTGTACGTCATGTTCAGTTGTCAGAACATGCGCCGTGGCCAGTGTGGCGTGTCCGCAAAAGTTCACTTCATGGGTGGGTGTGAACCAGCGCAGATCCCAGCACGCTTTTCGAGCCGATTTGGCGGCGGATGCGTTGGGACGGGCAAAGGCGGTTTCTGCCAGATTGTTCTCACTGGCGATGGATTGCATCAGGTCATCCGGCAGCCAGTCCTCCACAATCAGAACGGCCGCAGGATTGCCTGCGAATAATCGGTCCGTGAACGCATCCACTTGAAACATCTGCATGGCACGACCTGTTCTGATTTTTGAAAAGCACTCATGCACTACTGGATATTTCACATCGCTGCAAACCAGGTTTTTTCAACAAAAGAGCGGCTGCCGAAGCGCCGCACTTTTTTCAGTTTCGTATTTTGGAAAGGTTCAGTTCCACTCACGAATATCGAGAAAATGTCCGGCAATCGCATCCATCCGCCGCCATGGTTACAGACGCCAGATCGCTGCTGCCCCTGAAACCCTGGAGCGCTATAAATTAGCTGATCAAATTTGCGAACTTGGCATGCAGCTTTTCCCAGGTATTTCTATCCGGCGCGAGCAGAAGTTGGCCTTCTGATTTATCTGGGCTGTACGGTAGGCCCGACCTGAGTAACGCGGAATATCCGCCAGCCTCGCGGTGAATCAACTCACCGGCCGCATGATCCCAAGGTTTCAGCAGACCCGAAAGCCCAAATGTAACACCACCTTCCGAGAGTAGGCGGTACTCATGACACGAACACCTCAAAGACGTTATTCGATCGAATTCAGAAATCTCTGTGGCAATTTTAATCTGATCCTGTTTCGATAAAAGGAAGAGTGGGAGGAAACCGGTCATTCTCGAGAAGTTCTTTTCGCTTTTGACTTGCACTTTTGTGCGCACCCCATCCGCTGCTTCATAGAACGCTCCCTTGCCTTCATGTGCGGTTATCCAGTCATCTGAAACGGGATCGTAAAGGACGCCAAAAGTGGTCCGGCCATGCTCGACGACTGCAATAATGACTCCGAACAAAGGAAGTCCTTTTGCATAGTTCCAGGTGCCATCAATCGGGTCGATGATGATAACAGACTCAGCGTCGCCTATGAGTTGAAGTCGAGAGGGGTCCGCGGCAACGGCTTCTTCTCCCACAATTTCAAAACCGGGAAGCAACTCTTTCATTCTTGAAGTCAATTGCTTTTCAGCCATCTGGTCAGCGATCGTGACCAAATCCGAGAATGACGATTTTGACTGGATGGCCTCGTCGCCAAGGCGGCGGTATCTGGGAAGAACCTCTTGCTTCGTCACCGCGCGCACTATTTCAACGATCTCGTGGCCTGTTTCGGCCGAGATCGCGCTGCGCTTCGGGCCCTTACCCATCATTCCATTTCCTGCCTTGGTCATATGTTCGCTCCGAATGGCGCTTTTAAAAATTGTATGAGTGTTTGGAGAAGAGTCTAGCTCTTGGCGCGCGCAATAATTCTGGGCCCAATGAAAGTCGCAATCACAATCGCCAACATTACCAAGACGATTGGTTGTTCAAGAAACGTGAAATAGTTGCCTTGCCCGAGCTTTACCGCCAGGCGAAAGTTCTGTTCCAACATGGGTCCGAGGATCAAGCCCAGAACCAGTGGGCTGATGGGGTAGTCGGCCTTCTTGAGCAAATATCCAAGAACGCCCAGAATGCATGCAACACCCATGTTAAATGTAGCCACCAGGCTAGCTTGCCCATCAATCGCATATGTCCCTGCATAGGACAAAAGGATGATGATCGGGATGAGGTAGAGTGGGGGAACCTCCAAAACCTTTGGAAATATTCGAATTCCGATGAGTTGGAAGACAAACATTGCAATCAATGATAGGCCCATTGCACCAAAGATGGCGTAGACTAGGGGAAGGTCATTGGTGAATAATTCATGTCCGGGGACCACGCCCTTGATGAGCAATGCGCCAAGCAGCACGGCGGTGGCTGCATCACCGGGAATGGCCAGTGTCAGCACCGGAATAAGAGCTCCTCCGGTGACCGCATTATTTGCGACCTCTGGTGCAAACACGCCTTCAATCTTGCCGGTGCCGACTTTCCCTAATTTCGATCCCACCTTGCTGGTCAATTGCTTTGCGCGCTCATAACTGAGGAAGACCGCAATACTCGCACCAGTGCCAGGTATGGCACCAATGATTGTGCCGATAAGAGAGGATTCCGTGGTCAGGCGCCACATCTGGCCTAACTTTCTCATGCTCGGAAAAGGGTTTTTCAGACTGACTTGCGGAACCTTCAGGCTGCCCTGACGCAGGCGGTCCAAATCATACAGGGCCTGGGAAATTCCAAAAAACCCGATGAGGGCAGGTATCAGCTTGATTCCGCTTTGAAGTGGCGTAGCGGCAAACAGTTCCGGGAATGGCATTCTGGCGCTGTTTGTAAAAGGGTCCGTTCCAATAATGGAAAGTGCGAGCCCAAGTGCTGCCACGGACAAACCCTTCATCAGATTATTGCCGGATATTGCAGCAATGATTGACATGCCGAGCAATGCAAGCATGAATTTTTCGGCTGGCCCAAATGCCAAGGTTGCTTTTGCCAATAAAGGGGCGAACAGGCACAACAGAATGAGGCTGATAAACCCGCCAATGAGCGATGCAAGGGCAGCACCGCCCAATGCTAGGCCAGCTTGTCCATTTTGGCTCATTTTATAGCCATCTTCGACTGTGGCGAGCGCATTGGGGTTGCCCGGAATACCAAGCAGAATGGCAGGAATTGATGCGCCTGATACCGCACCGGTATAGACCGAAAGAAGCAGCGCCATTCCTGTGGCAGTCGGTAGATAGAAACTTACCGGAAGCATGAGTGCCAAACCCATGGTAGCCGTCAGGCCTGGCAGGGCCCCAAGAATGATCCCCAATATCGATCCAACAATCACCCAGGCAATAGTTTCGAACGTCAGCAGGATTTCAAGTCCGGCAGAAAGGTCAGCTAAAGCAGCTTGCATGGTCGTGTTTCCTTTTCACCAGAAGAGTAAGCCGTTGGGCAACTGAACTAAAAAAATCTGCCGGAACAGAATGTAAATGCCGTAGACGATGCCAATCGACGTCAGCACCGTTGTTCTTTGGTCCGTCAACATATTGAATCTGCGCGTCAAGCTGCGAAAAAGCAGGAAGGCGAGCAGCGTCATAATGAGCACCAAAGCGGCTTGATAGATTGGTTCTCGAAATGCTGGCTGCCCGTAATTCCGGGCAATCGAGAAACAAAGCTTCACGATACCCCGCCCGATCGAATAGAGAATCAGCAGGCCGATTAATGTCGTGGCGTTTGCGCGAACTGCTCCCCAAAAGGACAAGGTCCGATCGAACTGCCTCTGGTTCAAGCAAATCAAGGTGCAAACAAACAGGCCACTGGCAATGATATATCCCAGGAACCGAAAACTCAAAATGAATATGAATGCCGCAACGATATTGCTGACAACCAGGGGTGACATAAGCGGCTGTTTGTCAGCTTTGCTTATGTTCGGAGCCGAGCGCAGCACTTGCCAAAGCACGGATGTGGAGCAAATGAACATGACAGCACCAGCCAGGACCGGGAACAGCCGTCCACCTGGATCATAGCCAAATGAATCGCCGATCATGGATGTTGGTTCCGTTGAGAAGGCGAATACCAAATAACCAATGCCAAGGAACACAAACAGAAAAGTGACTAGAAGTTCTGCGTTCACTCGCATGGTATCGCCCCGTCAATGTATTAGGTCTGGTTTTGTGAGGCATCGATGAGGATGCCTCACAATAATAGCAACAATAGCTCGCTCGCGATTGGTTCGGCCTATTCAGCTTTGTAAAGCCCTGCCTCACGCAGAATTGGTTCAAAGCCATCGATGAGCGTGTTGTAGTACGCTGTTGTGTCATCGCCGCTGCTATAGGCTGGGATCAGCCCCTTCTCGGCCATGAACTGCTGATAGGATTCGGAGTTGAATGCCTTCTCAAAAGCTTCGATAAGAGCGTCGATTGCTTCATCGGGTGCGCCCGCACGAACGGCAATGGACTTGTAGGAGCCGCCTGGAACTGAAAGCTCACCAAGTCCCAGTTCTTCGAGTGTGGGCACGTCTTTGAGGTCTTCCAACGCGCTTTCTTCACTGTAGAGAATTGCAAGTGGCGTCAACGCTTCGGAATTTGCCAGGATTTCGGATTGGGAGAAAATTCCAACTTGGCAACGGCCCCCTAGAACATCAGCCCGTAGGTTTTGACCGCCCTGAAATGGCGTGACGTTAAACACCCCGTCAAATTTGAGATTGATAGCAACCGAAGCAACTCCGGTTGCACCGCCCATTCCAGCATTTCCCAGACAAATCGCGCCAGGGTCGTTCTTGGCGGCTTCGACCAACTCAGGCAGAGTGTCGTAGTCGCGCTCTTTGAGGACGGCAATAATGAAGGGGTCCCAATTCAAACCAACAATGTGGTCCATATCATTATAGCCAGCGGTCAGGCCCTGCATGGTCGCGCCGATAGTGTGCGTTCCAGCAGCCAAAAGAGTATATCCGTCTGCATCACGTGTCAGGAGCTCATTTGTCCCCTGCGAGCTGCCTGCGCCGCCAATATTTACGACCTGAACACGTGCTGGGAGATGATTCTTCAACTCTTCAATGAGGGGACGAATGACTGAATCGGTGCCGCCGCCAGCACTGTAAGGAACAATCACAGTCACCACTTTTTCTTCATCAGGCCATGTCTGTGCGTTTGCTGTTGCCCCCACAAAGATCAGGGACGCCGCTGCAACGATGTGCGTTAGGTAATTCATAGGTTTTCCTCCAGATTTGGGGCTTTGTTAGCATGCCCAACTTTAGTCTAAGGCAAATCCCAATCCATGTCCATTTAATTGCGATACACAACTTAAGAGGATTGTTAAGTTAAACGATTCCGTCGAGTTCAGCTGGCTATAGCTTATTAACTTGTCAAAGAATGGTCATGATGGTTACCCTGAACAGAACTGAAACCTAATCAGATCACATGTTGGGCCAGGCACGAATGGAACTTGAACTGCTCACAAATCATCGAAAAATCCTTGATACAGTTCGCCGTTTTGGTCCGATTCCAAGATCGGAGATTACTCAGCATATCGATTTGACACCAGGTCCTGTTACGCGTCTTTCCAAGGAGCTTCTGGCAAAGGGGCTCTTGCGGGAGGATGCTCGAAGAGGGGGGACGCGAGGACAGCCTGCACTTCCGTTGGCCCTGAACCCGGATGGTGGATATAGTTTTGGCGTTACCTTCCGGCTGCGTCATGTGGAAGTTGTATGCAGCAATTTGCTCGGGCAAGTTGTCGCGCGTCGAACCGCAAAAGTTGATACAAACAAGGTGACTGATGTTGTTTCCGCTGTGACAGACAGCGTTGAAACCATCTTGGGAACGTTTGAATTTTCAAAGGAACGAATTCTCGGGGCTGGAATTGCGACGCCCGGCTTTTTTGCCCCATCCGCAAACACCATTCAGACGCCTGATCTGTTGGAGGAATGGCGCGGCAAGGATATAGCAGAGTTGTTCGCGACTGCTTTGGGAATGCCGACCTGGATCGACAATGTCGGGAATTGCGGTGCGTTAGCTGAGTATTTCTCGCAACGCTGGCGAGAGACAAGAAATCTGGTCTTGCTGCACCTGGGCTATGGTGTTGGCGGTGGACTGATACTGAATGGACAATTATTCCGCGGTACAAGTGGGAATGCAGGCGAGATTGGCGGGCTCTTCCCATATGGCGCTCCAAGACCATCCGCTTTGGACCTTTTGGAAACTATCCGCAATTCCGGCAGTCAGGTCGACACATTTGAAGATCTCAAATCGATCTACGACACTGAGGACCCGGTTTTTGAGGAATGGATTGAAAGAGCCGTGGCTCAACTGACTATGCCGATCACCGCAGCCACTTGGTGGTTGGAACCCGAAGCTGTGGTTATCGGTGGTGTTTTGCCACAACAGATTAATCAGAGAATCGTGGAAAAGATCATTCAAAAGAACCTTTTTTCCGAGAAGCCCATGTTCAAAAGTCCAGTGATCGTCGCCTCGCAATTTGGTCCAATCGGATCCGCAATGGGAGCTGCATTTTTACCATTTCAGAAATTGTGCCTGCCAAATTTTGAAATGGGAACCGAGATTGTAATGAGGAGGAAATAGTGAGCAAGAGCGAGCTGACCATCATGCGTGACAACTCTCATTTAGTTCGTTCTGGCTCGGCGTTGTCAAAACCGCCAGCGGTGGGTAAAAAGTTTGCAGAAGATGGGGAGGCATTAGCATTCGAAGGTGCATCAATCGTTTGCCATGTCCCAAAGTGCAGCCGCACATTTCAGATGCTCCAAACCCTTTCTGACGAACTTTCACAAAAACCTTACGCAAGGTCTTTCAGATTTTTGCCCAGATCATCATTCCACATGACCATATTCCCATGCATCAATGATCAGGCACGTGTGCGTGAACAATGGGCCGGTGGTGTGCCATTGGATACGCCTGTCTTGAAGGCGATTGAACAGTTGAATGAAAGACTCGGAGGCGGCAATCTGGAGACTTCATTTGAAGTGGAACCACAGCAGCTCTGTGTGGATCCCGCGGTTGGGAATACACTTGTGTTGCACCTCAAGCCGACGACAGAAGAGGATGAGCATAGGTTTCGCGCGTTGCGTAACCGTTTGAGTGAGTTGTTAGGTATACGCAAGCCAATGCACAATGCTTACAGACTGCACTTCAGCCTCGCTTACCAAACTGCGTGGCTCTCTGAAGGTGAGGTTGAAGCACTCACAATTGATTTGGCCGACCTCTCACAAAGAGCGCGTGAGTTTGACGGATTTATCGAATTTGAGGCACCACAGCTTTGTTATTACAGCAACATGCTCAAATTCACGCCGGTAGGCACCTGAAGTTCAACATTGGCAATAGGTTTGCACTTCTCAGCGTGGTGAGGTTTCAGCACTGTCAGAACACTCGTTTTCACACAAAAAAAGCGCGGCTGCCGAAGCGCCGCGCTTTTTCGTTATTCAAATTGGGCGAGGGGTCAGTTCCACTCGCGGATGTCAACAAAATGACCGGCAATCGCCGCCGCTGCCGCCATGGTTGGTGACACCAGATGGGTGCGGCCCTTGAAACCCTGACGGCCTTCAAAATTACGGTTCGAAGTTGACGCGCAGCGCTCTTCCGGCTTCAGCTTGTCGGCATTCATGGCCAGACACATGGAGCAGCCTGGCTCGCGCCAGTCAAAACCGGCATCCTTGAAAATCTTGTCCAGACCTTCCGCTTCGGCCTGTTCCTTGACAAGGCCGGAACCGGGAACAACCATTGCATCAACAGTTGATGCAACTTTGCGGTTGCCGATCACCGATGCAGCTGCGCGCAGATCTTCAATGCGGCCATTGGTGCAGGAGCCAATGAAGACGCGGTCCAGCGTGATATCGGTCATCTTGGTGCCGGGTGTCAGGCCCATATAGGCGAGTGCCCGCTCCTTGGATGAGCGCTTGTTGTCGTCTGCAATATCGGCCGGGTTCGGTACGATACCGGTGATCGACACAACATCTTCCGGCGAGGAACCCCAGGATACGATAGGTGGCAGCTTGGCCGCATCCAGCTTGATGACCTTGTCGAAATGTGCGCCATCATCGGTTTTCAGCGTTTTCCAATAGGCAACCGCTGCATCCCATTCTGCATCTTTCGGGGCGCGTGGGCGACCTTTGAGGTATTCAAAAGTCTTTTCATCGGGCGCGATCAAACCGGCGCGCGCGCCGCCTTCAATCGTCATGTTGCAGACTGTCATGCGGCCTTCCATGGACAGCGCTTCAATGGCTTCGCCAGCAAATTCGATCACATGGCCCGTACCACCGGCTGTGCCGATTTCACCAATGATCGCCAGAATGATGTCTTTGGCGGTCACGCCGTCTGGCAATTCGCCATCCACCTGAACCAGCATGTTCTTGGCTTTTTTCTGGATCAGTGTCTGGGTCGCCAGCACATGCTCGACTTCCGATGTGCCGATACCATGGGCCAGAGCGCCGAACGCGCCGTGAGTGGAGGTGTGGCTGTCGCCGCATACAATGGTGGTGCCGGGCAGGGTGAAGCCCTGCTCAGGGCCGATGATGTGCACAATGCCCTGACGAATGTCGCGCTCGGAATAATAGTCGATCGCAAACTCGGCAGCATTTTGCGCCAGCGTATCAACCTGCAGCTTGCTTTCCGGGTCATCAATGCCCTTGGAGCGGTCAGAGGTCGGCACATTATGATCCACCACGGCCAGAGTTTTCTGTGGCGCGCGAACCTTGCGATTGGTCAGGCGCAGGCCTTCAAAAGCCTGCGGGCTGGTCACTTCATGCACAAGGTGGCGGTCAATGTACAAAAGACAGGTGCCATCATCCTGCTCATGGACCAGATGGTCATTCCAGATCTTGTCATAAAGTGTTGTAGGGGCGCTCATGGTGTTCGTCTCCGAATGCGGAATTTTGTTTCTATATGTGGTTTCGACCTATCGTCCGTCAAGCTGTTCCCAACGGTTGGCCAACAAAAAAGGCGGCCTGTGAGCCGCCTTCATTCGTCTGTCAGATGCCCGCCAGTTTGGCGAGCCGTCCAACAGGCCTATTCTGCAGCAGCTTCCGATGCAGCGGCTTCGGCAGCAGCAGCTTCCTTGGCGGCAGCTTTTTCGGCTGTGACAACGGCCTTGGCAGCTGAAACAATGTTGCGCTGTTCCTCATTGAGGTTCTTGGCGCGGGCATTGCTGGCCTCAACGATACGGGCAGATTTACCGCGACGGTCACGCAGATAGTAAAGCTTTGCGCGGCGTACCTTACCACGACGAATAACCTCAACACCCTCAACGAGTGGAGAATAGACAGGGAACACACGTTCCACGCCTTCGCCATAAGAAATCTTGCGGACTGTGAATGTTTCCTGGATGCCGCCACCCTTACGGGCAATACAAACGCCTTCATAGGCCTGTACGCGGGTCCGTGTACCTTCGGTCACACGCACATTGACCTTAACGGTATCACCGGGAGAGAATGTCGGGAGCTTGCGCTGGGCATCAATAGCTTCAGCCTGCTCTTTGTCGAGCTGTTCGATAATGTTCATGAGAGCACCTTCTTGATTACATCTTGCTTTGGTTTATCTCTTAATCCACACCCAGAGCGCCCGGCTGACCCAAACCTGACAGGTTCGGTCCAGCTCACTTGCAGTGTTTTTGATAAAATCCACAAGCTTGTCGGGCGAGTACGCCACAGACTGGTTTCTTTGCATTGTTCAAAGATGGGCGCGACTTACACCAGCAAAGCGGACTTGTCGAGCCTAAATGGTCGAAAACAGCCGCTTTACAACGCTTTGTAGCAGCAAAACGAGTTTGATCAGCTGTTCAGGTCTCAAAATTCTGTAACATCACGGCCAGGCGGTCCGCAAGTGCGCGTACACGGCGCGGCTGCGCGCGTCCGGGCGGAAACAGCATTTGGACCGGTGTTGCCGGGGATGTGTATTTCTGCAGCAACTCCACCAGGTTTCCGGCTTTGATATCCCGTCCCACATCCAACTCGGATTTCAGAATAATTCCGTAACCTGCAAGGCACCATTGCCGCACCAGCGCGCCATCATTGGCCACCCGGTCGCCGCGCACCGTAACCAGCTGTGGCATGGCGCCCGGGCCGAACCGCCAGACATTATCCAGATGCATGCCAAATCGCATCAAGAGACAATTGTGTTTCTTTAAATCGACCGGTGTTTTGGGTGTTCCATGCTTTTCCAGATAGGCGGGGGCCGCGCAGACTAGCCGCCGCTTGTGTGCAATGGACCGAATGCGCAGCGTACTGTCGGTGACAGACCCGAAGCGCACGGCGATGTCAAAACCCTGGCCAACAATATCGACAAAGCCATCTGACAATTGCAATTCAATAGATATGGCCGGGTGATCGGCAAGAAAGCGGTTGATCTCATCTGAAATGATGGTGCGCCCGATATCGCTTGGCGCGCTCATCCGGATAGGGCCGGACAAAGTGTCCGCACCGAGACGAATGCGTGTTTCAAGGTCCTCGACTTCGCTGAGGACTTTCTTGCCGTCTTCCAAAAGGGTGCGCCCTTCCTCGGTCAGGCTGATCGCGCGTGTCGTGCGGTTCAATAGAACCACTCCAAAATGCGCTTCAAGCGCTGAAAGCCGTTCAGACACGGTGGTTGAAGACAAACCGGCTTCGCGGCCAGCAGCAGCCAGACTGCCTTTTTCTACGATCTGGAGAAACAGAGAAATATTATCGAGAAGCATTGTACGGAATTTCCGGATTATTATTCCGCATATTCCCTGTTTATCCGGATTTTGCAAGAGGCTATAGAAAATCCAACACCAACCAATGAGGCCACGCAATGAGCAAACTGACCATCGTCGCAAATATTCACGCCCAGCCCGGACAGGTCGATCTCGTCAAGGCAGAGCTGGAAAAGCTTATCCCGATCACACGCGCAGAACCCGGCTGCATTCAATATGATCTGCTTCAGGACAATGACAATCCGGCGCATTTCATGTTCTATGAAAACTGGGAATCCCGCGCATTGTGGCAAACCCACATGAATGCACCCCACCTGGCAGCCTATATGGAAGCCACAGACGGTGCCGTCGCTGAGTTTACGCTCAGTGAAATGACCCATACTGCCTAACCTACCCACGATCAGGAGACACCAGCCATGAAAGCTGTTGCGCTAAAACATTACCTTCCCATCGACGATCCAAATGCGTTTCTGGATGTGGAACTGCCCACACCTGAGGCAACAGGCCGCGATCTTCTGGTCTCGGTGAAGGCCGTTTCCATCAACCCGGTTGATACGAAAGTCCGCAGCCCCAAAGACGGTGTAGAAGATCCACCCCGTGTTCTGGGCTGGGATGCCAGCGGCATTGTCGAAGCCGTCGGCGCAGATGTGACCCTCTTCAAGCCGGGCGATGAGGTTTATTACGCCGGTGATATCACCCGAGCCGGGTCCAACGCCGAGTTTCAGCTGGTTGATGAACGCATTGTCGGTTCAAAGCCGAAAAGCCTCAGCTTTGCGGAAGCAGCAGCATTGCCGCTGACCACCATCACTGCCTATGAAGCCTTCTTTGACCGTCTGGGTATCGATCGTGACGGGGCCGACAAGGGACAATCGGTCCTGATCATTGGCGCTGGCGGCGGCGTTGGCTCAATCGGCATTCAACTGGCCAAAGCCGCAGGGCTTGTTGTCATTGCAACGGCATCCCGTCCGGAAACATCCGACTGGGTGAAAGAACTGGGCGCAGACCATGTTGTGAACCACCGCGAGCCGATGGTTGAACAGGTGCGGGCGCTTGGTTTCCAGAATGTCGATCACATCGCGATTTTCAACGATATGCGTCATTGGGAAACGGCGGTCGAGCTGATCCGGCCCCAGGGCGGTATCGTGACGATTGATGACACAAACCTGCCCATGCCAATGGCGGCAATGAAGATGAAAGCCGCCTCTTTGCACTGGGAATTCATGTTTGCCCGCGCCATGTTCGAAACCCCCGATATGATCGAGCAGCACAATCTGCTGAGCTATGTGGCCAATGAGATTGATGCCGGGCGCATTCGAACTACGCTGAACGAAGTTCTGACACCGATCAATGCTGAAAACATCAGGACGGCTCATGCGCGTATTGAAACCGGTCAGGCCAAAGGCAAGATCGTCGTTCAGGCGTCATGATATTCGAAACTCGTTGAAGTAGCGCAGTTCTCAACAGATACGCGGTTGAAACCGGCTTCCTCGCGGTGGCCGGTTTCGACATCAAATGCATGTTGGTCGTTGGACTGGCTGATAAAGTAAGAAGCGTTACAGCTAATACATCTGAGGCGATAGTTTCGCTCGGTGTAATTGTCTTAAGAACTTGTAGCAGGTCCGCCATCATCCGCTAGCAAATCAGGTCGTCTTTCGCGGGTCAATCGGATCGCCTGGTCCCGTCGCCAACGCTCAACCGCTGCATGATCGCCGGATGTCAGAACAGCGGGAATGGTTGCACCTTCCCACACCGCTGGGCGTGTATAATGCGGATATTCCAGCAACCCATGTTCAAAACTCTCATCCTCTCCGGAGGCCTGTGCGCCCATCACACCGGGGATAAGCCGGATACAGGCATCCAGCAGGGCAATCGCTGCCACTTCGCCGCCAGACAGAATGTAATCGCCAATGGAAACCTCTTCCAGATTACGTCCATCGATCACGCGCTGATCAACGCCTTCAAACCGTCCACAAACCAGAACCACGCCTAGACCTGCAACCAGTTCACGGACCCGGTGCTGGGTCAGCGGTTTGCCGCGCGGACTCATCATTAGGCGTGGACGGGTATCCTGCGCGTTGCTGGTGGCATCAATGGCCTTGCCCAGCACATCGGCCCGCAAAACCATGCCTGCACCACCGCCCGCAGGTGTGTCATCCACTGTGCGATGCTTGTCGGTTGCAAAATCACGAATATTGACGGGATCGCAATTCCACAAACCCTTTTCCAGCGCGCGGCCAGACAGGCTGTGGCCCAATGGCCCGGGAAACATGTCGGGATAGAGTGTGAGGATCGAAGCTTGCCAGCCAGACACAGCTAGTCGACCTCTGTATCAGAAGGCTCATCTTCGACCGCATCATCATCCAACAGGCCTGGCAGATCGGCCAGTTGTACGAAGCCGCCGGCAATATCGACAACAGGAACCGCCGCCAGACTGAAAGGAATCATCATTGAATCGCCCTCATATGGAGTGATTTCAAGAATATCCCCGGCACCAAAATCATGAACAGCCAGAATCTTGCCGAACAGGCTGCCATCAGCCAACTGAACATCAAGCCCGGCAAGATCAATGTGATAGAACTCGTCCGGGTCTGGTGCGGGCAGTTTGTCGCGGCTGATGTAAAGCGGCGTGTTGGTCAGCGCTTCGGCTGACGAGCGGTCACGAACCTCATCCAGCACGCAGACAAAGACCGTTTTGACCGGTCGTGATTTCGTGACTGTGAAGGATCGTCCGGCAGCATCCTGCAACGCGCCATAGGCGGTGAGGGCTGCCGGATCATCAGAATGCAGCTTGATGCGCACCTCGCCCTTCACACCACTGGCGGCCCCGATCTCGGCGATCAGGACCATACCATCCGGAGTTTTGGGAAAGTTGCGCATGATGCCTTATTCAGCTTCAGCCGGAGCTTCTTCAGCAGGGGCAGCCGCAGCCGCCGCAGCAGCTTCAGAGGCAGCTTCCGCAGCCGCAGCTTTTTCAGCCACACGTTCTTCGGCTTTTTTGCCTGGTTTGGCTTTGTTCGGGTTGTTGCGCGCATCGCGCTTGGCTAGACCGGCTGCATCCAGAAAGCGCAGAACACGGTCAGTAGGCTGAGCGCCATGATCGAGCCAATGCTTCGCACGATCCGTATCCAGAATGATGCGGTTTTCATCATCTTTGGCCAGAAGCGGGTTGAAAGTGCCGATTTTTTCGATGAAACGGCCATCACGTGGTGCGCGAATGTCGGCAATCACGATGGAATAGAATGGACGCTTTTTAGAGCCGCCACGGGCAAGACGAATTTTTACAGACATGTTGATTTCCTTGAGTGTTTTGGGATGTTTGAATTATGAGCTCAGAGTTTTTCTGAATTCTGTTGAAGACCGGTGCCAACAGACATCGGCGGTGAAACGAGAAACGGGCTTGTGTGTTCGGCATTGCGCAGCCAGCAGTTCCGTTGCGAGGAGTGGGATGATTTGCATGACAATCAGCTCCTTAACGCCAGATGGTTCTGGATGACTTCGCGAATGATGAAATTCAGGAATTTTTCGGCAAATTCGGCATCAAGCTCAGCATCCACGGCCAGCTTGCGCAAGCGTTCGATCTGACGCTGCTCTCTGTCGATATCCGAAGGTGGAATGTCGTTTTCTGCCTTCAGCACGCCAACCCGTTTGGTACATTTGAAACGCTCAGCCAGCATGTGGATTACAGCCGCATCGATATTATCGATCGAACCGCGAATCGACAGCAACTCCTCAAGAGCCGCTGTCTTCTTGGCGTCATCATGTGGGTTGGATGCCTCAGTCATTATTTCTTACCTTTGCCAAGGCCGGGCAAGCCGGGGAGGCCACCGGGTCCACCAAGACCGGGCAAGCCAGTTCCTGGAAGGCCACCGGGCGCACCAACGCCCATCTGCTTTGCCATTTTCTCAAGCTGCTTTGGGTCCATATCCGGCATTCCGCCGGCACCTGGAGGCATGCCACCCGGCATTCCGCCGCCGCCCATCATGCCGCCGAGAGCGCCCATCAGACCGCCCTTCTTCTTGCCCATTGATTTCATCATATCCGCCATCTGGCGGTGCATCTTGAGCAACTTGTTGATGTCCTGCACATTGGTACCCGAACCGGAAGCCACACGTTTCTTGCGATTGGCATTCAACAGTTTGGGGTTGCTGCGTTCTTTGCGCGTCATGGAAGATATGATGGCCTGCTGACGCTTGAAAATGCTGTCATCAATGCCAGACGCCGCAATCTGCTTCTTCATTTTGCCGATGCCGGGCATCATGCCCATCAGGCCGCCCATACCGCCCATTTTCTGCATCTGGCCAAGCTGGTCAGACAGATCCTGGAGGTCAAACTGGCCCTTGCGCATTTTCTCGGCAGCGCGTGCAGCCTGTTCGGCATCAATGTTCTCGGCGGCTTTTTCAACCAGGCTGACAATGTCGCCCATGCCCAGAATGCGATCCGCGATCCGCTTGGGATGGAAATCTTCCAGCGCATCCATTTTTTCGCCAACACCGATCAGCTTGATCGGTTTGCCGGTGACAGCACGCATGGACAGGGCCGCACCGCCGCGACCATCACCATCAACGCGGGTCAGGACAAGGCCGGTAATGCCAACACGGTCATTGAACGAGGTGGCCAGATTCACGGCATCCTGACCGGTCAGACTGTCCGCCACCAGCAGCACTTCATGTGGATTGGCAGCGCGTTTGATATCCGCCATTTCCACCATCAGCGGCTCGTCAATATGGGTGCGACCGGCGGTATCCAGAATCACCACATCATAGCCGCCAAGGCGGGCTGCATTCATGGTGCGTTTGGCAATGTCGACAGGCATCTGGCCTGCGATGATCGGCAGCGTATCAACGCCGATCTGTTCGCCAAGAATTTTCAATTGTTCCTGCGCTGCCGGACGACGTACATCCAGCGATGCCATCAGAACCTTGCGCTTCTGTTTGTCGAACAGGCGTTTGGCAATTTTGGCAGATGTGGTTGTCTTACCCGAGCCCTGCAGGCCGACCATCATGATCGCAACAGGTGCCGTGGCATTCAGATCAATTGTCTGCGCTTCTGCGCCCAGCATGCTGACAAGCTCGTCATGAACGATCTTGATGACCATCTGGCCGGGCGTGACGGATTTGACAACTTCCGCACCAACCGCGCGTTCTTTGACCCGCGCAATGAAGTCGCGCACCACTTCCAGGGCAACATCTGCCTCCAGAAGCGCGCGCCGTACTTCACGCATAGCTGCAGAAACATCGCTGTCACTCAGCGCGCCGCGCTTGGTCAGCTTGTCCAATATGCCGTTGAGGCGATCTGACAGTGTGTCGAACATGGCTCTTTAATTCACACGGATTTTCACCCGCGCCCAAATCTGTTTCGGATACATCCAACATAGGATGCATTCAGCCAAACGCAAAACACACCCGAGGGCGCAACGCGCTGGCGGGTGTTGACCTCCGGTGTCTTCAGGGAACCGGTCGGCGGCTCGAATTTGGCAAATCCGATTGATGTGCGGGTTTTAGGAGGTTTGCACTGGTGCGTCAAGCCGCAACACAGATCGTTCCCGTATCACAGGCTCCAGGGCGCAGAGGACGTCACGATATAGGCACCCAGCACCAGCAGGGCGATGAAGAAGACACGGCGGAAATTGGATTCTGACAGCGATTTGCGAATACGTCGCCCCAAAATCATTCCGGCAAACGCTGGTACACAGGCAGCCACTGACAAGAGTGCCAATTCGCCGGTGAGGATGCCATTGCCGCCCAACACCAGTGCCAATGCAACGAGCGATAGCGTGAACAGAATACCCATCGCCTGGATCAGCGCATCGCGCTCCAGCCCGACAGCCTGCAGGTAGATGATGCCGGGAACTGCGCTGGTGCCGGTCATGCCAGTCACCAATCCGTTTATGCCGCCGATCAACGGGCCAAGCCATCGGTCCTGCGCTGGCGTGATTGTGATGCGCAGACCCAACATGTTGCTGAGCGCATAAATCATCAGAACGCAGCCCAGAAACGCTGACAACAGCGGCAGCTCAACCCGCGTCAGGCTGAGCGCCCCCAGCCAGACAGTTGCGGTTGCCATCGTCAGATAAGGCCAGATTCGCACGGTAACGGTTTTCAGATGGCCACCAACCGCGCCCTGCCAGATATTCACCGCAAGCGCTGGCACCAGCAAAAGCGCCATGGCATTCGGAAGTCCGATCAGAACGGTCAGAAGCCCCACGCTGACAATCGGCAAGGCAAAGCCGATGATGCCTTTGATCACACCCGCCAGAAGAAAGGCAGCGCCGATGGCTGTCAGTGTTGCAATGTCAAACATGGAAGCAGGCAGATTTCAAATGTGCCTCCTCTGGCATGGTTGATTGAAAAGATTTGGATTCTTGCAGGCACCGCTGATAAGTGGTTTTGATCGAAGTTGTGAACCCATGCAAGCCTGACACACTGTTCTGTCACTATTGCACCAATCCCGTTAATGAAAGACAGATCGTCATGGCAATGTCCCGACAGAAAATCATCATTGATACGGATCCGGGCGTCGATGATGCTTTGGCGATTCACATGGCATTTGCTGATCCCCGCTTGGACGTGGTGGGTTTAACCACTGTTTTTGGCAATGTTCACACCCATCAGGCCACACGAAACGCGCGCCATCTGGTGGAAATGGCAGGTCTTGCGGTGCCGGTAGCTCATGGCGCGGAGCGGCCTTATCAGCAGGCCCAGCGCGATCCTGCTCATTTTATTCACGGTGCGGAAGGATTTGGCGATCTGCCAGCACCCAATCCACAATTGCCTGTCGATCCGCGCAGCGCCGCGCAATTTATCTGCGATATGGCAGACGAGCATGGCGAAGATTTGCTCCTGTGCCCGATTGGTCCGCTGACAAATCTGGCGCATGCGCTGGATCTGGATGCAGACTTGCCGAACAAGATCGGCGGCGTGGTTCTCATGGGAGGCGCTGTCACTGTTCCCGGCAATGTCAACGCTTTTGCAGAGGCCAATATCCACAATGATCCGCATGCCGCTGAAATGGTTTTCGCCGCAGGCTGGGATGTCAGGGTCATCGGACTGGATGTCACGCAGCAAATATTGTGCACATCCCAGCATCTGGAAGAGATTGCGCTGGGCGCGCCGGGAATCGGTGGCTTTTTGCGGGACGTGTCAGCGTTTTATGTCCGCTTTTATCAGGACAGCCGTGCCTTCGATGGCTGTTGCCTCCACGATCCGGCCGCTCTGATTGCGATCACCGATCCGGACTGGTTCTCATATGACAGCGCGCCAGTGACTGTCATTGTCGAGGGTGAGGAAGCCGGTGGCACCCAGATTGTCGATGATCCAGATCGTCCAAAGGTTCGGTTTGCAGTCGCCTGTGATACGCAAAAAATCCGAGATCATTTTATCACAACACTGAAAAACACCGATTTGCGCTTCTCAGAACGCTGATCACAGATCAACACTATCCAGAATTTATGCCTACATTCTGGCCGGCACGATGACAGTGGGTCGACGCGGCAGATTGTTCACGGACAGGATCATCGTGTTTCCGGGAAGACGCAGATTGTCAAAACTGTCTCCCAGCATGGCGATCAGCGTGTCGGGCGTGGCAAAGCCGCGTGCATGCATTGGCAGCACGACACTTGAACGCAACCGTTTCACAATCTCGGCCATACCAACGAGGCTCTGTGTCATGGCCCCATCAATCGGCACCATGACCACATCCAGACGACCGATATTCGCAAAGTGGGAATCGGTCAGCGCATGATGCAGATGACCCAGATGCCCGATGCACAGGCCCGCCACTTCGAAAATGAAGATTGAATTGGCATCGGCTTCGCGAAAGCCCCCGCGCACAATATCGGTGGTGACATTGCGAACGAGCACATCCTCAACCTGAATGAGGTGTTTGGCTGGCTCTGTATCACCCCAGCCAGGCATGGCATGGGCAATGCGGCTGTCCGGATTCGCGGTGTAGTGGCTCGAATGTGCCTTGTTCATAGTCACGATGGTCGGGATCAAATTCTGGCCCTTATATTGGGCATAGCCGAAATAGTCCGTGGCGGCTGTGATCCCCTGTGCGCTTTCGATGATATAGGTTGAATGATCATAAAACGTGATCCGCGCCTCATAAGGGGTCAGAGCGCGATCAATGTCTGTGTCGATTTCCGAGTTTATGGTCCGTATCAATGGTCCGTGACCAAACGGCCGGTCCAGATTGGTGTAAGTGGCGCGCGCGACGCTCGGCAATCGATCAAGATTTTGCGCAATCGCGAGACAGGTGCTGACGGGAGCTCTTTCAGACTGAACAAGTTGAAGCCTTGGGCTGCCGAAGGCGGGCAGCGTGAAAAGAGCACAGGAAACGAGAAAAGCCAGGAACACACGAGATGCAAACATGCTGAATCCTCCATGATCTGGAGATGATCTTAGGGTTTGCGTTGTACAAAGCAATATTGATCGATCGTTTTTTTGCGTCTGAGCGCGTATTGAACACGCTCGCAAATGGTGTATGCCCTAGTATTTGTTCACTTGATCCGCCATATAGGCGGCATTAACAGGACCTTTGAAACACACGCGACCATGAACGATATCGGCTATTACAAAATGAACGGCGCTGGCAACGAGATTGTCATGCTTGACCTGAGGGATCACCATGTGTTGGTGACACCGGATGCTGCACGCGCAATTGCAGCACGAGAGGGGTCGTTTTTTGATCAGTTGATGGTGCTGTTGCCGCCAATATCTGATGGTACGGCAGCCTATGTGGAAATCTGGAACAATGACGGATCACGCTCTGGCGCATGCGGCAATGGGACGCGCTGCATCGCGGGCATGGAACTCGACCGTCTGGGTGTTGACGAAGCTGTTTTTGAAACGGAAGCCGGATTGCTGCAGACCATCCGCAGGGGTGCAGACATCAGTGTGGATATGGGCGTTCCCAAATTCGGCTGGAATGAAATCCCCCTGTCTGCGCAGACTGAAGACACCACCGCAATCGAACTGGTCTATGAAGGCCATGGCGTCACGCTGGAAAATCCGTCTGTCGCGAATATGGGCAATCCTCATGCAATCTTCTGGGTCGACAACACAGACGACTATGATTTGTCGCGGATAGGACCGAAATTGGAGCATCACGCCATGTTCCCGCAGAAGGCCAATATCTCGTTTGCGCAAATCATGTCGCCCGATCACATCCGCCTGCGGGTCTGGGAGCGTGGCGCGGGTGAAACCAAAGCCTGCGGGTCTGCTGCCTGCGCTGTTGCTGTCAGCGCAGCGCGCACCGGTCGGTCCGGTCGCAATGTGCGGATTTCCCTCCCGGGCGGAGATCTGAACCTGTCCTGGCGTGAGGACGGTCATGTGATCATGACCGGGCCATGGGAACTCGAGCATTCCGGAATGTTGCCCGAAAGCTTGTTTGCAATTGCCGAACCAGCCAGTGATGTGGCGTAATCCGGTATGAGCAAGGTTCCCAACATCGATGTTCTGACCTTTGGCTGCCGGTTGAATACGGTTGAAAGCCAGGTCATGAAGCGCGAGGCAATCGCGGCTGGCCTGACAGATGCAATTCTCATCAACACCTGCGCGGTGACATCTGAAGCTGTGCGCCAGGCACGCCAGGCCATAAGGCGCGCAAAACGGGACCATCCGGACAAGACGGTCATCGTCTCCGGCTGCGCGGCGCAAACCGATCCGGACATGTTCGCCAATATGGACGAGGTTTCGCTTGTTCTGGGCAATGAAGAGAAGCTGGTGGCAGCCAGCTACCGGATGCTGCCGCAATTTGGCGTCAACGACACCGAAAAGACCCGCGTCAACGACATCATGTCGGTGCGTGAAACAGCACCCCATCTGATCGAGGGCATTGAAGGGCGCACCCGTGCCTTTGTTCAGGTCCAGACCGGTTGCGACCACCGCTGCACCTTCTGCATAATTCCTTACGGCAGGGGCAATTCACGGTCCGTGCCGATGGGCGCAGTGGTCGATCAGGTGCGGCGTCTGACAGAAAATGACTACCGTGAAGTGGTCATCACCGGCGTGGACATCACCTCATACGGGGCCGATTTGCCGGGTGCGCCCAAGCTGGGTGCCTTGGTTCAGGCGGTCCTGAAACATGTGCCCGAACTGGAACGGTTGCGTCTTTCTTCGATTGATTCAATTGAGGTTGATCCGGAACTGATGGCAGCCATTGCGCAGGAAGAACGCCTGATGCCGCATCTGCATTTGTCGCTGCAATCCGGCGACGATATGATTTTGAAGCGCATGAAACGGCGGCATTTGCGACAGGACACGATTGATTTTTGCGATCAGGTGCGTGCGCTGCGCCCGGATATGGCCTTTGGCGCCGACATCATTGCCGGGTTCCCAACGGAAACCGAAGAGATGTTTGAAAACTCCCTGTCAATTGTGGAGGCCTGCGATCTGACCCATCTGCATATTTTTCCGTTCTCACCGCGCCCCGGCACACCGGCCGCGCGCATGCCGCAACTCGACCGGTCTTTGATCAAGGAGCGGGCAGGGCGCCTGCGGGAAAAAGGCGATCAAGCGTTGCAAAAGCATTTGAAAAGCGAAATTGGGTCCACCCATCAGGTACTGATTGAAAAGCCCGGTCTCGGGCGCACAGAGCAGTTTACTCAGGTTGAGCTTGAGGGCGAGACAGCAGGTGACATCGTTCCAGTATACATCAAGGATTGCTCCCATCGCCATCTCTTCGGCGAGGCCGTTTAGTGGCCGAGGGCGAGAAAAAGGGCTTTTTCCGCAGGCTGTTCGGGTCCAGCGAACCGCAAGCTGAAGAGCCAAAGGTTCCGTTGTCTGAGGCTGACGACAATCAGGCTGAAGACACAACTCCCACAGATGCTGGCGAGCAGACTGAGCCTGTTGAACAGGTTTTGGAAACAAAGGACCTTGCCATAGAGCAAGAGCCGGACGATTTTGTTCCAGAGCCAGAGCCAGAGCCAGAGCCAGAGCCAGAGCCAGAGCCAGAGCCAGAGCCAGAGCCAGAGCCAGAGCCAGAGCCAGAGCCAGAGCCAGAGCCAGAGCCAGAGCCAGAGCCAGAGCCAGAGCCAGAGCCAGAGCCAGAGCCAGAGCCAGAGCCAGAGCCAGAGCCAGAGCCAGAGCCAGAGCCAGAAGCCACACCTGAACCCAGGAAAAGCTGGTTTCAGCGGCTGACAACAGGCTTGTCCCGCTCATCAAACTCGCTGACCAGCGGCATCACCTCGATTTTCACCAAGCGCAAGCTCGATGATGATACGATCGAGGAGCTGGAAGACATTCTGATTCAGGCTGATCTCGGCATCGAGACGGCGATGGCAATTACCGAAAGCCTTGCCAAAGGTCGCTTCGACAAGATGATCGAGGCCGATGAGGTCAAGTCCATTCTGTCGGCAGAGGTTGAAAAGGTTCTGACGCCGGTGGCTCAGCCTTTGGTCCTGTCGACAACGAGCAAGCCGCAAGTCATTTTGATGGTTGGCGTCAACGGCTCAGGCAAGACCACGACAATTGGAAAATTGGCTGCAAAACTGCGGGCCGAGGGCAAGTCTGTCATGCTGGCTGCAGGCGACACCTTTCGCGCGGCTGCCATTGAGCAACTGAAAATCTGGGCGCAGCGCACCGGCTCTTCAATCGTGGCCAGGGACCAGGGATCTGATGCCGCTGGTCTGGCATTTGATGCGATGGAGGAGGCCAAGGCTTCCGGGATAGACGTGTTGTTGATCGATACGGCTGGCCGTCTCCAGAACCGCGTGGAACTGATGGCTGAACTTGAGAAAATCATCCGTGTCATCAAGAAACACGATGAAACAGCGCCCCACCACGTGCTTCTGACACTTGATGCAACAACTGGTCAAAATGCCATGAACCAGGTTGAAGTCTTCGGCAAAACCGCAGGCGTTACAGGCCTTGTTATGACCAAGCTGGACGGCACAGCCAGAGGTGGCATATTGGTGGCGATTGCTGCCCGACACAAAATGCCCGTCCATTATATCGGCGTCGGAGAAGGCGTTGATGACCTTGAAAGCTTTGCGGCCAGTGACTTTGCCCGCGCAATTGCCGGAGTAACCCTATGACGAACATGATTGAACGCGACCCGAATGATCCGCAACGCGCCGAAATCAATCCGCTGCTGAAACTCGCGCTGGAACTTGGCCCTCTGGCCATATTTTTCTTCGCCAATAGCCGCTATGGCATTTTCACGGCAACTGCGGTCTTCATGGTCGCCATTACAATAGCGCTGGCGGCATCGTGGATACTAACGCGCAAACTTGCCATCATGCCGCTGATCACCGGCATCGTTGTTTTGATTTTTGGCGGATTGACGATCTATCTGCAAAATGACCTGTTCATCAAACTCAAGCCAACCATCGTGAATTGTCTGTTTGGCGGAATTCTTTTGGGTGGCCTCTACTTTGGCAAATCATTGCTGGGCTATGTGTTTGACAGTGTCTTCAAACTGACAGATGAAGGCTGGCGCTTGCTGACATTCCGCTGGGGTGTGTTCTTTTTCGTCCTAGCAGTCATCAATGAAATTGTCTGGCGCAATTTTTCAACCGACTTCTGGGTGTCGTTCAAAGTGTTTGGCTTCATGCCCATCACACTGGCCTTCACCCTGTTTCAGATGCCGTTGATTACGAAGCACAGCATCCCTGAAGAGGCTGATGGAGAAACCTGAACGGAGCGGCGCGCAAAACCGGCTTTTTTGAAGGTCGGGTGAGCCCTATTGCGAGATCAGTTTCAGCGGTTTTTCAAGGACTTTGAGGACCTGACGCAACTCGTGACCGCGTTTCATGATGTGGCCGCTGGCAGCGACCACCTTGTACATGCCCTGTTTGCGGGCCAGTGACGGGTCTTTTTCCACGTAGAACATGGGCATTTCGCTGGCGCGTCGGAAAATTGAAAACACGGCGCGATCTTTGAGATGATCAATCGCATAGTCGCGCCATTCGCCAGCAGCGACCATAAAACCATAAATGCGCAATATGGCATCCAGCTCGGTCCGGTTGAACGTCACCTGCTTGTGGTTGGCTTTGTTGAGTGAAGTGGTTTGGTGAGATGTTGTTTTATCTGTCGGAAAGGAATGAATCTGGGCGCCGGAGGTTGAGTCTGCATGTCTGCGATTTGACGCACCGGAGTTATCATTCATATCCGCCATAAAAGTCCGCCCGAAAATTTTCTATAATTGTTACAATAGGATGACGTGAAGTCTGGACCAATGCAAGCATGGATTCCACTATGATTTCTGAACTTTAACGTTTTTCTTATCAATAAAACTATCCTGGATTGCAATTTTTCACATCACGTAATGTTGCAAATAATCACAATTTTGCCCTTTTTCAGCCCTTCGTCAGCCATCTTGGCTATCCATATTAATGATGTTGCCTCAGACAGCCCGGTTTGAAACAACCCCATTCTTTCAGCCCCCCAACCTGAGGGGTGACTTTCAGACCGGGCAATCTTTTGAAACATCGTTCAAGAAACTTCGGCTCCGTCAGGAGCCTTTTTTGTGCCTGAGTTTCAGTGGCCCTGCGGCATCTTCATGTAGTTCACCAGGCCCTCAATGCGTTTCAGCCATGCGCAGATTTGGGGATATGCGGTGAGGGCAAAGCCACCCGTCTCACAATCATGAGTATACGCATATAGCGCAATTTCTGCGATTGTTGGGCTGTCACCCACCAGATAGGTGCTTTGCTGCAATTGGGTCTCCATGACAGCCAAGGCAGCATGTCCCTTGTCGAGCAATTGCTGTTTTGCAGATGCGCTCACGCCGACGGCCCGTTCCGGATAGACCGCGATGGAACGGCTGGTGGCGATTGCAGGCTCGTGACTGTATTGCTCGAAGAACATCCAGCCAAGACAGCGTGCTCGTTGAAAGCGATCCTCTGGCAGGAACTCGCTACCTTCGGCCAGATAGGCCAGGATTGCGCCGGATTCTGGCAGAAAACGCCCATCCTCCAGTTCAAGCAATGGAAGTTTTCCAGTGGGATTTTTCTCCAGATAATCTGCAGTGCGGGTCGATCCATCCAGAGCGGACATGTTGATCTGCTCCAACTCGATTTTCAGCAAGTTCGCCAGCAATTGTACCTTGTACGAATTCCCGGAGCCCGGCATGGCGTATAATCGCAGCATTGCAGATCCTGTTGCTCAACACATTCTGTTTCCGCAGCATATTGCCGTCTCCATCCTCATCAATCCATCGCATTTTATTGATGTGATGATGATCCGCATTGATGGGGAATATTGAAAAGGCCGGCGTGAAGCCGACCTTTTCGATTCTTCGTAACGGTGCAGTCACGGCGGTAAACTGATTGGTCCACCGCGACAGTTCGCATTAGTTTCCGGAGAGCAAAGGCGTGATGCGGCGCACGCTGACGCGCCGGTTTTCCTGCTCCGCATAAGGTGTTGGAATGCGCAAGAAACGCTCACCATAACCGATCGCCACGAGGTTCTTGGCCGGAATATTGAAGTAATCCAGCAATGCTTCTTTCACGCCCAGTGCCCGCTCTTCTGAAAGGGCATAATTGTAATTGTCCGAGCCGACAGCATCAGTGTGGCCCTCGATCAGAAACACTTCATCTGGTTGCGAATAGACGATCTCCTCGATGGTTTCACCAATCGTATCGAGATTGGAAATTTCTTCAGCACGAATGAAGGCTTCGTTGGTACCAAACCGGATTGTATCCAGTTCAATACCGGGCATGATATCGCGCAATTCCGGCCGCTGACGGAACTCATTCAACGTATAGCGTTGTCTGATTTCGCGGCGTGGTGCTGCCAGAAGCTGATCCTGAATCGAATTGTTGTCCTCTTCCGCAGCAACGATATCCAGATTGAAGCGAATGCCTGACTGGCCCAGTTGGATTGTGAAATCGCGGGGCGGCCTGGCCTGTTTGCGCAAATTGCGCCGACGATCTTCGCGAGCCTGCAGCAAACGGTCACGCTTTTCGGCACGGTCACTGCGCAGCATCTGTTCCAGACTGGCCCGCCCGGAAGGACGGATCTGACCGCTTTCCAGCAAGGAACCGGTCTGTTCGATGCGTCGATCCAACTCCCGGTCATTCAGGCTGCGGGATGGACGTCGGTCAGACAGCAACTCGTTGCGCGCATTCCGGTTGTCCAGAACCTGTTCCCGGACATCCTGATCTCTGGAGCGCCCTTCCTGCTTGGCAACGCGATTGCGCAATTCATCACGGTCTTCGGACAGGCGCGCCAGAAGTTTTTTGTTCAGATTCGCGCGCATATCTTCCGCCTGCAAAGCATCCCGGGTCCTTTGAACGCGCTCGCGCAATTCAGGCAGGCCCAGTTGGCCTGCAGGACGCTGATCTTCCAGCAATTGACCCGCGAGTTGATTGCCGGCCTGTTTGTCATTCCGGTTCTCTTGCCGCTCGGCCTTGCGTTCCTGGCGCTCATCTTTGCGGTCTGCCTGCCGGTCATCGCGACGGTCCTGGCGATTTGCCAGTTTACTTTCCAAAGCAGCACGATCTGCATTGACGCGGTCGTTCAAGGCACGCTTCAAAGCGCGACGCAGTTCACTATCCTGTAAGATATCCTCACTCGCTGCAATGCGCTCGCGCAGTTGCACAACGGACATATCGGCAGAAGCTCTGTTATCCAGAAGGGATTGGCGGGCAAGACGGTCTGCACGGGGCTGACGGTCAGTTTGCTGTTGTTCAGCAGCGCGCTTTGCTTCGGCGTCTTTGGCTGCTGCCCGGTCTGCTGCTGCCCGGTCTGCTGCTGCTTTGTCTGCTGCAGCTTTTGCAGCCTCAGCTTCCTGATTCTTGCGCTGGCGTTGTTTTTCTGCGGCGGCATCTTGTGCTGCCTTTTCGCTAGCCGCTTGTTCTTCTGCGGCCCGACGTTCTGCACGTTTGCGTTGACGATCATTTTTCTCGTCTGCAGCGTTATTATCTTGTGCAGCACCAGAGTCCTGAGCGGTTTGAGGTTGTTCAGCAGGGGTTTTGGCAGTGTTCTTTTGTGCACCTCCGGAGTCACCGCGCTTGCGCATTTCCTGACGATCAGCGCGGAGCAGATTTTGAAGTTTGATACCGCCGATCTCAGCGACATTATCATTCAGCAGGCGTCGGTTCAGCTGAATGCGTAAAGCAAGGTCTGCATCGCTCAAGTCGCTGGGTGGCACTGTGACCAACTGCTCCAGAGTCTCGCGCGCAAGGCCCTCTTTTTGAGCAAATGAAGGCGTAGCAAGCATGCTCGCGCCAAGGACAAACGCAATTCCTGCGCTTCTGATTAATTTATTCGTTGGTCTGGAACGATCCATAGGAATCTCCTGTTGTTACTCATGCATAACGTTACGCATGCCTGATGGTTCCCGTCAGGGCCCATTTCGGGACACTTTTCCCATATCGTGTCTGAACCCAGACTGAACGAAAACAGAGTTGGGAATATGGCGTTGCGCTGGAGATCAACATGAAAAAGCCGCCCGGCCTGCCATAATTGCAGGAACCGGACGGCTAAAACTTGATGGCAGGCATGTGCCTCGGCAGAGGTGCCGAATCAGCGATTGGCCTTAGCTGGCAGCAGACATGCGGGAGGCTTTCTTGCGCTCATGAGCCAGAAGAAGACGCTTGCGCAGGCGGATGGATTTGGGCGTGACTTCGACCAGTTCATCATCCTGAATATAAGACAGGGCCTTTTCCAGTGTCATCTTCGTTGGTGGTGTCAGGCGCACAGCATCATCCTTGCCGGATGAACGCATATTGGTCAGCTGCTTGCCCTTCAGAACATTGACTTCAAGATCATTGCCCTTGGTATGTTCCCCAACAATCATGCCCTCATAAACCCGGTTGCCGGGCTCAATGATCATAGGACCACGATCTTCAAGATTCCACAGCGCAAAGGCGACGGCTTCACCCTGGCCATTGGAAATCAGTGCTCCGGTACGACGACCGGGAATTGCACCTTTGAACGGTGCATATTCATGGAACAGACGGTTCATGATGCCGGTACCGCGCGTATCGGACAGCAATTCCGGCTGGTAGCCAATCAGGCCACGTGTTGGTGCATGCAGCACGATGCGCGTGCGGCCACCCGTCGAGGGGCGCATTTCCACCAGTTCGGCGCGGCGCTCGGAAAGCTTCTGCACGACCGTACCGGAATGCTCGTCGTCAACGTCAATGATGACCTCTTCGATGGGCTCCAGCTTGTTGCCGTTTTCATCTTCACGGAACACGACACGCGGTTTGCCGATCGACAGTTCAAACCCTTCACGGCGCATGGTTTCGATCAGAACAGCCAATTGCAATTCACCACGTCCGGCGACTTCAAAACTGTCACCATCGGTACCCGGTGTCACCTGAAGCGCGACGTTGCCTTCGGCTTCCTTCAAAAGACGGTCACGGATGACACGGCTTTGCACCTTGTCACCTTCGGTACCGGCAATCGGCGCATCGTTGATGCGGAAGGTCATCGACAGGGTTGGCGGATCAATCGGTTGCGCTTCAATCGGCTGGTCAACACTTGGATCAACCAGAGTGTCTGCAACCGAAGCAATTGTCAGGCCGGACAGGGCGACAATATCGCCTGCAAATGCTTCCTCGACCGGAATACGATCCAGCCCACGGAAGCCAAGTACGCGGCTGACGCGTCCGGTCTCAACAACTGTCCCATCACGGGCCAGTGCTTTGATGCTTTGGTTGGGCTTAATCGACCCGGCCCGAATCCGGCCTGTCAGAATACGCCCGAGATAAGGATTTGATTCAATGGTTGTTGCAAGCAACTGGAACGCACCATCTTCGACAACAGGCTCTGGAACTTTTTCCATAACCAGTTCAAGCAAAGGATTGATGCTGTCTTTCGGACCATCTGCATCAGCAGCCATCCAGCCCTGTTTGGCAGAGCCATACAGGACAGGGAAGTCCAACTGGTCTTCGTGAGCATCCAGACTCGCAAACAGATCAAAGACTTCATCCAGAACTTCGTCTGGACGCGCATCGTGCTTGTCGATCTTGTTGATGACCACAATCGGCCGCAGACCAATTTTGAGCGCTTTTGACAGAACGAATTTGGTCTGGGGCATTGGGCCTTCAGCCGCATCAACCAGCAAAATGGCACCATCCACCATATTCAGGATGCGCTCGACTTCGCCGCCGAAATCGGCGTGTCCCGGCGTATCAACGATGTTGATCCGTGAGTCTTTCCAGTTCAGCGATGTAACTTTGGCAAGAATGGTGATGCCGCGCTCGCGTTCCAGATCATTGGAATCCATAGCGCGTTCATCAACCTGCTGGTTGTCACGAAACGCGCCAGATGCTTTGAGTAACACATCGATGAGGGTGGTCTTACCATGATCAACGTGCGCGATGATGGCGATATTTCGCAGGGACATTAGGAGGCTTTCAAACTTTGGAAAAATCAGACGCCACGTGCCGTCACGCTGCGCTGTTGCACTGCGGGATATATCCCTCATAGTGCCATTGTGCAATCCCTGTCTTGTCAGGGATTGCTTTCATGGTTGCTTTTGCTGCCTCTCAGCAGCGAAAAATGGCGCTTATCCGCGTTTTCGGCGATTGGCCAGTGTCCGCAAACGCAACGCATTTAGGCGGATGAAACCAGCCGCATCATTGTGATCATAGGCAACAGCACCTTCTTCAAAGGTGACCAGATCCTCATCATACAGCGAGTATGGTGATGCCCGGGCAATGACATCCACATTGCCCTTGTAGAGCTTCAATGTGACTGTGCCGGTGACCATTTCCTGACTCTTGTCGATCAGCGCCTGGATCATTTCCCGCTCGGGCGAGAACCAGAAGCCATTGTAAATCAGCTCTGCATATTTCGGCATCAGCTCGTCCTTGAGATGCGCCGCACCCCGGTCCAGCGTGATGGATTCAATGCCACGATGCGCTGCCAGCAACACTGTGCCGCCAGGCGTTTCGTAAATGCCGCGTGATTTCATGCCGATAAAACGATTTTCGACCAGATCAAGCCGGCCAATACCATTGGAACCGCCCAGTTCATTGAGTTTGGTCAATATGGTGGCAGGGGACAGGGCTTCACCATTGATGGAGACCGCGTCACCTTTTTCAAACCCGACTTCAATGATCGTCGCTTTATCCGGGGCATCTTCAGGAGATACTGTGCGTGAGTACACATATTCCGGTGCCACTTCCGACGGATCTTCCAGCACTTTGCCTTCCGATGATGTGTGCAGAAGGTTTGCATCGACGGAAAACGGCGCTTCGCCGCGCTTGTCTTTGGCAATTGGAATCTGGTTGCGCTCGGCAAACTCGATCAATCGGGTCCGCGAGGTCAAATCCCACTCCCGCCATGGCGCAATAACCTTGATATCCGGGTTCAGGGCGTAGGCCGCCAGTTCAAACCGAACCTGATCATTTCCCTTGCCGGTCGCGCCATGGGAAATGGCATCTGCACCGGTTTGCGCAGCAATTTCGATGAGCCGCTTTGAAATCAGGGGGCGTGCAATAGATGTTCCAAGCAGATAGACGCCTTCATAAAGAGCATTGGCGCGGAACATCGGGAAGACAAAGTCGCGCACGAATTCTTCGCGCAGATCTTCAATATAGATCTCCTTGATGCCCATCATCTCGGCTTTTTTGCGTGCCGGTTCCAACTCTTCACCCTGACCCAGATCAGCGGTAAATGTCACAACCTCACACTGATAATTTGTCTGCAGCCATTTGAGGATGATGGATGTGTCCAATCCACCGGAATAGGCCAGCACAACTTTTTTGATGTCGCCCGTCTGGGACATGCAGAACTCCTGAATTTTTCTGAACGCTTTTGCGCTTGTGAATATCATTGATGGCCGCAGTCGAAGCGGCCGGATCTTTGTCGCGCACTATAGAAATAAGATGCGTGGGCGCAAGGGAATCTTATGATTGCGGCCAAGAAATGGATTGGTTAGGAAATCATCCCGCGTTAGTTTCGCGCGCATATGATAATAGGAAAGTCCAGTGATGGTGTTCTTACCCGATCTCTCAGTACTGATCACATTCTCTGTCGCCGTCCTTGCGCTGACGCTGACACCTGGTCCGGACATGACACTGTTCTTGGGCAAGACCATTGTTCAGGGACGCATGGCGGGCTTCGCTGCCTTCTCAGGTGCCATAACGGGATTGTTGCTCCACACATTTGCAGTTGCACTCGGTCTGTCGGCACTTCTGGCAGCATCCGCAACCGCGTTCACGATACTCAAGATCGTCGGATGTCTCTACCTGCTGTGGCTTGCCTGGGATGCGCTGCGCAACGGGTCTTCTTTTGCGCCGGATCAGACCGAGCGCAAGCGGGAGTCAATCGGATCGCTTTACCTCAAGGGATTGTGGATCAATCTGTTCAACCCCAAGATCATTGTATTCTTCGTGACCTTCCTGCCTCAGTTCGTCCGTGTGGGGGATCCATTCGCAACCCAAAAACTGCTGTTTCTCGGCATTCTGTTTGTGGCGATTGCAATTCCGATTTGCGCTGTTCTGATCCTGTCAGCAAATCGCATCGCCAGCCTGTTGATGCGATCTCCCAAAGCAACACGAATCGTCGATTGGGTGTTCGCAACGGTTCTCGGCGGTTTTGCCATCAAATTGCTGTTGGCACGGTCTAGCTGAGTGCTGATTTTCCAAAGCCTGATTTCCGTCCAACCAGCAACCAGTAAACCAAACCAAAGGCACTGCCCCCGGCCAGATAAGCTGTCGTTCCTGGCTGAAAGCCCTGGAAAGCTGCATGCTGATATAAGTCCTGATAGTAAAACACCGTTGAAAGTTCGGGGAGTGTCCAGGACAGAACATAGCCATTGAACATGCCCAACAGCACATACCAGACAAATGACCGGATTTCGAAAGCCTCGGCAATGATGATGCCGATCAGGCTGACAGGGAATGCCACAGCGCCAAACGCCATTGCCACCATCGTCCCGCCTAAAATCAATTCAAACTGGGTGTCTTCCAGCACCAGACCTGTGCTTTGCCAGGCAGCATAAATGGTCAAGCCAGCGGCTGCGCACCCGCAAATATAGGCCAGAGGCACAACAAGTATCAGGCGAAAAAGGGCCGACATCTGCTCTAGCCACCGACACCTTGTACTGGCTCCAGCGCTTCGCGATCGCGTTTCTTCATACGTTCACTTTCGGACTTCAACTGTCCGCAAGCGGCGAAGATATCGCGTCCGCGTGGCGTGCGGATAGGAGACGCATAGCCCGCATTGTTCACAATTTCAGCAAAGGTTTCAATCTGCTCCCAATCCGAACATTCATAGGGTGAATTCGGCCATGGATTGAATGGAATGAGGTTGATCTTTGCCGGAATGCCTTTCAGAAGTTTGACCAGCTTGATGGCATCTTCCAGACTGTCATTTATGCCCTTCAACATGACATATTCAAAGGTGATGCGTCTGGAATTGGACGCGCCGGGATAGTTGCGACAGGCATCCAGCAGAGCTTCGATATTATATTTCTTGTTGATGGGAACCAATTCATTACGCAACTCATCGCGAACCGCATGGAGCGAAATCGCAAGGCTCACGCCGATTTCGTCGCCGGTGCGTTGAATATTCGGCACATGCCCGGAGGTGGACAGGGTGATGCGGCGCTTGGACAGCGCAATACCTTCGCCGTCAGATACGATCAAAAGAGCCTGTTTGACATTTTCAAAATTATACAGCGGCTCGCCCATCCCCATCATCACCACATTGGTGACAAGACGGCCTTCGCTGGGAACGTAAGTGCCAGGCGGAGTTTCCTTGTCAGGAAAATCGCCAAGGCGTTCCCGCGCCACCAGAACCTGCATGACAATTTCTTCGGACGTCAGATTGCGCACCAGGCGTTGGGTGCCGGTGTGGCAGAAGGTGCAGGTCAGCGTGCAACCGACCTGTGACGAGACGCACAAGGTGCCACGGCCTTCTTCCGGAATGTAGACGGTTTCAATATCAACCGGCGCACCTGCGCCCCGCGGAGGAAAGCGGAACAGCCATTTGCGGGTGCCATCCACAGAAATCTGTTCTTCAACAAGTTCCGGTCGATCCAGCGAAAAGCGCTCGGAAAGATCGCTGCGCAGTGCTTTCGACAGATTGGTCATATCGCTGAAATCGGAGACGCCACGCACATAGATCCAATACCAGACCTGCTGAACACGCATCTTCGCCTGCCTGTCAGGAACGCCGGCTTCAATCAATGCATGGAGCATCTCCTCACGGGACATGCCCACGAGATTGGGCTTTTCCAGGACTGGTTCTGCCCGCTCGCTCACAAGAACGGCAGGCGCATTGGTGTTTTTCGCTGAAATATCCAGAGAAACGGTCATCTTTCGAGCCTCTCAATTAAGAGGCCTTCCTTATCAGGTGTGCAGGAGGGGGGTCAAAGAAAAAGCACAAAAGAAAAAGGCGGGGTCTTGCCCCGCCTGATTGTAACTAACATTGATAGCGGCTGGAGTTAGCTACCGCAAACCTTGACGAGTTCATTGAGCGCGGCTGTGACGCCAAGCAGGGAATACGTGTCGGTTGTCAGTGTGCCTCTTGTCGAGGTTCCCTTGACAATCATGTTCGAACCACTGCGCATCGATGCCACAAGACGATCTTGCTCAGCCTGGTCGCGTATCCACGCACCATCATCCTGAGTGAAGAGGTTGAAGATATCGGTGCCGATTTCAACGGTTGTGGTTGAACCCTCTTTGTAGGGATATCCCGTAATTATGCTGATTTCGTTGCGTACGCCCTCGCCGGGTCGTTGACTTACAAAGAAATAAATCTCGTCTCTGTTTACGCCAGCCGGCTGGGTTTCCTTCGGCTGGGTAATTGCGTAGCAGACACGACCATTGCTGGAATTGTAGGTATAAGCCGCCCAATCCCTGAATTGGCCGATTGGAGACGGTGATTGCGCAAATGCGGCTGGCACCGCCATCAACGCGACCAGACCCGCTGCAATCAGGGTTTTGAAATGTCTGTGAAATCCGGATGTCAATGTCATGGCTGCCATCATGATGAACTGTCGTGTCCTAAATTAAGTTTGTGTGTCTCTACAAAGCTTCTGCGTCTGTTTCACATCACCCGATCCATCCCGGGATTCACCCAAAACCGACCTGATTCTTTATTGCCTGCTCTTTTATCGCGATCCGCGCACAATTGAAAGTGCAACGCCTATCGCGTGCATTCAGCATAACATTCCTAAAATGACCGAATTATCATTACCAAACAGTGAATATGACGCCGAAAGTGGTTTCAAAAGGCACAATTTCTACAGTTCGTCATCTGCCGAAACATACCGTGATCTGTCTTAAACCGTAATTTGTGACGAGATTATGTGTAAAGTGGCTTCCTGACACAACAAAATGGCCGGGCTACATTAACACATCCTCACCTATGCTTGGCTTGCAATAGGGTTTGGAAAATAGCATTCTTTTTTGTCAGCCGAGACGAGCTCCAACCGGATTGCAGGATGTGCTTGGCCTGTTGCAGGCTTCAACGATAGAACGATACAGTTGAAAGATTGCAGTCGCCAGACTGTGGTAAAGTAGGGATTGGGCCGTTATGTCGGCTGGGACGGACAGGAATCGTTTGGTGCATTGGATAGGCTGGCGTTTTCACAAGGGTGAGTCGACGCTCAAAAACGCTGATTGCGTCATGCCAAAGCACACAAATTGGCAAGGCATTTATGACCAAAACTAATTTATCAGATGAGGTTAGGTCTCCCGCCAGCAAGGTTTCGCCTGCTGGTGAAGCTAGCACCAGTGCGAGCAGCGCCAACAGGGCAAAAGTCTTTTCCCAACTTGCCCGGCGGGTTGCCGAGACACAGGACAAGGCTGCTTTCGAAGAAATATTCGATTATTTTGCACCGCGTTTGAAAGCCTATCTCTTGCGGCTTGGTGCTCAAGGCGGGCAGGCAGAAGAACTGGTGCAGGAGGTGATGATTACCCTTTGGCGCAAGGCCAATCTGTTCGATCCGTCCAAATCTTCTCTGTCAACCTGGTTGTTTCGGGTCGCAAGAAACCGACACATCGATTCCATGCGGCGGGACAAACGTGGTGAACTGGATGAAGATGATCCGTATTTGCAGCCTCAGGGAGAAGTGGAAGCCGGTGAACAAATCGATTCTGAAACACGTGACCGGCGGGTTCGCGAGTGTCTGAATGCACTCCCAGAAGAGCAACTCTATCTGGTGCGTTTGGCGTTTTTCAAGGGTTTGAGCCACAGCCAGATTGCCGAACAGACAAATTTACCGCTCGGCACTGTCAAGTCCCGCATTCGGCTCGCCTTTTCACGGCTGCGGCGTGGTCTGGAATCTGATCCGGAAATTGATCTGGAGTAACGCCCGGCAAGATCAGATCTCGTCCTGATCCCGCAGGGCAGCACGGGCCTGTTCCTTATGGGTGTCTTTGATATGTGAGCCAACCAGCGCCAGAACGGCCAGAAGGACTGACGCATCATCGGCAAACCCGACCAGTGTGAGAACATCGGGAATAGCATCTATCGGCAACACGAAATACGCCAGAGCGCCAATCAGGGCAGCGCGAACCCGAAACGGGGTGGTGGAATCCATTGCGCAATAATAGGCCGCTACAACATCCTCCATGAATGGGATATGGCGCAAAGCCTTGCGGACTGTCGGCCAGAAACGTTTCCGGACACGGTTCCGCTGGCCCTCAAAATTGCCTTTGACATGCTCAAGCACCTTCTCCGGCAAGATGATTTCCCCTTCAAGGACATCTTTTTGTTCGGTGCTCTGGTCGGTTTTCTGGCCATCTGACGCCATGACGATCCCCTGTGTTGATCTCATATCTAACTATATTTGTCAGAAATCCTGTCCATTGCCCTGGCCAGTTTTATATCCAGTTCACTCAAACCATCGCAATCATGAGTGGTCAGCGTCACTGTGACAGTTTTATATATATTCGACCATTCAGGGTGATGGTTCAGTCGTTCCGCAATCAGGGCGCATTGGCTCATGAAGCCAAAAGCCTCGACAAAATCCTTGAAGACAAATTGTCTTGAAATAGCATCCCGGTCACCATCCAGACTCCACCGCGTGAGCTCATTCATTGAGGTTTCCCGCGCCGCATCACTCAGTTTGTCTGCCATCACATCACCCATGTTTTTCCAGCTGTCACATTTCTATATAAGTGCTCATCAAGCTGGTGGAAGAAAAAAGTGGTGCTGCACTGTTGTCAACGCGGACCGTCTCGAACACGACACCTTGCCGGTAACCTAAATCCTGACTATCAGGTGGAGCGCAATTTAACCCACGCGGATTGACAAAGATCTTGCTTCCCGAATTCATCTATTCGCCGCCACCTGATACCGGATTAACGGTGCTGCATCACGATGACGATCTGCTGGTTGTCGATAAACCATCGGGGTTGTTGAGTGTGCCGGGCAAAGCACAACACCATGCAGATTGCCTGGAAGCGCGGGTCAAAGCGGCTTTTTCTGACGCGCTATTGGTTCACCGTCTGGATCTGGATACATCAGGCATCATGGTGTTTGCCATGAACCGCGCAGCGCAACGGCATCTTGGATTGCAATTCGAACGACGGCACATTGAGAAACGCTATATAGCCCGGGTGTCAGGCCGACTCGTGACGCAAACTGGCCAGATAGACCTGCCGCTGATCTGCGATTGGCCCAACCGACCGTTGCAAAAAGTGGACTGGGACCTGGGCAAGGCGTCACAAACCCGCTTCAAGGTGCTGTCGCACGAGGCCAACGCAACACGTTTGGCTCTGTTTCCCAAGACAGGCCGCTCCCATCAACTTCGCGTCCATTGCCTGGCGATCGGACATCCGATCCTTGGAGACTCGTTTTACGCACCGCCAGATGTTCTGGCTTTGGCCGACCGCCTGCAGCTGCACGCCGAAACCTTGTCGCTGTATCACCCCACTGGAGGTGCTCGTCTCCACCTGACGGCTGCCGTGCCGTTTTAGAAATTTATTGATTCAGAGTGCGTTAACGAAAAATCACGCATTTGCCTCAATTTTTCCATTCTAGAGTCGGCTTTGGACAGCATCCTGGCTCCAGCTTGAACATAGTTGGAGAACCCCGTGATGACATCGTCTTTGATTTCCATCGGCACAATATTGGGTTTGGATGAGGCAGGTACACTGTCAGCGCTTCTCGCCCTTGGCTTTGCTTGCATGGTGACTGCTGTCGCGACGCTTCTTTGGCAGAGTTACAGGGACCAGAAACCCGAATTGCAGCGGATTCAGCGCAGAGCCCGGGCAAAATTTCTTGACTAGACCTTGGCGATCTTCCGCATACGCCCCATGTCACCCCATATCAAAGGGCTTTGCGGAAGGCGTATCATGGAACTTCACAGGAAATTTGCGTTGGGCTTTGTCAGCCTCGCAATATTGAGCGGACCTCTTCAATTGCACTGGGCAAAAGACGCCAGTGCCGCCAACACGGTGTTTGAAAAACGTGACCTCGACAAATGGTCCGGCGAATTTGCCACCGAGCAGGCCACGGTGGATGTGACGGCCATTGCTCTTGGTCTTGAAAACCCCTGGGGCATGAGCTTTTTGCCGGATGGCACGGTTCTGGTGACGGAACGTCCCGGCCGGCTGCGGCTCGCTGGCAACGGACAATTGGGCCCGGCAATAGAAGGCGTTCCAGCGGTCTATGATGGCGGGCAGGGCGGCCTGCTCGATGTCGCGCTTGACCCCGATTTTGCCAATAATCAGCTGATTTATTTGTCCTTTTCTGAACCGGGTGACAACGGTGCCGGAACGGCTGTCTTGCGTGCTCGTTTGAATCGGGAGGGTCTTGAAGCCAGCCTTGATCAGCAGCAGGTGATTTTTCGTCAAAACATAAAAACGGACAGTGGCCGCCATTTTGGCTCTCGTCTCACTTTTGCGCCTGACGGTACGCTGTTCGTCACGATTGGCGAGCGCGGAGAATCAGAGAGAGCTCAGGACAAGGGCGATCATGCCGGATCGGTCATTCGCATCAATGCAGATGGCTCAATTCCGCAGGACAACCCTTTTGTTGGCGATCCTGACGCGCTTGCCGAATTGTGGTCTATTGGACACCGCAATCCTCAGGGCGCTGCCATTCATCCGACGACCGGACTGTACTGGGTTGTTGAACATGGCGCTCGAGGTGGCGACGAACTCAACCAGCCAAAGGCCGGTCTGAATTATGGGTGGCCCGAAATCTCCTATGGCCGCCATTATTCAGGGTTCAAGATTGGTCAGGGAACGCAAGGCGAGGGGTTTGAGCAGCCGGTTTATTACTGGGACCCGTCAATCGCCCCGTCGGGTCTGGCTTTTTACGGATCGAATGGCACGCAGGCGTGGAGTGGGAATGCCTTTGTCGGAGCATTGAAAGATCAGTTGATTGCTCGTCTTGCTCTCGATATCAGCGGCGACTTGCCTGAGGTCATTCACGAGGAGCGATGGGACATGTCAAAATGGGGTCGCATTCGCGATGTGGATGTCGACGCTTCGGGCAACATCTGGTTCCTGACCGATGAATATGAGGGTGGTTTGTTCAAAATTTCGCCCCGAACAGAGTAGCTGCCCCTCAATCCAGATCGAAAAGAAACCTGATAGTGAAAATACTCCTTGTACTGGTGTTGTTGCTCGCCTTCCTTGGGATGAGCCTGATGATGATCGGCCCTGAAAAATTGTGGCACCGACTCGCTCAAATCGAGCCTGTTGCATTGTCGACCTGGTCGGGGCGATCCACCCCGAATTGGGCACTGGCATGTCCGGATATATCAGATGGCAGCTACTGCACGAGGGCAAAACGGACGCATACAAGTCCGGCAGTCAAAGCTGACGAAGACGCTGTTTTTGAGTGGTTCATGAGATATGTCGCTGGCGATGAAAACCCCCGCGCCCGCCTGATGTCACGAGACAACGGGCAGAGAAAAGCACGCTTTGAGGCACTGTCCCGCGGGCTCAAATTTCCCGATATCATTGATATTGAAGTTGTGCCACTGGAGGATGGCCGGGTGAGCGTCGTGATCCTGTCGCAAAGTTTGCTCGGCATCGAAGACTTTGGCGTAAACAGAGAAAGGCTGGATGCGTGGCTAAAAGCATATTTGGCTGAGTTTTCGGAACAATAGGCGGTTATAAATCTTGTTCCACACTGGCATAATCCGGCGAATCATCAGGAGCCTGAAGCCATGAAACTCAGCAGCCCGTCATTTGGCGTCTTCATAATATCCGTTGTGCTGTTCTGCCTCGTCGTCGCAGTCAAATATGTGAATATCGCAATACCGGTTGTCTCCGGAAATACATTTGAAATTCTGATGGTTGCCTATGTGGCAATGCTGGCTGGGGTCGTGTTTGGCAACATCTGAGGTGCAGATCAGCCCGGTGTTGCGCCTTTTTGCGTGCCGCCGACCGTGATGGCATCAATGCGCAGGGTTGGTTGGCCAACCCCTACCGGCACCCATTGTCCGGCCTTGCCGCATGTTCCCATGCCCCGGTCCAGTTGCATATCATTGCCGATCATGGACACGCGCCGCATTGCATCGGGTCCGTTTCCAATCAGCATGGCACCCTTCACCGGTGTGCCAATTCTGCCGTTTTTGACACGATATGCTTCTGTACAGGAGAACACGAACTTGCCTGATGTGATATCCACCTGACCACCACCAAAGGCGACCGCATAAAGCCCGTCTTTCAAAGACCCGACAATGTCCTCGGGTGCATCATTCCCGCCAAGCATATATGTGTTCGTCATGCGTGGCATGGGGACATGAGCATAGGATTGCCGACGTCCATTGCCTGTAGCCGCAACACCCATCAGCCGGGCGTTCTGACGGTCCTGCATGTAACCAACCAGCTTGCCATCCTCAATCAGGACGGTACGGGAGGTCGGAGTGCCTTCATCATCCACGGTCAGCGATCCGCGTCTGGCCTCGATCGTTCCATCATCAACAATGGTGACGCCTTTTGAGGCGACTTGCTCTCCCATCAGGCTGGCAAAGGCGGACGTGCCTTTGCGGTTGAAGTCTCCTTCCAAGCCATGCCCAACCGCTTCATGCAGCAGGATGCCTGGCCAGCCCGGCCCCAATACAACGTCCATTTCGCCGGCAGGAGCGGCCTCAGCACCGAGGTTGACGCGCGCCTGACGTATGGCTTCATCAACGCCGGATTTCCAGGCGGCCTCTGTGACAAATGCGTCAAACCCGTCGCGTCCGCCAAATCCGAACGAACCGGTTTCCTGGCGTGCACCATCTTTGGCAATCACCGACACATTGAACCGCAGCATCGGGCGGATATCTTCCACCAGATGACCATCGGCGCGCAGGATTTTGACGATCTGCCAACTGGCAGCCAGGCTTGCGGAAACCTGAGCAATATCTGACCCGGTATCCCTGGCATAGGCGTCAACAGCTTCAAGCAATGCGATTTTCTGACCGTATTCGGGAGAGGTCAGTGGATTTTCATCGCTGTATAATTTGGCATTTGTGCGCATTGGCGCATCAGAATAAGTCCCGGAATAGCCCTTGCTCACAGCACTCACAGCATCGACAGCGCGCGCCATTGCAGCATCGGACAATTCACTTGAATGGGAGTAGCCAACAGCTTCACCACAAACGCTGCGCAGGCCAAAGCCCTGATCCACATCAAAGGTTGCGCTTTTCAAACGGCCATTGTCGAAACTCAGGCTTTCCTGCTGGCGGTATTCTGCAAACAATTCGCCATCGTCCGAATGCGTCAGCGCATCCGCAACACGACCACGGGTTCGGGACGAGGACAGGTCGAGACCTTCAAAAAAATCATCTGGTTTGGACGCCGTTGTCATGGCAGGGCATCATAGCCGGCGCTGAAGCCGGACAGGGAGATCGGAATGCCTATGCCATCTTCTGGCGAAACGAAGACAATGAAGGTGGCCTGCTGCCCGCGGCGCAATTTGTTCAGCAACTCATCTTCCAGAATGACTTCAGCCAGACAACCTTCCGCAATACAACGCACAAAACCGGCGCGGCCGATGTCATCATCATCAATTTTCAGACCAAGGCCGGATGGCAGGAGTACACCCAACGGCGTAATGATACGCAGCAGTTTTGCCTTGCCATCGGCGGTTTTCAGCATGATCACGCTGAGCCCGACATTGGGACGGGATTCGGCGACAACATATTGCATCAGCGCGCATTGAGGCCCCTGAGCCCCGGGCGGCGTCTCACAACGCATGTTCCAGTCACCATACGGTGTCTGCGACTGCTGTGCACTGGCTGGCAAAGAAACCAGCATCACGATGTTAAAAAATACAAAAGCGGAGAACGCTCGAAAAGAAATCTGCATGGGACCTGATCTCGATTAACCAAAGTTGTAACGTCCCTAGCAGAGCATGGCACGCTGTCAAGCAATGCAGCGGTCAAGCGTGATGTTCGCCCCCCAAATCGTTGCAAATCGAACTTTTCTTACACGAATTTAATATGCAGGAGAGGCAATCACAGTCTGACGCTGCTGTGGGAACCGGTTGCCTGTGAATTCGGGCGATAATCTGTCGCAGGTACAATTGAATGCAGCGCCCTATTGTATCCTGGACAGTGCCAAAACGCATGACGTGGGAGACTGACTTGTTCCTCGTGATCAAATGTTATATTCAGGTTGATGAATATTATTTTGCATGGTGGCGAAAAGTAGCAGGGTTTGGACGTAAGTTCCTCTCGACACAGCTGGGCAAGCCTCGTATATGAAGGCGGAAATATGGATCACATTTTCAGCTTTTTATGCTCGCAAGGATGGATCAACGCCAGACACTGGGGTACTTAGTTGAAACGGAGTCGCTTTTGCAGCGGCACCATTCAGAAATACAAACTGGCAAAAGGTTGTCATTATGATGAAGTTGAAGCGCAGTGCGCCCGCGCTTTTGAAGTTTTCAAAGCGGACAGCAACTGTCCTTTTGGGCGGGACTACCGCATTGCTTGGGCTGGGAAGCGCCGCATTTGCTGATCAACCGCATCCCTGGCAGATAAGTTTTCAGGAAGCTGCATCTCCCGTCATGGAGCAGATCAACTCCTTCAACACATTTACGTTGTGGATTGTCGTCCCGATCGTGTTGTTCGTCCTGTTGCTTCTCATCCTCTGCGCGGTGAAGTTTAACAGAAAAGCGAACCCGACCCCGTCGAAGACGACTCACAACACCATGATCGAGATTGTCTGGACCGTTGCGCCGGTTCTGATTCTTGTTGTTCTGGCCGTTCCGTCCTTCCGTCTGCTCTACAATCAGTTGGAGATTCCGGAAGCCCACATGACGATCAAGGCAACTGGTTATCAGTGGTATTGGGGTTACGAATACCCTGATAACAACGATATTTCCTTCGATTCCTACATGCTGCAAGACGACGAACGTGGTCCAAATGACCCGCGTCTGCTGGCCGTCGATAATGAGATCGTTGTTCCCGTTGGCAAGGTCGTGCGTGTTCAGGTCACTGCCGCAGACGTTTTGCACTCATTTGCGATGCCTTCTATGGGCCTGAAAATGGATGCGGTTCCCGGTCGGTTGAATGAAACCTGGTTTGAGGCTGAGCGCGAAGGCGTCTATTACGGCCAGTGCTCGGAGCTTTGTGGCACCCTGCATGCTTTCATGCCAATTGTGATCCGTGTCGTCAGTGACGAGCAATTCACACAATGGGCCAACATGGCAGCAGAAGATGTGGAAGGGGCCAACGAAATGCTGGCTGGCCTTCTGGATGAACAACGCAAGCTGGCGCAGCGCTAGGCCTTCGGGCTGCGAACGTCAGGCTGTATGATATTGAAATGGGCCCGGTTGGGCCCGCCGGGACCGTAAACGCAGAACACCGCGTTCAGGGCCGGCAGAGCAGATGCAAATAGGAGACTTGGACAAATGGCAGGCACCGCAGCACATGCAGACGCCCACGGCCACCCGACAGGCTGGCGCCGCTACGTCTATTCGACGAACCATAAAGACATCGGTACGCTGTACCTGATTTTTGCGATTTTCTCAGGCATTTTCGGCGGAGCCCTCTCCGTCGCCATGCGGATGGAGTTGCAGGAACCGGGCATGCAGATTTTCGGTGATCCGCATGTCTATAACGTGTTCACAACCGGCCACGGACTGATCATGATCTTCTTCATGGTGATGCCCGCATTGATTGGCGGATTTGCGAACTGGTTTGTGCCGATCATGATTGGTGCACCCGACATGGCATTTCCAAGAATGAACAATATTTCATTCTGGCTGCTGCCCCCGGCTCTGATTTTGCTGATCTTCTCGATGTTTGTCGAAGGCCCCCCTGGTTCCAACGGTGTTGGTGGCGGCTGGACAATGTATCCACCGCTTTCGACCTCAGGTCAGCCAGGGCCAGCAATGGATCTGGCTATTCTGTCGATCCACATTGCCGGTGCATCTTCTATCCTGGGCGCGATCAACTTCATCACAACCATCTTCAATATGCGTGCCCCTGGCATGACATTGCACAAGATGCCGCTGTTTGCCTGGTCCGTTCTGATCACTGCATTTCTGTTGTTGCTGTCGCTTCCGGTTCTGGCCGGTGCCATCACCATGTTGCTGACGGATCGAAATTTCGGAACGACATTCTTTGCGCCTGAAGGCGGTGGCGATCCGATTCTCTTCCAGCATCTGTTCTGGTTCTTCGGTCACCCTGAAGTGTATATTCTGATCTTGCCAGGTTTCGGTATCGTCAGCCATGTCATCTCCACATTCTCCAAGAAACCGATCTTCGGATATCTGGGCATGGCATATGCGATGGTCGCCATTGGTGTGGTTGGCTTTATCGTGTGGGCACATCACATGTTCACAGTTGGTCTGGATGTCGATACACAAGCCTATTTCGTGTTTGCCACCATGGTGATTGCGGTGCCGACAGGCGTCAAGATTTTCTCATGGATTGCAACCATGTGGGGCGGCTCCATCGATTTCCGCACACCAATGCTGTGGGCGGTCGGGTTTATCTTCCTGTTCACCGTTGGCGGCGTCACCGGCGTTCAACTGGCCAATGCTGGCCTCGATCGGTCGATGCATGACACCTACTTTGTGGTCGCTCACTTCCACTATGTTCTGTCATTGGGTGCCGTGTTCGCGATCTTTGCTGCTTGGTATTACTGGTTCCCGAAAATGTCGGGTCTGATGTACAATGAGAAAATTGGAAAACTGCATTTCTACGTCACGTTCATTTCCGTGAATTTGATTTTCTTCCCGCAGCATTTCCTCGGAATGGCAGGTATGCCACGCCGCTATGTCGATTATCCCGATGCCATGGCCGGATGGAATTATGTATCCTCCATGGGGTCGTATCTCTCGGCATTTGCAGTGTTGATTTTCATCTACGGCATTTTTGAAGCTTTCTCGAAAAAGCGTGTCGCAGCTGCAAATCCATGGGGTGAAGGTGCAACGACGCTGGAATGGCAATTGCCGTCTCCACCGCCTTTCCACCAGTGGGAAAAACTGCCGCGCATCAAATAGGCGTCGGCAATATTATGAAACTCCGCTGCCGGCCTTTCGAAAGAACAGGCTGGCAGTTTGTTTAGTGTCTGGGGTCAATTGACACGTTGAATGCAGATCCCATTCACATAACTGAAACAAATTGAACCAGAAAAGTTACACGGGCAAACATGTCGACAGCGGATATCGAGGCACGAACGGAATTGCAGGCGCTGGCCGCAACGGCTGTTGAACATCGCATTTCCCAGGCAGAGCCAAAGGACTTTTTCGCTCTGATGAAACCGGGCGTCATGCGTCTTGTGGTTTTCACGGCACTGGTCGGTCTGGTCAGCGCAGCAGCCACATCGGGAACGATGCTCTTGGGTCCGGTAACTGGCGCGATTGCACTATTATGCATTGCCATTGGCGGCGGTGCCTCCGGTGCGCTGAACATGTGGTATGAGGCCGATCTCGACAAACTGATGAAGCGGACCGCTAACCGCCCAATTCCAGCCGGTCGCGTGTCCCGTGGTGAGGCATTGGCATTTGGCCTGTTCATGGCAGCATTGTCGGTGATGGTGCTGGGACTGGTGTCCAATTGGCTGGCCGCCAGTCTGCTGGCTTTTACAATTTTCTTCTATGCCGTTGTCTACACCATCTGGCTGAAACGCTTCACGCAGCAGAACATCGTGATTGGGGGCGCAGCAGGTGCGTTGCCACCGGTTGTTGCCTGGGCTGCCATGACTGGATCTGTGGGTATTGAGGCCTTTGTTCTGTTCCTCATCATCTTCATGTGGACCCCGCCGCATTTTTGGGCTCTGGCGCTGTTTGCCAGCCAGGATTATGCACGTGCGGGCATTCCGATGATGCCGGTTGTCTCCGGTGATGCCTATACGCGGAAACAAATCCTGATCTATTCGGTTTTGCTGGCGCCTGTCGCAATGTCTCCCTGGTTTCTTGGTTTTGGCGGGCTTGTCTATGGTGTGACGACAGCGGCACTCAGCCTCGGTTTTATTGCCAATGCAATTTACGTCTACCGCGATAAAAACACAGAGAACACCAACCGCGCAGCGAAACGGTTGTTTGCCTATTCTATTCTGTATCTGTTTGCCCTGTTTGGCGTGCTTCTGTTTGAAGCTGTCATCAAAATTGCATTGTGAGACCAGCCATGAGTGAACCGATTATTGCAGAAGACGGTGTTGAACTATCTGCCGATGACAAGAAACGACGCAACAAGCGATCCGTTGCAATTGCCCTTGGCCTTATTTTTCTCGTGGCTTTGTTCTATCTGATGACAATTTTCAAATTTGGCCCTGAACTCTTGAACAAGCCGTTTTAGGAAAGGTTCCCATCCGATGCAGAGCGAGCCAACGATCACCAACAATGACAAACGCATGAAGCGGCAGCGCCTGACGGCAGCGGCCTGTGTTGTTTTTCTGTCAGCGATGATTGGGATGTCCTATGCGGCCGTGCCGCTTTACAATCTGTTCTGCAAGGTCACCGGTTATGGCGGAACCACCCAAATCGCAGAGAGCGAAGCGGGGCAGGTGCTCGATCGGAAGGTGACCATACGATTCGATGCCAACATTGCCGGAGGGCTGCCTTGGTCGTTCAAGCCAACCCAGCGTCAGATGGTATTGCAGGTCGGTGAGACCGGTGAGGCGTCTTACAGCTTTTCCAATTCAGCTGAAACGCAGACCATCGGAACCTCCACGTTTAACGTGACGCCACAATCGGCTGGGGCCTATTTCAACAAGCTGGAGTGTTTCTGCTTCACTGAACAGGTACTGGCTGCCGGTGAAACTGTTGAAATGCCAGTGGTGTTCTTTATTGATCCTGCCATTGCTGACGATCCGGATTTGGATTCGGTCAACACAATAACACTGTCCTATACCTTCTTTCCGGTTGAAAGCAGCGTTGAACCTGTTGCAAAGCTGGATGATGGTGCAAAAGATAATCCGGCTGAAAAGCTTTAGGACATGACCAGAAAGCTCTATGAGCGAACGAGAAATCGCGCTATTGAAGCGCTAATAAAAGTGACGAGAAAGATCGGGGAACCACATGGCTGACACACACGCCAACGATCATGACTACCACCTTGTAGACCCAAGCCCCTGGCCCTTTGTGGGGTCAGTGTCTGCGTTGGCACTGGCTTTGGGTGCGGTTAGCTATTTTCATGAGGCTTCGGCTCTGTGGATGCTGCCCGGATTTCTGGGTGTCATCTATACCATGATCGCCTGGTGGGGCGATGTCATCAAGGAAAGCCATGAAGGCCATCACACCAAAGTGGTGCAATTGCATTTGCGCTATGGGATGATCTTGTTCATTGCCTCTGAGGTGATGTTTTTCGTCGCCTGGTTCTGGGCGTTCTTCGATGCCAGTCTGTTTGCTGGCGAAGTGCAGCAGGTTGCCCGCGTTGAGCATACCGGTGGGCATTGGCCTCCGGTTGGAATTGAAGTGTTTGATCCGTGGCATCTGCCATTGCTCAACACGTTGATACTGCTGACATCCGGCACAACTGTTACCTGGGCGCATCATGCGCTGCTCCACAATGATCGCAATGGCCTCAAATGGGGTCTGATCCTGACGATCATTCTGGGCGCGCTGTTTTCGGTGGTTCAGGCTTATGAGTATTCTCACGCCGCCTTTGCTTTCTCAGGAAGCATCTATGGCTCAACATTTTATATGGCGACCGGTTTCCACGGGTTCCACGTGTTGATTGGAACAATCTTCCTGATTGTATGCCTGGTGCGTGCATTGAAAGGTGATTTCACACCGGAGCATCATTTCGGTTTTGAGGCCGCTGCCTGGTACTGGCACTTTGTCGATGTGGTCTGGCTGTTCCTGTTTGTCTCAATATATATTTGGGGATCTGTCGGCGCGACAATCCACTAAATTTACGTGAGATCGTAATTTTTGGCGCGCCCGGCATCTCCGGGCGCGCCTTTTTTGTTTTGATCATTAGAATGGAGTTCTACGTTGAATAATATGGATGACCTGATGCGCTATCCTGTCCTGAGTATCAGTCAGACAGGCTTGAAAGGGCGGTGCCCCAGATGCGGTCAGGGGCATCTGTTCTCGGGCTTTATCAAAACTGCAGATCATTGTGACCACTGCAATCTTGATTTTGAATTTATCGACAGTGGCGATGGTCCGGCGATCTTCGTGATTTTTATTGTGGGTTTTCTGGCCGTTGTCGGTGTGTTGATGACAGAGGTCATGTTCACCCCGCCTATCTGGCTCAATATGATGATCTGGATACCGATGACGCTGTTTCTCTGTTTGATATTCCTGCGTCCTTTGAAAGGCCTTCTGATTGCACAGCAGTACAAGCGCAAAGCCGCAGAAGGTGCGTTGCAGAATAGTGGAACGGACGTCGATGCAAAGTGATGCCCTGGACTTAGCGCCGCTTTGGCGGCGGCTGTTATGGCCAGGAATCCTGTCATTGCTTGCCTTGGCAGTTTTACTGTCACTGGGGACGTGGCAGGTGCAGCGCATGCACTGGAAAGACGATCTGATCGCCAGTGTTTCGGCACGACTGGATTCAGATCCGGTTGCCTTGCCACCGCCTGCCGAGTGGACCAAATTGGACCCTGATCTTTATCAGTACCAGCGTGTGACACTGAGCGGGCGCTATCTGCATGACTATGAGCAACGCGCCTATATGGTGGTCAGTGCCCCCCAAGGCGGTCCTTTTGGCGGACAGGGGCATTGGGTCATGACCCCGTTTGAATTGACCGGTGGCGGTGTGGTCTGGATCAACCGTGGCTTCGTGCCACTTCATCTTGCCGACCAGGACATTACCAGCGGGCAGGATGGTCTGATCACGGTGAATGGCCTGATGCGGCCATCCGAAAAAGCTGGCTTTGCGACACCTGGAAACAAAGTCGGGTTTGATGGCACGCTCTGGTTCGTGCGCGACACCGCAGAGATGACACTTCAGTCAGGCCTGAAAGCCGAACCCGTCGCACCGTTCTTCGTTGATCTTGAAGCCGATGATAGTCTGTCACTGCCACAAGCAGGAGAAACCAGAATTGCCTTCAGCAATCGGCATTTCGGCTACGTTCTGACCTGGTACGGAATTGCTCTGACACTTATTGGTGTGTTCACAGCATTTGCTGTCCGGGAGTATCGGCGCGGCGCGGATTAGTTGATTTCCGGATTTGTACTGAGACTATGAAACAAGCTTGCCTCAGATACCGGTCCAATCAAGCGTCCTGCAATTGGTCCATGATGGCTGCTGCGCCTGACAGGATGGCCTGGCCACGAACCTCTTCCAGATTGAACCGGGTCACCACACCATTGTCGACGATTATCGAATAACGTTGTGAGCGGGTGCCCATACCAACCACAGACACATCCGCATCCAAGCCGATAGCGCGCGTGAAATCTGCGTTGCCATCGGAAAGAAACAGGATTTTTCCCTTGCCGCCAGTGGCCTTCGCCCAGGCGTCCATAACGTGTGGGTCATTAACCGAAACCACAGCCACTTCATCAACGCCCTTGGCTTTGATAGTGTCCAGATGTTCCAGATAGCCCGGCAGATGATCAGCATGGCAGGTCGGCGTAAAGGCACCTGGAACACCAAACAGAACTACGCGCCGGTTGGCAAAGATGTCGTCAGTTGACAGTCGGTCTATTTCGCCACCAGCTTTTACAAAGAAATGGGCAAAGGGGAGTGTGTCGCCAATGGAGATCGTCATGCATAACTCTTTTGTTGAGGGCAGGTGTCAGCGTTGAAGAATGTTATTTAGTGCGCTCATTGCCGGTAGGCAATCCGTCGCGAACTTATTCTGGTTCAATCAGGGTAAAATCCTGTTCGAAGGATTTGTCCGGACCAACCATCGTCAGGCGCATGGCAGCGCCCCATGGCGTTGTTCCGACGGGTGTGCCATCCAAAGCAAGTTGCCATGTCTGAACAGCGTCAGCGTCGTCCTCTGAGACCTTTTCCGGCAAGGTCAGAAACCACGTATCAGGGCCTTCAACAAAAACATCAGTGATCTGTAGGTCCGATGGTACGGAAATCGTCAGCATGGGCGTTTTGCCCGCGCGTTCCTCTATCTCGATCACAGGACGCTGCGCTTCGATGGTTTGTGTTGGAACCGAGTTGCTTGCCGCAATGAGAACGGTTTTGGCAGCCTCGGTCGCCATGAAGACAGGGGGCAGTTTCAGGGAAAATTGTTCCATGACAGGAATGCAGACGTCCCGACATATGCCCAGCACAATGTCCAGTTTCAGATGTGTCGGACGCCCGGCGCCTTCCAACTCGATCTCGATTGGAAACACCACCCGGTGCTTGTATCCGACTGATTGTCCATATTCATCGGAGAAGCGCTCCGGGGCCGGAAACAACAGATGCGTTGCAGCAACATTTTGCGCACCTGACCAGTCGAATGTTGGTGGAATACCGGAATCGCCGGGGAAGCGCCAATAGGTTTTCCAGTCGTCATCCAGTTCAATTTCCAGACCGGCCAGAATGCGTCCACTCATCGGATCGCCACTGGCAAGCAGACGCGCTCTGGCGTTTGGCAGATCAACCCATTGTCCCTCAAATGCATGAGCGGGACCGGGCAGTGAAAGGGCGCTTGCAAGGCCCAGAGCCAAAAATAGCACCAACGTCTGAAATCTCTTTGTCATACCTGTTTGTAACCCCTAAAGATCACTTCGGGAATGCTTGCATCTTCCCATTGTGATCATATCTACGTGAAGGTGACAGCTTTCCCGGCATGTAACGGCAAGCGTCTATATGCCATAGTGTTGGAAACCATTCGCGAACAGGGATGAATATCGTGTCCAGAATACCGGATTCAAGTGCGCAACCGGAAACGCCCGGTGCGAAGAACGGCTGGTTGACTGGCTCTTGTCTGATTGCAATGCCCTCGATGACCGACCCCCGTTTCAACAAAACCGTCATCTTCCTGTGCAGCCACGATGAAGAGGGGGCGATGGGACTGGTCGTGAACCGAGCGCACCAGAATATCGATTTTCAAACCCTGTGTGAAAAACTTAAACTGGCTGTTCCCGACGAGACCGATGATCCGGATTCAATGGAGACACCTGTGCTGGCCGGCGGACCGGTGGAGATTGGCAGAGGCTTCGTCTTGCATCGGATATCAGAAGGCTATTCGACTTCGCTTCAGATCGCAGATGATCTTGCACTGTGCGCAACGATGGAAGCGATCCAGGGTCTGGCCGCAGGTGTTGGCCCGCCCGATGCCCGAATTGCACTGGGCTATGCAGGCTGGAGTGCAGGACAGCTGGAAGAAGAGTTGCGCGAAAACGCCTGGCTCGTCTGCGATGCCGATGTTCAAATGATCTTGAAAACACCGCCGGAAGGCATTTATCAGACTGCGCTGGACCGGCTTGGTGTTGATTTGGCAGGGCTTGTCAGCACAAGCGGCCGCGCCTGAGTTCAGAGTGTCAGGCCGTTGAGTAAATTGTCAGGTCGTCGAGTAAGACGTGCTGCGGAACAGCATCTCTTCGGCTTCGCTGGCTTTCATGGGTTGGCCAAACAGGAAGCCTTGTGCGTATTCGCACTCCTGATCTGTCAGTTCCACCACGTCACTTTCGTTCTCGGCACCTTCCGCGATCACATCCATATCAAGATCATGGGCCAGCGCGATGATGGACCGCAGGATGACCAATTGGCTCTCCTGACCGTTCTGGCGCACAAAGGACTTGTCGATCTTCAGCGTATCAAACGGGAAGCGCTGGAGATAGGAGAGGGAGGAATATCCGGTGCCGAAATCATCCAGCGCAAGACCGGTTCCAAGATCGCGCAACCGTTCCAGAACCTGTGCTGCATATTCCGGATTTTCCATCACAAGTGATTCTGTAATTTCCAGCTTCAGGCTGCCTGGGTGGACCGGCGAGCGCAGGAACACGGATTTCACATCATTGATCAGATCCTGACGGAAAATCTGGCGGCTCGATACATTGACATTCATGAACAGCGGCGTGCGGATGCGCGGTGATTGTTGCCACTCAGCCAATTGCTGTGTTGCCTCTTCCAGCGCAAACAGCCCGATATCGGCAATCAGATTACTTTCCTCGGCAATTGGAATGAACTCCGCTGGGGCCAATGTGCCAAGCTCTGGATGTTCCCATCGCATCAGGGCTTCAAAACCGGCAATGGAGCGATCCTCCAGCCGAATGATGGGCTGGTAATACAGCGTCAGTTCTTCCTGTTCCAATGCCAGGCGCAAACGGCTTGCGATTTCCAGTCGGCTGCCCGCAGCATCGCCACTGACGTCGGCAAAGACGCTGATCTCGTTGCCGCCCTTTCGTTTCGCATCATAAAGCGCGGTTTCCGACTGACGCAGCAGATCTTCGGCACTGATCTGTTCTTCTTCAAAATGGGCAATGCCAACAGATGCGGACAGGAATATCTCTTCATCCCCAATGGGAATAGCTGACTTCAGGGTCCGCAATACGGCTGTGGCAATGTTCTCGACCTTTGCCGTGTCTTCTTCGGAAATCAGCATCATGGCAAACTGGTCACCGCCAATCCGCGCCACCGTGTCCTGAGGCCGTGTCATGCGAGACAGACGGCGGGAGACAGCCAGCAGAACTGAATCACCGATTGCCAGCCCGAAATTATCATTGATGTCACTGAACTGATCGATGTCGATAATGATCACTGACGGGTAACCGGCATCATCCACTTCGGAACGGGTGAGAGCGGTCTGTAACCGGTCAATGAACAATTCCCGATTGGGCAGTCCAGTCAGATTGTCATGCACGGCATCATGCATCAGGCGCTCTTGCGCAATTTTCTGCTCTGTGATGTCGGTCAGAGTGCCGACACAGCGGACAACTTCACCATCGGATCCAATCACTGGCCGCGCGCGCAATGAGAACCAGTGAAAATCATCATTCTTGGAGCGCAGTCGGAAATCCTGCACGATACGTCCGCGCCGCTGCACCAGAACAGTGTCCAGCATCAGCCGGAACCGGTCCCGGTCTGATTCGTGAATGAACTCCAGCCAATCCCGCGCGTGACTTTCCAGCGTGCCTCTGCGCAGGCCAAGTTTCTGCTCCACTTCCGGGCTGACGATCATGCGGTCCCGCATGACATCCCAGTCCCAGATCATGTCGCCGGATCCTGTCAGCGCCAGCGCCCGGCGTTGCTGATCGCCCAGATCACCGGTAATCACCGTTCCACCGGAAAATGCATGCTGCATGAGCGTGAAGCCGATCAGCAGAACAATCAGCACCATCCCGCCAGCCAGAGCGGGTTGTACCGTATCATTGTCCAGGAAGCCCAGCACGCTGGCCGTTGCAGCCGTCAACCAGAACACCAGCAGAATCCAGGTCGGAATGATCATCACGGCCCGGTCATAGCCCATCCAGCTCATCCAGCCGATCAGGCCCATTCCACCGATGACTGTCAGGCCGAATGCGATCCGCGCGACACCGGCACCAAAGCTTGGCTCAATCATGGAAATGGCAACCACGACTGCCATTGCAAGCAGCACACCCATCACTGCGATGCGGTACGTCGTATTCCAGCGGTCAAGGTTCAGATAGGTGTAAATGAACACCACAAGGCTGGCTGCTAAAAATATCTCTGCCGCCGCGCGATGGATCTGGTTCTGGGTGAAGGTGAGATCAAAGAACTCATTCCAGAAGCCGAAATCAATACACACATAAATCAGCACGCCCCACGCCAGCCCAGCCGCCGCGGGGAACATTGCTGTGCCCTTCACAACGAAGATGATTGTGAGAAACACGGCCAAAAGGCCTGCAATTCCAATCACAAGGCCTCTATAGAGCGTGTAGTTGTTTACACTGTCGCGATATGTGTCTGCCTCCCAAAGATCCAGTTTGGGAAGGCGCGCATCCTGTAACTCGATAATAAAGGTAACCACCGCTCCGGGGTCCAATGTGATGAGAAACACATCGGATTCCTTGCTGGGCACCCGCTCGGGTGCGAAGCCTTCACTGGGGGTGATATTAGTAATGCGCGACTGGCCAAGGTCGGGTGTAAAGAACCCTGATCCGGGCAGCCAGTAATGTGGCGCAACCAGCAGGCGGTCGATCTGCTGGTTCCCCGTATTGGCTAGAGCAAACACCGCCCAGTTAGATGCAATTTCGGGATCCCGCGCCTGGACTTCGATCCGTCGAATAATGCCATCTGGCCCGGGTGCGGTGGAAACCTGCAGCCGCGCTCCGGCATCGGAGTAAAGTTCCAGCGCCGCGCGCAAGTCGAGCGTCCGCCCGTCAAGCGGAACGCTGATCGCTTCGACAGCATAGGCCGGCGCACCAAATGAAAGCACCGCAAGCACGGTCATCCATAGGGCAGTCAGAACCAAAATATTGTCACGGATGGAACGCAGGCAACGCAACTCGTGTTTCTCCAAAGCGGTTGGATACTCAATACAAACCAGTCAAGCTCTGGAGCATGCTGAATACAGCGTTTACCACGAAATCAGACCAGCAAGGCTTGAGTGCCCTCTTACTATTGAGTTCGCACCCCGGACACAAGGTGTCAGAAGCGCGATTTGTCTAGTTAGGGGCCGATTATGGTCCATTTTAATTCAAATGAAACAGCCGGAATTCAAAAACACACTGTGCGCTGCTCAGGCTTCGCTATTCAGGTCTTTTTTCAAAATGGCAAAAAGCACGTGATCGCGCCAGCGACCATCTATGCACAGATACTCTCTTGCAAAGCCCTCGCGTTGAAAGCCAAGCCGCTGCAACAGATAGATCGAGCGTTGATTGTCCGGAATGCAGGCCGCTTCGACCCGATGTAAACCCAGAGAGTTGAACGCAAATGGCAAGGTGGAGCGGACCGCGGCTGACATATATCCTTGGCCGGCAAAAGATTGTCCCATCCAGTAACCCAGACTTGCCGCCTGCGTAACACCGCGCCGGATGTTTGACAGGTTCAACCCTCCGACCAATTGCTCATCCTGCTTGCGAAAAATAAATAACGCATGCGCATGGCCTTCACGATTTTCCTGTTGATAGCGGCGAATGCGGCGTCGAAAGGCGTTTCGAGTCAGATCATCCGATGCCCAGCTTGGCTCCCATGGCTTCAGAAAGTCGCGGCTGGCCGCACGCAGTTCTGCCCACATGGGATAGTCGGAGACCTGCGGAGGGCGCAGAAAAATATCTTCACCAGCCTTGGTGCCACCGCGTGCTGTCTCCTGGGTCGGGATACGAGTGGTGTTATGCAAAAAGGCAAATGTCATGCCGAGCCGCCAGTGAAATCAGTTTCGTTTAAGATGCCCGGAAATGCGATCCGTTGAAAGCACTGTTTCCACGCCGTCGATGGGACCGATTGACGCCAGTGTGGGAACCGAGTCGGTGAAAATAGATTGGCCGAGATCACGAAGGTTCGCAGGTGTGATTGCATCAACCTTGGCGACCAGTTCATTGAGGTCGATCACCCTGCCAAAGACAAGCATCTGGCGTGCAATCTGGGCAGCACGGGCCGATGGGCTTTCAAGGCTCATCAACAGACTGGCACGAACCTGCGCACGCGCACGTTTCACTTCGTCTTCGGAAATATCATCACAGGCACGCAGCAACTCATCCAGCACAACCGGCACAAGTTCTGGAATGTCCTCCCGCCCGGTGGCGGCATGGATACCAAACAGGCCAGAATCGGAAAAACCCCAGTGAAAGGCGTAGATAGAGTAACAAAGTCCTCTGGATTCTCGAACTTCCTGGAACAGGCGCGATGCCATGCCTCCGCCCAGAACGCTGGCCAGAAGCTGTGTTCCGTAAAACTCATCATCCTTGTAGGAATGCCCCTCAAACCCGATCAGAAGCTGCGCTTCCATAAGGTCTTTTGGCTGGATGAACTGGCCACCCGTGTAACGGGCTTTCTGATGGTCGTTGACAGGCACTTCCGGTTTGGTGAGAGAGCTGAATGCTTCTGCTGTCTGGCGGACAAATTTGTCATGGTCAACCGCACCAGCGGCCGAAACAACGATATCGGCAGGTTGATACTGGGACCGCAAAAACAGTCTCAAATCTTCGGTCGAAAATCCGTTGACCGTCTCTGCAGTTCCCAGAATTGTGCGTCCAATGGACTGGTCCTGAAAGGCTGCATCCTGAAAAGCGTCAAAGACCAGATCTTCCGGATTATCCAGAGTCGCGCCGATTTCCTGAAGAATGACATGCTGTTCCCGACGCAATTCCTCATCGTCAAAACGTGCATTGAGCAGAATATCGCTGAGGATATCCAGCGCCAGCGGCACGTCATCTTTTAAAACGCGGGCATAATACGAGGTGTTTTCAACGCTGGTAGCAGCATTCAGATCGCCGCCAACAGCTTCAATCTCTTCTGCAATCGCTCGGGCAGATCGCTTTTTGGTGCCCTTGAAGGCCATATGCTCAAGCAAATGGGAAATGCCATGCTGGCGGTGGGTTTCATTGCGGGATCCTGATCGGACCCAGACTCCCAAGGCCGCACTTTCCAGATGCGGCATGGCGTGGGTCACCACTGTCATGCCGCTACTCAAGACCGTATGCTCAACACCCATCGGTCACCTGATTAAAACGCAATGCTTCACTCCCCGGTCTTATTATTTGTCAGACGCCCTCGCATGGGCTGATATGAAGTCTTCTACCGTCTTCAAGTCATTGGCAAGGGTTTGTTCCCGTTCCACACGTGACATCAGATCACCTTGCCAGGCTGGCAAGGCAGGTCGCAGGCCGCAGGCCGCCTCCACGGCATCGGGAAACTTGGCGGGATGCGCTGTTCCCAATGTCACCATCGGCGTCTTGGTTTTTTGTCTTTGTTGGGCTGCAAACAGGCCAATGGCGGTGTGTGGGTCCAGCAGATAGCTGCTTCCTTCAAGAACGTCTTGAATGGTCTGCGCAGTCTCGGCCTGCGTTGTACGGGCGGCATCAAAGCCCTGCGCAATGAAGGCCTGAGCGTCCGGCGCAAGTGTGAATGATCCTGATTGGCTGAGTCCGGCCATCAATCGGCTGACGGTTGCACCATCGCGGCCATTGGCTTCAAACAACAGGCGTTCGAAATTCGAAGAGACCTGAATATCCATCGAAGGTGCGGTCGTCTCGGTCACACCGGTCACCTCGTAGCGGCCCGTTTCCAAGGTGCGGACCAGAATGTCGTTCACATTGGTGGCGATCAGAAGCCGATCAATCGGCAACCCCATTTTCTTGGCCACGAATCCAGCCAGAATATCGCCGAAATTTCCTGTCGGTACTGAAAATGAAATTGCACGATCCGGTGCGCCCAGCGACAAGGCTGACGTGAAATAATACACCACTTGGGCCAGAATCCGGCCCCAATTGATGGAATTGACGCCTGACAGGCCAAGCTGATCGCGGAATTTGAGATCATTGAACATGGCTTTGACCAATGCCTGGCAATCGTCAAAGTTGCCATCGATGGAAAGGGCATGAACATTGGCATCGCCAACCGTCGTCATCTGGCGTCGTTGCACATCGGAAACCCGGCCATAGGGGAACAGGATAAAGATATCCGTGTTGTCACGCCCGCGAAACGCCTCAATGGCCGCACCGCCGGTATCACCCGATGTGGCTCCAATGATCGTGGCGCGCTGATTGCGCTCGGCGAGTGCATAATCCATGACGCGGGCCAGCCATTGCATCGCCACATCCTTGAAAGCCAGGGTCGGGCCATGAAACAGTTCAAGCACAAAATCATTCGGGCCGACTTGCACCAGTGGCGCAACGGCTGGATGGCGAAACGACGCATAGGCATCTTTGATGATTTTCTTGAGAACGTCATCAGGAATTTCGCCGTCAACAAACGGCGACATGATTGCAAACGCGACATCATCATATGATTTTCCGCGCAGCGCCTTGATATCCGATATCGAAAGCGCAGGCCAACTGGCTGGCATGTAGAGACCACCATCACGGGCAAGCCCGGTGAGAATGGCATCAAGAAAACCAAGTTCAGGGGCCTCACCCCTGGTACTTACATATCGCACGAAATCACGTCCTGTTAGTTTGCCTGATGCAGTTGCTATACCGCGCTTTTTATCGCGCTGCAGGCAGCCTTTATCAAGCTTCCGGTTTAAACGCCAATTCCAGACCAGCTTTTCAACGCTTCAACGGTGGCTGGCACATCACTCAGGCTGCTGACGGTCGTTTCTGCACCGGCATCCATCAGCTTTTCACTGTGGCCAGCATAGGAATGAGACGCGCCAACAAAGCCGATCACGCGCATGCCTGCAGCAACAGCGCCTTCGACTCCATGGCTGCTGTCTTCAATCACAATGGACTCAGCAGGTGTCGCTCCCAAGGTCTCGGCGGCGTGCAAGAACACATCAGGCGAGGGTTTGGGCAGGAATTGACGAACTTCCAAAGCAGAGTATATGTGCGGGTGAAACCGATCATACAGATTTGTCAGCTTCAGATTCTGCGCAAGTCTGGGTGTCGTGGAATTGGAACAGATGCAGCGTGCATCGTCCATGGCATCCAGCATTTCGTGGACACCTGCCACAGCCTGGAGCGATTGGCGTAGAGCCTCGTCCAGCATCTTGTCAGACCGTTCGGCAAGATCTTCGGGCAGGGGCCTTTTCAACTCTTCGGCCACTTGGGCAAAAATATTTACGGCCGTAAGACCACTATAGCGCTGAGACAATTCATCGAGCGTCAAATCCAGTCCAAGGTCTTTTATGAGTTCAAGATTGACCTCGGAAGCGATGATTTCGGAATCCACAAGGACGCCGTCACAGTCAAAGATGATGAGCATGTATTGTTCTTTTGGGTAAGGGGAAAGTGTCAGGCATCGTCCTTGCGGTCGAAGCCCACATAAATAATGTAGTCGCGATCTTCGCCCGGATCCGGCACGGTAACGTTCACAACAGTGACGAAATCGGGTGTTCTGTCAAAGTCCGAAATCTGCACCGAAATCGGCTGGATTTCAGAAAAAAGTACCGACTCCTGAAATTTGACCACGGCGATACGAACAGGAACTGACAATGTATCGGCCGTTGAACTGCGCGGTCCGGCCAGAACGCGGCCATTGATGCCAACACGTATCTGCAATTGGCCATTTGCCATACTGCATTCACGGGCCGTTTCGTCGATACGCGCCTGATAAATCAGTTTTTTGGGATCGCCTTTTGCGCCACCCTCATAGACATTGAAACTCTCGGTACCCTGTCGCAGCTCGATCTTGGGGCAGTAGGTTGAGCCGGTTTTGGTAAATTCACTCAGGTCAACAATTGGTTTTTTGCTGATCGGATTCAGGCTGCTGACAGCATTGCAGCCTGCAAGAACCAACAGTGCGACGACGGGGAAAATCAGTTTTTGATACACAACAATAAGCCGCATGAACTCAACAGGTGGACAGGAATTCCACTCTATAACAGGTCAATTGTGGCTTGGCGAGGACGCAGACAAAGATATCGACACGTCCTATCGCTTTGGTTGGACTGCACAAAACCAATATTCATCTATTGTTAACCATAACGCCTAACTCGGTGTTTACCCTGTTCAATGCAGACTCTGCATGCGTCATTGGAGTTTTGCGTTTTGACCCTTTCATCTGTTCTTGCTCGGGATTTCGTCCCGGAATCGTCATCTTCTGTTTCACAAGCCAAACATGATTGGCTGAACACGATCATCTCAGGTGATTGCGTGGCAGCGATGGAAAAATTGCCTGCGGCATCCATCGATGTGATTTTTGCTGATCCGCCTTACAATCTGCAATTGGAAGGCGATCTGCACCGACCTGATCAAAGCAAGGTCGACGCAGTCGATGATGCCTGGGACCAGTTTTCCTCGTTCGAAGCTTATGATGCGTTCACCCGCGCCTGGCTTCTGGCTGCAAGGCGGGTGCTGAAACCCAATGGTACGATCTGGGTTATCGGCTCCTATCACAACATTTTCCGCGTCGGTGCATTGATGCAGGATCTGCGGTTCTGGATGCTCAATGATGTCATTTGGCGCAAGGCCAACCCGATGCCGAATTTCAGAGGTCGTCGCTTTACCAACGCCCATGAAACAATGATCTGGGCATCGCGTGATCAAAAGGCCAAGAGCTACACTTTCAATTATGAAGCGATGAAAATGCTGAATGACGGAACGCAGATGCGATCCGACTGGCATATTCCCATCTGCAATGGCCATGAGCGTTTAAAGGATGAGGATGGCCAGAAAGTTCATCCAACCCAGAAACCCGAGGCTCTTTTGCAGCGTGTGCTGCTGACGAGTACCAAGCCGGGTGATGTGGTTCTGGATCCGTTCTTTGGAACAGGCACTACCGGTGCTGTCGCCAAATTGCTGGGCCGTAATTTTGTCGGTATTGAACGCGACTCCAGCTATCGCAAAGCCGCCGAAGCACGCATTGCTGCCATAGAGCCAATCAGCGAAGATGCCTTGGTTATGAGCGAAGGAAAACGTGCTGCGCCGCGCATTCCATTCGGCCGCCTTCTCGAAGGTGGGCTTCTGTCAGCAGGCGAAACGTTGACGGATGCCAAGGGACGCCATGGCGCAACAATCCGTGTGGATGGATCGCTCATCAGTGGCAGTCATGTCGGGTCCATTCACAAGGTCGGTGCGTTGGTTCAGGGCTTTGAAGCCTGCAATGGCTGGACATATTGGCATGTTGAACGCGGCGGAAAACGGGTTTGTATTGACGAGTTTCGCGAAGAAATTCGTGCAATTGCAGCTTGAATAAAGTGCCAAAAATCTTTGTGATATCTGGTGTTTGACGGATCTACTTGAATCTGAATCAGAACATGAGGTTTGCAATTCCCGGGGAAAGCTCTTCCAAATCAGGAGGCTTTGCCCGGATATTGGACTTGACCTTGTCCGGTTGATCGACCACATGAGCATTACCAGTTGGTCGGATGGCCGCTCTGCATACCGCGAAAGCTCTGCAGGGAGGAAAGTCCGGGCTCCACAGAAACACGGTGCCGGATAACGTCCGGCGAGAGAGATCTTAGGGAAAGTGCCACAGAAAACGAACCGCCAGCAGCTGATTCATTTTATTTGAATCCGTCTGAAGGTAAGGGTGAAAAGGTGAGGTAAGAGCTCACCGCGGGCTCTGGTAACAGACCTGGCATGGTAAACCCCACCGGGAGCAAAACCGAATAGGAATGGCGCGGGTCAGGAGCAATTTCTGAACCAGGTTTGTTTGTGAACCAGTCATTCGGGTAGGTTGCACGAGGCATCTGGCAACAGGTGTCCCAGATGAATGGCCATCATGCATTGTGCTTGTCTTGCGGTGTTACACCCTTGAACAGCGCAATGTGATACAGAACCCGGCTTATAGACCAACTGGTTTTTTCCCCTGAACACAACGGTAGATTGACACATCAATTTGCCGGAGACACACAGATTATTAACGTTACCTGACTATTTATCGAGCACTGAAAACCCGTTTCCATGCGCGTTGATGGACAGGGGAGTGCGAATGCATCATCTCCACAGGTCAGCCATACCGCGCCATGACAAACTGAAAATGGACAAAGACCGGCAAACAGATGAGCGCGCCAGACGTATCACAAAGTGATCCAGAAAACGGTTCCAAGGGCGGCGCGGTGAACCCGCAGCCACACCTGCCGGTGATGCTGTCCGAGGTTTTGTCGGCGCTCCAGCCCGTAGAGGGGGGCGTCTTTGTGGATGGAACGTTCGGGGCCGGTGGCTATACCACAGCACTACTGAATGCAGGCGCTGCTCATGTTTACGCATTTGATCGCGACCCCACAGCCATCGCAGCCGGCCAGGCACTGCGCGCGCAGTTTTCCGACAGACTGACACTGATTGAGGGCCGGTTTTCGAACCTGGCTGAACATCTGCAGGCGCTAGACGCACCGGCACCCGATGGTGTTGTGCTGGATATCGGCGTGTCATCGATGCAGATTGATACCGCAGAGCGCGGCTTTTCTTTCCAGAAAGATGGTCCGCTGGATATGCGCATGAGCAATTCCGGTCCCACGGCCGCTGATGTTGTGAACCAGATGTCCCATGGTGAATTGGCGCATATATTGAAGTTTCTGGGTGAAGAGCGACAGGCCGGACGCATTGCCAGTGCAATCCTGAAGCGTCGGCTGAAGCAACCGCTGAAAACGACAAATGATCTGGCAGACACTGTCACTGACATCATCCCGCGCAAGGCAAAAGACCGCATTCACCCCGCAACACGCACATTTCAGGCGCTGCGTATTTTCGTCAATCGTGAACTTGAAGAACTGGCCATGGGGCTGTCGGCAAGTGAACACCAGCTCAAAACAGGTGGCCGCCTGGTCATCGTGACATTTCATTCTCTGGAAGACCGTATTGCCAAGACGTTTTTCAACACCCGCAGTGAAACGCGGTTGGGTGGATCGCGCCATGCACCTGAACTGGCTGCCATTGCGCCACCAAGTTTTCAGTTGAAATCGCGCAAGGCGCTGGCTGCAAGTGATCAGGAATGCCGGGAAAACCCACGTGCCCGATCCGCAAAATTGCGGGTCGGCGAGCGCACGGAACACCCTGCATTCGCACTGGATATGTCCGCTCTTGGCGTGCCACGCCTGCCGGGATTTGACGGGCTAGATCAATGAGGACCAAATAATGTTGCGCCATACCTGGACCTTGTTTCTTTGCCTGATGATGGTGGCTGGAGCCGCGGTCACCTACAAGATCAAATATCAGGCTGAACTGGCGACAGAAGATGCCCGAGATCTGATGTCCGAGATCGATGGTCTTGAAGAAGATATTTCCCGATTGAAGGCGCAGTGGAGCCTGCTGAACCAGCCGTCCAGATTGCAGGCCTTGGTGGAAAATAATGTCGATGTGCTGCCGCTGATGCCATTGGCTCCACATCAGATCGTGTTGCTGGACCATATTCCCGAGAAATCCCCGATGTCGCTTATCGTGCCGCGACGCAAACCGTTCTCCTACACCTATGAGAGCAACACATTGGCAAAACTCATCAACCAGACCAGTGAGCCCAGCCTGGCTGATCTGATTGGCTCGGAGGTGCGCTGACATGGCTTTATCGGATACATATGGCGCTGCAAAAGCGAAGGCGTCGGTTCTGACCTCCGCCAAACGGCACTTCAGATTCAAGGGAACTGCGGCCACCAAGGGTGATGAATCCAGGTTGCGGCTTTTCCTGGCCATGGGTCTGTTTGCGGCGATTTACGCAATCATTGGGTTGCGCCTTGCCGGAATTGCCATGTTCGGTGAGCTGGATTCAGGCAACCCATACGGATCAAGCGGTGTCTCTGCAGCAAGACCTGATCTTCTGGACCGCAATGGCGAAGTTCTGGCCACCGATGTCAAAACCTTTTCCATGTTTGCCGAGCCAAGGCGCGTTCTTGATGCCGATGAAGTTGTTGACGGGCTTGCAACGGTCTTTCCTGATCTGGATACAGATTCCATCCGCAGTCGCATTGGCAGCGACCGTGGCTTCATGTGGCTGAAGCGGACCATCACGCAAGAACAACAGCGCGCGATCCATCGCATGGGTTTGCCAGGCGTTGGTTTCCTCAGCGAGAACCGCCGTTTCTATCCCGGCCATGAAACCGCTTCCCATATTTTGGGTCATGTGAATATCGACAATGAAGGTATTGCCGGTATCGAAAAATATATGGATGGTCAGGGACTGTCCGCCCTGCAGGAAGCTGGATTGCAAATGGAACGCAATCTGGAGCCCATGAAGCTCTCTACGGATATCCGGGTGCAGCATGTCGTGCGGGATGAATTGACAAAGGCCATGGAACGCTATCGTGCCATTGCCGCGATTGGCATTGTGCTCGATGTTCATACAGGCGAAGTCATCGCCATGTCGTCACAGCCGGATTATGATCCCAATATTCCAGCGCAGGCACTGGAGAAAGACCGGTTGAACCGGGCGACTGCCGGTGTCTTCGAAATGGGGTCCATCTTCAAGACCTTCACGACAGCCATGGCTCTGGACAGCGGCAAGGTTTCTATTCATGACAGCTTTGATGCCCGTCGTCCGATCCGCGTGTCGCGTTACACCATCAATGATTTTCACGGTAAACATCGCGTTTTGTCAGTTCCCGAAGTCTATATTTACTCGTCAAATATCGGCACTGCAAAGATGGCTTTGGAAGTGGGAATTGATGGCCACAAGGAATTTCTGTCGCGCCTGGGGCTGATGGATCGCCTGCACACCGAATTGCCCGAATCAGCCGATCCACAATACCCAAGCAAATGGAGCCAGATCAGCGCCATGACCATTTCATTCGGTCACGGCATTTCAGTTTCACCCATGCAGACAGCTGCTGCTGCAGCTGCTCTGGTGAATGGTGGCAAGCTTATTCCACCGACGTTCTTTCCGCGCAGTGAAGCGGAAGCCGATCAACTCGCAAAACGCGTGGTTTCGCAAGAAACAAGCGATAAGATGCGGTATCTGATGCGTCTCAATGTCCTGAAAGGGTCTGGTCGACGCGCTGAAGTTCAGGGCTATCGTTTGGGTGGGAAAACAGGCACCGCTGAAAAAGTCGTCGACGGAAAATATTCGTCTTCCGTTCGTTTCAACTCTTTTTTAGCCGCATTTCCCATGGATGACCCGAAATATCTGGTCTTGGTCGTGATAGATGAGCCAAAATCTGAAAGAAAAGGAATTGGAGCGACGGCCGGTCTTAATGCTGCGCCGACATTGTCGGCCATTGTGAAACGCGCAGCGCCGATGTTGGGTGTGATGCCGCGCATGGAAAACGATGCTGTACTTGGCATCCCGCAATATGATGTCCCAAGCCCCGCCCGCTAACAGGAACCGTTCACTTATGATGCGCCTTGGAGATTTGCTAAAACTGGATGCACCGGACCGCGATGCATTGATCCGCGCCGAACTGACGCCGGATATGGAAACACTGCGGATTACCGGCCTGTGTGCCGACAGTCGCAAAGTTCAGCGCGGAAATCTCTTTGTGGCCGTGGCTGGGGTGCAAACAGATGGTGCGGCCTTCATTGCCGACGCCATTCAGGCAGGGGCCGTGGCGGTACTGACAGATGACAGCGTTGATATTGATCCGGCAACCATGCCGGTTCCACATATTCGCTCCAACAATCCGCGTCGGGCCTTGGCGCTTCTGGCCGCCCGGTTCTTTCCGCGGCAGCCCAACACAATTGTTGCCATTACCGGAACAGCAGGAAAGACCTCAGTTGCAAACTTCGCAGCGCAGATATTCCAAAGCGCCGGCTTGCGATCCGCCAGTATTGGCACCCTGGGTGTCATCGTGGACGGGCAAGTCAGCTATGGTGGTCTGACAACGCCTGATCCGGTTTCGCTTCACAGAACATTGGATCGATTGTCCCGTGAGGGGGTCAATCATGTGGCTCTGGAAGCCTCCAGCCATGGGCTCGATCAGCATCGGCTTGACGGCGTTCGTCTGACGGCTGGTGCGTTTACCAACCTTGGCCGCGACCACATGGATTACCATGCGACCGAAGAAGATTATTTTGCCGCCAAAGCTCGTCTTACGACAGAGCTGTTGCCGAAAGGCGCGCCCTTTGTGGTGAATATCAATGCGCCCTGGGGCAACAGAGCGGCAGAATTGGCGGACAGCGCACAATTGCGCGTCATGCGGTTGGGTCAGGATATCGCGCTGACAGAGCGCATCGTTCAAGACGGCAAGAACGGGCCGCAACAGGCATTGACGGTTGCGTTTTTCGGCCAGACCAAACAGGTGACCCTGCCATTGCCGGGAGCCTTTCAGGTGGACAACGCCCTGATGGCAGCAGGTCTTGCCATTTCATGCAAGCTGGACCCGGATGCTGTCTTGAATTCTCTGCAGAAACTGAAAGGTGTGTCCGGTCGGTTGGAACCGGTGAACATGCAGGGCGTGCCGGGACAGATCTTTGTCGATTATGCGCATAAACCGGATGCGCTGCGGTCCACCCTTGAGGCGTTGCGCCCCTATCCAAAGCGTCTTTTGATGGTGATTGTCGGTGCTGGCGGTGACCGGGATCATGGCAAACGTCCACTCATGGGCGCGGCGGCACAAGAGATTGCAGATCTGGTTATTGTAACCGATGATAATCCGCGCAGCGAGAACCCGGCGCAGATCCGCAGCGAAATTTTGGCCGCAGCACCACGAGCAATAGAAATCGCAGATCGTCGCGAGGCGATTCAAAGAGCCGTTTCCATCATGACTACCGACGATGTGCTTGTTGTCGCCGGCAAGGGCCATGAAAAGGGTCAGATCATCGGCGATACAGTGCTGCCATTTTCTGATCACGAGGAAATTGCCAAGGCGCTTGTAGAGCGCAAATCAAATCGGAATGCCACAACAGAGGAACGGGTTTCCCCGCAGGGGCCACCGCTTTGGACCTTCGCGGAACTGGAAGCGGCCATGGGTGGTCGTCTGTTTGGCTCCCAGCCAAAAGCTGTCTATGGGGTTTCGATCGACAGCCGCACCACACAGCCAGGTGATCTGTTCTTTGCCATCAAGGGCGATAATTTTGATGGCCATGATTTTGTTACAAAATCATTCCGGCAAGGCGCTTCTCTGGCAATTGTCAGCGAAGACAAGCTTCCCGCTCTCGGACGTACTGCAGGTCCATTTTTGGTGGTGGCAGATGTTTTGCGCGCGCTTCAGAAACTGGGCATGGCAGCCCGGGCACGTACGGAAGCCCGTATCATCGCAGTGACTGGCAGCGTCGGCAAGACGAGTACCAAGGAACTGCTGGCCACAGGTCTGTCAGCCGAAGGGCGCGTGCACGCGTCGATCAAGAGTTTCAACAATCATTGGGGTGTTCCGCTGTCACTGGCGCGCATGCCGCTGGATGTGGAATATGGTGTCTTTGAAATTGGCATGAACCACGCGGGCGAAATTGAGCCATTGGTCAAATTGGTACGCCCCCATGTGGCTATCATCACGACCATTGCCCCGGTTCATCTTGAGTTTTTTGACAGTATTGACGGCATCGCAGCAGCAAAAGCGGAGATATTCGCCGGTCTGGAATCTGGTGGAACCGTCATTTTGAACAGTGACAATTCCTATTTTGGTTTCCTCAAGGGTGAAGCCGAGAAAGCCTGGGCCGGACGTGTGATCGGCTTTGGTCTGGGAGCTGAGGCGGAAGCAAGGTTGGTGGATTTTGTCCTGTCAGAGACAGGCTCGATTGTTGCTGCAAATATTTCAGGCCATGAACTGACCTTCGCCATGCCAACCAGCGGTCGGTATCTTGCTGAAAACACCATGGCCGTTCTGGCAACCGCTGACGCATTGGGGGCCAATGTTGATCTGGTGGCAAATGCACTGTCAGGGTTCAAACTGATGAGCGGACGTGGAGCCAGGGAAACACTGGCCTTGCAGGCAGGCAGTTACACATTGATTGATGAAAGCTATAATGCCAACCCCGCCAGCATGGCGGCTTCCATCGGCATGTTGGGGGATCTGCAGACCAAAGGTCGCAAGATTGTGGTGTTGGGCGATATGTTGGAACTGGGACATGATGCGCCGCATCTTCATGCAGAATTGAGCGCAGCAATTGAACAGACCGATATTGATCGTGTTCTGCTTTGTGGCCCTCAGATGGCAGCCTTGTGGGAGTTGCTCCCGGAAGAGCGGCGCGCCGTCTATGCAGCAACCTCACGCGATCTGATGGCACCGCTTCTGGCCGAGATATCTCGTGGTGATGTGGTCATGGTGAAGGGGTCCCTGGGCATGGCAATGAGTGGTTTGGTACAAACCCTTGAGCGCATTCACGCGCCGATAGAGACATTCGCATCTGGTGCTGTTCCAGAACAGGCGATAGATGCAGAAACATTTGAGGGCGCGTAGTTACCAATGCTTTATTTTCTGAGTCAGACTGCGGAAGTGCTCCCGGTCTTCAATCTGTTCCGTTACATAACCGTGCGCACCGGCGGTGCCATGATGACCGCAATGCTGCTGGTGTTCCTGTTCGGTCCCCTGATCATCAACTGGCTGCGCAGCCGTCAGGGCAAGGGACAGCCCATCCGTTCCGATGGCCCCATGACCCACATGGTAAAACAGGGCACGCCAACCATGGGCGGATTGATTATTCTTTTGGCATTGATCAGCAGCGCGCTGCTTTGGGCCAATCTTTCAAGCCCTTATGTCTGGATTGTGCTTCTGGTGACGATCGCGTTTGGGGCCATCGGCTTCTATGATGATTATCTGAAGGTCACGCAGGCGTCCCACAAGGGGTTCTCCGGTAAAGCCAGATTGACACTTGAGGTTATTATTGCCGGGCTGGCCGGTTATGCGGTCATGACAATCGGCGAGCAGCCATTTTCAAGTTCGCTGACATTCCCGTTCTTCAAGGATCTGATCTGGAATCTTGGCTGGTTCTTCATTCCGTTTTCAATTTGCGTTATTGTCGGAGCCGGCAATGCTGTCAATTTGACCGATGGTCTGGATGGTCTGGCAATTGTGCCTGTCATGATCGCTTCTGGCAGTTTCGGCATCATTGCCTATCTGTCCGGAAACTCCCTGTTTGCGGATTATTTGCAAATTCATCATGTGTTCGGATCAGGCGAATTGGCGGTTCTGTGCGGAGCGTTGATTGGGGCCGGTCTCGGCTTTCTATGGTTCAACGCACCGCCGGCTGCCATCTTCATGGGTGACACCGGATCCTTGGCAATGGGTGGTATGCTTGGCGCGATTGCTGTCTCAACCAAGCACGAAATCGTTCTGGCGATCATTGGTGGCTTATTCGTTCTGGAAGCCATGTCAGTGATCATTCAGGTCGCCTCCTTCAAGCTGACCGGCAAGCGGGTCTTCCGCATGGCACCGATCCATCACCATTTCGAACAATTGGGATGGACAGAGCCGCAGGTTGTGATCCGTTTCTGGATTATCGCTGTGGTTCTGGCGCTGATTGGCCTGTCTACCTTGAAGCTGAGATAAGCCGATGATTCCTGTCACCACATTTGCGGGCAAGCGGGTTGCTGTTTTTGGCCTTGGTGGTTCCGGCCTCGCAACCGCAAGTGCACTTGCGGCAGGCGGTGCAGATGTCGTGGTGTGGGATGACAATGCCGGTCGGGTTCAGGGGGCAGTGGAAACCGGGCTGAAGGCACAGGATTTACGAGACATTGATTTTTCAACGCTGACCGCGCTGATTCTTGCACCGGGCGTTCCACTGACACATCCCAAACCTCATTGGACTGTGGATTTGGCGCATGTCGCCAATATCGAAATAATTGGCGATATAGAACTGTTCTGCCGCGAACGCGCCGCCCACGCACCGAACAGCCCTTTCATTGCCATCACCGGAACCAACGGAAAATCCACCACCACGGCCCTGATTGCCCATATCCTGAAGCAGGCTGGGCGGTCTGTCGAAATGGGGGGGAACATTGGAACGGCTATTCTGTCGCTGGAGCCGCCCGCACAAGGGCGCATTCATGTCGTGGAATGCTCCAGCTACCAGATTGACCTTGCGCCGGGCCTTGCGCCTTCGGTGGGCGTTTTACTGAATGTCAGCCCGGATCATCTCGACCGCCACGGCACGATCGAAAACTATGCGGCGATCAAGGCTCGGCTCATCACCAAATCGGATGCGGCAGTCGTGGGTGTCGACGACCGGTTCAGCGCAAAAGCAGCGGACGGTGTGGAAGCAGCGTCGCGCCAATTGACCCGCATCGGAATTCGCAATCCGGTTTCCCGTGGCATCATGCTGCAGGATGATTGGCTGATGGAAACCACTGATGGAAGCGCAGGCAAGCTGTTTGAACTTTCCTTGGCACTCAATCTGCGCGGTGCGCATAATGCGCAAAATGCTGCAGCAGCCTTCGCGGTATGCCGTTATTGCGGATTGAAGGATGACGAAATAGCGACTGGGCTCATGTCATTTCCAGGATTGGTTCATCGCATGGAGACCATCGCCCAGGAAGGTCGAATTCGTCTGGTCAATGATTCAAAAGCCACCAACGCTGATGCAGCGGAACGGGCATTGTTGAGTTTTGATCATATTTACTGGATTGCAGGGGGCGTTCCCAAATCTGGCGGCATTGCCGATCTTGCTGACCATTTTCCGCGGATAACCAAAGCCTATCTGATCGGCGAGGCGCGTGAGCAGTTTGCAGCAACCTTGAAAGGCCATGTGCCATCCGAACTTTTTGACAGTCTCCAAGAAGCGACATCTGCAGCGATCAAGGATGCGCGGAACGATGCTGCAGCAGATATCACGGTCTTGCTGTCTCCGGCCTGTGCCAGTTTTGACCAGTTTTCAAATTTCGAACAACGCGGAGATGCATTTCGCACCGCAGTGTTCAGTCATCTTTCGAACGACGAAATGCATAGGGATCAATCATGAAAGTCTCACGCGCCGACAGAAGTAGTTTTGCGAATTGGTGGTGGACAGTCGACCGTTACCTTTTGGCGGCATTGTTGACTCTGATGATTTCGGGTGTGGTGCTGTCCTTTGCGGCCAGTCCTCCCATTGCTGAGCGTTTGCGGCTGGACAGCTATCATTTTGTGTTCCGCCACATCTTCTTTGCCGTGCCTGCGGTCTTTTTGCTGATTGGCATCTCCTTCCTGAATGAGCGTCAGGTGCGACGGCTGGCCTTGCTGTTGCTGGTCGGTGGGATCGTGATGATGGCCGCAACATTGCTGGTCGGATTTGAGGCCAAGGGTGCGCGCCGTTGGATTTCAATCGCCGGCTTCTCCATACAGCCCTCCGAATTCGTCAAGCCTGGCTTTGTCGTTATCTGTGCCTGGTTGTTTTCAGAAGGCTCCAAACGACCGGATATTCACGGCCATATGATAGCCGTTGGCCTGCTGATAGTGGTCTGCGGTCTGCTCATTCTGCAACCGGATTTCGGGCAAACTATGCTGGTTGCCATGGTTTGGTGTGGCGTGTTCTTTCTGGCAGGCATGCCGTGGTTCTTCATCATCGGCCTCGCATTGCTCAGCGTTGTTGGAATTCTCACCGCCTATACTCTGATCCCGCATGTGGCAGGACGTATTGACCGGTTCTTGAATCCGGAAGGCGGCGATACGTTCCAGGTAGACACTGCACTGCAATCGTTCACACGGGGCGGCTGGTTTGGGCGCGGACCTGGAGAAGGCACTGTGAAAAACATTTTGCCTGACTCTCATACCGACTTTATTTTTGCGGTTGTAGCCGAAGAATATGGCATCATCATCTGTCTGGTTCTGCTGGCGCTCTTTACCTTTGTGGTCATGCGCGGCTTTTCTCATGCCCTGAAAGAGCATGATGCCTTCACACGATTGGCAACCTCCGGCCTGATAGCGCTGTTTGGTGTGCAGTCGGTTATAAACATGGCCGTTAATCTGCACTTGATGCCCTCAAAAGGCATGACATTGCCATTTGTATCCTATGGCGGTTCCTCCATGATGGCCGTTGCCATAGGCATGGGCATGGTGTTGGCATTGACCAAGAAACGCCTCGACAGGAACCGGTTGGTATTTGGATCCGATCTCGAGTTGCGCCATGCGTAAAATTGCCCTGCTATCAGCAGGGGGTACTGGTGGTCATTTGTTCCCGGCACAGGCGTTGGGACGCGAACTGATCGCACGTGGCTGGCAGGTGCATCTGGCAACGGACACACGGGCAAGCCATTTTTTGAGCGGGTTTCAGGGGATTGAAGTTCATGAAATCCGCTCTGCTACACCATCTGTGTCGTCACCTGTGAAAGCCCTCAAGGCGATCGCTTCACTTTGCCTTGGCACTGTATCGGCGCTGCAATTGATAGGGCGCATCAAGCCATCTGTTTTTGTGGGCTTTGGCGGTTATCCGACAGCACCGCCAGGTGTCGCGGCTGCAATTTTACGGGTCCCTGTGGTGCTTCACGAAGCCAACGCGACCCCGGGACGCGCAAACCGGTTTCTGGCGCGTTTTGCAACGGCCGGTGCGCGCAGCCTTCCCGGACCCGCCCTTGCCAGAAAGGCCATCGATGCGGAGACCGGAAATCCGGTGCGCGATGCAGTCCTGAACGCCAGAAGCCCCTTCACGGCACCGCAATCTGATGAGCCGATAAAGCTGTTGGTATTCGGTGGTAGCCAGGGGGCACAGGTCTTTTCCGCATTGCTGCCGGCCGCGATGGCCTTGTTGGAAGACAAGGTTCGAAACCGCATCGCATTGACCCTGCAAGTCCGTGATGAAGACCGTTCCACCTGCGAAGCCGAGCTTGCTAGATTGAACATTGCGGCTGAACTTGCGCCCTTTTTTGGAGATTTGCCTGAGCGTATGGCAGCTGCACACCTTGTCATCGCGCGGGCTGGCGCATCCACTGTTTCGGAACTTGCAGTGCTCGGACGACCTTCAATTCTGGTGCCGTATCCATATGCTCTGGATCACGATCAGTCTGCCAATGCTGCTGTTCTGTCTGCAGCAGGTGGCGCCGAAGTCATTGCCCAAAACCAACTGACACCGGAAGCTCTTGCAGTGCGTCTGGCCGATTTTGCAAACAACCCTTCAAGCCTGACCACCATGGCCACTGCCGCCGCCGCTATGGGGCGTCCAGAGGCTACCAATCATCTGGCTGATCTCGTTGAAAAGACTGCGAGAGTTTAGGCTCGCATCCAAGACCCTAGATTTGCCGCAATAATTGCTGCATAAGCCGCGACATCAAAATTCGCGAATCTGCCGGGGTAATTTTATGAAACTGCCACTGACCATCGGGCCGATCCACTTTGTGGGTATTGGCGGTATTGGCATGAGCGGGATTGCCGAGGTGCTGCATAATCTGGGCTATACGGTTCAGGGCTCGGATATGGCGGAAAGTCCGAATGTGCTGCGGCTGCGCGACAAGGGCATCATTGTACATACCGGTCATGACGCCGCTCATGTCGAGCATGCCGCTGTTGTTGTCGTGTCATCGGCGATCAAGCGCGACAATCCGGAATTGAAAGCGGCTCGAGAGCACCGTTTGCCAGTTGTGCGCCGGGCAGAAATGCTTGCTGAACTGATGCGCTTGAAATCCTCAATCGCGATCGGCGGAACCCATGGCAAGACAACAACCACTTCGCTGGTGGCAACGCTGCTGGAAGCGGGGCATCTTGATCCGACGGTGATCAATGGCGGTATCATCAACGCCTATGGCACCAATGCGCGTTTGGGTGATGGGGAATGGCTGGTTGCCGAGGCGGATGAATCGGACGGCACATTTGTCAAGCTGCCTGCCGAAATTGCGGTGGTGACAAATATCGATCCAGAGCATCTCGATCACTACGGCACTTATCAGGAAGTCAAGAACGCCTTTCAGCGTTTCGTGGAAAATGTACCCTTCTATGGCTGTGCCGTCATGTGCACCGACCATCCAGAGGTTCAGGCGCTGGTGGGCCGCGTCGAAGACCGTCGCTTTGTGACTTATGGTCAGAACCAACAGGCGGATGTCCGGTTTCGCAATGTTGAGGTGATCGATGGAAAATCTCATTTCCAGGTGGATGTCCGCAGCACCTCAGGCTCGGTGCGCAGCATTGAAAACCTGGTTCTGCCGATGCCTGGAATACACAATGTTTCCAACGCCACCGCAGCCATTTCGGTTGCTCTGGAGCTCGGGCTCACGGATGATGAAATCCGGAAGGGTCTGGGCGGGTTTTCGGGTGTGAAGCGGCGCTTTACCCATACCGGAACAGTGGGCGATGTTCAGATCTTTGATGATTATGCACATCACCCTGTCGAGATTGCCGCCGTACTGATGGCAGCGCGATCTGCTGCAAAGCGCCACGTGGTGGCTGTTGTTCAGCCCCATCGTTACACCCGTCTGCAGAGCCTGTTTGAAGATTTCTGTGCCTGCTTCAATGATGCTGATACCGTGATTGTCGCGCCGGTCTATGCAGCCGGTGAAGAGCATATAGAAGGTGCGGATGAAAAAGCGTTGGTGGAAGGACTGCGGATGCGTGGGCACCGCCATGTTCTGGAACTCACCTCGTCGGACCAATTGGCTGAACTTGTCAGCCAGAACACGGCTCCTGGCGATCTGGTCATCTGTCTGGGAGCCGGGTCCATTACAAAATGGGCTTATGATTTGCCCGTTGCACTGAAGGAAATCGGAGCGCGCGCGTGACCCAATCGCTTGTCGAGCGTATCCGCAAAGCCGTGCCTGATATCAGAGGCAGGCTGACAGAAAACGCTGATCTGTCGACAATTACCTGGTTCCGCGTCGGTGGTCCCGCCGAAGCCTTGTTCATGCCTGCAGATGATTCTGATCTGGCGAATGTACTGGCCGCACTGGATGAGGATGTACCGGTCATGGTGCTGGGTCTTGGCTCCAATCTTCTGGTGCGGGATGGGGGCATTCCGGGCCTTGTCATCCGCATGTCTGGCAAGGGATTTGGTCAGATTGAGGTGAAAGAGGGCAATACTATTCATGTTGGCACGGCGGTGCCGGATGTCAGATTGGCAAAAGCTGCCGGAGAGGCCGGTGTCGCCGGATTTTCGTTTTACCGCGGCATTCCGGGCTGTGTTGGCGGCGCACTGCGCATGAATGCCGGCGCTCATGGCGGAGAGACCAAAGACATTCTGGTAGAGGCCCATGCAGTCGACCGTCTCGGCAACCGGCATATCCTGTCAAATGCGGATCTGGGGTATGCCTATCGTCATTGTTCTGCACCTGCGGACTATATTTTCACCAAGGCGATTTATCGCGGCACAGCCGGTAATCCGGCTGATCTGTTCGCGGAAATGGAAGAAGTCGCGCAATATCGTGAAGACGTTCAGCCGGTCAAGGAACGCACTGGCGGATCGACTTTCAAGAACCCGCCCGGTCATTCTGCATGGCGGGTGATTGATGAAGCCGGGTTCAGGGGACACCGCATTGGCGGTGCGCAAATGTCAGAAAAGCACTGCAATTTCATGATCAATGTCGATGGTGCCACGGCCCATGATCTGGAAACGCTGGGCGAAACCGTCCGCGCCGGTATCATGGCGCATTCCGGTATTCAGCTGGAATGGGAAATCAAACGGCTTGGCATTTTCACGCCAGGCGCATCAGTGATTCCCTCAATCGGGCGATCGTAAGCTTTCATTAAGCATATTTGTAAGTCGGTTGATCACTGAATCCGTCTGATTTCGTGGCTTTTGGTACACAAATCGTAAATCACTCACGCAATCTGCAATTCGTAAACCAAACTTTTACCTGTTCTTAACCATGATAGGTTGGAACAGAGGTTCAGAAAAGTTTGTGGCGCGCTCTGGAAGTGCCTCGCAAGGGCGAAAGCGCCAAACAGAGTTCAGATCCATCTGATTTGGATCGATACGGATTAGGAATTGCATGACGCAGGCAAAACATATTGCTGTTTTGATGGGAGGGTGGTCTTCGGAGCGCCCGGTCAGCCTTGCGTCTGGTAAACCCTGCGCAGCGGCCCTGCGCACACGCGGCTACAATGTCACCGAGATCGATATGGATCGCAACATCAGTTCGGTGCTTGCCGAGTTGTCACCCGATGTTGTTTTCAATGCCCTTCATGGCCCATTCGGCGAAGATGGAAATATCCAGGGTGTGATCGAGATTCTGAACATCCCCTATACGCATTCCGGTGTTCTTGCTTCGGCCTTGGCCATGAACAAGGAAAAAGCCAAATTTGTCATAGCGGCTGCCGGTGTGCCGGTGGCCGAATCCAGGGTGTTGCACAGGCTGCAGGCAGCTGAAGCGCATGTTCTGAAACCACCCTATGTGGTGAAGCCGGTGAATGAAGGCTCCAGCTTTGGCGTGTTGATTGTATCAGCAGAAGCCGCTCATCCGCCGCAGGAACTGTATTCTGATGAATGGCCTTACGGCGATATTGTCATGGTCGAGCGGTATGTTGCTGGCCGTGAATTGACCTGTGGTGTCATGGGTGACACCGCGTTGGGTGTGACTGACATCATTTCGCAGGGCAGCCCGTTTTATGATTTTGACGCAAAATACGCTGAAGGCGGCTCGCAGCACATCCTCCCCGCCGATTTGCCGACTGCTCTCTACGAGACAGTGCAAAAGCATGCTTTGACCGCTCATCATGCACTCGGGTGTCGCGGCATCTCGCGCGCAGACTTCCGCTACGATGAAGAAACTCAGGACCTCATCTGTCTGGAGGTCAACACCCAACCAGGCATGACACCAACATCTCTGGTTCCCGAAATGGCAGCACATGCAGGTTATGATTTCCCCGCATTGATGCAATGGATGGTGGAGGACGCGTCATGCAATCGTTGATCCGTCGCGCCATAGGCCGGCCAGCCCCTCAACCTGCAACGCCGGTTCTGGATTTTTCATTCTTGCACCGCATGCTGGCGGCCGAAAAAACCATTCTTCCTCGTGCTCTGCGAAAACCTGTTCGCGTTCTGTCGCGCCTGCAATTCCGTGTCCCGCAATGGATCGGGAAAAAAGCGGCCATCGGCTTGCTGGCATCGACTGCACTCTACGGGCTTGTCCTTGGCGGGCAGGCAACCACTTTGGTGGGACATGCCACAGCCATGGTTGGTTTGAAAGTTCACGAAGTGCGCATTAAGGGCCAGCTTGAGGCCTCCGAGCGGGATATCATCCGCTCGCTGGATCTGAAGAATCACGCATCGATGATCATGTTTGATGCCGCTGCTGCTCGCCAACGCATCCAGTCCATGCCCTGGGTCGAAGAAGTGAGTATCCGCAAGACCTATCCCGGCAGCGTTGATATCGTCATCAAGGAACGCAAGCCCCTGGCCCTGTGGCAGAGCGGCAAGGTGGTTTCCATACTCGATCCTGAAGGCCGGATCATCACAGGTCTTGAGGGCAACAAATTTGCCTCTCTTGTTTTGCTTGTCGGCGATGGTGCTGACCTGGAAGGTCCTGCCTTCCTGCAGACATTATCCAATTTCACCATTGTCGAATCACGTGTTCGCGCCGCCGTGCTGGTTGCGGGCCGTAGATGGAACCTTGTTTTGGACAATGGCCTGGAAGTGAAGCTGCCGGAATCCAACATTGAACTTGCGTTATCCAGAATGGCGACGCTGCAGTCCGACAATGAGTTATTTGATCGTGACATTCAGACGATTGATTTGCGCATTCCAGGTCGAATGGCGGTTCGTCTGCCAGAGACTGTCATGGAAGAGCACAAGAAGGCTTTTGACACGCGGGTCAAAGAGCTGAAGGCGGGAGCAATCTGATGATGCATTTCGGTTCTGACAAATCAAATTCATTTCGTCCTCTGGCGCCCAAGAAATCTGCAGTGGTATCGGTGCTGGATATTGGCTCCAGCAAGGTCTGCTGCCTCATCGCCCGTTTGCGCCCATTGGAAAGTGTGGATGTGCTGCCTGGCCGGACACATTCGGTTGAAGTGCTTGGCATTGGTCACCAACAGTCCCGTGGCATCAAAACCGGCGTTGTCGTGGACCTCGATGGTGCAGAGCAATCCATCCGTCTGGCAGTGGATGCTGCCGAACGCATGGCTGGAATCACCGTTGAGAGCCTGATTGTCAGTGTGTCCAGCGGCCGTGTCGCAAGTGAATCATATTCCGCCAACATCGGTTTGTCCGACAACGAAGTTTCAGACCAGGATATTCAAAGGGTTCTTCAGGCTGGCAGCGCTCACTCGGTAAGTGAGGGACGCAGAGCCATCCACTCCCTACCAATTGGCTACGCGCTTGATGGCAATCGCGGCATTGATGATCCTCGTGGCATGATCGGCAAGAACCTTGGTGTCGACATGCATGTGGTGACCGCTGATACAGCACCGCTGCGCAATCTGGAACTGTGCATCAACCGGTGCCATCTGAGCGTCGAAACCATGGTGGCGACTCCCTATGCAAGCGGGCTTGCCTCACTTGTGGAAGACGAGGCCGGTCTCGGGGTCACCTGTGTCGATATGGGTGGTGGAACCACCACAATGTCGATCTTCATGGATGGTCATTTCGTCCATGCTGATGCCATTGCTGTCGGTGGACATCATGTGACAATGGATATTGCCCGTGGCCTGTCCACGCGGATGGTCGATGCGGAACGCATCAAGGCCTTGCATGGCAGCGCGCTGCCAAGCGTTTCTGAAGATCGTGACATCCTGTCCATTCCCCAGGTGGGAGATGATGATGACGATGTGCCCAATCAGGTGCCGCGTTCCACATTGACCCGCATTATCCGCCCGAGGGTGGAAGAGATACTTGAACTTATTCGTGATCGCCTCGGTGCATCCGGTTATGCCCCCCATGTGGGCCGCCGTATTGTTCTGACTGGCGGCGCGTCACAGCTGACTGGCATGACGGAAGCAGCCCGGAGAATTATCGGGCGTAATGTCAGGCTTGGACGTCCTTTGGGCGTTGTCGGACTGCCGGAAGCGGCCAAAGGGCCAGCATTTTCGGCCGCGGTAGGTCTTCTGATCTATCCCCAGATCGCGCAACTGGAGCAAATCCGCCCCAGCGCCACAACCAAGGTTCTGCTGAATGGCACGGACGGGTATTTTTCCCGTGTCGGACAGTGGTTCAAAGAGAGCTTTTGATGCGTAGTTTCAAGGGCATAACGATGACGAGGTCGCCGGACGGGAACGCTGAATGCCTTCACCACCGGCAGAGAGAAATGGAGCGGCCCGATAGCAACCGGTCGACCGAGACATTAACGAGGGTACAATGACGATTAACTTGCAAATGCCTGAAATAACCGAATTGAAACCACGGATCACCGTGTTCGGGGTTGGTGGAGCCGGTGGTAACGCCGTCAACAACATGATCCGAGCCGGCCTGCAGGGTGTGGACTTTGTTGTCGCTAACACCGACTCTCAGGCACTGTCCATGTCCCACGCTGAACGGGTCGTTCAGATGGGTGTTGCAGTCACCGAAGGACTTGGTGCTGGATCCCAGCCCGAAGTCGGTCGCGCTGCGGCAGAAGAGGTCATGGATGAAATCAATGATCATCTGAACAATGTTCATATGGCCTTCATTACCGCTGGTATGGGTGGTGGTACGGGTACAGGTGCAGCTCCTGTGGTTGCCCGCGCAGCCCGCGAATCCGGCATTCTGACCGTTGGTGTCGTGACCAAGCCGTTCCACTTTGAAGGCAAGCGGCGCATGGCGCTGGCGGAAGCCGGCATTGAAGAGCTGCAGAAACACGTGGATACGCTGATTGTCATTCCCAATCAGAATTTGTTCCGCATTGCCAATGAGAAAACCACCTTTGCCGATGCCTTCGGCATGGCCGATCAGGTTCTTTATTCCGGTGTTGCCTGCATCACCGATCTGATGGTCAAGGAAGGCCTCATCAATCTTGACTTTGCCGATGTGCGCTCCGTGATGCGCGAAATGGGCAAGGCGATGATGGGAACAGGCGAAGCGGGCGGCGAAGGCCGTGCCGTACAGGCGGCAGAAGCCGCTATCGCCAATCCGCTTCTGGACGATGTTTCCATGCGCGGTGCCAGAGGGCTGCTGATTTCGATCACCGGTGGCAATGATCTGACACTGTTCGAGGTTGATGAAGCAGCATCGCGCATCCGTGAGGAAGTCGACGATGACGCAAACATCATTCTGGGTGCGACCTTTGATGAATCCATGGAAGGTGTCATTCGGGTTTCCGTTGTTGCCACTGGCATCGACTCCATCGCTGAGTTGAATGCAGCTCCAGCTGACGTGCGTATGGCAGAACTGACCCAACGCCTTCGTGGCGGTGCTGGCGCAGCCATCACAACATCAAACCAGACAGCTGAAGGCCAACAGCCGCAGATAGCGGCTCCGGCAGCACAACAGGCAGAACCCGCACCGACTGCATATCAACAGCCTTCAAATCAGCTGGATGAAGAGTTGCAGATTGCTCGTCCCGCCCCACAGGCTTCTCAGCAGGCAGCGCGTCCTGCGGCGTCTGATCCGAATGTAACGTTGGCACCATTGAGAGCGCCTGCACCACAGCAGCCACAGCAGGATGCCTATCAGGTACCGACGCCGGAAGCACCACGTACTGCCGGTTTCGTCCCTGCAGCGGCCCAGGTTCCGGAAAGCACAACACCCCGGATGCCAAAAGTCGAAGACTTCCCGCAAGTGGCCCAGCGCCAGATGCGTGCTCATGACGGTATGGACGACCGGACCCATGATGGCGACGATCGTCGTCCAATGGGTCTGCTGCGCAGGCTTGCCAATGTTGGCCTGGGCCGTGGTGAAGAAGATCAGGGGCATCCCGCTCAGCCACAGCAACCACGTCAGCCACAGGTTCCTGTAGCTCAACAGACTGCGCCGCAGCAGTATGCTCAGCCACCACAGCAGGCAGCCCAGCCTCGTCAGATGGCACCGGAGCCTGCGATGAGACAGCCAGCACCGCGTCCGGCTGCACCACAGCCAGCAGCAGGTCAACTTGATCCGCATGGTCGGGCACCCGCGCCAAACTACGGTAGCAATCCGGCTCAGAATCATGGCCACAATCCGGCAAATTCATCGCAGGAAGATGACCAGTTGGAGATACCTGCCTTTCTGAGACGTCAGGCAAACTGATCCACGATCAATTTGTGTAACAATTAACCCCGCTGTGTGAGCAACGCAGCGGGGTTAATTGTTTGTTTTCACGGCAGAAATTCAAAAATTCATCGAATGTTTCGTAATATTACAATTGTGACACATTAGGTTAAAAAGCGTGATTTTCGTTTCTCGTGTCAAAACCGTATTGTCTGTGGCGAAAGCAAGGCACATTGACTCGCAGATACGATCTTACCGCTTGTATCAATCAGCAACGTCACAGTCTTGAAATCGAAAAAGCCGACAGAACCCGATCAGGGGCGGGGCTTTTGAGATCAGGTTGCAGGGATGCGGATACAATACTGCATTTTAGATGTGCGTTGGAGTTGGCGTACGGATTTATTGGGGCTGATATGACGATGTTTGATGTGAAGATGACCGCGCAGAACAAGACTGCCGGAAATTGCACGACCAGAACAGCACGTCAGACGACTTTGAAAGACAGTATCCGGATTGAAGGTATTGGTGTTCATTCCGGTAATCCCTCCAGCATTGTTTTGCATCCCGCCAAGAGCGGCAGCGGAATAACGTTTCTGCGCAAGTCTGATGGCGATGCCATGGACCAATTGATTCCTGCACATGTGGATAATGTAGGCGACACGCGCCTTTGCACCGTTTTGGGAAATCCTGAAGAATTGTATGTGGCAACTGTAGAGCACCTTCTGGCAGCGCTCCGTGGCATGAGTGTCGATAATGTGCTGGTGGAAATTGATGCCGCCGAAGTTCCGGTTATGGATGGCAGTTCCCGCCCATTTGTTGACGCGATACGCGAAGTGGGCACAACCAGACAATCGGCACCTCGTCGCTACATCCGTGTTTTGCGTGAGGTGAATGCCTCTCATGGACAGGCGCATGCTGTCTTGCGGCCCCATGATGGCACACGGTTTGACGTTGAAATCGACTTTGAATCTCCGGCCATTGGCCGTCAGCGTTTCATCGCTGATCTGACACCTGAAGTTTTTGCCAAAGATATCTCCAGAGCCCGGACATTTGGGTTCCTTGCAGAAGCAAAGCAACTCCGCGCCATGGGACTGGCGCAGGGGTCTTCCTTCGACAATTCAGTCGTGATTGACGATGACCGCGTGCTCAATGAGGGCGGGTTGCGTTATGAAGACGAATTTGTGCGTCATAAGCTGTTGGACGCTATCGGTGATCTTGCCTTGGCAGGATCACAGCTTCTGGGTGAATACAAATCTGTTTGCGGCGGGCACAAGCTCAATTCGATGATTTTGGAAGCTCTGTTCGCTGACCCAAGAAACTGGTGCTATGAAGACGCGGCTTCCGCTGAAGACCAGCCCATGTTTTCCGCACCTGTTGGTGCACCTGTCGGCCTTGAAGCTGCCAGTCAGCCGGTTGCCGCTGCCAAGGCATAGACCGTTACTTCAGCTGAACTTTCAGGTCCTTTGACCTCTGGTTTGCAGCAATTGGACACCGTTTCGCCATTCTTGATTGACAGAACGTAACAGGGTTGCGGTGACCGCCACTTGTTACACATCAAATCTGATTGCCTTATTGAGGTGGTTTCACAAGAAGTTTTCCGGTATAAACCGCTGGTGAATAATTTAAGCCGCGATTACAAGACTGTCAGAATTATGACCTTTGCCAATATGTCCCCTTTTGTGTCCTGTATGAGTCGCACTTCTATGATTATGATTTCACGTCTTTTTCTGGTTGCTGGGCTTGGCCTTGCAGTTGCTGCCTGTGCCTCCAAGGCTGATGACTATGAGCAACTTGCCTTTGAAGATCCGGATCCGGCGGACACGACTTACAATGAGGGTCTGTCATTGCTGAATGCCGGCAAGGTTGGCAAGGCTGCAGACAAGTTTCAGGAAGTCGACAAGGCACATCCATATTCAGATTGGGCCCGCCGTTCGCTTATCATGTCTGCCTATTCCAGCTACAAGACCGGCGATTATGATACCACTGTGACGTCAGCCAGGCGTTACGTGTCGCTTTATCCCAAAAGCCCTGATGCTGCCTATGCGCAATATCTGATCGGAGAGAGCTATTTCCGGCAAATTCCGGATATCACCCGCGATCAGGAAATGGCCGCCCGGGCGCTCAGGGCCATGGATCAGGTGGTAAAGAAATATCCAGAGAGTGAATATGCCGATGACGCCCGCCGCAAGACTCAGGTCGCGCGCGATCAGCTCGCTGGGCAGGAAATGATGGTTGGTCGCTACTATCTGGAACGCAAGAATTTCCCTGGCGCATTGAACCGCTTCAAGACTGTCGTCAGCAACTATCAGACCACACGCCATATTGAAGAGGCGCTGATGCGTCTGGTCGAGACCTACATGGCCATGGGTATTGTCAGCGAAGCGCAGACTGCAGCAGCTGTTCTGGGGCACAATTATCCTGATAGCGAATGGTATAAGGATGCTTATGCGCTGTTGGATACGGGTGGTTACAGACCGGAGCGCAATACTGGCTCCTGGATTTCTCGGGCATTTGGTGCTGTTATTCCCGGCTAGGGATATCATCTGTTCTGAAGCCTGATTGTGCCCGGAGGAGCCGACGATAAATGCTGGCGAATCTTTCGATCCGCGACATCGTTCTTATCGATCAACTGCAAATCAGCTTTGAATCCGGCCTGACCGTTCTGACCGGAGAAACCGGCGCGGGCAAATCCATCTTGCTCGACTCCCTGTCCCTGGCGCTTGGCGCGCGCGGCGATGGCGGCCTGGTACGCGAAGGCCAGGAAAAAGGCTCCATCACGGCCAGCTTTGATTTACCTCCCTCTCATCCGGTGTTCTCGGTCATGAAAGCCCATGATCTGGAAGGCAGCGGAGATTTGATTCTGCGCCGGGTTCAGTCTGCTGATGGCCGGACACGGGCCTTCATCAACGACCAGCCGGTCAGCGCTTCGCTGCTAAGACGGATCGGCGAACATCTTATTGAAATTCACGGCCAGCACGACGACCGCGCTTTGGTTGATCCTGCAACCCATCTGACGCTGCTCGACGCGTTTGGTGGTCTGGACAATGCTTGTGCGCAGGTCGCGGTCCTGTTCAGGGACTGGCGCAGCAAGAAGGATGAACTGGCTGACCTCAAGCGCACGGCAGAGGAAGCACATCGCGAAGCGGACTATTTGCGGGCCAGTGTTGAAGAGCTGGAGGCCTTGTCTCCCCAGGCGGGGGAGGAGGTCGAGCTTGCAGAGCAGCGCCAGTCGATGATGCAGGCCGAGAAGGTCGCAGGCGATATCAATGAAGCCTATGAGGCGGTTGCCGGACCACAATCACCAGTTCCCGTCATTGCCAGTCTGATGCGCCGTCTGGAACGCAAGGCGGAACAGGCACCTGGATTGCTGGACGAGGCGCTGGCTGCACTTGAACGCGCCCTCGTGGCACTGGATGAAGGCGCTTCATCGCTGGGGCAAGCTCTGAGGGCCACAGAGTTTGATTCCGCCGCTCTTGAAAGCTGCGAAGAGCGGTTGTTTGCATTGAGGGCAGCTGCGCGGAAATTCAATGTTCCGGTCGAGGACCTCAATGACCTTGTGATCAAAATGGCAAATGATCTGGAAACGCTGGACAACAGTGCAGACCGACTTGTGGCTCTGGAACGGGAAACCAGAGAGGCGGAAACCGGATTTGTCTCGGCCGCACGCGCATTATCCGAGCAACGCCAGCATGCTGCCCTTGCACTCGAAACAGCCGTTGCCAAAGAACTGCCATCGCTGAGGCTTGAGCATGCAAGCTTTGTGGTGGATTTCCGCACTGATGAAACCCAGCGCAGCGAGCGCGGGATTGATCAGGCCGCGTTTTGGGTTCAGACAAATCCCGGCACGCGGCCAGGCCCGATGTTGAAGGTTGCTTCCGGCGGTGAATTATCACGCTTCCTGTTGGCGCTGAAAGTCGCACTTGCTGACAGGGGCTCTGCGCCTTGTCTGATATTTGACGAAATCGACACAGGCGTTGGCGGTGCCGTGGCCGAGGCAATCGGGCGTCGACTGGAACGGCTGGCCGAGCAGGTCCAGGTTCTCTCTGTCACCCACGCGCCACAGGTCGCAGCACGCGCATCCGGCCACTTGTTGATTGAAAAATCGGGTGTCACCGGACAGAACAGAGTTGCAACAGCCGTCCGCCCGATTGTAGGGGATGCCCGCAAGGAAGAAATTGCGCGGATGTTGGCTGGCGCCACAATTACCAATGAAGCAAGAGCGGCAGCTGAAAAACTGATTGCCGATACATGCGGGTCCTGAGACTGGGTATCATATATGGTTGAACTGGACGGAACACCGGTTGATGAATTGACGCTGGAACAGGCCGCAAGCGAACTTGAGCGGTTGGCTGCGACGATCTTTGAGCATGATCAGCGCTACCATCAGGATGACGCGCCTGCGATCACAGATGCCGAGTATGATGCTCTGAAGCGTCGCAATCTGGAGATCGAGGCACGGTTTCCGGAATTGATCCGCTCTGATTCTCCAAGCGGTCGTGTCGGCTACGCCCCATCGGCGAAATTCTCAAAATACACCCATTCCGTCCCCATGTTGTCACTCGACAATGCGTTCTCAGATGAAGATGTGGCAGATTTTGTCGTGCGGATACGCCGGTTTTTGGGCCTTGATGCCACCACGGCAATTCCGATCACTGCCGAGCCGAAGATTGACGGTCTGTCTGCCAGCTTGCGCTATGAAAATGGGATTCTGGTAAATGGCGCAACCCGCGGCGATGGCCAGGTGGGTGAGAACGTCACCGAGAATTTGCGCACCGTCAAAAACATTCCCCAGCGCCTGAAGGGGGCCGGCTGGCCGGAAATCATCGAGATACGTGGCGAAGTCTATATGGCGCATGAGGATTTCAATGCCCTGAATGCGCGCATATTGGAGAGCGGACGGCAATTCGCCAATCCAAGAAATGCCGCTGCCGGGTCTTTGCGGCAATTGGACGCCCGCATCACGGCCGCACGTCCTCTGAACTTCTTTGCCTATGCCTGGGGTGAAATCAGCGGGCCGGTTGCCACAACCCAGCTTGAAATGATCGAGAATTTCAAGGCATGGGGCTTTGCCATAAACCCGTTGATGAAACGCTGTGACAGCGTTGCCGATCTCATCGCTGTCTACAAGACCATCGAAGCGCAACGGGCAACGCTGGGCTATGACATTGATGGCGTGGTCTACAAGGTGGATGACCTTGCCTTGCAGGCCAGACTCGGCTTTGCATCCCGCTTTCCCCGTTGGGCCATTGCCCATAAATTTCCTGCCGAGCAGGCGACGACCATTCTGGAGGATATCGAAATTCAGGTCGGCCGCACCGGTGCGCTGACACCGGTCGCCAAGCTGAAGCCGGTCACCGTGGGCGGTGTCGTGGTGTCCAATGCCACCTTGCACAATGGGGATTATATTGCAGGGATCGGGGCCAATGGAGAACCTATCCGCGATGGCCGCGACTTGAGGAAAGGTGATCTGGTGACAGTCCAGCGGGCTGGCGATGTCATTCCACAGATTGTCGATGTGGATGTATCAGCGCGTGACGCGACGTCGACACCCTTTGAATTTCCGGAGATTTGTCCAGCCTGTGGCAGCCATGCCGTACGTGAGGTGAATGCCAAATCAGGCAAGGTTGATGTTGTGCGCCGCTGTACCGGCGGTCTGATTTGTCCGGCACAGGCGGTGGAAAAGCTGAAACATTTCGTGTCACGCAATGCGCTGGATATTGATGGCCTTGGTGACAAGCAGGTTGAAGCATTTTACCACGATGGTCTTGTCACACGCCCGGCTGACATTTTCACACTGGAGCAGCGGGACAAACGATCTCTGAAACGTCTGAAAGATCGCGAAGGCTGGGGCGATACCTCGGCGCGCAAACTGTTTGACGCCATAAATGAGCGCCGGAATGTGGTTCTGAACAGGTTCATCTTCGCGCTCGGTATTCGCCATATCGGAGAGGGAACAGCGAAATTGCTGGCCCGGCAATATGAAGATTTCGAAGTATTGCGCACTGCAGTCAAGGCCGCTGCCGATGAGACGTCTGACGCCTGGACAGATCTGGTGAATATTGATGGTATCGGCGAAACCGTCGCCCATGCTCTGGTCGATTTTTTCAGCGAGCCACACAATGATGAAGCGCTGGATGCCCTGCTTGCGGAGGTGACGCCGACGCCCATAGAAAAAACCGCAAGCGAGAGCCCGGTTGCCGGTAAAACCGTCGTGTTTACAGGAGCTCTGGAAAAGTTCTCCCGCGATGAAGCCAAGGCCATGGCTGAGCGGCTTGGTGCCAAGGTTGCAGGCTCGGTTTCCAAGAAAACCGATCTTCTGGTGGCGGGTCCGGGAGCCGGCTCGAAGCTGAAAAAGGCGCAGGATCTGGAAATCGAGATCACAGACGAAGATGGCTGGCTGGCCATTGTCGGATCGTAGTTGAGCCATTCATTCTGTTTGGTGATGAAAGCCTTCAACACAATGCGTGGGTGTTTCAAGACTCGCTGTCGTATAAGACAGTATTACTGACATACTCAAGAGGCCTGCATGTCTGTCGACACACAGCTGATAAATGAATCTCAGGAATTCAGGGATGGTATCAAAGCTGCGATTCCAATCGTTGCGGCTGCCAGCCCCTTCGGCGCTGTTTTTGGCGCTGCCGCCATTTCCAATGATATGACTTTTTTCGATGCAGTGTTCATGAGTGGTATTGTCTTTGCCGGTGCCAGCCAGATGGTTGCAATTGATTTGCTGGCAACGCCATTGCCATTCTGGACAATCGTGCTGTCGGTATTTGCAGTCAATTTTCGACACATTCTCTACAGCGCATCATTGGGGCGCAAAATGCATCGTTTCGGACCGCTCCAGAAAGCCTTGGCATTTTTCGTCTTGATCGACCCGCAATGGGCTATTTCTGAAAAAAGGACTTTGTCCAAACCGCTGACCACAGGCTTCTATTTTGGCCTCGCCTTGCCGATCTGGGTCATGTGGGTGCTGTCCAGCGCCTTTGGTGCTGCGTTTGGAAGGCTCGTGACCAATCCGGAAGCGATTGCGTTTGATTTCATCCTGCCGCTTTACTTCATCGCCTTGCTGATGGGCTTTCGGGAACGCTATGGCTGGCTCCCGGTCGTTCTTGTCTCGGGCAGTGCTGCTTTGCTTGCGTTTTCGATAGTCGGTCCGCCTTGGCATGTCGCCTGCGGCGCCTTTGCCGGCATCCTGTTTGCCGCCTGGCGCGGCAAGCCGAAGGATCTGATGGCATTGTCGCCAACAGAAAATTCATCGGGGGAGGGCACCAATGTCTGACATGGTAGAGCTCATCCTGACGCTGGCGGTCCTGACTTACGCCACCCGATTTGGCGGGCATGTGATTCTGTCACGGTTCAAACGGATCAACCCACGGGTCGAAGCGGCTCTTGATGCCGTTCCGGCAGCCGTCATCACCGCACTTGTGGCGCCCGCAGCGTTCACGACCGGAATCCCGGAATTCATCGGCGCAGCAATGGCCGTATTGCTGAGTTTTCGGTTCTCAATGCTGAATGCTCTGGTGTTGTCCACCGCAACCGTCGCTGTGTTGCGGTATATTCTTTAGAGGATCACCGGCGCTGTCGCCCGTGACAACCAGGCGGTTTCCTCCTGCGTCAGTAGATCAGTGTGGACCAGCTTCTCAAACACATCGTGGTGGTAATCATTCAGCCATGTCAGTTCCTGAACACTGAGGCCATCAACGTCCACCGCACGCAGATCAAACGGGCAGAATGTAATCGTCTCAAACCCCATCATCGGCGCATCACCACCCTCGATTGGATGTGGCTCCTCTACGATGACCAGGTTTTCAAGCCGAATTCCAAAATGGCCGAACTTGTAGTAGCCCGGTTCATTCGACAGGATCATACCCGCCTCAAGCGGCACGTGACCGGCTTTGGAAATCCGTGCAGGCCCTTCATGCACATTCAGATACACACCAACACCATGGCCGGTGCCATGGGCAAAGTCGCAGCCCGCCAGCCACAGCGGCAGGCGCGCCAATGTGTCCAGCTGTGCGCCACTGGTGCCGGAGGGAAAACGTGCGGTGGCGATGGCAATATGACCACGCAGAACCTGTGTAAAACGCTGTTTGCGCTCGGCATCGACAGAGCCGATGGCGATGGTACGTGTGATATCGGTGGTGCCGTCCTGATATTGGCCGCCTGAGTCAACCAGATAGAGGGATTTGTCGGCAATGACTGCATTGTGGTGTTCCATCACCCGATAATGCGGCAGCGCGGCATTTTCGCCCGCAGCTGAAATCGTATCAAACGAGATTTCCTGCAATTGCGAGTTATCGGCCAAAGCCGTTTCGCGCCTGATGTCCTCAAGCTGCCGGGCCGCATCGATTTCTGTCAGGCTACCGGCAGCTTGGCTATCCAGCCAACACAGGAACTTCACCATCGCAGCACCGTCGCGCAAATGCGCCCGGCGCATGCCTTCCAGTTCAACCGAATTCTTGGTCGCCTTCATCCCGATAACAGGATCCTGACGTTCAATGAGTGTTGCACCGCCCGTTTCAAGGGCAATGCGCACAGCGTCAGCGCAGCTATCGGCATCAATCAGGATGGTGGGACCGGCACTCGCAATGCGCGTCAGGGATGCTTCGAAGTTTGAAATTTCTTCAATATCAACGATGTTGGACAGAGAATCACGAACCGAGTTTGACAGTTTTTCCCCATCAACCCAGAGAAGCGGCTTGCCGTGTTTTTTGAGAAGCGCAAACGCCAGAGCCACCGGATTATGTGCCACGTCATTGCCGCGAATATTGAACGTCCAGGCAATCGAATCTGTCAGGGTAAGCAGCGCTGAATCAACGTTTTCTTCCTTGAGCCGTTGCGACAGACGCAGCAATTTATCAGCAGCGCTTTCACCTGCAAACGCATCATCCTGCAGAACAATGCGTCCTTTGGCAGGGAGCGGGCGCCCATCCTCCTGCCATATCTGATCCACCGGATCGACGGGGCAGGAAACCAGCTCAGCACCGGCGGAGTTGCAGGCCTGTTCGAATTTTCGGACCTGTGAAACTGTCATGTAGAAGGCATGATATCCGATGCGCTGGCCAGGCTTGAGATTGGTTTTCAGCCATTTGGCTGGAGCGGTGGCCATGACATCAACAGTTGAGAAATTGTCTGGATCAATCTGCTGCGCAGCCTGCTCGGTGTAGCGTCCATCGACAAAGAGGTGTCCCTGGTCACCCATCACGATGGCCCATCCGGCAGACCCGGTGAACCCGGTCAGATAGGACAGTCGTTCCTGATCAGGCGGTAAATATTCACTTTGATGCGCGTCGGCATGTGGAATGATGTAGCCGTCCAGATCATCGTCTTTCAAAGCTTTTGCAAAGCGCGCAAACCGGTCTCCCAACAGTTTTTTTCCAATTGGCGGCTGAGCAAAGGACTGAAACATGAATATCTCCAAGAAATGCAAAAACGTGTTCTGATGATCAGCTACGCATATGACGTGCCATTCGTGGAATGTCAAAACGGATGATTATGCTGCAACGCAAGGTGGTTTGTTCGCATATGCAAAAAACGCAATGCTGACATGCGGCATTGGCCCTTTTCTTATCTGCCACTTTCACTAAATATCAAACCATAAGAGCGGCGCACTTTAGTTCCTCCCAGATGTTGAACGCGATCTCCTCCCACGCCGACAACGCAAAGTGCGCCGCTCTAAACAAGATTTCCAAGCTAAGGACAAAGATAATGGCTACAACTGCCTCTTTTACTAACGTCCCGGCTCGTGCTGCTGGTTCGAACTCGGTTTTTCGTCGTGCATTGAACCGTATGGTTTCCGCTCGGGAACGCCAGGTCAGCCGCTACGTGAACGGTTACCTTCTGACACTTGACGACCAGACACTCGCTGAAAACGGATATGACCGTAAAGCGCTCGAAAAAGCTGGTTCGTCTGTTTACCCGTTCTAAGACAATCTCTTAGACTGAATTAAAAAATCACCGGATGGTTCAAACCGCCCGGTGATTTTTTTTGTCTTTAGTTATGTGCCAATTGATTGTTTCTGCAGGTTTCCACTTTTTACTATCTGTGTTTCAGTTTTAACGTTCCGAGACGGGTCCGCAAAGTTTGAAATACCCTTTTTACGGTCATTCACTACCCCCTGATTCACGCCGCCGGTAACCCTGATAGGCGACTGCGGCAATCAAAAGCGCACCGATAAAAACACGTTGAAGATGGAAATCAGCGCGTATCAGCACCATGGAGTTTTCCACAACGGCTATGGTCAATATGCCCAGAACGGTTCCCAGGATCGTTCCGACGCCGCCATAGAGTGCAGTCCCTCCCAGAACCACTGCAGCGATGACATGCAGTTCGTAGTTCAGGCCCAGATCGGGAGAGGCGCCGTTCAATCTGCCAATGAGAACACAGGCCGCAAGGCCCGCACAGGCGCCTTGAAGCACATAAATTTTTACTTTCATCCGGTCCACGGTGATGCCAACCAATCCAACAGCGTTTTCATTGGACCCGATAGATGTCGTGTAGCGGCCAAAGCGGGTAAAAAACAGGAGCCAGAAACCAACCAGCGCCGTGCTTCCCGCAACAATGGCTGGCATCGGGACACCAAGAACAACACCCTGACCGAGGAACTGGATCGTGTCAGACAGGCGCGTGAAGGAACTGCTGCTCATCAGGTAGTGGGTCGCTCCACGCAGCGCCACCATCATTCCCAATGTTGCAATCAGTGGGTTCACTTTGAGTTTGGTGATCACCAGACCATTCATCAGGCCAATCAACATTCCGAATGTGATTCCCACAGCGACTGCGAGCGGCGTTGGCAGACCAAAAGAGATCAAACCAGCTGCCAGACAACCGGTCGCACCAACGGTGGCCCCCACAGACAAATCGATCCCGCGACTGGCAATGACAAAAGTCTGACCAACCGCCAGAATCAGAAACACAGACGCTTGACGCAGAATGTTCATCTGATTGAAAACCGATAAAAACCGATCACTCATGATCAGCATCAGGACGTAGAGCGCCAGGAGCACGAACACCAATGGATTAATGCGACCGAGAGTCTCCATGAGAAGGGACTGTTTTCCAGAGCTATTGATCGTTTCAGTAGCGTTTGACATTAGGTATTCCCTCCCATGATCAGGCTAACGACAGCCTGTTTGTCAACATCCTTGGTGCGCACAATGCCGGCCACTTCACCTGCTCTGAAGACGATAATGCGATCACAAACTTCAAAGACATGTTCCAGATTATGGCTGACAACCAGAATGGTCATTTGCTGGGATTTCAAAGTCCTGATGAGGTCCATTACTTTTCGCTGTTCCTGAACGCCCAGGGCCGCTGTCGGCTCATCCATAATGATCAGGCGCGCACGCTCAGACAGAAGAAACCGCGCGATGGCAGTTGCCTGCCGTTGCCCGCCGGACAGGGCGCTTATGGGGCGCTCAAGGCTTGGCAGGTTGATGCGAACACGCTCCAAAAGTCTGCGTGCGTCAAGCTGCATCTTCTCTCGGTCAATGATCGGTAAAAAACCGAACATCCGTTTCATGGGTTCTTGACCCAGGAACACATTTCCAGGTGCATCAAGGTCAGGAACAAGCGCCAAATCCTGATACATTGTTTCGATTCCAATCGAACGCGCGTCATCCGGGTGCGCGATATCGACAGCTGCGCCTTCCCAGTGGATGTCGCCTCCGTCGCGCGTGTAAGCCCCTGAAATCATTTTCACCACGGTCGATTTACCGGCACCATTGTCACCGACGACCGCCACAGCTTCTCCGGAAAACAATGAAAAACTCACGCCTTTCACCGCCTGGACACCGCCAAAGCTTTTCTTGAGATTGTTCACTTCCAGAAGCGTGGTTTGCTGAGTCATCAAAGCTCCGTTAACGCGTGTGATTTCAATTCTTTACTACCCCGCTCAGGCAATGGTGAGGGGCAGGATGGAATTGCTCGACGCCTGTTCCCAAGCGTCGAGCAGTCCAGTTTATTTGAAGTGATCATCCAGAAATGCCGCTACGTCGAACATTTCTTTGGGAACAGTTTTCCGAATTCGATATGCGTTGTCCAGAACCGGAATCTGGGCATAAACGGTTTTTTCGATTTCACTATCCCGTCCGGTGAGATGTTTGATCAATGCGTCGGCTGACGCCTTGCCCATCGAACGTGGATCCCTGAAGGGGGCAACACCAATTTCTCCCAGTGCGATGCCCTGCAGTTCATCAATGGTTCCGCCCATGCCGCAAACGACGATTTCTCCAGCCCGGTTATTGGCTTTCAGTGCGTTTGACGCAGAGACGGACATATATGAGTTCAGACACATCATCGCATCGAAGTCATAAGCAGCCAAGGCCCGCTCGGTTTCATCATAGGCCAGACGGCGGTCAAAATCGGCATTTGCTTCATAGACGATTTCAAAATCGAGATCCGCGTGGCTGTTCATTCCCTCAATCGCACCGTTTCCGCGTTGATCAGAAATCTCTGATGCTGCTGGCCCCCAGAGCATCACCACTCTTGGTTTGCGTTTGCCCATCGCGCGCATTTTGTCGCCCAGCCATTCGCCCGCTTTGAAGCCCATTTCCGTATGGCTATAGACGACCCAGTTCAGAACTGAATCATCATAGCTGACGCCTTCATCCGGCCGAACATAATCGGTCATCAGAAGTTTTGCGCCAGACTCTGCGATCAGGCGAAGACCCGGCTCATTAAGCTCTAAAGAAGTTGGGCCGACAACCACATAGTCGAGTTGCTGAGTTGCCATGTTTTCGAGAATGCCGAGCATGCCCGCATGGTCCGAACTCGCATTTGGAGCCGCTTCACTATACTCATATTTCACACCGGCCGCATCCAGCGTTCCGCGGAAGCCTTCGCGCAGCTGGCCGAACAGGGCTTGCAGATCAATACTGTGCGCTGCAAATCCGATTTTTACCGTGCGGTCGGGGATCGCTTGTGCAAACGCTCCTTTGGTAGCCACTCCCATGGCGACAGTAGCACCTGCCAATTGAATAAAATTCCGTCTGTCCATTTTAGGTTCCTTCCCTATCAGTCAGTTCAATATCCGCTAAGTAAAGTAGGATTGCCGCCGGCGGACATCGGCGAATTGCTACAGCGCTTACGCGCTATTGTTCCCCTCCCGGATATCGGAGAGTTTTTTTAATGTCTGATCGGCGTCACGTCCGACCGCTCCGGAGGGGTGGGTGAACAAGACCTTATCCCAGCTGTAGCCGCGCGCACTTCGGCACACTTCAACAAGCGCGTCGGTCACAGCTGCAGCTGCCAGAGAGCTTCCGGTAGCCACGATGCTACCCAGATCGCTTTCATCGGATGATGTCATTAGAATGATTTGGTCGGACAACTGACCAAGTGCTGAGTCAGGAGAGGCTGTGATCGCGATCACGCCACTACAAAGCTGTTTCGCTCGCTCGCAAAACTCATTCAGTTCGGATGAACTGCCACCTTTCGAAATCGCTAAAACCAGATCGTCATTCTGAAGAGCGCCCAAGCCGCCATGCAATCCATCTGATGGCGGAAGGTAAAAGGCAGGTGTACCTCCAACCGATAACAAATGCGCTGCACGCTGCGCGATGGCACCAGAGGTGCCGCTGCCGGTTACAAGAATTTTGCCACGGCACCCGGCGATGCGTCGCGCAGCTTTCACAAAAGCGCCGTCGACACCATCAAGCGCACTCAACACCGCAGCAGCATCGGCGCGAATGACGCGCTCAGCTGTTTTTGTCCACTCGGAATCGTTCAAAGCAAGTCCTCACCATTTCACATGGACAATGGGTAAAGGGCAAAACAAAAATCGTCAAGAGAGTATACATGCGCTCATATGAGCGGTTGTTAGGCCATGTCTTTTTTTCCTGACTTGTTTGGTGTAGGGACTCTGACAGTTGGTAGTAAGTATGGTTAAGATGTAGCTCAAAATAGAATATTCTCCCATTTCTTCACCGCAGTGCCTATTACCTCTTCCAATTACGCAGACGAGCAAGGAGACGATCTTATGGTGCGAGGCCCACTGCAAAAGTTGCAAGCGTCGCTGGTCGCCCGCCATTTCTATCTGGACGGCCGCAGTAAGTCTGAAATTGCCAAGGAACTCGGAATTTCGCGTTTCAAAGTGGCTCGGCTGATTGACATGGCACATGCTGAAGGCATCGTACGGATTGAAATCCAGGAGCAAAGAGATCTGAATGCGGATCTCGCCGAGGCTCTGCGACTGAAGTTCGGGTTGCGTGAGGTTCTTGTGCTGGATGGTCCTGATCTTCCCTCTGCATCTCTCGTCGAGCCGCTGGGCTTGCTACTGGCTGAGTTTCTGGAAGAGAGGTTGAAGGACGGACAATTGTTTGGCGTAGCGCTTGGACGCGTCATTGAGGCCGCCAGCCGCGCGGTCCAAAAGTTGAAGAAGGTTGATGTCGTTCAGGCTGCCGGCATCCCACCAGGCTTGGATCTGTCACGCAACCCAACCGAGATCGTGAACCGGTTTCAGCGCGCAAGCGGAGGTGAAGCTTTCCCGCTATTCGGCCCCATGTGGGTTGCGGACCAGTCATTGGCCGAAAAGTTGCGTCAGGAACCGAGTATATCCAGTGCGATGTCAAAATACGATTCGATAGATGCCCTGATCGTGGGTATCGGGTCCTGGAGCCCACAGGAATCTGGCCTTAGCGCTGGCTTCCTCGATGACTGGCGGCGTGATGCGCTCAAGAAGAATGTATGCGCTGACCTATGCGCGACATTAATCGATCCGGATGGAAACGTGGTCCCCAGTCCACTGGACGAAGTTGGACTGTGTCTTGGTGCGGAGCAGTTAAGGGCAATTCCTCAACGCATTGGAGTTGGTGGTGGGAAGGAAAAAGTTCGTGCCGTCAAAGCAGTACTAACGGGTGGTTGGCTCGATACACTCATCACAGATGCAACTATTGCAAGATCACTCATATGAGCATTCTACCACTCACTTGACGCAATAAGATTTGACCGCTACCCATTGTTAGTAAGCAACGGTGAGAGCTTGCTGTGAAGATCCTGATGGACACAAGCAGCTCAGCGTGCCGGCTTTGAAGTTGGTCTTTAAAAGGGGAAAATGATGGCGCGTGATCTTGTTGCTGGCATTGATTCCTCGACCCAATCCTGCACTGTCGTTCTGCGGCAGGTTTCAGACGGAGCGGTTATTGCGACTGCGCGCGCGCCTCACCCGCCAACAACTCCGCCAAAAAGCGAACAATGTCCTGACGCGTGGTGGTCTGCTCTTCAAAGCGCACTTGCCGATGTTTCCGAGTTCATTCCCCGGATCGCGGCGTTGTCAGTTGGTAGCCAGGGGCACGGACTCGTCATGCTGGACGAGGAGGGGCAACCACTTTGCAAGGCGAAGCTCTGGAACGATACGGAGTCCGGACGTGAGGCCCGAGAACTGTTAGAGAAGCTCTCCGCCGAGGTTTGGTCAGCACGAACGGGTTCAGTCCCCGCGCCAGCGATGACAGTCAGCAAGATTGCGTGGATGCAGCGACATCGACCAGAGCTGATGGCCAGAATTCGTCACATCATGCTGCCCGCAAATTTCTTGTCCTACCGACTGACTGGCAAGTCCTTTACCGAGCGTGGACTTGCCACTGGAACTGGATATTTCAATCCCTTTGAAGACAAGTGGGAGCCTGAGCTGGCTGATCTTGCTGCCCCGGGGCTCGACTGGGAAGTCATACTGCCCGAGATTGTCGCGTCCGACGCAGTTGGGGGTGTTGTTTCAAATTGTAGCGCGATACCGGATTTGGAGGGCTGTTTGGTCGCGGCCGGTTCTGGCGACAATATGACAGCTGCACTTGGTATGGGGGTGCAGAACGGCGATCTTGTGATCTCGCTTGGAACCAGCGGGACGCTTTATGCCGTTACTTCTGAAGGGGTCAAAGACCCTTTGGGCACGATCAACGGCTATGCTGATGCAACCGGTGCTTTCATGCCGATGATCACCACGTTGAATTCAGCGAAAGTGGCAGACGCTTTCCGGCGTGTTCTTCGCTGTTCTCATGCCGAATTCGACGAACTTGCATTGTCTGCGGAGGCTGGTGCAAATGGCGTTACTCTTGTGCCCTACCTGGATGGCGAGCGCACACCGAACCTTCCGGGTGCAACCGGACAATTGGTCGGATTGAGAAGCGATGTCCAGCCAGGGCAAATCGCACGCGCCGTGGTTGAGGGTGTACTTTGCGGATTGCTCGAAGGTGAGAGGCACATGTCACAACATGGCGTTGACACCACCGGCGGACGGCTCATCGTTACTGGCGGTGCATCACAATCACGTGCCTTCCGGCAGGTACTCGCAGACCTCACCGGTAGGCCAATATGGGCCACTGTTTCGCCGGATGCTGCTTCTGCCGGTGCGGCAGTTCAGGCAATGGCTGCGCTGGTTGGAAAGCCATGTGAGGAGGTTGCTCAATTATGGCAGCCAGAGATAACAATTGTTGCCGAACCTGATGCCAGATCGGTCAGTCGGGCAGCTGAAATTCGAGAACGCTATCGCAATCATGCAGATTCTGTGGCTGCGGAATTCCTAAATCTTTAGAGTTCCGCTTTGAAGGTGAGTGTTGTCCAACCTTCGCGAGAGGCGCGTCGCTCGACAGACAGGCCATGTGCAACATAGGCCGCCACCACCCGATTGGCCTGCGCATCCAGAATTCCCGAGAGAATAAGCGATCCGCCAGCGGCCAGTTGGCCTGCAATTTTTCCCGACATGACAATCAGCGGTCCAGCCAGAATATTTGCCACAATCAGGTCAAACGGTGCATTCTCCCGGATGGCTGCGTGATGCATGCCATTTGCTTCGACCACATGGAGCCAGTTTGCAACCTGGTTCAACTGCGCATTTTCACGCGCAACCTGCACTGAAACAGGATCAATGTCGCTGGCCAGAACAGGTTGGTGGCAGGCTTTGGCCAAGGCGATTGCCAAAAGGCCTGTGCCCGTGCCCAGATCAAAAATCCTTTGATAGGATCGCCGCCGCAAAACATCTTCCAGCGCTTCAAGACAGCCGGCAGTCGTGCCATGATGGCCCGTGCCAAATGCCTGTCCCGCTTCTATTTCCACACTTACCGAGCCCGCTGGAATAAGCGCTTTGTCATGGGCACCATGAACAAAGAAACGTCCGGCGGAAACAGGCCGCAATCCCTCAAGGCTCATGGCAACCCAATCTTCCTCGCCAAGATCTTCATGGGTTATTTCCAGGCCCGGCATATCTGAGGGCAGGTAAGCCTTTACCTGGCTGAGGACCTCTTCAAGCTCATCCTTGGGCACATAGATATCGATGGTCCATTCCTGCGAGTCCGGATTGTCAGGCTCGACTTCAAAATGCGACATGGCATAGCCATTTTCTTCAAAAGCGGCATCGAGCAAGGCATAGAGGCTTGCCGATTCTGGCGTATCCAGACGAAGTGTAATGAGGGATTGGATCATAATCAGTGGGTTTCCAGAAAACTGTCGACGACTTTCTTGCGTCCGGCTTTGTCAAAATCCACAGTCAGTTTGTTGCCGTCGATCTGAGCCACCAGACCATAGCCGAACTTCATGTGAAACACCCGGTCGCCAAGTGTAAAGGTTGATGACGCAGCAGAGCCACTTTTGGCCACCAATTCCCCTTCGATGGTTCGCGGACCACCGCTATTGCGTTTCACACCTTCGCTCTTGCGATTCTGCTGCGCACGCTGCCAGCCAGGTGTTGAATAGCTGTTCCGGAACGTATCCTGCGTGTCAAATCTGCTGGCACCATAGGCGCCGCCCCCGGATGATCCATACCCACCATAGCTGGTGCCGGTTTCATTGATTTCGGCGTGTGTTTCAGGCAATTCATCAAGAAACCGGGATGGAATGGAAGCCTGCCAGGTGCCGTGAATGCGCCGGTTCGAGACAAACCAGATTTTTGCAGCCTTCTTGGCGCGAGTCAGGCCCACATAGGCCAGCCGCCGTTCTTCCTCAAGCCCGCTGCGGCCCGATTCATCCAGTGCGCGCTGATGCGGAAACAGGCCTTCTTCCCAACCGGGCAGATAGACTGTTTCGAACTCCAAGCCTTTGGCGGAATGCAGCGTCATGATGCTGACGGCATCATAACCTTCCTTGGTATCAACATCCATGACCAGAGAAATATGTTCCAAAAAGCCACCCATACTATCGAACTCTTCCATCGACCGGATCAGTTCTTTCAGGTTTTCCAGGCGTCCCGGTGCGTCAGCAGAGCGATCATTTTGCCACATTTCGGTATAGCCGCTCTCATCGAGAATGATTTCGGCAATTTCCGTATGAGGCAGATGCTCGGCCTGTTCGCGCCAGCGTGACAGACTGCTGACAAGATTGGACAGGGCCTTGCGCGGTTTCGGCTTCAACTCCTCCGTCTGGCACAATTCATGTGCCGCCTGGATCAGTGGCATCGATCGGGCGCGCGCAAAGGCATGCAGCATATTCAGCGTCGCATCACCGAGGCCACGCCGTGGTGTATTGACGATCCGCTCGAATGCCAGATCATCAGCGGGTTGCACCATGGCGCGGAAATAGGCCAAGGCATCGCGCACTTCCATACGTTCATAAAACCGCGGACCACCGATGACACGATAATTCAGTCCCAGTGTCACAAACCGGTCTTCAAAGGACCGCATCTGGAACGATGCCCGCACCAGAATGGCCATATCATTCAGCGCATGGCCGTCACGTTGCAATTGCTCGATGTCTTCACCAATAGCCCGGGCCTCTTCGTCCGAGTCCCAGACATTCGACACAACAACCGGTTGTCCCATGTCACCCGTATCGGTGAACAGGGTTTTGCCAAGCCGGTCTTCATTGTTTTCAATCAGCCCGGCAGCCGCACCCAGAATATGCCCGGTCGATCGGTAATTGCGTTCCAGTCGAATAACCTTGGCACCGGGAAAGTCCTTTTCGAAACGCAGGATATTATCCACCTCAGCGCCGCGCCAGCCATAGATGGACTGGTCATCATCGCCGACGCAGCAAATGTTTCTGTTGCCCTGCGCCAGCAGGCGAAGCCACATATATTGCGCCACATTGGTATCCTGATACTCGTCCACCAGAATGTATTTGAAGCGGCTGTGATAATCTTTCAGAACATCAGGATGCTTGCGGAACAGGTTGAGACATTCCAGCAGAAGATCGCCAAAATCCACGGCATTCAGGGCCTTCAGGCGGGTCTGATAGGCCAGGTACAGCTCACCGCCCTTGCCATCAGCAAAGCTGCCGACATCCCCTTTGGGGACCTGTTCAGCGCTCCAGCCGCGATTCTTCCAGCTATCAATGATGTTCGCCAACTGGCGTGCAGGCCAGCGTTTTTCGTCAATATTTGCGGCCTTGATGATTTGTTTCATCAGGCGGATTTGATCATCGGTATCCAGAATCGTGAAATTTGACTTCAGCCCCACCAGTTCGGCATGTCTGCGCAGCAGCTTGACGCCGATGGAATGAAATGTGCCGAGCCAAGGCATGCCTTCAACCGCGCCGCCGATCAACCGCCCGATCCGCTCTTTCATTTCCCGCGCCGCTTTGTTGGTAAACGTCACGGACAATATCTGGCCGGGCTGTGCGCTTCCCGTTGCCAGAATGTGAGCAATCCGCGTCGTCAAAACGCGTGTCTTGCCGGTTCCCGCCCCTGCAAGCACCAGAAGCGGGCCTTCAATACTTTCCACAGCATCACGTTGCTCCGCATTCATGCCGTCCAGATAAGGTTCGACCGGACGCGATGCTGCAGCCTGTTTGCTGGCGCGGGCGGCCAGACCACCCGCTTTGGGTGTGTGCGGCGTAACAGATGAATTGTGACTTGATGCCATGATGAGTGAGGTGATTCGCTGTGTTGTTATCCAGTGAAGATAGGACAGCTAAAGCCCGAACCCAATTAAATCTGTTCTATCGATGTTCTTCTACGTTTGCATCGATCAGGGCATCATTGAAATAGGCCAGCGCCTTGACCTGAATGGCCCACCCGACAAAGCTCTTGTTTGCCCCGCTGGAAACCACCGGAATACGCGCAAGACCAGTCTCGTCAAAGGCGCGCAGGGCGGTTTCCAACGTATCGGTTTGCGTCATCACCCGCACATCCTCTCCAAACTGGAACCCGTCTTTGAGGAATTCGGCATCGTCCTCCGGGTTGGCGGGTTGCAGAAATTCGGCCACCCGGACCTTTTGCACCAGATATTTATGGGGTCCCACATTCACAAACAGACCGCGCATTTCCAGTTGCCAGTGGAAATAGGAGCGCCCGTGTATCGCCATGTTGAGGCCAACGGCCACGGACACGGTCAACAGAAGGGCAATCGTCAGGCCGTAGCCGCCGGTTAATTCGAACACAATCATGGTGGTCGAGATCGGGGCACCCAGCACCGCAGCTGAAACGGCACCCATGCCCAAAATGGCGTAAAGACCCTGGCTGGACGCCATTTCCGGAAAGGCACTGGCAGCAATAATGCCAAAGGCTCCACCGGTCATGGCCCCAACATAAAGGGCAGGGGAGAATATTCCGCCGCCAAAGCGCGAGGCCAGCGTGATCGACGTGGCTGCAGTCTTGGCGACAATCAGCGCCAGCATCAAGGTCAGGGGCAATTGCTGCTTCAGCGCCTGATCCGTTGCTTCATAGCCGACGCCCAGAACCTGCGGAAACCACAGCGCTATCAGCCCAACCAGAAACCCGCCAATGACCGGACGCAGGAAAAACGGAAATGTCAGGCGACGCGCTATGAAATCCGTGCCGATCAGGGAAAATTGGAAGATCACGGCAACCAGTGCGCTGACGATGCCCAATATGAAAAAAGCCGGGAATTCCAGATAGGACGTAATTTGATAAATCGGAATTTCAAACGCAGCCACATCACCAATCCAGATCCGTGACAGGATCGTGCCGCAGACCGAGGCTATTACAATCGGTACAAAGGCAGTGGTAGCATAATGACCAAGGATCACTTCCAGCGCGAACAGCACGCCGGCAATCGGTGCATTGAAGCTGGCAGAGACAGCGCTGGCAACACCGCACGCCAGCAGGGTTCGGCGACTGGTTTCCGGCAGTCCCATACCGCGCGTCACCGCTGTTGCAAGGGTCGCCCCAAGATGAACAATCGGGCCTTCACGTCCGGCGCTGGCTCCAGACCCAAGGGAAATTGCCGTGAGGATCGCGCTGCGGATGCCAGACATCAGCCCCAGACTTTCCGTGCCTGATACCCGTGCCTCGATCACATCAGCAACAGCGCCGGTGCGGCGTCCGGGATGAAAATATTGCAGTCCAAGCCCGACCACCAGTCCGCCGATTGTGGGAGCCGCCAGTATCACCCACCAAGGCATGGAGGCAGCGGCGGTTGCGACCTGTTCCGACATGTCGCCCAGCCAGACCCATTGTACGGCTCCAATGGCCAGACGGAACAGAATCGCGACTGCAGCAACGCCCAGACCTATCACAACTGCAAGGAGCCAGAGTTCCGGCTGTCTGGTGCTGGCAAACACCCGCCAGTTGGGTTCTATCCAGCCATAAGCAATTCTATGGAGACGCTTTATGTGAGCGCTCATGACTTCATTTCCGGAATGCCAGGCTGGTGGAACATGCAGGTAAAAAAACCATAATGACTTTCATATCCGAAAGGCTCAAGGACATGTGTGTTCTGCGCAGACCAAGTTGATTCTGGCCATCAAGGCAGACATCAGTGTCAACGCGCTCTCCTAGAACATTCAGAAACCACGAGAAATTGGACTGCGTCAAGGGACAATGAGCCCGATCCTTCAAGAATAGCTTGGACTGCGAACCGCGCTTTGCTACCCAGACAGTGTAGAACAAAATCATGGGGAATGAGAATGTCGGCTGACCTTGTTGCGTCGAGTAATGATCGTGGAGATTTTGGCACCGTGAGCGCAATCCTGAAGCAGCGTTTCGGCGAGCGCTTTTCAACGGCCCAAGCTGTGCGCGAGCAACATGGCCACACCACATCATGGTTAAAGAACCAGCCGCCGGAAGGGGTGGTTTTTGTCGAGACCACTGAAGAAGTGTCGGATGTTGTGCGCATCTGCGCGGAACATAACATTCCCATCATACCATTCGGCACCGGTACGTCTCTGGAGGGGCATGTCAACGCACCGGAAGGTGGTGTGTCGGTTGATCTGTCGAGAATGAACCGCGTTCTGGCGGTGAACTCCGAAGACCTTGATTGCATTATCGAGCCGGGCGTGACCCGGAAGCAGTTGAACGATCACCTGCGTGCCACAGGGTTGTTTTTCCCCATCGATCCGGGCGCCGACGCCAGTCTGGGCGGCATGGCATCGACAAGGGCATCGGGAACGAACGCGGTGCGCTATGGCACCATGCGTGACAATGTCATTAATCTGACCGCCGTCCTGCCGGATGGCAGCATTCTGAAAACCGGCAACAGGGCACGCAAAAGCGCCGCTGGTTATGATCTGGCCCGGTTGCTGATCGGCTCGGAAGGGACATTGGGTATAATCACCGAATTGACATTGAAATTGCACGGAATTCCGCAGGCGATTTCCGGTGGTGTTTGTCCGTTTCCTACCGTTGAGGACGCCTGCAACGCTGTCATTCAGACCATTCAATATGGCATTCCCGTGGCTAGGATCGAATTGCTCGACGCGCTTCAGGTGAAGGCCTGCAATGCCTACTCCAATCTGAGTCTGAGCGAACAGCCCACCTTGTTTGTCGAGTTTCATGGCAGTGACGCCAGCGTGGCAGAACAAGCTGAGATGTTTGGCGAAATTGCAGATGAGTGCAATGGCGGAGAGTTTGTCTGGACCGCGCAGGCAGAAGAACGCACCAAACTATGGCAGGCGCGTCATGATGCCTATTGGGCATCTCTTGGACTGAGGCCGGGTTGCGAGGGCATTTCAACCGATGTCTGTGTGCCGATCTCCCGTTTGGCGGAGTGTGTGCTGGAAACCGCCAAAGACATTGAAGAGATGAAGTTTGTGGCGCCGATGGTCGGGCATGTGGGTGATGGAAATTTCCATGTGCTGGTGTTGGTGGATATGGATGATGCCGATGAGGTGGCCCGGGCCGGTAGCTTTATTTCAAAACTCAACAAGCGTGCAATCGCCATGGATGGCACCTGCACGGGTGAGCATGGCATCGGACAGGGCAAAATGCCTTATCTTGAAGCTGAAATCGGGCACGGCGTCGATGTGATCCGCCTGATCAAGACCGCAATCGACCCTCAGAACATCATGAACCCGGGAAAAATTGCGTTGCCACGTCAATAGACACAGCACCGTGGAATTTCAGAGCGAATCTGTCCGATTTGTATGCGGATAAGGCAAGAAATCGGTTGAATTCGATTTGAGGCGTCTTAGGGTGCAAAAGTCATCCGTTGGCACTTCTGGAGCGCTGTTCTGAATAAAATATACATCTTCGTTGGAACATTCATCATTCTGATCCTTGTGGGCGGATTGATTGGGCCGTTTTTTATCGACTGGACCGCCTATCGGCAGGTTTTTGAAGACGAGGCCTCTAAGGCAATTGGCCATCCGGTGCGAGTCGCGGGCGCGGCTGATGCCAGATTTCTGCCGATGCCAGCCATCACATTTTCGGACGTGCGGGTGGGCGAATCTGAAGGCGAGGCGCTTGCGCGGATAGATGAAATTCGTGTGCGCATGGAATTGATGCCGCTGCTGCGCGGTGAAATTCAGGTGACCGATCTCGTGGTCGAACGGCCGGTCGTATCAGCCGCTATTGATGACGCAGGCCGTCTGGACTGGCTCCTGACCACCGACAACCGGACGCCGGTTGATCCGGACAAGGTGATCTTCAACCGGGTGCAGATCTCGAATGGAACCCTGCTGCTGATTGATGGTCGGCGCGATAATCTGTGGCAGTTGGATGATGTGAACTTCGAGGGCAATGCCCGTTCTCTGCTGGGGCCGTTCCGTGCCGAGGGCGGTTTCACTTATGAAGGGCAGCCCAATACATTCCGCATTGCCACGGGTCGGACGGATGATCTGGGCAATCTGCGCGTCACCATGCAGGTCAGCCCCCTTGAAGCGCCTGTGTCTCTGGCGCTCGATGGCAAATTGTCGAACGCGGAAGGTGGACCGGTCTATGAGGGCACCTATACGTTCAGCGCCTACGGCGCAGAAGAAGAGGATGACGCTCCAAGACAGGAACCGCCAATCCGCTCACAAGGGCGCTATTCGCTGACATCAGCGGATCTGGAACTGCCTGAATTCATCATCGCTCTGGGTCCGCCAAGCCTGGCCTCTACCCTGGAGGGGACAGGGCGCATATTGTTTGGCGACACACCGAGCTTTGATATGAGTCTGCGCACCGATCAGATCGATCTGGACCGCTCGATCGGACGCGGCCCAACCGAGCCGGCGCGGCCGTCTCAGGTTTCCAGCCTGTTGGGCCAATTGGCACTGGCAACCCCGACGGAATTGGGTGTGGCCGGACGCCTGCGGTTGGATGTCGGCTCCATTGTGCTGGGCGGCAGCATCATCGAACAGCTTGCCTTTGACGCCACCAATGATCGAGGCGGCTGGCAGATTGACAAGTTTGAAGCCCGGTTTCCAGGTCGAACCGCGTTTATTGCCTCGGGCAGGGTTGCGCGCAATGAAGTATCCCAAACCCCGCAATTTGATGGGCTGATGCGGATCGCGTCCTTGGAACCAGGGCGCTTTGCTGTGTGGGCACGGCCAGACCAGCCGGTGCCCGGCACGCCGCCGCCTGCAGTGCAGTTTGAGGCACGCGCCGAATTTGGCCGCGAGCATTTGGTGCTGGAGGAAATCACCGGCAGACTTGGCAGTGACATATTGTCCGGTGATCTGAACCTGAGAACGCCCCTGGGCGCACGCAGCCAGCTGGAGCTGACCATCAACGCAGAACGGTTGGATCTGGACGCCATCAATGATCTGACCCGCCTCCTGTCAGGTCGCGATGCGGTGGCAGCGGCGGCCGTGACCGACAATGTGTCCTTGAACCTGCACGCCAACCATTTGGTCAGCGAAGGCGTGAATGCGCGTGATGTCATTGTCGAAGCGTCGCTGGCTGATGAAGTGCTTGAATTGAAGCGTTTCCAGATTGATGCTGTTGCGGGCGCCAACATTACCGCCATCGGACGGCTGGAAAGTATCTTCAGCAATCCCATCGGCACCATGACAGCCGAACTTGAAGCGCCTGATTTATCGGGTCTGCTGACACTGATGACACCGTATCTGGAAGATCTGGCCATCTTCGATGCCATCACCATCGCAGCGCCTGCTTTGGCTCCGGCTGATCTGGATATCCGGTTTACCTCCGAAAAACAGCCTGACGGTATTCTGGCCAATCTCCAGTTGGGTGGAACGGCCGGTGGGTCTCCCTTGTCCTTCAAAGGCGAGTTCAATGGTCGTCCGGACGTCATGGAAAGTGGTGAAGTCACCTTCACCCTGGCGGCGGACAGTGAAGATTCTGCCCGGTTGCTGCGTCAGTTCGCAATTCCGGCCGAACCTACTCTGCAACCGATTTTCGGGGCCCTCAGCATGTCCGGTCAGGGCTCGCTGGATGCGGGGATATTTTCCAGCCTGGTGGCTGATCTCTCTGGCACCCGCATCAATGCCGAGGGCTTTATCCGGCCCGGCCAGGGTGCAGCGCTTGGCTTTGATGGATCATTGACCCTTAACACCAAGGCCATCAACCCGTTTTTGCAGATGGCTGGCATTACCTTTGCCGGGGCCTTGCAGAGTGAATTGGGGCTGGCCAGGGACCTGCCGTTGGAACTGGCCGGTCAGATCAGTCTGGATGGCGCACGTATGGATGCGGAAATTTCCAGTGCCAAAATTGACGGACAGGAAATCAGTGGCAGTGGAACACTGGATCTGTCGGACGATACGCCCAGCCTGGTCGGTGACTTTTCAACCGACCGGCTGAGCCTGCCATGGCTCCTGTCTCTGGGACTTGGAGAAGACCCGTTTGCGATTGTCATTGATGAAACCATCTGGTCCGAAAACCCGTTCACGGTAACAGCCTTGCGTGATCTGGAACTGGCCGTCGGCTTGAGCGCCACCGAGCTTCAATTGTCCGATAGCCTGATCGCCGACAATGCAGGCGTAACGCTGACTGCACGCACGGGAAGTCTTGGAGTCGAGGTCACTGATGCCGGCTTTGCAGGCGGGCTCCTTTCCGTCCTTGTAAACATTCGCAACACGCTGGGGTCGGTGGTGATGGATGGTCAGATGAGCCTTCAGGAAGCCGCTCTGGAAGAACTGGTCTGGCGTCCCGAGGGCCGAGCGGCAGCCTTGGGTGGATTGAATTTCACAGCTGATTTCGAGGGCAATGGGGATTCGATGAAGGAACTGGTCACCAGCCTGACAGGCGGTGGCACGCTGCTGGTAGAAAATGGTGAGTTCCGCAACATCAACCCATTGGCGTTCCGCAGAACCATGCGCGCCGTGGATGCAGGTCTTGAACTTGAAGCAGAGAAAATCAGTGCTGAGTTTCTCAAACATATTGATGATGGTGTGCTGCCCTTCAATTCTGCCGAAGGCGTGTTCTCAATCGTATCGGGGTCAGTGCGCGCCAGTTCGGTTTCGGTGGATGCCGGCCAGGCCTCGGCGCTGGGCGGTGGCACAATTGATCTTGTCAATTTGCTGATTGAAAGCGACTGGACCCTGCGCATGGACCCGGGCGCGGAAGCAGTTGTCGGGGCTGAACCTCAGATCGACATCAGTTTTGGCGGCACTCTGGAAAGCCCCGAACGTGAGATTGATGTATCAGCCCTGACCGGCTTTCTGACAGTGCGGGAATTCGAGCGCGAAGTGGCGCGCATTGAAAATCAGGAAGAAGACATTCTGGAAAAGGAATGGTTTGGGCGTCAATTGCGCATGCAGCGAGAACGTCGCCTCAAACGCGAAGCGGCAAACCCTCCTCCACCTGCGCCGCAAATCACTCTGGAAGAGCAGGTGCGCGATGCCCTGCAAGTCCCGGTGCAATAGATAGAGCTACAGGCTCTGGCCCTGCTGCTGATAATAGCGCAACACCATCACTCTGATTGCACTGGACAGGTTTTCAGATGGCAAATCGGTCAGTCCGGCCACACGTGCTTCATCAATTTCCCGAATCAGGGATTGCAGCGAGACCTCGCGTTCTCGCGCAATGTGTTGCAGGCCATTCCAGAAGGCATCTTCCAGCGAGATGCTGGTGCGGTGGCCCTCAATGGAAATCGAGTGCTTTTTCAAGACAGATCAGCCTGGCGAGATCATTTTCGAAGGCACGACAATCTCGTCATATTCAGCTTCCGTCACAAGTCCGGTCGCCAAAGCTTCTTCTTTTAGCGTGGTGTTATTCTTGTGAGCGGTCTTGGCAATCTTCGCAGCATTGTCATAGCCGATTTTGGGTGCCAGAGCGGTGACCAGCATCAGCGAGCGTTCAAGACCGCTTTGGATATTGTCCAGTCTTGGCTCCAGACCGACAACACAATTATCGGCGAAGGAGACCGCTGCATCGGACATCAGGCGCACGGATTGCAGGAAGTTGTAGGCCATCACCGGATTGAAGACATTCAGTTCAAAATGTCCCTGACTGCCGGCAAATGTCAGCGTCGCATTGTTGCCGAAAATCTGCACGCAGACCTGTGTCAGCGCTTCACATTGCGTCGGGTTGACCTTGCCCGGCATGATCGATGAGCCGGGCTCATTTTCCGGCAGGGACAATTCGCCAAGGCCTGCACGTGGACCGGACCCCAGAAAGCGGATGTCATTGGCCATCTTGAACAGTGAGGCAGCCACCGTGTTGATCGCACCGTGGGAAAATACCATGGCATCATGGGCGGCCAGGGCTTCGAACTTGTTTGGCGCTGTGGTGAATTTCATGCCGGTGATGCTGGCAATCTCGTCGGCAACCTGTTCGGCAAAGCCGATCGGGGCGTTCAGGCCGGTTCCCACGGCTGTGCCACCTTGCGCCAGTTCCATCAGCTTCGGCATCGAACTGTTGATGCGCTCAATGCCATTATCGAGCTGCTGCACATAGGCGGAAAATTCCTGACCCAGTGTCAGCGGTGTTGCATCCTGTGTATGGGTGCGGCCGATCTTGATGATTTTGGTCCAGGCCTGTGCCTTGTCATTCAGCGCATTGCGCAATTGCTGCAGGGCAGGGAGCAACCGATGTTCAATCTCCTCGGCGCAGGCCACATGCATGGCTGTCGGAAATGTGTCGTTGGACGATTGGGACATGTTGCAGTGATCATTGGGATGCACCGGCTTTTTGGAGCCCATCTCGCCGCCCAGCATTTCAATGGCGCGGTTGGAGATCACCTCATTGGCATTCATGTTGGACTGGGTGCCAGACCCGGTCTGCCAGACCACAAGCGGAAAATGATCGTTCAGCTTGCCGTCAATCACTTCCTGCGAAGCTTTCACAATGGCGTCGCCAAGTTTCGCATCAAGACGGCCCAAGCCCATATTGGCCCGTGCGGCTGCCTGTTTGACAATTCCGAGCGCCCGCACAATCGGTTCTGGTTGTTTTTCCCAGCCGATCTTGAAATTGCCCAGAGACCGTTGCGCCTGCGCTCCCCAATACCGGTCGCTTTGAACTTCAATCGGTCCAAACGTATCAGATTCCGTGCGTGTTGCGCTCATGGCGTGTCCAATCCAGTCATGTCTTCAATGAAAATCAGTTCTTTTTGCGGAAGGCATCCAGTGACACCACATCGGCGCTCTTGGCATCGTCATCCGTCACATCATTACCCGTGACTTCGGGGATGTCCGGGCTGTCACCGTCTGCATCCACATCATTGTCAGCTTCTGCCGTAGCCTTGGCGGCTTCTTCGGTTTCGCGTTTGGCAGCTTCCTTGGCAAGGCGGGCAGCTTCCTCGCGTTGCTTTTCCCGTTCGCTTGGCAGCATGGGACGCGTGGCGTGCAATTCTTCGACGTCAGCGGGGCCGGATGACACAGGCAGAATGTCGGCACCGTCTTCTGCCACATCATCATTGGTCTCGGCATCATCATCCGCCAGTTTTGCCATTTCAGGGTCAAACTGAAGCCCGAACTGGACCGACGGATCGTAAAACGCCTTGATGGCTGCAAACGGCACATGGAGACGTTCGGGAATGGCGTTGAAGGACAGGCCGATTTCAAACGACTGCTCACCAATGATGAGATCCCAGAACTGGTGCTGCAGCACAATTGTCATTTCTTCAGGATATTGTGCCTTCAAACGGTTGGAAATCCGCACCCCGGCTGCGGTGGTGCTGAAGGTGATGAAGAAATGGTGCTCTCCGGGCAGTCCGGTCTGGGACACCTCCACCAGAAGCTTTCGCAGCATTCCGCGCAACGCTTCCTGCGCCAGCACATCGTAACGGATCATGTCTTTAGCCATAGGAATCGCAGCTCCGGTATTCGCCCATTTGACATGGTGATAAAGCGTCACTGCGGTGTAGGGCAAGAGCCTAATGGAGATATCGCAGTCTCGGCACGACCGTTCTTGGAGCGCACCCCAAGTTTTCCATAAAAAAAGTGAAGGCTTCTGTTGCCAGGTGCCTCCGAACCCCGCCAGTTCATGCGAATGAACTGGGCTTCAATTGAAGTTGTCGAACCGCATTACGCAGCCAGACGAACCTCCGCATAGTTGTCATTTGCAACTACTATAATGGTCCGATATCGGTGGAACCATACCGAGCGAAAACACAATTTTTACACCCTCGTCGAAGCTGTTTCGCCCCCGCCGAAGCGCATTTGAACGGTGTCGAATGCGCTTTGGTGGAGGCGCCGGGTACCGCCCCCGGGTCCGAGTAGCTTATTACAGAGGCCATTTATCGCCATAGTCAACTCGCGCTGACACAAGTGATATAACAACTAAACCGCACTCTTTAAAGGCCTGTCTTCGTTTGGTTGAAAAAAGGCTCCGACACATCACCGTCTCATCCCTTCACAATGCGGTGACGCGCTGCTCGCGCAAATGTGCATTGCATGTGAACCGGGGGTTTCCTCTACTGAGCAGCAAATCCGTGTTCAATCAGCCGATTGGGAATCGACATGCCTTCATTCAATCGCCGCCAATTCTTGACCCTCACCACATCGGCTGCCGTTATCCCATCGCTGGGCCTGTTTTCCGGCAGCGCCCTTGCCGCCAAACCGGAAGTCTTCACCGGCCTGGTGGAAGGCGTAGCCGTTGCCGGGTATGATCCGGTTGCCTATTTCACCAAGGGCAAGCCGGTGAAAGGTAGCGCAGACCACAGCCTCATGCATGAGGGCGCTGAGTGGCGTTTTTCCAGTGCTGACAACAAGGCGTTGTTTGAGGCCAACCCCACCAAATACGCCCCGCAATATGGCGGCTATTGCGCTTATGCCGTGTCACAGGGCTACACTGCAAAAGGTGAACCAGATGTCTGGAAAATCGTCGATGACCGTCTATATCTGAATTTCAACCGGGGCGTTCAACGCCGCTGGGAGAAGGATATTCCGAGCCACATCTCACAAGCCGATGGCAACTGGCCAAACGTCCTGACGAATTGAATCTCGACCAACTGATCCTCCAAAGATCGTAAAAGACGCACTGGCTACGCTTTCCGGTCAAACACCAGAAACGTAGCCATTGCTGTATCTTTTGGGCCTTGCGGCAATTCTTGTGCGTCGGTTTGCACCCAGTCCTGATCAGCCAGCGCCGGGAATGATGTATCCCCCTCGGGAGTGGCATGAATGCGCGTGAGATAGACCCGCGAGGCCAGCGGCAGCGCCTGCGCATAGATTTCGCCACCACCGATAATCATGATTTCGGCCAAATTACCGGCCAGCGCGATGGCCGCATCCAGCGTGGCTGCAACGTCAACACCTTCGGCGGTCCAATCGGCATTGCGGGTCACCACGATATTCTGGCGGCCGGGCAGTGGGCGACCAATCGACTCGAATGTCTTGCGGCCCATGACAATCGGTTTTCCGGTTGTGATGGCTTTGAAATTCTTCAGATCCCCCGATACGTGCCAGGGCATTGTGCCGCGATGGCCAATCACATTGTTGTCGGCAGCAGCCACAACAAGGCTGATGTTCGGGCGATCAGAACTCATACCGCTATCGGTGCCTTTATGTGCGGGTGCGGATCATAATTGGTGATTTCAAAGTCCTCGAACTGGAAGTCAAAGATCGACTCCCGGTCGTTCAGCAGGGTCAGCTTTGGCAGCGGCCTTGGGTCCCGGCTCAACTGCAATTTGGTCTGTTCCAGATGGTTGAGATAGAGATGCGCATCGCCCAGCGTGTGCACAAAATCCCCAACCTGCAGATCGCAGACCTGAGCAATCATATGCGTCAGCAGGGCATAGGACGCGATGTTGAACGGCACGCCCAGAAAGATATCGGCAGAGCGCTGATACAACTGGCAGGACAGACGCCCGTCCGCCACATAGAACTGGAACAGGCAGTGACACGGCGGCAGCGCCATATCGGGCACATCTGCCGGGTTCCAGGCGCTGACAATCAGACGGCGGCTGTCCGGGTTGTTGCGGATCATCTCGATCAATTGCGAAATCTGATCAATCGTGCCGCCCTTGCCATCGGGCCATGAGCGCCACTGATGCCCGTAAACCGGTCCCAGATTGCCCTTGTCATCGGCCCAGTCATCCCAGATCGAGACCCGGTTTTCGTTGAGATAGGCAATATTCGTGTCGCCATTCAGGAACCACAGCAATTCATAAATGATCGAGCGCAGATGCAGCTTCTTGGTGGTCACCAGCGGAAAGCCCTGCGACAGGTCAAAGCGCATCTGATGGCCGAACACGGATTTCGTGCCGGTTCCGGTCCGATCTTCCTTGCTGTGTCCTGTATCCAGAACGCGCTGCATCAGATCAAGATATGCTTTCACGATTATCGGCTCTCACGAATCTTTTTGATGGCGCCACATTACATGTCTGTGCCGGGAAAGTAGAGCCATTCCCTGTCCCCACCCACAGCTTTCAGATAGGGTCTGGTCAGGGCGCATTTCGCACTTTAAAAAGCTCCCAAACAGACATTGCAAAAAACACGTCAAGAATGGGAAGAGACCTTATGGCTCACCGCGTCACGGATCACGATCTGCAGATCGACGAACGACTTTACCAATTCATTGAAGAACAGGCATTGCCGGGAACCGGCGTCAGCAGCGCTTCCTTCTGGGATGGTCTGAGCAAACTGGTCCATGATCTCGGCCCCAAAAACGCCGCGCTGCTGGCAAGGCGCGACGACATCCAGAGCGAAATCGACACCTGGCATCTGGCCCATAAAGGCCAGCCAATCGATCTGGAAGAGTACAAGGACTTCCTCAAGGAGATCGGATATCTGGTGCCGGAAGGCCCGGATTTTTCCGTGGAAACCGACAAGACCGACCCGGAAATTTCTGATATTGCCGGGCCGCAACTGGTCGTCCCGGTGATGAATGCACGTTACGCACTGAACGCCGCCAATGCGCGCTGGGGCTCGCTCTATGATGCGGTGTATGGCACCGATGCGCTGGGCGACACACCAACCTCCAAAGCCTATGATCCGGCCCGCGGCGCGCGCGTCATCGCCTGGGCGCGCAATTTCCTCAACGATTCTGTGCCGCTGAATGGCGACTGGACCGATGCGACCGGCCTGTCGATCAAGGATGGAAAACTGGCAGTGGCCACCGGCGCTGGCGAGATCGGTCTGAAAGATTCTGGCCAGCTGGTCGGCTTTCAGGGCGAAGCCAGTGCGCCATCGGCAGTCGTTCTGAAGAATAACGGCCTGCATGTGGAAATCGTGGTCGATGCGTCGAGCCCGATTGGCAGCACCGACAGCGCCAGCATTTCCGATGTGCGTCTGGAATCCGCCATGTCGACCATCATGGATTGCGAAGATTCCATCGCCGCCGTGGATGCGGAAGACAAGGTCGTCGCCTACACCAACTGGCTTGGCCTGATGAAGGGCGATCTGACCGAAGACGTCAGCAAGGGCGGCAAGACCTTCACCCGCAAGCTCAACCCGGATGTCACCTACCACGCTGCCGATGGCGGGTCTGTGTCGCTAAAAGCCCGCTCGCTGATGCTGGTGCGCAATGTCGGTCACCTGATGACCAACCCTGCAATTCTTGACAAGGATGGCAATGAAGCCCCTGAAGGCATGCTTGATGCGGCCATCACGGTGCTGATCGCCATTCATGACCGCAACCGCGATGCCAATAAAAACTCGGAAGTCGGTTCTGTCTATATCGTCAAACCCAAGATGCATGGCCCGGAAGAAGTCGCCTTTGCCGATGAAATCTTCACTGCTGTGGAAGGCTTTCTCGGCCTGCCTGCCAACACCATCAAAATGGGCATCATGGATGAAGAGCGCCGCACCACGGTCAATCTGAAAGAGTGTATTCGCGCCGCCAGGAACCGGGTTGTGTTCATCAACACCGGCTTCCTTGATCGCACCGGCGATGAAATCCACACCTCCATGGAAGCAGGTGCCATGATCCGCAAGGCGGATATGAAATCACAGCCATGGATTTCTGCCTATGAAGACTGGAATGTCGATGTTGGTCTGGCCTGCGGCCTGCGCGGCAAGGCCCAGATCGGCAAGGGCATGTGGGCCATGCCCGATCTGATGCATGACATGCTGGAACAGAAGATCGGCCATCCCAAAGCCGGTGCCAATTGCGCCTGGGTGCCATCACCAACAGCCGCCACCCTGCACGCCACCCACTACCACAAGGTGGATGTGCGGGAGGTTCAGGAAAAGCTGGCCAAGGGCGGACCACGCGCCAAGCTGGACGATATCCTGACCATCCCGCTGGCCGACCGGCCCAACTGGTCGTCCGAAGAAGTGAAGGCCGAAATCGACAACAATGCCCAGGGCATTCTGGGCTATGTGGTGCGCTGGGTGAATCAGGGCGTTGGCTGTTCAAAGGTTCCCGACATCAACAATGTCGGCCTGATGGAAGACCGCGCCACCTGCCGCATTTCCTCCCAACACCTCGCCAACTGGCTGCATCACGGTGTGGTCAGCAAGGACAAGGTGATGGAAACCATGAAACGCATGGCCGCCGTGGTCGACGGCCAGAACGCCGGCGATCCCGACTACACCCCCATGGCCCCCGCCTGCGATGGCATCGCCTTCAAGGCGGCGTGTGATCTGGTGTTCGAGGGCCGGGTCCAGCCATCAGGCTACACGGAACCCATCCTGCACCGCCGTCGGTTGGAGCTGAAGGCGCAGCAGGGGTAGGGTAGGCTGAGAGCTTTGCGAGTGTGAATTGGTTCGGGGCGCGACGCAGGTTGCGCTCTGAATTCTGACTGGATGGTGATACATTCACGGCATAGCTTTTTGCGTAGAGGTGCTTAGGCATTTGTTGCTAGGGTATTCATGTGTGAAAACGGACCTTAGCTGCCGTTCAGTAGAGCAACAAGATGCTGCAAGCGCATCCCGCTTTCGGCCATTCGCTGCAAGCGCAGCATTCGAAGCTGGGCACCCATACGGTGCGTGGAACACTGCTAGTGTCGGTCACTTACACTCATGTCTCAAAAGTCGAACATCCGCACTGCGAATGACACTTCCGGGTCCTCAGGCGGGTTTGGACTAGAGGATGCGTTGCCCATAATGCAATCTAAGGTTTGGGTGCTGAGGACCTTTTCAACCTCGCGCCAGACTTCATGCCAGACCTTAAAACTCTGATCACTGAGTATATGTGAATAGAGTGAAGTCAGGTAGTCGGCTTCTCGTCCAGTCGGGCATTCTGAAGTGGGACCGGAGAGCAAGATTTGTTGTGCTGCCCAGATTGGCTCATCAACCAAGAAACTATTGCCAAGCAAGTGAAGCGTTCCATTTGAGAAATCAACTCGCAGTACTTCTCCCCAAAATATAAAGGGTCGCCAACCAAGCCTAGCACTTCCATCGTCTTGTTGGTCCGAAAACAAGGAGTCGAAGTACTGGCTTCCCAGTTCGCTGCGAGAAACTACAATAGCACCTTTAGCAATTGGCCAAATGGTCTGCGTCTTGAGTAACTGAGAATCCAAACCGCTAGAGTCGCCTCGCCCGCTATCGACCGGAGCAACTGTTGCATTTTGTGGCAGAAAGGAGCCGGAAAAGTCGACCGAAGAGGCCGCAATGTTCGTTAAATTGGCATCGATCAAGTTTGCGTCTCTAAGGATCGTAGCGCCAAGGTTGAGTGCCAAATTCTGAGATTGTCCACTTGTAAAATCCACCGCTCTGAGGTCGGCCCTGCTAAAATCAAGTGCAACTTCAAGTTCGGAAAAATCAAGTCCACTTGCAATCAGTATCCTTAAGAGTTGCCCGCGCTCCGGGCTAAATGACAGATTAGGAGGTAACTGCGGATGAGTTTCTAGGCCGTCTTCACGGGTCGGCAAGATATCGATTTCTTTATGCAAGGTGGCTAGAATTTCAGTTACCTCTGAATCCGACAGATACGGTTCCGAAGTATCTATGATATTCTGAATGCGCGCCTGGAGTTCTCTTGATGGCACCCAAGCATTAGCGCCGTTTCTCTCCCGCTCGATTTCCGTCATCAGACTTGGAATCTGAGCAGCGAAAATCGAGGAAATTCGATTCACCTGAGATTCGTATATCTGCGCTTCAATAAGTTGGTTTTGGGTATCTATCCGTTCAACTTGCCGAAGCGCCGCAACCGCGGAGACAAGGGCAATGACCGCCCCCATTGCCGCGACACTGATGCCAATAGCAACCGCGCCAGCATAGGCGGCCGATAGACTTTTGAGAACGTCGCCAGCCCTTAATTCAAGGTCTTTCTTCGAAATCTGTGTTTCCGGGATGCCTTCGGTAAGCCTCTCGACAACTGCGCGAAGAAATGGACTTCGGGCTTCACCCTCGGTAGGCTGTTTTTGGGCTGCCATCCTTGCAGCGAGTGTCTTGAACACCATGAACACTAGTATGCCGCTCAAGACGATAGCGGCACCGGCGATAATCAGGCTAGTCAGAAAGTACTCGGCGACAAATAGTGCAAAAACTGTCAGTCCAATCCCAGCTGTCATACCAAGGAACAAGGGGGACATTAACCTTACAGTAGCCAAAATACGTTGTGTCAGCATGTCATCTCTCAAGTGCATCGGATGGGCCAACCCCAAACCACCATAAAATTAAGATTTGACTTCATTTTGAAATCCGTTGCCAGATGAAAATGGCTTAGGACTAGCCAAGCCAAAACAAATGAAGGGGAAAGCCGCCTTCCAGAGACCATCATACATGCTGCTGTGCGACCCACCATTGCTACCGCTCGCTGTCACGGAAGAACTTACTCTTCTAGGTCGTCATCTTCGTCTTCGGCAATTAGTCCTTCATACTCTTCACGGAGGAAATCAACCAGATCGGTGGTCACCCATTGATGGCCATGACTTCGTACATTGCGGAAGTATTGTTTCCGAAACGCCGCCAACGATGACTCAAATTGAACCATGATGAGAACTGCGTCGCTTACTTGAGGCAAGTCATCGTCATCAAGGCTTTCCAAGTATTTTGCATCTGGCTGCCCTACCAAAACGGTTAATAGGTTGCCCAGTACACGGTTCACGATCTTGACCTTCGCCTTGCTCATGGTGGCATCCGGCTTCTTCTTCGAAAGCTCTTTCACCTCATGAAGCAATGATTTGAACACATCCGTGCTAGCGTCATACTCTTCTGTTCTGTTGGAAGTTGTTACATCCCCGATGCCATAATAGTCCTCAAAATTCATCACTTCTTCCCAATTTTGGTCGGAGGACCCGACTGAATCTCGCTCATCCCGCCGTTGACGATGTAGAACCAGCGGGACATTCCGTTAAACATCACATTGTCTGATCTGAACCTTTCAGCTTCTTCCATGTACTGGGCCAATACCATGGTGATGTCACTGGTCGTCGGTGCGTCATCGTCGTCAAAGCTATCAAAGTCGACAAAAGGTTTGTATTTGTCGCCAAGAACAACGTTTCCCAGTTCAATAACCTTGTTAATCATTTTGAGCTTAAAAGCATTGACGGAATCGTTAGGGCTCTTTTTAGCCAGAGCGCTGATTTCAGCATACATACCCTGCAACTGACCCGTCAGTTTTTCAAGTTGCTCTACATCTTCTTGAGTTTCCATTCGGGTCTCTCCTATGGGCATTCACGCCGAAACTCGACGTACTTTTTGTTCAGAATATCAATCGGGTCTCGTTGCTTGCTATCAAACACTTCGACCATTTGTTCCAAGTCAGAATCTGTTAGAACAATGACCGCTTTGCGTTGGCTGGACCAAAGGTTCACAGCCCGAGTAACCTCTGCCCGCTTTAGTGGATGACGTGTAACAAAGACGCCAAACTTGCCTAGGTCATCGGTTAGATAGCGATTTATTTGATCGAAATGAGTGCGACCAATTTCCGCGACATTCTTCATTTCAAAGGTAATTTGGCGCGAAGCGTAGTCGTCCATAAGCTCTTGCAGAAGTGAGGTGGACCGCGTGTTGTAAAAGATAAGGTCGCGTATGGAAACGCCATCATCAGTACGCGCTTGTTCTTGGGCAAAATCTAGCTTCGGGTAAAGCAGTGAAGGCAGCAAGCGCCCCATCAAATTTTCATATTTGGTATCCGCTCCACCTGTCTTGCCTGTTGGCAGTTTTTTGATTTGGGCAAAGACGCGCTTGGCCGACGTTACCGGAATTTGGGAAAAGAGCGGGTCATTCTCGCAATCCTCGAAACTTCGCTCTTTCGCTTGGATGTATTTTTCGACCATCCCGTAGTTGCGGCGATTGTAGTTGAGGACCTTTACCCGCGTCAGGTCTTCTGGCTTGTGCGAAATCTCGTCTTGAGGGCAGTGTTTTTCATAGTAGTCATCGTAGCTAATCCACGGTGCAAAACGCATCCATCTTTTGGGAACAAGAATGATCGGTGCGCCATTCTCCGGATTCACAGGTAATGCAACACCGTCTTCTCGAACAAACCTATTCGCGCGATAGTCATAAACATGCTCGACGGTACATCGCTGCGTAGGGACGCCAAGTTTCTCACATTGATCAATAGTGAAATCTATGAGGAAAGACTTCAAGAAGTTGCAGCTTATGTCTGAGATTCTATCCTTCGAAATGCCTTCGACATAGAACTGAATTTCTTCAAAATGACGGAAGCCGTTCTGTTGGTATTGAGGTATCGCCTCAAACAGAGCGACAATTTCTTTGGCCTTTTCCGATCCAATCCTTTTGCCTTTTCTGGTAAGCGACGTGCCAAGGCCAACCTCATCACATTCTGACGCAATGATAAGCGTTGTAATGGCTTCGTCTTCTTTTCCTTGCGAAGCAAGGAGGCCCAGATGATTGAATGCGTTTACGAGACCGGTGTGCATTGACTGATCTTGCTGCGATGGAGATCTCCAAAGCATGAATGGATCAAGATGGAGCGGAATGTCTTCGTCAAGAAATGGGATGGCGAAGTCGAGATCGGCTTGAGCCGCATGTATGTCGTGGTAGTCGGTGAGTCTTGGTCTAATCAACAATCTAGAAATGCGCCTCTTGGGTTGTGCCAACTTGCGGTGCGCAAAGCCGAAGATTTGCCTAAATAACCGAATGAAGGGATATACTCGAACAAATATACCAGATGTGGGGAGATTGGTGCAATACCGCACACCACATACGTGTGCCTTGCCAATTCCAGTGCTGTCCAGTGGGGCCGTTATGTCGGGACACATGCAGATGGCGCTATTGCATGTCTGCATCTAGTTTGTTCCCAGTTCACCTCGCATTTGCAGCGAATGGCAGCTCTCCGCCCATTTCGGCATTTGGACGCACACCTATAGGGATCGCATCAGCATCAAGTTCGTACGGTTTGGAATTAGGTTTCCCCGAACTCACCCACCCAACCCCACGCCAGACCCCACTTCCTGCTGCTGCACCAACAAGCTCCCAAGCTGTTTGAAAACCTCTGTTCTGGCAGAGCCTGCGCGCCAGGCGAGGGCGATGTGGCGGGGGCAGGCGTCGGGGAGGGGGGTGAGTTGGATGTCCGATTTGCCGACCACCCCGGTCTGCACGGCAAGGTTTGGTAAAAGCGTAATCCCCAACCCTTCAGATACCATGGCAATCAGGGTTGTCAGGCTGGTGGCGGCAAAGCTGTCTTCTGAGGCAGCGATGCGGCCCGGATAGGCCTCCAGCGCGTGCCGTTGCAGGCAGTGCCCTTTCTCCAGCAACATAAGCTCCCCGCTTTGCGCCAAGGCTTCGATTCCATGCGGGAAGGGCCGGCCAGCAGGGGACGCCAATTGATAGCCGTCTTCGAAAAGCGTCATGGTTTTCAAACTGCCGGTCTCAAACGGCAAAGCGATCAGTATCAGGTCCAGCCGCCCCGCATTCAGCCCCTCAATCAGGCTCTCTGTCATCTCTTCGCGCAAATAGACGCGCAAACCCGGAAAGGCTTTGCGGATCGCGGGCAGGGCGTGGGGCAACAGATAAGGGCCGATGGTGGGGATTGATCCGAGTTTCAGATCCCCCTCAAACGGGTTCTTGTGGGCCTGCGCAACGGCTTCAAACTCGGCGGCATCCAGCAACAGGCTTCGTGCGCGTTCCGTTAAGTCTTCACCCAGGGGGGTCAATATGACTGTACGCCGTGTCCGTTCGATCAATTGCACGCCAAGGCGGTCCTCAAGTTCCTTGATGCCAGCGCTGAGCGTCGGCTGGGTCACGAAACACAATTCGGCTGCGCGGGAAAAATTTAGCGTATCCGCAACAGCGGTCAGATAGCGCATTTGCCGAAGTGTAATCACTTATAGATTTCCTCTATCATAAACAGTTTTATATTCAATTTCTCCTATCTGTGTCCAGCGCCTATCTTTATGTCATCGAAACGCTGAACCAGGAGAGTTCCCATGACAACTGCATCAGACAAAAACGTCGCCGCCCTCAACACTGTGTTGGGCGAAACATTCCGCCTCTATGTCCAGACCCACGGCTATCACTGGAACGTCGAAGGCCCAAAATTTCGCCAACTGCACGTCACCTTTGAAGAACAGTATCAAAATCTGTGGGGCGCATTGGACGAGATCGCCGAGCGGATCCGCACGCAAGGTACCTATGCGCCAGGCTCGGTGGCTGAGCTGATGGCGCTGGCTGGCCCCGAAGACGTCTCAGCTCAAACTGCGGACGAGATGATCGTCAGGCTGATTGCGGGTCACGAAGCCCTGGCTGCGGTCCTGCGCGATGCCATCGCGACAAGCAGTGACGCTGGCGACGAAGTCTCTGCCGGCATGTTGACCGATCGCCTGGAATGGCATGAAAAGGAACTGTGGATGATGAAAGCTGCCACGCGCTGACCCACCCTGGCCAGGCTTTTGGGCCTGGCCCCGACCGACAGCTGAACAGGAGAACAACAATGGGCAATCCAATCGTCAAAAGCTTCTGGGATGAACCAACCGGAAGCTGGCAATATGTGTTTCACGATCCCGACACCATGAAGGGGGCCATCGTCGATCCCGTGCTGGATTTCGATCCGCTGGCCGGGGCCACATCCACCAAAAACGCCGAAAAGCTATTGGCCTATGTACGTAAGGCGGGGATTGAGCTGGACTGGATTCTCGACACGCACCCGCACGCCGATCATTTTTCAGCCGCTCCCTGGCTGAAGGCGCAGACCGGTGCGCAGACGGGCATTGGCGAGAAGGTGACCGGGGTGCAAACCCTGTGGCAGGGCATTTACAACCTGCCTGAGGATTTTCCCACTGACGGCAGTCAATGGGACCGTCTGTTGGCCGATGGCGATACCTTCATGGTTGGCAATGTGCCTGTGACAGTGATGTTTTCACCCGGTCATACGCTCGCCTCGATCACCTATGTGGCGGGCGATGTGGCCTTTGTGCATGACACGCTGATGATGCCGGACAGCGGCAGCTCGCGCGCCGATTTTCCCGGCGGCAGCTCGGCCGAACTCTACAACAGCATCTCGGCCATCCTCGCGCTGCCCGGAGAAACCCGCGTGTTTGTCGGGCACGATTATGCCCCAGATCGCGAAGCTCAGTGCGAAGCATCCGTGGCAGAGCATCGCGCCTCCAATATTCATTGGCAGGATGATCCGTCCGAGGCTGAATACCGCGCCATCCGCGATGCGCGCGATGCGACACTGCCACTGCCCAAGCTGATGCTGGCGGCCTTGCAGGTCAACATTCGGGGCGGGCGTCTTCCAGCAGCTGAAGATAATGGACGGTCCTACCTGAAACTGCCGCTCAACTACTTTGAAAGCCGGTAGCGCAACGGTTTTGCGGGGGCAGCCACCCTACTTCCTGATCGCCTCCGCAAGCGCGGCAATCAGGGCGATTGGCATGGCGGGCTTGTTCACCACCGGGGCCTTGGGCCAGGCGGGGGAGCCGAGCAGGGCGGTTTGGCCGGAGTGATAGATGAAGGGGATTTTGTCCTGCTCCAGCCTTTGCGCCACGGCCAATGACAGCTCCCGGCCAAGATTGACATCGAGGATGGCAGCGGTGATGGTTTCTGCGTCCAGCAGCGCGAGCGCATCTTTGACATTGGCGGCGGGGCCCACAACATTTGCGCCAGCTTCCCGCACAGAATCTTCCAGATCCAGCGCAATGAAGAATTCATCCTCCACAATCAGAACATGTTGATGATCAAGACGCATGTGCTGGCTCCGGATGAGATAACAAGGTTTGGGCTCCACAATTGATGGCATGTGCGGGGTGTTGGTCGACCGCTGATCCTGTCGGAAAATTTTGCAAGTCAGTCACCAAGGGGCAGCAACAGGGTCCACTCCAGGCCAGCAGTCGGATAGGACAATTCAACCTTGGCGTCCAGTTTCTGCGCCACCAGATGTTCGATGACAGTCTGTCCGAAACCGCGATGGGTCGGTTGGATGACAGGGGGGCCGCCGCGCTCCACCCATTGCAGGAATAATTGTTTGCCTGTGTCCGCAGACCGGAATTCCCAGATTATGGAAACCGTGCCCGTGGGCACCGACCAGGCACCATATTTGAGGCAGTTGGTCGACAATTCATGCAGGGCAAGGCCGATGGATTCCGCCGCCGTACTGTTGAGCGTAACTTCTAGTCCTTCGCATTGCAGCCGGTCGTCGCTCCCCTTGAAGGCTTCCAATTGCTTGTTGATCAGATTGCGCAGTGGCACGCCGCCCCAGCCTTGCTTGACCAGCATGTCGATGGACACGGCAAGGCCGTGCAGGCGCTGCTCGAACATGCCCCGGAAATCATCCAGCGACTTGGCACTTCTTGCTGTCTGCCGCGCCATGGCGCTGATCACGGCAAGCTGGTTTTTTGAACGGTGCGACAATTCATGCATCAGGAATTCGTGATGCTCCTGCGCCGCCTTGCGATCGGAGACATCCCTTGCGACATGAATCAGATAGGCTGGACTGTCCGCATCATCGCGTTGCAGGCCGACGCTGACCCCCAGCCATATGATGCTGCCATCCTTGCGGATATAGCGTTCCTCGCACTGAATGCTGGTCACGTCGCCGCTCAGAAGGCCGTCCACCTGTTCGCCATCCAGAGCGTGGTCATCGGGGTGACGCACCGAATCCAGCGTGCGTTGCAGCAGTTCATCGCGGGTGTAGCCCAGAAGGCTGCAAAGCCGGTCGTTGAATTCCAGCCACTGGCCATTGAGGCCCACATGCGCGATCCCCACAGAGGCGTTTTCAAACGTGCCGCGGAAGCGTTGCTCGCTTTCGCGCAGGGCCGCTTCGAATTTTTGATGTTCCGACAGATCATAGAAATGGCAGACCACGCCGGGTCGGCCATCGGACAGGATCATGCGTTCGATTTTCCAGTCATAGGCTTCCTGCTCGGCTGTGTCGTTGCGGTTCTCCACCGTATTGGGTCCATGGTAGGTTTCACCGGTTTCAAGCGTGTGGCGAAACAGGTCGATGAATTCGCTGGCAATTGGTTCAGGCCACAAGATGCGCAGGGCATCGGAAAAATCATGTCCGATCAGCGGTCGTACATTTTCAAACACTTTTTGCGCTCCGGCACTGACCAGAGCAATGCGGAAATCCGCATCGATACAGTAAATCCCAAATGGGGAGTTGTTGACCAGTTGCTCAAAGGTTTTGTTGGCGGCGCTGAGCGAGCGCTCGATGCGTTTGCGCACGGATATATCGCGAACGATCTTCGAAATTCCGATGATCTCGCCATCCCGGTTCTTGATCGGCGACGGGGTGATCGAGACATCCAGCAGATTTCCATTTCTGCACAGCCGCACGGTTTCAATCGGCTCCAGCGTTTCGCCAGCCGTGACCCGCCTCAAGATCATGGCTTCTTCGGCACGTCCATCCTGCGGTATCAGGCTTCTTGATGAGGTGCCGACAATCTCCTGCGCGCTGTAGCCGAACATGCGCTCCGCACCCTCGTTCCAGCTGGTTATATTGTCGTCCAGATCCTTGCTGTAAATCGCATCCGTTGAAGAGGCGACGATGGCCGCCAGATGCGCGGTGGCCTGATCTGCGCGGATGCGCCATTCAATTTCGGAGTTCAGGGCGTTGATTTTCTGGTTCAGCTTCGCAAAAGCGGATTTGCCCAGTTCGGACAATTGCAGCCGCAGGATGATCAGCGCACTGCCATCAGCCGCTTCACCCACCAGGCCGCCATGGCAGCTCCAGTCATTGGGTTCGCCATCCATACCTGTCAGAACAATGCTGCCCGGTACAGGTCCGCGCGTGCGGGCGCATTGGGCCAGAAATTCCGCAACCAAATCCGGTGATGCGCTGACGCTCATCATATCGGTGCCGGGCTCGATGCCGGGGAGGCTGTGTTTGACTGCAGGATTGACCGATTGGACGATGCCCTGCGCATTGACCAGCAGGCAGGCACGCGGGTCGGATGCTGCAAGAATTTCGAAAGCGGTCATGACGCTATTTGGAAGGGGCAAAATATTCACGGCCATCGACACTCCGGGTTTCTTCGACAGACTTCAAATGAACGACGACCCGGCATTCCCCGTGCCCCGCCGCAATGGTGCGCTGGAGCTCGACCTTTGCATAGCCGAGATTTTCCGCAGTGATACTTCCAAACACATTGGATGTCATCATGCACATTGAGGGACGACCCAGAACCTTGTCGCCAAATGGACACGCCTTGTTGCCCAGCACGATGCGGTCTTCATTTTGCTCGATGATGTAGAATTGGCCCTCAATTCTGTGTTTCAGATCCACCAGAACATCCGCGACCTGAGCGCGCGTCAGCTTGTCGACTTGCAGCGCATTGCAATAGGACTGGCCGATGCTGTCCCCGATCGTTGTGCCAACAATACTGATGAAGCCGGACGCATCTTCCAGACCGATGACGCTTTCCAGCGTTCCCGACAATTCGCGAATCAGTGTGCGCATGAACACATCCCGATCCAGAGGAATGGTGGCCGTCTCGATGGTGCCAGTCGTTTCCGACATGTCTCAGTCTCCTCTGCGACGCCTCGGCTTCGGCAACAATACCGCTGTGAAATCATAGTGTAACAGCCGATGAGAGAATCCCATAGGTGGCCTTCTATGTGTCAAAATCTCGTCATGGCGAAAAATATATCGCGGTTTATCGGGCCGCGCCACACTCTTTCCTGATCTGCTCCACAACGCCAGGCCGTGGCCGGAAAAACTGATCGTCAGACCGGGCAGTTTTTCTGATCCCGGAAACACAGCGCAGACGGTTTTGGCACAATTTGACGCATTGCGACTTTACAAAAGTAATAAAGTAATACTTAATGAATTGTGCCACAATGATGGCGCACTTCAGAGATTTTGGGAGGAACTCATGACCATAAAAGCAACGCTCCTTGCGAGCGCACTCATCTTTTCGCCACTGGCTGCCACAGCAGCTGATCTGACCATCGGCTTTTCGCAGATCGGATCTGAATCAGGCTGGCGGGCCGCTGAAACAACTGTCACCAAGCAGGAAGCCGAAGCACGCGGCATCAATCTGAAATTTGCCGATGCACAGCAAAAACAGGAAAATCAGATTTCCGCCTTGCGGTCCTTTATCGCTCAGGGCGTCGATGCAATCCTGGTTGCGCCTGTCGTCGCCACCGGTTGGGATGAAGTTCTGGAAGAAGCACAGGATTCTGACATTCCTGTTATTCTGCTCGATCGGACTGTCGATGCACCGGATAATCTGTATCTGACCGCTGTCACCTCTGATCTGGTTCATGAAGGCTCCGTTGCCGGACAGTGGCTGGTTGATGATGTGGCGGGCGCTGATTGCCGCATTGTGGAGCTGCAAGGCACCACCGGATCGTCTCCTGCGATTGATCGCAAAGCCGGTTTTGAAAAAGCCATTGCTGGACATGAAAACCTCGAAATCGTCCGCTCGCAAACCGGTGATTTCACGCGCTCTCAGGGCAAGGTCGTGATGGAAAGCTTTCTCAAGGCAGAGGGTGGCAAGAACATCTGCGCGCTCTATGCACATAATGACGATATGGCCGTGGGTGCAATTCAGGCGATCAAGGAAGCCGGTCTGAAGCCGGGTGAAGATATCAGGATCGTTGCAATTGATGCTGTGCCTGACGCACACCTTGCAATTGCCAATGGTGAGATGAATGCCACCATTGAATTGACCCCGAATATGGCCGGTCCCGCACTGGACGCCCTGGCCGCATATCTTGCAGATGGCACGACGCCGCCAAAATGGATTCAGACAGAGTCTCGTCTCTACACGGCAGCAGATGACAACCAGGCCATCTACGAGACCAAAAAAGGTCTTGGATACTAGTCGCGTATATCCCTACTGATATACATTGATCTGATCGTTGGCCCCGTGCACGTTCGATGCGGGCCAACGATTGAATCCCGGTGACGAGGATCCGAAAATGACCGATGACGGCAACCCGACGCTTGAAGCGCCAACGCCAGAAGCCCCGATGCTTGAAGCCCCAATGCTTGAAGCAAAGGGCATCTCGAAATTCTTTCCCGGTACCATCGCCTTGGACGACGTTGAACTCACTCTGCATCGCGGAGAGATTCACGCTTTGCTGGGCGAAAACGGGGCCGGCAAATCAACCCTGATCAAATGCCTGACCGGTGTCTATCGCCGCGATGGCGGTGAGATCATGCTGGATGGTGAAGCCGTTGACCCGCTATCCACTCATCACAGCCAGACACTGGGCATTGGCACGGTTTATCAGGAGGTCAATCTTCTGCCCAACCTGACGGTCGCAGAGAACCTCTATCTTGGACGACAGCCCATGCGCGGCCCTTTCGTCGCGCGGCGCGCCATGAATGCGGCAGCCCGCATATCGCTAAAGAGTTTTGGCATAGATATCGACCCGACACAGCCATTGTCGGCTTTTTCAGTGGCCATCCAACAGGTTGTCGCCATTGCGCGCGCCGTGGAATTGTCTGGCAAGGTGCTGATCCTGGACGAGCCGACGGCCAGTCTTGACCGCGAAGAGGTCGAGTTGTTGTTCTCGGTGATCCGTCAATTGACCAGCCGCGGCATCGCAATCGTTTTCATCACCCACTTCATTGATCAGGTTTTTGAGATCTGCGATCGCGCCACAATCCTGCGCAACGGCCAGGTGGTGGGCACAAGACAACTGAAAGATGTCTCTCAAAAGGATATCGTCAGTCTGATGCTGGGGCGCCAGCTCGAGGCGCGTGTCCGGGCACCCAAATCCAATGTCGTCGGCAAGACATTGCTCGAGATCGATGGTCTGCGCAAAACCGGAATGCTGGAGGCCTTTTCTCTCAAGCTGAGAGAGCGCGAAGTGGTTGGACTGGCCGGGCTTTTAGGCTCTGGAAGAACCGAAACCGCCAATCTCATCTTCGGCGCGGTCAGGGCAGACCACGGCGCTATGAAGTTACGTGGCCATGAAATCAGGATCAACAATCCACGCAATGCGGTGGCACACGGCTTTGCGCTTTGTCCCGAAGACCGCAAGACCGAAGGCATTGTCGGCGATCTCAGCGTGCGCGACAATATCATTCTGGCTCTGCAGGCCCGACAGGGATGGATGCGTCCGATCCCGCGCCGCAAGGTCGAGGAAATCGCGCAGCATTATGTCCGCACTCTCGACATCAGACTGGCCAATCTTGATATGCCGGTCCGTCTGCTCTCAGGCGGCAACCAGCAAAAAGCCATTCTGGCGCGTTGGCTGGCAACCGACCCGGATTTTCTTATCCTGGACGAGCCAACCCGCGGCATCGATATCGGCGCCCATGCTGAAATTATTGCTCTGATCAACCGGTTGCGGGAAGACGGCATGGCGCTTCTGGTCGCCTCATCCGAAATGGAAGAACTGGTTGCCTATGCAACCCGCGTGATCGTCATGCGTGATCGCAGGCAAGTCGGTGAACTGACCGGCGACGAGATCACGTCCAATAATATTATCCACGCCATCGCCGCCGAACCAATGGTTGAACCAGCGTCATGACCCGTCATCAATTTATCCGGCGTATCACGCCGCAACTCATCATTCTGGGCGTTGTTCTTGCGCTCAATTTTCTGGTTTTCCATGATTTTTTCAAAATCGAATTCCAGAATGGTCGTCTCTTCGGTAACGTCATTGATGTCCTCAATCGCGGCGCTCCGACAGCGCTTCTGTGTGTCGGCATGACGCTGGTGATCGCCACAAAGGGGATCGATCTGTCGGTCGGGGCCATCATGGCCATCGCCGGAGCCACCGCCGCATCGCTGATCGTGGACGGACACAATTGGGTCTCCGCCCTCATGGGAGCGCTGGCTGTCGGGGCGCTTTGCGGCGTCTGGAACGGGTTTCTGGTTGCCTTCCTGCGGATCCAGCCAATCGTCGCGACACTGGTGCTGATGGTTGCAGGACGCGGGATCGCGCAATTGATTACCGAAGGCACGATCCTGACATTTCTCGATGAAGGCCTCATTCATCTGGGCGCGGGAACCGTGCTGGGCATACCAACGCCTGTGCTGATTTGGCTCTTCCTGGGCGGGGCTGTCGCGTTTTTCGTGCGCCGCACCGCCCTAGGCATGCTCATTGAATCGATTGGCATCAACGAGGCGTCGTCCCGTCTGGCCGGTATCAATTCACGCGTGCTGCTTCTGTGCGTATATGTCGTGTCCGGCATCGGGGCCGCTGTCGCCGGTGTTATCGTGGCCGCAGACATTCAGGGGGCAGACGCAAATAATGCCGGCCTCTGGCTGGAGCTCGACGCAATCCTCGCCGTGGTGATCGGCGGCAATTCTCTGCTGGGCGGCCGGTTTTCAATTGTCGCGTCCCTGCTGGGTGCGATGATCATTCAGTCGGTTAATTCAGTCATCCTGCTGTCGGGAATGCCACCGGAATTCAATCTGGTCATCAAGGCATTGCTGATCCTTGCCATCCTCGTGATCCAGTCGCCCAAGGTCGGGCATCTGATCTACATCCTGCGCGCCTCCGCGCCGCCCCCTGAGGTGAAGCAAACGACACCAGTCAAGGACGTGAACTGATGATCCGCACAACCCATCTTCCGCTGATCGTCACACTGCTGACCTTCGTGCTGGCATACGCGCTATGCGCTTCGCAATATCCATCGATGTTCTCGTTGCGCGTGATCGCCAATCTGCTGACAGACAACGCGTTTCTCGGGATCGTTGCGGTGGGCATGACATTCGTGATCCTATCGGGCGGGATTGATCTGTCGGTTGGGTCCGTCATCGCCTTCACCGGTGTGTTTCTAGCGGTGATTCTGCGTGACAGCTCAATTCATCCCCTGTTTGCCTTCGGTCTGGTGTTGATCATCACCACTGCATTCGGGGCGGCCATGGGCGCAACCATCCACTATCTGGAGATGCCCGCCTTCATTGTGACACTTGCGGGCATGTTTCTGGCCCGCGGAGCCGCCTATGTTCTGTCGACAGATTCGGTGCCTATTACCCATGAATTCTACGACATGCTGCAGTCGGTCTACTGGAAGACCGCCAGCGGCGGTCGATTCCGGCTGATCGGCGGTGTCATGATCCTGACTTTCATCGTTGGCGCTCTGGTCGCACATCGCACCCGCTTCGGTCAGAATGTCTATGCTCTGGGCGGAGATGCATCAACTTCCAGGCTGATGGGCGTTCCCGTTGCTTCCACGACTGTTGGAATCTATGCGATTTCGGGAGGTCTTGCAGGCCTTTCCGGTATTGTCTTCTCACTGTATACATCGGCAGGTTATTCGCTGGCGACAGTGGGGGTGGAGTTGGATGCGATCGCCGCCGTCGTCATCGGTGGCACGCTGTTGACCGGCGGTTACGGATTCGTCGCCGGTACCTTTTTTGGTATCCTGATCATGGGATTGATTCAGACCTATATCGTTTTCGACGGTTCTCTATCTAGCTGGTGGACAAAGATCGTTATTGGGGGTCTGCTGTTTGCGTTCATACTATTACAAAAGGGACTGACTTGGGCATCGACCGCGCGCAAAAAGGCAGCAACTGGCTTCAACACGCCATCATGAGCTTTGCCCACTCTGGCGCAAGGAGTGACAAGGCGTCGAACCATACAACGTTCGTTGTCGATCAATTGGGCCAGTCCGTTGTGGCGGGTGAGTATCCTGCCGGCACGATGATCCCGCTTGATCCGGATATCTGCGAGATGTTCGGCGTGTCCCGGACTGTCGTGCGTGAAGCAAAGAAGACCCTGATCGCCAAGGGGCTGATTCAGTCCAAGGCCAAGGTGGGCACGCATGTCCGGTCCCCTGACGACTGGAACATGTTTGACGAAGATGTACTGCGTTGGCACACGGCGCTGAAAAACCCGGCCAAATTTCATGAGGAACTGTTTGATATCCGCATGATCTTTGAACCCGCAGCTGCAGCCAGAGCGGCGATGATGGCCAATTCCGCGGACCACGCGTTGTTGACAAAACTGTGTGACGACATGGCCAACGCCACTGACCGGGCAGCCTTTGCAATTGCCGATTACGAATTTCACAAACAGATACTGAAGCTGTCGCGCAACCGGTTTCTGCAATCCCTGGGCGATATGGTGCAGACGGCGCTTTACTCCATGTTCATGACGGAGGCGAATGATGCGTTTCCCCACAGCACGGCAGATGTCGCCACAAAGCACCGAAACATCGCCGCAGCCATTGCCTCAGGCGATGCGGCCAGGGCAAGCAGCGCCATGACGGAAGTGATCAGCGAAAGCTTTGAACGAACGCAGATGCGGTCGCAGGTGGGTTAGGTTTTATCTTCTAATTCAGATCTTCCAGAAGACGCCCATGTTTTCTGGTTTCTTCCAACACCTGGCCAAATGTTTTTAGTCCCCTGGCTTCTAGCAGCTGGATCAGCTTGACCAGTGCTTCGGCCGTTGCGCGGGCATCGCCCAGCGCCGTATGTCGCAATTGCTGCGGGATCGTGATGTCGAGGCGGTCACACAGGGCATCAAGCGAATGCTGTTCGGTAACGCCAAAAATGATGGCCGAGAGCAGAACCGTGTCCAGGATCGGGTGATCCCATGCAACGCCCATTTGCGTTTCGAACCGGCGCAGAAAGGCAATGTCAAACGGCGCATTGTGGGCCACAAGGACCGCGTCTCGTGTGAACGCGTGAAACTGACGACCGGCGGTGATGAAGTCAGGCGCATTCGCAACATTTGCATCGGTGACGTGATGCACCTTCGTTGACGCTGCCGGGATCGGACGACCCGGATTCACATAGGTGTCCAGAACCTCGCCCTCCACAATACGGCCATTGAGAATCCGCAATGCACCAAGTTGAACAACGTCATCGGTTTCGGTCGAAAGACCAGTTGTCTCCGTATCGAATACGACGAAGCAGAGATCGCGCAACGCGGCATCGCGGAATTCGGTCGGTGCGTCGCTGTTCAAAAGATCGAAATCGTAGACGAGGGGCCGGGCAGCCAGAGGCCCGGAATCCGTTTCGCTCACCTCGATCATGAGCATGTAACCATCGCTCTGCAACGCTTTCAATCGCGCAGAAAAAGTGTGTGTGCGGGAGGTATCCTGCAGTTCAAACGAGACTTCCACTCCGGTTTCGGACAGGGTTCCCTGGGCCGCTTTCAGACATGCTTCGTCAAAATAATCGCTCAGTGGTGCCTTCAGACGGGGCGGCGCAACGCGGGAGAGTACCTCGGCCGCCTGAGCGTCATACAGCACAATCTTATGGGCCGGGTTCACCAGAATCATTGCGATTGGAATTTCCGTCAGCAACGCCGTAAGCCGCGCGGTCTCGGCCTGCAGGCGCCCGGTTTCCCGCGCAACCTCCGCCGCTCTGTCCATGATTGTGCTGCTGAGTGTTGTTGAAACGGCGCAGGCTGCAGGCGCAAGATCACCAAGATATCTGGCGGCCTTGATATCGGCTTCTCTGTCCACACCGCAATGGGCGCTCAGGCGCAAATTGGCTGCAAGTGTATTGATCGGCTTGGCAACGTTTTCGTCAAACAGAAGCCAGACCGCCACAGCCAGTCCCGTATTCAGGAATGCGAAAACGAGAAACGCAGTTACAAAGGGGGCAAATGGCAACGGGCTGTCTGCACGTGACCAACCAAACCACAGCGCTCCCCCCGCCAGTGCCGCTCCGCCAAGTGCCAGAAGGCAGAAAAACAGGAAGATTCGGAGACGGAGGCTGAGGCGTGTGAACATGTCAGCTGGCGCAGACCATTTTCAGGATCGGATCATCGACGGGCATGGTTTGCCAGTCCGCATCGGTAATCGAGCCATCCGTCGCAAAAGTTGCGCCGTCGATCAGAAGAGCGGACTGTGCCACTGCGCAGTCAAACAGCATGGGCGTCTGATTGACGGGTGACCAGCGGCCAAAGAAATAGAGATCGGCGATTCTCTGACCGGGAAGATTTTCATTGGTTCGTGCCGTGCCGGTATCAACAGCAACGAAGCGCTTGGTGTAAGGCCAAACTTGTGTCCACGGGCGCAGCCAGCTTTGCTCTTCGACCGTCATGGCAACGTCAATCCCGTCCGGGAGTTGTTCGACCGTGCGTGAAAACCAAGTGTATTCATTGCTGATGATCATCACCAGCATGCCTGCACCCGCCGCGACCGGCACCAGCCATTTTGGCAGGCGGCGTCCAACGGTCCGGGTGAGCAGCAACATGACACCCGCGCAAGCGATGCCGGCAAAAATAGTGGCAATCAATTCAATAAACATGGAATTACCCTAGCATGCCTTTGCCGGATGCGGCAGCCGATTGCATGGTTTTAACCACGACAAAGGCATCGCGCAAATGGCTGCGCTCAAAATCCGACAGATCTGAAGGGTTGAGATAATTGTCGGGTTTCTGACCCGCTTTCACCAGTGCAACCTGATGCTCCAGCCGCATCACTGCGATCAGATCATAGGCTGCCAGCAGGTCCGCGCCGCCAGTTACTGACAGAATGCCTGCGGCCTGTGCAGCCTCCAGCCGGGCGCGCGTATTGACGGGTTTGAGCTGGCCCTGAAGCGTGTAGACACGCCCGAGATCGATGATTGGAACCACACCATTGAGTTTCAGATCAAGCCGGTTGCGGTGCTCGCCTGAGCGGATTTTCGCAAGCCCTCGCAACAGCCCCAATGGCGGTTGGTGCTTCAGCGAATTGGAGATCATATGCGCTGTGAATATGGAGTTTTTTGCCGCCGCGTTGAGGGTCTCCTGCTGCAGATCGGCAAACAGGCTCTCATCACCGCCAATAGGGCGCAGATCAAACATCACCGAGGCAAGCATCTGCGCTTCCGGGTCCGGCTTGGCAATCCAGCCCTCAAAATAGCTTCGCCACACATGCACCGGCTGCCGCCAACGCGGATTGGTGGCCATCATGTCTCCTGGGCAGTAAAAATACCCGCAAGCATCCAGCCCGTCACACACAATTGTTGCCAGTTCCTCGAAATAGGCCGCATCGGTATCGGTTAATCTGTCGGACAGTATCAGGCAATTGTCCTGATCCGACACGCCTGTCTGCTCCTGCCGCCCTTGCGAACCACAGGCCAGCCAGAGATAGGGCACAGGGGGCGGACCAAGACGCTCTTCCGCTGATGCCAGTAGGCAGCGTGTCACCGTGTCTGCAATGTCCGTGATCAGCCGGGTCACCACCTCGTGCCGATTGCCGGTGCCCACAAGCTGGACCAGAAGCTGCGGGATTTCCGCCGTCACCCGGGCCATCGTGGCAACGTCATCGGCCTTGGCAATGCGGCCCACAAGGTCCGCAGACGACATCGCCTGAACACGCGTCAGATCGGTCTGGGTAACGATCCCTATCAATTGTCCGCCATCAACAATCGGGATGTGACCAATATTGCGCTCCATCATGGTATGCAGAACATCCGTACCCAGCGCAGTGGAGGCCAGCGTCAGGGGATTTTCTGTCATGATCGAGGATATCGGCGCATCAGTGCTTGCCGCGTTTGCAACAACCCGATTGGTCATGTCGCGAACGGTGACAATGCCCTTGAAGCCGTCCGCATCGGCCACGCATATGGATGAAATATGGGCCGCTTGCATGGCCATGGCTGCTTCACGAATGGAAGTGTCAGGCGAACAAATGATCGGGTCGCGGGTCATGAACTGATCGACCGGCAGTGTCGCCAGATCATTTTTCTCCGCGCGGGGAGGGCGGCGGCGATCAAAAAAACGGGCAATCTGCGGCTCTGTATCGATCAGCCTGAATAGTGTTTTTGACGGCACGACAATCAGCGAAGCATCTGACGAGACAGTAGCGGTGCGCGTTGCCAATCCGCCGCGCAAAAGCGCGCGTTCACCGAAGGAATTACGTGGGCCAAGCACTGAAAGCTGGACACCGACTTCATCTTTGATTTCCACCTCACCGGTGGCAATTATGTAGAGATTTGTAACTGCGTCATCCAACTTGAAGACCGTGTCGCCAACCGAGAGGTTCTCGACAAAGCATTCAGCCGCAAGCCCGGTCAGATCAGCATCCGACAGACTGTCATACGGATGAACGGAAGCCAGAAATTGTGTCAGCGAAGCGGGCAGGGACATGTCTGGGGCCTTTGAAAAAGGGCGTCCCATCCGCATGGATGCAGATGGGACGAAAGGCATTTGGAAAGCGCCGCGGCAAATAGGGCCGCGGCGCGCTCATTTCTAGTGGTCGGCGGTTGCAACACCAGCGCCGCGTGGAACACGAACACTTTCGACCAATTGTTTGATCTCCAGAGGCGTTTCTTTTGTCATTCCGGAGACAAAATAGGCCACCCCGAAGTTCACTGCAGCACCGATCGCACCAAACGAAGTGGATTTGATCGGGCCGAGCAGAGGATCTGCATCCGTGAACGAATTTGTGTCCGGAATGAAGAACCAGCCCTTGTGCAGGAAGATATAGACGAGCGTCACAACCAGGCCCGACAACATGCCTGTGACAGCACCGACATTGTTGATGCGGGTTGAGAAAATACCCATCATCAGTGCCGGGAAGATCGATGCTGCTGCCAGGCCGAAGGCAAGTGCCACCGTTTGCGCCGCAAATCCGGGCGGATTGAGCCCTAATATCACAGCCACCACAATCGCGGCTGCCATGGATATCCGAGCCGCCAGAAGTTCGGATTTTTCTGACATGTTTGGCGTTAGCTGGCCCTTCAGAAGGTCATGACTGACCGCTGAAGAGATGGCCAATAGCAGCCCGGCAGCGGTTGACAACGCAGCCGCAAGACCTCCGGCAGCCACCAGACCAATCACCCAACCGGGAAGACTGGCAATTTCCGGATTGGCAAGCACGAGAATGTCGCGGTTGAAGTTTGTCAGCTCATTGCCTTTCCAGCCATTTGCTTCAGCCTTGGCCTGAAGGTCGGCGTTGGCATCATTATAATATTGTATCTTGCCATCACCATTCTTGTCTTCCCAATCGAGAAGTCCGGTTTTTTGCCACGTGGTCATCCATGCATATTCCGGATTGGATTCGATCATTTCAATGGAAACCGGATCCGCATCCGTACCATTTGGCCACATCAATTCAGAGATGTTCAACCGGGCCATGGCACCAACAGCGGGAGCTGTGAGGTATAGCAGGGCAATGAAGACCAGTGTCCAGCCTGCAGACCAGCGGGCATCGGAGACTTTAGGCACTGTGAAGAAACGCATGATCACATGCGGCAGGCCAGCGGTGCCGATCATCAGGGACAGGGTGAACAGGACCATGTTGATGGTGGACCCATGTGCCGCAGTATATTCCTGAAATCCAAGATCAGAGACGATCTGGTCAAGCTTTGCCAAAAGCGGCTCGCCCGAGGCAGTGTGCTCTCCGAACAGGCCAAGCGCCGGGATCGGGTTGCCGGTCAGTTGCAGCGAGATGAAGACAGCCGGGATTGTATAGGCTGTGATCAACACGCAATACTGGGCAACCTGAGTGTAGGTCACACCTTTCATGCCGCCGAACACGGCATATGCGAACACGACACAAGAACCGATCATCAGGCCCCAAAAGGCATCGATTTCAAGGAAGCGGCCAAACGCAATGCCAACGCCCTGCATCTGTCCGATCACATAGGTGATTGAAGCCACCAACAGACAAATCACGGCCACCATGCGCGCGGTCCTGGAGTAGAACCGGTCACCGATGAACTCAGAGACGGTATACTTGCCGAATTTGCGCAAATAGGGGGCCAGCAACAAGGCCAGCAGAACATAACCGCCGGTCCAGCCCATCAGGAAGGATGAATTGTCGTAACCGGTAAAGGCGATCAGACCCGCCATCGAGATGAATGAAGCCGCCGACATCCAGTCAGCTGCTGTTGCCATTCCGTTTGTGACAGGATGAACGCCGCGTCCGGCGGCGTAGAATTCAGATGTGGACCCCGCACGGGCCCAAATTGCGATGCCGATGTAAAGCGCGAAGGAGGCACCCACAAACAACAGATTGAGTGTAAATTGGTCCATGGTGATTATTCCTCATCCACGCCGTGTTCACGGTCGAGTTTGTTCATCCGCCACGCATAGAAGAAAATCAGCGCCAGAAAGACGATGATTGACCCTTGCTGCGCGAACCAGAATCCAAGATCCGTGCCGCCGACTCGTATGCCGCTGAGAAGAGGGCGCAGGACAATCCCGAACCCGAAGGAGACCAGCGCCCATATAACGAGGCTGATCTTGATGAGACGCAAATTGGCTTGCCAATAGGCGTTCTTGGTTACGTCTTGCTGGGACATGTGTTTGAAACTTCCTCCGTTTCTTTACGTAAAACCCGAATGGGCTACATTCTTCAGAGACTTGAGGCCGTCGCATCTGGCGCGACGGCAATTTTTCAGATGCGAGCAGGTTGGACCTTACGTTCCGAACAGGATCAACGCCTGAGCGGATATCGATTTCGTGTGTGAAACGTCACGAATTTGTTCGGTGCATGCGGTTTGCAATGAGATCATCAACGACCGATGGGTCTGCCAATGTTGATGTGTCTCCAAGGCTGCCGAAATCGTCTTCGGCAATCTTGCGAAGAATGCGCCGCATGATTTTGCCCGATCGTGTTTTCGGCAAACCGGGAGCCCATTGAATCAGGTCTGGTTTGGCAATCGGCCCGATTTCGGTTCGAACCCAGACCTCCAACTCCTTGCGCAGTGCATCAGACGGGGTTTCGCCGTCCATCAGTGTCACGTAGGCGTAGATGCCCTGACCCTTGATGTCGTGCGGGTATCCAACAACGGCCGCTTCTGCCACCTTGACGTGTGCGACCAGCGCACTTTCGACTTCCGCCGTGCCCATCCGGTGGCCCGAGACATTGATCACATCATCGACGCGACCGGTAATCCAGTAGTCGCCATCTGCATCGCGGCGGCAGCCGTCACCGGAAAAATAATAGCCTTTGTAATCCCAAAAATAGGTTTTTTCGAAGCGTTCGTGATCGCCCCAGACCGTGCGCATCTGGCCCGGCCAGCTGTCTTTGATGCAAAGCACGCCTTCAATGCCATTGCCTTCCATCTCGACGCCGCTTTGCGGGTCAAGGACAACAGGTTGCACGCCAAAAAATGGTGTTTGAGCCGCGCCGGGCTTCAGTTTGGTGGCGCCTGGCAATGGTGTGAGCATGTGACCGCCCGTCTCGGTTTGCCAGAAAGTGTCGACGATGGGGCATTTTCCCTTGCCGACAACCTCATGGTACCAGGTCCAGGCTTCCGGGTTGATCGGTTCACCGACAGATCCCAGGATTCGCAGATCCGAAAGATCATGTTTTTCAACCCATTCCTTACCTGCGCCCATCAATGCACGAATGGCGGTGGGAGCGGTGTAGAACTGATTGACCTTGTGTTTGGCGCACACTTCCCAGAACCGACCGGCATCCGGAAATGTTGGCACACCTTCGAACATGATTGTGGTCGCGCCATTGGCGAGGGGGCCATAAACGATGTAGCTGTGGCCTGTCACCCAACCGACATCCGCAGTACACCAGAAGACATCACCATCATGATAGTCGAAAGTGTATTCATGGGTCATCGCCGCATAGACCAGATATCCGCCGGACGTGTGGACCACACCCTTTGGCTGACCTGTCGAGCCTGACGTGTAAAGCACAAACAGCGGATCTTCCGCATTCATTTCAGCTGGTGCGGAGTAGTCAGACGCTTCCAGAACCATCTCGTTGTAATCGTAATCGCGATCCGTCCAAGTGGTTTGGCCGCCGGTGCGTTTTACAACAAGGCATTTGACGTGGTCCTTGCAGTGGAGCAGCGCCGTATCGGTGTTTGACTTGAGCGGTGTCGCGCGCCCGCCGCGTGGAGCATAATCCGCAGTAATAACAACCTTCGCATCACAGCCATTGATCCGGGCACCCAGCGCATCTGGCGAAAAGCCTGCAAAAACGATCGAGTGGATCGCGCCAATTCTGGCGCAGGCAAGCATCGCATAGGCTGCCTCGGGTATCATCGGCAGATAGATGACGACGCGATCACCTTTGCGCACGCCAAGCTTTTCCAGAATGTTGGCCATCTTGCAGACCGAGCTATGAAGCTCGCGGTAGGTGATATGCTTTGCGTGTTCTTTCGTGGGGTCGTCTGGCTCCCAGATAATTGCGGTCTGGTCTGCCTTGGTTGCCAAATGTCGGTCGACACAATTGGCCGAGACATTCAGCGTACCGTCTTCGAACCATTTGATATCAATATTGCCGGGCGCAAAACTGGTGTTTTTCACTTTGGAGAAGGGCTTTATCCAATCCACCCGTTTGCCATGTTCTGCCCAGAACGCGTCCGGATCGGAAACAGAAGCCGCATACATGCGCGTATAGGTTTCCGCATCTATATGTGCTCTCGAACTCATGTCGTTCGATGGTGCATAAAATTCGGCATTTGGTGTATTTGTGGCAGCCATGTTTCCTCCAATTCGCAAATTATGCGCTGAGCCGCGCGCATAAATGATCAGTAAATGTTCCCCCGGGGCATGAGTCGGGAGTTTAGAGAGACACCGCAGGTCGTTCAATTGGACGTTGGTGTATTGAACATTTGTCTTACGACTATCGCTGAGAACGGGTCATTGATCTCAATCAAGAATACAATTTTTGCGCTAGTTAAGATCTGGATGTGACGCCTGAAATGGAGCTTCACCAAATGGAAAACGGAAAAGCTGTGCCTGTTTGGCAGGCAGTTGCGCCATTGGAGGCAAGGATGCGCAAGCTGACACTTTGGGCCTGGCCATAAAAAAGGGCGCAACCAAAGCCGCGCCCTTTAAATTGGTTATCGGGAAAAAATCAGTTCTTTTCTTTGTCGACCAGTGCGTTGGATTTGATCCAAGGCATCATGCCGCGCAGTTTTTCGCCAACTTCTTCGATCTGGTGGGAATCGTTGAGGCGGCGTGTGCCTTTGAAGCGGGCCTGGCCGGCTTTGCATTCCTGCATCCACTCGGAGGTGAACTTGCCGGACTGGATGTCGGCCAGAATGCGCTTCATTTCAGCTTTGGTTTCGGATGTCACGATGCGTGGGCCGGACATGTATTCGCCCCACTCAGCTGTGTTCGAAATTGAGTAGTTCATGTTGGCAATGCCGCCTTCATAAATCAGATCAACAATCAGCTTCACTTCGTGCAGACACTCAAAATAGGCCATTTCCGGTGCATAACCGGCTTCAACCAATGTTTCAAAACCGGCGCGGATCAGCTCAACCAAACCACCACACAGAACCGCCTGTTCGCCGAACAGATCAGTCTCGCACTCTTCCTTGAAAGTGGTTTCGATAACGCCAGAACGGCCGCCACCAACACCGGACGCATAGGACAGTGCCAGATCATGGGCATTGCCGGATGCATCCTGATCAATCGCGATCAGGCAAGGCACGCCGCCGCCTTTCAGATATTCGCCGCGCACGGTGTGGCCGGGGCCTTTTGGTGCGATCATGACAACGTCGATTTTGTCTGTTGGCTCGATCAGGTTGAAGTGAACATTCAGACCGTGCGCAAATGCAATGGCTGCACCATCACGGATATTGTCAGCGATATGGTCGCGGTAGATGTCCGCCTGCAATTCATCAGGTGTGGCCATCATCATCAGGTCAGCCCAGGCCGCAGCTTCTGCTACAGTCATGACTTTAAGGCCATCAGCTTCGGCTTTCTTGGCTGTTGCTGAATCGGGGCGCAGTGCCACGGCCAGGTTCTTGGCACCGGAATCCTTCAGGTTCAACGCATGTGCGCGGCCCTGTGATCCGTAGCCGATAATGGCAACTTTTTTTTCCTTGATCAGATTAACATCTGCATCTCTGTCATAATAAACGCGCATGGTTTTTTCCTCGTGTTTGCGGTTTAGATTCTGGACGGGGTCTGCGCCCCGTATAGGTGGTAGAACTGGTGTACGGCGCGCTCGGCCTCGGTCGAAATATCGTCTGCCGTAAAACTCATTGTGTCGCCAAGCAGAACGCGAATGTGAACATCGCGAACCACAAGGCCGTAAAAGCTCCGAAAAGCTTCTTCGCTGTCACTCTGGCGCAGCAACCCGGCTTTCATGCCGGCCTCCAAAGCTGGTTTCAGGCGCGGTCCTGTTGAAAAGCGCCCGTTTTGCAGCACAATTGATCCCATATTGTTACTGTCTGCACCCTGATGCGCCTGCGCAATGGCAAGCCGGTTCAGGGCAATGGAAATATCGCTGGTCAATATGGTCAGAAGGTCTTTGGCAAAGCCCAGCAAGACCGATGTCAGTTGGGCCTGCGTTATGCTGTCAGCATCAAAGCGCTCGACCTTCACCTTTGAGGCCTGATAGCGCACGGTGGCAACAAGCAGACCATCGCGATCGCCAAACCATTTATACAGCGTTTCCTTGGAGCAACTGGCCCGGCGAGCGACACCGATCATGGTGATGTTGGCGGCGTTTTCGATCAGCAATGACAAGGTGGCATCCAGCACTTGTTGCTGGCGCTCTGTCCAGTCATCAGGGGCGGTTTCAATCCGTTCCATGGTTGCCACAGTGTTCAAAATTCGAGATCCGCTCTGCTGTACCGTACCGTACGGTACTTTTGTTTGGTATTGGAAATCGGGAGAGAGTGCAAGTGCCACGTTCCAATTATTGGTGCAGTTTCTGGTCAAATGATTCCGGCACCAAAAGGCAAGCGCGGGCGTCACGAGATCGAATAATTCACTCGATTGGACCACGCAGCTTGAAACACTGCCCAATCTGTCAATCGGTTACTCTCAAATCGTCATATGGCACCATGACGTGGGTGGCGTAAGCTGCTCTGTTCGTAAGCCTCTCATAATAGGCAGACAGGACCGGTCGGTTGCGGCGTTTGATATCAATGGTGAAATAGCGGTACAGGCAGTGCCCGAACTGAATATCGGCAAGGGTCAACTCCGAACCAGCCAGATAGGGCGTTTTGGTCAACTGCGCTTCGGCAATGTCCAGCTTCTTGTCAAGCACCGCCAAGGCATCCGCAATTGCCTTGGCATCGCGCCTGGACGGAGCCGTGCGCACAACCTTCCAGAAAACCGGCCCGGTGAAGCTCAGCGTGAAACTGATCTTAGACCATTCCGCCCACTGATCCACAAATGCCCGGGCAACCGGGTCAGAGGGCCAGAAACCTTCCGGCGCATAGCTATTGGCAATGTAGCGCAAGATGGCACCGCTTTCCCACAGGGGCGGATTGTCGCCGTCAATCAACGTTGGAACGGTGCCGTTGGGATTCATAGCCAGATAGTCCGGTGTATTGACCACGCCGAAATTGAAACCAGCATCAATGCGTTCATATGGCAGTCCAAGCTCGGCCACACACCACATCACCGCTTGCACATTCGAGGAAGTTTTCCGGCCCCAGATTTTCAACATGTCAGATGAACTCCACATAAGTCTTTTTATGACGGCTCCGGTTAAACAGGAACCGCTCTATTGATACAGATCAGCCCGGCTTGGCGGTACGCTTGCCGGGCCTTTGGCATTATGTCCCGAAAGTGTCTGGTAGATGCGGGCAGAGCCACGGCTGAAGGCAAGCGAACATCCAGCCAGATAGGCAACCCAGATGCGGTAGGTCTGCTCCCCGACAATCCCGATCGCCTCAGCGCGTCGGGCTGTCAGACGCCCGCACCACATTTTTGTTGTTAGTGCATAATGCTCGCGCCAGCCTTCCACATCATGAACTTCAAATCCCGCGCGCTCAAGCTCCTGCAGCGTATGGCCAATATCATCCAACTCACCACCGGGAAAGATGTAACGCACCAGCGCACGCTGTTCCGGTCGGGCCGCAAACCGTGTGGCTTTCCGCTTTGCGCGTCTGGTTATGCCATGGTTCAGGAAAAGACCGTCTGGTTTCAGCAATGAACGAACTTTAGACATGTATTCAGGTATCGCCGCCACGCCGATAGCCTCATACATCCCGATCGATGAAATCTTGTCAAACTTGCCGGTCACATCTCGGTAGTCGATCAGTTCCACTGACACCTTGTCACCCAGGCCCTCACGTTCAATGCGGTCCAGTGAATAATCATATTGCTCCTGAGACAGGGTCACACCAAGAGCGTCAGCGCCGTAATGTTTGGCGGCATGGCAGATCAATGCGCCCCACCCGCAACCGATATCCAGCAGTTTCTCACCAGGTTTGAGCCGCAATTTTCGACAGGTGATATCCAGCTTGTCGAATTGAGCTTTGGCTAGATCATGCGACCAGTCAGAAAAATACGCACAGGTGTACACCATGGCGTCATCCAGAAAGAGCTCATAAAACGCGTTGCTGACATCGTAATGAAACCCGATATTGTCGCGCTCATTACGCTTGTTCCGGTTGCCGCCCGTCTCATCACCTTCAAAGCTGCGCGTGGCAGATACATCGGCGCCGGGCATCAAAATGAACGGCAACAGCATTTTGAGCAGTTTCAGCTTTGAAAGATTTTTCAGTCTCTTGCGCGTATTCTTGTCGCTCAGAACAGCGCCGATATCGATCAGCGTGCCGCCTTCAAAGTCAATCTTCCCATGGGCATAAAGCCGGATAATTCGATCAAGCGTCGGACGCCGCAGCAGTGATGGCACAGCGCCGGGGTCAGCTATGACAATTGCCAGTTCAGAATTTTGGGTCGCAGATGAGGTTGCGCTGCAGGAATAGCTTGTCCCGTCCCACAGTTTCAGATGCAGCGGCGCGTCCAGATGCAACGCAATGTCAGACGCAATCTCTTTCAGCGCCTGGCGAAGTTTCGAAGACTGTTTGGAATTCATTTTGGGAAATGAAACCTGATCAGACTGTCTATTCTCATACCAGATAATGATAGGCGCAAACTGCCCCGCACGCAAATTCAGCCCATTGTAAACCGCGATTTGAGGCAGATATACTCTAGCTAGCTGCCCATGGCAGCCAATTACATCGAAGACTTGGCTGCATCAGACAGTGGAATGTTGGCATTCGCTGGTGTCAGAGTGTCAAAGTCGTTGAACTTCTGCAGGAGTTGTTCCGCTGTCACTGGGCGCGAGAAATAGAATCCCTGAGCTTCATGAATGCCCATAGCCAATGTGACCGCCGCCTGTTCGGCAGTTTCGATTCCCTCGGCGACTACCTTCATATTGTATTGTTTTGCCAACTGACAAAGCATCTCGACCATGAGACGGGACTTTTCGTTTTCGACAATTCCATCAATGAAGAATTTGTCCAGTTTGAGAATACCGGCTTCAAGAGTTTGAATCGAGGACAATCCATTGTGACCGGTTCCTGCATCATCAATTGCGATGCGGATGCCCTTCTCGGCATAGTTCAGCACAGTTTTTCGGGCCAACTCCAGATCGTTGATCTGCTGACGTTCGGTAATTTCCAGAACCACACATTTCATCGGGAAGCTCGCTTCAGTCAGAATGTCCTGCAGTTTGTTGAAAAAGTCGGGGCTGAGAAACTGATCAATCGTCACATTGAAGGTGAATTTCAAGTTGGTGTTGTTCCGCAGCAGAGGCGCTATTTTCTCACCGGCCTGTCGCAGCAATGAAAAGGTTAGTGGATCAACACGATTTAAATTCTCGACAAGCGGTATGAATTTGGCCGGGCTCACTATCTCACCAGATTTGCGCTGCCACCGTGCGAGCATTTCGAAGCCGATGATTTTGCCAGAAGGCAGGGCAACTATGGGTTGGTAGAACGGAATGAATTCATGATTTTTCAGCGCGGCATCAATCTCTCCGACCGCGCTGCGTGGACGGAAAACGGCTTTGCTGGTCAATAGACCGATCAGGACACTGAGCAACACGATGAGCAGTTTGATTTCCAGGGGCGTGGAAGCGCGCCAGTTCGACAAAAATTCCTGCGTGGTTGAAGTAGAGGCAGTGATTGGATACCGCTCTGATTTGACACTGATCAGAAAATCAGTCCCCGGGTCAGCAACGGCATTATCAATGGTCTCGCTCAGCTTGTTCGCTGCAACTGTTCGACCATTGTCGAGGACAACTTCCATGGAGATCTGTTCACGCAGTGCTGCAGGGATGATGTCATCCAGAAGGCCGCCAGTGCTCAGCACGGTAACAACGTCAAACGCCTTGTCTGTCCAGCGAATTTTGAACCGTGACTTTTCCGAAGATCCTGTAGATGCAAATTGAATTTTCGTGTTGCTGGCTGCCACCCAATCGGTTGTCTCGGCGAGGTCTTTTGAAACCGTATCGGCGTTAAAGCCGGCACAAGTGTGTTGGCCATCCCAAAGCCGGATGTCCTTGATGCTTGCGACTGAAAAAATGAGGTTCCTGTATTCATCGATTGTGTTCGGTGAACACTGCGTCAGCCCGTTGATATAAATATCGGCAATCGTTGTAACAGCTCTGTCCGCAACCAGCTCCATGCGAACAATGCTGCGCTCAGTCAGATCGCGCAATTGCGCCTTGTTCCAACTGGTCATGACATTTCCAAGGATCATGTTCGCGGATAACAAGACAGCCGCAGCGACTGCAATTGTGACTGCTATCTGACCCAGAAGGCGATTAAACATGTGCCTTGTAACCTCAGCATTTGAACTTCAGTATCGCTCAAAAGCTGCATGTATCACACATATAGCCGCAAAAGCGGTTTCGCAATCCTGACAGATAACCCCTGAACCGTTAGATTTACGTAAACGCATCAATACAACTTAAAGCCATTATCGGGCGAGTGGTGAGGGCTAGTCCCGCGCCAATCTGAGTGCGGCTGCACCTGCCACCGGACCGACAACGAGGCTGATCAGTGACAAGGCGCAAAGGACCAGAAATGGTGTTGAAAACGGTGCGGAGATCGTGGCACTTGCGCTGTTCAGAGCGTTGGCAGCCGAAACGCCGAAAATCAACACCGGGATTGTGAGCGGCAGCACCAGGATCGACAGCAACATGCCGCCGCGCTGCAGTGCGACCATCAGCGTTGATCCGACAATGCCGATGAAGACAAGTGCCGGAGTTCCAACAAGCAGGGTGAGGGTGACACCGGCAATGGCCGTACCATCCAGATTGAGAAAAAGCGAAAACACCGGCGCTCCGATGATCAGCGGCACGCCGGTTGCAATCCAGTGGCCAAGGCCTTTGGCCAGAACGGCCAATTCCAGGGGAAGGGGGCTGAGATAGAGAATATCAAGGGTGCCGTCCTCAAGGTCTGCCTGAAACAGCCTGTCCAGACCAAGCAGGGTTGCCAGCAGAGCACCGATCCACAGGATGGCCGGGCCAATACGCGCCAGCAGCTTCAGATCCGGCCCCACCGCAAATGGCATGATGATAACCACAGCCAGAAAAAACAGCAGACCAAGCAAAGCGCCGCCGCCAACTCGCCAGGCAAGTTTGAGGGATTGGCCCAGAATCGCATTGAAACCACTCACAGCCACGCCTCTTCAATCATCCGCGTATCCACCTGAGCCGGTTCCAGCGTCAGAACGGTTTCTGTGCCGCCCGGCAGCGGCAGATGGGTGGCGGCAATAATCATCCCCCCAGCGCCAAGGTGATTCCGCATCATGGTGCCGAGTCGCACTTGAGATGCGGTATCCAGGGCCGAAGTCGGCTCATCCAGAAGCCATAGGGGGCGCCTGTTCAAAAGCAACCTCGCCAGCGCAACCCGCTTGCGCATGCCTGCAGAAAGATAGGCCACGGGGAGGGAACTTGTATGCGCAAGTGCAACTTCCTGCAAAGCTTCCTCAATGGATAACAAGGCCGAGTCGGTGCCATAGAGTTGTTTGAAGAAACTCAAATTTTCTTCCACACTCAAAGCGCTCTTCAAACCGTCAAGATGTCCGAAATAGTGACAATGTTCGCCGCGCGGGGCATCATCGCTGATACCTTTTCCCGCTAGATCGATGCGTCCGGCCTCAACAGGCAGCAACCCGGCAAGAGCCCGCAGAAGCGTCGACTTCCCGGCACCATTGGGGCCGCGTACAGCAAGCGATTCTCCTTCAGAAAGGCTGAAACTGATTGGCCCTGCGACTTGGCGTTCTCCGCGCGCAAGAATGACATCTGTGACACTCAAATTCATTGCAAAGGTCCAATAACTGACTGGAACTGGCACTCAATGCGTTTTGACAGTCTGAACACATCCACGATTTCATTCGTCCTAAAAATTTGCTGGCCCGAGCGCACTACCAAAGGTGATAGCGGGGTCTCTGGTCAGCGCGCAATATATCTATTATAAGCCATTTGACTCTCGTAATAGAAGATGGCGCAGCAGCATGGCCCACCCTCCGGTTCATGCCGTGAAGACCATTGATTTTCCACCAGCAAAGAGGGCTGGTCGGAACCATTTGAAAGGAGCCGCCCATGGCTAAATCTCTCGACAGCTTCAAATCGCGCAAACAGCTTACCGTCAAAGGCAAGACTTACACCTATTTCAGTCTGACGGAAGCTGAGAAAAATGGTTTGAGCGGAATTTCCCGCCTGCCATTCTCATTGAAAGTACTTCTGGAAAACCTGCTTCGCTTTGAAGATGGGCGCACAGTCACCGCAGATGACATCAAAGCCATGGCTGACTGGCTGGTCAATCACAAATCCTCGCGCGAAATTGCCTTTCGCCCGGCCCGCGTGCTGATGCAGGATTTCACCGGCGTTCCCGCCGTTGTGGATCTGGCCGCCATGCGAGACGCAACCGCAATGCTCGGCGGTGATCCTGCCAAGATCAATCCGCAAGTTCCGGTCGATCTGGTCATCGATCACTCCGTCATGGTGGACAATTTCGGCAATATGAAAGCGTTCCAGCAAAATGTGGATCGCGAATATGAGCGCAACAGCGAACGCTACACGTTCCTGAAATGGGGTCAGGAAGCATTTGAAAACTTCCGTGTTGTTCCACCAGGGACCGGCATCTGTCATCAGGTCAATCTGGAATATCTGGCACAGACCGTCTGGACCAAGCAGGAAAATGGCGAAACCATTGCCTATCCTGATACGCTTGTGGGCACGGATAGCCACACGACAATGGTCAATGGCATGGCCGTTCTGGGCTGGGGTGTTGGCGGCATCGAGGCTGAAGCTGCCATGCTTGGCCAGCCGGTTTCCATGCTGATCCCGGAAGTGATCGGCTTCAAGCTGACCGGTAAATTGCGTGACGGCGTAACTGCAACCGATTTGGTGCTGCGTGTGGTTGAATTGCTGCGTGCCAAGGGCGTTGTCGGCAAATTTGTGGAATTCTATGGCCCGGGCCTCTCCAACATCTCGCTGGAAGATGCCTCTACCATCGCCAATATGGCACCTGAATACGGTGCGACCTGCGGGTTCTTCCCGGTTGACGATGATACGTTGCGTTATCTGGAAGTGTCCGGACGTGAAGAAGATCGTATCGCGCTTGTGGAGGCCTATTCCAAAGACCAGGGCATGTTCCGCAGCGACGACACGCCTGACCCTGAATTCACAAGCTCGCTTGAGCTGAACATGGATGATGTGGTTCCTGCAATTGCCGGACCAAAGCGGCCTCAGGATCGTGTTGAACTGTCCAACGCAGCATCCGCATTTGCGGAGGCCATGAACGGCGAATTCAAGAAGTTCGCCCGCACTGATCGCGTAGCGGTCGAAGGACGTGAGCATGATCTTGGCAATGGCGATGTTGTTATTGCAGCGATCACCTCCTGTACCAATACTTCCAACCCTAGTGTGATGATTGGTGCCGGCCTGCTTGCACGCAACGCACGCGCCAAAGGTTTGACGGTCAAACCATGGGTCAAAACGTCTCTCGCACCTGGCTCTCAAGTCGTGACGGAATATCTCAAAGCGGCCAATCTGCAGGATGATCTGGATGCGATGGGCTTCAACCTTGTCGGTTACGGCTGCACAACCTGCATCGGTAACTCTGGTCCACTTCCAGAAGAAATCTCCGACGCCATCAATGACAACAATCTGGTGGCAACATCGGTGCTGTCCGGAAACCGCAACTTTGAAGGTCGCGTCAATCCGGATGTCCGGGCCAACTATCTGGCATCACCGCCTCTGGTGGTTGCCTATGCAATTGCCGGTTCGATGAACATCGACATTGCCACTGAATCATTGGGTAGTGACCAGGAGGGAAATCCCGTATATCTGAAAGATATCTGGCCATCCTCTCATGAAATCGCCGAGTTGGTTCGCACCTCAATCACCCGTGCCATGTTCCAGGATCGTTATGGCGATGTGTTCAAGGGTGATGAGCAGTGGCAAGGCATCAAGATTTCCGGTGGCATGACCTATGACTGGTCCGATGGCTCCACCTATGTGCAGAACCCGCCTTACTTTGAAGGCATGACCATGGAACCGACGGATGTATCGGACATCAAGAACGCCCATGTGCTGGGCCTGTTCCTTGACAGCATCACCACCGATCACATTTCTCCGGCGGGATCCATCAAGCGCGATGGTCCTGCAGGCGATTATCTGGTGGAGCATCAGGTGCGTCCGACGGACTTCAACTCCTATGGTGCGCGCCGTGGCAACCATAAGATCATGATGCGTGGCACCTTTGCCAATATCCGTATCAAGAACCAGATGCTGGATGGTGTCGAAGGCGGCATGACCCGCATGGAGCCAAGTGGAGAAGCCCTGCCAATCTACGATGCGGCCATGGCTTACAAGGAAGCTGGCACGCCACTGGTTGTCTTTGCCGGCAAGGAATATGGCACAGGTTCGTCCCGTGACTGGGCTGCCAAAGGCACAAGTCTGTTGGGTGTCCGCGCTGTGATTGCCGAAAGCTTTGAGCGTATTCACCGCTCAAACCTGGTTGGCATGGGTGTTCTGCCGCTTGTCTTTACAGGCGGCGACACTTGGCAGTCTCTGGGCATTACAGGCTCTGAAGAGATCAACATCAGCGGTCTGGATGATCTGAAACCACGCCAGAACCTCAACGTCGAGATCATCTTCTCTGACGGCACTGCCAAAACAGTGGAACTGCTGGTTCGGATCGATACCGAGGACGAGTTGGAATATTACAGAAATGGCGGTATTCTGCAGTACGTTCTGCGCAATCTGGTAAAAGCTGCGGCTTAGACATAACCTGACAAAAAATCGATTGCAAAACGGCCCCGCAAGGGGCCGTTTTCATATCAGGCTTGGATTTTCGGACTGACCAATTGATCAAGCGTGCAATCATCCAGCACCGCAAGAAATGCATTGGCTGCATTGCTCACAACGCCCCGCAGCAGGCATTGAGGCATGAAGCTGCAGGATGATGCCTCCGCGCGCATGCATTCGACAATGGCAAAGTCAGTTTCAATCAGCCGAACCACATCCCCAACCGAGATTTGATCCGGTGTGCGTCCCAGCAGGATGCCACCATGTCTGCCGCGGTGTGTTTCAACAAAGCCAGCCTGCGCCAATTTGGCGGTGATCTTCATGATGTGAGATTTGACCAGATTCAGATGCGTTGCCACCTCATCATTTGTCATCGGTGCGTCTTCGCTCGCCAGAAGCATGAGGATACGAAGGGCAAAATCGCTGGCCTGATTGAGGCGCATGAGGTGCATTCCAATTGATACATTTAATATGTTGCTTTTATCCCAAGGCCTGATAAAAATAAAGATACATATTCAATGAATGTATTATCATGACACCCGATCAGACAAAAACTCAGATTATTCCAGCACCAGTCGGGCGCTTCTCTGCGCATGACACGATCACGGCAGAGCAGGTGTCGCTGTTAGTCGACAGGTTTTATGAACGCGTGCGGTCAGACGAACAACTGGCACCCTTGTTCCAGCAACATATGAGCCTCGACTGGTCGCAACATTTGCCTCGTATGAAAGCATTCTGGCGCTCGGTTCTTCTGAAAACAGGAGAGTACAAGGGCAAGCCGGTGCCTGCGCATACGAAAATGCGGAATGTCGATACAACGGATTTTGAACGTTGGCTCGATCTGTTTGGACTAACCGTGCAGGAGGTGTTTACACCCGAGGCGCAACCTATTGTTATTGAAGCTGCGCAAAGGATTGCCTCAAGCCTGTGGCTTGCCATGAAGGCTGATCCGTTTTCAAAACCACCAATTTGGCCAGAATCTGGCAAAGGAAATACAGAATGATCGTGCTCAAAAAGCTATTGAACATTTTCTTGTGGCCCGGAAATGCCATCAGCAAGGCGCTCTCGATCGACATCAACGAGGATGGCGGCCAGGTGCGGTCTCTCGTGAACGGACTTGTCTGGGGCACTTTCCTGCTGATTCTCACGCTGATTTATCACAGCTAGTCCGCGACCTGAGACCCGTTGATGTGGTGAAACAGCTCCGAATATACGGAAAAAATTTAAATTCACCGTGAAACAATGCAACTAATTCGGGCTGTTCGACGTAACTGAAGCAGTACAAACCTTGTTTTCAGTTGATGACACCCATTATGACCATTCTCAAATACCTGCTGTTTGCCTTGTTTGCCCTCTCCATCGGTCTGGCGGCTTACACCTATGCTGCCAGTCGCTGGCTGGAGCGTCTTTATCCACCGTTGGGCGAATTCATCGATGTCGGTAGCGAACGATTGCACTATTTGCTGAAAGGCGAGGGGCGGAGCATCGTCTTGCTGCATGGCGCAAGCGCATCCCTGCGTGATTTTGAGGCAGGTCTTTTTCACGAATTGGCCAAAGATTATCAGGTCATTGCTTTCGACCGGCCGGGCTATGGCTACAGCACACGTTCCTCAAAAATCTGGCCCAATCCGGAAATTCAGGCCGATCAGATTCATCAGGCCCTTGAAAAACGCGGCATTGAAAACCCGGTGATCATCGGCCATTCGCTCGCAGGTTCGGTGGTGATGGCCTATCTGCTGAAATATCCGGACACTGTGTCAGGGGCGGTGTTGCTGGCCGGTGCGACCCATCCCTGGGACACGGGAGTCAGTGCCAATGTCCAGCTCGCCGGCAAGCCGGGGCTTGGCGCGATGTTCGCACACACATTGGTCATGCCGTTTGGCCAACTGGTATTTAAGAACGCTGTGGAGAACGTTTTTGCCCCTGAAGAACCAACCCGAAATTACAGGGAAAGAACTGGTGCCATACTGGCCTTGCGGCCCACTGCATTCCGGTCCAGCTCCGAAGATGTGCGCAATCTCAGTGACTATCTCGAACAGCAATCAACCCGCTATGGTGATATCAAAACACCATTGTTGATGATCACAGGCGAGAAAGACACAATCGTGCCAGCCTGGAATCATGCGGATCGGGTTCAGAAGCAGATTCCGCAATCCGTTCAGGTTTCACTTCAAGGCGCGGGCCATGCATTGCATCACAGCCGCGCCGATGAAGTTGAATCCCTGATCCGGGATTTTGTGAAAAATCAGAAGAAAAAATAAATATAGAAAATTCGTCCGTACGATATAGAAATTATACTAAAATCTGATCTCGCCAATAAGTGTAAACGTCTTCGACAAGGCAGTTAATATCTATGGTCTTCCCGTCAACCTTGTGGACAGTCGCCCAGATGTTGTTCTTTTTGCCAAAAAAATCTGTGATCTCCCAAAAATTATTGAAATCACTGGATTTAACTACTCGGTTAAACTGCCCTTTGCTTTGCCGTTCAGTCTTATTGACATGCTTAAGACTATCCGCGACTTGGCCGATCATCTTGAGGCTCGGGTGACCTGCTCTTAACCTGGCACATTCGTCATTGTGCTGCTTTATCGTAGCCTCGGAACACAACCCCGCAACTGCAACATAATCTATCACATGGTGCAAGACTAGGATAACGGCCCAAACTAACTCTTCGCTATCTTGGGCGTCACGCATGCGATTGTACAGCGGAATGACAACCATTCGCATGTATTGTTCCGGGGGCATGGCATAGTTTATTCTACATTGCTTCCCGGCCACGGCTCAGTGCTGCGATGCCGGTACGGGACACTTCCACCAGACCCAATGGACCCATGATCTGGATGAACTGTTCAATCTTTGAACTGCGTCCGGTGATCTCGAATACAAAATGCTCGATATTGGCGTCGATAACCTGGGCACGGAATGCATCGGCAAGGCGCAAGGCTTCCACGCGCTGGTCGCCTTTTCCGGCCACCTTCAACAAGGCCAGTTCCCGCTCCAGCGGCTTGTCATAACCGCGCTCATCAGCAAGCCGCGTCAAATCAACCACCCGATGGACCGGCACAAGACGCTCCAGTTGAGAGCGGATCTGGCGCAACACCTGTGGAGTTCCGGTTGTCACAATGGTGATGCGGGAGAGATGTTTTTCATGCTCGGTTTCAGAGACAGTGAGACTGTCAATATTATAGCCACGGCCGGAAAACAGGCCGATAACCCGCGCCAGAACGCCCGGCTCATTGTCCACCAGAACTGACAGGGTGTGGGTCTCAAGAGTATCCAGAAATTCGGGAATGAAATAGGCTGATCCCGGTTGGTCTTTAAGGTTTGTATCGCTCATAAGTGTCTCAATTCATCTGTGTGAGAAGCCGCAAAAGCGCTGGATTACACCAGCGCTTTGCCTTCTTCATCAATTGCCGAGCTCATGGCTTCATCGCTTGCTTCATCCGGAAGAAGCATTTCATTATGTGCTTTCCCCGATGGAATCATTGGCAGGCAATTGGCAAGGTTGGCAACGCGGCAATCAAAGATAACCGGGCGCTTGACTGCAATCATTTCCTTGATCGCATCATCCAGCTCACCAGGCTTATCAACCCGCATGCCGACCGCGCCGTAGGCTTCTGCCAGTTTGACAAAATCCGGCATGGCTTCGGTATAGCTGTTGGACAGGCGGTTACCATGAAGCAATTGCTGCCACTGCCGAACCATTCCCATATACTGGTTGTTGAGAATGAAAATCTTGATTGGCAAGCCATGCTGCACAGCCGTTGACATCTCCTGAATGTTCATCTGAACGGAAGCATCGCCAGCGACACACAGGCACAGGCTGTCCGGATGCGCAACCTGCGCCCCGATGGTGGCTGGCAGGCCATATCCCATGGTGCCCAACCCGCCGGAGGTGAGCCAGTGGTTCGGCTCTTCAAAGCCGTAATACTGGGCCGCCCACATCTGGTGCTGACCCACTTCAGTGGAGATATAACTGTCCAGATGTTTTGTCAGTTCGTAGATCCGCTGAATCGCATATTGCGGCATGATCACATCATTGTTTGGCGTATAGGCCAGAGAATTGCGACCGCGCCAATGTTCAATCTGTTCCCACCAGGCTTTGATGGCAGCCTTTTCCGGCTTGCGCGTACTGCTGCGTATCAGACGGATCATGTCCTCCAGAACATGGGCAATATCACCAACAATCGGCACATCAACACGTACGTTCTTGTTGATCGATGAAGGATCGATATCGATGTGAATCTTCTTGGCATTGGGTGCAAACGCATCCAGCCTGCCGGTGATGCGGTCATCAAACCGGGCACCAACGCATACCATGACATCGCAATCATGCATCACCATGTTGGCTTCATAGGTTCCGTGCATGCCCAGCATGCCCAGCCAATTGTCCCCGGACGCCGGATAGGCTCCAAGGCCCATCAGTGTTGAGGTGATGGGAAAATCAGTCAGACTCACCAACTCGCGCAGCAGATGCGTGGCTTCTGGGCCGGAATTGATCACACCGCCACCGGTATAGAGGACAGGCTGTTTGGCATTCATCATCATGTCGACGGCGCGACTGATTTCGCTCAGCTCGCCCTTGACCTGCGGATGATAGGTTTTGTGCGCAACATTCTTGGGGCCGGTATAGATGCCTGTGGCAAACTGCACGTCCTTTGGAACGTCAACAACAACCGGTCCCGGACGACCCGTTGTGGCAACGTAGAACGCTTCATGCAGGATGCGCGACAGATCATTCACGTCGCGTACCAGCCAATTGTGCTTTGTGGCCGGGCGGGTAATGCCGACCGTGTCGCATTCCTGAAAGGCATCATTGCCGATCAGATGTGTTGGCACCTGGCCGGTAATACAGACAAGCGGAATGGAATCCATCAGCGCATCGGTGAGAGCGGTGACCATGTTGGTGGCACCAGGTCCTGACGTCACCAGAACAACACCGGGCTTGCCGGTTGAACGCGCATAGCCTTCGGCCGCATGGCCCGCACCCTGTTCATGGCGCACGAGGTAATGCCGCACATCGCTCTGCTGATGCAGTTCGTCATAGATCGGCAGCACTGCGCCGCCCGGATATCCAAACAAATCTGTAACGCCCTGATCTTTCAGGGCCTGAATGACCATTTCCGCTCCGGTCATTTCCTTGCCGTCCATATTGCGCGTCACGATGCACTACTCCCGTATGTCTGTGCGCCTAAATCCAATTCATGCAGTTTCTGTAGTCTGATCGGGCAACAAAAAAGGCCCCGTTCGGGACCTTGGATGCGCGTTACCATTCGGTGCGATTTTCAAATCGCTCCGGCAACGCGCCTCATCACCACAAGAATTACAGATTCCAACATCAAATGCTCCGTTTCAAGTTTTGGCAAGTTAGATGCGGCACGATATGCGGTCAAGCCCGTTTTTCCAATTCTTGCGCAATTTGCTGCAAATCTTTCAGCATCTTATCATCATTCTTAATCCATTGCATCGGATCCAGCCGGGGCCAGTCAGCCATTTGGTTGCGGAACCAGGTCATTTGTCGCTTTGCATAGCGCCGGGTGTCACGAACCGACTTCTCGACAATGCTGGCACGATCAGGCCCTTCAGGGCTGTCCAAACTCGCGGCGTAATGCGGCAGGCTGATTGCGCTCATGACAGGCAGCCCTGGCGCAAGGCCCCGTTGCAACAGAGACATTGCTTCCGCTTCTCCACCCTCATCCAGCATCGTCAGAAACCGCTTTTCAATCCGCGCATAAAGCCACGCCCGGTCCGCCGGCATCAGAACCCGGTGGACTGTCTGGTCAAGCGGCAGCAGGGCGTTTTGCATGGCACTGCGCTGCCAGTCTGACAGGGTCCGCCCGGTGTGATCCAGAATCATCAGCGCACGCAGCGTGCGTTGCCTGTCATTGCGCTCGATCCTGTTGGATGAGATCGGGTCCACCAAAGCCAGTTGAGCCTGCAAATCCTGAACATCAATATCTGCATGATCGGCCACAAAGGCTGCGTGCTCGGCCTCGGAAATATGCGGTGTTTCTGCAATGCCTTGTGTCAGTGCCTTGAAATAAAGCCCTGTGCCGCCCACCAGAATCGGCAATTGACCATTGCTCCAGATATCGTCAAGCACAGGCGCAACATCCCGCAGCCATCCCCCGACAGAGTAACGTGTTTCCGGAGCAACGTGCCCATAAAGCCGATGCGGCAGTGCCTGTTCATCGTCAGGTGAGGGGCGGGCAGTCAAAATTCTCAGACCGTCATAGACCTGCATGGAATCTGCGTTGACAATCACCCCGCCAAGCGGCTTTGCCAGCGCCATGGCAAAGCCGGACTTGCCGCTGGCCGTTGGTCCGGCTATCAACACCGCGCGATTTGTCACCTTGTCCAACCTTCAATTCTGTAAAGCCCTGGAGTTTCCATGCCATTTGTTCTGACGTTGATTGCCGCCTCTGATTTTGCGGATTTCCCTGGCTTCGTCACAACATTGCAGCAGCGTCTGGCTAGCATGGAGAAGCCGGTCTGGCTACATCCGGGACATGCGGTGGATCTGGAATTATCCCAGAGCGATCATCAGGCCGCCGAAGATTTTCTTCAGGGTCAGGCATTGGATTATGCGTTTCAGGCATCAGAAGACAGACGCAGAAAAATCCTGATCGCCGACATGGACAGCACCATGATTGGTCAGGAATGTATTGATGAACTGGCGGCAGAAGTCGGCCTGAAAGACAAGGTGGCAGCCATCACTGCCGCTGCGATGCGGGGCGAGATCGAATTTGAATCGGCTTTGCGCGAACGTGTCGCGCTGCTCAAAGGCTTACCGGAATCGGTGATTGATGAGGTGATCCAAAATCGCATTACCTTGACACCTGGCGGCACGACGCTCGTTGCCACCATGAAACAGCATGGCGCATATACAGCGCTTGTCTCAGGCGGGTTTACCGCGTTTACCACCCGTGTCTCCAGCCTCATCGGGTTTGATGAAAACCGGGCCAATACACTCAACATTGCGGATGGCTTCCTGACTGGCACTGTTCAAGAGCCAATTCTGGGCAAGCAGGCAAAAATTGAAGCGCTGCAAGATATCGCCAAACGCCTAGGAATATCTCCACAACAGGCCATGGCCGTCGGCGATGGTGCCAATGATCTTGGCATGATTCAACTTGCGGGGCTGGGGGTTGCGATCCATGCAAAACCTGCCGTTGCCGCCGAAGCCGATGTGCGTATTGAATATAATGATCTGTCCGCTTTGCTCTATCTGCAGGGCTATCTACGGACAGAATGGGTTACCGAAAACCAATAGAAAAAGGCCGCACATTCATGACAAATGCGCGGCCTTTTGATTGGTTTGTAAAACCTGGTTGAGCTTTACTCGGCGTCGTCCTCATCAATGCGGACAGCCACAAAGCGCAGTTCGTTTTCCTTGCTCATCAGCAACAGCAGCACAGAGCGCCGACCATCTTCCTTGAGCTCAGCAATGCGCTTCTTGACGTCTTCAACAGTGCCGACCTTTTCCTGGGATATTTCCTGGATCACATCGCCCGCGCGGATCTGTTTTTCGGCCGCGTTTGAGTTTTCAACAACATCAATGATCAACACGCCTTCAACATCATCGGCAAGCTCGAACTTGGTGCGGGATTCTTCATCGATTTCACCAAGCATCATGCCCAGAACTTCAACCGGCTTTGCGGCTTCGTTCTCATCTGCTTCGGCCTGAGCGGCGATCAGCTTCTCGCCTTCTTCCAGACGACCGAGCGTGACCGCGATTTCAACTTCTTCGCCGTCGCGCAGAACCATCACGGCCACTGCTTTGCCAACAGCCGTATCGGCGACGATGCGCGGCAATTCACGCATGCTCGGCACGTCTTTGCCGTCAAAGGTCAGAATCACATCGCCGGGCTGGATGCCGGATTTCTCAGCCGGTCCGCCTTCTGTCACACCTGCGACCAAAGCACCGGTTGCCTCTTCCATATCCAGGCTCTCGGCAATATCATCCGTGATCTGCTGGATGCGTACGCCCAGCCAGCCGCGGCGCGTTTCGCCAAACTCCTGCAACTGCTCGACAACACTGAGGGCCAGATTGGAGGGAACTGCAAACCCGATGCCGATGGAGCCACCGCTGGGGGAGATGATGGCGGTGTTGATGCCGATCACTTCACCGACCGCATTGAACAGCGGGCCACCGGAGTTTCCCCGGTTGATCGCTGCATCGGTTTGAATGAAGCTGTCATAGGGACCGGAGTTGATGTCGCGGTTCTGGGCAGAAATAATGCCAACCGTGACAGTGCCACCCAAACCAAACGGATTGCCTATCGCCATCACCCAGTCGCCAACGCGCATGGATTTGGAATCGCCAAACTCAACTGCGACGAGCGGCTCATCCGGCTCAACCTTCAAAACCGCGACGTCGGTTTTTGGGTCGCTGCCGATCAGCGTAGCCGTCAGCGCCGAGCCGTCTGAGAAATTGGCGATGATTTCATCAGCGCCTTCAATCACATGATTGTTGGTGATGATGATACCGGACGAATCAACCACAAATCCCGAGCCAAGCGACTGCACCTGACGTCCTCGGGGGCCGCGTGGTCGCGGCGTTTCTTCGCCGTCTTCACCACCACCGCCATCTCGGTCGCCGAAGAACTCGTCAAAAAATTCCTGAAACGGAGATCCCTCGGGAGCCCTTGGAACGGGAACACGGCGCTGGTCTGTGGCTTGCACACGTTGCGAGGTGGAAATGTTGACGACAGCCGGGAGTAGTTTTTCGGCAAGATCTGCAACTGAGTCTGGTCCGTCGGCCTGAGCCGCCAAAGTGCCTGAAAGTGCCAGTGTGACAATCAGGCTTGTGGCAACAAAACCGCGTTTCATGGTCTGAATAGCCGCTTCATGGAACATGAATCGTCTCTTTTTCTGCTTATGTTAAAATGCTGACGCAAGAATTGGCAAAAGGCGCGGGGAATGCAAGCCCCTAACCGGTTTTGCGAATTAAAGTTCGTTCATAAAATCGGGCTAGTGCCGCAGCAGCCAGACAATCACGAAGCCCAGCCCCATTGCGATGAGCCCGCCTGTCCGTAGTTGTTTCTCTGGGATCGGCAACATTTGCTGAATTGCGCGCTTCATGGCGCCGGGTGCAAGTGCGTATAAAACGCCCTCGATCACAAGCACGAGACCGAGGGCGGTTAGTAGGTCGTTCATTCAGAGACCGTCAATTGGTGGTTGCCGGTTCTGTTGTTGTATCAGCCGCTGCCGCATCTTCTGAAGGAGCAACAGCTTCTTCATCGACAGTTGCAGCATCAGCTGCGGGGCTTACCAAAGAAGCAGCTGGAACATTCGAGTCACCGGGCGAACCGAAATACTCAAAGAATTCACTGTTCGGAGAGATCACAAGCTGTGTGCTTCCACTGTCCAGGCTGCGCTCATAGGCCTGCATGGACCGGTAGAAGGAAAAGAATTCCGGATCACGGCCAAATGCACTGGCAAAAATTTCATTTCGCTTTGCATCGCCTTCACCACGAATGCGCTGACTGTCCCGTTCTGCTTCAGCCCGAATAACAATGCCATCACGGTCAGCTCTGGACCGGATACGTCGACCAGCTTCTTCACCGCGTGCTCTGATATCCGTTGCTTCACGCTCACGTTCTGTCTGCATGCGCTGATAAACCGCCTGACTGTTGGCCTCCGGCAGATCTGCACGACGAATGCGAACATCCACAACCCGGACGCCAAAGTCGCTGGCTTCGCGGTTCAGGGATGCTGTGATGCCGGTCATAAGGGCCTGCCGGTCATCACGAACCAGCTCTTCAAATGAAGCTTCACCAAGTACGCGTCGTGTTGCCGAGTTCAAGACCGTTTCAAGCCGTTGGTTGGCATTGATTTCAGAGCCAGCTGCTTGAAAGAAGCGCAGCGGATCAACAATCTTGTAACGTGCAAAGGCATCCACAACGATACGCTTCTGGTCAGACGCGATGATCTCCTGCGCCGGAGCGGAGAGGCTGAGGATACGCTTGTCGATATATTCAACATTGTCGATCAGTGGCACTTTGAAGCTCAAGCCCGGTGAGGTGATAACATTTACCGGCTCACCAAAACGCAACACCAGCGCTTGCTGAGTGACATTGACAATGAAGAAACTGCTATAGGCCAGCAACAGCAGCAAACCTATGATGACGAGGCCTGCGCCTCCGAAAAGACTCTTCTTCATTGTGTAGTCCTTTTATTCAGTTCGTTCAGAGGCAGATAAGGCACAACGCCTGATCCGGCCTCGGATTCCAGAATGACTTTATTGGTGCCGGCAAACACTTTTTCCATAGTCTCCAGGAACATGCGCTTGCGGGTCACTTCCGGAGCAATTGCATATTGCTCGTAGATGCTGACAAAGCGATCTGCCTGACCTTCAGCCTCTGCAATAGTCTGCTCACGATAGGCCGCTGCGTTTTCAAAGATACGAGCAGCTTCACCACGTGCACGTGGCAGAATGCCATTCAGATAAGCCTGCGCTTCATTCTGCGAACGTTCAGCATCAGCACGCGCTGCCTGAACATCACGGAACGCGTCAATCACCTGACTGGGCGGATCAACCTTCAGAAGCTGTACCTGAGTAATCAGAATTCCAGATTCGTAACTGTCCATTGTGGACTGCATGACTTCCTGAACAGCCGTTTCAGTGATCTGTCTGGCTTGTGTCAGGATCGGCTGAATGTCCGAACTGCCAACCACTTCACGCATGGCGCTCTCTGCTACCGCTTTCACAGTCTCATCAGCATCTTTCACGTTAAACAGATAATCGGATGCATTGTTGATGACCCAGAACACCGCGAAATCGACATCCACGATGTTTTCATCACCTGTCAGCATCAGGCTTTCTTCAGGCACATCACGGATCGCAGTCGACCGGGGGCCATTGTCACGCATGCCCACGTCGACACGGTTAACACGTGTCACAGAAGGCGTGTACACGGTTTCCAGCGGGTAGGGCAGGCGGAAGTTCAGGCCTGGTTGGGTTGTACGGTGCATTTCACCGAACCGCAGAACAACGCCCTGCTGTTCCGGCTCCACACGGAATGTGAAGAAATTGTAGAGGACGAATCCGAGGATCGCCAAAGCGGCAAAACCGATAAACACCGGATTGGCACCGCCAAGACCGCTGCCACCACCGCCGCCGCCAGGAAGAACCTGTTTCAGTCTGTCCTGACTTCTGCGAATGAGGTCTTCAAGATCGGGCGTGTTGTCACCGCCGCCACCTCCGCTGCCATTCGGGCCTCCGCCCCACGGCCCCTGATTCTTGGGTCCGTCGTTCTTTTTGCCGGAACCCCACGGCCCGCCATTGCCGTTCGATCCGCCACCTGTTTGGTTGCTCCAAGGCATAAATGTGTCCTTACAAGGAAAAAATTGCTTGAAGGGGTTATAGGCATGGCTTGGCTCGCTTTCAATGCGAGGATTGGAATGAGCCTGTTGAAAGTAGGTTATTTTCACTCATTTAGAGAATGAGGTTCATTTGAGAACAGAAACGGGCTTTCTCAGAGGGAAGTTGAATTGCAATAATTTTCTGCATAGCTAAAAGGATGCTCATGAACTGGTTTAACGATTTTGCAAATCCTACACGTTTCTTGAACCTGTCAGCAAAGTTGCTGCCGTGGTTGTGGGGCCTCGCTGCCTTGATTTTGATCCCTGGCTTTTATATGGCGTTCTTCATCGCGCCGGAGGATTATCAGCAGGGCCAGACCATTCGCATCATGTTCATTCATGTGCCCTTCGCCTGGCTTGCGATGGCAACTTATGCCTTGATGGCCATCTCCAGTATCGGAACGCTGGTGTGGAAGCACCCACTGGCAGATGTGTCGGCAAAAGCCGCGGCCCCGCTGGGAGCTGCCTTTGCTTTGATTTGTTTGCTGACCGGCTCCTTCTGGGGCAAGCCCATGTGGGGCGCGTGGTGGGTCTGGGATGCGCGGCTGACATCGATGCTGGTGCTTTTCCTGATGTATCTTGGCCTGATTGCCCTTTGGAATGCAGTTGAAGACCCGATCCGCGCTGGCAAGGCGGCAGCTGTTCTGACATTGGTGGGCTCAATCAATCTTCCCATCATCAAATTTTCAGTGGATTGGTGGAATACCCTGCATCAACCGGCCAGCGTGTTTCGGTTTGACGGGCCAACGATCCATATTTCCATGCTCATTCCGCTTTTGCTTACAGCCGCCGGGATGACGCTTTTGTTCCTGGCGCTTCATTTGATCGCAATGCGAAACGAAATTCTGCGCCGCCGGGTCAGGACATTGCGTCTGCTGGAAGCCTCTCGAGCGGTTGAGGCCTGACCATGCAGCATTTCGGTTTCATTCTGGCCAGTTATCTGTCGACAGCGCTCATTCTTGGCGTCTTGGCTCTATGGCTCATATTGGATCACAAAAAACAGAAGGCTGCCCTGCAGGCACTGGAAGCCCGTGGCGTGCGGCGCAGATCCAACGCTCCGGCAAAACCAGCCACCACGTCTCATGACAGCGAACAGGTGACCAAGTGACCTCTCGCCGTTTGCTTGCCTTCGTGCCCTTGTTGATTTTTGCCGGCCTTGCCGCCCTGTTCTTCATTCAATTGTCGCGGGGCGGCGGCAGCAATGTGGTTCCGTCCGCTCTGATAGGTGCACCGGTTCCGGCGGTGGAACTGCCTGCTCTTGAAGGCTTGCTGCAGGATGGCGCGCAGATACCTGGCTTGTCGCCCGAGCAACTGAAGGGGCAGATCAGTATCGTCAATATTTGGGCTAGCTGGTGCGCACCCTGCCGCGCTGAGCATCCGCTTTTGCTGGAGCTGTCTGAGGACAAGCATTTTCAGTTAATTGGCATCAACTACAAGGACAAGCCCTCAAACGCATTGCGGTTTCTTGGTTCCCTTGGCAATCCTTATGATATCGTCGGCGTCGATGAAAATGGGCGTTCTTCCATTGAATGGGGCGTCTATGGTGTGCCTGAAACCTTTATCGTCGATTCTGAGGGCAAGATTGCTTACAAGCATGTTGGCCCCCTATCACCCGCATCAATGGAAAGCTCCTTCATGCCGGCTTTGGCCGATGTCTTGACGGCCCGCCCATCAGCAGATTTGAAAGCAAATTGAGATCATTCCCTGATGGCAAGTAAACCAAGAGATCCGATACGAATTGAATTGTCGCGCAATGTGGCCATTCCAATCATCATCATCCTCGTTGGCCTGGCTATCTGGCTTGTCGTCACCCTGTTTGCTTTGCCGACCATCAATGAGGCTGGTGCGCGCCTGCCTGTGTCAGGAATTCTGACACGCTTTATACTGGGTGGTCTGTTGGCCGTTGCCATGACGGCTCCTGCCTACACGATGATCCGGGCAATACTGGAGAATCGTCCATTGATGACTTTTGATGAAACTGGCGTTCGGGCACTGAACTGGCCACTGATGCGCCGCTCCATCATCTGGCAGGATGTGGACCAATTGATGGGCAAGGGCATTTGGGTCATCTTGCTGGACAAGAACAAGCGGCGGCACAAGATGGTTGAAAGCCTGGCCGGAGCCAAGGGCCTTTGGTTGCCGACAGCGCTGGCAAAGGGCGGAACCGCTGCCGTTGCCGAAGCAATGAAGACGTTTCAACCCGAATTGTTCGAGTTGGGGAAATTCTCCTGAGCTGTTAGCTTTATCAGCTGTTCAAACAGTATGTGTGGCGCATATCCACCAGTCGTGATGCCGCTTTTTCAGCGCAGTGGCAGCACTTTCAGCGTCATCCGGAGTTTCAAAAATCCCGAAACATGAGGCCCCGGAACCGGACATGCGCGACAATTTCGCACCGGTGCGGTTCAGCTCTGAAATGACATCTCCAATTTGCGGGCATATCTTGCACGCTGGCTGGAACAAATCATTGCGCGTCCCATCCAGCCAATTCAGCCAGGATTCAAAATCATACTGATCTGGCAGGGGGGGCAGGATGCTCTGATGTGGATTTTCAAGACTTTGGAACACTGACGGCGTGGCAACAGGGACTCCGGGATTGACCAACACCAGATCAAGTCTTGGCATATGTTGCTCGGCAAGCGGTGTCAGTTGCTCTCCAATGCCCCGCATGCGACAGGTTTGGCCCCCGATACAAACCGCAACATCCGCCCCAAGCCGTGCGCCAATCCGTTCCAGAACGTCCTGAGCCAGATTGAGCCCCCAAAGCCGGTTCAAGGCCCGCAGGGTTGCGGCTGCATCAGCCGAACCACCGCCAATGCCAGCGGCCACAGGCAGGTTTTTCTCCAGCACCAATTCGGCTCCAGCGCAGGCAAGCTCCAAGCCATTGATTCGCGCATTGTCGGATAGTGCCTGAGCGGCCATCAGAACACTGTTACCGGAATCAGAGGGCAGTTTGGTGGCACCGGGCCCTTGCAGTGTCAGCGAAACTGTTTCAGCCTTGATGGCCGTTATCCGGTCACTACTTGCAGCAAATACAACAAGGGAATCCAGATCGTGATAGCCATCGGCCCGTTTTCCGGTGACATGTAATGCCAGATTGATTTTTGCGTGAGCGGTCTCGGCGCAGATACCTGCACTGCTTTTCATCATATCTGAGTGCGCCAAATCCCGACCTTATTTGCGGTCGGGAATGTGCAATTCAGTGCCCACCACAAGGGGGCCGCTTTCTGGCAGGCGGTCGCGGTTCAAGGCAAGGATATCAAGATAGGCATCGCCGTCCCCCAGAAGAGATTTGGCGATATCCCACAGGCTTTCTCCCTCTGCGACGATGTGCGTGCGCTGGGCCTTGCCTTCATCAGTCGCCTGATCCACGATGGTTTCGGTTTCCGTCGCTGCCAATTTGGTGGCGCTGTCTTCCGGCAAGCCATTTTCAAGCTTGGCCTCAATCTTTGCCAGATCATCGGGGTTCTCCGGACCCAGATCACGCGCATGAGCCCACTGGAATTGTGCTTCCAGAATTCTGCCAACCCGCCAATAGGCATCGCCCAGGTGATCATGAACCAGCGGATCAGCCGCCATTTTCTCGGTTGCCTTTTCCAGCTGCTCGACGGCTTCCTCGTAGCGGCCAAGCTGGAAGTAGGCCCACCCCAGACTGTCAAGAATGAAGCCTTCTTCAGGGCGCTGCTCGACGGCTTTCTCGATCATGCCAAGAGCTTCATCCAGATTGGTGCCCTTATCGACAAAGGAATAACCCAGATAATTCAGCACCAGAGGCTGATCCGGGAACAATTCCAGCGCCTTGCGGAAATCAGCTTCTGCAGCATCCCATCGATCAGTGCGCTCATGGGTGATGGCGCGCGAATAATACAACGACCAGTGCCGCATCTCCGGCTCTTTGACGCCATCAATGATGAGATTGTAAATTTCATTGGCCTCTTCGAACCGTTTTTCAAATCGCAACACATTGGCAAGCGCCAGATTGGCTGCAAACGGATCGGCGGATTCGCGCGCAATATTGGTCAGGCGTTTGATCGCCTCATCAACCTTTTCCATCCGCGCCAGATTGCGTGCGGCTTCTATATTGGCAGCCTCGGCAAACACCGACTCTTCCGGCAGACCGTCAACAAGATCGACCGCCTGAGCATATTGCTTTTCATCATTGTAAACATCAACCAGCGCCATGATGGCCAGATCGGACTGTGGATTGAGATAGAGTGACAATTGCAGATAGATTTTTGGAAGCTCCGAGCCACCATCGCGTCCCAGAGCAGAGCCAAGCCCGAACAGCACTTCTGCAGCACCCGTTCTGCTGGAGCTTGCAAGATCAATCTGTTTGCCTGCGTTTATGTCGGCTTCAACCCGGTCCATATAGGGATGGCGTGGAACCTGTTGCTTGAAGGCGCGGATTGCCGCAAGGCCTTTTTCCGGCGAGCCTTTGCGTGCCTGCAGCCGGGCAAAGCCTTCCACGATGCGCAAGGCCGACTGGTCGAATTCATAGGCGCGCGCCACCCGCGCAAAAGCCTGATCCTCGTCACCAAGATGCCCTGCGATCAAGCCGCCATGAAACGAGCGAAAACTCTCATACCAATCCGGTCCTTCCAGCTTGTCGATGCGCGCCAGAGCGGATTCAAGGTCTTCTCTGCCAGCTTCCGACCATGCCGCCAGCAATTGATTGGTCAGCAATTCCAGTGGAGCCTGGCCGGAGGCCTGATCAAATTCCTCAGCCGCCTGACCGAAATTGCCCTGTTTGAGGGCTGTCACGCCAAGCACGGTTCTTGCCAGATCATTGGATGCTTCAAATTGCAGGATGTCTTCTGCAAAAGGTGCGGCTTCTTCTATCGATCCATTGATCAGATGCAGAAAAAAGGCCTGCTGGATCAGGACAGGATTGCCCGGATCGCGGTTAAGCGCCCGTTCAAAAAACTGAACCGCCGATGCGGTATCATTGTCACCACCTGCAATTTGAGCGGCCAGGAAATTTCCTGAAAATCCGCGAGCAAAGCGCAGAGGTTCGGTGTTCTCCTGCGCCAGAGAGGGCGCTGTAAAAGCTGCGCTGAAACCACCCATCAGCAAGGCCACAGCCAGCGTCCTGATCTGCATTGCAGTCCGACCAGCCCGCATAGGCCCGGGCTTTGAGGAATTCATGGATATTGTTTTCTGCGCCATTTGGTCCATCTTTGTTTCAATCTGAGCTTTGGAATTCAGATGTGCTGTTGCATATCCTGTTCCAACCATCAGATTGTTTCATCTCGAAGTCAGCCATGTTTCAGGCTGACTGATGAGGTTTAATTCCGACAATTTCGCGGCGAATCCCGATCTGGGCCTCAATGTCCACGATAGATGCAGAAATCGACAGTCTCCAATAAACTTTTCTTCATGTTGCTGTCCGGGAAGGCTGCCAGAGCGTCCTTTGCAACAGCGCCGTAATGGCTGGCCCGTTCGACGGTATCTTTAAGGGCTTCCAGACGGGTCATGGTGGCAATGGCCGTATCAAGATCACCGTCCTGAACATCACCTTCCATCAGGACACGATCGAAAAAGGCACGGTCTGCATCCGTGCCTCTGCGGTAAGACAGCACAACCGGCAGGGTAATTTTGCCTTCGCGCAGATCATCACCAACATCCTTGCCCAGATCAGCAGCAGAGCCACCATAATCCAGCGCGTCGTCAATCAGTTGAAAGGCGAGGCCAAGATTGGTCCCGTAGGAGCGGAAGGCAGATTTGGCGGCTTTCGGTGCATTGGCCAGCACCGGGCCAACTTCTGCGGCGGCTGAAAACAGAGCGGCAGTTTTTGCCCGTATGACTTCCAGATACTCATCTTCCGTTGTGGCGGTGTTCTTTGCGGCGACAAGTTGCATCACTTCGCCTTCGGCAATCACTGAAGACGCGGTGGACAGAATATCCAGCGCTTCCAGCGAGCCGACTTCCACCATCATCCGGAAAGACTGACCCAGCAGATAGTCGCCGACAAGAACGCTGGCCTGATTGCCCCAAACCATACGGGCCGATTTCTTGCCCCGCCGCATATCGCTCTCATCCACCACATCATCGTGCAGCAGGGTGGCGGTGTGCATGAATTCAACGCAGGCTGCCAGCTTCACATGACCATCGCCCTCATAGCCGCACATATCGGCCGCAGCCAATGTCAGCATCGGGCGCAGTCGCTTGCCGCCGGAGGAAATCAGGTAATCCGCAATCTCCGGGATCATATCCACATTGGCACCGGCCATTTTCAGGATCAGATCATTGACCTGATCCATGCCCGATTGGGTCAGACGGATAAGCTCGTCAACACTTGGCTGCTGCTCCTTGTCCGGATTGAGGGAAACCACAATGCCCATAAAACTCGCTTTCTGAAAGTCCGGTCTGAAATGCCGGATTTATACTCAGGATCGAGTGCTAGATTAGGTGTTTGAACGAGCAATAACAACTCTTGCCGTGTTTATTTATGCAGTTCGACTTGATGGCTTTGAGGTGGAAATGCCTCACTGAGAGTTATTGACGCAGGCCGCACCACAACGCGCAGCAGGCGATCAATGCTGCGCTTTCAGAATATCCGCAAGAATTTGTTCGATCAGTTCTGTCACCGCGTGCACCTTGGCCTGATCAAGCGCATCCGGGTGCGGTCGTCCGAATTGGCCAGCATCGTTGTCAAAATACTTCCCGGACGATTGACTGAACTCATCTTCCAGCGCAATGCGCCGCAAAATATCTGCGCCAATCGCAAGGTCGTTGCCCTCGACGCCAAATCCTTCTTTGACCATTTTGCTGGCAAGCAGGGAACCCGGGTTCACGGCGATGATGCCTGGTCCTGTGGGGAGCTGTTCAGCAAGGTGACGCGACCACATCGTGATCGCCAGCTTGCTTTGTGCATAGGCTTCCATGTCGGACAGCCTGGTCTGGCCACGCATTGCAGAAAGGTTCACGGGGGCCTGTGCCGCTGAAGACAGATTGATGACGCGACCTTCGCCATCCATCAAAGGCAACAGCCGCTTCGTCAACAAATAGGGCGCAAGCGTGTTAACGACAAACCGCAGATCAAGACCATCTTGCGTAACTGTATTTTCAGCTTTGTAGACGCCTGCATTGTTGATCAGAACATCGATATGTTCATGTTTGGCAGCAACTGCGCGTGCCAGCATTTCTACATCCTGGATGTGGGCCAAATCAGCGACAAATTGGTCGCTCTGGCCACCCAGTATCCTGGCAGTCGCTTCAAGTTTACCCTTGTTGCGACCATGCAGAAGAAGGTGATGTCCCTCGGCGGCCAACAGTTTCGCAGTCTCAAAGCCGATGCCGTCGGTCGAGCCTGTAATCAGAATTGTCTTAGCCATATGTTCCTCTTCAGCTTGCAAAGTCCGGCAGAATTTCGTCTGCAAGATACTTCAATGTTGTTTCTGTATCAGCTTTGTTAAGGCGTAGGTTCAGCGCCACATGATTGACACCTATCTTCTCGAGTTCGTTGAGATAGTTGCGCAGATAAGTTACCCCGGATTGAAACCCCAGATGTATGGGCCTTGGTTTCGCATCGGGATCGTCAAGCAAATCGACATAGAGCGACTGCATCACAGGTTTGTCAGAACCGCCGGATGATGCAACGCGATGTCTGTAGTCAGCGATCACCTGCGCCTGCGATACAGCATCACGCGGATAGGTAATCCAGCCATCTCCGTGTTCAGCATTCCAGTCGGGGTGCTGGCGGCTGCCACCGGTGATCAGCATCGGCAACTTGCTGTTTGACGGTTTTGGCAGCATGTCCATTTCGCCATGCGAACTGCCCTGCATGGTATCGAATTTTGGATAATCCTGCGCCATGTGGCGGATATAGTCGAAGCTCTCGCGAAACCGGTCACCCCGATCGGCAAATGACATGTTCAATGCCGGGTATTCTTCCGGGCGATCACCGGACGCGACGCCCAACAGCAACCGCCCACTGGACAGGACGTCCACACTGGCTGCGGCTTTGGCCACATGCGCAGGATGGCGCAGCGGTAAAATGATGCTCGCTACACCAAGCGCAATGTGGCTGGTTTGCCCCGCAAGAAATCCAAGATAAGCAAAGGGATCAAATGTCTGTCCCGCATCACCGAAAGAGGGCACATTGAAAGGCACATCGCGCAGCCAGACGGCGGAAAAACCAAGCTCTTCGGCCAGACGAACGCGTTCGAGATGATGTGCCATTGTTGGAACAGGGCTATTTGCATAGCCTTCTATTGGCACGATCAGGCCGATACTGAGCCGGTGTTGGCGGAAAACAGTATTGTAGGCCCGGTTGATCGTCGCAAATGGTGCCAAATCGGTGTGTCTCATCATGGTTGATTGTCAGACTTGTTTGCGGATGGAAGTTTGCAGCGCGTCAGTTTTTCAGGCGGTTCAGGCCAAATCATCCTTACCTTCGATCAGGAAATGCTGACTATCGGATCCCGCTGTACGCGCTGCAAGGTGCGGTACATATCCTGGATCAGCCATGAATGCCTTTGCTGCTTCTACTGTCGGCCATTCAATAACAATGCGCAAAGCTGCGTCACTGACACCGCCTTCGACTTGTTCGTGGCTTGATGTGCGTGCCAGATATTTTCCGCCATGCTTCGCAACCAGCGCTTTGGCCGGGGCGATATAGTCCGCAATCCATTCGTCTGTTGTCGGAGTAACGGCAAGCACTGAATAATATGTCATTTGTCTGTTTCCTTGGTTGTACGATGATGGCAGCAGTGACCTGTGTACTCCACAGGAGAGAGGGCAAATGTTCGGTAAAGCGCCTCTTATTGCGCGCAACATCCCAAATCGCCCTATTTCTGAAACGAATATAGATTATATTCAAAATTTGGATAAGTCGTGTAAAACTGATTTGATAATTCTGATTTGGAAGATAATCATTTGGATACGGAAAGCATCAGACTGTTTGTACTCTCGGCAGAAAAGCTCAATATCAGTGCGGCCGGGAGAGAATTGGGTATGGCACCCGCTGTTGCCAGCGCGCGACTGGCCAAGCTGGAGGTTGCCCTGGGAGCTGATTTGCTGCACCGCTCCACCCGAAAGGTAACACTCTCGCAGGATGGCGCGGATTTTTTACCCTATGCCAAGGAGATGCTGGCGCAGGAAGATGGTGCGCTTGCTGCATTGGGGATCGGAAATTCTGCGGCAACCGGAACTTTGCGCTTCGCAGCACCGAGCACATTTGCTCAGCTTTACATCGCGCCTTTGCTGCCTGTTTTCATGGCGCGTCACCCTGGAGTTAGACTCGACCTGAGACTGTCGGATGCGCAATTCGATCTCTTTGAGGGAAGTTTTGATCTGGCACTTCGCAATGTTGCGATCACGGATAGCAGCCTGAAGGGCAGAAAGCTTGCTGACGACAAACGCGTTTTGTGTGCCTCGGCTGAATACATCGCCCGGCATGGACTGCCACAGCAACCGGAAGACCTGGCCCGGCATCAATTGATCGCCTTTCGGGATCAATCTGCAAAACCGTTGATTAGCCATGATGGTAATAAAGGTTGGTTTGATCCAACCGCAGCGAGCTGTCGTTTGGTCATTGATGACGGGCTTTGTCAGAAACTGGCTACGATGGCAGGTGCGGGAATTTCGGCAAATTCCCTCTGGAGTATTCACAAGGAACTGGAATCTGGTGCGCTACACCGCGTTCTCCCCAATTATCGACTGGTTGATCAGGCCGCGCTCTGGTTGATCTATCCCAAGTCAAACGTCCTCACGGCAAAAGTACGCGTTTTTATTGATTTCCTGTTGGAAGAAGTCGGGACGACTCTGTCTACCATAAACCAGCGGGCTAATTCAGGAGGTGTTGGAGTGCCTCTTGGTACGTGATTATGTTGTATTCTGGCCACAGTCTTATGGTTTACTATCAGTAATCAACGGGCTTTCCTGTTAAGGTTGTATTAATGTAAAATTCATGTTTCCAGTTCCGAGGCAAGATCACATTGTCCGAATCGGATGGCTATTGATGTCGCAGTCGGTGATCAAGGTGGTCCTCAACTGTATCAGGTTCCTGATGCGGTATTTGGGGTAGAGGACATACACTGGTGACATCATCTGACGCTCTGGTTGCGGACGGCAACAGCAATCATTCATGCAAGTGTTTATCTGCGGCATTAGGCTTGTCGCTGATCGTCGCGGGTTGCCTGGGGCTCACAAAAGAAGCGTCGGCGATGTCGCTGTCTGGTTTAACGGCTCCAGCCGGCGTGGTCCTCGGTGGGTGCACGGCTGAAGCCACAACAATATTTCACTATGATATCACTGATTTGACGAGTGAACCTAGCTTAGTTTCATCAGATTACGATTTCATGACGATCTATTTGCTCGATGGCACCAACAGAATTTTGGATGGAACACCAGGACTCCGGCCAGTTGGTACTACCGGCGGCTATGATGGTTCCGTAATAACTGCTGAAACGCCTGTTTCCGGCCCGTTCCGCTTTGTGATTCTCGACACAGAAATTACTAGTAGCCTTTACAGTCGCGGTAGCACCTTCCCCACTGAACCCGCCGATCCCGTTCTGGCCGATGTTTCCTTTAATCCACAGGAGTGGGATCCCAGTTGCCTCGCCACGGGCGAGTCTGAGATTGATGAGACCCCGCAGGTCATAAGTGACTTCATGAATGAGCGTTCCAATCAGATCCTCGGCAATGGGCCTGACTTGATCGGATTTGCTCAGGGAACCAATACCGGTGCTGGTGGCCCATTGGGGTTCATGGCCATCAACGGCAATGATGATGCACAAATCTTTGCGTTCTCCACCTCGCGCAGCAAGGTTTTGGCGACACAGGCACAAAACCGGATATCGCAGGCCTTCGCCGCTGATGAGCAGCAGATAATGCTGAGCGCCCCAACGGGTCTGGATCAGGGCAGGGCCGGAATGTGGGACATCTGGACCCAGATACATGGCGCAAGGTCCAACACCGACACCTATGACAGTTCTTTCTGGGTTGGGTATCTGGGCGTTCACACCTTCCTGACCGACTATACGCTTGTTGGTGTGCTGGGGCAGGTTGACTGGTCTGACCAGAAAGATTCAGGTGCTGACTCAAATGCAGATGGCATGGGTTGGATGGTCGGCCCCTATATTGCGGGGCAGTTGCCCGGCCACAGTGTGTTCTATGAAGCGCGTGCTGCATGGGGACAGTCCAACAATGAAGTGTCTCCGGATGGAACCTATACAGATGACTTTGAGACCACCCGCTGGCTGGTCAGTGCAAAGATTGCAGGAGCCTATGCATTTGGCAATACGACCATCAGGCCTGAGGCGCGTATCTCCTGGTTTGAAGAGACCCAGGAAAGCTATACGGACAGCAATTCTCAATTCATTCCAGAACAGACAATCTCGCTGGGTGAAGTGCGCTTTGGACCATCCATCTCGCATTCCATTACGCTGGATGACGGCACGCTGATACAGCCAAGCATGGGTGTTTCGGGCGTGTGGAACTTCGGCCTTGAAGAAACCAACGCCTCGCAGGGGTTTGCACTCGGCGATAATGATTTGCGGGCCAGATTGGATGGCGGCATTTCCACCACCAGTCCGACGGGCTTGATACTGGCTGTGTCTGGCCATTATGACGGCATCGGCGTTGATGACTATGACAATTACGGCGGCACAGCAAAGGTCACTGTGCCACTGAAATAGGGCCTTTCAGGCTTTTACATAGTCTCTTGCAGGAACCGCAAAACTGCATTTCAGGGTGGCCGTTGCGGCGATCCTGATCGCGTGTCCTGAAATCGGTGCGCAGGGCAAAAAGCAAATTGCTTCCCTTTCCGGCCTGACGTCGACGACCCGACAATCCGGCACCTGGAAAGGCAAGGCTTTCACTCTGGCCGGACGTAAATATCTGCGCGATGCAATCAATATGCCCGCCCTCGTGGCCTGTGCCTTGTCAGCAAACGCGCAAATCCGGTCAATTGGTTCCGTATAATCGTGAAAGGTTCTAGATCAGGCCCTCATAGGCACCACCATCGAGTTGTACATTCTGCCCTGTCATGAAGCCTGCCTGCTCACTGCACAGGTAAGCGCAGGTATCGCCGAACTCAATCGGTTTGCCAAACCGGTTGGCTGGCAGCGTGGCAGTAATACGGCGGCGGGCTTCTTCCATATCCACATCATGCTTCGCCATGATCCGTTCAGCCATGAATTTCTGGCGGTCGGTATCGAAGCGCTCCGGCAGCAGATTATTGATCGTGACATTGTCAATGATCACCTGACGTGACAATCCCTTGCAAGCCGCGGTCAGCCCAGCCCTTGCAGCAGTTGAAAGCGTCATATGCGGCAGTGGAGATTTCACCATCGCTGAGGTGATATTGACAATGCGGCCGAATTTACGGGCCTGCATACCCGGCAGCACGCCGCGGATCATCATCAGTGCTGCCAGCATATTGGCCTCGATTGCCCCTATCCATTGATCATGCTCAAAACTCAGAAAATCGCCCGGAGGAGGACCCATATTATTGTTGATCAGAATGTCCGCCTCTGAACAGGCGGCCAACAAAGTTTCTCGTCCGTCAACTGTGTTGATATCAGCTGCCACAGCACTGACCGGACGCTTTATCCTGGCTTGCAGATCCGCTTTTGCCGCTGCCAGTCGCTCAGGATCGCGCCCATTGATGACAACTTCGACCCCCTCGCGCGCCAGTGATGTGGCGCAGGCAAATCCCAGACCTTTGGATGAAGCGCAAATGAGTGCCTTCCGCCCGGCCAAGCCTAATTCCATGTCAAACCTCGTTGTATTGAAGACTTTATGGTGTGTTGTCGTCGGTGATATTCTCTGCGACCAGAATTGTCATGACAAGTGTCTATTCGTGCCCCGGTGTGCAGCCCGGATGAACTTGTGCATAGTGCTGGCGCAAAAGATCTTTGCCATAATCATTTCCGTTCGGCGTGCGAACCACCGTATGGATATGACATTTCGCCGGCTCCTCATTGGCAAGCCAGATGCCGCTGTGATGATCGAACTCCACCATCAGCAGCGGACTTTGGATACGATAATAAAACGGATCATCATCACCCCAGCCACCAATCCAGCTCCACGACGTGCGCCCCAACTCTGATTCGATTTGCGACATCCGCACGGTGCGGACATTGTCAGGAAGATAGCAGATGAAAGCCTCAATGATCTGCAGCAATTTGTCCTGCGCATGTGGCTCGAATTCCGACACCGGAACCCCTTCTTCAGGGACGATCTGATTATCGCGGAATGCGCCGCCCAGATGCCTCTGATCGGCAAAGTTCCAGCGTCCCTCCGGCATGGCCGGATCATGCATTTCTGCATAAGTGCGGGCACGACCCTGCATTTCGGGCGATAGAGACCGCATCAGTTCAAGCCCGCCATCTTCTTCGTCGCTGAACAGGCGCAGCCCTTCATAAGGTCCGGCATCGATGTGGTTCGGCTCTGCCCCCATGAAAGTTGGCGAAATCACCATTTGCCCGCCAAGCACAAAGCAGTTGAGGGCAAGGTGATGCCCATAAAGGCTCCAGCCCCATGGCTCGCTTGTCGATGGTGTTCCGAACAGGAGTATGTTGTAGCTCCATTCGTTCATCAGGTTTTCCAGCCCACAGAGTTGGCCGAGAAAGGCATTGGTGCGCATGCAGCCCAGGGCCTTTTGACAACCTGTGCCGCTGAGACTGGCGCGCACAAGCCCCATAGCGGCATCGCGCGCTGCCGGGTCCATTTCCTCCAGCCGCAAGCCGTTGGGATTGATCAAAAATTCCGGATTGGCCCACCGTCGCCAGTCGACCGCATCCAGCGCATAGACAAGCTGTGTGCGATCTGTTGCGGACAGCCTGGATAACAGCGCCTCGGCAGCTGATACCATCTCACTGGTGGGCGCCCCCTCGTCAGCGAGGCAGAACAGCCCGTCTTCGACCTCGCCATTGCTGGTGAGTCCGCGAAATGGTTCGTTGCTGAGCCTGTCCCACTCTGCAATCAGCGGCCCAACCATGGGATCCTGTCGAACGGCCATGCCAAAGTCTCGGGCCGAAACCGAGCGAAGTTCGGAAAACCGGGCACAGTCAAACGGGAGAAGCAGGTCGCGAAAATTATTGGATGCCATCAGATCACTCCCTGCTTACTGAGCAGAAAACAAATTTTGGCCGCATCCACTTTGTCCGATTGACAGATATTCGCCACTGTTTCCCCCCAGAAACTTGTGATTCCACCAATATTGGCGGGCCAGTTCAAAAGATCATGCACCAAAGACGCATCAAATGGCAAAGACATTGCTATTGCCATTAAAGCAGCAAGCATTGTGCGCGCCACTGCAGCATAAGCTTTGTTGAATGCGAAAACTGTGGTCATATATGCTTGCAACACAGGATGCAGCGGAGACAGTGGCATGAAGGAAATTCTCAGGACGAATGACATGGTGCTGATTTCATTTGTCGAAACGCTGTTGACGGAAGCCCGGATCAAATATGTTGTCCTTGATCAGAATATGAGTGTTCTGGACGGCTCCATTGGCGTGCTCCCCCGGCGTTTGCTGGTGGATGAAGAGCAGGAAACAGCCGCGCGCCAATTGTTCGATGAGGCCGATATCGGTCACGAATTGCGCAGCGCTTAGGATCGGTCAAAACGATGACCACCACGGCCTCAAAAGATCAGTTTATCGGCGGTGGTGCTTATGTTCTGCAGCCGCGCAGCGATGGACACCGCTCTGGCATGGACGCGGTGTTTCTGGCCGCAACCGTCCCCCGCACCGCCACTGGCCTGCTCTATGACCTTGGTTCGGGAACAGGGGCTGCCGGTTTTTGCTGCGCGGCCCGTGCTCCAGAGCTTGCGGTTCGTCTGGTGGAACGCGATGAAGACATGCTTGAACTGGCGCGGGATGGGTGCTGCCTGCCGGAAAACAGCGCATTTTCTGACAGGGTAGACGTTCTGCCAGCAGATATATTGATGCCGGCACCAGAACGTGAGGAGGCCGGACTGTTGGCAAATTCGGCGGATTGGGTGATTGCAAATCCACCCTTCTATCTGCAACAGAAGGTCCGCAGTTCCCCGCACCAGCACCGGCGCGAAGCCCATGTGCTGGAAGAGGGCGATCTGGAAACCTGGTTTCGCCTGACGGCAATGCTGCTCAAACCCGGTGGCCAGATGGCCATGATCCACACGGCGGACGCTTTGATTGATGTTCTGAAATTGTGTGAAGGACGTTTCGGCAGCCTTGAAATCCGGCCAATTCACCCAAGGGCTGGCAAGAAGGCAAACCGTGTTGTGGTGTGCGGGCAGAAAGGCAGCCGCGGCGAACTGACACTCCTGCCGAATTTCATTGTGCATGACGATGCCGGAAACACCAGAGAAGCCGCTGCCATTTTGCGCGAGGGACGGGGATTCTCGGAATTGCAGTCCCCCCTTTAAATCCGCTGTGAAATAGACCATTTAAACAGAACACCTATTCCAACGCACCGGAGCCCGCCCTTGTTGAAAGCCCTCAAAGACCGCATTCGCGTCTATTTGCCGGAAAAATATCGCACACCAGCCCCCGTTGTTCCGGTGGTCAGGCTGTCCGGCGTTATTGGCGCGGGCAGCAATTTCCGGCCGGGCCTCAATCTGGCCAGTGTTGCGGGGCCATTGCAAAAGGCCTTTTCCTACAAGGAAGCACCGGCTGTTGCGATTATCATCAATTCACCTGGCGGCTCTCCGGTACAGTCGAATCTGATTTTCAAGAGAATCCGTCAACTGGCTGACGAGAAAGAGAAAACTGTTCTTGTCTTTGTCGAGGATGTCGCGGCCTCTGGCGGCTACTTCATTGCTGTTGCCGGCGACGAAATTATCGCTGATCCATCATCCGTGGTCGGGTCCATTGGTGTTATTTCAGCAGGCTTTGGTCTCACAAAGGCCATTGGCAAACTGGGTGTGGAGCGCCGCGTCTATACGTCGGGCAAAAGCAAATCGACGCTGGACCCGTTCATGCCGGAGAAGAAGGAAGACGTGGCCCACCTGAAACAGCTTCAGGAAGAAATTCACGAGACCTTCGTCGATGTGGTCAAATCCCGTCGGGCGGATGTGCTGAAGGAAGATGACGAAACGCTGTTCAATGGTCTTTTCTGGACTGGCAAGACCGCCCTGTCGATGGGATTGATCGATGGCATTGGCGATTTGAGTTCAACTGTGAAAGAGCGGTTTGGCGAAAAGACCAAGTTGAAAGTCATCGACACCAAGAAAGGTTTCAGCATGCGTCGCCTGTTTGGTGGGTCCATTGATGAGACCGCGATACGTCATATTGGAGACGGCATCATCGGATCTGTCGAAGAACGTGCCCATTGGGCACGGTTCGGATTGTAGGCACCCATGCTGGCGAAAATTCTCATCCTTCTTGGCAGTCTGATTGCGGTTTACATTGCCTCTAAACGACATCAGATTTTTGCAAATCTGATGTCGAGAGTTGGCGACAAGGTGGCCCCCAGAGACACCAGATCGGAACAGACAGGATCTGGCCCGTCCGAGGCGCAACGGGTGGAGCCGGAGCAGATCGAAGAACTGGATTATGATCCGGAAACCGGTCGCTACTCAGTGCGCAAAAAAGGGCCCAAGCGCGACAGCTGAGCCTTTGAGACGTTCCATTTGGCGCGGGCCGGGCACTAATTGTTGTGCTCACAGACTGTTGCATGGCTTGACCCTTTGACCGCGTCATGGCAACACCGCGACACTATTGCGAAATGCTTGTCCCAGGTCTCTTCATGTCCCAATCTGATCCGCACGCCACGGCACTTGATCTGCCGCCTCACATGCGCCCCGAGCGCTCCTTTCAGGGCCTGATATTGGCACTGCAGCGCTTCTGGGCAGATTATGGCTGCGTTGTGCTTCAGCCCTATGACATGGAAGTCGGCGCTGGTACCTTTCACCCGGCCACCACATTGCGCGCGCTTGGCCACAAGCCATGGCGCGCTGCCTATGTGCAGCCCTCCCGCCGTCCCGGTGACGGCCGCTATGGTGAAAACCCCAATCGTCTGCAGCATTATTACCAATTTCAAGTGTTGCTGAAACCGTCTCCGCCCGATCTGCAGGACCTTTATCTGAAAAGTCTGGCTGCCATTGGTGTTGATGCTGCACTCCATGATGTGCGCTTTGTCGAAGATGATTGGGAAAGCCCGACACTGGGAGCCTGGGGCCTTGGCTGGGAATGCTGGTGCGATGGCATGGAAGTCTCGCAGTTCACTTACTTTCAGCAGGTTTGCGGCATTGAATGCAGTCCGGTTGCGGGGGAGCTGACCTATGGTCTTGAGCGCTTGGCCATGTATGTGCAGGGCGTCGACAATGTGTATGATTTGAACTTCAATGGCCGCGATGGCGATGAACGCATTTCCTATGGCGATGTCTTTCTCCAGGCCGAGCAGGAATATTCACGGCATAATTTTGAACATGCCAACACCGATGTGCTGTTTCAGCATTTCAAGGATGCCGAGGCGGAGTGTCAGGCTTTGCTGGCAGCCGGTGCGCGGCAAAGGGATGAGGCCGGGGACGGCATTCACAAGGTTGTGTTTCCTGCCTATGACCAATGCATCAAGGCCAGCCACGTTTTCAATCTGCTCGACGCACGCGGGGTGATCTCGGTGACTGAGCGTCAAAGCTACATTCTGCGTGTGCGCGAATTGTCAAAAGCTTGCGGCGAGGCCTTTCTTCAAACCGAGGCCGGTGGCGCTGTTGCAAAGGAGAGCCAACATGCCTGATCTCCTGCTTGAACTGTTTTCAGAAGAAATTCCTGCACGCATGCAAAAGCGGGCCAGCGAAGATTTACAGAAACTTGTGACCAATGGTCTGGTTGATGCGGGCCTGACCTATGAAGGCGCGAAAGGGTTTGCGACACCCCGTCGTCTGGCACTGACCATTCATGGCCTGACCGCACGCTCTGCTGATACGCGCGAAGAACGCAAAGGCCCCAAGGTGGGCGCACCTGAAAAGGCGCTGGCAGGCTTCATGCGCGCAGCGGGTCTGAGCTCCATTGACGAGGCGCAAATCCAGAGCGACCCGAAAAAGGGTGAGTTTTACGTCGCCGTGATTGAAAAGCCCGGCCGCGACGCAGCCGAGATCATTGCCGAGCTTATTCCCGGCATCATCCGCAATTTCCCATGGCCGAAATCCATGCGCTGGGGCGCAGGCTCCACCAGACCGGATACGCTGCGCTGGGTGCGCCCCTTGCGCTCTATCCTGTGTACATTCGGACCGGAAACCGAAGAGCCGGAAATCGTTGCCTTTGAAGTGGATGGCATCAAGTCGGGCGATGTAACCTATGGCCATCGCTTCATGGCACCGGAAGCTATTCGCATCCGCAGATTTGACGACTATACCGACAAGCTGAATGCGGCAAAGGTGGTGCTGGACAGCGCGCGCCGTGAAGAGATTATCCTTCAGGAAGCAAAGAACCTGGCATTCTCCCAAAATCTCGATCTGGTCGAAGATTCTGCCTTGCTGCATGAAGTGGCTGGTCTGGTGGAATGGCCCGTCGTGTTGATGGGCAGTTTTGACGAGCGGTTCCTGAACCTGCCCGATGAAGTGATCCAGCTCACCATTCGCGTCAATCAGAAGTGCTTTGTGCTGCGCGATCCAAAATCTGGCGCACTGACCAACCGCTTCATTCTGGTCTCCAATCTGATCGCCAGTGATGGTGGCAAACAGATCGTGGCCGGGAATGAAAAAGTGGTCCGGGCGCGTCTGTCGGACGCGATGTTCTTCTGGGAAACCGATCTGAAGACACCGCTTCAGGCACGTGTGCAAAAGCTTGGAAACATCATCTTCCACGAAAAGCTGGGCACGCAATTGCAGCGCGTCGAGCGCATCAAGTCTCTGGCCACGACACTGGCACCACTCTTGGGCGCAAATCCTGCAGAGGCCGAGCGGGCCGCCGAATTGTGTAAAGCCGATCTGGTCACCGAAATGGTCGGCGAATTCCCCGAATTGCAGGGTCTGATGGGGCGCTATTACGCCACAGCACAAAACGAAAGCAGTTCAGTCGCTGCGGCCTGTGAAGATCACTACCGGCCACAAGGCCCGGGAGATACAGTTCCTTCTGATCCGGTTTCAGTTGCCGTAGCGCTGGCCGACAAGCTGGACACACTGTCCGGGTTTTGGCTGATTGACGAAAAGCCCACCGGATCAAAAGATCCATACGCTTTGCGCCGCGCCGCACTTGGCGTTATCCGGTTGATCTTGGAAAACAATTGCGAGTTGTCTCTGACTGATGTGATTGGACAGGCGTGTTCCGGTCACCAGCGTGACGCGTTGGCAGCGGCAGACATAAGCGGTGTGACACCGGATCTGCTGGCCTTTTTCCATGACCGGCTAAAAGTCTATCTGCGTGATCAGGGCCTCCGTTATGATCTGATTGATTCGGTTATCAGTGAAGACGCGGATGATCTGCAGCTCATCGTGCGCCGCGTTGAGGCGCTGAGCAGTTTTCTGGACAGCGAAGATGGCAAGGCGCTTTTGTCCGGCAGCAAGCGTGCAGCCAATATTCTGCGTGCAGAAGAAAAGAAGGATGGCAAGGTCTTTGACAGCTCGGTGTCAGCGGATCTGTTGAGCGATCCAGCAGAAAAAGCACTGGCGGAAGCTGTCGATGTCGCTGTTTCCAAAGCAAAAGCGGCGGTAGACGGTCACGATTTTACCGCAGCTATTGAAGCTTTGTCACAATTGCGCGCACCGGTGGATGCCTTTTTTGAGGATGTCATGGTGAATGATGAGAACGCTCAAATTCGTGAGAACAGGCTGAATCTTCTCAACCGAATCCGGCAGGCCACGCAGACAGTTGCTGATTTCTCCAAAATCGAAGGATAATCAGAACAGTATGGTGAATCAGATAAGAACGTGCTTTTTTCGCCAACATGCACTATTTGAAACTTGAAGATCGTCGTTCGGTCAAAATTCTTCGAAACAACATCTCAGATATACTCTTAGGGGACTATTCATGAATAAAGCAATTGTTGGAATTCTAGGCGCTGTGGTTGGTGCTGCAGGTGGCTATTTTGTCCAGGACGCGAATGTCAAAAAAGTTATGGATGAAGTCACAACGCTGACGGAAAAGGCCTCCGGTCTGGAAGGCATGGTCGGCGAAGCCAAAACTGCTGGTGAAGCGGCGCTCGCTGATGCACAAGCTGCGCTGGAAGCTGCCAAAGCTGAAGCGCAGAGCGCTCTGGAAGCTGCACAGGCTGAAACCGAAGCTGCCAAAGCTGCTGCCGAGGAAGCTGCCGCAGCACTGGAAGGTGCTGAAGCTGAAGCCGCCGTTGCATTGGCCGCTGCGAAAGCGGATGCAGAAGTTGCAGTGATGACAGCCAAAGCGGAAGCTGAAGCCATGATGGCGCAGGACGACAGCACCACGACTGCCGAATTGAGAAACCAGATCGGTGCGTATCAGGATCAGTTGGCTGCTCTGACCTCCGATCTGGCCAGCAAGGAAGTCATGACCTCCGATCTCAATTCAATGGTTGAAGGACTGAAGTCCGATGCTGCCGCGAAAGATCAAATGGCAGCTGAATTGAGCGCGAGTATCGACGCATTGCGCGCCGACGTTGCGGAAAAAGACGCAGCAGTGGCAAGCCTCAACACCATGGTTGATGATCTGAAAGCACAGATTGCCGCGAAAGACGGTGCGGTTGCTGATTTGAATGCAAGCATTGACCAGATGAAAGCTGAAATGGAAGCTGCAGCATCCGCAGCTGCTGATGCAGCATCTGCTGCTGCTGCCGCAGCCGACGCAGCAACTGCTGCAACCGATGCGGCGCCTGCCAACTAAGCCAAGTCACGACAAAATTGATTTGAACGGGCGGTCTGCTATCAGACCGCCCGTTTTTTTATGCTTGCGCTTACCTCAGAATTAGCTGATTTCCGCCAGTTTCATGCTTCCTTAAGTGACGTTCAGCCATAAAGCTGGCAGATATGAAACATGTCAGATGCGGAATTGCGGGCATTGGAAACAACCCAAACATCTTTGAAAAGTCGGCTTAAAGCACTTCTCGTCCTGTTGCGGCCTGCCCAACAGGCTTCGGTGAACGATGATGAACCAGCTGAACAGGAATCCGACACGACCTCCGCCGGTCGTGCAGGGCTCCATGCGCTCATCATCCGGCTGGCAAATGCGGCCATTGCCTATGTGACACAGATCATTTTCGCCCGCATGCTTGGCGAGTTTGAATATGGCATTTTTGCCCTTGGCTGGGTGTGGATCGCAATTCTGGGTCACACATCCACCTTCGGCTTTTCCATGAGCGCCATTCGCTATCTCGCGCGCTATCAGGCGACAGGCGAGGCGGCACTGGCGGTTGGATTCTTCCGTTTCTCTCTATTGATCCCGCTGGTGGTCAGCAGTCTGGCTGCGGTGGGGGGCGTTCTTCTGCTGAGTTCAGGCGCTTTGCCGATTCCGGACTATTACATCCTGCCTTTGATATTGGCGGCTGTGTGCGTGCCACTGTTTGCGCTTCAGGATATGATGGAAAGCTTTGCCCGAGCCCGGCATTGGGTGCTGCTCGCGCTGATACCGACTTACCTGCTGCGCCACGGTTTCCTTGGCCTGTTTCTGGTCATTGCGATTGTTCTCGGCTTTGAGGCATCGGCAATCACGGCGCTTGTGGTGGCTTTTGTGGCCATCGGCCTGTCTCTGGCAATCCAGGCTGCTATTCTGACCAAACGCCTTCTGGGAGAGCGACGGGCGCTCCCCGCCCTTGTTGCGCCGCTCTATGACCGCAAGACCTGGCTTAAAACCTCAGCGCCCTTGGCCTTGCAGGACGGCGCGTCCCTGATGGTGTCCTATTCCGACATACTGGTGCTCAGTTTCTTCGTCTCGCCCACCGAGATCGGTATCTACTTTGCAGCGACCCGGATTGCTCAGATTGTCGGCTTCGTGCGCTTTGCAGCCTCTGCTGGAACAGCCAATGTTTTTTCGAAACTGAGTGCGCAAGGCAAGACAGACGAATTGAAATCCCTGTCCCGCGCCACGATTCGCATTTCCTTCTGGCTGTCCGTTATCGCCTGCATCTGTCTGGCAATTGCAGGCCCGCTGTTACTGAAACTGTTTGGAGCCGGGTTTGTTGCAGGTTATCCGGTTCTGTTGGTCCTGATGGCCGGATTGCTGGTTCAGGCTGCATTTTCATCGGCCGAAGACCTGCTCAACATGACAGGCCATCAGGGCATGACAGCATCGTCATATTTCGGGGCGCTGGTGGTCAATCTGGTGCTCAATCTGGCACTGATTCCGTATTTTGGTCTGATTGGCGCTGCAATCGCCACATCCCTGTCGATTGGTTTCCGGGTCATCTATCTGGCAATTGGTGTGCGGTCGCGATTGAATATTTCACTGTTTGGGGCGCAGTTTGGCCGCTAGCGTCTGTTGCTGAAAAAGCAAATCATGTTCTTTTAATCGCCGGCAATAAAGAACTGCCAGACACCATCGGGAGAAATTCCAAGCCGGAAGAAATTGTAAGCGCCGAAGGCTTTCATATCCTCATAGTCACCGGCGGTAACCAGAGTGAACAGCTCCACGCGTTGTTGTGGTGTGAGTGTCTCGAGACGCACGCTGGCAAAATATGGCCAGACATAAATCTCCGAATCGGTGCCTGGGTCTAGCTGAGCATATCCCGCTTCCAGAACCTCCAGCAAAATGGCCAGAATTTCCTGGCCTTCATCATCACCGGACAGATCCCGCAGATGCTGAACTGGATCGTCGATCTCGTCAAAGGCAACGGTGGGCACTTTGCCATTGGCGGCAATAATGGCTGTCAGCGCGGCAAGATTGCCATTATGCGCAGCTCGCAGCAGTGTTGAATGGGTTTTCTGAACCGCCTTCGGCAGCAAGGTGATGTCATAGGAAACGCGTGGGCCTTGTGCAGCACCACTGTCGGTTTCCGGAATTCGGCCTTCGGCGTTCGGCAGGGGAACGGATTGAGACTTGAGCGAAAAAGACTCGGTCTCAACAGTCCGTGCGGCATGTCCAGCTTGTGTTGATACACCAAGAGCCAGGCAAAGTGACATGACACTCAGACTGAAACCAAATCTGTCAGGAATAAAACGACTTTTCATGAGAAACAGATAAGGGCCACAAGCCCTGATCTGTCAAATGAATATGCGGCGGATGTGTACCTCTAAAGAGACACTGCGAAACTGGTCTCTAGTTCAGAACCCGGAACATCGTAAATTCACCGGTCTGGATGCGCTCGGGCAGCTTGGCACAATAATCGGCAGCAACGTCTTCGCCACAATCAGTGACGATTTTGGACAGTGCGGCAAAGATGGACGTCTCGATCAGAATATCCTGCTCAACACCTTGCTCCAGTGCCTCTTCCCATGCAGCCTGAAGGGTGCAAAGGGCAGTTTGCTGGCGGTCAGCCAGTCCGAATTCCTCGTCAAAATCTTCTTCTTCCTGCCACAGATCCTGCATGCTCAACCTCACTTTGTGCAATATTGTAGAGAATTTATCACAAAGCTGAATCAGTTGGCGCAGTTCCTGATTTTAAGGTCAACAAAGTCTGAACAAGCGCCCCGCGCAGAAATTACTGCGCTGGCATAGTAATCGCTGCTGCCTCTTCGGAAGCACCTTCCGCAGGCGTTTCAGCAGGCACAGGTTGGACCGGGCGATACTTCGTCGCCATGATTCGAGTGAGTTCAATGGCCTCGGTTTCATAGCGCAGCAAGATGGCCTGAGCAGCAGGTGTGCAGGTATTATAGACCTGCTCCAGAAGCGCGAAAGCCTTGTTGTAGGTGGCCATTATGCGGGCACGTCTTGCTGGCACCGGTTCCTCAGCTTCCAGCAGATTTGTCATTTGATCCCGCCACACGCCGCGAGGCTGACGTCCACACAGCGGATGCAGGAATTCCAGCGAACCCATGATGCTGACGAGACGAAGAAGCTCATCTTCGTAAGGCGGAAGCCCATCGTCTGACGAATTTGACTGCGCCTGGACTGATCCCAAAAGCAATGGAAACAGGCACAGGCCAGCGAAACAAACAGCACGGATCCGATTTGAGTATGAAATCATGCCGCACCGTGCCGCGAAGACGCTCAAAATTCAAGAATGATCTTGCGCTTCTGGGCCTTATTCCTGAATTATTTCAGCTTCGGGATGAAAGGCGAGAAAAGCAAACGCAAAGGTCACATCGTAGACGACTTCGGCACCACGGCTGCCATCAGCCTTGATCGCATAGGCGGCAACATTGCCGACATCGCGACCTTTGGAAATCCGGTCTGTATCCAGCGCAGAATTCTGCCCGCTTTCCCAGGTCACTTCCACATTTCCCAGTGTCACTGAAGTCTGATCGCGCAGATGTGACAGCGTTGTGGCTTTGGGCGCACCGTCCTGTTTGATCACCACAACGCGCTCCATCGGTCCGATATCCGTCGGCAGGTCCCCGCGAAACAGGGGATAGGGTGTATTGCGGCTATCATAACTGACATATGGGTTGGAGCCATAGCGACGCATGCCGGGGTTGTTCGGCACCAGAACCTTTCCATCCGGATTGGCTTTTGCAAAGCGCTCGAAACTTTCGACCCGGCTTGGGATCATCCGCAAATCCGTATCGAGTAACGCGCCGACAATGGCTGTTCCGGTAAATTGCTGCCACCAGGATTCCGTTTGTCGATCATACATCACCAGATCGGAATTACGTAACTTGCCGGTGGTGCCGAACTCCAGCAATTGCTCACCAACCTGACGGTCGAACACCAGTGCCGAATTGCACAAAGGACAATAGGTCACAGCGACCGGCGTTTTGCCGACCACATCATTGACGATCTCGTGCCACGTCAGGACCTGCAATGGATAGGCTCGAACATCTCCGTCAATATCCAGGCGAATGACGGGTTCCAACGGCCCCAGATTTGTAATGTCACTTGCGGTAACAAATTTTGGATTATCGATCGATGGTATTCCGTCCCGTGGCGGACCGCCGGACAGAATCTCGCTAAAATCGATACTGCTCTTGGAAAAATCCGTCTGCCAGCCCTCCGAGCGCCACTGATCAGCATTGCCATAGGCCTGGCTTGCCATGAGAAGCAGCAGCGGAACCAGTCCGGTCATGACCCATGACTGCACGGCGGATGGACGCGACACTCTGCCCGTTATCGCTGATCGTGTGGAACTTGCTTGTGGCATGGCGGACCTCCTGAAGCGGATATGTGTCGCTAAAGACTGGCAGGTTTGACGTGCATCACCAATCAATCCTTTTCACGGAACTGTGACCAATTGTCGATGTCCTGAAGCGGAAGGCCTGTCCGTGATCGACTGTGCAGCAGAATATTCTCAAGGCCTGAAACCGTCTCCACTGCCGCGACATCGGGCACGCTCATCCATTGTGCCTCCGCAGCATCGTCTCCGGCTTGAAGTGTGCCGATCGGGTTTTCTGCCCGGATGCAATGCAGAACATAGTGAAAGCGATCTTCTATTATCTCTCTGATAAAGAATATGCTTTTTGGCGTTGCCCGCAGGTTGGTTTCTTCTGACAACTCGCGAAGCGCTGCTTCAGCGATTGTTTCTCCGGCCTCCACCTTGCCGCCCGGCAGTGCCCAAAGTCCCTTGTTTGGTTCGCGAGCCCGTTTGACAAGCAGGATTTTGTCGTCTTGCCAGATCGCAACACAGACAGCCAAAACAGGATATTGCGCTAAAGTAGAATCTGTTGGCACCATGTCATCCTGTTTGAATCGTTTTGGGGCTGTCAGTCTCTTAATCTGTCTGCGAGAGGTCGCTTGTCAATTGTGTGGTCGATTAACACTAACGCATCCATCTGAGGCAGTTGCTGCACTTTTCAAATATGAAAGCGACGACAAGGCCGCTGAAGATTTTCCGCCACGTTACAATATTGGGCCAACCCAGCCCCTTGTAACTATTCGGCAGGAGATGTCTCGCCGTGTCATGCGCCTTGTTCGCTGGGGGCTTGTGCCCGGATGGGTCAAGGATCCTCAGCAATTTTCCCTGTTAATCAATGCCCGCGTGGAAACCATCCGCGAAAAACCAAGCTTTCGAGGATCGATGAGGCATCACCGCTGTTTGATCCCGGCCTCCGGTTATTATGAATGGCGCCGGGAAGGGGGGCACAAGCAACCTTTCTACATGCGCCCCAAAGGTGGTGACCTGTTTGCAATGGCAGGTCTGTGGGCCGAGTGGTCAGGACCGGATGGCAATCTCATCGATTCAGGGGCCGTACTCACCCAGCCTGCCAATGAAGCCCTGTCCGGCATTCACCACCGCATGCCAATCGTTCTGACACCAGATCGGTTCGACGACTGGCTGGATGTCGCGACAATAGACGCGCCCGAGGCACACCGTCTGCTGCAGCCGGTTCCCGATGACTTTTTTGAAGCGATCCCAGTGAGTTCCCGTGTCAATTACATCCGCAATGAAGGACCTGAATTGATAGAACAGGTCAGCATTGAGCTCGCCTCTGAAGAGCCGCCAAAGGCAGACGATACGCAAATGAATTTGTTTTAGCTGCCCGGTGCAAAACGTATCGGCGCTGGACGTTCACACCCCACTATGACAGATTCTGATCTGTCAAATTCTCAGCCCGGCACGCAGAAGTGCAGCGCTTGATTCCTGGAACCCTATGCAAATCATATGATTGATCTCGCAATTGTCACAGATATTGATCTTCAGCAAGCCTTCAATGTGCTTGCACTGATCGGGACGGCCGTGTTTGCCATCAGTGGCACTTTGCTGGGCCTGCGAAAGCGCATGGATATTGTTGGTATATCCTTTGTCGCAACTGTCACCGGCGTTGGCGGCGGAACCTTGCGAGATCTGTTGCTGGGCGCCACACCTGTCAGTTGGGTGGCACGGCCTGTCGAGATTGCGATCTGCATTGTCTGTGCTGTGGTTGTCAGTCTCTTCAATACCCAGATGCTGGGCCGCCGTATGCAATGGCTCCTATACGCCGATGCTGCCGGTTTGGCGCTGTTCTGTGTGCTGGGGGCTGCCAAAGCCGAGGAGGCTGGAGCCCATGCCATGGTGGCCATTCTGTTCGGGGCCATGAGCGCCAGCTTTGGTGGGTTGTTGCGAGATATCATCTGCAACGAAGCCCCGGTTATCATGCGCAAGGAAATCTATATCACCGCTGCCCTTGCAGGTGCTGCCGTCTATATCTTGTTGCCAGCCACAATTGATTTCGATATCCGCGCCCTTGCCGGATTGACAGTGGCCTTGCTGTTGCGTGTATCGGCCATTCACTATGGCTGGAATCTGCCGTTCCCCAGATATGATGAGGACTGATGCAGGACTTACTCCGGTGGCAACAGGGCGCCGGGATTGAACACCCCATCCGGGTCCAGCGCTTTCTTCACCTGACGCATCATGTCCAGTTCCACATCCGACTTGATGTCCGGCATTGATTTGGCCTTCAGTCGGCCAATACCATGTTCAGCCGATATGGAGCCGCCATACGCGCCAACAATGTCATACACGACGGCGTTGATCTGATCCCACTGGGCCATATATTCGGCCCTGTCCGCACCAATTGGCTGGCTCACATTGAAGTGGATATTGCCGTCTCCAAGATGTCCGAAGGGCACAGGACGGCAACCCGGAATTTCGGATTTGACGGCTGTGCTGACTTCCAGAATGAAATCCGGCATTTTTGAAACAGGAACAGACACATCGTGCTTGATCGAACCGCCTTCAGGTTTCTGGGATTCTGAAATGCCATGGCGCAGGTGCCAGAAAGCGTTTTGCTGCGCGACAGAACTGGCGAGGACCGCATCATTGATGTGACCGGCCTCATATGCCTGCTCGAACGCCTCGGCCATCAGGCTTTCAGCTTCAGCGTCAGAGCGTCCACTGGAGATCTCGACCACTGCATACCATGGATGTTCGGTCTCAAGCGGATCGCGGGCACCCTCAAGATGTCGGCTTGTGAATTCAATTGCGATTCTGGGAATGAGCTCAAAGCCGGTCAAATTCGAGCCCGCCAGGCCTTGCGCAATATTCAAGGTAGCCAGGGCCGCATGAGGGGAGTCAAAGCCCATAAAGGACACTTGTCGACCTTTGGGTTTTGGAAACAGCTTCAGGGTTGTTGCGGTCACGAGGCCCAAAGTGCCTTCTGCGCCGATGAATAATTGTTTCAGGTCGTAACCTGTGTTGTTCTTGCGCAGGGCACGCAGACCGTTCCAGATGCGTCCATCGGCAAGAACCACTTCCAGTCCCAGAACCAGATCGCGTGTATTTCCATAGGCCAGAACTCCCGTTCCGCCTGCATTGCTGGAGATATTACCACCAATTTGGCACGAGCCTTGAGAACCCAGTGACAATGGGAAAAAACGGTCAGCATCAGACGCGGCCTGCTGAATGCGCTCCAGTACGACGCCGGCCTCTGCTGTGATTGAATTTCCGTCTGAATCAAGGTTGCGAATGGCGTTAAGTCTGTCTGTTGACAGGATAATATGGTTTTCCGCATCATTGGCCATCTGCCCGCCAACAAGCCCTGTGTTGCCGCCCTGAGGGATGATTTTCAGCCCATGAGCGCAGGCCAGTTTCACAGCGTCACTGACCTGTTGCGTCGTCGATGGCCGGACCACCGCCAGCGCTTTGCCCTCAAACAGACCACGCCATTCGCGCAGATAGGGTTGCATGTCATTTGGATCACTCAATACGGCATTGCTGCCGAGGGCATTCTGGAATTCTGATAACATGGAATTGGTTTCTCAAGGACTGACTGAATGTGGCATTTGCTTGAAGCGGTTAACCGCTTGTGGCATAAGCCGCTTTGATCCAGAGTCCGATCCCGGACATTTTACACAGACCCCGAACGCCACAGACTTTGCCCTACCCGGCGGCCTGCTTGCAAGAATAATCAAGGACATTTTTGAATGGCTGATGAATTTGCCAACTTTTCCGGTAGCATCATGAAGGGCAAAAAAGGCCTCATCATGGGGCTCGCCAACAACCGTTCCATCGCTTGGGGAATTGCCAAAGCCTGCCATGAGCAGGGCGCTGATCTGGCATTCACCTATCAGGGCGATGCGCTGAAGAAGCGGGTTGAGCCATTGGTCGCGGAACTGGGTGGTCATGTGGCCGGCCATTGCGATGTGACAGATACGGCAAGCATCGATGCGGTGTTCGCCGATCTGGAACAGCATTGGGGCAAGTTGGACTTTGTGGTTCATGCCATTGCCTTCTCCGACAAGGAAGAACTGACAGGGCGCTACGTTGATACAACAGAAGCAAACTTTCAGAAAACCATGCTCATATCGGTCTACTCTCTGACAGCTGTCACGCAACGGGCAGAAAAGCTGATGAGCGATGGCGGGTCCATTCTCACGCTGACCTATTATGGTGCCGAGAAGGTCATGCCGCACTACAATGTCATGGGCGTCGCCAAAGCCGGCCTGGAAGCGTCCGTGCGCTATCTGGCCGTTGATCTTGGCCCCAAGAAAATTCGTGTCAACGCATTGTCAGCCGGTCCGATCAAGACGCTGGCCGCCTCCGGCATTGGTGACTTCCGCTATATTCTGGACTGGAATGAAAACAATTCTCCCATGCGCCAGACGGTAACTACCGATCAGGTTGGCCGGTCGGCATTCTACCTGCTGTCCGATCTCAGCAGCGGTGTGACCGGCGAGGTTCACCATGTTGATTCCGGCTATCATGTCGTTGGCATGAAAGCCGTCGATGCGCCGGACATTGTTGTAAACAAGAAGTAGCACCACAGTGAAACACACGATTTATTTTGTCCGCCATGGCGAGACTGACTGGAACCATGCTGGCCGATTTCAGGGGCAGGTCGAAATACCACTCAATGAAAGAGGCCGCGGTCAGGCACGACGCAATGGACGCGCGCTGAAAGACCATTTGCCGTCACTGGATTTGCCATTTCTGGCAAGTCCGATGCTGCGGACCAGCGAGACTATGGAATTGCTGCGTGGCGAGCTGGGATTGCCACCAAAGGATTATGCCACTGATGACCGATTGAAGGAAATCAGCTTTGGCAAGTTCGAGGGTCTGACATCTGCGGAAATTGACGAGCAACACCCGGATTTGGCGACAGAACGTAACAAAGACAAATTCAGTTTCGCACCGCCTGACGGCGAGAGCTATGCCATGCTGACCGAGCGGGTGCGTGGCATCATCGAAGAAATTGATGGCGATATTGTCATTGTTGCCCATGGTGGTGTCAGCCGGGCTGTGCGTGGCATTCTGCACAATCTTTCAGGCAGCGAAGTCGTGGCCTTGCCAACCCCGCAGGACCAGGTGATGAAATTTATCGATGGACGCGTTGTCCTCATTTAAACTCCGTTGCCAACGTTGTATTTGACCCATTCGCTGCACTGACTTAAACACCGGTCAACAGTAATCAGCGGTGTATTTTCATGTCACACAACAGTTTCGGCCATCTCTTCCGGGTTACCACATGGGGCGAGAGCCACGGTCCTGCATTGGGCTGTGTGGTGGATGGATGTCCGCCGCGCCTGCCGATTTCAGAAGACATGATCCAGCAATGGATGGAAAAGCGCCGGCCCGGCCAGTCGCGTTTCACCACCCAGCGCAAGGAACCGGATCAGGTGCGTATTCTGTCCGGTGTGTTTCCCGATGAGGAAACTGGCGAATTGCTGACCACCGGTACGCCAATTTCCCTGATGATCGAAAATGTCGACCAGCGCTCAAAAGATTATTCGGAAATCAAGGAGCGCTACCGTCCGGGCCACGCCGATTTCACCTATGACGCCAAATATGGCATCCGCGACTATCGCGGCGGTGGGCGCTCATCAGCGCGCGAGACGGCAGCACGTGTTGCAGCCGGTGCGGTGGCCCGTCAGGTGATCAATCCAATGCGGGTGCGCGGCGCGCTGGTGCAGATCGGAGACATTGCGGTCGACCGTGATCGCTGGAACTGGGAGGAGGTCGATAACAATCCGTTCTTCTGTCCCGATCCTGTCATCGCGAAAGAATGGGAAACCTATCTGGATGGCATTCGCAAAGCGGGTTCCAGTGTCGGTGCCATTATCGAAGTGATTGCCGACCATGTGCCTGCGGGCCTTGGCGCGCCAGTCTATGGCAAGCTGGATCAGGATATTGCCTCAGCCTTCATGTCCATCAACGCTGTCAAAGGTGTTGAAATCGGCAATGGTTTCGAGGCCGCTCGATTGAGTGGCGAAGACAATGCGGATGAAATGCGCATGGGTGAAGATGGCAAGCCGGTGTTCCTGTCCAACAAGGCAGGCGGTGTGCTGGGCGGCATTTCGTCCGGCGAGCCAGTTGTGGCGCGCTTTGCGGTAAAACCAACATCATCCATTCTGACCACCCGCAAAAGCGTGACCCGAAGCGGCGAAGAGGTGGATGTGCGCACCAAGGGGCGCCACGATCCCTGCGTCGGGATCAGAGCCGTTCCAATCGGTGAAGCCATGATGGCCTGCGTGCTGGCCGATCATTTCCTGCGTCACCGCGGCCAGAATGGTTGATTCAACATAATCAGAGTCAGTTGAGTGCCTGCCGGAAAGCAACGGTGTGATGCTCACTGCGGGATATCCTTTTCAAGACTTGAAGCCCGGTGTTGCCGCGTAGATGACCGCGGATCTGCGGCGCTCATGTTACCCGCTGAGCAAGAACAGCGGAATACCTGCGATCCTCGCCAGAGTTGGGTACTCCCAATGTTAGGCCAGAGCGTGGATGTCTAACGCCAGCGTAGGTAGTTATTATCTGAGCCTTGGCGGGCGCATGGTGACGGTCTACGGGATATATGTATCAGCCAAAGTGCGCGGCACATATTTGGGCGGTAAGGTTGGGGTCAAGCTGCTGCGGCTTGTTTCGGAATGGGCAAAGTCGCAAAATGCCGAGGAAATCCATATCCATTCTACATCTGGTATTGACGAAAAACGCACCGATAAGATGCTGAAACGCATGGGGTTTGAAACTTATGGCGGAAACTATGTGGCGAGGCTGGCGTGATGAAATCAGCTTGGAATACTTACCTCATTGCTTTTCCTGAAAGCAATGCGGTAAGTTTTGGGGCGTGCAATTATTACAAGATATGGAATGTGTAAATAACACTTTTGGGAGATATATCGATTGAGGTACAATATATTTATAAAAGTTTTTTTTGTAATTTTATCCCTTCTATTGATGACACGAAGCGCCAGTGCCGTCGATGAAAGTTTCGTGATTAGATCTGTAATCTCTTGCGAGGCGGGTGATTTTTCGGGTGTTCAAAACCACTTTAAAAATCAAGAAAATCTGAGCGAGTTGAGGCAGTCAATTTCTTCTGAGTGCTTACTGGAAATTTTTGATTCAAATATTCCATTTGTTGAAAGAATGACAATACAAATTATGATGGAGGGATTAGGCCATGTCATTGCTTATTCAAATAATAATGAAAGAGGTCGTGTTCTCTATGAAATCCTGAATAACGGAATTGATGTAAATTTGGATAAAGTGAATATTGATGACTTTGTCGGCGGTGTACGTTCAATATTTTTGACAAACCTTAATCAAAATATAGAATTCGAAAACTCTGCCATAGCATACTTTTTATCAGATTTGGATGTGAATATTGAAAAATATGGCATTAGTAGAGAGATGATTTATAGATTCAAAAAAATAAAGAATATGAGCCTGTCTGATTTGCAGCCATATTGTGATGATACTTGTGCCCAAAAATCTCGGAGAATATGCACCATAGATGACGAAATTTCCGCAAAATATGCTTTCCTTTCGATTGGAGAATTGAATTTTCGTGAGTTTTTTTCCTGCGGAGATCTGACAATAGACAAAATATCATTTCTAAGGGTATCTGGAATTTTAGATCGTAAGTGCGGGAATTCCGGTCAACTACGTAATGCGTATGTAGGTAATAACGATATATTTGATGATTGTTTTAAATATATATCATATCTAGGAAATGGAAATTATTTATCATCGTATGATTTGATGCTTTTTAGGGCGAATTTAGATATAATTAGGGGAAAAATTGATGAAGAAGTTTACTTAAGAATTCTGAAAATTAAGTAATCATTGGAGATATTATGACTGATTTTTCAATTAGAAATTTTGGCAGTTCTGAACAGTATGATTTTTCAAGCGTCAATGGTTGGAACCAATATATTTCAGATTTAACCAATGGAAGTGTTTCGGGTAGCGATAAAGCTTGGAAATCATCTCCTCAAGTTGGGTCGGTAGATGTTAGCGGTCGAGAGCAAAGCGTCGTATCTATTCAGGTTAGAAGTTTGGGGGGGGGGCAATTGAGTTTTGCTCCGGGCAATTTACATGTATATAATCGGGATGAAAATTGGAATAAATCAGTAAAATCGTATCCGATAGGTGGAATGGGAAGTGAATTCACTGAATACGTTCAGTATGGTGGATCTGTAGATGTTCCATATTACTGGGGGAAAGTGTACTATACTACAACACAGAGTTTGGAGCTTCTGGTGGGTCTTTTCCTGGTATTAAAAAATTTTTCAACCGATTGGGTAAGAATTTCAATTTGGGTAATGCTGCAAACGGAACTGCGTATCAAATAATTACCCGAGAATCAGAGTGTTTTGATTCTTCTACACTTGTGCATACACCTACTGGTCCAAGAGCGATCAGCGAACTAAGAGCCCGATTCAAAAGTCTGTCAGCTACAACAGTGCCTTGCCAGTCGTCTGACAAGAATGCGGATATGAGCGATCAAAGTCCATGCGGTTGAGCTTTCGATTGAAGTTTCCCAATCCTTTGCCAGCCTCCGGCATCTGCCGAGCCATGCAAAGGTTCGTTCTACGACCCATCTGCGGGGTAAGACCTTGAAGCCTTTTGTGTCGTCGCAGCGCCGGATGATTTCGATGCTCCAAGCCCCTTGCCGTTCAATGCCTTTTTGAGTTTATCGCCAGCGTAGCCTCCATCCACAGCCGACAGGCGATGCGGAGCATCGCTGAGAGGGGCGAAGACATTGCGTAAAAACGGGTAGAAGCGACGGATCGACTGTAGCGTAGGCACGGCACCGTCACGGTCCTCAATGGCCGCGCTGTGAACGATAAGTCCGACCATGAAACCGTTGGTGTCTGTAACAATATGGCGTTTGCGGCCTTTTATCTTCTTGCCCGCATCATAGCCGCAAACCCCACCACTTTCAGTAGTTTTGACGCTTTGACTATCAATGACCCCAGCACTTGGACTCGGTTCCTTGCCCTCAAGCTCTCGCGCCAATTGGACGAGTGCAAAGTTCATCAACGACAGCGTGCCCTCATCGCGCCAGCGGTAGAAATAGCCCCGCACGGTGGAGACCGGCGGAAAGTCCTTTGGCAACATGCGCCAAGCAATCCCGCCGCCTGCGATGTACAGAATCGCATTCAAAACAACGCGCATATTGGTTGTTCGCCTTCGGCCTCCGCAGCGTGCGGGTGGCACAAGGGGCCGGACAATGGCCCATTCGGCATCTGTCAAATCGCTTGGATAGCGGTTGAAACTGCGGTTATGCTCGGCGCGGGTGATATCAGTCCGGGGCATCGTGGCCACCATCGAATCTTTGACAATCCGACGGAATCACATCCCACTGATATCACTCAACAACTTTTAAATCGGGCTCTGAGTCATCGTCACTCCGATGAAACTAAACAATATCAGATTTGATTTATGTTAGCACTTTCAAAATTAATAGATAAATGCTTTTCATATATAGTCAGTTCAAAAACTGTAAAATCAAGATTATTATATGTATTATTTTATATAATTCTAATTTCTTTCGCAGTCATGATGTTTTTTGCAAAGTACCATCAAGTGTTTGGTTTCAATGGTTGATATTTATAGGATCACAAGTGGTGTTTCTAATTTTACTAAGCTTCGTGGAGCGGGTCCTGTTGCGACGACTTTATCGATCCGTGGTGCTGGGGTTCAGACTCATTCATAGCCAGAAGGCGACGAGCGTTGCCAGGGTGACAGCGGATAGGAAGTTTCTGGCGAGTTTGTCGTAGCGGGTTGCGACCCGGCGGAAGTCCTTCAACCGGCAGAATGCGTTATTCCTCGGTAAAAGCGGTTCGATCGCAGACCATTGGTCGTCCGATAGCCAAAACAGATGTCTCATCAAAGCCTCCAAATCATTGATTGGAAACATCGAATCTGATTTGCCAAATAAAATAAACCGTATCAATGGGGTTTGACTCTAGCTGGTTGCCAGTGCTGGGCGCGCAACCACGAAGCGTGTCAGGATAAAGGCGATGATTGCGCAGATCGCAATGGCAATGACCATCGGTGTTGCCGTTCCATCGAAGAATGGTCCCGCCACCATCACCGCAACACCACCGGCCACCATTTGCAGCGTGCCGCCCAGTGACGAAGCCAGTCCGGCGATGTCACCATGATCTTCAAGCGCCATAACCATGGTGGTTGGAAACACAAGGCCAAGACACGCATTGGCCAGAAACAGCAGGCCGATGATGACTGGTAAGGTTCCAAGTCCTGCCAGCGTCAGAACCAGCAAAACAACTGAGAAAAACATAAACCCGGTCACGGCCCCCGATATGGCAGGCACCATGCCAAACCGTTCGCCCAGAGGCGCTGCCAGTTGGGACGCTGCGAAAAAGCCCACCGCATTTGCTGCAAAGGCGAGGCTGAACTGTACCGGACTCATGCCGAACTGGCCTGTATAGACGAATGAGGCGCTGGCGATGAACACAAAGAAGCTGGCAAGCCCAAAGCCGCCAATCAGGGTCAACATCATGAAACTGCGATCCATAAGCAGTGTTTTCGTACCTTTTGCCAAATTCTTCAGATTGACCGGTACGCGATGTTCTTTCGCCAGCGTTTCCGGCTGCAGAAACCCGGTCATCAACAGAGCCAGAATGGCTGCACCGCACAGCACCGCAAATATGGAACGCCAGTTGCCAATATAGATCACGCCGCTGCCAGCCAGCGGTGCAAGCATGGGTGAAATGCTGATGACCAGCATGATCAGCGCCATCATGCGGGTTGCGTCTGCTCCGGTATGCATGTCGCGAATGATGGCGCGCGGTATCACCATCACCACCGCGGCACCCAGACCCTGAACAAAACGGAAGGCCACCAATGCGCCAATTGTGGGCGCAAATGTACAGCCAAGGGAGCCGATGATGAAAATGCACAGCCCGATATAAAGTGGTGGTTTGCGCCCGATCTGATCGGCCAGAGGGCCATAGACCAGTTGGGCCAGGCCAAATGCGATAAAATAAGCCGTAAGCGTCATCTGTGCGGCGGCAATTGTGCTGCCAAGATCATCCGCCACATTGGGCAGGGCGGGCAGATACATGTCGATCGCAAAGGGGCCAACAGCCGATAAAAGGCCAAGAATAGCCGCAGAACGAAATAGTCCGGTAGACATGAACCAAGCCTTTTTGGAATAGGGGAAACAAAAACGGCGCACATTTTACGCGCGCCGTCCTATACCGGTTTTCCTGTCAGCCTGTCACATCAAAAATGCGGACCCAATGATCAACTCTTCTGATCGCGGGCTTTCTCGACGCTGTCACGCAGCTGATCTGCGCCAACAGCGCCGAACAGAATCTGTTTGCCAACCACATAAGACGGTGTGCCCGTCAGGCCCAGCGCATCAGCCAGCATGTAGACTTCCTGAATGGTCTCCGCAGCGCGATCTGTCTTTGTCGCAGCTTCAAGGTCAGCGCGATTGATACCCAGGCCGATGGCAACCTTGATGGCTTTGGCAGCGTTTGCCTGACCTTTGCCAAGTAGAAGCTGGAGATGGAATTCTTCGAATTTCTCGGGTGCCAATTCACTTACAGCGATGCTCACACGGGCTGCTTCCACCGAGCCTTCTCCAAGAACTGGAAATTCTTTCAGAACAAAGCGCAGATTTGGGTCTGCTTCAATCAGCGCCATCATGTCCATATGGGCGCGTTTGCAGAAGCCGCAATTATAATCGAAGAACTCCACCATGGTCACATCCCCATCCGGGTTGCCCAGAACAATCTGGTTGGCGGAATCGAAAATTTGGGCCTGCATATTTGTGACTGCATCCAGTCTTGCTGCTTCCGCCATTTCCTTTTGGCGCACTTCAAGCAGGTTCAAAGCTTCCGTGATGATCTCCGGGTTCTCAAGAATATAGTCGCGCACGATAGCCCGAATCTCATCCTGTTCTGCTGCAGGAAAACTTTGCGCTGATACCGGCACGGCCAGTGACACAAGAAGGAAGGCAGGCATGAACATGCGTGCCAGGCGGAAAAGTCTCGGTTTCAAAAACATGTTGTCGTCCCTAATGCGCTTTGGATAGCTTGACCGGTTCCTGCCATGAACTGGAACCGAGAGTTGGCGAGACTGTATCAATCCAAATACCAAATTTTTGCTAAGATCGGCCCGCTGCCTGGAAAATCCATCAACATCTCACCGCTTCCGCCCAATCAATTGGAACCGAAACTAGATTTCCAGACTGCGCCGGTCAAATAACGCTTTTGTCATGAAACCCGCCACGACCATCCAAACCCGCGTTTCACGCTTAACTGGGCACAACACCGCCGTAATATTCGGTCAAATGAGCGGCCAGAGCCTTGTAAGTGGCCACCACCTCATCCAGATCGGGCACGTCTACTTCATCGATCCGGTGCAGATGGGGGCAGGTGACCACGGCGATGGCGCGTGAAAAAGAATCAAAGACCGGAAACGCCAGATCGGTAACCCCTTGTGTCGCTTCGGACGGGGCCTGCTCGTAGCCGCGCTCGATGATGGTTTGAAGTCTCTTTGCCAGAATAGCTTCGTCGGGCTCAGGTTCGCCAAGGGCCAGGGGGTGATTGTCGAGCAGGGCTTTGCGCTCTTCTAGCGGCCGGAAAGCTGCCAGAACGCGCCCGGAGCCGGTGTTGGCCAGTCCCATCACAGACCCGGTGCGCATCGCAAGGCCCCAATTGGTGGGAGAGGGATGCGATGCGACGACGACAATCATCCCGTTTTCTTCTTTTGCAATATGACAGGATTGCCAGGATTTTTGCGACGCGGCCTGCATCAGTGGCACGGCATAGGCCAACAGCCTGTGCATCGGAGGATGATATTGGGACAGTGAGAACATTTTCAGGGACAGGGCAAACAGATCGCTTTTGCTGTCGCGAGAGATATAGCCGCGTTGAAGCAGGGTTGTCAGCATCCGGTAAATTTCATTCGGAGAGCGTCCAAGCGCCGCCGCAATATCCTTTTGCGACAGGCCGTGACCGCGTTCCGCCAGCAATTCGATAATATCGAGCCCCTTGTCCAGGGCCGGTGCGCGATACTTGTCATTGACACTCTCGTCCATAACAGCCTCGTATTCTTTCATCACTCGATCAGCGTCTGTAATACTGAACACAGAAAAAATGAATTTACAAACAAAGTTATCATTTGTATATGAATTTGAAAACATCCATGGGAGCAATCATTATGTCTTTGTCACCGCGACTGGCCGGAAAAACGGCCCTGATAACAGCTGCTGGTCAGGGTATCGGCCGAGCCACCGTTGATATGTATGTAGCGCAAGGCGCAAAGGTGTTCGCAACCGACATCAATTCAGACTCTTTAAGCGGTTTTGATGGCGTAGATCAGGTAACAGCTCTTCCTTTGGACGTGACCGATGCAAAAGCAGTCGCCAGCCTCGTTGATAGTATCGGCCCTGTCGATGTGCTGTTCAATTGTGCGGGCATTGTGCATGCAGGCAACATTCTGGAATGCAGCGATGATGAGTGGTCCTTCGCGTTCGATCTGAATGTCACAGCAATGTACCGGCTGATCAAACTCACCTTGCCGGGCATGCTTGAGAAGGGCCGCGGCTCAATCGTCAACATGTCCTCCGTTGCCTCATCCCTGAAGGGTGTTCCCAATCGCTTCGCTTATTGTGCGTCCAAGGCTGCTGTCATCGGCATGACCAAATCTGTTGCTGCAGACTTTGTCACCCAGGGCATTCGTTGCAATGCCATTTGCCCCGGCACCGTTGATACGCCAAGCCTTCATGAAAGACTGCGGGCAACAGGGAACTATGAGCAGGCATGGAAGGATTTTGTCGCCAGACAGCCAATGGGCCGTGTCGGCGACGTTCAGGAAATTGCGGCTCTGGCCACCTATCTGGCCAGCGACGAAAGCGGATTTACAACAGGACAAGCACACGCCATTGATGGCGGTTGGTCAGTTTAGAAGGAGGATCTACACATGAAACTTTTGCGTTATGGCCCCAAAGGGGCTGAAAAACCCGGTTTGCTTGACGACAATGGATCAATTCGTGATCTCAGCGGTGTGGTTGCGGATGTGTCCGGTTCAACGCTCAGCGATGGGCTGATCGCAACGCTCAATGATCTGGATGTGAACACACTGCCAGTGGTCGAGGGAAACCCTCGTCTGGGTCCTTGCGTTGGCGGCGTTGGCAAATTCATCTGTATCGGTCTCAACTATGCAGATCACGCGGCTGAAAGCGGCATGGAACTACCTCAGGAACCTGTCATCTTCTTCAAGGCGACTTCTGCCATTTGCGGGCCTGATGATGATGTCGAAATGCCACGCAACTCGGTCAAGACCGACTGGGAAGTCGAACTTGGTGTGGTCATCGGCAAAGAAGCCAAATACATTTCTGAAGAAGACGCATTGGACCATGTTGCCGGTTATTGTGTGATCAATGATGTCAGTGAGCGCGATTTTCAGCTGCACCGTTCCGGTCAATGGGTCAAAGGCAAGTCTGCCGACACGTTTGGACCAACCGGTCCGTGGCTGGTGACACGCGATGAAGTAGCTGATCCGCAGGATTTGTCGATGTGGCTTGAAGTCAACGGCCATCGCTACCAGAACGGCTCGACACGCACCATGCATTTTGGTGTTGCAACCGTGATTGCGCATTTGTCGCAATTCATGTCTCTGCAGCCGGGCGATATCATTTCAACCGGAACGCCTCCTGGCGTTGGCATGGGCCAGAAACCCGAGATCTATCTCAAACCAGGTGACAAGATCGAACTGGGCATTGATGGCCTTGGCCAGCAGTCTCAAACGGTGGTTGCTGGCTGATGGTCAAGATTACCGGACTAACCACACGCGATCTGCGGTTTCCAACCAGTCTGTCACTGGACGGATCCGATGCGATGAATCCGGATCCGGATTATTCGGCAGCCTATGTCATTCTGGAAACCGATGGCAAACATGAAGGTCACGGACTGACTTTTACCATCGGACGCGGCAATGAAATCTGTATTGCGGCCATCAAGGCATTGAACGATCTTGTGGTTGGTCTGGACCTTGACTGGATCCGGGAAGACATGGGCCGTTTCTGGCGTCATGTCACCGGCGACAGCCAACTCAGATGGATTGGCCCTGACAAGGGAGCGATCCATCTGGCAACGGGTGCGGTGGTCAATGCGGTGTGGGATTTGCTGGCCAAGGAAGCTGGCAAGCCTGTCTGGCAATTGGTTGGCGAGATGTCCCCTGAGGAAATCGTCAAACTGGTTGATTTCCGGTATTTGACCGACGCACTAACCCGGGAAGAAGCACTGGCGCTTTTGAAGAAGGCAGAAAGCGGAAAAGCCGAACGCATTCAAAAGCTGAAACAGGAAGGCTACCCCTGTTACACCACATCTGCTGGTTGGCTGGGCTACTCGGACGAAAAACTGCGCGGCCTGTGCCGCGAAGCACGTGACGCTGGCTTCACCCACACCAAATTCAAGGTTGGGCGCGATTTGCAGGATGATATCCGTCGACTGACAATCGCCAGAGAAGAACTCGGCGAAGACATGATCATCATGATCGACGCAAATCAGGTCTGGGAAGTCAATCAGGCCATCGACTGGGTCCGGGAACTGGCCTTCGCCCGTCCTTACTTCATCGAAGAGCCGACCAGCCCGGATGATGTTGCCGGTCATAAGGCCATCCGCGACGCTGTTGCACCCATCAAGGTTGCAACCGGCGAAATGTGCCAGAACCGCATTCTGTTCAAACAGTTCATCGCCGGTGGTGCAATTGACATTGTTCAGATCGATGCCTGTCGCCTTGGCGGTCTGAACGAAGTGCTTGCAGTTCAACTGATGGCCGCCAAATACGGCTTGCCAGTCTGGCCCCATGCGGGCGGTGTTGGTCTGTGTGAATATGTCCAGCATCTGTCGATGATCGACTTTGTCGCCATCTCAGGGGAAAAGGACAGCAAGCGGATTGAGTTCGTGGATCACCTTCATGAGCATTTCCTCAATCCATGCGTTGTGGACAATGGCGCTTATCAGGCCCCCACAGCTCCGGGCTTCTCAATCGAGATCAAGCCGGAAACGCTGAACAACCCGGACTTCATTCATTGATTTGGTAACCGTGATGTCGCCATCACGGTTACTTTTTTCAGTTATGGCGCCTCTGAGCGCTTTTCCAGCTGATGCTCATCTTCAATCAGGCCGATTTTCCAGTACCCTGAAATATAGGCGTCTTCTTTCGGCACCTTCTTTTCATTGACGACATATGTGCGCAATGCCCGTATCACGGAACTTTCGCCAGCGATGCAGGTCTGAATTCGGCCGCCCGGCCAGGCAATCTGTCTGATGAAGTCTTCCTGTGCAGTGGAGAGGGTATGCGGCTGCGTGTTTACCAGCCAGTGGATATCAATCCCGGCAGGCGCAGTGATGGGTTGTTTGTCCGCTTCTGACAGGACTTCGAAGACAGCAAGCCCCTTCGCGTCATCGGGCATGGCCTCCAGTGCAGCGCAGGCAACCGGAAGCGCCGTCATGTCAGCCGCTATGAGATACCAATCCGCGTAAAAATCATCAAGCTTGGCCGGGCTCGGTCCGGCAAAACCGCAAAAGTCTCCAGCCTTCACATGGCTCGCCCATCGGGAAGCCGGTCCGGTATCGCCATGGGCAACAAAATCGATATCCATCTCAAGCGGATCGTCCCGGAACTGTCGCACAGTGTAAGTGCGTGTCACAGGCTTTGGGCCGTTTTCCAACTGCTCGGCAAAGCTCTCTTTGGACTGACCGTCAGCAGGGAACATGATTTTGCAGTTACCGCCGGATCGGTCGGTCGGGATACCTTGCAATTGGTCACCGGCAAAGGTGATGCGGACCATATTTGGGGTGATATGGCAGGCACGTTCGACTTCCAACAGGCGCGGAGCGGGTTTCTTTCTCATGGCATTTCTTTCTTCAAGAATTTGTATCAAATCCAGTCATTCCGTTGAATTGATCCGGCTCAACGCATTGGTTTCCTGCGCTTATGCAAAAGAGATGCGTGGAACGACAGTGACGCAGCACAGCGGGAAAGTCGTCAAATTGAAATCAAAGCCGCAATATTCGAAACCGAAGGAACTGGCGGCTTGACCGTGATAAATCTGGCAACCTTTCGGTTGGATTTACATACTTGACTAGAATATTCAAGTTTAATTGATTGACGATCAAAAGCGCATGTTGAGACGGTCTGCGCCCGCGCCGCCACAGTGCTGACGACATTTGCGACCCGCAGACATCAATCCTAGGTGTTAGATTTCATTCTGGATCGGCTTTGACGCAAGCCGAGACTGCTTGTGCTCGCGATAGACCACATAAAGCCCCGCCAAAACCGTGATGAAAATACCCACTGCCGCCAGACCATTTGGCAAATCCTTGAAGATCAGAAAGCCAAACAATGTTGCAACCGGAATTTCAAGATATTGCATTGGCGCAAGGGTTGCAGCAGGTGCAAATCTGAGTGACCAGGTCATCAGCAAATGCGCCAAAGTTCCAAACACGCCAATTGCCAACAACAGAACAACTTCCGTTGTGTCCGGGTAAATGAATTGTTCAGCCAGCGTGCCTGTGAGCAAGGTCAGTCCGTAAACCGGCGCCAGAATGACAACAGCTATCAAACCACTGACCGCTTGCAGGCTGATGGGATCAATATCTTTTGCAATCTGACGCGTCACCAACATGAACAGAGCAAAATCAACTGCAACAATCAGCGGAAACAAGGCTGGTGCACCGACCTCGGAGAAACTCGGTTGAATGACCAGCAATGTGCCGCAGAACCCCACTGCACACGCGGTTAGACGACGATAGCCGACGGTTTCGTTGAGAACAAACCGGCCAAGCAGCAGCAGAATAAACGGCATCACAAATGCGATGGCGATGGCATCTGCCAGAGGCAGAAATTTCAGCGACACAAACATCGCTCCCACACCCACAACATGCAGCATGGTTCTGACAATCGTCAGCCAGAATGTTCGCCGGCTCATATGGAGGTGGCGCGTGCTCGCAATCACAATCGGAAACAAGATAAGCGCCTGCAGTGCAAAACGGACGATCAGCAATTGCAGCAATGGAATTGTGGCTCCCAGGATTTTTGCCAGAGAATCTCCTAATGGCGCCAACACGCAAAAGCCCAGCATAAGGCTGATCCCCAAAACGGGTCTGTCACTGTTCACTGAAAAATACCGAATCTCACGCCAGGGCGGAATCAGCCCAATGCGGATCATCAGGTCTGCGCCGCGCCGATGCAAGGCACTCGACAGTCAATACTGTGCGAAGGCATCGAAACACCACGGTCCCGTCTCAATGAGCCTCCGTCCGGAACTTACCCCTTACAGCATGGTCCACATTTGAAACAGCAGCCCTGCTAAAAATGAGCCAACCAATGCCAGGCTGAGATACAGGACAAATACCTGTTTCTTGACCAGAGCAAACACAGCAAGGGCGGCGGGCAGGGACGTCACGCCCCCGGCCACCAGAAATGCCAGCCCGGCACCCGGAGCCATGCCCTGTTCCACCAATCCTCCAACCAGTGGCAGGGCTGCATAACCGTTCAGATAGGCCGGAACGCCAACCAGTGTGGCTATGGCAATCGGCAGAATTCCCTCACCACCAAGTGAGCGCGACACAAGATCTGCAGGAACATGGCTCAACATCAGGCTTTCCAGGACATAGGCCAGAAGCAGCCATTTGGTGAGAAATAGGGTGGTCTTGATTCCTTCACGAAAGAACCGGGCCATGCGCGCATCATCCTGCCAGAAGCGCCATTCAACGGGTTTTACCTTGCGGATCTTCGTCTCACCGCAGCCGCCATTGCCGACACCGTCACGCAATGTATCAAGCAGCCGTCCATTTGCTGTGAACAGATGCACCACTATGCCGCCAAGAAGGCCGAGGCTGACCGCCGCCAGCGTTTTCACAATTGCAAACTCCAACCCGAGAACGCCTGCCGTCAGCACGAACATGGACGGGTCCATGACAGGCGATGCAAGCCAGAAGGCCATTACCGCCGCCAAAGGCACGCCCATGGATAACAGTGCTGCGATGAGCGGGATCACGCCGCATGAGCAGAACGGAGACAGGCCGCCCGCAATGGCTGCCAATACAATCATCTTTCGCGGTGAGCCTTCAAAGGCGCGGGCAATCAAGCCATCTGCGCCGGTTGCACCGGCATAGGCTGCAAGCCCGATGGACAGCAGCAGATAGGGGAACGTCTCCAGCAGATTGGACAGGGCGAAGTGGAAGCTGATGGCCGCCTGTGGCGGATTGATCGCTAACAATGCTGCCAGTATTAGCAGCGAAATGAACCAGACTCGCCCCTTCTTCCAGATATCGGTGACACTTACAGTCGTGGTCCTGTCCAGTAGTGGATTCGATTGTAACATTTCGATATATCCGGATTTATGGTTATTTTTATTCAAAAAAAGGGAGGCGCGTTTTGCTCAGGCAGCGTCCTCTCCAGCCAAGTCTACGCCGAGGCAACACGCATCGGTCAGAAAAGAAACCGTGCGGTTCATCACGTCAAAATCGACACGGTTCTGCACTGTGCGACCTTGTTTTTGCTGAACCACAAGCCCGGCATGGACGAGGCTGGAGAGATGGTGGGACAGGGTGGAGGCAGGCATATGCAGATGAGCCCCGATTTCTCCCACATTCAATCCAGGCTCTCCGGCCCGTACCAGAAGACGATAAATCTCCAGACGCGCTTCGTGACCGAGTGCGGCAAGCATGGGAGCATAGGTCAGGTTTTCATTCATGGCATCAACATAACTATTATTCTAGTTATGTAAAGATGTTTTAGTGTCTATCGCATTTGAGTCATTGAGATTCCATCTGCCTCAGCTAATCTTGGTCTGAACAGAACGCGCGAAAGACGTGATGATGAGCTTTGTCCATGCCTGGAAATCCAATGGAAACATCTTTTCAAACAGCGATGCCGTTGCGCCCTGGTGGAGTATTACCAAAACAATCATTGCAGTGACCTGCCTGAAACTCTGGGAAGCCGGCGATCTGGATCTCGATGAGCCTCTGGAAGGCCGACCATTCAATTTGCGGCAACTTTTGAATCACACCGCTGGCGTTCCCAATTATGGGCCGCTGAAACAATATCAGGCTGCGGTTTCTGGAAAAGAAACCGCTTGGCCTGCCGAAAAACTTCTCTCGGTGGCAGGGGCTGACACTCTGGATTTTGCGCCGGGCGCGGGATGGAACTATTCAAACACCGGTTATCTGCTGGTGCGGCTCATGTTGGAGGAGGTAACGGGAAAAGCACTCGCTGACATCATTCATGACACGGTTTTCAAACCTCTTGCACTGAATGCCTCTTCCATAGCGCGCACCACAGCGGAGCTTGAAAATTGCAAATATATGGAAAACTCCGGATATGATGTGGGCTGGGTGTATCATGGACTGGCCATTGGGACCGCAACGGATGCTGTGCGCTTTCTCGATAGTATTCTTCATTCCGATTTCCTGACTGCTGCCTCAAAAGCGGCATTGCAGAACAGGATAGACGTTGGTGGTGCTCTGCCAAACCGGCCCTGGCAGACATGCGGCTATGGCTTGGGTGTCATGTGCGGCGACATGAAAGATGCAGGGTTTGGCATTGGCCATTCCGGTGCCGGTCCGTTTTCCGTTTCCGCATTGTATCATTTCCCCGATGTGCCGGTGCCAGTGACGGCATGTGCCTTTCACAGTGGATCAGATGAGGCAAAAACTGAGTGGGAAGTTGTGTGCCTGGCACAGACTTGTCAGTAATCACAGAGCTTTGCCACCACGGTCAAAGCAGCCCAGACCTGTCCCGCTTGTGCCAATAACGGCACCGGTCTATGAACGCTCCAACCTGTTGCCAAACCCGATGAGACAAATCTTCATGAAGACTATTTTCCCACAACTCGCCGCCTCTGTGCGCAGTGCGGTCGATCCCTTTTTGGCGATGGATGTCATGGTGGCAGCTGAAGCGCGGGCACAGGAGGGGAAACAGGTTTTGCACATGGAAGTGGGCGAACCTGGACATCAGGCACCGCAAATTGTCCGCGAGGCCGCAAAAGCTGCCATTGATCATGACCGGATTTCCTACACGCCTGCCTTGGGGCTTTTGTCTCTGCGCGAGCGTATTTCTGCACATTATCAGGAAACCTATGGCGCAGAGGTCTCCCGTGAGCAGATTGCCATCACCACCGGCTCATCAGCCGGGTTCATTCTCAGCTTTCTGTCAGCCTTTGATATCGGCGCCAGGGTCGGGTTGGCAGCGCCGGGCTACCCGGCCTATCGCAATGTGCTGAAAGCGCTCGGTCTTGTTGCGGTTTCAATTCCGGTCAAGGCGGAGAACAGATACGTCATCACCGCCGATGACCTGCAGGCTGTTCACGATCTGGAGCCGCTGGATGGGGTTTTGATTGCAAGCCCGGCCAACCCATCCGGGACGATGCTGCTGCCGGATGCCTTTGCCGGTCTGATAGAATGCTGTGCCCGGAACCAGATCCGGTTTATCTCCGATGAAATCTATCATGGCATTGTCTATGAGGGCACGGCGAGAACGGCTTTGTCGCATTCCAGCCAGTCGATCATCATCAACTCCTTTTCCAAATATTACTGCATGACCGGATGGCGTATTGGCTGGATGGTGCTGCCGGAAGACCTTGTGCGCCCGGTCGAACGGTTGGCGCAGTCGCTTTACATTTCGGCGCCTTATATTTCGCAGATTGCAGCCGTGAAAGCGTTTGATGCGGTTGGAGAGCTTGACGCGATCTGCCTGCAATATGCCGCCAATCGTGCGAAATTGCTGAAAGCCTTGCCAGCTATTGGCTTTGAAGGCATGCATCCAGCCGATGGTGCTTTCTACATCTATGCAGATGCTGGACGCTTCACCAATGATGCACTGGGCTTTTCAAAATCCCTGCTCGACAACACTGGTGTTGCCGCCACGCCGGGCGTGGATTTTGACCCTGATCACGGTCAGACCATGATGCGGTTTTCCTTTGCCGGTGACGCAACCACCATCGACAAGGCTATCGATGCCATGGGCCGTTGGCTGGGATAGGCAGAGCATGAGCTTCTGGGCACCTGCGCTGGCAGGGTTTTCTTTGGGCGGGGGGCTGATTATCGCGATCGGCGCTCAAAATGCGTTCGTGTTGCGCCTGGGGCTTCTGCGCAGCCACATCTTTGTCATCTGCCTTTTATGCGCATTGTCAGACGCCTTGCTGATTGTCCTTGGCATTGCGGGGCTTGGTACACTTGTGCAGCGCTCGCAACTTTTGCTGACGATTGTCACCTATGGAGGGGCCTTGTTTCTGTTTGTCTATGGTCTGATGGCATTTCGCCGGGTGTTCATGCCGGAGGCCATGAAAACCGCTCAGAAAGAAACGCCGACGCTCTATGCAGCAATTGCCACTGCGCTGGCTTTCACATTTCTCAACCCGCATGTCTATCTGGACACGGTGTTGCTGTTGGGGAGTTTCTCGGCAAAATATCTAGCTCAGGAACGCATAGCGTTCGGGATAGGTGCCATCACCGCGTCATTTGTCTGGTTCTTCGCGCTTGGCTATGGCGCGCGCCTGCTGGCACCTCTGTTTTCACGACCATTGGCGTGGCAGGTTCTGGACGTGCTGATTGGCGGCGTTATGTGGACGCTCGCCGCATCACTGTTACTCAGCTAGCAGGTTTTGCCGTGGCTGAGACGGATTTGGGCATGTCAGCCGTTTTGGACTTGGTGCACAATGACTGTGCGGCCTGGACGGATTTGATACCAATTGCGCCATAATGCGCAGCCAGTTCCATATCCTTTGCCCGGTCTTCCTTACAGCGGAAGCCCATTGATTTCATCGATTGCATGCCGCAACTCCATTACTCATAATCGCTTGGTAACCCGCTGAAAAACTCAACGTCAGCGTGTTATCTTCAACTCTGCGCCAGTTAAATGAATCAAGTCTTAAGTAAGTGCATCAATTTGTTGTTTTTTCAACCGGCAGGCAAATACAGAAAAGCGTCACAGTTTTCGTGAAATAAGATATCTACAAGAGGCCTCTTCAGGTTGCAGCCCCGTGCCGGGCAGGAAAAATTTGTGAACCAGACCGCCGCCAACCCTGCATCAGACCATCAATCCGGTTTCTCAGACGAGGAGACCGGCTTTGTGGCTGTGAAGGCAACGACCCAAAATCTCGCAGGATTGGGATTGCGGGGTATGGTGTTGACGGCGCTCACATTCGGCCTGTATCGGTTCTGGTATGTGACCCAAATCCGACAGTATTTTTGGGCGCACACGCGCCTTGGCAATTATCCATTCGAGTTCACAGGCCGCCCAGTTGAGCTGATCGTCGGGTTCTTTATGGCGGTTGCGATTTTGCTGCCGCTTTATCTTGGGCTTTTTGTCGTGTCCCTGGGTTTGCAGGATGGTGTTCTGGTGGTCAATCTGGGGGCTGTCAGCCTCCTGTGGTTTCTCAGCCAGTTTGGCCTGTATCGATCCAGAAACTACCGACTCACCCGAACTCTGTGGCGTGGCCTACGGTTCCGACAAGGCGGGTCTGGTATTTTCTATGCTGTGCTGTCGATGCTGTGGTTTGCTGTTGGAATGGCAAGTCTCGGCCTGCTGTGGCCACTGCGCCGCCGCGCATTGCAGGCCTACAGGATACGCCACACATATTTCGGTAACCACAGGGCCAGCTTTGACGCAACAATTGCGCCTCTCTACCGCGCTGGCTGGCCATTATTCCTGGGTATCAGTGGTGTAGCAATGTGGGCACTCTGGCGTATGAACGATATCTGGCAGGCCTTGCCGGAAAAATCGGGATTTCTGGAGATACTGGGTACGGATCTTCGAAACGTACCGCTTGCTGATGTGATTGCTGCCATCCCGATTGCGGAAATCCTGTGGGTCGTTGGTAGCGCCTGCCTGGCTGTGCTGCTGGTGCTCGCTTTCGCCGGTCCTTTCTATCTGGCCGCTGAATCACGCCATTTTGCCAATGCCACATCATTTGGTTCCATTAGACTGAAATTAACGCTGACACGACAAGCGCTGGTGGCTGTATGGGGAAAGTTCCTGCTGACACTCGCGGCTTTCAGCGCAGCCTATTTGGGCTTGGGCGCTGTCCTGTTTGGAGCGTTTTTGTCGTCTGACCTGCCGGTATACGTTCTGGACAGCTCAATCACCCGGTTCTCGTTCTTTGTGGTGCTGTTTTTGTATTACTGTATCGGCTTTATTGCCTATGCCGTCATCCATCTGGTGTGTTTGCGGTTTCATCTCTGGCAGACCATCGGCAATTCATTGTCCATTTCTCCAACAAGCCGGATATCAGACATCGAGGCTGGTCGGGGAGATGCTTTGCGCCGCCGTGATGGATTTGGCGACGGGATTGCCGATGCCCTTGACGCCGGTGGGGTGTAAAATGCCGACCAGAGCATCCCAACCGCTCATTTTCAGGGCGGTGTATTTCGATGGCCAGACAGCTGCTGCGCAAATCGCAACGGCCAGGCTGGGGACCGACACTTTGTGCCTGGACAACGCCCAAAGCCAAGTCATGGATCAGTTCGAACGGGCTGATCTGCGCCGCTCGGCCACAACTCCAGATCAGCTTGTCATTGCTGTTGGCGGGGATGAAGACGGCCGTCGGATTGTCCTCGAAAGAGCTGAGTTGCTGCCGGAAATCTGGACATTGTTGCAGATGCTTCCCGACAGGTCCCATGCGTCATGGCGCCAACCATTGCGGTTTATTCTGGCATCTCTGGCTTTTATCCTAGCATGTCTTGCAACCTTCACCATCCTCATTCCTGCTGCCGCTGATCGTCTGGCACCGGTCATACCTCAGAGTTTTGAACAAACCTTGGGCCAGCGTCTGGAACGCATAGTGTTACAGGTCGGCCAGCACAACATATGCGGGTCATCAGCCGATGATGATCATCTATTGGCATTGGCCGGGCGACTGCTATCTGCCAGTGAAGCCACACTTCCTGTCAGCATTCACATCATTGATCTGCCGGACGCAAACGCGTTTGCGCTGCCATCCGGGCGGATCTATGTCACCCGTGCCTTGCTGGCGCTGACGCGGACCCCCGATGAATTGACCGCCATTCTGGCTCATGAAATGGGGCATGTTCAGGCACATCATGCATTGCGCCTGTCTCTGCGCGTGGGCGGATCGTCAGCAGCATTGGGCTTCTTGCTGGGGGATTTCACTGGAAGCGCTGCAATCTTTGCCATTGGCCAGACCTTGATCGGAACGGCCTTCAGCCGGGGATTTGAACGCGAGGCGGATGAATTATCCATTCCGATCATGCAGAACATGGGAATCTCACCACGTATTTTGGCGGATATGCTTGCGCGACTGGAAGGTCCTGATGTCTCAGCTGGTATCCTGGCAACGCACCCTGCTACCGCCGAAAGGCTGAATATTCTGCAGCAGGCCGGGGCAAAGCTGGACAGGTTGGAGCCGTCTGGAGAATTCGAGAAACTTTCAAGTCAAGGCTGGAAATCCCTTAAGTTGATTTGCGATTAAACGGAATCACTGATAAAAAGCCTTTAATTCCAGTATTTGAGGCAGTGTAATTGCCATGTCTGCGGTTGATTTTGAGTACAACGGCTTTAAGAAATCGCGAAGCGGTTATCAGGGTGCTTCTTTTGCGCGCATAAGCGCAGGACAACAAGCTCGGGAAGATGTTTCCCGTTCCGCTATCTGGGCCAGAAAGACAGCGCCACTTGGTTTTGCGACCGTTGCTCTGGGAGCGTTGCTACATCGATTCGGCTTCATTCCGGTTGATGAAATGCTGGCAGTACTGGGGGCAGGGGCGTTGCTCGCCCTGGCTGGCGTGGGCATGTCGCTCAACAGTTTTCTCGATATTTGGCAATTGGGTGTGCGCGGCTTTTTCCGCGCAGCAGTGGCTTTGACAATCAGCCTTGTAACTCTTGCCCCTTTCGCACTGGTTGTGGTCGGACTGCTGTATTTGCCTAAGGTCAGCGGTGTTACGACAAGTGTCGACGATCCTCCGTTGATGCTGGCAGATATTGCCTTTGGCAGGGTTGATCAACAGGTCCTGACCGATCAGCAGGCCGCTTATCCCGGTATTCATACGCAGGAATTCCCTTTGCCTGCACCGCAGGTCTATGATCTGGCGCGCGGTGCCGCAGAGCGCACAGGCCTGAACATCTCCTTCGAACTGCCGCCTATCGTGGCCTCCCGTATCACCGAGGTAGAAGGTGAAAGCGTCGCCAAGACACCCGCTCCAAGAGCCAAACCGATTGTTCTCAGAGACGGGTCTGTCATGCGGCGGACGGTTGCAAAATTCTACACGGAAGCCTCCGACGTCGGTGTGTTTGAAGCATCTGGCAAAACACCTGTTCTCGGCTTTATCGACGATGTTGTCGTGCGTGTTAGAGCCTCAATTAAAGGCTCGACTGTGGATGTGCGGTCAGCGTCCCGCATTGGTGATCATGATCTGGGAGCGAATGCGCGGCGCGTTCAGGCTTTCCAGCGCGAACTGGACCTGACAGTCAAAGCCCTGAGCGTAAACTAGAGCAATATTTTCTTATCGGTCTGCAACTTCGAATCTGGATGCAGTCGAGATTTGCGCGTCAACGCTGGTGACTTTGCCCGCTTCCATCAGGGATTCCAGATGCGCCAGAACGGTCATCCCGGCCGCGCCATGCAGCGTGGCGGGAAGCGTGCGATAGAGAGCGGTAACGATCTCTGAAATGCTGTCTACCCCCTTTGAAACCTGCTCGAAGATGGCCCGCTCGCGCATGATGCGGTGGGTTTTCAATCCCTTCACATAGGCCTGTGCCTTTGGAATGGCGTCTCCATGTCCGGGCAGGTAGCGCGTTTCACTGCGCGCCAGCAACACATCCAGAGACCGCAGATAATCCGCCATCGAGCCGTCTGGCGGCGCAACGACAGTGGTGGACCAACCCATCACATGGTCGCCCGAGAGCAGCAGGTCTGTTCCGCGGATGGCAAAGGCGGCATGGTTGGACGTGTGTCCCGGTGTCAGCACCGTCTCCAACTGCCAATCCTGTCCTTCAATCAGCTCACCATTGGCCAGCTCGTGGTCTGGAGCAAAATCCAGATCGGCACTGCGGCTCAGTATTTCTGTCTCTGCCGCAGTCAAAACGCGATAGGGCTTGTGCGGGCCCACAGCATAGACCGGCGCGTCTGTGTGGCGTTTCAGCCGTGCTGTCAGGGGGGTATGATCAAGGTGACTGTGAGTCAGAATGATCGCATCAACAGACCGTTCGCCAATGGCGGACACAATGGCTGCGAAATGCGTATCGCTGTCAGGGCCCGGATCAACAAGCGCAAGCGACTGACTTCCAATCAGATAGGTGTTAGTGCCGCGAAATGTATAGGGTCCGGAATTGGGCGCGGTGATGCGTTTGACACCGGTTGCGATGTCCACCGTCGTGCCATGGTGCGGATCAAAATCTGTTTTGAAGGAAAGGGCCATCGCGACACTCCTGCAGGGGCACAACCTGATCGCTGCATCTGATGAGGTCAGTTTTCTTAGGGGCGGTTTATCTGGGAACTTGTTTCAAAACAAGCAACCAGTTAAAAGCAGGAAACCGAACAGGGCAGACAGAGCCAATGCTGCCCTGACCAAATGTTCAGAATATCTCGCAGCCAAGAATATCTCTTAAGGATGTAACCTATGAGCGCCCAAAATCTGACCTCTCCCAATCCTCTCGCAATCGCACTTTGGCCAACGCAGACAGAGAGTAGCCTGCAAGCTGCTTTGCGCTTTATCGCTTTGACCATCATTGGCGCTGCATTGCTGGCAATTTCGGCCAAAATCCGTGTGCCGCTGCCATTCACACCAGTCCCAATGACATTGCAGACCATTGCCATTATGGGCCTTGGTGCCGCCTATGGCATGCGCCTTGGATTGGCAACAATCCTGCTCTATCTCGCCATTGGTGCCCTGGGCATGGATGTGTTTACAAGTTCAACCGCCGAGAACGCCGGTCTCGCCTACATGATGGGCAGCACGGGTGGGTATCTGGTTGGCTTCATCATTGCCATGGGCGTGATCGGATATTTTGCTGAGCGCGGCTGGGATCGCTCGATTGTCAAGATGTTCGGCTTGATGCTGTTTGCCGATGCAATCATCTTTGGTCTTGGCCTGTTGTGGCTCGGCAATCTTGTCGGTTGGGACAAACCTGTTCTGGAATGGGGGCTTTACCCGTTCGTTGCAGGTGATTTGATCAAGATTGCGCTCGCTTCCGCCCTTGTTCCAGCTATCTGGAGCTGGCTGAAACGCAGCTAGAACTGACGCACATTACCGAATAATGGAAAACCCGGCTCAAAGCCGGGTTTTTTTATGCCGGGTTTTTTGTGCAGACCTTTGTATGCTTCGATCTGTGGACTGTTACGTCCAGTTCAGGACGACCTTTCCGCAAGCACCTTCATTCATGACAGCAAAGCCTTGCTCGAAATCTTCGATGTCAAAACGATGTGTGATGATACGCTTCACCGGCAGACCGCCCTGGATCAGCGCAATGGCCTTGTACCAGGTTTCAAACATCTCGCGTCCGTAAATACCCTTGATCGTCAGTGCCTTGAACACGATCTTGGTCCAGTCAACCATGGCAGGTTTTGGTGGAATGCCCAGCATCGCAATGCGGCCGCCCATGATCATATGCGCGACCATCTGATCGAAGGCTGCAGGCGCGCCGCTCATCTCAAGTCCCACATCAAAGCCTTCACCAATATTCAGGCGCTCACGGGCTTCCTCTAGTGTTTCTTCGGCCACATTGACCGGCACGATATCCGCGCATTTGGCCGCCAGAGTCAGACGTTCCGGATTGATATCTGTCACCACAACCTGTCTTGCACCCACATGACGCGCAATCATGGCCGCCATGATGCCAATTGGTCCAGCACCGGTAATCAGCACATCCTCACCAACCAGATCGAAGGACAGCGCGGTATGAACCGCGTTGCCAAATGGGTCCAGAATCGCGGCGGTCTCATCATCAATATCGTCGGGCAGTTTGATAACGTTGAAGGCGGGCAGGCTCAGATACTCGGCAAACGCGCCGGGAATATTGACACCAATGCCCTTTGTCTCCGGATCCAGATGGAATTTTCCAGCCCGCACTGCGCGGCTTCGATGACCAATGACATGGCCTTCACCTGTCACTCTTTGGCCAATTTCAAGATCGCGCACATGAGATCCCAGCGCCACGATTTCCCCGGAATATTCATGTCCTACAATCAGCGGCACGGGAACGGTTTTTGCCGCCCAGGCATCCCAGTTCCAGATGTGCATGTCAGTGCCGCAAATGCCGGTTCGATGAATTTTGACGAGCACATCATCGATGCCAAGATCCGGACCAGAACCGGGAATTGGCATATTCTGCAATTTCAGGCCTGGCGCAGGTTCCGTCTTGACCAGAGCGCGCATGGTATCGTTTGGCAGTGTCATCTCATCACCTTCAAATCACGCCAATGGAGCGGCCAACACTGGAGAAAGCCTCCAGTGCTTCCTCAAGATCGGCCTTGGTCAGGGCTGCATTCATCTGTGTGCGAATCCGGGCCTGACCCTTTGGCACAACCGGAAAGAAAAATCCCGACACATAAACGCCCCTGGCATTCAATCCCGATGCCATCTGCTGGGCCAGTTTGGCATCACCCAGCATCACAGGAATAATTGGATGTTGGCCGGGCAATAGAGTAAACCCGGCGCGTTCCAGGCCCGCGCGCCAGTAGGCGGCATTGCTGAACAGGCTGGCGCGCAAATCATCTCCCGCTTCTGCAATATCGATGGCCTTGATCGCAGCCCCGACCACCATTGGCGGCAAGGCATTTGAAAACAGATAGGGGCGGGCGCGTTGCCGCAGCAGGTCCACGACCTCCTGTGGGCCGGCGACATACCCGCCCAGCGCCCCGCCAAGTGCTTTGCCAAAGGTGCCGGTCAATATGTCCACATCATTGGCAACTCCGGCCAGATGCGGTGTGCCACGGCCCTGCGGCCCCATGAACCCGGTTGCATGGCAATCATCCACCATCACCTGGGCGTCATACTGCGCTGCCAATTGTGTGATGCCCTTCAGATCGGCCAGATAGCCATCCATCGAAAACACACCATCAGTCGCAATCATGATATGGCGCGCACCGTCAGCCCGAGCGCTCTTCAATGCATCTTCCAAAGCATTCATGTCACTGTTTGCGTAACGATAGCGCTTGGCTTTGCACAAGCGAATGCCATCAATGATCGAAGCGTGGTTGAGAGCGTCCGACACAATCGCGTCTTCCGGACCTAGTAATGGTTCAAACAAGCCGCCATTGGCGTCGAAGCATGCCGCAAACAAAATGCTGTCTGCCTTGCCCAGATAGTCAGCCAGCCGCCGCTCCAGAACGCGGTGCAAATCCTGGGTGCCGCAGATGAAGCGGACCGAAGCCATGCCAAGTCCATGGGTTTCAATCGCGTCGATTGCCGCTTTTGCAAGACGGCTGTCATCGGCCAGGCCCAGATAATTATTGGCACACAGATTGATCAGGGTACGTGTGGTCTCCCCATCGACAACATCAACATGAGCGCCTTGTTTTGAGGCCAGAGGCCGTTCAATTTTCTCAAGGCCTTCGGCTGCAATCTCATCCAGCGTCTGGCGCAGAAGTGAGTAAAATGGCGCTGACATAACTACCTCCCAAATTCCGGCGCGAAGTCATATGATTTTCTATAGCGCGGAGCAGGTCAAATACCGACTTGTTTTTGTGAAATCGGCAATGCACACAAAAACAAAGAACTTCCCCTGATTTTCTGTTTATCGCGCCTTGCGGTCACCAAAAGACATCGCTATAGACTGGTCCGACTTGGAGAATGACAGCCGCTTCGGCACATTCACCGGATGGGGCGTAGCCAAGTGGTAAGGCAACGGCTTTTGATGCCGTGTACCGTAGGTTCGAATCCTACCGCCCCAGCCACCATCCCCAACATTTTGAGTACAATGGAGAATTAACGGATTTCGGTCGTGTTTCCGGGGGTGTTCTCAGTTGTCAGCTTCCCCCAGACTGCCGATTTGCGCTCATATTGGCAGATTCTGTCAAAAGTCTGGGAACCGTTTTTCGGCGGTAGCAGTTTGACGGTCGTTGTTGGTAAGGGTTTTGGAACTATTGCAATAGCTTAGCACATTTGGGCGGCTACTCAGAGTGCCTTGAACAGGTCCCGCTGCTCGATCCACATCGGTGTGAACGCATGGGATTTCAACCATTGGGAAGTGAGTCCCACGGGCTGCCTGCCTTCCCAAACATCTCGGATGACGTCGGGAGCGAGCAACGCCAGTTCAACCAATTGCTGGATCCGCCGTTTCGAGACACCTTCAGCTTGAGCAATTTCCGTATAAGTTTTGCCGGATCGGATCATATCGAAGTATCTATGTGCCAAAGCAATGTTTCTGAACAGCGTGTCGTCGCGCGCCCCGACTGCATCGGCCAGGACCAATTTGGTTTCGACACCGCGCTTGCGGAGGCGGAAGTCAGACTCAATGCTCAGATATTCATCACAGATGCATTCCTGCTCGAAGGCCAGGCGTTCTGCGATCGCTTTTGCGGCGATGCTGATCGAGAGCTTCCCGGGCGTGATCTGGACACGTTCGATCAAGCTGAGTACTGCCCTTTTTGTCTTTTCATCGGCGCTGCATTCAGCAACGCTCAGACGCGTCATCCGCTGCGCGATTAATGCGATCTCTTCCGTTGTGGCAGGACTGACAATATTAGTTTGCACAGCCGGAACACTCAGGTGCTTACTAACCAGATCGGCAATCAGGGTTTCAAGTTCCGGTGCGGGCAACCGCCATCCACTGGGGTCTTTTGGGCCAGAACTGCGGATCAGACGATGAGACACATAATAGCGCAGCCTGCGTCCCTTGCCGGTCTTGGTATGGCTTGGGGTCAGCCGGTCACCAGTTTCGTCAAACAGCTTTCCCACCAGCAGCGAGACCTGCTTTTTCTGACCATCGCTGTTGCCTCCTTGTCCCGAGCGCGACAGGACGGCACCGGCCATCAGTTGTTCCTGCAGCGCATCCCAACGAGCAGGCTCAATAAGTGCCGGGTGCTGACCAGGCCAGACCTTTTCCTTGTGCCTGATACGGCCTGCGTAGATCGGGTTGGTTAGAATATGATAGATATGGCCAAAGCTGAACGACGATCCGCCCTTCGGACAGCCTGAGGACAATTTGCGGATGGCTGTCTTCAGACCCAGCTTGTCAGCCTCGGTTTTGACGATCCGGACATTGCGGTGCCTGTCGTAGAGATCATAGATCATTCGGATCGTCGCAGCATCTGCCTCAGCGATCTTCAGCGTTCGCCCATCGGGTTCATAGCCAAGAGGCACATTACCGCCCATCCACAGCCCCTTCCTTTTGGAAGCAGCAATCTTGTCGCGGATACGCTCTGCAGTTACCTCGCGTTCAAACTGGGCAAAGCTGAGCAACATGTTCAGCGTCAGCCGCCCCATGCTGGTGGCGGTGTTGAATGATTGGGTGACAGACACAAACGATGCGCCGGTGTTATCCAGAATGTCGACAATCTTGGCAAAATCAGCCAAGGACCGGGTCAGCCGATCAATCTTGTAAACCAGGATCTGGTCAACAGCCCCGCGATCAATGTCTGCCAGAAGCCGCTGCAGACCCGGTCGCTCCATCGTTCCTCCGGAGATGCCGCCGTCATCATAACGGTCCGGCACCTGCACCCAGCCTTCGTTCTTCTGGCTGACGATATAGGCAGAACAGGCCTCGTGTTGCGCATCCAGCGAGTTGAAGTCCTGTTCCAGCCCATCTTCCGAGCTCTTGCGGGTATAGATGGCGCAGCGGATCTTTTTCATGCGCCGCTCCCTGTGACTTTAGACAATCCAAAGAAGCGGGGCCCAGACCAGCTTGTGCCCGTAATGTGAAGAGCAATGGCCGAGAGCGATTTGAAGCGCTTGCCGTTCAGCACAAAGCCGTTCTCCGTGGCATCAACCTGATACCGGCGACCGTTCCATTCCCGGACCAGTTGCGTCCCTGGTCGGATCGCCGGAGCCGGGCCACCCACCGATTTTCCGCCCGCCGCTGCGTTCAAGGCGCGCTTGATATTTGGGGTCAGCCCGCCGAACCTGCGGCACTGCGCGTCCCAGATCAGCGCCTTGCGCATAAAGATCATCGACAGGAAGTGGGGAGGTGCCTCCTCAAACGCTTTCGCCCACGCCGTGCGCAGAGCGGGGCGGTCCATTATCTCCAATTCAGCCCACCGTGACGCAATGACAGCCTCGGTCTCCATCACGTAGTCTCCGCGCCAGCCAGCCCTACTATCTGGTATCGAGAGGGCTTTCCATTACCAGGCTTGGCCGCAGTAATCTCATAGCCAGACTTGCGGAGGCCTGTCAGCGCCGCTCGAGTTGTATGTGGTAGCCAGCCAAGAGTATTGCTGAGGCTTGGCACATCAGCTCCGCCCTTCTGGCTTAGAAGGGCGATCAGCCTTGCCTTCTTTGTGACTGGGGTAGACACAGGAACCGGCTTTGGCTTTCTCGCGCCCCTTGGTCTCGCAGCTTCCACCGGTTTTGATTTTGTCGATTGTCCGGTCATGTTTTTCTCCATTCTGATACCGCAGAGCCGAAACGGCGTTGCTACTGACCGGAGCCCGGCGATCCGGGCGGAGAAAATGGCGTCACCGCACTGGCGGGCCGCTGCCGACAGTACCGCTCTGTCCGACTAGGAAGTCCAGTGGTAAAGCCCAAACCCTTCTGATTTATCCCGCAAATCCTGTTATCATCAAAAGATGGTCTTTGGTTCGAATCCCTGTCTCTCCGCCATTTCTTTTTGATCACCACAGATCAACGCCAACACCTTGAACGGGCTGGTGGTTTTGGCGGTTCGAAAACCTTGATTCCGCGCATAGGGCAATGGAGCTGCGAAGACCAGTTTCAAAAAGGTCTGACGGTGTACGGGGTTTGGTGAAGTCCAGAGATTCCAAGGGTTTGCGAGGAATGTCAGGGCGGTTCGAAAACTTTGATCGAAGCCTTGCGCCCGATCCGGCTTTTGCGTGAGATTCTCCGCAATCAGCGCTTTTTCCGCTTCCAGCTTCTCCAGCTTGGTTTCATAGGCTTTGATCGCTGATGAGCTTGTGGTTTCGATCAGGCGGTCTGTGAGCTTGCCGATTGTCTGATTGATTCCTGTTAAAGCCTGCTTTTGCTCCTTCAGCTTTGCTTCAAAGCCCAGAATGCGGCTGTTCCAGATATCGCGGAACATAATGGCGGCGGTGGACATGAGACCGGCGGCGGGGCGCATTTGCTGGACGAGGCCTTCGAATTCCCCTTCCAGCACGTCTTTGCGGATGGATTTGCGGCGCTCGTCGCATTGTTTGTTGAAGCACTCATAATATGGATAGCGCTTGTTGCGCCCCTTGGCGTGATACGCGGTGAGCGGCTTGCCGCAGCAATCGCATGTGACAAAGCCCCTGAGCGGGAATTCTTCAGCGGCATCCGCACGGGCTGGAGCATAAGCTCCTTCGTTCAGGCGCTGTTGAATCCGCTGGAACGCTTCCCATGAGATCAAAGCCTCATGCTTGCCCTTGGTGAGCGGTACGCCCCACGGCTTATATTCATAGTAGCCCGCATAGATTTTGTTGGTCAGCAGGTTCTTGATCCGCTGGGGATGAATCTGACCGTTGGCATCGCGCTTAAAGATGGGATGCGGCTCAAGAAAGCGCTTCACTTCGGATTGCGTTTGGAAGCGGCCTGTTGCGAAGCCTTCCAAGGCTTCTTGAATGAGGCTGGCGTTTGGTTCGTCGCGTACCATTATCTTGCCGCTGTGGCCTTTGACGCGGGCGTATGTGTAGCCTGTGGGCACCCAGAAGGCGAAATAGCCATTCATGAGGCGGGCTTTCATGGGGTGCACGACCTGCTCACCGTTTTTCTGGCGGTGGTGCTGGGAGACGGATGCGAGCATGTTCTCGATGAGCTGGCTATCGCTATCATCGCCGAACTCAATCGACGGGCTTTCCAGCTTCGCCCCGACCGAGCCAATGGCGGCGCGCAGTTTCCAGTGCGCTTCAACGCCTCTGGCCATGCGAGAGATGTCATCGATCAGCACAACAGGCTCTTCGGCACGGTTTTTTCTGAGCCAGGTTAGCATCTGTCTGATGGCTGCGCGATCTACGATGCCGCCGGACACGCCTTCGTCTCTGAAGGTTTCCATGACCTGATAGCCCTTATAGGCGGCAAACTCGCGGCATCGGTTTTCTTGCGATGCGAGGCCGTCGCCCTTCTTCTATTGGGCTTTGCTGGAGACGCGGGAATAAATGACTGCGGTTCTCATGATGTCTCCTCTTCTTGCGGGGCTTTTGTCGATTCTACCGCAATTGCCTGTTCGAGTGCATCAAAAGCGTCATAGGCGAGCGACAATTGCAGGGGGTAAAATGGCGCGGAAAGCGACTGATCCACCAGCGTTTCGGTGATCGTCCAGAGATCGCGAAGAAGTTCGTCTTCCTGCTGGGTGGTGAGGTTGAGCGGCGCGATATGGGCGCGGTAGCGTTCGAGGTCAAAAGTCATAAGGGTGCCTTTCCCGCGCGGTGCTTTCGTACCGCAATGGTAAACGAAGAGCCGCGCGATATGCGGTTGATAGGAATGAATAGAAAAAGCGCAGCCTTCCTCCTGCGCGGGCGCACTCAAGGCGGATCGCGGGCTAAACTCTGGACGCAATTGTAGGTATTCGTTCCTATTATGTTCCATTTTTTGTAAATTGTCAATATAATTCATACACATACCATTTCCTCCCGCTCGCGACGGTTCGCAATTATTCAAGCCCAAACAAGTCCAGCTGCTCGCTCGGCAAGCTGTCCAGCGTCCTCAGATTGGCAAAGCCATTGTGGAGATGCGCGAATTTGAGGCTCATGCTGGTGTGAACGGCGGCGCATTTCCGCTGGTCGGTTGCGGGGTCGAAGTTCCGGCGATAGGTGCGAAGCTCTCGTGCAACCTCGCGGTAGCGGCTCAGATCGGCGCGCAGGCTGTTGAGCACATCGGCGCGGATTGTCCGTAGTGCCTTGGAGCGTTTGGGCTCGGGGCGCCTGTGAGCGGTCAATATCTCATCGGTGCGATAGCCGCCATACTCCTTTGACTGCGCATAGGCGCGGATTTGCTTTGCGCTCAGGATTGCGCCGTCCAGAATATAAAACCACGGATGGCCTGGGCTGTAGCCGCCGATAGTGTGCAAGGGGGATATTTGTTTCATAGCTGCGCCCCTATCCGCACCGATAGATGAGAGGTGTTCCTGCAATCTCGATCTCGGTATAGTCCATCGACAGATCGCGAGCGATGGCGTCATAATCGATATAGAATTGCAGATGCTGGGGAACGTCGCCAAACAGTCCCTCCTCCACAAACTGCTCGGCAAGGTCGCGCATGGTGGCGGTTTCGTAGATGTCCACGTCGAAATCATCGACGTCACCCGATGCGGGATCGAAGCTGTATCCGCTTTCTCCCACGGCAATGATGAAGGTGAGTTTCTGGTGTTCCTGCCAGTCCTCGGCGGCATCCAAGAACCGCGCGAAATTGCATTGGCTCAATCCAAATGCCCTGGCCAGTTCCAGGTCGATCCGCTCGCCGTCAATGAACTGGATTTCAAATTCCTCCACGGGGTCGCCGTAGTGATTCACGGCCTTTGCGGCTCGTTCCTCGTATTGCTCCGCTGTCTCGAAATAAAAACCGGTTGCCGAAATATCGTAGGGTTGGGCAAATAGCTGGGTCATCTCCTTCTTCCTTTCTGAATGAAAACTGGGTTGCACATGCAACCCTGCTTCCGGTCGAGGATGGAGATGGGAGGGGACAAGGAAAATCGATGCTGAGTGGTGCGGGCGCAGCGCAGTGAGCCACGGTCAGTGTCTATTTTCCTTGCGGGGAGAAAGAGGCAAAGCCTCTTGGCTTCCCCGTCTCACAATGAAAGCGCTGCATGCAGCACAAGACCTGTATCAGGGATCGAAGCCGAATGGCCAAGACTGTGGCACACAGGCTTGGTTCACGAGAGCCCACCCAGATGCCAATGAAGACCAGAAAACGACTTCTCTATATAACCTGAATCTTCAAAACTACCGTAAACGGAAATGTTTTCAGACAGCTCCCGCACGGACTTTTAGGCGAGAACCGCCTTGCTCATCACCGCTGGCGGATTCACAACTGCAATTTCACGAGCTTACTTGATCCCTCATCTCTCTGCCTGGCATTGCAAAGCTATCAGAATACAAGTTTTTGATGAACTTCTTGCAATCAGTGGCTGATTGCGAAATAGTCATTATAAAGCAAAGACATAAATAAAGAGAGGTGGCGTCTTCATGCGCCAAGCTGAACGAAGATAGCATGGCGAATAGACCGTACTTCAACAAGTCGATTAAAGAGCTGGAAGCGACCTTCGTAAGCAATCAAGGCGATGGCCGAACGCTAGATCAATTGTCCCACGAGCTTGAGTTTCGCAGCACACCGCGCGCGCTCGCTCTCAAGAAACAGGTGCAAGCCGCCAACGCCCCCCAAACTCCGAAGTCTGCGGCTACGAAATCAGCTCCTCCACCAGAAAACAAGCACAGGCAACAGGAACCGTCCTTGCCGTTTGACGAGCCTCTCAAATCGGCGAAACCGTTAGAACCCGTCAAAACGATTACAAAACCGGTTGCCAAACCACCGGTGACAAATGATGCCCAAGACATCCTGCGAGCGTGGACGGCTCTGGAGGTTTTGTCGCCGCAAGGGTACAGGCGGGAAACCGACCTTGTCGCGGGTGATCGCAAAAAGATCGCGCGTTTCGATGAGGCCCCGTTGCCGTGGGAGGCTGGCGAAAAATCACTTCCGAAAAAACGCCTTTATTACGAATTGATCCTCGGTGCGATTGAACTCGCGCCGGCTGTAGAATCCCTTCTGAAAGTGTACGCCGACAAGCGACCTGATCAGCCCAACATGCGGGGTCACAGTCCACTTGCAAGTATCCTACTGGACAAAGAAGGACGACCGCTGGAAGAGGACACTAGCGCCGCCATTTCAAGCTTTGCGTGGGGTGTTCCCATCGCGCTTCAAGGGGACTTAAAGAAACTCGCAGACTGGCCTGCCCAGGAACGGCTGTTGATGACCGAGTTTCGAAAGCACCTGGTCAAACGGAATCGTAACAACGAGGTCATACCGCTTTCCAAACGGCATATTATAGAACTATTTGATCACCTTGTCGCTGCGCTGGATTTACGCGGGCATGCGGTCAATGCGCCATATTTTGCGCTGCGCCGCTATGAGTTTTTCGCGAGCAAGACGCCGCCTGAACCAGGATTGCTAAATTCGTTCTTTCTGCAGGACCTTGCCGCTGCGCGCATGCTCGCGAGTAATGGCAAGTTGCCGCATGCGTTGCAGCATTATCTTGGCATACGGAAACCATCCAGCAGAATCAACTTGCTGGAAGATGAGATCGGCTTACAGGATCTGTTGCAACCAGCATTGACTCCAATGGCAAAATGGCCGGCCAATGGACGTTTTCCGCTAGCCTTGCTGCAACAGGCGGCGGTCAATGCCACAAGTGCCGCGCGGCTCAAGACCGGTATTCTTGCGGTGAATGGCCCGCCGGGAACAGGCAAAACTACGTTGCTGCGTGATGTCGTGGCGGCACGGCTTGTCGAACGGGCGACGGTCATGAGCGAGTACAGCCGCCCGTCGGAAGCATTTACACCGACCAGCCAAAGTTTTCAGAGAAGCGGCGCGAAGATCACGCTCCACGAGCTTGATGAGCGCCTCAAAGGCTTTGAGATGGTTGTTGCCTCATCCAATAATAAAGCCGTTGAGAATGTCAGCGCCGAACTGCCGGCACTGGACGCAATTGCCGCCGACGCGCCTAGTCTCCGATATTTCAAGAGCATTTCGGACAATGTGCTGCAGCGCGACACCTGGGGAGTTGTTGCTGCCGTTCTCGGTAATTCATCAAATCGCTATTTGTTCTCCCAAGGCTTTTGGCGTGACGAAGAAAACGGTCTTTCCACCTATCTCAATCACGCCAGCGGTGTGCCGCAGATCGTTTTCATATCGCAGGGCGATGGTCGCCCGCCGCTTAGACGAAACCGCAAAATTATTGATCACGAACATCCCCCTGCAAATAGCCGTGAAGCGCAGTCACGATGGGAAAAAGCGCGCTGCAATTTCTTGGGTAAATTGGAGAGCTTCAAACAAACGCAAATCCGTCTGCAAAAACTGCACGTCCAACTCATGCGCCTTACCGCCGTATTGGCTGAGATCAGTAATATGGCGTCACAACAGCCCGCACTGGAAGCGAAAGTGCAAGGGATTGAAGGCAGACTCGTAATCGCGCAGCAAGACCTGAAAGAGGCTGAAAGCCGCTTGAGCGCTTCTCACCAGGCACAGAATTCTCATTTCTCAATACGTCCAGGATTCTTTGCGCGGCTGTTTCGCACGGCGCTTTTCAAGGATTGGAATGCGGATTATCAGTCTCTCTCAAAGTCGGTTTATCAGGAAGAAAAGCTGTTCCGTAGCCGAAAGGAAACATTCGAAGGCCTCCGTTCAGAACTGGCGGAGAAACAGGAACTGATTGCGCAAATAGCCAAATCCCTCGAAACACTCCGTGCTGAAAAAGCCGATCTAGGAGCTAACCTCCAGCACGCCAGTTCGCAACTCGGTGTTCCATTGCCTGATGCCCACTTTTTTGCGGGCGAGCGTGAAGATATCCAGACAGCCAATGTCTGGTTTGACAAGGCTTTGAACTTGCAGCGTGATGATGTGTTTGAAGCGGCCATCCACCTCCACCGGGCGTTTATCGACTGCGCCGCTGATCCGCTGCGGCAAAATCTCTCTGTCTTTGTTGAGACGTTCGGAACGCGCTCACTTGGCACACCGCAAAAGGATGCTCTCATTGCCGATCTATGGGCGACGTTTTTCCTTGTTGTGCCGGTCGTCTCCACGACCTTTGCTTCAGTGAACCGGATGTTCTCGCGTCTTCCACCGGAAACGCTCGGGTGGTTGCTTGTCGACGAAGCGGGACAGGCTCTGCCGCAAGCTGTCGTGGGCGCAATGATGAGAACAAAACGGTCGGTCGTCGTTGGTGATCCGCTCCAAATCGAACCCGTGGTCACACTGCCCAACAGCCTGACGGAAGAGATTTGCGCCTTCTTCGGGATTGATCCGCTGAAGTACAATGCGCCAGACGCCTCCGTGCAGACTGTGGCGGATGCGGCAAGTATGTATTGCGCGCGGTTCCCGGTCGGCAGCGGACATCGGGACGTTGGCGCGCCGCTGCTAGTGCATAGACGTTGCGACAGTCCGATGTTCGATATCTCGAACGAGATTGCCTATTCGAACCTGATGGTGCAGGCGAAGAAGCCTTCGAGTGCAATACCGATCCTCGGACCATCATCCTGGGTCAACGTTGTCGGTAAACCCGGCCCTGACAAGTGGTGCGCCGATGAAGCGGCGGCGTTGATTGACATGCTGCGCAAACTGCGGGTTGGCGGCGGTGAAGCTGACCTATATGTCGTCACACCGTTTGTCATCGTGCAAGACAATTTACGTCAGGAACTTCTGCGCAGCGGCGTTTTGAACGGCTGGGTCGATAGGCCTGACTCCTGGTTGGGGGAGCATGTCGGAACGGTTCATACCGTTCAGGGCCGTGAAGCCGGCACAGTATTTTTCGTCCTTGGTGCGCAAGCTTCTTCACAAAATGGAGCGCGCAATTGGGCGGGAAGCAGGCCGAACCTTGCCAACGTAGCAGTGACCCGAGCCAAGACTTCGCTCTACGTAATTGGCAACCGTAGTCTTTGGAAATCGGCTGGCGTGTTCGCTGCTCTGGACCGATATCTCTCTGATGGTTTGGTACCCAATGTTGATCGTCGGGAAGGATGAAAAAGCCGATGCCAATTCCCATCAAGGACCATATTGAAAACCTAAACAATGCCCTGGCCGAATTGAAAGCGACAGGCAATAGTGGATTCGAAGGCCTGATTGCTATTGCGCTCGATGCGATCACCGGCATTCCGTTCCGACTTGCCAATAGCGGTTATCAGCGCGGGGTTGATGGTAAATCCGCATTTGAAGGCGCGATCGCATTCGAGGGCAAGCTCTACACGAACGACCTGCCGCGAAAGGACGTGCTCTCGAAAATCCCCGACCTCGTCCGCCACAACGACCACGCCGATCTTGTCTGGGTTCTTGGAGCAACCTGCACAGTTCCAAGCCAACTGGCGGATGACCTACGCGCCGACGGCGCCAAAGAAGGCATCAGCGTGCTGATTCTGGACTGGGTTCCTTCTGATTTTCCACGCCTCGCCGTGGCGCTCGCGATGGGCGGCGGCAAGGTCGAGGATTTTCTAAAAACCAATCTCAAATCGAGCGATGCTCGCAAAAAGGCATCTGCTGCACTGCCTGCTATTCGCGCCGATGCTCAGTACCCGCGCCACGAAGAAGCCGTGCGCAGAAGTCTGGATGCACCGGGAATGGCCACGGCGATGGCGGAAAAAGCCAACGGGAAATGGTTCAAAGAAACACTGTCAAAAAAGGCTCTGGCGCGTGGCGAACTCGGCCAGCCTCTCGCACTCAAAGACACGGCCGTCACGGTTTTGGGACGCGGCGATCTGATCAATATTCTCGGCCCGTACTTCGCGGACCCTCCGAACGATGACGTTGTCTGCGTACATGGTGAGGAAGGCTGCGGAAAGTCATGGATCGTCATACAGTCATGGCTCGTACAATCTGATAAACCGCTTCTGGTTTTTGCAACGCCGGATGATTTTTCGGATGCAGCCACACAAGACGACATAGAGGCGCTTCTGATCGCAAAGCTTGTCGCGCAGACCGGCGACGTGAAGAGCAACGAGAGCGCAATTCGCTGGTGCCGCCGGCTGAGAGCCTGGAAGGATTCGGACAAGCCGTCACGACTGCGTCTGGTTCTTGTCATTGACGGGATCAATCAGCGCCCTGGCCGTGTATGGGGCAGGATCATCAGCAATGTCGCCACCTATCTGAACCGGCGTGGCGGTCGCGTCATATTCACGGCACGCACGCACTACTTCAACACGCGGGTCAAGAGGGCGCTGACATACGCCGTCAAAGAAGTTGCCGTTCCCAAGTGGAGCGCTGATGAGCGGAACAGCATTCTCAGGGAGCACAGGGTTCCCCTAAACAATCTCAATCCGTCTGTTGCAGAGTTCCTGCGGAATCCGCGCATTCTCTCGATTGCGCTTGAGGTTTTCGGCGATGACGTGGCAGCCTTTGAAGAGCTCAGCGTCGACCGCCTCCTGTTCGAGCACATCATGGCGGGAGTTAAAGAGGACTTTGGCGACCATCACGTCGAATTTGTTGCCCATCTGCGCGGACAAGCGCAGGAGCTGCTAAAGCGAGCTACCGCCCAGGTCAGGGACGATCTGCGGATCTTCGACTCCGATGTACCGGCGGTTGCCGAAGGGCGCTTCTATTGCTCTGTCGCCGGGGAGCCGCAGAAATACGAACTTAGAGACGAAGGGCTGACCTTGGCCCTTGGACTCTCGATCATCGAGAACCTACGCAAAGCCGAGCGTGACAATCGCGACCTCGATGATGCCCTGAAGGAGGTACTTGAACCGATCGAAGCGCTCGACAAAGCGGCCAATGCGGTCACAGCGGCAATCACGGTATGTGCGGCTGACGACGAAGAGTCTTCGCCGGGAATTGCGCGCGCACTCATCAAGGGATTTTCCGAGCTTCAGAACCCGCCGCCAAATGCTCTTTCTGCACTGGTCAGCTTCGCCAGGGCAAGATCGCTGGCGCTCGCGGCGACGGCACGTGATCTCAGTTTGCAGGGCGGGCACCAGTCGAACTTCGACTGGGTGCAGGGCGCGCTCGTTGAGGCGGCAAAATCGGGTACCGTATGGGATTCGGTGTCAGAGGAAGTCCAGCGTTGGCTCCGTACATATACGCTTTCACCGGAACGCCGGATGCACAATCACCCGTGCCGCGATCCCCAGGACAAGGTTGAGCAGGAACGTGCAAAGAGGCAGGCGGAAATTGACGACAATCTATCTGCGCTATCGCCCGCAGAAAAGAGCCGTCGGGATCGGCTCATTGAGACAGAGGGCGCTCTCGATGCGCTGTCGCGGCTAGCGTTGCTTCTGCTGGCCGGCAAGGAACTTGAGCCGTTCGCGGATGCCCTGACTGACTGGAGTTTTGCCAACGCGCTCAATGGCTCCTATCAAGTACCTACCAAGGACTTTCTCGCCCTCATTAGCTTGAACCGCCGGGATTGGACGGAAACACGTAGCGCATTGCTTAGGAGCTGCGAGGATCTATCCGTTGATACTGTGTCAAAAACAGGCAGATGGGCAAGGCTTAGAGTCTTGCGCGCAACCGGATATCCGGATGATGACCAAACAGCGGATGCTCTTTACGAGGAACTGACCAAAGATCGCCATTTGCCGCCTAGACTGTTCAATGCGGAAGAAAAGATCGAACCCTGCGATCCGGCGGCAACGGAACCGGCGGACCTCAATGAGATCGTCCAACGCTACCAGAGTCTCGATCCGGGCGACCTCAGGCGGGGCATGGGGCAAACGCCGCAGGATCATGCTTTTGTCAATGATCGGACGGTCATTGCCCGTTTTGAATTAGAGACCGCCGCCGCGAAGTATCGTGAGTTTGCAGAGGATGTTGTGACGCGAACTGGCATGCCGCTTCGGCAAGGTTTGCTTGAGATACGCGAACACGGCGCACTTGTCGCCGAAGAACAGGCGCATACGCTGATCGCAAAATGGAATGACGCGCAGGCGGCCGGCGATGCTCAAGGATTGCCGAAGAATGACGGTATCCTGCTGCAATATGAACTGCTCATCGCTTTTCCGTTCCTCGATGCCGCGAAGCAGATCGGAATTCTGCTTGCGACGACCGAGGACCAACCGCTTCTGCTCGAACTCATCAATGACACCAAGACGCCCGATGCACAGACCATTGATCTTTTCGTGGAAAAGGCTGTGTCCTCCAGCGACGAATACAAGCAGCACCTCCTGCTTGAGATCGCGGCTGCGACGGGCGCAGAACTTTCAGACAAGATACGCACCCTGGCTTGCTCTTCTGTCTCATCGGCGGTGGAGCAGCTTCGCAGCAGTGCGCTGGGCCTGGCTGCCCGTTCCGGGCATCCCGATCTTCTTAAGGCGGTCGCAGAGAGCAACTGGAAAAGTGCCCCCTTGGAGGACAAGGATAGCTTCGAGAGCTGGTACGGCTCCTTTGCATTGCTGGGAGCTGCGGAGGCGGGATTGGTAGATGGAGTCTTAATTATCGATCGAATCTCACCGCGCCTTTACGGACGCGCAGCGTCGATGCTCAAGGGACCGGCGGTGCAGGAAATCGCCCATCGCATTGATGCGTCGATCCGCCAGGCCGCTAGCCTGCAGGACGAATTAGTTGCTCCCGAAATCGAGCTGGAGGCAGAGGATGCTTCTTCCGATGAGCCGGTACGCTTTTCCATTTCGGAGCGTGAACCGCCCCTGGCATCTCCAGACGATTTTTTCAGGCGGTTTTCGGAAAGCAACGACGAATTCCGCGAACGGCAAAACCGCAATTACGACGCTTTCATCGCTTTCAGGGAAGAGCTGACGACAGCAAAAGCGCATATCATTCTCGATCATCTCACGCGAGAGGAATTCGCGGCGGTGGTTGCTGCTGATCCGGGAATTGCAGACCGTTGGTACGACCTCTTCATGGAGATTAACGACAGCAAACTCCCGGCCGTTCACAATCTCATGCTGCTTCTGGCCAGTGCGATTACCGATACCGATCCTGAGAAGAGTGCGGCGCTGCTTGGGAGGACAGCCCATAGTCGCCCGTTGGTACGTTTTACGTTTGGCAAGAGCGGTGTCGATCTCGGATCAATGAGCGTCTGGACGGGCAATGGTGCGCCAGCTCTCGACGCACTACGCCGGAGGCGGCTCGACAATGCGGCCACCGATCAGGCTATCGCGGTAGAGGTGTTTTCTGCACTTCAATGCGGTCAGGAGCGCTTTCTTGAAGCCTATGTCGATGAACAGCTCGCGCGCCCTGAACCGGCTGAAATTGCGCGCGGGATCATGGTTGCTGGTTTTTGCAATCAGAGCGCACGCAACGACCGGATATTGGATAACTACAAGAACATCGCGGGCCTGCCCGGCAAAGCATACGTGGCGGCGATTGCTGCATATCGGTGCAATGACTGGGCGCGTCACTGGTTCAAGGTTATGTGCAAAACCGACGATCCGGTTACATTCTGGCAGGCCGGGGTTCTGTTCGTGCAATGCGTCGATGGCCGGTTTTCGACCTGGAAAGATGAATTCGCGCAGATTGGCGGACCGATCTCCACCTTCAGCTCCGGCCTGAACAACCCGCTGCAAAGGCGTCACGAAAAGCTCGGAAAGGAGCGCACGAAGAAGCTTTTCGGGCAGGACGCTCCAGCACAAATTTTTGTAACGAAACGTTGTGATGATGAGTAAGGTAGTAGAAATCAAATACGAACTGAAGCCTTTCGATATCACTCCGTTTGCAGACATTGCGGGCGAGGAATTCGTTTCATTCATTTTCGAACATGCGCCGCGAAAGGTCACGACCCGCGTGGCGAAGGCGCTTGAGCATTATACTCGGGCAACAAAGCTCATAGATTTTGATGATGAGATGGGGGCGATCCGTCTTATCGCGGCGGAGGAGGAATTGGTTGTCGCAATTTTCGAATGGCTGAAACTTAACGAGGATCGGTTTCCCGAACACAAGGACTTTGTCCGCAAGTTCAAGAACCATGTCGTGAAGCTGGCATTCTATCCGACACTGGCTCAGTTTCGTTTCATCCTTGGCGACGTGCTTGCACATGGCTTTACGATGGAAGGATTGGAAGAGGTCATCAATTGGACCGCAAAGCCCGTCATCGATGGTAATCAGATCAAGCTGGCCATTATCGATGGCAAGGGAAAGGAGCTCATTCGGCACAATCCGCTTGCAGTCGCAATCTCTCGAGATGACATTCCCGACGAAGAGATTGTCGCGTCTTTGCTGAAAGAATTTACCGGACTGGTAGAAAGGCAGCAAAAGAAGACACTGAGGGTGTTCCTCCTGGAGCGCGCTGATTTTCGAAACAAGCTACTCTATGCGAGCGATGCCGGGTCGCTGGAGATGGGAGATCGGTTGGTTGATCTCATCGACGACTTCAAGCAAACCTACCACGATCTCTTATGGGCACTCGCGGTGCTTCTCGGCGCCGAGCCTGCGATCAAGCATTGGGGACTGGTAAGCCAGTTCATCGGCCTTTATCGCAGCGCGCTTATCGAAGCTGGCGTTCTTCGCGCCGACAACACGTTGGCTGAGGCGGATTAGCAGGCAAAGCAATGAATAAAAAAAGGAACAAGCCGCCCGCTCAGGGGTATGTAATCGACATGGAAAATTTGCCGGAATTGTATCCCACACACCTGCACTCCGCTGAGTTTTGGGAAGCCTTGGGCCGAACGGTAGCGACATTCGGCTTTCTGGAAGAAACCCTCGGAAAAGCGATCTTCGCATTCACAGCAACCCGCGAGATCCCCGAAGAGAAGGTCGATGAGGAATTTGCAAAATGGTTGCCGACATTGCAAAAGGCGTTGAGCGATCCGCTGGGAGGACTCATACGTTCATACGAATCCTCGGTTGGCACTCACCAGCAGGACTCAATCAAGGAGTTTGACGACCTGGTGCATGATCTCAAGAAGGCTGCGGAAATCCGCAATGTCCTCTGCCACGGTTCATGGAGGAAGCCAGATCGCCAAGGCCACAGTATTCCGTTCTTCGTGGATAAAAAGGATCGGATTTTTCAAACGCCGATCGACATCACATATCTGAAGCAGGTTCAGCGGCATGTCACTGAACTAACATGCGCGGTCGTCGACACGGTGACGCATATGGGATGGCAGTTTCCCGGTTCTGCGGGTCCGGGAAATCCGGTCATCGAAAAGTAACCAAGGCCATGTGATACGGGCTGACATCGACGGACATAGCGGCGCCGAAATCTTCATCGTGCGTGATTCAGCGGAAAGATGCTGACGGCATTCAATCGGCGGACGGTTGATCCCTCGGAGGAGTCGGGTTTCCAAAGGGCGGAATGACCTTGGTCCGGGTGTCGGGGCACAATACCCTGGACAGTGATGAAACGGCGGTACGTTTGGATGGTAGATCAAGGCTCAATGCCGAAGAGATGCCACTGCCGGGGGGATGCAACGGGGGCGCGCTAGCGGGCCCCCTTGCCAAGATGTGCTGTATGACAGCACACATCTTGCGTTCGTCCTTAAATCGAATTTGGCTCTACCTCTTTTGAATTGATGCACCTCATTTGAAACACCCTGTGAACCGATAACGCAGACCTTCTATGCGACGTCGTCTAAGCGCTGTCGTTTGATGGCTCTATCCAATGTCATGCGGGATACACCGAGTCGCTTTGCTACAGCAGCCAGGCTATGGCCACGCTGTGAAATCATCTCGCTCGCCAACGCGACCGATTTGGGGCTGAGGCTACGCGGCCTGCCTATGTGCTTGCCGCGCCTTCTGGCGGCGTCGAGTCCGGCGATTGTGTTTTCTACAATCACCTCTCTTTGAAACTCAGCAAAGGCGCTGAACAAGTGATAGACGAGTTTGCCGCCGGGGGTGGTTGTGTTGATCCCTTCAGACAGGGAGCAAAACTCGATCCTGTCATTTCGAAACCTTACCAACAAATCGGCAAGGTGCAGGACAGAGCGCCCCAGACGATCCAATTTGAATACGATCACCGTGTCGCCGGGTCTTATATAGTTCAGTAGCCCGTCCAAGCCAGGACGGCTTGATTTTGCACCGGAGATTCCGTGGTCTTTGAAAATGCGGTCACAGTTCACTGCTTCAAGCGCATCCAGTTGCATGCCCAATTTTTGGTCTGCCGTGCTGACCCGCGCGTACCCTACTCGCCGCCCGGCGCTTTTGATATCCAACCACGCATTCATAACCGTCTCCGCTCTTGCACAAAACCGAACCTTTTTGTGCGTGGGGACAGACTGACTATTTCTGCGCGGTTGGAATTGCAGAATCCAAGATTTCTGCAGGATTCAAGTTTTCCGTAAAACACCATTTCTTCATCTCTCCTTTGTAACAAAATCCTTCGATTTTGATGATGAAGAAATCAGGTGTCGCCGCAAGCTTTTTTGCTATATTTGCAATGAGTTGCCTGCCATCGCATGCAGAAGAAACAACCGTTCGTGAGTTTCTGACATGGGAGCGACAAGCTCAGGATTCGTTCTTCACGACGTCAATCCTAACTGCTGCCGTTATCGCAACTCAGATTCGTCCAAATTTCGCAGAGTGCATCGGAAATTGGTACTCACTGACTGACGAGGGGAATGCCAAGAGACATCAGGAAATGCTCAATGTTATGGGGAAATATCCAGACTTGATCCCGTCTGGCATCGTCATAGCCGTTCTGCAAAAGGAATGTGGCAACTTCGGTGAGCTATAGCTTTGGTACAACATCCGCAGAAACCATGCTTGGCTCTGGTGTGGCGCTGGCGCTTGGACTAAGCGTTAGACGCAATTCCTCCGAGAGATCGCGCGCCTCATTGGATAAGTCTTCAGCCTCGCTGGCGATGTCATCCAATTCATTACGAGTGGGCGGATTATCCTCATCCTCTAGCCTGTTTTGGTTTTCGCCAAGGCGATCAGCCATAACCCGACCACGGTGGGCATAGTCATCTAAATCATCTTTTTTCTGGAGCAAGAGTTCGTAGCCTTCACGGCTGGGGCTCCCTTCCCAATTAATCCCCGCAGCGAGCGCTTCATCAACCTTTTCGCCATCAATTGTCCAGGCAATCCCGTCCTCATCCATGAACGCCTTGCGTCCGTCAGCCAAATCGTCACTGTATTTGATGAAAGCCCAAGCTAGGCCATTTTCGATTAGGTCGAGATTGAGTTCTACGCCCGAAAGGTTTCTGCAGGTGGCGAGAAGCCTGTCATAGTCATCAAAGACACCGCCTGAACATGTGGCAGTCGTATTGGTCAGCAATTCCTTGATGTGTTCAATAGCGACCTTTCCGCAAGGCCATGACTTCCCACCAGACAAAGAACATCGTTGAGCTGATTCAGGCGCATCAATGCCATGCAGACGGATTACCTGTGAACCAATGACAATAGTATCAGCATCCACAACTTTTGCTGGGCCTGAGATTTCAATTGCATAGAGATTCTGAGAAGTCAGAAATAAGGATACCGCGGCTAATAAAAGCAGTGTTTTCAAGCGCATTCTACAACCCATTTTTGCACGAACAGGCCCGCGTGATGCGTCTCAACCAGCTCTGATCCTCTTTACTCTGGCACATATTGACTCTTGCTAGAAACATAATCAAGCTGCACCAGAAAGTTGAAAGACTGGCATGACTATTAAGAAAACTGTTGGGAAGTGGGTACTTGGTGCCGTGGCCATTATTTGGCTTTAACAACCGGACAGTTCCGATAATCAGACAGTATCCCAATTATTAACCAGCGATGGAGCTGCAATCGTTGAGCGCCACCTGCTAATATCAAAGCCTTCGCACGCTTACGGTTGATGAATCCTGTGATGAAATTCCTTGTTTCTACGTTTGACATTATTGCGCTGATTTTTATTTTTGGAGTTGCAGACACGGTAGGCTCAGGGTTTGCTGTTATTCTGGCAGGTGTTCTTGTCATGGCCAGCCTATATGTTTTGTTTACAGGGAAAAGTATCCGTCGAATTAAGAGTCGATGGAAAGCTGGGACTATTCTCTTTGTCAGTATGATTCTAGGGCTAAGCTCTGCGGAAATTGATATGCCGCAGTCCCCTGTTGCTGCCACCTCACAAGGAGGCAACGTTGCCCATTGGGTTAGTTCCGAGCGTCTGAATCGGCGCACATGCCCATCAACCACCTGCGGAATCGTAGGAAGGTTTTTCAGAGGGCAGATATTGGAAATATTGGAAGAGCAATCTGGCTGGGTTCGCGTCAGCCGATACTATGACGCTAGCTGCCGAAATGGATTTAGTGAATACGTCGACGATGGCAACAAGAACTGTGATGAGTCCAATGGTATTTCAGAAGGTAAAATGGCTGAATGGGTTTCAGCTCAGTTTCTGTCGGATGTTGAGCCACAGCGCGCTGCCGACACCGCCAAAGACAATGAGCTTTTAGTAGCTCAATCTGACGATTTTGGTCGCCACCGGAAGATTTTTGTGAAATCCGCCGATAACCTCATCAAATCTGGAGAATGCTCTGAATCCGATTTTCTTGAAAATGGGGGTTGGGTGAAGTCGTCAAGCCATCGAACAAGCCCAATTTACTTTATTTATTGTGGTGGCTCAACCATCTCAAACCGCTTGTATCTGAACGCAGAATCCGGAGATATATTTCGGTAGCGTATTCCGAGAATTGCCGGGCTCCTAGAACAGAACCATAACCATGAATGAAACGCTCAATAATGGTCAGAAATGCTCAAACTGTGGAAGGGTAGCTGGAGGTCTGTAGCTGTTTCACACGTTATAAACGGCTTTGTCACGTTAACTCAAATGAATTAAAAATGCCGACCTTACCCCAGATCAAGCAGCAACAATTTGATGCCATTCGGCGAACGCCTCGGCGCGCGTTTGACGAAGAGTTGGGCGGGAGTTCAGATGACGTTGCACATTAAAATGGTTGTAGATGGCATCGTGGACGGACAGAAAACGTTGCATTGATCCGGGTGATTTGAACCGTCCCATTCGGCGTTCTTGTCGGCGCGTGGGTTGATGCGAAACTTCTGCCCGATTATTCAATCGACCGCCCGTGACGTGAAGGTGCGCCAAGCCAAGTTCCCGAAGTGCCGCAGAATAGGAGCCCAGTTTGTCGGTGACAATCTTACCGGGAACGTATCCCTGCTTTTTCAGGAGTTTCCGCAAAAGTTTCAGAGCTGCCCACTTGTTTCGCCGAGACTGGGCAAGGATTTCCAGAACTTCGCCTTCATCGTCTACGGCGCGCCAAAGATAGGTTCTCTTGCCCCCAATGCGAACAAAAACCTCGTCCAAATGCCATGTTGCGGGCGGCAGTGGTCGGTTGGATCTGATGTTAGCGGCAAACGCCGGGCCGAATTTGAAAACCCATCGGCGGATCGTTTCATAACTGACATCGATCCCGCGTTCGGCCAGGATTTCCTCGATATCCCGAAAGCTCGCTGGATTATTGCCGGCGGAAATCGATGGTGTGCGAAAGATATTTTGCTCATTCAAAGACAATTACCCCTCGGCGGTCCGATCGTCGAGTTAATGTGACAATGCCGGCATGGAAGTGTCTGATGCGAAGAAGCTGAAGAGATCCTTTGCGCCAAACCCAGCCTGATGCTCTTTTAAAATCCCAATGATTTGTTCTTCAGTGAACCTTGATCGTTTCATCGTCTGTCTCCTTCAGTAGGAACAGCCTAACCCCAAATCGCGGACGTTTCAGGGGAGCAGGTCAATCCCGGAAAATATCAGGCGATTTGATCCAGCGAAACCTGTCTGAGCATGCTTCGCTGGGCGATTTCCATGCCAAACCCGGGCGCGTCGGTGATTTCCAAACGCCCATTTACTGGAACTGGCTCGCCTTCCATCAAAGTGCCGAAAACGGGCAGGATTGAACGGCCGTTAGCGCTGGCGGCTACATACTCGCAAAAAGCGGGTTCAGTGCGGCTTGCAATGAAATGATAGGAATAGGGTCCGCTGCCATGGGGCACGATGGGAATATCATAGGCTCCGGCATGGGCTGCAATTCGCAATGTTTCGGACAGGCCTCCAACCCACATAACATCCGGCTGGAGGATGTCGAGCACGCGGTCCTCGATCAATTTCCGGAACCCGTAACGGGTATATTCATGCTCACCCGTTGTCCATTTCAAGCCGGGGTGGGCCTGTCGTAGTCTTCGGTAGCCTTCATTGTCTTCGGGGGAAAGCGGTTCTTCCCACCAATAGATGTCCAGTTCGGCGCATGCGGTGGCGAGGCGGCTTGCATAAGGTACATCAAGCGACATGTAGCAATCCACCATCAGCGGAAAGCCCTGACCGATCGCTTTGCGTTGACTTTTGAGAAATTCAACATTTCTCTGAAGTCCGGCCTCACCATCGAACGGCCCTTCGGGCAAGGGGACTTTGGCACCCCAAAATCCCATTTCCTTGATGGCAGCGGCATCGGGTCCGGTGCAGTAGAATTCTATTTCGTTGCGCACCTTGCCGCCAATCAGATTGAAGACTGGCTCGCCCCGAACCTTGCCGTTCAGGTCCCAAAGAGCAAGGTCCACTGCACTGATAGCAAGAATGGGGATGCCTTTGCGCCCGTATGGCAAGCTGGAGCGATACATCTGATCCCAGATCAGATTGATATTGCGCGCATCCTGACCAATGATGAACCGACTGAAGTGATTGGCAATAATCCAAGCCGCCGGTACGCCGCCGCTTCCCGTTGCAACCCCGGTTTTGCCTGATTCTGTCTCCAGTTCGACGACGATACTGTCGAGAGCGTTAATGCCCCAGCTAGAGCGTCGGGCGCGATAAGGGGCGTGGCCGGACATCGGATTTGCGATCAGATTGTCGACCAACCAGTGCTTGGACTTTCCTTGCTGAAAATAGGTTCCAGCCTCGGAGCTGTGTTCGACCACGTAAACGCGCATATCCTTGATGCGGAAATCCTTGTTCATTTATCGCTTTCTGCGTGCTTTTGGGTGAAGTCTATTGCCCGCCTGGTTGTTTCCGACACGTGTTCAAGGTGCATGCGATAGCTTCGGGCAGCTCTTTCCGCATCACCTTTCAGAACCGCGTCTGCCACTTCGATGTGCTGGCTCACTGAGAGTTCGATCACTCCTGGCAAGGCACTTGCAATCCGGCGCATATCGAGTCCCAGATCATACAGGCTCTGTGCCAGATCCGCGAGAAGCCGGTGCTTTGAGCCTTCGTTCAAAGAGCGGTGGAATTCGATGTCGAGAAGTCGGAACGCTGCAGGATCACTGTAGAATTCACGACCGTCCTGGGCGAGCTGCATAATGCGCTTCCGCTGCGCATCTGTGGCGTTAACGGCGCAAAGGCGCGTGAGCTCCAGATCAATCAGTGCGCGGGCCTCAAAATGTTCCTTAAGGTCGTAGTCGTTCACCGACAACATTGCGTTGAACGGGGCAGCCATGCGCGTGGGTGACAGATCAGTGACGGTGTAACGTCCACCCTGACGGCTTTCCAGAACACCCATCAGCGTTAGCGCCTTCAATGCTTCGCGCAGTGGCGGGCGCGAGATGCCGAAGGCAACGCACATCTTGGCTTCGGTAGGCAATTTGTCAGCCGATTTCAGGTTCCCGCTTTTTATCATTGCCATGATACGGGAGGTGACTTGTTCGGAGATTGATTTCCTTTCCAGCGCGCCCCCCAATTGCTTTGTGCCAGCCAAGTCCGGCACACCGCCGGCGGCTGCCGCGAAAACAGCTTCGACATTAGGATCAAGCGGCAGTGTGTTGGTAGACATGGCGGAGTTCTCCGATTCTATCAAAGGCCTAGACGATAGAAGCTATTGGCGTTGTCGCGATAAAACTTTTTCAATTCCGGCTCGCTGAAAGTCGCTAAAGCGCGGTCCAGGACTTCAACCCACTGAGGTATATTGGTTGCCTGAAGGCAAATGGGCCAATCATTGGCGAAAATCGTTCTATCGACACCAAAATGCTCAATCGTGGTGTCGATGAATGGTCTGAGGTCTTGCTCACTCCAGGAATCATGTTTCGCTTCGACAGGAAGATCGGACAGCTTGATCCACAGGTTCGGGTGTTTGGACAGCTCGGCAAGATCATCACGATATTGCGCAATCTCGCCTTCCTCAATCCCGGGCTTTCCACAATGGTCCAGAATCATCGGGACATCGGGAATATGACGCACGAATTCGCGAATGATATCCATTTGGGTGTGGTTCACATTGATTTCGAAATGCAGGCCGAACTTATGCAGCAGGTTGACGCCTTCAATGAACCCGTCAGACAGCGTTAAGGCGCGGGGATCATCGTCAAATTCCATGATCCTCCTGATCCCTTTCACCTTCGGAAACCGCTCTACCATTTCCGCGAGGAGTGGCTCTACGGCGCGGCCCTTTTCCAGCGGCGCCATCGGTACGATGCCCTTGATGCGCGGATCACGCTTGGCTTCATCTTCAACGAACTCAATTTCTTCGATGTACTGACCGCCTTCGGCATCGAAGTCGCAATAGCATTCCAGGAACACCATCGCCTCGACTTCGACGTCCCCGCAATCCCGTTGATAGTCCTCGACATGGTAGGATTTCCCAAACAGTGGGTGGCCTTCAAAAGGGCTGTATTTAAGCCGGTTATGGTCCCAAACGTGAAGGTGCGTGTCAATAATCGGGAAGTTGGGCATGGGGTTCTCACTTTGTCAGTTTGAAATTCTCATCCGGTGTTTTCAGGGTCAGACCAAAGCCGGGCTGGTCATCGGCAAGGTTGACGAACCCATTTTCAGCAACCGGCTCGCCATCAAAAATGTACCAGAAAAGTTCGTTTCCAACCTCAACCGGAACTTTCGGAAAGTATTCAGAGATCGGTGCCGCGTAGCTGGACATCGACAAATGGTAGTTGTGCATTTGCCCGGCGTGGGGAATGACGGGAATATCATGCGCTTCGCACAGATCAGCGATCTTTTTGGCAGCGGTGATGCCGCCCACCCGGTTTACATCAAACTGGACGATGTCGTAAGCGCCGAGATCCAGCGCATGGCGGAAGCCCTGAAGCGTGTATTCGTGTTCGCCACCCGAAATCGCGACCACGTTGAGAGCCTTGAGCTCGGCATATCCTGCAAGGTCATCGGCAATGACAGGCTCTTCAACCCATCGCATGTTAAGAGGCTCCAGCAGTCGGAGCATGTGTTTGGCATATTCGACATTCCAGCCCATGTAACAATCGGCCATGATATCAACAGTTTCGCCAACCGCTTCGCGGGCTGCGGTGACAAGCTCCAAATTCTTGTACATGCCTTCGCGACCGTCCTTCGGTCCCCAGCCAAAACGCAGCTTGATCGCCTTGAAACCCTGGTCGACGTAATTCTTTGCCTCAATGGCAAGACTCTCGACGGGCTGGCTGTATAGCCGGCTCGCATAGACAGGGAGTTTGGGTTTGGTGCGGCCACCCAGCAGCCTGAACACTGGCTGGTTCAAAATCTTGCCCTTCGCGTCCCAAATGGCGAGATCAACTGCGCTGATCGCAGTCATGCCGATGCCCTTGCGGCCGAATGGAAGGGTGCGCCGATACATGCTTTGCCAGATGTATTCGCTGTCCATCGGATCAGTACCGATGAGCAGGGGCTTTAGATAGGTATCTATGGTTGTCTTCGTGGCATGCGGTGCCAGGGCGGCATTACCGATGCCGACCGTGCCATCGTCCAGTTCGATTTCGACGATGAGCCAACCAAGAAAACGGAAGCCAGCGATGGACCCGGTGACATCAGTCACGAGATCGCCTGCCGTGGTGCAAAAGTGGGGAGGCATGGGTTCGACGGGTCCAACCCATTCCCAGATTGTTGTTTTTACATCAGTGATCCTGGCCATCGTGCATTCCTGTCCATGTTCAGTGGGTCAGCGGACCCAATTCGTTTGCCACGTGGGCTTCCCATTCGTCGCCGCGAGTATTTCCGCACAAGGACGTAAGTCGCGAGGTGCTCTGTTCGATGTCAGGCAGATGCGCGGCAATCCATTTTCCGCCGTGCGCGAAGTAGGCAATGCCGCGCATGATGAACGTCGCGGTGAGCAGCATTTTGTATGGCCAGCCGGGCATCGATAGTACTGAAACCCGGCGCGCCATTCTTGCAAAAGAGGGCGTGAATAATCGGGTAGGTACCGCACATCTGTGGTGTCATGGGTCCTCCTGATTGGTGACTCATTCGCCCCAATTCTGTCGATATTGCACGGAAAAGAAAAAACTTGTCAAATCAATTTTTGTCTGACAAGTTTTATGAAGTAGCGGAGGAGACTGTCCAAAGAGGCGGTCCTGAGTCTGCGTTTGAGAGGGGGAGCTTATGATTTCGGTGAGGACCAAAAGGACGGTTGGAACGACAGGGCTTGAGCTGCCGGTCTTCGGCTTTGGCAGCGCTCATATCGGCGAATTGTACGGACCTGTCGAAGAAAGCGTAGCGCGCGAAACACTTCAGGCAGCCTGGGATGGCGGCATACGTTATTATGACACCGCCCCGTGGTATGGCCGAGGCCTCAGTGAGCATCGTCTGGGGAGTTTCTTGCGCACTCAGCCCCGTGAAGAATTCCAGATTAGCACCAAGGTCGGACGCACCCTTCACCGGCCTCCCGATCCGGCGCAGTTTGATCGAAGCCCTTGGGTTGGCGGTCTGAATTTCGAAGTCAAATTCGACTATAGCCGCGATGGCATCTTGCGCTCTTATGAGCAGGCCTTGCAACGTCTGGCGCTGGACACGGTTGACTGTCTGGTTATCCATGATCTGGATGCTGCCTATCATGATGTCGATGACTATGCTCGGCATCGCAGGGAACTGGTGGAAAGTGGCATTCCAGCCCTGCAGGAGCTGAAACGCTCATCCGACATCAAAGCATTTGGCATGGGCATCAACACCAATGAGGCGTTCGAGGTGGTGGCTCCGGGTGTGGAAGTCGATTTCTTCCTCGTCGCAATGCCTTACACGCTGGCAGAGCAGGGCAGTCTGCATCGCGGTATGGCCGATTGTGTGAAGCGCGGCATCAGTGTTGTTGTCGGCGCACCCTTTGCTTCCGGAATCCTGGCGACAGGGGCAGGCCAGAACGCAACATATGGATATAGCTCCGCTCCCGAGGAGATGCAGAAGAAAGTGCGCGACATCAGCGACGTCGCAGACAGGCACGGCGTTTCACTGCCCAGCGCTGCCCTGCAGTTTCCGCTAGCGCATCCAGCTGTCGTGTCGACCATCCCCGGCGCTGCGAAAGCCTCCGAAGTCATTCAGAATTGCGAAAGTCTGAGCGCCGAAATTCCGGATGCGTTCTGGCAGGAACTCAAGGAGCGCGGATTGATCGTGGCCGATGCTCCGGTGCCAGCGCAGGGCGGACATTAACCGATGACGATTTCCAGTCCGCCGTCAGATGCCGGGGTCTTCATTTCGGCGCGCGGCATTTCCAAGCAGTTTGCCGGCGTCGAAGTTCTCAGTGATGTCGATCTTGATCTGAAAAGTGGTGAAATTCACGCCCTTCTGGGCGAAAACGGTGCTGGAAAATCCACCTTCGCAAAAATTCTGGCAGGTGTTCACACGCCCACACGCGGCACACTTGCGATCAATGGCAAACAGGTCGATGTCGGCTCGCCGCTCAACGCACAACGTCTTGGCATCACGCTGATTCATCAGGAACCGATTTCGTTTCCCGATTTGTCGGTGGCAGAAAATCTGGTTCTGGGCAGAAGCCAGGATGCGGTTCTGGGCCGGGTTCGCTGGGCGGATATTGAAGCACGTGCCCGTGAATTGATGGATATGCTGGGCATTCGGATTGATGTCACGCGCTCCATGCGCGGCTTGTCGATTGCAGACCAGCAGATGGTCGAAATTGCCCGTGCACTGGACAGTGATGCGCGCCTCATCATCATGGATGAGCCGACAGCGCCGCTGACTCCCAAGGAAGTTGCCACCCTGTTTGAAATCGCACGTAAACTGCGTGACGAGGGTCGCACAATTGTTTTCATCTCGCACCGGCTGGAGGAAGTCAGGGCACTCTGTGACCGCGCCACCGTGTTCAGAGATGGTGTGCTTGTGGGCACGGAAGTCGTTGAATCGCTGAACGATGATGACATCATCCGGATGATGATCGGGCGTCCGGTCAAGGACTATAAGCACGCCATGGAAGCCGACATCGGCGATGTTGCCCTTGAGGTGCGGAACCTGAGCTTGCGCGGTGCCTTTCAGGATGTTTCGATTACGGTCCGAAAGGGAGAAATCGTCGGACTTGCGGGATTGGTTGGTGCCGGGCGCACGGATGTGGCCCGGGCCATATTCGGGGTGGCTCCGGCCGATAGCGGCACAATTCATGTGGCGGGTTCACAGGTCACGATCGATGACCCGAGCCAGGCCATCGAACTGGGGTTGGCATTTGTGCCGGAAGATCGCGCTACAGCTGGAATTTTCGGCACCATGTCGGTGGAAAACAACATTTCCGCAGCTGTCCCGGACAAGATCGCGCCACGCGGTTTCATCAGGGCAGCGCTGGAGCGACAATTGGCGCGTGCATCTCTGGAGCAGTTGAAAATCAGGCTGGCCAGCCTGCGGCAGCCGATCATGGAACTGTCCGGTGGCAATCAGCAAAAGGCAATTCTGGCCAGATGGCTTCACACCGATCCGTCGGTTCTTATTCTGGATGAGCCGACACGCGGAATTGATGTGGGCGTGAAAGCTGAATTCTACGACATGATTGGTGCGTTGGCAGCTGAAGGAAAGGCGATCCTGCTGATTTCATCAGAGCTGCCGGAATTGCTGGCACTCTGCGATCGCATTCTTGTCATGGCCGAAGGCGAGTTGACTGCAGAGGTGCTGCGCGCCGACGCAACACAGGAACTGATCATGCAGGCCGCAGTGCCTCGTACCGGATCCCATGCTGCAAGCCCGAATCTCATGCAGGGAGTAGCCGCCCGATGAGTCGCTTTTTCAACGAGCTTTTGCACAGGCGCGAAGCCGGAATCTTTCTGATGATTGTCCTGATCGCGATTGTCGTGGGCTTCATCGAGCCGCGCTTCATTTCTGTTGAAACATTGCGCATCACTGCTCTTGCCATACCCCTGATCCTGATCGCGGCGATGGGGCAGATGATGGTTCTGGTCGCGCGCCATGTCGATCTGTCCATAGGGTCGATCCTGGCGTTCTCCTCAATCGTGGCCGGCATGATCTTTCGCGATATGCCTGAATTGCCGGTCATCGTCGGCGTGCTTGTTGCGATTGCACTTGGTGCCGCGCTGGGTCTGTTCAACGGGGTTCTGGTGGTGCTGTTCCGGCTGCCATCGATCATCGTCACGCTGGGGACGCTGAGCCTGTTCAGAGGGTTTGTGTTTCTCGTCTCCGGCGCGCGACAGGTTGATCCTCAATTCATCCCCCGCTCATTGATCCAGATGTCCCAGACATCGCCCATTTTCGGAATTCCCTGGCTTGTGATCATTGCCTTCGTGGTTGCTTTTGTAACCTACCTCTTCCTTGATCACACCCGGCTTGGCCGCCAGATTTACGCGCTTGGTTCCAACCCCGTTGCTGCTCCCTTGCGCGGGATCAATGTTGTGCGTGTCACGCTTCTGGTCTTCTCCCTGTCCGGCGCGCTGGCCGGCCTTGCCGGTGTCATGTATGCCTCCCGTTTTGGATATGTAAATCCGGGTATCACTGGTGTGGGCTTCGAGTTCACGGTCATTGCGGCGGTGGTTGTTGGCGGCGTGTCGATCAATGGCGGCGTCGGGACAGTGCTGGGTACCGTGCTGGGTGTGCTGCTGCTCGGCATGGTGTCGGTTGCCCTTCCGATCCTCGGCGTATCGGCGTTCTGGCAGGATGTTTTCAACGGCGCTGTCATCGTGCTGGCTCTGCTGATCGACAGGACCGTCCGCGAACGCAGTATTCGCGCCATGGCAGAAGCGAGGAGCACCGCATGACCGATAAAATATCCACTGAAGGTCTGTCTGCAAGCCAGACAGCCACTGGCGAACAGCCAGCGCCAAAAGGCGCAGCGGAATTGCGGCCCATGTGGCAGGTCATCCTGATCCGCCCTGAAGTCATGACCTTCGTGCTGCTGCTCATCGCTTTTGCAGTGGCAACACAATTGTCACCCTTTTTCGCCGATGCGACCTTCATTCTGGAAAGCGCCACGTTTTACGTGGAATACGCAATCATCGCCCTTGTTCTCACCCTCATTATCATTGCCGGCGAGATCGATCTGTCGCCCGCCGCCATGATGGCGTTTTCGGCCTGCGTGTTTGCAGCGCTCTTCAAGCTGGGCCTGCCAATCGGACTGGCCATGGTGGCGTCGGTTATCACCGGAGCCTTGATGGGCATCTTCAACGGCATTCTCGTTCTCAGGTTCAAACTGCCCTCGATCATCGTCACAATCGGGACACTGACACTCTATCGGGGTCTGGCACAGGTCCTTGCCGGTGACCGCTCAATCAGTGGCTTCCCCACATGGTTCATCGGCATCGACTGGAAATACTGGTTTGGTGTGCCGATCCCGGTGGTCCTGTTTCTCATCGCGACTGTAGTTCTGGCCGTATTTCTGGCCTTCACGGTAACGGGCCGACAAATCTATCAGATCGGCACGTCACCTGAAGCTGCCAGACATGCCGGTATCCGCGTGCAACGCATCAAGATGGGGCTGTTTGTCCTGCTTGGCGTCGCCAGTTCATTTGCCGGCATGCTGACAGCATCCCGTCTTGCCTCGGTGCGCTACGACATGGCGACGGGTGGCGAGCTTCAAATGGTGCTGATGGTCATGCTGGGCGGCACCTATATCTTTGGCGGACGCGGCTCGATCGCGGGCACTTTCCTGGCAGCCTGGCTTCTGATTGTCATCGCAACGGGAATGAATGTCGCCAATATCCAGATCACCTCGCAACTGATCGTGATGGGCTTTCTGCTCATCGTCTCGATCATCGCGACCAATGCAATCTATGCCCGAACCCAGAGGTGAATGCGGGTCGGGCAAACCGCTCCATAAGGAGCACACTAGTGGAGGAATTGAGAACCATGAAAAATATCACGAAGCTTGCAATCCTTGCCGTAGGTGCGTCGATTTTCGCAGCACCTGCAATCGCCCAAGATCCGGTCAACATCGTCTACATTCCAAAAAACACAGGCAACCCGTATTTCGACAGCCTGGTGGCTGGCTTTGAAGACGCCTGCAAGGAGATTAACTGCACGTTCAGTCAGGCGGCTCCGGCAACGGCAGAAGCCACATCACAAATTCCGTTCATTACAGCGCAAATCCAGCGTGGGGTGGATGTTATTGCGATTTCGCCAAACAGCCCGGATGCCCTCAACCAGGTGCTTGACCGTGCCCGCTCCCGTGGCATCCTCGTACTGGCCGTCAATGGCGATCTCGTCGACAATGAAAGCCATCGCGACGCTGCGGTACTGCCCGTTGATTTCACAAAGACCGGACCGGGGCAGGTCGAGCTTCTCGGCTCGATGATCGGTTATGAAGGCGAGATCGCAATCCTGTCGGCTACAACCGATGCGCCAGACCAGAATGTCTGGATTGCAGCGATGGAAGATTCCCTGGAGAACAATCCGAAATACGCCAACATGTCGCTCGTTGCCACAGTCTATGGCGATGATGAACCGCAGAAATCAACCACGGAAGCCGAAGCACTGCTGCAAACCTATCCCAACCTTCGCGGCATCATTTCGCCGACGACTGTGGGTGTGGCCGCCGCCGCTCAGGTGATTCAGTCTGCCGGAAAGGCCGATACGGTGAAGCTTACCGGTCTGGGCACGCCAAACCAGATGCGGCCTTTCATCAAGGATGGCACCGTCGAGGCATTTCAGCTGTGGAGCCCCTACAATGAGGGTTGGCTGGCAGCGCACTTTGCCGTTGGCGTGAAAGCTGGCGAAATTTCAAACGAAGTCGGGGGATCATTCGACGTGCCGAAACTTGGCAGTGTCACGATCCTCGAGAACAACGTCATGAATACGCAGCCGGAACTGACAACGTTCGACAGCAGCAACATCGACGATTTCGATTTCTGATCATCGTACCAAAACCGCAGTTCCGGGTCGCCCACGGCCCGGAACTGCTTTCAGGAGAAACAAGATGGAACGCGTCGGCTTCAAGATGAAACTGCATCCCGGACAGGAGGCAGAATACAAGAAACGGCATGATGAAATCTGGCCGGAACTCTCAGAACTGCTGGCCGCTTACGGAATTCGTGATTATGCGATCTTCCATGATCCGGAAACGAACATTCTGTTTGCAACTTTCCGCAAGACCGACACCAATCGGCTTGATGAGTTGGCGGATGCGCCTGTCATGAAAAAGTGGTGGGCCTTCATGGGCGACATCATGGACACCAATCCGGATACCTCGCCGGTACAGAAGCCGCTTGATTGCGTCTTCGATATTGATTGAAGGGCGCTAATGAAAAATCGCAACAGTTACAATTTTGAGGGGCGTACGGCTGTCATCACCGGTGGCGGGCAAGGCATCGGTTTGACCACAGCTGAGCGCATTCTGGAAGGTGGCGGCACTGTTTCGATCTGGGACCGTGATCGAGACCTGCTTTCAAAGCTCAAAGAAAAATATTCTGACGAGACCCGTGTGCTTACGCAGCATGTGGATATCGGCGACCTTGCAGCCGTCAAGGCTGCGACCGCGAAGACGGCCAGTCATTTCGGGCAGATCGATATCCTGGTGAACAACGCCGCGATTGTTGGTCCGAATGCCAGCGTTGTGGATTATCCGCCGGAAGCCTTTGAACAGGTGATACACATTGGTCTGACGGGCACCTTTTACGTTTCGCAAAGTGTCGTGCCGTATATGCTGGAAGCGGACTATGGCCGGATCGTGAACGTAGCATCTGTGGCAGGCAAGGAAGGCAACCCTAACGCGTCTGCCTATTCGTCCATGAAAGCTGGAGTGATGGCTTTCACCAAGTCTCTTGGCAAGGAATTGGCGCAGAGTGATATCTCAGTCAATGCCGTCACACCCGCAGTTGCGAAAACCACCTTGGCGCTGCAACAGAGTGAAGAGCATATCGCTTATATGCTCGCCAAAATTCCGCGCGGCCGGATGCTGGAGCTGGACGAAGCATCATCGATGATTTGCTGGCTTGCGACAGAGGAAAACAGCTTCACAACGGGCGCTATATTCGACCTTTCCGGCGGTCGTGCCACTTACTAGGTGCCCCTTACAAAGCGCTAGAAAAGTCTTTCGATAGAAGTTTGGCGACAAGAATCTTTGAATGCGCCAACAGGAGTTGCAGCTATGAGCGAGATGATAGTGGACCTTACCCGGGAGCTTGGTGCTGCCAATGTCCTCACCGGCGACGATACACGCAAATGGCAAAGTGACTGGACCCATAGCATTTCCTGGGTGCCTGCAGCGGTGTTGCGACCGAAGTCGACCGAAGAAGTGTCAGCAATCATGCGCATTGCATCACGTTACGAAATGCCGGTCGTTCCTGTATCAGGCAACACCGGACTTTCCGGCGGAACCAAGGGCGAAGGTGCACTTATGCTTTCGCTTGATCGCCTCAACAAGATCGAAGAAATCCGTGCCGACTCGCGGACTGCCCGGGTTCAGGCCGGTGTTATTCTCGAAGATATTCACACAATGACTGCTGAGCATGGGCTTGTCTTTCCGCTGTCGTTTGGCGCGCGAGGGTCAGCTCAGATTGGCGGGTGCCTTGCCACCAATGCAGGCGGGTCGAATGTCTTGCGTTACGGCAATGCGCGTGACTTGTGCCTCGGTCTGGAAGTTGTTCTCGCGTCGGGGGAGGTGCTTGATTTGATGACCAGCCTCCACAAAGACAATACCGGCCTCGATCTCAGGCATCTTTTCGTTGGTTCGGAAGGTATTCTTGGCATCATCACCGGCGCCGTCCTGAAGCTCCATCCCAAACCCAAAGCATATGCAACGGCCATGATCGCAGCTGCGCGCCTGGAGGACGGACTAACCATACTGAACCGACTGCAGGAAGAGACCGGTGGCATGGTGGAAGCATTCGAGTATATGCCACGCTTGTATATCGAGCAGCACCTCAAGCATGATCCAGCCGCGCGAGAGCCGTTCGGCAGTGCTTATGATGTCAATCTAATGGTTGAATTGGGGGCAACGTCACCAAAAGATACGACCGAAGATGAAGATGGCAGTGTGCCGATTGTCGAACGTCTGATGTCGATGCTGATGGACATGATGGAGGAGGGGCTCCTGCTCGATGCGACTGTCGCACAAAATGAAGCACAGAGAATTGAGATGTGGCACCGTCGCGAGCTTGCTGGCGAACTGACCGTGACGGTCGATGATTTGGTGATCAACGACCTCTCGTTGCCATTGCATGCGGTCGCGCCTTTTCTTGTCAGAGCGGAAGAAAATCTCCTGAAATACGATCCGGATGCCCGTTTCTTTGTTGTGTCTCATCTCGGTGACGGCAACGTGCATTTCACTATCTGGCCTTCGCCAAAAGCTGCCGGAAAACACGAGGCGCTACGAGCGATTTTGGAAAATCTCGTCGAGGAATACGAGGGCAGCTTTTCGGCGGAGCATGGCATAGGGACCTTAAAATTGGGATCGATGGCGCGCCGAAAATCGAGCACTTCCTTGACGGTCATGCGTGCGATCAAGGACGCGCTTGATCCACTCGGGATCATGAATCCGGGAAAAGTGTTGCCTCCGCAGAACCCAAAATAGCGCCCTCCCAGTTTAACCGACAATGAAGCCACAAAGGTTTGGAGCAAAGTAATGCGAACACAAGCGATGGTTCATCCGGAAAAAGGTATGACGGAGCTTGCTGAGGTTGATCTGCCTCAGCCTGGTCCCGGTGAAGTTCAGGTCAGGACAACGATGTCGGCCATCAGCGTTGGCACCGAAGGCTGGATGATGAACGACGTCTTTTCCTGGATTCCGACGCAATTTCCATGTGTCCCCGGATATCAGAGAGCAGGCGTCGTCACCGAACTTGGCGAGGGTGTCTCAGACATAGCATTGGGCAGTCGGGTTGTTGCTACTGAGAGCATCTGGCCAAGCCCACTGACAGGCCAATGGGGATCACACGCTGCACTTGGAAACACGCCTGCGACCGAGATTTTCCAAATACCAGACGGCGTATCTGACGAAGACGCAGCTGCCTGCGTCATAGCTCAGGTTGGCTGGAATGCTGCCAGTCGCATCGTCATGGATAAGGGTGATTGGGTTCTGGTCTATGGCGATGGTTTGATCGGGCAATTCGCGGCACAGGCTGCAAGGGGCCGTGGCGCACGCGTTGCCATCGTAGGGCACCGGCCCGAGCGTCTGGAGATTGCCAAGCGATGCTCGGCAGATGTCGCGATCAACAACAATTTGACAGATGTTGCGACCGAGATGGCGCATCATGCGCCTGCAGGTATTCGGGCAGTCATCGATACGACGCAAAATCTTGACGCGCAGCTGGAGTTTTCACCATTGCTGCAACACGGGGCCGGACAAGTGGTCTATTCCGGGTTCACAACAGGCACGCATTGGGGTGACATGGCACGTCTGCAGCAAGACGAATTCACGGTTCATTTTGTGTCCGGCTGGACGAGGCCGCGTATGTTGGCAACGCTCGACAGTTTTGCAGCCAAAACCATGAGCTTCACCAACCTGATTACACACAGAGCCAAGCCAATTGACGCACCGAAGCTTTACGACATGATAAATACAAAAGATGAGCCATTTCTGGGCTTGCTGATTGATTGGAGACCGTGAAGTGAGCAACTTTATCCATCATCACTTTGATGGGTAGGGTGACTGCAAGCAAATCGGCTGCGAGCTGCCCGAGATGAACCAGTTTGGCACCGGTCTTGGAATCAGGAAGGCGGAGCAGTTTTTCGGGCAGGTCTAGGGCGTTGTCACATTAACTCAGAAACCGATAGATTTCGGATTTTTGAAGGGACTTACAATATCGTAAGCCATTGAAATCTAACTAAACGCATTTTTCAAAGTGCATCGATAATTCGACTTAGAAAAGTTAATGTGACAACGCCACACTGATGGTGAAAGCACATTTCTGTGTACCAAGACAGATATGGGCGGTTGGTCCGCACGCACGAAGCAAACCAGACATGACCAGCAGGAGCGGGAAGCAAATCGTTTTGCTATCGAATTGCTTGCTCCATCTCACCTGATCAAGGCGAATTTGGAACATTCAGCTGACCTTCAACATGTACTTGCGGTTTCGAACCAACTGAACCTTAGCAAAGAGGCGGCTGCACGACGCTATGTCGAACTTCACGAAGAGTGTGTTGGCATCGCGTTCAGCAAGGATGATCGGTTGCTATATTGGGTATCGAACGATGGTTTCCCAAAAACTATAATTTCAAGAGGGCAGCAGATGCCGCGGCTGCCACAGGAAACTGATGTCAGGAAACCGACTGATCTGCATGAATTCAACCCATCTGACTGGTTCGCAATGCAGAATGACGGCCAAGCCTATATCCAGACTTATTATCAGCAGCACGGGTATGCCATGTCGCTTCTGACTGTTGAAAAGAACGATGACGCCGAAGACAATAGTGAGACCGATAGCGTTGATTGGTATTCCAGCTTCGACCGTAAATAGGCGTCGGGCGTTGTTCCTGATCTCGCCAAATAAGTTCCCTGATAGATCTGATAAAAACCCTGTTTTGGAGAAGTGAATTCCCTGTTATTGAATTTAGGGAAATTCCCTGCAACGCTCTGAAATTGCTGCATGAATCCCGCCTGATTGTAGAATATACCTCTATAAAGGTTGAAATTTCCCTGTATTTTCCCTGTAAATGGAGGCGAAACTGCTGAGATTGGTTCGCTCCAGACTGCCAGCACAGCCATCCACTTCCACGATTTCAGACGGTAAGAGTTTGCTGCGCAATTCGCCCGTGTTTTCGGGAGCTTGGCATATGCAGATTTCGGATGAGACTCGGATATGAGCGCTATGGTGGCCAAATTACAGGCGAAGTCTCTGTTTACGATTCCGGCGGTACGAGTTTGGGGAATGCTGGAGGGTTTTGCCTCAGAGCTCTTCAAACTGCTTGCGCTGTTCTGACCAGATGGCTGGGAAGCCCTTCTTGATCAGGGCGTTGTCACATTAACTCAGAAACCGACAGATTTCGTATTTTTGAAGGGACTTACAATATCGTAAGCCGTTGAAATCTAACTAAACGCATTTTTGGAGTTCATCGATATTGCGACTTGGAAAAGTTGACGTGACAACGCCACTGCGAGTGTGTTCAATTCTCACCCAGAGTGAACCATCGATTGCATTCCTCTGTTGTTGGAGGACAGGAATCTACTCGCACCGGTTTGGCAATCGGTGTTTTGTTCAGAGCGTTTCCACATTGGCATCAACGGCCAGTGACTGGCCGGACAGGTTGGCACCGGCATTTGACAAAAGGAAAGCTGTCATGGTCGCCACATCCTCCATTGTCACCATCCGGCGCAGGGAAATTTTGGAGAGGTAATCCTGCTCCATTTCGTCATAGCTGACACCGGTGGTTTTGGCACGAGCGCTGATGACGGACTCCATTCTGGGCCCTGAAACAACGCCCGGCAAAATCGCGTTGACGCGAATGTTGTCCGAGCCCAGTTCTTTTGCCAGACTTTGGGTCAGGCCGATCACGCCAAATTTGGCGGCGGAATAAGGTGTTCGGTAGGCATAACCATGCTTTCCCGCAACAGATGACATGTTGACAATCGAGCCGCCTCCGGTCGCTTTCAGCATCGGCACCGCATTGTGTGCGCAGATGAACTGCCCTGTCAGGCAGATATCAATACACCGCCGCCAGCTTTTAACGGTAATATCTTCAACATTGCCGGTGGGTCCCGCAGTGCCTGCATTGTTGATCAGCGCATCAAGCCCGCCAAGCTCTGACTTAACCTCCTGAAAGAAGGTTTCCACGGCGCCCTCATCTGACACATCGGTCACACGGGTCATGCAGCCACCCAGTTCAGCACTTGCCAGTTCCAGCGCCTTGGCATCGACGTCACAAAGCGCAAGTCGGGCACCCTGATTGTGTAGCTCGCGTGCTATGGCCAATCCAATACCATTGGCACCGGCAGTGATAACCACGCGCTGGCCCGCCAGGCCGGGCAAATTCAATTTCAGTGGTTCAGACATGTTTGCAAATCCATATTCGATTATGTCGAGGTGATACCCTCGACCAGCGTCTGCTCGCTTAATTGCGCGCGCGGCAGTTCGCGGGTGACCCGTCCGTTGTGAATAACGATGGCGCGATCCGAGAGCAGAAGAATCTCAGGCATCTCCGATGAAATCACTATGATCGCCATGCCGGCTTTTGCAAGTTCGCTGATCAGCCGATGGATTTCAGCCTTTGCACCGACATCGACGCCTCTTGTGGGTTCATCAAGGATGAGTAGATCCGGGTGCGTTGAGAGCCATTTTCCGAGCACGATTTTTTGCTGGTTGCCGCCACTCAATGTACGGACCGAAGCAAATGGACCGCGGGCAGCTATCTGCAATTTCTCTCGATAATCTTCAAATATCCGCACTTCCTTGTCGCGGCTGATGAAGCCGAAGTGTTGAACAGCGCGCAATGCCGGCAGCGTCATGTTGGTGGCGCCGCCCATATCGAGAATAAGGCCGTGATCCTTGCGATCTTCAGGCACAAGTCCGATACCAAGGCGTACGGCATCGCTGGGAGATGAAATCTTGACCGGTTTGCCATGCCAGCGCATCGAAACGTCAGGACTGTCGCGCAGGCCAAAAATGACTTCAGCCAGTTCAGAGCGTCCAGCACCTACGAGCCCATACATGCCCAGTATCTCGCCCGCATGAACCGACAATTCAGCCTGATCAATGAAGCCGGGTACTGTAATTCTATCAATACTCAGAACTTCATCACCTGGATGCGAGGCCGGGCGATCATTTGGGTTTTCAAGATGGCGGCCAATCATCAAGGCCGTGATCGCATTCTCATCGACCTCGTCAGTTTGCAATGTGCCCTGATAACGGCCATCACGCAGTACGGAAACACGATCTGAAATCTGCAGAATCTCAGGAAGTTTGTGAGAGATATACAGGATGGCGACACCGTTTTCCTTGAGTTGGCGGATGGTGTCGAACAAGGCCTTTGCCTCAGCTTCCGTCAAGGAGGCGGTGGGTTCATCGAAGATGACGAGTGAAGACTGCAGCGCAACGGCCCGTGCAATCTCAACCATCTGCTGACGCGCAACCGGCAATTCACCGGCAATATCTTTCGCACTGAGCTTGAAGCCAGCCTTGGCGATGACTTCTTCTGTACGGCGATAGAGCTGTTGCCAGTCGACGAACCCCATCCGGTTGTAAGGCAGGCTTCCCAGAAAGATGTTTTCCGCGACCGTGAGTTCAGGCACCAGCGAGATTTCCTGGTGGATCAGCAATATGCCGAGTTCCTTGGCCTGCAGTGGTGACCTCAGATCAATCTTTACTCCACGGAAGACCAAGTCTCCCTCATCAGCGCGGTAATTGCCCGCAATGACTTTCATCAATGTTGATTTGCCAGCGCCGTTCTCGCCGCAGATTGCGTGAACTTCTCCTGCGTGAACGTCAACGCTGACCTTGTCCAATGCCAGGACGCCGGGAAAGCGCTTTGAAATGCCATTCACGCTCAGGCTGATTTCACCCGCTCGCTGAGACGATTTATCGTTAGCTTTCATGGATTTATTCCCTATTGAACTGGCGGTCGAGGACCAATGCGATGATCAACGTCAGACCGAGTATTACGAGAACATAGAAGCCTGAGACTTGGATGAGGTTCAGCCCGTTTCGCAATGCAGCCAATGCCAGAACGGCGCCAAAGGTACCTATCATCGTGCCGCGTCCGCCTTGGAGACTTGTGCCACCAAGTACAATGGCGATGATTGCCCATAACTCATACTCTGCGCCATAGCTTGGTGTTGCTGCACCCAATTGCGCAGCCATGGAGACGCCGGCAATACCAGCCATGGTGCCGGACACGGCGAAATTGACGATAACATTCCGACGAACATGTACACCGGCATTTTCGCAAGCCGCGCGATTGCCGCCGATTGCATAGGTATTCCGTCCATGGGCCGTGCGTGAGAGCATGATCTGGAAGACCACCACGAAAATGACGAAGACGATCGCGGTGGCTGACAATGGACCAACTGCCATCATTCCCAGTTCCATCAGATCGCTGGTTGGCGATGACAGCGAGGTGTCACCAGCATAAAGGAAGGCAAGGCCGCGCACGCCCAACATGGCGGCAAGGGTCACAATGAAGGAATTCACGCCAGTATATTCAACAATGATCCCATTCAGGAGGCCCAGACATGTGCAAGCCAGAACTGCAATGACAAGCGCGGGTACAAAGCCGATATGCTGAAGGCTGACAGCCAGGCAGGCGGAAAGTGCGACCATGGCACCGACCGACAGATCCACATTGCCATTAATCAGGACGGGAGTCAGGCCGACGGCAAGAAAGCCGATCAGTGCGGCCTGGTAAAGAATATTGCTGAGATTGAAGACCGTCAGAAAATACGGCGTTTGAAATGAAAACAGTGCGATCAAAACGACCAGAACGAGCCAGATCGGGTTGCGCTTTGCGACATTGATGACCTTTGCGAACGGCATCATATGCGTCTCATGAGCAGACACTTGTGACATCATTGATGCTCCCGATAGCGTTTCGAAGCCAGGTCGGACCAGACGATTGCAATGATTACAATCCAGGTCAGAATCCATTGCGTGTAGTAGGGGAGGCCAACGATGAGCAGGCCGTTCTGTATGAACTCCAGGATCATGACGCCTACGACTGAAAGCAGTATGGTGCCTGACCCGCCGAACAGGCTGGCACCGCCCAGAATCACGCCTGACAAGACGTATAGTTCCAGACCCGAGCCGGAATTGTTCTGGGCACCCATGACACGCGAGGAAAAGACCACCGCAGCGACAGCGGTCATGAGACCGGAGATGACGTAGCAGGAAAACACGATCCGCTTTGCATTGATCCCGGAGTAGCGGCTTGCCGCCTCATTGCCACCGATTGCATAGATCTTGCGGCCAAAAGTGGTATAGCGAAGCAGGATTGAAAAACCGATTGTAGCGATTATCAGGATGATGATCGGTACAGGAATGCCCGCGATGTAGGACCGGCCGATAAAGGAAAACCATGTGTTTTCCGGGTCCATGATGAGCGCGTTCCGGCCATCGCTGTAAATCAGGGAGATTCCCTGAAGCAGGGACAGCATACCCAGCGTGGCAATGAGCGGATTTAGCCGCAGCACTGCAACCAGAAACCCGTTTACACAGCCGACCAGCAGACCGATGCCAAGCCCGGCACCAATAGCAATGACCGGGCCGACCTTGTCGTGCAGATCCACGATCAGGATCGCGCAGAGGCTGAGCAGTGAGCCGATCGAGAGGTCCAGACGACCACTTATGACAACGAATGTGACACCGATTGCCATGAGAGCCGGAATCGACCCTTGTCTCAGCACCAGCTTGATATTGTCGGGAGACAGCATCGTCGGTGCGACGAATAAAATCCCTATCAGCGCCAAACCAAAAAACGCGATCACAAGTTGATAATAGCTCAGGTGAAATGGCTTGCGTATGATTTGAAGGAGCATGTTCACTGTCGGTTTGCTTCCAGTTTGTAGAATTTTATTGCGGTGTCGCGGTAGAAACTCTGAAGGTCCTGATGGGAAACACCGGTCAAGGCATCATCGAGAAGAGATACCCAGTTGCCCAGGCTAATGGCCTGGCTGGACACTGGCCAATCGCCTGCATACATCAGCCGGTCGAAGCCAAAATCTTCTACGGCGGCGTCAATGAAAGGCAGGATCTGAGAACGCGTCCAGTTCTGGTGATCTGCCTCCGTGGGCAGACTGGACAATTTGCAGAAGACGTTTGGAAAGCTGGCAAGCTCGCGAAATTGCTCGCGCCATGGATGAAGGTCTCCCGCCGCAACACCCGGCTTTCCGACATGGTCCAACACCATAGGTATATCCGGGCATTGGCGGACCATTTCTATCACTTTCGGAAGTTGCCGGTAGTTGATGCAAATATCAAAGCTCAGATCAAAATTGGCTAGCTCGCGAATGCCTTCAATCACTTTCGGACGGAGGCAGAAATCGGGGTCGGGTTCAAACTCGATGATCTGGCGTACGCCACGAAGGATGTTGTGGCGCTTCAATTTCTCCAGATCCTCGGCGACGGCTGCACCCTTTTCGACGGGGGCCCATGTCACCATGCCCTTTATGCGCTGATCCTGCTCGGCCTGGTCTGCGACCCAGTCGGCTTCTGCCAGGAATTGGTTGCGGTTGACCTCACACTGGACGAAGACGAGTGTGTCGACAGATACCTCGCCACATGCTTCATCATAATCCGCGAGCGAGAAATTGCGGTCGAGCATTGGAATGTCGCTCAACCACGGGTATTGATGCCGCGTCTGGTCCCATAGGTGCAGATGCGGGTCAACGATTGCAAAGTCCGGCATAATTCCTCCCTTATTTGTTAGCTGCTTTTGTCAACCAACAGATCAGTCCTCATCAATCAGCACGCCCTTTTTCAAGATGTGCTCGCCCGCCGCGCGAATATCCATAGCCAGTGCGGCTCCTGCAGCGCGCGAATTGTGATCGGCCAATGCCTGGATCAACGCATTGTGATGTTCGACGGGAATTTTTTGGGCAATGCGCTCCGAACCTTCGGCGATGTCAAGATTGAGGATTGGACCAATTTGTGTCCACAATCCTTCGATAATCTGGACGAGTACGTCCATCTCCGAGGCGCGATAAATCAAGAAATGAAATTGCTGGTTTGCACGAATAAGCCCGCGCCGGTCGGGTGAATCACGTTCACATTCCTCTTCGAACCACTGAGAGAGTTCGCGAACTTCACCAAGTGTCTTCTGGTCGATACGCCGGGCAGCCTCCATTGCCGCCATGGACTCAAGCTTCAACCGGATTTTCCTCAACTCGATGAAACGCTTGCGCGTCATGATCGGTACGCGGAAGGTACGGTTTGGCAGCAACTCAATAGCCTGTTCAACCATGAGCTGGCGCAGCGCATCCCGTACCGGCATCGCACTGGTTCCCAACGCTTTCGCCAGTGTCCTGAGTGTCACTTTTTCACCAGGATGGAATTGACCGGCAATCAGCATGTTCCGAAGCTGATTGTAGACCTGCTCGCCCAGGCTCTGGTGATTTATTGACACGATTTCGGTCATATTCATCGTGCTTGAAAGAAACTTGGCAAATGTGTCTCCACTCTTTTCTGTCGCAACCCTATTGCAGATTCAGAAATCTGACTGTGTTGTGAGCATTCATATCAAGCGCCTTCAGCGCCGGTGCGGAAATCAAAACTGGCCGTAAGTCCCCCATCGACCAGCATGGTGGCGCCTGTCATACCCGAGGACTGTTGCGAGGCCAAGTAAAGGGCAGCGTCTGCAATTTCCTCGGAGCGCAAGAGTCGGCCAATCGGATTTCGCTGCTCGCGCGTTTCGAGAAATTGAGAGGGCTCCTTGGCAGACGCCAGATGTCTGCGAAACAGTGGCGTATCAGTTACGCCTGGACAGAGGCAATTGGCGCGGATGCCATCGCGCGCATAATCCATTGCCAGCGTGCGGGTGAATTGGACAATACCGCCCTTCGACATGCAGTAGGCAATCAATCCCTGTTCGGCCATGACGGAGTCGATGCTCCCGATGGTGACAATTGAACCTTTGCCAGCCTTGATCATGCCCGGTAAAATAGTTTTCACGCAACGTACGATGCCAAGGATGTTAACCTCGAAAGTACGTTGCCAGTCTTCGTCGTCGAGATCGAGAATACGTCCGATTGCAAGATGGGCAGCGCCATAAATCAGATTATCGACAGGTCGATCAATCTGCTTGAGCATCTCTGCAAGCTTTTGCCACGTCTCATTGCTGGAGGCATCACCTTCGATCCATGATGCTCCATCTGGTGCATCGTTGATGTGAAGATCGATGCCGATAACAGTATCGCCCCGGTCCAGCATTTTGGAAACTGTAGCGGCACCAATGCCTGAGGCTCCGCCGACGACAACAGATAGATCTGACATGTTCTACTTCCCGGTCAAGTTTTCCTGAAATTGCGCTATGTGGCTCCAGACACAAGTGTGTGGAGCCACATTTGTTTTTGCGTGGTCTTAGAATACGGGTCTTTCGAATTCGTCCACGTTCTCTTTGGTCACTGCAGGTGTCTTCATGTACATTAGATCAGGCACATCCTCTCCCAAACCAATAAGAACAGCTGCCCTGACGGCTGTCTGTGCATCTTCCTTTGGAGACTGAAGGATCGAGCCGTAATATTCACCACGTTTGATGGCGTCATATCCAGCTGCAAACAAGGTTGCATCAGTAAATGCAATCCCGTGATCTGCTGGCAATTTGCCATCGGAAACAGCGGCCTGAACGGCGGCGAGAGCACCTGTACCCATTCCAGCATCTGCGGAATAAACGCCATTGATATCACTGCCGAAGCGGGTGATGTAGTTTTCCATCAGTGACTGGGCGCGTTCACGAGACCAATTTGCGGGCTGGGCATCAATGACCTTGATGTCAGTTCCTTCAAGAGCATCACGGAAACCCTGTTCGCGCAGGTTTGACACAGTATAGCCGGGTGTGCCGCCGACGATGACAACATTTCCTTTGCCGCCAAGTGCATCAATCATCAACCCGCCAGCCTTCTTTGCCTGCGTGTAATCATCCGGGCCAGTAAAGGTCTTGGTGAATTCCTTGCCTGAATCGTCGATCTTGGAATTGGATATGACGATGGGAATGCCGCGGGCGTGAGCCTGACGTGCAGCAGGTACGATAGCCTGAGCATTGATCGGCCAAATGACCATGACATCAACTTGCTGGGCGATCAGGTCCTGCACCTGGTTTGATTGTCGAGCGGGATCGGCTTGGGAATCCAGCATGATGATGTTGAGGCCGAGTTCCTTCGAATAGCGCTCGAATTCCTCGACATAGGTTGCCGCATAACTGTTGACGCTTGGACCGATGGTGGTAACCCCGACCTTGATTCCACTCACATCGGCACCTTCTGGCAACCAATCCTGAGCGGTGGCAATGCCGGACGTTAGCATCAAAGCCATTCCTGCACCCATTAGGCGTTTCACTAATCTCATATCTTCCTCCATTTTTTGCTTTAGTTGGAGCAATTACGTGTCTCTGCAAATTGCTCTAGGTTCCGAGTTTGGTCTTTAACTCCCCTGACCCGGAGCAGGAACTGTCACGGCAAGTCCGCCATCAATCATCAGAAATTGGCCGTTTACAAAGCTGGAAGCCGGGGCTGAGAGAAAAACGATTGGTCCAGCAATTTCGTCCGGATCGGCCCAGCGGCGTAAAGGTGTTCGCAGCTCGACCGATTGCACGAACTGCTCGTCTTTCAGCAGTTCGGCATTCATATCAGTACGAAAATAGCCAGGGCCAATGGCGTTTGAAGTTATGCCAAGTGGCCCATATTCGGCTGCGAAGGATTTTGTAAGGCCAACCACCCCGTGTTTGGCTGCAACATATGTGGCCTGACCAGCTCTGCCGATGTGGCCCATGATGGATGACAGCGAAATAATTCTGCCATAGCCATTCTTGGCCATGTGTCCGCTGACGGCGGTTGTCATTCCGAACAGGCCGACTAGATTGATGCTCAGTAAATTGGTGAATTCGCTGTCGGTCGTCTCTGCTGCGGGTTTTCGAAGAATGACTCCGGCATTGTTGACAAGAATATCGATGCGGCCGAAACGCGATGCAATCTCGTCAACGACAGCCTTGCGCTCTGTTTCATTGGCCACATCAAGCCGGTTGGCCGAACATTCCCAGCCATTGGCTTCGAAGTTCGCCTTTTGCTCATCGAGCGCATCGGTGTTGATGTCTGTCAACGCAACGGTTGCGCCCGCTTCAGCAAGCGCCTTGGCAATGGTTTTGCCGAGACCGCCTGCAGAACCGGTAACAATTGCGACTTTACCGGACAGATCGAAGACATTTTGAGTCATTGTGCTGTTGCCTCCGCAGGTGGCTGACCGCCTTCCAACCGCCATTTCGGTGGCTGCAGAAACTCAAGTGTGAAACCATCAAAATCTTTCAGGTAGCAAGCGAAGCCGCCCTTGTTGATGCCCTGAGCAATGGCAACCGGCGGGTTGACGAAAGTGACCCCGCGTTTCGACAGGCGTTCATGAAGCGCGTGCAGATCGCTCGTATAGAATGCGAAGTGGGCAGCGCAGAGGTTGCACGGACTCGTATCCTGTTTTGGGCCACGCGGCTGGATGTATTCGTTCAACTCAATCACGTGGCCGGAGAGGCCCGCTTCCTGGTCGGGAAACTTCAATAGAGCCGCGCGCAGCTTTGCATTGGGGATGCCGACAAGTGTGCGCGTGTAGTCATTATCCTGCACTTGCTGATGCACGACCTCCATACCGAGCAAGCCAACATAGAATTCCAGGGCACGCTCAAGGTTATCTACGGTCCATGCGGCATGCCACATACCGGCAACAGTAACTTCCGACATCAAATTTCACTCCACCCAATTGATTACGCTTGTTTTTCGAATAGGTCGCGAAGAGCAGCAGTTGACAAAATCAGTGATTGGAAAATGTACGAAACTGCAATCCGGGTGTTCCGGATCATTGGCCGTAAACCCAGCCTGCTCAGCAAAATGCGTTCATCCCTGCCGGTTTTGCAGCGAAAATTGCATCTGCTTTTTGTCACCTCCCCTTGCGACGCTTGATCATTTATTGATATCTGTTATCACATATCAAAGATGACGCAAGATTGTTTTTGCAAAAAATGTGTCGGATATTTCGGTTCAAAGGCCGTCACGGAGTATAGAAAATGGAAAAATACGCCTTCAAGATGCAGCTCAAACCGGGCATAGAGCTTGCCTATGAAAGGGCGCATGACGAGATCTGGCCGGAGCTGGTTGAGTTGCTGGCAGAAGCCGGAATTCAGGATTATTCAATCCATCTCGACACGGAAACAAACGCTCTGTTTGGCGTATTATGGCGGGTCGACGATCAGGGGATGGCCCGGCTTCCGGATTCTCCAGTGATGCAGCGCTGGTGGGAAGCAATGTCAGAATTTCTTGAGATGGATGACACTGGCATTCCTGTCGCAAAACCACTCAGGACGGTTTTTCACATGCATGGAAACAGAGATACAGCATGACTTGGAACAAAACCAAACTGCCTGAATGTTCGACGAAAGAGCGGCGGAATAGTACTTTGCTTTGCATGGGGCGCCTGACAGTTGATCTCTATGGCGAACAGCGCAACACCTCGTTGAAACGAACACGAAGTTTCCGCCGTTATGCAGGTGGGTCCAGCGGCAATCTGGCGATTGGAGCGGCGCGGCTTGGTGTGCCAGTGGGGCTGATTACAACTGTCGGAGATGATCCGATGGGCGACTATCTGATGAATGTGCTGGACCGCGAAGGCGTCTGCGATGAACTTGTTCGCAAAGACCCGGAGCGACGCACCGCCCTCGCATTTCTCGGCATGCTCGACGCCGAGGCGGTCAATCTTGACTTCTATCGTGAAGCTGCGGCCGATGAGGTGATCCATGACAATCAGGTGCCACAATCAGCACTTGATGGATGTGAGATATTCGCCGTTACTGGGACACTTGCTGCTGCAATTGCTGTGGATGGTGAAGTTCGCAAGATTGTCGACCGCGTCGTTAGTTCCAACGCGCAATTGGTGGTGGATATCGATTTTCGCAAAGCCATCTGGGAAAAGTCGCCCGGTGGCCTGGAAGGTGCTGTTGAAAGAGTCTGGCGTCTCCTTGAAGCGGCCACGCTGGTGGTTGGTAATGAAGATGAATTCTGTGTCATGGCTCAAACTGATTGCCTTGAGGAGGCGATCAAAGAAATGCGCAGTCGTATCTCAGCGCCGCTTATCCTGAAGCTTGGAGGCCATGGTGCGATGTGGATTGATGCCGACAGTCCCGGTTCATTCGGCGATATTCCAGTCGTTTCCGGTTATGCCGTTGATGCCATAAATCCCGTTGGTGCCGGCGATGCATTTCTGGCCGGATTTCTCAGTTCCTGGCTGAACGGCGAACCACCCGAGACCGCGCTCAAGCGCGGAAATGCCTGCGGAGCGATCGTTGTGTCTCGTCACGGATGTTCGGAGGCCTCTCCCTACCAGCACGAAGTCGACATGTTCATGGAAAACCAGAAGGCCAGTGATGCGGCACGATTACATCGTATCCTGGGCCGTCATAACTGGAAATTGCCCGTATATGCGCTTGCCTGCGACCACCGAGAACCGTTTGACAAGCTTATGGAAGAGTTTGGCCGCTCTGAATCAGATGCCAGACACTTCAAGTCACTGGCGGCAAATGCGGTGGAACGCGCCATGCCTCAAATAGTTGACGCCAGCCCCGGCATGCTGCTCGACCAACGCTTTGGCCAACAGGAAATGGACAAGGGCGAATTGCAAGGATGGTGGATAGGCCGCCCGGTAGAAATGACCGGTTCACGACCACTCGAATTCGAAACCGGTTGCCTGGAGGGGCTTTGCGAATGGTCGCCGGGTCAAGTGGCCAAGTGTCTTGTGTGGCATCATCCCGATGATGCAGACGCACTGCGCGAAGCCCAATTCACCCAATTGGATCGTCTCCAAAACGCCTGCCATGCGGTTAACATTGAATGGATGCTCGAAATTGTCCCGCCGCTCCATATGGACAGAGGCAATGAGACGCTGTTGAGGTCGATGAAGCAAGTGTATGATGCGGGTTTGCGCCCAGACTGGTGGAAGCTTCCGGGATTTGAAGATGATGCCGGCTGGCAGAGAGCAGGGGACTTGCTGGATCAGCGGGATCAATATTGCCGGGGTATCATCATGCTTGGATTGAACGAACCATATGACACGCTGCGTAAATCGATTGTACGCGCTGGTCGGAACGAGGTCTGCGTCGGCTTTGCTATCGGGCGGACAATCTTTGGCGATGTATCACATCAATGGTTTGCAGGCGATGTAACGGACGAGGAGGCCATCAAAGGCATGCAGGATATTTACGCGACCATCATTGCGGACTTTGAATCCGGACGGGCTGAAGCCTCAAAATAGAGGATACTGCCCTGATCTGGGGCCTCAGCGAACTGCTTGTCCTGTTTTTAAACCGAAATGACTGAGCTTTACGCTCTTTAGGTTTTGGAGATCACGCGGAACGTCTACCGGAGAGAATTTGTGCGCTGGGCGATGTCTCTGAGTTGTTGGATGTATTTGTCCTTGTTTACCTTGAACCGTTCGGTCGGTGCAGAAATGCCCAATACCAGTCCGGATGGTGCTTCGCCGATGGGAACAGCCATGCAGGACAGGCCTATGGAGTATTCTTCACGATCATAACCGATCAAATCCTGTTGGACATTCTCAATCTCGCGCCGCAGTTCATGTTCTGTTGTAATCGTGTTCTGTGTCCGTTCGACAAGCTGGTGAGTTCGCAGATAACTGTCGAGGTCTTCCTTGGAGCTCATGGCCAACAACAATTTTCCGCTGGCGCGTGCATGTGCGTCGCCAGCCGTTCCCTGCGGCAGCGAAGAGGCTGTGATCGTCGCGCTTCCGCGATGGGATGCCAACACGACCACTTCACCGTCGAGCCAACCTCCAACATAGGAAGATTCACCGGTCGCCTCTGCTGCGCGATGGGCAAACTCGTTGAGCACCTCGGAACTGAGCAATTGACGATGAAAGCCATTGGCGATCGGCGCGATGCTGAGGCCGAGCACATACTGGCCGGTACCCACCTTGCGCAACATGTCGATAGTTACGAGCGTGTGCACGAGATGGTAGATGACTTGGCGTGGGACACCAAGATTTACACTGAGGGCCTTGGCTGAAATACCGAGCGGTCCGGATCTGGCAACTTCCAGCAGCACCGCGCATGTCCGGGCTGCTGTCTGGAGACGCGGCTTTTCTGTTTCTTTTCCGCTCTGAGTCATTTCGGTTGCCATGTCATCTCGCTGTGTCTCGTCAGGCCGACGGTGAACTGAATTTAGTGGCTTGGCAAATGGTGTCGAGTCAGCAATTTGTCCATGCATCGTCTTTCGGTTCGAAACCAATCATTTGCCGAGTCTGTTTCAAATTCCAGGGCATGCCCTTGTTGTTCGACATTGCATTTACCACAATCGAAGGTGTTGGCCATGGTTGCGATGATGCCGTAATTGCGCAATCCACGACCTGAAGAAAATCGGCATTGGAAAGCCACATGTTGCGGAACCATTTCGTATCGTGAGCAACCTGAGCGTCTTCGGCGTCTTCGCCGCGGTCGGGCAGTCCGGTGGACGATATGCTCTCAGGTCTGTTTTCTCCCACCTGACACCAGCCGATACGAAGACTGACGGCTGTCAGACCGGTTCCATAGGCCTGTGTAAAGTGGGCGCATGCTTGTTCACCCATCAATCGGACGCTGGCATAGGCGGTTGCATCAACGATATTGCCGTCAGGCGATTTGACGATGGTGCCGACGAGTGGGGGAGTGTCGGGTGACAGGGACCCAGGAATATTGGCTTCATCGCGGTCCTTGTAGCGACCCATGACGTGGTTTGAACTGGCAAACACAAAGCGCGCGACCCCGGCGGTGCGTGCGGCATCAAGCATATTGAGCGTCATTTGCAAACTGACTGCTGCATCTTCCCAGGTGGCCGATGGATAAGGGTGTTGTGCGGCGAGGTGGACAACCGCATCAATGCCCTGCATGGCCTCAACCAATTCGGTCATGCAGTCGCCCCCAAGATTACATTGGATCACATCTATGTTGTCCATAGCGAGGGATTGGCCAGGCTCAACGATCGCTACGACCCGGTCACACCAGTCAGTCTGGGCCAAGTAGCTGACCAACTTGCGGCCAAGATTGCCGGATGCGCCGGTGACCAGTACGTGTTTGGAAGTTTTTTGTGTCATTTTACATTTACTCGGTTGGGTGCCAGACCCTTGGTGGAGGTTTCAACGGTCCAGACTGAACCGGCGAGCCGGTCACCCTGGGGTGCTTTTCCATTGCTGGCTGATGTCACGAAAAGCGTGCTGTTATTCGCACCGCCGAAGACCGCGGTGGTCAGATTTCGCGTCGGTATTTCGACAATCCGGTCGATCGTCCCCTGAGGCGTGATCCGGACGACGCATCCGCCATAATACCGGCAGTTCCACAGATAACCGTCGGCATCGATCGTTGAACCATCGGGAAGTCCGCGGTCAAAACCGGAGAAGAACGGACGTTCATTCGAGATGTCTCCGGTGCGAATGTCGTAGTCATAAGCCCAGATGCAATTTTCCAGCGTGTCGCCAAAATAGAATGTCTTGCTGTCTGGACTCCAGCAAAGCGTGTTCGAAATACCAATTTCGGTTTTCCATTGTGTCACGGTCCCGTCCGGAGCAATTCTGAATAGGATGCCCTCGTTGCCGGTTTTGTCTATCGGATCGCCTTCCGGGCTGACATTGTTGGTCATGGAGCCGATCCAGAAATTGCCAAGCGGATCTGCGCAGCCGTCATTCAGCCGGATGTTCGGCCACCCCTCCACCTGGAAGCCATGCTTCACGCGCGTGTTTGTTTCCGGCCACCACCATTCAAGATGCGAGCCCAGCGCAATCAGCAGGCGTCCCGGTTCTGTGGTGAGAGAGAGTGCCACCATCGGGGCGTCAAAGCACCAGCTGCGAGTTGCGCATAATCGCGTGTCATATCGGTGAATCAGGAAGCGGTTGATATCAACCCAATAGAGGGCCTCTTCGTCGGGGCACCAGACCGCTGCTTCACCGCAGACATCCCCGGATGGAACAAGACACTTCATCACAAAGACCTCCCTTTTCTATTTCGTTATCATAATGTATGGTTTCCATCAATATATGAAGGGTGGCAATCTACATATATCATATTATGATGCTAATATATTTATTTGACAAGTCTGATGGGGGCCAGTAGAAAAAATCACCATCAAAAAGGGCAACAAGAGAGCCCTGCGTCGCGGTGGACTGATGTTTTTACTGGAGGAATCAATGATTAAGCATGGAATTATAGGGCTTGCACTGGCAGGCGCGCTCACGGCATCCCACGCAAATGCGCAGGATGAACTCCCGGTCTTGTCGCCCAGCGAAGTGATCAAACCGGCCGACCCTGCCGACGCAAAGGGATTGCGCTTCGGTTATACGACCATGGATCTGCTCAACCCTTATTTCATTGAGGTTGCGCGGGGCATGGAAGACCGTGCGAAGGAACTGGGTATCGAGCTTACGGTGCATGACGGCAAATCCGATGCTGCTGCGCAAATCTCGGCAGCTGAAAATTTCATCGCTAACAAAATGGATGCAATTATTCTGGCACCGATCGCGCCGGAGGCAATGGAGCCGCTGGTTGATCAGGCCCACGAGGCCGGAATTACCGTCATCAATTCTCCACAGCGCATCGTCAATGCTGATGCATGGTACAGCGTTGCGGAATACGAATATGGCCGCTTCATCGGTGATCTTGCCGGTAAATACATCACCGATGAACTGGGTGGTGAAGCCAGTGTTGCTGTTCTGACCTTCCCGGAAGTTCCCAGCCTTATCGCTCGAGGAAATGGTATCAAGGATGGTCTGGCCGAGTTTGCGCCAAACGCAAAGATCGTGGCCGAACAATCGGCTTTGACACCGGACCGCGGTGCCACTGCGGCGGAAACCATTCTGCAAGCCCATCCTGAGGCTCGTGTGTTCGTCGGTGTGAATGATGCCGGGGTTTTGGGCGCTTACGAAGTCATCAAGGGAATGGGGCTGCCTGTTGAGGAGTTTGCACTGTTTGGTCTTGATGCAACGGAAGAAGCCGTCAAGCACATCAAGGAAGGTGGCATGTACAAGGCAACTGTGGACATCACACCCTACAAAGTTGGTGAAAACACGATCGATCTTGCTGTCAGTGTGATCAAAAATGGCCCGATCAAAGGCCTGATCAAGTTTGATATGTCTGCCGTTACCCAGGACTAATTGCTGGGTGTAATACCGATGGGCGACCGGCACGGTAAATCGCGCCGGTCGCCGTATGCAGGGAGGGCCGATCGTGGACAAGCCAGTTCTTTCGATCAGACACATTTCTAAGTCTTTCCCAGGGGTCGCAGCGCTCCAGGACGTGAGTGCGGAACTCTGTCCCGGTGAGGTGCTTGGGCTCGTCGGCGAAAACGGAGCGGGCAAATCGACACTCATCAAGATTGTCACCGGCGCCATTCAGCCCGATCAGGGCGAAATCCTGATTAATGGAACCACGGTAGCGCATGCGGATCCGTTTGATCTGATCAGCCTTGGCGTCAGCGCGATCTATCAGGAATTTTCACTCTTTCCAGAAATGTCGGTCGCTGAGAACCTGTTTTATGGACAGGAATTGCGAGCCGGACCATTTCTCAAACGCAAGGAAATGGTGCACCAGTCACGTCAGTTGCTGGAGCGTGTCGGGACCAATATTTCACCGGAAAAACTGGTCAAGGAATTGAGTGTTGGACACCAGCAATTGGTGGAGCTGGCAAAGGCGATCTCGCGGCAAGCCAAGGTGCTCATCATGGATGAGCCGAGCGCGCCGCTGACGACGCATGAAGTCGAGTTTCTTTATCAAGCTGTCCGCAAACTTTCCGCCGAAGGTGTTGCCATCATCTATGTGTCTCACCGGCTCGAAGAAGTTTTCGACTTGTGTTCCCGCGTCATGGTGTTGCGAGACGGCCAGCATGTAGAGACCGGTCCGGTATCGGATTTCGATCGGGGCCGGCTGATAGAGTTGATGGTCGGACGTACGCTTGAGCAAGAATTTCCGCCAGGAATGGTAAAGCTCGGAGATGTGCGAATGGAGGTCCGACATCTCAAATCGGCGGACGTTCAGGATGTCAGCTTTTCCGTTCGTTCAGGAGAAATTGTCGGCTTGGGTGGTCTGGTTGGCGCAGGACGCACAGAAACGGTTCGGCTGATCATGGGTGCTGACCGCCTCATCTCGGGTGAAATCCTTGTCGATGGAGTGGCGCAATCTGTTCGCAGTCCGCAACATGCCATTAGTCTCGGCATCGGCCTTATCCCCGAAGATCGAAAACATCAGGGCGTCCTTCTGGGCGAGACGATCCGGTTTAACACCACTTATGCATCCCTGGGGAAATTCTCGCAGGCAGGCTTCATGGACAACCAGAAAGAACGAAAGGCGGTGGAAGCTGCGATGAAGGTTCTGCGTGTTCGTGCAACTGATATGGAGCAATTGGTCGGCAATTTGTCCGGGGGCAATCAGCAAAAAATTGTACTCGCCAAATGGCTCGAGACGGATGCTGACATTCTCATTTTTGATGAACCCACCCGGGGCATCGATGTGGGAGCAAAACAGGAAATCTACAATTTGATGAGAGAGCTCTCGGCGGCCGGAAAAGCCATTATCATGATTTCATCCGAGATGCCGGAATTGATGGGCATGTCAGACAGGATCATTGTCATCAGCGATGGTTGCTCCGTCGCGGAGCTTTCCAAACAAGAATTCGACCAGGCGCGGATCCTGCATTTGGCGTCCACGGGAAGTCGGGAAGCGCAAAAGGAGGCTGAGGCCGCATGCTGAATATTCTGTCCAAATATGGCATTTATGCCGCGCTAATCATTCTGATCCTGGTGTTTTCTCTCGCCAGCGAGGCTTTCCTGACCCAGATAAACATTCTCAATGTTCTGCGTCAGGTTTCCATCGTTGGTATCTGTGCCGTGGGTATGACCTTTATTATCATAACGGGGGGGATCGATCTCTCGGTGGGGTCCATGATCGGCTTGTCCGGCATGATTTTGGCAACCCTGGTCAGCATGGGATATGATCCGCTACTGGCCTTTGGCGTTACCATGCTTGTCGGCTCTTTGCTCGGACTACTGACCGGTGGCATCATCAACAGCATAGGTATCCCTCCCTTGATCGCCACGCTTGGGATGATGACTATTTTACGCGGCATGGCCTATGTCATCTCGGGTGGCTTGCCGATTTACGGTATTCCGGATTCCATAAAATGGCTGGGCCAAGGTTATGTTGCCGGCATTCCTGTGCCGGTGATCTTGATGGCAATCGTCTTCGTGGTTGGTTGGATTGTCCTGACACGTACGGTGTTCGGTCGCCAGGTCTATGGGGTTGGCGGCAATGATGAAGCTTCGCGCCTGTCTGGCGTCGACGGGAATCGCGTGCGTTATTACGTTTATTTCCTCGGTTATGCGCTTGCGACATTTGCCGGCATCATCCTGATGGCGCGGATCAACAGTGGTCAACCAAGGGCAGGGACCAATTATGAACTCGACATCATCACTGCGGTGGTGCTTGGCGGGGTCTCCATCATGGGTGGTATCGGTAGTCTTCCACGTGTGTTCGCAGGCGTGCTGATTATGGGTATTCTGGCCAATGGCATGGTGCTGATGAACGTGAACGAATTTGTTCAGTGGGTGGTCAAGGGAACAGTGCTTCTGGCTGCTGTCTCGCTGGATCGGTTGGCGCATCGTGCCAAAGGTCACGGCAGCAATTGAATGACGGATGTAGGTGCTGTCTGGTCGGTCAAAACTTCAAATGTTGCCTTCGACATTTATGCCGAAGGTGGCATGTTGCGCAATGTTCGGTTTTTTCTGCCGGATGGTCGCCTGCTGACACCGTTTTATGACGCGCCTTGGCTGCAGGATGGTTCCGCTGTCGCGAAAACCCATTCGGTTCTGGACCACCTTGGCTCGGAGTTTGTCTGCCTTCCATTTGGTGGCGATTACCCTGCGGAAAGTACGCGCGTTCCAGCGTGGCGCAAGGCACTCGAAAAAAACCAATTAGGGGCAAACGATAGACAAATGTCGGGCGATGTTCATGGCCATTCGGCGGCGTCGCATTGGCATTTGGTGGCGTTGACGAACAACAGCGTATCGATCGGCATCGATTATCCCGAGACGTCTCCGATTGCCAAGGTTGTGCGCACAGTTGTTGCACCGGGCGATGAAGCCGCCCTGGCGTTTGAGGTGCGGATTATCGCGCGGCGTCCCTTCAAAGGACCTTTCGGGGTTCATCCCAACTTTGCTCTTGCCGGAGCGCCAGGAACGCTGAAGGTGAGGCCCGGTCCCTTTTCCATGGGGATGGTGCATCCCTCTCTCGACATAGCGGCGATAACTTGCGGAGCGCCGGGTGCTCAGTTTTCGTCCATACAAAGCGTGCCGGCACGCGAAGGCCCACCAATCGATTTGAGCCGCTTGCCGTTGCCGGGCAAAACCGAAGAAATCGTGATGCTGTGTGGCATTGATGGCGCCATTGCCCTCGACAATCACGTTGAGAAGGTGAGTTACACTGTCAGCTGGGATGCTGCCTTGCTGCCTTGCGCCATGCTCTGGGTCAGCAATGGCGGACGCAGCGACTCTCCATGGAACGGCCGGAACATGTGCCTGGGAGTGGAGCCAATCGCATCGGCCTTTGATCTGGGAGAAACCGCATCGCAAAATCCCAATCCGATTTCAGAATCAGGGTTTTCAACGGACATTGAGGTCACACCCGAGCGTGATTTTGTCTTTGCCTACAAGGTCAGCGTTGATGCAATGGGCTGAGGCGTTGAGGAAGACCAGCGTGCAAACTGTTTCTCCCATCAATCCGTGCCGTTGCCGCTGCACAGGAATTGGTGGCGGCGCGGTCGAAGCCACAGATCAATCTGACACGGTGTGTCATTGAGCAAATCGATTCTGTTTTTCAGAACGTGGTGAATGTGCGCTGAACAGGCCCGCTAGTTCAATGCCCATCAGGCCGACCAGGTGCTGGATGTCCTCAACGGTCATCGTGGGGTCTTTCCGGCTTGGTTGTCTGGATCAGTTTCTGAATCGAGGAGGTCGATGATGAGAAATATTATCGTATAATAATTTTAACATCATATATTGAATAAAATTTGAGACTTGGACCTATTATCATCATAATATGATGTTCAAATAAATAATTGACAAATATTTGCGATATGTGAAACATGAGCCATGATATTTTTACGGCTGCATGTCGCGAGGAATTCGCGATGCATAACGAGTGGATAGTTCATTGGAGGGGTCTATGAGAATCTTGAAGGTGGAACTGGCGGAATGCTGTGTTCCGCTTCCTCGGGAAATCAAATTGGGTGATGTCAGGGTCACGACCAGAGATTACGTGGTTGTACGACTGACTGATAGCAGCGGTGCCATTGGTGAAGCCATCGGCTATGTGCGCAATACTGCGCTGTTGGCGACGCTTGAAATCGTTGCCAACAAGCTGGTTGCTGCCGAATTTGAATCGGGTCAAGAATTCATCGACAGTTTCCTCAAAGCACATGTCAATGGGCGGGTGACCTTTCACCGTGCCATCAGCCTGATTGATATTGCGCTGGCCGATATGGCCGCGCGCATCCAGGAAAAGCCACTGCATGCAGTGTTTGGAACCAGGCGCACAGCCCTGCCGACCATGGCTGTGGCAGGTTATTATCTGAATGAGCGTTCATATGAAGATATCGAGCGGGAGGTGAAATCCTATTTCGATCAGGGTATTTCCATCGTCAAGGTGATGGTCAACGGCCATGACAGGGCGTTTGATCTGGCGCTGGTTGAAAAATTGTCGGCAATCAAGCCCGGACAATTGGCGATCGATACTCATTGGTCATGGGAAACCATTGATGATGCGGCAGCCTACCTGAAAGAATTCGATGGTTTGGGGCTGCAGTTCATCGAAGATCCATTTGGCGCACATAATGCTGAATTGACGCCCGGATTGCAGGCTCGACTTAAAACAGATCTGGCAACAGGCGAAGACATTCCCGAAGCGGCGAGCCTCACTCAATTGGCCCGCGAACTTCGCATATTGCGACTTGATGCCACGACCTGCGGCGGCATCAATGCGGCATTGTCGGTGCTTGATGCAGTCAAGGATAGCAAGATCCGGGTTCTGCCGCACGTTTTCCCCCATCTTCACGCCCAGTTCGGTGCCAGCTGCGATCTGGTGGATGCGATTGAATTCATTGCGCCGGAAATTGGCGCTGACCCTCTCGAATGCTTACTCAAACACCCGCTCGATATGCGCCATGGCATCTTGCATGTCGGCCAGACGCCCGGCGCGGGTATGGCGTTGGATTGGCCGGCCGTCGAAAGGTTTCAAAGCCGCAACATCACGGTCAGCGCAAGCTGACACACTGCAAACTCGATAAGATCAGAAGGGTTACCGATGTCTGACATGAACGCCGCGAATCGCACGCCGATCGCGAAGGAAGAATCCAATTTTGCGCGCGAGACACTCGCCAATATCGCTTTCATCCGCGCATTCGAGGAAAAGGCCTGGTCCTTCTCCCATGTAAACCCGCCGGTCGTGCCGGGGTCCATGCACTTTTGTGCCGGACAGGAGGCTGTGCCACTGGGAGCAATGGCGGGGTTGAACGGAGAAGATCAGATCATCGCAACCTACCGTGGCCACGGCTGGGCACTGGCTTCAGGCCTGTCGCCGGAATCCGTCATGGCCGAATTGTGCCATCGAGAAGGCGGCATCAATCAGGGGCGCGGTGGATCTCCCTATTTCATGGCTCCATCTACCCGGTTTATCGGCGAAAATTCGATTGTCGGGGCAGGTACAACGATTGCCTGTGGCATTGCAGTTTCCAACCAGCTCAAGAAAAACAATAATGTGGTTGTGGTGACTGTTGGTGATGGTGCCATGAACCAGGGGTCCGTGCATGAAGCGATGGCGTTTGCAGCCGCGCGAAGCCTGCCGGTTATCTTTGTGGTGGAGAACAATGGCTGGTCCGAACTGACCGCAACGAGCGATATGTTCAAGGTTGCCCGTATCGCCCAGCGGGCATCTGGATATGGCATGCCGTCGGCGACCATCGATGGCTCCGACCCGTTTGCCGTCCGCGATACGGTCGCGTTGGCGGCCGAACGGGCCCGTGAGGGCAAGGGGCCAAGTTTGCTGGAGTTTCGGGTGCCGCGGCTCTGGGGACACTACAACAAGGATATCGAGCACTACCGGAAAAAAGCTGACAAGGAGGAAGCGCAGGGACGTGATCCTCTGATGATACTGGGTGACCGGATGGTTGCTTCGGGCCTGATGAGCCGCGATGAGGTTGAAACACTGATTGCTGATCAGAAGAAACGGGTCGATGTCTTCACTGAAACCGTGCTTGCCTCGCCTGCTCCGGCAGAAGCGACGGCGACCGATCATGTCGTCGGTTTTCGGACCGACAGTGCCGACATGGTTCGGACGGACACCAAGGAGATCACCTATCTTGAGGCGGTCAATACAGCCTTGCGGACAGAATTGGAAACTGACACGCGGACTCTTGTCTTTGGCGAGGATGTTGGCAAGTCCGGTGGAATTTTCGGTGCAAGTCGGTATCTGCAAAGGGATTTTGGTGAGGATCGGGTTTTTGACATGCCGATCGCCGAAAATGCAATTCTTGGTACAGCTGTTGGCGCCGCTCTTTCCGGGCAGAAGCCAATTGTTGAAATCATGTGGGCCGATTTCATTTTCGTGGCCTTCGACCAGATCATCAATCAGGCATCCAATGTCCGCTATCTGACGGGTGGTGCGCATTCTTTGCCGATGGTCGTGCGCACGCAGCAAGGTGTTACGCCCGGCTCGTGTGCCCAGCACTCACAGTCGATCGAAGCTTTCCTGGCCCATATACCTGGTATCAAGGTTGCACTCGCGGCCTCACCTCAGGATGCCTATGATTTGTTGCGCTCGGCAGCGGCTGACCCTGACCCTTGTGTGGTGATCGAGGCACGGGGGTTCTACCAGAACAAGGCGCCTGTAACCTTCTCGAAAGGCGCCGAGCCTGTTGGTAAAGCGCGCCTGCTTAAAAGCGGTAAGGATGGTGCAATCATCACCTGGGGAACGATGGTCCCGAGAGCGGCGGAAGCTGCCGAACGTCTTGCAGAAGATGGAAAGGACGTCGCGGTTCTCGACTTGCGTTGGCTGTCGCCGCTTGATGAGGATGCCATCCGGACAGTTGTTGCAGATGCTGGCGGTAAGGTGCTGATCGTGCACGAAGCGGTGCGCACAGGCGGATTTGCTGGTGAAATCGCAATGCGGATCAACGAGCTTTGTCCCGATCAGGACCTGTCAATCCATCGTCTGACGACGCCCGATATACGCATGCCGGCAGCGCCTAATTTACAGAACGTTCTGGTGCCCAGTGTGGAAAAGATCGTTGCGGCTGTGCAAGATATGATGACTTAATAGTCACCAGTGTGATGCATATGTGCCTTTGAGGTTGAGACGCATTGCCCGGCTACGCCTCAAAGGCAGATCGACAATTGGTTGGAGTAGAACCATGACGTGCTTGACTGGACAAAAAGCAATGATCACCGGCGGTGGAGCTGGAATTGGTCGTGCGACGGCCATCGCCCTGGCAAAGAATGGTGCGGATATTGCTATTTTTGACCTTGACCCGGACGCTGCGGAAGAGACCTGTTCTCTGGTGCGGGCGCAGGGGCAAAAGGCCGTGCTGTGCCAGGGTTCAGTTTCCAATTCGGATGATGTCACTGCGGCATTTTCTCGAATGGATGATGAGCTTGGGCCGCTTTCCATCATGGTCAATAATGCTGGTATTAGTGGAAACAAGCCGACGCTTGAACTCACCGATGCTGACTGGGAGCGCAATATCGGCGTCAATCTGAACGGCGTGTTCTATTGTTCCAGGGCCGCAGGGCGGCGGATGAAGGATGCCAAATCCGGCGTGATCATCAATGTTGGCTCGATCTACTCTCTTGTCGCCCCGCCAAACCGTTTGCACTACTGCGCGCCAAAGGCTGCAGTGGAAATGATGACACGGGCATTGGCTGTAGAGTGGGCTCAATATGGCATACGTGTAAACGGTGTTGCGCCTGGTTATGTCCAAACCCAACTGCTCGATGAACTGGTGGAACAGGGGCGGGTCGATCTCGACGGAATTCTAAGGCGGACTCCGCAGGGTAAATTGCCGGTTCCCGATGAAATTGCTGATGCCATCCTGTATTTGTGTGATCCCCGCTCCCGCGCCATCACCGGCCACATGTTGCCAGTTGACGGTGGCTGGACCGCATATGGTTTCATCTGAGGAACAGCAAACCAGAATCTGAGACGGGGTTCACAATTCTCCAAACCACGATGCTGGTTGATTGCTGGGGATTGTGCACTCAGACGACAGCGAAGCAGTCTGACCTCGATCATATGGACACAGATGTATAATTGGCATGGACCAAACGATTGGAAGGTGGTCGTCCCACTACGTTAAACTTTTCAGATTCAGTATTTTCGTTTGTAGATTTGGTCGAAGAGCGTCATAGGACGATTGTCATTAGGGTTGGCGGCGTAGATTTCTTTACATTCCATATAATTCAATCACTTGTAGATATGCCGTTACTCGCGGGACATTTCCCATAGACTCCCAAATTTGGGATGGAGGAGATGTTCATGAAAGTCGATCAACGCAAATTACGTATCCTCAAGCATGCTGATGAGAATGGTTCAGTTGTGAAAACTTGCCGCTATTTTGGTGTCGGTAGATCCACATTTTATAGGTGGCGGGAGTTGTTGGTCAAACATGGTGAGAAATGGCTCATCAACCGACCTTCTATTCCCAAACTGTAACTATCGTTGTTGCATGACAAAACGCAGCTGTGCCGCCTCGCGCTTATATTCTCGGCTGTAAACTCTTCTCGTCATTGCTGACCTCCAATTCCATAAACACCTTATCTCGGTGTCCACGAAACCGGCAGCAGCTCAGACGTTGCACATTGAAATGATTGTAGATGACATCGTGGACGGATAGGAAACGTTGCAGCGATCCGGGCGATTTAAACCGGCCCATTCGGCGTTCTCGTCGGCTGGTGTGATACTTCGGCCCGATTGTTCAAGCGACCACCCGTGATATGACGGTGCTTCATACCAAGTTCTCGAAGCGCTGCAAAATATGACCCCAGCTTGTCGGTAATAATCTTGTCCGGAATTTACCTCTGCTTTTTCAGGAGTTTTCCGCATAAGTTTAGGGGCGCGCGCTTGTTTCGGCGAGATTGGGTCAGGACTTCAAGAACCTCGCCTTCATCGTCAACCGCGCGTCACAGATATGTCCGCTTGCCACCAATGCGGACAAAGACCTCATCAAGTTCCAGATTCCTGACGGCTGAACTCTGCAGGATCTGACGTTGGCGGCAGTCGCGGGGACGAAATTCAAAATCCAGCGGCGAATTGTTTCATAGCTCACATCGATCCCACTTTTTGCAAGCATTGAGCTGCTGCCGTTTGGGAAAGGACGCCAGCGGTCATAATCGCTGCGGAGGTCGAAGTCAGGAACTGGCGTCTTTTCATGCTGATCTTTCAAGGCTTGGGTTGAAGCGTCTCTACGGTCTCGCTCGTCCTGAAAGGGCAGGGCGCTTCACGGATCAATCAGCCAGAAGCTTCTTGCGTTCAGTGAACTCGGCCGAGTCGATCTCGCCCTTGGCATAGCGTTCCTTCAGAAGCGCCAGGGCACGATCGTGCGCAACGTGATTGTTTATAGCAGGACCGGCCGCACCGAACCGGCGCAGGAGATATATGATCCCCGCAACGATCCCGACCACGATCAGGATCATGAAGATTGGCCCAAGGACCATGCCGAAGCCTCCCCACTGGTTGCTGCCCCACATCATGTCATGTCCATGAAAGTACAGGCCGTTTCGATCCGGGATTTCCCCGACCTGTGCCATCGCCGACGTTGCGGCGACGCAAAGTGCTCCCGCCATGCTCGGGACAATCGCCCTGTTCCTGAATTCCATACTGTAACTCCTTTTGCGTGGCATCAACTGCGGCCACCTATCAAGTGTATCGGAAAACGGCGTGCAGGTTATGATCTAAATCAAGACGGCAATGCCGAAGTATTGTAACGTGCTGCGGAGATACGCAGGTGTGGATTTTAGAACGCATCTTCTGATTTGGCCGCGCAAGGCCGATTTCAGTGCAATCTCGCCAAATCAGCGTCTCCCAAGCCCAAAAATAAGGATTTCATTTCAGTGAGCTACACGATCAACCGCATATTCAAAAACGCCACGTTCGACGACATCGATGCCCGCACTCGCAAAGCCCTTGCGGACCACGGCTTCGGCGTGCTGACCGAAATCGACGTCAAAATGACGATGAAAAAGAAGCTCGATGTCGAGATGCCTGCCTATCGCATTCTCGGCGCCTGTAACCCGAAGATGGCGCATCAGGCGATCGGAATCGAGCCGCGGGTCGGTGCGATGCTGCCCTGCAACGTAATCCTGCGCGAGGTCGAGGGCGATGTTGAGGTCAGCGCCATCGACCCGGTGGCGTCGATGCAGGCTATCGAAAACGCTGAACTGACGGCCGTCGCGGGCCAGGTCCGCGATCTTCTGGCAAAAGCCGTAGAGGCGATTTGAGATGAGCCTGCGCGCCGCCATCCTCGCGGCGCTTGCGATCCTCGGGATCGCCTTGCTCGGCGTGTGGCAGTTCGCGCCATCGGTGTTCACCGAGGTGCGCGGGCTGATGGACAGTGAGCGTCTCGATATGCTGGTGGCGCGCGCAGGCATGTGGGGGCCTGTCGTAATCGTCACGCTGATGACCGTCGCGGTCGTGGCGAGCCCGATTCCGAGCGCGCCGATCGCGCTGGCCGCCGGGGCGGCCTACGGACATATTTGGGGGACGGTGCAGGTCGTGATCGGCGCAGAGCTCGGGGGTCTAATCGCGTTCGGCCTCGCGCGAATTCTGGGGCATGATGTCTTGCGACGGGTCTTCGGTGATCGAGTCGATGCCGGTCTGCTCGGTTCGCAAACCGCGTTGACGGCGACGGTCTTTGCCAGCCGCCTGATGCCCTTTGTGTCCTTCGACATGATCAGTTACGCGGCGGGGCTCAGCCGACTGCACGCCTGGCGCTTCGCGCTTGCGACACTGGCCGGCATCGTTCCGGCAAGCTTCCTGCTCGCCCATTTCGGTGGCGAGGCGGTCAGTGGAGATCTCGGGCGGGCGACATGGGCGGTCCTTGGCCTCGGCTTGGTCTCCGGATTGCCGCTACTCTGGATAGCGACCAGACACAAAAAACAAAAGAAATTCTGATGGCGGACGCCTACAGGAAAAACAGCATCACCCTGCCGGGCGCGGTGGCCATGGGCACCGGCGTGATGATTGGCGCAGGCATTTTCGCGCTGACCGGACAAATCGCCGAACTTGCCGGGCCGCTTTTTCCGCTCTCGTTCGTCGTCGGTGCCATCGTGACCGGGTTCAGCGCCTACACCTACATAAAGATGTCGAACGCCTATCCGTCGGCGGGCGGCATCGCGATGATCCTTGAGAAGGCCTACGGGCCGACGACAGTGGCGGCAGGCGCCTCGCTTCTTATGGCGCTGTCGATGGTCATCAACGAAAGTCTCGTCGCCCGCACCTTCGGCACCTACACGCTCCGGGCGTTCGGCGGCGATGCCGACAGCATTCTAGTTCCGGTTCTTGGCGTCGGGTTGATTGTCTTGGCCTATCTCGTGAATGCTTCGGGTACCCGCTCGGTCGGGCTGGTTTCCATCGTCATGGCGGTGCTGAAGGTCGGCGGCATCGCGCTGTTCGGTGTTTCCGCGCTTTGGGCCAGCGGCATGACGTTCGAGGCGACGGGCGGGGACGCGGGCGCTACCGGCTTCGTGGCATCTGTCGCGCTGTCGATCCTCGCCTTCAAGGGGTTCACGACAATCACGAATAGCGGCGCGGAGGTCACCGACCCGCACCGCAATGTGGGCCGGGCCATCGTCCTGTCCATTGTGATCTGCGCGGTCGTCTATCTGCTCATCGCATTCGCGGTCGGCTCAAGCCTGCCGCTCGACCGCATCCTCGCAGCGAAGGACTACGCATTGGCCGAGGCGGCTCAGCCCGCACTGGGTCAGACCGGCTTCTATCTGACGGTGGCGCTGGCGTTGGTGGCCACGGCGTCAGGTCTGATCGCCAGCGTGTTCGCTGTCTCACGGATGCTGGCGATGCTGACCGACATGAAGATGATTCCGCACAGCCATTTCGGGATGCCGGGCACGATCAAGGACTATACGCTCGTCTACACTGTCGTGATCGCAAGCTTCCTTGCGGTCTTCTTCGACCTCGGACGGATCGCATCGCTCGGGGCGTTCTTCTACCTGGTTATGGACATCATGATTCATTGGGGCGTCTTCCGCCACCTCCGCGAGGAAATCGGCGCTCGGGTCTGGGTGCTGCTGACCGCCATCTTGCTCGATGCCGTGGTGCTGGCCGCCTTCGCCGCCATGAAGTGGCAGTCCGACCAACTGATCGTCGTTATCGGCCTCGTCGGCATGGCGCTGGTGTTTCTGTTCGTGAGGGTATTCCTCGCGCGCAATCTTGTCAGAGAGGACGATCACGACCACGGGCGCTGCTAATTGTTGAGAACCACCGCGACGCTGAAGTCCATAATGTGACAGATAGTTTTGATTGGTATTCCAGCTTCAACAGAAGATAGGTTACGGACGTTGTTCCTGATTTGGAGAACTGAATTTCCTGTTATTGAATTTAGGAAAATTCCCTGCAACGCTCTGAAATTGCTGAGACTGGTAAGCTCCAGACTGCCAGCACAGCTATCCACTTCCCAGATTTCGCAGTAATGGGCGCAGCCTTGCCAGATGCAATCTGTTTGTGTCGAAAGACCGCCTGCATCCAGTCATACCCGTCCAAGATCAGAACTCGTTTTAACAATCACAGATCACGAAGATGAGCGGGCGCAAGAGTTGGCTGAGGGCGCCTCATATTTGTGCTCCGATCCAAGCCCACAAGTGTTTCTTTGAAATCAGTTTTAGGTTATTGATTCTGAATGAAAAACCACGCCCGCCTTGCTGCCGCTCTCGTCGCTCTCATTGTGCTTATTGCGCTGGGAATGCAATTTATTGTGTCATACAAACTGACCGGCTCATCCGGCCCTGCAGTTTGGAGCATGCTTAGCTTTTTTACGGTACTAACCAATTTTCTGGTGCTCGTAAGCTACGCGAGGATGGCCTTGACAGGGCGGATGCTATCAGCTTTTTGGTTGGCTGCGCTGACCATCTGGATTCTGATCGTTGGGGCGGTCTATCACTTGCTTCTCGCCAAACTATGGGCACCTGTGGGCCTCGAATGGTGGGCAAACCAGGGCATGCATAGTGCCTCGCCTGTGGCAACATTCCTGTGGTGGATAAGCTGGGCGCCGAAGCGGCCAATGCCGTGGCGCAACGCGGCACTGTTTTTGATCTGGCCGCTACTCTATTTCAGCTATGCGCTCATTCGGGGGAGCTTTACCCACACCTACCCCTATCCATTCATCGATCTGAATGTCCTGACCATCGGCCAACTCACAGTGAATGCAATTGGATTTCTTGCCGCGTTCTGTATCGGTGGGCTGGCCATCATCGCCATCGCGCGCGCTTGCACAAACAGATCTAATTCCTGACCGGTGCTTTGAAGCTTTCTCCTTTATACAGAGACGTGACGGCCGGATATTGAACCAGGGCGGAGTGTTCAGATATCCTTCGCTGTAACTCTGATCAGGTAAAGGCCATGTCGACGTCATTTCCAGATCAGCTTGGATGTTAGCCGGAAATGAGGAACCATGACCAAAAACACCTATAGACTGGATACGATTTTACGCCTGCGTAAAATCGCCAAAAACAGGAAACATGCGCGGCAAAAAGTGGGAGCGGCACCGGGAACGATCTACGAGACGCCGGGCGCAAGTGAAACAAATATCCGCTGTTGGTCCTACCATTCCGGTGGCGCTGAACCAACTGACATCACCGGCATTAAACAGGTCGAAGACTTGAAGCGCAATCAAGCTGACGGGTCCTTGCTCTGGGTTGATGTTCAGGGCCTCGCCAGTATCGAGCTGATACAATCCGTCGGACAGCTTTTTGGTTTGCATTCGCTTGTGATCGAAGATGTCATCAACGTTGGACAAAAACCCAAAGCAGAAGTGCATGATGATGATTACATCGTGGTCATAATGCGCGAGCCCTGCGGTGGACCCCCGTTCGATTCCGAGCAGGTCGGCATCGTCTTCGGCCCCAATTTCGTGCTGACATTTCAGGAACGCCACGCAGACATCTTTGACCCTGTTCGCAAGCGGTTGGTCGAAGGGTCGCGCAACATGACCGAGATTGGTGCGCCATATCTGGGGTACTGTCTGATCGACGCTGTTATCGACGGTTACTTTCCGATTCTGGAAGGGTACGGAGAGCTGACGGAAACACTGGAACAGCTGGTGCTGGAAAAGGCTGAACCCGGATTGATCGCCGATATTCATGTCCTCAAGCGTGAGTTGCTGGAAATGCGCCGGGCTGTTTGGGCACAACGAGAAGCACTTAACGTCTTGCTGCGGGATGAAACGACACTGGTGCCAGAAGCCCTCAAAGTATATTTACGAGACTGCGCGGATCACAGCTTCCAGCTGCTTGATATGGTCGAAGTTTGCCGCGAAGTTTCCCAAGGCCTTGTTGAGCTTTATATGTCGTCCATATCCAACAGGATGAGTGATATCATGAAGGTGTTGACGGTCATTTCGACCATATTCATTCCCATGAGCTTTTTTGCAGGCCTGTATGGTATGAATTTTGATACATCATCACCCTATAATCTGCCTGAGCTGAAATGGAAATTCGGCTATTTCTATTGCCTGGGTCTGATGGCAACAAGTGCGGTTCTTATGTTATTCTATTTCAAGCGTAAGGGACTGATTGGACAAGGTTCGTGACGACCGGTCTGCACTTTGATGTCGAATTATTTTGGCTCAATTTTGATAAATCGTGTTCATTTGGTATGGGAGGATACTATAAGAAATGATGGGTTATTTTTCACAAACGACAGAGTTGGGGTATGGATGCTGATTTCCCAGACCGGGTCCTTCGAAAAAGTCAGACTTTCCATCCTTTTGGGAATGCTTCTCGTGGTTCTGACGGGTTGCGCTGGTGGACTGTCTCAGACTTTCAAACAATCCCTGTCCACGATCGTTTCGAAGGACATCAATTTCGCAGAGCTTGAGTATTATGCAAAACGCTCCAAGTCTGCCTATGGTTCGGTTCAAGACATCCGCGATACGTATCCGCTGGTAACCCGGGCTGTGACGATTGAATCCATCGATGTTCGGTACTTCATTGAAACTGATCCGGTGAAAAGAGAGCAGACGCTATCGATCCGCGGCACCGCTGTGAGAGCCAACGTTTGGGAAGATGTCGAATCTTCCCTTGTTCCGGATAATATTCTTGGCATTCCATTGCATCGCGGATTTCACAGGGATGCAAAAGCTATATTTGCGGATGCCACTCCACATCTCAGGAAAGACTTCAAACTGCGCATTACCGGGCATTCGCTGGGTGGAGCCGCCGCCGCGATCCTTGCTGCATACTATGAAAAAGAAGGCTATACGGTGGAGCGATTGGTCACTTTCGGTCAACCGAAATACACCACCGAGCAACCTTCAGATCACTTGCTTTCAGTGTCCACGCGGGTCGTCAACAAACTGGACGTTGTTCCTATGGTTCCGGTGTATAGCCTGTCTCGCGAATACCAGCATTTCGACGGCGAGGTCATCCTGTGGGACGGTCCGTATTACGTCTATCTGGACGTTCACGATTCCGACCGTCTGTCGATTGGTGAATTCTGGCGCAATATAACCGATTTTTCTGCCAAGGATCATCACATGGATGGCTATCTCGCCAATGTTGAGGAAAAAGCCGCTAACGGAACGAAACAGGTACCATACCTTTTGAAGGGGAAGCCGGAGAAATGGGGCGTGGCCGCGTCTGACTAACGGTGGCCTCCTAAAATTCAAACAGCTACATGTCGCAAGATATTTGATGGCCGACACAAATTTCGTCGAAATGATAAATACAGGATTTAGTTCAGAATGAAAAATATTATATCTGCGTTGTTTTTGGTTTTAATTTTCATCTCAACTGCAGAAGCTGCGCCGGTTGATAGAGGCGATTTGTACGGCTCCTGCATCCAAGATCAAAACAAGAAGTGGAAAGAAGGTCTGGGGGGAACTTTGAAATTCCTCACCCCAAGCCAGCTGGAGGAATTGGACCCGTATCATTTGAAAGCAATACAACAACAGTGCAATTGTACTGTCACTCAGGTCTTTAAATACCTCTCCCAAGACACCATTCAATCATACAATACATCCCTGAAAAACGGCACCGGAGATCTCAGTTCTGGCAAGGACAAAGCTTCAAAAGAATTCCAGAAGTTCAAGATGATGGACAAGCAGATAGCCTGTTCTGAGCAGGCCCTTCAATCCTCCGGGTTCGAAAAAAAGATGGAAGAACTCTCCAAGTAAAAGGGTACAGATCAATAAGTGGGCTGTGATGATCTCCGGCGCGCGCGAATCTGGCCTTCGGTGCCCCGGAATGGTCCACCAGCAGTGTTATCCAACTTGCCCGATGCTCAGCCCCGACGCCATTGGGCGCGGCGCTGACAGCCTGGTTGGATGCTGTTACGGGGCATCAAATGAATGCGTATGAACGAGAAAGCCTCTACTCGAACAACCAGCCATGGGCCCGCTTCTTTGGAGGCGCTTCACCGAAGGTCGCGTCATAGACCTGTTTTTCGAACGCGGTCATGGTCGCTTCTGTCCGCTGGGTTACAGGAGCCTCATCGCGCAGATATTGGCAGTAGACTGTTATCATGATGTCGGCGATCTCGGCATCGCTTGCTTTCGGGAAGTCGGCCCGAAGTTTAGTGGCTACGGTGCGCAGGCTCTTTCCGTCAGTCTCCGCCTTGCCGACAAGTTCTGACAACTCGCTGATGGAATGAGGGCTGGACGTCGCATTATCACTGGCGAATACCGATGCAACGTCCGGACAAGTCAGTGATTGGGAGGCTTCGGCAGCCGGCGAGAGGAGTACGACCGAGATTGCGATATATTTAAGCGCATTTGCCACTGAATGGAATCCTTGTTCTTGTTTAGACGGTTTTCGCCTGTCGGCTTTTTCGGGCTTGAGGCGACGTATAAATCTGACACCAAACAACCAGGCAACTTACTTTTGCGCAAGGTTACCTGTAGTGCCGACGATTTGTCTACCACCAGAGTGTCTCATTGCTCAATGCGTTGCGTGAGTCCGAAAAACCAAAGCCAGATGAAGAATGTTAAGAAATAGGACAAGGTTTCATGACACTACTGTGGACGCAGTTTTTAAGTATTTGAGATAAGGGCATGGATTTTAGTGCATCCGGGCATATCCGAGCGATTAAATCAGGCCCATCCAGTTTGGCAGACCTGGAAATATAATCGACGTGACGATCTTTCCAATGTCTACGGCAACTTTCCCGGTGCTCGGCAGAAGCCTTTCTCCAAAGTAGTGTATCAATGAGTTCCGAAGAACCGATAGTCCACCCCTCACCAGTGACGCGAATCCTGGAACACCCGGTCGTCAAGATTGGTGTGCCATTGATGGTCGTCACGATCGCCATTTACGTGCTGCACAAGCTCGCAGCTGATGTCAGCTGGGTTGACGTGAAAGCGGACATTGCGTCGAGTTCGTGGAGCGCATTGGCAATCGCGGTGGTTTGGACAGCGACGAGTTTCTTTGCGCTGTCATTCTATGATGTTCTCGCTGTCCGCAGTGTTGCAAATGGACAGGTACCATCACGGGTCGCGGGTTTTGCCGGCGCAAGTGGGTCTGCGATTTCGAACCTGCTCGGCTTTTCCTACTTGACGGGAACGGCTGTAAGATATCGGATTTACGCCTCGTTGGGCCTGGATCTGAGCCGCGTTGCAGGTGTCATTGCAACATCCTGGGTTGCTTTCTGGTTGGGGTTGATCCTGGTTCTGGGCGTTCTTTTTTCGCTGCACCCCAAGGGACTGTCGACCGTCCTGCCGCTGGATTCCAGAATTGAAATCATGATTGGTGTGGGGCTGCTATTGGCGTTGGCGGCCTTGTTTTACTGGTTTTCCCGAGGCTCAAAGCGCTTGGCAATAGGTGGGTTCGGTTTTGACCTGCCGAGTTTCAAACTAGCCGTTGCGCTGACACTTGTGGCAGTCGTCGACCTCACGGGCTCGGCGATGACGTTGTACGTCCTGATGCCAGCGGACTTTATCCAGAGCTATCCATATTTTTTTACAATTTATATTGGTGCCATTGCGCTTGGCATCCTCAGTCATTCGCCTGGTGGTTTGGGTGTTTTTGAGGCCACCTTGATTGCCGGTCTGGGCGCGTCTGGCCGCTCGGATGTGTTGGCCGCTATACTTCTATACCGGCTGGTCTACACCGTGTTGCCATTCGTAATTGCCTGCATCGGATTGGCTATCGCCTGGTCTTTGAGCCGGAAAAAAGCGATCACTGGCGCAACCTCGATGGCGTATCGGCTGATCCGCCCAGTTGTCCCGATGGCTGCTGCTGGCGTTTCACTTCTGGCTGGCTCGATCTTGTTGATTTCAGGAAACCTGCCAGCAGATACGGCGCGTCTGGGCATCTTGCGCGAGATTTTGCCGCTTTCTCTTGTCGAAGCATCACATCTTGCAGGAAGTATTGCCGGACTGCTTCTGATCGTGATGTCTCGTGGTCTCTACCGCAAGCTCTATCGGGCTTGGATCATTTCAATGCTGATAATGGGCGTGGGCCTGTTTGCGTCTCTGTTGAAAGGGTTGAATTGGGAAGAGGCACTTACCCTTGTGGCTTCGATTGCGGTCATGGGTGCGTTTCGCGGCGCGTTTTATCGAGTTGAAGGCGCTTCAATATTCCGTTTGAACGCCACCTGGATTGTCAGCATCGTGGCGCTGGTCGCAGCCATTGTCTGGATCGGGCTGTTTGCATATTCGCATATTGGTTATCGCGATGCTTTATGGTGGGAATTTGCATGGGAGGGTGATGCATCCCGGTTCCTGCGGTCCAGCCTGGTTGCCGCGTTGATTTTGGCGGGCGTCGCGTTGAACTCGATTTTGAATTTCAACGCAAAACCAAAATCTGTCGCGCCAATCCCCGATGTCGTGCGTCAATTGGTCCGCGAAAGCGAAGATACAGAAGCCTGTATCTCATTGACTGGAGACAAGCATTTCCTGGTGTCCGGTGATGGCCGTGCATTCCTCGCCTATGGCGATACCGGCACGTCCCTGATTTCCAAGGGCGAACCGGTGGGAGCAGAAGATGCGGGCAGGCAACTCCTCTGGCAGTTTCGAGAGCAGGCAGACAAGGCGGGAAAAAAATGTGCGTTTTACGCTGTCTCGCCAAAATACCTGCCCACGTTTCTGGATTTGGGCTTCTCCATTTTGAAGATCGGAGAGGTCGCACGCGTAAACCTGCAAGGGTTTAACCTGGAGGGATCATCCAAAAAGGACTTCCGGCAGGCGCGAAACCGCGCAACTCGCGACGGCTACGAATTCTCAATTGTTTCGCAAGACAAGCTGACAGCCTTCTTGCCGGAGCTTCGGCAAATCTCGGACCGGTGGCTGGCGTCAAAACAGGGCGAGGAAAAGGGCTTCGCGCTTGGAGGCTTCGACGAAGCATATGTCTCCAATTTTGATCATGCCGTACTGCGAGAGAAAGCGACCGGGCGCATTGTTGCTTTTGCAAACCTGTTTCAGGGTGCCGACAAGCATGAGCTTTCGCTGGATTTGATGCGCTACGATCCCCAGGGGCCGAACTTCGCGATGGATGCTCTGTTTGCCGAACTGATGCTCTGGGGCGCAGCGCAGGAATATCATTGGTTCTCGCTTGGGGCGGCCCCGCTCTCCGGTCTGGAAAACCGCCAACTGGCGTCACTTTGGAACAGGATTGGTGGTTTTTTGTACTCTCACGGCGAGCACCTTTATCACTTTGAGGGCCTGCGCAGCTTCAAGCAAAAATTCGATCCGACCTGGACACCCAATTACCTTGCCAGTCCGGGAGGCATGACGGTGCCTCGCATCCTGTATGAAATCAATGTGCTGATCTCTGGCGGCATAAAAGGACTGATGAAGTAGAGCCCCATGATTGTAAGCCATGTCGACCATGCGTCAAATGAACGGACATTCCTGTCGCACAATCTGGACAGGCTTCCGAAGGTCGGACACGCCCGTTCAACGCAAACAGAATCTGAAAGGAAGCATGGGTGATGGCAAGTCTGGAATTGGATTTTCAAAGCGCCATGGCATGGATAAACACCAGCGGGTGGGCCGGTGCGCTGATCTTGCTTGTTGTCTTCGTCCTTCTTGGTTTGTTGCTGTCTTCGGGCCTGCGTCGTGGTGTGCAACTGATAATCGAGCGCGATACGGACGGGCGTATTGATCGCCTGGGCGCGGGCTATCTGTCTCGGTTCTCTCAGGTGTTTCTCTGGGGCTTTGTTGCCATGCTCTACGCGCACACAGTGCCGGTGCTCAATCAACTGGCAACGGCATTGCTGGCCAGTGTGTCTGTCGCCTCCGTGGTTATCGGCCTGGCGGCTCAGTCAACGCTTGCCAATCTGGTCGCTGGATTCAGCCTGGTGCTCTACAAACCGTTTCAACTTGGTGATCGCTTGCAAATTGCTGTGCCGGGTGGGGTGGAGACGGGTACCGTAGAATCGGTTTCACTTGGCTACACGGTTTTGCTGACCTACGACAACCGTCGAATAGTTCTCTCAAATTCAACCATCGCCAATGCGACAATGATCAATTACACCAAGACGAGCCCCCGCGTCATGGCTGTCGTTCCATTCTCGATTGGTTATGGCGAGGACATCGATAAAGCTCGGACAATCGCACTCGACTTGGTAAAGCACCATGCAGATGTGGAAGAGGTCGTGGCCTGCCGGGTAACGGCTTTGAGCGCCTCAAGTGTCGATTTTTCCATGACGGCGTGGTGCAGGGATGCTGGCACGGCAACCGGGGTGAAGTATGATTTGCTGGAAAGTATAAAAAAGGCATTTGATCGTGAAGAAATCGAAATTCCTTATGCCTATCAGAATGTTATCCTGCATCAAACGACCACGGAAAACGCTGTTCTTGTTGATAATGGACCCGACATGGACACCGAAAAGGTGACGCAACAATGAAAGCGATTATGTCCCAATTGATTTCCCAGAAAGGGCACCGCCTGGTTCTTTGCGGCCTGTCGTTTCTTTTGCTTTCTGCGTGCAGTCAGCAACGCAACAGTTTCCTCGACCCGGCCGGACCGATTGCCGCCGCGCAGCGCGCACATTTCATCGAGGTTTTTGCATGGACAATGATTGCGATTCTGCCGGTCTTCATTCTGGTGCCGTTGATGTTCTGGCGCTATCGATATCGCAACCACAAAGCACGCTACACGCCGGACTGGGCATTTTCTGGCTGGCTTGACCTGCTGATGTGGGGTGTTCCGTTTCTCATCGTCGCCGTACTGTCGACCCAGCTTTGGAAAAGCACGCATGCGCTTGATCCTTACAAACCCATCGCTTCTGCCGAGGCACCGGTAAACGTGCAAGTGATAGGGCTCGACTGGAAATGGCTGTTCATCTACCCGGACCTTGGCATCGCCACGGTCAACGAACTGGCTTTCCCGGTTGGCGCCTCTGTCGCGATGGAGGTGACCACTGATACGGTGATGCAATCCATCATGATCCCTGCGCTGGCGGGGCAGATTTATGCCATGCCCGGCATGCGAACAAAGCTGCATGTCCTGGCAGACGAAACCGGTCGTTTCATGGGAGAGAACACGCAGTTCAGCGGCGTCGGGTTCACCGCACAAAAGTTCGAGGCTGTGGCGATGACAACTCAGGATTTTGAAGCCTGGGTTGCGAAGGTGAAGGCCAGTGGCATTCCACTGGATGCAACACATTATGGCCGTCTGGCTGCCGCGTCGACAGGCGTGCAGGCGCACGACATGCTTGGTTCGCCGCAGATGCCCGAGGGCGTGCTCTACTTCAACAAGGTCGAGCCTGCGCTCTTTGCCGATGTGCTTGGCCGATACACCCATGGCACCGCCATACCGTCCGCCTTACAACCCGGTGCCGTGGGATATGTTCCACCGGCAGCAGCAGGAGCAAACCAATGACACCCGATCAGCCTGCAACCTGGCTTTTAGGCCGATTTGGCGTATCATCCTTGGCGATTTTGCCAGCAATTGAAAACCCAACGACCAGCGAACTTGTCGCCGCAGGGGCCGCGCTGGCAGTCATTCTGGGTGCAATTGGCGGAATTGCATTTATCACCTGGCTTGGTGCGTGGCGCACGCTGTGGTGTGACTGGCTGACCAGTACCGATCACAAGCGCATTGGCATCATGTATATTGTGCTGGCTCTGGTGATGATGGCGCGCGGCGTGCTTGAAGGTGCTGTGATGCGATCGCAACAGGCTTTTGGATTGAATGGCGGTTTCCTGACGCCGGAACATTTTTCCGAACTGTTCAGCACCCACGGCACGATCATGATCTTTTTCGTGGCAATGCCGCTGATCATTGGTCTTGCCAACTACATTATTCCACTGCAGATCGGCGCCCGTGACATGTCATTCCCGGTCATGAACCAGATATCCTTAGGGCTAACCGCGACTGGCGCGGCGCTGGTGATGATCAGTCTGCTTCTGGGAAAGTTTTCCACCGGAGGCTGGAGCGCCTACCCACCCTATACGGGCACCGACTTCAACCCCGGCCCGGGGCCGGATTACTGGATATGGTCGATTGTCCTTGCCGGAATCGGGACCACATTGTCGGGAATCAACTTCGCCGTCACCATCTTCAAGGAACGTGCGCCGGGCATGACCCTGTTCCGGATGCCGCTGTTTACCTGGACCTTGATTTGCGCCTCGATCATCATGGTTTTTGCATTGCCGCCATTGACCGTGGCAGCGCTGATGCTGGCCGCCGACCGCTATCTGGATTTTCACTTCTTCACCAATGACCTTGGTGGCAATATGATGAACTTTGTCAATCTGTTCTGGTTGTTTGGCCATCCGGAGGTCTATCTGCTGGTGATCCCAGCCTATGGTGTTTTTTCCGAAACCATTTCGACGTTTTCAGGCAAAAAACTATACGGCTACAGCTCGTTGGTCTACGCGACGATGTCGATTGCCGTGTTGAGCTTTACGGTCTGGCTGCATCACTTCTTTACCATGGGGCAAAGCGCAAATGTGAACATCGTCTTTGGCATCGCCTCGATGTGTATCGCTGTGCCGACCGGTGTGAAGATCTATGACTGGATGGCGACCATCTTCCGCGGCCGTATCAGGATGACTGTGCCGATGATCTATGCCCTCGGTTTTTTCTACCTGTTCGTGATCGGAGGTCTGACCGGCGTCATGCTTGCCAATCCGACGATCAGCTATCAGGTGCACAACACCCTGTTTCTCGTGGCTCATTTCCACAATGTCATCATACCAGGCGTCGTTTTTGGCCTGATGTCGGGTTATCATTACTGGTTCCCCAAAGCGTTCGGGTTCCGCCTGCACGAGGGTTGGGGCCGGGTGACCGCCTTTTTATGGATCTTCGGTTTCTCCTTCACGTTCTTCCCTCTTTATGCACTGGGGTTCATGGGAATGCCCCGCAGATCGGCGAGTTACACCGATCCGGCCTTCGAGCCTTTGATGCTGGTTGCATTGTTCGGCGCGGCCTTGATCGTGTCGGCTCTCGGGGCTTTGTTGATCCAGCTCTGGGTCAGCATCCGCAAACGGGAAAGTCTGGCAGTGCCCTTGGGTGATCCATGGAACGGCCGGACTCTGGAATGGTCGATTTCATCACCACCACCGTCTTACAACTTTGCCGTCCTGCCGCAAGTCGAGGATCAGGATGATTTTGCCGACGCCAAAGCCAAGGGTCGCGCGTATCAGGAGCCAGACGCCTACGAGGATATCGTAATGCCGAATAACACGTCACTGGGCATCGTCATCTGTATCGCATCGACGTTTTTGGGCTTGGCGCTGGTGTTCCACATCTGGTGGCTGGCCATCCTGAGCGCGGGGGGCATCATCGTCGCCTTCATCGCACGTACATTCGTCTTGTCGACCACACATGTCATCCCGGCGGACGAGATCGCCGCAGAGCATCGGGCCTGGCTCGCTCAGGTTCGCGCCGCCAAATCCATCACACGCGACATGGAAACAAGCAGTGCAAATCACGGGCTTGCCAGCCTTGAATTGCCGGTCCTTGCGGGAGTTGAAAGATGAAACACCCAATCCTTCATCCCGGTCTGAACCTGGGGCCGCACCACGGTGAGGCACACGAACAAGCAGAAACTTTGGCCTTTGGTTTCTGGGTATTCCTGATGAGTGATTTCATCATATTCGGCCTGGCGTTTGCGACCTATGTCACGATGGCCAACCCCATGGGATTGGCAGGTGGTCCCGGGCCCAAGGAGGCCTATGATTTAACCAGCGTCTTCGCTCAAACGATAATCTTGCTCAGCAGCAGCCTGTCATTTGGCATGGCATCACTGGCGATGCGGTTTGAGCGGGGCAGGGGAGCGGTTACGTTTTGGCTGTCTGTGACGCTTTTGCTTGGTCTTGCGTTTCTGTTTCTTGAAGTGAGGGATTTCGCTCATATGATCGATATAGGCGCTGTCCCGTCACGCAGTGGGTTTCTGTCTGCATTCTGGGGACTGGTGCCGCTGCATGCCTTGCATGTTGCTGCTGGATGCCTCTGGATCATGATTATGATCATTCAGATGCGCGGCTTCGGAATGATCTCGCTGGTCAAGACACGGATTGTGCGTCTGGGCCTGTTCTGGCATTTTCTTGACCTGATTTGGATCGGGGTTTTCACAATCGTTTATCTGGGAGGGCTGGCGTCATGAGTGAGATGAATTATCAACATGAAGTGCGCGGCTATCTTACAGGGTTTGCGTTGGCGCTTTTTCTGACACTGGTGCCATTTGCCTTTGTTGTATGGGGTGGCTTTGGCGCAGTTGCGACCCTCATCGTTCTGGGGGGCTGTGCCCTTGCACAATTTGTCGTGCAACTGCGCTTCTTTTTGCATATCGACCTGCACCGCCAGAAGCGCGAAGACTTGCAGTTAATTCTGTTTTCGATCCTCCTGCTCGTCATCATGGCTGGTGGCACGATCTGGATTGTTGGCAACCTTGGCATGCGGATGATGTAGGGCAAGGCCCATATCGGCATTGCGCTATTGACCATTCCAAGCTCTGCCCTTGGGCTTTTATTGCAAAATCTATATGGGAAATTTTGACGCGGTGAGTGGAAGCACAAACTGGCCACGAGAATGGTTTCATCGGGTCCAAACTGAAAGCCGGCCAGCGCACCAACGAAGTAAGGGGCTCAACAAGGCCCCTTACTTTATTTCTCTATTTGCTCTTGAGTGCATAGGCGATCAGATAGTCGCCGCGTGCAGAGCTGTGACGGGCACCGGCGGCCTGTACAACGATCAATTGCCGACCCTTTTCGTCAGTATAGGTGACAGGAACAGATTGGCTGCCGACAGGCAGGCGGCTTTTCCATAGAATATCGCCGGTCTCGGTGTCGATCGCGCGTAAATAGAAGTCCTGTGTACCAGCGAAGAAACTGATCCCCGGCTTGGTGGTCAACAAGCCGCCCAGAGTGGGCATGCCGGTATTGATCGGCAAATAGGTCTTCATGCCCAGGGGGCCTGTGTCTTCAGTCGTTCCCATGGGGACTTGCCATTTGATCTTTTGCGTCGCTAGATCAATGGCTGTTACCGTACCATAGGGAGGCTCGAAACAAGGTGTCGCAAGATAGTCCAGCACATTGTAGCTGATGAAGACCTGATACGGTGTTCCCGCCATTGGGCCACCCTCACTTCCGCCGCTCAAATCCTGGCCGCCGGTTGTGTCCGTTTCGATCAGGTGCGTCCGGTTCGGCCAGATCATATTGTTCACAACCAACAGGTTTCGCGCTTGGTCGAATGATGCGCTGCCCCAGTTGAAGCCACCGCCATTGCCGGGGAATTCAAAATAGACATCGGTTGTGGGTGGAGTCATCGGGCCATCCCAACGGGTCTTCAGCGTACGGATACGGCAGTAAAGATGATCAAATGGCGTCATGCCCCAAGTCTTGTTTTCGTCAAGAATGGAATCGTCTGATCCAATCGATGGCATGCCGGTCGAAAAAGGCTGCGTCGGTGAATAATACTCGCCTCGGGCATTTCCCTGTGGAACAGCTTTCTCTGTTACTTCGGTCAGCGGTGTTCCATCACGTCGATCAAGCACAAAGATCTCTCCGCGCTTGGTTAGCTGGACAACTGCAGGAACAGTGGTCCCGTCGCCTTTTGGAAAATCCACCAGTGCCGGTTGCGCTGGTACGTCATAATCCCACAGATCATGGTGCGTTGTCTGGAAGTTCCAGACAACTTTGCCAGTATCGAGATTGAGCGCAACAACCGACGAGGAATATTTGTTATCGCTGTCGCTACGTGCGCCCCCCCAGAAATCCGGCGTTGCGTTGCCTGTCGGCAGATAAATCATATTCAGGTCGAGATCATAGGACATCGGCGCCCAGACATTTGGCGTTCCGCGAGTGTAGGCCTTGCCTTCTGGTGGATATCTGTCGATCTCAGGGTTTCCAGAATCCCAGGCCCAGTCCAAATCACCCGTGATTGCATTATAGGCCCGCACCACGCCAGGGGCTTCGCCGATCGCGCGATTATCCATGACCCAGCCGCCAATAACAATCTTGTCGCCTGCCAGGATAGCACCGGTCGTTGGCATGTATTCTCCGGCAAAATAGCTGCCCATACCCGTATGCAGATCGACAACGCCATCAATACCAAAACTGGTGCAGAGTTTGCCGTCGCTGGCACGAATGCTCATCAGGCGGCCATCAACGGTCGCGACAACAATTCGCGGACCGCAGTCCTTGCTCGCATCTGCAGTTTCATTATCGTCAGTCTCTGCCGCATTTATGGTGCTGGCATTCGCGTCGGCGGTTTCCTCGTCGCCATTGTCAAGGTTGCCTGCTTCGATCGCCTGTTCTGCAACCTTGTCACCAACATTGGCAGCCAGATTGGCATCAAGCGCTGTGGTATTGGAACCATCGGTCTGTGTCGTTACGGCAGGGGAGGTGTCTGGAGCACTTGCGTCAACAGCCGCGCCTTTGATGGTGGCCGGATCGACATATGCAATAGAGCGACAGCGCAACCACAAAGGTGCAGAGGCATGGGGATTGAAAACCCATTTTTTCTCACCTGTCGTCCCGTCAAAAGCCGTGACGACATTGTTGTAGGCACAGTGATACAGCGTGCCATCTGCATAAAGCGGTGTATTCTGATCTTCGTTCGCCAGATTGGTGTCGGGAATTTGTCCATGATGAGCCGTCCAGATCATTTCAAGGTCGTTCACATTGCCCTTGTTGATTTGCTCAAGCGGAGAATAGCGTACGCCTTCACCTGTTCTGCCCCATTCACGCCAATCGCCACCCATATCTGCAGTGGTTGTGGTTTCTTTGCCTGGCGTTATCGCAATGTCATTTCGAATAATGCCATGCGGTTCAAACATCTGCGCAAAAAACACGCCGAAGACAATGAGGAGCGCAAGGCCACTGATAACCGACAGGCGTGATCGCAGCGGCGTGACCACCGGATTGCGGTAAAGCGGTACCGTCAGGAGGACTGCAATGGCAATAACCAGCGGCGCAGCTATCCTTGGCACCCATCCCCAGAAGTTCAAGCCGGTGTCGTAGTAAGCCCAGAATATTGTGAAGATGAAGACGGCAAGATAAATGGTTGCACCCAGAATTCTGCCGAAAAAGACCAGAATACCACTCACCAGGATTCCGAGACCCGCGATTGAATAATACCAGGAGCCGTCCAGAGATATCAAATAGGCCCCGCCAACAAGCAGATAGAGGCCCGCTATCAGGAAAACGATGCCGATAATACGCAAGATCCAATGTGTTTTGTTCTGCTTAGATGTCATTGGAATTATCCTTGGTGTGAATCAGCGGAGTTTGAAGAATTATCGGGAACCTATCATTCCTGTGACTATCACAATATGGAGGTTTCATTAATTTTTCAAAACAGGGGTAATGGGTTCTGTTCCTCTGAAAAATCACCAGAATACGAGGTTCCCAAATGTGTGAGCCATCGTTGAAGCACGACGCTTGCGAACTGTTACGCCAATTTGATTCAGATATATGAAAGGCAATGCATGCGAGGGAAGGAAGCGCTCTGCATATTATGCAAAGGTCCGGCAGGGCAGCCTTTACGCCGACGTTAAACGTCAACTAGGGTCGAAGCAAGCAACGGGTCAAGGAACCGACATGGATTACGCTGATTTGACGAAAGCCTTCGGGGCATTTTTTGCCATCATGAACCCATTTGTGAATTTGCCAATGTTTCTGGCGCTCACGGCTGGTTTTACCGTGGCTCAACAGCGCACACTGGCTGTGAAAATTACAATTTTCTCCGCCATCATGTGCGCCGTGATCCTGTTCGCAGGACAAAAGATTATCGATTTTTTCGGCATTTCGGTCGATCTGTTTCGCATCGCTGGTGGTATGGTTCTGGCACATATCGCCTGGTCGATGTTGAACGGCAACAGCATTACGTCGCACCAAGGTACTGAAAAAGAGCAGGACCAAATGCAGGACCTGTCTGGCCTTGCGTTCTATCCTATTACTTTTCCCATGATCGTCGGCCCCGGAACCATCGCAACACTGATTATTTACGCTGGACATGCCTCCGGGCTTGAAGGATTGATCGCCATCGGCGGCGTTGTTGGCGCCATTCTGGCAATGTTGTTCGTTGTGCTCTTCTTTGCGGCCTTTTTTGGCAAGGTCTTGAGCGAAACGATGCGTGTGATTATGACACGACTGATGGGCATGATTCTGTTGGCGATTGCGATAGAGATGATTGTAGCGGGGGCAAAAGCTGTTTTGCCGGGCTTGGCCTGAAGGCTGAAACAAGGGGTCGCCGATATGAAATTATTCAATCCGGACAATCACACGAGAAGCGCGGGGCACAAGAAAATCTATGCCTATTGCGAGTTGGCTTACACCATAGTCGATTTTTCCGCGGCAGCGCTCTTTGTCGTGGGGAGTGTTCTCTTTTTCAGCGCGCAAACGACTTATTTCGGTACATGGTTGTTTTTGATTGGCTCGATTTTCTTTGGCCTGCGCCCAACAATCAAATTGTTTCGAGAAGCAGCCTATCTGCGGCTCGACGCTTACGACGATGTTGTAAAAGGCTGAGGGGTGCGCGTTGCAAGCTATAATATCCGCAAGGCCGTCGGTCTGGACTGGCGACGCGACCCGGGTCGGATTGTCGATGTCCTGGCAGAAATCGATGCTGACATCGTGGTGTTGCAAGAGGCGGATAAGCGCGCGGGTTCCCGGGCGGGTGTTCTGCCACTCGACCGCCTTGAGCGAGAGCTTGGGTATGAACTGGTCGACGTTTCCGTGCGGCCTCAGAGCCATGGCTGGCACGGTAATGCGATCCTGGTGCGCAGCAGTTTTGTGAGTTGGTCGTCAACGCGTATTGAAATTCCGACAGTTGAGCCGCGCGGGGTCGTTTCCATGCTCCTTTCTGATCCGGTGGTCGAGGTCGTGGGCGTGCATTTGGGTCTGACGCCAAGCATGCGCAGGAAGCAAATCGAAGCATTGCGACAATTGGTTGATAAACGTGATCATCCCGTAATTTTGGCAGGGGATTTCAACGAGTGGAACAATTCCAGACTTGTGTTCGATCAGGCGTCACAAGTCATTTCACCCGGGCCAAGTTTCCATGCCGCCCATCCGACAACAACACTTGACTGGTTTGTCCTGACGGGGCCGTTGCATGCAGTTTCGTCATTTGTGCATACCTCCAATCTGGCAGAGCGTGCCTCTGATCACTTGCCAATTGTTATCGATATTGAGTTTCTGGAGAATGCTCAATGACAACCATTCTGGTTTTTCATCTCCTTATCATCATTGGTTTTACCGTACGTATTCTGTTGCGTGATGACCTGTCGCCGCCTGCGCGACTGGCATGGTTCGTTGTGCTGAATGTTCTGCCCTATGTCGGTAGCGTCGTATATTTCTTGTTTGGCGAAATCGATTTGGGACACCGCGCTAACAAACGGCACCAGAGAGTCTTTGATGAAATCCGCGCAAAAGCGGGGGTGTATATGGGAGAAACCGAAAACACCGACAAATTGATTGATCCGCTCTATCGATCGGCATTCCGATATACAGGTTCGATCAATGGGTTTCATCCTGTTGATGGCAATGCTGCAACCCTGATGGCGGATGGGGCCAGTACGAATAAGCATCTTGTTGAAGATATTGATGCCGCGACCGCTTATGTTCACGTGCTGTATTACATCTGGAACAAGGATCATACGGGCACGGCAATCGCCGAGGCGCTGATGCGTGCCGCCAAGCGAGGTGTTGTATGCCGCGCTATGGCTGATGGACTGGGATCTCGTGCTCTTATCAAATCGGGACTTTGGAAACAAATGCAGGATGCTGGCGTTAAACTCGCTGTTGCCCTGCCTCTTAATAATCTGCTCCGAACAGTCCTGACCAGTCGAATTGATCTGCGCAACCATCGCAAGATCGCAGTCATCGATGGCAGGATTACCTATTGCGGCAGCCGAAACTCGGCCGATCCGGAATTTCTTGTGAAAGCAAAATATGCACCGTGGGTCGATATCATGTTGCGGTTCGAAGGACCCATCGTTGCGCAGAATGAACTGTTATTCATCAGTGACTGGATGCAGGCGAGTGATGAGCCACTCGACGCATTTGAGCTGCAGGCAAATCCGGTCAGCGGCGGGTTTCCCGCTCAGGTTATGGGTGATGGGCCAACGGAGCGCCGCGGCGCAACCCCGCAGCTATTTTCAAATCTCATCGCCTGCGCTCAGCACAAACTGACCCTCACAACGCCGTATTTCGTACCCGATGCGACTGTCCTGGAGGCGCTTTGTTCTGCTGCGCATCGCGGTGTGCAGGTCACGCTGATCTTCCCAAAACTCAATGACAGTTGGGTTGTGGCTGCGGCAAGCCGCAGTTATTACCGCAAACTTCTGACTGCAGGGTGTGAAATACACGAATTTGTGGGTGGTCTTCTTCATGCCAAAACCCTGACCATTGACGAGAAAATCACCCTCATAGGGTCCACCAATCTCGATCTGCGCAGTTTTGATTTGAACTACGAAAACAACATCCTTTTGCAAGACGTCGCAACAACAAAGGCCGTTTGCGTCCGCCAAGAAAGTTATGTATCGCAATCCCACGCAGTTGGTCTTGAACAGGTGCTGAGATGGCCCCGCCATAAAAGGATATGGAACAACGTAATCGCCACAATCGGCCCGGTTCTTTAGAGTCGTAGATGGTTTTTTCAGGATGCTAACCTGACTTCACGGAAACTTCGTCCAGGTCAAACGCTCCCGTACAAACGAGAGAGGAGCTCGGTTTGCGGCACACTCGGTGAAACCGTAAGAGGTATGCAACCCGATCAGTGGTGGATGAGTATCCCCGCCACTGCGGCGGGGATACTCAGAAAGCGTTAGTGGTTTTGGATGTTAAAATCCACGATTTCACCGTCCGAGAAAACGCAAGTCACATTTTTCTGTTTGGTGTGGTGGTGCGAGTGACGCCCGCCAGCATCGACCCGCAGAGTGATGCTGTCTTGATAGCCTGACGGGCGGTAGTTCACCACGTGATCAAAATCCACAGCGGAGAACCCGCGATTGCTCAGTGCGCGATGGGCGCGGTGCATGCATTGCCCGATTTCATTTTCTTCATTGGAAACTTGCGGATGAGGCCTGTATTTATCTCTGCCATGGTGGTGGTGATGTTTGGCAATCGCAGCGCCCAGAACACCCAAAGCAACGCCTGCGACACCCGCCGCAAGGGCGTCGTCACCGGCTTGGTTAGCACTGGCAGGTTGGGTCAATGGTGCAACCGCCATGAATAGTGCACATCCGGATGTAATCAGAGTTTTACGAAGCATAGAAAATTCCCTCAAGTAACGTGTTTGCAAAAAAAACTCTTCTAACTCGTTTCTATCAACCTGACCAATTACAAATCCGAAAGTCCTGAACTGTTTTGCGCTCTGGATAACAAAATCTTTCTAAACGGGCCTCAGATGCGATGCAAAAAATCATGAGGTATTGTGTCGCCAACCAAAACGACCTAGAATTGTCGCATGACAATATGGCATCCTGATCCCAAGACATTGCAGCATCCGCTGCACGCTGGTCTCGCTTCGGCAATTGCAAACGCGATCTCTGAGGGCGAGCTGCGACATGGCGAGCAATTGCCGACGCATCGCAAAATGGCCGAGCGGCTTGGGTTGAGTGTCCATACGGTCAGCAAGGCCTATGACACGCTGCGGCGGCAAAACCTGATTGACGGGCATGTTGGGCGAGGCAGTTATGTGCTCGATCCGAACCTGACCAATAATCTGCCTTTCAAACTCAAGTCGGAACGGCGCGACGGGTTTGATCTGGCCATATCTCGCCCGGTGTTCAGCAAACTGCACGTCGACCGGTTCAAACAGGCTCTGACAGCGCTTCCAAATGACGTGGATCCGTCGATGTATTTGTCATGCCGCCCCAATATCGGGCACGAACAGCATCGGATCGCGGGGGTCAACTGGCTGTCTGCTTGCGGAGTGGAGACGACACCCGAACACATTATCATGACCAATGGGGTCTGCCATGGCATGTCAGCGGCGCTATCGGGGTTGACCCGCCCTGGTGATACAGTCCTGTCGGATGATATTACCCACCATCTGGTCATTGCCGGGTGTTCATATCTTGGCCTGAATCTGGTCGGCTTGCGGACGGATGAATTTGGCATATGCCCGGATGCTCTTGAGAGCCACTGCCGTGAGAAAGAGGCTAAAGTACTGTGTTTACTGCCGTCTCTGGCCAGCCCGACGGCACTGATGATGCCCGAAGACCGACGTCGTGCCCTTGTTGAGGTGGCGCGGAAATATGATTTATACATTATTGAAAACGACGTCTTTGGTCCAGTTGTTGCAAATCGCCCGGCCACTGTTACGTCACTTGCTCCCGAGCGTTCGATCTATCTGACGTCATTTTCAAAATGCACATTGCCGGGAATGCGCGCAGGGTATCTGGTGGCACCTGATCATCTGCTTCCGGCCCTGACCGGACGAATTGTTGTCTTTGGTTGGATGGCAACGCCGCTGATGTGTGAACTGGCCACCCGCTGGGTGTTGGATGGCACCGCGCTGGAACTGGCCATGTGGCAGCAGGCCGAGCTTGGACGCCGATATGACATTGCCAGCAAGGCATTGCAAAACGTGCAATGGACCGGGAGTCCTTCTGGGCTTCACATCTGGCTGACGCTCCCAAAGGGGTGGACCACCGGCAGTTTTGTCGCTCATGCGCGTGAGTTGAAAATTGCAGTCGCACCGGATACGCCCTTCCTGACGTCAAAGAAGCCATCGCCAAATGCGGTCCGTGTTTCCTTGGGCAGCATTCAGGATCTGGCGCAATTCAAACAGGGCATGGACTTGTTAGCCGGCATTCTGAATCGCCCCTATGAAGCGTTGCCGCAACTTGCGTTCTGACATTGTCACGCTACAATAAAATAATTGACATGCAGTACAACTTACCTCAGCCTTCCCCAGCGAAATTCATATGTCACTGAGACTTGGGAGGTATACAATGAATCAATCCACAAAAAATATGCTGAAGGCCTGCGCAATTGCGAGCTTGGCTTTCACCGCAACAGATGCTGCTTATGCCGATACGTGGCGTTATGCCTTTGAAGAGGCACTGACAGACGTACAAGGCGTTTACGCACAGAAATTCAAAGAAGAAATCGAAGCCAATTCCGATCACGAAATTCAATTGTTTCCGTATGGAACACTCGGTGAATCGGCTGACATCATGGAACAGACACAGGACGGTATCTTGCAATTTGTTGATCAGTCGCCAGGTTTTACAGGTTCGCTGATCCCTGAAGCCCAGGTTTTCTTCGTGCCTTATCTGTTGCCAACCGATCAGGAACATCTGGCGCGTTTCTACCGCGAAAGTGAAGCGATCAACGGCATGTTCAAGCCTCTTTATGCCGATCAGGGCCTTGAGTTGCTGAACATGTTCCCGGAAGGCGAAGTCGCGATGACGACAAAAACGCCGGTCAAGACCTGTTCGGATCTGAACGAAGTCAAATTCCGCGTCATGACCAATCCATTGCTGGTCGAAAGTTACAAGGCTTTTGGCGCAACGCCGACGCCTCTGCCATGGGGTGAAGTCTATGGCGGTCTGCAGACCAACATCATTCAGGGTCAGGAAAACCCGACCTTCTTCCTGTATTCCACGAAAATCTATGAAGTGACCGACTACATCACTTATGCAGGCCACAACAACTTCACCACAGCTGTCATGGCCAACAAGGATTTCTATGATGGTCTGAGTGCTGAAGATCAACAGATAGTACAGGACGCAGCCACCGCTGCTTACAATCACACTGTTGTCTATCAGCAGCAAGCTGCCGAAACCGAGTTGGCCAAAATCGTGGCAGCCAAGCCGGAAATGGTTATCACTATCCTTTCCGAAGACGAACGCTCTTGCTTCAAAGAGGCCGCAGCACAAGTTGAAGCCGCCTTCATTGAAATGACTGGTGACAGTGGTGCAGCAATTCTGAAGCAGCTGAAAGCCGATCTGGTCGCAACTGCCAACTAGACGCTTCATCAACAAGACACCACTGAGCGGATCAGTTCCGCTCAGTGGCAGACATGCAATCGGGGGAGCATGATGAGCGATCAGCCAGAACACGCAATGCACGAATCCAGTTTGCCAGGGTTTCTAGGCGTTATCGACACGGCGATCAGCCGCATAGAATCCTTCTTGCTCGCAGCCGGTGTGCTGCTTATGGCGACCAATACAATCGCCAATGTGATCGGGCGCTTCCTGCTCGGCAATTCGATCTTTTTTTCTGAAGAGCTGAACCGGATTCTGATCATTCTGATCACATTCGCCGGTATCAGCTATGCAGCCAGACATGGCCGCCACATCAGGATGTCAGCCATCTATGACGCGCTGCCTCCGCATATGCGTAAAATTCTGATGGTGATCATTTCACTGGTGACAGCGCTGGCCATGTATCTGCTGTGCTATTACGCAGCGAAATACATAGGTACACAGGCGTCTCGCGGCCGGATACTTCCATCACTGCAAATCCCGGTCTGGATCATTCTTGTCTGGGCACCTGTCGGCTTTTTCATGACGGGTACGCAGTACCTGCTGACAGCCATCAAGAACATGACGTCAAAAGACATCTATCTCTCAACCCATGTGCTTGAGGGATACGACGAAGATGAAATCGAAATCTGAGGAAAATTCCAGATGGCCGTAACGATTTTCAGTGTAATGATCGTGTTGTTGTTGTTGGGTTTCCCGATGATGATCCCGCTGATCATTGGTGCCTTCATCGGGTTTCTGATGATGTTCAACGGGTTTGGACAAATGGAAACCATGGTGCAGCAAATGCTCGCCGGAATCCGGCCTGCCTCGCTGATTGCAGTCCCAATGTTCATCTTCGCAGCAGACATCATGACACGCGGGCAGTCTGCCGGGCGTCTGATTGATGTTGTGATGGCCTTTATGGGGCATATCCGTGGTGGGTTGGCAATCTCGACCGCGTCAGCCTGCACCTTGTTCGGTGCTGTTTCCGGCTCGACCCAGGCGACTGTGGTTGCTATCGGCTCCCCCTTGCGTCCGCGCATGCTGAAGGCGGGTTACAAGGACAGCTTCGTTCTGGCGCTGATCGTGAATGCCAGCGATATAGCCTTTCTGATCCCGCCCTCGATCGGCATGATCATTTACGGCGTGGTGTCCAACACCTCGATTGCCGAATTGTTCATTGCGGGAATTGGGCCAGGTCTGCTCATCCTCGTCCTGTTTTCGATCTACAGTTACATTTACGCAGTGCGCAACAATGTCCCAACCGAGCCGAAAGCCACTTGGATGGAGCGTGCGCGCACGCTGCGCCAGGCGCTGTGGCCAATGGGTTTTCCGGTCATCATTGTGGGTGGCATCTATGGCGGGATTTTCAGCCCGACGGAGGCCGCTGCGGCCTGTGTTTTCTATGCGTTGATCCTTGAAGTGATCGTGTTCCGCTCAATGTCACTGAACGATGTTTACCAGACCGCCAAATCGACAGGTCTGATTACGGCGGTGGTGTTCATTCTGGTGGGTGCGGGCGCTGCGTTTTCCTGGGTGATCTCATTTGCACAGGTTCCACAAGAGATCCTCGCAGCCGTTGGCATTTCTGAGATGGACGCGATTGGCGTGCTGTTTGTCATCTCGGTCGCATTCTTCATCGGTTGCATGTTTGTCGATCCGATTGTTGTGATCCTGATTCTGGTGCCGATCTTTGCGCCGGTGGTTAAATCGGTTGGTCTCGACCCGGTACTGGTCGGAACGATCATCACCTTGCAGGTTGCAATTGGCTCTGCGACCCCGCCATTCGGGTGCGATATCTTCACGGCAATGGCCGTCTTCAAACGGCCCTATATCGACGTTGTACGGGGTACGCCGCCTTTCATCATCATGCTGCTCGGTGTCGCCGTCGCTCTGATCTTCTTCCCTCAGATTGCGCTGTTCCTGCGCGATCTGGCATTCGCAAAATAGCAAGGAGTGTTCTGTGTTTAAATCTATCCTTGTACCGTTTGACGGGTCAAAGGGGGCGGAAACGGCCCTGCGCAAAGCTGCTGAATTATGCCGGGCGCTTGACGATTGTAAGCTGACTCTGCTGACAGTCTATCGCCATCACTCAATGCTGGAGGCATCCATCTCAATGGTTCGGGCGGACGAGCCCGGCAATTTGGATGACATCATGCGCGGCCACGCAAAACTGGTCGCAGAACACGGCAAAGCCATTGCAACTGAGGCCGGGTGTCCCAATGTCAGGGCATTTGTCAAATCTGGTCCGACGGCGCGCATGATTGTCAGCTTTGCGCAGGAGCATGACAATGATCTGATCGTGATCGGAAGTCGTGGGCTTGGATCACTGGAGAATTATCTGTTGGGGAGCGTGTCGCACAAAGTCACCGGTCTTTCTGACCGTCCGGTCTTGGTTGTGTAGCAAAGCATATGGGGTTCGACATGTTTTCAATGGTTTCCCCGGTTCCTGTTCAGATGGATGCGCGCCCGGTTAAAAAGCGCATCGCACTTGTCGTGCTGGCAACAGATCACACAACCGAACGCGATTTTGCCAGACTGTGCGACCCTGATGAGGTCGGGATTTACGTAAACCGCATCGACTATCAAAACCCGGGTACGCGGAAAAATCTGCTTGCGACCGGTCCACGGCTGACCGAAGCTGCAGCCCAGATATTGCCGGGCGAAGAGGTGGATGTCATCGCCTATAGCTGTACGGCAGCGTCGGTGGTTTTGGGGAACGACGCGGTGGGTAAATTCCTCAACGCGGGGAAACCGGATACACCATTTGTCACGCCCAGTTCGGCAGCGCTTGATGCATTCAAAGCACTTGGGGCGCGAAAGATCAGCGTTCTCACTCCCTATTCCGCGAACATCACAAATGAAATGGTTGCGTTCTTCTCGGCTCACGGCCCGAAAATCATCAACGCCAATTGTCTGGGGGTCGATGACGACCGGGAAATTGCACGCATCTCTGAGGACACGATTGTCGAGGCAGCCTGCGCAGCGATGGATCCGGAGGCTGATGCGCTGTTTTTGTCCTGTACCGGTTTGCGGGCTGCCGTCTGTATCGACCGGATAGAGGCGCGGACTGGAAAACCGGTTGTGTCCTCCAATCAGGCAATGATCTGGCGCTGTCTCCGTGAGATCGGGTCTAGAAAAGTCGTGGCCGGATATGGTCGTCTGTTTCAGCAATGATACCGGACCGGATTTACAGATAATGGCGCCACACATCACATTGCAGGACAGTTTTACCGCTCGAAAGAGGATTGCGGGCGGTATCAGGCAAACGCCACTGGTCGCATCTCCATCGCTAAGCGCGCTCAGTTCGGCAAATATTTCGTTGAAGCTGGAACATTTGCAAATTACTGGCAGCTTCAAATTGCGCGGCGCCACCAATGCGGTTTTGTCGCTGACACAGACGCAACGAGAGGCCGGAATCGTGGCGGTCTCGACCGGCAATCACGGACGCGGACTGGCCTATGCGGCTGCACAGGCAGGTGTGCGTTGTATCATCTGCATGTCCGAACTCGTGCCGCAAAACAAGGTGGATGGCATCAAATCCCATGGTGCCGAAGTGTGCATCATCGGGCGCAGTCAGGATGAAGCACAGCATGAAGTAGACAGGCTCGTGGCAAACGGCATGACCATGCTACCTCCCTTTGATCACAAGGATATCATCGCCGGGCAAAGCACCTTGGCGCTGGAAATGCTGGAGCAGGCGCCGGATCTGCAAACCGTTCTTGTGCCGCTGTCGGGGGGGGGCCTGATTTCGGGCGTGGCGATGGTCATGAAAGCGGTCAATCCATCCATCCGGGTTATTGGCATCTCCATGGAGCAGGGGGCTGCCATGTATGAATGTCTGCAGGTTGGGAAGCCAATATTGGTGGAAGAAAAGCCAACATTGGCGGATTCTCTTGGCGGTGGAATCGGGCTGGAAAATGCCTACACCTTTGCCATGACGCGGGATCTGGTGGACGAGGTTTTGCTGGTTTCCGAAGCCGAAATTGCCGCAGCGATCCGACATTCCTATTGGCAGGAACGGCAGATCATCGAAGGGTCTGGCAGTGTCGGCATTGCGGCTTTGCTTGCAGGCAAGATCACCGATCCGGGAATTTGTGTGTCCTTGATCAGCGGTCAGAATATCGACATGGCACTGCACAAACGTCTGATCGATGGCGAGGATGTGGATGTCGCGGCCGAGAGCCAGAGCGCTGGAGAAACCGATGCCTGATATCAAGATTCTGACCGAGGCTGATCTGCGCCGCGCTATCTCACTGGACAGGGATGCCGTCGAGTGCATTGAACGCGCGTTTTATCTGCTGGCCACCAGGGATGTGGTGATGCCACCAATCTTGAGTTTTCATGTGCCAGAGTACAATGGAGAGGTTGATGTGAAAACCGCCTATGTGCCCGGCATCGACAGTTTTGCCATCAAAATGAGTCCGGGGTTTTTTGACAACCCCAAATTGGGCCTGCCCAGCCTGAACGGGCTGATGGTGCTGTTTGATGCCCAGACCGGCATTGTCAAATCGGTGCTGCTGGATAATGGCTATCTGACTGACGTGCGCACAGCGGCAGCGGGCGCGGTCGCTGCCAAACATCTGTCACGCGAGGACAGCAAGATTGCCGGCATATTGGGCAGCGGCACGCAGGCGCGGCTACAGCTGGAAGCGCTGACTCTGGTGCGCGGCATTGAACGCGCGATCATCTGGGGGCGCGATGCTGAAAAAGCGGAAAAATGTGCCCGTGAGTGTGCAGCGCATCTTGGGATTGAGGTAATGACAGGCAACATCGCAGAAGTGATGGCGACTGCGGATATCATTGTCACAACCACGCCCTCTGGCACACCATTGATCAGCGCGCACATGCTGCGCCCGGGCCAGCACATTACGGCCATGGGTGCAGACGCCGACTACAAGACAGAGCTCGCACCAGGTGTCATTCCGGCGGCGACATTGTTTGTGTGTGATCGCCTCTCACAGTCGATCAAACAGGGCGAACTGCGTCCGGCGATTGCGGCGGGAACCGTCACTGACACCGAAAGCTATCCCGAACTGGGAGAGATTGTCTCGGGCCAGAAACCGGGCCGCCAATCGGCGTCTGACATCACCATCGTCGACCTGACCGGCACCGGCGTTCAGGATACTGCGATAGCCACATTGGCCGGAGAACGCGCTGCCAGCGCGGGCGCCGGTACCAGTATTCACAGCTGATTTTCCAAGGAACAAGATCATGGTGGCCCCAAAGCTCTACTTCTCACGCGACGAATACCAGCAGCGAATTGGCAAAACACGTGCCGAGATGGCCAAGCGCAATCTGGACACGCTGATTGTCACCGATCCGTCCAACATGAACTGGCTGACCGGCTATGACGGGTGGACATTCTACGTCCACCAATGCGTGGTTATCACCCTGAGCGGTGATCCGATTTGGTTCGGACGCGGACAGGATGGAAATGGCGCATTGCGAACCTGCTTCATGGCCCCTGAAAATATGATCGGCTACCCCGACCACTATGTGCAATCAACCGAACGCCACCCGATGGATTATCTGTCGGCGCAGCTTGCAGACCGGGGTTTGTCCAAGGGGCGTGTCGGGGTCGAGATGGACAATTACTGGTTCACCGCTGCCGCTTTTGCCGCATTGCAAAAGCATATGCCGAACGCAGAATTTGTTGACGCCACCGCGCTGGTAAACTGGCAGCGTGCTGCGAAGTCTGAGGCCGAACTCGGCTATATGCGTCAGGCTGGAAAAATCGTTGAAAAAATGCACCAACGGATCTTCGACAAGGTCGAACCGGGGCTGCGCAAATGTGATCTGGTGGCCGATATCTATGATGCTGCCCTGCGCTATGACGAGGTGGCCGGCTTTGGTGGCGACTATCCGGCGATTGTACCGCTTTTACCGTCAGGACCGGACGCAGCAGCTCCGCATCTGACTTGGAATGACGCGCCGATGAAAAGCGGCGAAGGTACGTTTTTTGAGGTTGCAGGCGTGGTGCATCGCTATCACTGCCCGTTGTCGCGCACGGTGTTTCTGGGCAAACCCACGCAAACATTCCTTGATGCGGAAAAAGCCGTGCTAGAGGGCATGGACGCAGGGCTTGAAAAGGCGCGTGTTGGCAACACGTGTGAAGATATCGCGCTGGCCTTTTATGCCGTCCTCCAGAAATATGGAATCGTGAAAGATAACCGCACCGGTTATCCGATAGGTCTGTCATACCCGCCTGACTGGGGCGAGCGCACCATGTCGTTGCGTCCAGGTGACAAGACCGTGCTGGAAGAGAACATGACCTTCCATTTCATGACCGGCCTGTGGATGCAGGATTGGGGTTTCGAGATCACCGAGAGTATTCGCATTGGTGCAAACGGCCCGGAATGCCTGTCGAACGTACCGCGCAAAATGTTTGTGAAGGACTAGGCCATTATGAAGAACCCGATTTCTCCTACGATTCCACTGGATGCCGACGGCGTCCATCACGGGTTTCTGCGCCTGCCTTACAGCCGGGATGACAGCGCCTGGGGCTCGATCATGATTCCGATCACAGTGATCAAAAATGGCGATGGCCCTACGGCGCTTTTGACCGGTGGAAATCACGGTGATGAATATGAGGGGCCGATTGCGTTACAGGAACTGGCTGTCACGCTTTCCGCTGACGACATTTCCGGTCGGGTGATCATCGTACCTGCGTTTAACTACCCCGCCTTCAGGGCAGGCACGCGCACGTCGCCCATCGATAAAGGCAACATGAACCGCGCCTTTCCCGGGCGCCCGGACGGTACACCGACCGAAAAGATAGCTGACTATTTTCAGCGCATATTGGTGCCACTGGCCGATGTCGCGGTCGATTTTCATTCCGGCGGCCGGACGCTCGATTTTGTTCCGTTTGCCGCTGCCCATATTCAGGAAAACAAGGCCAATGAGGCGGCATGCATGGCCGCAATGGACGCATTCAACGCGCCTTACTCGGTTCAGCTGTTGGAGATTGATAGTGCGGGCATGTACGACACTGCGATCGAAGAAATGGGTAAGGTGCTGGTCTCAACCGAATTGGGCGGTGGCGGATCATCCACCGCAAAAACCAATGCTATAGCCAAGAAAGGTTTGCGTAATGTCTTGATCCATTTTGGTATTTTGCAAGGTGAAATGCAGATTGATCCCACCGAGAAATTGGATATGCCAGATGGGGATTGCTTCACCTTCAGCGAAACAGACGGATTGCACGAACCTCTCATCGATCTGGGTGATCCGGTTGAGAAAGGCGATGTGGTGGCCCGTGTCTGGCCTGTGGACCGCACCGGCATTGCGCCTATCGAATACAAGGCCAGACGCAGCGGTGTGCTGATCAGCCTGCATTTTCCAGGATTGATCAAATCCGGTGACTGCGTTGCAGTTGTCGGCGTTATCATGGATTAGACGGAAAGGCTGACAGTTGTGTTGCTTGATCAACGTGATTTGGAAATTTTACGGGTTTTGTCCCAGGAGGGACGGATCACAAAGGCGGCGTTGGCAGATCGTATCGGGCTGTCTCCGACACCTTGCTGGGATCGTCTGAAAAAACTGGAAAAGGCCGGGTTGATCGAAGGCTATCGTGCGCAGATCAATCTCAAAAAGCTGGCTTCTCATGTCACGGTGTTCGTCGCGGCACAGATCGCCGATCATACAGCGGCCAGTTTCCGTACGTTTGAGGCGGCGATCCAGACTCACGAAGAGGTCATCGGCTGCTGGGCGCTTGGCGGCGGCTATGATTACCTGCTGCAGATCGTGACGCGTGACATCGATTCCTATCAGCGACTGATTGATGCGATGTTGGAATCACGCATCGGGTTGTCACAGTACTTTACCTATGTGGTGACCAAGCCGGTCAAGAGCGCAGCGATGCCACCCTTTGCGGCGCTATTTTCAAACGAATAACACCTGTTTCACAGTCAATTACACTGTAACCCCTGTGCAATTCAGTCACTTCTTCTGCGCCAAACATGCATGCTTGGCGAGTAAACAGAAGGATGATCGACCGTGATCAAAACTGCTCTTTCAGTCCGCGCCGAGATAAGCAACAAAGCCCTTGTGCGCAGCTTTTCCTACATCAACGGGAAATGGTGCGCGGCGGAGTCCGGTGAAACGATCAGCGTGACCGATCCTGCAACCGGGGCGTATCTGGGCGAAGTGGCATCGCTGTCTGCTGCAGAATCGACGTGCGCCGTTGACGCAGCACAGCAAGCTTTTGCGAAATGGTCAGGACTGCTGCCACAAGAGCGTTCGGTTATTCTGCGGCGCTGGTTTGATCTGCTGATCGCGCACAAGGAGGATCTTGCCCACATCATGGTGTTGGAGCAGGGCAAGCCCCTGTCGGAAGCGCGTGGCGAAATCAGATATGCGGCCTCATTCATCGAATTCTATGCAGAAGAGGCCAAGCGCCCCAATATTGAAGGCGTGACCAGCCATCTGCACGGCGCCGAAGTTGAGGTTTGGCTTGAGCCTGTGGGCGTGGCCGCGCTGATCACACCGTGGAATTTTCCCTGCGCGATGCTGACCCGCAAGGCAGCGGCGGCTATGGCCGTTGGTTGCACCATTGTTGCACATCCATCCGGTGAAACGCCATTTTCAGCGCTTGCCTTGGCTGAGCTTGCTGAACGGGCAGGAATACCGGCGGGCGTGTTCAATGTGGTGACGGGGAGGGCGGCAACGATTGTCGAACCCTGGACCAGAGATACACGTGTGCGCGCTTTGTCCTTCACCGGATCCACCCGGATCGGACAGCTGCTTTATCGGCAATCAGCAGATACCGTGAAAAAGCTGGTGATGGAACTGGGTGGTCACGCACCTGTCATCGTGTTCAAAGACGCCGATTTAAGAAAGGCCGTGGTTGAGACGATCAAGGCCAAATTCGCAACAACCGGACAGGATTGCCTTGGGGCCAATCGCATTTTCATCGAGCGTTCTATCTACGCGGAGTTCTGTGATAGGTTCACCGAGGCGACCAGGGCGCTGACCATCGGTATCGGCATGGATGATTGCGATATCGGCCCGTTGATGAATGAAAAGGCCCTGCAAAAGCAGGAAGAACATGTCTCTGATGCGCTGAGCAAAGGGGCAAAGCTGGCCTGTGGTGGCAAGCGTCATGCGCTGGGGCCGCTATTCTACGAGCCGGCCGTATTGGTTGATGTGCCCGATGATGCATTGATCCTGCATGATGAAACCTTCGGCCCTGTCGCGGCTCTCTTGCCGTTCGACACGGAGGAAGAGGTCGTGGCCCGGGCCAACGATACTGAATACGGGCTTGTCGCCTATTTGCACAGCACTGACCCAAGGTGCATCTACCGGGTCAGTCGCGCATTGGAATTTGGCATGGTTGCGGTCAACCGCACTCAGGTCACGGGGGCACCAATTCCCTTTGGTGGCACCAAACAATCCGGTCTGGGCCGCGAAGGCGCACGTCTGGGCATGGAAGAATTCACTGAAATCAAATATGTATGCCGCGATTGGGCATGAGGAGAACAACAAATGCTGACAAATGACACGCTTGGAAAATGGGACCGTGAGAACTTTTTTCACCCGTCCACACATCTTGCCCAACACGCGCGCGGCGAAACAGTCTCCCGTGTGATCAAAACTGCATCTGGCGTTCATATCGAAGACCGTGACGGCAACAAGATGCTTGATGCATTTTCTGGTCTTTACTGTGTGAATGTCGGTTATGGCCGCCAGGAGATTGCTGAAGCGATTGCTGATCAGGCGCGCGAACTTGCCTATTACCACTCTTATGTAGGCCATGGCACCGAAGCCTCGATCACGCTGTCAAAGATGATCCTGGATCGAGCTCCTTCGAACATGTCCAAGGTATATTTCGGGCTTGGCGGGTCTGACGCTAATGAGACCAACGTCAAATTGATCTGGTATTACAACAACATCCTTGGCCGCCCCGAAAAGAAGAAGATCATCTCACGCTGGCGCGGCTACCATGGCTCGGGCCTTATGACCGGGTCACTGACCGGGCTGGAACTTTTCCACAATAAATTCGATCTGCCGCTGGCGCAGGTGCTTCATACCGAGGCGCCATATTACTTCCGCCGCGACAATCTGGATCAGAGCGAAGCTGAGTTTGTGGAGCATTGTGTGGCCGAACTGGAAGCAATGATCGAACGTGAAGGCGCGGACACCATCGCAGCGTTCATCGGCGAACCTGTGCTGGGAACGGGTGGGATTGTACCGCCACCCCATGGCTATTGGGCCGCAATCCAGACCGTCTTGCGCAAGCATGATATCCTGCTTGTTGCAGATGAAGTTGTGACTGGGTTCGGGCGTCTGGGCAGCATGTTCGGTTCAGACCACTACGGTATTGAAGCTGACATCATCACCATTGCCAAAGGTCTTACCTCTGCCTACGCACCGCTTTCCGGCTCAGTCATATCGAACAAGGTGTGGAAAGTGCTGGAGCAGGGCACAGATGAGAACGGCGCGATCGGCCACGGTTGGACCTATTCCGCTCATCCGATCGGGGCTGCGGCCGGCGTCGCAAACCTCAAACTGCTTGATGATCTGAACCTGATTGAAAACGCGGCATCCGTTGGGGCCTACTTTAATCAGTCGATGCGGGACGCTTTGTCAGACCATGCCAATGTTGGCGATGTGCGCGGCGAAGGAATGCTCTGTGCCGTTGAGTTTGTAAAAGAAAAAGACGGTCGCAAATTCTTTGATGCCGCAGACAAGATCGGCCCACAGGTCTCGGCAGCATTGCTGGCACAGGATCAGGTGATCGCCCGTGCGATGCCACAAGGCGACATCCTTGGCTTTGCTCCGCCGTTTTGCCTGACCCGCGAAGAAGCCGACACAGTCGTGGCCGCGACCTTGCGGGCTGTGACAACAGTATTGGGCTAATCCAGACGGCGTTGACGCTTGCTTGCCGCATTGATCGGTAAGTGAGCGTCAACCTCCACGGAAAAAAAGTCAGTTTACAAAACGCCGCGCGTGGCCACATCAATCGCGTAAACTGACGTTGATGCGGTGATCATCATCTGACTGCCGCTGCGCCCGCCAAAGGTCAGATTGGCTGCGACTTCGGGCACCAGAATTGAACCCAGTGCCACGCCTTTTTGGTCAAAACACTCTACGCCAATGGCGCTGCTGGTCCAGATATTGCCTTCCACATCAATACGCATGCCATCGGGCACGCCTTTTTCGATGTCGATCAAGACATCGCCGCCGCTCAGTTTCTGGCCATCGCAGTCGAATGCGCGAATGTGGTGTGGGCCGTCCGGGTCGTGTGACCGCGCGGAATCGGCGATGTAAAGAACGCTTTCATCAGGCGAAAATGCCAGGCCGTTCGGCTTGACGAAATCATCGACCACGATGGTCGTTTCAAAAGTGTCCGGATCAACCCGAAACACATAGCATCCGTCCTGTTCCTGCGGCGCAATCTTGCCCTCATGATCACTGATGATCCCGTAAGGTGGATCCGTAAACCAGATCGAACCATCGGATTTGACCACCACATCATTGGGAGAGTTCAGCCGCTTGCCGTCATGGCTGTCGGCAATCACCGTCAGGCTGCCATCATGCTCGGTACGGGTAACGCGCCGGGTCAGGTGCTCGCAGGTCACAAGACGGCCTTGCAGATCGCGGGTGTGCCCGTTGCAATAGTTGGAGTTGTTGTCATAAAGGCGCGCCGTGCTGCCTTGCATCCACTGCATCACCCGATGATTGGGAATGTCACTCCACAGATAATAATCACCATGCGGGAAATAGACCGGCCCTTCGGCCCATAGAAACCCATTGTGAATTTTTTTCAGTGGCGCGTCTGCGATGATCAGTTTTTCAAACCGTGGATCATGAATGACGAAGTGATCTGACATGGTGTCCTCCCATTAATTTAACCTGTTTTGATAAAGCCGTTTGCGGTGTAAAAAAAGGTGCGCGCGGTGACATGTCATGCGCAAATGTACGCAATGCATGCGGAAACCCGTGCTTGTCTGCGCGGAAAGCTGAACCTGATAACACAACCGGCGACTTCCCACATTGTGGAGCATCGGGCTACACTATCGCAAATCGGAGTTGAGAGATGCAATCACGGATCGACCACACTCTGGATCGTTATCTGTCTATTTCCCGAGCTGTCGCTGGGCAGATGGATTTTAAAGCGGTGCTCCATCAGATCGCCGGAGAAGTCCAGAACATGGTGCCATATGACCACATGGATGTGGCCATCATTTCTCCTGACAATACAGATTGCCACGTCTCTGTGGAAGTAGGCGTGGCAACCACATGGGGCAAGGACCACGAACTTCGTCCCATCAGGGAAAGCCCGATCCGGGATTTGCTGGCGGGTGATCTGGAGTACATCTTGTCAGGAGATGCGTGGGAAGATCCGGTTTTCCACCTGACGGGCGACTATTCGGCACCGATTTTTGAAGCAGATCTGCATTCCAGAATTCATGCTCCATTGCTGGTACATGGCAAGATTCACGGGTCTTTGAACATCTCAAGCCATCAGAAAAACGCCTATGATAAGGATGATCTGGCTGTGGCGAAGAACATCGCAGATCTGATTTCACCCTATTTCTATGCGCTGTCCATGGGCGAGAGGGCGCGCATGCTTGCTCTCTCCGAAGGGTCTGCGCGTGGGCGCGAAGAGGCGTTGCGATCAGGTGCCTTGCGGTTGACGGAAGGCATGGAATTTCAGCGCAGGCGCCTGGGCATGGAGTTGCACGACCAGACCCTGGGGGATTTGTCGCGCATCTATCGCCAGATCACCACCTTGTCTCGGCGCAGCAGGGTGAGCGCTGTGGAAATTGCCGGTGTTGGTGACGCAATTGGACAATGCATGGCAGAATTGCGCCGGATTATCGAGAACGCCAAGCCCGGTGTTCTGGATCTGTTTGGACTGCAACAGGCCATCGAAGCCCAGCTTGAGCAATCGGTAGAGGGCATCGCGCCAAAAATAGCCTATTCGGTGACCGATGACACCGGCGGTTCATTGGACCGGGCACCGGAAATGCTGCGCACATCGGTGTTTCGTGTTTGTCAGGAGGCGGTCAACAATGCGGTGCGTCACGGCCGTTGCCGCAATCTGAATGTAACGATCGCCAACAATGGAGACAGCATTGATGTGGCGATATCCAATGATGGAATCGAACCACCAAAAAACTGGGCGCAATCAACACGCGGTATTGACAATATGCGCGTCCGTGCTGCCTTGATCTCTGGACGCATATCCTTCCAACGCCTGAATGAGCTGACAGTGGTCCGTCTGACCGTGCCGGGTTCACTAGGTGACAATCCAGTTCCACAGCTTCTGACTGAGGCCTTTTAATGAACTTGCTCATTGCCGAAGATGATCCGTTTCACCGCTCTTTCCTGCGAACAATCGTGGCAAAGGCGTTGCCGGATTGTGAAAAGATTTTTGAAGCGGTTGATGGTGAAGAGGCGTTGGAATGTGTGAAGCGCGAATCCATTGGCGGCGTTGTCATGGATTTGCAGATGCCGAAGGCAAGTGGTGTTTCTGCCGCCAGCGACATCTGGCTGCAAAATCCCACAATGCGCATTCTGTTCTGGTCCAACTATGCTGATGAAGCCTATGTGCGCGGAATTTCACGCATCGTTCCGCCAGATGCTGTCTATGGTTATTTGTTGAAAACCGCTTCTGAACACCGTCTGGAACTGGCCGTGCAGGGTGTCTTTCAGGAAGATCAATGCGTTGTCGACCGCGAAGTGCGCGGCGTTCAGCAACGCAGTCAGAATATCCATGAAGGTTTGAGCGATGCTGAGTTTGAAGTGCTGCGGGACATCGCACTGGGCATGACAGACAAGGCCATCGCTGCGCGCAGATCCATTTCCACCCGCGGCGTCCAGAGCCGTCTGAAAAGTCTGTATGACAAGATGGGCATTGATCCCACACCAATCACAAAAGAAATCGGCCCCGCTTTCAATTCGCGCACAAGAGCGGTTGCTGTTGCCATGTCGCGTGGACTGCTGAACGCGGAAGGGCTTGCCATTGACGAAGAGCGCTATAAAGCCTGGCTCGACAAGGTTGGCCTTTAGTCTGCGGACCTTGGAATGCCGCGTCTATTGCATCCTTGCGGAGACCCGCAAGCTGGCCGGTGCATATACGAAGTTGAAATCGCCCGTACCACGCTGACTGAAGGGCTTGTCGGACGGTATTACTATCCGGTAAGCTCAGCTTGACCACAGGGAAAATGTGTCTCGGGTCTGGGTTAAGGCCACGCAAGGACGTGGTGGATCAGAGAATCGCCAAAGATCAAGAAGCCGAAAACGGCTCGATTTTTTTGCTAACGGAGGAAAATATGAAATTTACCAAAGTAACTGTCGTCGGTGCAGCTCTTGCCTGCCTTCTCAGCTCTGTCGCAGTGCCTGCTTTTGCAGATACGGCTGACAAACGTATAGCCCTGTCCAACAATTATGCCGGGAATTCCTGGCGCCAGGCCATGCTCACCAGCTGGGAAAAAGTAACAGGGGCAGCTGTCTCTGATGGTGCTGTTGCAGCAGCCGATGCGTTCACAACAGCTGAAAACCAGGTCACCGAACAGGCCGCACAAATTCAGAACCTCATTCTCCAGGGCTATGATGCGATTGTCATCAATGCAGCCTCTCCTGAGGGCCTGAATGGTGCCGTCAAGGAAGCCTGCGATGCAGGCGTGATCGTTGTGTCATTTGATGGCATCGTAACAGAGCCATGTGCATGGCGCATTGCTGTCGACTTCCATCAGATGGGCAAAACCCAGGTTGAGTATCTGGCCGGACGTCTGCCGGATGGTGGCAATCTTCTGGAAATCAGAGGCCTTGCCGGTGTGTTTGTGGATGATGAGATTTCCGGTGGCATCCATGAAGGTGTAGCTGAAAATTCACAGTTCTCCATCAAGGGTTCTGTTCATGGTGACTGGGCTCAGGATGTGTCCCAGAAAGCTGTGGCGGGCATTCTGCCAAGCCTGTCCGACATCAAGGGTGTTGTCACCCAGGGTGGTGACGGCTACGGCGCAGCGCAGGCCTTCAAGGCAGCCGGCCGTGACATGCCAATTATCGTCATGGGCAACCGCCATGATGAACTGACTTGGTGGAAAGAACAGAAAGACGCCAATGGTTATGAAACCATGTCCGTGTCGATTGCTCCGGGTGTTTCGACACTTGCATTCTGGGTTGCGCAGCAGATTCTGGACGGCAAGGATGTGCCAAAAGATCTGACGGTACCATTCCTGTCGATTTCACAGGACACACTGGAAGAAAGCCTGGAAAATACCCAGGCCGGTGGTGTTGCCAATGTCGAATACAGTCAGGAAGAAGCTCAGGGCGTTATCGCCGGTGCTATGTAACAGCTGTCTCATTGACAGGGTTTAATCAATGGAACACGACCTCCCAGTCGTAGACGTTCACGGCGTCGGAAAATCTTTCGGTGCCGTGAACGCGCTAAAGGACGCGCATCTTGTGGTCCAGCCCGGCGAATGTGTCGGTCTTGTGGGGCACAATGGTGCCGGAAAATCCACCTTGATGAATATCCTCTCCGGCGTGCTCTCACCGGATAGTGGAACCATAAGCTTTGCCGGGCAGGCCACCACGCCACGCTATGGGGTTGCTGAAGCCAAGCAGTTCGGTCTGCGCTGCGTGTTTCAGGAATTGTCCCTCTGTCCCAATCTGACTGTGGGCGAAAATGCCCGGATTACCCACCCGCAAATTCGTGGCTTTGGCTGGCGCAATCAGGCATCGGAGCTGATCACCACCTGGCTGGATGAAATCTTTCCCGATAGCGGCATCAAGGGTGATGATGTTGTCGGCGATCTGACCATTGCCCGGCGGCAAATGGTGGAGATCTCACGCGCTTTTTCATCACTGGATGAGCAGGTGCGCTTGGTCATACTGGATGAGCCAACATCCTCTCTCGACAAGATTTCAGCAGACCAATTGCTGGCTTTTGTGAAAAAATTTACCGCACAGGGCGGCAGCGTCATTCTGATTTCCCACATGCTGCGCGAAGTCTTGGGCACGTCTGACCGGATTGTCGTCATGCGCGACGGAACCATGGTGGCCGATGATGCCACCGCGAATTTCGACCGCGACCGGTTGGTCCGCGAAATGGGATCGGTGCTCGCGCAGGACGCCGAAGAATCCACAACCGCGAAGGCGCGCTCTGACACCAACCGGGTAATTCACATACCGGCAACGGACGGAATCGAACTGGATGTGTTTCAGGGCGAGATCGTCGGCTTTGCCGGGATTGCAGGGCAGGGGCAAACTGAGAAACTGATCGATATTTTCGATGCTTCGAACGGCAAGGCCAATGCGGTTCAGATAGACAGCGAAGCCGCCTTTGTGGCCGGAGATAGGCAGGCAGCGGGCGTCTTTCCCGGCTGGTCAATTGAAAAGAATATCTCCATCGCATCGGTGCGCACCATGGTGCATCGCTATCTCATTGACCCGGTGCAGGAAATTGGCATTTCCAAAGAATGGAAAGAGCGCCTCGGCATTCGCACCGATGATCTGTCCAACAACATTCTGTCGCTGTCTGGTGGCAATCAGCAAAAGGTGTTGTTTGCCCGCGCGCTTGGCTCACCGGCACAGATCGTGCTGATGGATGACCCGATGCGTGGTGTCGATATCGGCACCAAGCAGGATGTCTATGCGATTTTGAAACAGGAAGCGGAAAACGGACGCAGTTTCGTCTGGTACACCACGGAAATGGATGAGTTGAAACATTGCGATTATGTCTATGTCTTCCGCGATGGAGAGGCGGTGGCTGAACTGCCAAGCCACAAGGTGACAGAGGCCAACATTCTCAATGCGTCTTTTGATCCGGCGACGGCAGCGTGATGTCGAGATTTCTGACCGTCAACACCATGCGCACCTTGCTGCCGGCCCTGTCTCTGGCGGCCATTCTGGCGGCAATTTTTTACCTGCAGCCCCGGACCATGAGCTATTTCGGGCTGAACCTGCTGCTCAATCTCGCCATTCCCATTGCGCTGGCCACCATCGCCCAGATGTTCATCCTGTGCGTCAATGATCTGGATTTGTCACTGGGCGCATTTGTCAGCCTGACAGCCTGCATCACCGCGACATGGCTGTATGACACGCCCGTCCTGGGTGTTCTGGCGCTGGCAGGCTGCGTGCTGGCCTATGCGGCACTGGGCGCACTGATCCATCTGCGAAATCTACCCTCCATTGTGGTGACTCTGGGTATGTCCTTTGTCTGGGTCGGCGTTGCTGTGCTTATTCTGCCGACGCCCGGTGGCAAGGCTCCGGAGTGGATCCGGGCGCTGATGACCCTGAAACCGGCCTTGATTCCGTTTCCCATCATTGCAGCAGTAGTCATTGCAATCATTGTACATTTCGGTCTGATGAAATCCGCCGCCGGTGTGGTGCTGCGCGGTGCCGGGGGCAACCCTTTATCAGTAGAGCGCGCCGGTTGGTCGCTGCTGAGAATAAAAGTCACCATGTATGCCCTATCCGGCTTCTTCGGCGTCCTGTCCGGCATGGCGCTGGTGGGGCTGACCACATCAGCTGATGCAAATATCGCCGAGCGCTATACGCTGCTCAGCATTGCCGGGGCCATTCTCGGCGGCAGCCAGTTTGTCGGTGGGCGCGTGTCGCCAATCGGGGCGGTGATCGGAGCCGTCACATTGCTGCTGACAGGCTCCTTCCTGTCCTTTCTGCGGCTCAATCCGGATTGGCAGATCGGTGCGCAGGGCGCAATTCTGATCCTCGTTCTGGCTTTGCGTGTTCTGATCGACAGATCGGATAAACGCTCATGAGGCTGATTGAAAAACCATGGATCTGGGCCTGGGTCGGCACGATTTCCATCTGGCTGGTGATCGCCTCATTGTCCGGGGTCTCTGCCGGAACCGAAGTGCTGACGGCTGCTGCCTCTTTCGGGACCTTCTTTGTGCTGGTCGCCATTGGTCAGATGCTGGTCATCACACTTGGACCGGGCAATGTCGATCTGTCGATCCCCGCCTGCATGACGCTGGCCAGCACCGTCGCCATGAAAGTCATGAACGGTTCGGAAGCCATGCTGATCCCGGGCTTTTTGATTGTCGTTGCAATCGGCCTTGCCATTGGGACACTCAATTTTGCGCTGATCATCTTGCTGCGCATTCCGCCGATCATCGCAACCCTGTCGTCCAGTTTTCTCTATCTGTCGACAGCCATCTGGTACAATCGCGGTTTGCGGGTCAAGCCACCTGAAGCTCTGGCGGACTTTGCCACAGGCAAGATTGGCGTTGTGCCGCTGTTGGCCATCGCTGTGCTGGTGCTGACGGTGATCATGCATTTCGTGCTGCACCGAACCTATTTCGGCCGATCCATCCTGGCCATTGGACAAAACCCGAAAGCCGCCCATCTGGCCGGTGTTCCGGTTGAGCGCACCCGCTTTATGACCTACGTTCTGTGCGCTGTGCTGGCCGCAATCTGTGGTTACTTTCTGGCCGGATTTTCCGGCGGCGCGGCACTCAATATGGGCGAAGAATATCTGCTGATGTCCATTGCTGTTGTGGTTATTGGTGGCACATCGGTTGCAGGCGGCTTTGCCAATCTGCCCGGCCTGTGGGGGGCCGCGCTGTTCATGTTCCTGCTCGTCACCATGCTCAACACACTGGGCCTGAGCGCTGGCTACCGCCTGATTTTCACCGGCGCAATCATCGTCGCCGTCATCGCCATATCAGGCAAGAAAAGATAGCTGACGCTTCGTGCATCGATTTTTTCGCAGCAATGGTTTATGAGGGTTTGAACCAAGTGCGGAACGCGCACGACCCTACCTTGACGAGATTTGTATGACACCTGATATTTTGTGCCTTGGCGAACCCATGCTGGAGTTCAATCAGCAGCCAGACGGAATGTATTTACCCGGCCATGGGGGAGACACCTCCAATTGCGCCATCGCCGCAGCGCGTCAGGGCGCGGTCTCCGGCTGTCTGACACATGTCGGCAAGGATGCCTTTGGTGACAGCTTCATGGCACTGTGGGTTTCAGAAGGGGTCAGCACGGCCAATGTGCGACAGGTTTCAGACGGTCACACCGGCATCTACTTCGTCACCCATGGCGAAGAAGGGCATGATTTCAGCTATTTCCGGGCCGGGTCTGCCAGCAGTCTGATGACCCCGGATGATTTGCCGAAAGACTCGTTGCGATCCATCAAGATCCTGCACGCCTCCGGCATCAGCCAGGGCATCTCCGAAAGCGCTGCCGATACGGTGTTTGCCGCCATGGATATCGTCAAGGAGGCGGGTGGTCTGGTGTCATATGATACCAATTTGCGTCCAAAATTGTGGCCACTGTCACGCGCCAGAGCCATCATTCATGCAGCCGTTGGCCAATGTGATATTGCATTGCCCGGATTGGACGATGCAGAAATCCTGACCGGACTGTCCGACCCGGAAGCCATCGTTCAGTTCTATCTGGATCTGGGCGCTAAAGTGGTCGCTCTGACCCTGGGAGCAAAAGGAACATTGGTGGGGACCGAAAGCGAGGCCCACCTCATTCCGGGCCATAAGGTCAGCGCTGTTGACGCAACCGGTGCAGGGGACACGTTTGATGGCGCATTCCTGTCGCAGATTGTTGCCGGGTCCGACCCCTTCACTGCAGCCGCTTATGCGAACGCTGCAGCGGCGCTGTCGACGCAGGGGTTTGGCGCAGTCGCACCGATGCCCTATGCAGCCGAGGTTCAGGCGTTTCTCGCAGAGTCTGCGTAATATCAGATAAAAACGTTGGACGGCGGCTCTCACTCAAACCATCGCCGCCGCTTTGGCAAAGGGCATGAAGGTGCGGATCAGCTTGCTGTCGAGGCGCTCGCTCAGACAGATCAGGGCTTCGTCCATGGTGATGTTTGCATCAGAAATTTCAATTTTGCAGAGCCGCTGATCGACGCCAAATTCAGCTTCTGAAACCAGCCCCACACCGGCACCGGCGGCGACAATCTCACGAACCGCCTCCCGGCCTTCCGCTTCGATGCGAATTGGCAGATCAATGTTGTGCGCGCGCGCGAACTCTTCCAGCTTGGCCCGGGTTTTCGAGCCTTTTTCCCGCATCACCAACGGCATTTTTGTCAGTTCGCGAAAGCTGATCGAGGGTTTCGCCGCATAAATGCTGTCTTTGGGTGCAAAAGCGATGATCGGAGCGGAGTTGAGGTGCACAACCTCAAAGCCGCGACCTTCCGGAACCTCGCCCAAGACGCCGATATCAGCATCATAGGTATTCAATGCATCAATAACGGCTTCGCTGTTGCCGACCTGAATTGAGACGTGGATATCGGGATAGCTGACACGAAAGGAACCAAGAATATGCAGGATGTGATGCGCTGAATCCGCCATGATCTGGAGATGGCCTGATTTCAAGGCGCGGGTTTCAGACAGCAATTCATGCGCCTGCGTCTCGATGGCAAACATGCGTCTGGTCAGTTCCAGCAATTCCTGGCCCGCCGGGGTCACGGTCACCTGCTTGCGATGCCGGTTGAACAGGCGCACATCATATTCCGTTTCCAGCTTGCGGACCTGATCGGAGATGGCGGGCTGGGTCAGGTGAAGGGCCTCTGCCGCACGGGAAAACCCACCATGACAGGCAACATAGTGAAAGGCGCGCAATTGGACGTAACGCAAGAGAAAATCCACTTCTATCAGAAAATCAGATACTACAATAAGAACTATCGTTTTGATTAATGCAACACTCTTCTACCTGTGCTAACAAACATCGTTTATATTAGCCGACAAACAAAATAACCCGGATTCGGGAGTAGGATATTCAATGCAAGTTTCAGGTTTCCTGGTGCAGCTGGCAGGAGCCATCATGCTGCTGCTTTACTCGACCCGTATGGTCAGAACGGGTATTGAGCGGGCCGCCGGGCCAATGTTGCGCACGCTTTTTGTAAAACTCGCAAAAGGTTCGTTCAGGAGCATCCTTGCCGGTGTGGTTGGTGCGCTCCTGTTGCAGAGTTCCACCGCCATCGCATTGTTGGTCTCCGCATTTGCCACAACCGGAGTGGTCAGCATTGCAGCCGCTTTGACCATTGTGCTGGGTGCTGATCTTGGGACTGCGCTCGTGGTTCAGTTCTTGAGCCTTGATTTGCATTGGTTGATGCCTGCGTTGCTGGCAATCGGCGGCTTCATGTTCCTGAAAATGCACACGCGCATGGCCAAACAGATGGGCCGGGTCATCATCGGCATTGCGCTTATCCTGTTGTCTTTGAACATGATCGGTACTGCCAGCGCGCCGTTGCGGGATGCCAGCTGGATGCCCGGTCTGGTCAGTTTCATGAGCACAGATTTGCTGATTTCGTTCTTTGGCGGCGCTCTGCTGGCCTTTGTGTTTCATTCCAGCGTTGCCGCCATTTTGTTGTTCGCGACCCTTTGCGCCCAAAGTATCTTGCCGATCGAAGCCGGTCTGCCGCTTGTTCTGGGCGCCAATGCTGGCGGCGGGCTGATTGCGGTCTGGCTGTCACGCGGTGGAAAAATGCCGGGGCGTCATGTGACGGCGAGTAATTTCCTGTTTCGCGTCGTTGGTGGCTTGGCCGTGCTGGCAATCCTGTTCAGCGTCGATATTCCCGTAGAACGGCTCGGTTCAACAGCCGCACGCCAATTGGTGAATTTCCATCTCCTGTTCAATGCCGTTCTGGTGGTTGTCTGTCTGCCCTTCATTCAGCCGGTTCTGAAAATGATGCATGGACTGATCAGAGAAGACCCGGAAACTGAACTGGACCTCTTGCGCCCTGCCAGCGCTCTGGACCAGGCCGTGTTGAAAATGCCGGGACCGGCGCTTGCCAGCGTGACCAGAGAATTGCTGCGCATGAGCGAGATTGTCGAAGTCATGGTGACACCGGTGATGGATTTCTTCGATGTTTCGAACCCACAGCAGGTCCAGCGCATACGGCAACTCGACAAGGATGTGAACCGCGCCCATACCGAAATCAAGCTCTACATTGCCCAGGTCAGTCAGAATGAACTGACTTCAGATGAAGCAAACCGCGCAGTGGAACTGACCTCTGTGGCCATCAGCCTGGAACGCGTTGGTGACATCATCTCCAAGGAACTGTTGCCGTTGACAACAGAGAAACACCGCCGCGGCCTGGAGTTTTCAGCGGCCGGGTGGAAAGAGCTCACGACGCTCCATGCCCGCGTCATCACCAATATGCGACTGGCGCTCAATGTGCTGGTATCGGAAGATCTGGAGACCGCCAGAAAGCTGGTCGAGGAAAAAGCCGTGATGCGAAGATTGGAACGGGAAAGCCATGACAAGCATATGGCGCGGCTTGGCAGTGGGACGCCTGAAAGCCGGGCCAGCAGCGATATGCATCTGGAAACCATCCGCGCGCTGAAGGAAATCAATTCCCGGTTTGCGACCTTTGCCTACCCGACACTGGAACGGCGCGGAATTTTGCTGGACAGTCGGCTCAGCTAGTTTTGTTTGTTAAATCGATATTTCAATACGTATTATCGATTTAACAAATGGGACTGCAGACACTATTTCTGGGTTTCGCACACCTTGTTATTTTGTCTATTAGGCTTGTCACATGACCTCACATACCAAAACGCCCATAAGCCCGCCGCCCTTGGGAGAGCCCTATCTGCTCACACCCGGGCCTTTGACAACAGCCTATTCGGTCAAGCAGGCCATGCTGCGGGATTGGGGTTCCTGGGATGCTGACTTTCGGGCGATGACCGCGCAGATGCGTGCCGATCTGCTGGATTTGATCGGGGATACCGAGAACGCATTTGATTGCGTCCCGATGCAGGGCAGTGGCACATTTGTCGTGGAAGCCATGCTGGCATCCTTTCTGCCAAGGCAATCCAAAACACTGGTGCTGGTCAACGGCGCCTATGGAAGCCGCATTGTCGAAACACTGACCTATCTGGGACGGGATCATACGGTCATCGACAAGGGTGACTACATGCCGCCGCGTGCAGCCGAAGTTGCAGCAGCGCTTGCAGCCGATGAAACCATCAGCCATGTGGTGGTGGTCCATTGCGAAACCAGTTCAGGCATCCTCAACCCGATCAAGGAAATTTCGGACGCGGTCTACAAGGCAGGTCGCAAACTGCTGATTGATTCCATGAGTGCATTTGGTGCACTGCCTGTGAATGTCGACACCATCCGCTATGAAGCTATTGTTGCCTCGTCCAACAAGTGCATCGAAGGCGTGCCCGGTTTTGGCTTTGTCCTGGGCCGCAAGAGCGAACTGGAACTGGCAAAATGCCGCAGCCACTCGCTCAGCCTCGATATCCATGCCCAATGGGCCAACATGAACAAGACCGGGCAATGGCGCTTCACACCGCCCACCCATGTGGTGGCAGCCTTCATGGAAGCACTGCGCCTGCACAAGGAAGAGGGCGGGGTTGCTGGCCGGGGGGCGCGCTACACAGAAAACCGCGATGTGCTGGTCAAAGGCATGCGTGAAGTCGGTTTTGAAACACTGCTCACCGAGCCGTGGCTGTCTCCGATCATCGTTACGTTTTTCAATCCGGCACACCCTGCCTTTGAATTCCAGAAATTCTATGATGCAATGAAACAACGCGGCTTCATCATCTATCCGGGCAAACTGACCGTTGTGGACAGTTTCCGCGTAGGCTGCATAGGCCACATGGATGCGCCCATCATGCAACAAGTTGTGGACGCGGCGCGTGATGTTCTGGTCGAGCTTGGTGTTGATGATGCAAGCCCACCGGAATCTGCCCTTCTGGAACGCTCAAAACTGGCCGCCTGAGGCGGTACGAATACGCCTTTCAAACCGGCCGCGAGCACGCCGCCGATACAGAATTCGGAAAGAACAAGAATGAATGATCTGTCAGCCATGAATATCTCCGTCAATGGTCGCGAATACGCCCGACCAAAAGTGCCAGCCATTGCCATCTGCCTCGATGGGTGTGAGCCAGCCTATTTGGATGAAGCAATCGCAGCAGGCCTGATGCCCACCCTGAAGCGGATCAAGCAGAGCGGCACGGTGCGCATGGCGCATAGTGTCATTCCAAGCTTCACCAACCCGAACAATCTGTCGATAGCGACCGGGCGACCACCATCTGTCCACGGCATTTGTGGCAACTTCCTCTATGATCCGGAAACCGGTGAGGAAGTCATGATGAACGATGTGCGATTCCTTCGCGCACCCACCATTTTCCAGGCATTTTATGACGCTGGCTTGCGCGTTGCTGTTGTCACCGCGAAAGACAAATTGCGGGCTTTGCTGGGCAGTGGCCTGAAATTTGAAGACGGCCGCGCCATGTGTTTCTCGGCAGAAAAATCCGACACCACAACAGTGGCTGAGCATGGCATCGACAATGCGTCAGCGCATTTTGGATTGCCGGTTCCAGATGTCTATTCTGCGGAACTCTCCGAGTTTGTCTTCGCCGCTGGTGTGCAGTTGTTGAAAGAGTTCAAGCCGGATGTGATGTATCTGACTACGACAGATTTCGTGCAGCACAAATATGCGCCCGGCGTGCCACAGGCCAATGCATTTTATGAAATGTTCGACAAATATCTGACACAGCTGGACGCAGCCGGCGCGGCCATTGTGGTGACAGCCGATCACGGCATGAAACCAAAACACCTTGAAAATGGCGACCCGGCTGTCGTGTATCTGCAGGATTTGCTGGATGAATGGCTTGGAGAAGCCGCCGCCCGCGTCATCCTGCCAATCACCGACCCCTATGTGGTGCATCACGGCGCACTTGGCTCTTTTGCCACCGCCTATCTGCCTGAAGGCGTCGTTGCAGGCGAGATCGTTGCGCGCCTTGGCGATGTTGAGGGAATTTTGCTCGCTGTCGACAAGAAAACCGCCTGTGAGCGGTTTGAACTGCCCGACGACCGGATCGGTGACATCGTGGTTATCTCGACAGAAAACATGACCCTTGGCACCAGTGCCCATAGGCACGATTTGGCGGCTCTGGATGAACCGCTGCGCTCTCATGGTGGCCTGACAGAACAGGAAGTGCCATTTATCGTCAATCGGGTCTTGCCGGATTTGGCAGATGCTCCAACATTGCGTAACTTTGATGCCTTTCATATCGCTTGCATGGCAGCCGCCCTTTAAAGGGCGCGTATTCAGGAAACCATTATGTTGAATTCAGACTTCAAAATTCGAAATGAAGCCATGCGGATCGGCGGGAAAAAAATCTTCACCAAGGATCTGGTGGAAGTGCGCTATCCCTATACGGATCAGGTGATTGGAACGGTTCCCGCTGGAACCGCAGAACATGCAGCTGAAGCTTTTGACATTGCGGCCAGTTATAAGCCAAGCCTGACACGCTACGAGCGTCAGCAGATCCTGTTTCGCGCCGCTCAGCTGATTGTTGAGCGCCGCGAAGAAATCGCCCATTGGCTGACCCTGGAACTTGGCATTTGCAAACAGCATTCGTTGTATGAAACCGGTCGGGCCTATGATGTGTTCATGCTGGCTGGCCAGCTGGCGATTATCGATGACGGACAGATTTTTTCCTGCGATCTGACTCCTCATGGCAAGGACCGGAAAATCTACACCAAGCGGGAGCCGGTCAACGCAATTTCAGCAATCACGCCGTTCAACCATCCGCTGAATATGGTGTCGCACAAGATCGCGCCTTCCATTGCCACCAACAATTGCATGGTCTGCAAGCCGACCGAATTGACACCATTGACCGCCATCACCCTGGCTGACATTCTCTATGAGGCCGGTCTGCCAGAAGAGATGTTCCAGATTGTCACCGGAATGCCGGCTGATATTGGTGATGAAATGATCACCAATGAGCATATCGACATCATTACCTTCACGGGCGGTGTCAAAGTTGGAAAAATGATCGCCGGCAAGGCAGGCTACAAACGCACTGCGCTGGAATTGGGTGGCAATGATCCGCTGATTATCCTGAACGATCTGTCAGACGAAGACCTTGAAAAAGCCGCGACCATTGCCGTTGCGGGTGCCACTGGCAATTCCGGTCAGCGCTGCACAGCCGTGAAACGCATTTTGGCACAGGATTCCATCGCCGACAGACTGGTGGAGCTCATTACGGAAAAAGCCAAGGCCATTCGCTTTGGCGACCCTCAGGACCCCGAAACCCAATTGGGCTGCGTGATCCATTCACAGGCTGCTGAAACCTTTGAAGCCCGTGTCTATGAAGCGGAAAAACAGGGTGCCAAGGTGCTGTATGATCCTGGCCGCAATGGCGCGCTGTTGCCGCCAATCGTTGTCGATCATGTGCCCCATGACAGCGATCTCGTCTATGAGGAAACTTTCGGTCCGATCATTCCGATTGTGCGTGTTCCGGAAAATGATGAAGAGGTCATGAGAATTTCGAACTCGACAGATTTCGGACTGTCCTCTGGCGTCTGCACCAATGATCTGAACCGGGCAATTGCTTACATCAATGGTTTGAATGTGGGCTCGGTGAACATATGGGAACAACCCGGCTACCGCATTGAAATGTCACCCTTTGGCGGCATCAAGGATTCAGGCAACGGGGTGAAGGAGGGCGTTCTTGAAGCCATGAAATTCTTCACCAACGTCAAGACCTATTCATTGCCCTGGCCGCGCTAGAGTTGCTTGCAGGTGAGGGCGGGATCATGCCCGCCCCAAACCAATGACCGGACCTCCCTCACTATTTGCCCTCAGCTTGATCCTGTCGGCTGCGGTTCTGCATGCCACGTGGAATGCCATCATCAAAGGGTCCGCCGATCGTGGACTGGCAATGGGATTGCTCAATTTGGGCCACGCTGGATTGGGTCTGGTTCTCGTAGTCCTGTATGCACCTCCGGCGGCTGAAGCCTGGCCCTTCATCATCGCCTCAACCTTCATTCATTTCTTTTATTATGGCTTCTTGCTGTGGGCCTATCGGCACGGAGATCTGAGTCATGTCTATCCCATTGCGCGGGGCATCGCGCCGGTGCTGGTGGCCCTTGGGGCCCAGGTATTTGCAGATGAAATTCTGCCACCTGTGGCCTGGGCTGGCATTTTATTAGTGTCATTCGGCATCAGTACTTTGTTCTTCGGGCGCAAGGACAAGGCCGCGAATCCCCAGGCTGTTTCCGCCGCCATCCTGACCGGAATTGCGATTGCCTCCTATTCCGTGGTGGACGGGTTGGGGGTTCGCGCCTCGCAAAGTCCGCTCGGCTATATCGGCTGGTTGTTCCTGTTGGAGTGCATTCCCGGTGTCTTTTTCATTGCCTATCGGCGGCGCAACTGGATTGGCATCAATACCAGAATATTGACCATTGGCATTGGCGGCGGGTTGTTGTCCGCAGTGGCCTATGGGTTGGCAATTTATGCCAAAAGCCTCACCAGCCTTGGTACAGTTTCCGCCATTCGCGAATCCAGTGTCATCATCGCAGCCCTCATCGGTGTGATCTGGTTCAAGGAGCGACCGTGGAAATTGCGCATGCTGGCTGCAGTCATCGTCGCATGCGGCGTCATCTTGCTGGCATTCGGAGACAGGCTTTAGAAGACAGGCTTCAGGTTTCCAGCTTTGGCGTCTCCACGCCCTGTTGTGGTGGGCCGTCTTTTTCAATGGACGCGGTGAGCGCCTTCACCAGAAAAGTCCCTGCCTGACTCACATTTTCACGCACGACAATAATTTCACGGCGGAAATGGACCAGAAATTGCAGCGCTTCCTTTGCGACCAGATCGACATCCACACCCAGATGCAGACCTTCCTGCTCTATTGCGTTGACGATCGCCATGGTTGCACTGGTGCTGCCGCTGATGAAACCATCTGGAGGGTTTGGACCCTTCATCGCATCGGAAATAGCACTCTCGATGACCGCAATCGGACTGTCACTTGTGACAGCCTCAAGCACACTGGCGTTCACACCCAGCTTTTCCGCAGCAGCCAAAAAGCCGTTGATCATATGGATGCCATAGGTTTGCGTTGCAGGCGGTGCGAGCAAAGCAAGATTTCTTCGGCCCAGAGAAGCAAGTTTTTCCACGCCCAATTCGGTAAAACGCTGATTGTCAAAGTCAAAATAAGGATGAGCAATCCCCATTTCCGTGCGGCCATGGGTCGCAAAGGGCAATCCGTGTTCAGTCAGATAGCGGATGCGCGGATCGTCCGGTTCAATCTGGTTCAGGATCACCCCGTCCGCAGAGCCTGTTTCCACAATATACCGAATCGGGTCCATCGGATCATCATCGAGAGAGTAGGGCGTCACGTTGAGGTGGTAGGATGTATTTCTCAGCGCTGTGGAAATTGAATATATCAGCTGCGCCGTGTGGTTCATGACGTGGCTTTCTGCCGACATGACCAGACAAATGACATTGGTTTTGCCAGTGCGCAGACGGACCCCGGCACGGTTTGGTCGATACCCAATTTCTTTCGCAACTTCGCGAACCCGGCGCTTTGTCGCTTCGCCAATATCATCCGCATCTTTCAAGGCCCGGGACACGGTTGCAATCGACATTCCGGTAAGGACAGCGATGCTTTTCAAGGTTGGTCGCTTCGGCATGCGCTGATCCCGCCTTGCGCCTTCTGGCACCGGTTTTTCGTCTCTGTCAGGCGGTTGGTTCGCATCCATGATTCTGTTTTCACTCACGCAGTCTATGTATATCCGGTTTGCCTCTGAAACACTATCTGAAGGCATCAACTCCTTGTTTAGTCATCCATTTCAGTAAGTGAAAATAATTTAAAAAACCAGATTGATTCGAAAACTAAATCGTTATAGCGTCTTACTATAACGTTATAGTTTTATCTGGGAGGAAAAAATGAAACTTAAAACGCTAGCTGCCGCACTGATGATCACTGCGGGAATTCCACTGGCCGCACAGGCCACCGATCTGGAAGTCACCCATTGGTGGACCTCCGGCGGAGAGGCCGCTGCTGTTGCTGAATTTGCCAAAGCCTTCAACGCTGGTGGAGACAAATGGGTTGATGGCGCGATAGCCGGATCCGGCGGCGTTGCCCGCCCGATTATCATTTCACGTATTATCGGCGGCGACCCAATGGGCGCGACCCAGTTGAACCATGGTCGTCAGGCTGAGGAACTGGTGGAAGCCGGTTTGATGTTGGACCTGACAGAAATCGCGGAAGCTGAAGGCTGGCGCGATATCGTCAATCCGGTGCGTTTGCTCGATGGTTGCACGGTCGATGGCAAGATTTACTGTGTTCCGGTCAATATTCACTCGCCGCAATGGTTGTGGCTCAGCCATGCAGCCTATGAAAAAGCCGGCGTTGCCGTGCCTTCCAACTGGGACGAGTTCGTTGCTGCAGCGCCAAAACTGCGCGAAGCTGGCATTGTGCCACTGGCTATGGGGCAGCAATCCTGGCAGACCCAGCTTGCATTTGACACCATGATGGTCGCTGTGGGTGGGACTGATCTGTTCATGAGCATCCTGGCTGATGCAGACGCCGAAGCCGCAGCCAGTGCCAAAGCCACTGAAGTCTTTGAAGCCTACGCGGCAGCGCGGGAGCTTTCCGATGGGTCCAATGTTCAGGACTGGAACCAGGCAACCAACATGGTGATCACCGGGAAAGCCGGTGGCCAGATCATGGGTGACTGGGCACAGGGTGAATTCCAGGTAGCCAATCAGGTGGCCGGTGTGGATTATACCTGTCTGCCAGGTCTCGGTGTGAATGAAGTGATCGCCACTGGCGGTGATGCCTTCTACTTCCCTAAAAATGATGATCCCGAGATTACAGCCGCTCAAAAGCGTATGGCATCACAGATGATCTCAAAGGAAGTTCAGGTCGCCTTTAACCTGAAGAAAGGATCTCTGCCAATTCGTGGGGATGTTGATCTGTCTGCTGCCAATGACTGCATGAAGAAGGGCCTCAAAATCCTTGCATCTGGCAACATTTTGCCTGACGGCGTGAATGTGCAGTCCGCGGACACTCAGGGCCAGATCCAGGATCTTATGGTTGAATTCTGGAATGATACAGACATCACAGCCGCTGACGCCCAGGAGCGTTACGTTGCAATCATCGAAGATGCCGACTGAAACCTTCGTAGAAAAAGACCGGCCCGAAAGCTTCGGGTCGGTCTTCCGGGCGCAGGCGGCTGACCCCGCGATTACCCGATAAATCATTTCACACATTATTTCAGGCTGGGAGAATGGTCATGGCTCAGACCGGGCGGCCAACACAATTATTTCGCAACAAGAGTGCCAAGATTGCGGCCATTCCGATGGTCCTGACTGCACTGGTGGTCTTTGTCGGCGCAACATTGTGGACAGTCTTTCACTCGTTCACAAAGTCAAAATTGCTGCCAAGCACCAAGTTCGTCGGTCTGGATCAGTATGAGCGATTGTGGAGCCAGAACCGTTGGCTGATATCCATCGAAAACCTGGCCATTTACGGTATTTGTTCAATGATATTTTCATTGATCATCGGGTTCCTGCTGGCAGCGATGCTGGATCAGAAGATACGGTTTGAAAACACGTTCCGGTCCATCTTTCTCTATCCATTTGCCCTGAGCTTCATCGTGACCGGCTTGGTCTGGCAATGGATCTTGAACCCCGAATTCGGTATTCAGAAAATCGTCCGCAATCTGGGTTTTGAGAATTTCGTCTTCGATCCCCTGTATAATCCCGATATTGTCATCTACGGCATTCTGATTGCCGGATTGTGGCAGGGCACTGGCTTGATCATGTGCCTGATGCTGGCTGGCCTGCGTGGCATCGATGAAGATATCTGGAAGGCCGCGCGGGTCGACGGAATACCGATGTGGAAGACCTATATCTTCATTGTCATTCCCATGATGCGGGCCGTTTTCATCACCACCTTGGTCATTATCGCCTCAGGCATCGTCAAGGTCTATGATCTTGTTGTCGCGCAGACCTCCGGAGGTCCTGGAATCGCCTCGGAAGTGCCGGCCAAATATGTCTATGATTACATGTTCAAGAACCAGAATTTGGGACAGGGCTTTGCCGCCTCCACGATGATGCTGTTGTCGGTTCTGGTGATCGTGGTTCCATGGGCTTACCTCGAATTCAAAGGGGAGCGATCACGTGGCTGACGCATCCGCAACCAACTCAGACGTGACGACCATGAGCGGGCCAAGAGGGCGCAAGCCGACCCGCATGCTGACGCCGCGCAATATCATGCTGTACGGCACGCTTTTTGTCATCGCAGTTTATTATCTGCTGCCACTCTATGTAATGGTGGTCACCTCCTTGAAAGGCATGCCGGAAATACGTCTTGGCAATGTATTTTCACCGCCGGTGGAAATCACGTTCGAGCCCTGGGTCAAGGCATGGTCGGAAGCCTGTACCGGTTTGAATTGCGATGGCCTGTCGCGTGGCTTCTGGAATTCGGTTCGTATCATGGTGCCGTCCGTCGCGATTTCCATACTGATTGCTTCGGTGAATGGCTATGCGTTGGCGAACTGGCGTTTCAAGGGGGCCAACATCTTCTTCACCATCCTGATTTTCGGGGCGTTCATTCCTTATCAGGTCATGATCTATCCAATTGTCATCATCCTGCGCGAAATGGGCCTCTACACAAAACTGAGTGGCCTGGTGATCGTGCACACAGTGTTCGGCATGCCCATCCTGACGCTTCTGTTCCGCAATTATTTCAGTTCCATTCCGGAAGAATTGTTCAAGGCCGCACGCGTTGACGGGGCTGGGTTCTGGGGCATTTATTTCCAGATCATGCTGCCCATGTCGCTGCCGATTTTCGTTGTGGCCATCATCCTGCAGGTGACCGGTATCTGGAATGATTTCCTGTTTGGCGTGATCTACACCAAACCTGAAAATTATCCGATGACGGTCCAGCTAAACAACATCGTCAACTCGGTGCAGGGTGTGAAGGAATACAATGTCAACATGGCGGCGACGCTGCTGACAGGTCTGGTTCCACTTATTGTCTATTTCGTATCTGGTAAATTGTTCGTTCGCGGCATTGCTGCAGGCGCCGTGAAGGGCTGAGAAAATGAAAAATCCAAGCGTATCCATCAAACATCTCGACCTGGAGTTCGGCTCGTTCAAAGTCTTGAAGGACCTTAATCTGGATATTGGGCAAGGCGAGTTTCTGGTGCTTCTGGGGGCATCAGGATGTGGTAAATCCACCTTGCTGAACTGCATCGCAGGGCTTCTCGATGTGTCTGACGGGCAGATATTCATCAATGACAAGAATGTGACGTGGGAACAGCCTTCAGAACGCGGGATCGGCATGGTGTTTCAATCCTATGCGCTGTATCCGCAGATGACCGTCCGTGGCAATCTAACCTTTGGGTTGAAAAACGCCAAGATGCCCAAGAAAGAGATCGAGGAGCGTGTCACCCGCGCGGCTGAGATTCTCCAGATCGAACCCTTGCTGAACCGCAAACCTGCGGCTTTGTCGGGTGGTCAGCGTCAGCGTGTTGCCATTGGCCGGGCACTTGTCCGGGATGTCGATGTGTTCCTGTTTGACGAACCCCTGTCTAATCTGGATGCCAAATTGCGTGCTGATCTGCGCGTTGAATTGAAGTTGCTGCATGAGCGTCTCAAGAACACCATGATCTATGTCACGCATGACCAGATTGAAGCGATGACGCTGGCTGACCGGATAGCGATTATGAAAGACGGCCTGATCCAGCAATTGGACAGCCCTCAGGAGATCTACAACCGACCGGTCAACAAATATGTCGCTGATTTTATCGGCTCGCCATCAATGAATTTTTTTGAAGGTGAGATCGCCAATGGTCAATTTGTAAGCGGCGATTTGAGCATCGATCTGACCCGTTACGATTTTGCTGAAGAAAGCCCCAATGCCACCGCATGGTTCGGGATCAGGCCCGAGCACATTCTTGTCAATGACGAAGCGCCATTCAGTGCTAAGGTACGTGTCGATATTGTTGAGCCGATGGGATCTGACACTTTGGTCTGGACCAAGATAAATGGCACGCCGTTCCGCTTCAGAATGGACGGGCAGGCTGCGGTGTCGGTTGGGGATGATCTCAGCATCGGCTTTGACCCCGCACGTGCTTCGCTATTCGACAACACGACAGAGCTGCGCCTGTAACAACACTGACGCCGCAACATTTTTAAGAGACCATGATGATTGACCTGTCCGGTGAATGGTCGCTTTGCGATCAGCAAAACACCTGTTCCCTGCCTATGATGCTTCCCGGCGATGTGGTGAGCGCACTTCAGCACGCGCAATTGGTGCCTGACCCCTATGTCGGACGCAATGAATACGCTGTGCGCTGGGTGGCGGAGCGGGATTGGGTCATCAGCAGAAATTTCACAAGCACTGAAACCGATCTGTCGCTGATCATCGAGAATGTGGATACGATCGCGCAAATCAGCGTCAACGGGTCTGTGGTGGCGGAGACGCGGAACAGTTTCCGGACATACAGGATCGACCTGTCGGACAGCCTTCTGTCCGGCGACAATGAAATCAGCATCCGCTTTGCATCAGCTCCCCGCATTGGGCAGGAACTTCAGGCAGAACAACCGTTCTATGTGCCATGGAATCAGGGGAACTGCCCCATCGCAAATGGCAATATGCTGCGCAAGGTGCAGTGCGATTTTGGCTGGGACTGGAACATTGCGCTTGCGCCATTGGGCGTTTATGGCCGCATCGAACTGGTGCGAAACCGGCCCGTCACAATCGCGAACATCCGTGTTGATCAGACAACAACGCAACACTGCGCTGATGTAAAGGTGACGGTTTCGACAATTGGAAAAGGCACTGGCAAAAGCGTCACAATCGAGTTTGCTGGCGAAAGCCGCAGCGCCACGATTTCCGACGACACGGCAGTCGCCAATTTCAAGATCAAAAATCCGCAATTGTGGTGGCCCGTTGGTCTTGGAGCACAACCCCTGCACACCATGATTGTCACACTGGATGATCAGATCGAGACCCGGCGCATTGGATTGCGGTCCATCGATCTGGTGACAGAATCCGACGATGCCGGATTGGGGTTCAAGTTTCGTATCAACGACCATGATACTTTCATGCGCGGAGCAAACTGGATTCCCGCGGATGCGTTGCCGGGTCGCATCACAAAAGACAAAACCCGAGCTTTGCTGCAGTCCGCTGTTGATGCCAATATGAACATGATCCGGGTCTGGGGTGGTGGGCGGTATGAGCCCGATTATTTCTACGATATTTGCGATGAGATGGGTCTTCTGATCTGGCAGGACTTCATGTTCGCTTGCAATCATTACCCCTCAACCCCCGCATTCCTTGCCGAAGTGGATGCCGAGGTTCGCGAGCAGACTGCGCGGTTGGGACACCACGCTTCCATGGCCCTGTGGTGTGGAGACAATGAATTGATCGGCGCGCTCAACTGGTTCGAGGAAAGCCGGAAAGACCGGGACCGTTATCTGGTCAGCTATGACCGGCTGAACCGAACCGTGGAAACCGCGTTGAAAGAGACATTGCCACACGCCAATTGGTGGCCGTCCAGCCCGTCTCCTGGACCGATGAATTTTGGCGATGCGTGGCACGATGACAGTTCCGGCGACATGCATTTCTGGTCGGTGTGGCATGAAGGCAGGGATTTTGCCCACTATCGTGACGTCAAACCGCGATTCTGCTCGGAGTTCGGGTTTCAGTCTTTTCCGTCAATGAATGTCATCCGCAGCTTTGCCAAGGAGCAGGACTGGAATATTGCCTCACCGGTCATGGAAAGCCATCAGAAGAATGCCGGGGGCAATGCCCGCATCGCCGAGACCATGTTTCGTTACTTCCGCTTCCCAATTGGCTTCGAGAATTTTGTCTATCTCAGTCAGGTTCAGCAGGGCCTGGCGATCAAGACTGCGGTCGAATACTGGCGCAGCATCAAACCGCATTGCATGGGCGCGCTTTACTGGCAGTTGAATGACACCTGGCCAGTGGCAAGCTGGTCCAGTCTGGATTATGGCGGCAATTGGAAATTGCTGCATCATATGGCGAGACACTTCTTCGCGCCGGAAGTGGTTGTGGCTGTCCCCAGCGACGATGACATTGCGCTGATTGCGCTTCATGATTTGCGCGGTGAGCGCAAACTGCGCGTCACAGCCTATGCCGTGACAATGACCGGAGAGCAGCGCGAACTGGGAGCAGGCGATCAAAGCATTACCTCAGCGGCGACCTCTGTGTTGCTGCGGGTGCCGAAACGGGAATTACAGGCCGGCGAGATTCTGTATTTTGAATGGTCCGGATCGGATGGAATTATTCACAGCGACCATTTTACCAACCACCCTTACAAGACACTGGATCTGCTCGATCCTGAAATTGACATCAGCGTCGCCCCGTCCGGTAAGGACTGGGAGGTGACACTGACCTGTCAAAAGCTCGCGCTCTTCGTTGCGCTCGAAGCAGACAGTGAGGGCCGATTTTCCGACAATGCCTTCACCGTGCTGCCTGGCCACGAAAAGGTCCTGCGCTTTGTACCGGCTGCGCCGAACAAAAAACCTGAATTTACAGTGAGAGATCTTTTTACTGCGACTTACGGCACCGCATGACGCGAATTGCCAGCACACCAAGGAGATTATGACATGACCGATTTTTCCTATCAGCTTTACAGCTCACGCAACTTTACCCCCATCAGCGACACATTGACGATGCTATCCGGTCTTGGCTATGCCGAAGTGGAAGGTTATGGCGCGCTGTTTGATAATGAAGCTTCTGTCGATGAATTGATCGCCAATCTGGGAGACAGCGGCTTGAAAATGCCGACTGCCCATATGAGCATCGACATGGTCGAAAGCAAACCTGAACGTGTTCTTGAAATCGCCAGGGCGCTTGGCATCAAATCCGTTTTCGCACCCTATCTGGTCGCCGAAGATCGCCCGACAGATGCGGATGGCTGGCGCGCCTTCGGGAAGAGATTGGAGGCGGCCGGAAAACCTCTGCGTGATGCAGGCCTTGCTTTTGGCTGGCACAATCATGACTTTGAATTCGAGGCTCTGTCGACAGGGGAACTGCCGATTGATCTTCTCTTTGAAGCAGCTCCCTCGCTGAAATGGGAAGCGGACATTGCCTGGATTGTCCGGGGTGGCCAAAACCCGTTGGACTATATTGCAAAATACAGTGATCGACTGACCTCTGCCCACATCAAGGACATTGCTCCGGAAGGTGAAAAGGCAGATGAAGATGGCTGGGCTGATGTCGGGGATGGCACAATGGACTGGCCAGCCATCATGGCGGCCCTGCGCAATACAAAGGTTGAGACCTTTATAATGGAACATGATAATCCGAGTGATGACAGGCGGTTTGCCGAACGCTCGCTCAAAGCTGCACAGCAATTCTGAAAGGGTTTTAGATGAGTTTACTTGGAGTTGGCATCATAGGATGCGGAAACATTTCGAAAACCTATTTCTCGCTGGTTCCCTTGTTCAAAGGCATCGAAATCAGGGCCTGCGCAGATTTGAACAGCGCTGCTGCACAAGCAAAGGCTGATGAGTTTGGCGTGCGCGCGGAGACCATTGATGGTCTGTTGGCAGCTGATGACATCGATATAATTGTCAATCTGACGATACCCGATGCGCATTACAGCGTGACAAAACAGATTCTGGAAGCTGGCAAACATGCCTATTCTGAAAAGCCGGTGGTGCTGAGCCTGGAAGAGGGCAAGGACCTGCGGGATTTGGCCAAGCAAAAAGGATTGCTGGTCGGATCAGCGCCCGATACTTTTCTTGGGGGCGCGCATCAGCAGGCAAGAGCACATATTGACAGTGGAGCGGTTGGTACCATTACCTCGGGAACAGCCATTGTTCTCAACCATGGCATGGAGCATTGGCACCCGAACCCTGATTTCTTTTTTCAGCCGGGCGGTGGTCCGGTTCTGGATCTGGGGCCGTATTACATCGCCGATTTGATCAACTTCATTGGTCCGGTCAAACGCGTTGCTGCCTTGACGTCCATGGCATCCAAAACCCGGACAATCGCAAACGGGCCACGCACGGGAGAGACTGTGCCGGTGGACACTCCGACGAATATTCACGCCTTGCTGGAATTTGAGCAGGGTGCGACAATCACCATGCTGTCCAGTTGGGATGTCTGGGCTCATAGGCATTCAGAGATTGAGCTCTATGGCACCGGCGGATCGATCTATGTGCCTGATCCGAATTTCTTTGGCGGCACCGTTTCTGCTGGCGGAGAAAACTTCTCGGAGGTGACAGCCTTGCCTGACTGGGATCATCCATTTGGTATAAATAACCAGAACGACAAGGGGCAGGGCAGGGCGAATTACCGTGCTGCCGGGTTGGCAGATATGGCAATGGCCATTATGGAAGGACGCGACCACCGGTGTTCTTTGGAGCGCGCTTTGCACGCGGTCGATGTGATGACCTCGATCCTGAAGTCCGGAGACACTGGAGAATTTATTGCCATGAGCACGACATGCAGTCGCCCGGCAGCATTGGGCATTGCCGAAGCCAGGGCGCTTTTGAGATAGGACCCGACTTATGAACTGGATTCCCAGCGAAAACCGTTACGACAAGATGCGTTACAACCGCGTTGGCAAAAGCGGGCTGACACTGCCTGCCTTGTCGTTTGGGCTTTGGCACAATTTTGGCAACGAAACCCCGCATGCAACAAAACAGGCCTTGTGCCGGCAGGCTTTGGACTGTGGCATTACCCATTTTGATCTGGCGAACAATTACGGACCGCCGCCAGGATCAGCAGAAACCGCATTCGGCGAAATTCTGAAGAATGATTTCCGTGGCCTGCGTGATGAGTTGATCATTTCATCCAAGGCTGGCTACCGGATGTGGCCAGGACCCTATGGTGAATGGGGCAGTCGCAAATATGTGATTGCAAGCTGCGATCAGAGTCTGAAGCGGATGGGGCTCGACTATGTCGACATCTTTTATTCCCATCGCTTCGATCCCAACACACCGCTTGAAGAAACCATGGGCGCTCTGGATCACATTGTGCGATCCGGGCGTGCGCAATATGTCGGCATTTCGTCCTACAATTCACTGCGCACCCGTGAAGCAGTCAAAATTCTGAATGATCTGGGCACTCCATGCCTCATTCATCAACCAAGCTACTCCATGCTCAATCGCTGGGTGGAAGACGATGGTCTTCTGGATACGCTGGATGATCTCGGCGTCGGGTCAATTGTGTTTTCGCCTCTGGCACAGGGCATGCTGACCAACAAATATCTCGGTGGAATACCCAAGGACAGCCGTGCAGCTCAGGATTCGTCACTCAATCCGGATTTCCTGAACGAGAAGACACTGTCAAATATACGGGCGCTCAACGACATCGCTCAAAGCCGTGGACAGACATTGGCACAAATGGCGATTGCCTGGGTTCTGCGCGGAGGGCGCGTCACGACAGCACTTATCGGCGCCAGCCGTCCTGAGCAGATTGTTGATTGCGTGGCAGCACTTGATAAATCTGACTTCACCACTGAGGAACTCGCATTGATCGACAAGCATGCCAATGATGCCAACATCAATCTGTGGGCAGCATCTGCAGAACGTGACTAGTCTGAAGGTTTGTTTCGAATAAAAATCCTGGCGCAGACAGAGAGTCTCTCGCCAGGATTTGTCGTTCTGCGTTGCCCATCACGACTTGCTGGAAGCTGCAGTACCATCTAAAATCATCGTCGGTCATTGGCAGGCAACCTCGGCTGTGCAATAGAAACAGCCAAAATCATCAAGAACAATAATTCAATCATAAACTCAAGGGGAACGGCACATGAAACTCGTGCGGTACGGGGCGCTTGGCGCTGAAAAACCAGGCATTCTAGACAGTGACGGCGCATTGCGTGACTTGTCAGGACACCTGCAAGACATTGAACCGGCCACTTTGAGTCGGGAAGGCCTGGCACGATTGCGCGAGCTTGATCCAGGCAGTCTTCCATTAGTTGGTGGCCAGCCCCGCATTGGTGCCTGTGTGGGATCAGTTCCGAATTTTTTCTGTGTTGGCTTGAACTATGCAAACCACGCCAAGGAAAGCGGCATGGATGCGCCTTCAGAGCCAATCCTGTTTTCCAAGGCAACCTCTGCCATTCAGGGACCGAATGACGAAGTTGTCATGCCTAAGGGCAGTGTCAAGTCCGACTGGGAAGTGGAATTGGGCGTTGTCATTGGTTCAGTGACTGAACATGTCAGCGAAGCCGATGCGTTGTCTCACGTGGCCGGATATTGTCTGATCAATGATATGTCAGAGCGCAGCTTTCAGCTCGAACATGGCGGTCAGTGGATCAAGGGTAAATCCGCACCAACATTCGGCCCGATTGGCCCCTGGTTGGTCACAGCAGACGAAATCCCCGATCCCCAGACTCTGCCACTCTGGCTGAAGCTGAACGGAGAAACCGTTCAGAATTCCACGACGGCTGACATGATTTTCTCGGTTGCGACCATCATCAGCTATATGAGCCGGTTCATGCGCCTGATGCCAGGTGATGTGATTGCCACAGGGACGCCGGAAGGCGTTGGCCTGGGCATGAAACCGCCCCGTTTTCTGGTCGATGGCGACCAGATGGAACTGGGCATTGATGGCCTGGGGACACAAAAACAGACCGTCCATGCCTTTGGCCACTAGTCTATCAGAAACCTGTTTGATCCAGCGCAATGGATTTGCATTTGAATAAGGTAATGATATTACATATTTAAAATCTGCTGGCGGTTGATCTCAGTCACTCGGCAGCAGATAGCCTAAGGTTCAATCTGGAGTCCCTGATGGATTACGACGCGCTGTTCAGAAAACAACTCGACCGTTTGCGGGACGACGGCAGTTACCGCGTATTTGCAGAACTGGAACGCCACAGTGGCGGGTTTCCGAAGGCCACCCGGTTTCGCGCAGATGGGACGGACGAAGTCACAGTGTGGTGCTCCAACGACTATCTGGGTATGGGGCAGAACCCGCGTGTCATCACAGCCATGACCGATGTGATTGCCAAATGCGGCGCAGGTGCTGGTGGGACACGCAATATCTCTGGCACCAATCATCTCCATGTTTTGCTTGAGCGCGAACTCGCCGACTTGCACAACAAGGACGCAGCGCTGATTTTCACATCCGGCTATGTATCCAACTGGGCGGCTTTGGGAACGCTGGCATCAAGATTGCCAGGCTGCATTGTCTATTCCGATGCGCTCAACCATGCCTCCATGATCGAGGGCATTCGCCACAGTCGGGCCGAAAAGCGTATTTTCAAGCACAATAGCGCGGACGATCTGCGCCGCAAGCTGGCTGCTGATGATCCAGCTGTCCCGAAACTGGTGGCGTTTGAATCCGTTTATTCGATGGATGGGGACATAGCTCCAATCAAAGAATTGTGTGACGTCGCTGATGAATTTGGCGCCATGACCTATCTCGATGAAGTTCACGCGGTCGGTCTGTATGGACCGCGCGGAGGCGGGATTGCTGAACGTGAAGGCCTGATGGATCGGCTGACCGTGATTGAAGGAACACTTGGCAAGGCCTATGGCGTGATGGGTGGCTATATAACCGGCTCGGCCGAATTATGTGATTTCGTACGCAGCTTCGCCTCGGGATTCATTTTCACCACCGCCATTCCGCCAGCACTGGCAGCCGGTGCAATTGCCAGCATACAGCATCTCAAGAATAGCCAGGAAGAGCGTGCGCAACATCAGGAACGTGTTGCCACATTGCGCAAAAAGCTTGATGCCAAAGGCATTCCGCATATGCCCAACGCCAGTCACATTGTGCCTGTGATGGTTGGCAATGCTGGCAAATGCAAATGGATCAGCGACCTGTTGCTCGACAATTACGGAATTTACGTCCAGCCGATCAATTACCCGACTGTTCCGGAAGGAACCGAGCGGCTGCGGTTTACGCCGACACCACTGCACAGTGATGACGATATGGATCGGCTGGTCAGCGCGCTGTCAGACTTGTGGTCGCAATGCGCTTTATCACGGGCTGTCGCCTGATTAGCAAATCTCGACGCCAGAATGAACCTGGTTTAGGGAGATTGTCGGACACAGCAACATCATCACAAACAGGCAGGCAATTGGCCTGTCTTTGGTTCTGAGATGAGAGAATCGCCGCATCCATTTTATGGTGCTTTCTGTGTGGCAGGATGCGGAGTTGCCCGTTCTAAAACCTTACCTGGAACTTTTTTGTTTAAAATTGTAACAAATAGGTCTGGTTAAGGTAGATTTGGCGGCCTTTATGGTCGGCACCGAATTGCCTTATTTCTTATCCAGTGTAGTCTGCCGAACGGTAAATCGTACTGTTCAGCAGTTGATTTGTAATCATTTGAAAAAGCGGAAGATTTAGTGTCGAACGACGACCCGACAGACGGAAACGAACCTTCGCCGGATAACCGGACGGGAAGACCGCCATCTGCCGATCCGGCTGCAGACCGGTTCAGCAGGCCTGCGGCTTCTCCGCAGCCAACCCCGTCTCCTGCGCGGTCTTCGCAAACTGACAGGCCAACGGCACATCGCTTGCCCTCGGTCGCTGATGGCCCCTTTGGGTCGGCCTCTCGGGACTTTGTAACAGCGCCACGCACGCCGTCGCAGCCGCCTCCCAGTGCCGGGCGACCGAGCTACCAAGCCCCAAAACAGATGACGGAAGAGCCGCATCTGGACGCACAATTTGAAATTGAACATGGCATTGGCGCGCGCCCTGTCCCTGCTGCACGCCGGGAACCTTCCATGGCACGGGAGCCCCAGCGGACCCAAGAACCACGGTCGACGCCAGAGCCACGCTCGCCCCGCGTGCCATTGCCGCCCCGCGAACCTTTGCAATCGTCTGCCCCAAGATACACAACACCGACTCCGGCTGTCGTCGCTCCTCCTGTGTCACGCGGGCCTGTGTCGCCAGAACCTGTGCGTCCAGCCTCTGCGTTCACCCGACCGGATTATCGGCCACAAATGACTTCGGAGCCGGTTGTTGCGCCCACCGTGGCAGCACAGCCTGTTATGCCTCAGGGAAACGCGCAGGATGAGCCGCAATATCTTCATGTGCCGGACGCTGTTGAACCTGATCCGTATGTGCCAGATCCCTCTGGGTCAAACGCACCAGCATACAGATCTGAGCCAGACTTTTATGCCGGTTCAGCAGAAGCTCCGGCGGAACCGGCCTCAACGCCTTACATAGAGGCTGCTCTTGAACCGGTTCAGGCGCAATCAGCGGCCGCAGAGCCTTACATGCCTTCGTTCGAAATCGACCAAGGTGGCGGGACTGCACCTGCGGCACAAACGGTGCCGGGAAGCGATGAGTCTTTTGCTGCGTCACAGAATGCTGACCCGGGTGGCGTATCCCCAATTCCCGTGTCGAACACGCCCCTGCGGAAAAAACGCAAGGCAAGAAAACCACGTAAACCGGGCGAACCTCTGTTCAAATCCCCGTGGATGCGTCAGGCAGCCTATATTGGCGGCGGCATCATTGGCTTGTTCCTGTTGGTGGTGTTTGTATTGCCGTTCTTCCTGCCGAGTCAGACCATTGCACGGGAAGTATCGAGACAGGTTGAGCAGGCGACAGGCTGGCAATTGGCGATTGATGGTCCCATATCGGTCGGTATTTTTCCAACACCTCGCTTCAGTGCCAGTGATGTGAGAATTTCAGCCGATGGTGAAACAAGTGCCGTGCGTGCTGAAACCGTGCGGTTTGGCATCAATTTGGCAGCCATATTTACCGGCAATGTGCGCCTTGATGAGGCAACCCTGATCGGCCCGGAAATCGATCTCATTGTCGATGAGAATGGTCGCGCAACCTGGACGCAAAACCGGTCTGGGGCAGGAACGCCACAGGAAGATTTGAGGACCAGCCTGAACGGCGATGGCTCGAGCGACGCAGTGGTTGATGACACGGGGAGCATGTTGCAGGCTCTCGAGCGTTTGAAGATTGATGAGGTAACCATCCGCAATGGCTCGGTTCGCTATCAGGATATGCGTGACGGCACTGATCATCTGGTCAGCGAGATCAGTGTGGATACTGCCCTCACGTCTCTCGATGTGCCTCTTATTATTGAATCCGCCTTTGCCTATCAGGGGCAGGGATTTTCCCTGAATGCGCGTCTTGATGAACCACGATCAGCGGTTCTGGGAGAACAATCGGCGCTGGAGCTGTCCCTCAATGGCAGCGTCGTCGAGGCGTCTCTCGGTGGGACTGTGGATTTCGGGCTGGGGCCTGCCTTTGGCGGGCAATTTGTCTCCAATATTCCTTCTGCCACCGCTCTGGCTGCCTGGCTTGGCACTGAATTGCCGGAAGAGGCAAACGGCCTCGACAGCATCCGTGTGTCGGCGCAACTGGCAGCCTCTCCGGTCGCTGTCGACGTCACGGAATTTGCTCTTATCGTTGGTGAGGAATCTCTTCAGGGCTCACTTCGGGCTGACCTGTCTCAGGCCATTCCGGCCCTGTCCGGGGAACTGGTGTCCCAGGGTGTGGACGTTGGAACACTGATGTCTGCCGCTGGCATGGTTGGCGAAGGGCAGCCGAGCGTGAACGGCTCCCTTATTGTCGATCTGCAATTTGCCTCGCAAGGCGCAACGCCTGAACAGATCATGTCCAGCCTGAATGCACGGGGCACACTCGGACTGCGCAGCGGCACGGTGACACAGACCGGCATCGGCCTTGCTCTTGGCGAAGCGCGCGCTGATACGATCAGCAACATCACAGCAAACATCACCATCAACACTCTGGACACGCCGATCGGCTTGTTGGGGCAGGCCGAATGGCGTGATGAACGTTTTGAAATGAGCGGACAATTTGCAGCCGGGCAAATGCTCTCAAATGGCATGGGTCCAGCGCAATTTGGAATTAATTCAGATCGTGTATCGGCAGGCGTAAACGGCACCTTCACGCAGACCGGAGACTTCGATGGTGACATCACCGTTGAAACCCGGTCGTTGCGCAATCTGCTTACCTGGCTGAATCAGCCTGTCGGCGATGGTGGTGGCCTTGGACCTTTCAGCTATACGGGTGAATTATCGTTCAGCACCGGCGCGGTCAATTTTTCCAATGCGCGGATATTGTTGGATGGAACACAAGGCACCGGCAGTGGTGTCATTTCACTGGCAGGAAAACCAACGCTTCAAGCACGGCTTGCGCTGCAACAACTGGACCTGACACCTTATGTGTCGGGCGGTTCATCTGGCGGTCAGTCGTCGACACCCACCGGGAGCAATTTGCCAGGTATCGAAGGCGCGGTTGACGCGGGTTGGAGCAATGCACCGATAGACCTGTCCAGCCTCAACGGCATGAATGCCAATCTGACCATCAGTGCCAACGAGATTATTCTGGATGGCATTCGGACCGGTAATACCAATATGACCGTGTCCCTCACGGATGGGGTGTTGACCGCTGATCTGACTGAGTTGCAGTTGTATGGTGGCAGGGGAGCTGGTCGGCTGGAAGTCAACGCGTCCGGCGACACCCCATCAATGGCCGTGAACTTTGATCTGTCATCACTGGATGCATATCCCTTCCTGCGTGATGCGGCTCAATTCACCAGGCTGGAAGGCACCGCTGATTACAGTCTTGCACTGACAACCCGGGGCCGTAGTGAACTGGCACTTGTGTCTGGTCTCGACGGGGAAACCCGGATGATCTTCTCCAACGGAGCCATTCGTGGCGTCAACCTTCCTCAAATGGTGCGCACCCTGTCGGCGCGCACATTGCTGGGTTGGCAGACAAATGAGCAGGAAAAGACAGATTTCAGCGAGTTTTCCGGTTCCTTTCAGTTCTCCAACGGCCTGGGGCGCACCAGAGATATCAGGCTGATTGGTCCGCTTGTGCGCGCGACGGGTGCCGGTACGGTTGATCTTCCTGCAAAGCGCCTCGAGATGCGGTTTGATCCAAAAGTTGTTGCTTCCTTGCAAGGTCAGGGCGCTTCTCAGGACTTTGCCGGTCTTGGTGTCCCCATTGTTGTGGAGGGCGCGTTTGCGGAACCGCGAATCTATCCTGATATCGCAGGGATCCTTGAGAACCCGGACGCAGCTCTGGAACAACTGCGCCAATTCGGTGGTGGTCTGGCGGCTCTGGGTGATGATGGTGACGCGTTGCGAGATAAGGTGCGTGACAGTATCGGCGTAGACGTCAACCAGATTGTCCAGGGCGGTGGATTGGACCGTGATGCGGCCATTGGCCAGGGGGCAGCGCTGATAGGCCGCCTTATTGGCGGAAATCAGCCGCAGGATGGCGGCCAGCCGCAAATTCAGCCACAATTTGGCAATCAGCAAGTCGGACAACAGCCCAACACCGGTGGCATACCTGTGCCGCGTCCTGATCCCAGAGGGTCATTGGTACGGTCATCCGGTCCGGCAAACGCATCACCGCGTTTCATGACACCGGCAGAAGCCCGCCGCTTGACCGGTGGTCGTGCCGTTGTGTCCGGGAACCAGAACACACCAGCGCCAGCAAATCCACCCGCTCGGCAACAAGCCGCACCTTCATCCGGTGGAAGTGGCCCGATCGATCTTCTCAACCCGGGACGGGCACCAACCCAGCAAGTGCTGCCTGGCAGCGGAAACCCTCAAGGCCCCTCGCGCAATCCGGTTGAGGGACTGTTGCGCGGCATCTTCGGACAGTAAGAAAGCCAACGGGTAATCCGGTTATGCCGTCAACAAACGCGATTTATTCTGGCATTCCAACGACCATATTCGAGGTCATGAGCCGCCTTGCCCAACAGCATGATGCTGTAAATCTTGGACAGGGCTTTCCAGATGTGGACGGACCACTGAGCTTGCGGGAATATGCTGCAGAAGCGCTCCTGAATGGCCCCAATCAGTATCCGCCAATGCCTGGCCTCCCGGTTCTGCGACAGGCCGTTGCACAATCCTATGCGCGGTTTCAGGGTGTGACGGTTGACTGGCAAAGTCAGGTCATCATCACCTCTGGTGCGACCGAAGCCCTGTCGGACTGCATCAATGGACTGATCAATCCCGGTGATGAAGTGGTGCTTCTGGAACCGCTATATGACTGCTACGCGCCATTGGTGGAACGGGCAGGCGGCATTATCAAACTGGTGCGTCTGGAGCCACCCAATTGGGAGTTGCCGGTAGAAGCATTACGGGGTGCCTTTTCTGCCAACACAAAACTGGTGTTGCTCAACAACCCCATGAACCCGGCAGGCAAGATGTTTTCCCGCCCCGAACTGGAGGTGATTGTCGATCTGTGCGCGGAACATAATGCTTTTATTGTTGCCGATGAGGTCTACGAGCATCTAACTTTTGACGGCAGAGCGCATATCTCCATTCTGTCTCTGCCCAATGCACAGGCGCGATCTGTTGCGATTGGCTCGGCGGGGAAGACTTTTTCCATGACCGGTTGGAAAGTCGGAACAGTGACAGGCGCTGCTCAGATGATTGAACCGATTGCCAAGGCGCATCAGTTCACCACATTCACCACGCCGCCACATTTGCAGATGGCAGTGGCCAAGGGACTGGAGCTTCCAGACAGCTATTTTGACGCTATCAAAGCCGACCTGTCGACCAAACGGGACAGGCTGGCTGCAGGATTGAGCGCGTTGAATTTCAAGGTTGGAACCTGTCAGGCGGCCTATTTTCTCAATGCAGACTTTTCTGCGCTACCCATCGGAGAAACTGATGTCGAGGCGTGTCAGGCCATGGTGCGCGACGCAAAGGTGGCCACTGTGCCCGTATCCGCCTTTTACAAGGGCAGCGCGCCACCGCGAAAGTTCCTGAGATTTTGTTTCTGCAAGCAGGACAGCGTGCTTGATGAAGCGATTGAGCGCCTCGACAAATGGCTGAACAACTCAGGCCCCAATGCGGCCAAAACCGGGTAATTTGAGTGCAGGGTGTTGCCAGTCAAACCCTGCGACCAATCCCAGAATATTGATCTCAAAACCTTCCGAACCGCCAAACGAGAAGCCGAAAAGACCATTGGCAGAGATTTTGATGCTTTCGCCATCGGTGCTGAACCAGCCGCCATCGGCCAGATAATCCTTGCCGACTGCAGTGGGTGGCAAGCTCATGCCCAGCTCCGGAACCTCCCGCAGGATTGTTGCCACGAAGGTGTTCGAATTCGGTCCTGGCCAGATATGGTAATCACCGCGTGCGCCATGGGGGTAGTGGGCCACCGCCGCGCGCACTTTCGGGATCAGTGAAGCAGCCAGATCACCGCTGACAGTGCCAACCAGCATCGGCTCGTTGCCATACCAACGCGCATCCGGCGCATAGGCATTCTTGCGAATTGGGGTGCCCCAACCGACAACTTCATAGCGATCCCAGGACTGCGAATTTTTGTCTTTCACCACAATCCAGCTATGAACCGCAAAAATGCCTTTCCAGCGTCCGGTACGGGCCGCATAGACGGAAATCACCGGCTCGGAGCCTTCGGTGGCTTTGTCCAGTATGCCAGCACTGGACCAGTCCGCACTGCGCCAGCTTTTCTCCCAACCCTTTGACCAGAACACGCCCGCATGCACACCCAGTGGCAGCAGGAACAGGCATAAAAACACCATCAGAAGATATTTTGTCGATTTCAGAAGAACTGACAGCATCGCGCTACTTTTCAGATAATGGCTTCAAGTTCTGAAGACGATGCGCGGAGATTGTGCCGATTTGAAGGAGATGTAAGATGTTGCAATGGACCATTTAGCACGCAGCAGTCAGGCCTTTTTCTCAGAAGAGACGCCATATTCGTCCATGAACGCTTGATAGGCGGCGTCCAGCTTGTCTTTCCCAACAAGCTCATCAAGATTCTCCAGCAAGACAACGAGGCAATAATTATTGCCAAGGTGATAGCTGTCATTCAATTCCCGAAGTCTGCTATAGGCTGCATCCGTCAGGTTCATTTGCCGGCGCACCGGCAAGGGAAGACGTTTTGGGGTCTGTGTCATGTCGCCTGTTCTCCATGGTGAAATGACGCAGCTATCCACCCATTAAAGCGTCAAACAGGCGTTCTGCAGCGCTGCCGGGCTGAAGCTCGCCTGATCTCACTTCGGTTTCCAGCTCCTGCGCCAGGGCCTGTAACTCGGGACGGTCATCGAGGGTGTTTTTCAATTTGGCATCGAACATCGACCACATCCAGCGGACCCGCTGCTCTTCACGGCGTTGTTGCCACTCTCCCGATGCGGTCATGCGTGTCTGGAACAGTAGGATCTGTTCCCACAGAACATCGACACCCTCATCCGTCAGACCAGAATGCGTCAGCACTGGAGGAGACCAGGTCGGGGTTCTGGGCGACAGGATATGCAGCGCATTGCGGTATTCCGCCGCCGCCCGCTCTGCAGCAATCCTGTTGTCGCCATCGGCCTTGTTGACCGTAATCATGTCGGCAATTTCCAGAACGCCCTTTTTCAGGCCCTGCAAATCATCTCCGGCACCCGGCAGCATCAGCACCAGAAAAAAATCCACCATATCAGCGACAGTGATTTCCGACTGTCCGATGCCAACGGTTTCCACAAGGATGATATCGTAACCGGCCGCTTCGCAGAGCAGCATTGTCTCGCGTGTTCGGGCCGCAACGCCGCCCAATGTGCCCGCTGCGGGAGAGGGACGGATAAAGGCGTTGGGATTGGCAGCAAGCGTATGCATGCGGGTTTTGTCGCCGAGGATAGATCCGCCGGTTCGGCTGGAGGAGGGGTCGACAGTCAGAACTGCGACCTTGTGCCCTGCATCGGTCAGACGGTTGCCAAGGGCCTCAATGGTTGTCGATTTTCCAACGCCCGGCACACCGGTGATACCAACACGTATGGCATGTCCTATTTTATCAGCCAGCCGATCAAGCAACTCCCGCGCGGCCTGTCGATGATCGCGGCGCTTCGATTCCACCAGCGTGATGGCGCGGGCCAGCAAAGGTCGCTGACGGTCCAGAATACCGCCTTCAAGAGTGGATATATCGATCATCGGGCTTTTTGACGGACCTGTTGAATGTGATGTCACAGTTGAATATGTAACCTAAGGGCGGGCGCTGCCATAGCCGAGTTTTTCATTCAGATCGACCAGCAGCTTTTCAGCGGCATCGGCAATAATTGTGCCGGGGGGAAAGATGGCGCTGGCACCTGCCGCATAAAGCGCATCAAAATCCTGCGCCGGAATAACCCCGCCGACAATGATCATGATATCCTCTCGTCCGGCCTGTTGCAGCGCATCGCGCACGGCTGGCACCAGATACAGATGTCCTGCGGCAAGGGACGAGACGCCAATCATGTGAACATCGTTCTCGACCGCTTGACGGGCAGCCTCTTCCGGTGTGGCAAATAGTGGTCCGACATCCACATCAAAGCCAAGATCTGCAAAGGCCGATGCGATGACTTTTTGACCGCGATCATGGCCATCCTGTCCCACCTTGGCAATCAGTATACGGGGGCGGCGGCCATCATCGCGTTCAAACTGTTTGGTCATCTCCAACACGGTTCGAACCTGCTCATTCATATTGCCGACCTCCTGCCGGTAAACCCCGGAAATGGTTTTGACATCTGCCCGGTGACGTCCAAAAGTCTTTTCCATGGCGTCCGAAATTTCACCGACCGTGGCACGCGCACGCGCGGCCTCGATACAGGCCGCCAGCAGATTACCGGTTCCTGCAGCATCGGCGGCAAGTCTGTCCAGTGCGGCCTGTGTGGCTGTTTCATCCCGGTTGCTACGCAAAATTCGAAGCTTTTCAAGCTGCTGTCCACGCACCGACTTGTTGTCGACTTTCAAAACGTCAATCGGAGGGTCGCTCTCCGGTCTGTATTTGTTGACGCCGACCAGAACCTGCCGTCCGCCATCAATGCGCGCCTGTGTCCTGGCCGCAGCTTCCTCGATGCGCATTTTCGGCAGACCCTGCTCAATGGCCTTTGCCATGCCGCCCAGTTCATCGATCTCGCGAATATGTGCAAGCGCCTTTTCAGCCAGATCATGGGTGAGTTTTTCAACAAAGTAAGATCCGCCCCACGGGTCGATGGTCCGTGTTGTACCGCTTTCCATTTGCAGGAACAGCTGCGTGTTGCGCGCGATCCGTGCTGAAAAATCGGTTGGCAGCGCCAGCGCTTCATCCAGTGAATTGGTGTGCAGTGACTGGGTATGGCCCTGTGTCGCAGCCATTGCCTCAACGCAGGTTCGGGTCACATTGTTGAACACATCCTGTGCGGTCAGGGACCAGCCAGACGTTTGGCAATGGGTGCGCAAAGCAAGCGATTTCGGATTTTTTGGCTGAAACTGCTCTTCAACCAGTCGCGCCCACAACAGGCGCGCAGCCCGCAGCTTGGCCACTTCCATGAAGAAATTCATGCCCACCGCCCAGAAGAACGACAAGCGCGGCGCGAACACATCCACATCCATCCCGGATTTGATGCCAGCTTTGATGTATTCCAGCCCGTCCGCCAGTGTGTAGGCCAGTTCCAGATCGGCTGTCGCACCCGCTTCCTGCATATGATAGCCGGAAATCGAAATGGAGTTGAATTTCGGCATGTGTTGGCTGGTATAGGAAAAAATATCTGAAATGATGCGCATCGAAGGTGCGGGCGGATAGATGTAGGTGTTGCGCACCATGAACTCTTTCAGAATGTCATTCTGAATGGTTCCGGTCAGGTCTTTCTGGGCGACACCCTGTTCTTCCGCTGCGACAATATAGAGCGCCAGAATGGGCAGGACCGCGCCATTCATGGTCATGGAAACCGACATCTGATCAAGCGGAATGCCATCAAATAATTGTTCCATATCAAGAATGGAATCGATGGCAACGCCAGCCATGCCGACATCCCCTGCCACACGGGGATGGTCGCTGTCATAGCCACGATGGGTTGCAAGGTCGAAGGCAATGGACAGGCCTTTTTGGCCAGCCGCAAGATTGCGTCGGTAAAACGCGTTGCTTTCCTCAGCGGTTGAGAACCCGGCATATTGGCGAATTGTCCAGGGGCGTTGCACATACATGGTGGGGTAGGGCCCACGCAAAAACGGCGGCGAGCCCGGCCAGCCATCCAGATGATCAAGGCCTTCCAGATTGGCAGGCCCGTTGATAGCTGAAATCTCAATCCCTTCCGGTGTCATCCAATCACTGTCCTGGGGCGCCGAGGATGTGTCGGGAATGCTGAAATCAACTTTGGTGAAATCCGGAAAGTTCATCGCTTCAACCCCTCCAACACCAGCAGAACCCGGTCGAGCACTGCATGTGCGTCGCAACCGGTGAATACCGTTTCATCCAACTCTGCAAAATCACTGCGGCCTGCCAGCACAATGTGTTGTGCTCCTGCATCCCGTAGCCTTGCAATCAATGCACTGGCGCTTGATTCATAATCTGCATCCGCGCCGCAAAGGCATATGATGGGTGTTTTCAAAATATCCAAACTGCCAAGAGTCGGATCAGAATCGAGAGTCAGAATCTCGGTTGCCAAACCACCGGCAGCAAACAGGTCAGAAGCGAAATCTGATCGTGCCTTCCAGGCTTTGCGGCTCCCGATACACAACAGTGAAACGGAAGGCTTTGTGTGCGCAGACAGTGTCTGCGCCCGATCTGCCAATTGTTCAAATGGAATGCCATCGCGCAGATTGCCAAAGGGCTCAAGGTCCTGTTTGGTTTCCAGAGGCCGAGTGATCAGCGTGTCGACGGCAGGTGCTTCAAGTTGCGCAAAATGGCTGTTGCCGAGCGAGACAATCTTGCGCGTAACGACATCGCTCATACGGGCTGTGCGGCTGTCGGAGAGGATCTGGTCAATGGTGCCATTTTCAGTTGCTGCTGTGAAACCGCCCTGTGCCTCAAGCGACTGGAAGATTGTCCATGCAGCTTCAGCGAGCGAAACGGTCAAGGCGTCATAGACACCGGCCCCGGCTGCCGGATCGACCATTTTGCCGAGATGGCTCTCTTCCTGCAGAATCAGGCTGATATTGCGTGCAACACGCCTTGCGAAGGCATCCGGCAGGCCAAGTGCCTGTGTGTGCGGCAACACTGTCACACTGTCTGCGCCGCCCAGACCGGCAGCAAAGCATGCCATGGTCGTGCGCAGCACATTCGTCCACGGGTCGCGTCGACCCATCATCCGCCAGCTTGTGGTGGCATGTATGTTGAGTGGCCATTCAACACTTCCCATCGCCTGCAGCAATTGGTTCCAGAGCAGTCGCATGGCGCGAAATTTGGCCATGGTCTCGAACTGATCGGCATCACAGCTCAACGCAACTCCAATGCGGTTGGGAATTGCATGTGCATCCACACTGGAGCCGCTCAGATCGCGCATCAGAGCAACAATCTCCGCCAGGGCAAAGCCCAATTCCTGCGCCGCCGTCGCACCCTTGTCATGCCATTTCGCGGCATCCGAGATGAGTCGGGCGGAGCCGTTTTCCAGACCTGAAATGTCATGAGCGTCAAAGCTGACATCCAGATCGCTTTGATCATAATTGCGTCGGTCACAAAAATCCGACCAGAGGGAAAGTTGTGCAGCTGTCATACCGTCGAACCGAAGGCTTGTGGCATCCACAAAGATATTGTCGAAAAGCGCGTCAAAAGAGGCGTGATCCGCCAGTTCGATTCCAAATCCATAGGCCGAGCCGGACCCATGCAGCACAAGAAGAGCCCCATCGGCACCTTGTTCAAGGTCATGCAACAATTGCGCGTTCGCGTCCGCGGGCGTTGGATGATCAATCCGGGTCAGCGTTTTCCATTTTGCGTCAGCTCTCGCAGCAACCGGTAATGACAGTGTGTTGGTGCCGGTCAGCGGATAGATCGGCGCGACCAGCAAACCGTCATTGGTCAGGGAGCTCAGTTTTTCAAGCACATGATCGTGGTCGCTCTGGCCCAGCGTCTGGCTGACGCCATCCAACCATTGGCGTCCTTGCGGTGTCGCTTCGATCATCTCTCGCAGAGAGAATTCTTCCTTCGCCATTCGGTGCTCTGAAACTTTGAGGATTGGAATTTGCAGGGCCAGAATAGGTGTGCACAACTGGCTCGGCAAGCCCTGCAAAGGTAGGACACAGGATGAACACCTGCAGTGTCGGTTTGCTCAACATCTGCCGGCCATCGATTAACAATGAAAAAAGGCGCCGCAATTGCGACGCCTTTCCCTGGTTTGAACCAATAATCAGTAAGTCATGGTTGGCGGCAAGGTTTTGGCCTGCTCGACCCATTTGTCCACTGTCTTTTCACTGGGCACCAGCCGCACAAGCTTCTTGTCGGCGTTCACTTCAGCCATCTTTGCGGCAAGGTTGGCAGAATTACGGTTGCGCAGTTCCTTGACCGTGTCGACACCGGCAGCTTCCAGCAACTCAGAATATTCCTCGGCAACACCTTTGATCCGCATCAGATCACACATATTTGCCCATTTCAGAATCTGGGAGGTGTCGAGCCCTGCTTCTTCCGCCACCGCTTTACGACCTTTGGGGTCCTTTGCACGGTCCAACAGGGCTTTCGTGGTTCGTATACCGATGCCCTTCAATTTGGCGGCGTAGGTCGGCCCAATGCCCTCAATGTCGATGATGGAATAAGATGACATGCTATTCTCCCTTGGTAGAGTGCCGAACTGGAATCGCCCGTCGGCATGAGTAAGTCTGCGCTAGATGAATTGACTGAGTCCGGGGATTGAGCTGATGATGTCGTCAACAGTCTCATCACCGGCCTGTTCTTTGGAGTAGTCCAGAGTTTCCTTTGCGACAGTCTGAACTTCGCCCATTTCAAGACCAAGGCCCTTCAATTCGCCAAATGCACCCATCATGCCGCCAGCACTGCCGAGCAGACCACCCAGCAACCCGCCGCCGCCGCTGCCGCTATCGGATTCGTTTCTGGCTTCGACCATTGCTCTGGCACCTGGAATGGCATCCAGTAATTTGCCAACCTGTGATTCCGGTCCTTCCTTTGCAAGAAAGCTGAGGATAATCGCAACGCCCTGCTGAGCGATGCCCTCACTGATACCGGCCTTGGCTGCTATTCTGGCAATGAGATCGTGCATATTTACCTTTGTTCAAAACTCTGATTTCAGCTGTTCGTAAGTGAATCCGAAAAATATGCCACTATTTGGCAACAGAATCAGCGCGATGACAAGGGTTTTTGCCGGACAGTTTTGGCGAAAGCTTGTTTTGTTCATATGCCGACAAGATTGGACATTGAGACACTTGGATGTCTATGTCAGAAACAACATGTTTGGGTGTTGCCCAGACAGGACAATTCGGAGAGCCGCATATGTATGAAGAGGGCCAAGTCTATCTCGGGACCAGTCGCCACCCGGATGATGCCATCAACCAGCCGGAATATCTGCAATTGAAGCTGGCCAATCGGCATGGACTGATTACGGGCGCAACCGGAACCGGTAAAACAGTCAGCCTGCAAATTCTGACCGAGGGCTTCTCCAGAGCAGGTGTCCCCGTGTTCTGTGCGGATGTGAAAGGCGATCTGTCTGGCCTGGCCATGCCGGGTGAGAGCAAGGATTTTCTGGAAGCGCGTGCAGAAACCATCGGGTTCGCCGAGCAATACAGCTACGAAGCCTTCCCGACCATATTCTGGGATCTGTTCGGCGAACAGGGCCATCCCATCCGGACCACCATTTCTGATATGGGCCCGTTATTATTGTCACGCTTGATGGAGTTGAACGCCACACAGGAGGGTGTTCTCAACATTGCTTTCAAGATTGCAGATGAAGAAGGTTTGCTGCTGCTCGACATGAAGGATTTGCGCTCTTTGCTGTCGAATCTGGCTGATCGGGCACAGGAGATTTCCGGAAGTTACGGCAATGTCAGCAAATCGTCCGTTGGTGCCATTCAACGTCAATTGCTTGTGCTGGAACAGCAGGGTGCTGAGAATTTCTTCGGCGAACCGGCTCTTGCCATTACCGATCTCATGCGCACTGCTCCGGATGGGCGCGGCATGGTCAACATTCTGGCAGCCGACAAGCTGATGATGTCGCCACGTCTCTACGCGACATTCCTGTTATGGCTGTTGTCCGAACTGTTCGAGCAATTGCCCGAAGTTGGTAACCCCGACAAACCACGCATGGTGTTTTTCTTCGACGAGGCGCATTTGCTGTTTGATGAAGCACCGAAAGTTCTGCTTCAGAAGGTCGAGCAGGTGGTCAAGCTCATCCGATCCAAGGGAGTTGGCGTATTTTTCGTAACGCAAAACCCGCTGGATGTGCCGGACAGCGTGTTGGCTCAATTGGGCAATCGCGTGCAACATGCCTTGCGCGCCTATACGCCGCGTGAGCGCAAGGCCGTGAAGACCGCTGCCGATACGTTCCGGCCAAACCCGGAATTTGATGCCTTTGAAGTGATCACCAATCTCGGCGTGGGAGAGGCCTTGGTGTCTACCCTCATGAAGAAGGGTGTGCCCTCCATTGTGGAACGCACATTGATCCGTCCGCCATCCTCCCGCATGGCTCCGATTACGCCGCAGGAACGCAAGAAGATCATGCAGGCAAGCCCTGTATTTGGTCAGTATGATGAGATTGTCGATCGGGAATCCGCATATGAGGTGTTGAAGAAACACGCTGATGCGCTTTTGAAGAAGGAAGAAGATCAGCGCAAGGTCGAGGATGAAGAGCGCGAGGAAACCGGCCGGATGCGCCGTTCACGCACCGGCTTCACCCTGCCGGATTTTGATGGCGACGATGACAGCAGCAGCCGTTCAACGCGCCGCCGTCGCACCTCCCGTGATGATCGACCCACCAAACGTGCGCGCACCAGAGCCAAGACGCGCAAGCGCACAAGCAACCGCCAGACGGTGACGGAAGCGGCCATGAAGTCAGTGGTTCGCTCTGTCAGCACCCAGCTTGGTCGCGCCCTTGTGCGCGGCATTCTGGGGTCCATCAAACGTGGCTTCTAGACTTTTGGGAAATAGTAAAATGACTGAAATTAACGCGGTTCTGAATCGTATTGATGCTGATCTGGACAAGAGTATCGAGCGCTGGTTCGATCTTCTGCGTGTCCGCTCCATTTCAACCGATCCGGCCTATGCGGACGAATGCATCAAGGCGGCTGATTGGCTGGTGACCCAATTGACGCAGATCGGGTTCGACGCGTCGCGCCGCGATACACCGGGACACCCGATGGTCATTGCGCATAATCATGACGCCGGAGATCAGGCACCACATGTGCTGTTTTACGGGCATTATGATGTGCAGCCGGTCGATCCTGTGGAGCTTTGGAACACACCGCCCTTTGAGCCGGAATTCCGCGAGGTCAATGGCGTAAAACAGGTCTTTGCGCGTGGCGCTGCCGACGACAAGGGACAATTGCTGACCTTTCTGGAGGCCTGCAGGGCCTATTTGGCGGAGCATGAAACACTTCCCTTGCGCATCACCATGCTGTTTGAGGGAGAAGAGGAATCCGGCAGTCCGAGCCTTGATGCATTTTTGAAGGCCAATGCTGACGAGTTGAAGGCGGATTTCGCGCTGGTGTGTGACACCAACATGTATGATGCGGAAACTCCGGCCATCGATACGATGCTGCGCGGCATGGTGTATGAGGAAGTAATTGTCACGGCTGCCAGCCGCGATCTGCACTCCGGTCTTTATGGTGGCGCAGCGCAAAACCCCATCCGCGTTCTGTCAAGAATTCTGGCTGATCTTCATGACGATGAAGGCCGTATCACCTTGCCGAACTTCTATGATGGCGTTTCAGACTTGGCACCAGATATCGCTGAAAGCTGGGATGCACTGAACTTTGATGCTGATGCATTTCTGGGGTCTGTCGGCCTGTCAAAACCTGCAGGTGAAACAGCCTACCCGGCGCTGCAGCAACTCTGGTCGCGGCCGACATGCGATATCAATGGCATCATTGGTGGTTACACCGGTGCCGGGGCGAAGACAGTCATCGCGTCCAAGGCATCGGCCAAAGTCTCGTTTCGCCTGGTCGGAGATCAGGACCCAAAAGCGATTCAGGCGGCCTTCCGTGCTTATGTTCAGGACAGATTGCCGGAAGATTGCAGCGTTGAATTTGTTGGCTATGGCAATGATCGGGCGTTCAGCCTGCCACTGGACATGCCTGAAATCGTAAAGGCCCAGCAGGCACTGACCGATGAATGGGACAAACAGGCTGTTCTGATGGGAATGGGTGGTTCGATACCCATTGTCGGCGAGTTTCAGCGGGTCCTTGGCATGGACACATTGCTGATCGGTTTTGGTCTGGATGATGACAGCATTCACAGTCCAAATGAAAAATACAATCTGACCAGCTTCCACAAGGGCATTCGTTCCTGGGCGCGGGTTATGGAAGCTTTGGCCAAATGAGCTCTGCAAAATTGAAAAGCATATGCGTGTTCTGCGGTTCAAACCCCGGGAATGATCCAGCCTATCTCGAAGCTGCCCGTAGCCTGGGTAAGAGCATTGTCGCACAAGGCTACAAGCTGGTGTATGGCGGTGCCGAAGTCGGTCTGATGGGAGCTGTAGCCGATGCAGCGCTCGCCGCTGGCGGTCATGCCATCGGGGTTATGCCGAAGGCATTGATTGACAAGGAAATCGCGCACAAGGGTCTGACAGAACTGCTCAGCGTATCTTCCATGCACGAGCGCAAGGCGCTGATGGCGGATTTATCGGATGGGTTTATCGCCTTGCCTGGCGGCGTCGGTACGCTGGAAGAAATCTTTGAAATCTGGACATGGGCGCAACTGGGCCATCATGACAAGCCATTGGCGTTCATGAATGTTGCCGGGTTCTATAATCCGCTCTGTACGTTTCTGGATCACCAGTCAGATGAAGGCTTTGTGCGCAAGGGGCACCGGGACATGGCGATATTCAGCGACAGTGCCGAAGATATCATGCGCGCCTTTGAAAATTACGAAGCACCAAAGCTGCAGAAATGGGTTGAACGCGCTGAAATCTGACGGCTTGTCAAATTACATCTGCCTGAAATGATCGGGCAGCAGCGCTCTGTTTTGGGTGTTACGCTGCGTGTCCGTATCTTCTGCACAGCGCATCGCCTGCAAATTCTCAATGTGGTCTGAGGGCAGACCACATTCATGCGCCCCGGCCACGACGAAGGCCTTGTACCAGCTATAGGGTATGGCCGCAGTGTCCATTTTCATAGCCGTGTAAAGGCTCGCCCGCACCACAAAGCGGGGGCGGCTGGTGGGCACGCATTCAATGTCTTCAGATTTTTCACCATAGCCCGTGCCCAGACCTTCGGCGGCGTCGAGCAAATATTTGTGCGCTTTATCTATCTCAAATATTCCGCCCCACAGATGGTCAGCCGGGTCATAGGTGTGAAACGCATCGCACTTGCCCGATCCATCCGAGCCGGGCTTGTGCCAGCGCAGCACATGGCCGGGTAGGGCTGCCTTGCCGACAAAGCGCGCAGATGGGACCCGCGCTTTCAGCCGTGCGAGCAACAGGTTTGAGCCGTAGGAAAAGATGTGGAGCGTCACATCACGTCTCTCACCACGACGCCAAGTCGCCTGATCCCCTCATCGATGACGCTGTCATCCGTGCGCGTGAAATTGAGTCGCAGCGTATTTCCGCCCGATCCGTCAGCATAAAACGCCTTTCCTGGCACGAAGGCGAGCTTTTGCGCTTTGATGGATTTTGCAAGCAACTCGGTGCCATCCAGATGTTTTGGCAGGGTCACCCAGATAAACATGCCTCCTTCAGGCCGCGTCCATGTCACGCCCTCTGGCATATGGGTTTCCAGAGCTTGCAACATTCTGTCGCGTCTTGCCCCATAGACAGCCTTTGCTTTGGCCACCTGTTCGTCAAAACAGGCCGTTGCCACATCAGCAATCGCCATCTGGTTGAGCGTTGATGTGTGCAGGTCTGAAGATTGTTTGATCAACACCAATCTGGAGATCACCGGCTTTGCAGCGCACACCCAACCAACCCGAAGGCCGGGGGCCAGCGTTTTGGAAAAACTGCCGCAATAGATGGTGCGGCAGTCTTCAATGGTGCCGCGCTGTTCGATTTCCAGCGCCAGGATTGGCAGATGCGCTTCGCCATCATAACGCAGGGACTGGTAAGCAGCATCCTCGATGACAGCGATGTCCAGCTCCTCAGCCAGACGCAAGATATCCCGCCGTGCAGAACCATCCAGTGTCTCGCCGGTGGGATTGGCAAAATCAACCGAACAATAGGCGAATTTCACCGCGCCGCCCTTGGCCTTTGCGGTCTCGCGATAATCTTCCGGCAGACGGTTGCTTGTCGGTAACAGACGGTCATAGACGGGTTCATAAGCATTGAATGCGCCCAGCGCACCCAGATAGGTCGGCCAGGTCACAAGCGCTGTATCTTTTGGCGCAAGAAACAGCTTTCCCAGATAATCGAGTGCCTGCTGGGAGCCCGATGTGATCAGGATATTGTCGACCGTGCAGGCAACGCCGAACTGTGCCATGTGCTCCACAATCCATCGTCTCAAGGGCATATGCCCTTCGGAGACAGAATATTGCAGAGCCTGTTCCTGTCGCCCGCCGGACAGGATGCTGGAAAACGCGTCCTGAAACGCCTTTGCCGGGAACAGAGCCGGATCAGGAATGCCGCCTGCAAATGAAATGATGTCAGGCTGATCCAGCAATTTCAGCAATTCGCGGATTTCCGACGCGTTCATCCGCTGCATTCTTGGCGCCAGTATGTGCTCCCAGTCCATTTCGAATTAGCTCCCGGATAATTTTTGAGACAGAGAAGTACACAAACAGTAATTTATGTCAATATTACTGACATAAATTGAAATGTCTGATCATTATTGGATTCAGGCCTGTTGATTTGCCCGCGCCAATGCCTGTTCCAGATCATATATCAGATCATCCGCATCTTCGATGCCAATGGAGAGCCGAAGAAGTCGGGGGTGCACAGGAAAATTCGGGCCGGAGACCGTCTTGCGGTGTTCAACCAGAGACTCCACACCGCCCAGTGACGTGGCCGGGTAAAACAACTCGCAAAAGCGCGTGACATCAATGGCCGTTTGTTCGCTGCCTTTGACAATGATGGACATCATGCCGCCAAACTGCCCGTCCGTCTGCCGCCGCGCGACCGCATGTCCGGGATGCGATGGCAGTCCGGGATAAAGTACGGCCTCCAATGCGGGATGGTTTTCAAAATGGCGGGCAATGGCCAGCGCATTTGCAGTGGCTTTTTCAACGCGCAGAAACAGGGTGCGCATGCCGCGGATCAGTAACCAGGCGTCAAATGAATGCAGCACCGTGCCCTGCAAATTACGCACCCTGGCAATGTCTTCCCAGAACGGGGCGACTTCCCGAATGGACAACACGCCCGCTGTGATATCGGAATGTCCGTTGAGGTATTTGGTTGCTGAATGAAACGAGATATCTGCACCAAAATTGAGGGCGCGGGTAGAGCAGGGCGGTGTGCCGGTACAGTCGGTCAGCAGCAGTGCGCCTGCATCATGCGCAATTTGCGCCGCCGCCGCGATGTCGGTCACGTCCCATTCGGGATTGTTGGGCGTTTCCACCCAGACCAACTGCGTCTCGCCGTTGCGCGTGGCGGCAGCCAGTTCGTCAAGATTGCCGGCGCCATAATAGCTGATCTCAAGACGTTTCTGGGCATGATATTTCTGAAATTGCGCCAGCACACCATGATACATGACGCGTGGGATCACCACATGTGCGCCCGCCGGCAGATGGTCTATGACTGCCGTGGCTGCCGACATGCCGGAGGCGAACAGCAGGGATTCAGTTGCTTCTTCCAGTTCCGCGATGATCGCTTCTGCGTGGGCTGTGGTCTGGTTGCCGTCGCGGCGATACCAGTAAGGTTGCCGGATGTCATAATTCTCATCGCGCGCATAGGTCGCCGCAGGTTGAATGGGCGGAACCACCGCTCCGGTTTCCTCATCCACAAATCGCAGGGCCTGTGCAATGCGAGTGGAGCGTGCGGGTTTTCGATTGTGCTGTGATGTCATTGTCTCAATCCGTGATGCAGCGTTCAATGGTCAGAACGAATGTTGCACACCACGGAGAGGTTTTCTGCCAGAAAAAAACCTTATCGAGAGTTCTCGACAAGGTTCAATTTCGCAAATCTGCAACATGTCTTGACGGGCGAAAATGCTACCCGACGACATCAAAGCAGAGTGTAACCGTTACATCAGGCGCTTTTCAGGTCTTGCGGTACGAACCCGACCAGATGGCCATCTTCGTATTTGCTCCAATCCTTGTCCTGCAGAAGGTCCGAGATACTGGTGGATGGCAAAGGTTTGCTGAAGTGGAAGCCCTGGACTTCCTGACAGCCATGTTTTCGCAGGAAATTAGCCTGCTCGATGGTTTCAACACCTTCAGCATTGGAGATCATGCCCATGGACGCACCAAGTTTGATGACCGCATCAATGATGTTGTCAGCCTCGGTGGATGAGCCCAGATCTTTCGTGAACGATCTGTCAATCTTGATTTTGTCAAACGGAAAACGCCGCAAATAGCTGAGGCTGGAGTAGCCGGTACCAAAATCATCCATCGCAATCTTCACGCCCAATGCCTGCAGATCTCTGAGTATTGCTATGGTTTCTTCGGTGTTGCTCAACAGGACACCTTCGGTGATCTCGATTTCCAGACGGGCCGGGTCAATTCCTTCCGCCTCGAGTGCTTTTCGAACAGTCTCAACCAGATGGCCCTGACGGAATTGAACGGGTGAGACATTAATCGCAACGGCCAAATTACCCCAATCCTTGGCATCAGCGCAGGCCTGGCGAATGACCCATTCACCGATGGGAACAATGAGACCACACTCTTCCGCCAGCGGGATGAAATCATCGGGTTGGATCACACCTTCTTCTTTGTGGTTCCATCTCAGCAAGGCTTCGACGCCTGTGATTGCATCGGTCTCCAGATCAATTTGAGGCTGGTAAACCAGTTCGAATTCTTTTTCCAGCAATGCTTTCCTGAGGCTTGTTTCTTTCTCTTTACGAGCGATCAAGGCATCGTTCATCTCATCCTGAAAATATCGGAAAGTTCCCCGGCCGTCGGCTTTGGCCCTGTACATGGCCATATCTGCATGGCGCAACATCGTCTGCTCATCGCTTTTTTCACCTTCGGTCAAAATTGATATGCCGATGCTGGATCCGATAATGACTTCACTTCCGTCCAGATCGAACGGTTCTGCGACGGCTGCGATCAGCCGTTCGGCCAGAGCTGAAGATCCGGTGGGTTGTTCAACATGTTTCTGGACAATAGCAAATTCGTCACCGCCGAGCCGGGCCAGAACGTCATTGCTGCGCAAGGTAGCCGTCATGCGTTCAGTGGTTTGTTTCAGCAACTCATCGCCAGCAGCGTGCCCAAGAATATCATTGACCTCCTTGAAATGATCCAGATCGATGCAAAGGACTGCAAGAGAAGTGTTCTGACGACCAACATCAGCAATCGATTGCAACAACGACTCGTTGAAGAGTGACCGGTTGGGTAATCGTGTCAGAGAATCGTGGCTTGCCAGAAACGATGCGCGTTCGCTGGCACGTTTGAGGAGTTTCAATGGAAATGTGCGGAGGAAGAAAAACATCACGATGGCGATGATGGAGGTTGCCAACAGCAGCAAACCGGAAGATTTCAGCAGAGGGGCAAGATTGTGTATCACAACGAGTGTGCCGACCACGTGCCCGGCATCATGGAGCGGGCGCGTGATTGAGACAAACGGTCTGGGGACGACATCGAGACCCGATGCAGTCACAATGTCACCGTCAGTGTTCACAATCTCAATTCTGTGATTGTCGTTTATGATTTCGGTTTTATGATCTGAATGCCCGACATTGGCTTCGACCTCATTATGCTGAAGTTTGACCAGGATCAACTCATCAAGGCGAAGGGTTTCAAACTCCCACATGGTCGGGTTGCGCCCAATGATCTGCGATATGTTTTCGGCACGCAGGCTTGCTTCTGAACCAATGACGCTTTTTTCAGTTTTGGTTCCGTAATAGTAGTGGAGCGAGGGCGGAAATATGGCGATGAACAACGCAATAAACAGCGCCATTAGCGTCGAGAACCGAACCACACCTGGCGATATCTGCGACAGAGACTCTGATCTTGAATATTCCATTGACTGGTTACCGCGTCGGTGCATGGTCGGTCGCAATCAGAATGGATCGCGCCTCTTCGGAAAATACAAAGTCGAAGAATTGGGAAGCCAAGTTTGATGGACTCCCGGTTTTGACGATGTACAGACTCTTGCTGAAGGCTGTGTCCTGACCGCCGACATCACCTGGTCTTGGCAAATTGCCATTCAGGGTCAGAATCTTCAGACGTCTGTTTTCGGTCGCAATCTGACCCATGGCAACGGAACCAAGAGAGCCAGCCAGTTGTTCAAGCATTTCAGCGTTTTCCTGATCATTCGTTGCTTTCAGCAAGCCTGGTCTCTCATGCGCCTCTTCGATTGCTTGCATCACTGCATCGGACAGGCCACCCACAATTTTTGTGTCTGTTTCGGACATGGGACGCAGAACCAGTCTTATTGTTTCACCGGATGGCCATTCAGAAAGTTCCCCGGCGTATATCTTTGCAAGTTGTTCGGTCGTCACCGATTCCGCATCTGTATCTATCGATGTGACGAGAGCAAGAGGCGTTGTTGCGTAAAGCGTGCCTTGAGCCCCCTTTGCTTCTTCGGCGTCTTTCAACGCGCGCGAGGAAACAGACAGATCAAGGGCGCCAGCGATCAGCGCCTTGACGCCTCCTGAGCTGCCGAGACTGGGCAAAACCGTTATCGTTGTGCCGGGGTTTTGTTTTTCAAAGGCCTCAGCAATCATGGACATGCCGCCCAGCGCAACACCGGTTCCACCGACCTGCAAGGTTTCCGCTTGGGCCACGCTGCAAGCACTGATTATCAGGGATGAAACAAGTCCGGCAAGCGTGGACGACAAACGTATTTTGAGCATGGTGCCACCTGTGGTGTTAATATCTTCCGCAGAGCGTACGCTCAAGTCGTAAAGATTCACGCAACGATGCATCCGGTATTTGACGGGATGCATAAGCTATTTGATAAAACGCGACTTCGGGGGCCGCTTTCAACTTACCCGATCCGGTTTATTCTCGGATAGACTCCGTTCGGATCGCTCAATATTTGGGGATGAAGCGCGTTATTTCAGCAAAGCTGTCTCAGGAGTTCAGACAGATCTTATCGACGGTCCACAAGTGGTACACCAATAAAGCGGGGATCAGCCTTCACTTCACGCGGTGTCGAGAGGGGGTGCCGACTGAACAGGCTCTGCCCTCCCTCGAAGGGTGCGTTCACCCTGTGGGTGTAAACATTGCCAAGATAGGGCTCTGCGATCCCGAGTATGAAATCCGTATCCAGATCTTCCGGCTCCAGCAAACCTTCACGTGGGTTTGTCATCACATAGAGAATGGAGGAAATCAGCCCGGCAATAACCTGAAGGCTGGTGGCATTTGTTGTCTTGTAGGAGTGGGCAATCTCGGTTGAGACTTCCGAGCCATACCAGACAACCTCGTCTGTCGTGCTGCGGAACAGCATGACCCCAAGTGAATCAATGCCGCGATCAATCTCTTCCAGCATCACACGAACCGGTCCATCGGGATGCCAGTCATTGCCGGACGCATTTGTGACCGTATCAAGTGCAGCAGGGCAGGGCTGGTAGCAGAAATAGGATGTGGGTTGATAGAGCAGTTCATCACCATCACGCCGGGAGAAGAAATTGGCGATGGTGAAAGCCTCGACATGTGGAATGACCATGCCCGAGAACACGCCGAACGTCGGCGAATACCCCAGAGAATGATAATGGGCCGAGCGCGTATCCACTTCCAGATAGCGCACGCCACTTGCGTCAAATACACAAGAGGTGATGGCGTCGTCGACAGGTTCATGTGTACCAAAGGGCACACAGATTTTCTCCGAGGCTTCTTCCAGAAGCCCATAGATGGACCATGTGTTCAAAGCCATCTTTTCAGCGCTCGGCGCGTTTGATTGCTGATCATCCATCTCGGTTATGATGACAGAGGTAATCCCAAGGCTCTCCGCAAGATCGGCCCAGTCAGCCTGTGAACGGGGCGGTGTGAAATCTGCCCCCAATTCTTCTTGTCCCAGCATACTGATAAGGCGCTTTGCGAAATGGCTGACAATGCCAGGATTGGCTCCGTGGCAGGTAATGGCAGTGGCACCGCCTGCGAAATTTTGTTTGGCTTGCTGAATATTGCTGAAACGCCCGCCATTATTGATCATATCATCTGAACCAACCTGGTCTGCCCAGATTTCGAAACTGGTATCGACATAGAGAATGTCGCGCCGCTGGCAGTATTCGATCAACGCCTTGCTGCAGATATTTACCGATGCGTTGACAAGAATTCCGGACCCATTTTCAAAAAAACCATCCAGCACATCATCCAGATTTTGCGCTGTGATGCTGCGCTCGACAAAGGACACACCATGGTCCTGATGTAAATCAGCGCGGTCGAAGCCCTGCGAAACCACAAAAAACCTGTCTGGGTCCAATTCGATATGATTGAAGATGATGTCCAGACCGGCATTGCCGATGGAGCCAAATCCGAGCAATACGAACGTACCGTCAAAATTCTGTTTTTGTGACATAGGGCCTTCCGACGGGAGAGTGTGGTAATGGGGGATAATTGAGATTCTGATCGTCTCGATCCTACAGGACAGAGACCGAAAAATTCAATTGTGACTTGTATCTTTCCGGTGGAATTCACCTTTGCGGCGCATAATTGGCAACTTCAGGGGTATTTTCTTGAGCATTGTTCAATCAGCCCAGAGCTGGAAGTCCATCCAGTGTCGCCAATACGGCAGACGGGCTTAAATCCTGATATTCGTCCTGCTGTCCGGTTCGGTTCACCCACACCGTGCGAAATCCGAACGCAGTTGCGCCCGCCACATCCCAGCGGTTTGAGGACTGGAACGAAATGGCTTCAGGAAACACGCGGAAGGTCGTGGTGGCCATTTCATAGACAGGTTCGGCTGTCTTGTAGGTCTGCAGAGCGTCGACAGAGAGAACCTCATCCAGCAACGTATCAATTTTCGCAGATCGCACCGCACTCTCCAGCATATCGGGAGATCCGTTGGACAGGATTGCTGTCAGTGCGCCACGCTCTTTGAGTGCCCGCAATACCGATGGTACTTCCGGATAGCAATCCAGTTCCCGATAGGCATCCAGCAACGATTTGCGATATTTTGGGTCCGCACTTGGAACACAGGCAAATGCATGATCCAGCGCCTGTTCGGTCAATTCCCAGAAATCCTGATAACGGCCCATCAGCGCGCGAACCCAGGAATACTCCAATTGCTTCGCGCGCCATATTTCAGACAGGCGCGCTCCATCAGGACCAATTGCTTCAGCGTGTTTTCTGACCGCTGCATGAACATCAAACAGTGTTCCATAGGCGTCGAACACATAGACGGCGTGGGGCATATTAACTCATATGGTGAGAATGACTGAATCCGTGTAGGCTGTCAGTCTAACGCAACTTCGGCAGAATGAAAGTCAGAAGACCACGCGGGCCAATCATTCAATGATTTGGCCTGCTTCCCATTAATGTGATTGAGTGAAGGCTTGTTGAAGCCCCGGCAGTATTGACGCCGCGCGGCAGCAACGCCTAATAAATCCAGCCTGGCGAGGGTTGGAAGTAGGAGTATGTGGTGAGCGACAAAGAAAAGTGGGACAATCCGGAGTTCGAAATTCCCGAGGATGCTGTGTCTCCTGGTGCTATTTTGCCCAAACCTGCCAGAGCAGACTCCAAACCGGTGGAAATTGAACCACAGGAGGTCAGGACCCAGTCAAACGCTCCCATTCCCGCTGTAGAGGCCACGCAAGCGGTTGATGTGCCACCAGCAACAGCGCATGTGGAACCAACCTTTGCGGTAGGGACAGAAGATCGTGCAAATATCGTTCCTGTTGTGGCCAGGCCCAGTTGGGGAAAACGGCTGCTGGGCTTCCTTCTGGCACTCGCATTGGGTGCAGGCGGAGTGCTTGGATATCAATATTGGGGTCCAAAACCGGAAATCGAGAGCCTCGCAGGCTGCCTCGATCGAACCGTTCCGGGCCTCGAAGCGATCAATAGTCAAAAATTGCGCGTCGTCCTGGTGCCATTGTTGAATGATCTGGAAGATCCACAAGGACGTCTCATCCAGTCTGCTCTGGAAGAACTGCAGGGGGGCGACGGTCCCCTGATGCAGGTTCAGACAGTGGATTGCGCTCTGGTTCGAGATGAAGGCACTGTGTTGGATCTGGCCTCATTGGTCAGGGAGAACAGTCTGGAAATCGCGCGCAGAACTGACGCTGATGTCCTGATCTGGGGAGAGGTACTGCCCGATGATCAGCGTCTTGAGTTGCGTATCAACTATCCGACAGACAGTGCGGCTACGCATTTTGCGACAGATGATGTAATCTTGAAAACCGACTTTGGTGCTGATCAGGCAACTGTCTTTGCAGCCAAGATCTGGTCTGTCTCGAAGAACATCGAGCGGTTTGACGAGAGCGTTTTGACAAGTGGTATGACAGTCACACGAGATGCGCTGTTGCCGGTCTCACAGAATTCGAAGCCGGAATTGTCGGTGCGACAATTGGGTGCCCTGTATCACGAACTGGGCGTGGCCGAGTTTGTATTGGGCGTTCAGGCCGAGGCCTCACAACAGATGGAAAGCGCAATTGAGCACTATCGCAGTGCAGATATTCTGCTGGACCGCTACGTTTTGCCGGATGACTGGGCGCAGAATCAGATTGATCTTGGAATTGCGCTGGCCTCTCTTGGAGTGAAAGACAATCGAAACCAGGAAATTGGTCAGGCTCTTAGTGCGTTTCAGGGCGCGATTGTTGAAATGCCACGCAGCCGCAACCCCGTTATGTGGGCGCAGTTGCAGAACAGAATGGCAGAAGTACTGAATGCGCTTGGAACACGGGAATCCAATAATCAGATGTTGGCTGCGTCGGTTGCGGCCTACCGGCAGGCGTTGACAGTGCTGAACCGCGAAGATTTCCCGGATCAATGGGCGTCGTCTCAGCACAGCCTTGGAACGGCACTTCAGGGGCTGGGACAGAGAGACGCTGATCCGGCCATTATGGAGGAAGCGGTTATTGCTTACCGCGCCGCACTGGAAGTGCGCACGCCCGACAAACAGCCGAATGATCATGCCATCACTCAGATCAATCTGGGGTCAACGCTGATGACCATCGGTGCACGGGTGAAAAATATTGAAGTCATCGAGCAGGCGGTGACAGCCTATCGCGCCGCCATTGACCAACTGGACCAGCAAGAATCGGCCATCGAATGGGCGACTGCTCAGCACAGCCTGGGAAATGCGTTGGCATTTATTGCAGAGCAGGAAGGCAATACCGACAATCTGGAAGAAGCCCTGACCGCATTTTCGCTGGCGTTGGACAGTTTTGACAGGGAAACGGACCCGACCCGATGGGCCGTCACCCAAAACAATATCGGCAATATACTGCATACTTTGGGCGAACGCCGCAAGGATCCGGAGGCCATTGCCGCTGCTATTACCGCCTATGAGGCGGCAGTTTCAGTTCTGTCGGAATCGGCCCCCGCCTATGCGGAACGGGTTGTCGAAAGCCTGTCCCGCGCTCAGGTGCTGCAGCAAACAATGGGCTCAGAGTAATCAATGTCGAGAAACCAACGCCTTTGCTTTTTCAGGAGTGCTTATGAGTGAATGGTCACAAACCTGGACCTGGCTTGACGGAACCTGGCTTGAAGGCAATGTGCCGATATTGGGGCCGCGCAGTCATGCCATGTGGCTGGGGTCCAGCGTGTTTGATGGGGCACGCGCCTTTGAAGGTGTGATGCCCGATCTGGAATTGCACTGTCAAAGGGTGAACCGCTCTGCGCTCGCATTGGGGTTGGCACCAACCATGGAAGCGGAGGCCATTGCTGATCTGGCCAGAGACGGACTGGATCGTTTTGAGACCGGTGCAGAGCTTTATGTCCGACCGATGTATTGGGCAGAGGAGGGCGGCTTCATGGCTGTCCCACCCAACCCGGAAAGCACGCGGTTTGCACTTTGCATGCATGTCGACCCAATGCCGAAGCCAACGGGCTTCACGGCCACCACCACCAGGTTTCAGCGTCCAACCCTCACGACAATGCCGGTCAATGCGAAAGCAGGGTGCCTGTATCCCAACAATGGCCGGATGATGCGGGAAGCGCAGGCCGCTGGGTTTGATAATGCCCTGTGCTGCGACGTGCTTGGCAATGTCGCTGAATTTGCCACCGCAAACGCCTTCCTGGTGAAGGATGGAAAGGTTGCCACACCTGTTCCCAACGGCACATTTCTGGATGGCGTAACCCGTCAGCGGGTCATTGCGTTGCTGCGCAGTGCTGGCACCGAAGTCTTTGAGACTTCATTGACATATGATGATTTCAGGTCAGCTGACGAGGTGTTTGCCACCGGGAATTACTCGAAGGTGATGCCCATCACAAAGTTTGAAGACCTTGCCCTGGAGTCAGGTCCGGTATCAGCGCTTGCTCGCGAACTTTATTGGCAGTTTGCGCACGCATGAGTCTGCCAGGTTAAGTCGCAAGTTGGCTTGCATGAAAGAGAAAGCCGGGACATTGCCCGGCTTTTTCAATTCTATCTGCTGAATGGCGAGTTGCACCGTTTACGTCCGCCCTTATAGGGCTGGAACGTATCAGTATAGATATCATATGAACGGTAGCGATTATCGCACCAATTCACATGCGCCGAACCTCGTCTGCTCCGGTTATACCGGGGGGCAGTGTGCCGGGGATAGATCACAACACCGCGACGATTATGATCGTGATAGCCGCGGTTTGAATGGCGGTGACAATAATTGCGACCATGGCAGTGAGATCGGCCGCTGCGACGGCTGTATTTGCCGCCCAGAATAACACCACCGAACAGGCCCTGACTGCCAAAGTTCAAGATCACTCCACCGCGATGATTGTTGCGGTGTTTTGAGCTACGTGCGTCTGCAGCAGAGGTGTAACTGGCGATCAAGAAGACCGCCACCAACAGGCTGCTACAGATTGAAAACAAGAAGTTTTTGCGTTTCATTCAGAATTCTCCCGAAAATATATCCGGCACCCACATGAATATTAGCACTATTCATGCATTTGCGTAAGATAAATTCTTGATGCGGGTGCGCGTAAAACTTTTGCGCAGTGGCTATTGAGTTTGGGTTTTTGGGTGTTCCGGCACTGATTTCAGATAAGCTGCAATCGCTTCCCGGTCCTGTGCTGTCAGCTTGGCAGTGTTTTCAACCACGGCTGCCATCGAGCCACCCAGACTGTCAAAGTCGGGGGTGAAACCGCTTTCCAGAGCATAGGCAATATCTTCTGCGGACCAGCCGCCAAGGCCGTCGGAATGCGGCGTGATATTTGGAATGAAGCCCTTGCCGTCCGGATTGGGCGCACCGGCAAACGCCATCGTCTGGTCTGTGGCTCCCAGAAGGTTGCGCGGGGTGTGGCATTCACCACAATGGCCCAGCGCATTGACCAGATAGGCACCGCGGTTCACCTGTTCGCTGCTTGAAGGATCCGCTTCAAAGGGGCTGAAATCAGCGAACAGAACTTTCCAAAGCCCCATTCCCCGACGAATATTGAACGGAAAGCCAATCTCATTTGGAGGGGCAGCCTCCGCCACGGGCGGCAGCGTGTCCATATAGGCTTTCAGATCCAGCACGTCTGTCAGCTTCGCCTTGCTGTAGCTCGTATAGGGAAAGGCAGGGTAGTAATGCGCGCCTTCCGGGCTCACACCTCTTGTGACGGCATTGACAAAGGCGAGAGGGGTCCATGAACCGATACCAGCCGTCGGGTCCGGCGAAATGTTGGGCGCGATGAAGGTGCCAAATTCGGTTTCGAACCGATGACCACCCGCCAACAGCAGCTTGTCATCCCCTTTTGCATCGGGAGCGGCATGGCAGGAGGAACATCCTCCGGCAGCGAAAATATATTCCCCACGCATAGCATCAGCGGTGTGCGCGGGAAGATCATCTGCAGCAAGTTGCTGCGGCATGGTCAAATACCAGAAGACACCCAGACCCAAAACGCCCAGAACGATTCCGATTTTTATCAATTGCCGCAGCATCATTTGTCTTTCATTGAACTGGGGTCTGGCCCTGAAGATCAGTTACGATAGGTTTCGTGACAAGCCTTGCAGTTTGCAGCAACCATTCCGAACTGTGCCTTGAACGCGTCCAGATCGGCAGCGGGAGCTGCAAGCGCTGCAGCCGTATCAGCTTCGAATTTGGCAAGGGCGGCTGTAAAACCTTCAGAATCTGTCCAGATCGTAGCTTTCGCCTTGGTGTCACCGGTATCGGAACCTTCAGGGAATTTTGATCCGTATCCGAGTGCAACTGCATTCATCGTGCGCAAAGCCAGCATGGCAACACGCGCATCAAACTCGGCCTGGCCCTTGACCATGGCGGCGGAGGCACCTGTTGCAGCTCCGACCGATTTCATCATCGCCTTACGATCGGCGAGGGGGTCTCCTGCTGCATAGGCAAGGGTGCTGGCACTTGCCAGACCTGCGATAAGAGCCAGTTTCAAGACATTCTGCATACACGTCTCCTGTTTGGATTTTGGATATTCCGGCGAGTAAAACACACGACCGCAAACCTGTCACCGGTGCAACCGGCTTTGCTGTTCACAGATGCGTGAACAAAAAAAGACCCGACATTTTGCCGGGCCTTTTGCAGATAATCTGACAGCCGAACTCAGCTGGCGTTTTCGAACAACTCGGTCACATATTCCCAATTTACGAGATTATCGACAAATGCTTCGAGGTATTTTGGACGCAGATTACGGTAATCGATGTAATAGGAATGTTCCCACACATCGCAGCCCAGCAAGGGTGTTGCGCCATGGATCAATGGATTTTCACCATTGGGCGTTTTCATGATTTCCAGCTTGCCGTTTTTCAGTGCAAGCCAGCACCAGCCGGACCCGAACTGGGTTTTGCCAGCCGTCATGAAGGCATCGCGGAAGTCCGCGACAGAGCCCAGATCTTCAATGATCTTTGCTTCCAGATTACCTGGAATGGAACCACCACCATTTGGCTTCATCCATTTCCAGAAATGGATATGGTTGAAATGCTGGCCGGCCTGATTGAACAGTCCCGGATTATCGGTGTGGCTCTTTTTGACCACATCTTCCAGAGACATATTGGCGTAGTCTGTACCTTCAATCATGCCATTGCCAGCAGTCACATAGGCATTGTGATGCTTGTCATGGTGGAATTCCAGTGTCTCGGCAGACATATAGGGTGCCAGTGCGTCATAGGCGTAGGGCAGGTCGGGAAGTTCAAAAGCCATCGGGTGTCTCCGGTTGTTAGTGCGGCATTACCGCCAGCGGCGTGGAAATCCATAAAGTGCCTCTGACGTATTGGATGCAACATAGGCAGGTGTTCAGCACTCGGCAATGGTTTGGATGCAATCGACGCATGATTTTTACCTGAGGCGGCATTTTCATCCACAGGGGTGCAAAACCAGCTTTGCCATCCCATTTGGGCAGTGATACACAGCTTTCACTTTCAAAGGCTGTTCGGCCTGACCAAGGAGTCGCTTCAACATGTCCGCAGCGGAAAAACCGCCATTGATGCTTTACCTTGCAGCACCGCGCGGCTTTTGTGCTGGCGTCGACCGCGCCATCAAGATCGTCGAACTGGCGCTGAAAGCCTACGGTCCTCCGGTCTATGTGCGCCATGAAATTGTTCACAACAAATATGTGGTTGATGGTCTGCGCCGCCAGGGCGCGGTGTTTGTCGATGAGTTGGACGAGATACCGGAAACCGACCAACCGGTCATATTCTCGGCCCATGGGGTGCCCAAGGCGGTTCCCGAAAGCGCAGCTGCGCGCAACATGCTCTATATTGACGCAACCTGTCCGTTGGTCTCCAAGGTTCACAAGGAAGCCCAGATTCACCGCAAGCGCGACCGCGAAATTCTGCTGATCGGCCACAAAGGACACCCGGAAGTGATTGGCACAATGGGACAGTTGCCGCCCGGGGCTGTCACGCTGATTGAAACGGTGGCTGACGCTGAAACCATTCAGCCCAAAGAGCCGGAAAATCTGGCATGGATCACACAAACCACCCTGTCGGTGGATGACACGCGTGAGATTGTCGAGGTCTTGCAGCGGCGTTTCCCAAGTGTGGTCGGACCTCACAAGGAAGATATCTGTTATGCCACCACCAACCGCCAGGAAGCGGTGAAGGCGATTGCGCCGAAATGTGACGCGGTTTTTGTGGTCGGTGCTCCCAACTCCTCCAACTCCCAGCGGCTGCGCGAAGTTGCAGAGCGTAGCGGGGCGCGATCCGCCCATCTGGTGCAGCGGGCTGTCGATATAGACTGGCAGGCCATCGACGGTGTGCGCACTGTGGGTTTGACCGCCGGTGCTTCTGCGCCGGAAGTGCTGGTGGACGAAGTCATCGATGCATTCCGATCCCGATTTGACGTCACGGTCGAATTGGCGCGCACTGTGGATGAAGGTGTTGTCTTCACCCTGCCAAGGGCATTACGAGACAAAGTGGCCGAGTTCGAGGGTGCGGATTAAACAATATGGCAGTTTACACAGATGTCAGCGATGAAGCGCTGCAGCAATTCCTGACGCTCTACGATATTGGTGCGCTGACATCATGCAAGGGCATTGCCGAAGGCGTGGAAAACTCCAATTTTCTGCTCGGCACCGATCAGGGACAGTTTATTCTGACCCTCTATGAAAAACGCGTCGATGTGGATGATCTTCCGTTCTTTCTCGGGCTGATGGATCATCTGGCCGCCAAGGGGCTCGACTGCCCGGTTCCGATCCATGACAAGATCGGCGAAACGCTCAACACACTTGAGGGGCGACCGGCCGCTATCATCTCCTTTCTTGACGGGATGTGGGTCAAACGTCCCACTGCAGATCATTGCACCATGGTGGGGCAGGCGCTGGCGGAACTGCACAAGGACGGCCAGGATTTTGGCATCAGGCGCGCCAACAGCCTGAACCAGGAAAGCTGGCGGCCATTGTTTGAACAATCCCGCAGCCGGGCCAATGAGGTGCTTCGTGGGCTGGCCCAGACTATTGATGCCGAGTTGGAGTATCTCGAACTCAATTGGCCCAAAAATCTGCCGGACGGCGTGATTCATGCCGATATGTTCCCCGACAATGTGTTCTTTCTGAATGACAAGTTTTCCGGGATGATCGACTTCTATTTCGCCTGCAATGACATGCTGGTCTATGACCTTGCGATCTGCCTCAATGCCTGGTGTTTCGAGCGCGACAATTCGTTCAATGTCACCAAGGCAAAGGCGCTGATCGAGGGTTATCGGTCCATTCGCGTCCTGACCCCTGACGAGTTGCAGGCTCTGCCTGTGTTGGCGCGCGGCGCTTCCATGCGGTTTCTGCTGACACGCCTCCATGACTGGCTGCGTGTGCCTCCGGGTGCTCTGGTCGTTCCGAAAAACCCTTTGGAATATTTGAAGAAACTGCGCTTCCACATGGATGTCGAGAGTGTTTCTGCCTACGGAGTTGATGAATGAGCGACAAGAAAGTTGTGATTTATACGGATGGGGCCTGCTCGGGCAATCCCGGTCCCGGCGGCTGGGGCGCGATTCTCACCTATGGGGACACCAGCAAGGAACTTTATGGCGGTGCGCCGGAGACCACCAATAATCGCATGGAACTGACCGCGGCCATTGAAGCGTTGAATGCGCTGACAAAGTCGGCCAGCGCTGAAGTCTGGACCGATAGCCAATATGTCAAGGGTGGCATTACGGGCTGGATTCACGGCTGGAAGAAAAACGGCTGGAAAACATCGGCCAGAAAGCCCGTGAAAAACGTTGAGCTTTGGCAGGCATTGGACGAAGCCCTGAAACGTCACGAGGTCAGCTGGCACTGGGTGAAGGGCCATGCAGGCCACGAAATGAACGAACGCGCCGACGAACTGGCCCGCACAGGCATGGCACCCTATAAGGGGTAGACCTGCTTTGCAGGCACTGGCTGGAAAAGCTAACCGGTAACACCCGAACCACAATTGTGATTCACGCCCAACCGGTTAGCCACTTCGTTTGAATCAGATTCTCATCCTGCAGCGCGTCTGCCACGCTCAGTACCAAGGCGCATGCACAAAGCTTACGCCTGCATGCGTCCGGCAATTTTCAAGGCAAAGGCCGTTGTAAAGGCAACCTCTTTCAAGCTGTCAAACCGGCCTGATGCGCCGCCATGGCCTGCATCCATATTGGTTTTCAGCATCAGCAGATTGTCATCCGTTTTCAACTCGCGAAGCTTTGCGACCCATTTGGCCGGCTCCCAATAGGTGACGCGCGGATCTGTCAGCCCGCCAAGCGCAACAATCGCCGGATAGTCCTTTGCCGTCACATTGTCATAGGGGCTGTAGCTTTGAATGGTTTTAAAATCAGCTTCGCTTTTCAACGGATTTCCCCATTCCGGCCACTCTGGCGGCGTCAGGGGCAGTGTGTCGTCCAGCATGGTGTTGAGCACATCCACAAAGGGCACCTCGGCAATGATGCCGGCAAACAGGTCCGGTGCCATGTTTGCGACGGCTCCCATCAGCATACCGCCCGCTGAGCCGCCATGCGCAATGATCAGCCCTTCAGAGGTAAAGTTCTCCAGGGACAGGAACCGCCCGGCAGCAATAAAGTCCTTGAACGTGTTGATTTTCTTCTCACGCCGACCGTCGCGATACCAGCGATCACCCTTGTCTTTGCCTCCGCGAATATGCGCAATCGCATAGACAAAGCCGCGATCCACCAGAGACAATCGGGTCACTGAAAAGCCCGCCGGAATACTGATGCCATAGGAGCCATAGCCATAGAGCAGGCATGGCGCGTTGCCATCAAGCCTGGTGTCCTTGTGGTACAGGATGGAGATCGGCACGCGTTCGCCATCTTCTGCCAGAGCAAAGATGCGCCGCGTGCGATAATCATCAATGTTGTGACCGGACGGAACTTCCTGCGTTTTGCGCAATGTCCGCACCCGATCAGCCATCTGATAGTCGAAAACCTGTGCAGGTGTGGTCATGGAACTGTAGGAAAAGCGGACGGTATCCATGTCGAATTCAAGCCCGTCAGACACACCAAGCCCATAGGCTTCCTCATCAAACGCAATCGAGTGTTCGTCGCCGGAGGCCAGATCACGCACGACAATGCGCGGCAGGCCTTCAAACCGCTCCAGTCGCACCATGTGATGGGAATACAGTGTCAGCGACAGGATCAGCGTTCCGGCGGTGTGCGGCACCAGATCGGTCCAGTGGTCCGGACCGGGCGTGGCCGTTGGTGCGGTCACAATTTTGAAATCTTCAGCGCCGTCCCGATTGGTCAGTATGAAAAACTGCTTGTCATGATGCTCCACAGAATATTCAACGCCGGTCTCACGCGCTGCAATCAATTGCGGAGACGCTTTCGGAGAATCTGCCGGAACGACACGCACCTCAGAGGTTTCATGATCATGACTGTCGAGCAGAATGTATTTGCCGGAAAGGGTTTTTCCAACACCCAGAAAAAATCCGGCATCCGGCTCTTCATAGACCAGATGGTCCTCGGATTGGTCCGTCCCAAGCTTGTGATAAAACACTTTGCACGGCCGGTGATTGTCATCGAGGACCGTATAGAACACGCCCTGGCTGTCAGCATCCCAGATGGCAGATCCGGTGGTTTCTGCAATCTGGTCGGCCAATTCCTGTCCGCTCGACAGATCGCGCACATTCAACTGGTACTTTTCAGACCCCTTGCGGTCAGCGGTCCATGCCAGTTTGCTGTGATCGGGCGAATGACTGGCGCCACCCAGTTTGAAATAGGCAAGGCCTTCGGATTCCACATTGGCGTTCAACAACACAGTCTCATCGCCGCCTGCACGCGGCGTGCGCACCAGAAGCGGGTGTTGAGCGTCGGTCAACTCCTTGGTCAGATAGGCATATGGGCCATCCGGGATAGGAACGGAACTGTCATCTTCCTTGATACGCCCACGCATTTCTTTAAACAGCTTTTCCTGCAAGGCTTCGGTATCGGCCATGGCCGCAGTGGTATAAGCGTTTTCAGCTTCCAGATAGTCGCGGATATCGGGTTCCAGAACCGTTGGGTCCCGCATCACTTCCTGCCAGTTATCCGCCCGAAGCCAGGCATAGTCATCTTCCACCGTGATACCGTGATGGGTGAAAGTGGTCGGGCGTTTTTCGGCGGATGGTGGTGTAGAAGACATGAGGCTCTCTTTCAGGCAAGGCAGAATTGCCTGTTGGTTTAATGGAAATCTGTATGAGGCATGGCGCTTGCTGGCGTGTCAGGCCTGTTCGGCTTTATCAGCATCAAAACTCAACGCCTGACCGTTCATACAATAGCGCAGGCCTGTTGGCTGTGGACCATCGGGGAACACATGCCCCAAATGCGAGTCGCAGGTGGCACAACGAGTTTCTGTACGCGTGTGGAACAGTTTTCGGTCTTTAAATTCGTTGACGGCATCTTCTGAAATCGGAGCGTAGAAGCTCGGCCAGCCGGTGCCGGAATCAAACTTGGTTTCGGAGCGGAACAGGGGCTCGTTGCAACATACGCATTTGTATACGCCATCAGCCTTCTGGTCCCAGTCCGGGCCGGTAAAGGCGCGTTCTGTCCCATGCTTGCGGGTCACGTGATATTGTTCAGGGGTCAGTTGTTGCCGCCACTCTTCTTCGGATTTTATAACAGTTGGGGTGCGGTTTTGTTTCGTCATGGAGTGCTGCCCTTCAAATAATGATCTGATTGGTCAAATAGGACTTCCACGCTATTGCGGCAAGTGCGCCGATAAAGCTGCACGCTCTCAAGCGATGAGGCGCTTTCCAGAGGGCGCAAAGCCGACAGGGAGCGAATCGCCCATAGCAATCGAACAAAGCCTGAATGTTTACAGGTTCAAAAACCGGCAAACAGGAAAACTGGATGGTCAATCATTATAAAATTGATTCAGATCCTGAGAGAAACTTGCCATGTTGTTGGAGATATGGGGTAAATTGACCCACTTGAATTAAAAATCGCTGCAAATTGTATTGAGTTTTACGCGTAGAAACCCATATCCATGGCAGTGGAATGGCGACATTCTTCAATTCCTGCCAGAAGGTTTGCACCCGAAGCGCTTTTGTTGCAAATGGGGAAGAGCGCTTTATATGTCGTGCAGAGAAATCAAGGGTAGGGATTCGTGAACGCAGCAATTGATGGCACCTTCATTGCCATTCTGGCACCCTTTTTCGCAGCAGCGCTGGCACCATTCGTGGTTCGCATGTTGGGGCACAATGGATCATGGCTTCTGGCTTTGGTTCCGGCAGGCATTTTCGTTCATTTTCTTGGGTATATCGACCAGACAGTCGGAGGTGCCGGCATTGCCAGTGTCTGGGACTGGTGGCCTGGAATGGGATGGCCACTATCCTATCTGATTGACGGCCTCAGCCTGATGTTCGCATTGCTGATCAGCGGCATTGGCACATTCATAATTCTGTATTCCGGCGGCTACATGAAAGGCCACCCTCAACTGGGTCGCTTCCTGTCATTCATGTTTCTGTTCATGGGCGCCATGCAGGGGCTGATCATCTCAGACAATCTGGTGACGGTCTTCATATTCTGGGAACTGACCTCGATCACGTCATTCCTGTTGATTGGCTTCAATACCACCAAGGAAAAGTCTCGCCGCGCAGCGCTTCAGGCGCTTGTCGTCACCGGCGGTGGTGGTCTGTCATTGCTGGCAGGCATCATTTTGGTGCAACTGGTGGCTGGCACCTCCGATCTGTCGACGCTTCTGACCCAGCCTGGATTGCTCCAGACCAGCCCCTATTACATGCCGATCTTGCTGTTGTTTCTGGGCGGTGCCTTTACCAAATCGGCGCAATTCCCGCTGCATTTCTGGCTGCCGAACGCCATGGAAGCCCCGACACCTGTGTCCGCCTATCTGCATTCGGCAACCATGGTCAAGGCCGGTGTCTATTTGCTGATGCGCATTCAGCCCATCATGGGCGACACTTTGGCCTGGTCCATCATTCTCCCGATTTTTGGCGGTACCACCCTGATTGTGGGCACATTGCTTGCCGTGCGCCAGACTGACCTGAAGCTGATGCTGGCTTATACCACCGTGGCCTCTCTGGGCCTTCTGGTCATGCTGACCGGCACCAGCAATGAAATAGCGATCCAGGGCGCTGTTCTGTATCTGCTGGCACATTCGCTCTTCAAGGGGGCGCTGTTTATGGTTGCAGGCCTGATTGACCATGGAACTGGCACCCGCGACGTCACGAAACTTGGCGGTTTGGCAAAGGCAATGCCAATCACCTTTGGTGCTGCGGCCTTTGCAGCTTTGTCGATGGCAGGCCTTCCACCCTTCATCGGCTTTGTCGCCAAGGAAGAACTCTATCTTGGGATTTGGGGAACCGAACCACCGTTTCTGGCGCTGACCATCACGGCTGTCATCGGCAATGCCCTAATGCTGGTCATTGGATTTGCCGTTGCCTTCAAACCGTTTCTGGGAGCGAAAGTCGAGACGCCAAAAGCCGCTCATGAGGGGCCACTTTTGATGTTGGCAGGTCCCGTGGTGCTGTCAGTGTGTGGCTTGGCCTCTGCGATATTCCTGCACTGGACCAGCGTTCATCTTGTCGGACCGATGGCATCGAGTGTTGCCGGAAAAGTTTTGACACCTGCGCTTCATCTGTTTCCAACCGCGATCAAGGCGAATCTGATCCTGTCGCTGATCACGGTTGCTCTCGGGCTTGTGCTGTTTTTCCGTCTTGCGCTGCTGCGGGGCATCATGGACCGGGTCCTGCGGACTATCGGCTGGGGACCTGACCTTGGTTTCGATCAGTTCATGAACGGTACTGTGCTGGCAGCACATCGCGTGACGCGACTGGTGCAGCCCGGCCAGATGAATATGTATATGAAAGTGGCGTTTGCGATGACGGCCGCCGCCATTCTGCTGCCGCTCATCTTGCTGGATGAATTGCCCAACTGGCCGGAAATGCCGGATATGCGATTCTACGAATGGGGTGTCATGGCCATCGCGGTCATTGGTCTGGCAGCCGTGCTGAATGCCAAAAACCGTCTGACAGCCATAGTCGCCCTGGGCATTCAGGGCTTTGCCGTGGCGCTGATCTTCATGCTGTTTGGCGCGCCGGATCTATCCTTTACCCAATTCATGGTCGAGACCTTGTCTGTTGTCATTCTGGCATTGGTCATGACACGGTTGAGCCTGTATCAGGACGATCACCGCTCACCTGTCAGAACCGTGGTTGACGGTACACTGGCACTGGCAGTTGGCGGCGGGTTCTTCCTGTTGTTGCTGGCGGTTGTGCAGCAACCATTCAACGCAGAACTCTCCGACTTCTTCCGCGAGCACAGCGTTGCAATTGCCCACGGTCGCAACATCGTCAATGTCATTCTCGTCGACTTCCGCGGTGTTGATACATTGGGCGAAATCGCAGTTGTCGCCATTGCCGGTCTTGCCATCCTGGCATTGATCCGGGTGCGGCCCAAAACCAGGCCAAAAGCGCAGCCGATCTCGGACAACAGCAATGTTGGCGTTGTTGCCAGTGCCAAAACCAGCCCGGCACAGGAGACCACACAATGAGAACCGTGATCTTCCGGACCACGGCACCATATCTGACCAGTCTGATGGTGTTGTTTTCGATTTTCGTTCTGCTGCGCGGGCACAATGAACCTGGCGGCGGGTTTATTGGTGGTCTGATAGCAGCTTCGGCTTTTGCGATTTACGGCATTGCCTGCGGTGTGCCGCCCGTGCGCCGGGCTCTTGTCTTTCATCCAATGTCGATTGCGGGCACTGGCCTCTTTATTGGCGCGTCGTCGGGCATCATTTCGCTCTTTTCCGGCGTGCCGTTTTTTACGGGCCTCTGGATTTACCCGACCATTTTCGGTGTTGAGATTGCTTTGTCGACACCACTTGTTTTCGACATTGGTGTCTATCTGGTGGTGTTGGGAACCATAGCGTCCATTGCGCTTGGCCTCGAAGAGCGGGAGAGATTGTAATGGAAGTTGCACTTGCCGCCTTGATCGGCATCTTTTTTGTGACGGCTGTCTATCTCATGCTGTCACCGCACGTCATTCGGATTCTGCTCGGTGTGGCTGTACTTGGCAATGCCGTCAATCTTCTGATCTTCACCAGTGGACGCTTGACCAGAGAAGTGCCTCCCATTGTGCCCGATGGCATGATTGTGGCAGATCCGTCCATCGCCAATCCACTGCCTCAGGCGCTTGTTCTGACGGCTATCGTTATTTCATTTTCTTTCTTTGCATTCTTGCTGACGCTGGCCTATCGCGCCTTTCAGGAATTGGGCACGGATGACACTGACACCATGCGCATTGCGGAGCCGGCTGATGAAGCCGCCCCGCCAACCGGTTACTAGGGCTGAGAACGGATTATGGCAGGAAAACCAACAGAACCTGTTGATCTTACGGGAGCTATGGTCACCGATGTTCCGGCCCTTGCCGACTGGCTTGTGGTTGCGCCGGTTGTCATCTGCCTGCTCGGCGGCGCATTTTTGCTGGCACAACGCAAGAACACCGCGATTCAAGGCAGAACCGCAGTTGGGGTTCTGGCACTATTGGTTGTCGCCGCTGTCGGTTTGCTTTCCCATGTGCTGAATAGCGGCCCTATTGTCATGACGATGGGGCGTTGGTTGCCGCCATTTGGAATTACCTTCGCCGTCGATATTCTCGGTGCGGTTATGGTTCTTGTTGCCGCAATTGTATCGTTCTTCTGCGGCCTCTATGCCCTGACTGAAATCGATACACAGCATCGACGTTACGGCTTTTTCCCATTCCTGGTTCTGCTGATGGCTGGTGTCTGCGGAGCGTTTCTGACCGGTGATATCTTTAATCTGTATGTCTGGTTTGAAGTTCTGCTGATCGCCTCATTCGGGCTGTTGATACTGGGCAATGAAAAAGCGCAGTTGGATGGCGCCGTCAAATATGCGTTTCTGAATCTCATCGCCACAACATTGTTCCTGATAGCAACTGCCTATCTCTACGGATTGGTCGGCACATTGAATATGGCTGACATTGCTGTGCGCGTCGCCGAGTTGCCTGATGGAGCACCGATCAACACCATTGCCGCTTTGTATCTTCTTGCTTTTGCCATGAAGGCCGCCGCATTTCCGGTGTTCAGCTGGCTGCCCGCTGCCTACCACACGCCGCGCATCGTTGTGTCGGCCGTATTTGCCGGTCTGCTGACAAAGGTCGGCGTTTATGCGCTGCTTCGCACGCTGGTGATGTTGATGCCGGCATCCCTGGCTGTGTTCACGGACATTCTGGCCTGGATCGCCGGAGCGACGATGCTGCTCGGTGTGTTGGGCGCATTGGCTCAGAGCGACATTCGACGGACAATGGGGTATCTGGTCGTGTCAGGTATTGGCTCCATGCTGGCCGGTATTGCTCTGGCCTCAGATCTTGGGCTGATGGGCGCGATCATGTATGCGGTTCATTCGATGATTGTCATGACTGCGCTCTATATGACCTGTGGCCTGATGATTCATCAGGCCGGGTCTCACGATTTACGCCGCCTCGGTGGCCTTTATGCCCGCGATCCGTTCCTGTCAGCCATTTTTCTGATCCTTGCATTTGCCATTGCCGGCTTGCCACCATTCTCCGGGTTCTGGCCCAAACTGACGCTGATTCAGGCATCTCTGGCCGGTGGAAATGGCTGGCTCGCCGGCGCCATTCTGGTGACGGGGTTCCTCACCACAATTGCTGTTGGAAGAATTTGGATCATGAGTTTCTGGCGTGGGGGCCCCGTTGGAACGCCGGATGGGGAAAGCATTGCGATCACCGACATGCCGATGACTGATCCTGCCGACCGACGCGACATGTTGTTCCCGATCATTGGTCTGACAATCCTTGTCATCGCACTGGGCTTCCTGCCAAGGCCCTATCTGAATATTGCGGCCGGTGGAGCTGGCGGGCTGCTATACAGCGACGCATATGTGGAGTCAGTGTTGGGAAAAGACTCTACGGAGGCTGATATTGGTGAGGAAATTGGGACAGATGCTGATGGTCCGGACGCTAATTCCACTGAGGAAAGCCAATCAGGAGATGGATCATGAATTCGCTGTTTCTGATTAATATCCTTTTGGCGCTGGTCTGGGCTGCCATCACCGGCTCGTTCAGCCTGCCGAATTTGCTGTTTGGGTTTGCCCTGGCGGCCTTGGCCCTGTCATTGATCCGAGAGCAGGTGGGTACAGTTGGCTATCTGAGCCGCGCGCGTCGGGTCACCAGCCTGTTATTGCTATTTCTGTATGAGTTGGTTCTGTCTGCGGTGTCGGTGGCAAAGCTGGTCCTGTCTCCCAAAATGGAAATCAACCCGGCCTTCGTCGCCTATCCGCTTCGCGTTGACAAAGATTTTGAAATCACACTGTTGGCCAATCTGATCACGCTAACGCCTGGGACCTTGTCTGTTGATGTGTCACCGGACCGCAGAATTCTGTATATCCATGCCATCAATGTAACCGATGACGAGGCTCTGAAACGCGATATTGCCGAAGGGTTTGAAATGAAGATTATGGAGGCGTTTCGATGAGTGCAGCTGAAACCTTCCTGGAATATGCTGTCAATCTGTCACTGGCGATGCTGGTCATCGCATTTTTGCTGATCATCGTACGCATTGTGCGCGGACCGACTTTGCCAGACCGAATTCTGGCGCTGGATATGCTTGTTGCTGTTGGCATCGGCTTTATCGCAGTCATTGGAATCAAAACCGGATTTTTTCTCTACATCGATGTTGCCATTGCGCTTGGCCTTATTGGCTTTCTGGCAACCGTTGCCTTCTCCCGTTATGTCCTGAGCCGCGGGGCCACCTTCAAAGAGGGACCGGATCCTGAGGGTAAGCAAAACCTGATAGAACAGGAAATTCGTCAAAGCACAGGAGCAGATCAATGACACATGATTTGGTTTTGATCGCGACCGGTGTGATCATGCTGATTGGCGTTGCCTTTGCAGTCATCGCAACGATTGGTCTGATCAGACTGCCTGACCTTTATACGCGTACCCACGCGGCCAGTAAGGCTGGCACGCTTGGCTCCGGTCTGATGCTGTTGGCTCTGGCGGTGTATTCACAGGAACTGGATGTGGTAACGCGCGCAATAGCGGCAATCGTTTTCTTCTTGTTGACCGCTCCCATTTCATCTCACCTGTTGGCGCGCAGTGCATATCTGGTCGGTTATCGTCCTGAACCATCGACACGTTGCGAAGACATGGCTGATTATCAGAATGATGAGTTGCGCAAGCCAACCGAAATCGACTGAGCGCAGCGCAGACGAATAGACATCAAGATCTGCCTACATTCTGATCGTTGTTTCTTGGCAAGGACATACACTTGCCATGTTTATGGCTTGTTTGTGGTTTCGTGCCTCAATCCACAAATGGTATCCGGGTCAATTCAATTGCCTTGGCTGTTGGCCAACAGTGTTTCTCGTGTTTATGGAATCGTTTGATGATCCCGACCAGTTCATCAGGCGAGATAGCCAGTAAAGTTGGAAGCTCAGCCAAACCGTTTCGTATAGACAAGAAGCGGGCGAGTGCAGGCTCAAGTAGTGCCGTACCGTCAAGCGCTTCACATTGTCCATAGTGGTCGCAACCAACAATCGGTTTACGGCTGTGCAGACAAATCAAAGATTATGCAGAACTTTAACCAATGAGTGATTGAAACAGGTGGTGGATAGCACCAAGTGGTCTAGAGAGTCGAAAGCGAATGAATGATCTGCTTGAAAGCGACGTTTCAGTCGAGGAATTGGCCGTAAACGTTCATATCCGGTCAGCCGAATCACGTTTGTGAGCTCAAAATACAAAGAATTGAAAATAAATTTGTAGTAAAAACAAAATCTAATCAAAGTTGAATTAACAATTATCCACAATCTGAAATAGCCGGAGCTGTGTTATATTCTTGGATTGAATTGTTGATGCAAAGCAAGATTCTTGCGATTGATTAGGCTCATAATATACACAATTAGAGCAATATACAAAACAGGGATATCATTTTCTGTTTTTTCGCGATTGTTATTTTTTTATCGCTGCTCTACATAGGCCGTAGAAAATATAGCAAATAAAAACAATATGGAGTTTAAATTCATGGATGAAACAAAGTCAGCTGGAACGATTGACAGTGATCTGATCGATCTGACAGCCGATGTTGTTGCCGCCTATGTAAGCAACAATGCAGTCGCTGGATCTGATTTGCCCGCTATCATCAGAAATGTACATGAAGCGTTCACGAATATCAGCGAGTCCAATAACGAGCCGGAACCTGAGCCTTTGACACCAGCAGTGTCACCTCGTCGATCCATTACACCAGACTTTCTGATTTGTCTGGAAGACGGCAAGAAATTCAAATCGCTGAAGCGCCATTTGCGCACACATTACGATCTGTCACCTGAAGAGTACCGGGAAAAATGGGGCCTTGCACCAGATTATCCAATGGTTGCACCCAACTATGCTCGCGCGCGTTCTGAGCTTGCGAAGCAGATGGGGCTTGGACGCGGCACACAGAAGCGCGGACGTCGTCCTAAAAAAGCATAGACGATTCCAACTACACGTGTTCTCGATTGAACAAGAAAAAGCCCGGCAGCAACAGCTCCGGGCTTTTTCTTGTTCACAGTGCTTTTCCTCGTTCAATTGAGAACAATGATCCGCATTGGTGAAACTTGCTTCAAGCGATCATAACAGATTATGTGCGTCGGCCCGAATGCGTTGGAGCATTGAATTCAGACCGTTTGATCGTTGTGCCGAGATGTGTTCGCGCAGTTGTATCTTCTGGAAAATAGCGTCTGCGTCCAGATCAACAATTTCCCGAGCCGTCTTGTCATTGAAAATAGCAAGGGTAATGCAAACCAGGCCGCGCACAATGTGTGCGTCACTGTTGCCAAGAAAGTGCAGCACGGCTTCGCCATCTCGCTCAGAAACACTGGTTGCCAGCCAGACCTGACTGGAACAGCCTCGCACCTTGTTGGCATCCACCTGCAAGGCGTCTGGCATCGGTTCAAGTTCTTTGCCCAACTCGATCACATATTTATAGCGATCCTCCCAATCATCCAGATAGGAGAAGTTTTCAATGACGTCTGTAATGTTCATAATACTGATCTCTGGCAAACTGTATGACAACTATAGATATGGAGCGCACGAAGCTGGTTTGAAGCGCCTGTCCGTCAGGATGATCCAGATCAGTAACGTGTCGCAGTCCAGATGTCAGATATTGGGCCGCGCGCGGGGGGTAGGCGTGGCGCGCGTTGCCGAGGCCGGGACAATTGCTTCAGCAGATACGACAGGACCTTGTGATACATCGTCCGTGGTGGCTAGTACATGAGTAGCGGATTGGACAATCGAGATGGTGTCCTCAACTGGTATGATCCCTGCAATTGTACTTGTCAGACCGGCAAGAGGTTGTTCAACATTGCCATCACCCAGCGCTTCATTCTCATCGCTTGGCTCATCATCAGATGAGGACAGCAATTGCTGTGCGCCATATTTTGCTTTGTAGCCAAGCGCCAAGGCTGCTTTGCCACCGGTTTCACAGGTCTCCGGGTTGCGTCCACAAAAACCGGAAATGTCCCGGACGGCGGCGGCAGCGGCTCCAACAGCCTCGAATGGCGAGATAGCCTCAATTTTATCCTGATCCTCAGGTGCCACCGGCATGAGAAAAAACACAAGGCTCAGCCAGAAGATGGAACGTACGAAAAACATTTATATCCACTCGGTTATCTGTTTGGGACAATCACACTTTGAACTTCATTCTCATATTAGAACGCTGCCATTTAAGATGAATGGCAAACTGTTTTTGAATTTATTTCAAATTGTAATTAACGGCTGCAGCACAACACAGCGTCTAGGAAATCTACACCGGGAACTGCTGGATTGTCCCTGTTTACCGGTATTTGTTAACAGTTTATTTACCACGAAACCCGGTTTTTACAGGTGTTTTGGCAAAATTTGGCGTGATTTAGGCCAGCGTGCTTCGTCTTAGCCTTACGGTAAACCTTGCCTGTAATGATGCTCCTTGAGTGAATAAACAGCAGGCAGCATCCGTTGAAGATTTTTGAAAAATCCCAAAATGGGGAAACGCATTCCAGTCCAGTCCTGTCGGTCGTACCCGGCGGACTGGAGACAAGAATGCTGGCTGGCGCCCTGATCGGTGCTGGCCTGTCTATGCCAATTCTTCTTGCAGCCTCCCGGATGATGGTGACTCAGACAGCTCCTTTGATAGGCATTGCAATCGGAGCCTCTGTCCTCGGTGCTTTTGCGGCTTTGCTGGTGCCATCACCAAAGAACTCAGCAAACACACTGCCGACAGGGAAAGTGCGAAGTGGTGAGGCGAATGCCGAATCACTCTGCCCGATGAACGAATTGACTTTGCGCCATGATGTGAATGGTGATGTTGTTGCGCATTCTTGCTCCTTGCATCCTCTGCTGATTGATCTTGGCCATACGGTGCTTGGCAAAGGTTTGCTGAACCTCATGCGCGTCAGCGATCGACCGGCCTTTCTCAAGGCGGTTTCCGATGCAAGCTGCAGCAAAGTTGTTGCCCCGATCAGAGTTCATCTGGCGCTTGGTGACGCGCCAGGCACTTATCAGCCTTTTACCTTCATGGCTCATTGGTGCCATGATGGCTGCATCAGTTCTTTGCAGGATGCAACTTCTGAAGTGGCGTTGCAGGCTGCTCTCAAGACTGCGCAGGTTAAAGATGCTTCCGAAGATCAGTTCATGACTGCAGTCAGCACTTTGGCTCATGAACTGCGTTCGCCGCTCAATTCCATATTGGGTTTTTCTGAAATTCTGGCAGGCGACAAATTTGCTTTCCAATCAGATGAACGGCGGCAGGAATATGCCGGATACATACATCATGCTGGCCAGCACCTTTTGAGTGTTGTCGATAAGATGCTGATTGCAGGTCAACTGGAAGCGGGACAGTTAAACCTGTCTCCATCATCGTTTGACGTTGTTCGCTTGTGTGAAGAATGCATTGCCATTCTGGAACCGCAGCTCAGCGAAAAGGGCATGACGGTTGAACTGCGCTGCCCGGCAAACCTCCCAACCCTGTATGCAGACCAGGATTGCTGCCGTCAGATGCTGTTGAACATCCTCGAAAATGCCATGAAATTCAGCGAACCCGAAACCCGGATGTCTTTGACAGTCGAGAAAAGACTTGGGCACATGAACTTTGTCGTCGAGGACGCAGGCATTGGCATTCCTGACGAGGCCCTGCCACGTCTTGCCAAAAGCTTTGAGCGCGTTGTTGACGCGCAATTGCCGCGACCTGGGGTGGGGCTCGGTCTCGCTCTGGTGAAGAACATGGCAGCACTTCATGGCGGTACGTTAAGCTTGGAGAGTGTTCTTGGCGAGGGGACAGTCGTGACCATCTCCCTCCCTTGCGTGCGCGCCACCGAGAATGATACGGACATCGACGCTGACCGACCTTCCAGCAGCAGTGAGCAACCCGATGATGAAGCCGAACGGCTGAGGAGAAGCGCCTGATGGCTGCACGAATTGCCCAGAAGCTGATGGAAAAACCTGGACGCAACAGTGCTATCGCATTGTGTGCTGCGGTTTCTGCCCTGGTGGCGGTCAATGCTACTTACATGCAGCCTGGAAAGCACCCGGCACCATTGTTCCAGACGCGCGCCCCGGGAGGGCAGTTGGCTGCCCTGATGCATCGGGAAGTGCGCACGGTGTCTGCGGGCACCGATTTACATTATCCGCCATTGGTAGCCGATAGGGCCCTCATCAGTGAGGTGCAAAGCATGTTGGCAGTCAAAGGGTTTTATCACGGCTTGGTTGACGGCGTAGATGGACCTGAAACCCGCGCTGCTATTGCAGATTATGAGCGTGGTATCAACGTATCGCCCACCGGAGAGCCATCGGTTAAGCTGCTGGCCCGCATGCGTATGGATCAACTCGTAAGAGAAGAAACAGTACCATTACCGGCACGCTCACCTGCAGCAAACCCAAATCCGGACCAACCCGCTGCCAGTTCGGCCATTGCTGCCGCTCAGATTCTGTCTGTCCAGCAGGCCATGAACAGCTTTGGTTATGGGCCTGTGACGGCGGATGGTGTGTTTGGTGAGGAAACTTCAGCTGCTATCCAGCGTTTTGAAATGAATCAGGGTATGGCGATTACCGGCAAACTAAGCGATAGTCTTATGGTTCGGCTCATTGCGATTGGCGCTTTGGACTAGAGCGCTTTATTTCCTGATACGGTACACTGATGGCTCTTCGTATTTCCAGTGACCTTTGGGTTGCATCCTACCTCAGAAAATGTCGCCTGAACGGCTCATTCGGTTACCTTGCAAAACGTGGTGCTACGGATGCCGGAGCAATTTTCATCAAGATCATACTCCCAGACGGGACAGTGAATCTTTATGGCCCAGCGCCTCAGAGCGCAGCCCTGAACAGTGTTGATGATGTCCTGTCTGGCGACGACAGTCGTGTTTTTGAGATGGTTCTGGCCGCAACTGACGATCTGATTGAAGTGCGTCTAAGCCGTGAAAGAAAATTTGATCCCGATGTCTGGATCATCGAGGTCGAGGACACACAGGGACGCCACGCGTTGCGCCTGACAGAATAAACCAGCAGAGCTATCCGGCCTTTCGTCGATACTCGGAAATCCGCATCCGGACTTCATGGACTTTGCCCTGTTGCAGACCTCCGGTTCCTTTGGTCCTGTAATCGGGCTGGTGCTTCGCTGCGTTACGGCTGGCCGGTGTTTGTCCGTTGCTTGCGTAAAATGCTGCTTCCCAATCTTTCAATCTCTTGCGGCAGGCCTCGGGCTCAAGCCGTTCAAAAGACTTGACCATCTGGGGTACATAAACCAGATCACGGCATTCCAAGCCTTCTCTGGCCAGCAGGATTGTGTGTGCAATGGGCCCTGGCATGCGCAAGGCGCGAAGAGCCGTTGCCAGGAAAAGCCCATCCTGACTGGTCAAAAGGTAATCGGTGAAATCACGGGATACAGCCAGATGGGAAGCCAGCACAGAACGCAAAACATGGCGGTCGCCGCGTTTGGCTGCCAACGCTGCAACATGTGCCATCCTTTTGGATATCTGCAGCGGCAGCATCTCCTTTAACCGATCAATGCTGTAGGTTGGCTGCTGATGCTGGATGCGAACTGGTTTTGGCGCCTTTGAGGGGGGGGACTGTATGGGCCGCTCTTCAACCGGCTCTGATGTCAATGCGTTCAGCACGCTGGTGGGCGTATTCAGATGTGGACAAAGCAAACCGGCCAGTTCCTGACGCGTGGCAGCATCAGCGAATGGCAGCAGGTTCAACATCAATTCCTGAAACTGATCAACTTCCCATAATTTGGGCGCTGTGTTTTGCACGAACAGTTGGGCAAGGGCTAAAAGAAGAGCGGGGCTGGGATGTCTGCCGGGCCGAGCTGTCAGAGCGTGAAACTCTGAATCGCCCAATGCCTCTGCTGCAGACTTTTGGTCAGCACTGTAATGATGGTTTTGCATTGACCGTACACACAACAATTCGGTCTGGATAAAGAAGTGTAAATATCGCAGTAATTCGTTAGCAGACTGTTAACCTCCCGAGCGTTATTCCTTGTGGGTTCAAACCGCTCCGGGGAGTTCGGGCGTATATCCACTCCGGTTTGGCAGAAATCAAACGGAGTATGGATATGGGAAAGGTCATTGCCTTTCCGGACATGAAATCTCGCTTGCAACTTCTTTCGGCCCAATCCGGCCTGAGTCAGACTCAGGCCCTGAACGGCGCAAGGAATAATATCGTTTTATTTAGCGGTGTGTTTGTTGAATATCATGATGAATTCCAGACGACGTCACGAGCAGATACTAACTGTGCAGATAACGCGCATCCATCAGTAGCGCAGCGCAGTAAAGCTGATTGGCACCATCGAAAGTTGGTCCGACAAGACGAGAATTGTGGACCGGAAAAGACACCGCAACTGAAGCATCGGTGACATATATCAAGAAAGAGTGCGAGCCCATGCATCATGTCAGGAAACTCGCTGCCACACTCCTGCTGGCAGGGACGGTTCTAGGTAGCGTTGGTCCCTCAATAGCTGGCGATTTTGGTCGCGGCGAAAAGGGACTGATCAATGACCGCGTGCTGCCCTTCCTGGGCGGTTTCGTAGCGCGCTACCGGGGTGAGCCAGTATCATATTTCAATCTGACAGATGAAGAGAAGCTGCTGCGTCAGCAAGTCAGACACCTCGTTGCCCCACCACATGCAAGGGATTGGTTGCATGCAGTGGCAGAACGGGTGCAGCGCTATCGCATCACCGCTCCATTGGATCCGCATCTCAGCACCAACGCCTATTATGCTTATTTGCGTTCTGACAGATTCAGATCGACAGCTGGACGCTACAACAGATTGAGCGCAGATATTGCCTCCGATGCGGCACTGGTACCGCCATTTTTTGCCCGTGCCAGCCAGGTTTCAGCAGCCGACGTGATGAGGCTTGAAGCCGTCGCTGTATACGGACCAGGAGAGCCAAATCGGTTTGCGGTGCAAAGCCCTTTGGTGCGTCCCATGACGTCCGTTCAAACCGCGGCTCAGGCGCGGGTGTTTGAAAATCAGGAATTGATCAATTGGGCAGAGAGAGCCGTAAACTTTCGGATTGAAAGCTATAGGAATGCTATCGAGCGCTTGGCTATCGAAGAACCCGACGAGAGGGTAGGGCTTGCCGATGGGGAACTGCAACGTCTGGAATTCATTTTCAGAAAAGCTGAAGCTGCCTATCTGCAATCAGATGATAGTGCTGTGACTGTCCGCCGATCCCGATACATCACCGACAGGGATAGTCATAAGCCGGCGGTTGATCCGTTCTACCAACCGGTTCCACAAAAGTAATCGCCATGACATTCCGTTTTACTGCGAAACCGGCTCTGCTTCCAGGTCCGGTTCGTCGCTGAGGAAAGCATCGGGATCCAGAACCGGAGTTTCATCGGTTATCGCCTCGGTTGCCGGTACAACCAGTTCTGGTGCCTCTGGCTCTTCCTGTTCCTGCCCCGAATTTTGCTGGAACGGTGAGCAGTAGAACACGGATTGAAGCTTGGCCATCGTCGTTGGCAACGCTTCCTGGTGCTGGCGGTATGCGCGAAACAGCACAGCCGCATCCACAATATCGGTTTCCACAAGAGTCAGATTATTGAGGCTTGCGCTGTTATTCGCCCGCAAACTGGTCACCTGCGCAGGCGTCGTCACAAGGATGTTGGGTGGGCGCCCGGCATTGACCTGTTCATTGGTGCTGAAGAAACTGATCCCCCCAACGCTGAACAAATTGAGCGTCCAGAACCCTTCAAACCCATCGGTTTGGATGTGCACGGGGCCGGAGTTCAGATCAAAACGGCATATGGTGTGAGAGAACTGCGGATCCAAATCTCTCATCAGGACTTCCGTGATCGTGGCATTTTCAGCCTCGTCCGGATCATTGAAGACCTCTCCCGGGCGCATCGGGCGCACGGGAAATGCAACAAATGGCTCCAAAGGCAGCGCGACCGCCTCCCAGGCATCGCTTACGGACAGGCGTGGCGCGAACAGCAGAATTCCAATATGAATGATGGCTGCGAGAAACAGACCAATCAACAGCGTCACAAGGAAGGATCTGTTGATCACGGGCAACTGACCTTTTCAACCGTTGGGAACGCCACGGCGCTGAGTGATGTCTCTGACGACAGATTGGCGCCGTACAGGCGCAGTGTCAGGAGAAAACTCTGGTTCTGGGACCTGCCGTCAACAGGTACCGTCTCGTTGGCAGTGTAGGGATCTTCTGGAAGGTCACCGAGAGAAACCCAGTTGCCAGGCTGTACATCCCGCGATAGCCAGATGTCGAATTTGCCATCAGGCGCACGCAGCAACTGGTTTGATTCAATTCCGAACCGTTGGGTTGGGTTGGGCAGCACGCGGCCCAGACTGTCGGACACCGCCAACGTCCACAGTTGCGCTGTCGGGATGTCACCGGTGATTTGATAAAGGCAATTGCGCACCAGCGTGTCACCAGACGCATCCCGATATGTTTTCAGCAGAACGCCTTCATTGACGCCCAGCGGCACGGTTCCATTGCGTGCCGTATGAGCTTGCAGATACGGATTTTCAGCATTTGCATTTGACCCAAGTCCGGTGCTGGGCCATGCGGTCCAGATCTGGTGCTTTGTTGTTCCAATGGGTGCTTTTGCCCGCAGAAAAAAATCTGTCGATCCGAGACCAATGACAACAGCAAGCCCCATGGCGACACTGATACGCGACAGCGAACTCATAGATTATCCTGCCTGACCCGGGGCAATTTGCGTTGTCAGTGTCGCATTGTCCGATGGAACGTCTGTTTCAGATGCAGGATCGGTCTCATCAAGTCCTACTTGAAGCTGAATGCCATTTCCACCAAGCAATAAATGTATCCTTTGAAGTGCCAGCGCAGTTGCTGGCGATAGCCGGGCTGCATCATCGATTTCTATGAGGCCTGCGATTGTGCCGGTCTCATCCGATTTTCCCAAAATTCTGGCTTTCGCAATCAGCGCCTCCGCCACGGGCATGTCCACGCCAGGCATCGGTAGAGTTGGCTGGCCCTTGTGAGCCTGCGCCATTATTTGTTGCCAGGTCATCGCTGGCAAATTACCACCGGTTAGCCGGTTTGTCGGGGTGTAATCATCGTTGCCATACCACACAGCCGTGGTGAAATTGCCCGTATAGCCGACGAACCAGGCATCCCGGTAGGCCTGCGTGGTTCCGGTCTTGCCCGCAGCATTGACGTTTTCGATTTGGGCGCGGCGGGCCGTCCCTTTTGTGGTCACCTGATGCAGCATGCTGTTCATATCTTCCACTGCCTGCTCCGGAAGGACACGTTTGGGTGTTGCTTCAGCATCGCGTTCATACAGAACTGCGCCACTGGTTCCTTCTATTTTCAGCACCGTGTAGGGCGTTGCCAACAAGCCACCATTGGCCATGGTGGCATAAGCAGATGCCATATCAATGACCCGGACTTCAGCGACCCCCAGCGGCATGGGAGAAGATTCAGGCAAATCCGTTGTCAGACCCATGGCACGGGCCGTATCGACAATTGCCTTGCGGGTTATACTGTTCGCCAATCGCACCGGAACTGTGTTGATGGATCGCACCAGCGCTGTTGTCAGGCTGATATTACCAGCATAGCGGCGGTTATAATTCTGTGGTTGCCAATTGCCCATGCGAATAGGGCGATCTGCAATAATGGTATCAGGCCGGTAGCCATTCATCATCGCAGTTACATACACAAAGGGCTTGAAGGCGGAGCCTGGTTGACGCAAGGCATCGGTCGCCCGATTAAACTGGCTTTCCCCATAATCGCGTCCACCAACAATGGCCAGCACGCGTCCATCATTTTCCATTGTCACCACAGCTGCTTGTTGAACGTGTTTCGCAGCGCCGTTTTCCCGCAAACTGTTCGTAATGGTTTCGGTCGCTAATTTCTGCAAACGCGCGTTGTAACTTACCGTTACGTTCAGAACCTGTTCCGGCCCCGGTGCAATACGTTTGATTTCCTCAAACGCCCAATCAAGGTAGAAGTTACCAAAGCCTTCCTCGGACCTGTCCACAGGTGTGGCAGGATTCTGGCGGGCGGCGATGACCTGTCCTTCGGTATAAAATCCGGCCTGTACAAGATTGGTCAGAACCTCATTGGCGCGGGCGCGTGAGCGTGGCAGATTGACATGTGGTGCATAATTCGTCGGCGCTTTGAAAAGGCCGGCCATCATGGCGGCTTCGGCCATTGTCACGTCTTTGACCGATTTGCCAAAATAATATTGTGCTGCTGCACCCACACCAAAGGCACCGCCGCCCATATAGGCGCGATCAAGATAAAGCTTCAGAATTTCGCGTTTGGTAAAATTCACTTCAAGCCAGAGCGCGAGAAAGGCTTCATTGATCTTGCGCTGGAGGGTCCGTTCATTCGACAGAAACAGGTTTTTTGCCAATTGCTGAGAAATTGACGAACCACCCTGAACCACACCGCCAGCGCGCATATTTTCCATCATCGCGCGTGCGGTACCCATGATGTCGATACCAAAATGGCTGAAGAAGCGGCGATCTTCAGTTGCCAGTGCAGCTTTGATCAGATGGTCTGGAATTTCATCCAGCGGTACTGCGTCATCCAGCAAGATACCGCGTCGCCCGATGATATTGCCTGCAGTATCGAGGAAAGTGACGGAATAATCATCCTGGGCTTTCCAGTTGCCACGTGTCTCTTCAAACGCAGGAAGCGCCAGCGTCAGCACAAACACCAGCCCAACCAGGCCCAGTGTTGTGGCTTCCGATGCCAGCTCATTCAAAGTGCGTGGCACACCGCGCAGTCGGAACCGTAAAAAGAATCGGCGTATCCCGGAATAAAATTTGCCGACGGCCACCAGCCCCTGATGAATATGGGCTTCAAGCCAAGCATCAATTTCCCGATAGGTGAGCCGGGGAAGTGGTTTTTTTCGATTAACAAAAGGATCTTGCATGCGCCGTTGGCTTTCCGATTCCGGTTTCTCGATCTACCGGTTTTTAAAACATCACTCAGTTGCCAGATGTGAACGCTGACATCCTATGCATTTCCAACAGACAGTCGGTCCCCAACACGAAGTCATACGCATGCATGCCATGATCAGTCTAAACCATAGTTAACGCCAATCTTGCAAGTTTTCCAGAAGATATTGGGTTGCCTCCACCATTCATTCTCCCGATTTTGCATTAATCAGGTGTTGGATGTGAATTTCGGCCTGTAGCTGCAGGTTTGTGTCGCGCTTTCATTCATGCCAGAAACTGGCTTTTGCAACGCAAGCTGAGGTGGCCGTGAAAACCAGTCCCATTCCTGACAAGTCAGATTCTGAGCAGCCGAACGATGCCGTATCGGGTCCCTTCTGGGAACGTGTACCATTGGCCGAGATGTCGAAGGGGCAGTGGGAATCGCTGTGTGATGGTTGTGGCCGCTGTTGTCTGAACAAGGTTGAAGACTGGGACACAGGTGAAATCATCTGGACTGATCTTGCCTGCCGCCTTCTGGATCACGAGAGCTGTCGCTGCAAGGATTATGCAAATCGATTCGAAAAAGTGCCCGAATGCCTGCAGTTAACTCCGCAATCCGTTCAGGAAATCACTTGGCTGCCGCCAAGTTGTGCCTATGCCCGCCTGAGAGATGGAAAACCCCTGTTGTGGTGGCATCCGCTTCTGTCAGGTGACGCGGATACGGTTCACGCTGCAGGAATTTCCGTGCGCGGACGCGTCAAGACCGAGATTGGTGTTCCAATTGAAGAATATGAAGAACATCTGGTCAGTTGGCCGGTCACGGAAAATGGTGAGTGAAAAAGCCATCAGCGGTGAACATGGACTGCATCTGCCTGGGTCGTTCCCGAAGTATGGAATGAATTTGCAATGTTCAGAATCCATTCATCCCACATTCAGAATCGATCCCTTATAAATTGCGGCATGATGATACACACACTTAAAATATTGACGCTTTCCCTGCTGCTCAGCATCGCTCCAGCAGCGTTGCCTGACGATATGTCCGGAGCGGCTTATGCACAGTCCTGCCTGAGCAATGCGCAGGCGAATGAGGCTGTTCGCAGTGGAGCCGCCAAGTCCCTTGCACAGGTCAAAGGCGCAGCTACACGTGGCGGTGGCAAGATCGTCAGTGCAAAGCTTTGCCGTCAGGGTGGTGGTTTTGTTTACGTGATTTCTGTTTTGAAGTCGAACGGACAGGTCTCCAATGTTACAGTGCGCGCGAATTAGAGCCTTTCTCCTTAGTACGGCATCAAATGATTCCGTACTAAGGAGAAAGGCTTTAGCCTCAGGATTCTGTTGCAGAATTGAACGGAGACCCTGAGAGCGGGATCAGACAGTATTTGGGGGACTTATGCGTGTTCTTGTTGTTGAAGATGAACCGGATCTCAACCGGCAGCTGAAACAGGCGCTGGAAGACAGTGGATATGTCGTCGATACGGCGACAGATGGCGAAGATGGCCATTTCCTGGGCGACACAGAACCCTACGATGCTGTGGTTCTGGATGTCGGTCTTCCCACAATGGATGGCCTCAGCGTTCTGGAGGCCTGGCGGCGCGATGGTCGTACCATGCCGGTATTGCTTCTGACAGCGCGAGATCGTTGGAGCGACAAGGTTCAGGGCATCGATGCTGGCGCAGACGATTATGTCGCCAAGCCGTTTCACATGGAAGAAGTGCTCGCACGTCTGCGCGCGCTGGTTCGCCGTGCTGCGGGCCATTCCTCCAACGAAATCACCTGTGGCGATGTGCGATTGGACACAAAAGGCAACCGTGTCACCGTAGATGGCATGCCACTGAAACTGACCGCCCATGAGTATCGGACGCTGTCCTATCTGATGCACCATCAGGGCAAGGTGATCTCCAGGACGGAATTGACCGAGCATCTTTATGATCAGGATTTTGATCGCGACTCAAACACGATCGAAGTGTTTGTCGGACGGTTGCGTAAGAAACTGCCCGATGGATTGATCGATACCGTGCGTGGATTAGGCTATCGGATGGGGCAGGCCGAGTGAACAAACCTGCACTGCCAAGGCTCAATTCTCTGGCGCTGAGACTGTTTCTGTCTTCAGCAATGTTCACCAGCATTGGCCTGTTGGCAGCAGGACTGATTCTATCAAATCTATACAGCCGCTCAGTCCAGCGGGCCTTTGATGCGCAGTTGGAAGCCTATGCAAATGCGCTGATCGGCGGGTTGTCGACTCAAGTCAGCGGCGGGGCTGCTTCTGTTTCTCTTTCCCCGCCTGAAAACATTGGTGAAGCCAGATTTCTGGAGCCATTGTCCGGATGGTACTGGCAGATCGGGAGAGGGCGCAGACATGGTGCGGTGTTGTTCACCTCTGACTCTCTGATCGGCAGCAATCTGGATTTTGTGATGGCCGATAACTCTGACGCGCCTGACGCATCACTGATTGGCCCGGGTGGCGAAGCCATCCGATTATTTCAGCGCAGTTATGAATTGCCCAACAAGGAAAATTTGTTGGTCGCAGTTGCAGGCAATGTGTCGCAGCTCAACGGGGATATTGCGGATTTTCGCTCCAGCTTGCTGATCACCTTTCTGGTGTTCGCAGCCTTTCTGGGATTAGCCATCTATTTGCAGGTCCGTTTGGGATTGCGACCGCTAAAGGCGATTCGCCAGGCTTTGCTGGAGGTGCAGGCAGGCAGGTCCCAGAAAATTGAAGGGCAATATCCATCGGAAATTTCGCCTGTTGTGGATGAAATCAATGGTTTGATTGATGCCAATCATGGAGTGGTTGAGCGGGCGCGCACCCATGTTGGCAACCTTGCCCATGCGCTGAAAACTCCTTTGAGCGTGATCGCCAATGAAGCATCAGGCGCGGCCGTCAAGGACAAGAAGATCACAGAGCAGATTACCGTCATGCGTGATCAGGTGAACCATTATCTGTCGCGGGCGAGATCAGCGGCAGGTTTGGCAGCCGTTGGGACATCCACGCCTGTTGGCCCCATCGTGAACAGCCTGGTGCGGGCAATGGCAAAAATCTATCGCAATAAGGATTTGAAAATTCATGTCAGTCTGGAAGACGACATAGTATTTCGCGGAGAGAAGCAGGACCTGGAAGAGGTGATTGGCAATCTTGTTGACAATGCCAGTAAATGGGCAGCCTCTGAAGTCAGGGTGGAGACCCGCAAGTTGAGCCAGACGAAATGGGTGTTGTGTGTTGAAGATGACGGCCCTGGAATGACATCAGAGCAGTGTAAGCTGGCACTGAAGCGTGGCAAGCGTTTGGATGAAACTGTCGCCGGAAGTGGCCTTGGGCTGTCAATCGTTGTCGAAACTGCAAATCTGTATACTGGAAGTATCAATCTGGAGCGCAGCGACTTGGGCGGTTTGAAAGCCGAACTCAAATTGCCTTGTGTTTCCACCACCTAGAGCCTTTCACGATTATACGGAATCATTTGATGCCCCGAAACAGTTCATCCAGTCAGGCAGTCAGCGCAGCGGCCAAAAGTATCGGGGGCGGCGCATCGGGCAAGCTGGCTAACGCCGCTGGTGGGCTGTTCCGGGGCACCGAAGGCCGGGTTTGCACGCTCGCTGGACAGCGTTACAGCCCACTTGTGGTCATAAAGACCACCGCGTGGCCTGTGCCTTGCCAGCAAACGCGCAAATTCGGTCAAATGCTTCCGTATAAACGTGAAAGGCTCTATACCCGTAATGGAGTTTTACAAACGACCGAAAAAATGTTGAATTTGGCACAATTGCGCCATTTTGCTGTGAAAACAAATCAGGTGAACATGCGTATACGCTGCGACAATCGTCTCGTAACGCGCAGGAAGGAAATTGAAAATGAAACTTAAAATACTGGCAACCCTGACTGTGTGCAGTCTGGCTCTTGCAGGCTGTCAAAATGTTGGCCCCAAACAGGGCGTTGGAACTGTCGCGGGCGCAGTCGCAGGCGGCGTGATCGGCAATCAGTTTGGTAGCGGCAGTGGCAAGGCTGTAGCAACCACGCTCGGCGTTATCGCCGGTGGTGTCATCGGTAGCGAAATCGGGCGCTCTCTGGACGCGCAGGATCGTCGTCGTGCGGCAAATGCCGAATATGAAGCGCTGGAGAACTCCCGCATCGGATCTCCCGTGGTCTGGCAGAACCCTGACAATGGCAATTATGGTGAGGTGACGCCGACACGGACGTATCAGCGCAACAACCAGCAATGTCGCGAATATACGCACACGATTTACATTGATGGCCGCCCGGAAACCGCCCGTGGTACCGCTTGTCGTCAGCCCGATGGCTCATGGCGTCCAGTTTAATGATGTGCAGATAAAGCCTGCATATTATCAGGCATTCGATCATATGTGACATTAGAAGGGCTGGCTTGTTTGCCAGCCCTTCTTTTTTCAGCTGTGTTTTCAGCGGCTTTGTCTTGCGATTCTGGCTTCCAGGAACTACATCCTGATATGAGATGATATGCAGTTTTTTGAATTTGTAGAAGTGGGTTGAACCTCGATGATGTTCTGGATTGTCGTCGCCATCATGATTGTATGCGCCACAGGACTTGCAATTCTGCCTTTGCTGCGGCGGGAGAAAGATGCATCCGCCAGCGACATTACGGAATTTGGTGGTGATGTTGCAGTCTTCAAGGACCAGCTTGCGGAAATTGACCGGGATTTGACACGCGGCGTTCTCAATGAAAGCGATGCAGGGTCAGCGCGTTCTGAAATCAGCCGACGTTTGATTGAGGCCAGTGGCAAAGCCAAAACAGTTTCAGATCCAACAACTTCCTCCAATAACCGGAATCTGTTCCGCAACTCGGCACTGATTTTCGCAGGCCTGTGTGTTCCGGCAATTGCAGCCGTCATGTATGTCAACATCGGCAACCCAAATCTGGCCGATCAGCCACTGCTGGCCCGCCTTGAAGCACAGCAGGAAAACAACACCGACAACAAGATCCTGGATCTTGTGGAGCGCGTGGAGACTCACCTGAGCACAAATTCCGATGATGATGATGGCTGGGAAGTGGTGGCTCCGGTGTATCAGCGTCTTGGCAGACATGATGATGCGGTGAGGGCCTATGAAAATCTGGTCCGGCTGCGCGGCGAAAGTGAAGATCGCTTGTCAAATCTTGGGGAGGCAATCGTTCTCAGTCAGGAGGGCGTTGTAACCCAGCGCGCCGAAACCTTGTTCCAACGTGCTTTTGCTTTGGATAAGACTGCCGTCAGGCCTCGCTTTTTTCTGGCGCTGGGGCTCAATCAGGAAAGTAAATTCCGGGAAGCTGCCAGTGCATGGGAAGCTCTTTTGGAGGATGCAACGCCACAATCCGCCTGGGCTCCCGGTGCGTTGGACCAGTTGAACATGGCACGCAGTGAATTGGGCCTTCCGCCTGCAGAGCCGGACAATCAGGCCGCAGCGATCATGAATTTGTCGCAGCAGGAGCAGCAGGAAATGATTTCGACCATGGTGGCTGGACTGGCCGAAAGGTTGGAAGAGGATCCTGGAAATATGGCCGATTGGCAGCGTTTGATTCGATCTTACACGGTTCTGGGGCAGCCTGATCAGGCTGTTGCGGCGCTCAAAAAAGCGCAAAGCATCTTTGTCGCAGATCAAGGCGCGCTGGGAGAATTGGGTGCTTTATCGAAAAACCTTGGCCTGACCACGCAAAATTAAAGTCCGGACTCACTTGATGACAGGAACCTTGAAATGACCAGAAAGCAAAGACGCCTGACAATGATTGGTGTCGCTGGCAGCATATTGATCGTCGCGGCTGGTCTGGTGCTGTTTGCTCTCAATGACCGTATCGTGTTCTTCAACTCGCCCAGCGATATCGCAGCGGGCGGTGCGGCACCCGGTGAGCGAATCCGTCTTGGTGGTCTGGTGGTCAAGGGCAGCGTTGTCCGCACTGAAGGGTCTGTGGTGAAATTCAGCATTACGGATACTGGAAGCACTGTTCCCGTGGTATTTGACGGCATATTGCCGGATCTGTTTCGCGAGGAGCAAGGTGTGGTTACCGAAGGTTCACTGGATGCCAATGGGCTTTTTGTGGCAGACTCGGTTCTGGCAAAGCATGATGAAACATATATGCCAAAGGAAGTCGCCGACGCTCTCAAGGAGCAGGGCGTTTGGCAGGGAGACGGCGAAAGTGCAACGAACTAAGGGGTGAACCCCGGTTGCATGACTGCTGAACTTCTGAGTGATTGGGAATAAAGGGGCGGATTTGTGATATCAGAACTTGGCCATGTTGCTCTTCTGCTGGCGCTCGCCCTGTCGGTTGTGCAGGCGCTTGTACCGCTTGTTGGCGCACAGCGTGGCGATACCCGCCTGATGGCTGTTGGTAGTTCGACAGCCCTTGGCGTTTTTGTCTTCGTGGCATTTGCCTTTGCCGCATTGACCTACGGGTATGTGGTCTCGGATTTTTCCGTGCGCAATGTGTGGGAAAACTCGCATTCCCAAAAGCCATTGCTGTTCAAATTCACAGGCGTCTGGGGCAATCATGAAGGGTCCATGCTGCTTTGGGTGGGAATTCTCACACTATTCAGTGCTCTTGTTGCCCTGTTTGGCAACAATCTTCCCGCGCAGTTGAGGGCGAATGTTCTCTCAATTCAGGGATGGATTGCGACCACGTTCCTGTTATTCATCACCCTGACGTCCAATCCGTTTGAACGCCTTTTTCCCGCGCCCTTTGAAGGCCGAGATCTGAACCCGATCTTGCAGGATATCGGTTTGGCGATCCATCCGCCGATGCTTTATCTGGGATATGTCGGTTTCTCGGTCGCCTTCTCATTTGCAATTGCCGCTTTGATCAGTGGACGTATCGATGCCGCCTGGGCGCGGTGGGTGCGTCCCTGGACCCTGACAGCGTGGCTGTTTCTCACCCTCGGGATAGCGATGGGGTCCTACTGGGCTTATTACGAACTGGGCTGGGGTGGCTGGTGGTTCTGGGATCCGGTTGAAAATGCCAGCTTCATGCCCTGGCTGTTCGGCACCGCTCTGTTGCATTCCGCAGTGGTCATGGAAAAGCGCAACGCGTTGAAAATCTGGACCATATTACTGGCGATCCTGACATTTTCCATGTCTTTGCTGGGAACATTTCTGGTGCGCTCCGGCGTCTTGACCAGTGTCCACACCTTTGCATCAGATCCAACGCGCGGTGTGTTCATTCTGATGATCCTGTTGCTGTTTATTGGAGGTGGCCTGGCGTTGTTTGCCTTGCGGGCAGGGACATTGAATCAAGGTGGCATTTTTGCCCCGATATCACGCGAAGGCGCGCTGGTGTTGAACAATGTACTTTTGACCACAGCCGCGACAACTGTTCTGATCGGAACTTTGTATCCCCTCGCGCTGGAAGCTCTGACTGGCGAGAAGATATCGGTGGGGCCGCCTTACTTTAATCTGACCTTCGGTTCGTTGATGTTGCCATTGTTGCTGGCAATGCCATTTGGACCGTTTCTGGCGTGGAAACGCGGAGACCTGAAGGCTGTTCTGCAGCGTCTGTCATGGGTGCTGGCCATTGCATTCATCGGACTGCTGATAACATTCTCGATCCAGACAAAAAGCTCGATCGTAGCCCCATTCGGAGTCGCTCTCTCTATCTGGCTCATTTTTGGTGCTTTGGCCGAAGTGGTCGATCGAGCTCGGTTTTTCCGTGTGCCGCTGAAAACTGCTTTTGCAAGATTGTTTGGTCTGCCGCGTTCTGCCTGGGGGACGACACTGGCTCATGCAGGCATGGGAATCACCTTGCTTGGCATCATTGGTGTCAGCATCTATGAGCGCGAGGCGGTTGCCGTGAAGCAGCCCGGCGACACCTTGGAACTGTCGGGATATACCATCACACTTGAAGGTATCCGGCCAAACAGTGGGCCGAATTATACAGAACAGGTGGCCGATTTGACTGTTCGCAAAGGCGGCACGGTGGTGGCCGTCCTGTCGCCGGCAAAGCGCCTCTATCAGGCCCGCAACTTTCCGACAACAGAGGCTGGTATCACAAGCTTCGGTTTCTCGCAGCTCTACGCAACACTCGGCGATTTTGATGAGAATGGCGGCGTCGTCGTGCGTGTCTACGACAAGCCATTGGTGTTGTTGATCTGGATAGGAGCCCTGTTCATGGGGGCAGGTGGCCTTGTTTCCCTGACCGATAGACGCCTGAGGGTCGGCGCGCCAAAACGTGCCAAATCCAGCGCCTTTGCAGCTCCGGCGGAATAGATCATGAAAAAACTTCTGTTGGTTGGTCTTGCCTTGCTGTTCCTGTCGCCCGCCTTTGCGGTGGAACCCGATGAAATTCTCGCTGATCCAGCCATGGAGGCGCGTGCGCGTGATCTCTCGACGGAAGTGCGGTGTATGGTGTGTCAGAACCAGTCGATTGACGATTCTGATGCGCCATTGGCAAAAGATTTGCGCGTTCTGGTGCGCGAGCGTCTGGTAGCCGGTGATACCAATGAGGAGGTCTTGACCTTCCTTGTCGCCCGCTATGGCGAATTTGTTCTTCTTAAACCACGCTTCACACTGGCCAACGCGTTCCTGTGGATTGCACCAATTGGCGTTTTGCTGATCGGCGGGTTTATCGCCTTCGTTGCATTTCGCAGTCGACGTGGCCAAAACCCCGAGGAAAAACCCCTGAGCGACGCTGAACACGAAGCTCTCAAGAAGATTTTATCTTCAGACAGTTGATGCGTGATCCATGCGGGTCCATCTTGCCGGTTCACAGGGCAGGAGCAAACACCCCATGGCTGGCATTCAAAAAATCACTTTCACCGGTAGTAAAGGGGAAGCACTGGCTGCACGCATGGACATGCCTGCGGGCTTTATCAGGGCAACTGCCATTTTCGCCCATTGCTTTACCTGTTCAAAAGACATTCTGGCCGCGAAGCGCATTGCAGGTGAACTCTCCGCAAAGGGCATTGCCGTGTTGCGGTTTGATTTCACAGGCCTTGGTGCTTCTGATGGTGATTTTGCCAATACGAATTTCTCATCGAATGTCGGTGACCTTGTAAGAGCGGCAGATTTTCTGCGCCTGAATTATGAGGCCCCCAGCGTATTGGTCGGCCACTCTCTTGGTGGCGCAGCGGTTCTGTGTGCGGCTTTGCAAATACCTGAAGTCAAAGCAGTGGCGACCATCGGAGCGCCGGCAGACGCCGAACATGTGGTGCATAATTTTGGTGCAAGCCTGGATGAGATCGAGCGCGATGGTGAAGCAACGGTCTCCCTGGCGGGGCGCCCCTTCAAGATTCAAAAACAATTTCTTGAAGATCTGCGCACTCAGTCCGTCGAGAATCATATCGGAAAACTCAAACGTGCCCTGATGGTGCTGCATTCACCGGTCGATCAGACGGTGGGGATCGACAACGCTGCCAAGATATTCACCACGGCGAAGCATCCTAAAAGTTTTGTCTCTCTTGATTCAGCCGATCACCTGCTCTCCAACCCGGATGATGCTGCTTACGCTGCTTCTGTGATTTCTGCATGGGCCAGCCGGTTTATCGGTGCTGACCGTCCGGCCGTCGAAGCCGGTGACAAAGAGGGTGTACTGGTGGCCGAAACTGGCGAGGGCAAGTTTCAGAACTATGTGCGCAGTGGCAAGCATCGACTGTTGGCAGATGAGCCCAAATCCGTTGGCGGTCTTGATAGCGGACCATCGCCCTATGATTTTCTGGCTGTTGCGCTTGGTGCCTGCACATCCATGACATTGCGGATGTATGCGTCGTTCAAGAAGCTGGACATCGGAGCTGTTTCCGTCACCGTTTTGCACGAAAAGGTGCATGCATCCGATTGCGAAGCCTGTGCAGAAGATTTGATCTCCTCGGGTGGCAAGATCGATCAGTTCGAACGGCGCATTTCTGTAGAAGGCGGGGTTGATCCGGCGTTGCACGACAAGCTGCTGGAGATTGCTGACAAATGTCCGGTGCACAGGACGCTGGAAGGGAAGGCGTCTGTGATAACGCGTATCGTATCTGAGCCAGGCTGATGCCATACCCAAAGGAGAAAGCTATTGGCGCAGAAAACCCGGAATGCCGGTTTTCTGCGCTTACTGTTTGTGTGAATCCGTATTCAAGTATGTCAAAATTACAAAAGTTTAAGCCCTCCGAAACAGCGCGGTAAGGTGACAGACTCTATTTCTCTGCTCAACGACTGGTGACGCCAGTGACATTACCGATGAGGAGAGAACCAAATCATGAATCAACATAAATCAACTGGAAATGAGAAAACCGGCTGGGTCGGCAAGACTGCTCTGCGTGCTGGCGTGGCCGCATTAGGGCTTTCAGGCGTCTTGGCTGCTGGCACGCTGTTCAATGGTATAACTCCGGTGCTGGCTGATCCGGTTCGCGTAGAATCCGCTTCACCTCTCAACTTTGCCGATGTGGTGGAACAGGTTCAGCCCGCTGTCGTGAGCGTGAAAGTGCGCGGCAAGCTTCAGCAGGCTTCAAGTCAGGGCGGGGACCTGCCACGTCAATTCCGTGATCTGCCGGATGATCACCCAATGCGCCGGTTCTTTGAACGTCGCTTTGGCGATGAAGGCAACGAACGTGCCGCGCCGCGTCGTACCCAGTCTCAGGGCTCCGGATTCTTTATCTCTGAAGACGGCCTTCTGGTGACCAATGAGCATGTGGTCAATGGTGCTGATGAATTCACCATCGTGTTGAGCGACGGAACTGAGCTTGAAGCCGAATTGGTCGGGGCCGACAGCCGCACTGATCTGGCCTTGCTGAAAGTTACGGCAGACCGTGATTTCACCTATGTAACCTTCGCAGACGAACCGTCTCGTGTGGGTGAGTGGGTGGTTGCTGTTGGCAATCCATTTGGTCTGGGTGGAACCGTGACTGCTGGAATCGTTTCGGCCAATGGCCGTGACATTGGCGCAGGTCCTTATGATGATTTCATCCAGATTGATGCTCCGGTAAACCGCGGCAATTCCGGAGGCCCAGCCTTCAACATGCGTGGCGAAGTGATTGGCGTGAACGCTGCGATCTTCTCCCCATCAGGTGGTAATGTGGGTATTGCCTTCGCCATTCCTGCTTCAACGGCCACCGTGGTTATTGCAGATTTGCAGGATGACGGAACGGTTGAGCGTGGTTGGCTTGGTGTGCAGATTCAACCTGTCACCGATGAAATCGCGGACAGTTTGGGTATGGAAAAGGCCAGTGGCGCTCTGGTCACCCGACCTCAGGATGACGGTCCGGCTGGCGAGGCAGGCATTCGTGCCGGGGATACCATTCTGGCCGTTGATGATGTCGTCGTCGAAAGCCCGAAGGATCTTGCAAAGCTGATAGCGTCTTATGCGCCGGAAGCTGCTGCCAAACTGACAATCTGGCGCAATGGTGAAGAGCAGGACATCACTGTAACGCTGGGTAGCTTGAATGATCTGGATCGTCGCGCCGACGCTGGTGCAGATACAATGGTAAAGCCAGCATCAGCCGAAACCCTGGGTCTGACACTTGAAAGAACCGAAAACGGTGTCTTGATTGCAGATGTAGACGCTGAAAGTGCAGCCGCAGAAAAGGGCCTCGTCAAAGGTGATGTGATCCTGAATGTAAACGGTTCGCCAGTTGAAACCGTTGAGGATGTCACGTCGAATGTCGCGCAGGTCAAACAGGATGGCCGCAAGGCGGTGTTGATGCAGGTGCAAAGTGAGCGGGGCGTTCGTTTCGTCGCCGTGCCATTCGCAAAAGCGTGATCTGATCTTGCCTCGAATATAGGGTGGCATCCCCCTCAGCCACCCTATTCAACGGCAGAAGACAAAATCGTGTCGCCCCGATTGTCTTTTGCCTATTGGTGACGGGACGCGTATATGTCCCGTCACCAAGCCCTTCCCAATTTACCAGAGGTTTCCCTCGGCGTTCTGAAAGTTGTTTCAACGTAGTGATCTGCGAGAAACACCTTTGCAGCCGCCGGTAAGCAAAATAGGATGCGCTTCGAGTCCCTAACCTTCGAAACAGCGCAGAGCAGATATGAAAATTCTAATCATCGAAGACGATCAGGAAGCAGCCCGCTATCTGGTGAAAGCGCTGACCGAGGCTGGCCATGTTGCGGATCACGCAGCAGATGGCGATACTGGTGCGCACAAGGCTCTGGTGTATGATTATGATGTTCTGATCGTAGACCGCATGTTGCCGAAGCGTGATGGACTTTCGATCATCGAAGACCTTCGTGAGCGGGACAAGCAGACACCGGTCATGATCCTGTCAGCCCTTGGTCAGGTTGATGACCGTGTGAAGGGGCTTCGGGCCGGTGGCGATGATTATCTGCCCAAACCTTACGCATTCTCAGAACTCCTGGCGCGTATTGAAGTGCTGGCAAGACGCCGCAAGCCGGAAGATGTCGAAACCATTTACACCGTTGGCGATCTGGAACTTGATCGTCTGTCCCATACGGTGACCCGCGCGGGGCAGAACATCATTCTGCAACCGCGTGAATTCCGGCTGCTGGAATATCTGATGCGTCATGCAGGCCACGTCGTGACCCGGACCATGCTGCTTGAAAATGTCTGGGACTACCACTTTGACCCGCAGACCAATGTCATCGATGTTCACATGTCGCGGCTGCGCGGAAAGGTGGACAAGGAATTCGACAAGCCATTGCTGCACACGGTGCGCGGTGCAGGATATGTGATCCGTGACGACGATCGGTAAATTTTTCCGCACGACAGCGATCAAGCTTTCGCTGATTTATCTTGCTGTTTTCGCCGGTTTTGCGGTTTTCCTTGTTCTGTATCTGAACACCACCACCACCACATTGTTGACCCGGCAGCTCAACGAAACCGTCAATGCAGAGATAAAGGGTCTGGCCGAACAATATGGCCAGCGTGGCCTGCCGGGGTTGGTAGCACTGGTGGAACGACGGTCCCGGCAGCCGGGTGCAAACCTGTATCTTCTGGTCAATGACAGCGGCAATGTACTTGCCGGAAACATCGCACGCATTTCTCCGACTTTGTTTGAAAATGTGGATTCCGAACCTCGCGAAATCCGCTATCGCCTGATTGAAGAAGGTGGTGTGGCTGCGGGGCATACCGCTGTGGTGCGTGTTTTTGAATTGCGCGGCGGGTATAAAATTCTTGTCGGGAGAGATCTGGGCGAGCGCGAAGCGTTGCAGGGTGTCGTCCACGAAACTTTTTTCATCGCCGGCGCTCTACTGGTGGTTCTGGGCCTGATTTCCTGGGTGTTCGTCTCCAGCCGTGTGTTGAAACGGATTGATGCGGTGTCAAACACCACTCAAAGCATCATCTCCGGTGATCTGTCCCGCCGTTTGTTGATCACAGGCAGCGGAGATGAATTTGACCGTCTGGCGATCAGCCTGAACGCCATGCTGGGCCGCATAGAGGAGTTGATGCATGGCCTCAAGGAAGTTTCCGACAATATCGCCCATGATCTGAAGACGCCGCTCACAAGATTGCGCAGCAGAGTGGAATCCGCTTTGGCGGGGAATGGCGAATCCGAGACCTATCGCGAAACCCTCGAGATGACGATCAATGAAGCCGATCAATTGATCAAGACATTCAATGCACTCTTGTTGATTGCCCGGGTGGAAGCCAAAGCACCGGGTGAGGTCATGTCCGATCTCAACCTGTCTCAGATTGTCGAAGATGTGGCCGAGTTGTATGAGCCGATGGTCGAAGAGCAGGGCATGGTATTTGTCGTCAACACGCCTCCAAATGCGCCGGTTCACGGGAACCGGGAACTGATCAGCCAGGCGCTGGCGAACCTGTTGGACAATGCTTTGAAATATGCTCAACCGAGCACGGATGATCCAAATGGCCCAGAGCCAAAAATCATGATTTCTGTAACTAAAAACGCCGATGAAACCGTATTGGTGGTGGCGGATAACGGGTCAGGCATTGACGAAGATGCCCGGACCAAAGTCCTGCAGCGTTTCACCCGCCTTGATGGCAGTCGTTCGCAACCCGGCTCTGGTCTTGGACTCAGTCTGGTGTCAGCTGTGGCCGGGCTTCATAATGCAAAGATCGACTTGCAACATACGCATCCATCATTGAAAGATGGCGGAGACACTTATCCGGGGCGTGGTCTGAGCATATCACTGCGTTTTCCCGCTTTGCAGGACATGAAGGGCAAAAACGTTGAATTGGCAGGAGCTAAGCAACCAGCATAAGACATTCGAGGAATGTCTTTCACCTCTAACTGCTCAGACAGCTGCGACTGACGCACAAAAGTCCCGTTATCATCACGATTTTTCAAGTTTTTCGCCTGTGCTGGCGGAATTCCTGGGAACTGTCGGAGACAATGCCGCGCATCTGCGACACCTGATGGACCAGGATGGTGAGCGTCTGCAAACTCTGTGCAGCAGCGGCTTTGATGCTTTTCTGACAACCGCAACCCGGCAGATGGTTGAAGCTCTGGCGAGCGCCGCCAGCGATGCGGAAGCGATGACTCATCTGCGCCACTACAAACACGCCACCTCCTTAAGCATCGCACTGTGGGATTTGGCAGATGGCGTCCCACAGCAAGCCATTCTGGCTGCTTTGAGCCAAGCTGCTGAATTGTCCGTGGAGACCGGACTTCGATACATCGTCAATCGAGAAATCATTGCAGGAAAATGTGATTTTGAGCTGCCGGATGAGGGGCTTGAAGGATTGGGCTTTGTGTTGCTGGGTATGGGAAAACTGGGCGCCTGGGAGTTGAATTACTCAAGCGATATAGATCTGATCGCGCTGTATGATCGGGCTGGAACTGCGCTGACAAAAGGGCAGGAGCCATCTGTGTTCTGGGTCAGGCTCGTCAAGCGTCTGGTACGCCTGATGCAGGAGCGAACGGGCGATGGCTATGTCTACCGAATGGATTTGCGTTTGAGGCCAGACCCCGGCTCAACGCCCTTGGCAGTCTCGCTGGCAGGTGCCCTGCAGTATTACGAGGGGACTGGACAGAACTGGGAACGGGCCGCTCTGATCAAGGCGCGGCCAATTGCAGGCGATAAATCCGTGGGGGAGACATTTCTTGCCAATGTCAGCCCCTTCATCTGGCGGAAATATCTCGATTATGCCGCCATTGCAGACATTCAGGCGATCAAACGACAAATTCATGCCCATAAGGGATTTGGAGAGATTCGCAGCGCCGGCCACAACATCAAGCTGGGAAGAGGCGGTATCCGGGAGATTGAGTTCTTTGTGCAGACCCAGCAGTTGATAGCTGGCGGCCGTAATCCGGAGCTACGTAATCGCAAGACGCTCATCGGGTTGGCGCAATTGAAGGAAATCAAATGGGTGGAAGAACACGTCTGCCGTGAATTGTCTGATGCATACGAGCATCTGCGCCGCGTCGAAAACCGCATTCAGATGATGGATGATGAGCAGACCCACATCATTCCCGAAGATTCAGACAAGCGATTGTCGCTCGCCATCCTGTCATCCGCAGCTGATTTGGCCAGCTTTGACCAACGCCTCATCGATACTTTCAAGACTGTCCAGAAGCATTATGCGCATCTGTTTGAAGAAAAGGACGGATCAGAAAAAGCATCAGCCCATTTGGTGTTCACCGGGGAAGATGATGACCCGGATACGCTCCAGACCTTGTCAAATCTCGGCTTTGCGAAACCCGTTGAAGCGATCGCCCTGATCAAGGGCTGGCATTTCGGCCGCATTCAGGCCACCCGGTCAGAACATGCCCGCGCGGTGCTGACCGAATTGATGCCGACATTGCTGCAGCATATGTCTGACAGTGGTCAGCCGGATGTGGCCATTGCAGGCTTTGACCGGTTTCTGAAAGGCCTTCCGGCTGGTCTGCAACTGTTCAGCCTGCTGAAGTCAAATCCCGATCTGTTGAGCCTTCTATCTGTTATTCTGGGGGCGGCCCCGCGTCTTGCCAATACCATCACCAGACGGCCCCATGTGTTGGACGCGCTGCTTGACCCCGGTTTTTTTGGAGCAACGTTTACAGTCGAGGACATGACGGCTCTGCTGCAGCAGAGCCTTGCCTTGTCACGCGGCTTTGAAGAGGCACTGGACCGGGCGCGCATCTTTACGCAGGAACAGCTCTTTCTGATTGGAACCCGTATCCTGTCAGGCACTCTGACAGCCAGCGAAACGGGCCGGTCCTATACAGCTTTAGCTGAAGCTGTGATCTGGAAAATGCTGCAGCAAACCCAGAAGGATTTTGCCAAACGGCATGGGACGGTTGATGGCGCGCGGCTCTGCATTGTCGCCATGGGGAAGCTCGGCAGCCGGGAAATGACTGCAACCTCGGATCTGGATTTGATGTTGATCTATGATTTCGACAAGGATGTCAGTCAATCGAATGGACCAAGACCACTTGCCGTGTCGCAATATTTTATGCGCCTCACCCAGCGCCTGATAACGGCACTGTCTGTGCCAACAGGCGAGGGCCTGCTGTATGAAATAGACATGCGACTGCGCCCATCCGGGAATGCCGGTCCGCTCGCGACCCAGTTTCAGACATTTGTCAATTATCAGAATGATGAGGCATGGACTTGGGAACGTATGGCCCTGACACGTGCGCGGCCAATTTGTGGTGACAATCAATTGTGCCAGATGATGCGCGAGGCGATTGTGACTGCGCTATGCAATCAGAAACAGGATGTACTGACAACAGATGCAGCAGAGATGCTGGCAAAGATTCATGAAGCCAAACCACCTGCACATGTGTGGGACGTGAAAACAGCGCCGGGCGGTGTTGTCGATATCGAGTTTGTGGCGCAGGTGGTGCAGGTTCGCAATGCCAGAAGCACACCTGAAATCCTGCTTGGCAACACCCGCAGTGCCCTGCGCAAAGCCGTTGATCTTGGGTTTATTGCACCGGCCGATGGTGAGCTGTTGATAGAAGCACACCGTTTTTACGAAGGTCTGCAACAATTGATCCGCATGGCGTTTGACGGTGGCGAAAGTCGAACCGATTTTCTGGAGCAGCCGGGATTTTTACCAATCCTGACCCGCGCTTGTGAACTACCGGATGTGGGCAGCATTGAAGCGCAATTGAAAGAATATCAGGCTGACGTAGCTGACCTCATCAAGGCGTTCTTTGAAGCTTAGGAAGCCCCTGCAGCGTTTCACTCCATATGCAGGTTCTGCACCAGTGGTACACAGACGGTGACAGTTGTTCCAACGCCCTCGGTGGAGGTGATCTTCATGTGGCCGCCATGCATGCTTACCAGGCTTTTTGTGATGGCAAGGCCAAGGCCGGAGCCCTTGTGGTCTTTCGTGAATTGGTTCTGAACCTGCTCAAACGGCATGCCAAGCTTGTCAATGGCATCTTCTGGAATCCCGATGCCGGTATCCTTGATGGACAGATAAGCACCATATTCACCGGTTTTGATCTGGACCTCGATAATCCCGCCATCCGGTGTGAACTTGACCGAATTTGTCAGCAAATTGAGCATGATCTGCTTCATGGCGCGGCGATCCGCCTCAAAGGTCAGGTTCTCCATACCGGCAATTTGCATCGTGATATTCTTGTCCATCACGTCGAAGTTCATGACGCGGAAGGCCTCCCGGACAATGTCTCCGATATCAATCTTTTCAAAGTTGAGTGTGAGACGGCCTGCCTCGATTTTTGACATCTGCAGAATGTCGTTGATCACAGCCAGCAGGAAATTGCCGCTGTCATGAATATCATTGCAGTATTCCAGATATTTTTCAGATCCCAGATTGCCGAAAACGCCGGTGCGCATGATTTCCGAGAAACCGATGATGGCATTTAATGGTGTGCGCAATTCGTGCGAGATATTGGCGAGGAATTCTGACTTGGCACTGCTGGCAGCTTCAGCCTTTTCTTTGGCATAAGCGTAGTTTTCAGCAAGTTCTACGAGTTGTTGTGCTTGTGTTTCGAGCTTCTGACGGGATTTGTTCAGATCGCGGATGAGAGCGGTTTGGCGTTTTTCATTTTCAATCAGCTTCTGTTCGTTCAACTTCAACTCGGAAATGTCTGTTCCGACAGAAACAAAGCCGCCATCCTTGGTCCGGCGTTCGCTGATCTGAAGCCAGCGCTTGGTGGAAAGCGCTGCTTCGTAGGTTCTGGCTTCGGCCTGATTGGTTCCGCTGGGCAGGATGATGGTAGAAATGATATCGGGATGGCTCTTGGCCGCTATCTCTTCATAAGGCGTACCTACACGAACATCCTGAGGCTGGAGTTTATGCAGTTGCTGATATTTGGTGTTGCACATCACCAATCTGTTTTGATTATCCCACAGAACAAAAGCTTCGGAGGTGGTTTCAATTGCGTCGCGTAGCCGAATATCCGCAAGGCGTGTCTGCTCTGCCAGGCGATGTTGCTCTGTCACATCAGTTGCGATACCGACAAGCTGACGTCCGCCAGTGTCTGCCTTCAGGACTTCACCACGCAACCGAAGCCAAACCCAGTTGCCATTGGCATGGCGCACCCGCAATTGTTCGTCAAACCGGGGTTGGTCAGTCAACAGGAGCGCATCCTGGATTTCATGCAAATCCGTATCATCGGGGTGGATAAGGCTCATCAGATCATCCAGCGAAAACAGCAGATCTTTTGACTTTTCACTGGCGGGATAGCCCAGCAGCACGCTCATCGAGTTGGACCAGATCATGGTGCCCTGATTGAGGTTCCAGTCCCAAAGTCCCGATCGACCATGGATCAGTGCCGTTTCCTGCCGTCTATAGGCATTTGCATAAATGGCGTCCGCCTCATTTGCTCGAGCGGATTGTGCAAAAAAGCTGTAGACCAGCACCATTGATAACAGCAGCATGGCAACAAAAATCAACAGATCCTGTGTGCGCTTTGCGTACCAGTTGCTAAGGGCTGCGCGATGAGGCTGAACAATTGCAAGAGAGGCAAATGGCGCGTTCAGATGATAGACCGTTGTCAGGACATCTTCGTCATCTGTCGTGTTGATGCGGAGCACGCCTGCTTCTGCTCCCAGAACGACAAGCGGCTGAACCTCACCAAGTCGGCTGGCAATATTATCAGGCTTTTGTGCCAGAATCCCATTTCCGGCACGGCCCAGTATTTCGCCATTTTGCCCCAACAGGTAGAACCGGCGTCCGTTGCGCTTTGCGCCTTCCGGTAACACGTTGTCCAGTAGCGCATCGAAATTATTGGTGTTGGGTTGTGTTGCAAGCGCATCAACGCTGGATGCCGTGGACATTGCCAGCGAAAGGAGCGTCAGTTCCGCTTCCTGCATGGACGCCTGAAAGTCCTGAGTCAGGCTGCCAATGCGAATGGTCGCGACGATGCCGAGCGACAGAACGACCATGAGAGGGATCAGGATCTTGAGCGCAGGGTCTAATCCCAACAGCTTGCGATCGGATGGTCTTGCCATGCTCTTCAAGCTGTTAAAAAGATGTGTTGGTCCGCCGCTGGCCGCAAAAGGTCGACCTTCGTTAGACGCCTTGGCGGTTGCCATCCGCGTCATGAATACCCTCGATTTTAATGTTTAAACCGGCGACTGCACCCTGCCGAATCACTGTCATTTGAATCGATGCGAATCAGCATGTCCAGAGGTAAAATGAAAAAAAAGGTTAACGGCGAATCAGGCCGGTTCTCTGATTCGCCATCCCGTTCAGCGGCGGTCTTATTTGTCTCCAAGCAGACGGTTTGCAATATCCGAAACATTGGATGACAGGTCGCTCTGATCGCGCAGTTTCTCGAGTGCCACTCGTGCCAGGCGCTGGCGCCCAGATTCCAGTTTGCGCCACGATCTGAACCCTTCCAGCAAGCGAGCGGCGATCTGCGGGTTATGTTGATCCAGCGCGCCAACCTGGCGGGTCAGGAACTGGTAGCCGGTTCCATCCATGCGATTGAATTGCTGAAAGTTAGAGGCAAAGCCGCCAATCAGAGCGCGCACCCGGTTCGGATTTTCCATGCTGAAAACCGGATCATGCAACAGCGCGCGCACAGTGCTGAGCGTTTCATCACTGTTGGTGGTTGCCTGCAAACCCAACCATTTGTCCATCACCAGCCCGTTGCCATCAAACTGCTCATACATGGCAACCAAAGGCTGGGCCCGTTCCGCACGGCCCTGTTGGCAAAGTGCAATGAGAGCCCCCATGCGGTCGGTCATGTTATGCGAAGTCATCGCCTGGGTCGCTGCAAGCGCTGCACAGTCGTCCTTGTCCGTTCCAACCAGCAAATTCAGGACTGCATTCATCAAGGCTCTGCGAGCAGCGTTTACGGCGTCGGTGGCTGTATCATTGGGGGTCAGAGCCTGCTGATAGAAAGACATCATGTCCTCTTCCAGACTCAGAGCAACATAGGTGCGGATATAGGCGTGCGCATTGGATATCGCATCCGGGTTGAAACCGTCTCCAATGGCCTCGGCAACCGCTTGATGTGTCGGCAGTTGAAAGCATTGCGCCTTGAAGCTGTTGTCCAGCGCCGTGTTGCCCAGCACGGACCGCAGGGCCGCCACCAGCGGCAGCGGTGCTTCGGGCTTCTGACCGGCAAGGATAGCTGTGTTGGCCGTCCTCAGGGATGACAGGGCAAGGTCCTGAACAGCTTGCCAGCGATTGAATGGATCAGCATCAAATTCGGCAATGAAGACCTGATCGTCCGGCGCTTGTTTCTGCTCCAGCACTATGGGAGCTGAAAAGTTCCGGTTGATAGACAGGCGGGCATCTGACGGCACATTGTCGAACCGGAAACCTTGCGCCTTTTCCGTCAACAGCATCATGTCCGTTTCGCCATTGCTGCCGACGACAGGAACATCCTGTCCATCAGCACCGACATATCCAAACGCCAGCGGAATCGTCAGGGCCGGTCGGTCTTCTGTGAAATGCGGCAATTCTGAAAACCGCTGTGAGATCGTCAGGCGTCGGCTGCCGTCATCCATGCTGATTTCATCAACCTTCACCACAGGTGTTCCAGGCTGGTGATACCAATGCGAGAAGTTGGACAGATCAGTCTCATTTGCCTCTTCAAAACAGGCCAGAAAGGCTTCGATCGTCGTTGCATCGCCATCGTGACGTTCAAAATACTGGTCCATACCCTTGCGAAAGCCGCTCTGACCCAGGATCGTGGCCAGCATGCGTACGAGTTCAGCACCCTTTTGGTAAATCGTGGCGGTGTAGAAATTATCGATCTCTTCATAGACATCAGGCCGCACGGGATGCGCAAGAGGCCCCTGATCTTCAGGGAACTGCCGTGCGATCAGCGAGCGGACATCTCCGATGCGCTGAACCGGTGCCGAGCGCATATCGGCCGAAAACTCCTGATCCCGATAAACCGTCAGGCCCTCTTTGAGGCACAATTGAAACCAGTCACGGCAGGTGATCCGGTTGCCTGTCCAATTGTGAAAATATTCGTGTGCGATCACACGTTCAACACCATAATAATCTGCATCTGTCGCAGTCTCAGGATCGGTCAGGACATATTTGTCATTGAAGACATTCAGACCCTTGTTTTCCATTGCGCCCATATTGAAGTCAGAAACGGCGACAATCATGAATATATCAAGGTCATACTCGCGTCCGAACCGCTCTTCATCCCAGCGCATGGACCGCTTCAATGCATCCATGGCATAGGCGCATTTGCCTTCATTGCCATGCTCGACAAAAATCTGCAGTTTGACGATGCGTCCACCTTGCGTGGTGAAACTGTCTTCCACACAGGCCAGATCCCCGGCCACCAGTGCAAAAAGATACGATGGTTTGGGGAAGGGATCATGCCACACCGCAAAGTGTCGCTTGGCACCGGAAGGTGATTTGGCGTCGTCCAGAACCCCTTGCTCGACCATGTTGCCATTGGACAGCATGTATGGCGCTTCGTGGACGTCAGCTTCAATCCGTACCGTGTAGGTGCTCAGCACGTCAGGCCGGTCGTAAAAATACGTGATCCGCCGGAACCCTTCCGCTTCGCATTGTGTGCAATAGGCTGAGCCGGACCGGTACAGGCCCATAAGCTGCTTGTTGGCTTTTGGGTTTACCCGGGTTACGATTTTCAGCTTGAAGTCGCCGCTCTCAGGTGGGTGATAGATTGTCAATTTGTCCGGTTTCGCAGAATAATCGCGCTCTGCCAATGGCACCCCGTCGATCTCAAGAGAGACGAGAACCAAATCATCCCCGTCAAACTCAAGGGACGCTTTTTCGGCAGCTGCCGCGCGTCGGCGTATCGTCAGCTCTGCCGTCACGTCTGTCACCTCGGAACCGAGTTGGAATAGCAACTCGGTGTGGTCAATCGCAAATGGAGTGGAGTGATAGTCGGAGAGATGTATTGCTTTTTTACGACGGTTTTGCGGTGACATGAGAAATCCGGGTTTCGGTGAAACGGAGCGGCGCAACCTCTAATTGGGAAGTAGGCCAGAGTAGCTCATATAGAGGTTTCACACGCGACAGGAAACCGGTCCCGCGATAAATTGATCGACGGGACCCGGAAAAGGCTATTCAGCCACCCATCCAATAGTCGGTAATGATCTGTGACAGATTGCCCTGATCAGCAAGAACGTCCTGCTTTGCAAGACTGGAATTCGCACCAAGGGCTCCAAATTTCTGGGCTGTCTCATCATCGTCACTGTCGACCAGAACAACGACAGGAATTTTCTTGAAAGCACTATCGCTGCGGAAATTCACCAGAAAGCGCTCTGATTCCTCAACGGAAATCGTTGTGTCCAACAGAATGAACTCAGCAGGGAATGGGCGGCCGATCTTGAATTTCGCAAGACAGGCATTGCTGTCTTCGAAATGAACGACAGCAATCTTTTGCGGCATCAAGCCAAATATAGGCTGAGTGTCTGATTTCTCACCGATAAGAGCAACGACAAGATCGGCATGCGTAGTATCGAAAATCGGCATCAAGACATCGCTTTCGCTCTAACTGTAACTGACTGATCAAGACTAAAGCCCAAAAGCCAAAAAAGCGCAAATATCACCTTCTCAAACTCTTCGTCTATTTCTCCATGCCAAGAAACGCGCTCTCGCCCCAAACCTTTTTCACACGTTTATCGCGACCGCATGCTTTGCGGTAGTAATTGTAGCGGGCGGAACTTTTCTCATAATAATCCTGATGATAGTCCTCCGCTGGCCAGAAGGCGGATGCGTCAAGAATGCGGGTTTTAATTTCCTGACCCAGTTCCTGCTCAGCGTCAGCTTTGGAGGCCTCTGCAATGGAACGCTCTTCATCATTCGCGACGAACACCGCTGTGCGATACGAGTTGCCTCTGTCACAGAACTGTCCGCCATCATCGAGCACATCAACTGTACGCCAGAATGCGTCCAGCAGGGACCGGTAATCTGCCTGGCTCTTGTCATAGACAATCTTCACGGCTTCCAGATGTCCATCCTTGCTGTGGGTCTTGTAGGTCGGATTATCCGTCGAGCCACCAATGTAGCCCGAAACCGTCTCTTTGACGCCTTTCACATGATCAAAGTCGGACTCAACACACCAGAAACAACCACCGGCCAAAATAGCCGTGCCGTCTTCTGCTGAAGCCTGCGAAACAAATGTGGGGCTGGACAGTAGTCCCAGCCCAAGCAGCATGGAGGTCAAAAGGCGCATGGGTGTCTCGCTTTCAGCATTTGGTTTGCGGTCTTGCCTTACAAATCGACGTGGCAGAACCTGTCTACATCAAAAAGGCCTTTATCAGTCATTTTCAAGTGCGGGATAACCGGAAGCGGCAGGAAAGCGATCTGCAAAAACGGCTCGGGAAGGCGGCAACCAAGGATTTTGGCGGCTTTTCGCAAGGGGATCAAACCTTCGTGAACCTGTTCGTGAGGCAGCTCACTCATCAGCCCGGCAATGGGCAATGCAAACTCTGCAAGAACTTTTCCATCCGAGACAACCACAAAGCCGCCCTGCAATTCTGTCAGCCGATTGACCGCGATTGCCATGTCGGCATCATTCATGCCCAGAACCGTAATGTTGTGGCTGTCATGACCGACGGAAGAGGCCAAAGCACCTTTTTCCAACCCAAAACCACTCACAAATCCAAGACCAGCCAATGGAATTGACAAATTGGTTTTGCCATGTCGTTCCACCACTCCGACTTTGGCCAAATCTGATTTGGCATCCGCGACAAGGTGCCCATTTGCTTCGCTAATCTGGCATTTTAAATGTTGGGTCAGGATCAATCCCGGCTCGACACCGATCACGGAAATCTTCCGTGCTGGACCGGGCATTTCAAAATGACCGGCTGTCACCTGCGCCGCCTTTACGCTGTTCCGCCCGACAGGCGAAATGCTGCGGCGCGTTTCAAAAAGAGCTTCAGTCACAAGCCGACCTGCGGACACAACCTGCTCAACGCGACACTCTTCCAGCGAAGACACAAGGGCGATATCTGCGCGGTAACCTGGAGCAATCAATCCTCTGTCAGACAGACGGAATGCTTTTGCTGCGGACCAGCTAGCGAGGCGATAGACATGATGCAGCGGGCGTCCGAGCGCAATCGCGGTGCGGATCATATAGTCCAGATGACCTTCTTCCGCGATTTCCATGGGATTGCGGTCATCGGTGCAGAACGCCAGAAAACTGGATGTGTTCTCATCAATAATTTCTGCCAACGCGTGCAAATCCTTGGAAACCGACCCCTCACGTATGAGGATCGTCAGGCCCTTGCGCAGTTTTTCCCGCGCTTCTTTTGCGGTGGTGGCTTCATGTTCGGTGGCAATGCCGGTGGCTGAATAGGCATTGAGCGGCTTGCCCGAGAGCAGGGGGGCATGGCCGTCCTTGGGTCGATCCGCAAACAAAGCGAGCTTCTCCAGCATATCCGGATCGCCGGCCAGAACCCCGGGAAAATTCATGACTTCCGCCAGGCCAATGACTTTGCGGTGGTCCATGAATGGCTGCAGATCCTTTGCAGAGAGTTCAGCTCCAGATGTTTCGAAGGTTGTTGCAGGAACACAGGAAGACAGCTGAATCCGCAAATCCATGATGGTCTGTTCAGCGCAATCCACAAAATATCGGATGCCTTCGGCTCCCAATACATTGGCAATCTCGTGTGGGTCGCAAATCGCGGTGGTGACGCCATGCGGCAACACGCAACGGTCAAACTCCAGCGGCGTTACCAGAGAGGATTCCACGTGCAGATGCGTGTCGATGAAACCGGGCACCGCAACAAGTCCGCTGCCATCCAGTTCCGTTTGCCCAGCATAGGTTTCTGCAACACCGACAATTGTATCACCGGTAATCGCGATATCACCGGCAAACAGCTCGCCGGTAATGATATCCAGCGTCTGGATATTCTTGATCACCAGGTCTGCTGGCTCATCACCCTTGGCCTGTTGGATTCTGGATTTCAGTTTGCTTTTCATCATTCGGTCCCTTGGCTGTTCATGCCACATCGTATTTTATCTATAAGGTGTTGCTGCATTGCAAACCTTAATGGCACATGGTTTGTATCGCCAGATGGAGCAACTGAATCTCTAAACTGATAAGGATCGGACCTGTTATGTCAGATGCACAGACAATAAGTGGCAAGGCGCTTGCCGATAAAGTAGTCGAAACCGTGAAGGCTGCGACTGCTCGCCTGACTAAACAGACCGGAACCATCCCAGGGATCGCAGTTGTCATTGTCGGTGAAGATCCTGCCAGTCAGGTCTATGTTCGCTCCAAGGGCAAAAAGGCAGAGGAATGCGGATTCTTATCGCGCACCCATCGTCTGGAAGCTTCCGTCAGCGAAGCAGACCTACTGGCGCTGGTTGAGAGTCTGAACGCTGACCCGGATATCCACGGCATTTTGGTGCAACTGCCATTGCCGGGGCATATCTCGGAAGAAAAAGTCATCGAAACGATTTTACCCAAGAAGGATGTTGACGGTTTTCATCCGATCAATGTGGGGCTGCTCAGTTCAGGAAACCGCTCCCGTGCCATGATTCCCTGCACACCGGCTGGCAGTTTGTTGCTGGCGAAACAGGCGTTGGGTGATAATCTGAGCGGTCTGAACGCTGTTATCGTGGGTCGCTCCAACATTGTGGGCAAACCCGCAGCAGCCCTGTTGTTGCAGGAAAGCTGTACCGTCACCATTGCTCACAGCCGAACCAGGGAAATTGAGGCTCTGTGCCGCACAGCCGACATTCTTGTGGCCGCTGTCGGCCGACCGCAAATGATCAAGGCTGACTGGATCAAACCTGGTGCGACAATCATTGATGTTGGCATCAACCGCATCGATGCCCCGGAAAAGGGCGAGGGGAAAACCCGGCTGGTCGGTGATGTCGACTTTGATGACGTACGCGGCGTTGCTGGCGCTATTACGCCTGTTCCCGGCGGTGTGGGACCGATGACGATTGCCATGCTGATGGCCAATACGGCAACAGCTGCCGCCCGTGCTTCTGGCAGACCGGATCTGGAGCCCGCTCTCTCGCTCTGAACAAGGTTGTCAGCGAACGATGGTCAGTGTTTTGGCCGCACGCGTGATCGCTGTGTAAAGCCAGCGTTCACGATGCTCGCGAAAGGCAAAGCTCTCGTCAAACAGCACAAGATTGTCCCATTGCGACCCTTGCGCCTTGTGTACGGTCAGGACATAGCCGAAATCAAATTCGTCTGATTTGCGCCGCTCAGGCCATGACAGTTCACTTTCCGTGCCCTGAAAGAACTCTGGGCGTACCCGCACGCGGGTTTGGCGGGATTTGACACCCTGTATGATAGGGGGCGGGTCGGGCAAAATGCGCAGATCATATAGCCCGGCGCGGCCCTCTTTCGCGGCTGCAACAACCCAGAGGCTGCCATTCAGCAGCCCTTTTTTCTTGTTGTTGCGCAGGCATATCAGCCGTTCACCGGGATGTGGCATCGAACCATCATAAGATTGCAGCGCGCGCATGCGGGCATTGTAGTTCATGCGTGTCACATTGCGGCCCACCAGCGCCTGATCGGCTTCCATCATCAGGTCTGAATCAATGTCCCGTCGGGAAATGATCTGGCTCTCACCATACTGGCCGTAATCCAGCTTCAGACCTTCACGAATGCGCATCGACATTTCAATGATCGGATTGTCACGGGCTTGCCGGTGAACTTCGGTCAGCAGAAAGTCCGGTTCATGCTCAGTGAAGAAACCACCACCCTTGACCGGTGGCAATTGCGCCGGATCGCCAAGCACCAGAACTTTTGTGCCGAAGGACAGCAGATCGTGCCCCAGTTCCTCATCAACCATGGAACATTCATCAATGATGATCAGATCGGCTTTGCTCGCCGGACTGTCACGGTTGATGGTGAAGGTCGGGTCGGCACCAGTTTCTTCGTCCGGACGGTAAATCAGACTGTGAATTGTGCCCGCATCATCGCAGCCCTTTTCCCGCAGCACCTGCGCCGCCTTGCCGGTAAAGGCGGCAAACTCAACCGGTCCTTCAACGCCTTCGGCCAGATGCCGGGCGAGGGTGGTTTTGCCTGTGCCGGCATAGCCGAACAGACGAAACACCTGCGAAGCACTGTCTTTGAACCATTCAGATACAAGCGAAAGGGCCTGTTCCTGTTCCGGCGACCATTGCATCAGGCAGCATCTCCCGTTTCGATCTCCTCACGCAGCATCTCAAGCTCCAGCCATTGTTCTTCTTTTTTGGAGAGCTTTGCTTGAGCTGCTTCGAGGTCTTTAGCGGTTTTTGTAAACTTGTCAGGTTCTTTTGTGAACAGATCCGGATTCGCCATGAGTGCCTCAAACGCACTGATTTTAACACCAAGCTCTTCAATCTCGCCAGGCAGTGTCTTCAAGGCATGTTGCTGCTTGAAGCTGAGCTTGGGTTTGTTTTTTGGCACGCCAGCCAATTTGTTGGCTTTTCGGCTTTTTGATTTTGAGCTGCCCTGTTTCCCCGGCTGCTTGCCGCGTTGCGTCAGCATATCGGAATAGCCGCCCGGATAATCCTGCCAGTGCCCATCGCCATCGCTTGTCAGCGTGCTTGTCACTGTGCGGTCCAGAAAATCACGATCATGGCTGACCAGGATCACAGTTCCGGAATAGTCAGCAATCAGTTCCTGAAGAAGATCCAGCGTATCCAGATCGAGATCATTCGTTGGCTCATCCAGCACCAGCAGGTTGGATGGTTTTGCCAGCGCCCTTGCCAGCATTGCCCGAGCGCGTTCGCCGCCCGACAATTTTCCGACAGCGGTTCCGGCCTGCTCAGGCGTAAACAGAAAATCCTTCATGTAGCTGACAACATGACGTTGCTGATCGCCGACCATCAACATATCGCCAAGACCGCCTGTCAGCACATCTTTCAGGCTCTGCGTGTCATCCAGTTGCTCGCGTTTTTGATCCAGTGTCAGCATTTGCAGATTGGCACCGAGCTTGATCGACCCACTATCGGGTTCCATCTGGCCGGTCAGCAATTTTACAAGCGTGGTCTTGCCAGCGCCATTCGGGCCGACAATGCCGATACGGTCGCCACGATTGATGCGTACGGAAAAATCAGAAACGACAACGCGACCATCATAGGCTTTTGTCAGGTCAACAGCTTCAATAACGCGCTTGCCGGAGGTTTCCCCTTCGGCGGCTTGCATATCCACCGACCCTGTGCGCTGGCGCAAATTGCGACGTTTGTCACGCAGGGCATGCAATCCATCAAGCCGTCGTATGTTGCGTTTGCGCCTTGCTGTCACGCCATAGCGCAGCCAGTGCTCTTCACGTACGATTTTCCGGTTCAGCTTGTGGCGCTCGGTATCTTCTTCTTCCAGAACCTTGTCGCGCCAGGCTTCAAAGCTGGCAAAGCCTTCATTGATCCGGCGTGTGACGCCGCGATCGATCCAGACGGTGGCACTTGTGAGACGTTCCAGAAAGGCCCTGTCATGACTGATCAGGACAAAGGCAGAGCGCATCGACAGCAATTCGCGCTCAAGCCATTCAATGGTCGGAAGGTCCAGATGGTTGGTTGGCTCGTCAAGAAAGAGAATGTCCGGTTCTGGCGCAATGGCGCGTGCCAGCGCGGCGCGCCTGGCTTCACCACCAGACAGGTTTGCAGGATTCTCGGTGCCATCAAGTCCCAGTTCATTCAGCAAATACAGCGCCCGGTAATTCTCGTCACCTTCGGTCAGGCCTGCTTCCACATAGTCAAGCGTGGTTGCATAGCCCGATAGATCAGGCTCCTGTGGCAAATAGCGGGTTGTGGTGCCCGACTGCATGATCGGCTCGCCTTTGTCGGCTTCCACCAGACCGGCAGCAATTTTCAGAAGCGTGGATTTACCGGAGCCATTACGGCCCACCAGCGCAATCCGCTCGCCTTCATGAATGAGCAACTCCGCCCCCTCAAGAAGCGGGGTTCCACCAAAGGTAAGAAAAACATTCTGCAGTGTTAGGAGAGGAGCGGCCATCATGTTCCTGGAATCGTTGAAAACTGAACTTCGACTATATGGGGGATCAGGGGAGTGGATGCAAAGAGATTGCTCGGTTTCCTGCGCTTACCAAGAAAAAGGGCGACCCGAAGGCCGCCCCAATCGCAGTCATGAATTGATTAATTACATCGCCATGGCTTTGTCGATGACAACATGTGTCCAGCCACCGACTGGCTCCTTGGAAATCACGGGGTCAGAACCACCGGCCAGGAGTGTGTCGATTGTGCGCTGGTAATCAGCAGGGTCCAGCTTGCCGCCGTCATCACCCAGCAATTTGGCAATTTCGCCCATCATCCGTTTTTGATGTTTTTCGGTTTGTGCACCGGTCTCATCATATTCCAGAACGATCTCAGCTGCTGCGTCCGGGTTTTCTCCGGCCCATGCCCAACCTTTCATGGAAGCGGATACAAACCGTGCCATCTTGTCAACGAAGGCAGGGTCTTCAAGGTTGTCTTCGAGCACATAGATGCCGTCTTCCAAAGTGGAAACGCCCTGGTCTTCATATTTGAAGACAACCAGTTCGTCTTCCGAAATGCCTGCATCCAGCACCTGACCATATTCGTTGTAGGTCATGGTGGAAATACAATCAGCCTGTTTCTGGATGATCGGGTCGACATTGAAACCCTGTTTCAGAACAGTGACGCCATCAGGGCCGCCATCCGTTGAAATGCCGAGCTGGGACATCCAGGCCAGGAACGGATATTCATTGCCGAAGAACCAGACACCAATGGTCTTGCCTTTGAAATCTTCCGGGCTTGTGATTCCGGTTTCCTTCAGGCAGGTCAGCATCAGACCGGAGCGTTTGAAAGGTTGTGCAATATTGACAACTGGCACGCCACGTTCGCGCGCTGCCATAGCAGATGGCATCCAGTTCAGCATCACATCAGCGCCGCCGCCAGCCAGAACCTGCGGTGGAGAGAGATCGGGTGCACCTGGCTTGATGGTTACATCCAGATCCAAGTCTGAATAATAGCCGTTTTCCAGTGCGACGTAGTAGCCTGCAAACTGTGCCTGCGTCACCCACTGCAATTGCAGTGTCACAGGGTCGGCTGCAAAACCGGCGGACGCTGCAAGGCTCATGCCTGTTGCAACTCCAAGAGCCATGGCCCCTTTAAGAAGTGTCTTCATTGTTGTCTCCTTGTTAGATGCGCCTAAGTGGCGCTGTTGGTATTCAAACCCCAATATTTCAGCCACGTGCCGAGGGATGCCAGAAGGTAATCCTGCGCTCGATAAGCGCAATCAAACCATAGAAGGTTGATCCGGCCAAAGCTGCTACCGCAATGGTGGCCCAGACCAAATCTGTATTCAAGCGGCCAAACTCCGTACTGATGCGAAAACCCATCCCCACGGTGGGAGAACCGAAGAATTCAGCAACAATTGCGCCAATCAGTGCCAGCGTTGAATTGATTTTCAAAGCGTTGAAAATGAAAGGCATGGCATTTGGCAGACGCAGTTTCAAAAGCGTTTGCCAGTAAGAAGCAGCATAGGTGCGCATCAAATCCTTTTCCATATTCCCGGCCGCGGCAAAACCAGCCACGGTGTTCACCAGCATCGGGAAAAAGATCATGATCACGACAACGGCGATTTTGGACCCCGGTCCAAAGCCGAACCACATCACCATGATCGGTGCAACGCCGATAATCGGCAAGGCGGATGCCATATTGCCAACCGGCAGGAGCCCGCGTTGCAAAAACGGAACCTTATCTACCAGGACGGCCACGACAAAGCCGGCACTGCAGCCAATCACGTAGCCGGGCAGGACACCCAGCAGAAAAGTCTGCTGGAAATCAGCCCACAGCAGCGGCAGGGATTCAGCAATGCGCGCACCAATCTGGCTCGGGGGTGGCAGCAGAACAAAAGGCACACCAGCCCCCACCACTACCATTTCCCAAAGCAGCAGCAGCCAGAGACCAAAGATAATGGGAATTGCAAGATCAAGCAGCGTCTGCAGCCGACCTTCCAGACGATGCGCCGATAAACGCGAAACCAATTGCCAGGCCAGCAACCAACTGCTGATCAGCAGCAACCAGAAGCCCCATCCGGCAGCACCGCTATAGGCGGGAACCATGAACAACAGGATGCCAGCTGTCAGATGGGATGACAGAAAAAGCAGGAGATCGCCTAGCCAGCTCTGGAAACGAACGGAAGCGATCGCTCCGGCAATCAGCATCACGCACAGACCTGAGGGAGACCTCAGCGGCTTTGCAATTCCATCATCACCGGCCAGGAATGCCAGAGGCAGAAACAGAGCTGTGATCGTGCACAGGATTGCCAGCCAGATCAGCGGTTCGCGCCATTCTTCAGGCAGGCCAGGCGCTTTGGATGAGGCGGTTATATCGCTCATGAGCCAGCCTCCACTTTTTCACCCATGCGCCGCCGGACCCATTTGTCCGCCACGCCAACAAGTGCCACCAGCATCGCCGCACAAAAGGCAGCCATCAGAAGCGCAGACCAGATCAGAACGGTCTGCCCGTAATAAGATCCGGAAAGCAGGCGCGCACCGAGGCCCGCGACTGCGCCTGTTGGCAGTTCCGCGATAATGGCGCCAATCAGTGATATGGCAATCGCCACCTTCATGCTGGTGAAGAGATAGGGCAGGGATGATGGCCAGCGCAGCTTCCAGAATGTTTGCCAGGAACTGGCATTATAGGTGCGTAGCAAATCCAGATGCATTTTGTCCGGAGACCGCAAACCCTTGACCATACCCACGGTGATCGGGAAGAACGACAAATACATGGAAATCAGCGCCTTGGGCAGCAATCCGCGAATACCAACAGCGTCCAGAACCAGAATCACCATCGGTGCAATGGCCAGAATGGGAATTGTCTGGGACGTGATGATCCATGGCATCAGGCTCTTTTCCATCGACAGCACATGAACGATGATGGTTGCCAGAAGTATGCCCAGCGCTGTTCCCATCAAAAAACCCAGAAGAGTAGGGGCCAGCGTCACACCCGCATGATAGACCAGACTGCGTTTGGAGCTGATCTTCTTATTGAAGACCGTGTCCCAGAGATTTTCCGCCACCTGATGCGGCGAGGGCAGGACGGGTCTTTCCTGATTCAATGTCGATTCAATAAATTCAATCGTCGTGGGAGTTGCCTCGGCACGGGCATCAAGGCTGCGTTGAAAGGTGGAATTCATGCTGATGGCAGCAATGTACCAGATGGCGATGATCCCCAAGACAACCACGAGCACCGGCAGAAAAGTTCCCGAGAGCGCCCGGCTGAGTAATCCGGGGCGCACTGTGGAACTGGGAGACGCCATGGCATCAGTCGTCATAGGAATGTCCCGCTTTCAAGCCTTCGCGGACGCGGTGCGCAATTTCCAGAAATTGCGGTGTTTCGCGAACATCCAGCGTGCGGTCGCGCGGCAACCCGCAATCAATCACATCATGCACACGTCCGGGCCGGGGAGACATCACCACAATCTTGCTTGAGAGGAACACAGCTTCCGGGATCGAGTGGGTCACAAACACCACGGTCTTGTTCGTCTTTGCCCACAGCTTCAGCAGTTGTTCATTCAGATGATCCCGAACAATCTCGTCCAGCGCACCGAATGGCTCGTCCATCAGAAGCAGATGCGGTTCAACAGCCAGCGCACGCGCAATTGAAGCCCGTTGCTGCATACCGCCGGACAATTGCCAGGGGAACTTCTTCTCAAATCCTGTCAGGTTCACCAGATCAAGATTTTTCGCAATCCGGCTGTTCTGTTCCTTCTTTGAAAGGCCCATGATTTCAAGTGGCAGCGCAATATTGCGATCGATGGTCCGCCACGGATACAGCGCTGCAGCCTGGAACACATAGCCATAGGCACGGTGCAACCGTGCCTCTTCTGGCGAGACACCATTGACCGATATCGTGCCCCCGGTTGCACGTTCCAGATCAGCGATAACGCGCAGCAGGGTGGTCTTGCCGCAGCCCGACGGGCCGATCAGCGAGACAAACTCACCTTCCGCAATCGACAGATCGATATGTGACAGGGCATGCACCGGGCCATCATTCGTTTCAAATGTCAGCGACAGATCATCAATCTGAATCACAGATTTTTCGCTGCTATCGGGTTCCTTCAAAGAAGGCTCAGTCATTCATACACCATATCTGTTCGGCACAAGCTCCGGTAATTATCATGTCAAACGCCGGCAGGAATGCCGCTGCGCACCACCTTGCGAGGATTTGTCAGCTCTTTCCATGTGGACAGGGCCTGATTGACCGGCGGATTGGCCTCACGCTTGATGAAGCGTCCGCGACCGGTTTCGCCAGTTACGTCACCTTCCTTGAACACCAAGTCCCCCCGGTTGAATGTCATCACCGGCAAACCCGTCAGTTCAAAGCCTTCAAACACATTGTAATCAATAGCCGATTTCTGCGTGCTGGCCTGAATGGTTTTGGACGCTTCAGGGTCCCAGACCACAATGTCGGCGTCAGCGCCGGGCATGATCGCGCCCTTCTTGGGATACATGTTGAGAATGCGTGCAATATTGGTCGATGTTACGGCAACAAACTCATTCATCGTCAGTCGGCCAGTGCGCACGCCGCGTGTCCAGAGAATCGGCATTCTGTCTTCCAGACCGCCAGTGCCATTTGGAATCTTGGTGAAATCACCAACGCCAAAACGCTTTTGTTCGGTTGTGAAGGCACAATGGTCAGTGGCAACCACCTGCAGGCTGCCGGAGGCCAGCCCAGCCCACAAGCCATCCTGATTCAGCTTGTCGCGGAACGGTGGTGACATCACACGGCGTGCCGCGTAATCCCAGTCTTCATTCAAATATTCGCTTTCATCCAAAGTCAGATGCTGGATCAATGGCTCGCCATAGACCCGCATGCCTTTCTGTCGCGCCCGGCGAATGGCTTCATGGGCCTGCTCGCAGGACACGTGGACGATGTAGAGCGGAACGCCTGCCTGATCGGCAATCATGATGGCGCGGTTGGCTGCTTCGCCTTCCACTTCAGGCGGACGGGAATAGCCATGGGCTTCCGGGCCATTATTGCCTTCTGCCAGAAGTCGCTGTTGGATTTGGGCAACCACATCACCGTTCTCTGCGTGAACCAATGGCATTGCACCAATCTCGGCACAGCGCGAGAAGGAGGCAAACATCTCATCATCATCCACCATCAATGCGCCCTTGTAAGCCATGAAGTGTTTGAACGTGTTGATGCCCTCGGCCACGACCTTCGGCATGTCGTTGAAAATTTGTTCGCTCCAGCCGGTAATCGCCATGTGGAACGAATAGTCAGTGCGGGCTTTGCCTGCTTTTTGATACCATTGTTGCAGGGGGTCCATCAGACCACCGGAGGGGTCCGGAAGACAGAAATCCACCACCATTGTTGTTCCGCCAGCAAGAGCGGCTGCCGTGCCTGTGTCAAAATCATCTGAGGAGTGTGTGCCCATAAATGGCATTTCCAGATGGGTATGCGGATCAATCCCGCCCGGCATCAGATAGCAGCCGGATGCATCAATGATTTCGTCACCCTCAAGATCGCTGCCAACCGCAATGATGGTTTCGCCATCAATCAGAACGTCAGCCTTGTAGGTCCGGTCGGCGGCAACAATTGTTCCGCCTTTGATAACTTTGCTCATGGGTAAAACTCCTCAGTCAGTCTTCGGGCTGTCGTGTCGTTTATTCAACAATCTCTGCCGTCTCGACAACGGCGTGAAACAATACATCGGCTCCGGCTTTGGCCCATTCCGGCGAAATTTCTTCCGCTTCATTGTGGGACAGGCCGTCAACGCACGGGCACATTACCATGGCTGTTGGCGCCGTGCTGTTGATCCAGCACGCATCGTGACCGGCGCCTGAAATCAGATCGCGGTGGCTGTAGCCAAGGCGCTCGGCGGCATTGCGCACTGCGCTCACGCAGGTTTCGTCAAAAGTGACCGGATCAAACCCGCCGACTTTCTCAAACGCAACCCCCAGACCCATCTCATCGCAGATTTTCTGCGCGCCGTCTTTCAGCCGCGCTTCCATATCTTCGATGACAGCCAGTTGAGGTGAGCGCAAATCCACGGTGAATACCACCTTGCCGGGGATCACATTGCGGCTGTTTGGATAGACATCAATATGGCCAGCCGCACCCACTGCATCGGGCTTGTGCGACCAGGCGATATCATCAACCAATTGCAGGACTTTCGCCATGCCAAGGCCGGCATTCTTGCGCATCGGCATCGGGGTTGAACCGGTGTGGCTGTCTTTGCCTGTGATTGTGATCTGCGTCCAGGAAAGGCCCTGACCGTGGGTCACAACGCCGATATCCTTGCCTTCGGCTTCCAGAATGGGCCCCTGTTCAATATGCAACTCGAAAAAGGCGTGCATTTTACGGGCACCGACCTCTTCTTCACCGCGCCAGCCTATGCGCTTCAGCTCTGCTCCGAAGGTTTTTCCCTCTGCATCCGTACGCTCATAGGCCCAGTCCTGGGTGTGCATCCCGGCAAACACGCCTGATGCCAGCATGGCGGGCGCAAAGCGTGTGCCTTCTTCATTTGTCCAGTTAGTAACCACGATCGGATGTTTGGTTTTCAAATCCAGATCATTGAGGGTGCGGACGATCTCCAGACCGGCCAGCACGCCCAGCACGCCGTCATATTTCCCACCGGTCGGCTGCGTATCCAGATGCGAGCCGACATAGACCGGCAGCGCATCCGGGTCCGTACCTTCCCGGCGCATGAACATGTTGCCCATCTGGTCCAGACCCATGGTCAGGCCTGCTTCGATACACCATTTATGGAACAGGATACGGCCTTCACCATCTTCATCAGTCACCGTCTGCCGATTGTTGCCACCAGCAATGCCGGGACCGATTTTGGCCATCTCCATCAACATGTCCCAGAGTCGGTCGCCATTGATCTTCAGATTGTCACTTGGTGCTGCCATTTTCGCCGCCTCGAGTTTGGATTGTTTGGTTACATGGTTGGGAAGGTAAAGACTGCTCCATCCTTGATGCCGCCCGGCCAACGGCTGGTGACCGTCTTCAGGCGGGTATAGAAGCGGATGCCTTCCGGCCCATAAATCGAATGATCGCCGAACAAAGACCGTTTCCAGCCACCAAAGGAGTGGTAGGCCACGGGAACCGGGATCGGTACATTGATACCGACCATGCCGACTTCAATACTGTCAGCAAAGCTGCGCGCAGCATCACCGTCGCGGGTAAAGATTGCCGTGCCATTGCCGAATTCATGATCGTTGATCATCTTGGTTGCGGTTTCAAAACTGTCCGCACGCACAACAGACAGAACCGGCCCGAAAATCTCTTCCTTGTAGATCGACATATCAGTTGTGACGCGATCAAACAGGGTGCCGCCGACAAAATAGCCATTCTCGTAACCCTGCAGGGTCAGACCACGACCGTCGACAACCAGTTCCGCGCCTTCTTTTTCGCCAGCATCAATATACCCGACAACCTTGTCCTTGTGCTGCTGGGTTACCAGCGGTCCCATATCAGCCTGCGCATCCGTCGCCGGACCGATCTTGAGCGATTCAATGCGTGGCTTCAGAGCTTCCACCAGCTTGTCAGCAACGGCATCACCCACCGGCACCGCCACAGAAATCGCCATGCAGCGCTCTCCGGCAGAGCCGTAGCCAGACCCCATCAGCGCATCAACAGCCTTGTCGATGTCGGCATCCGGCATGATTACCATGTGGTTCTTGGCACCACCAAGAGCCTGCACACGCTTATTGTTTGCCGTGCCGGTGTGATAGACATATTCGGCAATCGGGGTTGAGCCGACAAAGGATACAGCTTTGATATCCTTGTGAACCAGAATGGCATCCACCACTTCCTTGTCACCATGCACCACATTCAGAACACCGGCAGGCAGCCCGGCTTCCATGAAGAATTCAGCCACCATATTGGCAGCGGTCGGGTCTTTTTCCGAAGGTTTCAGAATGAAGCAATTCCCGCAGGCAATGGCCATTGGGTACATCCACAAAGGCACCATGGCTGGAAAGTTGAAAGGGGTAATACCAGCGACGATACCCAGCGGCTGACGATCAGAATAACTATCGATTGACGGGCCTACATTGCGCGAAAATTCACCCTTCAGAAGGTGAGGAATGCCACAGGCAAAATCCACCACTTCAAGCCCACGCTGTATTTCACCAAGAGCATCATCATGGGTCTTGCCGTGTTCTGCCGAAATGGCGTCGGCAATACGGTCAAAATTCTGTTCAATCAGATATTTGACCTTGAACATGATCGCAGCGCGCTTCAATGGCGGTGTATTTGCCCAGCCCGGCAGTGCCGCTTTCGCAGCGGCGACAGCCATATCCAGTTCCGACGCAGTTGAAAGACCGACTTCGCCATTCTGCTCCCCGGTTGCCGGGTTGTAGAGCGCCATTGTGCGGCCACTCTGACTGGCGTGGGATTTGCCACCAATAATATTATCTACGCGTGCCATTTTACTAAATTCCTTACTACGCTGCGTCTTTCAACACGCCAGACAACGTGTCGATGATTTCATCAATATGGGTTTTTTCAACAATCAGGGGCGGTGACAGGGCAATGATGTCGCCTGTGGTGCGGATCAGAAGATTGCGCTCATAAGCTTCCAGGAAGCAGGAGAATGCGCGTTTTGTCGGCTCCCCGGCAATCGGTTCCAGTTCAATCGCACCAATCAGACCGATATTCCTGATATCAATCACATGTGGCAGGCCTTTCAGGGAATGCAGCCCATCCTCCCAATATTGCCCCAGTTCCTGACCTTTCTGGAACAGCCCTTCTTCCTCATAAGTATCAAGCGCGCCGAGAGCGGCTGCCGATGCGATGGGATTGCCCGAATAGGTATAGCCATGGAAGAATTCGATCATATGCGGCGGGCCTTGCATGAAGGCGTCATAAATATGGTCTTTCACAAACACCGCGCCCATCGGGATGACGCCGCTGGTCAGGCCCTTTGCTGTGATGACAATATCTGGCGTCACACCAAAATGCTCAACCGCAAAGGGCGAGCCAAGTCGTCCGAAACCGGTGATCACTTCATCAAAAATCAGCAGAATGCCGTGCTTGTCGCAAATATCGCGCAGGCGTTGCAGATAGCCTTGCGGCGGTATCAGAACGCCGGTTGATCCGGCTACTGGCTCAACGATGACTGCTGCAATCGTGGATGGATCGTGCAGGGTGCAAATCCGCTCCAGTTCATCTGCCAGATTCGCGCCATGTTCCGGAATGCCGCGCGTGAAGGCATTTTTCTCGATATCGTGGGTGTGGGGTAGGTGGTCGACCCCGGTGAGCAATGTGCCAAACATCTTGCGGTTCGAAACAATGCCCCCGACTGAAATGCCCCCGAAATTCACGCCATGATAGCCGCGCTCACGGCCAATCAGGCGGAACCGCGAGCCGTCTCCCTTGGCGCGGTGATAAGCAAGCGCAACTTTCAGAGCGGTTTCGACAGATTCAGACCCGGAATTGGTATAGAGCACGTGATTGATATCATCGGGCATGTAGTCAACCAGACGCTCCGCCAGCTCAAATGCTTTGGGATGTCCCATCTGGAACGCAGGCGCATAATCAAGTTCTGCTGCCTGCTTTTGAATGGCCTCGGTGATTTTCGGGCGGCAATGGCCCGCATTCACACACCACAGACCCGCCGTGCCGTCCAGCACATTACGTCCATCTGCGGTCACGTAATGCATGTCCTTGGCACCCACGAACATGCGCGGATTTTCTTTGAATTGCCGGTTCGCCGTAAACGGCATCCAGAAGGCTTCAAGGCTGTTATTCTTGCTGGGTGTTTGTATGTTCATGGTGTCTCGCATTCCCAAATCTACATAACCGGCCAGGACAATCCGGAAAACCTCATAAGAGATTGGCCACTCATCTGCATATGGCAATTGTCAATTTGACAATATGGCCGCCACGCCGTTAGGTGAAACCGGAATTTCTGACCAAATGGTCAAACAAGACGTTAAACACAATCGGAAAAGCCTACAAGCCCTTTCCATTGTGTCATCTGAAGAGATTGCCGCAAACCAAAAGCAGGTGTGAGAAAACACCCATGCGGCTTCTCTGGGAGAAGTGGGTACACGTATTTATGGATTTGGGTGATTCACGATCACGACCGGTTCAATTGCAGGGCCAGGGTCAGGAAGATGGCGTCAAGCCGCGCAAGGCCACCCGCATTCAGATTCGCAATCAGGAGCGCATCCTGGATGGTGCGCTGAGCGTCTTTGCCAAAACCGGCTTTCGTGGCGCGACAGTGGATGAACTGGCTAAAGCGGCCGGCATGACCAAACCAAATCTTTTATATTACTTCAAAAGCAAGAAAACGCTTTACGTCGCGGTGCTGGAATTTGTGCTGGAGCGCTGGCTGGAACCGCTGGAGCAACTTGATCCGGATGGCGATCCTGCCGAACAAATTCTCAATTATATGCGCGCCAAACTATCCATGTCGAAAGAACGCCCGGAAGATTCGCGCCTGTTTGCCAATGAAATTCTCAATGGCGCGCCGCTGCTTGGCGCGGTGCTGCAGGGCCATTTGAAAGAACTGGTCGAACAAAAGGCAATTGTAATCCGCCACTGGTGTGACACCGGTCAACTCAATCGGGTTGACCCCTATCACCTGATATTCTTCCTATGGGCCACGACTCAGCATTACGCCGATTTCGAAGTTCAGGTGACGGCGCTGCTGGGGCAGGATGCGCGCGACAAGACCTATGATGACGCAGCTGACACGCTTGAAACAATATTGATGCAGGGCCTGTTGCCGCGTAAATAGAAGGACCTATTCCTTGGGTTCCCACAACTCCACCGGGTTGCCCTCAGGATCATGCAGGCGCGCAAACCGTCCATTCGGATAGGCTTCTGGATCGCGTTTCACCGCAATCCCGGCCGCTTCCAATTGTGCCACCATGGCATCCATATCCGCGACGCGAAAATTGATCATCCAGCTTTGCTCAGGGCGGCCAAAATAGTCAGTGTCGGCGGCAAAGGGGGCGAACACTGTCGTCCCCGCTGCGGTGTGCCAAGGTGTCGCGTCATAATCCTTGGGAACCTCGTCGACACCCAGATGCTCCCGGTACCAACCGGCCAGTGCGGCAGGATCTTTCGCACGAAAGAAAACGCCGCCTATGCCGGTTACCACTTGCCGGGACATCAGATTACACCGCTGGTTCAACCGACTTGGCCGGAATGAAATTCGGCGAGGAGGGATTGTTCACATGGGTTGTCCAGTTGGCATACTCATCAGAGATCGGCGTGCCGGTGCGCGGGTCAACGCCTTCAGTCATCTCTTCCATGGTGATGCAGTTTTCGACCGGACAGACATTCACACACAGATTACAGCCAACGCATTCTTCGTCAATCACCTCATAATGGCGCTCGCCATCGAGCATCGAGGTGATCGCCTGATGCGAAGTGTCCTCACAGGCAATGTGACACCGGCCACATTTGATACACATATCCTGATCAATGACGGCTTTGGTGATGTGGTTGAGATTGAGATACTGCCAATCGGTTACATTCGGCACGGCCTTGCCAACGATCTCTTCGACATCGGTGAAGCCCTTGTCATCCATATATTCCGACAGGCCATCAATCATGTCTTCAACAATCTTGAAGCCATAAGTCATGGCAGCGGTGCAGACCTGCACATTGCCGCAGCCCAGAGCCAGATATTCCACAGCATCACGCCATGTGGTGACGCCGCCTATGCCGGAAATCGGCAGTTTGGCTGTTTCAGCATCTGTTGCGATTTTCGACACCATATTCAGTGCGATTGGTTTCACCGCAGGTCCGCAATATCCGCCATGAGTGCCCTTGCCATCGATGGTTGGTTCGGGTGCAAAAGTATCCAGATTCACGCTCATGATCGAGGTGATGGTATTGATCAGTGACACCGCATCAGCTCCGCCTGCATTGGCGGCACGGGCCGGAACGCGGATGTCCGAGATATTGGGTGTCAGTTTCACGATCACCGGCATATTGGTGTGTTGCTTGCACCAGCGCGTGACCATTTCGACATATTCCGGGACCTGACCGACTGCTGCACCCATGCCGCGTTCCGACATGCCGTGTGGGCAGCCAAAATTCAGTTCAATGCCATCAGCTTCGGTGTCTTCCACCTGCTTCAGAATATTGATCCAGTTCTGCTCTTCACAGGGGACCATCAGCGATACGACCATCGCCCGATCCGGCCAGTCGCGTTTTACTTCCTTGATCTCGCGCAGATTGACGTCCAGCGGTCGGTCGGTAATCAACTCGATATTGTTGAGGCCGATCAGACGCCGGTCATTGGACCACATCGCGCCATAGCGCGGTCCATTGACGTTGACGATGGGGGGATCTTCCCCGAGCGTCTTCCAGACAACACCGCCCCAGCCTGCTTTGAAAGCACGCACGACATTATAGGCTTTGTCGGTTGGTGGCGCGGAGGCGAGCCAGAACGGGTTAGGGGACTTGATGCCAACAAAGTTGCTTCGAAGATCTGCCATGGTCTGTCTCCCTACGCTTTCAGGAATGAGTTGATGTTTTCGGCGGCAATTTTACCGTCTTCGACGGCAATCACAGTCAGATCATCGCCATCGGAAATACAGTCGCCACCGGCCCAGACATCAGGAAGGTTTGTCTTGCGGTTTTCATCGACGTGAATGCGGCCACGCTCCAATTCAACATCGGAAAAATCGGACCCCAGTTCTGCACTGTGCAATGTCTGGCCAATTGCCTTGAAAACCATATCGGCTTCCAGTGTGAAGGTCTCGCCTGTTCCAACCAGCTTGCCATTGTCGTCCTGCATGGTCTCAAAGGTGATGGCCCGCACCGAGCCATTGGCAACCAGTTCCTTGGGCGCGGCAAAGGTGCGAATGGTGACGCCAGTGGTCTGTGCAAATTTCTGCTCTTTATCACTGGCATTCATGCGATCCTGCCCGCGCCGATAGACGATTGTCACATCCTCTGCACCAAGGCGTTTGGTCTGATTGGCAATATCGGTGGCTGTCATGCCGCCGCCGATCACCACAATCTTGCGGCCAACGGGCAGAGTGTCCAGTTGGTCCGTCTGCCTCAAATCCTCGATATAGCTGACCGCATCCATGACGCCGTCCGCGTCTTCTCCGGGCAGGCCAAGGGCATTCACGCCGCCCAGACCGGCACCCAGAAACACAGCATCATAATCCTTGCGCAATTGCGACAGGGTGACATCACGGCCCAGTGCCTTGCCGGTTTCGAGTGTAATGCCGCCAATGCCGAGAACAAAGTCCACTTCTGCCTGAGCAAAATTGTTGGTCGTCTTGTATGCGGCAATGCCATATTCATTCAGACCACCGGCTTTCTCCCTAGCATCGAACAGCACCACATCATGTCCATGACTGGCCAGGCGGTGGGCACAGGACAGGCCTGCAGGCCCGGCACCAACCACGGCGACTTTCTTGCCGGTCGGCGCCGCGCGTTCAAAGGGTTGAGCCTTGTGCGCCATATATTGGTCGGTCGCATAACGCTGTAGCTGGCCAATCTTGACCGGTTTGCCTTCGGCGACTTCCCGCACACAGACTTCCTCGCAAAGCTGTTCTGTCGGGCACACTCTGGCGCACATGCCGCCCAGAATGTTCTGCTCGAAAATCGTCTTGGCTGATCCATCCGGATTATCCGTCGCAATCTGGCGGATGAACTGGGGAATATCGATCGAGGTCGGACAGGCCTGTACGCATGGCGCGTCATAACAAAAATAACAGCGCTCGGATTCAACAAATGCTTCGCGCTTGTTCAAAAGTGGATAGGCGTCCGAGAAGTTCCTGACATAGTCGTCAGCATCCAGGCGCCCCGATTTGATGTCTGCTCGTTGTCCGTTTTCCGCCATTTGGGCTCTCCGCTCAAAAAATATTTTACCATTTGGACAAATTTTTTTCCGATTGTCCAGTGGCAATAGCTTCAGGTCGGCTTCCGGTTTCCCTTGTCACGACACAATTGCTTGGGTAAACCGGCGATAAGCCTCATTAAACAGGTTCCTTATGAAACAGTCTTTTGCCCTGACCCCATCGCACCTGACGCGTCGAACCCTTTTGCTGGGATGCGCCGCGTTGGCAATAACCGCCTGCACGCCTGATGGGCTGGAAGTCGGTTTGCTGGATGACGATTATTATGCAACGGCCTACGGGCCAAAACCCGAGGAAGAGTTTCCGCTGGACGCTCTGGAAGTTGCAGGCAAGGCCGACAAACGCCTCTACCGGCAGGTCGTGCGTTACCAAACCAAGGAAAGACCGGGTACAGTCGTGGTCGATCCGGTCAATCATTACCTCTATCTGGTACATGAAAACGGCTACGCGATGCGCTACGGTGTTGGTGTGGGTAAGGCCGGAATGGCCTGGTCAGGACGCGCCTTCGTTGCTGGAAAACGCCGCTGGCCAAGCTGGCGTCCGCCAGAAGAAATGAAGCAACGCCGCCCGGAACTCAGGAAATACGGTCCGGAAGGCATGGCTGGCGGATTGGATAATCCTCTGGGTGCCCGTGCGCTTTACCTCTTTGAAGGTGATGTCGACACGCTCTATCGCATTCATGGCACAACAGATCCGAAATCCATCGGTAAATCGGTCTCCAGCGGCTGCATCCGCATGTGGAATCACGACGTGATTGATTTGTATGAGCGGGTCAACAAATACACGGTGGTCGTCGTGTTGGGACAGAAAACAAAAACTGAATCTGCCGCATGATGTCTGCTGAAGCGCTTCTGAAAAACATGTTTGATGCTGCAGTTGCCGCGGCAAACCCAGCATTGGTCGTGCCACCGCACTTGCCTGAAAAGCCTCAGGGTCGCGTCATAATTCTTGGCGCCGGCAAAGCCTCGGCTGCGATGGCGAAGGCTGCTGAAGACACGATTCTTCAATCCTGGGGGCTTGTCCCGAGCGGGCTGGTGGTCACTCAATATGGTGCGGCCGTTCCGTGCCAGCATATTGAAATTGTTGAAGCCAATCACCCGGTTCCCGATGCCAATGGTCTGGCTGCGGCTGAGCGTATTCTGGCATTGGCTGAATCGGCTGGTGAAAATGATCTGGTTCTGTTTCTGGTCTCTGGCGGCGGTTCATCACTGTTGCCACTGCCGGGGAAGGGCCTGACCCTCGACGACAAGCAGGCGATCAACAAGGCGCTGTTAAAATCGGGTGCTGCAATTCATGAAATGAATGTCGTTCGCAAGCACCTCTCCGCAATCAAGGGCGGACGCCTGGCAGCGGCCGCCTATCCGGCCAGATTGGTCACTTTGGGCATCTCCGACGTGCCGGGAGATGATTTCGGAACCATCGCCTCGGGGCCAACAATCGCAGACCCGTCCACCGTTGCTGACGCGATCGATATTCTGGCGCGCTACAAGATCAATTTGCCACAGCACATTGCGAGTTTTCTCGAGCAGAACGGTGCGCAGACGCCGGATCCGGCGTCTGCCTGTTTTGCCCAGTCGGAAAGCGTTCTGGTTGCAAAGCCACAGGAGTCTCTGGAAGCTGCGGCGGAAGTCGCACGGCAGGCGGGCTACACGCCCATGATTCTTGGCGATGCGATTGAAGGCGAAGCGCAGGATGTAGGTCTTGTGATGGCGGGGATTGCCAAACAGGTTCGCACTTACGGTCAACCGGCACAGCCGCCTCTTGCGCTGATATCAGGTGGCGAAACCACCGTTTCCGTCAATGGTCCGGCAGGTCGCGGCGGGCGCAACACAGCCTTCCTGCTTGGTTTTGCACATGCGGTGAATGACATGCCGGGTGTGTCGGCGCTGGCATGTGACACAGATGGAATTGACGGCACACAGGATAATGCCGGGGCATTTTATCTGCCGGGTGATATCGCGCTGGGACGACAGGCCGGTCGCCGAGCCATCAATGATCTGGCTGCCTTTGACAGTTACAGCTTTTTTGAGGCGATCAACCGACTGGTCATGACCGGTCCGACATTGACTAATGTCAATGATTTACGTGTTATTTTGATTGATCCTGTCTGATAATATCTGCGGTCTGTCTTGATGGAAAACCATCAAGACGATGAGACTGTCTGCAATTGATATTGGACCGTCAGCCCAATACGGTCGGTCTCAATAAAAGGCCTGTCAAAGACGCCGTCACCGCTGACTGATAACAGCGCAGCTAAAGAAAATTGGGGGGAAATGTGAGCACACCAACATACCTTGGTCTGGACATTGGAACGTCAGCTGTCAAAGCTGTGCTGATCGATGCGGACCAGTCCATTTTGGCCAGCGAAAGCGCCACCATGGATGTGACACGTCCTCAGCCAGGTTGGTCTGAACAGGATCCGGATAGCTGGATTTCCGCAACCAGACAGGCAATGGCAAAGGTCAAATCTGTTCAACCGGAAGCCCTGTCGCGTCTGAAGGGCATTGGCCTGTCGGGCCACATGCACGGCGCGACGCTGATTGGGAAAGACCACAAGCCGTTGCGGCCCTGTATTTTATGGAATGATGGACGTTCGGCACTGGAATGCACCGAGTTGGAAGCCAAAGCGGATTTTCGTGGCATTGCCGGAAACATTGTCATGGCGGGATTTACCGCGCCAAAACTGGCCTGGGTGGCAAAGCACGAACCAGACATTTTCGAAGCGACTGACAAGGTGCTTCTGCCAAAGGATTATGTCCGCCTTTGGCTGACAGGTGAGTTCGTCTCGGACATGTCGGATGCCGCTGGCACGATGTGGCTGGACGTTGCTAACCGCAAATGGTCGCCTGAATTGCTGCAGGCCACCGGTCTGACCATGGACCACATGCCAGGATTGGTTGAAGGCAGTGCGACATCAGGCAATTTGCGCGAAGAACTATGCGCTGAGTGGGGTTTGGACGGAAAAGTTGCTGTTGCTGGCGGCGGTGGTGACAATGCTGCCTCGGCTTGTGGCCTGGGCACAGTGGTGCCGGGGTCTGCCTTCGTATCTCTGGGCACATCCGGCGTCTTGTTCATTTGCAATGACCGTTTTTCGCCCAACACTGAAGGCGCAGTCCATGCCTTCTGCCATGCGATCCCTGATACCTGGCATCAAATGGGCGTTATCCTGTCGGCGATGGACAGCCTGACCTGGCTGTCAGATATCACGGGCACATCAGCACCGGACTTGACCGCAGCTTTGGATGGCCCATTGAATGGCCCGGCACGCGGTCTGTTCCTGCCTTACCTGTCAGGCGAGCGCACACCGCATAATGATGCGGCCGCACGCGGCGCTTTCATCGGTATTGATCACAGCACGGACAAGATAGTTTTGACGCAGATGGTTCTGGAAGGCATCGCCTTTGCCTTCTGTGACAGCCTGCGCGTCCTGTCTGCTGCCGGTTCAAACATCGACAGCGCGCTTGTGGCGGGCGGCGGTGCGCGCAGCAAGGTGTTGCTGGAGATTCTGGCGACAGCCATGAATATTGAACTGAAGGTACCTGAAGCGGGAGATTTTGGTGGTGGCTTCGGAGCTGCACGTCTGGGACTGACGGCTGCAACCGGCGCAAACCCGGCAGAGATTTGCAGTGAGCCGCGCATTGTCGAAACCATTTCGCCAAAGACAGCTCTGACAGCAGCCTATCAGGAAAAATATCAAACCTATCAAGCGCTGTATCCAGCGCTCAAACCATTAATTTAAGGGTGAGGAACAACACATGAGCACCGGATTTTTTGGCGACATACCGACCATCAAATATGAAGGCCCTGATAGCGACAACGAGTTTGCCTATCGCCATTACAATCCCGGCGAGATTGTTATGGGCAAATCCATGGAAGATCATCTGCGGGTGGCCATCGCCTATTGGCACAGCTTTTGCTGGCCCGGCAGTGACCCCTTTGGCGGGCAGACACTCGACCGTCCATGGTTTGGTGAAACCATGGAAGGGGCCCGCCTGAAGGCAGATGTGGCGTTTGAGATGTTCGATATTCTCGATGCTCCATTCTTCTGTTTCCATGACCGCGACATCGCTCCGGAAGGCGAAACGCTGGCAGAGAGCAACCGCAATGTCAGCGAGATTGCAGACATATTTGCGGCCAAGATGGAGACATCGAAAACCCGACTGCTTTGGGGCACGGCAAATCTGTTCTCAAACAAGCGCTTCATGGCGGGCGGAGCCACCAATCCTGATCCCGCTGTGTTCGGCTATGCAGCCGCGCAAGTAAAGCATGCAATGGATGTGACCCACCAGCTTGGTGGTGCAAACTATGTTCTGTGGGGTGGCCGTGAAGGCTACGAGACTGTGCTCAATACAGACATGAAGCGCGAGTTGAATCAGCTTGGCCGCTTCTTGAGCATGGTCGTTGATTACAAACACAAAATCGGTTTCAAGGGCGCGATTCTGATAGAGCCAAAACCGCAGGAACCGACCAAACATCAATATGATTATGATGTGGCAACGGTCTATGGCCTGTTGAAAGCCCATGGCCTGGAAGATGAAGTGAAGGTCAACATTGAAGTTGGCCACGCGGTTCTCGCCAACCATTCTTTCGAACATGAAGTCTGTACGGCCATGGCACTGGGAATTTTCGGATCTGTCGATGCCAATCGCAACGATTACCAGTCCGGCTGGGATACCGATCAGTTCCCCAACAATGTGCCGGAAATGGCATTGGCACTCTATTACATCCTGAAGGGCGGCGGCCTGACCTCCGGTGGCTTCAATTTTGACAGCAAGCTGCGTCGTCAATCGATTGATCCGGCAGATTTGATCGTCTCACATATTGGCGGTATCGATGTTTTGGCGCGTTCATTGAAAGCTGGTGCTGCCATGCTTGAAGATGGCGTGCTGGATGCGTTTGTTGAAAATCGCTACGCTGGCTGGAGCCATCCGGAAGCACAGAAAATGCTCGATGGAACCCATTCTCTGGAAGACATTGCAGGCTGGGTTCATGCTGATGGCATCAATCCCGAACCAAAATCGGGACGCCAGGAATATCTGGAAAACATCGTCAACAGATACGTGTAAGAGGGTCTCATGGGTAAAATCAAATATGGCATGGTTGGTGGCGGGCAGGGTGCCTTCATCGGCGCTGTTCACCGCATAGCAGCCCGTATGGACGATCAGTTTGAACTGGTCGCGGGCGCGTTTTCGTCAACTGCGGACAAGTCGAAGGCATCAGCCGCCGAACTGGGCGTGGATCCAGAGCGCGCCTATGGCGATTATGCTGAAATGGCAAAGGCTGAAAGTGCCCGCGCTGATGGCATTGAAGCCGTTGCGATCGTGACGCCCAATCACATGCATTTCCCCGTCGCAAAAGCATTTCTGGAAGCTGGCATTCATGTGATCTGCGACAAGCCGATGACCACCAGTCTTGAAGATGCCAGGGAGCTGGCAAAGCTGGTGGAGACAAGCGGCAAATTGTTTGTTCTGACACACAATTATTCAGGCTATCCGTTGATCCGCCATGCCAGAGCCATGGTCGCCAATGGTGATCTTGGGAAAATCCAGATCATTCAGGCCGAATATGCGCAGGACTGGCTGACAGAGGCGCTTGAAGGAACTGGCCAGAAACAGGCAGCCTGGCGCACCGACCCGAAACAATCCGGAATTGGCGGTTGTGTGGGAGATATTGGGACACACGCCTACCATCTGGCGGGCTATGTGTCCGGGCTCAAAGCGCAAAAGCTTGCGGCGGACCTGACGACCTTTGTGCCCGACCGGGATCTGGACGACAATATTCATATCATGCTGCGCTATGAAAACGGTGCAAAAGGCATGATTTGGGCCAGTCAGGTTGCTCCTGGCAATGAAAATGGTTTGAAACTGCGGATCTATGGAACTAAGGGCGGGCTGTCCTGGGAACAGGAAAACCCCAACCGGATGGTCTACACGCCGTTTGGTGAGCCACCGCGCATCCTGACACGTGGCGGGCCAACCATGGGCCCGGAAGCCGAACGCATGACCCGCGTTCCAGCCGGACATCCCGAAGGCTATCTGGAAGGCTTTGCCAATATCTACAGCGAAGCTGCTGCTGCCATCATTGCCTTCCGCAACAATCAGTCCGCCGACAAGGCCGTCCACTTCCCAACCGTGAATGACGGGGTTGATGGTGTGGCCTTCATCGTGGCCTGTGTGGAATCAAGTGAAGCCGATTCCGCCTGGACTGACATCCCGGCTTAAAACGATCTCCGCTGTGTTAACCGCAACCGCCAAAGGCCGTTGCGGTTGACACTGCTCTTTCGCCAAAGGCCAGAGCCTGGGCGGCGTGCTGCTTACAAGAGTTATGGACTGTCGGCTCGATTCTGAATCAGATTCTGAGAATGAAGCCTTCCCAACAAGTGATTGATATCATAGTCATAAGACAGGAAATGCTTCGCTGCCTTGCTGAAATGCATGCAAGCCGTTTACAACAGGCATAACAGCGAAATGAACGCAGCAAAAAACCAATAGGGGATCACCCCTATCCAACGGGAGAGACTTATGAAGAAAACAGTTTTGGCCGCAACGACAGCCTTGTCAGTTGCGATGTTTTCCCTTGCCGCAGCCACAACGGCCCAGGCCGAACTCAAGGTTGGCATGATCACCACCCTGTCCGGCGGTGGCGCGGGCCTTGGTGTGGATGTTCGTGACGGCTTCCAGCTGGCCCTCAAGATGGCTGGAGATCAGCAGATCGAATTGCTCATTGAAGATGATGCGCGCAAGCCTGAAAATGCGGTGAAGATTGCCGATAAATTCATCTCCAGTGACAAGGTCGATGTCCTGACCGGCATCATCTGGTCCAATCTGGCGATGGCCGTTGTGCCAAAGGCCGTCCGTGGCGGCACCTTCTATATCAGCCCCAATGCTGGCCCGTCTGCGCTGGCTGGCAAGGGCTGTCATGAAAACTATTTCAATGCGGCATGGCAGAACGACAATCTGCACGAAGCCATGGGCAATTACGCAAATGAGGCCGGTTACACAAAGAGCTTCATTCTTGCGCCCAACTATCCGGCGGGCAAGGATGCACTGACTGGCTACAAGCGCTTTTACAAGGGCGAATCTGCCGGCGAGATTTACACCAAGCTCGGCCAGACGGATTACGCCGCTGAAATTGCACAGATCAAGAACTCGGGCGCAGACAGTGTGTTCTTCTTCCTGCCAGGCGGCATGGGCATTTCCTTCATGAAACAATACGCCCAGTCTGGCATTGATATTCCGGTGCTTGGCCCGGCATTCTCATTTGATCAGGGCATTCTGGCTGCCGTTGGTGATGCCGCCCTCGGTGTCAAGAACTCGTCACAATGGTCCAAGGATCTGACCAACCCGGCCAACAAGGCTTTCGTTGAAGCCTTCGTCGAAGAATATGATCGTCTGCCATCGCTTTACGCCAGTCAGGGTTTCGATACAGCGAATCTGATCCTCTCTGCCGCTGCAAAAGCCGACATCTCGGACAAGGCGGCGTTTCGCGAGGCGTTGCGTGCAGCTGATTTTGAATCCGTGCGTGGTGATTTCAAGTTTGGCCCCAACCAACATCCGATCCAGAACATCTATGTTCGCGAAGTGATCAAGGAGAATGGTGTCCTGACCAACAAGATCGTATCGATCGGTCTTGAAAACCACGGCGATGCCTATGCTGTAGACTGCAAGATGTAGCCTGCGGAAAACGAACGGAGCCCGGCTTCCACCAGATTGGTGAAGCCGGGTTTTTCATGTCGGGAATGATCTGAATGTCCACTCTACTGATAGCCGAGCAGGTTCTGAATGGTCTGCAGCTGGGCGTCACACTGTTCCTGATGGCCGCTGGCCTGACGCTGGTCTTCGGAGTCATGGGGCTGATCAATCTGGCCCACGGCTCGCTTTACATGATCGGCGCCTTCTGCTGCGCCTTTGTCTCGGTGGAAACTGGCTCTTTCCTGCTCGGACTGGTGGCTGGCATGGCCGGTGCGGCGATTGCCGGAGCCGTGCTGGAAGTGGTTGTCATGCAGCGCCTCTATGCCCGAGATCATCTGGATCAGGTACTGGCCACCTTCGCCTTGATCCTGATTGCCTCTGAAGGCACGCGCTGGGTATTTGGCGACGTGCCGCTGTTTCTGGATGTTCCGCAAGCCTTTGCTGGAACAGTCGAGCTGGTTGGCGGGCTGACCTATTCAAAATACCGACTGTTGATCATTTTTGTCGGCCTGGTGGTGGCTTTGGGCCTCTATTGGCTGATAGCGCGCACGCGCCTGGGCATGCGCATCAGGGCCGGGGAATCCGATCGGGAAATGATCGCGGCGCTGGGGGTCAATATTCGCCTGGTCTATACCATCGTCTTTGCCCTTGGTGCAGCGCTGGCTGGACTGGCCGGGTCGATGGTCGGCGCATTGTCTTCAGTTCAGGTCGGCATGGGCGAACCCGTTTTGATCCTGGCTTTCGTTGTGATTGTGATCGGCGGCATCGGCTCCATAAAGGGCGCGCTGATTGGCGCGGTTCTGGTGGGGCTGGTCGATACGCTCGGCCGTGTTTTCCTGCCGTCCTTCTTTCAGCTGTTCATGAACAGTTCCGATGCCACCACTATCGGGTCGTCTCTGGCCTCAATGGCAATTTATGTGGTGATGGCGATTGTCCTGGCCGTGCGGCCTCAAGGCTTGTTTCCGGCCACCGGCACGAGCAGTGCCTGATATGACGCGCGAATTCTGGGTCAGTGTTGTGGTGCTTGTCGGGCTGCCGGTTGCGGCCTTCATCGCGCACATCACCGGTGAAACCTACATCATCAATCTGTTGACCCGCATGATCGTTCTGGGTCTGGCCGGAATCGGGCTGAATTTTGCGCTTGGCTATGGCGGCATGGTCAGCTTTGGGCACGCCGCCTTCTTTGGACTGGGTGCCTATGTCGCCGGTATCGCGGCGTTTCACGCATTTGATGACAGCCTGATTGTCTCGATGCCGTTTGAACTTGGCGGCACCAATCAGATGCTGTTGATCTGGCTAATTGCTATTTTTCTGGCCGCAGTGCTGGCTTTTCTGATCGGGCTGATCTCCCTGCGCACCTCCGGCGTATATTTCATCATGATCACACTGGCCTTTGCCCAGATGCTGTATTATTTCGCGATTTCCTGGCCTGCCTATGGCGGCGAGGATGGCTTGTCGATCTATCTGCGCAATGAATTTCCGGGCGTGCAGACTGACAAGGCCTTTTCGTTCTTTCTGCTCTGCTTTGCCATTTTATTGCTGGTTCTGCTGTTGTGCTGGCGGTTTATCAATGCGCGCTTCGGGGCGGCGCTGCAGGGCGCGCGGATGAATGCGCTGCGCCTGTCCAGCATCGGCATTGCGCCGTTTCCGGTCAAACTGACCGCCTTTGTCATATCCGCCATGATCGTGGCGCTGGCCGGGGCGCTGTATGGTGAGTTGAATGGTTTTGTCAGCCCCAGCAACCTCAGTTGGCACATGTCGGGTGAATTGATCATCTTCGTCATTCTGGGCGGCGTTGGCAGGCTGGTTGGACCCTTGATCGGCGCAATCGTGTTTGTCCTGCTGGAGACCTATCTTGGCGGGTTGACCGACCGTTGGCAGTTCTTCCTTGGCCTCATTCTTCTGGCGACCGTCCTGTTTGCCAATGGCGGTATCATGGGCCTCATTGGCGGGAGAACTCGCCATGACTGATGCCATGGAGCCAATCCTCCAGATCAACCATCTGTCGAAACGCTTCGGCGCTGTTCAGGCCAGTGATGATGTCTCCCTCACAGTTCTGCCGGGCCGGCTTCATGCGCTGATCGGCCCTAATGGCGCGGGAAAATCCACGCTCATCAGCCAGATTTCCGGCTTTCTCATGCCCGATGCGGGGCAGATTTTTCTGAAGGGCCGGGACGTGACGCATCTGTCCGCCGAACGCCGGGTTCATATGGGGCTTGGCCGCAGTTTTCAGGTGTCAAATCTTCTGCTGGAATGGTCGGCGCGGCGCAATGTCATGCTCGCGGTTCAGGCCCGGCGGGGCGGCAGCTTCCGCTTTTTCAAAAATGTCTGGAAGGATGCCGAATTGCGCGCTGCTGCGGAAGCCGCGTTGCAAAAAGTCGGTCTTCAGGATAGGGCCGATATTCGCGCCATGGAACTGTCTCATGGCGAAAGACGCCAGCTGGAATTTGCCTGCGCACTGGCTCTGGAACCCGCCATTCTGGTTCTGGACGAGCCGATGGCCGGGCTTGGACCGGAAGGCACGGCGGAAATGACCGCCTTTCTGGAAGAGCTGAAGCACAGCATTCCCATCCTGCTGGTGGAACATGACATGGATGCGGTTTTCAGACTGGCCGATGAGATATCTGTTCTGGTCTATGGACGGATCATTGCCAGCGGACCGCCTGAAACCATCCGCCAGTCCGTCGCTGTTCAGGAAGCCTATCTTGGGAGCAGTTCCGATGCTGCTTGATGTCAAAAATCTCACCAGTCACTACGGCGCGACCCAGGTGTTGTTCGGTGTTGATCTGTCTGTAGAGGAAGGCCAGATTGTCGCTTTGATGGGCCGCAATGGCATGGGCAAATCCACCAGCATCCGGGCCATTTGCGGTCTGAATCCGGTAAGCTCCGGACAGGTCAGCTTTGTCGGCACCGATATCAGCGATCTTCCGTCCTATAAATCCGCACGTCTGGGCCTGGGGCTTGTACCGGAGGGCCGCCGCTGTTTCGCCAATTTGTCGGTCTCTGAAAACCTTGTCGCCACGGCAAGGTCCGGTCCCTGGACGCTGGAGAAAATCCACGCCCTGTTTCCCATATTGAAAGAACGCGCCAGCCAGATGGCCAACACCCTGTCTGGCGGCGAGCAGCAGATGTTGGCGATTGGCCGGGCACTGATGACAAACCCCAGATTGCTGATTCTCGATGAAGCCACCGAAGGCCTGGCCCCGGTTATCCGCAATCAGATATGGGCCGCTCTGAAAACACTCAAGGATCAGGGGCAGGCCATTCTGCTGGTTGATAAGTCACTGCGCGAAGTCATGGAAATTGCACAGCGCTGCTGCATTCTGGAGAAAGGCCAGTCGGTCTGGTCGGGACCGGTGAGCGAGCTGACGCCGGACCTTCAGCAGCGCTTTCTGGGCGTGTGAACCGCAAAACACGCCGCCTGTGAATGAGCGCTCTTCACGGTCTGGATTCGTGCTAAACTATCCCTACATTGAAAATGTACCTATCAGCAGGACGGATTCCATGAGCGATCAAGACAAGCAGCCCATTCCCTTCACGCCCGATATGGCTTTGGTGCCTGAGGTCAAGGGTTTCTTTGATGAAGCAACCAACACCATTTCTTATGTGGTGAAGGACCCGGCCAGCAAATCCTGCGCCATCATCGACAGTGTGATGGACATCGACTATGCAGCTGGTCGTATTTCCTCTGAGAGTGCCGATAAGCTGATTGCCTATGTCGAGGAAAACGGCCTTCAGACAGAGTGGATACTGGAAACCCATGTTCATGCGGACCATCTGTCCGGAGCGCCCTATATTCAGCAGAAGCTAGGTGGCAAACTGGGCATTGGTTCAGGCATCATTGCGGTGCAGGATACATTTGGAAAAATCTTCAACGAAGGTACCGAGTTTCAGCGCGACGGCTCGCAATTCGATCAATTGTTTGACGATGGCGATACGCTGACCATTGGCGGAATGACGGCCCACATTCTCAGCACGCCCGGCCATACACCGGCCTGCATCACCATTGTTATGGGCAACGCTGCCTTTGTTGGCGATACGTTGTTCATGCCGGATGGTGGCTCTGCCAGGGCGGATTTCCCCGGCGGTGATGCGCGGCAATTGTTCCACTCCATTCGCCGCGTTCTGTCGATGCCGAAGGATATGCGCCTGTTCATCTGCCACGATTATGGCCCCAATGGCCGCGATATCAGGTGGGAAACCACTGTCGGGGCGGAGCGCGAGCACAACATCCATGTCAATGACAGCATCGATGAAGACACCTTTGTAAAAGTGCGCGAGGAACGTGATGCGGGCCTGGCCATGCCCAAACTCATCATGCCATCGCTGCAGGTCAATATGCGGGCAGGGCATGTGCCAAAGGATGAAAAGGGCAATCCTGTGTTGAAGGTTCCCGTCAACGGGCTTTAACCGGACGCTCGCCTGAATTGATGCAGGTCAATGCAGCTTCGGCTGATCGGTCTATGTATATTTCACCAACTGAGGAGAGGGTCATGTACAGTAAAATTCTGGTTCCCATAGATTTGAGTGATGTCGGTCACGGCAAGAAGATTCTTGGCATTGCCGAGAAGCTGCTTGATCCCGATGGCAGCATCATCGTGTTGAATGTTGTTGAGGATATTCCGGGCTATGTGGCGGCCGAACTGCCGGATGCCGTAGTCAGGGACCTGTCGTCAAACGCCCACAAGGCGCTTGAAGAGGCAACTTACGGATCGTCTGCAAACGTCACGCTGGAAGTTCGGCGCGGCTCGCCTGCCAGTGCCATTGTCGCAGCGGCAGAACAGCTCGAAGTCGGGCTGATCATCATCGCATCTCACAGTCCGGGTCTGGCAGATTATTTTCTCGGCTCCACCGCATCGCGCGTTGTGCGTCATGCAAAGTGCCCGGTTCTCGTTGACCGGTAGATTATCAGGAAGAAACCATGGAAATTGATACTTACAAAGCGCGTCTGCTGAGCAGGCAGGAAGAACTCAATGCGCGGCTGACAGCGATTGAACATGATCTGGATCAGAAGAAAGATCCGGATGTCGAAGAGCGCGCTGTGGAAAGCGAAGGCGATGAGGTGATGGAGTCTCTGGGGCAATCCGGGCTGCAGGAACTGAAAGCCATCGACGCCGCATTGGACCGCATCGAAAACGGTACATACGGTATCTGCGTTCAATGCGAAGAACCGATTTCCAAGGAGCGCCTTGATGTGGTGCCAATGGCGGCCTTGTGCCGGGATTGCGCCGCAAAAGCCTGAATAACATTGGCCGCATAAGCCCAGACGAAAGGAAAACACATGCCTTACAAGACCATAATCGCCCTGCATAATGTGGACGATGACAATGCGACCATCGCAGAAGCGGTGAATTTGGCTGCTGCGCTGGATGCGCATTTGAGCGTGGTCGTGATTGGGCTGACACCACAGCCGCCCATGTCATCGGGCTATGGTGCCGGGGCCTTCGAAATCTGGGGTGCCCAATTTGCCGACATGCAGCAGGAAATCTCCGCCAAGGTGGACACCATGGAGGCCTGGATATCCAGCCACCTGCCAGCTGAACCGCTGACATTCGACGTGTCTCAGGAGTTCAGCCAGAGCGGTATCATGGCACGTGAAACCAGCCGCCGCGCCCGCTTTTCCGATTTGTGCGTGTTCACCGGAACCTATGATCCGGACAGCTATCTGATGCAGCAGGCGCTGCGCGGCGCGTTGTATGATACCGGCCGGCCGGTTCTGATCATGAATGGCAAACCGTGCCCGCTGAATGATCTGAAGCGGGTCATGCTGGCCTGGGATGGCGGGGCGCAGGCGTCCATCGCCATACGCCATGCTCTGGAGCTTCTGGGAAATGCCGATGATGTCCAGATCGCCATGGTTGACCCGACCAGCGCAACCGAGCGCTATGGTGATGAGCCCGGTGCCGATCTTGCCGGCTATCTCGCCCGTCATGATATCCCGCTCTCTGTCACGCCACTGGCCAGCGAAGGGCGCACGGTCGCCGACACGCTGATCCGCCATGCCAGCGATATGGACGCAGAGCTGATCGTCATGGGTGGCTATGGCCACACACGGCTGCAGGACTGGTTCCTGGGCAGCACAACGGCAAAAATGCTGGCGGGCGCGAAACGTCCACTGCTTCTGGCGCACTGATCCCCGCCAAACGGGTTTGTTGAAACGGTTTCAAAACACCCGAACCTGCTTTATTGAAAGAATCTGGCCGCCACTCTGGCTGCCGGATTTTTCAAGTGAGGCAGGGCATGCAGTTTTCAAACATCAATGGCGTCAATCTTCATTATCAGGTCATCGGCGCGCCGGAAGGCTCGCCCTTGCTGGTGTTTTCCAACTCGCTTGGCACTGATTTTCGCATCTGGCGCGATGTCATCGTCCGCTTTGTCGGCGAATGCGCCATTCTCACCTATGACAAGCGCGGCCACGGCCTGTCCGGTCTGGGCACCACGCCCTACACCATGGATGATCATGTGGCCGATCTGGAAGCGCTGCTCGACCATCTGGGCCAGAAGAACGCCATCATTGTCGGCCTGTCCATTGGCGGGCTGATTGCCCAGGGCCTCTACGCCAAACGGCCTGATCTGGTCCGCGCCATGGTGCTGTGTGACACTGCTCATAAAATCGGCACTGACGATTTGTGGAATGGCCGCATCGACGCGGTCAATGCGGGCGGCATTGAATCCCTCGCCGATGGCATCATGCAACGCTGGTTTTCAAAGGAATATCCGCAAAACCATGCGGAAAGTTATGAAGGCTACAGGACCATGCTGTGCCGCCAGCTCGACGCTGGCTACACCGCCAGTTGCGCTTCTATCCGGGATGCTGATTTCACCGAACAATGCGCCAATGTGAAAGTGCCGACCCTGTGTGTCGTCGGCGATCAGGATGGCGCAACGCCGCCCGCTGTGGTGGCCGAACTGGCAAAACTCATCCCGAATTCACGGTTTGAAGTGATCAAACATGCCGGACATCTGCCATGCATCGAACAGCCGGAAATGCTGGCCGACATGATCAAGGCGTTTTTTGATGATGCGGGCCTGTGGCCAAAGGCCGGTTAGAGACCCGGCGACTGGTTATGATCGGAGCCGTCAGCCCCGATCACCCTATGTCTTGCGCAGAAACGGCTTTCGCTATTCCTTTTTGACGCGATAATCCTTGTGGCAGGCGGCGCAATTGGCCGTTGCAGCGCCAAAGACGGCCTTGAAGGCATCAAGATCGGCTGGCTTTGCGGCAATACCCGCTGCCGTATCGGACTGAAACTTGGCCAAAACCATCTCAAAGCCTGCGCGATCATCCCAGATGCTCGGCGCTGCGGTGGTTTTGCCGCCGCTTTCGGACCCTTCCGGAAACAGCTCACCAAAGCCCAAAGCTGCGGTGTTCATGGTCCGCAGCACCAGAGCGGCGGTCACGGCGTTGAACTCGGTCTCGCCCTTGACCATGCCTGCGCCAGCCCCGGTTGCGGCCCCGACATTCTGCATGATGGCTTTGCGCGTCGCGATGGGATCATCGGCGGCAATCACCGGCCCGATTGAAAAAGCGGCCAGCAGAGCGGCTGCTACAAATGTGCGTTTCATAGTTATCTCCTTAAAGAACCGGGTTCAGCCCTTCCGGCAAGGTTACGCTCTGCATTTTAGCTCGACAATAGTAAAAATTGCATGCACTCTCTGCAATTATGCAGAATGAAGATTGGGACATTTTCAGATATGTCATCGCTGTCGCGGATTCCGGCTCGGCGATTGCCGCTGCCCGAAAACTCGGGGTCAATGGCAGCACCGTCCTGCGCCGCATATCCCGATTTGAAGAGGACAGGGGCATCCGCCTGTTTGACCGGCTGCAGTCCGGCTACACGCCAACCCTGCAATGCGAGGCGCTGCTCAAGACCGCGCGGGAGGTTCAGGAGAGCATCGCCGTCATCAATCGGGACATCGCCGGTCAGGATGTGCGGTTTGAAGGCCGGTTGACGGTTACCACCACGGATACCTTTCTGGAAAATATCCTGCCGGACATCTTTCTGGAATTCAGCCGAAAGAACCCTCTGATCCAGCTGGATGTCACGGTCACGAATGAGCGCCTCAGCCTGACCAGACGCGATGCCGATGTCGCCATCCGGGTTTCCAAGACGCCACCCGAGCATCTCGTCGGGCAACGCGTTTCTTCCGTACCCCTTGCGGTGTATGGCGCAGTGTCACTGGCGGCAGAGCTTCCCCCAGAGCCAACCCTCGATGATCTGAAAACCTGTCCGTGGATCGGCACCGGCCAGTCCATGATCGGCTCACCGGTTGCGGCCTGGCTGGAGAGCAACATTCCCGCCACATCCATCAAGGTGACCGCCGATACGTTCCCGTCCATCCGGTCCTGCATCCAGAACGGCGCGGTCGGCGTGCTGCCCTGTTTCCTCGGCGACAGCAACGGCAAGCTGCAAAAACTGCTGCCAGCTTTCAGGGAAATGGAAACCTCACTGTGGGTTCTGGTCCACCCGGATGTCCGCCGCTCGGCAAAGGTCTCGGCCTTCACCAGACATGTCTGCAAGCGTCTGCGGGACAAAAGCCACCTGATCGCCCCGGACAATGCCTGAGCGGAAGGCTGGAGGTGCTGGCCGACAGCTGCGCGCCACCGTGTGATCACACGCAGTTTCGGCCAAAAACCGGCCGGGTCAGGTCAGCCCAAAACTCTATTTTTCAAAGGTAACCGACTCCGGATCAGCGCCCAGTTCCTTCAGCGCGCTTTTCACCGCGTCCTGCATCGGTTCCGGGCCGCACAGATACAGGTCCTGCGAAAAATCATCGATGTGCCGCTGCAACAGCGCCTTGTCGACGCGGCCATGTTCAAAGCCGGGCTTGTCTTCATCGCTCAGCACATGAACAATCTCCAGCCCTTCCATGGCGTCAAATTCAGCGCGGTTGATGATGTCGGCCTCGGTCTTGTTGGCAAGGATCAGCCGATGCCCGGCCAGCTTGCCCAAAACTTCCAGATTGCGCAAAATCGCAATAAAGGGCGTCACACCGGCGCCCCCGGCAATGAAGGTGCCCGGCCCTTTATATGCGATGGTGCCCCAGGGATCATCAATCACCAGCGCATCGCCGACCGAAAGGTCGCACAGCGCCTCTGTCACCCCGTCATGATCGGGATAATGTTTGATGGTGAATTCCAGACAGTCCCAATTGGGCAGACAGGTAAATGTAAAAGGCCGCTTCTCCTCCCGCCACTGCGGCTTATCAATGGATACCTCCGTCGCCTGACCGGGCGTGAAGTCAAATCCCTCGGGTTTTTCCAGCACATATCGATCAACGTCACGGGTGACGGATTCAATGGCGATGATTTTGACGGTGTGGGTCATGGTGTACCTCCTCGTTCGAACGTGTGTTGTGGAGGAAACGAGCGGGCGGGGGGATTGTTCCGGATTGCAAGACGTGGGATGAGGCAAAGTCGGCGAACACAGCATCAATTCGGCTGACCTGAGGCAAACAGGTTTAATTTTTATCACACGTATTTGAATCGATACTAAGGGTCTGAGCAAACACTATAGCTCAATTTTTGCTTTCGGCCTAAAGCTGCAGTTGAAGAATATTCAAAGAGGCTGCGGCGCTTTTCGTCGAGGAAACCATTCGGCATAAGAGGCCTTCGCAACATACTTATGCCCGCGCTCTTGTCTTGAGAAATCCAATAACAAGATCTACAGTTGAATTCAGAAGGAGAAACACGTTTGGACTCGTATCTCGACATTGCTCACAAAGTATTGCGGGCCTCTCGACGCCCAATGTCCGCCAAGGGCATTCTCGATGCTGCTTATCGTGCAAAAATCGTGCCTGAGCACCTACGTGGCAGTACGCAACACAAGACGCTGCAAGCCCGATTGAGTGAAGATATTCTTCACCACAGATTATCGTCGTTGTTTTACCGAACAGAGCCAGGGATATTTTTTTTATGCGAGTTAATATCTGACCCAAATATTCCTGAAAAATTCAAAGAGAAATTCCCTGCTCGTAGGCGAACTAGGGACTTACAAAAGGAAAGCGCACTCGGCATTAGGCGCAGTTTCTTAAAAGACTGGCTTGAGCATTCCGATTGCCACAGCCTAGGCAAAATGATTGCAGCAGCCGAACAGCACGAAGCTGTAAAATATGTCCCAGTATCGGGCGATTCGAATTATGCCAGTGTCTGGACCTTCTCTTTGGTGAGGCGAAACCGTGAAGTTCTCTCCTATCGGATTGGAAGGTATCGCGATGATCGTGAGGCGTTTGCTAACAAAAAAACTATCGGTTTTCCGGGCGCAGTCACCGTTGGCGATAGATCTCTTTTCTCTCAAGAAGACTATGGTGCTACTGAGAACGCGCTAGGCATTTTGCTGCTCGATTTAGACTTATCCTCACAATCGTTTGCGAATGAAAATCCAGCGAAGCCGACACCAATTTTTGTTTTGGAAGCTGAAGGAGAAGACGGTGTGAGTGTTCTTCTTATTGTCATGGAATGGAAATGCCCAGATTGGTTCGAGCCAACAACAAAAAAACTGTCTTTGAATGACCCTTGCTGGCTGAATTTATCTGTCCCACCTAATAATATTGATGACTTTGAACCTTGGAGTCAGACAACTTTACGCAAGATATTGACGCGTGAGCTTGTAGAAGAGTGAATATTAGAAATGTCCCTCCTGAGAAAGCAACCTTTATTCGGTATGAGTTGGAAAATGGAGACGACCGAAGAAAGAAAGTATCGCTACAGGAAGTGGCACGAATTTACCGAAACGGCGGTCGTTTTGCCCCTGATGTGAGAAACGGTCTCGAACTAACTATTAACGGATTACTCAGTTCAACGCAGGATCCGAAAATTACTCGGTGGTGCCTAAACTGTATTGCGCAGATGGGCACTCGTACAGGCTCGATGAAATCGGTGGAGCGGGTACTACTGCAGCAAGTAGGCGACCCTGAAATCATCGCGGCCGCAGTAGCAGCCGCTGCAAAGTTATATGCAGGGAAACTTGAAGAGTGCAATGTACTAGGATCCGTTAAGCCAGAAATCAGAATATTAGCTGCCCTCCAAGTAACTTCTCCATCAAAGCTGAATCTAAATGGCTTCAGGATCGACATCGACACCGCTGACGATGAAATTTTGAAATTGGCGTTGATTACCGTTGGCCTGAACAGATCTTATGAAAATATGTTCCACCCTCGGCATTCAAATTCGCAATTGGTTCGAGCTTTGGGTCAGCATGACAACAAGATCGTAAAGCAATATTCAGTTTGGTCAGTGATCGAAAACATTAGCCTTAGCATCGACGACCTTGGAATTCCGTTCTCCAACCTTGATTCAGAACCTTCAAATGTTCAGGCGAAGATGCTCCAACTTGGGGCCCAAAAAATCGTTGATCTGCAAGAACGCCAAGACGTTATAAGACGAGGGTCGTACCTTGAATCAATCGAAGCACGAGAAGGCCTCGCCAAGGGCTTGCAGTCAGTCTTTTATGATGGCCTTGAAGGTGTCACCCTAGCTTGGTACGAGACCGAAGATAGTCTGCGGGTTCGAGAATTATTGGCCGAACACTTCGCTCGTTTCGGCGCTGCTTTTCGCCCATATGAAGACAAAGCACTTGAATTGCTTGAAGCGGACCCTGCGCTTAAAAGGCGGTTGTACCTTGGTGCAGAAGGGACCGCATTGTTTGGCAAACTGAAAATAAATGACCTTAGGGAAGGCACGCGTGACCTGTTTTCTCAGGAGGTTGACCCTATCACTGCGCGGTTACTTGAGGAGAATAAATTGCCTTCAAAAAAAGTTCTAATGATGTGTGCATCGCCCAAGGATGCAGACCCTTTGAGGCTGGACCAAGAGGCGCGAGACCTTAAGGAACAAATCCGTCTTGTTGAAAATGCAAAGCAAGACGTAATCGTCACTCACGCTTGGGCAGTAAGGACCGATCAAGTGCAAATGGAAGTTCTGAACAATGTCCCAGATATCCTACATTTTAGCGGACATGGAGATAAAGGCTTCATTTGTTTCGAAGACAAAAATGGAAATGTGGCCACGGTTTCGGCGACAGCAATAGAGGGGTTGGTTAAGCTTTGTGAAAGTGTGCGATGTCTCGTGTTGAACGCCTGTTACTCTGAGAGCGTGGCGACACAAGTGAAAGCACATGTCGAGGCAGTGATTGGCTGCTCTGTTTCTATTGGTGACGATGCAGCAGTTGCATTTACAAAGGCTTTTTATCGCGCACTTAGACACGGTTGTTCTTACCGTCGGGCATACGATCTCGCGCTGAACGAGTTGGAGTTGAATGGAATGGCTGATGAAGCGAAGAAATATGCTTTCATCATCGGTGATACTTAAGCTGGGCGGATATCAACCTTTTTTCATCTGATTTATCTGGTCTTGCAACCGCGACGAATGTTTGTTTTTCGCCAAACCTTCTGCAACACTGCTCATTCGCTCCCACCACACCCCCTCAATACCCCGTCATCTCCAGATACCCCACACCAGCATGGCTCCCGCGCACCTGTATCGGCCCTTCCCAATAGGGGATTGAGGTGTCCATCCAGCTGTCGGCATTCAGCGCTGTGGTCTCAATGTCCAAATCCTTGTCGGGCACTTGCAGCCGCCAGCTTATGGGCAGCTCGCGGTCAGCGATGCGGGCGGTTTTAAGTGGGGTCATGATGATGTCATCCGGTTGCAGCGCTGTGGTGTCGCCATCTGCGCTGATCCATGTGCCGGAGAAATAATCGCTTTTCATTGCGTCGCGCAGGCGGAACAGCATCAGTTTTGTGCCGCCGTCCAGATGCAGGGAGAACCAGTCCCAGCCGGTCTGGCTGTCTTGCAGGGGCTGGCTGCTCCATTCCCGGTCGAGCCAGGCTTTGCCGGTGACGGTCAGGGTTTCGGTGCCCACGCTGATATCTCCGGCCACGTCGAAAAAGGGCTGGCTGTAATAATAGGAGGCCTGGCCCGCCTCGGATTTCTGGCTGAACCCTTCCTTGCCATGAAACACCAGCGGTTTGGGCGTGGTGAGGGAAAGATCATAGCGAAAGGCCGCATCGCTGGCGGTGAGGTGCAGCGCCGAATAGGCGTCGGCCTCCGGCGCAGCCAGGGAGGTGAGGGACCAGTCATCCAGCCAGGCGGCAAAGGGAGCAGTGGTGACGCCCGCCTGTCCGGTATCGCCGCGCGCGACGGTTTCGGCGGAAAGATGGCGACCGGGGGAGGACAGCGCCGCATGGCCGAGCCAGACCTGACCATTGTTCCAGCCGGTCTGCCCGGTGTCCGGAGCCATGGTCTGGCGAAACAGGGTCCATTGAATGCCGTGTGGGGTGCCCTTCGCATCGGTCAGATTGGCGGTCACATACCACCATTCAATGCGGTACTCCGGATGCGGGCCGTGATCTTCCGGAAAGCTGAAGCTTTTGCCCGGCGTCACCTGCGCATAATTTTCGCTGTTCGCACCCAGGTCGGCAAAGCCTTGTGCCTGTGCGCTGTTCGCGCCCGGCACCAGACAGAACAGCAGTGGCACCAGAAAAAGGGTTTTAACGTTCATTGGCAAACACCTTCAGCAAATCGGCGGGCGGCATGCGCCGCAGTTTGAGCGCCGGATAGAGCGAAGCCAGACCGGCGGTCAGAATGGCCAGCGCCAGCAGGCGCAGCCAGTCCAGCGGGAACAGCAGCATGGGAATGCGCCAGCCAAACGCCTCGACATTGATGATGGCGAGCAATATCCACGCCACCAGCAGGCCCAGCGGGATCGCCAGCACGGAAGTCAGCAAGGCCAGTGCGATGGTCTTGGCCAGTTCGATACCGGCCAGATTGCGCCGTGTGATGCCCATCGCCCAGATCGGCGCCAGTTGCGGCAGGCGTGCCTGAGACAGGCCCAGTAGGCTGGTCAGCATGGCAATGCCCGCCACTGCCAGTGTCAGGGCGTTGAGCGCCAGAGTGACGGCAAAGGTGCGCTCGAACACCGACCGGGAGCGCGCTTTCAGCGCTGCCTGATCAATCAGCCCGCCATCGCCAAAGGTAAAGCGCTGGTCCAGCTCGTTCAGAATGCGGGCCTTTTCTTCTGGCGCAACGCGCAGCCCAAAACGGGTTTTCTGCGTTGAAGGCCAATGCGTGGTCAGTTGATCCACCGCCATCAGAACCTGACCCACCGGATTTCCATAATCGGAATAGATGCCCAGAACCTGCGTGTTGAGCGGCCCTGTCTCGCTGAACAGCTCCAGGCTAGAATTGAGGCCCAGATCATATTGCCGCGCCATCTGCTCGCTGATCAGCAAGCCTTTGCCCTGCGCCACATCCTGCCAGATTTTTGGCGTTTGTTGCAGCAGGGGCCAGTTATCGCGATAGGTCGGGTGGTCCTGAAATCCGAAAATTTCAATCGGAAAGGTTTTGTAGCGGCCCGTGACGTTCCAGATTGGCAGAATGGCAGTGACTGCGTCTTCCGTGTCCAGCCAGGCCAGAACCGCCTCGGTCTGTTCCGGAGTGCCGGCATTGAGATAAATCTCCGCTGCCAGACGCTGATCCAGCCAGCCGAGAAATGTGGTGCGGAAACTCTGCACCATGGTGCCGACACCAATATTGATCGCCAGCGCCAGCAGCAGGGCCATCAGCGCCAGCGACAGGCCGGACATGTGCTGGTTGCCATCGGCCCAGAACCATTGCCACAGCGGGCGCTGTGCGCGGGCTTCAAACAGGGCCAGCAGGCGCGCCAGAATGGAGGGCAGCACCAGCGCGGCCGCCAGTAGCACGGCCCCCATCAGCACAAAGCCGGCCAACAGGGAATTGCCGATCAGAAACGCCGCTAGCGCCAGCACGGCAAAGCCAATAGCAAACCCCAACTGCCAGCGGCGCTTGCGCTCATTGGCTGTGCGCCAGGCAAAGGGATGGGCATTGGCCAGGATCGGCATTTGCACCAGCTTGAGAAGATTGGCACCGGCGGCAAAAAACGCACCCAGCATGGCAATCGCCAGCCCGCTCAGCCACCAGTGCCATTGCAGCGTCAACTGGCCCGACACCTGCGCCCCATAGAGCCCCTCCAGACTGGCCGAGACATCCGGCAGCAAGGCCGATGCAATCAGATAACCTGCCAGAACGCCCAGCAACCCGGCGACCAGTGACAGCAGCGCCAGTTCCACCACCAGCACCAGGGCCAGCAGCCGCGCCGAGACGCCGCAGGCCCGCAGGGTGCGCACCAGATGGCGGCGGCTTTCAAAGGCCAGACCCACAGCGGAATTGACGATGAACAGCCCGACCACAAAGGACAGAAAGCCAAAGGCGGTAAGGTTCAGATGAAAACTGTCGGTCAGGCTTTCCAGCGCCGAGTTGGAGGCCGGATCCTGCAGCAGCAACTGGCCCGCAATCAACGGCGCGAGCGTGTTTTGCGCCACCTTCTGCCTATCATGCAGGATCAGGCGGCTGATGCGCCCCTCCAGCCCCAGCAGGCGCTGGGCAATGCCGATATCGGTCAGCACGGATCCCGGTGGCAAGGTTTCCAAAGCCGCGAGGGGCGGCAGGGTGGCGCTGTCCTTAACGTCGATCTGCGCAATCGTATCAGGATGGGCAAAGGCGCGGAAGGGTGGCGTGAGGAAAGCCTGCAGATCATCATTGCTGGCCTCGAAAACGCTGAGCCAGTCATTTTGCGACAGATCCGTGTCGGGCAGGGTGAGCGGATCAATCCCGATCAACCGCAGCCGTGTACCATCAAGGCGCAAAGTGCCTTCCACCACCGGCGAGACCCGCCAGCCCGCCCGGCGCAAAGTGGCAAACAGCGTTTGCGGGACAGTATCTCCGGCCAAAGGTGTCAGCGCACGGAACTGGTCGCCGCCAAGCGTCGCTGCTGCCCGGTCATAGCTGGCGCGCGCTTCAGCATTGATCGCCTGCACACCGCTCCACAGAGCGGTCGCCACACCAAGGCCGACAATCAGTGTGATCAGGGACAGACGGTTCTTGCGCCAGAAGCCAAGCAGAACCGTCAGTGTCCAGAAAAAGATGCGGAGCTGTTTCAAGTGCTGATGCGCCCGCCGCTAAGTGTAATGGTTTTATCCAGCCGCTCTGCCAGCCGTGGATTGTGGGTTACCATCAACAGGCTGTTGCCCAGATCACGTACCAGAGACAGAGTCAGATCCAGCACCGCATCGCCGGTGGTCTCATCCAGATTGCCGGTCGGCTCGTCAGCCAGCATGAGCTGCGGCTTGGCCGCCAGCGTGCGGCCAATGGCCACCCGTTGCTGCTGCCCGCCGGACAATTGCTCCGGATAGCGCTGCAGCAAATCCTCAAGGCCCAGCGTGGCCACCAGATGCGCCTGCCAGGCCGGGTCAAAGCGGTCAGAAATGCGGGCCTGAAACGCCAGATTGCCCTGCACGGTGAGGCTTGGAATCAGATTGAATTGCTGGAACACAACGCCCAGCTGCCCCCGCCTCAAGGCAGCCCGTCCGGCGTCTGACAGATTGCCGACATCTTTGCCATCCAACCGGATTTCGCCGTCATCCGGCGTATCCAGACCGCCGATCAGATGCAGCAGGGTGCTTTTGCCACTACCGGATTCACCCATCAAGGCCAGGCTGTGGCCGCTTGGCAGGTCCAGACTGACACCGTCCAGGATCCGGGCCTTGCCCTGAGGTGTGGTGTAGGATTTTTGCAGGTTTCGGACTTCAAGCATCTGGCAGCTTTCGGGCAGGGAGGGTTTTAACCTTATCTAGGATTCTGCGCCCATCCGTCCAGAAATGTTTTAGGCTTGCAAAATCGAAAATCCTGTGAGACTTTCGGGTAGCTTTTTATATGATAATTGAGACATGACGTTGCTGGATTTATACAAATCAGCTTTGACAGCCGGCCCATTTGCCCAGAATGATGCAACATCTTCTGCGCAAACCCTTGGTGCTGCGCTATCCGGTCTCCTCCTTATCAACCCCTGAGCGTAGGCTGTCGGGACCATCCGGCGCGCTCTCAGGGGACTTGCTAAATCACCACAAGACAGAAATAACGCGCATGCTTGATCCATCGATTTCGAGATGCGCAGATCTAGCGTTTGACGCTGAGGAGACATGACAATGAACAAGATGATTGCCGCACGAGCGAGCACTGCCAGAACCGGCGATAAGTCAGCGGACAAGGATCAGGTTCTGATTTTTGACACCACCCTGCGTGACGGAGAGCAGTCACCCGGGGCCTCCATGACCCATGACGAAAAACTGATGGTGGCCAAACAGCTCGACGATATGGGCGTGGACATCATCGAGGCCGGGTTCCCGATTGCCTCGATTGGCGATTTTGAAGCCGTGGCCGAGATTGCCCGCCGCGCCCAGCACGCCGTGATTGCCGGTCTGGCACGCGCCATTCCGGCGGATATCGAGCGGGCAGGCGAGGCGGTCAAACACGCCAGACGTGGCCGCATCCACACTTTTGTTTCGACATCGCCGATTCATCTGGCCAACCAGATGAAGAAAACCCAGGAAGAAGTGCTCGAGATCATCACCAAGACGGTGACCCAGGCGCGCAATCTGGTGGAGGATGTGGAGTGGTCCGGTATGGATGCCACCCGCACCCCGATCGACTATCTGTGCCAGACCGTTGAAGCCGCCATTAATGCCGGTGCCACAACCATCAACCTGCCCGATACGGTGGGTTACATGGTGGCCGATGAATATGCGGACATGTTCAAAGCCATCATGAACCGGGTGCCGAACGCGGACAAGGCGATCTTCTCCACCCATTGCCATGATGATCTGGGCTGTGCGGTGGCCAACTCACTCGCCGGTGTGCGGGCCGGAGCGCGTCAGGTTGAATGCACCATCAATGGTCTGGGCGAACGCGCCGGGAATGCCGCTTTGGAAGAAGTCGTCATGGCCATCCGCACCCGCGGCGATGTGCTGCCCTATCGCACCGGCGTGGAAACAACGGCCCTGTTGCGGACCTCAAAAATGGTCTCCACCGTGTCCGGCTTCTCGGTTCAGTTCAACAAGGCGATTGTCGGGGCCAATGCGTTTTCCCATGAATCCGGCATCCATCAGGACGGCATGCTGAAAAACGCCGAAACCTATGAAATCATGCGTCCCGAAGATGTCGGGGTGAAGGAAACCTCGTTGGTCATGGGCAAGCATTCCGGCCGCCATGCCTTCAAGGAAAAGCTGTTGGAACTGGGTTTTGATCTGGGCGACAATGCGTTTCAGGATGCCTTCACCCGCTTCAAGGCTTTGGCCGACAAGAAGAAGCACGTTTATGATGAAGATATCGAGGCTCTGGTCAGCGATGAGGCCTCTATTGCCGGCGAGAACATCCGCGTTGTCGCGCTGACGGTCATCGCAGGCACCAGTGGCCCGCAAAAGGCAACTATGACGTTGGACGTGGCCGGACAGCACATCACCAAGGAAGCCACGGGTGACGGTCCTGTGGACGCCACCTTCAACGCCATCCAGATGATCGTGCCGCATGAAGCCAAGCTGCAGCTCTATCAGGTGAGTGCTGTGACACAGGGCACGGATGCGCAGGCCGAGGTTTCGGTGCGTCTGGAAGATGCTGAAATCATGGTCACCGGGCGGGGCGCAGAAACAGACACCATGGTGGCCTCTGCCAAGGCCTATGTCTCTGCTCTGAACAAATTGCTGGCGCGCCGTGGCCGCGTCCACGCACAGAAGATGCAGGCCGTCTGATCAACGAAAGCAAGATTTGGAAAAGGCGTCCGCACAGGCGGACGCCTTTTTTTTACCAGTTGATCTGTTCAATCTGGGTGAATTCAATCTGGCTGCCATCATCGAAGTGAATTGTACCGGCAGCGTCGTCTGACAAATCCAGACTGGTGGTGGTCTCGGCCTCAATGCTGCCGCTGGTCAGGGTCACAGTCCAGTCGGTGCTGATGGCACCGCTCTCGAAGCCACGTATCTCGATGATGTCCGTCCAGCCCGAGCCGCCGGAAACCGTATCGCGGCCGTCGCCAGCTTCGAAGAGGAAAATATCGTCACCACTTCCGCCGAACAAAGTGTCATCACCGGCACCGCCAACAATGATGTCGTTCCCCAGATTGCCGTAGATGGTGTCGTCTGCACCCGTGCCTGTGACAGTGTCATTGCCATATCCGGCGTCAATGCTTTCGATATTGCGCAGTTCAATCCCGGATGAGAAATCCAGCACATCGTCGGAGGCCGTGCCCAGAATGGTGTCGTTACCACCGCCACCGTCAATGACTTCAATGCTGTCCAGATTATCCAGATTGTTGGTCACCCGGATGACGTCGTTGCTGGAATAGCCCGCGATGGTATCTGTGCCCTCGCCACCAATGAAAGTGTCGGTGCCGTCATAGGATCCGTAGACCATGAACGTGTCATCGCCAGCGCCGCCATCAAGGATGTCATCGCCCTGATTACCGCGAATGGTGTCATCTGCGTCGGTGCCTGTGACAGTGTCATTGCCATGCCCAGCGTCAATCGTCTCAATGTTGCGCAGTTCAATGCCTGAGGAAAAGTCCAGCACATCGTCGGAGGCCGTGCCCAGAATGGTGTCGTTGCCGCCGCCGCCATCAATGACTTCAATGCTGTCCAGATTCTCCAGATTGTTGGTGACCCGGATCACGTCATTGCTGGAATATCCTTCCACGGTGTCGGTGCCTTCGCCACCAATGAAGGTGTCGGTGCCGTCATAGGAGCCATAAACTTTAAAGGTGTCATCGCCAGCGCCGCCATCAAGGATATCGTTCCCCTGGTTCCCGCGAATGGTGTCATCTGCGTCCGTGCCGGTGACGGTGTCATTGCCATGTCCGGCATCAATCGTTTCGATATTGCGCAGTTCAATGCCTGAGGAAAAGTCCAGCACATCGTCGGAAGCCGTACCCAGAATGGTGTCGGTCCCGCGACCACCGTCAATGACTTCAATACTGTCCATATTCTCCAGATTGTTTGTGACCCGGATGACATCATTGCTGGAATAGCCTTCCACGGTGTCGGTGCCTTCGCCACCAATGAAGGTGTCAGTGCCGTCATAGGAGCCATAAACTTTAAAGGTATCATCGCCAGCGCCGCCATCAAGGATGTCGTTCCCCTGATTGCCACGAATGGTGTCATCTGCATTCGTGCCAGTGACGGTGTCATTGCCATAGCCGGCATCAATCGTTTCGATATTGCGCAGTTCAATGCCTGAGGAGAAATCCAGCACATCGTCGGATGCCGTGCCCAGAATAGTGTCGTTGCCGCCGCCGCCATCAATGACTTCAATGCTGTCCATATTCTCCAGATTGTTTGTGACCCGGATGACATCATTGCTGGAATATCCTTCCACGGTGTCGGTACCCTCGCCACCGATGAAGGTGTCTGTGCCATCATAGGAACCATAGACCTTGAAGGTGTCATCGCCAGCGCCGCCATCAAGGATATCATAGCCCTGATTGCCGCGAATGGTGTCGTTTGCATCCGTTCCGGTGACGGTGTCGTTGCCATGGCCAGCGTCAATCACTTCGATATTGCGCAGTTCAATCCCGGATGAGAAATCCAGCACATCGTCGGAAGCCGTACCCAGAATGGTGTCGGTCCCGCGACCACCGTCAATGACTTCAATACTGTCCATATTCTCCAGATTGTTTGTGACCCGGATCACGTCATTGCTGGAATATCCTTCCACGGTGTCGGTGCCTTCGCCACCAATGAAGGTGTCGGTGCCGTCATAGGAGCCATAAACTTTAAAGGTGTCATCGCCAGCGCCGCCATCAAGGGTATCGTTCCCCTGATTGCCGCGAATGGTGTCATCTGCGTCCGTTCCGGTGACGGTATCATTGCCATGTCCGGCATCAATCGTCTCGATATTGCGCAGTTCAATGCCTGAGGAGAAATCCAGCACATCATCGGAAGATGTGCCCATGATGGTGTCGTTCCCGCTGCCGCCGTCAATGACTTCAATACTGTCCATATTCTCTAGATTGTTGGTCACCCGAATGACGTCATTGCTGGAGTAACCTTCCACGGTGTCGGTGCCTTCGCCACCAATGAAGGTATCTGTGCCGTCATAGGATCCATACACATTGAACGTGTCATCACCGGCTCCGCCATCGAGGATGTCATCCCCCTGTTTGCCGCGGATGCTATCGTCCCCCTTGGTCCCGATGAGGTGATCTTCGCCAGCGGTGCCGATCAAGGTAATGCCCTCTGGCTTCTCGGACAGAATGGCTGTGGCATCGTCCGTGTTCGTTCCGTCAGAGACGGTAAAGGCAAACGGAACATCGTCTGCAGTGTGATCCGCGGTGGGCATAAAGGTCCAGGTACCATCGCCATTATCGGTGAGAGCGCCATATTCCGCATCAACAGTCACATCCGTCACAGACAGATCATCGCCATCAATGTCGGAGGCATTGGCCAGCAGAGCCGCTTCGGTAATGATGAAGCTTGTGCCTTCCTCGGTTGTGCCCAAATCGACATCGCCGAGAACCGGTCCGTTATTCACACTCGGATCGGCTGTTGTCTGGAGACCTTCATCCGGATCGTCAAGGTCATCCTGCAGAACTTCCAGCGTATTGATCTCTGGAGAGGTCTCCTCCACGTTGGAACCGGAGGGTGTCGGTTCAGTAGAAGACTGGTTTTCACTTGATCCGCCAGAGGCATCTGCGCCCCGAGGGACTCCAGAAGTCGAAACCGCCCCCGATGTTGTCGTGCCTGAAGCTTCTGCTTCATAGGATTCAGCTGTTGCTTGCTGGAAAGAGCGATCTGATGATGGCTCGACAACATCACCTGAAGGAATAACACCGCCAACTCCACTTCCGGGATCATTGGATGCGGTGTCTGAAGAAGCCCCCTTCGTATCTGCAGGTTCGGTGCGGGCGCGTTGTAAGTCGGTCCGCCCCTGTTCATCAAATGCCTGAGGGGTGAACAGGGCATCTATGCCTGCTGTTCCATCGTTGAGGAACACCTCATGACCATTAGCCAGATTTTCATTGCCAAAATCAACGGAGTTGTCTTCCAGGACAAAATTATGTGCATCATCTGTCAAGAGGTTGGAACTCTGCCCGTCGGCGGTAGTCTGCCCGGATTTCCCATTTACAGCTTGATTAGGTAATTTTGTCACATGCTTGGCCATCAGGTCTCCAAATTCCACAAGGAATGCGCGGTTTGTCTAAGCTATTGGGAGCAATTTGCTGTAATACGCAATTAACGGATGCGTTTAAATGTGGAGTATGGGAACCAAAGCGGCGAAAGACTGCTGACTTGGTAAATAACTCCTTCTCAGCACCCAGAATATTTTCACAATTTGTAGCGATATGACTGATGTTCAGATGTCAAATACTGGATTATGCATGTCAGATTCTAGATTTGATTGCAGTAAATAATAAAGCAACTATGACGCTAGTTGTGGTGTAAGCCCAAATCATTATTTTGATTTTGCGCATGAAGGTATGATTCAAAGGCGGCCTTGATGGTGTTCATCATGGCACGATGTGATCTGACTCATGAAGAGTGGGGGATCATTGCGCCACGACTTCCCAGATAAGGAGCCCCGACCGCAAGTATGACCGGTGGGCGCTGTGACAGTGGGTATTGAAGCTGTGGCCTATGCGTCAGCGCTTAATAATTGCTGGACCGCCGTGGCCGCGCTCCCGCGCCGGGAGTGCTGGCCATCTGATTGGAAAAAACGAGAGTTTTAAAAAGGCGTCCGCACAAACGAACGCCATTTTTCTACCAGTTGATTTGTTCAAGCTGGTCAAAGTTGATCTGACTGCCATCATCAAAGTTGATCGTACCGGCAGCATCATCTGACAAATCCAGGCTGTTGCCAGTCTCATCCACAATGGTGCCGCTCGACAGGCTCACGCTCCAGTTTGTGCCATAAGACCCACTGTCGAAACCCTCCAAACCAATCGCGTCAGTCCAGCCTGCGCCGCCAGAGACAGTATCGCTGCCATCGCCGGATTCATAGAGGAAGATATCGTCTCCATCCCCGCCGGTAAGCGTATCATCGCCCAGTCCGCCAGTAAGCACGTTGGCTTCATCATTGCCAAGGAGGACATCCGCATAATTGGAGCCGATCACGTTTTCAACCGAGGTGTAAGTGTCCCCTTCAGCTTCGCCGGTATTGGAAGTTTCATCTGACAGATCAACGGTGACAGAGCCTTCTGCCTCTGCATAGCTGACCGTATCTGAACCAAGCCCACCATCAATTGCGTCGGTTCCGGAACCAGCCACAACCAGGTCATCGCCGGAACCGGCATCAATGGTATTCAAGGTGGATTCGTGGTCTCCGGAGCCGCCTTCATACATGGCGTCGATATCGGATTCTGAAAGGTCCGTATCAAATATCGCGACTTCATCAATCGTGCCGTTGAAATAGTCCTTCATATCATGATCTGCGCCGATGAATATGTCTCCGGAATTTCCTACCAGATCTTCTGATCCGTAATCAGTATCGACAAGCTCACCGTTCAGAAAGAGCGATAGAGTGCTTCCATTCCATGTCAGCGTGACGTGGTTCCATTCATGTGTGGAAATACCGGAAACTTCCACCCTGCTTCCATAGCGGCCTCCAATCCGTCCTACCAAGACTCCGTCATCGACATAGAGTCGTAGTTCGTCACCGCTGCCATATTTGTTCACCAGCATGTTCTTGTCGGAGGTACTGTCGGCGTTGAACCACAACTGGACTGAGCCCGATGAGGTCTGGAATGACCTGTCATTACCAATTTTGACATACTCATCATATCCGTCAAAATCGGCCGCTGTATTCGTGTCACCCTCGGTAGCCCCGGTTTCTCCAAGGTCTACACCGCCATTGTACCGGCCATTGCTGGTCCCAGTCTCATCATATGCGGTTGACCCGGAACTCTCACCCAGTCGCCAATAACCGGTCGGATCATGGTCGGTGATGGCCCCGGACCCACCGGCAACTCCTTCGTTACCGGCATAGATGATGTCATCCCCATCACCTGTGGTGATGGTATCACTGCCGGAAAAGCCATAGACGATGTCATTTTGTGCAGTCCCGGACACGATTTCGGAGCCATTCGATCCGAACGCAATTGTTACGTCTTCCTGGTAGGTCCGTCCGTCATTGTCAGTCGCTTGTACTGTAACGGTATGGAACGATCCGCTGTCCACACTACCATCTATGGATATTTCACCGGTCCTCGAGTTGATGTCGAAGGCGCCATCACTGTCGTCAACCAGTGAGAAGTAGTGATAGGAGCTGCCTGGATGGTGATCAAATGCAGCTGTCGCAACAACACTGTTGTCTGACAGGTTTGCAGACAGGGAAGGATTCCCTGTGAAATGCAGATCTGCTTCATAGACATCCACAACACTGACAGACAGTGTTTCTGTATGCGTGCCGCCACTGCCGTCCGAAACACGGACGGTCAGATCGAAATCTGTATCTTCTTCATAATCAATATCGGCACCGGCACGAATTTGAATTTCGTTCCCGACGATGATGAAGTTTGGATCAGTGACAACATTTCCGGCTCCATCTACGAAATCATAGGTGAATTCAGTGCTGTCAATATCTGTCGCAGACAGGGTTGCAACAACGGTGCCGGATGCACTGTTTTCCTCGACCGAAATTGAATCTTCGCCGAGGAAATTCAAAGCACTGACATAGTAGTCGCTTGATACGCTTCCCGACGGCCCACCCGGAAATTCTGCAGCAGCAAACACGATCCTGTCAAAGCTTCCACCATCACCAGCTGAAACATCAAGTGTGGCTGACAGTTCACCTGAAGCGCTGTCAATGGTGCCACTTCCGACCGCCACACCGTCACGATAGACAGTCCATGTGCCTTCTTCGCCACCATTGCCTTCGGATCCATAGAGACGGTCTACATCAACGGTGACCAGAGTCTGGTCGACATCAAAATCGAATATTAACTCTTCGGATATCTCATGTTCACGATTGTATTCAATCTGACTTGCCACATCCCCGGCATCACCATTTGCGCCGAATCCAGTGCTGGTGAATGATACATTATCCACTGACGCATCAGTCAGGCTTCCGTCTGAATTGACGTTTCGCGCTGTGACAGTAACGCCTGAAATACTGTCGTAATTACCTGTCGTGACGGTTTGTGCCGTGAGGAACTGAATGTCAGTTGGCGCGTCATTGACCGGAGTGATATCCAGCACTGCCGTTGCATCATCACTTGTTGTGCCATCAAAGACCGTAAAGGCAAAGGGCACATCAACCATGTTGAGGTCAGTGGTTGGTGCAAAGGTCCATGTGCCATCGTCATTATCGGTGAGGGCGCCATATTCTGCGTCAACCGTCACTGATGTAACAGATAGATCGTCACCATCAATGTCGGATGCGTTTGCGAGCAGATCCGCTTCGGTAATGATGAAGCCTGTGTCTTCCGGCGTTGCGCCCAGATCTACATCGCCGGCTACCGGTCCGTCATTGACCGGAGTTATATCCAGCACTGCTGTCGCATGAGCGGGTGTGGTGCCATCAAAGACGGTAAAGGCAAAGGGCACATCCACTGCATTGAGATCGGTGGTTGGTGCAAAGGTCCAGGTACCGTCACCATTGTCGGTGAGGGTGCCATACGCTTCGTCCACGCTGACAGCTGTGACAGACAAATCATCGCCATCAATGTCTGAGGCATTGGCCAGCAGATCAGCTTCGGTAATGATGAAGCTGGTGTCTTCCGGAGTTGCACCGAGGTCTACATCGCCCGCAACCGGTCCGTCATTAACTCCGGTGATATCCAGAATGGCTGTCGCACCGTCCGTGGTCGTTCCATCGGAGACGGTAAAGGCAAACGGGACATCGTCAGCATTGAGGTCAGTTGTTGGCGCAAAGGTCCATGTGCCGTCACCGTTATCGGTGAGGGAACCGAACTCTTCAGAGACAGATACGTCTGTGACTGACAGATCGTCGCCATCAATGTCAGAAGCGTTTGCCAACAGATCGGCCTCTGTAATGATGAAGCGTGTGTCTTCGGGAGTTGCACCCAGATCCACATCGCCCGCAACCGGTCCGTCATTAACTCCGGTGATATCCAGAATGGCTGTCGCACCGTCCGTGGTCGTTCCATCGGAGACGGTAAAGGCAAACGGCACATCGTCAGCATTGAGGTCAGTTGTTGGTGCAAAGGTCCATGTGCCATCACCGTTATCGGTGAGGGAACCGAACTCTTCAGAGACAGATACATCTGTGACAGACAGATCATCACCATCAATGTCGGATGCATTGGCCAGCAGATCAGCTTCAGTAATGATGAAGCCTGTGTCTTCCGGCGTTGCGCCCAGATCTACATCGCCGGCTACCGGTCCGTCATTGACGCCAGTGATATCCAGGATCGCAGTGGCATCATCTGTGGTGGTGCCATCAGAGACGGTGAACGCGAATGGCACATCCACTGCATTGAGATCGGTTGTTGGTGCAAAGCTCCATGTGCCATCGCCATTATCGGTGAGAGTGCCGAACTCTTCAGAGACAGATACGTCTGTGACAGACAGATCATCGCCATCAATGTCTGAGGCATTGGCCAGCAGATCCGCTTCAGTGATGATGAAACTGGTGTCTTCGGGAGTTGCACCCAGGTCTACATCGCCGGCTACCGGTCCGTCATTGACGCCGGTAATATCGAGGATTGCTGTCGCATCGTCCGTTGTTGTTCCATCAGAGACGGTAAACGCGAATGGAACATCGTCGGCATTGAGGTCAGTTGTTGGTGCAAAGGTCCAGGTACCGTCGCCATTATCGGTGAGGGTGCCGAACTCAGCGTCAACGCTGACATCTGTGACTGACAGATCATCGCCATCAATGTCAGAAGCGTTTGCCAACAGATCGGCCTCTGTAATGATGAAGCGTGTGTCTTCGGGAGTTGCACCCAGATCCACATCGCCCGCAACCGGTCCGTCATTAACTCCGGTGATATCCAGAATGGCTGTCGCACCGTCCGTGGTCGTTCCATCGGAGACGGTAAAGGCAAACGGCACATCGTCAGCATTGAGATCAGTTGTTGGCGCAAAGGTCCAAGTGCCATCGCCATTATCGGTGAGGGAACCAAATTCCGCGTCAACGCTGACATCTGTGACAGACAAATCATCGCCATCAATGTCGGATGCATTGGCCAGCAGATCGGCTTCGGTGATGATGAAGCGTGTGTCTTCCGGAGTCGCACCCAAGTCTACATCGCCCGCAACCGGTCCGTCATTGACGCCGGTGATATCCAGGATCGCAGTGGCATCTTCGGATGTTGTTCCATCAGAGACGGTGAACGCAAACGGGACATCCACTGCATTGAGATCAGTTGTTGGTGCAAAGGTCCAGGTGCCATCGCCATTATCGGTGAGGGTGCCAAACTCTGCATCCACGCTGACCGCTGTGACAGACAAATCATCGCCATCAATGTCAGAGGCATTGGCCAGAAGATCAGCTTCGGTAATGATGAAGCTTGTGTCTTCCGGTGTTGCACCAAGGTCTACATCGCCGGCCACCGGACCGTCATTAACGCCCGTGATATCGAGAATGGCCGTTGCATCATCTGTGGTGGTGCCATCAGAGACGGTAAACGCAAATGGCACATCGTCAGCATTGAGGTCAGTTGTTGGTGCAAAGGTCCATGTGCCGTCACCATTGTCGGTGAGGGTGCCGAATTCCGCGTCAACGCTGACATCTGTGACAGACAAATCATCGCCATCAATGTCTGAGGCATTGGCCAGAAGATCAGCTTCGGTAATGATGAAGCTTGTGTCTTCCGGAGTTGCACCGAGGTCTACATCGCCCGCAACCGGTCCGTCATTTGTGCCGGTGATGTCGAGGATGGCCGTTGCATCATCTGTGGTGGTGCCATCAGAGACGGTGAACGCAAACGGCACATCCACTGCATTGAGATCAGTTGTTGGTGCAAAGGTCCAGGTACCGTCACCGTTATCGGTGAGGGAACCATACGCTTCGTCCACGCTGACATCTGTGACTGACAGATCATCGCCATCAATATCGGATGCATTTGCCAGCAGGTCCGCTTCGGTGATGATGAAGCTGGTGTCTTCGGGAGTTGCACCCAGATCCACATCGCCTGCGACCGGTCCGTCATTAACGCCCGTGATATCCAGGATCGCTGTGGCATCGTCCGTTGTTGTTCCATCAGAGACGGTAAACGCAAACGGCACATCGTCAGCATTGAGGTCAGCAGTTGGTGCAAAGGTCCAGGTGCCGTCACCGTTATCGGTGAGAGTGCCGAACTCAGCATCGACGCTGACCGCTGTGACTGACAGATCATCACCATCAATGTCGGATGCATTGGCCAGCAGATCGGCTTCGGTAATGATGAAGCTTGTGTCTTCCGGAGTTGCACCGAGGTCTACATCGCCCGCAACCGGTCCGTCATTTGTGCCGGTGATGTCGAGGATCGCTGTGGCATCGTCCGTTGTTGTTCCATCAGAGACGGTAAACGCAAACGGCACATCGTCAGCATTGAGGTCAGTTGTTGGTGCAAAGGTCCATGTGCCATCGCCATTGTCGGTGAGGGCGCCGAACTCGGCCGCGACACTGACATCTGTGACTGACAGATCATCACCATCAATGTCGGATGCATTGGCCAGCAGATCGGCTTCGGTAATGATGAAGCTTGTGTCTTCCGGAGTTGCGCCCAGGTCTACATCGCCCGCAACCGGTCCGTCATTGACGCCGGTGATGTCGAGGATGGCCGTTGCATCATCTGTGGTGGTGCCATCAGAGACGGTAAACGCGAATGGAACATCCACTGCATTGAGATCAGTTGTTGGTGCAAAGGTCCAAGTGCCATCGCCATTATCGGTGAGGGTGCCGAACTCAGCGTCAACGCTGACATCTGTGACAGACAAATCATCGCCATCAATATCGGATGCATTGGCCAGCAGGTCAGCTTCGGTAATGATGAAGCTTGTGTCTTCCGGGGTTGCACCGAGGTCTACATCGCCTGCGACCGGTCCGTCATTTGTGCCGGTAATGTCGAGAATGGCTGTTGCGTCATCTGTGGTTGTTCCATCAGAAACGGTAAAGGCAAACGGGACATCGTCGGCATTGAGGTCAGTTGTTGGTGCAAAGGTCCAAGTGCCATCGCCATTATCGGTGAGGGAGCCAAATTCCGCGTCAACGCTGACATCTGTGACAGACAAATCATCGCCATCAATATCGGATGCATTGGCCAGCAGGTCAGCCTCTGTAATGATGAAGCGTGTGTCTTCAGGAGTTGCACCGAGGTCTACATCACCTGCAACTGGTCCGTCATTGACGCCGGTAATATCGAGGATCGCCGTTGCATCATCCGTGGTCGTTCCATCGGAGACGGTAAAGGCAAACGGGACATCAACTGCATTGAGGTCAGTGGTTGGTGCAAAGGTCCAGGTACCGTCGCCATTATCGATGAGGGAGCCGAACTCTTCAGAGACAGATACGTCTGTGACTGACAGATCATCACCATCAATGTCGGATGCATTGGCCAGCAGGTCAGCTTCGGTAATGATGAAGCGTGTGTCTTCCGGAGTTGCGCCCAGATCGACATTGCCAGCAACCGGTCCGTCATTGACGCCGGTGATGTCGAGGATTGCTGTCGCATCATCTGTGGTGGTGCCATCAGAGACGGTAAAGGCAAACGGCACATCGTCAGCATTGAGGTCAGTTGTTGGTGCAAAGGTCCATGTGCCGTCACCATTATCGGTGAGGGTGCCGAATTCCGCGTCAACAGATACAGCTGTGACAGACAAATCATCGCCATCAATGTCTGAGGCATTGGCCAGAAGATCAGCTTCGGTAATGATGAAGCTTGTGTCTTCCGGAGTTGCACCGAGGTCTACATCGCCGGCCACCGGTCCGTCATTGACGCCCGTGATGTCCAGGATCGCAGTGGCATCGTCCGTTGTGGTGCCATCAGAGACGGTGAACGCAAACGGCACATCCACGGCATTGAGGTCTGTTGTTGGTGCAAAGGTCCATGTGCCGTCACCATTATCGGTGAGGGTGCCGAACTCAGCCGCGACACTGACATCTGTGACTGACAGATCATCGCCATCAATGTCGGATGCATTGGCCAGCAGATCGGCCTCTGTAATGATGAAGCTTGTGTCTTCAGGAGTTGCACCGAGGTCTACATCACCTGCAACTGGTCCGTCATTGACGCCGGTAATATCGAGGATCGCCGTTGCATCATCCGTGGTCGTTCCATCGGAGACGGTAAAGGCAAACGGGACATCAACTGCATTGAGGTCAGTGGTTGGTGCAAAGGTCCAGGTACCGTCGCCATTATCGATGAGGGAGCCGAACTCGGCGTCAACAGATACAGCTGTGACAGACAAATCATCGCCATCAATGTCTGAGGCATTGGCCAGAAGATCAGCTTCGGTAATGATAAATCTTGTGTCTTCCGGAGTTGCACCCAGGTCTACATCGCCTGCGACCGGTCCGTCATTAACTCCGGTGATATCCAGAATGGCTGTCGCACCGTCCGTGGTCGTTCCATCGGAGACGGTAAAGGCAAATGGCACATCCACTGCGTTCAAGTCCGCAGTTGGTGCAAAGGTCCATGTGCCATCACCATTGTCGGTGAGGGTGCCGAACTCTTCAGAGACAGATACGTCTGTGACAGACAGATCATCACCATCAATGTCGGAGGCGTTCGCCAGCAGGTCCGCTTCGGTGATGATGAAGCTGGTGTCTTCGGGAGTTGCACCCAGATCCACATCGCCCGCAACCGGTCCGTCATTGATGCCGGTAATATCGAGGATCGCCGTTGCATCATCTGTGGTGGTGCCATCAGAGACGGTAAAGGCAAACGGCACATCGTCAGCATTGAGGTCAGTTGTTGGTGCAAAGGTCCATGTGCCGTCACCATTATCGGTGAGGGTGCCGAATTCCGCGTCAACAGATACAGCTGTGACAGACAAATCATCGCCATCAATGTCTGAGGCATTGGCCAGAAGATCAGCTTCGGTAATGATGAAGCTTGTGTCTTCCGGAGTTGCACCGAGGTCTACATCGCCGGCCACCGGTCCGTCATTGACGCCCGTGATGTCCAGGATCGCAGTGGCATCGTCCGTTGTGGTGCCATCAGAGACGGTGAACGCAAACGGCACATCCACGGCATTGAGGTCTGTTGTTGGTGCAAAGGTCCATGTGCCGTCACCATTATCGGTGAGGGTGCCGAACTCAGCCGCGACACTGACATCTGTGACTGACAGATCATCGCCATCAATGTCGGATGCATTGGCCAGCAGATCGGCCTCTGTAATGATGAAGCTTGTGTCTTCAGGAGTTGCACCGAGGTCTACATCACCTGCAACTGGTCCGTCATTGACGCCGGTAATATCGAGGATCGCCGTTGCATCATCCGTGGTCGTTCCATCGGAGACGGTAAAGGCAAACGGGACATCAACTGCATTGAGGTCAGTGGTTGGTGCAAAGGTCCAGGTACCGTCGCCATTATCGATGAGGGAGCCGAACTCGGCGTCAACAGATACAGCTGTGACAGACAAATCATCGCCATCAATGTCTGAGGCATTGGCCAGAAGATCAGCTTCGGTAATGATAAATCTTGTGTCTTCCGGAGTTGCACCCAGGTCTACATCGCCTGCGACCGGTCCGTCATTAACTCCGGTGATATCCAGAATGGCTGTCGCACCGTCCGTGGTCGTTCCATCGGAGACGGTAAAGGCAAATGGCACATCCACTGCGTTCAAGTCCGCAGTTGGTGCAAAGGTCCATGTGCCATCACCATTGTCGGTGAGGGTGCCGAACTCTTCAGAGACAGATACGTCTGTGACAGACAGATCATCACCATCAATGTCGGAGGCGTTCGCCAGCAGGTCCGCTTCGGTGATGATGAAGCTGGTGTCTTCGGGAGTTGCACCCAGATCCACATCGCCCGCAACCGGTCCGTCATTGATGCCGGTAATATCGAGGATCGCCGTTGCATCATCTGTGGTGGTGCCATCAGAGACGGTAAAGGCAAACGGCACATCGTCAGCATTGAGGTCAGTTGTTGGTGCAAAGGTCCATGTGCCGTCACCGTTATCGGTGAGGGAACCGAACTCTTCAGAGACAGATACGTCTGTGACTGACAGATCATCACCATCAATGTCGGATGCATTGGCCAGCAGGTCAGCTTCGGTAATGATGAAGCGTGTGTCTTCCGGAGTTGCGCCCAGATCGACATTGCCAGCAACCGGTCCGTCATTGACGCCGGTGATGTCGAGGATTGCTGTCGCATCATCTGTGGTGGTGCCATCAGAGACGGTAAAGGCAAACGGCACATCGTCAGCATTGAGGTCAGTTGTTGGTGCAAAGGTCCATGTGCCATCACCATTGTCGGTGAGGGTGCCGAATTCCGCGTCAACAGATACAGCTGTGACAGACAAATCATCGCCATCAATGTCTGAGGCATTGGCCAGAAGATCAGCTTCGGTAATGATGAAGCTTGTGTCTTCCGGAGTTGCACCGAGGTCTACATCGCCGGCCACCGGTCCGTCATTGACGCCCGTGATATCGAGGATCGCCGTGGCATCATCGGTTGTGGTGCCATCAGAGACGGTAAAGGCAAACGGAACATCTACTGCATTGAGGTCTGTTGTTGGTGCAAAGGTCCATGTGCCGTCACCGTTATCGGTGAGGGAACCGAACTCTTCAGAGACAGATACGTCTGTGACTGACAGATCATCACCATCAATGTCGGATGCATTGGCCAGCAGGTCAGCTTCGGTAATGATGAAGCGTGTGTCTTCCGGAGTTGCGCCCAGATCGACATTGCCAGCAACCGGTCCGTCATTGACGCCGGTGATGTCGAGGATTGCTGTCGCATCATCTGTGGTGGTGCCATCAGAGACGGTAAAGGCAAACGGCACATCGTCAGCATTGAGGTCAGTTGTTGGTGCAAAGGTCCATGTGCCATCACCATTGTCGGTGAGGGTGCCGAATTCCGCGTCAACAGATACAGCTGTGACAGACAAATCATCGCCATCAATGTCTGAGGCATTGGCCAGAAGATCAGCTTCGGTAATGATGAAGCTTGTGTCTTCCGGAGTTGCACCGAGGTCTACATCGCCGGCCACCGGTCCGTCATTGACGCCCGTGATGTCCAGGATCGCAGTGGCATCGTCCGTTGTGGTGCCATCAGAGACGGTGAACGCAAACGGAACATCTACTGCATTGAGGTCTGTTGTTGGTGCAAAGGTCCATGTGCCATCGCCATTCTCGGTGAGGGAACCAAATTCCGCATCCACGCTGACATCTGTGACCGACAGATCATCGCCATCAATATCGGATGCATTGGCCAGCAGGTCAGCCTCTGTAATGATGAAGCTTGTGTCTTCCGGGGTTGCACCGAGGTCTACATCGCCTGCGACCGGTCCGTCATTTGTGCCGGTGATGTCGAGGATCGCAGTGGCATTATCTGTGGTGGTGCCATCAGAAACGGTAAAGGCAAACGGGACATCGTCGGCATTGAGGTCAGTTGTTGGTGCAAAGGTCCAAGTGCCATCGCCATTATCGGTGAGGGAGCCAAATTCCGCGTCAACGCTGACATCTGTGACAGACAAATCATCGCCATCAATATCGGATGCATTGGCCAGCAGATCGGCTTCGGTAATGATGAAGCTTGTGTCTTCAGGAGTTGCACCGAGGTCTACATCGCCTGCAACAGGTCCATCATTGACAGGAGTAACTCTGACAATGCCACTGCCAGGAACTGTCTCCTCTCCATCGGTCACTGTGAACGTGATTTCTATGTCTCCATTGAAATCCTGATCCGGCATGAAGGTCCATGTTCCATCGCCGTTGTCTTCGATTTTGCCGCCGCTGACTGTCACGTCCGCTGCTGTCAGAGTATCACCATCGGGATCATCAAAATTCTCCAGCAGCATTTCTTGTGTAATGAGCCTCGGAGTATCCTCATCCACTTCGGTTCCGAACAGGCCCAGTTCGATGGGAGCGCTATTTTCTTCAGAACCGCTGGTGGTGCCAGTGCCTCCGTCAGAGGGGCCTGCAGAAAGCTGGGTGGGTCCAGGCGTGTTGGCATTAGCACCATCCGCTACGTAGGATTCGGCTGTTGTCCGAGTAAACGAGCGGTCAGATGAAGGTCCTGCGGCTTCACCTGCAGCTATTTCACCCGCATCCCCATTTCGGGGAGCGGACGATGCGAAATCTGGAGCAACGCCGCCTGTATCATCAGGTGTGGTGCCGGAATCCTGTATTCCTGCCAGGACCTGCTCATCGAATGGTTGGGGCGTAAACAGGGCATCAATGCCAGCCACACCCTCAGCGAGAAATACTTCATGCCCATTGGCCAGATTTTCATTACCGAAATCAACAGAGCTGTCTTTCAGGAAAAAATCATGTGCATCATCGGTCAACCGATTGGAACTCTGCCCGTCGGCGTTTGTTTGCCCGGCTTTTTCGTTAGCAGCTTGATTAAGTGATTTTGTCACTTGCTTGGCCATGATAATCTCCAAATTCCATACGGAATGCGCGGTTTGTCTAAAGCATAGAGACCAATCAGCGATAAGAGGGCGTTAACGGCCTCGCTAGAATCCGAATTATCGGATCTGCATCATCGAATTACTATCAACTTGGTAACCAATTCCTTTTCAACACCCTGAAGCTTTTCACCTTTCCTTAAGGCCAAACACCTAGGGTTGCGATGTCAACTACCCACATAATGTCTGTGGGGCTGTGGCGCAGAGTGTAGTGAGTAGAGCGACAAGTATGGCGTTGGCTAAACAAAAACCCAAGACAGCTTCAATTCTTTGGTCAAACCGGTTTGAACGGTTCGGATTGGTAACCGGACGGTATCTCCGAATCGGCACATCGGTCGTGCTCATGTCGAGTGTGATCAATATTCTCAGCCTTCTGATGCCTCTCTCCATCCTGATTGTTTACGATCGCATTGTGCCGAACGCTGCCTATGAATCGCTCTCCATGCTTGTCGTGATGCTGATTGGGTTTGCCGTTGTTGAAGCCGCGCTACGGGTCTGCAGGGCATATGTATTGGGTTGGTCGGCTGCAAAGTTTGAATTGCAGACAACATTATTAGCTCTGAACAAAATTCTGACAGCTGACTATTCATCGTTGAATTCTGTTCCGCCGGTTCGTCAGGCTGAGCGTTTGAAAGCAGTTTCGCGCTATGCAGATTTCATGGGCAGTCAGTCCAGATTGGCGCTGATAGATCTCCCTTATGTTGTGTTATTCCTGACCGTAATGGCACTTATCGGAGGCTGGTTGGCAATTGTCCCCATCGCGGTGATCGCCGTATTTTCGGTTGTTATTCTGTTGCTGTCTGGCCGCTATCGCCGCGTTCTGGAAGAGCGAAAAAGCCAGGATACAAAAATCTATGATTTCATCGCAGAACTGCTGGTCGGCATTCATACGATCAAGGGCTCATCAATGGAGTCGCAGATGCTGCGACGATTTGAGCGCTTGCAAAGAGGTGGCTGCGTAACAGATTTTCAATCCATAGAAGTGGCTGCGCGCAGTCAGACTCTAATGGGGCTTTTCGGAAACACCACTATCATTGCCATGGTGACAACTGGTGGTTGGCTTGCCGCCACCAGCGATCTGTCGGTCGGCACTCTGGCCGCCTGCACTATGCTCGCAGGACGCACAATTCAACCCGTGGTCCGTGTGGCTGGCATTTGGAATGAGCTGCAACGAACGGCAATTGCGCACCAGGATATCGAAGAATTGTTCTCAAGTGCTGATGGTCCGAAAACCAGGAAATTGGAACGTGGTTCTCCTGTCATTCATAACGTAGATCCAATTGCAGTTCACGCTCAGGATGTTGCCATTGAACGTGGTGGCCGACCGTTGATCGAAGCGATAAATTTTGATCTGAAACCCGGCGATTTCATGGGTGTCGAAGGCCCTGACGGGGAGGGTAAATCTACGCTGATGCGGGTTTTGGGTGGTGATATACCGCCAATGCGCGGAACGCTTCTCGCCAATGGAGAACCCATTGTAGAAGCGACCCGCGAGACAAACCGGATTGCGTTTGCAAGCGCAGGTCAGGGCCTTTTCACCGGAACAATTCTGGACAATCTCACGCTGTTCGGAGATGGCGCCTCTGTCGAAAACGCGCGCTGGGCAGTGGATCTGATCGGATTGCGAAAATCGATCGATGCACTTCCGCTGGGCTTTGATACGGTCGTTGGTAATTCTGCCAACACAGCACTTGCAAGTGGCTTTATCCAACGACTAATCCTTGCAAGAGCTCTGGCTCAGAGACCCGGTCTTCTCATTCTTGATGAACCTCAGGCGTTTCTTGACAACGATGCCGACCGTGACGTGTTGGCGGGTCTGAAAAGCCTGAAAGGCACCATGACGATCGTCATGGCCACCAACCGACCGTCCTATCTGCGTCTGGTAGATATCAGATTGAAGGTACTCGATGGGCGCTTGGTTCCCGCCGATGATTCAGGAGTAATTGCACCGAAGCAGGTTGGGTCAGTGGCATGAGTACGCAGGAAACCGACAAGATGATCGCAGCAGGGTCAACCGGGACCGAGGCTGAGCCCAATGCGGTTCACAAGAATTTGAAGTCCTTGGCTGACAGTTTTGATTCCAACCCCCATCCCAGCGCCGAGGTGTTCAACCAGCAGGACGATGTGTGGGAATGCTGCCTGAAAAAGCTTTTGGAAGCACGAAACTGGCCAGGTACAGAACGACGCATCATTGAAGCAAGCCCCCATCTGCTTGCGATCGCGGATTTGGACGAGATGCGCGCCGTCTTGTCACGGCTGGACTTCGACACTGCGCGGCATCGAATAAAGCTCGACAAGCTTGATCCCTATACTTTGCCTTGCATCGCCATCATTGACGGCGCACCCGCCGTTGTTCTTGAGTTTATCGACGGCGGCAAGCTGAAAATCTATGATAGCTCCAACAACAAGGAGCGCATGATCAATGCACGAGGCGCGCCCATTGAGGTGTGTCTTGTTGAACCGGTGAAGAGTGGCAACACCAAATCAGCCGCATCTGACAATTGGTTCCGGCGTTCTCTCTATGAATTTTTGAAACCGATCATGGGCGTGTTTGCCTTGACTCTGGTTGCGAACATCCTGTCATTGGCAACGCCGCTTTATGTGATGTCGGTCTATGACAGAGTCGTCGGCGCCAAAGCAATCGAAACGTTGTTCACCTTCCTGGGTGTTATTGTCTTGATTGTCGGTTTTGAGATGTTTCTACGCTTCAGGCGGAGCAATCTGATCGCTTATGTTGGTGCCCGGTTCCACAATATCTTGAGTAATCAGGCACTTAAGCAGGTGCTTGGCCTTCCAATCCCCATGCTGGAGAACTCAAGCGTGTCTTCACAGTTGACGCGATTCCGGCAATTCGAGACAATTCGCGCATTCTTTACCGGACATATTGTGTCGGCTTTGCTGGATTTGCCGTTTACACTGATTTTCCTTGGCATCGTCTTCTGGCTTGGCGGGCCGCTTGGCTTCGTCCCCGTCGCGCTTGCTCTGGTGTTTGTTTCTATTGCCATTTTTTCAGTGGCAAAAACTCGAAACAACGTGGCGGAAGGTGGGCGTGCCAGTTCCCGTGCCAGCAGCTACATTGACGAAACTTTGGACAAAATATCCACAATTCGGCAACTGCAGGCTGAGCCGATATGGCACAATCGTTTCACCAGCTTTGTCAGTAATGACACAGTTTTGCGCTTCAACGCTCGCTTCTTTGACGGCACCATGCATACGCTGTCGCAAAGCCTGGTTTCTATTGCCGGGGTGGCAACCTTGGGATTGGGCGCTTTACAGGTAATTGCAGGCGATTTGTCAATCGGTGCGTTGATTGCGATCATGATGGTTGTTTGGCGCATCTTGTCACCAATCCAGACCGTGTTCCTGTCACTCAACAGGATTTCTCAGTTTCGTGAAACCGTCTACCAGATCAATGCACTCATGCGCCTTCCGATAGAGCGCAAAATAGCGGTCAGAAACCGTTTGCATGCGCCCTTGTCAGGCGCACTCACATTTCAGGGCGTCAATTTTCGTTATCCGGGGTCTGCAGAACCCGCAATCAGAAACTTCACCTTGAAAATCAAGGCTGGTGAGATTGTATGTATTTCGGGGAACACCGGGTCAGGAAAGACAACGCTGACGAAGCTATTGGCTGGATTTTATCAACCTCAAGCCGGCGTGATCTTGTTGGACGGATTGAACCTTCGCCAGTTGGATAGCTCTGAAGTTCGCACAGACATTGGCTATGTTCCCCAGACGCCTCATCTGTTCTACGGAACCTTGAAGCAGAATTTGACGCTTGCGATGCCCGATGTCAGTGAAGAGCAATTGCACGTTGCTCTGATGGAAGCTGGAATAGATATAAACGGGCCTGAATTTCCCAGGGGTCTTGATACGATTATCCGCGACGGCGGCGCTTACCTGAGCGATGGGCTGCGGATGGAATTGTCCATGGCGCGCGCCTATCTCAAACGCAGTTGCCTGTATGTGCTGGATGATCCTGGCGCCTATCTCGATTGGGAAGGCGATGCAAGACTGATCAGAACAATGAACCATTTGCGCGGCAGAGCGACAGTCATCTTGATCTCCAGTCGGCCTGGACTGATGCGCGCCTGTGATCGTGTTGTTCACCTCAAGAACGGAACCGTCGTCGCAGACGGTGATCCCGAAGCTGTGCTGAAGGCGATTGCATGACCAAAATTCAACGAAATCAAAATCTTATAGGAAAATGTGATGCTTAATCGTGGAAAAAGTTGGGCAGCAGATCCCAAGAGACTGACATCACCGTTGGAAATCGAAGGCGAGCGCTGGAATGGCATGTTCCGTGGCATTGCTGTCGCATTGTCGCTTTTCGTCGTCGCTCTTATTCTGCTTGCCGCTGTCTCACCCATCAACGAAGTTGCCATTACCACCGGTAACATTGCGTCTGCACAGCCGCCATCCGTCCTTCAACATCAAGAAGGTGGCGTTGTGGAACAATTATACGCTGGACCCGGGGCCAGGGTGAAAAAGGGGGACATCATTGTTCAGTTGCGGGAGTTCCAGAATGAACGCAAGCAGGGACAATTGGACGTGCGGATTTCAGATGCTGAGCTCAACATTGCACGCCTTCAGGCTCTGGTTGACGGCACGGAACCGGTCTTTCCTGATGCTGACCCTCAATTATTGACACGCCAGGAAATTTCCTTTTTTCAGGAGCGCAGAGCAGCCCGCAAGAACCGAGATGTTCTGTTGGCAAGAATTGCGCAACGGGAGGCCGAGCTAAGCGCTGCCGATAACCAATTGGAGAGCCTTCAGCAGGAACGGGCAAATCATGTTGCCTTGGTTGAAATGCGCAGAAACCTCGCTGCAGAAGGATACGCCTCGCGTCAGTCTTTGCTTCAGGCCGAATCCGAACTGGCAAAGACAGAGGGCCAGATTGCTCAAACGAATGGGCAAACAGAAACAGCATCGAAAGCGCTTGTTGAAGCCAAGGCGAGTCTTGGCCAACTGACCGCTGAAAACAAGGCCAAATGGTCTGCAGAACTCAGTCAGATCACAGCTGAATTGCAGGATCTCCAGGAACAGTCGCGTGACCAGCGTGACCGAAATAAACGACTTGCCATCCGCGCGCCCTTTGATGGCTGGATTCAGAGTTTGGTACCCAAGGCGCCTGGCGAAGTGGTGCGCGCTGGAGAACCCATCGGAGAAATAGTTCCCGAAGGAAGCCCTCTTTACGCATCTGTGCGCCTCCAGCCAAAAGATGTCGGCACTGTTGCTATGGACGACAGGGCTATCGTGACTTTGACCGCATTCAACGCGGATGTCTTTGGCGAAGTTCAGGGGATTGTTTCAAAAATATCCCCGACCACAGCTTCAGATGAGCAGGGCAATGTCTACTATGAGGTCGATGTGGCTCTTGAAAGCGTTGAAGGCAAGCGAATTGCTGATCTCTCCAGATTGCGTCCGGGTATGGAACTCCAGGCAAGAATCCAAACCGAAAAACGCACGATGCTACGGTATTTCCTGCGCCCGGTTTATAGGTCACTAGAGGTTGCATTCTCAGAATCTTAAATGAAAATTAAACATAAATCGATGATGATGCGACAGGTTCAAAAGTTGTATCGTAGGATTTTATGTCGCACAAATTACGCATCAAACGCGGGTGGTCACACCGAGTCTTTATGTTGTGTGGCACATCGGCCATTTGCTTGCTATCTGCGGCAGGGTCCGGTCTTGCGCAGGACCTGCCAGGCCTGATCCCTCAAGCGCTTGGAAACAGCGCCGCGCTATCCGCCTACGAAGCGCGGGAAGAGGGCGCAGCCGCCGCTATTGATGAAGCAAGGGCAGCATTCCTCCCAACGTTGGGAGCCAAATTCTCATATGGTCACAACAGTTCCCATGTCGAGAGCGGTGGCACGACGACCGACCGATCTGCAAAAACCTATTCCTATGGCGTTTCCGCCACTCTGCCCCTGTTTCGTGGCGGCCAGCATGTGCATGGCTTGAAGTCTGCCAGGTTTGAAGCCAAAGCAGTCAGCCTTGAACGGTTTGACAAGGAGCAGGAGATATCTCTGGAAGCTGTGGATGCCTATCTCAGTGTCATTCGTGACCGTCAGATTTTATCATTGCGCAACGAAAACACCAGAAACCTTACGGCCATTCGGAGCAGCCAGGAAGTCCGTTTCCGACTGGGAGAAGGGACACGCACTGATATTGCGCTGGCCCGCATTCAGCTTGAACTGACCCGTTCGGAGGCGCGCAAGGCACAGGGTCGTTTGCGAAATAGTGAACTGACTTATGAGAAGCTGAGCGGTGGCTCTGCAAGTGCCTTGATGGCGCCTGGTTCCTTGCATCATTTGCTGCCCCGATCCGCAGCTGAAGTGCGTGACCGTGCGGCGCGCGAAAATCCTAAGGTGAAAGTCGCTGTGGCACGGTCTGCCGCCGCGCGCCATGCAGCCAAGGCAAAGTTTGGTGAAGCGCTTCCAAGTGTCGATCTGACTGCCAGCTATGATTGGAGCCATGATCAGGTAGACGGGGCTGACCGGGAAGAGACAGGCTACATTGGTGTCTCCGTTTCGATCCCGCTGTTTGCCCCGCAGACTTATGCGGGCGTTCGAAAAAGCAGAGCGCTCAGTCGACAGCGCGAATACGAGGCGCAGGATGCAGCTATAGGGGTTCAGTATGCCGCCGATATTGCGTGGGGAGACTATCTCACGGCAAAAGATCAGATCGTATCCTTGCAGGCCCGCAAAAAGGCGGCTCTGGACGCTGAATTCGGCATCCGCAAGGAATATGATGCTGGCGTGAAAGATGTTTCAGATTTGCTGGATGCCCGTGAAAGAGTTGTAGACGCGGAGATCGATCTGGCTTTCGCAGAATATGACCACTCATATGCAGCTTATGTGGTGCTGGCGACCATCGGCGAGCTTGGCGGCTATGATGAAACGGCCTATCTTCCAGAGTATTCGAACTAGTTGCGCGACACTGCATAGACAAATCCTGGATGTTTTCATTTACAGGCGGGCGCTCTCTAGGCCCTGTTGACAATTTCTCCGGGCCATGTGCCCTCGCGAACCAGGTTTCTGCACACTTCCATAAGCAATTGACCCGTCACCAAGCTGGCGCGTGGGCGAGTTGCGTCGTGGCGTGAGGCAAGGTGCACAGTCCATTCGAGCTCAGGCCGAATAAAATCCAGAGCGACAATCCGGGATTCATTTGCGTGCTGAAGTGCCAGATATGTTGGTAGAATCGTGCAGTGTCCGCCTTTGACAAGGCTCACAAGACCGGAAAACGAGTCAATATCGGCCACAACATTCAAGGACAAGCCTTCAGATTCACAAGCATCGTTGATGTGTTTGCGAATGAAATTGCTGGGGCTGGGTAGAACCAGATTAAGCCGCGTAATTTCATCCAGACGGACACCCTTTTTATCGGCAAAAGGATGATCTTTCGGCACAAAAAGACACAGTTTTTCACTCAAGACAGGCTCGCTTCGCAGGCCTGACATGGGTTGAATGTCAAACATGAGAGCAAGGTCAAGTTCGCCCAACTGCAACAATTCTCCCAGCCTGCCGCTCATCGCCTCGACAATGTTGAGACGAATTTTTGGAAATTGGGATCGCAGTAACGGGAAAAACTCCGGAATAAGGCCTGCTGCTATGGTGGTTGGCAGGCCTACGCGGACCAGGCCGATCGGTTCCTCAGACAGACTGTCGACCACTGATGTGACTTCCGCAACGTCGCGCACAATATCATATGCTTTCTGGAGAACATATTTGCCTTCCTCTGTCAGTTGCGCGCCGCGTGAATGGCGGCGAACCAGAAGAACACCCAATTCTCCTTCGAGGCGTTTGAGCGATGCGCTAAGTGCGGGTTGGGTCAGATTTAGCTTTCTGGCCGCACCGGACAAACTGCCTGTTTCGGAAATTCCGATAAGGGAATGAAGATCTCGCAGTTCCAAAAACACCTCCTGTTACAACAAAAAACACCACGTATTTGAGCGATGAAATGGCATTTGCCGAACTCACGATATCAAAATTATTTATATTAGGGTTACAAATTTTCACGATTGTCAAAAAGATGCCCGTCTGGAACGTTGGATTACGGAAGGATTTATCGTGCTTTGTTCGCGAGCGATAAATCAAATGTATATCGAGTAGCCAAAACGCCGATCTAACATCTGAGAGAGATATCGATGTCAAAATTCATGAACAATCTTATTGTTTCAGCAGCCCTGCTTTCCACAACCAGCCTGGTACATGCTGAAGAAATCAATATTCGTATGGGATCTGGCCATCCAATCGGCCTTCTTGCCTATACCGAAAGCGCCCATGATTGGTTTGCACCTGAACTGAAAAAGCGGGTGGAAGAGCGCACGGATCATACGATCAACATTCAGGAACTTCATGCTGGTCAGGTTGCGAAAGTCACCGAGGTGCTTGAGGCAACGCGTGACGGCATTCTCGATGTTGGTTTCATATCCATGATTTTTGAACCATCCAACGGTTATCTGCAAACATTCACGCTTTTCCTGCCGTTCAATTCACCTGACGCCAAAGTGGTCACTCAGGCGGCACGGGCAACCTTCGAACAATATCCCGAGCTTTACACATCTTTTGAGAGTGAACACAACCAGATCTATCTTGGTGGCGCATGTCTTGAAAACTACGGCTTGGGAACGGATTTTGCCTGGGAGAATTTTGCTGATCTTGAAGGACACAAGATTGCCGGTGCTGGAACAAATCTCGACTGGATTGTTGGTGCGACCGCTGTGTCTTCCAACCTCAATGAAGCCTATCAGTCCATTCAGTCTGGTGTTTATGAAGGCTATCTGAGTGCCTCAGCCTGGTGGCACAAATTCAAGCTCAACGAAGTTGCCCCCTATTTCACCAAGACTGATTTTGGCGCGCAATACCTAAACGCTGTCACCATCAACAAACAAAGCTGGGACCGTCTGCCGCCAGAAGTTCAGGACATCCTGAAAGAAATGGGTGCGGAATGGTCTGACGTGACTGCTGAGGTTTGTGCCAAAAATGATGCAGAAGGGCTTGAGACATTGCGTGGGCTGAAGGTGGAAGTTACAGAAATTTCGGACGCTGCTCGCAAGGATTGGGCAACAGCTCTGAAAGACTTCCCGAACCGGATGGCCGAAGAACTGAATTCGCGTGATTTTCCAGGTACCGAAGTATTGAACTTCTACATGGATGAGGTCGAGAAGCTCGGCCATGTGTGGCCTTACCGCTACGAAGTCAAGTAGTCACAATCGGTTGAAAATCCAACAGAGAGAGCTGAAACATGTTGAACAGAATTGATCATGGAATTGATTTGATAAATCAATTTCTCAAATATGTAGCAGCTGCTCTGTTGCTTTTCGTTGCTGTGCTGATCGCCTTCGATGTGGTCATGCGCTTCATCTTCAACAAGCCTGTCATCGGTATTGCTGAAATTGTTGCCAACGGCATTGTCATCATCGCATTTTTACAGCTGAGTTATGCGGTTCGCATCGGCGGTATGCTGCGATCGGAGTTGTTGCTCAACCGTTTGGGCACAAGCGGTAAAGCAATACTTGAAACGGTTGTTTCTGCGTTGGGCGCGGTCCTTTTTGGTCTTATTGCCTGGGCATCCTGGTCTCCGATGATGAAGGCGATACGCACACTTGAATTCGAGGGTCACGCCTCGTTTCAAGTGCCGGTCTGGCCGGTCAAAGTCATTATTGTGAGTTGCGCAATCCTGGCTGTTTTAAACTACGCCATTTTGATCATCAGGGCCGCCAGAGGACAGTTGCTTCACAGCGCGTCCGGGGCCGAAATCTGAGGCAACTCAGACTTCACTCATCACCACCGTTTCGTCATTCAACAGGAGATATCCCACTCATGGGTAGCCCAGAATTCGCACTTGCGATTATCGCTATTCTGATTGGTCTGATCATTTGCAGCGTGCCTGTTGTGATCGCTCTCGGTCTGTGCAGCTTCTTTGGACTTGCCTATCTGACCGGCAGTTTCAATGTTGCAGGATCGCTTTTGGCCAACACCACCTATGAAGCTATTCGGGATTATATATTTGCCGTAATTCCGCTGTTTGTGCTGATGGGCGAATTCATCGCGCGTTCTGGAGCAGCGCAAGATCTTTATAACCTCATCAATCGCGGGTTGAAGCGCCTGCCAGGCCGTCTGGCGCTGGCAACTGTAGTTGGCAATGCGGTATTTGGTGCAGTTACCGGGGTCAGTATTGCATCGGCGGCAGCGTTTTCCCGCATCGCTTATCCACAAATGGTCAAACATAATTATGACAAGGCCGCCGCCCTTGGATCCATTGCTGGCAGCGCCTCGCTTGGCATGTTGATACCGCCAAGTGTTCTCCTGATCGTCTGGGGCGTAATCTCGGAGCAATCGATTGGGCGTCTGTTCGTCGCCGGTATAATTCCGGGTTTGGTGCTGACCGCCATGTTCTTCATTTTCATTATTGGTTTTGCCGTTCTCAAGCCAGCGGCCTTTGGTGAGACCAATACCGATGAATCCGATGCTCTCATTGATCTGGAAGACCCGGAAGATTTGCGCAAGGAAAAAATGGGTGGCCTGGGTGTCTGCGCCCTGATCGTCATCGTGCTTGGTGGAATCTGGTTCGGTGCGTTTACACCCACCGAGGCTGCCGGTGTCGGTGTGTTGATGGCGCTGCTTCTGGCAGTTCTGAAAGGCGTGAGTTTGCGCGGATTGGGAGAGGCTGTTCTGGAAACAGGCAGGATTTCTGCACCATTGCTCTTCCTGTTGATCACGGCCCAAATGTATTCCCGTCTCTTGGCGCTGGGCGGCATTACCGGGTTCATTCAGGACCTGATGTTAAGCCTTGGCAATTCCCCGTTTCTGATCCTGAGCATCATGGTTCTGGTCTGGTTCATCCTTGGCATGTTCATCGACTCTGTTTCCATCATTCTTCTCACGGTTCCCATATTCGCGCCCCTGGCAATCACTATGGGCTATGATCCGATTGCGTTTGCAATCATCGGTATCGTGGCCATCGAGGCCGGGCTTCTGACACCCCCATTAGGGTTGTGTGTCTATACCGTGAAAGCTTGTGTCTCCGACCCGGACGTCACGCTGGGCCTGATTTTCAAGGGCTCAATACCCTACTGGATCATCTTGATCCTGCTGGTTGTCCTGCTTGCCAATTTTCCGGCACTGGCAACTTTCCTACCCACTCTCATGTAACCGACGCCAACTGAAAGGATTTCCCCCATGGCCAGACGTATCGTAGATTTGAGCCTGACGATTGAAGACAATATGCCAGCGCACAAGCTGTTTCAGAGCCCGATTTATCTGAAGGCACTAAGTCACGAAGCCACTGCATCGTTCGGGATGGGGGTGCCGGGTGATCCCATGACATTCCAAACCAATTATATTGGCATGCTCGACCATGTCGGCACTCATGTTGACGCTTTTCTGCACGTCAATCCAAAGGGAGCACCGGTGGATGAAATGCCACTTGACCTGTTCATGGGAAAATCAGTCTGTCTCGATTTGCGCCATATCGGCAATCTGGAGGACATCACCGAAGATGATATGGAAGCTGCCCAGGAAAAAGCCGGTGTCAAGGTTGATGGCCATATTGTTCTGTTGTGTACCGGTTTTCATCAGCGAAACCTTGGAGATTCAAAGGCTTTGGTCTGGGGCAATCCTGGTTTGACCACCGGTGCAACCCAGTGGCTGTTTGACCGCGGATCAAAAATGCACGGCGTTGAGGGCCCTTCCACAGACAAACCATCTGACAATATTTTTGCGCAGCACCGCATGTGCCGAGATCTTGGAATTTCACATTTCGAATGGCTCGTGAATTTGGAAGAGCTTCTGGGCAAGGGTGAATATGAATTTATCGGGCTGCCGATCAAGTTCAAAGGCGGGTCCGGTTCTCCTGTCCGTGCTGTCGCCCTTTTGGACGACTAAACACTCGATATCTGTTTATCCCCCTAAAGACAGGAGCTCATTGTGGCATCCGAATTTGCTTTCAAAACCATTCGTGATCTGAGCAATGGGCTCGCGCGCAAGGATTTCTCGCCAACAGAGTTGTTGGCGAGCACTCTTGCACGGTATGAGGAGATTGAACCATCACTCAACATGTTCGCTCATGTTGATTTTGATCTCGCGCAAGAGCAGGCAAAGGCCAGCGAAGCGCGTATCATGGGTGGTGGCAAATTGAGTGAACTCGACGGTATACCCACATCGGTGAAAGATCTGATTGCCGTCAAGGGTATGCCGATGCGGGCAGGGTCCAAAGCTACCTCCAATGCTTCTCAGACGATAGATGCTCCCTCCGTAGACCGCTTGCGCAGTGCCGGTGCTGTGATTTTGGGCAAGTCAACGACAAGTGAATTCGGATGCAAGGCCGTGGGCGATAGCCAATTGACTGGCATTACCCGCAATCCTTGGAACACTGATTTAACACCGGGCGGGTCCAGCTGCGGGGCAGCTGCGATGGTTGCTGCAGGTCTGGTCCCTTACGCTCTGGGGACAGATGGCGGTGGCTCGGTGCGCATCCCGGCATCTCTGACGGGCCTGTTCGGTATCAAGGCAAATTTCGGCCGTGTTGCGATTTTTCCAACATCGGCAACGCCAACACTGGCTCATGTCGGGCCTTTGGCGCGCAATGCGGAAGATGCTGCCACTGTTTTGAGCACTATTGCCGGTTATGACAGACATGACCCGTTTACAGTGGTAGGTGCCCAGCCGGATTTCGTGGGGGCGATGAAATCCTACAGAAACTTACGCATTGCCTGGAGTCCGACGCTTGGCTTTGGTCGTGTCGATCCGGAAGTCCTGCAAATCACCGAGCAGGCCGTGACACACATTGAAAGGCTGGGTCTCAAAGTGGATTTGGTCGATTCAGTGATGAGTGATCCCATTGATATGTGGACTGCAGAATTCTACGCCGGTGTCGGAACAAAGTTACGGGACTTTATTCACAATAAACCGGAATTGCTCGACCCTCCAGTCCTGGAGATTTTGAAAAAAGCGCTTGGTCAGGATATGCAGGATTATTATCAAAGCGTGTTTGAACGCTATGAATTCCGCGAGAAAATGCGGTCATTTTTCGAAGTCTACGACATCTTGCTGACACCGACCTTACCTGTCACAGCCTTTCAGGTCGGTCTCGATCTTCCTCCGGGATATGAAGACAAGAACATTGTATCCTGGGCTACTTTTACCTATCCATTCAATCTGACAGGGCAGCCCGCAGCATCCATTCCAGTCGGGTTTGCGAGCAACGGAATGCCGGTCGGACTTCAGGCGATTTCATCCACACACGATGAAATCTCAATTCTCGCGCTGGCCCATGCTTACCAAAAAACATCAAGATACCACCATGAAACACCCGACGCTTTCGCCACGTGACAGTTTTGCATCAAACCCTAATTGTTGTAGCCACGCCCGTCGGCTGAGCGGGCCAATTGTTTCCCCAATTGTGCCTCTCGCAGCACTGTATAAAGCGACGCACCGATGATGATGGAGGCTCCGATGAGCGTTTCCAGGGTTGGCCATTCGCTGAAAAAGATCAGGCCGAACAGGGTGGCGTAAATGAGCCTTGTGTAGTCGAGTGAAGCGATGGCTGTTGCTTCTCCGACCCGGAATGCCCTGATGTTGCACCACTGTCCGAAAAACGATGTGATGCCAATGCCAAGCATCAGCAGCCATTCCTCACCTGTCGGTTCAATCCAGAAATAGATCGCCGCCGGCAACATCAAGACCCCTACAAAGATGACCTGAAAGCTCATAATGGTCATGGGACGCTCGAAGCGTGACAGATACCGCAGGATTATCATGACCATACCGGCAGCGGCGGCACCGAAGACCGCAGCCAATGCCCAGCCATTCAATCCGTCTGCGTCCGGGCGCACCATGATCAGAATGCCGACAAACCCGACAAGAGCGGCCGACCAGCGCCTGACGCCAACGGTTTCCTTCAAGATCATGATCGCGAACAATGTGACGAAGAACGTCTTGGCAAAACTGATGGCAGTGGCTTGCGCCAGCGGAATATGAATAACCGCTGAAAACCCCGTCAGCATGGCGAACAAAGCCAGGAACACGCGCGCCATATGAATGGAAAAATGGTCTGTTTTCAGGATGGTTGGAAACGCCGTCAGGAGAACCGGCAGGATTGTCACGAACATGACGCACTGGCGTACCAGAAGTATTTGCGTGATGTGAATGCGCTGCCCGACATCCTTGATGAACACAACACAAATCGAAAAGAACAGAGCTGCCAGCAATATCCACAAGGCACCGCGGACATTTCCCGGCTTTGACAACCACCATGTAAGGAATGGCCGACCCATCCGGGTCAGTTGGCGCAACAGGCGCGCGGCAAAGGGAAGCCTTTGGGACATAATCATTCATTTCCGTGGCGGGAATCGCGTGACAATAGACAGGAAGGGTGGAAGCGTTTTATGTTTCCGGTATGACGTGAAGGTCTGAACTCAATTTAATCTCCGGATCGAGTTTGAACCCCAAGCACTTGGCGCGATATATAAGACTCAATTCAGTTGGAACATAGCATGAATCAAATGGCCCCGGCAAAATTTGGAACGGGCGCTGCAGTGCGGCGCAAGGAGGATGCTGCTCTGATCCAGGGAAAGGGCGCCTATACCAGCGATTTTACGCCACAAAGCTGTCTTCATGCCTTTGTCATTCGGTCGCCAATGGCACATGCCAGAATCAATATTCAGAATGCAAAAGACGTTGAGGCCGCTGACGGAGTGAGTCTGGTCTGGACTGCTGCGGATATCACTGAATTGGGCCCGATCCCGTGTGATGGCCTTGAACGCCAACCCGATGGCTCGATGCCCGTCGCAACCAAGCGAACCGTGCTTGCCACCGGCGTTGTGCGGCATGTCGGTGATCCCGTGGCTTTCATCGTTGCTGATACCATCGAGAATGCCCAGGCCGCTGCCGATTTGCTGGATGTGGATTACGACTCGCTCGACATTATTGTCGAGGCCGCAGATGCCTTGAAGGAAGACGCACCATTGGTCTGGCCCGAACTGGGCACAAATCTGGCGAATCTCATTCATCGTGGCGACAAACAGAAAACCGATGCCGAATTTGCGAAAGCAGACAAGATCGCAAAACTGGACCTCGTCAACAATCGTCTGATTTGCAACTACATGGAAACCCGTGCCTGTCTGTCCGAATATGATGACAGCACCGGTCGTTTTACTGTGACCCTTGGCACCCAGGGTGGACACAGTATGCGGGATTTTCTGTGCAATGATATTCTGAAAATCGAACCGTCACGGATGCGCATCATTACGCCCGATGTCGGTGGTGGCTTTGGCCCCAAAGCTTTTGTCTATCCAGAATATCCGCTGGTGATCAAGGCAAGCGAAGTGTTGGGCAAACCGGTCAAATGGGTGTGCGATCGCTCTGAACATTTTCTCCAGGATGCGCATGGCCGGGATAATGTGCTGACCGCTGAATTGGCAATGGATGCCGAAGGGCATTTCCTTGCACTGCGTGTCGATCTCATCGCCAATATGGGAGCCTATCTGTCGCAATATGCCCCCTTCATTCCCTATCTCGGCATCACCATGGGCACTGGCTGCTACGATATTCCGGTGATGGATTACACGGTGAAGTGTGTGTACACCAATACGGTGCCGGTTGACGCCTATCGGGGGGCTGGCCGTCCGGAAGCCGCCTATCACATCGAGCGTCTGGTCAATGAGGCAGCGCGTATAGCCGGGCTCGCACCCGCAGAAATCAGGCGCCGTAACTTCGTCAAACCGGAACAAATGCCGTACCGCACGCCGGGCGACCGCACCTATGACACTGGCGATTTTGCCGGCCAGATGGATGCAGCGCTTGCAAATGCCGATTTTGCCGGCTTCGAGACACGCCGACAGCAAAGCGCGGAACATGGCAAATACCGGGGTTTCGGGTTTGCCACCTATGTGGAAGCCTGCGCCTTTGCGGGATCGGAAGAAGCTCGCATCGAACTGAATGAGGATGGCACAGTCACTCTGCTGATCGGCACCCAGTCCAACGGTCAGGGGCACCAGACTGCCTATGCCCAGTTCATCTCGGGTCATCTTGGGTTGGATTATGACAGCATCAGTGTCGTACAGGGTGACACTGACAGAGTGCGCAAGGGTGAGGGGACCGGTGGGTCCCGATCCATTCCACTTGGTGCTGTCTCCGTGGAATGGGCGGCAAAGTCTTTGGCCAAAATTATCAAGGACAAAGCCTCTGACGAATTGGAGGTGTCTGCACAGGATCTGGAGTTGAAGGATGGCGTTGTGCGCATCGTCGGGACAGACCGGCAAATCAGTCTGGCCCATATCGCCAAAAACAGCTCCGAGCAATTGTTTGCGCTGGAAGAGTTCAAGCAGAATGAGGCAACCTATCCGAACGGGACCCATGCCGTGGAACTCGAAATTGATCCACAGACTGGCGTCACGAAGCTACTCAATTACACCATCGTTGACGATTTTGGCGTCACCGTGAATCCCATGCTTCTGGCCGGTCAGGTTCATGGTGGGGTGGTGCAGGGCATTGGCCAGGCACTTCTTGAGCACACGGTTTATGATGAAGACGGTCAGCTCCTGTCTGCCAGCTTTCTCGACTACTGCATGCCACGTGCCGACGATGTTTTGGATTTCAATTTTGAAACCCGCAATGTGCCATCGAAAACCAACGCGCTTGGTATCAAGGGCGCAGGAGAGGCCGGGTCAATCGGGTCTTGTCCGGCAGTCATGAATGCAGTGGTTGATGCGCTCAGCCACGGTGCTGGTATCACGCATCTCGACATGCCTGCCACACCCTTTCGCGTTTGGCAGGCATTGCAGGATGCTTTGCAGGACGCTTAGCCGCACCTTGCCATTGCCAAATCGGAAAAACATGATACACGAAGACTTCACTCATAGGGGTGCCGATTACACAAGCGTGATTGGCTGAGAGGCATGTTGGTCAACCCTGACAACCTGATCCAGGTCATGCTGGCGGAGGGAATGAGGTATGCGCACTAAAGGCACATCTCCAGACAAACTGAAGACACAAGCGGCTGCGCTCCTGGACAAGGTGCGCATAACGCAACCGCGTATTCATTGCATCACCAATTCTGTGGCTCAGACATTCACCGCCAACGTGCTTCTGGCGCTTGGTGCTGACCCGTCCATGACAGTGGCACCTGATGAAATCGGGGCTTTTGTTTCGGGTTCTGACGCCACTTTGATCAATCTGGGAACATTGGATACTGATCGGCGGCAGGCAGCGCTGATTGCAGCTGAGACGGCAAAAGGCCTTGGCAGACCCTTTGTGCTGGACCCTGTATTTGCCCACAAATCATCATCAAGAAAGAAACTCGCGCAGACAATTCTGGCGCTGGAACCTTCGGCGATGCGCGGCAATTCAGATGAAATTTCGGGCATCGAGGCTGATGATCGCAAGGTCGTGCTGGCAGAAACCGGAAGCATCGACACAGTGCGGTTTTGCGGTAGCATCGCAAAATTGCAAAACGGCCATCCTTTGATGGCGAAGACCACAGCAGTCGGCTGCGCGCTGGGAGCCGTGATAGCGGCCTTTCTGGTGGTCGAAGAAGACAGGTTTCTGGCCGTTACAGCTGCCTTGATGAGTTTTGGAGTGGCTGGCGAAGTGGCCGCAGCCAAGGCAAATGGTCCAGGCAGTTTCGTGCCGGCCTTTCTGGATACAATTCATAATCTGGCAACCTCTGACATCGAGAAACTGGGACGCATATCATGAGCAAACTTGATCTGTCTCTCTATGGTATTCTTGACCCGAAGCGCTGCCTTGGCCGCGCATTGGATGAGTTGGCGGACGCAGCCATCAGCGGTGGTTGCACCTTGCTGCAATTGCGCGACAAGGAAAGCTCGACACGGGAAATGTTAGCGTGTGCGAAGTCTATCAAAACCGCAATTCGCGGGCGTGTCCCGTTCCTGATCAATGACAGGGTCGACGTTGCGCTGGCCTGTGGTGCCGATGGCGTTCACATCGGTCAGGATGACATGCCGATGGCCGCTGCACGCCAGTTACTGGGGGCGGATGCCACCATTGGCCTGTCGATCAAGACGCGGCAGGATGCCATGCAGTTTCCGCGTGAAGGCCTGGATTATGTCTGCATTGGAGGGGTGTTTGAGACCCAGTCAAAGGACAATCCCGTCAGCATCGGTATTGATGGTTGGACAGAATTGGCAGCACTGTGTCGAGGGCGAATGAGCACGCCATTTCCGGTTGGCGCAATTGCCGGGATCGACCACAAGGGTGCTTCTGACTTGATCCGTGCAGGTGCAGATGGCGTTGCGCTTATCTCTGCCATTTTCATGCAAGCGGATGTGAAAGCGTCAGCCATGAAGTTCAAAAAGGTCATTCAGGAGGCACAATCTTCATGACGGTTCCGACAACACCAATTGCGTTGACAATCGCGGGCTCTGATTCCGGCGGAGGAGCGGGAATTCAGGCGGATTTGAAGACCTTTTCGGCAATGGGCGTGTATGGCGCTAGTGTGCTGACCGCGTTGACAGCACAAAACACACTCGGCGTAACAGCAATTCATGATGTCCCCAACGATTTCGTGGAGGCGCAAATGGATGCGGTCTATTCCGACCTTGCTGTCGCAGCCACCAAGATAGGTATGTTGTCACAGACATCCACGATCGAGACTGTCGTGGCCGGCCTTGCCAGACATGACGCCAAGCAGATTGTTCTGGACCCTGTGATGGTCACCACATCAGGCAATCTTCTACTGTCCCGAAATGCCGTTGCAGGCCTCAAAAAAGCGCTCATCCCGATCGCCGACATCATCACACCCAACCTTTATGAAGCCGCGGTCCTGCTGGGTGAGAAACCTGCGAAAGACAAATACGAAATGGAAGCACAGGCCAGAGGGTTGTTGAAGATCGGAGCTCAATCGGTGCTGCTCAAGGGTGGGCATTTTGAGTCTGACACCGCTGATGATCTGTATCTCAGCCATCAATTCAAAAAATGGTATTCCGCCAAAAGAGTGCACACCAAAAACACCCATGGCACAGGCTGCACACTGTCCGCTGCCATAGCTGCCGGTCTTGCCAAGGGAAAGCGTATGCCGGAAGCAATTCAAGAGGCCAAACACTATCTGTCCGAAGCGATTGCTCGGGCGGATGAGTTGACCATTGGGCAGGGCCCAGGGCCGGTCAATCATTTTTATGCATACTGGAGCAGTCAGATCCTGGAGGATTCGAAATGACGACATCCAAAACTATCTCGCGCAGACAATTTGTATCAGCCTCAACACTCGGTGCCGTTTCTGCGGCAACGCTTGCAACGCCGGCAATTGCTGCGGGACGGGTTGAATGGCGGTTTGTCACATCCTGGCCAAAAAACATGCCGGGCCCCGGTGTCACAGCTCGCCGCCTCGCAGAGCGTATCGATGTCATGTCAGAGGGGCGGTTGAAGCTGCAACTGTTTGCAGCCAGTGAACTGGTGCCTGCGCTGGAAGTGTTTGATGCCGTATCCAATGGAGCGGCTGAAATGGCGCATACTGCAGCGCTGTTCTGGCAGGGCAAGGTGGCGGCTGCGCCGTTCTTTACGGCTGTACCCTTCGGTCTCGCGCCGATAGAACACATCACATGGATCGAACATGGGGGTGGGCAGGAATTATGGGACGAGCTGTATGCGCCCTTCCGATTGAAGCCCTTCATGGCCGGAAATACCGGGTTTCAGATGGGCGGCTGGTACCGCCGGCCGGTCAATGTTCTAGATGATTTCAAGGGACTGAAAATACGCATGCCTGGTCTTGGCGGGCAGGTTCTGGAACGCATGGGTGCAAGCCCGGTGACCATCGCTCCAAGTGAAATTTTACCGTCGCTTCAGTCAGGCGTGATTGATGCAACTGAGTTTCTGGGACCGTTTTCTGACATGGCGATGGGGTTTCACCGGGCGGTAAAACACTATTACTGGCCGGGGTTCCATGAGCCAAATGGTACCGGAGAAGCCATCATTTCCATGGATGCGTGGAATTCCCTGGATTCAGGTTTGCAAGCGGTCGTCGAAAATGCCTGCCGTGCGGAAAACATCTACTCGCTGGCAGAGGCCGAATGGCAGAATGCATCTGCCCTGAAGCGGCTCATTGAAGAATTTCAGGTAAATGTGCGGCCCTATCCTGAACCCATTCTGGAGGCGGCCAGATTGGCCGCCAGGGATGTGATGGCAAGTTTTGAAACCATGGATGATTTGTCAGCCCGGATTTATCGGTCAATGCAGGCCGCAAAAGATCGGCTCGGACCGTGGTCACGCGTTTCTCAGGCCGCCTTCTTCAACGCCCGGGAAGCAGGATGATCGCGGTGTCTGTTTGCGTCTAAAAAGCAGAGGCAAACAGACCGCCATCCATCAACAGATTCTGGCCGGTGATATATCCGCCATGCTGTGAGCACAAAAACGCACAGGCATTGCCAAATTCCTCCGGGGTTCCGAAGCGGCGAACCGGGATTTCCTGGCGTTGCTTCGCGGCAACTTCGTCTTCTGTGGCTCCGGTGTTCTGGGCGGTAGCGCGTAGTCCTCCGCGCAATCGGTCGGTGTCCATTTTTCCCGGCAGAATGTTGTTGATTGTAATTCCGTGTGGCGCAAGTTGGCGCACAACACCAGCCAGGAACGACGTCAGACCGGCGCGCGCGCCGGATGACAAGTCCAGACCTTCAAGCGGGCTCAGCACCGACAGGGACGTGATGTTGACCACACGTCCGAAATTATTGGTCTTCATGGCAGGCGTCACCGCCTGAATCAGTTCAATCGGCGTGATCATGTTCTGGACCACACCCGCAATCATGGCTTCGCGGTCGAGCAGGGTGTAATCCTTGCGCGGAGGGCCACCATTATTGTTGACGAGGATGTCAGGTTGCGGGCAGGCTTGCAGCAGTGCGCGCTGGCCGGCAGGCGTTGATACATCGGCGATGACTGTGGTGACTTTCGCCCCGGTCGCTTGCCTGATTTCCGCTGCTGTGTTCTCCAGCGTTTCCGCAGTCCTGCCATTGATCACCACAGCGCAGCCAGCCTCGGCCAGAGCCATGGCGCAGCCTTTTCCAAGCCCCTTGCTGGAGGCGCATATAATTGCGGTTTTTCCGGAAATACCGAGGTCCATGATTATTTCTCCTGATTGGATTCAAGCGCCACTCTAAGTGGCCGATTGGTAGGGTCAATGCGAAAATGGGGCTGTGTCACAAAACCGAAGCGTGAATCAGATTTAACGGAGCAATAGCAGACCGCTTGGCGGTTGGACTTCTTGCAATCATTCTGGCGATCATTTTATGAATGCAGTGACTGAGACGCGTAGCAAACACGCCCAAAAGCATTTTCGAAGCCTGTTTCTGTCCGATATCCATTTGGGAACCAAGGGGTGTCAGGCTGACTTGCTGCTGGATTTCTTGCGCATCCATGATGCCGAGACAGTTTATCTGGTTGGCGATATTGTCGATGGTTGGCGCTTGAAAAAGGGATGGCACTGGCCGCAATCCCACAATGATGTTGTGCAGAAACTGCTCCGCAAGGCCCGCAAGGGCGCAACCCTTGTCTATGTTCCCGGCAACCACGATGAATTTCTGCGCAATTATCTGGGCACCCATTTCGGCGGCGTGGAAGTCATTGAGCGCAAAATGCATATTGCTGCAGATGGCCGCCGGTTTCTGGTGATCCATGGGGACCAGTTTGATGTGGTGGTGCGCCATGCGCGCTGGCTGGCATACTTTCGAGACTGGGCCTACGTTTCTGCGCTCTTGGTCAATACCTGGGTGAACAGGGCACGCCGCAAACTCGGCTTTCCATACTGGTCGCTGTCTGCCTGGGCCAAGTTCAAGGTCAAGAATGCAGTGAATTTCATCGGCGCGTTCGAGGAAGCTTTGTGCAATGAAGCAAAGCGCTGTCAGGCTGATGGCATCATATGCGGTCACATCCACCACGCGACCATGCATACCGATTTTGGAATTGACTATATCAACACCGGCGACTGGGTGGAAAGCTGCACAGCCATTGCTGAGCACCATGATGGTCGTTTCGAAATCATCCGCTGGGCCGACAAGGCTGGCGAGCGCTCGGTTGGGCCAATGGTCGTGGATTCAGCGGAAAATGCGGTTAAGGCTGCATGACCAGAGCGATCCAACACCGGTTATTGATTGTGTCTGACGCCTGGCACCCACAGGTCAATGGCGTCGTGCGTTCATTGACGCGCATGGTGGCAATGGCTGAGAAACATGAATTTGCAGCCAAAGTTCTGGGTCCCGGCGACATGAAGACGGTTGCGCTCCCAGGTTACCCGGAAATCCGCCTGTCCTGCAGCCGTTTCCAGACCATAGCACGCCATATTGAGGCTTTTAACCCGGACTATATTCACATTGCCACCGAAGGACCGTTGGGCTGGCAGGGGCGACGCTGGTGTTTGGCCAACAACATGTCCTTTACAACAAGCTACCACACCCAGTTTCCCGATTATCTGGCAGCAAGACTGCCGGTGCGCTCATCATGGATCTACCCGCTCCTGCGGAGGTTTCATGCGCCGGGGCGGTTGTGCCTTGTGCCGACGAAAACTGTCGAGCAGGGCCTGAAGCAGCAGGGTTTCACCAGGCTGGCACGGTGGGGCCGTGGTGTAGATGCGGAGCAGTTCAAACCAGATTTGGGCCGGGCCCGACAGAAAGAGACCCCGATTTTTCTGTATGTCGGCCGTCTGGCCGTCGAGAAGAACCTTGAAGCGTTTTTGAAACTCGACCTGCCGGGGCAAAAAATCGTGGTTGGTGATGGTCCGCTCAGATCATACCTGGAAAGCAGATATCCAGCATGTCAGTTTTTAGGCAAGCTGGAAGGTGACAGTCTGAGCACCGTCTATTCGGACGCCGATGTGTTCGTGTTTCCAAGCAAGACCGACACATTCGGCATCGTGCTGCTGGAAGCCCTGGCCAGTGGCCTCCCAATTGCGGCGTTTCCAGTAACCGGCCCGATAGATGTGGTCGGACCCGATATCATGCAAAATGGCATCTCTGGTCAAAAAGTTGCTGTGTTGAGTGATGATCTGGGAGAGGCGTGTATGAAGGCTCTTGCACTCGGTCGCAGTGATTGCCGGACATTCGCCCTGGCACAATCATGGCAGGCATCCGCCGCACAATTTTTTGGTCATATACGCAGTGGAGAACCGGCACGCAAAACCGATCTCGCGGCTTGACAGAGCAACACAGGCCAACCAAAACTGACATATGATCTCACCTGTATATGAAGATGTTCTGGCCGCTGCCGACCGGCTCAAAGGCGTGGTAATCCGGACGCCCCTGTTGCGCTGTCCGGCACTGTCCGAACGCTTTGCGGCGCAGATTTATCTCAAGGCAGAAAATCTTCAACACACCGGCTCCTTCAAATTCCGGGGCGCCTATAACGCGTTGTCCCAAATCCCGAAATCGGAAATGCCAAAAGGCGTATTGGCCATTTCTTCCGGCAATCATGGACAAGGTGTCGCTGAAGCTGCCCGACTATTGGGTATCCAGGCGACTGTGCTGATGCCGGACGATGCACCCAAGGTGAAGATTGCAAGGACACAGGCAAGCGGCGCGGATGTGGTCTTCTATAACCGCCTTACGGACGACAGGGATCTGATCACCAGCGAACATCTGTCGCGGTCCGGCGCAATTCTGATCCATCCTTTTAATAATGTGGATGTCATAGCAGGGCAGGGCACTGTCGGGCTTGAGATTGTCGAAGCGCTTCAGACGGAGGGTCTGGTGCCTGATGTTCTTCTGTCATGTACGGGTGGTGGTGGCCTGACCGCTGGCATCGCCTTGGCATGCAGTGCTTCTTTTCCCGATGTCCAGATGTTTTCAGTGGAACCGGATGGGTTTGATGATTACCGGCAGTCGCTTCTGGCTGGTGCGATTGTCAGCAACAAGCTCACCACCGGCTCAATTTGTGATGCAATTCTGACGCCGGCACCTGGAGACATTGGATTTTCAATCAACCGGGACCGCTTGCGCGGGGGCCTCTCGGTCAGTGATGGTGAAGCCCTGCAAGCCGTTCGATTTATCTTTGAAAAACACCGGATGGTGGCAGAGCCGGGCGGGTCGGTTGCGCTCGCGGCAATTCTGAGTGGAAAACTGGAAGCCCATATCGGATCTTTGTCCGGCAAGACAATTGTCGTCACAGTATCAGGTGGCAATGTGGATCAGACTCTGCTGTTTGAGGCGCTTGAGGCCTGAAACAATTTTCCGAAGTTGGACATCACCCGGCCAGGGCGGTCCGTTCGCTGTCAAAGGGCGCAACACAGAACTCAGATACTGGTAACGGCCGCCCATATTTGAACCCTTGCAACGTATTGCAGCCGATAAATTTCAGCAGTGTTTCGTGCATTTCGGTTTCAATACCTTCGGCAGTAACGACAATTCCAAGGGATGAGGCAAGATTCACAACACATTGCACGACAGCGGCCGATTGGGGGTTGCTGTCTATATCCGCGACAAAGGAGCGGTCAATCTTGACCTTGTCGAACGGGAAGTTCTGGATGTAACTCAAGCTGGAATAACCGGTGCCAAAATCATCCAGAACAATCTGAATGCCCTTTGATTTGAAGATATTGATAGCGCTGCGGGCAACATTTGTATCGTAGATAAGCAACCCTTCAGTCACTTCCAGTTCCAGCCGGGTGGGGTCGAACCCGGTATCTTCCAATGCTGTGGTTACACGCTCTACCAACATCGGATCCCTGAATTGAACGGGGGAAAGGTTGACCGACAGGAACATATTATTCAAAGGCGCCATGGTGGCCATGGCAGACCTCAGTATCCAGTCACCCAATTCAACGATGAATCCGGATTCTTCGGCGATTGGAATAAACTCGCTGGGCAGGATCAGGCCCCGGCTTGGATGGTTCCAGCGGGCAAGCGCCTCGGCACCAATCACATCCTGCGTCTGCGCATCAACAATTGGCTGGAGGTAGACTTCCAATTCCTTGTTTTTAATCGCATTGGCGAGCTCCAGCTTCGTGGTGCGGCGGATGATCGTTTCCAATTCGAAAACCGGGTCGAACATAACCGGCACACAATTTCCGGCCGCCTTTGACTTGTACATTGCCAGATCAGCGCGCCGCATCAGTTCTTCATGGGTGTCACCGTGTTCGGGGTGCATCGCAATGCCGACTGACACACCTGAAACGACTGTATGGTTGCCGCTGACAAGCGGCTGGCCGATTTCATGTGCCATCTGCCGACCAAGTTGAAGCGCCTCCTCCTGATCGCGAACCGGCTTGAATGCAATGAACTCGTCGCCGCCAATCCGACTCACAAATGCGTGCTCACCGATAATTTTTTTCAGCAAAACAGCAGTGCGTTTGAGGAGCTCATCCCCAATTTTGTGTCCCGAAAGATCATTGACCGCCTTGAACTGGTTGAGATCAAGAAAGAACGCGGCTGTGGTCTGGCCATGAAGGTTATCTTTGGCATCCTCGACCATACGGTTGAAATGAGCACGACTTGGCAAGCCAGTCAGAGTGTCGTGGAATGCAATATGGGTTGCAAGTGCCTCACTGGCCCGCAGCTTCAGTTCAGCCAGCCTGGCAGCTGTGATATCGGCCATCGATGTCACTGCCCCAATCAGAGTATTGTCTGAGGCAAACAGCGGAGCAGCCTGGGCGATGACGTGGCGTTTGGGCAAGCCTTCCAGCGAAATCATGATCTCCCGGTCTACCACAGACTGACCCAACATGGCTTCGAGCAGGGGCATGCGCTCGATCGCAAGCGGTGTGACCCCATCAGCATCGAACATTCCGGGAATGTCATTGCAGGTCCGTGGGAGGGGGGAGTGTTGGTCTATCCCATGCATATCCCGGCTGGATCGGTTGAAGATCGTCAGCTGACCTTCGGCGTCACAAGCAACAACACCGTCCTTGACGTTTTCCAGGACGGCATTGAGCATTTCAGTCTGGCGTTCCATGGCCTTGCGTGCTTCCACCTGCTTGGTTACCCGCATGGAGGAGGCAATCACGCCCTGTATTTCATTATCTTCCGACTTCCAGGGCCCGGTCTCCCACCGCAGATATTCAATCTGGCCGTCGGCCAGTTGAACAGGGTCTTCTGCGTTACGGGTCGTCTTGCCTGCCAGCGCATCGGCAAAAGCCTTGCGCCAGACGGGACGGCCGGACATCACGTCGCTCATACTGGGTTTATCGCCACTGCTATCCATTGCGGCCATGAATGCGCGCCAGCTGTCACTGGAGGCCACGTAGCGTCCTTCCCTATCCATCAGCGCGATACCAGTGGGTACGTGTTGGATCAGTGCGCGAATCTGGCTTTCGGTGGCAGCAGCTTTTTCTTGTGCTTTCTGTCGATTTTCAATTTCGGTCAGGACATTTCCGGAAGCGCTGCGCATTTCCATCTGGTCAACAACAATTGCCGCCAGATCAGCCAATCGCTGCCGTTGTTTTGCAGAAAAATCAGGCCGTGGCCGGGAATCTGCAACGCATAACGAACCCAGACGATGCCCGTTCTCGGCAATAAGGGGCGCACCACAGTAAAATCGTATTGCGTCATCACCAGATACAATCGGATTTTTCGCAAAGCGGTCATCCATGTGTGTATCGGGAATACAAAACACCCCATTGTCCAGAATTGTGTAAGCACAAAATGCCAGGTCACGAGGCAATTCGGGCACCTCAAGACCACAAGTTGACTTGAACCAAAGTCGGTCCGTGTCCATCAGGGATATAAGAGCTATCGGGACGTCAAATAAATCGGACGCAAGTGCAGTTATACGGTCAAACGCACTCTCCCTTTCCGAGTCAAGGATTGCGAAGCGCCTAAGTGTTGCCAGGCGCTCTGCCTCATTTTCCGGGATGGGAGCAGGTATCATCTGTGGGATTCTCTTGATTGCCGTTTGGTCGCCAAATTGTACCATTGAGCACATCGGCCCATTTGCACAACTATTAGTCGTTTATGTGATAAATGCATCCCAATACTAGCGTTGGATTCGTTAACAACTCCTTTGAATCTTCCATATGCTTGCAGATAGATTCTCGGAGAATTAGCCCGATCCGAAAGTGCGTGTATGGCCGGATAGGGTGAGTGTCGAAAGCACGGCTGTTTGGTTTATCCTTTCGCTGTTTGTTCAAGTTCTGCTGTGGTCATGACACGGTTCCTGCCAGAATTTTTAGCAGCGTAAAGAGCCCTGTCACTGGCGCGGATCAAATCCTGGGGATTTGTCTTTTGACCGGCTTGGGCCGTCGCGATTCCTGCAGAAATCGTGACTCTCGGGAGTGCGGCTTCACCATAATCGACAATCAGGGACTCTGTTTTCTCACGCAGCATTTCCGCTCGTATGCGAGCATCCTCAATCGAACTCTGGGGCAATAGGAGCAGAAACTCCTCACCGCCCAGTCGAGCTGCAATCTCGCCGTCCTGAACGATAGATTGCATGACTTTTCCGATATGGCGCAGAACAGAGTCGCCTGCATCATGTCCGTGGACATCGTTAAATGTCTTGAAGTTGTCCACATCCAGAGCAATGACCGACACCGGATGTGTGTATCGCTCAGCCTCTGCCAGTGCATGGCGGCATTGATTCATCAGATGCCTGCGGTTCCATAACCCGGTCAGGGCATCTTTTGTAGACTGATCCATGAGTTCGTTGTGCAACTTGACATTGGCAATCGCGAGGCTGATCTGCTCCGCGCATCGCACTGCAAATGGCATGATGGTTTCTTCGAACAGAGTGGCATCAAGGCTGGTCTCCTTGCTGAAGCGGATATGCAACAGGCCTATGGTCTCGCCATGCGCAATAATAGGAATACAGATGTATTCTTGTCCGTTCCACTTTTCGGGCAGATCCACAACATGTGTGCAAGTCAAGCCAATTTCGTCGCGCCCGAAACGCGTCATCCTGCCACGGCGCAACGCCCAGCAATCATCAGGATGGATATGGGCCTGTATCGCTCCGCCGCGGTTCCATTCGCAACGACCATCCAATATGTCGCGCAGATTGCTATAAATATAGAGTTCGCCAGAGGAACCCTCGAAGATACGGGCCATGAAACACTCAACCACCTGGAACAACTCTGTCAGAGATTGGCAGCTTTGAAGCCATTCACCGAGTTGCGAAAGGTTGCGCATTTGCACCTTGCGGGTCCGCTCGGTCTCAAGGGCAATACGGGCCTGATCATTGGCTTCTTCCGCCGCCACTTTTGCTTTTAGAAGATCAGCCTCGCGTTTTTTGAGTTCTGACACATCGAAAGCGAGACCAGCGGTGCCGCCGGACGCTAGGCGGTATTTGACAACCCGATACGTGCCGCGATCACCATAGTTCCGCTCGACCGCGTCCCCCGTCGCAAAACGCTGCGATAGAACGCGCCGTTGAACCTCGATCTCCAGCAGTTCGGCAGGAACGGTATCCCTGATCTGTTCGCGGACAATGTCAGCGTAGAGCACCCGGTGCCCCGGTGGGAGCGCATTGCGCATCCTTGGCAGGGCTGGATGCATGTTTTCATAGGCTGCATTCGTTGCGAGCAGCCTGTCATCTGGCGTGTAGACACAAAAAGGGGGAGGGGCGCTCTCGATTGCTTCTTTCAGGATGCGATGCTCCTGAACAAGTTGCACCAGAGCATCACGATCCTGGGAAAGCATATTGACCAAATCGTCGGTGCTGCCGTCCCACTTGGCATAGGCAGACGGAGCGGATTCCGGGACGATGGCGGCGATAGCCTTCTTTTCAGAACTCACTCCCAATTCAAATTCTCCGCTGAAACAATGCGGGCGTATAATCAGACCAAAATGATCAACGGGGTCTTAAGAATGACAGCAACCGAAAACCTTGGTTAAGAGAGCCTGTATTGCTTCTGTCAGAAGTTCAATAAAAATTGACCTGCACTGAATGGAGCAAAAAATCGCTTGATTCTTTATCGCTGGACCATGCTGTAATCCAACAAAAAACGACAATCCAAGTATCAGATCTGGAAATTTCATTTATGAGCGGGATACGTTTTTCAACGTATCCTGCGTGGAGATAAATGTATCCTGACCTTCAAACGGATCATGGCCAGTTGGCGCATCTGCGTGACTGATGTCAGCATCGTCCGGCAGTTTTAGGGAGATGCTGTCAGTGCCAGTCTCTGTGACATCTTCAAACGGGGAAGCTTCGAAGACATCCGCCGGGCGGGTATCGTCCACAGGAACTTCCGTGCGCTTTGCCTCCGGAACTGCATCTGCTTGGGGCACCTCCGCCTCATCGCCGTCTTGCCAGCGTTGAAGCATTGTCTGGACACGGTCTTCGGTAAAACTCATCAGAGAAATGAGTTTCGCTATCCGCTGTCCGGTCAATTCCTGAAAAGTGCAGGCAGTGTAGATTTCGATCGCACATTTATCCAGCCGGTCACATATGTCTGTATCGGTTCCATCTTCACGCGCGGCCCATGCAGATGCCTGCATGGCTTCTGCCGCCCGTAATATGTCAGATACCGCCTGTTCAGTGTGCTCGAAAATATCCTCTATTTCGTCTACTGCTGGCACAAATCCGCCATCATGAGCCTGTTGTGACCCCAATTCCTTGATTTCCTGGCGGGTGAGCTGGATTGCGGCTGACAATTCGGCCACCTGCAAATGAAGCTCTTCAATTAGGTCCGTGTCACCATCGTTGAGCGGGACAGGGGTCGCGCTGGTGTCGGGCGCAATATCTGTGGATGACTGGACCGGATCCCGGCTAATGGAATCTCCGAGCCGCGAGATGGCTTCAAGCAGCATTCCAGTGTCTGCAACACGGTGTCGGCGCGCAAACTCTTCAAGAAACCAGCGTCCTCTTGCTGTCTCCATGACAGCCGATTCAATGGCGTCATACTCTTCCAGTTGTAAAATATCTGTTGGTTCTGAAGGTGTGTTCTTCTGCTGCGACATGATCTTCCCAGTGTGGTGTCAATCGATTTTTCTGCTAAAGTCGGGGCCTGTCAGACAAGTCTCGATTCTGGTCCAGACTACACTGTGATTCTTAACAATAAGATGCTGAAACGCACGGTCAGTTGCGTAAGTCGGCGACTGGATTTTCCACGTGATTGCTCGTCTCATCGGACCGACTTCCTTTGCGCCGCGTATGGCTCTGTTTTATACGGCCGTATTTGGAGCGGTTGGAATCTACATTCCATTCTTTCCGCTTTGGCTTGAATCGCGCGCACTGACGGCTGCTGAAATTGGTCTGGTGCTGGCGGTTCCCATGGCGGTGAGAGCCGTTGTGACGCCACTTATGGTCTCCTTTGGTGATCGCGTATCAGACCGCCGCAGCATCACCATGCTTTACGCATCATTAGCATTTGTGTTTCTGGGCTTTCTGTTTGCAGCCAATGGGTTCTGGCAAATTGTCTGCGTTGTCGTCTGCGTCGCAATTTTCTGGGATACGCTGGTTCCGCTGGGGGATGCCATTGCCTTGTCAGGTGTCCGGAAATTCGGGATGGATTATGGCAAGGTGCGCCTTTGGGGGTCCGTGTCCTTCGTTGGCGCAAATATTGCGGCTGGCGCACTCATCAGCGCTTTGTCCGGCTCGGTCGTTTTGCCCGTTTTGTTTGTCGCCTATGGGCTGGTTGCACTATCCACTGTGATGTTGCCCAAAGGTGAGGTGGCTGGCAATCATCCACCGGATAGCCAGACAGTGACGTCGCCACACGCACTTCGGCATCCCGTATTGCTTTTGTCTCTGGCCATCGGAGCCTTGTGTCAGTCGAGCCATGCCATGCTCTATGCGTTTGGCAGTCTGTATTGGCAGAAATCCGGATTTTCAGGTCTTGAAATTGGTGTCCTGTGGGCCGTTGGGGTTTTGGCCGAAGTCGCCTTGTTTGCGCTGTCCAAGCCTGTTCTCAAGCGCCTGGGTCCATCCGGTCTTTTGGCTGTGGGTGCCGTTTCGGTGATACTGCGTTGGCTGCTGTTTCCAATCCATTGGTCTTTTTCAGGATATTTGGTATTGCAGATCCTGCATGGTGCCACCTTTGGCGCCGCACATCTGGGCGTCATGCATTCCATCTCGCGGAGGGTTCCTGACGCGCAGACAGGGCGGGCACAGGCGACCTATTTCTTTATCTCCGGAGTCATGATGGCATTCATGACGATCATGTCCGGCCAGCTTTTTGTTCGCTTTGGCGTCGACAGTTTTACTGTCATGGCCCTGCTTGGCGTTGTCGCATTTGGTCTATGGGGCTTGATGCAAAGGCTTGGGAAGCGCTCAGCATCACCCCCATAATTCCGGCTTTGGCGGCGCAATGACGCTGTTGGCGTAATGCAAGCCATCAACCCGGTCGCGCTTCAACAGGAGGGGGCCGTCAAGATCCACAAATGCCGCCAATTGTGCTGGCAGCAAGGCTGGTGCCATGCCAAGGGATGAGCCCACCATACAGCCAACCATCACACCAAACCCGTCCGTCCGGCAGCGTTCCACAAGCTTCATGGCTTCGGTCAGACCACCAGTCTTGTCCAATTTCACATTTATGAAGTCATAGCGCGCTTTCAGCTCCGACACGGTTTCACTTGTGTGGGCGCTTTCGTCCGCGCAAATGGGAACCGGATGAGGAATACCTGCCAAAATGTCATCATTGCCCGCAGGCAGGGGCTGTTCGACAAGCGCAACACCTGCCGCGGCACAGACCAGCATGTTTTCAACCAGACTGTCTGGCGTCCATGCTTCATTGGCGTCCACAATGATCCGGCAATGCGGGGCTGCTGAATGGACTGCCCGAATTCGATCTTTGTCTCCGGCACCGCCAAGCTTGATCTTCAGGATCGGATGGTTGCTGGCAGCATGAGCTGCCTGTCCCATCCGTTCAGCGCTATCAAGGCTGATGGTGTAAGCGGTTTCCACCCCATGAAGGGGGGAAATACCCCATAAATGGGCAACACTGACGCCCTCCTGTTTGGCCTTCAAATCCCACAATGCACAATCAACAGCATTGCGTGCAGCGCCAGCAGGCAAGGCGAATTGCAATCTGTCTGTATCAAGGTCTGTCGATAGATCCGGAAGAATGGATTCAATCTGCGCGGTCACACTTTCCAGACTTTCACCATATCGTGCATAGGGAACGCATTCCCCTCTGCCTGTCTTGCCATCCTGGGTGATGGTCACTGTCAGCACATGAGCTTCTGTTCGCGATCCGCGTGAAATCGTGAATGCCTGCGCCAAGGGAAATACGTCTGTCGCAATCTTTATATCGCGCGTCAAAGCCCAAACTCCTGACGCAGCCTGTCCACAATGGATGCCACACCCGTGCGGATGGGATCAACTGTTGGCAGGCCGTAGGTTTCAGCAATCTCAGCCATCGTGCGCATGGCAGTGTCGTCATCCAGCGCCTGAGTGTTGACAGCGACACCAACACAGCGAATGTCCGGATTTGTCAGCTTTCCGCAGTCAATTGTCAGATCAATCACCTGCTGGATGGTGGGAATGGGGTGCTTGACGGCGCGCATATGGGTCCGCGTTGTCTCGTGACAGACAACAAACGCGTCAGGTTGGGAGCCATGCAACAAGCCCAGCGATACACCAGCAAAAGAGGGATGGAACAGGGAACCCTGTCCCTCCACAATCTGCCAGACATCCGGTTCTGTCGCAGGTGAAATCCATTCAGCAGCGCCCGATATGAAGTCGGCGACCACCGCATCAATGGAAACACCCCGTCCGGAAATGAAAACACCTGTCTGTCCGGTGGCTCGGAAATGTGCGTCCAGACCGGCGTCTTTCATGCCTTTTTCCAGCGCAAGGGCTGTGTATTTCTTGCCAACAGAACAATCGGTACCAACCGTCAGCAACCGCATGCCCGTGCGCTTTGTACCTTGTCCTGTTTTGAATTTCTGGTCGGATTGGCGCACATTGTGCAACTGCCTGTTATTACGCTTGGCAGCCTCGGCAATTTCCGGAATATCTTCCAGACGCAAATGCAGTCCACTGGCCACATCCAGACCGGCATCCAGCGCCGCCACAATTGGTTCAATCCAGTGATCTGGAAGAAAGCCGCCTGAGTTTACAACACCGATGATGAGTGTCTTTGCATTTGCCGCTGTTGCTTGTTGAAGGTCCATATCCGGCAAACCGGTGTCTGCATTGCATCCGGGCAGGCGCATTTGCCCCACGCACCAATCCTTCCGCCAATCAACAATTCCGATTGCAGTCTTTGCCGCCAATGCGTCAGGGACATCTCCCAGAAATAAAAGATAGGGCCGTTTCAATTCCATAATTCACCTGTTTTTATTCAGCATTTCAACAGCGCTGATTATCCGCTAGTCTGTGCAAGAATCCCGTAATTCGCAATGGAAAAAATGTGAGTGTGACAACAGTGCCAGAACTGGTCAGCCTGCAGGACAATTCCGATGGTATGAAGCTGATGGCCACAGGCAATTGGACGTTGGAAAATGCTGCCGATCTGTCTCAAACACTGAATCAACTTGAGCAACAGGTCGCCAAGGACGGCGCTGGACCTTTGGTGGCAAACATAGCTGCAATTGAAAACATGGATACCTCAGGCGCATGGTTGCTGGTGCGACTCAGGAGACGCTTGCTTGCGCGCAACATTGAACTTTTGCTTGAAGGCATGACACACGATCGAGAAGTCCTGCTGGATGAAGTTTTCGACAGTGCGCCCGCCCTGGATGCCGATTCGGCTCCCACCCCGCGCTGGCGCCCTATGGAATTTCTCGGCCGCAACGTCTCAAACGTTGGCTATGACATGTCTGCCAAGACCAATATGCTCGGCCGGGCTGTTTGGGGCCTGCTCGCCGTTTTGGTTTCGCCCAAGCGATTGCGCGCAATTTCCATTGTCCATCATCTGGATCAGGCAGGCCTGCGCGCAGTGCCAATTATTGCGCTTATGTCATTTGTTATTGGCGCGATTATTGCTCAGCAGTCGGCATATCAGTTGCGCTATTTTGGAGCAGAAGTCTTCACCGTGGATCTGGTCGGCATTCTGGTGCTGCGGGAATTGGGAGTCTTGCTGACTGCTATTATGGTGGCGGGCCGGTCTGGCAGTGCATTCACAGCCGAAATAGGCTCCATGAAAATGCGCGAGGAAATTGATGCTCTGCGCGTCATCGGCATGTCGACGACCGATGTGCTCGTCTTGCCGCGCGTCCTCGCCCTTGTCATTGCTGTGCCATTGTTGACCGTGATCGCGGATATTTTCGCGCTTCTCGGGGGCGGTGTGGTGGCATGGGTCTATGCCGACATCCCACCGATCGAATTCATCACCAGATTGAGGGAAGCCGTATGGCTGTCAACCTTGCTTGTGGGGTTCATAAAGGCACCGTTCATGGCTTTGGTGATTGCAATCATTGGCTGTTCAGAGGGCTTTGCTGTCAAGGGAAGTGCTGAATCTCTGGGCCGCAGAACCACCGCGTCCGTCGTCAAAGCCATCTTCATGGTGATTGTGATGGACGGTCTTTTTGCCATGTTCTTTGCTGCAATTGGCTACTGACAGCAATCTGCACCAAGACGGAAACTCTAACTTTGTTCTTCAAGGCGATCTGTTGCAGGCGCCGGCGTTGGGGACAGTGCGGATATGGCGGAATAGAGTTCCTCATCCAAGGCGACATAGGCGGCTTGCAGGGATGGCTGAAGCTGTTCCACATTTCGCGCCCCGATAATCGGGCAGGTTACGGCTGGATTGGCCGCCGCCCAGGCAACCGCCAGTGCAACCGGATGAATGCCGCGTTCTTCCGACAAGGCCGTGAATGCTTCAGCCGTCGTGAAAGCCGACGAATCTCCATATCGTGCCGAATACATGCTGTTGGCAACCAGTCGCGCGGATTGCGGACGCGTCTTGGCATTGTATTTGCCACTCAACAGACCGCCGCCGACCGGTGAGTAGGAAATAACACCCAGGCTTTCGGCAAGAGCTAATGGAAAAATCTCCACTTCCGCCTGTCGTTTGACGAGTGAGTACATCGGTTGAATGACATCGAAGCGCGGCCAGCCCTGCCGCTGTGAAATTCCAAGTCCACGGGTAATTTGCCAAGCGGCATAATTGCTGGCACCCAGATACAGAACCTTGCCATCTGCCACCAGCTTTTCCAGTGCCCGCAAGGTTTCTTCCAATGGCACATTATCGTCCCAGCGGTGCATGAACAGAATATCGAGCCGATTAGTGTTCAACCGTTTCAGGCTCTCCTCGACGGCGTGCAGTATATGACGTCGGTTTCCGCCGCCAGAATTGATATCAGCGTTCATGGCCCCGAAACATTTGGACGTAATGATCAACTCATCGCGGCTGTCTTTGATCAAGTCGCCCAGAATTCGTTCGGCTGCGCCGTTGGAATAGACGTCGGCACAATCAAAAAAGTTAATGCCCGCATCTCGGCATGCAGAAAACATTCGGCCAGATTCCGGTGCGTCGGAATCCCCACCAAAAGACATGGTTCCAAAACACAATTCTGAAACCTGAAGGCCGGTCTGGCCTAGAAATTTTGTTTTCACGATATATTCCGTTTTGCTGAAACCAAGAGAATTTCCTGACGTCGGGCACCATCTTATCGCGACTCTACGCCTCAGACATGCCTCAAGATCGCAATATTGTCGTCATTGCAATCGAAACGGCAATCCAGCATATAGTTAATGCAAATCTTTGAATCGGTAACAAGAGTATTTTTCTCTGGTGCCAACCGGTGAAACAGATCAAGAGTTTTTATGGCCAGAGAAAAGATATCATTTCCTTCAGTGAAACGTGGCGACGTCATTTTGCGGGCGCGCGGAATTACTGTGGGTTTTGGTGATACGCTTATTCTTGAAGATCTCGACATCGACCTCAAGGCGGGGGAGGTGCTGGGCGTTGTTGGAGCTTCGGGTACCGGCAAGTCAGTGCTGTTGCGCTCGATTGTCGGGTTGCTGCCACGCAGATCCGGTGTCGTTACGGTCTACGGGATGGATTACGATTCGGCCGAACATGCCGTCCAGGAGGCTGTTGACCAACGCTGGGGTGTCCTGTTTCAAAATGGTGCGTTGTTCTCAGCTTTGACAGTCAAGCAGAATGTCCAGGTTCCGATGCGCGAGCATTTGAAATTGCCGCAGGATCTGATGGATGAACTGGCGCGCATCAAGATCGAAATGGTTGGCTTGCCGCCGGATGCTGTCGACAAGTTTCCGTCGGAATTATCCGGTGGCATGATAAAGCGGGCCAGCCTTGCCAGAGCATTGGCATTGGATCCCGATATCGTGTTTCTGGATGAACCCACATCCGGTTTGGATCCGATCAGCGCGGCTGAATTTGATGAGTTGCTGAAAAAACTCTGCGACACATTGGCATTGAGTGCCTTCATGGTGACGCATGATCTGGATAGCCTCTATGCTGCCTGTGACAGAATTGCCGTAATCGGCAATAAAAAGGTCATGGTAGAAGGCGGCTTGCCGGATATGCTGGCATTTGACGATCCGTGGGTGCAGGATTATTTCAAGGGAAAACGTGCCCGCAGACTGAACGAATCGCGGGAAAGCTGAATACGGACCGCGAAGAGAATTTCGGCATGACATGGTCAGAGTGAGTCAATAAACGATGGAAACCAAAGCCAATTACGGGCTGATCGGAGTATTTACGCTGTTGGTCGCTGCCATCGCAGTGTTGATGATCTATTGGGTCGGGCGGCTGGATCAGGCAGGGTCCGCAAGGTCGGTCCAGATTTCTTTTCCAGGTGCTGTCTCCGGCCTTGTTGCCGGAAGTCCCGTCAATTTCAATGGAATCCGCGTTGGTACGGTTCGGGGTCTCTTACTTGATCCTGAAAACCCTGAAGCGGTGCTGGTCAACGTTGATATTGCTGATGACACACCTCTTAAATCTGACACAACAATCACGCTTGGCACCACAGGCATCACGGGTGCGTCTTATGTCGACCTTCGGGCTGGTTCGAAAGACTTGCCCAACCTTCTGTTACAGAAGGAAATTCCTCAACTGCAGGCCGACGGTTCCTCAATGGACGATCTGCTGCAGGCTGCGCGGGATATGATGTCACGGGTCGACAAGGTTGTCAGACGAGTCGACGCGTTGGTGGAAACAAATGGGGCGGATATTGAAAGAACCATCCAGAACGCTGCGGTGTTCTCCGATGCATTGGCAAATAACGCGCCCGGTATTGACCGGTTCCTGTCGACAACTTCAGATGCAGCAACAAAAATTGGAGCGCTGGCAACGCGCCTCGATGGCTTGACAGACAAGGCTGACACATTGATCAGTGCGGTTGATCCTGAACAAGTCAGGACGTCGATTTCCAGTATCCGGGAATTCACCGAAAACTTGAACCAGACAGCCGGTAATCTGGAAAATCTGGTTGAAGAGGCCAAGGTAACGGTCTCGACGTTCAACACTTTCGGTACATCGTTGAACAGCAGCCTGTCGCAAATAGATGATATCATGTCTGCAATAGTTCCTGATGAGGTGAGAGGGATTGTATCAGGTACCAATTCGTTCATTGAAAATCTCACGAACCAGAATGATGCAATAACGGGAATTGTCGCGGATGCTCAGGCAGGTAGCGCGAGCTTCAGGAATTTTACAACACGTCTTGAAGGCGAAGGAGAGCGGATCAGCAAAATCACATCGGATGCTGCTTCCATTACCGAGACGCTTAATTCTGCGGCGGGCCGGGTTGATGCGCTGTTTGACAGTCTTGACAAAATGATGAGTTCCGATGGCAGCGCTACACTTATGGGGGAACTGCAAAAGACGCTTGCAAGCTTCCGCAGTGCGGCTGCGACGTTTGAGGTTCGGTTTGGCGAGATTTCGGATGGCGTTTCGCGGTTTTCGGGCGCCGGGTTGCGCAATTTTGACGGTCTGATTGCGGATAGCAGGCGCGCCATGAATCGTTTTAACCGATTGTTGCAGCAATTGGAGAGCAATCCACGGCAATTTATTTCCGGTGGCGGCGGCGTTCCTGAATACAATGGCAGACCACGACGCTGATTTGCTGCTGTCTTGCCTGGAATCGGGTTATTCTTGCAACACTCGCATCCGAAACGGGTGGGGGCGCTTGATTTCTTGGGAATCTCTGTTCAAAAGCAAAGATGTTAATTTCTCCAAACTCCGCAAGTGATAGTGAGTTGGCTTTGGCCTTTTACAGGAAACAAGACAAGCGTCCACATCGATCCGATGGAAGGGTGTGCCCTTGTAAATGGGGCGCAAACCTGGTTGTCGCCGCAGCCCTGAGCCTTGTTCTGTCAGGCTGTATTTTGCTGACACCACCTGCATCGCGCACCTTTGATTTGTCGGCACCCACAGATATTTCGAAACTTAGGGGCCATGCAGGGCAATTACTGATTGTCGAACCCGGTGCCTTGCAGGCGTTGGCTGGCAACGGAATTGTCGTTCGGCCATCGGCATCTGAGCTGAATTATTTTCCAAGGGCGCAATGGGCCGATACGTTGCCAAGATTGGTGCAGGTGAAACTGCAGGAATCCTTTGAGGCGACTGGCAGGACCAAAGCCGTAGGCAAACCCGGAGATGGGCTGGTCATTGACTACCAGATCTTGTCGAACCTGCGCTCTTTCGAGTTTGATGCCATTACACAGTCCGCTATCATCGATATCTCTGTAAAAATTGTGAATGACAGAACCGGCCAGGTAGCAGGCTCCCGGGAATTCAGCGCCAGCGCTTTTGCGCCGACAGACAGCATTGAAGACGCTGTCTTTGCCATTGACGAAGCCATGGACGAGGTCATCAGCGACATTGTACGTTGGACTTTGGCGCGCGTCTGAAGCGCAAAGAGACAAAAGTCTTCGGCTTAGACCTGTCTGCGCGATATTGCGGAACGATCATCTGCATTCATCTCGACCACGTATATTGCTCCTGCGTCCAGCGGGGAACACGGTCTTAAAACGTAGTCCTTGAAGCTTGTACATGGTGCTTCAAGCGATCGATCATCAAGAAAACTCCCAGTCGTTTCAACCTTGCCAGAACCCGTTTCGGCCATGGCTTTTTGTCATTCTGGCCAGAATTTGCCGTAATCCGGTGTTACATTTGATTACAATAATGTCGGCGTATGCGAAGCAAAAATCCTTGTCTTTTAAGACTCACTGTCAGATTGTAAGCATAGAGTTGCTCAACAGGCTTGTGCCCAATCGTTTCGGGACAAGGCTGGTGTCCGATTTGTTCAGGTTTTCCGAGTGGCCTTTTGCCTTTCACGCTTTGATTGTCCGAAATTTTAGAGTTTGCCGCATTGATTGGTTTGAACGCTGTGCGAAAGAACTCGAGGGTAACTGACCTTGTTGGTCACATAGATTCATTCGGGCGAGGGTGCGACACCGCAATCCTGGAGTGGCTTGTTTGGGTGAAGACCTAAGCCTTATGTGGCACGGATTGGTTAAACCTCTAAGTCTTGTTTGCTTTGGAGTAACGAAAATACATGAAACACTTTCTCTCCGTTCTGGTTGCGGCTGCCATGATAGGCGGAACCTATTTTTTCATTTTTGAATATGAAGGCGCCGGAACGCCGGAACAAAGCAGCGCGAGTGCTCCAGCAGGACGGTCAGGCCCGCCAGGACAACGCGGCGGCGGAAGACGGGGTGGCAATCAGGCATCCACAGTCACGATGGAATCGGTCAAGGTTGAACCCTATACGGATCTTTTCAGTGCTCTTGGCAATGTCCAGGCCGACGCGCGGGTAAAAATACTCAGTGAGACCAGTGGTCGGGTCACCGCTGTTCATATGGTGCCAAATGTCAGAATTGAGGCCGGAGCGCTTTTGGTTTCCCTGAATGATGAGTTGCAGAAAATAGCCGTCAGAACAGCTCAAATTCAGTTGCAGCAGGCACAGGAAACTCTGTCCCGCTATGAGAAACTGGCCGCTAGCGGAACATTGACGAACACATCACTGGCTGACGCGCAGGTGGCTGTTGATATAGCCCAGGCGGCGTTGGACAAGGCAAATTATGATCTTGAACAGCGCAGCATTGTTGCACCGATTGCCGGTACGCCTGGCCTGACAGATGTGCAGGTGGGCAGTTATCTGAATGCAGGCTCGGAATTGGTCACCCTGACCAATACAGAAAACCTCACAGTCCGGTTCACGCTGCCCGATCGTGCAAGTGACTTGTTGCGGCCTGGCTACCCCGTTCGGGTCACGGCTCCGTCAAGTCCTGGTGCTGTTTTGGAGGGTGAGATTACGGCCTATGACAATGAAATTGATCCGGAGACCCGTCTGATTGGGGTAAAGGCACGATTTGCGAATGTCGGACGGGTGCTGCAACCCGGTGCCATTGTCAACGTGCTGGTCAGCAACACCAATGAACCCTTGCCAAGTGTACCTGTTTCAGCATTGTCCTGGAGCCGGGATGGCGCAACGGTTTGGATCGCAACTGATGGTAAAGTCAGCAAGGTCCCTGTCGTTGTTCGCTCACGTGAGAATGATGTTGTCTGGCTGGACGCGGATTTGAAAGATGGCGACCAGGTCGTCATCGAGGGCGTGCAGAAACTCCGAGAGGGGGCTGAGGTTGTGACACTTGAGCAACTTAACCAGAGAGCTGCCGGTGGCAATCGCAATCGACCCGCAGGCGCGCCTGGCCAAAAACAGAGTGGCCCTCAAACGTCTGAGGCTGATTCATGAGCAAAGAAATCGTGAAATCGAAGCGCAGTGGCTTTGCAGAACTGTTTATCAAGAGGCCGATTCTTGCACTCGTAATCAATCTGTTGATTGCTGTTGCAGGGTTGGCGGCCTTCACCGCAGTTGACGTGCGCGAATTGCCGAATGTCGATCAACCGGTCCTGTCGGTCAACACGACCTATGACGGCGCTGCGCCTGAAACCATTGATACGGAGATCACCACACCGCTGGAAGATGCGCTGTCGGCTCTTGAGGGGCTACAAAGCGTATCCTCCCGGTCCAGCTATGGGCGAAGCCGCATCAACATGGAGTTTTCAGACGGCGTCGATATCAATGATGTCGCAAATGAAGCTCGGGAAATCGTGGCTCGGACGTTGCGAAGACTGCCGGATGATATTGATGATCCGACAGTGACCAAAAACGATTCAGATGCAGACCCGATCATGCGTCTGGCGCTGCTGGGGGGCACCAGCCTTGAAGTTCTGACCGAATTGGCGGAAGGCCCGGTTTCTGATCGTGTTTCAACCATTGAAGGCGTTTCGGAAGTCAGTATTTCCGGAGATCAGACCAATGAATTTCAGGTCTACGTCAACATGATCTCACTCACCGGGCGTGGGCTGACACCTGATGACATGGAACAAGCCCTGTCCTCGTTGCGGGCAACGGCCCCATTGGGGGATCTGGACTCCGAAGCGCAATCCGTCGTGATGCGCAGCACCGATCCATTGGTCACAGCCGCGACCATCAGCAACACTTTGATCGACGGAAACACCCGCATCGGTGATGTTGCCTTTGTTCAATTGGCAGCCAGTGAGCGTTCAAGCTATTTCCGCGTCAATGGCGAGAGTGCTGTTGGTCTGAGTATCGTCCGTCAGTCGGTTAGCAATACATTGTCTATTTCGAAAGAAGTGCGCGCCGCCATTGTGGATTTGCAGTCCGAATTGCCTGATGGCATCCGTCTTATCGTCAATTCCGACGATGGCATCTTCATCGAACAGTCCATATCCGAGGTGGTCTTTTCCATCTCCATGGCGGTGCTGATTGTGATCAGCGTAATCTTTGTCTTCCTGCGGTCTGTCAGCGCGACCATGATTCCGGCAGTGGCTATCCCGATTGCTCTGACTGGAACTCTGGCAGCCATCTGGATGGCCGGGTTCTCGATCAATACGATCTCTCTTCTTGCACTGGTATTGGCCACCGGGATGGTCGTTGATGATGCGATTGTTGTTGTCGAAAACATTGTCCGCAAACGTCGCTCCGGGATGGGTCCGCGAGCGGCGGCCGTTGCCGGTACCAATGAAGTGTTCTTCGCCGTTATCTCGACCACAGCCACTCTGGCTGCTGTGTTCATTCCAATTTCATTTCTGCCGGGGCAGGCGGGCGGTATTTTTTCCGAGTTCGGCTTTGTACTGGCTTTTTGCGTCACCTTGTCCTCGGTTGTCGCTCTGACGTTGGTTCCGGCCATGGCCGCTATTCTCGATCCCGGTCGTGACCGCAAATCCGACGATGTCAAGCAACCGCGCGACAGTATTTTTGCGCGCGGCTATAGCTCGATTGTCGATTTCACCTTGCGCTTGCCTGCGTTGACAATCGGAATTGCGATTGCTTTCGCTATGTTCGCGGCCAGCAGCTTTCTGACACTGCCTTCGGAACTGACGCCTCAGGAAGATCGCGGATTTTTCATCATTTCCGCGCGGGCGCCATCCGGTGCCAGCCTGAGCTTTACCGACAGTCAGGCACGACAGGTTGAGTCCATTCTGGAGCCCTACATCGAAAGTGGTGAAATGGCCTCGGTTCTGGCACTTGTTGGCCGGGGGTCAACTTCCTCCGCCTTCATCATCATCAGACTGGCGGATTGGGCTGAACGCACCCGTAGCCAGCAGGAGATCGCTAGTGAGGTCAACCAGCGGCTCAGCCGTATTACCGGGCTGACCTTGTCGGTTCGAACGCCCAACAGTTTGGGCATTCGCGGTGCGGGACGCGGCTTGCAATTTGCTGTCACCGGCAATGACTATGACGCAATCGTCCAGGCGGGAGACGAGTTGGTCAGCGCCATGACGCAGGAGACGAATATGTTCGTCAATCCGCAACTTGGCTATGACACGAGCCAACCGCTGATCTCTGTCTCGATAGACCGGGAACTGGCAACCAGACTCGGTCTGACTGTTGGGACCATCAACTCGATCATCAACACTATGAGTGAAGGGTCAACGGCCGCCACGGTTATCGTGGACGGCAAGGAAGTAGACATCAAACTGTTGCCTGCCGGCGCACCCATCAACGATCCGGGTGATCTGGAGCGAGTCTTCGTGCAGACTTCATCGGGAAATTATATTCCGCTCTCGACCGCTGTAACCTTGACCCAGACTGCTTCCGCGGCACAGCTGTCCCGAGAAGGGGGCGACCGCGCTGTCCCGGTTCAGACAAATCTGGCCTCAGGCGTGGATTTGAGTGCAGCAGCTAACCGGGCGCAGGAATTGGCCCGTGAGATATTGCCAGCGGATATGGGAATCATTTTCCTGGCGGAAGCCGCAGCATTGGATGAAAGCCAGAGCAGCACATTGCTTGTGTTCGGCGTTGCGTTGCTGATCGTTTTCCTTGTGCTGGCCGCACAGTTCGAAAGCTTTGGCAGTGCCATCATCATCATGCTGACGGTGCCCTTTGGTCTGGCAGCTGCTGTACTGGCCATCTCCCTGACCGGCGGATCCCTGAATTACTACAGCCAGATCGGACTGGTGATGCTGATCGGCATCATGGCCAAGAACGGGATCCTGATCGTCGAATTTGCCAATCAGTTGCGCGAGCAGGGCCAGAATGTCGACAGCGCCATCAGAGATGCTGTGCGGCTACGTTTCCGGCCAGTGATGATGACGATGATTTCAACCGTGTTCGGTGGCCTGCCATTGGTATTCGCGTCGGGTGCCGGTGCTGAGGCGCGGATCGCAGTGGGTTGGGTGGTTGTGGGAGGGCTTGGCTTTGCCACCGTCTTCACCCTGTTCCTGACCCCCGTCTTCTATCGCCTGATCGCACCGATTTGCGCGGTGCCAGGTGCCTCATCGCGAAAGCTTGAAAATGAGGTGGCTGCAGCAGAAACAGCAACGCAATCATCTGTCTCACCAGCAGAATGAATGTCATGAGCACGCTGGTGTGATTCAGTCACACCAGCCATAGCATTTCGAGATGTGTTCCCGTTCCAATTCGATTGTGCAAAGTGTCTGCAACGGCATTTGCGTCGCGGCCATCATCAGTCAGTCTGATGCTGAGCCATCGGCAGGTTCCATGAGATGGTAGCTTAAAGTCACAAGACCGTAACATTTGAACTTTATACCGATGCAAGCCAATGGTGGGCCGCGACCTAGAGTCTTTCTCGTTTATACGGAACCATTTGACCGGATTTGCGCGCCCGCCGGACATCGTTACAGCCCACCAGCTGCGTTAGCCAGCTTGCCCGATGCGCCGCATCGTGCTGCGCTGACTGCCTAGCTGGATGAACTGTTCCGGGACATCAAATGCTTCCGTATAATCGTGAAAGGCTCTATTGGGCGCTGAGCTGAATGCCTGTCTGGATGAGCTGTTTCGAGGCATCAAATGATTCCGGATAAAGGAGAAAGACTCTAAGACGGGCAGGCGCCTCCAAAGCCTTATACAATGCCTCTGATTCGACTCTGTTGTGCGTCCCCCAGCACCAGGCCAGTCACAGCAATCTCCGGTTCCAATTGGTTTGCTTCAGCTACTCAGGTCGGTTTGAGATACTTGCAGTTGGTACTACAAACAAAAAATCCGCGGGGCTGATGCACCCGCAGATTTTTGTTTTAAGTGCCAGTGTGGCCTTGCAAAGGTCTTGGCAGTGGGCCGCCCTAGCTCAACTTCCCGCTCGCATGGGCCAGCATTGTGTAGACCTTGCCTGTGTCTGATGTGAGATATTTCTCGGTCAGTTCGGCGTCACCGTGCTTGTCTGTCACTTCACCCATCAGACGTTCAAAGTCTTCGATATACTGGTTCACCGCTGAGCGGAACTCACCATCATTCTGGAATTTGCGACGAATGTCATCGAAGGTTTTCTGACCCTGGATTGTATAGAGACGACGGGTAAAGACGTTCCGTTCCCCACGATTGTAACGATCCCACAACTCCACTGAAGTTGAATGATCAATGGCACGGGCAATGTCGGCAGACAGTGAATTCAGTGACTCCACCATATCCGGTTCACTGCGTTTCACTTCTTCAGCTTTCGGCTCTTTGCGGTCTTCACGCTTGCCGAGTTGTTCGCCAACGGCACGGTCATCATCTGTGGATGCACGTTCCAGAAGACTGCTGACCCAGCCAGAACCTTTCTTCTCGCCATCCCGGCTAGAAGTGCTGGATGCTGTGGAAGGCCTTATCGGTGTCGGTGCAGGCCGTGTTGCAGCCTTTGCCGCTGGCGCCGGAGTTTCCTTGGCTGCGGGAGCAGGACGGGTACCTGCTGCAGCGATGGCCGCCGACGTGCCGGAAGAGTTTGGACGGGCATGCTGTGTCACAATTTCTGACAGGTCAGACAAGGCCTGAATCTGTTCAGCTACGACACGGCGCATGGTGGCCATGTTCTCACGTGTTTCTTCTGGCAGTTCAACGGTAGCCTTCTTCAGATCAGAGCGAACGGCGTTCAGTTCAGCCTGCATGGCTTGTGCTGTGGCACGCATCTCAACCGTTGCGTCTTTGAAGCGCGATGTCGCATCGGATATTGCGTTGGCAATACCTTCCGATAATTCTGACTGTGCCAGTCGGACGGCCTCGGAGGCTTTGGTGCCTTCTGCGCCTGCGGCAGTGCTCATGGCAGCCAATTGCTCAACCACACCGCGGGTCGCTTTCTCAGCGTTACGGCTGAGATTGATACCAATCTGTTCGGCACGGTCTTCTGCACCAGCAAGCGTTTCGGCGATCAGACTTGAGAAGGCACGCATGCGTGTCTCAACATCATCCGATTTTTGCATGATACCCTGAGCGACCTGCTCCAGAACCGCATAGCGTGACTGGAAGGTGTCTTCGATGGTGTTGTTGCTGTTGTCGAGGCGATCTGAGACTTCGGCAAGAGCCGTGATCTGCGTTGCGATCTTGTCGGCCAATCCACCCATACCACCAAGCACAGTGTCGGAAACGTCATGAAGAATGCCAACCTGTCCGGAAATAGCATCCGTAGAGACCTGACTTTCCTGAAGCGCCTTGGCAAGTGTAGCGCGGAATTCTTCAGCACGTGCACCAAGTCCATCTTCTACAGAGCCCAACTGCTCATGCGCTGAGGCCAGAACTTGCTGAAGGCCGGAATTGGCATTCTCAAGGCGAGACACCATGGATTCCACATCGTCACGCAGGCGCTCATTAGCGTTGCTCAGCAGGCTTATGGCCTCTGTGCTGCGGCTGTCGAGCAACTCGACCATGGAGCTGGAAGAGGCCGCGATTGTTTCGGCAATTTCACGACTGCGTTCTGTCAGCGTGTTGGCCATGGATTCACTGTTGTTGAACACCCGTTCCGCAGCTTCCATTGAGGTCTGCTCGAGATTGACAACAGTGTTCTGACTGGCGGCCAGCAGGCGTTCAACAGCTTCACTGCTCTGCGTATCAAGAGCGGCCAGGACACTGTGGCTGCTTTCGCTCAATCGGCTTGCTGCCTGATCAGACTGACTGGTCATCTTGGTGATGAAGTCGCTGGTCGCACCCGTCATGATGTTGGCGATCTCGCGACCACGTTCTTCAAAGGCTTCCAGCAGGCCACGGCTGGTCTCGTCGAGACGTTCAGCAACCACGCGGTTGCCTTCGTCAAATTGCAGACCGGACATTTCAGCGTGGGTCTTGAGTGTCGCAACCAGCTCCTCATTGCTGTCCAGCATGCGCGTGCGGGCTTCTTCAGCCAACATGGCAATGGCACGTCCGCTGTCGTCGAGACGATTGACAGCTTCCTCACTCTGAGTGGCAAGTGCTCTGATCAGCTTGTCGTTGTTTTCCATCATGCGGGCATTGGCTTCATCGGCCAGCAGCGCAACAGCGCGGTTGGTCTGATCCAGCTTGTCTGCTGATGTATCGGTCTGGCTGGCAAGAGCTCCGATGAGTTGCTCACCACTGTCCAGCATACGAGAGCGTGCATCCTCAGCCAGTAGTGCAACAGCACGACCACTTTCGTCGAGGCGTTTGGCAGCTTCTTCGCTTTGCGCAGCAATCGTTGCGACCAGTTCCTGATTGGCTTCAGCGATACGGGTGCGAGCTTCTTCAGCCAATTGTGTTGCAGTACGACCGCTGTCATTGAGACGCGCGGCAACTTCGTCACTTTGGGCTGCCAAAGTTGCCATCAGTTCCTGATTGGCTTCAGCAATGCGTGCGCGTGCTTCTTCGGCCATTTGTGTCGCGGCACGTCCGCTGTCATTGAGGCGTGTGGCAGCTTCTTCACTTTGCGCTGTCAAAGTGGCCAGCAATTCCTGGTTTGCTTCAGCGATGCGTGCGCTGGCTTCATCAGCCAACTGAATTGCAGCACGACCTCTTTCATCAAGACGGTCGGTGACTTCATCACTTTGCGCTGCAAGGGCAGTTACGAGTTGCTGATTGGCTTCTGCGATACGCGTACGGGCCGCATCAGTCTGCTCGACAGCGGCGTAGCTGCTTTCGTTCAGTTTCTCGATAGCCTGATCGCTCAGGGTCTGGAGTGTCGTTACAAAGTCCGTGTTTACATTGGCCAGGCGCTCTGTTGCCTGTTCGCTGAGCAGCAGGATCGAATTTCCGCTTTCGGCCAATCTTTGGACAACGGCTGCACCCTGTTCTTCGATATTGGCCAGAAGTTCCTGATTGCCATCGAGAAGACGGGCACGGGCGTTTTCGCTGGAAGCGGCAATGGCCGCCGCAATATCTTCACCCTGCTGCGAGAACGTATCGACAATGGTCGAACCGGCAGTGCGCAGCTGTGAGGACAGGTCGAGACCTTTTTCGTGCAAGGCGGAGATCAGTGATCCACCGCTATTGTCCAGAATTTCGGTCAGTTCAGCAGTTCGTGCTCCCAGCGTTTCATTCAATTGCAGAGTAGAGCCGGAGAGGTTCTCGGTTGCAATTGCAATGCGGCTGACCAGTTTTTCGTCCAGTTCCTCGGTCAGGCCGGCAATACCACTTGATGCACGTTCCAGATTATTGAGCAGGCTTTCGCTTGCATCGGTTATCGTCGAGCGGAACATGTTGTTCGCGTTTTCAACATTAACGACAAAATTGGAATTGGCTTTCTCACCCTGTTCGTAGAGCTCGGTGCCGATGGCCTCCATGCTGGCCGAAAGGGACTGTTGCAGGATGGTTGCGCGATCTTCAAGGTTTTCAGCAACCTCAAACACTTTGGTACCAAGCGCCATGTTGATTTCCTGAATCCGCTCGGACACGACTTCCGACATTTCGCGGGTCTTGTTGGAAAGCGCTTCGTTGACTTCCTGGAAGCGGCCTTCGAGCGTCATGGTGATGTCGTTCTGGCCTTCACCGAATGCACGTGCGATTTCACGAGTGCGCTCGATCAGCGCCTCATTCATCTCAGCGGTGCGAATATCAAGTGCTTCGCTGACCATGTTGGAGCGTTGCTCAAGTATCTCGGCAAGCGCATCGGCTTTGCTGCCAATAGTGCTTGCAGCGCTGTCGAGGCGAACCCCGACGCTGTCTTCAAACGTATTGAGGCGACCTGACAGGACTTCTTCCAGAACACCTGTGCGTTCAGCAAGCGTATCGCCAACCTTTTCGGTCGCGGCACTCACAGACGTGGTGAAATTATCAAGATGGTCGGCCATGGTGGACTGCATGGCAGCACTATGTTTGGAAATGGAGCCATCCAGATCCGCGATGCGGGATGTGAAGAGCTGTTCGATCTCGCTTGACCGGCTGCCAAGTGCAGATGTCAGCGCGGAGCCGTTTTCATTGATGGTCGTGTCCAGAGCCTTCAACCGGCCATCCAGAGCTTCACTGAGCTCCTTGCCCTTGTCATTCAGGGTGATGTTGATCTGGTCATTGAGGTTGAGCACTTCGCTCATCAAATGCTTGCCGCGTGTGGAAATGGCCTTGGCAACTTCCGTACCGACTGTGGCAATTTGTGTGGCCAATTGAGTGCCGTTGACATTCAGCGCGTCGCGCACTGTCTGTGCTCCAAGATCCAGCGTGCTTTTGAATTCAGCTGTCTTGCCATCCAATGCGGCGGCGACCTGCTCGCTTGTTGAGGCGAGGCGATCGGTAACTTCCTCGCCATGTCCTTCAATAGCTTTCGACAGGCGTGTGCTTGCGGTTTCAAGACGGTCGGCAAGATGCGTTCCACGGGCGAAAATCTGATCGCCGGCAGATTTGCCGGTTGCGTCAATCCGCTCGGCAATTTTGCTACCCTGATTGGAGAATTGAGTAACAACGTTTTCCACAGCCAGATCCAGAGAGCCGCTGACTTCCTGCGAGCGCTCCATCAGTGTTGCTGTCAGATTGTCTTTGGATTTCAATATGGTGTCAGAAACCTGCAAACCGGTTTCCTGCAATGAAGCAGTTACTTCCTGGCCCGTGTTGGACAGGTTCTGCACCAGTTCCTGCCCGCGAATGGACAATGTGGAAATCATTGTTTCGCCAGCTGTTCCAAGAGCGATGGTGATCTGCTCACCTTTTTGGCCAAGGGACGCGATCACGCGTTGTCCGGATTCAGACACCCGGTCAGCAATTGCATCACTGGTTTTGGCAAGTTCTTCGGAAAGCGTTTCGCGCGCACCGCCAATGGCAGTCCGCAACCGTTCGGAATTATGAACGATTGCTTCTCGTTGTGAGACAAGCTCATCGACAACAGAACGAATTCGGCTTTCATTGGTTGAGTAGGCGCGCTCCAGCGCTGCCACTTCAGTATGAACCATCACTTCCAGTTCACTGGCACGTGCAAGAGCGCGTTCAATACCGTCACCCATGGCTGCCACTTCCCGGCGAATGGCCTGGCCAACGCTGAGAACAGAATCTTTGGCAATGTCTTCCGGTTCGGACAGGCGGAGCGCAACTTCGGTCATGCCATTGGCAACGATGCGCATTTCCTGGGAGCGCCAGATCATCAGTGCAAACACCCAGAAAAATACAACGGGCAAAATCAGGCTGACAAAATAGGCAAACAGATGCGGCGCTTCACCAAGGCCAGCAAGCCCATCGAGATTGGCCAGATCCTTGCCAAAGGCTGCACTGCCGACAATGCCACCAAACAGAAGCCAGAGTGCTGAGGCGGCGAGGGCGCCCCAGAATGGCATCAATGAGGGACGACGGTTAATGCTGTAAAGCATGTTGCCAACGGACTGGCGGTCATCATTGGCAGGACGTTGGGCGCGATTACGTGAAGCAGAGCGGTCACGGCGTGGCGGCGTATCGTCTGCAGCAGTTCCAGAAGCACGGCCAGGCTTGTTTCGTTCTGCCTCGGGTGTGTTTTTTTCTTCATCGCGTCGCGAACGACGGGATCTGCCGCGACGGGATGGCCCGTCACTCTTTGCGTCTTCAGCACCAAAATCTATTTTGAGAGCCTCTTCCACTGCCGATACAGTCGGATCATTGGACCCTTTTGACTTCGGAGAGTTCTTAGCCATCGTTTTGCCTCGCGTTCGTACTCATAACATTTTCGCCAGCGGCGCATTTTTCAGACATTCGCCAGGACTGCACAATCTATCTGGCCTGACATCTGGCCTGTACAATTTACCCGGCACCAACGTGCCCAATTCGAAATCCAATCAAAATACCTGGACAACAGTCCAGCCCACCGATTGAAAATCGTTTTTTGCCCCGCGGAAGAAATGCAAAAAACCGATATGCCAGTCGCCTTGAACGAAAGTTCCCGAAAAGAAACTGCTCAAGACAAAAACCAGCAACACCGCACTCTTCGGATTCCATAACCCGCTAGTTTGGCGCCAATAGGGCAATCCCGCAGAAATCAGGGTTTGTCCGTACAGGGCCGCGCTAACGGGGTGCGAGAAGCTGGATTGGTTAAATTTTGCTTAAATTTTAACAATCCGGTGCTTCAGAGAATCCACGTCTTCTTGCCGCTCCCGTATCGTATCGCTTTGGAAAGCCAAGACAACAAAAAAAATAAGCAATTAGCGGCTTTTGTTAACGCCAAGACTCATTCGAACCCGATCATTTTCAGCAAAATTCAAATATAGCTCCAAACAACCGGCAGATTTCGGTGTTTTTTGACTCCGGCTGGACTCTGAGGGCCGCAGCCTTAGACTCTGAACGCAAATTGTGGAAAATGGTATTATGGTTAACAAAGGCTCTTGGGATTCCTGATTTGTTCCCGAATCTGGCGGTTTCCAACGTTGCAACGGCGCTGATGGCTTTATGCCTGTGGTCACTTGAAAGCGCCGTGATACAGCACTAAACATCACTGGGACGATCTTTTCTGAAACACCCCCTCGCATTACAACCTCCTGAAAACGAGACCGAAGCAACATGGCAAAAATCACATTCACCACGCATGACAACCAGACATTCGACGTTGAAGGCGAGGAAGGCTCAACGGTCATGGAGACCGCAATCAAGAATGCTGTGCCTGGCATTGAAGCGGAATGCGGGGGAGCCTGTGCCTGTGCAACCTGCCATGTATACGTTGCTGAGGAATGGAGCGAACGCGTTGGCAATCCTGAGCCCATGGAAGAGGACATGCTGGATTTTGCCTATGATGTGCGCCCGACCAGCCGTTTGTCCTGCCAGATCAGAATCACCTCTGAGTTGGATGGACTTGCGGTCACTGTTCCGGAACGACAGGGCTGAGCAAGCATCGGAAATGATGCAGGATTGACCGGGCAGGCTTTTGGAATCAAATGACATTCATGGAAACAGCCATAAGGCAGTAAGCTCATGACAGCGCCGATTGAAACAGATGTCGTCATCATTGGGGCGGGGCCGGTTGGGCTGTTCGCGGTGTTTGAGCTTGGTTTGTGGGATCTGAAGTGCCACGTCATCGATATTCTTGATAAGGTCGGCGGCCAATGCGCTGAATTATATCCGGAAAAGCCAATTTACGATATTCCCGGGTTTGCCACGATTACAGGTCAGGGATTGGTAGACAACCTGATGGAGCAGATTGCTCCATTTGGAGCGCAGTTTCATCTGAACCAGATGGTCACCAGGCTGGAACCACAAGACGATGATCGATTCCTGATCGAAACAGATGCGGAAAGCCGGTTTCTGTGTCGCACGGTGTTTATCGCCGCTGGTGGTGGCTCGTTCCAACCCAAACGCCCGCCCATTCCAGGCATCGAAGCGTTTGAAAAACACTCAGTTTTCTATTCGGTTCGCCGCATGGAGGATTTTCGAGGTCATGACATCGTGATTGTTGGAGGAGGCGATTCGGCTCTGGATTGGACCCTGAACCTTCAACCAATAGCGAAAAGCCTGACGCTGATTCACCGACGTGATGCCTTCAGAGGGGCCCAGGACAGCGTCAACAAGATGCGTGCCCTTGTCGATGCCGGGCAGATGACGCTCAAAATCGGCCAAGTGATAGAACTGGGCGGATCGGACGGGAATCTGGATACCGTGTCGGTAAAGACCGCTGACGGGAACGAAGATCTCAATTGCACACGGCTCCTGCCTTTTTTCGGTCTGACGATGAAGCTGGGTCCAGTCGCAGATTGGGGGCTCAATCTGCATGAGAATCTCATCCCGGTTGATACCGAGAAATTCCAGACATCGCAGCCCGGCATTTACGCTATTGGCGACATCAATACATATCCGGGAAAGCTGAAACTTATCCTGTCCGGATTTCATGAAGCCGCGCTGGCCGCTCACGCCGCAAAAAAGGCTGCGAGCCCCGATGAACGGGTCGTATTCCAGTATACAACCTCCTCTTCAAATCTGCAGAAGAAGCTTGGAATTATTTAAAAATACAATATTTTTATTTGTCTTTTAAAAAATCTATACTTTTGAAGTTAATTTAATTCTGCGTGCAGATAATCGGGATTAATGGCCCTCGCAGGGTGTGTCAGGGCAAATCCGCACAAAATCAAAGACACCAGAGCCGCGGCAATACCAGCCAGAAAAACGGTCGACAGTGAGGCCGACCACCCCCGGTCAGGAGGCTTGATCTTCGTCTGTTCTCGGGTCCAGCATGGCTGTCTCTGGCGTGTTCATGCGGACTGTCGAACTGGAGACAAAATCTCCTTTGTCCTCATCCTCAACGGCCGCACGCTTGGTCATCCGCCAGGCCGCAAAGCCTGCCATGACAAGGTGAGACAGTAATGTGGGCCCAAACAGGAAATCGGGACCGAGTACGGCCATCATGCCGCCGCCAATCAACGGCCCGATGATGCTGCCGGCACCAAATACCAGCAGCAATCCCGAACTGATTGTCAGAAATGAATCCTTGTCCGCGTGATCGTTGGCGTGCGCAACAATGACCGGATACATGGCATAGATCATCGCTCCGAATATGGCAGCAACGATGAGCACCACAGTGACATCACGCGGTTGCATGATCATGAAGAAGAGATCTGTCAGACCTGCGATCAGGGCCAATCCGATCAGGACGGCGCGTCTGTCTGTTCGGTCTGAAAGCCAGCCGACAGGGAGCTGAAACAGGGCACCCGTGAGGATTGTGATGCTGACCAGAAATGCGATGGAAGCGACATCCAGGCCGATTTGCTGTCCGTAAACCGCAGCCAGCGTGCCGAATGAACTGTTCGAAACGCCGACGAGAAATACTGCGACAACCGCAATCGGCGAATTTCGCCACAGGATTTTTAGATCCAATTTCGGCTGCACCAGCGGCAGCGGAGCGGTCGTCGTGGACAGAGCCGTGGGAAACAGCGAACAGGCGTAAAACACGGCAGCCAGGATAAAGAACAGATAGCCACTGGCGTCACCCATTATCAGCAACAATTGCCCAATTGTGGTCGCCGCCAGATTGACCATCGTATAGGTCGCAAAAACTCGGCCACGATAGGAAGGATCAGTGCGCTCGCTGATCCAGCTTTCTACGATCATGGCACCGCCAGCGAAGCTGAAACCTGCCAGCGCGCGAAGCGGAATCCATGCCGCAGGATGGATGATCAGCAGGGACAACAGCACTGAAATAACGGCAATGGCAGCCATGACACTGAACGATCGCACATGTCCGACCCGTGCCACGACATTTGGAACAAGAATGCACCCAAGAACATAGCCAATGGCCCAGCCCGTTCCCAGCATACCCAGTGAAAACGCGGAAAACCCCTCAATGGAGCCGCGCAGCGGAAGAATCAAGCCATTGATACCGCCCGCTATCATCAGAAAAGCGCTGCCAAGTATCAATGCTGAAATGGGGATTATTTGTCCAAACATAATACGCTGTAACACAGGCTCAGCGTCAAATTCCAGCACTCAATGCAGTGTGAACAGCGGAAAATTTGCCTTGCAATCAGCGCTCGCTAAAGCGCACAGGCAATGACCTTGCGCATCAAATTGGGCAGGGCTTCATCATTGAGTGCGTCCAGATCGCTCCACCAGCCCATCGCAAGCGTTTCGCTTGACGCTGGTGTCGTCTTGCGGCCTGAACTGAGCCTGGCACTGTAGACGGACAATTCCAGATGAAAATGCGTGAATGTGTGTCGAACTTCTCCGGCATTTTGCCAATCTGCCTTGCACGGTGAGGCATCGACCGAAGTCTCTCCATCTTCGCGGGACGACCAGTTTGTTGTCGGGACTTGCGTCATGTCAGCCAGCAGGCCACTGGGGCCGCGTTTTTGCAACCAGATCTGCTGATCATCCCGGATCAGGACAAAGGCTGCGCCCTTGCGTGTTGGTTTTTTAAGTTTTGGCAGCTTCACAGGAAAACGCTCCTGTTGGCCGTCTGCATACGCCTGACAATGCTCATGCAATGGACACAGGCTGCAGGTGGGGCGCTTGGGAGAGCAGAGCGTTGCGCCAAGATCCATGAAGGCTTGTGCAAGATCGCCCGGGCGGCCTGTTGGAAAAAGCGGCTGCAAAGCGCCTCGCACCAGTTCCTTTGCCTGGGGAAGGGGTGTTTCTATGGCCAGAAGCCGCGTGACAACCCGTTCCACATTGCCATCTACAACAGCAACCGGATCGCGAAACGCAATCGCGGCAACTGCGGCTGCCGTATAGGGGCCAATGCCGGGCAGCTTTTGCAACTGCGAAGCTGTATCCGGGAATTGCCCTCCGAACTCACCGACGACAGCACGCGCGCATTTCAACAGATTGCGGGCACGCGAATAATAACCCAGCCCGGCCCATGCCACCATCACAGCCTCGTCCTCAGCCGAAGCAAGGTCGGCAACACCTGGCCAAAGCGTCAGGAATTTTTCGTAATAGGGTTTTACAGCGGCCACGGTGGTTTGCTGCAGCATGATTTCAGAGAGCCAGACCCGATAAGCGTCTGCTTGCATCTGCAATCCATCAACCGGCCGAACCCGCCATGGCAGGTCCCGCGCATGGCGATCATACCATGCCAGCAACAACGGGGCAGTTGATCGGGACAGAGTTTGGGTCAAATTCGAATTCCGTATGAGAACATATTGCAGTTGAAGCAGATATCGTTGATCCTATGCCCATGGTCAACGACACTGGAAAATCGAGAAAAAAGAAGCACCGCAGGGGCGTGCGTCCGCTTGCCGATTTGATAGGTGCAACGCTTGATCCGATCTGCGCCAGACGGGGCTTCGGCTCCGCGTCACTGTTGTCCTGGTGGCCAGACATTGTCGGACCGGATTATGAGGAAGCCACCTTTCCAGAATCAATTCACTGGCCAAAACGTTATGATCAGCGCGGGGCTGATGCCACCACGGCAACCCTGACAGTGCGGGTGCTGCCGTCCCATGCCCTGTTTTTTCAGCATGAATTGCCTCAGGTTCTGGAACGCATCAACCAGTTTCTCGGGTATCAGGCCATCGGTCGTGTGCGAATCGTTCAGGGCAAGATCAGCCGGCCAGAAAGTGAACAGAGACCGCAACTCCGGCCGCTGAGCGACACAGAAAGTGCTGAGCTGGATGCGCGGTTGACAGATATTTCTGAAACAGATCTCCAATTGTCTCTGAAACGCCTTGGCGCAGCCATTCTGGGAGGCAAAAAGGCCGGATAGCAGGACGTGCTGCCCCGGTTGATCCGAGTGTTGTAATCAGCGATCCAATAGCCAGCAAGCTGGTGTTTCGATTTCACACACCGTATGCGTGCAGGTTGAAATGGCCTTCTCGGGGCGAAAATCAGCAAGAATTGTGAGCCTTCGCTGCTGACTCCCGTCAAAGGCGGGCTTAACAACTCAATCTTTCACTGACGCCAAGCCTTTGTCCGCAGACATTGATTTCATAACAAAAATTTCATTTGCCTTTCTTTTGCCGCTTGTGCCACGAAACGATAGGACCCCGGCTTTATTTGTCGCCAATTTTCGCTCGAAGGAGACGACCTTTATGATTTCCCGCAGACTTATGTTGAAACACAGTGCCGGTTTGTTGGCCGCAGGCGGACTGATCCCTGTGCTTGGCAGTGCCGCCTTCGCTCAGTCATCAACCGTTGATCTGGACGAACTGATGGTCGCGGGTCCTATGGGCGAAAAAACCCTGGGCGACGCGAATGCCGCCGTGACGGTCGTTGAATATGCCAGCATGACATGTGGTCATTGCGCCAACTTCCATAACAACACCTATAAGCCCTTCAAGGAAAAATATGTGGATAGCGGGCAGGTGCTGTTTGTGTTCCGCGAATTCCCGCTAGATCCCGTCGCGATGGCGGTTGCCATGCTGGCCCGTTGCGCGCCTGAAGAAACCTATTTCGAAGTAGTCGATGCATTTTTTGAACGCCAGCGCGAGTGGGCCGGTGCAGAGAATGTTGTCGCCGAGTTGCAAAAAATGGCGCTTCAGCTAGGTTTTACACAGGAGACCTTCAAGGAATGCTTGACTAATCAGGAGGTTCTTGACGGTGTAAACTGGGTAAGAAAACGGGCAGCTGAAGAATTCCAGGTTTCGTCTACGCCAACCTTCTTCATCAACGGCACCCGGCAGGCAGGGGCTCTGACGATTGAACAAATGGACGCAGTTATCGAGCCATTGCTCTAACACAAGTCCACGCTTGGTGCGCGCGGGGCAGGGCTTCGCGCGTCCAAATTCTGCCCGCTTCAATTCAGACTGCCCTGTTTTTGAAAATTTTGTGAACGGTCTCGTTCCTGCCTGTGCGGGTGCCGCGATATGATGTTCACCAAGCTCAGAATTCTGGGCTTCAAATCCTTCGTCGATCCCATCGAATTTTTTATCAAGGAAGGCCAGACCGGAATTGTTGGCCCGAACGGGTGCGGCAAATCCAACCTGGTCGAGGCCTTGCGCTGGGTCATGGGCGAAAGCTCGTACAAGAATATGCGCGCGTCCGGAATGGATGATGTCATATTTTCCGGCTCGCTCAACCGGCCATCCCGCAACACCGCAGAAGTAACGCTGTTTGTGGACAATGCCGATCGCACGGCTCCGGCAGCTTTCAACGATGCAGATGTTCTGGAGGTAACGCGCCGTATAGAGCGCGAGGCAGGCTCGGCTTACAAGATCAATGGCAAGGACGTTCGTGCCCGGGATGTGCAATTGCTGTTTGCTGATGCCTCGACCGGTTCACGTTCTCCAGCTCTGGTCAGGCAAGGGCAAATTGGCGAGTTGATCAGCGCAAAGCCAACCGCCCGGCGCGCGATTCTGGAAGAGGCGGCCGGCATTTCGGGGCTTTATTCACGCCGTCACGAAGCGGAACTGCGCCTGAGGGCAGCAGAAACCAATCTTGATCGCCTGGAAGACGTTCTGACCCAGATTCAAACTCAATTGGACGGGTTGAAACGGCAGTCCCGGCAGGCAAGCCGCTACAAGAACATTTCCGGCGACATTCGCAAGGCAGAGGCAACACTGTTCTATCTGCAGTGGCTTGAGGCCAAAAAGAATCTGGAAACGACGAGCGAAGCGTTCAAGACGGTTACACTGGATATGGCAAACCGGACACAGGCACAGGCCGCCGCCGCCCGGAATGAGGCTGTTTTGCGCGAGCAATTGCCAAAACTGCTGGAGGCAGAGGCGAAGGCCGGTGCGGCTTTACAAACCCTGAACGTGGCGCGCAACGCTCTGGAAGCGGAAGAAGTGCGCTCTAAAAATCGCCAGACCGAATTAGCCGCCCGGATTGAGCAACTGAAACACGATCTTGGCCGCGAACAGCAACTGACCAAAGACAATGACGACAATCTGGTCAAGCTTTCCGAAGAGGAAACAGCGCTGCAAGAGGCCACCGATCAGCAATCCAGTCAGGTGGAAACCCTGAAAACAGATCTGGAAGCCAGAGACGCTGCCCTTCTTGTGCTGGAGCATGAACTGGCCGAACTCAACCGTTTGCAGGCGGCGGTTCTGGCCGAGCGCAATCAGTTGCAGCGCGTCGTTTCGGAAGGTGAGCGGTCGGTTTCGCAACACAAGGCACAGAAGCACTCTGTTGCCAAGGAATTGGAACAGATCAACACCCAATTGGCATCAGACACGGTTCTGACGGATTTACAGAACCAAGTTGCCGATCGGTTGCAGGATGTCGGTGATATGGAGGCCGCTTTGGAAAAAGCGGAAGCGACTTTACGCAATCTGCGTCAGCAGGATACCGAAACGCGCAAGCCGCTGCGTCAGGCTGAACAGGATCTGCGCGCCTTGCAGACCGAAGCCAAGACACTCGCGCGGATTCTTCAGGTGGATGATTCTGATTTATGGCCGCCTCTGGTTGATGCTCTGACCGTCGAGCCCGGCCTTGAAACGGCCTTGGGTGCCGCCCTCGGCGATGATATCAATGTTCCCATTGATGCCCATGCACCAACACACTGGCGCGCACTGGATGACAGCGACGCCTTGGCATCGGTTGCGAACTTGCCGGACGGCACAACCCCGCTCCTGGAATACATCAAGGCGCCAAAGTTGTTGAGCCGCCGGCTCAGCCAGATTGGTCTGGTCAGCAAGGATCAGGGCCCAAACCTGCAAAAGCAACTGAAACCCGGTCAAAGACTTGTGTCGCGGGAAGGGGATATGTGGCGCTGGGATGGATTTGTCATGGCCAGTGAAGCGCCATCTGCGGCTGCGTTACGGCTGGAGAACAAAAACCGTCTGGCAGATCTGGAAGCCGATGCCGAGGACGCTGAGCGCACTGTGCAGCGCTTGAACTCGGACTGGCAGGATGTCGTGGCACAATTGCGCCACGCCGAAGAGACGGAACAGTCGCTGCGCCAGAAATTGCGGCAGGTGCGCCAGTCACAATCACAAGCTCAGGAAGAACTTATCAAGGCGCAACAACAGCGCAGTCGTATTACAAACCGCAAGGCCGCCTTGGAAGAGGCCGAAAAACGGCTTGAAACGACGATCTCCGAAGCACAATTGCAGGTGGACGAGGCAAACCAGCAACTCAAAGCCCAGTCAGATCATGCAACACAAGATGAGCCGATTGGTGTGTTGCGTGTGAAAATTGCAGAAGCCCGCGGCACAGCTGCAGAGGCACGGGCAGCCCTTCAGGGGCAGGAGCGCGAGGCCGCGCTGCGGGCACAACGTTTGCAGGCCATTGCAAATGAGCGGGCCAATTGGCAGCGCCGGGTGTCTGATGCACAGACGCAGATTGCGAGTCTTCAGACCCGCCTGGATGAACACATCCGCGAAAAGTCGGTTTTGGACGAGGCGCCCGACACCTTCTTGCACCGCCGTCAATCACTGCTGTCACAGATTGAAAAGGCGGAGATAGAACGAGCCAAATCTGCGGATGCACGCGCCGTTGGAGACAATGAGCTGCGCGAGGCAGATCGCATTGCCAAGGATGCGCTGGCGGCATTGAGCCAGGCGCGTGAATCACAGGTGCGAGCCGAAGAGCGCAGCGAATCGGCAAAACAGCGGCTGGCAGATATTGTGGAACGCATCGACAATGTGATCGAATGCAAACCATCCGAGCTCCGCGAGAAAACCGGTTTGGCGGTGGATGCGATCCTTCCCGATCCCGATTCGATTGACAAGCGACTGGATCGACTGAAAACCGAGCGGGAGCGCCTTGGCGGCGTCAATTTGCGCGCCGAGGAGGAAGCCGGCGAGGTTGGCACCAGACTGGACGGGCTGATTGCAGAGCGCGACGATCTGATCGAAGCCATTCGTCGTTTGCGCCTTGGCATTCAAAGCCTGAATAGGGAAGGGCGCGAACGCCTGCTGGCTGCGTTTGAAGTTGTAAATGGCCATTTCCAGCATCTGTTCTCCCATCTGTTCGGAGGCGGGCAGGCCGAGCTGAAACTGACCGAATCTGACGATCCGCTGGAAGCGGGTCTGGAAATCATTGCGCGCCCTCCGGGAAAGAAACCTCAGACTATGACATTGCTGTCGGGTGGGGAGCAGGCCCTGACGGCGATGTCTCTCATCTTTGCCGTGTTCCTGACCAATCCGGCGCCAATCTGTGTTCTGGACGAGGTCGACGCACCATTGGATGATGCCAACGTCGATCGCTTCTGTTCCCTGGTCGATGAAATGAGCAGACAGACAAACACACGATTCGTGATAGTCACGCACAATCCCATTACAATGGCGCGTATGGACCGCTTGTTTGGAATCACAATGGCCGAACGTGGCGTATCGCAACTGGTTTCAGTGGATTTGCAGACCGCAGAAGAATACCTTGAAGCCAGTTAGAACAGGGTGCAGTTAATGATTCCATTTGGCCGAAACCTGCTCCGAACGGCCAAAATAAGCGCCGATAATGCGCGCTTGTTCGCAATTGCAGTAAACTATTCGTCGCATATGTTCTGATGAAACCGTAAAAATATATATTTTTCAAAAACTTAAGGCGCTTTCAGCAATGCTTGACACCGACAGGAGGCACAACTATGTTGCGCTCGAATTTGGCAGAAAATCTGCGAGAACGGTATGAGTACGCAAAATCGCCCTGAAGATCCGGGTGAAGAAGCAAATGCCGATCTCGATGCCCGGTTGAATCAGTTGAAATCACGGCTTGGCCGTGAGGACATCAGGAAAAGCCAGCAGGTCGAGCGATCCAGTTCCGGTAAAATGGAAATGGCGCAAGGTCTGAAGCTAGGTGCAGAGTTTGTATCTGGTATTCTGGTTGGTGCCGGGCTTGGATATGTGATTGATGGCTGGCTGGGTACGTCGCCCTTCGGTCTCATCCTGTTTCTGCTGCTTGGGTTCGCTGCCGGGGTGATGAACGTTCTGCGTTCTATCGGGCTGGTGGAGAAACCATTCGATAAACCGCGGGATGGCTCGACAAAGGGCTGATTTGCGGTCAAAAGGTTTTAAAAGTAAGGACTGAGATCTGTGGCAAACGATCCTATTCATCAGTTTCAAATCTCCAAACTTGCACCTTTGGGTGAAGTTGGCGGTGTTGAATTTGCCTTGACCAACTCTGCAGTCTTCATGATTGCCACAGTTGCTGCTGTTGCAGGATTTCTGATCGTTGGATCAAGCAGTCGTTCGCTGGTGCCAGGTCGGTGGCAATCCATGACTGAAATGGCCTATGAATTTGTCGCCAAGACCTTGCGCGATGCAGCCGGTTCAGAAGGGATGCGCTTCTTTCCGCTTGTGTTTTCCCTGTTTGTATTCGTTCTGTTTGCCAATTTGCTGGGCATGTTCCCATACTTCTTTACCGTAACCAGCCACATCATCGTGACGTTTGCGCTGGCCATGTTGGTGATTTTGACGGTCATCGCATATGGCTTCATGCGCAACGGCATCGGGTTCTTGAAACTTTTTGTACCAAGCGGAATTCCCGGCATTCTGATGCCGCTGGTAATTGCGATCGAGGTGATTTCATTCCTCTCGCGTCCGATCAGCCTGTCGGTTCGTTTGTTTGCCAACATGCTGGCAGGGCATATCACACTGAAAGTGTTTGCCGGTTTTGTCACCAGCCTCACCGCATTTGGTGCTGTTGGCGTGGTTGGTTCTGTTCTACCTCTTCTCATGACTGTCGCACTGACTGGTCTGGAATTTCTCGTAGCCTTTCTTCAGGCCTACGTTTTCACAGTTTTGACCTGCATGTATCTCAACGATGCAGTTCATCCAGGTCACTGATCTCAACCCAATTCCGGTCATTTTGAACTGAGACCGGCATAAAATAACGCTTAAGGAGCAACACAATGGAACTTGCAGCAGCACAAGCAATCGGCGCTGGTATCGCATGCCTCGGAATGGGTGGCGCAGCCATCGGTCTTGGTCAGATTTTTGGTAACTACCTCTCCGGCGCTCTGCGCAACCCATCCGCAGCTGATGGCCAGTTTGGCCGTTTGATCTTCGGTTTTGCGGTGACAGAAGCCCTCGGCATTTTCTCCCTTCTGATCGCTCTTCTGCTGCTCTTCGCGTAAGCAAAGACAGTTAATACGGCGGGGTTTGCCCGCCGTATCCGGAGCATTTTAGGAGTAGAAGACCGTGGCCACCACAACACCAGAACATGGTGCAGAAGCGGCAGGATCGTTTCCCCCGTTTGATCCATCAACCTTTGGGTCCCAGTTGTTATGGCTGGCGATCACGTTTGGTGTGCTCTATTGGCTGATGTCAAAGGTCGCTTTGCCGCGTCTCAGCGACATCCTTGAAGTGCGCCGTGATCGGATCATGAGCGATCTTGATGAAGCGCAACGGCTCAAAGACGAGTCTGAGGAAGCAATCGCTTCCTACGAACAGGCTTTGGCTGAAGCGCGCAAGAAAGCCCATGACATTGCTCTTGTTGCACGCGACAAGGCACAAGCTGATGTGGATGCCGAACAGGCCAAGGTCGACACCGCACTTGGTGTGAAGATGGCTGAAGCGGAAGCCAGTATCGCTGAGACCCGTAAGCAGGCCATGTCTGAAGTGTCATCCATTGCGGAAGACACAACTTCAGAACTGGTCAACGCGCTCATCGGAACTAAGCCCACAAAAGCCGCTTTGAAAAAGGCCGTTTCTGCGGCTGAAGAAGCTGCGTAGGAGCCAAGATCATGTTTGACGCAACTTTTTGGGCCCTTGTTGGTCTGATCCTGTTCCTGGCCCTGATCATCTATGTGAAGGTCCCGGGAAAGATTGCTGAAGGGCTGGACAAGCGCAGCAACGACATCCGTACAGAGCTTGAAGAAGCACGCCGCTTGCGTGAAGAAGCTCAGGCATTGCTGGCTGAATATCAGCGCAAGCAACGCGAAGCCGAGCGCGAGGCCGAAGACATTGTTGGTCAGGCACAGCGCGAAGCCAAGGCAATGGCAAAAGAAGCAAAAGCCAAACTGGAAGCCTATGTTACCCGTCGCCAGAAACAGGCAGAAGACAAGATTTCCCAGGCAGAGGCTCAAGCTGTTCAGGATGTGCGGACACGCTCAGTTGATGTTGCCATTAAGGCTGCTGAAGCAATCATCACAGATAAGGTCAGCGGCAAGGTTGCTGACGAACTGATTGGCAAGAGCATCAAGGATGTGGCTGCCAAGCTGAACTGATCTGTTTTCAATACGTTTTAAAAAAGGCCGGCTGTTTCAGTCGGCCTTTTTGTTTTGAAAGGCTCTATAAATCCCGCAACGGTCGAAAACTGATGCGGTGATGCCGTGTGCCGCCCATGCGGATGATCGCGGAGCGATGCTGTTCTGTGCCGTAGCCCATATGGCTCTCAAACCCGTAGCCCGGTGCATCCTGTCCACAGTTCTGCATCATCCGGTCACGCATCACCTTTGCGACGATGGATGCGGCCGCAATGGATTGCGACAGGCCATCGCCCTTGATGACAGCGCCGCCGGGGCAGGGAAGACCGTCAGGTACGTCGCGCCCGTCAATCAGAACCCCATCCGGTTGTGTCGGCAGGGCCTTGACCGCCTGCGTCATGGCCCACAGGGTGGCAGCACGAATATTCATGTCATCAATGCGCTTGGGGGTTGCTGAGGCAATGCCGATATCATGCCGGTGAACCAGATTCTCAAACAGAGCTTCGCGCTGGAGCGCGGAAAGCTTCTTGGAATCGTTTAGCCCGTTGGGTATGTGCGCCGGGTCCAGAATGACCGCAGCGGTGACAACAGGGCCGGCCAGAGGCCCACGCCCGGCTTCATCGACCCCAGCAATTGAAAACAGATCCTGTGCTGCTTTCACATCATCCTCCGACAGGTCGCTGAACAGCGGCAGGTGGAACGCCGTACCGTTGCGTTGAAATGACAGCAGGCGACAACAGGCCAAATTTTCAACTGCCAGATCGGGTCTGGCAGAGTTGGGTCTGTCTGTGGGACCCCGATAGGGGGATTCGAAGAGGCGCATCATCATGCGTGTGACTGTGTTGAAAAAAACCAGTCGCTGCAAGGGCACTTGAGCGATATATAGGCGCTACGCCTGACGGTCAGCAGGCAATGTCGAACAGCGACATCTGATCATCAAGCTTTGCCGGTGGCGTAAATAAATCTGTGCGCAATTCCACGCGCTTTGTGCCAATTTTCAACCGTTGACAGGCTTTCTCAAACCGCCGTCCAATCATCCAGGCATAAGGACCACTGCCACGCATACGGCGGCCCCAGGTTGCATCATAATCCTTTCCATCGCGCATGGATTTTACCAGCGACATCACATGGCGATAGCGGTCCGGATAATGGGCCAGCAGCCATTCGCGGAAAATATCACGCACTTCCAGCGGCAGGCGCAGCATCACATAGCCGGCCTGATCAATGCCAACGGCCTTGCCAGCCTCCAATATGCGCTCAATCTCGCTGTCATTCAGGCCTGGAATGATGGGTGCCACCATCATGGTGGTCGGTATGCCTGCATCGTGCAGCGCCTGGAGCGCTTCCAAGCGCTTTGCAGGGCTTGCTGCCCGTGGTTCCATCGCACGTGACAGCTTCTTGTCCATCGTCGTGACAGACAGGGCCACTTTTACCAGGCCTTTTTCAGCCATACGGGCAAGAATATCGATATCACGCGTCACCATGGTGGATTTGGTCACAATCCCGACAGGATGATTGGTGCGTTCCAGAACTTCCAGAATGGACCTTGTAATGCGCCAGGTCTTTTCAACAGGCTGATATGGATCCGTGTTGGTCCCGATGGCGATCACTTTCGGGACATATTTGGGATCAGCCAGTTCCTTTTCCAGCAAACTCGCGGCATCGGGCTTGGCAAACAGACGTGATTCAAAATCCTGTCCGGGCGACAGCCCCATATAGGCATGGCTTGGTCGTGCAAAGCAGTAAGTACAGCCATGCTCGCAGCCGCGATAGGGATTGATCGACCGGTCAAATGAAATATCTGGTGACTGATTGCGGGTGATGATCCGCTTTGGATGCTCGACCTGAACACGGGTCCTGAGTTTTTCTGGTTGCTCGTCCAGATCCCAGCCATCATCTACGATCTCACGCTGGACAGCTTCAAACCGGCCACTGGCATTGGTCAGCGCACCACGGCCCTTTTGAGGGTCGAATTGTACACCAATGCGGTGGTCATTCATGCCGATGATTGTTGTTCTGTTCTCCATATCATCAAGATAATACAAAATCAGAACAAAACAAGAACAAAATGATTGGAGGGATTAATCGAGGAGAAAATGGCGCAAAATCATGATTTTTAAGGGCCGCTTCACTACTTGTCCATTTGGCTTGCATTTTGAACCACGCCAAGGCGGCGACGGTTCTAATATGCTTCCGGCACAGAACCGTGTTCAAGCTTTTCTGGCAGTTGAAAGCACGTGCACTTGTAAGGTTTATGTTGCTAGGATTGTATTCACTCCATATGTTACATTTTCGACAGAAAAAGAAAATGAGCATACTTCTATCGATGGCTACTGCAGACGTTGCGAGTTCGTTTCTAGCTTATTGGCAGGACCGACTGACTGGTAACAATTTAAGGGCGTTGGGCTGAGGGATTTACGCTCTTATGATTGAGCCGATACGATGAGCTTACGAATAACAAAGTTAGACATACGGAACTTTCGCTCGGCGAGGAACCTATCGTTGTCGCCGGGGGACCTTGCTGTTCTTGTGGGCAAAAATGACTCTGGGAAGTCAAATATTCTACGAGCGTTAAACCTTTTCTTTAACGATAGAACGGTTCCCGGCGAGGAAATAGACTTTGATACCGATCATAATATCTTCAACCTCCCCAACAGGAAGGCGAAGGAAATCTCGATCAAGTTGGAGATTTCTATGCCAGACACATACCGCGTTACTAATGGTGACTACGTGGTCTGGGAAAGACGCTGGCGCGATGAAGGCATGGTTTATGACGAATACGTCGGAAAAAGGCAGGTGCCCGGCCCCCGTGGTGGAGCCGGATTGGAAACTGTCGATATTCCGGATAGATCAAACGTCCATGCCCTCTTGCGTAACATCAACTTCGTTTACGTCCCAGCGGTCAAAGACTTGGAGTATTTCTCTGAACTAAGGGCAAGCATCTATGACGTTATCGCTGAAGTTGCAGACCGTGAGTTTCGCGGCTCCAGTCGAAATTTTGAACAAGCAATCTCCGATCAGATGGTTGACCTAACAGATCAAATCACAACATCTCTTGGGTTCAGGTCGCGATTGGCTCTTCCTAAAGACCTCAGCCATATCTTTGAAAGTCTTGATTTTCTGAGTGACGGCCAGAATATTTCGCTCGACGCTCGTGGTGATGGCGTCAAGGCACGGCATATACCTCTTATCTTAAAGTTTATGGCGGACAAAAAGCGTGGACTTCAAGTGCGTGGTGCGCAGCCACATAATTTTATTTGGGGTTACGAAGAACCAGAAAATAACCTCGAGCTTTCAAGCTGTGTTGAATTGGCGGATCAGTTTTGGGGATTTGTGGATCAGGGCATTTCACAGATACTCCTGACCACTCACTCTCCTGTCTTCTACAATATTCACCGGAAGGATGGGGATAGGATCACATGTCATCATATTTTCCGGGAAATCGAAGAGGATGGAACAAAGCAGGCAGAGGAGCTTGGTGATCTAGACGAGCGCATGGGGACCACAGCTCTCTTTGCACCAATGGTTACAGATATTGAAGATAAGGTTAGACGGCAGGAACGTGCCCGTGCTGAAGTCGAGGAACTTGTTGTGGCAAACCGAGGTAAGCTATTTGTAGAAGGACCTTCAGACAAGCTTATCATCGACAAGGCGTTGGCTGTCTTTGCTCCGGAACGAGTTGCCGACATCGATGTCGAAACAAGAAACAGTGCTGGGATCAATTACGTGATCGATATGCTCCAGTCTTGGAGAAGTCGCGCCAAGCACCACCCTGATCTCCCTCGAGCGGCTGGCCTCCTTGACTCAGACCCCGAGGCCAAGGCTGCAATCAAACAATGGAACGAGGTTCCTGGAAACGTCCTGTCGGCTAAATGTTTCAACCTACCGATGCCACCGCATCTTTTACCCGCTATTCAGGCAGGGTTCCAAATACCCGTGGTCCTTGAGTGCATGTATGACAGGGCAGCGTGGGACTGGGCCAGTGAGCATCAGCACCTTAAGGCTCGGCATGTTCCGACAGTGATGCCTGCTGCTTTAAACAACCAAATAGTCAACGGGGAGACCACTCTAGACGACCACTTGCACGATGACTGGGGAATATTCGTGAAGCAGGAGTTTGCGCAAGCTGGCAAAGGCCCGATGGCACGCTACATCTCCCGACAACAGGACGATGCCTTTCAGTTGCGATTGCCATTCCTTGAACCGCTGGTGACGCAGATTGTAAATTACCTATTTCCTGAACCGGACCCCCAACTTGGCGAGGACAACGGTGAGGTGTAGAAGAATAAAGCAATCTGAATGAAGCGCTAAATGCATCAGCCGCCATCCACAATTCGGCCAAGATCTTTCTTCGGGTTTTCGCTAGAGGAAGACGGTTACTTTGGATGGTTAAATGACCGCGATTTTTTGCAATCGTTGGATCCCCATAGCGACGCCATAAAGAAACTCAAACGCATCTTCTTCTGGCGCAAAGTTTCTCATTTCATGGAATGCTTGCGGTCCATTGAACCGGAATCTACCGGCAGTATCCAGCACGGTGCCAAGATTGAAATTCTTCCAGTATTCGTCAGGACGCATCTCCGAGACTCTCTCTGCATGCTGCTCTCCCCATAGGTATACCACGCTGCACGGCATCGATCATGCTGGGTCTGTTTCATCCGCAGTGTTGACATTGGTTGGTACATTAGTGAGCTGATGGCTACAGCCGATTCCTCCTGTTACATAATGGTTGATTGAATTTATTTTTGGCTGGTGGTGAAATAGCCACATAGAATCTAATCACAGATGGTTGTTGATGAGATACAATTTACAGAGGACAAATTTCTGCACTGAAGGTGTTAGAATGTCTTCGTAGCTAGAATTGCCTGAGGGCCATGCTTGATCTAACGGCATGGGAGACCCATTCGCCCTTAATTCCTATGCTTTGCTACCCTGCTGCCTAATTATGACCTTACTAATCGAAAATACAAAATTCAGGCGGCCTCTCGAAACTCATCAACTATTTGTTATTTAACACGAATATTTACATATCGAGCATATATTGATTTTGAGACAGTAAAATCAGGAGTTTTGAAGCTTGCTGCGCTTCATGTGTTCGTCCAGTCGCGGCAGGATTTCCACAAAATTGCATGGTTGATGCCGGTAATCGAGTTGATGAACCAAAATCTCGTCCCAGGCATCCTTGCAGGCACCGGACGAGCCGGGCAGGGCAAAGATATAGGTGCTGTTGGCAACACCGGCCGTGGCACGTGACTGAATGGTCGAGGTGCCGATTTTCTCAAAACTCACACGATGAAACACGTGGGAAAACCCATCCATGTGTTTTTCAAACAGGGGTGTCAGGGCTTCCGGCGTTACATCACGCCCGGTAAATCCGGTGCCGCCGGTGGTGATGATCACATCAATGTTGCGATCCGCGATCCACTTGGAAACCTGTTGCTGGATTTGCCCGATATCATCTTTGCAGATGGCCCTGTCAGCCAGACTGTGCCCTGCGGCCTCCAACCGATTAACCAGCACGGTGCCGGAGCGGTCTTCCGCCAATGACCGTGTATCGGACATGGTCAGGACAGCAATTTTGAGGGGGACAAACTCTTTTGACAAATCAAGGCGGGACATGATGCTTCCTGTCTTATTCTGAGATCGTGGGCAGAATGCCTTTTTCGATGGCAGCCTTGCGAAGGTTTAAAAAGTCCCGCCATACCAGGCGCTTTTGGGCAGGCTGGCGCAACAGATTTTTGGGGTGCAGCGTCGGCAGGACCGGTATTTCAGCCTTGGAATAGCTGCGCCATTTGCCGCGCAATTTCAAAATACCGTCAGTCGTGTCCAGCAGGTTTTTCGCACAGGACGTGCCAAGAAACACCAGTAATTCGGGCTTCGCAAGCTCAATCTGGCGTATGATGAACGGCTTGCACAATTCCATTTCAGCATTGGTTGGTGTGCGGTTGCCTGGCGGACGCCATGGCAGGATATTGCCCATATAGACACTGCTTCGATCAAGACCGATCGCCTGTAGTATCTTGTCCAGAAGTTGTCCTGAACGTCCTGCAAAAGGCATGCCCTGCAGATCCTCGTCGCGTTCCGGCGCTTCACCAACCAGCATGATCCGGGCTTCCCGGTTGCCATCTTCAAACACTGTATTGGTGGCGGTTCTCTTCAAACCGCACCCGTCATAGTTTTTCAGGAGCGCAATCAACTCATCAAGGGATGTCGCCGAGGCTGCCAGTTGTCTGGCTTCTTCCAGATGCGCATCATGGGTTTTTGTGTCTGGAGCAGGCGGGGTGAAAGCAGGAGCAGGTTTTGCCGCAACAGATGGCTGTATTTGATCCGCCGGTGCAGAGTGGCCATGAGTGCGCCCAGCGGGGGCCGCAGCTGGCTCAGCTATCTCTTTTGGTGCCGCAAGACGGTTGTGCGGTGTTTCGTCCAGCGCCATATCCACACCGGCATCGGCGTAGAATTGCAGAACCTCTTTCAGTGTTTCAGTATGTTGCATCTGCCCATTTCTGGAAAAAGCCGGAAAATCAAGATCCCTCTATACACCAACTCAAAAGCCATGTCGCTTGATTGCCAATAGATGTCGCTGGAATTTGAACTGGTTTCTGGCTAGATGATAACATGAACTGAATTCAATCGAGATTTGATCCGGGTGAGATTTGACCTGGACCCGACATTAACTGGAAAACGCCGGAAGACTGGCATCTTGAAAGGCAGCACGCATGACTGACACCACGGACGCATTGGCTGAACCGCGCGAAAGCATGGAGTTCGACGTCGTGATTGTCGGTGCCGGTCCTGCAGGTCTGTCAGCTGCCATTCGTCTGAGGCAATTGGCTATGGATGCAGGCAAGGATGAGTTTTCCGTGGTCGTCCTGGAAAAGGGCGCAGAAGTCGGGGCTCATATTCTGTCAGGGGCCGTGATCGACCCAATCGGACTTGATGCGTTGCTGCCGGACTGGCGCAATGAGGACACCCCTTTAAAAACACCTGTTACAGAAGACCGTTTCATGTTTATGGGGCCGTCAGGTTGTATTCGCCTGCCTAATTTCCTGATGCCGCCATTGATGAGCAATCATGGCAATTATGTTGCTTCGCTTGGCAATGTCACGCGTTGGCTGGGTGAAAAAGCCGAAGCGCTTGGCGTGGAAATCTATCCAGGCTTTGCCGCGTCGGAAATTCTCTATGATGAAAATGGTGCGATGCGCGGCGTCGCCACCGGCGATATGGGCATTGGCAAAGACGGCGTGCCCAAACCCGCCCACGAGCGTGGCATGGAATTGCTGGGAAAATATGTGCTGATCGCAGAAGGCGTGCGCGGGTCTCTCGCCAAGCAATTGATCGAAAAATATGACCTCGACAAGGGCAGGGAGCCGCAAAAATTTGGGCTGGGCCTCAAGGAGTTGTGGGAAGTAAAGCCGGAAAACCACAAGCCGGGCCTTGTGCAGCATTCCTTCGGTTGGCCGCTCAATAACCGCACAGGTGGTGGCTCATTTCTGTACCATCTGGAGGACAATCAGGTTGCGGTCGGCTTCGTCGTCCACCTGAACTACAAGAATCCCTATCTCTCGCCATTTGAAGAATTTCAGCGTTTCAAGACACATCTCGCCATTGCCCCCATTTTTGAAGGTGCCAAACGGCTGTCCTATGGGGCACGCGCCATTACCGAAGGTGGTTGGCAAAGTGTACCAAAACTTTGCTTTCCGGGCGGCGCGCTCATTGGATGTTCGGCCGGTTTTGTCAATGTGGCCCGCATCAAGGGCTCTCACAACGCTGTTCTGTCCGGAAAAATGGCTGCAGAGCACGCTTTTGAAGCCATCGCCGCTGGCCGCAGTCAGGATGAATTGACCGGTTATGAAGAGGCCTGGCGCGGTTCCGATATCGGCAAGGATCTGAAGAAGGTCCGCAACGTCAAGCCGCTCTGGTCCCGCTTCGGCACAATGTTGGGCATTGCGCTTGGCGGTCTGGATATGTGGACCAACACGTTGGGCTTTTCGCTGTTTGGCACACGCAGCCATGGCAAGCCCGACCATGCAACTTTGGAGCCTGCTTCAAAGCACAAGAAAATCGCCTATCCAAAACCGGACGGCGTGATCAGTTTTGATCGCCTGTCATCAGTCTTCATGTCAAACACCAATCATGAGGAAGATCAGCCTTGCCACTTGAAGGTCAAGGATCTTTCGTTGCAGAAATCCAGCGAGCACGATGTCTTCGCTGGGCCGTCCAATCGGTATTGCCCGGCAGGCGTTTATGAATGGGTGGAAGAGGGCGGTCAGCCAAGCTTTGTCATCAACGCGCAAAATTGCGTTCACTGTAAAACCTGCGATATCAAGGATCCAAATCAAAACATCAACTGGACGGTCCCAGAGGGCGGCGGCGGCCCGGTCTATCCAAATATGTAGTCAAAACATCTGTTTTCGTTGGTTTTGAACGAGCGGAGACAGCAATATTGACTTGGTGTGGTTCCTGAACATAGATTTCGCAATGATTATGAAGCAAAACACAGATATTCCTTTCGCGCATGTGCGGTGTCACGTGACCTTCACTTGCCTATGAACGCCCAGAACTCCGAATTGGAAAACTGGGGCTGGAACAGCTTTTTTGCTGACCAACTCACCGGTGACACGGACGGTATCCCTGTCCGCGTCGTTGAGGTTCATCGCAGTGGCTTGCGTGTTGCTGGCCCTGCGGTAGATGAGAGAATTCCGCGTTTCAGCTCCACTCAGGATGACGAAGAAAATGTCGCGACTGTGGGCGATTGGCTGCTGCTGGAGCAAACAACGCACCGACCCATACGCTTGCTGAAGCGGCAAAGCCTGTTTCAGCGACGCGCGCCCGGCAAAGCCCGCAAATTGCAGTTGATTGCTGCCAATATCGATACATTGTTCATTGTCACATCCTGCAATCACGATTTCAGCACAGCCCGTCTTGAGCGCTATTTGGCGCTGGCAGGTGAGGCGGGTGTTGTTCCTGTGATCATCCTGACCAAATCCGATCTCACATCGTCGCCGGAAGACTATCTGATCGCTGCCGCCAATCTTGGTGAAAATCTGCAGGTCGAAATTGTCGATGCGCGCAACAAGGACAGTGTGGCGCATCTAAACAAATGGTGCGGCCGTGGTCAAACTGTTGCGCTGGTCGGATCATCCGGTGTTGGCAAATCAACCCTTGTAAACACATTGTCCGGTGTGGACCGTGCGGTCACACGTGCTGTCCGCGAAGCCGATGACAAGGGCCGACACACAACATCAGTCAGAACATTTTATCAATTGCCCAGCGGCGGATGGTTGCTGGATACCCCCGGCATCCGGGAGCTGCAGTTGACTGATGTGAAAGAAGGGCTGGATCAGGTCTTTGCTGACATTGTGGAACTGGCGGCCGGGTGTCGCTTCAATGACTGTCGACATGACACAGAACCAGGCTGTCAGGTGCAGGCGGCGATCAAAAACGGGACTTTGGCTCAAAATCGACTTCAAAACTGGCGAAAACTCGCTGCAGAGGAAGTTTCGAACACGGAAAGCCTGTCAGAGCGCCACACCACAAATACGGCGCTTGCAAAAATGGAAAAACGGGCACTCAAGCACAAGAAAGACCACACTCAGACTTAGAACGCTTCAGGTTTATACGGAATTGTCTGATGCCCCGGAACTGGTCATCCGGAAAGGCAGACAGTGAAGCGTCCAATGAGTGTCAGGGCTTGAGCATCAGGCAAACAGGCCAACGCTGTTGCTGGGCTGTTATGGGGGACCGAAGGTCGGATTTGTGCGTTCGCTTGACATCCTTTTGCGCCCTTGCAGCAAACGCGCAAATCAGGTCAAACAGTGCCGAATAAGCAAGAAGCACCTTAGCTGTGTGCTTGCTGGCAAATTGAGCCAAGCTCGAGCATCTCGTCAATGTTGTGTGTCAGCCAAAATTGTCGCCAAATGGACGAGGCGTTTAAAGCTGAAGGCCCCGATGACATGATGGATAGCTCTTCACGTCAAGCCTGGCAGAACAATCCAACGCCCCGCGCAATGGTTGATCGCATCATCGAACTGCGCCGCCAACGATAGACACATTGCGTTCACAGAGTGGATTCTCGGAACAAGTCCGAGAACGACGGCGGTGGGGACCAGGTGGGCTCATGTGAGACTGGTGGACACTGTGAGACTGTGTAGCAATGTGAGACTGGGTGACAGTGTGAGACTGGGTGGCCACTGTGAGCAATTCGAAGAGACGTGGATTTGAAAGTAGTTGCATTTCAGACAACGCTCTGCCCGTAATCAGATTCAAGGCCTTCGCAATACGCACGCCCGTACACTCTCCGCCTCTTTGCCACACACTCCGGCCCCCGCCGTCACGCACTTCGACAACCCTCCGCCACACACGTCGTCGTTCTCGGACTTGTTCCGAGAATCTATTTAGCGGGCCGGTGATCTGCCCAAAGGGACACACATGTATAATTGGCACAGGCGGCACGGCGGGATAAAATTCAAAATACCTGTTAACCGCCTCGGTCTAAATCGAGACCGAATATTGAGGCACGCTCTTCTGTATCGAAGTGGCAAAGAGATGAGCTTAGCTTGACAGGCCATTCAGCGTGGCGGCACCCAGAATGGCGCCGGGATTGCCGTTGATAGTCGCCTGCACTAGAACAGCGCAATTGTCATAGCCGCTTTTGGAAAGCTCGCTCAGCGGTAAAACCATCTGTGTCCTGGTGCCTTTCCACATCCCGATCGGGCGCATGTCACGCACCACATTGTGGTAGGTCACCTTTCGGCCACGGTTTTCACCCCGGTCGATATTCACAACGTGTTCGTTATCGTAAAACACCAACCAGATTGTCGTGTTTTCGCCAATGTCGCTGGATCCATCAACGCTGATCGTCAACGCTTCTCTCGACTTTTCCACTGTGACGTCGAGGGGCAAGGATGACGTTCCTGCGGATCCCGCATTCTGTAGCTGATCTATGGAGTCATCAATACGGCTGCGGCGACTGCCGACCACATGAACCTGACCATTCACAACAGCTTGCGGTGTATAGACATTGCGGTCTCGTCGGCCTTTTGCATAGGCGCGCTGACGCTCTGTGTGCTCCGGCTTGGCAAGCGTATCGCGCCAGCCCAGATAATCCCAGTAATCGACGGGAAGGGTGAGTGCCAGAATTTCGCCTTCCGATACAAGATCAGCAACAACCTCGTCCGCTGGCGGGCAAGACGAACAGCCCTGGCTGGTAAACAACTCCACAACCGCTTTGGGTTTGCCTGTTATTTCCGCATGCGCAGACTGGCTGGTCAGCGGCAGCACCATCATCAGGCTGGCGGTGAGGGCAAGTGAAAGCGAAAGCGTTGAGCGTGCGACCATGTTCGTGGTTCCTTTTCTCTTCCCTCATGATGTAGCGACTAATGCCGTAACGCTCCAGTCACATCTCAGTGAGCCAATCTGCCGCATGATGGGGCACCACCATGCAGTCAGAAATGTGTGGTGTGGAAAAAGTCATGGAAAATCTTATAAGAATTTGAGTCAAAAGAGAAAATTCATCTCAAGAATACATTCAGCTTGCCGAATTGAATCAGTTTTTCAGCTTATTCGGCTAATGACTTGAAATGACTCTCAAAAACTCTCCGCCGTAGCGTTCAAGTTTCTTCGCGCCCACGCCATTTATGTCCATCATGTCTGAAAGCGTTCCAGGGCGGTGCTGCGCCATCTCAATCAGCGTGCGATCAGGAAAAATCACATAGGCTGGCACATTCTGGGTTCGTGCCAAATCTGTTCGACAAACTTTCAGCGCCTTCAACAATTCCTGGTCTGCCCCATCGCTGAGTTCGATTGGGGCAGCGCGGGCGCTCGTGCGTTTGCGTTCAGCCTGCTTCTCCGGAAACCGCAGTTCCAGAACTTCTTCACCACGCAATACAGGACGCGCCTTTTCGCACACCTGCCAGGAGCCCTGAGCAATTGAGACATTGGCATAGCCTGCTGCATAGAGTTGCCGAAAGAGGCTGCGCCATTGGGACTTGTCAAACTCGGTTCCAACGCCGAATGTCGGCAGCTGATTGTGCCTTTGCGCCAGAATACGATCGGATTCTTCGCCCACCAGGACGCTGACGAGATGCTCCAATCCGTATATCTGCCCGGTGCGCAACATGGCAGACAGCGCCTTTTGAGCGGCCTGTGTGGCATCAAACATCTGCCGCGGATTTTTGCATAGATCGCAATACCCGCATGGTTTGGTCTGTTCATCGAAATAGCCAAGCAGTGTTTGTCGTCGGCACAGCGCAGCTTCCGCCAGAGTGAGAAGCGCATTGAAGCGCTGATGATCGGCCCGCTTTCGCGCTTCCGGGGCATCCCCTTCATCGATCTGGCGACGGCGCAGTTTGATATCATCAACGCCGTAAAGGCATAATGTGTCTGCTGGCAATCCATCGCGTCCGGCGCGCCCGATCTCCTGATAATAGCTCTCCATGGTCTTCGGCAAATCCGCGTGAACCACAAACCGTACGTCAGGCTTGTCGACACCCATGCCAAAAGCAATGGTCGCCGTCATCACCACACCATCTTCCTGCGAAAAGCGTGTCTGATTGGATTGACGTTGCTGGGCATCCAGACCTGCATGATAGGCCAGAGCATTCACACCCTTGCCGCGCAGATGCTCCGCCAGATCTTCCGTCTTGCGCCGGGAAGAGCAATAGACGATGCCGGCCTGATCTGGCCTTGCTGCGATAAAATCGGAAATCTGGCGTTTCGGGTTATTCTTGGGCTCAAAGGCCAGGAACAGATTGGGTCGATCAAAGCCGCGCAAAAACTGCCTGGGCTCGGAAGAGAATAGTTTTGCAATGATTTCACTGCGGGTTTCTTCATCTGCTGTCGCCGTGAATGCCGCAATCTGAACACCGCCCAAGGCGTCGCGCAGTCGTCCGATTTCCAGATAATCGGGCCGAAAATCGTGGCCCCACTGGCTGACACAATGGGCTTCATCGACAGCCAGAAGATTTATTTTCAACCGGTTCAGCAAACCAGGAGATGTGGCAATCCGCTCGGGCGCCATATAGAGCAGTTTCAGCGTCCCATCATCCAGAGCTGAAAAGACCCGCTCATTCTCTTCGGGCGTATTGTTGGACGTAAGGGCCCCGGCCTCTACTCCGTTTTGGCGAAGCTGTGCCACCTGATCATTCATCAGGGCGACCAAAGGCGAGACCACCAGAGTGACGCCATCGCCGCACAGGGCCGGCAATTGGTAACACAGGGATTTGCCGCCACCCGTTGGCATGATCGCCAGCACATCGTCACCGGCGAGCACACTGGCGACAATTTCCTCCTGTCCGGGCCGGAAATCATCATGGCCAAAGACGGTTTTGAGCAGGTTGCGGGCTTGCTGCATTAGTGTGCTTTTTGCTGGTGTTGGTTCGTCAGAGCGGTGTCAGGCGTTTCCGTGAAAGCAGCAAACGCTCTAACCGACAATTCGATCTGGATGATCCAATGGCTCAACGTCAACACTGTGTGCTCTTTGCTAGGGAATCGCTCTGGCTGGTTCCCTATTGGCTAGCATGAACCGCAATGTGACGGAGTGAAAATAATTCGCCCAGAACAAGCCGGTGATCATTCCTGGCTGTCCAGCCGGATCCTAAGCCAATAAAAATAGCATCAGCGTAATCGTGAAGACCGCAATGATCGTCGACAGGAGTATGGCTGCAGAGCTGCGCCGAACCATGATGCCGTAATGTTCAGCCAGAACGTAAACATTCTGGGCAACCGGCATCGCTGCAATAATAGTTCCGATGGTCACAATACTGGCCGGTAGTCCCAGCAGATACAGTATCAGCGCAACGACGATCGGATGTACCACCAGCTTCAGGAAACTCATGCTGAAAACCGGTGCCAGTTTCTCTCCGACGCTGCGCTGTGACAGCGACATGCCAAGTGCAAACAGGGCCGTTGGTGCTGCTGCGCCGCCGAGAAAACTGCTGAAAGTGCCTGCAGCACCGGGCAGGCCTATGCCGCTAGCAGATAACGCCACTCCAACCAGAATAGCGACAGCGAATGGGTTGCGGATGGCACCCACCAGAGCGCGCTTTACTGCGGCCTCTGGCGTGCCGCCACCAGCAGATTCAACAATCATGATCGAGAGTGGAATCATGATCATCAGATCGATGATCAGGGCCGCCGCAGCCAGGCGCACGCCCTCCGACCCGAACGTGGCGTCCACAATCGGGATTGCCAGAAATCCGATATTTGCAATGGAAGAACCTTGACCAAACAGCGCCATTTCCTGACGGCTTGCCTTGAAAAAGCTTCTGGAGACCAGCATCCCCAATCCAAACAAGACCAAGGCGGCGGCCAGCCAACCGCCAAGAAAGCGCCAGTCCAGAATGGCTGCGATATCCTGTCGGGCGAGGGCGCCGATCACAAGGGCAGGCATCGCAAAATAGAACACGAAAATATTGATCGAGCCGGAACTTTCGGGATCGATGATATTGGTTCGGCCAGCAGCGTAGCCCAAGGCGACAACGGCGAAAAATGGCAGTGTCAGCTCCAGAATACTGAAGAAATTGGTCATGTATCTTAATCTATCCGGTGAAACACTTTGATGGTTTTCTCGTCCACCATCGCATTTGTCTCTGCCGAAAATTTGAGGAAATGGTCAGAGACCAGATGAGCATCGAAATCCGACGGAGCGCTATAAACTTCATACAGCAAAAAGCAGGTCGAGTCCTGCGGATCAACAGCAACATCGAATTGGAGACAGTTCGGCTCATTCTTCAGGGAATTGTGCGCTTGGCGGATCAGGCTGGCCGAGAAGGCGCTGGTCTGATCCGGTTTTGCCTTCCATGTCACTGTCACCACAAACACTGGGGTCTACCTTCATCAATCAAGCAGCATCCTTGGCAGCCAAAGAGCCAATTCAGGAAACAGCATCACCAGTGACAAGCCTGACAATTGCAGCAACACGAATGGAATGATTCCAGCATAGATGTGCTGGATTTTGATCTCCGGGGGGGCCACCGCTTTCAGGTAGAACAGCGCAAACCCGAATGGAGGCGTCAGGAACGATGTCTGCAAGTTGATCGCCATCAGGATGGCAAACCAGTAAACAGTGTCGATTGCGGCCACATGATCACCAAAGCTGAGCTTGGCGATGATGGGGGCAAAAACAGGCAGGACGATCAGCGTGATTTCGATCCAGTCAAAAAAGAATCCCAACAGGAATACCAGCACCATCAGTGCAAACAGAATGCCCCATGATCCCAGTCCCCAGCTGTCAAAAATGTGAATGACGACTTCCTCGCCGCCAATCTGGCGGAAGACGTAGGAAAACAACGTGGCACCGATGAAAATACCGAAGATCATCGCATTGGTCAGGGCTGACCGCATGACCACATCTTTGAAGATCCGCCAGAACCGGCCCAAAAGCCCTTCGCCGTCCTGAAGCTTGTCATCTTCCAGCTCCGCCTGGCCTTCAAATTTCATATCCTGAATTTTAAGTGCCGGCAGGAGGATCAGGTTGAAGATCGCTAGAAGAATAGCGCCGAAGGCACCAACGGAAGCCGCCTCTGTAGGTGTCGCAAAGCCCCCCAGAATGGACCCCAGGACCATAATGATAAGAATCACAGGGGGCACAAAGGAACGGATGATCATGCCCACATAACCAACAGCCGTTTTGGGTCCGATATTACCCTGCGGCTTGGGGGCCAGTGTCGGATTGATGGAGCAACGGATCACGATATAGATCAGATAGAAACTGGCCAGCATGAAGCCGGGAATGATCGCCGCAACAAACAGATTACCAACAGATTTGCTCAGCAAATCAGCCATGATCACCAGCATGATGGAAGGTGGTATCAGAATGCCGAGTGTGCCCGACGCAGCAACTGTGCCGGATGCCAGAGCAGGGGAATAGTTCCGTTCCATCATCACCGGAAGAGCCAGCAGCGACATCATGATCACGGATGCGCCGATAATGCCTGTCGTGGCGGCAAGAATGGTGCCCATGATCACCACCGACAGCGCCAGACCACCTGGTACCCGGCGCAAGATCACTTGCAGACAATTTAACAGATCGCGCGCAATGCCCGACTTTTCCAGCATCGTCCCCATGAATATGAACATCGGGATCGCAGTCAGGATCAAATTGGTGGAAATGGCTCCATAAACGCGGGCAGGAATAGCGTTGAATTGTGGCCAGTCAAATAGCCAGGGATCGACCTGGATCGCGATAAAAGCGAAGCTGAGGCCGACACCGCCAAGAATGAAAGCAACGGGGAAACCGGAAAACAGGAAGACGGCGAGCGCTGCAAACATCAGCAGCGGAAGTGCTTCAGCAAGGGTCATCAGTGACTGCCTCCCAAGACGTGCACTTCTTGTTCGGCAGTCAGATTTCCCAGAAGCCCGTCAACCGACTTCAGCAACTGCGAGACGCCTGCGAGCAACATGAGGCCAAACATCATGACCAGTGTCGATTTGAGGATCCAGATATTTGTCAGCCCCACCGTGGAGGGCGAAACCTCCCCATCAACATAGGATTTCACGGCGTAATCGAAGCAGTAAATGGTCCCGATATAGGCGAAGGGAATGAGGAAAATCGTTATTCCCAGAATCTCCATCACATATTTGATCTTCCTCGGCATCATGTCCCGCACCAGATCGATCCGCACATGAACCTGTTTCGTCAGGCCGTATCCCATCAACAGGGCAAACAGGATGCCATGTGCCCAATATTCCGATTCCTGAACCATTGTTGAGTTCAGGCCGGAGAATTTGGGAATGCTGAAATAGCGCGTCATCACATCGTACATGGTGATCGCGATCAGGGCGACCATTGCGATTGCGCCGAAGCGTGCTGCCCATGCCAACACCCAGTCGAAAGTGTTGTAGATGGGAGAAAGGGCTGATTTTTTCATAGCATTTGCCGATCAGAAGATTGGGCGGTGGAACTGGGGCTGAACACTGGCGTCAGGACGGGGCAATGCCCTGACACAAGCACAGAAACCGCGCCATTTCTGGCGCGGTTCTAGTTGCTATTGTGCAAACCCTATTTCAGATATGCGTTTTCTTTCCAGACATCATAACCGACCTGAAATTCTTTCAAAGCAGCCCATGCTTCGGCAAAGATTTCAGATTCAGCTTTCAGCTCCTCAACAACAATGCCCCAGTTTTCTTCGTAAACGGCAAGTTGCTCGTCACTCCAGTTACGGATATTGACGCCTTTTTCATCACGCAGACGGGTGAGGGCTGCACCATTGATGGCTTCGCCTTCTGTCAGCATGTTGGTGTAGGTCGCACGGCAGGCTGTGCGGATTGCAAGACGCTGATTGTCGGTCATGCCATTCCATGTATCAAGATTGACCAACAGATCCTGCAATGTGGATTGCTGATGCCAGCCGGGGAAGTAGTTGAACTTCGCAAGCTGATAAAAACCGGCAGCTTCATCGACAACAGGCATCGAATATTCCGTTGCATCAATCGTACCGCGCTCAAGAGCCGGATAGATTTCGCCGCCTGGCAGCAATTGTGTGTCCACACCAAGTTTCTGCATGACCCGGGCACCAAGCCCGAAGAAACGCATTTTCATGCCTTTCATATCGTCAAGCGAAGTGATTTCCTTGCGGAACCAGCCGGATGTCTCTGGTGGTGAGACACCACAAATTTCGGAATGCACATTGAATGTGTTGTAGAGCTTCTCATTCATCAGTTCCTGGCCACCGCCATAGAACATCCACGCGCCATATTCACCGGCACCTGGTCCAAACGGGATCGCAGAGAACATGGCAAAAGCGATGTCCTTTGAGGTGTGGTAGCCGGGGTTCGACCAGGCCGCATCAGCCGTGCCGTTGCCAACCGCATCCAGAACTTCGAATGCCGGCACGAGCGCACCTGGTTCGAAGAAGCGCATTTCAATATCGCCATTCGTAATTGCTGTGATTGTTTTGGTCAGCTCCACGCCAGCCGAACCTATCAGTGGTTGTGAAGAGGGATAAGATGACGCAACCTTCATGCGGACTTTTTCTGCCATTGCAGGTGCTGCCATCAGGCCGATGGCACTGACGGTCGCCAGCGCGATTTTCGTAAACTTTTTCATGTAGTCCTCCCAGACTTTTTTGTTGCGCAGAAAATGCAGCTTCAAAATCCACACATATAGCGGTGGTTATTGATACCAGAATTTTCATTTATGCGCTGATTGATCCTTATTACGGAACAGACCTCCCGTCTATTCGCACAATGGATAAGTTAAACTCCTTATTAGACATGCGACCAGGTGCCCCTTGGTCTTGCCATCTCGAGTTGCCCGAGGCGTCATGAGATGCCTTGATCTTGCTTCAATGCATTAATTAATGTATGCATTAAAGTCTGAAGAGGTCAATACCTGTATGCGGGTGAGGCGCAGGGCGTGCTACTATGAGTTGTGCGGCCTTGCAGCACACATAACCACGCCATGAACACAGGCAACGGTGTGCAGATGGGCATCATTAATATTGGGAGAGTGAGTTGGTTCAACAGCCGAAGGTCTATGCAATTACGGTTTTCGATGGAGATGGCATCGGTCCTGAAATAATGGCGCCCACATTGGATTTGCTGCGGCATGTCGCAGGTTCGTTTGGCTCATTCTCTTTTGATTTCAAGCATGTGCCAGCTGGTGCGGGCCATTTCAAAGATACCGGTGAAGCGCTGCCCAAAGCCTCGATAGACGCCGCACGGGCAGCAGACGCTGTGCTGTTGTCTGCGATGGGTCTGCCGTCGATCCGAAAGCCGGACGGCACCGAAATCACGCCGCAGATTGATTTGCGGTTCGAGCTGGATTTGTATGCCGGTGTCAGGCCTGTTCGGGTCTATCCCGGCCAAACAACGCCGCTGGCTGATCCGCGCGCAGAACAGATTGATTTCGTCCTGATCCGCGAATCGACCGAGGGCCTGTTTGCACACATGCATGAGGGACAGGTCCATGATGATCAGGAAGCCACTGAAACACTGCGCATTACCCGGCGTGTCAGTGAGAAACTGTTTGACTTTGCCTTTCGGCTGGCAACTCAGCGCGCCAAAAAATTCAACCGCACGGCCAAGGTAACATGCGTTGATAAGGCCAATGTTTTCCGCGCATTCTGGTTTTTCCGCTCGATCTTTTTCGAGCGCGCCAAGGCATTCCCGGAAATCGAGGCCGATGCGGCCTATGTTGATGCGTTGGCGATGTGGATGGTTCAAAAACCCTGGGAATTCGATGTTCTGGTCACCGAAAACATGTTCGGTGACATCCTGTCCGATCTGGGGGCTGGAATCATGGGCACACTCGGGCTGGCGCCTTCGGCTGATATCGGCGATGACGCTGCTGTTTTCCAACCCTGCCACGGCAGCGCGCCGGATATTGCGGGCAGGGGCATCGCAAATCCTTTGGCGATGATCCTGTCCGCCGCCATGATGCTGGAATGGCTGGCAGCGGAACATGATGATCAGGATTTGGCGAAGGCGGCGCGTCTGATTGACGAAGCAGTCGGGGAAAATGTTGTGGCACAGCGCGATTTGACGGCGGATCTGGGCGGGGCAGCTAACACGATTGATTGTGCCGCTTCCGTGATTGCCAATGTTGATAAGCGGATCGTGGCAGATGGCTTTTCCGACAAGGTGGCCTGACCCATGGCAACGCCGTCTCTCCGTGTCGCAATGGTTGGATATGGCCATTTTGCGGAGTTTCATCTCAAAGCCTGGCAAAGACTGGCAGGGGTAACCTTGCAGGCCTTGACGGACGCGAAAGCAGACCGGCGGTCTGCCGCCTTGACGGAAGCACCGCAGATCGTAGTGTTTGAAACCATCGATGAGATGCTGTCATCGGGTGATTTTGATATTCTCGATGTTGCAACGCCGCCTGCGACACATCTTGATCTGGTGCGCCCTGCATTGGGACGCGTGCGGGCCATCATTTGCCAGAAGCCCTTTTGTGAATCCCTGTCTCAGGCACGGCAACTGGCAGCGGAAAGTGATAAAAGCGCGACACAATTGGTGGTTCACGAGAACTTCCGGTTTCAGCCCTGGTACCGCGAAATACAGCGCATTCTGCAGGACGGGCAGCTGGGGCGTGTTGTGCAGGCACAATTCAGGCTGAGACCAGGCGATGGTGCCGCCGCAGATGCCTATCTTGATCGCCAACCCTATTTCAGAGACATGAAACAGTTTTTGATTCGCGAAACCGGTGTGCACTGGATCGATGTCTTTCGCTTTCTGTTCGGCGAGCCGGTGGCCGTCAGCGCTGATCTGTTTCAATCCAATCCTGTCATTGTCGGGGAAGACAGCGGCACCTTCACCTTCCAGATGGAAGACGCTGCCCGCATTGTCTTCGATGGCAACCGGACGCTTGACCATGTGGCTGAAAACAGACGCCTGACGATGGGTGAATTCCTCATTGAGGGGAGTGCGGCAAGCCTGCATCTGTCCGGAGATGGACTCATCCGTATTCGCAAATTTGGCGAGAACGTCTGGCACACGCACAACTATTCCTTTGATAACAGGGATTTTGGCGGCGATTGCGTCTACCAGCTGCAAAACCATGTGGTGGAGCATTTGAGAACTGGACAGGCGCTTGAGAACACCGCTACGAGCTATTTGAGAAACCTTGAATTGCAGACTCAGATTTATCGCGCAGCAGATACGGGCATGAAAGTGATGCTTGGCGCAGGAGAAAGTGACCAGTGACAGCCCCGGCGCAAAAGAATGACACTCAGACCCAACGCGCTTATCAGACGCTGAAATCACTGGTGATGGAAAACAAGCTGAAACCGTCAGCGTCCTATCTGGAGACCGAACTTGCCGAAATGCTGGGGATGAGCCGCACACCGGTGCGCGAAGCAACGCTTCAACTCCAGAGCGAGGGGTTCTTGAGCATACGGCCCCGACACGGCATAATTGTTCTGCCAATTTCCATCGAAGACATGCAGGATATCTATGATCTTCTGACCGAGCTGGAGCCATATGCTGCCGAAAAGGTGGCGCGCGCGGGGCTCGGGGCAGAAGCGCATGATCTTCTGATGTCGCATGTCGGCGCCATGGACGCGGCCCTTGAGGCCGATGATCTGGTAGCCTGGGCCGATGCCGATCAGGCATTTCACATGGATCTGGTCAGGTTTGCAGGCAATGCCCGCCTGTCAAAAATCATTGGTACATTCTGGGATCAGGTGCATCGTGCCCGCATCGCAACGCTCACCCTGCGCCCAAAACCGGTGTGTTCCAATGAGGATCACAGAAAGCTGGTGGAACTCGTACAGGCGGGCAATTGGAAAGCCGCGCGAAAACTGCATCGCGACCATCGCGAGAACGGCAAGACCATGCTGTTGAATCTGATTAAACATCACAATCTAAGCCACCTTTAGGAGCCTGATGTGAGTGATCTATGGGAAGTCTTTGCGCTGAAATATGCCGAGCGTAATGCAAGAACGCGCGCAGAGTCGTTCATCGCCGATCCGCATCATGAGCTTCCGCACGCCATGGATTACTTTATCTGGGTGCTGCGGCAGGGGACCCGCACCATTGTCGTCGATACCGGCTATGACACACAAGAAGCGCGGGCAAGACATCGCGAAATTCAGATCAGTCCGGCCGACAAATTGCGCCAGTTTGGTGTTGATCCCGATGCCGTCGATACCGTCATTGTCACCCATCTGCATTATGATCATGCCGGTTGTCTGACTGCCTTTCCACGCGCCAGACTTCATGTTCAGGCCGCCGAAATGGCGTATGCGACCGGCCCCTGCATGTGCCACGATCATCTGCGTGCGCCCTTCACAGGGGAGCATGTCTGCGACATGGTGCGCGCTTTGTTCGCGGGCCGCGTCCAGTTTTCCTCCGGCAACGCCAGCATCACAGATGGCGTTGAAACCCACCTCATTGGCGGTCACAGCCGCGGGCTGCAATGCGTCCGTGTCAAAACCGCCCGTGGCTGGGTCGTTCTGGCCTCGGATGCAAGCCACTTTTACGAGAATTACCGCCTTGGCAAACCGTTTCCCATTGTCGTGGATGTCGAGGATATGTTGTCCGGGTTCAATACTCTGAGAAAGCTTGCGGAAAGCGACGATCACATCATTCCCGGTCACGATCCGATTGTCAGGTCGATCTATGAGCCGCTATTTACGGGCGACGACAGCATCGTCGCCCTGCATGTGCCGCCCAGGCAGGCAAGGCTCTAAAACGGCAGACCTTTTTCCAGAACCCGGATCAATGGCTGCAACTGCGCTTCATATTTGCGCCACTTCTCCACAGACCCGCTGTAGATCGGTTGCCGCACCTGCGTCACACTGGCCGTGCGAATGGCACGATCCGACTCGTGGAAATTCAGACAATTCGGATCCCAGTCCAGCCCGCAGAAATCCAGCACGGTTCGGGTCTGTTTCTCCAGATCAGCCACCATATCCTCATAGCGGTTTTCCAGGATTTGACCGGGGAAAATACTGTCCCAATGCGCCATCAATTCACGGTATTTATTGTGATACTGACCCAGTTCCACAAGGTCATAGGCGTAGGAATGCCCGTCATTGCCAAAGATTTGCTTGAATATCGCGAAGGCATTGTCAATCGGGTTACGATAGCTGTGGATCACTTTTGCATTCGGCAGGGCCAGTTTGATAAAGCCGACCTGCAGGAAATTGTGCGGCATCTTGTCAGTGATATACGGGCTGTCAGAATTCAGCTCGCGTATTTTCTCGATATAGGCAGCGCCCATCTCCCGAAACGTTTCAGCTGTCACCTTTCCGGCTTTCAGTCTGTCTTCAAAAGCACGCATATCCTTGAACTTTTCACGAACCAGTTGCGGCATGTACCCCAACTCGCCAGCACCAAAAACATCCCGATGCGAATGAAACACCTGTTCAAGCAATGTGGTGCCCGAACGCGGCATGCCGACGATGAAAATTGGCGTCTTGTCCTGGTCTCCGACATTTGCAAATTGTTTCAGCAGTGCAGGGGTGAACAGTTCCCGGCGCTGATCAAATTCTGCAAAATCCTTGGCTTGATCGTAAAAGTATTTTTTACGCCGCAAACGGTTACCTTCCTTGTAATAAAAGAAAGACTGTTCATATTCCTTCAGCGCTTCAAGGGCTTTGGCCAGTGCCATCGCCAAATTCATCTTGAGGTCTTCTTCGCCGTCTTTCTGTGCCTCACCCTTCAGTGTTTTGGCATAGTCAACATCCGGCATCTTCTTGTAGAGGCGCTCCATGGTTGCCATGTCGTCATCATAGGACTCAAATTTCTTGGTCCGCGCGATGGCAATATAGGCACCAGCATTATCCGGGTATTTCTCGGCGATGTTCCTGAAAATCGCTTCAGCATTCTCAAGCTGCCCAAAAGTGGTGAACAGCATGGCTTTCTGGTTCAGCAGTGTTCCATAATCCGGGCGGATTTCCAGAGCAGCATCCAGTGCTTTCAGGGCATTTTCCAGATCGCCCAACTCACCGTACGCATTGGCCAATTCGGAATAAGCATCCAGAAAGTCTGGCGTCGTGGCAATTACTTTCTCCAGAAAGGGCACCGCACCGGTATAATTCTTGATCGCGTTATAACCTTTGCCCAAATTGACCATCGCAGGAACAAAATCCGGGTCGGCATCAAGAGAGGCTTCAAAACAACTGACAGCTTCCTTCATGCGGCCAATTTCCATCAGGGCCAGTCCGCGATTGTTGTGGAACGTCGGCCGTGTCGGTTCTGCCTTGATAGCCTTTTCAAACCACCGTGCCGCCAATTCATGGTTCCCGGCCTCGACATCGAGAATGCCCAGAGAATTGTTGGCATCGGGGAAATTCGGGTCAATCTGCAGAATTGCATGATAGGCAAGCTTGGCCCGCTCTTCCTGCTTGTTGGTATACAGAAGGTGTGCCTGTTCCAGCATTGCCAACAATTGTTGCGGGTCACCTTTGGTCCGGTAGACACCGTTGCGCTTCTTCCGGCGTGTCTGTCGGCCAGAGGAGGGGGTGGGTTGTGCGGCCTGAGCCTGCTTCGCCTGACGACGTTTTTCTGCGCGGTTCATGTATCGTGCCAATTCAACTGGTTTTATTCGGTTTGATGTATTTTATCACTTTGTCCGGGGACGTCCAATGGAAACATAAGTCAGCCCTGCTTTCCGCACAGCATCACCAGGATAGATATTGCGTAAATCCACAATAATATTGCCGCGCATTCTTGCTTTGACCGTCTTCATATCCAGCGCGCGATACGCATTCCATTCCGTCATGATCACGGCCACATCCACATCGGTGATGGCTTCTTCTGCCGTTTCACAGAACTGCGTATTCGGCAGATAGTCCCTTGCTTCGGCCATGGCCTGCGGGTCATGCGCCTTTACTATCACGCCAGCCGCTTCCAAAGCGGGAATGACCGCCAGGCTGGGCGCTTCGCGCATGTCATCCGTATTTGGCTTGAAAGCCAGCCCCAGCACGCCAACAGTCTTGCCCTGCGGCGTATCGCCCAATTCGGCCAGAACTTTTTTGGCCATCGCATGTTTGCGCGCCTCATTCACATCCACCACTGTCTCTATAAGAGTCTGTGCTGCGCCATATTTCCGCCCTGTGGCGGCAAAGGCCCGTGTATCCTTGGGAAAACACGAACCGCCAAATCCTGGTCCCGCATGCAGGAACTTGCCTCCGATGCGGTTGTCCAGGCCAATGGCCTTGGCAACTTCCTGAACATTGCCGCCGGTTTGCTCGCACAAATCGGCGACTTCATTGATAAAGGTGATTTTCATCGCCAGAAATGCATTCGCTGCATATTTTATCAGTTCTGCGTTTTCCGGGGTCGTTATCACAATCGGCGCATCTCTGAGATAGAGCGGGCGATACAATTGCTGCAAAACCTGTGTTGCGCGTTCATCGGTGACACCAACCACCACCCGGTCCGGGCGCATGAAGTCCTCGATGGCCGATCCTTCGCGCAGAAATTCCGGGTTGGAAGCCAGAGAAAACGGCACACCGGGGCGCTCCGCCTCGATAATACGCCGAACCTCGGCATTCGTGCCCACCACGACTGTTGATTTCAGCACGATCACCGTTTCCGGTTTCATGGCGCGCGCAATTTGCTTGGCGGCAGAGTGAACATATTGCAGATCCGCCTCACCATCACCTCGGCGCGACGGCGTTCCGACGGCAATGAACACCACATCAGCGTTGGCGACTGCCGACTCCAGATCAGTTGTAAATGTCAGCCGCTGGCTGTTCTGTTCCATAAGCCGGTCAAGTCCCGGCTCATAGATTGGCAGAACGCCATTGTTCAGGGAATCGATCTTCTCAGCATCCAGATCCACACAGGTGACCTGAAACCCGAATTCAGAAAAACAAATTCCCGAAACAAGGCCCACATATCCGGTGCCTATAATAGTGACTTGCATGGAAACTCCTGCCAAAGGCCATCTTGTTGCTGAATCCGGCATTGCATATTCCGGCATAGCCCCGAAGTCACGGAAAAACGCAAACCACAATGGTTCTGCAGGTGGATTCTCGGAATAAATCCGAGAATGACGGGGAGTGTGTGTCTGCGGGGAGTGCGCATATCTACGGGCAGTGCATATGTGAAGCGGGAGTGTGTATGTGTAGACGGCAGTGCCCATGTCGTTGGACGCTTCCTTGCTAGCAAAGCAGGGTCTCAACCAGCCTCCAACCAGTTCAAACCCAACCACCCACGCCGTCATTCTCGGATTTATTCCGAGAATCCATCTTGTGAACATCGGGAGCCACGGCCTGACAATGGCCCGCCCGCCTATATGAGAAGGAAAGAGCGCACAGGACTGACACTGCACGTTGAAGCATCGCGGCAGCCGCAAGCCTGACAGCGATAATGGCGCTGCCAATGGCTTCTCGGAATAAATCCGAGAATGACGGGGAGTGGGTGTCTGCGGGTAGTGCGCATATCTACGGGCAGTGCATATGTGTAGACGGCAGTGCCCATGTCGTTGGACGCTTCCTTGCCAGCAAAGCAGGGTCTCAACCAGTTCAATCCCAGCCCCAACGCCGTCATTCTCGGATTTATTCCGAGAATCCATCTTGTGAACATCGGGAGCCACGGCCTGACAATTGCCCGCCCGCCTATATGAGAAGGAAAGAGCGCACAGGACTGACACTACATGTTGAAGCATCGCGGCAGCCGCAAGCCTGACAGCGATAATGGCGCTGCCAATGGCTTCTCGGAATAAATCCGAGAATGACGGGGAGTGGGTGTCTGCGGGGAGTGCGCATATCTACGGGCAGTGCATATGTGTAGACGGCAGTGCCCATGTCATTGGACGCTTCCTTGCCAGCAAAGCAGGGTCTCAACCAGTTCAATCCCAGCCCCAACGCCGTCATTCTCGGATTTATTCCGAGAATCCATCTTGTGAACATCGGGAGCCACGGCCTGACAATGGCCCGCCCGCCTATATGAGAAGGAAAGAGCACACAGAACTGGCGCTGCACGTTGAAGCATCACGTCACCGGCAAACCTGGCAACCACAATGGCACCGCAAGTGGATTCTCTGAATAAATCCGAGAGTGACGCGGAGTGGGGGCGCGACCGGTGCGTAAATCTACGGTGAGTGCCGATGCCTAAAACATGAGTCTTAAAGAAATGCGTATAGGTTCAAACCCAACCACCCACGCCGTCATTCTCGGATTTATTCCGAGAATCCATTTCCAGCCCCAAACCTACTGGACCAGCGCACCCTCTATCCAGTCACCCCGGGAGTTGTTCGGAAGGGCTTACACGCCTGATGACAGAACCAAATGCAGAAACGGCGAAAGTCTGATTTCTGGGCAGAAGAATCACGCTACGTCTGTTGAAATGCCCCGCATGACGCAAGGAAATCGCAAAAACCCGCCATTCGACGTGGTTAACAAGCAGGTCAAAACGGGAGACGCCGTTCACATATCCCAACAGAATCTTAAAGCCCGTGCAGAATCTGTGTTCAGAATGCAACACTCATACCTCAAGACGCACGCAACAGCCTCGAATGCCGATTTTACCATTGATGTAACCGGCGCGATCCGCAATTGTCCGATTGCGTTAGGGGCGATTCATCCGGCGGCATGGCCTACCAGAAGACATCGCCCTCGCATTGGGGGGTTTGACCCGGTTCCTGGAATTCAGTTTCGTGAACCATCTTGTGTCAGACCCGATAATTGAAATGACTTTGGAGGTCATACTATGAAAAAGAGCATTTTGCTCGGCTCTGCCGCCGCTCTCGTCGCTGTAACAGGCGCACAGGCAGCTGATTTGCCAGTTGTTGAGCCAGTTGATTACGTTCGTGTTTGTGATGCGTTCGGCGCTGGTTTCCACTACATCCCAGGCACAGAAACATGCCTGAAATTCTCTGGCCGTGTACGGACAGAAATTGGTGTTCGTTCAAACGACGATAATGGCGTGGATGACGACACAGTCGACACATCTTTCCTCAACTCAAACATTGAGCTCGTAGTAAATGCGTCTTCAATGACTGAAGTTGGCATGCTGGTTGGTCAGTTCGCTATTGCTGGTTCGAACGAAGGTTCAATCGATCTTGGCGATGCATGGGTCACAATCGGTGAGAACATCTTGGTCGGTCGTGAAACATCCCGTTACGATTTCGGTGGTGGTTACGGCATTTATGACGGTTTCTATGTTGATGAAGGCATCAACCAGTTCACTTTCATCATGCCTTTCGGCAATGGCCTGTCCATGACACTGGGTCTTGAAGATGGCCGTGATCGTCGCGCCAAGATTGCTCAGTACGCTGGTACTACTGTTTTTGATACCGGTATCACCACAACTGTTTCAGCAGGTGCGATAGTTACCACTACTACTACTACTACGTTGCTCGCCGGGTCGAATGTAGGTACGGATGCGACTTATGCAGGAATGGAAATTCCTGATGTTGTTGCCAGCCTGCGTATTTCACAGGGTTGGGGTTCTGCTCAGATTTCTGGTGCTCTGCATCAGATCCGCTCGATCACTTCAGTTGCTACTGCACCATTTGGTCCTACCTTTACGTCTGGTACTGTCGTAGTTCCAGGTATATCAACTTTTAATGTTGTAAGTGGTCAACTTGACGAAGACTATGGTTGGGCTGTTCAGGCCGGTATCGAACTGAATGTCGGTTCCATGACCAAAGTTAAGGTTGTTGGTGCATATGCTGATGGTGCCATGCACTACATCGGTGGCGCAGACTACTACGAAGCTGCAGTTGACGTTCTTACTGGCAACATCACTGACACAATGTCCGGTTGGTATGTCTTGGCTGGTCTGAGCCATGACTTCTCCAGCGATCTGAACCTTGGTTTGACTGGTGCTTACCATGACTTTGACGATCAGGCTGAAATCTGGATGATCAGTGCAACTCTTGAATACGAAGTTGTTGAAAACCTCGTAGTCAGCTTGGCTGGTCAGTACACAGATACCGAAGAAGAAGCGAATGTAATGCTCGGTACTGCTGCTACAGATACAGACAACTGGGAAGCAAAACTGCGCATTCAGCGCAACTTCTAAGCTGATTTTGATCTGACATCTGTCAGGTTCAAGATTTTGAAAGCCCGGCGGGAAACCGCCGGGCTTTTTTTGCGAGTTTTTTGGAAAGAAGCTTCATACGTGATCAGCGGATCATCTGGACCTGATCATCCGGACCCGATCATCCGGCAAGACACTCTTCCCCCCCCCACGCCGTCATTCTCGGATTTATTCCGAGAATCCATCCCGTGGCCATCGAGAACCAGGTCTCGGTACTTGACGAGCACCGCTACTGGTTTCTCGGAACAAGTCCGAGAATGACGGGGAGTGTGTATGTCAATGCACGCGTCTTGATGAAACGCACAGACATGCAAAGTGGTTGATGGCGAGCCTCAAAGCCCAAATCCATGACAAGGGATTTCATCCCAAACCAAACCCCCACGCCGTCATTCTCGGATTTATTCCGAGAATCCATCCCGTGGCCATCGAGAACCAGGTCTCGGTACTTGACGGACACCGCTACTGGATTCTCGGAACAAGTTCGAGAATGACGGGGAGTGTGTATGTCAATGCACGCGTCTTGATGAAACGCGCAGACATGCAAAATGGTTGATGGCGAGCCTCAAAGCCCAGATCCATGACAAGGGATTTCATCCCAACCCAAACCCCCACGCCGTCATTCTCGGATTTATTCCGAGAATCCATCCCGTGGCCATCGAGAACCAGGTCTCGGTACTTGACGGACACCGCTACTGGTTTCTCGGAACAAGTCTGAGAATGACGGGGAGTGTGTATGTCAATGCACGCGTCTTGATGAAACGCGCAGACATGCAAAGTGGTTGATGGCGAGCCTCAAAGCCCAGACCGATGACAAGGGATTTCATCCCAACCCAAACCCCCACGCCGTCATTCTCGGACTTGTTCCGAGAATCCATCCCGTGGTCAAAGAGAACCAGGCCTCGGTACTTGACGAACACCGCTACTGGATTCTCGGAACAAGTCTGAGAATGACGGGGAGTGTGTATGTCAATGCACGCGTCTTGATGAAACGCGCAGACATGCAAAGTGGTTGATGGCGAACCTCAAAGCCCAGATCCATGACAAGGGATTTCATCCCAACCCAAACCCCACGCCGTCATTTTCGGATTTATTCCGAGAATCCATCCCGTGGCCATCGAGAACCAGGCCTCGGTACTTGACGGACACCGCTACTGGATTCTCGGAACAAGTCCGAGAATGGCGGATGGTGTATATGTCAACGCAGGCATTTCAAGTATTTTCAGAATCTGGGGACTTCTGAATGGACGCCGCTACTTCGATTGCCGTTCCTGGATTTCTGTCAATTGCGCTTTTCGCAGATGTGCCTGCTTCCTCACACGAGCAGAAAATGTCATCAGCGTGTCAGGGGTCGGCTGATCAGGGACAAATCGCTTGTGAGTTTCATCTCCGATAATTTCTGCATATCTTATCCAGGTTTCAAAACACATCATGTCGCGAACCGTGATATCGGTATTACTGTGAGTTTGAACGCGTATCTGCTTTGCTGGATCTAAACCCTCAAAATTTTGTTCAAGCTCATCCCAATTGGCCGGTCGTTCGAATTGGCGGTGCGCGCCATCGGCAGAATATTTGAATTCAGGGTGTTTCAATCCGTATTCCGAACAGCCATGGCTGATCCCGCAATACATATCGCCCAAGTTATTTTTCTGCAGTTCAGTCTTGAGACGGCGTTTACATTCCTCAGCCTCCTGTTCAGACTGGCAAAAAATATATCCCTTATACGGGTATGGAACAGGCTCGCGGAGTTCGATCATGCATTTTCGAAAATTATCCCTCTCCAGTTTTAAATTGCGCAATATGAAATATAAATCAAAGAGCGATACCAGATTATCCGGGAGAATCTGTACCTTGAAGCAGTCAAAACAGAGGTTCGAGATAGCACCCGTTTCTGCAAACATTTTGAGGTAACTGCCGCATTGTGTCGGTTGTTCACGAATTTGAAATTCAGTTCCCTCGAAAAGTTGAGCAATTGTAACATCCCTGTTCAGGTCATGGGTGTTCAGAACTGATTGCCATTTACGGTAATTATCGAGAAAAAAGTTCGAGGTTTGACTGTTCTGCAGCGTCACTTCTGCATGAAAGAGGCGATTGAGCGCATGCTGACATTGGGAATAGGCGCTGGTTCCGCTAATTCTTGGAGCCTGAATATCTAGAAACGTGAGCAATCTTGAAACAAGGCGCGTGTTGTTTGGCTGAATCTGTAACCGCGATTCAATTTGTGCGACTATTCTCTCAAGCTCGGCGTCATCAAATGTTGAAGAGTTCGTTTGGGACAAATTCAGTTCTTTCCGGCTCGTTGATCATGGCGTGCATATTGTTGCAATCGACAAACAAACACAATCTGCCGTGAGCGTGGTTCTGAAAGAAAAAAATCTACGCTTGAGAAGGACATGACTTCGCAGGTTTTTGGATGTGATGAACTGATTGGGATAGAAACAGCCTGCCGTTCATTTTACCTGCTATACTTGCCGTCCCACTGTTTGACTAACAGCCCACCCCAATTTCCCCAAACCGAACCCACATTAGAAATACATGTCTGGCAAATGACCGCAACTCTTGCTATTTCATCGCTAAACCCTGAAAGCGCGGTCAAATGTCCCAGAAACTGTCTCATCTCAAGCGGCTCGAAGCCGAAGCAATTCACATTTTTCGTGAGGTTGCTGCCTCGTTTGAAAAACCTGTCATGCTGTACTCCATCGGCAAGGATTCCTCTGTTCTGCTGCATCTCGCGCTGAAGGCGTTTTATCCGGCCCCGCCGCCTTTTCCATTCCTTCATGTGGACACCACATGGAAGTTTCAGGAAATGATCCAGTTTCGCGACGAGACCGCAAAGCGTCTTGGCATTGATCTGATTGTGCATATCAATCAGGACGGTGTGGATCAGGGCATCAATCCGTTTGAGCACGGGTCCAACACCCACACCCACATCATGAAGACGGCAGCGCTGCGTCAGGCGCTGGACAAATACGGCTTTGACGCGGCCTTTGGCGGCGCGCGCCGGGACGAGGAAAAGAGCCGCGCCAAGGAACGCATCTTTTCCTTCCGCGATGCCCAGCATGGCTGGGATCCAAAAAACCAGCGGCCGGAAATGTGGAAGATTTTCAACACCAGGGTTGCCAGGGGTGAGTCCATTCGCGTCTTCCCGATCTCCAATTGGACCGAACTGGATATCTGGCAATACATTCTGCTGGAAGACATTCCCATTGTACCGCTTTATTTTGCCAAGAAACGCCCCGTGGTCGAACGCGACGGTATGCTGATCATGAAAGATGATGAGCGTATGAAACTGAACCCGGGTGAGGAGACCCGCGACGAGATGGTGCGGTTCCGCACACTGGGTTGCTATCCGTTGACCGGGGCGATTGAATCAGACGCTGACACGCTGGAAGCCATTGTCAGTGAAATGCTGATTGCCCGCACATCCGAACGCCAGGGACGCCTGATTGACCGTGATGAAGCCGGATCGATGGAGAAGAAGAAGCGGGAGGGCTATTTCTGATGAACACTCTTGAAACGCCGGTTGCGCTGAAATCCTTTCTCGCCGAGCAGGAACAGAAAACCCTGTTGCGGTTTCTCACCTGCGGCTCTGTTGATGACGGCAAGTCCACCCTGATTGGCCGTCTGCTCTATGACACCAAGCTAATCTATGAAGATCAACTGGCCGCGCTGGAAAATGAAAGCCGCAAATGGGGAACTGTTGGCGAAGACATCGATCTGGCGCTTCTGGTCGATGGGCTGGAAGCCGAGCGTGAGCAGGGCATCACCATTGATGTCGCCTACCGGTTTTTCTCCACCTCACGGCGCAAATTCATTGTCGCGGATACACCCGGCCACGAGCAATATACCCGCAACATGGCCACCGGTGCCTCAACGGCTGATCTGGCTGTGGTTCTGGTGGATGCGCGCAAGGGGATTTTGACCCAAACACGACGCCACACCTTCATCGCATCGCTGCTCGGAATCCGTCACATCATCGTGGCGATCAACAAGATCGATCTGGTCAATTATGACCGCACGATCTTTGATCAGATCAACGAAGATTTCAGGGCGATGTCGGCTGACATGAATTTCGCCAGCATCACACCGATTCCCCTGTCTGCGCGCTACGGCGATAATGTCACCGCACCATCGCCCAATATGGACTGGTACAATGGACCGACATTGCTGGGACATCTGGAAACGGTTGATTTCGAGGATGAACGTCTGGAAAGCCCGTTCCGCTTCCCGGTCCAGTATGTGCTGCGCCCGGATCTGAACTTTCGCGGATTTGCCGGAACTCTGGCTGCCGGAACCGTGAAGCCGGGCGATCCTGTTGTGGTTGCCAAATCCGGCAAGCCGAGCACGGTCAAACGCATCGTCACCATGGATGGTGATCTTGACATGGCTGTGGAAGGGCAGGCGGTCACGCTGGTTCTGGAGGACGAGATTGAAGTGTCCCGCGGCAATATGCTGGTTGCACCGGCAGACCGGCCGGAAGTGGCCGATCAGTTTGCGGCCAATATTGTCTGGTTTTCCGAAGAGCCTATGTTGCCGGGGCGTCAGTTCATCCTGCGCACCGAAACTGATCGCGCCACCGTGTCGATCAATGATCTGCGCTACCGCATCGATGTCAATTCCTTTGCCCATGAGGCAGCCAAAAGCCTGGAATTGAACGAGGTCGGCTATTGTCATTTGTCTGCGCAGTCACCGATTGCGTTTGATCCCTATGCAGATAACCGCGCCACAGGCGCATTCATCCTGATCGACCGGCTCACCAATGCCACCGTTGGCGCTGGCATGATCGTCCACGCCCTGCGGCGCGCATCCAACGTTCACTGGCAGGCACTGGATATTGGCAAGAAGACCAAAGCTGACCAGAAAGGCCAGACAGCTGCTGTTCTGTGGTTTACCGGCCTGTCAGGCTCGGGCAAATCCACCATCGCAAATCTTCTTGAGAAAAAGCTTCTGGTCGAGGGCCGGCACAGCACCATTCTGGATGGCGACAATGTGCGCCACGGCCTCAACCGTGATCTCGGCTTTACCGATGAGGACAGGGTGGAAAACATTCGCCGCGTCGGTGAGGTGTCGAAACTGATGGTGGACGCCGGTCTCATCACCCTCGTATCGTTCATTTCACCATTCCGCGCCGAGCGCCAATTGGTCAGCGATATGCTGGAGGAGGGCGAATTTGTCGAAATCTTTGTCGACACACCATTCGAGGAATGCGCCAAGCGCGATCCAAAGGGGCTTTATGCAAAGGCGCTGAAAGGCGAGATCAAGAATTTCACCGGTGTCGATTCGCCCTATGAGGCACCGGAACATCCGGACATTCATTTGCAGACATCCGGCAAGAGCCCGGAAGAATTGCTCGAAATTCTTGAAAACGCACTGCGTGCAAAAGGTATCCTGTAATGGACGCTCAGCAGCCTGACAAAATGCCGGAAGCGGTTCTGGCCTCCATGATCGAACAGTTTGAAGATTTGGCGCTGAAAGCCGGTGCCGTGATCATGCCGTTTTACGAAAATGGCTGCGAAACAATGATCAAGGCTGATGATTCCCCGGTGACAGCTGCTGATCAGGCCGCTGAAGCCATTATCCTTGCCGGATTGCGCGCCGCCTTTCCCGATATTCCCGTCGTGGCGGAGGAAGAAATTTGTGCGGGGCATATGCCTGAAACGCTGGGGCGACATTTCTTTCTGGTCGATCCACTGGATGGCACCCGGGAATTCATCAATCAGCGCTCGGACTTTACAGTCAACATTGCGCTCATTGAAGATGGCAAACCCATTGCCGGCACTGTCTATGCGCCGGTGCGGGGGGATTTATTCTCAGGCTATGGCTCAACCGCGACCCATGTTGAGGTGACACAAGACGGGCAGGGGCCACGCGTGGCCTTGCAGGTCAAAGGCCGGAAAAAAGCCGAAGTGGCGGTTGCAAGCCGCTCTCACAGGACCGTTGAGACGGATGCGTTTTTGGAAAATCATCAGATCACCGATTGCGTGTCGGTCGGATCATCCCTCAAATTTTGCCTGCTGGCGAAGGGGGAGGCCGATATCTACCCAAGATTTGGCCGGACGATGGAATGGGATACGGCGGCAGGCGATGCCGTGTTGCGCGCTGCAGGCGGTCTGACCACCTGTTCGGACGGCTCAGTCTTCGCCTATGGCAAACAGAATCAGACTCATGATGCGCCATTTGCCAACCCATTCTTCATTTCCTGGGCAACACAGGGCATTCCGGACCTGGAAACGGAATCCACAGCATAGGCAGCCCCACTGGGGCGGACTTTGGTCTCACTTGGGCTATTGCTCTGGCATTCAATGTAAAATTGACACTAAGCCGCCCGGAGTTGCCTGCCAGCAGCAATAGAGTTTTAGTTTTTCAATTCAGATGCTATGATCTTGGCAGATTTTCTAGTGTTGAAGGGAATGAGCTGCGATGGGATTTGCTTTCGGAACCTGGATTCTGGCGCTGATATTTCTGGCGCTTGGATATTATGTAGGCTGGACCACGCGTCCCCAAAAAACTGACGGGAAAGGGTAGCGTTCATGTTTTCCATTCGCGCAATTCTGCTTTACATCCTGTGCTTCGTGATTGGCTGGCTGATTGCCCGCTGGCGCGGCGCTCAGCAAGCTCAGCAACAAGCAAGGCAACCCATGGCTCCCGTGGTGGATACGCCGAAGCCCGTTACGCCCAAGCCTGAGACAAAAGTGGCCGAGGCCGCCGCGCCTGCTATTCTTGCGCCATCTGTCAAATCAGACCCGCCCAGCAAGCCGCCCGCTCCGAAAGCAGCTGATATCAAGACTGACGTTCAGCCTGCGGCAAAAGGGGATGACGCTAAGAAAAAGACGAAACCCAAGCCTAAAACGGCAAAGGCTGCGTCAAAGCCGGTTGCTTCATCTGATCCGGACAAGCCCGAGCGGCTTACCGCGCCTCGTGATGGCGCTGCTGATGATCTGAAAAAAGTGAAGGGAATTGGGCCTGCCAACGAGAAAAAGCTGAATTCATTCGGCATTTATCATTTTGACCAGATTGCCAATTGGAGTGCCGGGCAAGCCGAATGGATTGGCAAGGAATTGTCATTTCCCGGGCGAATCGAGCGCGAAGACTGGATTGAACAGGCAAAAGTTCTGGCTTCAGGCGGGGATACGGAATTTTCCAAACGCTCAGACAAACGCTGATTAATTCAGAATCATCCACGGTGGAAACAGGCGTGTTTAACTACACGCCGTCAGCTTTGTTGATGTGTTCCAGAATGGCATCCTGGGTGCTGCGATCCCACAATAGGGGTGCATGTCCTTCATCCTGAATGGTTTTCGCAACCATATCGGGATGCACTTCCTTCATCTGTTCAACCGTCGTTGTTGCCAGAATGTCAGACAGCTCGCCGCGCAACACCAGCGTGGGGATATGCCTCAAGGCTTCAAATTGGGGCCACACAGTCGGCAATGGCTTGCTCAGATCAAGAAAATCAAAACTCTTCAACAGTTTCTTGTCATAGTCCGGCTCAGCACGCTTCTTGCCTTGCACATAGAGTTGACGCGCCAGCTTCAACCAGCCGTCCGCATCGAGCCTGGGGAATTGCTGATTGTGCACGGTCTGCATATAGGCCGCAGCTTCTTCAATGGTGTTCTGCGGCCGCATATTGTCGGAATAGGATTTGATCCGCGCAAGACCACCAGCTTCCACAACAGGACCGATATCATTGAGAACGACAGACTTCATGATGCCCGGCCGAATCGCTGTCAGCGCAAACAGAATAAGGCCGCCACGGGACGTCCCAATGAAGTGGGCGTGCTCAACATTCAATCGTGCCAGCGTTGTCAGAAGGTCGTTTGCTTCCTGTAAAATGGTGTAGTTCTTCCAGTCTGGATCTGACCCGGACTGGCCCCGGCCACGATAGTCCACACAAATCACTTTTCGCGCAGGGTTGGCTTCCTGGCTGAGATAGGTGGCAATATCGTGAAAGTCCTTGGCGTTTCGTGTCAGGCCAGGCAGACACACCACCGGAACCGTGTGGTGCTGGTCTCCATAGACCCTGGCATGAAGTTTGATGCCATCTTGCGCGTGCAAAAACACATCTCGTGACCCTGATGGTGCAGCGTTCAGCTCCGCATCGGCTGCTTCATCAGGCTCAACAAAATCCGAAGTATCCACTGTATCATTCATGCTGTCAGCCGCCCCGGCGCAAATCTGTGCTCATGGTGAGACCGCCTTCGTTCAGTCTGGCGCGGTACACCTGATTGTTTTCCATGATTTTTTGCACATAGGAGCGGGTCTCGGTAAATGGAATGCTCTCGATCCAATCGACGATACCATCAACTGACATCTTGCGCGGGTCACCATAAGTCTTCATCCATCTGCGAACCCGGCTTCCGCCAGCATTGTAGCCAGCGAAGGTCATGATCATGGAGCCATTATATTCAGACAGCAACTGACCGAGATAGGCCGCTCCAAGTGTTGCATTGTAGCTCGGGTCCGTTGTCAGGCGTGCCTTGGAATATTTCAGCTTCAGCCCCCGGGAGACTTCCTTGGCCGTCGCCGGCATCAATTGCAGCAAGCCTCTGGCACCGGCACCACTGACAGCCTGTGGGTTGAAACCGCTTTCCTGCCGGGCAATGGAGTAAACCAGCGCTTTGCCAACAGAACTTGGCACCTTGGCCTTGGACGGGATAGCTGCAACCGGAAATGACAACAGGTGCAGTTCATGCCCTTCGGCTTCGGCGAGGCGACCAATCTGAAGTGCAAGGCGATGTTGATCGGTTTTCTCGGCAAATTGAGCAAGCAAAACAATCTCAGCCGGGTCTTTCAATGTCTCCGAAAGAGCCCGGGCAAATGTTCCGGCCAGATCTTCCCGGCCAATACTCATTAATTTGTGAATCGCCTGTACCGGAATGCGAGCATTGTGGCGCTGAATTACCTCTTTGCTGGGCTTTGGATTTCCTGCCAATTGAAGGGAATTACGTCCGGTCTTTTCATTGGCGAGTTGGCCATAAAACACCGTCGGGTATCTGGCAGCCAGTTCATAGTTCTGTCTTGCTGAGCCGTTGTTTCCCATGGCTTCATCAGACCGCCCCATCCAGTAATAGGCTCTGGACAGAGTGCGGGGCGTCTTGGCAAACTTTGTGATAGCCTCAAAGTGTGGTTTTGCCAGCTTTGGTTTGTTCAAAAATCTGAGCGCGAACCAGCCTGCATGAAATTCCGCGTCGGCAATGGTTGCAGGCGAGCCTCCACGATGAGCCGCTGCAATATCATAGGCTTGCTGGTGACGGCCCAGTTCCATCATTTCCCGTGACGCAAGCTTGCGCTCGATCCACCATTCATCGGGATCCACCAAAAGGGCAGGGTCGGTCGGTGCTGTTTGCAGCAAGGCCGCAGAATCCCGCGGATTCTTGGTGCGGCGCAAATGTTGCACCTTCGCAAATATATAACTTGGATCCTTGTGCAACGAACGCGGTACTGTCTTGAGGGCGGCTGCTGCATTTGACCTGCGAATGACTGCCTGACGAGCCTTTGCAAGTTTCAGATAATCATTGTCCACCAGACCTGCGATGCGCACGGCTTCAGATGTCCGCTCACGGTAGAGCAGCATTTCTGCGCGCCGTTTGTGATCGCTCTTGCGCAAAACCGATTTGAACTTGGATTTGATCTCATTTTCATAAGAGCGTGACAAGCGGCTCGTGTGCCACAGGTCACGGATCAAGGACGCAGCTTCATTCTTGCGTCCCGCTGCCAGAAGCGCCTCGGATTTTTGAATAATGCCGTCAATTGAAATCGGATCAGTGTCGCCATAGACCGATAGCACCATACTGCTGCCAAGCTTCTGCCTGGCCAGCGCTTCTTCGGCACGCCGTTGCATGGTGGATTGCATCGGGAAATCGCCGTGCTGCTCTCTGAATTCCGAAATCATGCCATATGGAATGAGAGGATCGCCCGTTCTGATCAGTCGCCATGTCAAAATGGCCTTGTCGACCGGGTCCTGCATCGCTGCGCGATATGCCAGGCCATCGAGAATCTTGTTGTCTTCAACTGCAGCCAGTGCTGTTTTCAAACTGCCCTTGCGTGCCGCGACATTTGGTAAGTCCGCTGCCATTTTCGGCAGGAAGGACATCAGTGTTTTTGGCGCATCGGCAGGCCGAGGCTTGGGAACCGGAATATCCGAAGTCTGAATCAGCTTCGCGATGCTGTCTGAGGGCGCATTGGCATTTGCACCCCATACCGTCAGCATGCAGGCACCAAGCATGGTGGTTACAATTGCGGGAACGATCGCAAAGCGTTTGAGGACCGGGTTTCCCCTTCGGTCTGAAGCCTTTTGGACATGCATTGGCGACTGGCCTTTTTCAAAGAGAGAATCTGTGAAGGGTCATAATAAATGATAAATCGTTAACCAAGCCTTTGAAATCACGGAATTAGGTCATTTCTTTGAATTTACCCGCAGTTCGACAACGATGTGTGGCGTCTGGGTGACTTTTTTTGCAGATGCGCGATGTTTAGCCTGTGCTGAACCTAAGCGCTTGAAGAAATGCAGAGGCCCCTCTATGGTCCCGATCTATTTGAAATCAGGTTAAACAGTCCTCATTGAGGCTGACATTAAAAACGGAAAAGACCATGTTTAAAGGCTCGCTGACGGCGCTTGTTACCCCTTTCATGCCAGGAGGCGCAGTGGACGAAAAAGCTCTGGAGCGTTTGGTAAACTGGCAGATTGATGAAGGGTCACATGGGCTCGTTCCGGTTGGCACGACGGGTGAATCGCCGACACTCTCCCATGAAGAACACAAGCGCGTTGTCAGCCAGGTTGTCGCCATCACCAACCGCCGTGTCCCAATTATCGCGGGAGCAGGGTCGAACAATACGGTCGAGGCAATTGATTTTGCCCAGCACGCCCAACAGGCAGGTGCCGATGCCGTACTGGTGGTGACGCCCTATTACAACAAGCCCAGCCAGGAAGGCCTTTATCAGCATTTCAAGGCGGTCAATGATGCCATCGATATTCCGATCATCATCTACAATATTCCACCCCGCAGTGTTGTGGACATGTCCGTGGAAACCATGCAGCGCCTGTTTGATGACTGTGCCAATATTGTTGGCGTGAAAGATGCCACGGCCAATGTGACCCGGGTCAGCGATCAGCGTTTGGCCATGGGAGACAAATTCATCCAGTTGTCCGGCGAAGATGGTTCGGCAATCGGTTATATGGCCCATGGCGGGCATGGCTGTATTTCGGTTGCTTCCAATGTGGCTCCGGCTTTGTGCGCCCGGTTTCAGGAAGCCTGTCTGGCAGGTGATTATACAAAAGCTTTGGAACTGCAGGATAAATTGTATCCCTTGCACACTGCATTGTTTGTCGAGCCAAATCCGGCACCTAGCAAATATGCTCTGTCGCTCCTAAATATATGTGGTGAGGAGTTGCGCCTGCCTATGGTGCCGGTGACGGATGCAACCCGCGCAAGAGTACGCTCGGCGATGGAACACGCAGGGCTTTTATAGCAAATAGGGTTCGCACCCTGAAACCTGAAATGAGTTGATCGTGAGTGCCAAAAAGGCTGACAAGCCGATACGAAATATAATTGCGGACAATCGCAGGGCCCGGTTTGACTACCAGATCGGGGATGTGGTTGAAGCCGGAATCATGCTGGTTGGAACCGAAGTCAAGGCATTGCGCAAAGGCCGCGCAAACCTGCAGGAATCCTATGCCGGACCGAACGGGGATGAACTGTTTCTGTTCAATTTTCATATCCCGGAATACACCGAAGGCAACCGCAACAATCACGAACCGAGACGTCCCAGAAAGCTGCTGATGAGCCGGCGCGAAATTGATCGGATGCTGAATGGCATCCAGCGTGGCGGCATGACCATCGTTCCTCTGAAAACCTATTTTAACGATCGTGGACTGGTGAAGGTGGAACTGGCGCTGGCGAAAGGCAAGAAAGCCCACGACAAGCGCGAAACCGAAAAACAGCGCGACTGGAACCGTGAAAAAAGCCGGTTGATGAAGAATTTGGGGTGAAGCCGTCTCAGGCTTGGATCTTATCGATCATTGTCAACCAGTGTTCGAATGTCCTGAAAGACGCTTTCAAACATGTCTGTCGTCAGGCGTCCGGTATTCGTGTTGTAGCGAGAACAGTGATAGCTATCCACAAGAGTGAATGATCGGCCTTGCCATTCAGGCAGCGCGTGGATCGCGCCATGGCCAAATGGAAATGCCGCCAGACGCAGGCCCAGCGTGCGCAAAAACGTATCATGGGCAATGCGTCCAAGTGCCATGACGATTGCCAACGAATCACTGGCGTGCAGGGTGTTTTGTAAAAATGGACGGCATGTGTTGATCTCTGCCCCAACCGGCTTGTTGTCTGGTGGAACGCAGCGAACAGCATTTGTGATGGCTGTATCAATCAGGGTCAGACCGTCATCGGGACGCGCCTGATAGGTGCCGCTGGCAAATCCAAATTTCTTCAAAGTCGCGTAGAGTAGATCGCCCGCATAATCGCCTGTAAATGGACGTCCTGTGGCATTCGCACCCCGGATTCCGGGCGCCAGGCCAAGCACCAGCAAACGTGGGTCAGAAGCGCCAAAGGTTGCAACCGGCGCATTGTGCCATTCTGGATGTTCCGCCCGCCATTTTTCGCGGAACGCCACCAGGCGGGGGCAGAATGGGCACCCCTTGTCAGGGTCTGTCGCAGATATGGTTTCGCTGGTCATGGTCTGGACAATGCCCTTTCTGTGTAAACTGGATTTTCGAAATTTCTGAGAATTGGTCTAGTTATCCCTGCCACCATCAGTTTCCGCAACTCCCGCATGTTGAGGGCGGTCTGACGGCTTGCGGCCCAAATCGTCCATGAGTTTGGACAATTCCAGAAAGTGATCGGCCTGACGACGAAGTTCATCAGCGATCATGGGTGGTTGGCTTTTGACAGTGGATACAACGGTGACTTTCACGCCTTTGCGTTGAATGGCTTCCACCAGCGAGCGAAAATCCCCATCGCCGGAAAACAGATAGATGTGATCAACCTTGTCGGCAATCTCTATCGCATCAACGGCCAGTTCAATATCCATATTGCCTTTGATCTTGCGCCGCCCGGACCCGTCAACAAATTCCTTGGCGGGTTTGGTGACAACCGAGTAGCCATTATAGGCAAGCCAATCAACCAGTGGCCGTATGGATAAATTCTCCTGATCTTCCGCAATCGCCGTGTAATAATAGGCTCGAAGGAGATATCCCTCGCTCTGGAACCGCTTCAAGAAACGTTTGAAGTCTATGTCAAAGCCGAGCGCTTTAGCCGCCGCATAAAGATTGGCGCCGTCGATAAACAGAGCAATTCGTTCATTTGCTTTGACCACTTGAAAGTCTCCATTCTGTGCAAAGTCATTTCGGAGTGACCCAAAAAGCCAGTCTCCCATTTGTGATTGTCATACATAAATGGTGTCAGCTCACTGTGCATGCAAACTTATTGGACAATGAGGCGCCTGCCTATAATGTGTTGGCAGTCGCGATTGCCTGTCTTTGCCATGAATTGCGTTGCCGCTTTCCCGCAACAATCCTTGCATTTGCAAGTGATGGCGCGTATATGCACGGCAAATCCCCATACAAGGAGACTGATATGGCACGCGTAACCGTTGAGGATTGCGTCGATAAGGTCGAAAACCGTTTCAATCTGGTACTTCTGGCTGCCCACCGTGCGCGGATGATTTCTACCGGTGCTGAACTGACTGTTGATCGTGACAATGATAAGAATCCAGTCGTTTCGCTGCGTGAAATTGCAGACGAGACCATTTCCCCGGATGATCTGAAGGAAGAACTGATCCATTCTCTGCAGAAATATGTTGAAGTGGATGAGCCTGAAACCGCGATTGTTCCTCTTCTGGAGAACAATGGTGCACTGGCACCGGCAGCAGATCAGCCGGATGTCACATTTGATCAGATGTCCGAAGACGATCTTCTGGCTGGCCTCGAAGGCCTCGTTCCACCAGAGCGTTCGGACGACTGACCTGACAGGAAATAATGATTTGAAGCCGCTTCGGCCCTGAATTCCGAGGCGGCTTTTTTCATATAGCCTTTTCGATATTGCATAGTATGAGAGTCTTGGTGCAAACATGTCCGGTATCAGCCGAAATCAGCAGAATTGAAAAGGTAAGTAGACGCCGATGATGCGTCAGTTTGAACTGCTTGAGCGCGTGCAGCGCTACAATCCGGCCGCCGATGAGGTGTTGCTGAACAAAGCGTATATCTACGCCATGACCAAACATGGCAAACAGACCCGCGCGTCGGGCGATCCATATTTTTCGCACCCGCTCGAAGTGGCAGCCATCCTGACTGAACTTGAAATGGATGATGCGACGATTGCCGTTGCCCTGCTGCATGACACCATTGAAGACACTGATGCCACCCGGGACGAAATCGACGAATTATTTGGCAGGGAGATCGGCCATCTTGTCGATGGGCTGACGAAAATCAGACAGCTCAATCTGGACTCGCGGCAAGAGGTTTCCCAAAAGGCCAAGCAGGCGGAGAACCTGCGAAAACTGCTTCTCGCCATTTCTGATGATGTCCGTGTCCTGCTGGTCAAACTGGCTGATCGCCTCCACAATATGCGCACGCTTGATCATATGGCGCCCGACAAGCGCGTCCGCATCGGTCAGGAAACGCTCGACATTTATGCACCCCTTGCAGGGCGCATGGGCATGCAGGATATGCGCGAGGAACTCGAAGATCTCGCATTCTTCCACAGCAATCCTGAAGCGCATAATGCGGTGAGCAAGAAGCTGACAACGCTTTTGGAGCAGAGCGAAACTGCCAAGCAGAAAATTGAAGAAGAGCTTCATCAACGTCTTCAGAAAGCCGGCATCAAGGCACAGGTCACCAGCCGTCACAAGAAGCCGTATTCGGTGTTCAAGAAGATGGAACGGAAATCCATCAGTTTCGAACAATTGCCGGATATTCTGGGGTTCCGGATCATTACGGCGGATGAACCAAGCTGTTACGCTGTGCTCGGGATCATTCACACCACCTGGCCTCAGGTGCCTGGTCGCTTCAAAGACTATATTTCTGTGCCAAAGCAGAATGGCTACCGTTCAATACATACCACCGTTGTAGGCCCGGCGCGGGAACGTGTGGAATTGCAGATTCGCTCGGAAGAAATGCATCACATCGCAGAATACGGAATTGCCGCCCACAGCCTTTACAAGGATGCGACAACGACAAAGGATCAAAATGGTGGCGTGAGCGTCGAGCCCAACGCCTATGCGTGGCTGCGCAAGACCATTGAATCACTGTCGATAGGCGGAACCGCTGAAGAATTTCTCGAAAACACAAAGCTGGAATTGTTTCACGATCAGGTTTTCTGCTTCACGCCGAAAGGACGACTGATTGCCTTGCCGACTGGCGCCACGCCGCTGGATTTTGCCTATGCCGTTCACACCGATGTTGGCAACACCTGCGTCGGCTGCAAAGTCAATGGCCGCATTATCGGGCTGGCGAGTACGCTAAAAAATGGCGATGAGGTGGAGATCATGACGTCCACTGGTCAGACGCCGCCCATTGCCTGGGAAAAAATCGCTGTTACGGGCCGTGCCCGCTCGGCCATTCGCCGCGCCAACAGAGCGCTGGACCGGGAACGTTTTATTTCACTGGGGCGTCAAATGCTTGAATGGGGATTCCGGGCAGTTGATCATGATTATGATGCCGATCTGGTTGACAAGGCGGTCAGCATTTTGAAGCAGGCCAACCGCGAAGATCTGATGGAGGCGCTTGGCGGGGGGGATCTTGGAATCGATACCGCCATGAAAAGCATTTTCCCGGATTTCCAGAAAAACCGCGCTATGGTGAAACCGCTGCCGGAAAGTGAAGGCTGGTTCAGCCTTGAATCCAACAAATCTATGCGCTTCCGCTTCCCCAATGAGCCGATTTCAGAAGGGCCCGGGCAACGCCTTGACCGCAACATGATGAATATCAAGCAACTGGCTGGAAATTCATCCGTGCAATTTGCACCGGATGGCGGCGCAGTTCCTGGTGACCGCATTGTCGGAATTATGACCGCAGGGGAAGGGATCACAGTCTATCCAATCCACTCAGAAAGCCTCATGCGGTTTGATGAAGAACCGGATCGGTGGCTGGATGTTCAATGGGATGTCGATCCGGCCAGCAATGAGCGCTTTCCGGCCAATCTGTTTGTCTCCATGATCAATGAGCCGGGCTCATTGGCCCGAGTTGCCAACATCATTGCCCAGACAGATGGTAATATCGACAACATCAAGATGACCAAACGGGCCACTGATTTTACGGAAATGGCCATTGATCTGGAAGTTTGGGATTTAAAACATCTGATGCGTATCATAAATGAAGTGCGTGCCCTCAAAATTGTGTCGCATGTTGAGCGTATAAGCAAATAGAAGGCCGAAAGGTCAATGCAGATGAGGACTGGCAATGATTGATGGTAAAGTGGAATTGTTGGGTCGAATTTGTGAACAGTTCATGTTCTTAGGTTAAACCAAGCCCTTGCACCGATTCAAACTCCAGTCAGCGCGTTGAAAATTTTATTCCATGCTCTTCAGACGCAAACACCCTGAACAATTCTGGCAAAAGCTCAGGGTAGCTGTGTGGCCACGCAGGAACTGGTGGCGTTCTGCACAATATGTGTCGAAGCGGGTTTTGCGTTTGTCTGCATCACCCCATGTAGTGGCAATAGGATTTGCGGCAGGTGTTTTTGCGTCCTTTACGCCATTCATTGGGTTTCATTTCGTTATCTGTTTTGCCATTGCCTACATGATGGGCGGGAACATGATCGCGGCTGCCCTTGGAACTTGGGTTGGCAATCCGATTACGTTCCCCTTTATCTGGTTTTACACCTACAAAGCTGGCAATGTCCTGCTGCACGGCCACGAGGGCTTTCTGTCCATGGGGCAGGTGTCACGCCAGTTATTGCATCTGTCCTTCAGCAATCTGGTCGAACTATTGAAGCCGATGACTTTGGGTGGTTTCATGTTGGGTGTGCCGGCCGCTATCATTTTCTATTTCATCGTCAGACGACTTGTCTTTGTCTATCAACGATCTAGACTGGCAATCATGGCACGACGGACCGAAAAGCGGGTTCTGGACAAGGTGCTGCATCGTGGAGAATCTCATGGCGAATCAAACAAACACTCCGGAAAATAGCCATAACGGCCCCTCAGACTTGAGATTGGGTATCAATATCGATCACGTGGCGACAGTCCGCAACGCGCGCGGCGGGCCGCATCCCGATCCTGTCCGGGCAGCGCTTCTGGCAGAAAAGGCAGGGGCTGATGGCATCACCGCCCACCTCAGGGAAGATCGTCGTCATATTACCGATCGTGACATTGAGCGCTTGCGCCGGGATATCACTGTCCCGCTGAATTTTGAAATGGCTGCAACGTCGGAAATGCTGGACATCGCGCTTCGCCAAAAGCCGCACGCTGCCTGTATCGTTCCGGAAAAACGCGAGGAACGCACAACAGAAGGCGGCCTTGACGCTGTATCCGGCCACAACCGGCTTGCGCCGCTGACCAGACAATTGCGCGAGGCAGGTATTCGCGTTTCGCTCTTTATCGAAGCTGATGAGACTCAGCTGGACGCAGCAGTCTTGCTGGGCGCGCCAGTGGTAGAGTTGCATACCGGCACCTATTGTGATGCCTTCCTGGAAGGTGACATGGAGACCTTCGAGCGTGAACGGGTCCGCTTGGAAGCCATGGCTCAGGCCGGGTTGGACCGGGGTTTGGAAATTCATGCCGGACATGGGCTGACTTATGACACGGTTCAGCCAGTTGCAGCCATTCTTGGTGTTCGGGAACTCAACATTGGCCACTTCCTGATGGGGGAAGCGCTGTTTGTCGGTCTGGAACAATCCATCGCAAAAATGCGACGTTTGATGGAGCAGGCAAGGCAGTCTGCACTGCAAAAGGCGGTCATGTGATTATCGGCCTGGGCAATGATTTGTGTGATATCAGGCGCATTGAACGGACGCTTGAGACATTTGACCGCCGCTTCATAGAGCGCATTTTTACACCTCTGGAGATCGCAAAGTCGGAACGTCGGCATCAGCGCGCAGCGTCATACGCCAAGCGGTTTGCAGCAAAAGAAGCCACGTCCAAAGCGCTTGGCACCGGCTTTCGCAGAGGCGTCTTCTGGCGTGATCTGGGAGTGGCAAATCTGCCTTCCGGAAAACCTACGATGATCATGACCGGCGGCGCTCTTGCGCGTCTGCAGGAAATCACACCGCAGGGAATGAGCCCGCAAATTGATCTGACGATTACGGACGACTATCCGCTCGCCCAGGCAATCGTCATCATAACAGCTGTCAAACCAGCTTCTTGACATCTTCCGGACCGACGTCCTGAACAGTGTCCCTAAATGTACCGATTTGTAATCCATTTCACGTTGCGAAAGGGCAGGTGAGGGAGTACATACGGCACTAATTGTGGTCTGTATTCGTTTTGCAGGCAGTTTGACGCTGCCGCCTATTCAGCAATATGGACTGACTATTTCTTTGAATTGTGAGTTTTCATGAGCATGGCAGATTCCAAGGCAGGCAAAAAAGACGGCGGCATTCGCGAAATGATCGTCGTGATCGTTCAGGCGCTGCTGATAGCGGTTGTATTCCGCACATTCTTCTTCCAGCCATTTAACATTCCATCAGGTTCGATGATGCCGTCATTGCTGATTGGAGATTATGTCTTCGTTTCAAAATTCTCTTATGGTTATAGCAATTACTCTTTGCCTTTTGCACCTGATCTGTTTGAAGGGCGCATTCTGGAGGATGATCCGGAACGTGGCGATATTGCCGTTTTCCGTGTGCCTTCGGATGGCAACAAGGACTATATCAAGCGTGTAATCGGCTTGCCTGGCGACAAGATTCAGATGAAGGACGCCGTGCTCTATATTAATGGCACTGAGGTTCGCAAAGAGTTTCTCGATGATGTGACGCTGAAACGCGCAGACGGTGGTGAGATCAAGTCCCGTCGCTATGTTGAAACGCTGCCAAATGGTGTGACCCATTACACTCTGGACAGCCCACTCAGCGCTGCCGGTGAAAATACAGCTGTATTCACAGTGCCCGAGGGCCACTATTTCATGATGGGTGACAATCGTGATGGGTCCAGTGACAGTCGGTTCGGACTGGGCGCTGTGCCGCTGGAATTGTTTATCGGCAAGGCCCAGATCATTTTCTTCTCAATTGAACCACCATCCCGTGCGCGCCACATTTGGCGCTGGCCGAGTGATGTTCGGTTTGATCGGTTGATGGATTCACTTTGAGTGAACGTCTGACCAAAGCGGAAATTGCACGACTCGAAGACGTTGCCGGTCGTTTGGGACACCGCTTTGACGATCTCAGTCTGCTGAAACGTGCCATGACGCATATGAGCATCATTGGCGACAAGCAATCCGGTGAGAGCTACCAGCGCCTGGAGTTTCAGGGTGACCGTGTTTTGGCGCTGGTTGTGACCGATATGCTGATGGCTGAATATCCCCATGCAAATGAGGGGGAGCTTGCACGCCGGCTGACAGCGCTGGTTCGCAATGAAACCTGCGTGGAAGTTGCCCGGGAACTCGATCTTGGTCCCAACATCTATCTGGGGTTAGGGGAGGCCGGGTCAGGTGGCCGGCGCAAGAAGGCGATCCTGGGCGATGTCTGCGAAGCCGCCATTGCGGCAATTTATCAGGATGGTGGATTTGAAGCTGCGCGGGATTTCATCATGCGCTTTTGGAAACCCAAGATGCACCGTTACAATCAGGCCCAAAGGGACTCAAAAACCGAGTTGCAGGAATGGGCTCAGGGCAATGGGCATGACGTCCCTGATTACAGGATCGTGCGCCGAAGTGGACCAGATCACGCGCCTGAATTTCTGGTCAGCGTGGCCGTCGAGGGCATCGAACCGATGTTGGCCGCGGGCGCATCAAAACGCACGGCTGAACATGCTGCCGCCTATCGGCTGCTGCTCCGTGAGGGCGTGATTACAGAAGAAGATGAAGGCGGAGCCAACAATGAGTGATGTTCAGACGCGGTGTGGCTTTGTCACTTTTCTGGGAGCAACAAACGCCGGAAAATCGACTCTGTTGAACCAGATGGTTGGATCAAAGGTATCGATTGTAACCCACAAGGTGCAGACGACGCGTGCCTTGATCCGGGGCATTGGTATTCATGATCAGACTCAGATAATCTATGTTGATACACCCGGTATTTTTGATCCCAGACGCAGACTGGACCGGGCCATGATCAAGACGGCCTGGAGCGGAACACAGGATGCCGATGTGGTGTGCCTGCTGGTGGATGCCAAACGCGGCTTCAACGAGGCTATCGCCGAAATTCTGGAACGTTTGAAGAGTGTAAAGCAGCCAAAATTGCTGATTCTCAATAAAATTGACCTGGTTCCGCGCAGCGAATTGCTGGAACTCACCGAGAAAGCCAACGCCCTGTGTAAATTTGACGAGACCTTCATGGTGTCGGCTTTGAACGGTGATGGCATTCCCGATTTGCTGAGCCATCTGTGTGACAGAATGCCCATTGGGCCATGGCATTATCCCGAAGATCAGGCATCAGACCTGCCGATGCGCCAGCTCGCCGCAGAAATCACGCGCGAAAAGCTCTTTCTGCGTCTTCATGAGGAACTTCCATACGCTTCGACTGTGGAAACAGAAGACTGGAAAACTCTGAAGGACGGCAGCGCCCGGGTGGAACAAACCATTTATGTGCAACGCGCCAGCCAGAAAAAAATTGTCATCGGCAAAGGTGGCCAGACCATACGTGGCATATCAAGTGATGCGCGGCGCGAAATGGCGGAGATCTATGGCCAGACGGTGCATCTGTTCCTGTTTGTGAAGGTGCGCGAGAACTGGATTGACGATCCTGAGCGCTATCGGGAAATGGGAATTGATTTCACACAATAGGGGCCGCCTTCTAAGCTCCACACGCTGAGGGCTTTGCATCATGGAATGGACGGATCGTGGAACAATACTGGGCACGCGACGCCACGGTGAAACCAGCGTCATCCTTGAACTGATGACCGAAAAACGCGGTCGTCATCTTGGGCTCGTGCGCGGGGGGCGTTCCAGAAAATTGCAGCCGGTTCTGCAGCCGGGAAATGATGTCTCGGTAACCTGGCGTGCGCGCCTGGATGAACATCTGGGAACCTTCACAATCGAGCCTTTGAAATCCCGCGCGGGCGATATCATGCAGGACCGCCTGGCTCTGAGTGCTTTGCAGATGCAGACGGAACTTTTACGCCTTCTGCCGGAAAGAGAGCCTAACACCCAGCTATTCACCGCTCTGCAGGTCTGTCTGGAGCATCTCGATGGCCCCTTGGTGCTGGCAGAGTTGCTCATTCGGCTGGAACTGGCCGTGCTGGAAGCACTCGGCTTTGGACTGGATCTGCAGCAATGCGTCCGCTCGGGCTCGAATTCCGGCCTGATATATGTGTCACCAAAATCGGGCAGGGCAGTGGGTGCCGCAGCGGGAGAACCTTACAAGGATCGCCTGTTGCCGCTGCCGCAATATTTGACCCAGCAGCATGCAGCAACAGCAGAGCGTAGCCATGAAGCGCTGTCACAGGGCTTTGCCTTGTCCCATTTTTTCCTGCAACAGCGAGTCTATGGACCGCGCGGCCTTCAAACCTCTGGACAACGTGCAGAAGCAGTGCGTCTGATCCTTGCCGCCGTGCAGCGTTCGGGCTAATTCTACCGCATGGGCGAAAAACTGATTCCCGAAGGCGAGATAGAACTCATTAATCTGCGCTCCGCATTGGAGGAGCGCTACCTTGCCTATGCGTTGTCGACAATCATGCATCGGGCCTTGCCGGATGTGCGCGACGGGCTGAAACCGGTCCATCGCCGCCTGTTATACGCCATGCGCCAGTTGAAGCTGGATCCCAACTCATCCTTCAAGAAATCCGCGCGTGTCGTGGGTGATGTGATTGGTAAATACCATCCCCATGGCGATCAGTCGGTCTATGACGCGCTGGTGCGTCTGGCACAGGATTTTGCGGTGCGCTATCCGTTGGTGGATGGCCAGGGCAATTTCGGCAATGTCGATGGCGATAACGCCGCTGCCATGCGTTATACCGAAGCACGGATGACCCAGGTCGCCAGCCGGTTGCTGGAAGGCCTGGATGAGGACGCAGTTGATTTCCGCGAGACCTATGATGGCGAGGAAGAGGAACCCATTGTTCTTCCTGCCAATTTCCCAAATCTTCTGGCCAATGGCTCGTCCGGCATCGCTGTGGGTATGGCAACGTCCATTCCGCCGCACAATATCGTGGAATTATGCGATGCCTCGCTGCATCTGATCAAATTCCCCAATGCGGGCATTGAAAAACTCTGTGAATTCGTCAAAGGCCCTGATTTCCCGACGGGCGGTATCATCGTTGAGGGTGAAACCTCGATCCGCAATTCTTACGAAACCGGACGCGGTGGCTTCCGTGTCCGGGCGCGCTGGCATGCGGAAACTCTGGCGCGTGGCACTTATGTGGTGGTTGTCACCGAAATTCCCTATCAGGTTCAAAAATCAAAGCTGATCGAGAAGATAGCCGAGTTGCTTCATGCCAAGCGCTTGCCGCTGCTGGCCGATATTCGTGACGAATCCGCCGAGGACATCAGAATCGTTCTGGAGCCCAAGAGCCGTTCTGTCGATCCGGCCCTGTTGATGGAATCCCTGTTCAAGCTGACCGATTTCGAAAATCGTATTTCGCTCAACATGAATGTCCTGTCCCACGGAAAGGTACCGCGGGTTCTGGGTCTGCGCAGTGTGTTGCGGGAGTGGCTGGAACATCGCAAGGTAGTTCTGGTTCGCCGCACCAATTTCCGCGTCAGGAAAATTGACCACCGACTGGAGATTCTGGCCGGTTATCTGATCGCTTTTCTCAATCTGGATGAAGTGATCCGCATTATCCGCGAAGAGGACCATCCCAAGGCCGATTTGATGCGAGTCTTTGCACTGACGGATGTGCAGGCAGAAGCCGTGTTGAACATGCGTTTGCGGTCCTTGCGCAAACTGGAAGAGATGGAACTGCGTCACGAACATGAAAATCTGACGGCTGAGCGCGCTGAATTGGCCGAGCTTCTGGCGTCCGAGGATCTGCAATGGGGCCGTATCTCCGAACAGATCAGGGATCTCAAGAAATCATTTGGTCCGGATACACCGCTCGGCAAGCGCCGCACGGATTTTGCGGTCGCACCTGAACATAATCTTGATGACATTCATCAGGCGATGATTGAACGCGAGCCGGTCACGATCGTGCTGTCCCAAAAGGGCTGGGTGCGCGCGCTGAAGGGCCATTTGGCAGACGCCGAAACCTTGACCTTCAAGCAGGACGATGGTCTTCAGCTGATGTTCCATGCGGAGACCACAGACAAGCTGTTGGTGGCATCAACCAGTGGAAAGTTCTACACGATCGGTGCTGACAAGCTGCCAGGTGGACGCGGCCACGGTGAGCCCGTGCGCATTATGGTGGATATGGAGGCAGACCACGACATTCTCACTGTCTTCACCCACAAGGCTGGCCGTAAACGGTTGCTGTCCAGCACAGAAGGCCGAGGATTCATCGTTTCCGAGGATGATCTGCTGGCGAATACCCGCAAAGGCAAGCAGGTCCTGAATGTGTCTGCACCCCATGAAATGGTGCTCTGTCCGCCTGCCGTCGGCGATTGGGTTGCCATTGTCGGACAGAACCGCAAATTGCTGGTCTTTCCGATGAAACAGATTGCCGAAATGGGCCGTGGCAAAGGCGTTCGTCTGCAACGCTACAAGGATGGCACCGTGTCGGACATCAAGGTTTTCTCATCTGAAACAGGTCTGACCTGGAGCGATACCTCTGGTCGCCAGTACAACCGCAGTCTGGAAGATCTGGCCGAGTGGGTTGGAGAGCGCGCACAGGCAGGACGTATGGCACCGCAAGGATTCCCCAGAACCAACACGTTTGGTTGATGAAACAGGTCTGAATACAGTTTTAGTCGGTTGATCCCAACTGTCTTTCCCAACCCGTATTACCAAGCAGTTCTTGTGGCTGGAACCGGCTCTTATATACCATCTTTGGAGAGCCCTCGACCAGATATCCAAGATATAGATAGGGCAACCCCATACGTCTGGCGCGCTCCAGATGTTCCAGGATCATGTATGTACCAAGGCTGCGGGCAGATTCCGCCGGGTCGAAATAGCTGTAGACCATTGACAGGCCATCACTGAGAATATCACTCAAGGCCACGGCAATCAGCGGTTTTCGGCTGCGTCCCGTGATCCCGCTATCAACATCGCGTGTGCGAAACTCAAAGACCCGGGTCTCGACTTCGCTTTCTTCCACCATGGATGCATAATCCAGAACACTCATATCCGACATGCCGCCACCAGAATGGCGCGTGTCCAGATAGCTCCGGAACAGATCATATTGTTCGGAACTGGCTTCGGCCGGTTTTTCCTGGGTTATGAGGTCAGTGTTCTTGCGCATGATGCGCCGCATGGACTTATTGGGTTCGAACTCGGAAACCACCACACGCACTGACATGCAGGCACGGCAGCGTTCGCAAGCTGGACGATAAGCAATATTCTGACTGCGGCGGAATCCGCCCTGCGTCAAAATATCGTTCAACTCGGACGCGCGCTCACCGCCCAAATGGGTAAAAACCTTGCGCTCCTCCTGACCGCGCAGATAGGGGCAGGGAGAGGGCGCAGTCAGATAGAATTGTGAGGTATGGGAGGGCCGTTCAGTCATAAGCACCCAACAGTTCTTCAAAATGTCCAGTCAGCTGGAACTCAATCACGGCCTCTATGCAACAGATAGTCGCTTCGGACAATGTAGGTTCCCAGAATCAGATCATGCAGCAGTCGACCCCGCTCTGTAAACAGGCCAACCAAGACTATAAAAGGCGTCAGAATCGAGATTGAAATATAGAACAGCAGACCATGCAGCATGGCACCAAACGGCCCGACTCGGCTGCCGTCATGCAGACGCATCTGGATGCCCATCAGCTTCATGCCGGGCGTGGCAGCATCCGGGCCCCCAAGGGTAAACGCAAGATAGCCTGCGATCACCAGCGGCATGAAGATCAGATACAACAGCCAGCCAAGTCCGAAGGTTACAACGCCAAGCAGCAAAACCACGAATCCAGCGATCATCGAAACAATCGTGATGACAAACAGATCAAATATGAACGCGAAAAAACGGCGCGACAAAACACCGTCATAGAGTTCTCTGCGGTACAAGATTTCGCTTTCATCAGTCACGGACATTCAGGTCAATCCTCATCAGGTGCCGGATACAATCATCCTCAGCAGATATAGGGATCAAACACCAATACCCAAGAGTAAACAGGGATTGAATTCAATATTCCGATGGAACTCTGGCCCTAATCCGTCAGCAATTCAGCCACTTCTGCGGCAAAATAGGTCAAAATGCCATCGCAGCCAGCGCGCTTGAATGCCAGCAGGCTTTCCAGGATAGCCTTTTCACGATCAATCCAGCCATTCGCAGCTGCTGCCTCGATCATCGCAAATTCACCAGACACCTGATAGGCAAAAGTGGGCATCTGGAACGTGTCTTTCAGGCGACGGACAATATCCAGATATGGCATGCCCGGCTTGACCATCAGCATATCCGCACCTTCCGCAATATCGAGTTCGGCCTCGCGCAGAGCTTCATCTGTATTTGCCGGGTCCATCTGGTAAGTCCGCTTGTCACCTCGAAGTGTACCGCTGCTGCCAACAGCATCGCGGAAAGGTCCATAGAAGGCTGACGCATATTTGGCGGAATACGCCAATATCTGGACATGCTGAAAGCCATTTTGATCAAGTCCGTGGCGGATGGCACCCACGCGCCCGTCCATCATGTCAGATGGTGCAATCACATCTGCACCCGCTCTTGCCTGGTTGAGGGCCTGTCGCACCAGAACATCGACGGTTGCATCATTGACGATTTCATCACCCTCCATCAGGCCGTCATGGCCATGTGAGGTATAGGGATCAAGCGCAACGTCGGTGATGATGCCAATATCCGGAACAGCCGCCTTGACCGCCCGGCACGCTGTACACACCAGATTTGAGTTATTCAGCGCTTCGCTGCCGGTGTCATCGCGCAGGGCAGGGTCGGTATAGGGAAACAGCGCAATGGCAGGGATGCCAAGCCGTGCGGCGCGTTCTGCTTCTTTGACAGCCCGATCCACATTATGGCGAAAAACCCCCGGCATTGACGGAATCGCTTCGCTGTCTTCCTGTCCGGCTTTGATAAAGATGGGCCATATCAGATCATTGACGGAGAGCGCATTTTCCTGAACCAGGCGGCGAGACCAGTTCTGACGGCGGTTGCGCCGCATTCTGATGGGTCCCACCACATCGGCTGCACCAAGGCTCAGCGGCAATTCGTCTCGTCTCATATCTGGTTGATGTGGCATGTGGTTGCTCCAAAATTGCGCATTCGCCCATAGCACGGTCCAATCAACATGATAAGCGACTTGGCAGCGACCGCAGCATCTGGCATGGATGCAAATATGTTTGAACAATTTCTCGATGGCGATATTTCTGCGCGGCGTTATCTCATAGCGGCGCTGGAAAACTTCATGCGCGTGCTGGGCATTTTTCTGCTTCTGGCAGGCCTTGCGCGGGCGATGGTCATTTTCGGAATGGTACCCAACCCTGAAAATGCGTTTTTGGGCCTGTCTGTCGAGCGGCGCGTTTTGCTGGTCTTTTTCACTGTGTTCAATCTGACAGCTGCTGTCGGGCTATGGAATAAAATGTCCTGGGGCATCGTGGTTTGGCTGATTGCGGTTGGTGCAGACTTTTTTTCACAGATATTCTTTTCCGGGACTTTTGGCATATCGCCGCTGACACTGATTTTTCATGTGTTCATGATTGCGATCTACGTCACATTGACGATGCTTGTTCGCCGAACAAGACTGAACTGATCAGCTCCACAACGACCGCTAAATCGCAGGTTATTACGCGCTCCATGCGGGGTCGTAACAATGTGATTCAATTCGTCAGGCATTTCGGTTAAGTTTCAGTAATATAAATGAAATCTGAATCTCGCATACACAAATCTTAAACCATCAAATCAAGCATTTGCCGGTAAGATTTCCTTAAGCGTGAAACTTAAGTGCTTTTTGACGAGCCCCGCCTAGTTTGTGTTCATCAACGAGGGCAACACCTCAATCATGCACAAAGAAAAAATGGCTGGATAATAATGAAACAGACCACACAATTAGCTTCGGTAGACGAGAGTAACGACAAAGACATCGAAGGGGCGCTTCCCCTGTATTTGGAATCGGTCACGCTTGTCGAGCGGCTCCACCGTCGACTGCTGGATGTTGTCAAAGACGAGTTCGAGCGCAACGGTGAAGGCGATATCAACGCGGTGCAGGCTTTGCTTCTGTTCAACTTGGGCGATGCCGAACTGACCGCAGGCGAATTGCGCAGTCGCGGTTACTACCTTGGTTCAAATGTGTCTTATAATCTTAAGAAGCTGGTCGACATGGGCTATGTCCATCACCAACGCTCACGCACCGACCGCAGATCAGTGCGGGTCCGATTGACTGAAAAAGGCAAGGAAATTGCCGCTGTGGTTGATGGCCTTTACAAACGCCATATGCAGTCCATCGAAAAGGTTGGTGGCCTGGCCACTGCGGATTTCGAAAACCTCAACCGATCCCTGCAACGGCTTGAGCGGTTCTGGACCGATCAGATTCTCTATCGCCTCTGAACATTGCCAACAGTATTTTGTGCATATCTAAGCCGTCCTGTCTTAGCTGACCGGACGGCTTTTTTTTGTGATTTTCTGATAGAATGAGGGTGGCAGTGGCACAAAACTGCTGGTTTCCTGTTTGTATTTTGAAAACGCAGTGGGGCGTGCGGTCTGCATATGCTCATCGGTGATCCTGCCAGTGATGCCAACAAGAACGACCGTCAAGATCAATGGCCCAAGAAGCGAGATCAGTGCTCCGGTCAATGCAAGGGCAAAAAGGCCCAGACCCCACCAAATCAGCGCTTCGCCGAAGTAATTTGGATGACGACTCCACCCCCACATGCCTGACCTCAACACCTCTCCAGATTCCAGATTGGCAGATTTGAAACGCGCCAGTTGATGATCTGCAAGGGTTTCAATTGCCAGCCCCACGCAAAACAACACGATGCCGGTTCCCAACAAAAGACTGCTACCGGTTCCATTTGCCGGCAATATCAGGGCGGTGTGCAAAGGGGTGGCGATAATCCACATCACCAATGCCTGTAAAATGAAAACCATTGGCAGGCTGGTCCACCAGAAAGATGCCCCGCCGCGTGCCCGCATTGCACCATAACGGGGGTCTTCATTCGAATGAGTTGCAAACCGTTTGATCAGGTAGACACTCAGGCGAAGCGCCCAAATCACAATCATACCCAGAAACACGAATTGAAGAAAACTCAGTTGACCGGCGCGTAGTGCGTAGATTGTGCCGATTACCACGAAGCCCGCGCCCCAGTAGGTATCCACGACACCTGCATTCTTCGTTGGCAAATGAAGCGCCCAAAGCACAGAAAAAGCGGCAATTGTTACCATCAGAGTTAAAATGAGAGCCATGTCGGCAATTGATCCAATTCTTGAAAGGTTTTGAAATCTTTGTAAATTATACGATCTGGGTGGCCATTTGGGTCACATCTTGTCTGTTGTGGTTTGATTAACCATATCCAGACGAATTGATTCTATGGTGTTTCCGCATTCGCCGCAAAACTGCCCGCTTTGCATGGAATCACCAATCAGGTTCAAACCGGCAACAACAAAGCAGATATGAAATTGACTCAGACTGAGAACAACAAGAACATGTTTACCCCGACCCGTCGTGCCGTTCTTGGAGGCTTGGCCTCCACTGTTGCAATGCCAGCACTATTGTCACCTGCGTTCGCACAGGCCGAGTGGGGTGAAAGTTTTGACAATCAGCAGGCCAATGTTCAGGCCGTTGCTACCAACCGGCCCGTCCTGAACCCTCAGGCAGCGACGGAAGCCGAATGGGCGCTTCAGCAATATTCTTCGGTTATGGCGCGTGGTGGCTGGAATGCAGTGCCCGATGACACGACGCTGAAGCTGGGTCTGAGTCATGCCAATGTCGCATCGTTGCGCCAGCGATTGATTATTTCAGGTGACCTGCAACAAAGCAGTGGAATCTCGAATTCGTTCGATTCCTATGTCGATGAGGCAGTCAAACGGTTTCAGGCGCGGCATGGCATTGAACCCGATGGTGTGGTCGGCAAGCTATCCCTGGCGGCGCTGAATGTGCCCGTCGAGGTGCGTGTGATGCAATTGCAGACCAATATGGTTCGGCTGCAGTCCCTGTCGAACGACAATGACCGGCGGTTCATCAACGTCAATTTGCCCGCAGCGCGTGTTGAAGCTGTGGAATCGGGGCAGGTAGTGTCGCGGCACACAGCCATTGTCGGGAAAGTCGACCGGCAATCACCGGTTCTGAATTCGAAAGTCTATCAGATAAACTTCAATCCCTATTGGACGGTTCCGGTCTCCATCATCCGCAAGGATATGATTCCGCATATGCAGAATGATCCCCAATATTTGACCAGGAACCGCATCCGGATTTACGACAAGGCGGGCAGCGAACTGCAGCCCACCCAGATCGACTGGACGACCGATGAAGCGGTTAATTTTCGCTTCCGACAGGATCCTGGTGAAGGCAATTCCCTTGGTTCGATTCGTATAAATTTTCATAATGAACATGCTGTTTATCTGCATGACACCCCCTCAAAAGGGTTGTTTGGCGAGGAATACCGCTTCAATTCATCGGGCTGCATTCGCGTTCAGAACATCAAGGAACTGGCTGCCTGGATTTTGCGTGAAAACGAGGGCGACTGGTCGTTTGCATCGGTAAATGACACGATTTTGACCGGCGATCGGCGTGATGAGAACGTGAAGAATCAGGTTCCGATCTATTTCACATACATCACTGCTTGGGCGATGGATGGTGTGGTGCACTTCCGCGATGATATCTATTCGCAGGATGGCGTAGGACCGCTGGCACTTCGATAAAGGGTTTCCCGTCCCAATTGGGCACTGGTCTTTGAGGCAAAGGTCCCACCTATGGCAGGGCAATCAGGTCGCCAGATTTATTTTGAGTTTGTGCCAATTGGGCCACAAATCAAGGTGAGCGCTATCGATGCGCTCACCAGAACAGAAGTGTGTGTGATCGTCCCCCGATCTGCCATGCGAAAAGATATGGAAACTTTGGCACTTCGCAAATTGCAGCGTGCTCTGGAACGTCTTGAGGCCAGACGTTAAGACGATTGCGCGGCCACGTCCCTTCCTGCACACTGTTCCGACAAAGCTGGCGATTTTTTCTGCCGGATAATTATTGCATGGGCGGTTTCTATGACCCTTCTGATCTTGTTTGTTGCATTAGCGATTGGTGTTTCGTTTCTGTGTTCCATATTGGAGGCTGTTCTTCTCAGCATAACCCCCTCCTATATGGCTGTTCTTGAGACTGATCGACCGAACTTGTCGGTGCGCTTGAACAGCCTGAAAGCGGATATTGACCGACCTCTGGCCGCAATTCTGACCCTCAACACAATTGCCCACACAGTGGGCGCGGCAGGAGCGGGTGCTCAGGCCGCTGTGGTTTTCGGTGATGCCTCGCTGGGTGTGTTTTCCGCAGTTCTGACATTTTTGATTTTGGTGCTCTCCGAAATCATTCCTAAAACTATCGGCGCCACATACTGGCGTGCACTGGTTCCGGCTGTGTCCCGTATTCTACCCCCACTGATTTTGGGCTTGTGGCCTTTGGTCAAAATGTCCCAATTGCTGACAAAAGTGCTGTCCGGTGGCGAGAAGAAGAATCAGGTCAGCCGGGAGGAATTGTCGGCGCTGGCCACTGTCGGGCAGCGGGAAGGTGTTGTTGTTGCCAGTGAATCACGAGTTTTGCAGAACCTGCTTCGTCTGAATGTCCTCACCGTTTCCGACATTATGACGCCGCGGACCGTGGTTTATGCATTGCCTCAGGAGATGACAATTGCTCCGCTTCTGGATGATCTTGAGAACATGCGTTTTTCGCGCATTCCGATCTATGACGGCACAATCGACAGTGTCTCCGGATTCGTCCTCAAGAATGAAATTTTGATCAAGGCGGTGAGGGGCGAGCCGGATACCACCATGTCTGAATTGCGCCGGGAGCTGACACACGTCAAATCCACCATGCATTTGCGTGAACTCTTCGACCATCTTCTACAATTCGACCAACATATTGCGCTTGTGGTTGATCAATTTGGCGGTACCGCAGGTATCGTCACCCTGGAAGATGTCGTGGAAACGCTGCTGGGTCTGGAAATCGTCGATGAAGCCGACACGATTGAAGATTTGCAGGCTCTGGCGCGCAAGCAATGGGAAGAACGGGCAGGGCGTCTTGGTCACTTCACAAAATCGCCTGACATTCCCTTACAATCGGACACGATTGAGAAGACATAAATGGAGATCTGCTGACATGCCTGAATTAACTTACACCAAACTTGCTCTGCGCAGCAGCGTTTTCGGCGCGGCTCTGCTTGTGTCCCACACGGCCTTTGCAGCCGGACAAGGTCCCACGATTGTCGAGCGTTGGGTTGAAGATTCCAAATCCTATTCCTTCTTTGATCTGTCTTATCAGGGCCTGAGTTATGACGAAGATAATGATGTGACGACGGTCAGTGGCTTCAAAGTTGTCTTCTCACCTGATTTTACATCTCTGGTCCCTGAAGGCGAAGATGCCCCGAAATTCACCTATAGTTTTGAAGTGCCAAGCCTCCGTTATTTCGAGTTGAGCGAAACCAGTGACCGGTATGCTGTGAGCTCCATCGAAGCTGATGAGATAAACGTTATCTATTCAGTGGATGGCGGCGCTAACGAGATTCAAAATACCGAAGCCAATGGCACCTATCGTGATCTTGTGGTGTCGTCGGCCGACTGGTCCAAATTGCCAGCGATCATTGATGATCCCAGCAAGCCGATATCCAAGTATTATCCTTTGGTCGCGGCGATGGTCGACATGAATATGGCGACTTTCAAGGTCGCCAGTTCCGATCTCGTGCAAACTATGGATGCCAGAACGCTTCTGAAAACGACATATGGAGTCATTGAATTCAACGATATGAAAATGGGAGATTATGCCTCTTTTTCAATTGATGGTCTGAAGATGTCCAGCGCGCCACGACCAGATACGGAACAGTTTGATGGCGAATTTGAGATAATGCTGGATGTCGCGAAGCTGGATGGTGGCGCCTATAATGGCGGCACAATGGTGCGCCAGTTTGATCCCTCATTGGTAACCAGCCAGCAAGACACACCCTTCAAGACGCTTCTGGGCTCCCTGTCCGTTACTGACACCAAACTCGATGTTGACGATGTTGCGCGCATGTCTCTGGAAGAAGTATCCTATACAGACTGGGGCATTCGACCTCCCAGCATGCCGTTGTTGGCACTGGCAGACGAATTGTATCTGGAGGCCAAAGCGGGTGGTTCGGAACCGGATGAGAAAACCATATTGCGTATGGTTTCATCCTTCTACTCGATGTTCCGGATTGGCTCTTTCGATATGTCCGGTCTCGACCTGAAAGGCAACGACGTTGAAAAGGGCACAGAGTTTTCTGCACAATTGGACAGCTTTCGGCTGGCTGATTTGTGGTCAGGTGGTTTGGGAGAATTGTCTCTCAAAGGGCTTTTTGCCGAAGGTGAGGGCAACCGTGTCCAGATGGACCGCTTCCAGTTGATGGATGTTGGCTTCCCAACGCTGGACGCTTTGATGGATGCCAAGCGTGCCTCTGACGAGATGGATATCAATGGTATCATCGCTGCGTTTCCCACCCTCGGTCTGATTGAAGTCGCTGGTATTGACCTGAAAATCCAGGACGAACCAGGAATCAAACTCGGCCTCAATCGCCTTGAAATGGGAGATTTTATAGGACGCCTTCCCACACGCGTTTCTTCGTCGCTTGAAAACCTTGAGTTTAATGTTGCTGATCTGGAAACAGAGGCCCGGGAAGTGTTTGAAGACATGGGTTATCAGCGCGTTAATCTGTCATATATGGTGTCCTTGGTTTGGAATGAAGCGAGTGAAATTCTTTCCCTGGTAAGCAAGAATGCCCTTGAAGATGGCGGCACATTGGATGCTTCTGTGGACATTGGCAGTGTGCCACGCAGCGTGTTCGAAAACCCTGAAACGGCCCAGAATGCCTTGGCATTTCTCACCTTCAATGCGGCATCCATGGTGTTCAATGACAATTCGATTGTTGACCGGGCCATAGAAGCAACGGCTGGCAAGCAGGGCAAATCAGCCGAGCAGTTGAAACAGGAACTGCTTGGCGCGCTGCCCTTCCTGATGAGTGCGCTGAACAAGCCCGATTTTGTCGATGAGGTTGCTGGTGCAGTTGCAAATCTGTTGTCCGAGGGCAGCTCATTGACCGCGACAGCTCAACCTGATCAGCCTGTGTCTGTCATGCAGGTCATTGCAGGCGGCGCTGCGGCACCGGGCACATTGGTTGATCTGTTGAAGATTGATGTTGTGGCCGAGTAACACGGTCACTGGCACATAGAGGATCATCTGATGCCCGCTCCGGAATTTCCCGAGCGGGCATTTGTGTCTGCAGGCCCTGTTCAGTCAGCCTGTTGCGCTGCTTGCGCGTCCCGAATCCTGCGCTTGGCGCGGCGTGACCACATGTTGAGCCCCTCAATGGTCGCTGAGAATGCCATGGCAGCGTAAATATAGGCTTTCGGCACGTGAACACCGAACCCTTCAGCAACCAGCGTCATGCCGATCATCAGCAGGAAACCCAGCGCAAGCATCACGATTGTCGGGTTCAGCTCAATGAACCGAGCCAGAGGATTGGCCGCAATCAGCATGACTGTCACGGCGACAATCACAGCGATGACCATGATCGGTACATGCGGTGTCATGCCCACTGCGGTGATAATACTGTCGACAGAAAACACCAGATCCAGCAACAAAATCTGACTGATTGCTGCAGTGAAGGTCAGACTGACGGCCCGGGAATCGAAGATGTCCGGCGTAGGTTCGGGATCGACAGCGTGGTGAATCTCTTTGGTGGCCTTCCAGATCAGAAAGATGCCGCCGCCGATGAGAATCAGATCCTTCCAGGAAAAACCCTGGTCGAAAATTGTGAAAATCGGCGTGGTCAGCTGTACAATCCAGGCCACGGCGCTGAGTAGCAGCAAGCGCAGGACGAGCGCCAGACTAATGCCTATCCGTCTCGCTCCGGAGCGCTGATCTACCGGCAGTTTGTTGGTAAGGATCGAGATGAACAACAGATTGTCGATCCCAAGGACCACCTCCATCACGATCAGGGTAAGAAGCGCAATCCAGACAGCTGGATCCTGAAACAGGGTGATGAGGTTTTCCATATGAGTTTCCAATATTTGTTCTGGACGGTTTGCGGGCTCGTACTCATCCATAAAGCGAATTGCTGCAATAATAAATTGCCTATCAGCCTATCCATACTTGGACTGGCGTATGGCTTGTGGTATCTGCCTCAAATCCACCAACAGTGAATTGCTGCGAAGACACAATCGTTAGACAACCGATTTGGTTCCCAGAAAACAGAACCATACAACGGTAAACCCTCAGATAAGGTCAAGCCCATGTCCGTTAGTTCAGATCCATCCCAGTCCGATCTCTTTTCGGGATTCTTTTCAAAAGGTCTGGCCGAAGCAGACCCGGCCATTGCGGACGCTATTGGCAAGGAACTGGGGCGGCAACAGCAAGAGATCGAACTGATTGCATCTGAAAACATCGTATCAAAAGCGGTTTTGGAAGCACAGGGCTCTGTGCTCACCAACAAATATGCGGAAGGTTATCCGGGTCGCCGCTATTATGGCGGTTGCGAATTTGTCGACATCGCTGAAAATCTGGCGATTGACCGGGTGAAAAAACTGTTCAGTTGCGGATTTGCCAATGTGCAGCCGAACTCAGGAAGTCAGGCTAATCAGGCCGCTTTCCTCGCCCTGATAAAGCCGGGCGACACGATTTTGGGCATGAGCCTGGATGCGGGCGGCCATTTGACCCATGGAGCCAGGCCGAATTTGTCCGGTAAATGGTTCAACGCGGTGCAATATGGTGTTGAAGCCGACACACATTTGATCGATTTCGGACAAATCCGTGAATTGGCAATCGAGCATCAGCCAAAGATGATCATCGCTGGTGGGTCTGCTTATTCCCGGATCATTGATTTCGCCAAGTTTCGTGAAATTGCTGATGAAGTCGGCGCCTATCTGATGGTGGATATGGCTCATATTGCCGGTCTGGTTGCTGGTGGCCTGCACCCAAGCCCGTTCCCGCACGCCCATGTTGCAACATCCACTACTCATAAAACCCTGCGCGGTCCCCGTGGTGGATTGGTGCTGATCAATGATGAGGCCATTGCCAAGAAAATCAATTCGGCCGTCTTTCCCGGATTGCAGGGCGGTCCATTGATGCATGTCATTGCCGGTAAAGCTGTCGCTTTCGGCGAAGCGCTAAGCGATGATTTCAGAAGTTACATTCGTGCTGTTGCCGACAATGCCAAGGCACTGGCAGCCAGCCTGACTGAAGAGGGGCTGGATATTGTCTCCGGTGGAACGGACAATCATCTGATGCTCGTCGATCTGCGGCCCAAAGGTGTCACCGGTAAAGTAGCCGAAGCCGCCTTGGGTCGTGCTTTCATTACCTGCAACAAAAACGGCATTCCGGATGATCCGGAAAAACCCACAATCACATCCGGCATCCGGCTCGGCACGCCAGCTGCCACCAGCCGCGGATTTGGCGTGGCCGAATTCCGTGAAGTGGGAAAACTGATCACACAGGTTCTGGATGGTATTGCCGCCAATGGCGAAGAGCAAAATGCCGAAACGGAAGCTGCCGTAAAAGCGAATGTCCTGTCACTGACAGGCCGCTTTCCAATTTATCAGGGATAACTGATCATGCGTTGTCCTTATTGCGGAGCAGACAATACACAGGTCAAGGATTCTCGACCCACTGAGGACAATACCACCATTCGTCGCCGTCGCATCTGTGTGGATTGCGGCGGTCGCTTCACTACGTTTGAGCGTATCCAGCTGCGTGAATTGACCGTGCTGAAAAAGAGCGGTCGACGGGCGCCGTTCGATCGCGACAAGCTGGTGCGCTCGGTACAGGTTGCAACCCGCAAAAGAGATGTTGATCCGGAGCGCATAGAACGCCTTGTCTCCGGGATCGTGAGACGTCTTGAAAGCCGTGGTGAGCCCGAAATCAACGCCGATGAGATCGGCATCATGGTGCTGAAAGCACTGAAACATCTGGACGATGTGGCCTATGTTCGCTTTGCTTCTGTCTATCAGAATTTTCGCGAAGCCAAGGATTTCTCGAGTTTTCTCGATGAAATGGATGAGGACTCACAGGATACCGGGGATGATGACAGCGACATTTGATCGCCGTCTGATGCTTGATTACATCCGATGAAAAACCCGGTTTCCAACCTCGATTTACGAATGGCCGCTGCTGCTTTGCGGTTTGGCAGGCGGCACGAAGGCCTGACAAATCCAAATCCCTGTGTTGCCGCCCTCGTTATGACGACGATCAACGGGACGCCTCGCATTGTCGGACGCGGCGTCACAGGAATTGGCGGCAGACCACATGCCGAGGTGCAGGCATTGCAGCAGGCAGGTCCAAAGGCCCAAGGGGCCACGCTTTATGTAACGCTGGAACCGTGCAGCCATCACGGCCTGACACCGCCCTGCACAGATGCAATCCTGGCCAGTGGCATCACCCGCGTGGTGGCATGCATGTCCGATCCGGACCCGCGTGTGTCTGGAACAGGATTTGAGCGCTTGCGTTCCCATGGCGTGGGCTTGGTGACGCCGATCCTTGAAGCTGAGGCACGTCGTTTTCACGCCGGCCATATTGCTGCAAAAACACAGCAGAGACCCCATGTGTTTCTGAAAATGGCAGTGTCAGCAAACGGACTGATCGGCGCAAGACACGGTGGTCAAATCTCTATCACCGGTCCTGAAGCTTGGTCCTATGTTCACAGTTTGCGTGCCGTCAGTGATGCCATTCTGGTCGGTGTCGGAACGATCCTTGGGGATGATCCGTCATTGACCTGCAGGCTTCCCGGCATGGAAGAGCGCTCCCCGCAAAGAGTGGTTCTGGATTCCGGCAACCGGATTTCACCAGATGCAAAGGTGCTGACGGATCAAAACGGCGCGGAAACCCTGATATTCGACGGGCAGACTTGCGCACAGATACTGAAAGCACTCTGGGATCAGGGCATCAGAACCGTGATGATCGAAGGCGGCGCGCGCGTGGCAGACAGCTTTCTCAAGGCAGGATTGGTGGATGCATGTTATCTGATCCAGTCCGGTGTTATTATCACTGCGGAAGATGGTGTCCAGGCACCGCTTGATTTGATGACAGATGCTGCGACATTCGAGCAAATCGAGTGCAGGCACCTGGGTGCAGATCAACTGACTGTCTACTGGCGAAAGGGCTGAGCGTGTTCACAGGTATCGTCACCTATATGGGTGAAATCACAGCCGTTGAACCGCTTGCCGAAGGACGTCGGTTCACGATCAAAGCCGCATTGGACTTCTCCACACTCGAAATCGGCGCTTCAATCGCACATGGTGGCGTCTGCCTGACCGTGACTTCCATGAACCCGGCACAGACCACATATTGTGTCGAAGCGTGGGAAGAAGCGCTGCGATTGACGACGGCTGGCACCTGGGATGTCGGTACAAGACTCAATCTGGAGCGTGCATTGCGTGTTGGTGATGAATTGGGCGGTCACATCGTTTCAGGGCATGTGGATGGCAAAGCCAGAATAATCTCTGTCGTCGGGGAGGGGGAGGCAACCAGATTTGTGCTCCGGGCACCTGATACACTTGCGAAATTCATTGCACCCAAAGGCTCGGTTGCGCTAGATGGCACCTCACTGACCATCAACAGTGTATCAAAATCAGAATTTGATGTGCTATTGATCGCCCATAGTCTGTCTGTAACCACATGGCAGTCACGGAAAATGGGTGATGACGTCAATCTGGAAGTTGATACCATGGCGCGGTACGCGGCGCGGCTGCTGGAAACGCGATAGGATCTGACGAAATGGCCGACAAGAGCCCCAAAATATTAATCATAGAAGCGCGCTTCTATGAAGACATTGCTGACGAACTCGTCGCAGGTGCTATAGAAGCCATCGAAGAGGCTGGCCTGGCCTATGAGCGTATCGCCGTTCCCGGTGCTCTGGAAATTCCAACAGCTGTTTCCATGGCGCTGATCAGCGCGGAAGCAGGTTCGGGCACTCACTATGCGGCATTCGTCACGCTGGGCTGTGTCATGCGCGGGGAAACCTCGCATTATGATATCGTCGCCGGTGAGTCCGCGCGCGCCTTGATGGATATGTCGGTTGCGGAAGGTCTGGCACTGGGAAATGGCATCCAGACGGTCGAGAATATTGATCAGGCCTGGGCACGCGCACGTCGCACGGAAATGAACAAGGGTCGCGGTGCCGCAGAAGCCGCTATCGTAATGCTGAAACTGCGCAATCAGTTTGGATTAACCTGATATGTCTGAAGCCAACAACTCCGCCGCACACATACGCCCGGCCAACAAACGCGGTGCGGCACGGCTTGGTGCCGTGCAGGCCTTGTATCAGATGGATATCGGCGGCACCTCCCTGCAGCAAGTTGTTGCAGAGTTTGAAAATGTGCGCCTTGGCAAGGAAATTGATGGCGAGCAATATCTGGAAGCAGATGCTGCCTATTTCCGCGGAATTCTTGCCGGTGTGGTAAAAGAACAGCTTCAGCTTGATCCCTTGATCCACAAGGCATTGACGCCGGACTGGCCCCTGAGGCGCATCGACAGCCTTCTGCGCGCGGTGTTGCGCGCTGCCACCTTCGAAATTGTTCGACGAAAAGATGTCCCGGCCAAAGTCATCATCACCGAATATGTTGATGTGACCAAAGCCTATTTTCTCGAAGACGAGCCAAAAATGGTCAATGGTGTTCTGGACCACATAGCACGTGAAGTAAGGGCATCAGAGTTTACAAAAAAATGACGGCCTCTGATAAAGCCGAAGACCGCTTTATCCAGCGTTATTTCGCACCTCTGGCGGATGATCCGGAGGCTCTGGGCCTGCACGATGATGCCGCCCAGATAACGGTTCCTGATGGCATGTCACTGGTCGTTTCCACTGATACGATCATTGCCGGAATTCATTTTTTTGACTGTGATCCGCCTGCATCCATCGCCAGAAAAGCATTGCGGGTGAACATCTCGGATCTGGTTGCCAAGGGCAGCACGCCAAGAGGCTATTTCCTGTCATTGGCATTGCCCGAACAACTCTTGCGCTCAGATGACTGGATGTCCGAATTCGTTGGTGCTTTGGGAGAGGATCAGCAGGCCTTGGGCCTTCAGCTTCTGGGCGGTGACACGGTGATGACGAAAGACGTGTCAGCCATTACCATCTGTGCATTCGGCCTGGTTCCGACCGGCAGAATGGTGAAACGCTCAGGTGCGGAAATTGGAGACAGGCTTTACGTCACCGGAACCATCGGCGACAGCGCCATCGGATTATGGGCGCGCAAAGCCAGTCTGTTGGGTCTGGACGCCTTAACCGAACCGGAACAGCAATTGCTTGCACGCTTGACGCAGGAAGAATGCGCTCAACTGGAACTGGCCTATCTGGAACCCCCGATAAATCTTGCCGCAGCCGGGCTTGTCCTGGATTTTGCGTCGGCGTCGATGGATGTCTCCGATGGACTATCCGGCGATGCAGCCACGCTTGCGGGCGCAAGTGAATGCGGCTTGATTATCAATCTTTACGATATCCCGCATCATCCCGTTTTGATGCCTCATCTTGAACAGCACGATTTACGAACAAGATTGGTAACTGGTGGTGATGATTATCAGATTTTGTGCACCATTCCGGCAACGCACTGCAACGCCTTCGAAACGGCGATCGCAAAGGCAATGGTTCCTGTGAGGTGTATTGGCCGTGTCGTTGAAACGAAGGGTGTCCAGTTTGTGAGTGCAGACGGGCAGGTGCAGTTGGTGGCCGCGAAGGCATTTGATCATTTTTCATAGCGTTTGATTGGCTTGCCGGAACCCATTAGAGCGCCAAATCAACTCATTCACCGGATTTGCTTTTAAACCTTCATCATCGAGCGTATGAGGTACGCTCCCTTAGAAAAGCTCGGATTCCCGATGACCGAAACCGCATCGACGCCTATAGATTCAACGCCGCAGTCCGATGATGGCATAGCGCGCCGCAATGTATTTGTGCTGGCGGCTGCGCAGGCCTTGGGCGGAGCCGGGGCTCCGATCTGTATTTCACTGGGTGGCATTGTAGGCCATTTTTTGCTCGGCACAGACAAGAGTCTCGCGACCTTGCCGGTGACTGGTTTTGTCGTTGGAACAGCTCTTGCGACATTGCCAGCCGGTATGTTGGCCAGAAAGCTTGGCCGTCGCACAGGGTTGAGAATGGGGTCATTGGCCGCGGTTTTGGGTGGTTTGCTGGCCGCCTATGCTATTTTCCTCAGCTCCTTCTGGTTCTTTTGCCTTGGTGTTCTATTTGCGGGCGCTGCTAGCGCCTTTGTTCAGCAATACCGGTTTGCCGCCGCTGATTCGGCCAGTGAAAGCTTTCGTCCGAAGGCCATTTCATGGGTTATGGCTGGCGGTGTGCTTGCTGCAATTATAGGTCCTCAGACGGCGTCGCTCACCAAGGATATGCTCGCGCCGACCCTCTATGCAGGCGCCTTTGTCGGCCTGTCAGTTTTGGCGGCTCTGTCATGGATCGCACTGGGTTTTTTGAAGGCTCCCCCCATCGTCAAGGTTCAAAGCACTGCTGTGGGGCGGCCACTTCTTGAGATCATGAGTCAGAGCCGATTTATTGTCGCGGTTTTATGCGCCGTCAGTTCCTACGCCTTGATGAGTTTTGTCATGACAGCTGCGCCGATGGCGATGGTGTCCCATGGTCACAGCATGTCGAATGCATTGCTGGGCATTCAGTGGCACGTCATGGCCATGTTTGCCCCAAGCTTTTTCACCGGATCATTGATTCAGAGATTTGGTAAGGAGCGGATTATCGTCACCGGGCTTGTGCTGCTTGCAGGCTGTGCCGCTCTGGCGCTTGCCGGCTCTCATCTGGTGCATTTCTGGGGCGCGTTGATCTTGTTGGGCGTTGGTTGGAATTTTGGGTTCATCGGTGCAACGGCCATGCTGACTGAAACTTACCGGCCTGAGGAAAAGAACCGGGTACAGGCCGTCAATGATTTCCTCGTATTCGGCTTCGTAGCCGCTGCATCCCTGTCATCTGGCGGGATACTGAATGCCTTTGGCTGGAACATGGTCAATGTCATCGTGTTTCCGGTTGTTATCATTACACTGGTGATGCTGTTCTTCACCCGCGGAAAATCAACAGGCAAATGAGGGGCCCTCATTCGGTTGTCTCGGTTTAGACCGAGGCGATTCACAAATGTTGGGCCTTTAATCCCACCGAATGGTCTGTGCCGATTATACATGTATGTCCATGTGGGCAAACCCTTGGCGCTGTGAGATGGCTTCTCGGAACAAGTCCGAGAACGACGGCGGTGGGGCTGGTTGCGACCCTTTGAGCGATTCAATGAGACGTGAATTTGGAAAAGATCTGCATTGCGCAAAACGCTCTGCCAGTCATCCTCTACCAAGCCTCAGCCCCTATGCCCGCCAAAGTCTCTCTGATACACCTCCGCCAGACACGTCGTCGTTCTCGGACTTGTTCCGAGAACCCACGCTGTCAACGCAACGAGCCACGACGCTGCGTTTCGATCCAGACCGAATGGACTACCAATTGGAAAGGCCCTATTCCCCACCGAGAGGATTGGTGCGACCGGCTGCTGATAGCAACTGGCTCACAAAGCTGACATCACTGCCACCTGTGGGCGTTGTTCTTGAAACGAAGTCGAACACGCGGCCATCCTGCAGGCCATAATTGGCGATCTGCTGGACCCGGTCCTGATCGTCAAAATAGACCGCCAAAACGCGCTGATCGACAACTTTGGTTCTGGCAAAGGCTACCGGGCGGCTGGAAACCTGCGAGATGTAATAGAATACCTCATTGCCAAATTCAGCTGTCGTGGTGGGCGTGCCAAAGGCCAGAAGTGCCTGATCGCGACTGGCACCAACAGGGACCTGTTGTTCTGCGTCATGTGGAATCTGGTAGCCTTGGAAATTGCGCTGCTCAAGACACCCCCCCAACGCCACAGAGCCGAGCAAAAGCACTCCGATCATACGCGCATGGGAAAAGCCCGAACCGTTGGTTTCTTTACGGCCAGCTGGTTTTCTGATGGAAAAATTCCTCAAAGCCAACACAGCATTCCTTCCTGTCTACATTTTGGCTTGCCGCGCAAGCCAATGTCTTGTTCTGATGTTGCATGCATGAACTGCCACAACGATTATTGCAAAACTCCTAGCGCGCACTACCTTCATTTGCAATAAGAGCATGGAATTTGGCCGGTTTGGACAGATGCATTTCCATTTCATTCACAGCACGGGTCACAGCATGCTTCGGCGTTTTTTCAAAGCAAACAAAACCAATCAAACGATAACGCAAAGGCTTTATGCGCAGATTGTGGCACAAGCCCGACAACGTGCATTCTATTCTGATGTTGGTGTGCCCGACAGCCTCGATGGCCGGTTCAACATGATTGTGCTTCACAATTTTCTACTCTTCAATCGACTGCAACCATCCGGTGAGGCGGCCCAGGCGCTCAGCCAGGATATTTTTGATCTGTTTCGGCTCGATATGGATCACTGCCTGCGTGAACTCGGCGTTGGCGATACAAGCGTCCCCAAGCGCATGAAAAAAATGATGCAGGTCTTCTATGGTCGTTCGGATGGATATAAAACTGCTCTGGGGGCAGAGGATCAGCATTCTGAACTGACGGATGCGCTTTTCCGCAACATTCTCAGTTACAATGAGAAACTTTTCGCAGTGGATTCCGAGACAGAGCCGAAACCACGGAACAGCGAGGGGAAGGCCGGTGCGCTCGCCGCCTATGTCATTGGCTGTGTTGCCCATCTGGAAACCGTGGAGGATGCGGCAATTCTGGCTGGTTCTCTTTCCTTTCCGGACCCTGCCGCGTATATATAGCGCATCGCATAGTCCGACAGTTGATTCTCAAATTCTCTGCGAGGCCTTAAATGAGCAAGCTCAATACCGCATCTGACCCAGATGCAAATCTCCATGAAAAATCTCTTGATTCCATTGCCGGGCACTGGCCCTGGACCTACACGATCGTGGCTGGAGATATTACCAATGATGCAAAAGACTTTGTCATTGAAGCTGACGAGGCCGATTACGCAGCGATTGCCGATGCGCTGAATGTGCTGTCTGTGCAGAATATAAAGGCGACAATGCGTATCCATCGCACCAAGAACAGTGTTCGGGTACGCGGTCATGTGGATGCCGTCGTCGAGCAGAGCTGCGTTGTCACTCTGGAGCCTGTGCGCCAGGTCTTTCAGGAGATCATTGACAGAACCTTTGTCACGAAAAGCTCCGATGTTGATCCTGTTTTCACCAAAATGAATCTGAACCGCGAAATGCTGATTGATCCGGAGGAAGTAGATCCGCCCGAAATCATCGAAAACGGTCGATTGGACCTGGCAGCCGTCGTGCTGGAACATGTGATCATTGGAATTGATTTGTATCCAAGAGCGCCAAATGCCGATTTGGCGGATGTGGCTGCCCCGGATTTCGTTGAAACGGAAGAAGTCGAGCGGGTATCACCCTTTGCGGCCCTCGCGAAGCTTAAGACAACAGGCAACGGATGAAGCAGAACCTGATCTCTCACAGCCCAGCTAAATGTTTTGGCACTGCGTTATTTAGGTTGTGTTGTTGGGCGAAGTAGCTATGTTCCGCGTTCGGGCTAAGGAAGAAATTTGAGCAATTAATGACGCAAAGCATCACCATTTCACTGGATGCCATGGGGGGAGATAGCGGCGTAGAGGTTGTTCTGGGCGGTGCACAAATCGCTCTGCAGCGACAGCCCGATACACGCTTTCTGCTGTTTGGAAAAGAAGAAATCATCAACCCAGCTTTGGCCAAATACCCAGCTCTGGCGGCTGCGTCAGAAGTACGACACTGCGAAGTGTCCGTGGAAATGGATGCCAAGCCGAGCATTGCCCTGCGCCAGGGCCGCTATCACTCAAGCATGTGGCGATCAATCCAGGCCGTTAAAGATGGTGAAGCCAGTGTCTGTGTCTCGGCAGGCAACACCGGCGCGTTGATGGCAATGGCTCGTTTTTGTTTGCGCTCCATGCCGGAAATCGAGCGCCCGGCCATTGCTGCGATCTGGCCAACGGTGCGCGGTGACAGTATTGTGCTGGATGTCGGTGCCACGATTGGGGCGGATGCAGAGCAGCTGGTCAATTTTTCCGTCATGGGCGGTGCCATGGCAAGAGCGCTCTTTTCCATTGAGCGCCCGACCGTCGGCCTGCTGAATGTGGGCGTTGAGGAAATCAAAGGTGTCGAGGAAGTGCGCCGAGCCGGCCAGATTCTACGCCAGGCTGACCTTCCTTTCATTAAATATATCGGGTTTGTTGAAGGCAACGATCTTGGCAAGGGCACCTCGGATGTTGTTGTCACTGAAGGGTTTTCCGGAAATATTGCCCTGAAGGCTGCTGAAGGAACGGCAAGGCAGATCGCGGAATATCTGCGCGCCGCCATGAGCCAGAGTCTGATGAGCAGGATAGGTTACATCTTCGCTAAAGGGGCTTTTGATAGGCTCCGCGAAAAGATGGATCCCAGTAAGTCCAATGGGGGCGTATTTCTCGGGCTGAATGGTCTTGTAATAAAAAGTCATGGGTCTGCCAGCCATGAGGGGTTTGCGAGCGCCATCGGAATGGGTGATGCTATGGCAAGAAATAATTTGCTAAAGAAACTCAGCGATGATCTTGAACAATTTCAAAACGTGCTCGTGAACGAGCCGAATTCGAAGGGCTGACGTGTGTTGAATCAAAGGGCCGTTGTGGCCGGCGTAGGGTCCTATTTGCCTGAAAAGGTGATGACGAATGACGATATTTCCAAAATTGTTGATACGACCAGTGAATGGATTGTACAGCGTACTGGTATAGAAAGACGGCATATTGCCGCCGATGATCAGAATACCAGCGATCTGGCAACGATAGCGGCGAAGCGCGCATTGGATGACGCAGGTATCTCCGCCCAGGATGTTGATCTGATTATTGTTGCCACTTCAACGCCGGATTTCACGTTTCCTGCAACAGCCGTCTCGGTTCAATACAATCTTGGCAACACGACCGGATACGCATTTGATATTCAAGCCGTCTGTTCCGGCTTCGTTTATGCAATGACCATTGCCGACAGCTTCATACGGGCTGGGAATGCCAGCACAATCCTGGTGATTGGCGCAGAAACCTTTTCCCGTATTCTCGACTGGACTGACCGCACCACCTGTGTGCTGTTTGGCGATGGCGCGGGTGCTGCCGTATTGCGTGCTCAGCCCGTTGTCGAGGATCAGCTGGAGCAGGGCATTCTGTCTTGCCATTTGCGGTCAGACGGTTCGCACAGACAAAAACTGTATGTGGATGGTGGGCCATCCAGCACCCAGACCACCGGTCACTTGCGCATGCAGGGCCGTGAAGTTTTCAAACATGCGGTCGGCATGATCTCCGGTGTTGTCACTGATGCATTTGCTGCCAGTGGAACGACAGCCGATGATCTGGCCTGGTTCATTCCACATCAGGCCAACCGGCGGATCATTGAAGCCAGCGCCGAGAAACTTGGCATCGACATTGATAAGGTCGTCATGACTGTCGAAGGACATGGCAACACGTCTGCAGCCTCAATTCCACTGGCGCTTGATGTTGCAGTCAAGGATGGTCGCGTTCAACGTGGTGATCTGGTGATGCTTGAAGCTATGGGCGGCGGTTTTACCTGGGGTAGTGTTCTGCTGCGCTGGTAGGCAACAGTTGTAAACTCGTATAACAATGGGCTATTGACGGCCTAATCTCTGACACTTAACCTAAAAGACCATTGACTGCCCTCAAATTGGGCGCAAAGGGGAGCATTGAACATGGGCGGCAAGACTGTAACCCGTGCCGATTTGGCGGAAGCGGTTTATGAACGGGTTGGTCTTTCAAGATCGGAGTCTTCTGATCTTGTCGAGATGGTTCTTGAGGAAATCTCCGATGCGATTGCATTGGGCGAAAATGTTAAATTATCGTCCTTCGGTTCATTCATCGTGCGCAGCAAGAACGAACGCATCGGCCGCAACCCCAAAACCAAAGTTGAAGTGCCTATTCCACCGCGCAGGGTGATGGTGTTCAAACCCAGCAATGTGTTGAAAGATAAAGTAAACCACTCTAACAGCTGAAGCTGCTAAGCTGCGCATAAGAATCATCTTTTTGGTTTTCAACATTGTGCCATATTATGTGCCGATAGTGTTCCAATCGATTTTTATCGGAGACGCACGCAATGACCGCTAAGGGACCTGAAGCTTTTCGCACAATCGGCGAAGTAGCTGATGACTTGGATTTACCCCAGCACGTGTTGCGTTTCTGGGAAACCCGCTTCAACCAGATCAAGCCCATGAAACGTGGCGGCGGGCGCCGCTACTACCGACCGCAGGATGTTGAGCTTCTGCGCGGCATTCGGGTGCTGCTCTACGGAGAGGGCTATACGATTAAAGGCGTTCAACGGCTTCTGAAAGAGCGTGGCGTCAAGATCGTGATGGCTGTTGGGCGGGGCGAGGCCAGTGTCGATATTGATGGGCCTGACATCGCCGGGGCCGCGCCATTGCCTGCTGACGGGGCCGTTGAGCCGGGAGATACCACTGCTGCCAAATTGTTTTCCAAACTCGGACTGAAAAAGAACTCCGACAAATCCGCTGACGTCGATCTGCCTTTTGATGCGGCACGACCGCAGGCCAAAGGCCTGTCTGAAGAAGATGTTGAAAAACTGCACGGTACACTGTTCGAGTTGCTGGAATGCAAGCGAATGTTGGATCGGGTCACTTAGACCTGAACTCAATCTCCCGCCTGACCTGAACCTCTTGATTGAAATCAGCCCCAGAATGGCAATTGGCAAAAAAAAGTCTCAATCGAAACCGGTGTGAGATTGGTGGCTTGCGTTGCTCTTCGCGCATCGTTATACAAATTTCAGTCGGAGCGTGGCGCAGCCTGGTAGCGCACTTCGCTGGGGGTGAAGGGGTCGTAGGTTCGAATCCTATCGCTCCGACCATTTTTTACTGTGTCCGACCCGGAGACATAGATAGCAGCTTGCAGCAAAGCCCCGCTCAAGCTTCCTGGTGTTTGTGGTCGGCGGACCATTTCGCCTCTGCGGCAATCATCCCCCAAATCAGCCCTAACAAAAGAAAATAATGCCGCCAGTGGTCAATATCGATCACGATGCCGACGATCTGATGCCCGAGAAAGACAACAAAACTCACAATCAACACTGGTTGCCATGGTCTTGGCTTGAACAGCAGTGGCACGGTCTTGGCAATGGTCCAGACCACGAGAATTGGATAGCAAAAACCACCCAGCCAGCCATATGCTGTGAAGCTTTTCAGCCAGATGTTATGCGGGTCACCATTGATGTAGTGTTTGCCAAATTCGAGCGCACCAAGCCCCAGGGGCCGTTCAGCCACAAGCCGAAAACCAAAGGCATGGCGTGCAAACCGACCGAGACGGCCGCCATCGTAATTTTGAACAATTTGTGCCCGTTCGGCAAACAGGGAAGATACTTGATCAATTGAAAGTGCGATGAGCAGCAAGATAAACCCTGCAAACAAGGCGACGAACAGCAAGATAACCATACGCAGTCGATCGCCAGAGCTTCTGGTGTTTATCAGGCTCAAAAGAAAAATGCTTGCCAGTGTAAACGCAGCAAGACCCCAGCTGGCTCTCGAAAAACTCATGAAAATTCCGAGCAGCAAGAACGACATGAAGAAGATGCGGAGAATGCTGCTGCCTTCCTCGCGATTGAGAATGCTGTAAAACAGCAAGCCCAGTGGCAGGATCAGGAAAGGTCCAAAGACATTGGGATCTTCAAATCCACCAGAGGCACGTCCATACAGCGTAAACAGATCGAAAGCGCCTGGCACAAGGCGGAAATATCCGATCAACCCCAGAATGATTGTGAAGCAGGCACCTGCAAGATAGGCGTTGGTAATGAGCTTCAATCGCCGATGGTCTTCTGCAATCAGGCAGGCAAAGAACCAGGAGGTTAGGGCCAGAAATCCGGTGACGGCCACAAACATGGGGGCATCATCAAGAAATTTGACCTGACTGAGGCCGATGATCCCGCCAACCAGATACAGCGTCAGCAAAACGAAGAGAGGTGCTATCTGACGCGGCAGGGGAAGCCCTGCGAGAAACCAGAACGGTATCAGCACAACCGCGAATAATTCGTATGGTGCAGGTTCACGAAATACAAAACCGCCCGAAAACACAAACAGCCACAGAAACACAGCGCCAAGAATGCGGGTTGATATGGTTCCTGGTTGGTAAACAGCTGTTTCCATTGCCGGGCTAATAGGAGTTGCGTGTATTGAGAATTTTAAATGGCGTCATGAATAGTATGTACAGATCCAGCATAATTGACCAATTCTCAATATAATAAAGATCGAGTTCCACTCTCTTCTGGATCATTTCCTTGTTACGGATTTCACCGCGCAGACCATGAATCTGAGCCCAGCCGGAAATGCCGGGTTTGACACGATGGCGGGCAAAATACCCATCCACAACAGCTTCCCAGGGGCGATTTTCGGTATGGGCGTGCACGGCATGGGGGCGTGGACCAATCAGCGACAGTTCACCGCGCAGAACGTTCAGAAACTGTGGCAGTTCATCGAGACTTGACTTCCGGATGAAACGCCCGACACGGGTTACCCTTGGGTCATGACGTGTGACAACATTCTTGGCCGTGGGGTCGGCCATGTGATGATACATGGAACGGAATTTCAACACCGAGATTTTCTCATTGTTGAAACCATATCTGGTCTGGCGGAAAAACACCGGACCGGGACTGTCGAGCCGCACCGCAAGAGCGACCAGCAGCATGACAGGTGACAGGACGATGAGAGCGAGAGAGGCGAAGAACAGATCAAAGGCGCGCTTCTTGAAATAGTCCCAGTCCGCGAGCGGTTTATCAACAATGTCGAGAAATGGGACTGCACCGACATAGGAGTAGGACCGGGGCCTCAGATTCAACTTGTTGCCATGGGCACTCAACCGGATATCCACCGGCAGAACCCAAAGATCCTTCAACATGTCAGCCACGCGACCCTCGGCCGTTAGCGGAAAGGTGACGACCAACATATCGATCTTGCAGATGCGCCCAAATACAATCAGATCAGCAAAGGTCCCGAGTTTGGGATAGCCCATCAACACCGAGGGTGACCGGTCGTCATCTCTGTCATCAAAGATTCCACAGATTTGCAAATCCTGATCGGGCTGGCTTTCCAGCGAGCGGATGAGTTCTGCAGCCCGTTCTCCGCCACCCACAAGGATGGCCCTGCGTTGCAGCCGCCCATCCTGAAATAATTTGCGGATATAGCGCGATATGACGATCCGGGTCAGCGTCAGAATGACGGCACCGGACAGAAACCAGGCGCCGAACCAAACCCGGGACAGGCTTTCACTCTGTTTGAAGAAGAAAGCCGTAATTGCAAAGACCAGGAACACGAAAGTCCATGCAGCCAGGATCCGTCCCAATTGCCGGGACATCTGTCGTAGTGTGATAATTCCGTAACCATCAGCGGCCTGAATAAAAATGACGGCCAGAACGCCCCCGCAGGCAGCAATCAGCGCATAGCGGATATCGATTCCACTTCCCAACCCAACGCCGTTGAGCTGTTCCAGAGGACGAACATAAATCAGAAAAATGATGTAACCCAGTGCTGTAATCAGCAAGAAGTCCATCAGGCGAACAAGCCCTGTCAGAACACGGGGAGATACGTTGTCGTCGGTCAGCTGAGAGGCAACCCGCCGCGCTTCGTCGCCCAGTTCCCCCGATTCAATGCCTTTGAGATCGTCAGAAGCCGTGGCATCGATGAGACGTTTCATCATGCGGGCAACAGCCTGTTCCCGCGGCATGTTGGATTCGTTGATCGGATCGGACGACTGATCAGACATTACGCTTTTCAACCCTTAACTAGCTGGTCAGAACAATCGCTCGCGAACGTAAATCGTGTCGCCTGGCAAAACCGCATCCCGCAGCCCCAGATATTGTGTCACGGGTGTCTGGTTTGAAGTTCCATCAAGACGATCTACCGCAAAAACTGTTGGGTCTGCTCTTTGGGTAAGGCCTCCGGCAAGAGCGATACCACGTTCCATGGTCATGCCAGGTGCAAAGGCATAGGCACCAGATCGTGTAACTTCGCCATGAATGTAAAATGGCCGGGACGTCGTCAGTTCCGCACTTACGTCAGGATCACGAAGGAACCCACTGGCAAGTTTTCCGCGCACCGAGCGCGCCAGGCTCTGTATCGTGCTTCCACGAGCTTCAACTTCGCCAATCAACGGCATCATGATTTTGCCGGTTGAACTGACCTCATAAGTTCCAGTCAGGGAATCTTGTTCAAATACCACGATCCTGACACGATCTCCGGTATCCAACTGATATGCGTTGAGCGCTGGTGTCGCCAGCACGGGGTCATGTCTGGGCAATTCACGGGCGCAACCTGCTACAGTCAAGACCAGTAACGCAATACCTAATGCCTTGGAAAATACGATGCGGCGCATGTCTCTTCAATCCTGAATACATTTTGAAAGTTATTAATCGAATATTGCAGAATACGGTTAAACAAAGCTGAATAAGGCTGTTTTTGGAAAATGCCGCGCATTAACTTCGCTGTTACCTCCGTCTGTCATGGTGAGTGTTCCGTTCATTGTATGTTCAGTAGTTTTGCCATGAGCCAGAAATCAGATCGGTCAGGTTCAGATGAGCCGGTTTTAGATATTTACATTCTGTTGCGTGCGATCTTGTGGGCTTGCCTATGGGCAGTGCCGCTTGCATTGCTTGTGGCTGCTGGCACTTTCTATTATCTGTCGAAGCAGGACCCGGTCTATCGGGCGACAGCGTCGGTCTTGATAGAAATTCCCGAGATTTCGGGCATCCAGTCCGGGCCTGACGGTGCGGCTCCGGATGCCTCCTTGCGCTTGAGTGCAGAAGCGATCAACTCCAAAGTCCAACTGATCCGATCACGCGATCTCGCACGCTCAGTTGTCAACCGGATGGGTCTGGCAGATGTCCCCGAATTTCGTCCGGACCCTGATAGCGATGGCGGTTTGCTTTCCTTTCTGGAGAACACACAGTCTCAGCCAGAGCGCACGGTAGATTATGTCCTGAATGAATTTCATGACCGCCTTACGGTTTATCCAATTGATGTTTCCCGTGTGATATTCGTTGAGTTTGAGAGCAAGGATCCCGTTCTGGCGGCCGCAATTGCCAATGAAGTCCTTGAGGAGTTTCTGCGAACGGAACGAGCGGCAAAGCAAACCGCAACCAGCAAAGCACGGCTCTGGCTGGAAAATGAGATTTCCATACTGCGCAACAAGGTGGTAGCTGCTGAAACCAGTGCTGAGCAGTTCCGCAGTCGGGCAGGGCTGTTTGCCACAGCCACCGACACAACCTTGCCGCAACAGCAATTGGCGTCCTTGTCCCAGAGCCTTGTTGATGCACGTGCCCGGGAAGGACAGTCCCTGAGTGCTTTGAAAGGTTTGGAGCGCGTCGTAGAGCAGGCCAATGGAAATGTCGAAAAACTGTTGACTTCACCGACAATTGCCAACCAGCCGCTGATCCAGGCCTTGAGGCAGTCACGCGCAACGCTTGAAGCTCAGATTGCTGATTTGTCAGCTGATCTTTTGCCGCGGCACCCACGTTTGCGTGCGCTCATCGACCAGCGATCCAAACTGGATCAGCAGATAGCACGCGAAGCGCGTACCGTATTGACCGGCCTCCAGCAGGAAGCCGATCGAGCTCAGCAGGAAGTTGTGGAACTCGGCCAGTTATTGACTGCACAGAAGCTGGAAACCGGTACAGCTCAGCAAAACGAAGTTGAATTGCGAGCGCTGGAACGTGAAGCGCGCGCAGAGCGGGAGTTGCTGGAAACACTGTTGTCACAATACCGCACGCTGCTGGCACGGGAAGGATCGGGCGGGCAACCGGCTGAAGCCCGGATGATTGAGACTGCATCACCGCCGCTGCAACCATCTGGGCCTAAAGCCAGCATGCTGGTTACTGGCGCCGCATTGGTGGCGTTGCTGCTCAGCCTTGCCATCATAGTCTTGCGAGAATTGCTGTCCGGTCGGGCACTTGGTGTCCCGCAGGGAAAATCGGATGTGTTGCCTGCGGAGCAAAAAACCCGGAGAAGATACGAAGATACAAGACCGCCAACGCGAAAAATGGCTGCGTGAACGCGAAGATGCTGAAACGACAGCTCATAAAATATGCACTGATGACTTTTGCATCGACAGGGCTTGCGCGTGTTCTGGAACCGTTCACAGGCGGTCGCGGTGCAATATTGATGCTGCATCGTGTCCGTCCGCGCGGACCCCGGCTATTTCAACCCAATGACCATCTTGAAGTCACGCCGGATTTTCTCGACGAAGCATTGTACCGTTTGCGTGGTCTGGGCGTTGATTTTATCCCAATGGACGAGGTGCCTGAACGACTGGCTGCTCGGGCCTCATCCCGCTTTGTTGCTGTAACACTGGATGATGCATCACTCGACAATCTGACATATGCGCTGGATGTGTTTGAAAACAATAACTGCCCCTTTACGGTCTTCGCCACTTCGGGTTTTCTTGATCGTACTGCTCTGCCTTGGTGGATGATACTGGAAGAGGTCATAGCACTGCACGCTGTGGTCGATGCACGTTCTGTCGGGGGAAGCGAAGCTGAAATAGTCGGATCGCTTCAACAGAAGAATGAGACCTTTAAGCGCCTTGCGCGGCAGTTCCAATCCGGGCCGGAAATGGACAAGCAGCAGAAAATTCAAGATTTGGCCTTAGATAATAATTTACCGACGGACGCGTTCATGGACGAAAACTTCCTGAGTTGGGATCAGCTGGAAGATCTGGCGGACAGTCCTCTGGCAACCATTGGCACTCATACAGCAAGCCATCCCATGCTGGCACGCCTGTCTCCGCGACAAGTGTCGAGCGAAATTGTGTCGGGCGCAGAACGTCTTGAAGATGAACTGGGTCAATACCCAAATCATCTAGCCTACCCCTATGGATACAAGGCTGCAGCTGATGCACACACGTTCAACCAGGCTGATACGCTTGGGTTTTCAACAGCTGTCACCACACGTGGCGGAATGCTGAAAGGCGGGGGGCGGGATAATCTGCTTGCGCTGCCAAGGCTGTCAGTGAACGGGCATTTTCAGGATTTTCGGGTCCTGCGTGCCTTGTTGAGCGGCGCACCGTTCTTCGCAACGCCAGCAGACATCTGAGCGCGCGACGCGCTTTTACTTTCTCTGTATATCGGGGCGCTGCATCCACCAGACAATGATTGCCGCCGGAACAACCCAGATCAGCCCGAAGAACACGTAAAATCCGAGATGCCCCCAGCCGCCGATATTTGGGAGAGTTGCTGATGCAAGTTTCATCACGAGCAGGCAATACACGATCACATAGGTGACCAGCACGAGGGTTCCGAGCAGTTTTCGAAGGCGCTTTGGCAAAATCTGTTCCGCAACTATGTGGTTTTGACTAATCCATTAACTAGCGCGCAAGGCGTCAATCCGCCACCCCTGGCAAGCGCATTTCAGGAGTGGACCACCCTTGTCATCAGCTTTGTTGCGCGATACTTACCCATCACATCCATAACAGGCTATTGCATATGACGTCTTCTGCGTTGAACACACCTTTCGAGCAGTCGGAGGCCGATAATCTGACGGCCATTCGACTGTGGCTCTATCTGATCTGCTTTCTGGTCTTCATCATGGTCATCATAGGTGGTGTGACACGATTGACCGATTCCGGACTGTCGATCACGGAATGGAAGCCCTTGTTGGGCGCAATTCCTCCACTCAGCGAGGCACACTGGCTTCAGGAGTTCGAAAAATATCGCCAAATTCCAGAGTATCAGTTGCAGAACAAAGGCATGTCGCTGGCTGAGTTCCAGTTCATTTACTGGTGGGAATGGGGACACCGCTTCTTCGGACGCTTCATCGGTGTGGTCTATCTGCTGCCTTTTATCTGGTTTGCCGTCCGGCGTGAAATACCCAGATCGCTGTACCCGAAATTGCTGGCACTGTTCGTCCTTGGTGGTCTGCAGGGCGTCGTTGGTTGGTGGATGGTCTATTCTGGCCTGTCCGAGCGCGTGGACGTCAGCCAGTATCGGCTGGCCACTCATCTGACATTGGCCTTCTTCATCTTTGCGGCGACCCTTTGGGTGGCGCGGGGGCTGCGAAGTCCGCAAGCTGCTGCACGCTATCAAACCGTGGCGGCTGGCAGTTTCACCACATCGAGAATTCTCATCGCCCTGTTGTTTCTCCAGCTTTTTGCCGGCGGGCTTGTGGCCGGGCTGGATGCAGGCCTGACGTATAATACATGGCCTTTGATGGATGGCGAGTTCATTCCACAAGGCCTCCTGTCAGACGCGCCCGGTGGGCTGATAAATCTGTTTGAGAACATTACCACCGTACAGTTCAACCATCGGATGCTGGCCTATGTGATCCTGGCTCTGGCCGGTTTTCACGGATTTCAGTTGGCACGCAACGAGAAGGGCATAGCAACGGCCACCTCTGTGATCGTATTGCTCGCAATTGTCATGCAGGCTCTGATTGGCATTGTGACCCTGTTGTTGGTCGTGCCACTTTGGGCAGGTGCCCTGCATCAGGGGTTTGCAGTCGTCGTGCTGGCTGTAACTGTGCTGCATTGCCAGAATATGCGGCTCGCCAGATAAGGTGAAGTTGGTCGTTCTTGAGGGATTCATCTCAAATGCGATGTAGGAAATCAATGGCTTGATGTTTTAGCTGTGTGTGAACTCAGGGGGAATGGACAATGCTGGACGTCATCACAATTGGGCGCTCGTCGGTGGATCTGTATGGCGCGCAGGTCGGTGGACGTCTGGAGGATATGCGATCCTTCAACAAATATGTTGGCGGTTCGCCAACCAACATGGCTGTCGGCACTGCACGGCTGGGTCTCAAATCCGCGCTCATCACCCGGGTTGGTGATGAACATATGGGGCGCTTCATTCGCGAGACCCTTGTCAGTGAAGGCGTTGAAACCAGTGGCATCGTCACCGATCCGAAGCGTCTGACCGCTCTTGTGCTTCTCGGCATTCGTGATCAGGAACAGTTTCCACTGATTTTCTATCGCGAAGATTGCGCGGATATGGCTCTGTGCGAAGATGACATAGATCCTGATTTCATCGCTCAGTCGCGTTGTGTCACAGTGACCGGAACGCATCTTTCGAACGCCTCTACCGAGGCTGCAGTGCTCAAGGCGCTGCGAATAGCCCGTGAAAAGGGGCTGAAAACCGCTCTGGATATCGATTACCGCCCAAATTTGTGGGGCGTGGCCGGTCACGGAGATGGAGAAAGCCGATTTGTCGCTTCTGACAAGGTGACGCAGAAATTGATGTCCACTCTGCATCTGTTCGATGTCATTGTGGGTACTGAAGAAGAGTTTCACATTGCTGGTGGTACAACAGACACGCTGGCTGCGCTGCGCGCCGTTCGTCAGAACAGTGCCGCGACCCTGATTTGCAAGCGCGGCCCAATGGGTGCCGTTGCCTTTGATGGAGAGATTGCAGACAGTCTCGATGATGGTCTGTCCGGTCCAGGGTTCCCGATTGAGGTGTTCAATGTTCTGGGTGCGGGCGATGGTTTCATGTCCGGCCTGCTGAAAGGCTGGCTGACCGGTGAAGACTGGCCAACCACATTGAAATACGCCAATGCCTGTGGCGCTTTTGCGGTGTCCCGCCATGGCTGCGCACCAGCCTACCCCAGTTGGGAGGAGCTTCAGTTCTTCTTTTCCAGAGGCGTCAAGAACCCGGCATTACGCCATGATCAGGCACTGGAGCAAATCCACTGGTCAACCAACCGTGTGGGAGACTGGCAGGAACTGCGCGTTTTTGCCTTTGATCACCGGTCTCAACTGGAAGATATTGCGGCCGAGGCCGGTGCCGATGACGCATTGATCGAACCGTTCAAGGAACTTTGCCTGCGGGCTGCCCACAAGGTGGCAGAAGGTCGCCACGGATATGGCGTTCTGTGCGACCATCGTCTGGGCCGTAATGCGCTGTATGCCGCAACCGGGTCGGGCCTGTGGGTCGGCAGGCCGGTGGAATTGCCGGGATCGCGCCCCCTTCAACTTGAAGCCGAAATGGGTTTGGATTTTGGCTCTGCTCTGAGCGAATGGCCGCGTGAGCAGGTGGTGAAGGTCCTGTGTTTCTATCATCCCGATGATGATGCAGCCATGAAAGCCGAGCAGGAAGCCAACGTATTGCGACTGGCGGAGGCCGCACGGCGCAACAATCTTGAGTTTTTGCTGGAGGTCATCCCGTCAAAGGTTGGGCCTGTCACCGATGACACAACGGCGCAGATTATTCAGCGGTTTTATCAACTGGGTGTATATCCAGATTGGTGGAAACTGGAACCAATGCGCAGCACCCAGGCATGGACTGCAACCTGCAACGCCATTCAGGAACATGACCCACACGTTCGAGGCATTGTTGTCCTTGGGCTGGATGCGCCGGAAGCCGAACTGTCCGAAAGCTTTTCCATCGCTGCATCTTACCCATTGGTGAAAGGCTTTGCAGTCGGTCGAACCATCTTTGCAGATGTTGCACGACAATGGTTCAAATCGGCGTTGTCGGACGACGATGCTGTTGCTGAAATGGCAACGCGATACAACCGCCTTTGCCAGGTGTGGGATGGAGCCCGGCGCAAAGCGCAAGCCTGACGGCCACAAAGCTCGTTCCTTGAACGCGCCCTCCATCGACGCGGCCTGAAAGGCATTGTATGGATGGGTTGGAATGTGGAGGATTCAAATCAATGGCCAAGCTTCAGATCAAACCCAATGGTACGCAGGGCAAGGTGCATGACATCACCCCTGAAAGCGCTGGCTGGGGATATGTTGGATTCGGGCTCTACAAACTGGAACCGGGTGACAGCATCTCTGAACACACCGGCGACAGGGAAATCATTCTTGTTTTGGTCGAGGGCAAAGCCGAAATCTCCGGAGCCGGCAAGGATTTTGGAGAGATGGGCGAGCGAATGAGCGTTTTCGAACGCACAAGACCGCATTGCGTCTATATTCCAAACGGTCAGGACTGGAGTGCGACAGCGACCACACGCTGCGAGCTCGCAGTTTGCAGCGCGCCGGGCAAAGGAAATTATCCGGCACGCTCTTTGGACGGAATTGGATTTGAAGAACGCGGTAAAGGTGCAAACACCCGCTTCATTCACCCCATTGCCATGGAAGACCGGGATGTCGCAGACAGCCTTCTGGTGACCGAAGTCTTTACCCCACAGGGCAATTGGTCTTCCTATCCGCCGCATCGCCACGATGAAAATAATTTCCCCGATATGACCTATCTGGAAGAAACCTATTACCACCGCCTGAACCCCGGGCAGGGCTACGGCCTTCAGCGCGTTTTCACGGAAGATGGAACGCTGGACGAAACAATGGCAGTCCAGGATGGCGATGTCGTGCTTGTGCCGAAGGGGCATCACCCTTGTGGCAGCCCTTATGGATATGAGATGTATTATCTTAATGTCATGGCAGGCCCATTGCGGAAATGGCGCTTCAAGAACCATCCCGACCACGACTGGATCGCACAGCGGGATGCTGACAGCTAATCGAAACCCTCAAGACACGAAATCAGGAATCAGACTATGGCGACGACGATAAAAGGATCGGCAATTTTTCTGGCGCAGTTTGCAGGCGATGCAGCTCCCTTTGATACCCTGCCGAACATTACAAAATGGGCTGCAGATCATGGCTACAAAGGGGTTCAGATACCGACCTTTGTCGGCTCACTGTTTGATTTGGACAAGGCTGCAGAATCAAAGACCTATTGTGATGAAGTCAAAGGCATCTGTGCCGATTCCGGTGTGGAAATCACTGAATTATCCACCCATCTGCAGGGTCAGTTGGTTGCGGTTCATCCAGCCTATGACAGCCAGTTTGATGCCTTCGCGCCGGCGTCGGTGCATGGCAATCCCAAGGCCCGGCAGGCCTGGGCTGTCGATCAGATGTTGAAGGCTGCAGTAGCCTCTCGCAATCTGGGCCTTGATGTCTCCGTGTCCTTTCCCGGCTCTCTGGCATTCCCGTACATTTATCCATGGCCACAGCGCCCCGCAGGCCTGATTGAAGAGGCTTTTGCGGAACTGGCGCGACGCTGGAAACCGATCCTCGATACCTATGAGGATCAGGGCGTTGATGTTGCCTTTGAAATCCATCCCGGCGAGGATGTGTTTGATGGCGTTACCTTTGAAATGTTCCTGGAACAGTTGAAGGGCCACAAGCGCTGCATGATCAATTATGATCCATCGCATTTCCTGCTTCAGCAAATGGACTATCTTGCTTTCATCGACATCTATCATGAGAGAATTTCCGCTTTTCACGTCAAGGATGCAGAATTCAATCCCGATGGCCGTCAGGGTGTCTATTCAGGCTATCAGTCCTGGGAAAACCGGGCCGGGCGCTTCCGGTCGCTGGGCGATGGGCAGGTTGATTTCGCGGGCATTTTCTCGAAATTGTCGAAATACAATTATGACAGCTGGGCAGTCCTTGAATGGGAATGCTGCCTGAAGCACCCTGAGCAGGGTGCGGCAGAAGGCGCGCCGTTCATCTCGGACCACATCATTCAGGTGACCGAGAAAGCCTTTGATGATTTTGCCGGTGGCGAAACCGACGCGGCGCAGATCAAAGCCATGCTCGGCCTGTAATTTAATTGAAATTTCAAACACTAAGCCTGACAGTCTGAATCAGATTGTCAGGCTTTTTTTCAGGCCAGATCGCGCGCTATTCCATATCGCCATGGACGGCAAACTGCGCCAGATCCGCGTCTTGTGGTTTAAGCACACGAAAGCTTTCCTTCACGCCACTTTCCACCAGCGTGCGCTCGACAATCAGCAGCGTGTTGTCTGCATGGTCCTCACACATCTGGCGCATATGCTCGATCTCCTCGATGGCGGGCCCGCGGGCCACCTCAAGGCTGGGGGCGCCATAGCGTTGGACAAAATGGGCGGACAGCCGGTCAATCAGATCATCATATTCCCGCTCGCTGATCACTGTGACAGCGACAAAGGTTGAGCGCCCGAAACTTTCAAGCCCCAGCCAGCCATTGGCAAATGCCTGCCGGGCCTTTCCAGTCAAATCAGCCTCGGTCCAGTTGGAAAACTCGAATGCGCCCGAAAGCGCCCACTCATCCAACTCTGCCGTGTTGTCAAAAACATTCAGGTCTGAATCGTCAAATCGAATTGTTCGGGCCAGTTTCACGCGGTCTTCTCCAACAATCGGGTGAGGGGGATGATATGTGTTCCACTGTCATCTTTCAGCAGCATGCCACCCAGTTCATCAAGGCCCATGAAAGTGCCTTGCTGTGGGCTCTCGACTGACTCGCCCAATGAATCGCATTTGCTGCGCCAGGCTGCATGAAGCGGAGCAAACCCATCATCAACATAGCGATTGATCCAGACGAGCGTGTGTCGCGACCAGCTTTCAATCAGCTGGGCTTTGGTGATTTCACCACAGCCTTCTTCGACCAGGGTGGTTTGATCGGGGTTGTTGCCTGGTTCATGGCCATGATCGGGTATCAGCGGCACTTCAATGCCGACCACAATCCAATTTGGCTCCTGCTCCGGGACAGTGGTTTCCGCTGCGACCCTGAGGCGGCCGCATAACCCACCATTTACCTTGATCCTGTCAGGCCAAATAAAATGCACCGCCACTTCGGGCGGAGCCAGAGCACCAAGGCTGTCACTCAACCCCAAAAAGGCGGCAAACACGACGCCAATTGCCTGCTCCAAAGGCTCTTCCGGGGCCAGAACCAGTGCTGCCTTGGCGGTGCTATTATCCTCGGACCAGACAATCAGACCTGGATCAATGCCACGCATCGCTGTCGAAATGGCCTTGGAAAATGGGTCCAGATTTGCGCGCAGAGCCTCCCCCCGGAACATGGGCGGAAATTGCGGTGTCTCCGGATCAGGTTGCCCAATGATCATTTCATCGCATCCGATTTCATCAGATTTTCCGCAACATCCCAAAAGGCCTTGGTTTGCGGGCTATCGGGTTTGGTGGCCACAATCGGCGCGCCGCTGTCGCTGGCGATGCGGATATCTAGATCCAGTGGGATTTCCCCAAGGAACGGAACGCCCAGCTTTTCAGCCTCGGCCTTTGCGCCGCCATGCCCGAATGGATAATGCACAGTCTCGCAGGTTGAGCAGATGAACGAAGACATGTTTTCAATGATGCCCAGAATTGGCGTATTCATTTTTTGAAACATATCAATTCCCTTTCGGGCATCAATCAGTGCGATATCCTGTGGCGTCGATACAATCACAACCCCGTCCACTTCGGCTTTCTGGCACAGCGTCATCTGTACATCGCCGGTGCCGGGTGGCAAGTCGACGAGAAGCACATCAAGACGGCCCCATTGCACCTGGGTCAGCATCTGCTGCAACGCGCCCATCAGCATCGGACCACGCCAGACGACAGCTTCATCTTCACCTGTCATCAGGCCAATCGACATCAACGTGACGCCATGATTGCGCAGCGGCAAAATAATATGACCGTCAGGGCTGGAAGGCCGACCGGAGACGCCCAGCATGCGTGGTTGGCTCGGGCCATAGACATCAGCATCCAGCAGGCCGACACGCTGGCCTTGCGCTGCCAGAGCCACAGCCAGATTGGACGACACGGTTGATTTTCCAACACCGCCCTTGCCAGAGGCAATTGCAATGATCCGGTCGACACCGGGCACGCGCTTTGACGCCCCTTCCAGTGGCTTGGGTGCCTTGATTGGAAAGCCTGGTGGTGCACTTTTAGGTGCCGCAGACGCAGGCTTCGCCTGACCTTCGCCGGCATGCGCCGTCATTACAACATTGACCGCGACGATGCCTGGAACCGATTTTGCCGCTTCTTCCGCCGCCTTGCGCAAGGGTTCCATCGCAGAGCCGCGATTGGTATCAACTTCAAGAATGAAGCTGACCCGCTCACCGTTGACACCCAGTCCCTGAACCTGACCGGTCGAGATGATATCCTTGCCTTGCGCCGGGTCTATGATCTTTGAAAGAGCCGCGCGTACTGCTTCAAGCGTTGGTCCACTCATTGAGCATCCGTCAAGGTGATTTCGCTTTCAACCACATGCTCAAGTTGAACCCCATCAACCGTCAGAACCATACGCGCTTTCAAGGGGCCATCCCCTATCGTGCCTGCATCTCTTGCAGCACGTACTGCTTCCTCGATTTCCTGCTGTGAGGTTACGCCGACTTTCTTCAGAAATTTGCGAAGGGACATATTGAAAGCTTCACTGTCCATGCTGGTCTCCCTGTTCTTGTTAGGACACGATCTGGTCGCGCCCAGGCTGGCTGCGTCACTTGTTTTCTTGCGCCGCCTGTTTTCCTGCGACTAAGGTGTAGCGAAAATCCGGGGAGAGGGAAATGCCTGTCAAACAACTGATAGGAAGTCTTTTGGTCTATGTGGTGGCAGCTTTGGGGCTAAAGCTGCCCGGCGCGTTTGCTCAGGATGCAGACCTGCGACTCATTGTCCCGGATCATCTGATCGAAAGCGGGTTCACCCAGCATTTGCTACCACGGTTTCGCTTCAAGACCCGCATTCGTGTTGAAGCCGTCGCGGAAGGGCAGACGGGAGCTGCAAGTCTTCTGCCGGACGACAGTGCTGGCGTTGCCGTTCTGAGTTCGTCAGAGGGCGTGCCATATTTTTTTGCATCGCTTTCTGATGATAGCGACATGCAGTCGAAAGTGGGCAAATTGCTCGACTGGTTGCGCAGTAAGCCAGGGCGCGCTGCCATCGAAGGCTTCAAACCCGACGGCAATCAATTGTTCATCCCCGGTGCCAAAAAGACCGTGAAAAAAGTCGCCATTGAAATCGAGGGTGATTCCGATCTGGGTTCAAAACTGGCTTTGCTGCATTGTGGCAGATGCCATGTGATCGACAGTCGAAACCCCTTTGGTGGCATAGGCTCAACACCATCATTCGGTGCACTGAAAACGCTGCCAAAATGGCCGGACAGCTTTGCTGCATTCTGGACGATCAACCCACATCCCGCTTTCACTCAGATTGAAGGTATAACACCACCATTTGATCCTGCGCGCCCGTCACCCATAGCGCCAATTGTCATGACAATCGAAGAGGTTGAAGCAATCGCTTCATTCGTATCACAATTGCCGGCCAAGGATTTAGGTGGTGCTGTCGAAGCCCGCTAGCGTCAGTTATGCTGCCTGTTTGGTGGCGGACCGCCCATCACACATGATTCATTGATTACATTCTTCCACCACAGGGCATCTTGCATATGAACGGCATCCTTATTCTCAATACGGGCTCCAGTTCGCTGAAATTCGGGCTTTACCGTTCCGCAGCCGAACCGGAGTTGCTGGTGGAGGGCCAGGTGGAGAGAATTGGGCAAAACGCCAGATTGATTGTCCAAAGCGAAGCAGAAACACTGCAGCAATCCATTGTCGCAAACACGCACTCCGAGGCCTTGGCCGCGGTGTTGGTGGCTCTAAAATCCTTTCAGGGTGGGCTGACAATTGGCGGCATTGGGCACCGCATCGTGCATGGGGGGACGCAATTTACCAAGCCTGCGCTCTTAACCCCGGAGACTATCGCGGTCTTGCAGGAACTCAGCCCCTTGGCGCCGCTGCACCAGGATCACAATCTGGCCGGTGTGGAAATGGCTCTGCAAGCATTTCCTGATGCCGTTCAGATCGGGTGTTTCGACACGTCATTTCACCGCGATCATCCTTGGGTGAATGATACATTTGCGTTGCCGCGCACCTATTATGATCAGGGGGTTCGCCGCTACGGGTTTCATGGCCTGAGTTACGATTACATCACTGGTGTCCTTGCGAAAGATTATCCCGATCTGCATCAGGGCCGAGTTGTGGTCGCACATCTGGGAAACGGAGCCTCCATGTGTGCAATCAAAGCCGGCAGGAGCATTGGCTCGACCATGGGGTTCACAGCGCTGGATGGATTGCCGATGGGCACGCGCTGCGGTCAGCTTGACCCAGGGGTCGTACTCTACCTTATGCGTCAAAATGGAATGAGCACGGATGACGTGGCAGATCTTCTATACCGACGCAGCGGGCTGTTGGGCCTGTCTGAACTGTCCAGCGATATGCGCACGCTGCTGGAGTCCGACGATCCAAAGTCTGCTGAAGCAATTGATTATTACGTCTTTCGCGCCCAACGTGAAATTGGAGCAATGACGGCCGTTTTGGGTGGTCTGGACGCGCTGGTATTTTGCGGAGGTATTGGAGAAAATGCATCTGTAATCCGGAGCAGGATTATTGAAAACCTTGGATATCTTGGCCTTGTTGTTGATCATGAAAAGAACAATGCAAATGCGCGCGATATAGGATCAGGCTCAACGCGTCTGATGGTCATCCCGACAGATGAGGAACGCATCATGGCTCGCGCCGTTCAGGCGCATTTGGGATCGGTGAGTGCGGTTGAGGCGACGACGGCCTGATCGCGACGAATACTTTAAAGATCTTCCATCGGCAGCCAGTGGTGAATTGGGTTGTGGTTTGACAGATCGACGGAAAAAAAGTTGCCGCCACCGCCGCCAGTTTGATCAAATGAGCGGGAAATCGGAACATCGGCAAAATGGCAATAGAGCAGGGTTCCAACACCGCCATGTCCCACAATCAGGAGATCTCCTGAAACATGATCCTGTAGTGCTGCCAGCACGTCGGCAACAATTCGGGTTTGAGCATCAATGGCACGTTCCCAGCCATTAGTGCTTTCAAGTGGATTTGCGAAAAATTTGTTGGCGGTTTCCTCAAATATATCGGGACGCAGAAACCCTGTCGCGCTGCGGTCATTTTCATGGGTTTTCGGGCGTTGTTGCACTGGCAACTTCAACGGTGCTGCCAGTATGTCTGCAGTCTCGATGGCCTTTCGTTCCGAACTGCTGATGATCGTTCTGGTGTCTGTCAGCGAAAGGGCATGACTGGCGCGCTCTGTTCGTGCCCTTCCAATGTCAGACAGGCCCCAATCCGGCACAGGAACAGCAGGATCGACGCGCACTTGCGGGTGCGAGAGATAGCGCAGAACATCTGGCACGATGGCAACCCTTTAGTCCTGATCTTCCAGATCACCGCTGAGATATTCATCCGTGGTCCGGACTTTCGGACGTTCGCCCATCTGGAAAGGCGAGTTTTCCCCATGATATTGCGATCTGACACGGCAATCATCACACATCTGAATCAGCTTTGTATTGTCGGAATTCGTGTACATCCAGTGTTTGCCTTCCAGCGTCTCAACAATTTTATTGATGGTGCTTTTGACGCCAAAAGGTTTGCCGCATTCGATACACTCGAACGGTTCTTCCTCATGCAGCATCTGCGGAATGATGGCTTCCTTGGAAAGATTCAGCTGAGGTGCCAGGGAAATGGCACTTTCGGGACAGGCGCTTTTACAAATTCCGCATTGCAAACACGCGCTTTCCTGAAAATTCACAGCAGGCCGGTCAGCATGATCTGTCAGTGCACCCACAGGACACAGCGAAACACATGACAGGCAGAGGGTGCACAGGTCTTTGTCTATCAGCACCGCCCCGTAAGGCGCGCCGAGTGGCAATTCGATCGGGGCATCCACGTCTGGTGACAATGCGGCGGAGGCAAGACGGGTTACATCACGACGACTGCCAAGCGGAAGCACCGGTTCGACCTTGATCGGCTCAATCGGACGATCATACAGTATATCTTCCAGATCGTCAGGCGTCTCGGGGCGCAACAGGCGAACCAGATCGGCATTGTGACCTCCGCCCTGCAAAATCGCGCGCGCAATTTCAATCTCAGATTCTGGTGCTGTCACATCCGTTTTTGGTCCTGCCAAAACCAGGGCTTCTGTGAAGCCAACACCCATGGCTGCAATCAGCTCTGCATGGCCAACACCTTCCACATTGGACACATCGACCGGAATGACATCTGCAGGCAATCCACGTCCAAACCGTGCCGACAGGCGGATCATTTCTCCACCAAATTCCCCATCATGAAATAGCACTCTGGGTGCTTCACCGCCCGCTTCGCGATATGCCAGCGAGAGAATGCGTAGCCTGCGAAACAGATAATCTGCAGATGGATCGTCATAACTGGCAGCACCAGACGGGCAAACTGCCGCACATGCGCCGCAACCTGCGCAAATATTCTCATCGATTGAGACGACATCTCCGGCGGGAGATATCGCGCCGGTCGGGCATACATTCAGGCAACGATTGCAGCCAGTCTGTTCGGCTCTCGAATGGGCGCAGATTGAGGGGTCAAACCGAATATAGAGCGGTTTTTCAAATGTCCCCACCATTTGCGATGCGTCAAAGATGGCGCGCTCAACACCCAGTTGGTCCTTTGGATCGGCATGAAAATAACCGTCACGTTTTTCGGGCGCAGGGAACAACGGAGTCTGGCCGCTGATATCGAGAATCACATCGCACTTTGATCGCGCACCATCTTTCGGTTTCATGAACCCCGGATCACCACGTCCAGTGCGTTGCATCGGAGCATACTGATCGACAATCACCTCAAACTTGCCAGCGGTGCCACTGGCCGTGGCAACCTGACCAATGGCAAGATCATAGCTGTTGACCGGACTGACAAAGTCCGGCGCAGTGGACATAAGACACGTAACAGCCAGCACATCAGAGAGACGTTTTGCCGCAGCCAGCGCCGTGTCGTCAGATCCAAGAATGAGGCAAACGCCGTCGGACGTTACATCCTTGGACGGCGTCTGGGGGCGTGGAAGCGCCAATTCCGCAAGCAATGCCGCTTGCTTGGGAACAGCGTTTTCATCATCTGTCCAGCCTGCGCGGTCACGGATATCAACCGTCTTCAAACGCTCGACTGCGCCCAGTTCTTCAGCAAGACCTTCAAAGAAATCAGCCTCTTGGCGGCATGCTATCGTCACCATGCTACCTTCTGACAGGGCATCGGTGGCCACCTGAACCTGATCGGTACACAGAAAGCTGCAGGCTGTCACACCTTCGACACCCGCGGCTTTGCCGAGAATCTCCGGATTCAGGGCCATCGACCCCGCGCAGTCGCAGACAAGCAGTCGTTTCGTTTCGGCCATCAATCCACCCCAACACGTCCAAATGGCGGATTGCATAGTGCCGCGCAGCAGTGCAATCTTTGATTTGGATTTTTTACAAACCTATAGCTGTGCAAGCGTATAGCGATGTCAGTGGCATCGACAAGTGTCCTTTTGGGAGAGGTTTATGGATACCAGCAAGATTACAATGCCGTTGGGTATCGTGATCCGCCGTCAACCAGGCATCACCCGGTGGGCCAAACATGTCTGGCGCGCTGTTGCGGTGCTGCCAGGGGCAGGCCCAGCTGACTGGACAGAACTACGGCGCGATGGCGATGTGGTGGAGTTTCACGCAGCAACCGTTCCTCTGGAACTATATCGGGCGGATGCAGAAGCCTATATGGTGTCTCTTGCCATGAACCCACCTACCATTTTCGTTGTGTTGCGCCGTGACGACGATCCGGATTCACCTCATGATTATGTGGTTCATACAGCCACTGCATCTGCCTATGAGGCCCAGGATTATCAGGACAGTGGCGAAGAAATCATCGAACCGGTGCCGATGCCCGAGGGGCTGATTGCCTGGGTGAAATCATTCACGGATGTTCATTTTCACGAAGAGGAATTCAAGAAGCGCAAGCGCCGCAAGCACTTTGAAGATTTGAAAGAGGACGGCATTGGCGACTCGAGAATTCGCCAGACCGCAGACGTCTATCGCACACCATCGCAAACCAAACCCGCACAATCCGGACCGAACAAAAGCAAGGAAACGCTGCATTGAGTGCTGATGATAAATATTCATCTGATGCAGACAGCGGCCAACGCGATTTCCTGTCGAGATGGTCGCAGCGAAAGGTCGAGGCAAAACAGAAGCATGTTGTTGATCCCGCCTTGGCGCAAACAGAAGAAGACGATCTGTCGAATTCGGAGGAGAATTCATCGTCGCAACTCACCACAGAAGAGTTGAATCTGTTGAGCGATGAGCAGTTGCTGGATCATTTAGATCTGCCCGATCCTGATACTTTGAAGCAGGGCGACGATTTCACGGCCTTCATGAAACAAGTGGTTCCCGCACGGATCAGAAACCGTGCGCTGCGAAAGCTTTGGCTCAGCAATCCCGCTTTGGCAAATGTGGATATGCTTGTGGACTATGGAGACGATTTTACCGATGCGGCAACCGTTATCCCCGGTATGACGACGGCCTATCAGGTCGGCAAGGGGATCGTTCGCAAGATCGAGGAATTGGTCGCAGAGGACGAATCAGGAAGCTTCGAACCTGTCTCTGATGAAGCTGAACCATCCCGTGAAGTCAGAACTGACGACGATAATCAGGCTGAAGAGGCAATCTTAGCGGATACAGATGACCCAACCTTTCAAGCAGAGTTGACGGACGTTCGGGACAAGAATGATCAGGCTTCGGCTGGCCTGGGTGTGGACGCCGTGGAGTTTGAGGCTGAACAGGGGACAAGCCCGGAATTTGAACCAGAACCAGAGGAAGCCATCGTTTCGGCCGCACCCATGCGCAGAATGCATTTCAGCTTTGACAGTTGAGTTTGACGGTGCTGGTAAATGTATTCCGGGCCATGTGAACGGCCAGACGGCTTCATATGAGCGAGTAGTACTTTTGTCGCAGTCCGACGGTTGGACAGAAAACGCGACACCTGTTACTCTGACCACCCAGAAGAGACCAAGTATGCTCGGGGAGGGGTATGTCAACGGAACAAGCAGCTAAGGTGCAAGATGTCGGCCCTGAAGATTTGCTTCGGGCGGATATGTACGACTTTTTGAGCGCGTTTCTCGCCCGCCCGCCATCTGGAATTCTTCTCACACAAGCTGCTAAGCTCGAAGGCGATGACAGCGAAATTGGCGTTGGAATCGCGGCTTTGGCCCGTTTGGCCGACAGCATGGATCCAAGAGTTGCACAAAGTGAATATAACGCCCTGTTTATCGGATTGGGACGTGGCGAGCTGATCCCGCATGGCAGCTATTACCTGACGGGCTTTCTCAACGAAAAACCGCTGGCCAGATTGCGCGCCGACATGGCGCGAATTGGTATTGAGCGAGAAGCAGATGTCTTCGAGCCGGAAGACAGCATCGCATCTGTCTGCGAAATGATGTCCGGGCTCATTCGCGGTCGCTTTGGCGAGCCCGCTACCATTTCTGAACAAAAAGAATTCTTCGAAGCGCATCTGGCCCCGTGGGTAGAGTTGTTCTTCAAGGATCTGGAATCTGCGGAAGCATCAGTGATCTACGCGCCAATCGGTACGATTGGCCGGGCGTTTATGAGCATTGAGCAAAACGCATTCCGGATGGAAGGCTGAGCCCTTCAAACGGTGGGCCGCACAAGCGGCCGGAAAAGGAGAGAAAATGAGCGAAAAAGCCACGACCGCAAGTCGGCGGGATTTTCTGAAACTTGCAGGAGCTGGTGCGCCAGTTGCAGCAGTGGCAGTGATCACCGGCGGCACGGAAGCGGAAGCAGCCGAACCGGTTACCGGTGAAGGTCTGCGCAAGACAGAGCATGTGCAGAAGTATCTGGAAACGGCACGCTTCTGAGGAAAGTCGGGGAAAATCATATCCGGGGGACGGTTGCGTGACGCCCAGACCCTTCATGATTGGACCCAGTTGGTTCGTCAAAGACCAGCAAAGAAACCGGGCCTTACGGCCTATTTGGAGGAAAACCTATGCTTAGGAAAAAGACCAACGGGATTGCGCGACGCTCCCGTGACGAGTCAATCCTATCCCGCGTGGCCTCAACTTCGGTTGATCGGCGCGGATTTTTGCGTGGATCCGGTCTGGCTATTGGCGGACTGGCTGCGTTGACTGCAACTGGTGGTACAGTGCGCAAGGCGGAAGCCCAGGGCGCGGCCACAGGTAATGTCAAAAACATCAAATCAGTCTGTACACACTGTTCGGTCGGTTGCACCGTGGTTGCCGAAGTTGATAATGGTGTGTGGGTCGGGCAGGAGCCTGGCTGGGACAGCCCGTTCAATCTGGGTGCCCATTGCGCCAAGGGCGCGGCAGTGCGCGAACATGCGCATGGCGAACGCCGCCTGAAATATCCCATGAAACTCGTCAATGGCGAGTGGACTCGTTTGAGTTGGGACGACGCCATTAACGAGATTGGCGACGGCATGATGAAAATGCGCGAGGAAAGCGGCCCGGATTCTGTGTACTGGCTGGGATCGGCCAAGCACAACAATGAACAGGCCTATCTGTTCCGTAAATTCGCTGGTTATTGGGGCACCAATAACGTGGATCATCAGGCACGTATCTGCCATTCAACCACAGTTGCCGGTGTTGCGAACACCTGGGGCTATGGTGCGATGACCAACAGCTACAACGATATGCACAATTCAAAGGCCATCTTCATCATTGGCGGCAATCCGGCTGAAGCGCATCCTGTTTCACTGCTGCACATTCTGCGCGCCAAAGAGCAGAATAATGCGCCTTTGATCGTCTGCGACCCGCGCTTTACGCGCACCGCCGCACATGCTGATGAATATGTTCGTTTCCGTCCAGGCTCTGACGTTGGTCTGATCTGGGGGCTTCTGTGGCACATTTTCGAAAATGGCTGGGAAGACAAGGAATTCATCCGCACCCGCGTTTGGGGGATGGATCAGATCAGGGAAGAAGTGTCCAAATGGACGCCCGAAGAAGTTGAGCGGGTAACAGGTGTTCCCGGTTCTCAACTGCGCCGGGTTGCCCGAACCATGGTCAACAACCGTCCCGGAACCGTCATCTGGTGTATGGGTGGCACTCAGCACACTAATGGCAACAACAACACCCGGGCTTACTGCATTCTGCAATTGGCGCTGGGCAATATGGGCAGATCTGGTGGCGGCACCAATATTTTCCGAGGCCATGATAATGTGCAGGGCGCTACGGATCTTGGTGTTCTATCGCATACACTGCCAGGCTACTATGGTCTTGCCATGGGCTCCTGGGCTCATTGGGCACGTGTCTGGGAAGAAGATCTTGACTGGATCAAAGGCCAGTTTGCAACCATCAAGGGAGCAGACGGCAAAGACAAGAACCTGATGACATCAACCGGTATACCGGTCTCTCGCTGGATCGATGGTGTGCTTGAGGATGTCGACAATATAGATCAGGACACAAATGTCCGGGCTATGGTGCTGTGGGGCCATGCGCCCAACTCCCAGACCCGTATGGTTGAAATGAAAACGGCCATGGAAAAACTCGACATGCTCGTCGTGGTCGATCCATATCCGACGGTTTCTGCCGTGTTGTCTGATCGCAAGGATGGTGTCTATTTGCTGCCAGCCTGTACCCAGTTCGAAACACGTGGCTCTGTCACGGCATCAAACCGGTCCATTCAATGGCGCGACAAGGTGGTTGATCCACTTTACGAAAGCCTGCCGGATCATACGATCATCGCGAAATTTGCCAAAAAGTTTGGATGGGCGGATCGCTTCTTCCGGAACATTGCCCTGGAAGGCGATGAGCCCGTGATCGAAGATGTCACGCGTGAATTCAACCGTGGCATGTGGACTGTTGGTTATACCGGTCAGTCTCCGGAGCGTCTCAAGCTTCATATGGCCAATCAGCACACCTTCCACCGCACAACATTGCAAGCGGTTGGTGGACCGGCAGATGGTGACTATTACGGATTGCCCTGGCCTTGTTGGGGAACTCCGGAAATGGGCCATCCGGGCACGCCAAATCTATACGATATGTCCAAGCGCGTCAGCGAAGGCGGCCTGACGTTCCGGGCACGCTTCGGTGTTGAACGTGACGGTGACAATTTGTTGGCAGAAGGCGTTTACTCGCTGGATTCCGAGATTCAGGATGGCTATCCGGAATTCACCTACGCAATGCTGAAGGAGCTTGGCTGGCATACCGAACTGACCGATGCAGAACGGGTCTCAATCGCACACGCTTCCGGAATTCCGGAGTTCCAGAAGGGCAAGCCGGAAGTCGGCGAGGCTGGCATGAGTCCATTCCCGTCTGACTATGACGACAAGGTTGCCAAGGTGAATTGGAAAACCGATTTGTCCGGCGGTATTCAGCGTGTGGCGATCAAGCACGAATGTGCGCCATTCGGGAATGCCAAGGCCCGCGCTGTGGTCTGGACCTTCCCGGATCCGGTGCCGGTTCATCGTGAGCCGCTCTATACCAATCGTCGCGATCTGGTTGAAGACTATCCAACCTATGAAGATCGCAAGTTCTATCGTCTGCCGACGCTGTATGCGTCGATCCAGAAGCAGGACTTCTCCAAGGATTATCCAATGATTCTGACTTCTGGTCGTCTGGTTGAATATGAAGGTGGCGGTGATGAAACCCGCTCCAATCCTTGGCTGGCTGAACTGCAACAGGACATGTTCGTGGAAATCAATCCGCGTGATGCCAATAATCTGGGTATCAGGGATGGCGAACAGGTCTGGGTCGAAGGCCCTGAAGGCGGCAAGGTGAAGGTTATGGCCATGATTACGGAACGTGTTGGTTCCGGGGTCGCTTTCATGCCATTCCACTTTGGCGGTCACTTCCAGGGAGAGGACCAACGCAGCAAATATCCAAAGGGTGCCGATCCTTATGTACTCGGCGAATCCACAAACACAGCTCAGACTTACGGCTATGACTCGGTCACGCAAATGCAAGAGACCAAGGCAACGCTCTGTAAGATCTGGTCGGCATAGGGAGGATATATTATGGCACTTGGAGGACAGGCTAGAGCCAAGTTCCTTTGCGACGCGGAACGCTGCATCGAATGCAACGCTTGCGTCACCGCATGTAAGAACGAGCATGAGGTGCCCTGGGGCATCAACCGCCGCCGGGTGGTAACCATCAATGATGGCAGTCCCGGCGAACGGTCGATCTCCGTGGCCTGTATGCATTGTTCTGATGCTCCGTGCATGGCGGTTTGTCCGGTGGATTGTTTCTACCAGACAGAAGACGGCATCGTGCTGCACTCAAAGGATCTGTGCATCGGTTGTGGTTATTGCTTCTATGCGTGTCCGTTTGGCGCGCCGCAATTCCCACAGGCTGGCAATTTTGGCTCACGTGGCAAGATGGACAAATGTACCTTCTGCGCCGGTGGCCCGGAAGAAACCAACTCACCGGCTGAGTTCCAGAAATATGGTCGTAACCGTATTGCAGAGGGCAAGCTGCCGATCTGTGCGGAAATGTGCTCGACCAAGGCTTTGCTCGCCGGCGATGGCGACGATGTGTCCGCGATCTATCGCGAGCGTGTTGTAGCCCGCGGTTTCGGGTCTGGTGCCTGGGGCTGGGGTTCAGCTTATGGCCAGACGAGTAACTAAGGGCAGATTGCCCGGCTTCTGAAACGCCGGTCGTCGATCAAGAGTTCATTGATCACGGCAATTATAGGAGACGGGCCGCGAGATGCGGCCCGTTTTCGTCTGCAGTGGCAACTGTAATATTGTGCCCAAGGGCTATTTTATAAAATTTCGAGCAGTCGTTGAGAAGGACAAAGCCATCATGTTCGCATCAGATTTGGCAAGAGTGACACGGGCAATTTCAACGAGTCTGGCACTCGCCGTTTTTCTGGTCATCGCAGCGCTGTTTGCTGCGGCTCCCGGAGTTGCACAGGATGGCGATACGACCGTAGCCCAGCCCGAAAGCGTCAATCCCCTGGAGGCAAGGCCAAGTACAGGCGGTGCCCAGACCCTGGAAGACATACTACGCCGTCAGCGGGGAGAGCCGGTCGATGATACTTTCCGTCGCAACCAAACCGGTGGTGTCGCCGATCCAGATGCGTTGTCTTCACAGCTTGGCATCAGAGGAGCTGCCTCTGATTCCGACATTTTTCGACAATTGAGGTACGGAACAGGGGATATTAAGGTTTCTACCGGAAAGCCAGTCGACAAGATCCTCATTCAGGATGGGGGCATGCGTTGGATTGAGTGGCGTAAGGGACCAGTAGCCACATATGGACTCTATGCGCTTGGTGGCATGTTGGTCCTGTTGGCCCTGTTTTATCTCATTCGCGGCCGCATCAAGGTCGAACACGGCCTGTCGGGTATCCTGATTCAGCGTTTTTCCGGGATTGAGCGGTTCGGCCATTGGCTGCTCGCCATTTCCTTTGTTTTGCTGGCCTTGACCGGACTGTGGCTTTTGTTTGGTCGAACAGTCCTGATAGAGTGGGTCGGAGCAGATCTTTATGCGCAGGTCGCGAGCGCCGGCAAGTGGGTGCACAACAATGTGGCCTGGGCCTTCATTGCCGGACTTATCCTGATTTTCTTCCAATGGGTCCTCCAGAATATTCCCAACCGCTACGATCTTGTCTGGTTGCTCAAAGGTGGCGGAATCTTCGTAAAGGGTGTTCATCCACCGTCCAAGAAGTTCAATGCAGGACAGAAGATCATTTTCTGGAGCGTCATATTGCTCGGCGCGTCCGTTTCAATGACTGGCATATCGCTGCTGTTCCCATTTGAATTTTCGATGTTCGGCCCAACATTCGCCAAGATCAACGAGCTTGCGCCGCTGATTGGACAGGAAACCAACCTTCCCACCGAATTGCAGCTTCATCAGGAAATGCAATACGCGCAGCTCTGGCACACCATTGTTGCGTTCGGGATGATGGTCATTATTCTTGCCCATATCTATATTGGTTCCATTGGTATGCAGGGGGCTTTTTCTGCCATGGGCTCAGGCAAGGTGGACAAGAACTGGGCCATGGAACATCACGATCTTTGGGTCGCCAAGGTTGAAGCGGAAGAGGCCAAAAAAGCCCGGTCGGCCAAAAAGACCGATGATGCCGACCAGTCCGCACAACCTGCCGAATAATCATGGAGACGGCTGCAAATAAAGTGAAAGCTTTGTTTGCAGCCTGTTGCCTGCTGACAGCCATACCGGCCGATGCCAATGACGGTTATGAACGCCTCGACGGTCATGGTGGCCCGATCATGGGAGTGGCCGCCGGTGAGCGAAATGCCAGGTTAAGCGCCAGTTTTGACTATTCTGTCGGCTATTGGACAGGAGCTGGCCCTCAATGGCTTGAAGGCCATCAGGCAGCGGTCAACAGCGTTGCCTTTCTGGGGCCGCAACGGGCGATTTCAGGTGGTGATGATTACGCACTGATCATTTGGGACCTGCAATCTGCAAAGAAGCTGCAGCAACTGGAAGGCCACCAGGGGAAAATCCTGTCAGTAGCAGTCTCTCCGGATCAGTCGCTCATTGCCTCGGCAAGCTGGGATGGCCGCGCGGGTCTTTGGGATGCAAGCACAGGCGGGTTGCAAACATGGCTGACTGGCCACAAGAGCGGCGTCAATGATGTTGCCTTCAACAGTGACGGCAGTGTTCTGTATACCGCGTCCATGGATGGGACTGTCAGAAGCTGGAACGTTTCTGATGGCACACCAAGACGGATCGAAGTAAAGCACGGCTTCGGGGTGAACCGGGTGGTTGTCAATGATAGTCAGGGGTGGTTCGCCTATGGGAGTCTGGATGGCGGCACCCGGGTGATCGATACCGCAAGCGGTGCCGTGATTGCAGACATTACCCTTGAGCGCCGCCCAATTCTGTCACTCGCGCTCAGCGCCGACGAAAACCGGCTCGCTGTGGGTGACGGGGATGGTTACATAATGGTACTCGATACACAGAGCTGGTCTGTCGCCCGAGACTTTCGCGCCACGAAATCGGGTCCGGTCTGGGCTTTGGCTTATGCAGAGGATGGCCGTTTGCTGTCCGGAGGACTGGATGAAGCTGTGGTCATCTGGCCGGAAGAGGGCCGCGTGCCCGCCCAAGGCGCTGAACAGCAGCCGTTTCACCGCCCACCGGGTGAAATGGACAACGGCGAACGGCAATTCGTACGCAAATGCTCCATATGCCACAGTCTTGGATCTGAAGTGACCCGACAGGCCGGTCCGCCTCTTGGTGGCGTATTCGGCCGTCCTGCCGGAACCGTAAATGGTTACACTTATTCCCCCGCATTGACCGGCAATGATCTCATCTGGAACGACGACACCATCAATGCGTTATTTGACGTGGGACCTGACGCATTGACCCCAGGCTCGAAAATGCCGATGCAGAGAATAACCGATGCGCAGGACCGGATCGATCTGATAGAGTATCTGAAAAGAGCGACTGATCCGGATGCCTTGGGTGCCGATACAAATAGCCAGACCGATCAGGTCGAGGCTGACTAGTCCATAGATGAGAGGAATTTGAAACATGCGTGCGTTTCTTTGTGCAATTGTAGCGGTTGCCGGAATTGCAATCCTGTTCAATTACGGGCTGCCAAGGGTTGAAATTCCCGGCGTAGCAAGTGGCGTCAGTGATTCTGTGCGGCTGGATGATTAATTGGACAGATTCAGCTGAACACAACAGGCCATCATCCTCTGCCCGGAATACAGCATGACTGAACCTCAATTCCTCACGACCAAAGAACTTGCCGATATTCTGCGCGTGAAGGAGCGCAAGGTCTATGATCTTGCCAGCGCCGGAGAAATTCCCTGCCGCCGTATTACCGGCAAACTGCTCTTCCCCAAGTCTGAGGTCGATGCATGGCTGCGTGGTGCCAAACCTGCTGGCCCGATACAGACCAAAACCCTGCCGCATATCATTGCAGGCAGTCATGATCCATTGCTCGATTGGGCAATCCGTGAGAGTCGGTGTGGTCTTGCAACATTCTTTGATGGCAGTATGGATGGGCTGGATCAACTGAAGTCCGGCCAGGCCATGGCCGCCGGTGTTCATCTGATTGAAGACAGCGGACAAGAGTGGAACCTGTCCTTCGTACGGGAGGGGTTTTCTCAGGAGCCTATGGTTTTGATGGAGTGGGCAAAGCGCGAGCAGGGGCTCATTCTGTCAGCAAAATTTGCCTCGATTGGCTCTCTGGCAGAATTGAACGGCAAGCGCATTGCGCAACGCCAACCAGCATCAGGCGCAGGTCGTCTGTTCCTGCACGAGCTGAACGCCAAAGGCCTCAAGCCAGCAGATTTCGATCTGCTCGCCGATTTCGCCCGCACGGAAACCGATGCAGCTCTGACCGTTGTGTCCGGCAAGGCTGACGCTGCGCCCGGACTCGCCGGCCTGGCCCGACAATTTGACTTGGGTTTTTTGCCAATAGCAACAGAACGCTACGATCTTCTGATTGATCGCCGCTCATGGTTTGAACCGCCCATGCAGGCCTTGCTGCAATTCTGTCGCTCTGCTGACTTTCAGCAGCAGGCCGCCGAAATTGGCGGGTATGATTTGACCGGCCACGGCAAAATTCACTGGAATGGTGCTTAGTTTGCGGAGCTTCTGATCGCTCAAGAAAGCTCCGCACCCCAAATCGAGTTTCTACTTCGCGTTCGGGAAAAACAATTGCTGCCCGTCGCGCTTGTAGCCAGCAATGGCGGTTTGGCCGTCAGAGGACAGGATCCAGTCGATAAACTGACCGGCCAGATCGGTTTTCACATTCGGGCAATGCTCAGGATTGATATCGATGATGCCATATTGATTGAACATCGCTGAATCGCCTTCCACAACGATTGTGTGGTCTGCCTTGTTGCCAAATGCGATCCAAGTTGCGCGGTCTGTCATCACATAGGCATCCATACCCACACCGACATTCAGCGTAGCGCCCATGCCGGAACCTGTTTCACGATACCAGCTTCCACTGGACGCAGGTCCGTCAATACCGGCACTGCTCCACAGGCTGAGTTCTTTCTTGTGGGTGCCACTGTCATCACCGCGTGAGGCGAAAGCCGCTTCGCTGTCAGCAATCTTTTGCAGCGCTGCCGCCACATCATTGCTGCCTGCAATCCCGGCTGGGTCAGATTTCGGACCAACAATCACGAAATCATTATACATGACGTCGGAGCGGGTAAGGCCATATCCTGCAGCAATGAATTTTTCCTCAGATGGCTTTGCATGCACCAGCAGCACATCGCCATCGCAGTTTGTTGCATTCTTGATGGCCTGTCCTGTGCCAACAGCGACAACGCGGACTTCAATTCCGGACATCTCGGTAAACTGGGGTAGAAGCGCCTCGTAAAGACCGGAGTTCTGGGTCGAAGTCGTCGACTGAACGATGATGAAATCATCTGCCAGTGTTGGTCCCACCAATGCAGTCTGTGCTAGCAGGCAAAGCCCGGTCAGTTTACAAAGATATCTTTTCATTTCAGGTCTCCCGATAAGTGTTCAAATCAGTAATTCACCTTTCAGATACGCCATCGCTTCCAGCGATTGCGGCTCTGTAAAGAAGGTCTCGGCAGGCGCATGCTCATGGGCAAACCCCTGATGCAGAAACACAACGTCGCAAGCCAGTCGTTTGGCCTGTCCGATATCATGGGTTACCAGCACGATTTTCGTTCCATGGTTGCTGGCTTGCAGGATCAGCGTTTCAATCGCTTGCGTTGCCTGAGGGTCGAGGCTCGCCGTCGGCTCGTCCAGCAGCAGCAATTTCGGCTCGGCAGCGAGCGCTCGCACCAAAGCAAGGCGTTGCTGCTCGCCACCAGACAGCAATCTGGCGGGCGAATTGGCAAGGTGCTCCAAATCAGCCATCTGCAACAATTCACCCAGGCGCGCAGGTCGCTCTGCGCGGCTGACGCCATGCAATTTGAGCGCGTGGGTCAAATTTCCCGTTACAGAGCGTCGCAACATCACCGGTTTTTGGAAGACAAGCGCAATATCACGGGCGGCTATCCCGCAGTCGTGCACATGTCCGGTGGTCGGCAGCAACAGCCTGGCCAGCAGGCGCATGGCAAGGGATTTGCCAGCGCCGTTGGGTCCCATCAATGTGGTGATGCCATTGTTGCGCAGGGTAAATGACAGCCCATCAACAAGCTTTCTGGCTCCCGGTGCAAACACCACATTTTCCAGTTTGGCGATCAGCCTGGCTGGATTGTGCTCAGCGCTTTCATGCAATTGGACGATATCTGCTTCAGGCATAGGCAAACCGCTCCATGCTTGTGCGCAGCGACATCAGCGCAGCATTTATGGAGATGGACAGCAGAACCAGAATGATACCCAGACCCAGAGCAAGCGCCAATTCGCCCTTGGAGGTTTCAAGTGCAATGGCGGTGGTCATGACGCGGGTCACATGATTGATATTGCCGCCAACGATCATCACCGCGCCAACTTCAGCCAGCGCCCGGCCCATGCCCGCCAGTGCAGCAGTAATGAGTGAATAGCGCGCGTCCCATAACAAGGTGGACAGGACGTCACGTCGGCGGGCGCTCATGGAGCGCAGCAATTCACTGTACTCGCCATTCAGATCTTCAATGATTTGCCGGGTGAGGGCGGCGATGATGGGCGTCACAAGCACGCTTTGGGCAATGATCATCGCAGTGGGGGTGTAGAGCAATTGCCAGCTGCCAAGCGGCCCGGCACTGGACAGAAACAGATAGACCGTCAGTCCAACCACAACGGGGGGCAAGCCCATCAGTGAACTGATGAAGACCACAATCATACCCCGGCCGGGAAACCGGGAAATGGCCAGCAAAGCCCCCAAGGGAAAACCCAACAGGCAGGAGATACCCACCGCGCTGAGTGTCACGGTCAGAGACAATCCCACGATATCAAACAGATCGGCATCCAGACTGACGATCAGATTGAAGGCAGCCAAAAACGCCGCCTGGATATCCTGCATTTGTCTCTCCCAAAAAATGCATTCATATGCATTTTTATGTATTATTTGCTGTAATTTACCGGAATTACGGAAAAATACAACAAGCACGCGCTTTTAAAGCGCGTGCTTCAGGAGTGTAAATGTTGATATCAGATAATTGCGCCGCGAACCTTGGCAGACACCCATTCACTGATGAGAACTGCAAACAGGATGACCAGCAGGATGAGGCTGACTTGCGGCCATGCCAGCGTATTCAGTGACCCCTGCAATTGCAGGCCGATGCCACCTGCGCCAACCAGCCCAAGAACGGTCGATTCGCGAATATTGATGTCCCACCGGAACACCGAGATGCCGGCAAAGGCAGGCATTATTTGTGGAACAATGCCATAGGCCATGATCTGCCAGCGGCTGGCACCGGTGGCCGTAATGGCTTCCACCTGGCTCTGGTCGATTTCTTCAATCGCTTCATAGAGCAACTTGGCGCAAAATCCGATGGATCGGATGGTGATTGCCAACATGCCAGCAAACACACCCGGCCCAACAACAGCCACCAGCAGCAATGCCCAGATCAGGGAATTGATCGACCGTGACGAGACGATGATCAGCAAGGCGATTGGCCGGATGATATATCGATTGGGTGTCGTGTTACGCGCCGCCAGAAAAGCAACCGGCACCGCCAGGACAAGCGCAAACAACGTTCCCAGTGTCGCAATGTTCAATGTGTCCCAGATGGGCTCCCACAGGGAATTGATATAGGCCCAGCGGGGGGGCAGTGCGCGATCGCCGATATCGGCGGCGATACGTGGCGCATCCCACACAAAAAACCATTCGGTAGCATCGGAAATCTGACGCCAGCAATAGAGGAACACCATGGTCCCAAGCAGCCAGCCTGCCCAGACCAGCAATTGGGTGTTGCGGTCGCGCCGTTGCCAGACTTTCAAACCGCTTTTATCGGAGGAAATTGGCATTATTGAACCTTTGCGCGAATGATGCCGGATAGATATTCCAGCATCATGACAACGATGATGATGATTAACAGGATGGCTGCAGCCGTATCAAACTCATAACGGTCAAACGCGGTGTTGAGCGTCGCTCCGATACCGCCAGCACCTACCAGTCCCAGGACAGCAGATTCGCGAAAGTTGATATCGAGTCGATAGATCGACAATCCGATGAGGCGCGGCATGATCTGGGGTTGAACGCCATAATTGATCCATTGCGTCCACCTTGAGCCAGTCGCACGCACGGCTTCCGCCTGAACCTTGTCCATATCTTCAATTTCTTCTGCCAGCAGCTTGGCCAGAAAGCCAATCGTTGCAAAGCTCAAAGTCAGGAACCCGGCGAGCGGGCCGAAACCGAAAATGGCCACCAGAAGAATCGCGACAATGATCTCATTCAGCGCACGCGAGACAGCAACTATGCTGCGGCACACCAGATAGACTGGCAATGGGGCAATGTTTCTGGCAGCTCCAAGGCCAATGGGTATCGAAATGAAAATACCGACCACTGTGGACGCGATCGTCATCTCGACGCTTTCAATGAGACCTTCCTTGATATCCACCGCACGGGAAGTGAAATCAGGATTGACAAAACCGAGAAAGAATTGAAGCCCGCGATCAAGGCCTTCGCTGACACGCGACCAGTTCACATCCAGTGAGCTGATCGCCACCACGAAGTAAACCAGGGCCCCAATGGTCAGGCTCCAGCGCAGTAAGCTCGATGTGATGAAGGGCGGTTTCTGCCATTTGCTGCCGACCAGATCTTCCAGTCGCGCATCTGCATGAAGGGTGGATGAGCGGCTCATGAGGCGTCGTCTTGCAAGTCTTCTTCATCCACTTTCTGGATGGTTTCCTTCCAGTCTTCCTCACCATAAATGGTGGTCAACACCTCAGGGGTCAGACCCTCAGGAGGCCCGTCAAATTGAACAACACCGAAACGCAGACCGATGACACGTTGAACAAACATCTGTGCCAAAGCGACATCATGAATGTTGATGATCGCCGCCAGGTCGCGTTCCTGACACAACTCGCAAATCAAACGCATGATCTGACGCGAGGTTTTTGGATCAAGCGAAGCGGTAGGCTCGTCCACCAACAACAGGGCAGGGTCCTGTATCAAGGCCCGGGCAATGCCGACGCGTTGTCGCTGGCCACCGGATAATTCGTCGGCGCGCTTGTCGGCCATTGCCAAAAGGCCTACCCGGTCCAGTAGGCGAAAGGCTTCATCCACATCCTTTTGCGGGAATTTGCGAAAATAGCTGCGCCAGAATCCGACATAGCCGAGGCGGCCGGAGAGGACATTTTCCATGACGGTCAACCGCTCAACCAGCGCGTATTCCTGGAAAATCATGCCCATCCTGCGGCGCTCACGGCGCAAGCCGCCTGCACCAAGAGCAGTCAGGTCCGTACCATCCAGAATTGCCTTGCCGGAAGTCGGCGACACCAGCCGGTTTATGCAGCGGATCAGGGTTGATTTACCCGCGCCGGATGGGCCGATCAGTGCAACCACCTGGCCACTGGGAATTTCCAAAGTCACATCGGTCAACGCCTTGTCGCCGGTGGGGTAGACTTTGGTCAGCTTTTCTAATTTGAGCATTAAAATCTCACGTTGTGGCAAAATGAACGGGTGCGTATTTGGTTCCAAACACGCACCCGTCCTATCAGTTCAGATTACTTCTGAAAACTACTGGCAGGAGTAGGAAACGCCATTCGCTGTGTCGATCTTGCGAATAACATCCCAGAATTCCTTGTAGGTCATTTCCAGGAACTGGCCTTCATTGGATTTTTCGAACTCTTTCTGGAGGCTGGAACCTTCCCAGTCAAAGGTGAAAAATGCTTCCCGAATTTTAGCGCTCAACTCAGGTTTCAGATTGTGTGCAACACCAAAACCGGTTGTCGGGAACGTCTGAGATTTGTAGATCGAAATGATCTGCTCGGGTTTCACAACATCACGGCTGATCATCCGTTTCAGAACCGAATTTGCAATGGAAGCAGCCGGATAATCCTTATTGGCCACACCAAGGATGGAATTATCGTGCTTGCCGGAAAAGGCCGGTTCAAAATCGCGATCGGCTTCCAGGTTGAAATCCGCTTTCAGAATCGCACTCGGCGCTTTGAAACCGGAATTTGAAGTCGGCGCAGTGAAGGCAAGCTGCTTGCCCTTGATGTCCTCGACTTTTTCGATGCCGGACCCTGGATAGGTGATGATTTCCATTTCATAGCCAAAATTGCCGTCCAGAGACGCCATGATGGTGAAAGGATTGAAACCGGCACAATTGACCGCAAGTGGGTTTGAACCCGTATTGAAACCAGCGATGTGCAGACGTCCGGAGCGCATGGCTTCGATTTGTGCAGCATTGGACTGGACTGGGAAGAAGAGTGTTTTCTTTCCTGTAACAGCTTCAAGATGCGTCAGAAAATCTGCCCATGCCTCTTTATAAACCGCAGGGTCTTCTACCGGAGTATAGGCAAAAATCAGAGTATCCGGATCTGCAAGTTGTGACTCATCTGTTGGTGTGTCGGCCAGAAGATCTCCGTCACGGTCGCAATAACGCTCATCCAGCGTGCCGCGCGGGCAGTCTTCCACATGAGAAGCTGCAAAGGATGTTGGAACTCCACCCAACATCAGAGCAACAGTTCCTACCAGAGCAGCACAGCTACCCATCAGTCGCTTACTTAAATTCATCCCGTTCTCCTTCGTTTTCTTTTTTGCTAATAGTTCATTAGTCGGATAAGTAATTCTTTGCAATCAGCGAGTCGTCTTTGGCGATGCCAAAATACATTTCACGCGAAGCATTTTTCAGCCGTATCAACAGACCACGTCAGTCTGATGACGGTGGAATTTATTTTGTCACAGAATCGCTGTACACCCTAATAACCAAAGGAATTCAAAGAAAATGCCTGATGGCACCCAGACACAGATGGCCGCCCTCCCGGTTCGATTATCAGACAGTGGAGACTGGCGCGTTCTCATGATCACCTCACGCGATACGGGGCGCTGGGTGCTGCCGAAAGGCTGGCCGATGAAGGGCAAAAATCTACGTCAGGCTGCTGAACAGGAAGCTTTGGAAGAGGCGGGCGTCCTCGGGAAAATCTCGAAGCAACCGATTGGTGTCTACCACTATCTGAAGCGCATTGAAGATGGTGCAGATATTCCTTGCGAAGTGGTTCTTTACCCTATGAAAGTAACAAAGCTGCTGCGCCGTTGGCCGGAGCGCAATGAGCGCAAACGGAAATGGTTTTCCGCCAAGGGCGCTGCGAAGCGGGTCATGGAGGACGATCTGAAAGACCTTCTGGTTTCCGTCAGTGAGAATCCGAAAAAACTGGGTTTTTAGAAACTGTTTTCAACTCATCAATTTGAAATTATCGACTGTGTGGAAGCAGAAATATCTGATGCCAATGCAGGATAGCTTCTGTGGTTTTTGCCACAATGGTCGTTGGCATATGAATTGAAGTCAGCCCGATTGAGCAATCACCGGAACTGATATACAAGACTGCTCCAGCCTGATCGAGTTCGTAGTTAAACCAGTTAGAGACACATATGACCACAAGTGATTCAAATAGCGCAGAAATCGGCCTGATTGGCTTGGGAACAATGGGGGCCAGTCTTGCCCTGAACATCGCCGAGAAGGGTTTCCCGATCGCCGTATTCAATCGCACCACGTCAAAGACCGATGAATTCTATGCCAATGCGGGTGATCTCGCAGCACGCGTTGTACCCACTGAAACACTTGAGCAATTCGTTGCAGCCATAAAGGTACCGCGCGCCATCATCCTGATGGTTCCAGCTGGTGATGCCGTAGACCAGCAAATTGCAGCTTTGCGCCCCTTGCTGGACAGCAATGATCTGATCATTGATGCAGGCAATGCCAATTTCCATGACACCAACCGACGCGCTGCAGATGCCAAGAAGGCGGGCGTACCCTTTATTGGAATTGGCGTGTCCGGCGGAGAAGAAGGTGCGCGCCACGGCCCCTCTATTATGGGCGGTGGACCAAAACCGGCCTGGGATCGCGTTGCGCATATTCTGGAAGCGATTTCTGCAAAATATGAAGGCATACCCTGCGCCACCTGGATGGGCGAAGGCGGTGCCGGTCATTTCGTGAAGGCAGTTCACAACGGCATTGAATATGCCGACATGCAGATGATTGCCGAGGTCTATGGCATCATGCGCGATGGTTTCGGAATGGACGCCGCGAAAATTGGCGGTGTGTTTGACACCTGGAATGCAGGCACACTGAAATCCTACCTGATCGAGATATCTGCTGCCGTTGCCAAATCACATGATGACAAATCAGGCGGGCCACTTCTGGATATCATCCTCGACAAGGCCGGACAAAAAGGCACCGGACGCTGGACAGTTATTGAGGCGCAGCATCTGGGCGCCCCCATCACGGCCATTGATGCTGCGGTCGCCGCACGTAACCTGTCGTCAAGACTGGAAGAGCGCAAAGCCGGTGAAGCCATCTTTGGCGCAGCGCCAAAAAGCCTGAGCACCGAAGCACTGTCCACCGAATCTCTGGAAATGGCGCTGATCGCCGGCAAGATCGTCTGCTATGCGCAGGGCTTTCAGTTGCTGCGCACTGCGTCAGAAAATTTTGACTGGTCACTGCCATTGCCGGATGTCGCTCGTGTCTGGCGTGAAGGCTGCATCATCCGCTCTACCATGCTGAATGATATGGCCGACGCTCTGACGGAAAATGCAGATCAGAACCTGATGTTTGCGCCTTACTTCTCACAGAAACTGGCTGAGACTGAAGGCAGCTTGAGGCGAGTCGTTTCAGCGGCCGCCCTGCATGGCTTGCCGGTTCCCGCGCTCAGCAACGCATTATCCTATTTCGACATGATGCGCACAGGTCGCTCAACCGCCAACATGATCCAGGGCCAGCGTGATTTCTTCGGTGCTCATTCCTTTGAGCGGCTGGATTCAGAAGGCAGTTTCCACGGGCCGTGGAAACAAGTCTAGGAAACTCATTTGCTGACAGGGCACCATATGCACTTGCGTGCGTAATGTTATTACACATATGGTGTGAGGAGAACCGGCTGCGCTTCTCCGGTGTCCTGTCAATTGAGTCCCCATCCTGATGACAACCTTGCAAAATCCGATCGTTTCTCTCAGCAATGCCGGCGTGTATCGTGATGGCAAATGGTTGGTACGTGGCATTGAATTTGACATTCAACGCGGCGAAATCGTGACCTTGATCGGGCCAAACGGCTCGGGCAAGTCAACGACTGCCAAAATGGTTCTCGGCCTGCAGAAACCGGATGAGGGCAAGGTAACCCGGCTGGAAAAGCTATGTGTCGGGTATGTGCCGCAGAAGCTCTCAATCGACTGGACGTTGCCGCTCACTGTGCACCGGATGATGACATTGACAACGCGTCTCACTGAAGTTGACCTCGTGCAGGCTCTGGACCGCACCGGTATCGCCCATCTGGCCGCTTCAGTAGTGCGTCATCTGTCCGGGGGGGAATTCCAACGGGCAATGCTTGCCCGCGCAATTGCCCGCAAGCCGGATTTGCTGGTGTTGGACGAACCGGTCCAGGGAGTCGATTTTTCCGGCGAACTGGCGCTCTATGAACTGATCTCCGATATTCGCGATGAATTGGGTTGTGGCATCTTGCTGATTTCCCATGATTTGCATGTGGTGATGGCAGCGACAGATCAGGTCATCTGTCTGAACGGTCATGTCTGTTGCAAGGGCACACCCAGCGCCGTCGCGGAAAGCCCAGAATATTTGAAGCTGTTTGGCGCCCGCGCCTCATCCGGTCTGGCTGTCTATCAGCATCACCATGATCACACCCATCTGCCGGATGGCACTGTCAGACATGCTGACGGGACGGTGACGGAGAATTGTCATTCTGATGATGGTGATCACAGCCAACAGGCGGATCAGCACAAGACATCGGAGGCTGCGTCACATGTTAGATGATTTTTTCGTGCGCGCCCTGATCGCTGGTGTTGGTGTGGCTCTGATCGCAGGGCCCTTGGGCTGCTTCATTGTGTGGCGGCGTTTGTCCTATTTCGGCGACACGCTGGCACATGCCGCTCTGCTGGGCGTGGCTTTGGCATTTTTGCTGGAGGTCAATGTCACTGTAACCGTGTTCCTCGTATCAGCCACCGTAGCGGTACTGTTGTTGTTGCTTCAAAAAAGAGCCAGCCTGTCATCAGACGCATTGCTGGGACTTCTGTCGCATTCGGCACTGGCGCTTGGACTTGTCGTTCTCGCCTTTATGGGGTCGGTGCGCTTTGATTTGATGGGCCTGTTGTTTGGAGATATTCTTTCTGTTTCCAAGGTCGACATCGCGACCATTTATGGCGGTGGCGCGGCGGTGCTGTTGGTCCTGTTCTTGATATGGCGTCGCCTGTTCGCTGCAACTGTCAGTCCGGAACTGGCAGAAGCAGAAGGGATGCGCCCTGACTCTGCAAATGTCATCTTCATGCTCCTGATGGCCATGGTCATCGCGATAGCCATGAAAATTGTCGGTGTGTTATTAATTACGGCCTTGTTGATTGTCCCGGCGGCAACGGCGCGCAGGTTTTCGTCAGGTCCTGAACAGATGGCAGTTCTGTCTGCCCTAGTCGGTGCAATCGCCGTGATTGGTGGTCTGTCCGGCTCGTTGAAGTGGGATACCCCATCCGGGCCCTCGATTGTGGTCGCTGCACTGGTTTTGTTTTTGGTCAGCCTGTCATCAGCTGCGGGCCGGTTCACAAATCGCTCTAAAACAAAGGAAGGGTTGCCGAAATGAATCAGATCAGATCAATGGACAAGCGCCTGACCAAGAATCAGGAACTGGTGTTTGGAGCTCTCACTGGAACTGAGGGACCCCAAAGCGCCTATACGCTATTGGACAGGTTGCGTGCAGACGGGTTGCGCGCGCCATTGCAGATATACAGGGCTCTGGAGAAATTGATTGATCTTGGCCTGGTCCACCGGCTGGAATCGCTCAATGCATTTGTGGCGTGCAGCCATCCCAGTTGCTCGGATCATTCAACAGTGGCGTTTGCAATCTGTGATGATTGTGGTCTTGTCAACGAAGTCGCCGATGAACGGCTTGCCTCAAATCTGAAAGAGGTGGCTGTTGATTACCGGTTTTCCCTGAAGCAGTCCATCGTGGAGCTGCGTGGCACTTGCGGGGATTGTGCGGCGACTTCCGCAAAGCCTCAGTAAATGAACCTGTGGCATCGAAAAACAACAGTGGAGCGATAGTTTGAAAGTTTTGATATTGGGTGGCGCCGGAATGGTTGGCCAAAGACTCGTTAGAAATCTGGTTGCAGATGGTTTGACCGCCGGTTCGATCAGCGAACTGATTCTCCATGATGTTGTCACGGCTGCAAAACCCCAGGCGGACTTTCCTGTAACAGGACTGGTCGGCAATCTTGCGGACCCTGCTGAGGCCAAAAAACTGGCTGGCTTGAAGCCGGATGTCATTTTCCATCTTGCGGCCATCGTCTCCGGTGAAGCAGAGCAGAATTTCAATAAGGGATGGGATATCAATGCCCGTGGCACCTGGTGGTTGCTGGAGGCGCTGCGCGACGAATATGAGAAGAGCGCGCAAACCTATTGCCCAAAACTTGTTTTCACTTCGTCCATTGCTGTTTTCGGTGCTCCTTTTCCGGACAAGATCACTGATGATTTTCTGACGGCTCCCCAAACCTCTTATGGTGCTCAGAAAGCCATGACGGAATTGCTGATAAATGATTACAGCCGAAAGGGCTATATCGACGGCATGTCCATTCGTCTGCCAACCATCTGTGTGCGCCCGGGCAAGCCGAATCTTGCAGCCTCGTCTTTCTTCTCTGGAATCATTCGCGAACCACTGAACGGGCAGGAAGCAATTCTGCCGGTGCCGGACAGCGTGCGTCATTGGCATGCATCGCCACGTTCTGCGGTCGGATTTCTGATCCATGCTGCCAATATGGATTTGACCACTCTGGGCGCGCGGCGCGCGTTGAACATGCCAGGTGTTTCCTGCACCGTGGCGGAGCAAATCGAGGCATTGCGCGCGGTGGCTGGTTCAGATGTCATCAAACTGATCCGGCGGGAACCGAATGAATTGATCATGAGCATCGTGGCAAACTGGGCCCGGGATTTTGCGCCGGAACGTGCTCTGGCACTTGGGTTCACTGCAGAAACCAGTTTTGATCAAATCATCAAAATATATATCGAAGAGGAACAACCTCAGGCCTAGCGCGCACCGAAGGCTTTTGGAGGCTGGTTGCGCCATTGACTGCGTTCACGCCTTTCTTGCGATCAAGACAAATCTTTGCGATAGCCTTTTGCGGTTCAGTGGAATAAAACTGGTATGCCAGTCTGCTGGCCAAGCTGATCTGTTTTCAATGCCCGCCATCACGGCCCGCCTGAAACTGGACCCGGCACCGGCAGAAAAGTCCAAACCAGGGAACCTGCTCGCGCTTCGTCAGCGCAGCAAATCCAGAATAAAATGAAACTCGGTGCGCCTGACGCGCTCCATCGTGCCTAAAGGAACCTCTACTATGTCGGATTTCATCCGCCTCGACGTTGCAGATAATGTGGTCACGGTTACCAAACCGACTGAAGTTGGTCACCAGATCGAAAATACACAAACCCTGTCGCTTGTGCCGCGTGGCCACAAGGTTGCTGTGGTTCCGATCAAGGTCGGTGAAGCGGTTCGCAAATACAATCAGATCATTGGCTACGCGTCACAGGACATTCCGGCAGGTGCCCATGTGCACACTCAGAATGTAGAGTTCCGCAACACCCAGACCGAGTATGAATTCTCGACTGATCTTCGGCCAGTGGAGCCAGTGCCTGGAAGCGCGCGGGATACTTTCATGGGCTATAAGCGGGCCAATGGTAAAGTCGGCACCAGAAACTATATCGCCATTCTGACATCAGTAAATTGCTCCGCAACCGCAGCGCGTCGGATCGCGCAGGCCTTTGGACCGGAAGAATTGTCAGCTTATCCGAATGTTGATGGCGTTGTGGCCTTCGTCCATGGAACCGGATGTGGCATGGCAGGTGACGGCGAAGGCTTTGATGCCCTGCAGCGGGTCATGTGGGGTTACGCGCGCCATCCCAACCACGCCGGGGTGCTGATGGTTGGTCTTGGTTGCGAGATAAACCAGATCGACTGGCTGTTGGAAGCCATGGGCATCCAAAGCGGCCCCTTGTTCCATGCCATGAACATTCAGGATGTGGCCGGTCTTCAGAAAACCGTCGAAATTGGCATTGAAAAAGTGCGTGCCATGTTGCCGGAAGCCAATAAATTCCAGCGCGAACCCTGTCCTGCATCCGAATTGTGTGTCGCCTTGCAATGCGGAGGATCGGATGCCTGGTCAGGCATCACCGCAAACCCTGCTTTGGGCTATGCCTGCGATCTTCTGGTCGCGCAGGGCGGAACGGGCGTTCTTGCTGAAACACCGGAAATTTATGGTGCGGAACATCTTTTGACCCGCCGGGCCATTGATGAAAAGACCGGCAAGAAACTGATCAATCTTGTGCGCTGGTGGGAAGATTATACCAAACGCAACAAGGGCTCCATGGACAACAATCCAAGCCCCGGAAACAAGAAGGGCGGCCTGACCACCATTCTTGAAAAATCACTGGGTGCAGCAGCAAAGGGCGGTACAACACCTTTGATGGGCGTGTATCGCTATGCCGAACCGGTGACGGCCAAAGGCTTCACCTTCATGGATTCGCCTGGCTATGACCCGGCCTCCGTGACCGGTCAGATTGCCTCTGGTTGCAATCTGGTGGCGTTCACTACGGGCAGGGGGTCTGCCTTTGGGTCAAAACCATCTCCCTGCATCAAGGTTGCGACCAACACGCAAATGTATGATCGCATGCTCGGGGATATGGACGTCAATGCCGGTGAAATGTTGCTGAATGGGGTTTCTCTGGAAGAGAAGGGCCGTGAGATTTACGAACTTCTGCTCCGTGTAGCTTCAGGAGAGCAATCGAAATCCGAAGCGCAAGGTCTGGGTGACTACGAATTCGTACCATGGCAAATCGGTGCCACCATGTAGAACAGCTGCAACATCAATCGGCTGAAAGCTACTCCGCCAACACAGACCTGGCGTCTCGCAGCAGCTGTTCGATGACAAGTGATTGGCAGCCTTCGGCAAGATTTGTGTAGACTCATTCTATCAACGCAATCAAATAAGTATTTGATAAGAGGAACAAAATGTCAAAACCAACCATCGGATTTCTTGGCCTTGGCCTTATGGGATCCGCCATGTGCCAACGCCTTCTTGATTTGTCCTATCCGCTGACGATCATTGCCAACCGGTCTCGCGAGAATGTGGAAAAAGCCGTTGCGCGCGGCGCAGTTGAAGTCAAAACCGCACGCGAAGTTGCCGAGCGCAGTGACATCATCATGCTGTGCATGGACACATCAGCATCGGTGGAATCGCGCATGTATGGTGATGACGGGGTCATAGCCGGCTTGAGTCCCAAGGACATCGTGATTGATTTTGGAACATCCTTGCCAAGCTCAACGCGCGCGATTGGCGAAGCTGTTGCAGCCAAGGGCGGTTTCTATCTGGATGCACCTTTGGGACGTACACCCGCTCATGCATTTGATGGAGCGCTGAACATCATGTGCTCCGGCGACAAGGCAGCCTATGACAGCGTCGAAACCGTTCTGAAAGATCTTGGCGAGAATGTTTTCCATCTCGGCGCATTGGGGTCCGGTCACACGATCAAGTTGATCAACAACTTCTTTGCCATGACAACTGCAAATGCGATGGCAGAAGCTTTTGCCATGGCTGACAAGGCTGGCGTTGCGCGTGAACAGGTCTATGCCGTCATGTCAGCGGGCCCCAATCATTCCGGCATGATGGATTTTGTCAAAGCCTACGCGGTTGATGGTAACCCGCATGCATTGGAGTTTGCGATCAAGAACGCCAACAAGGATGTCGGCTATTACGGTCAGATGGCATCTGACGCGAATGTGGATTCCATCATGTCCAAATCTGTTCGCGAGGCACTGTCGGGTGCTGTAGAAGCGGGCTTTGGCGAAAAGATGGTCAGCGAGATGGTGGATTTCCTGACCCAGAAATATTCTGAGAATGGCTCAAGTTAGACAGTCAGGGGCGCGCGATGCCGGGCCTGACCATAAAGGCAAATGAAGACCGGGTGATGAATGGCATCTTGTTGATGCTGGGCGCCTATCTGTTTTTCGCTTTTATTGATGTCAGTGCCAAATGGTTGGCTCTTGCAGGGCTTTCTGCCCTGCAATTGTCATTCATGCGTTATTTGGGCCACTTCCTGATCTCGCTGTTCATGATTGGAAAGGGCGGTATCAGTGTCAGTCGTTTTTCAAGCGATCGGATGCTGCTGGTCTTGTTACGTGCCTTTTTATTGATGGGCTCGACCATTTTGAATTTTAGCGCGGTTGCCTATCTGCCGCTGACTCTCACATCGACAATATTGTTTTCTGCACCGATCATTATCTGTGCCCTATCCTGGCCGTTACTGGGTGAGCGCGTAGGGATCTGGCGCTGGAGCGCAATCATGATCGGGTTCATTGGCATTTTGATCGCCATTCGCCCATTTGATGCCAGTTTTCACTGGGCCGTATTCCTGTCGCTGTCTTCAGCTTTCTGTTTCGCGCTCTATTCGATTTTGACGCGAAAGCTGGCGGGCGTTGTGGCGGTTGATACGCTGCAATTCTATTCAGGATTTGTGGGAACTGTCGCGTTGCTGCCATTCGCTGTTTTTGTCTGGCAGAATCCTTCAAATTCAGTGGATTGGGCCATCATGCTTGTGATTGGTATATTCGGCTGGCTCGGCCATCAGATGCTGACAATTGCGCATCGTTTTGCGCCTGCAAGCACCCTGACTCCGTTTGGCTATACGTTCATTCTGTATCTGACAGCAGCCAGTTTTCTGCTGTTTGATCATCTGCCCGACCAATGGACGCTATCGGGTGGGATAATCATTATTTTGGCTGGCCTGATAATCTGGTTCCGCGAAAAACAGGTCAGCCGACCCGCACATCTATAGAGCCATCCTGCAGCAGGGCAATGGCTCGACGCAAAGCCAATTGATAGCCTTGCACGCCCATGCCGGCAATCACACCATCTGCTCGCTGTGAAATGTAGGAATGGTGGCGAAACGCTTCACGCTTGTACACATTGCTTATATGCACCTCCATGACCGGACCATCAAACGTATTCAATGCGTCCAGAATGGCGATGCTGGTATGGGTAAACGCGCCTGCATTGATGAGAATCGCCGCGCCGCTCTCTCGCGCTTCGTGGATCCAGTCAATCAATTCATATTCACGGTTGGACTGGTGAAACCGAATGTCGACCCCAAATTCTAAGGCGACAGACCGGCAATCAGCTTCGACATCCGCAAGCATTTGATCGCCATAGATTTCAGGCTGGCGTTTTCCCAGCAGATTCAGGTTCGGTCCGTTCAAGATAAAGATCGTCGACAATTTCTTACCCCAGTGCAGTCACATCAAAAGACCAGTGTATTTTGGAAACACACCTGTTCCGCACAGTCTAATATGCCTTTCTGAAAAATGTCCTACGTAATCAAGCCGGAAGGCTATCAATCGGCAGGATCTGGGAGTGGGAGAACAAGATTTGGCATCGTAATGCTGATCTTGTCCCGCAACAGACGGGTTGCAGCTACAAGCTCCTGGCTAATATTCTCTCGAATTTCTTCCGACTTGCCGGTGTTCATATAGGGGATCGTCATCACTGCGACCGTGCCTCTTTGCGATGCATGCAGCACAGGGGACGACAATTCACAGATTGAATCGGATTCCAGACTTGCCATGGAAGCCAGATGGTCTGACTGGCATCTGTCGATTTCTTCAGCAAACTCCGTACGGTTGCGATAATCCGGGTCGCCGAAATAGGATATGAATTTGAGACGGTCTTTCATTGGCAGAAATGCAAGAAAACAGGCACCTGCCGAAGTATTCATGACCGGGGACGTGTGGCCGATTTGAACAGATAATCCGTAGCTGGTTGCAAGAGTGGCATGGGCCACAACAATGGAATTCTTCCCTTTCAGAACAGAAAGGTGGCACGAATAGCGGGTCTTGTCTGATAGCTCCAGCAGGACGGGCGTCGCGAGATCTGCAAGCTTGTTGTTGAGCGGGCGTTCAGCGCCCAGAATGCTGAGACGATCGGATAGAACGAATTGATCACCCTGCGCGCGGCGTATGTAACCGCGTTCCTCCAGCACAATCATCATGCGGAAGATTTCACTCTTGGAGCGCCCAATGCCAGCTGCCAGTTGAGACAGGGAAGGGGCCGAATCCGTGAGCGAAAGAAACTCGATGATATCCAGACCCTTTTCCAGCGCCGGGGCCGAGTATTTCTGCAATTTGGATTGCTGGTCAGACACAGTGAGAGTTGCTCTTTTGCTTGAACAGAATGCCTGTTCGGGGGCAGCCCGTACAGGCCTTGAAAAAAAGGCGGGGGCAGCAATGCTGCCTCCGCACATCGTGATTAAACAGAATAGTCACAATTCTGTTTTTATCCGGTTACTTCTTAAAGCAATCCATTGCGTTTGAGGATTTCTTCAGCGTTTTCAGAGGTTATTGCCTCTGTATCCAGAACAATGGATTTTTCAACTTTTTCGCCAGCAAGATATTTCAAAGCCTGACGCAGGCCTTCCGCACCAGGTGTTGGATACAGGAAGGTAGCAGACAATTCACCTTTATGAACCCACATCACGCCTTCATCAGGAAGACCATCCACGCCGATGAAGATGATATCCTTTTCACGTCCGGCATCCTTGGCGGCCAGATATGCCCCATAGGCCATTGGATCATTGTGCCCATAGACCATGGTGATGTCTTCGAAATTGCGCAGGGCAGTCGACATGATGTCATATGCCTGATCCTGCTTCCAGTCGCCGGATTGTTGGTCCAGCAGGAATTCAACACCATCTTCACCTTCAAAGGCATCATGGAAGCCTTCGGAACGTTCAAACGTTGCTGTGATGCCAAGACCACCCCAGATCTCGACAATTTTTCCTTTTGCATTGCCTTTGCCGCCCAACGCTTCGAGGGCAAACTTGCCAGCAGCAACACCGATCAGGGCGTTGTTTCCGCCAACCCACTGAACGAATTTGTCGGTCTCGACGTTACGGTCAAGAACAAAGACCGGAATACCGGCATCTGTGGCTTGCTCGACGACGCCTGTGAGGCCCGCTGCTTCCTTTGGTGAAATCAGAAGCGCATCCACTTCCTGGCGGATAAAGTTTTCAACATCCGCAACCTGCTTTTCGGTGCGGTCGTTGGCATCAGAAATGATCAATTCAACATTGTCATGCAGAGCAGCTTCTGCCCGCAAATCCTTGTTGAACTGAACCCGCCAAGGTTCGACTGTGGTAACCTGTGAAAAGCCGATGACATATTTGTCCGCTGCCTGTAGAGCACCTGTTCCCCCGGCGGTAACCAGAAGGGTGGTTGAGGTGAAAGCCAAAAGCCACTTGCTAAAAGACCTTCTGTTCATAATATTCTCCCTTGTCCTGAGGAGGCACCCAATGTGCCCCTTTGCGATATCTCTAACCCTGTGATCCTCCAAGATTTTCGGGGTTAGAGATTTCTTTTTGGTCTGAGCATTTGCCTGACGACCAAAGAGACCTGTTCCAGCCGACCCTCCTGAATGAGCACCGCAACGATGATGATCATGCCTTTCAGGATGAGCTGGGAATTGCTGTCGATATTGTTGAGCTGCAAAATATTGCTGAGGAAGCCGAATATCAGCACCCCCACAAGTGTGCCGATAATGGAACCACGGCCGCCCATAAGACTGGTGCCGCCAATGACAACCGCCGCAATCGCGTCCAGTTCCAGACCCATACCGGCATCCGGCTTGCCCTGACGGAATTGAGCCACATAGAGAATGCCCGCAAATGCCGATAAAGCACCGGCGATCGCATAGGTCGTGATCTTGGCGCGATTGACATTGATGCCCGCAAGGCGGGCGGCCTCTTCATTGCCGCCAATGGCCAGTAGATAACTGCCATAGGTAGTAAATCGGGCGGTCAGATAGGCAATCACGAAGACGCCGAGAAAAAACAGCCCCGGTACCGGAATCACACCGAGAAACAGGCTGCGCAACACCTCGAATGATTCAGCTGCATTGCTGCCGGTATAGACAGGATAAACGGCAGTGTCTTGCCCCGCGATCACGCGGGCAAGCCCGAGTGCGCCGACCATCATGGCCAGTGTTACGATAAAGGGCTGTAAACGGCCATGTACGATCAATGAACCATTCAATCCACCCATGACGGCGCCAATACAGGGAACTGCCAGAAGCACCGCCAGCACACCAAATTTGCCATGAACCTGACTGCCAAGCCAAACCATCGCAGCCATTGCGACAATGGTGGCAAAAACGAGTGGTACAATATGTTTCTGGAAGCCTTTTTGCGGGTTGGTGGCGGTCTTCCGAGCGGAAAGATTGTTGCGAATGAAGGCGACTGTTCCGAATACAATAATGAACAGCACCGCGCCTGTGGCCGGAACACCAAAATAACTCGCCGCGGTCCAGCCTTCCTGAGTCAGCAACATCGCACAAATGACTGTCCCCAATGCCAGGATCGACCCGACAGACAGATCAATTCCGGCAATAAAGATCACTAATGTCATGCCAACGGCGACGATTCCGGTGACGGAAACCTGCCTCAATACATCGGTGAGATTGCCGATCGAGAGGAAAATATTATTGCCTTTGGAGGACAGAGGCGACGTCAGAACGCCAAACACAATCAGCGCCGCCAGCCCCCAATACAGTTTTGTCTTAGCGACCAGAGACAGCAGGATAGCAGTAGCCGGTTTTCCGGTCATACCTTGCGGCGTTGCCAGGGACTTCGCTTTCATTTTAATTTTCCTGTGTGGTCCATCTAGAGCCGTTTCCGTATAATGGTGAAAGGCTCTAAGTCTGTCTGTTTATGAAAATTGCATCGCCAGATGCTTGATGCCGTCATAGCTCATCTCGTCACCTTCCAGAGTTCCGGTGACCCGGCCCTCGCAAAGCACCATGACCCGGTCACAAACCGCCAAAAACTCTGGAATCTCCGAACTGGCGAGAATGATCGAAATACCATCGTCAGCAAGTTTGCCGATCAGGGTATAGATTTCATCCTTGGCACCAATGTCGATACCCCTGGTCGGTTCATCCAGAAGCAGGATTCTGGGCGACGTGGCGAGCCATTTTCCCAATACGATTTTCTGCTGATTGCCACCACTCAATTGCCCGACAGGGTGGTCAGGGCCGCGCGCCGTCACACTGAGTTTTTCAATCACCGCCAAGGCTTCATCCTGCTTGCGCTGCTCTGAGCGCAGGCCAAATCTGGTCGTGCGGGGTAGAAGTGGCAAAATCACATTGTCTGCAATGCTGTGGTTGAGGATCAGGCCGGTTGCCTTGCGATCTTCGGTGATGAGCGCAATGCCATGATCGACGGCATCGACCGGACTGCGCAACTCAACTTCTTCACCTTCCAGCACCATCCTGCCGGAATGATTGCCGTCTCTGGCACCAAACAAGGTTTCCAGAAGTTCTGTGCGACCTGCGCCCAACAGACCGCCCACACCCAGTATTTCGCCCTTGTGCAAGGTGAAGGAGACGTCATCCAAAAGAGGGCGCCCCGCAGCGGAAACGCACAGGTTTTCGACTTCCAGAATTTTGGTTTGCGACGGCTTTGTCTTGCGCTCAATGCGCACAACTTCAATTCTGCGACCAACCATCAGTTCAATGACATCTGTCGGCGTTGTATCGCTTGCCAGTACGGTTCCTAAAAAATCGCCATCCCGCAGAACTGTAATTCGGTCGGAAATTTCAAACACCTCATCCATGCGATGCGAAATATACAAGACCGCAACACCATTCAGGGCCAGATCGCGGATCACTTCCATCAAGATGTCAGCCTCGGTCTGGGAGAGGGCAGAGGTTGGTTCATCCATGATTAGCAGACGCGCATCCATCAACAGGGCGCGTGCAATTTCTATCAGTTGCTGTTCTCCGACCCGCAATTGTTTGACCGGCGTGTCGATGTCGATGGTGAATCCAAATCGCGCCAGTGCTTCTCTGGCTTTTTCCCGCATGCGGGCACGATTCACGATCAGGCCACCAATCAGAGGCTCATGCCCCAGCATGACATTTTCCGCGACTGTCATTTCGGGAATGAGACTGAGTTCCTGATGCATGATGGCAATGCCCTGATGCTCAGCATCGCGGGGTGTTTCAAAACGCACAGGGACGCCATCAATTGTCATGGAACCCGTGCTGGGAGAATTCACGCCGCTGATGATTTTGACCAGGGTGGATTTCCCCGCGCCATTTTCGCCCATCAATGTGTGGATTTCTCCACCATTGATCATCAGGTCCACGTTGCGCAGAACCGAGATATCGGCAAATGACTTGCCGATGCCTTTCAGTTCCAATGCAATTTTGCTGCTGCCCAACGAAGTGTCGCTGAGCCGTTCCTCCTGGATCTGCATATTTGCAGTCCCTCCCCAAAGGCCTCATTAATTTTGAAGCTCTAAATGTTTCATATATGAAACGATTTCACTTGTAAATCGATTTTGCAATCGGATCCCGTGGTCGATAAGGAAACCGTGCGGTTAGTGCTTTTGCCACCTGATCAGTGAAATTTGCGACTGCCACAGGGAGAGAGCGCCCGCGTAACTGGCCGGAATGAGCGAGGCGAGATGGCACGTCGAGCGGATCCATGAGCTTCGTCAGGGAGCAGAAGAACAGATTTGAGGAGTGGTGCAATGTTGCTCGCATGCGACCATCGTCGCTTGCTGCACGATTGATCTGAAGGGGGGCAGGTTGCTGCCTGAAGACAGGTCCTGAAACAATTCCTGTTTATACGGAATTGGTTGACCGAATTTGCACGTGTACAGGCAAGGCGCAGTTCATGTGGTGGTATTTACACCACAAGTGGGCTGTACCGATGTCCAGCGAGCGGGAAAATCAGGCCTTCGGTGATTTAGAACAAGCCACCCACAGCGTTAGCCGACTTGCCGGATATTCACCCGGCATCTGTTGAGCGCTTTCCAGACCGCGCCCTTTTCTGACAGATCAGGACACAATCCGCCGGTTACCGAATTTATCTACTCAGCGGGTCGCAGAAATTTGTCTTCTGCGATTTCAGTGGCAACCTGGTTCAGGACCTGAAGCTTTTTTGCAGCATCGCTTTCCTGCTCGGTGGCAGCCAGTTGGTCCACATAGCTCTTGAAACTCTGGAAGACATCTTCAGCACCCTGGCTGAGCAGGGGCTGATCATCATAGGTGTCGACAAACCTGTCTGCCGCTATGCTGAGCAGATAGTAGGAAACAGCCTGGTTCGGCTGGGTTTTGATGCATTCGCGCGCTGCTTGGCCACATTCCGAATAGGCACGCACACCTTTGCCATTGTCTTCAATGATTTTCAGAAGCTCAGTCATACGCATGGAATCATTCCTTTTTACTCAAGCCGGAAATTTCGGTGGCACCGCCATTGGCACCAGACCAAGTCAGGGGATCGTCCAGAAAACTCTCAACTTGTTTCAAAGTTTCCGGATCAAAATATTTTTGGGTCTTGCAGACATCCAGAACATCGCGCCAGGTGGCGAGGTAGTGCAGCTTCAAGCCAATCTTTTCGAGATTCTCCCGCGCTTCAGGAAAAATGTCGTAGTAGAACACAACGACCGTATCGGAAATTTCTCCGCCAGCATGCCGGATGGCCTCGCAGAATTTGATCTTGCTGCCGCCATCAGTTGTCAGGTCTTCCACCAGCAGAACCCTCTTGCCGTCAATCGAGTTACCTTCGATTTGTGCATCGCGGCCAAACCCCTTGGGTTTCTTGCGGACGTAATGCATCGGTAGATTCAGTTTTTCAGCCAGCCAGGCTGCAAAGGGGATGCCAGCAGTTTCACCGCCAGTCACACTGTCAATCTGTTCAAACCCGATGTCGCGCATCACCACACCGGCAGCAAAATCCATCAGCGTGTTGCGAATGCGGGGATAGGAAATCAGCTTCCGGCAATCGATATAGACTGGGCTGGCAAGACCGGATGTGAACATGAAGGGCTTGTCTGTCCGGAAATGGACAGCATCAATCTCCAACAGCATTCTGGCAGTCATTTCTGCCATCAGTTTACGGTCTGGGAAAATGCTGGTGCTCATCGTGCTATCCTTTGGAAGATCAAATCAGGTCAAATCTCCCCACCGTTAATCGCTTCGTGGTTCCAAAACAATGCAAAGCCCGGATCAAAAACGGTTATGTGGTCGTTTTGAACCGGAATCTTTGATGGAAAGGCAATTGGCTCATCCATTTTGGTGAATTTCAGCTTTTTGTCGTTTGGCTTTAAACCATAGAAGGCGGGGCCGTTCAGCGATGTGAAGGCCTCCATCTGGTCCAGTGCCCCGTCATCTTCAAAAACATGAGCCAGACAGTTCAATGTGTTGATTGACGTGTAAATTCCGGCGCAGCCACAGGCCGTTTCCTTCGCACCATCAAAATGTGGTGCCGAATCGGTGCCCAGGAAAAATTTCGGATTTCCGGACGTGGCTGCCGTTCGCAGGGCCAGACGGTGACTTTCCCGCTTGGCAACAGGCAGGCAATAATAATGCGGCCGTATGCCACCCGCCAAATAGGCATTCCGGTTGATGATCAGATGGTGCGTTGTGATTGTGGCCGCGATGTTCTCACCGCCCGCAGACACGTAGTCTATGCCGTCAGATGTGGTGACATGCTCCATGACAACGCGCAGTTCGGGAATACGTTTGCGAATAGGATCAAGGACGCGCTCGATGAACATGGCTTCGCGGTCAAAAATATCCACATCGGCATCGGTCACTTCACCATGGACCAAGAGCGGAAGATTGATTTTCGCCATATGCTCCAGAATGGGCATGACATTTTCAAAGCTGCGAACGCCGCTGTCGGAATTCGTGGTCGCACCCGCCGGATACAGTTTTACCGCCTGTATCAGTCCGGATTCAGCGCCTGCATGCAAATCATCAATCTCGGTCTGCTCGGTCAGATAGAGTGTCATCAAGGGCGTGAAATTATCGCCAGAGGGGAGGGCGGCTTCAATCCGGCTCTTATAGGCTTGCGCCTGAGCTGTTGTGACAACCGGCGGGACCAGATTGGGCATGATGATGGCGCGTGCCGCCCAGGCGCTTGAATGACCGATAACGGCTTCGAGCAAGGAATCATCGCGCAAATGCAGATGCCAGTCATCCGGTTGCCGAATTGTGAATTGAGAAGACGTCACTGAACCACCTCTGTGAGATAATTGAAGATGATATCCGTTCCGGCAACAAGGTCAGGAATTTCCATGGCCTCATCCGGATTATGGGATCCATTTCTGTTGCGTACAAAAACCATAGCCGACGGAATGCCCGCATTGGCGAAGACAGCGGCGTCATGCCCACCACCGGACGGCATTGTAAAAGGCTCTTGCCTTATATCCGCCATTGACGCGGACAGGCCTTCCACCATCTGCTTATCGCAAAGTGCCGGTGCGGTGTGAAGCTCTTTATCCAGTTCAAATGTCACGCCGCGCTCCCGCTCGACTGATCTGATTTCCTGCATCAGCAATGTGCGCACATCATCAAGTGCTTCCGCGCTCTGGCTTCGAAGATCAAGGCTGAAATCCACAAGATCAGGTATGCGCGTCAAAGCATGTCGCACCGGATCGGTTGCCACCATGCCGACCGTCAGAACCAGATCTTCCCCCTTTTGCAAAATGGTCAGCCAGCTCTCGTCCAGACGCGTCAAAAGGTCTGCCATCGCCAGCACCGGATCTTTCCGGTAGGCCCGGGGGACAGCGCCGGAATGGCCAGCTTCTCCAACACATCTGATTTTCTTGTGCCTGATGTTTCCCCTGATGCCGGAGACGACAGCGGCTGGCATGTTTTTCTCGATCAGGAGCGGTCCCTGCTCAATGTGGAGTTCGATATAGGCTTCAACACTGGATGGATCGATCAGCGGCAGGTGCTGATGCACCCGGTTCATATTGATGCCGATATCCGACATATGAGCACTGAGGCTGCGTCCATCTCCTTTGTGAACCGACTGCAATTCATCGTCATCCAGCTTCCCAAGCAAAGCCTTTGAGGCAATGTAGCATGGCCCGAACCAGGCGCTTTCCTCTGCGCGCATGGCAATAACCTTGACGGGTTTTGCAAAGCGAATGCCCGAATGTCTGGCACGCGCGAGACACAGCAAACCGGCCACGACGCCAGCCAGACCATCAAAATTGCCGCCATTGGGCACACTGTCGACATGGGAGCCGATCAGCAGATATTTGCGGGCATCAGCGTCATCTGGCAGCGAGAATACGGCATTCTGCCCGGCATCATAGCGAACGGCCAATCCCTGGGAGATTGCATAATCTTCCAGATATTTCAGCGTTTTGGTTTCTATGGGAGAAAATGCAGGGCGGCTGACTCCGGCACTATCTGCAGAAAAGTCGGCGACCTCCTGGAACAACCGGGCGGCGATGTTTTCAGCATCAAATGAGTGTTGCGACTGGGTGCGATTGCTCATGGCGCAGCCTCCATGAAGACCAACCCGTCAGAGGCCTCTTCATCTTCAACCGAGCCGACCAGTTGCCCGACAGTCTGAAACCCTTGTGACTTGAGATAAGCGTCCAGCCCATCGATCATCCGGACCATGATTTTGGGTTCCAGAAATGTGGCCGTGCCGATTTGAACCGCAACGGCACCGGCGATGAGATACTCGATCACATCCTCAACGGTAGAGATGCCGCCGCATCCAATCACGGGAATATTGACGGATTTGGCGCATTGATAGGCCATGCGCAACGCAATGGGTTTGAAGGCCGGGCCGGACAAGCCACCCATCAGATTACCCAGTTTCGGGCGTCGTGTATGGATATCAATCGCCATGGCAAGCAATGTGTTTGAAACCACCAGCGCATCTGCACCGGCTTCTTCCGCCGCCTTGGCAACTTCGGTGGTTTCACCCGTATTGGGTGTTAGTTTGGCCCAGAGCGGCAAATCCGTCGCCTGTCGCAGCTTTTGCATCACCGCGTAGGTTGTGGAAGGCCGCATGGCAAAGGCCTTGCCATCTTCTTCGATGTTCGGGCAGGAAATATTGACCTCGATTGCAGCCACGCCAGGAACGCTGATATCTTCGCACAGAGACGCAAATTCATCGGCGCTACCAGCAGATATGCTGACGATCAGGGGCGCTGAATAGCGCTCGTAAAACGGGATCACATTGGCCTTGAAAGCGTCCAGTCCCTTGCTCGGAATCCCGATGGAATTGAGCATCGAGCCGCGCACTTCGCAGACCCGTGGTGTTGGGTTTCCGCTGCGTTTTTCGCGGGTGATTGTCTTGGTGACATGGGCACCCAGACACTCCAGATCGAACAATTGGGCAAGCTCTTCAGAGAAAGTGCCCGATGCCGGCATGATCGGGTTTTTCAGCGTCAGAGACCCGATTTGGGTGGTCAGGTCTACCATCCGATGGCCTCCTGCAAATCGAAGACAGGGCCTTCGCGGCACACACGTTCATTGACGGTTTTGCCATCGCGGCGGAACGCACGGACACAGCATTGGCACATGCCGATCCCGCAAGCCATTTGCTGCTCAAGGGCAATCTGACCGGGGATGTTGTGGATTTCGCCCAGAGTTTGCAGCAGCTTCAAAATGCGATTGGAGCCGCATGTATACATCGCATCAATACCGGTATCAGCGATCTTCGCTTCAATGATGTGGCGCAGATTGGCCATATCTGATGAACCATTATCATCGGTGATCGGGATGATCTCAGCGCCCAAGTCGCGAAAATAATCCAATGACATCAGCATGTCTTCAGATCGTGCGCTGCAGATTGCAGTCAGGTTGCGGCCAAGCCTGTGGGCCTGAAGGGCCAGGGGAGCAAGCGTTGCCAGTCCCACACCGCGCGCCACCAGCAGCAGGTTTTGCCAGTCTGGCAGAATGTCGAACCCATGCCCAAGCGGGCCCAGTACGTTCAGGCTCTGGCCAGCCGTCAATGTGGCCAAGGCGGAAGTGCCTTCACCAGTGACCTTGTAGAGAAAATGCAATTCGCCCTTCTCGGGGTAAAAGCCGTAAATGCTCATCGGGCGACGCAGAAAGGGTTGCAACTGCTCCGTGATCGGACACAGCAGGTGGAAAAACTGCCCGGGCGCGCAGTCGAGAATGGATTGCGGGGCATACAATACCAATTGCCGGTATTCACCATTGACCGGGTCGTTGCGTTTGACGGTGCAAGAGACCTCGAAAACAGGCGTCATTTCAGTCTGAACGGGTGATTTTGGGAATGTGACAACGCTCATGATCAGCCCTCCTATTGACCGAAAATCAGATTTGGGATGAACAATGAAATCGATGGCACATAGGTGATGATCAACAACACAATGATGTTGGCAATCACAAAGGGCCACACGCCCTTTATGATGCTCATCACTGGCTTGTTGAGTGTGGTAGAGGCGACGAATATATCCAGCCCGAAGGGCGGTGTGATCATGCCCATCCCAATGTTCAAAGTAACGATCATGCCAAAATGAATTGGATCGATGCCCAGAGCCATGGCAACCGGAAACAGCGGTGGCACCAGAACCAGCAAGGCTGAATTGGGGTCAATGAACATGCCTGCGATCAGGAAACAGACATTGACCACCAGCAGGAAGGTAATGGCTCCGGCATCGATCGCAGTCAGAAAATCGCTGATATGGGTCGGGACCTGCGCCAGGGTGATGAAGAAAGACAGTACGCTTCCCATGGCGAGGAGAATGAAAATTGTGGCGGTTGCGATGGCACTTCGTTCGGTCAGCGCCACCAGCTTCGCAAAGCCGAGATTCTTGTAGATGAACGCCTCAATCAGGATTGCATAGACGACACTAACGGCAGCGGCTTCTGTGGGGGTAAAAACACCGCCGTAAATGCCGCCGAGAATGATGATTGGCATGCCAAGTGACCAGCCTGCGTCTTTCAGGGCTTTCAGCTTTTCTGCAGTGGTGGTTTTCTGGAATGATTCAACGCCTGTCCGTTTGGCCTCGATCTTCACAAGAATTGCGAAGGCGAGCCCCAACACCAACCCAACGGCAAGGCCACCGGCAAACAGACGGCCAATGGAAGACCCGGTTACCCAGCCATAAATGATGAAGGTGATGGATGGCGGTATCAAAATGGCAGTTTCAGCACTGGCCACAAGCAGCCCGAGACTGAACTTTTCTGAAAAGCCAACAGCGCGCATCTCCGGATAGACCATCCGCCCCATGGCAGCGACCGTTGCAGGTGCGGACCCGGAGACCGAGCCGAACGCCATGGAACCGCCAATGACCGTATAACCCATGCCGCCGCGGGCATGGCCAACAAGCGCCCGGACAAGCCCGGTCAAGCGGCTGGCGATCTGCCCGGATCCCATGAGATGCGCTGCAAAAATGAAAAACGGAATGGCCAGCAACGTGGTGTGATTGATGCCGCCAAGGGTTTTTTGGATAAAGGCCAGATCCGGCATCGATCCGTAAAAGATCATCTTGGTCGCAAGCGCCGGTACGCCCAGCACCAGCAGCATTTCAAAGCCGGCGATCAGCAGGATAACTGCCAGAAGAATAACGAGAAACAACATCAGCGTGCCTCCGATGCAGGCTGTGCGTCATTCATATCGTCATCTTGTTTTGTAAAGCGATCAATGATCGAGAAAAAGCTGAGTGCGTAGCGCAGGGCCAGCAGGCCAAAACCGACAATCGGTGCTGTGTAAATCCAGCCAATCGGCACATTCAGGGTCGGGCTTCTTTGACCCGTGCCAAGCACAAAGACAACCAGGTGCCATGCAAGATACGCCATATAAAGCGAGAACACGCAGCCTGTGGCATCAATGATGCGGCGGATTGTGTTGCGGGCGGTATTGGGCAGAGCTTCTCTCAGCGTATCAATACCCACATGTTTGCCGCGCTCCAGAGCAAGGCCCAGGGCACCGAAAACAAGGAACACATTCATCAGCCGAACGGCTTCTTCAACCCAGGCCAACTGGCTGGCAATAGCGCCGCCAAATTCACGCGCAACCACGTTCAAAAAGAACAGGGCAACCATTGAAAGGAACAGAGTGACCAGGAAAACCCGCTCAACACGCCGTAAATAATGCATGATATTCAACCGTTTTTGAGGGGGTGAAAGGCTCTGATTATCTCAGTGGATAGGAAGGCAGCGCATGTGGCCGCCTTCCGGAGTTTTTCGGACTGATTGAGATCAGTTGAGGTCCGAATAGGCTTTTTCATAAAGCGCAATCAATGCGGTTCCAGTGTCACCTGCACGCTCCATATAGGCCGCTTTAGCCTTGTCATACATCGCATCCCGCAATGCAGCCTTTTCTTCGCTTGAAGCCACGCGCACATTGATGTCGCTCTGTTTGATCGCTTCCAGAGCCGCGTCAACCGCAGCCGATTTATGGGCGCGAAGCTCGGGAACAACTTCATTGAAGGCATCTGTGATGATGGTGCGGTATTCTTCAGGCAGGCTGTTCCACCAAGTCGGATTGAACAGAACCACATCTTCCATCGCACCATGTTCGGAGACGACGAGGTATTTCTGCACCTCGTAGAACTTCATGCGCTGGATTGTATCGAGAGGATTTTCCTGTCCATCGACAACGCCAGTCTGAAGGGATGTGTACAATTCGCCAAATGGCAATGCGATGGCCGAGGCGCCCAATGCATCAAACTGCTCGATCAGAATGTTTGAATCCATGACGCGGAATTTTTGTCCACCGAAAGCGGCCAGATCATCCAGAGGCTTGTTCGATGTGAAATTCTTCAGCCCGTTTGGCCAAAGCGCAACTCCGACAACGCCTTTTGAAGAAAAGGAATCAAGCAGCGCGCGGCCAAATTCGCTTTCGCGAAGTGTCTGAGCCTTGTCTGCATCTTCGGGGAGCAGGAACGGGATATCCAGAATGGAAATGGCAGGGTTGAAACCGCCAATGAACGCTGCTGGCGAGACGGTTGCTTCCAGAGTGCCCAATTGCACACCTTCCGTCATCTCGCGCTGATTGCCAAGTTGGCCGGATGGAAAAATCTGGAACTCGACAGCGCCATTGGTGCGCTCTTTGACAAGATCAGCGACTTTCACAATATGGATATGCCGTGATTGCTGGTCGGATTCCAGATGCCCGATTTTAGCAGTGAAATCAGCCGACCAGGCAGCCGGGGCAGAGACCATGGTGAGGCCAAGGATTGGAAGGATTCGAAGAGTAAAATTCGAAAGGTTCGCTAACGCTTTCATGTGGAGCTCCTGTTGCGAGATGTCAGAAGTTTGAAAGCGTAAATGCGGCTTATTGCGGTGTCAAGAATTTTCTCATTATTGAGAAAATTCTCAGAATGCTTTTCTTTTTGCGACTTTTGTGCAATGTAAACTCTTGGGCTGAGATGCGGAAACGGAGGATGTTTTCGCGTTCTGAATGCCGGGAGAAACAATACATAATAAAGGCAAATGCGTGAATCACGGGATTTCTGGTGAGGAAATAGGCGAACGGATGAAGGCCTTTCGTCTGGGAGCGGGCTTGACGCCGGAGCAACTGGCCAAGCGGGCAGGCGTGTCCAGAGCTGCCATCTACAGATATGAATCCGGACAGCCGGCCAAGATAGATACGCTGGTCAAGATTGCTGATCTTCTGGAGGTGTCTTTGCCAACCTTGCTGGGGGCAGGGGTGGAGTATATTGCCTCAGCCATCAGCTTCTTTGAGCGCATGCGGCAATTGGAGGAGAACGTAGATCAGATCACCGTCTTGTTTGGTCCTGTCTCCTACCTGCTGACAACGGATTTGTATGATGAGTATCTCCCCGAAATCCTGAGAGAAAGCATTCCGGTCAATGTCGAGAATTATGATCAGTCACTCATGGAAGTGGATACGCTTCTGGAAATTCTGCAGGATCGGAAACGAACGTATCGCAGGCGCACGCCAAATATAATCAGCCTGACATCTGCGGCAGAACTGACACAGTTTCTCAGACTTGGCTTTATCGGATCGTATAATCCGCAAGGCGTTGATGTCGAGAAGCGGCGGGAAGTTGCGCGGATTGAAATCGAGAATATCGTCCAGTTGCTGCGCAAACAGCCGATTGGCGTCCAGTTGGGTGTCGTCGTGGATTCCATGCCGGGTTCAAGCCTGCAGATCTTCAAGCAGGCAACACGCAAATCGGTTGCTGTCAGCCCCTACAGGCTGGGCGCATTTGCAAATATCCGCCTCGGTGTTGCCACCATCAGTTCAGCACCGGATGCGACAGAGCTGTACCAGTCTGTCACCACTCAGCTTTGGACCCGCGCTCTGAAGGGCGAGCAGGCCGCTGACTTCATCGAGAAGAATGTTTTGCGGTAAGCCGCTGTATTGCGATCAACGTCAGACGTCAGACGTCAGACGTCAGAGAAGCGGGCTTCCATGCGGCGACGCATCAATTCAAAGATTTCATAAAACAGCCAGCCGATCAGCGACAAAAGCAACACCATGCCCATCACTGTGGCGGAATCGGCGTTTTCCTGTCCCGCTGACAGCAGATAGCCCAGGCCCTTGTTTGCGCCCATCAACTCACCGATGACGGCCGCCGTAATGGCAAGAGTTGTGGCAACGCTTGCTCCGGCGAACAGGGTCGGCAAGGCGGATGGCAACTCGATATGCAGGAAACGCTGCCAGCGATTGAGTTTCAGAACTTTCGCCAGATCGAGATAGGATTTGTGGACATATTTCAGTCCTGTCAGCATTCCAGTCATGACCGGGAAAAAGGTCACAACGGCAACCAGCACAATTTTGGGTGCCGGTCCCAGACCAAGCCATAGCAGCAGAAGCGGCGCAATGGCGATTTTGGGTGCGGTCTGCAACAGCAGAATAAACGGGGTCGCAATACGCTCCAGAATGGGAAGGCGCGCAAAGACCAACGCTACACCTATGCCAATCAGGCTGCCATAGAAAAATCCCCAGAAAATCTCGGTCAGCGTGACGAAGATATGGGTGGTCAATTGGGCATTCTTGTAAAGGAACACCAAACGTTCCAGCACTTCGCCAGGTCCGGGTAGAAGATAACCCGGAACCTGGAAAAGATAGACGCCACCGGCCCACAAAGTGAAGATCAGGAGTAGGCCCGTGGCCCCGCGCTTGAGCATTGCTTATTTCACAATGTCTTTAGGGCTGACAACGAAGTCTGCCGCATTTGGGGCGCTGTCGATGACACCATATTCTGCAAGGATATCGGCGTTGGCCTGCCAGGCATTGAGATCTGCCGCACCCAGACCTTCGGTAGCGGTCAGAGGGCTTTGCCAGACAGAGGCAACAAATGACTGCTCAAATGCTGTCGTCAGCAGTGCTTTCTGATCGGCCCAGGTTGGCGTGTATTTCTCAAAAGAAATATCCAGAGCATTCTCGACGTTGCCGTCTATGACCCACTCATAAGATGCTGTGACGGCATCAGCAAAGCGTTTTACAAGATCAGGATTGCTCTCGAGCAGTGCAGATGATGTCACAACGACATTGCCGAAAGAGGGCAGGAAGTCGTTCGACAGGATCATTGTCACGTCAATACCGTCGCCTTCCAACACATATTTACGCAATTCAGAAAACACGATTGCATCAACCTGACCTGATTGAAGGGTCTGTACGATGGCACCGGTTGCAACAACTTCCAGCTTGATGTCATCCAGGCTGAGGCCTGCTTTTTTCAAACCAACCTGCAACTGCAGATAGTTCGGGCTGGCAAGGGATGTAACAGCAACCGTTTTGCCTTTCAGATCGGCATAGGTCTCGATGCCGGTTTCCTTTTTGGCCAGCAATGCACCAATGCCGCGCTGATAAGTTGTGTGAACCACTTTGACTGGCAGGCCGCTGGCTGCCGCAGCAACAACTGCGTCACCATTTGGAAAACCGAACGTTACATTGCCTGCAGCAATGTTCGTCAGGATATCCGACGCACCTGCATAGATGAATTCAACTTCGATATCCTGATCGGCAAAAAAGCCGTTTTCAACACCTGCATAAAGCGGTGAATAAAACGGCACTGCGGCACCGTCAATTTGCATGATCACCTTGTCAGCAGCAAAGCCTGTGCTGGCAAAAGTCGACAGCGCGAGCGCCGCCAGGCTGATTTTACTCAATATTTTCATTATCTTGCTCCATTTTCTTCGTTAGGTTTACGATTGCTTGAGCTGCGATATCCAGCAACCCGTTTTGAGTGCTACTGTAGTCAACCAGCCAGTCATCAGTGGCGCGGTTGCCATGTACCCCAAGAAGGCAGGCAGCTTTCAGCCCGAGTGCCTGACTCACGCTGAAGATCACCTGTGTTTCCATTTCAACGCCGATGGCGCCCTGAGATTTGAATTCATCGAGAAATTTCCGAGACTGAAATTTGCTCGCCTCGGAGGCGGGGATTGGTCGATCCTGACCCAGATAATAGCTGTCCGTAGACGCCACTGTTCCGGACCGAACGCTATGGCCCAGGTCTCTGGCGGACGCCAGCAGACCGGCTGTCAGGATCGGATCAGCGATTGCCTCATAGCCAAGGTCAGCATAAAGGCGCGCGACACCTGTCAGTCCAATGGCACGGTCAGCAACTATATAGCTGCCGGTGGGAATTTCTGGAACGAGAGCGGACATGCCGCCAACCCTGATCACGTTGCGAACGCCCAGCATGGCGATTTCGACCAGAGCAATTTCGGTCGACGGGCCGCCAATCCCCCCGGAACAAACCGAAAGGCGCTGTCCATTGAACGTACCGGTGACAGCTGCAAATTCGCGACGACGGCCGAAATTCTGAACATCTTCCAGCCTGTCAGCGAACATTGCGACGCGGTCCGGATCGCCGGGTATCAGAACCGTCTGCGCCAGATCGCCAGGACCGCAGGGGAGGTGAGGCGGTCGACCATTCACAAACGGCATTGTGGCTGTGGGATTGGCGTTACTGGTCATCCTGTGCCTTCCACGACAATGCAAAATGTTCAATTGCGGTAATGCCGACATGCAGGGCGATGCCAAACAAAGATGTAAGAAGCACGGCACCGAACAGAAGCGGGGTTTTGTAGGTTGCAGTTGCCAGCGTCATCAGAAAGCCCAGACCCTGCTGGCCAGATATCCATTCAGCGAGAATGGCACCGACCAGCGCCTGAACGGCACCAATCTTGAGGCCGACAAAAATGCCCGGCAGGGCTGCCATGAAATCAATTTTGAAGAATTGTTCAAAAATATTCAGTTCCAGCAGTTTGGACAGATCGTTCATCCGGCTGTCGATGCCGCGGAAGCCCGCGAGTGCACCTAACAGGACCGGGAAGAAAACCAGTGAGAATATGAGAATGAGTTTTGACCCGAGGCCCAGTCCGAACCACACCACAAACAGTGGCGCGAGAGCGATCTTTGGTGCTGTCTGAAACACCACCAGAGGGCCATCCAGAATCGCCGAAAGCCGGGGCAGTCGGTAAAGAAGATAGGCCAAAGCAATCCCTACGACCGATCCGATCAGCAGCCCAAGAATGATGTTCTGGGATGTGTAGTACAAATGGGGCTGAAGTTTATTTTCCAGAGCCATTGTCCACAGCGCATTCAGTGTATCTCCCGGCGAAGGCAGGAGATATTTGGGCATTGCCATTGGAACGCTCGCGTACCACCAGACGAAGTACAGCACGCCAAGGGCAATGCCGTATTCGAAGACCGGTTTGATACGGGCCAGCATCAGGTTTTGCCCCGCATGTCCTGGCGCAACTCCATGACAAGCTTGTGATAGTTCGGGTCGAGTTTTGTCTGCTCGCCACGCGGATGCGGCAGATCAACACTGATGGTTTTTTTCAGGCGTCCCGGTCGCGGTGTCATGACCATCACCTGGGTGCCAAGATAGGCGGCTTCTTCGACCGAATGGGTGACCAGCAGGATGGTTTTGCCGGTGCGCTGCCAAATCTGCAGCAATTCATCATTGAGGGTTTCCCGCGTCAAAAGATCAACGGCTGAAAACGGCTCATCCATCAAAAGTATGGGGGGATCATCAGCCAGAGCCCGTGCAATGGCTGCACGTTGCCGCATCCCGCCCGAGAGCTGTTTTGGAAGCGCTGTTTCAAAGCCCTTCAACCCAACCAGCTCAATCAGTTCCTGAGCCCGTTTGTCGCCGGCTGCCCTTTTCACGCCAGCGCAATCGAGGGGAAACCGGATATTGTCTATGACGCTTTTCCAGGGCAGCAGAACCGCATCCTGAAAGACGAACCCGACCGGCCGTTTAACGCCCTTCGTATCAAGCTTGATCTCGCCTTCGGTGACATCGTCCAATCCGGCAATAAGACGCAACAGAGTTGATTTCCCGCAACCTGATGGGCCGATGATGCTGACAAACTGACCCTTGTTGATTTGCTGGTCGATCGGAGCGAGCGCGGTTACACGCTCCTTGCCCATTTCAAATGTCTTGGTCACACCCCGTATGGTAATCAAATCTAGGCCCCTTAAAGTGTTTTGGATCATGGTTGGCAGGCTGGACAATTGGCTGAAGATGACAATGTCAACTTTCACCATAGGCAGTTGAGAGCCGACCAGATTTGTGGCTGGTTGACGGGACTGACGCAATGAACGGAATTGCGTTGGAATATATGACTGAGGTAAGCGCTCCGGCTGTCGACGGGACTGAAAGATCAACGCTAAAAAGGTGCCTGTCGATTGTCAAGAATTTTCTCAATTTTGAGAAAAAAGATTGAAGTAAAAGAATTTTGCGACAATCTTGCATTGCGCAAGCTACAGTTGTGCAGACTTTACATGTTCATGGAAATGCGGATTTTCGCAAGTCTCTGGTCAGCTAGACTGCCATTTTTGCCGTCTTTCGGGTAGAGAACCGGTGAACCATGCCTGATGCCGAAACAGGGGCGAAATGCAAATGTCTTAGGGCGCAACGCACGCAGGTGTTTGCGACTCACACAGATTAAACCTAACTCGATTCGTGCATCTTGCTTTTCTGGCTCCAGACAAAAACCACCAGCGCAAGGATGCCAAGTGCAGTGGTGATGAACGGTGCCTTAAAACCGAATGCTTCTGACAGAGATCCCATTATCAGTGCGCCTGCGGCGGGGCCGCCAAAGAAAATAATGCTGTAGAGGCTGAGCACACGTCCGCGCAATGCGTCGGTAACCGACATCTGCATCAGTATCTGCATGCTTACGCCGCTTGCCACCATACAGGCCCCGGCAATTGCGGCAGCGATCAGGCCGACCACGATCGAAGTTGTCATCATGAAACCGATGATGGTCAGAGAGAGTGCGAAGGTCATCGCCAGTATGGTTTCAATCATGCGGGTATGCTGCATCCCCGCTAAAATCAAGCCTGTAATCATCGCGCCAATCCCGACGCTTGAAGTCAGCAAAGCAAGCGTTTCTGCGCCACCAAGAAACTGTTTGGCAGCAAGGGCCGGCAGCATTTCCACGAAGGGGCGCAGACAAAGGGATACCGCAAACATCAACAGCAGCATTGGCCCGATGGTGCGATGATTGATCGTGTAGTGAAAACCTTCTTTCAATTCTGCCAGCAGCGTCGATGCGACGCGGCCATTGGTGTTCGATTCGCCAATATCCAGTTTCAGCAAGGCGACAATGAAGCATAGATAGCTGAGTACATTTCCAGCAAATACCGACGCTATGCCGAATTTGAAGATCAAGAGACCGGCAATGGCAGGACCGAGAAAGCGTGCAAAGTTGAATGTGACTGAATTGATGGCAATTCCGTTGGCCAGATCCGACCTAGGCAACAGGCTGGGCATGATGGAGAGCCGCACAGGATGATAAAACCCGCCTATCAAGCCATTGAGCGCAGTCAGCATTGCCAGAAGACTGATCGACATCATCCCACCTGCCGTCAATGCAAACAGCAAGAATGATTGCGTCAAAGCCAGGCAGGAACAAATCATCAATAGGCGACTTCTGTTAAACCGGTCTGCAATGACGCCGCCAAAGGGAGCGATGATGACGGCAGGGAACAGATCACAGAAGGCAACAAAACCAAGCCAGAAACCCGAATGGGTCAATTCCCAGGCAAGCCAGCCAACAGCAATGCGTTGCATCCAGGTGCCAATAAGTGAAATCGAATTGCCTGAAATGTAGATTCGGAACTGCCGATTCCCAAGTGCCCGGAATACGCGTTCAAAACCAGCAGATTGGCGTATTTGCATGAGTGTGAGTGCCTAAAATGCAAGTCAGGGCCACCCATTTGATCGCGAGTGGTTCATCCCACTCTATCACGCTGGCTATTGGATTTAGCAACGCTTGAAATGAACGTTCACAACAGCGTCATGGGCTGGTGTCAAAGCTCTGATTTCCGGTTGAAACGCTGCTGGACGGAGACGCAGAGTCACACGTGCCGACGTGATGGTCCCCTTCAGAAGAGGGGCTTGAAACTGCCGGAGCAGGTTACGAAAATGTTAGAATTTGTAGACTGTCACATGATTGTAATGTAAACGTGGTGAAAGTGGAAACGTTTCCACGACGGGGGATTTTCAGAAGGTGTCGATCAGCAAGCCAACCATAAAAGACGTTGCCGAACTGGCAGGCTGTGGCATCGCGACCGTCAGCCGGGTGCTGAATAATTCTGGTCCGAGCAGCCTGGCAAGTCGGGAAAAGGTGCTGGCGGCTGCTGAGGAACTGGATTTCAAATTCAATGAATTTGGACGCTCACTGAAGAGTCGGCGCAGTAAAACCATCGGCGTTCTGGTTCCCACATTGTGCAATCCTGTCTTTGCTGACGCGGTGCAGGGTGTTCAGCAGGCGGCTGCGGTTCATGGATATGATGTGATCCTGACCAGTGCAAATTACGATCAGGAAACTGAAAAGACAGCCATGGAGACCTTGCTGGCAAAGCAGGTCGACGGTGTCATTCTCACCGTATCGTCGCCGACAAACAGTATCGCGCTGCGGATGCTGAAAGAGAAACACGTTCCGCATTGCCTCATTTTCAACCAGCCGAAAGATGCGGATGTGTCTGCCGTCGGGGTCGACAATGTGGAAGCCGCCCGGATCGTTGGCCAAAAGCTGTTCGAACTGGGCCATCGGGATGCAGCGTTTGTTGCCGTCCAATTTGCCAAATCGGATCGCTCTGCAGATCGCTACAGGGGCTTTGCAGAAATTTATGCGAAGCACGGACTGAGGGAGCCTGAGCTTCTTGAAGTCGATTATGCTCCGGGTGATCTTGAAATCGCTCTGGTCAATCTGTTTGAAACCTCCCCATCGACGACAGCCCTGTTTGCATCAAATGATATGCTGGCTTTGGCTTGTATCCGGGCGCTCAGGAGCCTTGGCAAATCAGTGCCTGAAGACATCAGCGTGGTTGGTTTCGACGGCATCGCAGTCGCCGATCTCGTGCATCCCAAACTGGCGACGATTGCCACACCTTGCCACGCCATGGGGTCCAAGGCTGCGCAATTGCTGGTCAAGGCATTGCAGAACAATGAAAAACCGCCAACAGGCGTTATCTCTCTCCCCTTTGAATTTCGATGTGGCGAAAGCCTGACTCTTGCCGCAAAGAAAAAAGTCGCCGGCCGAGCTGTAACTCGACCGGCGGCTGCGCCAGCTACCCAAATGCAACCAAACAAATGAAGTGAGAAGACTTATGAGATATATCCTTGGAGCTGTTCTTTCAGCAACCCTTCTCTCGGCCGTTCCGGCTCAGGCAGAAGATTCCATTTGCTACAATTGCCCGCCACAATGGGCTGACTGGGGTTCCATGCTGAAGGCGATTGAAGCCGAAATCGGTGTGAAGATGCCGCATGATAACAAGAATTCCGGCCAGACCATCAGCCAGTTGATTGCTGAAAAGGCATCCCCGGTTGCCGATGTCGCCTATTATGGCGTGACCACCGGCATCAAGGCTGCCAATGAAGGTGTTGCGACGGCATACAAGCCAAAAGGTTTTGAAGATATCGCGGACGGTTTGAAAGACCCTGATGGCCGGTGGTTCACCATCCATTATGGCACTTTGGGCCTGTTCGTGAACAAGGATGCGCTCGGCGGGGCACCCGTGCCTGCGTGTTGGGCTGATCTGAAAAAACCTGAATATGAAGGCATGGTCGGCTATCTCGATCCATCCAGCGCGTTTGTCGGCTATGCAGGTGCCGTTGCGGTGAACCGGGCATTTGGCGGAGATCTGGACAATTTCGATCCTGCAATTGCTTTCTTCAATGAGCTTGCAGAAAACGATCCGATCGTTCCAAAACAGACCTCTTATGCCCGCGTCGTCTCCGGTGAAATTCCAATCCTGTTTGATTATGATTTCAACGCATATCGCGGCAAATACACCGAAGATGGCAATTTCGAATTCGTTCTGCCATGTGAAGGATCGGTTGTTGTACCGTATGTGATGAGCCTTGTTGCCAATGGCCCGAAGCCGGAAGTTGGCAAGAAAGTGCTTGATTTCATCCTGTCCGACAAAGGCCAGGCGATCTGGACCAATGCGTTCCTGAAGCCAGCGCGTCCAGTTGAACTGCCAGCGGATGTCGCTGCCAAATTCCTGCCGGACAGCGACTATGAGCGTGCGACACCAGTCGATTATGCCAAGATGGAGCAAGTCCAGAAGGCATTTGGTGATCGCTATCTTGCAGAAGTAAAATAATCCAATTGGGCTGCGGGACCGACCGGTTTCGCAGCCCTTTTCCAATCAGCGTATTCGGGAAATCAAATTGTTCATTTTCTTTTGCTTTTTGCCATTGATCGTCTTCAGTCTGGCTTTTTTGGCATTGCCTCTGGTTCGTCTCTTTTCAGCCTCCGTTGAGGGGGAGCTGGGCTGGTCGATCTATGGCGAGATTCTGTCAAATCCGCGATACATGCAAAGCCTGCTGGATACGGTTCTGGTGTCACTGGCTGTGACCATTGCCGCATTGTTGGTTGCAACAACCGCTGCATTGTTTCTGACGCATAATCGCTTCCGTGGCAGAAGTCTTTTGATTGCAAGTCTGACCTTTCCACTGGCATTTCCCGGTGTCGTCATCGGCTTCCTGATGATTTTGCTGGGCGGACGACAGGGGCTGGTCAACAATATCAGTTCCAACGTTTTCGACACGCGCCTTGTGTTTGCCTATTCCATGGTCGGTCTGTTCTTCGGTTATCTTTATTTTTCCATTCCGCGCGTGTTGCTGACGGTGATGGCGACAGCAGAAAAGCTGGACCCCGCACTGGTTGAAGCGGCCCGTTCTTTGGGGGCTGCCCCACTTCAGGTCCTGCGCGATGTGACGCTGCCAGGTCTTGCCCCTGCGCTGATTGCCTCAGGTGCGATTGCCTTTGCAACGGCCATGGGGGCGTTCGGCACTGCGTTTACGCTGGCCACAGACATCGATGTGCTTCCAATGGTCATCTATACGGAATTCACTCTGTCCGCGAATATTGCAATGGCTTGCGCGCTCTCGGTTCTTCTGGGTCTTGTCACCTGGGTATTATTAATGTTCGCCCGGTCTCTGACCGGCACCAGTATCGCGGCATCGGGGTAGATTATGTCACGTCGTTCAGCCTTTGTGATCCAGTTTTCAGTAACTCTGCTGGCCTGTGCCTTCCTGCTCGTCCCCGCCATCCTGTCCATACTGGCAGGTGTGACGGTGAATTATTTTCAGGGTATTGTCGCCAGTGGTGTGACCCTGAAATGGGTCGGCCAGGTGTGGGAGCTTTATTCCGACACCATTTGGCGCTCGATGGGCATTGCGTTTGGTTGCCTGATCATCACCGCGATCATCGGCATTCCGGCGGCCTATGGGCTGAACCGGTTTCCCGGTCGGATTTCCCGCATCGTCGAAGAATTTGTCTCCTTGCCACTGTCCATCCCCGGTCTGGCGCTGGCTCTGGCCTTGTTGCAGCTCTATGGCACGATCAAGGGATTTCGCTTGTCGTCCTGGTTCATTCTGGTGGGGCATGTTCTCTACACCATGCCCTTCATGATCCGGTCTGTTCTGGCCGTTTTCTCGACCATTGATCTGCAGTCACTGGAGGAGGGGGCCGCATCGCTTGGTGCCTCGTCCTGGCAACGCTTCAAGGATATTGCCCTGCCCAATGCCTGGCCCGGTATTCTGGCTGGCGCATTGACGGTTGTGACCCTCTCGATTGGCGAGTTCAACCTGACCTGGATGCTCCACACACCCTTGACCAAAACACTGCCGGTCGGACTTGCCGACAGTTATGCCTCGATGCGTCTTGAAATCGCGTCGGCCTATACATTGGTGTTTTTCGTCATGATCGTCCCGCTTCTTGCCGCCATGCTTTGGGCATCCAACAAAGCGCAATCCATTGGAAAACCTTCATGACCGGAACCGAACTTCAGCTTTTGGGATGCGCAAAAACCTTTGGCGGAAAGACCAAAGCCCTGTTGCCGACAGACCTTGTGGTCAAACCGGGTGAAATACTCGGTCTGCTAGGCCCCTCTGGCTGCGGCAAGACCACCATGCTGCGCATCATGGCAGGGTTGGAAACTCCGGATGCTGGCGGCAAAGTGCTGTTTGATGATGAAGATGTGACCAAGGTGCCCATTGAGCACCGCTCCATCGGGATGGTGTTTCAATCCTATGCTCTGTTCCCCAATATGAGCGTGCGGCAGAATGTTGGCTATGGCCTGAAAGTGCGTGGCATCGACGGTCCGGAACGCGATGGCCGGGTGGACGAGGTCATGGCGTTTTGCAGGCTGGAAGGCCTGGCAGACCGCGCCATCGATCAGCTGTCGGGTGGGCAGCGCCAAAGGGTTGCGCTGGCGCGGGCCGTTGCACCAAGGCCGCGGGTTCTGCTGTTGGATGAGCCATTATCAGCGCTGGATGCAGCGTTGCGCGATACATTGCGTGATGAATTGGCGATGATCCTGCGCGGCCTCTCGATGACGGCTGTTTTTGTCACCCATGATCAATCAGAAGCCATGGCCATCGCAGATTCAATAGCTGTGATGAAAGCAGGCCGGATTGAACAAAGAGCGGCACCGGAAGTTCTGTACCGGGATCCGCAGACAGATTTTGTCGCAAGCTTTGTCGGAGGCGCAAACCGCCTCGCCGGACGTTTTGAAGATGGCGAACTGCATCTTGACGGCGGAACACTGAAAACAGGCATTGAGGGCAATCAGCCAGATCACATTTTCATTCGCCAGGAAGATATCCAGATTTCTAGCCCGGATGTGTCTGCGCTGCGCGGCACGGTCATTGGACGGGTCTATCTGGGAACCCATACCAAACTCACGATAGCCGGCGTGTCTGAAACGCCTTTGGTGGTATCACTGCAAGGGGCAACGGCTCCGCAAATCGGTGAAATTGTTGGACTTGATATTCCGGCCACGTCGCTGATCCATTTTTGAGGACACCTATGACACGTATTATCCAATTGTCAGACATTCACATGGTCGACCAGGGGACACTTGCATATGATGTGGTGGATACGGCCGAGTATCTGGCACGCGCAGTTTCCTATATCGGTGATTTGCTGCCAAACATTGGTCCGGTTGATGGCGTTGTCATCACCGGTGATCTGACAGATCATGGCCGCGAGCAACAATATGCCCGTCTGAAAGAGCTGTTGTCGCCGCTTGATCTTCCCTTATGCGTCTTGCCCGGCAATCACGATGATCGCGATGTCATGCGCGCAAGTTTCCCCGACCAATCCTGGTCTCCCGATCATGACAGGCTGAACAGCCATGTCCAATATGGCGACGTCCATGTCCTGGCTCTTGATTGTCTGGTGTCCGGTAAGGCGCATGGTTTTCTTACGCCGGAAACCTTGGATTGGCTGGAGACAGAATTGGCATTGCTGGGCAGTGAGCCAGCAATCATCGCCTTGCACCATCCGCCCTTTCTCACCGGGATCAGACATATGGACGCGCAACCGCTGCACAATGCACAGGAATTATTGCAACTGATCGCCCGGCACGCTGGCGCAAAGATCACAATATGCGGTCATGTTCATCGTTATATCACCAGCCATCAGGTCTGTGGGCCGGTCATGATCGGTCCATCCGTCGCCCATGCTGTGAGCCCTGATCTGACAGAAGATGGTGCATCTCAGTTTTGTCTGGAACCCGGCGGATTTTTGCTCCACTCCTATGACAGTTCGAGCAAAATCTTTTCATCGCATTATCTCCCGATCGGTCCATATGCGGGTCCCTTTCCGTTCAAGTTTTAACTGGCCTGTTCCCCCAGTTTCAAAAGATTTCCCTGACGGATAACAAACGTAATTTGCGGATCCGGATTGCCGGAATTTGACAAAAGTCACATGCTGCTGTCAAATGTTAATTTGATAGGGGACATCTATGTCGACACAATCGCCGCGTCGCTCCGCAAGCCAGAATGGCGGTCATGATATCGTCGTTGAAGCCGCGTGGCTGTACTATCAGGACGGGCTGAACCAGAACGAAATCGCTGCCCGGTTCAAGGTTTCACGGGCGACAGTGGTCAACTATCTGCAAGAAGCGCGGGAGCGCGGATATGTTCAGATCACATTGTCCCCGGAAGCCTTCAAAGGCCACGAGGCGGCGTTGCAGCTGCGTGAAAAATATGGCCTGCGCGAAGCCTATGTGGTGCCCGACGGGAATGGTGAGCGGCGCGTGACAGAAATTCGCGTGGCGCGTGGGGCCGCGCAATGGTTGCCGCGGCTGCTGTCATCCGGAGACCGTCTCGGTGTTGCCTGGGGCAAAACCATTTACGATGTTGCCGAGTTTCTCGAGACGATTGCCATCGATGATCTGACCGTGTTGCAACTGGTTGGCTCCATGGCGACACCTTATGGGTTTTCTGCAGATGTCTGTTCATCCTATGTGGCGCGCAAATTTTCAGCACGCTGTGTCAATCTTCATGTGCCAGCCATGCTGTCCAGCCCGGAAGTCGCCAGAGCGTTGCGGGCAGAAGAACTGATCGCAAACCAGCTTGATGAAATAAGCCACTTCAACAAGACATTGTTTGCCGTTGGTTCCTGTGCACCAGACAGTCATGTCGTCTCATCGGGTGTTGCCACAATTGAAGAATTGAACTGGTATATCGACCATGGCGCAGTGGGTGTGCTGTGCGGACGCTTCATCGATGAAAATGGGGATGGAATCGAAGGGCCGCTCGATGAGCGCATGATGGGAATTGCGCTCAACCGTATGCGGGCACCGGAGACCGGAATTCTCGTCTCGGTTGGAAGCGAACGTGTTCCGGCAGCCATAGCGGCACTGCGCGGTGGCTATGCCACCCACATTGTGACCAATCAATCCAGCGCCGAAGCCATCCTGTTGTCAGGCGGCTGAGCGTCTTTCAGGAAACAGTGCCAGCAATCCTTCAGCGCTGGCCTCTGCAACACCACGCTCTGTAATGAGACCGGTGATCATGCGGGCAGGGGTCACATCAAATGCCGGATTGCCGCCCGGCGTACCATCTGGAGAAATTTGAACAAATCCGGTGCTGCCATCTTCAAGACGGCCATAAATATGGGTGACTTCCCTTCCATCACGTTCCTCAATGGGAATTTCCTTGACGCCGTCGCGCACGGTCCAGTCAATGGTTGATGAGGGCAGGGCTACATAGAACGGAACATTATTGTCAGCAGCTGCCAGCGCTTTCAGATAGGTGCCGATCTTGTTGCAGACATCACCCTGCGCCGTTGTGCGGTCGGTTCCGACAATCACCAGATCAACCTGACCATGTTGCATCATATGCCCACCCGCATTGTCCACGATCAGATGGTGCGGAATCGAATTTCCCACCATTTCCCATGCGGTCAGTTGCGCGCCCTGATTTCTCGGGCGGGTTTCATCGACCCAGACATGGATCGGAATGCCAGCTTCCATGGCGTGATACATCGGAGACGTTGCAGTGCCCCAATCCACAGTTGCCAACCAGCCGGCATTGCAATGGGTCAGGATGTTGACGACTTCTCCGGGTTTCTTGGTTGCCGCGATTTTCTTGATGATTTCAAGACCGTGAACACCGAGCATGCGGTTGGTTTCCACATCATCATCACAAATCTCGGCAGCTTTGGTCAAAGCGGCAGCGCCGCGCTGATCAAGTGGCAAACCAGCCAGAGTTGCCCGCATTTCATCCAGCGCCCAGCGCAGATTAATGGCTGTCGGACGCGTGGCGTGAAGTGTATCATAGGCTTCATCAAGCGCCGCATCGGAAGGATCGCGCGCCATTTGCAGCGCAACGCCATAAGCAGCAGTTGCCCCGATAAGAGGCGCTCCTCTGACCCACATATCGCGAATGGCTATGGCAAATTCATCTAGCGTCTCAAGCGTTACGATGCGGAATTCATGTGGTAACCAGCGCTGGTCGATGATGCGGATGTCACCTGTAGCAGTGTCCTGCCAAATTGAACAGTAATGGGTGTCGCCAACTTTCATGATGCTGCGGTTCCTGTCTGTGATTGTCTGACCATTGCGACGACCCGGTCGATGCCCTGAATCCTGTCGCGGTTCATGACCAATGCCTGTCCGAATTTCAGTGAGCGTGTCTCAAGCGGCGCGCGTATGTCCGGGTCTTCAATGGTTTCAAATTCCGCGATGTGAGCCAGACCGAGAATGCGGCGGTGCATTTCAATTCCGGCAAATCCCAAAAGATCTTCGAAAATCTCCGCCAGCACTTGTTCCAGCGCCATCTCACTGGCCATCAGGTGGCCCTGATCCTCGTACAGAGAGTGCGGATATAAGATGCCTGTTCGCTCGGTCCGCCACAGCCTGGAAAACTCATCGCAGAAGGCGGCCCATGTTTCGTCAATCGTCTGCAAGATCCACTCCTGATAGGAAGCACAGGCAGCAGCGTTGGTGATATGCGCCGGTGTTGCATGATAGGCCATCAGATAATTGCCAATCAACATGCCGATATCAAAGCCCATCGGTCCATAGAATGCGAATTCCGGATCGATCACCCGAGACTCATCATCCGTCACCATGATGGAACCGGCATGCAGATCGCCGTGACACAATGTTTCCGCTTTGGCCGAAAATGCGCGCTTCATATGCTGCACTTCTATCTTCAGCATCTGGTCATTGCGCAATTCAGCCACCATGCCATCCAATTGAGGTGTGGTGTAGTGGTTCATCTCGGCATCAAAATAGGGATCGGTAAACACCAGGTTTTCAGTGATATCGCACAATTCGACATTGTCGCTGAACAGCGCCAGATCGGCTTTCTTCTTGGCGGTGTCCATTGACAGATCTGACCCGCGAAACGCATTGCGCGCACAAAATCGGCCAATTGTCTCCCCGAGACCCGACACTTGTTTGCCCGCAATCATCTGTTGGCGCAATATGATGTGAGGTTGCAGGCGCTCCATCACGATCAAGGCCTGAGTCTCGTCGAAATGCAAAATTTCCGGCACGCTGCCCGGATCACGCTCTGCCTGGCGGATTAACGCATGATATTCAAAATAGGCACGTTTCAGAGGGAGCGGCCATGAATCCCCGACAAGCCGGACATAGGGCAGGGCCTGCTTCACAATGACTGAACCTGCAGTGCCTTCCACAATGAACACCAGATTCAGATTACCATCGCCAACTTCGCGCACGTTCCAGTCCGAACTGCCGCCGCCGAGCGAAGCCGTCATGGAATCCAGAGTGCCCAAGCGAGCCTGAAGTGTTTCGGGCGTCAATGCCTTGTAATCGCTCAAATCGTTCTCCCCGAGAAGGTAAAATGGCCTGTCACCACCCGTACTTAACACGCGGTTGAACCTCATGGTAGAGGTCGCAAAAAGCATTTGTCAATACCTCTTGACTTTTGTCAGGTTGACTGTTGAAATATTCATCGGAGGAACGAATGACAGATTGTCTTTGCCAGATTTCAGGATTGAGAAAAGCATTTGGCGACAACCTTGTCTTACGGGGGCTGAGCCTTGAATTGCCTGCAGGAAGCGTGACTGCTTTGATGGGGGCAAATGGCGCCGGCAAATCGACGCTGGTGAAAATCCTCTCAGGTGTTCATTCAAGCGATGCTGGCAATGTGAGTCTTGCAGGTCAGAGTTTTGTCCCGTCCAGCCCGTCAGATGCCATCAGAAAAGGCGTTGTGACCGTGCATCAGGCCATCAATGATGGCGTTATTCCTGATCTGGATGTTGCATCCAATCTGATGATCGACCGGCTAGCAGAGCCGGGTTTTGGCTTTTTCCTGAAACGGAAACAGCTCTTTGCAGATGCGCAGGAAATCGCGGATCGCATGGGAATCGATGTGGATGTGCGCCAGCCTGTTGCGCAACTGGGCGTCGCAGACCGGCAACTCATTGCCATTGCCCGCGCCATGTCGCATCAGCCGTCGCTATTGATTCTGGATGAGCCAACCTCATCCCTGTCTGCCGTTGAGGCGGAACGTCTGTTCGACCTCATCGAAACATTCAAGGCGCGCGGTGTTGCCGTTCTCTACATATCGCACCGCATGTCGGATATCCGCCGCATTGCAGACCGTATTGTCTCGATGCGAGATGGTGAGATTTCGGGCCTGTTTGAAGACACTCCGCTGGACTATGAGGGCGCAGTGCAGGCCATGCTGGGTCACCGCATGACCGATGTGAATATTGAAATTCCACAGCGGGGCGAGCCCATTGTGGAATTGAAACAATTGCGCCTGAAGCCGCATGCCAAACCAATTGACCTGACACTGCATGATAATGAAATCATCGCTGTAACCGGATTGCTGGGCAGTGGCAAAACCGATCTTGCACAGGCGCTGTTTGGGCTCCGGCCGCCCAATTCGGGTGACATAAGTCTGGATGGCGCCGCCTATGCGCCAACCAGTCCGGGCAAAGCCATTGCCAATGGTGTGTTCATGTCGACGAAAGACCGCGCCACGAATGCGGTGATCGCAGACTTCAACATTACGCGCAATATTTCCGTTCCCTTTCTGGCGCAATTCTCCAGTTTCTCCTTCCTGTCGCGCGGTGCCGAACGAGACACGGCGCGTGACATGATTGAAGCACTGTCAATTGTCTGTCAGTCGGAATCAGACGGGATCAACACTCTGTCTGGCGGCAATCAGCAAAAGGTCATGCTGGCGCGGTGGCTGGTCGATAAATGTCGGCTGCTGTTGTTGGATGAACCGTTTCAGGGCGTCGACATCCGCTCTCGGCACGACATTGGCGAGAAGGTGCGCCAGACCGCAAAAGGCCGCGCAACACTTGTCTTTGTGTCCGAACTTGATGAAGCGCTGGAAATAGCTGACCGCATCGTGGTCATGCATGAACACTCGATCATCGCAGAGTTTGTAAACCGGGATGTCGATCTCAATGAAATACTGACCGCTGTTACAGGAACAGCGCAAAAGCAGCTGGAGCATGAAGCAGCATGAGCACTGATGTGCAGAACAATGGCGTTGCCGCCAAGCCGAAGGCACCTGCCGAAAGGGCACCGTCAAGCGCACTTGATCTGGCGATCCGCTATGGATTTCTGGCGCTGTTGGTTGGACTGGCGATCTTCTTCTCCATTTTTGCCAATGGGTTTGCAGGTCCACGCTCGGCAGTCTTCATATTCCAGTCCGTTGCCATGACCGGTATCCTGGCACTGGGTGTCACTTGCACGCTGGTTGTCGGGGGCTTTGATCTGTCCATCGGCTCCGTTGCGACCTCTGCCATGATGCTGGCGGCCTACATGATGGTCGTGCTGGAGCAACCGGCCGCCGTGGCTATTGTTGCCTGCCTGGTGATGGGGGCCTTCATCGGACTGGTGAATGGCATTTTGATTGTCCGGTTCAAGGTCCCGGATCTATTGGCCACACTGGGGATGATGTTTCTGCTGGTCGGGCTGCAACGCATCCCGACCGCCGGGCGGTCTATTTCTACCGGAATGGTTTTGCCCGATGGCTCCACAGCAGGCGGAACTTTCGATCCGTTCTTTCTGACCATGGGACGCCACCGGTTTGATTTCTTCCTTGAAAAGCTGCTGCCAATTCCGGTGGTTTTTCTGGTCGTCATTGCCATTCTGATCTGGATATTCCTGGAAACCACCCGCCATGGACGTTTGATGTATGCCATCGGCTCCAATGAGCGTGCAGCCGCGTTAACCGGCACAAATGTCAAACGCTACAAGATCACGGCTTACATGATTTCCGGCGTTCTGGCGTCCGTTGCCGGAATGCTGCTCGCGGCGCGTTTGGGACGGGGCGATATTGCATCGGGCACCAACCTTCTTCTGGATGCTGTTGCAGCATCCCTGATCGGCTTTGCCGTGCTCGGCGCTGCCAAACCCAACGCATTTGGCACGGCGATGGGCGCACTGTTTGTCGGCATTTTGCTGCAAGGCCTGACCATGATGAATGCGCCATATTATACGCAGGATTTCATCAAGGGAGCGGTTCTCGTGATTGCTCTTGTATTTACCTTTTCATTGTCGGCCCGCAAAGCGGGCGGCCATTGACGACCAACTCAACAGGGAGAAAAACCAAATGAAAATTCTAAGAAGATCTGTTTTAGCACTGTTTGCCAGTGCGGCAGTCGGGGCAGCAACACTGGGCACCGGGTTCGCCCAGTCCATGCCTGCACCGCTGGACAACCCAGGTGACGTCAAGATTGCTCTGGTTCGTTATCTGTCGACCGGTGATTTTTTCCAGGCCTATCTGTCCGGCGTGGAAAAACAGGCCGAGGCGGTCGGTTTGGATCTGCGTATCTTTGACAGCCGTCAGGACGCGGCCCTTCAGGCCGATATGGTGGATCAGGCCATCGCTCTTGGCGTTGACGGCATCATCATTCAGCATGGTCTGACAGAGTCCATGCAGGAAGCAGCGCAGCGCGCTGTGGATGCAGGGATCAAGGTCGTTGCCTTTGATGTGAATGTTGAAAATGACGCCATTCCCCAGATCGAACAGTCTGACTATTTGTTGGGCAAACTCGCTTTGGAACAGGCCATCAAGGACAATGGCACGGAATGGAAAGCCGGATATGTCTATGTTCCCGGCATCGCGCCACTCGACCGCCGCCACGTTGCCTGGGAAGAAGTGAAAGCCGCCAATCCGGGTATCATCGAAAAGGCTCAGATGGGCACACTCGACAACCCGATTGCAAACTCAAACGCCAATCAGGCACGTTCGGTTCTGCAAGCGAACCAGGATATCACTGTGTTCTTTGCACCGTATGATGAATTTGCCAAAGGTGTGAAAATCGCTGTTGATGAGGCTGGCCTGTCATCTGATGTCAGCATCTATTCCGCCGATGTATCAACTGCGGATATTTCTGCGATGCGTGAGCCAGACAGCGCCTGGAAGGCAACAGTTGCCACCAACCCGGCTGTTGTCGGCGAAGTGTCCGTGCGTGCGCTGGCCATCATGCTGACCGGCGAAAACCCCGGTGCGCAGGTTATTGTGCCACCAACCCTGATCACCCAGGAATTCCTCAACGCCAACGACATCAAGAATATGGAAGATCTGTCTGCCAACATGCCACAATTTGCGCATGCTGATGTCGCCATGACCGAGTGGATGCCGCTGCCTGCACGCTAAACCCGGCAAGTCTCAAAACCTAAAAAGCCGCCTGTGGATCACGGGCGGCTTTTTTGTCAGATGAGATTGTTGGAATGCGCTAAAGGCGATCAATTTCTTCGCGCATGGCTTTGATCGTATCGCCGATCTTTTCACGGTCACGCAGCAGGCTGCCGCCAAGCAGGAAGACAACATCTTCGCCATACATTGACACCATTTCCTGCGCACGGTCGACACTCATGCCACCGCCGGGAGAGGGCATCATGGGGGCGCCAATGCCGTTCGGGCTGCGGCAGGCATCGGCAATGGAGAGGCACTCTTCGCGGGTAAACCCAAATCGACCGCCGACATTCGGGAAGACCGAAATGTCTGATCCAGCCAGACGCTGCAGCGTGCCATACATGATGGCGTGGCTGATGCCGGTTGTGGGTGTGAGAACAAACGGACCCGTAAATGACGGATGCGTCATGATCGGAAGACCAAATTCAGCATTGTTTGCCAGATGCTGCATGGCGCCAAAACCAATGAGGCCAGGCATGACAAGTATGCCGCCCGCGCCCATTTCCTTTACCCGAAAGGCTTCCTCCACCACATTGCCGGTATGGCCTGTGATGTTACAGAAATAGAGCGCTTTGTGGCCGTGTTTCGCATTGGCCTCGGCAACCGCATCACTGACCGCTTTCAGCCTCTCTTCAAACGGAGCGATCGCCTGATTGGCTAATCCATGATCATCCTTGATGATATCCGCGCCACCCGCCACACAGCGAGACGCAATTTGCGCCAATTGAGCCGGGGAAGACCCCTGCGGCTTGATGACAGGCGAGATCAATCCACCGCTTTTCCGGCCGGTGAGCTTACGTAGCCCCTTGATGCCAAATCGGGCACCTGAAAACCGCCGCTCGATCTCGGAACCTGGATTGAAACCGACCACCCGCACATTTTGCTGAATGGATGTGTTGCCAAAGATGACATTGATCAATTGAACGACTTCGTAGCCGGCGCTGTCCGGTGAATAGGAAAGCACAGCATCGAACGCGCCATTGCTCTCTGGTTGAACAGATTCAACCTGTCCGACGATTTCGTCCCGAATGAACCCCTCGGGAACCACATCGTCAGGAATTTCAACAGTCTGCTCAAGCGCTATATCGTTGGCACGTGCATTCGCTTCAGCTTCGTCCTGAGCGAAAATGCGGTATGTGACCCGAAACCGATTGTCATTACCCATCTGTCAAAGCGCCTCTGCTTTGACCGCCGAGTGTACGGCGTCAATGCGCGTGCTGGTCAGTTGGTCTTCTGTAATTCCGGTTGAATGGCCCAACAGCTTCTCAATGCCGCCAACAAGGGCTGCGGCATCCAGTCCGTAATAGGCCATCAGATAGGCGCGTGATCCACCATGCGCATATGTATCGCGCAGGCCCAGACGTACCAGTTTCTTGCCGACACCATTGTCTGCCATGATTTCGGCTACCAGAGATCCAACACCGCCTTCGGTGACATGATTTTCAAGCACGACGACGCCTTTCCTGACAGAACCGATATGATCGAGCAGGGCTTCCTCGCCAAACGGTTTGATCGTATTGATATGTAAATGACGAATTGAAACCCCTGAGGATTGAAGCGCAGCGCGTGCCCGCAAAGCTTCTTCTGTGGCAATGCCCGAGGTGATGACAAGAATATCGTCGCCCAGCGCCAGTTCGCGCATCTGTCCAACCTTGATGGGCGTGTCGAACAGGCGGGGGACAGAGCCCCGCAACACTCGACAATAGACCGGCCCGTCGATGGAATCCGCGGCCTCGCAAATGCTTTCCACTTCTGTTGCATCACCGGTTTCCAGGATGGTCATGTTTGGGATCGACCGCATCACCGAGATATCTTCAATCGACTGATGCGTCATGCCGCCGGGCGTTGTAATGCCGGGCAAGAAGCCCATCAGCCGTACTTTGCGCCGTGGATAGGCAACGGATGCAATGAGCTGATCATAGGGCCGACGATACAGAAAGACGCCAAAGGAATGCAGGAACGGTCGGTAACCCGCGAGGCCAAGTCCGCCAGCAAAACTCATCATGTTCTGCTCGGCCATGCCAAGCGAGATGAACTGCTCTGGATGCCGGTCGCGGAACCCGTCAATTTCACAGGAAGACGTCAGGTCTGCCGACAGGCAGAGCACATCGGGATTGGCCGTTGCATAGGCTTCAAATGCGCTTGCATAGGGCCGTGTCACCATCTCGACCATATCAATGCCCTCCATCGGTCAGATCGACCGGATCAATGCCCAATTCAGCGGCAATGGAAATATTCATCTCTGCGCGTTCCTCCTCGGATTTGAAGCGCACATAGTGAAGGCGCGGGAACCTTTTTTGCAGAAATTTCATCCCCTGTGTGGGGGAGGAGCGTGCCAGAATGATGAGAGGTCTGCCTTCATGTGGCGTTTGTCTGGCTTCGCGCAAAGCCGACAGATCATGGGCATCCACCTCAACGCAGACTGCGCCGAAATCGGTGAACTTTGTGGCGATATCGCCCACTTCCATAACGCTATCCATGGCACCATCACATTGCTGGTCATTAACGTCCATCAGTGCCCAAAGATTGTCGATCCGGTGGTGCGCTGCCGCCTGTACCGCTTCCCAGGTCTGGCCTTCCTGAACTTCGCCATCTGACATGAAGACGCAGACATCGCCCGTGTCTCCACGGCGTTTGCGACCATATGCCAGTCCGGCCCCGGTCGAAAATCCAATGCCCAAAGTGCCATTGTGAACTTCCATACCGGGAGAGTGCTCCGCTCCGATCATCTCGACCGACGAGCCGTCCTTATTGAACATCTCCAACCCCTTGGCATCCATGCGGCCGACTTCAATCAGGGTTGCGTAGGCAACCAGCGCATAATGTGCTGGCGCAATGAACAGCCGATCATTCTGTGGTTCAAAAGGCCCATTATAGCCCGCCCCGGTATGATAGTCGGGGTTTGAAGCAGATGGCACACCGCCAAATGGTTTTGGAATTGAGGGCAGGGTGGGATCCCCGAGGGTCAAGGCCTCATTGTACAGAAATGCCAATTGTTCGGCAGCCGAACAGGCCTGGCTGAGATAGCCGCCATTGTTCCGCATGGCATGCTCGAAAACCCGTTTCCGTATGCCAGCCGCGACGGCTTCAGTTGTCTTGCTGTTTTGCACGGAGATCTCCTCTTTTGTTAGAAAATGAAGCGACACCTTACAAATGTCAAGGATTGTTGTCTTTTGACTAGGTTGCTGCATTCAAGCATGGATTATCTCCCGATAAAACCGGTGCCAGCTTTGGTCCAATGACAAAAATCTTATGCCAAACTTCAGGCCAGAAGGGTCGGATTTGCTCTGTTACGCCAGTAAAGCCGCTGTTTCAGGCGTAAGCTGGGATACAATTTTGAGCTTGAATCCACCTGTTGACATTTCACAGATGTCTATATTACTTACTAGTTGGTAATATAAAATGGAGGAGAAAAATATGTCGACTTTGAAAACAATTGGTCTGCTGGGAGCAGCGGCAATGATGGCGCTTAGCATGCCTGCTAACGCCGAATGGAAGCCAGACAAACCCATCAACATCATCGTGCCATGGTCGGCCGGTGGGTCTACCGATCAGGTGACACGGGTCGTGGCACCGATACTCGAGGAAGCTCTTGGTACGCCCGTTATCGTGGTGAACCAGCCAGGAGCGTCAGGCTCTATCGGAACCAAGGCCGCACTGGATGCGCCTCGTGATGGTTACACCTGGACCGCAAATGCGATTGCAAACAACGCAACATATTCTGTGACCGGTCTCGTCGAGAACACCTCGATCAATGACTATCATGTCTATCTGCACGTTGCGAACGTGCCAGTTGTCTCCGTCAATGCCGATGCGCCATATCAGAATTTTCCTGAGCTGCTTGAAGCAATGCGGGAAGCTGAGACCGTAAAAGTTGGCACAGCCGGTGTTAACTCGTCTGGTGGAATGGCTCTTGCTGCCATCGGTGAAGCGGCTGGTGGTGAACTGGGTGCCCGCATGGTCACTTATGATGGCGGTAATCCTGCTGTTCTTGCTGCTGCATCCGGTGAAGTCACCGCGACGACACAGCTTGCTGTTGAACAGACTGAAATGATCAAGGCAGGTAAGCTGCGTGCACTGACTGTTCTGTCTGATAAGCCATTGATTGTTGAGGGCATTGACCCGGTCCCGCCAATCACTGATTTCCTGCCGGACATGCATGTTGCACCTGATTATTTTGGTGTATTCATCCCGGTCGGCGCTCCTCAGGAAGTCTATGACACTGTGGATCGCATCTGGCAGGAGAAGGTCATGAATTCAGAAGCGTTGCAAAGCTATGCTACGGAACGCGGTGCTGTTTTCGATCCTAGCTATGGCGACGCTGCCATGAAACGTGCGATGCCGGTTGTCATCGCCGAGGCCTGTGCCCGCGTGACCCGCGGCGAGGCAATTGTGGATCCGTCCGAAATCGGAATTGATTGCCCATAAGGGTTTTCAACCCCTTGGCGCGCAGAGCTAGTCTCTGCGCGCCAAACCGGGCCTCCGTTCCTGCGAATTCTGAACAGGCAAACTCATGCAACCTGAATCTCCCACGGCTGATCGCGTAACTGCCGCTGTCCTGCTGCTGCTTGGTGGCGCAATGTGTTGGGGTGGCTTTGTGATGGATCGGCTTGAAATCCGTCAAATCCATCCGGCCAGCATTCCGGGGCTGCTGCCCATTTTCCTTGGTTTTTTCCTGATGATCTGTGCGATCTTTCTGGCGCTCGGCACACGCGGCAAAACCAGTTCCGAAACTGATGACACCCCAAAAGAGACAGGCAATTGGAGTGACTTTGCATTTGCCGCTGTCTGGAGCTGCCTGTTTGCCGTTGGGATGGTGAGCCGAATTCCTTTCGTTGTTGCATCCGCGATTTATATCCTTGTTTTCACGGGGTGGTACCTCTGGAAACCATCCGGTGAGGATGGAAAAAGGCTTCGAATGATGTTGCTGGTTACACTTTATGCCGTCCTGGTTGCCATCGGTATATCCGTCCTGTTCCGCTATGGCTTTCTTGTGAGGCTTCCCTGATGGAAGCGTTATCCCAATTTTTTGCCGCCATCGTTCACTTTACAACGCCCTTGCTGCTGTTCCACGTAGCCTGGTCTACCTTGCTTGGAATACTGGTCGGCAGTCTGCCCGGTCTCACGGCAACGATGGGAGTCGCATTGCTCACCACACTGACTTACACATTGGACAAGGATGCAGCCATTCTGGTGCTGATCTGCATGTATGTCGGTGCGATTTACGGCGGCTCCAGATCTGCCATTCTTCTGAATATTCCCGGCACGCCAGCATCAGCCGCCACATCTCTGGATGGCTTCCCGCTGGCGCAAAAGGGGCAGGCGGGCTACGCCATGGGGCTTGCAACGGCCGGGTCGGCGATGGGGACCCTTGTCGGCATCGTACTGCTGGTTTTGCTGGCTCCTGCGCTGGCTGCCGTCGCACTGGATTTCGGATCGTTTGAATTTTTCTGGCTTGCCGTGTTTGGAATTGTCATTTCGGGACAATTGACAGGTGGGGTCAGCCCGTTAAAGGGATATATTGCCGGTATTCTCGGCCTGATGGTGGCGATGATCGGTAGCGAAGGCATTCACGCCCATATTCGCTTCAATCTTGGTTTTTCCGAGTTGAATGGCGGCATTGCATTGATACCGGCCATGGTCGGGGCCTTTGGTTTTGCCGAAGTGTTGAGCGTGATGTGGCGTAAAAAGTCTGTGCTCAGCGCAAAGGAACTGTCGGAAGATCGTATTCTGCCAAAGCTGGCAGATCTGTGGAAATACAAAAGAACAATTGCCAGGTCCGGGATTATTGGAACTCTGGTGGGCATCATCCCAGGTGTTGGAGAAGATATTGGTGCCTGGGCGTCTTACGCGGCGGCAAAACGAAGCAGCAAGGAACGTGACGAGTTCGGCAAGGGCTCCAAGGAAGGCTTGACCGCAGCAGAAACCGGCAACAGTGCCGTTGTGCCAGGTGCACTCATTCCTGCATTGACCCTTGCGGTTCCAGGGTCTGCGCCTGCCGCTGTCCTGATTGCCGCCCTGTTCATTCATGGTGTCAGACCCGGTCCGATGATCATGATCGAACAGCCGGACTTCATTTATTCTGTCGCTGCCATGCTGTTTTTTGCCACTCTGGCGATCACAATCTATGGTCTGTCATTGACGCGGATCTTCATACTGGTCCTGCGCATTCCAAGAGAATTTCTCATGCCTGTCGTCTTCACGCTCTGCGTGATTGGACCCTATGCGTTGACACAGCGTGTCTTCGACATCTGGGTCATGGTCGGATTTGGTCTGGTTGGGTTTGTTCTGAGAAAAATGAACTACCCGATGGCACCGCTTGTCCTTGGTATCATTCTGGGAAGTCTGCTCGACAAGTCACTTCGTCGTGGCCTTACACTGTCCAACGGGTCGCTGGAACCGTTTTTCATGCGCCCGATCTCAGCCATGTTTGTCGTCGTTATCGTGCTGAGTATCATTCTGAGCCTGCCTGCCGTGCAGAAGGCTGTAGCGCGCTGGATTGACCGTCTGATGCCTGCCGGGAAACGAACAGGGGAAGATCAGTGACCCACAGTCTGAAGATCATCAAGAAAGGGCCCAAGAGGGACGCAACGGCCTCCAAGCGCCGCATTCTGCATGCCGCCCTCAATGAATTTTCGCGCTATGGCCATGCTGGCGCACGGATGGATTCCATCGCTGAGGCGGCCGATGTGTCGAAACCGATGATCTACAACTATTTCGGCGACAAGGAAGAGCTCTACAAAGCGGCGCTTAGAGAGAGTTATGTTCAGATCCGACGCGGTGAACAGGAGCTCCAGATTGGCGATCTTGAGCCCGAAGCCGGAATCAGGAAACTGGTCAGCTTCACAATGAACCACTTTGTATCAAAGCCTTGGTTCATATCGATGTTGAACACTGAAAACCTTCTGGGTGGCGATGCCATCCGTCAGATCGGTGATGCTGATGCCATTCAATCTCCGCTGATAGACGGGATCGGGAAGCTGCTTGAAAAAGGCGCTGAAACCGGCCTGTTCCGCGATGACATCGATCCTGTGGAACTTTACATCACCATCGCTTCGCTTTGCTATTTTCCTGTATCGAACCAACACACTCTGCGTTCTGTCTTCAAAGTTGCGATTGACGCGCCTTGGCTGGCACAGAGAGCCGAGATGATTTCTGACATGGTTCTGCAATATCTCAGATCATCACCATCATTAAAAACCGATCAAACAAGAAAACTCTGAAGGGGATCACCAACATGCGACAAACACGAATCGGGATTATCATGCACGGCGTTACCGGCCGTATGGGCATGAACCAGCATTTGATCCGCTCGGTCCTGGCCATTCAGGAGCAGGGCGGCGTGGCCTTGAAAGATGGATCCCATCTTATGCCTGATATCATCATTGTCGGCCGGAATGCCGAGAAGGTTGAGGCCTTGGCGAAGCGCCACGGCATAGAGCGCTGGACAGATGATCTGGATGCGGCACTGGCCAATCCTGATGACACTCTGTTTTTCGATGCAGCGTCGACAAAATTGCGCCCTGCATTGCTGCGCAAGGCAATTGATGCCGGCAAGCATGTGTATTGTGAAAAGCCGATTTCCGAAAGTCTGGAAGAGGCCGTTGCGATCGCGAAATATGCCAAGGAAAAAGGCGTCAAGAACGGCATTGTTCATGACAAGCTTGACCTGCCGGGGCTCGCAAAGCTGAAGCGCCTGCGCGACAGCGGTTTCTTCGGACGCATCCTCAGCGTCAAGGGCGATTTCGGATATTGGGTCTTCGAAGGTGACTGGATGCCTGCCCAAAGACCATCATGGAACTACCGTGCGGCCGATGGTGGCGGGATCATTTCCGATATGCTGTGCCACTGGCGCTATGTGCTCGATAATGTTGTCGCTCCTGTGAAATCGGTGAGTTGCCTGGGGGCAACCCATATTCCCGAACGCTGGGATGAAAACGACCAGGCCTATGAAGCAACCGCAGATGATGCAGCCTATGCCACTTTCCAGCTGGAAGGCGGTATTGTGGCGCACATCAATTCCAGTTGGTGCACCCGTGTCCGCCGTGACGATCTGGTGACATTCCAGATTGATGGCACCCATGGGTCCGCTGTGGCTGGCCTGCACAAATGCTGGAGTCAGCACCGCGTCAACACCCCGAAACCTGTCTGGAACCCGGATCAGCCACAGACGATGAACTTCTTTGAGGATTGGGAAGAGGTGCCTGACAATCAGGTATTCGACAATGGCTTCAAGGTGCAGTGGGAACAGTTTTTGCGTCACATTGTTGAAGATGGCCCGTGGAATTACTCGCTGGTTGAAGGTGCAAAGGGCGTTCAGCTTGCCGAGGCTGGTGTTCAGAGCTGGCAGGAACGCCGCTGGATCGACCTGCCGGATTTGGAGGTATAGAGATGACCAAGCTTAAACTTCCCGGTGGTGCCGTGGACTTGATCGCCGGACCTTCACCCAGGAAAAGTGATGGTTGGAACCGTATCGCCTATGCGGCCGCTCATGTGGTTGCAGATCCATTGGTTGAGGCTGATCCCTGGCTCGACTGCCCCATTGACTGGGATCGCACACTGGCCTTTCGGGAACATCTTTGGTCTATGGGCTTTGGTGTTGCTGAAGCCATGGATACCGCGCAGCGTGGCATGGGGCTGGATTGGCCAACCTCACTTGAATTGATTGAACGCAGCGTTGCCTTGGCCAAGTCTGGCGGGCATCTGATCGCCTGTGGTGCAGGCACGGATCATCTGCAGCCGGGGCCGGATGTCACGGTAGACGATGTCATTGCAGCCTATGAGATGCAGTGCGAGGCCGTTGAAGCCACTGGCAGCCGTGTCATTCTGATGGCGTCTCGCGCTTTGGCAAAGGCAGCGAAAGGTCCGGAAGATTATATTCGCGTCTATGACCGTATACTGTCCGGGCTTGTGCAACCGGCCATCCTGCATTGGCTGGGTGAGATGTTCGATCCGAATCTGGAAGCCTATTGGGGTGATGGTGATCACATGCGGGCGATGGACACCTGTTTGAAGGTCATCGAAAGCAATGCCGACAAGGTCGATGGAATAAAGATATCGCTTCTCTCCGCAGAGAAGGAAATTTCGATGCGCCGTCGTCTGCCGGAGGGCGTCAAAATGTATACCGGGGACGATTTCAATTATCCCGATCTGATCGCCGGTGACGAGCAGGGTTTCTCTCACGCTCTTCTGGGCATCTTCGATCCAATCGCCGGTGCCGCCGCAAATGCGCTTTCCGCGCTCGGCAACGGGGACAAGGCTGCCTATCAAAGCATTTTTGAGCCAACCGTTCCGCTGTCACGGCATATTTTCAAGGCACCGACGCGCTTCTACAAGACCGGCGTGGTGTTCCTTGCCTATCTGAACGGACACCAGGATCACTTCACCATGATTGGTGGTCAGGAAAGCACGCGATCCACCCTGCATCTGGCCGAGATCGTTCGACTAGCCAACAATGCGGGCCTGTTCATTGATCCTGATGCTGTGGCCGCACGGGCGCGCCCGGTTTTTGCCGCACGTGGTGTGGAGATTTAAGATGATCACACCGGATAAATTGTCCCTGAACACTGCGACGGTTCGTGAAAAATGGAATCTCGCCAATTGCATTGAAGGCTGCGCACGCCATGGCATTGGCGGCATTGCGCCTTGGCGCGACAAGCTCCAGGAAATGGGGACCGACAAGGCAGCTCGTGCTATTTCGGATGCTGGATTGCGCGTCAGCGGCTTGTGTCGGGGCGGTTGGTTTACAGCCGCTGGTGCAATCACACAGGATGTGATTGACGACAATCGCAGAGCTGTTGACGAAGCTGCAACGATCAATGCTGAGTGTCTTGTGATGGTGGTCGGTGGACTGGCAGATAATTCGCGAGATTTGCCGCATGCACATGAACTGGTGGAAGAGGGGCTGGCAAGAACTCTGGAATATGCCCGCACTGTTGGTGTCAAAATCGCCATAGAGCCTTTGCACCCCATGTATGCAGCTGACCGCGCCTGCGTGAACACAACGCGGCAAGCGCTGGATATCTGTGACCGATTGGGCGACGGCATTGGCTGTGCGATTGATGTCTACCATGTCTGGTGGGACCATGAGTTGCGGACCCAATTGAAGCGCGCAGGCCGCGACAGGCTGATGGCATTTCACATCTGTGACTGGCTCGATCCAACAAGCAATTTGCTGACTGACCGCGGTATGATGGGCGACGGTGTCATCGATATCCCGCTGTTGCGATCCTATGCCGAAGAAGAAGGCTTCAACGGCTTGTATGAAGTCGAAATATTCTCGGCTGAAAACTGGTGGATCCGCGATCCCGATGAGGTTCTCGAAACTATCATCGAGCGTGGCCGGACAGTCTGCTAGCTGTTGGATTTCAACCGATTGGTCCGGATAGAGGTGTTTGAAGTTATGAAACTTCAACGCCTCCCGGAGGGAGCGAATGAACATCCACGACAAGGCTGGCTGACACGCACCATGCACCGCTTCACGTCCATTCGGCGCCGCCCTGTGAGCCTTTGGCCGCGAAACAAAAATACTTGGCTTCAAATGTAAATCTGAGGCGAAAGACATCAAAAAGTCTACAATCTCATGCAAAAGATCAACTGATCTTCTTTCCAAAAAGGAAAAATAGCATGAAACATGCAACTGTTCTGTCTGCTGCCTTGATACTGGTCGTTTCTGCGAGCGCTTCCTATGCAGACACCTTCAAAGGGACAGTCATCGCCTTTGACCGCAAGGCCAATGTCATCGTAATCGATGACAAGTCCGTTTTCAGTTTTGAAGGCCAGGGCGCTCAAATACCAGATGATCTGAAAGCTGGTGACATGATTGAAATCGAAAGTGAGGGAGAGGGAGAAGACGGATACGGAAATCTCACCTCAGTCAAAATCCTCAAGTAAAGCCAGTCAGTCCGGACAATCGTGCAGGTCAGAGATTTGCACGATCCTCGGGTACCGCATCAACAATGCACAAAATGTCGCTCTTTCAAGGCCTGACTGACTTTCAGGCCTGCGCTTCTGCAATGGCTGCGCGCAATTTTGTCGTGTTCACTCGATGTCCAGATAATACGCTGCAAACGCCTGGCCTGCATTACAGTCTGGGGCCGCCGGGTTCTGCGGGGCATGCTGAATGTTCACCCTGACCTGTACAGATGGCTTCAGTACCAAGGGCAGGCGCATCCTGAGCTTGTACAGGAACCGTCAGCCTTTTTGGTACTGTCTGCAATGTGCTAGTCGATGGGATATCCGAAACTCGCAAAGCTCATTCAACAGCGACTGAGCACTTTTTCGGGGCACAGCCGGACAATCCCGATCGAGCTGGAATAGCGTTTTTGGGGACTGTTTACGATCAGACAAAAGCTTCTGCACTCTCATGTCCATGCGTGCCGAGCATACGGATGATGCCACTTCAGCCTAGTTTGAGACTGGCATTTTTTGCGATCGTCCTTGGAGCCGCATTCAGGGTTTCCATGGCAAATCCGGCAGCTGTTTTATAGCCTGACATAAAGTCAGTGCGTTCCTGTGGCGAAATGATATCGTCAATATTCTCGAAATGTCCGCTGCTGCGGTCATTCACCAGCTTGAGAAGCCCAAACGGTCCAAGCCCTCGATTCAGCAAAACCAGTTTTGAAACAGGACCGCACAATTGCTCATTATAGGCGGCCAAGGCGTCACGCGTGACACCATGCTCAAGAAACAGGCTGCCCATGACGCGCGCATCAATGATGGCCTGACTGGCGCCGTTTGATCCGGTCGGATACATGGCGTGAGCTGCATCACCCATCAGCGCGACAGAACCATCGTGCCATGTCTCCACCGGGTCGCGGTCGATCATCGGGTTTTCATAGCATCCATCAGAAGCCTGCAACATCGCAGGCACGTCGAGCCAGTCATATCTCCAGTCTTTGAAATGATGAATGAAATCATCAATCCCGACGTCCCGGAACCAGCCAACATTCTCGCGTGCCGAGGGATCATCAACCGTCACCTCTGCAATCCAGTTGACGAGTGCCAGTCCTGTGTCGGGATCTGGTTTGGAAATCGGATAAACCACCATGCGGTGACGATGTGAGCCAAGGCCGACAAACGAACAATTCGTGCGGATTGGCTTGGCCAATGTGGTGCCGCGCCACATGATGGCACCGCCCCAGTGGATTGGCGGCTGCTCTGGATGCATCTGTGCCCGGACAGCAGAATGGATACCATCCGCTCCCATCAGCAAGGTGCCACTTTCCTCAACCATTTCGCCACTTGCAAGTCTGCAGCAGGCTGTCACACTGCCATCGGAATTATTCTCGTACCCGATGACCTTGTGACCCAGCTTTATCGATGATGCACCGCACCGCTCCAAAACGATTTTTGCCAGAAGCATGTGAAACTGACCACGATGCACGGCATATTGCGGCCATTTGTATCCTGCCTTTGAACCGCGCGGCTCGGAATAGATTTCCCTGCCGTTTTGACCGACCAGAGCCCATTCTTCGACTGAGGCACCAATGTCTTCAAAATCTGCGGTGGTGATGCCCATATCCAGCAACTCACGCACTGCATTGGGCTGAATATTAATTCCCACGCCGAGCGGTCGAAGCTCCCGGACCGATTCCAGAACCGTAAACGGAACCCCGATCTGGTGAAGCGTCAATGCCAGAGCCAGACCGCCAATCCCGCCACCGGAAATCAGAACGCGTGTGTCACTCATCTTGAATGCCCACTGTGAAAATCAGTCAGGATTTCGATCGTGTTTCTCCCGGAATGCTGCCATTGCCTCGTCCGTGTTTGCGAAGCCGGACAATGTTTTGGTCTGACCCCGTTCATAGCGAGAATCTCTACAAATTGACAGGTTCTCAGTCGATTGGAAAATGATTTTGCTGTGCGAACTGCGAAGTGAATGTTGCAGGCAGTATCTGGTGAGGTGCTCGACCGTCACCTGGATTTCAGAACCGCCAGAGCTCTCAAATAAACCGGACGATCAATCATCCTTCCGTCGAGCTTGATTGCCCCAGCTTGTCTCGCCATTGCCGTCTCAAACGCGTCAACAATTTTGCGTGCTTCGTTGATTTCATGGTCAGCCGGCGTGAACATTTCGTTGATGACCCCAACTTGCCTGGGATGAATGCAAAATGCACCACTGGCACCTGCCTGTTTGCCAGATTCCACGTCGCGCCTGAAGCGATCCAGATCGGTAAATTCTGAAATTGATCCTGGAAACCCAAAAAGTGGGATGTCGCTTGCGCTTGCTGCGATGGCCAGCATGTCGAAACCCGTTCGAACGGGGCTGGCATCCGGATTGCAGTTCAAATTTTCTGAAAGATCTTCGGTGCCGATTGTCAGCGCGTCGACCACCTCGGCGAGCGAGCCAATTTTCTCGTTGGCAAACAGCAAGAGACCGGCTGCTGTTTCCACCTGAGCAACAAGGGCAGGGCAGCGTTCACTTGACTTTTGATGATGCTCAAGGCGGGCTTTCAACTGCGCACATTCTGTCGGTGAGCCTGCTTTTGGAAACACGATGGCATCACCTGCATTTGTGGCAACTGCCAAATCAGCCTCGACCAAATCAGGCTCATTATTGATCCGTATGAAAACTCTTTTTCCGCCAGATCGCGCTATATCTCCAGCATCTCCTATGGCCCGGCGTGCATCCATTTTTGCATCGGGGGAAACAGCATCTTCCAAATCGATGCAGACTGCGTCGGCGTCACCCGCAGCAGCTTTGGCAAGCAGGTCGGGCCTGTCTGCAGGCACGAACAGGATTGAGCGCAAGCCGACAAAAAGGGTTTGTTCGGTGACCATCATCAGAAAATAACCTTGGCTGACAGGGCGATGTTCCCACTGGGAGTCAGCGCCCACACATCCATTTCCGCTGCCGGTCTACCCGCACAAATCGTAAATGGAATCGTGTCAAACAAAGGTGCCTTGGCGCGAAACGAAAAGGAGGCGGGTTTCATATTGTCTGCGCGCTTCATAGCCAAATCCAACAGCATGGTTGCAACAAGCGGACCATGTACCACGAGGCCCTGATATCCTTCCACCTCGGTCGCATAAGGCCGGTCATAGTGGATCCGGTGACTATTATAGGTCAGCGCGGAATAGCGAAACAGCATGACCGGGCCCGGCTCCATGGTCTCAATGCTGGTTGCCTCTTTCTGAGGCTTTTCAATTGTTGGAATTTCACCGGGTTGCGGTGCACTGCGGTAGACAATTTGCTGGTTTTCGACGACAGCAATTTCATCGTCAGCCTCAATTTGATGCACGATGGTGACGAAGCAGAGTTGTCCCGACTTACCATCCTTTTCGCTCACATCTTCAATGTGACTGGTCCGCTTGAGTTGTGCCCCATGGCGCACCGGTTTGAGAAACTGGACAGTGCTTCCAGCCCACATCCGGCGCGGCAGATTTGCACCGGGGCCGGTGCTGTCACGCCGGGGGTGCCCGTCCGGCCCCAAATCACCGAGGCGCGTATCTGTTGGAAAGTGCAGCCAGTGGAAAAGTGGCGGCAGGGGATCATCTGGCGATAGTGTCCTGGGTTCTGAGAGCAGGTTTTGCAGACGCTGAGCACGGCTGAAATCTGCTTGATCATGCCCATCCTCTATCGCGTGGTTCATGGCGTCTGCCAGTCAAGAAGAGCAAGCAGGCCAGAGACATCTTCGCTCTCGTCCAGTGACCAGATCATCGAAAATATCTGTTCCAGACGGTCATCCGGAATCAGCCCTTTGGCGCAGTCACGGAATTTGCCCTCAAGCTCGCGGTCGCTCAACGGATTGTGCGGGCTGCCTCGGTAGTTTTCATCGGCCCAGCGCTCGATAACCCGGCCATCGAGCGTCTCAACGACAATCTTTGAACGGATACGATCCCAGCCCATATCCTCGATCGTCTGATCAAATTCGGTTTCTATCCGCGACTGCATGGCCTGACACTCCGCCGATGATACGAATTCGTCGGTAAACTCGGCTTTGCCGGCACGCCCTGCGAGAATGATCGCCGCCAAGAGAAACGCGAAGCTGAATTTGCCCTCCAATTCGGTTTTTGCGATGTGATACCGGATTGGACCAAGCACATTGCTGCCAGCCTTTAGCGTCACACTCTTGATATCGCTGGCCGACAACTCGTTTTCGCGCATCAGGAAAAGCATTGCATCCATGCTGGGGTGGGTCAGAACACCGGACGGGTAGGGCTTTATGCTGACACCGGGTGAGAGCATCGTATGCGGTTTGCCAAAGCGGTCGCGCACGAGGTCGGGCTCACCACCCGGACCGGCTATGGCCAGATAGCCCCAACGGCCATCCAGAGCCTCGTCATTGGATGACATGCCCAGTCTGGCCAACAATGCGGCAGTGACACCGTTTTCGGCAGCTCGACCGACATGCATGGGCTTTGTCATTGTGCCAAACCCGGCGCGGATGCCCGATGCCATTGAGGCTGCCATGCCGAGCGCGCGTGCGCTGGCTTCCTCATCCAATTGAAGCACATTTGCGGCGGCTGAGGCAGCCGCAAATGTGCCGATGGTGCCTGATGTGTGAAAGCCACGCATATAGTGATCAGGGTTGATCGCCTCGGCGATCTTGCAGCCTGTTTCAAATCCAGCAGTGAACGCGGTCAGGAACCGTTTGCCGCTGACCGGCTCGCCGCTTTCCATTGCCACCTGATCGGCCAGCACAAGCGCTGCGACAAGCGGCGGCATTGTCGGATGCATGAGCAGACCGTATGGTCGACCGGGTCCTTCGGCCAATTGCGTATCGTCCCAATCCATTGCATGACCGGCTGTGCCAGCCCAAAGTGCTGCCAGATGGGCGGGAACGCGGGTGCTGCTCGCACCGAGCATATGGGCCTGCGGCGTGCCGCCAAGCGAATCGATATATTGCCTGATCGGCTTCATGCCGGGCTGTTCAGAACCCGCAAGTGCAACCGCAAGACCATCCATCACACAGCGTTTTGCCAGATGCAGCGTATCACCGTCCAGTTCGACAAAGGTGTGCTGTGCGGTGAATCGTGCCGCCGCTTGTGTCAGTCCACTGAGATGATCCCAGCTGTTTGTGGTATCGGCGCTTGATGTCATGAAGGTGTCCGTTTCATTCAGTGGTGTTTGAAAATTCGGCGCGAATACGTGCGCCATCAGCGTTCAAAGCGGGCACGTCACGGTAGGTTCTTGCCGTATCGCGAAACCGCGCCGCTGGTTGAGGCAGGTCAACCGGATGACCCTGATCGTTCAACACGGTGAAGGTTTTCAAAGTTGGGTGCTTCGCCAGTTCCTGCACCGTATTCACCTTGGCATAGGCGATCGAGGCTTCCTCAAGCCGCTGGATGATGGTGTCGCGCGATGCAGCACCAAAAACGGCCTTTATGACCTCATCCAGGGCATTTCTGTTATCCACACGGCCCCCAGGGTTGACAAACCGGTTGTCGCTGGCGATCTGTGGTCGTCGCAGGACGATTTCGCAAAACCGCAGCCATTCGCGTTCATTTTGAATGGAGATCAGAACTTCGACCCCGTCTTTGCAGGCATAAGCACCATAGGGCGCGATGGATGGGTGATGCAGTCCCATGCGTGCCGGTTCCTGGCCGCTGTTCTGGGTCTGTAACAAGGGGACTGCCATCCAGTCGGCAATCGCGTCAAACATGGATACATCTATGACGGCACCATCGCCGGTTTTTACCCGTGCGGCGAGAGCCTCAAGAATAGCGCTGTAAGCAAACATGCCTGTTGCGATGTCGCATATCGAAATGCCGACTCGGGCAGGCGCATCCTGCGTTCCGGTGATCGATGCCAGCCCAGCCTCTGCCTGTACCAGAAGGTCATAGGCCTTCTTGCTGGCGTTTGGCCCATCCTCGCCATAACCGGAAATGTTGCAAATGATAAGCTGTGGGTTTTGCAGGCGAAGCGTAGTGGTGTCTGCGCCGATACGCGAAAGGGCGCCGGGCGCAAGATTCTGGATCAACACATCGGCGTCAGCCACTATGGACATGAAGATATCAAAATCCTCGGTTTTTTTCAGATCGAGGGAAATCGATTCCTTGCCGCGATTGAGCCATACAAAATAGGATGCATTTCCAGCCGCAGCCGTATCGTAACGACGTGCAAAGTCACCTTCAGGGCGTTCCACCTTGATGACCCGAGCGCCTGCATCCGCCAGCTTGCAGCTGCAATAGGGCGCAGCGACAGCTTGTTCGACCGATACGACCAGTATGTCTTGATAGGGGCGATCTAACATGGATGACCTCAATAGGAACGCGGCATGCCAAGGACATGCTCTCCAAGATATGAAAGGATCAAATTCGTTGAGACAGGTGCGACCTGATAAAGCCGCGTTTCGCGAAACTTGCGCTCGACATCATATTCTTCGGCAAAACCGAAACCGCCATATGTTTGCAAACAGGTGTCGGCAGCTTTCCAGGATGCTTCAGATGCCAGCAGTTTCGCCATGTTCGCTTCGGGACCACAAGCCTCGCCAGCATCGAATTTTGCAGCCGCAGCATAAACCATGAGGCGCGCTGCCTGGGCTTCTGCGAATGCGCGCGCGATTGGAAACTGAACCCCCTGATTGGTTCCGATTGGTTTGCCGAAAACGACGCGTTCATTTGCATAGGAGGTGGATTTTTCGGTGAACCATTTGGCATCACCAACGCATTCGGCAGCGATCAGAATACGCTCTGCATTCATACCATCCAGGATATAGCGAAAGCCTTTTCCCTCTTCGCCGATCAAGGCGCTTGCGGGTATTGCCAGATTGTCAAAAAAGACTTCTGTCGTTGCATGATTGAGCATCGTCCGGATCGGCTTGATCGTCATGCCCTTGCCAACAGCCTCGCGCATATCAATCAGAAACACCGACATGCCTTCGCTCTTGCGCGTCGTTTCTTCCTTCTTTTGTGTGCGAGCCAACAGGATCATCAAATCGGAATGTTCGGCGCGAGACGTCCACACTTTCTGTCCGTTGATGACGTATTGATCACCATCGCGCCTGGCATATGTCGTGATGGATGTCGTATCTGTTCCGGCAGCAGGCTCGGTCACTCCGAATGCCTGAAGCCGCAAGTCGCCGCTTGCAATCTTTGGCAGCCACTTGTCTTTTTGCTCTTGCGAACCGTGACGCAGAAGCGTGCCCATCGTGTACATTTGGGCGTGCAGGGCTGCGGCGTTGGCACCATTGGCATGGACCTCTTCCAGAATATTCGCAGCGACTGTCAGGCCCTGGCCGACCCCGCCATATTCTTCGGGAATGAGGACCGAGAGAAACCCGGCTTTCGTCATCGCGTCGACGAAATCTGTCGGGTATGCCCGTTCGCGATCTAGTTCGCGCCAATATTCCGGGCTGAATTTTCCGCACAGGGATGCGACCGACCGACGGATTTCGTTGATCTCTTCCAGGTTGGTTTCAGATCCCAACATATCGGTCCCCATCAGGTTTCAGTGACCCGGCACATTTCGGCAATCAGCGCAGCTTTTTTCTCAAAGCCGATGCCGGGACTGTCAGGAAGGCTGACACGGCCATTGTTGACCGAGATATCATCGGCAAATCCGCCAAACGGTTTGAAGACTTCCGGATAGGATTCATTGCCGCCCAGTTTCAAACCGGCTGCGATGTTCAGTGATAATTGGTGTCCACCGTGTGGAATGCAGTTGCGGCTCGAAAAGCCTTCGGCCCCTATCGCTTCCAGTGTGCGCAAATATTCAACAAGCCCGTAGCTGAGCACGCAGTCGAATTGCAGCCAGTCCCGGTCAGCCCGCATCCCGCCATGGCGCACAAGGTTTCTGGCATCCTGATGCGAAAACAGGTTTTCACCGGTGGCCATCGGACCTGCATAAGTTTTGGCCAGTTCTGCCTGTAATTGATAGTCCAGCGGATCACCGGCCTCTTCATACCAGAACAGGCCGTACTGGCTCATGGCTTCGCCATAGCGGATCGCGGTTTCAAGATCGAAACGGCCATTGGCATCAACCGCAAGATTCTTGCCGTCACCGACAATTTCCAGAACCGCTTCGATGCGGCGCAAATCTTCTTCCAGTGACGCCCCACCGATTTTCATTTTGACGACTTCATAGCCCATGCCGCGATAGCGTCGCATTTCTTCTTGCAGCTTGCTGTCGTCCTTGCCGGGATAATAGTAACCGCCAGCCGCGTAGACAAACACACTGTCATCGGCTGTCCCGTCACCATAATTATCTGCAAGATGACGCCAGAGAGGGACGCCTTCAATCTTGGCAACCGCATCCCATATCGCCATGTCGACGACTCCAACAGCGACCGAGCGTTCCCCATGGCCGCCCGGCTTTTCATTCTGCATCATCACCGACCAGATTTTGTGCGGGTCCAGGTTTTCGCCTGAATCACTCAGCAAGGCATCAGCCCCGGCTTCCCGCAGACGCGGCAGGAAGCGTTCATTCAACAATCCGCTGGCAGCATAGCGTCCGTTGGAATTGAAGCCGTAGCCTATCACGGGTTTCCCATCCCTGATGACATCTGTCACAACGGCAACAACGCTCACATTCATTTTGGAAAAATCGATATAGGCGTTCCGGATGGGCGAAGCGATTGAGGCAACAGCTTCCCTTATTTCAACGATCTTCATGCATGTCCTCCATTATTGGGTTTGCCGAGTCGGATGATCAGTGGCGGCACAATCATATTGGTTAGAAAGGATCGCACAAACTGGAAGCCCGCAACGATGGCTGCCGATGCGCCAACCACTTTGGCGGATGCGATCATTTCTCCCAATCCACCCGGAGCTGTTCCCAGCATGACCGCGGTCGGGTCACTGCCGGTCCAGCGTGCGATGAGCGGAGCGACCACAAATACCATCATGGCGATCAGTGCTGTGCCGCAGATGAGACCTGCCAGTGCTGCACGCGGCAATTTCAAAAAACCTTCACGACGTAAACGAGTACCAAGCGAGAACCCGATAAAGATCTGTGCGGCAATGAGGAGGGCATCCGGCATGCGGGCAATGGGAAAACCTGCAGACACAAAAATAGGACCCAGAACCATCGGCATGATGATAAACGGATTGAGAAGGTTGAGGCGTGTTGCGCCGATGGCAAGCAACGTTCCGCCGATGAAGCATATCAAAAGTGCAGTATAGGTGCCGTTGCTTGCGTCAGCGGTCACCGGATGAAACGCGGTTGTCGCAATCAGTGCAGGAACCATCAGTACGACAATGATGACACGCAAAGTGTGCACGATGGTCACGATATCCGCCCGCGCCCCAACATCTCTGGCCAGGGAAGACATCTCGGCCATTCCCGCTGGTAGCGATGACAACAGTGCGGTCATCCGGTCAATGCCAGCCATTTTACCCAGAGGCCAGGCCAAAGCCAGACCGATGACATTGGCCGCAAGAGCAGCAGCGATCATCGCGGGCAGCAGGCCAAAAATCGTGTTGAGGATGTCCGGCGTCAACACACCCGCGGTCGCCACTCCAATCAGCAGCTGGCCCGACCGCCTGATATTGCGCGTCTTGCCCTCAATTCCAAATATGTTGGCGTAGACCGCGCTGCCAAACATCGCGCCCAGAATCCAGCCCAGAGGAACGCCCAGCACCGTGAACAGCCATCCGGTTATGGCGGATGCGGCCAGGCCCATGGCGCGTGATGCATAGGTCGAAAGCTTCATGCCAGATAAGCGCCACCATTGATGTGAAGCGTCTCACCCGTGATGTAGCGTGCCTTTGTTGAACAAAGGAATGCGACTGCATCAGCAACTTCCTGCGTGCCACCGTGGCGGCCGAGAAGGTTGGTACGGGTATCATGATGTTTCGGATTCTTGCCCGCCTGAGCCTTGCGCTCAGTCGCGATCAATCCGGGCGCAACGCAATTCACTGTGATGTTGAGGGGGCCAAAATCATGTGCCAGTGCTTTGGTCAGCCCAACGACGCCGGCTTTCGAAGCAATGACATGTGCACGGTCGGCGGCACCACTGTGTCCTGTCAGCCCGCCCATATTTACGATGGCTGCATTCGGGCTTTTTTCAAGATAAGGCAGCGCCGCTTTGCAAACCAGAAATACGCTGTCGAGATTGACGGACATGACTTTGCGCCACTCGGAATATGCCAATTCCGCGACCTTTGATTCTGGGCGGATCGCTGCATTGTTGACGATGATGTCGAGGCGGCCATACTGTTTGGCTGCCTCAGCCACTATTGCGTTCGCTGTCGTCTCGTCCGACAGATCACCAAACACGATGGATGCGGTGCTGCCAGCTTTCTCGATTGCTGAAACCGTTTCTGCTGCTGCGTCGCGATCACTGCCGACATGCACGACGATATGCGCGCCCATTTTGGCCAATTCGACGCAGATTGCACGACCGATATTGCGCGACGCACCTGTAACCAGGGCAACGTGATCTTTAAGTTCTTTGGTCATGTTTGCGCAAACTCCCTGAGCAATGTTGTGTCGTCGTCGCCCGCAGCAATGCGGTCACAAACGTCGAGAATGGACTCTGTATCGGTGATTTGACCGAACCTGACATTGGCGCGGAACTTGTCGTTGATTTCCTGCCGTGTGAGCGGTTCTTTCGCGCCCCCGCGCATATGATCCTGCTCTTCCTCAATGATTGTACCGTCAGCGTATTCAATGCGGATATGGCCGGTAAAAGCAGCCGGGTATGGATTGTCTGGATCAATCTCGAAATCGACCTTCGATGCTATGGAGAGCAATTCGGGGTCGTTGATAGAGGCCGTGGTGAAATCCTCCAGTGCAGCCTGATGTCTGACAAGGCCTAGAGCCACACCGAATGGCACCGAAAACTTGGCCGCATAGGATGTTGGTGGCTTCTGTTTGAGATCGATGGGCTCCCAGAGACGATGAACAATGCCTTCAGCCGTCTTGCAAATGATCCGGCTGATGTTGTCTGTCGGCACGTTTCGTTGGCCAAGACGGACAGCGCAATCGATATAAGGTTGAACCATCGTACCGCATGGAAAGGGTTTGAAGGTGATAGTGTCCATCACATAGCGCGCGCCAAGATCGTCGATCAGTTCTTCTGTTTTTGGTTCGATCGTGTGTGCAAAAGCCCTGAATGCGCCATGGGCACCCTCGAAGACATATCTTGGACCAATAAAGCCCGCTGCGGCCATATTGAAGGCTCGTAAAGCTGATTGGGCGGCCCAGCCCGGGTGCATCCGTTTTGTCCAGCTGCCATCACCAAGATATTCGATGATACCGGAAGCCATGGAACCAACGATGCCAAGCGCATTGGCGGTTGTTTTTCGGTCAGATCCGCAGGCTGCGCATATCCCGGCTGTTGCAGCAAATGCACCGAGAACCGCTGTTGGATGAAAACCTGCCTTGTGGACCGCTTTGGGCAGGGTCAGTGCCAACCGGCACAGCACTTCGGTGCCTACCGCAATACCAAACATAATGCGTTCGTTAGACAGATTGTGAGCCTGGGCGGCAGCTAGAATGGCCGGGACAATCACAACGCCCGAGTGAACAGGGCCGCCCTCGAATGTATCATCGAAATCTTCGCCATGCGCCGCAGTACCGTTGATCAGCGCAGCGCTGGAGGCCGAGACCTTGTCAGTGTGCCCGATGATGATGTGGTCACCTGGTTCTGATGCTGCTTTTATCGCGAGAACATAATCCTCGTTGCGCGCTGCCATACACAGTCCGATTATATCGACCAGAATATCGCGGGCTTTCTCCCGTGTGGCAGTTGGAATGTCATTAGGCTTCAACGCCTCAATCCAGTCTGCGAGAATTTCCGAAACGCTCGGCTGCGCGTCCTTGTTTGGCAGTCCACTCATGCCATGTCTCCTTTTGTTCCTGATAATGATGGTTTGCGCAGGAAGTCCAAGAGGCGCTTTCCGATCGAGCCCAAGATGAATACTGCCGCGAGCACAAGCAGTCCCAACGACACTTTATCGCTCAGAAAGATCGAATAATCATCGCCTGACAGCACCAGAGACCGGCGGAAATTACTTTCGACCAGGTAGCCCAGAACCAGGCCTAGGACCGCTGGCAAGAATGGGAATTTCAGCATGCGCATAAAGAAGCCGACGACCCCGGCAGCCATCATGATTGACAGGTCAAACAGCGAGTTGTTGATCGAAAAAATGCCGGACATGATGAGCGCGAATATGAATGCACTCAGATATGGTCGCGGGCGGTTTACCAGCCAGATGCAGACCGGCAACATCAACATGCCGATAAACAGCAAGCTTATGGCTGCGACAAGCAATCCGCCATAAAGCCCATAGACAACCTCGCCGGAGCGCTGGAACAGCATCGGTCCGGGAACGATGCCATGGATCAGAAAGCCGCCGAGCAGAATTGCGGTGGAGTTGGACCCTGGAATCCCGAAAGAGAGCAGGGGTACAAGTGCTGTTTCGGCAACGGCATTGTTGGCGGTTTCCGGCGCCGCGATGCCTTCCGGTGATCCTTTTCCGAACTCGTCCTTGTGACGTGACCAACGTCGCGCCTCATTGTATGACATGAAGGATGCAATCGTGCCGCCTGCACCTGGCATCACACCCTCGAATGTGCCGATACTGGCACCAATTGCCTGTGGTTTCAGCAGCCGTTTTGCAAGCTTGAGGTCGGGGAAGGTGATGCGTGGCGAGGATTTTACCTGCTTGCTCGGCGACCGGTCTGCCGCCTGCATAAGCAACTCGCTCATTGCAAAAAGTCCAACCATGATCATCACCGGCTTGATGCCAGACAACAAATCCGAGCTGCCAAAGGTGAAGCGGTTTCCGCCTGTGACCGGATCAGTTCCTATGGTCGCGATCATAAGGCCCAACAAGGCTGCTACCAGACCTTTGAACAGATTGTCGCCGCTCAGGGTGGCAATCACACTGAGGCCCAAGATGCCAAGAGCGAAATAGGCCGGCGGGGTAAAGGCAAGCGCGACCGATGCCAGCGGCTTTGACAAAAGCACAAGCATGGTCAAGCCGAACAGGCTCCCGAGCACACCTGAATAAAGAGATATTCCAAGAGCAAGGCCCGCCTTGCCCTGACGGTTCATTTCATAGCCGTCGATAACCGTGGCGGCGGCTGCATTTGTGCCTGGGGTCCGGATCAGAATGGCAGGTATCGAACCGCCATATTCGGCCCCGACATAGGTGGAAGCGAGCAACACAATCGCGGATGTCGGCTCCATCGCATAGGTAAAAGGAAGCAACAAGGCCATGGTGATCGACGGGGAAATGCCAGGCATTGCACCACCCAGAATGCCCCAGGTGACACCCATCATAGCAGCAACAAATATTGCCGGATTGGCGAGCGCTTCAAATGAGAGGAGAATCGTCTCCATCAAAATATCCTTTTACGTTTTCCGAAACTGAAGATTTCTTAGAAAAGGTGGAACACACCGGGGGGCATCGACACGCCCAGCAAGAGCACGAATATTGCCCAAAGCGCTGCCGCACCACCCAGAGCGACCAAGCCGATCTTCCAGGTCAATCCGGATCCCTGATATATCCCTGTTGCTGCCAGGAGCAGACCGATTGCGATCGCATAGCCCGCGACAGGAACAATAAGCAGATAGACAACGCCAATCGCAAGGAGCCCTGCCGCCCAAAGCACCCGATTGCCCTGACCGGCCCATTCCTTGCGTGTCGATGTGGAAGATTTTTCTCGAATGGCTTTGATCAAGCCGCCAACAGTGATTATCAGCCCAAGCAGCACCATAAGGATTCCATAGGCGCGTGGCATGCCGCCGGGCCCAAAGGAATCATCAAGCGCGCTCGCCCGAATCTGGGTGGCAAAATACAAATATAGAATTCCAATCAAGACCGCCGAGATCCCGCCGACCATATCACGATTGATGATCACTTGTGTCTCCTAGATTCAGTCTGGTTTGGAAATATGGTGCCCGGTGTCCCGGGCACCAATCAAGACATTATTGGATAACGCCGCTTTGTTTCAAAAACGCTTCGGTTTCTGATGCGAAGGTGTTGATGAATTCAACATAGTCGTCATGGGCGATGAATTCCGGCCGCAGATTATTGGCCAGATATTTGGCTTTGTAATCTTCATTGGCAAGAACCGCTTGTGCTGCCGTTTCCCATGCTGCGATCACAGCATCTGGAGTGCCTTTTGGCGCGGCAAGCCCGCGGAATTTTCGCACTACGACCTCATAGCCAAGTTCTTCAACCGTTGGCAGATCAGGATAATTGTCCAGCCGTTCTCCGGAAAAAGTTGCAAGCAAGCGAATTTCGCCAGCTTCAAGTTGTGACTGAAGCTCCTGCACTTCGCCAACACCAATCTGAAGCGTGCCGTTGAGAACATTGATCATCAGATCGCCGCCGCCTTCGTGAGTGACGACTGCTGCCTCAACGCCGGTAGCTGCTTTCAATTGCTCCAGCGCCTGACGTTCAAGCGATGCCGGATTTGCGGCACCCCAGCGGCCACGGCTTTCTCTGGCTGCAGCGATTACATCATCAAGTGTCTCATATTCGCTACCAGCGGCGGTATAGATCACTTCCGGATCGATGAAGAAATTGACCAGCGGTTCCAGGTCTTTATAGGTGTATTCGGTCTCCGAGAGGAGGGATGTATAAATGAAGGTCGGCGTTGTTGCATAGAACCGCGATCCATCAGGTTTGGCTTTCGCCAGGTCTGCCATCGCCTTCGCGCCTGATCCGCCGCGCACATTCTCGACCACAACATTCACACCCAAAATTGGTGCAAGATATCCTGACATCTCGCGAAGGAATACGTCACTTCCGCCGCCAGGGCTGGAATGCGTTATCAACGTCACCGTATCGACCGGGTAATCCTGTGCGTTCGCGTGCGCACCAAGTGCCAGCACGACAGATAGCGTGGTTAATGTCTTCTTGAACATAGTATTTCCTCCCATTGCATTCGTCTGCCCCGGCAAAATGCCTAATATCTGGAGCTGAGCGAGATGCTATTCCTTCATATTGTAGATTGTCAACAATATGTCATTGTATCGCGCCGATTCACGTATTTAGTCAACCGATTTTAATTCGAGTATCACGGTATGCATCTTCGTCGAGTGTCAAACCCAAGCCGGGGCGCTTCGGAATTTCCAGCCAACCATCGACCGGTTTGGGCGCATCAGTAAACATCGTCTCACCGACTGCGACCATGCCAAGGTGCCACTCGACGATCCAACCATTCATCATGCCCGCAAGCAGGTGCATGTTAAACAGTGGCCAACCGCCACCATTTGCAATCGGCATGTTGTAGGTCTGCGCCAGATGTGCCGCTTTGCGCGCCTCAGTGAAGCCGCCACAATAGGTGACATTGGGTTGCAGGATATCAATTGCCTGATGGTCGATGAATTCACGCAGGCGCCAGCGGTGACCTTCCATCTGTCCGGCAGCCAGTGGTATCCGTGTGGATTTTCGCAGATGCGCCAATGCACGTGCATCATTTTGCATCAACGGTTCTTCGAACCAGGTGATCCGGCAGTCTTCGATGTCCCTGCACAGATATCCGGCCTCGACCGGGTTGAACAGGTAGTTTGCATCAATCATGATATCCACATCAGGCCCCACCGCTTCCCTTATAACCTGCACACGGTGAGCATCTTCGCGCCATCCACCCTTATCAACGGCGACAACGGATTTGAGTGCGCCAAACCCGTTTGCAACATGCAGTTTTGCCGCTTCGGCCAGTTGTTCGCGATCATATTGCGGGAAGCCGAAGGTGCAATAAGCAGGCACCCGATCACGCGCATTCCCAAGCAATTGCGCCACACTGCGGTTGGCATCCTTGCCCATGATGTCCCAAAGCGCGATGTCGAGGCAAGACAGCGCCATGGAAATCGTTCCCGTCATCGCACGCGGGTTCAACCCTTTCCAGACTTTCTGATGGATCTTTTCGACGTCACGCACATCCATCCCTTTGACAAGAGGCAGGATATGCTCATGCAAGGCGACGATTACCGATTGGGCGAGGAAATGTCCTGTCAGTCCATAACCGCGATGGCCGTCCTCTGTTTCAACAATGCAGAACACGAAGTGCTTCTGTTCTTCGCGGCCATAGCCATCAATGCGGCCTTCCAGAAGGGGGATTTCGATTGAGAAGCCATGAAGGCTGGCTGTAATGTTACCGATACGCATTCGCTACAATCCATTCTTGTTTTGGGTTCGTTATTCTATATTGTAGACAATATACAATTTAGGCAAGGAGTGACGCATGCACCTGTTAAAATCGCAAGGTCCGGAGCTGATGCAGGGCTTTCGCCGCGAAAAAGTTCAAACCCGTGGCGCTGAGATTGAAACGGCAATTGCGGGCGAGGGACCTCCGCTCCTGCTGATTCACGGAAATCCGTTGACGCTGGTCAGCTGGCACAAGATTGCGCCGTCGCTTGCGCGGCATTTTACGGTAATAGCAATCGATTTGCGCGGCTATGGCGACAGCTCAAAGCCTGATGGCGGTGACGACCACTCCGCCTACACATTCCGGGCGATGGGCGAAGACGCGTTTGATGTGATGTCACATTTTGGTTTTACGAAATTTGCCGTTGCCGGACATGATCGTGGCGCGCGGGTGGCGTTTCGCATGGCGCTGGATCAGCCGGATCGCGTCACGCGCATGGCAGCTTTGGACATTGTGCCCACCCACACTGTGCTCACGGAAGTTACCATGGGCTGGGGGCTGGAGAGCTACCATTGGTTCTTCATGGCGCAGAAAGCGCCGTTTCCCGAAAAGCTGATTGGTGCCGATCTTGATTATTACATCCGCTACAAACTGAACAAGAAAGGTGTGGGGCTCGAAATATTCTCCGCCGAAGCCATGGAGGAATATGTTCGGTGTACCACGCACGCGCAGATTCATGCGGTTTGTGAAGATTATCGCGCAACGGTCACGCTTGATCTGGCGATGGATACGGCAGACTTTGGCGAGTGCAAGATAGAGTGTCCCGTCCTGGTCCTTTGGGGAACCAACAGTCACTGCGGTCGGCATTTCAAGCCACTGGAGGCCTGGTCTGATTGGGCTGATGATCTGCGTGGCCATGGCATCCCCACCGGGCACTATCCAGCCGAACACCGGCCTGATCTGGTGTATGATTCCTTCATGGATTTCTTTGCAGATCCGGCGCAGAAAGAACTGCTCGAGGTGGGTGCCCAATGAAAATCATGACAGCATCAGATGCGCGTAACACAATTCACTCCGGGCAAGAGATCGCGGTTTTGGATGTGCGCGAAGCGGGGCAGTTCATCGAGGGACATTTATTGTTTGCGATCCCGCTGCCCTATAGCGTTCTAGAGCTGAAGCTCGCAGACCTTGTTCCGCGAAAAGACGTCACGATATTGCTGATTGATGAGGGCGATCAGGTTGCTGAACGTGCGGCCACTCGCCTTGAAGAACTGGGTTTTTCAGACGTTCTAGTCATGCAGGGTGGTATGCCCGGATGGGTGATGGCCGGGTTTCCTGTCTATAAGGGCGTCAACGTGCCATCCAAAGTGATGGGCGAACTAGTCGAGACCGTCTGGCACCCGGAAATGATTACACCGGACGCGTTGAAAACGAAGCTTGATGGTGGTGCTCCGGTCCGGTTTTTTGATGTCAGACCGCAGGCTGAATATGCCAAGATGCGGGTACCCAAAGCCGCCTGCATGCCAAATGGTGAACTGGCCCACCGGATTGGTGCATTGGAAGGTGAAGACGCACATCAGCCAATTGTTTTGACCTGTGCAGGGCGTACGCGCGGGATAATCGGTGCAATCGGTTTGAAGCTGAGTGGTCATCCCGGTCCGGTTGCCGCACTGGAAAACGGCACGCAAGGCTGGGCACTTTCCGGCTACAATCTGGAACGCGGTAATAAGGCTGAGCCTTTGCCGCCACTCCAGATAACCGATATGCAGACATCGTCGCAACGCGGCGCTGACATGTGCGCCCGATTCAATATTGAACGCATATCGCCAGAAGGCGCGGAAGAACGCTTGCATGCGCGAGGGCAGACCACATACTTTTTTGACCTGCGCACGCAGGATGAAGCAAATGCAGAACCGCTTGCAGGTGCGCGCGTCGTGCCTGGAGTTCAGCTGGTACAGGCAACAGACCAATATGTCGGCGTTCGACACGCCCGCCTGATACTGGCATGCGATACAGGGCTGAGATCCGCAATTGCAGCGTTTTGGTTGCACCAGCTTGGTTTCGAGGTTTTTGTGTTGGCACTCAACGACTGGTCGGAATGGCCGACGGTCTCTGACAGCGATAGCGGCATTTCGCTGCCGGATATCGTGTCCCTACCTGCAAGTGAAGTTACGCCTGCAGATGTTTTGATTGATGTTCGTCCCTCCCAGGCCTTTCGCAAATCACATATCGAAGGCGCGTCCTGGTCAATCCGTCCCATGATCGGTGATGTCTCAGCCAGACACTCTGGAATGCGCATGATATTCATGGATGACGGCGATGGGCGCGCGCAACTTTGCGTCATTGATGCCATCAATGCTGGCCATGCAGATGTGGCGATCGTTGAAGGTGGTCATGAATCCTTGAGCCAGCAAGGTTGGCATTTGGTTTCAACGCCGGACACGCCCTCAGACAAGGACGCGATTGATTTTCCATTGTTCGTACATGATCGACATGATGGAAATCTAGAATCCGCGCGACGCTATCTGGCATGGGAAACCGGTTTGGTTGCCCAACTGGATGCTAGTGAACGGCAAGAGTTCCGGCTGTTCCTGCCCTGATTGGTGCGGGCAGGCGACTTTTCACCTGATGCTCATCACTTGGTGCTCAGTCACCTGCCGTGTCGGGCGACAGGGCGCGCTGCTCCATCAATTTCTCCCGCCGCAGGCGACGCCGCTTTCCGATCGTCGTTATCGCGAGCGAACCGACCATCAACATGAAAATGAAGATTGCGCCTGGTCGTTCCAGAATATAGCCGAACTCGCCACGGCTGATCTGCCATGTTCTGATCAGGTTTTGCTCCAGCAAACCGCCGAGCAGCAGCCCAACGACGGCTGCAGCGACCGGATATTCATAGCGAACCATGGCCCAGCCAATGATTGCGAAAATGAACAGTGTCATCGGCCCGGCCAATGAGTTCGTGATGGCAAAAGCCCCGAAAGTAGACACCACCAGAACGCTTGGAATGAGGAATCGAAGCGGTACACGAACGATCGCTGCGGCAAGATAAACGAATAGAAGTCCAACAAACAGAAGACAGATCGCCTGGAAAAAGTTGGAGAAAATGATCGCATAGACCACGGTTTTGTTTTCGGCGATGAATTGCGGTCCACCGATCAGATTGTGCATTGCAAAGGCCGCCAGAAGAATTGCAGTCGCACCCCCGCCGGGGATGCCCAAAGCGAACATGGTGGCCATTGCGCCGCCTTCCGAAGACGAATTGGCAGCTTCTGCAGCGATAACCCCTTTCGGGTTTCCCGTGCCGAACGTATCGCCATCAGGGGCGTTTCGTTTGGTCTCCGAATAGGAAATCAGATTGGAGATGGAGGATCCAACGCCAGGAATTGCGCCAATGATGACACCAATCGTGGCACCGCGTAAAATGATGGTCGGGTATTGGAAGGCCAGTTTGACGCCGCCGAGAATTTTCGCAAAACTGAGTTTGCGAGCCTCTTCGCTCTCGATCAAATAGGTGGTGTTGATCAGATTGAGCAATTGGCTTGCCGCCAGAAGGCCCATCATCGCCGGGATCGTCGGGACGCCATCGAGTAGCCACGGCACGCCCATGGTTCCGCGCACAAATCCGGCCGTGTTCATGCCGATTGTCCCAAGCAGGATGCCGAACACCCCAGCCAACAGGCCGCGCCACACTGACTGACCGGAGAGCGATCCAAGCAAGGACATGCCCCAGATCGCTACTACGAACATTTCAAGTGGGCCGAGTTTCAGAACAACGATGGAAACCGGAACGACCAGAAAAAGGAGTAGAATGTAGGACAGCAAGGTGCCCGTTACCGAGGATGCAAGCGCAACACCAAGTGCTTCATTGTGCTTGCCGGCGCGAGCCATTGGATAGCCGTCAAAGGTTGTCGCAACAGCCGATGAAGTGCCCGGAATATTCATGAGGATGGCAGGTATAGAGCCACCAAAACCTGCACCCGTATAAATCGATGTCAGGAAAATGATGGCCGGCAGGAAGTCCATATACAATGTCACAGGCAGGAATATTGCCATGGCCATTGTGATGGAAATACCTGGCATGGAGCCGAATACCAAACCGACAATCAAGCCGGGGATAAGATAAATCCACGCGGATGCAGAGGACGTCAGCAGGTCGTATGCAGCGATAAGATCAGCCATCGTCCACCTAAAGGAATGTCATGGGGAAAGGGTAGGGAACCAATTGCTGGTAGCCCAGTACGACGACGATGGTGAAAATGAGCGAATAGGTGCCGATAAGCCAGTATTTGCGTTCACCACAGATATAGAGAGCAATGGCGACAAAAAGGAAAGTTGCCACGTCAAATCCGAACATTTCCAGCGAAAACACAAAAACACCGAAGGCCGCAGTCAACAGAGCCACCCGGGCCACTTCGATTTTCTTCTCGCGTCGTTCCGCGGCGTCAGGCACGTCGTCCGCCGAGACCTTCGGGAAAATTTGAGGAAGGATCAATGCAATAAGCACCAAACCGAACAGTGCGGCCGGTTGCACAAGCATTAGATTGTTCAGTTTCAGGGATACTGAGCGCGTATCTATCAGGTAACCGATCATGATAGCGGCCATGACGCAAACGAGCATCAGATGTCCCCATTCAACTATCCGCCGTTTTTTTTCATCCACAGACAATATCCTCAAATACACAACCAATAGACGGACGGCACGCTTCGTGCGTGCCGTCCGAGATTATTGCGAATGCAGATTATGTGCCCTTGAGCAGTTCGACATGCTGTTCCATGACCTTGCCGGTATTCACCAATGCCTTGTTCGAGACGTCAGGTCCGAACCAGTCTGTTGCAAGCTTCTGGCCTTTCAAGCTTTCAATAACCTTCGGATCTTTGGATGTTTGCTCGATAGCGTTCAACAGAGTGGCATAGCGGTCCGGATGTTTCTCAATGAACGTAGAATGTACCGCCCAGCCGCGCTGTGAGCCAGAAACGAACTGTGCATCAGGACCGGATAGGTCAGTTATTACTGGTGCATCCCAGCCATCACGCGGCGCATCGTCAAACACCACCAATGGACGAACTTTGGAAGCAAGCGGGATAAATCCCTGGCCGCCAACCATGCCAATGTCGACAACACCGCCAGCAGTAGCGTTACGAGCAGGTCCGCCACCGTCAAACGTCACGAGACGCAACCCGGCTCGGTCGATACCGTTTGCATCGGCAAACAGCATTACATTCACAAGGTCTGCAGATGCGGGCTGGATACCAATGGACAAGGCACCAGCATCAGCTTGCAGTTGTTCGATGACCTGCTCAATGTTTTCAATTTCGCTGTCAGCTGACGTCGCCATCAATGTGTAGTCGCGGGATGGCAGATTGATCATGCTGAAGTCGTCAATCTTGAACTGAGCATTCTGGGTCAGGATATTCAATGGAATATAAGGTGCTGCGGATGTGCAGAGGATCGTGTATCCGTCATCCGGCTGTTGCATGAAATATGTGTGGCCGAGCATCGCACCCGCTCCGCCGCGGTTCACGATAACAATCGGCTGACCGATGGTTTCCTGAAGAAATGGTGCGAATGCGCGCGCCAGACGATCATTGTAGCCGCCCGTATCGAACGGAACGACCATATTTATCGGCCGACTTGGATACGCTTCCTGGGCTCGCAAAACGGCTGGTGTTGCCAGGGCTGCGGTCACGCCTCCTGCAATTTTCAAGACTGTACGGCGATTAAATTTATTCATGATTTTCCTCCACGTGGACTTCATTTGGCAGACGCTGGCGTCTATGCCGTTTCTCCCGATGCGAGGCTAAGTGTCGAAAAATAAATTGTCAACAATTTATAGCGTAATAGCCGAAAAACAGAGAAAGTGTGATAAGCTATTTCTCGTGTTATTAAGCAGGTGTTCTACACTATTATACTGATTAATAATAATAAAACAGGATAATTCCATGATTATATAGGCAATTTTCCCTATCTAAATTCTGTTGACAATAGACAAGATATTGGCCTATCTCGCAAATAACTTGTTCGCACTTGAGGCTTCAACGTGCGGTTCGTGTTTCTTTCTGGAGGTATTTATGAGTTCCGTTCCCGCTAATGCTCAACGCCCGGCCCATGCGCTGCATGCCGATAGTGGTCTCACTCGAAATGTTGCAGACTTTGTGCAAAAAGCTGCGATTTCTGATCTGCCGGATATCGTCGTCGAGAATGGTAAAAAGAGCATTCTTGATGGTATCGGGCTGGCTTTGTCGGGTTCGGTCGCTAAATCTGGCGAATATGTGAGACAGCATTTGGCTGATGCCGGGCTGGCCGATGGCGCGGCCACAGTGATTGGGTCCAACCGCAAGGTCGCCCCACGCTTTGCCGCCTTCGCCAATGGTGTGGGAATCCACGCTGATGATTATGATGACACACAGCTAGCCGTCGCGAATGATCGGGTTTACGGACTTTTGACACATCCAACAGCACCAGCGCTGCCTGCCGCCCTGGCGATGGGCGAAGTGTTGGGATCGTCTGGCGCAAATGTGATGCTGGCGTACCATTTGGGCGTTGAAGTCGAGTGCAAGATTGCTGAGGCAATTAATCCACGCCATTACCAGACAGGCTTTCACGCAACCGCGACCTGCGGAACATTTGCAGCAGCCTCTGCAGCGTCGAAACTCATGGGTTTTGACAATGAGACACTCTGCCGCGCGCTTTCCATAGCTGGCAGCCAGTCAGCGGGCCTTCGTGAAAATTTCGGCACGATGACCAAACCGTTTCATGCTGGACGATCCTCGGAGAGTGGCGTTGTAGCCGCGCAATTTGCATCCTATGGCTGGACGGCAGCAGACACAATCCTTGAAGCGCCACGGGGCTTTTTCGCGGCTGCTGGCGGCGGCTACGATCATTCTGCGATTGACGGAAAGCTCGGCGCACCCTGGACCTTCGATGTTCCGGGCATCTCGATCAAGCCACACCCATCAGGGTCACTCACGCATCCGGGAATGACCGAGATGCTGCGACTGATTGTTGAAAACGATATCAGGGCTGAAAATGTAGAACATGTCCGCGTTGGAACGAATTCGAACATGCCAAACGCGCTAATCCATCACCGGCCGCAAAACGAATTGCAGGCCAAGTTCTCGATGGAGTTCTGCATGGCGATCCTCCTGATAGAGGGTAGGGCGGGGCTGGCCGAGTTCACTGACGAGCGTGTCATGCAAGACGATGTTCAGACCATGTTGACCAAAGTGGATTTCGTGATTGATGACCGCGCGGAAGCTGCCGGTTATCACCTCATGACGGCCTACATTGATATCCTGCTTAAGGACGGTACAACTATCAGCGGCAAAGCTGATTTCGGGAAAGGAAGCCCCGCCAACCCAATGAGTTACGACGAAGTTTCCAACAAGTTCTGCGAATGTGCAGACTTTGCAAATTGGGATAGGTCGAAGGCTGATGAAATCATCGATATTGTCGCAAATTTCGAAAAGCAGGACAATATTGACCATCTGATGGCGTTGCTGCGGCTGTGATCGGGCAAGGCTGAAACCAATGTCGGAGCAAGGCAAAAAGAGTGATCGATCGGACCGAATCCGCAGCCTGTTGAGGGCTGCGGCGATGGATCTGCCTATCGTTTTGCGCACTTACGCCCTTGCTGTTGTCGCCGGTTTTGCTGCGAGCCGTACGGGCATGCCCTTGCCTTGGATGCTTGGGCCGTTCTTTTGTATCTCGGTCCTGTCCGTTACCGGAGTGAGTGCCCGCGTCATTCCCATGGGGCGCGAGTTGGCTCAGGTTGCCATCGGTCTGGCAATCGGCATTCGGTTCACGCTGCCGATGCTGCTTGCGACTGCTTCACTGGTGCCGGCCATGATACTGAGCGCGCTTTACATCATGGCGTTCACTTTGGTTGCCGCATATCTTTTCAAAATCCTGGCGAAGGTCGATTCTGTCACCGCCTTTTTCGCGACGGCCGCTGGTGGTGTGGCAGACATGGCGCATGTTTCCGAACGGTTTGGTGGCGAACCGTCATCCGTTGCTATTGTACATGCGATGCGCGTCTCCTGCGTGGTTGCCATTGTTCCGCTGGCCGTCACATTGTTTGGCCAACCGGGTGATGCGGTTTTCAATACGGCAACCGGGGCTGGCACCTATTGGACGCTCGCAGCCGGGATGATCTTTGCCTGGTTTGTTGCGCTTGCCTTGAAGCCGACTCCTCTTCCCAACCCATGGCTTGTGGGGCCTATTTTTGCCGGTCTGCTGATCGGTTTGACCGGCGTTTTTGAAATTTCCGTACCGGCACCTGTCATAATCCTCGCTCAAATAATGCTGGGAACCTGGCTTGGTGCTCTGTTCAAGCGCGAGATGATTGCCAAATTGCCGCGTGTCTCTGCGGCAGCTGTTGTCATCGCATTGTTCATGCTTATGTGCGCCGCTGTCGGCTCTCTGGTCCTGTCTGCTGCGACCCAATTGCCATATACGACAAGCTTTCTGTCGCTTGCGCCAGCGGCCATCACGGAAATGGTTTTGACCGCAAAACTGATGCACCTTGATGCGGAAATTGTCAGCGCATTTCATGTTGTGCGCATCGCTATTATCTCATCAACCGTTCTACTCGTATTTCGTTTTTATCGCCGTTTCATAATAGGGGGAGACAATGGACCTCGGATATAACAACCGCCGTGCTCTGATCATTGGGGGGAGCTATGGCATTGGCCAGGCTTCTGCCCGGATCATGGCTGCTGAGGGCGCTAAAACAGCCATCGCCTCGCGCAGTGCGGCAAATCTGGCCAAGGCTGCTGACAGCGTTGCGCTGGTTGGCACCACGCCAGAGACAATCGTGTGCGATATCACCCAGTCGGGTGCCGGCGATGAGCTTCATGCCAAAGTGGCCGAGATGTGGTCCGGTCTGGATGTGCTGGTGACGGCCGTGGGTGGCAGCATACGGTCTTCGTTTGAAGATCTGAGCGACGATGATTGGCTTCAAAACTACTCATTCAACGTTTTGTCCAATGTGCGGGCGATCCGCGCATTGCTGCCACTTCTGGAAAAAGGCGAGAACCCGGCGATTGTAACCCTGGGTGCCGCGGCATCAAAAATGCCCTATCAGCACCAGATCGTATCCAACGTGCACAAGGCCGGTTTGCTTGGCCTGACAAAGACACTTGCCGTCGAACTGGCGGACAGGAATATCCGCGTGAATTGCGTAGCGCCGGGGCGAACCCTGACGCCGCTGTGGACCAATCGTGCAGACAAGATGGCTGCAGAAGAAGGAAAGAACCGCAGCGACATACTCGCGCGGTTTTCGGAAGAAATCCCGCTGGGCCGTTTTGCAGAGCCGGAAGAAGTCGCGGTTATGGTGGCCTGGTTGGCCAGCCCAATGGCCAGTTATATAACAGGGCAGGCCGTCAATGTGGACGGTGGAATTGCCCGTGGATTGCTTTAGGAGATAAATATGGCCGGACATCAGGCAACACCGCCGGGAACACCAAAAGTCACCGAAATTCTGACCGACTGGATCATTGATATCCGCGGTGAGGATATCCCGGAACACGTTCGCGCTGCGGGCCTGCGGACATTTGTCAACTGGGTTGGATGTGCTGTCGGCGGCGCAAGCCACGAGACGGTAGATGCTGCTCTGAAGGGATTGATGGAATTCAGCGGTCCCGCCACATCAACCGTGATGGGCAGGTCAGAGCGTCTCGACGCTTTGCACGCAGCATTGTTAAACGGGATTTCATCCCATGTGCTCGACTATGATGACACGCATCTCAAAACGATCATACATCCGGCGGGGCCTGTTGCATCAGCAATCCTTGCGCTTGCCGAAAAGATGCCGGTGAGTGGTTATGATTTCCTGACGGCCATGATTGTTGGTGTCGAAGTGGAATGCCGGATCGGTAATTGTGTATATCCCGACCATTATGATCGTGGGTGGCACATCACCGGCACTGCAGGTGTATTCGGAGCTGCTGCAGCGGCTGGCAAGCTTCTGGGCTTGTCAAAACAGCAGATGCGCTGGGCCTTTGGCCTGGCTGGAACCCAGTCTTCAGGGTTCCGCGAAATGTTCGGCACCATGACAAAGAGCTTCCACCCCGGGCGCGCGGCACAAAATGGCTTGGCGAGCGCATTGCTGGCGAAAGCAGGATTTGATAGCTCTGAGCGCGTGCTGGAGGCCCCACGTGGGTTCGCCTGCGTCATGTCGGACAAGCAGGACTGGGATGAGATCGTCGGTGAACTTGGCAGCCGCTGGGAAGCTGAATTGAACAGCTACAAGCCTTTCGCTTGCGGCATCGTGATCCATCCTTCGATTGATGGCTGCATTCAGATCCGCGACGAAATTGGTGATCGCGTCAACGATATTGAAAGTGTGCACCTCATTGTGCATCCGCTTGTTCTGGAACTCACTGGAAAGCGTGAGCCAAAGACTGGTCTGGAAGGCAAGTTCAGTGTCTTCCATTCTGCTGCCTGTGCGCTTTTGCGGGGCGACGGAGCTCCGACCGCTTTCACCGATGAAGTAGTGAACCTGCCCGAGATTGTGACCCTTCGCGATAATATCTCGGCAACCGCAAGCGCGGATTGCCATTCAGCATCCGTTGATATCGAAATTCGCTTCAAAGATGGTTCAACCATGCAAAAACACATCGAACGTGCGCTTGGTAGCCGTGATGTTCCCCTGACCGACGATCAGATCAACCGAAAGTTTTCAGATCAGTCAACACTGGTTATAGGCGACGAAAAAACGGCAGCGCTGCTCGACGTGGCATGGAGAACACCAACCCTTTCAGATGTCGGCGAAGTCGCTCGCGTTTCTGCTGTCGATCAGCCTGAATCGGTGACTGCAGCATGAGCGCCGAACATGTCTTGAAAATCGGGATTCTGGAAGGCGACGACATCGGCCACGAGGTTGTTCCTGCGTCCGTGAAAACCGCTAAAGCTGCTGCACAGATGGCCGGTCAGAAAATCGAATGGGTGGATGTGCCGATCGGGCGCAAGGCACTTGATGACCATGGCCACACAATGCCTGATGGAACGCTGGAGACACTGAAAACCCTTGATGGCTGGATACTCGGCCCGATTGGTCACAGAGAGTATCCAAAGGTGCCCGAGGCGATCAATCCGCATCCAATCCTGCGCAAGACATTTGACCTGTTTGCCAATGTCCGTCCCACACGTTCCTTTCCGGATATCGGATGCCTTCACGATGACATCGATCTGGTCATCGTTCGCGAAAACAATGAGGGCTTTCAGCCAGACCGGAATGTGGTGATGGGGTCCGGAGAGTTTCGCCCGACCCATGATGTGACGATTTCAGTGCGGGTCATCACGACGGAAGGTTCGGCAAAAGTGGCACGCGCAGCGTTCGAAATTGCGCGCTCCCGCAAGAAACGCCTGACACTTGTTCACAAGAACACGGTCTACAAACTGGGGTGCGGTATGTTTGTCGATACCTGTTATGAGGTCGCCAAGGATTTCCCCGATGTCGTGGTGGATGAAGTCATCGTCGACACGATGGCTATGCGCCTGGTCCGCGATCCACAGAGCTTTGATACGGTCGTCACGACCAATATGTTTGGCGATATCCTGACTGACGAGGCTGCAGGCCTTGTTGGCGGATTGGGTATGGCACCAGGTCTATGCATTGGACGCGGCGCTATCGCCATGGCGCAGGCAACCCATGGGTCAGCGCCTGACATTGCCGGCAAGGACATCGCCAATCCATTCGCAATGATTGAATCAACCCGAATGCTGTTTGACTGGCTTGGGCACAACCGTGGCCTTCCAGCCGCGTTGTCGATGTCAAACATCATGAAGCGTGGGATCGATGCAGCACTGGCCTCGCCGGATACGCGCACGCCTGATATTTGCGGCACTGCGTCCCAATCGCAAATGGTGCAGGGCATTCTGGATGGGATGAAGTCATGACGCGCATTCACCGTATTGCAGCCATCGGCGGTGATGGCGTTGGCCCGGAAGTCACAAGCGCCACTCTGGAGGTGCTCGAAAAAGTTGCACAGCTTGACGGTGGCGTGTCTTTTGAAGTGGACAGCTTTGATTGGGGCTCTGACTATTATCGGCGCACAGGACGGATGATGCCGGAAGACGGTGTCGACACCTTGCGGCCTTATGACGCGATTTTATTCGGCGCTGTTGGTGACCGCGACATTCCCGACCATATCACCTTGTGGGATCTCAGACTCGCGATATGTCAGGGGCTCGACCAATATGCCAATGTTCGGCCAACCCGGCTTCTGCCTGGTATGCGCGGCCCTTTGCGCGTAGAACTGGGCGAGCAGATTGACTGGGTCATTGTGCGTGAAAACTCTGAAGGAGAATATTCAGGTGTAGGCGGGCGCGCCCACTCCGGTTTGCCGCTCGAACTGGCGATGGATATCGCTGTGTTCACGCGTGAGGGAATACAGCGCATTGCGCGGTTTGCCTGCGAACTGGCAAGCCGCCGCCCGCGCAAGACACTGACAATTGTGACGAAGTCGAACGCGCAGCGTCATGGCATGGTACTGTGGGATGAAGTGTGCAAATCGGTCTCCTCCGAGTATCCAGAACTTGAAGTCAAGTGGATGCTGGTTGACGCCATGGCTGCAAGCATGGTGACCAGCCCATCTGACCACGATACAATTCTTGCCACCAATCTGCATGCAGACATTCTGTCAGATCTCGCATCCGCTTTGACTGGCAGCCTTGGAAATGGTGCAACGGCCAATCTCAACCCGGAAAAACAAGCGCCCTCAATGTTCGAGCCGATCCATGGAACCGCCTTTGATATTGTAGGGAAGGGTGTCGCAAATCCCGTGGGTGCCTTCTGGTCTGCGGTGCTGATGCTGGAACACCTGGGCGAGAAGAAATCAGCCGAAATATTGATGAGCGGTATTGAAGAGATCTGCGCGACCGGACCTTACACCCGTGATATGGGCGGGCAGGCCACCACAAGAGATGTGACAGAAGAATTGGTGAGACATTTCGATAAGTCAGGGTAACAGCCAAAAAGGTCTCTACTCTGCATTGTTTTTTGTCTACAATGAAAAAATGATTGAACAGTTGAACCTTGATTCGGAATCTGAAAACCGCGGCGAAGCTCTGGAGGTTCTCAAGACGTCGTCATTGACAGCCGTTCTGGAGAAGGAACTGGAGCATCTTATCATTTCCGGTAAGCTGCAACCAGGCGAGCGCTTGAACGAAATACAGCTGTCCTCGCGTTTCGGAACAAGTCGCGGCCCCTTGCGCGAGGCAACCCGCAGCCTGGCCGCAAAAGGCCTTGTGGACGTTATCCGAAATCGCGGAGTCTTCGTGCGCGCAATTTCTGTGGAAGAAGCGCTGGAAATTTATGATTTGCGCGCAGCCATCTTCGGCTTGGTCGGACGCTTGCTGACCGAAATGCTGAGCGATTCAATGCTGGTTCAGCTCAATGATTTTCTCAGGGAAATGGATGAGATTGCAGAGGGCAAGGATTTCGACAGTTATTATCCTGTCAATCTTGCTTTCCATGACTTCCTGGTCACCTCCACAGGCAACAAGCTGCTAGTGCGCGAATATAAAAGCCTGGTGAACAAGCTGCATCTGTGCCGCGCCAAGGGTCTTGTCCAGGCTGGTGGCCTGTCTGTGTCAAACCGAGAGCATCGCGAAATGGTCGATGCCCTGGCCTCCGGCAACAAGGAGCGCGCACAGGAAGCGTTTTTCCGCCACGTCGAACGCTCCAAAAACCGGTTCCGCACGACTGTTTGAAATAGCCCGTATGGGCGCGTCGCCTGCTGCTTCCGCGCGCACTTTGGTGCAAAATCTGTCGGTCACTTTAGAGGGCCGAATAGCCAGAACCAAACCAACGGCAAGAAGTGAAGCTGCTGCTGGAACAGTGTGGCTCAACCAGAATTCTCTCAACATTTCCGTCAGGGTGCCTGCAATGACAGGACCCGCAGCCTGTGCTGTGGAGAAAGTCAACATCAAGCCCGCTAAAGCGCCTACAGCACCACCTGCGCCAAAATAGTCCCCTGCTGACGCGGACATGATGACTGGAACGCTCCAGGCGGAGGTCCCGAACAGCATGACCGAAAGGTAAAGGCTGAATTCCCACGTTTTGAACACCACCAGTCCAAAGGAGAGCGCCAGAACGCCGAAGGCAACGGCCATCCCCGCCCTCCGACCGATCCTGTCGGATAGCGCGCCAAATAGCAGCCCAGAGAAAATGCTCAAGAAACCAAACCATGACCACAAGACACCTGCCTGCGCTTCGCTCATGCCATAGCTGTCGACCATGCTGGTGACGACAATTGTCACATAAAGCATTTAGGTCGCCCCATAAATGCCAAAAACCACCCAGAGATGTCCCAAAAGCTTGAATTTGGTTGATCGGGTAGGAGGCTGCGATGTGATGCCCACCTTGGCGGCGCCGCGGCCATAGGGCATGAGGCCAATACCACTTGGCGTATTGCGGATGTATATAAATGCAACAAAAGAAACCAATGCCGTGAGCCCGCCTAAGATCAGCCAGCCCATGCTGGAGGCGGATATACGGTATTTATGGCCGATGTGACTTACTCGCCACTTGATTTGGCGCAAAGACGCAGGAACGGTTTCAAATCATGTTGACGTTATGGGCATGGTCGCGTCGAATATGTATTTCGACGCGACAACGGAGACTGACATGAAACCGAAAATTGGACTGGCTCTTGGAACTGGCGGCGCTCGGGGCTGGTGCCATATCGGTGCTATCAAGGCGCTCGAAGGGGCAGGGATCAAGCCGGACATCATCTGCGGTGCATCAATGGGGGCCCTTGTGGGCGCGTCTTATGTCTCTGGCGCCCTTGACCGACTTGAAGAGTTTGCACGTGCGATTACCCGCGTCGGCATGACGAGATTGCTGGACATTAATCCATCGTCCGGCGGACTGATAGAAGGTCGACTCGTGTCAGAACAACTCCGCAATCTCGGTTACGCGACCGATTTTGCCAATGTGGATCGTCCGTTCATTGTCGTGGCAAGCGATCTTTTCGAGGCCTCGGAAATCTGGTTGCGCACTGGCAACTTGGTTGATGCAGTGCGCGCATCCACCGCCATACCCGGGATTTTCGCTCCCGTCCGTCTGAACGACCGATGGCTGATGGATGGAGGAATGACCAACCCGGTGCCGGTTTCAGCCTGCCGTGCGCTTGGTGCCGACATTGTGATTGCGATAGATCCCAACTCGAAGCTCCATGCCTACCGTCACCGTTTTCGACATGCCAAGCCGGCGGACATTTCCCCGGAAACGGCGGGGATGATTCAAGCCGCCCCGACAATGCTTCAGCCATATCTGCAATCGTTGCTCAATCACAACACGAGCAAGCCGAAAGGACTGGGCTATTTCACCGTCCTGTCCGCCGCGATCGATCTGATGACCGACCAGATCCGCCGTAGCCGCTTCGCCGGCGACCCCCCGCATCTCATCGTAACGCCCGATCTCAGCCACCATACGATCCTCGAATTCGACCGCGCGGATGAGGCAATCGAGGAAGGCTATCGCGCAATGAGTGGGCAGATTGAAGAACTCACGGATCTGCTCTGATCGGGTCGGCAGTCACTGGAGAAACGCGACACACCATCCGAACAATCGTCATGATAACTGCCGCTGAGTGTGTGCTTTGCGCTGGCCGGCATGTTCGAACCGTGCAGCATTCACAGCCCTGCGTGCTATCGCTAATCAGTGACCCGTGGTCATGACGTATACGGGAATGGTTACAATTGGTCGCGCGAGGTGATATTGTTGGTTGGGCGTTTGCTGACAGAATTGCTGTGCGATTCAATGCTGGCGCAACTCATGATTTTCTGGTCACCTCTACAGGCAACAAGCTGCTAGTGCGCGAATATAAAAGTCTGGTGAGCAAGCTGCATCTGTACCGCGCCATCCGCTATCCCACAAGGTTCCGTCACGATTTCACATTTATGAGGGTTTGCCTGTTATGGACAATCCGGCAAACTTTTGTGACACAAGAATCCGGAATAGCTGTCAGGCTCGGGGTTCCTGCAAGTATAAACTCTTCCGTTTCTGAAATACGCGTCACTGCCATGCCACTGACGTCCCTCATTTCGGTGCATCAGGGCATGATCATGCTCAAAAACACTATGAACAAGGTTTGATACGATCACTCACACAATAAGTTTCTACAGCAGCCATATTACAGCATAAGCTGCGCTCTGGGTGCACTTTCAGCGCTCCTTTGTGAGCATACATTCCGGTTGCGCATCTCTGTTCGTTGGCTATGCTAGCACTTGCAGGGTAGTTCACCGGTTCCTTGCGGATTTTTATGACTGTTGCATGTAACGAAGTCGGGCAATTTTTTGGAAACAACAGAACCCAACTCCTGCGCAATCAGCGCCAGATCACATCTTGCGGCCGCTGTTGCCGAACTTCATGAGCGTGTCGATCAGGCAATGTCGCTGGAAAACATGGAAACATTGGATGACTATCGCCGCCACCTGCGCTGCCACGCCCAGGTTCTCCTACCTTTGGAAAGAGCGCTCGAAACCCACCAATACGCAAGTGCCATTCCTGATCTCGCCCGTCGTTGGCGCAGTGCAGCACTTTCCAATGATCTGCGCGCGTTGGGGGAACCGCATTCAGAATATCTGGATACGCCAATCGGTGGCACGCTGGCTGCGTTTGCTGGCGCCATGTATGTTCTGGAGGGATCGCGGCTCGGAGCAAAAGTGCTCCTGCGTCAAATGGGGGCACGGGCAGAGCAAGACCTTCCCGTCGAATTTTTCTCCCATGGCGCAGCTGACAGGCTCTGGTCCTCCTTTGTGAATTGGCTGAATTCTTCAGAATGGTCGGCCACTGAGGTGGCCGAGATGTGCGAAAGCGCCACAGCGGTTTTCCAGACCTATCTGACCAGTTGCGAAGATGGAGCATGATCAACGAATGAGTGATGGTGCGAATTTGCAAGTCGACCTGACAAATTGTGACCGCGAGCCCATACATATGTTGGGCAAGGTTCAGTCCTTCGGCTTCCTTCTGGGCGTCACTTCCGACTGGATCGTGTCCCATGCATCAGTGAACATCGCCTCGTTTCTGCCAGTGTCCTCGGTGGAGGACGTGCTGGGCCAACCTGTATCCGCGTTACTTGACGAACAAGCCATTCACACGATCCGTAACAGGTTGCAGCGGCTCGGTGCGCGTCCGGGAATTCAAGTCGCTGCGGATGTGAGGATTGGAAATGACAGCCGCCGCTGCGACGTTTCGATTCACGTGTCTGGAGATACGATCCTGCTGGAGTTTGAACCACATGACGGTTCGGCCTCTGTAACTGACGAAATTGCCAACGTTCAGAACGCCATACAACGCCTGACGGCAATGAAGGACATAACAGAATCTCTCAATTATGCTGTCCGGTTCGTGAAGGCACTGGCGGGGTATGACAGGGTCATGGCATACCGCTTCCTGCCAGATGGAAGCGGTGAAGTTGTTGCCGAAGCATTAGGGTCGGGAATGGAGCCGTTCCTCAACCTGCGTTACCCCGCTTCAGATATTCCGAAACAGGCTCGAGCGCTTTATATCCGCAACCCCATCCGGGTCATTGCTGATGTTCAGGATGCGGGCACCTCGATTGCACCTGCAGGCGGTGCGGGACTGGATCTGTCCGACGCAGTCCTGCGCAGTGTGTCCTCCATTCATCTGGAATATCTGCGCAATATGGGCGTTGGTGCCTCCATGTCGATCTCTATCGTCACCGACGACCACCTTTGGGGCCTGATAGCCTGCCACCACAATTCTCCGCATCTGCTGGGTCAGTCGACGCGCAACGCGTTGTTGCTGTTCGGCCAGATGCTCTCACTGGTTCTGCGCGAGAAACTGTCAACGCAGGACCGCCAATTGGAGAGCCAGACTCGTGAACTGACAAATGCCATTTCCCGGTCTGCAGGCGCAGAAACAAATATTGTGGATATCTTGTTTTCCTACGCTGATGAGTTGATGGAACTCATGGATGCTGACGGAATCACGATGATGCTGGATGGCGAGATCTACAGTGTCGGGTTGGAACTGCCCCGCGATGAAGTCACGATCATTGCCAAACACCTCAACCGAAGTCCGGCCGGGACAATTGTAGCATCGTCGGAATTGAGCCGTTTCGTGCCCGCCACCTCGGACCTGTCGCGGCTGGTTGCCGGAATTCTGGCAATCCCGATTTCCAAGGCGCCGCGCGATTACATCATGTTTTTTCGCCGCGAGGTTGCCAAGAAAGTCAGTTGGGGCGGGAACCCGGAGAAACCGGCAACCCTCGGACCAAACGGCATTCGTCTGACCCCGCGCAAAAGCTTTGAAACCTGGCAAGCGATTGTCGAAGGTCAGAGCGAGGAGTGGCTTGGATCCCATTTCCATGCCGCCGAACAATTACGGATCACATTTTTGGAGGTCGTGCTCCGACTTGTGGAGGAAGCTTCCCAACAAAGAAAACACGCTACGGAAAAGCAGGAACTGCTGATTGCAGAACTCAACCACAGAGTTCGCAACATTTTGAGCCTGGTCCGGAGCCTGATCAATCAGACTCGGACCGGACACATGACAACGTCAGACTTTGCGCGAGTTCTGGACAGTCGAATTCAGGCCCTTGCGAGGGCACATGACCAGATTACAAAGGATAATTGGTCGCCAGCCCCTCTGAAACGTCTGATCGAAACCGAGGCGGAGGGATATCTGCAGGACAGGAAGAACCGTGTCGTTCTGTCTGGCGATAATGTTCTTCTCGTACCAACCGCCTATTCGAGCGTTGCGCTGGTTGTTCATGAACTTGTCACCAACTCGGCAAAATACGGCGCGCTGTCTGTGCGGTCAGGCCGGGTTGACATCATGCTTCAGCGCCAGTCTGATATGTCTCTGGCGTTGCACTGGCGCGAAAGTGGCGGTCCTGCCGTACAGATGCCAACCCGCAAGGGATTCGGCACCACCATTATTGAACGCACGATACCCTACGAGTTACAGGGTACCGCCAGCGTCGACTATGCCGTAACCGGACTGAGCGCAGAGTTCCACGTCCCGGCGATCCATGTGCGCGATGCGCCAAACAGCCCGGAGGCGCTCAAGAGTGTTTCAGCTCCTGAGGGAAATGTGTCAGGCAGTCTGCCATTTCCCGAAAAGGTTTTGATGGTCGAGGACAATCTGCTGATCGCCATGGATGGTGAAGATGCGTTGCGCCGGCTGGGCGCTCAGGATATCCAGGTCTGCAGCAATGTTCAGTCGGCCTTGCATGCTATTGAGCAAGAGACTTTCGAATTCGCACTTCTTGATATCAATCTGGGGACTGAAACCAGTTTACCCGTGGCTGAAAAATTGAAAGCGCTTGGAATTCCTTTCATTTTCGCCTCCGGTTATGGAGAAAACAATGTTCTGCCTGAAGGCATCCGAGACACCCTTGTGTTATCCAAACCTTACGGTATTGACGGGATAAAGGCCGCCTGGCAAAGGAAACCATCGGCCTAGAGTCTTTCTCGTTTATACGGAAGCATTTGACCGGATTTGCGCGTTTGCTCGCAATGCACAGACTATGCGCAAAACCGACCTTCGGTGCCCCGGAACACCCCACCAGCGTCGTCAGCCAACTTGCCCGATGCGCCGCCCCGACACTATTGGCCGCTGCTCTGACTGCCTGGCTGAACTGTTTCGGGACATCAAATGATTCCGTATAATCGTGAAAGGCTCTAGCAGGGTAAACTTTGCGATGGTTGATTTCTTCCCAACAGCACAGATGTCGTCTATAGGAAGCCCAACGAAATCGCCAATGTGCGCGCGTGTCGTCGTATAGGCCAGGAAACGGCGAGTTTAGACCGTTTCAGATGATCCTCGATCGACCCGTATCAGTTTGAAGATGCAAGAAGATGCAAGTTTACCCCGGTGCCAGAATATCCATCGCACCCATGATGGATTGGACCGATCGCTGGTGTCGGTCGTTTCATCGGATCCTGTCGCAGCATGCGTTGCTGTATACCGAGATGGTGGTGGCAGATGCTATTTTGCATGGTGATCGTGACCGGCATCTGAGCATTCCCGACGGTCAGCAGCCGGTGGCTTTGCAACTGGGTGGCTCAGACCCGGTGAAACTGGCAGAAGCTGCAAGGATTGCGGCTGATTATGGCTATGATGAAATTAATCTGAATGTCGGCTGCCCCTCCGACCGCGTGCAATCGGGCACGTTTGGCGCTTGTCTGATGCAGTCTCCGCAACTGGTTGCCGAGTGTGTTGCTGCCATGAAGACAGTGGTGCCAATGCCGGTGACGGTTAAATGCCGCCTTGGGGTGGATGATCAGGATATCGAAACTGCGCTCGACGCTCTGGCTGATTGCTGTCTTGATGAGGGCGTGGATGCCATTTGGGTTCACGCGCGTAAAGCATGGCTGGATGGGCTGTCCCCCAAGGAAAACAGAGACATCCCGCCGCTGGATTATGATCGCGTCTACCGGTTGAAGCAGCGACTTGGAAAAGTTTTCATCGGTATAAATGGTGGCATTACCAGCCTGGATGAAGCGGAACATCATCTGAAGCATGTTGATGGCGTGATGATGGGCCGGTCTGCCTATCATCAGCCTGCAATCCTGACCGCAGTGGATCAGCGTTTCTATGGCGCTGCGGAAAAGCCTGAAGATCTCCATGAAATCGTGCGGCAAATGTACCCGATCATTGAGGCGCATCTGCGGGCCGGCGGCCGGCTGCATCAGATCACACGGCACATGATCGGCCTGTTTCACGGCGCGCCGGGTGCAAGGCGTTATCGCCAGATACTGAGTGCCGAAGCGGTCAAACCCAACGCTGGCACAGAGGTCGTGGAAGCCGCGCTGGAGGCCCTGACCGCTGAACAACAGAACATTTGGCAGGCGAGCGAGCTATCAGAGACTGTTTGAGACCAACTCAAGCGCGAGCATTGACAGTTTTCAAGGCATGTATCCGAGCCGAACGCGCCTGCGTCTGATTGTGATTTACGGTCGTAAAACCAATTGCGAGCCGGTAAACTCGTAGGATGACAGACGGTCGAGAAAACTGTTCCCCAAAAGGCTCTGTTGAAGATTTCCCTGTTGGGCTATGGCCGCGCGCACTGCGTCCTGCTCGATATTGCCAACTTTAACGGAATCCAGAACAACACGGGCAAAGAACGTCATGCCATTTGCCGTTTCCACCGGTGTCTGGAAACTCAGGGACGCCACATCAATACCAACTTTTTCGGCGTCCTCATAGGTCAGCACAACCGTGCTTGCACCCGTATCAACCAACATATCAATTGGCGTGTCTGCAATTTCAGCGCGCAGCGAAAAATGTCCGTTGCGGCCGCGGCTGACAGTTATCGAGTCTCCGTCGACACTTGTCAGAGCCATGCCGGGAATGAGTTCGCCGGTCACACGGCTCGCAACCATCTGCAATTCGGTCTTGAAGGAATAGATGGTCACCAGCGCCAGAGCGATCAGAACCCAGACGAGCGCATTTTTCAGAACTTCGGAGGCCCGTAACCCTCGGAAAACGCCTAGGCTGACAAACGCCAGCAATGCGAGCAACACGCCCATGCGCCCGAAATTGCCAATGTCCATGCCCAGAACAGTCCCTGAATCATGCCTGACGACCAGCACGATCAACAAAGCTGCAAGGCCAATCAGGAGCGCCCACAGATAACTCATTTGGTCACCGGTGCCAGATGCTCCATGCGTTGGGGCAGCGCATCCATGATCGATGTTCGTTCGGTGTCACTCATCTGGCTCCAGCCGCCAATTTCCCGCAAGGTTCGACCGCAGCCGAGACATTGTCGGGTCGGTTCATCTATTACGCAAATTTTGACGCAGGGTGAAATCATAGCAAATCCTTGGCGATGCCTACTGACATAAGAATGCCTGCCATGAAAGCAAGGTCACAGATTTGTTGCGTGGCACCAATTGTATCGCCGGTCTGTCCACCGATCTGCCGACGGCATATTCCGATCATGACATAGCTGACAAACCCGCTGAGCGTGGTTGCAGCCAGAATGGCAATGATGTTCAGGCCCACCAGCGAAAGGCAGAGGAGGGCGATTGTGGAGCTTCCCAGCGCCACGATAAGGGACAGCCGGTCCGGTTGGCCCGCAGTTTTGGACAAACCAGTGGTGCGTGCAGGTGGCAGACTTGCCCAAAGCAACATGCTGCACGCGCGGGATGCGATCTGGGATGCAATCAGAACCCCAATTGCAGGCGCAAGCCCCATCGGAAGAAAAGATGCAATCAGGATGACGCGCAGGCCCTGCGACAGGATCAGCGCCAGAACGCCATAGGTGCCAATATGGCTGTCCTTCATGATGTCGAGTTTGCGCGCGCGCTCATGACCGCCGCCAAACCCATCCACCATATCTGCCAGACCATCTTCATGCAGCGCACCGGTGGTCATAATCATCACGGCTACCGCCAGAACAGAACTTGCATAGGCAGGAAGCTGCAGTGCGGAGGCCACAGCAATAACCAACGAACCGATCACACCGACAATCAGGCCAATGGCCGGGAACATCTGACTGGCTCTGGACATGGGCGCAGCGTGGTCTGTTGCCACGGCCACAGGTAGACGTGTAAAGAACATCAGGCACACCAGAAAATCGCCCGGAATTGCGCGCAACAGGTCCAGAAGGCCAAAACCTGGTTCGGTCCCATCGTCATTTTGGCGCAGTTTCATGTTGTTTGCCACCTTGCGTCTTCTCAAAGGCGCTTTATAGATCGAATGAGATTGTTGGCAATGAGCATGAATCAGATATCAATGTCACCCAAGGCCTGACAGCCACCATCATTCGATAGGCTTAAAGACACATGAGTGCATCCTTAACAGCGCTTCCCTTTGAAGACATACGGGAGTTGATCCGTTCGCTCCCAGGCCCTGTCACCGAGGCCGTTGATGCGGTCCGTGCGCGCGACGCGACACTGACCAAACCCGCCGGTTCACTCGGCCGACTGGAAGAACTGGTCGAATGGCTGGCCGCCTGGCAAGGCAAGGCACCGCCTGCGGTGACCCGTCCTCTGGTCGCGATTTTTGCCGGAAACCATGGAATAGCCGATCAGGACGTTTCAGCGTTTCCAGCGAGCGTCACGCAGCAAATGGTTGAAAACTTTTCGGCTGGGGGCGCGGCAATCAATCAACTTTGCACCGCCAATAATCTCGGGCTTAAGGTTTTTGATCTCGCGCTGGATCTGCCAACACCGGATATCACCCTCAAGGATGCCTTTGACGAGAAGACCTGCGCTGCAACCATGGCGTTTGGAATGGAAGCCATTGCAGGCGGCACCGATCTGTTGTGCATTGGGGAAATGGGAATTGCCAATACAACCGTGGCTTCCGCAATTTTCTTTGCGCTGTATGGCGGCAGCCCGGAAGATTGGGTGGGCGCTGGCACAGGCGTGGATGCAGCCGGGCTGCAACGCAAGACAAATGTCGTGCGCCGGGCTGTTGGCCGGGCAAGTGTCAGCAAATCAAATGGGTTGGAAGTGCTGCGACGGCTTGGCGGCCGGGAAATCGCTGCCATGTGCGGAGCCATTCTGGCTGCCCGTGTCGAACGCATCCCTGTGATCGTTGATGGCTTCGTGGCCACCGCATCAGCAGCCATCTTGCACTCAGTCAGCCCCGCATCGATCGATCACTGCCTGTTTTCCCATGTTTCCGACGAGCAGGCACATGCGGCCGTATTGGAGCGGCTTGGAAAAACCGCATTGCTGGATCTCAATATGCGGCTGGGTGAGGGAAGTGGTGCAGCGATCGCCGCTGGCATCGTCAAATCAGCTGCTGCGGTCCATTCTGGCATGGCAACCTTTGACCAGGCGGGCGTGTCCGGTAAGGACGCGATCTGATACGATTGATACAAGGCTGATCTTTTGAAGTTTTGGGATCTGGTCAAGGCGTCGGGGTTTATCCTCATAATCGCAGCATTGGTCGTCTGGTTTGACGAGGGAAGCTGGGAACCGGTGGAAGCCTCTGTACGGGTGGTAGACGGCGATTCTCTTGCCATTGGCCAGAAGCGTTTGCGGCTTGTTGGCATTGATGCACCTGAGTTGCAGCAAACCTGTCTTCGTGATGGCAAGGCCGTGCAATGCGGGCTGATGGCAAAACAGCATCTGGCTGCTTTGGTCGCCGCGACAATGATTTCCTGTGCAGATCATGGTACAGACAAGCACGGGAGGCAACTTGCTGTCTGTCGCGGCCGGGCAAGCAATGATCCGGTCAACAGCGCACTGGTAAAAGCTGGCCAGCAAGCGACCCTCAACGCGCAGATGGTTCATGATGGATGGGCTGTCTCATATGGGGATTACAAGGCCCTTGAAGTTCTGGCGGCACTGGCAGGGCGCGGACTTTGGGCGCTGGAATTTGAACAACCAGAAGACTGGCGCAAATTCCATGGAACGGAATAGAGCGAATGCGGTCATTTGATCATCTGGTAAGCGATATTCGCGCGTGTCGCATCTGTGTCGATGCGCCATTGAAAAATCCCTTGCCGCATTCACCACGACCCGTTTTGCAAGTTTCAACGACTGCACGCATCTGCATCTGTGGTCAGGCACCGGGCACCCGGGTGCATGAATCAGGACAGCCCTTTACCGATCGCTCGGGGGACCGGTTGCGGGAGTGGCTCGGGCTGGACCATGAAACCTTCTATGACCCTGCCCAAATTGCCATCATTCCCATGGGGTTCTGCTTTCCCGGACAGAATGAAAAAGGATCGGACCTGCCGCCAAGGCCGGAGTGCAGAAGCACCTGGCACGATGTGTTGTTTGCCAGCATGCCGCAAATCGAACTGCTATTGATGATCGGGCAATATGCCCTCGCTTACCATCTGGGCCCACGGCGTAAGAAAACGCTGACAGAGACAGTCGGTGCCTGGCGCGAATACTGGTATGATTCCGAGGCTTCCCCGGACGTCCCGCGCATGATGCCCTTGCCGCATCCGTCCTGGCGCAACAATGCCTGGATCAAGAACAATCTGTGGTTTGAACAGGAACAGCTTCCGGTTCTGCGTCAGGAGATGGCGCGCATTCTTGACGAAGATCGCTCCAGGCTGGCAGCCGATTGAGCACAGTCTTAATGCTGCTGGAAGTGGCAGCAAGGTTCCTGTATGAGGAGCTTACTTTGACATGGAAACGAGGTTGGCATGGACAGAATTGATCGCGGCATTCTGGCAATCCTGCAGAAAGACAGCACTGTTCCGGTTGCCGAAATCGGCAAACGCGTTGGCCTGTCCACCACGCCTTGCTGGCGGCGTATCCAGAAAATGGAAGAAGACGGCGTCATCAAACAGCGTGTGGCGGTGCTGAATCCTGCAATGGTCGGGGCAGGGGTTTCTGTCTTTGTGTCGATCAGTACCAATCAGCACAGCAAGGAATGGCTCACCAGATTTGCCGAAGTCATCAGCGAATTTCCCGAAGTTGTTTCTTTTTACCGCATGAGTGGCCAGGTTGATTATCTGCTGAAAGTGGTCGTTCCGGACATTGCAGCCTATGATAAATTCTATCAAAAGCTGATCGCCAAGATCGATATTTCGGATGTGAGTTCCAGCTTCGCGATGGAAGAAATCAAGAACACCAGCATCTTGCCACTGGACTATATGAAGCTTAACAAATCTCAGACGTGAGCATGGTCACGGATCTGAAAATCCGCCGGTTTCAGGATCACGATGCCGCTGCATCCGCCCAATTGTTTTTTGAAGCTGTCCAGACCGGTGCCATAGATACCTATACGCAGGAACAAAGGAATGCGTGGGCTGCATCAATTCCAGATATCTCGGACTGGCAAACCCGGCTGAAGACGCAATGCAGCTTGATGGCCTTCGACGAAGATCAATTGTTGGGCTTTATGACACTGACGGATCAGGGTGTCATCGATTTGGCATTTGTCAGGCCGGCAGCGATGGGCAAAGGCGTTGCCGGTGAATTATACAATGCGATCCTCAAACAAGCCCGGATCAGACAATTTACACAGCTACAAACACATGCCAGCCACATGGCACGCCGCTTTTTTGAAAAGCGCAACTGGGTGATCATTCAGCAACAAACGGTCGTGAGGAATGACGTTGAACTGACGAATTTCCTCATGGAACTGGATATGACATCTGCTGAGTGTCCGAACTGAGCCAAACAGGTTCCTCCAAGGTTCGATACGCAAGACCGGTTTTATTATCGCCAATTCAAACATTGAAATAAGTTTAGCCCGCGATCCCACCCGGAAATCGTCGGTCCTCCTACAGTGCCGTCGAGATAACCCGCATGGTGGGCAAGCTTATCGCGACACTTTGTCCCAAGAGAGTTGCAGGCGTTGCGTTTTGCTGAATATATTGAAAAAAGAAAGGCCGTCGCTGGACCTGTTGGTCTTGGCGGCTGCGTCGGAGCCACTACACTGTATCACGAATCACGCTGGAAAGTCGGCGAACTGAAACGCTCAAGGAGGCTACCCCATCATGAAACTCAATCTTATTCTTACCGTTGCGGGCCTGACCGCTGCACTGGCCAGCGCAGCGCAGGCAGAAATCACAGTGTCATCGAAGATCGATACCGAAGGCGGTCTTCTGGGCAATGTCATTGCGCTTGCTCTGGAGGATGCGGGTCTGCCGGTTGAACGCCGCCTGCAGTTGGGCGGAACGCAGGTTGTGCGTGAAGCATTGCTGGCGGGGCAGATCGACATCTACCCGGAATACACTGGCAATGCCGCCTATTTCTTCAACGAAGCTGATAGCCCGGTTTGGAAAGACGCCAAAGCCGCCCATGCCCGCGCTGCGGAACTGGACGCCGAGAAAAATCAACTCACCTGGCTTCAGTCTGCCCCGGCGAACAATACCTGGGCAATTGCCCTGACCGGTCCGCTGGCCAAGGACAACAATCTTGTCACCATGTCCGATTTCGGTACCTGGGTGGCTGGTGGGGGATCGGTGAAGCTTGCCGCTTCGACCGAGTTCGTATCGTCCCCGGCAGTTCTGCCCGCGATGCAGGAAGCCTATGGATTTGTCCTTACGCCTGACCAGACCGTTGTTCTTTCCGGAGGAGATACTGCCGCGACGATCCAGGCTGCTGCACGCGGCACCTCTGGCGTTAATGCAGCCATGGCCTATGGCACCGATGGTGGCGTCGGTGCAACCGGGCTTGTGGTGATGGCCGACGACAAGGGCGTACAGCCTGTGTATGAGCCAGCTCCCGTCATTCGTGATGCCGTGCTGGCAGAATACCCATCCATTGCAGATGTGCTGAACCCGATCTTTGCAGGCCTGGATATGGCAACATTGCAATCGCTCAATGGTCGCATCCAGGTAGGCGGTGAGCCGTCTGAGGCGGTAGCTCGCGATTATCTCACCCAAATTGGGGTGCTGGACTAATCGCTGCAATAAATCTGAGGGGCGCCGTCAAACCGGCGCTCTCTCCACCCGGCCTGCTGTTTGCCGTTCTTGGGCTGGCTGCACTGCTGGCACCCTTCCTGACCTTGGCCGCCAACCGTATTGTAGCGGGTGAGGGTCGGGCCGTCTGGCATTTGGCCGAACCTGCGGTCATGGTGCCGGGAATGGTAGCGCTTGCGGCAGGCCTTGTTCTGGGATTGCAGCTGGCCTGGCCATGGTTGCGGCTGGCGGGCGCTGCGTTAGGTCTGGCTGGGTTGGTCTGGCTCGTCTCACAGGGCGCTCCGGCGCTGCTGGTGGGGGCTGGCGACTATGCGCGGGTCTCGCCGGGAGCAGGGTTCTGGTGCCTGCTGGTGGTGCTGGCACTGCTGATGGCCGATGCCTTGTCCAATCTATCCCCCGGGCCATTTACGCGGGCTGGTTTGCTTGCTGTGGTGCTCGCCCTTCTGGCGCTGTTGTTGCAGTCAGGCGTTTTATCCGACCTTTCGATCATGCAGGAATATGCCAGCCGACAGGACGCGTTCCGCGATGCGACATTGCGGCATCTCGGACTGGCCTTCGGCTCGCTTGCGACCGCTGCAGCCATCGGCCTGCCGCTCGGTATTGTCTGCCATCGCCGCGCCGGGCTGCGCCGCGCGCTCCTGCCAATCCTCAGCTTCATGCAAACCATTCCGTCACTGGCGATGTTCGGCATCATGATCCCGCTTCTTGGCTGGGTTGGTGATGCGGTGCCGGGCGCAAAGGCCATCGGCATCGCCGGGATCGGCTTTGCCCCCGCTTTCCTGGCCCTGGTGCTCTATTCGTTGCTGCCTGTGGTGGCGAACATGATTGCAGGGCTGCAAAGTACCCCACCGGCTGCCCGTGAAGCGGCAAGGGGCATGGGAATGACCGAGTGGCAACGTCTCATACGGGTTGAGCTGCCACTGGGCCTGCCAGTGATCCTCGCCGGGCTTCGCATCGTTCTGGTTCAGAACATCGGTCTTGCGGTGATTGCCGGGCTGATCGGCGGTGGCGGCTTCGGAACATTCGTCTTTCAGGGCCTGAACCAGACTGCAACCGACTTGATTCTGCTCGGCGCGCTGCCCACCGTGGCCTTGGCGCTCGTGTCGGCCATTGTCATGGATATCCTCGTTGAGCTGACAAGACCGATACCGGAGCATACGCCATGATTGAGATTGAGCAGATTACCAAACTCTACGATGGCTTGCCTGCAGTGGATTCTGTGTCGATGACGGTGGACACCGCTACAATAACGGTGATCGTAGGCACGTCGGGTTCTGGAAAGACCACGTTGCTGCGCATGATCAATCGTCTGGTCGAGCCAAGTTCGGGTGAGGTGCGGATCAATGGAACACCTACAGGAACACTAGCGAAACACGTCCTGCGGCGGCGTATCGGCTATGCGATCCAGGGCCACGGGCTGTTTCCACATTATACGGTGGCGCGTAATATCGCCGCTGTGCCAGAGCTTCTGGGCTGGCCGAAAGAAAAGATAAATGCCCGCGTTGACGAACTTCTGGATCTTTTCTCGATGGAGCCTGAGCAGTTCCGGGACCGCTATCCGGCAGAGTTGTCCGGCGGGCAGCAGCAGCGCGTCGGCGTGGCACGGGCTCTGGCCTCGCGACCCGACCTGCTTTTGATGGACGAACCATTTGGCGCGCTCGACCCGATTATCCGGGCGCGGGCGCAGGAAGATTTGCGCCGCATTCAGCAAGCCTTGGGCTCGACCATCATGCTGGTGACACATGATATGGAAGAGGCCATGCATCTTGGAGACCGGGTGGCAGTGATGGATGAGGGTCGTTTGGTGCAACATGGCACACCAGCCGAAATCGTCTTGCGACCGGCGACGGATTTCGTAGCCGAGATGGTGGGCGGCGTGGAGCGCCCCTTGCGGCTCCTGTCTCTCATCCCCGTGTCAGAAATCGTTGAGGAGGGCTCCGCGGAGGGCGACGCTCTGGCGGCAGATACCAGCTTGCGCGACGCTCTCTCGACTTGTTTGTGGAGTGGTCGGGACGCTGTGCCGGTGGTGCAGGACGGTGTGCCAATGGGCCGGGTGACGCTTGACGCGATCCGCGCCCAGGCAAAAGGCCAAAGGTGAAACGGGGTACACTCCTTCGAGTGGCACTCGGCACGGTGCTGCTGGCTCTGGTGTTACGACCTGCCTGGTTCGCATGGGTCTTTGCCCCTTTCGCGCCTGAGGGTGGACCCATCATCTATGAACGAGCGTCTCTGCTGTCATTGTCCCTGAGCCATCTTGGGCTTGTGGCTTTGGCTTCCACTGCGGCGACGCTTGTGGCTGTGACGCTAGCAATCCTTGTGACGCGACCCGCAGGGGCCGCTTTCCTTCCCTTGTCGCGCACAATTACCAATATGGGGCAGACCTTTCCCCCGGTTGCCGTTTTGGCGCTCGCGGTGCCATCGCTTGGGTTTGGCTCCGGGCCAACTCTGGTCGCGCTGTTTCTCTACGGATTGCTGCCAATTTTCGAAAACGCCATCACGGGACTTTCGACCTTGCCTCCGGCGACGATGGAAGCTGCACGTGGTATCGGCCTCAGCCGCAGACAGCGCCTGGTGCGGGTTGAACTGCCGCTTGCGCTCCCGGTGATACTGACCGGCATTCGTCTGTCCGTGGTCATCGCCTTGGGTACAGCCACGATCGGATCTACGGTCGCGGCCCGGACACTGGGCGAGGTGATCATCGCCGGGTTGCTGACAAACAACACGGCCTATGTGTTGCAAGGCGGGTTGATTGTTGGGTTATTCGCGGTCCTGATTTACGACGCAATGGTCCAAGTCGAGGCGTTCCTCTTCCGGCGTCTCGGTGGACAGCCATCCGAAACATCGGAATGAAATAGCGGTAGCGGGAAATTGCGGACAATCAAAAAGACCTGTGCACAATTGGCTGACACAACACCAAAAGGAAGGTGTTGATTTGACAGGCTTCCTGCTGGAACTGAAGCTGATAGCTGGGTGAAAACCGGCATGAACCTAAGTGATGCGCGTCAATACGTCCTGAGAAGACCGATCAACTTGCCCTGAACTGACACCTGGTCGGGCCCGAAAATACGGGTTTCATAGGCAGGATTGGCAGCTTCCAGTGCGATGGAACCACCTTTTCTGCGCAGACGCTTCAAGGTTGCCTCTTCATCGTCGATCAAAGCGACCACAATATCACCCGTTTCGGCCGTAGAGCCTTTCTTGATGACAACGGTGTCCCCATCCAGAATACCGGCATCAATCATCGAGTCTCCGCGCACTTCCAACGCAAAATGCTCGCCTGAAGACAGCATATCCGCAGGCACGGGGATTGTATGGCTGTGAGTCTGGATTGCGGAAATCGGCGTACCAGCTGCAATCCGGCCCATGACGGGTATGGTCACCGAATGGGCATCATCACGGGATGGGCCAGTATCGTTGGCAGCTGCCACGGTTTCAGGCCTCTTGCCGAGACTGCCTTCAATGACGCTGGGCGAGAACCCTTTGCTGCGAGGAGCTGCAAGGCTTGGTGAAACAGATTCCGGAAGCTTGATAATCTCCATTGCGCGCGCCCGATTGGGCATGCGGCGCAGAAATCCACGTTCTTCAAGCGCGACAATGAGCCTGTGAATTCCCGATTTGGATTTCAGATCAAGCGCGACCTTCATTTCATCAAAGGAAGGCGGAACACCTGTTTCTTTCAGGCGTTCGTGAATGAACATCAATAGCTCGTGTTGTTTGCGCGTCAGCATGTCAATCAATCCTGGGTTCTGAGGGTCCACAGAGGCCAAAGGCGCCATCATCATAGGAATCAGATGTGTACAAAGCATGAACACACTAACTGTTCATGTCTTGTTCCACAAGGGCGCAAACGAAACATATATGGAACATTGCCCGCTTTGTATCAGTCCGGACGCAACATCAGGACCTCTACAATCGCGCCCGGAACGTCTCCAGGTGCAAAGGGGACACGTTTGATCAGGCAGTTTGCCCGTGCAAAATTTGCCAGCATGGAACTGTCCTGCCGGTCGAGTGGAGTGACAGTCTGCAGTTGTCCTGAGCCAGTATCCGGCTGCAATATCGCACGCAGATAATCTTCCCGCTGATCATTGGCCGGCAGGTCTTTGCCCAGCACCGCCTGCCTGAAACGGATATCTGTGGGTTGACCCAGCCATTTCCTGATGAGCGGAGCCATGAACAATTCGCCGCAGACCATGCTGGAGACCGGATTGCCGGGAAATCCCAGAAACAGCATGTTGCCGACGGTTCCAAACATCAGTGGTTTGCCGGGTCGCATCGCAATTTTCCAGAATGAGAGCGACAGACCTGCGCTTTGAAACGCCTGTTGGACCAGATCATGGGTTCCAACGGAGGCGCCGCCTAACGTGATGATTGCATCACATTTCTGGTTCTCGGCCTTCTTCAGAGCCCGCAACAGATCATCTTCTGTGTCCTTGGCGATGCCAAGATCAATCGGATGGCCGCCCAACTCGGTAATTCGGGCAGCCACACCGAAATTATTTGAGGCAACAATCTGGTCCGCGCCAATATCGGTTCCCGGCATGGCCAGCTCATCGCCCGTGGCCAGAACCCCGATCCGGGGTTTGCGAACAACCGGAACATCTGCGTAATTCATGCTGGCCAGCAACGCCAGATCCGCGGCTTGAAGGGTGCAAGCGGCTTCGATCAGCACCTCGCCCTGTTTGAAGTCCAGACCGGCCGGACGCACAAAAGCTGATTTTTCCGGAATTTCAAGCGGGCGGATGGAGCCATTGCTGCGAATTTCCGCATCTTCCTGAATGAGGATCGTGTCAGCGCCTTCCGGCAGTGGCGCACCGGTAAATATGCGCACGGCCTGACCTGGCAGGAGGGGGTGCGGATATCGATGACCTGCTGGTGCCTCACCCACAACATCCAACGTGTCATCACTGGACAGATCCGCATGACGCACCGCATAGCCGTCCATCGCTGTGGTCGAAAAGGGAGGCTGTGTGCGCCGGGCAGAGAGCTGTCCTGCACTGATGCGTTGATGCGCCTGCTTTAGTGGCACCATTTCCTCGGGCAATCTTGAGACTTCACTCAGGATCGCCTGTCTGGCGTCAGCAACAGCAAGGAGCGCCATGTAAGTCTACCGTTCCTACGCTTCTGCGCGATACACGCCGGATTTACCGCCGCTTTTTTCCAACACCCGAATGCCTTCAATACGCATCCCGCGATCAACCGCCTTTGCCATATCATAGATGGTCAGGCAGGCGACCGATACGGCGGTGAGAGCTTCCATTTCGACGCCGGTTTGACCATTCACCCGGACGGTTGCCGCAACGCGCAATGCAGATGCCTCAAGATCGGGTTCTATTGAAACCTCGATCTTGCTGATCAGCAATTGATGACACAGTGGTACCAGTTCATGGGTGCGTTTTGCCGCCATGATGCCAGCCAGACGAGCCGTCCCCAGAACATCACCTTTCTTGGCATTGCCCGACAGGATCATGTCCAGAGTTTCAGGTAGCATGTCCACCCGGCCTTCGGCCTGGGCGAGGCGGCTGGTCACCGCCTTGTCGGCCACATCCACCATATTGGCTTCGCCGCTCTCACTGAGATGCGTCAGTTTCGACATCTCAGGCTCCTGTCAGCAATTTTATGGTTGCAGCAGTTACATTTTCCTGACGCATCAGGCTCTCGCCGACCAGAAAGCTGTTGATTCCACAGTTCCTGAGACGCAGTAAATCCTGATGGGTGTTAATGCCGCTCTCGCCAACTAGCAGCTTGTCATCGGGAATCAGTCTGGCCAAGGTTTCGCAAGTCGTCAGGCTGGTTTCAAACGTATCCAGATTGCGATTGTTGACGCCGATCAGGCCTGATGACAAATGGGTCAGAGCTCGTTCTGTTTCGGCCTCATCATGAACCTCTACCAGCACATCCATTCCCAGTAGAAACGCAGTCTCTTCCAGCGCCTTGGCCTGGTCATCCTGTGTGCAGGCCATGATGATCAAGATGCAATCGGCGTTCCAGGCACGTGCCTCGTACACCTGATAGGGGTCCAGCATGAAATCCTTGCGCAGGGCAGGCAGGCTGGTGGCGGAACGCGCCGCCAGCAGGAAATCCGGATGCCCCTGAAACGATGGCCTATCGGTGAGCACCGACAGACAGGTAGCGCCACCATCCTGATAGGCGCGCGCCAGCGAAGGTGGATCAAAATCAGCGCGGATCAAACCCTTGGACGGACTTGCTTTCTTGACTTCTGCTATCAACGCGAAGCGACCATCGGACACGGTGGTCTGCAAGGCTGCTTTGAAACCTCTGACAGGGTCTGCATCCTGCGCTTGTCGTTTGATCTCGGCGAGGCTCAGCTTCGCTTTTGCAGCCTCTATTTCTTCAAGCTTGTAACGACAGATTTTTTCAAGAACGCCTTGCATCTATTTCACCCCGAAAGAGTTGGAGACACTTACCAGAGCTTCCATGGCGGCCTGTGCTTTGCCATCGTCAATACTGGCACGCGCCATTTCAAGGCCTTCACTGATCGTGTCGGCACGTTCGGCCACGACCGCCGTCGCCGCAGAATTCAATAGCACGATATCCCGGTGTGCAGAGAGTTCTCCCTCCAATACCCGTTTTAAAGCCACTGCATTATGAGCCGCATCGCCGCCCACAAGGTCTTCTGGAGCTGCCTGGTTGATGCCCAGAGCTTCCGGATCAATGACAAACCGCGTCACTTCGCCATTTTCCAGCGCAGCGCAATAGGAAAGCCCGGTCGTTGTGATCTCGTCCAGCCCGTCTGAGCCATGGACAATCCAGGCCTTGGTTGAGCCAAGGCGCGCCAATGTGTGTGCCAACGGCTCGAGCCATTTCTCGGCGAACACACCAACCATCTGTCGTTTGACCGACGCAGGGTTGGACATTGGGCCGAGCAAATTGAAAATCGTGCGTATGCCAAGTTCCACGCGAGCCGGCCCGACATGTTTCATGGCACTGTGATGGGCCGGCGCAAACATGAAGCCAAGTCCTGCTTTCCCGATGCAGGTGCTGATCTGCTCCGGTGTCAGTTCCAGATTGACACCAAGCGCCATCAGCGTATCCGCAGCCCCGGACTTGGAAGAGAGCGCCCTGTTGCCATGTTTGGCGACAGGAATGCCCATACCGGCCACCACGAAACTGGCGCAGGTAGAAATGTTATAGGTGCCGGAGGCATCGCCGCCAGTTCCAACAAGATCAACGGCATCCTCGGGCGCTGAAACACGCACCATCTTGGACCGCATGACGTTCACGGCACCTGCTATTTCATCAATTGTCTCGCCGCGGACCCGCAATCCCATCAGCAATGCACCAATCTGGACGGGGGTCGCATCGCCCGACATGATGATGTCAAACGTCTGTTCTGCCGTCTCCTGGTCCAGTGCTTCACCACTCGCAACCTGGGCAAGTGTGGTTTTCATATCAAACATAAGTCACTCTTCTGGAATTCTCGCACATCCTGAAAATCTATCTTTCGAGCCGAAGTCAGAGACCATCTGCTGGTGCCTCGTATGCCTGCTTTGCATATAATGGCATCAATTTCCACCAAAACAGCACAGCCAAGGCAAGCAGATGGGAGACAAGGAAATTGCGGGGCTACCATGAAGGCCATGAGACGGTTTACTATTTTGAAAGCTGGAATAAAGGCATGAAGCACATGCCCCTGAAAAATAGGGTCGAAAATTCCCGAGCGGACAGTCAAAATTGGTAAAAATTCGAACTAAATGTATTGATAAGTTGGAATAATTAATATTCGTCAATTGGTTGACCAATTTATCCTCGCTAAATCCTAAACAATGCTTTAACTTGCTTCTAGCAGTGTGTCGTATTGAAAAATAAAAAGGATGGTCCCTTGGACGGCGTTGAACTTCGTCAGTATCTGCAGCAAAGTGTGCGGAAATTGAAGACTTGCGCTACGCTCGACGAGTTACGCGGGTCATTTGTAGGCGTGATTTTTCCGTTGGGATTGCAGCAGTTCGCCTATACAAAATTTTCGGACACCAACATTTGGTTTGATAATTCAGTTCATACTTATGCTGAAGGTTGGATCGAACTTTACCAACGCGAGGGGTTTGCTCGGCTTGATCCTGTGTTCGCGATGGCAAAGAAGGAGGCCGATCCTTTTTTTTGGTCGGCGGACCAGTTCTCCCGAACCAATGATTTTATCGAATTCTTCCAGCATGCCGACAAATTTGGTTTGTCCTGGGGGGTTACAACGCGCCTGAAGACATCTGCAAAAGCTGGCACTCTTGTGACATGCACGGCCTCCAGAAGTTCGCAGCCGCCTGATGGTTTGTCAGTTGATCAGTTGGTTGCGTGCTGTCGTCTTCTGTCTGAAGCGTTTCATCAAACGGCTCTGGTAATTACCGCCCCAGGAAGCATCACATTGCGCCCAAGAGAAAAAGAGGTTCTCGAGTTGAGCGCTTTGGGTATGTCTGGCAGTGAGATTGCTGCGATCATCGGCGTGTCTCCCATATATGTCGCGGAGATATCCAGAAATCTGATCCAGAAGTTTGGAGTCAGAAACAAACTGGCAGCCCTATGGCGCGCCAGTGAGCTTGATCTGGTCGATCATTAGAACCCATAATTATATTAGAGATCGCTTTTAAGTCGTTTTGTAGAGAAACTTCGATTTAAGGTGCGGGTTAATACAACCGTTGGATATGACTAGCTTGAATCCTTTTGAAAATTTCTGCCGGGATGGCTCTATTGCTGACGTTTTGGTCAGTTTTGATTTCTGGAATGGTAGTACCCTTATTTTTATGGGTTGATCATTAGTTAAAAAAAAGCTAAAGCTGCAACCACAAGCAGAGTGTTGTGGAAAAGCGATAATGTTAGCAATGGAAAAAGAGCCTTCGTCAAAAGCTGTTATGCACAACGCCCGGTCAGCACTGGACGCAGATGTACATGTCGGCGTCAAAGTGCGCAAAGCACGTAAAGCAATGGAAATGAGTCAGACCGAGCTCGGCAACGAACTGGGTGTCAGCTTCCAGCAAATTCAGAAATATGAAAAGGGCAGCAACCGGATCGGCTCTGGCCGGTTATGGGAAATTTCCCGCGTGTTGCAGGTGCCGATAGATTATTTCTTTGAGGGAATTGATAAGAACGTCTCATCAGATAAATCTGTGCCTTGGTGGCTTTTGGATCTGGCGCGCCAGATTGAATCCATCAAAGACGAAAAGTTGCAAAAGCAGATCATCAGCCTCATCGAAGCCTGTTCTGAAAAAGAATAGGCTGACCGAAACTTACACACTCAATCTATGACATAGACTTTGGAGCCACCGTTTTTCAAACGCGTGGTTCCATAAGCTTGTGGATACTTCAGGCAGAGACCTGTTGCCGGTGCGCCTTGTTATACGCGCGGGCAATCTCAATGAAATTGCGCATCAGCAGATCACCATGTTCCGATGCGATGCTTTCGGGATGAAACTGCACCCCGTGTACCGGATCGGTCTTGTGCGACAGCCCCATCAAACTGCCATCATCGGTTTTGGCCGTGACGGTGAGGCTATCTGGAAACGATGCATCCTCCACGACCAGAGAATGATAGCGCGTCGCCTGAAATGGCGTAGGGATTGCTTCGAATAAGCCTGTCGCATCGTGCACGATAGCGCTCATCTTGCCATGCATGAGACGGTTGGCGCGGATCACGGTTCCGCCATAGGCCTGTCCGATGGATTGCATGCCCAGACACACGCCAAAGATCGGCAACTTCCCATTTGCTTCACGAATGAGATCCAGGCAGATGCCGGCTTCATTTGGCGTGCAGGGGCCAGGTGACAGGATGATGCCCTCCGGGTCCATGGACAACGCTTTTGTGGCCGTAATCTTGTCGTTGCGGATCACGTCCACATCAACACCCAATTCACCGATCAGGTGAACCAGATTATAGGTGAAACTGTCGTAATTATCGATTACCAGAAACATTGCCGCCCCCGAAGGCTGGTGTGCAAAATGCCACAAAGTTCATTATTGGCCTCGTGACGTGCTTGAGGCAAATCGCACAGCTTCCTCTGCCGCGCGAAACAACGCCTTGGCTTTGTTGATGCATTCCTGCTGCTCCATTTCCGGAATGGAATCGGCAACAATTCCAGCTCCTGCCTGAACATACATCTTGCCATTCTTGACAACGGATGTGCGCAGAACAATGCACGTGTCCATGTTGCCATCTGCGGTAAAGTAACCAACAGCGCCGCCATAAGGTCCGCGTTTGTCACCTTCCAATTCGTCGATGATCTGCATCGCCCGAACTTTTGGTGCGCCAGATACGGTGCCTGCCGGAAACCCCGCGGATAAAGCGTCAATTGCATCACAATCGTCCTGCAGGTCGCCAACCACGTTGGACACGATGTGCATCACCTGGCTGTAATATTCCAGAAAGAACCGGTCTGTCACTTCAACAGAGCCGATCTTTGAAACGCGGCCTACATCATTGCGGCCAAGATCGAGAAGCATGAGGTGCTCGGCAAGTTCCTTGGGATCGGACAACAACTCTTTTGCATAAATCGCATCTTGCTCCGGCGTGTCACCGCGTGGGCGTGTGCCCGCAATCGGCCGGATAGTCACCTTGCCATCTCGAGCCCTCACCAGGATTTCAGGGCTGGAACCGATGATTGAAAAATCACCAAATTTCAGAAAATACAGAAAAGGTGAGGGGTTCACCCGGCGCAATGCCCGATACAGCGCAAAGGGTGGCAGAGTGAACTCGGTTTCAAACCGTTGTGACAAAACCACCTGAAAAATATCGCCAGCAGTAATGTACTCCTTGGCCTTGCGAACCATGGCGTAATACTCATCCGGCGTGGTGTTGGATTGCATGTTGATTGTCAGATCAACTTCATCAGCATCCAGACTGCTGCCATGTGGCGCATCCAGGCGATCGATCACAGTTGTCAGCCGATCAACCGCACGCGCATAGATGGTCTCACCAGATACATTTGCGGTCGGGCGCAAAGGTGTGATCAATGTAATCTCATCTTTGATATTATCGAAGACCAGGATGATCTGTGGGCGGATGAGCAATGTGTCACTGAGATCCAGCGGATCAGGACCTGACTCTGCCAGTCTTTCCATGAGACGCACATTATCGTAGCCAAAATACCCGAACATGCCTGCCGCCATTGGCGGCAAATTGGGTGGCAAATCGATTTTTGAACTCTCCAGAATATCACGCAACGCCTGGAGCGAGGGCTGTTCCAGTTGTGTCAGGTGGTCCTCTGTCAATTGCTCAACCGTTCCTGACCATGCTGTGTTGCCATTCGTCTTGAACACCAGATCCGGGTCGAGGCCGATAATGGAATACCGCCCCCGTACCGCGCCACCTTCAACCGACTCAAGCAAGAAACAATAGTCTTCAACAGCTGACAGTTTCAGCATGGCTGAAACGGGAGTTTCCAGATCCGCGACCAGTGTCGTCCAGATAACTTGCGCCTTGCCATCAGCGTAGGTGGCAAGCACGGATTCCTTTTTCGGCTCAATCAACATGGTCTACGTCTGGTTCCCTCTGGCTGAACGCGCAGCCTTGGCGCTGTTCGGCGCTATTGATCTGCGGTGCCAGCCAGCATCTGGTTCAGCAATGGCTGGTTCAGCGATACGCCCAGATTTGTCTGTAGCTCGGCCACATATTGTGTCAGCAACTCGTTTTCAATTGCGGGACCCGCAGCCTGCGCAATTTGCTGTGCCGACTGCTCTTCACGGAAATAGGCTGGAACAGTGGCGTCGGTGAGTTGATAGACGAGGCGCTGTGTTGTGTCAGCCGGTGTCAAAAAGCCAAAGCTGCCGGGTTTGGATTCAAACACGGTTGCAATGTTCTCAGCTGACAAACCTTCCTTGCCGTTCAAACGCGTGATGTCTTCAAGCGACTGGATGGGTTTGGCTCGTGATTGCGCCAGGGATGTGAAAGCAATTTCCGAAGACAGGTTTCCGGAAATTTCGGCAGCTAGTTCATCCAGTGCCTTTGCCGTGTCGTCACGAATCCAGTCAGCGCGCACCCTGTCGGTAACCTCATCAAGCGTCCGGTCGCGGTCGGGTGTGATATCTGTCACCTCATACCAGACAAATTCATTGTCGCCTTCCAGAGGCGGGTTCTCGATGTTGGTTTCAGTCTCATACACGCCACGTAGCAATTCGCTGCTGAGGGGTAAATCGGATACAATTTCATCATTTTCATCGAGCCCGTTTTGGCTGACGGCTGAAACTGTCCGCAAGGTCAGATCATTGGCACTGGCAACTTCTGCAAGCAGTGCGCCGCCCGCTATGGAATCCTCGACCGCATCACGCACGGTGAATATCTGGTCAATCGCTTCATCGCGGCTGATTTCCAGTTTGATTTGCTGCGCGACCTCTTCGAAAGGTTTTGTCGAAGCTGCCTGAACCTCTGTGACCCGCGCCAGAACCGGCCCAAAGCGGCCCTCGATCACATTGCTGATGCCTGCATCTGAAAGGGAGAAAACAGCATCTGCAATTGTGGAATCAATCATGTCTTCCCGGGCAATGAGGCCCAGATCAATGTCCGCAGTTGTCACATTACGCTCTTTCAGAAGCGCTTCCCAGCTTGTGCCGCCATCCAGTGCGGCTTTGGCTGCATCCGCTTCATCCTTGGAAGAAAAAACCAACTGCTCCACGCGGCGTTTTTCTGGTTCTGAAAAGCTGTCTAACCGCTCTTCATAGATACGCCGTGCATCATCATCCGAAACCGCATCCGCATCCATGATATCCGCAAGGGTCAGATGGATCAGCGCAAAAGAACGATACTCCGGTGCGCGATAGGCAGATTTGTTATCCTCAAAATATGACGCAAGATCGTCGTCGCTGGGCTCGGGAAGAGTTGTCAGATCTGAGGCGTCGAGTGATATTGCACGAATGGTACGCACTTCATTGCGGTAAGCGTGAACGGCTTTTAGAAGGGTCTCGGGAACTCCGACCCCGCCAGCAACGCTTTCTGCCAGCTGGCGTCGTTCTGAAAATGCACGCTGATCGGAAACGAATTCGTTTTCAGTCATGTTGTTGGACCGCAGAATTTGTTCCAGGAAGGTTCTGTCGAACCGTCCGTCGGGTCCAATGAAAGACGGATTATTGCCAATATCGTCCCGCAGCTTTTCATCGGAAACACCGAGATTCAGCTTGTTGGAGACATCATCCAGAGCGGCTTCTGTGACCAATTGCGAAATCACCCGGTTTGGAATGCCGAAGGCCGTGGCCTGGGACAGGCTTACCGGCTGCTGAATCTGGCGCTGGAGGCGGGAAATTTCAATCGACAGCGCACGGTCAAACCGCTCTGCGCTGACAGTGGTTTCGCCAACTGTCGCAATAGTGGTTCGGTTGATGCCGCCGACAAAGTCATTGACTCCCCAAATCGCAAAGCTGAGCACCAATAGGGTGATCAGAACTTTGGCAACCCAAGTGCTGGCCGATTTCCGCAACGCGTTAAGCATGGTTTCCCCTGAATTTATTGAACAAGCCCCAAAAAAAGTGGGGCACTGAAAAGATTTGCCGTGTGATAGTCAATTTGTGGAAACAAGGAAAGGCAATTTTGGGGCCAAGCCCAATGTCATCCATGAATTAGCCGCGGGCGCTTGCCACTGGCCTTTCCGCGCGACCTTTGTTATCCAGCTTGACAGTATCTTTTGGAGGGATCTGATGAGTTCGATAAAGCCGTTGATAGCAGGCAATTGGAAAATGAACGGTCTGCGTGCCGATATGGACGAGTTCGCGGCCATGGCACAGGGGTTCTCATCTGAACTCGCAAGCAAGGCAGATGCAATGATCTGCCCACCTTTCACACTGATTGCAGCCCTTGCCAATCATCCTGATCGCGGTGCACTGGCGGTTGGAGCACAGGATTGTCACCCGGCTGCGTCGGGCGCTCACACAGGCGACATTTCGGCTGCCATGATCGCTGACTGCGGTGCAACTGCGATCATTGTTGGCCATTCCGAGCGTCGCCATGATCACGATGAGGGCGATGCACTCGTTGCTGAAAAAGCGCAGGCAGTTTGGGAAGCGGGGCTGACCGCCATTATTTGCGTTGGTGAAACGGAAGCGGAAAGACGCGGTGGAACCACGCTTTCTGTCATAGAGCAGCAACTGGCAGGTTCAGTGCCGCTTGGCGCAACATCGCGAAACACAATAATTGCTTATGAACCTGTCTGGGCGATAGGCACCGGATTGACCCCGGGTACAGATGATGTCGCGGAAGTCCATGGCTTCGTGCGCAGCTTTCTGGAAGGCCGCTTTTCTGAAGAAGGAACTGCAATGCGCCTTCTTTATGGTGGTTCCGTCAAGCCGGGAAATGCCTCGGAATTGATGCTCGTTCCAGATGTGAACGGCGCCCTTGTCGGTGGAGCAAGTTTGAAAGCAACTGATTTTCTGGGCATTTTGCGTGCTGTAAGCTGACTGGTTCCCTTTGGGACCGACACATTTACGGCCATGGCTGACAACCTCCGGCTGAGCAGGCGCGAGCGGCTTTTTGACGGACAGCCCTTTGCTGTTCCAGCGGAAGTCGAATTTGGTAATGGCAGTTTTTGATTTCAGATGAAGCTGTTCCCACGGAAACAAACAATTTTACAACAGTCTGGTTGATATATTGTTTTGTAACACTGTGTAAGCGTTCAGTGGTTTTGTCGAAAATTGGATCTGATTTTTCAGGAATCTCAAGGGTTCGGAGCGGCATGAATGCAACTTTGAATTTTAAGTATTCAAAACTATACAAATAAATTGCCAAGTTCCGTCACAAATGAATAATAAGTAGCGAGCGGGAACCTGTTTCGCTGCTTTTTATTTTGGGGGGACTATGAGTAAAATTATTTTAACGGGAGTAATGGCAGTAATGCTTGCCGGTTGCCAGTCGTTGCAGAATGGTGCGTCGGTCGATCCCGCTCAAAGCATGGCCGAGGCAGCCAAAGCGTCTGCCGTGATGGAAGCGACTCCTACTGGCGCAATATGTTCTGTTCAGCTTGCCGGTGGCCCACCGCCAAAACCATCCAAAGGCGCGGATTTTGCAAAAAATGCCGTTGGCAAGAATGTGGGTCGCAATGTTGGCCGCAATGTTCTGACGCAGCTTGGAGGACGGCTGGGCGGTGGTATTGGGGCTGCAGTCGCAGGCGGCGCGGCAACAAGCACAATCCGCACCGAGCAAGATATGAAGGGGAAATGGCTGGTGACCGATGGGCGGGCAGACTGCGCCTGCAACATCTCGATCAATTCAGGCGTCAATCTTCAAATGAAGTCTTCCAACAAAGGCAAGTTGAAGACGGAAGGCTGCGCAAACCCGGCACTTGCCGCGTCTCAACGCTGGCGACTCGGCCATTCATTCACCGGTTACAATGCGTCATTTGATTTATTGGCCAATGATAACAAAACAGTCCTGGCCACAATGCGTCGCGATGGATTGAATTATTTTTCTGGCACACTGCCAAATGGCGAGCCCGTGACCATGTGGCGGCGAGGGGGCTAAACTCCGACCTTGCTCCGGCAAGCGATACGTCAAAAAGAATAAAAAAAGGGCTGCCATTGGCAGCCCTTTTTCAGTTGTCAGACTGGGTTCGTCAATTAGCCGCAGATGCGTGCCTTTGACCTGACCGGGAACGCGATTTGGCGGCTGGTCGCCGTCCAAAGTTCTGGTTCGGGCGCTTGTTGCGGTTTGGTTTGTTAGGCCGTCCGGTCTTGCGCTCGGTGACTGGTTCTTCGCTCAGATCAACCGCTGCAACACCATCCGGTGCAGCAATGACGGCAATATCCTGGCTGATAAGCCGTTCGACTGCACGCAAAAGCTTGCGCTCTTCCGGTGAGCACAACGCGATTGCCTGACCTGCGGCACCGGCACGGGCTGTTCGGCCAATTCGGTGCACATAGACTTCGGCGACTTCCGGCAGATCAAAGTTTACAATCAGATTGACGCCTGGAACATCAATTCCGCGGGCTGCAATATCTGTTGCAATCAGGACAGGCAGCGCACCGTTGCGAAATGCTGCCAACGCCTTTTCACGCTGATTTTGTGATTTGTTGCCGTGAATGGCAGCCGCATCGATGCCATCGGCAATAAGCCGTTTGGCAACCTTGTCTGCGCCGCGTTTCGTACGCGTAAAGACGATGGTCTGTTCGCCACGTCGCTCTTTCAGCAATTTGCTTGTCACAAACATTTTTGACGGTTGCTGAACATGCATGACGCTTTGTTCAATCCGCTCTGCTGTTGTGGCAACAGGTGTCACGGAAATCTCAACCGGGTCTTTCAGATGCTGCTTGCTCAATGCGCGAATTTCTTTGGGCATTGTTGCTGAAAACAGAAGCATCTGACGGTCCCTGGGGACCATGGCAATGACTTTGCGGATTGCAGGCAGGAAACCGATATCCAGCATTTGGTCGGCTTCATCAAGAACAAGTGTCTCAACACGTTTCAGATCACAGGCCTTCTGATCAATAAGATCAAGCAGACGACCAGGTGTCGCAACAAGAATGTCGACACCTTGTGCAAGCTTCTGTCGCTGCGGGCGCATGGATACGCCACCCATGACGGTTGCGGTTTTGAGCGGTAATTTTGCGCCATAGCTGCGTACGGCTTTTTCAATTTGCGATGCAAGTTCCCGCGTTGGCGACAAAATCAATACGCGAACGCTGTTCGGCTGTACCTTGATCTTGTTCTGCATCAGCCGGTGTAGCAACGGCAGGGTAAAAGCAGCTGTTTTGCCAGTGCCCGTCTGGGCAATACCGACGACATCACGACCTTGCATGATGACGGGAATGGCTTTGGCTTGAATAGGGGTGGGTTGCGTATAGCCTTCTACGGCAAGCGCATTCAGTATCGGCCGATCAAGGCCGAGAGATTCAAATGTCACGTAATATCTTTCTGTTGGCCCCTTTATCTGCTTTTTTGCAGATTCATGTGGCGCATGGACTAGGTCGAAATTGTCCCAGTCTGCGCGAGCGTCTAGGCGCTCATACCTCAGGGACTATTGGGAGGTTGTGGGGAGTGCTGTGTCAGCATTGTTCGGCATTAAACCGAAACGGCCCCGTTCCAATGAGTGGCATATGCGCCCCCGAATGCAGGAAGTCAAGGTCTGCTTTCAAATGCTTTCCAAAACCGGTTTGCAGGATTGCGAGACTTCTAATTTTTTCCACCGCCTGCAAAACTTGCAAACACCCGAGGTGCCACCCAGTTAAAAGAAGCATGCAACACCTCTGGCAAATACCGTCGGGATCGTGTAGAAGCGCGCGCAACAGTCTTATTCGTGACACAGGGTTCAAATGTCCTCAGTTATAATCGTTATCCATCTGATGGTCGTTCTTTCATTGATCGCCGTAATTCTTCTTCAGCGCTCCGAGGGCGGTGCGCTTGGAATTGGCGGCGGCGGCGGCGGTAATTTCATGACCGGCCGCGGCGCCGCAAATGCGCTCAGCCGTGCCACCACATTTCTGGCAATCGGCTTTTTTGCGACATCAATATCATTGTCCATTATTGCAAATCTTGAAAATACGTCCGGTTCCATTCTTGACACTATTCCTGGGTCTGAAGAATTAGGCGGTACCGGCAACGGGATTCTTGATGCACTTCCTGGCGCTCTGCCGGATTTGCCAGCGGAATCTGCTGTGCCATCTGCGCCAGTCTCAGAGTAAAGAGTAGTCTGGCCTAAGAATAATCCGGAAAACGCCCGTTTATTTGACGGGCGTTTTCTTTTTGGCTTTCCGAATCATTGTCACAGGCATAAAGCTTCAATCCCATGGCGCGATATATTTTCATAACTGGCGGCGTGGTGTCCTCCCTTGGTAAAGGTTTGGGGTCCGCAGCTCTTGGTGCCTTGTTGCAGGCCCGTGGCTTTAAAGTGCGGCTGCGCAAGCTCGACCCCTATCTCAACGTAGATCCGGGAACTATGAGTCCTTACCAGCACGGAGAGGTGTTCGTGACCGATGATGGCGCGGAGACCGATTTGGATCTTGGTCACTATGAGCGTTTTACGCAGCGTCCCGGCAACCGGCAGGACAACATAACCACCGGTCGGATCTATCAGGAGATCATCGCCAAGGAACGGCGCGGCGATTATCTTGGCGCAACGGTTCAGGTCATTCCCCATGTAACTGATGCAATCAAGAACTTTGTCCTGGATGGCAATGAAGACTACGATTTCGTATTGTGTGAAATCGGCGGTACGGTCGGGGATATTGAAGCGCTGCCATTTTTCGAGGCGATCCGCCAGTTGGGCAACGATTTGCCGCGCGGCGATGCCATCTACATCCACCTGACGCTGATGCCATTCATCCCGACCGCCGGTGAGCTGAAAACCAAACCAACCCAGCATTCGGTCAAAGAATTGCGATCCATTGGCATTCAGCCGGATATTCTGCTGGTACGGGCAGACCGCGAAATTCCGTCTGAAGAACGCCGTAAACTGTCCTTGTTCTGCAACGTCAGGCCATCTGCTGTGATTCAGGCCCTGGATGTGAAATCAATTTATGATGTCCCATTGTCCTATCACGCTGAAGGGCTGGATGCAGAAGTGCTGGCGGCCTTTGGAATGGAAGATGCGCCAGAACCGAACCTGGCTGCGTGGGAAGATATTTCCCGAATTGTCAAGAATCCCGAAGGTGAAGTGACAATCGCCATCGTCGGAAAATACACCGGTCTGAAAGACGCTTACAAATCGCTTATGGAGGCATTGGCGCATGGCGGTATAGCCAATGCTGCGAAGGTCAATCTGGAATGGATCGAATCCGAAGTCTTCGAGAAGGAAGACCCGGCGCCATTTCTGGAAAATGTCCATGGCATTTTGGTGCCCGGCGGTTTCGGCGAACGTGGAACCGAAGGCAAGATAGCGGCCGCTACCTTCGCCAGAGTGCGCAAGATTCCCTATTTCGGTATTTGTCTGGGCATGCAGATGGCTGTCGTCGAGGCCGCGCGGAACCTGGCAGGTATCAAGGGCGCCATGTCATCGGAATTTGGTCCAACGGACGAAGCTGTTGTTGGTCTGATGACCGAATGGACAAGCGGCAAGTCTCTGGTCCGCCGCAGTGTCGATGGGGATTTGGGCGGTACTATGCGCCTGGGAGCATATGATGCAATTTTGACTGAAGGGTCGAAGATCGCAGGGATTTATGGAACCACATCGATTTCTGAACGTCACCGCCATCGCTACGAAGTGAATATTGATTATCGCAAAAGACTTGAAGATGCTGGGCTGAGCTTTGCAGGCCTGTCGCCAGATGGCGTTCTGCCGGAGACCGTGGAATTACCCAACCATCCCTGGTATATTGGTGTGCAATATCATCCTGAACTAAAATCCCGCCCCCTTGATCCGCATCCCTTATTTGCCTCTTTTATAGCCGCTGCTATAGAACAAAGCCGCCTGGTATAGGACCGGGGATAAACCTCCGACAACATTTGGAGCCGACCCATGGATGCTGCACCGACCACTATTGACCATCTTGTGTTGCCTGTGCGCGATCTTGATCTGGCTCGCGCCAGATATGAAGCGCTTGGTTTTAGCGTAGCCCCTGACGCGCAACACCCTTTTGGCACGGAAAATGCCTGTGTGTTCCTGCGCGACGGCACCTATCTGGAGCCTCTGGGCATTGCAGATCGTACGCTGGCTGAGATTGAGAGCCGAAAAGGCAATCCGTTCTTGCGGCGCGATCAGGCCTATCGATTTCGTGTCGATGAAGAAGGCCTTTCCATGGTTGCAATGCGCTCTGAAAATGCAGCGGCTGATCTGAAAGCCTATTTGGATGGTGGTTTTGCCTTTGGGGAGCTGTTTCGGTTCTCGCGAGTTGCGGAAACTCCGGGCGGGCCGGTCGAAATTGGTGTAAAACTTGCCTTTGCTGCCGATGACCGTGCCCCTGACGCAGCTTTTTTTGCCTGTCAGCGGATGAACATGGATGCTCTTTGGGACGCAGAACGAACATCCCACAAGAATGGCGTGATCGGAATCTCCGCTGTGTTGATGTCGGAGGAAAATCCGACAGACTTCCAATATCTTCTGCAATCCGCAACCAGAATGCGTGATTTCGCATCTTCTTCCAACGGCCTCTCGTTTCATATGGACGGCGCGGACATATTCTGTTTCACGCCAAATGCCATGCAGCAACTGTTCGCCATTCCCACGTCCCGGGCTGAGCGCGGCGTACGTTTTGAAGGAGTCGTCTTTACCTGTAGCGCGGTTCGTGAACTGAGGTCACAATTGGTGGCGGCTGGCATAGAGTGTTTTGATCACCTCGGCCGTCTCATTGTACCCGCCGCGCCAGGCCAGGGCGTGCCATTCATATTTGAAGAGGTTTCTTCATGACCCAGGCCCTTGCGCCAAATGCGACCGTAAAGGTCCGCGGAGCCACCTTTGACAACAGCGCGTCTTTTGCTTTGATCGCTGGCCCCTGTCAGATGGAGAGCCGTGACCATGCCTTCGATATGGCTGGTGCGTTGAAAGAGATGACCGACAGTTTGGGAATTGGCTTCGTTTTCAAGAGTTCCTTTGATAAGGCCAACCGCACCAGCCTGTCTGCCCAGCGCGGAATCGGGCTGGAGGGAGCAATGGCGGTCTTTGCAGATATCCGACGGGACCTGGGACTTGCGGTGATAACGGATGTTCACGAACGTGAGCATTGTGCCGAAGTTGCCGAAACCGTTGATATTCTTCAAATTCCCGCCTTTCTGTGCCGACAGACCGACCTGCTTTTGGCTGCCGCTGCCACTGGCAAGGTGATCAATGTCAAAAAGGGGCAGTTTCTTGCGCCTTGGGATATGGCGAATGTTGTCAATAAGATTACCGGCGGCGGAAACCAGAATGTGTTGTTGACCGAACGTGGCACAAGTTTTGGCTACAACACGCTCGTCACTGATTTCCGTGCCTTGCCACAAATGGCACAGACCGGCGCTCCGGTTATTTTTGATGCAACACATTCTGTTGCGCAGCCAGGTGGCCTGGGAGGATCTTCCGGCGGGCAGAGGGAGTTTGCACCGGTTTTGGCGCGTGCAGCCGTTGCAGTGGGCGTCGCAGGTTTGTTCATTGAAACCCATCAGGATCCGGACAATGCGCCTTCTGACGGGCCGAACATGATCAGGCTGGATGATATGCCTGCTGTTCTGGAAACATTGAAGGCACTGGATCTGGTGTCAAAGGGCCTGTGATCACAATCACTCCAGGAGGAATACCAGCATGACCCGGCAATTCAAGGTGGATGCAGCAACGGCCGCTTTGTCGCTGGTAGAGCAGGGTATGAAAGTCGGTCTGGGAACAGGCTCGACGGCAGAGGAATTTGTCAGGGTATTGGCTCCACGAGTGGCACAAGGCCTGTCGATCATCGGCGTGCCAACGTCCGAGCGTACAGGAATTCTTGCGCGCGAATTGGGCATCGAAATCTCGACCCTCGACAGTCATCCACAGCTTGATCTGACCGTTGATGGGACAGACGAAATCGACGATCGCTTGCAGCTTATCAAGGGCGGCGGGGCCGCTCATTTGCGGGAAAAGATTGTGGCATGTGCATCTGACAAGCTTGCGATCATTGCAGATCACACCAAGAAAGTTGAGATGCTGGGCGCTTTTCCGCTACCGCTTGAAGTCATTCCCTTCGGATTGACCGCGACCAGCATAGCGATTGAGAAACTGTGCAGACGTGACTTCGGCCTGACGACAGCTCTGACTTTGCGCAAAGTTGCCGGGGAGCCGGTTATCACGGACAATGGAAACCTGATCCTCGATGCATCGTTTGGCCGCATTCCCGACACAAAAGGGCTTGCAAACGGGCTCTCGCAAATTCCGGGTCTTGTAGAGCATGGATTGTTTATCGATATAGCAGATATTGCGTTTATTGCAGGGCCGGATGGTGTGGAAACCATATCATCGGCGCCAGCCTGATCAGGACCAGCGCTTAATTGCTGGCAGACAAAACGAATAGGGAACCAAGAATGACATACTTCTTCAAAATGCGCAGCGCTTTGCTTGCATTGGCACTTATGGGAGCGGGAACCGCTTTGCCACAGGTCTCCGAGGCTCAAAGCCCGACAGATCCCGAGATCATCAAGATGATGAATGATCCTGCAGCGCTCAAGATTGCCAATGAAATCTTGGAAGTTTCGCGGGTAACGTCAGGTTACAACATCATTCTTCCTGAAATGGCAGAGCGCACCAAGCAGACATTCACGCGCACTGCACCGCAATTGGCAACTCTGATATCCGAAGTCACTGACAAGGTGGCCCTTGGCATGATTAACAAACGCGTGGAATTGCAGGAGGAATCTGCAAAACTGTGGACCATGCGTTTCAGTAAGGATGAACTGGAAGATATTCTTGAGTTTTATGAATCTCCCGTTGGTGCCAAATTTGCACTGAATTACGCGCCAATTCTGCGCGATTCAGTCCAGTTGACCAACGATTGGGGCGAGGAACTGGCTCAGGAACTGGCCGCCAAAGTGCGCGTTGAAATGGGCCTGCGCGGACACAAGCTCTAACTCGTTTTTTACAAAAACGAACTTCAGTACATAAAATGGCGTTTGCCTTTTGGTAGAACGCGTTGGGGAACTGTTTGATGCAGGAATTTGACTATGATCTGTTCGTAATCGGGGCAGGCTCGGGCGGTGTGCGTGCAGCGCGCATCGCTGCACAATATGGCGCAAGAGTTGCTATTGCCGAAGAATATCGGGTCGGCGGCACCTGTGTGATCAGGGGCTGTGTTCCAAAAAAGCTGTTCACCTATGCAGCGCATTACTCTGAAGATTTCGAGGATGCTGCCGGCTATGGCTGGACTGTTGGCGAAACCAGTTTTGACTGGTCGACACTGATTGCCAACAAAGACCGCGAAATTGATCGCCTTAATGGCATCTACATCGCGAATCTTGAAAAGGCCGGAGTCGAAATTTTCGACACGCGCGCCAGCCTGCGCGATCGCCACTCGGTGCGCCTGGTCAAAGAACAGCGTCACGTGACCGCAAAGACCATTTTGATTGCGACTGGCGGCACGCCCAATTTTGACGGCACTATTGAGGGTATCGAGCATACAATCAGCTCCAATGAAGCCTTCCATCTGGACAAGCTGCCCAAATCGATCGTCATTGCCGGCGGTGGTTACATAGCGCTCGAATTTGCCTGTATTTTCAACGGTCTGGGTGTGGATACGACCGTCATCTACCGTGGTGAAAAGGTTTTGCGTGGGTTTGATGATGATGTGCGGGATCTCGTTCAGAAAACCATGATCGACAATGGCATTACGGTCGATCTTGGCGATGTGTTCACCTCCATCGAGAAGACTGAAACCGGTCTCATCGGACAGACCAAAAAAGGTAGAACCATGAACGCCGAGCAAATCATGTTCGCGATTGGTCGATCACCGCATACCGATGGGCTTGGCCTTGCAAATGTTGGCATTGAACTGAACGGCAAGGGCGCAATCAAGGTTGACGAATATTCACGCACTTCCATAGATAATATTTTTGCAGTTGGAGATGTGACAGACAGGGTCAATCTGACACCGGTTGCCATTCGCGAGGGACATGCATTTGCCGACAATGAATTTGGCGGCAAGGACGTGATCGTGGATCATGCCGAGATTGCAACGGCTGTGTTCACAACGCCGGAAATTGGCACAGTTGGTCTGTCTGAAGAGGAAGCTGTTGCAAAGTTCGCTTCGGTCGACGTTTACAAATCCAGTTTCCGTCCGATGAAATCCATTCTTCCTGGCCGCGATGACAAGATGTTGATGAAGCTCATTGTCGACGCTGACACGGATCGCGTGCTGGGCTGCCATATTGTCGGTCCCGCTTCCGGTGAGATGTCTCAATTGGTTGGAATTGCCGTTAAAATGAAGGCAACCAAAGCCGATTTTGATGCCACAATGGCCGTCCATCCAACCGCGGCAGAGGAATTGGTGACCATGCGCGAACCAACGACGCGGCACAGGCGGGACGGATAAATCTCAACGCAGACTTGTTTCGTCGCCTCAGCCACACGATATGTCAGACAGGAAGTTAACCCGAGCCCAGTGGACCCGAACATGAATGTCATCAAGCAAATCCTGCAATTCGCCATCAGAGTCGTGACAGCGATCATCTCTCTGGTTGTTTTGCTCGGTGTTGGTATGCTGGCTCTGGGTGCGTTGGTTGTAGCGACACTAGCTGTGGTGTTGCGCATCAAATGGCTGCAGCACAAGTTCTCAAAACAGGCTGACCCACGCATGGTGAATGCGGAAAAATCCGAAAACGGCCAATACACGGTTTCCGGCCTCTAATTGCCATTCTGATCTCAGTTGCAACCTTGCAGTGTCTCGGAGATCAGATGGTCGACGACGTTTTTGAGCGCTGTTTGATCATCGTGACCGGATTCCTTCGCTTCCTGAAATACAGCTAGTTGCTTTTCAGCACTGGTGCCGCGTTTTACGATTGTGCGGCAATGTTGAATTTCATCCACACAATCCAGCGCTTCTGCGTCTTGGGAAACCAACTCGATCAACTCTTCAATCAGTTGTGTGTAAGGAACAGCCGTTCCCGCGCCAAAATCAATCAGCTTGCCTTCAACACCATGGCGTTGCGCCAGCCAGCGGTTTTCGTTGATCAGAAAGTGGGAATAGGTGCGCCATCGTTGGTTCGCCACCCGCAAGCGGAACAGCATGCGTGCCAGGCAGCGATACATTGACGCGATAGCAACCGCGTCCTCTACGCGCGTACACACATCGGTTATGCGCATTTCCAGGGTTGGATAGCGATCTGAAGGTCGCAAATCCCACCAGACCTTTGTCGCATCCTCAATGACACCGGCTTTCACCAGCGTATCGATGGTTCGGCGATATTCATCAGCACTGTCAAAACCGTAGGGCAGGCCGGTACGAGGCATTTCGTCAAAGACCGACAGGCGGTAGGATTTCAGACCCGAATTGCGCCCTTGCCAGAATGGGGAGCTGGTTGAAAGCGCCAGCAGATGTGGCAGAAAATATGTCATCTGGTTGAACAGATCATTGCGCACAGCCGTATCGGCGATCCCGATGTGAACATGCATGCCGCAAATAACCATACGACGCGCAACAACCTGCAAATCCTCTGCCAGCGTGTTGTAGCGATCCTTGTCCGTATTCTGCTGGCGGTTCCATTTTGCAAAAGGGTGGGTTGACGATGCGATGGGTGCCATCCCATATCGGTCTGCGGCATGTGCCACCGTTGAACGAAAATGCTGTAACTGTTCTCTGGCCTCAGCCATGGTGGCACAGACCGGTGTGCCAACCTCAACCTGACAGCGCAGAAATTCTGGCATAACATGGTCGCCCAGCAAACGCGTGCAATCCTCAAAAAAGTCAGCGGGAGGGTCCACCGCCAGATCGCGCGTGTCTTTGTCAACGAGGAGATATTCTTCCTCAATACCAATGCTCAGTTCCGGTTCCAGTGGAATGTTGTTCATAAAGATGAGCCTCTTCAATCCTGAAGGGTAGCCTGCCACAAAGCGACGCAAGAACACAACATTTCAGCTCGGTTCCGGACCACCGTAAAAATTCAATAGTAAGCCTTTGAATCAGGGCGCTTTCATGTGTATATACCGCCACCCAAAAGGGGTGACGGATGTTCGAGCAAATGCCGAACCCGTCCAAACAGTTGAAGGAGTTGATGACATGACAACCTGGAGCCCACACAGCTGGCGCGGCTTCCCTGCAAAACAGGTCCCGAATTATCCGGATCAGGCGGCCCTGGAAGCTGCTGAAAAGCGTTTGTCATCGTATCCACCCTTGGTTTTTTCAGGCGAAGCGCGCCGTCTCAAATCACAGTTGGCAGATGTATCCCGTGGTCAGGGTTTTCTGCTGCAGGGCGGCGATTGTGCTGAATCCTTTGCCGAACATCATGCCGATAACATAAGGGACTTTTTCCGTGTGTTCCTGCAAATGTCGGTTGTTCTGACATATGCCGCAGCCGTTCCTGTTGTGAAAGTCGGCCGGATTGCCGGTCAGTTTGCAAAGCCGCGTTCGTCTGACATGGAAACAATCGGATCAGAGGAATTGCCAAGCTATCGTGGTGATATCATCAACGATATCGATTTCACCCCCGAAGGGCGCCACCCGGATCCTGCACGTTTGGAAATGGCATACCGCCAATCTGCAGCGACGTTGAATTTGCTGCGTGCATTCGCACAAGGTGGTTATGCCAATCTCGAGCACGTCCACAATTGGACCCTCGATTTCCTGAAGGACAGCCCGCAGTCTCATCGCTATGAAGAGATGTCGGAGCAGATTTCAAATGCGCTCAATTTCATGCGTGCATGCGGAATTGATCCAGAAACCACCGAGCGCATGCGCACAACGGATTTCTTCACCAGCCATGAGGCATTGTTGCTGGGTTACGAGGAATCACTGACACGGCTCGATTCAACCTCTGGCGATTATTATGCCACATCCGGCCACATGGTCTGGATTGGTGATCGCACACGTCAGCCCGATCACGCCCATGTTGAATTCTTCCGCGGCATCAAGAATCCGCTTGGTATCAAATGTGGCCCATCGCTTGACGAGAATGAGCTGATCAAACTGCTTGATATCGTCAATCCCGACGATGAAGCAGGGCGTGTGACGCTGATCGCCCGTTTTGGCCATGAGAAAGTCTTCGAACATCTGCCAAGGCTCATTCGGGCCGTCCAGCGGGAAGGACGCTCAGTGGTCTGGTCGTGCGATCCAATGCATGGCAACACAATCAAGGCCGCAAGTGGATACAAGACCCGGCCATTTGACCGGATTTTGGCCGAGGTGAATGGGTTCTTTGACGTGCATGAAGCCGAAGGAACCTATCCAGGCGGCATTCACATCGAGATGACTGGGAAGAACGTCACAGAGTGCACAGGCGGAGCCCGTGCGATCACCGATGACGATCTGTCAGATCGCTACCACACCCATTGCGATCCTCGCTTGAATGCGGATCAGGCTCTGGAACTGGCCTTCCTGTTGGCCGATCGTTTGAAACGCAAGCGCAATGGAACGGCAATTGCAGCAAGCGATGCTGCTGAATAGCAACTGGCCTGCCACCTGAATTGTTAAAAAAGCCCCGGTCTTCATTGGCCGGGGCTTTTTGCTATTCACGCCAGATTCCCCTTATGATCTGAAAAACACTCCGGAGTTTCACATGCCCCAGTCCCTGTCTGCGAAATGCGCATGTGGTGCGGTGACTGCAAATCTGACTGGCCCGTTTCGCGATGCAATCGCTTGCCACTGCGAAACCTGTCGGCGACAATCCGGACATTTTGTAGCAGCAACCCGGATTGATGCTGAGGGGTTTCATCTGTTGACGTCTGACCGCTTGAAATGGTGGAGCGCGAGTGAAGCCGCACAGCGGGGATTTTGCGCTGATTGCGGATCTCTCATGTTCTGGCGAAAAACCGGTTCTGATCAGGTGTCGATTTTCATGGGGTGCATCAATGCACCAACTGGGATCAAACTTGGAAGCCACATATGTCTTGAGGAAAAAGGGGATTATTATGATGTCTGAGGGTGCTATTCATACGGATTTGTTCGATATTTACGAACGATAGGTTTTTGAAATTGTAGTGGTTCTGGCAGGAATTCAGGCATAGTTGTGATCAGAACAAATGAAAGCTGATGCCATGAAAACCAACGATGTTCCGCCTCTTTTTGTCTCCCATGGAGCACCGGATCTGGTGTTGCATGACACAGATGCAAACAGATTTCTGAGACAATGGGGCCAGTCGGCCAAATTGCCCAAGGCGATCTTGATCATCTCGGCTCATTTTGAAACAGATCAGCCGACAGTGTCGCTCGGCGATGCACCTGAAATGATCTATGATTTTGGCGGGTTCGATCCGAAATTGCGAACCCTTGTTTATCCCGCTCCAGGCAAAGATGCTTTGGCGCACCGGGCTGGCGATCTGCTCACGGAAGGTGGATTTGACGTCTCCAGTGTGAAGCGCGGATTTGATCACGGAACCTGGGTTCCGTTGATGCTGCTGTTTCCAGAAGCCAACATTCCTGTTGTGCAACTGTCCGTTCAGCCCGGAAAGAGCCCAGAGCACCATTTTCGGATGGGACAAGCGTTGCGGCCATTGCGCGAGGAGGGTGTGTTGATTATCGGCTCGGGGAGCTTCACCCATAATCTGTCTGCGGTCTTCGGCGCGAACGGTCTGGCTGATCGCAATGCGAACGCACCACATTGGGTAACTGAGTTTGCAGACTGGATGGATGACCGTTTGACCAGTGGTGCGGTGGATGACTTGCTGAATTACAGGACGCTGGCACCTTTCGCGGAACGGAATCATCCAACTGATGAGCATTTGTTGCCTCTATATGTCGCATTGGGCGCCGCTGGAGGCGATGGCGTGGCCAAAAGGGTGCATCACTCCCACGAATTTGGTGCGCTGATGATGGATGCCTATGCCTTTGGCGATGGCGGCAATTCTGAGCATCTTGCGAAGAGTGCGTGACTGGGATAGACGCCGTGCAATTCCCACGCTAAATGACTGTTTATGAACAGTGATACACCATCCGAACTGAGGATCGCCCTTGCACAGCTAAACCCTGTTCTGGGCGATATATCCGGCAATCTGGCGTTGGCCCGCGATGCGCGGCAACGCGCGGCTGAACAGGGTGCAGATTTGCTTCTGCTCACTGAACTGTTCATCTGTGGGTACCCACCTGAAGATCTTGTCAAGAAACCGGCTTTCATCAAGGCCTGCCGGCAGGCAATCGAAGACCTTGCCGCAGATACCATAGATGGCGGCCCGGGCATCGTCATTGGCACGCCATGGCTGAATGATGAACATCTCTACAATGCAGTTGCACTGCTGGATGGTGGGGAGATCAAGGGCCTTCGATACAAGGTCGATCTGCCAAATTACGGAACATTTGATGAAAAGCGGCTGTTCTCTGTAGGGCCGATGCCTGGCCCGATTTCATTTCGGGGTGTACGGCTCGGCATTCCGATCTGTGAAGATGCCTGGAATGACGAGGTTTGCGAGTGTTTGATGGAAACCGGTGCAGAAATGCTGCTGGTGCCAAACGGATCGCCCTATTGGGAAGACAAGGCCGATCTGCGTATGCAGGTGCTGGTTCAACGAATCGTGGAGACCGATCTTCCGGTTCTTTATTCCAACCAGCTCGGCGGGCAGGATGAACTGGTCTTTGATGGCGGTTCCTTTGTGTTGGCAGCCGACCGCACGCTGGCATTGCAGATGCCCCAGTTTGAAGAGGCCGTTACTACCGTAACGATGCAATCCGCCGAGGATGAAACCGGCCAGCGCATCTGGAAGCCCGTAAAAGGCGATCTGGCAACTTTGCCAGACGTGCAGGAAGCTCACTGGCAGGCCTGTGTTCTGGGGCTCAAGGATTACGTTCGGAAAAATGGCTTCAAAAGCGTTGTTCTGGGCCTGTCAGGCGGTGTTGATTCGGCCATTTGCGCAGCAATTGCTGTCGATGCGTTAGGGGCAGACCAGGTGCATTGCCTGATGCTGCCTTATCGCTTTACCTCTGAAGAAAGCCTGGCCGATGCCAAGGCCTGTGCGGATGCTCTGGGCGTGCGCTATGATGTCGTTTCAGTTTTTGAGCCGGTCGAAGGTTTCCATTCTGCTTTGGAGAAATTGTTCGCGGGTACGGAACCTGGCGTTGCCGAGGAAAATCTTCAGTCGCGTGTGCGCGGCGCCTTGTTGATGGCAGTCTCAAATAAATTCGGTCCAATGCTGGTGACGACCGGCAACAAATCAGAAGTATCTGTCGGATACGCGACTTTGTATGGCGACATGAATGGCGGCTTCAACCCAATCAAGGACCTGTACAAGATTCAAGTCTACGATCTGTGCGCATGGCGCAACAATCATCTGCCAAACAATGTGCTCGGTCCGAAGGGCGAGGTCATTCCCGTCAACATTTTGACAAAGGCACCCACGGCGGAACTGCGCGAAAACCAGACGGATCAGGACTCTTTGCCACCTTATGAAATTCTAGATGACATTCTGGAATGCCTCGTCGAAGAGGAAATGGGCATTGCAGAAATCGTTAAACGGGGGCATGATCGCAAGACGGTCGAACGGATCGAACACCTGCTTTACATCGCTGAGTACAAACGCCGACAGACTGCCCCCGGCGTGAAACTCACCAGAAAGAATTTCGGGCGCGATCGCCGTTATCCCATCACAAATCGCTTTAGAGACCGCAGCTAAGCGATTCACTTGACTAATTAAAAGTCATTCGAGATTTCTACTATGCTCGCTTTCGTGCGACAGAATTCGCCATGGTTGATGGCTGGCATGCTAATGACATTTTCGTCCAGTTTCGGCCAGACGTTTTTCGTCGCGCTGTATGGCGGAGAGATTCGTGCCGAATTTGGTCTGAGCAATGGCGACTTTGGCGGTCTCTATCTGCTGGGGACACTGGGCAGCGCTGCGCTGATGGTCTTTGTCGGCAAAATTGTGGATTTCTATTCGCCCCGGCAAGTTGGGTCTGTGGCTCTTCTTGGCCTTGTGGCCGCGTGCGTGGCTATGGCCAGTGCCGGTTCTCTGCCATTGCTTGTCTTTGCCATCTTCATGCTTCGGTTTTTCGGGCAGGGGATGATGAGCCATATCGCGTTGACGGCCATGGGCCGTTGGTTCGATGCCACACGTGGCAAGGCGGTGAGTATTTCAAATACAGGCCACCAGATTGGCGAGGCGGTGTTGCCATTGACGGTCGTGCTGTTGCTTGCTGTTCTGGACTGGCGGTCTGCCTGGTTGATATTTGCCGCCGCCATTCTGCTTCTGACTATTCCTGCGCTCTGGTTGCTGCTGGGACGTGACCGTGTTCCACAGAACACATCTCCCATTCATCATTCAGTGCCCATCAGGCAATGGACGCGCAATGAGATGATACGTGATCCCTTGTTCTGGATCGCATCATTTGGCTATTTGTCGCCGCCCTTCATTGGAACGTCGATCTTCTTTCATCAGATTTATATGGTGGAGATGAAGGGTTGGGAACTCTCATGGTTTGCAAGTGGTTTTTCGATCTATGCGGTCGTCACCCTTATCTTTGGTCTCGTCACCGGCTATTGCGTTGATCGTTTCAGTGCCCGCGCCTTGCTGCCATTCTTTTTATTCCCACTGGCCGCAGCTTTGCTGGTTTTGGGGGTGTTCGACAGTCCTTGGAGCATACCCTTTGTATTTGTATTGCTGGGACTGAATGGTGGCGGTTTTTCAACGCTTTTTGGATCCTTGTGGCCCGAAATATACGGCGTGAAACATCTCGGTGAAATTCGCTCACTCATTATGGCCCTGATGGTGTTTGCCAGCGCATTGGGACCAGGTGTCATAGGCTGGCTGATAGACTATGGTATCGCACTGGAAACTCAGTTTCTTGCCATGGCAGCCTATTGCATTGTCATCTCGGGGGTGCTTTTTGGCGTCTCGAAAGCCTACATTGCCAGACGGGCGGACGAAACCGATCTGGCCAGACAGGAAGCCAGCACAATATGACCAGCCCAATTGTTCGTTTTGCACCATCTCCCACCGGCCGTATCCACATCGGAAATGCCCGAACTGCACTCTATAACTGGCTATATGCCCAGCAGCATGGTGGTGACTTCATTCTGCGTTTTGATGATACCGACAAGGCCCGTTCCAAACAGGAATTTGCTGACGGTATTCTGACCGACCTTGCCTGGCTTGGCATCGAACCATCACGAATCGAGCGCCAGTCCGCCCGTTTTGCCGAATATGAGGTGGTCACAGAAGATCTGAAGGCAAAAGGCCTTCTCTATCCTTGTTACGAGACTGGAGAAGAGCTGGAACGCAAACGTGCGCGCCGACGTGCGCGCGGCTTGCCACCGGTCTATGACCGGTCAGCGCTCAAGCTCACTCAGGACGAAAAAGATGCTTTCGAGGCAGAGGGCCGCAAACCGCATTGGCGCTTCCTGCTGCCGAATTACAAGGATGATGTGTTTGCCATCGAGCGCACGGAAATTCATTGGGATGATCTGTTCATCGGGCCACAGACAGTTGATCTTGGGTCCATGTCCGATCCGGTTCTGGTTCGTGAAGACGAATCCTGGCTCTACACACTGCCATCCATCATCGATGATGCCGCTTTTGGCGTGACCCACGTTATCCGCGGCGCAGACCACATCACAAATACCGGCGCGCAGATTGCCATCTTTCAGGCACTTGGCTTTACACCGCCTGCGTTCGGGCACCACAATTTGTTGACAGGCTCCGAAGGCGAGGGGCTTTCAAAACGTCTTGGGTCTCTTTCCCTGGAAGGACTGCGCGCTGATGGCCTTGAAGCCATGGCTGTCGCATCTCTGGCCAGTCTGATCGGGACCTCAGATGCGGTGGAACCCATTTCGCGTATGGAGGATCTTGCAAAACTGTTCGACCCGCACAAGGTCTCCAAGTCGCCAGCCCGGTTTAATGTGGCTGAACTGGAAGGGTTGAATGCCAAATTGCTGCACAATCTGCCTTACGAATCTGTTGCCGCGCGATTGGCAGTACCGGACAACACAGATGGAAGGCTTTTCTGGGAGGCGATCCAGGGCAACCTGCAAAAACTGGCAGACGCCGAAATCTGGGCGCAAATCGTTACGTCGGGAGCCGACCCCCTGATTGATGAGGAAGACCGCGAAATGGTTCATCAGGCGATCGCTATGTTGCCACAGGAACCGTGGTCCACTGCGACGTGGATGGATTGGGCAAATGCGGTAAAGGCGGAGACTGGCCGGAAAGGAAAAGGACTGTTCATGCCCTTGCGCAAGGCTGTTACTGGATCAGCGTCTGGGCCCGAGATGTCAAAACTACTTCCGTTGATTGGCCGAAATACTGTTCTGGACCGACTGTCCTGACTCGCTGACCATCGCGTATCTGAGGATCAACCACCAGTTCCGGAGCCAATGGTAATCCGCTTGGCCTGAAATTTCCGGCCATGTTCATTTGTGTTTCCGGATCAAGGCCAAGAGCTGGCCGAGGCATTGGAACCGGGCCATTCTGTCCAAATCTGACGTCATCGGCTCTTGGGTTTCTCTCCGTAAACACAATTGGAGCGCCATTGCCGAGCGTTGCCTGTCGCAATTGGCTGCGGTTGAACTTGCACGACGGATCATAGGCTTCGCGATAGCGAAAGGCGTATGGCATGCTGGTATAAGCGCGCCCGTCGACAGTGCGCGCAAGCTCCATCGCGTTGTCGGCCCCTCTTGGGTGATAAAACAATGTCACATCGCTGCCGGGGAATTTACCTTGGCAGACTGCTTCATCCTTGCCGAAATTGCGCGACGTGGTGGAGTGGCTGATTGGGAAAAAATAACCATCACAGGTGCGCACACAAACGGTTCGGTATGTGCTCATCCGTGGTTGCTCGAAACCATCTATGTCGCCACCGCTGCGATATCTGGCCGCAGCATTTTCATATTGACGCCCACAACGGTTGCGCGCGAGGGCAACAATCAGTTCCTTCTGCTGGCGACGCGAGTTTCTTGGAGTGCGACCGGCCCGCGAGCGCTGGGATTCAACTCTTTGGAGTTCGCGTTTCAACTGTCGAATTTGCCCAGAGGCGTTAGCGCATTGGCGTTTTTGAAAAAGTCGAATGCCCGACGTTCTGCAACCCGCTCGGCGCGCCTGCTTTTGCACTGAGGCAAGTCGGTTGCGAATTTTCTTTGCCGCCTGATCATAGCGACGGGATTGGCGGGTTTGAGAACTCGATCCGCCATTTTGAAGGCTGGCCAAGCGGCTTTCCAGATCATAACAGATGGCGGATTGTGCCTGTGCGGGGGCAGCAATTCCCACCCCCAGCAACAATGCCAGACCAAACAGACCACGGGACCGGCCACATAAACGCGAAAACTCAAGCATTGGCTCTGTCAATCAAATAAGAAATATTTGCAATATCTATGGTTGCTTCTGCAAAACCATAGCCTCCAAACATGCTGCCGTAAATGTTTATAGTATCACAGATTTCCGCAAAAATCGCGTGTCTCCATGCAGGAGTCAAGTGATGCATGGGTATCAACGCTGGCGGAACCGACTGAAGACCCGTCAAATTGGGCCAGCACGAGAACGCCACTTGTCAGGATCAACATGCATGAAAACAGAAATACAAAACGTGCCATTTGGTACCCTCCCGAGTTGTTGGGAAAAGAATGGCCGATGCCTGTTGAATGCTGTCTGAGCGCTGCGTTCAGATTCAGTTCAGAAAACTCGATGCGCTCGTCCCGAAGGCTGAGACACTCAATCGGGAAAACCGGTGCCATCTTTTGCCACTTCGTTGTTTTCGTCTTGACGCTTTCAAGGAAACCGCTTTAAGTGCGACACATAATCACGGTGGACAATAAAATGGCGTATCAGCCAATTTGTATTTGCGGACTCATTATCAGGGGCTAACAGCCTGCTGGTTCGCGAACCGTGCCTTCTTTCCGACATTTGAAGCCGCATCGCGAAGCTCGCGGCAACTATTTATTCAGCTCTGTCGACGCATGTGTCAGCAGATCAGATATTACGGGACGAAGTTAATGAACCAACATCCAGAGTTTTTGCTTTACAACACGCTGACACGGAAGAAAGAGCGCTTTGAACCGCTGGACCCCGCGAATGTGCGGCTCTATGTCTGCGGTCCAACCGTCTATGATTACGCTCATATTGGCAATGCGCGGCCCATCATCGTCTTTGATGTTTTATTTCGGTTACTGCGGCATCTCTATGGAGCCGAGCATGTCACCTATGTCCGCAATATCACAGATGTTGATGACAAGATTAATGCAAGGGCTGCACAAGAGGGCGTGTCCATCGAAGACGTCACCCGGCGGACAACGGAACAGTTTCACAAGGATATTGCAGCCCTCGGAGTTCTGGAGCCAACTGTCGAACCTCGTGCGACCGACCATATCGAAGAAATGAAGATCATGATCGAGCGCTTGCTCGAAAGCGACCATGCATATCGTGCAGATGATCATGTGTTATTTGATGTAACTTCCATGAAAGATTATGGCGAGTTATCGGGTCAGCCATTAGATCAAATTGTCGCTGGTGCGCGCATTGAAAAAGCTGATTACAAGAAAAACCCGGCAGATTTCGTGCTGTGGAAGCCATCAAAACCGGGCGAGCCATCTTGGTCTTCCCCAGGTGGTATAGCTACAAAAGGCCGCCCTGGTTGGCACATCGAGTGTTCCGCTATGGCGGGGAAATATTTGGGCACAGTGTTCGACATTCATGGCGGTGGCATAGACCTCACATTCCCGCACCATGAAAATGAGGTCGCTCAGTCACGTTGTGCCCACGGGACCGACACCATGGCTAACGTCTGGATGCATAATGGTTTTGTTCAGGTCGAAGGTGAAAAAATGTCAAAGTCGCTGGGCAACTTCATCACGATCCATGAATTGTTAGAAACCCCCAAATTTGGCGGACGCAATTGGGATGGCAATGTATTGAGATTAGCCATGCTTACAAGCAATTATCGGCGCCCCATTGATCTGACGGTGGAACAACTTGAGAAGGCTAACTCGAAGATAAAGCGTTGGAAGAGATTGATTGCAGAGGTTCCTGAAACTGAATTTCAAGAACCCGAAGTGCATCCAAAAATTCTTGCGTACCTGATGAATGATTTGGATACACCCGCCTGTACTAGGTTGATGGATGAATTTTACCTTGATGCTAAAGGTGCAAATTTTAGCGGCGGTGAATACGAACCTATGACCGATTTCCATAGCGATCCTAGTCGTAAAAAATCAGTGGGCTATCTTTTCGGGGCCGCTCAATTCTTAGGAATTAACTTGCCTAGGGAATACGTTACAGTTGCGGAAACTGGAACGCTTCACATTCAAGGAAATGAAGCGCCATTATATGATCCTGAAAAAGCAAAGTATGCCGCCCAGAGTAACACTGCGATCGATATAATCAAGGCACCAGAAAACATCAATTCCCTGATTGAGAGCCGTAATCATTTTTTGGTGCAGAAGAATTTCACGGGAGCTGATCAAATTCGTGATGAGCTTCTGAAGGACGGGATTCAACTGATGGACACTAAGGATCCAGTGACTGGTGAGCGCAAAGCTAAATGGGAAACAAAATGAGCAATCCCATCACAGGGGGCTGCCAGTGCGGAGCTGTCCGGTTTCGCGCTGGAAAACTCAGTGATCCAACAATTTGCCATTGCCGCATGTGCCAGAAAGCCTTTGGTAGCTTTTACGCGCCACTTGCAACAGCACATGATCTTGTCTGGACGCGGGGCGCGCCAAAACTCTTTCAAAGCTCCAACAGGGTTCTGCGTGGCTTTTGCGAAACATGCGGCACGCCCTTGACCTATGATTACGGGGCAGGGCCAGCCATTGCAATTGGTGCACTGGACCATCCTGGACAGGCAGCACCGCTGGTTCAGGTATGCGTCGATGACAGGCAGCCATTTGTTGATGGGCTTGCCGACCTGCCGGTTCGCGAATTCGGCCCGGAAAGTGACGAAGCCCGGTTCATGGCGACCATTCAAACCTACCAGCACCCGGATGCAGATACAGACACCTGGCCACCGGCAGACAACCAAACCGCCTGAGAGCGATTCAAATTGAAAGGGTGCCAATTTCAAAAGGCACCGATTGGCAGAGAATAACATGACAAAAGAACGTCTCTATCTGTTCGACACCACCTTGCGCGACGGTCAGCAAACACCCGGCATTGATTTCTCGCTGGAAGACAAGATTCAGATTGCAAATTTGCTCGACGATTTGGGCGTGGATTTTGTCGAGGGCGGCTATCCGGGTGCAAACCCGACGGATACAGCATTCTTTGCCGAGAACCGCACCAGCAAGGCAATGTTCACGGCCTTCGGCATGACCAAGCGGGCAGGGCGCTCGGTGGAAAATGATCCGGGTGTCCAGGCGCTGTTGGGCGCGAGCGGAGGTGCCATTTGCTATGTTGCCAAGGCCTGGGACTATCATGTCCGTGTTGCGCTTGGATGCACCAATGAAGAAAACCTGGAAGGCATTGCCGCATCGGTAAAAGCTGCCGTTGATGCTGGAAAACTGCCTTTGGTCGATTGCGAGCATTTTTTCGATGGCTACAAGGCCAATCCGGACTATGCGCTGGCCTGTGCCAAAACGGCCTATGATGCCGGTGCCCGCTGGGTCGTGCTGTGCGATACCAATGGCGGCACATTGCCGACAGAAATCAAGGCAATCATTGCCGAGGTGATCAAACATGTGCCCGGCGACCATCTGAGCATTCACGCCCATGATGATACGGAACAGGCTGTGGCCAATTCACTGGCAGCTGTTGATGCCGGTGTGCGACAGATTCAGGGAACCCTCAATGGAATTGGCGAGCGTTGCGGCAATGCCAATTTGATATCCATCATCCCGACCTTGAAATTGAAACCGGCATTCTCGGACCGCTTTGAGGTGGGTGTTTCAGACAAGACCCTGAGAAAATTGACATCAATCTCAAAGGCTTTCGAGGAATTGTTGAATCGATCTGGCAACAGCCAGGCCGCCTATGTGGGCAGCAGCGCCTTCGCGACAAAGGCGGGCATTCATGCCTCAGCTCTGCTCAAGGAACCTGAGACCTATGAGCATGTGCCACCTGAAAGTGTCGGCAATAAACGGCAGGTTATGGTGTCCGATCAGGCCGGTAAATCAAACCTGATTTCGGAGCTGAACCGGTTTGGCATGAAGGTCAAGAAATCTGACCCGAGGCTGGACGGTCTGCTGGCAGACATCAAGGAGCGCGAAGCGCTGGGCTATGCCTATGAAGCTGCCGATGCTTCGCTTGAATTGCTGGCCCGCCGCAGTCTTGGCTCAGTGCCCGAGTTTTTCTCGGTCAACAGTTTCCGTGTCATGGTGGAACGCCGGACCAACGCACGCAATGAGTTGGTGACCGTGTCGGAGGCCATCGTCAAGGTCACGGTGCATGGCGAGGAGTTCATGTCGGTCGCCGAGGGCAATGGCCCGGTCAACGCGCTCGATCAGGCCCTGCGAAAAGATCTGGGCAGCTTCAACACCCACATCAATGATCTGGAACTTGTGGATTTCAAGGTTCGAATCCTGAATGGCGGTACCGAAGCCATCACCCGGGTTCTCATCGAAAGCAGAGATGGTCAGGGCAATCGGTGGTTTACCGTCGGTGTGTCCTCGAACATCATAGACGCGTCATTTGCAGCGCTTCTGGACAGCATCAATTACAAGCTGATGCACGTACCTACAGACAAAATTTAGGAGCTTTTTGGGAACTCGGTGCCGTCAAGAAACAGTCTCAGACCCAACTCGAAATGGGCAGTGAGATCCTCAAAATCCGGATGCATGTCGGGAGCAAGCAACAGGTCCAGAATCGGAATGCGAACCATGCTTTGGAGAATCGTTGCGGCGGTATCCGTGTCGGTAATGCGGATCTCGTTACGGTCAACTCCGCGATCAAGTTCAGCGCGGATCAGAGCGCGATCTGCGTGCATGATATCCAGCAGACATGCTTTCCCCAGATCCGGGTGAGTCTCGACCTGAGAAATCACGTGGCGGATAACGGCGATGGGCAGCCCGGACGGGGATGCCATCGGCCTTGGTTCCAATAGTTTTCGAAGGCGTTCCGCGATGGGAAGCTGCATGTCTTCTTTGGACAAGGGGCGGACAAATGAGGCGCGCACCATTTCAAAATAAGCCTTGAACAGGGCATCACGATCTTCAAAGAGCCGATACAGCGTACTCTTGGACATGCCCGCTTCAGCGGCAATTGTGTTCATTGTTATGCCAGCCATGCCTGCGCGGGAAAACACGGCATTCAACGCGTCAAGTATCCGGTGGCGGCGCTCCTCAGTGGAAATAACCACCGGTCTGCCGCGTTTTTCGCATTTCATTGACCATTTTGGCATCAAAACGAAAAATTTCCTCCTTATGGGCCGTCAATTCCCTTGAAACGCAGGGCAATATCATATTTATGAAACCCAAGAGTTTTATAAAACTACCGGGCTTCAATCACAAGCCCGACTGTAAAAGAAAGACACGGATCATGGTCTCCCGTACGTTCGCCGGCTTTGCCGTTACTGTTTGCATGGGCTTGATGCTCACCACAGGCCTGTCGGCCCAGGAGGGGCGTCCACCTGCAGCAGTAACTGTCGTAACGCTCCAGCCTCAATCGGTCACGATGACTGCAAAGCTGCCTGGTCGCGTGCGGGCCTCTGCCACGGCTGAGGTGCGCCCACAGGTCAACGGCATTATCACCGAGCGCCTGTTCGTTGAAGGCACCGATGTCAGCGCGGGAGATGTTCTCTACCGTGTGGATCGCGGCACCTATGAGGCAGCTCTTGCCCAGGCCGAGGCAATTGTTCGTCAAGCTCAGGCGCAACTGGGCGCTGCCGAGAGTGAGGCCAAACGGGTTACGACCCTTCAGGAGCGCGGTATCAGCAGTGCGGCGACCGAAGACAATGCTGTTTCTGCGCGCGATGCCGCTGCCGCGTCCCTTGCACTTGCCGAAGCGCAGCTGGACTCGGCACAGCTTGAACTTGATCGCACCGATATTCGTGCCAGACTATCGGGGAAAATCGGCTTCTCTGACGTAAGCGCAGGTACGCTGGTGTCCGCCAGTCAATCAAATCCTCTGGCCGTGATCCGCTCAATCGATGAAGTGTATGTTGATGTGACCCAGTCCGCTGCAGAGGTTCTCGCCTGGCGTCGTCGCCAAATGAGTGGGCAATCCACACCGGCTGCCGATGTGCGACTGATCCTGGCCGATGGCTCGACATACGAATATGAGGGCGCGCTGACCGCTGCGGAACCTTACGTCAATGAGACCACAGGTGTCGTGGTACTGCGCCTGAAATTTGAAAATCCCGAGGGGCTGCTTCTTCCTGGCATGTATGTGCAGGTCGACATGCCGACAGGGACAATGGACAATCTGTTTCTGGTCCCAATGGAAGGCGTTGGCCGCGACCGGCGCGGCAACCCGACCGCCCTGGTGGTCAATGCTGAAAATATTGTCGAACAGCGCGAATTGACCATCTTGCAGGATTTGGGGTCCGATTGGGTGGTCCAGAGCGGCCTTGAACCGGGGGATCGTGTGATCGTGTCAGGTCTGCAGAAGGCAGCTCCGGGCGCTCCCGTCTCACCGCAGGAAGCTGCGGCACCAGGCTCGTCCGATCCATCAAAATCCGACGAACAGGGCTGATCCATGTCACGATTTTTTATTGACCGCCCCGTTTTTGCGTGGGTAATTTCGATTGTTCTGATGGGGATTGGCATTTTGTCGGTCCTCAGTTTGCCCGTGTCCCAGTACCCTCAGATCGCACCACCGACGGTTACGGTGAACGCCAGCTATCCTGGTGCGTCCGCGCAGACGGTTGCAAACACTGTTACGCAGATCATCGAGCAGCAACTGACCGGTCTCGACGGAATGCGTTATTTTTCGTCAAACTCGACATCATCCGGCACATCCACTGTCACTCTGACATTTGAAACGGGGACCGATCCCGATATCGCCCAGGTGCAGGTTCAGAACAAACTGTCCCAGGCAACGCCTCTGTTGCCTGAGCCGGTGCAGCGTCAGGGAGTTACCGTCGAGAAATCATCATCCGGATTCCTTATGGTTATTGCACTGACCTCGTCAGACGGCAGCTATGACCAGGCCGACCTGTCCGACTATCTCAACACCAACATCGTGGACGAGATCAGTCGTATTGAGGGTGTCGGCAGTGTGCAGGTTTTTGGTTCTCCCTATGCCATGCGGATCTGGCTGGACCCGGCCAAACTTGCTTCTTTTGAATTGTCACCGGGGGATGTGGTTTCAGCCGTAAGTCAGGAAAACGCCCAGATTTCTGCCGGAGCGTTTGGTACGAGGCCGACCGTGGCGGATCAGGCCCTGACGGCGACAGTGACCGCGCAGTCTCTGCTGTCGACACCTGAGGATTTCCGACAGATTGTGCTTCGGGCTGAAACCGATGGTGGGCTCGTACTTCTGGGCGATGTGGCGGATGTGGAAATTGGCGCGGAACGCTATAATTTTGAAACCCGTTTCAATGGAATAACAGCTTCAGGTCTGGCTATCAGTCTCGCAACCGGGGCGAATGCACTCGATACCGCTACCCTGGTGCGCGAGCGTATGGACGAGTTTGCCTCGGTGTTTCCGGAAGGGATGCAATACGAGGTTCCTTATGACACGACGCCTTTCGTCAAGATTTCCATTGAAGAAGTCGTGAAAACCCTGGTGGAGGCCATTTTCCTGGTCTTTCTGGTGATGCTCCTGTTTTTGCAGAACCTGCGTGCCACCCTGATCCCGATGCTGGCGGTACCAGTTGTGATCCTGGGCACATTTGGGGTGTTGGCTGCAGCCGGCTTCACCATCAATACACTGACCATGCTGGCCATGGTTCTGGCCATTGGCCTGTTGGTGGATGATGCGATCGTGGTTGTCGAAAACGTAGAACGCCTGATGGCCGAGGAGGGTCTGTCTCCGAGGGATGCCACGCACAAATCCATGGGGCAGATTACCGGCGCGCTGATCGGCATCGCGGTTGTTCTGTCCGCTGTTTTTGTGCCCATGGCTTTTTTCGGTGGGTCCACAGGCGTGATTTACCAGCAATTTGCCGTAACAATCGTGTCGGCCATGATCCTGTCGGTCGTGGTCGCGCTGACTCTGACGCCTGCGCTGTGCGCGTCTCTTTTGAAGAAAACCGATCATGTCAAAACGACAGGACCATTTGGCCTGTTCAACCGCTTCTTTGATCGGGTCCTGGGCGGTTATGCGGGCAGTGTCGGATGGATTGTCCGGCGTCCGTTCCGTGTGGGTGTGATTTATATTGCAATGGCTGTGGCCATGGTATTTCTCTTTATTCGCACGCCAAGCGGCTTCCTGCCTGATGAGGATCAGGGAATCATGTTCGTGCTGATCCAGGGTCCGACCGGGTCGACCATCGAACGGACGATGGATGTTGTGGGTCAGGTCGAACAATACTTCACGACACAGGAATCGGAAAATGTTGAATCCATCTTCGGTGTCGGCGGTTTCAGTTTTGGTGGGGCAGGCCAGAACATGGGACTTGCCTTCGTCCGTCTGAAGGACTGGTCGGAGCGTACGTCGCCGGGGCAGAGCGCACAGGCAATGGCCGGGCGGGCTTGGGGGGCTTTCAGCCAGATCCAGGGTGCGATGGTGTTTCCCGTTGTTCCGCCTGCCGTTATCGAACTTGGCAATGTATCCGGGTTTGATTTCCATCTTCAGGCCAGAACCGGCCAGAGCAATGAAGAGCTCGTCCAGGCGAGAAATCAGCTTCTCGGCATGGCCGCGCAGAGCCCGCTGATTGCATCGGCAAGGCCCAATGGTCTTGAAAGTGCAGCCCAGTACGACATCGATATTGACTGGCGCAAAGCGGGCGCGATGGGCGTGTCTGCCGCCAATGTGAGTTCCCTGCTTTATACCGCCTGGGCGGGCTCCTATGTGAATGATTTTGTGGACCGGGACAAGATCAAGCGCGTCTATGTACAAGGCCAGGCCGATGCCCGGACCGCGCCATCAGACCTGTCGCGTTGGCGGGTCAAGAATTCCTTCGGTGAACTGGTGCCATTTTCCAATTTTGCCACGGGATCCTGGAAGCAGGGCCCACAGGGTATCTATCGTTACAATGGTATTCCGTCACTGCAGATCCAGGGATCGCCGCCACCAGGCGTATCAACCGGTGTTGCGATGGCCGAAATTGAACGCCTGGTTGGTCAATTGCCGGACGGGTTTTCGATCGAATGGACGGGTCTTTCGCTGGAAGAGGTCGAATCGGGCAATCAGGCACCGCTTCTCTATGCGCTGTCCATCGCAGCGGTGTTCCTGTCTTTGGCCGCACTCTACGAAAGTTGGACCATCCCCTTTGCTGTCATGCTTGCCATGCCAATCGGAGTGCTCGGTGCACTTGTAGGGGCCTGGCTCGGCGGATTTCAAAACGGGGTTTTCTTTCAGGTTGGGCTGCTGACCGTCATTGGTCTGACCGGCAAGAACGCGATTCTGATTGTCGAGTTCGCCCGCGACCGCATGGAAGCTGGAGAGTCGCTTTTTGAGGCCGCAACACACGCCGCCAAATTGAGGTTCCGCCCCATCATCATGACATCGATGGCCTTTTCGCTGGGCGTTCTGCCGCTGGTCATCAGCACAGGCGCAGGTGCGGGCGGCCGTAATGCCATTGGTGCAGGTGTGTTCGGAGGAACGGTGTCAGCCACGGTACTGGGCGTGTTGTTTGTGCCACTGTTCTTCGTTGTGGTGATGCGTCTGTTCAGACGCAAGGCCAAGGCATAGTCGTCACATTTATTTTGGCGATAACATCTACATCGTAGTTTGCGGCAATGGCCGTCAACTACGATGTAGCGAGGCCTGGCTTCTAAAGCCGCCCGATTGATTCCAGAGGACCGTCAGCTTCAGTAGCCTCAAGTGCCGCCTGTTGCAGCAACGGAACAATCTGGTCCACACGATCCGTGTTGAGAAAGTTTACTTCAAAGCCTTTTCGGATATAGGATTCAGCCTGCATGTGAGAGATCAGGTCGATCAACGGCTGCCAGAAATTGTTGATATTGGCCAGCAAAACCGGTTTTTTGTGTCTGCCTAGTTGCGCCCATGTCAGTTGTTCAACCAGTTCTTCCAATGTTCCAATTCCGCCGGGCAGGGCAATAAATGCATCAGCCTTTTCAAACATGGTGCGTTTGCGCTCATGCATGTCCTCGGTGAGAATCAGTTCGTCAAGACGTTCCAGATCTGCATGGGATGCTTCCATGTCGAGAAGAAATCGTGGGATGATTCCCGTCACCTTTCCGTTGCGCTCCTGAACTGCTGTTGAGATTGCACCCATCATCCCAATCGTACCTCCGCCGTAAATCAGTCGGATTTTCTGGTCCGCAAGAATATGGCCAAGTGCTGTTGCTGCGGCCAAATGGGCCGGGTCTTTGCCACTTCCGGCCCCGCAATAAACACAAATGGAGGAAATGGTACTCATAAAATAGATGACCTTTTGAATGATGACAGCATGGAAACGCGAGTGAAATCCGAACTTTTGACGTGTTATGACGATACAATGATTTTAGGATCGGTTAACAGAAAGACATTACACCAAAGGTTGGTAATTGTGCAGACCTGTCGCAGGATGGGGGTGCTCTGAGTTCAACACACTCTATACCAAACCAGATATTTACGAAATCGGACTGCACGGATCATGACGTCAAACTCCAGATTTGCCGATATTCTGCAGGCATCGGTCGCACTTGGTTCCAACAGGGCTGCATTGGCGGCAGCCGCAGTTTTCTGCGCCTGTGGACTGGCAACAGCGGGCGTCTTGATAACGAATGGGACCATTTCCCTTGATAATTTCCGCCAGTCCGTTGCAACTGTGGGCACCAGCAAGGCGGTAGGAACGCAAACGACTGCCCCTGACAAATCAGAACCGGCGACAGCAGAATCAGACTTGTCTGTCGGGCCAGATGTCACCGAGTCATTCAAAGTACCATCCCCATCTGTCATTGCTCCTCCTACATTCGATATTGTCAGGGTTGAGCCGGATGGCAACGCGGTTCTGGCAGGATTGTCAGCCCCCGGTGATCAGATTGAGGTTATGTCAGGCAATCAGGTGCTTGCGAGAGCCAATGCCAATTCCGCCGGCGAGTGGGCGCTTGTGCTGGATGAACCCCTGCCGGTTGGTGGGCATCAGATCGCAGTGCGCAGCATTTCCAATCATTCGGGCGATCCGCAGATTTCGGTTCAAAATGTGACGGTCTCAGTGCCGGAAAATGCTATGGAATCAGCCATTGTCATGTTGGACCAGCCTGGCCAGCCAAGTGCAGTCTGGCAAAGTCCGGCCACAATAATTCGACCGGAAACATCAGACAACACAGGGCCCTTGGTTGAATTGACGCCGCCAGATGAGAGAGCCCTGTCTCAATCATCAACGCCGGCAGACGAAGTTTCGGATGAGTTTGCAACCTCTGCGCCAGATTCTGCGCCTGGCTCAAAACAGACTAAACCTGCCGCAGAAGAACCTTTGGTGACGATTGAGACTATCGAAACCGAAGGCGCGGCAGATCTGCTGGTATCAGGAGCATCTCGGCCAAACGCAAGCGTCCGGCTGTTTCTGGACAACAGACTTATTGGTGAAACCGTTGCAGGTCCGGTTGGCAGATGGCATCTCCAAACAACCCATACTGTGCCTCAGGGACGATTGATGTTGCGTGCCGAGCAACTGGAACATGCAGGCGGTGCGGTTGTGGCGCGTCGTGAAGTGCCGTTTGAGCGCGATCCTGAAATCGTGGGATCGCTCGCGGCCAGTTTTGATCCTGCCAAGGCGATCAATCATGAGATCCGTGTCGATACGGCCAGTGGGCACGATAACGCCGAAATTTCTGGCACGATGACCCGGCCTCAGCGGGTTGTGGTGGGCAGGGGTGATAATCTATGGACCATTGCTCGGCGGATTTATGGCAGCGGGGTCCGGTACACCACCCTTTACAGCGCCAATCAGGATCAGATTCGCAATCCTGCCGCGGTCTTCCCGGATCAGGTGCTGGTGGTGCCAGAGGAAGACTCTCTGGCAAATTGATCGTTTGAAGGTCAATACAAACTGCACACTGGTAAAATAGATTCATATTCTCTGTTGAGTCTGAGCACAGTTTGGCCAAAGGCACTTGATTGCCACCATTTGTATGCCATATTCATCGGTAACCACCGATGAAAGGGTTTTACGTGAGCCAGGAAGCTCCAGCGGCAAATACTGCATACCGGAACAGCCCGATTGACGGTGTGACCGGAGATTGCGACATGGCCGTTGTCCTGAGGGCTTTGGGCCATCCGGCCCGTCTGGAAATCATTCGCGCTCTGGCCTCCAGAGGGCGTTGCTTTTGTGGCGAGATCGTCGAGATGTTGCCTCTGGTGCAGTCAACCGTTTCTCAGCACTTGAAGGTCCTGAAAGATGCAGGATTGGTAGTTGGGACTGTCGATGGGCCACGTTCCTGCTATTGCCTCAATATCCAGAAACTGGAACGCGCAAGCAGCTTGATTGCGGGTTTGACGACATCGCGTGCACCCGCGGCGCCACCTGACGACAACAAGGAACACACCAAGGGTCTTTCCCATCAGGAGAATTAGGCTCTCGGAAACAGTGTGGCGTCTCAATCGCTCACACGTTTACAATCAGGAATTCTAACTACATGACTGCAATTGATGCGTCTGGCAAAGCCGACGATACAGACGAAAATGCAAAAAAACCGGCCACGCAGATATCTGCTGAAGACGGTGATCTGGTATCTACCATCAGAAACCTGTGGCCCTATATGTGGCCGGCAGACCGGCCAGAGCTGAAGAAGCGCGTCTGGTGGGCCTTCGCGGCGCTGGTTGTGGCAAAAATCGTCACCGTTTATGTGCCCTTCCTCTACAAATACGCCACCGATGCACTGGCCGGGAATGCTGACGAGATTGCTTTCTTGCCGCCATTTCTGCTCGTGCCAGTGATGCTGGTCATCACCTATGGTGTTGGACGCATTCTGATGGTCGGTTTCACGCAATTGCGTGACGGATTGTTTGCTCGTGTCAGCCAGCATGCCGTGCGCAATCTTGCGCGCAAGACATTCGTTCACATGCATGATTTGTCTCTGCGGTTCCACCTGCAACGCCGCACCGGCGGTCTGTCACGGATCATCGAACGGGGCACCAAAGGCATTGAAACAGTTGTTCGTTTCACAATTCTGGCCTCATTTCCAACCGCTTTGGAATTCATCTTCATGGCAGGTGTGGTGGGCTACCACTTCAACATGACCTATCTGGCGGTCATTGTGGTGATGATAGTTTTCTATGTGGTTTTCACCATCATGGCTTCCAACTGGCGCATCGCAATTCGCCGCCAGATGAACGATGCTGATACAGAGGCCAACAGCAAGTCTGTCGATAGTCTGTTGAATTACGAGACCGTCAAATATTTCAGCAATGAGGAGATGGAAGCCCGTCGCTTTGACGAATCCATGCAGGGCTATGAAGGCGCTGCCGTCAAAACTGCCACCTCGCTGGCATGGCTGAATTTCGGCCAAACACTGATTTTTTCAATCGGAATGGTTGTTTGCATGGCCATGTCTGCGACTGCTGTGAGGGCAGGGACACAGACATTGGGCGATTTTGTGCTCATCAACGCGCTCCTGATCCAACTCTACATCCCACTCAATTTCATTGGCTCCATCTATCGGGAGATCAAACAGGGGTTCGTGGATATTGAAGCCATGTTCAATCTCCTTGGTGTTGCGCCCGAAGTGACGGACAAGCCCGGAGCGCCAGATGTGATCATCAAGGATGCAAGCATCCGGTTTGAGGATGTCCGGTTTCATTATGATGAAAACAGGGCAATCCTGAAGGGTGTGGATTTTGAAGTGCCTGCTGGTCAGACTGTTGCGATTGTTGGCCCTTCCGGCGCTGGCAAATCAACCATCTCGCGGCTGCTGTTTCGGTTTTATGATGTCACCGGTGGCCGTATTCTGATTGATGGTCAGGATGTGCGAGACGTGACACAAGCTTCTGTCAGGCGACAAATCGGCATGGTTCCTCAGGACACTGTTTTGTTCAATGAATCAATTGCTTACAACATCCGATATGGACGGCCTGAAGCCACTGAGGATGAAGTCAGACAGGCTGCCGACATGGCGCAGATTTCTGATTTCATCAAAAGTTTGCCCGATGGGTTTGATACAGAAGTGGGTGAGCGCGGCCTGAAACTATCCGGTGGTGAAAAGCAACGTGTTGCCATTGCCCGGACCATTTTGAAGGCGCCGCCAATCCTGATCCTGGACGAAGCAACATCTGCGCTCGACAGCCACACCGAACAGGAAATTCAAAGCGCACTTGATCAGGTGTCAAAAGGTCGCACGACACTGGTGATTGCCCACCGTCTGTCGACAGTGGTCGGCGCGCATGAGATCATCGTTCTGGATAGCGGCATGATTGCCGAGCGCGGAACCCATCAGGAATTGCTGGCGCAGGACGGCATTTACGCGTCCATGTGGAACCGTCAAAGAGAAGTCAACGAAGCGGCTGAGCGTCTGCGTAAGGCGCGTGAGTCCGACGACCGCGGTTTTGTTGGATCGTTGATAACCGAGTAATTTGAAATCGACTCTTTGCCGACAACAGATTTGCAACTGGATATTGAGTGTGCATGTCTGATAAAGGGTGAGAAGGCATTAGCCTCGCGAAACAGGTAGCGCAGTATTATCATGAGTACAATTGTAGACAGTATCCGCAACTCATTTGTTCCCATTCACAAAGAGGGATACCCGTTCATTGCCATCGCTGCGTTCCTGGCGCTGGTGCTTGGGTGGCTGTGGTCACCCTTGTTCTGGATTTTTGCCATACTGACGGCCTGGGTTGCATATTTCTTTCGTGATCCGTCTCGCGTCACACCCATGGATGAGCGTTTTGTCGTCAGCCCTGCTGACGGACGCATTTCCGCAATCGGCCAGTTTGTGCCGCCACCGGAACTGGAACTGGGCACCCAGCCGCTGGACCGCATTTCAATTTTCATGAATGTCTTCAACTGCCACGTAAATCGTCTGCCCATGAGCGGCCAGATCACACGTATTTCCTATACGCCCGGAAAGTTTCTCAATGCGGAACTCGACAAGGCCAGCGAGCACAATGAGCGCAACAGCCTGGTCGTCAATACACGCTATGGCAAGGTTGGCGTTGTGCAGATTGCCGGACTGATTGCCCGTCGCATCGTCTGCTGGGCCACCGAAGGGCAGGATATGACTGCAGGTGAGCGGTTTGGCCTGATCCGGTTCGGATCACGGCTCGACGTATATTTGCCGCGTGGCACGTCCAGCCGTGTTGCATTGGGGCAAACGGCCATAGCGGGCGAAACGGTTCTTGCTGTTTTCGAGGATGGCGGCGCGCGTGAATTACAGTCTCGTGTGGACTAACTGAGATGGTCGGACCCTTTCAGCCGCTTGAGCCGGACGATAAGGACGGGCTGGGCCGAAACCTGGTTGATCCTGTCCAGAAGCGCCCAATTTCCCTGCGTGCCATACTGCCAAATATGGTGACATTGCTGGCGCTCTGCGCTGGGTTGACCTCTATCCGTCTGGCCATGGAAGGTCGTTTCGAATTCGCCATTTTTGCAATGGTGCTGGCAGCCGTTCTGGATGGGTTGGACGGGCGTGTTGCTCGGCTTTTGAAATCCAGTTCGAAATTGGGTGCTGAATTGGACTCCCTGACCGATTTCGTGAATTTCGGTGTTGCGCCAGGCATGATCCTGTATCTTTGGCTGCTGCATGATTTGCGCTCGCTTGGCTGGATCGCAGCGCTGATTTTCGCCATTTGCATGGCGCTGCGTCTGGCACGGTTCAACGTGGCCAATGCCCTGAAGAGCAAGCGGAAAACTGACGATTGGCGGGACAATTATTTCACCGGCGTTCCCGCGCCGGCCGGAGCAATGTGCGTATTGTTGCCATTGTCGTTACAAAAAATCGGTGTGCCGATTGATACAGACTGGGCGATACCCATCCTGATCTATGTTCTGGTGATCGGCTTTTTGGTTGTCAGCACCGTTCCAACCTTTTCTGGCAAGAAATTGGGCTCCGGAATTCCTCGGGACTTTGCACTGCCATTGATGGTCGGACTGGTCCTGTGGGCGGCCTTGCTGGCCAGTTACCCGTTTTCAGTCGTGACCATCATGACATTGATTTATCTCGGTTTTCTGCCGGTCGGCATTCGCAGTTTTCGAAAAAAAATGGCGACTGCACAACAGCCGCCATCTTCTGACGAGTAGGCCATGTCGGGAATTGGGCCTTATTCTGCCGCCTGTGGCAGAGACTGGTCCTGAGGCGTCGCATCGTCCCGCATTGGGAAGGGACGAATGTCTGCCGTCTCGCGTATGCCAGCCTCTGGTGCGCTTTTGCCCCTGTTTTTGAGGCGATGATACAATTCCGAGAAATTGCTTGGCATCGAAAGAAGCACCGGCACCAGCAACAGAGTCAGCAGTGTTGAGAATGCCAGCCCGGAAATGATCGCAGTCGACAGTTGAACCCACCAGATCGACGTGATTCCGCCAACAGCTACCACGCGGTTGAAGAAGTCAAAATTCACCTGAGTGGCCATCGGGATCAAACCAGCTATCGTGGTGATGGTGGTCAGCAAGATGGGGCGTAGCCGCTGCGCACTGGTTTTCAGCACAGCTTCTTTCGGTGCCGCGCCCTCGTGGCGCAATCGATTATAGGTATCGATGAGCACGATGGCGTTGTTGACCACAATTCCGGCAAGCGCCACCACACCGGTTCCGGTCATGATGATCGAGAACGTTTGTCCGGTGACCATCAGTCCAATCAGAACACCAACCACAGCCAAGATCACCGTCATCAGTGTGATGGCTGTCTGATAGAAGGAATTATACTGGGTTACCAGAATGATGAACATCAGGAACAGTGAGGCAAGCGCCGCCTTACCAAGGAATTCTCCAGCTTCTTTCTGTTCTTCATCGGCTCCACGGAAGCGCATCTGCATCGTATCAGGCCAGGTTTGTCCATCCAGCCATTCCTGCAACTCGGTAACTTTGGCATCGGGCAACACGTCGCTGCCTGGCGCAATGTTGGCCTTGATATCCATGGCATATAGCCCATCACGGCGCGTGATGGTGGAGACCTTTGGCTTTGCTTCACGAGTGACAAAGTTTGAGATCGGAACCTGACCATTTGTCGTCCGCAGTTTCAGCTTGTCCAATTCGTCAAAGCTGCGCTGGGCTTCCGGCAAGCGGACACGAATGTCGATCTCATCCTCCGAATCATCGGGGCGATAGTTTCCGATCATCACCCCATTGGTAACGAGTTGGACCATCGCGCCCACAGAGGCGATGCCAGCATTGAACCGACCGGCTTCCTCGCGGTCAATATCGAGCTGCCATTCGATTCCGGGCAGGGGACGGCCATCTTCAATCTCGATCAGATCGCTCATCGTCTCCACCTGATTGCGAATTTGTGCAACCACGGTGACCAGTTGATCATAATTTGTCGATTTGACTTCCAGACGCAAATCCTTGCCGGTGGGTGGGCCACCTTCAACCTTTCGGATTTCAACCGAGATCCCTGCCAAATCGGCAGTTCTGGTTCGGATCTCGTCAAAGATATCGATGGCCTTGCGGCGGCAGCAATAATCTACCAGTTCGATATTGATCTCACCGATCACATCTGCAGGCTTGTCCTGAACGCCGCCAAGTGTATCGCCACCACCACCGCCGCTGCCTGCGGTCGAAGAAGCGACGGCGTTGCGAATACCGACGGTCTGAAGAATTTCATCTTCAACTTCGCGTACCAGAGCGTCAATTTCATGGACCGACATGTTGCCGCGGCCGGTCACCAAAACGATGGCCTGATCCGGCTCTTCGTCGACGAAAAACTCGACGCCGGCATTGTGGGAGCCAAATGCGACAAATACACCGATAACGATGGCCACTGCGACTGTCAGTGTAATCAGATTGCCGGTCACCGATCCGGAAATCCGGCTCAGGAAACGCAGGTAAATGCCGGTGACGCCCTTCATCTCGGTAATGTTCAGCTCGGCATTGGCATTCATCCGCGCTGCCTGCTCTGCTTCCTCAGGCGACGTCTTGTTCCGGCCAATCAGGCCACCAGTCACCGGCAGGAAAATCATCGCCGTGACAAGTGCGGCCGACAGAACGATGACAACCATGATCGGCAGATAGCTCATGAATTCACCGGATACACCGGGCCAGAGCAGCAATGGCAGGAATGCGGCCAATGTTGTGCCAGTGGACGACACAATCGGCCAGAGCATCAATTTTGCTGCCCTGATATAGGCTTCGCGACGATGCATGCCTTCCGAAATTTTACGGTCGGCATATTCCACAATCACGATGGCGCCATCGACCAACATACCAACGGTCAGCACAAGGCCGAACATCACCATCATGTTCACAGTCATGCCCAGACCGCCGAGAATAAGAAAGCCGGTCATGAAGCTGGTTGGAATTGCCAGCCCCACGAGAATGGCAGATCGCACACCCAGGGCCGCCAGAACAACGATCATCACCAGAACAATGGCCGTCATGATGGAAGATTGCAGGGAGCCCTGAACCTCCTTGATGAAGTTGGACTGATCCAGCATGAAGTCTATCTGGATGGCATCCGGCCATTCAGCCGTAAATTCCGCGACCTTCTCTCGAACAGCAACATTATTCTCGATGATGTTCGTTCCCAACCGTTTGACAACGCTGATCGCAATGGCTGGTTTGCCATTGATGCGGGTAAAGCCGCTTGGGTCTTTGAATGTGCGGCGGATGTCCGCGACATCCGACAGTGTTACGACACCTTCGCCATTCTGTTTGATAGGAAGCGAGTAGACATCCTGCGCAGTCTCGATGAGCCCGGGCACCTTGACGTTGAACCGCCCGCTGCCGCCATCCAGAAACCCGGCTGCCACCAACTGGTTGTTGTTGGACAGGGAAGTCAGCAATTCCTGCTGCGTAATATCATAGGATTCCAGCCGCATCATATCGATGATGACTTCAAGCTGCTCTTCCCGGTGGCCGTTCAGATTTGCCTCCAGCACGGTGGGGATGGATTCCAGCTCATCCTGCAGCAAGCGGGCATGCCGGAACAGGGTTCGTTCCGGGACGTTGCCGGAAAGTGCAACAAATATCGTTGGTTGCAGCGAGAAGTTGGTCTCGAATATCTGCGGTTCGTCGGCATCAGCTGGCAGTTGCGCCTGAGCCTGATCCACCTTGTCGCGGATATCGGCGAGTGCCTTTTCCTTGTTGAAGTCGATGTTGAATTCAAGAACGATGCCAGCATGACCTTCAGAGGCTACAGCTGTCAGTTCTTTCAGACCATCCAGGCCACGCAGCGACGTTTCCATGGGACGCACCAGAAGACGTTCTGAATCCTCCGGAGAAATGCCTTGCTGGCCAACGGAAACATAGAACACCGGCACATCAATGTCGGGGTTGGCTTCCTTGGGGATGGACACATAGGTGAACGCGCCAGCCAGTATCATCACCAGCATCAGTGTCAGGACGGTCCTTGGGCGGCGTAAGATGCTATCCAGTGCTGATATCATTGTGTGGCCTCTGCAAAAACAGGCTCAACCGGTTGGCCGTCGGTGACATATTCCTGACCGACAGCGATGACAGTTATGATCTCGGGAAGACCGCCCGCCCAAACGCCTTCCTTGGTTTCGCCAAGAATTTCGATCTTCTGAAAGTGGTTCGTCCTCTGGTCAAGATCAACCAGCCTGATACCCACATCGCCCGCATCACTCAGGGTCAACATGCTCGGGGCCAGCAAATGGGCAGAGACTGCTTTCAAGGGAACATAGGCCGTTGCTGTGACGCCATCACGAATGGCGTTGTCCGTGTTCGGAATTGTAATATCGACCCGAAAGGTCCGGGTCGCTGCATCGGCGGCTGCCGCGATGTAGCTGACCGTACCGGTCTTCGTTTCACCGGTGATCAGACTGATATTGGCCTGCTGCCCGATTGACAGATTTCCGATATCTCGTTCAGAAACCTGGCCGGTGACCAGCATGGGATCAGTGTCGATCAGGGTTGCACAGATGCCACCAACAGACAGCAGATCACCATTTTCAACCAATGGTTCCTGCACAATACCGGCAACGGTAGATCGTATTTCGATACGCTCCAGTTCCAGTTCTGCTTCCTGGAGCGACGCTTTGGCAGAATCGAGGGCCGCTTTCAATGCTGCCACCTGATTGGTTGCTGCAAACCCGCGCTCTTGCAGCTTTGCGTTTGCACTATAGTCAGCCTGAGCTTGCTCCAGTGCCGCTTTCGCCTGGAGTACACGAGCTTCCCGTGCGCCGGTGTTCAGGCGACACATGAGATCGCCTGGCATGACCTCATCTCCAAGGTTCACAAGGCGCTCGGCAACAATCCCACTGGTTTCCGAACGCACGGAAATCGTTGCGTCTGCTTCCGTCCGTCCGCGGATTTCCAACTGACGCTGCCGTTCAGCAGCCTCCAGGGTGACGACCCGCACCGCGACCGTCTGCAACGCGCTTTCCTGGCGTTCGGCAATGCTGACATCCTCGGCATTCGCGGTCGCCTGACCGCCGACCTTGAACGTTCCGGTTCCCATCCATAGGCCTATTCCGACCAGCACAAGCGTAGCCGTCAAATAGGATTTGTTAATTCTAAAAGCCATTACCGGGCTCCTCTCAGATCTGTCGATTGGGGAAGGGTGTCGGCATCGTGTTTCTCATCTGCAGGCATCAATCCGGCGCTTATTTTCGTACCGGCGCAGGCTTCCAGTTCCGAGCGGTTTTCCTCGAGAAATTTCAGTGATTGGGACATGCAGTGCATGCCGTAGCGGGCAGCCCATCGGAAACAGGCAGGGACGCTGTTCGTCTCAATTTGTTCGATTATCGCCAATTCGTGCTGCAATTGTTCCTTATGTGTATCAATCGCTCTGGTGACGGTTTCCCGCGATAACATTTCAGCTGAGATCGCAATCATCAGAAACGAGGATCTGAAAACATCGGGTGTGGGAGGCTCTTGAAGCGCCTTGATCAGTTCTTCGCGGCCCATAGCCGTAATTGAATAAATCTTGCGTGCCGGCTTTCCCGGATGGGTTTCTTCTCGACACGTCACCATTCCTTCAACCTCAAGCTTGTTGAGTGCCGGATAGATGGAGCCATAGCTGGCATCAATAAAATGGCTGTATTTGCCATCAATCGACATTTTCCGGATTTCATATCCGGTTGCATCTTCAAAGTTGAGAATACCAAGGCAAAGCGTTCTTACGTTCATGTGAAGCCGTTCAAAAAAGGAAACATTGCCAGCACGTGCATATGCTTGGCAGGCATATATCAGTTCGATATATGCTCGACACACATATTCTTAACAGATATAAACGTCAAGTTCTGTCAGCATGACTGTTTCATCATGCAGAATGTGCAGGTCGCAGAAAGGGACGGGTGTCAGCGCTTGCGGCGCAACTCGATGACATTGTTGTCAGTAGGAATGCGCTGGTCCGCAGGGGTACTGTCGTCTGTGGTGGTGGGCGGTTCCGGGCACTGATATTTTTCGGTTGTCATCCGCAGGAATGCGCGCAAAGTGGCAATGCGTTCGTCCATCATCCGCTCAAAAAACGGGTCCGTAGTTGGCTGTCCATTTGGCGGACGGTTCATGATGGATTCCTGTTAAAATTACCCGTCCTGTGCACTGTGGCTGATTCATGGTTAGTTTTGTCTTAACGTTGCATCAGGGTCAATTTATCGAGCTCATTCACGGCTGCAAACATTTCGCGGTAAAATACATCGCAGGTCATGTCCATTTGCTTCAGTATTTGTTAGAAACCATCCCGAAACAGCATTTCTCAAGCTCTGGCGGAACGCATGATTGACCTGAATATTTATCTTTCCTTTGTGGTTGCATGCATTGCCGTCGTGATCGTTCCGGGACCAAGCGTGACTGTTGTGATTGCCAACAGCATGCGCAGTGGTGTGTGGGCAGGCCTTGCAAATGTGGCGGGCTCACAAGTGGGACTGGCCCTGACTGTGCTGGCGTTGGCCTTTGGTCTGTCCCTTGTCCTCACCTTTGTTGGAGAAGCATTCGTTTGGTTGAAGCTGATAGGTGCGGTTTATCTGGTCTGGCTCGGTGTTTCCCTTTGGCGCAGCCGGGGCCGTCTGGGAGATGTTGAATCTGCTCGTGAAGAAACGACGTTCAAGCGTATGTTTATACAGGGGTTTATAGTTGTTCTGACAAACCCGAAAAGTCTGTTTTTCTTTGGTGTCTTCATTCCTCAGTTCATCGATCCGACGCGAGATGCGGTCTTGCAGACCCTGATTTTGGGCGGCACGTTCATGATTGTCGCAACCGTGCTGGATGGCGCTTATGCTGTTTTGGCGGGTAGCGCTGGACGTGTCTTGACAAGGGCGCGCCTGCGTCTTCTTGAACGTATAAGTGGAACTTTGCTGATTTCGGCTGGCGTCTGGATGGCCTTTCAGAAGCGCATCTGACAATGCTGACGCCGAGAGCCAAGTGATGCAAGCCGGATCGGACAATTGAAATGAGCAAAACAGTACTTTATCCAGGGTCTTTTGATCCTGTCACAAATGGTCATCTGGATGTTTTGAGGCAGGCGCTGAAACTGGCCGATCGGGTTGTCGTGGCGATTGGAATTCATTCTGGCAAACAACCGCTGTTTTCATTTGAAGAACGTCAGGCGCTGATTGCCGGCGCGATTGAACAGTCTGAATTCGCAGACGATCTTGCGCGGGTTTCCATTGTTGGCTTTTCGGGCCTCACCGTCGATGCTGCGGTCGAGAATGATGCTCAATTCATGGTCCGGGGCCTGCGTGATGGCACTGATCTTGATTTTGAAATGCAATTATGTGGCATGAATGGTGTGTTGATGCCTCAGATCGGAACCTTTTTTCTTCCAGCCAGTCCCGTCGTTCGCCCAATTACTGCCACGCTTGTCCGTCAGATCGCGAGCATGAAAGGTGATGTTTCAGGTTTCGTACCCGAACTTGTCGCTCATGCACTGTCCCGGAAATTTCAGAATTGATGCCAGAGCATATGAATAGTCCTTGGATGAGAATGTGTTGCGGGCTGTTGCTGGCTCTGCTGTGGATGGTTCCTGCCACTGCACAGGAGGTTGTCCCCAAAGGTCCGCCTTTGCCACGACCGCAGCCGCCACTTGTGCGGCCAGAGACGCCTCAAACGATCATTACCAATCCGGAACTGCCACCGAGACCAAGAACAACTTCCGACCTGGAGACATCCGAACAACCTGCCACGCCCGCTGCCGCTGTTGTCGATCTCAAGAATCGCATTGTCATTGAGCTTGATGATGGTCTGGTGACCATAGATTTGCGGGCGGATCTCGCGCCGGAACACATCGCCCGCATCAAGCAACTCATTCGCCAGGATTTTTACGACGGCCTCCTGTTTCACCGCGTTATCAGCGGATTTGTCGCGCAGACGGGTGATCCGACAGGAAGGGGCATGGGTGGCTCCGGTTTGCCAGGTCTGAAAGCGGAATTCAGCGACGAAAGATTCCTCCGGGGCACCGTGGGCATGGCGCGCGGGGAAGATATCAACAGCGCCGATTCACAGTTTTTCATTCTTCTGGGGGATGCGCCATGGCTGGAAGGTGAGCATACAGTCATTGGCAAGGTAGTGAGCGGTCTTGAACTGATCGATGGCCTGAAAACAGGTACAAGGCCGGAAAATGGTCTGGTCAGAAACCCGGACAACATTGTGGCATTGCGGATTGCCGGAGATGTCGAGGACAGAAGATTGCTGGCGATCGCAACCAATGGGTCTGCCATTGCTGCTGCAAATGTCGCTGCAAACAGGGCAGCAGCAGCTGAATCCGCCGCACAAGAAGCTGAAGCGGCCGCGCGGTATGCTGACGAGACCCGGCTGACAGCGGCACTTGCAGATGATGAAGTCGCTTCTAAAACCGCAGCGGAAGAGCAGGCACAATTTGCGGTTCAGGATGCAATGACCGTACGAAGCAGGGCAGTGGCGGCGCTTGGCCTGTCCCGAAACCGTCTTGCGCGTGCGCAAGACAGATTGGCTGCCGCTGAAGTTCAATTGGCACAGCTGTCAGAGAACGAGGCGCTGACCATCGGCGCACAATCAGATGCGGAGGCCGCACTGGATGCTGCCAAGGCCGTGGCTGAGGATGCACAAAGCGCATTTCTCCAGGCACTGGAACAGTCAGATGGGGCAGTCAGCCGATCTGAGCAGGCGTCTGCCGCCCTTGAAACGGCAACAGCCGCTGTTGCTTCTGCAAAACAGGTTCTGGGAAACATAAAGCTGGAAGATGCACAACAGACCCTCGCTTCTGCCACAGCAGAACGCTTGTCCATAGCGGCATTGTTACAGAAAGCTGAGGCTAAGGTCGAAGAAGATTCGGAAGCTGTTGCCGAGGCTACCCTGATATTTGCCACTGCCGAGGATGCCTTGCAGGAGGACCTGTCGGACGCAAATGCCGTCAAGGGCCCGGCGGAACAGGCAACAGCAGTAGCTGGCGAGGCCAAGCGCACTCTGGCTGATGCTGAACTGCAGTTGGCCGCAGCCCAAAGTGCCTTTGCTGACGCTGTGTCAGCGAAAAATCTGGCCATCGCAGAACGCGATGCAGCCGACAAACAGGTTCTGGATGCACAGGCAGAGATTATCCGGGTGCAGGAAACAGTACAATTAGCCAGGGCGGCGGAAGACGAAACATCACAGCGTGCCTCTGCAGCTACGGAAGCGCTTTTGTCTGCGCAGATAGGTGTTCGGGACGCGCAGCAACTGTTTGATAAGATTACGGGTCTATATGAAACGACTCAAACTGTGGCAGCGGAAAAGGCTCAGATGTCTGAGGTCGCAAAGTCATCTCTTGCACAGGCACAATCCCGTCTGGGCGCCACCGACGATCGTGTATCCGATGCCATTGCCGCCAGAGAGGCGGCTGCTGAAACATTGTTGGATGCCCGGAACAATCTGGAAGCTGCAGAAGCGCAATTGATGAACGCATCAGATGAGTTGGTAGCCTCTACGTCGATTGAAAACATCATAAAAATCCAGGTGGAATCCAAAAAAGGTTCTTTGGAAGCCGCGCAGGAATCTGCAGATTCAGCACAGCAGGCACTCAACGAAATTCGCTCACAACTCTCTGACAAAGATCGTCAAGCCGCTGAAGCCCGCCAATTGGTCTCTGCAGCGGAAAGAACCCTTGCTGATGCTGAATCGGCTTTGACCGCTGCACAGGAAACTGCGGTGGTGGCAACGACTGCGCGAGAATCTGCTGTAACGGTAAGCCAAACGGCCCGTGACGCTTTGGGGCAGGCAGAAGCTGCGCTGGCAGACGCTGAAGCAAAAGTGGCTGCCACTACGGCTGCCGAACAATCCGCCATCCAGAAAAGCAGTCAGGTTGCGGAAGAACTGTCGCGCATAAAACAGAATGCCGAATTGGCACAGTCAGCATCTGAAACTGCTTCTGAAAGCGTTGCTGCGACCCAGAAAGCCATTGAACAGAATACGCTGCGGCTTGTGAATGCCAATTCCGATCTTGCAGCATCCCGAGTGGCTCTGGAGGAGGCAAGCGAGACCGCCCGCCTTGCCGATGCTGAGAACGTGGCTGCGCAGGCTGCAAGGCAGTCGATTGAAAGTCAACTCAGAGCCGCAGGGGAGGCACTGACACAAGCATCTGATGTCTTTGCTGCAGCATCGGCAGCAAGAGATGAGAGCCAGCTTCAACTGGAGTCTGCAACTGCGACGTCCAATGTCGCGCAAAACGTAGTGAAGCAGACAGGCGCAGACGCCAGCACTGCGAACGCAGCGGCAGACGCTGCGAATGAGGCTTTGGCGGCAGCAGAAAACGCTGCTATTTTGGCCCGTGCCAACTTTGACACTGCGGTTGTGAACCCCGCCAACAATGAAAGTTTGCTGGCCCCCTACATTGCAGCGGTTGAAGCTGCAACGAGTGCGCAGGTGATTGCGCAGGAAAATGCTGAAACCGCGCAACAACTCGCCTCTGTGACAGCTGCTGCAAACGAGCAATCTATTGCAGCACTGGCGGATGCCGACAGTGTCCTGGCGAAAGCCGTGTCCGATCTGGAAGCCGCTGGTGACCGTCTGGATGAAGCTTCTGCCCGGCAGAGAACCGAAGAATTGGCGGTGTCTCAGATTGAAGCTGAACTGTCGAATGCGACAGAAATTGCCACGGCGACACTGGCTGCCAAGGAAGCTGCATTCGAACAGGTTTCATCTGCCGAATCCGTCTTGGCGGACGCTTTGACAGAGGTGAATGAAGCTCAGGCAGCGTTGGAAGCCAGCAATGCAGCGCTGATTGCTGCGAACAACACATTGAGCGACGCTGCATTCAGAGCTGAAACAGCGATAGTCAGGGTTGCTGAAGCAGAAGCGACCTTACAGGCCGCTCGCGACAGCGAAACCGCAGCAACATCAGCAAAGAATGCGGCCCTGGACGACGAAAAGGCGGCGCAACAGAATACCAAGAGTGCAAACGGATCGCTGCGGGAAGCTCTGGCCGTCGCATCTGAAGCAACGACCATGGAAACTCAGGCGTCTGCCAAGGTAGAACAAGCGGAGCGTTCTTTGGAAGGGGCCCGGGAAAACCTCCAGATTGCCAACGCCACATTGGACGCATCTCTGGCAGATCCGAACCAGATCAGGAGCACTGCTGTTGACGTGACCGCAACAACAGAGAGCGCCATGAGTGTGGTAAGCGGCTTGCAGGCTGAACTTGAGACGCTTCAACTTGCATTGGCTGACGCGGGCGTTGCCAAAGCCACATCCGAAAAACTGCGCGAAGCTGCAATTACCAATGAAACCGCAAAACAAATGTCTCTCGCAAGCGCGCTCGAATTGTCCGAGCAGGCCGAATCTGTCGAATTGGCGGCGGTGCAGCAACGTGATCTGGACCGCGAGCAGGTCTCTGTGGCCACAGCGGAATTGCAATATGCAGACGCAGAGTTGAACCGCGCCAATGCAGAGTTTCTCCGCACCGAGAGATCTCTTGCGCAACAGACCGACAAGCTTGATGCAGCGTTGCGTGCACTCGCGAGCGCTGAATCCGAATTATTGTCTGCAACCGAACAGTCGGAGAGCGGCATTGATGCATTAAACCGTGCCGAAGAGTCTCTGATCGAGGCGCAGCAGGCCCTTGATGCGGCCGTATCGGTGGCAAATGCAGCGGCAGAGAGGCTCACCGGGGCGCTTTCATTGGAAGTAACCGCACTCCAGAATGTCGCAGACGCCTCGCAAATCGTGGTCGAAGCCAATGATGCGTTGCGGTTGGCCGAAAGCAACCTGTCTCAGGCGCTTGGCGAGACCGATGAGAAGGACCGTGCAGCGGCCAATGCAGCGGAAGTCGCTGAGACCGCGAAAGTGGCGCTCGAGCAGGCCGAGGCGAGTTTGAATGCGTCCAAAGCAACTCTCGTGCAAATGCAAGAGGCAAACAGTGCGGCTGAAAGCCGTGAAGACCAGGCCGCTGCCATTGCTGTTGCGACACAGGACGCTCATGAACTGGCATCCGCAAATCTGGCAGAAGCCTTGCTGACCGAAGAGCGGGCGCTTGTTGTCGCTGAGGATGTTGCAGCGGAAGCCAAAACGGCTCTTGAAGCCAGGCAGGCAGCACAAGCTGCGCTGGACAGAGCCATGCAGAATGTGGACTTGCGTGAACAGGAGCGTGTCGCTGCAACCGACAGCAACGGGATTGCAAATCAGGCCACAGCGTCGGCTACGGCGGAGCTGGCTGTTGCGCAACGGGATGTGGCGGATCTGGAGGGTCTTGTGGCATCAGATGAAGCAATATTACAGGAATCAACGCAAGCCCTTGCTGCGGCAGAAGAACGTCTTGCCGTCGCGCAGCTTGAAAAGCGTGACGCCTTGAGTGTACAGACACAGGCGAGATCGGAAGCGGTTGCTGCCCAGCTTGCCCATGACAATGCAGTGGCATCTCTCAATGCGGCAAATACAGCCAGCGCACGCGCCGCCACCGACGCATTTGAAAAACGCGCAGCAGCAGAAGCTGCCGCGGCGGCTTCTGCCGCTGACATACCTCTCTTTCAACGCTAAACTCAAAAAAGGAACCCAATAATGAGTGATATTAACGACCCAGCGAACACCATCATCCTCGATACAACCAAGGGCGAAGTGATTATTGAAATGTTGCCTGACTTGGCGCCAAACCATTGCGCGCGCATCAAGGAACTTGTGATCGACGGGTTTTATGACGGAACACCATTCCACAGAGTGATCGACAATTTCATGGCGCAGGGCGGCGATCCGACCGGAACCGGTACGGGTGGTTCTGGCAAACATCTGGATGCCGAGTTCAATGACGAACCCCATGTGCGCGGCGTCTGTTCCATGGCGCGAGCCCAGAACCCGAATTCAGCAGACAGCCAGTTTTTTATCTGCTTTGCGGATGCGACATTCCTGGACGGTCAATACACAGCCTGGGGCAAAGTCGTTTCCGGCATGGACAACGTGGATACGTTCGCGCGCGGCGAACCTGTCCGCAATCCAGACCGGATCACCACAGCCAAAATGGCTGATGCAGCCTAACCAATCTGGATAAACTGATTTGGACCATGGCCCGCGCATCACAAATGCGCGGGCTTTCTGTCGGGATAGACAATGCGTGTTGATGAATTTGATTTTGAATTGCCCTCGGAAAGCATCGCTTTGCGGCCTGCCAGTCCACGGGATTCAGCACGTCTGCTGGTGATCCAGCCTGACGGGAGATTGACCGATGACATTGTGTCCAACCTTCCGTCCTGCCTGAAGTCTGGCGATGTCCTGGTTCTGAATGATACCAAGGTCATTCCCGCTCAACTGGAGGGCGTCCGTCTTCCACGCTCACCAGAATTCCCGCCGGCGAAAGTGTCGGCAACCTTGCACATGCGCATCGGAGGCAGCGTTTGGGACGCCTTTATCCGACCTGCAAAAAAGATCCAGGTGGGTGACCAATTGGTCTTCGAAAAAGATGGCGTGTCGCTTCAGGCCGAAGTGACGAAGAAGGGCGATTCCGGAGAAGTCCAACTGGTGTTTCCCTTGAACGCGGCAGAGCTCGATGCAGCCTTATTCTCGGTCGGTCACATTCCATTGCCGCCTTACATTGCCTCCAAACGTGCGGAGGACAGCCATGACAAGGCGGACTACCAGACAGTCTATGCCCGCGAGGAGGGGGCTGTTGCAGCCCCGACAGCCGGTCTTCACTTCACGGCCGAGTTGTTTTCCAGTTTGAAAGAGCGCGGCATCACCACACAATTCGTAACCCTGCATGTGGGGGCGGGTACGTTTTTGCCCGTCAAGGCAGACGACACCGCTGACCACAAGATGCACTTTGAAACTGGAACGGTTTCAGATGATGTCGCCAAGGCTTTGAACACGACGCGCGCTGAAGGCGGGCGCATTGTGTCTGTTGGGACAACAAGCCTGCGGTTACTCGAAAGCGCAGCAAATGAGAATGGAACCTTGTCGGCATACCATGGGGCAACCGACATTTTCATAACGCCGGGCTACAAGTTCAAAATGGTTGATATTCTGATGACCAATTTTCATCTGCCCCGCTCGACATTGATGATGCTGGTGTCAGCCTTTTCAGGTCTTGAGACTATGCGCAGTGCCTACCGTCACGCTATTGCAACCGGCTATCGATTTTATTCCTATGGCGATGCCTCGCTTTTATTCAGACAGGACCAGACATGAACGCTGATACATTGGTAACAGATTTCAGCTTTGAACTGCACAGCGCCGATGGCGCCGCCAGACACGGAACAGTGCACACGCCACGCGGCGATATTCGCACACCGGCCTTCATGCCAGTTGGAACCGCAGCCACGGTCAAGACGATGTATCCTGAACAGGTCAGGGAACTGGGTGCCGATATCGTGCTTGGCAACACCTATCATCTGATGTTGCGTCCAGGTGCCGAGCGCATAGCGCGCTTGGGTGGTTTGCACAAATTCATGCGCTGGCCACACCCGATCCTGACCGATTCCGGCGGTTTCCAGGTCATGTCCCTGGCGAATTTGCGCAAGATGAGTGAACAGGGCGTGACGTTTCAATCGCATATTGATGGCTCAAAACATGAACTGTCACCAGAGCGCTCCATTGAAATACAGGGCCTGTTGGGATCCGATATCCAAATGCAGCTGGATGAGTGCGTTGCGCTTCCTTCAACGGAGCAAGACATTGAGCGTGCCATGGAATTGTCGCTGCGTTGGGCAGAACGCAGCAATAACGCTTTTGGTGATCAACCGGGAAAAGCCATGTTTGGCATCGTCCAGGGTGGCGACATTCCTCATCTGCGTGAGCGCTCGGCCAAAGCCCTGACTGCAATGGATCTCAAGGGATACTCCATTGGTGGTTTGGCCGTTGGCGAACCGCAGGACGTGATGCTGGACATGCTGTCTGTGACATGTCCGCTGCTCCCCGATACCAAGCCACGTTATTTGATGGGGGTTGGCACGCCGGATGATCTGTTGCAATCAGTCGCCAGAGGCGTGGATATGTTCGACTGTGTCATGCCGACCAGGGCTGGTCGTCATGGTTTGGCTTACACGCGCCGTGGCAAGGTGAATATGAAAAATGCCCGCCATGCCGATGATCCCAGACCATTGGATGAAGAAAGCTCCTGTCCGGCAACGCGCGATTATAGCCGGGCCTATATTCATCATCTCATCAAATGCAATGAGGCATTGGGTGCCATGCTGCTCAGCTGGAACAATCTGCATTATTATCAAAGCCTGATGCAGGGTATGCGCGATTCGATCGAACAAAAGCGGTTTGTGGAATTTACGGGTGCCACGAAGCAGGCATGGGCCGAAGGCGATCTCGATCCCATTGTGTGATGGAGCAAAGGCGCTAGCTTCGACCGATCCGAGCAAATGCTCCAGACTTCTTTGTTGCTTTGGGAGGCGGGGACACGTCCGTCAACCGCGATTCCTTCTCCGTCTGATGTGACATCTGGAACTCTGCTTCAGCTTCTTCGAGAGCCTTGTCTTCTTCATACCGTTGCAGTGCTGCGTCGCGACGCTTTTCGTCGTGATAGGCACGGGCACGGCTAAGGCTTTCGGCCTTGTGCTGATGCATCGCCAGCTTTTCTTCTACCCCTTCAATGACATAGCGATCATTTTCGAGAAGCAGATTGCGTTCATCATTGGTCACCCATTGCAGGCGTTTGACCAGACTTTCCGGGGAAATCGGTTTCAACAGGAATCCGTTCGCTCCCAGCCGATAGGCGAGTTCCACGGTGCTCTGAGTCCCATAGGCGCTGACAACTATCACTGGCAGGAAACAAAGCGGATCCATCTGTTTCAGCCGCAAAGTGCGAAGCAGTTTGGCGCCACTTGTGGCTTCCATGCGCCAATCCAGCAGCAATACATTGGGGGGTTCGTTGAGCATCGCATTCATGGCGCGCTCAGGGTCGCCATAAACTCGCGCGCGCTTGGTGCGCAGCGTGCTGAATACCGACCTGTAGATACCTTGCATGGCCTTGGAATCATCGATTGCCACAAGGTCAAGCTCCTCAAGGGGCAACCCGTAAGCAGTATGAATCGGCATAGTTTCCCATACTTTCTGACATGAAAGGGAATTGGAATGCCATGTTACCGACAAATCTTTTAAGCACTCGTAAAGATGATGTTGCATCTTTTCCGTTCGGAACTGTGCGGCAACTCATGAAGAATCAGTTTGGCCAGCTTCAGAATTGATTCTTCCGCAGTTTCTTCGGACTGGAGAAAAGTTTTCCCCGAAATCCACAAATTTGCAGCAAGAAAAAGAGGGAATCAGAGCGAAATCCTGAGGTGCCGATATGCGCCGAATTTCAAGTTGTTTTTTTATCTTTTTTACACTTAACGCGGATGGAAAACGTACAGATCGAAATTGTTGTTGTTCCCCAAACAGATGGATGCATCCTTCTTGAACAATCTTGCAATGAAACTGTCACACAATATATCGACGGTGTAATTTCGGCAGACACAAGCAGTTGACGGGTGACCCCTCTGCAGTGCTATTTCTAGCGTGTCATCGGCGCTTGTTGATTTGTGTATTGGCGTCGGTTCCAGGTTCTGTTGCGTTCAGCGTGTTCGGCCTTGTTGTTTCGGTTTTTTCAGGTTCAAGGCTGTTTTGCTGTCATTTTCGATCATTAGTCCGGCGCATCGGTGTTTAACTCCGATCGGCCAACGCGTAACGGGAATGGGGCATCTCTCATTTGTGGGGGAAATTCTTGTGGATTCAGTGACGTGATCGAAAAAAATAAGACATAAAATTTGGCTTGAGATGATTTCTGGAATCTTGTGTTAATTGTGGAAAATTGGCATTGTTAACACAAGATATAGTGGTTAAAGGGTTTGTTAATACAATATCCTGAAACTCGTAACAGTCATCAAAGGCGAGTCGGCCTCTCCCGACGAGCCGATATTCGGCGGTAATTGCCGAGTGGTGGTGATCTGCAGATCAAGCGTTTTGTCCGCATCGAATGCGGTCGAATGAGAGTGACGGATTAACGACGTGGCCAGTGACGGGCCGCGCCAGAAAAACGAGTGTGGCGACACACAAAAATCATGGAATGCCATCGGCATTCTCATCATATATTCGATGCCGCGGGCATCAGACACGAAGAAGAGATTTGAGGGCATAATGAAGATAGAACGTCGTTACACGAAAGAAGGCCAGTCTCCCTACGCCGAGATCGCGTTTCGCAAGGCAACCAGCGAGATCCGCAATCCAGATGGATCGGTGGTCTTCCGCCTTGAAGCTATCGACGTTCCGGCCCAGTTCAGTCAGGTGGCCAGTGACATTCTGGCTCAGAAATACTTCCGCAAGGCCGGAGTGCCAGCGCGGTTGAAGAAAGTCGAAGAGAATTCCGTTCCATCCTTCCTGTGGCGGAACGAAGCTGATGAAGCCGCTCTGGCCGATCTGCCTGCCGAAGAACGGTTTGGTTCCGAGATGGATGCACGGCAGGTGTTTGACCGTCTCGCCGGAACCTGGACCTATTGGGGCTGGAAGGGTGGCTATTTCGACACCGAAAAAGACGCCTCCGCATTCTTTGATGAATTGCGCTTCATGTTGGCAACGCAGAAGGTTGCGCCGAATTCACCACAATGGTTCAACACCGGCCTGCATTGGGCCTATGGCATTGATGGCCCGTCACAGGGGCATCATTACGTCGATTATCAGACCGGCAAACTGGTTAAGTCCAAAACCGCCTACGAACATCCTCAACCACACGCCTGCTTCATTCAGTCGGTTGAAGATGATCTGGTCAATGACAACGGCATCATGGATTTGTGGGTGCGCGAAGCGCGCCTGTTTAAATATGGGTCTGGTACCGGCTCGAATTTCTCATCCTTGCGCGGTGCTGGAGAAAAACTCTCCGGTGGCGGCAAATCATCCGGTCTGATGTCATTCCTGAAAATTGGTGACCGCGCAGCCGGTGCCATCAAATCCGGCGGTACAACACGCCGTGCCGCCAAGATGGTTGTGGTCGATATAGATCATCCCGATATTGAGGATTACATCAACTGGAAGGTGAAGGAAGAGCAGAAAGTCGCTGCACTTGTCACCGGCTCCAAAGTGGTCTCCAAACACATGAAAGCCATCATGAAGGCTTGCGTCAACTGCGAGGGCCCGGAAGGCGATTGCTTTGATGTGACCATGAACCCGGCTTTGAAACGCGAAGTGCGCGCAGCCAAAAAGGCTTTGGTTCCAGAGAATTATATCCAAAGGGTGATTCAGTTTGCCAAGCAGGGCTACACCGATCTGGAATTCCCGATCTATGATACCGATTGGGATTCAGAAGCCTATCTGACTGTCTCTGGCCAGAACTCCAACAACTCTGTCAGAGTGACGGATGGCTTTCTCGATGCGGTTGAAAATGATGGCGACTGGGATCTGATCGGCCGCATTCGCGGCGATGTGACGAAAACAGTCAAGGCACGTGATCTTTGGGAAAAGGTCGGCTACTCCGCATGGGCTTCGGCTGATCCGGGTATCCAGTATCACACCACCATCAATGACTGGCACACATGCCCGGCAGGAGGAGACATTCGTGCCTCCAATCCATGCTCGGAATACATGTTCCTCGACGATACGGCTTGTAACCTTGCCTCCTTGAACCTGATGCAGTTCCGCAGCAAGGATCGCAGCTTTGACGTGGACAGCTTTGAACACGCGACACGCTTGTGGACTGTTGTTCTGGAAATCTCTGTTCTGATGGCGCAGTTCCCGTCCAAGCAGATCGCAAAACTGTCCTATCAATACCGCACCCTTGGTCTTGGCTATGCCAACATCGGTGGATATCTGATGACCTCGGGCATTCCCTATGACAGCGATGAAGGCCGCGCCATTTGCGGTGCCATTTCAGCGATCATGACGGGTGTGTGTTATGCCACGTCTGCCGAAATGGCGCGGGAGCAGGGGCCGTTCCCAAGCTACGCACCCAATGCTGAAAGCATGCTGCGTGTTATTCGCAACCACCGCCTTGCAGCGCATGGCAAACCTGCAGGCTATGAAGGCCTCAGCACATTGCCGGTTCCGCTCGATCATGCCTCTTGCGATGAAAAGAACCTGATCAAACATGCTGAAAAGGCATGGGATAAGGCTTTGGAGCTTGGCGAGAAGCATGGTTATCGCAACGCACAGGTCTCTGTCATTGCACCAACTGGCACCATTGGTCTGGTCATGGATTGTGACACAACCGGCATCGAACCTGACTTTGCCCTGGTCAAATTCAAGAAGCTCGCCGGTGGCGGTTACTTCAAGATCATCAACCGTGCAGTCCCTGAAGCTCTGCGCCACATCGGTTACGGTGAAGCGGCCATTGCTGAAATCGAAGCCTATGCTGTGGGCCATGGCTCGCTGGCACAGGCACCTGGCATCAATCACTCCACATTGAAGGCCAAAGGCTTTACCGACGAAAAGATCAGCGCCATTGAGGCCGGTCTTGGTTCAGCCTTTGACATCAAATTCGTGTTCAACAAGTGGTCGCTGGGCGAAGAATTCTGCACAGACGTTCTGAACCTGTCCGGCGAACAACTGGATGATATGTCATTCGATCTGTTGGCAGCCATCGGGTTTGACAAGGCCGATATCGAAGCCGCCAACATACATGTCTGTGGTGCAATGACCCTGGAAGGGGCACCGCATTTGAAAGATGAGCATCTGCCAATCTTCGATTGCGCCAATCCATGCGGCAAGATCGGTAAGCGCTATCTCTCTGTGGAAAGCCATATCCGCATGATGGCGGCGGCACAGCCTTTCATCTCGGGTGCCATTTCCAAAACCATCAACATGCCAAACAGCGCAACGGTTGAGGATTGCAAGGAAAGCTACATGCTGTCCTGGCGTCTGGCCCTGAAGGCCAACGCGCTGTACCGCGATGGTTCCAAATTGTCCCAGCCGCTGAATTCACAGCTGCTGCAAGATGATGATGAGGATTTTGATGCAGTGGAAGAGCTGGTGGCATCGCCAGCTGCAGCCCGCGCCACACAGGCAGCTGAAAAAATCGTCGAAAAGATCATTGAGCGTGAAGTCCAGGTTCGCTCCCGCGATAAACTTCCGCATCGCCGCAAGGGCTATACCCAGAAAGCGATTGTGGGTGGGCACAAGGTCTATTTGCGCACAGGTGAATATGAAAATGGTCGCCTCGGTGAGATGTTCATCGACATGCACAAGGAAGGCGCTGCCTTCCGCGCCATGATGAACAATTTTGCCATCGGCATTTCCCTCGGCCTTCAATATGGTGTGCCACTTGAAGAATATGTTGATGCCTTCACCTTCACCCGGTTTGAACCGGCTGGCATGGTGATCGGCAATGATGCCATCAAGAACGCCACATCCATTCTCGACTATATTTTCCGGGAACTGGCTGTGTCCTATCTTGGCCGCAACGAACTGGCCCACGTTCAACCCGAAGATATGGGCGCCACGACAGTTGGGCGCGGCGTGGAAGGTGACAAGCAGTCCACGCAAGTCTCTCATGGTCTGGTGCGCGGCCAGACAGAGCGCTTTCATGTTGTGGGTTCAGAGCCAGCAGGTGCTGACAAGTCCGCTCCTGCACAGGCGTCCAATATCGCCCGTGTCACTCAGGCCTTTGGCGGCAACACAACCGGTGCCGCTGTCGCATTCAAACGGGACATCGAAGTGTCTGTCTCGGAAGAAGTCTCGGTTGGTATCACCAAGCCAAAGGAAGACAAGGCACAGCAGATCGCTGTGGCTCGGATGAAGGGCTATGAGGGTGAAAACTGCTCCGAATGCGGAAACTTCACTATGGTGCGCAACGGCACCTGCCTGAAGTGTGACACCTGCGGCAGCACGAGTGGCTGCAGCTAGACAAATTTAAAAAAGCCCGGACATGGTTCCGGGCTTTTTGTTGACCACGTGTTGTCCGCGTCGAAGTCACGATGCCATGGACCCTCGGGACAAGCCCGAGGGTGACGATGGAGAGGGCGGGTTCCGCAATCTTTTTGTCATCGCTTTGCCGCAGCACGATGCATGGTTCCGATAGCAGCACCAATGCTTCGCCATCAGACACATCTGTTGCCAAAACAAAATTCAGTAAAATCGAAAGCCGTAAACTCGACGCCAGTACGCTGGAAGGCGGAAACAGTGTCGTCGGCATAGCCAAAGCCAGAAAACCAAATTTGCATTGCGAAAGCTCGAAAAACCAAATCCAGAAAACAGATGCCAGATGCCAGAAAACAGAGCCTGAAGCCTGGAGCCTGGAGACTGAAGATAGAAGCCTGAGAACAGAAGCCGAGAAACCAAAGCTGGAAAACTGAGGCCGGAACGCGGAAACCTGAAAAGCAAATTTGGCGCAACCAAAACCAGAAATGCCCATCCGGCAAACCCCACGCCGTCATTCTTGGGCTTGTCCCGAGAATCCACATACGGTTAAAAGAGACACGGTTTCTGAAGATTTTTGGCAAGAAAAGCTGTTACAGCACCAAAGGTCTTCAGGGCATCGATGAACAAAAATCTGTTCTCAAAAACAATTTCATCCATTCTCATCGCGCTATTCTGCATCACAGCGGCATCAGGCGAAGACCTGCCCAATCCATCAGAACCGATGCAACCATGCAATCATATCCGCATTCTGGGCACGCCCTACACACTCTGCACATTTGACACAGAGCACCACACCGTAAAGCTGTTCCACAGTGATCCTGAAGGCACCGTGTACCGCCACTTTGATGCCTTGGAGGCCCGCACTGCAGAGACAGGGGCAAAGTCTCGTCTTTGCCATGAATGCAGGCATGTACCATTTCAACAGAGGTGCCGTTGGTCTGTCCATCCAAAACAGACTTGAAAACTCCCATCTCAACGACGCCGAGTTGCAGGATGCTGTCGACCAATACAACGCTCTGTAGTAAAGACTGACTATCGGTTTTTGATGTGGCCAAACCAATTATTTCTGTCAGCTAATCGTGTGGAGAAAACCTTGAGAAATATCTTATTTTTGACAGCGTTCGTGCTTTCTCATTTCATATCCGTAGGAGCTGTTGCCCAGACAATTGGAATTGCGACTTCAAATCCGGGCTCACTGTTTCACAGTATAGGTGCCGCAATAGCTGGTGCTGCCAACAAGGCAGGCATCAATGCCACGGTTCAAACAGCGACAAGTCCCAACCAATATATTCCCTTTGTTGCTGCAGGAGGCGTGGATTTCGGCATCGCAAATTTGCAGGAAGTGAATTACGCATATGAGGGTAAAGCCTGGTTTGCGAAGCAACCACAATCCGCTTTGCGGGTGGTAGCAATACTCATGCCATTGCGTGAAGCCATTTTTGTGCGCGCAGACTCAGAGATCCATTCAATAGCGGATTTGAAGGGCAAACCGATGGTGGATGGCTATGCAGCCCAGTCAACCATCATACCGCAACTTGAAGCCATGTATGCCACAGCGGGGCTCACGCGCGCTGATATGGAACCGGTTTCAGTTGCGAATATTGTTGAAGGTGCGAATGCATTCATTGCGGGAGAGTCGGTTGGATTCATTTTCGCCCATGGAGCGGGGAAGGTGAGGGAGGCCCACGCAGCAGTGGGTGGATTGCGTGCACTGCCAATCCCCGACACGACGGACAATCTGAATGCGATGCGCAAACATTGGCCCGCTGCATTCCTGACTGAAATAGAACGCGGCAACGCAACGCCGGGTGTCGATGAACCAAATACGTTCATGGCGTATCCACAAGTCATCTTTACCCATCAGAATGCTTCGCCTGAGGCAGTCTATAATATGGCCAAGTTGCTATTTGATCACAAAGAGGAATTGGCAGACATCTTTCCGCTCTTCAACTTGTTTGTTCCCAAAGACATGTCCATTGATCCTGCACCGTCCTCGTTTCATCCTGACGCGATCCGGTTCTTCAAAGACGTTGGCATCTGGCCGGAATGAAATCGGCAAAGGCTGTGCTTTTTAAGGAACCCACGTGATCGGCCTCGCCAAAAAAGCCAGCAAACCAATTGCCAGCGTTCTTGCCGTTGCGATTACACTTGTTGCCGTGGCTATCGCGTTACGGGTGCCACAGGCATTGGGATGGGCTCTTTATCCCCAACAGCTTGTGGCGATGATACTTGCCCTGGTCCTTCCGCTTGCCTATTTAACGCGGCGTGCCTTCGCATTCCAATCAGGCGAAGCGGTGCCTTGGTATGATGTCGTCTTCGCGGCCTTGTCCTTGGCTACAGTCAGTTACATCGCGATTTATTATCAGAGCATCGTCAACGCGGTCTTCCTGTCGCCGTTGCAGACTTACCTTCCAGGCAGTCTGGCAATCGTTCTTCTCCTTGAGGTCGTGCGGCGGGTTGCTGGCTGGCCGTTGGCATCCCTGATCGGGATTTGCCTTCTCTATGCACTTTTGGGGGAGATTCTCCCCGGACGCATACAAGCACCAGATCATGACTGGCGCATTGTGGCCGGTTACATGGCTATCGATTCTAATGGAATATTGGGCACGCCTTTGATGATTGCCGCAACCGTCGTGATCGCTTTCATTCTGTTTGGTCATGTCTTGAATCGCAGCGGAGGTTCAGCCTTCTTCATGGACGCCGCTTTTCATCTGGTGGGAGGCTTTCGCGGCGGAGCCATGAAAATCTCCATCTTGGCATCTGGTCTGTTTGGTTCGGTTTCAGGTTCTGCCGTCGCCAATGTGATGGCCACAGGCATTGTCACCATTCCGATTATGAAACGTGCGAGATGTTCGGCTCATAAGGCAGCAGCGATTGAGGCCGCTGCTTCCACCGGTGGACAGCTCATGCCACCGGTGATGGGTGCAGCCGCATTCCTGATGGCTGAATATCTGGGTGTTCCCTATTCCGATGTCGTGTTGGCTGCCCTGGTTCCTGCGTTGCTTTACTACACCGCATTATTCATTCAGGTGGATCTGGATGCTGCGAAGTCCGGACAAGGCAGTATGGCGCCCTCGGACCGACAAACCGGGAGCAAGGTTATCGGTGGCATGCATTTTCTGTTGGCCTTTGCTGTTCTTCTCTACGCATTGTTTGTTATGAATTGGTCCCCAGAGCGTGCTGCGCTAGCATCGACCTTGTCTGTGGCCACAACCGCATTGCTGTTCGGTTATAGCTCTGCTCGACCAACAATTATTCAATTGCTGGGTGCTCTCATCAGCACGGGGCATGCGGTCGTGGAAATTGTCCTGATATCGGCTGCAGCAGGGATTGTGATCGGTGTTCTCAATCTGACCGGGCTCGGGTTTACGATGTCTGTCATTTTGGTCGAAATCGGCGCGAACAATCTGGCTCTTCTTCTGGCTCTTTGCGCCGGATTGAGCATTCTGCTTGGCATGGGACTTCCAACACTCGGTGTCTATGTGCTGCTCGCCGCGCTTGTCGCACCGGCATTGGTAAAAGCCGGGATAGAACCAATGGCAGCTCATCTATTCGTGCTGTATTTTGGAATGTTGTCTATGATCACACCGCCCGTTGCTCTTGCAGTGCTTGCTGCCAAAAGCATCGCTGATTCTTCAACATACCGAACGGCTGCGACCGCGATGAAGCTTGGCTGGGTCGCTTACATCATCCCGTTCCTGTTCGTGCTGTCTCCATCTCTGCTTCTCAGCGGCGACCTTGGGCCAATGGTATTGACGATTGGCGGGGTAGCCATGGGTGTGTGGCTAATGTCGATTGCGATAGCTGGATATTTTTTATCGACTATTTTGCCGCCTGAAAGACTGTGCTTTGCGTTGATGGGGGCTTTCACGCTCATCCCTGCAAACGCGTTCACCGAAAGCCTTTATATCAACTTGGTGGGAATTCTGGGTGGACTGGCGTTGATATGCCATCACATTTACCGACACCGGCTAAGGCAGCAGTAAATTCAAAAGAGCACGTGGCAAAACGATCTCAAAGGTTTTTCAGGATAAAACGTTTGAGTTTGAAGCGATCTATCTTCCCACTTGCTGTTTTTGGAAGCTCATCCATTTCAAAGAAACGGATTGGAAACAGAGGTTCGGGAAACAGGCTGCGATAGTGTTTTGCAAAGGCACTCCGGTCAAGGTCCTGGTCGGACTTGAGCACGAGGATAACCCTTTCAATTCCCAGAGCATCTGGTTGCAATAAAACACATGCCTGATGAATTTTTGGATATGCGTTGGCAGCATCTTCGATTTCCGACAAGGCCATCTTTACACCACCGCTATTGACGGTTTCGCTGGCGCGCCCGGAAAACTTAAGAATGCCCGTGTCTAGGATTTCACATCTGTCATTGCTCGCCCAGCTTTGCAGAGGTGTAACAGATCCCGTCGAAAGGAGTGCATCATCGACATATGGGGCGACAAAGCCAGTTTCGAAGCGAACAGATTTGGGTTCCTTCTCGTCCTGAGTCAGTCCGCAACTGTTCCTGATTAATCCAACTTCACCAGCATCGAGATCGAGTGCTGAAGTTGGTGCAAATGCGACGAGGCCAGTTTCGGTCGATCCAAACAGTGAATAGAGAGCAACGTTGAATAATTCTGCGATTTGATCGCAAAACGAATTCGCTATGGAACCACCTGAAACAATCATGTTGGTGACGGAAAAGGGAAGTTCCTGACCTGCTTTGCCCATTGCCCAATATTCGGCAAGCGTGGCAGGTGTTGATGATACGACACCAAAACGACGTCCATATTGATTATCTGGAAACGGGCCGGAGGAATCCAGCACAACGTAATTGCGACCAGAATGCAGCGTATGGCACAGGCTCAGATAACCCAGTGATGACGGCAAGCCCATCAGGCAAAGGAGTTCCGGCCCTGCATCGAAAAGGCCACCGAAGTGGCGCTCATATTCTACAACTCGATTTTCTATGATCTGTGGGCTGAAGGCGACGCCTTTGGGATGTCCGGTCGTGCCGGATGTAAAGACTATTCTGGAAAGTCTATCTTCCGCCTTGGCGTGGGCTGGCATGGCCGGAGCAGACAGATGTTGTACCTTGAACTGGGTCAATCCCGAGGGTTCATCTTCCCCCCCAAAGCTGACGGTTTTGGTTACCCATCCGGGAAAGTCTGCAGCATCTGTCTGCAAAGCAGCCGTTGCAACGTCCAGCTTATCCAGTGCAACTGTCAAGAGAAACTGGGCTTCGAGAGGACTGTCAACAATACCAACAATGTCGTGATGATTGACTTCGCGGGACAAAAGTTCAGCAACTTCGTCTACATTGGCCTTCAGGTCTGTAAAAGACCAGAATCGTCCATTGGTACCGATTATCTCAAATGCGGGTGACTCAGCAGCCTGAACTGCGGTTCGCGTCAACGCATTATAGAGGAACGCCATAATTTCAAATCCACCGACACTTCAAGTCAATATAATGCCATAGGTGAGAATGTCGCTCTGATCAGTAACCGCACTTGAGCGTACAATTTTAAGGTTAAAGGCGCCCGATTAGAAAGGTAACGCTGCACCAAGTTTAATGGCCATGATATCCGTATCGTCAAAATCCATCTCGTCGCCATAATCATTGTCCGGGAAGGACTCGTTGCCGCCTGTCAGCAGCCGTGTCCATGAACCTTCCGCACGAAGGATCACGTCTTTTCCGTTCACCTTCACAGCCTGTTCGACACCAAGACCGCCAACAACTCCCAGGTAAACATCGTTGGTCGTGGCTTTGGTGTATTTATCGATAGCTCGAATGCCAGCCTCTATTTCACCGAATGCGACCCCACCGGTTAAGTACAGAAGTGTGCTGGCCTGAGCCATACCCACACGTCCGCGAGCCGACCCAATCCACTTTGTTTTGTTGACGAAAGCGCCCATGTCACTCGAATCGACGACGTCAAATTCCGAACTGGACTGCGCATTAAAAATGTCCAGTGTCGCTTCCAGACCGTAGACCAGATTTTCATGCTGCATATTGTAGCCGGCATACACACCGCCGCCTGCGCCAAGAGCTAATTGTTTAGCAGGATATGAATCTCGGCTATCGTAACTATTGTCTTCCCAAAAATCGTTGGCATCCATCGATGCTTCAGAAGCTATGCCTGAAACCGCCAGACCCGCGTAAAATCCGGACCAGTCTCTGGTCGGCATGGACATGCCGGAAGAACCAACATTTCCACCATCACCAAATTGGTAAGCGATGCCCAGTGTGATCGCGAGATCATCGGTATTTTTGAAATCGATATCTTCGCCATAATCATTGTCAGGCTCACGCTCGACACCACTTGTGTAAAGTCGGGTCCAGGTTCCTTCCAAACGAAGGTTTACATTCTTGTGCACTGCATGTTCAACGCCGAACCCGATCACATGGCCAAAATATTCGCCTGATCTGATGGACTTGGTATATTTTTCAGGAGCATACAGACCACCTTCAATCGATCCGGCGGCAGCGCCCGCCGTCAAATAGGCAAGCGTGTTGTCGACAGTAATACCTGCACGACCTCTCAAAGAGGCGAGCCATTTCTGTTGGACCTGAAATCGCCCCCAATCGCCCGAATCCGCTACATCGAAGTAGGATTCTCCATGACCAGACAGGATTTCAGCGTTGAATTCGAGACCAAAGACACGGTTGAGAATCTGCCAATTGTGGCCAGCATAAATTGAGAATCCAGCGCCCAAAGCGCCCTGACGCGCGATATCCGCCTCTTCGGCATAGCCATTGTCTTCCCAAAAGTCAGTATTATCCATACTGGCCAGTGAACCGTGACCCGAAAGTCCTACACCGGCATACCAGCCACTCCAGTCGTGATAATAGCTACCGAACATTTCCGGTTCTTCGGCAAGAGCAGATCCCAGATTAAAACCTACAAGGGCGGTTGCCGATAGCAATGCGGCAACACAACGACGATTCCGGTTGGAAGAAGTGCTCATATAACATCTCTTAAGTTAACTAGGCCGATTCAAAAACAGATTTTTGGTTAATGTCGCAGTTTGGCCACAATATTTTCACCATTGCAAGATGCAACCTATAATAAGAAATCGATTTGTTCAGTTAATGAAAATTCCTGAATTTATGTGTTCTATTTGCCACACCATTAATGGGGGTAGCTTGTTTTTTTCATTCGTATGGCCGTAGAAATGATGAGTCTCATTGGCATGATTCCGCTGTTTGGAGCGCTTCCTGATTATTTTGAGACGCTGGGTGAATGCAAATTTATCCGTTTCGAAGCGACGCTATTTACAGTTTGTACTTTTGATACAGAGCGTCAAACTATCAAATTGTTCCACAGCGATCCTGAAGGCACCGTGTACCGTCACTTTGACGCCTTGGCGGCAACACTCCAGCAACAGGGGCAAAATCTCGTCTTTGCCATGAATGCCGGCATGTATCATCCCAACAGAGATGCCGTTGGTCTTTATATAGAAGGGGGGATTGAGCACTCCAAAATCAACCGCAACGCAGGCCCGGGCAATTTTCATCTGTTGCCAAATGGGATTTTCTATTTGCAGGGAAACAGAGCGGGTGTCGCCGCCACAGAAACGTATCTGGCCTCAGGCGTTCAACCGGATTTTGCCACCCAATCCGGCCCGATGCTGGTGATCGATGGCAAGCTGCATCCCCGTTTCATCAGGGACGGTACATCACGAAAGATCAGAAATGGTGTCGGTGTGTCCGATGATGGCAAGACCGTCACCTTTGTGCTCAGTGAAGGGCGGGTCAATTTCCATGATTTTGGACGCCTGTTCCGTGACCATTTGAACATCGACAATGCGCTGTTTCTGGATGGCTCCATTTCACGGATTTACGTGCGCGATCTGCAACGCAATGATCCAGGGCGGGCCATGGGGCCGATTGTTGGTGTTGTTGAGGCTACACCAATTCCGGATAGGGAAGACGCGACAGAGTAAACCCTACGCGTCTTCGCCCATGGCTTCCTCAAACTCCGATGACAGAGCGAGCCATTCTTCTTCAGTGCTGGCCAGCAGCTTTTCTGCATCAGCTCTGAATTTGGAAAGCGCTGTCACCCTGTCCGGGTCCTTGGTGTAAAGATCAGGGTCTGCCAGAGCTTTTTCAGCACGCGCCATTTCCTGATTCAATTTCGCAATTTGCGCATCCAACTCTTTGATTTTCTTACGCATTGGTGCAAGCGTCTCGCGCTTCTGCGCCGCTTCCTTGCGGCGTTCCTGTGCCGACACTTCTTTTACCGGAGCAGCAACAACTGTCTCTTCTTTAAGATGTTCGCTGGGCGCATTGGGACGTTTGCCGCTCAGGATCAGGCGGCGATATTCATCCATATTTCCTTCGAAGGGCGCTATTGTTCCATCACCCACAAGCCACAATCGGTCCACACTGGCATCCAGCAATGACCTGTCATGGCTGACGATGACCACAGCGCCGGGATACTCATTCAGCGCCTGCACGAGTGCCTGGCGGCTGTCGATATCCAGATGGTTGGTCGGCTCATCCAATATCAGCATATGCGGGCCGTGGAATGTTGCCAGGCCCAGCATCAGCCGCGCCTTTTCTCCACCGGAGAGCTTTGCAACTGTGGTGTCCATCTTGTCCGCGCCAAGCCCCATCTGTGCCACACGCGCACGGACTTTCGATTCATGGGCCTGTGGCATCAAGGGACGCACATGCTCAAATGCTGTTTGTGCCGGCTTCAATTCATCCAGTTGGTGTTGGGCAAAATAGGCAACCTTCAGCTTGGAAGGTTTTGTGATGCTGCCGGTCTCGGCCTCAAGTCGCTCTGCCAGCAATTTGGCAAAAGTCGATTTACCATTGCCGTTTTGCCCCAGAAGACCAATGCGATCATCCTCATCAATCCGGAGATTGATGTTTTTCAGCACGGGAGAACCGGGCGTATAGCCAACCGATACATTTTCAAAATGCATGATCGGAGGTGCCAGCACCTTTTCCGGTGGTGGAAACCGGATTGGCAGGCTGGTCTCATCGATCAGCGTTGTCGCGGTGCCCATTTTCTCAAGGGCTTTCAGACGTGACTGGGCCTGTTTGGCCTTGGAGGCCTTGTAGCGGAAACGCTCGACAAAGGCTTCCATGTGCTTGCGGGCGGCATCATGCTTGACCTTGCCTTTCTCAAGCAGAACCTGCTTTTCACGGCGCGTCTTTTCAAATGTGTCATAGCCGCCGCGATAGGCGGTGATGTTGCGATGCTCCAGATGGGCAATCATCTCAACCGATTCATTCAGCAATTCCCGGTCATGGCTGATGATCATGATCGTATGCGGATATTTCTTCAGATAGGCCTGAAGCCACAAAGTGCCTTCCAGATCGAGATAGTTGGTTGGCTCATCCAGCAGCAACAGGTCCGGTTCGGAAAACAACACCGCAGCCAGTGCTACGCGCATGCGCCAGCCGCCGGAAAAATCGGAGCAGGGCCTTTGTTGTGCGTCCGCATCAAACCCCAGACCTGACAGGATGGTGCCAGCTCGGGATTCCGCCGAATAGGCATCAATATCGCCAAGCCGTGTGTAAATTTCGGAAATTCGGTTCGGGTCTGTCGCCGTTTCCGCTTCTTCAAGCAGGGCCGTGCGCTCCTTGTCAGCGCGCAGCACGAACTCCAGCAAACTGTCAGGTCCGCCAGGCGCTTCCTGCGCAACCTGTCCAACCCTTGCATTGCGCACCAGATTGATGGTGCCGCTTTCGGGCGCCAGATCTCGGGTGATCAGCTTGAACAGCGTTGTTTTACCGGTCCCGTTTTTGCCAACGAGGCCGATTTTTGTGCCCGTAGGCACAGATAGGGAGGCATTCTCCAGAAGAAGACGGCCTGCCATGCGATAGGTGAGGGAATTGATGGTCAACATAGTGGCGAGCTTGTGCCGCGCAACCACCGGAAAATCAAGGTCTGAATCCGGTTTGCGACTGAAATTGCTGCTCTGCACCCCTTTATCGCTGTTGCGTGTCAGCAGCGCAACATAAAACGCCGCAGAACACGCATGGCCCTAAGGGATAGTTGATCCGGCATTCAGAGACTGGCATCAACTGGTTAGGTGATTTTTGGGAGCGAATAGGTGACTATCAAACTTTACGATCTGTGTGGAAAAGACAAAGACCGACGGTTCAGCCCATATTGCTGGCGCATTAGAAAAGCGCTGCAGCACAAGGGTCTGAATTTTGAAACCATTGCGGTTCCCTTCACAGGAATTGCCGATATTGATGGCAATGGAGCGAAAACAGTCCCCATGGTGGTCGATGGCGATATCCAGATCACAGATTCATTCGCTATCGCCGAATATCTCGATGAGACCTACACCGACGGACCTGCCTTGTTCGGCTGCGAAAGCGCAATTGGCATAAGTCGGTTCGTGGAGGCCTGGACCTATTCTGCGCTTCATCCGAGCATCGTTCGCATGGTGGCAAAAGATATTCACGATATTCTGGAGGAAAAGGATCAGACCTATTTCCGGGCGACACGCGAAAAGGCCTTGAAAGCCACGCTGGAAGAGATGCACGCCACGCGGGATCAGCACCGGACCCAATTTCATAGCAACCTTCTGGCCCTCGATCTGGTGCTGAGACAACAGCACTACATTGGTGGCAACGCGCCAAGTTTTGCCGATTTCATCGTCTATGGATCGTTGAAATGGCCCGCGGAATGCAGTGACTACGATCTTTTACCGCAAAAACAGCGCATTCTGGACTGGTATAGCCGTCTGGATCAGTAGGGGGCAAACCACTTGCTGACCGGGGATTTCGGCGAAAGGGCTTGCAGCGCGCCGTTCACGAAGTTATGAGAGCGCAACACTGCGCTGACTGCGCAACCCGACCTTCAATCAACACACACAAACAGAGTTTTGACATGGCTATTGAACGCACATTCTCGATTATCAAACCAGATGCAACCAAACGCAACCTGACTGGCAAGGTCGTTGCCAAATTTGAAGACGCAGGTTTGCGCGTTGTCGCATCCAAACGCATTCAGATGAGTCAGGCGCAGGCTGAAGGCTTCTATGCTGTCCACAAGGATCGCCCGTTCTTTGGTGAATTGGTTGAATTCATGATTTCCGAACCTGTCGTCGTGCAGGTTTTGGAAGGTGAAGACGCCATTGCCAAAAACCGCGAAGTCATGGGTGCAACCAACCCGGCTGACGCGGCTGAAGGCACGATCCGCAAGGAATTCGCTCTGTCCATCGGCGAGAATTCCGTACATGGCTCAGATGCGCCGGAAACAGCTGCTGAAGAAATCAAATATTTCTTCAACGACGATGAGATCGTTGGCTGAATTCAGCCCCTAATTGCATGAAAAAGGGCGCAGCCAGCGGTGGCTGCGCCCTTTGTCGTTTCAGACTTGGGTCGTGGCTGCCGTCAGGGCTGTTTGTCCGGTTGCTCCATCAGGTCCATATCCCAATACGTCGCCTCAATCTTGTGGCCATCGAGATCCCGCACGAAACAGCCATAATAGGGCTCACCATAATGTGGCCGTGGACCGGGATCGCCATCTGGTGTCGCACCATTGGCAATAGCTGCATCCCAAAATGCCTGAACCTCATCTTTGGATCGGGCGCCAAAGGCGAAATGGCTTCCATTGCCGACCGATGCAGGGGCACCATTTGCCGGTGGATGAACCCAGAACTCCGGATAGGCGCGGCCATAGGCAACGGCAGTGTCGAATTCCATGATTTTGCGAATGCCCATGGATCCTAAAACCGCATCATAAAAGGCGACAGCCTTGTCAAAATCGGCAACGCCGATGGAAACATGCGACATGATGCTGGGATTCTCTAATTGCTCGGTCATTGTGTGCTCCTGAGTGTCTGGTGTTGAGGTTTGGAATAAAACCAACTTACTGTCATGCTGCTGACAACATGCTGTCAGTATATTGTGATATGGCCCTGTCATGAGACGAGCAGACCGACTTTTACAAATCATCCAGATACTCCGCCGCGCGCGCAGGCCCTATCCGGCCAGCGCCATTGCTGAAGAGTTGGAAGTATCGCTGCGCACGATTTATCGCGACATTGCCGATTTGATGGGCAACCGCGTGCCTATCCGCGGAGAGGCTGGCGTCGGCTACGTGCTGGAAGACGGTTATGACGTTCCGCCGCTGATGTTTACGGAAGCCGAACTTGAAGCGATCATGCTGGGAATGCGCATGGTGCAGGAACGCGGCGATGATGAGTTGAAGCTGGGTGCCCGCGACGCGATTGCCAAAATCGCAGCGGTGATACCCGAGAACCTGAAATCCACCTTCATCGACGCCCCATTATATGCCGCGGATTTCGGACTGAAGACCGCAGACACGGTCGATGTTGCCCAAATTCGCTTTGCCATGCGCGATCAACGCAAGCTGAAACTCAACTATAGCGATGAGAGCGGCGCTGCCAGCGAGCGTATCATCTGGCCGATTTCAATCGGCTATTTCCGCTCAGCCCGTGTGGTTGTGGCCTGGTGTGAACTGCGTGTGGATTTTCGCCATTTCCGAACGGATAGAATCGAGAAAATGGAGGTTCTGGATGAGCGCTATCGTCCAAGACGGGCAACGCTCTATTCCGATTGGTGGAAAATCCACATGTTGCCCTATTGCGAGCAAATGACGCCTCAAAAATCCAGGCAACCATAAAGCTTCGTGTCGAGAGGCCCTGAGAGACGCGCGCGATCCCCTTCAGTCCAGGAAATCTGTCCCTTGCAAACCGCAGACAAGGCCGGCCAGTAAGTCAGGTGCTCGGCCTTCAGGATACGGTCGCTGAGTGTGTCTTCATTGTCATCTGACAGCACAGGTACCGCAGTTTGAGCAATAATGGGACCGGCATCCATGATTTCACTGACGAAGTGAACCGTACAGCCGGAAATCCGGACGCCGGCATCCAAGGCTTTTTGCTGTGGTGTCAGCCCGGCAAAGCTGGGCAGCAGCGACGGATGGATGTTCAGCAGTCGCCCGCGCCAGGCCTGCACAAACTCTGCTGACAGCAGCCTCATGAAACCGGCAAGACAGACATAATCAGCTTTCGCGGTGATCAATTCGGCATGAAGCTTTGCTTCAAACGCAGCCTTTGTCGGAAACTGTTTGTGATCCAGCGCAACGCCTTCAAACCCGTTGGTGCTGGCCCAATTGAGGCCTTCTGCTTTCGGACGATTGGAGATGACGCGGCAAACATTGTAGCCCGCTTTGGGCGCATGTGACCCCTGACACAAGGCTTCCATATTGCTGCCACGGCCAGAAATCAGAATGGCAACCTGCTTCATGACATGTAGCCGGGCAGATGATTGCTGTAGAGCACTGCGGCTTCGTCAGCCTTCCGGTCTTGCAGTGCTCCCATCTCGACCGGAACTTCTCCCTCTGCCTGCAGAGCCGCCATCACAGCGTCCTTGTCGTCCGGTGATACGACAATCACCATGCCGATGCCGCAGTTGAAGGTACGCAGCATTTCGAGCTCTGCGATGCCACCGGTTTCCGACAGCCATTTGAAAACCGGTAAGTGCGGAATTCGGGCAAGATCGATATGGGCAGACAGCGCGTCGGGCAAAACACGTGGGATGTTTTCAGTGAAACCGCCACCGGTGATATGCGCCAGCGCCTTGAGGCCATTTGTCTGTCGCAAGGCAGCCAACACAGATTTCACGTAAATCCGTGTCGGCTCCATCAGAATTTCACCAAGAGACCGCTCTGGCGCGAAAGGGGCGGGTGCGGATAGGGCGGCGCCACTGACAGATAAAATCTTGCGCACCAGCGAGTAGCCATTTGAATGCACCCCGGAAGAGGGCAGGCCGATCAATACATCTCCTGCTGCGATGTCCTGGCGTGGCAGGGTTTGCCCGCGCTCGACAGCACCGACACAGAAACCGGCCAGATCATAGTCGCCCTCGCGATAAAGCCCCGGCATTTCGGCGGTTTCGCCGCCAATCAGGGCAGCACCCGCCAGTTTGCAACCATCCGCTATTCCGGACACAACATTCGCGGCGACTGCTCTGTCAAGTTTGCCACAGGCATAATAGTCGAGGAAGAACAGCGGCTCTGCACCCTGAACAATCAGATCATTGACGCACATTGCGACCAGATCGATACCTATCGTATCATGCTGACCGGAATCAACCGCAAGTGCCAGCTTGGTGCCGACCCCATCATTCGCCGCAACCAGAATGGGATCTTTAAAGCCAGCAGCCTTCAGATCGAAAAGACCGCCAAACCCGCCCAATTCGGAATCCGCACCGGGTCGGCTGGTTGCCTTGACCATTGGTTTTATGTCGTCGATCAGGGCATTGCCCGCGTCAATATCGACACCGGCATCGCGGTATGAAAGCCCATTGGATTTGGAGTTTTCAGAGTCACCCATTATGCGTATCCCGGCGATTATCAAGCTTGTCAGATATGTGTAGCGGGTTTGCCTGTTGAACCGCAGGAATTCAAGTCCAAAACTTTAATAGAGCCCAAGTTACACGCCATTGGATTGGGAAAAGTGAGACAATCATGAGCGAGTTATCAAACAACGGCATCTATCTCGACCCCGATCTTGCCCGGTTTTATGAACTCGGCGACAAGCCCAGATCGGACTTTGAACATTGTCGGCAACTGGCAAGCAAGGCGACCTCCATGCTGGATCTGGGGTGCGGAACCGGGGCGCTTGCCGTGTCTCTGGCGCAGACAACTTACGTTACGGCGGTTGATCCTGCTGCAGCGATGCTCGACATCGCGCGCAACCGTTCTGGTGGCGATCAGGTCGAGTTTCTTCAAGGTGATGCCAGATCGCTGCGGTTGGATCGCAAATTCGATCTCATCTTGCTGACGGGCCATACGTTTCAGGTATTCCTGACTGAAACGGACCAACTGGCAGCACTTGCGACCATTGCAACTCATCTGTCTGCAACCGGGGTCTTCATTTTTGACAGCAGAAACCCGGACTTTCCGGGGGACAAGCAAAGAGATCCGTTGAAAAATCGTCGTCGGGTGATGCATCCGGAAATGGGCATGATTGAGGCCTGGAATGGGTCAACCTATGATGAAAGACAGCAAATTCTCAGCTATGAGAACGGGTATAAGGTGGTCACAAGCGGTGAAGAATTCGCGGCACATGCGCAAATACGGTACACATCACAATCCGATCTGATGCGCTTGTTACGCATATCCGGACTGAGTGTTGACCGCTGGATGGGGGACTGGCAGGAGACGCCGTTTTCTGCAGACAGTCAGGAAATCATTCCATTCGGCAAAGTTGGACTTGCGCCCTGATATATCGCAATTGCCTCAGCCGCATTGCCACAGCATCCTGCGTCATGGCCTTGATTGTTCAGGATCGCCTTTGCCAGTTCCAATTGTCTCATTCGTGCGGTAAAATGAGCTGCAGTGTCAGATTTTCACCCTGACGTAAGGCCCAAGCCGGATCAGGTAGTGTCATGACCATTCCGAATATGATTTCTGTGTTTCGGCTTCTCGCTGTGCCGTTGATTGTATGGCTGATCACCATTCAGCAATATTCTTTGGCCTTCTGGTTGTTTCTGCTGGCAGGCCTATCTGACGGCATTGATGGTTTCATTGCCAAACAGTTCAATCAGGCCACAGAATTGGGAGCCTATCTGGACCCCATTGCTGACAAGGTCATGCTTGTGACTGTGTTTCTGACACTTGGAATTCAGGGGCTGCTGCCATTGTGGCTGGTGATCCTTGTCATCAGCCGTGATCTGTTGATCGTTGGTGCGGTGATACTGAGTTGGGTTTTGCATCAGCCGATTGCAATGAAACCACTGATGGTCAGCAAGGCTAACACCGTTGCGCAAATCCTGCTTGTCTGTCTGGTCATGGCCGCGATGGCTTTTGAACTGGAATTGGGGCTGGCTATATTGCTGACCGTGTTTTTGACCGCAACACTGACACTCTTGTCAACATTTGCCTATCTGCTCGATTGGTTTGTCCATATGGCCAGATTCGAGAAGAAGTCCTAGTGTGGCATATTGAATTCAATCTGATACATCCCGATTTTGAGACCCGGTTACATATGCTAGACTGTTATTTCAGACCCTGGGATTTGCGCCCATGAGAACCACGAAATCAGGAAACGCCGCTGTGAAACTTCGAACCCACGTCTATTTCTGGCTCGCTGCATTGGCATTTCTTATTGTCTTTCTCTATGTGTTCAGGGGGGTCCTGCTGCCCTTCGTCGCAGGCATGGGCTTGGCCTTTTGCCTGGATCCGCTGGCTGACTGGTTTGAAAGGCGCGGCTTCAGCCGGATGATGGCGACAATCGTCATTCTGGTGCTGTTTCTCATTATCTTTGTGCTGGCCCTGATCATCATCATTCCTTTGCTGGGCGCACAAACGGCCAGTTTCATCGAAAGGCTACCAGGTCTGGTTTCGCAATTGCAGGTGAAACTCTCGGCGTTCAATGCAGGCTGGCTGGAGCGGTTCGTGGGCGAGGACAGAACCGCTGTCCAGCAGTCCTTCTCGGATCTTTTGACAGAAGGCGCTGGGTGGCTGTCCGGGCTGTTGCGGTCTGTCTGGAGTGGCGGTCAGGCCATTCTGGATATTGCAAGTCTGTTCATCGTCACGCCGGTTGTCGCTTTTTACCTGCTGTTCGATTGGGATCGTATGGTGGCCAAGGTCAATTCCTGGTTGCCGCGCGATAATGCATCGATCATTCGCAGCCTTGCCAAAGAGATAAACGCAGCGCTGGCGGGCTTTGTGCGCGGGCAGGGGCTGGTTTGCCTGTTGCTCGGCACCTTTTATGCAGTCGGCCTCAGTCTGGCCGGGTTGAATTTTGGACTTTTGATCGGCCTGCTCGCTGGCGTGTTGAGTTTCATACCCTATGTCGGGTCAATTACAGGATTTCTGCTGGCCATCGGCGTTGCATTTGTCCAATTCTGGCCCGACTATATTCAGATTGCGCTGATCGCCGTGATTTTTGGTGCAGGGCAGTTTCTGGAGGGCAATGTTCTGCAGCCAAGGCTTGTGGGGCGCTCGGTGGGGTTGCACCCTGTCTGGTTGATGTTTGCCTTGTTCGCTTTTGGCTCCCTGTTCGGCTTCGTGGGATTGTTGGTTGCGGTTCCCCTGGCCGCAGCCGTTGGAGTTCTCGTACGGTTTGCGCTCAACCAATATCTTGAAAGTAAATTCTATACGGGGCAGGACGAATAAATATGGCTCCTTCGGCGAGACAAATGTCATTTGATCTGCCAATCGCGTCAGCAATGTCGCGCGATGACTTCATTCGGGATGATACCAACCGCATTGCATTCGACATGATTGTGTCCTGGCCTGACTGGCCATCAAATGTGGTCGTGCTGGCCGGACCGGTCGGGTCCGGGAAATCGCATCTGGCTGCAATTCACAGCCAACAATCAGGAGCAATTTTCCTGGCCAATGACGATTTGCCCAAACCCGAAGACCTGCCGGTCCTCGGCAACACGCCCGTTATCGTCGAGGACGCTCATAGCGTGCAACTGGACGAAACCAGGATGTTTCATCTGCTCAACCACGTCCGTGAGCGTGCAACAACGATGTTGATCACAAGCCGTTCCTGGCCGGATTCCTGGCCGCTCACACTGCCTGATCTGCGCTCCCGGTTGCGGGCAGCGCATCCATTGGAGTTGAACGAGCCAGGTGATCAATTGCTGCGTCAGGTGATGGTCAAACTGTTTGCAGACCGTCAATTGACCATCGAACCGCGTGTGCTGGACTACATTATCGTTCGGATGGAACGGTCTCTGTCTGCCGCCGGTCGCGTTGTCAATGATCTGGACCGTCTGTCTCTGGAAGAAGGTCGCCCGATCACCCGCCAATTGGCGGCAGACATTCTCTGACGCCTGTTCGCAGGAGTTTGGCAGCTTCGCTGGATCTGTTTGCGAAATAATTCAAATTTGAACTGTCTTTGTCACATTATTGAACGGAAAACTGCTTATAAGCAGGGTTTCGGTACAATCAGATACAGCAGAAAATGGTAAAAGCTTCGATGGATGAAAAGTTTGAAAATGCTGATGCGTTGAACATTCAGACGGAACTTCAGCCACCCAAGCCCTCTGCTGGAAGCACGCCCTTAAAACTCAACGCCAAGCTGATGAAAGACCCGGCGCGCTTCGTAAACCGGGAATTATCCTGGCTTGGCTTTAACAGTCGGGTCCTGGAAGAGGCGGATAATTCGGCTCACCCATTGTTGGAACGATTGCGTTTTCTGTCCATATCAGGTGACAATCTCAATGAGTTTTTCATGGTCCGTGTTGCAGGACTGAAAGGTCAGCAACGCGAGGGGATCAAAACACTAAGTGCCGATGGTCTGACACCAACGCAGCAATTGGAACAATTATCGAAGGCCGTTGAAGAACTGGTCCTCAATCAGCAGACAACTTTCGATAAATTGCGCAAGGAACTGGAAAGCAATGGTGTGTTTCTGCTGTCGCCGGACGCGCTGCCAACTGAGGATTTGCAATGGCTGGATACCTATTTCAGTGAGAATATTTTTCCTGTTCTGACGCCCCTTGCAATTGATCCCGCACATCCGTTTCCATTCATCCCAAACCTCGGATTCTCGCTGGTTCTGCAATTGCAGGCAACAGCCACGCCAAGCAGCCGATACAAGGCAATGACCGGATTGTTGCGTGTGCCTGGCGCCATCAGCCGGTTTGTGCAATTGCCCAGCAATACAGATGGCACCGTACGATTTGTTGCGCTGGAAGACGTCATCGGCCTGTTTATCTCACGTCTGTTCCCCGGTTATTCGGTCCTGTCCAAAGGTGCCTTCCGGATCATTCGTGATTCTGAAATGGAAATTGAGGAAGAGGCCGAGGATCTGGTGAGGCTGTTTGAGACCGCCTTGAAGCGCCGCCGGCGTGGGTCTGTGATCCGCCTGGAGCTGAGCCGGGGGTTTCCGGAAAATCTCAGGAAGTTTGTCGCTGAAGCCTTGCATGTCAGCTCGGACGATGTGGTTGTTACAGAAGGTCTGATGGCACTGAGTGATCTGACACAATTGGTCAGACTGGATTTGCCGAGATTGCTATTTCGAAAACCGGCGGTCCGCTTTCCAGAACGCATCCGGGAACATGGCGGAGATTGTTTTGGTGCCATACGTGAAAAAGATCTGGTTGTTCATCATCCCTATGAGAGTTTCGATGTCGTTCTGCAATTCCTGAATCAGGCAGCGCATGATCCTGACGTGGTTGCAATCAAGCAGACGCTGTATCGCACCTCAAATAACAGCCCGATTGTAAGCGCTCTTGTCGAAGCGGCTGAAGCCGGCAAATCAGTCACAGCTCTTGTTGAGTTGCGGGCGCGGTTTGATGAGGAAGCAAACATTCGTTGGGCGCGCGATCTGGAGCGCGCTGGCGTTCAGGTTGTCTACGGCTTTCTGGAATTGAAAACCCATGCCAAAATGTCACTTGTGATCCGGCGTGAAGACGGGCAGATGCGTACCTATTGCCATTTCGGAACCGGCAATTACCACCCGATTACGGCCAAGGTCTACACAGATCTATCTTATTTTACGGATGATCCGGTTTTGGCGCGTGATGCCGCGCGGGTGTTCAACTTCATCACTGGCTATGCACGCCCACAGGATGTGGAACGTCTGGCGGTTTCACCCTATTCACTGCGCGACAGGATGCTGTCTCACATCGAGCAGGAAATCGCTCATGCCAAGGCAGGCAAGCCAGCCCAGATTTGGATCAAGATGAATTCTCTCGTCGACCCACAGATTATCGATGCCTTTTACAGGGCCAGTCAGGCCGGCGTGAAAATTGATTTGGTGATTCGGGGGATTTGCTGTCTGCGCCCGCAAGTGGCCGGTATTTCTGAAAATATTCGCGTTAAGTCGATCGTCGGTCGATTCCTCGAACACAGTCGCATCGTGTGTTTTGGCAATGGCAAGGGCCTGCCGTCAAATGACGCGATTGTCTATATTGGATCAGCCGATTTCATGCCGCGCAATCTCGATAGGCGGGTGGAAACAATGGTCCCGATCACCAATCCAACGGTGCATGATCAGATCATTGATCAGATCATGGTTGCCAATCTGCGCGACAATCAACAAAGTTGGGAAATACTGTCCGACGGGTCTTCCCGACGCATGAAGCCGGAAGACGGCGAGGAGCCTTTTAACCTGCACAACCATTTCCTGACGAATCCAAGCTTGTCGGGCCGGGGCAAATCGCTTAAGAAAAATCCACCGAAATCGCTTGCCAAACGCAGTAAGTCCAAAGCAAAGTCCAAATCCTGAATAGCCTCTTCGGGCTGCATCAAAATGCGTTGAACCGGCTGAGGGGGCGGGGACATGATGGCCGACTCCACGCCAGACACACCGCCGACCATCGCTCAGGGGCGCCTTCCAGGCTTCGGCCCTGTTGCCGTGATCGATATCGGATCCAACTCGGTGCGACTTGTCGTCTATGAGCGGCTGACCCGATCTCCATCCGTATTTTTCAATGAAAAGGTCCTGTGTGGTCTGGGTCGCAGTGTTGCCGAGACAGGGTTTTTGGACGAAGAAAGCGTCAATCTGGCACTGGCCGCAATGCGCCGGTTTCGCATTCTTTGTGAACAGATTGGCGTCAAACAGCTTGAGATTATTGCGACAGCCGCTGCTCGTGAGGCCGAAAACGGTGCCGAGTTTCTTGAACAGGTCCGCACCCAGCTTGGCAGTGAAGTGGAAGTCCTGACGGGTCGTCAGGAGGCACACCGATCCGCTCTCGCCATCATTTCCGGTTTTCACAACGCTGATGGAATTATGGGCGATATGGGCGGCGGCAGCCTGGAATTTGTCGATGTGAAGGGCACAAATATCGGCTCTGGAATCACCCTGCCATTGGGCGGGCTGCGGCTGCAGACCGATGCGCATGATGACGTTGCTGTGGCCGCGAAACTGACCAAACAGCGCCTGTCCGAGGCAAGTTTGCTGGCCCAGGGCGTGGGTCGCATCTTCTACGCTGTTGGCGGCACATGGCGGGCTATTGGACGCCTCTATATGCATCATATCGACTACCCACTTCTTGTCATGCATGATTTTCGTGTGTCCGCAGCCGATATGATTGCCTTTTGTGAGGACGTCATAAAAACGGATAGTCAGGATCTGGATGGCATAGGTTTTGTGTCAAGAGCACGCCGCCCCTTGCTGCCCTATGGTGCTATGTTGCTGGCTCAGACCCTGAAACTAACTCAGGCGAAAGAAGTGGCGTTCTCTGCCATTGGTGTGCGGGAAGGGCATCTCTATCAGATGCTGGATGCCGCCGAGCAGAGTCGTGATCCATTGATCTCGGCCTCCCGCGAATTGGCTGTCTTGCGCGCCCGTTCACCTGAACACGCCGAAGAACTCTGTGCATGGTCGGAGACCGTTTTTGAAGTTCTGGGACTGGATGAAACTGCAGATGAAACCCGTCTGCGGATAGCGGCCTGCCTGTTGGCAGACATTGGTTGGCGCGCGCACCCCGATTATCGGGGAGAGCAAAGCCTCAACATTGTCGCACACGCTGCCTTTGTTGGTATTGATCATCCCGGGCGCGCTTATCTGGCGCTCTCCAACTTTTATCGCCATTCTGGCAGCAGCAGCAATGAACTCAGTCCAAAGCTGAAAGAGATGGCTGGCGAGCGCCATGATCTGCGCGCCCGCGCTTTGGCGCTCTCAATTCGCGTTGCCATGCTTGTATCAGCGGGGATGCCTGGCGTCATGGACCGGGTGAAGCTGACGAAGGAAGAAGACGGCCTGTTGCTGACGCTTCCGACCGATCTTCAAGACTTGATGGGCCCCCGTCTGTCAAACCGTGTCAGGCAATTGGCAAAGCTGGGCAGCCTCGACTATGCAGTCGAGGTTGAGGTCGATTTCGACTGAGCTATTTCGCAATGCCGAGGCGATTTTAGAACATACCGCCTGGCAATGGCACACCAAGAATATCCTTGAATCCAAAGCTGAACAGAAAAATCACCACCACCACGCTGACAGCAAGTATCAGCATGGGTTTTGCTTTCAGGCGTTCATACTGGGCTGCTGCAATGAGCGCCAGCCCCATCAGGGCACCGGCGAGGCCGAAACCCAGAACCGGTATCAGCAGAACGGCAGCCATCATGATCACCGGCACGGAAACGCGGCGCGTGACTGAACCGGGACTTGGCAATTCCTTCACATCCCGGGTCAGTATGAGCCGTATAAACGCAATCGCTATGAACACGACCATTCCAATGGCGATCGTTCGCGGAAACACAGCTGCTTCAGCATTGAGTGATCCGGACTGGTAGATGGCGACAGCGGCCACCAATCCGAAAACGCCGAAGGAAATGACATCTCTGGCGACCGCTCCACCAGACGCGCGAACCGATTGTCGTTTTTCACCTGCAGCGGATTTTGAAACGAGTGCTTTGAGTTGTGGCATGAATGGATAGATGAAAGTCAAAAGTGTCATCGCAATGATGATGAGAGACAGGGGGCGTCCAAAGAACTGACCCCACAAATCTCCAAGCGCGTCTCCAATTGTCCAGCCTTGCACAAATCCCTGTTCCGCAATCCGGCCCAGAATGAGACCAAGTACAATTGGAGATACCGAAAATCCGCGCTTTGAAGCGATCCAGCCAATGATGCCCAGAACGATCATGATCCCTACATCAGACAGGCTGTTGCGAATGGCAAAGGATCCGATAACTGTCATGAAGGCCACAATCGGAACCAATGCAGATTTTGGAGCACGCACGATCGCACCATATGCGAAACGCCCAATAAGTAAGCCAACAGGGAGCATCAGGATTGTTGCCAGCAGCAGGCCGAAAATAAAGGTGTAGACAATATTTGCGCCATCTGAAAACAGGGTTGGCCCAGTGCGCACGCCCTGCACCAGCAAGGCGCCAAGGATCACCGCATCCGGAGGCGTTCCCGGAATGCCCAGCACGAGTGTCGGTATGAAGCCGCCGCCAACGGTGGCATTGTTGGCAGATTCCGTTGCGATGACGCCGCCCGGTTCGCCTTTGCCATAATCGGCAGGTGTCTTTGATGATCTTCGGGCTTCAGAATAGGCGACGAGGCCCGCAATCGATCCACCAGCGCCAGGCAATGCTCCGACAAAAGTGCCGATAAGCGAACTGCGCAGCACATTCCATTTGTTCTTGAGCATGGTCGCGACAGCTTCCACCAGTCTGAACCCGCGCTGAGTTTCAGCGGGATTCAAATGCCTGTCGGGCGTTGCGACAAGGTCAATCAGCACCGGTATGCAATACAGGCCGATCAAGGCAGAGACGACTTCAATGCCGCCCAGCAACGTGTTTGACCCAAATGTGAACCGCACCTCGGCACTGGTTTCAGAAATGCCGATCATGGCAAGCAGCAACCCAAAACAGGCCGCAATGACCCCTTTCAGAAACTCTCCCTCAGACAGGGCCGCGATCAGCGACAGTCCAAAGACGGCCAGCCAGAAATACTCAACCGGTCCGAAAGCAAGGGCCGCATCGGCCAGCGGAGGCGCCAGAAGCAGCAGTGCCAGGGCGCCGACAAGGCCACCAAAAACGCTGGCAAGGCAGGCCAGAGAAATCGCCAGATCGCCGTCACCGCGCTTTGCCATTGGATAACCATCAAACGTGGTGGCAATCGCCGAGGGTGTTCCCGGTGTGTTGAGCAGGATCGCAGCATAAGCACCGCCATAGATCGCTCCGGTGTAGATCGCACCCATTAGAATAAGGGCTGAATCCGGCTGCATGGAAAATGTGATTGGTACAAGAACAGCAACTGCCATGGTTGCTGTCAGCCCGGGAATGGAACCGATGATGGTACCGGCAGCCACGCCCAAAAGCGCCAGAAAGATGTTCAAGGGCGAAAATGCCGACATCAGGTGTTCAAGCATCGTATCTCTCTGGAAAAGGTGGTGTCAGAAGGACTGGAGTGCGTGCGACCGCTGCGGCCGCACGCATTCAGTTTAGTCAATAACGCCGGCGCTTTTCGCGGCAGCAATATATTCTTTGGATTTGGCAGCCATGAAGGCATCCATTTCTTCGCCATATCCAACTTCTGACAGGGCGAAACCACCATCCAGCATCTGCTTCCGGAAAGCCGGATCAGCGTTGATTTCGCGGATCATGTCGGAGAGTTTCATACGCACGTCTTCCGGCGTTGACTTCGGAACCGCGATGCCACGATAGGCGCCCGAAACCATGTCGAATCCGAGTTCACGGAAGGTCGGCACATCAGGGAAAGCCGGGTGGCGTTCTTCCATGGCGACAGCAAGCATGCGGACCTTGTCGCCCTGGGTTGCGCCAACAGTTGTATAGCCCCATTCGGCCACAACCTGGTCGCCGAGCAGTGCAGTCACAGCAGCACCAGTTCCCTGGAACGACACATAGGTTGTGTTGATGTCTGCCAAACCATCGAAAATGACTTGCGCAAGATGGTTTGCTGTCCCCTTGCCAGAACCGGAAAAGGTCGTTTTTCTTGGATTTGCCTTCGCATAGTCAATCAAATCCTGCAGTGACTGAAAGTCACTTTCAGCATTCACGACAATAGCATCAGGTGTGTAGTGAAACATGTAGATTGCAGTGATGTCGTCGGTTTTGAACCCAACATCACCTTGCTCTGGCTTCACAATGATATGGGGCAGATTGATGCCCATGATTGTATGACCGTCGCCAGCCATGCCATTCAGTTGGGACCAACCGACAGCACCACCGCCACCTGGCTTGTAGGAAACCACAAGATCCTGGCCAAACTTGTCTTTGAAGTAAGACTGCTGAAAACGCGCCGTCACATCCGATTCGCCACCAGGGCCAAACGGGATGATGTAGTCGACTGATTTGGTTGGGTAATCTTGAGCGGTTGCAAGCGTTGTTGCTAATGCGGTGGCCAAAATGGCCCCGATAATTGTTTTTTTCGTCATTTGTTTCTCCCATGATCTATTTTTTTGATCAGCTACAGTCTTGTCCAAGGAGAGGCACATTTCAAGTCTTATACAAGAATAAGATCGCGGTATTTTGCCGTAGCGTCCTGTCACGCGCCAGTTATCTGAAATTTGCTTGCATCGCATTTATCGGAATTCGTATAGGCTCTGGATGCGTTGGCGTGTTGGACAATCTCGAACCGTCCTGAAATGCAACGCCCCCAAAAGACATGGATTGGCGCCTAACTTGAGTAAAGCGGAAAAGCGGCAGCATGTTAAAAGCGGGACAGGCGGGTCTGCCAGCCGCTTTTCCCCAGTCAGACTATTGATCCAGATTGCCTGTATCGGGTTGCTGCTTGTCGTCGGCAATCTGGTTTCTGGATGGATGACCAGCATCGTGGAAATCAAGTTTCCGGCAGGAGAGCCAAGCTTGCTGCGGCCTGCAGTGCTGATCAGCGGGCTGCTTTATGCGCTGGTGCTTGCTGTGCCTTTTGTGCCGGGGGCTGAAATTGGCATAGCAATGATGATTATGGCAGGTCCCAAAACTGCGGTGATCGTTTATCTTTCAACCGTTCTGGGCTTGAGCCTCAGCTTTCTGATCGGTCGGTTTTTGCCGGTTCAGATACTCACAAACTGTTTGAAATGGCTCGGTTTTACCCGCATGCAGCGCATGCTTGATCTGGTGGAGCCGCTGACACCGCCCGAGCGGCTGGAATTTCTGATTTCAAAAACACCAAACCGTTTCGTGCCATTTTTGCTGAAGCACCGTCACCTCGCACTGGCAATTGCATTGAACATTCCCGGCAATTCTCTCATAGGAGGCGGGGGCGGCATTGTGCTGGTTGCAGGAATCAGCAAGCTTTACACGCTGCCTGCATTCTTCGTGACCATCTTGATTGCCGTTGCACCAATTCCGTTGATTGTTCTGATTTTTGGAATCGATTTCTTTTCTGGCTAAGAACTTGTGCTAGACGATCACAAGACAAGAGTAACCCGAATTCGGGATAGCTCGGCTGTTAGCTGTAATGCTGTGTTGGGATTTATGAGATTTAGTTTTACCCGGTTCAAGGACCACACCGCAGATAAGGCTTACGCTGTTTCGAACTGGCTTTCGCGACAATCAACGCCCGTACAAAATGTGGGATATGGCATTCTGCGCGGAGCATTCTGGCTGATTTATTATGTTCCAGCCAGCCATATGCGAAAAACCGCAATTGCGCTGCAGGCAGCTGTCGGACACGCAACACCCAAGATCATATACCGCGACTTTGTCGCAGGCGTGTTGTTGTTTGCCCAGCGCATCGAGATGCTCAGCAATGGCAATACCCAGGCAATAGACAGATTGCTCAGGATTCCTCAACAGGATCGACTGGACGATATCATCAAGCAGCACGGCGGCGCTTTGCTGGCGCTGCCACATTGCCACGGCGCACTTTTGATGGTGCGCGGGCTGGCTGCAAGATACGATGTTCTGATGTTGATCCGAGAGCCCAAAAAGGACTCTCGTGCACAGGCGCAAAGGCGATATTTTGCTAATATGGGATGTGAGGTTCTGGATGTGCGTCGAAATAATGAAGCCATCGTTGCCCGCACCGTGCTGAAGGCTCTGCGCAACGGTAAACTGGTGATTGGAACGGTTGATCGAATAAAACAGCCACCGCCGGAAGACGAGCCGATCTCGAAGGAACGCGACAATGTCCGGGCCATCGCATTTGGTGTGCCCGTTGGTGTTCCGGGCTGGCCAGCCCGCTTTGCTGCAAAATGCAAGGTGCCCATTTTGCCGGTGATGGTAGAGCAGACCAAAACTGACATCATATTGCATTTGGGCGAGCCAATTGTTGCATCCGATGTGCTCGCCACCACCCAGAAATGGCTGAGCGCGCTGGAGCAATTCTTCATCCGGTTTCCAGGTCAATGGATATTTGTTTATGACAAACACTGGTCGCGGGTGCTGAGAAGTCGGATTAAAAGTTCAGTCCAATGACGGTGATCACAAGCTGTTGATCCAGGGTTGCCGACAACGCCTTGAATAAAAGCAATGTTGACCGTGTTACAACTTCCCCGCATAAGGTCTTGACGCACGGCATCGTGCCACTCCAATAGCACAGACAAAGCACACCTATGACTGTAACAAAAGAACATATTTTAGAACAGCTTAGCCGCGTAAAAGGTCCTGATCTGGAAGGCGATATCGTCTCGCTGGGGCTGATATCGGATATTTTCATTGGTGAAGAGAAGGTCATATTCTCGATTACCGTTCCAGCAGAGCGGGCACAGGAATTGGAACCACTTCGCCAGGCCGCCGAGCAGGTCGTCCGGGATATTGACGGTGTCAAGGATGTTTTGGTCGCGCTGACGGCTGAAAAGGAAGCCAGTCAAAGTCTGGAAACAGCACCGCCCAAACCAGCGATGCAGAATCCTGCGGGCAAGCCACAACAGCAGCGTCCAACCGCAACTGCGCAACAGTCCTCACAGCCGCAAGGCATTCCGGGTATCAAGCACATCATCGCTGTTGCATCCGGAAAGGGGGGCGTTGGCAAATCCACCACCTCCGTCAATCTGGCATTGGGCCTGCAGGATTTGGGCCTGAAGGTTGGTATTTTGGATGCCGATATTTACGGACCGTCAATGCCGCGTCTCTTGGGTATCAAGGGCAAGCCACAGCCTGTGGATGCCGACGGCAAGATCCTTCAGCCGATGGATGGTTTTGGGCTCAAGGTGATGTCCATTGGTTTTCTTGTTGATGAAGAAACACCAATGATCTGGCGCGGACCCATGGTGATCTCCGCGCTCAATCAGATGATGAAGGAGGTTGCTTGGGGCGAACTCGATGTGCTTGTGGTGGATATGCCACCTGGCACGGGCGACGCGCAATTGACGATGGCGCAACAGGTTCCGCTGGCTGGTGCAGTGATTGTTTCGACGCCACAGGATCTGGCGCTGATTGATGCCCGTAAGGGCCTTAACATGTTCAAGAAGACCAACGTTCCCATTTTGGGAATTGTGGAAAATATGAGCTACCATATGTGCCCGAAATGCGGCCACAGGACTGATATTTTCGGTCACGGCGGCGCTGAAAAAGAAGCAACCAAATTGGGCGTGCGTTTTCTGGGCGCAGTGCCATTGCATATCACGATCCGGGAAAAGTCCGATGCGGGAGAGCCCGTTGTGGTGAGCGAACCGGATGGTGTGCACGCCAAGCTTTATAAGCGTATGGCCGAAACCATCTGGCAGCGGCTTGATGGCAGCAAGGCAAAAGACGCGAAGCCAGCACCCAAAATCATATTTGAATCAGATGACGAAGAAAATGAATCAAACGACTGAGAATAAAGGTTTTCTGGTTGCTGCTCTGTATCGCTTCACAACGGTTGAAGACCCGGCGGCGTTGCAAGAGCCTATCAAGCAGCTTTGCGATCAATTGCGCATCAAGGGATCGCTGCTGCTGGCAACAGAAGGCATAAATGGAACCATTGCTGGCACGGAACAGGATATACACGACTGCCTGCAGGGCCTGCGGAAGTTCCCTGAGTTCACCGAATTGGAGCACAAGGAAAGCCGCTCCGGCGATATGCCATTCTATCGCATGAAGGTGCGGCTCAAGAAAGAGATCGTGACAATGGGCATCGACGGCGTTGACCCGTTGAAAAGCGTGGGCACTTACGTGCCACCACAGGCGTGGAACGCATTGATTTCAGATCCTGATACCATCGTGATTGATACCCGCAATGACTACGAAGTGGCGATCGGCACATTTGATGGCGCTGTCGACCCCAAGACCAAATCTTTCCGAGATTTTCCTGCGTGGGTTGAGGCAAACCGGGATGCGATAGACAAGCCAAAGGTCGCCATGTTCTGTACGGGCGGAATCCGCTGCGAAAAGGCCACTGCTTTCATGAAGCAGCAGGGTTTTGATGAGGTCTATCATCTCCAGGGGGGGATCTTGAAATATCTTGAAGAAGTTCCTGAAGACCAAAGCCTGTGGCATGGCGATTGTTTTGTGTTTGATCAACGTGTCTCGGTCCAGCACGGTCTGACCGAGGGGCCGCATGTCCTGTGCTTCGGTTGCCGTATGCCTTTGTCAGAGGCGGATCTGGAGCGGGCAGAATACCGCGCGGGCGTTCATTGCCACCATTGCAAGGACAGCCGTAGCGAGTCAGAACACAAACGCGCAGAAGAACGGCACAAACAGGTGCTTCTGGCACAAAAGCGTAATGAGCAACATATTGGTGACAGCGCCGGATAAGGCTGAGGCAGCCCAACAGAAAATGCTGACTATGTCTCTGCTGTTTTGAGCATATTGACGAAACCGAACGAAATGCAAACCGCTATGAACATGGCCACAATCAGTGGCCAGACCGTTGGAACCGCTGCCAGTGGCAGTATGATGCCCATCAGATAGCTCAGGATCGCACCAACCAGCATTTGCACACTGCCCATCAGGCCTGAGGCCGATCCGGCAAGCCTTGGATTTACGCTTACGGCTCCAGCCACGGCGCTTGGCAGAACAAGGCCGTTCGCCAGGCCCAGTATCAGCATTGGACCAAACAACAGTGGCGCGCTTGCTTCGAACGTCAGAAACAGGATGGCCATGATGCAAACGGCTGACATCGCCAATATATTTCCAGCCATGATCATGCGGAACACGCCGATCCTTGCCGCAAATCGCCCGGACAGGAAATTGCCAAGACTGTACCCGAGCGCCACCAAAACAAAATAAAGACCGTAGACGTCTGGTGTCAGACCAAGAACCTTTTCACTGATGAAGGGCGCTCCGCCAAGGAAGGCAAAAAACATGCCCGTTGTGCAGCTTGAAAGGCCCGTATAAAACCAGAAAATCCTGATTTGCATCAGATCATGATAGGATTGGTAGAGACTTTTGAAGTCGATTGAGGGAATTGGATTCTTGTTGGTTTCCGTGACTTTCAGATAGGATGCGGTCAGAACGCCGATCGCAAACACCAGGAGCAGCCAGAAGCTGCTTTGCCAGCCGAAATACTTGTCCAGATACCCCGCAATTGCCGGCCCGATCATCGGCGCGACGGCCATGCCCATCGTCACATAACCAATCATGCTGGCGGCTTGATCACGGTCATACATGTCACGCAGAATGGCTCGACCCAAAATCAATCCGGCGGAGCCGCCAAACCCCTGTATCACGCGACCTATCAGAAAATACTCAATCGCTGGCGCAAACAGACAGACCAGTGTGCCGAACAGAAACAGGCCCGTTCCAGCCAGCAGGACCGGGCGTCTGCCGAATCTGTCGGACATGGTTCCAAGAACCAGTTGGGCGACGGCAAGTGAGACCAGAAACAATGACAGACCCAGCTGGACGGCCGAAAAACTTGTCTGAAAATGGGCCTGAATGCCCAACATCGATGGCAGAAAGATGTTGAGGGCCAGTGGCCCCAGCATGGCGATAATGACAAGTATGATGAGCGGAGGCGTTGGGGCAAGCTGGCGGGTTGGCAGCGGCCCGCTTCCTGATTGGATATCCATTATATGAACTAAACGATTTCTTTTAGGCGCAAGATCGGCGCAGGTGAGTCTGTTTCTGCCTGTTATTCGCAGAATTGCAATCTTCGCAGATTCAGCTTGTGACTGTAAAGGCCTTGGCTGCTGAAGCTAGCCGCCCGTGACACTCATATGTCGCGAAACCGCTGGCCTGCTGCTTTGACGCTCAATCACAAAATCGTGTCCTTTTGGCTTTCGCGTGATTGCCTCATCAATGGCAGCGCTCAGCAAGTCGTCACTTTCTGATGCGCGCAACGGTGCGCGAAGATCTGCGGCGTCATCCTGTCCAAGACACATGAACAAGGTTCCTGTGCAGGTCACACGCACCCGGTTGCAGCTTTCACAAAAATTATGAGTCAGCGGTGTGATGAAACCCAGACGACCGCCAGTCTCGGCAACTTCAACATAACGCGCCGGACCACCCGTTTTGTAGGGAATGTCAGTTAATGTATACCGCTCCTGCAATCGTTCGCGCACAAGAGACAGCGGCAAATACTGGTCAGTCCGATCTTCACTGATCTCGCCCAGGGGCATGGTTTCGATGAAGGTGATATCCATGCCTTCGCCATGAGCCCATTTCATCATGTCTTCGATTTCATGCTCATTGACGCCTTTCAGCGCAACCGCATTTATCTTGACTGCAAGTCCGGCCTTCTGCGCGGCCTGAAGCCCTTCCATCACACGGCCCAGATCCCCCCAACGCGTAATCGCCTTGAACTTGTCGTGGTCCAGAGTGTCGATCGACACATTGATACGTTTGACCCCGCAATCAGCAAGTTCTGCGGCATGGCGTGCCAATTGAGATCCGTTGGTGGTAACGGTAAGTTCTTCAAGCGCCCCGCTTTCAAGATGCCGACCCAACGAACGGAACAATTGCATGATGTTCTTGCGAACCAGCGGTTCTCCGCCGGTCAAACGCAGCTTTCGGACCCCTTTTGCCACGAAGGCCGAACACAATCGATCTAGCTCTTCCAGTGACAGGACGTCCTGTTTTGGCAAAAAAGTCATGTCTTCCGCCATGCAGTAGACACAGCGAAAGTCACAGCGATCAGTGACGGACACGCGCAGATAGGACACGGTTCGGCCAAAAGGATCGATCATTTGCGCTGTCTTTGCTGCGGACTCGCCTGACTGGCTCATGCTGTTCTCCCGGTATCTGCGCTATTACGCTTGTCTTTGGTGACTTTACACACATACCTATGTGTAGCGAAAGTAGCTGAGTGACAACCGCTACGATGACAAAGCGCGCTTTTTATTCTCGGTGCATGGAATTATCGATGCACAGAACAACAGAAGGATACCCCAATGTCTGAAGAGGTTTCCTGGCCTAAGGAAATTCGGGTCAGCCGCGACAAGAAAAGCTTGACGCTTGTGTTTGAAAACCAAGAACCAGTGTCATTTACGGCAGAGTTTCTGCGGGTTCATTCACCAAGTGCGGAGGTGCAGGGCCATTCACGCGAACAGAAGCAGACGGTTGCGGGCAAACAGAATGTCGAGATCATGAAGATAGACCCTGTTGGCAATTATGCAGTTCGCATCAGTTTTGATGACATGCACAATACCGGTCTCTTCTCATGGGCTTATTTCAATGAAATGGGTGCGCAGAAAGAAGACTTATGGAAGGCCTATCTGGCTGAACTGGAAGAAAAAGGCCTGAAACGTACGCCTTAGAGGCATTTTCGGTATAAAAAAACCGGCTGCAAGAGCCGGTTTTTTCAGTCAATTGCCAATTCGAAAATCAGCGAACAACAATCACCTTTGCGCCAACACGTACGCGCTCGTAGAGATGTTCGACATCCTGGTTTGTCATTCTGATACAGCCGGAAGAAACCGCCTGACCAATTGACCAAGGCTCATTGGAGCCGTGAATGCGGTAAATCGTGCTGCCGATGTAAAGTGCGCGGGCACCCAGTGGATTGCTGATTCCGCCCGGCATATAGGCTGGAAGGCCCGGCTGACGTTTGCGCATGGCAGCAGGTGGTGTCCAACCCGGCCACTCAGCTTTGCGGGACACACGATGAGTTCCGGACCATTGGAACCCATCCCGACCAACGCCGATGCCGTAGCGCATGGCTTTGCCATTACCCTGGACGTGATACAGGCGACGCTCTTTGGTATTGACGACAATGGTGCCGGGCTTCTGCTTGGTGTCGTAGCGGATCATTTTCCGTTTGATCTTGGACTTGCCATATTTTGCAGTTGGTCCAATTTCGCGCCATGTGCGTGAAGAAGGGTCAAAGACTTGCCGCGCTTCCGCGCCGCCATCACCGAAGGGGGCAACTGCACTGCCTGTCAGGACCAGTGCAACAGCCAAGAATAGCCGTTTCAAAAACATTATGTGTGCTCCAAAAAGTTTGCCGCAACCGTGAGCCGACCGCGAATCCCAAGCAACATAATGCTGATCCGTAAAAAAACTGGCAATGGTATTTTGGCCACATAGTGTTCGGAAAACAGCGTAAATATGGTCTTTTCTTGTCAAATCTCACTATGTATGAACAAATCGTAAAGCGCAGGTGGGATAATCCTTTGAATACCCTGCGCTGGCTTTAAGAAAATATTAGACAGAAACAGCGTATTTGATCCCTATAGTAACGGGATTCAAAAATGGCCGAAATAAAATCATTGCCGCGTGTTATGATAAGTATCGTACGTGCCGATACCGGTGGCGCACCTGAACACGTGCTTCAGCTTGTAAAAGCCTTGCAGGACCAGGTTGAGTTCTACATCGTATGCCCGCATGATCGGCCCTATTATCAACGTCTGGCAACCCTTTTGGGTCAGGACCGGATGGTTGAAATTCCTCATCGCCGATTGCAAATTTCAGCTTTCAGAAGAATGGCGCGTGCCGTCCGGGACAACAAAATCGATCTGATCCACTCTCATGGAAAAGGCGGTGGTGTATATGGACGGTTAATCGCGCTGTTGACCGGACGACAGGTTGTTCACACACAACACGGAATGAGTCCCGACGCCAAAGATAAGCATTGGTATTTGGACCACAATATCTGGTTGGATTTGATCCTCGGCAAGGTCACGGATGCATGCATCTGCGTGTCGGAGGGTGAAAAAATCGAGACCGTTGCTCAGCATGTCGCCAAGGCGCATCAGTTGACGGTCATTCCCAACGGCGTTCCGAACGGTCTGCGGCGGCACCATGTTGATGTGGATGGCAAGCCACTCAACCTGGTCACTGTTTCCAGATTTGATGCACAAAAGAACCCCGATGAGTTGCTGGAAATTGTTGATATTTTATCTCAGCGAGACATTCCCAACGGTTTCCATCTCACCGTATTGGGTGTGGGGCAGGGCAAGGACGCCTTTGAACGGAAACTCGCAGACCGATCGCTTGATGGCTTTGTCACTATGACCGGAGCCGTCTCGGACGTACGGCGCATTTACCGGCGTTCGGATATGTTGATCTCAACTGCGACTTGGGAAGGAATGCCACTGGCATTGCTGGAAGCTATGTCCGAGGGCCTGCCGATTGTTGCAAGCCAGGTCGTTGGCAACCGGGATGTCGTCAACGACGGCGAGAACGGTTTTCTCTATCCTCTTGGCAATCCGGAAAGTGCCGTGGATGCTATCCTCAAGCTTTCGAATGCGGATACGCGACAGCGTCTTGGAGATGCCGGCCGCGAAATGGTCAATGCGCGACATAGTGTCAAAACCATGGCTGACCAGACCTTGCAGCTTTACAAGACGGTTTTGGGAAAACATCACATCCGTCAACCGGATGCCGAAAAATCGGAAGACGCATCCGTTCGCCCCAAACAGGCGACGTAAGACTGATGTCTTCCGAAACAGCACAAATTCTGGTTACCGGCGGTGCGGGTTATATTGGGTCCCATACCTGTGTGGCCCTGATTCAGGCAGGGTTTACACCTGTCATCGTGGATAATTTCAGCAACAGCCATCCGCTTGCAATTGCACGAATAGAAGCAATCACCGGCATTCGACCTCAATTGCACGAATGTGACATTGCTGATGAGGATGCAATGCGACAGGTTCTGCGGAACCATGAATTTGCCGCTGCGATTCATTTTGCCGGAGTGAAAGCTGTGGGCAGATCGGTTTCAGAACCTTTGGAAACCTACCGGCAGAATGTCACCGGAAGCCTGTCCTTGCTGCAATCACTAAATGAAGGCGGAATCACACGGTTGATTTTTTCCTCCTCTGCCACGGTCTATGGCGGCGCGGAACAAATGCCGATTTCGGAAACTGCGCGGGTACAACCAACCAATCCGTATGGCCACTCAAAGGCAATGGTTGAACAGATATTGCATGATCTTGCGGCTGCAGAACCGGATTGGGGTATTGGTGTGCTGCGCTATTTCAACCCGGTTGGTGCGCATAAGAGCGGTGAAATCGGCGAAGACCCTCAGGGAATCCCCGATAATCTGTTTCCCTATGTCTCTCAGGTGGCCATTGGGCGACGTGAAAAACTGCAGGTGTTCGGCAATGATTACAACACACCGGATGGAACAGGCGTCCGCGATTATATCCATGTGATGGATCTGGCCGAAGGCCATGTCGCTGCATTGCAGGCCTGTTTGCAGTCACAAGGCCTGTTTGCGGTAAATCTTGGAACCGGGCAGGGCAGCAGCGTTCTGGAAATCATCAAGGCGTTTGAGCAAACATCAGGCCAATCCATCCCGTTTGAAATCATAGCACGCCGCCCCGGCGATGTCGGGACCAGCTTTGCCGATCCGTCAAAGGCCAAAGAGTTACTGGGGTTTGAAGCGCAACGCGATCTGACCCAAATGTGCCAGGACTCATGGAACTGGCAACAACGCAACCCGACCGGCTATTCAAATCATTAGATTATGCGGAGATGTGCGTATCAGCGGCCTGAAATGGACCGGATCGCATCATGTATCTGATCAAAATGTGAAATCACCACATCTGGACCAAGTTCACTGACCGGCACTGGCGTATAGCCGAAATCAACGGCAATGACTGGAATAGACGCAGCCTTCGCTGCATCAATGTCGCTGCGACTGTCTCCAACCATAATTGACTGCTCCGCCGTCGAACCGGCAAGCGCGACTGTTTTCAGCAGATGGTCTGGATGTGGTTTCTTATGGGCAAATGTGTCTCCGCCGGTGATCGTCACAAACCGGTTGGTGAGATCAAGTTCTTCAAGCAACAGTCGCGCCAGGCGTTCATGCTTGTTGGTACAAACCGCAAAATTCCAACCTTCTTGCTGCAACCGATCCAGCGCATCCAGAAGTCCCGGAAAAGCATGTGTTTCCCGGGCAATTCGGGCTTCATATTTCTCGAGGAACACCGGCATGAGGGCATCCAGCCTGTCCGCTCCAATGGGCCGCTCATTCGCAGCGAACCCATTTTCGATCATCATTTTTGCACCTTGCCCGATATAGGTTTTCGCGATCGCCAGCGGGATTGGCTGCAGTCCTTCTCCGCCGAGGATTTCATTCAAGGTGCCGACAAGGTCGGGTGCGGTTTCCAGCAGAGTGCCGTCGAGATCAAAAACAAGCAAAGGTGAGGTCATGGATAACTTTCACGAAAGGAACAGGAGGTTGGAGAAATGTTAGCTGGAGTAGGCACCGATCCCCTGGCGCATCAATGTGCGACGCAATGGGGCAATTGATTTTGCGGCAAACAGGCCAAGACCTCTGGCAAGCTGAACAGGCAAGAAACCGGTCAGCAAGGATCGGTTCAGCAGATCAACACCAAAGGTGCGGCTATTGACATCCAACTTGCGTTTTTCGCTGTATCTGGCTGCAATTTCAGGGATTGGTGCGTGGTGCATGAGTGAAAATTGTCGGGCCAGATCCTGCACATCCCGAAGTCCGAGATTCAGGCCCTGCGCACCAATCGGCGGAAAGGCATGACCACTTTCGCCAACCAGAAAGGCCGTATGCTTGGCCATGGTTTCAGCAATCTGCGAGGATATCGGGAAACACTGGCGCGGACCCAGTTGGCTGATGCGGCCCAACAGGTGTCGGCCGCGCTTTTCTATATAGCGGATTAACTCGGACTCACTTGCCGACATCAGACGCTCGGCTTCGTCCGGTGGCACGACACAGACAAGACTGGACCGGTTCCCCTGAAGCGGCACCAGTGTGAAGGGGCCGGATTCTGTGTGGAATTCGGTGGAAATATTCTGGTGGGGCTGGTCATGGTGGAAGTGTGTCACAAGTGCGGTTTGCGGATAGCTCCATTGCCGAACTGCGATACCGGCAGCTTCACGAACCCTGGACCCGCGTCCATCAGCGCCAATCACAAAATCAGCAGTGATGATGTCGTTATTGTCCAGCGTTACGGACACACCATCGGTCAGGGAAATGTCCTCAGCCAACCCTGATTTATGCACAAGATTAGAGTGGTTTGACGCCGTGTCCTGAATCTTTTTGACAAGATTGGCGACCGGCACATTGAGCGCAAAACAGGAGTGTCCGATTTCGCTTGCCTCAAATTTGACTTCCGGCGCGCGGATCAGCCTGGACGTTCCATCGATAAGCTGCATGGTCTCCAAAGGCGTGGCATCGCTGATGCCAGCCGTATCAACACCAAGTTCGTCCAGAAAGGCCAATGATCCCTGCATCAGGGCGACAGTGCGGTGGTCTTGAAGCGGTTCGTCAAGAGCAACCAGAACGGTATCCAGTCCAGCCCGAGCCAGTGCCAGCGCTGACATCCAGCCAACCGGACCGCCACCGATGATCACGGCCTGTGTGTGTAGGTTGTTATTGTCTGGCTTATCCATGAGACTCGATTGATCCGGGGCGACTGTGTGCGCTGTGCTGTGTGAATATTCTTCTTTTCTATATAGGGCATTTGGCATTGTCTGGCGATATGCCTGCGGTTGATGTTTCCAAGTTTTGCTTCAGTTGCGGAAGTACCGCAGTTTTAAACCTTTCTTCTGATGCCAAATGGTCAAAAAATGGCTTCATTCAAATCACGGCTTGGGTTAAGGCAATGGATATGACAATTGAACTTGCCCCTTCAGGAAAACGCGCAGCCATATGGAACATAAGAGCTTTGTTCTTCTGTGAAGCCGTTGTTCTGACGTCAATTTTCCCAAGATTTCCTGATCTGAAAGAAACACTGGCGTTGGATCATGCCCAGTTGGGGTTGAGCTTGTTGGGATTGCCATTGGGCACTCTTTTATCGCTTTTGATGGCGGGCGGCTTAGTGGACCGGTTGGGAACGCGACGAGCTTCTCTGATCGGCATCGCCCTTGTAGCAGTTTGCATGCTCCTGCCGCCTGCGGCACCATCCATGATGGCGCTGTTTTTCGCCTTGTTTGTGGTCGGCCTGTCGCTGGCCCTGGTCGAGATCGGCATGAATGTTGACGCCGACCGTGTCGAGAAATCGGTTTCAAAACCGATCATGAGTTCCTGCCATGGGTTTTGGAGCCTCGGCGCGCTGACGGGAACCGGTCTGGGTGCATTGTGTGCCGGATTCGGAATTTCACCGCTGCATCAGGTCATGATCATTTCTGCCATCTTCGGCCTTGCGGGAATTCTGATTATCCAGTTGCGCACGCCCATTCCGGTGCCGCCGCCATCTGCCGGGCAATCACCCACATTCGCCTTGCCGACCAAAGCATTGCTGGGTCTGGCCGTCTTCGCAGTCGGCCTGCAGATGTCTGAAGGGGCTGCATTTGACTGGAGCGGCATTTACATGAAGGAAGTTGTCGGTGCCAATGCCACCTTCATTGGCATGGCTTATTTTTCCTTCACGCTTCCCATGGCCATTGGCCGTTTTTTTGGCGATCATTTCCGTTTGGTGCTGGGCCCGGTCAGGCTTGCACGCATTACCACGGTCATCGCTTGTCTGGGGCTGCTTGTGTTGGGGCTGACGGAAACCGCTGTCGGGTCAATCCTGGCCTGGGGTTTGGTTGGGTTGGGCGCCTCCATGGCGTTTCCACTTGCTGTGACAGCAGCGGCAGAGCGCGATGACCGACCGGCGGCAGTCAATGTGGCCAGTGTGTTTCTGGTCGCTTTTACCGCGTTCGTTATCGGACCGCCACTGATCGGGTTTGTCTCTGAATGGATCGGACTGCAAAATGGTCTCATGACGCTTCTTCCATTTTGCATTCTCGGTTATTTTTTGGCACCATCCCTGAAATCGAAATGACGTTGAAGGAGATTTGATGACAAAGGCAATTGTGGTGCGTGAAACCGGAGGCCCCGAGGTTCTCAAATATGAGACCATCGAATTGGCCGATCCCAGGCACGGCGAAGCGTTGGTCCGGCATACCGCCATTGGTGTCAATTTCATCGATGTCTATTTTCGCACCGGACTTTATCCCTCGCCAACCGGGATGCCCTTCATTCCAGGCAATGAAGGGGCCGGGGTTGTCGAAGCGGTCGGACCGGATGTGACTGAGGTCAAGGTCGGAGATCGCGTCGCCTATGTCGGGCCCATCGGTTCCTACGCGGAAAGCCGGATTGTGCCTGCAGATCGCCTGGTTGTGTTGCCGGATGACATTGCAGACAAAACGGCAGCTGCGATGATGGTCAAGGGTATCACAGCCCAGTTCCTCCTGTGCCGCACGTTCAAAGTGATTGAGGGCCATACCATTTTATTCCACGCAGCGTCGGGCGGGGTTGGTTTGATTGCCTGTCAGTGGGCCAAGGCATTGGGTGCAACGATCATCGGAACAGTTGGCTCGGCTGAAAAGGCTGAATTGGCAAAGGCACATGGCGCGCATCATACCATCAACTACCGAACCGAGGACTTTGTGGAACGGGTTCAGGAGATCACAGGCGGGAAGGGGGTGGATGTTGTTTATGACTCTGTTGGGCAAGATACTTATCCAGGATCGCTTGATTGCCTGAAACCACTCGGTATGTGGGTCTCATTTGGCCAGTCCTCCGGTCCCATCACCAATTTTAATCTGGCTGATCTGGCATTGAAGGGATCTTTGTTTGCAACGCGCCCGACGATCTTCAATTATATTGCAGAGCGCGACGACCTGGAGCAGAGTGCCAATGATTTGTTCAACATCGTATCATCAGGCCGCGTCGCAATTCCGGTTCATCAGGAATTTGCGCTGGAAGATGCAGGAGCGGCTCATGAAGCACTGGAAGGGCGACGCACAACAGGTGCCAGCATTCTGACAGTGTAGAGTTGGTTGAACCAGAAATGGCCGCGTTGCATGCAGGACCGGCCAAGTTTGAAAGAGAGTTATGGCGGGATTGACAACACATGTGCTCGACACGGCCACCGGTCTTCCGGTGTCTGGCCTGAAGATCGAGTTATGGTCGGCAGACGGCCAAAACTGCTTGGCAGAGCGGGTCACGAACGCCGATGGCCGCACTGACAAGCCATTGGTAGCGGCCGAGGACGCAGAAGACGGGTTTTACGAAATCCGGTTTTTCGTGGAAGACTATCTGAAGTCTTTTCCCAAGGAACCGCCATTCTTTGACATCATCAATATCCGTTTTCGCTACAGCGCAGGGCGGCCACACCATCATGTGCCCCTGTTGCTTTCACCGTTCGGTTATTCCACTTATCGCGGGAGTTGATATGCCGCACGAACTCAGTTTTCGCCTCAATGATGAATCCATAAATCTGGATGACTTTGGTCCGACAGATACGTTGCTGGATTTCATTCGGGAAAAGAAAAACCTGACAGGTACGAAAGAGGGCTGCAATGAAGGCGATTGCGGCGCATGCACTGTCGCTATCGGCGAATTGGACAAGGGCGAGTTGACCTATCGTCCGGTCAATGCCTGCATTCAATTGCTCGGCATGGCCCATGGCAAACACATCATCACCGTTGATCATCTGTCAGCAGAAGGCGACACGTTGCACCCGGTGCAGGATGCGATGGCCCGTCTTCACGGCTCACAATGTGGCTTTTGCACGCCGGGTATCGTGATGTCGCTGTTCTGCCTGCATGAAGATCAGACAGATCCAGCAACGCGTGAGACAGTCAACACATGGCTTGCGGGCAATCTGTGCCGCTGCACTGGCTACAGGCCGATTGTCGACGCAGCACTGGAAAGCTGTTTTGGGTCGAAGGCTCCATTCGCGCACCCGACCAGTGAATTAAGTTCAATTGATCCGGCCAAATCATTGTTTACCGGCACTGATGAGGCTTTCTTTGCAGCGCCAGCCACGCTGAAAGAGGCGCTCGATCTGTATGCTAAACATCCTGATGTCACGCCTGTCGCAGGCGCGACGGATGTTGGACTGTGGGTGACCAAACGGCTGGATGAGCTTCCAAAAATTCTTTATCTGGGCCGCATTCTGGGCTTCTCTGACATCTCTGAAACCGGCGATGCTCTGACCCTGGGTGCAGGCGTGACCTATGAGGCCGCTCTGTCGCATCTGGCAAAATTTGATCCGGATATCAAGGAATTGATTTCGCGCATTGGCTCACGCCAGGTGCGTGCAAGTGGGACAATTGGCGGAAACGTTGCGAATGGGTCGCCCATCGGTGATACGCCCCCATTGCTGATTGTGCTGGAGGCCACCATCGAGTTGCAAAGCGTCAGCAACAAGCGGAGCATGCCGATAGAAGAATTCTTCATCGAATATGGCAAGCAGGACCGCAAGGTCGACGAGCTGTTGACGTCGATACGGATTCCCACCTTGAAGCCGGGCGAGCATTTGCGGTGCAGCAAGATTTCCAAGCGTTTTGATCAGGATATTTCTGCGGTCATGGCTGCGTTCAAAATCACATTGAATGGCGGTGCGATTGAAACAGCGCGCGTCGCTTATGGCGGTATGGCAGGCACGCCAAAACGAGCAGATCGAGCAGAACAATTGCTGCAAAATGTTTCAATTACAGATGAATCTGCCTGGTCACCCGCGATTGCTGCCTTGAGCGAAGATTTTGCGCCGATGAGCGACATGCGGGCCAGCGCGTCCTATCGGATGACAGCAGCACAAAACCTGCTGCGCAAGGCATTGTTGGAGATCGGCGGTGTGTCCAGCGGTGAAACCAGGGTAACGCAAGCGCGGCCCGGTGATCTGGAGGCTGCAGAATGACTGAACATACAGCCACGGTCCATAAAGCCACGAAGCATGACAGCGGCATCAAACATGTCAGCGGTCGTGCCCGATACATTGATGATGTGCCGGAGCCCGCAGGAACCTTGCACGTTGTGCCAGGAATGGCCAACATCGCAAGTGGCCGGATCAAAAGCCTTGATCTGGACCCTGTCAAGCAGGCCCCCGGTGTGGTGGCCGTCTTGACGGTTGAGCATATACGCGGGGAGAACGACACCAGTCCTGCCGGGATTGCCGATGATCCGGTTTTTGCGGAACATGAAGTGACGTTTCACGGTCAGGCCCTGTTTGCAGTGGTCGCCACAAATCGCCTGGCAGCACGCAAGGCTGCGCGGCTTGCAATTGTCGACTATGAGGCTGACGCGGCGCCCATTCTATCGGTTTCGGATGCCCTCAAGGCAGACTCTGAGATTCTGGAATCTTACCAGTTCTTGCGCGGTGACCCCAACGCCGCCATTGCAAATGCGCCGCATCGCCTGACGTCAGGCATGGCAATTGGCGGTCAGGAACATTTTTATCTCGAAGGCCAGATCGCGATGGCCATCCCGGGTGAAGATGGCGACATGACGGTCTTGTCTTCAACCCAGCATCCCACCGAAGTGCAGCACGTTGTCTCTCACATCTTGCATATTCCTCTGCACGCAGTGACGGTTGAAACCAGACGCATGGGCGGTGGCTTTGGCGGTAAGGAAAGCCAGGCCTCACAATGGGCGGGTATTGCAGCGCTGGCAGCACAGGTAACCGGCAAACCCTGCAAGCTGCGTCTCGACCGTGATGATGACATGATCATGACCGGCAAGCGGCATGATTTCGAGGTCAGTTTCGAGGCGGGCTTTGAAGATGATGGCCGACTGATTTCGGTTGATACCGTTCTGGCAGCCCGGTGTGGGCATTCGGCAGATTTGTCTCTAGGCGTGAATGACCGTGCGATGTTTCATTCCGACAACGCCTATTACTATCCGGATGTGCGGATCAAATCGCACCGGCTGCGCACCAACACTGTTTCCAACACGGCATTTCGCGGCTTTGGCGGCCCTCAGGGCGTGTTGTTTGCCGAACGCATGATGGACGATATTGCCATCGAGACCGGACTTGATCCGCTGGACGTACGCAAAGCTAATTTCTACGGCCAGGACGACCGGAATGTGACACCCTTTGGAATGGTGGTTGAGGACAACATCATTGATAATGTTGTCAGCCAGTTGGAAGAGAGCAGTCAATACCGCCGCAGGCGCGGGGAAATTGACCTGTTCAACCAAACCAGCCGTTTCCTCAAGAAGGGCATAGCGCTGACACCTGTCAAATTCGGCATTGCCTTTACGCTGAACCATCTTAATCAGGCTGGCGCACTTGTGCATGTATACACCGACGGCTCGGTGTATCTCACCCATGCCGGTACCGAAATGGGGCAGGGGCTTTACATCAAGGTCGCTCAGGTTGTGGCTGAGGAATTCGGCATTGATCTCGATCAGGTCAAGATTGCCGCTACTGTAACGGATAAGGTCCCCAACACGGGTCCAACCGCTGCATCTTCAGGCTCCGATTTGAATGGCATGGCAGCCAAAGCAGCCACAGATCAGATCAAGGCGCGTATGCGTGCCTTCATCGCTGAGCGCTTTCAGGCGCAGGAGGAAGATGTGATATTCGCCGACAACAAGGTGTCTGCTGGCGGCAGCAGCATGACATTCGGCGAACTGGCTCTGGAAATGCATCTGGAACGCATTTCCCTGTCAGCATCGGGGTTCTACCGCACGCCAAAAGTGTCCTGGAACCGCGATGAGATCAAAGGGCGGCCATTTTTCTATTTTGCCTATGGGGCAGCGTGTTCTGAAGTTCTGATCGACACGCTGACCGGCGAGATGAAGGTGACAGCAGTTGATCTTCTGCATGATGTTGGCAAATCGCTCAATCCGGCTGTCGATATCGGTCAGATCGAGGGTGGTTTTGTGCAAGGCATGGGTTGGCTGACCACCGAAGAACTGGTGTGGGATGATCAGGGTCGTCTACGCACCCATGCACCCTCGACCTACAAGATCCCCTCTGCGTCTGATGTGCCGGAACATTTCGTGACCAAGCTTTATGAGAGTGCTGGCAATCAGGAAGACACGATCTACCGCTCAAAGGCTGTTGGTGAACCGCCCTTGATGCACGGCATTTCCGTTTTCAGTGCCATCTATCAGGCAGTCGCCAGCATCAAGCCCGGTGTGAAGCCGCAATTGAACGCGCCTGCGACACCGGAAGCAATCCTCTCCGCGATTGCATCCATGGAACCGTCATAACACCCATGAAGTGTCACCAATGAAGCTGTGGCAACCGCTTGCCAAATGCCTGTCAGACAATCAATCGGTCGTTCTTGTACTGGTGCAGGAAGCCCGTGGGTCTGTGCCACGCGGCGCGGGTGCTGGATTGGTCGTGCTTACCAATGGTGATTTTTTTGGAACCATAGGTGGCGGCGCCCTGGAATGGGAGGCACTCGGCAACGCCGCGAAATTTGCCCGTTCCGGAAAGGTTTTTGAACAGCGCCAGGTACCCCTCGGCCCCAATCTGGGACAATGCTGCGGTGGTCACGTTTCACTGACCTATGAAGTCTGGACTCCGGAGCGACTGGATGAGGCAAACCGTCTGGCTGACGCCGAACGTGCCGGGAGCTTTGAGACCATAAAGACTCGTGATGACGGTGATCATGTGTGCCGGACGATTGTCGAATCAGGTGGGTCAGAGCACTTCGGGATTGATGCTGTTCCAGTTGCCATCTTCGGGGCGGGCCATGTCGGAAAGGCATTGATGCGGTCTTTGTCACTGCTGCCCGTACGGATCGTCTGGATCGACAGCCGTGCCGATATGTTTCCCGCTCTGGTTCCAGACAAGGTCAGCATGCATGCTTTGTCTGATCCACGCACCATTCTGCCTGATCTGAGCAAAGATACGGTGATCATCATCCTGACGCACAGTCATGCGCAGGATTTATCGATTCTGGAAGCTGCGTTGAAGGCAGAATTTTCATTTGTCGGTGTGATTGGGAGCAAAACCAAACGTGCCAGATTTGAATCGATGCTGCTCAAAGCCGGTCTGGACGAGCGACTCGCCAGAAGTTTTCACTGTCCCATCGGAGTTCCCGGGATCGAGAACAAGGACCCAAGTGTAATTGCAGTATCCGTTTCAGCGCAGATTTTCATGGGAAAACAACGCGATTCCTAAAACGGAACTTGTTTTTTGTAAGGCAACGCGTCCTAATACACCTCTGGATAGTGGGGTGAACGATCTTGACAGATGAACAATCGCAAACTGCAACACCGTTGTTGCAGGCCAGAGGAATCGTAAAGCGGTTTGGATCATTAACCGCGAATGATTACATCGATCTTTCTCTTTTCCCCGGCGAAATCCATGCTCTTTTGGGAGAGAATGGCGCTGGTAAATCCACATTCGTAAAAATGCTGTATGGCAGTCTGCGACCGGATGAAGGGATGCTGAGCTGGAAGGGCGCTGAGGTCTCCATCAAGAACCCGGCAATGGCCCGGCAATTGGGCATTGGCATGGTGTTCCAGCACTTTTCCCTGTTTGAAGCACTCACCGTTGAAGAAAACATTCTTCTGGCGCTGCCGCCACTTCAGGCCAAGAATTTGCGACAACGGATCAAGACAGTCTCTGCGGATTACGGCCTTCCACTGGACCCAACGGCGACGATTGCCGATTTATCTGTGGGCGAGCGACAGAGGGTGGAGATTGTCAGGTGCCTGCTTCAGGAACCCGATCTCATCATCATGGACGAACCGACCTCGGTTCTCACGCCCCAGGAAGCAGACGAATTGTTTCTGGTGCTTGAAAAACTGGCTTCTGAACACAAAAGCATTCTGTACATCAGTCACAGGCTTGATGAGGTGAAGCGTCTTTGCCAGCGTGCGACCATTCTGCGCCATGGCAAACTTATTTCCGAATGCGATCCTCGGCAAGAGAATGCAAAAACTCTGGCTGCAATGATGGTCGGCAGCGAAGTGGCCGATGTCCGCCGCGTTCCGCAGGATCTGCATGGTGTCAAAAAGTGCCTGGTTGTCAGAGCATTGAATCTGGAGCCGGAACTGAACACCGGAACTGCCCTTGTCGATGTGTCCTTTGATGTAGCGAGAGGTGAAATTCTTTGCATTGCCGGTATCGCTGGCAATGGTCAGGCAGAATTGTTTGGCGCATTATCGGGCGAAACACCGGTGTCTGATGTCGGAAGCATCGTCTTCGAGGGCTGGCCCTGTGGTGCCGATGGCATATCGGAAAGACGCAGACGCGGTGCGGCCTTCGTTCCTGAGGAACGCAACGGCCATGGTGCCTTGGCGGGCCTGAAGCTCAGCAAGAATATTCTGCTGTCCTGGAACAACCCGAATGATGGAACCACCAAAAAAGGCGTCATCGACCGCATGGCACTGGCGCGCCTTGAAGGGGCGATCACGGAAGCCTTTGACGTGCGCATGGCCCACCCTGATGTAGAAGCAGGGGCTCTGTCCGGGGGCAACCTTCAAAAATTTGTAATGGGCCGTGAAGTCAAGAGAAAGCCGAAACTTCTGGTGGTGTCCCAGCCAACTTGGGGTGTGGATGCGGGCGCTGCCAGCCTGATCCGACAAAAACTGGTGGATCTGTCACGAAGTGGCACAACCATTATCGTGATCAGTCAGGATCTGGACGAAATATTCGAGATTGCAGATCAGGTCGCCGTGATTTCCGAAGGACACATGTCGGATGTTTACCCGATCGATGAAGTGACGCGGGAACAGGTTGGCCTGTTGATGGGCGGCATGGACCTGAACGGTCCGCCAGAAGTGACGGCTGCGGAAATGGCTCAGTCTTTAATGCGTGACAGGGAGACTGAAGATGCCGTTTAAACTTCAACGCAGAGAAGAGCATTCTGCTTGGATGACGCTGTTTTCACCCCTGATTGCCGTGGCATTGATGCTGGCAACCGGGGCCGCGCTGTTTGCAAGTCTGGGGATTGATCCTGTCAGGGGGCTGACGGTTTACTTTCTGGAGCCGCTGCAAAGCGCCTGGTCACTTCAGGAACTTGTGGTCAAGGCAACGCCTTTGATTCTGATCGGTATCGGTTTGTCGATCTGCTACCGGGCCAATATCTGGAACATCGGTGCTGAGGGGCAATTTGTCGCCGGCGCTCTGGCTGGCTCCTATATCCCGATCATGATGGTTGGCTGGGAAGGACCATTGGTATTCCCTGCGATGATCGCTGCCGGCATGGCTGGCGGTGCCCTGTTCGCGCTTATACCGGCGGCTTTGAAAGTGCGTTTTGGCGCAAATGAAATCCTGACGAGCCTGTTGCTGGTTTATGTGGCTCAATTCTTTCTCGACTGGCTGGTGCGCGGTCCCTGGCGGGATCCGGAGGGGTTCAACTTTCCGGAAAGCCGTCTGTTTGACAGCGATGCCATTACGCCATTGATCTTTGAAGGGGGCCGAATGCATATCGGCTTTCCAGTCGCGGTCATCATTGCGCTGCTTGCCGCATTTTATCTGACCCGAACTATCCATGGCTTTCAAATACAGGTGATTGGCGAATCGCCTCGTGCTGCCCGGTTCGCCGGATTCAGCCAGAACAAGATGATTTTCTTTGCCTTTGCAGTCTCGGGTGCTTTGGCTGGACTGGCCGGTATCATGGAAGTAGCAGGACCCATCGGGCAACTGCGACCGACGATTTCTCCCGGCTATGGCTTTACCGCCATCATCGTCGCCTTTCTTGGCAGGTTGAACCCGATCGGGATTGTTATTGCCGGATTTGTGCTGGCATTGTCCTATCTGGGCGGTGAGGCAGCGCAGGTTACGCTGGGCATATCAGACAAGATCGCCCGGGTCTTTCAAGGCCTTTTACTGTTTTACGTTCTGGCCTGTGACACGTTCATTGTTTACACCTTCCGCCGCGTTGGTGCTGTCAGGGAGGCAAGCTGATGGAAATCTATGAAGCCATAATCCTGACCATCATTACCGCTGCTACCCCGCTGCTTCTGGCAGCTTGTGGAGAATTGGTGGCGGAACGCGCCGGTATTCTGAATTTGGGTGTCGAAGGCATGATGATCATGGGCGCGGTTGGTGCCTTTGCCGTCGCTTTCTCCACGGGTTCTCCGTATCTGGGGATCGCTGCCGGCATAGGCGCTGGGGCTCTGGCCTCGTTGCCCTTTGCATTCCTGACGATTTCCATGGTGACCAATCAAGTCGCAACGGGACTCGCACTGACAATTCTCGGCCTTGGCCTGTCCGGCATGATTGGCGATGCCTATATCGGGCAGCCTGGCGTGAAACTGCAACCGATCAACATACAGGGTCTGTCTGATCTTCCCTATGTCGGGAGAATCCTGTTTTCTCAGGATGTGATTGTCTACGCGTCAATCGTGTTGCTGGTGCTGGTGTGGATTTTCCTCTTCAAGACCAGGGCAGGGCTATCATTGAGGGCTGTTGGCGACAGTCATTCCTCAGCACATGCTTTGGGTGTATCCGTGCGCAAGGTGCGCTATATGGCTGTTATCTTTGGCGGAGCCTGCGCCGGATTGGCCGGTGCTTATCTGTCATTGGTCTACACGCCACAATGGACTGAAGGTATGACCGCAGGCCGTGGCTGGATCGCGGTGGTTCTTGTTGTGTTTGCAACATGGATGCCCGGTCGACTGCTGGCCGGTGCCTATCTGTTCGGGGCTGTACTCATCCTGCAATTGCATGCTCAGGCAGCCGGCGTGAACATTCCATCACAGTTCCTGTCCAGTTTGCCGTACCTTGCAACGATCATCGTGCTGGTGTTGATTTCAAGAAATCGTACGTTGGTGAAGAAAAATTCACCGGCTTGTCTTGGCAAGCCGTTCGTACCTGATGTCTAATGGACTCCGGGAGAGCTAATCCCTCAATTAATCAGGAAATTTCTCTATGAAACGTATTGCGAAATTACTAGCAGGTGCTGCAGCCCTTGCTGCAGTCGCCTTGGCCGGATCGGCATTTGCGGCAAGCCATGGCAAAACCAAAATTGGTTTCATCTATGTCGGGCCTATCGGCGATCATGGTTGGTCTTATCAGCACAATCAGGGGCGGCTTGCCCTCGAAGAAGCTTTTGGCGACAAGATCGAGACCAACTATGTCGAAAACGTATCGGAAGGTCCCGATGCAGAGCGCACCATCGAGCGCCTTGCCCGTGAAGGTTACGACATGATCTTCACAACATCGTTCGGGTTCATGAACCCGACGCTGAAAGTGGCTAAAAAATTCCCGGACATCAAATTTGAACATGCAACGGGCTACAAGCGCGCTGATAATGTGTCGACTTATTCGTCCCGCTTCTATGAGGGCCGCTACATCATTGGTCAGATTGCTGCGAAGGTTTCCGAAACCGGTACGGCCGGATATATCGCATCCTTCCCAATTCCTGAAGTTGTGCGTGGAATCAACGCTTTCATGCTGGGTGCCCAGTCCGTCAATCCTGACTTCAAATTGAAAGTGGTTTGGGTCAATACCTGGTTCGATCCAGGCAAGGAAGCAGATGCAGCCAAGGCTCTGATCGATCAGGGCGTTGATATCATTACCCAGCACACCGATTCCCCGGCACCTTTGCAGGTTGCTGCAGAGCGTGGCATCAAGGGGTTTGGTCAGGCATCTGACATGATCAGATTTGCTCCCGAAGCCCAGTTGACCTCAATCGTCGACGTCTGGGATGCATATTACATTTCCCGCGTTCAGGCTGTCATGGATGGTACCTGGGAATCAACGGATACCTGGGGTGGTCTTGATGCCAAGATGGTTGAAATGGCACCTTACACAAACCTTCCGGAAAACGTTGCAGCTGAAGCGGCTGTGACACAGGAATCAATCCGCAGTGGCGAATTTCATCCCTTCACCGGTCCGATCTACAAACAGGATGGAACTCTGCTGGTTGCCGAAGGCGACATTGTTGATGACGGCACGCTGCTGGGCATGAACTTTTATGTCAAAGGTGTTGACGGCGAACTGCCAAATTAAGGGCTGTTCAGTTTTTGATATCTGGGAGCCGGCCGATTGGTCGGCTCCTTGCATTTTCAGGTTTCGCGACACAAACCGGTGACAATCTGGGTCATAGGCTCTAAGATTTTTTGATTATAAAGCATCTTGGGGCGGGGGTGAACTATATGAGTCTTTGGAAACGAATGATGGGACGGCGGCCGGAAGTCGATCCGGTAGTGCCTGCCAAGCGCAGTTCTTCCAGACGACGTGTTCGCGAAGCCGATGATATTACCGATGTTGCCGCTGAAGAGGCTTTTGATGGTGCATTGACCGAAAGTATTCGTGCGCGCTGGACCTATTGGTCGAAACTTGGTGATCTTGCGCCAGATCTGATCGCCCCTCAGGTCAATTCGATTTACAAGAACGTCCCGGCCTGGCCATCAGACCGGCTTGCATTCCTGACGATCGAGCGTGACGCGTCAACCGTGTTGGCAACGGATGGCCTGTCTGATCCATTCGAAGATACCAGAGGGGGCAATCAAGGCTTCCGCATCGAATTTTTCATGGATATTACCGAAAGACCCCTGTCGGAAATCTCGCGCGGCATCGCAGTCGAAATACTTATGACCATTGCCTATAACACAGTTGCGCGAGGCGGTATCGAAGACATGCTGGACGAGTTCGGCCTGATCTCGATGGAAATTCCGGAAAGTGACCTGCCAGCGACACATCTGACTGCTGATGGCAGCGCCGGCATTTTGCTCGGCGGTCCGAAAGCTGATTTCAAAACGCTTTACGTTGATGGACCATTGGGGGATATCGAGCTTGTGTCTCTGACGCTGTTGACCGGCCGTGAAACAGAACTGATCCGCAAGAAAGGTGCCAGTGCCAGAGCCGATATAGCCCAAAACCTCTTGGAATCAGGCATTGGCCACAGAACGATCATTGGTCGTCCATCGATCATCTGAAGCACAACCTCTCGGTTCTACCCCTCAGCGCTCAAACACAACGGTGCGGTGGTCATTTATGAACACGCGGCGTTCTGCATGTAATTGAATCGCCTTTGACAGGACCCGTGCCTCGATTGCGCGGCCCTTTGCCACCAGATCATCTGCACTCAAGGCATGTGTGACACGTTCTGCATCCTGTTCGATGATCGGGCCTTCATCAAGATCAGGTGTCACATAATGCGCTGTCGCACCAATCATCTTGACGCCTCGATCATAGGCGCGGTGATAGGGCTTTGCGCCTTTGAATGCCGGGAGAAACGAGTGGTGTATATTGATTATACGTCCAAAATGTCTTGAACTGAAATTATCCGACAGGACCTGCATGTAGCGTGCCAGAACCACGAGTTCCGCGCCGGTTTGGTCTATGATGTCATTCAATCGCATTTCCTGCTCGCTTTTCGTAGCAGGCGTGACAGGTAGCAGATGAAACGGAATTCCCAAGCGTTCGACATCCGCACGGGTCACATCGTGGTTGGAGACAACCGCCACAATTTCCAACGGCAAGACACCTGTCCTGGTGCGATAAAAGATATCTTGCAGGCAATGGTCAAATTTGGACACCATGACGATACATTTGATCGGCGTGCCATCAATGAACAAACGCGTTTGCGCATCGAATTTCCTGGAGAACTCGGTTGCTGCCTGTTGCAATTCATCCAGGGAGACAGTTTCAGGCGCTGAAAATTCAACCCGCAGAAAGAACTGCCCATTGCCATCGGCGCGTGTGGTGCCCGGAGCCGGTTGGAAGAATTGTGAGCTTTGCAGGATATTGCAATCCATGCCCGCCAGAATTGCAGACAGACCGGCCACGATTCCGGGCCTGTCAGCGCAGGTTAGTGTCAATACAACGGTCATGGAGTCTCTCTTGTGAGGGGAAATATCCGCCCGTCATAATCGAAAGCTCAACGGAGTGCAAAAGCCATAACCAAAAATGTTTTTTCGCAGTTCAACGCAGCGAAGTTACATTGGTGCAGCGTCGTGGGTGCAGCCAGTCAGTCCTTTTTCATTGAGGCTACAATAGTGGTCCGCAAATTCTCTGGCAGAGTATCGATTGCACGCGCCAGGGTCGCCAGATCCTGCCGGGCAGCGTGCAACTGGTCGAGAAGAGAGATAACAATGCCAAGTGCTGCTTCATCCAGATCCATCTCCAGGGACAGGTCACACAGGAGTTCCAGTCTGGCAATATCGACACGACGGAAGACATAGCCGCTGGACGCGCGCTCCGGTCGTATGAACTCGCACTCGATAAAGCTGACAAGTTGACTGCGTGTCAGTCGGGTGATGGTCGCGACAACATCATCTTCAGAAAACTGCTCCGTCATGTCCCCATTCCTTTCAGCATCTCGCTCCGCGGATCAAATGCGTGGGTCTTGCGCCATTCGGTGAGAAAGTCGCGCAGACCTTCATCCGGTGTCGGTGGAACCACGATTTTCAGTTCAACCCTCTGGTCACCTTTTTTCTTTTTCCCCGCAGGTGCGACACCGCGTCCCCGCAGGCGCAGAACCCTGCCTGAACTGGCTCCGGGCGGAATTGTCAGGGATACCGGACCATCAATGGTAGGCGCTTTGACTTTACCGCCAATAATAGCCTCATCAATTGTGATGGGCAGGGTCAGCAATATGTCATCGCCGTCACGGCTGAACACAGAGTGAGGTTGCACCAGAATTGTGATCAGCGCATCTCCGCTCGGCCCATCGCCATATCCGGGTGCGCCCTTGCCGCGCAGTCGCAAGGTTTGGCCGTCTTCGGTGCCGCGAGGGATCTTGACTGTCAGCGACCGGCCCTCCGGCAAGGTGATGCGCGTCTCGGTGCCCCGCACCGCGTCAAGAAACGGGACCGTCAGCGAATAACGCAGATCCGGCCCAGAAGCAGAAAACCCACGACCGCGAAACTCATCTCCACCGGGCGTGCGCGAACGACTTCGCAGGATCTCCTCGAATATATCAGCCGGATCAGCGTCCGGGTTGAACCCGCGCTGTTGCTGATAGACATTTTCAGGAGCATCGGAGAATTCTCGATAATATTGGCGCTTAGGACGCTCCGCACCCAGCCCATCGATCTCGCCTGCGTCATAACGTGCGCGGGTTTCTGGATCTTTCAATACGTCATAGGCAGATGATATGGCCTTGAACCGTTCCTCAGCACCAGCATCGTCGGGGTGAAGATCCGGATGGTTGGCGCGCGCCATTTTCCGGTAGGCCTTTTTGATGTCATCCGCTGTTGCCGTTTTGGTCACGCCAAGGGCTTCATATGGATCAATAGGCATTCAGAATTCCTCTTCTCATCCAAACGGCTGTCGGTATGAGCTTATTGCATGCTAATGGACTGATTGTCCCTATATGAAATAGTGCTGGCTGCCCTGTCGCTGATCTATGTCAATGCGGCGGCAGATTAAACCTTTATCTCTGTGAAAAGTGGACTATTTGCAATGTGTCTTCCGCTGAATCACAGTTGAAACTTTTGAAGGATCGCTCGTTGGCTGCGTCTGAATACAAACCTGTCATGAACGACAAAACCGTGGTGAAGACATCGGGGAACGCGCTTGTTCCAGTTGTACGGGAACCACAAAACAAGCATTCTGCAGCCGTAAAAACCAAGCGATTATGGCTATGGGGGGGTGTCGGGCTGGCAAGCCTTGTACTTGCTGCATTAGCGTATTCAGTATTTTGGATGGATCGGGCACAGCCGGTCGTGGTGGAAATTGCAAGCCTTGCGCCGGTGACGCGGGTTCTGGCCGTAAATGGCCGGATTGCAGCTACCCGTTCGGTTGATGTGCGCCCCGTCGTAAGTGGCACACTCGAAACCCTGTCGGTGGACGAGGGTGATACTGCTACGAAGGACCAGATTCTGGGTCAGATCAATGCCGATAGCCAGAATGCAGTGGTGCGCCAGGCAGTGGCGGGGCTGGACGCTGCCCTTGTGGCCAAGCGACAGGCGACCGAAGCTTACGACCGTATGGTAAGCCTCGGCAGCAATGTTTCCAGAACTGCACTGGAAACGAGTGAACATGCAGTTCAGTCTGCGGCGCAGGACGTTGCGCGTCAGACAGCCTTGGTGGATCAGGCGCGTATTGCGCTGGAAAATTATACAATCCGTGCGCCCATCTCCGGGAGTGTTCTGGTCCTGAATGTCGATTTGGGGCAGATCGTGGACCCCTCGACCAATTTGCTGACATTGGCCGATCTGGGTGAACTGGTTGTCGAAACGGATGTCGACGAGACTTACGCCCGGCAGATATCGGAAGACCAGCCTGCAGTCCTGCAACTGGCTGGCGAAACCGGCACCCATGCAGGCCATGTCAGTTTCGTTTCTACACGGGTCGACGTCGACACCGGTGGCCTTGCTGTGCGCATCGCTTTTGATGAGCCGCTTGTCGCGCCTGTCGGCATGACTGTGACCACCAACATCGTGGTGGATCAGCGGGAGGCTGCATTGACGTTGCCACGAACAGCACTTGTAATCGATGAGAACGGCACCGGTTTCTTCAGTATCGAGGATGGCAAGACCCATCTTCGCCCTGTGACCGTATTGGATTGGCCCGCTGCCCGATTGATCGTGACTGCCGGGCTTTCCGAGGGTGATGTGGTGGTCGTCGATGCCTCTGGGCTTGAAGAGGGAACACCGGTCAGTGTGGTGCTGCCCTGATGCTGTATGCGCTCAAGATCGCTACACGCTATGTGACGGCCAACAAGGTGCAAACGGCACTTCTGGTCTCAGGCGTGGCTGTGGGAGTGTTCATTTTCATCTTCATGTCAGCGCTGATTGGCGGCCTGGCAGAATTCATTCTTTCACGCACCGTGGGAGACATCTCCCACATAACGATTGAGGCCGAGGAGACAGACCCGGCCGTGTTGATTTCGCCCTCAGGCCACGTCTTGAGCGTGGTCGAGCGCGGTCGCACCCGAACAGCCACGCTTGCCGAAGCTGCGACCTGGTTGCCGCTGATTGAGGCAGTCGGCGGTGTCAAAGCGGTATCGCCACAGATCAATGGCTCAGGATTTCTTGCGCGCGGTGCGCAGATTGCACAGGTCAGCGTGACAGGCGTAGAGCCGGGCAGGGAATCTGCGATCCTCAACCTGGATGGATACATGATTGAAGGGTCCGCCCGGTTGGGATCGGATCTGATCATTCTGGGGAGCAAGCTGGCAGATGAATTGTCCTTGAAACTGGGTCAGACATTGCGGCTGGAATCCTCAAAAGGCGTAACAGCAGTCCTGACGCTGGGCGGGATTTATCACACCGGGAATGGCGGCATGGATGGTGGACGGGTGTTTGTCAGCCTGACGTCGGCCCGCACCCTGTTCGGAGTGCCGCAAGGTGTCACCCGTATCGAGATCAAACTTTTCGACCTCAATGCCGCTGATGCCACGGCGTTGCGAATTCGTGCGCTGACCGGACTTGATGCTGAGTCCTGGACTGCCGATGCAGCGCAACTCATGGAAGCGCTCAATGCGCAGGCGCAGACCGGTTATTTCCTCAAGACGTTTGCGCTCATTACCATCGTGATTGGCGTCGCCTCAGCGCTGTTATTGTCCACGTATCGCCGCAGGCCTGAAATCGGGATCATGCGGGCGATGGGGGCAGGGCGGGGCTTTGTCATATTTGTGTTCGTCACACAGGGCGCATTGATTGGCCTTATGGGTGGCGTGTCAGGGGCAGCACTGGGCTATCTCGCACTTCTGCCGTTTCCCTCGCGCGATGCATTCAAGGTCGGAACCTTGCCCATGGATATCACGCAGGGCTCTTACGGGCTCGCCATCACACTGACTGTGATCGGCGCCATTCTGGCTTCGATCCTGCCGGCACGGGCAGCAGCACGGGTCGACCCGGTTACGGCAATTGGTCAGTGAGCGTGCTTCTGGAAGTTCAGGATCTTTTCAAGACCTTTGGCACAGGTGAGGCAGCAACGCGTGTGTTGCGTGGTCTCTCTCTGACGCTGGATGTTGGAGAGATGGCTGCTCTGCTGGGGCCGTCCGGCTCGGGCAAAAGCACACTTCTGACTATTTTGGGCACGTTGATGAAGCCTACCTCTGGCAGCCATAACATGCTGGGGCATGATTTGATCGCCGCAGAAGACCGGGAACTGACGGAATTTCGCAACCGCCATATCGGTTTTGTCTTCCAGTTCCACAATCTGCTCCCCGATTTCACCGCTCTGGAGAACGTGATTTTCCCCACCGCAGTGCGTGAAGGGCGGGAAACCGCAAGCGCCCGCGCAAGAGGGCGTGATCTGCTGGTGCGAATGGGCTTGGGCGACCGGGTTGAGTTTCCCTCCACCAAGCTGTCGGGAGGACAAAAGCAGCGGGTTGCCGTCGCCCGTGCCTTGATGAACAGCCCCGAACTGGTGCTGGCAGATGAGCCAACCGGCAACCTTGACCGTGTCTCGGCAATGCAGGTGATGGATCTGATAGCTCAAATCAATCGCGACGAGGGCACCACCTTCCTGATCTCGACACATGACGAAAAGATCGCCAGCCTGTGTCGACGCCAGATCGTGGTCGGCGATGGTTTGGTGACGGGGTAACTGGTCGCAATACCCATTAGTTCATAATATTGGCCTTATTCAGCCAAGAATGAAGAGCACTCCATTGACCGTCTTGGCCGGTCAACGTCTTGCAATTTGATCGCGCTTATATCGACTTGAAGCAAAAAACACTGCAAGCTATCGTCAAGCTGTCCGGCACAAGGCTGGCCCTATGTGTTGGGTGAAAACTGTTGCCCGTGTCTGACGGCCGGACACAGCATGAGTGCAACCAGTACACCCACTGAGAATGGGAGGATTAAGGTGACAAAAGCCACTGATATTCTACTCAGAGATCTGGAACCGGACGGCATTTTACGTCTCACTCTGAATGATGCCGGGAAGCGTAATGCGTTGTCCGTAGCAATGCTGACGCAACTGGCGGATGCATTGGCGGAAGCGGCTGTAAACCGCGAGGTCCGCGTTGTTGTTTTAGCCGCCAAAGGATCGGCCTTTTGCGCCGGGCATGATCTCAAGGAACTGACCATCCATCGTGCTGCGTCAGATGGTGGAAGAGCTTTTTTCACACAGGTGATGGCACTGTGTTCGGGCGTGATGCAGGCGATTGTCACATGTCCCAAACCGGTGATTGGGGAAGTCACCGGGATAGCAACCGCGGCAGGCTGTCAGCTCGTGGCCAGTTGCGATCTTGCAGTGGCGTCACACAGCGCCCAATTCAGCACGCCCGGCGTCCATATCGGATTGTTCTGCTCAACGCCGATGGTGGCTCTGTCGCGTAATGTGAGCCAAAAACACGCTATGGAAATGTTGCTGACCGGCGACATGATCGCCGCTTCGCGCGCAGCTGAGATCGGCTTGATCAATTCGGTGGCAGCACCTGAAGATTTGCACCAGACCGTCATGGATATGGCCCGCAAGATTGCGTCGAAATCCAGCAAGACACTGGCTATCGGGAAACGTGCTTTCTACGAGCAGCGCGAGATGCCCCTGACGAAGGCTTATGAATACGCATCCAAAGTGATGGTGGAGAACATGCTGACCCGGGACGCCGAAGAAGGCATTGGCGCTTTCATTGAAAAGCGCGTTCCGGAATGGGAGGATGAGGGGGACTGCGATGACAAACCCTTATGATTTGAACCTTGACCGCAATCCGGCAAATTTCCAGCCGCTGACACCCCTCACTTTTCTGGAGCGTGCAGCCAGTGTGTTTCCCGATCATACGGCGATTATCCATGGATCATTGCGGCTCAGTTACGCCGATTTCTACGCCCGGTCCCGGCGCCTCGGCTCGGCATTGGCACTGCGTAATATTGGACGCGGCGATACAGTCTCAGCGCTTCTTGCCAACACGCCTGCAATGCTGGAATGTCACTATGGCGTGCCCATGTGCGGGGCAGTTCTGCATTCCATCAACACACGACTTGATGCAGCTGTCATTGCGTTTCAGCTTGATCATGCGGGAACCAGACTTGCCATTGTCGACCGCGAATTCATGCCGTTGATGCAGGAAGCACTCACATTGGCCACGGTCAAACCAGTTCTGGTTCAATATGATGACCCGGAGTTTACGGGACAAAGCGCTTCAGGAATTCAAACCGAATTTGAATTTGAAGATTACGAAACGGTCCTTTCTGGAGGCGATCCCAACTATGATTGGCTGATGCCAGCTGATGAATGGGACGCCATTTCGATCAATTACACGTCAGGCACGACAGGAGCCCCGAAAGGCGTGGTCTCACATCACCGCGGCGCTTATTTGTTGGCGCAAGGCAACGCGCTGACCACCTCGATGGGCAAGCATGCGGTCTATCTCTGGACGCTGCCGATGTTTCACTGCAATGGTTGGTGCTTCCCCTGGACCTTGTCTGCAATCATCGGCACCCATATCTGTTTGCGTCAGGTCCGGGCCGAACCAATCTGGGAGGCCATCGCGCAATACAATGTAACCCATCTCTGCGGCGCGCCGATCGTGATGTCCCTCATTATTGGCGCATCCGAAGAGATAAAGCATCCGCTGGATACGCCTGTGCAGTTCTTCACGGCTGCGGCTCCGCCCCCCGAACGATTATTGGCCGACATGCAAACATCCGGATTCGAAGTGACCCATCTTTACGGACTGACGGAGACCTATGGCCCCGCCGTTGTCAATGACTGGCACGCAGAATGGTCGGATCTTCCAGCATCCGAACAAGCCACACTCAAGGCACGTCAGGGTGTGCGCTATTTGCCGCTGGAAGGCCTGGACGTTCTTGACCCCGAAACCATGACCCCGGTTCCCCGTGATGGCACAACATTGGGTGAAGTGATGTTTCGCGGAAATGTTGTGATGAAGGGCTATTTTCGAAATCCTGAAGCAACGCAGAAATCGTTTGCAGGCGGGTGGTTTCATTCAGGGGACCTGGCCGTCATCCATCCCGATGGCTATTTGCAACTCAAGGACCGCTCGAAAGATATCATCATTTCGGGAGGGGAGAACATATCGTCGCTTGAGGTTGAAGAAGCACTGTATCGCCATTCAGCAGTGGCCGTGGCAGCTGTTGTCGCAATGCCCGATGACAAATGGGGCGAAACACCCTGTGCGTTCATTGAGCTGACAGATGGACACGACGTTTCAGAGGATGAATTGCACGCTTGGTGCCGCAAATTGCTGGCGAATTACAAAGTGCCAAAACGGTTTGTCTTTGCTGCCATACCGCGCACATCTACTGGAAAAATCCAGAAATTTGTCCTGAGAGCCCAAATCAAGCGCTTGTAGATTGATATTGAGCGACGTCTGTCGGCCAGGCTGCCACGCTATATCGACAAATTGCCTTCAACTGTTTTGAATGGCGTCATGTCAGTGACAAACCTCACGAGGCTTTGCCTGTCCATCGGCCTGGAAAACAGGTAGCCCTGACCAAACTGGCTCCCGAGAGCCGAGACAAAATCAAGCTCCCCCTTGGTTTCTATGCCCTCTGCGATCACTTCAAGGTTCAATGATCTGCCTAGCCCGACAAGTGCCTGTACAATCGCAGTATTGCTGCTGTTTTGTCCGAGCCCGCAAACAAATGATTTATCAATCTTGATACAGTCAATGGGATAGTCCCGCAGATGGCTCAGCGAGGCGAAGCCTGTCCCGAAATCGTCAAGTGCGATCCGGATGCCTGCAGCGGAAAGCCGCTCGAGGACATTGCGAACATCGACGCTTTCATTTCCCAGAAAGACGCTTTCGACAACCTCAATCTTCAGGTCACTTGGAGACAGGCCATGCTCGGCCAGCCCTGCCAAAACACGATCCGCGTAAGCATCCGACTGGATGCATGCTGATGAGGCATTGACACTGACAAAATCAATATCAAGACCGGACTGCTTCCAGTGCGCAATATCTCTGAGGGCAAGGTCAAGCATCACCTCGTCGATCTCCCGGGCGCATTGCGGTTCGCAAAATACATACCAAAAGTCAGCCGTACCCGAAACCGTGCCGTCACTGTTACGAATGCGGGCAAGGGCTTCCACACCACGAATTTCTTGTGTTTTCAGGTCTATGATTGGCTGATAGTACGGTTCAAGACGTGCCTCGGTGATGGCTGACCTGACGAGCAGTATGGATCGCCATTTATCCTCATAAGCATCTGTGATCGCTGGCTCATAGGATTTCACATTGCCGCGCCCGTTCTGCTTGACATGGTACAAGGCTAAATCTGACTTCAGGAACAGCTCATCTTCAGTGGCTGTTCTGGCTTCATGTGATGCGATACCTATGGACGCGCCAACACGAATTTCATGTTGCTCGTATTTTATCGGCAGATTGATTTTTTCCATCAATTCGGTTGCGAGTTCCTCTGCACTGTAGGTGTTGGGCGCCATACTCAGGAGCACAGCGAATTCGTCGCCACCCAGCCGCGCGCAAAACGCATTATGGGAGATCGATTGCTGAATTCTTTGAGCGACAGTGCGAAGGACATGATCACCTGCCAGATGGCCCAGATTATCATTGATATCTTTGAAATGATCGAGATCAATCATGAGCAAAGCCAATTGATTATTCTCAACACTTTCGGTGCTTATGCGCTTTTCAATTTCACGATGAAAACAGTGGCGATTGGCAACCCCTGTCAAGCTGTCCAGATTGGCAGCAAGCCAGAGATTCTGCTCCTGTTCATATTGATCCGTGATGTCTTCGATAATACCGATGAGGAACTTGGTGCCGTCATGTCCATGTTCTGTTTCTCCAGTTGACCGAACGCGGCGCTTGTTTCCTTTCGCCGTAACGATGTCACATTCAATCTCATAGGAGATACCGTGCTCAATGCACATGTCGATCTTCTGGGCAAGCCTTGCCCGTTCGTGTTCAGGGTAAAAGGCCAGGGCTTCGTCGAGGCTGGGTGGTTGAGGGCCGGTCAGCTCGTGTATGTGAAATACTTGTGGAGACCATTTGGTCTCGAGCCGGTTCGTATCCAGCGACCAGGCACCAATCCCGGATAATCTTTCTGCTTGGGAAAGCAACTTGCCACGCTGACGGGCGTAGCGCTCGGCAGCTTTCGCCTTGATCGCCGTTGCATGAGCGCGAATGAGCCCAACGACCACATTTTGAAGCTGTTCCAATTGGTTCAGTTGGGCCTCTGTGGCAATCCGGGGCTTTGTATCGAGAACGCAAAGGGTTCCGATATTGGTCTCACCATCCAGGGATAATGGTACTCCGGCATAAAAGCGGATCCATGGGCTTTGAGTGACGAAGGGATTGTTGCAGAACCTTTCATCCTGTGTGGTGTCTTCAATTATCAGAGTTTTGTCTGTTACGATTGCGTAGCTGCAGAAAGCAAAGTCACGATGGGTCTGGCTTTCATCCAACCCAAGCATCGCCTTGAACCATTGAGTGTCCTGGTCCACGAAAGAAATGTAAGCTATTGGAGCTTCAAAAATTGCAGCAGCTACACGGACGATGGCATCAAGTTCAGGTGTCGATTCGGTATCTACTATTTTCAGTTCATGAAGCGCAGCAAGCCTTTCGGTTTCATTGATTGGAACGGGGTAGTTCATCAGGACACCTGCGGTACAAACTCTCAAAAACTCGTTTCATTATTTCTCTCAGCTCTTAAGATTCCAACAATTTACACATGCCGACTATAATGCTTGCCACCGGCCAGAATGCAGTCGTGTCAGGGGTGCATCAACGTCCTTTGATGGTGACAAGATAGTTCAACGCGCGCGATTCCTTGACCGCTCGGCAAAAGGACCTTGTCGCCGTGACGGAGGTGTCAGCTGCACTCCGGCTGGTTGAGGCATCTGAAGCCAACTGTGGAGCTTGGAAAACAGACCGGACGAACGTCTCAGGAAACTGCGACTGGTTGAGATTCCGCATAAAGGAGACATATCCTAGGTGAGCAGTCAGGCGTGACGCTACAGCCGTGTGTAGAAGTCGGCTGGAACAAGTATTTCCCAGCGCAGTCCCTGATGAGAAAAGTTCAAACGGGCATCTGACCTCAAGGAACTTTGAGCCAGGCGCGTAAGTACAATGTGACCAAATCCTTGTCGCGACGGGATCTCATCGATATTCAACCCGGTTTCCTGCCAGACAATTTGCAAACACTCATTATCCGTCTCAGGAAGCAGTTTCCATGACACGGAAATATGGCCTCCAGTCTGAGACAATGCTCCGTATTTGACGGCATTGGTCGCCAGTTCATGCATGGCCATGCCAATAGCTTCGACAGCAACAGGGGTAAGGACAACTTCCGGACCGGAAATATCGACAGTGCCGATGGTGCCACCGGAAAACAATTCGATCTGTGACCGGCAAAGCGTGTCCAGCGACACCGCAGACCAGTTCCGCTGCACCAGCAGGTCAATTGAATTTGCCAGCGATGACAGTCTGCCATCGAATTTTTTCTTGAATTCAGGAAATGAATCGACATTTCTTGCTGTCTGGTTTGAGATTGAACGCACGATGGCGAGTTGATTTTTGGCGCGATGGCTCAATTCTCCCGTGATGAGCCTGAGATGCTCCTCGTTTGTCTTCAATTCGGTTATGTCTCTTTGGATGTTTGAAATGAAAACCACCTCGCCGTGCTCATCTCTCACTGGCGCGCTGCTGACTGCCACATTGCGAAGGCCACCATCCTTTCGTTTTCGAACAACCTGAAAGTTGGTGAGCTTTCCAGCCACAATCTGATCTCTGTATTCGCCAATTCTTACAGGCCAATCATCCGGATACAGCTCCTCCATGGACCGACCGACGATCTCATCTTCCGTGTAGCCGTAAAGCGCCATGGCACCATCGTTCCAGGTGAGAATATTGCCCTCCAGATCAAAACTCAAAACGGCGTCAGATGTGCTCGCCACTATGGCCGCCAACATGTTTTTCTGCAAACCGCTGTCAATTGTCTGTTGGGTCTGAACATGGCGGGTTGTGATGTTTCGATGGTTGATAATCGCATATCGCTTATTGACCACTTGCAGTGGCACTGCGGTCAACTCAAACCATCTTTTGACGTCTGGACTGTGGCACGGATATTCGCAGCGGAACTCCGTTTCACCATTCAATACTTTCTCAATTCCGTCTTTGACCAGGCTGGCAGTGGCCCGGCTTTCCCCATCGGAAACGGAGCAGATCTGAAGGTAATTCTGGTTCAGATAAAAGCTATCCAGATCACCGCCATTATCACGCGTAAACTGCTTCCACTTTTCATTGACATCCAGAATGACCCCATCTTCATCCAAAATCACAGCTTCGTCGTAAGATGAACAAAACAGGGATTCATAAAAATTTGCTGGAGCTGATTGCACTTAAACTGCCTTGTTGATGCCACTGGTTGCCAAACGAAAGGGATGCAATCAGGGTAAATTTAAGTGCAGCGACAGTCAATTGTTGCACCTCAACAGACGCATCGCCCAACTCTCAGGAAACCGTCGAGGATCGCTCTTCAACGGGCAGGTCCAAGCTTACCAATCACATTTCCCTCAAGGGCAGTTTCACCAAGCTGATCATGAACGACATCGATAGCTCACACGTCATTGGGTTCAACGGCTTGCTCCCGATTGTCACGCAGCCTTGCCTTCAGGGCGCGCTTTGGGTGCTTGTTGCACAGACGTATCGGCACCCAATCCGTGGCAGGCATCGTCCACAGGTATCTGGTCTGTTTCGCGATGCTGCATGTGAAAAATGACCGCTTGATCTGTTGATGGAAGAATGAATTGAGGGGACATAACCTCCGGTGGTATTTCAGCTATCTGATCAATGGGATTGACGATACTGAGTTGAGATGCTACCTAGCTTTAAGGTTAAAGTAACAGGGATAACCTCACTCTTGGGAAAGTCAAAATGTTTGCGATGAGCAATCTGGAAGGCTTTTCCTGGTTCGGAGACATGGTGCGGATGGGGAGGCGCCCGCTGCTGGAAATGTCGTCCACCGAGGGATCATATTGGAATCGCCTTGCGGCACGTCGTGCAAGCGAATGCTGGATATTAAACCCCTTTACCCAACAGAGGAGACGACCATGAAACAACCGAATGCCAGATTAATCCTTCGCTCGTCGATTGCCGCCGGTCTAATATTTGCGGCGGGAAGCGCGTCTGCCGAGGGCCAGTTTGAATGCCCTGTCGTCGGTGGCGAACTGATCGTCGCAGTCGAGTCCGGAATTCCGACACTGGATCAGCAAACGACTTCGGCTGGGGCAACACGCAATGTTGCCATGAATATCTTTGAAGCCCTGATCACCCGCGACGCGGATATGAACCCTGTTCCCGACCTTGCAACGTCATTTGACGTGAGCGACGATGGATTGCGGTACACTTTCCATCTGCGTGAAGGCGTGACCTTTCATAACGGCAAGCCCATGACATCTGCCGACGTTGCTGCTTCTTTCGATCGGTATCGCGAGATTGGCGGAAACCGGTCCAACCTTGATGCGGTTGAAAAATGGGAAATGCCTGATGACAATACGTTTGTACTGGTGCTGAAGCACCCGCAGGCAACATTCATTGAAAATCTGTCGACCTACACAGTGCCAATCGTGATCATGCCGTCCGAAGAAGCAGCCAAAGGCGTTGGTGAAATCGACATCATTGGCACCGGTCCCTTCAAATATGTGGAGTTTGTTCCGGACAGCCACGTTTTGTTGGAGCGCTTTGACGATTATGTGCCCACTGCAGTGATGGAAACCAACAGTGGTTTTGGCGGTTACAAGCAGGCTTGCGTTGATAGCGTGCGGTTTCGCATGATCACGGAAACCGGAGCGCGCATGGCCGCATTGGAAACCGGCGAAGTGCATATTGCCACTGCTGTGCCTGCCATTTCCAAAAAACGGCTTGCTGCACTGGATGGTGTGGAGCTTGCAAGCCGTCTTCAGGGACTTTCCATGGGCTATCCCAACTTTTCCAACGCGCCTACGGATAATCTGAAGGTCCGCCAGGCCATGGCTGCGGCCATCAATGCGGAAGAAATAGCCGATGCTGCAAGCGACGGTGAATTCCAGCTTCAGGGTGCCTTCCAGTACCCGAGCCAGGCCTATTACTCCGAAGCTGGCCTCGATATGTATAATCAGAACAACCCGGAAAAGGCACGGGCATTGCTGAAAGAGGCCGGATACAACAACGAACCGGTTATCTTGCTGGCAACGCAGCAATTTCAGTGGTCTTACAACGCCGCTCTGGTGATGAGTGAACAGTTGAAGGCTGCTGGTTTCAATGTGGAACTCAGCGTTCTGGATTGGCCAACTGCATTGGCAACAAGCCGTGATGCTGATGGTGCGTGGAACTTCTTCTTTACAGTGTGGACCTCAACCGTACAGCAGGGTGGACCGATTGCATTGCGCGGGTTTGCCGACCCGAACAACGTCTTCACGCCGCCCAACAACAAGGGACCGGCAGAAATGAACGAAATTTTTGACCGTGTCGAGAACAGCGCAACTTTGGAAGAGCGTGTCGCTGCCTTTGGAGAAGGTCAGAAATATGCACTGGAAAATGTGCTGGGCATTCCTTTCGGTGTGCTGAAATCAACCGAAGGCCTGCGCAGTGAGGTCAAGGGTTTCAAATCCTTCACGAATGTTCAGGTTTCAAACATCTGGATCGAACAATAGGCGTGTAATAACCGGGGTCGCAGACTTGCGACCCCGGCAAATGTTCTAGAGAGCCTTTCTCCTTCATACGGAAACATTTGATGCCCCGGATCAGCTCACCCAGACAAGCAGACAACGCAGTGCGATGCAGGGCAAATCCGGTCAAATGTTTCGGTACAAACGATAAAGGCTCTGGGGAAGTGTCCGCATGATTGGCTACACCGTCAGCCGGCTGTTACAGGCAATTCCGATCCTTTTTCTCGTCAGTCTGTTTGCGTTTGGCATGATCTATCTGATCCCGGGCGATGCGGCGACGGTGATCGGTGGTCCAGAGGCTTCTGCGGCTGATCTGGAGGAAATTCGCCAGAATATGGGACTGAACGAGCCGTTCTATCTCCAGATCACAAGTTTCTATACCAATTTGTTTCAGGGGGATCTGGGTAAATCCCTGATGCTTGGAACGCCCGTTCTGGATGCGATCATCGACCGCACACCGATCACCTTGGGAATTTCGATTTACTCGCTTTCGATCACCATCATTTTCGGGTTGGTCACGGGGATCATAGCGGCGCTCAACCACAACAAGCTGCTGGACCAGATCGCAACACTGTTTGCCTTGATCGGAATTTCACTGCCGAATTTCTGGCTGGCTCTTATCTTGATCGTGCTGTTTTCTGTGCATCTGGGATGGTTTCCGACGGGTGGATACGTTGCCTTCAGCGAAAGCCCGATAGGGTGGCTGAAAACCACAACTATGCCGGCGGTGGCCCTGGCGTTGCTTCAGGCGGGGCTGCTAACCCGCATCACCCGATCGACGATGCTGGAAGTTCTCAGTCAGGACTATATCCGAACGGCCCGCGCCAAAGGACTGAGCGAATGGGTTGTGGTCGGCCAGCACGCATTGGCCAATGTGATGATGCCCGTTGTAACGGTGCTGGGGCTTATCCTGTCAGTGCTGTTATCCGGCTCCATCGTCATTGAGGTGATTTATAATATTCCCGGCCTTGGTTCGCTGATGGGCAATGCCATTCTCAGCCGCGATTTTCCACTGGTGCAGGGTGGGCTGATTTCCATTGCAGCCTCCCTGCTGTTTTTGAACATCGTTGTGGATGTCCTTTACTTCTGGCTTGATCCACGCATTCGCATCAAAAGTCGGGACTGATCAGATGCAAAGTCATATCGAAATTGATGCTGTAGAGGATGAGCCGACCGGGCTGGCTCGTTTTTATGCCACGGCGCGCCGCTTCATGCGCAACCGTTCCTTCGCAATCGGCGCTGTTCTGTTTGGATCCGTGGTGCTTGTGACCTTTCTGGGACCATTGTTGACGGATGTTTCGCCAAATGCACTTTCAATGCGAAACCGCTTTCAACCACCTTCTTTTGACAATCTTCTGGGCACTGACAATCTTGGTCGCGACATGTTCGCCCGGGTCATTTATGGTGCTCAACTGAGCTTGATGATCGGAACCAGCGTTGTCATTCTGAACGCAATATTCGGGGTGATGCTGGGCGCGCTGGCGGGCTTTTATGCACGGCTTGATAATATCCTGATGCGGATTGCTGATGCGTTGATGGCTTTTCCAGCCGTGTTGCTTGCAATCGGCATTGCGGCGGCGCTTGGCCCCTCGTCGATGACGGCGATCATAGCCCTGTCTGTGGTTTATGTGCCGCGCACAGCACGGGTGGTGAGATCGTCGGTTCTGGTGGTCAAGGAGCTGGATTTCGTGATGGCCGCGCGGGCGTCGGGCGCAACCGATTTTCGCATTATCATGAAGCACGTATTGCCCAATTCCATGGCACCGATGATCGTGCAGCTGAGTTTTGTGTTTGCCTATTCAGTGCTGTCCGAAGCGGTCTTGAGTTTCATGGGGCTGGGTGCGCCGCCCACAGTGCCAAGCTGGGGCATACTGATATCGGAAGGGCGGGCCTATATGCGTGAAGCTGCCTGGCTCACCGTCGTTCCCGGTGTTGCAATTGCCATCACCGCCTTGGGTTTGAACCTGCTTGGGGACGGATTGCGCGATGTCTTGGACCCGCGGATGAAGGTTGAGGAGGGATGAGTAGTGATACGCCAATTCTTTCGATCAGGGACCTGACTGTAGATTTTGCCCCTAAATCCGGTCGGTTGCCAGCAGTCAGCAATGTCAGCTTCGATGTGACGGCCGGCGAGATGATGTGTGTTGTTGGCGAAAGCGGATCGGGCAAAAGCGTGACAGCGCTGGCGATCATGGGGCTGCTTGCTGCTGATACGGCCATTTCCGGTAATATCCTGTTTGAGGGGCGCGATATTACCCGGCTGTCGCGGCGGGAATGGCAGAAGATACGTGGACGTCAAATCGGCATGATTTTTCAGGAACCAATGACGTCGCTGAACCCGGTGTTCACAATCGGCCGCCAGCTTGTAGAAACAATACGCCACCACGAGCGTGTCAGCGTAAGAGCGGCCCGAGACAGGGCAGTGGAACTGCTGGACATGGTTGGTATTCCATCACCTCGGTCGCGTCTGGATGATTATCCCCATCAAATGTCTGGCGGCATGCGCCAACGGGTGATGATCGCCATTGCCTTGATCTGTTCTCCACGGTTGTTGATTGCGGATGAGCCGACGACAGCGCTGGATGTGACCATTCAGGGGCAGCTTCTGGATCTGTTGAACGACCTGCGCTCCGAGACCGGCACTGCAATCATGTTGATAACCCATAATATGGGTGTTGTGGCCGAAGTCGCAGACCGGGTCACTGTAATGTATTCGGGCTGTGTTGCGGAACAGGCCGAGGTGATGCAGATTTTTGACCATCCGGCGCATCCCTATACCAGTGGGCTGATGAACTGCACGCCCAAACTGACTGTGACAAGTGCACAACTGAACACTATTCCTGGGTCGATGCCCAATCCCGCTGCAGCACCACCAGGCTGTCTGTTTGCCCCGCGCTGCGAGTTGGCTATTGACGCCTGCAGTGAGGGGCGCCCGGCTCAGGTGAACCTGACCGGCAACCACAGTTCGGCGTGTATTCGTGCGGAGATGCTGTTGGGAGAAAGCGCTGAATGAGCAAGGTGTTAATCAATGTTGCCAATCTCGTGAAGCATTTCACACTGGCAACATCCAATCCGTTTGTTCGTGATAAACCTGTCGTCAGAGCCGTTGATGGTGTGTCCTTCACAGTGAGCGAGGGTGAAACGCTCGGTCTTGTAGGGGAAAGCGGTTGCGGGAAGTCGACGGTAGGGCGGCTGATCCTGAACCTGCTGCCAGCTTCGTCAGGCGCAGTAGAGTTTGACGGCCACGATATTCTTTCGATGGATTCTGCGGGCATGCGCAGCGTTCGGAAAGATCTCCAGATCATATTTCAGGACCCTCATGCCTCCCTCAATCCGCGTATGACGGTGGAAGAGATCATCCTAGAGCCGCTTTATGCACAAGGCCACAAGCGAACACCCGAACTGCGTGCTTATGCGGCAGAATTGTTGGAGATGGTGGGTTTGCCTGCACGTTTCCGCAATCGCCATCCCCATCAGTTTTCCGGTGGCCAGCGCCAAAGAATTGGCATTGCCCGCGCTATCGCACCGAAACCCAAACTGGTGGTGTGCGATGAGGCCGTCTCGGCGCTGGATGTTTCCGTACAGGCTCAGGTGATCAATCTGATGCAGGACCTGAAGGCAAAGATGGGCATGAGCTATCTTTTCATCGGGCATGATCTGGCCGTTGTGCGGCATATCTCTGACCGCATTGCAGTCATGTATCTGGGCCGAATTGTAGAAATCGCCCGCTGTGATGATTTGTTCAGTCGTCCGCTGCACCCCTATACGCAGGCGCTGATGGCAGCCATTCCGGTGGCTCATCCCCGGTTGCGCCATAAACGCGATCGCGTGCGCGGCGAACTGCCCAGCCCCTTGTCTCCGCCCAAAGGATGCCATTTCCACCCGCGTTGTCCCTTTGCCCAGGACATCTGCCGGTCCGAAGCTCCGCAATTGCGACAGATGGGAGACGAGCATCAGGCAAGCTGTCATTTCGCGGAAGATCTGCCCGAGAAGGCAACCGCAGCACAATAACACAAGGGGACACTCGCCCATGAAGATCACTGGCATCAAAACCTTCGTTTGCAACGCAAAGATGCGAAACTGGATATTCGTCCGGGTCGAGACCGATCAACCCGGTTTGTATGGCTGGGGCGAGGCAACACTGGAATGGCACACCCGCTCGGTGGTTGGTGCGGTTGAGGATATGGCCGATCTTCTGATCGGCGAAGATCCGCTGCGGATTGAACATTTGTGGCAGATGATGTTCCGCCAACACTTCTGGCACGGAAGCGGGATCGTTCGCTCAACAGCGATATCCGGCATTGATCTGGCGCTGTGGGATATAGCGGGCAAGCATTACAACACCCCTTGCCACCGGCTTTGGGGCGGAAGTGTCCGCGACAATATCCGGCTCTATTGCCATCTTGGTGGTGGTGACATGAAGCAATTCTATGAGACACCAGTGAGCAACGCTGCCCGGTTTGGCGAATTGGCACAGGCGGCGGTCGAAGATGGTTATTCTGCTTTCAAATCGATGGCCGTGCCACCCACCAAGGTACTGGAAGGCGGCAAGGCCGTTGCCGCTGCGGTCCAGGCTGTTGAAGCGATGCGCGAAGCTGTCGGCCCCGACATTGATATCATGGTTGATTGTCACGCCCGACAATCCCCCACCATGGGGGGGCAATTTGCACGGGCGCTGGACCCATACGGCTTATATTTCTTTGAAGAGCCGTGCTGGCCTGAAAACATCGCAGGCCTTGCGGAAATCCGCAGCAGTGTGAACACCCCGATTGCGACAGGGGAGCGGCTCACCCATATCGGGCAGTTCAACGCTCTGTTCGCAGCTGGTGGCTGTGATGTGGTTCAGCCCGACATTACACATATTGGCGGCTTGTCCGTGGCGCGCAAGATCGCTGCATTGGCCGAGGTGCATCGCATTGCACTTGCTCCGCACAATCCGCAAGGGCCGATCAGCACAGCTGCATCGCTGGAGTTTGGTTTTTCACAGCCGGATTATGTGATTTGCGAAACAGTCAGCAAAGATGTGCCGTGGCGTGATGAGATCGCGACCCACTCACACGTTATCGACCCCAAGACGCGGACAGCTTTACCGGGCGAAAAACCGGGGTTGGGCATCGAACTGAATCTTGATGAAATTGCCAAACATCCGTTCCAGCAGGAGGCCCCGCAGCGGGTGTTCTATGATGACGGTTCGGTGGGCGATTGGTAGAACGGAGCAGACCATGACAAAAAACGGCATTGATCCACTAACCCAGAATGAATTCGCGGGCCGTGTCGGGATCGCCCGCGCCGATATTACCCCACCGGAAGGCATGTATGCGCGGACATGGGGCAGCTCCACTCATGATATCGCCGAAGGGGTGCACAGGCCGCTTTATGCGACCTGTCTGGCCTTTCAGGCGGACGGGGCGTCGCGTCCGGTTTTCTTGTTGTCACTTGATTTGATGTCTTTCATGTCGAAAGCAGATGAAGATGGATTGCGCCAGCCGCTGATCGAGGAATTCGGCCTTGCTGCTGATGAGTTTCTGATGACGCTGGCCCATACCCACGGCGCGCCTTTCACTGATCTCTGCCACGCGGATGCCCCCGGCGGCGAACTGATTCAAACCTTTCGCGACAAGGTCGGCGCAGCTTGCAAACAGGTGATTGCCGAGGCGCGGGCCAATCTGGAACCGGCAGTGCTGACATGGACGAACGGCGTGTGCCGTCTGGCCTATAATCGTGAATTGCCGCTCCCGGGAAGCGATATGCTTATTTGCGGCCTGAACCCGGCCGGTAATGCGGACGACACCTTGTTGGTGGGACGGGTTAATAGCAAGGACGGGACACCAATCGCGACCATTGTCAACTATGCCTGCCACCCGACGTCCGTGGGTGGCGCCAACAAGTTGATCTCGTCTGATTATGTTGGCGCATTGCGGGAAACCGTCGAACAAACGGTCGGGGGCGGGATATGCCTGTTCCTGAATGGCGCATCGGGTGAGCTGACACCGCGTCGCAGCTTTGAAGATGATGTGGAAGCGGCTGACCAGAACGGCCGCGAAGTGGCTTATGCCGTGTTGCAGGCTTTGGAAAGCATGTCGCCAAGTGGACATATGCTGGCCTTTTCGCACAAGGAGGATTCTGGCGCGGATCTGGCACGTTGGGACTATCAACCGAATTCGCCGGGTACTGCATTTGCCAGTCTGTGCGGTTCAGTTGAACTGGAGATGATTCCGCAAAAAACAGCGGCTGAAATCAAGGCCGAGCTGGCCATCACCCCGAAGGGGTTCATGAAGGAACGGCTGGAACGAAAACTGGCCAAGCGCGAAAAGATCGGTGACGGGCCAACATTCGACATGCCATTATATGTCTGGCGTCTCGGCCCTTCGATCTTTGTAGGAGCGCCTATTGAGCTTTACAGCGCGTTCCAGATCAAATTACGAGCACGTTTCCCGGAACTCAGCATCGTGGTCATGAACCTGTGCAATGGCGGTTTGAGTTATCTACCGTCGCGGGAGGCTTATGAAACAGATGTCTATCCGGTCAGGGTGGCAATGTTCGCATCGGGTGGTCTGGAAAAGACCTTGGACAAGGCAACAGAGATGATTAACAGCCTGCTCTGACAGCCTGACATTAACGGGGCAGGGGCACTGAATGGTGTCCCCTGCCAGCGCCCGTAAAGCGAAGGCGCAAGGCTTCAGGCAGATTGGCCGGCGACAAAATCAACGGGCAGAACAATGTCCTCGGCCGTGAACGCGCCGGTTTCGATGTTGGTCAACAATTCCTGTCCGGCCCGACGCCCCAGTTCATATGCGTCTGAACGGATGGTCACGAGGCTGGGATTGGCGAAAGCCGACACATCGAAACTGTTGAACCCGGTAACACGGATATCCTCGGGGACCCGCAAGCCGCGTTGGCGCAGATACTCCATTGCAGCCATGGCCATGCGGTCATTCCCACCAACGATAGCCGCAGGCATATCGTCTGACTCAATCGCGGCGGCCACGGCATTTTGGGTCGAGACAAGAGACTCATCACCACAGGGTACGACGCGCAGGCGGGCACCAACGGCATCACAGACGGATTTAAGACCATTATATCTGTGTGCGATGGCCGGCCAGTCTTCACCGGGCGTCAGGAACATCATATCGCGGACACCGCGCTCGACCAGATAGCGTGCGATCTGGCAGGCACCGTCGTGATCGTCCTGGCGCACGCAGCAGACGCCGGGATTACTCACGGCTTCCTGGATGAGAACCACCGGAACATTCAGGCTGAGAAGGCGGTCGGTCACAGCTTGGCGCGTAGCATCACTGCCTGATAGAATCGCGCAGACGCCATCCGTCTGCAGGCGGGCCAGCAGCGGGGCCTCCAGCAACGTGTCGGAGCGTACCCCCTGAAGCACTACGCTATAATGTTTTTCCGAGGCAATGTTGGACAAGCCGGCGACCACCTGGGTTGTAAACGGATCGTTCAGGAACTGTGGCACATCATCGAGAATGAACATGCCGAGCGCATGTGTATGTTGCGACCGCAACTGCAAGGCTGCGGCCTGTGGACGGTAACGATGACGGTCTATGACCGCCTGAACGCGCTCGCGTGTCTTTTCGCTGACTTCACTTTCGCGGTGGTTAAGCACATTCGAAACTGTCATTGGGGTGACGCCAGCTTCCAGAGCGATCTCTTTCAGCGTGGAGCTGCGCTTTTGCTTGGTTCCCGTCCAACTGGGCTTTATCATTGTGCTTCTCTCACCATCGAATTTACGCGCATCAGAATTCAGCCTGCATATAGCCCGAAATGAGGGCAATCGTCTATTCGTGAACCGCTCGAGGGTGTGCGCAGGCCGGAGGCTAACGTCTACAGGGGGAAGGTCGCGCAACTGACGGGAACAGTAGCTTATCCAAAAAACGGATGACACACGGAAAGAAAGCACACATTTTGTTTGAATCCGGTGCTGAGTAACGCCGGATCCGTCTATTGAGCAACTGCCTTCTGTGGTACTTCGTTGCTTTCAAACGACGAAATTACTCGGGATCGGGCGCACCTTTGAGCTAATTGAGAATGCTCAGCCATTCGCGCTCAAGGTCTTGGCTCGCTTGTGTTTTGCCTGCTCTGCGATACCAGTAAGACGCGTTGGACTTATCGCCTTCGATCAGATGAACCAAGCCATGCACCCAGTCGAAGTCCGGACTTCCTTCTTTGGATTGGCAAAGATCATGGCATGAAGTCCAGTTTGGACCCGTTTTGAAATTGTCGTCCTTCAGACGTTCAACGGCGTCAATCAACTGTGCTTTCGTCTGGCTCATCGTTCTGCTCCTGACCTGTCGAAATTTGCGTTACATATGGGTTTGCATCTTCTTACCATCAACAATGACTGCCGTCGTCCTCAGATCTTTGTCCATAAGCGTTAAAGACGCGCGCTTGTTGACGACAACGGTGCCAAGTTGATCGTCAAGACCGAGTGCTGCTGCCGGATTGGCGGTTGCCATCCTGACGGCTGATCCGACTGATATCCCGGTAGCGTCACACATCCGTGACAGGCATTCATCCATGGCGATATGGGCACCGGCCAGACGCCCTTCACTGTTTGTAAGGCGTCCATTTTCAAGCCGGATATCATATCCGTTGAGATCAAAGCGCTCCAAAGTTCCCTTGAGCGTCAACATTGCATCGCTTACCAGACAAAGCCTTTTGGGCATACATTGTGCGGCGATCTTCAAATTCTCAGGCGCTACGTGGTATCCGTCTGGGATGATACCTGCATACAACACATCCGACGCCAACGCTGCCCCGACGACACCCGGTTCTCGCCCGCTCATTTGTGACATTGCGTTGAAAAGGTGGGTCACACCGCGCAAACCCTTTGCTTCGGCCGCGGAGATGGTTTTTGCATCTGCGGCCGTATGACCTGCGAATACGATAATGCCTGCCCGGTTCAGAGATTCCAGATAGCCAGCGGGCAGGGTTTCGGGCGCAAGCGTCAGCATCAGCTTTCCCGGAAAAGGTGCACATAGAATTTCCAGATCGCGCTGGGTCATCTGCCGGATCGCAGACGGGTCATGAATTCCCGGACGTTGCGGAGACAGGAATGGTCCCTCCAAGTGGATGCCCAGAATTCCGGACATATCCTGTGAAATCGCTTCAGAGGCCGCATCCAGAGCCTGTCGATAGTCCTGATCAGGGGCGGTGATGAATGTGGGCATGATGTATGCCGCGCCGCCCTGACGCGCACCCTCTGCTATCCGCTCCAGTGCATCTGCACTCGGTTCAAAATTGAACTGCGTGTCATTTGCACCATTGATCTGAAGATCTATGAGGCCGGGGGTTACTACGTCCGAGATTGTGGCGCCCAGTGCAGTTGCATTAAACTCGGTACATGCGGATACGCGTGTAATGCAGCCCCGGGCGATCTCGATCAACTGGTTGTGGCGCGGGTCGTCCGATTGCCCGTCATACAGTGTGTGGGCAAAAACAGAGGTTTCGAAACTGGTCGGACTAGTTCCAGGCACTTTCCGCCCCTTGAGGATGGACATGATGATAATATTCCGTGAGTTCCAGCCGGGCGGCTGCATCCTTGTCCAATATGATTGTCGCTTTAGGATGTAATTGCAGAGCACTTGCGGGACACACGGCAGAAACCGGGCCTTCCACCATCGCGGCAACTGCTTTCGCCTTGGCGGTGCCGGTTGCCAGCAACAAGGTGTGACGGCTGGCCAGGATCGAACCGACGCCCATTGTCAGTGCGTATTTCGGGGTGTCCTCGGCATTTTCAAAATAACGCGCATTGGCCTGGCGTGTGTCTGCGGTCAAGGTCTTGATCCGTGTCAGGGAACTCAAGCTTGAGGTCGGTTCGTTGAACCCGATATGGCCATTCTGGCCGATCCCCAGCAACTGCAAATCAATACCGCCACTTTCCGTGATCAGCGCCTCATATCTGGCCGCCTCGACGACAGGATCGGCGCAGTCACCACGCGGCAAGAATGTGCGAGACTGATCAATATCGATGTGGTTGAACAGCACATCGCGCATATAGGTGTGATAGGAGCAGGCATGATCCGGGCCAATGCCGATATATTCATCCAGATTGAAGGTTGCGGCCTTGGCAAAAGAGACGCGGCCAGCCTGGTACTGCGCGACCAGACGTTGATAAAGCGGCAACATCGTTCCACCGGTCGCCAGTCCAAGGACCAGTTCCGGTTTCGCAGAGAGCGCTGTAACAATGTGATCCGCCGCGCTGATAACTGCGCGCTCCGCATCATCGAAAATGAGAACCTTCATTTCTCATGACCTCTTGCCAATGAAAACATCATCAAGCCTGCTGGACAGGGGTAAAACGGTGGCCGGCTTCATCAAAGAAGTGCAAAGCCCCGGCTGGCAGGGCAAGCCTGATCTCATGGCCTTCAACCACATCGCCAGCGCTTGGCACCAGCACGGACAAATCGCCGATGGGCCCAGCATCCACAATGAGGCTGAGAACCGAGCCGTGATATTCGCACAGCTTGATGGTTCCCTTGATCGCAGCAACACCATCAGTTGCGATGCCAATCTGTTCGGGCCGGATACCTACAGACTTGATGTTTTCCGTACTCTTCAACCCGATGTCCAATGGTTGGTTTCCAGGCAAGCTGATACCGCCTTCGCTGTTACCAACTACGTCAATAATATTCATTTTCGGGCTACCGAGAAACTGGGCAACAAAAATGTTTTCGGGGCGTTCATACAGGTCTCGGGGACTGCCAACCTGCATGATCTCACCCTTGTTGAGGACGACAATGCGATCTGCCAGTGTCATTGCTTCAACCTGATCATGGGTGACATAGATCATGGTTGCGGCGAGTGATTTGTGAAGTGCCGCGATTTCAATGCGCGTTTCACCGCGCAGTGCGGCATCCAGATTGGACAAGGGTTCATCGAACAAAAATGCCTTTGGCTCGCGGACAATTGCCCGCCCGATTGCAACGCGTTGGCGTTGCCCGCCAGAAAGTTCCGATGGCTTGCGGTCGAGATAGGCCTCGAGCTTCAGAGTGCGCGCAGCCTCCGCGACCTTGCTCTTGATGACGTCTTTTGGCTGCTTTGCAGTTTCCAGAGCGAAGGCGATGTTCTGGCGCACGGAGAGATGCGGATAGAGCGCGTAGCTTTGAAAAACCATGGAGAGCTGGCGATCAAACGGTTCCAGTTTGGTGACGTCTTCATCGTCGATGAGAACGCGACCTGAAGACACATCTTCAAGCCCGGCAATCATGCGCAGCAGGGTTGACTTGCCACAGCCCGAGGGGCCGACAAAAACACAGAACTCACCGTCTTCCACAGTGAAGGAAACGGATTTTATGACCTCCACACCGTTGAAGGATTTGCTGACATTTTCGAGCGAAATTCGAGACATTACTTATCCTTTCACCGCGCCGGAAACCATGGAGCCGGTGATTTTGCGATACATGATCAAACCCAAAAGCAAGGGAGGCAGGGCGGCGACAATCATGACGGCTGCTGCGACACCCCATTGAACGCCGCCGCCGGACGTTGCAAAGAAAAACGATGCACCGACTGTCATGGGCACTGCATTCTGAGTGGTCAGTATCAAACCGAAAAGGAACTCGTTCCACGCGGTAATGAAACCGAAAACAAAGGTTGTGATGAAAGCGGGCCGACACAGGGGCAGCACGATGCGGCCAATCAGGCGGGGCAGGCGCGCACCATCCATACGGGCTGCTTCTTCCAGCTCGATTGGAATTTCGGAAACTGCGTTGACCAGAAGCATCAAAGCCAGAGGCAGATTAACAATGGCCAGGACCAGGCCAAGGCCGATCTGGGTATCGAGCAGGTTCACCACGGAAAACATCAGGTAAAGCGGCACAGCGAAAATGACCAGCGGCAGTGCACGCAAATTCACAATGAGTGGAAACAGGATGTTGCGCCCGTATCCGCGCCGTGCCATCGCCCAGGCGATGGGGAAGGCAACGATGATCGGCAAAATCGACCCGATCAGTGCCGCTGACAGTGAGTTCCACAAATAATGATAGACATTGAGCCGGTCGCTCACTGTCAAAACGGTCATGAAATTCTCTAGGGTGGGACTCTGGATTGCCAGAGACGGATTGCGAGAAATTTCAGCAGGCGATTTCAACGCGGTTATGAACGTCGCCAGGACGGGAAAGTTCATGACCAGCGCTGCAATCACGAAGACAATCCATCGCAAGATCTGGTGCAGTTTCATTGTGCCCGCCTCATCAGACGCTGGCCCATAGCCAATATAGCAAATGCCACGATGAACAGCAGGATCGCTGCCGCCATAGCCTTGCCAATTTCGCCGCGCCGCAAAAACGTTTCGTAAATGTAGATGGACATTGATGTGGTCGACCCGCCAGGGCCTGCGCCAACCAGTGTGTAAATATTATCGAAGACCCGAAACCCATCGATAAACCGGATGAACCCCGCGACAAAAAGGGTTGGCAGCATTTGTGGAAACTCGATCTTCCAGAACATGCGCCAGGGACGGGTTCCATCCACTGAGGCGGCTTCGCGAATGTCGTTCGGGATCGCCTGATAGGCTGTCAGAAAAAGCAGAAACGCAAATGGCGTCCATTGCAGGGTTTCTGCAACAACGATGGTTTGAAACACCATGCCGGTGCTCAAAAAGGATGGCGACCAGCCAAACCATTCATAGAAATAATAGGGAATTGGTCCTGCAAATTCGTGCAGAACAAGCCGGTACATCAACCCGATCATGGCCGGGGCCACAATCATGGGAATGATAAGCACGGCTACCATCCAGCCATGTTTTCGAATAAGCGGCGCAAGATAGACGGCCAGAAACAGGCCCAACACGCATTCAAGCAATGCTGTGATCACGCCAAAACGCAGGGAAAACCAGCCCGCATCCCAGAAGGAGGAATCCTGGAGTACGAGGCGGAAATTCTCCAACCCGATAAACTTCGGAGACATCAGAGATTCGAAACTGGCTTCGGAAAACCCGTAGATGATGCTCAGGACAACAGGAAATCCCAACAAGACCAGCAGGAACAAGACCATCGGGCTTGCAAGAATTGCATTTTCCTGTTTTGGCAAAAGGCGCATTGCTGTTTCCCTGAATTCGGGCCGGCCAGACATTCAGGCCGGCCCGGTTTCTTCACTTCAAGTGTTCGTTCACTTCAAGAGCTCAGTCATAGACGCGGTGATGTTGCTCATGGCTTCATCAAGGCTTTGTGTGCCTGCCCAGTAACCGGTAAATTCTTTGGCCTGCGCTTCATAAATGGAGAGCGCATTTTTGGACGTACCACCATTCATGACAAAGCCGTAATTGGAAGCGTAGTCGCCCACCTGAACCAGATCCGGGCGTTCGTCAGCCAGCTTCTGGGCGGTGTTTGTCGCCAAACCTGGAGCGCCGCCTGCACGGGCATAGGCAAGTGCTGCCTCTTCCGTGGAAAGCCATTTCAGGAACGCCTTCGCGCCGTCCTTGTTTTCCGCTGCGGCATTCAGACCCAGACCCAGGCCGTGAATGTGGGTGAAACGTCCCTCGGGACCCGTTGGTGGTGCCTGTGTGACCGTTTCCGGCTGAGCGCTGATCAAGTCACTGGCTGCAGCATTCCACTGCACCATTGCCGCGACTTGTCCGGCAGAGTAGGCCGCATTGGCTTCGGCATATTCATAGGATGTCGAGTCTGCCGGGGTAGCACCAGCATCGAACAGCATTTTTGCCATTTCAAGCGCAGTTCGGTAAGCCTCTGAATCCACGGTGATGTTGCCGTCTGCATCCATCCAGTTTGCGCCATAGCTGCGGGGCAGGGAATGGAACACCATCATGTTGAAAAGCAGGTTCTTCATCTGCAGGACTGTGCCGTAACGGGTCGGGCTGTCAGGGTTGACGGACCGGCTGAAATAGAGCGCATTGGCGGCGAAATCCTGCCAGCTCCACTCTTCAGGGTTTTTCGGTTCCAGGCGTTCGCCAAGGTATTTTTCGGAAATGTCGCCATAGAGCGCCTTGGCGTCATCATTCGCCATCAAAGCATCGATGAGGTCTTTGCGAAAGTAAAGGAAATGAAGCGACAGATCTGTCGGCACACCGTATTGAGCGCCGTCATATTGCATGGTGGACAGAACGGTGTCGCCGAACACAGTTTCAGCCTCATCCGATAGAGTAATCGGCTCCAGGAAGGGGGCGTAACGGCCAATGGAATAGGTTGCGATGAGGTTGGCATCGAAGGCGGTGCTGCCAGCTGCCAGATCCACCTGAAGTTTGTCAAAAAAGCCGTCGCGTGAGGTGAACAGGAGTTCAACCTTGTCATCTTCGGCGACATCAGCCTTGGCATTATAAATCTCGGTGACAGCACGAAGGGCTTCTTCCTCAGGGCCGCCAGGCCATCCAAGTACGGTTACTTCGGCCTGTGCAGAGCCGGTGAGCAGCGCCGCAAGAGCAGCCGAGCACAAGAATTTGCGCGATAGCATCATTTGTCTAGTCTCCATGTGTGGTTTGCAGATTTGCGAGTGCGGCTATTCCCAGGACACCCGCATTCGCCCCCAGCGCCGCACGGGCAAGGGTCGATGAAATACGGTCGGGCAGGGTCTTGAGTTTGGTCTGCACTCTCGGGAGATACCCGGGAGCCAAACCTACGCCCCCGCCGATGACAATTACGGCAGGGTCGAAGATCAATTGCAGATTGTGACACAGTCTGGCGATACGGGCAGCGGATTCATCGATCAGCTCATCGGCCTGAACGTTACCTTTTGCAGCCGCTGCAAAAACTTCAGGCGCTTGCCCGGACAGGCCAATTCTTTTGGCCTCCGCTGCAATCCAGTTGCCAGATGCTGTATCCTCCAGCACGGATCCGTCTTCCGACAGCAAAAGGCCGAAATGGCCGCCAATGCCGGACTGGCCCTGCAGCAGCTTGCCGTTGACAACAGCGCCGCCGCCAATGCCTGTCGAAATGGTCAGGAACACCAGATCCTTGTGGTTCCCGGCACCAAAGCAATATTCTCCCCAAGCCGCAGCCTGCGCGTCGTTGCATAATGTGGCGGGCACATCAAAGACGGAGGAAACACGTTGTGCCAGCGGGTATTTGCCGGGAATGTTGAGAGTTTTTGGGTTCATCGCAGACCAGAGCCCGTTGTGAACGGCTCCTGTGACGGTGACACCGCAGCGCGCATAGTCACCACGCCAGCCGCTGGCAAGTTCTGCGGCTTGTGCAATCCAGTCATCGGGGCCGTCGGAGCGTGCCGTCGCGACAGTGTGCGAAGCAAGCACTTCTTTGCCTTGGACCAGCGCGCCAAGAATTTTGGTGCCACCAATATCAATGGCCAGCGTTGGAAGCATTACTGCGCCCGCTTTTCTGAATGGCCGGACAGCGCATCCGCAAACCAGGATGTGATATGTTCCGGTCGGGTAATGGCTGATCCGACGACAACTGCATCAGCACCGTGTTTGCGGGCTTCAACAGCATCCTGAGGTTTCTGGTAACGTCCCTCAGCAATTGCAAACCGGCTACATTTGGAAAGGGCAGATACGAGCTCCAGATCCGGCCCTGTTGGTACCGGCCCGCCCAGATAGCCCGACATGGTTGAGCCCAGCACCTCGCACCCCATTTCCGCAGCCTTCCGGCCATCCTCGATACAGGAGCAATCTGCCATTGCCAGCGCGCCACCGGCCTTGATGGCCGCAATCAAATCGGAAATTGAGGCGGGGCGAACCCGGTCTGTTGCATCAAAGGCAACGATGTCTGCGCCTGAAGCTGCCAGCGCCTCTGCCTGCTCAACATATGGGGTAATGCGCACCGGACTGTCGGTGAGGTCTTGCTTGATCAATCCGATGATCGGAACATTGGTTACAGCACGGACGGCCTTGAGATTGTCGATTCCCTCAATGCGCAAACCACATGCGCCGCCATCCAGTGCCGCCAGAGCAAAGGCTGCCGTGATGTCAGGTCGGTCCAGCGGCCCCCCGATAACGGGCTGGCACGAAACAATCAGGCCGCCGCGCATCTGTTCCAGAATTGATGACAATTTTCTCTCCCGTTGTTATCGGGACGCATCTAAGACCAGCATAATACCAGATGGCAACTCATAAATGACTGGTATATACCAGGCCTCAAGTCCTGTCAGATTTTCAGTTCAGCCGAAAAGTCGTAGCGTTCGCCATTGTAGCGGGTTTCCGTAAACTCCACAGGACGTCCGTCTTCCAGAAAGCAGCGCCGCTCGACAATCAGGAGCGGGGACCCAGGTTCTGCTTCCAGCAGTTCGGTATCCGATTTGGTCATGATTCCAGCACGGATTCTCTGAATTCCGCGTGCAGGTCCAGCGCCCGCAGACGCAAGAACTTCGTATAATGAATGGGTGACCAGATTGCCATCTGACAGATATTTTTGCGGCACGGCAGCGCGTTCAACTGCGATTGGAACCCCATCCGCCAGGCGCACCCGAATGAGGCGTACTATGCGTTCCGTTGGCGATACGCCCAGCGCCATCGACTCAATGGGGGTCGGGTTGACGACTTTGCGCGAGATCCAGCGCTGTCCGGGTTCCATTCCTCTGGCGCGCAGTTCTGCGGAAAATCCGGTCAGAACGGACAGGGGTTTTTCCAGACGTGGTGTCACTGATGTTCTTGCGCCCTGTCGTCGTTGCAAGAAACCATCGGCCTGAAGTTCATCCAAAGCGCGGCGCACGGTGACCCGGCTCAAATCCAGCTTGTCCGACAATTTCCGCTCGCTCGGCAGATGTGCCGATGCAGGCAGGATATTCGATTTCAACGCGTCGGAAAGCGCCAGTGACAGCCTGCGATACAGCGGCTCACTCTGGTTCTCACTGTCCAGATGTTTGATCAGATACACATAGAGGTGAGTGAAATCAGTCATAACTGGTCCTGAAAAGTGGGAACTGGTATGTACTCAATCTCATTGCAAGCCACAAGGGAGGAAGTTGGGGGGGGGCTCGTTAGGTCTTCTGGAACAGACATTAATATCATCGACTGATTGGGCGTTCATGAGTTGATGCGATGTTGGAACGGGTTGCGGATGCTGTTGTTCTGAGTAAGGAAGTGCACCAGAATATCTCCGGCCCGAACCTTTTCCACGCCAAAATGCGCATGCGTTTCCGAAGATGTGTTTGTTTTGTATCGCAACATGAATAATCCAGAGTTTGATCCAAATCAGATCATTGTGTTGGATAGCAGTCTACCCGGTATCGCCAATGCAACTTACAGGCTGTCTCAATGGCGCAAAGTCCATCTACGGAAATGAATGGAAGAAAAGCATCGGCAAGCCCGCTTGTTTCCTGGCTTGAGCCTGGGCGCAAATACCTCAAACAGTCGGCAATTCTGGCCGTTGTTTCCACTCTGATTTGGCCATTTCAGGCCTGGCTCGTGGCATTTGCCATCGCTGCACTTTTGAAAGGTGAAATGGTGTCTGCCGGCTGGGTAGCTGTCGCATTTATCTCTTTGGGTGCAATACGCGCGCTGCTTGGTTATTTGGCCGAAACCCAGGCTGACAAGGCGGCAGAGCGCATAATTCATGATGCCCGCATGCAGATTGTGACGGCAGAACGTCAACGTGCCGGTGAGAGCACTTTCGGCGGCGCTGGCAGTATTTCCGCGCTTGCCAATGAAAAGCTCGATTTGCTCGCGCCCTATATCAAGCGCTACGCGCCGGCACGTATTCGTGTTCTGATTGTACCACTCGTCATTCTTGTTTTGGCGTTTTCGCAATCCTGGGCCATTGCTCTGGTGTTCGTGATCACCGGGCCACTGATCCCCGTGTTTATGGCTTTGGTCGGCCTTGCCGCGAAGGAAGCCAGCCAACGCCAAATGTCAGAGATTGGCAGTCTGAATGACCTTCTTGTTGAGCGGCTTTCGGCCCTCGTTGATATTCGTTTGTTGGGTGCTGCAGAAACAGTGACTGAGGAATTTGCCGCCAAAGCCGATGATTTGCGGCACAGGACTATGGCGGTGTTACGGGTGGCGTTCCTGTCGTCGACTGTGCTTGAACTGTTTGCCGCGATTGGTGTCGCGATGGTTGCCGTATATGTTGGGTTTTCACTGCTTGGTGCTATTTCATTTGGTGCGTGGGGTGGCGTTTTGACACCTCAGGCAGGGCTCTTTCTGCTGCTCTTGGCGCCCGAATTTTATCAGCCCATGCGGGACCTTTCGGCAGCCTGGCATGACAAAGCCTCTGCTGAAGCCATTGCTGGCGAATTGGCGGATTGGGCCGGGGTTCATTCACCTTCCATAATCGGAGAGGGCGGTGTTGCGACGCCCCTGGAAGGCATGGCGGATATTTCACTGCACAATTGCGTGCTGCCGAATGGATTGCGGTTCGGAAATATTGATGTCGGGGCGGGCGAAAGCGTCGCGCTGATGGGGCCGAGTGGCGCTGGAAAAACCTCTGCCTTGCGTTTGATGGCGGGCTTGCTCAAACCGGTTTCCGGACACGTTCAGGTGGCGAAGCGTATGCTCGGGGCAGATAATGCCGATGCCTGGCGTGCACGCATTGGCTGGATGCCGCAGGCACCCCATTTCTTGAACGCGAGTCTCAAGCAGAATATCATATTGGGACGGGCCGGAGACATTGACCGGGCACTCAACGAGGCCGCGATTGATACTGTCGTTGCAACACTTCCCAGCGGCTTGAACACACGGTTGGGCGAGACAGGGGGCGGTCTGTCAGGTGGCGAAGCACGACGCCTTACATTGGCACGGGCGATATATGGCGCGCCTGATGTGATCCTCGCCGATGAACCGACTGCCGACATAGATGCCGCAACGGCCAAATTGGTAATTCAGGGACTGATGGCACAAGTCAAACGCGGTGCCACTTTGGTGGTCGCAACACATGATCCAGAACTTGCAGCACATATGGATCGGATCGTGCAGATTGGGGCCGAACGTTGAAAGCTCTGTGGAAGATATTCCAGATCGTCTTGCGCGAACAGCGGGTTGCGCTTTGGCGGGGCGCTGCATTGAGTCTCATCGTGCTGCTGATGGGGGCCGCGCTGCTCGGTCTGTCTGGCTGGTTCATAACGGCTGCCGCTGCCGCAGGATTGGCCGGAACTGGGGCAGTTTTTGATGTATTCCGGCCATCCGCCATGGTCCGCTTTCTCGCTCTTGGGCGCGCTGCGGCGCGGTATGGTGAGCGTGTCCTGACTCATGACGCAACATTGCGTGGTCTGGAAGCTGTGCGCCTGAGCCTGTTGAGCACGCTCGTCAGAGCATCCTATCAAAAAATGGTGCGGCTGAGAGGCTCGCAAGTGTTGACACGACTGACAGCCGATATCGATGCGCTTGATGGGGTCTCACTCCGGCTTGTCTTGCCGTTGGCAGCGGGACTGTTGGCACAATTGGTGGCATTCGGTGTGCTCTGGGTGCTTGTCAGCTTGACAATCGCTCTTTGGATACTGGTTGGATATCTGGTGGGCATGGCAGCCATATTCTGGTGGACAGCGCACAGAACCATTGCTGTCTCTCGGCAGGCTGAAGCTGCATCGCAGGCTTTTCGAACGCGTTTTATCGATCTTATTCGCGCGCGACGTGACCTGACGGTTTACGGCCGATTGCGGCATCAGGCAGATTATGTGCTGGATGCCAATGACAGGCGCTTTGAACTGCAGCGCCGGTTGGACCGGGCAGACCGCCATGCGGGGGCCGCCATTCAGGCCTTGGTGACAATTGTGGCTGGTGGGGTGCTCTGGCTGGGTATGAGCGCAGTGCAAAAAGGCACGCTGGAGCCTGCATTTGCAGCCCTTGGCTTTTTTGCGGCGCTGGCGCTTGTCGAAACAATTGTTCCGCTGCGGCGTGGTGCGACCGATCTTGGCCGTATGGTAGAAGCTGCGCGCCGTGTGTCACGAGATGTCGATGCGACACCTGTGGTGCTTCATGGTAGAGGTGGTGTCAGCGGGCCACTTTGTTTTGACAATGTGACTGTGAACAGACCGGACAGTTCCATTGCGCTCATAAAAGGGGTTTCGTTCAGGTTGGGGCAGGGGCAATCTATTGCCCTGACAGGGCCAAGCGGTGCGGGAAAATCGACACTTTTGCTGGCCGCAGCAGCATTGCACCCCGTTGCATCGGGAACGATCTCTATCGGTGGTGTGGCAACCCATGAGTGGAATGAGGCTGACCTTCGACAGCATCTGACACTTGTGCCGCAAAGAAGTGTGTTGATGGCTGGAACAATTGCTGAAGCGCTGCGCCTGGCCGCACCCGACTGTGATGCTGTATCGATGCACGCGGCACTTGAGGCTGTGCAGCTTTCGAAGACAATTGAGACCCGAGGCGGCTTGAGTACGGTAATGACGGCTGGTGGCGAGGGGTTTTCCGGCGGTGAAATTCGGCGCTTGGCGTTGGCCCGTGCGTTGTTGCGACGACCCAGCGTGCTGCTTCTGGATGAGCCAACAGAAGGGCTGGATGAAAATACCGCCCGCATGGTGCTTGCGGGTATGCGAGACTTTTTACCCCATACAGCTTTTCTGATTGCTGCACACCGAAAAGTTGAAACCCATTTTGCTGATCGCGTGATTGTGTTTAAATAGCTTCAACAAGTTTCCCGCTTTTTGACCCAGATCAATATGTACGGCTGTCTCCGATCTACATATAAGCGGATGCAGATATATGGGGAGAAACTGTCTCTCTGTTTTTGGAGTTGAAGTTATGGAATTCGGCATTGTCGAGCTGTCACGGTTACAATTTGCAGTGACGGTCATGTATCACTTTCTGTTTGTTCCGTTGACTTTGGGCCTGTCGGTTCTGGTTGCGATCATGGAGACGGTTTATGTCATGACCAACCGGCCGATTTGGCGGCAAATGACCAAATTCTGGGGGATGCTGTTTGGCATCAACTTTGCTCTTGGAGTCGCCACAGGCATAACCATGGAATTTCAGTTCGGTATGAACTGGAGTTATTACAGCCACTATGTGGGTGATATCTTTGGCGCGCCATTGGCGATGGAAGGCCTGATGGCTTTCTTTCTGGAAGCCACTTTCGTGGGCCTGTTCTTTTTTGGTTGGGATAAGCTGAGCAAGGTTGGGCATCTGGCGGTTGCCTGGCTTGTGGCTATCGGGTCCAATTTCTCGGCATTGTGGATTTTAATTGCAAACGGCTGGATGCAAAATCCCGTTGGCGCCGAGTTCAATCCCATGACAATGCGCATGGAGATGACTGATTTCTTCGCGGTTTTATTCAATGAGGTTGCCCAGGCAAAATTCGTCCACACGGTTTCTGCCGGCTATGTAACAGCGTCCGTATTCGTCATTGGTGTTTCGGCCTGGTATCTGCTCCGGGGTCGGCATATCGATCTCGCTCGCAGGTCACTGACTGTGGCTGCGGCCTTTGGATTGGCATCGGCCTTCTCCGTTGTTCTGCTGGGCGATGAATCCGGCTATTCAGCCACGCACAGTCAGAAAATGAAATTGGCGGCCATTGAAGCTATGTGGGAAACGCACGAAGCGCCTGCGCCGTTCAATCTGATTGGGTTCCCGGATCAGGAAGCGCGAGAAACGCATTATGCTATCGAAATTCCCTGGGCCATGGGGTTGATCGGAACACGGTCTCTAAACACCGAAATTCCCGGTATCAATGATCTTGTTGCCATTGCAGAAGATCGTATCCGGTCCGGTTTGATCGCTTATGAAGCGTTGCTGGAAGTGCGTGAAAATCGCGAAGCGACAGATCCTGCAGTGAGCGCGAAATTTGAAGATCATTCGGCTGATCTGGGCTTTGCATTCCTGCTCAAGAAATATGTCGACAATCCGCTTGATGCGACGGAAGCGCAAATCAAGGACGCTGCGAATGACACTGTTCCGCGTGTGTGGCCGCTGTTCTGGGCATTCCGGGTGATGGTCGGTCTTGGCTTTGGTTTCATCGGCACGATGGCCTATTTCTTCTATCGCGCATCTTTCAAGGGAATGAACTTCCCCCGGCCGGCCCTGCATTTGGCTGTCTGGATGATCCCGACGCCCTGGATTGCCGCTGAACTGGGCTGGTTCGTCGCTGAATATGGTCGCCAGCCCTGGACCGTCGATGGCGTGCTGCCAACGGCCATGTCTGTCAGCGCCTTGTCGATGACCGAGGTGTTCATCACCCTCGCAGGCTTTGTGCTGTTTTACACGGTTCTGTTCATCATCGAGATGGGGCTGATGCTCAAATACATCAAAAAGGGGCCGTTTCAAGATGTCGAAGAGACGGACGCCTGGGTTGTTCGTCACAATGATCGTTTGTCCGGTCGGCGCAATGCCGATGCGATTGCAGAACCTGCGGAGTAAACAAGATGATTTTACATGAATTGATGAGTTACGAGCTGCTTCGCGTTCTCTGGTGGGGGCTGGTGGGGGTTCTGCTCATCGGATTTGCGTTGACTGACGGATTTGATATGGGCGTTGGCGCGCTGCTCCCCTTTGTCGCCAAAACCGATATCGAGCGCCGCATCGCCATAAATACGGTTGGTCCTGTCTGGGAAGGAAATCAGGTTTGGTTCATTCTTGGGGGCGGTGCCATTTTCGCTGCCTGGCCACCTCTCTATGCCGTCAGCTTTTCAGGCTTCTATCTGGCAATGTTTGTCATTCTTGCAGCATTTATCGTGCGCCCGGTCGCCTTCAAGTACCGTTCAAAACGGGATGATCCCAGATGGCGCAGCAGTTGGGATTGGGCGCTGTTTGCCAGTGGAGCCATTCCTGCACTTTTGTTTGGTGTCGCAGTCGGCAATGTCATTCAGGGGGTGCCATTCCATTTCACCGATGATCTTCACACCATTTATGAGGGCGCCTGGTACATGAAGTTTGTCGGCTTGCTTGATCCGTTTTCGCTTCTGGCCGGTGTTGTCTCGCTTGCAATGCTGGTCATGCATGGCGGCGCATGGCTTTCCCTGAAGGCTGAAGGCGTGGTGCAGGCCCGTGCCCGTACTATAGGTTCCACCGCTGCGTTGATCGCGATTGCCAGCTATGTGCTGGCAGGGCTGTGGATGGCCGTTGGCATTGAAGGGTACCGGATTGTCGGGGATTTTGTGACAAATGGCCCGTCAAATCCGTTGCATTTTGACGTTGAACGCACCGGAAGCTGGCTTGCCGCATACGGCACCCGACCTTGGATCGCTATTGCCCCGATTATGGGTGTCGGTGGCGCCTTGCTGGTCTATCGGGGTCTACGTGCGGGGCGTGAGGTTTCCACTCTTCTGTTTTCCAAAATGTCAATTCTCGGCATCATCTCGTCTGTCGGACTGACTATGTTTCCCTTCATCATGCCGTCATCAAGTGACCCGCAATCGTCACTGACGGTCTGGAACAGTTCTTCATCTCACCTGACGCTTTTCATCATGCTCGTTGCAACGGTGATCTTCATGCCGGTGATCTTGATGTACACCGCGTGGGTCTACAAGGTGCTGTGGGGCAAGGTCACTGAGGCTGATGTCACCGAAAACGGCGATTCTGTCTACTAATGGCCGGTCTGTCTACGAAAGGAAGAACGTAAAATGTGGTATTTCGCTTGGATTCTGGGCCTTCCTCTGGCCGCAATTTTTGCTGTGATGAATGCAATGTGGCTGGAAATGAAAGAAGATGAACACATCATCGAAGAAGCCGCGCGCCTGCATGCATCAAATGCGCCTCAGCGTTAGATCCGTGAATTGAACTGAACTGGTTGAGGCGCTTCCCACATCCGGTGCCGTAGGCAAAAGCACATTCATCGACAGCACCTACGGCAAGGCGCATTTTAGAGTATGAATTATGCGTTCATGATCGAATGTTTTCCCATCCTTCCTGGTCGGTGGATTGTTGAAAAAGGATATTCTGCCGGGGGCACAGCAAACAGCATCGCGCTTGAAATTATCGCTGATTTTGGATGTGCTTATGATGACCTCCTTGCCTCAAGATTATGGAAGAAGGCATCCACGAATCAAGGGACTATTGAGGGGCATTCCGGGAATTGCTGAAACCAGTGTAAGGCACATCGTCAGGTCTCGAGAAGTCATAACGAATGAACAACCTTCTGAAAATCACACTCGCTCCAGCGGTACATTTTGCTCACACTGTCTGAAGTTGACCAACCTCAATGGCATCATGCATATTAAGGGCATAATGTTACCCTCCTTAATTTAATCCACCGGAGAATGAATGACGCACCAACACACATTGGATGCCCTTCCCGAGAATATCCACTGGGGATTCCATGATTCTACACTGACCCCGGTTTTGCGTATTGCCTCGGGGGATAGTGTAAAGTTGACAAGTTGGGCAGCAGCAAAACCGGAGGACCTTCCGCCCGATCTATCCCTCGTTAAGCCAGGTCACCTCGAGGCGATGGAGAAGTGCACCAAGTTTGGCGCAAGCCATATGCTGACTGGGCCGATATATGTCGAAGGGGCCGAACCCGGCGATGTGCTGCAGATCGACATACTCGACGTCTCATTGATCGACTGCTGGGGCTACGTGGGAGTGCTCCCACTGCGAGGGACGCTGCCGGACGATTTTGATCGAGCGGTAATCATCCATCCGGAGATCGACATTCAGCGGCGCATTGCGCGTCTCCCCTGGGGTACGGAAATAGAGTTGGCGCCATTCTTTGGAGTCATGGGGGTTGCGCCTCCACAACATTGGGGACGTCTTCCCAGCATTCAGCCGAGGAAATTCGGTGGCAACATGGACAATAAGGAGTTGCAGGCCGGTTCGACACTCTATCTACCGGTCTTTGTTGAGGGAGCATTGTTTTCCGCCGGCGATGGCCACGGTGTACAAGGGGATGGCGAGGTCTGCATCACGGCACTGGAGACAGGCCTGACCGGGACTTTTCGCCTGACCGTTTGCAAGGATCTTAATTTTGATTATCCCTTTGCGGAAAACGCAACCCATCTGATAAGCATCGGACTTAATGAAGATCTCGACGAAGCCGCGCGGATTGCTGTCCGCGAAATGATCGATCACATTTGCCGAAGGACAGAACTTTCACGCGAACAGGCCTATATGCTGTGCTCATTACAGGGCAATCTTCGTGTCACCCAAACGGTTGACGGTGAGAAGGGCTGTCACATGATGCTGTCAAAAACCGTGTTATAATCGAACCTTGGTTGAAGTCGTTGAGATGGTCGCGCAGTTGGCTTTGGTCATTGTGTTGGTAGCGTTTGTCGGTGATGTCTTTTATGGTTTGGTTCATCCAGTCAAATTGGCTGTTTGTCCTGCTGTACGACCCAAAGTGCCCCCGCTCGGGACTACATTTTCCACTTTTTTGTCACACCGACGGGCTCACCTGTGGATTTCATTAGGGCTAGGTATGGAAATAAATGTGAGAATAACTCAGTAAGGAGGGGGTTTTTCATAATTAAGTCAATGGCTTAAAAGAAAAAATGGCGGATGGGGTGGGATTCGAACCCACGGTACGCTTTCACGCACGCCGGTTTTCAAGACCGGTGCCTTCAACCGCTCGGCCACCCATCCAACGCATTGAGATCATGACAGTTTCGGTGAGTTCAAAAGCTGCGGTTTCTGGCTTTTGCTAACCGAATTGCTACCCAATTCATTTTCGTTCTGGCTTTATAGCCAGCTTTATCGGCGCGTCAACCTGTTCTGCGGCATCGCAATGCATTCCTGGCCGAACATACATGTCGAATTGCAATTTATTCTGATTTTACCCTGTTCCAGGCGACCGGCGACGATCTCACGATGCTCGCCGTGGTCAGCCATTGTGAAGTCAGGAAGCACTGTAAAACATGACCCGCATGCAGGGCAGGGTGCTCATGTCACGGCGCTGATCCAGTTTCCAGTCAGTCCTTGATGGCTCCCAGGGTTAATCCTCGAACCAGGTGGCGTTGAAATAACAGGATAAACAGGAAACTTGGCAAAATCGCTGCAGTTCCCAGCGCGGAACTGTAGCCGAATGTCCAGGAGGCAAACGTCGTGATCTTGACGGGGATTGTCTGCAAAGTGCTTGACAGAAATACGGACAGCAAAAACTCAGTCCAGGAAAATATGAAGCACAGAACGGCCGTTGCGGAAATTCCGCCCTTTATCAAGGGAACGAGAACCTTCCAGAAAACCTGGACCCGGCTTGCACCGTCTATCATGGCTGCTTGATCGATCTCCAGCGGGATATCGTCCATGAAGGATTTCAGCAGCAAAAGGGCGATGGGAAGATTGAGCAATGTATGGGCCATGATCAAGCCCAAATGGGTATTGTACAGACCCACATCACGAAAAATGAAAATCAGGGGAATGACGATTGCGACGGGTGGCAGCAACCGTTGCAAAAGCATCCAGTAGACATAGTGCTTGCTGTGCTCAGAGAGCAGGCGTGACAGGCTGTACGCTGCCAGGAGCGCGATCATGACGGTCAATAGGGTTGAACCGGAAGCGATGATTATGGACGACAGGATGGCAGGCCGCCCGTCCATGGTCGAGCCCCAACTCGCTGCCAGCACCGTGCGATAATTGTCCAGTGTTGGCACAAAGTCCAAAATCACGAATTTGTCTTTGTCAAAAATTGCGGAAATTGGCTTGATGGATGTTAATCCCCACCAGAAAATGGGGAACATGAAAAGACCAACAACGGCAATGGCAACACTGTAACGAAGAGTGACCACCAGCAGTCTGTTCATATGGGTTCTCCCAGAGCATCGACAGAAATGTGTACCTTGATTGTCGGTGTGTTGGAAACCACCCAATTGATCGCGGTGTCCTGTCTTCTGACAGCATAGAGAAATGCGACAGCTCCAACCGCAACGACATCATGCGCGCAGCGTCTTCAGACAGTGGCTCAAGTGGAAGCGATATTAAACGGAAGAGCGCTTTTCCGGAACCAGTGCGCGCAATAAGCTGCGCATATCCAGCTGGCCGACTGCTTCCCCGTCATGCAGCACTGTGTAGATGCCGGTCGATTCACCGCCAGTTTGCGCAATCACATCTTCAAGAGTTGCTTCTCGATCAATGGTTCCGGCCATTGTTCCATCTGTATTGAGGGGTTGCATGATCGAACGAACACGCAGAACCCTGGCACGGTTGATGTCAGAAATAAAATCCACGATGTAGTCATCTTCAGGATGCAGGAGAATTTTCTGCGGTTCACCCTGCTGGATCACAACACCGTCTTTCAGGATCACCAGATGATCTGCCAGTTTCAGCGCCTCGTCCAGATCGTGACTGATGAATACGATGGTTTTGTTCAGCTCGATCTGCAGTTCAAGCAGCAGGTTCTGCATGTCGGTACGGATCAAAGGATCCAGAGCCGAAAAAGCCTCATCCATCAACATGATTGGTGCATCTGATGTAAGGGCTCTCGCAATCCCGACACGCTGCTTCATCCCGCCGGAAAGTTGATATGGATAGCACTCTTCATAACCAACCAGACCAACACGATCGAGCCATTGGCGCGCATTCTTATCATAGCTCTTGAACGGTTCGCCACGCACAATTGGTGCTGTGGCAGCATTTTGCAACACGCTGCGATGAGGCAATAGTGCAAAATGTTGAAACACCATCGACATTTGTCGCCGACGCATTTCACGCAGTCTGGTCTCATTATACTCGAGGACATTTTCTCCCTGGACCAACACTTCACCCCTGGTGGGATCGATCAGTCGGTTTATGTGGCGAATGAGAGTTGATTTACCGGAGCCGGACAGCCCCATGATCACTGTGATTTCGCCTTCACGCATGTCGACGTTGATGTCGCACAAACCCAACACATGATCGTGCTCTGATTGCAGCTCTTCCTTACTCATGCCTGCAAGAACAAGGGCCATCGCTTCTTCGGGGTTTTCACCGAAGATCTTGTAGAGATGTCGGATTGATATCATGGTTTCACGCATCTTGGCCTCAACGGTTTTGGGCGGTATTCACGCGCGCCAGTGCGGATTTGGTAACCCGATCAAGAATAACAGCAAGGATGACAATCCCAAGCCCTGCAACAAGCCCGACGCCCAACTCCAGGCTACGGATGCCGCGCAGAACAAGAACACCCAAACCGGGGGCTGAGACGAGCGACGCGATAACAACCATCGCGAGGCTCATCATGATCGTCTGGTTGATGCCGGCCATGATGTTGGGCAACGCCAGGGGAATTTGAACTTTGACGAGCTTTTGCTGAGGCGTCATACCAAAGGCCTGTGCGGCTTCCAGCACGTCTTTGTCGACCATGCGGATACCCAGATCTGTCAAACGGATCACAGGTACAATCGCGTACATTATTATTGCGATACCGTAGAGCTTGGATTCTGTGACGCTGAACAGAAAAATCAATGGGATCAGATATACAAATGTCGGCAGGGTTTGCAGCAGGTCCAATATGGGCAATGCAATTCGTTGGAACCGATCCGAGCGCGACATGGCAATTCCAATCGGTACTCCCAACACAACGCATATCGTTGCGCAGACGAAGATAATGGCAAGTGTTTGTATGGCGTATTGATAGTGGTCAATAAATGCCAGGCCCATAATCGAGGCGGCAACAGACCCAACCAGCTTCCAGGACCGAGACACCCAAAGAGTCAGTGCCAACAACAAAGGTATGATGATCCACCAAGGTGCGTTATCCGCCACATACAAGGCCCCGTCCAGCATCCAGCTGAGTGGTTCCGTGATTGGGTCCAACACAAAGCGCAACGCATCTTTTATGGATAGAAATCCATTCTCCAACCCACGGGTCAGATCGCGTGTTTCCGGAATTTTACGACAAGCTTCATTTAAGGCATCAAGCGAGGGAAACGGAAAATCCCAAACCGACACAGAGACCTCTTCTCCTTTGGTCTTTGCCAAAAGATCAGCCATGGACGTTGTCTTGGCTTCCCCTGCCTGGGAGCACCAATCGCGCAAGCCTGTATTATCGAACAGAAAATCGTAACTCGCCACGGTTCGCCTCTTTAAAGATGTCGTTCAAGCAAAAAATGGGCAGCCTCAGCTATAGAGGCCGCCCATTTGTGATCATATGTTAGTTTAAGATGTTGGTCAGCTTATCGCGTGCTGAATCGTTCAACCAGCTGGACAACGTGTCCTTGTTGTTCAGCACGAAGTGGACGGCCGCTTCTTCAGCCGATGCGCCGTTCTCATCCTGCCAAGCCAGGATTGAGGACATTTCCTCGACACCAAAACTCATCTTCGACAGGAAAGCAGACACTTCAGGCTGTTCGGCCTCAAATTCGCTAGAGACAACAGTCCAGACTGGTGATGGCGGGAAATCAGAAATTTCAGGGAATTCCCGATCTTTTTCCTGGTTCCGCGCATGAATTTCAAGATCGACCGCACCCAGTTCAACTTTGGTCATGGCATATTTGCCGAGGACTTTGGTCGGAGACCAATAGTAACCAAACCAAGGCTTACCATCATCAAAGGCGGAGGCAATTGACGCTGCAAGCGTTTCACCAGATCCATGATTGAAAATGGTAATGCCACTTTCTTCAACCTTCAACGCGCGCGCCAAATTGTCATTCAGAATACGACAGCCCCAACCTTCAGGGCAATTGTTGAAACGACCGCCGACCAACTCTGGATTGGCCAATACGCCTTGAATGGTTTTCAATTCAGGGTGCGCTTCAACCAACGATGTTGGAATCCACCATCCTTCGACACCACCTGGTTTCAAAACCGGAGCCAACTCTTTAATCCGGCCTTCATCGCGAAGTTTGACATAGGCAGGTCCACCACCATTGGTCCACATTTCAGTGACGATGTCCGGCTCACCATTTTCAGAAAGTGATGTCACGGCCAGAACAGTGGCAGAGGGCACAGCTTGCACGTCACATCCGTAGCCTTGTTCCAGAACAAACTTGGCAACCTGCGTTACAACGGCGCCCGACGCCCAATTCATTTCAGTGATAGAAACTTCGCCACATTCCGTTGCTGCTGCTGGTCCTGACGCAATGGCCGCTGCAAAGAATGCACCGATAATTAATTTCCGCATATATAGACTCCTAAGTGAACTAAATAATATCTTTCATATTACTTCGTGCTACGAATATGTTGATTCCATATAGAACTCAAGTTTTTCCTCAAAATTGCGTATTTTGACGGATTTGTGGGGAGATTTATGTTGATGAGGGTAGATATCTTTAGTTAGACTATCGAAGTGAATTTGTTTGACATATTTGGCGGGCGGCAAAACCAATGGACAAAACAATCGCGACCCTGACGGCATTGAGGCGTGTTTTACGCGCTATCGACTTGCATGACCGCGAAGTCGCTACATCGGTCGGGCTGACCACCGTGCAACTGCGGCTCCTCAAATTCATCAGAGAAACTGAGAGCGCCAATGCAAAGACGCTGGCATCGCGGGTGCATGTGTCTCAAGCAACAATCACAGTGCTGTTGGACAAGCTTGAAATGAAGCAGATGATTGAACGCCGTGTGTCCGCAATGGATCGGCGGCAAAAGCTCATTCATACGACAGAACTTGGGCGCGATGCGCTGAATGCTGCGCCTGATCCGATGCAACGTGCATTTGTTCAACAGTTTGAACAACTGGAAGACTGGGAGCAAACGATGTTGATGGCGGCTGTTGAACGCATAACCTACCTGATGGATGCAGATGAAACTGACACAGCACCAGTTTTTGTAGCGGGAGAACTTTCTGGAATTGCTGGTTGTCCGTAGAAAGAATGTGCGCGCTTTACCAAGGATCAAATGACGTTTTTCATCTTGCCTGCGATTTTTATATGCCGCAGATCATGTTGCATTCTGAACCATTGCGTTATCTGAATTTTTGTCAGTCTTGCAACTGATGCTATCGACGGCGCTGTTATTGTGTGGCAAATGCTGAGAATGTGGGTGTGGCACTCGAATTGGGTTGGATAGACCCTTTACCTGAGGTTAAGGGTAATGTTAAAATTTTCCGACAATTTGAACGTTCCCTCGCGTTGCTGCGATTTTTCGTGCGATAAGATTGCCAGCATAAAAAAGAGGGCGTTCTTTGCAAACTTCACTGACCACGACAGCTTTTATCCGATACAGCAGATTTGCTGCAGCAGGCGCACTCGCGTTGGCTTTGGCGGCCTGCAGTAGCAGCAACAGTCGAATTGACCCGAAATATGGCGTTGCCGCCAGCCCGCGTGTTTCAAACGCGGCTCATATTCCATCTGGTGGTGGGCGATACCAGGTTGGCAAACCGTATAAGATTGCCGGTAAATGGTACAAACCCAAAGAAGTCAAACGATACGAGAAAACCGGGGTTGCGTCCTGGTATGGCGACGCCTTTCATGGTCGGAAAACCGCCAATGGCGAAATCTATAATATGAACGCCTACAGTGCTGCCCATCCCACGCTGCCTTTGCCAAGCTATGTGCGCGTCAAGAACATGGCGAACGGGAATGCGGTCGTCGTGCGCGTGAATGATCGGGGACCGTTTGCGCATGGTCGTCTGATCGATTTGTCCAAGCGCGCGGCAGATGCATTGGATTTCAGGCACCAAGGTGTGGCTAAAGTGCAGGTCACCTATCTTGGCAAGGCACCTCTGGAGGGCCAGGATGCCCGGTTTCTGGAAGCATCTGTCCACATAAAGGGGCGCGGCCGTTCAGGCATTGAACGCATTGCCGAGGCCTCATCACCGGACACAACATTTATGGCTGATGAGTCACCTCTGGCTTATGAAAGTGCAACAAAAGTTCAAGCTGGACCATTCCACTTCTTGTCGAGCGCAACTGCTCCGCGGGATTAGCCGGGCATCAAGTGCCGTTCTGCAGGTTGTTTTATAGCAAAAATTGTGTGTTTTTGCATTCACACGCATCAGCCCCCTTGTCTTGATTCAAAAGCCGATGCATCTTGGCGCTATGTATCAGATATCGACTCCATTCAAAACTGTTTTGCCGGTGCTTTTCTGGCTTGTTTTAACAACTTTTCCAGCCTCGGCTCAATTGTATCAAAGTCGGGCGCAGCAGGCTATTTTGGTCGATGTGGAAACCGGCAGCATTTTGTTCCAGCAGGATGCAGAGCGTGCCGCTCCGCCCGCTTCCCTGACCAAAATCATGACAGCCGCCATTGTGTTTGATGCCCTGAAAAAGGGTGAGATTACGATGGAAACCGAGTTTGAAGTCAGCGAGCATGCCTGGCGGACCGGCGGAGCACCTGCGCGTGGCTCCACCATGTTTGCAGCTCTGGGATCAACCATATCAGTGGCAGACTTGCTGCGCGGGCTGATCATTCAGTCAGGCAATGATTCAGCGATCATTCTTGCCGAAGGTCTGTCAGGATCGGAAGATGAATTTGCCAAGCGGATGAACAGCTTTGGCAAGACGCTGGGCTTGCAGGATTCCAATTTCGCTAATCCAAGCGGCCTGCCGCATCCGGATCAACGCGTATCACCGCGCGATTTTGTGCGGATCGCGAGATATATCATCGAAAAACACCCCGACTATTACCCGATTTTTTCCGAACGTGATTTCCTGTGGAACGGCATCCGACAATCCAATCGCAATTCCTTATTGTCAGCTCCAATCGGCGCTGATGGCTTGAAGACCGGTTTCAGCCAGGAGGCTGGTTACGGCCTGATCGGATCTGCAGTACAGGACGGACGGCGGCTGATTGCCGTGTTGATGGGCCTGAAAAAAGAATCTGACAGGGTGCTTGATGGCCGCAGGCTGCTGGAATGGGGCTTTACTGCGTTCGAAGCTGTGGAGGTGTTTCCAGCTGGCATGGAAGTCGGGCGTGTGCGGGTTTATGGCGGTCGTTCAGGACGTGTCGGTGCGCAAACAAACGAACCTGTTGTGGCGCTGATGCCGAAGCAGAGCCGTGATGCACTGGAAGGCCGTATCGTCTATAGGGGCCCGATCTCTGTTCCAATTCAAAAGGGCGACAAAATCGCCGATTTGAACGTCTATAGTGGCAATCGTCTGGTTGTCGTCTCTCCGCTCTTTGCGACGGAGACCATGGAAGCTGCAGGCGTGACCATGCGGGCCATTGGCGGGGTCGGCGAATTCCTGTTTGGCTGGCTTTGACATGAACAGGGCTGCACGCAAGGATCCGGGACGGTTTGTTACCTTTGAGGGTGGCGAAGGCAGCGGGAAATCAACCCAGATCAAACTGCTCGCCGAACATCTGCGCAAAGCTGATTATGATGTGTTGGAGACGCGCGAGCCAGGCGGTTCACCCAATGCCGAGGCCATTCGGCAGTTCCTGCTCAGTGGAATGGCTGAGGGCAAAGGCCCAAGGGCTGAAGCCATGCTGTTTACGGCTGCCCGGATGGATCATGTCGAACAGACCATCAGGCCGGCTCTTGAGTCCGGAACATGGGTGCTGTGTGACCGTTTCATGGATTCCACGCGGGTTTATCAGGGCATGGATCTGGACACCGAAACCGTTGATCTTCTGGAGAAAATAGCCGTTGATAAGACACGCCCTGATTTGACAATTCTATTGGATTTGCCTGCCAGACTCGGCCTTCAAAGAGCGCTGTCGCGAGACCCGGACGGTATCAAGGACCGCTTTGAAAAGGAAGATGAAGCCGTTCATGAGGCACGTCGCCAGGCATTTCTTCAATTGGCTGCAGCAGACCCGAAACGCTTTGCCGTCATAGACGCATCAAAGCCAGCACATATCGTGGATTCAATGGTTTGGAAGGCGTGTCGGAGACGTTTTGGAATAAGAACGCCGATGGGCGTCTAGATGCAGGCCGCTTGAGCCCGATCAGCCGGGCATTTTCGCGTGGACCGGCAAGTTCGGGTCCATCTTGGTGGATGGAATGGCACTGTCGCCATACAAATTGGCACCCGGTTTCACCAAATCAGTCTGATCTATTTGCCCAGCACGTACACCAATCAAGCCCGGTCGTGCAGAATTTCTTGTAAACATTTGCGATCCGCAAGTGCCGCAAAACAGTTTGGTCAAATCGCTGCCACGGTCAGATTTGTGATGATAACTCTGCAAATCGCCAGAAATCGTCAATTCATCTTCCGCCATGAATAGCAATGTCCCATACGCGGCACCCGTCACCTTGCGACAATCCGTGCAATGGCAGTTCATCGTCATTTTGATGGTAATATCACCTGAATAGGAGACCGCCCCGCACAGGCAGGAGCCGCTGATTTTGGTCATGGATTTTTCCTTTGGTGCATGGTGCCTTGCTGGAACCAGAATGTTTCTTGCCAGATTTCGCGAATTTTTGTCAACTTGACTGGCGCGTAAACACAAAACGTCGTGAGATAGATTTATCAGGCGGGGACGGGTGACCCGTCCCAGGCCAAAACCTGTCCGCTTTGATGCGCTGACATGTCAGACATGGTTCTAATCAGGTAATTGGCAGACTGATCGGCCGTGAACAATTTGCCAGCCGGGACATTGCCCTGAAACGGCTTTGACAGATTCGTGTCCACGGTGCCGGGGTGCAGACCGACACAAATTGCGTCCGGTTTGCTTCTGGAAAGTTCGATTGCGGCTGTCTTCAGGATCTGATTCAAGGCCGATTTCGACGCCCGATAGCTGTACCAGCCACCCAGTTGATTGTCTGAAATGCTCCCGACACGAGCGGAAAGTGCGGAAAAGATCGCTCGCCCGGATTTTGGCAATAAGGGCAGAAAATGTTTCGCGGCAAGGGCTGGCGCGATTGTATTGGCCGCGAAGATGTCCTGCATGGTCTGTGCTGTCAGCTCACGCAGGGATTTCTCCGGACCCGTGCCCTGTGCCGTATGGAGCGCCCCGACCGCCACAATTATCAGACGGATGGGAGCCAGTTGATGTTGCGTCACACTGCTTTTGATTGTGTCGACAGCAAGCGCCAGTTGTTCTTCAACCAGGGCATCGGCTGTTATCGAGGTGACGCTTGGCTGATCATATGATTGTTGGTGCCGGTTAATTGCAAAAACCTGTCCCGGATTAGGGCCATCCTTCGAATTGGCGGCTACGCAAGCAATGGTCTTTTCCAGAAGTGCACTGCCAATTCCGCCGCTTGTGCCCACGAGGATGGCACTAAAGGGTGTGTCAAAGCCGAATGATTGCATGTTCTGACCAGCCATGTCCTGCGTCCCGTCCTGAATTGGTCTCGGTTCGGGAGATAGAGCAGTCGTCAGCAAATACCAGCATGCCCGTCAGATAAACCGGCGTCATCCGGAGCAGGGGGCCATGTGACCGTTACAACAAAACATGTAACCGTTACAAAAAAAGAGGCCACCGAAGTGACCTCTTTTCGTGAGATACAGGCAGGCTTAAAAAGCCCTCACTGTGTTCTAGCGCGCTGCCAGAGGTTGCTCCGACACCGTTCCGTTCAACACGGGATTCTTGGCCTGCTTAAGATCTTCACTTGACATCAGATCACCTCCTTTCAATTGTTGATAACAGATTAAAAGCTAGCACAGCTTCCGTGATTTGAAAGGATTTTCTGAACGAAAACACAAAAATTCCCGATTTTTTAGCCATTACGAGTGGCACATTGGGAATGCCTCTTTAATTCGCCGGGTGCATACCGTACATAACGGCTCAACAATGTACGATAGAGCCTTTCGAATCCCCCTCGGAAGGCAGCTCATCAAAAAAATAGGAATAGCAATGTACGATCCCGTTAGTCAGGCGCAGAATATGCTGATCCCAATGGTGGTTGAGCAAACAAACCGTGGAGAACGCTCCTACGATATTTTTTCCAGGTTGTTGAAAGAGCGCATCATCTTCATCACCGGTCCGGTTGAAGATGGCATGGCAACCTTGGCCTGCGCGCAGTTGCTGTATCTGGAAGCCGAAAATCCGAAAAAGGAAATCTCCCTTTACATCAATTCCCCAGGCGGCGTTGTGACGTCGGGTCTTGCAATCTATGACACGATACAGTTCATCAAGCCTGCAGTTTCGACCCTTTGTATAGGGCAGGCTGCATCCATGGGCTCATTGCTGCTCGCGTCCGGGCACAAAGACATGCGGTTCTCCTTGCCCAATGCCCGCATCATGGTTCACCAGCCATCCGGCGGATTTCAGGGGCAGGCATCAGACATTGCCCGTCATGCAGATGACATTGTCAAATTGAAGCGGCGCCTGAACGAGATTTACGTCAAGCACACCGGTCAGGAATACGACATGGTTGAGTCAACGCTTGACCGGGATCATTTCATGACAGCGGAAGAAGCAAAAACCTTTGGTCTGATCGACAGTGTGGTTGAAAACCGCACCGACTCGGATGCTGCCAAAGTCTGAAGCTGACCGTCCAAACAGGACAAAAGTGCTGCTTAATTGACGTAAGACGATTGCTGAACCCGAATCGACACCGAACTTTAAGACCTTCGTGTTTGGATTCAGTGGTGTTTTTTTGACAATTTCGTCCGTCAACGTTCTATATGAAGCATTTGGTGGTGTTGAGAGCTTTACTATCGCTCTGACCATCGTATGCTTGGAGCCATAAGGGGCCAAATCTTTGAATGTGAAGGTAAACTAGATGAGCAAGATTTCAGGCGGAACCAGCAGCGGCAGTGGCAGCGGTTCAGACGCAAAAAATACGCTCTATTGTTCGTTCTGCGGTAAGAGCCAGCACGAGGTCCGTAAATTGATTGCAGGACCAACCGTTTTCATCTGTGATGAATGCGTTGAATTGTGCATGGACATCATCCGTGAGGAAAGCAAGACATCACTTGTGAAATCAAGTGACGGTGTTCCGACACCGCAGGAAATCTGTACGGTTCTTGATGATTACGTGATTGGCCAGTTCCACGCCAAGAAAGTTCTGTCGGTTGCTGTTCACAATCACTACAAGCGCCTGCATCATGCGGCAAAGAATGCTGACGTGGAATTGGCGAAGTCTAATATTCTGCTCATCGGTCCAACCGGATGCGGTAAAACGCTTTTGGCACAAACGCTGGCGCGTATTCTGGATGTGCCATTCACCATGGCTGATGCGACGACTTTGACGGAAGCCGGCTATGTCGGTGAAGATGTGGAAAACATCATCCTGAAACTTCTGCAATCGGCTGACTACAATGTCGAGCGCGCGCAACGCGGCATCGTCTACATCGATGAAGTCGACAAGATCACCCGCAAATCCGATAATCCGTCCATCACGCGTGATGTGTCGGGTGAAGGAGTTCAGCAGGCTTTGTTGAAGATCATGGAAGGCACCGTTGCAAGCGTGCCGCCACAGGGTGGCCGCAAACATCCTCAGCAGGAATTCCTGCAGGTCGACACAACAAACATTCTGTTCATTTGTGGTGGCGCATTTGCTGGCCTCGACAAGATCATTGCTGATCGTGGCGATACAACATCCATTGGCTTCAGCGCTGCTGTGGCTGGTCCGGATGAGCGAACAGCAGGTGAGTTGTTCCAAAGCGTCGAGCCGGAAGATCTTCTTAAATTTGGTCTCATTCCCGAATTCGTCGGCCGCCTGCCGGTATTGGCGACACTGACCGACCTTGATGAGGAAGCTCTGGTTCGAATTCTGTCTGAGCCAAAAAATGCTCTGGTAAAACAGTATCAGCGTCTGTTCGACATGGAGGACGTCAATCTGACGTTCCATGAAGAAGCTTTGAAGTCGATTGCGCGTCGGGCAATTGATCGCAAGACAGGCGCACGGGGGCTGCGGTCTATTCTTGAATCCATCCTTCTTGAGACAATGTTCGATCTTCCGGGTCTGGAAGGCGTCGAGGAAGTCGTGATATCTGCGGATGTCGTGGATGGCGACGCGCGTCCACTCTATATATACGCCGAACGCAAACATGAAGATGCGGGCGCTTCGGCCTGATCAAAGCCTCAAGCTCCATGTTGTGGATGCAACATGGAGCTTCTTGACGCCCTTGGCGGTCCATTTTGATCCAACACATCAGTGAATAACACACACCTGCATCTTGAATTGGCCATGCAAGCGCGCCATTTCTTTAATAATTCGTGTTAATCTTTCTTCTAACGCGATTCTGAGCCGGCATTAAGTTCCAGGCGTTCTGCGACAATTCAAGCCAAATGGGGCTCGTTGCAGCGAGCAGATGCCGGTATGATCAGTTCTTGTCTGCCTCTCATGAGGGGATCGGAATTGAGGCTAACAAAAAGGAAAAGATCATGAGTGCAGAAATCAGCACCAACTCTAATGACGCCGTCTATCCGGTTCTGCCGTTGAGAGATATTGTGGTATTTCCACATATGATCGTGCCGCTGTTTGTCGGGCGTGAAAAATCTATCAGCGCATTGGAAGAAGTCATGAAGAATGACAAGCAGATCATGCTTGTCACGCAAAAAGACTCCAATGACAGCGATCCAAAGCCCGAGGACATCTATGAAGTCGGGACGCTTGCAACCGTACTGCAGCTGCTGAAACTGCCTGATGGAACCGTAAAGGTTCTTGTGGAAGGGGCGAGCCGCGCACGGGTGACCCAGTTTACCGACCGTGATGACTATTTCGAAGCTCACGCCGAGATGATTCCAGAGGAATTCGGCGATGAGGTTGAAGTGGAAGCATTGGCACGCTCAGTTGTGTCCGAGTTTGAAAACTATGTGAAGCTGAACAAGAAGATATCGCCCGAAGTTTTGGCAGCTGTTGCCAACATCGAGGATTTCTCCAAGCTCGCTGATACAATCGCGTCTCATCTCGTCATCAAGATTCCCGAAAAACAGTCTTTGCTCGGGGTTGTGTCCGTTTCGGAACGCATCGAAGCAATTCTGGCTCTGATGGAGAGCGAAGTTTCGGTTCTTCAGGTGGAAAAGCGCATTCGCTCCCGCGTCAAGCGTCAGATGGAAAAGACCCAGCGTGAATATTACCTGAACGAGCAGATGAAGGCGATCCAGAAGGAATTGGGTGATTCAGAAGATGGCAAGGATGAACTTGCTGAACTGGAAGCCAAGATCGCCAAGACAAAGTTCTCCAAGGAAGCCCGTGAAAAGGCTGAAGCGGAGATGAAAAAACTGCGTCAGATGAGCCCGATGTCCGCTGAAGCGACCGTCGTGCGCAACTATCTCGACTGGCTGATTGGTATTCCGTGGGGCAAGAAATCCAAGGTCAAGATTGATCTGAAGAAGGCACAGGATGTGCTTGATAAGGATCATTTCGGGCTTGAGAAGGTCAAAGAGCGGATCATCGAGTATCTTGCGGTCCAGAGCCGTTCCAACAAGCTGAAAGGTCCAATCCTTTGCCTTGTGGGACCTCCTGGTGTTGGCAAGACGTCTTTGGGTAAATCCATTGCAAAATCAACCGGGCGTGAGTTTGTTCGCATGTCCCTGGGTGGCGTGCGCGATGAAGCTGAGATTCGTGGACACCGGCGGACCTATATCGGGTCCATGCCCGGCAAGGTGATCCAGTCGATGAAAAAGGCCAAGAAATCCAATCCGCTCTTCCTGCTTGATGAAATCGACAAGATGGGCATGGATTTCCGTGGTGATCCGTCATCGGCGCTGTTGGAAGTTCTGGATCCGGAGCAAAATAACAGCTTTGCAGATCACTATCTGGAAGTTGATTATGATCTGTCCAATGTGATGTTCGTCACGACCTCAAACACTTTGAACATTCCAGGGCCGCTGATGGACCGGATGGAGATCATCCGTCTGGCCGGTTACACGGAAGATGAAAAGCTTGAGATTGCAAAACGGCATCTGCTGAGCAAAGCCATCAAGAACCATGGTCTGCGCGACGGTGAATTTGAGATACACGACGATGCTCTGCTCAATGTGGTGCGTCTGTATACCAAGGAAGCCGGTGTTCGTAGTCTGGAACGTGAGTTGTCAAAGCTGGCTCGAAAAGCCGTCACACGCTTGTTGACTGATTCAAGTCAGACGAAGATCACGATCACGCTCGACAATCTGGAAGAGTTCCTGGGCGTTCCGAAATATCGGTTTGGTCAGGCAGAAGGTGAAGATCAGGTCGGCGTTGTAACCGGACTGGCGTGGACTGAAGTGGGCGGTGAATTGCTGACCATTGAAGGCGTGATGATGCCGGGCAAGGGCAAAATGACGGTTACCGGAAATCTGCGGGATGTGATGAAAGAATCCATTTCAGCCGCAGCATCCTATATCCGGTCACGCGCGGTCGATTTTGGTGTCAAACCACCGATTTTCGACAAGCGTGATATCCACGTCCATGTGCCGGAAGGTGCAACGCCCAAGGACGGGCCATCTGCCGGTATTGGCATGGCAACCGCGATTGTGTCCATCATCACAGGAATTCCTGTGCGCAAGGACATTGCCATGACGGGTGAGGTGACTCTTCGGGGCCGTGTCTTGCCAATTGGCGGGCTGAAAGAGAAACTTCTTGCTGCATTGCGTGGCGGTATAAAGACAGTTCTGATCCCGGAAGAAAACGCGAAGGATCTGACTGAAATACCCAAAAATGTGACCGAGGGAATGACCATCATCCCTGTGTCTCATATGGATGAAGTGCTCAAACACGCGCTTGTTGAAGCTCCGGTTGCCATCGAATGGTCATCGGAAGAGTTCGATAAAACAGCATCTGCGACCGCTACGAGCGAGTCGGAAGCAGGCAGCGGCATGGTTGCACACTGAGCCAATTGCCACAATTCAGGCTTGTTTAAGCCTTGACATCAACCCGGTCAGCCTCGCTGACCGGGTTTTTTGCATTTTTGAGCGGAAAAACGCGGTTTTCTGCCGTTTTGCACTTGCCTTTCAAGCCAAGAATGAAGACTTTCGGCCCACGGAGACGATGGGAGAATCAATGATCTCTCTGCTCCTGACATAAAAAGGAGTTCATGATGAACAAGAACGAACTTATTGCCGCCGTTGCGGAAAAATCCGGCCAGACAAAAGCTGACGCCGGAACTGCTGTGGAAGCAACATTTGAAGCCATTAGCGACGCTCTGTCCGGTGGTGACGAAGTGCGTCTGATCGGTTTTGGTAATTTCTCCGTAGCGCACCGTGCAGCCACTGATGGCCGCAACCCGCGCACCGGCGAAACAATCAAAATCCCAGCGTCCAAATCACCTAAGTTCAAGGCCGGCAAGGGCCTGAAGGATGCTGTAAACAAGTAATTTCTTGTTTCAAAATCGAAAAAAATTAAACCGCCTTGGCGCATTCATATGCCAGGCGGTTTTTTTGTGTCTGAATTGGGATGGCGGAACATTCAGTTTCTGTTGAGAATCTTGATGTTTGTATTGTCGGCGCAATTGCGCAGAGCGTGTCTTTGGTGGACCGGCGTCAGAGATGGCCTATTCAGATGTATCGAGCTTTGCGGCCAGCCACTTGCGGTAATCATTTCCCGTATTCTCGATGTGCTGCTCCAGCAGTTTGCAAAATGCCTCAAGCTCGTTTTTGTCAACATGCGACGCGAGTTGAGCATGGCTCTTGAGTGAACTCTGGACAACAGCATCTGTATCTTGCGCGCGTGTTCGCAACGCGCCTATTTTCGCTGAGATATGTCCATAGGCCGCAATCATGTAGTCATTGCCACTGGATGCGACGATAGCATTGTGGAACTCTGAATCCAGCTTGCGGTAGGGCGCGCGGCCGTGACCTTCAAGTTCGGCCCGCATCAGCGTTACAATTTTATCAAGCTGACTGAAAAGCCCGGTGCGGTTTTTCTCAAATCCGATTCGGGCGGCTGAAATTTCAAGCATCTGGCGAAACGTCTTGATTTGGTCGATTTCAGATTCATCCATATGAAAAATTGATGTCGCCTTTTGCGGATCAATAACAACCAGACCTTCGCGTTTGAGATTTAGCAGCGCCTCGCGCACCGGTGTCTTGCTTATGCCCAGCATCTGGGAAAGTCGCTGTTCCGAGAGTTGGTCACCAAGTTTTAGCCGACCGTCAATTATCGCATCGCGCAACTCCCGATACGCCATTTCAGTGAGTGACTCCGGACGATTCAGAGGCGCGAGTTTCATGATTTGATCCCTTGATGGTAAAATCAAAATCTGATATATCAGATTTAATACATTACATCCTATGAGGTACTATGCCCCAATTCACGCTCTCAATTCAAGTAGTGGTTTTGGCTCGTGACTGAGCGGACCCGACGAAGCGCCAATTGGTTTGATGCTGATACCATGCGTGGATTTGCTCATCGGCAACGTGCATTGCAGATGGGGTATCGCCGAGAAGACTTCATGGGACGCCCCGTAATCGGAGTGCTGAATACGCATTCTGACTTGGCAACCTGTCACCAGCACCTGAAGCAACGGGCCGAGGACGTGAAACGCGGTGTCATGCTGGCCGGAGGATTTCCGGTTGAATTGCCGACATTCTCGCTTGGCGAAGTCATGGTTAAGCCGACCACCATGCTTTACCGCAATTTTCTCGCCATGGAGGTTGAGGAATTGCTCCGTGCTCATCCGATTGATGCAGCGGTTTTGATGGGTGGTTGTGACAAGACCACACCCGGTTTGATCATGGGAGCAATCTCGGCTGGAATTCCGTCTATCTTCGTCCCTGCCGGCCCGATGGTCGGGGGTAGTTTTCGCGGTCGAAAAGTTGGTGCGGGAACCCACACACGCGAATATTGGGATGAACGCAAAGCTGGCAATTTGTCTGATCAGGACTGGTTGGATCTGGAACCGGCCATGACCCGCTCTGCTGGCACCTGTCAAACCATGGGAACTGCGTCCACCATGACCTCACTGGTCGAGGCAATGGGATTGACGTTGCCAGGCGCAAGCTCAATTCCAGCAGTGCACGCCGACCATCCGCGCATGGCTGCTGACGCAGGAGCGCTCGCCGTGCAATTGGCTGACAATGGCATTTCAATTGGGGAGCTACTCACCCGGACGCATTTCGAAAATGCGTGTGTCGCGCTTATGGCACTTGGCGGGTCTACCAACGCAGCAGTTCATCTGATCGCTATGGCGCGACGTGCCGGTGTCGATTTTACGCTCGCTGACATGGCGCGAGCGGGGCAGGGTGTCCCGGTTCTGGCTGATATCTTCCCGTCCGGGGAATATTTCATGGGTGATTTTCATGATGCAGGTGGGCTGCGCGGGTTGATGTCGCGACTTTCTGACTGGCTGAAACTGGATGCCCGCACTGTCGCAGGGTCGACGCTGGGTGATGTGATTGAGGGCGCCATGGTGTGGAATGACACGATCATTCGACCTTTGGATCGCCCAGTAACGGATCGGCCTGCTTTCTCAGTCCTTACCGGTAATCTGGCGCCCGAAGGTGCTGTGATGAAGCCCAGTTCCGCCAGCCCCGAATTGATGGTTCACGAAGGTCGTGCTGTCGTTTTTGACAGTGCACGCGACATGAATGAGCGATTGAACGATCCGGCGTTGAAGATTGGCAAGGACGATATTCTCGTATTGCGCGGTGGTGGGCCCGTCGGTGCGCCAGGCATGCCGGAATGGGGCAATCTCGCAATACCCGACGCGCTGCTCAAGGAAGGAGTGCGCGACATGGTTCGCATTTCCGATGCACGGATGAGCGGGACACACTATGGAACCTGCATTTTGCACGTTTCACCAGAGTCCGCAGTCTGTGGACCTCTTGCCCTGGTTCGCACAGGTGATCGCATTGCGCTGGATGCCAATGCCGGAACACTTGAATTGAAAGTTGATGCACAGGAATTATCGCGGCGGCAAGCCGATTGGCGTCCGCCAGCATCACCAGCACGCGGCTGGGCCAAGCTTTACGTCGAGCATGTCGGTCAGGCCCATGAAGGCTGTGACTTCGATTTCCTGGCACCGGACGAGACTACAACCCCTGATCCGGAGATATACTGATGTCTAACCCTCTCAAAGACATGATGATGAACTCAGATGGCCCACTGGTTGCTGGCTGGACCATGTTTGCAAGCCCGTTAGTGGCCGAGGCGATGGCCTGGGCGGGATATGATTTTATTGTGATTGACGCAGAGCATTCGCCGCTGACACCGATGAGTGCATTGCATTCCATGCAAGCAGTAGCATCGACCGGTACACCGGCGCTTCTGCGCCTCGCTGACCAGAGCGAGACCGGAATCAAACAGATGATGGATTGCGGTGCGAAGTCGTTGATGATCCCGATGGTGGAAACCGGTGAGCAGGCTCAAGCTCTGGTGAACGCGACACGCTATGCACCATTGGGGCATCGGGGGTTCGCCTTCATGCATCGTGCCAGCCGGTTTGGAACCGATTCAAGCTATCTGGAAACAGCAAATGACGAGGTGATGCTGATCGCCCAGATAGAAACACCCCAGGCCATGAAGCAACTTGAAGTGATTGCAGAGACCAAGGGGATTGATGCGATCTTTATCGGTCCAGGCGACATGTCGGCAGCCATGGGGTTTCCGGGGCAGGCGACTGGTGAGGATGTCATGGAAGTCATGCAGGACGCAGTGCGTCGTGCCAAGGCGATCGGGGTAAAAATCGGAGGATTGGCGGCGAACCCGGCAATGGCAAAAAATCTGCTGGCCATGGGATACGACTTTGTTCCCGTCGGCAACGACATCGCATTGCTTTCAAGAGCGGCAAAGGCTGCGCTCGAAGACGTGCGTGGAAACGAATAAAAGAATCATCAAAAAGGGAGAGTAAAACTATGAAACGATTGACAAAAGCAATGTTGGCGGGGGTCGCGCTTGCCGCAACAATTGGCGCGGCACAGGCCGAATATCCCGAGCGTTCCATCACGATGATCGTGCCATTTGGCGCAGGCGGTAATACGGATGCCGTAGCCCGCGCATTTCAGCAGGATTTCTCCAGCGCTCTTGGCGGGGCCGAGATTGTTGTCAAGAATGTCTCCGGTGCTGCTGGCACCATCGGCACTGCCGAGGCCGCTGCAGCAGAGCCTGACGGCTATACCATTGGCGTCATCCCGATCGGTCCTCTGACGACGCAGCCGCATTTGAGGAAACTGCCCTATGACGCCGATAGCTGGTCTTATGTCTGCAACATCACTCAGAACCCGACGCTATTCCTGGTCAGTGGCGACAGTCCTTTCAATTCGCTTGAGGATGTCAAAACGGAACTTGCAGCAAATCCTGGAAAATACGTATACGGCTCGGCCGGTCCCGGAACGATCCCGCACCTTGCGATGGCAGCTTCAATGAAGGGTATGGGCGTTGAAGCCAAACACCTGCCTGACAAGGGAACAGCTGATGCGATGAAATCAATGGCTTCCGGCACCATCCAGTTCTTCGCGGATCCTCCGCTGGTCCTGTCACGGTTCGACGTCAAGGCGTTGGCCAGTTTCACCGATGAGCGGCTTGAGAGCCTTCCTGACGTGCCAACCATGAAAGAGCTCGGTTACCCGTTGAATTTCTCCATTTGGGTTGGCATCGTAGCTCCCAAAGGCACACCAGATGATGTCATCGCAAAATTGTCTGATGCCTGTGGTGAAGCCACGGAAGGTCCGAACTTTACTGATGTGACGTCGAAGGCCGGTACAAATGTCGAATATATGGACAGTGCTACGTTCGGCAAATTCGTCGAATCGGAATTCGAAAAGAACGGCACAATTCTCGAAGAAGCCGGGTTGAAGAAGTAAGATATGACGCGCCCCTTCCAAATCGGTTTCGCACTGACGATCCTAGTTTGTGGAGGGGCGCTGCTCTGGCACAGCTTTGATCCCAGCTATGGCAGCATGGGTATTGGCTCTGCCTTTAGTCCGGTTTTCTTTCCTCAGGTGCTTCTCGGATTCTGGATTTTATTCGGCCTTATTGTTTTCGTCGAAGCTTTAGGGATGGCGACTGCAGATGCCCCGAAGCGAAACTGGGTGAACCCGGCTTTGCTGACATTCGTGTTGGCTGCGGCAGTCGTTGCATTGAAACCACTTGGATACCTCGTTGTCTCAATACCACTGGCATTCCTGTCAGGATGGTTTTTAGGGTTTCGTCGTCCGGTCTGGCTTGCTGTCATCGCATTGGTTTGTGGTGTCTTTGGCTGGTGGTTGTTCGACCGTGCGCTTGGCATTCCTCTGCCACGCGGGCGAATTTGGTAGGATCGGGCGATGATTGATAATGTTCTTGTGGCGGTGACGCTGGTCGCCACTCCAGCCGTTTTGGCCGCTCTGATATTGGGAACCATGATCGGCATCATTGCCGGGGCATTGCCCGGAATGGGCTCTGTGATTGCAGTGACTGTCTGTCTGCCGTTTACATATGGCATGGACCAGGTGCCATCCATCGCACTGTTGCTCTCGGTCTATTGCGGATCGGTCTATGGCGGTTCGATCTCCGCTATTCTCATCAACACACCGGGCACGCCGCAGGCAGCGGCAACTGTGCTTGACGGTTATCCGATGGCGGTGCGCGGCGAGGCTGATAAAGCACTTGGATGGGCAACGTTCGCCAGTGTGTCCGGTGGTCTGTTTTCCTGTCTCGTCCTGATCTTCGCTGCACCACAATTGGCCGCCTTTGCCCTGAATTTCGGACCCATGGAAACCTTTGCGCTCATAATTCTTGCGCTGACCTGCATTGCCTCCGTCTCGCGTGGCAGCCTGGCAAAAGGATTGTTTGCCGGAGTGCTGGGCTTGTTCGTATCGATCGTTGGGTCGGACCCGATCACCGGCGACATGCGTTACACGTTCGACAATTTCGCGATTTCTGCCGGTTTTGATGTGATTCCGGTCGTCGTCGGTCTGTTCGCTTTATCGGAAGTCTTCATTCGCGCTTCAGAACCTGGACAGGCAGCAGGACGGCTTATTCGCTATGCAGGAATGAAACTGCCATCGATGGCCGATATGCGGGGCAGGTGGGGCGTTTTGACAAAAAGCTCGATTATCGGCTCTGCCGTCGGCGCGCTTCCGGGCACAGGCGCAGCCACAGCAGCTTTCATAGCCTATGCTGAGGCGAAACGAACGTCGCGCAATGCTGATGCTTTCGGTACTGGCGAGCCAGACGGACTGCTGGCACCCGAAAGCGCGAATAATGCAGTGACAGGCAGCGCACTTGTTCCAGCGCTGGCGCTGGGCATTCCAGGCGATGCTGTGACTGCAGTCATGCTGACGGCGCTCACGATCAACGGCATTACGCCGGGCGTGCGGTTGATGGCCGATAATCCGTCGATCGTATATGCCTGCTTCATTGCCCTGTTTGCCGCAAATATCGTCATGTTCCTGCTCGCTTTTGCATCGGCGCGCGCTTTCGCATTTGTATTGAAGATGCCTGAGTCGCTGATGATGATGGGAGTGGTGCTCTTGTCGATTCTGGGTTCCTACGGGGTGCGCGGGAACATTTTTGATTTGTATGTGATGCTTTGCGCAGGGCTTGCGGGGTTCGCGTTGCGGCTCTTCAGGGTGCCGCTCGCTCCCGTCGTTATCGGCTTGGTGCTGGGGCCGCAACTTGAAGTGTCCATGCGGCAGGGGTTGATCCTGACTGATGGTAGCTTTGTTGCGTTTTTCCAAAGCCCGCTTGCGCTTGGGCTGTTCATTGCGTCGGCCATTGCAATTGCGCTTCCGCTTTGGCCGCGTCGAAGTCAGAATAAACACGATACATAACGAATCTCAGCTCGTTTGGCCGATTACGATTCATCGGAGATTTGTTGGAAAAGTCGCCCCAAGCGTTGGTCTTTGCGACGTCAAATCATCTGTCAGCCCACAAACCCATGGTTCAGTGCTTTGGATTAGTCTAACGGCACCCCCAGCCTGCTTCCACGAATCTCGCGTTGTAAAACTCATTGGGCACTTTACTGACTATCATCCTGGATGAACTGTTTGGGTGCACCAAACGATTCCTTGCAGGCAAGAAACCTTCCCGGAGTCGCACAGTCCTGCAGGTTGCCGCGTCAGCTTAAATCCCACTGGCGGTGAGGCTCTCATTTAATTGCAAAAAATACACAAATTCATCTTGTCATGAACTTTGTTTCGGGCTACCACCCGCACGCTAAGCGGCGGGCGATTAGCTCAGTTGGTAGAGCGCTTCGTTTACACCGAAGATGTCGGGAGTTCGAGTCTCTCATCGCCCACCATCGCTTTGCAAATAGACAGGTGGCTGTCTGTTGTTGGAAACCGAATTCGGCGCTTGACGAAAATGGTTCACCAGCGTAAATCAGCCACCACTCATGCAGGAGAGTTGTCCTGTCACCCGCGGGGGTGTAGCTCAGTTGGTTAGAGTGCCGGCCTGTCACGCCGGAGGTCGCGAGTTCGAGTCTCGTCACTCCCGCCATTTTCTTTAGCTCCAATAGATTTGGATGCTTTGAAAATGGATCTAAATTTTTCCTCTCTGTTGTATTGTTCTGCTGCGTTGGCTTGCGCATGCCTGTTTGCAGGTGAATACTGCAGGCATGAGGATACCGACTCCTCATCGGTGTAGTCTCAAATTTGGAATTCCTGTGTCCGAACCAATATTGACGCCTGAGGCCTGTCTCGAGCGAATCGCACATCAGGATCGTGCGGCGCTGGAATCCCTCTATCAATTGATCTCTGCGAAACTTTTGGGCGTTGTGCTGCGTATCATACCCCAGAGAAGTTTGGCGGAGGATGTCTTGCACGACACATTTTTGAAGATCTGGCGAGCTGCTCACCAATTTGATCCCAAACGTGCGTCAGCAATGAGTTGGACGGCCACAATTGCCAGAAATGCTGCCATCGATCACAAGCGGCGGCGAAAGGAAGTGGACCTTCCTGATGACGTGCTGGCTTACCAGATGGAAAAAGACGCATTCGGGAATCAGCCGCGCAGTGATGAGGCGACCAAGCTTACTCTGCAACACTGCCTCAACGAACTGGAAGACACACAGCGCCAATGCGTCGTTCTGGCCTATTGTCAGGGCCTGTCACGTGAAGAGCTCTCAGAGCGGCTTAATGCGCCCGTCAACACCATCAAGACATGGATACGGCGCGGGCTGCTGTCATTGCGGGAGTGCGTGTCGCAATGACTGATTTCACCATGGCTGAATTTCATGATGATTTGCGAGCCGTTGCCGGTGAATATGTGCTCGATACGCTGACAGTCCGGGAAAAAGCGGCTTTCGAAGCGATTCTTGCAAAAGATGCATCTCTCATGGCGCTTGTGGAAGAATGGCAGATTCTTCTGGCGCCAGTGTTGGAGTCCGCACCCGAAGAGCAACCCAGCCAATCGGTTTGGGACCGGGTCAGCGAAAGTCTCGACCTGTCGGAAATCTCACGGGAGGCTGACGCATATACCAAGGTTGTCAGTCTGGACAATGTGCGCAAGTCACGCAATCGCTGGCGTGGCCTCAGTATGGGCATGGTATCTCTGGCTGCCGGACTGGCCGCCTTTGTCGTCATCGATGGCTCGCTGCTGCAGCCACCTTCAGTCGTTCCGGATCAATTGGCGGTCCTGACCACAGACACGGCTGGCTTTCAGTTTCTGGCAACAGTTGACCCAGCGCGGCAGGGGATTCACATTCGTCCTTTGAACCAGGGCGCGCAGCTTGATCCCTTTGCGCAAGGACCGCTTGAGCTCTGGGTGCAGGCAGGGGAGGAACTCAATTACCTTGGCCGCGTGACATCGGCATCCTGGCAATGGTTGAATTATGCGGACATCATGAAGACGGAAGAGTTTGATCAGGCCACACTTTTATTGGCACGCCCGCGTGAGCCATCATCCACAGCCTCTGGCGTTCCGGGCGAAATCATATTCCAGGGACAGATCAGCAGCAGAGCCAAATAAGCTGACAATCGATAATTCCAGGTTTGTTTAAGACCAGACTGACAGGCAAAAAAAAGGCTGCCCCAATCGAGGCAGCCTTTTGCACGTGGTTGATCAGGCACTACTGAACGATGATCGTGCCCTTCATGCCAGGATGAATCTTGCAGAAGAAATCAAAGCTGCCATCTGTCTTGAATGTAATGGTTTCCGACTTGCCCTTGCGCAGGGTTGCCGTTGTAAACGATCCGTCAGCCGCAGTCGCAGTGTGCGGCGCACCATCGAGATTGGTGAAGGTGACGGTATCACCAACCGAAACTGTAATTGCTGCCGGGCTGAAGGACATGCCCTGAATGTTGGCCTTGATATCGGCGGCGTGAGCCATGCCTGAAAGGCAAATTGCGGCGCTTGTTGCGAGGATTGTTTTGAAGAAGTTGTTCATGATGTCGGATCCTGTCGGTTTTGGGGAAAGCCAGACGGTCATCGCCACGCTCTCTGGCAAATGGTACGATCCGGGCGCGCGAAAAGTTTCAAACGGGTCAAAACTATTTGCATTGATTTGAAATTCGGTGCCGGTTTTTACGAATTTGGTGAAATTCGGGCACTCTTATGCTGTTTGGGGCTTGCACGAAAACATGGGCTTGGGTAAGCCTCGGGATTATAGAGACGGTTCGAGACTCTTGTGTGTTCTGCACATTGGAAATGCCTGCAAACTGATGCGTGTGTTGAGTGAATTCAATCAACTTGTCCCGGCCGGCAAACGATTTGCCGCAGTGCAACGCAACATGACACCTGTAAAGTGTGTTAAGTGATATGAAACTGAACGGATTTTGATCAATGGAAACCTTGTTGAGCCAGTATCTTCCAATTGTCATATTCATTGGAATCGCGCTGTTCATAGGCTTGGCTCTGCTTGTTGCGCCCTTCATCGTCGCCTACAAGGCGCCGGACAGCGAAAAACTGTCTGCCTATGAGTGCGGTTTCAATGCTTTCGATGATGCTCGGATGAAATTCGACGTGCGGTTTTATCTCGTGGCAATTTTGTTCATTATCTTCGATCTGGAAGTCGCATTCCTGTTCCCTTGGGCCGTTGCGTTCGGGGACATTGGTCTTTACGGCTATGTCTCAATGATGATTTTCCTCGGAATCCTGACGATCGGCTTCATATATGAGTGGAAAAAAGGGGCGCTGGAATGGGATTAACCAAGGCGGGACCTGACAGATGAGCGTGAATGACCAACATTCGACACTGATTGCGCCTGCACCCAGGGGCATCATTGATCCCAGCACTGGTGAGCCTATCGGCAGCCAGGATGCATTCTTTACCGATATCAACGCCGAGCTCGCTGACAAGGGTTTCATTGTCGCAGCAACGGATGATCTGATCACATGGGCCCGCACGGGCTCGTTGATGTGGATGACATTTGGCTTGGCCTGTTGCGCCGTTGAAATGATGCAGATGTCCATGCCGCGTTATGATGCAGAGCGTTTTGGCGTAGCTCCGCGCGCCTCACCACGTCAGTCGGATGTGATGATTGTCGCAGGCACCTTGACCAATAAAATGGCACCCGCGCTGCGCAAGGTCTATGACCAGATGCCTGAGCCAAGATATGTGATCTCGATGGGGTCGTGCGCCAATGGCGGTGGTTATTACCACTATTCCTATTCTGTCGTGCGAGGCTGTGATCGTGTGGTTCCTGTGGACATCTATGTCCCTGGTTGCCCGCCGACCGCTGAAGCGCTGCTATACGGCATATTGCTGTTGCAAAAGAAGATACGCCGAACTGGTACGATTGAACGTTGATAATTCCATTCAACCCAGAAACTTCCCATTGGGTTGGAGCAGATAGAGCTTGAATAGATGAGCTTAGATAAAGCTGAAAACGAAGCCACCCTGAATGATCTGGCAGAGCACATTGCCGACAATCTGGGCGGGTCTGTGCTGGAAAGCGCCATATCCTTCGGTGAATTGACGCTGACAGTTGTCCGCGACGACATCGAATCTGTCTTGCGCTTTCTTCGGGACAATACCTCGACCAAATTTATCAGTTTTGTAGATTTGTGCGGCGCTGATTATCCTGCGCGTCAAGAGCGCTTTGAAGTCGTCTATCATTTGCTGAGCCCTCAGCATAACACCAGGATACGGGTGAAACTCAGCACCACAGAAGACGATCCCGTGCCAAGCGTTGTGGGAATTTTCGACGCCGCAGACTGGTGCGAGCGGGAAGCCTATGATTTGTACGGCATCATGTTTTCCGGACATCCAGATCTGCGCCGTCTGTTGACGGATTATGGCTTTGAAGGTCATCCGCTGCGCAAGGATTTCCCTCTGACAGGTTTTGTTGAAGTGCGATACGACGACGAGCGCAAACGGGTTGTGTATGAGCCAGTGGAACTGCCACAGGAATTCCGCAACTTTGATTTCCTCTCGCCTTGGGAGGGCACCGAATATGTGCTTCCCGGCGATGAAAAAGCGAATTGAAGGGCAGAACCATGAGTGAAGCACAAGTTCGCAATTTCAACATCAATTTCGGCCCCCAGCATCCGGCGGCACATGGCGTGCTGCGTCTGGTTCTGGAACTCGACGGCGAAGTCGTGGAGCGGGTCGATCCGCATATCGGGTTGCTGCATCGTGGCACCGAGAAGCTGATTGAACACAAAACCTATCTTCAGGCCGTGCCATATTTCGACCGCTTGGACTATGTTGCGCCGATGAATCAGGAGCATTCATTCGCGTTGGCCGTCGAACGGCTGGCCGGCATTGAAGTGCCGAAGCGTGGACAGCTGATTCGGGTTCTATATTCGGAAATCGGCAGATTGCTGTCTCATTTGTTGAATGTCACAACCCAGGCCATGGATGTTGGCGCGCTGACGCCGCCACTCTGGGGCTTTGAAGAGCGCGAAAAGCTGATGGTCTTCTATGAGCGGGCCTGTGGGGCAAGGTTGCATGCAGCCTATTTCCGCCCCGGTGGCGTGCATCAGGACCTTCCGGAAGACCTGATCGATGATATCGCTGATTTCTGTGATCCGTTTTTGAGGGTCTGTGACGACATTGATGAATTGCTGACCAACAACCGCATCTTCAAGCAGCGCAATGTCGATATTGCCGTTGTCGATCTGGAAGATGCCTGGCGTTGGGGCTTCTCTGGCGTGATGGTGCGCGGTTCTGGCGCTGCCTGGGATTTGCGCAAGTCTCAGCCTTATGAATGCTATGACGAGATGGAATTCGACATTCCGGTCGGTAAGAATGGCGACTGCTATGATCGTTATCTCATTCGAATGGAAGAAATGCGCCAGTCGGTCAGCATCATGAAACAATGTATTCAGAAGCTGAAGTCAGCTGAAGGACGCGGGCCGATATCGTCACTTGACGGCAAGATGGTTCCGCCGAAACGCGATGACATGAAGCGCTCTATGGAAGCACTCATCCATCACTTCAAGCTTTATACGGAAGGCTACAAGGTGCCTGCTGGTGAAGTTTATGCAGCTGTTGAGGCTCCGAAAGGCGAATTTGGCGTGTATCTGGTGTCGGATGGCTCCAACAAGCCGTATCGCTGCAAGATTAAAGCACCAGGATTTGCCCATTTGCAGGCAATGGATGACATCTGCAGGGGGCATATGCTCGCTGATGTGTCTGCCGTCATTGGGTCCCTGGATATCGTATTTGGTGAGGTAGACCGGTAATGTCAGTCCGTCGTCTTCATTCAGAACAACCTGAGTCCTTTGCATTCACACAGGAAAATCAGGCATGGGCTGAAGGTCAGATTTCAAAGTTTCCGGAAGGCCGTCAGGCATCTGCGGTCATTCCATTGCTGTGGCGCGCACAGGAACAGCATGAGGGCTGGTTGACAGAACCTGCCATTCGCAAGGTCGGCGAAATGCTGGACATGCCTTATATCCGCGTGCTGGAAGTAGCTACATTCTATACGATGTATCAGCTGCAACCTGTTGGCAAGAAAGCACATATCCAGGTTTGCGGGACAACCCCTTGCATGCTGCGCGGAGCCGGTGACATCAGGGCAGTATGCGAGAAGCGCATTGCGGCGCATCCCCACGAAATTTCCGAAGACGGCAATTTTTCCTGGGAAGAAGTTGAATGTCTGGGAGCCTGCGTAAACGCGCCCATGGTTCAAATATGGAAAGACACATACGAAGATCTGACGGTCGAGACATTTGAAGCGATGCTGGATGCCATTTCTGAGGGTAAGGAGATTACGCCTGGTCCTCAGAACGGACGGCATTTCTCAGTACCCTTCAGTGGTCGCACAAGTCTTGACGAAGACTCTCAGGACTATGGTCCAAAGGGTGGTGTGCCGTTTGGCCATGTGGTTGATGGCGCAACGACTGCCTGCGCGGTCGATGCCGGTGTTTCAATCAACGGCGGGTCTCAGCCGGATGCGGCATCAGCCAAAGCAAAATCAGGCGCTGCAGCCAAGGCGAAGCCAGCCAAAAAGGCTTCGACCGCAAAAGCTGATGCGCCCAAACCGGAAGCTACGGCAGTCCCGGAAGATAATACTGTACGTCCGAGCGATGTGAAGGACGGTGCAAAAGCGGAAAAAGCTACAGCTGCCAAAGCGCCAAAAACTCCGAAAACGCCAAACGCACCCAAAGCACAAGAAGCCTCTGCACCGGTTTCCGATGCCAGCAAGCCTGCTGCCTTGTCAGAAGCGCGCAGCGGCGGCGCGGATGATCTGAAACGGATCAAGGGTGTCGGTCCGAAAATTGAGAGCACTTTGAATTCGCTTGGGATTTTCCATTTTGATCAGATTGCTGCCTGGGACCAGTCCAACAAGGATTGGGTCGACGATCATCTCAGCTTCAAAGGGCGTATTGACCGTGAACAATGGATTAAACAGGCAGATGCTCTTGCCAAAGAAAGTAAAGGATAAGCGGTATGCTGCAGGATAAAGACCGCATCTTTACAAACATCTACGGCTTTCATGATTGGGGCCTGAAGGGCGCCATGGCGCGTGGGCAGTGGAACGGAACCAAGGGTTTCATCGACAAGGGCCGTGACTGGGTTATCGAACAAGTCAAGGCTTCCGGGTTGCGCGGACGTGGCGGGGCAGGGTTTCCCACCGGTCTGAAATGGTCATTCATGCCAAAGGAAAGCGACGGTCGCCCGTCCTATCTGGTTATCAATGCCGATGAATCCGAGCCCGGAACCTGCAAGGATCGTGAGATCATGCGGCATGATCCGCATCATCTGATCGAAGGCTGCCTGATCGCAGGTTTCGCCATGAATGCTCATGCTTGCTACATCTATATCCGTGGCGAGTATATCCGCGAACGCGAGCGTCTGCAGGCCGCAATTGATCAAGCCTATGATGCGAATCTGATCGGCAAAAACAACGTGCATGGTTGGGATTATGATATTTATCTCTCCCACGGTGCCGGTGCCTATATTTGCGGTGAGGAAACAGCGCTGCTGGAAAGCCTGGAAGGCAAAAAGGGTCAGCCCCGGCTGAAACCACCTTTTCCCGCCAATGTTGGCCTCTATGGATGTCCAACAACCGTCAACAATGTGGAATCTGTGGCTGTTGTCCCGGAAATTCTGCGGCGTGGTGCTAGCTGGTTCTCTGCGCTTGGCAAGCCAAACAACACAGGCACAAAACTGTTCTGTATTTCCGGTCATGTTGAGCAGCCTTGCACAGTTGAAGAGGAGATGGGTGTTCCATTCCGCGAGTTGATCGACAAGCATTGCGGCGGTGTTCGTGGTGGATGGGATAATCTTCTGGCTGTCATTCCTGGCGGATCTTCCGTACCTTGCCTGACTGCAGATATGTGTACGGATCTGTCGATGGATTTTGACAGTCTGAAAGAATTGCGGTCCGGGCTTGGAACGGCGGCGGTGATTGTCATGGACAAATCAACCGACATCATTCGAGCCATTGCCCGTATTTCCTACTTCTACAAGCATGAAAGCTGCGGTCAGTGTACGCCGTGTCGCGAAGGCACTGGCTGGATGTGGCGTGTGCTGGAGCGGATGGCGCGTGGCGAAGCCCAAAAACATGAGATCGACATGCTGTTTGAAGTTACCAAGCAGGTGGAAGGTCATACGATCTGTGCTTTGGGAGATGCTGCAGCCTGGCCGGTACAGGGGCTTATCCGCAATTTCCGCCATGTGATTGAAGAACGGATCGACCAATATTCGGCCAATCCCGGCGATCCAATCGTGATGCAGGCTGCGGAGTAGGGACATGGTTGAGAAGCTGCATCAGATGAAGAAACGGTTGGAGGTCAGTGAATCTGTCATCTCCAATTCGACCTTCGATGATGTGAACATGTCCAAGAGCCGATTTCACAGCATCAATCTGTCGGTTTCAAAATTTGCGGACGCAAACCTCTCAAATGCAAAGTTTGAAGATACAAATTTGTCGAATAGCGTTATGAGCGATGTGAATTTGGCATTCGTTTCCTTCGCCAATTCTTTGATGTCTTCAGCGCACTTCAAGCAGGTGAATTTGTCCGGCGCGAAATATGATGATGTGAACTTGTCCGGGGCGACGTTTGTGAATGTGAATATGAGCAATGTTACGATTGAAAACGCAAACCTTGCTGGAATGCAGATTGACGGCGTGGCCGTTAGTGACCTTTTTGCGGCCTATACTGCCGCTCAGAATGCTTAGGTGAACCAGATGACGAAGATCATCGTTGACGGAACCGAAATTGAAGTGCCGGCAGAATACACACTGCTGCAGGCCGCGGAAGAAGCTGGCGCTGAAGTGCCACGTTTTTGCTATCATGATCGTTTGTCCGTGGCAGGCAATTGCCGCATGTGTCTTGTGGAAGTGAAGGGCGGTCCACCAAAACCGGCTGCTTCCTGCGCCATGTCTGTGCGCGACTTGCGTCCTGGTCCGAATGGCGAACCACCTGAAATCTTTACGAAAACGCCAATGGTCAAAAAGGCCCGCGAAGGCGTTATGGAATTCCTCCTGATCAACCATCCGCTTGACTGCCCGATCTGTGATCAGGGCGGTGAGTGTGATCTGCAGGATCAGGCCATGGCGTATGGCGTCGACAGCTCCCGGTTCTCCGAGAACAAGCGCGCGGTTGAAGACAAATATATCGGGCCGCTGGTCAAGACCATCATGACCCGGTGCATTCACTGCACCCGCTGTGTCCGCTTTTCAACTGAAGTGGCTGGTGTCACAGAGCTCGGTATGACTGGTCGCGGCGAAGATGCTGAGATCACGACCTATCTTGAAAGCGCCATGATGTCGGAATTGCAGGGCAATGTGATTGATCTGTGCCCCGTTGGCGCTCTGACCTCCAAACCCTACGCATTCAAAGCGCGGCCTTGGGAATTGATTAAGACCGAAGGCGTTGATGTTATGGACGCCGTGGGATCGGCTATTCGCATTGATACGCGCGGTCGCGAAGTCATGCGCATCATGCCGCGTCTCAATGAAGCGGTGAATGAGGAATGGATTTCGGACAAGACACGGTTTATCTGGGATGGGCTTGGCGCTCAGCGTCTGGATCGACCTTATATCCGTCAGGCAGGGAAGTTGCGTGCAGCCTCCTGGCAGGAAGCTTTTGAGTTGATTGCCAAACGGGTGAAGGCCAATTCTCCGGCACATGTCGGCGCAATTGGGGGCGATCTGGCCAGCGTGGAAGACTTGTTCGCCCTGAAGTCGCTGATGCAGGCCATTGGGTCTCCCAACTATGACTGTCGTCAGGATGGCACAGTGCTGGATCCGAGCGATGGCCGTGCTAGCTATCTGTTCAACACCACGATCGAGGGCATTGAAGATGCTGATGCGCTTCTGATTGTCGGGTCTAACCCACGTCATGAGGCCGCCGTCCTCAATGCACGCATCCGCAAGCGCTGGCGCATGGGCGAATTTCCGATTGGTTTGATCGGAGAGCAGAAAGATCTGACATATGATTATGATTATCTGGGTGCAGGTCCCGACAGTCTGAAAGATCTGGCTGACGGAAAATCAGCTTTCGGTAAAATATTGCACGAAGCCAAGCGACCAATGATCCTCATCGGTCAGGGCGCTTTGACACGCTCAGACAGCGCCGCAATTCTGGGTGCCATTGCCAAATTGGCCGTCGATACCGGCGTGGTAGCAGAAGGTTGGAACGGTTTCAGCGTGTTGCACACGGCCGCATCCCGCGTGGGTGGACTGGACATCGGCTTTGTCCCCGAAGATTGCGGACTGAAAACGACTCAGATGGTATCCGCTGCAGGAAAAGGCGATTTACTGACCCTGTTCCTTGCAGGCGCGGATGAGATCGATCTGGATGCCTTGGGTTCTGCCTTTGTTGTCTATGTCGGAACACATGGTGACAAGGCTGCACATCGCGCCGATGTTATCCTGCCGGCTGCAACCTATACTGAAAAATCCGGAACCTATGTAAACACCGAAGGACGGGTGCAATACACACCTCGTGCTGCCTTCCCGCCGGGTGATGCCCGCGAGGACTGGGCGATTTACCGGGCCTTGTCGGATGTTCTGGGGTCACCAATCGGGTTCAATTCCCTTGATCAACTCCGCGCCCAACTGTACAGCGAGTTCAGTCATTTGGCGGCCATAGATCAAGTGGCACTTAAAGAAAGTGGGCAGATTGAAAAGCTCACAAAGAAAACCGGCGCTATCAAATCCGATCCATTTGTCAGCCCGATTTCAGATTTCTACCTGACAAACCCGATTGCACGTGCATCCAAAGTCATGGCGGAATGTTCGCAACTGGCTTTGGGTCAGCATGTTGAAGCGGCAGAATAGGGCAGACGGCTGATGAATTCTTTCTTCGACACATATGTGGTGCCAACGGCGATTATGGTTGGCCAAAGCCTGCTTATGCTGGTTTCGCTGCTGCTTGTTATTGCTTACCTGCTCTATGCTGACCGCAAGATCTGGGCGGCTGTCCAGCTGCGCCGGGGGCCGAATGTTGTTGGTCCATGGGGGCTGTTGCAGTCCTTTGCAGATCTTCTGAAGTTTGTCCTGAAAGAGCCGGTTATCCCTGCCAGTGCCAATAAGGGTGTCTTCCTGTTGGCACCGTTGGTGGCCGTGACACTGGCTTTGACATCGTGGGCCGTCATACCGGTCAATGCGGGCTGGGTGATCGCCAACATCAATGTCGGCATCCTGTTTGTGTTCGCGATTTCCTCTCTGGAAGTCTATGGCGTCATCATGGGTGGTTGGGCTTCCAATTCCAAATACGCCTTTCTGGGTGCATTGCGGTCCGCCGCGCAGATGATTTCCTATGAAGTCTCGATTGGCTTCGTGATCATAACGGTGCTGCTTTGTGTCGGTTCGTTGAACCTGACAGATGTCGTTGAAGCGCAAAGGACCGGGCTTGCCAGCATGCTGGGCCTTGACTCGCTGCTGATTCTGAACTGGTTCTGGTTGCCACTTTTCCCGATGTTTGTGATCTTCTTCATCTCGGCACTTGCGGAAACAAACCGACCTCCATTCGATCTGCCTGAAGCCGAATCCGAGCTGGTGGCCGGCTTCATGGTCGAATATGGCTCCACACCTTATATGATGTTCATGCTCGGCGAATACGCCGCCATCACCCTGATGTGCGCAATGGGCACGATCCTGTTTATGGGTGGGTGGCTGCCACCATTTGACTTTGCGCCCTTCACCTGGGTGCCGGGCATTGTCTGGTTCATGCTGAAACTGTGTTTCATGTTCTTCATGTTTGCCATGGTCAAAGCCTTTGTACCGCGCTATCGCTACGATCAGTTGATGCGCCTTGGCTGGAAAGTGTTCCTGCCGATCTCCCTGGCATCGGTTGCCATTGTGGCAGGCGTATTGCAGGTGATGGGATGGGCACCATGATCGAAAGAAAAGTGCAGATGCAGATGCGAGGACTTGCTCATGAGGCTTGATCAGGCAGCAAAATCCCTGTTGTTGAAGGAATTCGTTGCGGCGTTTTTCCTGTCAGTGCGCTATATGTTCAAACCGCGCCCGACCATCAACTATCCTTTTGAAAAAGGCCCGGTCAGCCCGCGCTTTCGTGGTGAACACGCCTTGCGGCGCTATCCCAATGGTGAAGAGCGTTGCATCGCCTGTAAATTGTGCGAAGCGATCTGTCCGGCGCAGGCCATTACCATTGAAGCCGGTCCCCGGCGCAATGACGGCACACGGCGCACGACGCGCTACGATATCGATATGGTCAAATGTATCTATTGCGGCATGTGTCAGGAAGCCTGTCCGGTTGAGGCCATTGTGGAAGGGCCGAATTTCGAATTCGCAACGGAAACGCGCGAAGAACTCTATTACGACAAGAATAAACTTCTGGAAAACGGAGCACGCTGGGAACGCGAAATCGCTGACAATATTGCAGCCGATGCCGCCTATCGCTAAACAGCGCGTAACGACTATGAACCTTGGTGCTTCAGGCACCGCTCGGGGCTAAATATGATACTGACGAGCCTTTTCTTTTACCTGTTTGCAGCCGTCACGGTGGCGTCTGCCTTTATGGTTATTTCTTCGCGCAATCCGGTGCATTCCGTATTGTTTCTCATTCTGGCATTTGTCAATTCCGCTGCCTTGTTCTTGATGCTTGGCGCAGAATTTCTGGCGATGATTCTGATCGTTGTCTATGTGGGCGCGGTCGCGGTTCTGTTCCTGTTCGTGGTCATGATGCTCGACGTTGACTTTGCCGAACTGCGTCAGGGATTTCTGCAATACCTGCCCATCGGAGCGATCATTGGCCTGATTTTGCTGGTGGAGCTGGTGATGGTGGTCGGCACCTACGTCATAGCACCGGAATTGACCGCGAATCCGGTTGTTGCCATACCAGACCCTCAAATGGTCTCGAATACCGAGGCACTTGGTCTGCTGATCTATACAAAATACATCTATTTCTTCCAGGCCGCAGGCATGGTGCTTCTGGTTGCCATGATTGGCGCCATTGTGCTGACGCTGCGACACAAGGAAGGCGTCAAGCGCCAGAATATTGCGGACCAGGTTGCCCGGCGACCCGAGACGTCAATTGAAGTGCGTAAAGTGGAATCAGGAAAAGGGATCTAGGGCGACAGCCTGTGGTCTCACACGGAAAGTATTAGGTTCTCCAATGGAAATCGGCCTTGCACATTATCTGACGGTGGCAGCCATGCTGTTTACTCTCGGTGTTTTGGGAATCTTCCTCAACAGGAAGAATGTCATCGTTATTCTAATGTCGGTGGAATTGATCCTGCTGGCCGTTAATCTCAATTTTGTAGCTTTCTCGTCTTTTCTGGGAGATATGGTTGGACAGGTGTTTGCTCTGTTCGTCCTGACCGTAGCCGCTGCCGAGGCGGCCATTGGTCTTGCCATTCTGGTGGTCTTCTTCCGCAACCGCGGCTCTATCGCCGTGGAAGACGTCAACATGATGAAAGGCTGATCAGACATGTATTCAGCCATCGTATTCTTTCCTCTGATCGGCTTCCTGGTTGCAGGGCTGTTTGGTAACAGGCTCGGCGCTCGCAATGTCGAGTATCTGACATCCGGTCTGGTCGTCATCTCGGCGCTGCTGTCATGGATTGCTTTTTTCCATGTCGGGATCGGTCATGGCGAAACGCAGACCGTGCAGGTCATGTCCTGGATTGATTCAGGCACCCTGTCGGTCGATTGGGCTTTGCGCATTGATACGCTGACCGTCGTGATGTTGGTCGTGGTAAACTCGGTCTCGGCGCTGGTGCATATCTATTCCATTGGATACATGCATGAAGATCCGCATCGCGTCCGGTTTTTCGGCTATCTGTCGCTGTTCACCTTTGCCATGTTGTCACTGGTAACGGCTGACAATCTTCTGCAGATGTTCTTCGGCTGGGAAGGTGTTGGTTTGGCGTCGTATCTTCTGATTGGTTTCTGGTACCAGAAACCATCTGCCAATGCCGCGGCCATGAAAGCCTTCATCGTCAACCGTGTCGGTGACTTTGGCTTCCTGCTTGGCATCTTTGCTCTGTTCTGGATGACCGGAACAATCAATCTGGATGCCGTCTTTGCCAATGCTGCATCGCTTGAAGGGCAGAACATTCATTTCGCTGGAATGGAACTGGACGCTCTGACAACGATTTGCATGCTTCTGTTCATGGGGGCCATGGGCAAGTCTGCGCAGTTCCTGCTCCACACCTGGCTGCCAGATGCGATGGAAGGCCCGACACCTGTGTCGGCACTCATTCACGCGGCCACCATGGTGACAGCGGGCGTATTTCTGGTGGCACGCATGTCGCCGGTGTTTGAATATGCGCCGAATGCCTCGCTGTTTGTTACCTATGTCGGGGCTATTACAGCCTTCTTCGCTGCGACCGTGGGCCTGGTTCAGACCGATATCAAACGCGTCATTGCCTATTCCACATGCTCGCAGCTCGGATACATGTTCGTGGCGTTGGGTGTTGGAGCCTATTCGGCTGGCATGTTCCATCTCTTTACCCACGCCTTTTTCAAAGCCTTGCTGTTTCTGGGTGCCGGTTCCGTCATCCACGCAGTCCATCACGAGCAGGACATGCGCAAGATGGGTGGTTTGCGGAAACACATTCCGCTGACTTACGCCATGATGATCATTGGTACGATTGCCCTGACAGGGTTCCCGTTCACCGCTGGATATTATTCCAAGGATGCAATCATCGAATCTGCCTATGCCTTTGGTGGGCAGGCAGGGGGCTTCGCCTACGTCATGACGGTGGTAGCTGCCATCTTCACCAGTTTTTACTCCTGGCGTCTGATCTTCCTGACTTTCCACGGCAAGGCCCGTGCCTCGGCTGACGTTATGGCGCATGTCCATGAATCACCAAAGGTCATGACCATTCCGTTGATCCTGCTGGCCATTGGTGCGCTGTTTGCCGGTGTCGTCTTCGCAGGTCCGTTCATCGGCCATCACTTTGATGAGTTCTGGCGTGAATCACTGTTCTTCGGTGAAGGCAACACGATCATGGAAGACTTCCACAATGTGCCGGGATGGGTAGTCTGGTCGCCATTCTTTGCGATGCTGCTTGGGTTTGTTGTGTCATTCTACTTCTACATTCTGTCTCCGGACACGCCACGGCGTCTCGCAGAGGAGCACGGCATTCTCTACCGTTTCCTTTTGAACAAATGGTATTTCGACGAAATCTACGATGTGATTTTTGTACGTTCTGCCAAGTGGATCGGTCGCTTCCTTTGGAAAAAAGGCGATGGCTGGTTTATCGATGGGTTGGGGCCGGATGGCATCGCCGCCCGTGTCACTGACGTAACTCAAAGAGTTGTTAAATTGCAAAGTGGCTATCTCTATCACTACGCGTTCGCAATGATGATTGGCGTGGCCGCGCTGATCACATGGATGACCTTTAGCGGAGGGGCACACTGATGAGCAGTTGGCCAATTCTTTCAACCGTCATCTTCCTTCCGCTGGTTGGTGCGCTGTTGATCCTGCTGGTTCGGGGTGATGACGATATTGCCCGACGCAACATTCGGAATGTTGCTCTGTGGACCACCATCGTAACATTTGTCGTTTCACTGTTCATCTGGATCGGGTTCGACACGCAAGTCGCCGGTTTCCAGATGGTGGAAGACGCAGCGCTTGCTGACGGAATTTTTAATTACAAGATGGGTGTCGACGGCATATCCATGCTGTTCGTCATTCTGACCACAATGTTGATGCCGCTGTGCATTCTGGCCAGCTGGACGTCCATCGACAAGCGTCTGAAGGAATACATGATCGCGTTTCTGATTTTGGAAACGTTGATGATCGGCGTGTTCTGCGCGCTTGATCTGGTGCTGTTCTACGTCTTCTTTGAAGCCGGCCTGATCCCGATGTTCCTGATTATCGGTGTTTGGGGTGGCGCACGCAGGGTCTACGCGTCCTTCAAGTTCTTCCTCTACACATTGCTCGGCTCGGTTCTGATGCTGATCGCCATTATGGCGATGTATTGGGAAGCCGGAACGACTGACATTCCCACATTGTTGGCCTATCAGTTCCCGGCCGGCATGCAGACCTGGCTATGGCTTGCATTCTTTGCCAGTTTTGCTGTGAAGATGCCAATGTGGCCGGTACATACTTGGTTGCCTGACGCGCATGTGGAAGCACCAACCGCCGGATCGGTCATTCTGGCTGCCATCTTGCTGAAAATGGGCGGGTACGGGTTCCTGCGGTTCTCATTGCCCATGTTCCCGCTGGCCTCGGCTGATTTCGCGCCTCTGGTTTACACATTGTCAGTGATTGCCATCATCTACACATCGCTTGTGGCGTTAATGCAGGAAGACATCAAGAAACTGATTGCCTATTCATCGGTTGCCCATATGGGCTATGTGACCATCGGCATTTTCACGATGACGACACAGGGTGTGCAGGGTGGTATCTTCCAGATGTTATCACACGGGATCGTTTCCGGTGCCTTGTTCCTCTGCGTTGGTGTGATCTACGATCGCATGCACACACGTGAGATTGCAGCCTATGGTGGGCTGGTCAATCGCATGCCGTTTTACGCGGTTGTCTTCCTGATTTTCACAATGGCCAATGTGGGCCTTCCGGGTACAAGTGGGTTTGTTGGCGAATTTCTTGTCCTGATGGGTGTTTTCAAGGTGAATACCTGGGTTGCAATCTTTGCCGCAACCGGCGTTATACTGTCTGCAGCCTACGCTTTGTGGCTGTATCGCCGGGTGGTTTTCGGGCAACTCAACAAGGAAAGCCTGAAGTCCATTCTGGATATGAGCCTGCGTGAAAAAATCATCATTGTTCCGCTGTTGCTGCTCACCATTCTGTTTGGCTTCTATCCTATGCCGATACTGGATGTGACTGCGGCGTCGGTGGACAATCTGATCGCCAATTATCAAGCCGCGTTGACTGCGGCCAGCGATGTGGCTGCTGCCGCAACTGCCCATTAGATTTGTAAGGTTGGACGAACGAGCATGATACAGGACTTGACCTACATTTCAGATCTTGGGCCCGCATTGCCTGAAATCTTGCTGGCCATAACTGCAATGATATTGCTGATGATGGGCGCCTTTGGCGGCAATCGCATGACGCCGGTCATCACCGGAATATCCGTCGCGGTACTGATCGTTGCCGCCGTCATGCTGATGCTGACCGTGCCACTGGGCGAGACTTTCAGCGGCGCGTTCGTACTGGATCCGTTTGCCCGGTTCATGAAAGTGATGACGCTGTTCGGTTCTGCAGTGGCCATCGCCATGTCGGTTGGCTTTGCGCGTGCGGAACACTTTGAAACCTTCGAATATCCCATCCTCATTCTGCTCGCGACTCTGGGTATGTTGATGATGATTTCGGCAACCAACATGCTGTCATTATATTTGGGCCTGGAATTGCAGTCCCTTGCCTTATACGTGATCGCGGCGATCAACCGGGATTCTGTTCGCTCAACGGAAGCAGGACTGAAATATTTTGTCCTGGGTGCACTGTCCTCGGGCATGCTGCTTTATGGCATCTCTCTGGTCTACGGCTTTACCGGCCATATCGACTTTGGCGGAATTGCTGCAGCCATCATTGAGGGGGAACGCAACACTGGGTTCATCTTCGGAATGGTATTTGTGCTGGCAGGTCTGGCGTTCAAGATTTCGGCTGTGCCATTCCATATGTGGACACCTGACGTTTATGAAGGCGCACCAACGCCGGTGACGGCCTTCTTCGCATCTGCCCCCAAAATTGCGGCTATGGCCTTGTTCATTCGGGTGACGTACGGCGCATTCCAGACTTCCACATTCGACTGGCAGCAGGTCGTGGTGTTCATCTCCATTGCCTCCATGGTCCTTGGTGCTTTTGCGGCAATTGGGCAGCGCAACATCAAGCGCCTGATGGCCTATTCATCAATTGGCCATATGGGGTTTGCTCTGGTCGGCGTTGCAGCAGGCACCGAAGATGGCGTGAAAGGTGTGATTGTCTATCTGGCGATCTATCTGATTACGACACTTGGTGCATTTGCCTGCATTTTGGCCATGCGACGCAAGGATGGCATGGTGGAAGATATTGACGAATTGTCAGGCCTGTCGAAGACCAATCCACTGATGGCGTTCCTGTTCGCAATGATCATGTTCTCGCTGGCCGGTATACCGCCGCTGGCTGGCTTCTTCGCAAAATACTATGTGTTCGTTGCAGCTGTAGAATCTGGCCTTTATGTGCTGGCTGTTCTGGGCGTTCTGGCCAGTGTGGTTGGTGCCTATTATTATCTGCGCATTGTAAAGATCATGTATTTTGACGATGCGACAGACGCATTCGAGCCAATGCCTGCAGAGTTGCGTGTGGTTCTGGGTGGGTCCGGAATTTTCGTTCTGGTCTTCATAGTTCTCGATGGCTTGCTGGCAGAGGTCGCGACCACGGCTGCCCAAACATTTTTCTAGAGTTGAATGGCATCATCTTCAGCCATAGAGCATCAACATTTTTCAAGCGTCGGATCGACCAACGATCTGGCGCTTGAAGCATTTCGTGCCGGGCGCGCCGACTCGCTTTGGATCACCGCCGACGAGCAACTGGATGGCAAAGGACGGCGCGGCCGCAACTGGGTTTCGCCACCGGGGAATTTCTACGGGTCTCTCTTGCTTGTCGATCCCGCTCCGTCCGAGGCCTTGCCCCAATTGGCGTTTGTCGTATCGCTGGCACTGCATAGGGCCTTGGCTCGTGCGCTTCCACCAATCGTGCAGTCAAAACTGACTGTGAAATGGCCGAATGATCTTCTATATGACCGCAAGAAGATCGCCGGCATATTGATGGAAGCGAACCACATGGCCGGACGCACTGGCATTGTCATCGGTTGCGGCATCAATTGTACCTCCAGTCCGGCAACAGCGCCCTATCCGGTGACCAGTTTTTCTGCCGAAGGGCAGGTCATCTCCGCAGATGCGGTTTTGGAACTGTTCAGCGCAGAAATGACCAAGGGACTGTCAGAATGGCAACAGGGCAAGAATTTCGCCTCCGTGAGAGAAGCATGGCTTCAACGGGCCAGCGGTGTTGGTGAAGAAATCACGGTTCGTTTGAACGACCGGGAGCTTAATGGACGCTTTAGCGGATTGGATGCCACAGGCCGCCTCTTGCTTTCGCATCCCGAAAACGGCACAAGCGTCATCTCAGCGGGAGATGTCTTCATGCTGCCTCGGTCGGACCCGACTCCAAAAGGACACTAAATGAGCGATCAGAACCAATTCGTTTTCTTGCCACTGGGTGGTGTTGGCGAAATCGGCATGAATCTCGGCATGTACGGCTTCGGGCCAACAGATCAGAAATCCTGGATTGTCGTGGATTTCGGACTGGGCTTTGCCAGAGATACACAACCCGGTGTTGATCTTGTCTTTCCGGACATTCGCTTTCTGGAATCTGAAAAGAAGAATGTTCTTGGCATAATTCTGACCCATGCCCATGAAGACCATTATGGTGGACTTGTAGACCTTTGGGAGCGCGTTGGCGCGCCGGTCTACGCGACGCCGTTCACAGCGGCCATGCTGGAAGCCAAGCTCGCCAGCGCACCATGGGCAGGCAAGATTCCAATAAAGACAATCAGTCAGACTGAGCGTTGGAACCTGGGACCGTTCGATCTGGAGATGGTTCCGGTCTCCCATTCCATACCCGAGCCGAACGCTTTGGCGATTCGCACATCACTTGGTCTGGCAGTCCACACAGGTGACTGGAAAATTGATCCGACACCCGTCGTCGGAAGGGCAATGGACGTTGATCGCCTGAAGGAAATCGGAAAAGAGGGTGTTCTCGCTCTGATCTGTGATTCCACAAATGCTGTGCGCGAGGGCATCAGCCCCAGCGAAGCTGACATTGCGGAAGGCCTCTACGAATTTATCAAGGATGCGCCGAACCGGGTGGCCGTCACATCTTTCGCTTCAAATGTCGCACGCATGCGAACCGTTGCCGAAGTGGCTGAAAAAGCGGGCCGGGATGTCATTTTGGTCGGACGCGCCATGCAGCGCGTGGCGACCATTTCCAGAGAACTTGGTTTCTTCGACGGGATTAGGCCATTCCTGTCGGAAGATGATTTTGGTCATCTTCCGCGCGACAAGGTTCTGGTGATGTGCACCGGCAGTCAGGGTGAAGATCGTGCGGCATTGGCACGTATTGCAAGTGGAAGCCATCGCAACATCAAGCTGGTGTCCGGTGATCGCGTCATCTTTTCTTCCCGCACCATTCCTGGAAACGAAATACCTGTGAATACGGTTATCAACAGCCTGTGCGATCAGGGTATGGAAGTCATCACTGATCGTGATGGACTTGTGCACGTCTCCGGACACCCACGCAGGGGGGAGCTGGTTCAGATGTATGATTGGATGAAGCCCGAGATTGCCGTTCCCGTTCATGGCGAACCGCTCCATCTGTCTGCGCATGCAAAGCTTGCGGCTGAGCAGGGCGTCAAGAATGTTGTCCAGATCCGAAATGGCGCAATGGTCAAGCTGGCCCCCGGCAAGCCGGGTATCATTGACGATATGAAAGTCGGACGGCTTCACAAGGATGGCAAACTTATTACCGAGCCGGAGACTGGCGGTGTAGGCGAGCGTGTAAAACTCTCCTTTGCTGGTATGGTGTCGGTATCACTGGTCGTATCACGCCAGGGAGAAATTCTGGATGACCCGGTAGCTGATTTGTACGGTCTTCCAGATACTGATTCCAAAGGCGCAGATTTTGAAGATATCATCCTTGATGCCATTGATGGAGCGCTCGATAGTATGCCTGCAAAGCGCCGCAAGAATTCAGGCCAGTTGGAAGAATCCATCCGCCGGGCCATTCGCGGTGAAGTTCAGCATATCTGGGGCAAGAAACCGGTTTGTCTGGTGCGGGTGCACATCGTCTGATTATTGAGGAACCACGCCCATGCTGGACCGATTGAACCATATCGCAATAGCCGTTCCGGACTTGCAGACCGCCACACGGCAATACACCGAAACCCTCGGCGCTACGGTATCAGAGCCGATTGAGATTGCCGAACAGGGTGTCACTGTGGTGTTCATTGAACTGCCAAACACCAAAATTGAATTGCTTGAGCCTTTGGGCGAGAACTCTCCAATTTCCGGGTTTCTGGAGAAGAATCCATCTGGTGGCATACATCATATCTGCTACGAGGTTGCTGATATTCTAAAAGCCCGCGACAAATTGCAGGCAGACGGCGTGCGTATTCTGGGCGATGGTGAACCCAAGATCGGGGCGCATGGAAAACCTGTGCTGTTTCTGCACCCGAAAGATTTTCAGGGCACACTCATCGAGTTGGAAGAGGTTTAGACAATGTCGTTTGCAAGTGGCCTTGCAATATATTTCATCATTTGGTGGTTGGTCCTGTTTGTGACCCTTCCATTTGGTGTGCGCTCTCAGCACGAGGGCGAGGATATGGCGCTGGGGACAGACCGTGGCGCACCGATCAAAGCCAGCCTTGGCAAGAAAGCGATCGCCACCACCATCATTGCATTTGTCCTGTTTGCCGGATTCTATTACGCACGTGTGGTGGCCGGAATTGGTCTGGATGATTTTCCATTCTTGCCGACATATTAAAGCCGTTCCCTTAGGTTCTCCATTCGCTCTGGATCGAGGGAATTGGAGTTACCCCAGACGTCAATACTTCCTGGAGGGAGCGATTGCGGCTTTGACGCCCCTGCGTCCCGCGGAATTGGCGCAGTCTGCGCTTGCAGGCGACTTGACCCAAGTTCAGACAGCTTGGCAAAATGGTGTCTCAAGCAAAATTTTCGTCAATTGCTCGCCTGAAGACGATGCTGATCGTTCTTTTCAAGACACGCGGAATCATCGTCAAAGTTTGTCGCCTTGTGTTCACAGAGTAGATTCTCAGAACAAGTCCGAGAACGACGGGGGGGAGCTGGGTGTGACTCTATGAGCATTTTGCTGAGACGTGGATTTCAAGGGCTGTACGTACATACCGGAAAACGCTCTGCCTGTAATCATAACCAGGCCATTGCCATACGCACTCCCGTACACTCTCCGTCACCCCTCGGCCACACACATCGTCGTTCTCGGACTTGTTCCGAGAATCTATCTCAGCGAGTCGTAGAATTGCCCGCATGTAGAGATTGGTCGCGACAGATCAATTGAATGAACCGCGCGTCAAGCGCTGTTCCATTGATCTCATATTCGCAAATTCAAAAAAAAAGAGCGGAGGATAAACCTCCGCTCTTTCCAGTTCCGCGTTCCTGTTCCCAATCCGAATTGAATAGACTTCGTTCCGAATCTGCGCTGGAAAAACCGCGCAATGGAAACACTCCCTCCCAAGACTAAGACCGCGAAAGAAAGTGACACTACGTCACCTTCTCAGATAAACTAACGGTGAAAATTCATTTTGTCACTATTTTGTGACCACTGAAATGCATTTTTTTATCAGACGAGTTTGAATTGGCGCTGGCGAAGACCATGCAGGTTGTTTCCAACAAAAGGCTTGTGTTTTCCCCTGCCATACGGTTTCTCTCTCGTTAATAATTAACGATTGTTACAAACGGATTCTCGATGCGTCTTTCCCGTTACTTCCTTCCGATTCTAAAAGAAACTCCAAAGGAGGCGGAAATCGTCTCTCATCGTCTCATGCTGCGCGCCGGCATGATCCGACAGCAATCCGCCGGAATTTATTCCTGGCTGCCCTTTGGCCACGCTGTGCTTCAAAAGGTTGATCAGATTGTACGCGAAGAGCAGAATCGCTCTGGTGCCGTCGAACTGCTGATGCCGACCATCCAGCCTGCAGACTTATGGAAGGAAAGCGGGCGGTATGATGATTATGGCAAAGAGATGCTTCGCATCACCGACCGCCATGATAGGGATATGCTGTTTGGCCCCACCAATGAGGAGATGGTCACTGACATTTTCCGTGGGTCGGTAAAATCCTACAAGGACCTGCCGTTGAATTTGTATCACATCCAGTGGAAGTTTCGCGATGAAGTACGTCCCCGTTTCGGAGTGATGCGCGGTCGGGAATTCCTGATGAAGGATGCCTATTCATTTGATTTGACCAAGGAAGATGCGCGCAAATCCTACAACCGGATGTTTGTCGCCTATCTGCGAACCTACCAGCGCCTCGGCCTGACCGCGATTCCGATGAAAGCGGATTCCGGCCCGATTGGCGGTGACATGACGCACGAATTCATTGTTTTGGCGGATACCGGCGAAAGCGAAGTCTTCTGCCATCGTGATTTCCTCGACTTGCCTGTGCCCGACGAAAATATTGATTTTGACGGTGATCTGTCGCCATGGGTGGACAAATACACCGCTCAATATGCAGCCACTGAAGAAATGCATGATGAGGCTGCCTTTGCCGAAATTCCAGAAGAGGACCGCGTGTCGGCCCGGGGTATTGAAGTCGGCCACATCTTCTATTTTGGCACTAAATATTCCGAACCGATGAATGCCCGCGTTGCTGGCCCGGACGGAGTGGATGTCCCGGTTCATATGGGATCATACGGCATTGGCGTGTCCCGTCTTGTGGGTGCCATCATTGAAGCCAGCCACGATGAAAACGGCATCATCTGGCCTGAATCGGTTGCGCCATTCCAGATCGGTCTGATCAGCCTGAAAGCCGGCCATGAAGCCACGGATGCTGCTTGCGAAGGTCTTTACGAGCGCCTTACTAACGCCGGAATGTCCGTGCTTTACGATGATCGTGACATGCGCGCCGGTGGAAAGTTTGCTTCGATGGATCTCATCGGTTTGCCATGGCAACTGATTATCGGACCGAAGGGCGTCGAAAGCGGAGAAATTGAACTGAAGAATCGTCGCACCGGCGCACGCGAAAGCCTGACACCGGATGCAGCATTCAACAAATTACAGGCTACGCTGAATTCATAGCGATCCTACCCAGAGAATCACCCGAGAGATTTTATGACTGACCTGGCTCCAGATTTTGCGGATGCGCCCAATGGTACAAAGCCATTTTCACGATATGAATGGATGCTGGCCGGTCGCTATTTGAGGGCGCGGCGCAAGGAAGCGTCCATTTCAGCAATTGCAGGCTTCTCCTTTGCCGGCATTATGCTGGGTGTGGCGGCTCTCATTATTGTGATGGCAGTCATGAACGGGTTTCGCACCGAATTGCTCGGCAAGATTCTCGGCATTAACGGGCATATGATCATTGAACCAATCGACAGCCCACTGAACGACTTTGAAGGGGTTTCGGAGCGCTTGTCAAAACTGGAGGGTGTCACAGCTGCAATTCCGGTTGTGGAAGGTCAGGTTCTGGCCTCCGCTCGGGACAACAGCAGGGGCGTGCTTGTGCGTGGCATCCAGGAAGCAGATTTTCAGAAGCTTCCGGCCGTTGTCAATAATGTGCTCCAGGGAACCTTGACTGGATTTGATGAAGCCGGCGGCCTGGCAGTCGGGTCTCGGCTGGCGGCCAGCCTTGGGTTGCAACTGGGAGACCGCATGACGCTTGTCTCGCCCAGAGGGGCGGTCACGCCAATGGGCGTCGCACCACGGGTAAAAGCCTATCCAATTACTGCCATCTTCCAGCTTGGCATGTCGGAATATGATTCGACCTATGTGTTCATGCCGCAGGTTGAAGCACAGCTTTACTTCAACAAGGATGACACCGTGTCCTTCATTGAAGTCTATCTTGAAGATCCCGACACTGTCGGACTGATGCGCGAGCCGGTGATGGAAGCTGCTGAAAGGTCGATCTACATCACTGATTGGCAGCAGCGCAATGCAACCTTCTTTTCCGCCCTGCAGGTGGAACGCAATGTCATGTTCATTATCCTGACACTGATCATTCTGGTCGCGGCTCTGAATATCATATCAGGGTTGATAATGCTGGTGAAGGACAAGGGTAGGGACATTGCCGTTTTGCGCACAATGGGTGCGACACGAGGCGCTATCATGCGGATATTCTTCATTACAGGTGCTGCGATCGGGATGCTGGGAACACTAGCCGGCTTCGTCTTGGGAACAGTGATTTGCCTCAACATTGAAAACATACGGCAATTCCTGTCTCGTTTGACGCAAACAGAGTTGTTTTCGCCTGAACTCTATTTCCTCAGTCGGTTGCCGGCAGATATGGACCCCTCGGAAGTGGCGACTGTTGTTCTGATGGCGCTGGTTCTTTCTTTTCTGGCAACCTTGTACCCAGCCTGGCGCGCAGCGCGCCTCGATCCAGTGGACGCGCTTCGTTATGAGTAGTGGTATCGACATGCAACCGGCCATGCAATTGATCGGAATTGAAAAGACCTACGGGCAGGGTGACGGCACTCTGACGGTCTTGAAAGATGCAAATCTTGATCTGGCAGCGGGTGAAATGGTTGCGCTTGTGGCACCATCGGGCACCGGTAAATCCACCTTACTCCACATTGCAGGTCTTTTGGAAAAACCGACTCACGGTGAAGTTTATGTGGGCGGCGCCGCCTGTCACAAACTGAATGATAAGGCACTGACGCGCATGCGGCGGACCGAGATTGGCATCGTCTACCAGTTTCATCATCTTCTGCATGAATTTACCGCCGTTGAGAACATCGCAATGCCAATGATGATCCGTGGTTTGACCAAGGCTGAAGCCACCAAGCGTGCGTTGGTTCTGCTCCAGTATCTTCACATTGACCACAGAGGCAGCCACCGGCCGACGGAATTGTCAGGTGGTGAACAGCAGCGTGTGGCCATCGCAAGAGCGGTTGCCAACAGTCCGCGTATATTGCTGGCAGATGAACCGACCGGCAATCTTGATCCCAAAACCTCCGACTACGTCTTTGATGCGCTGTCCCAACTGGTAAAAGCATCTGGACTGTCAGCTTTGGTGGCCACCCATAATCTGGATCTGGCATCGCGAATGGACCGCATGATCACAATTCGGGATCAGCAGATTACAGATCATTAAGCGACTGTTTACCATAAGTATTCCCTGTTTGTTCTTTTTCTTGAATTGAGAACAAAAATGGAACATTGTGTAGCTCCAGACATAAAGGAGCCAAAAATGTTCTATCAAATCCGTGACATAACCGCTTTCGTAACAGTTATCATGTTTGCCTGTTTGGTCGCGTTTCTTGGAGACTGGGCCGTTGTCTCCGGCTTCTGAGCCCGGTTCCTGGCCGCAATAGGTTTCTGCCAGATATGTGGAAACATCTGCTTCCCGCTGGACCGCAATCGGCCCATGAGCGACAATGAAAGACGAACAGGTTTTTCAACGCGAGTCGCTTCATGATCGATCCGGGCTTCATCCATCTCAGAGTACACTCTGCCTACTCTCTGCTCGAAGGTGCCTTGCAGATTGCAAAACTGCTGGAGTTGTCAAAGGCCAATGATATGCCGGCTGTCGGAATCACCGACACCGGCAATCTGTTTGGCGCACTTGAGTTCTCCGACAAGGCGCAATCCAAAGGCATTCAGCCGATCATCGGCTGTCAGATGTCGATTGATTTTGCCGACATCGAAATTGATCCACGTGCGAGAGATGGTCGCAACCGGCAGGATGTTGCCTTTGGCAATGTTGTATTGATCGTCATAAGTCAGGCCGGCTTTCTCAACCTGTCAAAGCTTGTCAGCCGCAGCTTTCTGGAAACAGATGCCTCCACCCGGTCACACATATCCCTTGAGCAGTTGAAGGAAATGAATGAAGGGCTAATCTGTCTGTCAGGTGGCTTGGAAGGGGCAATCGACCAACTGATTGCTGACAGGGACGACGCCCGGGCAACCACAAGGCTGCAGACATTAAGCCAGATTTTTGATGATCGATTTTATATTGAGATCCAACGTCATGAACATCCTGCGGAAAGGCTTACCGAACGCTTTTTGGTCAATTACGCTTATGACCATGACATCGCTCTGGTAGCGACAAATGAGGTCTTCTTTCCCGAACGAAGTGATTTTGAAGCTCATGATGCGTTGTTGGCCATCGCACAGGGGCGCATGGTTGCGGAAGATGATCGTCGCAAGGTGACGCCGCACCACTACTTCAAAAGTCGATCGGAAATGCGCGAGCTGTTTGCAGATTTGCCGGAGGCTTTGGAGAACACTGTCGAGATTGCGCGAAGGTGCCAATTCCGTCCTGTTAAGCACGATCCCATCTTGCCAAATTTTACCGGAGAGGAAAGCGACGTACCTGCGGAGGTCGGGGAAAACGTTGACGCAATGGAAGTGGAAGACACCGCGCAATTGCTCGAACGCGAAGCTGCGGAATTGCGTCAGCAGGCGCTGGATGGTCTGGAGCAACGACTCAACTTGTTGGGTCTTGCGCCGGGGGTTGACCGGGAAGCCTATGACAAGCGACTTGAATTTGAACTGGATGTCATCGTCGGGATGAAGTTTCCCGGCTATTTCCTGATCGTTGCCGACTTTATCAAATGGGCAAAATTGAACGATGTTCCGGTTGGCCCTGGCCGTGGATCTGGTGCCGGGTCGTTGGTGGCGTGGTCGCTGACAATTACCGACATTGATCCTTTGCGCTTTTCGCTGTTGTTCGAGCGGTTCTTGAATCCAGACCGTGTATCCATGCCCGATTTCGACATCGATTTTTGCCAGGAAAAGCGGGACAAGGTCATCCGCTATGTGCAAAAGCGCTATGGTGCCGCACAGGTGGCTCAAATCATCACATTTGGAACATTGCAGGCCCGTGCGGTTCTGCGAGATGTCGGTCGTGTGTTACAAATGCCATATGGGCAGGTCGATAGACTGTGCAAAATGGTGCCGTCGACGCCTGCCAATCCAATGACTCTCCAGGAAGCCATTGATACAGAGCCGCGGCTGAAGGAGGCTGGACAAGAAGAAGAGGTTGTAGCGCGTCTGTTCTCCATGGCAACGCGCCTTGAGGGTCTGTTCCGCCACGCCTCGACACATGCTGCGGGTATTGTCATAGGCGACCGCCCGTTAGAGCAGCTTGTACCGCTCTACCGCGATCCGCGATCCGATATGCCGGTCACCCAGTACAATATGAAGTGGGTGGAGCAGGCTGGCCTCGTCAAGTTCGACTTTTTGGGTCTCAAGACCCTGACAACATTGGAACGCGCCGTTGGTCTGATTGCCCGGCGCGGAATTGAAGTCGATTTGAGCACCGTGCCACTTGAGGACAAAAAGACTTTCGAAATGCTGGCGCGCGGTGAAACCGCCGGCGTTTTCCAGTTGGAAAGTCAGGGCATGAGACGTGCCCTGGCCGGTATGAAACCGGATAGATTTGAAGATATCATTGCGCTTGTGGCATTGTACCGTCCAGGTCCAATGGACAACATTCCAACCTATAACAGACGCAAGCACGGGCTCGAAGAACCGGACTATATGCATCCCTGTCTTGAGGAGATCCTGAAGGAGACGCATGGCGTCATCATTTATCAGGAGCAGGTCATGCAGATCGCTCAGGAACTGTCGGGCTATTCACTGGGCGAAGCGGATTTGCTGCGCCGTGCGATGGGTAAGAAAATCAAGTCCGAGATGGATGTCCAACGCGTACGCTTTGTTGAAGGTGCCGTTGAACGCAAGATTGCCAAAGGGCAAGCGAACACGATTTTTGATCTGGTTGCCCGGTTTGCCGATTACGGTTTCAACAAATCACATGCCGCTGCTTATGCGTTGGTCGCCTATCACACAGCCTATCTGAAAGCGAACTACCCGGTTGAGTTCCTGGCAGCCACCATGACACTCGATATGGGGAATACGGACAAACTGTCGGAATTTCGCCAGGAAGCCGTTCGAATGGGCGTCAACATCCTGCCGCCCAGCGTTGCAAAATCCTGCTACGAGTTTGAAGTTGAGGATGGTCAGATCGTATACGCGCTGGGCGCTCTGAAAGGCGTCGGCCACAATGTTATTGATGAAATCGTCAAGACGCGCAGCGAAAAGCCTTATGATGATCTGTCGGATTTCGCCGAGCGGGTGGATGCCAAGGTGCTCAACAAGCGAACTCTGGATGCGTTGGTATGCTCCGGTGCCTTTGATGTGTTTGCCGACAATCGTGCGCAACTTGATGCCGGTCTCGACCGGGTCATGGCCCATGCCCAACGCATCAGTCAAAATGCACTCAGTGGACAGGATGAGTTGTTTGGCGGGGCAGGCGCTCATAAGGAAAAGATCATTCTGCCGGATGCCCAGCCATGGAAAACTGCAGACCGTCTGTCCCGCGAGCACAAGGCCATCGGACTGTATCTGACGGCGCACCCGCTGGATGAATACAAGACTGTGCTGGAAAAACTGGAGATTCCCCGGTGGGAAGATTTTCAGGGGCAAGTGCGAAAAGGCAAAAGCGCAGGAAAGCTGGCCGCTACGATTATCGGCAAGCAGGAACGAAAGACCCGAAACGGGAATCGGATGGGTATTTTGGTGCTGTCCGATCCGTCCGGCCAATATGAAGCAACCTTGTATGCCGAAAGACTGACGGAATATCGCGAGCGACTCGAAGTCGGCCAATCATTCATTTTCACTGTTGGTGCCGACACGGATGATGAAACCGATGAGGTCCGTATCCGGATCCAGTCATTGGCACCCCTTGAAGAAATCGCCGAGCATGGGTTCTCCAAGCTTCAGATTTTTGCCGAGGAAAGCCAGCCTTTTGGTGCCATAGCGCAGCAGATGAGCGGGCTGCTGGTTCAAAATACCGGCAATGCGCGTGGTCGCGGCCGAAGGGGGGGCACGATTTCTCTCGTCTTGATGATGGATAATGGAAAGCGTGAAACAGTGATTGAGCTGCCAGGTAGCTATAAATTGTCCTCTGATATTGCCGGATCAATCAAATCGATCAGTGGCGTGGTGGATGTGGCTCTAAATTAGGGTTGAAAGCCTCCTCGCGTAAAAGTCGGTTGCAAAGCAGCGTGCTTGGGTCTATGTAGCGCGCCATCACACACGGAAAGCTGGTTTGGTGTACGCCAAACCGTCCGGTCGCGTTGATTTTGCCTTTTTCATCCGAATTAGACAAACCAACGTGGACTGCTTTCCGGAGGACAAACCGGTAAAGGAGAAACAGAGTCATGGCTCTGCCCGATTTTTCTATGCGCCAATTGCTTGAAGCAGGCGTTCACTTTGGTCACCAAACACACCGCTGGAATCCCAAGATGGATAAATTCATCTTCGGTGCACGCAACAATGTTCACATTCTCGATCTGGCTCAGACTGTGCCAATGCTGTATCAAGCCCTTCAGGCTGTCAGCGACACAGTTGCAAAGGGTGGCCGTGTTCTGATCGTTGGAACAAAACGTCAGGCTGCTGATTATGTGGCTGATTCCGCACGTCGCTCCGCACAATATTATGTGAATGCGCGCTGGCTTGGCGGCATGCTCACCAATTGGCAGACAATGTCAAATTCCATCAAACGCCTGCGCGCGGTTGATGAAACACTGGATGGTGGCGCACAAGGCCTGACCAAGAAAGAGCGCCTGTCGCTGACACGTGAGCGTGACAAGCTTGAGCGTGCTCTTGGTGGCATCAAGGACATGGGCGGCATTCCAAACCTTCTGTTCGTGATCGACACCAACAAGGAATCGATTGCGCTTCAGGAAGCCCGTCGCTTGAACATTCCAATCGCAGCGATTGTTGACAGCAACAGTAATCCCGATGGTATTGATTATCCTGTGCCCGGCAATGATGATGCTGGCCGTGCCATCAGCCTGTATTGCGATTTGATCGCACGTGCAGCAATTGATGGTCTGTCCCGTGGACAGACTGACATGGGCATCGATCTGGGTGCATCTGAAGAAGTGCCTGTCGAACTGGCTCTTTCAGAACCAGTTGCAGTTGTTGAAGCACCCGCTGTTGTTGAAGCACCTGTTGCTGAAGAAGCACCTGCAACTGCCGCTGAAGAAGCTGCTGCTGCACCTGACGCCGCTCCAGTCGCATTGTTCAATGCGCCGGAAGGTGATCCCGATGATCTGAAGTTGATTTCAGGTGTTGGACCCGTGCTTGAAACAAAGCTGCATGAACTGGGAATCAAGAAGTTTTCTCAGATCGCTAACTTTACGGCTGACGACATTACACGTGTTGATGATGCGCTGTCTTTCAAAGGTCGCATTGATCGTGATAACTGGGTTGCACAGGCGACCACTTTGGCAGCCGGATAATCCAGGACCTGCAAAAATGCACGGGTGCCATGCGTTGACATTGCACCCGTCAAACACAATTTGACGAATTGAAAAGACAAGTCGTGCATGCGCCGTCGGTCCCACCGGCGGCGTTTCGACGAACAAAGGGGTATGTAAGATGGCTGTCACAGCTGCAATGGTCAAAGAACTGCGCCAATCTACCGGCGCTGGCATGATGGACTGCAAGAACGCACTTCAGGAAAATGATGGCAATATTGATGCTGCCATTGACTGGCTGCGGAAAAAAGGCCTGTCCAAAGCCGCCAAGAAATCCTCTCGTGTGGCTGCTGAAGGCCTCGTTGCCGTAGCGGTTGATGGTACGGAAGCTGCAATCATTGAGATGAATTCCGAGACTGACTTTGTTGCACGCAACGAGCAGTTCCAGGATCTGGTCCGTGATGTCGCGTCAATTGCTTTGAAGTCTGATGGTAATGTTGCAACCATTCTGGCAACAGAATCAGGTGCTAACGGTAAAGCGGTTGAAACAACGATTACTGACGCAGTTGCCACTATTGGTGAGAACATGGCATTGCGCCGTTCGGCAAAACTCTCTGTTTCCCAGGGTGTTGTAGCCAGCTACGTGCACAATTCGGTAGCGCCTAATCTCGGCAAGATCGGTGTGCTTGTCGGCATGGAATCTTCCGGTGACGCCGACAAACTGGCAGCTCTTGGCAAACAGATCGCGATGCATATTGCTGCATCCAGCCCACTGGCACTTGGTCCTGATGACCTTGATCCATCGGTTGTGGAGCGTGAGCGCAACGTGTTGATCGATCAGGCGAAAGCCTCTGGCAAGCCGGATGGTGTCGTTGAAAAGATGGTCGAAGGCCGCATTCGCAAATTCTATGAAGAAGTGACCTTGCTGAAGCAGACTTTCGTCATTGACCCTGATGTGACTGTTGAAGGTGCTTTGGAGCGTCTGGCTAAAGAAATCGGAGTTGATGTGAAACTCTCATCCTTCATTCTTTTCAAGCTCGGTGAGGGCGTTGAGAAGGAAGAGTCGGATTTCGCTGCTGAAGTTGCGGCTGCCGTTAAAGGCTGATTGCTGAATTCAACATCAATACACGTCAAAAACGAAGGGCGTCCGTGACAAGCGGGCGCCCTTCGTGTATCCGACCCTACAGCGTGATTCATCGTGTATTCAAAGGTCTGTTCAATGTCGCTGCCATATCGCAGAATTCTCCTGAAACTCTCCGGCGAAGCTTTGATGGGCGAATTGGCCTTTGGTATCGATAATTCGGTGGTGAAACGCATTGCGGACGAGATTGCTCAAGTCGTAAATTTGGGGATCGAGATCGGTGTTGTGGTTGGCGGCGGAAACATCTTTCGCGGCGTCTCGCTGGCCGCCAAGGGCGCAGATCGAGTCACCGGCGATCAGATGGGCATGCTTGCAACCGTGATGAACGCGCTCGCTCTTGAGGGTGCCATCAATAACACTGGCTGCAATGCGCGGGTAATGTCAGCGGTCGGCATGCCGACAATCTGCGAAACCTTTACGCACAGAAAAGCGCTTAAGCATCTGGAAAACCATCATGTCCTGATATTTGCCGGTGGAACGGGAAACCCGTTTTTCACGACAGATAGCGGCGCTGCCTTGCGCGCGGTTGAAATGCAGTGCGATGCGTTGTTGAAGGCAACACAAGTGGATGGTATCTATACGGCTGATCCGAACCTAGACCCGGATGCTGTCCGGTTCGACCGAATTAGCCATCAGGAAGTTTTGTCACGCGGATTGCAGGTTATGGACACAGCTGCGGTATCCCTTGCACGGGACAACAACATACCGGTCGTTGTGTTTTCAATTCATGAGCCGGGCGGACTTGTTGAAGTTGCGCAGGGCAGGGGCACTGCGACTATCGTGTCCTGATGCAACCGGCCATGGTGAACAACGGAACAACAGCAATGTTGGCAGAATTACACATTGGGAGAAGCCAAAATGGATGATGAAGCAGCTATCGATTTCGATGAAATAACAAAACGAATGGATCGAGCGATTGCAGCCCTTTCATCCGATCTGGGTGGTTTGAGAACTGGCCGGGCTTCCGCCAGTCTGCTCGACCCGATTCATGTTGAAGCTTACGGCACGCGTACGCCGCTCAATCAGATCGCCACCGTGTCCGTGCCTGAAGCACGAATGATCAGCGTTCAGGTCTGGGATGGCAGCATGGCTTCTGCCGTTGAAAAGGCCATTCGTGAGTCGCAGCTTGGCCTCAATCCAGTGGTTGAAGGCAATTTGTTCCGCATTCCAATCCCTGAGCTGAATGAAGAGCGTCGCCAGGAAATGGTGAAAGTGGCCCACAAATACGCTGAGCGGACAAAAGTGTCTGTGCGCCATGTGCGCCGCGATGTGATGGACCAGTTGAAGAAGGGCGAAAAATCCGGTGACATAAGCCAGGATGACGCCAGAACATTGTCAGACAAGGTTCAGAAATTGACTGACGAGGCCATCAAGAACATTGACGAGACATTGAGTGGCAAAGAAGCCGAGATCATGCAGGTATAAGGACGGTGAGTCCGTTGACCTTGTTCTCTTGAAGGATCAGCTATGCGTGATGCGATTTCTTCCTCCATGGTGCAGATCGATGACGAGCAGCCTATCGTGCCGCGTCATGTAGCTTTCATAATGGATGGCAATGGTCGGTGGGCCCAGCAACGCGGATTACCTCGCATTGCCGGACACCGTGCCGGCGTGGAGTCCCTGCGCAAGACCATTGGTCATGCTCTGAAACTCAAACTGGAATACCTGACACTGTTCAGTTTCAGCTCGGAAAACTGGTCGCGACCAGCCAGTGAAGTCGATGGCATCATGGGGCTGTTGCGCAGGTTCGTCAGAAGCGATCTGGCGGATTTGAATGCAAAAAATGTACGCATCAAAATCATCGGCTCCAGAGACCACCTGCCAGATGACATTTTGAACTATCTCATCGAGGCGGAGAAAACCACAGAGTCAAATACGGGTCTTACTCTGATTGTGGCCTTCAACTATGGGGCGCGTGATGAAATTTGCCGGGCCGTTCAGAAAATTGCACACAAGATTGCGGACGGTGATTTGAATCCCGACGAGATTACCGAAGCCATTTTGGGCGGTGAGCTTGATACCGCGAGCTTGCCAGATCCCGATCTGTTGATACGGACGTCAGGCGAAAGCCGGTTGAGCAATTTTCTATTGTGGCAAAGCGCCTACACGGAGTTTGTATTTTTGGATGTGTTATGGCCGGATTTTGCGGAAAGTGATTTCGACGAAGCCTTGCAAAGCTTCGCCAAACGGGATCGCCGGTATGGAAATGTCTGTGCCACCAAAAGTGTGGTGTAATGGCCACTCAGCAATCCCCGCAGCGTGGTTTCTTTGACAGCAATCTATTTATCCGAATTTGTTCTGCCCTTGTCCTGGCCCCAATTGTAATTGCAGCGGAGTGGTGGGGCGGTTGGCCATTTCTGGCTCTGGTTCTGATCATATCGGCAGCGGTCTGTTTTGAATGGTTGCGCATAACTTCCCCAAAAATGCGATCAGTCCCGATTGCTTTGATTGTCGCCTTGATGCTGTCCAGTCTCTACTTTGTGGCGACTGTTTCATTGAGCACGGCTATTTGGCCGGTCATCCTCCTGTTCTGCGGTCTTCTGATCGCAGGGTATGCATCTGGTCAAAGGTTCTGGCTGGGCGCGGGATTTGCCTATGCGTTCTTGCTGGGCGCGGCACTCCTCATCATTCGCAATGATTCTGAATTTGGTATGGCCGCGATTGCGTTGATCGTCGCTGTGGTGTGGGCAACTGATATTTTTGCATATGTGGTTGGCCGCACGTTTGGTGGTCCAAAACTCTGGCCAGCAATCTCCCCCGGAAAAACCTGGTCCGGTGCAATCGGTGGGCTCTGCGCCGGCATTCTGGCAAGTGTTGCCTTTATTGGCGTCATCGATGATTTGTCCCTGGTCCGTCTGATTTGGGTGGGGTTTCTGTTGTCCGTCGTGTCCGAATGCGGCGATTTGTTTGAAAGCTGGATAAAGAGGCGATTTCAGGTGAAGGATTCCGGTAATCTGATTCCCGGCCATGGCGGTGTCATGGATCGGGTCGATGGACTTGTCTTTGCCGTGATTTTGGCCTTTTTTCTGGCCTGGTTGGCAGATGGCAGTTTGGCTCAGCCAGCCCGGGCCTTGTTTTTTGGCTCCGTATAGATGACGGACCATGTTTCCCCGAAAACCATAACGCTCCTGGGCGCTACAGGTTCGGTCGGCGAGAGTGTCCTGAGCGTCATCGCTGCGCAGCCCGATCGTTTTCGCGTACACGCAGTGGTCGCCAATAAATCGGCAATCAAACTTGCGAAGATTGCTATCGCAGCACGCGCAAGTTCGGCGGTGTTGGCAGAAATGGATGAGTTGCCAACCTTGCAGGATGCATTAGCTGGAACCGGCATTCATTGTGCGGCCGGACCGGAAGCCATTCTTGAAGCAGCAACCTGGCCTGTCGACCTTGTGGTTGCCGCAATTGTAGGCGCTGCAGGCATTCGCCCCACATGGGCGGCGCTGAAAGCTGGTAATCAAATTGCGTTGGCAAACAAGGAATGCATGGTCTCTGCCGGAAGCCTGTTCATGGCAGAAGCCAGCAGGCAGAACAAACCGATTCTGCCAATGGATTCAGAGCACAATGCTATCTGGCAGGTGTTTGACGAGACGAACAAGAGCGCAATTCAGGCCGTCACCATCACCGCATCCGGTGGGCCGTTTAGAACATGGTCACAAGAACAGATTGCGTCAGCCACGCCAGAGCAGGCTCTGAACCATCCGATCTGGGACATGGGTTCCAAGATCACAATCGATTCTGCCTCCCTCATGAACAAGGGTTTGGAACTCATTGAGGCAAAGTACCTGTTTGGATTGGAGGTCGAGCAACTGCGGGTGCTCGTCCATCCGCAGTCGATCATTCATGGTCTCGTCCATTATCAAGACGGGTCGGTTCTGGCCCAGTTGGGCTGCGCTGACATGCGCGTGCCCGTCAGCTATTGCCTGAATTGGCCGGTCCGGGGCATTTCACCGGCGCCAAAACTGGATTTTTCAACAATTTCCGCGCTGACATTCGAAATGCCTGACCTTGACCGTTTCCCCTGTCTTGGCCTCGCTTATGAAGCGATGGCAGCGGGCGGTGCTGCAACCTGCGCCCTAAACGCCGCCAATGAAGTCGCAGTGGCAGCTTTTCTCGGCGGAAAAATTCCATTCGGCGGTATCGCGCATATTGTTGACAAGGTTTTGCAACAGACATGCAATGAGACGAATTTGGCGGAGTTTGACAGCATTGATCAGGCTGTTGAGAGCGATCGCGTTGCACGTGATCGCGCGAGCCAATATCTTGTACAAAAGCAATGGTAGGATTCGCATGTCGGGTGGCATGCGTTCAGCCTACGTCACATGTATGGCACCGAACGGTTTTGTGCCTGCCGCCTGAAATTGGAAATTGTAGAATATGGATTTTTTGACAACCCTTCCCAGCCTCGGATCCGGCTTTCTGGGATACGCCTTGCCTGCTTTGTTTGTGTTCACTGTCGTGGTGTTTTTCCACGAGCTTGGCCATTATTGTGTTGGGCGTATCTGCAATGTGGGCATTGATGCATTTTCGATCGGATTCGGCGGTGAAGTGGTGGGCTACACCGACAAGCACGGCACGCGTTGGAAGCTGTGCTGGGTGCCTCTTGGTGGCTATGTCAAGTTTCGCGGCGACGAAAATGCGGCAAGTGTTCCAGATAACACTGCATTGTCGGCGATGGCGGACGAAGAACGTTCTCAGACATTAGCTGGCAAGACCGTTGGTCAGCGTGCCGCTGTTGTTGCAGCCGGGCCATTGGCAAGTTTTCTGCTCTCGATTGTCATTTTTGCCGGGATGTTTGTTTTTCTTGGCAAACCCATCATTCCGCCAATCGTCAGCGAAGTGATTGAAGGCAGCGCGGCGCAGGATGCCGGTTTGATGGTGGATGATCGTATCTTGTCAGTCGATGGGGTGGATGTAGAATCCTTCACCGACTTGCAACGGATCGTGACAGCCAGTGCCGATCGCCAGATCGCGCTGGTGGTTGAACGTGATGGCAGTGACGTGACCCTTGAAGCCACACCCCAACGCCAGGAACTTACCGATCGCTTTGGAAACACCCAGCGTGTTGGCGTTCTGGGGATTCGGCAAAGCGCACTGCGCGAAGATATTGTCATAAAGAGTTTCAACCCGGTCACAGGTGTTGTGGAAGGCGTGAAGGAAACAAGCTTTATTGTAACGCGCACACTGGGATATCTCTGGGGCATCGTGACAGGCCGTGAATCTGCAGATCAGCTTGGCGGACCCATTCGAGTTGTGAATATGTCAAGTCAGGTGGCCGCCATCAGTTTTGTGGCTCTGCTCAATCTGACCGCCGTTTTATCTGCCAGTATTGGGCTGATCAATCTGTTCCCGATCCCAATGCTGGATGGCGGACATCTGGCGTTTTATGCCGTTGAAGCGGTGCGCGGTAAACCTTTGAGCGAGCGCGCACAGGAATATGGGTTCAGGGCGGGACTGGCCGTGATTCTTTTATTGTTCCTGTTTGTGAACTGGAACGACATCAACTTCTTAATGGGGTCTTAACCATGCCAGCAGATCCATCAAACTATGTTGTCAATGCGTGACCTGTTTGCAACGGAGTTTACAAATCAGCAAACCAATTCGCTCTATGGGTTGAACGCAAATAAAAACCCTGTAAAAACAAGTCACCTATATGCAATTGAGTCCGTTGGACGCGCCTCCGATTATCTGAGGAAGCCGAAACCGGCAAAGACAGGCAAGTGGCCGTATGTATTTTATGCTTTCGTCTCTCCGTAAAGTCGCAGTTATTGCGGTCCTTTCGCTTTCTTTAACTGCGATCGTTTCCAGCCTTCCCATATTGGGGGCAGGTGACGGGTCAGCTCACGCTCAAACAGCAAGCCAGGTTTTGGTGGAAGGGAATCAGCGCGTTGATGACGATACAATTCGCGCTTATCTCTCGGTACAGCCAGGCCAACGTTACAGTGAATTCGACATTAACGAATCTCTGAAAGCCCTGTTTGCGACCGGTTTGTTTGCTGATGTTGAAATTGAGCGCCGCCGGACTGTTCTGGTGGTGATCGTTGAGGAAAACCCGGTTTTGAACCGGGTTGTTTTCGAGGGTAATGATCGATTGAAAGATGACGCTCTGGAAGCCATCGTGCTGAGCAAGCCACGTGGTGTCTTCACACGGGCGAAAGTTCAGAACGATACACAGCGTGTTCTGGAAATGTACCGTCGTTCCGGTCGATTCGATGCGCGCGTCACGCCGAAAGTGATTGACCTGCCTCAGAACCGCGTCGATCTGGTGTTTGAAATCGACGAGTCTGCAAAAACCTCCATCTCTCGCGTAAGCTTTATCGGGAATTATGCTTACAGCGACGGAAAGCTGCGTGAAGTTGTTGATACCAGCCAGAAGAATTTTCTGAGTTTCCTCAGTGGTAATGATATTTACGACCCGGATAAGCTGAACGCTGATGAAGAGCGTTTGCGCGCTTTCTATTATCGCAAAGGCTATGCCGATTTCAGAATTATTTCAGCCGTTGCTGATTTGGATCGCGAGCGTAATAAGTTCTTCGTGACCTTCACGATTGACGAAGGCGAGCGCTACGAGTTCGGTGACGTCACCATCGATTCCGGTGTTGTCGGCTTGGATGGTGATGCGTTGCGCCACGTTGTTTTGACGAAAAGTGGCAAGACTTATAATGCCGAGTTGATCGAAAGAAGCCTGGAAGAGTTGACCTTGGAAACAGCTCGCATGGGCTTTCCGTTCACACAGATCCGCCCTCGCGGCGATCGTGACTATGATCAGCAGATCATTCATCTGACCTATGTGATTGATGAAGGCCCACGGGTTTATGTGGAGCGGATCAATATTCGCGGCAACACGCGGACCCGTGATTATGTCATTCGTCGGGAGTTCGATCTGGCTGAAGGTGATGCCTATAACAAGGTTCTGGTTGATCGTGCCGAACGCAGATTGCGCAGGCTTGGTTTCTTCAAGACTGTGAATATCAGTCGGTCACCTGGTTCGTCGCCTGATCGCATGATCTTGAACGTAACCGTAGAAGATCAACCGACCGGCGAGCTTTCCTTCGGTGCCGGCCTGTCAACTGGTGACGGCCTTGTTGGTGATGTGTCTCTGACAGAATCAAACTTCATGGGACGCGGATACAAGGTCAAAGCTTCCTTGAGTGCCGGTTCCGACAAGCAGAACTATGATTTCGGTTTCACCGATCCATATTTCCTTGGTCGCCGGATGTCTGCAGGGTTTGATGTCTACAGCCGCTTCAAGGAAAATGACGACTATGATGTCGAGAGAATTGGAGGCGGCATTCGCTTTGGTCTTCCGATCCGCGAATACACAAGCCTGCAACTTCGGTATGGCATAGAACAATCTGAGTCGACGTTGACCGGAAGTGCTGCGAGTCTTCCCGCTGGTGTGCTTGCTGATATCGCTGCTGGTGCTATCATAACATCATCGGTCGGATATACCGTGACCTATAACAGTGTAGACAGCCTGACCCTGCCAAGGGATGGCGAATTCCTGCGCATCACTCAGGACTTTGCCGGTGTTGGCGGGGATGTGCATTACATCCGTACTCTGGCTGATGCCCGCATCTACCGTCAGCTGCATACCGATTGGGATGTGGTTGGTATGGTCGGCGCGAAGGCCGGTAATATCACCGGTCTGGGTGAGGGCGTGCGGTCTTCAGATGCGTTCTTCAAGGGTGGCGAGACCATTCGTGGCTTCAAGACCTATGGTCCTTATGACAACGTATCGACTGGTTTGATCGGCGGTAACAATTTCTGGAATGCGACCGCAGAAGTTAATTTCCCAGTTTGGGGCTTGCCTGAATCCTTTGGGCTTCGCGCAGCGGTGTTTGCTGATGCCGGCTCTCTTTGGGGTGTTGATGAACGTAAGACAGCCAGCTACCAGGATGATGCTTCCATTCGTTCGTCAGTTGGTGCCAGTATCCTGTGGCAGAGCCCATTTGGTCCGTTGCGTGCTGATATTGCGCAGACGATTACCAAAGAAGATTACGATGAGGAACAGTTCTTCCGCTTCGGCGGTGGTGCCAAGTTCTAGACAGTATTCTCGCATTAGGGCCGCCCTGTCGTAAGGCAGTGGCGGCCCTTTTTTTGTCAGGGTCTGGAAACAATTATTCGATGAAGCCAGGCAGGTTCGAATAAAAGTGGCCATCCAGCCTACAATTCGGCTAAATAATTCAACACAACACAGTTAGTCACAAAGGGATCAGAGAAGTGTCTGATACAAGGTTTTTCGCAGTTCCTACTCCGATATCCCTGAAAGAGATCGCAGCTCTGTTGGGAGACGCACTTCCCGAGGGAGTCGATGAGTCAGTCCTGATTGGTGATACCAAGGCACTCGCTGATGCCGGACAAGGCGATGCCACATTCTTGGACAATCCCAAATATGTTGACATGCTGCAAACCTGTCAGGCGACAGTGATATTTTGCAAGCAACGTTACGCTGACAAAGTTCCTGCCGGGGCTGTCGCTTGGGTGACACCAGCGCCATATCACGCTTATGCGCGGCTGGCAGCCGCCCTTTATCCGCAAGCGGTGGGTGCTGCGCCCATGGTCGCAACCGGTCCGAACGATACCAAGATTATCAGAGGACGCGTGCACCAGACTGCGAAGCTGGAAAAGGACGTTGTCATCGAGCCAAATGCGACGGTTGGTGAAGAGGCAGAGATTGGGTCTGGCACTGTTGTCGCTGCCGGAGCAGTTATCGGACGTCGCGTCAAGATTGGGCGGAACTGTTTCATCGGCGCGAATGCCGTCGTGCAGCATGCGCTGGTTGGGAACCGCGTGGCCGTGCATTCTGGAACCTGTATCGGCCAGGACGGATTCGGATATGCGATGGGCGCATCTGGTCATCTGAAAGTTCCTCAAATTGGCCGCGTTATCATTCAGGACGATGTTGAGATTGGTGCAAACACCTGCATTGATCGCGGGACCAACCGCGATACGACTGTCGGAGAAGGCACCAAAATCGACAATCAGGTGCAGATTGGACACAATGTTTCCATAGGGCGCCATTGTGTGCTGGTTGGTCAGGTTGCGATTGCTGGAAGCGCTACACTTGGTAATTTCGTCGTGATCGGCGGGCAAACCGGCGTCATTGGCCATGTCACCATTGGCGACGGCGCACAAATTGCTGGCGTGAGTGCTGTGCACGGCGACGTTCCGGCAGGTGCCCGATGGGGCGGTGTTCCGGCCAAACCGGTGCGCGAATGGTTCAAGGAAGTTACAGTGTTGGGGCAACTGGCAAGAAAAGAGATTGTCATTGTTGAGAAAACGGATTCAGAATCCGATAAATTGTGATCGTCCGCATCTGGGACATAAGCGTGTTCAGAATCAGATGTTGTGATGAAGGGGGACAAGAAAGCATATGAGTGAAACCATGATAACCGAATTGGGGTCAGCAGATATTCTTGATTTGTTGAAGGCCCTTCCACACAGATATCCTTTCTTGCTGGTCGACAAATTGAAAGACATCGACGGCGAAAACTCTTGTGTTGGCATCAAGAATGTTTCGGCAAACGAACCGCAATTCATGGGCCATTTTCCCGGACATCCGGTTATGCCAGGCGTTTTGATGCTGGAGGGCATGGCCCAGACTGCCGGCGCTTTGTGTATTTTGGCAAAGTCAGCTGATGCACCACCAAGCCTCGTCTATCTGATGAGCATAGACAAGGCCAAGTTCCGCAGACCTGTGGTGCCGGGTGACCAGATTGAATATCACGTCAAGAAAATACAGAGCCGCGGCAGCGTATGGAAATTTTCATGCACCGCAATGGTCGATGGCAAGAAAGCCTGTGAAGCTGAAATCTCTGCCATGCTGATCGACAAATAGGAAACTAAGTGACCATTCATTCAACCGCAATCGTTCATCCTGGCGCCAAACTGGGTCAGGGTGTGTCCATCGGCGCTTACAGCGTCATCGCAGAGCACGTCACACTGGCCGACAATGTGACCATCCGGTCTCATGTCGTCGTCGAGGGGCGCACGACCATTGGTGAAAAAACTGAAATATTCCAGTTTGCCAGTATTGGTGCCCAGCCGCAGGACTTGAAGTATAATGGCGAGCCGAGCCGTCTGGAAATAGGTGCAAATTGTACAATTCGGGAAAATGTCACAATCAACACCGGCACTGAAGGTGGCGGTATGCTGACCAAGGTTGGCGATCACTGTTTGATCATGGCCGGTGCCCATATCGCGCATGACTGCGTGGTGGGCCATCACGTGATATTCGTCAACAATGCCACTGTCGCCGGGCATGCCAATATTGGCGATCATGCGATTCTTGGTGGTCTGTCTGCGGTTCATCAGTTCGCTCGCATTGGCGAACATGCTTTTGTCGGCGGAATGACGGGCGTGGAAAATGATGTCATTCCGTACGGCTCAGTGATTGGCAACCGCGCCCGGTTGGGTGGGTTGAACCTGGTCGGGCTTCGACGCCGGAACATCGACAAGGCCGAAATCCATGTGCTGCGCAATGCCTATGCCCAACTCTTCATCGAAGAAGGGACTTTTCAGGAGCGGGTTGACCAAGTGGCCGAATCTTATCCTGACAGCCAACTCGTCAAAAACATGATTGATTTCATACGTGCCGGTAATGGACGTCGGATCTGCATGCCACGGGAACAGTCAAACTGAGATAGCTCCGTGGCCCCGATCCCGAAGGTGCATCAATGAAAATTGCTCTTATCTGTGGTGGTGGGATACTTCCAAAAGATGTCGCACAGGCGCTCTTGAAGAAACAGTCAGATTTCGTTGTGATCCGACTGGCTGGCGAAGCTGACACTGACCTTGAGATACCCGCCACCGTGCAACAGGTGACAGTCGGATGGGGCCAGATCGGGCGTTTCTTTCGGTTCCTGAAGGATCAGAAATGCACCCATGTTCTGGCCGTAGGCGGTGTCACCAAGCGGCCCGATTTTTCATCTTTGAAGCTCGATTTTGGCGGCATCAAAGCCCTTCCTGAAGCCATCGCTACCGTTATTGGCGGCGATGACAAGGTGTTGAGCAATGTAGCGGGCATTTTCGAAAAGCGCGGTTATCAGGTCATTGGCGTTCTGGAAGCGACGCCTGAAATGTCCTGCCCACACGGACAGGTTTCCCGAAACGGGCCACAACCGCAGGCTCTGGACGATATCGAACTGGCAACACGGGCTGCACACGCTGCCGGGACGCTTGATATGGGGCAGGGAGCTGTTGCCGCAGATAACAGGGTGATTGCCATGGAAGGCCCTGAAGGAACGCGGGACATGCTGCAGCGTGTTGCAACGATCCACAAGCAGAAGCGTGCGCGGTGGAAAGCCGGGCAGGGTGTTTTGGTAAAGCGTGCAAAACCCGGACAGGACATCCGTTTTGATGTTCCGGTCATTGGTCCCGATACCGTTCATCAGATCAAGGCGGCTGGTCTTGCCGGAATAGCCATTGAAGCCGGTCATGTGCTGTTGCTGGATCGGGAAGAGCTTTTGCGCGTTGCGGAGCAGGAAAATATATTCATTCAGGGGATTTCCTTGGAGCGATCGGTGGATGCATCATGAGGCCCCTGCGCATTGCAATTGTGGCCGGTGAAGAATCTGGCGATCAATTGGGTGCGGAATTGCTGGCAAGCCTGCGCGCACAATATGATGGTGACCTGGAGATTGCCGGCGTTGGTGGCACCTTGATGCGCAATGAGGGGTTAAACAGCCTGTTTCCCCTCTCGGATATCGCCGTTATGGGCTTCAGCGCGGTTCTGGCACGCTTGCCGAAAATCATCAGACTTGCATATCGACTGATTGATCATATCGTTGCGTTCGAGCCCGATATTCTTGTCATCATCGACAGTCCGGATTTCACCCATCCAGTCGCCAGGCGCGTGCGGCGTAAAATGCCAGATCTGCCGGTGATAGATTATGTGTCACCCAGCGTTTGGGCATGGCGTTCCGGTCGGGCACGTAAAATGGTCAGCTATATCGATCGTGTTCTTGGTATCCTGCCATTTGAGCCGGAAGCCTATAAGCGACTGTCCGGACCAAAATGCACCTATGTCGGACACCCGCTGGTCGACAAGATTGCTGCACTCAAGGCCGAAGCGATCACCGCGCAAGGAACAGGCGCCAAGCGGTTGCTTGTCATGCCGGGAAGCCGAACCAGCGAAGTCACGCGTTTGCTGGGTCCCTTCGCAGACGCAGTCGCGATTTTGAAAGTCACAATGCCCGACCTGCAACTCGACATCCCTGCGGTCGCCCATTTGAAGCATCACATCGAGCAGGAAACCGCCAATTGGGCGATCCGCCCGCAAATTGTGTCAGGTGAAGACGAAAAGTTCAAAGCCTTTGCCACAGCAGATGCAGCCCTGGTTGCTTCCGGAACCGCAACGTTGGAATTGGCTCTATGGGGCATTCCCATGGTCGTTGGTTATAAGCTCGACCCGATTGCCAAACGGCTCAAATGGTTGGGCAATGTGTCTTCAATCGTTCTGCCGAATCTCATTCTGGAAGAAAACATTGTTCCGGAGTTTATTGATGAGGCGTGCATTGGAGAGGCGCTAAGCGAAGCAATTCTGCCCTTGCTCCTGGAAAACCAGCCCCACCCAAACCAGATCGACGCCTTCAAGCAGCTTCAGGATCTGTGCTCAATTGCCCCGGACAGCCCGGCACAGCGCGCAGCAAGAATAGTGCTGGAATACGCGCCGCCAGCCTAATGATGCGGCAAAATGGATTGCACGGCAGGGCGTGCTTCCATACGCTTCATATGGGCTTCTATTTTCGGAAAGCTGGCCACATCAACGCTGTCATTCTTCAACCAACGTGCAATGGTATAAAGATAGGGATCGCAAATCGTGTAGCTGTCACCCATCACCCACGGCCCCACAAACATGGTGTCCTCGAGTGTCTTCATGAGGTGACTCATGTTTTCCGGAACTTTTCGGAACATATCTTCCAGAGATGAAGGCTCGTCAGCCCAACGGCTGCCGCGTAGCTTATGTGCGTGGGCAACATGAACTGTTGAGGATAGATAATTGTTGAAGGCCTGAATTCTGGCAAATTCAAAGGGATTGTCCAAAGGCGCAAGCTGAGCATCCGGATAGCTTTGCGCGATGTAGGCCAGAATGGCGGGAGTTTCGGTCAGCACGCCTTCATCCGTTACCAAAACCGGGACACGAGCCTTGCTGTTCAGCTTCAGAAACTTCGGGGCCAGTTGCTCTTTGCTGGAAAAATCGAGAGCGATACCTTCGTATTCAGCACCGGTTTCAGCAAGTGCAATATGGGCTGCTAGAGCACATGTTCCGGGCGCGTAATAAAGTTTCAGCATAAACCTGTTCCTTATGAAAAAGCCGCCCGGCAGTGCGGGGCGGCTTTTGTTGTGAGGGGTGTCCGAACTAACGTTGCGATATGGGCACAAAGTCTCTGTGCGTCGCGCCAGTGTAAAGCTGACGCGGCCGGCCAATACGTTGACCTGGATCCTCAATCATCTCATTCCACTGACCAATCCAGCCAACGGTCCGCGCCAGCGCAAACAGCACTGTGAACATGGAAGGCGGGAAGCCAAGTGCGCGCAGTGTGATCCCTGAGTAGAAATCAATATTGGGATAGAGCTTTTTCTCGATGAAGTAGTCATCGGTCAGGGCAATTTGCTCCAGTTCCAACGCAACTTCCAGCATCGGATCGTCAGAGATACCAAGTTCATTGAGAACCTCATGGCAGGTTTTCTGCATGATCTTGGCTCTTGGATCGTAGTTCTTGTAGACCCGGTGCCCAAAGCCCATCAGGCGGAAAGGATCATTCTTGTCTTTCGCCCTTGCAACATATTCAGGGATCTTGTCGACACTTCCAATTTCAGCCAGCATGTTGAGAGCCGCCTCATTGGCGCCGCCATGAGCAGGTCCCCACAAACAGGCAATACCGGCTGCAATACAGGCGAATGGATTGGCTCCTGACGAACCGGCCAGACGCACTGTCGACGTTGATGCATTCTGTTCGTGATCGGCATGAAGAATGAAAATTCGATCCATTGCGCGTGCCAGCACCGGATTGGCAGTGTATTCCTCACATGGAACCGCAAAACACATCCGCAGGAAATTGGATGCGTAATCAAGGTCATTGCTTGGATACACGAATGGCTGACCAACATGATATTTGAAGGCCATCGCAGCGATGGTCGGCATTTTTGCGATCATGCGCAGCGATGCGACCATCCGCTGATGCGGATCAGAGATATCTGTTGAATCATGATAGAAAGCAGACAAGGCGCCGACGACACCACACATGATGGCCATCGGATGTGCATCACGGCGGAAGCCTGTGAAGAATCGCGACATCTGCTCATGCAGCATGGTGTGATAGGTGACGCGGCTGTCAAAATCTTTCTTTTGGACCGCTGTCGGCAACTCACCATAAAGCAGCAAATAGCATGTTTCCAGGAAGTCACCTTGTTCGGCCAATTGGTCGATAGGGTATCCTCTGTGAAGCAGAATTCCTTCATCACCATCAATATAGGTAATTTTGGATTCACAAGACGCCGTCGAAGTGAAACCGGGATCAAAAGTGAAACGGTCTGTTTGTTTGTAAAGCGATGAGATATCGATCACTTCTGGGCCAACAGTGCCTGGATGAATTGGAAATTCGTATGTCTGATCTCCAATGGTCAGCTTTGCTGTCTTTTCGCTCATATGCGTCCCTTTCATATTTGCCCATATCGGAGGGCACATCCGTTGAGGGGCGGCAATACATTGCCATCCCTGAAGAAGTTAATCTGCCAATGGGTTGAAAAACCTCAGCCTGATTTCTTCAGAAGATTTGCTGGGGCCTGAACTCAATTGGAAGAGTGTATTGGTGCGTTATATGGAAGGACTGACTGCTAGAAACCGTTCGGTGTATGTGCTGGCTGCAATTCCATATTATATCCCGATAGATGAGCGTTGTCTCGGTGCGCACAGAGTTGCAAAAGCGATGAGAACCTTCGGTTTTCTGCGCTTTTGGGCTCAATTCTGAGCGCAAACACGTTCATCAATACCACCTCCCAATTGAGTTCAGCCCCAGAGTTCTGTTACCAACTACCCGATTTGCTGCAACGCCGCAAGAAATTGCTCGCTGTCTTTTGGCGCAAGTCTGAAACACAGCATCAGGAGATCGCAGCTGTCATCCGTTTCAGCGACTCGTCCCGGCCCAGCACAAGCAGCACATCATAAATTCCCGGCGACATGTGACTGCCTGTCAATGCTGCCCGCAGCGGCTGTGCGACTTTGCCAAGTTTCAGTTCGCTCGCCAGAGCAAAAGCCTTCACGCTGGATTCCAGTTCCTCAGCGTTCCACTCGGCTTTCTCCACCAGGGGAATCAGATCAGCAATGATTTTGCGTCCATCTTCATTGAGAAGCCCAAGCGCTTTTTCCGTGTAGCTCAGCGGCACGCTTGCAGCAATAAACTCAGCACTTTCGATAAGTTGCAGAACAGTCTTTGCGCGTTCTTTCAGGCCCGGCATTGCCAACAGCAACTTCTTGCGGTGATCGCTCGTCAATTTTGTTCCAAACAGGCTTGGCTCAGCCATTTCGGGCAAGACCAGTTCTATTGCGTCGATCAGTCTTTGATCATCAGCGGCACGCATATAGATGCCATTCAGATTTTCCAGCTTGGCAAAGTCAAACCGTGATGGAGATTTGCCAATGGCATCCAGCGAAAACCATTCGATCATCTGCTCGATGGAAATCACCTCTTCATCGCCATGGGCCCACCCCAGACGAACCAGATAATTGCACAACGCTTCCGGCAGATATCCCATGGCACGGTAAGCTTCGGCACCAAGTGCACCATGTCGTTTGGAAAGTTTTGCGCCGTCTGGACCGTGTATCAGTGGAACATGGGCCATTTCCGGCACAGGCCAGTCCAAAGCCTTGTAAATCTGGATTTGCCGAGCGGCGTTGGTCAGATGATCATCACCGCGAACAATATGGGTTATCCCCATATCATGATCATCCACCACAACAGCCAGCATATAGGTCGGCGTGCCATCGCTGCGCATCAGGATGAAATCATCAAGGTCTGCATTCGGAAACTCTACAACACCCTGCACATGGTCAGTTACCGTTGTTGTGCCAGATTGCTCCGCTTTGATGCGGATCACAGGCTTGACCCCTTCGGGAGCTTCTCTTGGGTCTTTTGAGCGCCACGTCCCGTCATATTTCGGCGCACGGTTTTCAGCACGCGCTTTTTCACGCATCGCGTTCAATTCGTCAGGGGAGGTGTAGCAATAATAGGCCTTGCCTTCGTCCACCAGTTGTTTGGCGACCTCCGCATGGCGCGCTTGTCTGGAAAACTGAGAAATTGCATCACCATCCCAATCAATTCCCAGCCATTGCAGGCCATCCATCAATGCGGTCACAGCTTCAGGTGTTGAACGTGATCTGTCCGTATCCTCAATTCTCAGCAGCATCTTGCCGCCATTGGCTTTGGCATACAGCCAGTTGAACAGTGCAGTACGGGCACCACCAATATGAAGAAAACCGGTGGGCGAGGGAGCAAAACGGGTAATTACGGGAGGGGACATCAGGAGCCTGTCAAAATTTGGAAATTCAGGCGTTTCGTGTAGCATGGAGATCGACCAGATCAAAACCCCTGATGTGACATGACCCAAAGAGGTTCGAACCAAGTTCCCCCACAGAGAATTGGCCAGCAATCTGCCGGTCTGACCGATGGCGAGAAACTGCGGTTGCAGATGGGTGTTCCGGTGTCCGCAATCAACAGGTTTCCGGTCGTGCCTCGAGCCAGCCGTGGACTCGCCAACCGGTTGCGCACTGTCTGGGATGTGCTTGGCAAAACTGTTCAACGCGAGGCTATTGGTCCTGATGTATTTTGCTGGATACCGGTCTTCATGTCATTGGGAATTATAGGTTATTTTTCCATGGCGCGGGAGCCGAGTGGTCTGGCGCTGTTCGGGTTGCTCGCCATTCTGATGATCGTTACCTGGCATCTGCGCGGCACTGATTACCGGTTCAAGACTGTTCTCGCGCTCACTTTGCTGATTACTGGGGTTGGATTGGCAAAATGGCAGACAGAGCGGGCATCAACACCTCTTTTGCGTGAACCCGGCACATTTCCATTGAGCGGGCAGGTTGCGGATATTGTTCCAGGTGAACAAAGAAGCCGACTGATCTTGAGGGATGTGACAGATCTGTCTTCACAGCCTGTCTTGCTGGCCGCTGTGCAACTGAGTGCTTTCAATCAACACATCGAAAATCTGCAAATCGGAGATCAGGTCTGGTTGAGGGCCCGACTTGAACCGCTCAGTGGCGCTTTGATACCCAATGGCTATGATTTTCGCCGCATTGGTTATTTCAAGGGGCTCTCGGCCCGCGGATTTCTATTGGGGGAAGCCATACCCGAGCTGAATTTGGATGGGATGCAGGAAAAAACCTCGGCGGATTGGCTGACAGATTTTCGTAAAACCATTTCCGAGCGGCTGCAGAGCGCGTCGCCTGGAGAAACCGGTGCGCTGGCATCGGCACTTCTGGTGGGAATTCGCAGCGGCATCTCGGATACAACCGAACAGGCGCTACGAAATTCGGGCCTGGCCCATATTCTGGCAATCTCAGGACTGCATATGGCGCTGGTGACGGCACTTCTGTTTGGCACGATCAGACTGGCTGCCAGCTTCGCGCGAGACGTGTCAGCAAGATACGATGTCAAACGATGGGCCGCCGCTACCGCTCTGCTGGGAGCACTCGGGTATCTGGCCGTATCCGGCGCTGGGATTTCAGCGCAAAGAGCATTTCTGATGGCAGCGATATTTCTGCTGGCGATCATGTTCAACCGTGCCGCTTTGACCATGCGCAACGTGGCGATAGCTGCAATAGCAATCCTCGCTGTCTTTCCATCTGCAATTCTGACGCCAGGATTTCAAATGTCTTTCATGGCAGTCATTGCTTTGGTAGCGGTTTACCGGCGTGATAGCGTATTTTCGCGGCATCGCAGTCGGGCAGGAAGAACAGGTCTGGTAAAATCCTTGCTGGCAGGCGCCGAAGGGCTGGCTTTGACATCACTCGTTGCGGGCCTTGCAACAGCCCCTTTCGCCATCCACCATTTCTATCAGTTCGCTGTTTATGGTTTGGCTGGTAATCTGGCTGCCATGCCGCTGGTCGGGTTTATTGTGATGCCCTCCGGCATTCTCACCATGCTGTTGATGCCGTTCGGGCTGGAATGGCTTCCTCTGAGCCTAATGAAACTTGGTCTCGATGGTGTTGTGAGCGTTGCACAGCAGGTATCCAATTGGGAGGGCGCGGTCAGAATTCCAGGTCAACAGCCAGCGCTGGTGGCACTCTTGCTGGGGCTGGCATTGATATGTTTGTGTCTGTTGCGCACAAAACTGCGTTTTGTAGCCGCATCCATATTGGCGTTCTCAGCGATGTCAATGAGCGCAGATGACAATGGAAATCCGGTTCTGCTTGTCTCGCAAGACGGCAAGATGATGGCGGAAGTCACGCCGGATGGGCTTGAGTTCCGTGGCACAGCCCGAAATTCCTTTGCGGCTGGAATCTGGATGCGTGCCTATGGAGACGGGCGGGATGTGGACAATGTGCTGAAACAGGACCGTGCGGGACAGGCCTGTGACCGCACCGGGTGTCTTTTTGAAATCATGGCCCAGCCAGAGCGGATGATTGAAGTTGCGACGGTGAAACGCGCGGAGGCTATGTTCGAGGCTTGCAGTGGAACCGCCGAATTGATCATCAGTTCCCTGGACCACACACCACCATGCCCCATTCTGCCGGAGGTTCAGAAAGTGATCATCAGCAAATCTTTTCTGGCTGAGCGGGGTTCGGTGATCTTGTCCCGAATGGACGATGCAGCACCGATCATTCCCGCCAATGCAGACGCTATTGAAAAACGGTTGCGTGAATTGGGCCTGACGATTGAAACAAGCCTACCATCCCGCAAAAGACCCTGGAACTAGGTCTCTTTTTTTACCGAGCAGTCAAAATCTCGCGAAGTCGTGACTTTCTGCAGGCAGAATCATTGTTATATGTAACCCGGGTTGAACCAATTTTTTGAACCGGGGAATTGAATGGTTGCTGAACTGACACTTCTGACTGTCCTGCTGGCGGGATTTGTATCCTTCATCTCACCCTGCGTTCTTCCGTTGGTCCCGCCATATCTTTGCTATCTGACCGGTGTGTCGCTGGATCAACTAACCTCTTCGGAGCTTAATCGTGCGCGCAGCCGTCAGGTGGTCCTGTCAGCCATCAGCTTCGTTCTGGGCTTTACAACCGTGTTTGTTCTGCTTGGTGCGGCTGCTTCAGTTGCGGGACAGTTCATAGCCAGAAATTCTGGCACCCTGAGCATCATCGCTGGCATTTTGATCATCATCATGGGTCTGCATTTTCTCGGCGTCTTCCGGATTGGCCTGTTGTACCGTGAAGCCCGCATCCAATTAGATCGAAAGCCACCGGGTTATCTGGGCGGTTACGTCATGGGTCTGGCCTTTGCATTTGGCTGGACGCCGTGTATCGGCCCTGTCTTGGCGGCGATTCTGGCTGTCGCAGGCTCGGAAGATACGGTGGCCAAAGGTGCAGGGCTGCTGGCGGTCTATTCCATGGGCCTTGGCATTCCATTCATTCTAGCGGCGCTGTTCGCGAGGCCTTTCATGAACTGGATGTCAAAATTCAAACGTCATATGCAAACGGTTGAGCGTGTCATGGGGGCGATGCTGGTGGTGACTGGAGTGTTGTTCCTCACCAACCAGATGTCGGTCTTTTCGTTCTGGCTGCTGGAAATGTTCCCGGCTCTTGGCACGATTGGTTAGATCAGGACCAGAACCTGGCAATCAGCCGCCTTGGAATGGTTGCCAGAATGACGCCGCCCAATATCAAGGCAAGCCCGGCAAAGTGGAACGGTTTCAGTGTTTCTCCAAGCAACAGAACCGAAAGGCCCACACCATATGGCGGTAGCAAATAGAGAAACACGCCAGTGATGGATGGCCCGACGATTTTCACGCCATACTGATAGGCGGTGAATGGAAACAGGGACGAAATCACAACCAGACTTGCAATCCCGATCCAGTTTGCACCGCTCGTAGGGAAGTGCCCTGTCCAGAGAACTTCAAAGATCGCAAAGGGCAGCAAGGTTATGGCGCCGGCCATGCCGACAATGCCAATCAACGGCAGGGTTGGCAGGCTGGGAAATGGCGCATTGCGCAGCAACACCGAGTAGATCGCCCAGCAAAATGATGTCAGGACAAACAATCCATCTCCCGGATTGAATTGCAAAGACAGAAAACCCGCCAGATCTCCCTTGAAAACAATCACCGCAACACCGGCAATTGCAATCGGCACACCGAGCATCTCGCGCCAGCCGATTTTACGGCCACGAAACATCCACTCCAGAAGGATGATCAGGACCGATGAAGACGTATAGATAAGCGTCCCATTGGAAGCTGTGGTGTGTTTCAGCGCCAGATAGACCAGCGCGCCACAAATCCACATGCCAAGAAAGCCAATGACAAATATCTGCCGCCAGTGCTTGCGAAAAACCGGCCAATGCGCCTTCACGGCAGGAAAGCTGATTGCCAGCAAAATCAACGACGTTATGAACCATCGAAAAAAAGCCAGAATAAAGGGCTCCGTCCCGGCAATCACTGCGCGTCCAATGATGATATTGGAGCCAAAGAACAAGGGCATGAAGACAAGAATCAGATAGGCTTTAGCCTTGTTCTTGTTGTCGGATTCGATGGTCTCGGAAGATGCGGTCATGTCCGTTTGCTAGCGGAGTTAGGTGGCACTGGCAATTGCAAAAACTCTGTTTTCGCCGCCGGATGCATTTTCACACCGGGGAACATTGATGGCAGAATTACTGCCCTTTCAATGCTCTGGAAATCTCTTCATCTGTCGGCGCGCGGTTTGTTCCCTGCAGTTTGAGCGGATAGGGATCAGTCCGCGTAAAGACACGACCACCAGATTGAAGTTTTTGCTGTTGTTTCAGGGATTTACTCAAAGTTCCTGGCATTTGTTGTGACCGCACTTCACCACTCTGCTGACCGCGCGAGAATTGGCTCGCTTGAATATTCGCTGTAAAATCACCGGCGTCTTTTTCAAGAACTCCAAGCCGGGACATCAAAATGTTATTTTGACTGTCGAGGCGTTTCACCGCATCCCTCAGCCTCAGTACTTCTTCCCGAAGAGGGCCTGTATCGGCAAAATCTCCTGCATCGGACTGTTGCATCAGTTTTGCATTCGCATCGGCCCTGAACGCATGAACCCACTCTGCCTGGGTCAGCCAGAACGATCCGGCCAACGCTGCCACTGCGGAAGCACCCCAAACTCCGAGGAGGGTAATTTGAAACCATGTGGTTTTCGACACGCTTGCATCCTTGGACATCTGTCATTTCCCAGTTTGTAGAATAGTGAAACAATTGTTTAGATTTTGTTAAGCATGTCGATGCGGTTGCTGGCTCGTAATTCAAGACATTCAATGCTAACCAACGCGTGAAATCAGGTCGTGGAAATGGAGAGCTATCTTGTCGAGCGTGGATATTATCGTACTCGCAGCAGGCGAAGGTACGCGGATGAAGTCCGCAACGCCTAAAGTTCTGCATTCAGTGGGTGGCCTGCCGATGCTGGAGCATGTTCTGCGGGCAGCACAGGCCTTTGGCGCGGAACGCACAGCAGTTGTGATTGGGCCGAATGTGCCGAAAGTTGAAAGCTTTCTGAAGCAGCGGCCCGTGCCAATTGACACCTTCGTGCAGACCGAGCGGCTTGGCACAGGGCATGCCACTATGGCAGCCGCCGATTTTTTTGCGGACGGGCACAACGCCAATATCGTGCTGTTCGGGGATACGCCCCTGATACGACCACAAACGCTGGAGCGGATCAGATCGCTTCTCGAAGCGGATGCAGATCTGGTAGTGCAGGGATTTGAGCCAGAGGACCCAACCGGTTACGGGCGTCTTCTGGTCGAAGACGGTCAATTGACAGCTATTCGCGAAGAAAAGGATGCCACAGATGCGGAGCGTAAGATTGGCCTTTGTAATGCCGGTGCCATGGGATTTGGTCCAGGTATCCTGAACAAGCTTTTGAATTCGTTGACGAACAAGAATGCACAGGGGGAATACTATCTCACTGATTGCGTTGAGCTTGCATGCGCACAAGGTCTCACGGTTCGTGTGGTCAAGGGGGATGCAGCAGATGCTGCCGGTATTAACAGCCGGGCCCAACTGGCGGCGGTGGAAGCCATTTTCCAACAGCGCATGCGCCAACAGGCAATGGCAGATGGCGTGACCCTGATGGCTCCGGAAACGGTGCATTTTTGCTACGATACCAAATTGGATGCTGATGTCACTGTGGAGCCGAATGTGGTGTTTGGACCGAAGGTCTCCGTCAGGAGCGGTGCAGTCATCCGGGCCTTCTCTCACCTGGAAGGCGCCATCATAGGCGAGGGCGCCATCATTGGACCATATGCCCGATTGCGCCCCGGCACCGATTTGGGTGCCAATACCAAGGTGGGCAATTTTGTCGAGATCAAAGGCGCGACCGTCGAAGAGGGTAGCAAGATCAATCATCTGAGCTATGTGGGGGATGCCCATATTGGAGCAGGCGTGAATATCGGTGCAGGCACCGTGACGTGTAATTATGACGGATTTGGCAAGCACCGGACCACTATCGGAGCGCACAGTTTCATCGGCTCCGGCAGTCTGCTGGTGGCACCTCTGGACGTTGGATCCAACGCCTATATCGCAACCGGGTCTGTGATCACCGAAAATGTTCCCTCTGACGCATTGGCATTTGGCCGGGCACGCCAAACCAACAAGGCTGGCCGAGGCGCGGAACTCAAGGATCGCCTACGCGCCGCCAAACAAAAAGCTATGGAAACTAAAAAATAGAGTTTTAAACTCGCTCGAAACCGTGAGCATGGCAGGCTGTTTCAAGCCAATGCAGTGTGCTTTCTGCATAGGTACTGAACGCGAACAAGCGGAATTGATCGTCTGTCAGCCTGACGATCATCACCGGCATGTGGTGAACGCTGGTTTGCGCAACAGTGCCAACTGGAAAAGCCTGTTGGTGGAAATCAATTGCGATCCCTTTTGCCAGCACGGTTTCGACATCAGGACCACTGATAGTCAAAACTGTCCTTGCGCTGTATAAATCGGTCACGGATCCGATTTCTGATGAAATTGCTTTTGACAATTTGTCCTGCAGATCCGTTGAGGGACTTTCAACCAGATAGCGTCCGGAGCCCAGCGCGTAGATCGACAGTTTTGCGTTGAGCTCAGAATGCCCGGTCTCTGGCAATGCCTTGATACCAACTTTCCTGAGGGCGGTCAGTGCCTTCTTTTCCTGCCCCGGAAACAAAGAAAGCTGAGCCAAAGCCACTGGTGTGGTGCGCTCCAGTCTGATGCCTGGGTTTTCCGGTGTCACCAGCGCACCATAGCGTCCGGGTACCCAAACCCGATCAAGCGGGCAGGCCTGTAATTCTGTCAGCGCATCAACCATGCATCCGCTCCCCATCCTTGTCGAAGAAGCAGGGATCCACAACCTCCACCGCCACGTGATGCCCCTTCAGCGGGAAGGTCGCATACAGCTCCCTGCCAATCAGATCGCGGCCTTTTTCCAGCAGCGCCAGTGCAACATATTTTTCACGCGCAGGACTGTAGGTCGCCGAGGTCACATGGCCCAGACTCAAGCAAGGGGTCGTCAACACCGGGCTGCGCACCAGATGACTGCCTGTCAGCACGCTGGCATCTGATTTGGAAACGAGACCGACAAGCTGGTGCCGCCGTTCATCCTGAAACGCAGTGCGGTCGGTCATGCCAGACCCGATATAGGGCTTCTTCTGCGACGCCATGCCACCCAGACCAACCATTTCTGCGGTTGTAAGTCCGTTCAGTTCGGAACTCACCACATGTCCTTTTTCAATGCGCAAGGTTCCAAGGGCCTCCATGCCATAGGTCACCAGATCCATTGGCTTGCCAGCGGCTTGAAGCTCTTCCCAGACGGCCAACCCATAGCGGGAAGGTGTGAACACCTCATAGGCCAGTTCTCCTGAAAAGGAGAGGCGGCACAACATGACCGGAATGCCCTGTGCGGTTTTGCCGTGGCGAATGGCCATGAATGGAAATGCGTCATTGTCAAAATCAATGGAGGGCATCGCGGAACTCAGCATCGCACGTGCCTTCGGTCCGGCAACTGAGGCGCCCGCCCACTGATCGGTGACGGAGGTCACATGGACTTTCAAATCGGGCCAGTGGACGGCGAGGTAAAGCTCCAGATGCTCCAGCACCGCTGCTGCCTGGGCCGTGGTTGTCGTGACCAGAAACTCCGTCTCGCTCAATCGCCAGGCTGTGCCGTCATCATACACAATGCCGTCTTCCCGCAACATCAAGCCATAGCGTGCTTTGCCAACGGCAAGTTTTGCGAACGCATTGCTGTAGACCTGATCCAGAAATCCGGCAGCATCAGGACCTTGAACCGCAATCTTGCCCAAGGTGGAAACATCAACAATGCCAACGGATTGGCGCGTTGTTCTGGCCTCACGGATATAGGCCTGCTCCAAATCTTCATCGCCCCGTTTGTAAACTCTTGGGCGTTTCCAAAGACCTGCATCAATCATCTCGGCGCCAGCATCCAGATGCCAGGAATGGAGGGCCGTCCGTCTTGTGGGACGCCAATGACTTCCGCGTGCATCTGCAACCAGACTCCCAAAGGACACCGGTGTGTAGGGCGGGCGGAATCGTGTGGTTCCAACTTTTGGAATCTCCAGACCCCGTGCTTCAGCCATCAAAGCCAAGCCGTTGATATTGGATAATTTTCCCTGATCTGTCCCCATGCCCAATGTGGTGTAGCGTTTCAGGTGCTCTACACTGAGAAAGCCTTCCTGATGCGCCAGAAGAATGTCATCTGCTGTCACATCATGTTGAAAGTCCACAAAGGCATTGCCGACTGCCCCTTTGATGCTCCAGACAGGTCCGACATTCAGAACATCTTTCCGCTCCGGCTGCGCCAACGCCTTGCGTGCGCGGCTCAGTGAGAGTTTACGCAATACCTGTTCCGCTGTTTGCTCAGCACTTTGAACTGAATCCTCCCGGTCAAAATAACCCGCGACTGAACCACATACGCTCCAACTGCCATTTGAAGCACCGGGCAGAACTGTGTGAAGTGTTTCATCCCATTCAGGTGCCCCGCCCATCTGACTGGTCAGATGGATGCTCGGTGTCCAACCACCGGATATGCCAAGACAATCACACTCAAATGCGCGTTCTTTGCCGTTCACTGCACTGGTGTAAGGGTCGAAGGGCGCAATACTGATGCGTTTGATACGATGATGGCCATGGATTTGGGTGACGGTATGGCCTGTAATCAACTGCAGGCCGGTTGCAGCCACTTGCGCCATCGCAATGTCTGAAATGGCCGTCCTGGTGTCGACGATTGCCCGTATCGGAACACCCATGTCCTGCAAGGTACTGAGTTGTTTGTACGCACCATCATGGCTGGTGAACAACACCACATCCCGACCCGCCGATACGCCATATCGCAGCGCATAGGCCCTGACTGCATCTGCCAGCATCACGCCCGGACGGTCATTTCCTGGAAAGACAAGGGGGCGTTCGATTGCGCCGGTAGCGTAGATGGCATGGCGCGCCCGCAAGACATGATAACGCTCGCAGGGCGCAAATTGCATCGCTTCGCGATTGTGTCCCGAAACGCGTTCAACAAGACCATAGGTGCCACCATCATATTGGCCGAAACAGGTAGTCCTCGGCAGCATGCTGACGTTATCAAGGGATTTGAGGCGAACCAGAAGATCGGCAATGGTGTCAGCCTCTCTCGGGTCACCGCGGTGGTACCCACCAAACTCGGCGTGTTCATCCACCAGCACAACACGCGCATTCTTCTCTGCAGCTTTCAGCGCGGCTGTCAGACCTGCAATTCCACCACCAACAATTAGTATATCGGCAAAGCTATTGATCTTTTCGTATCTGTCCGGATCAGGTTTTTGCGCAGCTTTTCCCAGTCCTGCCGCGCGCCGGATCAATGGCTCGTAAAAACGCCATGCCTTGCGTGTCGGCCCCATGAACGTCTTGTAGTAGAACCCGGCCTGCAGCATTGGCCCGGCCAACTGGTTGGCAGACAACAGATCAAACGAAAGGCTAGGCCAGCGGTTTTGGCTGGTGGCTTTCAATCCGTCAAAAATTTCAACCATCGTGGCTCGTGCATTGGGCTCCTGCACACCGTCTCGTGCCAGGGTCACCAGCGCATTGGGCTCTTCGCTGCCAACGCTCATCAGCCCCCGTGGCCGATGATATTTGAAACTGCGACCAAACAGGCTTTGTCCATTGGCAAGCAATGCAGAGGCCAGCGTATCTCCGGCAAAACCGGACATTTTCTTGCTATCGAATGTAAATGTCCGCGTTTGGCTGCGATCAATCAATCCGCCGGTTTTTAGTCGAAATCCGCTCATGTTCCAGATCCTGCTCTCTGAGGTCCTGCAACCTTGGTGCCCACGATTTCATGGGTGAGCGTATTTCTGGTCACTTCAAGGATCAGCCGGCAACCGCCATTATGCTGCCATAACTCCCTATGCGGTCCGCGCGGGTTTTGACGGTGGTACACAAAACTCTGCCAATCCTCGGGTCGGGCTTCTGGCGGATTGGGACGTTGCACCGTGGCATCGCCGACATAAGAAAATTCTGACAAGTCGCGGTCACCACAATTGGGGCATAGTATCAACATCTCAAGCCCCTATTGCAATCTTGGGAAGGGGCCTGAACCACCTTCATCAATGGTGTAGCCGGTGTTGAACCGGTCCAGTGTGAATGGTGCGTTGAGCGCGTGAGGTGCATCATTCGCAATTGTGTGGGCAAAACACCAACCAGAGGCAGGTGTTGCCTTGAACCCGCCATAGCACCAGCCGGCATTCAAATAGAGGCCGGGCAGTGGGCCCTTGGTAATGATCGGACTGCCATCCATCGACATATCCATGATCCCGCCCCAGTGGCGCAGCAAGCGCAGCTTGGCGAATTGCGGGCAGAGCGCAAGCATCATGGTATGCACATCTTCCACAATGGGTAGATTGCCGCGCTGGGCATAGGAATTGTACTTGTCCAACTCACCGCCATAAACCAAACCACCCTTGTCAGATTGAGACATGTAAAAATGGCCGCCAGCGCCAATCACCACCGTGTTCAAAACAGGCTTCAGTGCTTCTGAGACGAAGGCTTGCAGCACATGGCTTTCAATCGGCAGATTGTCGACACCGGCCTTGCGCAGCACCTCCGACGTGCTTCCGGCAACGGCAACGCCAATTTTGGGTGCCGAGATGTCGCCGCGTGTTGTCTGGATGCCGGTGACAGTATCGCCCTTTTTCAGAAAACCGGTGACCTCGCAATTTTCCAGAATATCAATGCCAAGTTGATCGGCTGCGCGCGCATAACCCCAGGCAATTGCGTCATGACGCGCCGTGCCAGCACGTGGTTGCAGCAGCCCGCCGACTATTGGAAAGCGGGTGTGGTCTGACATATCAAGTTGCGGCACAAACCGCGCCACCGCGTCGCGGTCGAGCAGTTCCGCATCAATGCCGTGTAGGCGCATGGCGTTGCCTCTTGTGGCATGGGCATCCAGTTCCCCAGGCGAATGCGCAAGGTAAAGCACGCCACGTTGAGAAAACATCACATTGTAGTTCAACACTTGCGACAGGCCTTCCCACAATTTCAGACTGTGCTCGTAAAACAGCGCATTTGGCCGCAATTCATAGTTGGAGCGCACGATGGTTGTGTTGCGCCCCACATTTCCGCCGCCAATCCAGCCCTTTTCCACAACCGCCACATTGTGAATGCCATGTTCCTTGGCCAGATAGAATGCAGTTGCAAGCCCATGGCCGCCCCCGCCAATGATGATGACATCATAGGATGGTTTGGGGTCTGGTTTCCGCCACTGGCTGGTCCAGTTACGGTTCCCTGAAAGTGCGTTTTTTGCCACTGCCCACGCAGAAAATCGAGCCACAGAATTCTCCCTGATGAGGAGCCTCACCCTTGAGACACCGCACCCTGTAAATATAGTGCAGGTCTAAGCAAGGCTTGTGCAATTGGCAATACGGGTTGTTCTGGGATAATCATTTCATCTCACCGCTGAAAGCCCATGTCGCAGGGTAAAAGGTTCTCTGTCGCATTGAAGCTGGAAACCGCTGACGCCTGCCAATAGGTTGGTGGGAGTACATTTTACATCTGCAAAGGATCAGAACATGGAATCTCGGGCAAAGGTGGTTGTCATTGGCGGTGGTGCGGTGGGCGTCTCAACCCTCTATCATCTGGCAAAAAAAGGCTGGTCCGATGTTGTTCTTCTGGAGCGCAAGGAACTGACCTCAGGGTCCACCTGGCATGCAGCCGGCTTGTTGCCCTTGTTCAATCTCAGCTACTCAGTTGGCCAGATTCATAAATACTCTGTGAAACTCTATGGAGAGCTGGAAGCGGAGACCGGAATGAATGCCGGTCTGTCGCGTGTGTCCAACATTCGGCTGGCCCGCAGCCAGGACCGTATGGACGAGTATTTGTATTATGCCGGCATTGCCAAAACCATTGGCATCGACGTCAATTTTCTGACTCCTGATGAACTGAAAGAAATCTGGCCATTATGTGAGACCGATGGAATTCTGGGTGCCATTCAACATCTCGATGACGGTTACATTCAACCTGCGGACCTGACACAGGCGCTGGCCAAGGGCGCACGGGACAATGGTGCAAAGATCTATCGCAACACCAATGTGACCGGTGCCACCCGAAGCGCGCGCGGCAGCTGGATCGTCGAAACCGATCAGGGCGAGATTGAGTGCGAGCACATCGTGTGCTGTTCCGGCAATTTTGCGCGCAAGACCGGAGAGATGTTTGGCCTTGATATTCCCGTGATCCCCGTCGAGCATCAATACATCGTCACCGAAGCCCATCCGGCCATTCAGGAACGTCGTGCGCAGGGCCTGCCCGAAATGGGTGTTTTGAGGGAAAGCGATTCATCCTGGTATATGCGCGAAGAGGCCGGTGGCCTGTTGCTGGGTCCTTACGAGAAGGGCGCTCCCTGCTGTTATGTCGACGGTCCTGATGAGCAGAGCGAATATGAGCTCTTCCAGGAAGACCTTGACCGATTGATGCCGCATATCGAAAGCGCCATTGAACGTGTACCTGCCTTCGGTGAAGTCGGCATCAAGAAAGTTTATAATGGCGCCATAGCCTATACACCAGATGGCTCTCCCATCATTGGCCCTGCCTGGGATGTGCCCAATGTCTGGCTCAATGAAGGGCATTCATTCGGTATCACAGCCGCTGGCGGTGCCGGATGGCAGTTGGCCGAGTGGATTGTTGACGGGGAGCCAACCATTGACATGATGGGCGTCGATCCCCGCCGCTTCGGACCCTATGCCACCAAGGGTTATCTGAAGGAAAAGAACGAAGAAGCCTATGCCAACGTCTTCACCATGCATTACCCGGACGAAGAGCGCCTTGCAGCCCGTCCGTTGAAGAAAACGCCTATTTATGACCGCCTGAAAGCACGAGGCGCGGTGTTTGGATCGGTTTATGGCTGGGAGCGCGCCAACTGGTTTGCGCCGCTGGATTATTCCGTTCCGCCGGAGGAACTGGATTATCCCGATCTGCTGTTGAACCACAATCACGCGCCAGCCACCGAAGATGGCCGAATTGTCGAGAAATGGTCGTTCCGACGCTCCAACTATTTCGAATTTGTCGGCGAGGAAGTGAAGAATGTCACACAGAATGTCGGCGTGCTCGACATGTCGGCCTTTGCCAAGATGGAAGTCACCGGACCGGGTGCACGTGACTGGCTGAATGGCCTGTTCGCAAACAGCATTCCCAAGAAACAGGGCCGGATTGCCCTGTGCCATTTGCTCACCCGATCTGGCGGTGTCTTGTCAGAATTCACGGTCTATGAATGGCATCCTGGACGCTTCTATCTAGTGTCGGCAGGTGCCTATGAGCGTCACGACCATGATGTCTTGAAAAAAGCACTGCCGAATGATGGCTCCGTGCATCTGTCGACCATCACCTCACAGCATGGGGTACTTGTCCTGGCTGGTCCCAAATCGCGTGACGTGCTCGCAAAGCTGACAGATGTTGATCTGTCCAACGCCGCATTCCCATGGCTCTCCGGTCAGAAAATCAGCGTAGGGCGGGCGACGGCACATGCGCTGCGGGTCAATTTTGTCGGAGAACTGGGTTGGGAATTCCACCATCCGATTGAAATGCAGCTGGAAATTTTTGATGCACTGATGGAAGCGGGCGCAGAATTCGGCATTCAGCCCTTCGGCATTCGCGCCATGGATGCCATGCGCCTGGAAAAATCCTACCGCTTGATCCCTCGCGAATTATCGATTGAGTATTCCGCCTATGAATCCGGACTTGATCGTTTCATCAAACCCGCCAAGGACTTTGTCGGGAAAGAGGCGCTGTTGAAACGTCATGGGGCAGGAGACAATTGGTCTTTTGTGACGCTGGAAATTCATGGAATCAAGGACGCAGATGCAAGGGGATCGGAAGCTATCTTTGACGGCGAGACGCTGATTGGTCGTGCGACCTCTGGCGGATATGGCTGGCGTGTCGAAAAATCTTTGGCTTTGGCCATGGTGCCGCCAGCCTACTCGGAACTGGGTTCAAAGATGCAAATCCATATTCTGGGGGAGGCCTATCAAGCCACGGTCATAGAGGAAAGTCCTTTTGATCCGGAAAATGTGGTGTTGCGCGGTTGAAAGCCTGACGCAGAAAGGGATCATTGACGCAGATTGCGCCGGGACATACTTACCTTGCAAACGGCGATCCTAAAAAAGCCCAACTGTTGATGGTTTTAGGAAGCCTGAACAAACAACCAAAACCGGAGTTTTCAATGAGCCTGATCAAATCCTTCGCAACCGCCATCATGGTGCTTGCACTGACAACCATGAGCTATGCAGCGAGTGACGCAGATACTCTGATCCTGCAGACCAAAACCGGTCAGATCAAAATCGAATTGATGCCGGATGCCGCGCCAAATCATGTCGAGCGCATGAAAACCCTGGCCAATAGCGGGTTTTATGATGGCTTGAAGTTCCACCGGGTGATTGACGGCTTCATGGCGCAAACAGGTGATCCGCTGGGTAATGGAACCGGTGGATCTGATCTTCCCGATTTGAAGGCGGAATTTTCAGATGTGCCATTCGAACGCGGCGTCCTTGGCATGGCCCGTTCACGGAGCCCAAACAGTGCAAATTCGCAATTCTTCATCATGTTTGACTCCGCACCGAGCCTGAATGGGGAATACACCGTATTCGGCAAGGTCACAGACGGTATGGATCATGTAGATCAGATCAAGAAGGGTTCCCGTTCTCAGAACGGAGCCGTCAGCGATCCGGATACGATTGTCAAAATGCGCACTGCAGATCAGTTCTAGGATCGGTCAGTTTGGGTCTAGCCATCTCGATCTCTGACAGTATCTTGGGGCGGCAGATTCAAAGTATCAGCAACAGGGCATAAAGCCCTGTTGCAAAACGTTTTGAATTAATCGTTCAAAACGAATGTGACCTTCATCACGACCCGGTATTCAGAGATCTTGCCGTTGGAAACGACAACTTTCTGATCCTTGACCCATGCGCCTTCAACATTCTTAAGTGTCTCCGAGGCGCGCTTGATGCCTTTCTCCAAAGCATCTTCAAAGCTCTTGGAGGATGAGGCAATGATTTCCGTAACGCGTGCAACTGACATGTGAACTCCATTTGTAGGATGACTGTCACAACTTTTGTGACGGGATCCAAAGCGTAGTCCTCTCCCTGAGGCGAAGCAAATCACGGTCTGAAACGATTGCATTGTAAAGCGATGGAAACTCGAGAGGTGGCTCTAGGAAATCCATCCGCCAGTCAAGGCATTTGCCCAATCCCGCATTCCCTTGGAACGTGCAATTTCCGCCATTGCCAGATTGTCGTAGGGGACATGGCGGAGCGAGAAATCCCAACCCTGGCTGCGTTGTTCAACAATCGCATAGGCCGCACTCGGATTTCCGGTATGCATGATATAGGTCTCTGCGCGGGTGTCCTTGAAGCCCGGACAGCCAACACTTCCCGGATTCAAAACATGACGTCCGTCTGACAACCGCACAACGCGCGCAAGGTGGGTATGCCCACACAGCATCAGCGAAGCATCAATTCCCTCGGCTTCACGCTCGATATCCGCCAATTGTCGCATGCGCATGCCAATAGGCGCATCCGCGGTGTCCAGCCATTTTACGGAATCGCTGGAAGGGGTTCCGTGGCACAGAAAGATATCGTTCTCAAACTGGGCTGTTGCTGGCAGAGACGCGAGCCATTTCAGATGCTCATCGCTCAACTGCTGAAATGCCGGTCTGTCCCAATCGCCCAGCTCATTGACGGGAGATTCCAGCATAAAGCGATCATGATTGCCGAGTATCGACAGCATATTTTTCTGTTTGATTAAAATGTCTGCGGTTTTGCCAGCCTCCAGCGGACCGCCAAAATGATCACCCAGATTGAGGATATGATCGATGCCGCTATCAGCAATGTCATTGAGAACGGCTTCAAGAGCCAAATGATTGCCATGGATGTCAGAGATAACAGCAAAACGCATAAATGCCCCTTCAAATGATCGGGTTGGAAATAACAAAGTTTACAATCTGAGAGGGCATCCACAAAGCGAAAACACCCGGTGTGGCAGCATTTTAGCCAACAATGTTTGTGTCACCGTCTGCGGTGGCCCCACATCCATTGCTCCGGCGTTTCGCGGATCCAGTCTTCAAATTGCCTGTGAAGTCGCGCGGTTGCATCAGCAACGCGCTCGTCCATCGTATCACCTACGCCGGGTTTGATTTCGACAGCTTGAATTGTAAAGTGGCAACCATTTGTCCGGCGACAGCAGGCTGCAATCAGCGGGACATCAAGCTTTTCCGCAATCATCGCCGGGAACGGAGTCGAGGGCGCCAAATGGCCGAAAAATGGAACCTTGATGCCGCCACTCTGGCGCAAATCACCCATCATGCACACTGTTTCGCCGCCACGGACCCACTTGATCAACCCGTTGACCGACGCTCTGCGTTTGGAATGAAGTCCGCCCGGATAAAGCGGTTGGCGGACCTGCCTGATGTAGCGATCGACCAGTGGATTTGAGGCCCGTTGATAGATCCCCGCCATGGACAGGCCATTTTCCAGCGCCGGTACAGCTAGCAACTCCCAGTTCCCCATATGCAGCGACACAAACACCGCACCCTTCGTGCTTTGTGCCAGTTGATCAATGAGGTCCTGCGACTGGAGTGTGATTCTGTGTCTTTGTTGCAGCAGCTTTCCGACACACAGACCTTCTGCCATCGTGCGTCCTAGATTATTCCAATGCTGGGAAGTAATTTGGCGAATCCATGCCTGATTCTTCTCGGGAAATGCGTCTTTGAGGTGCTTTTGAACGGTGGCATGGCGATGGTTGAACGGCGCCAGTACCTGCCAGAGAAACCCCATGATGGCCGAAGCTGCACCAATTGGCAGCGCATTCATGAGGCCCGCAACAGCGCGAAACCCCATATATTCGAGGCGATGCTGAAACGTAGGTGTGGTGGGTTTAGCCAAGGAACAGTCACTCAATCTGATTTGCTGCTACGCAATAACGGCATTTTGCTTTACAACGCAATCGCCCTTTGACGAAATCAACTGCCAACAACACACGCCACCGGAAATCAACACAGATATGCTGCAGGTTGCCACACTCGCCTTTCCATTTTTCGGTTTGATTTTTCTGGGTTTTTTTGCAGGTCGGATTTTCAAGGTGCCGGCAGAGGGCCTCGCATGGCTGAATATCTTTATTATCTATTTTGCTCTGCCAGCCTTGTTCTTCCAGCTCATTTCGAAAACCCCAATTGAGCAACTTGCCAATTGGACCTATGTGTTTTCGACCAGTTTCTCGACATATTGTGCGTTCGCCCTGGCATTCTGCATCGGTATCTATGTCACCAAAGGCAATGTCGCCATCGCCACCATTCAAGGCATGGTGGGTGGTTATGCCAATGTGGGATATATGGGGCCAGGCCTGACGCTGGCTGTGCTGGGGCCGGAGGCTGCAGTGCCTGCAGCGCTCATTTTTTGCTTTGATGTGGCTCTGGTTTTTACTCTGGCACCCTTGTTGATGGCCTTTGCCGGCACCGAGAAGAAACCGCCTCTGCAACTGGCTTTGCAGATCCTGAAGAAGGTGTTTCTGCACCCCTTCATCATTGCGACGATTGCCGGCGTGCTGGGAGCAGCATTCCGCTATGAGCCGCCACAGGCGATTGATACGATTCTCACATTTCTGAGATCTGCCGCCGCGCCATCAGCTCTGTTTGCCATGGGGGTCACTGTGGCCCTGCGTCCATTGAAGCGGTTTCCGGTGGAATTGCCAGGTCTGCTGGCCGTGAAACTGATCGCCCATCCGCTGATCGTTTACCTGATGCTTGGAGTTGTCGGTGACTTCGACCCGGTCTGGGTGGCAACAGGGGTCCTGATGGCCTCATTGCCGCCTGCAGCCACCATCTATGTGATTGCCCAGCAATATAACGTTTATGTGGAGCGTGCTTCCACAGCCGTGCTGATTGGCACAGGCATGTCGGTCGCGACGGTTACGTTCGTACTGTTTCTGATTGCAAACGGCTCACTGGGTCCCGATCTGGTGCGTCAGATCCCCTGAGTGCTCGCGATGGCGGACCTTCAGACCTTTGCGCCTCTATCCGGCACAATGTAACAACCATTGATCTTCCAGCTGCCATCAGCCTGTTGTTCCAGCGTGTAGACCGCAAGCCAGTCTTTGCCTGCAGGACCTGTAATAAAAACTTCCTGAACAGGCCCGGTCGGGCTGCTCTCCAGACGTCCAAACTCAAAAGATTGTGGCCGGAATACCTGTGGGTATTGCTGACGCACCATGCTCATGAACCGTTCATCAGACCCAAACATGTTCTTGATGGACGGAGCGGCAAAGGAAAACGCTGTCAGTGAATTATCAGCCAGAAAGGCATCAACCTGCATTCGAATAACAGACTGGATTTCGGACTGGTCCGTCGCCGCCAGGGTTTGTGCCGAAATACTGGTGATCGAGACACCTGCCAGTGTCACAACACCGGCCAAAAGTCCGGTCACGCGTCTTGTGTGGTTTTTCATGCCTGCCTCCGTCAGATAAGTTGCTCCTACTGGAATTACGCAAAACCACTCGTCTTGGATCATGTGTGCAGTGTCTTGTGCCTATCCCGCCAGGGTGACAATGCGCTTGACCAGAAGGCTTTCGCTGTTGGTGAGTGGCTCAACGGCCGTAAAATGATTGGCTCCGGCCAATTCGATACACGTTGTGTGAGCAGCGTTCTCACGCCATTTCATCGCGAAGTCTTCGCTTTGCCGACGAAATTCATCCGATTCGTCTGATCCAACCCAGGCATCAAAGTAGATGCCGGGTTCGGGCGCAGCAAAATAGGGGCTCGTTTCCAACGCAGATTTCAGATCAAGCTTCAAATCTGTGTTCATGGACACATGCAACAATGGCGTCAGATCATAGACACCGGAAATGCCAAGTCCTGCGACAATGGGCACCGAAATCTCCGCGACTCTGTCCTTCTGACACATCATCGCTGCCAGATGTCCGCCAGCAGAATGCCCGGTGATCATCAAAGAACGCTTTTCGATCTGTGCAAGGTGCTGGCAACAGGCTGCGATTTCATTGCCAATGCCGGCAACGCTGATGTCGGGACAGAGCGTGTATTGCGGGATGGCCACATCAAAGCCGTGGTCCAGCAGACCCTTTGCCATGTGGCTGAACATGTCTTTTCCCAGCCCCCGCCAATAGCCGCCATGGATAAACAGAATCAGCGGTTTTTGATTTTGCGCCGAATCGTCTCCGCGAAACACATCGACCAGATTTCGCTCTGCAGATCCGTATCGATTGGTCTCAAATCGGGTCACAGCGCGAAAGTCTGCAGCTTCCCGCTCCCAGCGCGGCAGTATTTCAACATGATCTGGCACAAGTGCGCGATTGTCATACTCTGCTTCCAAGTCCAACTCACTTTCCATAGTCTGCCTTTTCCCTTAGGGTCTGATCAGTTTTTACCGCATTTCTATGTGAGGGATCATGCAGGCCGTTTTCGTACAAATCAAATGCCATCTGGGAAAAGCATATGAGGTGGCAGATCAGATTGCTGATGCGGAGATAGCATCTGAAATTTACTCGACAGCCGGCGATTTTGACCTTCTGGTCAAGTTCTATGTGGGTGAGGGCGATGACATAGGACATTTCGTCACGGAAAAGATCCAACATTTCACCGGAATCAAGGACACGCGCACCATTCCAACCTTCAAGGCTTTTTAACGGTTTTCCGCTAAACAAAGCCCTTCGGAAACATAGGTATTAACTGGATTTGGACAAAACGCATATTTAGGAAATGCGCTATTGACCCGCCCCGTTGCCTTGCCTATGTTCCGCCGGAATTTGGGAGCCCTTAGCTCAGTCGGTAGAGCAACTGACTTTTAATCAGTAGGTCCACGGTTCGAACCCGTGAGGGCTCACCAAATTTCCTATAAACTTCAGAATCTTACGTGATTGCGCCTTAAAAACCGTTTGCACTTTTTTGGAAATGTACGAAAACCGTTTGCACTTTACACTCAATTGAATGCAATAAACGCGACGGTTTTTTGCGTTGGTGCTGCTGATGGCTTATCATTGGCGTAGCTTGGCTCCCGCTATATGACCGATGCCGCTTTCGCGCTGTCTGCTTGCGAAACGCTCGATTTACAACTTACTAATACCTATATGACAGTGATACAGTTGCTAGAATCGTACGAAATGACCTGAGGTTTTATATGGCGTGGACACCAGTTCATGAAGCACATGCAATAGATCAAGTGCGTGTGATAGTTCGATTCAAGAGCGCACTTCCTGAGAAGATGCTTTCGAAAATCACGAAACCTATTTCAGATGCCTATGAAGATTTTGGCTTCGATTCGATTAAGCTCGCCGAGAGCGATTTTCCTCCGATCGTGCTTTCTATCGACAACAAGCCCGTCGAAGCTAAACGCAACGAAATTGGCAAACTCTTCCAGAGGTTTGAAGGAGAAAATAAGATAGAGGAAGCTGGTTTCCGAGATCAGACTTTCGGTTTCATTTCTTTTGTCTATGTTCGATGGGAGAATTTTCAAAATCGGTTCCGAGAGTTGTTCGGAGACCAATTGGAGGTGGCTTTAGGTATCACCGATTTAGCAACCGTCCGCTTGGAATATTGGGATAGGTTTTATTTTGATGGTCCAGTGGAGCAAGCTGATGCAAGCGAACTATTGGCGAACGTTGACGAATCTATTCCAGCCGCTAATATTAAGGGCGGTTTGACTTGGCACTCCCATTCCGGTTGGTTTGAAGAAATTGACAACCATAAAATGCTGGTTAACCGGAATATAGATGTACAAGATGAGACGATCGATGCCGAGAATAAAAGAAGAGTAGTTAGATTTTATACTCTTGTGGATTTTCGGGTGGATGGTTCCGAAGCTAATTCAGATGACGTAATGAGATGGTTGCAATTTCTTCACAATAGGTCCCTTGAGATTTTTTCGTCATCAATCAACATTGATATGAGGAATCGAATCGGGATCGAGAGGGCGTAATGACAGATCTAGCAATAAGTAGCGATGTCAGTATTCCAACAAGAGTTTTTGGTGGAGTCGTTATAGTTATTGGTGCGCTTTCAAACTCTTCTGCCGCCTACTTCGATAATGAAGAGGAAACGTCACGGTATTCTGCTGTGCCATCTAAATTTCAGGAAGTTTTTATACCAGCATCTGATCACCTAGAGGGCTTTTCATCCGTTCAGAGCAGCCCATTTCCTGAAACGTCAAAATCAAGTGCGCTTATTGCGACAGATGATGAGGGAACATCAGTAAATTTAACTCCAGCCAGCCTACATACACTGGAATCTCAACGGCCAATTGATCCCGTCTTATTGGAGATTAGGGGATTTGGAGATTTGGTGGATGGATGGGATGGTGAGGGTAGTTTGTCTCCGGATCGTGATGCAGTGAAAGATGCCCTTTCCGTTGCATCTATGTGGCCGGGTACACTTCCGTTACCTATCGCTGATGTCGATGTTAGCGGTAGTGTAGTTCTCGATGTCATTGATAAAAATGGGTTTTCAATCGGAGGTTTTGAGTTTTCCGGTACTGATCACTCCGCAGTTATTTCTGTCGTAAGCGGCTCCAAAGTTTTGGTTTCATCCGAACTGAACGCTTCAAATCCATCCGAAATTCGTAAATTTTTTAACAGCTTTTACGAAGTTCTCGCTTAGGTTTTTCAGTGAGTGATAGTGTAGAAAAGCGCGAGTTTCTGAACAGGTGGGAACTAAATCCTTGCGTTTATGAATTATCTGAGGCGTACCCAGATTGTGGGTGCGAATCCGCAAGTCAGGTGGATGGTGGATTCGGGCCAGTGCTGGGGCATGAGGTGCTTCGATATTTCGTAACTTCTAGATCTGACCATGACCTGAAAAAACCCAAGAAAAAATTCTCTCCTGCAATATTCAAAAGGGCCTTTCAGAAAGGGATGTCCACATATAGACTGGAACATTGTACCAAGAACGAAATTCAAGCTGCTGCAAAAATAGTTTTTGATAATCAAGTACGCAATTGGGGTGAATTTGGCGGTATTTACGGCGTGGTTGAATTCTCCGCTGAGGCAGTCCGTATCAACGAAGAGAGCGGTGCGAGAATAGCATGCGTGCTAGACACTCCAATCACTCCTGACCGGATGTCCCATGCGGATGTGGTATACAGTTCTTCAAAACTGGACCCCAAAGATGAGAATTCTCTCAAGCATATTCTTTTTAACCAAATAGGTGGAATGAGCTCTCTCAAGGAGGTCAAAAATATGACCGAAGGCGACCTGGCGGAGTTTTTGCCGGCAGTCTTGAAGAACCCTGTTGAATAACAGGACAAGTTCGCTTTTTTAGTAAAAGTTTTGAGTTTCCTCGTCAATAAAATCGTTTGCACTCTGTTTATATTTATAGCCTATAAAACACCGATTTTTGATCGTAGAGTGCAAACGAAGTTAGACTTTTCAGCTACTTACCCTATTTTGCTTTTGACTTTTAATCAGTAGGTCCACGGTTCGAACCCGTGAGGGCTCACCAAATTTCCTTGACAGAAGCCAAATGCACCTCCGAAATCGTGTGATGCTTGGCGGTAATGCAGAGCGGCTCTGTTTTACCCATGACGCTGAGCCAAGTTCCTCAGTTCGTTTTCCATGATAAAAACTGAAAATCAATTCGCTAAATCAGTAAGGCTTCCGCCGATTGGATTCGCACGAACCATTATAAGCTGTTGGAACTAAAAGTTAAAACTCCCGATTAGTTCGTGATTCCTGTTTCTGAGATGATGTATCATCTGTGCCATTTTCAGAACGTTTGAATGCGTCCTTCAAGCCCCAGAGCGAAATCACAATTTTTGGTGTGATGCCCGAATTGACTCCGAATTTTTTCAACTCAAAACAGCCCCAATCGTGAAGGACCGGCAGTCTGCCAGAATCGGTTCTGTCATTTGTGACTGCGCGCGACCGCGTGCGCGACAATATTATGTGTCCCAAATCAAATGCGTCGATACTACAGTTGGCACGTGTTCGATAAATCGGATGCCTATTGGGGCATCTGATTGCGGGACTGCTTGTGCTGTATGTCAGCAAAAAAATATGGTGCTATGGAGACCGTTGGGTTGCACACTGGACTTCGACACAGTAAGTCCTATTTACACAATAGTGACGCGCCTATATAGCACGACACTCATGAGGCGCCCTTAGCTCAGTTGGTAGAGCAGCTGACTCTTAATCAGCGGGTCGTAGGTTCGAACCCTACAGGGCGCACCAATTTCTTTCAATGATTTGTCGGTAAATTTCCTGGCGCTGTTTGACCTCCATCAGACGCACTGATTCCATTCAATTCAGGCTGTCAATCTGACCGGAGACAGACCAAACCGCATTGTTATAACTGACAGGTCATCTTCAATCTGACCGTAGTCTGGCCACGCGCTTGCAGTGTCTTTTGGCTTTTGTGCTTGCAACCAAGAACTCGTCCGGAAAATCTCCATGACCCGTCATTGCGGAGAAAGGTTCTTCCCATATGTCAGTGTCCCGTCCGGCCTTGAAACCGGTTGCACAGGGTTTTCGTGAGGCTGCAATTGCCAACTGCAGCAAAGCCTTCCACTTGTAGAAGTCTGATCACATTGGGTGTTTTACATAATTGTCCTGCGATCTGATCTGCACGCCTATCAAAACCACCATCACTGCGCGTAGGCAGTGATTTGAAGTCGATGTGCAGGTGATCGAGGCAATGTTCTGAATTTCATGCGGCAGATTGCAGATTAGCTGTGGTGCCTCAATAGGTTGTCTCGGTTTGCACCGAGCGGATTATGAGGTGTTTTGTCATTTTTATCCGACCGTGCGGTCTGTGCCAATTCTACATGCGCGTCCATGTGGGATGATCGGAGGCTCGCCAAGATAGATTCTCGGAACAAGTCCGAGAATGACGGCTTGTTTGGCGGAGGGATGACTGAGAGTATACCGGTGGGGCGTCTGGCAAAGGCCTTCGACATCATTACTGGCAGAGCGTCCTTCGCATGCAAATCTTCTCAAATTCACGTCTCATTGTATTGTTCACAGAATCACATCCAGTCCCTGCGCCGTCATTTTCGGACTTGTTCCGAAAATCCACTCTGTGAACGCATCTCTCGATGTTCTGGATGAAACATTCTGGTCGGCTGTTGGAACTTTGCCTGTTCAGCCACTGACACCCCGGATCTATCTCACCGGGGTGTGTTTTTGGGCATTTGATCAGGTGACCTTGACGGTCAGTGATTTTAAGCCTGCAATATTGACCACCATGACGTCGCCTTTTTGAATCGGGCCAACACCGGATGGTGTCCCGGACATGATCACATCACCCGGTTCCAATTCAAAGAAGTCGGACAGGTACGAGATCATCTCAGGAACTTTCCAGATCATCTGGTTGAGATCGCCTTCCTGCTGGACTTCGTTGTTCACCAGCAGTTCGACACGACCATTATCGGGATGGCCGACATCAGCGACGCGCTGCAATGGTCCAATTGGTCCAGAGCGTTCAAACGCCTTGCCGATTTCCCAGGGGCGCCCCTTTTTCTTTGCTTCTCCCTGAAGGTCACGACGCGTCATGTCCAGACAAGGCGCATAACCGAACACGTGATCCAGCGCATCTTCCGTCGCAATATTGGTGCCGCCGGTTTTCAACGCGACAGCCATCTCGACTTCATAATGCACGTCAGATGTTTGGCTTGGATATGGAAAATCTCCGGAAGCATCTAGATTGTTTGGGTTTTTTTGAAAAAAGAAGGGTGGGTCACGGTCTGGATCATCCCCCATTTCAATAGAATGGGCTGCATAATTCCGTCCAATGCAATACACGCGCCTGACTGGAAATTCGCCACCTCCATCGACAGGTATCGTTGGAATTTTTGGAGCCGGTATTACATAATCAGACATTGGAATCTCCTAGAATTTTCTTGTTGATCTTTTGACATATGGCAAGAACTTCTAAAAATCAATCGTGACCAATGCAATATTTTAGTTGCATTTTGTGAACCAATTCATATTCTGAGATTCAATTGGTTGCACAAATAGATAATTGGTCAACCAATTCGGAGGAATGAATGCTGGTATCTGAAACTCTTGCGGAAGCGGGCGATGCGTTGAGCGGTTTGCGTCAATACATCCAGTCCAGTGGATTGAAACCAGGACAGCGGCTGCCGTCAGAGCGAAAACTGACTGCCGAACTTGGTTTTAGTCGCAACACCTTGCGCAAGGCACTCGATGCGCTGGAGCGCGAAGGCACAATCTGGCGCCATGTCGGCAAAGGCACCTTTGTTGCCGCGACAGTTGAAGATCTGGACAACATGACCGCATCGCCAATTGAACTTGGCAAACAATTGACCCCGTTTCGGATGATGCGCGCCCGCCTGGCTGTGGAACCGGCAATCGCGCGGGAAGCTGCAATCAATGCATCAGGAGAAGCCTTGAGCCGGATGCGTGTTGCCATGGAACGGGCACGCGCCGCTGAAGATTGGAAACTGTATGAAGAGCAGGATGATCATTTTCACCGGGCCATTGCCGAGGCGAGCGACAATCTCTTGCTTCTGTCGATATTCGATCAGCTCAATCTTGTGCATCGCGCAGTGGCTTGGGGCAGCGTCACACGCCAGTCCGTAAAACCACCGTCAAACCACACCAGCTTCAAGGAACATGAAGATATTGCGTCGGCGATTTCCAACCGGGAACCAGCCGCAGCTTACGACGCAATGCGCGCGCATTTGAAATCCGTCTCCGGACGCTTGTTTGGAGACATTTGACACAGAGCTATTAGCCGCTGGAGGGCGGCCAATACGATGGGCAATGGAGGATCTAGGCCCTCGATTGCCATGAACTGAAACCAAAATCTCTGGGAGGGGAACAATGAAAAAATTTATCAAGAAGATCGCTACTTTTGCGGTTGCAGTGCCGCTTGCTGCCGGCTTGATGTTGTCAACATCCTACGCCGAAAAGCTGAAAATTGCTCTGGCAGAGACGCCGTCTGATGAGTTGGCTGCATTCTTTGTGGCACTGGATCGCGCCAAAGCTGCCGGTCTTGACTATGAGTGGACAGCTTTTTCCGATGAAGAACTGGCGATTCAGGCGGTTCTCAGTGGTCAGATGAATATTGGATTTGGCACACCTTATTCTGCGATGCAGCGTTCAAAAGCGCCAATCCGTATTATTTTCCAGCTGTCAAAACTGAAGTTTTTTCCCGTCACAAGCAAGAAATACGATGATCTGAAAGATCTTGATGGCGAACCAATTCTGCTGCACTCACGCGGCGGTGGTACGGATTCAATTGCCAATGTGATTGAAGACAAGGTCGGCATCAAATTTGGCAAACGGTCTTACGTTCCAGGCTCCTCGAACCGCGTGGTCGCTCTGGTTGGCGGACAGACTGATGCAACCATCATTGATCTGTCCAACAAGAACAAGGTCGTCAAACAATTCCCGGACAAGTTCAACGTTCTGCCGATGTTTGAAGTGGATTCAAGCGATGAGGCCCTGTTTGCCAATCTTGACTGGATCAAGGAGAACGAAGAGCAGGTCAACATCTTTGTGAAGGCGCTTGCCAGTGTCTGGCAGGATATGCACGAAGATCCGACGATCATAAGCAGAGAGACAGATCCGGACGGACCGATTGGCCAGTTGCCAAAGGAACTGCTTGCTGAACTGGATGGATTTTACACTGATGCAGTAGCAGGTGGTCTGTACGATCCCAATGGTGGCGGGCGCAAAGCCGCCGCAGCTGACATGGAATGGTATTCGGCCGCCGGACAGCTGGATGGCGACCCGTCAACTTTGAATATCGAGGATTTCTGGTACCTCGCTCCGCTTGATGCAGCAATGGCGAAATAGCTTCGCCATATACCACCCGCCAACCATTCTGGCGGGTGGTTCTTTTTCCATGCATCAGGTGAGTTAAGATGATCAATCGTCCTCTTGCACTAAAGCTGCTCTCTGCATTTATTGTGTTCGGAGCGTGGGAGATTGCGGGTCGTGTTCCGGTCAGTTTCGCATTTCCGACATTCATTGAATCAATGCAGGCGCTTTTCAGATTAACGATCGAAGGCACGATCTTCACAGCCTATGCCGAAACCCTGAAGCCTCTGGTGGTTGGTGTTTCGATATCCGCTTTCTTTGGAATCGGAATGGGGTTGTGGGTTGGCTTAAGTCAACGGTTTGAATGGCTGTTTTCTCCCATATTCATCGTCATGCAGGCAGCCCCACTTGCCGCGCTGATACCGATATTGGTGATGGCGTATGGCATTGGCCTCACGTCAAAAGTATTTGTGGTTTGCATCATGGCGATGCCGGTGATTGTCCTCAATACGGCCAGTGCCGTGCGCAATACGCCAGCTTCCATCAAGGATATGGGCAAATCATTTCTGGCAACAGATCGCGATATTGTCCTGAAAATTGTCATTCCGGCAGCTTCGCCCGTTATCTTTTCAGGGCTTCGGCTTGGCATCTCTGCCGGTTTCATCGGCGCTATTCTATCCGAGTTGAAAATCACACCCACAGGTGTTGGGGATATCATCACCTACAGTCGCTCGATTGCTGACTACCCCTCAATGTATGCAGCTATTTTTTCCATAATCGTTTTGGCAGTGCTCTTCCTCAACCTGCTGGAACGGATTGAAGACTTCCTATTTGAAGGGAACAATCGTGGTTATGTCTCAGACTAACGATGCTTTTGAAAAATCAGAACCTGTCGATATGGATTCCGCAGTTTCAGTGCGTAGTGTCTCGAAGAATTACGGCACTGTCGAAGCGCTGCGCGATCTGTCGCTGGAGTTCCCACGGGGTCAGCTGACCTCTCTGTTGGGGCCATCGGGATGCGGCAAGACGACCTTGCTCAAGATCATCGCCGGCTTGTTGGAGCCAACATCCGGTGAGATTCTAATTGAAGGCAAAAAGGTCACCGGTCCCGGTGCAGACCGAGCCTTTGTGTTCCAGGATTTCGCGCTTCTGCCATGGGCCAGTGTGATCCGCAACGTAGCCTTCGGATTGGAGTTGCGCGGTGTGGCAAAGTCGGAACGCGAGGCCATTGCAGAAAAATACATCAAGAATGTTGGTTTGTCCGGCTTTGAAAAGTCCTATCCGCATGAATTGTCAGGCGGGATGCGCCAGCGTGTCGGTCTGGCGCGGGCGCTGTCCGTGGATTCGCAGGTGCTTTTGCTAGATGAGCCATTTTCCGCCGTGGATGAGCAAAACAGGCGCAAGTTTCAGGAAGACATGCTTGAACTGGTCCGCAACGAAAACAAGACGTTTATTTTCGTGACACATTCCATCGAGGAAGCGGTCTATGTTTCGGATCAAATTGCAATTCTGTTGCCGCGCCCAAGCCGTGTGTCCGAAATCATTCGGCCAACAAGCTTCCGCAACACCGATGTCGAAAACATCCGCCGTTCTCCGGAATATCTCGATATCGTCGATCAAATCTGGGCGTCCTTGCGCAACTATGTGGAGTAGTGTGACATGATTGTATTTGGACGCAGATTACCAGGCATGTCTTCACTGCTGTTGTGGGCGCTACTCTGGGAGATCGTTGGACAGACAGGCTGGACGTTTTTTATCCCGCCGCTGTCCGAGGTTCTGGTGACATTATTCAATGTCATCGGCACACCGGCATTTCAGAAAGCCATGTATGAGACAGCCTACGCATTTGTCGCCGGCGTCTTCTTTGCCATCGTCATCGGCGTACCGGTCGGAATTCTGATCGGCAAAAGCCGACTGCTTGATGAATTGATTTTGCCCTGGGTCAATATCTTCCTCAGCGCTCCGCTGACAGCTCTTGTTCCCGTGCTGATGGTGCTGTTTGGGTTCGGCATGAAATCGATCATCATCACCACAACGCTGTTCGCGATCTGGATCATCATTTTGAACTCGCGGGCCGGTGTGAAGCAGATCAACAGATCCCTTGTGGAGATGGCACACAGTTTTGGCGCATCGCCCTTTGATGCATTCTTCAAAGTCTATTTCTGGGCCGCGCTGCCAGAGATTCTGGGCGGGGTGCGCATTGGCGTCATCCGGGCGGTGAAGGGTGTGATCATCGGTCAGTTGCTGATCTCGATTGTCGGATTTGGCGCTCTGTTTGAGCTCTATTCCAACAATTTCATGATGTCCCATTTCTGGGCGGTCCTGATTGTTCTGTTTGCTCTTGCATTCTCACTGTCGGAGTTTTTTGCCTATCTGGAGCGCAGAGTATCCTACTACGCCGCTTCCAGATGACCGGGTAAACCAGGCCATCTGTGGAGCCAACTGCGCGCGAAACCCGTCGCGCCGGACAATATTGGAAAGATTGAAATGACCGGAACAATCAAGGCACTTCTGCAGAGACATGACCCGAATTTGTTGGCCATCGGCGCGCCGGAACGGGAATGGCTGACCTATGGCGGACTTCGGAAACTGGCTGCGAACGTAGCAAAATCTCTGAAAGATATGGGGATTGGGCCCCAGGACAGGGTCGCGATTGTGCTGCCCAATGGTCCGGAAATGGCAACTGCGTTCATAAGCGTTGCGCAGGCTGCGGTAACCGCGCCGTTGAACCCGGCCTATCGCGAAGAAGAATATGCGTTCTATCTGGATGATCTGAAAGCAAAAGCCATTATTGTGCTGGCCGATGATGATGGACCTGCCGTAACTGCTGCAAAGTGCATTGGCATTGCAATTATCAGGCTGCATACGAATTCAGAATTGCCAGCGGGAGAATTCACTCTTGTCCTAGAGGGCAAAAATTCCAAAATCCAGGATGGAACCGAACCGACATCTGAAGATACCGCACTGATACTTCACACTTCGGGCACAACGTCGCGGCCAAAGATCGTGCCGTTGTTGCAGTCAAATGTTGTGGCATCGGCGCTTCATATCAAGGACACATTGCAACTCACACCGGCTGATCGCTGCATGAATGTCATGCCGTTATTCCACATTCATGGGCTGATCGCTGCGGTTTCTGCATCATTGGCTGCAGGCGCCTCGATCTGGTGTGCACCGGGCTTTGATGCGCTGCGGTTTTTTGGCTGGATGAAAGAATCCCGTCCAACCTGGTATACCGCTGTGCCCACCATGCATCAGGCACTCCTCAGCCGCGCCGCGCGCAACATGGATATAATCGAGAATGCACATTTACGCTTTTTGCGGTCTTCCTCTGCCTCCTTGCCGGCACAGGTGATGAAAGAGTTGGTGGAAACATTCAAGGCACCGGTGATCGAAGCCTATGGCATGACAGAAGCAGCGCATCAGATGTCTTCCAATCCACTGCCGCCGGGCGAGCAAAAACCCGGCTCGGTTGGATTGGAAGCCGGACCACTGATCCGCATTGCCGACGAGCAGGACAATGTCCTGATCCAGACTCCGGGGGAAGTTGTCATTTCCGGTCCCAACGTCACGCCCGGCTATGAGAGCAATGAGGAAGCGAACCGAACAAGCTTCTTTATGGCCGATGGCCAGCGCTGGTTCCGCACAGGGGACCGCGGTGTTCTGGACGAAGACGGCTATCTGAGACTGACTGGTCGTTTGAAGGAAATCATCAATCGTGGCGGCGAGAAAATCAGTCCGCTGGAGATCGACGGCGTGTTGATGGATCACCCGGCTGTGGCACAGGTGGTGACCTTTGCGCTGCCGCATCCAAAGCTTGGAGAGGAAGTGGCGGCTGCTGTTGTTCTCAGGGAAGGCATTGTTGCGACGGAGCGTGAGATCCGCGATTTCGCTGCGACCCAAATGGCAGATTTCAAAGTGCCCCGGAAAGTAGTGATCATGGAGGAAATTCCGAAAGGCGCCACAGGCAAAATGCAGCGCATTGGTCTGGCGGAAAAACTCGGCCTTGTGAAATCGGACTAACCGTGGGCCGTTTAGGATTTGAGCGATGAAAATTTGTATTTTTGGCGCTGGTGCGATTGGCGGCTATCTGGCTGTGAAGCTGATCAATGCAGGCTTTGATGTCTGCCTCGTAGCGCGTGGTCCGCATTTGAAAGCCATGCAGACAAACGGGCTGACGCTGATTGAGGCGGGCGGTACGGTGGATGTGCCAGTGAGTGTCAGTGAGAATCCTGCAGATTTTGGTCCACAGGATTATGTATTCGTCACACTCAAGGCGCACTCGGTTCCAGCACTCGTTGGCAAGATGCAGCCCTTGATTGGTCCGCACACGACAATCGTCAGCGGTGTGAATGGGGTGCCCTGGTGGTATTTTCATAAAATCGGTGGACCGCTTGAAGGCACCCGCGTGCACTGTGTCGATCCTGATGATGTGCAATGGAATGGTTTTGGCCCTGATCGGGTCTTGGGGTGCGTAGTTTATCCGGCGGCTGAAGTGGTTGAGCCGGGTATCGTGCGTCATATTGAGGGAAACCGGTTTTCGCTGGGCGAGCCGGATGGATCAAAGTCCGAGCGCGCAATGCGCTTGTCTCAGGCTCTGGGTGCTGCTGGATTGAAAGCGCCGGTACGACCGAAATTGCGCGATGAAATCTGGATCAAGCTTTGGGGCAATTTGTCCTTCAACCCCATATCCGCTCTGACACATGCCACTCTCGATGTCCTGTGCACTGATCCCGGTACGCGGGATGTTGCCAGACACATGATGCTGGAAGCGCAGACGATTGCTGAAAAGCTGGGGGTCAGGTTTCCCATCGATGTCGAACGTCGTATTGATGGTGGCGCTGCTGTCGGTGCGCATCGCACATCCATGCTGCAGGATCTTGACGGCGGTCGACCAATGGAAATTGATGCGTTGGTGCGCTCTGTTCAGGAATTGGGGCATGTGACCGATACGCCGACACCTACGATCGACACAGTGCTGGCGCTCATCCAGTTGCGGGCGCGCGTGTCAGGTCTCTACTGAAAAAATTGCCGATATCATCCGATACGGGCGGATAATTGCTGCTGCAACAGCATCGCTTCCGCGTTGTAGCGCTGTGCAAGAACCAAATCCGTCTCAGCGTTTTGCGAATCCAAAGCCAGCAATTCTGCAGCAGTCAGCTTGGCGAGGGCAAGATCTCGCAGACATTGCAGTTCCTTTGCCTCAAGACCGATATCTGCATAAAGCTTGGCAGCTGATTCAAAATAGCCAAAGGCTTTGCGAAGGGTGACGATTCGTCCATCAATTTCCGCCTGACGTGCAAGACTGGTGCCCAGGATATGGCGTGCCTGACCACGGGCTTCGATGGAAATCATGGTGTCGGGAAGGTCGACAATATCCCGCAGCCTGTTGGATAAAGACGATAATTCCGACGTATCTGACATCAATGAGGCGAGGGCTATTTCAGCCTCAAGAGCTTCCAGAACAAGATTGTAGCTCTCTTTGATGTGGCCATTTTTGCGGATCGTCAACGCCAGGTCAGACAAGAGTTTGGCGGCAATTTTCAACAAGCCTGTCTTTTCATGTAACTCGCCAAATTTGCGCAACATATCGGCTTTGCCGCGGGTAGCATCCAGATCTTGCGACACGTCATCAACATCAAGGGCTTCAGAGTAAAGGCTCTCAAGCGCCTGCAGCGCTGTCTGGAGCTTTTCTTCATCACCAAGATCCAGCGCGAGATCATAATGGAACTGCATGCGTGCGCGCAGAATTTGTTGCCGCCGCACGGGACTATCCGTCAGATCGGCCAGACCCAATGCAGCTTCAAAGATATCCTCAGCCATGTGATTGCCCGGATCTTCGCCACGGGCGTCCATCAGCTTGTCCAGCAAGGCATTTGCTTCGCCGGGCTGTCCCGACATTCCAAGCAATACAGCGCGATCCAGTGCCAACGTGGTGAGTTGTCGCTCCCGGCTTTGAAAAACGTGAGGGATATCCGGGTCTGTAATCTGACGTCGTTTGAAAAGACGACTTAATAGATTTTGAGGTAATTCCACTGTTTTCGGGGTATCACAGTGCCCGTTTCCAACCTCCAAAAGGAGTTGATGGTTGATGTCGAAGGCCTGTTCGTATTCACCTGCGGCTGCCATTTGGTACAAACGGTCGCGCAACACGTTCTGATCTTGTGTCAGCCCTGCATTTTCGCTGAGGCGGCGCAAAAGAAGACCAAACGCCCGTTTCTGGCGTTCTGTCGCGCTCGATCCACTATCAGACATCAGCCTTGTCCCATCGGCTCGTTCCCCAAGTGCTGAAAACCATTGATTCGCAGCACTTGGAAACGTTAGTCGAGCATCGTGGCTCCTGCAATACGCATCAAGGCAGCAAGTTACGTTAGGGCAGGGAGGCTTGTCTGTGGCTCTGGGTCAGTTTTTCAGTCGCGCCAGCAAGGATGATGTATCCCAACGATTACCACCCATCGCCTGAACTTGAGCGTAGAATTGATCAACAAGGGCTGTGACAGGCAGGTTTGATTTGTTCACGCGCGCTTCAGCCAGAACGATATCAAGATCCTTGCGCATCCAGTCGACGGCAAACCCATGTTCATAATCACCTGCAAGCATGGTCTTGTAGCGGTTGTCCATCTGCCATGAGCCAGCCGCACCTTTTGAGATCACATTGATTACCGCTTCCATGTCCAGTCCGGCATTCTGTCCAAACTGAATAGCTTCCGACAGGCCCTGGACCAATCCTGCAATACAAATCTGATTGACCATTTTGGTCAATTGACCGGCACCCGTTGGCCCCATATGGCCAACCATACGGGCATAGGATGAAATCACAGGCTCTGCGCGGTCAAACACCGCCTTGTCGCCGCCGACCATCACAGTGAGCACGCCATTCTCCGCGCCAGCCTGACCACCGGAGACCGGCGCGTCGAGAAACTCGAATCCGCTGGCATCTGCTGCCGCGCGTAATTCCCGGGCAACTTCAGCAGAGGCCGTGGTGTTGTCGACAAAAATGGAACCCGCTTTCATGGACGCAAAGGCCCCGTCATCGCCGATTGTTACCGAGCGCAGATCATCATCATTTCCCACACAGCAAAACACGTAATCACAATCTGCTGCAGCCTCACGAGGGGTATGGGCGGATGACCCGCCATATTCAGCTGCCCATTTTTCTGCTTTTGCGGATGTTCGGTTGTAAACGGTGACATCATGGCCGCCTTTGGTCTTCAGATGACCAGCCATGGGATATCCCATGACGCCCAGGCCAATAAACGCAACTTTTGCCATTGCTTAAGTCTCCAGTCTCGTGAGTTGAAATTCTGGGCGATAAATCTAGCCCTTTGGAACCCTTGTCAAGTTTGTGCACAGATTGCGATACGCTACATCATTCAATTGAATTCAGCGCGGAAGAATTCCAAACTCGGAAAATGGAATGAAATCGACAATCTCACCTGGATGAATGCCTGTCGCAGCTTCTGGTATTTCAATCAAACCATCCGATTCGCGCAGCCCGGTGATCAAACCTGAACCGTCCCGGTCAAACTTGGTCACGGTCAGACTGCCACCTTCGGCCTGTCCCAGAATGCCGCGCAGGAATTCACGTCTGTCGGGTTTCTTGTTTTTAATGCCAAAATTCGCTGCAACAGGAAAGCGGCTCGGCAACCTCCAGGCGCATCCCTGAAGACGCAGAATAATCTGCCGGACATACAGCAGAAAACACACAAATGCGGCTACCGGATTGCCTGGAAGGCCGACAAACACGCAATCGCCAATCTGTCCCATTGTCATCGGGCGTCCGGGCTTTATGGCAAGCTGCCAAAGGTGGCGCTGTCCCAGCTCATCAAGCGCCATTATGACATGATCTTCATCACCGCGGCTGGCACCGCCAGATGTCAGGATCATGTCAAACTCGCCAGCAGCCTGTGCAAGAGTATTGCGTATCAAATCGGCATCATCAGCAAGCACCCCGAAATCGGTTACCTTGACGGGTACCATTTCCAACAATCCCTTCAGCATCGCGGAATTGGTATCAAACACCTGTCCAGGAAGCGGCGTGGTACCAGCGCCGGGCCGCAGCAATTCATCGCCGGTGGAGATAAGCGCAATTTTTAGTTTTTGAAAAACTGCAATCTCGGCAATTCCCAGCGAGGCGATGGCTGCAATGTCTTGTGGACGCAGCCTTTCTCCAGACAGAAGAACAGTTGTGCCTTCCAGCACATCTTCGCCGGATTTGCGGCAGTTGGCACCTGCCTTCAAACCCGGTGGAATGGCAATAAATGGTCGGTCATTCTGGACATGAGGCTCACAATCCTCCTGCATGGCAATGGTATCGAGGCCAGGTGGCACGGCAGCCCCGGTGAATATCCGTGCCGCTGTCTGCTTCGGCATCGGTGTTTGGCGCGCATGACCTGCAGCTATCCGGTCGGCAACCTCAAACCAGCCCCCCACACTTTCAAAATCCGCATGGCAGTAAGCATAACCGTCAACTGCAGCATTGTCCGACAGGGGCACATTGCGCGGCGCGACGATTGGTTCGGCAAGAATTCTGCCATTCGCATCTGCTAATGAGACGGTCTCCGTCGCCATGATCGGCCCGATGCGCTGTTTGATCATCTGCAGCACATCATCATGACGCAGCCGGTCTTTGTCGTGCAAAAAACAATCATTCAAAAGCTTGCGGGATTTGCTCATGAAACCGCACGATCCTGCGGCTTATGCAGTGGCAAGCCGCTCTGTTTCAACGCGAAATCTGCCATGCCGCTGATATCATCATTATGAAACACGGGAAGGGCTTCGCCAACCAGACTGGTGTCGCAGGCAATGGCAACAATGCTGGGATCGTCCGGTGCAAGCGGGCTGTCTGATTTGGAGCCAACGCGCCGGGCTTCAATTTTGGGATGGGTTTCGCGCTTGTAGCCTTCGACAATCACCAGATCACACGGTGACAGTTTTGCGAGAACCTCCTCGAGCGACGGCTCTTCGTCGCCACGCAATTCATGCATCAAGGCCCAACGGCGACCAGACACAAGAGCAACTTCCTGTGCGCCAGCTTCGCGATGCGCGTAGGAGTCACGGCCCTTTTGATCAATATCGAAATTGTGGTGTGCGTGTTTCACGGTGGACACACAGAACCCACGCGCTGTGATTTCGGCAACGAGCCTGCTGACCAAGGTCGTTTTTCCGGAATTTTTCCAGCCTGTTACACCAAAAACCGGATTCTGCTCAGCCATGATCACTCTCGCGATTGCTCAGATACTGCTCAGCCAGTGTCATATCATCGGGCGTGTTCACATTGAAGAACGGGTCCGCCCCATCATCCGAGTTGCTCTCAAATTCCACCATGGCCCACTTTTGTTGTTGCACAAACCGCATGATCTTGCGCTCGTCGCCCTGTGTCAGGAATGCGCGCAACCGATCTATCAGCCTAACAGACCACAGACCGAATGTCGGCTGACGAAACCCATCATAGGATGCCAGAATAACATCCTGATCCTGCATGTCTGACAGCTGTGTTACAAGGTCTTGTGGAAAAAACGGCGTGTCTGCCGCAACACTGCAAACAGAGTGAAAACCTTTGTCGGCGGCATACTCCATCGCAGTAAGTATCCCAGCCAATGGGCCTGCATAGCCTGTTACGGTATCGCCAAGCACGGGGACACCGAATGCGACGAACTGGCTCGGGTCTGCATTGCTATTGACGATGACGTCATCAACTTGCGGACGAATTCGGTCCAGAACAAGTTTCACCATCGGAACACCGCACAGTGGCATCAGGGTCTTGTCAACAGATCCCATACGCCGCGACTGCCCGCCGGCAAGGACAACACCGAGTATTCCGGTTTCAGACTTCATGTTTGGATTCTTCTGACAACTCGTTATCAAAGATCACGCGATCCTGCCCCGACAGCACCATAAATCGCGCACCGCGGGCTCGCCCGATGAGGGTCAGGCCTGCACTCCTTGCCAGTTCCACACCCCACGCTGTGAAGCCGGAGCGGGACACCAGAATGGGTATCCCCATCATGACGCATTTGATCACCATTTCCGAGGTCAGGCGACCGGTAGTATAAAAGATCTTGTCAGCTGGATCACAGTCATTCATCCGCATCCAGCCGGCAATCTTGTCCACGGCATTATGGCGACCGACATCTTCCATATAGACCAATGGCTGATCATCCTTGGCCAGAACACACCCGTGAATCGCTCCGGCTGTCAGATAAAGCGAGGGCATTGTATTGATTCTCTTTAGCAGCTTTTGCAGGGAAGCCGTTGAAAGAACGCCGGAATCAGACAGCGCCGTTCCATCGAAACTATCCATCACATCACCGAAAACTGTGCCCTGAGCACAACCCGATGTCCGGACTTTCTTTTTCAGCTTTTCCTCATAATTGGTTTCCCGCTCGGTGCGCACCACAACAACGCCCAGATCATCGTCGTAATCAATTGTGGTGATCGGGTTGTCAGCTTCCAGCATGTTCTGGTTTTCCAGATAACCGACCGCCAGAAGATCAGGATGGTCACCTATCGTCATCATGGTGACAATCTCCTGACGGTTCAGATACAGCGTCAAAGCCCGTTCGGTGACCACACGCGTTTCGACCAGCGCGCCTGTCTGGTCATAACCGGTTACGGCAGCCGAGAGTCGGGGGTCGTCCGGTTGGGGAGAAAGAATGAGATCGCTCATGGTGCTGATAAATGTCCGCAAAACCGGTTTCAGGATTCCTAACATATAGGGAACAGGACCGCATGCGGGAAGACAAGGAAAAAGACTGAGGAACGCGACTTGCGTGCCTCAGCCAGATATCCGGTTTTTGCTTGTCGTAGCTGAACACCCCGTTCAGTAGAGGCGTCACATGATCAGAACAGCAGGATCAAGTCTCGATAGGAACGAGAATCACCTTTTTGCGCTCAGATAAGGCAAATCCGAGTTTGCCGGCCTTTACCTGTAACGCAGCTTCACCAAACAATTCGCGCCGCCAACCGGTCAACGCTGCCACATCTGCATTATCGCTGTTGGCGATCTTCTCCAGATCATCCACATTTGCAATGATTTTCGAGGCAACACCATGTTCCTCGCAAACCAGCTTCAGCAGAACTTTCAGCAACTCCACCACGGCGCTGGAACCTTCGGGCCGACGGGGAGGGCGAGGCACCACTGGCAATTCGTCTTTCGGAATGGATTTTGCCCGCTTCACAGCCGCAATCACCGAGTCGGCAAACTTCGACCGGTCAAACCCTTTTGGCAAGGCGCGCATGCGTCCAAGTGCCTGAACGTTTTCCGGTTGTTGGGAAGCTAATTCATAAATGGCATCATCCTTGATGATCCGTCCACGAGGCTGATTGCGCGACTTGGCTTCCGCTTCACGCCAGGCCGCAAGCTCCTGGGTGACCGCCAGTTCAATCGGCTTGCGGGCGCGCATCTTGAGGCGTTTCCAGGCATCCTGCGGCTCCACAATATAGGTTCCGCGGCTTTCCAGAACAGCCATTTCCTCAGACAGCCATTCAGTCCGGTTCTGTTGCTCAAGACTGGCTTTCAGGGATTGGTAGATATCACGCAAATGCGTCACATCGGCCAGTGCATAAGTCTGCTGCTTTTCAGACAGGGGCCGCTGGCTCCAATCGGTAAACCTGGACGATTTGTCGATCTGAACATTGCAGATCTTTTGCACAAGATGATCGTAGCTGATGCTGTCACCGAAACCACAAACCATGGCCGCAACCTGAGTATCAAACAGGGGCGCAGGTATCAAATCACCAAGTTTCAGAATGATTTCAAGGTCCTGACGCGCAGAGTGGAATACTTTCACCACACTACGGTCGGCCATCAGCTCAAAGAAGGGTGCCAAATCCAGCCCGTCCGCCATTGGGTCAATCAGTGCCGCTTCGTCATCACTGGCAACCTGGATGAGGCACAGGATCGGCCAGTATGTGCTTTCGCGCAAGAATTCCGTGTCAACGGTGACAAAGGAGTGTTGAGCCAGGCGCGCGCACATATCGGCGAGCGCCTTCGTATCGGTAACAGTGATGATGTCAGACAAGTGTCAAGCCTTGGTTTTTACGTAGGAGCCCGGTGCGTCCTCGAGGATTTCAATACCATTCTCGCCGGGCTGACGCGCAGAGACCTGGGTGTTGTTCAGTTCTTCAATCCAGGTTTGCCAGTGTGGCCACCAGGATCCTGGATGTTCTTCAGCCTTGGCGAGCCATTCGTCAAAGTCACCTTTGGGTTCTGGTCCCGTCCAATACTGGTATTTGTTTCTGTGGGGTGGGTTGACCACTCCGGCAATATGGCCCGATCCGGACATCACATATTCGACCGGTCCGCCAAAACAGGATGAACCTTCAAACACCGACAGGGCCGGCGCGATGTGGTCTTCCTTGGTCGCCAGATTATAGATCGGAATCTTGATTTTTGACAGATCAAGCGTGACACCACCAACAACCATCTTTCCACGCGACAGATTGTTCTCCAGATAGCAATTCCGCATGTAAAAGGAATGGTTTGCGGCCGGCATGCGTGTGCTGTCGGAGTTCCAGTACAGAAGATCGAACGGGAAGGGGTCCTTGCCACGCATGTAGTTGTTGACGAAATACGGCCAGACCAGATCGTTCGAGCGCAGCATGTTGAAGGCGGTCGACATTTTCGAGCCTTCCAGATAGCCGCGTTTCTTCATGTGTTTCTCAAGCGTGGCTATCTGTTCTTCATCGACGAATATCTTCAACTCACCGGCATGGGTGAAATCCACCTGTGTTGTAAACAGGGTCGCGGAAGCAATGCGGTTGTCCTTTTTGGCCGCCATATAGGCAAGCGTCACAGACAGCAGCGTTCCACCGACGCAATAGCCAATCGCGTTGACCTTCTTTTCACCAGTTGCATTCTCGATCTGGGTAACAGCCTCCAGAATGCCTTCCTTCATATAATGTTCGAAACTTTTTTCCGCCTGGCGCTCATCCGGGTTGACCCAAGAAATGACGAATACCGTGTGACCACGTTCAACAGCCCAGCGGATGAAGGATTTTTCCGGATTGAGGTCCAGAACATAGAATTTGTTGATCCAGGGTGGCACGATCAACAATGGCCGCTTGAGCACCTTTTCGGTAATCGGCGTATATTGGATCAGTTGGCAGATATCATTCTGAAAAATGACTTTTCCGGGCGTCACAGCCATGTTCTCGCCGACCTTGAACTTGTCAGGATCGGATTGGCGCATTTTCAACTCACCATCACCGGCAATCATGTCTTCTGCCAGCATTCGCATGCCACGCACCAGATTTTCGCCGTCGCTTTGCACCGTTTCCTTCAACAATTCCGGGTTGGTCAGCAGAAAATTGGAGGGTGACACAGCATTGGACAGTTGCTGGACATAAAAGTCAGCTTTGCTCTTGGTGTGGGGGTCCAGTTCGTCAGCCTCATCAACCATCTGCTGCGCCCATTTCGACGTGATCAGATAGAACTGCTTCAGAAAATCGAAAAACTGATTCTGGTCCCAATCATCGGCCGTGAACCGCTTGTCTCCCTGAGGGGCCTTGATCGCGGGTTGAGACTCCTGGCCCTGCATGCGTTGTAGCGACGAACTCCACAGATTCATGTAGTTCGACCAAAGAGCAGTTTGCGCCTTCAAGGTACGCTCCGGATCGGACATCCAGTATTCACCAACCTTGGAGAGCGTTTTGACGATTTCGGAAATCTCATCATTGACGTCCTGTCCGTCGCGTCGGCCTTCTTCCCGCGGCTTTATATAGGCAGCCACGGCACGGCCGGCCTCCTCGGCAGCACGCGCCAGATTATTGGCAAACGCTTCCGGATTTTGCACGATATACTCTAGAAGATGGTTGTCCCGAACGGGATCTTTAGGTGTTTCCGTCATGGTCCCTGAAAGGTGTTTTTAGGTCTTGTTCAGACTGTGTATCATCGACGCAACACAAGCGAAAGCACGACAATAGCCCAACTGTTCGAAGTTTGCGTGCTTTTTCCCGGTTTTGGGTCTTTTCACAGCCACACTATCGTGAAACAAACCAGTTTCCCGATGCAATGCCATCACAAAGCGAGAAATCCGATGGAAGAGTTCCACAAAGTCAAGCGACTGCCAGTATATGTTTTTGAACACGTCAACAAAATCAAGGCAAAGGCGCGGGCGGGTGGAGCCGACATCATTGATCTGGGAATGGGCAATCCGGATTTGCCGACACCACAACACATTGTCGACAAGCTGATCGAAACGGTCGCCAATCCGAGAACGCACCGCTATTCCACATCGCGCGGTATCCCGGGATTACGAAAAGCCCAGGCTGGGTATTACGAACGCCGCTTTGGCGTGAAGCTCAATCCCGACACCCAGATCGTGGCCACACTTGGCTCCAAGGAAGGTTTTGCCAATATGGCGCAGGCCATCACTGCGCCCGGTGATGTGATTCTGGTGCCAAATCCAACCTATCCAATTCACTCCTTTGGCTTCATCATGTCAGGCGGTGTGATCCGCTCCATTCCTGCAGAACCTGGTCCGGAGTTTTTCCACTCGGCAGAACGCGCCATACGGCATTCGATCCCGAAACCTCTGGCGCTCATTCTCAATTATCCATCAAACCCGACGGCCTATCTGGCGAATATCGATTTTTACAAAGACGTTGTTGCGTTCGCGAAGAAGCACGACCTGCTGATTCTGTCTGATCTGGCCTATTCGGAAATCTATTTTGAAGGAACCCCGCCACCATCGATTCTTGAAGTCGACGGTGCGATGGATATTGCCGTTGAATTCACCAGCATGTCGAAAACCTTTTCCATGCCGGGATGGCGGATGGGGTTTGCCGTTGGCAATGAAAGATTGATTGCGGCACTGGCCCGGGTCAAATCCTATCTCGATTACGGAGCTTTCACCCCAATTCAGGTGGCGGCAGCTGCTGCGTTGAATGGCAGTGAGGACTGTATTGATGAAGCCCGCAAAATTTACAAAAGCCGCCGCGACGTGATGGTTGATTCCTTTGCGCGCGCCGGATGGAATGTACCATCACCGGGCGCAACCATGTTTGCGTGGGCACCATTGCCTGACAATTTCAAGCATTTGGGTTCGTTTGAATTCTCTCGCCTGTTGATCGAAGAAGCCGATGTTGCCGTCGCACCGGGCATTGGTTTTGGCGAGCATGGCGATGAGCATGTGCGCATTGCATTGGTGGAAAATGAACAGCGAATTCGTCAGGCTGCGCGAAACTTGCGTCGCTTCCTTGCATCTGCCCAGCAATCTATGCCAAACGTCGTGCCAATCAGCGCGTAGACGCTGTGTCCTGAGTAAATTCGGAAAGACCATCGATGACAGATGCGTTGCGGCTTGGCGTTGCCGGGCTTGGAACCGTTGGCTGTGCCTTGATCCAGCTACTGGCCAGACAGAATACCCTATTGGAAGGTCGCTGTGGTCGACCTCTATCCGTAACCGCCGTCAGCGCGCGAACGCGCGGACGTGACCGGGGGATTTCAGTTGATCATCTTGATTGGCATGATGACCCGGTGGCGCTTGCATCCGCTGACAATATCGACGTGTTTGTCGAACTGATTGGTGGTGACAGCGGACCGGCTGATCTGGCCGTTCGCGCAGCTCTCAAAAGTGGCAAACATGTTGTCACAGCCAACAAGGCACTGCTGGCCAAACATGGTGGTGCGCTTGCAAGGCTGGCTGAGGAAAACAGCGTCTCGTTGAATTTTGAAGCAGCCGTTGCTGGTGGCATCCCGATTATCAAGGCGATGCGGGAAAGTTTGGCTGGCAATCAGGTGCAGCGCATATCCGGCATTTTGAACGGAACCTGCAATTACATTCTTACGCGCATGGAAGACGACAATCTGTCTTTTGCAGAATGCCTCGATCAGGCTCAGCAACTTGGCTATGCGGAGGCTGATCCGACATTTGACGTTGAGGGTTTTGACACCGCACACAAACTGGCATTGCTGACCAGCCTGGCATTTGGAACCCAAATCAACAGCGCCCAGATATACGTTGAAGGTATTTCATCCATCACACCTCAGGATATCCAGGCTGCAAGCGAATTGGGCTATCGGATCAAATTGCTCGGTGTGGCGCAGAAGCTGGCAACGGGCATAGAACAACGCGTCCATCCCACAATGGTGCCCCTGGAAGGACATCTGGCTCAGATAAGTGATGTCACAAATGCAGTATCAATTGATGCTGACGCTGTTGGTAATGTCACCATGTCCGGTCCCGGAGCGGGTGGAGATGCAACGGCATCTGCGGTTCTTGGTGATATTGTCGATATTGCGCGTGGCATCATGCTGCCACCACTGGGCATCAGCGTTGCCGACCAGACGCCATATGTGAAGGCCAGAATGCGGGCCCATGAGGGTGGTTACTACATCAGATTGACAGTCAGTGACCGTCTGGGGGCATTTGCCTCCATCGCAGGACGTATGGCTGAAGCAGGCATTTCACTTGCCAGCATCGTGCAGAAGAACCGTGAGGGCCAACCAGAAGTATCAAACGGTCCTGAAACAAAGACTGTTTTGCTGATTACCCACCAAACATCAGAAAGCGCCATTCGTGAAGCGCTCGTGCATATACGTGCCGACGGCCATATTGTTGGCGATCCACAATTGATACGGCTTGAGAAAGCCTGATTTCAAACATCGGGTGCGGACCCTGAAACACGGACGGCCACGCAGGCCTGGAGAGCAAAATGAACGCTGAAACAAAAGATGATCTTGTGCTTGATCGCATCCTCACACTGGAACTTGCGCGCGTTACCGAACGTGCAGCGGTTGCTGCAGCCCGGCTGCGGGGACGGGGCGACGAGAAAGCTGCCGATCAGGTCGCCGTAGATGCCATGCGTAACGAATTGAACGCGTTGCCAATCGATGGAACGGTGGTCATTGGCGAAGGCGAGCGGGACGAGGCGCCGATGCTCTACATCGGTGAAAGGGTCGGTCGCAAGGGCAGTGGCCCCAAGGTTGATATTGCATTGGATCCTTTGGAAGGCACCACCATTTGTGCCAAAAACCTGCCCAATTCATTGGCCGTCATCGCGATTGCAAATGAAGGCAATCTGCTGAACGCACCTGATGTCTATATGGATAAGATTGCCATTGGACCTGGCTATGAGCCTGGAATTATCGATCTGGATATGTCTCCCGCAGAAAATCTGGCGCGAGTGGCAGCTGCAAAGGGCGTTTCCATCGATCAGGTGACAGCCTGTATTCTTGACCGCCCGAGACACGCCAAGATGATTGAGGACGTGCGCAAGACGGGCGCGGCCATTCGATTGATCGGAGATGGCGATGTGGCCGGCGTGATCCATACAACAGATCCGGAAGAGACTGGCATCGACATATATATGGGCATCGGCGGCGCACCTGAAGGTGTGCTTGCAGCTGCCGCATTACGGTGCATTGGTGGTCAGATGCAGGGGCGTCTGGTGATCAACACCCAGCAGCAGCGCGACCGGGCCATCAAAATGGGCATCAAGGATGTCAACAAGAAGTTCGACATGCTTGAAATGGCCAAAGGTGATGTGCTGTTTGCAGCGACCGGTGTGACGGATGGCAATATGCTTGCAGGTGTCCGTTTTGGGCGCGACAACATCACAACCCATACAGTTGTGATGCGTTCCTCCAGTCACACGGTCCGCTGGATCAAGGCCAGGCATCGTCAGACCGACCGATTTTCCTAAGTTCAGCCCGTCAAACCCAAATGGGGAGAGTTGCTTTTGCAGCAGCGCTATTTTCTAGGAGTAGAGAAATCCCTGACAGGCAGGGCCTGGGTTGAAAGCCTTGATACAAAGACACAGGCAATCGCGACTGCCATTTCTCAGCGCCATCAATTGCCTGAGCTTTTGGGCCGCGTTCTGGCCGCCCGAGGCGTCGACATTGACGGTGCAGTTCAATTCCTGACGCCATCTCTGCGCGATATGATGCCAGACCCAAATGCGCTGACAGACATGCAAAAAGCGGCGGAACGGCTGGCCAAGTCGATTGCTGACGGGGAAAAGGTCGCGATTTTTGGCGATTATGATGTCGATGGGGCAACCAGTTCGGCTTTGCTGTTCCGGTTTCTGACCCATTTTGGTGTCCCGGCAGAAATCTACATTCCAGACCGGATTTTTGAAGGCTATGGTCCCAACGGCCCTGCAATTGACGGGCTGATTGACGACGGTGCCCAATTGATCGTTACGGTCGATTGTGGCTCCACAAGCTTTGAAGCTTTGGAACATGCAGCACGCCGTAGCTGCGATGTGGTCATTATCGATCATCATCAGATTGGTGAAAAGTTGCCGCATGCTGTCGCATTGGTAAACCCGAACCGACAGGATGATCTGTCCGGGCAGGGGCATTTGGCGGCTGTTGGCGTTGTCTTCCTGACACTCGTTGCCACACTGGCTGTTCTGAAAGCCGCAAATAACCCTCTGGCCAAAAGCTGTGATCTTCTGGCATGGCTCGACCTTGTGGCACTTGGCACTGTTTGTGATGTCGTGCCACTGAAGGGGCTGAACCGCGCCTATATCACCAAGGGGTTGGTGGCGATCCGTCATGGACGCAATCCTGGACTGCAGGCATTGATGAAAACCGCCAGATTGACTGGACCACCCAACGCCTATCATCTTGGCTTTCTGATTGGACCGCGCATCAATGCTGGCGGGCGTATCGGCGATGCTTCGCTGGGTGCCAGACTGCTTACATTGGACGACCCCATTGAAGCTGAAGCCATCGCCGTACAGCTCGATGATCTGAACAAGCAACGCCAGGCAATCGAAACCGATATGTTGGCAGAAGCCATTGCTGAAGCTGAAAGAGACATTGGGAACGGGCCGGGGCCTTCAGTTCTCATTACCGGTCAGGAAGACTGGCATCCAGGCATTGTCGGGCTGCTTGCGGCGCGTTTGAAGGAGCGCTTTCAAAGACCCGCTTTTGCGATCTCATACAAGCCCGATGGCGTTGGTACCGGGTCTGCCCGGTCCGTACCCGGCGTGGACGTCGGAGCGGCTGTCAGAGGGGCTGTGGACGCCGGCATTCTGGTGAAGGGTGGCGGACACTCAATGGCTGCCGGTCTCACCATAGAACGCGCTCAGCTTGGCCGCTTCAGAGAATATCTGGAAGAACATCTCTCCAGTGCGGTTGATGCCGCCCGTTCACAGAATCAATTGCGGATTGATGGCGCAATCACCGCCAACGGCGCAACTCTGGAATTCATGGATCTCGTCGAGAGGGCAGGTCCGTATGGCTCGGGGCATGCCCAGCCCGTTTTTGCCATGCCGGCACATTTTATCGGCCCGGCGAAAATTGTCGGCTCTGGACATGTGCGTACGAGTATTTCTTCCGGTCAGGGCGCACGTATCAATGCAATAGCATTCCGTGCTGCCGATAATCCAATCGGACAGGCGATGTTGAAAAATCGCGAAGGCACGTTTCATCTGGCCGGAACATTCTCTCTTGATCATTGGGGCGGTCGCCCAAGTGTGCAGTTCAGGATCATTGATCTTGCCAGACCGTCGGTTCGACGGTGACATTGACGGTGCGGTGTGAGTTTTTCATTCTGAAATGTCTGAATTTGAGCAATATCGCAAAATAGTATTCTACAATGGTCATCCCGACACATGAGAGAATGACAATCTGTCATTCGAATAGCGTCCTGTCTTAAAGGTTTTGGAGTTGAAAATAGTTCACTTTTTCCGGTTCTGGGTTGTGTTGTCCTGCCTTTGGTTCGGTTTGCCTGGCAGTGTTGCTGCGCAGGGCACCACCACGAGAGACGATGCGCCTGTGTCCGAGTTGATTCTGACACGAGTCGAGTTGAAAGGCCGGTTGCTGGCCAAACAGGTTGATAGCCATCTCAAGCAAAATGATTTGGCAATGATGGCCGTTGGAGATTTTCTGAGTGCGAATCCTGATATTTCTCCGGCGATTGCGCAATCACGAATGAGGCGATACGTGCGTGCAGCAGCGGGATTACGGGCTATCCTGGCCGTAAACGCGGATGGCGAGTTGGCGCATGACAGCTACAGTCTTCCCGGTCTCGGTCTTGATTTGGAGGATCGTCTTTATCTGCAGGACGCGATGAAGCTCGAAAACAGCAGCCTGCAAATCAGTCCGCCGGTGATTGGTCGCAAGACCGGATTACCTTTTATTCCCATCACTCGCAGCCTCTTCAATGTGGAGAACAAACCAACGGGCGTGATCGTGGGCATTATGGGACCAGAGACCCTGCTGCCGGATGACAGTGACTGTGCAAGATGTATTTCTGCTGTGCTGACAAAAGAGTTGGACATTCTGGTGAGTCGGCCCGCTGGTCTTCAATTCTCGGATGAATTGTTGAGCCATATTCAGGAATCGCTCTCCGCTACAGGTCTCAAGCTCATAGAGAAACAAGGTGGCAAAATGCTTGTTACCTGGACCAGGAGCGGTGCAGCGGGTGTGGTAACTATCGCTGGTGAACTTCTTTCAGACTAGGGTCAGGACCTATTAATCGAAGGGATTCCCATTTTAGCTGAATTATGATTCATCATGACAAAGGAGATTTGTCATGAGTGACTTGTTTTGGCTTTCGCAGGATCAGCTGGCGAAGATCGAGCCGTATTTCCCCTTGGCTCATGGTGTGCCGCGTGTGGATGATCGTCGGGTGGTGTCAGGGATTATCTTTGTGATCAAGAACGGGCTTCGCTGGCGTGATGCACCATCGGATTACGGGCCGCATAAGACGCTATACAATCGCTTCATCCGATGGAGCCGCCTGGGTGTCTTTGATAGCATCTTCAGTGCGTTAGTCAGCGACGCGGGCAGTCCTGATACGCTTATGATTGATGCCACGCACCTGAAAGCCCACCTGATCGGCGACAAAGGTTATGACAGCGATGAGTTTAGAGCTGCGCTGAAAGCCAAGGGAATAACCCCCTGTATTCCACCGCGAAAGGGACGCAACCTTCCTGCCGGTTATAGCAAAACCCTCTACAAACAACGCCACAAGGTGGAAAATATGTTCGGCAGACTCAAAGACTGGCGCCGCGTAGCAACTCGATATGACAGATGCGCACACACATTCTTCTCAAGCATATGCATTGCAGCTATCGTCATATGGTGGATTTAATGAGTCCTGAGCCTAGGTGTGGTAGCTCAAAAGGTTGCCTCGGTTTACACCGAGACGGTTAGCAGGTGTTTTGTCGTTTTATCCCACCGGGCGGACTGTACCAATTCTACATGCGTCTCCATGTCGGCTGACCGGTGGCTCGCCGAAATGGGTTCGGAACAAGTCCGAGAACGACGACATGTGTGTCGGAAGGATGACGGCGCGTGCACCGGTGGGGGCGTCTGGGAAAGGCCTGTTACATCATTACTGCCGGAGCATTTTTCGAAATGCCGATTTTTTCAAATCCACGTCTCACTGCATTGCTCATAGTTTTGCCTCCGGTCCCACCGCCCTCGACACTATTGGGGGCTGCTCTGACTGTCTTGCCGGATGAACGGTTCCGGAGCATCAAACCATTCCGTAAAAACTGGAAATACTCTGAGAGCCATCAATGATTCAGGCCAATCCAGTGCTTGCCAAGGCAGCGCAGGTTTGCGCGCGAGGTGTGTCCCATCGTGAATTTTGTTGAGGTCACATTTTGCCCGCTCTTTTTGATGCAGATCAAAGTACCGCTTTGGCTGATTTGCAAAATTGTATTTGTAACTACCGCAACATGGAGGTTGAACAATGACTTATCGCAACTGGCTACCAACGTCTTGGCTTGGTGACAAAGATGATGACGGCAACCATTTTGGGGCTCTGCGCAAGCAGATCGATACACTGTTCGAGGACTTTGATGCCGGACTACCAACCCGTACGGCCAGCTTCGCTGTACGCTCAAATGTAAGCGAGACAGACGATGCAATCTGCATTACGGCTGAACTCCCGGGCATTGAGATGGATGATATCGACGTGTCTGTAACGGGCAACCGGATCACGGTCAAAGGCGAGAAGAAGTCGGAGAAAGAGGAAAAGGGCGAAGAGGAAGGTCGGCAGTTTCATCGGGTCGAGCGAAGCTCGGGTTCGTTCCACCGTTCGATGACACTGCCATTCGACATCAATCCCGACACAGTGACCGCGGACACCAAGGATGGTGTGTTGACCGTGATGGTTCCAAAGCCGCCTGAGGCGGCAACGCAGACCAAGAAGATTGCAATCACGAAGTCCAAATAAACTGGCCACTACGGATTATTGCCAGCGAAGGGCAATGACAGGTCTGGGTTCCGCTGCGCTCGCGATCACTGCGTTTCGGCGCGAGCTCAGGCCGATCTGGCAAGAGTCGTTCTCGTTTATACGGAACCATTTGACCGGATTTGTGCTTTGACTGGCAAGAAACCGAACACGTGGTGGTCTTTCTGGCGCCAAATGAAGTGGAGACATGTCCAGTGCGGGCGCAATTCCGGTCGAATGGTTTTGGATGTACGAGGCAGGCTCTATTGTGCCGGTTTTGTATTTCGGACCAGATATTTGAACGCATTCAGCGCGTCTTTCTCGGAAAACTCGGACATTGGTTTCCCGATTTCGGCCTCTAACGCCTTGAGTGTGGCGGCGGAATCCAGATTCTTGCTTTCCGCTGCCAGAACAACCATCTGGTTCAATTCCATTTGATAGTCTTCGACACTGGTCTGGTGAAGCACATAGCCGCCCGTCAGCCCTATCACCAAGCCGATCAGGAGTGACAAGCCCGCAAGGATGTACCGGTTTCGGTTATCCTCATTGAGAACCTCTGTATGCTGCTTCAGTCTTTCCTGAAGCTCAAAATCGAGCATATTCCCCGCCAAGATAGAAGGTAGCGTATCTGAGCTACCAAGCTCATATATGTCGAATAAGATGACTTTTCCATATGTAAACGATGCCACTGGCTCATATCCAGCCGGCACTCCACAGCATATGTGAAACACTTGTCACCATATGTGAAGCGCTTAAATTGCTCCAGAACCAATCTGGCAACAGTGTGTTTCCAGAAACGCAATACAGGATTCGTGTCAAAATCTGCCGATATCGTAAAAATCCAATGCAGATATGGTCAAAAACCCTTGAAAAGCATTTTTATAGTGTGGATGTTCCCACCCGACCGCCCTGAATCTCCCAGAGCAGATGGATCGTCAGGATTGCGAGTTGCGCCGCGCCAGCCGCTGTGCCTCAAAAGATACGATCGTATCGATGGGCGCGTTTTCTTCGTCTTGCAGATAATGACATAGTTCCACAAACAGATCAGCAAACTCTTTAGGTCCGCTTTCCCGAATCTGCTTGTTCTCCATGATATGGAACGCAACGTTGTATACGACTTTCGAGGATATTCCGCTCCCGCCATTGCTGCCTGCATAAGGCATCTCAAGGTATGATCGGATGATCTGCTCATCCTGAACGGTCAGGCGACGTTTCCCGGACAAGATTTTGCTGACCACAGAGACGTCTCGCCCAAGCGCTTTTGCCAGACCAATTCTGGTCTTGTTAGGCTTATCCAAACCGTCAAAAATCCAAGTCAAATCCATGGACCATCCCCTTCGGTCTTACCAAGCTGAACCAGTAAGCAGCACATTAAAGTTTCAGGAAATATTCGCAAACCGCTATCTGGTAACAACATTGTGATACCCGAAAATGGCGCCATATTAACAAAACATAGTAAAACCGCCCGAAGCAAGCTACGGGCGGAGACCACTATTCAGTGGCACAAAAAATATAAAAGTGAGAATTGCTCTAACACTTTGGAATGCGTGCCACCCAAGAAAGGTGGCACGCCCTACGGGACTCGAACCCGTGTTTCCGCCGTGAAAGGGCGGCGTCCTAGACCGCTAGACGAAGGGCGCTTCGGGAGTGGCTTATAGAGAGGATTCTTAGGGGTAGCAACCCTCATAATCCCTTCGGGAGTTTTTTTTTATTTTAGGGGCTGAGATTTGAGGAAAACCCAAACGGAGAGGGCCGAATTCTCCGTTTGGTGTCTGTCGAAAAGTCGGTGTTGCGTTGTCGGACCAACGCTTACCAATGACCGGTATTCGGCATTGAGGCCCATGGCTCCTGAGATGGCAAAGCGTCACCTTCTTGCAACAGTTCGAACGAAATGTTGTCTGGTGACCGAACGAAGGCCATATGCCCGTCACGCGGAGGGCGGTTGATTGTCACCCCCATATCCATGAGCTTTTGGCACAGCGCATAGATGTCGGCCACCCGATAGGCCAGATGGCCGAAATTGCGTCCCTCATCATAGGTTTCCGGATCCCAATTATAGGTCAGCTCAACCTGTGCTGATTCATCGCCGGGGGCTGACAAGAAGATCAGGGTGAAGCGCCCCTTTTCATTCTCAATACGACGGTTTTCCTGCAGTCCAAGGCCCTCGCAGTAGAATTTAAGCGATGCGTCCACGTCAGTCACGCGAACCATAGTATGAAGGTATTTCATGTAAAACTCCCCATGATGCGGGCCGTTTATGTTGCCCGCTCAATGTTGTGAGGGCGCAGAATTGCGTCCCCAAATTACCGGCTATTCCGTCAGCTTACCGCTTCCCCCAGAACATAGGCAATGCGTCTTCAAAGGGAAGAATTGATTGAGTAAATGGCCAATATTTGACCAGAAACCGACCGGGGCCGGAATGCATCACCAGCAAGCCGCTTGATGAACAGGCCTGTCACGGTGTTTAATAATCACAGAATCATTTGTCGCGCGTCGGGCCACGTTGAGCCTCGGTATGTGATGTTGTTGCATCAGAAAAATACGCGTGGCATCTATGGTTCAAGGCAGTTGGTGATTCTGACAAGTTACCAACGTCTGGCATTAACTTTTGTCCGTGACAGATAACGTGGACTGGTTGATATCCAGATATGGGCTTGGTCAAGAGGGCAGTGTAAATGGGCGCAAAACAGCCAGACGATGCAGTTTCTGCTCAGGCCAATGATAAGGTTTCCTCCGCCAGGACAAGCGGGCACTCCGGTTTGGACAATCAGACCGTGCCTGAAATCCCTGTTGATATTCAAGTTGTGGCCGGAGCCATCAAATGGTTCGACGTGTCCAAGGGCTATGGTTTCATCATTCCCGACGATGGCAGCGATGACATCCTCCTTCATGTAACAACGCTTCGCCGTGATGGCTTTCTGACCGCACTGGAAGGCGCGCGCGTCGTCTGTGAAGTCACGCATCAGAGCAAGGGTCTGCAGGCCTTCCGTGTGCTCTCCATGGATTATACGACAGCATCTCAGCCATCTGCTTCAGATCCGGCACGCACCCACACACAGGTTGAGCCTGAGAGCGAGATGACACTCGTCACCGTCAAATGGTTCAATCGCACGAAGGGATTCGGATTCGTTACCGAAAGCGAAGACGCACCCGATATTTTCATTCATATGGAAACTTTGCGTCAATTCGGCCTCACCGAATTGCGTCCGGGCCAACAGGTGCTGGTGCGCTATGGCAAAGGTCCAAAGGGGCTGATGTGCGCCGAGGTTCGTCCGGCTGAAGGCCCTGGCCAACCTGTTTCCCACTGAATTTTAGCTGTCTCACACTAAATTTGGCCTGTTTGTCATGACAAGGATTGCCTGCAACGACTCATTTGGGTGAAGTTGCCGCACATCCATCGACATGATCAAAGGCCTGTCATCTCATGACCATCAATTTCAGTCCCGCAGCACTGCGCCAGACGCTTGGCACGGCATGTCTTGCACTCACACTGCTGATCTGCGCGACTCAGCAAGAAGTATTTGCCCAACAGCCGCAAACCATCGCTCCCAGTCCGGTCTTTCTGTCCATAGAGACTCAATTGGGCACAGAGCGCTTCATCGTCGAAATCGCGGATGAACAGGCCGAGCGCGAAGTCGGCCTGATGTTTCGGGATGAGATGCCGCAGAATCAAGGCATGTTGTTTGATTTCGGCACTGACCGCATGGTGACCATGTGGATGCGCAATACACCACTGTCACTGGATATGGTCTTTATTGATCGATCTGGGAGCATTGTGCGGGTGGCTGAGCGCACCACACCGTATTCACCTGCCATCATTTCATCAGGGCAGCCCGTACGCTACGTTTTGGAGCTCAATGCAGGTGTTGCATCGGAAAAAGGGATTCGCTCCGGTGACACGGCAAAACACCCCCTGATCACCAGGAATCTGGGCTCTGACTAACCGGTCAACATTCTCTGAAAACCTTAAAAATTGCGGGCCGTTTCATAGTTTTTGAAATTTCCCCAAAACGGCCCTTGTCGTGGCCCGATAGTCCGTGTAATAGGCGTGTCTCTGGCGTAGGAAACTGCTTCAGATATTGGTACGGGGTATAGCTCAGCCTGGTAGAGCACTGGTTTTGGGAACCAGGGGTCGAGAGTTCGAATCTTTCTGCCCCGACCATCTTTCTTCCAATTTGAATCGTATTGAAGCCGCTTTTTTTAGCGCTTCAACACGCGACTTTTTGACTGTTTTCGAACGGGCGCACAGTGTTTGGTGCCGAGTTCAGTAAAATCCCAATTCGGTTCTTGCCACATCATGGATGCTGGCTGTATCTATGGGCCAACACTCTGCTGCAAACGAAGAGATCAAGATGGTCGCACGCATTTATCAGCCAACCAAGAATCCCATGCAATCAGGACGCGGCAAGACCGGGAACTGGATTCTTGAGTATGTGCGGGAAACACCTCGGAAAATCGAACCATTGATGGGCTACACCTCCTCAACGGATATGAAGCAGCAGATCAGGTTGAATTTCCACAGCCAGGAAGAGGCTGTTGCCTACGCTGAGCGCAATGGCATTGCCTACCAGCTTGCCAATCAGAAACAGCGCAAGATCCGGACAACGTCCTATTCGGAAAACTTCAGGTTTGACCGCAAACAATCGTGGACCCATTAGCCGTTCCACCATCAAGGCCCCGTAGCTCAGCTGGATAGAGCAGCGGACTTCTAATCCGCAGGTCGTAGGTTCGAATCCTACCGGGGTCACCATTTTTTAATTTGTCCGACCCGGAGAGATAGGTCACACTTTTTACTTCTCGTGGTAAGAAGCTCACGGAGTGGCAAACATGGCGGGTATTTCTCCATCTCCAGCCTATGGCGTGAAGCCTGCCAGAGGCCTGCCCAGGCGATAAACGCATGGTTGCCTAGTTGGTCAAGGTCAAAACCTTGAAGCCTCCACAGGAAGCGTCCAGCCTCACATCATCGAAGCGACAATTTCGGCGGCTTTGTCTCTGGCACGTTCCATGCTGCCAGCTGCAAATAATGAAATGCGCACCGGATAGGAGTTTTTGACAAAATCTTCCTGTCTCGGGAGATAATTCAAAAAGCCGTTGCAGACATCCAGGACGAGGACCGTGTGGTCCGGGAATGCCGCGCGTAGAAAAATCTGCACGTCGCTGTAAAACTCCACTGGCGCACCCACCAGAATTGTTTTGCCCAGTTTCCAGACATAGATCGGCAGGTCGAACTCTGCCACATCGCCCACTTTTTCACGCAAGGCCAATCTGCGCTGCGCGCGTTCCTTTTCGAATCCGGCTGGCGCGTTTTCACACTCTGCGCGACATGCTTCGACAGAAGGCAGTTCCCCAACCTTCAGCTTCACGCTGCCCACCTTCGATTCGATGGATTGATCGGGTTCCTGTGTTTCAAACTTCCAAAGTCCCAACGTGGCGCCGGATTCCTGGCGCTTGTCGAACACCATCCTCTCGCCAGGACGAAAAAGTCCAGCCAGCACGGACAGCGCCGCGTAACCAAGCTCACGCCCGTTTTGATCAGCCGCCTCAGCATCGCTTTCAAAGCTGCGGCGCGGGGTCAATTCACCGTCAGCACCATGCAGAAACACGCAAACCGCGCCATCAGTGTCGCGCTCCACCAGTTCACGCATCGCACCGATGTAATCGGGTGAGGTCAATCGATTGCCACCACCCAGTGAGGTGGGATGGGCCGCATAATGTACAAGGGTGGCCTGGATGGTTCCGGACATGTCGCTGACACGCCCGACGACCAGCGTATCGTCGGCTTCGGTCAGCGGATTGAGTCCACAGACAGTTTCGCCTGTCTCGGGCAAAACCAGATCACGATTATAGGCAAGCCCGCATTTGCCGGTGCCCCAGCTTAAAATGGACGGTGTCATGGATGCTTTGGCCTCAGTGGCAATCCTGATGCAGGCGTCAACGATTTCAGAGCGATATCCTGCAATGAGAGCGCCACCTGGCGCATCGATCAGGGCAGGGTCTGTGAATGGGGCACCATGACTGTGGGACAGTTGCAATATCAGCCGTCCGGGCGAAATGCCCAAGGCGGTCTCGATCGGCTCCCGCATGCCTTTTTCGTCTTCATTGGACATCCAGACCATCAGGTCCAGTGTCATGAAATAAAGCGGTTCCGCATTGTCCTGTGCCGCGAAGGCAAGACATGTCGCGCGCAGAGGCCGGTGTAGACCGTCAGCTACATCATGATTTGAGCTGCCCCAGGTGCGGGCATACATGCCCTCGGGCGGGTTTATCTCGGTAAACGCCACACCAATCAGTCCGTGAAATTCGTTCTGCGCCAAAGGGGGAATTGTGTTTTGGTGTGTCATTGGCTGATGTCCGTTTGAGGGGAGGGCGTGTTAGCGCTGCAACCAGAATCAGGATGCAATTTTGGTCTCTTGATCATCTCTGAAATGCAGATCGCGCAGAAAATCCACAAGCTCCGTATAGCTCATCGATTTGGTCTCGCAATCCAGCACAAGCTGGCCACGATCCAGAACGATCAACCGATCGCAGACTGCGTGGACGTGGTGGATATTATGTTCGATGTAGATGCAGGATCGGCCATTTTCCTTGATGGACCGAATAAAGTTCAGAACTTTCTCAACTTCCGACAGCGCCAGTGCCACTGTTGGCTCATCTAGAACGATGAGATCGCTGTCGAAATGCATGGCGCGGCCGATGGCAACACCTTGCCGTTCACCGCCGGACAACCGGCCAACCGGTGTATCCACATCAATACCGGCGCTGCGAAAACCGATGGTCTCGCGCATGATCTGTTCTGAAATACGTTTTTGCTCGCGGACTTTTATGAATCCGAGAAAGTTCGTCAAAGGGCGTCCGACGAAAAAGTTCCGCCACAGCGGCTGTTTGATGCCAAGTGATGACGTTTGATACACCGTCTCGATGCGAAGTTCGTGGGCGCGCTTGACGGAATAGTTTGAAAAATCGACGCGTTCACCACGGATGAAGACCTCACCACTCGTCGGAGATTCGACGCCGGTCATGATCTTGATCAGTGTTGATTTTCCAGCGCCATTATCGCCGATCAGGCCAACAATTTCGTTGCTGCCAATCTCCAGCGAAACATCCCGAAGGCTGACAACAGGGCCATAAGATTTGCCAACATTTTTCAGACGTACAATGGGTTGATCGGCCAATTTCGGTCTCCAGTCGGTCGTCGTAACTACTGTGGATTTGCAGGGGCGAAAATTGGGTCTCGCCCCTGCAATTCAGGTCTATCGGATGCCTTGTGCAACCAGAGTTTCGATCAGTTCGACATTGTCTTTGGTGACAACACCGCCGCCCGTATTGAGGAACAGGCCGCCAAGTCCGTATTTGGCCTGCAGAACAGCGGCCACAACAGGCATGAAGCCCTGAAGATATGGCTGCTGGTCAAGAACGAGTGTCAGATAGCCGCGCTTCACTTCGTCGATAGCTGCAGGCGAAATATCGAAGCCTGCAGTGACAATGTCACCGGCCTCTTTGCCAGCATCACGAACGACTTTACCAAGAAAAGCGGTGATGCCGCCATGTCCTGGAACAATGATACCACGGGTGTCGGGATTGCTTTCCAGATAGCTCACCAGCACTGGCACTGCGAGCGAAGCATCCTGAACAGCTTCGTCGGACCACTGCAATGTGTCATAGGCAACGCCGGCTTCGTCCAAAGCTGCCAGCGAACCTTCGGCAACATTGGCACCTGGCGCACCTTCAATGAAGGCACCATAGACGACAACCTTGTCACCAGAGCCCAGTCCGCCTTCCTGAACCGCCAGACGGGCAAGGTTGGCACCGGCTTCGTAATTGTCGAGACCGAAGTAACTGGCACCGGAACCGGGCAGATTGTTGTTGCCGACAACCACGGTCACGCCATCGCTTTTTGCGCGATTGAGGAAAGAGGTCATGGCTTCAGTGCCCGGATGCCCCATGACGATGATTGCGTCGGGTGCGCCGGCAAGAGCCTCATTGGCCTGTTGCAACATGCGCTGGGGGTTCCATTGCGAGTGCTGCTCGATCAAATTGACGTCAAGAACGCGCGCAGCGTCACGTGCACCAAGTTCCCGTGCAAGTGTCGCAGGACCGCCGGGGTTTCCACCCAACTGCATATAGATCGTCAGGCCGCCATCGACGGGCTCTCGATCCTGAGCAGGTGCCTGGCTGATGCCAATCGAGATGGCAGCGAGTGCCATTAGGAATGTACCTTTTAAACTTTTCATTTCTGGTGTTCCTTCCTGTTTCAATTTGGGTTTTCGACAAGTCGTTTAGTGTTTGGACATTCTGGCTCGCAACATGCGTGCCAGGGGTACCTTGTCCGGATCCTCGATGATCGCATTGGCCGTCACTGACAGAATGAAGACAAGACCAATGAAGAACCGGGTCCAGAACCCCTGAATGCCGGAGGCAACCAGACCAGCCTCAATGACGGTGACAATGAACGCGGCAAATACTGTACCAACGACCTTGCCGGATCCACCGAAAATGGAGGTTCCACCAATGAAGACGGCTGCGATAACTGTCAGCAGATAGCCCATTCCCTGACTTGAGAAATATGCTGTTGTCTCAAGCGTCAGCAACACGCCAGCCAGGGCGGCAAGCGCTCCGGACAATGTAAAGAGTTTGATTTTTTCGCGGGTTGCATTGATGCCAACCACCCGGGCAACTTCAAGATTGTCGCCAATGAACAGAAGGTTTTCACCAAATCTGTGCCGATTGAGTAGCAACCAGATAAAGGCGGATATCAACAGCGCCCAGATCATCTGAGCCGGAAACACTCCGCCAATCCGCCCGACCATCATCGTGTGCATCGTGGTTCCGTAGATATCCGGGATGGCGAGCTGAATGCCCCCGGACAGAACGGTCACCAGGCCGCCCCAGAGAAACAGCATGGCCAGGGTTGCGATCAGTGAGGGTATTCCAAGGAGCGTCACGACCAGGCCGTTCACCAGACCCATGCCGGCGCCAACTGCTATTGCGCACAAAAGCGCAAGCCAAGTGACATCCCATTGTTTGAACAAGATGCCAAATACGAAACTGGCCGCCGCAACGATCGACGGAAATGACAAATCCATCTCTCCGGCAACAGCCACCAATGTCACACCAAGAGCGATGATCAAAGGCGGCGGAACCGTCGCCATGAAGCTCATATAAACCCGATAGCCAAGAAACGCTTTCGGCGCTGTAATCATGAAAATCAGAATCAGCAGCACAAATACCAGTGCGATCGATGCACCATCCAACTGAAAAAATTTGCGGATCAGACCCGGGCCGGTTTTGGTGGGGGCGACCTTTTCCTGCATATTACAACACACCGAATTCGTTGTAGACGTCGACCAGTTTTTTCCCGGCCTTCAGTGCGTCTAATGTCTTGTTTTCGGCTTTCAGCTTTTCGCGTCCTGCTTCAAGAACAGCCATTTCAAGCGCTTTTGGAATGACAATACAGCCATCCGCATCACCGAAAATGATGTCACCTGGATGAACCAGAACACCTGCGCATTCGACTGGAACATCTGTTTCGATGACCTTTCCACGGCCGCTGCTGTCCAGCGGCGCAATACCACCTGAATAGACCGGAAATTTGAGCTCACGCACATGGCGAATATCGCGCACAAATCCGTCCATAATAGCTCCAGAAGCGCCCCGAATGGTTGCGGCAGTACTGAGCAGTCCGCCCCAGGGCGCAATACGTCCTGACTTCCCACAGGCTGCCACGATAACGTCGCCCGGTTTGAGGTCATCGACCAGACTGATTTCATGTTCGTAGTGGTTCTCATCCGGACCTGGCCGCACATACACATCTGTGTACAGCATCGTTCTGGCGCGACCGACGAGTTTAAGCGCTTCATCGAGGGGCCGAATTCGCGGCTCCAGCGCCTGAGACATATGGCCCAGATCGTCAAGAACATCTGAGATCAATGCACAGAAGAATGTAGCGCGCATTTCATCAACGACAGCATCTATAGAGGACACAGGACTGACTCCGGAATTATTGTTGGTGAGGTCAATAGCCTCCCTTTATCGATAAAGTCAGTAAAGCGAGAGAGACTGAGTCTGTCAAGCCGATAGACGCTCTATGCAGTCTCGAGGTCGAATTTTAGATTGGTTCTGGCCATGTAGACGGTCTAAGACCGAAATCTACCGGCTACAAGACACTGTCACTTTCAAGCGGAGTCAGGATTTGTTTTGAAATTTATGTAGAGCAAGATCTGTACCGGGGGGAGCGCACGATAGTGCGATAACACCTCTTCATGATGCGTTCTTGCAAAGATTTATCGGATGATCTTGTCCGATGTATCAGGGTGCGATGCCCATTCAGCCCACGAGCCATCATACAGCTTTGTGTCTTCATGGCCCAGTTCCCTAAGACCCAGGGTCAGAATCGCCGCTGTCACCCCGGACCCGCAAGAGGTCACAATGGGACGAGACAGATCAATGCCGGCATCCTCAAACACCTGCTGCAATTTCGAACCTGATTCAAAAAGTCCATTACGTCCAACAAGCTTTTGAAAAGGTATATTTTTCGCCGTTGGCATATGCCCGCTTTGCAGGCCTTCTCGTGGCTCTGGTGCGCGTCCAGAAAAACGCTCTGCGCTTCGTGCATCGACAATTTGCCGGCCGCCCTTCTGAGTATAAGCAAGGATCTCTGAGCGAATGGACACGCAATCTGCATTCAGCACGGCTTGATAATGTGTGGCGGTGACAGCCGGCACCTTGTCTTCGACAGGGCCATTGATTGCGGTCCATGCGGGCATACCACCATCCAGGACCGATACTTTGTCATGGCCGAAGGTTTTGAACATCCACCAGATGCGCGGTGCCGACATGAAGCCCAAGCCATCATAGACAACAACATGATCTGAATTGGATATGCCAAGCGCGCCAATAGCCTCGGCAAAATCTTCAGCTGAGGGCATCATATGAGGCAAGTCACTGGCGTGATCGGAGTTTTTATCAAGATCAAAAAACACAGCACCTGGTATATGTCCCGCTTTATATTCAGCGATGGCATCACGGCTCTGTTGAGGCAAATACCATGACCCATCAATGACTTTTACGTAATCGTCATCCAGATGTTGGGATAGCCAGTCGGCTGACACCAAATTTTTGGAATTTGTCATATGTTTCAGCCCTCTGAAAGACGCACGCGGACACGCCTGTTCTGCTTTCCCTTGTTTTCCACCTTGTATATGTCCAGTGGTCCAATCTCCAATGTGGAACGCACATGAGTGCCGCCACAGGGCTGCAAGTCCACAGCATCATCTTCGCCAATGGATACAAGGCGCACCTTGCCTGTGCCCATCGGTGGCTTCACAGACATGGTTCGGATCAATTCGGGCTGTGCCTCCAACGCAAGATCATCAATCCAGCGATCAGAGACCGGGTGATCTTCCTGAACAAGCCTGTTCAGATGCGCGGTGAGGGTCTCGCGATCGGGGTTTTCCGGCATGTTGAAATCCAGTCGGCTTTCCGACTCACCAATCTGCCCTCCGGTCACGGGAAATGGAATAGAAGCACACAGGAGATGCAGCGCCGTATGCATGCGCATCAATTTATGCCGACGGTTCCAATCGAGCTGAACGGTAACCGTCTCGCCGACTTTCGGCAGCTTCTCTGTTGACGCCGGTACGAGAATAAGTTCGTCCTTGTCAGCGCCGCAAACACTTGTTGCAATCTCGATGGAGGATCCATCCGCCAAAATCAGAGTTCCAGTGTCACCTGGCTGTCCGCCACTGGTGGCGTAAAATACGGTTTGATCCAGAATGATGCCGCCACGATCATTCACATCCACAACGGAAGCTGAGCATGTGGCAAGATAGGAATCATCCAGAAACAGTTTTTTGACAGAATAACTCATGCTGGAGTCTCAACGAATGGAGGTTTGATGCTCGTTGTTCTTTCCAGCCACGCGGGAACCGGCAAATCTTTGGAGCGCAGGAATTCCGGGTTGAACAATTTGGATTGATAGCGGTTGCCATAATCGCACAGAACCGTCACGATTGTATGGCCCGGGCCCAATTCCCTTGCCATGCGGACCGCCCCTTCAACATTAATTCCGGACGAACCACCAAGCACCAGCCCTTCATGCTCCAACAGATGAAAAACCTGATTGAGCGCGTCGGTGTCAGAAATCTGATAAGCCAGATCGACGGGTGCTCCAACCAGATTGGCGGTTTCCCGGCCTTGTCCGATGCCTTCGGTGATGGAAGACCCTGTGGCGCCGAACTCACCCTCGGTGTAAAATTTGAACATCGCTGAGCCAAATGGATCTGCCAATCCGATTTTGATGTCCGAATTCTTCTCTTTCAGTGCCATTCCGACGCCAGCCAATGTCCCGCCGGATCCGACAGAGCAGATGAAGCCATCGACCTTGCCATCGGTCTGACGCCATATCTCAGGACCAGTGGTTTCAATATGGGCCTGACGATTGGCCACATTATCAAACTGATTGGCCCAGACCGCGCCATTTGGATCAGATGCTGCAATCTGTTCGGCCAGACGTCCGGATATTTTCACGTAATTATTCGGATTCTTGTAAGGCACCGCAGGGACTTCGACCAATTGCGCTCCCATCAGCCGCAAAGCGTCCTTTTTTTCCTGCGACTGGGTTTCAGGAATGACGATGACTGATTTGAACCCCATCGCGTTGGCCACCATGGACAAGCCAATGCCGGTATTGCCTGCGGTCCCTTCAACAATGGTTCCGCCTGGCCTCAATGCACCGCTGGCCACAGCATCCCTGATGATAAACAGCGCTGCCCGATCCTTGACCGACTGGCCGGGGTTCAGGAATTCTGCTTTTCCATAGATTTCGCACCCCGTGTCCTCCGATACCTTGTTGAGGCGAATGAGGGGCGTATTGCCGATAGCTTCCAGAACATTTTTAAACACGGGCTAATTCTTCTATAATGGCTCTTCCACCTTTATATCGCCCTTTTGCTGTACCGGGACAATGGCGAGAGCAGGAAGCATGTGCTGTTTTTCTAAAAAATATTGGAATACAATTGCGGATGTACGTCATTGCGTACTGGCCTTCAGCATGCTGTTTTCGTGACAGCAACACACAAACACGCACGTTCCCGGTATCCGTTGCACAGACAAGTGATCCACTGGAGCAGAAGCGGCGTAACACCATAGAGAAAAACAAAAATGTGTGGTTGATTTGGCGGTGGAAGCCATTACGACTGCAATAGACAGCTTTGGGATTAGTCAGACATGCTCGAACAAGCCGACGCCATTGACGCATTGATGGCGGAATTCGTTTCCGGAACATTGCCAACACCAATTCAGGTTTTGCTGGCATCACATCTGGAGATGAACCAGTCAAACCGGGAATGGGTTGCAAACCTTGAAGCGCTGGCCGGCATTGAACTGGCTGACATAGAGCCAGTCGCATTGTCTGATCGCGATGCCATGCTGGCGCGCATCCTGGCCTCGCAGGCACTTCCGGACATCTCGGGCAAAGCAGAAACTCCGGACGCCACACCGGATGCGTTGCGCCATTTTATCGGGTCGACCATCGCGGATATCCCCTGGAAACGAAACCGGTTCGCCGGGATTGATGAAGTTCAGCTTGGGAAATTCGATGGCTGCAAGGCCACTCTCTTCCGGCTTCCGGCGGGGCAGGGCGTGCCCCACCACACCCATCATGGTACGGAAATTACTCTGGTGCTGCAGGGCGCGTTTAGCGACGGCACCGGGCATTTTAAGAAAGGGCAGATATCCGTTGCCGACGGCACAGTTGATCACCGGCCGATTGCTGGCAGGGATGAAGACTGCATCTGTTTTGCCGTGACGGATGCGCCCTTGCGCCTCACCGGTCCTTTGGGCCGGTTTATCGCGCCGTTCATCCGCGTTTAGGTCATTTTCCGGCGCCTTGCGCTCTTCAACATGAAGGACATCATGTCCCAATATCGCGCCAAACCTTCTGATGGTGTTGCATGGATTACCGGAGCCAGCAGTGGCTTGGGCTATCATGTCGCCAAAAACCTGGCAGCCTCCGGCTGGACCGTCGCCGTCACTGCCCGCAGTGAGGATGATTTGCAGGCCTTGGCGGATGAATGCAAGTCGCTCTCGGGCCAAGTCATTCCCACGCCCGGCGATGTCACCGATCAAGCAAGAATGTCAGACATTGCAGAAAACCTTGTTTCCAGCCATGGCGGGATTGCGCTGCTCATTCTCAATGCAGGGGTCTATCTGCCGTTGCGAGCCAGTGAATTGAAACTGGCCGATTTTGACAAGACCTTTGCAGTCAATCTGAATGGGGTGACCAATTGCCTTGTGCCATGTCTGAATCACATGCGCGATGCTGGGCGTGGACAGATTGCAATTGTATCGTCTGTCGCTGGTTTTGGCGGCTTGCCCACATCAGCCGCCTATGGCGCAACCAAGGCTGGTCTGACAAATATGGCTGAGAGCCTGAAATTCGATCTTGATCTGATTAACATTCATATTCAGGTGGTGCATCCCGGCTTCATTGACACGCCGGCAACACAATCAAACCCGTTTCCCATGCCATTCTTGATGCAAGTCGAGGATGCAGCGAGCAGGCTTGTCGATGGTTTGTCATCAAGCGGGTTTGAAATCACATTTCCGAAGCGGTTTACCTGGGGCCTCAAGCTGCTCAATTTGTTGCCATATCCGGTGTATTTCTGGATCACTAAGCGTGCCACCGGTTGGGGCAAGAAGTAGCCAGAGCTACGCTTGCCAAACGCGACTGCTGTTAAGCTTCGATTTTCGTCCTGAGTTCGATCTGTCGGGCCTCATCAAGCGGAAAGTTCCACATCAGACCAATCGCCAATGCTTTCAAAAGCACGGGCAGGCCACCATATAGAAGTGCCAGCGTAAACAGTGCCGAGGATGTATTGTCCGTCTGCGCATCGAATCCAGCCCATGACAGTAATGGGAAGGCCAGTCCGACGCCGAGAGCCAATGACGCTTTAGTGGCGAGGCCCCAGAAGGCAAAATAGAGGCCACTGCGCTGCTCGCCGGTCTCGGCCGTATCCAGATCGATGACATCTGCCTGAATCGAGGCGGGCAATGTCAGATCAGCCCCAAGGGTCAATCCGGTCAGTATGCATATGATCCCAAACCACCACACATCGCCTTCACCCAGCAACAGAACGAGCAGAAAGACCGGTAGAGCCAGCAGCATTGCAACACACCAGGTGCGGTGCTTTCCGAGCCTGGCAGAGATTTTCAACCAGATCGGCACACCAATAATGCCACATAGAAAGTAGGTGATGAGCAATGGCCCTTGCGCCGATGGCGCGTTGAGAACATTTCCAACAAACAGCAGAAACAGTGTCGCAGGCAAACCATTTGCCAGACCGTTGATGAAGAACGATAAAAGCAGCCGCATAAAGACGGTGTTCTTGCGCAGAAACCGCATACCATCCGCAAAGCCGATGCTTTGACGGCTGTGCTCTTTCGGTTCTGGAACCATCCAGACGGTCATGGTTGCTGTCAGCGGCAGAGCCAGACAGACAAATACAGCGAGAGCAAACAGGCCCGATGCATCGATCTCTTGAGAGCCGGATGCCACGATTGGCAGGACAATGGCAATCAACGTGCCGACAACAACCAGCCCTTCACGCGCGCCGCTGAGCCGGGACCGCATCTGATAATTGCCGCTCAGTTCTGCCCCCCAGGCGGCATAGGGTAACTGGACCATACTCCAGCCGATTGACAGGACGAGCCCCCAGATTGCGAGATAATGGATCGATGGAGCATTGCCCGGAACAAAGATCATCCATGTCCCGAGAATTGTCAGCGGTATACCGGCCAGAAACCAGCTTCTCCGCCGCCCGAACGTCGGTCGAATCCGGTCACTCATCCAGCCGATGAAGGGGTCATTCACCGCATCAAACAGTCTGATGGCTGACAGCACAATGCCGACCAGTGCCAGGTCGAGCCCAAGGGTTTTTGTGTAGAATGTCGGTATGAAAATAAAGAACGGAAGCGTTAGCACCGAAATCGGAATGGCTGGAAGCCCGTAAACAACAATCTGGCTCCAGCGCAAGCCTTTTGGATCTGTCACCCGCTAGAGCCTTTCACGATGATACGGAATCATTTGATGCCCCGAAACAGTTCATCCAGTCAGGCAGTCAGAGCAGCGCCCGAAAGTGTCTGGGGCGGTGCATCGGGCAAGCTGGCTAACGCAGCTGGGGGGCTTGTTCCGGGGCACCGAAGGCCGGATTTGCGCGCTCGCTGGGCATCGTTACAGCCCACTTGTGGTCATAAAGACCACGGCGTGGCCTGTGCCTTGCCAGCAAACACGCAAATCCGGTCAAATGGTTCCGTATCATCGTGAAAGGCTCTATTTGCGCGCAAATACAAGTTGGCGAACATCGATGTTTTCAGAACGGAACCCGGCTTCGCAATAATGCAGATAATAGCCCCACAGTTGCTTGAAACGCTGGTCAAATCCGAGCGGCTTGATGTTTGGCCACGCTTCTTCAAACCGTTCGCGCCAGATCTGCAACGTCTTTGCATAATCCTGTCCGAACACGCGCTCAGAAACCAGATGCAAATCCGCCTGATCGCCAAGAGATTTCAGAATGAGAGGTGAGGGAAGCATGCCACCGGGGAAGATGTAACGCCGGATGAAATCCATTTCCGTGCGGTATGTATCAAAGAACCGGTCTTGAATCGTTATGATCTGTAAACCAGCGGTGCCGCCGGGCTTCAGACAAGCCTTCATCCGGTCGAAAAACACCGGCCAATATTCTTCACCGACCGCTTCAAACATCTCGATCGAAGCAATCCGGTCATACTGGCCGACCTCATCCCGGTAGTCCTGAAATTTTATGGTTACCTTCTCGCTCAATCCGGCATTGAAAACACGCTCTTTTGCAAACTCGAACTGCTCCTGCGAAATGGTCAAGGCCGTAACGTTGCAACCAATTTCCTTCGCGGCAAATTCGGCGAAGCCACCCCAGCCGCAGCCAATTTCAAGCACGCTATCGTCCGATTGAAATCCGGCCTGCGTTGCCAGTGTGCGGTATTTCTGTGTTTGTGCCGTCGACAAATCTTCCTGGCCGCTTTCAAAAACGGCGGATGAATATGTCATCGTCGGATCAAGCCACTGGCGGTAAAAGGCATTGCCCAGATCATAATGCGCCGAAATATTCTTGCGCGATCCACGCTTCGTGTTCCGGTTCAACCAGGACCGCAGCTTCAGGAACAATTTCACGCCGCGCCGGTTCTCGATGGCTTTCGAGATTAGGCCCTGATTAACGCAGAACAACTCCAGAAATCTGGTGACGTCAGGACTGCTCCATTCCTCGGCCATATAGCCTTCCGCGACACCAATCTCGCCGCGTTTGAACAACCGTGACGCAAAATTGTAATCATGAATGACAAGATCAGCTTCGGGGCCGGGTTGCCCACCCACGACCCGATAGGTTTCACCTTGGGGCATGTGAAACGTCAATGAACCGGCTTCCAGTCCTGTCGCAAACTGAACAGCGGCACGCATGATGCGCGGCAGAGATGCTGTTTCAGCTTTGACATTCTCAGGCGTGACCAGAATGGCTGAGTTATAGGTTGCGGAAATGGTCATAGGCTCGATCGTTCCTGTATCAAATGCGCAGGAAAGTTTAGCATCAAGCCTGCAAAAATCTCAAGTGAGACATTGCTACTGTCCTGAAACATCAATTGGCTTTTGCAGATCACCATAAGAGACAGGCTCTGGACGCTTCGGACGGCGATGGAATCTGGCCCCCTTGATCCATAATCTAAGCGCTTCCCAATGAATGCCGCCAACAATTTTCAACGTTTGAAAGGGAACCTGAAAGAACGCACGTAACAAAGTTGCTGTGGAAAGTGGAAAGCGTTTGCCGCTGAAGGTTGCCGACAGCAATGGGCCTTCGCTGTCGCACTCCAGAATCCGCAAAAGCAGCTTTTCATCGGGCCGGTTCAGCCGAAACCGATAACGCATGTCCATTTTGATGAAGGGAGAGACGTAAAACAGCTTGTCTCGTTCCTGACGCACAAGGCCATTGTGCATTTCACCATCACGAATGGGCGCGACATAGGTATGGTGCTCACCAAACGTGTTGCGCACCTCATAAATGATCGCCGTCAAAATGCCCTCTGGGTCATGACAATAGTAAACCGACAGCGGATTGAAGACCCAGCCAAGAATGCGGGGATAGCAAAGCAGTTTGACTGAATGGGCCGGTTTTTCACCGGCATCAAGCAGCAGTCGGTCAACATATGCCCGCAGGGAACTGCCATCACGAGGGCCATGATCCTTGTCGAAAAAGCTCAACAGGTTGAAACGGTTATGGGAAAAGACCGGGCTCTGTGCCGCGGCTGGAATGTGATCAAGATCAATCAGCAGCGCGTAGACACGATATTCAAATCTGTGTCCCATCGGCTTTAACCGGGCGTGCATGACCTTACCGTCATAAAGTGCACTGCTGGAAACCGTTGCTGCCTTGATCATCTACTCGGCAGCCTCGACAAAGGCGTGTTCGTCATTTGCCGCGACTGGCCGCCACGGAATGACGCCGCCAAGCTTTTCGGCAACACGCAAACCCGACGACAACCCATCTTCATGAAAGCCGTAACCCGTCCAGGCGCCGCAGAACCATGTCCGGTTGACACCCTGAATGCTGTCCAGTTCCTTCTGCGCCGCCAGTGCAGAGCTGTCATATTGTGGATGATCATACTCATAAACGCCGAACACAAGATCGTCAGCAGGCTTCCGAACAGGGTTCAGGCTGACGAAAAGAGGCTTCTTCTCATCAATGCCCTGCAATTTGTTCATCCAGTAGGTGACAGATACATCGGGATCTTCCGGCTCACCGTCACTGAGATAGTTCCATGCCGCCCAGGCACCCTTGTTGCGCGGCATGAGCGAAGGATCGCGATGCAGATAGACCGTGTTGGGCTTGAACCGCACCCGGGACAAAATCTCTGTTTCCTCGCCAGAGGGATCATCAAGGCTCTTCAGAATTTGGTCGCTGTGTCCAGCCATCACCACTTGATCATAGGTTTCGATTCCACCCTGACTGTCAGAAACGACCACACCATCGGCCTGCCGAACCACCGACACAACTTCGCAATTCAAACGGATATTGGATTGCAGTGGAGCCACCAGTTTTTCAACGTAATTTCTGCTGCCACCCGTCACAGTGCGCCAGTTCGGTCGTTCAAAATGCAACAGCCGGTGATTGTTGAAAAAATTCGCAAAACTCTCCACTGGAAATGCCAGCATTTCAGCAGCTGGCGTGGACCAGATTGCCGAGCCCATCGGCACCAGATACTCATTGCGGAATCTCCGGGAGAATTTTCGTTTGTCGAGATAGTTTCCCAAAGATATCCCGGAAAGCTTGTTCGTCGCCAGATCATCGAGACATTGGCGGTTAAAGCGAAAAATTTCCTTCAGCATCCACAGAAAGCTGGGTGAAAACAGGTTTCGCTTCTGGGCAAAAATGCCCCTCGGAATATTTCCACTCCATTCAGAGCCGCCGCGCCGACTGAACGAAAAGCTCATGTCACTGGCTTCGGTTTCAACGCCAAGGTGATCAAACAGATTCGTCAGATTGGGGTAATTCAAACCATTATAGACAATGAAGCCCGTATCCACGCTGATTGTTTCACCATCATAGTCCACATCAACCGTGGCACTGTGACCACCGGTTCTGCCGCGCCGTTCATAGAGCGTGACCTGATGTTTGGGATAAAGAGCCCAGGCGGCAGAATTGCCAGAAATGCCAGAGCCAATAACAGCGATTTTCATAAAGTTTTTCCAATTTTCCGGCAAATTTGCCTAAGCGTCTTGTTTGGTTTTCGCAAATGCCGAGAGAGCTTTCCCACGCGCGACGGAGTGATCGACAATCGGTTTGGGATAGGTCTTGCCCAGTTCAATACCAGCGTCTTTCAACACATTGTCCGGTGCCTCCCATGGTGCGTTGAGATATTTATCCGGAAGGTCTTTCAATTCAGGAACATATTTACGGATATAAGCTCCCTCCGGATCAAATTTCTTGCCCTGCGTCATCGGGTTGAAGATTCGGAAATAGGGTGTGGCATCGGCACCTGATCCCGCAATCCACTGCCAGCTTGCTGCGTTATTCGCCAGATCGGCATCCACAAGCGTGTCCCAGAACCATTCCTCGCCATGCCGCCAATCCAGCAACAAATGCTTGACCAGAAACGAGCCGACAATCATCCGAACTCGATTGTGCATCCATCCAGTGTGCCACAATTGCCGCATGCCCGCATCAACCATCGGATATCCGGTCTTGCCCATTTGCCAGCTTGGCAACAAATCGACTTTGCCGCTCCAGACAAAGGCATCAAATCTGGCTTGAAAATTCTTCTTGCGAAGGTCCGCGTTGAAATACAGCAACATGTAGGAAAATTCGCGCCACAGGATTTCGGACAAAAATGTCTCCTGATCCTGGGAAGGCACTTCCAAATCGGGCGCAGTTGCCGCCGCCCATATTTGATAGGGACTTATTTCACCAAAGGCCAAATGCGGCGACAGACGCGAGGTCCCGCCCTTCTTGGCAGGCAGATTTCGGTCAGTTTGATAGCCAATGATGCCACCATCATGAAGAAAGGCTTCCAGACGATCTTTGGCTCCGACCTCGCCGACCGACCATGTTTGCGCTATCGGCTCTGACCAGTCTGGATCAACCGGATGCAGTTGCCAGTCTGACAGCGATTCAGATTCGACGGCCTCATCATAACTGGAAATTGCTTCCGGTGCCGGGTAGGGGCCTCTGTCCACACCCATGTACAGGCAGGCGCGCTTGAAAGGGGTGTAGACCTTGTAATAGCCGTCACTCTTGTTCTTGACCTCCCAAGGCTCAAACAGCAAATTCGCCTTGAAGCTCTCGACAGTCAGGCCGCCGTCTTTCAGATGGTGCTTGACGTCAGTGTCAGTCTGCATGCCCGGCTTGTCGTAACGTCGGTTCCAGAAAACAGCGCCAGCACCCGTTTTTTCTACAATCTGTTGAAGAATTGATAGAGCATTCCCTTTTCGGAGGATCAGCATTCCACCAAGCTTTTCTATGGATTTGGACAGATCAGTGAGGCTTTGATTGAGCCACCATTTTGACGCGCCACCAATTTGGCGGCCACCAGTTTCCAGAATGTACAGACAAATCACCGGCCCCTTGCGGTCGGTTGCAGCCTTCAGGGCCGGATTGTCGGCGACACGCAAATCATTGCGAAACCAGACAAGGCTGGGCGCATCTGATTTCCCGGATTTTGTATCCACCGATTCTGCGACGGTGTTTTCGGCATTGTTCATATGATCTGTTAACCTGATTTACTAAGACGCTATACGTCAATCAACCGGTATCGGATCATCATCAATTTACTGGAATTTCATATAGCTCAATACGACTAGAGTCCGGATCCAATCTCCAATCGCTTGCAAGGCTTAGCCGGCCGCATCAAACGCCGTCACCAGCTTTCTGGCGATCTGTCCGATGTCCCCAACACTGCGTCCGGGCTTGTAGAGCGTACTGCCGATCCCGAAATTCTGAATCCCTTTGGCGCGATATTCAGCAAAAGAGTTTTCACCGACGCCGCCCACTGCCGCAGTTTCAGTTCCAGATGGAAGGACCGCCTTGATGCCGGCAATGCCGGACGCGCCAAGAATATCTGCAGGAAAGAATTTGAGCACTTGCGCGCCGGCATCCAGCGCATTGAAGGCATCCGTCGCCGTGAACACACCCGGCATGGAAAACATGTCCAGTTCCCGCGTCCGGCGAATGACATCTGTGTTGGTATTGGGTGAAATCACCAATTGCGATCCAAGTTTTGCAAGGCGCTCCACGGCTTCCACTGTCAAAACCGTTCCCGCACCCACAAGTGCACGTCCATCGGCCAGCTTCACCAAACGGGCTATGCTGTCAAAAGGATCGGGCGAGTTGAGCGGCACTTCTATCAGTGTGATTCCTGCAGCGATGAGCTCTTCTGCAATAGCCTCGACTTCGTCCGGGCGCACGCCCCGCAAAATTGCGATAATCCCACGGTGGTTTTTCAGTTCGGTCAGCCAGTTCATGAATGTTTTCCTCGCGGTTAATCCGCAGCAAGCTTTTGTTGGTGTGCGAAATACCAAAGACCCTGCGTGCTGGCATCCAGTCCAAACAGGGACTTCGATTCAAGCTCTACCAACTCGCAGGCCTTGGCATAAAGTGGCGTGAGGCCACGCCCACCAATGATGTAGCAGTCCTCGACTGTGTCCAGCCATCCGCTGGATTTCGCCGCTGCAAACTCGCCGCCGATCATCAGACCCGACAGGCGGGCTGCGCTATCTTCTTTTGATGCGCCATTCAGAACGTCTTGGGTTCTGATCTGAAACAGGCCCGATACCAATGGTACACGGCCGCTGATCACATCGGACAAGCCCGCCAGAAATGCGGGATCATCGGGCGCAATATCGGAACTGTGTGCCGAAACCGAATGACGCAGAATAGAAGCCGTTGCCAGCAGTGAGTAGAGTTCTCCGGTCAAGAACGTCTGGAACCGGTTCACCTTACCGTCTTGAATATCCACCCACTTGGAGTGCGTGCCGGGCAGTATGGCGAGGCCGGAAAAATCGTCCTGCCTGGCCAGAAGACCCGCAATCTGCGTTTCTTCACCGCGCATGATATCGCAATTATCCCGGGCATCGCGATACAGAAGTCCGGGAACCAACCGAACGATGCGCCCAGATTTTGTCTCAATGCGGCTGATCTGGGAACCAAGATCAGAGAGTTTTGCAGGACAGGATAAATAGGGCGCTTCCAGCCATCCCTGTCGTGAGCCTGCCATACCGCAGATCCAGACCGGCAAATCGGGCCAGCCCGCAACCAGCCGTTCAAACACCGCTTCAAACTCTGATGCCTTCAAACCACCGGCACCTTCCGGTGCGCGCCTGGTGTCGAGTTCTGTTCCATCTGCAGCCAGCAGTGATGCACGGCAATTGGTAGTCCCCCAATCGATCGCAATCATATCCGGTTGGGTATTATCTGGCTGGCTCACAATGAATCCATTTTGTTGATGGTGAGATAAAGACCGGGATTGCGTAGCAGTCGCGGCGTTGTTGAGCGAAGATGGTCGATCTGCATGACGCAGGCTCGCAATTTATCATTGAAAGCTTCGACAGCAGCATCAAAGCTCTTTTCTGCGCTTGGGTACAAATCATCTAAATCGATGTCTCCATCGCACGCGGTGGCGACAGATGGAATAAGCACGAGCGGGACAGTCGCATATGTAAGCTTGGCAATCGATTTCAATATAAAACTCCGTCCATCAGCTTCGATTTCTCGAAACCTTGCCCGCAAAATCGAATACGAAGGGATGCCTGTATCCAATAATTATTTCGATTGCTTTCCTCTCGATACCCCACGGTACTAATCCCAAAAAAGGATGCTGTGCACGTCAACATAACGCACCGAAAGACATAAGATTTTGCATGTTACGAATTCCATTATATGGAACAGGATTTGACTATTTAGAATAAAATGGCTATTCCTGCCTTTCTGTCAAGTTTAAAACTGATCACACTATTGGGCTTGTTCAGAGTTGAAGTGGCGCATTTTCAGTTGATGCATGCACTGCGTCACCAGCGGGAAAAACCACCGCACTGACTTTTGAATTCACGTTGGGAGGCGGAGTGTTTATGACGGGCATCAATGCAGATCAGAACACGGAAGTGAAATTTGACGTTGATAACAGCGCAAAGGCCCGTCTGTCCAAACAGCATTCTGCAGGGTCTTCAGGGAGCGGGACGGGCACGCTCGGCAAAGCATTGGATGTGGTTACCGCAATTGCAAATTCCAGGAACCCTCTACGCTTCACAGATTTATTGAAGCAGGTCGATCAACCACGTGGAACTCTCCACAGAAACATATCAAATTTGTTGGAAGAGGGGTTCATAGCAATGAGCCCGGAGACGCATGTGTATTCGCTGGGACCAAGACTGCTGCAACTGGCGTCTCAAGCCTGGGCCGACAATGAGCTTCGGGGGATCGCACAACCGCATATCCGCGCATTGAATGAACTGGCAGGAGAAACCGTTCACCTTGCAATTCTGCAGGGTGATCAGGTTGTCTACCTAGACAAGTTTGAAGCACAACAAAGTCTTCGCATGCATTCGCAAATCGGGCGTTCAGCGCCAGTTTATTGTACCGGCGTTGGCAAGGCGATCTTGTCCGGACTTTCAGATGAAGCCTTCGAAACGCTCGCCAACGCTCTGAATTTCCAACGCTTTACTGAAAATACCATCATGAATGTGGAAGATCTTCGTCAGGACCGCGCTGCGACGATCGCGCGTGGCTATGCCATTGATGCAGAAGAGCATGAAGCGGGCATTCGCTGTGCAGCCGCTCCCATCAAGGATCAGGCGGGTTTGCTTCTGGGGGGCGTGTCCATCACCGCACCTGCCTACCGCGTCAGCGATGAAGCTTATGCACAATGGGCCCAATGGGTTCAAAAGACAGCAGCCGATATCGGAGCGGACGCAGACATTAAGATGGGTCCGCGTAGATAGCGGGTATCTGGAGGAAAAGTTGCCCGATGGCGTTCGTGCGCGCACTTGCCTGCTGAAATGCGCTAATCGACCACTTGGACCGGTCCGCCGGCAAACTCGTCACGGCAATTCTTGCCATTTCCACCTCACCAAGCATAAAATCCGCACGCTCAGACTATCGACTCAGGAAGAGCCGACTAGAGAGATGGGTATTAATTTCAAAAAAGGAGCGCTGCTATGAGTCTGCGCATTAATGATATTGTTCCCGACCTGACTGTTGAAACAGATCAGGGCACCTTCGGCCTGCATGACTGGATTGGTGACAGTTGGGCGATCCTGTTTTCGCATCCAAAGGACTTTACACCCGTCTGCACAACAGAGTTCGGAGCAGTCGCTCAGCTGGCCGATGAATGGGCCAAACGTGGCACAAAGGTCATCGGTGTTTCCGTCGATGGTGTCGAAGATCACAAAAAGTGGAAGGGTGACATCGAAAAAGTCGGCGGCGCGCCTGCCGGTTTTCCAATCATTGCAGATGAAGGCCTGGCTGTTTCAAAGGCTTTCGACATGTTGCCGGCTGATGCCTATCTGCCAGATGGCCGCACGCCGAATGACAGCCAGACTGTGCGCGCTGTCTTTATCATCGGGCCTGACAAGAAGTTGAAGCTGTCCATGACTTATCCAATGAATGTGGGTCGCAATTTTGCAGAAGTCCTGCGCGCGCTGGATGGTCTTCAGACAGCAGCCAGCAGAGGCGTGGCGACGCCAGCGAACTGGAATATCGGCGATGACGTGGTGATCCCGACAGCTCTCAACGACGCAGACGCCAAAACCAAGTTTGGTGACTTCAAAACTGTGCTTCCCTATCTGCGGATGACCAAGTTGAAGTGATAGGTCACTGTAATATATAGTTTACTCATGAGGGAGCCCATTCATGTGGGCTCCCTCGGCTTTGCTTTGCCGATTGAACATTGCGGTCAAAATTCGCGGCATTACTGAAGCTGTGCTCGCATGGCCGCTATCTTGATAGTTGGAACAGCAAACCCGAATCATTCTCCTTTGGAGAATTTGTCAAAGGGACCGGTCCAATCCTTGTGCCAGCGCGACAGTGGCGGCCGGTTTTCGATGATATCGCCCATCGCCCAGGCCATCCGCTTTTCATCCATAGCCCGGCTGACATCATTGTCAGGGCAGATGATATAGAAATCATCTTTCTTTAGGCTTTCGATCAGGAAGTCAGCGGTCTGTTCAGGCGTCCATGCGCCCGCTGGCTGCTCGGTTCGGCCATGCCGTGTCAAATCAGTGAACACAAAGCCGGGAACAAGCAGATGTGCTGTCACCTTGGATCCGCTCTCTCTCAAATGATGTTGCAGAGCTTCGGTAAAGACCTTCACGCCCGCTTTCGAAACATTGTAGGCCGGGTCGCCTGGGGGCGTTGTTATGCCTTGCTTGGACCCTGTGTTGATGACCAGGCCAGCTTGCCCGGTGGACATCATGCCCGGTACAAAGGTCTGGCAAAAATTCACCACACCGCCAAGATTGACTGACAGAACCTGATTCCACGTTTTCGTAGTATCAAAAATATCGCTGCCTGGTTGGGTTCCTGCATTGCACATCAAAACGTCCACACCGCCGAAACGATCAACGATTGCAGCTTCAAGCCTCTTCACTGCCGCCAGATTCGAGACATCAACCTGGCGTGTCATAACGTTGGCAGCGCCACTGGCGCGAAGCGAATCTTCAGCAGCCTGAAAGAGTTCCGCGCGCACATCAACGAGAACGATATTCATTCCGTTCTTGGCAAAACGCTGTGCCGCAGCCAGACCGATACCAGCCGCGCCTCCGGTAATGACCGCTGTCTTGCCGGCTCCAATTGCATTCATACTCATTTTTATGTCCCACCCGATTGAAGAGAGCTCATCCTAGAAGTTTGAAATCCTAATGTGAAGCATCCTGACCCGTGGGAGACAAATCGTTCCCGTGGGAGACAAATCGATCGCCATCGTGAATAACTTTCACGGAATAGTGGGTCTGAATGCAAAAAACCCGCCGTGCTTGACGCAACGGCGGGTTTGAATTGGCTCCCCGAGTCGGACTCGAACCAACGACAAGGTGATTAACAGTCACCTGCTCTACCAACTGAGCTATCGGGGATCAGTGGTGAGCGTCTATACAAAACGAATGAGGCGTTGCCAAGACCCGATTGCCGGTAAAATACCTTTTCTATCTGCTTTCTTGTAACTTTTAGGCAGCTGTGGCGGATTAGTCCTTACTGTGGACGTGATTAGCCCTTATTTGTGGCCAACTCACATCAGCAATCAAATGGTGCATTGTGGCTTCGATAAAATTTGCAGGTAAATCATTCAATCTGCCGCAATCGATGTTGGCGCGCATGTCACTGGGCGGCGCGTTCGTGTTGTTCGGGCTTGTCGGATTTCTGCCCGTCGTCGGTTTCTGGATGATTCCGGTCGGCCTGATGATTCTATCTTACGACGTTTCCTATATTCGACGCAGATTGCGCCGCATTTCTGTCTGGTGGGGCAGGAAACGTCAGCAACGCGATTCACGGCGCAAATAACTGCGCTTGCAAAATGCTACCTTAAGAGCTTATGTCAAAGCGTTGGTTTTGGCCCATTGCGGATGCGATGGGTTGAATGAAAAGGGAACACGGATGCAGATGACCCAATCCGGGGTCTGCGAACCGGGACTGCCCCCGCAACTGTGAGCGGTGAGCCGCTGTTTCAAATGCCACTGGACTTGTCCGGGAAGGCGAAACAGATGGCTGCGAACCGCGAGTCAGGAGACCTGCCAACACATTGAAATCAAACTGCCGTCGGGTTGGACGGATAGGAGATAATGATGCGTTACAATGCTTCGATCGGCAGATCATCTGCCGCAATTTCACACTGCATGGCTCTGTACACTTGTCCAGCCCTTGAAGGCGCTGCGGGCCAATTGCGCCGCTAGCGCCGTCAAGGGACAAGCCACATGTATTTCATATTGTTACGCGCCGGGCGGCAGGCATGAATGCCATGTTGCACCCCGATGAGGCGTCAGCCCTAATCCTGGGTGGGGCTCGCTCAGGCAAAAGTGCCCATGCCGAACAGATCGTATTGGCCTGCGGCGCAGCACCATATTACATCGCGACATCCCAGGCGCATGACGCTGAAATGGAACATCGAATCGAACACCACCAGCACCGCCGCGGGCGGCAATGGAGTGTGACGGAAGAACCGTTGAACCTGTGTCATGCCATCACAGCGGCCCCGCCAACCAGCACGGCAATTCTGGTCGATTGCCTCACCCTGTGGCTCTCAAACCTCATGCATCATGACCGCAATATAGACCGGGAAACTGACAGCCTGCTGAAGCTTTTGCCCGAGCTTGCCACGCCCATTGTGTTCGTCTCCAACGAAGTCGGAATGGGCATCGTGCCGGAAAATGCAATGGCACGAACCTTTCGTGACCATCAGGGTCGCCTAAACCAGAGACTGGCAAAAATCGTTGACCGGGTGGATTTCATCGCCGCCGGTCTTCCTCTCAATTTAAAATCTCAAAGGACACACACATGAGCATGGCAACAAAGATACCTGCGACCATCATCACCGGATTTCTTGGTGCCGGAAAAACTACGCTCATCCGCCATTTGCTGCAAAACGCTGGCGGACGGCGCATCGCCCTGATCATCAATGAATTCGGAGACATGGGATTTGACGCTGATTTGCTGAAAAACTGTAATTCTGACGCCTGCAGCGCTGACGACATTGTGGAACTCACAAATGGCTGTATCTGCTGCACTGTCGCAGATGATTTTCTGCCGACAATGGAAACCTTGCTGTCGCGTGCCGAACTACCGGACCACATTATCATCGAGACCTCCGGTCTTGCGCTTCCACAACCGCTTGTGCGGGCCTTTTCCTGGCCAAGCGTCAAATCAAGAGTGACCGTCGATGGCGTGATCACGGTTGTCGACGCCGCCGCCCTGTCGGAAGGCAAGATGGTGCATGATGCGGCCGCGCTGCAGGAACAGCGCACCGCCGACGAGGCACTGGATCATGAAAGTCCGATTGAAGAACTGTTTGAAGACCAGTTGAAATGTGCCGATCTGGTGATCCTGTCAAAAGCCGATCTGGTGTCCCGTGAAGGCCTGGATCGGGCGCGCGAAATTGCGGCCCGTGACACCCGTGGCGCGGTTCAGTTTCTGGAAGCGTCAAACGGGGTCGTGTCACCATCAGCAGTGCTTGGTCTGACTGCGCAGGCTGAAGCAGACATGGACAACCGCAAGAGTCACCACGATGATCATGACCACGAGCATGATCATGATGATTTCGAGACCTTTGTCGTGGAAGCCATTGTCCATGACAGTGTTGAGGCGGCAAAGTCCGCCGTGCTGGCTGCAATGAACCACCACGGCGTTCTGCGCATCAAGGGAGCAGTTTCGATTGATGGTAAAAGCGCGCCTTTGGCCGTACAGGCCGTTGGTCCGCGCGTTGAAACCTGGTTCGCAACATCGAGCGGTGGCACCCCGAAACTGGTGATCATTGGCGAAAAAGGCATCGATCACGCTGCCATTGGTGCCATCCTGATGCAGTCCGAGGCTGCTCAAAAGGCCGGTTGACCAGTGCATATTCTTCAAGCCCAGACACGACGCATAGATGACGGCGAAGAGGCCGTCGATCTCGGCCAATCGCCGGGAGACATCGTTGTCCTGACGGCAGCAGACACCGAGATTTCCGGCTTTTCCTATGCGGCACAAGCGTTGGAGGAGGGGTTTCCGAGCCTGCGCGTTGCCAGCCTTCTGGCATTGTCGCATCCATACTCGGTGGATTTGTATCTCGAAAACACTCTGTCTCAGGCAAAGCTGGTTGTTGTGCGTCTGCTCGGCGGGCGCAATTACTGGGCCTATGGTCTGGACCGTCTGGCGGAATTAGCGCGATCAACTGACACAGAAATTATCGTCGTTCCCGGCGATGCAAATTGGGATTCGGACCTTGAATCCTCAACAACACTGGACCCCCAGCATGCGCGGGAATTCTGGCGCTACTGCGTCGAAGGCGGTGTTGAGAATCTCAGAAATTCGCTACGGTGTCTGGCGTCTCAAATCGGCTACAAGAATGTATCATTTGAACCCCCCAAACCCTTGCCCAAGGCCGGTCTTTACTGGCCGGGAACCGCACAGCCGGACGTGGATCTGCTTCTGGACGGACAACACGAAGGCGGCACCGCTGCGATTGTATTTTACCGCTCGACGGTACAGGCCAATGCAACAGCCCCCATTGATGGATTGATTGAAGCCCTCAACCGTCAAGGCATGAATGTGGTGCCGATCTATGTGTCCAGCCTGAAAGATGCGGAATCAATTGCCGTTCTGGAGAGTATTTTCCAACAGGCGACGCCATCCATCATTCTGAACGGAACAGCATTTGCAGTTTCCAAGGCAGGTGGTCCACATGCGCCGACACCATTGGACAAGACTGGATGCATGGTCCTGCAATTTGTCATGTCAGGCACCTCGCAAGAGGGCTGGCGCGACAGTGACCGCGGACTGTCAGCTAAAGATCTGACAATGCATGTCGTGCTGCCCGAAATCGATGGGCGTGTTCTGACGCAAATCATTTCCTTCAAGGAAGAAGGCGCATTCGACCCGATAACCCAATGCAGTCCAACGCGATTCGAGCCAATTCAAGATCGGATAGACCGACTTGCCGGTCAGTCCGCAAGCTGGAGCCAATTGCAGCATGTTGCGCCGATTGACAAGCGGGTCGCAATCATCTTGTCAAACTACCCAAACAAGGACGGGCGCATGGCCAATGGTGTGGGGCTGGATACGCCAGCCAGCACCATAACGCTGTTGCAGGCTCTGAAAGACGCTGGATATAGCCTTGATGATGCGCCCGAAAGTGGCAAATCCCTGATGGATCGTTTGATGGCAGGTCCCACTAACGCCTTTGATGAAGTGCGCTTGAGACATGCCGAATGCACCCTCTCAATTGAAAAATATCTAAACTATTACAAAACACTATCACCATCTTTGAGAGCATCCATTGAAGACCGCTGGGGAGCGCCGCAAGGTGATCCAGCCTGCCTCGATGGCGTGTTTCGTCTGGCCATACATCAATTCGGCAATATCGTCATTGGTGTGCAACCGGCGCGCGGCTACAACATTGATCCGAAGGAAACCTACCACGATCCGGCGCTTGTGCCGCCGCACAACTACCTTGCATTCTATGCCTGGCTGCGCCTGGAATTTAAAGCCCACGCTCTTGTCCATATGGGCAAGCACGGCAACACCGAATGGCTGCCCGGCAAGGCATTGGCGCTGTCCGCTGACTGCTGGCCTGACGCCATCATGCAGGGCCTTCCAATTATCTATCCCTTCATCGTCAATGACCCGGGTGAGGGAGCCCAGGCCAAGCGCCGCATGAGTTCTGTGATTATTGATCATCTCATGCCTGCCATGACCCGCGCAGAGACATATGGACCCCTGTCGGAAATCGAAGCGCTGATCGATGAATATTTCCTGGCATCCGGCGTTGACCCAAAGCGGGTGCGGCTTCTGGAAGACCAGATTTTTGAGGCCATTGACCGTCACTCGCTGGGTGCGGAATTGGGGCTTCAGCCGGGCTTTGACAAGCAGGACGCATTGCAGCGTCTTGACGGATATATTTGTGAGTTGAAAGAACTGCAGATACGCGATGGGCTGCACAGTCTTGGTCAGTCCCCACAAGGGGAACAACGCGTCGACACACTCACCGCGCTGGCCAGAGTTCCGGGCCCCTCGCAGATATCCTTGCACCGGGCACTTGCCGCCGATCTGAACCTCACTGGATTCGACCCTTTGGCGTGTGAGATGTCTGAGCATTGGACCAGCCCACGGCCAAGCGCACTGGAAAGTGTCTCTGATCAGCCATGGCGCACCAATGCAGATGTGGTTGAACGTATCGAAATTCTCGCAAAAAATCTGGTCAGTGGTGCCAGTCAATGCGAACCGGATTGGAAACAGACTGCAAATGTCTTGCAGCACATCGAAACCGATATTGCGTCCAGCCTCGACGACAGCGGAGCAAAGGAAATAGCTGCCTGTCTGACGGCATTGAACGGCAAATTTGTCGAACCGGGCCCATCCGGTGCACCAACGCGGGGTCGTTTGGATTGCCTCCCGACAGGGCGTAATTTCTATTCCGTCGACGTGCGGGCAGTGCCAACCAAGGCCGCGTGGAAACTTGGTCTTCAATCGGCGCATATGGTGGCAGAGCGTTTCTTCCAGGAAGAGGGTGAATGGCCGCAAGCCATCGCACTGACGGCCTGGGGCACCTCGAACATGCGCACCGGCGGAGACGATATTGCCCAGGCCATGGCACTCATAGGGGCTGAGCCGGTCTGGGAGGATTTGTCAGGCCGTGTGACCGGTTTCAAGATCATTCCGCTTTCGGAACTGAAACGCCCGCGCATTGATGTCACGCTTCGCATTTCCGGCTTCTTTCGTGATGCATTTCCCTTGCAGATCGATCTGTTTGATAGCGCCGTTCGCGGCGTTGCCGATTTGGATGAGCCGACAGATGCCAACCCGATTGCAGCGCGCGTAAAAACTGAGACCGAAACACTCATCGCCAGCGGGATCTCGCATCAGGAGGCCCAAAAACGCGCTGGCTACCGTGTGTTTGGCTCCATGCCGGGTGCCTACGGCGCTGGCCTTCAGGCGCTGATTGACGAAAACCTGTGGGAAGACCGGTCTGACTTTTCAGAGAGTTTTCTCAATTGGGGCGGGTATGCCTATGGCTCGGGTGCAGAGGGCGAAGGTGCCCGACCATTGCTTGAAACACGTCTGGGACAGACCCAACTCGTGCTGCAAAACCAGGATAACAGAGAGCATGATATTCTCGACAGCGATGACTATTATCAGTTTCAGGGTGGGCTGACTGCAGCCGTTGCAACTCTGTCCGGTCATGAACCTGCTGTCTATCACGGCGATCATTCCCGACCCGAGACGCCGAAAATCAGATCTTTGGAAGAAGAGCTGTCACGCATCGTCCGTGGCCGGGCCGCCAACCCGAAATGGATCGCAGGTGTCATGCGCCATGGCTACAAGGGTGCATTTGAAATGGCGGCAACGCTGGATTATCTGTTTGCCTACGCAGCCACAACAAAAGCGGTCAAAAGCCATCAGTTCGACTTGCTGTATGATGCGTATTTTGACGATGAGACCGTGCGGGAGTTCATTGAAGAGCACAATCCCGTTGCATTGGCCGAGATGGCCGACCGGTTCCTGCAGGCAATTGACAAGGATTTATGGCAACCCAGACGCAACAGCATTTTTGCCAAGTTGAAAAACCTCAAAGGGGAGACCGTCGCATGAGCAAAAAAGATGAGATGACAGAAGAAGAACTGAATGCCCGTCATGCGGAAAAAATGAAGAAAAAGAAGGCTGCGCGCGACAAGATCATTGCAACCAAGACCATCGAGAAGGGCCTGGTGATTGTTCACACAGGTAAAGGCAAGGGCAAATCAACCGCTGCATTTGGTCTGGTGTTCCGCTCACTTGGCCATGGCCATAAAATCGGCATTGTCCAATTTGTCAAAGGCAAGTGGGAAACGGGCGAACGTACTGTGCTGGAACGTTTTCCGGAGCTGGTTTCTCACCACACCATGGGCGAGGGCTTCACCTGGGAAACGCAGGACCGCCAGCGCGATATTACGGCTGCCCGTGAGGCATGGGAAAAAGCCAAGGAACTGATCATGGATGATGAACACAAGCTGGTCCTGCTGGATGAGCTGAACATCGTGCTGCGCTATGACTATATAGATGTAGAGGAAGTCGTCGAGTTCCTGAAACAGAAGCCTTATGACAAACATGTCGTCATTACCGGCCGTAATGCCAAGGAACCATTGATCGAATTCGCTGATCTGGTGACGGAAATGACCATGATCAAGCATCCGTTCCGGTCCGGCGTCAAAGCGCAAATCGGCATCGAGTTCTAGCATCCATGGCGCGCAAGCCCGCACTTATGTTGCAGGGAACCGGTTCCAATGTGGGCAAATCCATTCTGGTGGCCGGGCTTGCGCGCGCGCTGTTGCGCCGGGGCATCAAGGTTGCACCGTTCAAACCCCAGAACATGTCGAACAATGCAGGTGTGGCAGAAGGCGGTGAAATTGGTCGCGCACAGATGTTGCAGGCACGTGCCGCCGGATTGACGCCCGACATCCATATGAACCCGGTCTTGTTGAAACCGGAAAGCGATTTGGGCGCTCAGATTATCGTTCAGGGCAAATTTGTCGGCACAATGCGGGCCAAAGACTATGGCAAACACAAAACCACGCTGATGCCAAAGGTTCTGGAAAGTTTTGAACACCTTGAAGCTCACCATGATCTGATCTTGGTCGAAGGCGCCGGAAGCCCGGCAGAGATCAATCTGCGCGCGGGCGACATTGCAAATATGGGGTTTGCGGAAGCCGCTGACGTTCCAGTGGTTCTCATCGGCGATATTGACCGGGGCGGCGTCATTGCCAGCCTTGTGGGGACCTATGCAGTTCTTCCAGCCGCGGAACAAACCCGAATCAAGGGTTTTCTGATCAACAAGTTTCGCGGAGATGCTTCGCTGTTTTCAGACGGCATGAAAGAGATTGCGACGCGAACGCAGTGGCTACCATTGGGCATTCTGCCATATTTCCAAAGGGCGCAACTCCTGCCAGCTGAAGATATTCTCGATCTGAGAACTGACAGACAGCACTCCGATCATTTCACAATCGCCGTTCCAAAGTTACCGCGCATAGCGAATTTTGACGATCTGGACCCACTTGCCGCTGAACCCAATGTCTCCGTCAAGATCATCGAAATGGGACAGCCATTGCCGCAAACTGCCGATCTGATTCTGTTGCCCGGTTCCAAATCCACGATTGCAGATCTGGCAGCGTTACGATCGGAAGGATGGGATTTGGACATTGCGGCGCATCTGCGTCACGGCAAGCCTGTGATGGGCATTTGCGGTGGGTATCAGATGTTGGGAAAACACATCGCCGATCCCCATGGTGTTGAAGGCACGATCCAGAGCGTTGATGGTTTGGGCTATCTGGATGTGGAGACGATTCTGGAAGTCTCCAAGACAACCAGACCAACCACCGGCTTTCATTGTCAAAGCGGACAGACCCTGAAGGGCTATGAAATTCATCTTGGCCAAACCACCGGACCGGATCGCCAGCGCCCCTTTGCCAATATCGACGATCACACCGATGGCGCCCAATCCGCAGATGGTCTTGTCACTGGAACCTATCTGCACGGTGTGTTTTCATCCGACACATTCCGCAAGCATTTCCTGGCCAATCTCGGCGTGGTGGCGTCGGGCGACAGCTACAATCACTCCATCGATCAGGTGCTGGATGATCTGGCGGCACATCTGGAAGCTCACCTGGATATCGAACAGATGTTGAAAATCGCCTATGCGAGAGCCGCGTAAAGTCCCATATAGATCAACCAGTGCAACACCAGCGCTGCGACCAGCAGACGTAAGGCCCGGTTGATGTCACGCGCATCAGAGTCACGGCGTCCCGTTGCATTGAAGAACGGCGCATCGACCTTTTCATCTCCATATTGGCGGGGCCCAGCCAGCGAAATACCAAGTGCATACGCTGTGGCAGATTCCGGCCATCCGGCATTTGGAGATTTGTGCCAGCGCGCCTCCCGAATGGCACCGCCAAGCGCCTTGAATGGGGAATTGCCAACCAGGGGCGCGCACAGAGCCAATAATATTGCGGTGAGGCGGGCAGGGATCAGATTAAGCAGATCATCCAACCGCGCCGTTGCCCACCCAAATCTGCCATAGGTCTCGTTGCGGTGACCGATCATCGAATCCGCAGTGTTGACCGTTTTGTAAATCAACAACCCCGGAAATCCGGCAATCGCAAACCAGAACGCCGGGGCAATCACCCCATCCGAAAGGTTCTCTGCTGTCGATTCAATCGCTGCGCGCGAAATGCCGCTGCGATCAAGATCCTCCGGATTGCGGCCAACAATCATGGCAACGGCACGCCGGGCAGTCTGAATATCAGGATCCTCCAGCGCAGTGACAACTCGCGAGACATGAACGTAAAGGCTCTTTTGGGCCAGCAGAATGGCAGCCAGCACAATCATCGCCACTGACCCGGCCAGAGACTGCGCTGACACCAAACGCATTCCCCAACCCACAAGCCCGGCAAAACCTGCCAGAATTACGATCGCAATGATTCCGGAAAAATAGTTGATGGCACCATTTTCCCGGAAATTCAGCAATTTGTCGGCACCGGATACCAGTGCGCCGATCCAGGCAACCGGGTGTGGGATACGCCGCCATATCCAGTCAGGATCGCCAAATACAGCGTCCAGCAATAAAGCGACCAGGAGGCTTGCAAGCGTGCCTGACAGGAAGAGTGTGTAATCAAGCACCATTCCGGGTCACGCTCCAGCAGCCTGTTCAGCAAACGCAGACAGGCTGCTGGCGAAACGTTCAAACTCGGCATCAGACTTGGGAAGTCCAAACCGCAGCCATGATGGCTCATAGGCAAAGCTCCGGGTCCAGATTTTCCGCGTTGCAAGAAAGCTGTGCAGAGCAACAGCATTGCGGTGTCGGCATGTCAGAAACAGATCGGTTCTGCCAATCATCTGATCCGGCTGGGGAGTCAGGGATTCCAGCCTGTCCATATCTGTCTTGAGGCGAACTCGCATGCTGGTCTGCCATTGGCTGTCGCTCAGGGCGGCACATCCGATTTTCAATGCTGGTCCACTGATACACCAGTCACCAAATCGGCCAGACAGCTCCTTCAACAGAATTGAATTGCCAATCACAAAGCCAAGCCGGAGACCGGCAAGCCCGAAGAACTTACCGAAAGATTTCAACACGATGATGGGCAATCCGTCTTGCATGTAAGGAACGACACTCATCTCCGGCTGACAATCCATGAACGCCTCGTCCACAATCAGATAACGGCCAGGGGCGAGCGATTTTGCAATTGCCACAAGCGCTTCTGGAGAAGTCAGATGCCCCGTTGGATTGTTAGGATTGACCACCAGAAGATGTGTCTCAACAACGCCTGACGGCAAATCATCGAGGGCATATGTCGTGCTGCCGTTGGCGGCCCACGCAGCCCGATGGCTGGAATAGGTTGGCTCAATAATGGCTATGGGGCCAGGGCAAAGGTCAGGAAGCTGGTGTATGGCAGCTTCCGTTCCAGGCACCGCCACAGCCCCTATGAAATCCGGTATCGCGTAGTAATGCCTGGCTGCTGACAGCAATTCGTCATGGGCAGATTGGCTGGGAAGTCTCTCCCAATCGGCAGAAGTGAGCTTTGAAACAGTGTAGGAATGCGGATTTATCCCGGTCGATAAATCAACCCAATCCGACAAACGGTCAGCATTGGCAAAAGGCGGCTCGCCACCATGCTTCATGTCAGGCCCTGAATGGTCAGCCGTTCGAAGGGTCATGCGTTGATTCTCGGTTCGTGATGCCAGAGTCTGGTCACCTGCACCTTCGCACACTGATTTGGGTCTGTGACACGAAAATAATCTTGCATGAAGCTGGAGGCCTCGCCCGGAATCGAACCGGGGTTCACGGATTTGCAATCCGCTGCGTAACCACTCCGCCACGAGGCCCTCAATTTGTGGCAGTGGCTTAGCAAACTGGATTGCCTCGGACAACACATATTCGTGAATTGCCGTAAAAAACGGTTTATGCTCCGCTGCATCGTGTAAACGGGGGCAAATCAGGCGGCCATATTCGTTCCCTGACAGACCGACACCAAAAAATGTAATCAATTGTCTCTGTACGCCATTCCAGTCTTGCGCCGGCCACCCAGCGACGGTAAGGAATTAACGAAGAGATAACAGCCCTGTGACGTCGAGACGAGAGTAGTTGAATAATGCTGGATTTTGCTGAATTGCGGAAGAACATGGTCGAGAACCAGATTCGGACCAATGATGTGACCTCGCTCGACATTCTTGATCGCTTTGAGCAATTGCCGCGTGAGATATTCGTCCCCGCAGACAAAAAGGCATTTGCTTACACGGACAGCGACATCAGGGTTTGGAAGAACGGAGCAGGCGACGAACGTTTTCTGATGGAAGCCTATCCATTCGCGCGCCTTGTGCAGGCCGCACAGATACGTCCCACAGATCTGGTTTTGGACATTGGTTGCGGAACCGGATATTCAACGGCAATGCTGGCTGGTTTCTGCGAATCTGTTGTGGCGATTGAAAGCGCTGCTGATCTTGTTGAGACTGCGACCAGCAATCTGATTGATCTTAAAATTGACAATGCTGTTGTTTTGCAAAGTGATCTGCAGGACGGATATGCCAAGGAAGGTCCCTACGATCTGATTGTCATCAACGGCGCTGTTGATGACGTGCCACCGGCTCTTTTTGATCAATTGAGATCAGACGGGCGGCTTTTGACATTTGTCGGGCATGGTAATTCCGGAAACCTGACCATGTTCAGAAAGACCAGCAGTGGAACCACTTCGGTCCCTGTCATGAACGCTTGCGTCCCGTCGCTAACCAGTTTCCAGCGCGTTGAAAGTTTTGTTTTTTAGCGGCAACACCTGCTTGGACCAAGTTTCAACGTGACGATAAAATTTTCGACGAAACGGCTCATGCTCATTTGCGTGCCGGGTTCGTCATATCATTGACCTTTTTTGACATGCGGCAAATGACCTGTGGGTAACTGCTGTTTGGATTGTTTCAGGTCAAGACGCATGAAGATAAGACTATAAAGTCTGCAGGCGTTAACTATATTGCTAGCGTGCAGAGTAATTTGGCTTCGAAAGGATTGGTTGTGACTAGAAAACGACAGAGTTTTTTGACAGGAGTAACATCCGCTTTGCTCGTGACAGTGATGGCCGTCAGTTACTCGGAATCGGCATCGGCGGAAACTCTTCTTCAGGCCTTGTCGTCCGCCTACAGCAATAATCCGGAACTGAATGCGGCCCGTGCCGCAACCCGCGCTGTGGATGAGGGCGTGCCACAGGCCTTGTCTGGATACAGGCCCAATGTCAGTGCCTCCGGAAGCGTCAATCACACCTGGACCGATATGGACATCCGTAACGGCAGTGATTCGTCTTCCGACAGCGGCAGCGCAACACTTGGTCTCAACGTCACCCAAAACCTGTTTCGGGGTTTTCGCACGGCGAATGGCACAAAGCAGGCAGAGGCTGCAGTTCTGGCAAGCCGCGCAAGCTTGAAGAACACTGAGCAGAACATTATGTTCGACGCTGCCGAAGCATTCATGAATGTGCTGCGCGATCAGGCTCTGGTAGAATTGCGATCGCAGAATGTGACATTTCTGAGCGAGCAGGGACGGGCAACACGAGATCGGTTCGAAGTTGGCGAAACCACGCGTACCGATGTGGCGCAGGCCGACGCAAGGGTAAGTCTGGCAGCTTCCGAACTCAATCTTGCTCAGGCAAATCTGAATTCAAGCCGGGCTGTCTATCAGCAGGTGATTGGGAACCTTCCATCAAACCTGCAACAGAATTTTTCTCCGGATCGACTGATACCCAGCACTCTGGACGCAGCACTGGCTGTCGCTTTAGCCGATCATCCTGCGATCCTGTCTGCAACCTACAACGCTGATGCGGCCTCCTTTGATACAAAGGTCATAGAGGGTGAATTGTTGCCCACGGTGACTTTGGAAGGGGACCTGACACGAACCTATAATTTTGACGGAGCAACACGGGCCACCGATAACGCATCTATCACCGGCCGCGTGAACATTCCGATTTATCAGGGTGGTCGGGTATCCTCTCGCGTGCGTCAGGCCAAACAGGTGGAGGGGCAGAGGCTCCTTCAACTTGATCTTGCAAGGCATCAGGTGCGGGCATCTGTTATCTCGTCCTGGGGTCAGTTGACAGCAAGCCGTGCAGTTATCATTGCAGCCGAAGCACAGCGCAATGCAAGTCAGATTGCGCTCAGCGGTGTCATTGAAGAGCAGCGGGTTGGTCAGCGCACAACCCTTGATGTGCTCAATGCGCAACAGGAATTGCAGGATGCACGTGTCAATCTGGTTTCAGCACGGCGTGATCAGGTGGTTGCAGCGTTTGCGTTGGCTTCTGCAGTCGGCAAACTGAGTGCAGAACGGCTGGGGCTGGGCGCTCAGATATATCAACCTGAAGAGCATTTTGAACAGGTTCGCGACAAATGGTTTGGTTTACGCACACCGGACGGTCGTTAACAGCGTTTCAAAAAACCGTTTGAAACGCGGGCCGTTTTCATGGCAACGCTTCAAGACATGCTTTGTTATTGAAGGTTGTATGGAAGTCTACCCAGGCGGGGTTACCTCCAGGGGCAAGCGTCAGATATACTAAAGCTTAGCGAATCGGCGCGCACTCGACGCTTGGGCAAACCAGGCAGTTGATCGTTAGCTTGATTTTTGGGGAAAGCACATGTCGAACTCTGCTGCAGCGCAAGAACCCTCCATGGAGGAGATTCTGGCTTCCATACGCCGCATCATTACTGATGAAGAGGGTGCGACTGGGTCTGGTCAAATTGCGTCGGATGGCAACGATTCGATGGAAGATGCGCTTGAGACCGACGACGCTGAAACGGAGGACGATCTTTTGATTTCCAGCCAGCCAATGTCACCTGACGATCTTGATGCCCTGTTCGCCTCTGATACAGACGATAATGAAGCGTCTGCCAAACCCGAACCAGCGAAAACAAAACCTGTTGCTTTCCAGACTGAAGATGCAGAATCGCTGGCATCAGAAAACGACGATCCTTCAGGTGATGAAGTGATGGAACTCACTTCTGCGGAAATTGAAGATGATGAAACCGATTTGGACGGCGACGAATTGGAAATGGTCGAAGGCATGGACGTCTTTTTCGATGAAGTTGAGGAAGAGCTTCCAATGCAAGAAGTTGCAGCCCCTGTGGAACCAGAACCTGCAAAAGCACCTGCCGCTCGCCAGTCGAGCATCGAAAATCTGATCAGCAATCAGGCCGCGAACTCAGTGTCGCAATCTTTTTCAAGCCTCTCCAGTCTCGTTGTTCAAAGCCAGGCCAAGACCATGGAAGATCTTCTCAAGGAAATGTTGAGGCCGATGTTGCAATCCTGGCTTGATGAAAACCTGCCAACACTGGTCGAGACCATGGTCGCTGCCGAAATCAGAAGGCTTTCTGGAAAGAAATAGGATTTCATTCAATTATTGAGTGAACTGCGTCGCTACCTGCCACAAGCTCGAATCGCTCACACTGACGCCAGTCTCAGTCTTTTCTGGTGGGCAGAACCGGCGCTTTGGACCATCATATTGCGGATCGCCTCAGCCGTCTGGGGTTTACCAAAGAGATAGCCCTGCGCCTGATCACATCCGATAAGGCGCAGATATTTCATCTGCTGTTCAGTCTCCACACCTTCACACAACATTTTCAATTCCAGAACGTCCGACAGTGTTTTGGTGAACTGGACAATCGACTGGCTCGCCAGATCTGTCGTCAGGGTCCGGATGAATGACTGATCAACCTTGATCATATCAATTGGAAATCTTGAAATATAACCCAGAGAGGCATATCCGGTACCAAAGTCATCAAGTGCAAGGGAGACACCAAGCAAACGAATGGCATGAAGCGTGTCTATCAGTTCGCCATCTCCTTCCAAAAGAGACGACTCGGTAATCTCCAATTGCAGGCGATCAGCAAGCAGGCCTGATTGATCCAGCGCAGCCTGAACATCCGCGACGATGTCGCCTCTCATGATTTGCATCGCCGAAACATTTACGGCCAATTTTATAGGGGAACTCCAAGTGGCCGCTTCATGACAGGCGGTGTTGAGCACCCATCTTCCGAGCTGCTCAATTGTGCCGCTGGTTTCGGCAATTCTGATAAATTCTTCAGGAGACACCTGTCCCAAAGTGGAATGCGTCCAACGTGCAAGTGCTTCGGTACCCACCAGACGTCCGTCGCTAACGTCAACCTGAGGCTGATAATGCACTTCAAAGTCGCCGTTTTCGAGAGCTGATTTTATGTCACGCTCTATCTCTCGCGCACGTTTGTGTTTTGCCGTCGAAACAGGATCGTATCCCCGGATGGATTGTGTGCCGGAACTTGTGCACTCATCCAGAGCCAGTTCCGCGCATTGAAGCATTGCCTCGGCTGAGGGCAGTGATTGCTCGGAAGACAAATAGCTGATTCTCGCATCAATCGAAATTGAGACCTCGTCTAGAATGTAGGTCTCCTCAAGTAATTTGGCAGTCGCTTCGCTCTTGGCCTTGAGCAAATATTCTTCATCCGTGGATTTCAACAAAATTGCAAAAGTGTCACCCAGCAATCTGGCAACACACTGAAAGTCCAGTTGTGCGGTTTCCAGCCGGGCCACAACCGCACACAGCAATTGATCTCCCGCATCACGTCCAAGTGTCGAGTTGATTGTCTTGAACCGGTTCAAATTAACGACGAGAATTTGGCAGCTTTGGCCGCCGGGCAACTGAGACAATCTCTGATCGAGGATTTCGATGAATGCGTGACGGCGATAGGCTCCGGTCAGTCCGTCTCGCATTGACAGGAACTCAAGCTGCTGTGCCTGTTTTCTTTTCTCCGAAACATCACGGGCCATAATGCAGGCTACATAATGGCCGTCTCGGCGGGAGTGAACCGGATCATCCGTATTTTCCAGATAAGATGGTGTCACAGTAAATTCGATGATCTTCTCGTTGACCCCATCTCCCAGATGCAATTCACCTTCACTTGTCGAAACAGACGCACCCATCTTGAGTTTGGCAATAGAACCGCACGCGTCTTTCAGAATTCTCTCAGGTAAAAACTGGGAAACGGGTGCACATCCGTCTTGTGTGAAGACACTTCTTGATTTGGGACTCGCCTCCAGGATATCGCCGCTTTCATCGACGATCAGGATAGCTTCTGCGCTGTCATCGAAAACCTGCCTGAGCAGGTTCGTCGCATTCGCAGCATGTGCATTTGCCACCAGCGTCATGTACCGCCGCAGATCCATTTCCCTTATAGCCAAAAGAATGAGCATGATCGCATTCATGCTGTGCACGGCTGCTGTCGGAAGCACAAAGGCATAGTGCGAGAACAGAAAATAACCGGCTGCTTCTGCGCCAACAGATATGCAGCCCACGGCACAAAGCCGTAACATCAGGTGCCTTCGGTGCAGGGCCAACAGAACCAAAATCTGCAACAGGCCACATAGCAAGATTGGCCATATAGGCAGTATGTGTACCAACTCCATGTTCTGGCGAAGCGTTTCAGTCGCGATAATCTGCAACATGGCACCAGAAAGAGTGCCGTAGACTGGAACAGCAAGCGAGTCACGCAACTCAATGGCGTGTGCACCAACGACCACAGTTTTTTGCTCAAATGCGGTTTTTGGAAGTTTTCCATCCAGAAAATCAACCAGCGAATATGTTGGTACTTTGGTTGGATCGATGGAAAAATTGATATCAAAATAGGAGCCAGGCGGACCCGTCTTGCCCGAAAGAACAGCAGGGACAGAAAGCAGCGCCTCACCATTGATCATCTGACCAAAAGGAAACTTTCTGACAACGCCATCGGCGTCAGGCTTCACATTGACAGTCGCAATCCACGAATTGTCCTGAAACGCCAACAGGGGAAGACTGTCGGACAACTTGCCGGATTCAGACGTTACGGAATCACTTTGTGAAAATGCGGATAGGATGACAGCCCCATCCGCATTCCGTAAGGACTCAGCCAGCAGCGCATCCTGTGTTTCAGTGGAGGTCGCACTGAAGTCAATGTCGAGAAATATTTCAAGCGCCTCATCCGCCACCAGTAGATCAACCGTTTTAGCGATGATGCTGCGCGGCCATGGCCAGACGCCAATGTGATCGAGTGTTTTTTTGTCGATGGCCAGAAATACGATTTCCTGCTGAGCAGGAGTTTTCGAAAAACGCATCCGGCTTTCGACAAGCCAATTTTCTGCTGAGTGCCACAAGCCCACGGAGTGATAGAGCACAGCACACAGGACCAGCACGGCCGGACCCAGACAGGTCAGGATCCAGTTTCGTGATACAGCGGAATTCCGTGTGAGTTTCATGGGGAGTCTTACAGCAGGACCTTAAGATTTGTTCTTGCCATTCCCGTTACCATTGCCATTGCCATTGCCATTGCCATTGCCATTGCCGTTACCATTGCCGTTACCATTGCCGTTACCATTACCATTGCCATTGCCATTACCATTGCCATTCCCGTTACCATTGCCCTTACCGTTGCTTTTTCCATTACCGTTGGAATTAGCACTGTCGCCACGGTTTCCTGACGAATTGACGGATGCGATGGGATTGCCGGTTCGTGCATTCACAATTGGGGCTTTTTTGCCTCTGCCACGCAGTTCCATTTGCCGATTTCCTCTGAAACCCAACGTTACATTTTGCCCTCTGGCAACATTGACGCGCTCGTTGCGCTTCGGGTCAGTAACTTCGACGAGACCCCGTTCGACCTTCACACTGGATTTTCCGCTCCCGACAAAAACCTCGAAGCGAGTGCCTTTGACCACCACTGCGAGGGAGGGAGTTGTCACTCTCGTGTGCTGATATTTGCGGGTTTCCACATCCACCAACAGCCGGCCGGCGGTCTGCAGCAAATCGGTTTTTCGACCGGAGCTGTTGTTTTGAACCAATCTCGCTTGGGTGTTTGCGCGATAGAGAATTGTCTCTTTGTTCCTGCGCAACATTGCGCGGCCACGTATACCCGTCCTGATCCATACCTTCTGGCCAAGGATCATTCCATTCTTGAGAGGCTCCCAATTTTTGCCATTTCCGGAAATTTCGGCTGGTTGGGTGACCCGGACAACTTTCCATTCTTCTGCGAGCGCTGAGAATGACATTCCCATCAGGACAAACAGGAATACAAATATCGAGATGAATCTTCTGAACATGTGGTGCCTCTAAAAATAACTATCGGCAAACCTCAGCTTTCGAGCTTACAATTTCATGAATCAAACCTGCGCAACCCAATTTTCACAAGATTAGTTGGTTGGAGAGTTTACAGACAATGAAGATACCGGTTCTGTCACTTGGTTTAAATGAACAACCTTAAAGATCATCTCGGAATTCAAAGATCAAAAAATGTCGCAGAAGCCGGGTAGCGAAAGTCGGACCTTTTAAACAACAGTTCGATCAAATTCATGATGAACAACGAAACCTGATCTGGTGCGCCGACATTTAACGGAAGGCCCGTGGCGACCGCTAGGGAAGTAGCGAATTGACCGTATCGGATACCGACTGTGTTACCGATGACGCAGCACCCGAAACAGACGACGTTGCTCCGGATACTGAACCCGACACACTGCCGGCACCGCCACCGCCATTGCCGCCAAGCCCACCGCCGCTTCCATTGGCAGTCGGGTTTCCAGACCCGTTCGAACCAGAGCCATTACCACCTGTGATCTTGTTACCAACAATCTCGATTGGTTTTCCGGTGCGTACATTTACAATGGGTGCTTTCTTTCCACGACCGCGCAGTATAAGGCGTTGATTGCCTCGTTGGGTCAAAGTCACGTTTTGCCCCCGTGAAACGTCAACCCGTTCGCTGCGTCTCGTGTCAGTCACTTCTACAAGACCCCGCTCGACGGTCACTTTTGACCTGCCACTACCAACAAAAACCTGAAATCGCGTGCCTTTGACCGCCACAGAAAGATAGGGGGTCTTCACTGTTGTATGTTTGTATTTGCGGGTCTCGACATCAACCAGCAACCGCCCAGTGGTTTGAAACAACTCGGTCATGCGACTGGATCGATTGTTCTGAACCAGCCTGGCCTGTGTATTCGGCCGATACAGGATCGTCTCTTTGTCGCGGCGAAGCATGGCGCGACCACGAATCCCGGTTCGGATCCAGACCTTCGGGCCAAGGATCATTCCTTTTCTAAGGGGTTCCCAAATCTTGCCATTTCCCGAAATTTCGGCGGGTTGGCTGGCACGAACGACGTGCCACTCTTCAGCGAAGGCTTGGAATGACATCCCAATCAGGACAAAAATGAAAACAGGTATCGAACGAAATTTTCTGAACATGGAGGGACCTTTAAAAAAGCGAACCTCCAATAACAGTTCTTAGGTTTACGATTTCATGAATTGTGTATTTGAAATCAGAGCAGCCCCGGAATACGGTGTTCTATCGTTTACAGAGCGTAAAAAACCTGGATCGGCACATCATTCATAAGTGAAAGTTTCTCAAACCATCAGACGACTATTTGATCTGCGGAAATTCGACGTGACCCACCCACAGGATAACAGGTCAGGTTCGCAGTTGTTATGAAGAATAGTCTGTGTCTGCGAAAAACAATTGGCATAGCCTTCTGCTGCAGCCCTGAGTATATGAGACATTAGAGGCTTATGTTTAGCGATCTATCGGTTCAAAAGCGTGAACGCCGCGCGAGTGGGATTTCAGGCGCGGCGCCACAAAATCAATGGTTTCAGGAAGTTGTGTCTACAGTGCCTTGGAAAAATTCGATCATACCGAAGGCGATAAGGCAAAGTGCAATTCCGGCAACCAAGACAGTCAGGACCCGTTTGTCGTTCCGACCTTGCTTGGCATCTTTTTCAGCTATTTTCTCGTTCATGGCCACTATTCCTTCCGTTCAAGAACCTGCAATCGAAAGCACAACGTCGCTCAACGTGTTTTGTTCCAAACCAAATATCGGTGGCCACCCAGGAGATCGAATGAGTCAGCATGCCTTGCCCATCAGAATGCTGGCGGCGAACCAAAATCTTCATTGGTCCACATTCTGTTCCGTCAGATCAATCGCACGCACTGTCAAACGTAATCGGGATTGGGTTCAAGAAAACTGCGGCACATACTTCTGTGTTTGACCATTTGCAACTTGCCTTGCAGAATTAACCGAAACCGATCCCGAAGCCTCAGTTTGCCCCCGAATGGTTGACACTTATCCATGCAGGGCATAACCCACCAGACAAATTAGCATACTGGATATCCGAGAGCCCAATGTTGGAAAAAACCTATCAGCCTAACGAAGTCGAACCGCGCGTATATTCGGGCTGGGAAGCCGCGAATGCATTTGCTGCTGGGTCCGGAGCCAAACCAGGCGAAGACAGCTTTTGCATCGTCATTCCCCCGCCCAATGTGACCGGCTCACTGCATATGGGGCATGCTCTGAACAATACGTTGCAGGATATTCTTGTTCGTTGGAACAGAATGCTTGGTCATAACGTACTGTGGCAACCAGGGATGGATCACGCCGGAATTGCAACGCAAATGGTCGTTGAACGTCAGTTGATGGAACTTCAGCAGCCCGGTCGGCGCGAGATGGGGCGTGAAAAGTTCATTGAGCGTGTCTGGGAATGGAAGGACGAGTCCGGCGGTACCATTCTCCAGCAGCTCAAAAGGCTGGGCGCTTCATGTGACTGGTCCAGAGAGCGCTTCACAATGGATGAAGGCCTCTCTAAGGCTGTTCTTGAAGTCTTTGTCCGGCTTTATGATGAAGGCCTCATTTACAAGGACAAGCGTCTGGTCAATTGGGATCCGAAGCTTCTGACAGCTATTTCGGACCTCGAGGTTGAACAGCACGAAATCAACGGCAATCTGTGGCATTTCAAATACCCGCTTGTTGGAGAAGAGGGCGTATTCATTACGGTCGCCACGACGCGGCCTGAAACCATGCTCGGTGATACCGGAATAGCGGTTCATCCAGATGATGAACGCTATGCCCATCTCATCGGAAAATTCGTTCAGCTTCCCTTGGTTGGTCGACACATTCCTATTGTCGCCGATGAATATGCCGATCCAGAAGCGGGCTCCGGCGCGGTCAAGATCACGCCTGCGCATGATTTCAACGATTTTGAAGTTGGTAAGCGCAATGATCTGCCGGCAATCAACATCATGGCGATCGATGCCTCCATTGCTCTGAAAGACAATGAGGATTTTCGCATTGGCATTCCAGAACAGAACCTGCCGATGATGGAAGCTGCCATTCAGGCCTATGACAATCTCGACCGGTTTGAAGCACGCAAGCAGATTGTTGCTGCCATGGACGAATTGGGCTTGCTCGACAAGATTGAAGACCACAGTCACGTGGTTCCTCATGGCGATCGCGGCGGCGTCCCCATTGAGCCATTCCTCACCGATCAGTGGTATGTCGACGCCAAAACTCTGGCCCAACCGGCAATTGCGTCGGTTCGTGAAGGACGCACTGAATTTGTTCCGAAAAACTGGGACAAGACCTATTACGACTGGATGGAAAACATTCAACCCTGGTGCATCTCACGCCAGCTGTGGTGGGGACATCAGATACCCGCATGGTATGGGCCGGATGGTCAGGTATTTGTTGCCAAATCAGAGGCAGAAGCCGCCACAAAAGCGAAGAGCCATTATGGCGAAACCGTGGAATTGACGCGGGATGAAGACGTTCTGGACACATGGTTCTCGTCCGCCTTGTGGCCATTTTCGACATTGGGCTGGCCGGACCAGACAGAAGAGCTGAAAACCTATTATCAGACAGATGTTCTGATCACAGGGTTTGACATCATCTTCTTCTGGGTTGCCCGCATGATGATGATGGGTCTTCATTTTATGGATGAAGAACCATTTCACACTGTCTACATCCATGCCCTGGTGCGCGATGAGCATGGTGCGAAAATGTCCAAGTCCAAGGGCAATGTCGTCAACCCGCTTGAATTGATTGATGAATATGGTGCCGACGCATTGCGATTCACGCTGTGTGCCATGGCGGCTGCGGGCAGGGACATCCGGCTGGCAAAAAGCCGGGTAGAGGGTTATCGCAATTTTGCGACAAAACTCTGGAATGTTGCGCGTTTTGCCGAAATGAATGAATGCGCGATTCCGGATAATTTCTCACCTGAAGCGGTCAAAAATCCAATAAATCGCTGGATCATTACAGAGTGTGGTCAGACCATCGATGCCATAAATGCCGCGCTCAAGGGCTATCGTTTCAACGATGCTGCAAACGCTGCCTATCAGTTTGTCTGGCACAAATTTGCTGATTGGTTCATCGAACTGTCAAAGCCTGCATTGATGGGAGACAACGCAGCTGACAAGGCTGAAGCACAGGCTGTTGTGGCCTGGACTCGTGATGAAATCCTCAAGATGCTGCATCCCTTCATGCCATTCATCACAGAAGAACTCTGGGAAGTAACCGGCGAGGGTGCAAGGCAGGGCATGTTGGTCACCACGCAATGGCCGTCCGCTGTACTGCAAGACCAGCAAGCTGCCGATGACGTGAACTGGCTGATTGAGACCATCTCATCCATTCGCTCCGTTCGCACGGAAATGAATGTACCTGCAGGTGCCAAAGCCGATATTGTCATGGTTGGAGCCAATGCGGAAACGCAACGCAGAGCTACAGAAAACCTGTCCGCACTGAAACGCATGGCCCGCCTCAATGCTGTCAGCTTCGAGGAGACTGCCCCTGAGGGCAGTGCCCAGATCATCATCGGCGAGGCAATTGCCTGCATGCCGCTAAAGGGTGTCATCGATATTGATGCAGAAAAGCAACGATTGACCAAAGATATTGGCAAAGTCGAACAGGATATCGCAAAGATCAATGGCAAGCTTGGCAATGAAAAATTCGTTGCCCGTGCACCTGATGATGTGGTTGCCCAGGAACGGGCCCGCCTGCAGGAAGCCAATGAAAAACGAGACGTACTCAAGAGCGCCATCCAGCGTCTTGACGCTGCTGAGTAACGTTCGAAACATTCAAATTTGAGTCAATCAGGCCGGTTCCATTGCGATGGGTCCGGCCTGATTTGCGTTTGCATGTGTCATTCTGTGGCGTTTTGGCAACAGCCATAATGTAACATCTAGGCTACAAACAATTCAGAACCTTTTGCCCCGATACTGCCACAAAAGCTGTATCAGACAACATTCTCATTCATAAATCCGGCGTTGAGTCCGGTTGCTGGTTTGAGTTTTTGGGGTGAAAGGGTGCCTTGGATTGGGGTGTTACTGTTTGTGTCGACAAGACACAAAATGTGACGAGCAGCAGGGCACATTCAACACATTTGAGGCAAAACAGAAAGCTAGGTTCTTAAGCATGGACACACGCGTAATCGACAAATCTAAACTGCCAAGTCGGCATGTCACCGAAGGGCCATCACGGGCGCCGCATCGGTCATATTATTATGCAATGGGTTTGTCGGATACCGAGATTCACCAACCCTTCGTAGGTGTGGCAACATGCTGGAATGAGGCCGCTCCTTGCAACATATCCCTGATGCGTCAGGCGCAGGTCGTTAAAAAGGGTGTTGCATCCAACCACGGAACACCACGCGAATTCACGACGATCACAGTGACTGATGGCATCGCAATGGGCCATCAAGGCATGAAAGCCTCTCTGGTGTCTCGGGACGTGATTGCAGATTCTGTTGAGCTGACCATGCGCGGCCATTGCTACGATGCGATTGTTGGTCTTGCAGGCTGCGACAAATCACTCCCAGGCATGATGATGGCAATGGTTCGCCTCAATGTGCCGTCTGTTTTCATCTATGGCGGATCGATCCTGCCCGGTACTTTTCGTGGCAAGCAGGTCACGGTTCAAGATGTATTCGAAGCTGTTGGCCAGCATTCGGTCGGTAACATGTCCGATGCTGATTTGACTGAACTTGAGCAAGTCGCCTGTCCGTCAGCGGGTGCCTGCGGCGCTCAGTTTACCGCAAACACGATGGCCACTGTGTCAGAAGCGATCGGTCTTGCATTGCCATATTCTGCTGGTGCACCTGCACCTTACGAAATGCGTGACCGGTTCTGTTTTGCCGCCGGCGAAAAGATCATGGAACTCATTCGTGACAATATTCGCCCGCGCGACATCGTAACCAGAAAAGCGCTTGAGAATGCTGCCACTGTGGTTGCAGCCTCAGGCGGCTCGACCAATGCTGCCTTGCATCTGCCAGCCATTGCCCATGAATGCGGCATCAAGTTTGATCTGTTTGATGTTGCCGAAATATTCAAACGCACTCCATACATCGCGGATCTGAAACCAGGCGGCAAATATGTTGCAAAAGACATGTTTGAAGCGGGTGGTATTCCACTGCTGATGAAAACCCTGTTGGATCAGGGTTTCCTTCATGGCGAGTGTATGACTGTCAGCGGCCGGACGATTGCAGAGAACATGTCAAAAGTGGCCTGGAATGATGCTCAGGATGTTGTGCGGCCCGCCAACAACCCAATCACCGTCACTGGTGGTGTGGTTGGCCTGAAAGGCAATCTCGCGCCAGAAGGCGCCATTGTAAAAGTGGCAGGGATGGTCAATCAGAAATTCACAGGCCCAGCCCGCTGTTTTGACTCCGAGGAAGCCTGTTTTGAAGCTGTCGAGAACAAGGCCTACAAAGAAGGCGACGTTCTGGTCATTCGCTACGAAGGACCAAAAGGCGGCCCTGGCATGCGTGAAATGTTGTCGACGACGTCCTTGCTTTACGGACAGGGCATGGGAGACAAGGTTGCTCTTATCACCGATGGTCGTTTTTCCGGCGCGACGCGCGGCTTCTGCATCGGCCATGTCGGTCCCGAGGCTGCGGTGGGCGGGCCCATTGGATTGCTGCAGGATGGCGACATCATTGCAATTGACGCTGTAGAGGGCGTGCTGGCGGTTCAACTGAGCGACAAGGAACTGTCTGATCGAAAAGCGAAATGGCAGCCTCGTGAAACAGATACGACAAGTGGTGCCATATGGAAATATGCCCAGACCGTCGGATCAGCCCGATTTGGTGCGGTAACGCATCCAGGTGGAGAAGCTGGAAAGAAGACCTATGCGGATATTTGACGGAATTTTCCATGTCAAATTCGTTGCGTACATGTTGCTGGGCTCCGGTCTGGCAGCATTACCAACAATTCCCGCATTTGCCTTTGATGGAGCCAAACCTCTTGTCGAGGAAAGCGCTTCACCAATGGAAGCGTTTCGCTTTGGTTTCAATGCTTATCGCGCCGGAGACAAGCAGACTGCTGTAAATGCGCTGCAATTTGCCGCAAACCAGGGCAACGCCATGGCGCAGTGGAAACTGGGACGTATGTATGCCTCCGGTGACGGCGTCGAAACCAGTCCGCTCCGCGCCTTCGAGTTTTTCCGCGACATTGCCAATGCCCATGCGGAAGACAGTCCAAACAGCCCCGAAGCACCTTTCGTGGCAAATGCATTCGTCGAGTTGGGCGGATTCTTCATGACCGGCATCAACGGGACCTATGTCGGCAAGAACCCGTATCAGGCGCGCCAGATATATGGCTATGCGGCCTCTTACTTTGGCGACCCGAACGCACAATACCTTCTCGCGAAAATGTTTCTGGAAGGTGAGGGCGGTGACCAGAACAGCCGTCAGGCTGCCCGCTGGCTGAAACTGGCTGCCGAAAAAGGCCATGTACTTGGACAAGCCGAACTTGGACGAATGCTGTTCAATGGCGACGGTGTCTCTCAACGGCGCACGCGTGGACTAAAATGGATCACGATTGCACTTGATCGGGTCAGAGGTCCGAATTCCGAGACTGTACGCCTGATCCATGAAGCTGCTTTCATTCAGGCTTCTGAAAAAGAGCGCCGTACCGGTTTGCGGCTTGCTGAAAAGTGGCTCAAGAAAAATCCTCCACTGGACGCCACCATTTCGGCGCCGGTTGCAGCCAGTTCTGACGCCTTGCCAGATGTCATTGGTGACGAAGCATCGGCGGCAGTGGTTGTCGCGCCTTTGGAGCCACTGCAGCCAATCAGTGCTGCCTTGACACAGGGCCTGAACTCAGGTGTTGCTGACGCATCCGGCAACTGATCCCGAATTTCTTCGCGTCTTGTGACGCACATTTCTCATTCAACTGAACGACGAGACCGACGGCGCCGACGGCCACCTGTGGAACCATCCGCTGATGAGGAATTCTGTTTGCGTTCAGGCAGCTTAACTTTTTCAGCCAGATTGGGAAAAGCATCAACCTTGTTCGGGAACGCCATCGCGTTGACGAAATGCTCTTGAAACTTTGGCTCCAGCGCAGTCTCAATCTTTTCGATCCGGCGAACAAGCGCTTCAATTTCCAGACGATGCCCCCGATTAAGCAACGCCATGCGAGCCCCAGTACCAGCAGCATTGCCGACACCGGAAACCTTGCTCAGATCACAATCCGGGATCAACCCTATGAGAATGGCGTATTTCGGATCTATGTAACTGCCAAACGCACCAGCAAGTTTGACCTTGCGTATCTCGGTGATTTCCAGCTTGTCCATCAACAGCTTCACCCCGGCATAAAGCGCAGCTTTCGCCAACTGGATGGCGCGGATATCTGTCTGTGTGATTTTAAGTTCAATCTTGCCACGCCACAGGATGTAGCTGAACGTCCGGCCATCAGCGATGACGCGGTCTGACTTTGCGGCCATGTCGCCTTGAATGACACCATCTTCGTCAATCAGGCCAGCAAGAAACATCTCGCCCAGCACTTCAATGATGCCAGATCCGCACACACCAGTAATGCCAACGGCTTCGACCTGTTCTGCAAAACTGGGGTCATCGGACCATTCATCAACGCCAACCACCTTGATCCGCGATTCCAGCGATTCAGGATCAATCCGAACGCGTTCGATAGCGCCCGGAGCGGCTCTCTGACCACATGAGATTTCTGCGCCCTCAAAAGCCGGGCCAGTTGGTGAAGAGGCTGCGACCACCCGGTCCTTGTTGCCGAGAATGATTTCAGCATTGGTCCCGACATCAACCAGCAATGTGTACTCGTCTTCCTTATGGGGTGCTTCCGCCAGAGTTGCGGCAGCTGCATCAGCGCCAACATGGCCTGCAATACATGGCAGAATATAGGTTCTCGCACCGGGATGAAGGTCGAGAGAAAGATCTCGCGCCGGAAAATCCAGAGCACCGGAGACTGCCAGAGCGAAGGGTGCACCGCCCAATTCAGTCGGATCAATTCCGAGAAACAGATGATGCATGACCGGATTGCCGACAAACACGGAATCGAGAATCGCATGCCGGTCTATGCCAGCTTCCGAGCAGACCTTTTCAATCAGGCTGCGAACAGCATCACGCACGCATTTTGTCAGTTGTTCCTCACCGCCGGGATTCATCATCACAAAGGAAACCCGGGACATCAGGTCTTCGCCAAACCGGATTTGCGGATTGGATGTACCGGATGACGCAATCGTCCTGCCACTCATCATATCGGACAGATGGCAGGCAATCGTTGTCGAGCCAATATCAAACGCCACCCCATAGAACTTGTCATGAAAGCCCGGCCACAAGCCAATCAGTGTCGAGATGCCGTCGCGCGTATGCACCGCTGCGGTCACCTCCCATTTGCCCTCTCTGAGAACGGACTGAACCTTCGGATAGAGGTAGCTTTCGATCTGCAGATGCTCTAGCTCCCATTCGCTCTTCAGCGCGGTCAGCAAACGATCCAGATCGCCCAAGGGCTGTTCCATGTCAGGCTGTTCCACCTGAACGAAATGCAGACGGATGGCCGGGTCGCGTTCAATGCGTTTGTTCTCGGCGCGTTTGCGCACGACCTGGCGCTGCATCTGAACATCCTGGGGAATGTCGATGACAATATCGCCGATGACTTTTGCAGAACAGGACAAGCGCCGGTCATCTGCCAGACTGCGTTTGGAACGGTACCTTGCTTCAGTATCAGTGATCGCGGCCAGATGGTCTGCAGAACTCGTGATACCGTGCTTGGCGAACTGACCTTCTGCCACTGTGACCTGACATCGGCCGCAAATGCCGCGTCCGCCACAAACTGACTCGATATAAACGCCCAATGAGCGTGCAGCATCAAGCACAGGCGTTCCGACAGGGAAGTTGCCACGTCGTCCTGATGGCATGAACAGTACCAGCGCGTCCTTGGCCGCGCCGGATTGGTCATCCACAACTGATTTGGTTTGATCGCTCAACCGAGCCGCTCCGATCTACTTGGCTTCCCTGGCGAGACGCGCACCGCGACCGCCTCTGCGGCGGCCCCCGCTACCTGCATCGGCAGTAGGTGCAACAGCATTGCCGGGTTTGTGATCCCGATAGGTCGAAATCCATGTCTGGCAATTGGCGTCCGTTCCCATCAGAACATTGGCGGCATGAACGGCTTCCATTTCGGCAGGGCGGCATGGATTCATGATTGCAGACGTCATGCCGGAAGCAATGGCCATCGGGAGAAAGGCGGCATTGATGCCGTGACGATGTGGAATGCCAAAGGAAATGTTCGAGGCACCGCAACTGGTGTTGACCTTCAATTCTTCACGCAGGCGACGCACCAGTGCAAAAACCTGCAGACCAGCTGTCCCCATCGCGCCAATTGGCATCACCAGCGGATCAACCACAATATCGTGCGGCTTGATGCCGTAATCCATGGCGTGTTCGACGATCTTCTTGGCAACTGCAAACCGCACATCCGGGTCTTCGGAGATGCCGGTCTCATCATTGGAAATCGCGATCACTGGTACATCGTATTTCTTGCAAAGTGGCAGCACCAGTTCGAGGCGGTCCACTTCACCAGTCACAGAGTTCACCAATGGTCGGCCCTTGCAAACTGCCAAAGCGGCCGCAAGCGCTGCAGGAACCGAAGAATCGATGCACAAAGGCACGTCGACAAGAGACTGAACCAGTTCCACAGTGGCCGCGAGCAGTGGTGGTTCGCTGACATTGGGATCAATGCTCGTAACGCCTGCATTAACGTCCAGCATGGTCGCACCCGCGGCAACCTGAGCAAGCGCATCCGCTGTTACAGTGTCAAAATTGCCTGCAAGCATTTCCGCCGCCAGCTTTTTGCGGCCGGTCGGATTGATGCGTTCGCCAATCACGCAGAATGGTTGATCGAAGCCGATAAGGGCCGTGCGCGTTTCAGACGCGACAACAGTCTGTGTCATGGGAAAATTCCAATATGTTAGCAGTTACAATGTGCTTAAATCACATTTGCATCAAGATATAAAGATTTCTTTATGTCCCAACTGCCTCTCTCGTCAAGCCAATTCGCAGTTTTTTTCAACCCGCCAAAGGGAAAAACATGCGCGGCTTTTATCGGAGAAAATGGATTTCGAGCCACATGATCCTCCATTGCCAAAAGAATCGGATCCGGATCAAAGCCCATTGCAAGCGCTGCAAGGGCCGAACTCCGCTTCATCAGGAAGCTCATGGAGGCACCTACGCCACAAATAGCGGCATATTTTATGAGGGTTGTCATCTTGGCCGGGCCGGCCATGCCCATATGGACAGGAAGCCCGATGCCTTGCTCAGGAAGACTGTCTGCCCAGGATATGAAACCGTCCGCATCAAACCCGAATTGCGTCACGATCCGCATCTCTGCATCCGTCCTGGCGGCATAGGCTGCCTTTTCCAGGAGAATTGAATTCACATTTTCCGCTGGAATAGCCGTGTTGCCTTCCGGATGGCCAGCCACACCGATCTTCGTGATGCCGTGTTTGTTCAGAATATCGCTGTGCAGGATATCGATGGAGGCTGAATAGGGACCCATCTGATCATTTGCTTCACCGGCGATGACCAGAACATTATCCACTCCAGCTTCTTGTGTCAGGCGGACGACCCGCAACTCCAGCGCGTTCCGGCTTTTGATGCGTCGAGCCGGTATGTGAGGCACTGGAACATGGCCGCACGCCCGTAATTTTGCTGCTGCAGCCACAATGGTGTCCAGCGGGTCAACACCGACGTCTGTCAGGTAAACCCATGTGCCGGATGGAAACAGAGAACCCAGCCCATCGGTGGACAGGACCTGTTTCGAAGAGGCTTCAATAGATGCAGTAAGTGGTCGTCTAGGTATCGCGAGTTCCATGGTCAACGCCTCCAGCATCAATCAAAGCCTTGAGCCGCGTTTTGGGGTAAGCAGCAATCATGGCCTCCAAGGCCTGATCTGCTTCCGCTTCCAAATCTCCAGACACCTCTTCTGGCGAACCACGCCGCCATTCTTCAAGATAGGCATCACTGTCCTTGGCCCCAAGCCGCATGGCACATTGATCCACCGATTGAATGAAATATTCCGGCAATTCACGTTTGGCAGCCTTGCGTCCTGCCTTCACGATGATCTGGGTCGGAATGTCTTTCCAATAGACGATGGTCTTCTGTGCCATTTACTGCTCCTGATGCAAGAATGTGGTTCATGTCAGTCTGGTGCTGCATTACCAGCGACATGACTTGGTGGGAATGCGACTGCGAACGCGATTTAAGTGCTGGATCTGTCCGCGGCAAGGGTTTTCATCGATGTTTCCAGATCACCATAACCTGTTGACCTGCGTTCATAGACCAGACCAAGGCGGTCTGCGCAGGCTTCAGCCTTGATATCCAGTTCGGAATTATTCGTCTGAGCCAGATAGATCAGCTTTTCATAATTCCCGAAATACATGTCTCGTAATTCAGGGTGTCGATCAAGGCCCATGGGTTTCCAGACGAAAGCGTCAAATTGCTTGACCAGAAAGTCTGTCAGATAAAAAGCCCGCATTTCATCATCGCCACGTGCGGCAAAAGCCGCATTGCCGTCGAAGAAGGAATAGCAATGCGGACCGGCAATCCGTTCAACGTTTTCCTGTTCGCACATCGCATCAAGATGTCCGCCGGTTCCGCAATCAGCGTAGAGGATGTAGATGGTGCCAAAGCCATCCTCCCGACCTTTGTGAATGGCGTCTCGAACGGCGGGGGTGATCTTGTCTGGATACAGATGCAGGTTTGCAGGCAGACAGCGCAAAACCATGTAATCCCAGGAATTAGCTGCCTTCAACGCCAGTATTTCGCGTGCCAACGCGCCGCAACCGATTAGAAGAACGGACCCTGTCTCGGAATCGCCAAATCCCTGTTCAGTGAGAATATCATCAGTTGGTAGAGACATCTTGTAGCTCCAATACCGGAGCTGGAAACACTCCCGTCGCGGGTTTACGCGCTGGTCTTCTGGTTGTGTTTGCGTGCCATCCACTCTTTTGCTGTTTCCACAGCCACAGCAGCGTCACGGCAATAGGCATCGGCGCCAATCGCCATGCCAAATTCCTCATTCAAGGGCGCACCGCCGACAAGGACAATGTGCTTGTCGCGAATGCCCATCTCTTTCATGGTGTCGATCACCACCTTCATATAGGGCATCGTTGTCGTGAGCAGGGCAGACATACCCAGAATATCAGGTTTGTGTTCTTCTATGGCGGCCAGATAATCTTCAACCGGGGTGTTGATGCCCAGATCGATTACATCAAAGCCAGCACCTTCCATCATCATGCCGACGAGGTTCTTGCCGATGTCGTGAATATCGCCCTTGACGGTGCCGACAACCATTGTGCCGACTTTGGGCGCGCCGGTCTCAGTCAACAGCGGGCGCAGAATGCCCATGCCTTCCTTCATTGCTCCGGCAGCCAGAAGCACTTCGGGAACGAACAGAATTCCGTCGCGAAAATCTATCCCGACGATCCGCATACCCTCAACCAGAGCTTTGGTCAGAATATCATACGGCGTCCAGGCTCGCGCCAGCAGAATATTCACTGCTTCAGCGATTTCCTCTTTCAGACCGTCATACAAATCATCATGCATTTGAAGAACAAGTTCTTCGTCATCCAATTCGGATAGAATGATGTCATCATCGTCGGACATAACCAGCTCACTCTCGGACTTTGACGTATTAGGTATTCCACTGCGATACCACGCACTGAATTGCAAGAGTATTCCGCATTTGTTTAATGTTTGGTGCAACTGAAAACGACTTGGCGGAGAATAAAAGCGACCAATTTTGCCTTGACCAAACAGTCTGCGCTGGTTGGCTGTCGCGAAAGCATCTACTGTATGACGTAATAAGAACGCATCATCCCATTGCCATACGGCATGTTTGTCTATGTCAATTTTTGAGGGCAATTACCATGAGCGACAGTCATCAGGATAATGTAGACGCTGCCAAACCTGCACGCCGCAAACGTGGTGGCGGCATGGATGGCCGCAGGGCGTTACGTGCCAACCGTCGCGATCCGCAATTGCCCGCGATTTTGCGCAAAATTCCAACCGTTGAGATTCTGGACGAAGAAGGTCTGGCCCTGATTGAAGCCAATGCTGATATCGTCCTGCAGGAAATCGGTATTGAATTCCGCGAAGACCCGGAAGCGCTGCAAATGTGGCGCGATGCTGGCGCGGATGTGCAAGGTGAACGGGTCCGATTCCCGAAAGGCCTATGCCGCAAACTGATAGAGACCGCCCCGCGTGAGTTCACGCAGCATGCACGAAATCCGGAGCGCTCTGTCCAGATCGGCGGGAACACAACAGTTTTTGCGCCGGTATACGGCCCGCCTTTTGTGCGTGATCTGGATGGTGGGCGCCGCTACGCAACCCTTGAGGATTTTCATAATTTTGTGAAGCTTGCCTATATGGCACCGGCAATTCACCATTCTGGCGGAACCGTATGCGAACCAGTCGATGTGCCGGTTAACAAACGCCATCTGGATATGGTGATGGCGCATATCAAATACTCGGACAAACCCTTTATGGGCTCCGTGACCCATCCGGAGCGGGCCGAAGATTCTGTCGCGATGGCAAAATTGTTGTTTGGCGATGAATTCGTAGATGAGAATTGTGTCCTGATCAATTTGATCAACGCAAATTCACCGATGGTCTTCGATTCCACCATGTTGGGCGCGCTCAAGGTCTATGCCAAGGCAGGGCAGGCGACAATCGTGTCACCATTCATTCTTGCCGGTGCGATGTCACCCGTCACTGTGGCAGGAACGCTCACCCAGATTCTGGCAGAAGTCCTCGCCGGAGCAGCCTTTTCTCAGCTGTGTAGACCCGGCGCACCCGTAGTCTTCGGTACATTTGCAAGTTCAATCTCCATGCAATCAGGCGCGCCGACCTTTGGCACGCCGGAACCGACACTGGTCTTGTACGGCGCAGGCCAACTGGCCAGACGTCTTGGTATTCCGTTCCGTTCCGGCGGATCGCTATGCGGCTCCAAGGTCTGTGACGCGCAATCCGCTTATGAGAGCGCACAAACCCTGACGCCAACCCTGATGGGCGGTGTGAATTTTGCCTTGCACGCGGCCGGTTGGCTGGAAGGCGGTTTGGTTTCTTCCTATGAAAAATTTGTCATGGATTGCGATCAATTGGCCATGATGCAGCGCGTAGCTCAAGGCGTGGACTTGTCTGAAAAGGGACAGGCAATGGACGCTATCCGCGAAGTCGGGCCCGGCAGCCATTATCTGGGCTGTGAACACACACAGGCAAATTTTGAGACGGCCTTTTATCGCTCGCCCATTGCCGACAACAATTCTTATGAGCAGTGGCTCGCAGATGGTGAGCAGTCAGCAGAACAGCGCGCCAATACATTATGGAAAAAAATGTTGCAGGACTACGAAGCACCGCCCCTGGACCCGGACATTGAAGAAGCCCTGAACGCCTTCATTGCGCGGAAAAAAGACAGTGTCGAAGATGCATTCGCGCCCAAGGATCCCAAGAAGGATGCCATGGCGCGCTCAATGAAAATTCGCAGTACCGCCATGCAGGAATCGTTTGGCCTGAATGGCGGTAAAAGCAAATAATTCCGCTTAACGGTCGCGACGTCGGGAACGACGTGGCGGTTTGTTGGCACCGGATGAAACCGGGTTGACGATAGCGCCGATGGTTTCGACAATCTTGGCTTCATCCGGCCGGGCACCTTTTTCATGTGCATCCAGTGCTGAACGCATGGCGGCCAGATGAACTGGTGACGTGCCACAGCAGCCACCGATGATACGCGCCCCGGAATCAACAGCCAGACGGATGTAGTCTGCCATCAAATCCGGTGTCCCGGTATATTCAACCTGATCGCCCTTCACCTGCGGAATGCCACAATTGGCTTTGGCAACGATGACCATATCGCCCGGTTGTTCCGACATCGACAGGACTGACATCAAAAGATCAGACGCACCGACACCACAATTGGCCCCAACGGCCATCGGGCGTTTTTCCAGACTATCCAGCAGATGTGGCATAGCGGATGGCGGTAATCCCATCATGGTCATACCGGCAGTATCGAAACTGGCCGTCACCACATAGGGGAGGCCACAAATATTTGCCGCGTCAGCTGCCGCCTTCATTTCTTCCTTGGCAGACATGGTTTCAATCCAGGCCACATCCGCACCACCGTCCTTCAAACCTTCCATCTGGTCCACAAAGGCTTTGACGGCATCATCATAAGTCATGGCCCCCAGAGGCTCGAACAACTCGCCAGTTGGACCGACAGAGCCGGCAACAACCACTGGCCGATCTGCAGCGTCAGCCACGGCACGCGCCAGTTTTGCGCCGGCGGAATTATATTCGAAAACCCGATCCTGAGCCTTGTGCAGTTTCAGCCGCGGTGCATTCGAGCCAAAAGTGTTGGTGAGAATGATGTCGGAGCCTGCATCAACAAATGCCTGATGCAACTCGGTCACCTTTTCAGGCGCATCCAGATTCCAGAATTCTGGTGGATCACCTGGCCCGAGGCCCTGTTCAAAAAAGTTTGTACCGGTGGCCCCATCGGCCAGAAGAACGGGTTTTTGGTCGAGAAGGCTGGCAAGTGTCGTCGCGGTCATGGCAAATTTCCAATGGATGTTTCGTGTGCAATCGCGCCATGACAGTCAAAAGTCAATGAATCATTCATCGACATAAAGACTTCTTTATGCCTATTACGGCCTGATTTTGGATCAAATGCGCTAATGATTTTAGCAATGCAATGAAGCCAGATTCAGAATCTGTGAAGCATCACCGCGTACAGAAAATCGGATTTAACCCGTTCTTAGACTATTTCTTGGCACTACAAATTCAGGTCTGATTTCAGGGCTCAATAGCAATATATAGATACATGACTTGATTTGGCTATTGCAGAGCTTTTTGGCACATCACCGGCAATGAAATTTGATTATTTGTTTACTCGTGTTCGTTGGGGAGCATCAGCAATATGTGTGGAATCGTAGGTATTCTTGGAACCAGGCCAGTGGCGCCGCTTCTGGTGGATGCGCTGAAAAGGCTTGAGTATCGCGGTTACGATTCTGCTGGCATTGCTACAGTTCATGACGGCATTCTCGACCGACGGCGCGCCCAGGGCAAATTGGTCAATCTGGAACAGCATATTTCAGAGATGCCACTTGGTGGTCTGACTGGAATTGGCCATACAAGATGGGCAACACACGGCGTACCATCGGTTCGAAATGCGCACCCGCATGCAACGGATGATGTGTCAGTTGTCCACAACGGCATCATCGAGAACTTCAGCGCATTGCGGGAGGATTTGCTGGCACAAGGTGCCGAGTTTGAGTCAGACACCGACACAGAAGTGGTTGCTCACCTCATCTCCCACGAAATGGACAAGGGCCTGACACCCAAGGATGCAGTCTGCAACACGCTGAACAAATTACAGGGAGCTTTTGCGCTTGCCGTCCTGTTCAAGAGTGATGACGATCTTCTGATCGCAGCACGTCGCGGCAGCCCGATCGCAATTGGACATGGCGACGGAGAAATGTATGTCGGCTCTGACGCTATTGCGCTGTCCCCCTTTACTGATCGCATCACCTATCTCGATGATGGCGATTGGGCCACAATTACACGCAACAGCCTTGAGATCATGGACAGTGCCGGAAAGCCAGTTGCGCGCCCAATGCAGCGCTCCAGTTCGAGCGCTTTGATGGTGGATAAGGGTAATTACAAGCACTTCATGCTGAAAGAGATTTATGAACAGCCTGAAGTTATCAGCCACACTCTAAGCCATTATCTGGATTTTGCGGCAGGCAAGGCCAGCCAGGAACCGGACTTGCCGTTTGATTTTGCCAATCTGAGCCGCATCAGCATAACAGCCTGCGGAACCGCCAATATAGCTGGATTGATCGCGAAATACTGGTTTGAGAAACTGGCGCGCCTGCCAGTCGATATTGATGTTGCATCGGAGTTTCGCTATCGCGAAGCACCGCTCGACAAGGATGGTCTGTCCCTGTTCATTTCCCAATCCGGTGAGACGGCAGATACGCTGGCTTCATTGCGGTATTGCAAGCAAAATGGCCAGACAATTGCCAGCATTGTCAATGTCTCAGAGAGTACGATTGCCCGAGAATCCGATATTGTATTTCCAACACTGGCAGGCCCGGAAATCGGTGTGGCGTCAACAAAAGCGTTCACCTGTCAATTGTCAGTTCTGGCATCATTGGCTGTCCGCGCAGGTGTTGCGCGCGGCTTCATTGATCCGAAAGCTGAAAAAGACATTGTGTCCGCACTGTCCGCAGTGCCAAGGCTGACGTCCATGGCGTTGGCGCTGGAAGATGACATTGAAAGCCTGGCGCGTGATTTGTCGAAAGCCAAACATGCGCTCTATCTGGGACGGGGAACGAACTTCCCCCTGGCTCTGGAAGGCGCTCTGAAACTTAAGGAAATTTCCTATATCCACGCTGAAGGCTACGCTGCAGGTGAATTGAAGCACGGCCCCATTGCTCTGGTCGATGAAGACATGCCGGTTGTGGTTATCGCGCCCCATGACAATGTGTTCGAAAAGACTGTATCGAACATGCAGGAAGTCGCGGCCAGAGGTGGACAGATCATCCTGTTCACCAATGCAGCCGGCGCGGCAAAAGCCGAAGTGAAGACATTGAAAACAATCGTGTTACCGGATGTCCATCCCGACATTGCACCATTGATTTACACCATACCGATCCAGCTTCTGGCCTACCACACAGCGGTTTTCATGGGCACTGACGTCGACCAGCCGCGAAATCTCGCTAAATCTGTCACAGTCGAGTGATATTAAACGGAAAATCTGGATAGAAAGCACTTCCTGCCATTGCGCTTTCACAATTGAGAATTATGTTGACCAGATGTCACAGGCAGTGGCTTGCGGCAACTTGATGGACAAACATGGCCCCCAAAAAACCTAAAACAGCTAAAGAAATACGTAGACGCCTCAGCCCGGGGCTGCGACTGCGCAACTATTTTCTGACCGGCCTTGTCATTGCAGCCCCTGTCAGCATCACCATTTATCTGACCTGGACCTTCATTCAGTGGATCGACAGTTGGGTGAAGCCGTTGATCCCGTCCGTCTACAATCCCGATACTTATCTGCCGTTTTCGGTTCCCGGTGGCGGGCTTCTATTCGCCTTTCTATCGATCACGCTGCTCGGCTTCTTCACCGCCGGCATCGTTGGCAAAACGATCATCCGCTACGGCGAAACGCTGCTTGGACGCATGCCGTTCATCAGGAACCTCTATCAGGGCCTGAAACAGATTTTTGAAACGGTTTTGTCTGACAGTTCCAAGTCGTTCCAGACAGCAGCCCTTCTGGAATATCCTCGCCGTGGCCTCTGGGCGATCGTGTTCATCTCGACCGAAACAAAGGGTGAAGTGCGGGTGAAACTGGGCGAAGTGGTGGATGACAGCATGGTCTCCATCTTTCTGCCGACAACACCAAACCCGACATCCGGCTTTCTGTTGTTTGTTCCCAGCAAAGATCTGATACCCCTCGATATGTCGGTCGAACAGGCAGCCAAGCTGGTAATTTCTGCCGGACTTGTGAATCCTGACAAGGAACGCGGCAGCGTTGTCACCAGTCCGGATAAGGTGGTCAGCGTCAAAGTCGATGATGCAGCAAAAGCCAAGGAAATGCTTGAAAAAGCAGCCCGTGAAGTTGAACCTGCCGAGTAGTTCTATCCGGCTTTCAGATAACGAATAGCTTCATCCAATCCGAACAGATACAAGAGCACACGCAGCTTTTCGCCGCGTTCATTCTGCATGTCGCCATCACGCTCCAGAATGAGACGGGATTCCTTTCGGGCCATTTCAAGCAAGTCCCCATGGGCCTGTAAGTCGGCAATGCGAAACGTGGGTACGCCGCTTTGCCGAACACCCAGAACTTCGCCTTCTCCGCGCAGCTTCAAATCCTCCTCGGCAATGCGGAATCCATCTTCAGTGTCCCTTAAGATGTTCAGTCGCGCCTTCGCCGTCTCTCCCAAAGGTCCCTTGTAAAGCAGAATACACGATGATTTATCAGCGCCTCGGCCAACGCGTCCGCGCAACTGATGGAGCTGCGAGAGACCGAAACGCTCTGCATGTTCAATCACCATGATGGTTGCGTCTGGCACATCCACGCCGACCTCGATCACCGTGGTTGCCACCAGAATTCTGGTTTCTCCGGATTTGAACGACATCATGGCTGCGTCTTTTTCAGCTGGTGTCATGCGCCCGTGCACCAGGCCAACCTGATTGCCGAACACCGATTGCAACGTTGCGTGACGCTCTTCGGCAGAGGTCAGATCCAGCACTTCGGCATCCTCAACCAAAGGGCAGACCCAATAGGCCTTGCTGCCCTTTGCAAGCGCACGCTGCAGCCCCGAAATCACATCATCCAGCCGGTCTTGCGAGACCGATCTGGTGTCTATCGGCTGTCGACCAGCCGGTTTCTCGGTCAGCTTGGACACATCCATGTCACCGAAATAGGTCAGCACCAGTGTACGCGGAATGGGTGTTGCCGTCATGACCAGAACGTCAACGGCAACGCCTTTCGACGAGAGCGCCAGACGTTGATGCACGCCAAATCTGTGTTGTTCGTCGACAATGATAATGCCGAGATCGCGGAAAGCGACACTTTCCTGAAACAGAGCATGGGTACCAACCAGAATATCGATCTGGCCATCTTTCAGATCCGCAAGCACCGCCTTGCGGTGAGATTGTTTGTCTTTGCCGGTCAAGATGGCGATGCGCAACCCGGCAGCCGCACACAGTGGCTCCATGGTCTGAAAATGTTGCCGAGCCAGCAGTTCCGTCGGCGCCATGAAGCCAGCCTGAGAGCCTGCTTCCACCACATCGGCCATCGCAATCAGGCCGACCAGGGTTTTGCCCGATCCCACATCACCTTGCAGCAATCGCAGCATCCGTTCCGGCTTGCGCAAATCAATTTCAATCTGATCGATCGCAGATTGCTGCGATCCGGTTAGAGAAAACGGCAGGGCAGATTTTATCGCTTCGCTGGTCGCGCCTGAAAAACCTCTCGAAACACCTTTTTGCTTTTTCATTTTCTGCCGTGTGATCGACAATGCAAGCTGTGTTGCCAGCAATTCATCATAAGCAAGGCGGCTTTGATGCGGACTTTGCGGATCCAGATCAGATGTTTTTTGTGGGGCGTGCAACTGCAGCAATGCCTGCTGGAAATCCGGCCAGCCTCTCGGCCCCAAAATGGTCGGGTCATGCCATTCGGGTAAAAGAGGCACCATTTCAACAGCTGCACTGACAGCCCGGCCGAACACCTTGCGTGAGAGGCCGCCTGTCATTGCGTAAACCGGTTCCACCAACGGCATGGTGGAAAAGTCCTCGGCAGTTACGATGTGATCAGGATGCACCATCTGGGCCACATTGCGAAACCACTCCACCGTCCCACTGACATACCGGGTTTCCCCAATTGGCAGTGCTTTTTCCAGATAGCTGGCATGGGCGTGAAAGAACACAAGATCCAACTCGCCGCTGTCGTCATGGCCGGTCACCCTATAAGGCGCACGTTTGTTGCCGCGCGGAGGCGGCACATGCTGATCGATTTGAAGCTTTATCGTAGCAATTTCGCCATCCTGGGCATGCGCTGCGCCCGGTTGTTTTTGCCGGTCAATGATATTGTGTGGTCGGTGAAACAGCAGATCGATGACGCGCGCATCTTCATTCTCGGTCCCACGTGTCAGTTTTCCCAGCAAAACAGCCAGTTTAGGACCGATTTTGGGCAACACTTGAACAGATTGATAAAGAGGTGTCAGAATCTCAGGGCGCATAATCCTTAAATGCCGTTTTTCCACACGTCCCGCAAGCCGCCTCTGCACATTCCACTCAACAACGTAATTCCCTGTCAATGGGCTGACAAACTCTGGTGGCTTGGGTATAGCAATCCGGAACCCATGCAGAGGCGCAATATGACCAACTCAACACCCAAACCGGATCACAGTGGATTGAGTGCTCGCAAACGGCAGGCAATTTTCCGCGCCACGCATCGTGGGACCCGGGAAATGGATATTTTGCTGGGGAGCTTTGTGGAATACGAGATACACAGTTTTTCCGACGCCGAGATGGATAATCTTGAAGATCTCATGGAAGCGCCCGATTGGGATATTTACAAATGGGTGACCGGGACCTTGCCCGTTCCAGACAATTATAACACGCCGCTGTTTCAGCGCTGGGTTGCCTATCACGCCGAGAAGTCAAAAACCCAACACATCTTGTAACAGGCGAAAGCTGACACCAGACCATGTCAATGCGACTCAAACTGAAAAACCTGTTTCAAATCACCGAACACGTCACCTTGAGTGGCGTCGCGGATGGAGCGGAGGGCTATGTCCTTGCGGAAATGCTGGCCAACAATCCAACCATTCCAGAATGGTATTACGTCGCGCGTGATAGCCGAAGAGCAGAATTGCTACGTCAGTCGCTGAGTTTCTTTGCGCCGCGAGCAGAATTGGTTTTCGTGCCAGCCTGGGATTGCCTGCCTTATGACCGGGTGTCCCCAACAGCCCAGATCAGCGCCCAGCGTATGATGGCGCTGGCTCAGTTGCAGATTGCCCCGGCCAAGGGCAGCCAGCGCATCATCCTGATGACTGCAAATGCGGCACTGCAGAAATCACTCCCGCCATCCATTATCCCCACACGCGTGTGGCGGGCAAAACCCGGCAGCGTCGTTTCGATGACGGATCTCATCGCGTGGCTCGAAAGCAACGGATTTTTGCGCGTGCCAACGGTACGGGAGACCAGCGAATACGCGGTGCGTGGTGGCATTGTCGATCTGTTTGCGCCCGGAGATGAAGAGCCGATCCGCCTTGATTTCTTTGGTGACACACTGGAATCACTGCGCCGTTTTGACCCGGAAACGCAGCGCACCACAGATACGCTGCAGCAACTCGATCTGGTGCCGGCAAGTGAAGCCATTCTCGATGAAGACCGTATTCAGCGATTTCGGCAAAACTACCGTGCTGCCAACGGCACCATTACAAAAGACGATCCGCTCTACGAAGCTGTCAGCGAAGGCCGCCGCTATCCCGGACTGGAGCACTGGCTTGGCTACCTGGAGCCAGAACTGGTGCCGGTATTGAGCTTTTCACCAGAGGCACCCGTGGTTCTGGATCATCTGCTTGACGATGCATTGGAGGATCGCGCCAGCCAGATCGAGGATCATTACCAGACCCGGTTGGAGCACAGCGGCGAGGGCGCAATCTATCGCCCTTCGGAACCCGACCTGCTGTATTTGAATACCCAAAGCTGGAAGGACTTGTTGCAGCAGCGCCGCATTGTTTCGACAACACCCTTTGACGTTATTCAGGAAACCCACGCTGGCAAAGTGATTTTGATGGGTGGACGTCAAAGCAGGACGTTTGCAGCAGAGCGGGCCGCCACTGACCAGAATGTGTTCGATGCCCTGATCGCCCATGTTGACGGTCTGGTCAAAGACAAAACCCGCGTCCTGATTGCTGCGTGGAGTGAAGGCGCGCGCGATCGATTGGCACAGGTCCTTCAGGATCATGGTCTGGTCAAGCAACGCCTGATCAATTCCTGGACCGACGCCAAAGGCCTGCAGAATGGCACGGTCGGACTGTCTGTTCTCGAACTTGAGAACGGATTTACCTTTGATGGCTTCGCGCTGATCGGGGAACAGGATGTGCTTGGCGACCGACTGGTTCGCAAAGGCAAGCGCAAACGGCGTGATGCTGACGTTCTGACTGAGGCAGCAAGTCTGAACGAGGGGGATTTCGTTGTTCACGTTGAACACGGAATTGCGCAATTTGCCGGTCTGAACACCATAATGGCCGCTGGTGCGCCTCATGATTGTCTGGAACTCATCTATTCCGGTGGCGACAAACTGTTCCTGCCGGTCGAGAATATCGAACTGCTGACGCGCTATGGCTCCGAAGGCAGCGAAACCACGCTGGACAAGCTTGGTGGCGTGGCCTGGCAGGCGCGCAAGTCACGGCTGAAGAAACGCATTCGCGATATGGCGGAGGCACTCATCAAGGTCGCAGCGGCCAGAGCCCTGAAAACGGCGACCCCGCTGACGCTTGATGATGGCGTCTATGATGAATTCGCCGCTCGTTTTCCGTATGATGAAACCGATGACCAGTTGGGCGCGATTGACGCCATCACCGATGATCTGGCCTCTGGGCGGCCGATGGACCGGCTGGTTTGCGGTGATGTCGGGTTCGGCAAGACCGAGGTTGCGTTACGCGCCGCCTTTGTCGCCGCAATGGCCGGCAGGCAGGTTGCCATCGTCGTGCCGACCACATTGCTGGCGCGCCAGCATTTCAAGACCTTTGCAGAACGCTTTGCGGGCCTTCCGGTCAAGGTGCGTCATGCCTCCAGATTGGTGCCTGCAAAGGAACTGGCTGAAACCAAAACCGGCATTGAAACCGGGGAGGTCGACATTGTTGTCGGCACCCATGCCCTGCTGGGGAAATCCATAAAATTCCGCGATCTTGGCCTTTTGATCATCGATGAGGAACAGCATTTTGGCGTGCGTCACAAAGAACGTCTGAAAGAGCTCAAATCCGACGTCCATGTTCTAACCCTGACCGCAACACCAATACCGCGCACACTACAACTGGCATTGACCGGAGTGCGGGAACTTTCCCTGATCAGAACGCCGCCTGTAGATCGCCTGGCGGTCCGTACATTCGTATCACCGGTCGATCCGGTGACCATACGGGAAGCATTGCTGCGCGAACATTTTCGTGGCGGTCAGAGCTTTTACGTGTGTCCTCGTGTGTCCGACCTCACGGAACGAAAAGCGTTCCTGGAGCAACATGTCCCGGAAATCAAAACCGTGGTTGCCCATGGTCAAATGCCACCGAGTGAACTCGACGATGTGATGAATGCGTTTTATGACGGACAGTTTGATGTGCTCCTGTCGACCACAATTGTGGAATCCGGGCTTGATATTCCCACCGCCAACACACTGATCATCCATCGGGCCCACATGTTCGGTCTGGCACAAATGTACCAGTTGCGCGGCCGAGTCGGGCGCTCCAAAACCCGTGCTTATGCGCTGTTTACAGTGCCCACCAACATGAAACTGACAGCCACTGCGGATCGACGTCTCCGCGTGCTTCAATCCCTCAACAGTCTGGGTGCAGGATTTGAACTCGCCAGTCATGACATGGATATCCGTGGCGCTGGCAATCTGCTTGGCGAAGAACAATCCGGCCATGTCCGAGAAGTCGGTTTCGAGCTTTATCAGCAAATGCTGGAGGAAGCGGTCGCCAGCATGAAGGCTGGTGACCTGGAGGCCGAAATGGAAGATCAATGGTCACCGCAGATCACATTGGGTCTCGCCGTCATGATCCCGGAATCCTACGTACCGGATCTGCAGTTGCGCCTGTCCCTCTACAAACGCCTGTCATCACTGGATACAGCCCAGGAAATCGACGACTTTGGCGCTGAGTTGATCGACCGTTTCGGTCCGCTTCCCGAGGAAGTCGATCACTTGCTAAAACTGGTTTTCGTCAAGCAATTGTGCCGCCGCTGCAATATCGAAAAGGTCGATGCAGGTCCGAAAGGCATGGTGTTCACGTTGCGCAAGGGAACCTATCCAAACCCGCCAGGTCTGATCCAATACATCTCCGAACAGGGAACGCTCGCCAAAATCAGACCGGATCAGAAGATCGTTCTGATCCGCGACTGGCCAAAGCCTGTTCAACGTCTGAAGGGGGCCGCGGTTGCGTTGGCTCAATTGGCAAAGATTGCCAGCGAGGCTGATCAGGAAGATGCCTGATCTGCCTCGGTTGCAGTGCGGGTAATAGCTTCGGCAAGCGTTTCAGGTTCCTGCGCACCCATAATTGCATATTTCTGTCCAAGGATGAAACAGGGGACACCGGTAACGCCGATTTTCTGGGCCTCGGAAATCTGCTTCTTTACGATATCTTTCGCCAGATCCGTATGAAGCTTGTCAAGAATCTCATCGTCATCCATGCCAATGTCGCCTGACAAACCTGCCAACACATCATCATCGCCAATGTTCTGGCCTTCCAGGAAATAGGCCTGAAACAGGCGTTCCGCCATTTGGTTCTGCAGTTCTTCCTGTTCGGCCCAGTGAATCAACCGATGTGCATCCAGCGTATTGGACGAATATTCAATCAGATCGAATGCAAAGGGAATGTCTAAAGCGGCACCGGTCTCTTCAATCTGAGAATAGGCCGTCTGCGCACGCTCCTTGCCGCCAAATTTCTCGGACAGATAGTCACCTCTTGGCTTGCCGGTTTTGGGCAGCGTACCGTCGAGTTGAAACGGCATCCAATGCACATCCAACTCGATATCTTCCAGTAGATGACTGGCGATTTCGAGGCGCTTCTTGCCGATATAGCACCAGGGACACATGACATCGGATACAATATCAACGCGGACAGTATGCATGAAATCTACTTTCGTTAGAGGCACAGGACAGTAGCGGAAAACCTATTGGGTCGCCCACCAGGTTGCAGGTTGATAGCCATAAATGGATGTATTTTCCGGCACGGAAATTCGAGTTCTTCTGGCCAGCCATTGCCCTGGCGTATGGAACAGCGGAATGAAATAGACACCCGATAGAACCATCCGATCAAAGGCCCTCACTGCGGTGACGAAATCTTCCCGGTCGCGGGCGGCGACCAGTTTGTCAATCAGAGCATCAATTGCTGGATTGCTTGCACCGGACAGATTGAGGCTGCCTTCTGTGTTGGCAGCAACTTGGCCCCATCTGCCATATTGCTCAGATCCGGGAGACAGCGATGCAGTAAAAATGTATTGAAGCATGTCATAGTCAAAACGCTTCCAGCGTTCCCAGTATTGGGCTGAATCAACGGTGCGGATGATCATCTCAACGCCAATCCGCTCAACATTGCGCTGCAACGCCAGAGCGAGGCGCTCCTGAGGCTGTGAATCGGCCATGAATTCAAACGAAAACGGGACGCCGGTTTCGCCATGGACCATTTTGCCACCCTTGAGCACATACCCGGCATCACGGAACAATTCGACAGCCTTGCGCAGATTTTTTCGATCGCTGCCGCTGCCATCACTCTTTGGCGGCGCATATGTCCCATCAAGAATGTTGGTCGATATCTGGTCGATACTGCTCCCCAACAGCGCTTTCTCTGCATCATCGACCGGCCGCTGATGGGATGACAGTTCTGAATTGTGAAACAGGCTGGCAGTGCGCTCATAAGCACCTGAAAACAGATTTTCATTCACCCATTCAAAGTCGAACAGATAGGTAAAAGCTTCGCGAATACGCTTGTCAGCAAACTTTTCCTGTCGGGTGTTGAAAATCATGCCACGCATGCCCGTTGGCGTGCCCGTTTCATAGGTATCCAGAACGATTTCGCCATTGCGAACGGCTGGAAAATCATAGTCATTGGCCCAGCGCGCCGGGCTGTCTTCCGGATTGGTGTCGAACAGGCCTTTTCGGAAGGCTTCAAATCTCGAGCTTTCCTCCCGATAATAGTCGATGTGTATTTCATCAAAATTATCAAAGCCAGCACGCACCGGAAGGTCATTGCCCCAATAATCCGGATTCCTCTTCAAAACGACCCGTGTGCCTGGATTTACATCAGCGACAACATACGGACCTGAGCCGATAATAGGCGTCAGACTTGACCGGTCGAAGGTATCAAAATCAATGGCGTGTTTGGGCAGAATGGGAATGATTCCCAGCAGAAGCGGCAATTCGCGGTTTTTGCCCGAACCCAGATTCATCCGAACGCCACGATCACCAATCCTCTCAACGCTTTCAATGGCCTGCATCCAGCGACTATAGGGCGGGCGGCCTTTCTCACGGAACAGATCAATGGTGAAAAGTACATCATCCACCGTGATCGGCTCCCCATCGGAGAACCGGGCATCCGGGTGTATTGTAACTTCAAGGAAGGTGCGCTCAGGATCGGTCTTGATCGTATCCGCAATCAAGCCATACATGGTGAAGGCTTCATCCCGGTTCCGTTGCATCAGGCCTTCATAGACATTCGAACCCAGCACCCCGTCGGACAGGCCCCGTGGCGCGACGCCCCTGACGATGAACTGGTTCATGCTGTCGAACGAGCCATTGAAACCATAGGTGATGAGACCACCTTGCGGCGCATCGGGATTTGCATACGAAAAACTAGAGAAATCAGATGGCAGAGCCGGTAGGCCATGCATCGCCAACCCATGAGGCGGGTTGGCAACTTCTCCGGTGTATGCGGCGCCGACCGGTGCGTCCTGCGCGCGGTCTGCGGCAATTGCGCCACTGCCAGCAAAGGAAATCAGCAGGCATGCAAACAGGGCCATCAAGACCGGAAAACACTTTGTTCTTGAACAAACAGACATATCAGCGGAAATCACAACATCCTCCAGAAGTACAAAATCGCTCTTTCGCGAATCAACCCGTGCTCTAGCCTATGAGTATGGCGCATCCAAGAAGTAGCTTGCAATGCAGACCAAAAATCATCATTCACATGGCTCTCATATGCCGACGGGCCAATTTATTGCCTTAATTGTTGCCCAACCACTGTTTCAGCCATTGTTTGTCCAACATGACAAAATTACAATTTGCGACCTCGGCGCAAATTTGCGAAACACAACATAATACTTGTCGGTTTGGACAAATACGCCGGATGACAACCGACATTCGGAAAACAAGAGCCCTGATAAAACGAAGAGCAATCAACATGATCCCTCTGAAACGAAAAATCTTAGCCGTCACGACAATCGCTACAGCTGTATTCGCAGGCTCGATTGGCATAGGACAAGCGCAGCAAGCCGCTGCTGCTCAGGCACCGTGGGTGAAAGTGTGCAATCAGGATCCCAATACCAAAAAGGATGTTTGCCTGACCACGCAGGAGATCAGAGCAGATTCCGGGCAGTTCCTGGCATCAATTGCTGTGCGTGAAATCGGTGGCGAAGAAAAACAAAGCCTGGTCATTGCCGTTCCAACCGGAATGCTGGTTCAGCCGGGTCTGCGACTTCAGATCGACAAGAACAAGCAGAAGGAGATCAAATACGGTATTTGCTTCCCCAATGCCTGTTATGCCGAGCTGCCAATCGATCCGTCCGTTGTTGCGGAAATGAAACGCGGCAATAATCTGGTCCTGACCACACTGAATCAGCAGGCGAAGGCAATCAATTTCAAATTGACGCTGGTCGGCTTCACAGCGAGCTATGATGGTGATCCAATTGATCCCGCGCAGTTGAAAGCGCAGCAGGAAACGCTTCGCGACGAATTACAGCAGAAAGCTGAATCCGCACGCAAGCGCCTGATCGAGCAGCAACAAAATGCGGCTGGCAACTAGCGCCCAACAGTTTGAGTTTGACGATAACAATAAGGAAGTCTGAGAATCTAATGACTTTTCTAAAGAAACAGACATTCACCCGTGTGCTGCCGGTTTTGGCTCCGCTTCTTCTGGTTCTGACGCCCGGCGCATCCAGTGCGCAAGACGCTGCGGAGGGCCCAACGCCATGGACCAAAATCTGCACGGAAAACAAGAAGACCAAAAAAGAGATTTGTCTGATTTCTCAGGAAATCAGATCCGAAAGTGGACAATTTCTGGCATCCGTGGCTATTCGCGAAATTACCGGCAATGAAGATGGTGCACTCCTGATCTCGGTTCCGCCAGGCATGTTGTTGCAACCTGGCATCAGCTTCAAGGTTGACGACAATGAACCGCGCGCAGTGAAATACGGAATTTGCTTTGAGAAATATTGCTATTCGGAACTCGCGATCAAGAAAAACGTAATTGACGAGATGAAGGGTGGCAACAATCTCACCGTCACCACATACACTCAACAAGCCAAGGCGATTGGCTTTGAGTTGACACTCGCCGGCTTCACAGCCACCTATGATGGCCCGCCACTTGATCCGGCAACGATCAAGGCTCAGCGTGAACAGGCCCAAAAAGATGCGGCTGAAAAGTCTCGTTTGGCCAGAGAAAACCTGATCAAGCAGCAGGAAGAAGCCACCAAGAACTAGAACCTGTCTTCTTGGAAACAAGATTTCGGCGGCATTTGCCGCCGAAACAGTGCGCAGTATTGATCGAAAATCATACTGCTTCCATCAATGCTTCAAGATATCATAAGGCTGATAGCGACCGTCTTTGATGTTCTCGAAAACTTCAGCAACCTGTGGATGGCGCACAGGATCACCGCTTGTATCAGGCAGAAGATTTTGCTCCGATACATAGGCCACATATTCAGTTTCATCATTTTCCGCAAACAGATGATAGAAAGGCTGATCTTTCTTGGGTCTGACATCTTCCGGAATTGAATCCCACCATTCATCGGTATTCGAGAATTCGGGATCAACGTCAAAAATCACGCCACGAAACGCATAGATGCGATGTTTCACAACATCACCAATGCTGAACTTTGCTGCCCGACCGGTCGGTGCGTATCGCTTTGTCGAGGAATTTCCTGTGGTATTGGCTTGAGCCATAATATCCGACCTTTCTTTGAACCCCTTATATAACCCCTGATGGCCGCATTGCAATTTTGCTGTGTGTAATGGCGCTCTATTTTTGAATGATAACAGGGCATCCAGCGCAAATGCATCAAAACCAGCAACAGTCAGCTTGGCATTTTCCTCAGACTTGCCTACAACACCGGCAAATTTCAGAAAACAGGTTCATCCTAAAAGGAGAAACAGAATGACGGCTATTGTCGATATTGTTGCGCGTGAAATACTGGACAGCCGCGGAAATCCAACTGTCGAAGTTGATGTCATGCTGGAAGATGGATCGCTGGGCCGCGCTGCTGTGCCTTCTGGCGCCTCAACGGGAGCACACGAAGCCGTTGAATTGCGCGATGGCGGAGACCGCTATCTCGGCAAGGGTGTGAAAAAGGCCGTCGAAGCCGTGAATACGGAAATTTTTGATGCGATTGGCGGGTTTGAAGTTGAAAATCAGATCCATATTGATCGCACCATGATTGCGCTCGACGGAACACCAAACAAAGCACGCCTTGGCGCCAATGCGATACTGGGCGTCTCGCTTGCCTGCGCCAAAGCAGCTGCAGACGCCAGTGGATTGCCGCTGTATCGATATGTTGGCGGGACAAACGCACGGGATCTGCCAGTGCCAATGATGAATATCATAAACGGCGGCGAACACGCAGATAACCCCATTGACGTGCAGGAATTCATGATCATGCCAGTTGGCGCGCCCACATTCAGTGAAGCGCTGCGCATGGGATCTGAAATTTTCCACACATTGAAAAAGGGATTGAGTGCTGCAGGTCACAACACCAATGTCGGTGATGAAGGCGGCTTTGCACCCAACCTGGCCTCGACAGAAGATGCCCTTGGCTTCATCATGAAGTCGGTTGAGGCTGCAGGCTACAAACCAGGTGAAGATGTCTATCTGGCACTGGATTGTGCCTCTACTGAATTCTATTCAGGCGGCACCTACAATCTGAAAGGTGAGGGCAAGAAACTCGGTTCAGAGGAAATGGCTTCCTATCTGGCAGATCTGGTCGATCGCTTTCCGATTGTTTCAATTGAAGATGGAATGGCCGAAGACGACTGGAGCGGCTGGAAAGCTCTGACACAGGCGGTTGGAGACAGGTGTCAGCTTGTTGGCGATGATTTGTTTGTCACCAACACAAAGCGCCTTATCCGCGGTATCGAAGAAGGCTCTGCCAACTCCATCCTCGTCAAGGTCAACCAGATCGGAACATTGACTGAGACAATTGAAGCTGTGGAAATGGCTCACAAGGCCGGATTTACGGCGGTCATGTCACACCGCTCCGGCGAAACTGAAGACAGCACAATCGCAGATCTTGCTGTTGCGCTGAACTGCGGCCAGATTAAAACCGGTTCACTGGCACGCTCCGACAGATTGGCGAAATACAATCAGCTGCTTCGGATTGAAGAAGAACTTGGCACCCAGGGCAAATATGCCGGCCGGGATATTCTCAAGCGCTAGGATCAAAAATATACAAACGTTAGGCCCGGCGCATTGCCGGGCCTTTTTTTATCAAGATCTTTCTCGCTCTTTGTGCAGCCAAATGGATTCCTGAAAGTTTTTTTTAACCCTCATTGCATAATGTCCATCTTGAGGGCGGCTTCAAGTTCTGCGTACCGCTCGATAGTTTAGGCGCGTATTGCCAATGCCAACTCGATATAAAAAACAAAGCTTTTACGGTCGGCTGTTTTTACCAGCTCTGACGCTGCTTGTGCTGACCTATTTCACCTTCCATGCAGTCAATGGACGCTATGGTTACAGCGCCATGCAAACCCAACAAGCCCGTGTTATTGAGCTGAAAGAGCAACGCAAAAACTTGCTTGACGAACGCAAGATGATGCGAGAACGTGCAGGCATGCTGAAGCTTGCCGCGATAGATCCGGACTTGCTGGATGAGCGCGCCCGCCAACTTTTGGGTTATGTCCGCTCGGATGAATTGCTGATCTACTTTGATCGCTAAAATGCTGCCCTGCACCAATTAATCAAAATTCAGTTAACTCAATTTTTAGCAGTTAAATCAATTGGTTGGGTCTGCAGAATGCATCCAATTGACCTTTGATTTTCTGACAATAGTTCTATATGAATGATATCGACCAGTTACTCAAAGGGGAGGTTCATACGTATGGCTGCCGCTAAACAATCGACGACGCGCGTAAAGACATCCGCTGCCAAGGCAGCGACTTCTCGTGCTGCCGGGACATCCACGCAGCGCAAGACCAGAAGCAAATCCACAAAGCCTGCAGTGGCAGATTTTACCAAGGATCAGGAAGTCAAAGCTTTCCGGGACATGCTTCTCATTCGTCGATTTGAAGAAAAGGCTGGCCAATTATACGGCATGGGTCTGATTGGTGGTTTCTGCCATCTCTATATCGGCCAGGAGGCCGTCGTCGTCGGAATGCAGATGGCCATTGATGAAGGTGATCAGGTTATCACCGGCTATCGTGATCATGGTCACATGCTGGCCTGCGGAATGGACCCGAAGGGCGTCATGGCAGAGTTGACTGGTCGCATTGGCGGATACTCCCGCGGCAAGGGCGGGTCGATGCATATGTTCTCCAAGGAGAAGAATTTTTACGGCGGCCACGGCATTGTGGCAGGACAGGTTTCCTTGGGAACCGGGCTCGCCTTTTCAAATCATTACCGCAAGAATGATCGCGTGGCGTTGACCTATTTTGGTGATGGCGCGGCCAATCAGGGTCAGGTCTATGAAAGCCTGAACATGGCTGAACTCTGGAAGCTGCCCTGTATCTATATCATTGAAAACAATCGGTATGCCATGGGTACGTCAGTGGCGCGCTCGTCATCACAACCTGATTTTTACCGGCGCGGAGAAAGCTTCGGCGTGCCCGGCAAGCAGGTCGATGGCATGGATGTGCGCTCTGTGAAGGCACTGGGAGACGAAGCTGTCACCTGGTGTCGTGCTGGCAAGGGTCCGATGATCCTTGAAATGCTGACTTATCGCTACCGTGGTCACTCCATGTCAGACCCCGCAAAATACAGAACCAAAGAAGAAGTGCAGAAAATGCGCGACGAGCAGGACCCGATCGAGCAGGTTCGTAAAAGACTGCTGGAAAAAGACTGGGCCAAGGAGGACGAGTTGAAGGAATACGACAAGGAAGTCCGGTCAATTGTTGCTGAATCTGCAGAATATGCCCAAGCCAGCCCGGAACCGGATGCATCTGAGCTTTGGACCGACATTTACCGCTAAGGGGAGCGAGACATATGCCTATTGATATTCTGATGCCCGCGCTTTCCCCGACGATGGAGGAAGGCACACTTTCAAAGTGGCTCAAGAAAGAGGGAGATTCCGTTTCCTCTGGTGACGTCATTGCCGAGATTGAAACTGACAAAGCGACAATGGAGGTTGAATCCATTGATGAAGGTGTCATCGGCAAGATTTTTGTCGAAGAAGGCACCGAAAATGTGAAAGTGAATTCCCGGATTGCCGTCATTCTTGAAGATGGGGAAAGCGCAGATTCAATTTCTGATGCAGCCTCTTCAAATGCTTCTGCAACCAGTGAAGCCGATACAGAGCAGCCTGCTGATACAGATCAGGCATCCGCTCCTGTGGCCGCGCAGCCGAAAGAAGCCTCAGCACCGGCTGATCCTGAAATTCCTGCCGGAACGCCCATGGTGTCCACGACAGTGCGCGAAGCATTGCGCGATGCAATGGCCGAGGAAATGCGACGGGACGGAGATGTCTTCGTCATGGGCGAGGAAGTCGCCGAATATCAGGGTGCCTACAAGATCACACAGGGCCTGTTGCAGGAATTTGGTGCAGACCGGGTGATAGACACCCCAATTACCGAACATGGTTTTGCCGGTCTCGGGGTCGGCGCTGCGATGTCAGGATTGCGCCCTATTGTAGAGTTCATGACTTTCAACTTTGCCATGCAGGCGATTGATCAGATCATCAACTCTGCCGCGAAGACGCTTTATATGTCGGGTGGTCAGATGGGAGCGCCGATTGTGTTCCGTGGTCCCAACGGCGCTGCGTCTCGGGTCGGCGCTCAACACAGTCATGATTATGCAGCCTGGTATTCCAATGTGCCCGGCCTCAAAGTTGTGATGCCGTATTCGGCAGCTGATGCAAAAGGCCTGTTGAAAGCAGCCATTCGCGATCCAAACCCGATCATCTTTCTGGAAAACGAAATCCTTTACGGTCAATCCTTTGATGTCCCTGATATTGAAGATCTGGTCTTGCCAATCGGCAAGGCGCGCATCGCCCGGAGCGGCACCGATGTAACGCTTGTATCATTTGGGATTGGCATGACTTATGCCCTCAAAGCTGCAGACGAATTGTCCGCAATGGGTATTGAGGCGGAAGTCGTGGATTTGCGCACCATTCGCCCGATGGATGTTGACACCATCATCAAGTCAGTCATGAAGACGGGCCGGTGTGTTGCCATTGAAGAGGGCTTCCCGCAATCGGGCGTTGGCGCAGAAATTGTGGCTCAAGTGATGGAAAAAGCGTTCGATTTCCTTGATGCACCAGCTCTGCGCATTTGTGGCAAGGATGTCCCAATGCCATATGCGGCAAATCTGGAAAAACTTGCTCTGCCGAATGTCGGCGAAGTGATTGAGGCGGTCAAAGCCGTCACCTACACCGACTGATTGGAGAAAAAAGATGCCAATTGATATTTTGATGCCGGCGCTGTCTCCAACCATGGAGGAAGGCAATCTGGCAAAATGGCTCGTCAAGGAAGGCGATAAAGTCTCTTCAGGCGATGTTCTGGCTGAAATTGAAACTGACAAGGCCACGATGGAAGTTGAATCCATTGATGAAGGTGTCATCGGCAAGATTTTTGTCGAAGAAGGCACTGAAGGCGTAAAAGTCAATGCCCGCATTGCCGTCATTCTGGAAGAGGGCGAGGACGCATCTGCAATTTCGGATCAAGCAGCCCCTGCTGAAGCTCCGGCAAAGGCACCTGAGGCCGAAAAATCTGCTCCGGCCAAGTCTGAAGCGGCTCCTGCACCTGCGACCACAGCATCAGCTACAGGCAGTGGTGAAGGCCGAATGTTCTCATCACCGCTGGCCCGACGGATAGCAAAAGAAAACGGGATCGATATTACCACTCTCAAAGGGTCTGGCCCGAGAAACCGCGTGATCAAGCGAGACGTTGAAGAAGCGATGGCCGGTGGTGTTGGCGCAGCCTCCGCCAAGGCTGAACCCGCTGCAAAAGCAGCCGCGGCACCAGCTGCAGCGCAATCGGGCATGTCCGATGATGCAATTCTGAAACTGTATGCCGACGACTCCTATGAGTTGATCCCGCATGATGGCATGCGCAAGACAATTGCAGCCCGTTTGACGGAAGCCAAGCAGACCATCCCGCATTTCTACCTGACAATTGATTGCGATCTGGATGCATTGCTTGCATTGCGCAGCCAGCTCAATGCCGCTGCCAAAACGGATTCTGATGGCAAACCTGCCTACAAGATTTCCGTCAACGATATGGTGATCAAGGCACATGCCCTGGCATTGCGCGCCGTGCCGGATGCGAATGTGTCGTGGAGTGCAGGCGGAATGCTGAAGCACAAGCATTCAGACATCGGTGTAGCCGTTTCCATTCCCGGCGGTCTGATTACCCCGATCATCACGCGGGCGGAAGAAAAATCGCTGTCGACAATTTCCAGTGAAATGAAGGATCTGGCAAAACGCGCCAGAGATCGCAAGCTGCAGCCAAAGGAATATCAGGGCGGAACATCGGCGGTGTCCAACCTTGGCATGTTCGGCGTCAAGGACTTTGCCGCGATTGTAAATCCACCACACGGGTCGATTTTGGCAGTCGGTGCAGGAACGCAGCGGGCAGTCATCAAGGACGGTGCTGTTGCAGCCGCAACCATCATGTCGGTGACACTCTCAACCGATCACAGGGCAGTGGATGGCGCTTTGGGTGCTGAGCTGATGCAGGCCTTCAAGGGCTTCATTGAGAATCCAATGAGCATGCTGGTTTAACGCAGCCTGCTTCACGAAATACAGAGCCGGAATTGACGCAGATCAAGGAGAATTGAATAGGCGGCGCATAGAGTTTTAGGGAAGTCACAAGGAACAGGATAACCCCATGACCAATACACCGCACGAACTGGCGGAAGAGTTTCCGGAACACGTTGATAAAATTCGCGACATGAAAATGAATGATGCACATTTCGCGCGTTTGTTTGACGAATACCACGAGGTAAATCGGTCAATTCACCGAGCTGAGACAGATGTTGAACCAACCGATGACTTCCATATGGAAGAAATGCGAAAGCAACGCTTGCGGTTGAAAGATGAAATTTATGGGATGCTGAGCGCCTAAGAAACCCAGCCATCCCGGCGTTGTGAAAATAACAGCGTTCATGAAGGAGATGGCAAAGTGGCAAATTCCTATGATATAATCGTGATTGGCGGCGGCCCCGGTGGGTACGTTGCCGCCATTCGCGCAAGCCAACTGGGCTTGAAGACAGCAGTCGTGGAGCGCGAGCATCTGGGTGGTATCTGCCTGAATTGGGGCTGCATACCAACCAAGGCGCTTTTGCGCTCTGCTGAAGTCTACCACTACATGGAACACGCCAAGGATTATGGCCTGACCGCTGATAAGTTCGGCTTCGATATGGCCGCCATAGTCAAGCGCTCCCGTGGCGTTTCCGGGCAGCTTAATGGTGGCGTCGGATTTTTGCTCAAGAAAAACAAGGTAGATGTGATCTGGGGTGAGGCCGAAATCACCAAACCCGGCGAAGTGAAGGTCGCAAAACCCAAAAAGAAGGCGATGGAGCCTCAACATCCCACACCAAAGGGAACTTTGGGCGAGGGGACCTATTCCGCAAAACACATCATCGTCTCCACAGGCGCACGGCCACGCTCTTTGCCGGGCATCGAGCCGGATGGCGATTTGATCTGGACCTATTTCGAAGCCATGGTGCCACCAACAATGCCAAAATCCCTTGTTGTCATGGGATCAGGCGCAATTGGCATCGAATTTGCTTCTTTCTACCGCACAATGGGCGCTGAGGTTACCGTGGTTGAAATGATGCCGCAGGTCATGCCGGTTGAAGATGCCGAGATTTCGGCGCTTGCGCGAAAACGGTTCGAAAAGCAGGGCATGAAGATAATCACCGAAGCCAAAGTCACAAAGGTGACTAAAGGCAAAGGCTCGATAACGGCCACAGTCGAAACGAAAGACGGCAAAACCCAGGAAATCACGGCTGAAAAGCTGATTTCAGCAGTTGGCGTGCAAGGCAATATCGAAGGATTGGGCCTGGAAAAGCTTGGTATCAAGACTGATCGGGGCTGCGTTGTCATCGATGGTTTCGGCAAAACCAATGTTCCGGGCATCTATGCCATTGGTGATGTCGCCGGACCGCCCATGCTGGCTCATAAAGCCGAACATGAAGGCGTCATCTGCGTTGAGGCCATAGCTGGCAAGAATCCACACCCAATGGATAAAGCCATGATCCCGAGCTGCACCTATTGCAATCCTCAGGTGGCCTCCGTCGGACTGACCGAAGCCAAGGCGAAAGAAGCTGGATACAAGGTCAAGGTCGGCCGCTTTCCCTTCGTCGGAAATGGTAAAGCCATCGCGCTCGGCGAACCGGACGGGCTGGTGAAAACCATATTTGATGAGAAAACCGGTCAATTGCTTGGTGCCCACATGGTTGGCGCCGAAGTGACAGAACTCATTCGGGCTATGTCGTTGCCATGAATCTTGAGACAACAGAAGAAGAGTTGATGCATACTGTCTTCCCGCACCCTACATTGTCAGAAACGATGCATGAAAGTGTGCTGGACGCTTACGGGCGCGCAATCCACAGCTAGAACATTTCCAATCGGGAACTCAACAGGCCGGGACAGTATGATTAATCTGATAGACAAATCCCCAGAACAGTCTTCTGGAAACGCGGCACCGTCCGGACAAGCTGCCAAACAGCGCCACCCGGAAAAAGCCCATAAGCCGGATTCTGAGATTTTGAGAAAACCGGACTGGATTCGCGTAAAAGCGCCAGGAACAGGTCTGGGTGCCGAGGTTTACAAGGAAACCAAGGCAATTGTCAGCGCCAATAACCTCGTCACAGTCTGTCAGGAGGCAGGCTGTCCGAATATTGGTGAATGCTGGTCCAAGAAACATGCAACCATGATGATCATGGGAGATACCTGCACACGGGCCTGTGCGTTCTGCAACGTCCGCACCGGCATCCCTCAGGCATTGGACCCCAATGAACCAGCCAATGTCGCCGAAGCTGTTGAAAAACTTGGCCTCAACCATGTTGTCATTACCTCGGTAGACCGGGATGATCTGGATGATGGCGGCGCGCAACATTTTGCTGATGTCATCAAGGCCATCCGGCAACGAAGCCCGAACACCACAATCGAAATTCTGACGCCCGATTTTCTCCGGAAAGACGGGGCATTGGAAATTGTGGTTGATGCCAAACCAGACGTATTCAATCACAATCTGGAAACAGTCGCCTCCAATTACCTGACAGTGCGTCCGGGCGCACGCTACTTCCATTCCATCCGCTTGCTGCAGCGGGTCAAGGAACTGGACCCGACCATGTTCACCAAATCCGGAATCATGGTGGGTCTTGGAGAAGAGCGCAATGAAGTGCTGCAACTGATGGACGATTTGCGGTCGGCAGATGTGGATTTCATTACGATTGGCCAATATTTGCAACCGACACGCAAGCATCACCGGATCGTCAAATTTGTAACACCGGATGAGTTTGAAGCCTATGCAACCGTTGCCTATTCAAAAGGGTTCCTGATGGTGTCTTCAAGCCCGCTGACCCGCTCATCGCATCATGCGGGCGAGGATTTTGCACAATTGCAAAAGGCCCGTGCATCCAAGCTGACCAACGCGGCCTAGAGAACGCCTCCTTGCCAAAGTTCGAGACCACCCGGATTGTCGGCCATTCGGCCGAACAAATGTTTGCTCTTGTGGCCGATGTGGAAAACTATCCACAATTTGTGCCGCTGTGTCAGCGCCTGTCTGTTCGTGGACGTGAAAAGCAGCATGACGGCACTGAAATCCTGATCGCCGACATGTCGGTCGCCTATGGGCCGGTCAATGAAACCTTTGTGACCCGAGTTGTGCTGGATCCGGCCAACCTGATGATCGAGGCGACGTATCTGGACGGGCCATTTTCCCACTTGGATAATCAATGGCGGTTTTCAAATCAGGAAGCCGGGGAGGCCGGCAACACCTCCGTCGTCCATTTCAAAATTGACTATCAATTCAAGTCACGAACCCTGAGCATGTTGATGGGATCCATGTTTGACAGAGCATTTCGCAAGTTTGCAGAGGCCTTCGAAGCGCGGGCTGATGCGGTTTATCGCACGTCGTAAAACAGCCAACCACGCAACTTTTTTTCGCGAGCTGTTTGCGCGTGCACTTCAAGTCTGGAGCAGGAGTTTCACCAACTGTGATTCCGTCATACCGGATGACCTGCAACAACACATTCAATCTTCCCACCCCCGGTGACACTTGCAATTGATCAAGGTCAACGCGCAATCTGTTTCAATGATGCAACAAGTCTCTCTACGGTGACACGTGATGGAACGGTGATGATGATGAAACGGAATGCAATGATCCTGCTCACGATCTTTGCTGCAGCACTGCCATTTGGCAAGGCGGTGGCCGAGACGTTGACCGTCAGCGAAAGCGAAATCGTGGAATGGAAGTCGGTCTATGGGGAAGTAGAGTCCCGGGACCGAGTTCCGGCACGCATGCGGATCGGTGGAACCGTGGTGATGCTGAACGTGACCGAAGGAGATAGCGTCGTCGCCGGCCAAATCATAGCCAGAGTGGAAGATGACAAGCTGCAGTTTCAGATCGATTCGATCGATGCCAGACTCGAATCGCTTGATGCGCAGCTACAGACCGCAAAATCAGAGCTTGAGCGCGGCCAGCAATTGATCGAACGCGGCGTTATAACTGCGCAACGTGTCGAACAGTTGCAGACCGGCGTTGATGTCATCCAGGGCGAAATTCGCAGTCTGGATTCGCAAAAATTTCTGATTCAACAACAGATCGCCGAAGGGGAGGTCCTGTCACCGGACGCAGGCATTGTCCTCACGGTTCCAATCTCGCGAGGCTCCGTAGTCGCTCCCGGCGAGGTCGCTGCAGTCATAGCCGGTGGCGGCGTCTTTCTCCGCCTTGCTGTGCCTGAACGTCATGCCAGTGATCTTGTGGAAGGCAGCGAAATCGAAGTCGGCACCGGAACTGAAGCTGGAAACTTCCAATCCGGGCGCCTCGCAAAGCTATATCCGTTGATTGAGGATGGTCGCGTGCAAGCCGATGTCGAGGTCGAGAACCTTGATGGACGCTTTGTTGGTCGGCGCGTACCCGTGCGCCTACCCGTTGGCAAGCGCACGGCGATTCTGGTTCCTGAAAATGCACTCATGCAAACGGGCGGGCTCGATTTTGTAGTCGTTGAGTCAACGCAGGGTGAGGCGCGTAACCGTGTCGTGGTTCCCGGCGGTACTATCCTGCGTAACGATGAAATCTGGCGTGAGATACTGACTGGACTTGTGCCCGGCGAACGGGTGGTGATCGGCGATGAGTGACGACAACTCAACCAAAGGCGACGTTCTGGGTATAGCGGGGCGTTTGACGCGCGCTTTCATCGCCTCGCCGCTGACACCTCTGTTTCTGCTGGCGTCCTTGGCAGTCGGCATGATTGCGCTGGTGAGCCTGCCGCGCGAGGAAGAGCCACAGATATCAGTACCTTTGGTGGATATCCATGTCCGGGCCGATGGTTTGAAGGCCGAAGATGCAGTGAAGCTGGTCACCGAACCGCTGGAAACCATCATCAAGAGCATCGATGACGTCGAGCATGTTTATTCCGATACGCGTGACGACCAGGTGATGGTGACCGCACGCTTTCTTGTGGGAGTTTCAGCGGATACCGCGATCTTGCGGGTGCGTGACAAAATATTGGCCAATCTCGATCGAATCCCGGTGGGCATTCCCGAGCCGCTTGTTGTCGGGCGCGGTATCAACGACGTTGCGATCATATCGCTGACTTTCGCACCAGCGCCGGGCGAAGACGATATCACAGCTGCCGACCTGACGCGCATTGTCCGGGAAGTGCAGGTGACATTGGCCAAGATTGACGATGTCGGACTGACCTATCTGGTGGGCGAGACAGATGAGGCTTTGCGCGTTGTCCCAGACCCTGAGCGTCTGGCGCTTTACGGGGTTACATTGCAGCAACTTGCCGCCAAGGTTTCAGGCGCGAACAGAGCCGCACCTGCCGGCCAGCTCCGCGATCAGGGAGAGCAGGTCGGACTGTTGATTGGCAAAACGCTTTCAACCCCGGAAGAAATTGGCAATCTCGAATTGACGACACGTGATGGGCGTACCGTCTATGTTCGAGACGTGGCCGAGGTCGCGTTTGTCTCGGATATTGATGAGCACCATGTGGCGACGTTCCACAAGGACGAATCCGGCAAGGTCACACGCCGTCCCGCCGTGACGCTTGCGCTAGCCAAGCGGGCAGGTGCAAATGCCGTCACAGTAGCTGAAGAAATCCTCCACCGCGTAGAGGCGATGGAAGGCGGGTTGATCCCTGACAGCGTCGAAATCGAAATCACCCGCGACTATGGCGAATCGGCGGATGAAAAGGCCAATGAGCTGTTGTTCCATCTGGGGCTCGCCACCATTTCCATCGTCGCACTGGTGCTGCTTGCGATTGGCTGGCGCGAGGCCCTTGTCGTGGCCATCGTCATCCCGGTCACCATCCTGTTGACACTCTTTGCCGCCTGGCTCATGGGGTACACGCTGAACCGGGTGTCGCTTTTTGCTCTGATATTTTCAATCGGCATTCTGGTCGACGACGCCATCGTGGTGATCGAGAATATCGCCCGGCATTGGGCGGGCAAGATCGGCGGACGCAATCCGCGCAACGCTGCGATCGCAGCTGTGGACGAAGTTGGTAACCCGACCATTGTGGCAACGCTGACCGTGGTCGTGGCTCTGCTGCCCATGCTGTTCGTCTCCGGCCTGATGGGTCCCTATATGAGCCCGATCCCCGCCAACGCCTCGGCAGCGATGATCATCTCGTTTTTTGTTGCGGTCATGATCACCCCCTGGCTGATGCTGAAGATCGCCGGGCGATCTCACGCCCAACATGCCAATGACTCACACAGCACACCCGGCGGCCTGCTTGGCCGTGCCTATGCCGCGGTTGCGCGCCCATTATTGCGCACCAAATCCGGCAGCGCATTGTTCCTTCTGATTGTCGTGGTCCTGTCCTTCGGCTCTCTCACTGCGCTCTACACAAAGGATGTCACGGTCAAGCTTCTGCCCTTCGACAACAAATCCGAGCTTGCCATCATCATCGACCTACCCGAAGGCGCCTCATCTGAGGCGACTGACGCAGTCGCCAGTGCTGCAGCGCATGTTGCGCTGAATCTGCCAGAGGTTCGGTCCGCCCAGACCCATGCCGGAACGGCCGCCGCTTTCAACTTCAACGGCCTCGTGCGGCATTACTTCCTGCGCCAGAACCCCGAGGTGGGCGAAGTGCAACTAAACCTCAGCGCCAAGGATCAGCGCGAACGGTCCAGCCACGAGATTGCGCTGGACCTGCGCGCGCAACTGACGGAACTGGATTTGCCTGAAGGCACTGTGGTGAAGGTCGTCGAGCCGCCACCCGGACCACCGGTGATCTCAACGCTTCTCGCCGAAATCTACGGCCCCGATGCCGATACAAGGCGCGAGACCGCAGCCAATGTGCGTGCCGCCTTCGAGGCTGTGCCCTTCGTGGTCGATGTTGATGACGGTCTTGGCGAGCGCCCGCGTCGTTTGCGCGCCGAACTGTCGGCGAGCGATCTGGACTTCTACAAGGTGCAGGAAAGCGACGCGCTGGAAACGCTCCGCCTTCTCAACAGTTCAACGACCGTGGGCTATTCTCACCGCGGTGAGGGACGCCGACCGATCCCCATCGTCATCGCAAGAGCCCGTGGTGATCGGACCATGGACGAGCGTGCCCTCTCGATTCCAGTTCCGGCCAACACCATCCCTGGTGCACGCGGCGTGGTAGAGCTTGGCGACATAATCACGATAACCGAGGAACGCGCCTCATATCCGATCTTCCGACACAACAACTATAACGTCGTGATGGTGACAGGTGAACTTGCTGGCGCGTTTGAAGCCCCGCTCTATGGCATGCTGGCTGTTGCCAAGGAACTTGACCGGATGGCCTCGGAGGAAGGCATTGAAAAGCCCGAAATCCGGTTGAATGGTCAACCAGAAGACACCGATCACCCGATTGTCCTCTGGGACGGCGAATGGGAGGTTACCTGGATTACCTTCCGCGATATGGGCGCGGCCTTTGGTATAGCGCTTTTGGGAATCTACATCCTGGTCGTGGCGCAGTTCGGTTCGTTCCGCCTGCCACTGGTCATTCTGACACCAGTGCCACTGACCTTCCTTGGGATCATGGGCGGACATTGGCTGTTCGACGCTCCGTTTTCAGCCACTTCGATGATCGGCTTCATAGCGCTGGCCGGCATCATCGTGCGGAACTCGATCCTGCTCGTGGATTTCATCCGCCACGCAGATCCGGAGGGACGGGTGACAATAGACATCTTGATCGAAGCTGGCGCGACGCGCTTCAAGCCAATCCTGTTGACCGCGCTCGCAGCCATGATTGGTGCAGCTGTCATTCTGGCGGACCCGATCTTCCAGGGGCTGGCGATCTCGCTTTTGTTTGGGTTGGTGTCCTCGACCGCGCTGACAGTCCTCGTGATTCCAGCGATCTACCGGCTGTTCAAGACATGATACCGGTAGTGCGCGCCATCCAACGCTGGTAACCTGCAACCTCAACTTTGGCACCGCGCTTGCCGCGCGGTGTCCGGCAATACAAAACTTTTGACTCTCAATGCCCGTCTTCAGACAAACACACCTGGACAAGCTTCAAGGCATCCAGGACGGTTTGAATTCGGATATCGGAACGCCCGGTATCACCATAGTTTTGCAACACATGTCGGGTCGCACCACCACGCATGGAACAGGCCATATGGACAGTTCCAACAGGCTTTTCATCTGACCCGCCGCCAGGACCGGCAATACCGGTCACTGAGACCGCGATGTCCGCAGCGCAATGCGCCAGACCACCTTCAGCCATTGCAATCGCTACTTCCTTGCTGACGGCTCCATATTGATTGATGAGATGTGCCGGGACGCCGACAAGTCGGGTTTTGGCAGCATTGGAATAGGTCACAAAGCCTGCTTCCACGACAGTTGAAGAGCCAGCAATCTCTGTCAGGCTCGCAGCAATCAGACCGCCCGTGCAGGACTCCACAGTTGCCAACATTTTGCTGGTGGCCTTGCAGGCTTCTAGTGTTGCGTTAGCAGCTTCAATGAGACGTGTATCTGTCATGATTCAGGTTCCCGGAAACACCAATGTGGCAGTTGCAAATGCACTGATGCCTTCCTTGCGACCTGTAAAACCGAGCCGCTCTGATGTGGTGGCCTTGACGCTGATGCGGTCACGGTCCAGCCCTGTGATCTCGGCAATGCGCGCACGCATGACATCACGATGTGGTCCGATTTTCGGCGCTTCACAAACCAGTGTCACATCCAGATGGGTAATCCTGGCCTGTCGTTTGTCGGCCAACCCCACGGCAAAGGCGAGAAACTGATCCGAAGATGCAGACTTCCACTCAGGATCGGATGGCGGAAAATGCGCGCCGATATCCCCGTCAGCCAAGGCGCCCAGCACGGCATCCGTCAGTGCATGCAAACCTACATCCGCATCGGAGTGGCCTTTAAGGGCGCGCTCATGGGGCAGGGTGACACCACACAGGATCACCTCGGTACCAGCTTCAAAAGCGTGCACATCATAGCCGTGACCAACCCGAACATCCGGCATTGAAACAGGCGCCTGTGTTGCGCTCATCAACCGTCTCGCTGTTTCGAAATCATCCGGTTCGGTGACTTTCCAGTTGCTGCGGTCTCCAACGGCAATCACCACTGCTCCGCAATATGTCTCATAGATCACGGAATCATCTGAAAAATCCAGATGCCCGTCCTCAAAAGCCTGTGTGTGGGCATCAAGAATCTGCTTGAAATGAAATCCTTGAGGGGTTTGAGCCTGATAAATCCCATTACGACGAATCGACGCCGAAATGCTGATTATATCCTCGTCGGAAGTTCTATCGGCTTGTTTGAGACTGTCAATTACTGGCACAGCCGCAATACACCCACCATGCGTCATGGCCAGATTGATGACAGACGTGATGACGTCTTGTGAGACAAACGGCCGGGCCGCATCATGAACCAGAACCACATCCCAATTGTCTGAAAGCGCGCCCAGATGTTGCAGACCACTCAACACCGACATCTGTCGGGACGCCCCACCGACAACGAAGGAAAAGGCTGGGAAATTCACGCCTGGTGCCACGGAAGGAAGCCAGTCGCCTTGCGTTTCCTCAGGAACCACGCAAGCGATATGCAACACAGCCGGAAGCGAACAAAACGCATCGACGGTCCATTGGAAAAGTGTTTTTCCGGCAATCGGGTAGAACTGTTTTGGAATATTGGCCGTTGTATCGTAAGCACGGCTTCCCTTGCCCGCCCCAACAATCAGGACAGCCACCCGAGGTGGTTGTTGATCAGTCATACCTGCGTGGTCCTGTTTTAGCTGGAGAGCATCGCCTGAGCCATTTTTCTCCGTTTCGACAAATTACGTTTGCCTAAAATCCATGCAGTGCTATAAACTGCTTAAAATATAGTCAGAGTCTTCATTTCCATGATAACGCCCATTTCCATCGGACGCCATAAAATTGAGTGTCCTGTGTATCTCGCCCCAATGTCCGGTGTCTCGGATTTGCCATTTCGTCGCCTCGCCTGGCGGCACGGTGCCGGTCTTGTCGTATCAGAAATGGTTGCGTGCGAAGCACTGGCCAACAAAAGCCGCGAAATGGCGACACGTGCCCAGGGCGAGGGTGTCGGCATCCACGTCGTACAGTTGGCCGGCCGTGAAGAAAAATGGATGGCAGAGGGTGCCAGAATCGCCGCTGACAGTGGCGCCGATATTCTGGATATCAATATGGGCTGTCCTGCCCGCAAGGTCACGCATGGCTATTCCGGTTCAGCGCTGATGCAGAACCCGGACCATGCACTGCGCCTCATTGAAGCGACTGTTGCGGCAACGGATTTGCCGGTCTGTCTGAAAATGCGCCTGGGATGGGATGAAAACAGCCTGAATGCAGCTGAAATTGCCCAGCGCGCAGAAAGCGCAGGAATCCAATTGGTTACAATCCACGGCCGCACCAGAAATCAATTCTACAAGGGCAAGGCAGATTGGTCTGCCATTCGGAGCGTATCTGACAGCGTCTCCATTCCGGTCATTGCCAATGGCGATATTGTCGCCTTGGACCAGATAGAGACCGTGTTGGAACTGTCGGGTGCAGACGGTGTCATGATTGGTCGTGGCGCCTATGGCAAGCCGTGGTTTCCAGGCTATGTGACCAGTCGGCTTTCTGTAAATCCTGCCCCCCGTCCGGAACCTAGCCGCCATGAAAAACAGGCGCTGGCAGCCGAGCATTATGAGGCAATTCTGTCTCACTACGGCATCAGGGTCGGCATCCGCGCCGCCCGCAAACATCTCGGCTGGTATCTGGACGACGCCAACATAAGCAACACTGAACTGCGTAAGTCCATCATGACTGGCACGAACCCTCAAACCGTTCTGAAGGCTATCAATGATGCTTTCGCAACGGCACCAGAAACCGATGAAAAACTGGAGTTTGCAGCATGAGCGGGCTTGCAAGGTCATTGCTTAACGCCGCCATTGGCAGCGATACACCATCGGCAAGTTCCATCTTGAATGCTTTGCCGCACCCCGTTCTGTTTCTCAATTCCGATCTGGAAATAAAGTTGATGAATCAGGAAGCTGAGACATTCTTTCAAAGCAGTTCCACAGTTTTGAAGGGACGCCCGCTGTCCTCGCTCTTGCCCTTTGGCAGTCCCGTTATCGAAGTTGCGCAACAAGCCATCGACCGCAACGTTCCGGTGTTTGAGTATCGTGTCGCTGTTGGGTTCCACGGCAGAAGCGAAGAAAGACGCATCGACATCAACGCAGTTCCCATTTCGGAAGATCCGCAGGGCCTGGTGCTGATGTTCCTGGAACGCACCATGACGGAAAAGCTCGACCGCCAGCTGACCCATCGGGGCGCTGCCAGAACGGTAACCGGCCTGGCAGCAATGCTGGCCCATGAGATCAAAAACCCCCTGTTCGGAATACGCGGCGCCGCTCAGCTTTTGGAGACTTCAGCCGATGAGAACGACCGCACGCTGACACGCCTCATTTGCGACGAGACTGATCGCATTGTCAGGTTGGTGGATCGGATGGAGGTGTTTTCTGATGAGCGTCCTGTAGAGCGCGCACCAGTCAATATTCATGTTGTTCTGGAACGTGTTAAATCCATTTCTCAATCCAGTTTCGGACGTGGCATCAAGATGATCGAAAACTATGATCCGTCATTGCCCTTCGTCTTTGCAAATCATGACCAGCTGATTCAGATATTTCTCAATCTTGTCAAAAACGCTGCTGAAGCACTACATGAACAACCCAATCCACAGATTACGCTAAGCACAGCTTTCCGGCCGGGCATCCGCCTTTCACTGCCGGGAACCAGTGATCGCATGAGCTTGCCACTTGAATTCAGTGTCGAGGACAATGGCCCCGGAATTCCGGAAGATTTGCTGCCCCATTTGTTTGATCCGTTCATCACGACAAAAACCAATGGCACCGGTCTTGGTCTCGCATTGGTTGCAAAAATCGTGCGTGATCATGGCGGCGTGATCGATTGCGAAAGTCGAAAGGGCAGCACTGTTTTCAAGATATTGCTGCCGGCATTCAAGGAACAAAAATTGATGACTGAAATCGAGGGCCTAGCAAATGGCCGGTGAAACAATCCTAGTTGCCGATGATGATGCTGCAATCCGCACGATTCTTGACCAGGCGCTGACCCGGGCAGGGTATCAGGTGCGTTTGACAGGAACTGCCGGCACGCTGTGGCGCTGGGCCAGTCAGAATGAGGGCGATCTGATCATCACCGATGTTGTGATGCCGGATGACAACGCCTTCAACCTGTTGCCACGCATCAAGAACTTGCGGCCCGGCTTGCCCATTCTGGTGATGAGCGCCCAAAACACATTCATGACTGCCATCACGGCATCTGAACGTGGCGCCTATGACTATCTGCCAAAGCCCTTTGACCTGCGCGAACTGGTTTCGATTGTTGAACGAGCCTTGTCGGAACGTAAAGCGGGCGTTGTCGCAGAAGCGCCCCAACGAGACGGCGAGGATATCCCGCTGGTCGGTCGTTCACCTGCCATGCAGGAGATCTATCGGGTCCTTGCCCGGTTGATGCAGAATGATCTGACTGTGCTGATTGAAGGAGAGTCCGGCACCGGCAAGGAGTTGGTTGCCCGCGCGCTTCATGATTATGGCAAGCGCAAGAGTGGACCTTTCGTTGCCATCAATATGGCAGCAATTCCCCGTGAATTGATCGAAGCTGAATTGTTTGGCTACGAAAAGGGGGCGTTTACTGGCGCTAACAATCGCGGCAGTGGTCGCTTTGAGCAAGCCGAAGGCGGCACCCTGTTTCTGGATGAAATCGGTGATATGCCAATGGACGCTCAGACGCGCCTTCTGCGCGTGTTGCAACAGGGCGAATACATGACGGTGGGGGGGCGCAAATCCATCAAGACAGATGTTCGAATTGTCGCCGCCACCAACAAGGACCTTCATCATCTCATTGGAGAGGGACGTTTTCGCGAAGATCTGTATTACCGCTTGAATGTGATTCCCATTCGCCTGCCGTCGCTCAGAGACCGTCTGGAAGACATCGACGATCTGGTTCGGCATTTCTTCAATCTGGCTGCACAGGAAGGTCTGGGCACAAAACAGATTGACGGAAACGCACTTTCGCGCATGCGCCAACACAGCTGGCCAGGCAATGTGCGTGAACTTGAGAATGTCGTCAGGCGCCTGGCTGCCTTGTATCCGCAAGACGTGATTACACATTCGATTGTCGATCATGAATTGGGCAAGGTGAATTCTAACACCATTGAGGATACCGGCAACTCACAACCACAGGATATTTCTCTGTTGATTGAATCCCTGGTCAAATCGGCTTTTTCGGAAGCACCATCCGGTGCGCCTGAACAATTATACCAGACCATTCTCCATCGAATGGAAAAGCCGCTGATCAGCACCACGCTTGCACATACAGGTGGCAACCAAATCAAGGCGGCTGACATCCTTGGCCTCAACCGCAACACTTTACGCAAAAAAATCAAAGAATTGGATATCAAAATAATGAAAGCGGTTTAACATGGCAACCCGACACTCGGGAAACCAATTGATTCATCCTCTCAGATGAATCTTCACAATTAAGCCACACTATCCGTGTTTGCCAATACAAGCATTTGTTGTATATTTGCATCACATCGCGTGCGGACCCAAACAGCTTTCTATGACCCAATTGGAGATCACTTCTGGCGGTACGACCAATGTGTCCTCTAAGGGCACGTATGATCGTCCACGTCTCATCAGGCTGATCGGGTTCGTCGCAGCCATTCTGGCGCTGATTTCCGCTGCCATCTCTTTCATGGTGTTGATGGGTTTTACTTCCATCGAACCAAATCAGGCCACGGTCCAGATTGCGGTCATTATAAACGGGCTGCTTGTCAGTGTGCTCGTGGGTGCCATCATCTGGGAACTGGTCGGCATCTGGCTGGCGCGTAAGAACCGCCGCGCAGCAGCGCGGCTCCACGTTCGGGTCGTTGCGCTTTTCAGCATTGTTGCCGCTACGCCCGCTATTTTGGTGGCCATCGTTGCCGGCGTTACACTGGACCGGGGCCTTGATCGCTGGTTCGATACGCGAACCAAGGAAATCGTCAATACATCGCGATCAGTCGCGCAGGCCTATGTTCAGGAACATACCCGGGTTCTGGCAAACGATGTCATCAACATTGCAGCTAATCTGACAAACGCCGGGACAGCTCTGTCATCAGACACCGACCGGCTTCGCAGCTATCTGACCACACAGGCACGCTTGAGACGTCTCACCGCTATTCTCATTCTGGATGCCAAGGCCAACGTCGTCGTTCGCAGCGGCGGCGGCGCGGAAACTGAAAAACTCCCAATTCCAAGCGCCAATGCACTGAGCAGCCTGACCGAGGACGAGGTCGCCCTGCAGAACAGAGGCTTGTCCAACGTCGCTGGTGCCGCCATGAAATTGCCATCGACTGATGAGCCCACCTATCTCTATCTGGTTCGAGCGCTGAACCCGGAAGTCCTAGAATATGTCCTTCTGGTTAATGAACGTGCCAATGAATATCAGGAACTTGAGCAAACTCGCTTTAGCGTCCAGATCGCCTTTGGCTTGCTGTATATCGGCATAGCTTTGATCGTTTTGCTGTCTGCCATCTGGATCGGAATCAATTTTGCCAACAGTCTGGTGTCGCCCATCAGACGTCTGATGACGGCAGCAACAGAAATTTCGTCAGGTAACCTCGGTGTGCGTGTGCCTTGGAATAAGAGAGAAGGGGACCTGGGAACGCTCTCTCAGACCTTCAACACCATGACCGAACAATTGCAGAGCCAGAGAGACGATCTTATTCTCGCAAAAGATCAGGTTGATGAGCGCCGCCGCTTTAATGAAGCTGTTCTGGCCGGTGTAACCGCCGGAGTTATTGGTATTGAGGCGGATGGCACCATCAGCCTTGTCAACCGCTCCGCCCTGAGGATACTGGATGTCGACAAAAGCAAGTTACTCTCTGCAAATGTTGCAGATGCAATACCGGAACTTGCATCCACCGTTGCCGCTGCCGTTACAAATCAGCGCCCCCTGCATCAGGATCAAATCAGCATCCGCAGAAAAGGGGACGAACGCACACTGAATGTCCGTATCACCATGGAGCAGTCGGACGAGGCCAAGCACCGCTTTGTCATCACGCTCGATGAAATCACCGATTTGATCGCCGCGCAAAGACGCTCAGCCTGGGCAGATGTGGCACGCCGCATTGCGCATGAAATCAAGAACCCGCTCACACCCATTCAACTCTCGGCTGAACGCCTCCAGCGACGCTATGGACGCAAACTTGAGACGGATCGCGAAGTCTTTGATCAATGTACCGAGACCATCATTCGCCAGGTCGGCGACATCGGGCGCATGGTTGATGAATTCTCCTCATTTGCGCGCATGCCACAGCCAGTGATGGCCGAACGAAATCTCTCGGACGCTATCAAGGAAGCTGTGTTCCTCCAGGAAGTCGCCCATCCGGAAATTCAATTTACAATGCATTTGCCGGATTCTGCACTGATTGGAAAATTTGATCATCGACTGGTCTCCCAGGCACTCACCAACATCGTCAAAAATGCAACCGAAGGGATTTCTGCCGTTCCGGCCGAGCTGAATCGTGCTGGGCAGATTACGGTTGATGCCGTTCAGACCGGCGACCATTTCACGATCAACGTGACGGATAATGGGATTGGTTTGCCGAAACACAACAGAAGCAAACTGCTGGAACCTTACATGACCACAAGAGAAAAAGGCACCGGCCTTGGTCTCGCCATAGTTAGGAAGATTTTTGAAGAGCATGGCGGAGGAATCGAACTGCTGGACGCGCCGGCCAGTGCTGATGGGGAGCAATTTGGAGCTATGGTCAGATTGACCTTGCCGGTTACGGCTGTTGAAATTGATGCGCAAGAAAAAGAAGTAGTATAATGGCGTCAGACATACTGATTGTAGACGATGAAGCAGACATTCGCGACCTTGTGGCGGGCATCCTTGAAGATGATGGCTACGATGTGCGAACGGCACAGGACAGTGACAGTGCTCTGGCAGTCATAAATGACCGGCGCCCAAGCCTGGTGTTTCTGGACATCTGGCTGCAAGGCAGCCGTCTCGATGGTCTTGCCTTGCTGGATGTCATCAAGGAACAGCATCCGGACCTCGCAGTCGTCATCATTTCGGGCCATGGCAATATCGAAACAGCGGTTTCCGCCATCAGGCGCGGTGCCTATGATTACATCGAAAAACCGTTCAAGGCTGATCGGCTAGTCCTGATCGCTGAACGGGCGCTCGAGAACGTCAAGTTGAAAAAAGAAGTCATTGAGTTGCGCCAACGCAGCGTCGATGCAGCGGAGTTGATCGGCGAATCTGCTGCCATGACGCAACTGCGCAGCTCGATCGAAAAAATTGCACCAACCAACAGCCGTGTCATGATTTTCGGGCCATCTGGCTGCGGCAAGGAACTGGTGGCCCGTACGTTGCATCGAAATTCGGCGCGTGAAGAAGGCCCATTCATTTGTGTAAACTCCGCGGCGCTGACGCCGGAAATGACGGAGATCGCCCTGTTTGGCACCGAGTCGGAAAATGGCAGTGGCCGGTCCGTTGGCGCGCTTGAAGAGGCCCATGGTGGAACACTCTATCTGGATGAGGTCGCGGACATGCCGCGCGAGACCCAAAACAAGATCCTTCGCGTTCTTGTGGAGCAGGGCTTTCAGCGCGTCGGTGGTACCAAGAAAGTCAATGTTGATGTCAGGATATTGTCATCTACAGCGCGCAACCTGGAAGAAGAGATAGCTGCAGGTAACTTCCGTGAAGATTTATACCATCGGCTGGCCGTGGTGCCACTCAAGGTGCCGTCTCTGGCGGAACGCCGGGATGACATACCTTTGCTTGTGGAACACTTTATCGAGCAGATTGCCACATCGGTGGGAATCCCGGTCCGAACACTGGAAAGCGATGCTCTGGCGGTCTTGCAGGCTCACCCCTGGCCTGGCAATATTCGTCAGTTGCGCAACAATCTGGAACGGCTTCTGATCCTCACCAGAGGCGATCAGAATGCGGCGTTGTCTGCCGATCTGCTGCCCAAGGAAATTGGTGAATTGCTGCCCTCAACGTCTGATGGGGGACGGGAGGCCGAACATCTGATGTCCATGCCGCTCCGGGAGGCACGCGAAGTGTTTGAAAGGGAATATCTGTCGGCTCAAATCGCCAGATTTGGCGGAAATATTTCCAAAACCTCAGAATTTGTCGGCATGGAACGCTCAGCCCTGCATCGCAAGCTCAAATCGCTCAACATCGGCTGACGGGCCCGAAAGAATTTGGATTTGAACCACGAACACTGTATGTCTGGGGCGCAATAAAACGCTAAGGCCGGTCGAATATGAAAGTTGTCATTTGCGGCGCAGGCCAGGTGGGCTACGGGATCGCCGAACGATTGTCTTCGGAGCAAAATGATGTCTCCGTCATAGACAGTTCACCAAGACTGGTTCAGGCCGTGCGGGATCATCTTGATGTCCGCGGTATTGTTGGCCACGGGGCTCACCCAGATACGCTGGCTCAGGCCGGCGTTGATGAAGCTGACATGATCATTGCTGTCACCCTGTATGACGAAGTCAATATGGTGGCCTGTCAGGTTGCGCACTCATTGTTTAACGTTCCGACCAAAGTTGCGCGTGTCCGCTCGCAGAGTTATCTGAAATCCTACTACTCCGATCTTTTCTCCCGCGATCACATGCCGATTGACGTGATCATTTCACCAGAAATCGAAGTTGGTGAAATGGTGCTGCGGCGTCTGGCATTGCCAGGCGCGTTTGATACCGTGGAGTTTGCCAATGGTGATGTCACCACCTTGGGCATCATATGCGAAGATGATTGTCCGGTTGTCGACACACCGTTGAAACAGCTCAGCGAATTGTTTCCCGATTTGAGCGCTGTGGTCGTCGGAATAAACCGAAACGGAACGCTGTTTGTGCCGCGTTCAGACGATACCATGCTCCAAGGTGATCAGGTCTATGTGGTCACCCAGACCAAACGGGTCAAACGAACTTTGTCTATCTTTGGCCATGAAGAACAGGAAGCCGCGCGCATCATTCTGGCAGGTGGCGGAAACATTGGCCTTTATGTGGCTCAAAATCTGGAGGCGCGCCATTCAAAGTCCAAGGTCAAGATTATCGAACGCTCCAGGGAACGGGCCATCGATATTGCGGATGAACTGAAGCGGACCGTCGTTCTGCATGGCGATGCACTTGATCAGGAAATCCTGCGTGAAGCCGAGATTCAGGACGTGGATACGATGGTCACACTGACCAACAATGATGAAGTGAACGTACTCGCTTGCGTCATGGCCAAGCGCATGGGCTGTCGCCGCACGCTGAGCCTCCTCAACAACACCAGCTATCCAACCTTCACCCAGTCTCTTGGCATTGATGCACATATCAATCCACGTGTCGTGACCTTGTCGAAAATTCTTCAACATGTCAGACGCGGTAGGGTACGCGGTGTGTATCCAGTTCAAGATGGAAAGGCAGAAGTCATTGAGGCCGAAGCCCTGGAAACGTCGCCGCTCGTAGGCAAGGCATTGCGCGATCTGGACCTTCCGGACGGGGTTCGCATTGGTGCCATCATTCATGATGGTGTCTATGTCCGTCCGGATGGCGATATGAAAATTCGTGCCCATGATCGTGTCATCATTTTTGCCCTTGCCGAATATGTGCGCAAGGTTGAGCAGATGTTTCGTGTCAGCCTCGATTTCTTTTAAACATGGCAGCGGGGTTAATCGTACTGGCAGCGATATTGGGCAGTGTGGCCACCACGCTGATTGTGCCCTTCCTGATCGCCCTTTATATGGACGAATTTCAGGCTGCTCAAATGTTTGGTGCCACCGCCGCAGCCTATGCATTTTTTGCCTCCGCCATTTTTATCACACTGCGCGGCAAGGAGCGTGGTCTGAAGCGGGTCGAAACATTCGGGTTGCTGATGCTGGCCTGGGTGCTGCTTTTGACCAGCGGTGCCTTACCCCTGGGTCTGACAACGCAATTGTCAGGTATAGATGCTCTTTTTGAGACCGTGTCAGCCATCACCACGTCAAACGCATCAGTGTTCGAAAACGTCGACGACTTGCCTCGGTCAGTCCTGTTCTGGCGGGTTCAACTGCAATGGTTAGGCGGGCTTTTGACACTTTTGTCAGTGGTCATCGTCCTGGCTCCCGCTGGCGTGGGCGGATTGCCCAAACGCCAGATTGCCCTCTTGGAAAAAGTTGGCATTGGCGGTGGTGGCAGAATTCTTAAGACCTGCATGAATGTCGGAAGCATCTATACAATTTTGACACTGGTCTGTGCAGCTGGAATTGCCCTGTCCGGCATATCGCTGTTTGACAGTCTTTGCCTTGCTGCTGGCACCATTTCCACCGGCGGCTTCATGCCAGTCAATGGAGGCCTGGCCGCCTATAATGCGCCATTGATGTTTCCAGTCATGTTCGTCTTCATGATCATCGGTGCCACCAGCATCCTTTGGCATCGAATGCTGTTCACTCGGCGCGGTCAATTATTGCGCGAGCACCGGGAAAGCTATCTGATCATCGCCAGCATCGTGGTGCTGGGCCTATTGCTGACATCGGTATTTGCGCAGATTCCAAAACTGCCTGGCCAACCAAACTCCGCATTCACCCCCTTGCTGGACGGATTGTTTCTGGCCGCCTCACTGATCACCACCACCGGCTATGAATGGGGTGGCTCACAACTGGTTCATATTCAGCCAATAGCGATCGGCAGTATAATAATCGTTGGCGGCGGAGCGTTTTCCACAGCCGGTGGACTCAAATTCTATCGGATCGGGGGCATGTTGTTGCAGTCGTTCCACGAACTCAACCGACTGATTTTCCCCCATAGTGTTCAATCGGAACAATTTGGCGGCAGTCAGGTGGAAATCGGCACACTGAAAGCAATCTGGAGCTTTCTTATTGTGGCTGTTCTTCTGGTATGGGGCTGTGCTGCGGTCTTGACCCTGGATGATATCCCCTTCGAGGCGGCGATCATTGCCTCGCTTGCGGCATTTTCCAGCATGGGAAGCGCTTACAGTCCCGATTGGAATGATATGGGCGTATGGCCAGAATATGTTAATATGCCAGCCTTGTCGAAATCGGCACTTGGTGTCACCATGCTGCTAGGCCGAATTGAAATTCTGGCTTTCTTCGGCGTGTTTAATCTGACCTACTGGAACTCTCGGTAAAGGCCCTATATGTCGCGAATTGCATATGTAAACGGACAATATCTACCCCATAGTCATGCCTCCGTTCACATCGAAGATAGAGGCTATCAATTTGCCGATGGCGTCTATGAGGTGTGTGAGGTTCTGGATGGACATCTCGTCGATGAAAAGCTTCATATGGCACGTCTTTCACGATCCCTTGAAGAACTCCAGATTCCGCATCCGATGAGCGACCGTGCACTTGGTGTTGTGCTGCGCGAAGTCGTGCTGCGCAACAAGGTGTGCAATGGCTCGGTCTATCTGCAGGTTACCCGTGGTGTTGCACCGAGAAACCATTTTTTCCCGCCTGATGGTACAGCGCCCAGTATTGTAGTGACTGCGCGCAACGCATCTGTCGCAAAATCATCAGCATTGGCAGAGCAGGGCGTGGCCGTGATTTCCCTGCCGGACAATCGTTGGGACCGTGTCGACATCAAGAGCGTTTCACTGCTTCCTAATGTGCTAGCCAAACAGGCAGCCAGGGAGCAGGGTGCTTATGAGGCATGGTTTGTGGATGACGAGGGATATGTTACTGAAGGCTCATCCACCAATGCGTGGATTGTCACAAAAGACGGTACCATAGTAACGCGACCAGCAAATGAAGGAATCTTGAAAGGCATTACCCGGACAATTGTTCTGGAATTGGCAGAAAGAGAAGGAATGGCATTTGAGGAGCGTTCGTTTACGATCCAGGAAGCCCAACAGGCAAGAGAGGCATTCATTACCGCAGCAACAACTCTTGTAATGCCCGTTGTCAGCATTGATGATATGACCGTGGCGAATGGGACTCCAGGTCACATCGCCACGACACTACGTTCGCTGTTTCATACTCAGGCAGAGATAGCTGACACATAAATGAGCCACCAGACCACAGGATAAATGATGGCCGAACGAACACAAAATCTTCAAGACGCGTTTTTGAACAATGTGCGCAAAAACAAAACGACCTTGACTATCTTTCTTGTTAATGGCGTCAAACTCCAGGGCATTGTCACCTGGTTCGACAATTTCTGTCTGCTTTTACGGCGTGATGGACACTCCCAGCTTGTCTACAAGCACGCCATTTCAACAATTATGCCGGCTCAGCCGATTCAGCTGTTCGAGCCAGAGAATGAGGATGGTGCCGATTGAGTTCTTCAACCGATACGGATGGTCACGGAAAAACTGAACTCTTTTCCACGGGACGTGAAAAAACAAAATGTGCCGTCATTGTTCCGGTTATCTCTATCTATGGAGCCGATACCGGGCACCGGACGAATCCGCGCACCGGTGCTGCCCGGCTTGAGGAAGCTGTTGGCCTTGCCAATGCATTATCTGATCTGGAAGTTGTCTATTCCAACCACTTCACCTTGCGAAAATACCGCCCGGCAACACTCATCGGACAAGGCGCGCTTGATGACGTGAAGCAACAGATTGACGAGCAGGGCATCAAGCTTCTGATCGTTGACCACGCATTGACGCCCGTGCAGCAGCGCAATCTTGAAACAGCCCTTCAGATCAAGGTGCTGGATCGAACCGGTATCATTCTGGAAATTTTTGGTGAGCGCGCCCAGACCAAAGAGGGCAGACTCCAGGTCGAACTGGCACATCTGAACTACCAGAAAGGCCGACTGGTGCGCAGCTGGACCCATCTGGAACGTCAGCGCGGCGGTGGCGGTTTTATGGGCGGTCCCGGTGAAACCCAGATTGAATCCGATCGCCGCATGTTGCAGCAACGGATCAAATATCTTGAATCTGCACTAGATGACGTCAAGAAAACCCGTGACTTGCATCGCAAGAACCGCAAACGTAAACCGCATCCGATTATTGCACTGGTCGGCTATACGAATGCTGGCAAGTCAACGCTCTTCAACCGTATCACACATGCAGATGTGAGAGCGGAAGACCTGCTGTTCGCCACCCTTGACCCCACGCTGCGCACCGTTGAGTTACCTCACGGCGATACGGTTATTCTATCCGACACTGTGGGTTTCGTATCCGAACTGCCACACGATCTCGTAGCTGCTTTCCGCGCCACCCTTGAAGAGGTCATTGATGCGGATTTGATTGTCCATGTGCGGGATATCGCGCATGAGGACAGTGACGCACAGGCTGAAGATGTCGAACATATTCTGATGGATCTGAAGATCGATCCGAAAGACAGCGCCCGGGTTATCGAAGTCTGGAACAAGATTGATCTTCTGCCTGAAGACGATCCAAGGCGCCTGAGTGAACCCGTCCAGTCAACAAATGGTGCCGGCATTCCGGTTTCTGCTCAGACTGGCCAGGGCATTCCCGGGCTGATTTCTTATATTGAACGGAAAATATCGGAAAAACGCACCGTGTTAGCGGTTCGTCTGCCAATGGAGGAACTTGGCAAGCTTTATTGGCTTTACGAACACGCCGAAGTGCTTGACCGCATCGAAAACGAGACGGATGGTTCGGTTCTTGTATCTGTTCGGGTTGACCCGAAAAACGGACCAGAGTTCCGCAACAGATTTGGCAGCTTTGTTCAAACAGAGCCGGATGATATAGCCACCACAGCTGCCTGAGGGAGCTGAACAAAAAAGCGCTCTAACCGACCACCCCTTTTGCACTTTGCCAAATAGCTTCCATCTCATCCAAAGAGGCCGCTTCCAACGAGCGGCCTTGTTGGGCCAGAGTTCCCTCAATATGTTCAAAACGCCTGACAAATTTCGTATTTGTCTGCCGCAGAGCATGCTCAGGATCAATCCCGAGATGGCGGGCAAGATTCACGACTGAAAACAGGAAATCACCAAATTCTTCTGCAATGCGCGCCGGGACATCCTCATCCAGTTTTGCAATCTCTGCGCCCAATTCATCCCATTCCTCTTCTATCTTTTCGATAACCGGCAGCAAATCTGGCCAGTCAAAACCAACCTTTGCTGCCTTTGTTTGCAGCTTTTCGGCACGCGTCAGGGCGGGCAGGGCCTTTGGAACATTGTCCAGGACACTTGCTGTTCTGGTTTCCAATCCGGCGGCTTCGCGCGCCACCGCTTTTTCGGCAGCTTCCTCGGCTTTGATCCGCTCCCAGACATGTTTGGCCGACTTTGCCTTGCGTGCCTCATCATCCCCGAACACATGGGGGTGGCGCCGCAACAATTTTTGCGTGATGCCAAGCACCACATCGTCGAAATCGAAATGTCCTGCTTCAGCCGCCAACTGTGCATGATAGACCGGCTGCAGAAGAAGATCGCCAAGCTCTTCCTTCAAATCCAACATATCATCGCGCTCAATGGCATCTGCCACTTCATAGGCTTCCTCAATGGTGTAGGGAGCGATAGACGAAAAATCCTGCTCCACATCCCAGGGACAGCCAGTCTCCGGATCCCTGAGACGCGCCATGATTTCAATCAGGCGTGACATATCACGCGATGCTTCCATTCCATCAGGTCCTTTACAGAGGTTCGAAATCGAGTCGTTGACCCACATTGTACGTGAAGCGCGCGGGCTTTCCAGCACACCTTACCAAGTTGAATTTCGCCAACATGCAAAAAACAAAATTTTTGCAACAATGAAAGACAGTGAAACTCAATCTCAGCAAGATCGGTCAGGTAAGTCTCTGATTGCATCTATAAAAAGAGCGAGCCAAGGAGGATATGTCATGAAGGCATCTACCGGACACTTTTATACGAAATCACTTAAGGCCGGAACACCACCGAGTGGCCTGTGCCTTGCCAGCAAACACGCAAATCTAGTCAAATGTATCCGTACAAACGAGGAAGACAATAGATGAAATAATGCCCCATGACGCAGAACCAGTCGAAAGCCCACTGTTTTATTGAACAATCAAAACGCCTCAACATGGCCGACACACTGACGATAGTACATCCCGCAGTTCCGCGCTGCTGGGGCGGAGGGCTTGCGTGAGCAAGAGAGCTCTGGTAACGATATTAATATTGGAATGGTGTTTGCATTTGGAATGGTGTTCAAAATGAAGATTAGCAACAAGGTCCTGATGCCAATAGGGGACGCGAGCGAAACTGTTGATACGCTCTACCCACTCTATCGTTTGCAGGAGGCGGGGTTCGAACCGGTGGTCGCAGCGCCTGAGAAACGCGTCTACCAGATGGTGTTGCATGAGGTGAGGCCAGGTTGGACAATTACGCGTGAGTGGGAAGGCTACCAGATTGAGGCCGATGTGGCCTTTGCTGACGTCGACCCAGAAGAGTTCGCAGGAGTGTTCTATTCGGGAGGACGAGCGCCGGAATATATCCGCGACGATGCGGACCTGATCCGCGCGACGCAGCACTTTTTTGACGCCAACAAGCCGATTGCCAGTGTGTGTCATGGCGTAGAAATTCCCGCTAGGGCCGACCGGGTGCGCGGACGGCGGATGGCAACCGTCGCTAAATGTCAGTTCGATCTAGAAGTGTGCGGAGGCACCTACGTCAACGCTGCCTGCGTGGTGGACGGTAATCTCGTCTCCGGGCGCACATTTCACGACCACGGCCATTATATAGGCCCATGGATCCAACTGCTCGAGGCCCAGCGCGCCGGCTTGGTAGTGCCAGTTGCGGCAGAATAAAAACTCAATACTTTAGGAGGAGACCCATCATGAAGATAAAAACCCTGATTACAGCCATGGCGGCAGCAACATTGTTGAGCGTGCCTGCCGCACTTGCCGAGTGGAAGCCGGACAAACCCATCACAGTGATCGTGCCTTACCCCGCTGGTGGCGTTACAGATCTCGCGGTCCGCGCAGTGGCTGCCGACCTCGAACCGGCGTTGGGCACCAAGCTCGTCGTGGTCAATACACCTGGCGCCAACGGCTCTGTTGGCACACAGGCGGTCATGGATGCGCCACGGGATGGCTATACCTGGCTATCTGGCGGGCTCAGGGATCTGGGTACGTACAAAATTGCAGGTCTTCTCGATACGACAATTGCTGACTGGCACCCCTTTGTCATCGCCTCGATGTCATCGGTGCTCTCCGTCAATCCTGATAGTGGGATTAATAGCGTTCAGGAATTCATCGATCGCGTGAAGGCTGATGGCGACAAATTTCTCGTCGCAACTGCCGGACCGACTTCGTCGGGTGGTCAAGCTCTCGCGGCTATTGGTGTTGCTGCTGGCATAACACCCAAGCAGATCGTCTATGATGGCGGCAACCCGGCGGTGATCGCAACAGTCTCTGGCGAGGCGCAAGCCACAACCCAATTGGGGCTGGAGCAGTCGGAGATGATCCGGGCTGGCAGGTTGAAACCTCTGGCAGCCATCGGCACCACTGATATTGTGCTAGGCAGCATCACTATCCCCTCGATAGTCAGTGACCTGCCCAACCTGCCGCCCGCCGAGAACTTCGTAGGAATCTATCTGCCCGCGGATGTGCCGCAGGAAGTTGTGGATACGCTGCAAACGGTCTGGACCCAGACCTTGAGTGCCTCCAAGTCACTCAACGAGCTCTGCTCCACCCGTGGGTGTGGTGTGAAGCCTATCTCCGGCGATGAAGCAATGGCGGTGGGTGCGCCAGCGATTGCCTCGGCGGCATGGGGACTCTACGACCGTGGCCAAGCCACCATGTCCCCCGACGAACTGGGCATTGACCGGCCGTAACGGAGGCAGTCAAGATGAACGAACTCAATTATGGTCGGCGGCTCATTGCCGCGGACCTCTTGGCTGGCCTGGCGTTCCTGGTCATCGGTATTGGCGCCCTTGTCGCGGCGCTCAGCATGCCGACATTCGTTGATCGCGGAGCCGATCCGCTTACAGCGCCCGGCATTTTTCCCGCATTTGTTTCCGCTGTGATCATGCTGCTCGGTGCCGTGCTGGTGCTGCGGTCGTTGCGCTCCCGGGCAACCTCCTCTGAGGAGCAGGACGCTCCCCTCAACCTACGACCTGTTGCTATCGGCCTTGTGCTGATGACGGTCGCGATCCTTGGCATTGGCAAATTACCGTTTGGCGTCGTCATGGCGGGATTCTGCATTGCCTATTTTGCTGCCTTTGTGACTTGGCGCGGCAGTCGCGTCGAGATCATCAGGCGGCTCACGGCAGCATTGGTCACGACGCTGATCGCGGCAACCCTTATCCCGCTCGCCTTCGAGCACATATTTCTCGTGCGGTTACCCTGATGATCGATGCACTGATCGGTCTGCTGACCTTCGACACCCTGTTCAACGTCCTGTGGGCCACCCTGGCTGGGATCGTCATCGGAGCCTTGCCCGGCCTGACCGCGACCATGGGCCTCGCACTGATGACGTCGCTAACCTATTCGATGGAGGGAAACCAAGCGATTTTGGTACTCATCTGCATCTATATTGGTTCGATCTATGGCGGCAGTCGTAGCGCAATTCTTCTCAACATACCGGGCACCCCGGCCAACGCGGCAACTGGATTGGAGGGCCATCCAATGGCCCTCAGAGGCGAGGCGGCCCGGGCTCTGGGACTGGCCACGGTAGCTTCGCTCACTGGCGGCTTAATTGGCGGCATCAGTCTGTCATTGATCTCGCCGGCCCTTGCTGACCTCGCGCTTGGATTCGGCTCCTTCGAATACTTCTTCCTCGGAATTATGGGAGTGATCGTAGCCGGTCGAATGACATCTGCGGACGACCCGTTGAAGGGCTGGCTGGCCGGGTTCCTGGGGCTAGCTGTGGCAATGATTGGGCAGGAGACGATGCATGCCTATCCGCGCTATGCATTCGGCAACCTCAATCTGAGTGGTGGTATTGGACTGATCCCAGCCATGGTTGGTGCCTTCGGAGTATCGGAGCTACTGCTCTCGCTGGGGACCGGCGAGGCCAAGTTGGTAAAGGCCAAAGTTAAATCAGCAAGCTTACTTTCAATTTTGGGGGACATGATACGCAACTGGGTAACGGTGGTCCGTTCCAGTGTGATCGGCATCGTCGTGGGAGTCATTCCCGGCGTGGGAGAGGACATCGCCTCGTGGATTTCGTATGGTGCGGCCCGCCGCCTGAGCAAGCATCCAGAGGAATTCACCAAGGGTTCACGTGACGGCTTGATTGCCGCAGAGACTGCCAACAGTGCGGCGTTGCCAGCGGCGATCATACCGGCGCTAACACTGGCTGTACCGGGTTCGGCACCGGCCGCAGTGCTGTTAGCAGCGATGTTCATTCACAACGTCCGCCCTGGTCCGATGATCCTGATTGAAAATCCGGTATTTATTTCGACCGTGTTCTGGATCATCATTTTCGGCAGCATTGCCATGGCGGTGATGGGTCTGATGCTGACACGGCCGCTGCTCTATGTACTCAAGATTCCCCGCGAATTTCTGACACCGGTGGTGTTCACGCTGTGCGTGCTCGGGCCCTACGCCCTGACCCAGCGTATTTTCGATATCTATGTAGTGCTGGCGTTCGGGTTGCTCGGGTATGCGCTTCGGATGATGCGCTATCCGATGGCACCACTCATCCTTGGCATCATCCTTGGAGGCATGATTGATCAGAACCTAAGACGCGGGCTCATGCTGTTCGCCCGCGACCCCATGGATATCCTGACCCGGCCAATCGCGCTCTTGTTGATCATGATCTGCATAGCTGCCATTGTCATTGGGGGCAAAGCCCGCCCAGGAAAACGTCTCGGCCTGTTCTCCGGACGAGTGTAAGGCGCTATAACATAACATGTCTGTTCAACTCCAGCGCGCGATCGACATTCTCGAACTCATTGAGCAAGCCGAACGGCCGATGGCGTTGGGTGAAATAGCGGCAGCAATCAGCATGCCCAAGTCGGCCGCCCATCGGCTACTTCAAGTATGGCTCGGTCGCGGCTATATCGAACAAGACACCTTAAGCCAACGCTACAGCGCAACTCTCAAGCTTGCGGTACTCGGCTTCGCCCACCTTAACGCTACCGGTATCCGTGACGTCTGCTATGCGGACATGAGGCTGCTCGCCAAGGCAACTGGCGAACTCGCCCGGTTGGCGGTGATCGACGGCGATAGTCTGACTTGGGTGGCCGAAGCCCAAGGCGCGCGCGATGGGCTACGCTATGACGGCAATATCGGTAGGCAAGCGGTGCTTCACTCTACTGCGGCAGGTAAGGCATGGCTCGCCACGCTCGATGACGCCGATGCGGCGCGGCTGGTGCTGAAGCAGGGCTTTCCAAATGTCAACGAGACCGGCCCCCGCGCGATAAAAACGATGAAGGAGCTGTTAGAGGAGCTTGAACGCACGCGCCGTCTGGGCTGTGCGATGGCGATCGAGGAGGCCGCTGTCGGTGTCAATTCTGTGGCTGCTGCAGTTTTCGCGGGAGCCAGTTCGCGCACTTGCGCCGGCGCCATCATTGTGGTGGGTCCAAGTGCTCGGATGACCCCGGCCCGCATGGAGGAATTGATGCCGCTTCTCAAGTCTGCAGCGGCACGCATTTCAACCCTGTGGCCGATCCGTCAACACATGACCAACGACTCCGAGCAGCAGGATTTTGTATGAGCGATGAAAACGGGGGACTGCTGGCCATCTGGAACGATATTGCTGGTGGTGCCGAAAATGAATTCAGACGCTGGCACAGCCGTGAGCACCTGCCCGAGCGCATGAGCGTACCTGGCTTCAAGCGTGGCCGCAGGTTGTTCAGCTCCCAAGCGCAGCCGCGGTGGTTGACCCTCTATGAGGTGGACGATGCTAGCGTGTTATCCAGTACTGCCTATCTTGATCGTCTCAATAACCCGACCGAATGGACCCAATCGGTACTGCCTTCGTTTGTTGCTACTGAGCGCATGGGGGCCAGCATTGCTCATCGCCATGGATCTGGACGCGGCGGAGTGGTCGGTACCGTGCGACTTTGGGGTGCCATCGGACAAGGAGCGGAGCTTGATGCTTTGTTGCGCAAGGTAATGGACACTAGCGGCGCACTGGCAGGTGTCGCGGCGATAGCCACCGAAACGCCGCAACAGACCAGGGAACGAGGCCTGCGCCAAGGCGACCTAGCCCCATCTGAGGCGGTGCTGCTCCTCGAACTGGGCGGCTGGCCGGAAGGCGATGTAGAGGGATTTATCACCGGAATTGCAGCCGAGCGGGTGGTGACGGATCTCTACCGACTGGAGCACGATATCACTTCCGCGGAAGCCGGATCGTCGTGAAATAAGTGAATGATGGCCGCGTAATTTTGTGGAGAAAGGCTACCACATGGAACTTTCACCAAAAGAAGCTTTGTTTTGCGACCTGATCAATATCTCAATGGCAATTGGCACCGGTATATTCATCATTCTAGAACTCAGCTATATTGGTTTTGGAGCTACTATTTCAGGGATCTGCTCCATCTGGATGGGACTATATATCGCCTACAAGCATCTCGGTACATATGGCGACCACTGGCGGAACCTGATCAGAAGCCGGTAACCACGGCAGACACTGAGGATACCTCTTACCAGTGTGAGCGACCCGAGACATAGGTAACAGAACGTACCGGACACATAGGTAACACTTTTTGCTTTGCGGGAGGTGTTTATGCCCACAAGTGGGCTGTAACGATGTCCAGCGAACATGCAAATCCAGCCTTCGGCGCCCCGGAACAGCCCAACAGCGGCGTTAGCCAGCTTGCCCGGTGCGCCCACACCCGACACTATTGGGCGCTGCGCTGGCTGCCTGGCTGGATGACCAGTTTCAGGGCATCAAACGATTCCGTATAATCGGGAAAGACTCTAATCTTTCGATGTGACTTCGAAATCATGATTAATTGGCCAATTGATGCCTGCGGAGGCACCTCCGTCGACGCGTAAGATCTGGCCTGTCACAAATGCCGCAGCAGGGGAGGCCAGGAAAACCATTGTGCCCGTTAGATCCTCAACTTCACCGAGACGCTGAAGTGGCGTCACGGTTTTATTCCAGGCTTGCATATTCGGGTCGGACCACATCTTTTTTGTCAGGTCAGTGAGGATGAATCCAGGTGCCAGTCCATTCACGCGAACGCCATACTTGCCCCATTCCAAGGCCAGGGCACGGGTCATGTTGCTGAGACCGGATTTCGACATGCTGTAGGGCGAAACCCCGGTAAGAGAGGTCAAGGTTGAAAGGCTGTCGATGTTGATCTGATTGCCTTTTCCCGCGACGATCATCTTCTTACCAACGGCCTGCGCCATGAAAAAGGCTCCGCGCAGATTGATATCCATGATGCGGTCATACTCTTCGGGCGCGAAGTCAACAGCCGGTTTGCGTGTGTTGATTCCGGCGCAATTGATCAATGTGTCGATGCCACCATATTTTTCTGTCACACTGTCCACGCACGCAGTGATGGCATCGGTGTCTGCAACGTCACAGGTTACAAAATCCATCGCATGCTCGCCCTCAATGGAGGTCGCACAAGCTTGGCGCAAACTCTCTTCATTGCGCCCGGTGATAATCACTTGTGCACCCTGGCGGACAAATTCAACTGCGGCTGCCAGACCGATTCCTCGGCTCCCACCAGACACCAGAACAACTGTGTTCGAGACGTCAAATTGATCAGGTTTCATGAAACTTCTTCCCCTTGAAGCTGAACCTTAGCGGATCAGGATGATGGCCAATGTGATGTTCGATTGCATGGGCGCAAATGATGGTTCTGTTTTGCTAACAAGTCTCCTGATGCGCGTACACGGTGGTCAGGTTGTCAATCGCTTCTCAAATGATCTCGCACGCAAGTGGACACCCAGAAAACCCTGTGCACACAGCACCGTCGGTCACTTGGCTTCTCAGGCTTTGGTGGGCCAATGGCGGCACCTTGATTGGCTGTTTTATGGTATCCACCCCTTATTGCCATCCAGTTTCTGGCGCTCGCTGTCTTGCTGACATGGCCAAATCTGGTGACTCTGATCATTTAAATCTTACCACGCGCTCATGCTCAAGCCGAGTGAAGAGGAAAGCTCGTCCTTCGATAGTAGTGCCGCAAGGCGCATAGACGTCACCACGGCCTGAGGCAGCGGCACATGCAGGTTTGCATCGGCCTATTTTTTATACTTTGCCAGCGCCTCGTCATAAACCGGCGTCGAATAAGCTGGCATGTCAACACGGCGCGGTGTGTATTCGCCGGACTCCGTCACTTTGCGGACATGAGCCGCGATTTCTTCCATGGGTGCAAACCAGACATCCTCGGAGGCAATTGCCTGTTCCAGGAAGTTGGCCACAACCTCCCAACGGGCCAATCGGCCTGTTGCGAACGGGTGGACCACAGCCACCCACAGCCCGCCATATTTCTTGAGTGTATTGAATTCCTGAATATACGGCTCAAACCCCATGGTGGGGGCCATGATATTGCCGAAATAGCCAAGGTCCTCGGATTGAACAAATTGCGGCCAGTCATCAAGGCCCCAATGCGTTGGCAATTCAACCAGGCTGCCTTTGGCAGTGTCCAGCATGTAGGGTTGATCATCGCCCATGAGAGATGCATCATAGCTGAACCCGCGCTCGGTCAGCAGGTCACATGAAACGTCGGACATGTTGTACAACGGGGCGCGCCAGCCACGCGGACTGTTGCCGGTTGCGCGCTTCAGAATATCGATCCCGACGTCTAGCCAATGGGCTTCTTCTTCCGGCTCCAGTTCATTCGGATGCTCGTGAATGTAGCCATGATGGCCAATTTCATGGCCACCTTCCAAAATCGTTTCAATTGCCTTCGGATAGCGCTCAACACACCATGCAGGAATAAAGAAGGTCTGTTTGATGCCAAGGCGACGATAGGTCTCCACAATGCGCGGAATGGCGATTTCCGGGCCATATTGCAGCATCGACGTCGTCGCCGCCTTGCGGTGGCTCTGCTTTGGGTGGTTGATATGAACCAGACTGTCTGCATCCATATCGAAGGTTACGCAGGCCGCGCATTTTGCGCCATTGGGCCAAGGCACCGGGTTTTTGATCATGGCATTATACTCCCGCCGTTTACACCGATCCCCTGGCCGGTGATATATGCTGCATTTGGCCCTGCAAGAAACAGTGCCATCTGTGCAATTTCTTCTGGTTGACCGAATCTGGCCAACGGAATTTCAAGCTCCTTGGCACGCCACTCCGGGCTCATGTTTTCAGCCGCCAGCATCGCCGTATCGATCGGACCGGGACACAGTGCATTGACCAGGATATTGGGTGCAAATTCCTTTGCCCAACAGCGAACGAGCCCCAGGACCCCGTGTTTCGACGCCACATAGGGCGAGTAGGATTCACGCCCGTAATAAGACAAATCGGAGGCGATCATGATGACGCGCCCCTGATTGCCTTGCATGGCACGGATAGCTTCACGGCCAATCAAAAATGAGCCACGCAAATTCACTGCCATCACCTGATCAAATTCGGCAGTTGTGGTTTCCAGCAGGCCGCGCTCATGGATGATACCAGCGCAGTTGACCACAGCATTGAGTGGCGCAAAACGCCCATTGACGTGTTGGAACAGGTCCAGAATTGAAGCTTCGTCCGTCACATCGCAGACAATGCCTTCGGCCGTGCCGTTTGCGGTGCGAATGGACTCGACCGTCTCGTCAGGATTTTTCAGATCCGCGCATAAAACGTGAGCGCCCGCTGCGCCAAACAATTTTGCACAGGCCGCTCCGATACCGCGATAGGCACCAGTTACCAACACGTTCATGCCTTCATAGCCTTTGGTCATGCCATGACCTCCCCACGATCCAGATGATAGGCTTGTCCGGTGATGTCCCGCGCGCCATCAGAGGCCAGATACAAATAGATCGAAGCCATATCGTCGGGCTCCAGCAATCCGCCCAGGACCTGACCTGAAATGATTTCTTCAAGCAGTTCATCTTCTGAACGCTCTGAACTTGCAGCCATTTTCGCAAGGGTCAGCATTGCGGCTTCGGTTTTGACCCAGCCGGGGCATACCGCATTGACGTTGATCCCCAAGGGGGCCAATTCATGGGCCATCGAGCGCATGAAACCGATATTGGCGTGTTTCGATGCGCAATAGGCTGAATAGTCGGCGACAGCTGTCCGGCCCCAGATGGAGGCGGTCAAAATGATGCGGCCGCCCTTCTCCATCTTGCGCAATGCATGCCGCGTCATCAGAAATGTGCCCATGACATTGATGTCGATGATCCGTCGAAAAGTGGATTCTACGGCGTCGTCGGGATCTGTGATTGGTGTCGTGCGCTCCAATCCCGCATTATTGATAAGAACATCAAGCCGGGGCAATTGACCGAGAGCCTGTTTGATCTGTTCCACATCGGTGATGTCGCAGCGAAGACCTTTGACATCTTGTCCGGTCTCGGCAGCCAGGGTTTCAGCAGCGTTGAAAACACCTTCATCGTCGGCAAGAATCGCCAAATCGGCGCCAGCCTGTCCAAAACCTCTGGCAACCCCATAACCAATGCCACGGCTGCCGCCGGTCACCAGAACAGTTTTGCCCGAAAAATCATATGTCACTTTGCCCATGATTTACTCGTTAGCGGTTGGTGAGGGGCGGTTGTGGGATATCCGGCCAATCGTATTCATCAGAATCTGAGCTGCAAGAATCGCGGTGGTGCCGGAGTGATCGTAATCCGGTGCGACCTCGACCAGATCCAGTCCGACAATCTGGCCACGCTTTGTAAGCCCGTCCAGGAATTCCAGGATTTCGTAATAAAGAAATCCGCCATGCGAGGGCGTACCGGTGCCTGCGGCAATCGAAGGGTCGAACCCGTCAATATCGATGCTCACATAATAGCGCACCCCGTCGGGAATGCGCTCCAGCACCTGTTCAACGCCCATCTTGCGGAACTGCCGCACGGACAGAATGTCCGACCCCATGGCGCGAGCGTCATCATAGCCTTCCTTGGCAGTGGACGAGACATTGCGAATCCCAATCTGCGACAGTCCGGTCACATAGGGTTTTTCCGCGGCCCGGCGCATCGGATTTCCGTGACCAAAGCGCACACCATGCCGCTCATCAACAAAGTCAAGATGCGCATCGATCTGCACAAGATGGACAGGGTCCTGATTACTAAACGCATTGACACATGGGATATTGATCGAATGATCGCCGCCCAGAGTGATCGGGATGGCACCGGCCTCCAGAATTTTGCGCACCCCATATTCTATGTTTGCATGGCTTTTGATCGTATCGGTGTGGACGATATCGGCATCGCCAATATCGACAATTTTAACCTGACCAGCCGGTAGGTAGGTGACGTCATCCTCATGGTCGTAAGCGCCACCATGTCCAAAGGAAAACAGGGTAGATGCCTCGCGGATCGAGCGCGGGCCAAAGCGCGCACCCGGCCGCCATTGGGTTCCAAAATCATAAGGCGCGCCAAGAATGGCAAAATCGGCATCTATGTTGTCCCAATCCGAAACGTAAGGATTCTTGCCAAACGTTGAAATGCCAACAAAAGGAAGATCCAGTCGGCCTGACTCATATTGATTTTTGGTCATTTTACTTCTTTCAAATGCGGTTTGAGCTTGTCGGCAAAGATCACGAAAACATCCCGTCGAAAATGTGCGCTGGCATCTTCTTCAGTTTGATTTTCGTCTGAGATAAACAGGAAGAACCGGATGTTCTGCATTTCGAACAAGGTGTCTGCCAACGTATCGGCATCGACCTGTCGGGACAGGGTGCCGCGGCGCTGATAGGCTTTCACCAGGAACGACATCAACTCGATCAGGGCACGATCCAGATCACGATAGGTGTGTCCAAACTGCTTGCCGCCTTCCAGAATGCTTGCAGCAAGCACTTCACGCCAGGTGCTTTTGGCAAGATATGTCATTGCGTGGCTGCGCATGATTCGCCCAAAATCGGCCACAGCATCGCGAATATCGACCGGTAACTCATCGATCAGACAGTTGAGCTGTGCAATCAGCCGAACGTCACTTTCCTTCACCAGAGCCAGAAGCAAATTGGCCTTGGTTTCATAATAATTATAAACAGTGACTGCAGACACGCCCGCCTCTGCGGCGATGCTCTCAATCGTGACGGTGCCGTAGCCTTCATTCTGGAATCGGGTTCTGGCCACTTCCAGAATGCGTTTGGAGCGGTCCAGTTTCTGGCGTTTCCGTAAGCTCAAAACTGCCATGTCGTCCTCCCAGACTTTTGCCATTTGCGTACTCCCAGACGTTGCTGTCGGTACCTTTGCTTCGGTGCAATCCTAGAGAGAGCTTGAAAAAACGTCTAGACACACAAGAATTTTAGTGACTAAACTTTAATAGTCAATAAAAAATAAATTCAGATGGAGACGACGTAATGAGAAAGATGGGAACCGCATTGGCTGCGGGCGCCGTAGCATTGACGTTTTCGGCGAGCGCAGCATCGGCAGAACAGATCAACGTAGGGCTTTGTGTCTCATGGCCAGGTTACGCCATGCTGGAAATCGCCAAACAAAAGGGCCTTGCCGAAGGCTACGAGATAAACACGGTCATCTTTGATGACCCACTGGGCGGGCAGGCTGCTTTGGCCGCAGGTCAGATCGATATTTATGAGTGCACCGGCGATTACACGCCTTTGGCAATTGATCGCGGCACCGGGGTTGTAACTGTCGCATTCGCCAACCCGTCTTACGGTGTCGACCACGTCATTCTTGCCCCGGGCATTGACGTCTCAAACATCAAGGGAAAGCGTATCGGCGCGCCGCAGGCCTATATCGGTCAGCTGTTGATGGGTGTCTGGATGGATGGTGCAAACATTCCGCTGGATGATGTCGAATGGGTCAACCTTTTGGCCGATGAGGCCGTCGGCCCCATGCTTTCAGGCGATCTTGCAGCTGCATATCTGTATGAGCCCTGGATTTCCAAAGTCATGGAAAACCTGCCCGGATCCAGTTCAGCGGCAGATACCAGCGAAGACTGGATGCTGAAAACCGGAATTTTCACGGATGTGATTTACATGAATGGCGATTTCATAGCCAATCACCGTGAGGCTGCTCTTGATATGCTGAAGGCGCGCTTTGAAGCTGTTGGCTGGTGGCATGACAACACCGAAGAGGGCAATCAGCTGATGTCTGATTTCCTGCAATGGCCATTGGCCGACATTGAGTCCGTCATTGGAACCAACGGGAAATTCCTCGATGGTGGCATTTACATGTACGACTTTGATGAATCCGCCAAAGTCTGTGGCGTTCTGGACGGTGAACCACCTTTCGGCCTTGAAAACGGTTCCATCACCACGGTCATTAAAACGATCAATGAATATTGGGTGCGGTTTGGTCTGATGACTGAAGTCCACGATCCCGAAGCTGGTGTAGATTGCTCTCTGATGGCCGATCTGATCAGCCAGGGCTATCGTCAATCCTTAGAAGCACGCAAATAGACAACGATAATGTCGAGAGGCCGTTTATTGACGGCCTCCCGATTTTCGGCAACCTGATAACAGGCGACGATCATGACCAATTCATCGAATAGAGCCGCGCCGACGCCCTGGTTTCAGTTGCGCAAGCCGGTGTCTTCAAAGCAATCCATTCTCTCGGCAATTTTCATATGGGCGCTGTTCTTTGCCGTGTGGGAAGGTGTTTCACTGGCAGGATTGGTCAATGATCTGTTGGTGCCAGCGCCTCATACCGTTCTCACGACATTGGTCGACATGCTGGTCAACCGCGGGTTGGTGTCAGATATCTTGATCAGCGTTTGGCGCGTCGTGTTCAGTTTCAGCATTGCCTGTGCGGTGGCCATTCCGCTAGGAGTCGCGATGGGTGCCTTTCCCGCCATAGAAGCCGTATTCAACCCGTTTGTTTCAGCCTGGCGCTATCTGCCCGCGCCATCCTTCATTCCAATTCTGCTGATGTGGTTTGGAACCGGCGAGACGCCAAAACTTGTGCTTCTGGTCATTGGGGTGGTTTTCTTCCTGATTACAATCATCATGGACCACACCCGCGAAGTGCGCACAGAACTGGTTGAAACCGGGCTGACCTTGGGTGGCAAGCGCTGGACCATCGTTCGGACAATCATTTTACCAGCGGTTTTGCCACATGTGCTGACGGCGATGCGCCAGATGCTGGCCGTCACCTGGACCTACCTCGTGATCGCCGAAATTGTCGCCTCGACCACAGGTGTCGGAGCGATGATGATGCGAGCACGGCGGTTCCTGCATACTGATGAAATCATGGCCGGTATTATAGTCATTGGCGTTCTGGGACTGTGTTTTGATATCCTGTTCCGCCGGGCACATCGCTGGTTCTTCCCCTATATCCAAGACCGGAGAAACTGATTTGTCCGACATTCAACACACAAATACCGTGGCTGCCGCGTCTGCCAAACTGGTTGTGGACAGCGTTACCAAACGCTTCTCTTTGGGAAAGGGGCGTGAGGTTCAGGCCATCGCCGATGCATCCTTTATCGTGGATGAAAACGAGATTTGCACGATCCTGGGATCTTCCGGATGTGGCAAATCGACAATTCTGCGGATGATGGCAGGCCTTGAAAGGCCGACAACAGGCGAGTTGCGCCTTGATGGCAGCGTCATCACCGGCCCGGACAAGGAACGTGGCATGGTGTTTCAGGCCTACACCTCGTTCGATTGGCTGACCGTGCGGGGCAACGTTGAATACGGCATGCGTATCAATGGCGTCCCCAAACCGGAACGCCGCGCACGCACGCAGAAATTCATCGATCTTGTCAATCTGGGTGGGTTCGAAGATGCCTATCCGTCACAATTATCAGGTGGCATGAAACAGAGAGTCGCCATCGCCCGCACGCTTGCAAACGATCCCGCATTGCTGCTGATGGATGAGCCATTTGGCGCACTGGATGCGGAAACGCGCTGGCATATGCAGGAACTGCTGGTCGGCATTGCCGAGACCGCAAACACGACCATGGTGATGGTCACCCATGACATCGAAGAGGCCATCTATCTGGGAGACAAGATTGTGTTCATGTCCAGCCATCCCGGCCGCGTCCACAAGATCATTGTTCCTGAATTCAAACAGGGCAAACGCTACAAGAGCAAGGAAGAGGTTATCGGACTGGACGGCTATGGTGTCCTGGAAAAGGAAATCATGCGCATGATGCAGGAACAGGGCGCGAATGACGAGCGCTGATATCTGCCGGTACGACACTTCGAAGAGGACCATATGAGCGATCCGTTTTTTCAACCACCCTCCGGCTTTGATCTGCCGCGTTACGCTGGTGTTCCAACCTTCATGCGCTTGCCGCACCTGACCCTTGAAGATACACGCCTGTCAGACGTGGATACCGGTTTGATCGGCGTGCCCTGGGACAGTGGCACAACCAACAGGGCCGGGCCGCGCCACGGTCCACGGCAAATTCGCGACATGTCCACCATGATCCGGGCGCAAAACGGCGCAACCGGCATCCGTCCATTTGAACAACTCAATTGTGCCGATCTGGGAGATGTACCGCCCAATCCGGCAGATCTGATGGACAGTATGAGCCGGATCACAGCTTTTTACGAAACCGTCTTGAAGGCAGGCATTTTTCCCATGACTGCTGGTGGTGACCATCTGTCGACCTTGCCGATTCTCAGGGCGGTGGCTGCAAATCAGCCGGTCGGGATGATCCATTTCGACAGCCATACAGATTTGTTCAAGGACTATTTCAACGGCTCGAAATACACCCACGGAACACCCTTCCGTCGGGCCGTCGAAGAAGGATTGCTCGACCCCAAGCGGGTTTGCATGATCGGCATCCGGGGCACCACATATGATAATGAAGACCGCGATTTTGCCAACAGTGTTGGCATTCGCGTCATTCCGATTGAAGAATTTCACACCCGCGGTGTCGCCGATGTGATGCTGGAAGCACGTGAGATCGCAGGCTCCGGCAACACCTATGTGTCCTATGATATCGATTTCGTTGACCCGGCCTTTGCGCCCGGCACCGGCACACCCGAGATTGGTGGCCCCAACAGCTTTCAGGCCATCGAGGTCATACGCCATCTGAAAGGCGTCAATATCGTCGGCGCCGATCTGGTCGAAGTCTCCCCACCATTTGATGCATCAGGCGGCACCGCCTATCTGGGCGCGTCGCTGATTTTCGAAATGCTGTGTGTAATTGCCTCGACACTTCAGCCAAAAGCATCAGCAGACTGAGTTCAGCAGGGAAGGGCGATGCACTGCTTCACTCTGAGCTCTCGGCCATATTGACCAGATATTTCCGTAGCAACTGATCCAAAGCCTCACGGTCTTGCGCGGGCAGGGCAGAGACCAGACGCGTTTGTGTGGCAACATGGGCTGTGACGGCCTCGTCAATCAGGCGGCGACCCTTGTCCGTCAGGGCAATCTGAACGCTGCGCCGGTCTTCTGTACTCCTGATCCGCTTCACCAATTGCTGTTTTTCCAGCTGATCAATCCGGTTAGTCATGGTGCCGGATGTGATCATCATGGTGGAGAGCAACTGATTTGGAGACAGTGCGTGGGGCGGGCCTGAGCGAAGCAGGGTTGCCAACACGTCGAAGCTGGCACTGGTCAGATCGAATTGTGCAAAAGTGTCAGCCATTTGCCGGGAAAGATGCTGGCTGACACGCATCAACTGGCCGATCAATGCCATTGGATCGGTGTCCAGATCGGGTCTCTGCTGCGCCCATTGGGCTTTGATTGTATCAATATCATCCATACGCCAATGGAAGACTGCTTTTATCTTGACGTCAAGATTAATTCATCTATCTTGACATCAAGATATTTTACGGAATTCCATCATGAACCGCCTGTCCGATCTGTTGCTGACATCACTTGCGCCCATCATCTGGGGCAGCAGTTACATTGTCACGACCCAAATGCTGCCGAATATGGACCCTGTGTCGATTGCCGTCCTGCGCGCATTGCCTGCCGGGCTGCTCATGCTGGTATGGGTGCGACAGCTTCCGTCGGGAATCTGGATCCCCAGAATGTTTGTCCTCGGCGCGCTCAACTTCTCGATCTTTTGGGGATGCCTGTTTTTCTCCGCTTATCGACTGCCCGGTGGCGTTGCGGCCATTCTAGGTGCCTTGCAGCCACTGATCGTCATCTTCGCGGCGCGGGCCTTTCTGGGGCATCCGGTAAGGCCTGTGGCATTGATCGCTGTTCTGGCCGGGGTAGGTGGCATCGCATTGCTTCTTCTGACACCCAAAGCCAGTCTGGATGGTTTGGGTGTCACCGCAGGTCTGCTGGGTGCAGCCTCCATGGCGATGGGAACCGTCCTCAGTCGAAAATGGCAACCACCCGTATCGGCACTTACATTCACCGCATGGCAACTCACAGCAGGCGGCATATTGCTGCTGCCATTCCTCCCACTCGCTTCCACGGACTGGACAACCCTGAGCAGCATCAACATTTTGGGACTAATCTATCTCAGCCTGATCGGTGCCGGTCTCACCTATATGATCTGGTTCCGCGGCATTGCCAGATTGCAGCCATCATCGGTGTCCGTGCTCGGGTTTCTCAGCCCGTTAAGCGCATCCATACTGGGCTGGCTGATACTCAACGAAACGCTCGGCAGCCTGCAATTACTCGGCGCCATCATCGCCCTCGCCAGCGTATTCCTGGCCCAATACGCCCTGCGCCCGAAATCTGTACGTGCGTAGGGTTCTATCTGTTTACACGGAATCGCTTGATGCCCGTGGGTCCTCGGAACAAGTCCGAGAACGACGGGGAGGGTGAATTCAGAACTAGACCTGCAACCAGCAATGTCACAACGCTCATGCCGTCGTTCTCGGACTTGTTCCGAGGACCCAGACAACGGTCCAGCACCCAAAGCTATTGGATCAGCGCGCACTATCCCAAGCAACGCGATTCACAGTCATAGCCAGAGCCATTTTCGCATGAACAGGAACAACTCCTGACCACGTTTGGCCCTTGGGTTCTCGGAATAAATCCGAGAACGACGCAGAGGGTGAATTCAGACCTGGACCTGCAACCAGCCAAGTCACAACGCTCCTGCCGCCGTTCTGGGACTTGTTCCGAGGACCCAAGCAACGGCCCAGCACCCAAAGCTATTGGATCAGCGCGCACTATCCCAAGCAACGCGATCCACAGTCATAGCCATTTTCGTATAAACAGGAACAACTCCTGACCACGTTTGGCCCCTGGGTTCTCGGAATAAATCCGAGAACGACGCAGAGGGTGAATTCAGACCGAGACCCGCAACCAGCCAAGTCACAACGCTCTTGTCGTCGTTCTCCGACTTGTTCCGAGAATCCACGCGGCGGAAACCACGCCGCTGAAAAAGAAGAGAGTGCCGTTGCTGGCACTCTCTTCTTGCAAGTTGATTATCTCTGGCCTTGCTTCTTCACCTCACGGATCAGCTTGCCAAGGGCTTTGTCCTTGGCTTTTCTTTGCTCCAGACTGGAGGTGTTGAAACGGTCTTCCGCCAACAGCTTACGCCAGCGCCGGAGCCGCAGATTTTCAATTTCGCCGGCTTCGACAGCCTGCAGCACCGCGCATCCCGGTTCACTCTCATGCCGACAATCATTGAACCGGCATTGGGTTGAAAGCTCGTGAAGGTCGGAAAACAGGTTCGCGATCCCGGTCTCAACGTCTGTCAGCTGCAATTCCCGCATGCCCGGCGTGTCCAGCACCGCGCATCGGCCTGGCAAAACATGCAGCTTGCGGCTTGTGGTGGTGTGGCGGCCCTTCGCATCATCCTCACGAATGGCCTGCGTCTCGATGGAGAGATTTCCGGACAAGGCATTGGTGAGGGTTGATTTGCCCACACCGGATGACCCCAAAAACGCGACCGTCTGCCCTGGCTTGCACCATTCGGCCAATCGTTGCTGCGGCTCATCCCCCCGCGCATCCAGAACCACAACCGGCACCAGATCGGAAATCCCTCTGGCCGCATCCACAAACTGCTCAGGTGTCTCGCAGAGATCGCTCTTGGTCAGGACGATGACAGGAGACACCTCCGCCTCGAATGCCACTGCGATGTAGCGCTCAAGCCGTGCAACATTGAAATCCTGATTGCAGGATGAGACGATGAAGGCCGTATCAATATTGGCTGCGATCAACTGAATGGTCCGGTCGCTGCCCGGAGCCCGGCGCTTGATCACGCTTTTGCGCTCCAGGACCCGGCTGTCACCGGGTGCCTCTCGGTCCAGCAAAAGCCAATCCCCGACGGTTGCATCAAGGATTGGCGGAATGAATGTATCAATCCCGTTGCCCAGCACATTGAAACCGTTGCGGTGGACCTCAACGATGCGCACAGGCGGCGTCTGTTCCATCTCTTCCGTGCTGATTTGTTGTGCGAAGAAGGGCCGCCAGCCAAGCTGTTCGAGAATGGTGGGCGTGCGTGTGCTCTCTCCAGCCTTTGCTGGAGGTCGCAGGAATTTTGAATAATCCCGTGTCATTTATGTGAACTCTCATGTTCAAACCACGAGCATCGCTCGGGTCAAAGTGTCAGAAGGTCTGAAAACACAAAACTGCATTCCACAAACCAAACTTTGGTTCATGGGTTTGGTTGCATCTGCTTTGCACCGGGAGGCCATTTTGCCTCCCCACATGATCAGGACATGAAATCTCCGTGTTATTCCAAAAATTCTATCATGGAATTTATGGCATTTAAAGGCCCACGAATTGCACTGGAAATGCGGCTCTGCGCTCCGGCCAGACTGACCTGTCGCCTTGCCAGCTATTCCACTGCGCTGCGACGGTTACCTTTGATCAGATCAGCGGCTTTTTCGGCAAGGCAGTAGGTCGCCGCCACCGTGTTTCCGGAGACAATCTTGGGCATCACGGAGGCATCGACAACGCGCAGGCCGGATGTGCCATGCACCCGCATGGAACCCGGATCAACCACCGCCATTGGACCAGCGCCCATGGCGCAGGTGCCAACCGGGTGAAACAAGGTCCCGACATTCTTGCGGATGAAGGCATCAAGCGCCTCATCATCTGTCGCATCCATGCCGGGAGACAGTTCCACATCCTTATGCGGTGCAAAGGGGGCCTGATCGATAATTTTTCGGGAAATCCGGATACCATCACGCAGCGCCTGAGTGGTGCTTTTGCCCTGAAAGAAATTGTACTTGATCAGAGGTTTTTCCAGCGGGTCGGCATTCTTCAGCTTCAGCCGCCCAATACTGTCCGGTCGCAATTGGCAAACATGCATGATGAAACCATGGGCGCTGAACCCCTTGGCATTCTGGGTGTTGGCTATGGCTGTGCAAAAGAACAGCTGAATATCGGGACGCCCATCCCCCTTGGTCGACAGAAACGCGCCGCCATCGGCGGTGGTGCTGGCAAACAGCCCGCGGCGCCTGAAAATCCAGTTTGCCACGTGGGCGATGTTCTGCGGCAAAGCCCGCAATGACGCAGCATAGGGAACACGGCTCTTGGACAGATATTCGACACTGACATCCAGATGGTCCTGCAGGTTTTCGCCAACGCCGGGCAGATCATGCACAAGGGGAATGCCATGCTCAGCAAGCTGATCCTTGTCACCGATGCCGGACAGAAGCAGCAAATGGGGGGAGACGAAACTGCCGGCGGACAGGATGATCTCTGCCCCGCGCGTTTCTCCCGTGACACCATCATTATCCTGCCAGACAACGCCTTCGGCCCGTTTGCCATTCATGATGACTTTGGTGGCCTTGCGTCCGGACAGGATCGTCAGATTTGCGCGATCCCGGATCGGATTGATATAGGCGCTTTCGGCTGTCACACGCTCACCATTGGATTGGGTGAAGGTGTAAAAGCCATAGCCGTCCTGGCGGGGACCATTAAAGTCGGAGTTGAACCGGTACCCGGCAAGCTTCGCAGATTTCAAAAACGCAAGGGTCAGCGGATTGACACTGCGGATATGTGCAAGGTTTATTTGGCCAGACGTGCCGTGATAGGCAGGATCAATCGGTTGTGCGTCACGTTCCGCCTTTGCTGGAAGATGCGAATCCGCAGCCTTGTCCAGCAACGGTTCAAACCGTTCCACTTTTCGAAAATACGGCAACAGATCATCATAGCCCCAGCCAAATGCGCCCAGATCGCGCCATTCGTCATAATCCTCACGTTGACCCCGAATGAAAATCTGCCCGTTCACAAGCGTACAGCCGCCAGTGCCATGTCCACGCGGCAGGTCGATCTCGCGATTATCCACACCTTCTTCCGGTTCGGTCTTGAACCAGTCCATGAATTTGGCACCGCCGAGAAAGGCGAGGGCCGGTGCCATGAAAGTCACCATTGCCAGTGGCATCCGGATGATGGCCTTGCGCGAATTGCGATCCGACCCACTTTCAATCAGCGCAACGCGCACATCGGGATCTTCAGACAGGCGGTTGGCCAGAACGCAGCCCGCAGCGCCTGCGCCCACAATAACGTAATCAAACTTGTCCAATGTCAGATATCCTGATTTTGCGGAAGTAGAACCAGATCCCGCACGGTTACATGAGGCGGCCTGGTCAGCATGAACATCGCCGCCTCAGCCACATCTTCAGAGCGTATGCCTTCATGCGCAGCAACTTTTTTGTCAATAGCATCGCTATCTGAGAAGCCCCAAAGCGGATTCAGCACCATGCCCGGTGCAAGCGCACCAATGCGCACATTATCAGGCGCAACCTGTCGGCGCAGACCATGGGTGAACGACTGGATCGCGTGTTTGGATGCCGAATAAACCGGCTCCCACTGAATCGCCTGATGGCCGGAAACAGAGCTGGTGATAACGATATCGCCTAATCGACGCGCCGTCATTTGCGGCAACACCCGGTTCACCAGACGGAAAACACTGTTCACATTGACTTTCAGCATTTCGTCCCAGGCATCGGGATCACCATCGACCACATTGCCCGGCACATAGAGGCCCGCATTTGCCAGCAGAATGTCGATCCGGCCGAAATGGGCAAGTGCATCAGCTGCAACCCGGTCAACCTGGGCAGGGTCGGTGAGGTCGGCAGACAGCACCAGCGCATTTCCGCCAACTTCCTGATTGACAGCTTCAAGACGCTCTTCAGATCGCCCGACAAGCGCCACTTGAGCGCCAGCGTTGACGACAGCGATGGCTAGCGCACGGCCAATGCCAGAACTTGCTCCGGTTACCAGCGCAATCTTTCCAGATAGATCCCAACTCATAAAAAGCCTCCCTGACTCGCCGCATGTTACATACAAGCATTCCTGCGATACAAGTCCTCGTTGGCGCTATATTGCTTCTTCTGTGACACGCTTTTAAGCCATACGGGCCAAGCGAGGGTACCTGTGGATAACCTCTTGAAAACCAGTGTAAAACTTTAGGAGAAGCTGTGGATAAACTGTGCGGAACTGATCACCGCCAGGACCAGACTTCTGCCAAAATTTCTCGATGCAAGACACAATCCGCTTGACGGCATCTCCCCATCTCAGGGTTGATGATGATAATCTGTACACCGCGCATTATGAGATTCGCGCTCTTCGACCTGATGTCCCAGCAAAGGAAACCACCACATGATCTATGATATGCGCACCTATGCATGCCGCCCTGGCACAATCAAAAAACAGATGAAACTCTATGAAGACCATGGCTGGGAAGCACAAAGCCGTCATCTGGGATATCCAGCTGTCTATGGCGCGGTCGAAACCGGCGACGTGAATTCCTACGTGCATATCTGGGTGTATGAGGATGCGGCAGACCGTGCCACGAAACGCGCCGCAATGGCCGCAGATCCTGATTGGCAGAATTATCTGAAACTCAGCGCAGAAGCCGGAAATCTGGTGAGTCAGACCAACACTATTCTGACACCAGCAGCGTTTTTTGATCCTGCCAAGCGCTGAATTTGTGGGTGTGCGTGATTGCACTCGATAAAGGGCGAGGGTGCCGCTATATTAATAACAATTGTTACAATAAAGCTGTGAGTCTCCAATGCAGGAACTGCCGTTGGACATTAATGAGCGTCTTGTCATTATTTCAAACACGCTGTTTCGTGAAAATGACATCGCGCTAATACTTCGCGCCCATATTATTCTTGAACGCGAATTGAACCGTTTTAACGAAAGAAGACTCGCAGACATTAAAGCTCTTGGCAGATTAGCAGATGGTTTTTCAAATAATTTGAGAATTGCGCAAGCGCTCGGATTGGAGAAAGAGGGCACCACACTATATAGAAAGCTCAACAATTTACGCAATGATGTTGCCCACAAGCTGAATTACCATCTAACCGAGAAAAGCGTGACGGAATTATACAGCTGTCTATCCCTTACTCAGAAATACACGTTGAATAAGCTCACAGCACGACTAGCCAATATGAATAGCAATCGGGGATACTCGACGCAGCTTGGTCCTAAACACGAGTATGATTTCACCGTTCTAATCTTGAGCCTATGGACGGATCTCGTATCGCATGATTTGGATCTTTATAAAGATACTGACGTGTATGGAACTCAAAAAACCAGCAAATAGGATATGAACATTAACCGACGCTAGCTTCACACCGAATTTCAACGGTTCACGTTCCTAGAAGCAGTGACAGGTTCCGGTGCTGTGCCCGCGTCCACCAACAGTCCAAGACGGCGCGCGCGCAGGTCCAACGCCAACTTCTATCTGGTCGGAAATAGTGAGGCGAACTCGGTAACACCGCAACTCGCTTACAGACATCCAATTATCGCATAAGATATATTATGGAATAATTATATCTCGCAAAACCAGCCATCATAGGCCGGTTCCACGTGATCCGGGGTTTCCTGCAGCACTGTCTCATAGTCTAGATCAATATGCATATGCGTGAGAAGTGCCTGCTTCGGGCCAATCTGCTCAATGGCTTCCAGCGCTTCATCCAGCGAAAAATGACTGGGATGTGGTTTATAGCGCAGCGCATCGACAATCCAGTGTGACAGTCCGGACAACAGCGCAGCGCTCTCGGATGGCAGCGCGCTGATATCTGATGAATATGCCAGATCGCCAATTCGGAATCCGAATGAAAGAATATCGCCATGTATCTGTTTGAACGGCAGAATGTCGATGCGGCCACCTGGACCATCAATGCTCAAAGTTTCGCCATGCGTCAGATCATGCGACACCAGAATTGGCGGATAGGACGAACCGACGGGTGTCTTGAAGCAATAGCCAAAGCCTTCATGCAGCCGTTCCATTGTAACGGCGTCTGCATAAATCTGCACGCGCTTGCGACGGTTGATGACAAAAGCACGCAAATCATCAATCCCGTGGACGTGATCGGCATGCGCATGGGTGTACAATATGGCATCAGCCCAATCGATGTGCTGCGACAGGCATTGTTCGCGAAAATCCGGCCCCGTATCTATGATGACGCGCGTCACGCCATCGTCACTGCGTTTTTCAACAAGCAGACTGCAACGTCGGCGACGGTTTTTTGGATTGTCCGGATCACACGCACCCCATTCATTTCCAATTCTGGGAACGCCTGGCGATGATCCGCTGCCAAGAATGGTGAACCGCAGGCTCATAAGGTCTTGGGCAGTTTTTGGAACAGCCTGAACACGTTGGTCCCGGTTTGTTCAATCAGTTCCGCGACATCCAGATTCAGCGTCTCGGCCAGAGAATCCGCTGTATCGGCAACATAGGCTGGCTCATTGGTTCGGCCACGATATGGCACGGGTGCCAGATATGGTGCATCTGTCTCGACCAGAATGCGATCCAGTGGCACAGCGCGCGCAATATCGCGGATGTCCTGCGCATTCTTGAAGGTCGCAATACCTGAAAACGAGACATACAGCCCCAGTTCAACACCAATGCGGGCCAATTCCGCACCCGATGAAAAACAATGCAGCACCGCCGGAAATGCTCCGTTTTCAGTCTCTTTTTGCAAGATATCGATCATATCGGCATCCGCGGACCGGGCATGAATCACCAATGGCAGACCGGTGATACGCGCAGCGGCGATATGCGCCACAAAGCTCTGTTTCTGCGCCGCTGGTGAGCCCTTGTCGTAATGATAGTCGAGCCCCGCCTCCCCGATTGCCACGACCTTCTTGTGGCTCGACAATTCGACCAGGCGATCTGTCGTGATGTGCAATTCTTCATCGGCATTGTGCGGATGGGTTCCGACAGAACAAAACACCTCATCAAACTGTTCTGCAACGGCAAGCACCTGATCGAATTTTTCAACCCTGGTGCAAATTGTGATGATGCGCTGAACCCCACGCGCACGAGCGCGCGCAACCACATCGGCTAACTGGTCTGCAAAATCGGGAAAATCCAGATGGCAATGACTATCGATCAGCATCGGCTCTCTCAACTTTCTGGCGTATCGTCAACAAACCTTGGGAACACACCTTCCGGCTTGCCGATCTGCGTACCGCTGGTCAGCATCTGGTCTTGTGCCAATGCCTCAAAATCACGGGCATCTTCCGGCACACTCAGCGCATCGAGCAGTTTTGCAGCCGATTCCGGCATGAATGGCTGCGCCAGAATGGCGACCCGGCGCACGATCTCGGCTGTAACAAACAGAACCGCTGCCATGCGCTGCGGATCTGTTTTCTTCAGCGCCCAGGGCTCCTGAGCTGCAAAATACCGGTTGGCTTCACCGACCACACTCCAGATTGCGTTCAATGCATTGTGTGGCGCCTGCACGTCCATTGCGTCGCGGCACAGCGGCAGCAAGGCTCGCGCCTGCTCCAGAATGGCCACATCCTCATCTGAAAATTGTGCTGGCGCCTCAAGAGTTCCATCCAAATTCTTGAAAACCATGGACAAAGACCGTTGCGCCAGATTGCCCAGATCATTGGCAAGATCGGCATTCATGCGGGCAACGATTGCCTCGTGGCTGTAACTGCCATCACGCCCGAACGGAACTTCACGCAGCAGGAAAAAGCGCAACGCATCAAGGCCATAGGTCTCAACCAGAGAAAAAGGATCGACCACATTGCCGACCGATTTGGACATTTTCTCACCGCGGTTGAACAGAAAACCATGCGCAAATACCCGTTTCGGCAATGGAAGGCCGGCAGACATCAGGAAGGCTGGCCAATATACGGCATGAAAGCGGATGATATCCTTGCCAATCACATGAACATCCGCAGGCCAGAACCTTGCTCTTTCTGCATTTTCGTCGGGAAATCCGGTTCCTGTCAGATAGTTGGTCAGCGCATCCACCCAGACATACATGACGTGCTCGGAATCGTCAGGAACTGTCACACCCCAATCAAAGGTGGTGCGAGAGATCGACAGATCCCTAAGGCCGGATTTCACAAAGCTGACGATCTCGTTGCGCCGTTCATCCGGGCCGATAAAGTCTGGATTGGCCTCAAAATAGGCCAGCAGACGGTCCTGATAGGCAGACAGTTTGAAGAAGTAACTGTCTTCCTCCACCCATTCCACCGGCGTGCCCTGTCCGCCCAGCTTGACGCCGTCCTCATTCGTGGTGATTTCATCTTCGCCGTAATAGGCTTCATCACGGACCGAATACCAACCGGAATAGGTGTTCTTGTAGATATCGCCTGCCGCTGCCATGCGTTTCCAGATTTCAACACTGGCCGCGTGATGCCGGGGTTCGGATGTGCGCAGATAATCATCATTGGATGCATTCAGCGCGACCGCCATCTCCTGAAAGCGCGCTGTATTGCGATCAGCAAGTTCCTGCGTGGTAATGCCAAGGTCTCTGGCCGTCTTCAGCATTTTCAGACCATGTTCATCAACGCCTGTCAAAAAGAGCGTGTCAAAGCCATCCAGACGTTTGAAGCGTGCCATGGCATCTGTCGCAATCAACTCATAGGCATGCCCGATATGGGGCGCACCATTGGGGTAAGAGATTGCTGTGGTGATGTAGAACGTCTGTTTACTCATAACCGAGACTGACCTGTATAACCGGGCGCTTTAAACGAGCAAAAGCGCCTCTTCGTGTTTGGCTTTGTTTAGTAGCGCAAACAGATTGAGGATCAACTGTTTCTTGTCCAGATTGTAAGTCTCCGTCTCGCGCTGTTGTCGATCCAGCACGTCCCACACCTCAATCCAGGGGTTTGCGCCACCCTGCCCCGCCACGGCTTTTGCCCGGTCATGAACAAACAACCGGGCGCGTTCCAGAAACTCTTCGAACAAGGCATCACGCCCACGCAGACTCACAGCATCCGCCAGGGCATGAAGGTTTTTCCGATCGCCTGCGGGCTCCTCAAGACGGGCCTGCATGTCGTGTCGCAGATCTCCATGGTCCGCTTCCAGAAGGTCCATGGCATAGCGCACACGGCCATTGGCAAGCCCCTCGATCAATGCAAACTCAGCTGGATCAAAATCATCCTGCACTGTTTGCAGAATCTCCACCATATGATGTTCGCTCGGTCTTGGGAGTTGCGCTTTGCGGCATCTGGACCGGATTGTTGGAAGTAATCTCTGAATATTATCAGAAATCAGCAAAAACAGACAGTTGGACGGTGGTTCTTCAAGTGACTTCAGAAGTGCATTAGCAGCTGCCGGCGCCATGTCATCAACCTTGTCGACAATGACAATGCGCCAACCACCTTCACCGGCTGTTGACCCCAGAAACTGGGTCAAACGGCGCACATCATCCACCGGTATTCCGGCTGTCATGCGTTTCTTTTCAGCGTCCCAGCGTCGTGACAAAAGCAGCAGATCCGGGTGTGATCCGACACTGATCTTGGCGGCAGAACGACTGTCTGCAGGTACGGATAGATCCTGAGCCTGTAAAGCAGCTTCGTGGACACTCAATTGATGGCTCAGCAAGAACTTGGCGACCTGATAGGCAAAGGTCGCTTTGCCGCAACTGTCAGGTCCGCCAATCAACCAGGCGTGATGCAGCCTGCCTTGACCCAGAACATCCAGAAACAAGCGTTGCAAATCTTCCGCACCGACAAGGCTCTGCGCAGCGCGGGGCTGCAATATGCGATCATATTCTTCAACGGACATTGATATTCCAGCACAGAAAGTCTGATCCTAGAACACGTTCATTGCAGGATCAAAGCCATTCCAGGGTTTTGGATCAAAACCCCGGAATGAATTGCATCAGGTCTCTTCAGATCCTGTGTCTTCTGCATCGGTTTCATCGACTGCAGACGCCTCAGATGAGACTTCCGCAACACCTGGTTCCAAAGTATCAGAGTTGCTGCCATCGGCCTCTTCTCCGTCGACATCATCGATCTCATCATCGCCTTCAATCTCGCTGATACGCTCGACAGAAACGACAATTTCATCTTTCGCAGTGTTGAAGACAGTCACGCCCTGAGTTGACCGACCCGCAAGACGAATGCCACCGATTGGGCATCGAATAAGCTGACCGCCATTGGTGACAAGCATGATTTCATCACCCTCATCAACCCGGAAGGATGCCGCCAATGCGCCATTTCGGTCTGACATGCTCATGGCAGCAATGCCTTTGCCACCGCGACCGGACACCCGGTATTCAAAGGATGAACTGCGTTTGCCATAGCCATTTTCGGAAATCGCCAGAATGACCTGTTCGGCTTCCATCATCGCTTCGAATTTAGCGTCATCCAGAACGGCTTCATCCGAGCTGCCTTCAGCCTCATCATCAGGAACCTCTGTCGGAGCGGCATCATCTTCGACACCACGCAACAACCGGCTCTTCTTGATATAGGCCGTCCGTTCCGCTGGTGTTGCCTCGAAATGACGCAGGATCGACATCGAAATGACCTTGTCACCAGATGCCAGATTGATACCGCGCACCCCAACCGAATTTCGGCCGGTAAACACACGCACATCCTGAACTCTGAAGCGGATACACTGACCTTTCAGACTGGTCAGCAGCACATCATCATCGGCAGAACAGGTCTCGACGCCAACAATGGCATCACCCTCATCCAGCTTCATGGCAATCTTGCCGTTCCGGTTGACCTGAACAAAATCCGACAGCTTGTTGCGACGAATTGTGCCCCGCGAAGTGGCAAACATCACATCCAACTGCGCCCAACTCTCTTCATCTTCCGGCAACGGCATGATGGTGGTGATCGTTTCATCCTGCTGCAATGGCAGAATATTGATCAGCGCCTTGCCGCGTGATTGCGGGCTGCCGATCGGCAAGCGCCAGGCCTTCAATTTGTAGACAATGCCGCGCGAGGAGAAGAACAACAGCGGCGTGTGGGTATTGGCCACAAACAGCCGTGTCACGAAATCCTCATCCTTGGTGGACATGCCCGAGCGGCCCTTGCCACCGCGACGCTGCGCCCGGTATGTGGCCAAAGGCACACGCTTGATATAGCCGGTATGAGATACGGTAATCACCATATCTTCGCGCTGGATCAGATCTTCATCTTCCAGTTCTGCACCACCATCCAGAATTTCCGTCCGGCGTGGTGTTGCAAACAGATCATGCGCTTCCTGCAATTCATCCTTGATGATTGTCATGATGCGCAAACGGGATCCGAGAATTTCAAGATATTCCTTGATCTCTTCACCCAGCTTGTTCAGCTCATCGGAAATTTCTTCCTGTCCGATGCCGGTCAAACGCTGAAGGCGCAGTTCCAGAATCGCACGGGCCTGTTCTTCCGACAATTTGTAGGTACCATCTTCCTGGACACGATGCCGGGGATCATCAATCAATCGAATCAAAGGTTCGATATCCCGCGCAGGCCAGCTTTTTTCAAGCAACTGAGCACGCGCAGTCGCCGGATCTGGCGCCGCACGAATAAGCGCGATCACTTCATCGATATTCGCAACAGCAATCGCTAGACCGACCAGAACATGGGCCCGGTCACGCGCCTTGTTCAGCAAGAACTTTGTTCTGCGGCTGACAACGACTTCACGGAAAGCAACGAACGCACGCAACATGTCCAGAAGTGTCATCTGCTCCGGCTTACCACCATTCAGAGCTACCATGTTGCAGCCAAAGGAGCTTTGCAGCGGCGAGAAGCGATAGATCTGGTTGAGCACCACATCAGCTACCGCATCGCGCTTCAATTCAACCACAACCCGCATGCCATCACGATCGGATTCGTCACGAATATCGGAAATGCCTTCGACACGCTTCTCGCGCACCAGATCGGCAATCTTCTCGATCATTGTGGCCTTGTTCACTTGATAGGGAATCTCCGTAATGATCAGCGCTTCACGATCCTTGCGCACCATCTCGGTGGCCACCTTGCCGCGCATAATCACACTGCCGCGGCCGGTTTCAAACGCAGAGCGGATGCCCGCACGTCCAAGGATCATCCCGCCGGTTGGAAAGTCGGGACCGGGCATATACTCCATGATACCCGAAAGCGTGATGGCTGGATCATCGATCAGTGCAATGCAGGAATTGATCACCTCCCCCAGATTGTGCGGCGGAATATTGGTGGCCATGCCAACCGCAATACCACCAGCACCATTTGCCAGCAGATTGGGGAAACGCGACGGCATGACAACCGGCTCTTTCTCGCGTCCGTCATAGTTTTCCTGGAAATCAACCGTATCTTTTTCGAGATCCGCCAGCAGATACTGCGCGGCCTTTTCCATGCGGCATTCGGTATACCGCATCGCAGCTGGTGGATCGCCATCAACAGAGCCGAAATTGCCCTGCCCGTCGACGAGCGGCAGACGCATGGAAAATTCCTGCGCCATGCGCACCAAGGCGTCATAAATGGCACTATCGCCATGGGGGTGATATTTGCCCATCACCTCGCCAACGACACCGGCTGATTTACGATAGGGTTTGTTGTGCTCAAGACCCATGCCATGCATTGCATAGAGGATACGCCGATGCACCGGTTTCAAACCGTCACGCACATCAGGCAAGGCGCGGCTGACGATCACGCTCATTGCGTAATCAAGATAAGACCGCTTCATTTCTTCAACAATACCGATGCGTTCAATATCGGATGGCAGATCGCCAGTTGGCTCATTTCCCTGAGGGGTATTCTCGTTATCGGACAAATCTGTACTCACGGGTTATGGGCGACGAATCGTCGCCCCGACTTGAGGTGACCCATTATAGACCGTCACATCGGCAAAGACCAATTTAAGGCGGCGAAATAGACCCCTTATTCCCTCTATAAATCAGATGGTTACAGATATTTTCGGCAAATTTTCCACGGACCTTGTTTTTTCATACGCATCTGCGCGCGGAATTTGCGCCTTGACACCCATGATCCATCACTGCACGGCTTGTTGCCATGGAATTTGATACGCTCATAAATGCGTCTGTGACACTGCTGGTGACCATTGATCCGATTGGACTGGCCCCACTGTTTCTGGCGCTCACAGCTGGCATGGACCGTGTGACGCGCAGACATATTGCTCTGAGGAGCATCCTGATCAGCACGGGCCTTCTGGTGATGTTTGCACTGGCGGGAATGACCATTCTCGACCTCTTCGGCATTACCATGCCGGCCTTTCGCATCGCCGGGGGCCTGTTGTTGTTCTGGTTGGCCTTCGAAATGGTCTACGAGAAACGTCAGGAGCGGAAACAGGAGACGGCCGAACGGGTTGTCAGCCATGATGAAGCAAAACACATTGCGGTCTTCCCACTGGCCATTCCGCTGATCGCGGGACCAGGCGCCATCTCGGCAACGGTGCTTTTGTCCACGGAAATGTCATCACCACTGGAGCGCAGCGCCCTGATTGGCGTTATCATCGTCTTGATGATGTTCTGCATGATCGTCTTCGTGCTTGCCGAGCGGCTGGAACGTATCTTGGGAGACACCGGCCGCATGGTGCTCACACGGCTGCTGGGCGTGATTTTGGCGGCATTGTCGGTTCAATTCGTTGCCGACGGCATTGTCGCTTTTATGGCCACTCCAGCGGCTTGAATCTCAAGTCTCGCTATTGAGCGGGCAATTCGATGCGAAATTCTGCACCACCATATTCATGGACTGAATCTCTGGCGCGAACCACAATGAACTCCGTCCCCGACACAATGGAGACACTTCCAAGAGACCGCGTGAATGGCTGTTCATTGACATGGGGATGCAGCAATTCACGCACCCCAAGCACCTGACCCTGTGGGTCAAGCACTTCAAAGGCATTGGCATAATGATCCCAGCCTTCATCCGCATGGCGAACGGTTGCTTCAATCCGCCATGTATCGCCGCTGATGCGGGTCGCTGTGGCATTCACCACATCCGCTTCCCCGGCCACAGCAGCATCTGGCACCATGACCAGGCACAGCGCGACTACCGCCAGGAAAGCAAAAATTTTCAAACTCCTAGAATGGAATTTCATCATCCATATCATCGGCGAAACTGCTTCCGCCGCCTCTTTGCATGGGATCGGATTGACCAAAATTATTGCCACCGCCCTGATTGCCACCTGATTGGTTGTCACCACCCCGATTGCTGACAGCACCGCGCTCGTAACCACCACCGCCACCGGCGGAATCCTGGCCACCCTGACCACGAGCATCTAGCATCTGCAACTCGCCGCGATAACGTTGCAGCACGATTTCGGTCGTATAGCGTTTCTGGCCCGACTGGTCTTCCCATTGCCGTGTCTGAAGCTGGCCCTCAATATAAACCTTGGCACCCTTCTTCAGATAGTTCTCAGCAACTTTCGCCAGATTATCATTGAAAATAACAACCTGATGCCATTCGGTTTTCTCTTTGCGCTCGCCAGAATTCTTGTCGCGCCAGGATTCACTGGTGGCGATCCGCAGATTGACCACGGGATCGCCGGAGTTCAAACGACGAATCTCCGGGTCGGCCCCAAGATTTCCCACCAATATTACTTTGTTGACACTGCCAGCCATGGCATACTCCTGACGTAAATTTCAGCCAGCAAGCACTGGCTCCGTTGGTAAAAGTCAATTGTCCAAGCCTCATGCGAGGCATCTGGTACAATCATTCCCGTGGTAATTAACACATATCATTCGCTTCGCCCCGTCACAGCCTGCTTTAAAAACACGCTACTGACAGTTTTCCACACCTGCTGTTGATAGACAGGTCCAAAATGGCCTCGATACATGACTTCCATAGGTGGATTTCGAGTTTTGTTCTTTTTATGTTCCAATTGAGGTGAACATGCATTAGCCTTGGATAAAATGCAAGATGCCTGTTGATTCCGGCATATTAGTGGGTCCTAGGCTCGATTAGTGCCATTGGGGGCTTGATTAGTGCCATTAAAGTGCCAAATCGAGAAAGTGCCAAATCGGAACACGATCAATTCGAAACACTTCTAAATCGGAAAATTGGCAAATCCGAGATCTCAGCTTTTGCCTTGAAAACTTGAACCAATCAGCCAGTTGAATAGTTTTCAGTTAAACCAGTTTTTCCCAGTTCAGACGGTCAAGTAATCTTTATGCCCAGCAAATCATCTTCTGGAACGCGCAATCAGCCCAAATCCGCCAAAAATCTCGTCCCCATGATATCAGTTCGTGGTGCTCGCGAGCATAATCTGAAAGGCGTCGACATCGATCTGCCCCGGGATAAGCTCATCGTCATGACGGGTCTGTCGGGCTCCGGAAAGTCGTCACTCGCGTTTGACACCATCTATGCAGAAGGTCAGCGACGCTATGTTGAATCGCTGTCCGCCTATGCCCGTCAATTCCTAGAAATGATGCAAAAACCGGATGTTGACCAGATTGATGGCCTGTCACCTGCCATTTCAATCGAACAGAAAACCACATCGCGCAATCCGCGCTCAACTGTGGGAACAGTTACCGAAATATATGATTACATGCGGCTTCTGTTCGCCAGGGTTGGCATCCCCTATTCGCCTGCAACCGGCTTGCCGATTGAAAGCCAGACCATTTCACAAATGGTAGATCGTATTATGACGCTGCCTGACGGCACGCGACTGTTTCTGCTGGCCCCCATTGTGCGCGGTCGCAAGGGTGAATACCGCAAGGAACTGGCTGAACTGCAGAAGAAAGGGTTTCTGCGGATCAAGATTGACGGCACCTATTATGAAATTGCCGATGCGCCGGTCCTGGACAAGAAGTACAAGCACGACATTGATGTGGTCGTAGACCGGATCGTGGTTCGATCAGACATAGGGGCGCGGTTGGCAGATTCGCTTGCAACCGCTCTGGGACTGGCAGATGGCATCGCCGTTGCCGAATATGCTGACAAGGCTGAAGGCGCAGATGCGCCTGATCGCCTGATTTTCTCAGAAAAGTTTGCCTGCCCTGTATCCGGTTTCACGATCGCAGAAATCGAGCCGCGCCTGTTTTCATTCAACAATCCATTTGGAGCCTGTCCGACCTGTGACGGTTTGGGCTCGGAAAAACGCGTCAGTGAAGAGATGGTCATCCCTGATGCTGAGCTTACCATTGCCAAAGGCGCCGTTGCCCCCTGGTCGCGCTCGACATCGCCCTATTACCAACAGACGCTCGCCGCCGTGGGCAAGATTTATGGTTTCAGTCTGAGAGACAAATGGTCAAAATTGTCGGCCGAAGCCCAGACCGCCGTTTTGTTTGGCACCGGAAAGAAAGAGATCACATTCACCTATGATGACGGTCTGCGCTCCTACAAAACGAAAAAAGCGTTTGAGGGGGTGATTCCCAATCTGGAGCGCCGTTGGCGGGAAACGGATTCCTCGTGGTCACGCGAAGAAATCGAAAAATACATGTCCTCCGCACCGTGCCAGGCTTGCGATGGTTATCGGCTGAAACCGGAAGCTTTGGCTGTCAAGATTTCCGGAAAACACATAGCCCAGATTACCGAATTGTCAATCCGCAACGCGTTGGGCTGGTTTGAGACGCTCCCTGCGGATCTGACAGATAAGCAGAACGAGATTGCCGGACGTATTTTGAAAGAAATCCGTGAGCGGTTGGCCTTTCTCAATGATGTCGGGCTGGAATATCTGACCCTGTCGCGGAATTCCGGAACTCTGTCGGGTGGCGAAAGCCAGCGCATTCGGCTTGCGTCCCAAATCGGTTCCGGTCTGACAGGCGTGCTCTATGTCCTGGACGAGCCGTCCATCGGCCTGCATCAACGTGACAATGACCGGCTTCTGACAACACTTCGACATCTGCGTGATCTGGGAAATACCGTCATTGTTGTGGAGCATGATGAGGACGCCATTCTGACGGCCGATCATGTGGTGGATGTTGGGCCGATGGCCGGCATCCACGGCGGAGAAATCGTGGTGGCCGGAACACCGGAAGATGTCATGAAATGCGAGAAGTCCCTGACCGGCCAATATTTGTCCGGACGGCGCTCCATTCCACTCCCGAAGACCCGGCGCAAAGTCACCAAAAGCCGAAAGATTACAGTCAAGGGCGCAACAGGCAACAATCTGAAAGATATTACCACATCGATTCCGCTTGGCACATTTTGTTGCATCACCGGCGTCTCGGGTGGTGGCAAGTCCACATTGTTGCTCGACACATTATATCGCGCTGTCGCCAGACATCTGAATGGTGCGAAAGCCCTGCCCTCACCGCACAAAGCCATTACCGGACTGGAACACCTCGATAAGGTCATCGATATCGACCAGTCGCCGATTGGCCGTACGCCGCGCTCCAACCCGGCAACCTACACCGGCGCATTTACGCCGATCCGTGAATGGTTTTCGGGTCTGCCGGAAGCCAAAATCAGAGGTTATGCCCCGGGCAGATTCTCCTTCAACGTGAAGGGTGGACGCTGCGAAGCCTGTCAGGGCGATGGTCTCATCAAAATCGAGATGCACTTTCTGCCAGACGTCTATGTCACCTGCGATGTGTGCAAGGGAAAACGCTACAACCGCGAGACTCTGGAAGTTCAGTTCAAGGGCAAGTCGATCTCGGACGTGTTGGACATGACCGTTGATGAAGCCGCAGATTTCTTCACTGCTGTTCCCGCTGTCCGGGACAAAATGCTCACTCTGCAACGGGTCGGGTTGGGTTACGTCAAGGTTGGCCAGCAGGCAACGACATTGTCCGGCGGCGAAGCGCAGCGCGTGAAACTTGCCAAAGAGCTGTCAAAACGCTCAACCGGCCGGACGCTTTATATTCTGGATGAGCCAACCACCGGACTGCATTTTCATGATGTCGCCAAATTGCTGGAAGTGCTCCATGAACTTGTGGATCAGGGAAATTCGGTTGCTGTGATCGAACACAATCTGGAAGTGATCAAGACCGCCGACTGGGTGATCGATATCGGTCCGGAAGGCGGCGATGGTGGCGGCGAGATCGTGGCAGAGGGCACTCCCGAGCAAATCATTCTGGAAGAACGCTCTTACACCGGAAAATTCCTGAAAGGCCTTTTGGAACGACGGCCTCAGGATAATTCGAATGGCAAACCGGCAAAAGACAAAGCCATGCAGGCCGCCGAGTAATACACGACGCTAATTATCTGAGACGACAGCGGAATTGTCTGTTCCGCGTCATCAGGCGCGGGAGTTTTCACAGCAAGTTTTGACAGGATGGAATTGTTGAAATTTGCTCTGGACTCCCTTTTCCAGGCATAGCTATCGCTGAGCCTCCCTGCCCCGTGAGGCTTGCTTCATTCCCACTCTGAACACCGCACTTGACCTTAGGTCAACACGCTGATTCTTAATCAATTTTTATTCCAGACCTGCGTTTTTTGCAGGACAGACATTCCGTTTTGTCACTCCACAAATGCTGCAACGCACACTAGATAGAGATCACAAGGGAAACAAATCAAACCCTGAACACAAAAAACCAAACCGGAGACTAAAATGCAATTTTCTTCTTTCACTGAATCATACCGCAACTGGCGCCAGTACCGCAAAACTGTTGGCGAATTGTCCCGCCTGTCCCGTCGTGAACTCGACGATCTTGGTATTGCTCCATACGACATCGAAAGCATTGCACGTAGTTCCAGCCGTGGCTGATCAACCCCGCGTTCTGCTAACAATTGAAAAGGCCCAAAACATTTCAATGTTTGGGCCTTTTCTGATTCCAGACGTCTAGGCTAAATTGTCCAGCCTACATTTTTCCGGTTGAGAAGAACAATGTCTCACCGTTGCTGTCGTCAGTGCCGTCATTATCGGTCACAGCAAAGCCAACACCATCGGCATCGATTGTAAATCCTTCAATCTTATCCACCACGTAGCCGCCAGTGGCTTTCAGGTCCGGCAGGAAATCACGCACCAGTTCCTTGCTGACGATCGACAGTTTACCGCCCAGTTTGGCAGGTTTCATCTCTGACAGAGCTACGCGATAAAGCCTCTTGAGTTTGGCATTTGCCCCAATCTGATTGTCACGCTCGACAATATAGGCGTAGTCACCGTGAATCGTGATCTCGGAAAGACCGGTCCAACCCTTGTCAGCCTTTTCCGTCGGATAGAGCACAGCGCCCCATTCCTTCGACTCTGTATCGTAGGAAACCAGTTTCACCTGATTGGCTGAATCATCCTTCCATTCGCGCTGAATGGCGATCCACAAAGTCGTGCCGTTCATGGCAACACCTTCCGAACCAAAGCGCTTTTCAACGTGAAGCAACTCGGATGGAAAGGCAATCTGCTGCTTGATTTCGCCGGATGCGTTCACATGATAAAGCCCATGCGGGATCATGCGATCAGTGCGACCTTCGGAGGCCAGCCAGAAGCCACCTTCTCCATCAACTGTAATACCTTCCTGGTCCATCAGCTGAGCTGGAGCACCATTGCGCGTGACTGGCGTTGCGGCTGTGATTGTCGCAGGCTGTTGTGTGGCATCTATTGTGAAGATCGTTGGCTGCATCGCATAGAAACTGTCATTTACAGCATAGAGTTTACCCGGAATTGATGGGTCGGCCGTCAAGCCCGACAATGCACCCCAACCAATTGGACGCCCATCCTTCATGACGGACTGGATCATTGGATAGGCAGATGACTGGTCTGCCAATTGGTACAGAGTTACGTGAGAGCGCACCCCACCATCTTCAATCAGGTCCGCTTCATTGGCAACCGCCAGCAGATTGCGTCCAGGCAGAGCAATGGCACCTTCAGGAGCAAGACCGGTTGGCAGCAGTTGAACAAATTCAGGTGTGGCGCCCGTGTCACGATAAACACCAATCACAGAACCACGCTCAGACAGAACAAAGATGAAAGTCTCGCCATTGAAGGTCGCCACTTCCAGTCCCTCCGGCTCAGCACCCTTGTTGCCAGACCGTTTTTCGGGATAGTGCCCAGCCATCGCAACGCGATATTCAAAATCAAGACCAGAATCATAGAGCACCTCGCCCGACTTGCTGAAAATCGTGAAGCCGCGAGATCCACCTTTATAATCCCCTTCATTGGCGATCACGAAACGATCAGTGTCCAGCCATTGAACTGCATCTGGCTCCCGTGGAACCGTATCCAGTTTTCCGTCAAATGTCAGCGCACCTTCTTCATCAATATCGACGTTTTCAAGATCAACGCTTCCGGCAGAGAAATGCGATTTCACAGTGCCCGTTATGCCATCAATGACCGCGAGGTGGTTGTTTTCCTGAAGGGTAACAACAATTTCGTTGAGCGCATTGAAATCAACAAATTCCGGCTCAGGATCACTGCCTGCGATATCTGCAAGACCGGACAGATCAACAACTTTCTTGCTGTCGCAAATGGGCAGGTCGTCCTTGAGTGAAAATACAGTCACATTCCCAGCTGGAAGCTGCGGAATGACACCATCATTGAGATCTTCATCACGCTCGTTTTCGATGGCCACAGCCACCAGTGACTTGTCCGGCGAAATTGCAATTGAATCAGGCTGCCCGCCAAGCTCGCAGGCCGTTTCAATAGATTTGGTCTCAATATTTACCACCGAGAGATTCCCGCTTGGCGCGGTGTAACTCTGCGATGTATTGACGCCAATCAGGGCATATTTTCCGACAACCGATACTGAGGTCGGTTCTCCATGCAAACTCAGAAAACCAGCTGGTTTCGGCTGAGTTGGATTGGAAATATCCACCATACCAACACCGCCCATAGGGCTGTCGGTATAGATCAGCAGAGTGCCATCATCCGTTGCAGAAATTATTTCTGCAGATGATTCAGTGTTTTGATCCTTAGCGGATGGAATATTCTCGTTCACCGGAAAGCTTGAAATCCGGTTGAACATCATGTCTGCCATTGCTGTGGTGGACGACAATGCCACCAGCAATGCCGCGAGCGATGCAAATTTGGACGTCTGATACATGGGAACCCCATTTGTGTTGAAAACACGAGAGGCTTCGCAGGATCGCATTACAGCATTGTGACACCGTCTGATCTGCAGACGACCCTCAATTCGCTAGAACTGGGCTCCGCCAGGACGCTGCTTGAACCAGATACCAAGTGGCATGATCTCAGGCGGTTCGCCATTATCCCGCGACCAGGAATCGATGGCATAGGATTCGCTGTTGCTGGCCTGAACAACCACAGCCGTTGCATGCGGGTATCGACCATCCAGGAAAAAGCCTCTGGCTTTGGGACGTCCGATGCGATGGTGTTTGAGATAATTATTGTCAGCGGCCAGTTTCAAAATGCTGGTGGTGTTGGTGGCCTCGTCAATACAGTCCAATTGGCCGGGCTTGTTGACTGTTGAAAGGTCGAACCCGCCGACATCATTGCCCGACCCGACCTGCGGCGCGACGCGTTTTTCAAACCATTGCACAGCACGGCCCATAGCCTTGCGTTCCTGTTTTGGAGAGGCGGCACCTTTCGCAAGAATGGATTTCAGTCGCTTCATGTCCGCTGCAGACAAATCGACACGTTCTTTCCGCGCACAGCCAGTTCCATGACAGACATAGACGGAGGTTCCTTTTGGCGCCCGTCCGTCCTGGCTGGCATACCAACTCATCGGATCGCCTTCGCCGGATTGAATGCAGCCTGACAAGGTCGCTGCAATCAATACTACCAGGAAATGTCTCATAAAGGCTCCTACATCAGAACTGCCCGATTACCGCACATTGCGGGGAAAAGCCACACGCAATCAGGAACGGATGTGCTAGATCGTTCTTCAACAGTATCAAATCATTTGACTGACCAAATCTGAAGGAGACCTTGATGACAAAGAAGGCGGTTCATATTATCGGCGGCGGCCTGGCAGGTTCCGAGGCAGCATGGCAACTTGCGCGGCGCGATGTCCCCGCAATCATTCACGAAATGCGCCCGGTTCGCGGAACGGATGCCCACAAGACAGATCATCTGGCAGAACTTGTCTGTTCGAATTCCTTCCGGTCAGATGATGCACAAAACAATGCGGTCGGCCTGCTGCATGCAGAATTGCGTTTGGCGGATTCGCTGATCATGTCCTGCGGTGATGCAAATCAGGTGCCAGCCGGCGGGGCTCTGGCCGTCGACCGTGACGGATTTTCAGCAGCTGTCACAGAGAAGCTGGAGAACGAGCCGCTCATCACGATTGATCGCAATGAAGTCCAAGGCATCCCGCCTGAAGACTGGGACAATGTGATCATCGCAACCGGGCCGCTCACATCACCCGCCCTGTCAGAGGCTATTGCCTCACTCACCGATACATCTGCACTGGCATTTTTCGATGCCATCGCCCCAATCGCCTATTTCGAAAGCATCGACATGTCGGTGGCCTGGTTCCAATCCCGCTACGACAAGGTTGGTCCCGGCGGAACAGGCGCGGACTATATCAACTGCCCCATGGACAAGGAGCAGTATTATCAGTTCATAGACGCCTTGAATGAAGGCGAAAAAACCGAATTCAAACAATGGGAAGGCACACCCTATTTTGAAGGCTGCATGCCCATTGAAGTAATGGCGGAACGGGGTCCGGAGACGCCACGTCATGGGCCGATGAAACCGATGGGCCTGACCAATGCTCACAATCCCACTGTCAAACCCTATGCGGTTGTGCAACTCAGGCAGGATAACGCATTGGGAACGCTGTACAATATGGTCGGCTTCCAGACAAAGCTGAAATATGGCGTTCAAAAAGAAATCTTCCGACTGATACCGGGCCTGGAAAATGCCGAGTTTGCGCGTCTCGGCGGCCTTCATCGCAATACATTCCTGAACTCGCCTGTGCTGCTGGATGAAACCTTGCGGCTGAAAGCTGACACGCGCCTTCGTTTCGCCGGCCAGATTACCGGTTGTGAAGGCTATGTGGAATCTGCGTCCATGGGATTGTTGGCGGGTCGCTTTGCTGCGGAAGAATGGCATGGCTCAGACAAGTCGATACCGCCAGGCACAACAGCCTTTGGCGCACTGTTATCGCACATCACAGGAGGGCATCTGGCAACAGAAGAGGCTCCGGGCAAGCGATCATTTCAACCGATGAACATCAATTTCGGGCTATTTCCACCGGTCCCTGCGATCAATGAGATCGACGGACGCAGATTGCGCGGTAAGGAAAAGACAATCGCCAAACGCCAGGCCATCTGCAGCCGTGCCCTCACCGACTTTGCAGAATGGTTGCAAACCTCAAAACCAAAGCTGGCGGCTTAAAAGTATGGCCAGCGTTTCGAACTGCGCCAAAGTCGCCAGATGAGTCCCGATTTGCTGCTCTCTGTCATGGGGAGCGGCAAATCGAAATGCTGGCGGATTTTTGACAGTTGAGTTGCAATAGGCGCGACAGACAAGAACGCTGGTCGCAATGTGGCAGGAACAGCGTCTGCAGCGGCCCGCGCCTTCTCAAGATAGGTTTCGGCAACCGCGCAAATCTCTGACACCGCTTGCGCAATATCAACATCTTTTGACTCCAGAAACGGATTCGCCACAAACCCGGCAGACTGCCGCAATTGCGGAGGAAGATATCGGGAAATACGGGCGACGAGTTCGGCAGTTGGCGGCTGGTTTGCATACAGGACTGGCTGCAACACACGGTTCCACAAACAGAGAACACACGCCAGATAGCCGGACACCTGTGAAGCGGATGATGACTGCCCGCGGTCTAGAACAAGGCATGCAAGTTGCAGGACAGTGCCTTCGGTCTGGCCTGCATAAGCCTCAAATGCAGCCAAATCTTCGACAGCATCATCATACAGATCAAAGATTCGGCCATCCAGGTAGTTGTCCCATATCTGCGGCCCCACGGAATGGCGTTGCGAAAAGTCCAGCATCATCTGAGCAAGCGGGCTTGCGGCAGCTTCCGTTGTGCGGCTGCCTTGAAACACTTCGCGCCACCATTGCAGGCGAATTTCACCAGCCATTGGCTCGCGGATCGTTCGGGCAATCTTACGGATTTCCAGATCAAATCCATGCAGCAAAAACACATCATTGCGGTATATTGCAGGAACAAACTGATTGGCAAAATAGCGCGCTGGGTCAGCAGACCGAACAATGTCGTGGAGATCGATCTCAGCCGCAACCGGCTTCATCGAACAGTCTCGACCGGCAGCAGGGCCGCCGCAACCGGTCGCCCTTCCCCAAGAATGACATTGAAAGTCCGAATGGCAGCGCCTGTCGACATGATTTCAAAGCGGATATTCGCATCGCGCAAAGCCTGACGGGTCTCCTTGGATGGAAATACGCCCGTATCCCCCATGCCGAGAAACACCAGTTCAATCTCGTCCGCTTCTGCCACAATCCTGTCCAGACGCTCAAAAGTGACATCTTCGGGAACCGCTGCAGACCAGCCGTAAATTCCGGAAGGCAACGCCAATATGCCACCACGATGCGACATCTCCGCAAACCGGAAACCACCATTACCGTAAGCATCAATTTGCGCACGGCCCGGAAAGTGGGATTCTGTAATTATCGTTCCAGGTGAGCGAAGGACGTCGCGTGGTGCCGGATCGGACACAGTTTCGGGCTTTGACGTCCGATCCTTTGTCATGCAGCGCTGGAACTTTCCACTTCCTCGGTACCCTTGGCAGCATCAGTGCTGCGCAGCTTAAGGAAAATAAGCAATGGAGCCGCAAGAAAGATCGATGAATATGTACCGATCACCACGCCCCATATCATCGCGAATGTGAAGGAAGAAATCACTTCTCCGCCAAATATGTACAGACCAGCCAGCGCAAGCAGGGTCGTGATCGAGGTCAGCGCTGTTCTGGACAGGGTCTTGTTGATCGCCAAATCCAAAAGTTCGACAATCGGGAGGCGCTTGTATTTCCGTAATTTTTCCCGCACCCGATCATAGACCACCACCGTATCATTCAGCGAGTACCCCACAATGGTCAGAACTGCAGCAATACTGGCCAGATTGAACTCAAGCTGTAAAACTGCAAACATGCCGATTGTCAAAATCACATCGTGCAACGTGGCAATGACGGCACCAACTGCAAATTCCCACTCAAACCGAAGCCAGATGTAAATCAGCACTGCCCCGAGAGACGCCACCACAGCGAGAATGCCGGTTTGCGTCAATTCGCCCGAAACAGCAGGCCCAACGACTTCAACACGTTCAAAAGTCACCGTGCCGGACAGAATGCCTCTAACCTGCTCGACAACCGCCTGCTGAGCTGCTTCTCCCCCGTCTTGTTGCTGAATCCGAATGAGAACATCTTCCGGGGATCCGAATTCCTGGACCTGGACATCGCCTAAATCCAGACCAGAGAGCACGTTTCTGATTTCCCCAATGTCGGCTGGACCCTCAATGGTCTTGATCTGAATGAGCGTGCCACCGCGGAAATCAATGCCGAGATTGAGCCCATTTACGGCAAACAAAGCGATACTGATGATGATCATTGCTGCTGACAGCGGAAACGACCATTTACGGTGCCGCATAAAGGCAATTTTTGTATCATCAGGAATAAGTTTCAAAAGACGCATTGACGTTGCTCCAGCCTTAAATCGACACTGTTGATGGGCGCGTCCTACGCACCCAGAATGCCACGATCAGGCGATTGACGGTGAAGGCGGAAAAGACGGTTGTGACGATACCGATAGCCAGTGTGATCGCAAAACCACGGATTGGTCCTGACCCAAGTGAAAACAGAATGATTGCAGCAATCAGAGTTGTGATGTTCGCATCCAGAATTGTTCCAAGCGCTCGCTTGTAGCCTGCATCGATTGCAGCAATTGCGTTTCTGCCGGCACGTGCCTCTTCCCGAATTCTCTCATAAATCAGAACGTTGGCATCAACCGCCATACCGATCGTGAGAATGATTCCAGCGATACCAGGCAATGTCAGCGTGGCTTGCAACATCGACAGAACGCCGATGATCATGATGATGTTTATGGTCAAGGCAATATTCGCAAATATGCCGAACAAGCCATAGGACAGCACCATAAACACAAGCACGGCTATTGCAGCGATGATGCCAGCAGTTTCACCCGCTTCAATCGAGTCCTGTCCAAGCCCCGGACCGACCGTGCGCTCTTCCACAATTGTCAGATCAGCGGGCAATGCCCCGGCGCGCAGCAAAATTGCAAGATCATTGGCACTTTCAACCGTAAAATTACCGCTGATCTGGCCGCTGCCACCTAAAATCGGCTCCCGAATAACGGGGGCGGAAATGACCACATCATCAAGTATAATTGCAAAAGGCCGACCAACATTATCTGTCGATGCCCGGCCAAAATCACGGGCGCCAGAATTGTTGAAGCGGAATGTAACAAGAGGTTCATTGGTGCGCTGATCAAAGCCTGGCTGGGAATCAACAAGATCCTCGCCACTTACAATCTCACGCCGTTCAATTACATAGGGGATGGGAGGCTCGTCAGATGAAAACATGACCTCGGCACCCGATGGTGGCCGCCCTTGCAAAGCCTGTTCACCAGACATCTCCTGACTGACCAGACGGAAACTCAACCGGGCTGTCTGTTTCAGCAGATCTTTCAGTCTTTGTGGATCACCAAGACCCGGAACCTGAACCAGAACGCGGTCCTCGCCCTGTCTTTGGATGTTCGGTTCTGTTGTGCCAAGTTCGTCAACACGGCGACGGATGACTTCAATCGACTGGTCAACGGCCGAACTCACCCTGCGGGCAATACCTTCCGGCGTGAATGTGAGCTGAATCAGTCCATTATCGTCGATTTCAAGCGTGATCTCTGTGACGGGCAAACCACCCGAAAGCAGGCCGCCGGGAATCGGTTCAACAATATCCTGCAAGGCGGTTCTGGCCGCTTCGATTTGCGACACATCGCGCAACCGGGCCTGAACTGTCTCTCCAACACTTGTCAGCCCGGTATATCCGATGCGCTCATTGCGCAAGGAATTGCGCAAACTGTCCTTGATATCATCCAGTCGGGTTTCGATCAGATCCTGACGCTCAACCTGCAACAGCAAATGGGCGCCGCCCTGCAAATCCAGTCCAAGCACCAACTGTCCCCCGGGAATCCAGCCTGGCCAGTTATCCGCAACATCTTTAGGCATCAAATTGGGAACGGCGGCGACAAAGCCCACCAGGACGGTCAGGACAATAGCAATTGTCTTGAACGGAGAGAAATAAAGCATTCAGTCACCTGTTTGAATTCACAAAACCGTCTATTCAAACCTGGACAAAGCCCAAAGCGACCACCGAAGTGGTCACACAGGTATTCCAGGCCGTCTGTGACGCTCAGGAATCGTCTTTTGCTGGCTCGCCCTTGGCGCGCACATCAGAAACCATTGTGCGCACGATACGAACGCGCACGCCTTCTGCCAGTTCAACCTGCAATTCGCCGCCATCATCGATCACTTTCGTGACTTTACCGATCAGGCCACCGCTGGTGACAATGGTGTCGCCACGACGCACTGCGCCGATCATTTCTTCGTGCTTCTTCATCCGCTGGCGCTGGGGCCGAATGATCAAAAAATACATCACTGCGAAGATCAGCACAAATGGAAGAAGGCTGGTAATCATGCCAGCGCCGCCACCGGCGGCCTGCGCATATGCGGGCGTTACGAACATCAGTCAATCCTGTCTAGATACACTCCCACACGCCAAATCGGCACGGGTCGTATTGCTGTTTTATTTACCAAAAAGTCTCGCGGACTATACTCACGGCGCTTTGCTTTGCAAGCCTCATCCACGGGATCGCTTATAACCGCTTTGCAAATGGGGTATCTGCCCATAAATTGCCAGCGAAAACAAAGGCACGAAGCCACAAAAACGCAAAGCTGGACACTTTATGACACAGATTCCTCTCGAAGATCACCAAGCTACCCTGAATCGAACCCTGACTCGCATCGCTGACGCATTGGAGCTCATGGCGCCAAAAGTTGTTGAACAGGTGAATTTCAGTGCAGCGGACGCCTTCGTGTGGCATGCGCGCAGTGGCGTCCTCAAACCGGTCCACCAAGTCAACAGGGTGGATTTGGGCCTGCTGCAGGGCATAGAGCAGGTGCGCGACATTCTGCTTCAGAACACACAGCAATTCGCGACCGGCTACCCTGCAAACAATGCGCTTTTGTGGGGCGCACGCGGCATGGGCAAAAGCTCTGTCGTCAAGGCAATTCATGCCCATATCAACGATACGGCCGTCTCAGAGACACAAAAGCTGAAATTCGTTGAGATCCATAGGGAAGATATCGAATCCCTCCCCGATCTGATGACATTGCTGGCCCAACAGCCATTACGGTTTCTGCTGTTCTGTGATGATCTCTCCTTCGATACGGACGACACGTCCTACAAGGCACTGAAAGCGGCGCTGGATGGGGGCATTGAGGGGCGGCCCGTCAATCTGCTGCTCTATGCAACCTCAAACCGTCGGCATTTGATGCCCCGCGACATGATTGAGAACGAACGGTCTACAGCCATCAATCCAAGTGAAGCCGTGGAAGAAAAAGTTTCATTGTCGGATAGATTCGGCCTGTGGCTGGGTTTTCACAAATGCAGCCAGGATGAATATTTGCGCATGGTGCGCGGATATCTGGAGCATTTTGAAATCGAGACCGACGAATCAGAATGGCGACCTGCCGCACTGGAATGGGCAACCACACGGGGATATCGGTCCGGGCGCACTGCGTGGCAGTTCATTCAGGATATGGCGGGTAAAAAGAAAGTGGCGTTGAAGCCTTAAGCTTCAACGCCACAACTATTGGGCGGATATTGGTGTCTGGTCAAACGCCGCCCAAATGGTCCAAAGGATTGACCGGAGTCGATCCTTTGCGAAGTTCAAAGCGCAATTGTGGAGAACTGACCGAACCGGTCGCGCCTGCTTGGGCAATTTCCTGCCCGCGACGCACCTGATCACCACGGTTTACGCTCAAGGCCCGATTGTGGGCATAGGCTGTTACCCAGCCGTCAGAGTGACGCACCAGTACCAGATTCCCGTAACTTTTCAACTCATTACCGGAGTAGATTACAACACCATCTTCAGCTGCTTTGACCGGCGTTCCATCTGGCACCGCCAGATTGATACCATCATTGCGCTCGCCATTGGTCTTGTCACCAAAAGTCGAAATGACGCGTCCCCGTACAGGCCAACGGAATGAAAGACTTCCTGCAGCAGGCTGCTTGACCGCTTGCTGTTGCTCAGCCTTGGGCGGTGTATAGGCCACAGGCTGTACCTGTTTCACAGGTTGAACCGCAACCGGCTTTGGTGGCTGGATGGATCCGGTCGTTTGAACATTGCGTGGCGCAAGCTGCGCCGTTTGGGTATTTGCCGATACAGTTTGCGTCGGCACCTGTCTGGCTGCAAGTGACGTGGTTTGTCCTGGGCCTGGAATAACCAGGGTTTGACCAATCTTGATGTTGGATGATTGGCCAAGATTATTCGCAGCAGACAATGTTCCAATATTGACATTGTGGCGTCGCGCAATGCTGTAAAGCGTATCACCGGAGGCCACTCTGTAACTACCACCGGCAGTTGCGGCACGAGCAGGCGTTGCTGCAGGCCTTGATACAGCCGCTTGCGCCACAGGCTTGGTAGAAGGTTTGGGAGCACGTCCAACGGAGCGCACCGCATCGACCACAGCAGCACGGGCTGTTGTGCGCGGAGCAACTTGAGCGGCAGGCTGCGCAACCTGTTGTGGGAATGCCTGCAATCGCGGTTGCGCATTTTGGGCCGAAGCCTGACGGGTCTGTGCACTGACAAAGGTTGGAATTGTCAGATAACGTCCGGCAACAATATCACGGGGGCCAGACAATCCATTTGCATTCAAAATAGCCTGTTCCGGCACATTGTAGCGTCGGGAAATGGAATACAGCGTTTCGCCTGGCGTGATTGTCATCGTCGTTCCGCCATTGCGCGTCCAGCCAGACTCGTCCTGGCCGACAGCAGCCGTTGTGATCGGATCAGCAGATCTTGGCGCAAGCTGCTGGTTTGCACCGCTTGCCATATTAGCTGGCGTCGGACGGTACTGGGCCGAGGGCGCAGGTCTGGTGTAATCCACGACTGGCTGAGTTGCAGCATAAGTCTGTTGGGCCGGATACGCCTGTTGCGCTGGGTATGCCTGCTGCGCGGGATAAGGCTGAACCGGCTGCAAATCCTGCCGCGCCACAATATTAGATGATCCATTGGCCATCGGAACAGCTGGCATTGGTTGCCGTGTCGGCTGGCGCAGGAAATCCTGACGCGCAGACACAGCTGCCGTATAATCCTGATCTGACACTCTGGAGAAATCATTGCTGCAGGCCACAAGAGTGCCCGAAAGAAATGAAACAAACAGGGCCTTTGAAATTAAGCGGCCAGCCCGGCTCCGCGAAAACGCTATACTATTACACATCCGGCATACTCACGCCTGTACTCAAAACACAGACGAAGTATTAACCGTGACACCCTTTATAAATGCTTAAATTGATTCAGTTTTTGCAGCTTTACGCTGAGCCGCGAGAATCAATCATCACTTACGCGTCCCGGAACCAGCGGCGGAAACTCTCCCCGGCCAATCGTTTTGGACGTAATAGTTTCACCCGATTTCTTGAACAATGTGATTGCTTCTTCGCCATGGCCTTCATCGACAGGGGCTACCAGTCGTCCGCCATCAGCCAGTTGCTCAAACAGAACAGGCGGGACGGTCTCACAAGCAGCCGTCAGCACGATTGCGTCAAAGGGAGCCTGCATCTGCCACCCCGCATGACCATCGCCGCTGTACAGGGTGGCATTCAGAACACCATCCCTTTCAAGGTTTTTTTCCGCTTGCCGGGTTAAGGGTCGCACCCGCTCCACGCCATAGACCCGGCGAGAAAGCCGAGCCAGCAACGCAGTCTGGTAGCCACATCCAACCCCGATATCGAGAACCTTGTCATGAGGCTGCAGTTTCAGCCCATCCACCACGATCGCAACCAGGCTGAGCACACCTGCGGTCTGGCCAAACCCAATGGAGTGATCGCGATCTTCCCACATCTCTTCTGTGCTGAGATCAGGAATGTACAATCGCCGATCAGTCCTCTCCAAAGCCTTCAACAGCCGGACATCGGTAACGCCAAGCTCTCGCAGACGCAAAAGGAAGGCCGGTAGATGATGGCTATGCGGACCTGAGAATCCAGCCACACGACACCTCTATTCTGCTAGATCTGAATATCGGCTCATCGCATCATCGGCTGTCAGATCCAGCTTCAAAGGCGTGACCGAAATAAAATTCTGCTGCAAGGCATCCATATCAGTCCCGGATAGAACGTTTTGGGATTGTCTTTGATAGGTCAGCCAGTAATAGGGATTGCTCCGACCATCACTGCGCTTGTCTATGAACAGGCCATGGGTCAAGGCACCCTGACGGGTGATCTGCACCCCCGCTACATCTTCCACTGCGCAACTGGGAAAATTGATATTGATCAGGACGCCTGATTCAATCCCCTTCTCCAATATCTTGCGCAACAAATCCGGCGCATGTGTACTGGTCACATTCCAGGGAATAGCCGCTCCGGAATCCCAGTCATAAGCCTGGCTGAGCGCAATGCTTGGAATGCGCAACATTGTTCCTTCCATGGCTGCGGCAATCGTTCCGGAATAGGTCACATCATCGGATATGTTTTGACCAGAATTGACCCCAGACAGGATAAGATCCGGAGCCTCTTTCATGACTTCACGCACGCCCATTATCACGCAATCCGTTGGCGTCCCGCGCAAGGCATAAACCCTGTCTTCAACCTTGCGAAGTCGCAATGGATCATTGAGCGTGAGGGAATGGGACAAGCCACTTTGATCGGTCTCTGGTGCGACAACCCAGACCTCTGATCCCAAAGCTTCAGCGATCTCGCGCAGAACCTCGAGACCTGGAGCATTTATCCCATCGTCATTTGTTACCAGAATACGCATCAAATCTACTCCGCAGGGCCAGCAATATAGCTCATCCCCGCCATATACGGTTTCAGGACGTCTGGAATATCAATACCACCATCTGCGCGCTGATAATTTTCCATGACTGCGATAAGCGCACGACCAGTGGCAACACCAGAGCCGTTCAGCGTGTGAACGAACCCAAGCGACTTTCCATCTTCCATGCGATAGCGCGCTGACATCCGCCGTGCCTGAAAATCGCCGCACACCGAACAGCTGGATATCTCGCGATAGGTATTCTGCCCCGGCAGCCATACTTCAATGTCATAGGTTTTTCGCGCAGCAAAACCCATATCACCGCTGCTCAGGGTCATGACACGGTAGGCCAGGCCCAATTGCTTCAGCACAGCTTCGGCGCATTCCAGCATGCGCTCCAGTTCCGCGGGCGCGTCTTCCGGCCTGGTAATGCTGACCATTTCGACCTTCGAAAACTGATGCTGCCGCAGCATGCCGCGCGTATCACGCCCGGCAGATCCAGCCTCTGATCGGAAACAAGGCGTCAAAGCCGAAAACCGCAATGGAAGTTGAGCATTATCAAGAATGCTTTCACGAACCAGATTGGTCAAAGGCACTTCCGCAGTTGGAATGAGCCAGAACCCATCATTGGTATGAAACAGATCTTCCTTGAATTTGGGCAGTTGTGATGTGCCATAGACAGCATCATCATTGACCAGCAGCGGTGGCATGACTTCCTGATATCCATGGCTCTGCGTGTGCAAATCCAGCATGAACTGCCCCAAAGCACGTTCCAGTCTGGCAAGTTGATCCTGCAACACGACAAATCTGGAACCCGATATTTTACCGGCAGTGGAAAAATCCATCATGCCCAGAGCTTCGCCCAGCTCAAAATGTTCTTTTGCCGCAAAATTGCTTGTTGGCTTCTCGCCAACTTCCCGCAGCAAAACGTTCTCGTCTTCTCCAGGCCCGACAGGAACGTCACCAAGAGGAATATTGGGAATTTCAGCCAGTGTGTCAGTCAATGCTGCAGTCAGCTGACGTTCGACATCCTCACCACTTTGAATAAATGCCTTGAGTTCCGATACAGCTGCAATGGCAGCCTGGGCAGCGCCTTCATCACCGGAAGCCTTGGCTTTGCCGATTTCCTTGGAGGCTGAATTCCGACTTTCCTGCGCGACCTGAAGTTTCGTCACGTGGGCTCGGCGTTCATCATCCAGCGCGATCAGGTCAGCAGCACGATAGTCGGCAAACCGTGCTTTCATCGCTGTATCAAATGCTGCAGGATTTTCTCTTATCCATCGAATATCATGCATTGGGAAGCTCAATTATCAGGTTGTCGTTGAGTGATATAAGCGTCGCATTAGCGCTAATGTCAGACAGTATCAACCGCTTCGTCTGCCTTTTCCTGCTCGGCACGGCGACGTTCGATAAACCGCACAGACAGAATAGAGAGCTCGTAAAGCACAATAGTGGGCAAAGCCAAGCCAATTTGGCTGATGGGATCTGGCGGGGTCAGAATAGCCGCCATGGCAAAAGCAGCAACAACCGCGTAACGCCGTTTCGATTTCAGGCCAGCAGAGCTCACCACGCCAATGCGCCCAAGAAGCGTCAACACAACGGGCAATTGAAACACAAGACCAAACGCGAAAATCAGCGTCATGATCAGCCCAAGATATTCGCTCACCTTGGCCACCAACTGAATGGACGCCTGCCCGTCGCCGCCGGTTTGCTCCATGCTGAGGAAGAACCCCATCGCAAGCGGCATGATCAGATAATAAACCAGAGCAGCGCCAATGATGAAGAGAACCGGGGTTGCAATCAGATAGGGAACAAAGGCCGACCGCTCGTTCCGGTAAAGACCCGGCGCCACGAACATATAGACTTGAGACGCCAGCACGGGAAACGACAGAAACAGCGCGCCAAAAAATGCCAGCTTCAACTGGGTAAAGAAAAATTCCTGCGGTGCTGTGTAAATGAACTCGATGTCACGCAAATCACCGGCAGCTTTTTCATACGGAACTGTCAGGATATTGAAGATGTCAGTGGCAAAAATGAAACTGATAATGAACATGATCGTCAGCCCGATGACGGACTTGAACAGTCTTTGCCTCAACTCGATAAGATGCTCAATCAGCGGAGCCCGACTGCTGTCGACTTCGTCTTCGATCTCGCTCACGCGTCAGTTTCCTTCTTGGCAGCACCCGCAGTTTTTGCGGTGGTCTTTTTGGCAGCAGGTTTGCGTGCTGCAGGCGTCTTGGCGGCCGGCTTCGCTGCAGTTGTCTTTGCCGTAGCAGGTTTTGCAGCCGTCGATTTGGTGGTTGCAGTCTTGGTGGCCACAGCTTTTGTGGCAGTCTTGGATTTTGCAGGCGCCCTCGGCTTTGCCGCAGCTTTAGCCGTTGCAGTCGGCTTCGGTTTGGCCGCAGCCTTCGGCTTTGCAGTGGCCTTCGGCTTTGCAGCGGTCTTCGGTTTTTCCGCTGTTCCTTCAGTCGATGGTGTTGCAGGTTCAGTTTGGGCGCTTGCGGTTGGTTTTGTGCTCTCGCCCGGCTTCAGTAAGCCCTTGTTGATGTCCCGTTGAACATCTTCTGTCGCCTGCTTGATCGGATTCAGGCTGTTTTTGATTTTCGAAACGGGATTGATGTTCTTGACGCTGTCAATGCCGGTTTTGATACCATCTAGATCAGCTTCTTTCAGGGCATCATTCATCTGCCGCTGGAAGTCACCTGCCATCCGGCGCATGCTGCCAATGGTCTTGCCAATGGTGCGCAACATCCCTGGCAGTTCCTTAGGACCCACCACAAGAATCGCCACAACAGCAACAACAATGAATTCGGTCCATCCAAGATCGAACATTCAGATCTACCGGTTTCTCAATAAAAGGGTACAGAACGCCATGCGTACCGCCGCCGTCAGGAATTATGAATTAGCTGGTCTGCTTGTCTTCGGTTTTGACAGTGGCAGCAGTTTCGCCAGTTGACTGATCGATGGTTTTTGTTTCGTCATCCTCATCGGCGAGACCTGACTTGAAGCTTTTGATGCCCTTGGCGACATCGCCCATCAAATCGGAAATTTTGCCACGACCGAACAACAGCACGACCAGGACGACAACGATGGCAATCTGCCAGAAACTAATACCCATTATGTACTCCTAAATTCTTCGTGGGCCGCAAAGGCAATCCATGTTTGCAATCCTCACAGCCCGTAAAAATCGCTTGCTAATCACAGTATTACACCGCCCATCTGCGAAAAGACACCCATATTTAGGTCTAAGATGCGGACTCTTTACACGCAGGAAAATGGCTGCTTTCAGCCGGTAAAAACAATTGACCTGCAAAGCACGCTCACTCAGCAGGTTTTCACCCTGCTTTCTGCCGTATCGCGCCCACAAACAGACGACACATCAGATGTGGGACTAAAGGTGTTCTTTTTCAAACACCAAAATATCGCGTGGATCAAAAGTGATAAAAACCTCGGTCCCCGGTTTCAGTTTGTCTGCATTCCGAATGCGTGCCTGAAATGGATCATCCAGACCTTCAATTGCCACATCGACCAGATCGACTTCACCCAGAAATCGACGTCGCAAGACTCTGCCATTCTTAGCATTTGCCGGACCAGCAGTCTCCGTTTTCGGCGTAATTTGAATGCCTTGAAACCGAATACAGATATTCGCGGCTCCATTTGGCTTGCCGGAAGCCGGGAATGTCCCGACAGGCGTAATGACGAGCTCATCCACGATCTCGCCTTCAAGCATATTCACTTCAGAAAAGAACCGTGCCGAGGCAAGATCGACCGGATGAAAATAAAGTTCCCGCGCGGTCCCGTCCTGCACGATCTCACCGTGCTTCATCAGCAGAATACGATCTGCGACCCGCATGGCTTCCTCAGGATCGTGGGTTACCATCAAGCACGTCGCCCGCATTTCCCGCAAAATTGTTATGGTTTCATCGCGCACGCTGTCACGCAGCCTTTGATCAAGGCCTGAAAACGGCTCATCCATCAACAAGATGCCCGGACGCGGAGCAATTGATCGGGCCAGAGCAACCCGTTGCTGTTCTCCACCCGACAAATGATGCGGATACAAATTTGCGTGGTCCGCAAGCCCGACTCGTTCCAGAGCCAGCAAGGCTTCCTTGCGCGCATTTGCCGCTGACAACGCAGTCAGGCCAAACATGACATTTTTCAAAACGGTCAAATGTGGAAACAGCGCAAAATCCTGAAACATCAGGCCGATGCCGCGTTTTTCGGGCGGCACGAGACTATCCGGCCCACCAAATTCCTTGCCATCAACCAGAAAGCGTCCCGATTGTGGCGTCTCGACACCGGCTGCAATACGTAACAGTGTTGATTTTCCGGAGCCGGACTGCCCAAGCAGACACACGATCTCGCCGGATGCGATTGTCAAATTGATGTCGCGCAGGGCTTGTGTGTCACCATAATTGTGACAGACGCGCTCAAAACGCATCTCTCTGGCAATGGTCGCCCCTGTTGTGCCGCGACGGCCCCAGTTCAAGGCAGTCTTCAAGCCGGATGGACGTGTCGTCTGGTTCATTGATAGTTCATCCGGAATTGCAGGTCAGGCTGGTTGCCTTTCCAGGAATGGTAAAAGGGCGACTGGATAGCTCGCTCAGCATCCCCTCGGGCTGGGTCCAGACCCTAATCATCTTCAAGCACCACATCGGGTGCAAACAGGTCATCTTCAAGGGGGTCTTCATCATGGTCAAGGTCCGGATCATCATTCGGCATAGGCATAGACGCCCCCGGCGGCAACGCGCTGTTCAGCAACCCGGCACCTTTCAATTCATCCAATCCAGGCAGATCTACTATCGATTCCAGATTGAAATGCTCCAGAAACTCCGGAGTTGTTCCATAAGTTACAGGTCGCCCTGGCGACCTGCGCCGGCCGCGCAAACGTATCCAGCCCGTTTCCAACAATACGTCCAATGTACCCCTGCTTGTAGAAACGCCACGAATTTGTTCAATTTCAGCACGTGTTGCAGGTTGATGATATGCCACAATGGACAGTGTCTCCAGGGCTGCGCGAGACAATCGGCGTTGCTCTGCAGTTTCAGATTGCAACAGAAATGCCAGATCATCAGCCGTGCGAAACGTCCAACCATCGGCGATTTTCTTCAAGACCACACCCCGACCCTGATAATGCTCGGCAAGATCAGCTAACAACTGATCAAGATTGGCCGTTGCCGGAAGGCGTTCTTTCAGAACAGCCGCTTCCAGCGGTCGTTCAGAGGCAAACAGCATGGCTTCCAGCATTCTCAAATGCAGTGTCTGGCTGGCAGGCTCGTTCATGACGCACCTCCCCCATCCTGCTTTGTCACCGGACGAATGAAAATCGGTGCAAACGCGCCACTCTGACGCACCTCCAATACACCTTCCCGAACCATTTCCAGACTGGCTGTAAACGAACTGGCGATCACAGTGGCGCGCTGATCAGGCGTTGAAAAATACTCCACCAGAAAACTTTCGATCGGTGTCCAGTCGACCACCTGCCCCAGCATTCGAACCAGCATGTCTTTGGCTTCCTGCAGCGACCAGACAGTGCGTTTGCGCACGTGAACCGATGTCACCGAATTTCGTTGACGTTGACTGGCATACGCAGTCAACAGATCATAGAGATTCGCGACATAACTGCTGTGCCGGACGGTGATCACCGGCTCCGGATCTCCGCGCGCGAAAACATCCTGACCAAGGCGCGGCCGCGCCATGAGCTGCGCTGCAGCATCTCGCATGGCTTCCAGTCTGCGCAACCGAAATGCCAGGGCAGCTGCCAGTTCTTCACCGGTCAACTCATCTTCATCATCCTTGATATCAGGCAGAAGAAGGCGCGACTTCAAATAGGCAAGCCATGCCGCCATGACAAGATAATCCGCAGCCAATTCCAGGCGCATCCGACGTGCTTCCTGAATGAACAACAGATACTGATCGGCCAATGCCAGAATGGAAATTTTGGCGAGATCCACCTTTTGCGATCGTGCCAACACCAACAGCAAATCCAGCGGCCCTTCGAACCCGTCGACATCCACTACCAATGATGGTTCTGAAGCATCGGGTTCAGCCACCCGTTCTTTCTGGTTTTCCCACAGCAACGCCTGAGTAAGCGGATCCTTCGCAATCTGGCGGGAGTCGTCGGCCAATTTCAAGCCTCCCAGCGAACCGAAGCAAGCATGGCGGCAAATTCGTCGCGCAATTGAGATTCATCGATCACATCGGGTTCGCGTCGCGAAGCCAGCGCTTTGTTGGCGCGGTCAAGCGCCAGACCGTCGAGTTGAGGCACATTGGCCGCAACACACAGCATCTCGTCCATCAATCCATTGCAATGCAGGACAATATCACAACCGGCCCGAATCGCGTCTGTTGTCCGATCTGACAAATCAGACTGCAACGCCCCCATGGAAATATCATCTGACATCAACAGACCCTGAAAGCCGATCTCGTGCCGAATGACAGTTGAGATCACTTCCAAAGACAGAGTTGCCGGTCTATCCGGATCAATCGCTTCAAACACCACATGGGCAGTCATACCAAATGGGAAATCCGCCAATGGCTTGAAGGCTGCGAAATCATGGACAGCAAGGTCAGCCAGTGTTGCGCTCACCCTTGGCAGTTCGACATGGCTGTCCACGACTGCTCTTCCATGACCAGGCATGTGTTTGACAACCGGCAACACGCCGCCGGACATCAGGCCATCTGCAGCAGCCTTCCCAAGCTTTGCCACAGCTTGAGGTGTGTCGCCATAAGCCCTGTCGCCTATCGCCTTGGTGGTGTTCTGTACCGGAACGTCCAGCACCGGCAGACAATCCACGGTAATCCCGAGCGCAAGCAGATCATGTGCCATCAGGCGTGCACCCATGAAGGCAGCCTGGATTCCTTTACCGGGAATTTTCTGATCAAGCTGACCAAAAAGAGCCGCTGAAGGATAGGATGCCCAATGCGGTGGCCTCAACCGCTGAACGCGACCGCCCTCCTGATCAATCAGAACAGGAGCATTTTCACGCCCCACGCACTCACGAAACGATGATACCAGCGCGCGCACCTGATCAGGCGATTCGATGTTACGACCGAACAGAATGAAGCCCCAGGGGTCTGCATCCCTGAGAAACCGTCTTTCGTCTGCCGACAGGATAAGGCTTTCGCAGCCACTGATAAAAGCTGATTGTGTCATAGAATGTGGTTAGAGCGAGGTTTCACCGTCGTCAAGCCGTCACCGGCCCCTGAGCAGGGACCGGTGTTGACTTAATTGGCATTCAACGTCGCGCTACGATGCAATCGCCGCCTGCATTCTTCAGGGTCTCACAGAAATTGGCTGCAGCAACGCGGGTTTCCATTGGCCCCACCCGGACGCGATAGAACACGCCTCTGGACCCTAAATCAGCACGCGCTATGTCGGGTGACTGATTGCCAAGCACCGAAGGGAAACGTCGTTGCAGTCCAACAAAGGCTGAACGTGCGGCCTCTTCAGACCGCTGCGAGGACACCTGCACAACAAAGTCTCCAACTGCGGCAGTAGGTGCTGCCGGTGCGACAGTGGCTGAAGGAGCGCTCGCCGTTGCGGTATTTGCCGAAGGCTGAACCGATGGAGCGTTCTGATTGAAGGTCGGCGCATTGTTCCCGACCGAGACTCGTGGAGCAACGGGCAAATCGGCGCGTCCACTCGCATTGGTAGTATTGTTGGCTACTACGCGTGGCTGTATGCCTGTGGCACCAGAAGAATTGGCCGGTGCGGAAGTTGCGCTCCCTGGACGCGCCCGTGGAAGAGGTGTTCCGCCGTCGGTTTGTGTCGCGGGTGCAGACACAAACTGCCCATCTCCTGACACCTGTTGAGTTGCAACGGTTCTGGGCTGAATGGCGTTTGAGTTGTTGTCAACTGTGGTCGCCGGTTCGGCAACAATACTGCCATCAGGATTCACCTTGAATGTACGAACACTCCGGGGAGCTATTCCTTCTGATTGACTGCCATTGCCATTGGCACCAATTTGCCGGACAGTTCTATCCGGGTCAATATTGGGATTGATACGTGCGATGGGTGTTTCAGCGCCCGGCTGGATCACGCCATTTGAAAAATCGCCTTCACTGGTCAAAGGTATATCACCGGAACCGCTGGTATCTGCGGCCTGACCATCAGGTAGCATCCGGACGGGATTCTTGTCCGCCAGAACGAGTGGCGGCGGACCACCATCATCGCTGGAGAAAATGGCCTGATAGGCTAACAGGGCACCCCCGCCAAGCAAGACAAAGGCCATGACACCGGCCGCCACCATCATGCCACGACTGGCAAACAGGCCACCATTTTCATCATCTTCATAGCCATCGTAAAGCACGTCAGCTTCTTCGGTCTGTGATGCTGCGTATTGCGCGGTGTCCTGCTCGGAGACATCCGGCTCAGAAGGCTGCTCATGCAAAGTCTGACGAGGCGGTACACGCAAGTCCTCCACTTCCCGCAAATATGAAAAATCAGGCTGCGATGCAGGAGCAGCAGCTAATTCTGAGGCCGGCTGGACAGAGGTTGCCGCCTGCACCTGCGGTGCCGCATTGGATCTGTTGGATTGAGCGAGGTCATTCGCATCGACGTAACGCTGGAGCTCGGCAGCAATCGGGTCGGGTTGTCCCGCCACCGGTTCATTCATAGTTGGAGCTGGCATAGATGCGGCTGGCATCGGTGCGGATGGCGGCCTCGGCGCTGCGGGTTGAGGCTGGCGGGCCACCACTGCGGGCGGCTCCTGAACATGGTCAGCTTCAGTCTGGTCTTGACTGGCGCTGCCGTGCAAACCACCCCTTTGGGACTGTTCAACGGAAACGGCCGGTCTAATCGCCCGTGGAATCCTGGAAACGTCAAAATCCCGTTCCGGAAGAGGCTGGGCAGAACCACCTGGCGCAAACGGATCATATTGCTGATCATCGGCCTGGTCTGTAAATACCGGAGGAGGAGATCGACGGGAAGCTGGCGCTTCTGCAACCGCTGCGCCCGATCCAGCATACCGACTGTCACCCTGCCCTGAGAAATCACTGGCTGGCACATAATCAGGCTCTTGCGGCGCATGATGATAGACCGGCTCCGGGGACAGGTTCTGATCGGCCATTTGTGGCTCAGCCTGATAGGTTTGTGGTTGGCGAGCCTCAGCAGCTGGCGCAGCCTCAGGCGAATACGCGCCCGAAGTTCTGCCGGAACCACCATCGTCTGATCGTTGGGCAGCGGCCTCGAAATTCCGTTCATTCTGCTCCATCAGGCGCGCAAGCTTGATCAGCGGATCATCGTCATCGGAAACGGAAGAGGACCGCATCGACCAATCATCGTTTTCCCAAGCAGCTTCAGAAGCCGAACTACGGCTTTGCTGCGCAGCAGGTCTTCCTGAGGAGGTCATTCCGGAACCAGCATCGCCCGAAACATGATCGTCTCCAGCACCGGCTGATTGTCCCGGCTTGTTTTTGTCATACACATACTCGGACATAACAAGGCGTCTCTTTCGTTAACCAAATTCACTGATGCATTCGTAAAAACTGCGCCTGCAAATCATCATCTATGCTATCGCAATTCCTCCCGCGCATCTACTCCCAGCAGATTCAAGCCGGAGCGCAGGACAATTTGCACCGCCAGAACAAGAGCTAAGCGTGCTCTGGTCAATTTTTCATTATCATCTTTAATAAATCGTAATTGGGGCAAATCTTTGCCTCTGTTCCAATGACCATGAAACGCACTTGCTAAATCATTTAGATAAAATGCTACACGATGTGGCTCATAGAATTTCGCCGCTGCTTCCACAATCCGCGGATACTCTGCAAGCTTGCGCATAAGCGCCAATTCGCTTGCGTCAGTCAAAGCCGAAACATCCACCTGATCCAGGTCATCCAGAATTTTTTCATCAAAAACTTCAACAGCTTGCGCGAATGTTGAATGTGTGCGTGCATGTGCATATTGCACGTAAAATACTGGATTATCCTTCGATTGTTCGAGGACTTTTGTGAAGTCAAAATCCAGTGTCGCGTCATTTTTTCGATACAGCATAATGAAGCGGGTCACATCACGTCCGACCTCTTCAACAACGTCTGCAAGCGTCACAAGATTTCCCGAACGTTTCGACATTTTTACCGGTTGACCGTCCCGAAACAGGTTGACCAACTGACAGAATCGAATGTCCAGGCTCGCATTTCCAGCCGAAATTGCCTTCACCGCAGCGGTCATTCTCTTCAAATAACCCTGATGATCGGCGCCAAGCACGTCGACCATCAGGTTGAATCCACGCTTATACTTGTCAAAATGATAGGCAATATCGGAGGCAAAATATGTATAACTGCCATCTGACTTCAACAACGCACGATCAACATCGTCACCATATAATGTCGATCTGAAAAGCGTCTGTTCACGGTCTTCCCAATCGTCAGGCAATTTGCCTTTTGGCGGTGGCAATGTGCCGCGATAGATCAAATTCCGATCCGTCAGATCGTCGATCATTTCTGCAACGCGATCATGCCCGTCCTGTGTCAGTGACTGCTCCGAAAAGAACAGATCATGAGCGACCCCGAGTTTCTCTAAATCGGCCCGGATCAAATCCATCATCGCTGAAATAGCTGCTCTCTTGATGAGGGGAAGCCAATCTGTCTCATCCATATCAAGCAAAGTGGAACCGTACTGGTCCTTCAATTGCTCGCCCAGTGGTACAAGATAGGTGCCTGGGTAAAAGCCTTCAGGTATGTCGCCAATATTCTCACCCAGAGCTTCGCGATATCTCAAAAACGCAGAGCGTGCCAACACGTCCACCTGCGCGCCTGCATCATTGATGTAATATTCGCGCGTGACATCAAAACCTGAAAAGGACAGCAGGGTTGCCAATGCATCACCGAATACCGCACCCCGGCAATGCCCCACATGCATCGGGCCGGTGGGATTGGCCGAGACATATTCAACGTTGATCTTTTCGCCCTGCCCCAGATCCGGACGGCCAAAATTCTTTCCATTGTGCAAAACCTCGCCAATGATCGATTGCCAGACGCTATGTTCCAGCGTGATGTTGATAAAGCCGGGCCCCGCAATACTGACAGACTGCACATTCAACGCTGCGGCATTGTCAGACAATAAAGCTGCAATAGCCTCCGCAATGTCACGTGGTTTTTGCCGCAAGCCTTTGGCTAGCACCAAAGCTGCGTTGGTTGCCATATCACCATGGGAAACGTCTCTTGGCGGTTCCACGACGATACGATCCAGAGGAAGTTTTGCTCGTGTATCGGCATCAACTCCTGCAAGCAGGCTCGACGCCTCGATCAACGGGAGCATTTTTTGGGCAAATTCTGCGTAAATGTTCATAGCTATCTGTTTTTGAATGAGTGCAGTAACTGGCTGGATTTTCAGCAACAGAACTGTTGGAAATGTGCGCTGCACCTAAAGGTTTTTAGCGCTGCGGTCAAACCTTGGGTCCAAAAAGGCGCCCATGTTCCTGATCTGCGAATACGTCTGTCATTCCGGCAATATAGTCGGCGACCATTCTGGCCATTTTTGCTTCACTGGCCCCGGCTGTCCCTTGAACAAATTGTTGACGCCATCGCAACGGGATTTCTTCAACAGTCTGGAAATAGGCAGTGAACAGGTTTTTTACAACGGCCTCTGCCGCCGTCATTCTGTTCATCAACGCGGGATGACGGTAGAGTTGTTTGAAAAGAAACGCCTTCAATTCGCTTTCTTGTCGGCTGAACCGATCAGAGAAACGCAGAACTGCGGTGCCGGCATTTCTGATGTCATCCACAGAGCCTGGTCGAAGGTCCAACAGCGCGCGCTGTGTTTGACGTATCACATCCTCAACCATGACTGTTATCAGCCTGCGCGACAATTCATGCCGCGTCCGCTCTTCGTCAAGACCGGGAAACTCATCTGCAATGTCGTTCAGCAAGCCGCGCAACAAGGGCACATCTTCCAATTGCTTCAGATTCAGCAGGCCCGAGCGCAGTCCGTCATCTATATCATGCGTATCATATGCAATGTCATCCGACAGAGCGGCGGCTTGCGCTTCCAGGCTGGCATAACCATCCAACTGCAAATCCAGATTCGGTAGCAACTCGCGAATGCTGTCTGCCAGCGGGCCTGCAACCGGACCATTGTGTTTCGCCAGCCCTTCCAAGGTCTCCCAGCTCAAATTGAGACCGTCAAAACGGGGATAGCGGCGCTCCATCTTGCTGACAATTCGAAGACTTTGAAGATTGTGATCAAATCCGCCAAATTCAGCCATTGCCGCATCCAGTGCCCGTTCACCAGCATGGCCAAAAGGAGTGTGGCCAAAATCATGCGCCAGAGCCAAAGCCTCGGTCAAATCCTCATCAAGCCTGAAAGCGCGCGCAATGGAGCGCGCGATTTGAGCCACTTCAATCGAGTGGGTCAGCCGTGTGCGGTAATGATCTCCTTCATCGGAAATGAACACCTGTGTCTTGTGCATCAAACGGCGGAACGCATTGGAATGGATGATTCTGTCCCGGTCACGCTGGAATGGCGTCCGTGTCGGACTTTCGGGTTCTGTAAACACCCGGCCACGGGTCTGTTTCGGATCGACAGCATAAATTGCTCTGTCGGCGAATCCAAATCCGATACCTGAGAAGTCCAGCGTATCTGGCAACTCATCTGATTTCATATATCTACTCTGCCACTTGCTCGAAACGACTACAAAAGAGATGATCAGGTTTGACTTGCGGTGATCACACGCCTACCTCTTTGTTCTATAGCAGATGTTCCGCAAAAGGGTGGATCAACATGACCAGTACAGCACAACAATCGACCTCAACGGTCGCAAAGCCACAGACCGCGCCCACCTCTGTCACGGTGACAGAGCGTGCAGCATTGCGCGTCGCAAAAATTCTTGCCTCTGAAGCCTATGGAAAATCTCTGCGCATCAGCGTGGATGGCGGCGGTTGTTCAGGGTTTTCCTACAAATACGATCTCGTAGACGATGTAGAGAAAGATGATCTGGTATTGCGCCGTGACGGTGCAACCATTCTGATAGACCCCATCTCGTTGCCCTTTCTGGAAGGTTCTGAAATCGATTTTGTCGATGACCTGATGGGTCAGTCGTTCCAGATCACCAATCCCAACGCCACCGCGTCCTGTGGATGCGGAACTTCTTTCTCGATTTAAGTTCATGAAGATTGCAACATGGAACATAAACGGCATCAAGGCACGCCTTGAAACCCTTCAGGCATGGTTGAAAGAGGCTGAACCGGATCTGGTTGCCTTGCAGGAAATCAAATCGATTGATGAAAATTTCCCCCGCACTGTGTTTGAAGATATGGGCTATGAGGTTCATACACATGGGCAAAAGGGCTTCAACGGCGTAGCCCTGTTTTCCAAAACACCACTTGAAGACGTGCAACGCGGCCTGCCGGGTGATGACAGTGATGAGCAGGCGCGATTTATCTCGGCACTTATCGCTGTGGAGGGGAAAATGGTGCGCGTCGCGTCACTCTATCTTCCAAATGGCAATCCGGTGGACACTCCCAAATTCCCCTACAAGCTGGGTTGGATGGATCGCCTGCAGTCCTGGGCAGAAGCTCAGTTGAAGGCGGAAGAGGATTTCATTCTCGCCGGGGACTATAACGTCATCCCCCAACCGATTGATTGTCATGATCCGAAAGCATGGGAAGGGGACGCGCTTTATCGCCCGGAAACCCGTTCTGCTTTTTTCAGACTGAAAAATATGGGACTGACAGATGCGCTGCGCCAGACCAATCAGGATCAGGCATACACATTCTGGGATTACCAAGCCGGTGCCTGGCAGAAAAACAACGGCATCCGGATCGACCATCTGTTGTTGTCGCCCGGTGTCGCCGACATGCTGCGCCGGTGCGAGGTCGACAAACATGTCAGGGCCTGGGAAAAGCCATCCGATCACGTGCCGGTCTGGATCGACATCTAAACTTGTTTCAAGCTGCGTGGCTGGCTCGTTGTTCAAACACATCTGATTTCACAGCCATGCCGTGTTCGCGAGACCATTTCAGCAACTCTACCACTGTCAGCGCCTTTGAGAAATAGAACCCCTGCATGATATCAATATTGTGACGGGCAAGAAAATCAACCTCAGCCTGGGTTTCGACACCTTCTGCGACCGTTTTGCAGCCAAGCGTCTTTGCCATCATGACGATACAGTCCATCACAGTAGCAACACGTTTATCAGACAGAGCCAGTGAGATCACCGACCTGTCAATTTTCAGAAAATCCACGCGCATCTGAGCTAACCGGGCGATATTCGAATAGCCGGTACCAAAATCGTCGATGGAAATACGGAATCCCTGATCGCGCAGGTTTTCAAGCACATTATCCGCGTGAACTTCACAGTCAAACAATGCGTCTTCTGTAATTTCGATTTCCATATTGCTGCAATCAAAATTCTGCGCACGTGCCAATTGTGAAATTGATGTTGTGAAATTAGGGCTGGAGAAATGTCCGGCTGTGACGTTGACCGCAACGGACAAATTCAAACCTGCACGTGTCCATTTGCCATGATCTTCAATAGCCTGCGTGATCAACCATTCTCCGAGCCGTTCCATGACGGGAGAGTGCGCGATAACCGGTATCCAATTGTCAGGCAGCAAGCGTCCCAGCGTCGGGTGATTCCAGCGTACCAGCGCTTCAACACCCCGTGGCGCTTTCGTTCTGGCGCAGACCTTTGGCTGATACTCCAGAACAAGTTGACCATTGTCGATAGCACTGTCGACAGCAACGCAAAGCTCTGCTGCTGTCATCATCCCCATTTCGGAGGAATACATATCAAAACGATTCTTGCCGGATTTTTTTGCGTGATACATGGCAATATCTGCACGTTTAAGCAGCTCATCAAGGTTTGAGCTATCCTCAGGATAGCGTGCGCAGCCTATGCTCGCACTGCAAATGGCAATTTCCGGAAGGATTGTCGATTGCTGTGACAGAACATCGCGAACCAAATTCATGAAACGTCTGATATCCGCTTCTTCTGTCAATCCTGGAAATATGATTGCAAACTCATCGCCGCCAACACGCGCGGCAATCGGTGGGTGTTCAACAATCTCATCCCCGAAGAAGGTGTGTTCGGCTTCCTGAACCAACTCAGTAAGCCTGCGTGCGCATTCCCTCAGGAACCGGTCGCCATAACTGTGGCCATGAACGTCATTGACCTGCTTGAAATCATCAAGATCGATGAAAGCAACGATGCCCCGCGCGGCATCCCCTTCGCAGTTTTGAAGCAGTTTCGATGTAATTTGCTCAAATCGCTTACGATTGGCCAATCCGGTCACACCATCAGTGAATGCCATGGCAGACACGATTTCAGTCGCCTGCGCGACCCGGCCAACCATCGCATTATAGCCAAGTTTCAACTGCCAGACTTCCCGCAACGGCACCAGACCGAGACGCACCCGCACAGGATGAAGTTGCTTCTCTCTGGCGTTCTGTCTGATCGATTGCAAAAGTTCTTCCATGGGTCGGATCAGAGAATTCACGAACAGCCAGACAAAGATCGCGGCCAAAGTCCATCCAATCACCAATGCCAATATGATGGAATTGCTGTTCTCCCTGACCTTTCCATAAATCTCTTCAATAGGTTGAGGGATCATGACACCCCAACCCGGTCCTTTGACGGCCGTCACACCAGCGATCATGTCTCCCTGGAATGCGGGGGAGAAAAACTGTTCTATGCCAGTTTCGCCATTTATCATCCGGGCCACAGCTGAAACCTTGGCAAGGTTTTTCCGTTCAGCCATCCATTCTGGTATGGGATGAAACAGAACGTTCCCGGCACCATCCACGATTGCCGCATGGCCATTTTTTCCAAAGGAAATCTGCTCTCCAAGGTCCATGAAATACGCCGTCGAAATCAGTGCGATGGTCAGATTATCTGCGTGTCGATAAGCCCCCAACAGCACATTTCCATGCGTTTTTGTGGCCACGACAGGGGAAAAAGTGACTTTATCACGCTGAGCGATGGACCCGGCCAGTGCGATGAGTTTAGCCGACAACAACTCGGTATCCGCATCGTTTCCGAGATGAGTCTGCGCAATTACGGAACCTGACAGCTCCTCAACCAGAAACACCTTGGCAATATTGAGTTCTGACATCAAGGGTTTGAGATCAGGCGTTTTCTGATCAGATACCAATGCAGACGATATTACCTTCAAGGTCCCCATCAGATCCGTGTGATATCGGGTCAGTGCAGCGCCCAGGTTTTGTGCCAGCAACAGATGCCGGTCTTTTACTTCTGCAAATTCCCGCTGCACCGCATGATTATACGACCATAAGCCAAAAATGGCTGTTGGAAGAATCGCGGCAATAAAGAATGCAATAAGCAGGACTGTGCGAATGCGCATATTGGAAACCCTTTGAGTTAAAAGGTTTTAACATGCTCGGCCTAGTTGAAACTTAACAGAACAATTAAATTGCACCGATAATAAACACAACGCTAACGAGCGGCGTCAAATTACCAACCGCTCACCCGAAAGCGGCGTTTCTTCTGCCATTCCAAACAAGCGCGCTGATCGGCTGATAAGGCACCACAGATAATCAGCCATGGAAGAGCGAACGATCAGACGAAACGTTTCGGTGGCTCCTGTATCAGTGTGCAACTGCCAAACAAATGCATTGGCGTGGCCCAATATGGAGCCTTTCACCTGCCCGGCCTCAAAGGACCGCCTGTGCATATCCAGAGTGGTCAGGTTCATCAGGATTTCCCGGGTCTGAGGGCCTGTAATGTCGATACACACATAATAATCTGTCACATTGGACAACTGGAAATGCTGCCCTTTCAATTGCAATTCAAGCTCGGTTTGCAAAGTCTGCTCAGTGCCCGCTTCACTGACGATCATCCACTCGTCCGGACCAAGCCACAACACTGATAAAGTACCTGTTGCAGATGTGTCAGAACAGCATGGAAGCGTCGGCAGATGAACCCCATTCAGCGCGTCTGGAACAATTGTTCCAGCCACGCTCTCATCAAGGCGTAAAACCAGCTTTCCCAGATGGGCTGCCTCCTGCATCGTCAACCCCTCATCACCAGACAGTGGCGCGCGATGAGCGAGTGCACTCAATCGCTCTGGTCGGCCTTGTGGTGGCTTTAACGTTGGATCAGATTGTGCCATCGCTGCGCTCCTTCAGAAAATCTGTGCCAACCACACGGACGGCCATCGGCGCCTCGCCTTTTCGCGATGCATAAAGCGTTTCGCCAGCCCGCCCCTGCCCGCGTTCCACCATTGCCATCGCAATTGATCTGCCCAGATTTGGACTGAAATAACTGGAGGTAACATGCCCAAGCATGACAACCGGAACCGCGCCCTCATCCTTGCTGCCAATGATTTGAGTCCCTTCCATCAACACGAAATCGGGCTGTTCGGTCACGAGGCCAACCAATTGTTTGCGGTCGTCCCGGGACGTGTCCGAACGGGACAGCGAACGCCGTCCGACGAAGTCTCCTGACTTTTTCACGATCCAGTTCATCCCCAGATCAAATGGTGTGGCCGTTCCATCGGTGTCCTGCCCGACAATGATAAAGCCTTTTTCGGCACGCAACACATGCATCGCCTCAGTGCCGTAAGGCGTGATGTCGTAGGTGCCGCCCTCACTGTCAGCCAGAGCAAAGATCTTTTTCCAAAGCCACAAACCATATGACGCATCAATATTGATTTCGTAGGACAGCTCACCTGTAAACGATATCCGGAACACGCGCACGGGAATGCCCTGGATGTGGGCATCGCGCCAATCCATGAATTTGAAGGTTTCGGGATCCGGATCAACATCATCAAGCAAATCGGCTACCAGCCTGTCACAACCGGGACCGCATATCGAGGCAACAGCGGTCTGCTCCGTTGTCGTGGTCAGATAAACCTTCAGATCTGGCCATTCCGTCTGCAGATAATCCTCAAGATGGCCGAGTACATTGGCAGCACCACCAGTTGTCGTCGTCATGTGAAAGTGGTCATCCGCCAAACACGCTGTCACACCATCATCCATCACCATGCCGTCTTCTTTCAGCATCAGCCCATAGCGGCACTTGCCCGGAGCCAATTTGCTCCACGCATTGGTATAGATGCGATTGAGAAACTCCCGCGCGTCAGGGCCTCGCACATCGATCTTGCCCAGTGTCGAAGCATCCAGAACGCCAATTCCGGTTCGCGCGGCCTTTGTTTCGCGCTGGACCGCCTGATGAAAATCCTCGCCCTCCCGCAAGAAGGCCCGTGGACGCAGCCAATCGCCAACCGGTTCGAAAACCACATCGCGCTGCGCCTTGTGCCAAGGATGCATCGCCGTGGTCCGACGGGGCATGAAATGCGCACCCACATGCTGTCCGGCCAGGGCTCCCATGGTCACAGGCTTGTAAGGCTGGCGGAACGTCGTCACCCCGACATCGGGCACACTCTTGCCAAGATGGTCGGCGATAAACGCGAAAGCGTTCAAATTGGCGATCTTGCCCTGATCAGTACCCATCCCCGTGGTGGTGTAACGCTTGATATGCTCAACAGAGTGCAAACCTTCCTGTATGGCAATCTTGATGTCCTTCGTCGTGACATCGTCCTGCAAATCAATGAATGCACGTACCTTCTTCGCCGCTTTAGGCGATGGTATCTGAGGCATAATCTGCAAGTCTCTTTGCACAAGCATCGTATGTGAGGCTTTCAGAACCCTTGGAATACGCTTTTTGAACCCGGCATCCGCTGCCGCCGCTGCTCCCGCATTTCGCCCCTCATCCAGACAGTCCTGCAAATCATAGGCCCCATTGGCAGCGCCAACAGAGCGTTCCTGTTGCCACGATGCGCCTGGCCGAAACGCCTTCAGATCATCATCATAGAACAACTTGCCACGGGATTGAGAAAACAGTGCCACATTGGGTGCCCAGCCGCATGAGTTCGCAATCAAATCGCATTCAATCCAGTTTGCTTTCGATGAAATCATGCCCGATGCGTCAAGCACCCGGATACCAGCAGCTGCAACATGGCTGCGCCCTTTTGTGCCAACAATGGCAGAGCCGGCGTGGATCGGGATGCCCCGATGGGCCGCCTTCTGCAACAACGCACCAGACAGGTTTCGCCGAATATCAACAATTGCCGCAATCTGTGCGCCTGCATCCTGAAGATCAAAAGCCGTCGCCCAAGCAGAATCATTATTTGCAAAGATCACGGCCATGCGGCCACACAGGACGCCATACCTGTTCAGGAAGGTCCGGACTGCTCCGGCAAGCATGATACCCGGCCTGTCATTGCCATCAAACACCATTGGGCGCTCAAGGGCCCCGGTTGCCAGGATGACCTGTTTTGCCCGCACCCGCCAAACCCGCTGGCGCGGCATATGCGTGACCCGGTCGGTTGGGGCAAGATGATCCGTCACCCGCTCCCAGAGGCCCACAAAATTGTCGCCATAATAGCCAAAGGCTGTGGTTCTGGTCAGCACCGTCACATCGGGGTTCGCATGCAACTCATCCACCATTTTCTGGATGGCTACATCAGCAGGCTTTGAACCAAGCGATACGCTGCCCTCTGGCTCGGACAGAAGCGCGCCTCCGATGGCATTGGTTTCGTCAACCAAGATAACCCGCGCGCCTGCATCCGCTGCAGCTTTGGCAGCAGCAAGTCCTGCAGGTCCTGCCCCGACTACCAGTACATCTGCATGACGATTGGTGCTGTCATATTGTTCCGGATCACGATCAGTCGGCGCAACGCCAAGTCCTGCGGCCTTTCGAATGAACGGTTCAAACCGCATCCAAGACAGGGGTGGCCCCATAAATGTCTTGTAGTAGAAGCCTGCGGGAAAGAAATCCGAGAACACATCATTGGCAATGCCAATGTCAAAGGACAGGCTCGGCCAGCAATTCTGTGCCGAGGCACGAAGGCCTTCAAAAATCTCCTGCTCCGTCACCCGCGTGTTGGGATCAGTCTCCACAGCATCAGGGCCAATCTGCACAATGGCCGCCGGATCTTCAGCGCCAGCAGCAACGATCCCTCTGGGACGATGATATTTAAAGCTTCGAGCCACCATATGCTGGCCATTTGCCAGAAGAGCCGAGGCCAGCGTGTCTCCTTCAAAGCCCTGATAGGTCTTGCCATCAAATGTGAAGGAAACCGGCTTGTCACGATTGATGCGGCCACCCTGTTGCGTCCGCAAACCGGTCTTTTGTCTGGATGCAGCCATTACAGTGCCTCGCCCGGTTTCATAAGCTTGACGGCATCATTGCCCGATCCAATGGGTGCCTCACCACTTGGCGTGACAGGTTCATCTGTTGCAACAGAGGGTGCGGTTTCCCCCATGCGATAGACCGCCAAAATCTGATCGGTCGCTGTATTGCGCAGCAGGTTAAACCAGCGCCGACATCCGGCCGCGTGGTTCCAGCGCTCTGCGTAGCGTCCTTTCGAGTTTTTGCGCATGAAGACAAATTGCGCCCATTCTTCATCTGTCATGGATTCGGACTGATCTGGTCGAGCAATATGGGCTTCGCCGCCACAGTGGAATTCCGACATATCCCGTTCGCCGCACCAGGGGCATTCAATCAAAAACATAGTGCTCTCCCTAATGCGCTACAGCTGCTGCGCCATGCTCAGCCACCAGATCGCCGGTGACAAAACGCTCAAGACTGAAGGGGGCGGCAATGGCGTTCGCTCTGTCATGCGCCACCAGATCAGCAAACGCATGACCGGACCCCGGCGTGGCCTTCCAGCCACCGGTCCCCCAGCCTGCATTGATATAAAACCCTTTGACTTTGGTCTTGGAGATGATCGGACTTGCATCCGGTGACACATCAACAATGCCGCCCCACTGGCGCATCATGCGCAATCTGGAAAAGATCGGAAACAACTCCATCAGCGAGGCCATCTGATGCTCGATAATATCAAAACTGCCGCGTTGCGTGTAGGACACATAAGGGTCGATCCCGGCACCAATAACCAGTTCACCCTTGTCGGACTGACTGACATAGACATGCACTGCATTCGACATGATCACACAGGGAATCAGCGGCTTGAGCGGTTCAGAAACAAGCGCCTGAAGCGGGTGGCTCTCGATCGGAAGCCGAACATCCACCATATCGGCAATCATTGTCGAATGTCCGGCAGCAACAGACGCGATTTTTGGCGTTTTGATACTGCCTTTGGTGGTTTCCAGGCCAACGACCTCACCGGCTTCGGTGCGAATGCCAGTCACCTCACATTGCTGGATGATATCCACGCCCATGGAATCGGCAGCCCGCGCCAGACCCCAGACAACGGCGTCATGGCGATTCACGCCACCTGAGCGTTGCAATGTGGCGCCAATCACCGGGTAGCGCATATTAACATCGATGCTGATTGGCGGGCAGAATTCCTTGACCTGTTTTGCATCCAGCCATTCCGAATCAACGCCATTCAGGCGGTTCGCCTCAACCCTGCGTTTCAGTGTCCGCGCCTCGCCTTCATCATGTGCCAGATTAAGCACCCCACGGTGGCTCATCATGATATTGTAGTTGAGATCCCGGCCGAGTGTGGTCCACAAATCCAGCGCATGATTGTAGATCGCGGCACTTGCATCATAAAGATAATTTGACCGAATGATCGTGGTATTACGGCCGGAGTTTCCGCCCCCAATCCAGCCCTTTTCCAGGACCGCAATATTTGTCATGCCATGGTTCTTGGCCAGATAATATGCCGTCGCAAGCCCGTGACCGCCACCGCCTATGATGACTGCGTCATAAGCCGGTTTGAGTTTCGGTTCACGCCATTGCGCTTGCCAACCTGTATGTCCCTGCAATCCCTCACGCAGGAGGTTGAACACATTATATTTCGATGACATCGCGAGGACAGTCTCCAGCTAGAGCCGCACAACAGTAAAGATGATACAGCCTATCGGTTTTCATGTCGTCTGCCTATCGTCAAGACGCTGAACGAATTGTCTCATTGCGACATCCAGAATGGATGTGTGGCAGGGTCAAACAGGAGCGTCTCAGAGGATAGGCAGAAAAATGCATTCTGATGCTTGAACAGCATACGGTCTGCCGAACGAGACTTTCATTGGGTTTCTGCGGACTGTTTGTTTTGTGCTATTCGATTGACTAAACCTGTCTTTCGAATTACCCCGATTAGGTGGTATTTGCGACATCACTCGGCGACAAAACAGCCAAAATCCATGATGTCGGTTACGGATTCAGGTTTTAACTGGGAGCAGCTTGTCCTTGAAACGGTTCGTGTTTTTAGCCCTGCCAAATTTCTCCATGATTGCCTTCGCAACGGCAATCGAGCCACTGCGTCTGGCAAACCGCTTTCTTCCGGACAACACCTATTCCTGGCAGATCATTTCCACCGATGGCGAACCGGTCCGTGCCAGCAATGGTTTGCAGATATCCGTTGATGCTTGTTTGGATGATGTTGCCTCCCAGTCCAACATGGATGAGCGCCCGGACATGGTTGTGGTCTGCTCGGGCATCGATGTTGAACAACTGGAGACAAAGCACACCAGGGCCCTGATCCGACGCCTTTATCGCACGGGTACAGCGATTGGTGGCCTGTGCACAGCATCCTGGATATTGGCGGAAGCTGGCCTTCTGGATGACAAGCAATGCGCCATTCATTGGGAAAACATGCCCGGCTTCATGGAAAAGTTTCCCAATGCGCATGTCCATGCAGATTTGTTTGAAGTGGATTCCCGGCTCTACACATGTGCCGGTGGCACCGCAGCGCTGGATATGATGCTCTACATCATTGCCCAGGACCATGACGAAGCGATCATCAACCAGATCTGCGAACAGTGCCTGACCGACAGGGTGCGCAATGCGACTGACCGTCAGCGTCTGCCACTCAGAGCCCGGCTTGGTGTGCAGAACGCCCGGCTTTTGAGCATTATCGAAATGATGGAAGCCAACATATCAGAACCATTGGCGCTCACGGAGATTGCAGACATATCAAACCTGTCGCGTCGCCAGATAGAGCGGCTGTTCCGGCAAAATCTTGGCCGCTCCCCGGCTCGCTACTATTCAGAACTGAGGCTTGACCGGGCACGGCATCTGCTGTTGCAGTCAAATCTGCCAATCGTGGATGTGGCAATTGCAAGTGGATTTGTATCGGCGTCTCATTTCTCCAAATGCTATCGCGATCAGTTTGGTCTCTCGCCGCAGGTTGAACGGCGGGCCAAGGAACGCGTACAACGTGCAGCAACCGTGGGGTTGGCCTCAGAGTTCCGCGGTGAAGAAAGTCTGGTCACGCCGGTCTGAACGCTGGACACGCAACCGGCAAATTGGCATAGTCCGGCGCAAATCAACCGGATCGCTGGTCACAGGACAATCAACGCATGAAAAACTTCTTCCTCCGCTTCTTTACCTGGTGGAATGGCCATACTGTTGGAACCAATTTCTACCTTTGGCGCAAGGGCGACCGCGTTGGTGAAGATGAAGCTGGCAATGTCTATTATCGCGCCGAGAACGATACCCGTCGTATGGTGATGTATAAGGGTGAAGCAGATGCTTCGAAAATTCCAGCCGGCTGGCATGCCTGGATGCATCATCGCACAGACATCGCACCGGTTGATCAGACCTATGTCCCGAAAGACTGGCAACTGCCGCATCAGGCCAATATGACTGGCAGTGCCTTGGCATATCGTCCACCCGGTTCCATCATGACGAAAGAAACCCGTCCCCAGGTCACTGGCGACTACGAGCCCTGGACACCGTAAGCCTCCAGACTTTTGCCGCATTTGCCAGCAATAGACACGCGACCCTGTTTAAGCGGATTCCAAGACATGAAGATAAAAACCGGAATGCTTGAACTCGTCAACTATCGACGTTGGATTGGAATACTGTTGTGCGGTCTGATTAGCATTAGTGGCTTTTTTGTCGCGACACAGAATGCTGCAGCAGAGCGTCTGAACAATCCGGTGGCTACATTTGCCGGTCTTGACAAGATCACCGGCCGCATCATCGCATTTGACGTCTATATTGATGAGACCGTGCAATTCGGTGCGCTTCAGGTAACGCCGCGCGTCTGTTACTCACGTCCCCCCACGGAACCACCCAATACGACAGCCTTTGTAGAAGTTGATGAAGTCACACTTCACAACGAAATCCGCCGTCTGTTTGGCGGCTGGATGTTTGCATCAAGCCCCGGCCTGAAGGGTGTGGAGCATGCGGTCTATGATGTATGGCTGACCGGCTGCAAGCAGAATACGAATGTCGCACCGCCAGCAGATGCCGGTTAATTCGCCCCCGTGAGGAACCCGCAAGCTATTGAATTTGTATCGTGATTTGGCGGTTTTAAGTATTCGATATTGCAGGAAACCAGGTGTTTTGATGGTGCTTCCTTGCAATTTTATTTTCTGCTTTTGGTGTGATTCACTGGTCCAAATATTGATTTGGAGGGGCCATGAAAAGGTGGTACTGGCCAACCGGATCGATTGGCAATTCCTGTCAGACGAAAGCGGTGAGAACTACACCGACAAGCCGGGTCATCCCGCCTTGCCGATACGGATAACCCAACAGCGGGAATATTTCACAAGGGATTCAGCTTAAAACTTACTCTTGAAACCAAGAATTGCGCTGGCGGAAAGGCCGGTTGTTCCGGCGCGCACTTCGCCGCTTGCGGTCAAGGAAGCGTCCTCTGCAAACTCGTGGGTAAAATCCAGACCGGCGAAGCCGCGTGCAGAGAACTCATCCTCTGCACCTGCGTTCCTGTTAACAACACCCAACATCGTAACGTCATGGCCGCTAAAACTTGCAAGGCGGGCGTCTATACCTGCTCGCGCCGTAAGCGTGGTGTGAAACAGGTTCAGATCAAACGGAAACGCAACCTGCAAACGTATGTTGCCCACATGTGAAGTAGCACCGTTGGACTTGATGCCGCCAGTCGTGACGCCGCTCTCGGTAAAATCACCTGATGTCATGGCCTCATAACGTATCCGCAGGCTTGGAACAAAGCTCAGCTCATGAATGGTGACGGGCACAGATGTAAGCGTAATTTCGGGTGCGATGAAGAGACTGTCGAAACTCGATGACGCGCGCTCAAGACCGGTTGCAACAGTATTATTGGCAACAATACGCTCAATGTCATGGCTGGAACCACCGGCTGTCACGGCAAAATCAAAGTAGAACAGGTTTCCGATAAACCGACCGTTTACACCGGCAAAATAGCTGGTGGAACTTCCATTCGGGCCGTTGCTGATGTCAGTTGTATGGTCACTATTGGCAGCGCCGGCAAAAACACCAAGTTGAACGCCATTGTCCAACAAGGCAGAGGTCCCTGTAATCAGCCCGCCATATTTTTGCGTGGACTCGATTGCGTTGCTGTCTGCATCGGTCACGCCCAATCCGCCAAAGCTGGACATCCACCAATTGCCGTTGCCGCGATGTGGAGCGCTGGCAAGCACTCCCGACACCCCGTCCAGAATGTCGGAAAGCTGATTGTCGGCCATCGCAAGGCCAGAAATATCGGCCACAGCAATTTGATTGCCACTGACCACAGCAACATTACCGCTGACATTGCCAATGGTTGGCACTGTGCCGGTAAATGTATGGGCAATGGACAGGCCAGTACCGGTGTTGAGCACACCCGCCCCTGCCCCGCCAAAGGTTACAGACCCGATCAGCACCGAGCCAGCATTCAGACTAAGCGTTGTGCCCGTCCGGCTCGAAGCCTCTATCGCGCCGTTTGCACCTTCAACAACACCCTCACCCAGAGTAATGGCCACACTGCCATTGACAGAATCTGCAAATATCCCCCGGTTCACATCCGACGTAATATCACCTGTATGGATGACGCTCACAGTACCGGCGTCGGTTGACCTTGCATAAACGCCATCGTTGTCAGCCTGGACAGTGCCTGACGAAACCGTGGTGACCGAGCCCGCATTTGACCGGGCATCAATGCCCCGATTAAGGCTCGACGTAATGTCGCCGGTATGCGCCACATTTACCGCGGCTGCCCCATTTGTATTGGCAGAAATGCCAACATCAACGGACTGGATATTGCCTGTGGAAACCGTGGTGACTGCGCCCGATTCCGACCGAGCGTCGATGCCCCGATTAAGGGTCGACGTAATGTCACCGGTATGAGTCAAACTCACCGCAGCAGCGCCACTTGTGTTGGCATAAAGGCCTACATCGACGGTGTGGATATCGCCGGTAGAAAACACAGAAACCGGGCCTGAACCTGAACGAGCGTCGATGCCACGATTCACGGTCGACGTGATATCACCAATATGTGTGATGCTCACGGCACCGGCACCGATTGTGTTGGCAAAAATGCCGGCATCAGCAGACTGTATGGTGCCGTGGGAAACCGTGGTAACCGCGCCCCCCGAGGACAACACATAGATTCCGCGATTATTGTCTGACGTGATATCGCCTGTATGCGTAACACTCACAGCCGCCGCGCCTGTGGTTTTGGCATAAATACCGCGATCAGTAGACTGAATATCTCCTGACGTAGCCGTTGTGACCATGCCGGCATTTGAACTGGCGTAGACTCCCTGATTCGAAACCGAGGTAATATCACCAGTGTGAGTAACGCTCACAGCACCAGCGCCATCTGTCTTGGCATAGACACCTTCAAGGTCACTGTGAATATTACCGGTGGAATCCGTTGTGATCGGGCCTGAACTGGAAAATGCACTGATTCCACGACCGGTATCTGACGTGATATCACCAGTGTGCGTGATGCTGACAGCACCCGCAGCGGACGCATTGGCATAAATGCCCTTGGCGCCGACATCCGAGGCCAGCATTTTAAACCCACCGGTATCACTGACGATGGTGATCGCGCCATCGCTGGTGAAATTGATGCCATCATTGACAGCAGGCGCAATATCATCCGTGAGGGAATTGACGTTCAGCACGGTTACAGGATTGCTGGCAATGACGCCGCCTGACAAATCGCCAGTGCATGTCATGGTGGTATTAACCGTTGTGCAAGCGGCGTAAGCAGCGCGTCCATAGCCGAACATGGCCATGCCGGCAGCCACTCCGCCCAACAGCAGATTTCGCAACACCGCATCTCTGTGACGCGCTTTCAGGAGCGCATCATGGACACCAGGCTGAGGATCAATAGAAGCGCTGGAGCCACGCACCCGACGGGACGTTTCCAGTCGGCGCCTGGACCCGTATCTTGCCTCTGCGAAGTTAGTCACTTGGTCGTTCAAAACAAAACCCAACCAGACTCTCGGCCGCCACTTGAACGCATTGAACAAGAATTCGAGACGTCAAAAGGCCTTAAACGAATCATTAAGCATGTTTTTATTGCCCGCGCATAAGCAACGCAAGAGAATCAAAAAAATATTTATTTATTTCAATAAGTTAACCATTATTTAACCATCGCCTGCTGACTACAAAGCAACCGGATTTCTTGAATTCAGGGTGTGTTGAAATTGAAAACCATATGGCACGCGGTTCTTTGACGCAGCTTGGCAGTTAGTTGCCCAACACTCACTCATCGGAAAGCAGTTTCGGGAAGTGACAGGCTCTAGAACTTGCCCATGAGGCCAAGACTGGCGGTTGCGGAATAGCCGGTGGTTCCAGCACGCACTTCGCCGTTTGCGGTCAGCGCCGTGTGATCTGAGAGCGAATGAGAAAAATCAAGACCGGCAAAGCCGCGAGTTGAAAACTCAACATCTGCGCCCGCATCGTTTGTGACAACGCCCATCAGCGTGACATCATTGCCGCTGAAGCTTGCAAAGCGCGCATCTACACCGCCACGCGCCACAAGCGTTGTGCCAGAAACGCCCAGATCAATTGGAACGGCACCTTGCAAACGCATATTAACCGCGTGCGACGTGGCACCGTCAGTGCTGATGGCGCCAGATGTGAGGCCAGTCTCTGCAAAGCCATCAGATCGCATCGCTTCGTAACGGATGCGGACGCTTGGCATGAAGCTGAAATCCAGGATATTGATGGGCGCAGTTGACAGCGTGATTTCCGGCGCAATGAAAAAACTGTCAAAGCTCGATGACGCGCTCTCAAGACCGGTTGCCACAGTGTTATTGGCAACAATGCGCTCGCCTTCATGGCTGGAACCACCCGCGGTCACGGCAAAATCAACCGAGAACAGGTTTCTGATAAACCGGCCATGTACACCGGCGAAATAGCTGGTGGAATTTCCACTCAGGCCGTTGCTGATGTCGGTCGTATGGTCACCACTGGCCGCACCGGCAAAAACACCAAGTTGAACGCCATTGTCCAGCAAGGCAAAGGTACCTGCGACAAGGCCGCCATATTTAGGCGTGGTTTCGGCTGAATTGCCATCCGCCGAAGCCACCGCGCCACCGCCAAAGCCGGAGATCCACCAATTGCCGGTTTCGTGATGCGATGCCATGGCCAGCACGCCCGACACGCCATCAAGAGTGGCAGACAGTTGGTTATCGGCAAAGGCCAGGCCGGAAATATCCGCAACAGCTATCTGGTTGCCGCTGACAACAGCAACATTACCGCTGACATTGCCAATGGTTGGCACTGTGCCGGTAAATGTATGGGCGATAGACAGGCCAGGTCCGGTGTTCAGCACACTCGCCCCTGCCCCGCCAAAGGTCACAGACCCGATTAACACCGAGCCAGCATTCAGAGTAAACGCTGTGCCCGTCCCGCTCGAAGTCTCTATCGCGCCAAATGCACCTTGAACAACCCCCTCTCCCAAAGTGATCGCCACACTGCCACCGCTCGAGTAAGCATTGATGCCTCGATTATTGTCCGACGTAATATCACCGGTATGGGTCACGCTCACAGCATTAGCGCTGTAAGTAAAGGCACGAATGCCTTCTGTACTGGCCTGAATATCACCAATCGAAACCGTGGTGATCGCCCCACCGAACGAACGAGCATAGATGCCTCGATCAGTGTCCGACGTAATATCACCGGTATGGGTCACGCTCACAGCACCAGACGCAACGGCACGAATGCCGGCATCATCGGCCTGAATATCGCCGGTGGAAACCGTGGTGACTGCCCCACCGCTCGAACGAGCATAGATGCCTCGATCAGTGTCCGACGTAATATCACCGGTATGGGTAACACTCACCGCTGCAGCGCCGAATGTACGGGCACGTATGCCTTCTGTATTGGCCTGAATATCGCCAATCGAAACCGTGGTGACCACCCCACCGTTCGAACGAGCATCGATGCCCTGTTCAGCGTCCGATGTAATATCACCGGTGTGCGTCACGCTCACAGCACTAGCAACGTCCGTTGAAGCATGAATGCCGACAGTACCGGCCTGAATATCACCACTGGAAACAGTCGTAACCGCCCCATCTCTCGAAAAAGCATAAATGCCCTGTTCAGTGTCCGACGTAATATCACCGGTGTGTGTCACGCTCACAGCATCAGCACCGTCCGTTGAAGCATGAATGCCAGCAGTATTGGCCTGAATATCACCACTGGAAACAGTCGTGACCGCCCCATCTCTCGAATAAGCATAGATGCCCTGCTCAGTGTCCGACGTAATATCACCGGTGTGCGTCACGCTCACAGCACCAGCGCCGGTCGTATAGGCACGAATGCCAGCATAATTGGCCTGAATATCGCCAACCGAAACCTTGGTGATCGCCCCACCGTCCGAATAAGCATAAATGCCCCATTCAGTGTCCGACGTAATATCGCCGGTGTGTGTCACGCTCACATCAGCAGCGCCGCTCGTAAAAGCATGAATGCCGGCATCATCGGCCTGAATATCGCCAATCGAAACCGTAGTGATCGCCCCACCGCTCGAAGAAGCATGGATGCCTCGATGAGTGTCCGACGTAATATCGCCGGTGTGAGTCACGCTCACATCAGCAGCGCCATTCGTAAAAGCACGAATGCCGGCATCATCGGCCTGAATATCGCCACTGGAAACAGTCGTAACCGCCCCACTGCTCGAAAAAGCATAGATGCCTCGATGAGTGTCCGACGTAATATCGCCGGTGTGAGTCACGCTCACAGCAGCAGTGCCGGTCGTTGAAGCATAAATGCCGTCATTATCGGCCTGAATATCACCAATCGAAACCGTGGTGACCGCCCCACCGCTCGAACGAGCATTGATGCCCTGATCGTCGTCCGACGTAATATCACCGGTATGGGTCACGCTCACATCAGCAGCGCCGGTCGTAAGAGCACGAATGCCGGTATCATCGGCCTGAATATCGCCGGTGGAAAAAGTCGTGACTGCCCCATTGGTCGAAAGAGCACTGATGCCTCGATCAGTGTCCGATGTAATATCACCGGTATGGGAAATGCTCACAGCAGCAGCGCCGAGCGTATAGGCATAAATGCCGGCATCATCGGCCTGAATATCGCCAATAGAAACCGTGGTGATCGCCCCACCCAGCGAACGAGCATTGATGCCCTGATTGGTGATCGACGTAATATCACCGGTATGGGTAACACTCACCGCTGCAGCGCCGGATGTGCTGGCACGGATGCCAGGCGCAAAGCCTGTGACAATTATTTCAGAATCACCGGTGTCGCTCACGATGGTGATTGCACCGTCGCTCGTGAAGTTGATACCACCATTCACAGGAGGCCTAATATCTTCCGTCAGAGAATTAACATTCAGCACGGTGACAGGATTGCTGGCAACGACGCCGCCTGATAAATCGCCCGTGCATGTCATCGTGGTGCCAACAGTCGTACAAGCAGCATAGGCTGCTCGTCCGTAGCCGAAGATAGCGACGCCGGCCGCAACACTGCCCAACAGCAAATTGCGTAAAGCCGTATCGCGGCGGCGTTCATTCAAGAGCGCATCCTGTTTATCAAGCGATACACCAATGCTCTGACCCCGTTTTGACGGTTCCTGCCGACTCACGGATGCAAACTTCGCCCCTGAAAATTTTGCCACCTGGTCGCCTTAATAATGCCAAAAGGCTTTCGCCCTGTGCTGAATAGTATTGAAAAACATACGAGGTCACGAGACCACGAACACGAACGAATTTTTGTATTGTTAATCCGCAGGCACAGTCACGGCAAGGTGGGTATAGGATATTTTCCGTTATCTGCATGCCGATAGAGGTGATACCCGCTTAATTACCAGCCTGTCACAGGTAAGGTGCATCTGTTCTTCAAAGCCCGCTGAAGCGCACTTTCGATCGCAAAGAACTTTGAACTTTTGCAAAATCAAGCTAATTACATGCAAAGCTGCGCGGCGTCCCTGACTACGCTCAAAACCTCCCTATCAAGGCGGATTCGATTCGTGAATGACAGAGGATCCCCGACTGATCAGGCCGCACCAACGAATGAATCAGGTGCGCGACCCCAAATGTCTGTCGAAATCTCCTGCTCGCGCGGTTTTGCGGCCTAGCTGATCCGGCATAATGCAAGCCTTGCGTTCACCTCTTATCAGTCAGGTCGGCTCTATCTGGTGGGTGTCGGCCCGGACAGGAAACTGTCATTCAATGAGCGCTTTTTATCGCGTGCCATGGGAATGTGGGCGGATGAACAGCGTATTCTGGTTTCAACGGAGTTTCAGCTGTGGCGATTTGAAAATGTGCTGGCTCCAGGACACCAACAGGAAAACGGCTGCGACAAATTCTATGTGCCACGGGTAGCCCACACAACGGGTGACATTGATGTCCATGAAATTGAAGTGCTGGGTGACGGGCGTATTCTGTTCGTCAATACAATGTTCTCATGTCTGGCTTTCCTGAGCGCGACCCATTCATTCAAACCGTTCTGGACGCCACCTTTCATTTCCAAACTTGCAGCAGAAGATCGCTGCCACCTCAATGGGCTGGCACTTCAGGATGGCGAGCCAGCCTATGTCACATCCATAAGCCGTTCTGATGTGGTCAATGGATGGCGTGAGCGCAGATCCGAAGGTGGCTGCATCGTTGATGTGCGCAGCAATGACATCATCACCGGTAATCTATCGATGCCGCATTCGCCGCGTTGGCATGATGGAGAACTCTGGGTTCTCAATTCCGGCACAGGATTTCTGGGAACTGTTGATATCGAGACCGGCAGATTCTACCCCCGCATATTCTGTCCCGGCTTTATGCGCGGGCTGGCCTTTCATGATGGGCACGCCATTGTCGGCTTGTCTTTGCCGCGCGACGGCACCTTTAGCGGCCTGCAACTCGACGACGAGCTGAAAAAACGCGATGCTGAGGCTTGGTGCGGTGTTCAAATCATAAATCTGAAAAGCGGTGACATTGTTCAGTGGATCAAATTGAGCGGCACGGTTTCGGAGATCTTCAGTGTCAGCGTCATTCCCGGCGTGCGTCAACCAATGTCGCTGGGTTTTCTGGCCGACGAGATCAAAAACACCATTTCCATCGATATGCCGGAAGTTGTGGAACAATGACCCGAATTTCAAGTCATATTTTGTCATTCCTGATGTCCGGGATGGTATCAGCCAGAGGGGCAGGCCGTGGCCGGTGACGCTGTCATCGACGGACCATGTTTTTTATTCAGCCGACGATGTTAACCGATCTGCCGCAATCGTGCAGCGTGGTTTATGAGTTCGGTGTCAAGGGGTCGGTCGCCACAACACTTAACCGATGCAAGGATGGCCAGCTCGCCGTTCATGCCAAGGCGCTTCCGCGTAAACCTTATGACGGCCATACGCTCAAAACCATCCAGCCCGATATAGAGCAGTTTACCGGTGCAGCTATCAAGCGCGAGATGAAACGCCGGGCTGCTTGTTGAACCGGTCATTCGTCACCTCAAAACAGGCCACAGAATAAACCGCAATTACCTTGCCCACACCCAGGGTGATGCCGACAACCCGACCCTCGCTTCCGCCGGATACAACTTCCGCCTCATCCTCAAGTGCATCAGGCTGTTGTCTGTGCGAATCTGGATATCCGCAATGTTACAAAAATCACCGCAAATCGCGTAGATCACGGACGACTAATTCACGGCTTTCTCGTCAAACCGGAAGAAGTCACTGTCAACTTGCAAGGCACTTTGAAGAAGCTCGTTATACTCGGCGCGCGGCACTTCATGTGCTCCGAATTTTCGCAAATGGTCGGTGACAAACTGCGTATCCAGCAGTGTGAAACCACCGGCAACAAGACGGTCCCGCAAATGCACCAGCGCGACTTTTGATGCATCGGGAATGCGCGAAAACATGCTCTCGCCAAAAAATGCGCCGCCAATGTGAATGCCATACAGACCGCCCATCAATGCGCCGTCTTTCCAGCACTCGACCGTGTGACAGAAACCCATCTTGAAGAGGTCGCCATACAGGTCGCGAATTGGTTGGTTGATCCAGGTTTCGCGCCGCTCCGACGTCAGCTCGGCACAGCCCGAAATGACGCCATCAAAATCGGTATCAACCCGAACTTCAAATGTACCCTTGCGAATGGTCTTTGTCAGACTGCGCGGAACATGAAATGTATCGAGGGGAATGACGCCACGTTGATCGGGTTCGATCCAATACAGCGTAGGGTCATCGGCGGATTCCGCCATGGGGAAAAGGCCGCAGGCATAGGCTTTCAGCAGCACCTGCGGCGTAATTTTCATTTGGTCAGCGTCATACTCACTCATGCGCTTAAGAGGCTTTCTCGTTTATACGGAATCATTTGATGCCCCGAAACAGTTCATCCAGCCAGGCAGTCAGAGCAGCGCGATGCGGCGCATCGGGCAAGCTGGCTAACGCAGCTGGTGGGCTGTTCCGGGGCACCGAAGGCCGGATTTGCGCGCTCGCTGGACATCGTTACAGCCCACTTGTGGTCACAAAGACCACGGCGTGGCCTGTGCCTTGCCAGCCAACGCCCAATTCCGGTCAAATGGTGCCGCATAAAGGAGAAAGCCTCTAAAGATCCAGATGCTTCTCCAGCCAATGAATATCGTACATGCCATTTGCAATGTCCGGATTGTCGACCAGTTCTTCAAACAGCGGAATGGTTGTCTTGATGCCATCAACGACATATTCGCCAAGCGCTCGGCGCAAACGCATCATGCACTCAACGCGGCTTCTGCCATGGACGATGAGCTTGCCAATCAGGCTGTCATAATGCGGCGGCACCAGATAGCCCTGATAAACCGCTGAATCGACACGTGTCCCAAGGCCCCCCGGCGGATGATAATGCGTGATACGCCCTGGCGATGGTGCAAAGGTTGCCGGATCTTCTGCATTGATGCGGCATTCAATTGCATGGCCTGAAAATTCCACATCTTTCTGCGCCATGGTCAATTTTCCACCAGCAGCAATGCGGATCTGTTCGTGCACCAGATCGATGCCGGTAATCGCTTCCGTCACCGGATGCTCTACCTGCAACCGCGTATTCATCTCGATGAAATAGAATTCGCCATCTTCATAGAGAAACTCAATGGTTCCGACACCGGAATAACCAAGATCCGCCATTGCCTTCGCAACAATGCCGCCCATACGGTTGCGCTGTTCATCGTTCAAGGCTGGTGACGGCGCTTCTTCCCACACCTTCTGGTGGCGTCGCTGCAACGAACAGTCGCGTTCGCCCAGATGGATGGCATTGCCCTGCCCGTCTCCCAAAATCTGAAATTCGATGTGACGTGGTTTTTCAAGATATTTTTCGAGATAGATCGCATCATCACCAAATGCAGATTTGGCTTCAGATCGGGCTCCTTGCAGCGCCCCTGACAATTCACTGGCAGTCTTGGCAAGCTTCATGCCCCTGCCACCACCGCCAGCGGCAGCTTTCACTAGCACCGGATATCCGATTTCTTCGGCAATTTTGGCAGCTTCAGCATCATTGGTGACACCACCCTCGGAGCCGGGCACGACTGGAATTCCAAGCTTTCTGACGGCATCCTTGGCGGCAATCTTGTCACCCATAATTCTGATATGTTCGGATTTTGGCCCAATAAAAGTCAGATTATGCGCTTCCAGAATCTCGGCAAATCGAGCGTTCTCGGACAAAAAGCCGTAACCGGGATGAACTGCTTCAGCGCCCGTAATTTCACAGGCGGCGAGAATTTCGGGTATGTTGAGATAGCTTTGCGCTGCCGGTGGCGGGCCGATGCATACACTCTCATCCGCAAGACGCACATGCATGGCATCCTGATCGGCTGTTGAGTGAACGGCGACCGTCTGAATGCCCAACTCGCGGGCGGCTCGCAATATACGCAGGGCAATCTCGCCCCGATTGGCGATCAGAATCTTGTTGAACATGTCTTGCCTATTCGATGGTCAGGAGAGGTTCGCCATACTCAACCGGTTGACCGCTTTCGACGAATATTTCGATCACCTTCCCAGCCCTGTCTGCTGAAATCTGATTCATGTGCTTCATGGCTTCAATGATCAGGATCGTCTGACCAGCCGTTACCGTATCACCCACTTTGACATAATCCTCAGCACCCGGCTCGGGAGCCAGATAGGCTGTACCAACCATTGGTGATTTAACGGCATGGCCTTTTGATTCTGCAACTATTGGAACATCTGCAACACTTGGCGCCGCATGCACTACCGGCGCGGCCGCAACTGCAGGAGCCATTGGCGCTGCCATGGTCATGGAGATGTTGCGTGCCACTCTGATATGCAGATCACCGTGTTCCACTTCAATTTCGGTCAGGTCCGTTTCGTTCAGGATTACTGCCAATTGGCGAACGAGTTCCTGATCGATTTTATTGTCTTTAGACATATCGCCTCATTTCATACTGCCCAGTCGAGCTCCCCGTTTGGAAGCCATTGTGTCCCATATATCATTAATCGCGCAAAGTGCGAGCAAATTGCCCGTGGTAATTTGCTCAAAACCCGCCCTGTGAACGGAAAATCTGTCGTCTTTCATCATTTTCTGACGATAAACGTGAACAAACCGCATAACACCGCAAGGCATATTGATATAGCCTTATAGAAATAAGCAACAGGTATGGAAAGAAGGCTGGGAAGGTTCGGCACCAAATTTATTGGGGCACCGCAGTGGAAATCCACTTGCAGTTCGTGAATTTGAAAACGCAGTTACCCGACACACAAGTTCAGAAATATAACCCGATCGCCTTCCAGGAAGCAGATCGGCCAAAGGCCTGAAACCGCTTCATCGGATCACATGACAAAGGGTGCGTGTTGCACCGAATTTTGAAACAACAAAAACCACACCGGAATAATGTGATTATTCAGGGTCGATCTGCTCGAGATGAGCCATGCATGCGGCTTTCGGAAAACACGAAATCCGCAAATTCAACCACCAGGCAACATAAATGCTGCCTGGCACGAAACTGCCGAATGTCTAGCAGTAAGCTGGACGAGCTTTGAACAGGTTGAATTGACACTCATTTGTGACGGCTCCGGTCACTGCGCCGGCAGCAGCGCCAACTGCTGCACCACCAGCCACAGAACCACCGGTTATGGCAGCCAGACCTGCGCCTGCAGCTGCACCAGCACCTGCTCCGGTCACTGCGCGTTCACCCGGCGTCGAGCCACAAGCCGCAAGTGCCAATGTACTGCCGATCACCATCGCCATGCCGAGATGACGAGCGACAGGGTGTTTTCTTCTGCGTATGGTCATGAGAGAATTTCCTTCCTTGTTCGACACCTTGCGTGTCGCAACCTTAGCCAGCGTTTGGCTGGTGTCGAAATATGAACATAAAAACAACGCTTGCCAAGGTTGTATAATGCTACATGCGCTTACTTTGTTCCTGATTTGTCAATTGTTTGGTGAATTTTTCGTTCGTGTAACCTTTATACAATTACCCGGACCGCTGATCGGCATGTTTCTGCTCCTGATTCTTCTGTTCGTCCGAAGCAAATGGAAACAGCCTGTCCCGTCAAACGATGACACGTCAGAAAAAAACAATGCAATTGATCGGGCCGCAAATGGAATACTCGGCAATCTGTCGCTGCTTTTTGTGCCAGCCGCAGTTGGAATCATTCAGCATCTCCCACTCATTGCAAACCACACCGTTGCGCTGACATTGACCATTCTGGGTTCAACGCTTCTGACCCTGCTTGTTTCTGTTGGCATCTTTCGCTTGCTGAGTGCCAAATCGGGGACGTTTTGACATGGCAGAAAATGAAACCAGCGGTCTGTTTGAGGTCTGGGTCTATCTGTCTCAGACACCTTTGCTGTGGCTCACGGCGACCCTTGTCGCCTACGTTGTTGCAGATGGCATTTCGCAAAAACTGAACCGCCATCCTCTTGCCAATCCGGTCGTCATTGCCGCTGGAATTCTTATTGTAATTCTCAAAACCAGCGGCACCAGTTTTCAGACCTATTTTGAGGGTGCTCAGTTCGTTCATTTCCTGCTGGGCCCAGCGACGGTTGCCCTTGCCGTGCCTCTTTTCAGAAACCTGCCAAAGGTTACATCTCGAATTCTTCCGGTTCTCGCAGCACTCTTCGCCGGTTCGATCACAGCAATCCTGAGTGCACTGGCCATCGGCTGGGCCTTGGGTCTGCCAACAGATATCCTGATGTCACTGGCCCCCAAATCCGTGACGACGCCCATTGCGATGGGAATCTCGGAGCAACTTGGCGGTATTCCAACCCTCACAGCAGTGCTTGTTATCACCACAGGTGTCGCCGGAGCCATCATGGTGACGCCATTGATGAATGCCTTGAAAATTCAGGACTATGCAGCCCGAGGATTTGCTGTTGGAATTGCCTCTCACGGCATCGGAACCGCAAGAGCCTTCCAGATCAATCCGCTGGCCGGAACCTTTGCAGGCATCGCAATGGCACTCAACGGTGCCCTGACGGCCCTGCTGGTACCCCTGATCGTCAGACTATTTTGAAGAACGCCCTCACGCCCTGGACACTCATGGATTGAACCGTTGCTTGTCCCAGGATTTGCTCTTAAAATCAGACCGCTTGAAGACAATCCGGTCATGCAGCCTGTAAGGGCGATCATGCCAGAATTCGATCTCGGTCGGTTTTACCCGAAACCCGGACCAGTGCGGAGGTCGAGGAATATCCTTGCCCGCAAACCGCTTTGTATATTCGTCTACCGCACGCTCAAGATCGGCACGAGATTCCAAAGGACGTGATTGCTGGCTGGCCCACGCACCAATTCGACTGCCCTCCGAGCGGCTCTGGTAATAGCTGTCAGCTTCGGCATCGGAAACCTGTTCGATCGGACCACGAACACGCACCTGCCGCCTCAGCGTTTTCCAATGGAAGCAAAGTGCCGCAAAGGGATTGGCCAGCAATTCCAGCCCCTTGTTGCTTTGAAGATTGGTATAGAAAACAAAGCCACGTTCATCGAAGCCCTTCAGCAACAAAGTACGGACATTCGGCACGCCCTGCCCATCCACCGTTGCCACCGACATGGCATTGGGATCATTCAACTCGCTTTGCTCTGCATCAGCCATCCAGAGTGCAAACAGCTCAAACGGCGCAGATGCTGTTGGCTCTATTTCGGTGAAGTCACTGCTCATTAACCTTGTCTGTGTAGTCTTGTCGCTACTCGTCATGGAAAAGATGACCTGCTGTATGAATGATGGAAATTCTTCCTCCGAGATATAGGCCTGTCGACTTGAACCGCCAATTGCAAAAATGCCTTTTTGTTGCATTATCTCTGGTCCCGATCGGAGGCTGTGCCATGTCACCAGGCTTTTTGGACGATACGGCGGACAACATGACGACCGGTTCCATAGCATCCTCTCTCAAACCTGGTAACGTCGAACTATCAGACTGGATCGCGATACGAAGCGCCCTGAATGAAGCAACCAATCAGGAAACCGCAGGCGCACCGGTTCCGTGGGAAAACGAGAGCACAGGGTCCAGCGGCAGTCTCCTGGCATTTGCGGCCCCAAGTGATGAAATTGGTCGCTGCAAAAATTTTGCTGCCACGTTGCAAAATGTCGATGGTATTCATCGTTACAAGGGTGAAGCCTGTATCGCCGGACAGGAAAACTGGCGGATCAATCGCTTTGAATTGGTCGATCACATCTGAACCGGTTTCCTGAGCCAAATCACCTGTATTTTGCCTATTTCAATTTTGACAATTCATCCCCATATATCGCCTGCCTGAGGAAATTTGTGGGTGTGCAATTGAAGACATTCTGTTGCCAGATGCATCTTCCTTGGTTTAATCGAACATCAGGGCCTGAATTCAAGACAGGCCCGTTAAAAGAAACAATTACAATTCTGGAAAATCCCAATGTCAGATCCCTATAAGATCCTGGGGGTGACGAAGGGCGCGAGTGCTGCCGATATAAAGTCTGCATTCCGCAATCTCGCCAAAAAGAACCACCCGGATCAAAACCCGAACGATCCAAAAGCCAAAGAGCGCTTTTCGAAGATCAACAACGCCTATGATGTCCTGGGTGACACGGAAAAACGTGCGCAGTTCGATCGCGGCGAGGTCGATGGCGACGGCAATCCCGTTCACCCTGGTTTTGGCGGCTTTGGTCAGGGTGGCGGAGCTCGCCCCGGTGGACCATCCGGTCAAACCTTTGCAGGCGGTGGCGCGGAGGAAATCCTGAGTGAAATTTTCGGCGGTCGCGGCGGCTTCGGACGGTCCGGATTTGGACAGGCCGGAGCAGCACAAGGCGGATTTGGGCAGGCAGGAGCTGGGCCCCAGGGATTTGGCGGCACACGCAGGCCGCAAAAAGGCACCGATGTTGAAGGGAAACTGGCGATCACGCTGGAAGACCTTGCAGCGGGCAAAAAAGCCTCTGTCACACTCGGCGATGGCAGAACGGTTGCAGTTTCGGTTCCGAAAGGCACCAAAGACGGCCAGACCATACGCTTGAAGGGACAGGGCGCACCCAGCCCGAACGGTGGGACGGCCGGAGATGCCAGAATCACAGTGCGATACATCCCCCACCCGCTGTTCAAGGTGGATGGCACCAATTTGCGGTATGACGCACCAATTCATCTGCACCAGGCCTATCTTGGCGGCAAGATTCAGGTTCCGACATTGTCAGGCAGAGTAAATCTGACGGTTCCGCCCAAAAGCAATTCAGGCAGCACAATGCGCATTCCTGGCAAAGGTCTGCCGGGAAAATCAAAGTCAGGTGACCTGCTGGTCAGTCTTCAGATACAGTTTCCCGATCAGCCTGAACCGGAACTGGAAGCGCTGATGCAAAAATGGGCGAAAGAAGGCCGTCCACCACTGAAACAAAAATAACCATGCCTCACGAAATCAACCCACATCAGAGTGGCCTGTTGCCTGAAGGTTCAAATGCTTCAGATGCGGCCATGGCCCTCCTGAGGGACGGACAACTGGTCGGGTTGCCTACGGAAACCGTGTATGGTTTGGCAGCAGATGCGACACGCGACACAGCAGTCGCACAGATATATGCAGCCAAAGGTCGGCCAAGCTTCAATCCCCTGATCTGCCATGTCGATGGGCTCGACATGGCCAGCACTCTGGCCCATGTCGACGCCCGCGCACACCATCTGTTACGGCATTTCTGGCCCGGCGGCCTGACCCTTGTGCTGCCACGCAGACCAGAAGCACCGATCAGTGAGCTTGCAACTGCGGGCCTCGATTCCATCGCCCTGCGTTGCCCGGACAGTCTCTTTACCAAAACCCTTATTGGCAGGCTGCAACGCCCCCTCGCCGCTCCCAGTGCAAATCCGTCTGGTGGTCTAAGCCCGACCAGGGCTGCCGATGTTCGGTCTGCTTTCTCCATTGAAGCGGTTCCATTGGTCGTCGACGGTGGCACCTGCCCGGTTGGTCTGGAATCCACAATTGTTGCGTGTTTTCCCAATCAACCTTTGGTGTTGTTGCGCCCCGGTGCGGTAACGCGGGAGCAGTTGGAAGCGCAGTTGAATGGAGAACCCCTTGAGGATCATCAGGCAACACAAGATGATCAAAGATCTCCGACAGCGCCTGGCATGCTCACCTCGCATTATGCACCAGGGGCAAAGGTTCAATTGGCCTCGGAGCAAGACACACCAATTGGCCCAAATGATGCCGTCCTGAGCTTTGCCGGTCGGCGCCTCCCCGGCCAGTCAGACACTCACAGTTACCTTGATCTCAGCGCTTCCGGAGATTGTGTCGAAGCGGCTGCAAATCTGTTTTCAATGTTGCGACAACTGGACGCTTTGCACCCGGATACCATTCACGTTGTGCCGCCACCCCGGCAAGGTCTCGGCGTCGCCATATACGATCGCTTGCAGCGTGCCGCAGCGCCGCGTAACAATGCTACGCACGATTTGTGATTCAAGGACGCAGAACTTGGCCACCCAGCTTTATCAGCACGACAGCTTCCTCAATCACCGCACACCTGAGGGACACCCCGAACGTCCTGACCGCATCCGCGCACTCAAGGATGTCCTGGCTGATCCGCATTTTGACGCCCTGATCAAGCTGGATGCACCAATGGGCGATGTGGAAACCGTTTTGCTGGCTCATCCAGAAAGCTATCTGAACATGATCCGCGATGCCATTCCGGATGCGGGCATTTCCCAGATCGACAATGACACGGTGGCTTCGCCCGGATCATGGGAAGCCGCCCTGCGCGGTTTCGGCGCGGCCAATGCAGCTGTTGATGCGGTTATGACAGGCGTCGCACAAAATGCCTTCTGCGCCATTCGCCCGCCGGGCCATCATGCAGAGCGAAACACGGCGATGGGGTTTTGTCTCTTCAACAATGTCGTAATTGCGGCGCGTCACGCACAGAAAGCTCACGGCGCTGAGCGTGTTGCTATCGTGGATTTTGATGTCCACCATGGAAATGGGTGTCAGGATATCCTGTGGAATGACCCTACTTCGCTGTATTGTTCAACTCACCAGATGCCACTTTACCCTGGCACCGGCGCGCTGAGTGACACTGGAGACCATGGAAACGTCGTAAATGCGCCGCTGACGGCCGGCGATGGCGGTGTCCAGTTTCGCGAGGCGATGGAAACCCGCATTTTTCCGGCAATCACCGCTTTTCAACCGGACATCATCCTGATCTCGGCTGGATTCGATGCTCATCACCGAGACCCGCTTGCGCAAATCAATCTGCAGGGAGAGGATTTTACATGGGTAACCGGAAAACTGCTTGAATTGGCCGATACACATGCATCCGGTCGGGTGGTTTCAGTGCTGGAAGGTGGTTATGATCTGATGGGACTGGCCGAATCAGCCGCCTGCCATATAGATGAACTGATGAATGCGAGCACCTGAGGAGCAATTATGAGCGACAGCAATGCCGAACTGGATTCCATGAGCTTTGAAAAAGCGCTCGCAGAATTGGAAACAATTGTTGCCCGCCTTGAAAAAGGCGACGTGCCGCTGGAAGAATCCATTTCGATCTATGAACGCGGCGAAGCGCTGAAAGCGCGCTGCGACGCCTTACTGAAATCGGCTGAAGAAAAGGTCGAAAAAATCAGAACCAATGCAGATGGTGAAGCCACCTCTACGGAACCGCTCGACTGAGGAATTGTTCATCCTGTATGGACGGTCATTTCACATCGTCCACTATTGGTGCCTAATGCGATCTATGATCTAAATCTGTCATACCCGATAAGGAGACGGCAGATGACATGGCATCCCGCAAAAGACCCGATTCCCGGCGACAAGAAGTCCTGTGAGGCAATCGAAACCATCATCGTACCGCGCGCCCGCGATCTCGGCGGATTTGAAGTGCGCCGCGCACTGCCGTCTGCCAGAAAGCAGATGATTGGCCCCTTCATATTTTTTGATCAGATGGGCCCAGCGGAATTCCTGACCAATCAGGGCATTGATGTCAGACCCCACCCCCACATTGGACTTTCGACTGTAACCTACCTGTTTTCTGGTGAGATTTACCATCGCGACAGCCTCGGCACCGAACTGCCAATTGCGCCAGGAGCCGTTAACTGGATGACGGCCGGCAAGGGCATTGTTCATTCAGAGAGAACATCGGATGACAAACGCCAGAACGGCCAAAACCTGTTTGGCATCCAAACCTGGGTGGCAATGCCCAAAAAATATGAAGAAATTGATCCTGAGTTTGAGCATCAAACAGCCAGCTCCCTGCCGGTTCTGGAAGAAAACGGTGTCACGACACGGATCATCATCGGCGACATGTATGGCCAGAAATCTCCGGTCAAAACCTATTCCGACATGTTCTACGTCTCGGCTGAGTTGCAGGCAGGCGGCGTCTTGCCACTGGACGCAGATTACGAAGAACGCGGTGTCTATGTTGTCAGCGGAGAAATCGACATCGCTGGTGACCGCTTTGAAGGCGGACGACTTCTTGTCTTCCGGCCGGGAGACCGCATCACGATTCGCGCGACCAAACCGTCGCGCCTTATGTTGCTGGGCGGAGAGCCAATGGATGGCCCACGGCACATCTGGTGGAATTTCGTATCTTCAAGCAAGGAACGGATTGATCAGGCCAAGGAGGATTGGCGTCAGGCGCGGTTTGACACTGTGCCAGGGGATGAAGAGGAGTTTATTCCCTTGCCCGGATAGGCAACAAGGCACATATATGTTTCACAACCTATGCATACGCCACACTTTCCATTGGCCGAGGGGCCGACGGATCAAAGGCAGTCACGCAAAAACCGAGAAAGCATATTTGTGAGCACGAGACCCAAGACCCCGCTGTTGGATCAGGTAAACACCCCTGACGATCTTAAAAAGATTGCGGAGTCTGACCTTCCCAAACTGGCCGAAGAACTGCGTGCCGAAATGCTGGATGCCGTATCGGTGACCGGCGGTCACCTCGGTGCTGGCCTGGGTGTCGTCGAGCTGACCATAGCGCTGCATTATTTGTTCAACACACCCGAAGATCGAATCATCTGGGATGTCGGCCACCAGTGCTATCCCCACAAGATTCTGACCGGGAGACGTGATCGCATCCGCACTGTTCGCCAGGGCGGCGGTCTCTCCGGCTTCACAAAGCGCAATGAGAGCATTTACGATCCGTTTGGCGCTGCGCACTCCTCCACATCAATCTCAGCTGGGCTGGGAATGGCTGCGGCGCGCGATCTTGACGGCAAATCGCACAAGGTGATTTCCGTGATCGGTGATGGATCCATGTCTGCGGGGATGGCTTACGAAGCCATGAACAATGCTGGCGCTGTCGATGCGAGACAAATTGTCATCCTGAATGACAACGACATGTCCATTGCACCACCCGTGGGTGCCATGAGCGCCTATCTGGCGCGTCTTGTATCAGGGCGCACTTACATCGGCATCAGAGAAGCTGCTAAAGCGCTCACCAGTCATCTTCCTAAGTTCATTCAGCGCAATGCCCGCAAAACCGAAGAGTTTACCCGCAGCTTCTTCACAGGTGGCACCCTGTTTGAGGAACTGGGTTTCTTCTATGTAGGCCCGGTTGACGGACATAATTTTGATCATCTGCTGCCCGTTCTCAAAAACATCAAAGAGGCAGACAAAGGTCCAATCCTGCTGCACATCGTTACACAAAAAGGCAAAGGCTACGCACCGGCGGAAGCCTCGAGCGACAAGTATCATGGCGTTTCCAAATTCAACGTCATCACCGGTGAACAGGCTAAATCCATCCCCAATGCGCCCTCTTACACAAAAATCTTTGGCAGCTCTCTGGTGGATGAAGCGCAACGTGACGACAAGATTGTCGGCATCACCGCTGCCATGCCGTCGGGCACGGGCATAGATATTTTTCAAGAATCCTTCCCCAAGAGGACTTTTGACGTCGGAATTGCCGAGCAACACGCAGTGACCTTTGCAGCCGGCCTTGCGTCAGATGGCTACAAGCCCTTCGTGGCGATCTATTCCACATTCCTGCAACGTGCCTATGATCAGATTGTGCATGATGTGTCGATCCAGCAACTTCCGGTTCGGTTTCCAATTGATCGTGCTGGTCTTGTGGGGGCCGATGGCCCGACCCATGCCGGCTCGTTCGACATTGCCTATCTTGCCTGTCTCCCCAATTTCGTTGTTATGGCGGCTGGAGACGAAGCAGAGCTTCGGCACATGGTGGCAACAGCGGCAGCCTATGATGAAGGTCCGATTTCATTTCGCTATCCGCGCGGCGAAGGTCTGGGTGTTGAACTTCCCGATCGGGGCAGCATTCTGGAAATTGGAAAAGGCCGCATTTTGCAGGAAGGCACAAAGGTTGCCATCCTGTCATTTGGTGGACGCCTGGGAGAGAGCCTTCAAGCCGCAGAAAGGCTGAATGCCATGGGCCTGTCCACAACCGTGGCAGATGCCCGTTTTGCAAAACCGCTTGATACAGACATGATCGCCGACCTGGCTCGAAACCATGAGGTGCTTATCACAGTTGAAGAAGGTTCTGTCGGTGGGTTTGGCAGCCATGTCGCCAACTTCCTGACATTGAACGGCTTCCTGGACGGCATGGTCAAATTTCGCCCCATGACTCTGCCCGACATCTATATTGATCAGGACAAGCCGGATGCCATGTATGTCACCGCTTTGCTGGATGCTGGCGCCATTGTCGACACAGCTACAAAAGCGCTCGGTTTGCAAAAAAGCGAACTCATACGTCGCGCCTGATATAGCGTTGCTTACTAATGTCCCCTAAGCAGATTTTTTGAAGGCCATATTCATCCTGAACATGGTCTGATTCTCCGGATCATGGTCGTTTCAGATGTTCAAGACAATCGGCTCTATCAGCACCATTTTGCTCGCAGTTGCCATGATCGTATTCGGTCATGGGTTGCAAAGCGCGCTGGTGCCTCTGCGCGCCGAAATTGAAGGCTTCGGGACCCTCGCAATCGGCATCAGTATCTCATCCTATTTTGCCGGATTTGTTGTCGGTTGTCTTGTCGGGCCATATCTGATTTTGCGAGCCGGCCATATCCGCGCCTATGCCGCAATGGTTTCGCTGGCATCCGCCGTTGCCCTGTTGCACCCATTGCTGATCGATGAGTTTGCCTGGTCGATCTTTCGCTTCATCACGGGCTTTTGCATCGCCGCCTTCTACGTTGTCATCGAAAGCTGGCTGAATGAACGTGCGACCAACGAAAACCGTGGCCTTATCATGTCCACATATGTTGTGGTCGCACTGACGGGCATCATGGCAGGTCAATTCGCCACCGCATTTGCATCGGTGGAAGGCTATACGCTGTTTATTGTGGCCTCGATCGTGGTGTCCGTTGCCGTGATCCCGATCACACTGACAACGGCCACACAGCCAGCACCCATTACTCTGGTCCTGTTCAGACCGAAACAGCTTTATGATACCTCACCTGCAGCCTTCGTCTCGGCTCTTCTGATTGGTGTGTCCGCCGGTTCAACCTGGATGCTGGCACCGGTGTTTGCCACCGGGCGGGGGTTTGACACCAGCTTTGCAGCCATATTCGCCGCCACCATGATTGGCGGTGGTGCGGCCGCCCAATGGCCCATCGGCCGCGCCTCGGACAAGATTGACCGGCGTATGGTTATTGTCATTCTTGGCGTCGGGTCTGCCATTTTCTGCACACTTTTAGGGCTGATCGAGGGAGATTCCCGCTGGAGCTTTCTGTCCCTCGCCTTCATGGTTGGTGTGTTCACGCACTCAACCTATGCAATTGCCGTCGCACATGCGTTTGATCATTGTGAACCCGATAGCTATGTGGAAACCTCATCAGGCTTGCTGCTGGCCTTTGGCATTGGATCAACCATTGGCCCGCTGGTCGCCTCGTTCCTGATGGCGCAATCCGGACCTGGTGCCCTGTTCCTGTCAATTGCCGTGGTACAGATCGCAATGGTCGGTTATCTGATCCTGCGCATACAGGGTAATAAGGCCGCCAAAAGCGACGACCGGGAAGACTTTGATCTGGCGTCCACCGCTCCCGTTATCGCCATGACCTATGATGATGCAGTTGATCTCAACACGGATGTGCTCATTCCGGACACGATAATCGAAGCAAATGAATTCGAAGAAGCGCAGACCGCACTCCACTTCAATGATTTCGGTTATTCCGTAGACGACGCCGCAGAAGCAGATCAGAGCGTTGAATTTCAACCGGAAACCCGTATATAGAACCAATGGAACCTCTGCGGTTTCCGTCTGCTATATATACAAAACTGGCCGTCGCAATATGAGGCGTGCCATGACCATTTGGGTATTTCATGAAGTCTTTCCGAATTATCATCTGGGCGTTGGTCGCCATTGTTCTCGTTGGCCTTGGATATATGACGTGGCAAGGCCAGGACAATGACTCCAACTCATTGGTGTTTGCCCAGATCGGCGGACCGTTTTCTCTGGTCAACCAGGATGGTCAGCCAGTCGACCAGACCATCTTCGATGACAAACCCTATGCGATATTCTTCGGCTTCACTCATTGCCCGGAAATCTGTCCCACCAGCCTCTATGAAATGGCGGGTTGGATCGGAGCTTTGGGCCCGGAAGCCGACAAGATGGGCTTTGCCTTTGTAACGGTCGATCCCGAGCGCGACACACCCGAAATCCTCAAGGACTATGTGTCAGTCTTCTCCGACAAGATCATCGGGTTGACCGGCTCAGAAGAGCAGGTTCAGGCGACCGTCAAATCCTATGGCGTATTGGCAGAACGCGTTCCCCTGGAAGATGATGATTATACAATGAACCACACAGCCAGCGTCTTCCTGATGAATGCCGATGGCTCCTTCCGTGGCACGATTTCCTATGGCGAAGATGCTGATGTTGCTCAGGAAAAACTGTCCAATCTCATTGCGGCATCTTCTTGAGCAAAGCACGACTCGATCTTGAACTGGTAAATCGAGGCCTTCTGCCCAGTCGTGCCAGAGCGCGGGACACAATTTTGCGCGGCGCAGTGACTGTCAATGGAGACATTTGCAAGAAAGCGGCACGCAATGTAACTGCCGGGGACAGCATCAGCATCAGCGACCCGGCAAGTCACTATGTCTCGCGCGCAGCCCTCAAACTGAAACACGGCCTTGAGGCCTTTGACCTGTCACCTGCAGGCCGGAACTGCGTTGATCTCGGTGCCAGCACGGGCGGTTTCACGCAAGTCCTTCTGGAAGAAGGCGCAGATATGATCTTTGCCTTTGATGTGGGTCACGGACAAATCCATCCATCAATAGAAGCCGACCCGCGTGTTACAAGTCTTGAGGGTTTGAATGCCCGCCACCTCAGCGCAGAAGACTTGCCATTTCCGGTTTCCTTTATCGTCAGTGATGTCAGCTTCATTTCACTGACCCTGGCCTTGCCGCCAATTCTGTCTCTTGCAGACCCTGGCTCAATTGGTCTGTTCCTGATCAAGCCCCAATTTGAAGTGGGAAAAGGCCTAGTGAACAAGAGCGGAATTGTCGCAGATCGTGCGCTTGCTCTTGCCAGCGCGGAAAAAATCGCCCATTGGCTGAAGGCAGACCAGCATTGCCAGATCATCGGCCTCACCAACTCCCCCATTTCAGGTGGAGACGGAAATCAGGAATTCCTGATTGCGATCAGGACACCCGGATACACAGACTTATGATCAAAACCATGACGATCGACCATCTTGGACGCGAAGGCGATGGTGTGGCTCGCACAGAGGATGGACCTGTGTTCATCCCCTACACCCTGCCTGGCGAGACCGTACGAGCCTATGTCGACAAGGGCCGTGGTGAAATCATCGAGATTCTGGAAACAAGCCCTGACAGGATTGAGCCAGCATGCCGCCATTTCGGAACCTGCGGCGGCTGTGCGTTACAGCACATGAAACCTGACAGCTATCTGGCATGGAAACGCGAGCAGGTCGAAAACGCGTTGCGCAAAAACGGTATCTCGTTCCCCGTGCCAGAGCCAATTGCGGTTGCCCCGGGCACCAGACGCCGGGCAGCGTTTTCCTTCAAGGCCGCAAAAGACGGCGTGCATCTGGGCTTTCATGCTCGCAAATCGGACGAGATTATCTCTCCTGAAGAATGTCCCATCTTGCATCCCGCGCTCGAACAGCAACTTGTTCCAAGAAAAACCGGTAAGAACACCATGGGCAATCTGGCTCGACTGGCCGCCTTGGCTGTGCGCGCCAAACGCGAAGAACGCATGGTGGCGACGGTTGGACAGAACGGCATAACCATAGAGGCGACCGGTCGTGCATCCGGCAACAACCGGCACCAGCTTGAAGAAATGTGGGCCGCGACCGCACCGTTCTGGAAAGTCATGCTGAATGATGAACTGGCCAGCATGGATCAGGGCGATGATGTCGTCGAAAGCGGCGGATTCGAACTGTCAGTCCCATCAGGCGCTTTTCTGCAGGCAACCTCCGAGGCCGAGGCTGCCCTGGTCAATCACGCAATTCCATTTTTGAAAGACTGCAAATCCTGCGCCGATCTGTTTTGCGGCATTGGCACCTTCACCCTGCCAATGGCACGTTTTGCCACCGTATTGGCGGTCGAGACAGAGCAGGTCGCTCTTGATGCGCTGAACAAAACCGCATCCCGAACAAAGAAAATTAAAAAAATCAAAACCTTGCGGCGTGATTTGTTCAAGCACCCCATTTCGCATATGGAGTTGAAGAAGATCGACGGCGTGCTGTTCGATCCACCACGCGCCGGTGCCAGCGCACAGTGCGAGCAATTGGTCAAATCAGGTGTGGGCCGGATCGCCGCCATATCCTGCAATCCAGTCAGCTTCGCCCGGGATGCCCGAATTCTGATCGATGGCGGTTTTGAGATGAAGTCACTGCAACCCGTCGACCAATTCCTCTGGTCCCCACACATCGAACTGGCGGCGACCTTTGAACGGTAGGATGTCTGTTGAAATGGATGCGCCGGTGGATACTCGGAATAAATCCGAGTATGACGGCGTTGGTTGTCGAATTCAGACCGAAGGCCGTTTGTAACTTACATTCTCTGACATTGAACGAAAAGTACCCGATAGGCGTTCCTGATCATCTGATGCGCAACATTTAATGCCGTCATGCTCGGATTTATTCCGAGTATCCACCGGCGCAACGGCTTCAAGAAACCTTCTGCATCACCGCAAAATAGAACCCGTCTGTTCCTGTTGATGCAGGTGTCAGAGTGATGGACATCATGTCCGCTGACCAGGGTTGCGGCTTGTCAAAGCCGAAAACTTCCTGCCAGACCTCCCCGGCCGAAACCAATTCAAAAGCCGGATTTCCGTTCAAAAAGCCTGCGACGCTGTCTTCATTCTCGGCCGCCAGAACACTGCAGGTCATGTAGACCAGAAAGCCTTCGTTACGCACGAAAGGTGCTGCTTCTTCGAGAACATCCTGCTGTTCCTCCTGCCGCGCCATCAATTGCTTGTCGGTCAGACGCCATTTTGCATCAGGCTTGCGCCGCCAGGTACCAGAGCCAGTACAGGGCGCATCCACGACCACACGATCACAAGCACCCAGCAGGCTGGCCAAGCGGCCATCATCAGGTTTCAGGACAATCGTCTTGTCTGCCCCTGCCCGCTCCAGACGTTCAAAAATGCCGGCCTGCCGGTTGCGGTCATTGTCATAGGCATACAGCTTGCCGCTGTTCTTCATGGCAGCAGCCAGGGCCAAGGTCTTGCCGCCTGCGCCAGCACAGAAATCCAGAATGGTTTCGCCAGGGCGTGCAAAGATCAGCTCAGATGCGATCTGGCTAGCCTCATCCTGAATCTCGATCCGGCCAAGCTTGTAGGATTCTTCGACCTGCACATTGGGATGACGCCGTGCGGCATCGGATGGCGGAATGCGCAGTCCGGTCGAAGAAATTTCTGTGAGTTCAGCCCCCAGAGACTGCAACGCGGTCAATTCCGTTCCGCGATCCGATTTCAGAGTATTGACCCGCAAATCCAAGGGCGGACGTCCGGAAAGCGCCTGTGCTTCGGCAATCCATTCATCAGAGAAATTGGCCTGAAAGTGTGGCACAAGCCATTTGGGAAGGTCGGCCTGAATCCAGTCAGGTGCATCCGCCAGACGGCGGGCATCTGCCGCCTCCCGTTTGGATTTTCCAGGAAGAGGCGGAGCAAACTTGTCACCTTCGAAGGTGGTCTCCAGCTCCTGCCAGCTTTGGTTCCAGCGATAGACCACTGTGCCAAAAATCAACGATGATGCTTTGTCGCTGTCCATGATCCAGCGCGTCGAAGCGCGCCAACGCAGAGCATCATAAGCAAGATTGCCAATGAAAGCGCGGTCACCTGATCCGGCAAACCGATGGGACAATCCCCAATCTTTCAAGGCCTCTGAAATTGGCCGCCGCCGATTCTGGACATCCTCCATAACCTCAATTGCAGCCTGTATGCGCCCGCCAAGTCTCATCGAATTTACTATCCACTAATTTGCAGATGGCCCATGCCACCGGCATTGATTGTCGCAAGAAGGCCTATAAGCCGCCCGCATAGTTCGGGCTTTCCCGCGTTATTGTCACATCATGAACATGGCTTTCAGCAAGGCCCGCATTGGTGATACGCACAAATCTGGCCTTCTGTTCAAACGCAGCCAGATCTGCACCACCAACATAACCCATGGCTGCGCGCAGTCCACCAGCCAACTGGTGCAGAACAGCGGAAGTTGGCCCCTTATGCGGAACCTGCCCTTCAATGCCTTCTGGAACCAGCTTCAACTCATCAAGCACTTCAGCCTGAAAATACCGGTCTGCCGAGCCACGCGCCATGGCACCAACCGAGCCCATTCCACGATAAGCCTTATAGCTGCGCCCCTTGTAGAGATACACCTCGCCCGGACTTTCATCGGTACCTGCCAGAAGCGAACCGACCATGGCGCAGGAGGCACCGGCGGCCAGTGCTTTGGCCAGATCGCCGGAATATTTGATCCCGCCATCGGCAATCACCGGCACATCATGTTTCTTGGCCTCGGCAACACAATCCAGAATCGCCGTCAGTTGTGGCACGCCGACACCGGCAACAATCCGGGTTGTACAGATCGAGCCAGGTCCGATACCCACCTTGATGCAATCGGCACCCGCATCGATCAGCGCCTTGGTGCCTTCCGCCGTTGCCACATTACCAGCAATGATCTGAACACCGTTGGAGAGTTTCTTGACATTGCGAACGGTTTGCAAAACACGCTCGGAATGGCCATGTGCCGTGTCGACAACGATCAGATCAACACCAGCTGCCGCCAGAGCTTCGGCGCGCGCCAACCCGTCTTCCCCGGTACTTGTCGCTGCAGCAACCCGCAACCGACCATGATCATCCTTTGTGGCATGGGGGTTGAGCTGTGATTTTTCGATATCCTTGACCGTAATCAGGCCGATGCACATGCCATCATCGTCAACCACCAGAAGCTTTTCAATGCGGTGCTGATGCAGCAGGCGTTTCGCATCCTGCTGGGTGGCATTTTCCTTCACCGTTACAAGGTTTTTCTCGGTCATCAACTCAGAGACCCGTTGCGCAGGATCGGAGGCAAAGCGCACATCACGGTTCGTCAGAATACCGATAAGGCGACCGGTGGCAAATCCGCCGGACCCACCATTTTCAACGACTGGAATCCCGGAAATACCATTGTCGCTCATCAACAAAAGGGCATCAGCCAATGTCGCATCTGGACCGATCACCACCGGATTGACCACCATGCCGGACTCAAACTTCTTGACCTGACGCACCGCTTCGGCCTGCTCGGTAATCGACAGATTCCGATGGATCACCCCGATACCACCCGCCTGCGCCATGGCGATTGCCATCTTGGCTTCTGTAACAGTGTCCATCGCCGACGAGATGATCGGCAGATTGAGTGAGATATCGCGCGTGATCCGAGTTGCGATACTGACTTCCGCAGGCAGAACCTCGGAATGACCGGGCTGCAGCAGAACATCATCAAATGTGAGGGCTTCGCGTATGTTAGCGGTTTCCACAATAGTGGCCATGCCAACTCCTATCGGTAAAAATGAATCACGGGTGAGTTGGCAATGCCAGATATCACGCATCTGCTATGTTGCAAATGCGAAAAGCACCTTTACTCGCCTTCAGCGCTGACTTTCAAGTCCCTGCCCCGGAAATCGCGAGCAATCAGATAGGTTTCAGCGGAGTCTTTTCGACTGGCTGGCGGTTTGTAATGTCCCACCAGCCGGAAATCCCGCTTCATTTCATTAAGCAGCGTATGCTCTGTTCCACCCTGAAACACCTTGGCAATAAAAGTGCCGCCTGGCTTCAGAACTTCGCGTGCAAACTCAACCGCAACTTCGCAGAGTTGAATGATGCGCATATGGTCTGTCTGCTTATGCCCAGTGGTTGGCGCCGCCATGTCAGACAGAACCAGATCGGCCATGTGTCCACCAAGGGCCTCGCGCAGCTGATCCGGCGCATCATCATCCAGAAAATCCTTTTCCAGAAGCGTCACGCCTGACAGTGGTTCCATGGATAGATAATCAATCCCCACAACGCGAATATCATCAATGTGGCTGCCCACCTTCTGCGCCGCAACCTGAGACCAGCCGCCAGGGGCTGCACCCAAATCGACAATACGCTGACCTTTGCGCAGCAAATTGTATTTCTCGTCAATCTCCAACAGCTTGTAGGCGGCTCGGGAGCGCATGCCATCTATCTTGGAGCGTTGCACGTAAGGGTCATTGAGGTGACGCTGCAGCCATCTCGTTGACGAGATCTTGCGCCCGCGTGCGGATTTCACTCGAACTGAGAGGCCACGATAGCCTCCCGATCCACGTTTACCGCCAGTGCCTCTTGAATTGCTATTCATCGGTATTGCCGTCCGTAATTTCGTTTCCGTGCGCAGTTCGTTTGTCTTTTGATTTCGGTCGCTTTCGGCGCCATGGCGTGCTGCGATTACTGCGCCGCGCAAGGCCGTGGCCATCCTTGTTCATCAGTTCCACCAATATGCCTTCCCGCAACCCGCGATCTGCCACACGCAACTGATCACAGGTGAATTCTCGCCTGATGGCCTCGAAAATCGCACAGCCGGGCAACACTAGATCAGCCCTGTCCAACCCGATACACGGATGCCCGATCCGCTGTTCATACGTCAAAGCCAACAGCTGTTCGACCATCGACGCGGCATCATTGTTGCTCATCCACATACCATCAACCCGCCGCCTGTCATATCGGCGCAGGCCAAGATGCACACCGGCAAGTGTTGTCACGGTACCGGACGTGCCGAGCAGATGATGGCGTCCACGAGACAGAGCCTGCTGTAATTCGCGGCGCTTTGGAAAAGCAGCCAGCATTCCCCGAACTTCGTTGACCATCATCTCGAAGCTTTCGCGAGTGACATGTTTTCCATCATAGCGCTCAGAAAGCGTAACGACACCCACCGGAAGAGAATCCCAAGCCCGCAATGTGCCACCCAGACGGTTGCGCTTTCTGCGCCCGCGTCGATCCATCCAGACAATTTCCGATGAACCACCACCAATATCAAACAGCACGACACCATCTGACCGCGGTTCCACCAGTGAGGAACAGCCAGCAACCGCCAGACGGGCTTCGGTCTCGCGATCGATGATCTCAAGTTCAAGACCAATTTCCCGTGCAACACGTTGTAGAAATTCTGCACCATTCTCAGCGGATCGACATGCCTCGGTCGCAATCAACCGAACCTTTTCAACCTTATGGTATTTCAGCTTGTTCCAGCACACGCGCAACGCCGAAATAGCCCTGTCAGAGGCTTCATCACTCAGGCGATTATTCGCTGACACACCCTCGCCCAACCGGACGATGCGTGAAAATGAATCTACGATGCGAAAACCCTGATCCCGTGGCTCGGCAATCAGCAATCGACAATTGTTGGTTCCAAGGTCCAAAGCAGCATATTTGGTAGCCGGTTTTCCAACAGACGGTTTTGCGGCTCCGTGATGTCTGCGATGTTGCCCTGTGTCATGCCGTTTTGCCGCAATATTTTGGTCAAGTTCGGCCTGAACTGGATTATCGCTGACATGTCCCTTTGAGGCCAAATGCTTGGGCGAGGATGCAGAATCATCCACGCCCTTATCCGCCTGATGCCTGACATCAGTCACTGCCTTTCCGGCATTTAGTGTCGGTTCATCCAACATCAAAGCAGGTTTACCCTGTTCTGATGCAACCCCGATGGCCTTGAATCCTGCGTCCGCAATGGAAGATTCACGACCATCGATTGGTTTCGCCGAGACGCCATGCTGCTGCAAAACGGATACGAAACCGACACCTGTGGCATCGACTGAAATATCCTTGCGCGCATTGGTCGCGTCTTGCGAGGATGAGCCCGGATTGCCGGGAACCTCATCCTTGTTCGTCACTATACTTTCCTCGCGCCTTACGCTGGCGGATTGCCAGTGGCGCTTTTACGTTGCCCTCAGTGTAGGCACGGAATGCACAGTTCGCAAGCTTGCGGATGATTTATGATGCCGGTGGCAAGCTGGAGTTTGGCCAATGGCCAATCAGCCAGCCAACAGAATTAACCCGCATCAGATGCCGATTTGATATCAATCAACGCACGGCCTTTCACCTGACCCTTGAGAATAGCCGGACCAAGCGCTGGTAAATCTGACATGGTGTGCTCCTCGATCATCGGTTCCAGCCTGTCCAGCGGCATTTCCGTGACAAGACGCCGCCACGCCTCAACACGGCGCTCATATGGACACGTCACAGAATCGATACCAAGCAGGTTCACACCGCGCAACAAAAACGGAACAACGGTGAAACCGGGAACCGCAGCGCCACCGGCCAGCCCGATCGCCGCAACCGAGCCGCCAGCTTTCATCTGTTTCAGCACGCGGCCAAGCATGTCACCGCCGACAGCATCGATGGTTCCGGCCCACCGTTCTGACTCCAAGGGGCGTTTGCTTTCTTCAGTCAACTCGTCGCGGGGCACAATCGTGTTTGCGCCAAGCCCCTTGAGGTAATCCGCGGTTTCCGGACGACCTGTGACAGCTGCCACATCATAATCCAGATGAGACAGGATCGACACGGCGACAGATCCAACGCCGCCAGCGGCACCTGTGACCAGAACCTCTCCCTTGTCAGGCGTCAGACCATGATCTTCCAGAGCCATGATGGCGATCATGGAGGTAAGCCCGGCCGTGCCGATCGCCATGGCATGACGCGCTGTCATGCCCTTTGGCATCGGGACCAGCCAATCCGCCTTGACACTGGCTTTGGTCGCGTAGCCACCCCACCAGGCCTCACCAACCCGCCATCCAGTGAGGATCACCGGATCGCCAGCCTTGTAGCGGCTGTCAGATGACTGTGAAACCACGCCTGCAAAATCGATACCTGGAACATGCGGAAAGGTCCGCACAAGGCCACCCTTGCCGGTGATGCACAGACCATCCTTGTAGTTGAGATTGGAATAGGCGACATCGACCGTCACCTCACCATCAGGTAAACGGCTGTCATCCAGCGTTTGGATGGTTTGCGAGACGGTGCCCGCCTCGTCCTTGTCAACAACCAGAGCTGTAAAACTCATTTGGGTCTCCATTTCCTAAAGCTGATTCAATTCTTCACATCAGACTGGCAGCATTTGCCAAGCGCAGAAAGCGATTCCGTATGAACAAGGAAAACTCTAAGCGCTGCCAATCAGGATGCCCGTTGCAAATACCAGAGCCCCACCCAGAACAACCTGCAGGGCTGCACGAAAGAACGGAGTATCCATGAATTTCTTCTGTATCCAGGCGATCACCCACAACTCGATGAACACAATCCCGAATGCAATGCTGGTTGCCGTCCAGAAATCAGGAATGAGATACGGTAATGCATGTCCCAGCCCGCCAACGGCAGTCATGATTCCGGAGGCAAATCCACGTTTGACCGGTGACCCACGGCCTGAAATCTGACCATCATCAGAGGCCGCCTCGGTGAAGCCCATCGAAATTCCGGCACCGATCGAGGCTGCCAGTCCCACCAGAAAGGTAGTCCAGGGATCGTGCGTCGCAAAGGCTGTTGCAAAGATCGGAGCGAGCGTAGAAACGGACCCATCCATCAGACCCGCAAGTCCTGGCTGCACCCATGTCAGTACGAATTTGCGATAGGCTTCTGAATCTTCCCGATTCAGTGCCTCTGCATCCAGATGCTCTTCCTGAAGCTCTCCGGCCTTGGTCAGATGGCCGGCTTCAGCCTCTGCAAGATCGCCCAGCAGCTTTCTGGTATCCGCATCGGTTGCACGCTTGGCCGCACGCAAATAGAAATCCCGCGCTGTGTCTTCCATATTCGAGACTTCATTGCGAATCCGCTCAATCCCCAGATTCTCGATCAGCCAGACGGGTTTGCGCGCATAATAGCCTGCCACATGTTCTCGCCGTATCAATGGAATCTGGTCACCAAACCGGGCTTTGTGCAAGTCGATCAGCTTTTGTCTATGCTCACCTTCCTCTTCAGCCATACCATCCAGAAGCGCAGCACTGCCGGGGAACGTTTCCCGAACCGACTGTGCGTAAGTCTGATATATCCGCGCGTCATCTTCTTCTGCAGAAATGGCAAGCGCCAATATTTCCTGCTCCGACAGGTCATGAAAGCGCCGCGCATTTGAAAAACGGCTGAGCATTGAATTGGGCCTTTACGGTGGTGTTGAGAATCTGCAGAAAGCGATGCTCTGCAAGTGCAGAACCAATATTGCATTGCGGCACGCACCCTGACAAATACATAATTTGCCCAGGAAGCCAGACTTATATGCGGCACTGCCCAGTGATACACTTAAGCAAAACGCACTACTGTCCTTGTCACCAAAGGTCAAAAAAGCATTGGCAATTCATCCAGCACAGAAAGAACACCAAATGGCATCAATCGGTTTTATCGGTCTTGGCAATATGGGCCTGCCCATGGCGTCCAATCTGCAAAATGCCGGATATAATGTTTCCGGATTTGATGTCACGGAAATAGCACGAAAGGCTGCACACTCTGCCGGACTGGGGCTGGCCACCAGCAATGCAGATGCGGCCCTGAGTGCGGACATCGTCGTGCTGATGCTGCCCAATGGCACAATCGCCATAGATGTTGCGACGGAAATCCTGCCGAAAATGACACCGGGCAGCCTGCTGATTGATTGCTCGACGATTGATGTAGAATCCGCACATGAAGTGCACAGACTGGCCGCTGAAGCTGGCATTCTGTGTTTGGATGCTCCGGTTTCAGGCGGCGTTGGTGGCGCGTCAGCCGGCACTTTGACCTTTATGGTGGGCGGCACAAAGGAAGCATTTGCGGTCGGTCAGCCCTTGTTCGACATGATGGGCCAGAAAGCGGTTCATTGTGGTGACGGCGGTGCAGGACAGGCAGCAAAGATCTGCAACAACATGCTGCTGGGCATTTCCATGATCGGAACCTGTGAAGCCTTTGCGCTGGCAGACAGACTGGGTCTCTCGCAATCTGCCCTGTTTGATGTCGTGTCCACCTCATCGGGAGCCTGCTGGTCGGTCAATGCCTATTGCCCGGTTCCAGGTGTCGGGCCGAAGAGCCCGGCCGACAATGGCTACAAGCCCGGATTTGCAGCAGCCTTGATGCTAAAGGATCTCAATCTGGCGCAACAGGCTGCCAGCACCACAGATGCAGCAACGCCACTAGGAAGCCATGCAAAAAACCTCTATCAGCAGATGGTGGATGCCGGATTGGGTGAAACTGATTTTTCCGGCATGATTGAATTTCTGACGAATGCGAAGGACGACCGGGTATGAGCGAACTTGTTTTAGTGGACATTCAGGACCGGGTCGCCATTCTGACTCTCAACCGCCCCGACGCACTGAATGCCCTCAACACGGAATTGCTTGGGCAACTCAACGCCCATGGCGCGGAACTGTCGCGCAATCCCGACATTGGCTGCATCATCATCACTGGCTCTGAGAAGGCGTTTGCCGCCGGTGCAGATGTCAAGGAAATGGCCGACAAGTCACAAATCGAAATGCTGATGAGTGATTTCTTCGGGCGTTTCAATTCCCTGTCTGGCATGCGCCTGCCCGTTATTGCTGCTGTCAGCGGTTTTGCGTTGGGTGGCGGCTGCGAGCTGGCGATGATGTGCGACATGATTTTTGCCGCGGATACCGCCAAATTCGGCCAACCGGAAATCAAGCTCGGCATCATGCCCGGAATGGGCGGCACACAGCGCATGACCCTTGCCGTTGGCAAGGCCAAGGCGATGGATTTGATCCTGACGGGTCGGATGATGGATGCCGAAGAAGCAGAACGTTCAGGCCTGGTCTCCAGAATTATTCCAGCACAGGACCTGATGGCGGAAGCCATCAAGGCCGCTCAAACCATCGCAAGCTATTCCAGACCATCTGTGGTGACCGCCAAGGAAGCCGTCAACCGGGCTTTTGAGACAACCCTGGCTGAAGGCTTGCACTACGAGCAGCGCGTGTTTTATGCCCTTTTCGCCTCTGACGATCAGAAGGAAGGCATGGCCGCTTTCACCGAGAAGCGCAAACCGGATTTCAAACACAAATAAGAAAATCAGCGGAAATCCGGATCGCGTCCAACGACGGATGATCTGGCGCGTCGGCCAATTTCCACGCCCAATTCAAGTTATAACCTGATGGAATACCTCAATTGTTGCGCGCTGCCAATCAATCCGTAACACGCGCAATTGCGCTGATTTTAACGGCTTTAATCCGCTTGAAAATGACAATTTCCCTACGGTTTCAAAGAACTTGGAGGGTCTGATCAGGGATTTAATTTCCTTAATCGATAAAATCGATTAGGCTGAAATCCGCCACTATTTTCGCCGGAAAGCAAACCTTTGGATATTCAGCTGCTCGAAACCTTTACCGATCTGATGGAGACACAAAGCTTCAATCAGACGGCAGAACGGCTGGGCATCACGCAATCCACCGTCTCGCACCGCATTCGCACGCTGGAAACCCTTCTGGGACAACGCCTGTTCGAGCGCAGCCGTGCTGGCACCCATCCCACACTCGCCGGTGATCGGTTTCTGGACCACGCAAGAGCGCTGACAATAGAGTGGCGCGAAGCGGTGCGCCACGTGTCAATGGCAAAGGCCCATCACCGTGTGATCCGCCTTGGCATGCATCATGACATTGCGAGCAGCCTGATCGGCGCAACAACACAGCAATTGCGCAGTGAGTTTTCGCAAACGGCATTCTGTCTGGGCATGGATTCTTGCGCAAAAATTGCCGCCGATCTGCTGGAGGGCAATCTTGATTTTGGGTTGCTGTTCACACCACAGGACTCCCCGGACCTTCACATCACGCCACTGGGCGAATTGCCTTACAAAATGGTCAGCAACGCGGCAGTCCATCTCGATCAGGTTTCGCCAGAGCACTATATCTTTCCGGACGTGTCATCGGTTTTTTCTAAAACCCACAGGCAGCTCTTGCCGCAACTCACCGACGCACCCCTGTCCTGCAGGCCATCGCCATCCATTGCCGCGCTTCTGCAAACCATCCCGGCAACATCATATCTGCCGCTCGAAGCTATTCCTCCCCATGGCGCGCAGACAGCGGTCCACGTCGTTGATGATGCGCCGCCCCTGTTTCAGCCGATCTATGCAGCCAGCCATATCCGCAACCGGAATGCCGATATCCAGATGCAAATGTTGGATATCTTCAGCAAGTTGCTCGACAGAGCGTGAACCTGCCACCAGCATAGGACCCGAGCCTATTCACCTCACATCATTTGCTTGGCAACATTTGCAAGCTTGAAGATACCCGGTTCAATCTGGTCTTCCGGTATGGATGAAAACCCCAACCGAAAGAAATTCTTCGGTCCGTCAGCATCGGAAAAATGAACGCGCCCCGGCTCGATGACGACGCCCTCTTCGAGCGCCTTGGTCGCCAACTCATCAGCGTCCAGCCCATCCGGTCCGCGCACCCAGAAGGATGTGCCCCCAAAACCGGGAGACTGAAACCAGCCCGGAAAATGATCTTCCAGAGCCTTTCCAAGAATCTTCCAGCGCGCCGAATAGGCCCGGTGCAAACGACCGATCAAGGCATCATGCCGTCCCAGAGAGAGGAACAGCGCAACAATGCGTTGATTGTTGCCTGGCGGATGGCGCAGCATCAGCCGTCGCAACGCACGCACTTCGGCAATCAGATCAGACGGGCCGACAAGATAGCCCATGCGCAGCCCCGGCATGATGGATTTTGACAGGCTTCCAATGTAGAGAACCCGTCCCATCCCGTCGAGCGATTTGAGGGCTGGTGTCGGTTCGCCGATATAATTGGTTTCAAACTCATAATCATCTTCAATAATGAGTGCATCATTATTGTCAGCCCACTCCAGCAAGGCGCGGCGCCGTGGCAAAGACATCGTCACATTTGTGGGGAACTGATGGCTTGGCGTGACAAACACCAACTCGGAATCTGTCAGACCAGCAACATCAATGCCCTCCGCATCAACCGCAACAGGCCGCACGTCATCGGACATCAATGTAAAAATATTGCGCATGTCAGGATAGCCCGGATCTTCAATGGCAACCGCTGTGTGCGGTTTCACCAGCAGGCTGGCCAGAAGATACAGCGCGTTTTGCGCACCAAGCGTCACCAGAATTTCATCAGTTTCAGCCAAAATCCCACGACGCGGCAATATGCGTTGACGTATCTGCTCGATCAAACGCGGATCGTCCTCGGAAAAACGATCATCCGTCCAGGCATCGAGCCATTTGCGGTTCATTGCTTGCCGGGTGCAATCCCGCCAGGCCGTAATCGGAAAAAGCGCTGGATCTGATTGGCCATAGATGAAGGGATACGGGTAATCATGCCAGTTATGCGGCTTGATGATGTTTTTTTGGCCCGCCGGGTGGAGTCGAAACTTTTTGCTCCAATCAACCGGATTGCGTGTATCCAGCTTTTTGGGGAACACGGACACATTTGTCGCAGCCAAACCGGCATGCAACTCAGCAGAAACGTAAAACCCCGAGCGCTGGCGCGCCACCAGATAGCCATCAGCTGCCAAGGCCTGATAGGCCAGCATGACCGTGTTTCTGGAAACCTTGAGGCGCTTGGCCATGACTCTGGTTGAAGGAATGGGAGAATCGGCTGGCAATTGTCCTGCCAACATGGCCGACACCAGCATTTCCCGGATTTGGGCCTGCAGTGTCGTCGCCTCCATACGTTCAACGTGAAACAGACTGTCCCGCATGATTCTGCTCTCTCTTTCGGCCAAAAAATGATGTGGCTCCATATTCAAATCCATCTGGACCTATTATGAGACCAATTTCAACGGCAGTATCACATTGAAAGTTCAGAAACTCGCATGTCAGGTGGAATCTTGAACGGATCAGCTGGCGCGCGCATTGAAGGATGATGGCATGAATATGGTGGCTCAACCGCTTGAGAAATTCGTCACAAATTCGCTGGAACAGCACTGGATGCCGTTTTCCGCTAACCGCGATTTCAAGGAATCGCCTCGCCTGATCACCAAAAGTGAAGGCATGTATTTGTGGAACCAGAATGGCGACCGGCTGATTGATGGCTCGTCCGGACTGTTCAATGTGGCTTGCGGACATGGCCGCAAGGAAATTGCCGATGCGGTCTATGCGCAAATGCTGCAAAATGACTACACGGCGCCGTTCCAGCTGGGTCAGCCAACGTCCTTTGCGTTTGCCGCCAAGCTCGCCAAAATCATGCCAGAACCCTTCAACCATGTGTTCTTCACAAATTCCGGGTCGGAATCCATTGAGTCAGCCCTGAAGATCATCATGGCCTATCACCGCGCACGTGGAGAATCCCAGCGCATCCGCTTTGTATCGCGTGAGCGGGCCTATCACGGCGTCAATATGGGTGGTGTGTCCCTGTCGGGCATGGTGCGCAACCGCGAGACTTTCCCTGTCGTGCTACCAAACATCGTCATGCTGCGTCATACTTGGCAGGAAGACCAGATGTTCACACGCGGTCAGCCCGAAAATGGTGCCGAGCTTGCCAATGATCTGCAACGCCATTGCGAAACCTATGGCGGTTCCACCATCGCGGCTGTTTTTGTCGAGCCGATTGCCGGCTCAACCGGCACGCTCGTGCCACCCAAAGGCTATCTGGAGCGCCTGCGTGAAATTTGTGACCAGCACGGCATTCTGCTGGTTTTCGACGAAGTCATCACCGCCTTTGGCCGCCTCGGAACACCATTTGCGACGGATGCGTTCAATGTCATGCCGGATGTGATTACCATGGCAAAGGCGCTGACCAACGGGGCCATCCCGATGGGAGCCGTTTCGGCCACCGATGAAATTTACGACACAATCATGAACGCCGCGCCTGAAAACGCGATCGAATTCTTCCACGGCTATACCTATTCCGCACATCCCGCCGCCTGTGCTGCCGGTCTTGCAACACTGCAGATTTATGAGGATGAAGGCCTGTTTGAACGCGCTGCAGACATGACCGATTATTTCCTCGATGGCATCTGGTCACTGAAAGGTCTGCCCATCGTCAAGGATTTGCGCGGCTATGGCATGATGGCAGGCATTGAGGTTTTCCCCGAAGAAGGAAAACCCGGCATTCGCGGCAACAAGCTGCAAAAAGAGCTGTTCTGGAAAGGCTGCCACGTCAAATGGACGGGCGATACCGCCATTGTTGCACCATCGCTGATCGCAGAGAAAAATCACATTGATGAAATCATCGATGCCATCGGTAAGACTCTGAAAGATATGTAATTCTTTCTGAAACGATCCTCCTGATGTGAAGGCGGGCTGTTCCGGCAGCCCGCCTTTGTCGTAAAATATATTTGCAAAACTGTCAGAAAAATGAAAAAAATGAATAAAGTTTCATTTTGAACATTGGATGACACTGAGATGACAGACGGCCCTGCAGACACCAAGGCGCGTGCCCACCGGGATCACCACCCGGCTTTCCCCGACACAGGGACCGCCCCTTCTGGCCTCATCGGCGATGACATCCGTGCTCTGCGCAAACAGCGGGGCCTGACCCTGTCTGATCTTGCAGAGGTGCTTGGTCGGTCCATCGGCTGGCTGAGCCAGATAGAACGCAATCAGACTGAGCCGTCCATTCAGGACCTGCAGAAAATCTCCAGGCAATTCGACATTCCCATCAGTTTCTTTTTTCGCAACAGTGAAGCGCCTGCCGAAGAACTGGGCACGATTGTGCGCAAACAAAACAGATCGGCCCTCGGGTCACGGGACAGCGGCCTGCTGGAGGAACTCCTGTCGCCAGATATTGCCGGCGACTTTGAAATGCTGAGATCCGTCTTTGCCCCCGGCGCACAGAGCGCTGACAAGCCTGCCCGACCCGCGCAGGAGGGTGGCTTCGTCGTATCTGGCCAGTTGGACATATGGATTGGCGGACATCACCACACGCTTGGCGAAGGTGACAGTTTCCAGTTTCAGAACAAGACCTGCAAATGGCGCAATTCCGGCGATGAGCCGGCTGTTGTCATCTGGGTTATCTCACCCCCCATCTATTAAACCCGTGTGGAGACACAAAATGGCTGAACTTCCCAACAAAGCCCGCGTTGTCATTGTCGGCGGTGGCGTATCCGGCTGCTCTGTTGCCTACCATCTGGCAAAACTCGGCTGGAAAGACATTGTGCTGCTGGAGCGCAAGCAACTGACCAGTGGCACCACATGGCACGCCGCCGGACTGATTGCCCAGTTGCGCGCAACCCAGAACATGACGCGCCTGTCAAAATACAGTCAGGAACTCTACGCAACACTCGAAGCTGAAACCGGCCTTGCGACAGGCTTTCGCCGCTGCGGCTCAATTAGTGTGGCACTGACGCAAGCGCGCCGCGAGGAATTGCTGCGTGGGGCCTCCATGGCGCGGGCCTTTGGTGTTGAAGTCGAGGAAATCGGCCCGACCGAAATCAAACAACTCTATCCGCTGTTGCAGACAGAAGACGTCATCAGCGGCATTTTTCTTGAAAAGGACGGTCAGGGCGACCCGTCCAACATCACCCATGCCATGGCCAAAGGCGCGCGCCAGAATGGCGCTCAGATATTTGAGCAGACAAAGGTGAAGGCCATCCACTCCAATAACGGCACCATCACCGGCGTCACAGCGGAGAAGGACGGGATCGAGCAGCATATTGCCTGCGATCATGTGGTCAATTGCGCGGGCATGTGGGCGCGCGAATTGGGCGCTTTGGCGGGCGTGCCCGTGCCGCTGCAGGCCTGCGAGCATTTCTACATCGTCACGGAAACCATTCCCGATCTGCCGCAACTTCCGGTCCTGCGGGTGCCGGATGAATGTGCCTATTACAAGGAGGATGCCGGCAAGATTCTGCTCGGTGCATTTGAGCCGGTTGCAAAGCCCTGGGGCATGGATGGCATTCCGGAAGATTTTTGCTTTGATCAGCTGCCCGAGGATTTTGACCATTTCGAGCCTATCTTGGAACAGGCCATCAACCGCTTCCCGCTGCTGGCGGAAACCGGAATTCATACTTTCTTCAACGGCCCTGAAAGTTTTACGCCCGATGATCGCTATTATCTGGGCGAAACACCGCAGCTGAAGAATTTTTGGGTCGCCTGCGGCTACAATTCCGTTGGCATTCAATCCGCCGGCGGCGCAGGCATGGCCCTGGCGCAGTGGATGAATGATGGCGAGCCACCGTTTGATCTGTGGGATGTGGATGTGCGTCGAGTCCAGCCCTTCCAGGCCAATCGCAGCTATCTCTACAACCGCACCAAGGAAACCCTCGGCCTGCTGTATGCCGACCACTTTCCCTATCGCCAGTTTGAAACCGCGCGCGGGATCCGCCGCTCTCCCTTGCACCGCCATCTTCAGGATCGTGGTGCCGTATTCGGTGAAACAGCCGGTTGGGAACGCGCCAACTGGTTTGCCAAAAAGAACCAGCCGCCGCACTACGCCTATTCCTGGAAGCGCCAGAACTGGTTCGACAATCAGCGCGAAGAACACCTTGCCGTGCGTGAAAATGTCGGCCTGTTTGACATGTCCTCCTTCGGCAAGATCAGAATTGAAGGCCGTGACGCCCTGCCCTTCCTCAACCGCATCTGCGGCAACCAGATGGATGTTGAACCGGGCAAGATCGTCTATACGCAGATGCTCAATCAAAATGGCGGCATCGAAAGCGATCTCACCATCACACGGCTGTCCGAAACGGCGTTTCTGGCGGTCGTTCCCGCCGCCACCCTGCAGCGTGATTTGGCCTGGATGCGGCGTCATCTTGGCGACTGGCATGCCGTCATCACCGATATGACCGCCAGCGAGGCGGTTCTCTGCCTGATGGGTCCAAACGCCAGAGACGTTTTGCAAGCCTGTTCACCCAATGACTTTTCAAATCAGAACCAGCCATTTGGCCAGATGCAGGAGATTGAAATCGGTATGGGTCTGGCACGCGCCCATCGTGTCACCTATGTCGGCGAACTTGGCTGGGAGATTTACGCGGCGAGCGATATGGCAGCCCACATATTTGAAACGCTGGAAGCAGCTGGCCAGGAATTCGGCCTGAAACTGTGCGGCCTGCATGCGCTGGATTCCTGCCGCATCGAAAAAGCCTACCGCCATTTTGGCCATGACATCACCGATGAGGACCATGTGCTGGAAGCCGGCCTTGGCTTCGCGGTAAAAACCGCCAAGCCGGAGTTTATCGGCCGCGATGCCGTGCTGCGCAAACAGGACAGCGGCCTGTCGCGTCGCCTCGTCCAGTTTCAACTCACCGACAGCGCGCCGATGCTCTACCACAACGAGGTAATTCTCCGCGATGGCAAGATTGAATCCTGCCTCACCTCCGGCAATTACGGCCACCATCTGGGCGCATCCATTGGCCTCGGCTATGTGTCATGCACAGGCGAAACCGCAGCAGACATGCTGGAAAGCACCTACGAAATCGAAATCGCCGGAGAACGTTTTTCCGCAATCGCGTCGATCAAACCGCTCTATGATCCAAAATCTGAACGGGTGAAGGTGTAGGGTCAAAGGTTACTGGTTTCGACACTTTGAATGACGGCTGCTAGCGCTCTTGGGGCCTTTGGCCTTTCAAGGCCGACTGTAACGCAGGGGCTCCGCAGACCTTCTTAGCACTGCCTGGCGCTGCGGTGCAGCGTCTTAAATGCGGCCCTTCGTTGGAGGCGCAACATTGTGGCCAGTCGGGGCGGCAATGCGGATCTTAGAGACACGGGATAACAGCGAGAGGATTGGAAGGTAGCTCAGCGAACGAATCTGAGATGCAGGAAGCAAAAGGATGTGATCTCGCTGGTTTGATCCAGCGCAAAGACAACAAAAGCAATGCATTACACTGTTGGGGTTCGATTAAGGAGAGCAACATGTATTCAAAAATAATGATCCCGGTGGATATTCGGCATACTGACCAGATGAACAAAGCTCTATCCGTAGCGGTGGATATTGCAAAACTGTATGGTGCACAGCTGCATATTGTTGGCGTCGGCCAATCAACGCCAAGCGAAGTTGCGCACACACCAACGGAATATGCTGAAAAGCTTACTGCCTTCGCTGCGGAGCGATCCAAGGCGCTTGGGGTTACTTTCACACCACACACCGAGATTAGTCACGACTTGGCAATCGATCTTGATAACGTCCTGAAGCGTACCGCTGATGCGATTGGCATCGACCTGATCATAATGGGTAGTCATGTTCCAGGCTTTGCCGAGCATTTCTTTGCGTCAAATGCAGGATATCTTGCATCCCACGCGAGCATGTCGGTTCTCGTCGTCCGCTGACGAAGCGTAATTTGTACACGAGGTCGAACCAAGTAGGTAAGTTTGGACTCACAGCAAAAGTTCCTCCTCTGCAGCAATAAGCCAGTCTACCCGGCATATCGGCTTTCAATAATGGTTATTGTTGGCCCCTTCAAGCACCGTCGCAAACAGGGGCGTTGGGGGTTTGCAATGCGGAGATCGTGTTGAAAAACTCGCCATTCTGATTGCGTTGGATCACAAGGCAAGATTCGTTGTTTCGTGTCTCAAGCTTTGATCGGCACCGATTTGGCTAGTTTGCGAAGGTTTGGACGATTGCGGCCATTGCGAACTTGTCTTTTGCTCCACTTGGACCTCTTGATCGCAGTCGGTCGAGCCCAACGATGCGTTTGAGATGAGCGAACAGCAATTCCACCTTCTTTCGGGCATAGCTGGTAGTCACACAGGCATCCGTTCTAGTGATGTTGTGCGCGCCCGCGTGGATAGAGCGCAAGATCTTGCGAGCCGGTTCCTTTGCACAACAGTGATATGTAAGATGACACGCATCGCAGATTATCTGGCTGGCGCGGTAGCGCATGAGGTGCGCTGTTTAGCCATTGTTTACAGATGTAGCTTGACGGAGAGAACCTTCAATATTTTCGATTGCCTTGGTCATTTTCCGATTCTGAACCTTCAAATCCTGAAGTTGAAGTTCAATAGAATCTACCTCTATAGAAGTGGACTCCTGCATTGGTGAAGCGCCCCGTCCGAACAGAAGCCATGACGGGCTGATACCAAGAATTCCCGCCAGCATGCCCAATCGGTTTGACGGCGGCTCTGCTTGATCACATTCCCACGCATCAAGAGTCTTCGCTTCTACTCCAGCCAACCCTGCTACTTGAGCCAATGAGATGTTTTTTGCATCTCTAGCCACGCTCAACCGGCCCCCGAGAGTATCAAAATCATCGGTTTCGATAGTTATGTTAGCTGCAGTCATTTCATGAACTTTCTAAGATTCATCTGAATATAGCGGGAAGTGAAGTGTTTAACCAATGCAGGCCAGAAACGCAAACGCGCGAGACGTTCCCGGCGTCAATCGACAAGAACTGTCTGACATCAGGGGCCTTTTGGGGCGCATAACTCTGGCAACAGCTTCATCTACAGTTATGAATCCAAAGCCCGAACCTCCTTGCACTCTATCAGGCACGTCCTGCACGTTTTGGAAAATTGTCGGGCCTGAGTTGGCTGCCCCAAAAAGCGCTGCCATTCTTTTGCATCCATCGGTCTGGGCTATGTGTCCTGCGCAGGCGAAACGGCAGCAGAAATGCTGGACAGCACCCACAAAGTCGAAATCTCCGGAGAACGTTTCCCCGCGATTGCGTCCATCATACCGCTCTATGATCCAAAACCTGAACGCGTGAGGGTGTAGGGTGAGAAGTCGCTAATTCCAACACTTTGAATGATGGCTACGGCCCCATCTTGGAACCTTCGGCCTTTCAGCCCGGCTGTCCACTCAGGCCTTTACCGGGTCGTCGTAATAAGCGCAGTGAATGGCTGCAGGGAGCCGTTGTTTCCCAATAGGACAGCACGATGACTATCCGCTCCAATTGGTGGCGTGTAACCGACTGAGGATTCAATTACGTGTTGCGCTCTTGAATCCCATCTATTACCGTCGTGCTTATGTGATCGGCGTTCGGAACAGGCGTGTAAATAGGCCAATTGTCGTCACGGTTTACTAGGCGAATATTTAATTTTCGGGAGATTTTTGCAAATGTTTTGGCGATTGGGGTTTTTATTTACATGGCTTTCGTTTTGTTTCTTGACCGCCACGTCGGCATCAGCGCTTGAATTTCGAAAATGTACATACAAAATTATGGTAAGTGCCCTTGATCAGCCAACTTTTGAGTATCGCGAGGCTCGTATGACCGTTTGGGTGCGCACCAAAACTGCGAAAGAGTCCAATCGTGGGATTTCAAAAATAGCATCCAAATGCGTCAGAAATAATGTGCTGCGTGACCAGGAGATACTGGGTGATTGTGGTGGCAATTCCAAACAGACCACCTTGCTTGGCGACTCAACCAAACAAGGATGGGGGGTTTCCGGTTTCAGGCTGACGCGAGGTTTCAAACGCCTACGTGCGGAAGTCTGCAAGCGGTACCGCCAACCGTCAAACGGATTACGTACCATCACTGATGTCCGCAAGTTTGACGGCTTCACAATCTCGCTACAAAAGCACAGCGGGAATGGTTCTTGCCCAATACGTTACGCCCTACCCAAAGGGTTGTTGACGTTAGAATGCAACAACCAATCCAAGGCTTTGGAACAAGCCGACGGGTTTAATTATCATTGGTATTATCACTCTTCAATTCTCAGATAGAGCATACGCTACGTGTGAGAACCCAAACGAACATTATGTTGAGTGATTTCAACGACTTGTGATTCTTTGTGGTTTGCCAAGACTACGGAGGATCAGATGGCCTGGACTGAAATCACTCGGGAACAATAGGACCTCAGGCACCTGCGCCATGCAAGCGATTGTACGGACGAGGAATGGGCGTTGATCGCGCCCTTCATGCCCGCCCCGCACAAGGTCGGTCGACCGCGCAAATGGCGGGTGCGCGAGATATGGGACGCGATCCAGTATATCGCGGTGGCGGGTTGTCAGTGGGCGATGCTGCCGAAAGACTTTCCGGCCTTCACGGCGGTCCAACACTATTTCTACGGGCTGCGCGACTGCGGCATATTTGACATCATCAACGAGACGCTGGTGGTCTCCGTGCGCCTTTTGGCCGTTCGGGCGGCCGGGCCGACAGCCGGTGTGATCGACAGCCAAAGCGTGAAAACCACCGAAAGTGGTGGGCCGCGCGCCTATTGGCAAGAAGATCAAGGGCCGCAAGCACCATATACTCACTGATACACAGGGCAATATGTTAGGCGCGATCACGCATACCGCTGATAACCAGGATAGGGATGGCGCGCCAGACGTCATCGCTGATGCGAAAGAGAGCTTTCCCACGCATACTCATTTGTTCGCTAACGATGGATACGGAGGCGAGAATCCGGAAATAGCCATGCAGACCACGGATGGACCGACGATCGAGCCGATTTTCAAGACGCCGTCACCACAATTCCTAGCCAGAGTTCCGTTGTCTTTGCCAATGGTGGATCAAACGTCATTCCGTTTGGAAAATAGGAAATCCAGATTTGTTAGGCACGCCCTATAAATATTGACGAGCAATTGCAGGCATTGACAAACACCGTCATTGATGACGCAAAGCCCCTTCAGGCCAGTCCTTTTGCCTCGACCTTGACGCTGCGCTGCTCAAAATCGGCCAAGGCCATAGGCTTGCCATAGAGATAGCCTTGAAACTCTATGCAACCGAACTGGGCCAGCAGATTGTGCTGCTCCATCGATTCCACCCCTTCGGCCAGAACGGTGCGCCCCAGGTCTCGGCTCATAAGGACAATATTCTTGAGGAGCGAGGCGCTGTCTGAGCTGTTCACCGCGTCCTGCACGAAGCTGCGGTCGATCTTTATTTGCTGGATTGGCAAACGACGCAGATAAGACAGCGAGGAATAACCAGTGCCAAAATCATCGAGTGCTATGGTGATGCCCATTTCGCGCAGCGTATTGAGTTTGGCAATCACCAATTCGATGTCAGTCACCAATACGCTTTCGGTCAATTCAAGAATCAGCCGCTGCGGGTCCGCACGGGTTTTAACCAACGTGTCACGCACAAATGACTCAAAGTCCTCATGCAAAAGCTGGCTGGCGCTGACATTGATGGACAGGGTCAAGCGCTGAAAATGTGAGGTTTTGCCCCATTCTGCCAATGTGTAGCAGCCCCTTTCGAGCACCCAACCACCGATGGCGACCATAAGGCCAAGTTTTTCCGCCTGCGGAATGAACTCTACAGGGGATACTGAGCCTCGTTTCGGGCTATTCCAGCGTAGAAGCGCCTCAGCGCCGATTATGCGTTGGGAAATATCTACCTGCGGCTGATAGACGAGCTGGAACTCACTTCTCCAGAGGGCGGCCATGAGATCGCCGCTGTACCTGTCCTTGCGTGTGAACTCGGCCTGCATGGCGTGGACGCAAGCTGCAAGCATTGCAGTGGCCATAAAAGCGTTGGCCCAAGTGCCGATGGTTCGCGCCACGTCGGGCATCTCAACAAAGGGTGATGTTAGCGGCTCACTGGCGAGTACGATGAACGAAAGCAGACACAAGCCAATCAATGCCAACTGGGTACGCGACTTTGCTCGCTGATAATTGAGATAGCCCAAAGCTGCCACAACCAGCAGGTAAATGTGACTGATCCGGGGTGCTTTGGAAGTGGGGACATCGAGAAGCAGTCCCATTACTATTGCAATCACTATCAATGCGGCCTGGCCTGCCAGAACCCCGAAAGCGAGATGGCCGCGTCGGATCAACACGTAGATTGCGAGCCCAGCGACGAAAACGGCGAGTTCCATTACCACCACTAACCAGGAACCGATCAAAGCGAAGACAACTGCCTGGATGAGGCCGATACAAGCAATCGACAGAGACCCATATCGAAAGGCAGCGACCATTCTCGTTGAATAGTGGTTGGCAGTTTCCGACGAGAGTTGTGGCCTTGTGCTTGCCATCATTGTTCCTAGCTTGGCATCATCATGTATTTTAGCCCATGCATACGGTTCTACTTATTAAGAACAAGTATTTTCTCAATTCAGCAGCGAAGCTTCGAACATTTCCTGAACTGTAACCACGCATCCTGGTAACCGCACCCCAAAGTTGAACCTTGCTTTAAAAGCACACCCTGCGATACGAGCTGTGTCTACAGTTCACGTTTTGAACTACTTTATGAATTTGACGAGAAAAGCGTGATGGAGCTCGGATTGACCTCCAATACAAAGCCGTAGGAACTGGGCATCGCGAGTACATCAACAACCTACGGCATGGAATTCTGATTGGCTTCTGAATGCGTTTTCTTCACTGCTTTGTTCACGATCCGAAAATCTGAGATGCTTCTTTTCAGGATTGGACATCCTATGTCTGGCTGAGGGGGATTTGAACGCGATTTAGCACCTGCGGAGAACGTCCGCTCCTCGTCCATTCTTGCCGTCGCCCACGACCAATGTTTTGCCTCGTTGGTCCGCAACCCTAACTGGTCGGTCATTCTCAATCGAATAGCCCTCTGCCCCTAAACCAGCAATTGCGCCAAATCTTTCGCCCCGGCTTTCAACCGTTCCAAATGCGCGTCAGCGTCGGCAAGGCTGAGGCGCTGGGTTGGGGCGTGCAATGACAGGGTGGACACGAGGCGGCCAAGGACGTCCATGATGGGCATGGCGATGGGGATCATGCGGTTGATGAACTCTTCAATGGCTTCGGAATTGTCCCAGTCACGAGTCTTCTTGCATCCTGCAGCTTTCAAGCCGGCATTCACTAACCGCCCACAGCCGCCGGTCGTGTCATCCGTAACGATAGGCTGCAACGAGCCCAAAGTGCGGGGGTCTGCGTTCTGGATGAATGTCAGCTTTGATGAGCCTGGCCCATTGACGTTGCCTATCGATTTGGTGTCGAGCCGGGATTTGTCATAGGGGTCTTTCCACCCAGCGCGTCTCGCAGCCTGCCGCTTTGCGTGAAAAGCTGCTCGGCGTTCTCAGCGCCGATGGCATCAATAATAATCTGGTCTACCTCCTGCCAGATTGAGACGACCTCATACCGAAGCTGCTTTCCCTTATCAGTCAATGATAAGATGGCGGCGCGTTTGTCCTGCGGGTCGTTGCGAAGTTGAATGAATCCGTTGTCGATCAGACGCCTGGTCATCTGGCTCATGCTGGCCGGGGTCACGCTGAACTCGGCTGACAGCTGCCTTTGAGACGCCTCTCCGACGCGCCCCAGAGCATCAATGAAACGTGCCTGACCTGCGTGAAGGCCGAGGGGTTTCAGAAAATTGCGCAAACGCTCCTCCAGCAGATGCGTGCTGTGCAACAACAAGTGAAATCCTGCACCTTGTTTCTTTGCATTCATTTGGTTAGGGTCCTAACTATACTGTTCGGTCTGGTTCTAACCGCACCATCCGGAAAGGGCAATGCCACTGCCTGCCTGATGTGAACCCGGCTGATCATCAATGCGACCGGTCTTCATGACAGGAAGATCATCCGACAAGACATGAAAAGGAAACCTGATAATGCCTGACTGCACAACACTGCACTGGCGGCGGAATTGGAAACCCAACTTCTTCGTGCTGAGCGCACTTGGTGGTTTGATGTTTTCAACCGGTGCCTACCCGCATGCCGACGAACATTCCGTTGCGGATGCCGCACTGCTCAGCCCCAGTGAGATCGTCGATTGTACGCTCGAAAACGGCGAGGCTGCACAATGCGCGAGTTATATCGTGAAATATCTGCCCGACGGGCTGGAGATTGGTCCGTTCTGTCCGGCAACCCTGGATGACGAAGGCGGCATCTGGCACTGGGACGGTGACGAGGCCGGGCTCTACCGCATCAATGGCGATTTTCTGCGGATGCTGGAGCAGCAAGGCTACACATTCTTCAACGAAGCCGGAGAGGTATATTCCTTCGATATTCGCATTGAAGGACCGACCGAAACGAACGAATGCATCCAGGGATCGGTTGATCCCGACGTCGAGATGACAGTCCTCATCCCCGCAACCCCTGTCATGGCGGATGAACCAACCAATCTTGAGACCGTCTCAAAGGTTGGAATCGGGCTGGATGGTGTTCCGATTTTTGGCGATGCGCCCTCTGTGCTTGATACCGGACATATGCCTGCACTCGACACCTGTGGTGGCCATGTCGACCCCGGCGGCTGGTACCACTGGCATGCGACAGCCACCGACGTAAATGCGATTTTTGAAAGCGAAGGCGTCGATGCGCAATGCGTGAACGTCGAACAGGACCAGACCGCACAGTTCGGTTATGCCTTCGATGGTTTTGCGATGTATGGCCCGCTGAATCACGATGGTTCGATCCCGGACGATCTGGATGCGTGCGGTGGCCATATTGCCCCGACCGATGAAGCCGGAGAGCCGGTCTATCATTACCATTCAGGTACCACCTTCCCCAATTTGCCGAGCTGTCTGGTGGGCGTGGTTGCGCAGGACAACTTCTCGACCAATGCTGCCGCTGGTATTGGGGCCGCCAATGGCGGCGGTGGGCCCGGCGGACCTGGTGGCGCACCAGACTTCGACGCGATTGCCGAGACCTTGGGCGTGGATGGCGAAATGCTGAGACAGGCCATGGCAGACGCCGGCGGTCGGAACGCCGATTTGAACGCGGTTGCGGCTCAACTGGGTGTTTCCGTGGAGGCCCTGCAAGCAGCACTGCCAAGCCCCAACCGATAAGTGCGCTGATTGCACAGTCCGCCGTCCACCGAACCTTCTGCAGTTTTGGTGGACGGCACTTGCCAGAAGAACCACCGGGCGCGACCAAGGGCAGAGCCTCAAAGCCGATCTGCTAGGGAATCGATCTCATACCTGCGCTGGCGAGGGGTTATTGCCCTGCTTGCGGATCACTTGAATGCCGCCCTGCCCAATACTCGGCAGCGGTTTTGCGGTTGTTTTCCAGCATCAGTTCCATTTCCCTGCGGGCTCTGGCCGGCTCCCTGTCCCGGATGGCTTCTGCAACCAGAATATGCCCTTCGCGTGTGACCGCTGCGCCGTCGACGACCAGCACCCCGAACTCGTAGGATATGCGAAGCACACTCAGGATGGTTGGCTGCAATTGCCGCATCATCAGATTGCCGGTGGCATCCAGAATCGTGGAATGAAACCGACAATCGGCCGTGAACATTGCGGCGACGTCGCCTTCGCCCGGCTGCATGGCATTGGCCGTGTCGAGTATCATCTTAGAGGGCAAAATTTCTCGCCCTGCTATTGTAAGACTGTCAGACTCTGCTCACGCAATGATTGAGAATCTGGATTTTCAACATTCTGGCTATCTCATCCCAATCCATCAAATGCCGGGACTAGAGCCTTTCAAGATTATACGGAATCATTTGATGTCCCGAAACAGTTCATCCAGGCAGGCAGGCAGCGCAGCGCGATGCGGCGCATCGGGCAAGCTGGCTAACGCATCTGGTGGGCTGTTCCGGGGCACCGAAGGCCGGACTGAGTCCATATTGACCACAGACCCTGGAGAGGCGAATATCCGGTGCAGGCTTAGCAAACAGCTTTTACCCTCTCATTGGGACTGCCATTCTCCCTGGTGGGCCAGATAAATTGCCACACAGTCTTTCAGATCTCTTGCGTTTCGTCGCCGACATCATGGCCAACAAGAATTTTCAATCAAAAGAAGATTGTCTTTGTGGAGATCGTTACTTGCAACCTCTAGAGGCCAATTGAATGCCAAAAATACTTCATTTTACCGACATGCACATGCGTCGTTCTATCTCTGGTCATAGTGGTTTTTCCGAACGGTTGTCCCGAAAAATTCCTTCACTTCTGAACAAGCTGGGTGAAGTTATAAAAATCGAAAAACCCGACCTTATCGCTGTATCGGGTGATCTACTCGATGTCCCCCATGACCTGTTGCACCGAACTAGCCCTGCGCAGTTGTATGCACAAACTTTTGACGAAGCGCTGGAAGATTACACCTTTCTGAGAGTTTGGCTGGAAAACCTTGGGGTTCCATTCCTTGTCGTACCGGGCAACCATGATCTGGCAGAGCCCTTCGAGCGTGTTTTTGGCGGCTGTCCAAACACGCATCAGATCAGAAATTGGCAGGCTCATGCGTTTCCCGATTGGGACGGTGCGGACTCTATAGCCGAACGCCAGGGTGATGTTTTGCGTCGGTTTGAAGATGTGGTTCAATCGAAAGACAACTCTGGTTGGGCCATACATGTCCAACATTATCTGATCCGTCCAAAAGTCGATTTTTGGCATCCTATGATGTATCGAAATGCCGATTATCTGTTTGAAAAGGTTCAGAATTCACTGCAGCCGAAACTACTTTTGTCCGGCCATTTTCATGTTGGAACTGATGTGGAACGTGTTGGAACGAACCATTTTTCGGTGTGTCCGGCTATTGCGGAATATCCGCATCCGTACCGATTTTACGAGTTGTTGGAGGATGGCACGTGTACGTTCGAGGAGCACCATTTGGCGGATGGCGCAGATAAAATTCATCTGCTTTGCATTGACCGGTCGGATATTCTTACTGGCGAGTCACTTGATGAAAAAGGCGAGTTCGTCCCTGTGGGCCAATTCAATGAGATCATGGAAAAGGCAACTCAGGCCGGTTTTTTCCCAATTATGCTGTCGACCTGGAACCATCCGCAAGCTGTCGGATTTGGGTGGACCGAATTTAGAAAACGGCATGACAGATTGTTCGCGACATTAGGGGCAAATGTGGCACCAGGGGGTGGTCAGGTTCTGTACATCGATCCGGAATTGCCCGATAGCCCATCCCTGCCGAATGCGCCGATCGCAACGTTTACGCCTGATCTACCACAAAAAATTGCGGCATGGTTTGGGTCAGAAATCGGATCAATTGCGTTTATAACAAGCGCCCCACATCGGAAGAAAATATTCTCTGCTTCTGGCGTGCGATCGATTTGCGTCAACAGCAGCTTGGAAGCACTTGAGGCCATAGACCTGTTGTCAAATGATTTGAAACCGAAACCCGGCAGAAACTAAAGGAATCAACAGCTACTGTGTGGAGCTACATAGGGATTAAGGGTATGCGGCTCAAGGCGGTCGTTGGTGCGCTTGCAGCGAACGGCAGCAAAGTCCGCAGTGTTGTCTTTTGTTCAATCTGCGGCAAACGCATGCTTCCCGCCCATTCTTGCCGTCGACCATGACCGATGTTTTGCGTTCTTTATCCGCAATCCAACCATCATCAAGTGAATGCGCCCTGCCCCCAGCCCGCTATACCAGCAACTGCGCCAAATCCTTGGCGCCAGCTCTCAGCCGTTCAAGGTGCGCACCGGCATCCTGGAGGCTCAGGCGTTGGGTTGGGGCGTGGAATGACAGGGTGGATACGAGACGGCCATGGACGTCCATGATTGGTACGGCAATCGCGATCATGCCTTCCATGAATTCTTCATTGTCTTCAGAATAGCCCCGGTCACGAGTCTTTTGAACCTCGGCCAGCAACAAGGCTGGATCGGTGATGGTCTTGTCTGTTCTCGGCTGCAGATTGACTGAAGCCAGATAGCGCTCGAGATGCGCCTTCTTCAACATGCTGAGATACATTTTCCCACTGGCCGTACAATAGAACGGCACGGACGTTCCGATTGGCAGTTGAATGCGCAAGGGCCATTTGGTTTCAACGCGATCGATGTAGATCATCGAATCCCGGTCCGGCACCGAGATATTGCAGGTCTCGCCAATATGTTCGGCCAGTGCGTTCAACACGGACAGGCGCGCCGTACGCACCCGCAAGGATGACAGAACGCCCATGGAAAGGTTACGCAGGCGTCGGCCCGGCGTGTAAGAGCGCCCGTCGATCTCGCGCTGAAGAAAACCTTCACTTTCCAGCGTCGCAAACAGCCGATGTATGGTTGGTTTGGGCAGGCCAAGCTTTTGATTGACCTCGGTCGGTGTCAACGGAACGCCAGCATTGGACAATTCCTCAAGCACGAGCAGCAAACGCAGATTTGTTGGTATCGTATCGTTGATGTCGCTCTGGTCTGCCATGCCTGCCGATCCGTTTTCGCTGGTCCTTCTAACGGGATGGCAGCAGGAAGGTTGACAGTTCTGGAACGAGAGCCACAACAAACCAGACCGCAATCAGCGCCGCGAGGTAAGGAACCGTATAGCGCAGCAATCTGAAATATGGAACACCCGTCACACCACTGGCCACATAGAGATTCAACCCATAGGGCGGCGTGATGAAACCAATCGACGCACCCACCAGGAAGATGACAGCAAACTGAATTGGATCAACGCCAATGGACGCGGCAATCGGAGCGAGGATCGGTGCCAGAATGATAGTCACCGGCAGGCTTTCCAAGATCATCCCGAAGACAAACACAATCGCCATGGATGTGAACAGCACTGCGTGATAGCCGCCCATGCCAGTCACAAAGGCGGTGATGGTCTCCGCCGCGCCAAGGCTGGACAGGATCTGTTGCATGACAACCAAAATCCCGATCAGAGGAGCCAGAATGCCGGTGATCTGCGCCGATCTCAGCGTGATGCTGGGAATCTCGCTCAGCTTGAAGCCCTGAACAACAAGCATTTCAGCATAGGTTTTCTCGGTATGGGGACGGCTCTCGTCACGCGATCCCATCAACTTGTAAAGCGGCAGGGACACAAGCCCGACAATGATGCAGAACCCGACCGTCACACCAGCAGCTTCTGTTGGCGAAAACTTGCCGGTATAGATACCGTACAGCACGAGCCCAATCGCAAAAAAGCCGAGCCACGCACCAAAGGCGGTTTTCAAAACCCGGGTCAATTGCAACGGAATGATATGGCCCCAACCATTGAGACGACAAATGATCCAGCAGGCAAATTGCATGCCAACGACCATCAGCGTGCCGGGAATGATTCCGGCAATGAACAGGTCCGAAATCGGCAGGTTCATCAGGAACCCGTAAATGATGAAAATAATCGATGGTGGAATGATGATGCCGACCGTGCCGCCAGCGGCGGCCGTCGCGGCTGAAAAGCGCTCGTCATAGCCGCCCTTCACCATCTCGGGATGCAGCATCGAGCCGATCGTCGCTGTGGTCGCTGAATTGGACCCAGAAATGGCCGCAAACAGGCCACACGCCCCCAATGCCGCCATCGCCAACCCGCCCCGCAACCAACCCAGACACGAATAGGCAAAGTCTGACAGCCGCCTTGCGATGCCGGATTTGTTGATCAGATCGCCCGTCAGGATGAACAGCGGCATCGCCAGCAGCGCAAAGCCATCTGTAAACACATCAGACAAGGCAGTCCCGATATTATCAAGCGGCAACCCGATGACGAGGCTGCACCCCAACACCCAGTAGGCGATGACGAGAAATACGGGGACGCCCAGCATGAAAAACAGGGTAACCCCTATTGAAATAAGCGTAATCCAGGTTCCGTCGGTCATGGTACTCTCCTCACTCGCCGCCAATGACAGCGGTCGAAATCAGGTCTTCACCAGACCGGAAATTGGCAATGTCTTCACTGAGGTTCTGATAGGCGCGTGCCGCCAGCATCACAAAACTGATGGGAACAGTGAGCAGGAACCACCACTGCATGACATCATCGGTTCCCAGCATGATCTGAAAGTTCGCCGCCGAATTCGCAACAACGCGCGATGAAGTCACGACAACAACCCAGCAGAACCCGATCCATAAAATGGCATCCAGCCAAAGGCACAGCATCTGTGCCATGCGAGGCATATCGCTGCGAAATTCTGAAAACGCCAGATGGGTCCGCAAGCGCACATTATAGGCACAGCCGAACCAGGTCATGATCAGGAACAGATAAGGCGGCAGAGTTGTGGACCAGGGGGCCTGTTCATTCAGGATAAAGCGCCGGAACACCTCGACGAATATGATACCGGCGATCAGCAGATAGCTCCACACCATCAGCGCCCGTTCCAGATGCTTCTCGATGAAGGGGCTGACCTGATAGAGTTTTGCAAACAGCCAGGCACCCAGCAGGACAGCAAGCAAGCCGACCACCCAGATTCCGGGGCCGCCAAACGCCTCTTTCATCGTCCAGGAATCGCCTGAAAGAATTGCGGCGATAACAGCCGCAACATCTCCAAAAATGGAGCCCATAACTGATTTCCTCCCCAGAAATCATCTCGCCCTGTTTGCCAGCTTCAAGCTGGACGCGGTTAATCAGTCAGGCGGTCTGCGCTTCACTGCAAACCGCCTGAAAGTCAGATCGCCTAACCGCGCCACCAACGACGTGGTTCAACATTTTCAGGCAGCATATCAGCAGGAACTTCACGCGCCACCTTGTGGATATCCGCGTAAGTATCGATACCGCCAGACCAGTTGTTGAGACGCTCGCGCCAAGGAGCCCATGGCTCAGGATTGAATTCCGGAGAACACATTTCTTCCGCCATCTTGATCTGATCGGCAGGCAGGAAGGCCGGACGCACATTGTTCTTCACGAAAATCGTATCCGGAAGCTGTGGATCGGAGAAACCAACGGTTTTCACCAGCGCCGCTTCGTTAGCCGCTTGCACATGAACCTGTGCCAGATAGGACGATTCCATGATTGCGTCCTGCAAATGACCGTCCATCGCGTCGAACACTTTTGCTGACATGGACGTATGCTCGGTGCCGCAGAAGAATTTCAGATCAACCGATTGGGACACCACGGGAGACATATTGGCATAAGCCACGGCCGACGCCCATGTTTCCGCCCCATCGATGAGGCCCTGCTTCAAACCATCAAGGGTCTCTTCCCAGGCAACAGGCACAGGGTTGAGGTTCAGCAACTGCATGGCGATCCGGCCAAGCTGCGTACCTGTCACACGGTTTTTGGTGCCAAACAGCTCTTCCAGCTTGGTAACAGTCGGCTTGTCTTCAAATTTCAAACCCAGCTGAATGCCGCGCAATTCGCAATGGCTGAACAGGAATTTCAACCCATGACGTTTTTCCAGCGGATCACGCAGAATGCGTTGGCTTTCAGGGCTGTAGAGGAAGTGATACTGGGATGCACGGCCGGGGAACATATAGGCATAATCCAGCACATTCAGATAAGGCGCACCACCTGCTGAATTCTGGGTCGATGCGGCATAGATATCCACGATCCCCAACTGGGTTTTCTCGACACAGGACAATTGGCCACAGATCTGATTATCACCAATAAACTCAACGCGAATTTCACCTTCCGTGCGTTCTTCCAGATCACGGGCAAATTCAAGCGCACCGGCACGTTCGATCAGAAGATTGCGTGCATTGAAACCGGAAGCACCGAATTTCAGCGTGTGCTTGGCTTCTTTCTTGTAGCGCTTGGTATAGGTCGACTCCGCCGCCTGGGCCAGGGATGCAAGAGTGATACCGCCTCCCATTGCACCGGCAGCCAAGAGCGTTGTCGTCAGGCCGTATTGCCCGGACAATTTGAAAAGGTCACGACGAGATATACCACTGAGGGCCTTTGAGACTTTCATGAGTTCCTCCCAGAAACATCAATAATTAAGACTTGCAGTCTCAAAAATACATATTATTGTGTCGTTAGCAAGTCAGAAGTGTAACTGACAGACAATCGTGAACGTCACATTTGGCGTTCCAGGGAGGATAAGGTGTCATGGACCAATTGGAGGCCGACTATGTCATTATCGGCGCTGGTTCCGCCGGTTGCGTGATTGCCAACCGCTTAAGCGCCGATCCATCCATCAAGGTGATACTGCTGGAAGCTGGCGGACGGGATTGGAACCCGTGGATTCACATTCCTGTTGGCTATTTCAAGACCATGCACAACCCCAGCGTAGACTGGTGCTACGCCACCGAACCCGATCCCGGCCTCAATGACCGCAAGCTGGAATGGCCGCGCGGCAAGGTGCTGGGGGGATCGTCATCTCTCAACGGCCTGCTCTATGTGCGCGGCCAAGCGCGGGATTATGACCGCTGGCGCCAGATGGGCAACTCGGGCTGGGGCTGGGATGATGTGCTGCCATTGTTCAAACGTGCAGAAAATCAGGAACGCGGCGCGGACGACTTTCATGGGACCGGTGGGCCGCTGGATGTTTCCAACATGCGCATCAACCGTCCGATCTGCGATGCCTGGGTCGCAGCAGCCCAGAATGAAGGTTACGCCTATAATGACGACTATAATGGCGCGAAGCAGGAAGGCGTTGGCTATTTCCAGCTGACCACACGCAACGGTCGCCGCTGCAGCGCTGCTGTTGCCTATCTCAATCCTGTAAAGTCACGCGACAACCTGCAAATCATCACGCGCGCAAATGTGCAACGCCTGACTCTTGAAAACCAGCGTGTGACAGGCGTGGTCTTCAAGAACGCGCAAGGCATCGAACAGACGGTCAAAATCCGCCACGAAGTCATCATGTCGTCCGGCACGATCGGCTCACCGCAATTGTTGATGCAGTCAGGCATTGGCGAAGCCGAGCAGTTGAAAGCGGCCAATATCGATGTGGTCGCCGACCTGCCCGGCGTTGGCAAGAACCTCCAGGATCATCTGCAGGCGCGTCTGGTCTACAAATGTAACGAACCGACATTGAACGACGAAGTGCGCAGCCTGTTTGATCAGGCCCGAATTGCTCTGAAATACGTTTTGTTCAGAGCTGGACCCATGACCATGGCCGCCAGCCTTGCTACTGGGTTCATGAAAACCAGAGAGGAACTGGAAACACCCGACATCCAGTTTCACATTCAGCCATGGTCTGCTGACAGTCCCGGTGAAGGCGTGCATCCATTTTCGGCCTTCACCATGTCAGTGTGCCAGCTAAGACCTGAAAGCCGAGGAGAAATACGCCTGAACACCAGCGATCCATCCGGATATCCAACGATTCATCCAAACTATTTGTCGACGAAAACGGACTGCGACACGATTATCGAGGGTGTAAAGATTGCCCAAAGGATCGCCAGACAGAAGCCGTTGGACAGCAAAATTGCCAGCTTGCACTCACCGAAAGCAGCGCATCAGGATGATGCAGAAATTCTGGAATGGATTCGCAACACCGCAACCACGATCTACCACCCGACAGGCACCTGCAAAATGGGTTCCGATGAGCAGGCAGTGGTGGATGAACGGTTGCGGGTACACGGAATAGAGGGATTGCGCGTCGCGGATTGCTCCATCATGCCGGAAATAATATCCGGCAACACGAATGCGCCAGCCATTATGATTGGCGAGAAAGCAAGTGATTTGATCCTAGAGGACAGACGGAGCCTCTAGGATCTCGTAAAAACAATAATAAAACCGCATGTTGTTCATGCGGCTCAGGGTTTGGTGAAAGGACACTGCCATGAAAATGACAACCGAAGAGGCATTTGTAAAAGTCTTGCAGATGCACGGCATTGAACACGCTTTTGGCATTATCGGTTCCGCGATGATGCCAATCTCGGATTTGTTCCCCCAGGCGGGAATTAAGTTCTGGGATTGTGCTCATGAAACCAATGCCGGCATGACCGCAGATGGTTACACACGGTCAACCGGCAAAATGAGCATGGCGATTGCTCAAAACGGCCCCGGCATCACCAATTTCGTGACCCCTGTGAAAACCGCCTATTGGAACCACACACCACTTCTGCTGGTCACACCACAGGCAGCCAATAAGACCATTGGTCAGGGTGGCTTTCAGGAAATCGAACAGATGAAACTGTTTGAAGACATGGTTTGCTATCAGGAAGAAGTGCGCGATCCATCCCGCATGGCAGAAGTTCTCAACCGCGTCATCGAAAAAGCCTGGCGCGGATCAGCTCCGGCCCAAATCAACGTCCCGCGTGATTACTGGACGCAGGTCATCGATATCGAATTGCCACAGATCGTCCGCCTTGAGCGTCCTTCTGGCGGCAGTGAAGCCATTGCCGAAGCCGCGAAACTGCTCTCGGGAGCAAAATTCCCGGTCGTTCTCAACGGCGCCGGTGTGATCCTGTCTGGTGCCATTCCAGCGTCCGCAGCTTTGGCAGAACGCCTCAGCGCCCCGGTCTGCTGCGGCTATCAGCACAATGACGCATTTCCCGGAAGTCACCCCCTCTTTGTCGGACCGCTTGGCTACAATGGGTCGAAAGCTGCGATGGAACTGATTTCCAAAGCTGATGTGGTGCTGGCACTGGGGACACGCCTCAACCCGTTCTCCACCCTGCCCGGTTACGGCATCGACTATTGGCCGAAAGATGCCAAGGTCATCCAGGTCGATATGAATTCAGACCGTATCGGCCTGACCAAGAAAGTCACCGTCGGCATTCAGGGCGATGCAAAGCTGGTTGCACAACAATTGCTGGCACAATTGTCGGACGATGCTGGCAATCACGACCGCAAGCAGCGTGAATCGCAGATTCACCAGATCAAATCAGCATGGCTGCAGCAATTGAGCTCCATGGATCATGAAGATGATGATCCCGGCACAACATGGAACGAGCGTGCACGCAATCGCGAGCCGGAACGCATGTCTCCACGCATGGCCTGGCGTGCGATCCAGGCAGCACTGCCAAAAGACGCCATCATATCGTCGGACATCGGCAACAATTGTGCCATTGGCAACGCCTATCCGACCTTCGAACAAGGCCGTAAATATCTGGCACCAGGCCTGTTTGGACCTTGTGGCTACGGCTTCCCATCTATTTTGGGTGCCAAGATCGGCTGCCCGGATGTGCCGGTTGTCGGATTTGCCGGCGATGGTGCCTTTGGCATTTCGATGAATGAATTGACAGCCTGTGGTCGCAATGACTGGCCAGCTGTGACCATGATCGTTTTCCGCAATTACCAATGGGGTGCTGAAAAGCGAAACACCACTCTTTGGTATGAAGATAACTTTGTCGGAACAGAACTGAATCTGGGCGTGAAATACGCGAAGGTTGCAGAAGGTTGCGGATTGAAAGGTGTTCAGGTCACCACCATGGACGCGTTGACTGACGCTCTGAACACGGCCGTCAAGGAACAGATGGAAGACAAGATCACAACGCTGATCGAAGTGGTTCTGAATCAGGAACTGGGTGAGCCGTTCCGCCGCGACGCCATGAAGAAACCTGTTTCGGTTGCCGGTATTGATCCCGCTGACATGCGTCCGCAGACCGGCGCATAACCAACACTCCGCTTCAACAAGACGGACGCAAACAGACCAGCGCATGCAAAAAGGCAATGCGCTGGTCTTATCAACCAAAGCCTCCTCGGGATACAAATCCCACTGACCCAAAAAACCCCTCAAGGATTTGTGTTTCAATGGAAAATCCAATGGAGGCCATTTTCCGGGCCGCTCATGAAACCCGCCGTCACATTGTGCTGGCCGAAGGCGAAGATGGTCGCATCCAGTCCGGCGCTCTGCGCGCGGTTGAAGATGGCCTCGCCCGCATCACATTGATTGGCAATCAGGAACGAATTCAAAAAAGCGCCGGTTTTCCAAGCACCATGCCGGACGGTCTGTCCATCATTGATCCGAACAAATCCGAGTTAATCAGCATCTTCGCAGAGAAGTACTACAAACTGCGCCAGCATAAGGGCGTCACGCAGCAGCAAGCTGCCAAGACTGTGCTGAACCCGCTTGCTTTCGCTGCCATGATGGTTCGCGAACACCATGCGGACGGAACCATAGCCGGTGCAATAACAACCACGGCCGATACCGTCCGCGCTGCCTTGCAAATCATCGGCACTGCGCCAGATACAGACTTGGTTTCAAGCTTCTTTCTGATGATTCTGAACAAACCGCACCACGCCAGGAAAGGCATTTTTGTATTTGCTGATGGTGGCCTCAGTATCGCACCAAATGTGGACCAACTGGCGTCAATTGCAGTTGCCTCGGCTGCATCCTTTCAACGGTTGATCGGTGTGGAGCCACGTGTCGCCATGTTGAGTTTTTCCACATATGGCAGCGCAACCGATCCAAAAGTCGATGCGGTGGTCGCAGCGACCAAACTGGTGCAATCACGCGCGCCGAATTTGAAAATCTCGGGCGAGATGCAGTTTGATGCCGCCTTTGTGCCGGAAGTCGCCGCAGCAAAGGCTCCCGATGCCACTATTCAGGGCGATGCCAACATCTTCATCTTCCCGAATCTGGAAGCGGCAAATATCGGCTATAAGATTGCCCAACGCATCGGCGGCGCAGAGGCAATCGGACCGATTTTACAGGGACTTGCAAACCCTGCCAATGATTTGTCCCGTGGCTGCGATACAGATGATGTCTACAATTTGATTGCCGTGACATGCGCTCAAATCGTCGATCCATAAGGCACAGTTTCAACGCCGCAATATTCAAACGTTAGATACGAACCGGGAATTCCTGAGTACCTTTGATCGAGCGCAGGATGAAGCTCGTTTGCATGCTCGACACACCGGGAAGCTTCGCAAGACAATTGCGATGGATCCCGTCATAATCAGCCACATCACGGGCCGCAATTCTGAGCAGATAATCCGCATCACCGGTGGTCAGATGACATTCAAGAATGTCTTCAAAGCGCAGCACAGCCTGCTCGAAAGCATTGAGCACATCCTGGCTTTGTGATGTGAGTGCTATTTCGACAAACACCATGATTTTGAGGCCCAGTTTTGCCCGATCAATGCGGGCTGCATACCCTTCAATGACGCCATCATCCTCAAGCAATTTGATCCTGCGATGACAGGCAGAAGCAGACAGACCAACATCGTTGGCGAGTTCGGACACAGGTATGGCAGAGTTTCTTTGAAGGTGCCGCAATATACTGCCATCAATCCGATCCATGCCATTTTCTCCGAAGAATTATATACTAATTCGAATTATAGGCAAAAAAATCGATTAATTCCTACAATATTCCGCAAAAACTCTCGCCTGAATTGTGAAACAATCCTGTCAGAGAATAGACCTCTCATGGCGTTGGGAAAAAACAATGCGTATCGGGACACCTAAAGAAATCAAAAACCATGAATATCGCGTCGGCCTGACACCGGAAAGTGTTACGGAACTGGTGGCTCATCAGCATGAAGTTCTGGTCGAAACAGAAGCTGGAAGCGGTATTGGCGCTCTGGATCAGGATTATGTGGATGCCGGCGCCCGGATCGTCGACACAGCGGCTGAAATTTTTGCGGAATGCGACATGGTTGTAAAGGTCAAGGAACCTCAGGCCAGTGAGCGCGCCCAACTGCGCAAAGGCCAGATCCTCTATACCTATCTGCATCTTGCGCCAGACCCTGACCAGACCAGAGACCTGGTTAAATCTGGTGCCGTTTGCATCGCCTATGAAACAGTCACGGATCGCAATGGCGGATTGCCATTGCTGAAACCAATGAGCCAGGTGGCCGGGCGCATGTCGATCCAGGCCGGCGCCACAGCGTTGGAGAAATCTCACGGCGGCTGCGGTATTCTGCTGGGCGGCGTTCCGGGTGTTGCACCGGCCAATGTGTTGATCATCGGCGGTGGTGTGGTCGGATACAACGCCGCGCAGATGGCTGTTGGCCTTGGTGCCGATGTCACCATTCTGGATCGTAGTCCGGAAGCTCTTGAGCGCCTCGATGCGCATTTCGGCTCTCGCGTCAAAACGCTCTATTCAAACCGCGCCAATCTGGCCACCAGCGTTGCCGAGGCCGATCTGGTCATCGGTGCGGTTCTGGTTCCAGGCGCAGCGGCACCGAAACTGGTAACCCGTGAAATGCTTGGCACCATGAAGAACGGTGCGGTGCTGGTCGATGTCGCGATTGATCAGGGCGGCTGTTTTGAAACTTCAAAGGCAACAACACATGCCGAGCCGACCTATGTGGTTGATGGCATCGTCCATTACTGCGTCGCCAACATGCCAGGCGGTGTTGCCCGGACCTCAACCTACGCGCTCAATAACACCACCCTGCCCCACGCATTGCGGATCGCAAATCTGGGATGGAAAGCTGCCTTGTCCAAGGACGCGCATCTGCGCAACGGTTTGAATGTCTGCAACGGCAAGGTCACTTGCGAGCCCGTCGCCCAATCACTGGGCTATGAATATGTACCAGCTGAAACACTTTTGAACTGACGATAATTCACAAATCATCTGGGAGCCTCACAGCACTGCACAAATCCAGCAGACCGTGAGGCTCCACTCAAAAACTTGCATATCCGTTGCTCAGGGTTCACAGTTTAACCCCACCTAGGTTTCAAACGGTTCAATGCAAGCAAGTTCCTCTCCGATACAATCCAGAAACTGGTCACACATAATCCCGTCATCAGGACGGGACTTTGTGAAGATGCAGGGATTGCACAATCATTTTGTCATCGTTGACGGCCGCAAATTTCCTTATGTACCAACCATAAATGAGACAATTCAGATCTGCGATGTGAACACGGGCGTGGGTGGAGATCAGCTTCTGATCATCGAACCGCCAACATCATTTGGCGCTGCCAGTGGCGCCTATGCCTTCATGCGCATCATCAACATCGATGGACAGGATGCGGAAGCTTGCGGCAATGCCACAAGATGCTTTGCATGGCTCATGCTGGAAGAAACCGGCTTGGATGAACTTCTGCTTGAAACTGTAGTCGGTCCGCTGCGCTGCTGGCGTCGTGGAGACCGACAGGTGAGCGTGGAAATGGGGCAGATTTCAACGCACTGGAAATCAATTCCCCTGGCACGGGAAGTGGATACGCTCCATGTGCCCGTCAGCAACGGCCCTCTGACGAATGGTGTTGCGCTCAGCATCGGCAATCCGCATATCACCTTCTTCGTTGATGATCTGGATCATATCAATGTGGCAGACCTGGCTCCACCCATCCAGAATGATCCACTCTTCCCGCAAAAGGTCAATGTTGGTGTTGCGCAGATAATGGGCGATGGACGTCTTCGTCTGTCTGTTTTCGAGCGACCGGGCATTCTGACACAAGCCTGCGGATCTGGAGCCTGCGTCGCAGCACGCGCGGCGCAATTGTTGGGGCTGACGGATAAAAAAGAGATAAATGTGGAAATGTTAGCCGGTTCGGTTAATGTGGTCCTTGAAGAAAACAACAACGCAGTCTTGACGGGTCCCGTCGAGTTTTGTTTCAGTGGCCGCCTAACCGGTCTGGAGGGACGTGCCATATGAATAATCCGATGATTGTGATCGACAAGGTCTGCAAGACCTACCATCTCAAGTCGCGCCCCGAACCGGTTCGGGCATTGGACAATGTGACAAACCACATTGACCGGGGTGAAGTTGTGGTCATCATTGGTCCGTCCGGCTCTGGCAAGTCAACGCTACTGCGTTCCATCAACAGATTGAACGAAATCGACAGCGGCACAATTACCGTTGACGGCGTAAACGTTACAGCCAAGAAAACCAACATAAATGCCCTGCGCGCAGAAGTTGGCATGGTCTTTCAGCATTTCAATCTGTTCCAGCACAAGACAGCGATGGAAAACATTGTCATGCCGCAGATAATTGTGGCGAAGCGCAGCCGCAAGGAAGCGGAAGAAATTGCAAATGACCTGCTGGAAAAGGTCGGCATTCCCGACCGCGCCAATAATTATCCATCCATGCTGTCAGGTGGCCAGCAGCAACGTGTGGCAATTGCCCGCTCACTGGCCATGAAACCGAAAGTCATGCTGTTCGATGAAGCAACGTCAGCGCTGGACCCGGAAACGGTTGGCGGCGTTCTTGAACTGATGCGCGGCCTTGCAGCGGATGGCATGACAATGGCAGTTGTCACACATGAAATGGGGTTTGCACGGGAAGCCGCTCATCGCGTAATTTTTATGGATGAAGGCGCGATCATAGAAGAAAACAATCCCGATGATTTCTTTGACAACCCGCAATCCGACCGCGCGCAGGATTTCCTTCGGCAGATTCTCTAAGCTATAATGCAGGTTCGTGAGGGGGACATGATCTGGCAATACAGTGCATAAGCTATATTAAGCGATTGTGTCTGGATCATGAAGTAACGATCAAAAATCTAGAAACCAAAGTGGAGAACATCAGAAAATGAAACTGACAACACTCATTACAACGACCGTCAGTGCAGCACTGCTTGCATTGACATCAACAGCATCGTGGGCCGAATCCACAATGGAAAAGATTGTACGGACAGGTGAAATGACCATCGCCGTGCAGACTCAGGGTCCACCCGTGAGCTTCGTCGATAAAAACGGTGAGCGCACCGGCTTTGCCATTGAACTCGCCCAGATGATGGCCGACGACATGGAAGTCAAACTGATCGTTCAGGATTATGACTGGAAGGGTTTGATCCCTGCTCTGTCATCGGGCAAAGCGGATTTCATTGCTGCTGACATGACACCAACAGCAAAACGCCACATGCAAATTGTGTTCACCGAGCCTGTCTTCTTTTCAGAGACCATTGCTTTTGCTTTGAAAGATTCCGGCTACACAAATTGGCAAGAGCTGAATGCAGAGGGCGTATCCGTTGGCGCCACACAGGCATCTTCCTGGGCTGATACAGCACGCAAGAGGCTGCCAAACGCTGAGTTGAAGGAATTTGCAGGCGGCACCGCTCAGGTGGTTCAGGCTGTTGTTTCAGGCCGTGCAAAAGCCGGTCTTTCTGACAAGGCAACCATTGCCGGCTTCAAAAGCTCCATTGACGAGATCCTGGTTCTGGACGGCCTTCTTGCACAGGAGCCTCTGGGCTTTGCAACACGTCCTGACTCCATGCATCTGCTGCTGGCGCTCAACAATTATATGCGTCTCATCCGTGCCGATGGCCGTCTTGACGAGAAGCTTGAGTACTGGTGGAATTCCACTGCTTGGGAAGCTGACCACAAGTAAGAAAATCATATGACTACCGCTCCGGGGCGCCTCAGGTGCCCCGGACTGCCCCGCCGCATTGGGCTGCGCGTCAACGCCCTCGGATAGATTATGGATTGGCTTCAGAACTATTTTAATTTTCGGATTGTCGGAAATTATGCAGATGTCTTCATTGCTGGTGTTGGCCAGACGCTCTGGATATCAGCACTTTGCCTGTTTCTGGCACTGATAATCGGAACCTTTGTCGCGCTCGCACGCATGTCCAGCAACCCGCTGATCTGGCGACCCGTTGCGGCCTATATCCAATTCATTCGATCGACACCGCTGCTCATTCAGATTTATCTCGTATATTATGGCCTTCCTTCCCTTCTGCCCCGTGGCTATGGCGATTTCTTTGACGAGACACAAACCGGCATCATTGCCCTTACAATCCACACTGCTCCCTATATGGGCGAAATCATCCGGGCCGGCATTGAATCAGTCAATCGCGGTCAGATCGAAGGCGCGCTATCCGTTGGCATGACGCCGCGACAAACGTTGATGAACGTCACTCTGCCGCAAGCTCTGGCCAATGTGATGCCCCCTTTGCTGGGCCAAACCGCTGTGTTGATCAAGGATACATCCCTGTTGTCGATTATTGCCGTGTTTGAACTGATGGGTGCCGGGTTGCAGATGTTCTCGGAGACAGTGATTGCGACTGAAAGCTACGTCACAACCGCAGTGTGCTATCTTGGTATCTACGCATTGATGCTGGTCCTGTCGGGCATGGCACAAAACAAGTTGGGCGGTAACGCCTGGAAAGCCAACTGAGGAGAGTTGATGTGGAAATGATCGCAGATAAACTCTCAATTGTTCAGAGCCTTTGGCCCTTCCTGATAAAAGGGCTTTGGGTCACATTTCAGATATCGATGATCTCAATCCTGTTCGGATCACTGATCGGCTTTACGCTGGGTATCGGAAAGACGCTTGGTAACGTTGTGCTGGAAAAATGCATCAACGCATACCTCCACATATTGCGCGGATCACCCTACCTTGTGCAGTTGTATATCATTTATTTTGTGCTGCCATCGCTTGGCATCGCATGGCTCTCATTCGACAGCTACACAGCCGCAATCGTGTCGCTATCGCTCTATACGTCAAGCTATGTGACGGAAATTGTGGCTTCTGCGATATTTGCAGTGCCTAATGGACAAAGCGAAGCGGCTCGCTCAGTCGGCATGTCAAAAACCCAGACCTATCGCAATGTCATCATTCCGCAGGCTCTGAAACTGACCATACCACCGATGGCCAGCGTCTATGTGATTGTCATCAAGAGTACCGCAGTCCTATCTGTCATTGGCATCGCTGAGTTGACCCGTCAGGGCGAAGTTGCAATCATGCGCATGCCAGGTGACATCATGTTCATCTATCTGCTGATCGCCTTCTTTTATTTCCTGTATTGCTATCCGGTCTTGCGCTTTTCAAAATGGGCAGAAGGCCGTTTTGGTCAATTGGGAAATGACCTGCACTAGGCCGAATCGTCATTCATCAGATGAAGATCATTGCCCGGCGAAATGACAGCTTTAGTCTGCATATGAGCGACCAAAATGCGAATGGTGTTTGAGTTGGGAAACCTTCTCAGGCAGCGACCTGCAGAGCGCAAACACCACAAGCCCCCGTGCACCAACAAGCAAACTGTCACAGCCAACGCGACCAAGTCCTCCCTTGCCCGGCTGCAGGCCCTCAATTCGCCACCATTGCAGTGATAATCGTTCATATCTCTTCGGTCATCAAAATTGAAAGCTGAATATCAATTGAGTCTGGCCCAACGATTGCGTGCTGTTCGCACTCGGTAAGATGGACCACAGAATAATTGGATTTTGCTCGATCTTGGCATGAACTAAGTACGCCCGATTGACAGAGATCAAAGACCGATAGTGCCGTCCTGCTATCTATGACTTGTGGTTGATTACACAATTCTGTTTTGCGCGGCACATTCCGGCCAGCTGTTTCAAAGAAAACAGGCCATATCCCTTGGTACCAGTGAGAGTCACTGACCGGGACACGAGCGACCTGACACTGGAGCTTCTCTATGACATCACTGAGAAAACACTGTTCCTCACCCACCTTCGAAAAAGGACAATTCGCACCAGGTAGTGAACAATTTGTACCCGCCCTACCGCCTCAGCAAAGACATATCCGAACGTTGTACGACGAGGAAATCAAGTCAAAAGCTGCCATAAAGCCACGCGAAATCCCAAAAGAGCAAACGCATCTGGACGCGCTGTTTCACACCTCCTCATTCGAGCAGCATCACCAGCCAGGAAGCACAATTCTTCTCCATGGAGACCCCGCAGATGCTGTGTATCGAATTGTGTCCGGTACGGTACGCCTCTGTACAATCAAAGCAGACGGAGAGCGGCAGATATTCTCTTTTGCAAAGAAGGGCGACTATCTCGGAGTTTCAGATCTTGATACCTGGCACTTCACTGCTGAAGCCATTGATCACGTCATTTTGAAATCAGTTTCACGATTGGTTCTGGAGCAAGTGCTAGCGGTGAATATTACGTTGCGTGAAGAGCTGAGAACGCTGATGCGAGATTTGTTGGTGCAGCGTGAACAGCAACTTTTTTCTCTGGTTTACCAGAAAGCGCCCGAGCGCCTGTTGGGATTCCTGAAGGATTTCGCAGCCTCGAGATCCAGTCTGGGATTCATTGTCCTGCCGATGTGCCGACGAGATATTGCCGATCACTTGGGCATGACGACAGAAACGGTCAGTCGTGCCTTTGGCGATCTGAAAAATCGTGGCGTCATTGAAATGGCAACGCCAGAGAAATACCGGCTGATACATTAGCCGTTCCATCCGCTTTGTTCTATCAAGCTCCCGTCGCATGCCATTTCGTCGACACCGAAATTTCAGTCTCAAGCAGCCTCTTTTCAACGTTCCAAGCCGTGTGGAAAGAGGCAGAACACCACTCACAGGCTCCAAGCTCTCCAGTTGTTCTGGCTCAGGTGATCGTCCGTAAAGTCGTGACGAGCTACTTCATGTCGTTTTCCACTGAATTGCGGAAAGATGAATTCTCTTACACCTCTCGGGGAGTTGCTCCGTGGTGAGGTTTTGATTTTTTCTTCAACGCTTCGAACCCAATGATCACATCAAGCAGTTCGGTCGTGATTTCGCTCTGACGCACCGAGCGTGTCTCAGAGGTCAAATCCTCCAATCTGTCATCGACCGATTGCTCCGCCTGTTGCATCAGGGCCAGACGCGCCGCGTTTTCGGTCACAAGCGCTTCAGCGGATGCCCGGAACAGACTGGCAAACAGATGCCCCCGGATCAGTGCCTGAAAAAGCTTGGGCGGTGGCAACGAGAAACACGGCAGGCTGCGCGACACCCAGGGTTTATCCTGTAATTCATGTACAAGATCCTCGCTGAGCGGCAACAGAGCCATCACCTCCGGGCGTTGGCCCTTGTCCCCGTGACGCGTGAAATAGGCAAGCGAGACAGCCATCTCGCCCGTATTTTGGTTGCGCTGCAATTCGTCAAGATGTCGCGTCAGCAGATTGGCAAGCCGGCCAATCCCGTCCACAGATGCTGGAGGAAAGAACGTCGTTCCCGGCACAATGCCCTGATCCCGCAAGGCGTCCGCCATCTGCGCTCCGATACACAAGACAGTGGCCTCTCCCAACGCATCGGCGAGTTGTTCCGCGACGTGGCCTGCAAGGACCTCATTATAGTTTCCGCATAATCCGTGATCCGATCCAAACACAATCATGACTTTGGTCGCGACAGCAGATGAATTGGCCTGATACGGACCAATCTGGCTGAGGAAGGCATGGAGGCCATCAAGAACAGTGTCATGATAAGCTTCGATTGCGCGAGCAGCATGCTCATAAGGCGCTGAATTGATCACCGACAGGGTCTTCATGGTATGAACGATGCTTCGGATGCTCTGCATGCTGGCAGTGCGGCGCGACAGGACTTCAAGCGTTTGCGTCATTGTCGCCTCCAAGTCCTTCACGCGCAATGCGCCCCAGTTCCAGCATCCGGCTCCGGTCCTCATCGGTCAGTGGGTCATTTTGATCGATACGCTTTGCCAAATCACCAAATTCAAGTTCGGCAGCGGTCCGGAGTGCGGCCATCACGGTCAGCATTTCAGACTCGTTCAGTCCGTCAAAGCGTCCGTCCATCGCCGCAACGAGAACGGCGAGTTGCTCGACGGCGGGCATCGGGTCCCGTTCGGCTTGCCGCAACGCCGTACGCACAGCAGCCCCCCGTGTCAGGCGTTGACGCGTCGCATCGTCCAAACGGGTACCAAAGCGAGCGAAATCTTCCAGCTCCTCGAATTGCGACAGGGTGACGCGCAAATTTCCGGCCACAGAACGGAACGCCTTGGTTTGCGCCTTGCCCCCGACACGGCTGACAGAGACGCCCAGATCGACCGCCGGAAACTGGTTTTTGCGCACCAGCCTGGGCGACAGGTAAATCTGCCCATCCGTGATCGAGATCAGATTTGTCGGAATATATGCAGACAGATTTTCGGCCTGCGTCTCAACCACGGGTAACACGGTGATCGCCCCGCCGCCAGCAGCTGCGGTGAACTGCCCTGCCCGCTCAAGCAATCGCGCATGAATGTAAAAGATGTCACCGGGAAAGGCCTCGCGCCCCGGTGGGCGACGCAGCAGCAAAGACAACTCGCGGTAAGATCTTGCATGATGCGTGAGGTCATCCAGGATCACCAATACGTCTTTCGATTGACCCGCAAAATACTCGGCCATCGTCAATGCGGCATAAGGCGCCACATAGGCCAGACCGGCCGCGTCTTCATCGCCTGCGGCCAGAACAATCGTCCGCTTCGTCATGCCGCCTTCCTGAATCGCTCCGATCACCTTCGCCACTGCATCACCGCGCTGCCCGATAGCGCAGTAAATGCAGATCAAATCGGTATTTTTCTGATTAAGGATCGCATCGACAGCCAATGATGTCTTGCCGGTTTGCCTGTCGCCAATAATCAATTGGCGTTGCCCCAATCCAATAGGCACAGCCGCATCTATCACCTTGATTCCCGTTGCCAGCGGCCGTGAAATGGCCTGCCGGTCAAGGATTTTGGGTGCTTCCGCTTCCACAGGTTTGACGGCTTGCCCTCGGATCGGGCCCTTGTCATCAAGTGGATTGCCAAGGGCATCAACGACGCGCCCCAACAAGGCCTCGCCAACCTTGGTGCTGACGACCTTGTGGGTGCGCATCACACTCTCACCAATCGTGACACGATCGAACGGTCCCAGCAAAACCACGCCGAGACGTCCCGGCTCAAGATCGAGAACAATGCCCTGCACACCACTCGCAAATTGCAGCAACTCGTCTGACAACGCCTGCTCCAGTCCCGCGACGATAGCGATCCCGTCGGCAATTTCGGCAACCGTTCCAATCTCACTGAGATGCGGGGCCGGTGACGACGCGTTGAGAAGAATATTGAGAACGGTCTCCGGTGATTGTTCGGTTTGAATGTCTTCACCGCTCATGGGATTGCACCCTGTTGTCACTGCCTGCAGCCAATTGCTCTTCGATCAATGCGTCGAGCCCATCGATGTAGGAATCGACAGTCCACGCCAACTGCGCCCCGCCAACCCGAAGAACAAGCCCCGGAGCCTGATTTGTGTCTGTCTCAAACTGCAGGGATATCTGAGGAAACAAATTTCGCAGTTCCGAGGTCAATTCCTCTTCGACAGGTGCAGGCAACGCTTCATGCGATGTTACGATGGCCACTGAGGCCTGTCCCGCCGCACGGCGCAGATCGGGCGCCATCGGTTTGATTTTCTTGATCAGATGGCGCGCCATGCGTGCTTCCAGCGTTTCGTCGGACAGATCGCCCAATGCCTTGCGGGTCAGCGACAACAGAGCCCCGGCACCGGCGCTGTGCATCCGATTTATGTATTTGCGCGCTTCAGCGTCCAGATGCGTCTGCCAGCTTGCATGTTCGCGCTCCAGTTTTTGTTGCGCCTCAGCCAACAGGACATCACGCTGTTTCTCGGCAGTCTTGCGGATCGTTTCCGTCATCTCCGATTGCGCGACATTCAGGGCCTGCACCTTCTCGTGGTAGGCCCGTTCGGTTTCTTCCGCCTGTTCCCTGGCATGGACCGCTTTTTGCATCCGCTCCTTGATTTCGGTCTCACGCGCATCAATGCCATCCAGAATGGGACGGTAGAGAAACCGCTTCAATAGCCAGACCAGCACCAGAAAATTGGCGATCTGTGCGGCGACAGTGATCCAGTCAATCGACATAAATCAGCTACCTGCCGCCTTGGCCACTTCCAGCGCTGCAATCCAGAACGGATTTGCAAAAATCAGGATCATGGCTACGACGAAGCAATAGATCGCTGTCGACTCGATCATCGCAAGGCTGACAAACAGAGTGCGCGAAATGGTCGAGGCAGCATCAGGTTGCTGGGCGATGGCGCTCAACGCAGTTGCAGCGGCACGCCCTTCTCCAAGGGCAGGACCAATAGCTCCAAATGAGACGGTCAGGCCAGCGGTGAAGATCGAGACGGCTGCGATGATGGCTAGTTCTGTCATTGGCTTTCCTTTTTTGGCATAGAGGGTGAAGCAGTGGCACTGGAGATGTAAACGGTCGCCAGAATTGCGAAGATGTAGGCCTGTATCAGGCCGGTCAGCAGGCCAAGAACGTCCATCACCACCGGAAAGAAGAACGGCGCGACGCCGAGCAGGATTGCCGCGATCACAGCACCGCTCATGATGTTTCCGTAAAGACGGATGGCGAGCGATATCCCACGTGAAAACTCCGAGATGATGTTGAACGGAAGCATGATGAAGGAGGGTTCCAGGTAGGTTTTGAGATAACCACCCAGACCCCGGCTGGAAATCCCGAAAAGCGGCACTGCGATCAGAACCGACAACGCCAGCGCCGTGGTCGTCGACAGAGAGGCGGTCGGCGGCTCGAACCCCGGTATGACCAGCAACAGGTTTGATGTCGCGACAAACAGAAAGAGTGTGCCAGCATAATACAGCAGGTGGCGCTCCGAACGCCCCGCGACTTCCGCGATTTGGGATTGAACGCCCTGTACGATGACTTCCAGAGTTGTCCGCCAGCGGTTCGGCGGCACATCCGGACGCAGGTTTCGGGTGAACAGGATGGAAGCGATCGTCAGCAAAGCCATGACAATCCAGGTGTAGAAGATCGTCGCATTTATCGGGAAGCCCCATGCATTCCAAATCACGGTTTGATCAGGAGACAGGTTCATTGCGCATCACCGATTGGTGCGCTGATGCGCGCGACTGTCGTCGTTATGAAGCGCACGATCAGAAACGCGGAAGCGTATCCCAAAAGGGACCATGGCCCAGCCTGCCCCACAACCAGAAAGCCAACGCCCAAAAGAACAGCCATCCGGACTATGGCGCTTACCAACAACAGGGCAACGGGCCTGGCGGAACGCAGAGCAATCTGCATCCCCAGTCCAAGACCTGCGAAAAACAGCACACTCATTGCGGTGCCAATCGCCAGTCCCAAAGCCACTGCGGTCCAATCAAAAGACATCATTTGCCGCCTCCTTCCTTGTTAATCCATGCCGCTGCGATAAAGCCGCCCAGTACCACGCCACCGAGGATCAAGGCTATCGTCCACGGAAAAGCTTGCGGAGCGACACGGTCGAGCCAGTGCCCCAAAAACGCGCCACCGACCGTTGGCACGGCAATCGACCAGCCGATCATCCCGAAAGTGCCGATGCCACGCAAAGGACTTGGACCAGGGTTTTCCCGCGTGAATTTCATGCGTTCGGCCTGGCGCGCTATCTCTTCAGCCAGTTTGTCCGTATCACGGGTCATAAAATTGGCCTTTGCAGTTCTGCAAACCGGCGAACCATGTTCGCCTCCAGCCGCGACAGGGCTGAGCGCGCCTGTCGTTCATCTTCATCCATCTGAATGAAGCTGGCCGTCACAGTGTCCTTCAACGTGCTCAAATCGTCGCCGCGCACACCACGCAAGGCGACAACGTCAACGTCGTGGCCTTTCTTGACCAAAAGTCCCTCATCCAGACCGAATATCACCTCTGATCCGTCCGCCAGACGAAGGGTGAACACGGAGGGCACAAGCGCAGTGACAAAGTCGACATGGTTCGGCAATATCCCGAAAGCACCATCAGATGCCACTGCCGTGATCCGCTCGGCACGCCCTTCATACAATGTCCGGGTCGGCAGGCGAAGGGTAACGCTCATATCCTGTGCCATGCTCATGGCGCTGTCCCCAACTCATCCAGGCTGCCGATCATGTAATAGGCACTCTCCGGCAAATCGAATTGGGTCTGGTTGAGGATTGTCTCACATCCGCTCAACGTGTCTTCGATCGGCACCAGCTTGCCTTTAGTCCCGCTAAAGGATTCGGTGGTGACAAAAGGTTGCGTCAAAAACCGTTCCAACCGACGGGCACGCGCAACTGTCGCCCGATCCGCAGACGATAGCTCTTCCAGCCCCAACATCGCGATGATGTCGCGCAGTTCCTCGTAATCAGCCAGAGTCCGGCGCACGGCGCGGGCGATGTCGTAATGTCTCTGGCCGACCACCGAAGGCGTCAGCATGACCGAGGCACAAGCCAACGGATCAACCGCCGGATAGAGCCCTTCGCTGGCCCGTTTGCGCGACAGAACCACCGACGCCGACAAATGTGAAAAAATATGCGCTGCAGCAGGGTCTGTGAAATCATCCGCTGGCACGTAAACAGCCTGAATCGATGTGATTGCACCCCGCTTGGTCGAGGTGATGCGTTCCTCCAAACCGGCAAGTTCGGTGGCCAGTGTTGGCTGATAGCCCACGCGCGACGGCATCCGTCCCATCAGGCCAGACACCTCAGATCCGGCCTGTACGAAGCGGAAGATGTTATCGATCAGGAGCAGCACGTCCTGACCTTTGTCATCGCGAAAATATTCAGCCATGGTCAGGGCGGTCTTCCCCACCAGAAAACGCACGCCGGGGGCCTCGTTCATCTGGCCAAACAACATCACGGTCTTGTCACGAACCCCCGCCTCGCCCATTTCGCGGTAGAGTTCCTCGGCCTCGCGTGAGCGTTCGCCGATACCGCAAAACAGGCTCACGCCCTTATGATGCTCGACGGTGTTGTTTATCAGTTCCGTGATAAGAACGGTCTTGCCGACCCCTGCGCCACCGAACAGTCCGGTCTTTCCACCCCGTTCGATCGGTGCCAGGAGATCAATGGCCTTGATGCCGGTCTCCAGAATCTGGGTGTGGAGCACCCGGTCGCTCAATTTGGGTGGGCTCTGATGGATCGTGCGGTGCTCAGTTACGATCGGAGCAGGTCGGCCGTCAATCGGCGCGCCGAACACGTCAAGCATCCGGCCAAGCACAGCCTCACCCACTGGCACCATGATCGGTCCACCTGTGGCGCGGACTGGCATGCCAAGGCCCAGTCCACGCACCGGGGCCATAGCCATTGCGCGCACCATCCGGTCCCCGATCAGAGCGGCGACTTCGAGCGCCACGTCGCCCGCGTATAACAAATCGTGAATGTGCGGCACGATCCCGTCAAATGACACATCGACAACCCCGCCGCGAATGGCTGCAATCCGGCCTTCAACCGAAGCTTCAGATTTCGAGGCTGTTTTGGTGCTCATATCTAGTCTCGGTTCTCTTGTGAGATGCGGGTGCCCGCAGTACCGTCAAGGATGGCCATCGTATCAGAAAGGCGACCAATCCCGGCAAACCCACCCAAATCTGCAAAGCCGCAAGCTGCGCTGAGCTTTGGACCCATCGACCCTTTCGGCATAACCAGTGCCCTCCCCTGATCCGGGCTCAGATGAGCAATAGGCGCAGCTTCGTCGGAGCCGAAATCGGAATAAACGGCCTCAACATCCGTCAGCAGCAGCAGTGCATCCGCGCTGATATCTGCCGCCAGCAGAGCGCTGGAGGCGTCCTTGTCGATCACGGCCTCGACCCCGATCATGCTGCCATCCGGGCGTCGGATCACCGGAATGCCCCCGCCCCCCGCACAGATCACGATCACACCTTGGTCCAGCAACAGCCGCAGAACCCGCATATCCGGAATCTCGACAGGCTTGGGCGATGGCACTACCCGACGCCAGTGATCACCATCTTGCGCAATGGCCCAACCAGCAGATTTCGCGCGCGTCTCGGCCTCGGTCTGTGAATAGATCGGGCCGACGAACTTCGTAGGCGTGCGGAACGCAGGATCCTGCGGGTCGACGACAACCTGAGTCAGCAGCGTAGCAACTGAATATTCATGGCCGAGCATGTTTTCCAGTTCCTGTTCGATCAGATACCCGATCATGCCTTCCGTTTCGGCCCCAAGAACATCCAGCGGATAGGCTTCATCAGGCTTGTAAGCAGCACCCTGCAGGGCCAGCAGCCCCACTTGCGGCCCGTTACCGTGGGTAACGATCAACTGATGCCCTGCACGCACGATCTGCGCCAAAGCCGCCGCTGCCGTCTGAACATTGGCGCGTTGCGTCTCCGCCGTCAGGGGCTGCCCCCTTTGCAACAGCGCATTGCCACCCACAGCTGCCACGACCAGCATCTTACGCTCCCAACGTGGCGACCAAAACCGCCTTGATCGTGTGCATCCGGTTTTCCGCCTGATCGAAGACAATGGAGGCCGGGCTTTCGAACACCTCTTCGGTGACTTCCATCGCGTCGAGGCCAAACTCTGCCTTTATTTCGGCTCCCACCGTAGTTTCGGCATTATGAAAGGCGGGCAGGCAATGCATGAAACAGGCCCGTGGATTGCCGGTTTTCGCCATCACATCAGCGGTCACCTGATAAGGTGTCAGAAGCTTGATCCGTTCGGCCCATTTCTCCTTGGGCTCTCCCATGGAAACCCAGACATCGGTGTAGACGAAGTCGACACCTTTGACGGCAGCATCCACGTCTTCGGTAATCATGATCCGGGCACCCGTTTCCTCGGCTATGGCCTCTGCTTCATCTCGGATTGCCTGAGTTGGCCAGCAGGCTTTGGGCGCACAGAGCCGCACATCCATCCCCATCTTCGCCCCGCCAATCAACAGACTGTCGCCCATATTGTTACCCGCATCCCCAAGGAAAGCATAGGCGACGCGATGCAGCGGCTTGTCGACATGCTCCTGCATGGTCAGGAAATCTGCAAGTATCTGCGTTGGATGAAATTCATTGGTCAGCCCATTATAGACCGGCACACCCGAAAATTCGGCCAGCTCTTCAACGATTTTTTGACCAAATCCGCGATATTCGATCGCATCGTAAATCCGTCCCAGAACGCGCGCAGTATCCTTGACGGACTCCTTATGCCCGATATGGGATCCGGTTGGGCCGAGATAAGTCACCCGGGCGCCCTGATCATAAGCCGCCACCTCGAATCCGACACGCGTGCGGGTGCTGTCCTTTTCAAAGATCAGCGCAATATCCTTGCCCTGCAGCTTCGGCATTTCGGTGCCAGTATATTTGGCGGTCTTCAAATCACTGGCGAGTTTGAGAAGAAAGGCAATTTCCCTGGGGGAGAAGTCTCTCAGGGTCAGAAAGTGTCGGTTTTTCAGATTGTAAGCCATTTGGCAGCCTTTCGGTTTAAACGGGATCGCGCATCGTAGGACAGCTCATGCAGTGGCCGCCGCCGCGACCGCGCCCAAGCTCCGCACCCGGGATCGCCAGAACCTGGATTCCAGCGGCTTTGAGTGCAGCGTTGGTATCATCGTTTCGGTCGTAGCCAACCACCACGCCCGGCCGCAGGGCCAGCACATTGTTACCATCGTTCCACTGCTCGCGGGCGCGCTCTTCTTCTGTGGTGCCGCCTGTCGGTACGATCTGGAGCTTCTTGTAGCCAAGCACCTCGGCGACGATGTCGAATATCGGACGCGGATCGTGACGGAATTGCAACGGGGCGGAACCTTCGCCGGGACGAATGTCGTAGCAGACCAACTCGTCAGCGACCTCTTTGAAGGTTGTAACCACGTCACCACCACACAGGGTAAACACCGTATCAAGGTGCATTGCCGCACGCGATTTGGGGATGGCGAAGGCAAGCACCCGTTGTGCTGCACCAGTTTCAAAAAGCGCCTCGGCCAACTGACCAACACCTTGGGGCGATGACCGTTCGCCCATACCAACCAGCACAGTACCATTGCCCACAGGCATGATGTCGCCGCCTTCCAGAGTTGCCAGACCATGATCAACAGTCGGATCACCCCAATGGATCGTCGTCTTGCCGGCAAATTTCGGGTGGAACTTGTAGATTGCCGTGTTCAGCAGGGTTTCCGGACGCCGTGCAGCCCAGTGCATGGGATTGACTGCCACGCCCCCAAAGATCCACGCCGAATTGTCGCGAGTGAACAAAGCGTTTGGCAGCGGCGGCAAGATGAATCCGTGATGGCCAAGATAGCTGCCGAACAAGCCTGTCAACTCAAACGGCACATCGTCGGTGGCAAGCCCGCCAAGAAGAAACTCTGCCAGCTGAGTTCCCGGCAATTCATCCATCCAGGCTCGTAATTCCGACATCATTCCAACGCCGGTCTGGTTTGGTGTGACCCGATGATCCAACACCCAGTCGCGTCCGTTTGGAAGGTCCAGCGTCTCGGCCAGCAAGTCGTTGACATCCAGAACTTCGACACCTTCGTCACGCATTGTCGTCGCAAAGACATCGTGATCCTTCTGGGCCTGTTTCACCCAGAAGACATCATCGAACAACAGTTCCTGACAGTTATTCGGTGTCAACCGACGATGGGCAAGACCGGGGCGGCAGACGATCACCTGCCGCAACGTGCCTGTTTCAGAATGCACTCCAAGAGTGTTGGTTTGATCCATGGCTATTTCTCCTTTGGTAAATGCAAATGTCACAGAGCGCTGATAGCGCCAGTCCACATCAGATATGCCGCCACGATGGCGGCCCCGATGAGACCCAGAGCAATCAACATTTCAGCAGGGGTGAAGGCACGTTCGTTGTTGGAATTGCGCGCCCAAAGATAGACCGGGATACCGATCGCATAGATAATGGCACACATCAGCAGGTAGGTAGGGCCAGCTGCGTAAACCAGCCAACTGCCATAGATCGTAGCCAGCCCGCCGATCGCCATATCGCGCCCACGCCCCTCTTGCGGAGCGTAGCTTTCGCCAGTCACCGCGAGCTTGAGCGCATAGGCACCTGAAAACACGTAGGGAACCAGAATAGCGGTGGAGGCAATATAGAAAAGCGCCAGATAGGTTGAGTTCGCGTAGAGTGTCAGGAACAGAACCGCCTGCACGCAGATATTGGTAACCCAAAGCGAGCCGGAGGGTGATCCATTATCATTTTCCTTGGCAAAGAAGTCGGGTAAAATCCCTTCTTGGGCTGCCCGATACGGGATTTCTGCGGCCAAAAGCGTCCAGCTGAGGAATGCACCGGCAACCGAGATAACCAAACCGATACGCACCAACACCGAACCCCATGGGCCGACCACGGATTCCAATACATTGGCCATGGAAGCAGCCGCTGGCAGAGCGGCCAGTTCAGGTTGGGACATGACACCCAGAGACAACAGTGACACCAGCAGATAGAGAAGTAGAACCGTAACGAAGCCGAGGATCGTGGCCGTACCAATGTCGCTGCGTTTGCGCGCACGTCCAGAATCGACGCTGGCCCCTTCGATGCCAATAAAGACCCAAAGTGTAACAAGCATCGTGCTCTGAACCTGGGTCGTGATGCTGCCCAATGACAGCGCTTCAGTGCCCCAGAAATCGAGCTGAAAAGTTGGCATGTTGAAGGCAACGAACACCAGAACAATGAACAGGAAGATCGGCCCCAGCTTGGCAATGGTCGTGATCACATTGATAATGGCCGCCTGACGGATACCCATCAGAACAAGTGCATGCACAAGCCAGAGGCAGATCGAGGCACCAATAATAGCTGGCCATGTGTTCCCCTCCGCACCAAATGGAGCGTAGAAATAACTCAGCGCACCAAAGATCAGGACGACATAAGAGACGTTTCCGATCCATGCGCTCACCCAGTAGCCCCAAGCGCTGTTGAACCCGATGAAGTTGCCAAACCCGGCGCGGGCATAGGCATAAGGCCCAGCGTCAAGCGTCGGCTTGCGGGCCGAGAGATTCTTGTAGACAAATGCAAGCGCCAACATCCCGATCCCAGTGATCAGCCAGCCAATTGTGATGGCCCCTGCGGATGCACCTCGTGCCATGTTTTGGGGAAGGCTGAAGACGCCGCCACCAATCATTGAGCCGATGACCAACGCGGTCAGCGTCAGCAGCCCCAATTTCCCCGATGCCTTGGGGCTCTCTTGTTTGTCGATTGCTGCATTATCTGTCGACATAGTATTCTCCTTTGGTCATCGAGCGCCCAGTTCGGGCCACAAGCTGATCTTTGAAATTCAAGCCAATGGGCCGAAAGCTTCAGGCTTTGTTTGGAAAATGGCAGACCGGAAGACAGCAGGATTGACGAAGGTCAATCAACGAACATCATGACAAATTTCAACGAGTGGCGGCCCTCGCCTGTTGGTCGAGAGCCTTTTCTGCATTGGGAAGGGTTTGAAGGCACAAACCAATCCGTTGACAGATGTGCTGGAGCAGACCGCAGGCGAATTAAATTCAGACAAACAGGCGTGAGATTGCTCGTCCATATTGGCAAAGTTGGACACTATCGAATCAATGCGATGAAGCCATGGTCTTTCGAAACCGCAGGAGCGCTACAGTAAAAAAGATGGCGCTCAGTGCAACCATCACCAGCATGTTGATCCAGACAGTTTCCAAACCCGCCCCCCGATAGAGAATGGCCTGCGAGAACGCAACAAAATGCGTCGAAGGCGCAATCTGCATGACGGTTTGCAGCCAGTCTGGAATGCTCTCGATCGGAGTGGTGCTGCCCGAAAGCAGATTCATAACCACCAGAACCGGCAGTGCCAGAAGACCAAATTGCGGCATGGAAGTAGTGAAGGTCGCCAGAAGAATGCCCAGACCTGTGACAGACCCCAAATAAAGAACAGTCCCCACGACAAACAAGGTGATTGATCCGGCGATGGGAACACCGAGGATGCCCTGAACCACCAACCAGAGCGACAAAACGGCCGCTATGATGATCGCCAGACCATTGGCCCAGATCTTGGCAAGCATGATTTCAGAAGGCGACACCGGCATAACCAACAAATGCTCGATGGTTCCGTGTTCTCTTTCCCGGATCAAGGCCGCCCCGGTCAGCAACACCGACAGGATCGTGACGTTGTTGATCACCTGCATGACCGACGAAAACCAGGTCGATTGCAGGTTGGGGTTGAACTGAGCTGTGACAATCAGATCTATCGGCAATGTGTTGGATGTGTCGTCACGCGCAACGAATTTTATGACTTCAGCGGTTATGATCTCCTGAAGAAAGACCGACCCGTTACCCGCCTGTACCATCGCCGTGGCATCGACGTTCAATTGCAACGAAGGCTGGTTCCCAGCCAGAACATCCGCCTCAAACCGGGGCGGAAAGTTCAGCACGAAAACATAGTCGCCATCGTTCATGACTTGATCCACCTCAGAGGCAGATATTTCTTCAGGCGTGTCAAATTCCGGCGGCAGAATAGCGCCGATGATCCGTCCTGTCAGATCGGACCGGTCCAGATCGACGTAAGCAACCGAGGCGTTGACAACCTCCAGTTTTGCGCCCGTAGCGACCGCGTAGACTGCAAAGCTGAAGACATAGACAATCAGCAATAGCAGAACGGGGTCAGCTCTGAGACTGCGCAGTTCTTTCAGACCAAGACGAAAGATGTTGGATAGCCACTGCCGCATCTCAAATTTCCTGTTTACGGAGCGCCAGAACCGACGCCGCGATGAAAAGAAGGGCAAACCCGGCCAAGGCAAGATGGTTTTGCCCCAACTCGGCAAACCCAAGATCTTTGGTAAATGTGCCGACACTGATTTGTTGATACCAGGAGGACGGAAAACCAAGACCGATCAAACGACCTCCCCCCGAAAGCGACGCAACGGGTACCAGTAAGCCAGAGAAATTGACTGCCGGAATGATAGAGATGATGGCAGCCGCAAAAGTTGCTGCGACTTGTGTCTTGGTGAACGTGGAAACCAAAACACCAAATCCGGTTGTCGCCAATACGTATAACAGCGTCCCCGCGAAAAGAGCCATGATCGACCCTTTGACCGGAACGCCAAACACGCCATAGGCCACAACAAGCAAAGTCAGGAAACTGATCATTGCAATGACGACGTATGGTAGTTGTTTGCCCAGAATGAATTCCGTGCGCGTAACCGGTGTGGACCGAAAATTGGCGATCGAACCGGTTTCCTTTTCCCGCACCACTCCCATGGCGGCCATCATTGATGGAATCAGAACCAGCATCAGCATGATGACCGATGGCACAATTGCAAAGACGCTTTTGAACCCCTGATTGTAGCGAAATCGCGTCTCTATATTCGCAGCACTGGTGTCGATGGTCTTGCCATAGGTACGTTCAATCTGATCCGCCATGTAAGACAGAGCCAGACCTTGCAGATATCCGCGCGTCGTCTCGGCGCGAAAAGGCATAGCAGCATCAATAGCGACACGCACTTCGGGCTGTGCCGACTGTTGGAGTAAACGGCCGAAATCAGGTGGGATTTCGATAGCGATGGCAATTTCGCCACTTCTGAGACGCTCATCAAGTTCAGTTGCACTGAGGGCAGCTTCGCGTTCCTCGAAATAGCGCGAACCGGAGAAAGCTTCCATAAGCGTGCGGCTTTCGGCACTCTGATCCTGATCCAGCACAGCATAGGGAAGGTCTGTCACATCAAACGAGATGCCATATCCGAATGTCAGCATCAAAATGATCGGACCCAAGAATGCAAACGTCAAACGCAACCGGTCACGCAGAATTTCCATAGTTTCCCGACGCGCAAATGCCCACATGCGCGCAAAACCACCACCGCCGCGTCCGGCAGTAGCCATCTGATCGGATGCCATTGGCACAGGCGGTGCGGTCGTCGGCGGATTTGGTTCATCGCTCCCCTCGGCCACACGCAGATAATCGACAAAGGCGTCGTTCAGACTTTCAGTATTTTTTGACTTCGCGATATCAGCGGGAGCTCCAACAGCCAGCACCCGCGCGGCATGCATCAAAGAAATTCGGTCGCATCTTTCCGCTTCATTCATGAAATGGGTCGAGACAAAAATCGTCACCCCATCGTTACGGGAGAGCCCAATCAAATGGAGCCAAAACGCATCCCGAGCGACCGGGTCGACGCCGGATGTCGGTTCGTCCAGAATCAAAACCTCGGGCGAATGTATCACCGCCACAGCAAGTTGAAGACGTTGGCGTATTCCAAGTGGCAACGCATCGGGCCGCGCATCAGCAACATGTCCCAACTCGAACGTACTCATCATCTCCGCCACACGATTTTTCCGCTTTTCAACGGGAATTTGGTACAGTTCTGCGTGCAGATCGAGATTTTGTCGCACAGTCAATTCGCTGTAGAGCGAAAAGGATTGCGACATATAGCCCACGCGTTGGCGCGTCTGCATATCACCTGAATTCAGTGTTTCACCGAATAGCAGCGCCTCACCGGAACTCGCTGGCAGCAAACCGGTCAGCATCTTCATCGTCGTTGTCTTGCCGCACCCGTTCGACCCCAGAAAGCCGAAAATCTCGCCGCGCTCGATCTCGAAATCCACAGAATCCACGGCTACAAAGTCGCCAAATTTACGCGTCAGGGACTTTGCCTGAATGGCAGGAGGCCCATCTGCCGCCTGCCTTGGTGGAACGACGACCTCACGATGACCACGCCGCGCGGCTTCTGGCAGCATGGCGATGAAGGCTTTTTCCAGCGTCGGCTGGTCTGCATTCTGTCGGATCTCGGACGGCGTTCCTGTTGCAATGACCTTGCCATCCGATATCGCCGCCAGCCAATCAAAACGTTCAGCCTCTTCCATATAGGCTGTCGCAACGACCACGCTCATCGCTGGGCGCTCCTGGCGGATGCGATCAATAAGATCCCAGAACTGCTGGCGCGACAGCGGGTCGACCCCAGTCGTCGGCTCATCGAGAATCAAAAGATCGGGATCATGAATAAGCGCCGAACAAAGTGAAAGCTTCTGCTTCATACCCCCCGACAATTTGCCTGCCGGACGATCCGGAAAAGGATCAAGACCTGTCGCCTGCAGCAGATCGGCAATCCGTGCACGACGCTCAGCTTCAGGCTGTGCGAAGAGCCGCCCGAAGAAATCCAGATTCTCGAAAACAGTCAGAGTCGGGTAGAGATTACGTCCCAGACCCTGCGGCATATAGGCGATGCGACGATTGCAGGCCTTCAGATGGTCACGGTTGCGAATGTCACCATCCAGCACATGCACATCGCCGGTCTGAAGACGCCGCACCCCGGAGACCAAGGCCAGAAGCGTCGATTTCCCCACGCCGTCGGGGCCGATCAGACCTGCCATGCAGCCAGCCGGAATATCCAGCGTCACATCGTCCAGCGCGGCAATCTGCCCATAATTATGTGTGACGCCAGACAGCGTCGCAACCGATGGCAAGTTCATTGTGGAAGTCTCACAACCAGCTCTTCGGGCCAGTCCACATTATCATCCACGCGAACGTAACCCACACCAGGCACACCGGCGCGTGCACGATCCTGATAGGCCGTGAGCAATTCTGGCGCGATGGTCAGCTTGACCCGAAACATCAACTGGTCGCGCTCTTCCTCGGTTTCGACCGATCTGGGAGTGAATTGTGCCGTGCTTGCCACGAACGTGACAGTTGCCGGGATCACATAGTCCGGAATCGCATCCAGAATGATCCGCGCTTCCGCACCAATCGCCAACCGTCCCGCATCCCGGGATGGCAAATACACCGACATATACATGTCGGTAAGATCGGTGAGCGTGACGATGCTGCTTCCAGCCGCAGCGACTTCCCCGGCATGCACCAGCACATATTGGACACGCCCGGCACGCGGTGCTTCAAGACTGGCGTCGTCGATCAGACTTTGCAGACGTTCCACTGCTGCCTCAGCTGCAGTAATTGTGGCTTCGGCCAAAAGAATCCCGGCCTCAGCTACTGAAACGGCGGCTTGGGCCGATTCAAGGACAGTGCGCTGCGCATCCAGATTTGCCTGTGAGGCAAACTCCTTCTGGGCCAATTGTTCAACACGCGAAAACTCGGCCTGTGCTGTGGTCAATTCCGATTGCCGTTGTCGCAAGACCGCTTTTGCCTGCACTTCTTGCTGCTGGGCCTGCCGAACCGTTGCCGAAGCCTGATGCAGCTGGGCCTGCAATTCTGTGGTCTCCATGTGAGCCAATACTTGCCCCGCTTCAACCCAGTCCCCTTCGGATATCAGGACTTCAGAGACCCGTCCGGCCAGTTTCGTCGCAACTTCAATGCGTTCTGCCTCAATACGGCCGTTGGACATACTGATACCCTCAGGCAAGCGCGATCCCTGCAAGGACTGCCACCAAAGCGCACCCCCCACGCCGATCGCAACCAGCAACACCAGCGCGGCGACTATTTTTTTCTTCATGACCTAAGTCCCATCTTTAATCCAAACTGAGAAACCAAGCGCATCCCGACGCAACCTTTTCATCTTGATGCTGCTTAAACAGTCCGCCTGCCTGAAGATTGACGAAGATCAATCCTCGCAAATCCGGTTCAGTTATCAATCACGAGAAATCACGAAAATATCGAAAGGTTCGGGCGATGACCAACATCACTTCACTTCATGGCAACGCAAAGTCATCTGAAAACGATCCTAAACTCCCCACTCACATTCACCCAGTACCCTCTCCATACGTTCAGGCCTCCGATCACGTGTCGCAAACACACATCAGCATGGAGCAAGCACTCGATAAGGGATTGAGAGCGGCTCAGGCACGCTTTACCGGAGGCTTGTCTCCAATCGCCCTTGCCGCCGCCTATGCGGATTGGGCATTGCATCTGTCTTCCGCGCCCGGAAAACAGCTTGAACTGGTGGAAAAAGCGTTCAAAAAATCGTCGCGTTTTGCCAACTATGCTGCACTTTGCGCAAGCCATCCTGAAACAACAGAAACCTGCATTGAACCACTCCCCCAGGACAGGAGGTTCAAAAACGAACAATGGCGAAAATGGCCTTTCAACGCCATTTACCAGTCATTCCTGCTGAACCAGCAATGGTGGCACAACGCGACAACAGGCGTCGAGGGTGTAACCAGCCAGCATGAAAACGTGGTGACATTTGCGGTTCGGCAGATTCTCGATGTGTTTTCTCCCTCGAACTTCATCCTGACCAACCCCGAAGTACTGACCAAGACGGTCGACCAGGGCGGGATGAATCTGGTGCGCGGTTGGCAGAATTTCATCGAAGACGCATCGCGGGCAAACACCGGCAAAAAGCAACCTGGAACTGAAGAATTTCAAGTTGGACGCAATCTGGCAACATCACCCGGCAAGGTCGTGTTTCGCAACCATCTGATCGAGCTGATCCAATATGCGCCAACCACGGACAAGGTGCGGCCAGAACCCATTCTGATCGTCCCCGCCTGGATCATGAAATATTACATCCTTGATCTTGGGACCAAGAATTCCCTGGTCCGCTATCTGACCGGTCAGGGTTTCACCGTTTTCATGGTTTCCTGGAAGAACCCGGATGCCGAAGACCGGGATCTTGGAATGGATGACTATTTGTCGATGGGCATCATGGAAACAATCGATGCAGTGGATGCAATCACCAAAGGCCAGAAAATTCACGCCTTGGGATATTGCCTGGGTGGAACATTGCTGTCCATTGCGGCTTCGGCAATGGCACGTGATGGCGATACGCGGTTGAAGAGCCTGACGCTTCTCGCAGCGCAGGTGGATTTCACCGAAGCGGGAGAATTGACGCTGTTCATCAATGAAAGCCAGCTGACATATCTCGAAGACATGATGTGGGAGAAAGGCTATCTGGACACGACGCAAATGGCCGGAGCCTTCCAGCTTCTGCGTTCAAATGATCTCATCTGGTCACGGGTCATCCATGACTATCTGATGGGTGAACGGTCCGGGTTGAACGACCTCATGGCATGGAATGCCGATGCAACGCGCATGCCTTACAGAATGCATTCGGAATATCTGCGGAGCCTGTTCCTCAAGAATGATCTGGCCGAAGGGCGCTACCGCGTCGGAGGTCGTCCCATCGCAGTTTCCGATATCCGCGCGCCAGTCTTCATGGTCGGCACCGAACGCGATCACGTTGCGCCCTGGCACTCGGTCTACAAGTTCAATCTGCTGTCCGATACTGACGTGACCTTTCTACTGACAAGTGGTGGACATAACGCCGGAATTGTTTCGGAACCTGGCCATCCCCGCCGGCATTTCCGGATGCACACAAAGACCAAGGATGCGTCCTATGTCGACCCGGACCGCTGGATGGCTGAAACGGAGGTCGTCGATGGCTCATGGTGGCCTGCTCTCGTCGACTGGTTGACGGAAAGATCTGGTGAACCGGTCAAACCACCGTTGATGGGTGCAAAAACAAAGGGCTACGCGCCCCTTTGCGACGCCCCTGGTACCTATGTCTTTCAGGAGTAAATGACGATGTTGGATACATTACTTAAAGGCAAACGCGGGCTCGTGGTCGGCATAGCGAACGAACATTCCATCGCCGCGGGCTGCGCAATGGCCTTCCACGAAGTTGGCGCAGAACTCGCCATTACTTATGGCCATGAGAAATCAAAGCCATTCGTTGAGCCAGTTGTGGCAAAACTGGGCAATCCACTGTTCATGCCCATGGACGTGGAAGTCGATGGCCAGATGGAAGCCGTCTTCGAGCGTATTGACAAGGAATGGGGTCAGCTCGATTTCATGCTGCACTCTATTGCCTACTGCCCCAAGGACGACTTGCACGGACCAGTGAGCGAATGTTCGAAGGCAGGCTTTGCCCAGGCAATGGATATTTCTGTTCATTCCCTGATCCGCATGACGCGACTGGCAACACCGTTGATGAAGAACGGCGGCAGCATTCTGACGATGAGTTACTATGGCGCCGAAAAAGTCGTCGATCATTACAACATCATGGGGCCGGTCAAATCTGCGCTCGAAGGCACGATGCGTTACCTCGCATCCGAGCTTGGGCCGCAGCACATCAGGGTCAACGCCATCTCTCCCGGTCCTCTGCAAACACGCGCCGGATCCGGCATCGACCACTTTGACGAACTGATTGATGCGGCACGCAAGCGCGCGCCCGAACAACGGCTCGTCAGCACCGACGACGTCGGCCAGATGGCGGTCGGTCTGGTCAGTGACCTGTCACGCAACGTGACGGGGAATGTCGCTTTCGTCGATGGCGGCTATCACATCCGCGCGTGACATCACACCACATCATTCAAGGAGAATATTATGACACGAGTAGCAATCGTCACGGGCGGAACACGCGGCCTTGGTCGGGCAGCGGCCATCGCTTTACGCGACGCTGGATGCAAAGTAGCTGTCACCTATCATGGCAATGACAAGGCCGCAGAGGCGTTCAGGAAAGAAACGGGGATCGCCACATACAAATGGGACGTTGCCGATTTTGCCGCCTGTGAAGCCGGCGTCAAACAGATCGAACAAGATCTGGGGCCGGTCGACATTCTGGTGAACAATGCTGGCATTACGCGCGATGCAACCCTGCACCACATGACACCTGAGCAATGGACAGCGGTAATCAATACGAATCTGGGTTCCGTCTTCAACATGAGCCACTGCGTAATACCCGGAATGCGCAAGCGTCTGTTTGGACGCATCATCAACGTGTCCTCGATCAATGGTCTGAAAGGGCAATTCGGACAGACCAACTATTCTGCTGCCAAGGCAGGCATCCTCGGCTTTACCAAGGCATTGGCTCTGGAGAGCGCTGCCAAAGGTATCACCGTCAATGCGGTCGCGCCCGGTTACTGTGATACCGACATGGTGGCGGCTGTCTCAGATGACATCATAGAACAGATCGTCAACGCAACGCCTGTCGGGCGCTTGGGCCAACCTACTGACATTGCACGCGCAATTACATTTCTGGCCGGCGACGACGCTGATTTCATCACGGGTGCAACGATCAATGTGAATGGCGGCGAATACATGTCATGAGCCGCCGCTCCAATCCCATGGAGCAGTGTTTGAGATAAGCGGAACTGCGCTCAATGAAGTCGGTTCCCCGGCCCGCCCGCCGGGGAACCTAACCCAACCAACTCAGCGATCAAATGCGGACAAAATCATGAAGCGTGTCCGAGAAAGAGACAGGAAAACATGCAGTTCATTGAAAACAGAACGTTTGATGAAATCAAGGTCGGCGATACGGCAGAGCTGACACGAACGCTGAAACATGATGACATTGAATTATTTGCTGTCATGTCTGGAGATGTGAATCCCGCGCATGTCGATGCAGACTACGCCAGTTCAGATCTGTTCCACAAAATCATTGCCCATGGCATGTGGGGTGGAGCTTTGATTTCAGCCGTTCTGGGAACAGAGCTTCCCGGCCCCGGAACAATCTATCTCAACCAAAATCTGAGCTTTCGCCACGCCGTGGGCTTGGGCGATACAGTGACCATTCGGGTCACCGTTGTGGATAAAAGCGAAAAACACCACCACGTAACCCTGGACTGTCTGTGTACAAATCAACGCGGAGAAACCGTCATCGAGGGTCAGGCCCTCGTGATCGCTCCGACAGAAAAAGTCCGGAGGCCTCGTGTCAACCTGCCAGAGGTCCATCTGCATGAACGCGGTGCACGATTTGATGCACTCATCAAGGCGACATCGTCCTTGGCACCTGTGCGTACGGCCGTCGTACATCCATGCGACGCGCTTTCCCTTGAGGGCGCTCTGGAAGCCGGAGTCCAGGGGATGATTGTTCCCATTCTGGTCGGACCCAAGGCAAAAATCGAAGCAACAGCCACCGAAATCAGTCGCGATCTGAACGGGATTGAAATCGTTGATGTGCCTCACAGCCATGCTGCCGCCGAAATGGCCGTATCTCTGGCGCGTGCAGACAAGGTCGATATGCTGATGAAGGGAAAGATACACACCGATGAATTGCTCGGCCCCGTAGTAAACAAGGATACGGGTCTGCGCACCGAACGACGGATGAGCCATATCTTCGCGTTCGACGTTCCAAACTACCCCAAACCACTATTGATCAGCGATGCCGCCATCAACATCTATCCAGATTTGAAAACCAAAAGTGATATCGTTCAAAATGCGATCAGTCTTGCCCACGCCCTTGGCATCGAATTGCCCAAAGTGGCTATACTGTCCGCAGTCGAAACCGTGACGCCAAACATACCCTCGACAGTCGATGCGGCCGCACTATGCAAAATGGCGGATCGTGGACAAATCACTGGCGGACTGCTCGACGGCCCCTTGGCATTTGACAATGCAGTGTCAAAGTCGGCTGCAGAAACCAAGGGGATTGAGTCCCAGGTCGCCGGCCAGGCAGATATCCTGATCGTCCCGGATCTTGAAGCGGGGAACATGCTCGCAAAGCAACTGATCTATCTCGCAGGTGCGGATGCCGCCGGTATCGTCCTGGGTGCCCGAATTCCAATCGTGTTGACCAGCCGGGCCGACGGGGTGATGTCCCGTCTCGCCTCTGCGGCAATCGCGCAACTATACGTACACCACCATTCGATTGGCAGCATTGCATGAGCGGAGTATTTTTAACGCTCAACGCCGGGTCGTCGAGTGTGAAGTTCGCGATCTTTGATAGCAATGATCCTTCCACAACACCCCAGATCAGAGGTAAGATCGCGGGAATTGGGGGCACACCGGTTTTTTCGGCACGAAAATCCAATGGTGTCGCGCTTGACGCTGGCGCGCTGTCATCGCTGGATGTTTTGTCTGACCACGAAACCCTGATTGGACAGTTGCTGCCCTGGCTTGCAGCGCAGTACGGCAAGCAACCGCTCCTGGCTGTCGGGCACCGGGTTGTTCATGGTGGCCAGAACTTCACTGCTCCGACACTGATTTCCCCAATCGTTCTGCAACAGCTTGAAGCACTCGTGCCTCTCGCCCCATTGCATCAACCTCACAACATTGCTGCAATCCGCGCCATCGCAAAAGGGCAACCGGACATTCCTCAAATCGCCTGTTTCGATACAAGTTTTCACCGAAGTCAGGACAGGCTGGCCCAGCTTTTCGCCCTGCCCCGCGCCCTGACCGACGAAGGTGTCATCCGTTACGGGTTTCACGGGCTATCCTACGATTACATCGCAAGCGTACTGCCAGAATATCTGGGTGAACATGCGTCCGGTCGCGTGATCGTGGCCCATCTTGGCAATGGCTCCAGCATGTGCGCAATGAAGGATCGACAAAGCGTGTCAACCAGTATGGGATTCACCGCGCTGGATGGTTTGATGATGGGACGCCGTTGTGGCGCGTTGGACCCCGGAGTTGTTCTCTATCTCATGCAGGCCAAAGGCATGGATGCTGCGGAGATTGAAACCTTGCTCTACCGCAAGTCCGGTCTTCTGGGGGTCTCGGGCATCAGCAATGATATGCAGGTCCTCCAAACCAGCGATGCTCCGCAGGCCCATGAGGCCATAGACCTTTTCTGCTTCCGGGCCGCCGGCAATCTGGCCGGACTTCTGCCCTCAATCGGGGGGATTGATGCCTTGGTGTTCACCGCTGGTATCGGCGAGAATTCAGCTCTTGTGCGCAAGCTGATCTGTCAACGCCTGGACTGGCTGGGCATTGCTATCGACGACGCCGAAAATAACGAAAATGCAATAACAATCAGTGCGCAGCACTCAACCGCCAAGGTTCTGGTGATACCCACCAACGAAGAAGCTGTTGTGGCACGTGCTTGCCGCGATTTGCTGACTTAGAGTCTTTCTCGTGTATACAGAACGAAAGCTTCTCTTGGTTTTCATGCAGGGACCACAAATCCGATTATCGCGAATTGAGTTGCCTTGAGCAAAGTTTGTCACGATCCGGCATCGTGATCCTCTTGGCCATGTTTCTTCCGATAGCCTTCAGCATCACCGAATTCGAAAAACTCGGCATAGTGGCGATGCACGCCCTCCATGCGCTTTGCGTGTTTGATCGGGCACCAGTGTTTTTCAGTCTGCGCAGCTACCTCACTGGCATAGGCCAACAACCCGTTACCGTATGAACAATACATGCAATTCAACTTCTCCAACCCATTGAGATAGGACAGTTGATTGCGGTCAAACGAAATATAGTTAGCTCTTTGAACCTTCCCAATCTGATAGACTGGAAAGCAGATCACTTGGTAGATGGTCACAAATACATCCAGCAGAACAAACGGAATCATCACGGAATAAATGATCGGCGCCGTGAGAAACATCAAAGGGCGCGCACCAATAATGTAAGGCAGGAGCCTGCGCTTCAGCTTTTCATGCTGTCGTTCAATATCATGTCCGAAAACAATCTTGTGCTGCTCAACTGAGTATTTGAACTGTTTCCGACGGTTCTCGAACTCCTCTTCCAACTCAGCTTCCAAAGCATTTATTCGCTCGACGAGTTTTGAAACTCTGTCAGTCATCAGCTTGGCTCCCCCGTAGCTTTTTTTCGAATAGCTCAGTCTTCACGAATTCTCGGAAATTTTAGGATTTTGCGAATTTTCGGCGTTTTTTGTCCGGGAAATAGGGGCGAAATCCATAGGTGTGATTGTTTCTTTTTCCAACAACATGGCAGCTCCCGCCTTCAGATCGGACAGATGCGCTGACAGGAGCGTTTTGGCCTGCTGATAAGCATCCTCGATCATTTGGCGCACAGCCAGATCAATCTCGCGGGCCGTCTCTTCAGAATAATCTCTACCTCCCATCCCAAAGGTCTGCTGGTCCAGATACTGACCGCGCTTTCCCTCCAGAACCGCCTGTCCGACCGACTCTGCCATTCCGAACCGCATGACACATTGCCGCGCGATATCTGTTGCCTTGGCCAAGTCGTCCGATGCACCGGTTGATATCTCTTCGAATATCAGATCCTCCGCTGCCCTGCCAGCCATGAGAACGGTCATGTGATCTTTCAACTCGGCAAACGTGGTCAGAAACCGATCTTCTGTTGGGCGTTGCATTGTATAGCCCAAAGCACCAATCGAACGTGGAATGATGGAGACCTTGTGAACGGGATCTGCATGGGCAACATTTGCCGCAGCCAGCGCGTGGCCCATTTCGTGATGCGCCACGCGCGAACGTTCCGCCTTGCCGAGAACGCGGGACTTGCGCTCGACCCCGGCAACGATACGTTCAACCGCCGCCGTCAGATCCGCCATCGTCACCTTGTCCCCGTCTCGCCGCGTGGCCACGATGGCCGCTTCGTTCACGAGGTTCGCAAGATCTGCGCCGGTGAATCCCGGCGTGATGGCAGCGACCTGATCGAGATCGACATCATCGCCCATCGTGATGCCTTTGGTATGAACCTTCAAAATTGCCGTCCGCCCCTTGCGTTCGGGCCGATCAACGACGATCTGGCGATCGAACCTGCCCGCACGTAACAAAGCAGCATCCAGAACCTCAGGCCGGTTTGTCGCAGCCAGAAGAACAATCCCGACGCGCGGATCGAACCCGTCCAATTCCGACAGAAGCTGGTTCAGCGTCTGCTCTTTTTCGTCCCCGCCGCCATAGCCCGAGACCGGTGATCGTGCCCGACCGAGAGCGTCCAGTTCATCAATGAAGATAATGCAGGGCACCGCCTTGCGGGCTTGCTCAAAGAGATCGCGCACACGCGCAGCACCGACCCCGACAAACATTTCAACGAATTCGGACCCCGATATCGAGAAAAACGGCACACCCGCCTCACCCGCAACAGCGCGCGCAAGCAGCGTTTTGCCGGTTCCCGGTGGACCAACCAGCAAAATACCCTTGGGAATATGAGCACCAAGGCGACCATATTTGTCCTTGTCTTTCAGGAAAGACACAATTTCCTGCAATTCACTCTTGGCTTCATCCACCCCCGCGACGTCGGCAAAATTGACACCTGTTTTCGTCTCCAGATAGACCTTCGCCTTGGACTTTCCGATATTGACCAGGCTGCCCAACCCCTGCCCGCCAGACATCCGGCGCATCAGGAACATCCATAACCCGAAGAACAACAACACCGGCGCAACCCAGGAAATCAGGTTGGTCAGCCAGTTCTGGTCCGACCCACCCGTGAAGGACACGTCATACTTTTCCAGTTCGGAGGCAAAATCGGGTTCGATCCTGTGGGCGACAAAATATTCCTTGCCATCAACAGGGTTGGTAAAACGCCCCTCGACCATTGTTTCCGTCACTGTCAGTTCCGAGATTTCACCCTTCTCAAGATGGGTGAGAAACTCGCTGTATTGCAGAGGAGCAACGCTGCGATACCCAAGCCAGGCTTGGATCCCCAGCCATATCAATCCCGCAGCAATCCAGAAGGTCCAGTTGAACTGCTTTTTCTTGTCCATGTCTAAAACTTACCTTCAGGTTTACCGGAGCATCTGGAAACGGCGAGATTGAAAAATGTCACTGCGTGAACCCGGCAAATGCATCGAAAGCACGCAGTGCTTCGACACCATACACCGATGATGGGCCGCCGCCCATGAGGATTGCAACCCCAATCATTTCGGCCACTTCCTGCCGGGTCGCGCCGGCCTTGAAAACAGCTTGCGAATGATGCGCAAGACAGCCATCACATCGCACGGCAATCGCAATTGCAAATGCAATCAGTTCCTTTGTCTTGACCGACAATGCACCGCCCTCGGTGGCATCCATCACCAGTCGGCCGAAAGCGGACGTGGTGTTCGGAATGACTGCGGCCAAGTCCGCATATCCTGAGTGATATTGCTGGGCTATTTCTGGGTAGTTTTTCATTTGTGACATCCTCCGAATTTTGATTGTCACAACCTACCCGTTTCGGCCAACATCCAATTGACGCTTATCAATCTGCGGATACACAATTGAGTCAAATGCCGAGGACCAAATGCGACCAGACCCACCATCGTGATGACGCGCGATCCCCAAAGCCTCGAAGTGACCGAAGTTGACCGTTTCACGCTAGCAGAGCTTTTGCCAACAGAGACTGCGTAAAACCGAACACGAAACCAGCATCAATCGCAACGTCCGGTTCAATCCATCACGAATTGTCGGCATGTGCTGATGTTACTTCAACAATATCTTCCACAGGCAAACTACACCCGTCTCCAGCAAGAGATGGCAATGTATGAAGATGAACCCCGGTTGCATCGTGTCCGGCCAGAATTGCAAGGGCGCGTTCTTCATGAATCTTGTCACGCGTACGAACCCACAGCAATAAACCGCCTGCAAGAAGTTGTTCTTCAATTTGTTCGGAATGATTTTTGCCAATCAAACCGGCAATGATCGCGCCAAACGTCCCGCCGATTCCACCACCGATCGCCAAAGCCGCGACTGCAGCAGCAAGTGTCCCTCCCGAGGCAACAATTGCAGCGCCGCCGACCAGTGCCGGGACATAGACCAACACTCCAATGACCGCGCCCATTGCATCGCCAATTGCCTCCGTAGAAAAAAATGCGGTTGTTGGCACGCCTGCTCGGTCTTCAAGTTCACGAACAGGAACGTAGAATTGGTGCAGCTTTTTTTCGACTGCTGTTTCAGAAGCCATCACACTGAGGTCCATCCTGTTGAAACCTTGCGATAACAGGTCATCCACAGCCGCTTGCATATTTTCCGCGGATTGGAAAATACCGACTGCTTCAGTCGTATTATTATTATTATTATTATATGAGGATGCAGCATTCATGAGTTTCTCCATTTGTAAAATCTAGCAGCCGCGGAATCAGCCGGGCACATTGTGAAGCGAAAAAGCCAAGCTTTGTGATCCACCAAATCACTGGATAGCTGATCCGTACTTTTCGTCATTGATCTCTGTCAACCATGCGCTCTCAGCGCTGGTCCACATTGTTCTTGCCAATATTGATCAAAGTCAATTGTTCCCGGGCCCAACCGCGTTAGACAGACCGCATGATAGCCAGCCGCGTTGAAAACGCGGCTCTCAATATCAGTAGTCAATCCAGCTTTGGAGCAAAAAGCATGTCCATACATATCGGCGATATCGCGCCAAATTTCACCATCGACACCACCAAGGGTGAAATCGATTTCCACAAATGGTCGGGCGATTCCTGGGTGTTTTTCTTCAGTCATCCGGCAGATTTCACGCCGGTCTGTACAACAGAGATGGGCAGGACGGCGCAACTGGCGGCCGAGTTTGCTGCGCGAAACACGAAACCTCTGGGGTTGTCCACCGACACGGTTGCCGAGCATCTGAAGTGGATCGACGACGTCAATGACACACAGCACACCGACCTGCAGTTCCCGATTGTCGCGGATGCTGATCTGACAATATCAAAACTGTACGACATGATTCACCCCAGCGAGAGTGCGACCCAGGCCGTCCGATCGGTTTTCATAATTGATCCACAGAAGAAAATCCGTCTGACACTCACCTATCCGATGAATGTTGGCCGCAATTTCGATGAAATCCTGCGTGTTATCGATGCACTGCAACTCGCCGACGCGCAAAGCGTTGCCACACCTGCAGATTGGAAACCGGGCGACAAAGTCATCATTCCACCCTCCATAGACAATGAAAAAGCAGCCAAGCTGTTCCCACAAGGTTGGGAAGAAATCCGTCCTTATCTGCGCCTGACAAAAGCGGACTGATCTGCAGAATTAGCTCGTTTACGGGAGGGGTGAAATGACACCCCGCAGTTTTTCTCGGTGTCGTCTCACGATGCCGGGAATTCTGTTCCTGCTATTGGTGCGCCCCGCATATCATTTGAGCATTTCCTTTGTCAGCTTCCGCAACAGAGGAAACATTCTGGCGGGGCACACCATCCGTATTATTTGTTTCTGGCGTAACGGCCAACGAAACTTGTGGCGGTAATTCCGTAGTCTTTCATGGCTTCAAAAAATTCCGGACGCGTTAGGCCCGGCTTTAATGCGTCAGGCGCCAGAGAAGTGGCAACAAGCATGAATTCGTAGTGATGAGGTGCATCGCCCACATCAGGACACGGCCCAAGATAGAAGTCCTTCTTAATGATGTTCAGGCCACCAACGAATGAAGTGGGTGGCTGACTGCCTCCCCCCTCTGGAATCGAAGTCGTAGACGCCGGAATGCCATACGCCACCCAGTGGTCCACACCGAGACCATGCTGACCAACGGCATCAGTGACGACAATGGCAAAACTCTTGGTGCCCTCCGGAGGATTGGACCACGATAATTGTGGGGAAATGTTCTCCCCGTCACAATTTCGGGGACCACCCTTGCCCGCATATTTTGAATCCATCAAGCCATTGTCAGGAAAAGACGATGACGTAAATGTAAACGTTTCCGCGCTCGCCGAGCCCGTACTAATAGCTGCCAAAAGGCCAAGTGATGCCAAAATATTCGAGGCTTTTTTCATTTTTCTCATCTTCGCTATTTCTCCCAAAAGGCGATTTATTTTTCAATAATGCAGCCTGACCGTATCGGCGAGACAAAAAACTGTCCAATAACATCCAAACCAACCAATATAACTATTGTTTATGTGACCCAGGTGCACACTGCGAAATCAAAACAGTTTTCCAGGATCCCAAACAACCCCGAAAGGGCTTGGCCGGCATACGGCTCTCGACCTTATTCTGGTTACCGGCTCAAAGCCGTACCCAACTCGCCCCTTGCAGGTTCGAGCGGATGTTTATCAAATATTGGTGTCAGGACACGCTTGTAACCAAGGGATGTTGCCCATTTGACAATGTCTGCCAACATATGAAACGGCGCTTTTTCCCAAGCAAATTGAGGCAAAAAGTTGAAGGAGCTTTTACCGGTTTCCTTGTGCCTACCTCAGCGCTGCAATCACCGCATCAACATTGGTGACGGTTGCCACATTTGTCATGGCATATTCGATGGAGGCGCGGTGCCAGTCAGCATTCATCGTTGAACAGGCATCTTCGGGAAGAATGATCTGATAGCCCTTGTCAGCACCCGTTCTGGCGGTGTGCTCGATGCTCATATTGGTCCAGGCACCGGAATTGATGATGATGTTGCGGCCAGCACCCTTGATGTAATTTTCCAGACGTCCGCTTTCCCAGGCACTCATGGTCATTTTTTCCACCACCAGATCACCCGCTTTAGGCTCCAGGCCAGGTGCAGGCTGAACGCCCCAGGTGCCGCGAACCAGCGCGTTCGCATCGATCAATCCCTCCATCAAAGGCGAGTTGCGTGCCATTGCCGGATGGCCTGGTTCACAGACAAGCCATACATGAATAACCAACACGCCAGCAGCGCGGCAGGCATCTGCAAGGCGCGCTGAATTGGCCAGCACATTTTGTTGTTTTGCATGCTCGGGAGAGCCCGAGCCGGCAAAGGCACCGCCATCCATGATGACATCATTCTGCATGTCCTGGATCAGCAACACCGCTTTGCCTGGGTCGATTTTCAGGGCACTTCCACCAGACTGTGGTTGCGCTTGAGACGTTGATTGTACTGAAGGAACATTTGTCGTTGCGCTGGCCTGGTTTCTCGGACTCATGAAGGGCTCATTGCGCGAGCGAATTTTTGTTTTTACGGAATAAAGCGAGGTGCTGGACGTCATGAACAGCGTGTCCCAATTGTCACCGCCCCAATGAAAATTGGCGACCATTTCCGGAACAGACACTTTTCCCAGCAGCATGCCATGGAATGAATAGACCCAGACACCACCGGGGGCCGTAACCCAGACATTGCCATCAATATCAGCTTTCATGCCATCCGGCCGACCGGGCTTGAGGCGGTCTTCAATACCAGAGGCAAAGATGCGCCCATTGGTCAATCGTCCGTCATCAGCAACATCAAACATGCGAATGTTGGCCTGATCCGTATCATTCACCCACATCCAGCGTTCACAGGGTGAAAAACACAACCCATTTGGCTGGTTGAACATATAGCGGTCAGACACCAGCACAGGCTCGTCGCCCGGCCTATGCCCCGCCTCAAGCATATAGACGCCCTGAAACCCCTGTTGCGTTGGTCGCGGCACGCCAAAATGCTCCATGCGTCCGTAAGTCGGGTCGGTGAAGTAGATACGGCCATCCGAACGCACGCAAATATCATTGGGAGAATTCAGCTCCCTGCCCTCAAAATGGGAACACAGCACTTCCCGCGTTCCATCCGGTCGGAAACGCGCCACGGAACTGGTGGCATGCTCGCAGGCCAGCAGATTCAAATCGGCATCATAAGTCATGCCGTTGGCCTTGTTGGACGGGCGCATCACCTCTTCAACACGCCCATCCGGGGTCCATTTGCGGCGAACGTCGCCGGGCATATCCGAGAACAGCAGATGTTTCTTGACCGGATGCCAGATCGGCCCTTCGGTGAACACAAAACCGCTGCCAAGCTGGGCAAGAGGCGCGTATTCATCAATCAGCTTGTGAAATTCCCGGTCTATCGCGGTATGGCTCATGATACTGTCCTCCAAACCCCTTATGCGGGGAACCAGTCCCTGTTGGGAACGGTTTCCACCAAAGGCCCTGGAACCGTCATGCCCAAACGGCCGACCACTTTCTGACGCTCGATCTTCGCTGGTCGATCATGCACAGGCAGCAGGAATTTATAATTGTTCAGCAGGCGTTTGATCGCACCCTTTTCTTCCCGCTTGGACCCGGAATGATTGCCCGTTACCCGGGGCTCCATATCCATATTGGTGTGAACATGATTGACGATCTGGTCGTTGAAATCATAAATCACATCACCGCAGATACAGGCCAGCCCTTCAGCGGTTTCTACGATCACATTCATCGAACCTTCGGTGTGGGCACCAGCGGCCTCGCACCACACGCCAGGGATGATTTCTTCAGCCTGAGTGATTTCAAGATCAAGGAAGCGCATGGCTTCCGGCTCATAAATCCGCTCCACCAGATGCAAAATGTCCGGTTTTGGATATTGCGGATACATGATGCCCGACACGGAGAACTCCATCTCCTTGCGGTTCATCACCACAGTGGTGTTCATCGGAAACAGATCATCCTTGCCAGCATGATCAATGTGCAGATGGGTATGCAGCACATAGCGCACGTCTCCCATTTTCACACCATGCTTGGCCAACTGGTTTTCGATCATATTGTCATGAAACTGCAGCCCGCGCATGCCCAGCGATTCCATGATCGCGTTATCCCGGTAACCAGTATCCACAACAATCGGATATTCGCCGCCAAGGATCAGAAAGCCATAGACCGGCACCCTGCGCACCCGGCCACATTCATGACCAAGCACCAGAAATGAAGTCTCCAGTTCAATGTCTCCATAATCGAGAATATGAATTGTCAGCGCCATAAGTGTTTCTCCCTTTAAGTCCGTTGGGCCAGCGGCCCGTGATTGCAAATTTGTGCGTCAGAGTTGGTAGACCCGCGCTGCGGTGTCGTGAAAAATCGCCTTCTGCTGGGTTTTCGGCAGATTTGCGGTGGCTTTCTGAAACGCTGCGAAAAGTTCCCCATAGGACGTCCACAATTTCTCGATTGGAAAATTGGACCCGAACATGCAGCGCTTGGCTCCAAAGATCGCCACAGTCTCCGCAACCATTTCGGCGATAAACTCGGGATCATTGCGCTGGATAAAGGTTCCGAATGCGGAAAGTTTGGTGACCACATTCTTGCATTTGGACAATCGTTTCATGCCCTTGCGCCAGGCGGCCCAACCCTCTTCACTGCTGTCTTCAAGCATTCCTGCGTGCTGCAAGATAAAGGTCACATCCGGACAGGCATGCGCCAGTTCCACGGCAGCATCCATCTGGCCGGAGAAAACCTGCAAATCAAACGTCCAGCCATAATCACCAAGATGTGCCACATTACGTTGCAACACAGCATTTGACGGCAAATCTGGCGTTGCCGCAAAGCGGTAGAGCGGGTTTTCATGCCAGTGCAATTGCTGGCGCAAACCGCGCATCAAAGGATACTTCTTCAGACGATCCAGCTGTGGACGCACATCATCCACCGTGAAATCGGCGTAACCAACAATGCCATGCGGCCAACCACTGGCGTCCGCCACAGATTGCACCCACGCAACCTCATCTTCAAACCAGTTGGGCGCCCAGTTTGCCTGAACATAGACCGACTTCGTGATACCCAGCCCTTTGAGATCATTCAGATATTCGTCAATCAGATAATCGCGTTTGATGGCAGAATATGGCCCAAAAATCCGCGGTTGCTCTGGTCCCAGCAACCAGGGCAGATCCTTCTGTTGCCAAATATGGTGATGTGCGTCGATCATGCAGCCCTCGCAAGGTTCAAAATGTGATTACAAATAGCGCGCGTATCGCTGCCATCTGACAAACTGTCGAGATATGGGCGAATTGCGGACAAAGCTTCGGTTTGAGGTACGTAGTCAGCATCCCCGGCAAGCGGCGACAGCCAGTCCACGCGCCAAGCCATGCGGGACAAGCGCCAAACCGCATCAATCAAAGCGTTCGGCGCACCGCGCTCCAACCCATCAGACAACACGATCACAGCTGATCCACGGGCAAACCCAGAAAAGCGCGGCACGGCCAGAAAGGCCTGAAGCGCATCACCAATCCGGGTCCCACCATCGAAATCCGCGACCAATTGGCTGGTTTTGTCCAAAGCTTCCTGACTGTTTTTCGGCGCGAGCGCTGGTGTGATGCGGGTAAGGCGCGTGCCCAGCGTAAAGGCCTCAAACCGGTCCGCCACTTGCGCCAGCGTGTGCGCAAAGCGCAGGGTTTCATCTGTCTGCTCTTTCATCGAGCCGGAAACATCAATCAGCAGCAACAGCCGACGCTGCCGGGTTTTCCGCCGCAATTGCGGCAGCGTAAACACTTCACCGTCGCGCTGCACAGCTTCACGCAGTGCCTTGCGCATGTTCAGCCTGTCCCCATGACGCGCTGCAGAACGCCTGTAAGACAAACGCCGCGGCAGGCGGGCGGGCGCGCGTCGCGCAAAATCCCGTAAAACAGATGCATTGTCCCGCGCCCCGAAACTGCGCTGACTGAGACTTTCGGCAATGGTCGCTTCAGCGCCGGAATCTTCGATTTCTTCGCCTTCCGGCACCTCGGATTCGCCATCACTGGCTTCAAAGGCCTCAACCTCTTCCTCGTCATCACCAGCGCTGGCGGGTGCAGAAACCGTCTGTCCCATGAAAAAGGCCCGGAACAGCGCATCGAATTCCGGTTCCCGCTCGTGGGGGATGGCCAGCATCGATAACGCAGCCCGGTGGATATCATCCATATGTCGTGGGCCCAGCAGCCCGATCGCTTCGATGAATCCGCTGGTCTGGTCCGGTGCGACTGCAAAACGATGCGCCCGCAACACGCCAGCAAAATCGACGAAGGGTTCTATGGCACGTGGCAACATCAGGCGGCCTCCGACGGCAGAACACCATCAAGTCGCGGCTGCATATAGGTCAGATCATCATGATCCTTCAGGGCCACACCAATCGCCTTGCGAAACGCCTGCGGCCAGGGATTGCCTTGCGAATGCAACAATGTTGCAGCTTCTGCCCATTCAACGGTTTCCGCCACGCCCGGCGGTTTCGCCAGCGGTTCAGCCCGCAATTGCGTGACAGCCGCGACAACAGCATCAGCCGTCGCCCGTGCCACGCTGCTGGCCCGTGTCATCACGATTTCCGCTTCCAGCGCGGCATCGGGATAATCAATCCAGTGATAGACGCACCGCCTGCGTAAAGCCTCATGCAGATCACGCGTTCGGTTTGATGTCAGCACCACCACCGGAGCCTGAGTTGCGCGGATTGTACCGGTTTCCGGAATTGAAATCTGGAAGTCAGACAGAAACTCCAGCAAGAACGCCTCAAATTCATGATCCGACCGGTCGATTTCATCAATCAGCAAGACCGTGTTTTCAGGTGATCGCAGCGCTTCCAGCATGGGACGCGCCAGCAGGAACTCATCACCATAAATATTCACATACTCATCGCCAGCCTGACGAATGGCCAGCATCTGCCGTGTATAGTTCCATTCATACAAGGCGGCTGCCGCGTCGATCCCCTCAAAACATTGCAGGCGAATGACATTGCGTCCCAACACCGCACCAATGGCCTTGGCAGCTTCGGTTTTACCCACACCGGGCGCGCCTTCCAGCAAGAGCGGCTTTCCCAGCGCCAGCGCCAGATAGGCTGATGTCGAAAGCCCGTCATCCGCCAGATATTGCGCACCAATCAGCGCAGCCCGAAGGCTGTCGGGCGAGTTGATACCAGCAATGGAAGGACGAACTGCCACGGACTAGAACATCTCCCTGGGTTGCGCGCCACCATTCGCCTGAATGCCGCGCAGAACCTTTTCCGGAGTGATCGGCAGCGTATCGCAGCGCACGCCCACCGCATTGTAAATTGCGTTTGCAACAGCGGGGAGCAAAGGATTGGCGCACATCTCGCCCGGCCCTTTGCCGCCAAAAGGGGCATCCTCGGCAGGCCGTTCCAGAACTGCAATGTGGTGTGGCACCACATCACCCGGACCCGGCATCAGATAGGTGTTGTAGTCTTGCGGGCCATGAGACCGGTTTGGATAATACGGCTCGGTGGTTTCATAAAGTGCGTGCGATATCCCCATCCACGCACCACCGATCAGTTGCTGTTCAACCATTTTCGGATTGAGCGCACGTCCAACCTCATAGGCGGAATTCACCTCGCTGACAGTCACTTCACCGGTTTCATCATCAACTTCCAGATCAACAACAACTGCGGCATGGGCAAAGCATGAGACCGGCGTCATTTCCCCGGTGTCAGCATCCACCTCGGACGTCGGGATGAGAAAAATACCGCGTCCGGAGAGCGTCTTTCCCTGTTTGAACTGCGCTGCAATAGCTGTGTCCGCCACAGTAATCGAACGACCCGGCGCCCCTTTGACATGAATGTTGCCTTCGCCATCTGTATCCAGATCGGCCGGGTTGACCTCCAGCTCTTCTGCAGCGGCTTCCATCATGGCGGCGCGTGCTTCAGCAGCAGCGCGAATGACCGCATTGCCAACACGGTGGGTGCCGCGAGAGGCAAAAGACCCCATATCATGTGGTCCCGTGTCACTGTCGGCGGTGTCCACATAAACATCTGCCACCGGGACACCCAGCGTTTCTGCTGCAATCTGGCGGGTAACCGATTTCATCCCTTGCCCCAGATCAATGGCACTCAGCGACACCATGAATTTGCCATCAGGTGTGGAATGAACCAGTGCCTGGCTGGGATCGCCGCCCAGATTCATGCCGATAGGATAGTTGATGCAGGCAAAACCACGGCCTTTGTGAACAGTCATCTCAACGCCTCCTTGTGCCGGAAATGAAACGAGATACGCCGGGCCGTTTGATGCCCTTTTGAAACGGCTCACTTGGCTGATATGGCTCAGGCGCAGGTGGTTGCACCGCAGGTGCTGGCTGTGATGGCTGAACAACAGGCGCTGCCGGTGGTGGTGTATAGCTCGGAATTGTCTGAACAGGTGCCGCAGGCGTCGGCGGTGTGTAACGCGGCGGAGCCTGAGGCGTGGCCTGCACAGGTGGAACAGCAGGACCAGCGCCAGCTTTTCGGTGACCGGTTCTCGACGGATCAATGACCATGTCATCGCGTTGCGGCGGCACGGCAACAATCGGTGCCACCGAAGATCCCGCTGCGACACGACCTTTGGACGTTGCGCCTTCTCCCGGAGCCGTCGGAATTTTGCTGCGGCGCCGTTCGCCAATCCGGCCAGCCTGATCGGTGACAGTTTCCGGAATGATGGCTCGATCACCACCACCGCCCTGCAGGCTGGACTGTGCAGCAGCGTCCGCGCTGATAGGCCATTTGGCCTTGCCGGCAGCCACCTGACAACATTCGATCAGCGCCGTGTTCTTGGCGAGGCGACGATGCGCCTTCATATCCCCGTCTCGGTAGGAATTGAGGATGCGCAGCTCGATCGGGTTCATCCTGACGGTTTCAGCCACCTTGTCCATATGACATTCAATGGAGAAATCGACACCGGTAATGCCGAAGCCACGCATGGCAGTGGCCGGGGTTCGGTTGGTGTAAACGCAATAGACATTGGAAGCCACATTGGGAATGGAATATGGCCCCGGCAGATGCCCTGTTCCCTTGATGATGGCGTAGGAACTGAGCCGGGTGTAAGCACCGGAATCAAAGAATCCGGTAAATTGACGCGCCACAATGCGCCCGTCATTCATGACCCCGTCCTTGATGAACCAGCGCTCGGCACCACGCGGAGCACCGACCTGCATTTCTTCCGCCCTATCAAAAGTGAATTTGACGGGAGCACCTGTCAGTTTTGAGCCCAGAACGGCGAGCGGTTCGTGCAGACTGTCCACCTTCCCGCCAAAACCACCGCCGACAGTACCGCCGATGAAATGCAACTGGGACGACGGCATATTCAGCAATTTGGCAGTCGTTCCCAGCGAGAAAAACAAGGCCTGTGTCGAGGTGTAACAGACAAACCGGTTATTGGTTTCCGGCGCTGCGATGGCTCCACAGGTCTCTGTCGGTGCCTGCTCGATTGGCGACATCTGATAGCGGCCTTCGACAATATGGTCGGCCTCTGCAAATCCTTTGTCCACATCCCCGAACCGCAATTTCTGGTGGTCGTAGAGATCATGATAATCAAACGTATTGTTGGGGTAAGTCTCACTGACCACCGGTGCATTCGGCTCAAGCGCCTCCTCCACATCCAGCACATGTGGCAGCACTTCATAGTCAACCCGCACAACCGCGACCGCGTCACGTGCCTGGCGTTCTGTCTCGGCGATGATCGCAACCACCGGCTCTCCAACATAGGCAACCTTCTTGCCCTGGAGCAACGCCTCATCATCCTTGCCGAAATTGATCAGCGACAGAAGCGTGTTGAGATTGTTCGGCACATCTTCCGGCCGGATCACACGCCGGACCCCCGGCATACGATCCGCCGCTGACGTATCGATCGACCGAATGCGTGCATGATGGTGCGGAGAACGCACGCAACGCATATGCAACAACCCGTCGAACAGATGATCATCAAAATAAGGCGACCGCCCCGTCACATGACCCAGAATATCCTGGCGAATGGTCGGCTTGCCGATCTCCTTCAGCGTGTCGTCGCGCTCGTCGGCAAACAGATCTTTTCTGAATTCAATTGAGGACATCAGGCAACCCTCCCACGCAATTGGCCAGCGGCTATCATAATCGCATCGATAATCGGCTCATATCCGGTGCAGCGGCAGATATTCCCTGAAATTGCTTCAACGATCTCTTCACGGCTGGGATTTGGGTTTTTGCTCAGCAATGCTTTGGCGGCCATCAGCATGCCAGGAGTGCAATACCCGCATTGCGCCCCGAAATTTTCCATGAAGGCCTTTTGCAACGGATGCAATTCTGCACCGTTTGCCAGGCCATTTGTCGTCTCGATGCTGCGCCCTTCCGCCGTTTCGGCCAGCGTCAGGCAACTGAGATGTGGTTCGCCATCAATCAACACGGTGCAGGTGCCACATGTGCCCTGGCCACAGCCATATTTGGGTGACAGATCGCCGACACCGCGCCGCAAGGTGTCGAGCAGGTTCGCGCCACCATCTACAAACAAGGCGGTTTCAGAACCGTTGAGCGTAAAGCGTATTGGAGTTTTGACCATTACCGGCTCTCCTCACCTAGCAGAACACGGCGCAGATGCACCGGTGCAACTTCATTTCGATACCAGGCCGACGCCAAGGAATCATCCGTTGGGTTCAGGCCCGTTGTTGCGACCGAAAGCGCGCGTTCAATGCCTTGTGCATCAAGGTTCACGCCATCCAGCGCCTGCTCTGCCGATTTGGCCCGCAACGGCGTTGCACCCATCGCTCCAAAGGCAATGCGTGCCTGTGAAATGCGTCCACCCTGACGTGGCAGCCAAACCGCGATGCTCATCACTGAAACACCCTTTGGCTTGACCCGGCTTACCTTGCGAAACCGAAACTCGTCGCCCATCGGCCGGGGCACCGAGACGGAAGCAACCAGACCCCGCATCGACGAGCGGGAAGACAGGAAACTCTCAATTGGCTGCTCTGACCCGTCCGACAGACGCACAGTGGCATCCAACGCCAGCAAAGCAGTTGTGAAATCGCCATAAGGATGCTCGGCAAACAGATTGCCTCCAACCGTCGCCATATTGCGCACGGCGGGCCCACCAACCTGGCGAGCGACATTTGCCAGAAAGGCAGTTTCGGAAGCTGCCATGACATTCGCCATCGTCGCCCCTGCGCCAATAACAATACGTCCACCCTCACTGCGGATTTCCCTTAAACTGCGATCCTTGACGCGGACAATGCGCTGGAAACTCTGGTCGCCATAATTCACGCCACGCATCACCAGCGTACCGCCGCCCAGATAACGGCTTTGCGGTGTCATCGCGCTGGCGGCTTGCACCAAAGTATCAAATGTCTCAACTGTCAGCATATTTAGTCCCCAAGTCCCAGATGCGTACGAATGGCATCAAATCCGGCGCTGTAAATGCCGTCACCCACCAGCGCGGCCATCTCGTCTTCCTCGCCTTTTTTAGTGTCGAATTTGCTTTCCCATTCCCAAAACGTCTGATCGCCGTCAGTCACCGGAAACAGCCGCACATGCGCCACATAATTGAACAATGGGATGGGCGTATCGAGCAGGCAGTAGCTGAATGTCTGTTCGATGTCAGACAATGACAGCAATTGTTCCCGCAATTCCGAGCCGTCCTCCAGACGAAAGCGCCGCACGCAGCCAACCTGATCGCTCGAACTGTTTCGCTCGATCTTGCTGGTGGCCACAGCCGGATGCCAGCGGTCATGACCGTTGAAATCGCGCAGCACATCCCACACCGTTTCGATCGGTGCTGACAGTACTGTGCTGCGGAGAACCTTGACCATGAGCGTCTAATCCATCCAACCGTTTTTGAGCGTCATATTGTTTTGTCCCATCATGTGATCAGCAGCCTGTTTCATCAGCTTTCTAATTGCCAAAATGTCGCTTCAGCGCGTCAAAGCCGCCCTGGAACACATTGGTGCCAACACCTGTCACCAGATCAGCTTCATTGGCAGGATCGCAGGAAAACTCGGCTGACCATTCGCCGAAACAACGCTCCCCGTCGGTGATCGGTGTCAGCCGCAATGTGGAGATGTAATCAGTCAGGGGCATCGGGCTGTCGAGGATCGCATAGGTGTAGAACATGTCGTAGTCGGACAGGCCCAACAATTGCTCACGCAGAGCATCGCCATTTTGCAGATGAAAATTGCGAATGCACCCCACCTTGTCTGACGGCAGCGCATCTTCAATACGGCTGTCCCGAATACGTGGGTGCCATTTCGGCAGGCCATTGAAGTCCCTGACATATTCCCAGACCTTGGCTGCCGGGGCATTAATGACGGAAGAGATGTATACGCGCGCCATTATTTCTTGTCTCCGGATTTGGCATCTTTGCCGTCCTTGCCATCTTCCTTGGCTTTCTGGGCGCGATTGAGTTCGCCCTGCATGCGGGTCATGTCAGAGGCTTCCCGGATCAAGCCGCCCTGCTTCGCGATGTTGGCTCCGTCAATTCCGATATCCGACAGCAAGCTGTCGATCATCGGTGCCTGGACGCGGTAGCGCAAAGCTGAATTGATGACCTCGTCGGTTGGGCTGCCGCCGCTGTTGCCACCCGATCCACCATCCGAGCCACCGTTTCCATTGCCCCAGCCGACACCATTTGTCCCGGAACCACCCAATTGCATGATCTTGATTTCGTTGATCTTCTCGAGTGGTTTGACGGATGCAGCCACAATGCCTTCGACATGCTCCAGCATCTTCCGCTTGAAGAGCGAATGACGCGCCTCATCGGTAAGAACGTTCTCGGCTTCGTTGATGAGTTTTTGAGCTTCCGCTTCAACGGCAGCACGAATGCGTTCAGCTTCCGCACCAATGCGTTTTTCTTCAGCCTGCTTCTCAGCCATGACCACATCAACGGTCTTGCGTCTGGATGCTTCTTCGGTCTCCTTGACAGTCTTGACCTTTTCGGCAGCTTCCGTGGCACGCGCCTTGGCGACATCGGCTTCAGCCGCTGCAGCACTTTCATCAAGCGACTTTTTATACAGCTCGATCGCTTTATCCATTAGCGCCTGCTCAACAGCTTTCTCACGCCCGATCTCAAGGCGACGCCGCTCTGTCTGATGGCCAATTCTGGCTTCATCCAGACCGCGTTCAGAAGCTATGCGCGCACGCTCGACCTCTTCCTGTGACGCGATTTCGGCTTCCCGCAGAACCTGGACCCGAGCAATTTCGATTTGCTCCAGAACCTTCTTGCGATCCAGTTTCTTGGCATCCAGTTCCTGCTCTGCCAGGATTTTTTCCGCGTCGACGGTTTTTTCCTTGGCAACACGGGCTGCCTCAATGGCTTCATCAGCCGCTATCTGAGCGGCATCAAGAGCCTTGTTGCGGGCAATCTCCAAATTGCGAATGCTTTCATCACGAGAAATTTTCTCCGATGTGGTTTCGCGTTCTTTCTCGATGCGGAGCTGGTCCACCAAACGCCGGGACGATATCTCGGCACTTTCGATGGCTTCGTTCTTCTCGATTTCACGGGAGCGGATTTCAGCTTCTTTCTCGATCTCGGCAGCACGCGTCTTGCCTTCTTCTGAAATACGGCGGCCATTGATGTCCTGCTGCGCAGCAATGCTGGCAGCATCTACAGTGCGATTGCGGGCAATCTCGCGTTCACGCAGATCCTGCTCATAGGCAATCCGCTCTGCTGCAACCTTCTTCTCCTTGGCGATCCGCGCCGCTTCCAGAGCCTCCGCCTTGGCAAGTTCAGCGGTTTCAAGAGCACGCGCACGTGCCACTTCGCGTTCCTTGGTTTTCTCATCGCTTTCAATGCGTTGCAGCGAGAGTTTCGCCTCCTGCGCGATGCGGGCAGCTTCCACGGCTTCTCTGGACGCAACTTCGGCTTCATCCAGCGCCTGATTGCGCGCAATTTCCAGCTCGCGAGTGGCTTTCTCAAATGCAATGCGCTCGGCAGCCGTAGCTTTTTCCTGGGCTATGCGGCGCGCTTCTGTGGCTTCCTTGGCCGCAATTTCGGATGCTTCAAGTGCCTCCTTGCGTCCAACCTCACGCTCGTCGGTTTCTTCACGCGCTGCAATGCGGTCGAAGGACAGCTGCTTCTCCTGGGAGATGCGCGCTTTTTCCACGGCTTCACGTGCTGCAATTTCAGCTTCATCCACAGCACGGTTGCGCTGAATTTCCAGAGCGCGAATGCGCTCTTCCTGTGCAATCCGAGTTGTGTCCGTGCTTTCTCGGGAGGCAATGGTGGCTTCTTCAATGATGCGCTGACGTTCAATATCCAGTGCCCGGGTTGCCTGCTCTGAGGCAATTCGGTCAGCAGACAGTGTCTTTTCACGCGCGATACGCGCCGCTTCTGTTGCCTGCTGCGAAGCGATCTCTGCTTCCTCAAGCACTTTTTGGCGTTCGATCTCCAGTTCGCGAGTTGCCCGATCCGACTTGATGCGCTCTGCATTCACTGTCGTCTCTTGTGCAATGCGCAGCTTTTCCGACGCTTCCCGCGCTGCAATTTCCGCCTCTTGAACAGCCAGATTGCGGGCAATCTCTTTTTCTTTCGTGCCCTGCTCAAGCGCAATGCGAGCCTCTGTTATGCTGCGCTCTTGGGCGATCCGCGCCTTCTCGATCATTTCCCGCGCCAGAATTTCTGCTTCATCAACAGAGCGTTGACGCTCGATTTCCATGGATTGGGTATCTTTATCCTTGGCAATCCGCGCCTCGGTCACCGACCGCTCCTGGGATATCCGGGCTTTTTCGATCGCTTCCTTGGCCACGATATCGGCAGAATCCGTCTGTTGCTGATTTTTGATGCGTTCTTCGCTCAGCACACGTTCCTGACCGATCCGCGCTTTTTCGATGGCTTCACGGCTGACAATTTCCGCCTCATCAACGGTTCTCTGTCGGGAAATTTCTTTCTGTCGGATGGTCAGTTCAGAAGCAATTCTGGATTCCGCGATCTGCTGCTCGTTCTGGATACGCGATGTTTCAATAGCTTCACGGGACACCAGCGATGCCTGCTCGGCCTCTTTTTCGCGCTCTGCACGTTCGCGCACCAGGTCGGTGCGTTGTTGCGCCCGACGAAATTCAACTTCGCGTTCTTGATCAAGGCGTGCTTCTTCGCTTTCCTTGTCAATCTGCAGTGCCTGTTTTTCGGCTTCCAGATTGCGGCTGCGAATTTTGATCATCGCATCCTGCTCAATATCATTGCGCAGCTTGCGGCGTTCCTCGATGGATTTGATAACTGTCGTCAAACCTTCGGCGTCAAACCGGTTGGACGGATTGAAATACTCGATATCAGATTGGTCGATATCGGTAATCGCAAGGCTTTCCAGTTCCAGCCCGTTCTTTTCCAGACCGGCCTGAGCAGCTTCCAGCACCCGCGCCACATAGGTATTGCGGTTTTCCAGCAATTCCTCGGACGTCATTTCTGCGGCCGTTGTCCGCAAGGCCGAAACAAATTTACCAGCCAACAGTGAATGCAGACGTTCCGGCTCCAAAGTGCGTCGACCAAGAGTCGCGGCAGCAACACTGACCGACTTCTTGTCCTGCCGAACCCGCACATAAAACTCAGCCTCAACGTCAACCCGGATGCGGTCCTTGGTGATCAGGGCCTGCTCACGTGCACGCGTGACTTCCAGTTGAAGGGTGTTCATATTGACCGGCGTAATGTCATGAACAATCGGCCAGACAAAAGCGCCGCCGTCGATCACAACCCGCTCACCCAGAAATCCGGTTCTGACAAACGCGATTTCCTTGGTCGAGCGGCGGTAAAGCCAATTCATCACCCAATACAGAATGAAAATGACGATGACTGCTAAAATCAGCCAAAGGATCAATTGTCCAATCAGTTGCCCGGTCATGGCATGCTCCCTTGTTGCCGCTTACATGCGGCCGATTTGTTTGAATTTTTTGGTTTGTTCCGTCAGTGCAATTTCAGTCGGCAGCCGTTCCATTGAGGACGCGCCATAAAAGCCATGACAATTCGAGGTATGTTTCAGAACAAAGGCGGCGTCTTCCGGCATTGCGACCGGCCCGCCATGGACCAGCACAATCACATCAGGATTGACCGCCAGTGCCGCCGCAGCCCATTCATCGACGATTGCAGGACACTGCTCCAGCGTCAGCGATGTTTCCGCACCAATGGCACCACCGGTTGTCAGGCCAAGATGGCAGACAATGATATCGGCCCCGGCCCCGGCCATAGCCGCCGCATCATCAGAGCAGAACACATACGGCGTGGTCAGCAGCCCTTTTTCATGCGCCAGCGCAATCATGTCGACTTCGAGGCTATAGGACATGCCGGTCTCTTCCAAATTGGCCCGGAAGTTTCCATCAATCAGGCCAACAGTGGGAAAGTTCTGCACGCCGGAAAAGCCGGCGGCCTTCACTTCGTCGAGAAACTTATCCATCATCCGGAACGGATCAGAGGCACACACGCCAGCCAGCACAGGTGTGTGTTTCACCACCGGCAGCACTTCGCCAGCCATATCCATCACAACAGCATTGGCATCGCCATAGGGCATCAAACCCGCCAGACTGCCGCGCCCTGCCATGCGGTAACGTCCTGAATTGTAGATCACAATCAGATCAATTCCGCCTGCCTCTTCACATTTGGCCGACAGTCCGGTCCCGGCACCGCCACCAATGATCGGCTCACCCTTGGCGATCATTTGACGATAGCGTTTCATCAGCTGATTACGATCAAACATGCATTATTCTCCTGAGGCTTTTTTGGTCCGCACCGAATGAAAGCTGCGGAAAGTTTGAACAACCAGATCAGCAAAAGCCTGATCGTTGATATTGTGAGGAACCCGTATCAATTGACGGTTAGTGGTCTGGCGGACGGTTTCTTCCAGCGCACTAAACAGCGCCGCGTCAGCTTCCGGATCATGAAACGCCATGCCAGGCGCATCCAGCAGAGAGACACCACCCTCCGGAAGGAAAAACCGCACAGGTCCGGTCATGAGGTTCAGCTTTTCACCGATCCACTGGCCCATGGTCCGATTTTCATCCGGCGTCGTGCGCATCAGCGTAATCTGCGGATTATGCTCGTAAAGGTTTCGGCCACGATACTTCTCTGGCACGGTTTCCGGTGCCGCAAAATTCACCATGTCCAGTGCACCGCATGCGCCGATATATGGTTTCCCCGCACGAATGGAGGCACCAAAGCGGTCCTCGGTTGCAGGAAAGACACCGCCTGCGATCATGTCGCAGATTTCGGTTGTTGTCAGATCCAGCACAGCCGATAGCATGCCACTGTCCAGAAGCTTCTCCATCGACCGCCCACCGACACCGGTGGCGTGGAACACCAAACAGTCAAAATCATCTTCAAGCTGTGCGGTAACTTGCTGAATACAAGGGGTCGTCACACCAAACATGGTAAGACCGATGGCCGGTTTTTCGCTCGTTACAGCTTGCGCGCCCGCCCGGCTCTTGACCATTCCAGCCATGGCCTGAGCCCCGTTGGCCAGCACTTCCCGCGTGATGGAGTTCAGGCCCTGAACATCGGCCACCGAATGCAGCATCATGATATCCGCCGGGCCGACATATTGTCCGACATTTCCGCTGGCGATCGTGGAGACGATGAGTTTGGGCACGCCAATCGGCAAAGCCCGCATCGCCGGTGCGACCAGTGCCGTACCACCGGAACCGCCAGCAGACACAACACCTGCTACATGGTTCTGTTGGCGAATCCAGCGCTCAAAAGCCAGCGTCATGCCAGCAACTGCGGTGCCCCGGTCACCAGTGAAGACACCAGAAACGCCTCTGGGATGGAACGCAGCAACCACATGAGGTGGCACTTCAGCGCCAGACGGTTTGCCGCTTGTAGACAGATCCACCAATTGAACCCGCAGACCATTTGCCTTCAGCAAGTCGCGCATGAAGCGCAATTCATCACCCTTGGTGTCCAGAGTTCCTGCCACCAGCACCGTCGTCGCGGTGCCTCTGGCAAGCGCGCGCATCGGTTCACTTGAATTTGCGCTGCTCGCATGTTCCTGCGTCTGCGTTCTGGCACTGCCTTCGATAACCCGCACCGGCACCGGCTGAGACCATCGGGTCGGCACTTTCGGATTGGACAGATAAATCCGGACAGGACCATGGTCCTTGTCCTTGCTCTCCGGCGTGTCGACTTCAGCACTATCGGGTGTTTCATCATGAGCATGTCTGCCGACACCCAGGAGCGCTTGCTGCAAATCCCGGTCACCCGCCAGCAATCCAGCATCCATGACACGGTTGATCGTGCCATTGACCATGATGGCAACCTGCTCGGAAATCGAACACGCCACGCCGATATTCTGCTCGATGACCAAAACATCGACATCGCCTTCACTGCCCAGCCGTTTCAGCATTTCGGCAACCTGATTGACGATAACCGGGGCCAGGCCTTCAGTCGGCTCATCCATGAGCAGCAATTTGGGATTCAGCAAAAGGGCTCTGCCAATGGCCAGCATTTGCTGTTCACCGCCCGACAATTGCGCGCCACCATTGGTCTTGCGCTCCGCAAGCCTGGGGAATGTTGAATAGATGCGATCAGGTGTCCAGGCACCGCCCTTGCGGGCGACAAGCTTGAGATGCTCGTCCACAGTCAACGAGCGCCACAACCGCCGCCCTTGTGGGACATAGCCAATGCCAAGGCGGGCAATCTGAGCCGGAGTCAACCCGGCCAGCGACTGCCCATAGAAACTGATAGAGCCAGCAGCCATCGGCTCAAGACCCATAATCGCCTTGCAAAGCGTGGTTTTGCCCATGCCATTGCGTCCAACCACAGACAGAACGCCATGGTCCAATGTCAAATCAACGCCCTGCAACGCATGGGATTGACCATAATAGACATTGAGATCCCGGACCTCGAGAGCGGGGGTTGAACGTTCAGCCATCACCGCCCCCCAGATAAAGCGCCTGCACTTCGGGATCTTCTTCAATTTCAGCGGGCTTGCCTTCCTTGAAGATACGGCCATTGTGCATCATGGTCACCGATTCAGCGACCCGCAGTGCCACATCCATATCGTGCTCAATGATGATGAAACCCATATGGGATGGCAGGCCAGTCAGAATCTCCACCAGTTCCCGGCGCTCTGTTGGCGACAGCCCTGCGGCGGGCTCATCAAACAGGATGAAACGAGGCGCGCCAGACAAGGCCATGGCAATTTCAAGCTGCCGTTGTTGTCCGTAAGACAATTCCGAAACCAACGTGTCCTTTGCATCTTCCATATGCACAACGCGCACCAGATCCTCAGCACTGGCCATCAGCGCATCATTACGGCGCGGGCGAATGAGGGAAAAGCGGCCGCGTGAGACACCGCAGCAAGCCAGATAGACATTGTCCAAAACGCTCAGACCGGTGAACAACAATGAAATCTGATAGGTCCGCCGCAATCCGCGCCGAATGCGCTCATGGGCCGGAAACTCGGAGATGTCTTCACCAAAAAACCGGATGGAACCGCTTGTTGGCAGGAAATCACCGGTAATGCAGTTGAACAAGGTGGTCTTGCCAGCACCGTTTGACCCCAACACAGCGCGACGCTCGCCGGGGCGCACGGTGATGTTGATGTCACTCAGAGCCGCCAAAGCGCCAAACAGCTTGGAAACACCACGCAACTCCAGCGCATTGGCCGTTCCTGTTGCATTCAACCGTTCTGAAACTGTTGTGGGAGCATTCATAGCTTGCTCTCCCCGGCATCACGCAACGGGTCTTTGCCGCGGCTGCGACGCCATTTTTCCCAGAGGCCCAGAATGCCATCCGGTGACCAGAACACGATCACAAGGAAACTGATCCCTATCAGCAATTGGAAGCGTTCACCGCCCAGACCCAGCGCCGTCAGAAAATCGACAGAAAATGTTTTCAGAACCACATAGATGAACGCACCTATGAAGGGGCCAATCGGATGCCGAAGACCACCGATGACAGCAATGATCAGAATATCGATAACAGGCCCGACACCGGCGGTTCCGGGTGAAATCTGCGCTGATTGCCAGGTCAGCAGAATGCCACCAATGCCAGCAATCAAGGCTGCAAAGGCATACGCTGCAACCCGATGAGCATTCACATTGAACCCAAGAGCTGCCATGCGGCGCGGATTGTCACGCACGCCCTGAAGCGCCAGACCGAATGGCGAACGGGATAGATACAACACCACCAGATAGGACAGACAGGCCCAGAAAAGCGTCAGATAGTAAAACGCTTGGCTGCCGCGCCAATCCACCCCAAACAGCATGGGTGGCAGCACCCCGTTAAACCCGGAAAACCCGTTGAAAACCACATAATTTTGCCGTGCAAAGTAGAAGAAGGCCGATGCAATCGCTAGCGTGATCATGATTGTGTAGATGCCTTCGGTGCGCACCGAGAGCCATCCCACGAGTGAGCCGAACAGCATGGCTATGATAAGGGCAATCGGGATCGATACATACCACGGCCAACCTTGACTGATGTCAGTGATGGCACTGTCGCCAAAGATCGCAATCATGTAGCCAGCCAAGCCGGCAATGGTCATCTGGACAAGACTGACCATGCCCCCATAACCGGCCAGAAACATGAGGCTGAGAGCAATCATTCCGAGAATGAAGGACCATCCAAAAATCTGAAAAAGTGTAAAGTCACTGGCAAAGGCGGGCATGATCAGCAGCAGGATGATGACGACCCAATATTGAACCGGCACGCGCTCGGCCCAGCCCACCTTCCGGTCGTCCGCCTCGCCTGCTTCGGTTTCCTCGATCAGAGCCATGCTTTATGCTCTCCCCAACAGGCCCTGAGGCCGGAATGCGAGAACCACAACCATGATCAGAAAGGTCAGTACCACTGCGTAGGTTGGAAAATACACAGACCCAAGTTGCTCTGCCAGACCAATCACCAGAGCGCCAATCGCAGCACCGGGGATCGAGCCCATGCCCCCCACAATCACCACCACCAGTGACGCCAGCAGAAACCGGATGTCTTCGCCAGGAGCGACCGACTGGAAGGTGCCGCCCACAACCCCAGCAACACCTGCCAGCCCGGCTCCAAACGCGAACACGCCGATGAACACCAGTTGAATTCGGGCACCGGTCGCAGACAGCATGTCGCGATCATCAACACCTGCGCGAATAAGCATGCCAATGCGCGTACGGTTCAGCAGCATCCACATCCCCAGCCCAATAATGACAGACGCGATGAAAATGACGATCCGCACGATCGGATATTTCAGATAAACCAGCTCGCCCGAGCTCTTGGCACCTGTGACAAAGAATGTGGTCAAGGGCCCGCTGAGCCATTGCGGCGGTGAAATGTTGAAGAAGTCTCCACCAAACCCCCACAACATCAGATCCGCCATGACAATGGAAATTCCAATCGTCACCAGTGTTTGGCGCAAATCCTCGCCTTCCATCTTCTGGAAAACAAACACCTGCATGAGAATTCCGAGCAGTCCGACGACCACAAAAGCCACCGGAAAGGCCAGTAGCCAATAACCCGTCACATCGGCTACAAAGTAGCCAATATAGCCACCCAAAAGATACAGTGATCCATGCGCAAGATTGACATTGCGCATCAGACCAAAAATCAATGTGAAGCCGCTGGCAACCAGGAAATAAAGACCGCCCAGCGTGATGCCGTTGAAAAGAGCGTTGAGGAAAATCTTCTTGCGGCCAATGGCATCCACCAGCCAATCCGGCCAAATCGCGAAGATCATCCACAGCAAAACGGCTGCTGCAATCACGATGACGCCGCTCCAGACTGGATGTCGATTGGCAAACTGTCTCATCGTATCCGCACCGAAAATTTCAGGCCGTCAGCACAATTGAGAGAGTGTGTCCGGAAAGCAGTCATATATGGCGGCTCCTCCAAGCTCGTCCTCCCCGATCCAGATCATCAATTCCGACAATTCCGGACCCGCAGCCAATGTGGTGACTGCTGTTCGGGAAACGCTAAAGGTGTTTACTCCGTTTAGGCATACCCGAAAGTCTTCCCGGGTGGCCCATCATAGGGAAAACGACTGGCGTGACGGTACTGGGGTCATGGAATTGGGAGATTGTCTTCAAACCCTAAATCAAATGGGCCACCCGCCGATAATCACTGGGCGGAATTCCCACATTTGACGTGAAAAACCGTGTGAAGCTGGCCTGCGATGAAAAGCCCAGATCATAGCCGATATCGGTCACCGATTTTTCGGTCGTCATCAAATCCTCAATCGCCTGTTCAGAGCGCAGAGTATTGAGATAGATATTGGGGGTTATGCCCATCTGCTTCTTGAACAGCTTGAAAAAATGCGGCCGCGACAATCCGGCCTGACGCGCAAGCCATTCGATTTCCACGTCGTCAGTAAAGGTTTCCTGCATCAGACGAAGAGACCGGCGTACCCGATAGTCTGTGAACCTGGTCCGCATTCCCTGCAGCGGCGTGCGGTCATTCACGCCATGCCAGGACTGGTCAAAACACTGTCGGGTTGCTTCATAAAGAAACCCATCGAATAACTCTGAATTTTCCTCTTCAAGCAGAAGCGACGTCAGGCGATTGACCCATTTCACAACAGTCGGCGTCAGCTCAATACACGGGCAGCCAAAGCTCAATGCAAATTCTGCAGAATGGCTGGTTTCAAGAAACCACATTGGCTTGATATAGAGCACCAGGCACAAGCATGCACCGCCGCCTTCTGCGGGTTCAAAGTTGTGGGGCTCCCAGGGGCCGACAGCAACCGCATAGGTTTCATCAACCGGGAAAGGCGAGTCACCAACACTGACCGTGCCTTTGTTACCGCTCAGATAGAAAATCAGATGACCTTCACGATGAGCATGCGTGATGATCGGCTTATCCAATTGATAAAGCGCGGCACGACCAAACGCCCCGTGATGAACGGAGATAGCTTCGCTCATGTTTTCCTCCCTGAGATATGCGTCTGGCCTCTTCGTGCCTTTGGACGCAAATGTATGAGCAGATTTCAAAAGAACACAATCACTTCTGAAATTTGGCAATACTCACAGACCAAGAAAGAGACTAAGAGTTACGCCCGAAAATCACAAGTCAGCCCCCGATCAGGCAGGTGGCCGGGGATCATAGCGCTCTGAATTTGGGGCAAATCGGCAACGCAACGCAAACTCGGAAAGATCAGGGTGCTGTATAGGCGGTTTTGACAATCGTGAAAAACTCTTTGGCATAGCTGCCCTGCTCCCGTGCCCCATAGCTTGAGGCTTTCCGGCCTCCAAACGGCACGTGATAGTCAACTCCTGCAGTTGGCAGATTGACCATGACCATCCCGGCTTCCGCATGACGTTTGAAGTGACTGGCATATTTCAGGCTGGTGGTGCAAATCCCGGAGGAAAGCCCAAATTCCGTGTCATTGGCCACATCAAGGGCTTCATCATAATCCTTGACGCGAATGACAGAGGCAACAGGACCAAACACCTCTTCACGATTGATCCGCATGTTGTTTTGCGTATCGGTAATAAGAGCAGGCTGAAAATAAAAACCCTGTTTCTCACGCCGCAAAACGTCGCCGCCAATGCGAACATTGCCCCCCTGCGCCCGTGCAATATCCACATAATCCAGATCCTGCTGCAATTGGGTCTCATCGACCACAGGCCCGATATCAGTCGTCGACTTCAATGCATCATCGACAACAAGCGAGCGTACTCTGTCAGTCACGGCCTCAACAAAGCGGTTGTGAATGCCTTCGGTCACAATAATCCTGGATGAGGCTGTGCAGCGTTGTCCTGTCGAGAAGAACGCACCGTTGATGGTGCAATCAACCGCTACTTCCAGATCAGCATCATCCAGAATGACCAGCGGGTTCTTCCCGCCCATTTCAAGCTGGACCTTTTTCATTTGGCTCATGCAGGCCGCGCCAACCCGCGCGCCAACAGGAGCTGAACCGGTAAAGGAAATTGCATCGACTTTGGCATTGCCCAGCATTTCCTGCCCGACAACAGACCCCGGCCCCATGACCAGATTGACGACCCCGGCGGGTACCCCGGACCGATGCAGAATATCAGCAAGAACCCAGGAACAACCCGGCACCAACTCAGCCGGTTTCATCACCACGGAATTGCCGTAACAGATCGCCGGTGCCATTTTCCATGCTGGAATGGCGATTGGAAAATTCCACGGCGCAATAATACCGACAACTCCCACCGGCTCACGGGTTACGTCGACCTCGACACCGGGCCTGACAGAGGCCAGCTTGTCACCGGTCAGCCGCAAGGCTTCACCAGCGAAAAAATCAAAGATCTGTGCCGCGCGTGTCGTCTCCGCCACGCCTTCCGCCAGCGTCTTGCCTTCTTCTCGGCTCAGCAAGCGCCCGATGTCATCCTTACGCTGGAGTATTTCATTGGCGGTGCGCAGCAATACGTCATGTCGTTGCTGCGGTGTGCTGTGTCCCCATTTGACCGAGGCATGCGCCGCCGCATCAATTGCAGTCTGTGTCTCTGCAATACCAGCCTGTGCATAGACACCGACAACATCGCTGATGTCAGAGGGGTTGATGTTGTCCCGCCCGTGGGACGTCTCAATCCATTCACCATTGATCAGCAAAGCTTTCATAATTGATACTGGTTCCTAATGGACAGACTGCATGATTGAAAATAGATCATTGCTTTGCACCACTCTCGGGTTTGTAACGCTGGCAAGATCGTGTGCCGCCAATGGCGCGGCAGCTTTGATCTGTTCAATACCCAATCCCATCTCGGAAAGGCTTTGAGGCAGAGGCAGATCATCCAGAAACGCCTGCAGCCCATCGGCCAGCGTTTGCTTGGGTTTAATTGAAAACATTTGCCGAAGTGGCTGATATTTTTCCTTTGCCGCATCTGCGTTGTAGCGAAGCACTGCCGGCAGCACCAGACGACTGAGAGCGCCTGAATCAAGTGCCCGCTTTGATACGGTCTCCAGCGCGGTGTTGATGGCGTTGGTTGCACCAAGCCCTTTTTGCAGGGCAAGCGATCCATTCAGGCTGGCAGCCATCATCTCGCGTCTGGACTCGATATTGTCGTTTTTCAGAACCTTGTGCAGATGATGGACCGCCCGTGACAATCCATCCAGCGCAATACCATCCGCTGGAGGATTGTAGCCTCGCGACAAATAGGCTTCCACACATCTGGCAATCGCATCAGCTCCGGCGCTGGCTGTCGATTCATCTGTGGCCCCCAGTGTCAGGGTGGGATCACAAATCGTCACTGTCGGGATCAACTTCCGACACATCAGCAACTGGCGCTCGCCTGCATCCATCAAGACGGATGTATGCGCACTGACGGCGGCCCCGAAGCCGGCGATGCTGGGAACTGCAAACAAATCGGGTAGATTGGTGCCAATCCGACGTGATCCACCCTCGGCATGCGAAAAGACGGAAAGCGGTTCATCGTGAACCATGGCAATGCGCGCGGCTTTGGCAAGATCAATGACATTGCTGTCACCAAGGGCAATCAGCAAGTCGCAATTTTCAGCTTTGTAGACTTCGGCAAGGCGCTGAACAGATTCTTCCGTTGGAAATGATGGCACGTCCGAAAACAGTTCCACCGACGTGCGCACCGGAAGGCTGGCAAAAAACCGCTCGGCCAGTTGTTCTTCAAGTTGATCGGAATTCACGACCAGCAATGGTCGTTTTTTCTCATTGACCTTGATTTCGGACCACAACGCTTCTTCCAGAACGCCATCGGCAAAATGGATGCGTGTCACATAGGTGATGAGTGTCATGTCACTGCCCTGCAGGTATGGGCATGCTGAAGCGTATGCCATATGCGGGTGGAAAAGAGGCCCGGGGGAACAATCCCCCCGGGCCAGACAGAAATCCTGCAGATTAGTAGGATGTCTTACATTCTGGAACTTCCCGCGAAGGAAGGCCGATAGCCGCAAATGCATCCTTATCGATGCCCAGCGTCTGGTTCACATTCTCTTTCATGGCAACCAGTTCGGTTGCAAGTGTGCCATCATCCAGCTGAACCACTTCTGATACGAAGTTTGTGCCGATGGCCTGACGGTTTTCATCCAGTGTGATTTTGCCGTTCGGAGCATCCAGTTCAATGGTCGCCAGACACTGGCGGAAAGCCGCGTGATCATCGGACAAATCACCATTCACATCATTGAGACATGTGAAGACTGCTGTTGCGGCATTGTAGTAACCGGTACCCAGAAGTGATGGGCTTGGGAAACGATCTTCAGGCGCAAATGCGTCCTGATAGGCTTTCACATAGGCTTGCCACTTTGGATCATCCCAAGTGTCAGCTTGAGGGCCGGAAGACGCAGTGCCGATCAGAGCATCCTTGGCGGAGCCTTTTGAATTGAGCACAGTTCCATCCACCATGATGCTGCCACCAATCAGGTTGGCATCACCACCAGCCTGCTGGTACTGGTTGAGGAAGTTGACCGCATCACCGCCACCAAGGCCGAGATAGATTGCATCCACATCATCAGGCAGCGCCGCGATGATCGAGCCAAAATCCTTGGTCCCCAATGGCACCCAGAACCGCTCTGTAATTTCACCACCGGCAGCACAATATTCCAGCGCGAAGCCGAACACCTGCGTGTAGACGAAGGAGTAATCTTCTCCGACCGTCGCAACCGTCTTGTAGCCCTTCTCATTGAACACATAGTCACCGAGACCGGCAGACCATTGGGCACCATCGGTGTTATAACGGAAGAAGTTCTCGGCAGGTGTCACATAAGTGGTTTCCTGCGCTCCGGAAATACCATTGATGAATGTTGCCTGAGGCTGTGTTTTGGCATAGTCGCGAATGGCAATACCTTCCGAGCCGGAAAGAGGACCAATCACCACTTCAACACCATCCTGCTCAACCAGTTTGCGGGCGCCGCGCACTGCACTGTCCGGAGACGTATCAGTGGACTGGATCACCAGCTCGATCTCTTTGCCACCGGCCATGCTTTTAAACTGGCCCAATGCTGTTTTCAGACCACGAATGCCGTCCTCTCCAAGAACGGTGTAGGTGCCTTCGAGCGTCGCCAGCACACCAATTTTCATTGTTTCGGAATGCGACGCAGCATTGGCCACGCCTGCAGCAACAATAGCCGCCATGGAAATGGTAGATAACAGTTTCAGTTTCATGAGTTCCTCCCAAGAACCTCGTTAAGGATTTGACTGCGGAATTGATCGCAATCTCCCTTGGGAGCGTGGCGCAGGAACGCCATTTCTCTGATGCCGGAGCGTCTATCCCGCGTAACACACAGTCTGATTTTACATCAGAAAAACGCCTTTCAACCGGCCATACCGCCAAAAACCATCAAAATGCTGAGACTGTGAGTAACGCAACTGCCGGTCAGATTTTGATGCTCTCCATTTTCGGATCGTAAAGAGCGCTGGTGTGAAGCTGCGCTTTGACCCGGACCGTTGCCACTTCCAGCTCATAGTCACCTGTTTCAAGAAACGCCTGATCAACACCGTCCGGATTGCGCACATAGCCATAGCCAATCGACTTGCCAATTGTGTAGCCGAAGCCGCCACTGGTCAGCCAGCCAACCCGTTCTCCATTGCGGTAAATGGTCTCTCGGCCGACCAAAATGATCTCGGGATCATCTACGGTAAAGCCAGCCAGCATCTTGCGCACACCATCGCTTTTTTGCAGCTGGATTGCTGCACGCCCCTTGAAGTCGATGTTCTTTTTCAGTTTGACGGCCCAGCCAAGTCCGGCTTCGATCGGGGTGTGATCGGGGCCGATATCCGAGCCCCAGGCCCGATAACCTTTTTCAAGACGCAGGCTTTCAATGGCACGGTATCCTGCAAGGCTCAGTCCATATTTTTCGCCAATGGTTGTCAGAACATCATAAACCTTGGTCGCGTATTCGGTGGGCAAATGCAATTCCCAGCCAAGCTCTCCCACATAAGTCACCCGCAATGCGCGCACCGGACAGCCACCAATGCCGATAATGCGGGAGGTGCCGAACCGAAAGGTTTCGTTGGACACGTCGTCACGAGTCGCTTCTTCCAGAATTTTCCGCGCATTCGGCCCCATCAGCGACAGCACGGAATAGGCAGAAGTGACATCCACCAATTGTGCGTTCAAGCCATCAGGAATGTTGCGTGAAATCCAGTCAAAATCATGGGTCGCAAACCCTGTGCCGGTCACAATGTAATATTCATTTTCAGAGACACGGACGACAGTCAGATCACATTCAATGCCGCCCTTGTCGTTGAGCATTTGCGTATAGATCAAAGATCCGATGGGTTTGGCCACATCATTGGCCGCAATCCAGCTCAACGCGGCCTCGGCATCAGGTCCCTTCAGCACAATTTTGGCAAAAGACGTCTGGTCAAACAGGGTCGCAGCCTCACGCGCCGCCTTGTGTTCCCGTCCCACCGCGTCAAACCAGTTCTGGCGGCCAAAGCTATAGATATCTTCGGCGGTCTCACCGGCCTCCAGATCAGCAAACCAGTTCGGGCGTTCCCAACCCAGCTTCTCACCAAAGCACGCTCCAGAAGCTTTCAACAACTCATAAAGCGGTGATTTGCGACACGGGCGGCCACTGGAATGCTCCTCATTGGGCCAGGCCATGGTGTAATGCTTGCCATAGGCTTCCATTGTGCGTGTGCGCACCCAGTCTGTATCGAAATGCGGGCGCCCGAACCGTCTTATGTCCACAGGCCACAAATCATAAGGTGGCTCGCCCTTGTCGACCCATTCGGCCAGAGCCATGCCAGCGCCGCCACCAGCAGCAATGCCGTAGGCGTTGAACCCGGCACCCACATAGAAATTGGAAAGCTCCGGAGCCTCGCCCAGAATGAAATTGCCATCCGGCGTAAAACTCTCCGGCCCATTGACCAGATCCTTGATCCCTGCATTTTCAAATGCCGGAACGCGCCCCAGAGACAATTCCATCAATTGCTCGAAATGATCAAAATTGGAATCCAGCAAGGAGTAATGGAAGCCTTTCGGGATGCCGTCAGTCGCCCAGGGAATGGGATTGGGCTCATAGCCCCCCATAACCAGACCACCAACCTCTTCCTTGTAATAGGTCAAGCGGTCCGGATCACGCAGCGTTGGCATGCCGGATGTCACACCATCTATTGGCTCGGTGACCATATATTGATGTTCAACCGACACCAGCGGCACATTGACACCAACACTGGCAGCCAGCGTCCGGCTCCACTGGCCCGCACAGCAAATCACCACTTCACAATCGATCCGGCCCTGATCGGTGATAACGGCTTTGACCTTGCCATTCTCGACTTCCACGGAAATCACCTTGGTGTCCTCGATGATCCGCGCACCAGCCATCCGCGCGCCTTTCGCCAGCGATTGCGTAATGTCGGACGGGTTGGCTTGTCCATCAGTTGGCAGAAAGGCAGCACCCACCACATCATCAATCGTCATCAGCGGCCATAATTCCTTTGCTTCCTTGGGTGTCAGCAATTGCATATCCAGACCAAAGGAATGCGCCGTCGTGGCCTGACGCTTGACCTCTGTCCAGCGCTCCTGATTACAGGCAAGGCGCAAACCACCATTCATCTTCCAGCCAGTGGCCTGCCCGGTTTCCGCTTCCAGCCGGTCATAAAGATCAACCGAATAGCCAAGCAATTGGGTGATGTTCGCGCTGCTCCTCAACTGCCCCACCAGCCCCGCCGCGTGGAACGTCGTGCCTGACGTCAGTTTCTTGCGTTCAAGCAACACGGTGTCCGTCCAGCCAAGCTTGGCCAGATGGTAGGCCGTCGAACAGCCGACAATGCCACCGCCAATGATGACGGCTTTGGCTGTTTTGGGAAAATCACTCATTCTGCCGGGTCCTCAAGACTGTAGGAATAATTCATAGGAAGCGCGAAACCCTTCAAGGTTTTCCGCGGTGTAGGCCGGGTAATCAAATTCAAGGTCTGAATGGATTTCAGACACCATGCTCCACATGGTTTCGCGCAGCAGCGAGGCGCATTTCATGGCGCTGTATCGATGCAGCAATTCTGCCGTAACCGGCTGCTCGAAATAGGCCTCGAGAAGCCAGGTTTCCTGCGCTTGGGAAAGCTGATTGTTGGAGGCAAGCCCACCGAGGTCAAACAATGGCGAGTTGAAACCCGCATAGTCCCAATCGATCAGCCACAGGCGTGTTCCATCATCCAGAAAATTGGCTGGCAGAAGGTCATTATGGCCAAACACCAGATCAATTGGAGATGACGCCCGTTCAAGCCGGTCAGCATATGACAACAGCTCTGCAAGCAAACTGACATGGCTGGAGCCACCTTCCAGCAAGGTCGCAGCGTAGTCACGCACAACATGAAACACCCAGAATGTCAGGACAGGGCCTCTCACATGCTTCGGAATCTCATGATGGCAGGCTTTGACCAGCGGCAGGATTCGCTCCAGCATGGCCTGATCCTGCACATCGTCTGCGGCAAGGGTCTGGCTCTCCACATAATCCAGTATCAGAACCCCGGGTTCAGAATGCCGTACTGCCGGTGATATGCCCGCTGCATGGGCCGCTCTGCTGGCCGCCAATTCATTGAACCGCATGACCTGATGCTCTGGAATGTCATTGCCGAGGCGGGCCACATATTTCCGGGCTCCGTCCTGAACCAGATAATTGACATTGGTGATGCCACCACTCAGTTCCGTGGCCTCGATAGTACCCGACCAGAAATCCAAACTGTGGAGCTGTTCCAGATAGTTTGCGCTCATTGCCCTCGCCTCCAAGCCATCTATGCCAGCCCATACCGCTTGCGCATCGATTGCGCGCTGGCCGCGATCAACCGGTCGGCAATGATTGCAATGGCGGCAATGGCAAGTCCGGCCACAATTCCGCGCCCGATGTCAGCCTTGGTCAGGGCTATATAGACCTCCTGCCCCAGATCACGCGTTCCCACCAATGCCGTAATCACCAGCATCGACAGCGCCAGCATGATGGTCTGATTGATGCCAAGCATGATTTCCGGCAAAGCCAGTGGCGCACGAATACGCCAGAGCAATTGCCGTTTGGTGCAGCCCGAAACAATACCGGCTTCGATGAGTTGTGGATCGACCGTCTTGATGCCATGTGCGGCATAGCGCACCGCAGGTGCCAGTGCGTAAAGCACCACTGCAATCATCGCCGAAAAGTCTCCCACCCGGAACAGCATCACTACCGGGATCAGATAAACAAAGCTCGGCAAGGTCTGCAAAGTGTCGATGATGACGCCGACAATCCGGTCAGCCCGCTCATTCAGCGCAGAAAACATGCCGATCGGAACTCCGATGATTCCGGCAATGATCACCGACACACCACACAGATAAACGGTTACCATCGCCTTCGCCCAAAGCCCGTTTGCAATGATGAAGAACGCCAAAGCAGCGCACAGCAAGGACAGGCGCCAACCGCCAAAATACCAGCCTGCCGCCGCCATCAGAAACCAGCCCCAGGCCCAGGGAATGCCGCCGAGAAAGCGCTTCACAGGCAACATGAAAGTGGACAGCATGAAGGATTTCACGGCCTCCAGATCATCGAAATAATTGATGTTGATGCTCTTCACCAACTCTGCCCAGAATGTCCCGGTCGTCACCTGCAGTGCTTCAGGATAGCTTTGTATAGAGACGAAAAAATATCCGGCGATCAGACAGATGATGCAAAAGGCCCCGACAATCAGAGTTCTTGGATAGCGATACAAAATTGTCGTTTGACGCCTCCGTGCCTCGCCTGATTGACGGGGTTGTGCAAAAGCCTGGCTGAGACGGTCCAGCGCAACGGCCAGCACCACAATGGCAATGCCGGCTTCAAGACCAGCACCAATATCCAGACGGCGCAACGAGGCCAGCACATCAAAACCAAGACCACCTGCCCCGATCATGGATGCAATGATCACCATGTTGAGTGACAGCATGATGACCTGATTGACGCCAACCATCAGATCCGGCTTTGCCGTTGGCACCAGAACTTTCCACATCAGCTGCGCTTTCGTGCAGCCAGCCATCATGCCGAAATCAACCACTTCATCGGGCACAGCACGCAAGGCCAGCGTTGTGACGCGCACCATGGGTGGCATGGCGTAAATAATGGTCGCGACCAGCGCCGAGACCGGCCCGAAGCCGAAGAGAAACAGAATTGGCACAAGATAGGCAAACACCGGAATGGTCTGCATCAGATCCAGAATGGGTCTCAGTGCCTGATCAACCCAGTGCCAGCGATAGGCCGCAATGCCAAGCATCAAACCACCAGCCACACCAAACGGCACCGCAATGATGATCGAAGCCAGGGTGACCATGGCGCTGTCCCATTGTCCGAACACCGCAAGATACAGAAATGCCAGGCCCATCAGAAGCGCCAGTTTCCAATCCTTGGCAAAATGCCCGGCTGTAACCACAACCGCAATCACGGCAATCCAGCTCAATGGTGGCAGGATCTGAACCGCGCCCGATCCCTGACCCTCCATCCAGCCGGAAGACAGGACTGACAGAACCAGATTATAGGGCTGTTCGATCAGCCATGCGATGCCGCGCGTCAACTCGCGAAAGGTGAACAGACCGAAATCGGCCTCCTCGACCAGCCATTTCATAGCCGCCGAAATGTCGTTCTTGAGGGACAGGCGCCAACCGGCTGGAAACCGGGTGATCCACTTGGCATCAAAGGTTTTGGAAAGATCGCGGCTGTAGCTCGACAACAGCCATGTGACGAGCAGCAGCGCAAGCCAGACAATCGATGTGCTGGAGAAGAGCCGACCAGCCTTTTTGCTCATGAAACGACCTCTCGCCCCACAAGCACATCAATGATGGTCGACGGACGGATGGAGCCGACCGGTTTACCATCCGCATCGACAACGCCCACCGGAATACCGGCCGATTCAACCTTGTCGGCAATCTCTTCAATTCGCGCGGAAGCCAGAACCGTGTCTGTGCCCTCAACAAGGTCTTTCGACATCACCGAACCAACTGTCAGAACCTTGGCGCGTGGAATATGTTTGGTAAATTCACCCACGTAATCCGTTGCCGGGTTCAGTACCAGTTCCTCCGGCGTTGCGATCTGAATGATTTCACCATCTTTCATGATGGCGATGCGGTCCGCCAGACGAATGGCCTCGTCAAAGTCGTGGGTGATGAAAACAATAGTTTTGTGCAGCATGGATTGCAGGCGCAGAAATTCATCCTGCATTTCGCGCCGGATCAGAGGATCAAGCGCAGAGAAAGGCTCATCCAGAAACCATAATTCCGGCTCCACAGCCAGTGAGCGCGCAATTCCGACGCGTTGCTGCTGTCCGCCAGACAACTCACGCGGATAATTCGATTCGCGGTCGGACAGACCCACCAGATCAATCACCTGTCGCGCCTTGGCCTCACGGGTGGCCTGATCCAGGCCCTGCACATCCAGAGGAAAGGCCACATTGTCGAGCACCGTCAGATGCGGCAGCAGCGCAAAGTGCTGAAACACCATGCCAAGCTTGTGGCGACGGATTTCAATCAGCTCGCGCTCTGACATCTTTCGCAGATCAACGCCTTCAAACAACAATTCCCCGGCTGTTGGCTCAATCAGTCTTGAAAGACAGCGCACCAGAGTAGATTTTCCGGACCCTGACAGACCCATAATGACGAAGATTTCGCCTTCCAGGACTTCAATATTCGCGTCGCGAACCGCACCAATCAAATTGGCATCCTGAAGGCTTTCAAGGGATGGAGCGCCATCCGATTTGCCAAGGAATTCCCCGGCACCATTGCCAAAGAGCTTCCAGACATGTCGGCACGACAATTTTACCGACTTTTCCATACAAACTCCCGGCGGCTCAGCAAAAGTGGTTTAAAATCTGAAGATTGCCACAGTAACAGTCGATTGATGCCGGGCAAATACGGCCCGGCATCAAATGGTCAATTGGCAGTCAGTCCAGGAGGATTCTTATTTGATCCACTCTTGCCAGCGCGTTTCATTGCTGGTCATCCAATTGGCAACAACATCTTCAAGCTTCGCCCCTTCAAGGTCGACCTTGGCAACCATGTCGCCCATTTCCTGATTGTCGACATTGAAAGCCTTGATGATTGCGTGAGCGCCAGGCCATTTTTCTTCAACACCGCTCCAGGCAACTTTCCAGATCGGACCACGGGGTTTGCCACAATCATAGGCCATGTCGGGATTGCTGCCCCAGGCCGGATCGCTGTAGCATTCTGCCGTATACGGCGGGAACTCTACGAACTCGCCATCAAATTTGGTCGGTGCCCAATGTGGTGCATAAACCCACAAAACAATCGGTGCCTGACGCTGATAAGCTGATTCCAGCTCAGCGAACAATGCGGCATCTGTTCCGGCATGAACCACTTCAAAGTCCATTTCCAGAGCTTCAACACGCTCATCATCAAAGCCACCCCAGGTTACAGGTCCGCCAAGATAGCGGCCCATTGGAGCTGTTTCCGCTGTCGAGAAAATTTCAGCGCAAGCATTCAAAGCTTCCCAATCCGGAAGGCCGGGGCACTGTTCTTTCATATAGCTGGGATACCACCATTCTTCGATGGCCTGCATTCCGGTTTCGCCCAGATTCTGCACATTTCCGGTGCCGGTTGCCTCGTCCATGGCTTCACGGCCGGTTGTTTCCCAAATTTCCATGGCCACATGCAAATCGCCGGTTTTCAGGCCCGCGAACTGGGCAATGTAATCGGCCTGAACAAGATCGATATTGTATCCTGCCTTCTTCAGAACTTCGCCCATGAGGTTGGTTGTCAGAAGCTGACCGGTCCAGTCATGCAGGGTCAGTTTGATTGGGTCAGTCGATTCCACTTCTGCAAGAGCGGGTATCGCTGCAAGGGAAAGCGCCCCCGCAAGGCCGCATATCAATGAGGTTTTCATTCAATTCTCCAAGCCGATAGGTTCAAATTCAGAACTGCTGGTACATTCACAACTCGAAGCTTTGGCTAATTTGACAGCGCCGTCAATATTGAACCCACAAATTTGTTGGGTTTTGCCGTTTTTTGTTGTTTTCGATGTGGGATTGATGCTTATCAACACAGAGCTATAATCTCAGGTTGCGGAAAAATCTGAGCAGCCAGGAGGCATGGATGGCCAAAGCAAACGCCACAGACCCGGTTTTCAAACACACCAATCACAGAGAACGGGAAATTCTCGAAACCCTGCAGCAACATGGCGGATCAGGCCGCATTCATTGGCTTGCAGAAACCCTGAACGTGTCTGAAGAAACCATCCGCCGCAATGTGAAAACCCTGGCCACGGCTGGAGCGGTACGGAAGGTCCATGGCGGCGTGCACATTACTGGCGGTCACGTTGAGGAGCCCTTCAACACACGCTTTTCAGAAAACGCTTTCCAGAAGCAGGCGATTGCCGCTCACGTTGCAAAAATGATCTGCTCCGGAGACACACTTTTTCTGGATATAGGGTCGACCACGGCACATATCGCAACAGCCTTGCAAAATCATCGTGATCTGTTTGTGGTCACCAACTCTCTGTCCGTCGCCCAATCTCTGGCTTCCCGAAACAACAACCGGGTCTTTCTGGCCGGCGGTGAACTGCGCGCCCATGATGGTGGTGCATTCGGTCGGGAAGCGCTGGAATATGTAAGACAGTTCAATGTGCAATATGCCATCCTGTCAGTCGCCGCGATCAATGCATCCGCAGGCTTCATGCTCCACGACATCGAAGAAGCTGAATTCTCCCGCGAGATCTCATCCCGCGCCCGCAGTCGCATCGTCGCAGCTGACAGCTCCAAATTCAATCAAACCGGTCCCATCATCCTGTCTGATCCCTCGGATTTCGACATGCTGATCTGTGATCAGATGCCACCAAACGACATCTGTGACATGCTGCACCAAAACGAGGTAGAACTGGTTTTGACGGATGACAAAAACAGCAATCAGAAGAGTGCATGATACATGGATCAGATGATGAAAGCGGCTCTGGAAATCTCTTCCGCTGCCTGCGCCACACCGCGACAATACTTTCGCTCAAAACTCTCGATAGACCAGAAGAGCGATGAAAGCCCGGTCACAATTGCAGACAGGGAAACCGAGGACTATCTGCGCCGTGCATTGCTGAAACGCTTTCCCGATCACGGCATATTTGGTGAGGAATTTGGACGCGAAGCCGGACAGAGCGATTACGAATGGATCATTGACCCCATCGACGGGACCCGGTCTTTCATCAGCGGAAATCCCCTTTACGGCATGCTTCTTGGCTTGCTGAAAGCCGAAAAACCAGTATTCGGCATTGTCAGAATGCCGGAACTGGATGAGGTCTATGCTGGCGACGGCCAATCAGCCTTCAAGGATATGAACGAGCCACTTGCCACGTCCAACAACACGGAACTGTCAAAAGCTGCGCTCTACATCAATGAGGGCGAAAAGATCGCAGCGGCCCATCCTGCTCTCTTCCAGCGCCTGTGCACCACCGGCCAGCTAAGACGCTTCGCCTATGACTGCTACCCGCACATGCTGTTGGCAGCGGGCCATATCGATGCGGTCATCGACTTTGATCTGCAACCCTATGATTATCTGCCACTTGTCTGCGTCGTCCAGGGCGCGGGCGGCATCATGACCGACTGGGATGGCAATGATTTGTCCCTGCAATCCGACGGCCGCGTGGTCAGCGCCGCAAACCCCGAAATTCATGCAGCGCTAATGAATTTGATCAAACAGGAAAGCTAGTCGCGCTGGTTTGGGCCATGCCATCAATGGATCCTCGGAATAAATCCGAGGATGACGATAGAGGTGTGTTGGCTGACTGAATGCACATCGACATCTGATGCCGAATTCACCACTATCAGATACCGGACTGATCCTGAACCAACCTCCCACACCGCGTCGGTTAGGCTTTACCACCAATCGATCCTCGGAATGAATCCGAGGATGACGATAGAGGTGTATTGGCGGACTGGAAGCAGGTCGAACCTCATGCCGGATTCACCACTATCAAATACCGGACTGATCCTGAACCAACCTCCCACACCGCGTCGGTTAGGCTTTACCACCGTTCGATCCTCGGAATGAATCCGAAGATGACAAAAGAGGTGTGTTGGCAGGTCGAAAACTGGTCAACACCTCATGCCGGGTTCACCGTTATCCGATACCGGACTGATCCTGAACCAACCTCCCACACCGCGTCGTTCTCGGATTTATTCCGAGAATCCACAGATCGAAGCGCGCTATGTTCCCAACCGCTTTTGCCAAAAGCATGACCGTTGTAAAATGCTACCGCTCTGTTGCGATGTCACCATCCACGGCATCCTGCGGACTAACCAGCCTTGATCGCATTCAAATGGGCCGCAAAGTCAGCGCTGCGCATCAGCGTTTTGCAACGTTCGAACCGGTTCACAGAATAGGCCCAGAAATCTTCCGCCGGGTTGTTGTCCGCATGCTGGATAAGGCCCCACAATGTCCACAGAAGATCACACATGGCTTTGTAGACAACCATGCGGCCATACTCGGCAGCACTGGCCTGCCCATCAAAATAGGCGGCCATCATCTCGCGATCCTGGTCGGCGGTAAATCCGGCTTCAACCGACAGATCTCCAAGATCCCACATCGGATCATTCATGCCGGAATATTCCCAATCGACGATCCACATCCTCGTGCCATCATCGAGAAAATTCTCGCAGAGAGGGTCACAGTGACAGGGCGCCAAAGCGGATTCATTTTCTGAAAGAACCGATTTAACCGGTTCTGCAGCCTCTACTATTTCATGATATCCGTCGGGCAGTTCAGAATCTTTGTCCGACAGCACTTTCAGATAGTCGTCAATCATGGAAAACAGCTCAAACCGGAACTGGAAGGTTTCCCCGGATTGATGCAGCTTCCGAAACGCAAGAGCAGCGCGCTCTGGCGCGCCTTTGCGTTCCAGAAACGATTCCGGCGTCATGGTCACGATCTCGTCGATACAGCGGCTGATCATGATGCCGCTCTCTGCATCCCCCCAGATCACCTCTGCCGACACACCGGCACAGGCAGCAACTTTGGCATTGTGCAACTCAACAGAGCGGTCGATGTAATCTTCCGTGCCTTTACCGGGAATGCGCACAATCAAGGTTTCATCGGGCAAGTCCACACGATGGACCACATTGGTCAATCCACCCAGCCGCACAAGCTGACTTTCATCAAGAACCACCTCGGACAGGTGAGGCACATTGCGCAGCGCTTGCTGAACGGGTTCGGTAAATTCACTCATATGGCTCCCTCCCGCTCAGACCTTCAATCGTTCATTATCAGGATCATAGAGCGGTGCTTTGACTTTCCTGATCATATGCAACTCACCCATCGCCTCAAGTGTGAAATCCGTGCGCCCCAGCAGATTGTTTGGCAAATAGCCAAGAATGATCGTCTTCTCTACGGTTGTGCCATAGCCAACGCTGGAAGCCAGGGACACCACCTCCCCGTCCGCCAGAATGGTTTCGCCGCCAAACAGCGGCAACTCTACATCAGACACAAAGCAACACAGCTGCTGCTTCGGTCCCTCAAGTTTTTGCTGCTCAAGGACCGAGCGCCCCAGGAATGCGCCCTTTGATTTCAAATGCACGCGGCCAGCCAACCCGGCCTCGACCGGCGTATAATCCGGTGTGATGTCCGCGCTCCAATACAGATAGGCTTTTTCCATGCGCAGCGTATCGATGGCCCGATACCCGATATCCCGAATGCCAAATGGTGCACCGGCCTCCCACAAATGATCATAGACATGTTGCGTAAACTCGGTCGGCACATGAAGTTCCCAGCCCAGTTCCCCGACATATCCGATGCGAATGGCGCGTACCGGCGCGGCACCAATGGTGATGTTTTTCATTGTCGCAAAGGGGAAAACCTCATGTGAGACGTCCTCTTCGCAGATGGATTGCAGAACAACTCTGGCCTTCGGGCCACACAGATTGATGACGGCCCGTCCAGAGGTAACCTCCACCAGCACAACAGAGCCATCAGCGGGCAGATTACGTCTGATCCAGTCACTGTCATGCACGCCAAAACCGGCACCGGTGACGATGTAAAAATGGTCTTTCCCCAGCCGGGTAATCGTGACGTCCGCTTCAATGCCGCCGCGTTCGTTGCACAGCTGCGTGTATATGACAGCGCCCAGTGGCTTATCCATATTGGAGACGGCAAGATATTGCAGCGCGTCCAACGCGCCCTGCCCGACCAGTTCAAATTTGGAGAAACTGCTTTGATCGACCAGCGCCACGCCATTGCGCACAGCCTTGTGTTCCTGCGCGACATATTGTTTCCAGCCCGGATTGAGGAAACCCAGTTGGTCCACCGGCTCCACTCCCTTGGGCGCGAACCATAGCGGACGTTCCCAGCCATTCTTGGAGCCATAGACCGCACCTTTGGCTTTGAGCCGTTCATAGAGCGGGCTTTTGCGCAACCCGCGCGCCACACTGCTCTCCTGACCGGGATAGCGCATCTTGTAGTGATGCGCATAATGTTCCACAGCACGGGGATACATGTATGATCTTGCACCCTGATGCGGTCCAAAGCGTCGCGCATCCAGTGGCCACAGATCAAGGCTCGGCCTTCCCTCCACCAGCCATTCAGCAATCATCTCACCAGCGCCACCGCCAGCGGCAATGCCATAGAGGAACCCGGTTGCCAGCATCAGATTCTTGAAATCCGGCACAGGCCCCATGACAAAATCCCCATCAGCGGAATAGGGAATGGGTCCGTTGATGACCTGACGAATACCCACCTCATTGACAATCGGTGTCACCTCCGCAGCATGAGCCGCCAAAGGTTCAAACCGGTCCAGATTTTCGGGCAAGAGCTGACGCACAAAATCACCGGGAATTCCTCTATCACCGAACGGAATCGTATCATCTTCATATCCACCAATGACCAGCCGCCCACCCGCATCGGGTTTATAGTAAACCAGCCTGTCCGGGTCGCGCAGCGTCGGCAGACCATCAGGAAAACCCGGGATTGGCTCCGTCACGATATATTGGTGTTCCACCGCACAGGCAGGAATGGCAAGCCCCAGCTTTTGCCCCAATTCCCGGCTCCACATGCCACTGGCAAGGGTCACCGTCTCCGCCTCATAAATACCGTCGCTCGTGATCACTTCGATGATGCGACCATCGCGCACCGTAAAATCCAGAACCTTGACACCCTGGCGCAATTGCGCGCCATGCAAGCGCGCACCAGCAGCAATCGACTGGCAAAGACTGGCCGGGTCCACATGACCATCCGAGGGAATGAAGGCTGCGCCGTGCAAACCATTCGTATTGATGTAAGGAAACAGAGTCTTGGCTTCGTCCGGTGAAATGATCTGCATTTCCAGCCCAAAACTCTTGGCCATTGTGGCAAGACGTTTGGCCTCCAGCATCCGGTCCGTGGAAGCCGCCAAGCGAAGGCTGCCAACTTTCTTCCAGTCACAGGCAAGACCGGTTTCCGCTTCCAGGCGGTCGTAAAGTGCCACAGAACGCTGCAACATGCGCGTTGTGTTGCGACTGGAGCGCAATTGCCCCACCAACCCCGCCGCATGCCATGTGGCCCCTTCTGTGAGAGCGGCTTTTTCCAGCAAAACCACATCTTTCTCACCGGATTTGGCCAGATGATAAGCAATCGAACAGCCGATAATCCCACCTCCGATGATCAGATGTTTGACAGATTTTCGGGAGGATGGATCAGTCATTTCGGATGCACCTGTGTGATGGTTCCTCAAAACTATGAAATCCAAATCAATAATTATCAACTTTTTTGTTGATTTATGTTGATATAGAACAGCCAGCAAAGAGGTTCTCGCGCATGTCAAAATACGAACAGGATATTCGTAACGCCGTCAGCCTGCGCGGTTCAGTCAGCGTCAGCGAGCTGGCCGCTTTGCTGAACGTTTCTGACCAGACTATTCGCCGTATCGTCAAACCTATGGTGGACCGCGGTGACGTGGAAAAAGTGCATGGTGCGATTGTCAGCACGCAAACTTTGGCAGACCCACCCTTCCTGGCGCGGATGAACCGCAACAAGCAGGCGAAAATTGCCATCGCCAACATTGTGGCCGGAATGATCAAACCCGGTGATTCAATTGCCATCAACACCGGGTCCACCTCCGCCTTTGTCGCCCAGGCCCTGCGCCAGCATCATGATCTGACCGTGATTACAAACTCGACCTTCATCGCCAGCACACTTGCCATGGTTTCCGGCAATCGCGTCTATATGGCTGGCTCTCAGTTGCGCAATCATGATGGCGCAGCCTTTGATCGCAGCGCCTTTGAAACCATTGCAGCCCATCACACCAAATGGGCATTGCTGTCGGCCTCCTCCGTACATCCAGAACGTGGCTTTCTGGTTCAGGAACAATGCGAAGCCGACATGTGTGCTGCATTGATGAAGATTGCCGACAGGCATATCTGGGCCGTGGATGCGTCCAAACTCACTGACAAGCATTTGCAGATCAGGCTGCCCGCACCAATTGCCGGCAGCACCTTGGCCACGGATGCACAGCCTGCTCCGGCATATGACAGGATTCTGTCCCGAACATCTATAGCCGTAACTGCGCTGTAGACGTTCCGGCGAAAACGCCTCTGTTCAAAGCACAAAATCCGAGCAATCAGAACAAAATCATGATGCTTTTTTCAGCGTCCTGTTCAAAATCTGATCATTTCAACAAAATAACTATATAGGACTTGACGCCATATTTAACCGAACATATCGTTTATCTTGAAAGTCCTATATAGGACATCATCCTGATAGCGTGGCCACTATGCAACCTGCAAATCTCAATCGGCCAAAACCTGCGAAAGCCAAGCACAAGCAGATATCCGAGGATATTCTGAAAGCCATTGAAGATGGCCGATGGGTGCCGGGTGCCCAACTCCCCTCCGAGGACCAACTGGCAACGGAAATGGGCGCAAGCCTGGGAACCATCCAGCGCGCATTGCGCAGCCTCGTGCAGATGGGTGTGGTGGAACGCAGCCATGGGCGTGGGACTTTTGTTTCCGGCTCGCAGGCGCAGGAAGGCCAACTCATGCATTTCCGCTTCGTGGCGGAAGGCGGCAAGCACCTGCTGCCGGTTTACTTCAAGATCCTGAATGTCGAGCTGACAGATGAAAACGGCCCTTGGAGCTCATTCCTTGGCGCGCCGGTAGAACAATATGTCCACATTCACCGCATTGTTTCGATCAATGATGAATTCGAGGTGTTCAGCGAGATTTATCTGCCCGCCGACAGGTTTTCGGAGTTGGCGCAGATGAGCGAAGCCACACTGAACGGCGTGTCCTTTCGAGACATGCTGGCAGAACGTTTCAATGCCCCCACTTTGAACACCCGACAGATGATGGCATGCCAGCCATTCCCACCACGGGTTGCGCGCCAGATGAACGTACCGGCCGGCCAATACGGAATTGTCTGGACAATTGGCGGTATGAGTTATCGCGATACACCCATTACCTGGCAGCGCATTTTCGTTCCGCCAAGCGACCGTATGATTGAAATAGTGCCTATTTCGCAAAACGGGAGACCTGACTTTCAAACGGTGACCTGAATCCCCTCCCATTCGGGAGGCAATACAGAATGAGTTCTAAAGCTCATCAAAAACCGCTCTGCAGAAAAGCTGCAGAGATGACGAAAACAAACAGGAGAGCAAGTAATGCAAGAAACTCTATCCAATCAGACCAGCCTCGTCGGCGGCCTTTTGCGGCATGCACGCACTGCCACAGCCATGCTCGCCATCGGTGGCATGGCACTGACAGCATCCTTCGGCAGCGCACAGGCGCAGGACATGCCCGAAATGCAACTGAAATTCGGGCATCCCTACAATGAAAGCCATCCGCTGGCCAAAGGCGCACAGATGTTCGCCGATACGGTTGCAGACAAGAGCAATGGCAAGATCAAGATCCAGGTTTTCCCGAACTCAACCATCGGTTCATCCCGTGATCTGGTTGAAAGCATCCAGATCGGCGTAGTCGATTTTGCACTGGTTCCAACCACCAATGTTGCGTCCTTCTATCCGCCATTGGATATTTTCTATCTGCCATTCCTGTTCCGTGACAGCGCGCATGCCTATGCCGTATCCGACGGACCAGTTGGACAGGGCCTGTATGCAGACATGCTGGAAAAGACCGGCATCCGCACCATCGGTATGTATGAAAGCGGGTTCCGCACGATTACGACTGCGAAAACCAAGGTGGAAACACCCGATGACATGAAGGGCATCAAGTTCCGCGTGGTCAACAATCCGCTGAATGTGGCCACATTCAAGGCTCTTGGCGCCAACCCGACACCAATGGCACTTTCGGAGGTCTTCACTGGCCTGCAACAGGGCACTGTTGATGGACAGGACAATCCGGTTGGCAATGTGAAAGCATTTGGTTTTGACAAGGTTCAGGATTTCATCACCCTGTCCAATCACCAATGGGCCGGCATCATGTTCATTGCCGACGACAAGATGTGGCAGGACCTGCCTGAAGACGTTCAGGCCCTGTTCCAGGAAACTGCGACAATGACACAGGATTGGGAGCGCACTGAACTCAATGCCGTTGAAGCCAAATATCTGGAAGAAATGCAAGCTGGTGGCATGACAGTGACCCGTTTGACACCGGATCAGACCAAAGCATTTCAGGCTGCAATGGAACCTGTTTGGACTGAATACCGTCCAAAAATTGGTGAAGCCCTGATCGACGCTGCCGTCGCAGCTCAATAAGATCCACAAAACGCCGTCAGGAGAGAGACATTGACCAACTTGCATAAGGTTCTCGACTTGTCTGAGAAACTCCTGACGGCACTTTGCGCCGCCGCATTCGCCGTCATGCTGGCGCTGGGCGTTGCCACCGTCGTGTTCCGGTTCATCATCCAGAGTTCGCTGGCATTTCCCGACGAATTGATCCGATACCTGTTTGTCTGGATGATTTTCCTTGGATCCGCAGTGGCCTTTCGCCGCAAGATGCATGCTGCCATCGGCATGTTTGTGGCGAAACTTCCGACCCGGCCAAAACGGCTCGCCTTGCTCTTTTCCACGTTTTCAAGTGCCGTTTTCTTCCTGTTGATCATGTGGAGCGGATATCATTTGACAACGCGCTCCATCCCGCAGATTTCACCCGCACTGGAAGTGTCCATGGCGTGGGTTTATGCGGCTATTCCGGTCGGAATGGGCTTCCTCCTAATCTACGCTGTGGAACTCTTCTTTCAGCAAATCAACGCCGCTGACGATCAGCTTGTCGCGGATGATCAATAAGCCCCCCTTGCTTGCCCCCAGGCCCTTCCGGAGACACAAGACATGACCACCTTTGCCATTTTCGGATCTCTGGTAGCTTTGATGTTGCTACGGGTTCCCATTGCTGTTGCGCTTGGATTGTCCAGCGTCATCGGCTTGTTGATCAGCGATATCAGTCTTGAAATCGTTGTTCAGAGAATGTTCTCGACCAACAATTCGTTTCCTCTGCTCGCCATTCCATTTTTCATTCTCGCCGGTGAAATCATGTCGACAGGTGGCATGTCCCAGCGGCTCGTTGCATTTGCCAATTCGCTTGTCGGCCATTTTACCGGTGGTCTGGGTGCTGTCGCGGTTCTGGGATCCAGCTTTTTTGCAGCACTCTCCGGCTCCAATGCTGCGACCGTTGCCGCCATTGGCGGCGTATTAAACAAGCCAATGGCCGAAAAGGGCTATCGGCCACAATACACCGCAGCAACCATCGCCGCAGCCGGTGTGACCGGGATGATCATTCCCCCGTCAATTCTGTTGATTCTCTATGGGTTTGTCACCGGTGTTTCGATTGCCGATCTGTTTCTCGCGGGGCTGTTACCGGGCATATTGATCTGCATTTCGCTACTGTTCATGAATCGCTATCTCAGCGGCCGTGAAGGCATTGAACGCACCGAGTTTCAGGGACGCGGAGAAATCTGGCGCAGCTTCAAACAGGCTTTTTGGCCGTTATTGATGCCAGTCATCATTCTGTCCGGCATTTACGGCGGCATCTTTACACCGACCGAGGCAGCCATTGTCGCCGCGCTATATGGTCTGATCGTCGGTTTTGCCTATCGCGAACTCTCCTTTCAGGGCCTGGCCAAAGCCTTTACCAGAGCGGTCATGTCCTCGGCGGTCGTGATGTTTATCATGAACGCGGCCGGGGTCTTCGCCTGGCTGATTACAATCAACCAGATTCCCCAGAGTATTTCGGCATTTCTGGCTGAAATTGCCGGAAATCAGCTTGTCTATCTCCTGTTTGTGAACATCTTTCTGCTGATCGTTGGCTGCATGATGAATGCAGCCGCTGCAATCGTGATCTTCACGGCCATTCTCTATCCCGCAGCCATGAGCTTTGGCGTCGATCCCGTGCTGTTCGGCATCATTGTATCGGTGAACCTCAGCATTGGTACCGTCACCCCGCCTTTGGGGGTAGATCTGTTCATTGCCTCGGCGATCACCGATGTTTCCATCGAGCAAATCGTTGTTGCCATATGGCCTTACATTGTTGTGCTGATCCTGGATTTGCTGCTGATCACCTACTTCCCGCCAATCTCACTCTTTCTCGTCGGGTTGCTCGGGTAACCCGTGGGTTGCCCTGAGATACCCCGTCAAATACCAATAGAAGCCAGAAATGGACCGCTTGTTATGACTGATCAAATTCCCGCCCAAGACAACCAAGACAGAAGTTGGGAAGCGATAAACAGTGGCGTTATCCGACACGCCATCAATCCCGCACAGTTGGGAACAGCAGAAATTTCACCCAGCGGAGATTTCGAGGCCGGCAGTTTTGCGTCCTTCACGCTGACCTATACGGCGGGCACATTCGGCATTGACGATTCCGGCAGTCTGCGCATCTGCTTCCGCTTTGCCTCAGATCAGGGAAACCCGCAATTCGATCATCCCGAACAGGAAAATTATTGCACTGTGACCGCATCCAACGGTGCTTTGCTGCAACTGCGCTGGGACCCGAAAGGCAATGTTCGTCCATGGGACCGGACCTTGTGGATCAAGGTGGTAAAGGGGTTTCTTCAGGAAGGAGATCAAATCGTCATTCGCTTTGGCGTCACTGATTTTGGCGGCCCGGGCATGCGCCTCCAAACCTTCTGCGAAGACACGTTTGAATTTCGTGTGCTGGCCGACCCGGTCGCAACATTCAACTTCCAGCCACTGCCCGTGCAGCCAACCATATCCATTGTCCCCGGCAAGCCTGAACGCTACGTCGCTGTTCTGCCAACGCGCCGCCGACCGAATGAAACCTTTGCGCTCAAAATCAAGGGCGAGGACAAATGGGGCAATCCCTCCAATCTGTGCGACGGCACCGTTACGCTGGAGACGGCAGCAAAGATTGATGGCCTTCCCAAAACGGCCAGTTTCACACCGGGAGATTACGCACTCATTATTCCCGGACTGAGCCTGTCAGAGGCCGGAAAAGCATCCCTTGTCGTCAAGGATGCTGAGGGTGCCGAACTGGCGCGGACAAATCCGCTGATCGTGGAAGACCGGGATCTGATTCATTTCTGGGGCGATATTCATGGCCAGACGGAAGAGACAATTGGCACCGGCAGCGCATATGATTATTTTGCCTTCGCCCGAGACCGTGCCTTTGTCGATGCCTGTGGCCACCAGGGCAATGATTTTCAGATCAGCGACGAGTTCTGGGACGAACTGAACCGCATCACCGCAACCTTCGATGCCCCCGGTGAATTTGTTGCACTGCCCGGATATGAATGGTCCGGAAACACATCACTTGGTGGCGACAGAAATGTGTTTTTCCCTGAAGAAGGTCGCACAATACGCCGCTCGTCTCACGCCCTGATTGAAGACCAGACAACGACGGATACGGACTGCACCACGGCCAAGGACCTGTTCGAAGCCTTTGCTGACAATCAGGAATTTGACGTCGTATGCTACGCCCATTGCGGCGGGCGTTACGCTGATATCGGCTATGCCCATGATGGCCGTTTTGAACGCTCGGTTGAGGTACACTCATCCTGGGGAACGTTTGAATGGCTGTTGCAGGATGCAATCAAGCTGGGCTACCGGGTCGGTGTTGTCGCCAATTCCGATGGCCACAAGGGGCGCCCCGGCGCAAGCTATCCCGGTGCCGGAAAATTTGGCGCGATTGGCGGGCTGACCTGCTTCATTGCCCCTGGACTATCCCGTGAGACGCTGCTGGATTGCATGCGCAAGCGCCATCATTACGGCACCACCGGCGGCGATGCGGGCCGCATGATCATTGATCTGACCGCAAGCTTCGAAACGTCGGGCACCTTGTACCATGATGACCCTGCCCTGTTTGACACCAAGGGTGTTTCCACAAAAACGGCCATGATGGGCGATATCGTGCAGTTACCGGAAGGTGATATCAATCTGTCCGTATCGGTCACGACCAGTTCGCCGATCATCCGCATTGATATTTTCAACGGTCTGGAGCTTGTCGAAACAGTCAGACCATATGCCGAAGCCGAGTTGGGGTCACGCATCCGTCTGCACTGGGAAGGCGCGGAATATCGCGGTCGTTTCCGTGAAGTAATCTGGGATGGATCGGTAGAGGTGACTGGCAACACGATCCAAAGCAGTCAGCCTGTCAATTTTCTCAACCGCGACAAAACTCTGGACCAGAATGGCGATAACACGCTCAACTGGCGTGCACTGACAACTGGCAATTTTGGTGGCGCGGATATGCAGCTGTCCGATCCGACCTCCGGGTCCCTGTCAATAAAGACACCGCTGGTAGAAACCGAAGTCAACATTGCTGATATCGGCTATGAAGATACGGTCTTCGACGCGTCCGGTGAACTGCCGCGTTTCATGAAGCTCTATCGCCTGCCCGACATCAACCCGCATCTGTCATTTTCGTTTGATCAAACCATCGCCATCAAGCCAGAGGGCGACAATCCGATCTATATCCGGGTAGAACAGGAAGACGGAACACGCGCCTGGACAAGCCCGATTTACGTCTATCGGTAGACAATCACATTTGCAGCCAAACACATGCGAATCCATGTGAATGCGCTGGCCAACGGGTTGTCAGATTTTCTGTATTTTCTGGACCAGACGGGACGCAGTCAGATATTGGCTTGAAGCGGGGCAACACGACGTCATGATTGATGTGGCGGCCATAACCTGCCGCGAAATTGCGTCCACTCACCATCTGATGGAGATGCGCATCTGCAAGTCAGAATGATTGCCAAGATGGGTAGATTATCTGGAAACGATACAGTCAAATAGAGCAAGACTGGGGACCTGCGTTTGTCTCTCTGTCGCCTTAAGCTGCTTCACCGCCATGGCCTCTTCGAAGCTCAGTGTGATTTGCCACAAGCTTTAACCGATCAAGTCACCCATGCGCGCTCTGATGGTTCCAAACCACTGCGCCATAGGCAGCAAAGTTGAAGTGAACCTGACTGGAAATTATCCAAATTTTTGATCAGTCATACCAGCGATCGGAACTTGGGCCGATAGAATGGCTCCCTCCAGCGGGTTCGTCATCAACTGCTCATCACTGAGGGTAAACTGAGCCGATGTCACATACAGAGTCTTCTTGTCCGATCCACCAAATGTGCAACTCGTCGGGTTGGTCACGGGCAATTCGATGATTTGATCTATGGTGCCCCTGGGCGTAATGCGGACCAGACATGAACCGCCAAAGCGCGCATTCCAAAGGCAACCATCTTCGTCTATGGCCGAACCATCAGGTGCGCCACGCTCAAAACCTTCCAGATGAACCCTTCGGTTGCTGATCGAGCCGTCTTCAGCGTGCCAATCATAGGCAAAGATGACATTGCGAATGCTGTCACCAAAGTAGAACGTTGTCCCATCCAGCGACCAGGCCAGCGTATTGGCAATGCCAAACTCATGTTCGGTATGTTGACTGGTGCTGCCATCCGGATCGATCCGGAACAGAGCACCAGAATTGCGGTCCATATCTTTGCCCGATCCGTCCGCATTAAGATTGGTCTGCATGGTGCCTGCCCAGAAACGGCCCTGCGGGTCGCACTTGCCTTCATTGAGACGGTTCCCCGGCATGGTATCCGGCTCTGCATAACGCGTAAATTTTCCGGTTTCCAACTCCAGCCAGGCCATGCCGGATGCCAGAGCAACCAGGGCCTTGTTACCGGTCTTGGAAAGAGCCAGCGCAGTGGGAAAGTCGTCCGACTGCCAGACCTGATCTTTACCGTTCTTATGGTGGGCATGAATGGTCTTGCCGATGATATCCACCCAAAAAAGGCGTTGTTTTGCCGCATCCCAAACCGGGCCTTCGGCAACACTGAAGCGATTGTCACTGATGGGTGAAAAGTTGATCATTGGATGCTCCAGTCAAGTATCATCGTCATGGAAAGATCTTCATCGGGTTGCAGCACCTTCAAGCCCGGCATAACAGGCAGATTATGCGCGTTCACAGGGTGGGAGACCGGTTCAAAACAAAAGAACCCGCAATCAGCATTCGGAGAATAGATGATAGCGTTGGTCAGCGTCTCGCTTTTGATCGTCAGTGAAACTGCATCATCGCCTTGTTCAACCCGCGCTGTGCCATCCCAGCTTGAGAAGCCACAATTGATCCAGCGATCCGGTAATGGTTTGCCACCCGAAAAATCAAAATCATCCGGTGGTGTCTGCGGTGTCTGCGTTGCCGGCAGACCGCCCGCACCTTCTGGCCAATGGGTTGGTGTATTTGCTTGAAGGCGCGTTTGCGCAGTGCGTGGGAACCAAGGGTGAAAGCCACCACCAAAGGGAAGCGCAATCTCGGCCCTGTTGGTCATCGTCAGCGTAATCGTCAACAAATCACCGGTCAGCGAGAATCTCTGATTTGCCTCATATCGGAAAGGTCCAAAGGCGCCATCTGAAAGATGCAGCGTAGCTTCAGAATAGCTTGCAGAGGTGACAGACCACTCTTTCTGGAACCCGTCACCGTGAATCGCAAACGGGTCACTCTCCATGTTCCTATCCATCGGAAAATACGTGCCGTCAAAGCGAAAGCCGCCATCGATGCGATTGGAAAAAGGCACCAAAATATTGGAGGCGAGCGCAAAAGGCCCCTCCTCCATCTGACCGGACCAAGGCCGCAAAACCGGTTTGTGGTCCACCGAAAGTTCCGCAATGCCGCCGCCCATATTAGGGTGAAGGATCAAGCGGGCGTCGCCTGCCTTTAGCTCCAACATCTACCAGCCGCCATCAATTGCCATGTTTTGACCGGAGATCATACGGGCAGCGTCTGAGCAGAGGAAAACCGAAAGGTCGGCAACATCGCTGGCTTCAATACGGGATTTCAGGCACTGCCGCTCAAGCACCCAGTCATTGTACTCTTCCAGTTTGTCTGCAAACACACGATTTTCCGCTTCGGATTTCACCGCTCCGGGCGCGATCGCGTTCACATTGATGCCAAATGGGCCCAGTTCACGTGCCAAGCCCTTGGTAAGACCCAGCATCGCCCCCTTCGAAGCCACATAAGGCACATATCCGTCCCACTGGCCATTGAGCGTGATTGAAGTGAGATTGATGATTTTCCCCCACCCCTTCTCCTTCATCGCCACCGCACAAACGCGAGATAGCGCAAAGGCCGCCGAGGAATTCACCCGGATTTGATCTTCATACTCCATCAGTGAGAACTCATCATGCGGCTTGTTGATGATGAGTGCAGCATTATTGATAAGGATATCAAACGGGCCAGCCTTGCTGACAATCTCCTCGGCAGTTGCAAGATCATTGAGATCGACACCCAGAAACCCAAAACCATCGCGCGGCGCACTGCCAGGTCGGTCCAGAATAGTGACACTGGCTCCAGCGGCTTTCAGTTTTTGCGCCATGGCTGTTCCAAGGGTGCCAAGGCCACCTGTAACCAGAGCATTTCTACCTTTAAGATCAATCATTTGTCTTTACCTCACAAAAGATCATGCACTTCATCAATGCTCGTTTCACCCACAGGCTTGTCGAGCACCACCTCACCCAACGCCATAGCGATGATGCGATCACAGCAGGCAAACACATGGTGCATATTGTGACTGATGAAAATACCGGTGACACTCTGCTGTTTCAGGGAATTGACAAAGCCAATCACCTTTGTCGTCTCTTTCACCGAGAGGTGGTTGGTCGGCTCATCAAGGATCATCACCTTGGAGCGGAAATGCATCGCCCGAGCGATCGCAACGCCCTGACGCTGACCGCCAGAAAGTTCGCCGACCAGCGCATCAGGTGAACGCAGGTGCAGATCGACATTGGCAATGGCTTCTACGCTCTGCTCGCGCATTGTGGCTTCATCAAGAATGCCGATTCCGCCAAAGGACATTTTCAACGGCTCGCGTCCGATGAACATGTTGCGTGCAATCGACATGATCGGGACCATGGAATTATACTGGTAAATCGTCTCAATCCCCAGATCCATGGCGTCGCGCGGATTGGCAATGGTTACCGTTTTGCCTTCAACCTGTATCTCCCCCTCATCGGCCGTATGCAGGCCGGAGAGGATATTGATCAGCGTGGATTTACCTGCGCCATTGTCGCCCACCAGGCCAACGGCCTCGTTGGGTTTGAAGTCAAGCGAGACGCCTTTCAAGGCATGGACACCAGAATACCATTTGTGCAGATTGCGCACGGAGATGATGGGATTTTCCAAAGTTGCGTTTTCCATGATCAAGTCTCCACTTTCATGGCTCTGCCGCGCTTGCGCAGCCAGGCATTGGCGACCACAGCGAGAATGGTCAGTGCGCCAACAGCGAATTTGAACCAGTTGCTGTCCACTTGGCTCAGCACCATGCCATTGTCGATGACGCGGATCAGCGTTGCGCCGATCACACCTCCCAGAATGGATCCGATGCCGCCAAACAAGGACGCGCCGCCGATAACGGCAGCCGCCACCGCCTGAAGCTCCAACCCCTCTCCGATGGAAGGCAGGGGTGACCCGAGACGCAGAACCTGAATCATTCCTGCAAATCCCGCCAGCAAGGAGCAAATCATGAAACAGGCAATTTTCACCCGTGCGGTGGGAATGCCCATCGCCTGCGCAGCGGGTAGAAAACCACCCGTGGCGCGCACCCAGTTGCCGAAATTGGTTTTGCCGAGCAGAAACGCGATAAACACCGCGAAGCAGACAAACCAGAGGAAGGAAGCGCGCAGCAGATCGCTCGGCCCCACAAAGGCGATGAAGAGCTGCTCAGGAATATTGTCCATTTGCAGGCGCGGCGGAAAACCGCCGGAAATCACCACTGTCATCGAGCGGGCCATGAACAGCATGCCAAGCGTGGTGATGAAGGATGGGATGCCAAACTTGATCGTTAGAAAACCGTTGATGAAGCCAATGGCAGCGCACACCAGCAACCCGACAGCAACAGCAGGCAGGAAGCCCCAGCCTGCAACCATCAAAACGGCCATCGTCATCGGCATCAACGCAAAGACGGAACCTACGGACAGGTCGAACTCGCCGCAGATCATCAGAAGCGTCACTCCCACCGCAACAAGAGCCATTTCAGGCAGGAACCCCAAAAGTCCGCGCATATTGGTGTAACTCAGGAAGTAACCGTTGGAGGTAACCTGAAAAATGCCGATCAGGATGACCAGCAGCAACAGAGCTGCCAGTTCCGGTTTCTGCAGGGACAGTTTGAGTAGGCGTTTCATGGAACGCTGAATCCTTCGAACATGGATGAGAAAAGGTCAGCGCAGTCTCACGCGCCAACCCTTTTGAGAAGCGACAGCTCTCCAGGGAAAGATGTATCCCGGGAGAACTATTCGTTAGCCAGACTTAGCGAAGACCCTGGGCTGACAGCTCCATGATCGCATCTGCATCAGCAGGCGTTACAATGCCCTGTCCGGTGTCGATATCCGCGGGTGCCAGACCAATAGTCTTAGACAGATATACCTGCATCACCGGCATAAAGCCTTGCATGTATGGCTGCTGATCGACCTGTACCTGGATGTAACCCGCCTGCATCTGCTCGACAGCTTCAGGCACCAGATCAAATCCGCCCAGAAGCACTTTACCGGGCTCTACACCACGGTCAGCCAACACGCGCGCAACACCGGCATGCCAGAACCCTGTATCGAAATATGCTGTGGTCTCTGGATGGGCACCCAGATACGCACCGATACGGTCAGACACAGTGGCAAGGTCCGTACCAGAATCGATCCGTTCAACGTTCACTTCGCGATCCGGATTCGCTGCCGCATAGTCTTCCATGAACGATATCACGCCGCCGCCGCGTTGCTCTGACCAGTTCTGGCCTGGCGCGGAGATACCAACAAGCACGTTGATAGGGCCTTCCTCAGGGAAGTTGGCGGACTGTGCCTCACCCAGCGAATAACCTGCAGCCAGGAAGCCCTGACCAACGAATGCCTGACGCGCATTGCCCGCAGCACCTTCCAAATCATCCACGTTGACGCCAATGACGATGACACCAGCATCGCGAGCGCGCTGAACAATTTCATCCAACGCCGTATTGTCCACGATAGAAGTGAGAATTGCATCGGGCTCGCGAGCGAGCGCTGCTTCCATATTGGCAAGCTGCTCCTGTACTGAGCCTTCAGTCTGCGTAAAGATCATCTGACAGTCGGCTTCAACGCGCTCGCAGCCATCATCGAAACCCTTTTTCACAGCCTGCCAAAACGTGTTGGATGCAGATGAATGATGGGTGAAGACGATGTCCAGCGCCGAAGCAGAGGTGGACAGGACTGGTGCGGACACCGATGCGAGCAATGCCGCGATAGCAAGTAGTTTGAGTTTCATATTTTTACTCCTCCCAAGAGCAGGTTTTGGCCTGAATACTAGACCGTGGTTGCGTCGGACATTTTGCGCGACACTGTGAAAGCCCGGCCGAGTTCCGGGTTGAGTTCGAGCCCAAGGCCTGGGCCAGGTGGAACTGTGATCATGCCGTTTTTTACTTCCGGCAATGCGGTGACGAGATCGCGGTACCAGGTGTGATAAAAGGCGCGCACGCTCTCCTGCACCAATGCGTTGGGTGCATTCAGTGACAAGTGCGTTGATGCGGTTAACACCACCGGACCTGTACAATCATGGGGGGCAACCGGCAGGTGCCAGGCCTCCGCCATCGAGGCAATTTTGCGGGCTTCCGAGAGGCCGCCACACCAAGAGATATCCAGCATGACAACGCCTGCTGCATCGGTTTCCAGGAGGTCACGAAAACCCCAGCGTGATGCAAGTGTCTCCGAGGCAGAAATCGGCGCCTTGGACACCTGTGCATAGCGTTTCAGGCTGGACAGCGAATCCATCTTGATCGGATCTTCATGCCAGAATGTGTCGAAAGGCTCGAGCGCTCTGGCAATCTGCATGGCTGGCAGCAGCTGCCACATGGAGTGGAACTCGACCATGATATCCATCGTGTTGCCGACAGCATCACGGATCTTCTCGAATGGCTTCAGTGCTGTATCCAGATCAGGGCCTGAAATATACTGGCCGCGGGTCTTCTCCGCAGCCATGTCAAATGGCCAGATTTTCATGGCCGTGATGCCTTCTTCCTTCAGGGACAGCGCCAGTTCATCGGCGTTGTTCAGAAAAGCGTTGAGGTCATCATAGTCGGCGTACCCGCCGTTCATGGCGTAGTTGGCGGTGGTCTGACCTGTCGCGTGCTTGATATATTCAGTGCCTGCGCACGTGTTATAGGTGCGAATGCTTTGCCGGCTGAACCCGCCCAAAAGCTGAGCGATTGGCTGGCCTGTTGCCTTGCCAAAGATGTCCCATAGCGCAATGTCAAAAGCGGAGTTTCCGCGAACCTCGGCACCCGAGGACCGGAAGCCGAGATAGCCGACCAATTCGGAGGCCAACAGGTCGATCTGAAGTGGATCACGACCGATCACACGCGGTGCAATATACTCATGTATATAGGCTTCAACGGTGGCAGCACCGAAAAAGGTTTCCCCCAGTCCAATCAGCCCCTCATCGGTATGCACTTGCACCCATAGAAGGTTGGGACGTTCGGCAATACGGATGGTTTCAAGTTTGGTGATTTTCATGTCGCAACCCTCACGAAAGACCCGCCTCAAGCAGAGCGTGAACACTTTCATCAAAATGCTTGCTCATTGCCTCAACCGCCTGTTGCGGATCACCAGCGACCACAGCGCTGGCAATGCGTTGATGGGTGTCAATCATGGTATTGCGCGCCTCTGCGGTGGTGCGGCTTTTCCAGCCAATCGGCCAGGTCTGGCGGGTGATGCCCTGAAAGGCACCCACGATAAGTTCAAAAACCGGATTGCGGCTCGCCTGGGCAAGCGCTGTATGAAACGCCAGATCGTGCTCCATCAACTGCGCCGGATCAGTGGCAGAATCAGCCATTGCCTGTGCCAGTTTCAGAATAATTTTGGCTTCTTCATCAGATCGGCGGATCGCTGCCAAGGTCACGATACGGGTTTCAATGGTGCGGCGAACATCATAAATCTGCTGCACATTGATCTGCTCTGTGTGCACACCATGCTCGATAATCAATGACATCGCACCATGGTCGATATTCGAAATCGTCGCCCGCTTTCCAACGTTCAGCTCTATGATCCGCATTGCTGCCAGAGAGCGAAAAGCCTCACGGACAACCGTGCGCGACACATTCAAATCTTTGGAAAGCCTGGATTCAGATGGCAGACGATCACCCGGCATCAGTTCCTGTTCGCGGATGTGACGCGTAATAGCCCCAATCGCATCGCCAACACGGCTGGAGCCGCTTTTTTCTGACTGGTTGCTTCGCTCTTGCAAAACCAATTTCCCCAAACTTGTATGACAGGTTTTGAATTTATGTACACAAAACAAAATACACCGTCAACACAGCTCTTTGGACAAACAGTATTTTCTTGGAGTGGGTGTTCATGAAGAACGGGCGGGCAAAATGTCGGCAGCCATCCGACAACGGGTCAGGGACACGACGGAGGCAAGCAAAGAGTAACGCACGCACTGGCGCACGAGGCAGACGATGGAACCGCAATGTAACCATCACTACAATCGCACGTGCGCGCCGTGTGATTGAAGACGTCTATGCAACTGGATAATTCCATCCGCACGCATTTTTACAGTTGTGATTTTGTGAGAGCGCCCCATCAACCGAATATGCAACGCATTTCCAGAAAAGGTCTAAGCACATGGAGCGCCGTATTGGGTCCAGGTTCAAATGCAAGCGGTCGAGCTGCCAGTTCAACGTTTCGGCCACTTGGCAAACCACATTCAACCGACTCAAGCATGGCGATCAAACGCCGAGTCGGTAAAACGCCATGCCCCCGCTTAATTCACTAAGGCCTCAGAACTTGCCAAATTCCAGATAGGCATCAACCGGATCGGTGCCGGAAAGGATGGCTGCGCGGACCTTGTCTTCGGCGCTGATCACCTCTTCAACTTCGGTGATGACCTCTTCGACAATACCTTTCGGAATGATCACGACCCCATCGAAATCGGCAATAACAAAATCACCACGTTCAATCAGCACATCCCCGATTGTGATCGGTTGATCAATGCCGTCAGGCACCCATTTTGCAACAATATCGCGCGGCGTCCGGAACCGGCAGAACACCGGAAAGCCGATGGATCGGATGAAACTGTTGTCACGTGAGCCACCATCAACAATGTAGCCAAGTACACCGCGTACTTTCAGCGTTTCGGCTGACAACTCGCCCATCAGCGCCAGACGCTCCGAATTGGGCTGACACAGCACAACATGACCAGCGGGAGCGCTGGACAGGAACTGCACCCAGGGCAGCAGATAGTCGATTTTTTCATCCTGTCGGTTGGCGTCAAATGCAACACCCTTCAACGTGGAAATCGGACCGGCCACACGGGTTTCATTATCAAGCCCGACGATAGAATGCGGCAATACGCAATTCTCCAGTCCCCGCGCACGCATCACATCGTAGACGGCGCCGCTGTAGCAGGCATTCAAACGTTCGGTCAGCTTTGCGATATCCATCATATTTTCCTTTAAAGCTTGAAACGGTTCTGGTTGGTTGAGCTTCTTGCGGTCCTGCTCAGTGTTTCTTGGCTGAACGGTCGAGTGCGTGATTCAGTAGAACGGCACCGATGATCAATCCGCCACGCACCACCAACTGCCAGTATTCACTGACATTCAGCAGCGTCATGCCATTGACGATGATGCCAAGGAACAACACGCCGATCAGGGTGCCACGCACCGTGCCCTTGCCACCAAACAGGCTGGTGCCACCAATGATTACAGCTGAGATGACATCCAGTTCCCATCCACGCGCTGCGCTGGCGCTGCCCGACAGGATTTGGGATGCAATCAGCACGCCTGCCATGGCGGTGAGGACACCGGTGATACCAAGCGCCAGAGTTTTGGTTTTCCAGACATCGATGCCCGACAGACGCGCAGCTTCAAGGTTGCCACCTACTGCGTAAAGTGCACGGCCAAAACTTGTGTAATTCATGAGGAAATACACAAAGCCGAAAACCGCGGCGAAAATATAGACCGGGAACGGAATTCCAAACAGAATGCCAGCCCCCAGAAAGTTGAACTGGAATGGGAAACTGGTGATGGGAAATCCATCAGTAATGAGGTTGGCCGCGCCAGACAAGACGGTCAGCAGGCCCAGTGTCGTGATGAAGGTCGGCATATTGAAGTGCTGACGCACCTTGCCGGTCAGAACGCCCACCAGAAACAGGATCACCATGGCTGCAATTGCGCCAAGGGTAATGGCAGGCCACGGACCCAGAGTATCGGTTAGGGCACGCGCAATCCAGGCGGTGACACAGCCGGAAAAGGCCACACCCGAGCCGACCGACAGGTCAATTTCCCCGGAAACGATCACCATTGTCATGCCAAAAGCGATAATACCCTGCATGGTGATGTTGCGCAGCACGTTCATCTGATTGTCGAGCGTGGCAAAGCCGGGCGCGGAGAACATCAGATAAGTGTACATGCAGACCAGAATGATCTCCATCGGGTAGCGACGAAACAGCGAAAGCGCCATCAAAGGCCCTCCATGCAAGCGGTGTAAAGTTCGGTCAAGGTGGTCCTGGAAGGGTCAATTTCGCCCAGCAGACGTCCCTCTTTCATGACCAATATGCGGTCGCAGACTTCCAGCATCTCTTCCAGTTCAGTGGAGACAAAGATTGAGGAAAGGCCAGTGGCGGCCTGCTCCCAGATGATTTGAAAAATCTGTTGCTTGGCGTGCACATCCACACCACGGCTGGGCTCGTCAAAAAACATGATTTTGGGATCAATGTTGAGCCAGTTGCCGATAACCACCTTTTGCTGGTTGCCGCCGGATAGCGACGAAACCGGCAATGCGGGGCTGTCGACCTTGATCTGCAATTGTTCGATCTGCTTGGCAACACCCGGTGCTTCAACCGCTTTGGTGATGAAACCATGCGGAGCCAATTTGGACAGGCTGGCCATTGAGAGGTTGGCATGGATCGAATGGTCCTGCACCAAACCGACTTCCTTGCGGTTTTCAGGTGTGTAGCCCAGGCCCAAATCCACCATACTGCCCGGCGCGGGCGTATCGACCCGCTGCCCGTCCATTATGATTTCACCTTCATCATACGGGTCGGCACCAAAAATGGCGCGCAGCACTTCGGTACGCCCTGCCCCAAGCATTCCTGCAAGTCCCAGCACCTCGCCGCGGCGCAATTCAAACGAAATATCCTGAAAGACCGGCGCCCGTGTGAGACCCTTCACCTGCAGGATAGGGTTCTCTTTTGGAATGGCAGTATTGCGTGCTGGCCGAGTAGCGCGGGCAACATCACCAAACATCATATCAACAACATTATCGAGCGATGAAGCCCCCATCTCGATAGAGCCGACATGCTGGCCGTCGCGCAACACTGTCACTGTGTCGGCAATCTCTGCAAGCTCGGACATACGGTGAGAAATATACATCATAGTCACGCCCTGATCTTTCAGGTTGCGCAACAGGCCGAACAACATCTCAACCTCTTTGGTGGCGAGCGCGGATGTCGGCTCATCCAGCAACAACAGCGTGGGATTGAACGACATCGCCTTGGCGATCTCGACGGTTTGTTGCTGGCCAACGCTCAATCGGGAAATGGTTGCCTTCGGATCGATATCCAGCCCCATGCGGGCGAACAGTTCTTCCGTCTGGCGACGTGCCTGTCCCCAGTTGATCCGGTTGATGCCAAGGGTTCTGGTTCGCGGCAGGCGTCCCAGAAAAATATTTTCTGTTACCGACAGGTCGGGCACCAGACTCAGTTCCTGGTGAACGGTAACGATATTGGCTTCAAAAGCGTCATGAGGCGATTTAAAACTGACCTCACGGCCGTCCAGCATCATGTTGCCTCTGGTCGGTTGGGTCACACCGGACAACATCTTTACCAATGTCGACTTGCCAGAACCGTTCTTGCCCATCAGCGCATGAATGCGCGAAGGTTCAAATGTATGGCTGAAATCGTCAAGTGCTACGACATTGCCATATATTTTGGTCAGGCCCTGAGTTTCTATAATAGCGGACATTGCAGTTTGTCTGGCCACTTCTTGCTGGTCTGAATAAATCACGGGGCAGCTTGCGCTGCCCCGCTTTGATTGGATCTCTGGGAGAGACCTATTTCAGGGAGCGGAGATACGCCTGAAATTCTTCAACGGCCGGACGATCTGTACGTGAAAGGCCAAGCACAGGAACGATGACCGCAGCTTCCACAGGTTCATTCTTGATCGCAGAAATAGCTGCTTCCACAGCCATCTGTCCCATCACATAAGGCTGTTGCGCAGTGACCGCCTGCAGCACATTGTCGCCATCCAGAAGGAAGCCGACCAATTGCTCGGTTCCATCCACACCGAAGACAAAGATTTCACCAACCTTGCCCGCATTGCGCACGGCCTGCACAGCACCAACGGTGCCACCCTCATTCGCAGCGTAGATGATGTTGAGGTCCGGGTTGGCAGTGATGATATCGCCAGCCACCTGAATGGCTTTTTCTGCCAACCAGGCATCCTGCTGAGAAACGATATTCAGCGTATTGCCCTCTTCGGCCTTCTCGATGAAACCATCGACACGGTCAGCGGAAATTTCCGGCAGCAGAGCGCGGAAGCCAAGCGTTGCAACATTTGCCTTGCCGCCAAGCTCTTTGGAGATGAAATCAGCCGCCAGCATACCTGTGGAATTGCCCAGATCACGCTGTGCGGAATTCAGGTAAGACACGGGGATCGACGCATCATCCACATTGGAATTGTAGGTGACAATGTGGATGCCCTTGTCGCGGGCACGCTTCAGCGCTGGAATTGAGGCAACGGCGGAAACCGGCGAGATGACAATCGCATCCACACCGCGCGCAATATAGGTGTCGATCAGGCTGATTTCCTGCTGAGGTTCGCTTTTGGAATTGCCTTCCAGAAGCTCAATACCAGCCGCCTCTGCCGCAGCGTTCATCCCCATCTGAATTGTACGAAAGAACTGATCCTGCTGGAAGACGACAGCAGCGATGGTGATATCATCCTGTGCGCTTGCCGAGGTGGTTACGCCTACGGCCATCGTTGCGGCAAGAGCCAGCCCCGAGAGAGTTTTCTTCAGTGTCATAAATAATCCTCCTAGTGATGTGCTACCCGTTTCACGGGCGGTTTGTTGATCTGTGACTTTGAAAATGATTGCGTCACAGACGAATAATTTGAGACTTTGATCAGATGTCGGGTTTGTTTTCTCCCGACGCCTTGTCCTCTGCAGTCTGGGTTTCCACCGAACCATCGATGAACCCAAGTCCATGATCGAGATGGCTTGACATCCAATACTGAAAACCCAGACGATCCTGCGCCTCCAGCGCATCCAGAATGCGCGAATGCGTGTCGAAAGTGCCTTGCAGGCCGTGGGTTTCCTTGCCGGTTTCCATCAACTTTACGATGATCGTCTTCATCGTCGTATAAACATTAAGCACGGTCTGGTTGTCTGCCAGTTCCAGCAGGGCCGCATGGAAACCGAAGTCGCGCTCAGCAGCCTCCACCTTGGACGGCGCGTCCAGTATGTCTGCGTTCAGCTTGCGAAAACGTGCAATATCCGCGTCGGTAACCACTGAAAAAATTGCATCGGCTGATCCCACCTCAATCAGGCGGCGAAAGCCCTGGATATCAATAAAGGTTTCCCGGGAAATCGAGAGCTGAAACGAGAACAGATCCAGCACCGCATCCATGTGCCGGTTGACGATGACCGCGCCAATTTTTGGACGCACATCGACAACCCCATAGGCCTTCAGAATACGAACAGCTTCACGCACCGTATTGCGGGCTGCGGCGAATTTCTCGCCAAGCTCTCGCTCCGAGGGAAGTGTATCGCCAACCGTCAGCCCGTTTGACTGGATATGGCCTTTGATTTGTTGGACCAGATTGTCCACAGCGCTGCCATCGCCCAGATCACGACTGGGCTCGGTTCCGGGTATGCCGGGCAAAGATGGAAACGTCTGAATCACGAATGAAAAGCCTATTTGTTGGTCCAGATAGTAGTTGCGTGAAATTCGACCTGATGCAAGCCCTATTGCAAAAAAAAATTTACCTAATATTTTCAATTAATTAGACTGCATTTCAATTTGGGAACTTCAAGTTTCTCCACAAAAATTCTGATTCCAGATATATAATCCTTGATATTGTTGGACCAGATTGAAAAGATGCACCAAAGCAGACTTACAAATCAGGGAGGCGGCAAATGCCGCATGTCATGACAGCTACACAAACAGGCACAAACGGCGGCCCAGGGCCTGGGCTGCATCAGAGTTGGCGCTGGTATGGACCTGATGATCCGGTCTCATTGAGCGATATCCGCCAGGCTGGAGCGCAAGGTGTGGTGACAGCGTTGCACGAAACCTATGACGGCCGGGCCTGGACCTCCGATTCGATTGCGCAGCGCAAACGGATCATTGAAGAAGCGGGGCTCACATGGTCCGTTGTTGAAAGCATCCCCATCCATCCTTCCATCAAATTGGGCGGTGAAGAAGCGGCCCACTATTCCGATGCTTTCGCGACGTCTATGGAACGCCTCGCCGAGCAAGGCATGCAGACCATCTGCTATAATTTCATGCCGGTGGTGGACTGGACGCGAACCGATCTGCGTTATCCATTGAACCATGGCGGCTTGACGCTGCGCTTTGATGCGGTGGAGTTTGCCGCCTATGACTGCTTCATTCTGGAGCGGGATGGCGCCATGTCGGACTACTCGTCTGACATTGTGACTTTGGCACGCGCACGCGCTGCAGAATTGACCCCGCAGGCCATCACCACGTTGGAACAAACCATCATTGCCGGCCTGCCCGGTTCTGAACTGTCGCACACAAGGGAAGGCATTCGCGCAAAAATAGCGGCCTTTGATGCCATAGACGATGCTGCCATGCGGGCAAATCTCGTTCGCTTTCTGCAAATCGTCGTTCCCCGGGCAGAAGCATGTGGCGCAAGGCTTTGCATCCATCCCGATGACCCGCCCTTCAGCCTGTTTGGCTTGCCGCGCGTTGTCAGCACAGCAGCCGACTACAAAACTTTGATGGAAGCCGTACCGTCCCCAGCCAATGGCATGACGCTTTGCGTCGGCTCGCTTGGGTCAAGGGCAGACAATGATGTGCCGGCCATGGTCGAACAATTCGCAGATCGCATCCATTTCACCCATCTGCGCAATGTCAAACGTGAGGCACAATATGGTGTCCATGGATCCTTTTATGAATCCGACCATTTGAGCGGTGACACCGATATGGTCGAAATTCTCAAACGGCTCATGGTAGAGCAGCGTCGGCGACAGGCAGAGGGACGTGCAGACTGGCAAATCCCCATGCGACCAGATCACGGGCCCTTGCTTCTGGATGATATGCACAAGACCACCAACCCCGGCTACTCAGCCATCGGCCGCCTCAAAGGTCTGGCAGAGTTGCGCGGAATAATGACCACACTGGAGCACGAACACCATGGCTGAAACCCTTGTCGACCTGACCGGTAAAACCATCTTCACAACGGCCGCTGGTGCCGGCATTGGCCGTGCCGTCACCCTGCGTTTGCTGGCGGGTGGCGCTGACATTGTCGCCAGCGATCTGGATGAAGCTGCACTGGCATCCTTGAAGGACGACGCAGGCGATGATGCAGCGCGGCTCACGACCAGGGTCGCCGATGCCACCAACGCTGACGACATAGCAGCCTGTCTCGCTCTGAGAACGGATTGGCATGGGCTCTATAATGGCGTGGGCTGGGTCCATGAAGGAACCCTGGCCAGCACCGACAGGGACGCCTGGGACAAATCATGGGAGACCAATGTCACCGCCATGTTCCTGACCTCGCAGGCCTTTGTGCCAGCGATGGTGAAAAGCGGCGGCGGCTCGATCGTTTGCATGGCGTCCGTTGCATCATCGCTCAAGGGTGTCCCCAATCGATTTGCCTATTCAGCCACCAAGGCAGCCGTTTTGGGCCTGATGAAATCAATTGCAACCGACTATATCGACCAGGGCATTCGTGCCAACGCAATTTGTCCTGGCACGATTGAAAGCCCCTCGCTGCACCAGCGCATCAACAACGCGCCCGATCCAAAGGCAGCGCTGGCCAATTTCATTGCTCGCCAGCCAGTCGGCCGTCTCGGTCAGCCCAACGAAATCGCCGAGATTGTTGCTTTTCTTCTATCCGATGCTGCCGCTTACGTCACCGGAACGCACTTCGTTCTGGATGGCGGCATCACGATGTAACGGAATATTTTCATGAAAATTGGTCTTGGTCTTTATCGTCAAATGCTCAATGAGCGGCACTACAAATTTGCCCAGCAATTGGGCGTCACCCATATTGTCGCGCATCTGGAGAACTATTTTTCTGCCAATCCCAAGCTTGCTGATGACGCGCATGACACGTCGCTGACCAGTGGGTCCTGGGGCATGGGTCAGTCTGGTGACTGGACCGAAACAACGTTTCGCACGTTGATTGATGATCTGGCACGCTTTGACCTGAAGCTCGCCGCAATCGAGAATTTTGCAGTCCAGCATTGGCATGATGTTCTGCTCGATGGGCCCCGACGCGATGAACAGATGGCGCATCTCAAGAATATCGTGCGTGCTGCGGGTGCGGCTGGCGTTCCCTGTATCGGTTATAATTTCTCCATACCGGGCGTCTGGGGCTGGACACGTGGCCCCTATGCACGCGGTAACGCAATGTCAGTCGGATTTGACGCGAAGAATATTGATCCTGACAAACCGATTCCCGAAGGCATGGTGTGGAACATGGCCTATCGCGACAAGGTTGGCCCCGGTCTTCAGGCGGCGGTCAGTCATGAACAGATTTGGGACCGATATCAGCGCTTTCTGGATGAAATGCTCCCGGTGGCGGAAGAGGCAGGTGTCATCCTGGCAGCCCATCCCGATGATCCGCCCATGGAAAACCTGCGCAGGAGTGCCAAACTGATCAACTCGCATCATGCCTATCGGCGTGCATTGTCTTCCAACCCCTCCCCCAACAACCGCGCAGAGCTGTGTCTGGGGTGCCTGCAGGAAATGACCGACGGGGATGTGTATGAGACGGTGGCTGAATTCGCGCGGGAAAACCGCATCGGCTACATTCATTTCCGCAATGTACGGGGCAAGGTGCCAAACTATCACGAGGTGTTCATTGATGAAGGCGACATTGATCTGGCGCGCATCATCAAGGTACTCAAGGACAACGATTATCAGGGTGTGCTGATCCCCGATCACACACCGGAACTTGAATGCGACGCACCCTGGCATGCAGGCAAGGCCTTTGCCGTTGGGTATATGAAGGCGCTGGTCGCCGCAAACGGGTAAAGGAGAGCCAGAATGGAACAGGATTTTGCAGGTAAAGTAGCGCTCGTCACCGGGTCCAGCGGCATTGGGCTTGGCGCAGCCTTGCGGCTGGCCAATGGCGGAGCAAAAGTGTTTGTGTGCGGCATTGATGATGCCCACAATGCGGCAGCGGAAAAAGCCGCCTCCGGCCTCAATATGACCATTGCCAAAGTGGATGTCTCAGATGAGGCGCAGGTCTCAGAATGGATAACTGCGATTGGCAAGGCCGAGGGCGGGATCGATATTCTGGTCAACGCCGCGGCCATCCAGACCTATGGCGATCTGACCACCACAGACAGCGCGCACTGGGACAGGGTCATGTCGATCAATCTGCGCTCTTGTTTCTTGTCCTCCCATCACGCCTACCCCTTCATGAAAAATCGTGGTGGTGGCTCGATAGTGCACGTCTCATCCGTTCAGGGGCATGCCAATCAAAATGGTGTTCTGGCCTACGCCACGACCAAAGGCGCCATCCACGCCATGACCCGCGCAATGGCAGTCGATTGCGCAAAGGACAAAGTGCGGGTGAATTCCATCAGCCCCGGATCTGTCCGCACACCACTGCTGGAGTTTGCCGCGCAGGAGGTGGTCGGCCCCGGAAACGATATCGAACCAGCAATCGCAGAATTCGGCGCGGCCCATCCCATCGGGCGTGTTGGCACAGTGGCGGAAACCAGCGAGTTGATCGCTTTCCTCGCCAGTGACCGTTCCGGTTTTTGCACCGGCGGTGACTATCTGGTCGATGGTGGCCTGTCGGCCCATCTGGGTGTCTGAGAGTTCCAAACTGCAATGACATTCTATTCCGCACTGAGAGGACGTGCGGAATAGAATTTGAAGAAACTCGACCCGCTTGAAACTTCAAACGGGTCGGCAGGTTCAGGTTTTCGCTGCGGCCTTTACTTCTTCCTCGATCAGCTTCCAGATTTGATCGACCAACCCGACAAACTCTATTGACCGCTTGATATCCAGATTGCGCGGGCGCGCAAGAGGAACAGGAATGCGTTCACGAACGGTGCCGGGACGCGCGCTAAACACAACAACTTCGTCGGACAAGAACACCGCCTCATCGATCTGATGTGTAATCAACAAAACCGTCTTTCCGGTTTGCTGCCATATTCGCAGCAACTCCGTCTGCATGATTTCCCTTGTTTGCGAATCCAGCGCGGCAAAAGGTTCGTCGAGCAACAGAATGTCGGGATCGACCGCCATGCCACGCGCAACATTCACCCGCTGTCGCATGCCCCCCGATAATTGGTGGGGAAACTGATTTTCAAATCCGGACAGACCAGCCAGATCTATAAACCCTTGTGCCGTTTTTGCAGCATCGCGCCATTTTACACCTGCCAGTGTCAGGCCGTATGCAACGTTCTGAATGACAGTCTTCCACGGCAGCAATGAATCATTTTGAAACACCATAGCGCGGTCTTTGCCCGGCTTTGTGACAGTCTTGCCGTTGACTTTGACAGTGCCACCATTGGGCTCAAGAAGACCATCAATGATACGCAGCAACGTGGATTTGCCACTGCCACTGGCACCAACAATAGAGATGAAGGCACCCTTTTTGACTTTGAGATTGATATCATCCAACGCCACCAGATCGGTATCGTCACGACGCCTGAAAGTCTTGCCAATATTGTCAATTTCCAGAATATGTTCGTCATTCATGCTTTGCGCCATGGAGCCAGCCTTTCTTCAAGCGATTGGAAGATCACGGATCCGATAAGCCCCATGCCTCCAAGAACAATCACATATGCAAGCAAAGTCGCTGTATCGAAAGTTTGACTGGCGGCCATGACTGCAAAACCAAATCCAGCGAATGAGCCAAAGAATTCAGCCACCACAATGCCCACAAGCGCACGCGCCCAAGCGACCCGAACACCACTGACGATAAATGGCAGGGCATAAGGAAAGGTCACAGTTGTAAAAATCTGCAACCGTGTCGCGTTGAACGAACGTGCCGTCTCGATCAAATTCTTGTCAGCAGCTCTCAAACCAGCTTCCGTAGTCACAACCACCGGAAACACAGCAACCAGCAAGACCAGAACAAATTTGGACGCAAAGCCAAGCCCAAGCCAGGCAATGAAGAGTGGGGCCAAAGCGATAATGGGAACAGAATTGAGCGCAGATAACATGGGTCCGCCCATCAACGAAATTGCGCGACTGGAAGCCAGAACGACCCCCATCAAGACACCGACCAAGACGGCGACCGGAAAAGATGTGCCAACAGCGAAAACAGTTGCTTGCGCATTGTTCCACATTTCTCCGCTCGCGATTTCGTCCATGAAGGCGCGAAAGACTTCAAAAGGCGGCACCAGTAGCAAGCGGTTTGTGACAACCGTCGCAGTGAGAATTTGCCAGATAATCAGCAAGCTTCCAAAGGAGAGAACAAACCTTGCCACTGATGCAAAGTATGTTTCTCCATTCAGAAATCTGTTCAATTTATGCAACATAGGGATTCCATTTGTCCGAAGGTCTTCAGGCGTGCGATGCGATAGCCTGTTGCCCGAACCCACGTTCGCCAACAACTTTGCCATCCTTGTAGACGACCTTGCCACGCACCATCGTCGTTACCGGTTTTCCCGTGAGTTCGCGTCCAGCATAAGGACTCCATCCTGTCAGGCTGAGCACATCTTCATCTGCGATCTCATACTTGGTCTCAAGATCAACCAGCACCAGATCTGCGAAATTGCCAGGCTTCAACTCGCCCTTTTTCTCAATCCCGAAAATGCGCGCTGGTGCTGTGGAACATGCTTCCACAACACGCTCCAGAGAAATCTTTCCCTCCAGCGCCGCCGTCAAAAACATGGACAGATAGAATTGGGTTGAAGGTGTCCCTGTATGCGCCTTCCAGCCATCAGTCCAGCCGACTTCCTTTTCTTCAGCAAGATGAGGCGCATGATCGGTTGCAACGATATCGATCGTACCGTCATTCAATCCTTCCCACAGGCCCGGCGTATTCACTTCAGGCACCCAGTAACTCAATGCATATGAGCCCAGCCGCTCAATCGCTGACCAGTCATTGCCCAAAAACAGCGCCCAGGGATTGATCTCACATGTTACCTTCTGCCCACGGGCTTTGGCTTCACGAATGAGCTGAACACTTCCTGCAGTTTGCGTATGCAGAATATGCAGATGACATCCGGCGGCCTGCTGCAGACGAAGCAAAGTCGCAATGGCCGTTTCCCAAATCACACCGTCATAGGCTGCATAAGCCCTTGCATAGGCCAATGCATCGCGCTCACCGCGGTCCCAAAACTCCTGTTCAATGGAATCCATCAATGCCTGATCGTGTGGGTGCACCATCAGTGGCACGTTTACCGCAGCACAAGCCTTCATGATCTCAAGAATCTTGCCATGATCATGCACACCAATGCCTGGCATGTGGGGGTAGTTCCGTCCTGTATCCACAACCATGAAGAATTTGAAGGCTGCGATACCTTCCTTCGACATGGCAGGCACCTCGTCCAGGATCGTCGGCGCAGGGTTGAAATTCCAGTCGACCACTGCATCCTTCTCATAGACCGCAAACTGTTTTTTCAGCAGATCGAGCGAGTTGGGCGGCGGTGTAACATTTGGCATGGCAACACTTGTGGTCACACCGCCTGCTGCACATTGTTGGGTAGATGTATAGATAGTGTCCTTATACTCAAATCCAGGCTCACTGCCCTCACGATGATGGGAATGCATATCAATGGCGCCCGGCAGCAATGCGAGACCAGAAGCGTCCATTGTTTCTGTGGCCTCAGGTTCTTCGCCCGGCGCATAAATATCAACGATGATTCCATCTTTAATGCCAACAGATCCCTGTGTCTCACCATCGGCTGCAATGATGCGGGCGTTTTTGATCAGTGTATCAAGTGTAGTCATTTTCAAGCTCCCAGGCTCTCATAAATAGGTGGTGTAGGCTTCTTTAGAGGAGCCCGTATGACGTCAAAAACCTCGCGAACGAAGGCTTCAGAAAGATCTTGTGTAATAAAAACAAGTCGGCTCTGACGTGGGCCCTCGGGCCAGTTTTCCAGAGCAAATGGAGGGTGGAACAGGCGTTGAACGGCCTGCAAAACAATTGGTTTGGCTTGCCCTTCAATATCCAGCAAGCCTTTGACACGGAGCATTTGCGGACCATGGGCTATGACAAGTGCGTCCAGCCAGGCAGCCACATCCTGCCATTTCAACGGCGCATCAAAGGTCAGAACAAATGAACTGATTCCCGTGTCATGCGCATGTGCATGGTCATGGTGATCAAATGCATCAACGTTCAACCAGGACTGCACATTCTCGGATCGCACCGCCACATCATATGTGCCACCATCCAGTGCAGACACAATGGTTGGAATAGCCCCGGGCTGGGCCTCATGCAGGATGGCACCGGGATTGAGTTCGCGAAGCCTGGCTTTGACTGCGCTGCCCTGATCAGCCGCCAGATCAACTTTGGTGACAATGATATCATCAGCAACCGCAGCTTGTTTCAAAGCCTCTGAATAGGTCTCCATCGTTGAAAGACCTTGCGGCCCCTCAACCGTGGTGATGACCCGGCTTAATCGGTATTCTCCCACAACTGGAGAAGTCATCAATGCCTGAATCACAGGGCCAGGGTCAGCAAGACCGGTTGTCTCAATCATCACGGCGTCAAAATTCTTGATGTCGCCGCGTCGCCGCCGCATCATCAGGTTTTGTAGCGTATCCACGAGCGTGCCACGCACCGTACAGCACAGGCAGCCGGTGGTGAGTTCAATCGTATCATCGTCGCTTTTCGCGATCAGTTCATTGTCAACACCAATTGCGCCAAACTCATTGATGATAACCGCTGTGTTTGAAAATTCAGGTTGGGACAGCCAATGATTGAGTATCGTTGTTTTGCCGCTTCCCAAAAAGCCGGTGAGCAGGAAAACCGGTATACGGGTATCCGTCATTTGAGCCTCCAAATTTTTGAAATGTGGAGCTGCCGCAGCCATCATGATGCCGCGACAGCAAGCATGGCTTTTATCTATTCAGATGCGAGCATTGATGGATCGTAGTATTTGGAAATATCCAACTGAACTGGATCGGTGCCTTCGAGCTCTGCATTAATATCCGCAATGTTTTGCAAGGATGCTTCGGGCACCTCAAAATTCTTGCCGATAGCCTGTTGCTGTTCAACGATGAAGGCGTAAGAAGCAGCTGCAATCTTGGGTTCTGCCTTGGTGTAAGCTGCCAGAATTGAAATGGCTGCGTCCTTGTTCGCAGGATCATAAATCCAGACCGCAGCTTCCTGCATCGCCTGGGTCAGACCTTTGGCGGCTTCAGGCTTTTCGGCGGCCCAGGCTTTATTCAGGATCAAAGGGGTCTGCAAATACGGATCAGTGAAATCCTCCAGAACTTTCATGTCCTGTTCCTGCGCGACGGCATCGAACGGTGCTATCAACAACGCGCCATCAACTTGTCCGTTGCCCAACGCCACAATTCGATCGCGCGAATTGGGAATAGCCAGCATCTGCACTTGGTCTGCGGCAACACCATTGTTTTTCAATTGATACAGCAACAGATTGGCCGTTCCTCCTTTGACGGCGCCTGCTGTCACTTTCTTACCAGCCAGATCGGCTGGAGTTTCAATCCCAGGTGCGCCAACCAGTCGCAGAATTGTTTTCTCCAGAATTGCGCCTGAAATGATGATTGGTGCGTCCTGATCAATCGCACGAATCACAAGATCTCCGAGCGATACACCAGCTTCAACGCTGCGGGAGGAAACCGCCTGCAACAGTGCCGGACTGTTCTGCGCCCTCAACTCTTTGATCTGGATGTCGCGCTTTTCGTAAAAACCCTGATCTTCAGCAATAGCATGCAGCCAAAGCAAAGCGCTCGGCGCAAGCATCGCAAGTCGTACAGTTTCTGCTTTGGCAGCCGAACCGGAAATTGCGATCACTGCACACGAGATAGCTAACCCGGTCGTAATGCGAGACTTGAACCCCTGAAATACACTCATCTGAAACCCCTTTTTTTGAGTCGTTGATTAGTTCCCTGCTACAGCCGAATTCGGGCCAGCGGGCACAAGCAAGCTAGGTCGAGCATAAAATCAAGTCAACACGTTTTCGCACATAATAAGAAATTGTCATTTTTTTGTCTGTTGATAATTCCTGCGGAATAAAGCATATCCAACGGCAGGCGTATTTATCGATATCGGGGAAAAGATGACCGTACCCAGCAGAATTATTGCTATCCTGTCATTGTTCACAAGTGGCAGGACGATATGGACAGCGGAAGATATTGCACTGCAAATCGGTGTGTCCACCAGCACGGCCTACCGATATACGAAGGAGCTATGCGTCGCGGGGTTCCTCGATCCACTCAGTCCATCCGGGTTTTCACTTGGACCAGCTTTTATCCAGTATGATTATTTGTTGCGGACCACAGATCCCATCATCCATCTCGCCAGCCCTGTGATGAAGCAAATCATCGAGCAGACAGACCCGCGAATTGATGTGGTGCTGTCACGCTTATACAATAATTGTGTTTTGTGCATTCATCAGGAGAATGGACCGCAACCACACCCACCAACCAGCTATGCAAGAGGCATCGCGATGCCGTTGTTTGTCGGTGCCACATCCAAAGTCATTCTGGCCCATATGCCTGGCCGCGCATTGAAACGGCTTTATCTGCAGAAGGAAGATGTCATTCGGGAAGCATTACCACAGATGACCTGGGCTGGACTGAAGGATGAGTTGAAGAGCATTCGCAAACAAGGACATTGCTTGACAATATCCGAAGTCACCAATTCCCGCGTCGGCCTCGCAGCCCCTGTTTTTCGGGACGACCATATCGTCGCCTCACTCAGTATTGTCATGGAAAGCAAAGTGTTCGAGAAACTGGCCGTGAAAGAAGACGTATTTGATATCGTCAAAAACGCAGCGGCGTCTATCAGCAATAAATTTAGCGCGCAAGTTTAGGGGCGCTTTTCGTAGAGAGGAGAAAGCCTCTAGGCCGGACATTCGTCCCCCGCCGGTACTGACATTTTGTCCCTGTTTAGGTCCTGGAGTTTGCTTCAACAGACGGTTTGGTCAGGAAGCCTGAGAACCCACCATACGTGGAACAACGAACACCATCGCTACTGCACTGAACGCCGCTATCAAAACAAACACCAGACCCTCGTCATATCCACCGACCGTCGCATAGAAGGCACAACAGGCGATTGCAGCATATACAAGCCTGATCCCGATCCCCAATGGTCTGCTCCAGTAACCGGTCAGCGCAACCTGCATCGCCCAGAAGCTGATGAACAGGCAGAACACATCGAAGATGATCTCAAAAATGTTTGAATCCAGCAGGCTGCCAAAGGCGAAGACCAGCGGAATGACATAGAGAGCCTTCCCAAGCTTCACACATTCCCACCCGGTTTGCATCGGATCAGACCCGGCAATCCGGGCTCCCACAAAAGCCGTCATGCATATGGGCGGCGTTATGGTGGAATCCTGCGCAAACCAGAAAATGATCAAATGTGCCGCCAGAACAGACAGGCCGAGATCCTGCAGAAAAGGTGCTCCGAGTGCTGCAATAATCACATAGGATGCAGTCACCGGCATCCCCATGCCAACGACATAGCTGATGAGACCGATCAGAACGACCGCGATCAGAACCGAACCGTCGGAGAAATTCAGCAGGATCGATGTGATCTTGATCAAGAGGCCGGTCTGAACAACCACACCGTAAATGATGGCCGCACTCGCCAACAGTGCCGAAATGCTCAGGGCAACCCGCGTTCCCGCCTCCAGCGTGGTGATCATCTTGCGCAGGCTGATGCGTGTGGACTTGCGGCAAAGCGCCATCACAAACGTCGCCACGACACAGGCGCCCGCCGAGAAGAAGGGTGTGTAATCCATCAGCAGCAAAGCGATCAGTGAACTGATTGCAGCAAGGATATGCCAGCCCTGAAGCAGTGTCTCGGACAGGCTTGGAAGCACTGACTTCTCCAAACCCTTCAGATTACGCTGTGCGGCCTTGATGTCGGTGAATACGTAGATCGAGAAATAATACAAAATGGCTGGCGCGATGGAATATAACAGGATTTTTGCCAGCGGCTCACCGGTCAGACTTGCCATGACAAAGGCACCGGCCCCCATCAGCGGCGGCGTGAGCCCTCCCCCGACAGACGCCACAACCTCAATTGCTGCAGCTTCATGAGGCTTATAGCCAGTCCGTTTCATCAACGGTATTGTCATGGTCCCGGTCGTCGCCACATTCGAGATCGACGAGCCTGACAACATGCCCATCAAAGCCGATGAAATCACCGCAACCTTGGCCGGACCGCCACGTTTGTGACCCGCAATCGCAAGCGCCAGATTGGTAAAGATCGCGTCCCCGCCAGTTGCGCGCAACAATGTCCCGAACAGCAGGAAGACGAACAGGAAAGTCGCCATGATGCCGGTGACGAAATTAAAGATACCTGTGGTATCCATATAGAGTGTTTCAATCAATTCAGGCAGTGGCACGCCGCGATGCTCAAACAGTCCAGGCCAATACGGCCCAGTCACCGCGTAAAGGATGAAAATCAGATTGAGGCCCACAATGACGCCACCAACGGTTCGTCGTGTGGCTTCGAAAATGACTATCAGTGCCAAAATGCCGAGAATGATATCAGTGAGCGGGACTTCGTCGAAACCGACATAGCGGTTGAGATACCGGTCCTGGGAGAAAAACGCCCACCCGAAGGCGACAGCGGCGATCAGCGCAAGAAGGCAATCAAGAAATGATGGTCGGCTTCCGCGAAATGACTTCAGTGCCGGATACAGCAGAAACGTCAGAGGAATCGTGAAGAAGAGATGCAGACTGCGTGTCGCAATCTCGCCAATGGTTGCCGTGAAAGCGAAGTAAAGCGTTATCAGTGTCAGCGTCGTGGCGGCGATTGTGACAAACCACGCCAGTGGTCCCGTAAATTTGCGCTGCTCAGGAGGAAACAGGCGCTCTGCAAAGTCGGCATCGGAAATTTCCGCAACGTCGACAGTTGAACCAAGCACGGAATCGGGATGTGGATTTGTCATCTGGGGATCATGAATCGCTTTTGTGGCTCATCGGTCTGTCAGGCGATCCAGGACCGCCTGACAACGCATTTGAGAGATTAGGTTATTCTACCCAACCAGCTTCCTTGAAGTAGCGCAAGGCACCTGGATGTGTCGGAATCGGGTGCCCGATCGGCATCATATCCGGCTGCCAGTTTTCAAAGCCACCATAGGCCGAAATCAGACGGCTGCGGTTTTCAGCCATTTCCTTGACCATATTGTACACAATCTCGTCGTCCATTTCTGCCGTGGTAAACACCACAGTTGAAAGGTTGAGCGACTTGACCGGTGTATCCTGGCCGGAATAGGTGCCGGCTGGAATGTCATATTTGACATAGCCCCAATTATTGACCATCTCGTCGCGAATATCCTCCGGCATATCAAACAGACGCGCATCACGGGCAGCAAGTGCCTGTTGCAGATCGCTTGATCTTGTGCCGACCGTATTGGAGTAAATATCGATCTGACGGTTCAGGAATGCATCAAGCAAGCCTTGTTGCTGGCCTTCCATCACAGTACCGCCAGCGGCCTCAATTCCTGCAAAATCGGTGCCGTACTCTTCCATGATACGTTCAATGCCAAACAGGTTCGAAGACCCTTTGGCACCAACACCGATGCGCACTTCACCACCGTCCTTGACCGACGCGAATGCGTTGTCGTCAACGTCACCAGCAAGCACGATCTGAACGGTATTTGGAACAACATTGGCAATAGCCCGCAGATTCTTCAGGCCATCCTGCTCAAGAATCGGGTTGTTACCATTATAGATGGCCAACAGAAACGGACCATAAGAGAGACCGAAATCAGCCTTGCCACTGCCGACTGACAAGGGGTTACCAATCGCGCCCTTGCCCGGGATGGTGCTGACCGGCTGGCCTGCATAATTTTCATTGACCATTTCGGAAATGGCCGTGGCTGTAGGAAACCATGTGCCGGTGGGGCCGCCGGAAATGAAGGTCGCGGACTTGTGCTCTGCATCTTGTGCGTAGCCCTGCCCACCAACCAGCAACAGCCCTGTTGCTGCGGTAAATAGAAATTTCGAAAGTCTCATACTTTGCTCCTCTGGTACTGATGAAAAAACTTCAGGCAGCCAGACTCAATTTCACCGTAGCGTATTGAATCCGTAACCCTCTAAAGTTTTTTATACGGAACAACGTTTAATATGTAAAACATTTTCATTCTGTTTCACCACCAAAGCATGCAAAATGTGATAATCCAGAGAATGTGGTGCGCTGAAGCGTGGGTCCGCAGTTTCAAACCGCACGGAAAATCCGATGTATCGACCATTGCCATAACAGTGCTGAATCGGTCTGTCTCCATGGCTATCGGAGCAAAGATCCCGGGACCGCCTTGTGTCACGGCCATCGAAATATCATCCGGACCTTGATTATCTGAAGCTGCTCGTTATCGCGCTTATTGTGTCGAAGTGCATTTTCTCGAACTTCAAACTGCCCTGGCGGGCCGAGGACAGTGAAGTCAGGGAATCACCAATGCGCATTAATCCTGTAATCTACAATGAGGGACCGAGCCCTTTTTGCATGAACTCTTTCCTGCAATAATGCCCTCATGAGATACAGTTTTCGACCTGCTGCGTTAGGCGATCTGGAAACGCTGGCCGATTGGCAGCGGCGACCCCATGTCGCCCGTTGGTGGGATTCAGCACCAAATTTCACTGAAGACGAACTCGCCAACCCGCGCGTGGCAAGATGGATGGTCGAAACTGAAGCGAATGCATTTGCTTTCATGCAGGACTATGATGTGCACGGGTGGTCGCAGCACCATTTTGACTATTTGCCTCAAGGCTCTCGCGGGATTGACCAGTTCATCGGTCTGCCGGACATGATTGGATGCGGTCATGGTCCCCGGTTTATTGCGGACCGACTAAATTCTCTGTTCAACGATGGAGCCCCGGTCATCGCCACCGATCCGCACCCGGACAACGCCAGAGCCATCGCAGCCTACAAGAAGTCGGGATTTCGTGTCGTCGGTAATCCACGACCAACGCAATTGGGGATCATTCTTCCGATGGAAGCCCACCGAAGCCCTCCCGTCGATGCCAGGCGCGTCCTCAATTAGAGCCAATCAAAGAGTTTTTGCAAGTTCTTCCAATTGTCGGGCCGCCTGTGTCCAGCCGTCACGAAACCCCATTTCCTCGTGGTTTCGTCGATCTTCAGCGCTCCAATGACGGGCGGTCGCAGTATAATGGGTCTTGCCACCTTCGGCATCCTTCAAGATGATTTCGGCTGTCATGAAAGGTTTTGCCGATGGCTCCCACGCTTCGGTATAAGCGTCGGTAAACACCAGTTTTTCGTGCGGCACGACCTCCAGATAGACGCCGGCATTGTGGATCTCTTCGCCATTCGGCCCGCGCATTATGAACACGCTTGATCCGCCGGTACGCAGGTCGATGCTTTCCACTTCTGTCGTAAACGGTTTCGGCGTGAACCACTGTTCCAGCAACTCCGCCTCTGTCCAGCAGCGCCAGATTTTCTCGCGAGAGGCATCGAGCACCAATTCCAGTACGAGATCGTGCTTGTGTTTGGCACCACTCATGACTTCATTCCTTCCGTGCGCCAACGAACATGATCTTTGCCCCCTGCGGATCATCAGTCTGGATCAGCCAGCCGCTGTTGTCCGGCAATTCGTGCGGCCCCATTCGAACGGTGCCCCCCCCCGTTTCCACAGCCGTCTTTGCCGCATCTATGTCGGCGACCTGCATCGCAAAATTCCAGAACGGTTTGATATTCTTTTCTGGCGTGTCCATCACAGCGCCGATCATCACGCCGTCATGACTGATGAAGGTATAGTCACCAGCAGGCCCCATCGGCATCGCGCCTCCGTGCTCCCAGCCGAACAGCTTGCTGTAGAAATCTAGCGCCGCTTTCTGGTTGGACGTGACCAGTTCGTTCCAGCAACCGTGGCCGGGCGTCATCGGCGCAAAGGCTGTGCTGACCTCATCGCTACTTCCGCGCATCAGGTAGAACTGCGCGCCCTGCGGATCAGTACAAAAGGCAAATCGCCCGACACCGGGAATATCGGTAGGTTCAATATCAACGCTGCCACCGAGCAACTTGACCTTTTCTGCCGCAGCATCGACATCTTCCACCCCAATATAAACAAACCACATACTCGGCATGGTCTCTGCATGATCGGGCGTCCGCATCACACCAGCTACGGATTTGTCTTTGGCAGAGGCGATCCGATAGTCAAGGTTCAATCCTCCGGGCATCGCCTCGAACGTCCAACCCGTCACAGTTTCATAAAATTGCTGCGCCGCATCGGGATCCGGGGTGATCAGCTCATACCAGATTGGGGTGCCATCGCGATTGGTCATCGGTTTGTCTCCTTTTTCTTCAAGAACGTTTGTTGCATTTTCCCTCACTTGTTCCGGTTTCGTCTCGAGCGCGGTTGAACAGAAGTTGAATATAACGTTTGAGATGATCGACACTTTCGCGCGCAATCTCGCGATCACCGGTCGCTTTTGCGAGAATGAATGCCCCCTGCAGAACAGCCTGCGTGTGACGGGCCAGACTTTGCGCTGTCCAGCCGTCATCGGTTAGACCATGCTCAATCTTGGCGGCCTGGATGTCCGGCTCCAGCGTCGCGGCGTGGCCAAAGATGCTCGTTGCACAGGCGTCGCGGATTGCGGGATAAGATTCGTAAGTCTCCTGAGCCATCGTTCCAACAAGACAGGTGAACTCGGCTGGAGCGCCCTCGATGATGGCTTTGCGGAATTCTACATATGCAAGCACGCGCTCCAGCGGATCATCCGGAACGTGATAGGGGGCATGGGCAAACAGAGCAGAGGTTGTTTCGGTCCAGAACTCCGCAGCAGCAACGCCGAGAGCTTCCTTGCTGTTAAAATGATGAAAGTAGGCCCCTTTTGTCACAGCTGCAGCCTTGCAAAGATCATCCACGGTCGTGCCGGAAAATCCCTTTTTGCGGATCATATCCCGCGCAGCCTCCAAAAGGCGTGTGCGGGCATCTCCGCGTTCAGGTTCTTGTTTGGTAGGTCTTGCCATGGATCAAACATACCATACAGTTGGTATGTACGTCAATTCGGCAGTATATAACCGATGTCGGAGATAAACGCCTGAGCATCAGGTTGCCATGAAACCCGGCGGATAATCTCCGCAAGGTCCGGAAAATGGCTGTTGTGTTAATTCAGGATTCAAATGTCTTTAGCCGGTTGATTCGCTGGTCAGGAGCATCCGGCTATGTCTGTGAAGCAGTTAGTGTTTGAAGGCATCAAACACCGAATAGGCAACATCACAAAATTGCTAGAAACGCCCGCAATCCACTTTCATTTTATCCCCAGTCACCGCCGAGGACAGGTCTGAGGCGTAGTACAATGCCGCCCTTCCCACCTCTTCGGGTGCAACCCAACGCTTCAGCGCAGCGACATCGGTGTAGTTTTCACGCTCGATTTCATCAACCGGTCGGCCTTCAGCCTCGGAGCGACGCTTCAGGATGCGATCCATGTTTTCGCCGGACACCGCGCCGGGCATCAGCGCATTCACCCGAACGTTCAAAGGTCCCAATTCGCGGGCCATGGTTTCGGTAATACCAATCAGTGCGAATTTCGAGGCAACATAGGCCGAGCGCATTGGGTAACCCTGTATGCCCATCAGCGACGACATGTTGATGATGGATCCGGATTTTTGCGCGCTCATGATTTTGGCGGCTTCCTGAAGACAATACATCGCGCCGACAAGGTTGATGTTCATGCAGCCGATCCAGGCCTCCATATCAACCTCGGCCACCGGTGCAATAGGCCCCGGTCCACCGGCATTGTTCAGCAGAACATCGACTTTGCCGGTAATCTTCAGTGCATTGGCAAACATGGCTTTGACGTCAGACTGGTTGGAAACGTCACAGACAATTGCGTGGCCGCCAATTGCGTTGGCAACGCGCTGCAATGGCTCCAGACGACGCCCGGTGACAACCACTGTCGCACCTGCTTCTGCAAAGACCCTAGCAGTTGCCTCACCAATGCCGCTGCCGCCACCGGTTATGATGGCCAGTTTACCGTCCAGACGGCAGGTATCCATTGAAATCAAGCTCATATAACGTCCTTTGTGAAGTCGCGCCCCGGATCGAACAGAGGCAGTTCAGGCTCGCGCCCAAGAATATAGTCGCCCATCAGTTTTCCGATGTAAGGACCAATGGTGTAGCCGCCGCGCACGCAGCCCAGCACATAGGCATCCTCAACGCCCGACAATGCACCGGCGAGAGGATAGAAATCGGGGACATTGGCTTCAAACCCGGTCCAGCTGCGCAACACGCGAGCCTTGGCCAAATCAGGCAGCGCATATTGTGCAAGGGCCAGATTGGGCGCAACGGAACTTGAAAGCACCTCGCCGCGGCCCTCTTGTGGCATGCCTCGGCCCTGCCAGCCACCACCGACCAGAACAGTCCCGTTTGCCTTTTGCTTCATGGTCAGCAAACCGGTCGCGTGACCAATCACGGTGGACGTCAAAGGGGGCATGCGTTCCGTGACAGACACTGTATTGATGCGCGCCTGAACTGGCAATTCGACATCAAGCAGTGCCGCAAGTGGTTTAAGCCACGCGCCTGCCGCCAGCAGCACGCGTGTGGCGCTGATGACGCCCTTCGAGGTACCCAGTTCAAAACCCCCGGCGCTTCCGGCAATTGTGGTAACAGCAGCGCGCTCTTTGTAGTCAATTCCATTGTCGCGCAATTGGGCGCGATAATATTGACCGGTCAAAGAGGAATTCGCATAGCCATCATCAGGGCAATAGCTGGCCGCCCTCACCTTGTGACTCAAATGAGGCTCAGCAGCGCGCAACGCATTGTTGGAGACAAATGTGATGGGCGCGCCAGCTTCAGCTTTCAGGGTTTGGCGCTCATGCAGCAACTCCGCTTCACGCTCTGTGAAGGCCACTGTGTATCCACCGGTTTTTCGAAAGCCAACCGCATCACCGATGGATTCCCATTCGGCATGACCCTTGAGCGCGTAAGGCATCAATTTAACCCGCTTGATCTGCAAGGACAGCGTGCCGGCATTCACGCCAGAGGCGCCCTGCCCCAAATCGCCCTGGTCAAGCACGATTGGGCGCATGCCGCCCTTGGCCACGCGCAGAGCCGTTCCGCATCCCATGATCCCGCCACCAATTATCGCAATGTCGTAAGCTTGGGTCATAATGGCGCTGGCTTTGGGATCGGCAGATCTGAATAGGCAAAATCGCCAGCCAGGGCCGAAACCGGAACGGGGCGCAGCGGAGGCCTTGCCGTGTGAGGTGGCACAGCGCCCTCTTCCAACCCTTTCGTGGACGCGACAAGCCGCGCAATTGCGGTTTGACAGAATTTGCCGCCACAAGGACCCATGCCTGCACGCAAACCGGATTTGACGGCGTTGGTGCTGGCAGCCCCCGCCTCGATTTCATGCAGAAGCTGATCCCGGCTCAGGCTTTCGCAACGACACATGATGGTTTGTGGCGTTGCCAACTTCTCAAGGCCGGGGCGCGGCACACTCAGAGCCGTCATTGCCAAGCCAAAACTGGATGCAGCAGCATAACGGGCATACAGTCGGTTTTTCTGCAATCCGACTTGTTTGCCAGTAAATTCAGCAGCGCTGAGACCTGCAAGTTTGCCATGGATTTCTGCAGCAGACGCGCCCCTAATTCCCACACCATCACCGCACATGAACACACCACGCAGGTTGGTGCTGCCATCTTTGGCCACCTTTGGAACCCATCCACCCAATTCTGGCGCGTGGGTGATTTCAAGCCCCGCCAATTGCGCAGCCTCCAGAGCCGGAATCAGCCCATTGCCAAGACACACACTATCTGACGTGACTGTCTTGACGGTCCGCAAGGGCGTCCAGTCCGGACCAAGTTTTGAAATTTGCACGGACGACACGGCGTCTTCACCACGCACATCGCTGACTGCATGTCGCCAGAAAATCGGCACACGTGCCAGCATCAGATCAGCCATCCAGACCATCCCGCGCCACATCAGATCAGGCCGTCGGCACATGGATGGCAATGCCCCTATCCAGTCCATTCGGCTGTTCGGCGTGACAACCGCTGCAACTGTGCCGCCAAGTCGACGGATTTCACTGGCAACGAAAAACACCAGCGGCCCCGAGCCGGAAACAACAGTCCTGTGACCCGGAGGCATCAGGGCTTGTTTCATCAAGGAGGTTGCACCAGCAAGCCCGATCACACCCGGAAGCGTCCATCCAGGGATGGGCTGCACAAATTCACGCGCGCCCGTGGCCAGCACAAGTGCTTTGGCAATGATCGTTTCAGATCGTCCGCCCACCAGGATTTGCAGGCTCCAGCCTTCTGGCACCTGTTCGATCTGCCAGACCCTTGCGTCACCAAGATGCGCGATAGCGCTCTGGCTGACCGCTTTTCTCAGTTGGTTGCCCGCACTGGTTTCCGGCGTTTCCGGCGCAGAAAGGACGGCCGCGCTCTTGGCCCGCCAGACCTGTCCACCCGCATGTGATTGCTCGTCAATCATCACTACGCGGCAGCCCAGTCTGGAGGCCTCCAACGCTGCATTGGCACCTGCAGGACCTGCGCCCAACACGGCTATGTCAAATGGCTCAGCCATGTTTGCCACGCGTCACCGACAGCACCGCCAAGCCTTCAGACAAAGGCTGGCGGCAACTTTCTACACTGTTGCCAGCAATCTCGACGACACATTCCTGGCACAGACCCATGCAGCAAAACGCACCGCGCGGCGCGCCATCTGCCGGTGCGTCCCGCAGATGCAAGACGCCAGCGCGAGTCAAAGCGGTGAAAACCGCTTCGCCCATATGCCCGGATATGATCCGACCGTTGAATGTGAAATCGACCAACGGTGCACGTTGAATTGAGTCAGACTGGTTGGGCACAAGTCGGATCATCCGTAGGTGATTCCCAGATCGTCAAAGCAGCGCTTGATCTTGTCGATGTCGGCCTGCGTTGCTGGAAGAACCGGGTCACGGGGAATCCCCGCAGGTTGACCGATCAAGTTCAATGCCGCCTTGAAAGATGCAGGCCATGTCGCAACACTCATCAACAGCTCATATAGCACGGTCAATTGGTAGTGGGTTTTGCGATAGGTTGCATCAGGCGCTGCGGTCCCCACACCCGCCATGTCCGATGGAAGCAACTCGGTGAACTCAGGCCCTGTGGCGATGAACCCCTTCGCGCCGAGAGCGAAGGCTGGCAGGATGTAGTGGCATGGCCCTGTCATCACCGACATCTTGTCGCCGAGGCGTTCCAGCAAATGCGTATGATAGAAAAAATCTCGCTGGCTTTCCTTGATGCCAATGACATTGTGATTGTTCATCAGGGTTTCGGTCTGGTCGATGGTCAGCGAAAAGCCCATTCGGCGAGGCGAATTATAAAGAACCAGCGGCTTGTCTGTTGCCGCCGAGACTTCTTCGAACCGGGCCATCAGTTCAGCATCGGTCGCCTTCAACACATAGGTTTGAGGCATGGACAGCAACACGTCTGCACCATTGTCTTCAGCGGCTCGGACATAGGCAAGAGACGCCTCGATTGTCGGCGCAGAGATGCCCATCATGATTGGCACCCGTCCCTTTGATGCATCTTTCGCCACCCGGACAAGACGTCCGCGTTCTTCGGCTGACAATGCCCAGCTTTCACCATTGTCACCCGCGATGCAGACACAGCTCGCGCCCCTGCTGATCAAAAATTCAAAGAGGTCCACAAACGCATCCTCCATGATCTCGCCAGCCTCGTTGAAAGGTGTGGCAATGGCAGGGACGTAACCGTGCAAGTCGTCTTTATTCATGATGGTCCTCATGGTGTGGGAATAATGCAAGTGAACACCGCGCCAAATTGTGCCTCGGTGATGTATAGTTGTGTGGGATTGTCAGGATGGAAGGTTACAGATGTCGTCCAGAGACCGTCCGGCAGTCGGATTTCTGCCAGGAGATCACCAAGCGCGTCAAACACATAAGCGCGTCCAGCCTGTGCCTGTGCGACAGCAAGCCAGCCTGCGCTGTTTGTTCCCAACCCGTCCGGGCCCAGCCCTCCGCTGAGTTGCAGAAACGTTCCCACCATGGGTGGCCCGCTATCTGGAAGCCTGGTTGAAAAGCGCCAGACCTGATTGGAGCGCGTCGCGGCAACATAGACCCATGCGCCATCCGGCGAGAGGCAGATGCCGTTGGAATATGGCACGCAATCCAGCACCAGTCGCAATGCACCAGCCGGAGACAGGCTGTAAACCCGTCCGGCAGGGTCACTCAAGGATGTGCGCCCACTGTCGGTAAACCAAAGTGTGCCGTCAGGGCCGTAACACATGTCGGACAGGCCCATGAATGGTTGATCGGCGATGCCGGTGCTGAGACAGGAGAAACTGTCACGGCCTGTCAGCTCTATCAGGCCGTGCCCATAATCCACCGCAATGTGCCGTCCATCCGGGGCAATGCGCATTGAATGCGGTTCCCCGGCGAAATGGTGCATGATTTCCCAATCGCCACCGGTCGACACGCGAAACACCCGTCCATAGGGCACATCTGACAGCCAGAGATTGCGCTCCGCATCAAAGAATGTCCCTTCCAGAAAGGAATGCATGTCTTGTCCCGGACGAGTCATCCTGGCCCACGCTGAGGGCTCGCCCTTGTGGCGCAAATCCTCAGGCAGTCTCGTGAACAATTGCGCAGTCAAGAGCGGTGCGTTACGCCTCACAATACAATGCCTTTTTCAAACAGGGCTTCGATCTGATCTTCGCTCAAACCGATCTCGCGCAGAACCTCGGCACTGTGTTGTCCGTGCCTTGGCGGCGCAGATGACAGGGCCGGACCACCTTCACTCATGCGAAAGGCCGTCAATGGCAGGGTCGCTTTGGTATCATCGGGGTTTGACTGAAAATACCTGCGGGCAGCGAGTTGAGGTGACTTGACAGCTTCTGACAGGGTATTGACAGGTTCCACCGGTAAATCTGCAGCGCGCAAATGCTGAACCCAGAAGGCGTTTGGCCGGGCTTTAAAAAGCTCCACCAGCTGCTCTTTGGTCTCACTTGAAATTGACCAGACATCCGGCCACGTTCGAATTTTGTCCAACAGCGGAACAGCGGTTCCAAGACCAGCCAAAACAGCCGCGAATTTTCGGTATTGCAATGGTCGGAACACGCCCAGCGTCAAACGCCCATCCAGTGTTTGATAGGTCATGATGCCCGCTTCCTTGTTGCGCGTCGTGTCACTGGGATGCTGTGCTGCCGCCACCTCCGGCGACATCATCTGCATGGCGACTTCCAGCATGGACACGCTGATATGGCAGCCAAGACCCGTTTGCACCCGTTGCAACAATGCAGAGGTGACCGCAAAGGCGGCGGAATATCCGGTACTGTAGTCTATGAATGAAACACCCGGTTTTCTGCCTCCACATTGCGCTATAGTGCCGCTGGCGGCCTGAATGACATTGTCATAAGCGCCTGTCTGGGCATCAGGTCCTGTGTCGCCATACCCGGTCAGGGAGCAATGAACCAGTTCAGGGTTGATTGCGGACAGAACTTCATAGCCAAGGTTCAGTTTCGTCATCGCTCCGGTCGTATAATTCTCCACCAGCACATCCGCATCCCGCACCAGGGTCAGAAAGAGGTCGCGCCCCTCCGGAGCAGCCAGATCAAGTGCAAGCGCGCGCTTGTTGCCACCCTGAACCTGATAGTTCAGCCCCAGACCAGCCGCATTGGCCGCATCATCTGGTCCCCGTCCCCGCGCACAATCCGGCTCGGCTGGCGACTCGATTTTCAAGACATCCGCACCAAGCAGTGCCAGTTGGTAGGTGCAAAAGGGCCCTGCCAGAACATGAGTCACGTCAATGACTTTTATATTTCCAAGGGCGCCCAATGATTTATCCTTTACGTGAATCTTGACCTGAAATGACTATTGCATTCCATGATTGTGTCTAATATACAAAACAGTGTTCCAGATGCAATACGGAAATCGCATGACTTATGTCCTTCATCGCACGCTGAATTCCGATCTTCCAACGGTTGTTGGCGGAGATGGAAACTATTTGATCGACTCCGATGGGCGCAGATATCTCGATGCCTGTGGTGGCGCCGCTGTATCCTGCCTTGGCCACAGCAACACAGCGGTCCGCGAAGCCATAAAACAGCAACTGGATAAGATTGCTTTTGCACATACCAGCTTCTTCACCAACGAACCGGCGGAAGAACTCGCCGAATTTCTGATCAAACGCGCCCCGCAAGGCACCGGCAACGGCCGTGTGATGTTCATGGGCAGCGGATCGGAAGCAATGGAAGCCGCTCTGAAACTGGCGCGCCAGTATCATCTGGAGCGAGGCGAACCATCACGCACCAAAATCATCGCACGCAAGCCCAGCTATCATGGCAACACGCTGGGTGCTCTGGCAACCGGTGGCCACGCAGGCCGACGCGCACCGTTCCAGCCCATCATTATCGATGTCGACCATATAGAAGCAACTTATGACTACCGCATGCGCAGGGATGACGAGAGCGAAGAAGCTTTTGGCCTCAGGATGGCGAACCAGCTTGAAGACCGAATCCAGGTGCTTGGCCCTCAAAATGTGATGGCCTTTGTTGCAGAGCCGGTTGTCGGTGCTTCACTTGGAACCCAGCCTGCGCCCGAAGGCTACTTCAGACGCATTCGAGAGATTTGTGATGCACATAGTGTGCTTTACATTGCTGATGAAGTGATGTGCGGCATGGGCAGAACCGGATCCCTGTTCGCAATGGAACAGGAAGGCAGCTACGCCGATATTACGACCATGGCCAAGGGTCTGGGTGCTGGATATCAGCCAATAGCCGCCGTGATGGCCAGCGAAACTGTTGTTGCGGCAATCCAATCCGGCAGCGGGCAATTGTGGAACGGCCACACTTACATGTCCCATGCCATTGCCACCGCAGGGGCACTTGCAGTGCAGAAGGTGATCGAAAACGAAAACCTGCTGGCCAATATACGTCTGCGCGGCGCACAACTCGAAGACGCCCTGAACCACAAATTCGGACAGTTTCCCAATGTCGGAAACATCCGGGGCCGTGGCCTGTTCTGGTCAGTTGAACTGGTTAGCGACAAAGCCACCAAAGCTCCCTTCCCGGCCAAACAGCAACTCGCACAGAAGATAAAACACGCCGCGCTCGACCTTGGATTGATGTGCTATCCGTCCCAGGGATGCGCTGATGGCATCAATGGCGATCATGTTCTGCTGGCTCCTTCCTACACCTCCTCCCAAGCAGAGATCGAGCAGATCGTGACAACAATTGCACAGGCAATTGAAACAGGATTGGAACAGGTTGTTTCATGACCAGAAGAACCATTCTGACCTGCGCCGTCACCGGCAATCTGATGACGCCGGAAATCAGCCCGCATCTGCCTGTCACGCCAGCACAGATCTCCGAACAGGCACTTGATGCCGCAAAAGCTGGCGCATCGATTGTGCATTTGCATGTCCGTGATCCAGAAACTGCTAAAGGATCCATGGATATGGATCTCTATCGGGACCTGGTGGGTCGCATTCGGGACAAGAATGAAGATGTCATACTCAATCTGACAACTGGAGAAGGTGGCCGTTTTATTCCGTCACGGGATGACCCGAAACTGGCAGCTCCCGGATCGACGCTCTGCGCCCCGGAAAAGCGCGTGGCGCATGTCGTGGAACTGCGACCAGAGATTTGCACACTTGATTTCAACACCATGTGGTCCGGTCAGGCGAGCGTCATCAACGCGCCTTGGAATCTGGAGAAAATGGCCGAGCGGATTTACGCTGCGAACGTCAAACCCGAGATAGAAATCTTTGACAGCGGCGATCTGCATATGGCCAAGGATTTCATTGCGCGCGGCATCATCAAGACGCCCTTGATGGTTCAGATTGTGCTGGGCGTGCGATTTGGGGCCGTCGCCAACCCGGAGACCATGGCATATCTCGTCAGCCAGTTGCCAACGGATACGGAATGGGCAGCATTTGGCATTGGCAGAATGGCGTTTCCCATGCTCGCCCAGGCTTTTCTGCTGGGTGGACATGTTCGGATCGGCATGGAAGATACGGCCTATATCCGCAAAGGCGAGCACTGCACGTCAAATGCACAATTAGTCGAAAAAAGTGTTTCGATCATAGACAGTCTCGGCGGCTCAATCGCCACGCCGATTGAAGCCCGCTCCATCCTTGGCATCCCTGCCCGCTGATCGTTTCAAGCTGGTCCGCCATATCCCAATTCGCGCGAGATCTGAAGCGCGGCAGCTCTTGTTTCCGGAACGTAGAAGCTGTCAATCTTGTCAAAGTCAAAGCCGCTGTCAGGCCCTGAAATATTGACGCAGGCCACGACCTCCCCAGAACTGTCACGAACCGGAACGGCAACGCTTGAGCCTCCGGGCTCCTGAAACCCCTTTGAAAAAATGTACCCCTGATCGCGCGCGGATTGAACACGCTGGCGCAAAGTCTCGTAATCAGTCGGTGTGTGTTCGGTGAAGCGGACCATATCGGTGGTGTCGCACAGCGCCTGCAATTCATCATCGCTGGAGGACACCAGAAGGCACCAGCCGACGGCCGATGCATAGGCCTGCGTGCGCGTACCGGTGACCATGTTGGAGACATATCCCGTACGTGCCTGGTGGCTGCCCAGATAAAGCACATCGTAGCCCTCCAGAACACTCAGATGCGCGCTGACGCCAGTCTTATCGCGCAACTCGGACAGGTAAGACCGGGCGATGCTCGTGATCGGTTGTTGATTGAGATAGGCAAAGCCGAGATTGAGCACGCGCGCGCCGAGCGTGTAGGTGTTGTTCTGAATACCGTCTTTCAGAAAACCCATCTGGTTCAGCGTATAGATGAGACGAAACGTCGATGAACGACTGAGGCTCATGGCGCGCCCGATATCGCTGATCGACATGGGCTTGTCCGCAGCCCCAAGGATCTCAAGCACGCGCAACCCGCGATGAAGGCCCGGCACGAAATACACTTTGTGATTGGAAGACTCGGTCATCTGTGGTTCGAATACCCATCTTGTCAGCAGCTTCTAGTGTTTTACCTGCAAAACAAATGAATGACAATGGAATTTGTCTCATGCAGCCACTGCCCGGAACCGACGTTTTACCTTTCAACATAGGCACTTGCGAACCAGTTTCACGACTCGTTTAAGAGGTAACAACTGAGCGAATTTCTCCAGAGATCCTCCAACTATGAACGCCCATGCGCGCCTGCTTCCTTGCTCACGCTTTTGTCAGGATGAACAGCCACTCCATTTTTCTGAACGCGATGCATTCGCGCGTCTCATCTCAGATAATAGATGACACACACTGGAAAAGACGCCGCGAAACTTACTCTGCTATGCATTTCGGCATTGTCGATCCACATTACGACAACAAGACCCTGCTGACGGCACACCCATCAAATAGGGTGCCGCCCTCCCGCTAGTTGACTTCGATCAACCTGCTCTGTGCGCAGCTTTGATATAAGTGGCGTGAAGCTGCGCCGGTCCGCTCTGGTTAAATTGACCAGACTTCGTCCGTTCAGTCGAAAATGCAGTTTCAGAACAAGACGATTGAAAAAAGACAAAACAATGTGATCCAGGTGCGAAGCCCGGGACACCAACACAGACAAGGACAAATACGATGAAGGGTTTTGTAGATAATATCGAGAAGCTGACAGAGGATAACGATAATTTCCGTCAGGTCCTCTATACCGGCAAGAATCTTCAACTGGTTTTGATGGCGTTGGTACCTGGCGACGAAATCGGCGAAGAAGTCCATGAGGACCGTGATCAATTCTTTCGCATTGAAGTTGGTACTGGCGACGTATGGATTGATGGCGTTGCAAACAAAGTGAAGGCCGATGATGGCATCATAGTGCCCGCAGGCGCGAAGCATAATGTTATCAACACTGGATCTGGTCCCCTGAAACTATATACCATCTATGGCCCACCAGAACATGTTGACGGTACGATCCACGCGACAAGTTCGGATGCGGGTTCAGCCCACGAGCATTTTGACGGTCGCACGACGGAATGATGGAGTGGCCTCTTTGATGCGGATATACTCTCGGTGAATTACCGGGTCAAAGAAGGTTCACTGGCATGCTTTATTGGTTAGCATCAATCGCTCATATTCTGGTCGCGGGAACTGCGACCAGTCATATTCTGCTGCGAAAAAGTGACGTGAGATCCGCAATTGGCTGGATCGGCCTGATCTGGTTTTCACCGTTTCTTGGGGCCGCATTCTACGCTGCATTCGGGATCAATCGTGTTGCGCGCCGGGCGTCTCACATTAAACGAGACCAGATCCGGACTAGAAACGCTCCGATTGCAGCACAAACCCGTATATTGCAGTTGGGCGACAGCATGAATACGCTGGCAGGCGTCGGGAACAAGATTACCGGCCTTCCACTCACCCACGGCAATCGGATTGAAGTGATGTGCAGTGGAACTGAAGCCTATCCGGAAATGTTATCGGCAATAGCGTCGGCAAATTCCAGCATCGCGCTTGCCACCTACATCTTCCGATTGGACAGCGTCGGGACGAAATTTGTTGAAGCTTTGGTAGAGGCACAAAACCGGGGCGTACAAATAAGAGTTCTTGTTGATGGCATCGGCGGTGGATATTTTTCATCACCGATCATGCGGTCTCTGAAAAATGCAGGCATAGAGGCTGCGCGATTCATTCATGACACGCGTCCGTGGCGGATGCCATTTGTAAATCTTAGAAATCACAAGAAACTCCTGATCATTGATGGAGCGAAAAGCTTTACCGGCGGCCTGAATATTGGAGCTGAAAATACGGCGTCCGGGAACCAAAAAAAATGTGTCGATGACACACATTTTTATGTTGAAGGCCCCGTTGTCGCGCAGATGATGGAAAGTTTCGTTGCAGACTGGCATTTCACCACTGGCGAAATGCTCAGCAACGATATCTGGTGGCCGGACATACAGCCTTCAGGGTCGGTTGTCGCCCGGGGAGTCAGTTCCGGGCCGGATGAGGATATCGGAAAAATAGAGACTGTGCTTGTTGCAGCGATCCTGCAAGCGAGGCACAAGGTGCGGATCGTAACCCCATATTTTCTGCCCGACGAGAAGCTGAGTGCGGCTGTCAATCTGGCAGGTCTGCGCGGAGTAGAGCTTGAATTGCTGATCCCCAAGGCATCCGACCACATCGCAATGGATTGGGCCATGCGGGCGCATCTTGCGCATTTTCATTTGGAAAGAGTGAAGTGTTTTACAACTTCGGCGCCATTTGACCACTCAAAGCTCATGACGGTTGACGGAAAATGGAGCGCAATTGGCAGTCCCAATTGGGATGTGCGAAGCCTCAGACTGAACTTCGAGTTCATGCTGGAGTTATACGGTGAAAATGTCGTGTCCAGAATTGATGCTCTTATTGACGAGAAAATCGCCCGGTCCACGCGCCTGACGCCAAATGACATTATTCAGCGCCCGGTGACACAAAGGTTGCGAGACGCCGGAGCACGATTGCTTCTTCCATATATTTAACAGGAATGCCGATGCAGAGTTCACCCAAAGATACTGTTGCAATGCACCAGACCGATAAGACTGATAGCGACACGCCCCCTCGACAGCTTCTCAAGGTGATCAGCTGGAACCTCTTGCATCGATCAGGAGCGCTTGTTCAGGACATTGCAGGGATCATCGAGGATGAGCGACCCGATCTTTTTCTGATGCAGGAAGTGACCGAGGAAATCAGTATGCTACCCTCTCTGGTCGGGGGAAAATACCATGCCCAATCATGGCCAGGAAAGCGTCATGGTCTTGCAGTATGGGGCTCGACAACGCTTTGGGAATCGCGCGCGTTGAAGTTACCCGCATCAAAAATGCCAGGGCGCGTGCCTACCCGCTTCTCCCAAATTCTTGAGGTTGATGGCGTGACAATTGCGAATGTTCACTTGTCGCACGGGCAGTTTCTGAATCGTCGCCAACTTCGAACGATTGCACACTCAACGGATGGCCCGACCGCCATAATCGGTGATTTCAATGCTGTCGGCCCGATTGTTCTGCCCGGTTTCCGCGATATTGGACCGCGCGGATCAACACATCATGCCCAAAGAATCGTCCCTTTTCGCCTCGACAGATGCCTGGCTCGTGACTTGCGGAAGGTAAGCGGAAAATCCCTGAAGCGGGGGCCCTCAGATCACCGCCCGATCCTGATGGAACTCGAGCATTGACGGCGCAAACTGGTTTAGCCCACAAGTGCGCGCCCGTTTGCAGCTATAGGGACTATACAACGTTCAAATGCTCATAAACGATATTGATCCACATCAACGACTCTCTTGCTGAATTTGGTAATTTCTTCTCAACCTGCTGCATTGGTGCGGCGTTACGAGTCGGGTTCGGATGATCCCGGTCCGGCATTTTGAAGGAGATAGAGATGGCACATATTGTGGTCCTCGGCGCAGGACTTGGCGGCACAATCGCCGCCTATGAATTGCGTGAGACGCTTGGAGCGGATCATTCGGTCTCGGTCGTCACATTGGGCAACCGTTTCCATTTCGTGCCGTCAAATCCGTGGGTTGGCGTGGGATGGCGCGACAGAGAATCCATTGAGGTTGATCTGGAAACCGTCTTTGCCAAAAACGACATTGCATTGCACCCGCAGGGTGCCAAGCGGGTGCACCCGGCTGAACGCCGCATCGAATTGAATGACGGCGAATCGGTCAGCTATGATTATCTGGTGATCGCCACCGGCCCCGAGCTTGCCTTTGACGAGATTGAAGGCTTTGGCCCCGGCGCTCATACCCAGTCAATCTGTCATGTCGATCACGCGCTGCAGGCGAAACTGGCAGTGGACGCGTTGATCGCAAATCCCGGCCCTGTGGTGATTGGAGCGGTACAGGGTGCCTCCTGCTTTGGACCGGCTTACGAATTCGCCTTCATTCTCGACAAGGCGTTGCGGGATGCGAAAGTGCGCGATCAGGTCCCGATGACCTTTATCACATCAGAACCCTATGTCGGACATCTGGGACTGGACGGTGTCGGCGACACCAAAGGGCTCTTGGAAGGCGAAATGCGGCAGCACCACATCAAGTGGATTTGCAACGCCCGGCTGGACAAGGTGGAAAAAGACAAAATTATGGTTTCGGAAATGGCCGAGGATGGCTCGGTTCTGAAAGAACATGAAGTGCCACAGGTCTTCACCATGATGTTACCCGCCTTTCGCGGCATCGAAGCGCTGCAGGGCCTAGAAGGACTGACCAATCCCCGCGGCTTTGTTCTGGCCGACAAATACCAGCGCAATCCTGCCTATCGGGAAGTGTTTTCCGTCGGCGTCTGCGTCGCGATCCCGCCAGTGGGCAAAACGCCAGTGCCGGTGGGCGTTCCAAAAACCGGATTCATGATCGAGTCCATGGTCACGGCAACCGTGCACAACATAGATCGGCTGACCAAGGGACTGGCCCCGGATGCGATCGCCACCTGGAACGCCGTTTGCCTTGCGGATTTCGGCGACAGCGGCATCGCCTTTGTGGCCCAGCCGCAAATTCCGCCGCGCAATGTGAACTGGTCATCCTCTGGAAAATGGGTGCATCTGGCCAAGATCGCTTTTGAGAAATACTTCCTGCACAAGATCCGCAGCGGAAAATCCGAACCCTTCTATGAACGGCTCGCGATGCAGGCTCTGGGAATTGAGAAGCTGAAACAGGTCAAACTCGATACGAAGGACTGAGTGCGCAGCACTCTTCCGGACGACGAGACGAACCACAATGCCCGTTACCCACACGTGATCGCATGAAAGGAAAACACATGTCACTTGGTCGTATTGTAATGGCCTTCGCAGGCTTCATGGTGCTTTTGTCACTGGTGCTGACCTATTGGGTCTCGCCCCATTTCGTCTGGCTTACAGTTTTCGTCGGCGTCAACCAGATCCAGTCTGCCTTCACCGGATTTTGCCCGGCAGCGATCGCTTTCAAATGGCTTGGCGCCAAACCAGGCCCGGCATTCTAGCCTTTTGAGGTCCGCGGTTGCGGCCGGCGGTGCGTTCCGTTCCCTGGCCCACCAAGTGGAATAATCATGCAAATTTTGACCGCTATTGAATCCATCCGGTCTCTTAGCCGAATGGTTCCGCCATCATAGTTTGCACAACAAAAAGCATGACGTCCGACCCGAAAAGAGGACCGCTGACATGGATATTCAACCCAGCGAACCCATAGTCGCTCTGTACCGCGCTGGTCATGCTATATAAGTCATTGAAAAATTTATGGTTGGGGAACTTGGATTCAAACCAGGACTGACGGAGTCAGAGTCCTTCAGAAGTTCAACAATTTCAATTACTTGGTTCCAAACTGATCACAAGACAGATCACTAAAGTTGAATCCCTTACTGGTAGTTTCCAAACCGATGCGGCCTGTGTTTCCGACGCCTGATTGGACTAGATTTGCCCCATATTTGGAAATGGTCAAAACGATAGCGCCCAATGATAATTTGAACTCCCGGTCGCAAGCATGAACTGCGCCATATCGGCTCGTGGCAAGGGAAACATAACTGCATTCATATGGTTACCCATCCGATCCATCCAAGAAGCATTGAAATCTGGTGCCTCTAATCTCATCGATCCAGACCGAAGGGACAACCTATTGGAAGATCACAAACAGGTGTCAAAGGTATTCGGTGGAATCTTGTGCGGAGGAGCATATATTCCTGTCCTGAATTCGAGACCGTCTCACGTTTGATAAGAGCTTGATTTGCTGGCCAAAATACAGGCTGAACAAATGCAATCGCCACCGGCCTGATTCAAGGACGGTGGCGACAATTGTTCAATAGATCAAGATTAAATGAGGATCAGGAACCGGTCTTCGATTTGATTGCGCTCAACAGTGAATCCACCATTTCGTCACCGATATTTTCGCGCACCATGGCCTGAATCGGAACGGTTTTTTCCTGGAAAAGAGCGATTTCTTCGGCAGTCAGATCGATGATTTCCATGTGCTCTTCGATCTGAGCGCGCTGCTCGGCAGCCATGCTGTCTTGCAAGTTCCACTGAAATTCTTCAGCAGATGCCAGTGCATCATCCACAACCGTCTGCAGATCATCAGGCAAGCTGTCATACCATTCCTTGTTGATCAGATTGACGTTGGCCAGCAGGATGTGGCTTGTCGTGGAAAGGTAGGACTGAACTTCGTAGAAACGTTGCGAGAGAATATGTCCAAACGGGTTTTCCTGCCCGTCGACAACACCCTGCTGCAGGGCTCCGTAGAGTTCCGGGAATGCAATTGGTGTTGGCGCTGCGCCGATGGCTTTCCAGATGGCAACGGGATAAGGATTTTCAATGACGCGGATGCGCAGATTGTTTGAAGAGATATCATCCGGCGTGCGCACTGGAACGCTCGATGTTGTCAACTGACGGAACCCGCCATTGTAGAACTTTCCGAATGTGAGACCTTTGCTTGCCAAAGTGTCTTCAAGTGCCTTGGTGTATTCAGAATCGTTCAGAACGGCCCGCAACTGTTTTGTATCTGAAGGAAACACGTAAGGAATTTCGAAAACTGCGAATTCCGGTACGAATTGCACGGCACCCGAAGTGGAGACCGGAACGAATTGGATGTCGCCCAGCATCAGGGATTCCATCAATTCACGGTCCCCCCCAAGGGCGGCGCCAGGTTGGTGCTGAACGTCGATGCGTCCATTGCTGTTGGCTTCGATTTCTGTCTCGATCATTGAGAATGCCTGATAGAGCGGATGAGCTTTATCGTTCAATGTATGCGCGAGAATCATCGTATAATCCGCAGCATTTGCCTGAAACGCCATGCTGCTTGCCATCAGGGCACTCAAGGCGATTGTCTTGAATTTCATTTTCATTTTCTCTCTTCCTTTTAGGTTGGTTGGTATGGTCGTTCTACCGAGCAAGCCCAGGCAGCCAAAGCGTAAGGCCGGGCCAATAAGTGATCACGAGAAGTCCGAGGATCAGAAGCATGAGGGGCACAATGAGTCCTCGGCAAATCTGAAGTACGGGGAGTTTGGTGATGCCGCTTGCGACGTAAATATTCACCCCAACAGGCGGCGTCACGAAGCCGATGGCCAGGTTGACCACCATGATCATGCCAAAATGCACCGGATCAACTCCGTATGGGGCAATAAGGGGCAGGAAAATTGGCGTCAGGACGATAATCGCCGACAAGGTCTCCATCACCATCCCAACGCCCAGAAGAACCACATTTATCAGCAGGAGCAGGGTCAGTCTCTCGTCGATGGTGCCTCCGACAAATTCGCCGATAGCGGCAGGAACCTGCAATATGGTCAAAACACGCCCCAATGCGGCACCTGTCCCGGCAATGATGAGGATCGGCGCAATGGTGAGCGCAGTATTGGTGAATACTTTTCCCATGTCCATAATGGACAATTCTCGGAAGATCACGATCGCCACGAAAGCTCCGTAGACGCAGGCAACGGCTGCAGCCTCGGTGGGGGTGAATGCGCCCGAATAAATTCCTCCGAGAACGAAAACCGGCGCGAGGAGTGCCCAGATTGCCTGTCGGAAAACGGCCGCCACATCAACATTACCAGCATCGGAACTAATGCGGTGAGTGTTCCGTCGACCATATGCGTTTGCATAAAGCATCAACAGGGTCCCGATGACCATTGCAGGAAGAATACCGCCGATGAAGAGCGCTGAGACGCTGACCTGTGCAGCCATGCCATAAATGATCATTGGAATGGAGGGAGGAACAATGACACCGAGAGTCCCGGCTGCCGCAATTAATGCGGTTGAAAATCTGAGATCATACCCCCGCGCCGTAAGAAGTGGCACAGCCATAGTGCCGATTGCGGCAACAGTTGCTGGGGAGCTCCCCGAAATGGCACCAAACAGCATGCATGCCGCCACTGATGACATGGCAAGGCCACCATGGAATCTGCCGAACACTGCATCTGCCAGCAAAAACAACCGCTTGGCGAGCCCGCCTTGCGTCATGATTTCGCCCGCGAGAATAAAGAGCGGAACCGCAAGAAGAGGAAAACTGTCGAGCGCGGTGACAATCGACCGGATGACCTGCCCTGCATTTGTCGGCGCACCGACCCAACCGGGAAGGAATGCTGCAAACCCCAGTGAGAATGCGACTGGTATGCTTAGAAACAAAAGCATGAGGAAGAACAGGAGGGCGTAGAAGGGAACCATCATTTTGCAGCTGCCTCTTTGCTGGTCAGCGTGGCGGCTTTGTCCAGGATCTCATCAGCACCAGGCAACGGAGCCCCTCGGCTGATCTTCCACAAGACTTGACCGCAACGCAGCAAGGCAAGGCTCAGCCCCACTGGAACGGCGGCATAGACAGTCCACATTGGAATTCCAAGACCTGGCGATGCTTGGCCAATCTTGGCGATCCGCATCGTCAGGGGAACTGCGTACCAGACGGTCAGCGCAAAGAAGACAGCTGATCCCAGCAAGGCGAGTACGCCGAAAAACCACACCCCGCGTGGCCCCACAAGAACAGGCAGGATATCCACCGAGATATGTCGGCCTTCTCGAACAGCCAGGCTGACACCGATGAAGGTGCACCAGACCAGCAGATAGCGTGCCAGTTCCTCGGACCAGACAAGTGGCGAGCCAATGACGTAACGAAACACCACCTGAGCTGCGAGAATAGCAACAAGGGCGAACAGGATCACCGCCAGTAGAACGCGTTCAAAATTGGCTTCGATGAACCTCAAGATGATCATAGGTCAATCACCTTGCCAGGATTGAGAATATTATTGGGATCGATCGCTCGCTTGATCGTTTTCATCAGCTCAAGTTCTTCTGGCGAGCGCGAATGAGCGAGGTAGCGCTTTTTGGTCAGGCCGATCCCATGCTCGGCCGAAACAGACCCACCAAAATCGCGTACAGTTTCGTAGACAGCCTCATCAAGGAGATGGCCGGTGATTTCATCTGTCGTGCCGCCAGGTTGCCACCCCAGCAAATGCAGATTTCCATCGGCGATGTGGCCGTAATAGACTGATTTCCCACCGGGCAGCGCATCAGCAATGCGGGTGCGGCAGAGTCTGGCAAATTCATCAATTTTGCCGGTCGGAAGGCCTATGTCAAAAGCGAAATGGGGACCAACCGTGGTCTTGAATTCCGAGCAGGCATCGCGGAGCCCCCAGAAGGATTGCACATCGGCCAGACTCTGGGACACTGCCGCATCCTCAATCACCCCTGTCTCGAACATTGTTTCGCAGAATCCCATAAACCGTTCACCGTCGATTTTCTCATCGGTGCCCTGTGACTCGACAAGAACTGTGAAGGCATGCCGCGATTGTAACGGGTTTCTTACCCCCGGTACGGCCAGTGCAATCTCCAGATAATCTGACCACATTGCCTCGAACGCAGAGAGCATTGGCCCGAGTTGTCGCCTGGCGCCGGCGAGAAATTTCAGAACAGATTCATAGTCGGACAGTCCAAAAACTGCAGCATGTGTGCAAGTAGGTGCTGGATGCAGGCGGAGTACCACACGGGTAACAATACCAAGCGTGCCTTCCGAACCAATGAAAAGCTGACGCACATCATACCCGGTATTGTTCTTTATCAGTTTCGACAGCGCGTTGATAATTGTCCCATCAGGAAGGACAGCCTCGATTCCCAGCACCAAATCGCGAGTCATGCCATAGCGGATGACTCTGTTTCCGCCAGCATTGGTCCCTACATTTCCGCCGATGACACAGGATCCGCGAGCGCCAAGATCAAGCGCAAAAAACATGTCAGCGTCTGCGGCAGCGTGCTGAATTGTCTCGAGCGGCGTCCCAGCCAACACAGTCATGGTGGCAGAATCTGTATCGATTTCTTCAATTCCAACCATCTTCTCCAGCGAAAGTGCAATTCCACTCGCCTGAGGACGCGCTCCACCGCATAGCCCGGTCAGTCCGCCCTGTGGAACCACGGCCACGCCCGCTAAGTTGGCTGCAGTCATGATTGCCGATACGTCTGCAATGCTGCGTGGACAAAATAACGCCGCCGGGCGGACGCCCTCCAGGGACGACCAGTCGATAAGGTTGCGTTCGGGCACTGGATCCACACGGCAAGCGAGCACCGATGACGGCAAATTTGTGAAAAAGACCTGTATCTTTTTATCCAATGCGATCCCTCCCCAAGGTCAAGCTTGCTAAGTAACCACCCGGCTACTTGCACCACTAAGCAGCAATTGATATACACATGTCAACACTCTGACATGTCAGTTATGAATCGATTGGAAAAAAACTCGTGCAAATTACACAAACCGAACTGCCCCAAACTGCCTCACCGCGTGGCCATCTTTTTGGACAATCCGCCGCCCTGGTGACACCATTCACAGCCAACGGATCCATTGATCTGGAACGTTTGCAGTCTCACGTGGACAGTATTTCAGGCGCGGTTGACGGAGTGACATTGTTCGGAACGACTGGTGAGGGTGCTTCTCTCGGCCAGAAGGAACGCGAAACCGCAATCGATGCAGTGTTGGACACTGGCATGTCGCCATCTCGCATGACGGTCTCTGTCATTTCATGTGACATTGAAACTTGCGAGTCGATGGTGCGAACGGCCGCCCGCCGTGGCGTATCCCGGTTTCTCCTCGCGCCACCCTTTTACTTCAAGGGTATCGATGACGCAGCGCTAGAGCGTTGGGTCGCCAGCCTCGTCGAAAAAGTATCTGACCTGGACGTTCAATTCATTCTCTACCACATACCGCAAGTGACCGGCGTACGCTTCGACGTAGCAGCCATCCGCAACATCGTGGCATCGTGTGGCACCGCGATTTTCGGAATCAAAGACAGCTCCGGCGACTGGAACCATGCTTGTCAGATACTGCCGATGGACGATCTGGCCATCATGATTGGGGATGAGCGACTTCTTGCAAAAGCGGCTCCGCTGGGTTGTGCTGGCTCAATCTGTGGCATGGCCAATCTCGTTCCTGATGTGATTGCGGAAATGATCCACAACGGAACACCTTCTCAGGAACTCGTTTCCATTATCGACGCCCTGGTTTCATTTCCGGTGACACCGCTTGTAAAGGCGCTTGTCGGGTCTTGCCGCAACGATCCGGAATGGGCCCGCACACGGCCACCTTTGTCTCCGGCAGATTCCGTAATCGTTTCAGAACTTACGCCCCTCGTCATGTCATTGCAAAACTGATGGCACCAAATAAGCCCACGAATGAAGCGCCGCTTCGCAATCAAGCCTATGAGTCCTTTACGGAACATCTGCTCACCCAGACGATTTCCCCTGGGCAAATCGTGTCGCAACGAGAACTGGTGCAATTGACCGGGATGCCCCTCGGTGCAATCCGGGAAATGGTTCCCAGGTTGGAGGCGGATGGGTTGATTGAAGCTGTTCCCAACCGCGGCTTGCGGGTCCTGAGTGTTGATTTGAACCTGGTGAGAAACGCGTTTCAGCTCCGAATGGTTCTGGATCAGGAAGCTCTACGCCACTTTACCATCGTCGCCACTGATGCCGAAATCACACGGCTGCGTAAGTCTCACGAAAAGATCCTCGCAACCGCACAAAGTGGTGTCACACCGAAGCTGTTGGCCAAGGCGCAGGAAATTGATTGGGAAATGCACGACCGATTCATAGATGCGCTGGGAAACGACCTGATCTCAGCGATCTATCGGACGAATTCGATCAAGATCCGTTTGATTCGAAACGAAGACACCCGATTGCGCCCCGAACTGATGGTATCGGCGATGACTGAGCATCTCGCAATTATTCAGGCTCTTGAAAAACGAGATGTCGATGCCGTTTTGGCGGCTTCAATTTCCCATCTGGAAAGCGCCAGGAGACGGGCCTTGAGGGTATAATGGATGCTTGGCATTCAATCGCAAACCAGCTTCTATGATCGAAATGTAAGTGCTGGCATCGCTCATCACTTGCTGACAGTTCGGTATTCCGGCCCCATTGGGAAAATGGCATGGACTTGTTGAATTCGCATGACTATCGGGAGAAGGCGCGCCGGTTTTTACCGCGAGGTCTCTTCGAATATATTGATCGTGGCACCGAAGATGAAGTGGCCCTCCAGCAGCTCCGCAAGTCCCTTGATCGGATCAGCCTTGAGCCTGCCATTCTGAATGGATCTGCAGACTGTTTGCTCGCCACTCAGTTGTTCGACAAATCCGCAGCGTCACCACTCATCATTGCACCGACCGCTTTGGCAGGTCTTGTTTCATACCAAGGAGAAGTTGCGCTCGCACGTGCTGCTGCGCGATTGAAGGTTCCATTCTGTGTGGCGACGCTCTCGATCACGTCGATTGAACGAATCCGGAAGGGCGCGCCAGATGCCGAACTTTGGTTTCAGCTTTATCTCTGGAAAGACCGCAAATTGATGGAGGAACTGTTGTCTCGTGCCTGGAATGCTGGCTGCGAGACATTGGTCTTTACCGTCGACAACCAGGTGGCACCGAATCGCGAATATAATCAGCGCAATCGCTTCGGAGTGCCGACCGTTCCAGGTCTTCGCAATTCGGTTGACGTTTTGAGCCATCCGCGTTGGATGTTGGGAGTTCTGGGGCGCTATCTGACTTCTGGAAGGCTTCCGGAATTTGCCCACTATCCGCCAGACTGCCGAACCTCCATCACCAGCGGCGCAAGTGACCCCCGGGTTGAACAGGATCCCAGTCTGAATTGGGATGATCTCGCGCGTCTGCGCGATTTATGGCGCGGCAAGCTCATAGTGAAAGGTGTTCTTTCTGTCGCAGATGCATTGCGCTGTTGCGAATTTGGCGCCGACGCGATTGTTGTGTCTTCGCACGGCGGGAGAAATCTTGATATTGCTCCGGCACCTGCCGATCGGTTGGTCAATATTTCAGAAGCCGTTGGCAGCAACATCACCGTGATCGCAGATAGTGGCGTGCGTCGGGGAACCGATATTTTGAAATATCTGGCGCTTGGTGCCCAGGCAACAATGCTCGGGCGCTTGCCACTGTGGGGGCTGGCGGCTGGCGGCGAGGATGGCGCTGTAGAATTGCTGGAAATGATACAGAACGAAATGCGGACCGCTATGGGATTTCTCGGCGCTCACACCATTGATGATCTGGCCATTTCTCGCACATGACATAGGCCGAGTTTCTCTCGGAGCATGCAAATATGCATCAACCTCAACAGCTTGGTCGCTTCCACTGTACACCAAATCGGTTGCCATTTTTCTTCAGGCCGCATGATGCCACAAAGCCCCCGGAATGCTTGCAAAAGCGGATGATACCACCTTGCGTGCCGACGCCAACGCAATACAAAACTCCAAACCATTCGAAGACGATGGCTAAAAGCCGTTACCTAACTGCTTGAAAAAAATGGCTGGGGAACCTGGATTCGAACCAGGACTGACGGAGTCAGAGTCCGTAGGTCTACCGTTAACCTATTCCCCAGTAGACATATGTCTGAGCTTTGCTTCAAAGCTGCAGGGCAATTAGCACCGCTGGCTTGGCTTTTCAAGGCCTATCGTATCGCAGCGAGCGTTTCATCAAGAGCAATCGACAATTTGTCGGTGATCTCGGCTACATGGCTGTCGTCAATGATGAAAGGCGGTGCCAGCAGAATGTGGTCTCCGGCCTGTCCATCAATGGTTCCTCCCATCGGATAACACATCAGCCCGGCTTTCATGGCGGCCGATTTGAGGCGAGAATTGATGCGTTTCGAAGGGGCGAATGCCGCTTTTGTCTCACGGTCCTCAACCAGTTCCAGCCCCAAAAACAAGCCCCTGCCCCTGATATCACCAACATGTGGATGGTTCCCGAACCGGTCGGCTAAAGATGCCCTCAGCGCTTCGCCACGCTGACACACAGCCTGAAGCAAATTCTGCTCTTCGATCTCATGCATCACAGCCAATGCGCCCGCACAGGCAGTGGCGTGGCCCAAATAGGTATGACCATGCTGGAAGAAGCCGGTGCCGGCCGCCAGCGTGTCGAAAATGCGGTCGGACACCATAAGCGCCCCGATTGGCTGGTAGCCCGCACCAAGGCCTTTGGCGATGGCAATCATGTCTGGCTCGATGCTGTCATGATTGCAGGCAAACAGATGGCCGGTGCGCCCCATGCCGCACATCACTTCGTCCAGAATCAGAAGCACATCATATGTGTCGCAAATGTTTCGAATGCGTTTGAAATATCCATCCACAGATGGAACCGCGCCCATGGTGGCACCAACAACCGGCTCGGCCACGAAGGCGGCAACTGTGTCTGCACCGAGTTGCAAAATCTTTTCTTCCAGCTGATTGGCAACCCGCTGACCATAGTCAAACCCGGTTTCATCCTCCAACTGGCCGCGATAGGCATAGCAGGGATCGATGTGATGCATGGAGTCGCTCAAAAGCGGCGCAAACTGGGCACGTCGCCAGCGATTGCCGCCAGTTGCCAAAGCACCCAGCGTATTGCCGTGATAGCTCTGCCAGCGACCGATAATCTGCGACTTTTCCGGTTTGCCTGCCTCGACATGATACTGCCGGGCCAGTTTCAAGGCCGCTTCCATGGCCTCAGAGCCACCTGATACGAAATAGACCCGGTTCAAATCACCAGGTGCGCGCGCTGCCAAAAATTCTGCAAGCTCTTCGGCAGGCTCGGACGTGAAGAAGCTGGTGTGGGCGTAAGCCAGGCTCGCCACCTGCTTTTGGATAGCGGCGATCACTCTTGCATTGGAATGACCAAGGCAGGACACAGCTGCGCCGCCACAGGCATCCAGGACACGCGTTCCATCCTGCGCAATCAGGTAAACACCGTCACCACCAACAGCAACAGGCAAATCAGCCGCACAATTGCGCGGAAACACATGACGGGATCGCATCCGGTATAGCTCTCTTGAAAACGAAACTCCGCACTCAATTACGGATGATCATCACACTTTGATTTGCGTGACGTACAACTCTGGCGGCATTTGGGCCAAGCAGATAATCACTGAGTTCCGGCCGGTGCGATGCAAGCACGATCAAATCACAGGACAATTTATTCGCGGCCCGCAATATCTCCGCATAGATTGTGCCGTGAAGAACATGCGGGTGGACGTTCACCCCGTCCGGCACATGCTCTTGCACCCAGGCAGCCAGCTTGTGTCCGAAATCAGAGAGGGCTTGTTTCTCGTAGCCTTCCTTGAAGTAGGATTCCACAATCGTCATGCCAAAGTCGGGTAAAACTGAAACGATATGCAGCTCCGCCCCCTTGTCCTCGGCCATATCAAGCGCGGCAGGAAGCGCCTTTTCCCAACTGGCTTTCGAAGACAGATCGATCGGCAGAAGTATCGATTTGAACATGATACATCCTTTCTCAGAAGGCAGGCTTGGTTTGACGGCGACGTTGCAGCATCACAACAACAGCGAACAGCAACAGTGCCGGAATATAGAATATCTCCTTCGGCCAGCGATCTGCCGGCCGCTGAACACTGACGATCTGCACGGGCGTGTCGCCATAGAAGTCAAAATCGGCCAGTGAATCACCTGCCGAAGAGCCAAAAGCGGGCTCGTCGAGGTTCACAGCATCACCCTCTTCAATGAGCAGCAGGCCCAAAGCGTCAATGCGTGACTGTGCATCTCCTTCGATCTCGATGTTCATCAGCAATGTGGTTTCCGCTGTTGTTCCGGTGTCAATATCCGGCCCGGCTATGCGCAGCCGCAGACGGTCACCCGGTTTTGCAGCCCCCACCGCTTCAACGAACTCGGTGGGCGGCAACTCATCAAACGGGCTCTGGAACGTATCAAGCCAGACATTGGGCAGGAAGATTGTCAAAGCCACAACCAGCAAGGCTGCCGATTCATAGAGCCTGGACTTTGCCAGGAAGTAGCCTTGCGTTGCGGCAGCAAATAGCAGCATCGCAAAGGTGGCCAGAACAAATATCCAGATGGCCTGCAATATGCCTGCCGTTGTCCCAAGATCCACACCGTAGAGAATAAGCGCCGGATTGTAGATAAACAGGAATGGCAGAGCCACAGTGCGCATCGAATAGAAGAACGCCGTAAAGCCGGTCTTGATCGGATCACCGCCCGACACCGCGGCTGCCGCAAAACTTGCCAGCCCCACCGGCGGGGTCACATCCGCCATGATGCCGAAATAGAACACAAACAAATGCGCGGCAATCAGTGGCACAATCAGGCCTTCCTGCGCGCCCAGGCTGACCACAACACTGGCCATCAGTGACGACACAACAATGTAGTTCGCTGTGGTTGGCAGGCCCATGCCGAGGATCAGTGAGAAAATACCCACCAGTATCAGCATGATAATCAGAACACCGCCCGACAATTGCTCGACAAGACCGGCAAGCTCTGTCCCGATAGGCGTCTTGGTCACAGTGGCCACAATGATACCGGCAGCGGCAGTGGCCACACCAATACCGATCATGTTTCTGGCACCGGCGATAAGGCCGTCTTTCAGATCAGAAAAGCCTTCAGCCACTTGTCCGCCAAAGTCGGAACCGCCTCTGAACAAGGCCTTTAGCGGCTTCTGCGTGATAATGATGAACAGCATCAGCGAGGTCGCGTAAAACGCGGATTTCGCAGGCGATTGCTGCTCAACCATCAGGAACCAGACCAGCACGACAATCGGAAGAATATAGTGCAGCCCGGTTGGATACACGTCTGCCACAGTCGGAATGACAATCTCCTTGGCATTGGGATCATCAACTTCCAGATCAGGTCGCTTGGAGGAGACAAACACAAGTCCGATATAAACAGCCAGCAAAGCCAGCATCATGATGGTTGAAGCGGTTCCAGCCATATTGGCCTGCAGAAACCGAACCACATAAATCAGTGCAGTGAATGCGGCACCAAAGACCGCAAAGCCGATCAGAAACTTGAGGATCATGCCGAAAAAGCTTTTGCTTTCACCAAGAGCAGGCATGTCTTTCTTAAGCGCTTCAAGATGCACGATATAGACCAGCGCAATGTAGGAAATCACAGCCGGAATAAAGGCGTGTTTGATGACTTCCACATAAGGAATGCCAATAAACTCAACCATAAGGAAGGCTGCAGCGCCCATGACAGGCGGCATGATCTGGCCGTTTACCGAAGAGGCAACTTCAACCGCTCCGGCTTGTTCCGACGTGAATCCGACACGCTTCATCAGCGGAATGGTGAATGTGCCGGTGGTCACCACATTGGCGATGGACGAGCCTGAAATCAGCCCGGTCATGGCCGAGCCAACGACCGCAGCCTTGGCAGGGCCACCACGCAGATGACCAAGACCGGCAAAGGCCAGTTTGATGAAATAATTTCCGGCACCGGCTTTATCGAGCATCGACCCGAACAACACGAACAGAAACACAAAGGCAGTGGACACACCCAGCGGAATACCGAACACACCGGCTGTATCCAGCCATTGCGCATTGATGATGGCGGTGAAGGACAGGCCCTCATGGGAAATCAGATCCGGGATCAGCCAGCCCTGCCCCATATAGGCGTAAAGCAAAAACAACGATCCGACGATCGTCAGAGCCGGACCAAGCGCCCGTCGGGCAGCTTCCAGCAATACGATGATGCCAATGGTTCCAACAACTATCTGGGCTGTCGTCGGCAGGCCGGACCGTGCTGTCAGCGCCAGTGTGCCCGAAAAGGCGAACACATAAAACGCGCAGCCACCACCAATAATGGCGAGCACCCAATCATAGATCGGAACGTGGTCGCGCGGCGATTTCTTGAAAGCTGGATAGGCCAGAAAGGCCAGCACAATGGCAAAGGTCAGATGGATCGGGCGGGTCTGGGAGGCATTCAAGACGGGAAGATATTGTCCGAACCACAATTGCGGTTGCGCAATCCAGAGTTGGAACACGGACCAAAGAAGGGCAATGGCTGCAAGCAGCCACGCTACCGACTGATTAGTAGGCGCGCGCCCACCGGCATCAGAGCTTGCAACGAGATCCTGCAATTCTTCATCTGTGAATTGCCTGCCCGCTGCATCAGACACCGCCTGGTTTTCAACGGCTAAATTGTCTGGTGTTTGACTATTATTGTCCTGATCGCTCACGACGCCCCCCGATGGTTTTATGAAAATCGGACACCGTCAACCACGCAGGTAAACGGTCGAATGGAGCAGCGCATGTCTGCGCTGCTCCAGATTATCAGTCGATCAGGCCAGCTTCGCGGAAGTAACGCTCAGCGCCTGCGTGAAGTGGCGCGGAAAGACCTTCGGTCGCCATTTCTTTCGGATCGAGATTGGCGAAGGCAGGATGCAGCCCACGGAACTGGTCGATATTTTCAAACACCGCTTTCACGACTTCGTACACGATATCATCGGGAACATCCGTGGAACTGACAAAGGTTGCACCCACACCAAATGTGGCAACGTCCTCATCATTCCCACGATACATACCACCTGGGATCGTTGCAGCACGATAGTAGGGATTGTCCGCGATCAACTTCGCGGTTGCATCATTTTGAACCGTCACAAGCACGGAATCGCACGACGTGGTTGCTTCCTGAATGGAGCCGGATGGATGGCCAACTGTGTAGACCATTGCGTCAATATTATTGTCGCACAGAGCCTGTGATTGTTCGGCAGCCTGCAACTCCGAAGACAATGCAAAATCACCCATGGTCCAACCCATAGCATCCATCAGGACTTCCATGGTGCCACGCTGGCCGGAACCAGGGTTCCCGACATTGACACGTTTGCCTTTCAGATCTTCAAAAGTGGAGATACCGGCATCAGCCCTTGCCACCACTGTGAATGGCTCCGGGTGTACCGCAAAAATGGCCCGAAGACCTTCAAATGGTCCCTGCTCCTCGAAGCGCGATGTCCCATGATAGGCATGATACTGCCAGTCAGACTGGGCCACTCCAAATTCAAGTTCACCGCCGCGAACTGCATTGATGTTGAACACAGACCCACCAGTGCTCTCCACACCACAGCGAATACCATGCTCTTTGCGGCCACGATTCACCAAACGACAGATTGCGCCGCCAGTCGGATAATAGACGCCGGTGACGCCCCCGGTGCCGATGGAGACAAATTTTTGCTCCTGCGCAATCGCGCTGCCAGCCATGATGCTTGTGGATACCAATGCACAAGCAATTCCAAAAAAGTTCTTTCTCATATCTATTCCCATATGTTGGATTATTATGCACCAAACAAAATCATAAATCGCAGTTTGAAACTTTGCAACACACAGTTGTGCAAGTTTTTCAGCCAAGCAAATTTCAAGCACTTTAACGAATTACGAAAAAGCTTTCCAATTAAAAATTAGATAAATTGTGTTTTAAAAACACAATACGATGCCATCTTTAAACAGGCGGGCAATATTTTGAAACGTTACAAGCTAAAAATTACTTTACGTAACATCGTTGTAAAAAACGTATCTCGAACAAAAAAATGGATAATATTCAGGAACAGTGAAAAAATAAGAAAAAACATCAGAAATGGAAAGAAATTGGATTTTAAGCAACGTCCTCTTGATATTCCTGTGGTCCAAATATCCTGAAAGACCGAGCCCTTATTGCGTCAATCACCGAGGGAAGATGCTCAGCTGATACCGGCTCGGAATAATAATATCCCTGAGACAGATGAAATCCGAGTTCCCGAACCTTTTCATATTGCTCATAGGTTTCCACACCCTCAGCCACCATTTGATAATCGAGCGACTTCCCAAGTTCAATCAGTGAGCTGACGATCGCCTGATCTTCCGGGTCGTCAGCGATGTTGCTGATGAATGTTCGCGCAATTTTCAGAAATGTGTAAGGCAATTCCTTCAAATGTGTGATGGACGAATAACCCGTGCCAAAATCATCAAGAACCACTTCGCATCCCATTCTGCGAAGTTCATGAAGCTTGTCGAACAGCGCTTCAGAGTTTGTGCCAAAAATACTCTTTTCTGTTACTTCGATCGCCAGTTCCCTGGGTGACAATTGATTTTTTGTCAGTGCGCTTATGATTTCGAGCACAAAGCCCTCACGCAGGAGATTGGCCGCATTCACATTGAAACCAACCCGTTCAAACGGCACATTAGTTTCTTTCCAGCGAGCCATGTTCTGGGTGACCTTTTCGATCATCTGGCAGCCGATCAATTCGCTGATCTCGCGATCCTCGAAGACCTCTGAAAAATCAGCAGCAGAAATGAGCCCCTTTTGCGGATGCTGCCATCGAACAAGGGCTTCAACCCCGGCGACACGACCGGTACGCGTGCAGATGACTGGCTGATAAAATGGCACGATCTGTGAAGATTTCAGACCGGCCCTAAATTCGTTGAAGAGCATTTGTCTCTTCTCAATGCCGATTTTCATCTCAGGCAGATATTCACGCGCCATCGCCTTGCCGTTTTTCTTTGCCTCATAAAGAGCAAGATCCGCATTGCGCATCAGATCGGATAACTCGGTGCCGTCCCGTGGGAAGCGTGAAACTCCGATACTAAAAGAAACATCAAACGATTCTTCGCTGCCTTCCATATCCACTGGAAAGGAAGAGGAAAAGGCAACTTCATTGAAATCCATGCTCTCCGCTGATGCGTCATGAAACAATACAATCGCAAGCTCATCACCACCCAAACGTGCAACCATGCTGCCTTCAGGAACCTGGTCTGTCAGCATGTCTGCTACTTTCTGCAGGACCTGGTCACCAACATGATGTCCATAAAAGTCATTGATCCTCTTGAAATTATCGACATCAAGCAGACACAGAACGCCGACATGACCATCAGCAATGGCTTGCTCCATCCGCTTGGGAACATTTTCCTGAAATGCATTGCGGTTCGACAGACCCGTCAGCCCATCATGATGTGCCAGAAAATGGGCCTTTGTATCGGACTCGCGCCTGGCACGTAAATTCTCAAAATGCCGTGCGGTCGGGTAACCAAAGGCAAGTAGCAGCAAAACCAGAATAGTCCCGCCGCCAAAATACCCGATGGTTCGGTTGCGCGTGGAGATTTCCGACATATCCACGACCATCCTCGAAACGATCTCTGTGTCGTCACCGCGCACCAGGCGATGATAGACTTCCGCGACCAAATAAGTCGAAGTTTTGGAAGCGTCTGGTGGGAACGTGATCGAGCGCACATCCGGTTTCCCGGCCGTATCCGCTCGCTGGCTATCAATAGGCAAAAAACCAGCAGCTACGCCGGGCGATTTCGTGTCGTTGAGGCCCCCATAGCTGACATGCGTCAGCACATAATTCACATCTGTCGGATTGGTGTGAAATTCACCCATAAGACGGCTGTCAGCACCTTCGGCATGTATATGACCACTGTGATCAATCTCGACCTTGTGATGGTTCTCATATGGTACGGCATCTACAAGGTCTTCATTTGCGCGCAAACTGGCATCCATATTGTGAGATGCCTGATGGTGAAAATATGATGGATTGGCAAAGGAGGCAACGCAACCGCAGTCAGAATCAATGAAGTCAATCTGCAGGATTTGTCCGACACCAAACAGGTCAGAGACAGCATCCACGACAACGCCAAGGTTCTCATTCGAGACAGTCGCAGCATGCTCTTCTCCCGACAAGGAGGGCAGCCTGTCACCCAGCCTGTGATCCAGATAATGTGACCAGTCACGCCCAATAGCGCTCGCCTGCTTTGTCAGCAGAGAATCAAGAGAATAGTTGATGAGCAACCTGGCCATGAACAGGAAGCAGATGATCGACAGTGCGATCGCCGCGAAAGTTTTGATTCTTCTGAGCTTCATCATCCACCTAAAACGTTGGTGGACCATGACAACAACTTCTTAAATTCAGACCAATCAATATCGTCAACAAAACATTGAATTTATATGTAAAAATTGAAAAACCTCTCCGATATGCTTAGGGTTTCAGTCGATTCCTCAAATCAGGTCAGAAATGAACCCGATCTGGTTTGAAGATATCCACAGAAAAGGAAAGCTGCGAAATCTCATGGCTATAAATGTCTACATTGATGCCGATGCTTGCCCGGTCAAGGATGAGATTTACAAGGTCGCATTTCGTTATGACGTGCCGGTTTGGGTCGTCAGCAACAGTTACATGCGCATACCGGATCATCCACTGGTCACCCGCAAGATCGTCAGCGCCGGACCCGATGTGGCGGATGATTACATTGCAGAGCAGGCAAATGGAGATTGCGTGGTGATAACCGCGGACATCTTGCTGGCAGAGCGATGTCTCAACGCAAACGCCATTGTCATAAGCCCCAGTGGCAAGCCGTTCACCGAAAATTCGATTGGCAGCGCAGTGGCCACGCGTGCGTTGATGGAGGGGCTACGGTCCACAGGAGATATCACGGGTGGTCCGCCACCATTTTCGAAAGCCGATCGGTCCAGATTTCTGTCTGCACTGGATCAAGCTCTGGTGCGGTTGAAAAAAAACCAATAGGCCGGATTTTCCACCCTCAAAATGCCAGCCGAAGCAATCCCAGCGAAGCCAGACCAATAAGCAGCCACAACGCCAGAACCTTGAACGATTCAGGGCTGGAGCGCACAAAGTGACGGCTGCCAAACAGCACGCCCAGAGCCATGGGAACCAGAAAGATTGCAAACCGGATCATCACATCAGCCGTGATGATCCCCGAGCCGAACGTAAATGCTGTTGCATAAATATTGCCAAGCATCAAAAATACAACAATGGAAGCGCGGGTCACGGCTGCAGAAGCACTGTTTGCCAACATCAGCAAAACCACTGGCAAACCACCCACGGCGCTCACTCCGTTCACGGCACCAGCCACAATTCCGGTTGTGAAAATTGAGGTGGCATAATTCGCCGCACGAAACACAAAGCCGCGCAGCAACGCCAGACTCAAGACCAGAATTATAACGGAAATGGTAATCCTTACGACTGCCTGGTCCACCTGAATCAGCGCATAGAGGCCCAATGGAGCGCCAATCACATACCCGGCCAACAACCAGCCCAGAAGCCGTCGATCCACCGAGCGCCACACTGACGGCAGCATCCCGACACTGGCGGCAATCTCCAGCATGAATACAAATGGAATGACCTCAACCGGCGGCAGCACCAGTGTCAGGCTGGCAACGACAAGCGCCGAGAACCCAAATCCGCAATATCCACGGATCAAACCGGCAATAAATACAGCTGCACAACAATAGACAAGCATCACCAGGCTTAGGTTGCCGACAACTGCATTCATGCCATTTCCCCGCCAGATTTCCGATGAGCGACCAGAGACATAGACCACACAGGAGGCGAACCTTGGGCTACGCCTCCGGCTGCAGAATCTAAGCGCCTATCGCATAATCTTCCATTGGCGGACAGGTACAGACAAGATTTCTGTCACCATGAACATTGTCGACCCGGGAAACAGGCATCCAGTATTTCGAGCCAGTATCGACACCCTTTGGATAGGCAGCGATTTTCCGGCTATACGGATGGCTCCAATCATCTGCTGTCACTTCCTGCGCGGTATGCGGCGCGTTGTGGAGCGGATTGTCATCCTGAGGCCATTCACCCTGCTCAATGGCAGAAGCCTCTGCGCGAATGGCAATCATGGCATCCACAAAACGGTCAATCTCCGACAAGGGTTCTGATTCAGTCGGCTCAACCATCAACGTTCCGGCCACCGGCCATGACATGGTCGGTGCGTGGAAACCGTAATCAATCAGACGCTTGGCAATGTCATCAACAGTTACGCCGGCACTGTCTTTCAACGGACGCACATCAATGATGCACTCATGCGCAACCCGGTTGTTCTTGCCGGTAAACAGGATCTTGTAATGATCCTTGAGCCGTTCAGCGATGTAATTGGCATTCAAAATGGCAATCTCACTGGCGGTTTTCAGACCATTCCCGCCCAACATGCGAATATACATCCAGGAAATCGGCAAAATTGATGCCGAGCCTTCCGGAGCTGCGGAGACTGCACCTTTTGATCCCAGCGCCACATGGCCTGGCAAATACGGAACAAGGTGCCTTGCAACGCCAATGGGTCCCACGCCTGGTCCGCCGCCACCATGGGGAATACAGAACGTCTTATGCAGGTTCATGTGGCAAACATCCGCCCCCAGATCTCCAGGTCTCGCCAGCCCCACCAGAGCATTCAGATTGGCACCATCCAGATAAACCTGACCACCATGCTCATGAACCTTTGCGCAGATCTCCCTGATCTCGGCTTCAAAAACGCCATGAGTGGAGGGATAAGTGATCATCAGGGCTGCCAGATTGTCAGAATGCTGCTCGGCCTTTGCGGTCAGATCCGCAAGATCCACATCACCTTCATCATTACAACGCACCACGATCACACTGTAGCCTGCCATCTGGGCAGATGCCGGATTGGTTCCATGGGCGGATGACGGGATCAGACAGATGTTACGGTGCCCCTGTCCATTGGCCTCGTGAAAGCCACGAATGGCCAGCAACCCCGCATATTCACCCTGGCTGCCCGCATTGGGTTGCAGGCTGACCTTTGCAAATCCCGTGATTTCCGACAGCCAGCGATCCAGATCATCAATCATGGTCGCATAGCCCTTGCGGTGAGATGGCGGAGAGAATGGATGAATCATTCCTGTTTTTGCCCAGCTCACCGGCATCATTTCCGCGGCTGCATTCAGTTTCATGGTGCAGGAGCCGAGAGGTATCATGGCACGGTCAAGCGCCAGATCCTTGTCCATCAGTTTGCGCAACAACCGCATCATCTCGGTTTCAGACCGGCAGGCATGAAAAATATCTTGTGACAGGAATTTCGAATGGTCCCGCAAATCCGTCAAAGCGCTGTCTTCGGCCATCTCGAGCTTGATATCGAACAGGCCGCAAATGGCCTCCAGATCAGCTTCAGATGAGGTTTCATCAAACGCAATCGAGACCGTATCGGAATTGATTTTCCGCAGCAGATAGCCGCGTGCTTCCGCTTCATCACACAAAGCCTGTGCCCTGGTGGTAGAACTGACTGTCACCGTATCAAAATAGTGACTGGCCACAGTCGTGAATCCCGCCTGCCGCAGTGACACGGCCAGACGGTTCGCCAGCGCGTGAACCCGCCTGGCAATTGCGGCCAGGCCATCCGGACCATGCCATATGGCATAGGCAGCAGCCATATTGGCCAGCAGCGCTTGTGCAGTACAGATATTGGAAGTCGCCTTTTCACGTCGAATATGCTGCTCCCGTGTTTGCAACGCCAGACGGTAGGCGGGACGCCCATGGGAATCAATCGACTCACCGATCAGACGCCCAGGCACAAGGCGGGTCAAGGCAGCCGTTGCCGCCATATAGGCGGCATGTGGCCCACCATTACCGAGCGGCACGCCGAAACGTTGCATCGCACCGACACAAATATCAGCACCCCACTGCCCCGGCGGTTGCAGCAACACCAGAGACAACGGATCGGCTGATACGATCACAAGCGCACCGGCCGCCTTGGCAGATGCGACAATGCCCTCCGGGTCTTTCAACGCACCTTCGGTATCAGGAAGTTGCAGAATGACGGCCGCGACGTCCGAATCAATTGCGTCCTCATCAATACTGAACCCGATGGTTGCAGCCCGGGTGTTCAACACATCAAGGGTTTGCGGATGCAATTTGCTGCCAATGACAATGCGGTGCCGCTTCTGCCTGTGATGCCGGAACGCGATACCGGCAGCTTCTGCCACTGCAGTCGCTTCATCCAGAAGCGATGCATTGGCAATGGGCAATCCCGTCAGTTCTGCCACAAGCGTTTGAAAATGAAACAGCATTTCAAGGCGGCCCTGAGATATTTCGGGCTGATAGGGCGTATAGGAAGTGTACCAACCGGGGTTTTCCAGCAGATTTCTCTGGATCACCGGAGGCACATACGTGCCATGATAACCCTGCCCGATCATGGCTTTCGCAACAATATTGCGATCCATCTTGCCAAACAGTTCTGCAAGCGCCGCTTCCTCACCAATGCCATCTGGAATATCCAGCATACCATCCATCCGGATTTTGCTGGGCACAGTTTGCGTGATCAGCGCATCCAGAGACGTCATACCCAAAGTGTTGAGCATTGATCTTTGATCCTGGACACCAGGTCCGATATGGCGTGCGAGAAACGGGCTGTCTGTCATTGGGAAGTCTCCGGGAGGCGCTGATGATCGAAAGGAGTCAGGAAATCTGGGCGGTGTAGCTTGCCAGATCCAGAAGTTTGTCCAGTTCTGCTGGCTTGGAGAGCTTCATTTTATAAAGCCAGCCTGCCGCTTCCGCATCGGAATTGACCAGAGCAGGCTCATTGGCAAGAGCTTCATTCACCTCAAGCACCTCACCTGACGCAGGCGCATAGACATCAGAGGCAGCTTTCACGGATTCCACCACAACCACGTCATCGCCTTGTTCCACATTGGCTCCAACTGTTGGCAGATCGACAAACACAAGGTCTCCCAATTGTTCCTGCGCATAATTTGTAATGCCAACGGTCGCGATGTCGCCGTCGACCCGCAGCCATTCATGCTCGTCAGTGTAATAAGTGGTGCTCATGAGTGATCGTCCTTTGTCACTTGAATTTATCGTTTGTACTGATGGGGGACAAAAGGCAGCTTGGCCCTTTGCATGGGAATTTTCTTGCCACGAACATCGGCAAATATCAGCCCTTCGGCGGCCAAAACTGAAATCAGTCCCAATGCCACACCGCTTTCAATGGACGGCCCGTATCCACCCGATGTCACAGCGCCGATTTCGGCGCCGGATTCATCCAGCAAGAGGGCGCCAGCGCGGACCGGCATACGCCCCTCGGGCACAAGGCCGACCCGCATGCGCATGCGCCCCGCCGCAATCTTTTCAGACAGCGCTTCGGCACCAATAAATGATCCGCCAGTGCGCAATTCCTTGGGAACAGCCCAGATAAGGCCAGCTTCATGTGGGGTGATGCTATCGGACAGGTCCTGACCATAAAGAGAGAGACCGGCTTCCAGCCGCAAGCTGTCGCGCGCGCCAAGCCCCACAAGGACAACGCGCTCATCACTCAAAAGAGCACGGGCAAACGACTCACAATCCAACTCGGGCATTGCGATCTCGAAACCATCTTCGCCAGTATAGCCGCTGCGTGACAGGAACCAGCCCGGCTTTGGCTCGACACCCGTCATGAAATCTATCTCGGCAACAAAAAAGCCGTGGCTTGACAGAACAGCTTCAGCTTCCGGGCCCTGCAGCGCCAGAAAACCGCGCGGAATCACTGTGACGGATACATCAAAAGAAGCAGCATTCGCCTTGATATGAGCCACATCCTTCTCTGCACAACCCGCATTGGCAACAATGAGGTATCGCAGATCTGCTAACCGCGTGATGATCAGATCATCAATAATACCGGCTTGATCATTCAGGAAAAACGTATAGCGCGAGGAATTGAGTTCCTGGTCGCTGGCAGCATAGGGACACAGACGCTCGATCAGGGCCGCAGCTTGAGATCCGGCAATTTCCACATGTACCATATGTGAAATATCGAACAGGCCGGCAGAAGCACGGGTATGCAAATGTTCCTTCATCACACCCAAAGGGTAGAACAGCGGCATATCATAGCCAGCAAACGCGCCCATTTTGGCACCTTCTGCTATGTGTAGATCATATAAAGGGGTATGTTTCACATTGGCTCCCGACAACAGATAACAGAAATCGCCCGCTGCAAGGACTGCAATGGTCGACCCCTCTGTCTAAAGCCTGAGAGACTTGCACAACCGCCTGCAGACAATCAGTGCCTGTCGACGTTCATACTTACACCTTCGGCGCGGACCTTATGGTCCGACTTTCCAGAGTGCTTTTCCGACAGCGGTCCTTTTGCCTGAGAGATTATGGGCATTTTCACCTTCGGCGGCATCCAACTGATCAGCCATATCTGACTGGTCGAGACAGATGCCCTCTCCCGTTGTCGGCCCGGACTCATCCGGACAGCATGATTAAACTACTTCAAAATCCAGCGCCTGTCATCACAAGTCTTGATAGAAATGGCATCCTGACAGAACCACATGAAGACACACGAGGTTTTGCGGAACCATCCTGAAAAGACGGAGACCGCGACGTAGGGGTACTGACCTGCTGGAAGACGTGGCACAGCACTGCTTTCGAGGAAAGCAGCCACTGTCAAACCACCAGTGTTGATAAAGTATGTGACCGTTCGTTATCCGCTTCAGAGCACCATTGAATGCAGCAGAAGGGTCACTGTTATTCTTCTTCTTCCTGGACAGCCAGCAGATAATTCAGCAGATCACTCAAATCATCTACAGACAATTCAAATGTCGGCATATCGGGATGGCCCACATAAATGCCCTCTGCAAAAGCCTCAGCAAGATTCTCGACCGGATAGAGCCGGGAAATATAACGAAACGGAACAGCTTCAGGATGCGTGCTCTTCCCTTCCTGCCCGACTTCGTGACACTCCGCGCATCTGGTCAGTGCCAGTTCCTGGCCTCTGAGCACAGATTTCAACTCATCGGTTTCCGCATGAGACGCTGCATTTGCGGGCAACGCCAGAAGACCGGTGAACAAAGCTGCTACACAAGTCGCACCTACAGTGCTTTCGATCCATCCCATAATGTGTCCGTCCTTCTGGTTAACATGCGTTGGCTTCCGGGCATCCGGTTTTTTTTGGACGCCCATAGCAAAAGACCCCGCCTTTATAAGCGGGGCCTTGATGCAGATCAAAACATCAAAATTACCGTAAGGCAATCAGCGTTTAATGGTCGTGATCGTGATCATGGTCATGGCTATGACCTTCGTCCTCGTCATCAGCTGTCAGCTCTTCTTTCGTCACGGTCTTATCCGTCACAGTGGCCAACTCAAGCAGGTAATCAACGACTTTTTCTTCGAACAAAGGCGCGCGCAGGCTGGCCATCGCATCAGGATTGTTCCTGTAGTAATCAAAAGCCTGCTGTTCCTGACCCGGGAACTGACGGATTTGCTCGATCAGAGCCCGTTGCAGTTCTTCATCAGTAATCTGAACCTTGTTGTTGTCACCGATTTCGGCAAGCACCAGACCAAGGCGAACACGGCGTTCGGCAATCTTCTGGTAATCAGCTTTTGCTTCTTCTTCGGTCGTGTCTTCATCTTCGAAGGATTTGCCATGTTGCTCGATATCATGAGTAACCTGACGCCAGATATTTTCAAATTCCTGCTCGACCAGTGTCGGCGGCAATTCAAATGTGTGCATGTCGTCAAGCTGGTCGAGAAGTTGGCGTTTGACTTTCTGACGGGTCACACCACCATACTGACCTTCGACCTGCTGACGAACTGCTTCGCGCAGTTTTTCCAGCGACTCAAGGCCCAGACGGGTTGCAAAGGCATCATCCAGCACGACTTCGCCGGGTGCTGCAACATCACGCACAGTGACATCGAATTCAGCGTCCTGGCCTTTCAGCATCTCGGCCTGATAGTCGTCAGGGAATTTCACCTGAATGGTTTTTTCGTCACCGGCTTTTGCGCCAATCAACTGTTCTTCAAAACCCGGGATGAATTGGCCTGATCCAAGCACAAGCATCGCATTATCGTCCTGGCCGCCTTCAAATGGTTCGCCATTCAACTTGCCAAGATAGGCAATCGTCAGGCGATCCTTGTCTTCAGCGGCACCGGTTTTGGTTTCATATGGCCGATTGCTTTCGCCTATTTCCTGAAGACGTTCGTCGATTTCGGCTTCTGAAACATCCACAACAGGACGCTCAATGGCCAGCTTGCTGTAATCAAGATCTTCAATGACCGGCACGATTTCATACGAAATCTTGTAAGCAAGGTCTGCATCACCACTGAGAATCTTCTCGGCTGCACCCTTATCTTCAGGCAATTCGATCTTTGGCTGCATTGCAGGCTTTTCGGACCGGTCTGAAATTGCTTTCTGAGAAGACTGGTTCAGCTCTTCCTGCAGGATATCGCTCATGATGGACTTGCCGTACATCTGGCGCAGATGCGCCACCGGCACTTTTCCTTTGCGGAAGCCTTTAAGCTGGACCTGATCTTTCAGTTCCACCAGTTTCGCTTCCATGCGATCCTTCATGTGCGAGGCCGGGACAACAATGTCCAATTCGCGCTTCAAGCCTTCGTTCAGGGTTTCATTAACCTGCATCTTTGTCGTCCTGACGTTTAATGGGCCAACTGGCCAATTCCGGTCCAGCGGCGTAATTCTACTGTATCAAACCTTGATGTTCACACTGACCTTGATGTTCACACTGAGTTGGTGCGGGCGGAGGGACTTGAACCCCCACAGCTTTCGCCACAAGAACCTAAATCTTGCGTGTCTACCAATTCCACCACGCCCGCAATCGGCAAATTCAACCAGTCAGTATCTCAAGGCGATACCAATTTGATCGCGCCTCTATATCAAGCTGTCCGATTGGGTCAACCAAAACCCGCCAAAACGACGCTTAATTCCCGTTAATGAGCAATGAAATCCAGGATCATGCCGACAAAACAGATAACGCCGAACTCAGGGTGCGCAATATTTACTCAAGATTTAGCATTATGCTCATTTTTTAATCAGGATGATGCATAAAAACAAGGCATCGAATAGGTTTGAGATTATTTCGCACTTGCAGATCGCCATTCAATTGAGTGAGTTCCCCATTTTCCGTGACTGAATGACGCTTTTTCTGCTAACAAAAAATTGGCACGAAATTTGCTAGCACTCCGGCAACGGCACACAGTGATCCCTTCCGATCTGTGAAATAGCTGAAATGTAATCACGCGGAGCATAGAGGAAGCGCATGAAAAAAATTGAAGCCATCATCAAACCTTTCAAACTTGATGAGGTCAAAGAAGCCTTGCAGGAAGTTGGCCTTCAGGGAATCACAGTCCTGGAGGCCAAGGGTTTTGGCCGCCAGAAGGGACATACTGAGCTCTACCGGGGCGCAGAATATGTGGTTGATTTTCTGCCCAAGGTGAAAATCGAGCTGTTTGTGCCGGATGACATGCTGGAACGCGCAGTTGATGCCATCCGCGATGCGGCCCAAACCGGTCGGATCGGTGATGGCAAGATTTTCATCAGCGATGTCCTGAATGCAATTCGCATTCGGACAGGTGAGGTCGGCGACGAAGCCGTTTAAAAAAACCACTAAATTATCCGGGGTTTTTCTGATAAAGCCCCATCTCGTCAACAGTGTAAAAAATACCAAAGGGGAAGCTATTCATGGCAACCGAAAACGATATCCTGAAGCAGATCAAAGATGATGACATCCAATATGTCGATCTGCGCTTTACCGATCCGCGCGGAAAAATGCATCACGTTACGATGGACTCATCCGTTGTCGACGAAGATATGTTCGCTGATGGCGTCATGTTTGATGGATCGTCAATTGCCGGTTGGAAAGCCATCAACGAATCCGACATGACATTGATGCCCGATGCATCCACGGCTACCAAGGACCCGTTCTTTCAAGCTTCCACACTTGCAATCTTCTGCGATATTCTCGACCCGATCAGTGGCGAAGGTTATAATCGCGATCCGCGCATGACTGCCAAAAAGGCAGAGGCCTATGTCAAATCGTCAGGCACTGGCGATACAGTTTATGTAGGTCCAGAGGCCGAGTTCTTCGTATTTGACGATGTGCGGTTCTCCACCGAGCCATACAATACCGGCTTCCTGCTCGACAGTTCAGAACTGCCCATCAATTCCTATTCGGAATATGAAGGCGGCAATATGGGGCATCGCCCGCGCACCAAAGGCGGCTACTTCCCTGTCCCTCCCGTCGATTCCGGTCAGGACTGGCGCGGCGACATGCTGCAAAAGATGAAAGACATGGGTGTGGTTGTTGAAAAGCACCATCACGAAGTGGCATCAGCACAGCATGAACTGGGCGTTGTTTTCCAGACACTGACAAAAATGGCTGATCATCAGCAGATCTACAAATATGTCGTGCATCAGGTGGCACATGCCTGGGGTAAGACCGCCACATTCATGCCGAAACCGGTTTTCGGTGATAATGGAACAGGCATGCACTGCCATCAGTCTATCTGGAAAGATGGCAACCCGGTTTTTGCCGGCAACCTTTATGCTGATCTGTCCGAAGAATGCCTGTTCTACATTGGCGGCATCCTGAAACACGCAAAAGCGATCAACGCCTTCACAAACCCGTCGACCAACTCCTACAAGCGCCTGGTTCCAGGGTACGAAGCGCCGGTTCTGCTGGCCTATTCAGCACGCAACCGTTCTGCTTCGTGCCGCATTCCATTCAGTGCGTCTCCAAAAGGCAAACGCGTTGAAATCAGGTTCCCTGATCCAACCGCCAACCCTTATTTGGCATTTACGGCCCTCCTGATGGCTGGCCTAGATGGCATCAAGAACAAGCTGCACCCCGGCGACGCCATGGACAAGGATCTATATGATTTGCCACCGGCAGAACTGGCAGAAATCCCGACCGTTGCAGGCTCCCTGCGTGAAGCACTTGAGTGTCTTGACGCAGACCGCGACTTCCTGAAAGCTGGCGGCGTTATGGATGATGATCAGATTGACGCCTATGTTGATCTAAAAATGGAAGAAAACATTCGTTACGAACACACACCACATCCGGTTGAGTTCGACATGTATTATTCCGTTTAGACCGCTGGTCTGAGTGACAACAATACGGAAAGGCACCTCATCAAGTGCCTTTCCTCCATGGTATAAGTTGTTTTGATGTTGCTCGAAAAATTACGAAATGAATTTGGACCCGCTGCTGCGGGTCCTTTCACATCTGCAACCGGTTCAAATCGTTTGAGTTGAAAGAGGCAATTTCTGCAAGCAACGGATTTGCATTCACAAGAATGCCCACTTTGCGCATCAAATTCAGTTTTCAGAGTGAAGGTTAACCAAAGTTCTGGGTCGTTCCCATGGATATCAAATCCACAACTGCAACGCTCAACACTGAGAAAATCAATCCTGCAGAACAAAAATCTGATTTTCAAACTCTTATTCAGTCATAAATTTATTAGAAAAAATATATAACTGAAAACATAAGTAAAAATGGAAAAAAAGAAAAATCAGGCACTCTAATACTGAAATTAGAACACTCTAAAACTGCACAATGTGCGTTTGAATATTTAACAACGGCCGGTGAAACAGACGAATTGACTGCTTCACCGGATTTTGTGGACTTGTTGCCCATATGATCCTCGACACAATACCTGACCAGATCTGAATTCAACATCGCCTATTAAAGTAAAATTTTAGTTGCCAAAATCCACTCATTGAATTTTTTGCGAATTTTTTTGTGCTTGTGTCGAGATTATGCATTGGGACATCGTGAGCGGAGGCTCACCTCGAAGAGCCAACAGATCGCAACGCCACAAAAAACGTTGCATTTCGAAAGCTCCCGCCACTTTTTGTTCTATCTTTGTCTATAGTTGACCGACCGAATCACCATGGGACCACCAACGAATATGAGCAACGCAGAGGATCTTTTTGGCGGCAACACGCCCTCACCTGCCTCCTCACCGACCCGGAAACCCGCTCAGCCGGCCCCGAAAGCTCGGACATCTGGCAACTTCAGTGATCCCGACGCCTACACAGCAGCAGATATTGAAGTCCTGGAAGGCCTGGAGCCTGTCCGCAAACGACCCGGCATGTATATTGGCGGGACAGATGAGAAGGCACTCCATCATCTGTTTTCCGAAGTTATCGACAATTCCATGGACGAAGCCATTGCGGGTCATGCCAATTGGATTGATGTCAGTTGCAACGCAGACGGCTCTCTCAGCATAACCGATAATGGGCGTGGCATTCCGGTGGACCCTCACCCGAAATTCAAAGACCGCTCGGCTTTGGAGGTCATCATGACCACCTTGCATGCGGGCGGCAAATTTGACTCCAAGGTATATGAAACATCCGGCGGACTGCATGGCGTGGGCATATCTGTCGTCAATGCCCTGTCCGACAAGCTGGAAGTTGAGGTTGCCCGTAACAGAAAGCTTTACAGACAGACTTTCTCTCGTGGTCATGCGACCAGCGCTCTGGAGGATTTGGGGGATGTCCAAAACCGGCGCGGCACCAAAATCACGTTTCATCCGGATGCAGAAATCTTCGGACCTGCAGCAGGCTTCAAACCGGCCATCCTGTTCAAGATGGCGCGGGCAAAAGCCTATTTGTTCGGCGGAGTTGAAATTCGCTGGCGTTGCGACCCAAGCCTTCTGGATGAGAAAGACAAGACACCGCAACAGGGCGTTTATCATTTTCCTGGCGGACTGAAAGACTATCTGGAAGACCAGATGGACACAAAGAACCGCGTCACCGATGAACTGTTTTCCGGTCAGGCTGGCCGTCGGGGCAGTCACGGTTCGGTGGAATGGGCCTTGAGCTGGTTCGCGGGCGATGGGTTTGTACAATCCTACTGCAACACGGTTCCAACCGGCGACGGCGGCACCCATGAAAGTGGTCTGAGAACAGCATTGCTGCGCGGACTGAAGGCCTATGCTGAATTAACCGGCAACAAGCGCGCCTCCGTCATTACCGCAGACGACGTCATGACATCCTCTGCCGCAATGCTGTCAGTCTTCGTACGTGAGCCGGAGTTTGTCGGTCAGACGAAAGACAAGCTTGCCACGGCAGAGGCAACAAAGATCGTCGAAGGCGCAATTCGCGATGCGTTCGATCATTGGCTGACCGGCTCTCCATCCCAAGCCTCCAAATTGCTGGAATGGGTTGTGGACCGCGCCGAAGAGCGTTTGCGTCGCCGACAGGAAAAAGAAATCAACCGCAAAAGCGCGACACGCAAATTGCGCCTGCCCGGCAAGCTGGCTGATTGTTCGGGGAGTGCCGCTTCCGGCTCGGAACTCTTTATTGTGGAAGGTGATTCCGCTGGCGGCTCAGCCAAACAGGCGCGCAACCGGAAAAACCAGGCAGTCTTGCCACTGCGCGGTAAAATTCTCAACGTCGCAAATGCCGGGCGCGAAAAGCTGGCAGCCAATCAGCAATTGTCCGACCTTGGCCAGGCTCTTGGAACGGGTCTGCGCAGCAATTACCGCTCCAGCGAACTGCGCTACGACAAGATCGTGATCATGACTGATGCGGACGTTGATGGAGCTCACATCGCATCCCTGTTGATTACATTCTTCTATCGCGAAATGCCGGATCTGATTGAAGACGGTCACCTTTATCTGGCTGTTCCACCACTCTATCGCATCAGCCAGGGCGGAAAAACGATGTATGCACGGGATGATGCCCACAAGGATGAATTGCTGGAATCGGAATTCAAGGGCCGTGGAAAAATTGACATTGGCCGCTTCAAGGGCCTTGGCGAAATGATGCCCGCTCAGTTAAAAGAAACTACTATGAATCCAAAAACGCGAATGCTGTTGAAGGTTCGCATTGAAGACAGCGAAATCGAGCAGACAAAGACCTCTGTCGAACAGTTGATGGGTAACAAGCCTGAGGCTCGGTTTACCTTTATTCAGGATAATGCTGAATTCGCCAGCGATTTGGATATATAAGTCTGTCAGTCACACCATCGGTGGGCTGATAATCCGAAAAGAAAAAAACTAACGGCGCATACAATGAATTATAAAAAAACTATCTTTGCAGCAGCATGCCTTGCCATTTTGCCTTTATCCTTAACGACCACGCACCAGGCAGCCGGATCAGAAAGTGTCCAGCGGGCACTGGCCAGCCTGGCACCATCCGTTCGTTTCGTGCAATCCGCCGGCAAATGGCGTGGCCCAAACGGACAGACCGGAACACATCGTATTGTCTTGCTGGCAAACCCTGACAAGACACAATCCCTTTATATTCAATGGGTTCCGATTAATAAAGACAGCAAGAACGCAGCACCCTACGCATTGGAAATTGCTGAAATCAGCAAACTGAACCAAGAGATCATCGGCCTGTCCGCACAGGTCGGCATCAGAGGCGAGTTGAGTGTGTACCTTGAAGCAGAACCCACGGATGACCCAGATGCGCCTTACGGGTATGAGCTATTTCTGAAGGACAGGAAATCCTATTCCTTCGGTGGGGCAAGTAACTGATAATTCTAAGATTCGTTGACATTTCCCTCTGGTACATTATGGTGCCGGAAACAATTGACTGACGCATTTGCTGCGTCGCAACAGATTGGTTAGAAACCCATCTCTGAAAAGCCCCAAATGACATTTGACGAACTTGGACTTAGCCCAAAAGTGCTCGCTGCAGTGGAACGTGTTGGTTACACAGAACCAACACCCATTCAGGCTGGCGCGATCCCTTACGTTCTGCAGAAACGCGACGTCCTGGGAACAGCACAGACCGGGACCGGGAAAACAGCCAGTTTTACCCTGCCCATGCTGACATTGCTGGAAAAAGGCCGCGCCCGGGCACGCATGCCCCGCACACTGATTCTTGAACCTACCCGCGAATTAGCGGCGCAGGTTGAGGAAAATTTCAAGATTTACGGCTCAGGGCACAAGCTCAACGTTGCCTTGCTGATCGGCGGTGTTTCGTTCGATGAGCAGGAAAAGAAATTGATGCGCGGTGCTGATGTGCTGATCGCCACGCCCGGTCGACTTCTTGACCATTTCGAGCGCGGCAAGCTGTTGCTGACCGGTGTTGATATTCTGGTGATTGATGAAGCAGACCGTATGCTTGATATGGGATTCATTCCTGATATCGAGCGCATCTGCAAGCTGATTCCCTTCACACGTCAGACACTTTTCTTTTCAGCCACAATGCCGAAAGAAATCCAGAACCTGGCAGATCAATTCCTGCACAATCCGGCAAGAGTGGAAGTCGCTGCACGGTCATCCGCAGCCCTGACAGTCACGCAAAACGTTGTTCATTGCGGTTCTAAGCCTGCTGAAAAACGTGCAGCCTTGCGGAACCTGATCGACAGCGCAACAGACCTCCAGAATGCCATCATATTCTGCAATCGCAAACGGGACGTCGCCACAGTTGCCCGATCACTGGAACGGCATGGTTATAATGCTGGCGCCTTGCACGGTGATATGGATCAGCATGCACGCATGAAAATGCTGGCTTCGTTCAAGGACCTGAGCACGACGCTGCTGGTCGCCAGCGATGTGGCCGCCCGTGGACTGGACATTCCCGAAGTCAGCCATGTTTTCAATTTCGACGTGCCGACCCATGCTGAAGACTACGTTCACCGGATCGGCCGTACTGGTCGCGCAGGGCGGACCGGAGTTGCATTTACTCTGGTATCTCGAGCCGATCAGAAATATCTCGATGCAGTTGAAAAACTCCTCGAAAAATCACTCATTCCGGTTTCCGACAAATCAATTGGTATAAAACAGGAAACAGCACCAGCCAGTGCAGACCCTGCCCCTGAGAAAGAACCGGAAATTACCGAAAGCCGGAAACCTAGACGGTCGGCGAGCAGGCCTCGTAGAACATCTGAGAAAAAACAACCGGTAGCTGAATCCACCGAAGACACGACACGTGATGCAGGAAAGATGACTGAAACCACAAAATCCGAAGACACACAAAAACCACGTGGTTCCAGGAACACCAACCGGCGCAAATCAACGGCTAATGATAATGTTCCATTTGCCGAGGCAGATCATGTGCCCGCTTTTCTACTACGGTCTGTGGCTATCAACTAGAGGGTGTATAAACCCTTAACTGTATCGATTAAACTTTCCAGATTAACCCCGTATTAAGCGTATGGTCATAAAATTTAACCAACGTTTTTTGAACGACCGGTTGGTTGGATTATGGCTGAGCAAGAAGATTTTCGTCGAACTCTGGTGCATGGCGAGGCAGCGCTAAAGCAAATTAAACGCTGCGAAGTTCCCGCATTTCCTCGCCATTATGAGCTCTGGTACACTTACTCTGCGGGCTTTGATCAAAAACTCAATACAGCGATCAACGAAGTCTTACGTGCACGCGGCAAGGTCTCACTGGAAGAAACCACCTATCTGTATGAGACCTATCTGTCGCCCTATCGGCTGGGTGATAAGCTTGATCAATTCGGCAGTAATTTCAGCGAACAGATCGAAACGATGCTGGAAAGCCTCGGCAACAGCATTGAAGTCAACTCGGATTATTCTTCTACCCTATCGGAACTGTCCAACGAACTTGGAGCAGCAAAAAACGCAGGTGCCGTACGAAACGTGGTCCATCAGCTTGTTAAGGCAACAGCCGTCGTTCGCGCCTCACACAAGGAAATGGAAGACCAGTTAAAGCATTCCCAGACCCAGGTTGCCGAATTGAAGGATAATCTGGAAGCTGCGCGATTTGAAAACCTGACCGATGAATTAACCGGACTTGGCAATCGCCGTCTGTTTGATCAGACCATGGCACGCAAGGTCCAGAACAGCTCCGGAATTGGCACCACCTTCTGTCTGATCATGCTGGATATCGACCACTTCAAGAAATTCAATGATACCTGGGGTCATCAAACCGGTGATCAGGTTCTCAGACTTGTCGGGATGACAATAAAAAATTCCATTTCTGCACCCGATATTGCAGCCCGTTACGGCGGCGAGGAGTTTGGTGTCATACTGCCTGACACCACTCTGGATGAGGCCATCATGCAGGCCGACCACATCCGCGAAGCGATAAAAGACCGGAAGCTCATAAAGCGCTCTACGGGTGAAAAGCTTGGTAATGTCACCATATCTGCTGGCGTCGCAAGCTTTGAAAAGGAAGACACCGCGCTCACGCTGGTCGAACGAGCGGATGCGGCTCTCTATTCTGCAAAACGCGCGGGCCGCAATTGCGTTATGTCTGAAAAGGGCGACTTCGACGACGACGACCGAATGGTCTCCTGACAGCTCAGCCTGCGGCAAGTCCCATCTGCCAGAAGTCTCCCTCAAGGCGAGTCGCCTGAGCGAACAATTTTTCAAGTCTGGGACGTCTGGCGTCCGTCAAAAGCTCATGAGCATGTTTTTCCAGAGTGGCTTGTGCAGCGCGCGCCACGGCCTGATATTCTTCACCGGAATATTCCTTGATCCAGGATCTATATGGATGGTCTGAGGCCATCTCTCCGTCCACTCCTGAAAACCTTTGCTGAAGATCCCGACCAATCTCTGCATAGCCAAGCATGCAGGGCGCAAGGGCAACCATCAGATCCAGAATGTCGCCCGCCTGTCCGGCTTCCAGCACAAAGCGCGTATATGCGATGGTCTGTGATGCTTCAATGCTCTGCTCCAGATCGGATTGAGACAGGCCCCAATCGGCACACAACCGCACATGCAGATCCATTTCGACATCCAGAATGGCGCAAACTCCGGAAGCGGCGGCCCGCATATCTTCCAGACTGGTCGATTTATAGATCGCCAGAGCATGTGCTCTGGCGAACTGGATAAGAAACAGATAATCCTGCACCAGATAGGTCTGGAAAGCGGCTTTTGACAGCGTTCCGGCACCCAGTTGTTCTACGAACTCATGGTGTGTGTAGGCGTGCCAATCATCAGCACAGGCCGTTTTCAGCGTATCGAAGAAAAGCAATTTAGAGGCGCTCACGCATTTGGGGTGGCGGCCTGAAGAGTGACAGATTCACCGCAGCCGCACGCAGATGTCTGGTTCGGATTCTTGAACACAAAGCCGGACCGCAACTTCGTCACCTCATAGTCCATTTCAGTTCCAAGAAGAAACAGCACGGCACTGGGCTCAACGAAGACTGCGGCGCCTTCAAATTCCACCTTGTCATCCTTTGGGTCAGGCTCATGAGCAAGGTCGATCGTGTATTCCATACCCGCACAGCCACCCTTCTTGATGCCCACGCGAATGCCGGCAGCGCCATCGGAGCCAGCCGTAATCTGCCGCACGCGGTCAGCTGCCGCATCAGTCAAAGTCAGAACCTGAAATGCACCCATTGGATTTCTCTCTAGAACCAGTTCAACGCCACTTTGGCTTCTTCAGACATGCGCTCCGGCGTCCATGGCGGATCGAAAACCATATTGACCTTCACCTGACCGACACCCGGAACCGAACAGAGTGCGTTCTCCACCCAGATCGGCATTTCGCCAGCGACCGGACATCCTGGCGCTGTCAGCGTCATGTCTACGTCCAGATCGCGATCATCGGTCAGATCAACCTTGTAGACCAGACCAAGCTCGTAAATATCAGTCGGAATTTCAGGATCATAGACCGTCTTCAGCGCCGCAATGATATCTTCGGTCAGACGTTCCTGTTCCTCTGCCGATAAATTTGTGCCTTCCGCAGGAGATGGTTGCGGTTGACCCGTACCATCTTCCATCAACTTCATGTCAGATGCCGGCTTTGCTTCCGGCACATGAAACGGATGATCCTCCGGCAACACCTTATCCTTGTCATCATTATTCATCACAGCACCCTAACTAAAGAAACTCTGCGCTTTTGTGATCGCAGCTACAAGCTCGTCGACCTCATCACGCGTATTATAAAGCCCAAACGAGGCCCGGCACGTTGCGGTTACACCATAGCGCGCCAGAAGTGGCATTGCACAATGTGTTCCTGCCCTGACAGCCACACCTTCGCGATCCAGAACGGTCGCAATGTCATGCGCATGGGCACCTTCCACTTCAAACGAGAAAATGGCGCCTTTGTCAGGCGCATTTCCAAAAACCTTCACCGAGTTCATTTCACCCAGCCGTTGTGCTGCATAATCCCGCAGATCCGCCTCATGGGCAGCAATCGCATTCAAACCTACTGATTGCATATAGGATAGCGAAGCGCCAAGCCCAATAGCCTGCACAATAGGCGGTGTACCAGCTTCAAACCGATGCGGTGGTGGAGCATAGGTAATTTTGTCTTCCATGACATCAAGGATCATCTCACCGCCGCCCATATACGGGGGCATGGATTCCAGAAATTCCGACTTCCCATACAGCACACCAATGCCAGTGGGCCCGTAGAGCTTATGGCCGGTCATCACAAAGAAGTCGCAGTCCAGCGCCTGAACATCAACGGCCATGTGAACTGCAGACTGGCTACCATCGACCAACACAGGAATGCCCCTTTCATGGGCAATCCGGCAGACTTCCTTGATCGGCACGATGGTTCCGGTCACATTCGACATCTGGGTAATTGCAACAATCTTCGTGCGCTCGGTCAGTGCTGCCTCAAAGGCTTCCAGATCAAAACTGTCATCTTCGCGATACGGAACCCATTTCAGGACTGCGCCCTTGTGTTCCCGGAGGAAATGCCAGGGCACGATGTTTGAATGATGCTCAAATATCGAGAGAACGATTTCATCGCCCTCGCCAATATTTGCCCCACCATAGGACTGCGCCACCAGATTGATGGCCTCAGTCGTTGACCGTGTGAAAATGACATTATCGGCGGAAGGGGCATTTAGAAATCCACGAACGGTCTCTCTCGCCGCCTCATACAGGTCTGTGGAGGCGTTTGACAGAAAATGCAGGCCTCGATGCACATTTGAGTAGGTATCAGCGTAGGCGCTCTGCACGGCGTCGAGCACAGCCGTCGGTTTTTGCGCCGAAGCACCATTATCCAGATACACCAGCGGCTTGCCATAAACCTGTTTCGCCAGAATTGGAAAATCCTTACGGATTTCCATCACATCGTAATTTGTGTTTGCATCCTGTGGAAGCGTATCCATTTATCAATGCCCTTTTCTGCAGTCTGGTTCCACCCGGTCACTCGGATTTAACGCTTGGCAAGCCAGTCTGCCAATATGGCTTCCAACGCTTCTATGATCGCTGGCTGTTCAGTATCCTCAATCGCTTCTGCAACAAAAGCCTGGACCATCATGGTTTCAGCAATCGGGCGCGGGATCCCGCGTGACAGCAAATAAAACAGCATGTCCTCGTCTATGTCGCCACATGTGGCCCCGTGACCACAAATCACATCATCGGCAAAAATCTCAAGCTCAGGCTTGTTCAGAAACTCACCATTTTCCGACAACAACAATCCCTGGCTCATCATCTTTGCATCGGTCTTCTGAGCAATCTGCTTGACCATGATCTTGCCCTGAAAAACAGCTTTTGCCTCATCGGCGATGACCGATTTGAACTGCTCGATACTGGTGCAATTGGGAGATGCGTGATCGACTTCCAACGTCATGTCAGTGTGATCTTTGCCTTTCACCAGTGTCGCGCCGCGAATACCCAAGTGGCTCCGCTCCCCGTCAAAGGTGATCTGTACATCGGTCCTGACCAGATGTGACCCAAGAGTCATCACGAATGGCTCGTAAACCGCTTCGCTGCCAATACGGGCCCCGATCGTACCAAGATGAGACGATTGGATGCCCTCTGTGACAACCCTTGCATGAGTCAGTTTCGCTCCGTCCTCGACAATGACAGACAGTCCCGCGCTGGCGACATAAGCGGTGTCATCAGGGCCGGAAAAGCGTTCCACCAACACAGCCTGCGCACCCTTTTCCACCACAACACTGTGGCGGCAAGCCGCCGTTACAGCATCGGCATCGGACACGATATGGTCGATAAAGACGACAGGCGGGGTTGCACTTTTGCTGAAGCGGACAATAAAGCCGGAAGATGCCAATGCCATGTTGAGATCGACATTCGTATTGGCTTTTTCATGGAATCCGCTGGCATCACCCAGTCCGATTTCAATGGAAACAGCTTTCTTCGCTTCGGCAGAGGCCGTCGTTCCGGCAGCCGATATTTCCTGAGGGATGCCATCGACAACAGTCAGCACAAAATCCGCTGGAATCAGCGGCTTCGCAACCGAGCTTGCTGCAGTCCTCTTCGCTTTTGACAGTTGCGGAACATCTTTCAGCAAAGCCCGAAGGTCAGTGTATTTCCATTCCTCCACCCGGCGATGAGGAAGGCCGTTCAGTTTCAGTCGATCAGCGGCAGCCTGACGCGTTGGATCCAGGTCCAATACCGCCAATTGCTGCAACAGCGCGGTTTCACCCTGAGTTTGAATTTTCTGCGGTTGTGCAGTCATGATATCTGTCCCTGCCCTAAGCCGCATTCACGTAATCGGCATAGCCATTTTCTTCCAGTTCCAGCGCAAGTTCCTTGCCGCCGGACTTGACGATTTTTCCAGCAGACATGACGTGCACAACATCTGGAATGATATGATCGAGCAAACGCTGATAGTGCGTGATGACCAGCATGCTACGTTCAGGACTGCGCAGCGCATTCACACCGTCAGATACAACGCGCAGCGCATCGATATCGAGCCCGGAATCGGTTTCATCCAGTACACACAGTGACGGCTCCAAAAGCGCCATCTGCATGATTTCATTGCGTTTCTTTTCACCACCCGAAAAGCCCACATTCAAAGGCCGCTTCAGCATCTCGGGAGATACTTTGAGTTCAGAGGCCTTCTGCTTCACGATCTTCATGAAATCAGGCGTGTTCAATTCCGCCTCGCCCCGCGCCTTGCGCTGCGCATTCATCGCTGTGCGCAAAAACGTCATGGTCGCAACACCGGGAATTTCAATCGGATACTGAAACGCCAGAAACACGCCAGCTGCAGCGCGCTCATCAGGAGACATCTCCAGAAGGTTCTCGCCCTTGAAAAGGATTTCACCTTCGGTGATTTCATAATCATCCTTGCCGGCCAACACATAGGACAAGGTCGATTTTCCGGAACCATTTGGCCCCATGATGGCATGAACCTCACCCGGCTTGATGGTCAGGTTGATTCCACGAAGAATTTCATTGCCATCAACATTGGCGTGAAGATTTTTGATTTCTAGCATTTTATTGTCCTGAATAGCTGAATCAGCCTGACTACTCTTTGGGTCAGGCTACTGTTTTAATTGACGAATGGCGGTGCACTCTAACCGACGGAGCCTTCCAGGCTGATCCCGATCAATTTCTGTGTCTCGGCCATGAATTCCATAGGCAATTGCTGAATGACATCGCGTACGAACCCGTTGACAATCAGGGCAATCGCTTCCTCGTCACTCATACCGCGCTGCTGGCAGTAGAACATCTGATCGTCGGAGATCTTCGACGTTGTCGCCTCATGCTCGAACACGGCTGTCGAATTCTTCGATTCAATATAGGGCACCGTATGCGCGCCACACTGATCGCCGATCAGAAGACTGTCACATTGGGTAAAGTTGCGCGCACCAGCCGCCTTGCGATGCGCAGACACCAGACCACGATATGTGTTCTGAGACCGCCCGGCCGAAATGCCTTTGGAAATAATTCGGCTGGACGAGTTTTTGCCCAGATGAATCATCTTGGTTCCACTGTCCACCTGCTGTTTGCCGTTCGAGATGGCAATCGAGTAAAACTCGCCGCGCGAATTCTCGCCGCGCAGAATGCAGCTTGGATATTTCCAGGTGATCGCTGAACCGGTTTCAACCTGCGTCCAAGAGATCTTTGAATTCTTCCCGCGACAATCGCCCCGCTTGGTCACGAAGTTATAAATGCCACCCTTGCCTTCGGCGTCACCTGGATACCAGTTTTGCACGGTCGAATATTTGATCTCCGCATCGTCCAGCGTGACCAGTTCCACAACGGCTGCATGGAGCTGATTTTCATCACGCATCGGTGCAGTACAGCCCTCAAGATAGGACACGTAAGAGCCTTCTTCAGCGATAATGAGTGTGCGCTCGAACTGACCGGTCTTTTCCTCATTGATACGGAAATAGGTCGACAGTTCCATCGGGCATCGCACGCCTTTGGGGATGTAGACGAATGACCCGTCCGAAAAGACGGCGGCATTCAGCGTGGCATAGAAATTATCGGTGCTTGGAACAACCGAACCAAGATATTTTTTGACAAGCTCGGGATGCTCACGAACTGCTTCAGATATCGAGCAGAAAATGACACCCGACTTCGCCAACTCGTCTTTGAAAGTTGTCACAACGGACACGGAATCAAACACCGCATCGACAGCGACGCGCGCGCCCTCAACACCAGCAAGCACTGCTTGCTCGTTCAGCGGAATGCCGAGTTTCTTGTAGGTCTCCAACAATTCCGGATCAACCTCGTCAAGGCTTTTTGGTCCGGGAGACGATTTGGGAGCCGCATAGTAATACAGATCCTCAAAATCAATCTTCGGATAATCGACCCGCGCCCAGGTTGGCTCTTCCATGGTTCTCCAGCGCCGATAGGCATCCAGTCGCCATTCCAGCATCCACTCCGGCTCTTCCTTTTTGGCTGAGATGAAACGAACGATGTCTTCGCTCAGACCTTTAGGCGCGAGTTCCATTTCGATATCGGTGACAAATCCGTATTTATATTTATCGACGTCAATCTCTTTGACTTGTTCAATCGTTTCTTGAACTGCTGGCATTTCTTACTCCATCCGTCACAGCTTCAAAGGCTGCAGGTTGTTGATATTCTCGTCGTGTCAGGCCGCCGTTTCCCGTTGTTTGGGAGATAGTGCAGCCGTCATCTTGTTAAAGGCGTCCGTAAACTGTTTTACGTCGTCCTCGCTTGTGTTCCAGCCCAGGCTGATGCGCATTGCGCCACGCGCTTCTTCAGGCGCGACGCCCATCGCCATCAGCACATGGCTGATGCCGACCTTGCCGGACGAACAGGCCGAGCCAGATGAAACCGCAAACCCCTGTAAGTCCAGAGAGATAAGCATTGTCTCAGCGGCCAGACCCGGCACGGAAATACAGCTTGTATTCGGCAGCCGTGCAGCAGTTGCTCCCAGCACAGTTGCGCCGCTCAGCCCCTGCTCCATGGCATCGCGCAAGTTTTCCATGCGCTCTGCTGACGATGTGTCTTGCGCAACAATCTGTGCCGCAACACCAAACCCGTGAATCGCTGCTATGTTTTCAGTGCCCGCACGTCCATAACTTTCCTGCCCGCCACCACGGATCAGGGGATGAAACGCATATGCTTCGGTTCGTCTTACAATAGCACCGACCCCTTGTGGGCCACCCATCTTATGAGCAGAAAGTGTCAAAAAATGCGCGCCAATTTTCTTGATATCCACAGCCAGCTTTCCTGGCCCCTGGATGGCGTCACACAAGAAATACGAACCGGAATCGGCCACAAGATTGCCAATATCTTCAACCGGCTGCCGAACGCCGGTTTCATTATTGGCAAGCATAACAGCCACAAGGGCGCATTCATCAGCGCTTTGCACGTCGTCCAAACGGTCCGACAGCCAACTCAGTTCGACAATGCCATTACCATCAACCGGAATGATCTCAATCTGTTCAGAGGCGAATGACCCACCCTTGAGAACTGAATCATGTTCTGTGGCAGAGACAAGCAGACGATCAAACCTGCGTGGTTTGCCTTTTTCGGTAAACTTTGGCTGCAGGACGGTTGCATTTGCTTCGGAACCACCGCCTGTGAACGTCACACCGGAAGGGGCCGCACCGACCATGTCGGCGATGGCTTGCCGGGAGCGCTCGATCAGCCCCTTGGCCTTGCGGCCTTCCTGATAGACCGACGAACCATTCGCAGCCATATCAAGCGCCTCGATCACCGCATGCTTCACCTGCGGACGCAGAGGAGATCCTGCATTATGGTCGAGAAAAATCCGCATGACCGAAAAAAAAGCCTTCTTTATCAAACAAGCTGAACGTCATAGTTGCCAGCCGGGTGGAAAATGGTGTTAACAAGCGCATTCAGGCTTGTGCGCCACTCACGCTAGTTTTTAATAGTTCTAAACTACCAAGTAGGACGCACCCGAAACACTGTCAAGAAATACGTCGTCTGAGCAATGCCGCAAAGACACCCCAGAACAAACCCACGCACTGCGAAGTGCCTGCAAAGAGGACTGAAATTATGCCAGAAGTCATTTTCAACGGACCCGAAGGCCGTCTGGAAGGCCGTTATCAGCCCTCAAAATCCAAGACAGCTCCCATTGCGCTGATTCTGCACCCGCATCCGCGTTTTGGCGGCACCATGAACAATCAGATCATTTATGAGCTGTATTACATGTATGTCAGACGCGGCTTTACCGTATTGCGTTTCAATTTTCGCGGCGTCGGTCGCAGCCAGGGCACATTCGATCATGGCACCGGTGAATTGTCAGACGCTGCGGCAGCGCTGGATTGGGTGCAGACCTTCCATCCCGATTCGCGCGGTTGCTGGATTGCCGGATTCTCATTCGGTGCCTGGATCGGCATGCAGCTTTTGATGCGCCGCCCCGAAGTCGAAGGCTTTATTTCGGTTGCGCCTCCGGCAAATCTTTATGACTTCTCATTCCTTGCACCCTGCCCGGCATCCGGCCTGATGGTCCATGGCGATGCGGACAAGGTTGTGCCGATGAAAGACGTCCAAGCACTCGTGGACAAGCTGAAAGCACAAAAGGGCATCACCATTGATCACGAGACGCTACCCGGTGCCAACCACTTCTTCGCAGGCCAAACCGACACATTGCTGGAATTATGCGGCAACTATGTTGATAAGCGCCTGGAAGTTCTTGGCAAGGTAGAAATGTAAGCCTGTCTAATAGGCTTTTGGCTTGCTGCGCTTCACAGGCGCAGTGCCTGACCGGGCCGCATCAGAAGATTTTCCAAACCGTGGCTTAGCTGAGCGCGCGTCTTTATCGGCGCCGCTCTTGCCAGCCTTATCCGATGAAGGTTTTCCAGGCTTCTTGGATTTGCCATATTTCGGTTTTCCACCGATGGATTCAGATCTGTCACCACGTGGCGCCGCCCGTTCGCCCCGCACGACAGGCTTGCCCTGCTTGTTGAAAATCGGTTTATCACCACGTTCCGCATAGCCTTCCGACCCTGTTGATGGCCGTTCAGATTTCGGAACCGCTGCATTTTCCATTGGAGAATAAGCGGATTTCTTGGCAAAGCTGCGTTTCGGCTTGTCTGCCTTGTCACCCTTGCTCCAGTTACTTTTGCCAGCTGGCTTGTCAGACTGTGGCCGGTCGGATGTCTCTGGCCGATACCGGTCTGATTTCGCTTTTCGTTCGGCTGGCGAATAGGGCGTTTTTTTGCCCTGATAGCCATCTCCAGCCGCAGAGACCTCACGCTTGCCCTCATATTTGGCCTTTGCCGGTTCCTTAAAACCATCAGGCCGATCGGGACGCTCGCGCTTTGCAGCTCCAAAGCTCTTCTTTTTATCGCCAAAGGACTTCTTCTTGTCCCCATAGGATTTGTCACCATAGGACTTGCCCGCATTTGATTTGCCGCGAGGCGAGCTGGTCAGATCGGGAACGCCATCCAACCGTGTGGCTTTCACATTGCGGTCCTTACGGTCCAGAATATTATCCGGACCTATGGCTTCCAGGAATTTGTCAGCATAGGCCGCATCAATCTGGACGAAGGTTTCATCATCCTTGATCTTGATGGCACCAATCTGCTTGTTGGTGATGTTGCCAGCTTCACACAGAACCGGGATCAGCCAACGCGGTTCCGCGTTCTGTCGATACCCAACGGCCAGCGACAGCCAGACACTGGCACCAAACTCATCTCTCTGCTTTTTGGGCGGTTCCGCCGCAGAAATCTCCTGAATCTCTTCAGGAGCAGACTGACCTGCGCGATAAAGGCGGACAAAGGCGGCAGCGATCTGCTCTGGCCCGTGCTGTGCCAACAGCGCATCTGCAAAAGCCTGTTCTTCTTCCTGAACAGGTTCACTCAAGGATGGATCGGCCATAAGCCGCTCATCATCACGTCGTATCACATCGTCAGCAGAGGGCGCAGATGCCCAATTCGCAGTCAGCTTGGCACCGCCCAGCAAGCGCTCAGCACGCTTGCGACCGTTCTTCGGCACGATCAAGGCACTGACACCTTTTCTGCCAGCCCGACCGGTTCGTCCGCTTCTGTGCAGCAAAATTTCCGGGTTCGTCGGCAGATCGGCATGAATCACCAGTTCCAGATTCGGCAGATCAATGCCGCGCGCAGCCACATCAGTGGCAACACAGACCCGCGCACGACCATTGCGCATGGCCTGCAAGGCATGTGTGCGCTCATTCTGGCTCAATTCACCAGACAGGGCGACAACCGAAAAGCCACGATTGTTCAACCGCGCGGTCATATGGTTGACCGTTGCCCGCGTATTGCAAAACACCAGAGCATTCTTCGCTTCGTAATAGCGCAGAATGTTGATGATCGCGTTTTCCTTTTCATTATGCGCAACCGGCAGCGCGCGATACTCGATATCAACATGCTGCTTTTGTTCTTCCGATGTGGTCACCCGGATCGCATCGCGCTGATACTTTTTGGCCAGATTTGCAATCGTGCGCGGAACAGTCGCTGAAAACATCAGCGTCCTGCGGTCAGCGGGTGTGGTCTCGAGAATGAATTCCAGATCTTCGCGAAAGCCGAGATCCAGCATTTCGTCGGCCTCATCCAGAACAACGGCTTTCATCTGAGATGTGTCAAGCGACTTCCGGGTAATATGATCACGCAGACGTCCGGGCGTTCCAACCACAATATGGGCACCGCGTGACAGGGTCCGTCGCTCGGTGCGCATATCCATACCACCAACACAAGACGCAATGATGGCTCCGGTATCGGCATAAAGCCAATCCAGTTCACGCTTGACCTGCAAGGCCAGTTCGCGCGTCGGTGCCACAGCGAGCGCCAGTGGCGCATCAGATGGGCCAAATCGTTCTTTATTGCCCAACAGGGTCGGTGCGATCGCGATCCCGAACGCAACGGTCTTGCCAGACCCTGTCTGGGCTGAGACCAACGCATCCGCCCCATCCATCTGCGGCTCAAGGACCGCCTTCTGTACGGGGGTCAACTCATTATAGCCGCGCTTGTTCAACGCCGCAGCAAGCGCCGGAACGATGCCTTCGAACTCAGTCATGATGTAACTTTCGGAACTAGGTTTCCTGCGTTTCCTGATGGTTGGTCCATCTTGGGAATCGCATGCCAGCAGCATTTATTCGCGCTGGAAGTAAAATAAGTGCTGTTGTCTACTTGTCCAACGGACTTTTGTCCAGAGAAAGCAGGCAATCAAGACTAAATAGAGCTACTTTTCAGCACCTGGGATAGACTATTTCGCCGCCCAGCATAGGTTCCGGTACAGAGGTCGTACCGGGAAACGAGATTGGCAGGTGCCTCAAATGGCGCGCGGCAAGATACGCAAATGCATTGGCTTCGATGAAAACATCATCCCATCCCAAATCGGATGCGATCTGAAGCTTGATTGGTGTCAGATCACGCAAGAGTTGCATCATAACCGGATTTTTAACGCCGCCTCCTGACACAATAAGTGTTCGCGCAGGCTCAGGATACCACCGCGATGCGCGATGAATGGCATCTGCGGTAAACACAGTGAGTGTTGCCATACTGTCCTCCGCCGCGCTGTTGCCCAAGGCTGTCATGGCAAATTCGTGAAATTCACGCCGATCCAGAGATTTGGGTGGCTTGCGATCAAAGAACGGATGCGACATCAACCGATCACCAACGTCCGACAGAACGCGACCGCGCCCTGCCACGGCTCCGTCCATATCCATTCGCAAGCCAAACTGCGCCTGCATGAAATCATCCAGCAATGCATTTCCCGGACCGGTATCAAACGCCAGCAATTCGCCATCAGCTGCGATGTAGGTCACATTTGCAACGCCACCGATGTTCAGGAATACAGCTGGTTTTTCAGCCTTCAGTGCAGCGACAAGAGCGGCGTGAAAAATTGGAGCCAGAGGCGCACCCTCACCGCCCTGCATGACATCATTCTGGCGCAGATCATGTACAACCGGCAGACCAAGCTCATCTGCAATTCTCTGGGCATCCCCAATTTGAACCGTCAGTTTGCGACCAGGGTCATGGAAAATCGTCTGGCCATGCAAGCCGACATGATCAACCGCGGTCTCGGACATCCGTATTTGTTCCTTCAAAGCCCTGATATGCACATCTGTGACAATTCTCTCGGCCTCACCAATGACACCGCTGCGGTCCAGACGGTCTGTCATGTGTGCGCCGGCATCAAACGCCGATTGCAGGACGGCACGTTCATGATCACTGTAGGGCGTAAAACCTGTAGTGCCGGGTTTGAGATGCGCCTCCCCGTCGGTCGTCAAGACGGCCACATCCACGCCATCCAGTGAGGTACCGCTCATTGTTCCGGCAATGGTATATGTGTTGTTCATGCGCAAAACCTGTTTGGGGGTGCATTTTCCGAAAATCGCTGATAGGACAGCGCCGCACCCAAAAGAACATTTTTGTAATACATTTAATCACGAGCTTGTCCCATGTCCGTCAACCTATCTCAAGTCAAGTCTGACTTCCTGCGCGTCATGATTGAACGCGGCTTCGTCCACCAGATCTCGGATTTGGAAGGACTCGATGCCCTGTTCAGCAAACAGATGGTGACGGCCTATATCGGCTTTGATCCAACGGCCAGCAGCCTGCATGCAGGCAGTCTCATTCAGATCATGATGTTGCACTGGCTGCAGCAGACCGGCCATCGTCCAATCACCTTGATGGGTGGTGGAACAGGAATGGTCGGCGATCCGTCCTTCAAGGACGAAGCGCGCAAGCTCATGACACCTGATCAGATCAACGCCAATGTTGAGGCCATCAAGAGGAGCTTTTCCGCCTATATTTCCTATGATGACAGCCCCAATGGCGCCATCATGGCCAATAATGCGGAGTGGTTGCTGGAACTGAACTATCTGGAATTTCTGCGCGATGTTGGCGTGCATTTTTCCGTCAATCGAATGCTTGCCTTTGATAGCGTTAAGCAGCGACTGGACCGAGAGCAATCGCTATCATTCCTCGAATTCAACTACATGATCCTGCAGGCTTACGATTTTGTAGAACTCAGCAAACGGTTTGATTGTCGCCTGCAGATGGGTGGATCCGATCAGTGGGGCAACATCATCAACGGCATCGACCTTGGGCACAGGCTCGATGCGCCGCAACTCTACGCACTGACCTCGCCTTTGCTGACAACCTCCTCGGGTGCAAAAATGGGCAAATCCGCGAACGGAGCTGTCTGGCTCGATCCGCAGATGCTCAGTCCTTATGATTTCTGGCAATACTGGCGCAATACGGAAGATGCTGATGTCGAGCGTTTCCTGAAACTTTACACCACCATGCCTTTGGACGAAGTGGCAAAGCTGGCCGCCCTGGAAGGCGCTGAGCAGAACGAAGCAAAGAAAATTCTGGCAACAGAAATAACGGCCTTGCTGCATGGACGCGAAGAAGCTGAAAAAGCCCAGGAAACCGCGCGCAAGACGTTTGAAGAAGGTGCCATTTCCGCAGATCTTCCAACTGTCGAACTGGCGGCATCTGATCTGAATGATCTGGGCATTCTCGCAGCATTGGTCACTGCCGGTCTGGCAACCTCCAACAGCGAAGCACGGCGACATGTCAAAGGCGGCGCGGTCAAGGTCAATGATACTGCATTTGCAGATGAACGCGGAACCATCGGACCGGATAATCTGTCAGACCAGGGGGTTGTCAAGATCTCGCTCGGCAAGAAGAAACACGTCCTGTTGAAAGTCAGATAGAGCGTCTCTTGTTTATTCGAGCACCGCAGGATCAGCGGTACTCGAATATCCGTCTGAAAATCCCGGGCGCAATAGCGGATATGGGATTGACGGTGAGCAATGGACTATCGAGACTTCCAGAGACCCGGAAAGTCACCCCCAACAGGCCCTGATTACGCCGTCCGCCGACAATGGTTCCAAAAATCGGGATGCGTGAAAACGCATTGTTCAGCCCATATGCGGGCACATAGACACCGTTCAGGCGCAGCCGGGATTCTTTCAGGTTCATGCTGCCATTCAGCGTAACGCCCATAGCCGGCCCCCGCACTTGCGCGTCATCAATCACCAGCCGGCCATTGCGCAATGTGAAATCCATTCGCGCCTGCTCAAAAACACGAACCCCGGGAGAAACACTTGTGCGCCCGTTTTCGCCCGGCACACTGCGTGCAAGCTGATCAAGGTTTTCACTACCCCCAACCCGAAACTTGCTCAAGAACACCTGTCCTACGGTTGCTGAATCATCCTTGCCGAGAGAGGCCGACACGCTGAGCATGCCACCCTGAACACTTTCGGTGATATCCAGGAACGAAATCAGGGCACCACCATCCTCGCCGTTTACACTGAGCCAAGATGTACCGTTTCCCCCCTCGATAGTGACATTGACTGCGGAGTTCCCACCTTGAGTCCCGGAGAATTTAAGCGCCGAGGGAACACCCCCGTCGGTTTGCAATGAGAATTTTGCACCTGAGATCTTCTCCCCGCCAAATCCGGCCAGAGTTTTCACATCTCCATCAATAGCGTAGCGGATCGTGCTCCCACCATCATCGTCCGAGGCGGCTGAACTGTTCTTGATCGCTCTGATCAATCCGCGTGCATCAATCTGCTGGCCATTGACACTGATGATATAGGCGTTGGTCGACGCCCGGCGCACATCAACAGCGACTCTGTCTCCACGGCGCAGGGACAGATTGCTCAACTTCAGTCGCTCCAGTCCCCGCGCGGAACTAATCGTCGCCTCGCCTTTTGCAGAGAACCCGTCACCAGTCAGTCTGACATTTTCAAGACGTTGCCCACTGCCGGTGTCTTCCATCAGGAAATCCAGCCTGCCGGTGATGCCAACGCCTTTGCTCCAGCCCAAAGAGGGCAAGGAGACCTGCGCATCCGTCAGATCGACCGAAACAGTGCGGCGTCCCTGAGCATCAATCTTCCCGACAGCGACGGGCGTAGGTCCGGTGAGCATATCACCCAGATTAATGCCCATCTTCTTGCGCTGACTGTCGTTCACCACCAATCGGATGTCAGTTCGTGAACCAAGCGCGTCCCCATTGGGCAGGAACAGATCAACATCTGCTGCAATTCCATCAAGCTTTGCAGAGCCCTGGACAACGGTCCCGCCGCCGTCAATGACAACCACCACATCTCCATCCGAAATAAGCCGGCCTTGAATGGACGCACTGCTGGAGAAATCGGACAATCGAACAGTTGCAACAGTGTGGACCTCTGCCGGATCAATTTTTCGGCTCAACTGAAAATTCGACGTGACCTCTGCCACTGCAAGTCCAGTGATGGCAGAGGGCGGCACACCCCGCTTGGTCATGAAACCCAATGGATCAACATCAGAGATTTCCGCCAGATCGCGCGCAGCGCCAATCATCGAAACCGTCGCTTCAGCCGCCGGGTTGCGCGGGCCAAGAACCGGCAATCTGAAAATTGCAGATGGCACATCGACTGTTTCCCCATTGGGGCTGACCGCACTGCCATTTTCAACCGATACTGTCATGCCAAGCTTGTCAAAGGTGACCCGCCCGCTTTGCGCACTCAAATCCGGCACGCCGCCAAATGTACGTATTTTTGCATCGGAAAATTCGATATTTCCAGCAATCGCGTCTTCAGGAAACTGCTTGTTCGGATCACGATTGCCCACCAGTCCACTTGGAATGGCAAGCGAAATGTCTGCGCCATCAATGACGCCACCTTTCACATTGCGGATGAACCAGCGGCGGGCCCCCCCGGCCAATGTCGGAGGCCAAATCTGTTTCAGATCCCTGGAGGGAATTGCGTTCGAGGAAAAGGCACCTGCAACCGAGGGAAAGCGCGACTGGAAATCGACACTGGCCGAACCGATGATCGTACTCAGTTCCGTTCGCAGCTCAAACGTATCAAGCGTCAGATAACGGCTAGAAATGTCAAAGCGCGCCTTGACCCCAATAAGTTCCAGCGGAAGCGGTCGTGTATTTGGCACGTCTCTGGGAGCCAGGATCGAGTTCCTCGAAACCAGCCTTATATCCAGTTCATTCGATGGATTGCTCTCAGACGGTCTTGCAAATCCCTCAAATGGCAACACGGTGCCGCCAAATTGAAGGCTCGCCTCTTCAATGCTGATGGCATTCAACTCTGGCGACCAAATTAACGAGATGGTTCCCTTGTCCAGAAGGGCTACATCCTGTTGACCGATATACACATAGGAGCTGCCTATTTCTGCGTCGAAGGAAGCCGTCGGAACTGGGTTCTCATCAACGAACTTCGAGCGCATCGAAATCGTCACGGGCGCATCGCTGCGGATGGAAAAATTCTCACGTCCCAATGCGGGCAGCAATTCAGGCAAGTTAATGTCTTTCAAAGACAGCGTCACCTCGTGCCCAAGACCATCGGAGACCGGCATCGCATCGCCTTCAAACCGCCAGGCACCTCCACGACCGATCCCGGAAGCGCGCACGGAAAGTTGGTTTTCATCGGGGCGTATGCGAACGGTAGAACCTATGTTCCAGTAGTCTCTTTTGTCACTGCCTTGCATTGCAACAGCAACCGAACCATCGATAATAGTAATTTCCTCAAGGCCGCCATTTTCCGAGACATTGATGACCCGTTCAACCGCCTTGTGCAGATCGAAAAGCCTGTTCCCCACACGGGCCAAAGGAGTGACGACTTCAGACTGGCCTTCGGCATTTTCTGACAAGTTCAGTCGACTGAAAGCGCGCTGCGTCTCACTGGTCAATTGGAGTGCAAATGATGGCGTATCAAATTCGATGTCACGGACGCGAACCTGGCCACGCAGCAGATCGAGAGCCTGCAGACCGAAGGACAGACTTTTTCCGGAAACAGAAAGCCTTGAATCACGATCTTTCAATTGCGGTTGAGAAAAACGCGTCACAAGGCCGCGAAGAGGATCAATGACAATCGAAACTGACTGAAATTCGAACGACACATCTTCGGGCAGAATCGCCTTGGTGCTTTGGATGATCCTGTCAGACAGAAACTGCAGAGACACCGGATTTGTCGACAGCCTGAGATAGGCAGCAAAAACCGCAACTGACAGAACAACCAGAAAGACGGCTGGAATTATAATGCGTTTGCGCAGCCAGAACCTGTTCTCGGCAGCGGACACTGAACTGACTTCAGATTCACGATCAGCCGGTTCCGGATGCATTGGGTCATCTGACACAGCGATAGCGTCATCTGTCGTGTCTACGGCACGCTCATCTTCATCTTTTTGATGGTCCAAATTCATGAATACGGTTTAAACCTGCAACCGGTGGATGGCGATTCGAAGACGCATTCTCGACCTTATCTGAAAAAGTACCATTTGCGGTTTGAAAGCAAAGGTTTGGCACAAAATGGAGTGGAATTCCCAAAAATCAGGACAAGGCGCCATTCCGATGAATCAAACCGCCTGATATGATCCCTTGTCTCCCACTCTTTGCTGTGTCTTAGCCCCAACATACAGCAAATTCAATTTGCATCTAAACAAGACCAAAGAAAGGCAGTTTATGACCCTACAAGAAGGTGAAAAGGCTCCGGAATTTACCTTGCCGACCAATGCAGAGGGTTCCTTCTCTATGTCGGAGCAAAATGGCAAACCGCTGGTTCTGTTCTTTTATCCAAAGGACGACACATCCGGTTGCACCAGGGAAGCCACGGAATTCTCCACAAGAAAAGCTGACTTTGAGGCTCTCAATGTATCGATCCTCGGCATGTCGCCCGATCCAGTCAAAAAACACGACAAGTTCATCGCAAAACACGATCTCGATGTGACCCTTGCTTCTGACGAGGAAAAAACCGTCCTGTCAGCATACGGTGTGTGGGTCGAGAAAAGCATGTATGGCCGCAAATATATGGGTGTCGAGCGATCCACTTTCCTCATCGACAAAGATGCCAACATCGCCAAAATCTGGCGAAAAGTGAAAGTTCCAGGCCATGTGGACGCGGTCCTGGAAGCGGCCAAAGCACTGTAGATACCAATTCACTCTCTTCCCTGTAATTCTGGAAAAGACGGATCAACACCAAGTCGGCGCGCCTTGCGCCGACAAAGCGATGCCTTGATCAGCACCACATGTTCACCCTGTGGTAGCAACACAACGGGCACCAGCAACGCAATTTGCAATTCGTCTTGATACATATCCACAGCAATTTCCTCGAATTAACGACTTGTTCTTTATTTGGAAAGCCGACGTTAACCTTAACTGTGCGTAATAGATTCAGTTAGAGTTGCGTATGAGTGGTGTAATGTCCAATACAGTCAAGAAGCCTGGGTCCCGGCCTGCGGACCAACGAAAGGCCAAACGTGTTATTTTCAGTTTTGGCCAAAAAACAATTGTCATGGCTATCCAGCCTTGGGTTTTAAGTGGGGCTGTAACAACATTGCTGATATTGGCATTGTTCAATGTCGCAGCAGCCTTCTATCTGTTTGAACGCGATGATCTGCTGTCCCGCAATGCGGTTCAGGAAATTGAATTGCGTCAGGCTTACGAAGCCAAGTTCCAACGTTTTCAAACAGCGATGGAAACAATTCAGGATCATTCAGCGGAAGAGCGAATTCGTTTGGCCAATGAAATGGCACAGCTGGAAGATCGTCAAAACCAATACGCAACTCGGCATGCACGAGTGGCAGCGGTTATCGACAATGCCAGAAAGATGGGCATTCGCGTTGCCGCCGTAGCAGCTCCTCTTCCGGTCATCAAACCGGGCAGCGCGCCGCTGCTGGCTGACAGTGACGTCTCACTGGGCGGTGACGAGACCGCCATCGGTGGTTCGGAAGTGCCGATGGATAGCGGGTTGAACGGCACTCTGGATGCCTTTCCGGACACCTTCGAAGATTTTGAGCGTGAATCAAATCTGCGCGACCCATTCAGCCGCATAGATCAGTTTCAAGCAGACCTTGATACAATGGAACAGATAAATGCTGTTTCGGTTCAAGCCGTTGCTGTCGCAATAACGGACGAACATGACGCTTACCTCAGCGCCCTCAAGGAATTGCCGATCAAATTGAAATTGCCGGCCGAAGCACATGGCATTGGCGGTCCATTCATCCCGGCAGAGTTTGACGAAAACGCGCTCAATGCCGCCTCCAAACGCATAGACGGGCAGTTGCAGGATATTTCCCGACTGCGCAAGCTATCCAAGGCGTTGCCAATCGCAGTTCCTTTGAAAAACCCGACTAAGTCCAGCACATTCGGACGCCGTATCGACCCCTTCCGCAAACGTGCGGCCTTTCACTCCGGCGTTGATTTTCGCGCGTCCACGGGCACATCTGTTCTGGCAACAGCAGACGGACAGGTGTTGCGTGCGGGCCGTGTTGGTGGTTACGGAAATCTGGTTGAACTGCGTCACGCCCACGGTCTCACCACGCGCTACGGCCATCTCAGCAAAATCACCGTCAAAGCCGGACAGTCCGTAAAGCGCGGCGATGTGATCGGTAAGGTCGGCAGCACCGGACGCAGCACCGGGCCTCACCTGCATTACGAAGTCAGGAACAATGGCAAGGCTCGCAATCCACAGCCATTCATTGATGCAGGCAAGCAGATTCCAAATCTGTAGGTCGACTATTCGATATCTTCAATCTCGGCACTGGCGCCACCCTTGATACGGTGCGCCAGTGATGCTTCCAGAAACCCATCAATGCCACCATCCAGAACTTTTTGCGGGTCGGTGCTCTCATGACCGGTTCGTAGATCCTTGACCAGCTGATAGGGCTGCAAGACGTATGACCGGATCTGATGCCCCCACCCTACGGTGGATTTGGAAGAGGCTTCCTCCATGGCCGCCTCTTCCCGCTTTTTCATTTCTTCTTCATAGAGCCGAGAACGCAACATGCTCCAGGCAGTCGCCTTGTTCTTGTGTTGAGAGCGGTCATTTTGACACTGAACAACAACACCACTGGGCAGATGGGTAATCCGCACAGCGGAGTCGGTTGTATTCACGTGCTGGCCACCAGCACCCGAGGCGCGATATGTATCGATACGCACATCGGAATCCGGGATGTCGATCTCAATCGAATCATCGATCACCGGATAGACCCAAACACTGGCAAAGCTGGTGTGACGCCGGGCATTGCTGTCATAAGGTGAGATACGCACAAGGCGATGCACACCGGATTCAGTTTTAAGCCAGCCGTAAGAATCAGCGCCCTTAACCAGAATGGTGGCGGCCTTTACGCCAGCCTCTTCACCGTCCTGTATTTCAATCACCTCGACCTTGCGCCCGTCCCGGCCGCCCCAGCGCGTATACATGCGCAACAGCATGGACGCCCAGTCCTGGCTTTCCGTGCCACCGGCTCCAGAGTGAATTTCCACATAAGTGTCATTGCCATCCACTTCACCGGATAGCATTGCCCGTATCTGCTGGCCTCGGACTTTTTCACTCAGATCAGCAATGGCCTTGTCCGCCTCGGCGATAATCTCTTCATCACCTTCGGCTTCACCCATCTCTATCAATTCAAGATTATCCGCAACAGCGGTCTGCAAATCCAGAATACCAGTGATCTGATCATCAAGATTCTGGCGTTCGCGCATGATCTTCTGCGCCTGCGTTGAATCATCCCAAAGATTGGGATCTTCAACCAGCGCATTCAGTTCTGCGAGGCGAATCCGGGCATTATCCCAGTCAAAGATGCCTCCTTAGCAGGGTGAGTGCCTGCTCGATGTCATCAACTAATTGCTGCGTTTCAGCACGCATAGGAAAAACTCCGGATTTGAAAGTCGGCAAAACGAAAAGTGTCAGCGCGTGGGCTTATGCATGACCCACGCGCCGAGTTCAAGATGACTGTCCTGTGAAAAGGCTAATACAGCCCGCCCGTCCCGGAAATAACAGCCCGATCCGATTCCGGTGCAACAGTCAGGGGAAGGCCCGGATTGTCGCTGTAACCGATAATGGAATAATCATCCGGTGGCGCCGTACCGGGTTTGAAAGCTTCCATGATGACGCCCTCGCTGCCGCCATTGGCGCGCAAGCCGGTCTTGCGATCAATCGGAATGAGCGTCAGACCCTGTGGCAAGCGGAACGGCACCGCAGGCGTATCTGCAAGCGCTTCCATCATGAAGTCTCTGAAGATGGGAGCTGCCAATTGTCCACCAGTTGCGCCACGTCCCATACTGCGCGGGTTGTCATAGCCGATGTAGACAGCGGCCACCAGATCCGGTGAGAAGCCAACAAACCACGCGTCTTTCTCATCATTGGTCGTGCCGGTTTTGCCGGCAATCGGCTTACCGACTTCGCGAACAACCGTGGCCGTGCCGCGTTGCACCACACCTTCCATCATGGAGGTGATCTGATACGCAGTCATGGGATCCAGAACCTGCAGACGTTCATCAATTAGAATCGGCTCTTCCTGCCCGGCCCAGGACGCTGCATCGCAGCCTTCACAAATCCGTTGATCGTGCCGGAAGATCGTCTTGCCAAATCGATCCTGTATCCTGTCGATCAGGGTCGGCTCGATCTTGCGACCCCCATTGGCAAACACGCTGAACGCAGCGGCCATGCGCATGGCCGTTGTTTCTCCAGCTCCAAGCGACATGGACAATACTGGTTGCAGATCATCATAGACACCGAAACGCCGAGCATATTCGGAAATCAGTGGCATGCCCATATCCTGAGCCAGTCGCACGGTCATGACATTGCGGGAACGCTCGATACCAGTGCGCAAAGTCGAAGGTCCGAGAAAGTTACGGCCATAATTCTGAGGTTTCCAGAGCTGGCCGCCTGACCTGATTTCAATTGGAGCATCCAGCACCACAGAGGACGGTGTGTAGCCATTGTCCAACGCAGTCGCATAGACGATCGGCTTGAAGGAGGAACCGGGTTGGCGATTGGCTTGCGTCGCCCGGTTGAACTCACTTGCATCGTAGGAAAATCCACCCACCAGCGCCGTTACGCGGCCTGTATGCGGGTCCATGACCACCATAGCACCGTTGATTTCGGGAATCTGGCGCAGCCGATAGGTGGCATCCGTATCCGCAACCTGCTCAACAAAAATGACATCACCAACCGACACGACATCCGTGACACCCTTGATGGCGCGCCCCTTGCGCTCGCCAACCGACCACTTGGCCCATTTGGCATACTTCAGCGGCAAGACACCTGTCTTACGGTCATCAGACAAACCGCGAGAACGAATGGAATCTGGCCGAATTCCGAGAGTCGCCTGTTCAGCGTTTACGTCAAGGACAACCGCCAATAACCATTCCGGCACATCGGACAGCGGCTCGATCTCCCCGATCAATTTGCCCCAATCATCAGCAGCAGAAAGATCGAGTTTGGTCTTGGGACCACGCCAGCCACGAGATTCATCAAATTTGATCAGGCCATTTTGCAGGGCTGCACGCGCCTGAACCTGCGTCTTCGGGTTCAGGGTTGTGCGGACTGATAGACCGCCACCATACAACTTCTCTTCACCGTAGATGTCGAACAGTTCCCGTCGGACTTCTTCGGCAAAGAAGTCGGCGGCAAAAATCTGTGAGCCATATTCCCGAAGACGAACCTGCAACGGCAAAGCCTTGCCTGCCTCAGCCTGTTCAGGGGTGATGTAGCCATTGATATGCATCCGGTCCAGAACGTAGTTGCGGCGTTCAATGGCGGCTTCGGTCTGCCGGAACGGATGATAGTTGTTGGGTCCTTTGGGAAGAGCCGCGAGATAGGCAGCCTCTTCAAGAGTCAGTTCATGGACTGATTTGTCAAAGTAATTCAGCGAGGCTGCAGCAACACCATAGGAGCCAAGACCGAGATAAATCTCATTGAGATAGAGTTCCAGGATCTTGTCTTTGGTGTAGGCCTGCTCAATCCGCAGGGCGAGCATGGCTTCCTTCAGCTTTCGCGTCATTGTCCGTTCGCTGGACAACAAGAATACCTTGGCAACCTGCTGGGTGATGGTCGAAGCACCGGCAAACCGACGACCACTGGCCAATGACTGCACATTGCGCGCCATTGCTGTGGCAATGCCGACGTAGTCCACACCTTTGTGGCGATAGAAATTCTTGTCCTCAGCGCTGAGGAAAGCCGCTTTGATCAAATCCGGAATGGCAGCTGCAGGCAGATACAGCCTGCGCTCTCTGGCATATTCCGCAATCAGCACGCCGTTGGCCGCATGCACCCGTGTCATCACCGGTGGCTCATAGGCGCTCAGCACCTCGTAATCCGGCAATTCTTCGGAATATTGCGTCAGAAAATAGGCCGCGACCCCTCCGACACCGAGTGCAGCCACTATTCCGAACGTGAACAGAAAGCCAAAAACTTTTGCAAACATTGATCGTTTCGCCCTTTTTCGACGGCGGTTGCCTGCGCCATTCATTGCACGAACTTTCCTTGTATCCAGAGCAAACCCGGTATCCACGTACTGAGAACACTTCGATGGTTTATGCATTTCATCATGATTCTTTGATCAGCCCTAAATATACGTCTTTTCAACTAATTTGGGCGAAAATGGGCTGTCAGGTACTGCAGCAGCCATTTTTCAGTCAGTGTGACAGATATATTACAAATATACCTGCTTTTTCTCGGATCAGACGCCAAATATCAGCATCACGCTTAATGCATCACCCAGAGTTTTTCGACATCCGGCTGAAAAAAGTCTCAATCGAACTTGCAAATCTGGCCGCGACTTTTTTGCGCCATTCGGGCGAACCCAGTAATTTTTCGTCTCCAGAATTCGACAAATAGCCCAGCTCAACCAGAACCGAAGGCACATCAGGTGCCGTCAGAACGCGAAAGTCGGCTGACCGGCGCGGATTCTTGTTCAGTTTCATGGCCGGTTTGATGTCTCCCAGCAATCGACGGGCAAAAGAGATGGACAGGTTTTTGGTTTCTCGTCTCGCCAGATCGATCAGAATATCAGCAACCTCATCAGGCTTGTCGGCCAGTTCCACCCCGGCAATTGTATCTGACCGGTTTTCCTTGTCGGCCAGCATTCTGGCTAAATCGTCAGAGGCTGTCTCGTCCAACGTGTACACGGTCGCGCCGCTGACATAGGCCTGTGTCACTGTGTCTGCATGAATCGACACCATCAATTGCGCACCATTTGTACGCGCGAACTCCACCCGCTCATCAAGAGCAATGAATGTGTCATCATCCCGCGTCATCAGGACTTCAAAACCGCCATGCCTTTTCAGAGCATCGCGAACGTCCATGGTAAATTGAAGAACAAGATCCTTCTCTTTGGTTCCACCAGGTCCAATCGCACCATCATCGATGCCGCCATGCCCGGGGTCCAACACAATAACCATCTTGCCCGGGCCTTTAGGTGTCGGCACCGAGGCGAGCGGTGCCTTGGTTGGCAAGTTTCCAACTGATTTAAGCTTGCCGACACCTTCAAGAAACTCTTTCCTGCTGGCTGGAACCAGATCAAAGACAAGGCGCGCCGGCTGCCCTTCCAGCGACTCCAGAACGAAAGATTCGTCAATATTCACTGGTTCGGTGAGATCCAGCACCATGCGGGACTTACCCTTGGCAATGAGACCATACCGAAATGTGCCAACGAGACCGCGCCCGTCCCTGCTGTTTTCAGCAAGTTCGGAAAAATCCAGTTCAGGAACATCGATGACAACGCGATACGGGTCTGCAAGCGTGAAGGCAGCAAATTCAACGGCCTCTTCCAGGTCAATGACAAACCGTGTGCGTTCAAGGTTCCCGGCAGCGCGTGCATCTATTGTGCGGACCGGGGCAGCAGAAACCTGAGCCACGGCGCTTTGGGCCAGACAAACCACTGCGACAGCGACAAGCACAAACACAGTAAATAAGTGCCCTCCCAGTGGAGTTCTCAATAATGGATCATTGCAGTTTTGTGACATTCGGCTCTGTCTATCCCGTGATAATTTCAGCCAATGAGGCGAAAGGTGTAGGAAGTGTATATGAAACACCACAAATATGAACGGATTGAGTTAAATTAGTATTTGGATATCAAAAATCAAAGACATGTCAAAAGACACGGTTTTGTAAAACAGACGCTTGCTTAAATGCGCTGTCAAACCTATTAAGGTAACAGGGCGCACACATTCGGATGGCGATGCATACCGGCAAGACAATCGACCTCAGGTCGAATTTTGTCGAAAACGCAACGCCGAAAGGGCTAAACGAGTTTCCGGTAAGCGGACATCGTCATCTGTGAAGAGTGAGCCCACTCCTCACACGGCTATATATTGCCGTGTACATATCAATTTGAAGGTTCCGTTTCGGGTGAGACTAACAATCGCAGATACGGCTTGCGAAGCAGGATACAGCAGGATGCATGACATTCTGCTTTCCATTGTCCAGGTCTTTACCTGGTCGCGCTTGGCGCTGATCGCCGCACTGCCCTCTCCGAAACGTATTTCACGCATTTCAAGCACAACACCAGGCTATGCCTTGCCCGCAGTCGGAACGCTTTATTGCGCCCTGCACCGCGCTTGGTATCCAGCCTGCGGAGAAAAACATCAATGGCAAATAAAATGCTTATCGATGCCTCCCAACCGGAAGAAACCCGGGTGGCAGTCGTCAAGGGTAACAAAGTCGAAGAGTTCGACTTTGAAGCTGCAAACAGAGTTCAATTAAGGGGAAATATCTATCTCGCAAAAGTAACAAGGGTCGAGCCGTCGCTGCAAGCGGCGTTCGTTGATTATGGCGGAAATCGCCATGGCTTCCTTGCATTTAGCGAAATACATCCCGACTATTATCAAATTCCGATCGCAGACCGTCAGGCACTTCTGGATGAGGAAGCAGCCGACGAAATCGAAGCGAAAGAAAGCGACGATTCAGACTTTGACGAGGGTTCTGATGCCCAGTCAGCGGACAACTCTGACGAGTCAGGTCAGTCCTCAGACAAAGCCAACGGCAAAACTGTCGCACAATCTTCTGATGCAGACGATAGCGTAGAACTGGAAGTATCAGCCGACGATGAGTCGGATGCTGATAGTGATGGATCATCCGGTGACGGCGAAGACACGTCGGATATCGAGATGGTTGGCGCTGAGGATGCACTTGAGGAAGTTCCTGAAAGACGTCGTCCCCGCCGTCGCCAGTACAAGATACAGGAAGTCATCAAACGGCGTCAGGTCCTGCTCGTTCAGGTCGTCAAGGAAGAGCGCGGCAATAAGGGCGCTGCAATGACAACCTATCTGTCATTGGCTGGCCGTTACTCCGTATTGATGCCGAACACCGCGCGTGGCGGCGGAATTTCCCGTAAAATCACAAATCCGGCAGATCGCAAACGTCTCAAAACAGTTGCAAACTCATTGGATGTTGCAGCCGGTATGGGCGTGATCTTGCGCACGGCCGGTGCAAACCGCACCAAGCCGGAAATCAAGCGTGACTTTGAGTACCTGCTTCGGCTTTGGGAAAACGTCCGCACCCTGACATTGCAATCCAGCGCACCTTGTCTGGTGTATGAGGAAGGCAGTCTGGTCAAGCGCTCCATACGGGACCTTTACAGCAAGGACATTGACGAAATTCAGGTCGCCGGCGAGGCAGGCTATCGTGAAGCCAAAGACTTCATGAAAATGCTGATGCCGAGCCACGCCAAGAATGTGAAACTCTACAGGGCCGAAAAATCGCTGTTTACAGCGTTTGGAATTGAGCCCCAACTGGATGCCATGTTCTCACCTCAGGTGACCCTGAAATCCGGTGGCTACCTTGTCATCAATCCAACGGAAGCTTTGGTGTCGGTAGATGTGAACTCGGGAAAATCCACCCGAGAGCACAATATCGAGGACACCGCGGTTCAGACCAATCTGGAAGCCGCCGAAGAAGTAGCCCGTCAATTGCGATTGCGCGATCTGGCTGGCTTGATTGTGATCGATTTCATTGACATGGATGAACGTCGCAACAACAATGCTGTTGAACGCAAACTGAAAGATTGTCTGAAATCTGACAGGGCACGCATTCAGGTCGGACGCATTTCACCATTCGGATTGATGGAAATGTCGCGTCAGCGCATTCGGACCGGTGTGCTGGAAAGCACAACTGTCGTGTGTGACCATTGCGAGGGAACCGGATATGTCCGCTCTCCCGCCTCCATATCCTTGCAGGTTTTGCGTGGATTGGAAGATCATCTGGCAAAGCATTCCAGCAACAATGTTGCTGTGAAAGTACGCACTGAAGTCGCGCTTTACATTCTGAACCAGAAGCGCAGCAATCTTGCAGAACTTGAAGGCCGCTTTGGTGTCCAGATCACCGTTGAGGCCGATAATTCCATTTCCATGCAAGGCTTCACACTTGAAAAAGGTGAGCGCGCAGAAGCACGGGCGACGCCCGCGGCAAGAACGGCTCTGGTCAGCGTCGACAGCATCGAGCCTGAAACTGAGGACGATGATGAGGATGATGCAGTCGAGGTAGAGGCTGAAGCAGAAGAAGTCGAACAGGAAGAAGAGCCAAAGCGCAAACGGCGTCGGCGTAGACGCAAGCGTGGCGGTAATTCCGAGCAGAATGGTCAGCAAGATACCGCTGCCAACAACAATGCTGCAGAGACCTCTGAAGAAACGTCCGAGGCCAGCGAAAGCAATGATGATGGCGCAGAAGACAATGAAGATGGCGACGCAGACGCCGATGGCCAGCCAAAGAAACGCCGTCGTGGAAAACGCGGTGGCCGCCGTAACCGTCGCAAACGGGGTGACGGTGAGGACAATGCAGAAACCCAGGCTCCGTCAGAAACGGGAGATGCTGAAAGCACTGAAATAGCAGCCCAGGCTGATACAGGTGCCGAAGCGTCTGACCAGGAGACCTCTGACGAAACGGCTGGTGAAAAAGACGCACCGGAAAGCAAGGCCACGGCATCAGAAGAAGCGGCAGAGGAAGCGGTTCCAAAACCCAAGCCCCGCAGAGTCCGCAAACCCAGAGCAAAAAAAGCTGATATTGCTGTAGAGACTGCACCTGAAGTGGAATCTCCGGCTAAAGCGGAAGCAGAGTCTCCTGCAGAGCCAGTGCTTGAAGAGACCACACATGTGGCTGCAGAGAGTGCGTCCGAAGAGCGGTCAAATGGCGCTGGCAAGATCATGGCCGATGATGCGACAGAGGCGGCGCTGGAAGTGCCCGTTGAACTGATTGCGGAAAGCAATGCGGTGCCGTCGGTTGAACTGGCGCCTGAGCCACCAACACCAGAACCTGCCGCGCCCAAGCGCAGCGGATGGTGGCGCCGCAACAAATAACAAAAAAACCCCGGCGAATTCGCCGGGGTTTTTTTATGTCTCAGTAAATTCGAAACTGAATTCAAAGCCAGATTCAGTTTATTGAAATGCTGTTTCAGCAAAGCTTCTGAGTTTACGGCTATGCAATCTTTCTGCAGGCATCTCACGCATTTTCTCGACAGCCCTGATGCCGATCAGCAAGTGCTGGGCAACCTGCCGCTTGTAAAACTCGCTGGCCATTCCAGGCAGCTTGAGTTCGCCATGCAAGGGCTTGTCCGAAACGCACAAAAGTGTTCCATAAGGAACGCGGAACCGAAATCCGTTCGCAGCAATTGTCGCGCTTTCCATATCCAGAGCGATTGCCCGGGATTGGGAAAAACGCTGCACGGGCTCGCGATGGTCGCGCAATTCCCAATTTCGATTATCGATGGTGGCCACGGTCCCTGTGCGCATCACGCTTTTCAATTCATACCCTGTCAGCCCGGTGACTTCCGCCACCGCCTGTTCAAGTGCTACCTGCACTTCTGCAAGTGGCGGAATCGGAACTGAAGTCGGCAGATCTGCATCCAGAACATGATCTTCACGCACATAGCCGTGAGCCAGCACATAGTCACCAAGCCGCTGAGAATTCCGCAATCCGGCGCAATGTCCCAGCATCAGCCATGCAGCAGGCCTCAGCACAGCGATGTGATCGGTAATGGTTTTCGCATTGGATGGCCCAACGCCGATATTGACCATGGTAATGCCAGTATGGTCTTTGCGGCATAGATGATAGGCAGGCATTTGTGGCAACCGACCCGGAGCAACGCCCGCGCACGGCACCTCTTCACCCAGTCTGGTCAGCACATTGCCAGGTTCCACGAAACACTCATACTCGCCCTCGCCGCTTCTCATGATCTCATGGGCCAGGTTGCAGAACTCATCGATGTAAAACTGGTAATTTGTAAACAGCACGAAATTCTGGAAATGAGTTGGGCTTGTGGCTGTGTAATGGGCCAGACGATGCAGGGAATAATCGACTCGTTGTGCCGGAAAAGCCGCCAGTGGCAATGGTGCTCCGGGCGACGTTTCGTGCTCACCATTGGCAATGGCATCATCGGTGACCGCCAAATCGGGAACGTCAAACACTTCACGCAGTTGCACATCCAGTCGCTGGGAGAGCCCACCTTCCACATGCATGCCTTCGGGAAAGGCGAAATGCAGCGGAATGGGTGAATCACTTTCTCCAATTTCTATGCCAACCCCATGACTCTCAATCAGTTTGTGGAATTGCTCTGTCAGGTAATCGCGAAACAGATCCGGTCTGCTTAATGTGGTTTGATAGGTCCCGGGACCGGCAACAAATCCATAGGATGAGCGGGAGTCAGGCCGTGTGTAGCGGGTGGTGGTCAGTCTCGCGAAAGGGTAACATGCCCTCACCCGGCCACTGGGCACACCATCTTCAAGCAGCTGACGAAAATGGCTCTGGATGAAACCGGAATTGCGATCATAAATTTCCACCAGGCGATCAACCGCCTCATCGACATTCATCGTTACCAAGGCGCTCATCGGCTCCGGCATCAGAAGAATATCACTCCAGTCCTTTTCCGATTTATCGGTCATAAATACTCCAGATAATGAGGGCCGCTTGGGTGTTATGCTGTGGTGGAATTTGCTTCTACCGCCGCAAGCGCTGAGATGTTGACGATACCGCGCGATGTTACCGAAGGTGTGACGATGTGTGCTGATTTGGCACACCCCAGCAATATTGGCCCAACGTGAAGCGCGTCAGTCATTGATTTCAATAAATTAAGTGAAATATTTGCCGCATCAAGGGTCGGGAACACCAGCAGGTTTGCGTCCCCCTTCAAGGGGCTTCCCGGCATCGCTCTTTCGCGCATGACAGTGGACAAGGCTGCATCACCATGCATTTCACCATCCACCTCGAAATCCACCTCCATACGCCGCAAAATGGCCAATGCATCGCGCATTTTCTTGGCGGTAGCTGTATCGCGCGACCCAAAGTTCGAATGCGACAACAGCGCCGCTTTCGGGTCGATACCGAATTGGCGGATATGATGTGCTGCCAGGATTGTCATTTCAGCAATTTCATCCGCGGACGGATCTTCAGTGACATATGTATCTGTCAGAAAATATCCGCCGCTGCCATTGATGATCAGGCTGAGACTTGAATAATCATGGGCACCATCCTTGAAGCCGATAATATTGCGAATATCGCGCACATGTTTGTCATAGCGCCCTTCCAGACCGCAGATCATGGCATCAGCATCACCGCGTTCAAGTGCCAATGCGGCAATGACCGTATTGTTGGTCCGCACGATCGTACGCGCCGCATCATTGGTTACGCCTTTGCGCCCAACCTTCGAGAAGAACAGATCAACATAATCACGATAGCGCGGATCATCTTCCGGATTGATGATTTCACAATCTCGTCCCGGACGAAACCGCAGGCCAAAGCGCTCAGCGCGGCTGTCCATCACACTGGGTCGTCCAATGAGAATCGGGATCGCAATGCCATCTTCCACAAGCACCTGTGCCGCCCGAAGAATGCGTTCATCTTCCCCGTCGGAATAGATGATGCGGCTCAGGTTCTGTTGAGCCGCGGTAAAGATTGGCTTCATCAGCAAGCCGGACTTGAACACAAACTGGCTGAGACGATCTCGATAGGCATGCATGTCGTCTATCGGGCGGGTTGAAACACCCGAATCCATCGCAGCCTTCGCGACGGCAGGCGCGATGCGAATGATGAGACGCTGATCGAAGGGAGACGGGATCAGATATTGTGGACCAAAGGTATGTAATTCCCCGCCATAGGCCTGGGCCACCACTTCCGTTGGTTCCTCGCGCGCAAGGGCGGCAATTGCCCGCACGGCGGCATGTTTCATATCCTCATTTATGACGGTGGCACCAACATCCAGTGCCCCCCTGAAGATGTAGGGGAAACACAGCACATTATTGACCTGGTTCGAATAGTCGGACCGGCCGGTACAAATCATCGCATCTGGACACGCTTCCAATGCCTCTTCCGGCATGATTTCGGGACTGGGATTGGCAAGCGCCATGATCAAGGGCTTGCTTGCCATCCGCCTGACCATGGACTGCTTCAGAACGCCACCCGCTGAAACGCCCAGAAACACATCTGCGCCCTCGATCACATCATCCAGCGTCCGGGCGTCCGTGTTTTGAGCAAATATCCCTTTCCACTCATCCATAAGAGCTTCCCGGCCCTCATAAACAACGCCTTCAATGTCGGTTACCCAAATGTTTTTCCGTTGAACACCAAGCGATACCAGAAGGTTGAGACAGGCCAGTGCCGCCGCCCCTGCACCGGATGCAACCAGCTTGATCTCGTCGAGCTTCTTGCCCGCCAGTTCCACACCATTGAGAACAGCAGCGCCGACAATAATCGCCGTCCCGTGCTGATCATCATGGAAGACGGGTATGTTCATCTTTTCGCGCAAGGCACGTTCAATTTGAAAGCATTCCGGTGCTTTGATGTCTTCAAGGTTTATGCCGCCAAACGTCGGTTCCAGCGCGCGCACAACATTGACAAACTCATCGACACCGGTTTCGTCGACTTCAATGTCAAACACATCGATCCCGGCGAATTTTTTAAACAGAACCGCTTTGCCTTCCATCACCGGTTTGGAGGCCAAGGGTCCGATCGCGCCCAACCCAAGGACCGCTGTACCATTGCTAATCACACCAACCAGATTGCCTCTGGCAGTGTAACGGAAGGCCGTTGATGGGTCTTGCGCAATGGCAAGACAGGGTGCCGCAACACCGGGAGAATAGGCTAGCGCAAGATCCCGCTGATTGCCCAGCGGTTTTGTCGCTCGAATTTCAAGCTTACCTGGTTTTGGAAACTCATGATAAAACAGAGCATTCTGATCAAAATCAGCATTTGCGGATCGTTTGTTTTTGGAAGTGTCTCCATCAGCCATTTTGGGTTCCTATGCAGGCAATGCGGTAAGGTAAAAACGCGTGCCTCTGTTATGCACTGATTTGAAGGATCAACACAACGCATTGGCACTGCGCCGGAGGAATTCCATCGGTAAATGGTGTGAATCAGCTGAGGGGCTGCAATGCCGGCAGAATCTCTAGGACGCTTTAGCCAGCTGTCCCTCGGTCGGTGCGGTGTCCTCGGTCGCATTTCCGACAGGACGGATTCTCTTGGTCTGTGAAATTCGAGTCGCTTCAAACAACGCGAACTTGTCTTTTGCAGTATGGGATTTTCTGACCAGTTCAATATATTTCTCAGGGGACAGTGCCGGGGCAAAGAAGTAGCCCTGTGCGGCTGAAATGCCAAGTTTACGCAATGCGTTCACCTGCTCCTGATTCTCCACGCCCTCGGCGATGATGCCCATATCCAGACTTTTCGCCAACTCGACGATGATATCTATGATCGTCATGGTGGTGACATCTTCGCTGAAGCTGTCGACAAACATCTTGTCGATCTTGATCACATCAAGCCCGAGTTTCTGCAAATAGGAAAAGCCGCCATGGCCGGTTCCGGCATCATCCAGCGCAACACTTGCGCCCAGTTCCTGAATCCCGGAAATTACCATTCTGGCCATCTCGAAATCCTGAACCGGATGGCGTTCTGTCAATTCGAAAACCAGTTGTTGGAAGGACGTATGGCTCTTGCCAAAAGCCTCCTGAATTTCATCAACAACCGTCATGTTTTCGAAATGTTTTCCGGTCAGATTGATTCCGACTTTCAGGTGTCCAAACTCCTTTGAGAGTTCATCAAGTTCCCGAGCGACACGCAATAGCAAGTTGCGCGTGATGTCCATGATCGCCCCGGTTGTCTCTGCATAGGCAATGAAAGATGCTGGCTGGATAAACCGCCCGTCTTTGGTCCGGAACCGCAGCAACACTTCACAGCCCAAAATACTGCCATTGCCCATATCTACCACCGGTTGATAATGGGCAATAAATTCGCCGTCATCGAATGCTGTTAGCTGATCCGTTTCTGACCGTCCTGAACGCCAACCGAGAATCAACAGCAAAATCAGGATGACAAATCCCGCCGAGAGCCCGAGCGAGATGGTGCCGGTGCCAAGACGGGAATAGAAAACCAGAAGCGCCTCAACGTCAGCTGACACTGAAATGATCAGGGGAAAAATTTCAGACGTCATTGAATGGCTGAACCGATCAGGCAAACCACGCAGATCAAAAGCCTGTCGTGTGACCTGGCTCACAGGAAGTTTGCGCAGGTGACTGTATTCCTTGAAGATCCAACGATCACCGCTGGTCAACAATGCATCATAAGTCAGAAACGGTCTGACGGGCGTTGAACCGACGACCGCTGGTAAAACAGATGGAGAAAACCGCACAACAAACCGTTGGTTCAATCCCTTGTTGATAATCACAGCCAGTGGTCGGCGTTCCAGTTCGGCATCCTCAAGGACGGCAAGGGACAGTGCGGGAGCTTCAAGGCTCCAGGGTTTCAAAAAACCGGCGACGGGACGACTTGACCGCAAGGCTGAGCACTGCATCGTACCGTCTGATGAAATGAAACCTATGTCCTGAACATGGTCCAGCGAACCCACCAGAAAGCGGCTGATTCCGAAGAAACGCTGCGAACAACCTTCTGTTTTTTCCAGGCCTGACAGCTCAATTTGATTGATCGCGTGTGCAATTTGCTGATCAAACGTGTCGATGAGCATTTGACCGATACTCAGAAGTTCCTCATGCAGCATCTGCTGCGTCTTGTTCTCCAGTTGTGAATTCGTTCGTTCAAACAGGAACAATGTAATGACGGCAAAGATCACCACTGCCGCCAGACTGATAAACAGTCGCCGTCTGATTCGTTTAAAGAATCTCATTATTCCCAATCCGGTGCATTGTTCGCTGCAAGTTAGCAGAATGGCCGTAAACGTTTGCTTACCGGACCATCAGAACGGTGCTTCAGCACACTGATAGCGTAAGATTGGCAGCCCGTTTGCGAAGGGCATGAGTGGAAAAGCTTCGAAATGAACTCTCGTGTGATCCAAAAACACCTAAGACTTTAAGCAAAATGTCGTTGCTTCGGCCACTGTTTCACACATCGCTCGATACGGATGCTTGTTATTATCAGATAGACCCAGTATGGGAAAAAAGACGCTTTCAGGGTGCTGACACTAATCAGCATCACAGAAATGTGAGCACCAAAGATGATCTGAAGCGAGCCCTGTCGACTGCCTTCAACTAGGATGCGGACACTTTTGGGTTGATATTTTCGTATTTCTATCAAGGAGGAATTTTATGAAACCTTTCAGGCACGTCGTGCTTTACGCGGCATTGGCCGCAACCATCTTCCACACCGGCTCAGCTTTCTCAGCACCAGACCCTGTTGCTGTCGCAGACCGTCTGGTTGAGATGATTGCCCTGACCGGATCACAGGCCTCCTATCAAAGTGCAGTCTACGATGCTTCTGATGACGTCGTCACCGTGCTCAACTTCAAAGTCAGCGATGAGGATGGTTCCGGAACTTTTGCGACCGTTTCCGTCAAGGGATTTGACGAAGCAAACACCGCAGGTTTCGGCGCACAAGACATCACGGCCACCGGTCTTGAGATGGTTGATGCCGATACGCAGGTGCTTGTCGGCCGTGCAACGGTCAAAGGTCTTTCCATTCCCTCACTGGATGTTGACGCCGATGATCCGGAATCCTGGGAAGATGTCACATACTCCTCAGCAGAATTCGCAAACATAAATGCCATTCCAAAGGGTTCGGCTCCCATCACTGTCGCATTGGTCAAAAGCTCGGCTGACTATACAGCTGATGATGGGATCAGCGGACGAGGCACCCTGACGATCGTCGATCTTTCAATCCCGGCAAGCATTATGGAGAACGAAGCCAAGGCATTCATGGATGCTTCTGGCTATCAGCACCTCATTCTTGATATCGCGGTTGATGCGACCTATGACGCAGCGGGTCAAACGCTTGATCTGACGACCATGTCTTTTGATGCTCAGGATATGGGCGTCATCAATTTTTCTGCATATCTGGGTGGCATGGTCGATGAAATGCTGCGGGACCCCGAGCAACTACAGGGCCTGATGGCAACCGCGACACTGCGCAGCGCCAATCTGAGTTTCTCAAACAACTCCATCTTTGAAAAAGGGTTGGATTTTGCGGCCAGGATGACGGGTCAGGATGCAAGCCAACTCAAGGCTCAGGCACCCTTCGTACTTGGCTTTGCCTTGGCGCAGATCAACAATGCGGACTTCACCAAAATGGTGACCGATGCAGTGACCGAATTCCTCGACAATCCTGAGTCCCTGTCCATCACAATTTCTCCGGAAAATCCGGTTCCAGTTGCTCAAATTGCCGGGGCGGCCATGAGTTCTCCTCAAGTTGTTCCCGATTTGTTGGGCGTGGCCGTTGAAGCCAATCAATAAAAAATCCGGCTCTGATGTTAAAAAGGCTGCAATTTGGTTTGCGGCCTTTTTTTTGCCAAAGCCGCAGTGCCGTTTGTTAAGTTGAACCATTCTATGATTCCAAATACAAAATAATTCCCCAGGCACTTTGCCTCAAGAAATTTACCCGGCATGTGGGGTCCCAGTGGACCGAAAACATGTGTCAGTCCAACATAGCCAGATGACCGGCATATCGGCCATTTGCAGAGGCAAGCAGAGAGAAGCTTCATGATCTATTCGTTCCGTTCGGCAATCCCCCCCGTCGTCGCTCTAGCTATCGGGGTGCTGGCAAGCAGCCAACTCGCCGCGCAATCAGATATTGCGGAAACAATTGGTCAGACACTGGTCGCAACCATGTCAAAGGTCAGCGGCGACACATTCGCCTATGAATCTGCACGCTTTGAAGAAGCCGATAATGTTGTTGTGCTGGAGAATGTGACCCTGACGCGCGACAAGGCAAAACGCCCCAGTATCATCATCGACGAAACGCGGATCCAAGGGCCGAAAATTCTGTCTGATGGTGGTTTCAGCGCAGAAGGCATCACCACCGAAGGCATCATATTGCAGTCTCGGAGAGCCGAGGGATCGGTCGCGTCCGCAACTGCGCTGAACGTCACCGTTCAGCCCGCAGACCAAATCGTTGAAGGCGCCGTCAGTCAATGGTTTCGCTACAAGACCTCCACGGTGAAGGACATCCGTCTTGGTGGAAATGCTGAGAGCCGTCTGGTGACCATCGCCTCTGTTGATACGATCGCCGACATCAACAATGACAGCATTCCAGTTGCTGGCGAAGTGGAGGTTGCAGGCATTTCAATCCAGATTGCTGATTTTCCGGATTCCCGCATCAAACGGGACATTGTCGGACTTGGCTACCAGGAATTGAATCTGTCATTGTCAGCAAAAGGGTCTTATGCGCCGGAAGATGAAACGCTGACAGTGGAGCGTTTTCTGCTGTCCGGTGACGACACTGCCGCCCTGTCAGTGGAAGCCGCTATCGGCGGCATTCCGCAAAGCTTTATGGCCTCTCCTCTCGATCCAAGAGCCATTATCGCAACAGCCAGCATCGGCAGTCTGAACCTGCAGGTCGATGACAATTCGCTCGCAGGTCGGGTGCTGTCAGCGCAGGCCGAGAAAATGGGTGTTGAGCCAGAGGCGCTTGCAGCCCAATTGTCCGGCGCTCTTCCCTTCTTCCTTGCCGTGTTGGAAAATGATGCTTTTCAAAAGCAGGTTGCGGACGCTGTTACCGCATTCCTGAGCGACCCTCAGAATTTCACCATCCTGATGGCACCTGACAAACCGACGCCTTTCATCCAGGTCTTTGCAGCTTTGACATCTGCGCCCGGCACGGTTGTCGAACTGCTGGGATTGTCGATCAATGCCAATAAATAGCGCCACCAGCGCTTAAGGAGCCTGAGCGAATGACGGTCATCCGAAGTGTTTTGCTCGTCCTTGCTGCGACATGGGCCGCTGGCATTGCACCGCTGCACGCACAAAATTCGGGGGATCTCCCCTCGCAATCGCTTGGCAGCATTTTCTCCCGCACAATTTACCATTCACTTCAAAACTGGGTGCGGGAGATTACGCGTTTTGGCAATGCTACAGCCAGCATCGGCTATATCTCAACAAGATCAGTCGATGGCGCTTTGTTAATTGATGGCATGTCCCTGGAAGTGCCCGGTCTGGATTTGAGTGTAGAGATTGGCAAGGTGGTTCTGGAGAGCCCGCGTCTGAGTGACGGTGATTTTGTCGCACTGGCAAGCAGCATGACCCTCAACAACGTTGGCATCAAGCAGGGCCAGATGGAGTTTGTTGCCGAGACCCTTGTGGTTGAGAAAGCGGCCCTTCCCCGTCTCGACATCGCCCGCCTTGGTGCAACCGGCAGCGGAGTTGATAAATTTGAACGCCAACGCCAGTTTCTGGCACAGCTTCTTGGCGTTCAGGCTGGTACCGTAACAATTCCCAAGCTCTCCGTACGCACCTATTCGACCAAGAAAGACACAGAACTCCTGGGTGAAAGCATATACCGGCACAATGTTCTGTCTGATGTTCGGGATCGGCGGATCGGTCAATGGCAGATTTCCAGCACATTGTCGTTAAGCCCGCCTTTGGAGCCCATCCTCAGTGAAAGCTTTCAGGACACAGTTTTCACAGATCTGAACATGGATGCAATAACATCCTTGCTGGATCCGACAACACAATGGAACTCCCGACAAGTTATATTGGGAGGCCTCTCCGTCCGTGATTATGCGGTCTCGATTGGTGGCCTCACCTTGACCATTGACGCCGTAAAAGTGGCCAATCTGGCGCTTGAGCCTCTGGATCAGACCACCAAGGCTCATCTGATCACGGTTGCCAAAAGTCCAAATGGGATCGATGCGGTGCCAAACGCCGAAGTAGGCTCTTTTCTGTTGAATTTAGCTTCGGCATTTGACATCGAAAAACTGGAACTCAAGCAGCTCCAGACCCAGGCTCTGGGGATCGATTATTTTACAGTAGGATCGATGGGACTGTCTCAGGCATCTCTTGGCGGATTTGCCGAGGCCGATGTGCAGGATTTTCGCGCCAGCCTGACCGACCTTGGAGCGGTGCATGTCCATCGTGCAACCGTCAAGGATGTTGATTTTCCTGACAAGGATTTTCTGCGTGAAAAGATGGATGGTGGCGAGGTATCAACTGCAGACCTGATCCCGACAATCAGTTCGGTGTTTCTGAATGGTTTTGATGCCAGTCTTCAGGAACTTGCATTGGAAGCTGGCATTCAAACGCTGGACCTGCAGACCAGGACTGATGCGTCTGGCACCCCCAATGCGGTGGAAGTCACTCTGGAAAAACTTCGCGTGCCAACGGCACTCATTCCCGACGGCACAGGCCTGCTTGGTCGACTGACCAGCATTTTGCGCACAATGGAGACCGACACACTTGAGCTCGATCAGTCTTTGACGTTGCAATACAATGCATCAAAGCAGACGCTGACACTGGAACAGCTGGATGTCGACATTCAGGATCTGGGCCGGCTTCAGATGGCCGCACGGATTGAAGATGTCACCACCTCGCCTTTTGCCGACCCTGCCAAGGCCAGCAGCACCCTTCGCAAGGGCAAGCTGATGGATGCGCAGATCACATTCAACAATCATGGTGTCGTTGAAGCCGGATTTGACGCGCAGGCGGAAAAACTCAACACCAAAGGTGATGTGCTGCGGGGCCAGGTCGGTGCCACACTGCCATTTTTGGTTGCTGTCTTGCAGAACCAGAGGTTCCAGAAGGAGCTTGTAGCCGCCTTGCAGGCGTTCCTGCCTGACCCGGACGGCCTGATCGTGGAATTGAAGCCAGATGCTGCTGGCGTGGCGATTGCAGACATTGAGCGCCAGCTGCGTGGCGATCCACGCAAATTACTGGCATTGCTTGGCGTTACAATTCAGAACAAGCCAGACAGTTCGAGTGACAGCTCGGAACAAACTCCGAACTAGTCACTCTTTGACTATTTAAATGCCCAAGCAGGAAGCGTGTATCAGGATTTGGCTGACGGGATCACACGCAGATGCAATTCCTGCAACTGGCTGGGTGCTGCGGGAGCCGGAGCTCCCATCAACAGATCCTGTGCCTGCTGGTTCATCGGGAACAATGTCACTTCCCGCAGGTTTTTGGCACCCACCAGCAACATCACGACGCGGTCAACACCAGCAGCCATGCCACCATGGGGTGGCGGACCAAACTTGAACGCACGATAGAGGCCGCCAAACTGCTCCTCCAGCACGTCTTCCGCATAGCCGGCAATGGCAAACGCCTTTTTCATGACCTCGACATCATGGTTACGGATGGCACCGGACGCGATCTCGAAACCGTTGCACACCATGTCATACTGATAGGCGTTGATGGTCAGAGGATCCTGATTTTCCAGAGCCTCAAGACCGCCCATCGGCATGGAGAACGGGTTGTGAGAAAACTCGACTTTCTTGTTTTCTTCATCCCATTCATACATTGGGAAATCGACAATCCAGCACAGCGCAAACTGATTTTCATCGATCAGGCCAAGCTCGCTGCCGACCCGTGTACGTGCAGCGCCGGCAAAGGCGGCAAATTTTGACGGAACGCCGGCCACAAAGAACACGGAATCACCGTCGCCAAGACCAAGTTGAGTGCGCAAAGCCAAGGTACGCTCAGGACCGATATTCTTGGCCAAGGGTCCGGCACCAACCACTTCGTCACCTTCCATACGGAAGAAGATATAGCCAAGCCCGGGCTGGCCTTCGCCCTGTGCCCAGCTGTTCATACGGTCGCAAAACGCGCGGCTGCCACCGGTTTTCGCTGGAATTGCCCAGACTTCAACCTTTGGGTCGCGTTCGATCATGCCAGCGAAAATCTTGAACCCGGAACCTGCAAAATGCTCGGTGACAGCTTCCATCTCGATCGGGTTGCGCAAATCAGGCTTGTCACTGCCATATTTGCGCAGAGATTCTGCATATGGAATCCGTGGAAATTCCTGGGTGACGAGCTTGCCCTCGGCGAAGGCTTCAAAAACGCCGCGCAGAACAGGCTCCATTGTTGAGAGCACATCTTCCTGCGTGACAAAGCTCATCTCCACATCGAGTTGGTAAAACTCGCCGGGCAGACGGTCAGCGCGCGGATCCTCATCGCGGAAACATGGCGCAATCTGGAAATAGCGGTCGAAGCCGGAAATCATCAGCAATTGCTTGAACTGCTGAGGTGCCTGGGGCAATGCGTAGAATGTGCCGTCATGAAGACGCGACGGCACCAGAAAGTCACGTGCGCCTTCTGGAGACGAAGCAGTCAGGATAGGCGTCTGGAACTCGTTGAAGCCCTCGCCAGCCATCCGCGCCCGCATGTCCGCAATGATCTTCGTCCGCGTCATGATGTTCTTGTGCAGCGTCTCACGGCGCAGATCGAGGAACCGATTGCGCAGACGGGTATCTTCAGGGTAATCCAGTTCACCAAACACCGGCACTGGCAGATCTTCGGCAGAACCGAGGATTTCCATTTCTACGCAGAAAACTTCAATCTCACCGGTATCAAGATTCGGGTTGATCGTGTCGGCATCACGCGCCCTGACCGCGCCATCGATGCGAATGCAATATTCGGCACGCAGGCTTTCTGCCATCGAAAAGGCTGACGAATCGGGATCAACGACGATCTGGGTCAATCCGTAATGATCGCGCAAATCGATAAACAGCAACCCGCCATGATCACGCACACGGTGAACCCAACCTGACAGACGAACAGTCTGGTCGGCATCAGACAAACGAAGAGCGCCACATGTGTGGGTGCGATAACGGTGCATTTTATGTCCTGAAATTCTGTGCGGCCACAAGGCCGCTGATAATGGTTCAAACTCTGGCGGAAAAACACATGAGACAGCATGAAAGTCAAGTGATTGTGCCGCTCAAAACACCTTACAGTGCTCTAGGGAAAGAGGGCAACCTGCTCAAGTCCGGTCACTTCCGGCAGGCCAAACATCAAATTGAAGTTCTGCAGAGCCTGCCCGGCAGAGCCCTTGACCAGATTATCCAGCGCCGAAATAACGATGGCACGACCCGAAATCCGGTCTGGAAACACACCGATCAGCACATTGTTCGAGCCGCGCACATGTTGCGTTGCAGGTATTTCACCTGACTTCAGCACAGTTACAAAACTCTTGTCGGCATAAAATCTGGAAAGCGCATCGCGCAGATCATCAGCAGTCGTATCCCCCATGCAACGCACATAATGCGTGCACAATTCTCCCCGTGACATGGGAATGAGATGCGGCGTGAAATTGACGGTTACGTCAGAGCCAAAGGCCTTGCCGACTTCCTGTTCGATTTCCGGTGCATGCCTGTGTGTGCCAACAGCATAGGGGGACAGCCCCTCACCTGCTTCGCAGAACAACGTGTTCTGTTTCAGACCACGGCCAGCCCCTGACACGCCAGATTTCGCATCAATAATGATTTCGCTGGCATCAATCAGGTTCTGACTAGCCAGTGGAAGCATCGCCGTCAGAACAGCCGTTGGGTAACAACCGGGACAGGCAACAAGACGCGCTTTCGCAATCTCATCCCGATAATGCTCGCTGAGCCCGTAGACAGCCTCGAGCTGTAACTCGGGTGCCTGGTGCTTGATGCCGTACCATTGCTGATAGGTATCTGCATTGCGCAGCCGGAAGTCAGCCGACATATCAATGAATTTGACATGCGGATGTGTCTTCAGGACAGAACTGGTGATCTGTTGTGTCGTGCCATGTGGCAATCCGCAAAAGACTGCATCCACCTCTGACCAGTCCGCCTCTTCAACCGTCACCAGATCTGGCAGACCAAGCCCGCGCAGATGTGGGAACACATCCTCAATCGGCTTTCCCGCGTGAGAATTTGCAGTCAGAACAGTGACATCCACATTCGGATGTCGCACAGCAAGGCGCACCAGATCGGCGCCCGTATAACCGGAGGCACCCAACACACCCACTCTGATTTTTCTGTCCGACATGATGTTCTTCCATATTTTGGCAAACGATTTTGGCTGCAGATACGCCGTATGCGTGCAAAACGCAAATCGGCGTTTGCATGGTTGGTTCACCAATAAACAGAACCACTCATTTGTTCACCAAGAAGAAACAGTCTTATTACATTGATTACCATTTATAACCGGAGCGCTACACCCCAGATCAGGTTCAATCGCAATCCAACAAGGAGTAAGACAATGTCGACCACAACAACCAATCCGATCACCATCCGGCGCGCGAACGAACGCGGCATCGCTGACCATGGCTGGCTCAAAAGCGCCCACAGTTTTTCATTTGCAGGCTACAATGATCCGGACCACGTCCATTATGAATCACTGCGGGTGATCAATGACGACCGGGTTGCAGCCAATGGCGGCTTCCCGACCCATCCACATAAGAACTTCGAGATCTTTTCCTATGTCCTGGAAGGTGCTTTGGAGCACAAGGACACATTGGGCAACGGCTCTGTGGTGCAGGCCGGTGGTGTCCAATATATGAGCACTGGCAGCGGCGTGTCACACAGCGAGTTCAACCCGTCTGCAGATGATGCTGTGCATTTCCTGCAAATCTGGCTGATACCGGACGCGCAAAATGTGACACCACGATACGAAACTCTGGCTGCAAAAGACCTCGACAAGCGCGGGAAACTGGCGCTCATCCTCTCACCGGATGGTTCGAACGGTTCAATTCGTGTGCAACAGGATGCGCTGGTCTACGCCGCTCATCTGGATGGCGACGAGCGGATTGATCATACCGCACAGCCAGATCGGAAATTATGGCTGCAGGTGGCCGCCGGATCACTCACGTTGAATGGCGAAGCGCTCCATGAAGGCGACGGTGCCGCCACCAATGGCGGTTCTGTCGTGCTGGAAGCGGGCCGCAATGCTGATGTCCTGCTGTTCGACCTCGCACCGTTGCAGCAATAAAGTAATTCTGCATCAAACAACAAAAAGGGCGACCCATGGCCGCCCTTTTCAGTTCCGTAAAATTCAGTCTTAACGTTTGGAGAACTGGAAAGACTTACGGGCTTTCGCCTTACCGTATTTCTTACGCTCAACAACACGACTATCGCGGGTCAGGAACCCACCCTGTTTCAGAGTACCGCGCAACACAGGCTCGAAATAGGTCAGAGCCTTGGAAATACCGTGGCGCACTGCACCAGCCTGGCCGGACAGACCGCCGCCAGCAACCGTTGCATTGATATCATACTGAGTATCACGATCAGCAGCGACCAGCGGCTGACGTACCACCAGTTGCAGCACTGCACGGGCAAAATACCCATCAAATGGCTTGCCATTCACAGTGATGCGACCAGCGCCCGGGCTGAGCCAGACACGTGCAACCGCATCTTTACGTTTGCCAGTGGCATATGCACGGCCATGTTCATCAAGTTTCTGCACATAGACAGGAGCCGCTTCAACAGCTTCGCTGTCCGCATCCATGACGTTGCCCAGATCTTCAAGAGTTTGCAATTCTTCAGCCATGATCAGGAGGCCTTCTTGTTCTTGGTGTTCATTGCCGCGACGTCCATTGTCACAGGCTGCTGTGCTTCATGAGGATGCTCAGACCCGCCATAAACTTTCAGATTGCGCAATTGCTGGCGGCCAAGAGGACCACTTGGCAACATGCGCTGCACAGCTTTCATAACCACACGCTCAGGAAAACGGCCTTCGATGATCTCACGCGCCGTGCGCTGTTTGATACCGCCGGGAAAACCGGTGTGCCAATAGTAAACCTTGTCTTCAAATTTCTTGCCGGTGAATGCGACTTTCTCAGCATTCACGACAATAACATGATCGCCGCAATCCATATGCGGTGTGTAGGTTGGCTTGTGCTTGCCACGCAGGCGCGTTGCCACGAATGCAGCAAGGCGACCAAGGACAAGGTCTTCAGCGTCGATCAAAATCCAGTTTTTTTCGATCTCGCTGGCTTTTGCAGAATATGTTTTCATATGTTCAGCTCAAATCCGGTGGAGACGTAACCCGGCACGATAGGCCTCAGGTCACAAAATCATAAACGGCCCGATCTGTGAGCCGCAATTCGATGGGCGCGATTTAGCCGAGCAGACGCCACCGGTCAAGACACGTTTTTCAGAATCGATGCAAAAAAGGTGTTATTTTGCAGATATTTGAATAAACGGTATCATTTTACCACATCAACAGGCGACAAGATTTACCGCCAGCCCGCCTTTTGAGGTTTCCTTGTATTCATCCATCATATCGCGCCCGGTCTGGCGCATGGTTTCCACGCAGGTGTCCAGCGGTACGAAATGATCGCCACTGCCGCGCAGCGCAAGGCTGGCAGCGGTCACGGCTTTCACAGCACCCAGAGCGTTGCGTTCGATACACGGCACCTGAACAAGGCCGGCAACTGGATCGCAAGTCATACCCAAATGGTGCTCCAGAGCTATCTCAGCCGCGTTCTCGACCTGTTTATTGCTGCCACCAAGAACCGCACACAGTCCAGCTGCAGCCATGGCCGAGGCTGACCCGACTTCGCCCTGACAGCCAACTTCAGCGCCGGAGATGGACGCATTATATTTTATGATGCCTCCAATCGCGCCTGCAACCAGCAGAAAGGTTTTGACCCCTTCTTCTGTCGCGCCGATGCAATGGTCGAGATAATAGCGAATGACGGCTGGAACCACACCAGCTGCCCCGTTAGTGGGCGCAGTGACAACTCTGCCTCCGGCAGCGTTCTCTTCGTTGACAGCCATGGCGTAAACCCCCAGCCAGTCCATAACCTTATGGGGATGAAACGCATTACTGCCGGTTTCTGCAACCAACTGGTCATGAATTTCCCGCGCCCGGCGCTTGACCTTCAGCCCGCCCGGCAATTGCCCATCGCCCGCAAGTCCCCGGTCCATGCAGTCGGACATCGCTGCCCAGACTTCAATGAGCCCTTTGTCCAACACCTGAGGACTGCTGTTGGCGACCTCGTTCTCGCGCTTCATATCGGCAATCGACAACCCGCTTGCAGCGCCCATGGCGAGCATTTCGTTGGCAGACCGGAACGGATATGGCACCGCTTCCGCAGCATCATCGGCTGGCACACCGCCGCCCTTTGCGCGTGTAGCAGCATCCATTTCGGCCTCGGTCAGCACGAACCCCCCACCGACCGAAAAATAGCTCCGCTTCAGCAATTGCAGTCCATTTTTGTCAAAACCGTTGAAAATCATCCCATTGGCGTGCTGTGGCAAGGCGGGACCATAGTCAAAAACCAGATCGGATTCAGGGTCGAAAAAAAACGTTCCAAACCCCTGAGGTGAAACCTTTTTCGAAGAGTTTACCTCTGCAATTGCTGCCTTTGCCTGCTCCGGATCCAGGGTCTTTGGCTCAAAACCGGCCAGTCCCAGCAAGATGGCGCGGTCGGTGGCGTGTCCCTTGCCGGTAAAGCTGAGAGAACCGTGCAGGCTGACCGTCACATGGTCGACTTGCGCATTGGCTGGCCGTGGCCAGTCACCATCGCGAATCTCGATCAAGAACCGACGTGCAGCAACCATTGGCCCCATCGTATGAGATGAGGACGGCCCGACACCAATCTTGAACAGATCAAATACACTCAAAAACATCTGTCAGAACCGTATTGTTGATAATTTCCCTGAAAACGATAACACGACGAATTTATATCGTCGCGCCAAATAACAGCATTTTCAAAACAGCTCAAAACTGCTTGGGCATGGCACGCCGCATCAGGCTTTCTTCTGCCAGCGCCCTGCCTCATTTTGCTGCCAATAGGTGAGGTCATGGTCGGTGCCCTTCAGCGCCTTCCAGTGCTGTCGGGCGTTTTGCACCGACACCTCATCAAGACCGTCAAACAGCAGAACCACCCGCACGTAATTCAGATCACTTGGCAAAGCAGCGTCATGAACCAGGAATCGGATGTGCGCGGCATTCGCGTTCGCGTCCGTGCTCGTCAACAAGATGGGCTGTTCGCTGGCAAATTCATGATCGTCGAGCCCATGGGGAAGAAAACTTTCTTCCCGATAGGTCCACAGCAGATTGTCAATCTCTTCAAGCTGTTCCGGCGCACCGCTTTCAACAACCACACGCCAATTGCGCGCGAGCGACCGCTCGAGCAGGCCCGGCAGAACTTCTTCCAGTGGCTGGGCCTGCAAATGATAAAACAGAACCTCAGCCACTAAAGCACACCTTGCTTGTCTTGCATCATCTGACCGGAAACCTGCTCTGCCGATCAGTTCTCATACTGATCAGCCACAAGCTGATTCAACAAAGCCACGCCAAAGCCGGACCCCCAGGAATGGCTGATATCCGTGGTCGGAGATCCCATCGCTGTCCCTGCAATATCCAGATGAGCCCAGTCGACATCCCGGACGAAACGCTTCAGGAATTGCCCTGCAGTCACGGATCCTGCCCAGCGACCACCCGTGTTTTTCATGTCGGCAAATTTGCTGTCGATCAGCTTGTCATAAGATTTGCTCAGCGGCATGCGCCAGACCAGTTCTTCGGAAGCTTCTCCGGCCATTGAGAGCTTTGCAGACAGGTCATCGGAATTTGAGAACATGCCTGCATGATCATTGCCCAGCGCCACGATAATGGCGCCGGTCAGGGTTGCAAGATTGATCATGAATTTGGGCTTGAAGGTGTCTTCCGTGTACCACAGCAGGTCCGCCAAAACGAGACGTCCTTCAGCATCTGTATTGATGATTTCAATCGTCTGGCCTGAAAGAGAGGTCACAATGTCTCCGGGACGCTGTGCCATGCCATCTGGCATATTTTCCACAAGCCCGACGATACCAACAACATTGGCTTTCGCTTTCCGGCCCGCAAGCGCCTTCATCAAACCGGATACAGCTGCTGCGCCGCCCATATCGCCCTTCATGTCTTCCATGCCACCGGCTGGCTTGATGGAAATTCCGCCGGTGTCAAACACAACGCCTTTCCCGACAAAGGCCAGAGGCTGATCTTTGGCTTTGCCGCCATTCCAACGCATCACAACAACTCTGGATGGCATGGCAGACCCCTGCCCAACGCCCAGCAGCGCATGCATGCCGATTTTGCCCAAAGCCTTCTCATCCAGAACCTGAACGTCAACACCAAGTTCGCCCAATTCCTTGAGGCGCTCGGCAAACTCGGTTGTAGTCAAAATGTTAGCGGGCTCATTCACCAGATTCCGGGCGAATATCGTTCCATCGGCAACCGCCCGATCTGTGGTCCACAGCTTTTTCGCCTCCTCAAAAGCCACTCCTACAATGCCGATTTTTTGAGATTTGACCTTGCTTTTGTCGTCATCTTCTTTGGTTTTGTATTTGTTGAATTTGTAGCTACGCAGATAAAGCCCTTTGGCACATGACGACATATCGGCCGCAGCAACCTCACCAAGAACAATGGAAGCGCTGTCACCCGACAGGGCGCCCATCATCTGCCCACCAATATTCAGCCAGTTCGTTGCATCGTCATCATCCTTTGACGTCAGCCCAAGGACTATCAGGCGATCAAATTCGGCTCCGCCTGGCGTCACCAGATTAATGGTCTTGCCATGTGTCCCGTCAAATCCGGTAGCACCAGCCGCTTTTTCAAAAAAAGCCTGCAAATCCGCCCGACCGTCAACAAGCATTGCCGGCAGCGCAAGATCATCCGCGCACACCGTCACCACGATTTTTGGCGACCCGCTAATTTTTTTATGAAAAGTGACGTCAGACAGGTGGGACATAAAATGGACTTCCTTGATAGATTAATGACTTACTGACCAAGACTTCAGATTCGCGGCCTTTTTGCGGGCAAAATCAGAAGTATGATCAGCGGTTAACGGGAAAGTGGTACAAATGTTAAGGTCGAACAAGCCCTACTGGCTAAACTTTCAGGCTAAATATGGTTGGCAGGGTCCAGTTCGGTGAAAGCTGCTTGACCCTCGACGATCCTGTGTGGGACGCATTCGATAAGACCTCTATTTGAAGATTACAGACGCAAAAATGAACATTGGGCTTGGTGCAAGAATTGAACGTTATGTCATGTGGAAAGGATTATTTGCCTTTCTGCTGACCACCATTACCTTGACGGCAATTGTGTGGATGACACAGGCGCTTCGGGAAATTGATCTGGTAACAGCCAAAGGTCAGACCTTGCAACTGTTCCTCCTGATTTCCTCACTGGCCATACCAAGCCTTGTTGTTGTGCTTGCTCCCATCGCCCTGCTGATTGCCATCCTGTATACCATGAACTCGCTGCATCAGGGCAGCGAACTTGTCATCATTGCCGCTGCCGGTGGTTCGCCCAAGCGTGTGACCCGCCCCTTGCTGTGGCTCAGCCTGTTTGTGGCATTAGCCACAGCCTTTCTAAGCGTTTATGTGGCACCAGCGGGTCTCAACCAATTGCGTGGCCATGTGATACAGGTCCGTGCAGATCTCATCAGCAGCATCATGATTCCCGGAGCATTCACAGATGTCGATGATGGCCTGATGGTGCATATCAAGGAACGCAGTGTTGATGGGTTTCTGGGTGGCATCTTGATCAGTGACACGCGCAATCCCGATATATCGTTTCAATACCTCGCAGATAGAGGTGCATTGGTCGAAACCGGTCCCAGCACATATCTGGTCATGCAGAATGGCAATATCGTCCGCCGGGAAAAACTGCAGAACTCATCCTCAATCATTGAGTTCGAAAGCTATGCATTTGACTTGTCGCAGTTCCGTGAGCGCACTGCAAAGGCAGGCTACCGCTCCAAGGAACGCAGCACAGCCGAACTGCTGGACGATCTCTTCAATCCCAATGCCGAGGCAAACATCAGGAGCGGCGAATTGAGTGCAGAATTGCACAGTCGCTTTGTCGCGCCCCTTTACGCGTTTTGTTTTGCCATGGTGGCCATGTTGTTCATGGCCAGTCCGCAGACCACCAGAACGGGTCAGGGCGTTGCCATCCTGTCAGCCACAACTCTTGCCATATCGATTCGAGGGCTTGGTTTTGCCGCTGAAAGCCTGGCAGAAAACAGCGCTGCCGGCATAGTGACGCTATATGCGATACCCATTGGCACAACAATCATCTGCCTCATCTTGCTTTGGAAAAATGTCAGGCTGGATTTTGCACAACGGGTTGCCGACCGACTTGCAGACATCTGGGAAAGGCTTGTTGCAACGCGTCGTGCCAAAAGTTTGGGCCGGGAAGCCTACAGCAAATGATCTTTCGCAAAACCCTGAACCTGTATTTCATGAAGGTCTTCCTGAAGTCGATTCTCGGTGTCTTTCTGATTTGTTTTGCAATCATATTTCTTGTCGACCTGATCGAGCGCATACGTGATCTGTCTGACCAGAAAGAGTTCTTTTTTCTCTTTGGCGTGCAGATGGCACTCTATCGAACGCCCGCGATCGCGGAACAGGTTCTTCCCTTTGCCATTCTCATTGGATCAATTGTCGCATTCCTGAATTTGACACGTAAGCTTGAACTTGCTGTCACGCGGGCTGCGGGCGTTTCCGTTTGGCAATTCATCAAGCCAGCTTTGTTCCTGGCTGCGATCATCGGAGTTTTCACGAGCATTGCCTACAACCCACTGTCAATTTGGCTTCAAGAGCAATCGAAGCAGATGGAAGTGCAGCAATTCAGCAGTGGCAAGACTTTTCGGAAAACCGGAACGGACAACATCTGGTTTCGTCAGGAGGGACAGGATGGCGAGTCCATCTTGTCGGCAGATCGCTCCTTGAACAAGGGTCTGACGCTCATTGGCGTTACGGCGCTCGTCTTCAATGATGACAGAACATTCAAGGAACAGGTCGATGCGGTCTCTGCAAATTGGAAAGATGGTTACTGGCAGCTTAATGATGCGCGCGTTACCACTGCAGATTCTCCACCCGAGTTGAGAACCGAATATCGCCTGAGTACTTTTTTTACACAGGAACAAGCCCGCCAGCAGGCTGAAAGCACAGGAAACCTCAGTTTTTGGGGGTTTTCAGCCGCGATAGAAGCGGCTCAACGCGCAGGTTTAAACACAAATCGTATGCGCTTGGAATTTCAGTCACTTTTGGCGCGGCCATTGCTATTTGCGGCAATGGTTATCATTGCAGCAACAGTTTCATTAAAATTGACAAGACTTGGCGGTGCAAGTCATATGGTTTTAGGTGGAATTAGCGCAGGCTTCGTGCTTTATGTGCTTTCAGAACTGGTTGGGGATTTCGGAAGCAATGGGCTTTTGGAACCAGCCCTTGCCGCTTGGCTTCCTGCGCTCATTGCTTTTGTATTGGGCGTAACTGTTTTATTGTATCAGGAGGACGGATGAGGCAGCGTGACAACGCCCGATCCGAGAATAGTATTGGCAATTCTTGCGCTTCATTTGTGAGCGAAGGAAGACCTGCACTTGCACGCCGATCAAATTTCAACACATTCAGATCCTGTTCAGGCATCAGCTTGAAGCTGGCTCTTTGTCTTTCCGTGTCCGCGCTGACCTTGCCGCTTGCGGCTGGGTTTGCGCCAGACCTGTTTACAGCCCATGCCCAATCCACTTCCGGTCAGGTTACATCAGCGCAAGCCGGCGGACCAAATGCTGCCGACGCCTTGCGCGATAGAGTGCAAGCCAACCCGGAAGCCCAAATGTTGGTTGAGGCTGATGAGCTGATATACAACTATGATGATGAAACAGTCTCTGCCGACGGCAATGTTGAAATAGTCTATGATGGGTATATGCTGAATGCGGACCGTGTGGTCTACAATCAGCGCAGTGGCCGCATGATGGCTCTGGGCAATGTTCGCATTACCGAACCGACCGGCAACGTTCTGACTGCAGACCAGGTTGATATCACCGAAGACTTCCGCGATGGCTTTGTCCAGTCACTCCAGATTCGCACACCGGAAAACGCAACTTTTGGTGCCGAATCTGCTGAACGCACCGAGGGGAACCGAACTGTTTTCAATCAGGGCAGCTACACAGCCTGTGAAGCATGCGCCGATCGGCCGGAGCGCCCCTATTTGTGGCAGATCAAAGCTGCCAAGGTCATTCATGACCAGCAAGAACAGATGATTTACTATCAGAACGCCTGGCTGGAATTCATGGGTGTTCCCATAGCCTATATGCCGTTTTTCTCGCACGCTGATCCGAGTGTGAAGCGCAAGAGCGGCTTTCTGATGCCGCGTCTGAATTACAGCAAGTCAATCGGCGCTGGTCTGACAACGCCATATTTCTTCAATCTGGCACCCAATTACGATGTAACCGTTGCCCCGACCTTCTACACCGGTCAGGGTATTTTGCTGGACGCTGAATGGCGCCACAAGCTGATCACCGGTTCCTACCGCATCCGCGGCGCAGGAATTGCGCAATTTGACCCGGACGAATTTGAAGGGCTTCAGGGCGACCAGACGTTCCGTGGCTATGTTCAGTCCGACGGTGAATTCAACATCAATCAGCAATGGAAATGGGGATGGGACGCCACTGCAATCAGTGATCGCACATTTACCCGCGATTATGATCTGGAAGATACCGAAACTCAGGAAGCGGTTTCCACACTTTATCTGACCGGTCAGAGCGAGCGTAATTTTTTCGATCTGCGCGGCTATCATTTCCGGGTCCTGCGCGAGGATCTGGAAGACAGTGTTGGAACCAATTTTCAGGAAGAACAGGCGATCGTTCATCCTGTGCTGGACTACAATCTCGTCTTTGGCGACCCGGTCCTGAACGGCGAACTGTCATTCGATTTGAATTTCACAAGCCTGTCCCGGGAAAACACCGATTTTGGCAGCAGCAACGGCTCGACCACCGGCCGCGTCGTTGGACCAAAGGGAACGTACACCCGCCTGTCTCTTGAATCGACATGGCAGAAGACACTTGTTGGCCCAATGGGGCAGCTGTTCACACCATTTGCATCATTGCGCGGCGACGCCTTCTGGCTGGAAAACAATGAACCGCTGGCAGCCTTTATCGAAGAAGACGAGGCCTTCCGTGGCTTGGCGCTTGCCGGGGTCGAATGGCGCTGGCCGCTGCTTAGTCAACACACCTGGGGCACGCAGCGTTTCGAGCCGGTCGCTCAGATTATATTGCGCAGCAATGAAAACCAGCTGGGCTCTCTGCCCAATGAAGATGCGCAAAGTCTGGTGTTTGATGACACCAATTTGTTCAGCGTCAACAAATTCTCCGGGTATGATCGTATCGAGGGTGGCTCGCGCGCCAATATCGGTTTGATTCACCGCGCGAATCTGAACAATGGCGTCTCAATCCGGACCGTACTGGGTCAGTCATACCATCTGTTTGGAACCAATTCCTTTGCCAATCCGGATGTTGCCGCAACAGGTCTTGACAGTGGTCTGGAATCTGATCGGTCCGATTACATTGGGCGTTTTACGATTGATACGCCCAATGACCTTCGTCTGGACGCCTTTGTGCGCCTCGATGAAGACGACTTTGCGGTCAATCGTACAGAAATTACAGCCAGTGGAAAACGAGGGTTTGTCGCAGGCTCAATTGGCTATGCCTATTTTGGCGCACAACCTAATCTGGGCATCGTTGATGATCGCGAAGAGATTCGTGGGTCCGCCTCACTCCAGGTCAACGAAAACTGGCGCCTGTTTGGCGACATTCGTTATGATATTGAAAACAATGGTGCCGTCAGCGACAGCCTGGGCATTGCCTATGATGACGAGTGCTTCGCAATATCGCTAACCTATTCCGAAACCCATGACCGCTACACCGATCTCGAGACTGACCAGCAGATCTATCTGCGCGTCAATCTGAAAACAATCGGTGGTGGTCAGCTCAGTCAGGACATTGGCGGAGACGACAGCGACAGCTCCAGCTCTACCTATTAAGTCTCTCTTCGCAGATGAATCGCCTCAATTTCTCCAAATCTGCATGGCAAATGTTCACGCTAGAAATCAGGTTTGGTTCATATGACCAAACATCGATGTACTCATAAGGACATTTTCATGTTGTCTGTCCCCAATATCTTTCGCGGCTTTGCTTTTGCAGCGCTGACTTGCGTTTTCGTATCGCTCAGTGTTCCAGTTCAGGCGCAAAGCAAAATCGTTGCACTGGTCAACGATGAACCGATAACCAGCTATGAACTTGATCAACGAACAAAATTGCTCAAACTGACGACCCGAACTGGCTCGAGGTCCAAAGCTCTTGAAGAACTGATCGAAGAGAAGTTGAAGTTGAAGGAAGCCCAACGGCGCGGCATAAACCCTTCACCTCAGGAAGTCGACAGCGCCTTTGCAAGCATTGCTGGCAGAACCAAAATGAGCCCAGCGCAATTGGGACAGGCGCTTGGCAAAAACGGCGTCAGTCCTGAGGCTTTGAAAGCCCGGCTCAGAGCGGAATTGGCCTGGGCCAGAACTGTTCGTGCACGGTTTCGCGGTACTGTGAATGTTGAGGAAGCCGATGTTCTGGCCTCCGCGCGTTCAAGGGGCGATATGGAACGGATGGTGAAAGAGTTCACTCTCAAGCAGGTTATCTTTATCGTTCCCAAAGACGCGAGTGATTCCGAGGCTGCAGCGGTCAAGAAAAAGGCTCAGAGATTCCAGCCAACGATCGCTGGCTGCGAGGCTGTTCTTGCGCAAACCCAGGGCATGCGCGATGTCGTTGTAAAAACGGTCGGCCGCCGCGACGAGTCTCAATTGTCAGGACCATTGCTGGAAAAGCTCGCTTCCCTGCAGGTTGGCATGGCAACTGAACCTGCCCCGATCGATGAAGGATTCGAAATGCTGGTGATCTGCAATATCCGCGAGATCGCGAGCGACACTGCCGCGCTGGACGAAGTCCGCACCGAAATGATGGACAAGGAAGGTCAGTTGCTGGCACGACGTTATATTCGTGATCTGCGACAGGACGCCGTGATTGAAATCCGGTAACAGGCTTTTACCAATAGTCAGGCTTTAAATTGTGACGAAACCACTGGCCTTGACCATGGGAGAGCCTTCGGGCATCGGACCTGATTTGGCGCTGGCCATATGGCACCAGCGCACGCAATTGGATCTGCCGCGCTTCGTGGTTGTTGGCTGTGCCAAAACATTGGCATTGCGCGCAGCTTTGTTGGGCCTCGACATTCCCATAGTGCGAGTCGATGTACCTGGTTCAGAAGCGACAGACTCGGCTGCTATGCCGGTCATTGATCTGCCGGTTGCAAATCCCGATTGCTGCGGCTCTCTACACGCGGCCAATGGCGCGGCAGTCATTGGTTTTATCGATCATGCTGTTGCCGGGGTCATGACCGGTGATTTTTCCGGGTTGGTCACCTGCCCCATCCACAAAAAAAACCTCTACAAGGCCGGATTTCAATATCCCGGACATACCGAATATCTTGCAGCACTGGCGACCCGATATACCGGTCAGGCTCATACACCGGTCATGATGATTGCCTCAGACACGTTGCGCACGGTCCCAGTGACAATTCACATACCGATCAGTGATGTACCCGGCCAACTGAATGCTGAAAACATCAAGACCACCATCCGGGTCTGCAGATCAGACATGATGACGCGCTTCGGCATCACCAAACCACGCATCGCAGTTGCGGGTCTCAACCCACATGCTGGAGAAAACGGTGCCATGGGGTTGGAGGAACAGACCTTCATTGCACCCGCTCTTGAAGAATTGCGTAAAGAGGGGTTTGAGATCCAGGGGCCGCTGCCCGCAGATACAATGTTTCATCCGCGCGCGCGCGCTTCATATGACGTTGCGATCTGCATGTACCATGATCAGGCGTTGATCCCGGCAAAAACACTGGCTTTTGATGAGGGGGTCAATGTCACCCTCGGGCTCCCCTTCATTCGCACCTCACCAGACCATGGGACCGCACTCGATATTGCCGGAAAGAACATTGCTCGTCCTGACAGCCTTATCTGTGCCATCAGGATGGCGCATGCGATGTCAGCGAGATCAGCCCGATGAGCCATTCCTTCGATAATTTGCCCCCATTACGTGAGGTTTTGGATCAGTTTGATCTCAACCCCAAAAAATCGCTTGGGCAAAACTTTCTTCTGGACCTGAACCTGACAAGCCGGATTGCACGCAGTGCCGGGCGGTTGCAGGACGCAAACGTTCTGGAAATCGGACCAGGGCCCGGTGGTTTGACGCGCGCAATTTTGAAAGAAAACCCGGCCAGCCTCACCGTCATTGAACGGGATGACAGGTGCATTGCAGCTCTTGAACAGGTATCAGCACACTATCCGGGCAAGCTGCACATTATCGCCGGCGATGCCCTTCTGGATCAACCACAAATGGATGCTGGCCTTCAGACCCGGATCATTGCCAATCTACCCTACAATATAGCCACGCCTTTGCTGATTGGCTGGCTCGAGACAGAACCATGGCCCCCGTTCTTTGCTTCCATGACCTTGATGTTCCAGAAAGAAGTCGCAGACCGCATCGTCGCAGCACCAGGCAGCCGCACCTATGGGCGCCTTGCAGTCCTTGCGCAGTGGCGCTGTACAACCGAACAATTATTCGACATTCCACCACAGGCTTTCACACCGCCGCCAAAAGTGACCTCCAGCGTCGTGCATCTTGAACCACGGGCGGAACCTATGCCGTGCAAACTGAAAAGCCTTACGGCGGTCACAGCAGCGGCCTTCGGACAGAGACGAAAAATGCTGCGCCAGAGCCTGAAATCTGTGGGTGTGACAAATCAGATCTTTGAACAGACCGGAATCTCACCAATGGAGCGTGCTGAACAGATACCAGTCAGTGGCTTTGTCGCCCTGGCAAATGCGCTTGACGCTGCCAAATAATCAAAAAGAGCTCTACAACTGCCCAATCAGACCGTCAACAAACATGCGCATCCCGACTACACGGTCCCGACGCATGCGTTCGGCATGCAAAATCGATTGGACGCGTTGAAACGACAACTCAAGCTTTTCGTTGATGATGACATAATCATATTCCGACCATTGCTCCATCTCCAGCGCGGAGTTTGCCAGCCGCTTGGCAATAACCTCAGCACTGTCTTCAGCGCGCCGTTCCAAACGCGCTTTCAGTTCTTCAATGGATGGCGGCAACACAAAAATCCGTACCAGGTCTTCCGGCATTTTCTCGTGAAGCTGTTTCGTACCCTGCCAATCAATATCAAACAGAACATCCCGGCCTGCCGAAAGCGCCGCTTCAACGGGATCTCTGGGCGTGCCATAGAAATTGCCATGAACTTCTGCCCATTCCAGCAATTCATCGCGGTCACGCATCACCGAGAACTTCTTTTGATCTATGAAATGGTAATGCGTCCCATCAATCTCGCTTGGCCGCTGCTGGCGGGTCGTCACGGACACAGACAGTTCGATCTCGGAATTCTTGCTGAGAATCTCCCTTGCAATGCTGGACTTTCCGGCACCTGAAGGGGACGACAGTACAAGCATGACGCCGCGGCGGTCTATCGTGCTGGCTGAACTGTTTCGCATCTGAATTCCTATTCGACGTTTTGTATCTGTTCGCGCATCTGATCGACAACCGCCTTGAGCGCAAGACCAATCTTTGTCAGATCTGCACCATTCGATTTTGCACACAGCGTATTGGCTTCGCGATTGAATTCCTGGGTCAGGAAGTCGAATTTTCGCCCAACCGGCTGATCATGATTCAACAACTCCCAGGCTGCAGCGACATGCGCTTGCAAACGATCCAGTTCCTCCTGAATGTCTGCCTTTGTCGCAATCAGCATGGCTTCCTGATGCAAGCGATCTGCATCCAGGCTGACCTGCCCACCAGATAACAGCGCAATCTGTTTGCTAATACGCGCCTGAATAGCCTCTGGCGATCTTGCCGGGTTTTCGATGGCCTGTTGGGTCAATTCTGTAATCTGCGTCACCAGACCGGAAATGATGGCATGAAGATGCACACCTTCTGCCCTGCGCGCCGCAAGGAGTGCCTGCAATGCATTCTCGAAGCTTTCAATGAGGACAACAGCCAGGTCTTCCATTCCCGCTGCGTCTCGATCATCCACAACGCGCTCCATGACACCGGGCATGGCCAGAATATCTGTGGCAGACGGGGTAGTTGAATTGACGTGGCCATCGACAACAGAAATAAATGACAGTGCCTGTGAAAGTGCCGCTTCATTAATCGCGAATGCGGGTCGGCCCTCGCTGAAACTCAGGGAAAGATTGCATTGCAGATTTCCGCGCCCGAAGACAGCTTGCGCTCGCTTCCGACAGGTCAGCTCGACAGCATCAAAACCATTGGGCATCCTGAACTTCAGATCAAGCCCGCGCCCGTTTACAGATCGAAGCTCCCAATACCAGCTTCTATCTTCAAATGTACCTTCAGACCGGCCATAACCAGTCATACTGCTTATCGCCATCAAAAAAGCCCCCTGTGTCACGACCGCAATCCAAAAAAGCTGAGTCTAGCGTCCGATACTCGGTATCGTCCTACTCCACGGCATCTTGAGCTGCATTGTCGCGTTCGATCTGTCGCCATTTGCGCACATTCGCCTGATGTTCGGCAAATGTTTTTGCAAATACGTGCCCACCGGATCCATCAGCAACAAAAAACAAATCCTCAGTGCGTGCTGGATTGATCACTGCTTCCAATGCAGCACGGCCCGGATTGGCAATCGGTCCGGGCGGAAGTCCGTCAATAACGTAAGTGTTGTAAGGGTTCTCTGCGCGCAGATCAGCACGAGAAATCGGACGGCCAAGGGTACCCTCACCGCCAACAAGCCCGTAAATGACAGTCGGATCGGTTTGCAACCGCATACCCTCCTTCAGCCTGTTTATGAACACTGAGGCAACACGGGGACGCTCGTCTGCAAGTGCTGTTTCCTTCTCGACAATACTGGCCAGAACAACCATTTCTTCTGGCGTCGAGATTGGCAATTCAGGGGACCGTCGTGACCACACATCTGCAACCACACGGTCACGTGCAGCCCGCATGCGTTCCAATATCTGGATCCTGTTATCACCACGGGTAAATTTATATGTCTCTGGTAAAAGAGTGCCCTCTGCCGGAATGCTGGCAATCTCGCCTGTCAGGACGGAATCTGCATTGAGAATATCCACAATCTGCTTGGAGGTGCGTCCCTCGGGAACAGTGACCGTGTGAAGAATTGACTTGCCTTCCACAAGACGCGCAACGACATCCGACATGGAAATACCTTCTTCGAACAGATATTCGCCTGCCTTCAAACGGCCCCGCGCTTCTGTCACGCGTACGCTGGCCAAGAACAGAATCTTGTTGTTGATGACATTCGTATCATCAAGCAGATTGGCAATGGTTTGAACACTCATGCCACGCTCAACCAGAACGGTTTTGTCAATTTTGAGAGGGCCATCTGACTCGTAAACGCTCTTGCCATAGTACAATAACGCTCCCAGACCGACCACCAGAAAGATGGCTGACATGAGCAGAAAATTCAGCAGGAAAACAATGGGATGACGTCCGCGCTTGCGACCCGAAGGCGGTGGCGGAGCGATCTCGGATTGCAAAGATTGCCGCGCGCTTCGTGGTGAATAACGCCGGTCATCACTGTCAAAGTCGAGCCGATCATGCCCTGATTCTCGTGAACCACGCCTGGATCGTATCATCAATTGGTCTCCAAATCGGGGTTGAGTTGAGTCGGTTGAAACCGGTCAGTCAACATCCCTAAAAATAAGCGATGCGTTGGTGCCGCCAAATCCAAACGAATTCGAGAGTGCAATGGAAATGGGTTTTTTCTTAGCCGTTTTTGGCACAAGATCAATTTTTGTCTCAACCGACGGATTGTCAAGGTTCAACGTCGGCGGAACGATATCGTCACGAATGGCCAATAGCGAGAAAATGGCCTCGATAGCGCCCGCAGCTCCAAGCAGATGACCTGTCGCAGATTTTGTTGCAGACATTGTCAGATTTTCTGCATCGTCGCCAACCAACCGCTCCACCGCACGCAATTCGATCTCGTCACCAAGCGGTGTCGAAGTGCCATGAGCGTTGACATAATCAAGATCGGATGGTGTCAAATTGGCGCGCTTCAAAGCAGCTTTCATGCAACGATACGCACCATCACCGTCACCGGCGGGTGCAGTAATATGGTGAGCGTCACCGGACAGACCATAGCCAATCAACTCGCCATAGATCTTGGCACCGCGCGCCTTCGCGTGCTCATACTCTTCAAGCACGACGACGCCCGCACCCTCGCCCATGACAAATCCATCGCGATCTTTGTCATATGGCCGCGAAGCGCGCGTTGGATCGTCATTAAATCCGGTCGACAATGCGCGGCAGGCAGCAAATCCTGCCAGCGACAGCCGGCACACAGGAGACTCCGACCCACCGGCAACCATGATATCAGCGTCACCCAGAGCAATAAGTCGCCCGGCATCACCGATTGCATGGGCGCCTGTTGAACAGGCCGTCACCACGGAATGATTAGGGCCCTTCAGGCCATGCTTTATGGATACATAGCCCGATGCGAGATTGATCAGGCGTCCGGGAATGAAAAACGGGCTGATACGCCTCGGTCCACTGTCCCGCAATATGTTCGAGGCGGTTTCGATGCCTTCAAGGCCACCAATGCCGGATCCGATCAAGACGCCTGAGGCAATTTGATCCTCATAAGAGGCAGGATGCCAGTCAGCATCGTCCAGAGCCTGCTGTGCAGCGGCCATGGCATATACGATGAAATTATCGACTTTGCGCTGCTCTCTTGGAGCCATCCAGTCATCTGGATTATAGGTGCCGTCAGACCCGTCACCATGCGGAATATGACACGCAATCTGACAGGCCAGATCATCGACCTGAAATCGTTCGACAACGGAAGCACCGCTTTTCCCGGCTATCAGATTCGCCCAGGACACTTCAACTCCGCAGCCAAGCGGATTGACCGTGCCAAGGCCAGTTACAACCACACGTCTCATAATCCACCCAACCGCTGAGCTGAAAAGTTTGTAGGGATTAACTCGTCAGCAATCAGCAATTCCCAAAAGACTTGCTGATGCTGCACTAGCAAATCCAAATTCTATGCGTCTGCCTGAGACTCAATGAATTTGACCGCATCTCCAACAGTAACAATTGATTCAGCAGCTTCGTCAGGAATGGTAATTTCGAAGGCTTCTTCGAACTTCATGACCAATTCAACGGTGTCAAGGCTATCTGCACCCAGATCTTCAATGAAACTGGCTTCAGTTGTCACCTTTTCAGGATCAGCATCAAGATGGCCAACCACAATTTCTTTTACCTTATCGGCAACATTGCTCATAAGTCACTTTCCTCATAACCTTCACCGCGATTTCACGGTTGCTCAAATAATACTATACACCAGCAATCCTGAAACATTGCGAACGAATGCTATTTGCACACGATTGTCTCAGAATACCGTTTGAGCGCTCTCAATGCGCCGGTGATTCTATGTTTTCCCAGCTTAGTGTTTGATACATCAAAACCCAAGCGAGATTATTCAACTGTCTTCAGCCCTGGTAAAATCCAACTCATGCAGGCAGCAAACACGTCAGCCATCTTGCATCGAAAGTCATACCAATGCCCAGTTCCCGGCAGCACGTAATACCGCTTCAACGCCACGTCAACCTCAGAATAACGCGCTTGCTAACACAGTTCACTTTGAATTGCCAGAATCCCCTCTTTGGGTCGCCGTTCTGTCGAGGCCCCAAAAAAGCTTATACCATTGCCATCCCGCCATTAATCTGAATGGTCTCACCCGTGATGTAGGCGGCCTCCTCACTGGCAAGAAACACCACAGCGGCGGCAATCTCTTGTGCCGTTCCGAGCCGCCCCACTGGAACATTGGCTAAAATGGATTCGCGTTGCTTGTCATTGAGCTTGTCATTCATGGCTGAATCGATCAGCCCCGGCGCGACACAATTGACAGTAATGCCGCGGCTGGCCACTTCCTGTGCAAGAGCTTTTGACAGACCAATGAGACCGGCCTTTGTTGCAGCATAATTTGTCTGCCCGGCATTTCCGACAACGCCGGCAACAGACGTAATTCCGATAATCCGACCCTGTCTCGACTTCATCATCCCGCGCAGGCAGGCACGTGCAAGTTCAAAGGGCGCATTGAGGTTGATATCCACAACGCTGTCCCAATCTTCATCTTTCATTCGCATCGCCAATCCGTCCCGGGTGATGCCGGCATTATTGACCAGAATGTCAACCTGCCCGAGCGCCTCGATGACGTTTGGAACCAGCATGGAACGTGCCGCGCGATCTGCCAGATTGCATGGAAAGACATGAGATCTCTCACCCAGTTCCGCTTGCAGTGCCTCCAGTGCCTCAACTCGCGTTCCATGGAGAGCAACAATCGCGCCCTGGGCGTGCAAGGCTTTTGCTATTGCAGAGCCAAGGCTCCCGCTAGCGCCCGTGACAAGGGCAATTTTTCCAGTCAGATCAAACATATCAGGCTCCGCTCAGTGCTTTGAGGTCTACAGACATCACGTAATGGATTGAATATCATCCGGAGTTGAAATTGACGAGGCAGCAACTCCCGGTGCAATGCGTTTGACAAGACCGGTCAGAACCTTGCCTGCGCCAATCTCAAACGCTGCATCGACATCATTCTCTGACATCCAGAGAACAGATTCACGCCACCGAACGCGGCCCGTTACCTGCGCGACGAGATGAGTTCGTATCGCATCAGGATCGCTGACAGGCGCTGCAAGCACATTGGCAATCAATGGAACATTGGGCGCGTTCAGGGTAACCTGCGCCAGAGCTTCGGCCATCCGGTCAGCCGCCGGTTGCATCAAGGAACAATGGAAAGGTGCGCTGACGGGCAACATCAATGCGCGGCGTGCGCCAAGCTCTTTTGCCAGTTCTGCGGCTTTTTCCACAGCCGCCTTAATGCCGGATACCACAACTTGTCCCGGACCATTATCATTTGCAACATCACAAACACCGACCAGCGATGCCTCAGCGGCAAGTTTCTCCACCTGTTCAAGCTCCAGTCCCAGTATGGCTGCCATGGCGCCTTCCCCGACCGGCACAGCCGTTTGCATGGCTTCGCCACGAATCCGCAGCAGCCGCGCAGCATCGGCCACACTCAGGCTTCCCGCAGCAGCCAAAGCCGAATACTCACCAAGCGAATGCCCCGCCACAAAGGCTGCAGAATTCTCGACTGTCACACCGGCTTCATTCATGGCGGCAATTGTTGCCAGACTGACAGCCATCAAAGCAGGTTGTGTATTTGCAGTCAGCGTCAATACATCTGCAGGGCCTTCCCAGATCAACTGGCTGAGTGGCTGCCCCAGAGCGTCGTCAACTTCAGCGAAAACCTCTCTTGCAGCAGATGATGCATCTGCCAGCGCCTTGCCCATGCCAACGGCCTGGCTGCCCTGTCCGGGGAAGATGAAAACACGTGTCATGAAACGGAAATCCTGTATTACCATGTGACAATATTATGAAACGAACGCTGAAACACTCCATTCTGCGCCCTTCTGTCAAGGAACTTTAGCTCAAAAGCCCCAAAAGCGGCCATATCAGCCAGTTTGGCCTTGCATTTACCGATGCCATGCGTATAACGCCGCCATCGCAACCAGTTCGGCTGGGGGCTGAATGAAAGGCTGTGGCTTTTCACAGGAACTGTTTTCAAAAAGAACAACATTTCTGGTGAGATCAACAGTAGGGCTTTGTCCCGGCTTTCAGTGTCCCCGCTCTCGATGCGTCTTCGATCAGCCTTTCCTACGGTCACCCGACCACAGGGCTTCGATGGGGCTTTGCGCCGAACGACTATATAAGGAAAGGCAATATGCCACTTTACGAGCATGTCGTGCTTGCACGTCAGGACTTGTCCGGTCAACAGGTTGAAACCCTGGTCGACTCGCTGAAAGAAATCGTCACAGAAAATGGCGGCACTGTTCCGTTTGTGGAAAGCTGGGGACTGAAATCCCTGACCTACCGCATCCAGCGGAACCGCAAAGCACATTTCACCTTCATGAACATCGATGCTTCCCATGCGGCTGTGGCCGAAATGGAGCGTCAGATGCGCCTCAATGAAGATGTGCTGCGTTACATGACCATTCGTGTGAAAGAACACGAAGAAGGTCCAACTGCAATGATGCAAAAACGTGATCGCGATGATCGACGCCCTGGTGGCGGCGGTCGTGGCCGTGACCGGTAAGAACGAGGATATTTTCAATGGTTGATATTGCACAACTTCCGCAACGCCGCCCGTTTCACCGTCGTCGCAAAACATGCCCATTCTCCGGCGACAATGCGCCGAAGATTGATTACAAAGATGTAAAACTGCTGCAGCGCTATGTATCTGAGCGCGGCAAGATCGTGCCTTCACGTATTACAGCAGTTTCCGCCAAGAAACAGCGCGAGCTGGCCCAGGCCATCAAACGCTCCCGTTTTCTTGGTCTGCTGCCTTACGTCATCAAGTAAGCCAGACACGAACAAACACACGACCCGGATGGCGGATGAGCCGCCCTCCGGGCTTTCAGCTGAAGCCCTGCCCCAAGGCAGACAGGTTTCTAACCGCCAATCGCGGGACAGCAAAAAATGACACAGACTATTCTGATCAGTATTGGTGCAGGCCTTCTGTCTGCCTTGCTTTTTGCAAGCATTCTGACTGGATCTCTGGTCGCAATTATCCTTCAGATGTTTTCTCAATTGCCGTTGCAGACTGTCAGCCTGACATTTGGCCCACGGACCAGCCTTGTCGCCGCTCTGGCTGCGATTGTTGCGCTTCTGTTTGTCTCCGGTCTGCCCAGTCAGACATTCTCTTACGCGCTCAATTTTGCAGCTCCTGCACTGATCGCAAGTTATCTTGCCGGACTGAGAAACACAGACTTTCCAAATGAAGACCTTGCAGCCTGGTATCCTCTGGGTCGCATTCTGACGATTATCGGTGGCACGGCGTTCATCATCTTCATTCTGCTCAGCCTTTACTCAGGCTTCACGCCGGACCAGGCCGTGGCTGCCATCGAGACACAGACCCTGACAATGCTGGCGCCATCTGTCGAAAGTGGTCAGATTACGCTGGAGACGATCAATCAGCTGGCAGTTCTTTTCGTCAGCCTGTTCCCGTTTGTTGCTGCCGCCGGACTGGTGGTCCTGACGACACTGAACCTGATCCTCGCCATCCGCATTGCGCGCCGTTACGGAACCTTCAAACGACCAGCCACCAGCATTCAGTTTCTGGATATTCCACGCATTGTTCATGTGGTAGCTCTGGCGTCACTGGTTATCATCTGGACAAGCGGAGCAGCGCATCCGTTCCTGACCGCTCTGGCAGGCGCGTCATCGACGCTGGTCATCTTCTCCGGCTTTGCAGCCTTGCATGCACTGACCAACCGATTGTCATCACGGCGCATCATATTGTTTGCCACCTATGGCAGCATCATTCTGTTTACCTTCCCTCTTTTGCTCATCCTGATCCTTGGCTGGGTCGATGGGCTTCTCAACCTGCGTGGTCGCTCATCTGATCGCGCCTCCAATTCATAACTTTCAAACTAAGGAAAAAGACCAATGAATATCATTCTTCTGGAACGTATCGCCCGCCTCGGACAGGTCGGGGATGTTGTGCGCGTAAAAGACGGTTACGCCCGTAACTATCTGCTGCCAAATGGCAAGGCATTGCGCGCCACATCAGCCAATAAGAAAGAGTTCGAACACCGTCGCGTCGAAATCGAAGCACGCAATCTGGAAATGCAGTCCGAAGCTCAGCAGGTTGCAGAGCGCCTCAACGGACAGTCCGTCGTCATGATCCGCCGTGCAGGTCAGACCGGCCAGCTTTACGGCTCAGTCAACACACGCGATATTGCAGCCGCTCTTGCGGAAACCGGCTTCAGCGTTCTGCGCTCCCAGATTCAATTGAATGAGCCCATCAAGAAAATCGGCCTTCATGAAATCGTTGTGGCCCTGTTTGCAGATGTCAACGCGTCTGTCTCCGTCAATGTCGCTCGTTCCGAAGACGAAGCAGAACGTCAGGCCCAGGGCGAAGATGTATCTGTTGCTGAAGATGCATTTGCCGATGACGAGGAAGAAGAAGAAGTTGCAGTCGACGAAGACGCGCCAGATCTTGACGAAGTTTTTGAAGACGGCGCAGGCGAAAATGCCGACGAAGACGACGCTTCAGACGAAGACAAAACCGACTGATCCACATCTCGGTCCAGTCTGCGAGAACACCCGGTCATTGACCGGGTGTTTTTCGTTGTGCCGGGTAGTGGGCGTATTGTTCAGGCGGTGTCAGCAATTGGACCATACAAGAAACCCAATTGCAGATTCGTCGGAGAGAAGCGACACCACTATTGCACCTTGGCGAGGGCACAATGGCCATTTGCCTATTTTCGAAGCAGGATTTGACGGCCCCGCTTGAACCCTCAATCCAGTTGAGTTCCTATGAAAAGATTCATCTCAGCTTCGACAGGGAAAACCTTCATTTCATTGACAGCCAGACAGGAAGTAGATTCGCAATTGATCAATAACACCGACGGCAGGGATGCGCCCGGCAACGTCCGCGCCAATCACAGTCAATGCCATCAGATAAAATGCCGAAAAAACCTCTGTGTGTAACGGGGAAAAGAACACTCTCCCTTCCGCTCTGGTTACGAAATAGTTAAAACCCGTTGGAAGCGGAGAATTGCATGAACACCACGGCACTGACCTCTATCGAAAAAGCAGCAAACCAGCCGGAACCGGCCGATGAGAATTATCGGCTGGCACCGCATAATATCGAGGCTGAACAAGCATTGCTGGGTGCTATTCTGGTGAATAATGAGGCTTTTTACCGGGTCTCTGATTTCCTCGAACCAGAGCACTTTTACGAAGGTTTGCACCGCCAGGTTTATGAAACCGCGGCACAGCTGATTCGCGTCGGCAAGGTTGCAACACCCATCACCTTGAAGACATTCCTGCCGGCTGACGAACAGGTTGGCGAAATTACAGTCAGTCAGTATCTGGTTCGACTCGCCACACAGGCAACAACCATCATCAACGCGGTTGATTATGGGCGCTCCATCTATGATCTGGCCATTCGCCGCTCGCTGATCGGCATCGGTGAGGATCTCGTCAACGTAGCGTTTGATTCACCCGTCGATCACGCCCCGCGCGAGCAGATTGAAGACGCCGAGAAACGCCTCTATGAACTGGCCGAACAAGGTCGTTATGATGGTGGCTTCCACAGCTTTACCGATGCGTTGAAAGACGCCATCGATATGGCCAGTGCCGCCTACCAGCGGGATGGCCACCTCTCCGGGATTTCCACAGGTTTGCGCGATCTCGACAAACAGATGGGCGGACTGCAGTCCTCGGATCTGATTGTTCTGGCCGGCCGGCCGGCAATGGGGAAAACAGCGCTCGCCACCAACATCGCCTTCAACGTGGCCAGAGCCTATATGGGAGAAACCCAGCCGGACGGCACCACAAAGGCAATGAATGGTGGGATTGTCGGGTTCTTCTCACTGGAAATGTCGTCCGAGCAATTGGCCACACGTATCATTGCCGAGCAATCCGGCGTCTCATCATCAGAAATTCGGCGTGGATCAATCGACGAACGCCAGTTCAACGACATCGTGATTGCCAGCCAGGAAATGCAGAGCATTCCGTTCTATATCGATCACACCGGCGGCATTTCGATATCTCAGCTCACAGCGCGCGCACGACGCCTGAAGCGCCAGCGTGGTCTGGATATGATCATCATCGATTACCTGCAATTGCTGCAAGGTTCGGGAAAACGCTCAGACAACAGGGTGCAGGAACTGACCGAAATCACCACCGGACTGAAAGCATTGGCCAAAGAGCTGAATGTCCCGGTCCTGGCTTTGTCCCAATTGTCACGACAGGTGGAAAACCGCGATGACAAACGGCCACAATTGTCTGATCTGCGTGAATCTGGTTCGATTGAGCAGGATGCTGACGTCGTGATGTTTGTCTATCGTGAGGAATATTATCTGCAACGCCAGATGCCGAAAGAAGGCACGGAAGAATTCTTCAAATGGCAGGCCGATATGGAAGAGATTGCAGGCGTGGCCGAGGTCATTATCGGCAAGCAGCGCCACGGTCCAACCGGTTCGGTAAGGTTGTTGTTCGAGGGCGAATTCACAAGGTTCAGCAATCTTGCGCAGGAAGATCGATTGCCGGAGCAATATGAATAGCCAGCCACACAATGACGATCTGGCCGGGGGACGATTGACCATCGACCTGGGTGCACTCGCCAACAACTGGCGCACGCTGAACGATTTATCTGGCGCCAGCGAGTGTAGTGCTGTCGTCAAGGCCGATGCCTATGGACTGGGCATCGAACAGGCCGTACCGACGCTTTGGAAAGCGGGATGCCGCACCTTCTTCGTTGCCTTGCCGAGCGAAGGCATACGGGTGCGCAAAGCCGCACCTGAAGCTACCATCTATGTTCTGGCAGGCTATTTGCCGCGCGCGATTGAAACCTACCAGGACTACGCCCTGCGTCCGGTGATCAATGATGAACTGGACAGCTGGATCGCCGCATCCGGTGGCACCCTGCCCTATGCCATCCAGTTGGAAACCGGAATGAACCGGCTTGGCATGTCGATAGAAACCTTTGTGAATTTGCAGACATCCGGTTTGCTGGACACTCACAAGCCCAGCCTTGTCATGAGTCACCTGGCCTGTGCAGACACACCGGATCATCCATTGAATGAAACGCAGAATACTGAATTTCGCAAAATTATCGAGCTGACATATAGCGAGCAAACATCCCTGGCAAATTCTGCCGGAATATTCCTCGGAGCCGACTATCACTACGATCTGGTGCGGCCCGGCATCGCACTGTATGGCGGCGCTTCTGCCCATGCCCATCTGCGCGATAACCCGATGCAACCGGTCATCAACATCGAAGCCCGCATTCTGCAGGTCAAATCAGCCCAACCGGGCGCAACGGTCGGCTACAGTGGTGCTGAAACAATACGCCCATCGGATCGGCCCGAAGGCAACAACCGCATACTTGCCACGCTTTCGGTGGGCTATTCCGATGGATATTTGCGCGCGGCAGGCAGCGCTGATGATCATCAAGGCGCATTTGCGGCCTGGCACGGTGTCCGGGTGCCTCTTGTCGGACGTGTGTCGATGGACCTTCTGACCGTGGACATGACAGAGCATCCCGACAGCGAACAATTGCTGGGCGACAACTGGCAGGACCACTGGATTGAGCTGATAGGACCAACGGTTAAACTCGACGAAGTGGCCTCCGCTGCCGGAACCATCGGATATGAGTTGCTGACCAGCCTTGGCAGGCGTTATCACCGAACTTACATCAACGATCTTTGACAGGATTCTCCTTGGCCAAACAAAAACTGCAATATCTCTGCCAGAACTGTGGTGCGGTTTCGCCCCGCTGGAGTGGCAAATGCGAGGCATGCAATGCCTGGAACACCATTGTTGAAGAGAATCCGGGCTCCGGAATCGGTGGCGCCTCCAAGCGGTTGGTCGGCAAAGGCCGGATCATGGAATTGGTGCCGCTTGCAGGCGAGACACCGGAAGCACCGCGCATTCAATGTGGCATTGCCGAACTGGACAGAGTCACCGGTGGCGGGTTTGTGCCCGGCTCCGCTCTTCTGGTTGGCGGCGATCCAGGCATTGGAAAATCAACCATTCTGCTGCAAGCGGCTGCGCGCATGGCCAAAGCAGGCGGCCGGGTTGTCTATATTTCCGGAGAGGAAGCCATTGCACAGGTCCGCATGCGCGCCCGCCGTCTTGGTCTCGCTGACGCGCCGGTCAGTCTGGCCGCTGAAACCAGTGTTGAAGATATTCTGACAACCCTGGAGGCAGGCGAGCCGCCCCATTTGCTTATTCTGGATTCCATCCAGACGCTTTGGACGTCGCAGGTTGATTCGGCACCCGGCACCGTGACCCAGGTCCGCACGTCAGCCCAGGCCATGATTCGCTATGCCAAGAAAACCGGTGCGACAATCATTCTGGTTGGCCACGTCACGAAGGATGGACAGATTGCCGGTCCCCGTGTTGTCGAGCACATGGTGGACGCCGTGTTCTATTTCGAGGGCGAAGGCGGGCACCAGTTCCGCATTATGCGGGCGGTCAAAAACCGCTTTGGTCCCACCGATGAAATCGGCGTTTTTGAAATGACCGGCGGCGGCTTGCGTGAGGTATCCAACCCCTCCGAACTGTTCCTGGGGGAACGCAAAGCCAACAATCCTGGCACGGCTGTTTTTGCCGGCATGGAAGGCACCCGGCCAGTGCTGGTAGAAATACAGGCGCTTGTGGCGCCCTCCTCTCTTGGCACGCCAAGGCGCGCAGTCGTGGGATGGGATAACAGCCGTCTTGCTATGGTTATTGCGGTGTTGGAGACCCATTGCGGGGTGAAAATCGGCGCCAATGATGTCTATCTGAACATCGCTGGGGGCCTGAGAATAGTGGAACCGGCAGCCGATCTGGCAGTCGCTGCAGCGCTGGTCTCGTCCCTCACCGGTGCACCTCTGCCCCAGAATAGTGTCTATTTTGGTGAAATCAGCCTGTCGGGAGCCATCCGTTCAGTCACCCATACACAGGCGCGTTTGAAGGAAGCCGAGAAACTGGGCTTCACCTTGGCAACGGTCCCCGAGGCAACAAAGGATAATACATCCGGGTTGAAAGACATTGCGATCAACTCCATCGCCGATCTGACAACAATGGTTGCGCGTGTCGCAGCCTCAGCACCCAAAAAAGAGACTTGAAGCAGACATCGCTGGAAAACCCATGGAAACATTTGGCAATGCAGCATAATCAGGCTAAGAAGCAAACCGTCAATTAAGAAAGCCAGGAGCCTGCCTTATGTCCATTACAATTCTGGACGGAGTACTGCTGGGCGTAATGCTGATATCCGCCTTTCTGGCGATGATGCGCGGTTTCATCCGCGAGGTCTTCTCCATTGGAACGTGGATTGCCGCCGCAGCCGCAGCCCTGTTTTTTCACTCACTGCTTGTCCCTTATGTCGAACCCTATGTCGGCAATGATCTGTTGTCTCAGGCGATATCCGCAGCAGCGGTGTTCTTCGTAACCCTGATCCTTGTGTCATTTATCACAATACGCATTTCAGATTTCATTTTGGACAGCGGTGTCGGTCCGATCGACAGAACTCTGGGCTTTATGTTTGGCGCTCTGCGCGGCCTGCTGATTGTGGTCGTGGCCCTGATGCTGTTCAACGGCCTGGTGCAACGCGAAAAACGGCCCACCTGGGTAACGAATGCAAAATCCCTCCCAGTTCTCACGGAAATCGGCGGACGTATTACGGCAGCGTTACCGGAGAATATTCAGGAAACCATCACGAACTTCTTTGGCAGCAAATCCGAACCTGATGCCACGGTTCTTCCAAATGATGATCTGGATTCGCCGGTCCCGGCTCCCGGTGCATCGTCCCCTGGCACGCCTCCCACCGGGACGCTGCGCAGCGTGGATCCGGCGGACGATACAACCGCGCCTGAAGACTCAACCATTCAGGACAGCGAAGACTTGCCAGATCTTGAGGACGACACAACCACAACGATTCCTCAGGATGACACCAGAAACGTAGAACGCATCATCAACGCAACCCCGGAAAACTGATAATGCTTCCGAACGATGACAAACTCCATGAGGAATGCGGCGTCTTCGGCGTTTTTGGTCATTCTGATGCAAGTGCAATCACGACGTTGGGCCTTCACGCGCTTCAGCATCGCGGACAGGAAGCCGCTGGCATCGTCGCCTTTGACGGACGTCAGTTTTACACAGAACGCCATATCGGTCTGGTAGGCGATAATTTTACCAAGCCAAACGTCATGAAACGGCTCTCGGGTGACCGGGCAATCGGCCACAACCGCTACGCAACAACCGGCGGGGCTGGCCTGCGCAATGTACAGCCCCTGTTCGCGGAATTCGCAGGAGGCGGCTTTGCGGTTGCCCATAATGGCAATCTGACAAACGCTCTCACGCTGAAACGTGAACTGCAATTGCGCGGATCCATTTTTCAATCGACCTCCGATACCGAAGTCATCATTCACCTGATCGCCACAAGTGAAAAAGGCCCACTGGTGGATCGCATTGTCGATTCCCTCAACCAGATCGAAGGCGCCTACTCACTCGTAGCCCTGTCCCGCAAGAAGATGATCGGATGCCGCGACCCGCTTGGCGTGCGTCCTCTGGTATTGGGCGATCTTGAAGGCGCTTATATTCTGGCATCGGAAACCTGCGCACTGGATATTATCGGCGCACGTTTCGTGCGCGAAATCGACCCGGGCGAAATGGTCATAATCACCCCGGACGGGATTGAAAGCCTGCGCCCGTTCGAGCCCACAAAATCACGGTCCTGCATCTTCGAGCATGTCTATTTTGCAAGGCCCGACTCTATCATCAAGGGCACCAGCGTATACGATGTGCGCAAATTGATCGGCAAGGAACTGGCGATGGAGTTTCCTGCTGACGCTGACATTGTTGTGCCCGTACCAGATTCCGGAACACCCGCTGCCATTGGCTATGCGGAACAAAGCGGCCTGCCCTTCGACCTTGGCATCATTCGAAATCACTATGTCGGCCGGACCTTCATCCAGCCCTCCGATTCCATCCGGCATATGGGCGTGAAGCTGAAACACAATGCAAACAGCTCGGTCCTTCGAGGTCGACGCGTTGTGCTTGTCGATGATTCCATTGTCAGAGGCACCACCTCCAGCAAAATTGTCCAGATGGTCCGCGATGCTGGCGCATCGGAAGTGCATATGCGCATCGCAAGCCCACCGACCATGAGCCCTTGCTATTATGGTGTCGATACACCTGAGAAATCAAAGCTGCTGGCTTCACGCATGTCGGTTGCTGACATGGCGGACTACATCAAAGTGGATTCGCTGGCATTTCTCAGCCTGGATGGCCTCTATCGCGCAGTTGGCGAAGATGCGCGCAACAACGACCAGCCGCAATATTGTGATGCCTGCTTTACCAGTGATTACCCAACGCGCTTGACCGACAAGGAAAACGAGCGCGCAAGCAATCAGATTGTGACTTTGGTTGAGGCAAGCTGATGACGGCTGACAGCAACGTTTCTGATCAGGCAGCAAAAACCCAACGACCGCTCGAAGGACAGGTGATGGTCGTCACCGGTGCTTCACGTGGCATAGGTTACTTTACGGCCCTGCAACTGGCAGAGCGTGGAGCGCATATTGTCGCTGTGGCACGAACCGTTGGCGGCCTTGAAGATCTGGATGATGCCATCAAGGCCAAGGGTGGCTCTGCAACGCTTGTGCCGATGGACTTGAAGGATTTTGATGCAATTGACCGCCTCGGCGGTGCCATTTACGAGCGCTGGGGTAAACTCGACGGTCTTGTCGCCAATGGTGGCATACTGGGCATTCTGTCCCCACTGGGTCATATCAAACCCAGCGAATGGGAAAATGTGATGGCTGTTAACGTAACCGCCAATTTCCGCCTTGTCCGGTCGCTCGACCCATTGCTGCGCCACGCTGAGGCAGGCCGCGTGGTCTTCCTGTCATCTACCGCAGCCTGGAAGTGCAAACCCTATTGGGGTGTCTATTCCGTATCAAAAGCAGCGGTCGAAGCGCTGGCCAAGACCTATGCTGGCGAAACACGTCAGACCGCGATGTGCGTGAATGCCATCAATCCTGGTGGCACGAGAACCGCAATGCGCGCCAAGGCGATGCCGGGTGAAGACCCGGACACATTACCAGAGCCCGCAGAGATTGCAGAAAAAGTCGTGCAGTTGATGCTTCCCGACTTTACCGAAAGCGGCAAGCTGATCGACGTTCGGGCTGACGCAATGTTCGATCTGATCCCCGGCTACGGCCAAGACTGAGACAAACTGTGTTGAATTGGACCGATGCTCTGGGCCTTACCTGTGGTTTTCAATGTGAATGTTAAGGGTTGTGGTTTCAAACTGTTGATTGATGTTACTAAGTTATTACCGTCCGGCCAATATCGGCTGTGCAAACAAAGCCTATGATACACAGGACTTCGTCAATGAACTGCGATCCATGGGTGGACGCAGAACACGAGCGGGCGCAGGTCTGCTATCGACGGACACACAACCCAACATCGCGGCTATAGGATGAGCCAGCGTCTGCGCAAACGCATTGAGGAGACCTTCGGCTGGATCAAGACCATCGCAGGCCAGGATAAGACAGTCTTCAGAGATCTTGATCGCGTTGGCGTTGCCTTTACCTTTGCAGCTATGGTTTATAATCTGGTGCGCCTGCCCAAGCTGTTCGCGAGCCCCCATGAGCACGCCTGCAGACTGCCGATTGATTAGACGCCAGCGTAACACCGTGTCCGATCTTTGGGACTGGATCCATCTCGATCTGGTAAAGCCCGCAATGATTATCATTCACGAAGATGGACATGACGAAATCGCATTCGGAGCCATGCAGGCAGGCCTTGATCTTAAGTATAGCCGTTCCATGGTGTTCTTCACCGAGGCTGGGTTCGAAGAAGTGGACGATGTCAGCGGCTCAGGAACAGCCGAACTCCTTAAGGATGGTACACTTGAAGTCGAGCCCACCTACGATCTCAGGGATGAAGCCGTTCTAAAGGCCCAGCAAGATACTTTTTCAACAGCCTGCTAGAAGCTAACTTCTTGTTTCTCCGCGTGCTGACTTCCTTCACTGCTTTAGCACTCAGGCTCACTTGCGTGTAAGATTGTTCATCGATCGCGTCTCTCGGATCACTGGGATGCGGCTAATCTTGAGTGGTTTGTCTACTTTATCCCCACGGGGCGAAACACTTCGTGTGTCATGTTGTTAACTATTGAGGCTACGCAGTCGTCTTATACCACCGGCGGTATTTTCTGACTTTTCACAGATGCGCCCAGTCCCGCATACCTATAGATGTGATAGTTGACGGTTTGTCGATCTATGCATTCCACGCATCGCAGGCTGCATCTACGATGTCGTTGTAGTCGTTGAACACGCGGTTTGAGAGGTAGTTTGCGCGCAGAAATTGCCAGATGTTCTCAACCGGGTTGAGTTCGGGCGATTTCGATGGGAGCAGGATGATGGTGAGGTTTTTTGGCACCTTTAACTTTCCGGTGCTGTGCCATCCGGCCCGGTCCATGAGCACAACAGCATGAGCCTTGGGCGCAACGTATTTGCTGATCTCGTTGAGATGCAACTGCATCGCTTCAGTATTGGCCCTTGGCAGGACGAGTACCGCTCCAGTGCCGCGTTTGGGACAAATCGCGCCAAACAGATAGGTGTTTTCATACCGTTGATCGGCAGGCAGCCGTGGGCGGGTCCCCTTTTGCGCCCAGACGCGCACCTGGCCGTTCTTTTGGCCAATCCGCGCTTCGTCTTGGAACCATATCTCCACCGGTCTGCCTTTCGGTAGATCAGCTACGTGCGCTGCCAGCGTGTTGGCGAAGTTTTTTGAACGCATCGATCACCCCGGCATCCTGCTTGGAATGTCTTGGGAGACCGGAGATGTTGGAGAAGCCCAATTCGGCCAGATAGTCCGACATTGACCGTTCGGAGCATTCCACACCAAACCGCTCGGCCATCACCCGCACCAAGTCTATACGCCGCCAGCGTACCACACCATCCACCTCAATATCTGGCCCGGTCTCGACGATTTGTGCCAGTTCCTGCATCTGTTCATCGTTCAACCGACGCGGACGACCGGCTCCTTTCGCATTGGTCTTCCCATCAGGGCCGTGTTTATTGAACTGATGAACCCAGTCGCGCAGCGTCTGGCGGTCCATCCCGCCAATCCGAGCTGCCTGCGTCCGATTCATACCTTCATAGACCGCCGCCAAGGCCAGCAACCGGCGTATCTGCCTGTTGTCGCTGCAACGACGGGCCAATCGACGAAGCTCTGTCGCTGAATAATCAGTACGAAGTGGAACTGCTGATCCCATGGCAAATCTCCTTTGCCACACTGAATCAGACCAAAAGCAATTTGGGAATCCCAATAGAGTCAGAAAATCTCACCGTTGGTATTAGTGGCTCCCGCAGTGCAGACAGTTCTGCAAGAATTAGCATTGCGAGGGCCATTTTCAGTGCGAAATGTGCTGCTTAGCACCATGGGTGCCAGACAACGCATACGCCAGCGACTTGTACACAGCAGCCAGATTGCTTGATTGTTGTCTGTACGCTTGAGACGTTGACGCGCAGTGCGGGAGCTGCTTGAATTGGGGATTTCATAGTGTTATCTCCATGTTGAAAGCAGACCTCATATCGAGATCTACCATTGAATGCCGGTTTAAGAAGCCGGCGGCTTTACACAGACGAAACGAGACTGAGTTTTGCCCGTGCAATTTCTTGCCGAAAGCCGCGCTGACCACGCCTGCATTGGATCGACAGTATTGCGTTGGCGGCTATTTGCACTTTTTTACTCATCAAATTGGTCCGCAGGGTATTTTCTTGCAAAGCATATCTGACTGCCGCATTCGCGGAACTATGAACTATAACAATAAACATGAGCTTGCGGAGTACTTTCCGTTCTAGATATAAATAAATCCTCCCCTACTAAAGCCTTTCCTGACCTCGTCACGGGCATATCAACGTATGTTGAGTCAACTAAACTATTTATAAATTCTTCAAAAACGTTAGACGGAGAAGGTCTTTAATTGAACTAAACATGGATTGTCGAACTTTTTATTTCTCCGCGCTGCGACTTTTCTGAACGCTTCACGGCTTAGCCTTGCTCGCGTTGATCCTTCTAGTCTATTGACCATATCCGCCCCAAATTGTCGTCTAGCATGAATTATATGGACTTCTGGAATCCAACAAGGACCTGTTATAGGCTGCATGAACTTGCGTTCTCGTGGAGGGGATTGGCGGGGGAGATTAATCATTTATCGCATCTCCTGAGGCTCTGGGATAGAGCTATTCCTGGATGGTTTGTCTACTCTACCCCGTTACGGGCCGAAACACTGCATGTGTTATGTTGTCAACCATTGAGGTTGCGCAATCGACTTTGTGGCCCCCGCAGTGCAGATAACTTCGCAAGAAGAAGTGTTGCGAGGGCCGGGTTTAGGGCGATAAAGCGCTGTTTAGCAGATCGGGCTGCTGACAAGGCATACGCCGGCAACTTGTACACAGCAGCCAGATTGCTTCATTGTTGTCTGTACGCTTGAGACGTTGGCGCGCAGTGCGGGAGCTGCTTGGATTGGGGATTTCATAGTGCTATCTCCATGTTGAAAGCGGACCTCATGTCGAGATCTGCCATTGAATGCCGGTTTAAGAAACCGGCGGCTTTACACAGACGAAACGAAACTGAGTTTCGCCCATGCAATTCCTTGCGATCAAATTGCCGAAAGCGGCGCTGACCATGCCCGCATTGGGCCGACCGTGACCGGCAGTGTCTCGCTTACATCGACGGTGTAGCGGTAGACGCGTCCCGCGCGACGATCATTCTCCGGATCGAACATCTGCAGTTTCACGTCCCAGCAATCTGAATCAGGCCGACAAATCGGACTTTTGCTTACCTCAATGCCGAAAAGTTCCATTTTGCGAGCCAAGGCATCACCAAATGCGGTCGCCGCCTGAAAGGCGTTGGTCGCAGCAAAGTTCAATGCGCGCTCTTCGGGCGCCATACCGAGATTGCGCAACTCATCATACACTCGGACAAGGAAGTTAAAGATAGGATCGTCGTCCATATCCTCGACATTTGCGGCCATTTTCGCAGCTTGGACAAGCTCTGGTGCCCTCCACTGGAACATGCCGCGCAAGTCCGGATAGATAATAGGCAACACCATGCCGTTCATTAAGCGGGTAGTGCCCGTAGAGTACCCCGGGATAGCGACGCGGTTTATGGATGCTGGGTCATCAAGGGCTGCTGTTAGGCCTTCCAGCAATGCCTCATACCCGCGCAGCGCAAAGGGGCCACTTGGTTGGATTGCGTACAGTGGGATTTGGTCTTGCATGAGGATAAACGTGATCCCTGGCGCGTATTCCAAGTTCTCGGACAGAAACCCAAAAAGGTCACTTGGGGTATTCGCGGCTACGGAATCGCCCATGGCCTGCACAATCGCATCATACCGTGCCTCACTTCCAAAATCGAACCAAAGCGAACCCAATGCGTACGCAATTTGCGGGTTGTCAGCTCCACCGCACCCGCAAGCAGACTGCAACACGGAGGATTGACTCGCTTCGTCCTCGTCTCCACCACAGTTGCAATCAGACTGATCGACTGAAAGCCGACTTACGCCTTGGGTTGGCGGTTGAGAGGTTTGCATTTGGTGTGCTCCTGTTGGTTTTACGTTGATTTCTTCAGCAAAAGGCGCAGGTTGAACGGACGGTGGGCTGGTATGGTGGTCTGGCGACATTACGTCTGGAACCTCACTCACGATTTCATCAACATTGATCATTTCTGGCAGGCTGTCGGTGTCTTCCATTTGCTTCGTCTTTCCATCTGTTGAACAGGCTTGGTCAGTTTCCAGGCTTTTTGATACTGAGTTGTGAGCCGATCCTACTTCGTGAAGCCGCGCAAACGCTGCCTCTACATTCATTCTTCCTGCGAGCACTTTTGCACAGTCTTCCCCGGCACCAGGCACACATGGGTCGACCGTTTCCAGTAGTATTTCACGGATATCAAGCGGATCGAGCCTATAGCCAGATCTGTCTGAAGTGGTAAGGAGCTGAGCCGCTATTCTTGACACCGCGGCCGCAGCAAAACTTGTGCCTGACCGACGCGCGGTCTTATTGCTTGGTCCAACAACTTCGATATCGACACCTGATGCCATGATACCGTTATTTAAATACGCCCGATTCCAATTGCTGGCACTGAGAGGTTCGCCTTTGTTGTTCATTGCGCCGACAGCAAGCACAGTTGGCACTGCAGCAGGCACATGCAGGCAGGCACAGCCATCGTTTCCTGCGGCAGCTACAACCAATATACGCCGTTCCTGACATAGAGCCAAAGCGTCTTCGAGGTGCCGTCCACCTTCGATCGTAGATGCCCTTTGACCTGCGCTGACGTTAATGATCGACACATTTCTTTCCGCAGCAATTGTCAGGGCTCTTGCGATGTCAACCTGAGAAGCTGTCCGCAGAATGTTGCCGGAACGGTCTTTGAAGAAGATAGGAAGGACGAGTCCTTTGACGCCGCAGCCTAGCGCGTCAGGCCCGTCATTCTTGAATATAACACTACAGATCTCAGTGCCGTGAACATCGGGGGCGCCTCCCCCCTCAGGAACCATAGCCTGCTCTACCTCTATTGTTGTTCCGTCGAATATGGAACACTCAATGTCGGGGATTCCGTCAACAACACCGATTTTTATTGTTTTGGTCATTTAAATTAACTCTCACCAAAATCAACAACATATAAAAAATGTCTCACAATTATGAGATATAATTTTATTTACTTTTTTTATTACATTAAACTTCAAAAAATAAAAAATAAAACTCAATATAAAAAATTTATTTATAACACCATATTATACCATAACTCACCTTCGAGTCAACTGTTCTACTAAATTTCATAATTGCAATTTTCTTAAAATAAAAAATATACCTACCCAAAGCTCCGATCACGATGATCACAGGAACAACAATTATGCAGAAAGTATGTAGATTCTGGGGTGTTTTTCGTATCGTATTCTGATACAAAGAGATTCATTGAAAGTTGCAAAAAATTTTCTAAACATTCGATTTTTTATAAAAGAATTCTGAGTAATCATCGTATGGTGAAGTAATCAGCGCATGATATTGAGCCCTTAGGGTCCAGACCCTTTAACGGAATTCCCAATTGTTTTCTTATGTGATTCAATGTTCTTTTTTGGAGGATTGCAGATGTCTGATTTGTTTTGGTTTTCCGATGCACAATGGGCTCGTATTAAGAGCCTGACCGAAAAAGAAGTTGAGTGATATCAGTTGGTTGTGATTCATGAGGTTGCGAAACCAACCATGGATACAACGATGTGGACTGATATCACCCGAGCACAATATGCCCGAAAATATTGCCGGCTGCCAAGCGATTTGACAGATGCCGAATGGACGCTGATCGAGCCTCTTTTGCCGCCACGCAAAGCACGCGGGCGTCCTGCGAAGTGGGGTTACCGGCAGATCGTCGAGGCGATGTTCTATGTTTTGCGCGGCGGGATCGCCTGGCGGATGCTGCCACCAAGCCTGTTCCCGCCGATGACCACCGTGAAGCATTATTTCTACGCTTGGCGCGACAGCGGACTTTGGCAGACGATCAACCACACCTTGCTGATGGCGGCGCGCGAAGCTGAGGGTCGCGAAGCCTCACCCACCGCTGGCGTGCTTGACAGCCAATCGGTCAAAACCACGGAAAGTGGCGGAGTTTCCGGCTATGATGCGGGCAAGAAGATCAAGGGACGCAAGCGCCACATACTCACCGACGCTTGCGGCTTCCTCGTCGGCGCCATCGTTCATACGGCCGACATTCAGGATCGTGATGGCGCTCCGTCCGTCCTCAAGGAAATCCGCCATTCCTTCCCTTGGCTGCTTCATGTGTTCGCCGATGGCAGTTATGCCGGGCCGAAACTCGGCAAGTGAACCTTCGAATTCGTCAAGCGTTCGGACACAGCAAAAGGCTTCGAGCTCGTACCCCGGCGTTGGGTCGTCGAACGTACCTTTGCATGGCTCAACCGAAACCGCCGCCTCGCGAAGGACTTTGAGCGAACAATCGCCAGTGCCACCGCCTGGCTCTTCATGGCTTCCGTTCAGCAACTTGCCAGGCGCATCGCAACCCAATGATATTAAACGAAAACATTTTGAGTGGAATTGTCCATGTCATCCGCTCCGGTGGCCGGTGGGTTGACGCTCCTGCTGATCACGGTCCCAGGAAGACGCTGTACAACCGGCTCCAACGCTGGGCAGAACGCGGCATATGGGAAGATATTTTCTCCGCACTTGCAGGTAGTAAAGATGTTCCGGACAGGCTCATGATCGATAGCACAATCGTCAAAGCGCATCGCTCCTCAAGTGGTGCAAAAAGGGGGGGGGCTTGGCTCATGGTATCGGCTTATCAAAAGGCGGAAGAACGACTAAAATCCACTGCGTGACCGATGGACGTGGAAGGCCGTGTGTTCTGGCGATAACACTAGGAAATACCAGTGATCACAAGGCAGCGCATCAATGCCTGGCAGCCATGCCACCTGCAGCACACCTTATCGCTGACAAGGGTGACAGCGCGGCATTGCGTGACTGGTTGAGCGCGCGTGGCACTATTCCAGTCATTCCGCCACGCTCAAATCGCAAAATCCAATATCACTATGACAAGAAGCTCTATCGTGAGCGAAATATCATTGAACGTACCTTCAACCGATTCAAGGACTTCCGAAGAATTGCAACCCGCTATGACTGGAAACTCAAAACCTATATGGCTGCACTGTGCCTCATCGCATCGGTCGTATGGTGGCTGTGAAGAGTCCGGGCCCTAGAGTCTGATTTGAAAGTTGTTCAGTGATATCAGTGGGATGTGTCTCCATCGGATTGATGAAAATTCGATGGAGACCATGATGCCTTGGGCTGATATCACCCGCACTGAGCATAGACGCGATTTCAATCATTATCCAACCGATTTGACTGACAACGAGTGGTCTGTTCTTTCACCATTCGTACCACCGACCCGCCCCGTCGGTCAGCCACGCACTACGGACATGCGTGAGATCATGAATGCCATCCTCCACATGGCCGGTGGCGGGATGGCTTGGCTGATGTTGCCGCAAGATTTCCCGCCAGTCTCAACGGTGCGGTGATGGCACGCTTGCGCTGATGAACTACGGACCGGTGCAGGCGGCGCGAGAACTGGAAGGCAAGGAGCCTTTCCCAGCGCTGGAATGATCGACAGCCAAAGCGCCCCCCCAGAATGTGGTGGGGTTTACGAGCGCTGGGGCAAACTTGACGGTCTTGTCGCCAATGGCGGCATATTGGGCATTCTGTCCCCTCTGGGTCACATCAAACCCAGTGAATGGGAAAATGTGATGGCCGTTAACGTGACAGCCAATTTCCGTCTTATCCGGTCACTCGATCCATTGCTGCGCCACGCTGAGGCAGGCCGGGTGGTCTTCCTGTCATCCACCGCAGCCTGGAAGTGCAAACCCTATTGGGGTGTCTATTCCGTATCAAAAGCAGCGGTCGAAGCGCTGGCCAAGACCTATGCTGGCGAAACACGCCAGACCGCGATGTGCGTGAACGCCATCAATCCCGGCGGTACAAGAACAGCAATGCGCGCCAAGGCGATGCCGGGTGAAGACCCGGCCACATTGCCAGAGCCCGCAGAGATTGCTGAAAAAGTCGTGCAGTTGATGCTTCCAGACTTTACCGAAAGCGGCAAGCTGATCGACGTTCGGGCTGACGAGATGTTCGACCTGATCCCCGGATATAGCCAAGACTGAAACGAACCCATCAGACTCAACCTGATCCTCCGCGCCATAGCGTTGGATTTCTGCGACTTATGCTTCAACCGTCTGACAGGCATGTTCACTGTCCAAGGCCTTGAAAGCGAATGGGTGCACCAATCACTTTCAAGGCCTCAAACTTAATCGACGACCTGCGTTTCAAGCAGACTCAGGATTTGCGCTTGGCACGTCCTGCATAAGGGTTCTCACCCTTGCGGAACATCAGCCGCAACGGAATGCCCATCAGACCAAAATCATCCCGCAACGCATTGATCAGATAGCGCTCATAAGCAGACGGCAGCGCGTCAGGCCTGGAACAGGATATAAAGAAGGTCGGAGGCCGGGTCTTGGCTTGTGTCATGTAGCGCAGCTTGATGCGGCGGCCGCTGACTGCGGGGGGCGGATGATGGTTCAGAATGCCATCGAGCCAACGGTTGAGACGGGCCGTGGAAATACGTGCATTCCAGGTTTTGTAGACCTCAAACACAGCTTTCATCAACTGATCGATGCCATTGCCGGCAAGGCCAGAAATTGGCACAACGGGCACACCGCGCATCTGTGGCAGAAGGCGCGTTGCCTCAAGCCGTAACTCTTTCAGAGTTTCATCCGGATCTTCAATCAGATCCCATTTGTTCAGCGCAATCACGCAACCGCGCCCTTCCCGGGCGATCAGGGCGGCGATCTGCAAATCCTGTTTCTCAAACGGCATTGTTGCATCGAGCATGACGACAACAATCTGAGCAAACTGGATGGCCCGCAGACTGTCCGAGACAGACAGTTTTTCAAGCTTTTGCTGAACCTTCGCCTTGCGGCGCATGCCTGCGGTATCAAACAGGCGGATCGGGTTGTCATGCCAGACCCAATCCACTGAGATTGTATCTCTGGTGATGCCTGCTTCGGGGCCCGTCAGCAGACGGTCCTCACCGATCAGATGGTTGATGAAGGTCGATTTTCCGACATTCGGGCGACCAACCACAGCAAGCTGCAATGGGCCTCTTGGTTTTTCCTCAGCCGGAGCATCGGGATCAAAGACCTCCTGCATTTCAGGCTCTGCAGCGCTCTCATCAAGGCCTTCTTCACCTTCCGGCTTATCAGCCTCCGCTATGATCCGGATGGCCTGATAGAGATCAGCCATGCCCTCGCCATGCTCCGCCGAAATTGGCACAGGCTCACCAAATCCAAGACTATAGGCTTCGTAATAACCGGATTCGCCCTTCCTGCCCTCAACCTTGTTGGCGACAGGAATAATCGGTTTTTCAGTGATCCGCAGCAGATCAGCAAAATGCTCGTCGGTCGGAGTGACACCGACCCGGGCGTCAATCAGGAACAGACAAATGTCCGCTTCCAGAATGGCTGCTTCAGTCTGGGCCCGCATGCGGCCTTCAAGACTCTCGATATTGGCTTCCTCGAGCCCGGCAGTATCGATGACATTAAAGGAAATGTCGCCGATCTTGCCATCGCCAGAACGGCGGTCACGGGTCACGCCAGGCGTGTCGTCAACCAACGCCAGTCGTTTGCCAACCAAACGATTGAACAGAGTGGACTTGCCCACATTCGGGCGTCCTATGATGGCAACAGTAAACATTTGTAGGGGTCCCAGACATGATCCCGGCACCAGGTGCCGGTCCAGTCTTTGCTAATAGGCGCACAGCGCCGGTCATCTTTAACAGGGCGCTCACAGCGCCATCTTCAACAATAGGTGTTTTCAGCACCTGAATTCATCAACGGCTGCAGCGCCGTGTTTTAATTAAATGCTATCATAGTCCCGTCGCCAGCCAACAGAAGCAGTTTGCCACTTGCTGCAATTGGCCGGAGATAAATATCCTTGTTCACATCGCGCGTGCCAAGCAGCTTGCCGGTCTGGGCATCAATCGAAGCTAACTGGCCTTCACTTGAAGCCGACCACAATGCGCCACCAGCCAACACTGGCCCGGCCCATGCTGTACGAGAACGTTTTTTGCGAACAACGGGCAATTCAGTAATCCAGAGCGCTTCACCGGTGGTGCGATCCAGAGCAATCATTCTGTCCTGAAGATCCTGAACAAACACAGTATTGCCCGATACGACGGGTGTGAAACTGGATCCGACACTGCGTTCCCACAACCGTTCGCCACTTTTCAGATTAACGGCAATCGTGCGTCCGGAAACGCCTGTTGCGTAAACCGTGCCATTGGCAATGACCGGCGAGCCGGACACATCAGTCAGACCCGATACAGCCAGATTACGCGCAGAGCGAACAACTGCATCACTCCATTTGGGATCACCACTCTCCACGTCAAAGGCGATAATTTCTCCCGAAGAATACGGGACGACGACCGTTGAACCGGATATGGCGGGACTGGCAGACGCCAAAATGCCAGCGGTCTCAGGAATACCGGTATAGGTCCACAGAAGCGATCCGTCAGCAGCAGACAGGGCAATGACCTCATTGCTGGCCGTCACCACAAACACGCGTCCGCCTGAGTAAGAAGGCGCGCCACGCGCAGGTTCTTCCAACGGATAGCGCCAGACTTCCTGACCAGAGCGGCCAATCAGACCAACAACTTCTCTGAAGCCGGTAGCCGCATAGACAAAACCACCACCCGAAGCGATGCCACCACCTGGTGCAGCCTGCTTCTCTCCATCTGGCCTCAGAGACACACGCCACAAGCGCGCGCCCCCGGATAGCGATGAGGCCGTGACATTGCCTTCCGGATCATAAACGTAAACCCGTCCTTCTTCCACCACAGGGCCAGCAGACCCACGCACATTGCGGCGGCCCGGACGCTCGGCAACCTGCGCCGACCAGGCACGACTGCCGCCTCCGGCAGATAGCGCCACATTGCCCGGATTATTTGCGTCATTGCCGGCTGGATTGTTCCAGTTGGACAAGGTCGCGGCCGGTGCAATGGAAGCCGTTTTCGTGCCGCTGACCAACAATGGGTCTGATGACGGCAGAGCCTCACGGCGGGCACCAGGAAGCAATTGTTCTTCTTCTGCGAACGGATTGATGCTCTTTACACTGTCAGCCAGAACGTCAATGCCAGCACATCCGGCCAGAGAAGCCAAAACGGTGCCAAGCACTCCAAATTTGAACATGGTTCCGCAGAGTCCGGCCACGCTCGATTTTGAATCGTTTGGTTGCACGTAAATATTGCTCATAATTCAGCTCTTTGTCTGGCAGTGAACCCGGCCTTACCCTGCGCTCGTGCTCTCAATCAATGTTTTCAGAATCTGTGCCCGCGAGCGGACACTTTGCAGCGACTCTGCATCTTCCAAAATCAAATCCAACGAAGTTGTGGCGGTTTCAAGGTCGCCCGCCCGATAAGCGGCCAGTGCAATATACTCTCTGGCACTGTGTCGCCACTGACTGTTGGGATTGGAAAGCACAGCAAGGCGGTTTTGAACATCTTCCAAAGTGCCCGTATCAACCAGCAGAAGTCCGGCTCTCAACTGAGCCAATGACTTCAATTCGTCGCTCTTTGTGGTTTTTGCAATCTGGTCGAATTCGGCAACAGCGGCCTCTATATTGCCGTCATTTGCCAATTCGGTCGCAATCCGAAAGCGGGCCAGCGCGGCATAGCCGTCATGATCCCCGTCTGCAATTGCCTGAAAGCCCTTCAGTGATTCTGCATCTTCGCCATCTTCGGCAAGCTGCAAAGCCTCCATGAACGCATCACCTGCGGACTGGGCAGCCTGTTCCTTGTAGTAGCTCCAACCGCGATAGCCCGCGGTTGCCGCAACGATTATGATCGCAGTGGCAATAATGAAAACGCCAAAACGGTCCCATATGCTTTTTAGAAACTCACTGCGGAGATCTTCATCGACCTCTCTTGCAAATTGATCAGACATTTACGGCCTTACTGTTTAAACGAATGACAGCCGGTGCCGCAGAAGACTGCGCCCGGCCTCAGATTTTGCCGGACATTATCTGTTGCGCCTGCCTTAGGCAATCGTCAAACGCATTTATTCAATCAAACGAGCGGCGCGACGCCAAACAGCCATTCATGAGCATACATGACAAAGAAGGCCCAGACGGCGGCTCCGATGACGACAGCGAACAGATCATTGCGCACCGGCCCGGCCATGAAAGCCAGCCGCATTTGCCGATCACGTCGCAGAGCGGCGAACAGCACCAGTATCGACCAGACCAACATGGAACCGAACAGGAGCACCTCGTGAGACATTCCGTTGATGAGCAAATGCGCTACGGCCCAGACCAGAACCCCAACGGTCATGGGGTGTCTCAAGCTGGCTTTGATCCGTCCGGCAGGCAGTTGTCCTGCAGCGATGAATATGAAGGATAGCAGCATCAGCAATGCTGAAACATGCAGAAGTGCGAATGGTGGCACCCAAACCACATCTGCATTCTCGCCAGCGGGCACAAAACCAATGACGATCAGGATTAGCCCTGCAACGCTGAGGACAGTATAGATCGCACGCCAGCTGCCAGCGCCAAATGTATTGATCGACCAGACCCGGACCGGCTCAAAGAAAATCCGTGTCGAATGAATTCCCAAAAATAAAATGAGCCCGATGATCAATAGCGTCATGAAAAGTGTCCCGCAGTCGCAAATAAAAGAATCATCTTCTGATATATTTTCGCGCCGTCTTTTTCAATGATTTGCGCGCTGAGGCGTTCCATGTGCACAACAATTCTTCGTGTTTCGGCTGCAGGCCAACAACAGGCTGTCCTTCCCACAATTGCAACTGAACTGCCACCAAATGCAGGCGCCGATTTTGTGTTTGTGATGCACCGGCCTATTCTGCAGAAAACTGTTTGATTTTCCACATTTGAAGGCATCTGCAACCATGCCCCTGTCCAAACAACACATCGCTTCCTTCAAGAAACGGCTCCTCCAGCAACGTGAGAGTCTGGAATTGGCAACCCATGAAACCGAAACTGACCGTGCGCCCGTTGCATTGGATCAGCAATCGGTCGGACGTCTGTCTCGTATGGACGCCATGCAGGTTCAGGCCATGTCCCAGGCACAACAGCGCAAGCGTGAGACAGATCTGCGAAATATTGTCGGTGCGCTCAGCCGGATGGAGGATGGTGAATTTGGGTATTGCACAAGCTGCGGCGAACAGATTGCCCTGAAAAGGTTGCAGGTCGAACCAGCTGTCAGACTATGCATCGCTTGCGCAACCAGCAACGAAACATCCTGACTTTGCCATTGATCACATAGCGTTAGAGAATTTACCTAACATAAAGAAGCCGCGCCTACTGTCTGGTACGAACCATTTTTCTGCAAGGACCAGATATGTCGCTCTTCAGTTTCAAACAAACGGCAGTGCTTTTTGCACTCACTCTGCTATTGGCACTTCCCTTTGGCACCAGCAATGCTGACGCCGCGAAAGTCGTCGCCAAAGTCGACATTTCGGATCAGAAGATGCGCGTTTACATCAACGGCATTCCCAGACATTCATGGAAGGTGTCGACAGGCCGAAGCGGTTATCGCACACCCGTCGGGAGCTATAATCCGACCCGGACACACAAGATGTGGCATTCACGGAAATATAACATGTCGCCAATGCCCTACTCGGTATTCTTCCACCGTGGTTACGCCGTCCACGGCACCAATCAGGTGAAGCGTCTTGGGCGTCCGGCCAGCCATGGCTGTGTCCGCCTTCACACCAGCAACGCAAAACGTCTCTACAGTCTGGTCAAAAAATACGGGCGCGCAAACGTCCAGATCAAAATTCAGCGTTAATTCAGAACAACCGCACTCAACGTTGATTGCGACACAGTTCCAGTATCGTCGGAATCCGACGATACTGCCAGCCCGACCAGCACCATCGGCTCGGAGCCAAAGGCGCGGCGATAATCCGCGGCCAGATCAACACTCTCTGAAAACGAACCGGTTCCCGAGCCGCGCTTGACAATTGTTGTGCCGCGTCCGGAGAAGTATGGGCTCGGCACAAAGCTGCCAGTCCCATGTTGGCCACCATTCACGTAAATCAGCATCCGACTGCTGCGCTTGGTCAAAAGGCGTTTGATATTCGGATTCTTGCCAGCGCGCCTTGCTGTGTCTTCGTCCGTGAAGACAAAATACAAAGCAATATTACGATCATCACCGCCCTTTTTTGCCAGGTTTGTCGGCGGAACAGAGGTTTGAACAGACCAGGTCCAACTGGCTTTGGTCGCATCGCGCGCCGTCTCCGGGACCGGCTTGTAAATCACAGAAGAGCTTTTGGCTGCCTTGATCGAAAGCGTGCTGCCACCAAATCCATAATCGGTCTTGGGTATTGACCTGAAATTGACCGCTTTCCAGCCTGCACCAAACGCAACCGTTTCTGCGTTTGTCGTCGAACCTGAAGAAATCAAAATTGAAGCGGAAAGGGCGAAAAGCGCAGCAAGGCCCGAAAAACTGTCAGTCACAAAAGAATCCTTCTTGTTTTGACAACACCTTATTTCTGTTACGCATCACGCGGTCTCATGGATTGTCACGATTGTGTGAAAAATCACAACATGACTGCGTATGTCGACCTGCAGAAGTCTCTCAAAGCGCAACTGCGATATAATTTTTGCCCGAAAAGGCAGGAAACTCGGCTGAAAGCGTCTCAACCGACTTCGTCGGCTGTGAGACGCTCATGCCAATGGTCGGCATATTGCACAAGACAATTGTCGACCATTGCAGCTTCCGCCGCTGCGGCTCTTGAATCGTTTTATACAGATCCCTGATGTCCGCCATGGAAGTTCAGCGTGCCTATGCGCTTGCTCTGCTTGTGGATCGCGATGCCGTGGCAGGCTTCCAGGGTGGCAATGATGCCTTGATGGCGACACGAACACTGAAAGAAGCTTTCCGCACCGATGTGGAACCCATTCTGGCTATGGCACGCCTGGAAAAAGGCACAGCCATTGACCCGATCGCAACCTTCAGGGCGTCTGGCTATCGGGCAAAAGTCAGCGCTGAACGCCCTGCCGTGTCCGGTGCAGGTGGTGGAATCGTGTAATCAGGCTTGGGAACAGACCTGTCAGTTTCCAAGAATGCCGGGAAGACGGAGATTGTTTTCCCGAGCGCATGCAATGGCGTCTTCATAGCCCGCATCGGCATGACGCATTACGCCGGTTGCCGGATCGTTCCATAACACGCGTTCCAACCGTCGGTCTGCGTCTTCGGTCCCGTCACAACAGATGACCATGCCCGAATGCTGGGAAAAGCCCATACCAACGCCGCCGCCATGGTGCAGCGACACCCAGGTGGCTCCGCTGGCCGTGTTTAGCAAGGCATTCAACAGCGGCCAGTCGGACACAGCATCCGAGCCATCTTTCATCGCCTCAGTTTCCCGGTTGGGTGAAGCGACAGAGCCGGAATCCAGATGGTCGCGACCAATGACAATCGGGGCGCTGAGTTCCCCCTTTCGGACCATTTCATTGAAGGCCAGACCCAGCTTGTGTCGCAGCCCGAGGCCAACCCAGCAAATCCTTGCTGGCAGGCCCTGAAATGAAATACGTTCACGCGCCATATCCAGCCAGTTATGCAGATGCTCGTCGGCAATCAGTTCCTTGACCTTGGCGTCGGTCTTGTAAATATCTTCCGGATCGCCTGACAACGCGCACCATCTGAACGGGCCAATGCCGCGGCAGAACAAAGGCCTGATGTAAGCCGGTACAAACCCCGGAAACGCAAATGCATTCTCCAGTCCCTCTTCCTTGGCGATCTGACGGATATTATTGCCATAATCGAGGGTCGGAACGCCCATGTTCCAAAAATCCACCATGGCGGCCACATGCACTTTCATGGAGGCGCGTGCGGCTTTTTCAACGCCCTTCGGATCGCTCTCCTGCTTGTCGCGCCATTCAGCAACACTCCAGCCCTGCGGCAGATAGCCATGAACCGGATCATGCGCACTGGTCTGGTCGGTCACGATATCTGGATGCACACCGCGTTTCACAAGTTCCGGGAACACATCGGCCGCATTGCCAATCAGCGCCACCGACTTTGCCTCACCGGCTTTGGTCCAGCGTTCGATCATCGCCAGCGCTTCGTCCAGTGAACTTGTCTTTTCATCAACATAGCGCGTGCGCATGCGCGCATCAGCGCGGGTTTCATCACATTCCACAGCAAGACAGCAGGCCCCGGCCATCACGGCCGCCAGGGGCTGTGCGCCCCCCATGCCACCAAGACCACCGGTCAAAATCCATTTGCCGGTCAGATTGCCTTCATAATGCTGACGACCTGCCTCAACAAAGGTTTCATACGTGCCCTGAACAATGCCCTGCGAGCCAATGTATATCCACGACCCGGCGGTCATCTGGCCATACATGGCCAGGCCCTTCTTATCCAACTCGTTGAAATGATCCCAATTCGCCCAATGCGGGACCAGATTGGAATTGGCAATCAGAACACGTGGCGCATCCTTGTGAGTTTTGAAAACCCCAACCGGTTTTCCGGACTGAACCATCAGGGTTTCGTCATCCTCAAGGTCCATTAGGCTGGCGACGATCTGATCAAAATCATGCCAGGTCCGTGCTGCGCGCCCAATCCCGCCATAAACCACCAGTTCGTGCGGGTTCTCGGCAACATCAGGGTGCAGATTGTTCATCAGCATGCGCATGGGAGCTTCCGTCAGCCAGCTTTTGGCATTCAATTTGCTGCCAGTGGGCGGATAGATATCGCGTGCGTTTTTACGGGGGTCATTCATAGGGTTTTTCCTGCAATTCATGCGTGAGAGCCGTCAGAATTCGGGTCAGATATGGACGCAGTCGAGCAGCAAGATCGGCCCGGTACGCCCATGGCGCGGCCTCATCCATATAGGCCCGCTGCGCAAGCTCCATCTGGATTGCGTGCACCCCGGTGTCGGGCTGGCCATAGTGCCGGGTTGTCCAGCCCCCCTTGAAGCGGCCATTGACGACGCAATCATAGCCATCAGCCTGTTTGCAGATCGCAACTGCGGCAGCTTCAAGTGAACTGGCACAGCTTGCACCGCTGTTGGTGCCAATGCTGAACACCGGCAAGGTGCCCTCAAACAGGAACGGGATGTGTGATCGAATGGAATGGCAATCATACAGGATGGCAAAACCATATATGGCCTTGATCCGTTCGATCTCAGCTGCAAGAGCCTCATGATAGGGTTGGTGAAAGGCAACCCGCCGCTCCTCGCATTCCGACGCAGATGGCTCCTCACCTGCGTGCCAGATCGGGTGCCCGTCAAAATCTGTCAGCGGACAAAGGCAGGTCGTATTCTGGCCGGGATACAAAGATTTGCCATCCGGATCACGATTGGCATCTATGACATAGCGATGAAAGGTCGCTTTCACGATTGTCAGATCAGCCAGAAGTCCGTCATACAACCGCGTAATATGCCAGTCGGTATCTGCCAAACCCTGTCCACGTTCGTTCAAGCGGTTGAACAGATCCTCGGGGATATATGTACCGCCATGAGGTTGCCCAAGAATGACAGGACTGGTGCCGCGAATGACCTCGACCGGGTTCATACCGACAACTCCGGCAATTCAATTCCCGATGCTTCAATGATGTCCAGCGAAGAGACCAGCCGGCAGGCCGCTTCCATATCCGGCGCCATGTAGCGGTCTTCTGTGAGGCTCTCGACGTCAGCACGCAGGCGCGCCAGAACATTTTGCAAAGATTTGCTGGTCGCGAGCGGCGCACGAAACTCGATCCCCTGGGCTGCACACAGCAATTCCACTCCCAGAATCTGGTTCACATTGGCCGTCATGCGCAACAACCGCCGGGCACCATGCGCCGCCATGGACACGTGATCTTCCTGGTTGGCGCTGGTCGGCGTGCTGTCGGTCACACACGGGTTAGCCAGATGCTTGTTTTCGCTCATCAGAGCAGCGGTGGTCACTTCGGCTATCATCAATCCTGAATTCAGACCGGGATTGGGCGTCAGGAATGGCGGCAGATCATGGCTCAGCGCAGGATCAACCATAAGCGCGACGCGGCGCTGCGCAATCGCTCCGATTTCCGCAATCGCCAGCGCAATCATGTCGGCTGCAAAACCAACCGGCTCAGCATGAAAATTACCACCCGAGACAATGATCTCCGGATCGCTCAGAACCAGCGGATTGTCTGTGGCCGCATTGGCTTCAATTTCAAGCGTTGTGGCCGCCTGCCGCAAGACATCAATCGCCGCGCCGGTCACCTGCGGTTGGCAGCGGATGCAATAGGGGTCCTGCACTCTGGTATCGCCCTGAATATGACTTTGGCGAATGACGGAGCCTTCCAGCAGCGCTCTGATGGATGCTGCCGCTTCAATCTGGCCGCGATGGCCGCGCAAGGCATGAATTTCAGGTTCGGTCGGTGCGGTTGATCCCATAATGGCATCGGTGGACAATGCGGAGGTGATCAATGCGTTCTGGGCCGCCCGCCATGCTTCAAACAGTCCCGCCAGTGCAAAAGCTGTTGAAAACTGGGTGCCATTAATAAACGCCAGACCTTCCTTGGGCCCCAGAATGATCGGCGACAGCCCTGCTTTTTCAAGGGCTTCGGCACCTGAAAAGACAGCGCCTTGATACTCGGCCCTGCCCTCTCCGATTATGACCGCAGTCATATGTGCCAGCGGTGCCAAATCGCCGGAAGCACCCACCGAACCCTGTGCGGGAATGATCGGTGTCACCCCCCGCGCCAGCATCTGTTCCAGCAACTCGACACAAATCCAGCGCACACCGGAAGCGCCTCGCCCAAAGGAGAGCAGCTTCAAAGACATCATCAGCCGTGCCATGTGGCGCGGAATTGCCTCACCGACACCGCAGCAATGGCTCAAGATAAGATTGCGCTGCAGTTTCGCAGCATCTTTCGACGCGATCTTGATACTGGCGAGTTTCCCAAATCCCGTATTGACGCCATAGACCGGAACATCGCCTTGCGCGGCAGTTGTTATGCGCTGCGCCGCAGCGACGACAGCATCTTTGCAAACCCGGTCCAGCTTTATTGGCGCGCTGTTCCAGTAAACATCACCCAATTCGCTCAGGGAGACCTGGCCGGGCGTCAACACCAACTCAGTCAAAATTGCCTCCATAAATCCGCTTTTCCAGAGAGTTGAAACCGATGCGATAAGACAATTCGGCAGGATGCTTCACATTCCAGATGGCGAAATCCGCGCGTTGTCCGATTGCAATCGTTCCAGTATCAGACAGACCCAATGCCACCGCAGCGTTGCGCGTCACACCAGCCAGCGCCTCTTCCGGCGTTAGCTGAAACAGGGTGCAGGCCATGTTCATGGACAGTAGCGGCGATGAAATCGGCGAAGATCCGGGATTGCAGTCGGTCGCCACTGCAAGCTTTACGCCATGCTGGCGCAACAGCGCCACAGGTGGTTTCTGGGTTTCACGAAGGGTATAAAATGCGCCCGGCAACAGCACAGCTACAGTGCCACTTTGCGCCATCTCGCGCACACCCTCCTCATCCAGATATTCCAGATGATCTGCCGACAAAGCATCGCGGGACGCGGCAAGCTTTGCACCCCCCAAATTCGACAATTGCTCGGCATGAAGCTTTATCGGCAGGCCAAGCATTTTGGCGGCATCAAACACACGGGCAATCTGATCAGGCGAAAACGCAATGCCCTCACAGAAACCGTCAACAGCATCCACCAGGCCTTCTGCATGTGCACGGTGCAGCGTTGGAATGCAGATTTCATCAATATAGGCATCCGGCTGGCCGCTATAGTTCGGCGGAATAGCATGCGCCCCCAAAAAGCTGGTTTGCACCCGGATTGGCCGCAGCGTCGCAATGCGCCGTGCAACCCGCAACATTTTCAATTCGGTCTCCTGATCAAGCCCGTAGCCGGATTTGATTTCCACCAGAGCGACGCCTTCCGCGATCATCGCATCAATGCGCTGAAGAGCATCTGCCAGCAAGTCCGCCTCACTGGCTGACCGTGTGGCACGAACGGTCGACACGATGCCGCCGCCTGAGCGGGCAACTTCCTCGTAAGATGCGCCATTCAGACGCATCTCGAATTCAGCAGCCCGATTACCCCCGTAAACAACATGCGTGTGGCAGTCGATCAGCGCTGGCGTGATCAGTTGCGTGCCAAAATGATGTTTCGCATGCCCGGCAAAACGGTTCGGCAAATGGGTCTGCGAGCCGACCCACACAATCATACCGTCCTCAACAACAATCGCAGCCTCTGGCATTAAACCATAAGGCTCAGCGCTGTCGAGGCACATCGTCGCGACTGATGAGGCGGTCAGAACATAAGAATCGTGGATCATGGCCATTCAACTTTATGATTGTCAGACACAACTCTAATCCGGTATGATTATTATGTCTATACATAAGGAATGTCAGATGAGAATTTTCTCAAATCGCGCATGGCTCTCAAACGGGTGGTCCGAAAATGTGGCCATCACAATCGACGACGGTGCGATTGCTTCGGTTGAGACCGGAACCAGCGCTAAACCGAGCGATATTCTGGTTGATACACTCCTACCCGCTCAGGCAAATCTGCACAGCCACAGCTTTCAGCGTGCCATGGCCGGAATGACTGAATTTCGGGCGGCAGGGCAAGACAGTTTCTGGACATGGCGCACCCTGATGTACCAGTTTCTGGACCACCTTACGCCTGACCAGATCGAAGCCATTGCAGCCCTTGTATTCATGGAAATGCAGGAAGCCGGATATGCATCGGTGGGTGAATTTCATTATGTTCACAACCAGCCTGGCGGACATTTCTATGACAATCGGGCCGAACTCTCAGCGCGCATCACCGCGGCAGCAACCCGTTCCGGTATCGGGCTGACACATTTGCCGGTGCTCTACAGCTATGGTGGCATCGACAAAGCGCCCCTGTCCGGAGGGCAGCAACGTTTTGGCAATTCAGTGGACGGGTTTTTCGGTCTCATGGAAGCGATAGAAAAAACCATGATCGGTGTCCCGGACGATTATCATCTTGGCATCGCTCCCCATTCGCTGCGCGCCACTGCTCCGGATGAGTTGACCAGAGTCACGCAGCAATTCGGCCATCGACCTGTGCATATGCACATCGCCGAACAGCCAAAGGAAGTGCTTGAAATCTCCCAATGGCTGGGACAAAGACCGGTCGAATGGCTTTTGGCCCATCATGATGTCGATCTGGACTGGTGTCTCATTCACGCGACACATATGACCCAGACTGAAACCAAAGCGGTTGCACGGTCCGGTGCCGTAGTAGGTCTGTGCCCGATCACCGAAGCCAATCTGGGCGACGGCCCGTTCAATGGACCGGAATTCATCAAGAATAATGGCAAGTACGGTATTGGTTCTGATTCAAACATCCGGATTTCGCTGACAGAGGAACTGCGAACACTGGAATACAGCCAACGCCTACGCGATCTGAGCCGCAATGTGATGGTTGAGGAATCCGGGTCTGTGGGACAATACCTCTATCTCAGCGCCGCATTCGCTGGTGCCCAGGCACTTCACCGGCATGCCGGCAGGATTGAGACCGGATTCCTCGCGGATCTGGTGGCGATAGACAGCACCGACCCATATCTGTGTGCACTTGCCGCCAATCAATTGTTTGACGGACTGTGCTTTGCTGCAGATGACCGTGTCGTCACCGATCTCTGGTCAGCCGGGCGGCATATGGTCCAACATGGCAGACACATCAGACGTGAGGAAATTCTGCATGACTATCGCAGTGCGATTGGCGATCTGACCAACGCTTTGAACGCTGCCTAGACTTTGAGAGTTTGAGATACGGAAACGCCACGAGCACGGTTTCCTCTCACCTTTAACATGTATATACTTGAGGCATGAAATCGGCTCCTAAAACCACAGATAGCGAAGACAAGGGCGAACCCAGATCGCTGCATTTGCGCATTCTGGAAGAAGTTCAGGACAATATCGTTTCCGGCAGATGGCCTCCGGGGTTTCGCATTCCCTTTGAAACGGAAATGGCGCGGGAATATGGCTGTTCGCGCATGACCGTGAACAAGGTTCTGACGCAACTGACCCAGTCCGGGCTTCTGGTCAGAAACCGCAAATCCGGAACCTTCGTCAAAGCCCCGCAATCCCTGTCAGCAGCTCTGCAAATCACGAACATCCGCACCGAAGTCGAACAAACCGGCAAGACATATTCCTATGAATTGCTGGGAGACAGGATTCGCGTTCTGGAACCAGAGGAACAGGTTCTGTTCGGATTGCAGAATCTTGCTCAGGTGCGTGAAATCACCTGTCTTCATTCTGCAAATGGCACTCCATTCTGCCTGGAAAAACGCATCATCAACATGGCTGCGGTCCCCGAAATCCAGCAGGTGGATTTTTCCAAGGATGCGCCCGGAAACTGGCTACTGAAAAAGGTGCCATGGAATTCTGCCGAACATCAGATCATGGCTGTATCCGCATCACCGGAAGTCGCCAAGGCCCTGCAGATCACAAAGGGTGATGCCTGCCTTGTCGTCGAGCGCACCACACAGAATGACAAGGGCTATGTCACCTGGGCCAAACTCTCCTACCCCGGCGTCCAGCATCGCATGTTTGCCAGTTTCACACCGACGGGCTGACACACTCAGTGCCAAGGGCCTGTAACTCTTTCACACCTGACAGCCCCATCAGCTTGAGCGTGATGGACAATTCAACGGACAGGATATCAATCGCCTTCTCCACGCCCGCGCGGCCACCAGCAGCCAGGCCAAACGCATAGGCGCGTCCCAGCAGAATGCCACTCGCGCCCAAAGCAAGCGCAATGGCAAGGTCGCTGCCGCGACGAAATCCGCAATCAATCAGAACACAGAACTCCGGTCCCACAGCCTCGCGAACAGAGGGCAATATGGCGATTGTTGAACTGGCGAAATCGAGTTGTCGCCCGCCATGGTTTGAAATCACGATTGCATCTGCACCACAATCCTGAGCGATTTTGGCATCCAGCGGTGACAAGATACCCTTGATCACCAACCGCTTCTTCCATTTGCTGCGCAGCCATTTGACATCATCCCAGGTCAGCGATGCATCCAGGCGCCCGGACAGGTTGGACGCCTGCTCCAACGCGCCACGCCCGAACTCGGGATAATTTGCCACGGCTTCAACATTGGGTGATCCGGCACGCAGAATGTCCAGACACCAGGCAGGACGCTGGATCATGGAAAATGCCAAGGCCGGTGTTATGCGGGTGACCGCACGAAATCCGTTCCGAACATCCTTTTCCCGCACCGAGGTGACGGAGGTGTCGACGGTGAGATACAGAACATCAATGTCAGCGTCGATTGCTGATTGCAGCAGATCTTCAACGAATGATTTGTCACGGTCCATATAGAGCTGGAACTGCAGATCACCGCCGACTTCCTTGTGCAGCGTTCCGATACTGGCGATGGAGAATGTCGACAGACACAGGGGAACAGACTTTGCTTTCGCGGCTTCCGCCGCAAGAATTTCACCCCGGCCCCGATACAGACCCAAAAAACCAACCGGCCCCAGCATGAAGGGAAGCGCATGGGCGGACCCCAGATAGTCACAGCTCAGATCCGGCATGTCCTTTTGTCTCAGCACACGCTGCGTCAGACACCATTGCGAGAAATCACTCCGGTTGCGCCCGGCGGTTGTCTCAGAAAAAGCACCGCCATCAATATAGTCAAAAAAGATTTTTGGAAGCCGTCGCTTCGCCAGAAGCCTCAGATCTTCAATGTTGACGACTTGCTTCAAACCACACCTATCCGTGTTTATCAGGATCGATTGCGTCAAAGAACTCTGTCACCACATTGGTTCCATGGACGGGTCGGGAACCAACCAGCGCGGTGACATAGAAGCCGATGGCAGAGGATGTGGGATTGTGCCGTTCCGCATGCGCACGCAAATTCATCACCAGTGCTGGTGACATCGCCAATGCAGACCGCAGTGTCGCCTCCCAATTGTCGGGCAGTAATTCTCTGTTTTTCAGATGTTTCAGGAAGGGTTTCCAGAACATCTCTGCCTTTGCACGCAGCAATCTCTGGCGGACCGGCGTCAGTGCCCAGTCCGTATCAATGGCCAGAACACCTGCTTCATACTGGACCTGCGCCTTGAAAGACTCGGCCGCAACCTGCGGATCGTAGAGCCAGAACGGATGGGCGAAAACATTGTGAAATGTCGCCTTTGCCTCAGACAGGATCGACGGGAAATGCTCTCCGGCAAAGGCCGGGTCAAAGTAGGACAATTGTGCTTTGCCATCGTGGTTTTCAAACCAGACATTGGCATTATGGGCATCACCATGGGCAACAATACCGCCCGCATTGGCAAGGTTCGCCGGATCAAGATTTACCAGCGCCTGATTGAAAATTTCGCCAATCGTCGATGTCATGGCCTGCCCATTGAGCAGCAGCCTGGCATCGGCCAACTCTGACCAGGACAGTGTCGCACCATGGAATGCAAAGCTCTGGCCGATGTAGAATTTCTTGAAACGCCCACCAGGTGCTTCCCGTGTCTTGATATCGATCAGCCGTTCATAAAACAGGCGATGGATCGGCTCATTGGCCACCTGCTCTAGTGTGACCGGATGCAAGCTATCCTTTGCCACAGTCAGGATTTTTTCATTCAGCTCCCGCTCCGCCAGATCCACAATGGCAGCCTGTTTCTCATCATGCTCTGCATCCAGCTCGCGCAACACATCTGAAAACCGCCTGTCATCCCTGCGGCGATACACCAATATCTGCTCTCCGGGCTGGACGGACGTCAGGATCGGGAGATCAATCGGCAGATTTGCTTTCGCTATCAGGTCAGCGCGGTAATACTCACCGCTCATTTCTTCTTCGCCTTCTTCCTGATGGAATTTGAAGAAAAACCGGTCCTTGCTGTCACGGAAAAAACCATTCAGAGAATTGAGAGAATACTGATCATAATTGATCGACAGGTCCAGCACCTCAATATCGAACGTCTCAGTCAGAAACAGCCTGAGTTCAGCCAATGCAGCCGCCTCATCTGATTTGGCCAGGGCTCGAATACGCGCCGTCCGGGATTGTGGTTCACGCACCGGACACCTCGATCAGTGTCTTGATCGCTGTCGCTTTACCCGAAGAAATCACGCCATAGGCTGCAACTGTCTGGTCCAAGCTTATCTTGTCTCCGATAATTCCCTCAAACCTGTCCGCCTGCGCATGCAGCAAAGCCAATGCCTCCGGCAATTCATCTGCAAATGCATGACAGCCGACAATAGAAATTTCCCGCTCCACCAGATGGACCGGATCAATGGTCAATTCACCCGATCCGATGCCGACAAGACCGATGGTGCAGCCCGTCACCTTGTTCAGCAACGCGTCAATCACGCCAACATTCCCCGTTGTATCCAGAACATAGCGGATCGGCTTGTCGGTGGCGCTGGACGATTGAGAGAAATCAGCCAGATCAACCACGCGCGCTTTTGCCAACTCTGCACAGCGCTCGGCTCTGACCGCATTCACATCGCAAACCAAAAGCTGCCGATTGGATTTGCAGGCAGACGCAACCGCGCTCAACGCGCCAATGGGGCCACAGCCGACAATAAGCAACGGCTCCTCATCGGGAATGTTCAGCCGGTTCAGGGCATGAAGCGCAACAGCCAGCGGTTCGGCCAGAGCCACACAATCCAGAGCCGCATCCCGGTCGCATTTGAAGCACAGCCTTGCAGGGATCGTCACAAACTGCGCAAAGCCGCCATCAATCGCTTCTCCAACAAAGCCCAGATTTTCACACAGATGAGCTTTGCCGGACCGGCAATTGGTGCAGTCACCGCAATAATAGCGTGAGTCAGCTGCGATCTTGTCACCAACATCAAAGCCGGAGACATTTGCCCCAACCGACTCCACCAGGCCGGAGAATTCATGCCCCGCAATCGATGGTTTTCTGGTGATCCACTGACCGGTTTTGAAATTGTGGATATCAGAGCCGCAAATGCCGGCATAGGAAACCTTGACCCGCACATCGTCGGGTCCAGGATCGGGCGCCATTGCAACCTCTTCACAACGCAAATCCAGCTTGTCATGCAGTCGGACAGCTCTCATCTCAGCGATTGCCCAGATATTTTTGACGCATCTCCGAAACCGCATTCTCATGGGACGAGAAGCCTTCGTAACGCGCCAGAACCCGGGCATGCTTGGCCATCTCGGCATAAGCAGGCCGCGTCACATAGCCCACAGATGAACATTTCACGAAATCACGCACAGATAGAGGACCATAGGTCCGTGCACCCTGACTGGTCGGCAGCACAGCATTCGGCCCAAGCGCGAAATTGCCGATGGAAACAGGTGTGTGCTGCCCCATCAGAATTTCGGCAGCTTCGGTGATATGTCCCAGATGCTCGAAGGGTTCTGTCGACAACAGTTCCAGATGCTCCGGCGCATAATCATTGATGAATTTGTAGCTCTCTTCCAGAGACGCGGTGAGAACAATTCCACCATTTTCCCCGCACAAGACAGCTTTTGAAAACGCAACCCGTTGCTCGGTCATCTGCGCCCAATGCTCGGGAAGTGCAGCCAGCGCTTCTTCCGCAACCCGTCGTGAATGCGTGACGAGGAAGGCGGAGCTGTCAGGGCCATGTTCTGCTTCCACCAGCAGATCAAGCGCGGCAAGTCCGCCATGCACACTGTCATCCGCAAAGATGATGGCCTCCGATGGGCCAGCTGGAAGACCAGGGTCTATCATATCTGACAAGCGTCGCTTTGCAGCCACCACCCAAGGACTGCCCGGCCCGACAATTTTCAGCGCCGGTTTGATGGTCTGCGTCCCAAAGGCTGCTGCGGCCACCGCTTGGGCGCCACCACATTTATACACAGTTTCAACACCGGCAATGCGGGCCGCAACCAGAGTTGCGGCATCGACCGACCCGTCAGGTGTCGGCGGTGTGAAAATGGCCAGTTCAGGCACCCCGGCCACAACGGCGGGCACGGATGTCATCATCGTCACAGAGGGAAACGCACCCTTCCCGCGCGGCACGTAAAGCGCCACAGATTGAATCGGCGTGTAGCGATCACCTGCGAAGGCACCGGGGCGAATTTCCTTGAACCACATGGGTTCCGGTTTCTGCTCTTCGTGAAATGATCTGATATTTGCAATGCCATACTCAATGGCCTCGATGACCTCTGCATCGACACTATCAAAAGCCGCATCAAACTCAGCTTCACTGACTTTTAGTGTGGCTTCGGTCAACGGTTTGGCACCGTCAAAATCCTGGCCAAAGCGGACCAGTGCTGCATCACCTTCCGTCCGGACCGCCTCGATGATCGGCTCCACCTTTTCCATGAAAGCAGACAGGTCAGATTCTGAGCGTTTCAGCAGTGCAGAATAAGCGTCTGCATTCAGATTTGCGGTTTCGTGAAAAGATACAGATGACATTCTCTAACTAGCCTTCATAGCGCCCGATCGGGCGGGTTATTTGGATTTCAGGAAAATTTCGAGACCCACCAGCTTGTCCAGCGCAGCAATCGCAAGCATTGCCACCACAATGAACACAACAGATACAGCGGCCAGATCGGGGGTGATGATCGAGCGGATGGAATTGTAAATCTGAACCGGCAGCGTCACGATCCGCGCATCGACCAACAACAGACTGACCAGAAACTCATTCAGCGACAGAATGAACATCAGCAATGAGCCGGTGATGACGCCTGGTGCGACAGCAGGCAAGGTCACGGAAAAGAAGGTCTGCACCGGCCCTGCCCCGCAGCTTTGCGCAGCCAGCTCCAGATCAGGGTCAAGCCCCACCGCGCTGGAGGACACCGCCCATATCATGAAGGGCAGATTGATGACGGCGGTGGCAATGCCAATGGGCCACAGATTGCCCAGAATTCCGGCATCCCCAAAGGCAAGCATCAGACCGATGCCGGAACCGATCAGCGGAATGGTAAATGGCAGCAGCAGATAGATCTGGATCGCATTGGCACCCCTGATCCGAAATTTTGACAAGGCAATACCGGCCAGCGTGCCTGTTGGTAGTGACACGAGCACACAGATGGTGGCGACGATCAGAGAGCGGCCGAATGCATCTCTGAGATTTTGCTCTCCGATGATTGCGGCGTACCATTTCAGGGAAAATCCATCGGGTGGAAACTGGATGATGTTTCCCGATGTAAACGAGGCCCCCAGCACCACGAAGGTTGGTGCCGACAGGGTCAGCAATGTCAGAATGACCAGCGACCAGTAGACGATTTGCTGAGAACGGGGCCGGTTCATTTTTGCGATCCATCCAACGCCAGAGTCCCCGCCCCAAAGACAGCGAACACGACACCAACCAGCATCGAGCCAAGCGCGATCAGCAACAAGGCGAGCGTTGCACCGAACCCCTGGTCAGATGTTCTGAAAAACTGGTCATAAATGGCGTTGGCAATGAAATCCTGGGTCCCGCCACCAAGAATGGCCGGCATCGCAAAATCAGTCAGAGACAAGGTCAGAACCACAAGTCCGGCACCAATCAGACCAGGTTTGGCCATTGGCAGAACCACATGGGTCATGGTCTCAACCCAGCTTGCCCCCAGAGAACCGGCGGCCGCTTCAATTTCTTCTGGGATCGCCGTCAATGCCGGTGCCAGCATCAACACTGCAAAGGGCAGCATATACTGCACCAGACCGAACAGAACTGCGGGATAGTTGAACAACAGCCGCAATGGCTCAACACCGACAAGCCCCAACACATCATTCACAATGCCCTGATTACCGAGAATGATCAGCCATCCATAGGCCCGCACCACCTGCCCGATAAAGAATGGGAGAAACAATGCAATCAGCAAGAACTTGCGCAGAAACGCATTGGGCGTGCGCACCATCACATAGGCATAGGGAAAGGCCAGCATAAGCGTCACGATTGTGACAATCACGGCCCCCATCAAACTGCGCCAGACCACAGTGAAAATGAACGGTTCGGAAAATGCCCGCACATAGTTTTCAAGGGTCCAGAATTCCGAAAACTGGAACGTGGATTTGTCGAGCGTCCGCAGTGAGGAATCCCCGATGTAAAGCAGTCCGACAACCAGTGTTCCCACCAGAACGATGGCAGGTGTCAGCATCAGATATGGCGTGTATTTACCGCCGCCCTTTGGCCAAATGGCTGCAAAAGCTGCCTCCAGGGCATCCATGACACGCCACATGAGGGGATATGAGGAAGGGCTGCGTTGCATTGGGCTGCTTGCTCTTTGTGGGATCACCGGGCGATCAGACATTCGCCCGGTGAGATGTTCCTTGCGGGACGATTAGCCCTGCATGATGGTTTTGAATTTCGAGAACCATTCGCTCTCATTTTCGACCTGTACCTGGCCGGAAATACGAATGAGACGCTCAAAATCTTCAGGTTTTGTCGGATAGGCCGGATCACCCGCCATGCCCGGAGGAGGTGTCAGGCCTGGGACAACGCCCGGAAGGCCAAGACCATCCAGCCAAATCTGCTGAGACTCTTTGGTCAACGCACTGTTGATATAGGCTTTTGACCAATACAGATCGCCTTCAGAGTGGCCTTTTGGAATCCACAAGCCATCGGTGTCGAACTTCGCGCCCTCATCCGGCACAGTCCAGGCAATATCAACGCCATTTTTCTTGGCACCCAGCGCATTTGTGGAAATGGTGCACGCTGCATCAATTTCACCGTTCTGGAACCAGGTCACGAAATCCGGATCTTCACCCAGAAGCGGGTTCTGTGCTTTCATCTTGGTGATGAATTCCCAGGCTGGGTCCATGGCATCTGGAATACCATCCAGACTTCCGCCACCTGCAACCTGTGCCGGGAAGTGGAAACCAATGCCGTCATTGTAGAACGCAAGGCGACCCTTGAACTTCGGATCAAGCAGATCGTGATAGGATTTGGGTGGGCCATCCGGGAAAGCAGATGGACGATAGGCCAACACATAGACATAGCCATATGTGTTTACGATCGGATAGCCTTCCACGCCAACAGGTTTTGCCAGATCAGTTGTTCCGGCAATATTGGAGAGGTCAGACAGATCTTCACAGACGCCGCGCAAAGCAGATTTGGTGGCGTTTGTTGTGGTGTCCCAGTTGATGTGGATTGGCGGCGTCCGGCCTTGGGCAACGGCAGCCCAGACTTTCGGCTGAATTTCATTATCTTCCGTCAGATCATGAATGACCCGGATACCGGTTTCAGCGGTGAAGCGATCAGACACACCGTTTTTCAAAGCTTCGACCCAAGGGCCGCCCCAGGCGCGAACGATGATTTCCGAGGGCTTGTCTGGCTCAGCAGCACGCAGAATCGACGGTGTAGACGCTACAAAAGCACCGGCAGCACCAACGGCAGCTGTCGTCTTGAGCAGCTGCCTGCGGTTAAAGGTTTTGTCTATGGGCATCGAAATACTCCCTGTTTCTGGTTCAGGCCTGACATCTGTCTGGGCCCTTAAGGTGCGACGAAAATATGCATGTCGCGGTTCATCCACCCGATGTGGACAGTTTCTCCAACATCGTGCGTAGCGAAGTCATTTTGATCATGATGGAAAATGCGGACAGGGTCATCTCCCAATTCAGGAATGGACAGTTCATAAAGAAGCCGTTCGCCTTCAAAAATCACATCTTTAACAGTCCCTTGAAACGCAGCATCCAGTTCTCCCAGCGCATCCAACGCAGCGGAAATCCGGATCTGCTCAGCACGCACGGCACACCGCACCTGCGCGCCCAAAACGGCAGTTTCCGGGGAACTTCTTAAGATACCCGACAGGGTCAGGGCTCCAATTGTGACATCCACAGCCTCACCACTGACTGCCGCCAACTGCCCGACAAACAAATTGGTGACGCCGATGAAATTGGCGACAAATGGATTGTGCGGTGTCCGGTACATCTGCGTTGGCGATGCATCCTGCTGAATCTCGCCATGGTCCATCACAATGATCTGGTCCGAGACAACCAGAGCTTCGCGCTGGTCATGGGTAACGTTGATCGTGGTGACGCCAAGTTCTTTCTGAATGCGGCGGAACTCCAACTGCATTTCCTCGCGCAGCTTGCGATCCAGCGCTGCCAGTGGTTCATCCAGCAACAGCAGATCCGGTTCAAAGACCAAAGCCCGTGCAATCGCTACACGCTGTTGCTGGCCGCCGGACAATTCGTTCATCCGTCGATCTTCCAGACCATCCAGACGCACCAGATTGAGAAATTCCGAAACCCGCGCTGGAATTTTCTTCGCATCAAAGCGTCGCATTTTCAGAGGGAAAGCCACATTCTGTGCCGCTGTCATATGCGGGAACAGAGCAAGCTTTTGGAACACCATTCCGACCGAGCGCTTGTTCGGCGCAACTGCACTGACTTCCTTGCCCTTGATGAATATCTCACCCCGGGTTGGCTTCAGAAAGCCGGCAATCATGCGCAACAGCGTGGTCTTGCCTGAGCCGGAGGGGCCAAGAATCGTCAGGAACCGACCATTATCCAGTTCGAAATTTGCATCCTTGACCGCCAATAAGCCAGGAAATTGCATCTCCACGTTGGATGCAGAAACCGCCGGAATCGAATGTGTATTCACGTGAGGAAGGCCCTATCGACTGGTTCGCATGTCTGGCGCAACGGCACCCGGCGAATTATATGTATATACATGGAAAGCGGGCCTCGCAGAAATGTCAAGTAAGGAGTGACCAATTGTTTGCTTCTCGCCTGCATAAATGGAGCCTCAAATCAGATGGAGGCCAGATAACCACCGTCAATTCCGATACATTGACCGGTGATATAGTTGGACGCGTCACTTGCCAGAAAAACCACAGCACCTTTCAGATCATCGGCATCCCCGAAGGCACCAAGCGGAATTTTCTCCAACATCGCCTTCTGCCAATCTTCGTCCTGATAGAATTGATCCGTCAACTCGGTGCGGAAGTAACCCGGCGCAATTGCGTTGACCCGAATCCGGTGCGCCGCCCACTCTGTTGAGAGCGCGCGCGTCATTCCCAGCAAGCCGGATTTTGAAGACCCATAAGGAACTGCGGTCGGAACCCCGACATAGGATGTCAGTGAGCAGACATTGATGATGGCGCCCCCGCGCCCGGTCTCAACCATCATCCGGGCGGCATTCCTGGCACAGAAAAAGGCGCCTTTCAGATTGGTGTCGACAATCCGGTCCCAAACATCCTCGGAGACATCCAGAGACGGACAGACTTCTTCGTAACCTGCATTGTTCACCAGGATATCGAAGCCATCGCCAAGCTGCGCCGCCAGATCGGCCATCTGATCGGTCATGCCCGACACGTCGCTGACATCCAGCACCATTGGGAGAGCTTTGCCGCCTGCCCGCTGAATTTCGGAGACTGTGTCGTCGAGAGCAGACAGGTTTCTGGAAGTAATCACCACGGTCGCACCGGCTTCCGCCAAGCCAATCGCAATCGACCGTCCAAGGCCTCGGCTTGCCCCTGTCACCAGCGCCACCTTGCCCGAAAGATCAAATATCGATGGTGCCATTGGGAGAAACCTTCTTGCGCATCACTCTTTATGTCTATACATAATATCACCAGCATTCGCAACGGGGGTGCAGACAGTGAAAGCGAAATGAACCAGCTCGACAAAGTACTTCGCCCAACGCTCAGCAATATTCAACCCTATAATGCCGGGCTCAGTCTCAATGACGTCAAATCCCGATATGACGTCACAGAATTTGCGAAACTCGCCTCCAACGAAAACCCTTCCGGCCCCGCACCTAAGGTTCTGAACGCCTTGAAACTCCTCAGTTCGGACCTGTTTTTGTATCCGGATGCCAGTTCCGGAGAATTGGCAACTGCACTGTCCAATTATCTGGGTATATCTGCCGATCAATTGATTTTCGGCAATGGCTCTGAAGAGCTGATTTCCATCATCTGCCGCAGCGTGGTTCAGCCCGGTGATCGGGTCATCACGCTTTATCCCTCATTTCCACTCCATGAAGATTACGCCAGGCTGATGGGCGGATCCGTCGAACGTATCGGCCTGACCAAAGCCCTGGAAATTGATCTTGAGGCATTGCTGAAGGCTGTGGCGAAGCCGGCAAAAATGCTGATCTTTGCAAATCCGATGAACCCTGTGGGAACGTGGCTTAACCCACGGCAACTCAAACAGGTCATCGCCGCAAAGCATCCAGACACATTGCTCGTGCTTGATGAGGCCTATTACGAATATGCCATAGCAGGCGATTATACCTCCGGGCAGAACTGCTTGGCAGTAGAGGACCAGAACTGGATTATCCTGAGAACCTTCTCAAAAGCCTGGGGACTTGCCGGTCTGCGCATTGGCTTCGGAATCTGCGGCTCGAAGGCCCTGCGTCAAGCGCTTGATCTCAGCCGGACGCCATTCAATATCAACAGAGCTGCTCAAATGGCAGCAGCGGTTGCGGTACAACACGATGATCATATGAAAAGCTGCACTGCTGAAACCATACGACGGCGAGAGTTATTGTCGCACGACCTGCGCACGCGCGGATACGAGGTCGCTCAATCTTTGGGCAACTTCGTGTTTTTCGATGTCAATCATCCATCGACAGAAGTGGCTGAAGACCTCATGAAGCGCGGGACGATCATCAAGCCTTGGAAACAGGTCGGCTATGACACCTTTATCCGAGTATCCATCGGCACCAACCAGGAAAACACCAAATTCCTGAAGGATCTGGACGCAGTCCTGCCGCACCATGTCTGACCCGAATGTCAGGTTGGCGGAGGGGCACATTCTCTCTATTACGGCTGTCAAAACGACCAGAATTTAACTGGTATTTTGCGGGCTAAAGCGCTTTTTTCATGAACCATCGGTGATGTCCTGCGGGATGTTGATCGTCACCATTTGCCAGCTGGCCAAAATCCGCATAGCCCAGATGGCTGTAGAAGGCATGGGCCGGTTCGCTGGATGTATCGAGCCAGGCACTATGACAACCAGCATCGCGCGCCCTGCCCTCAGCTTGCGCCATCAATCGCTTCCCAAGGCCCGCTCCGCGATGAAACTCATCAACCCAAAGAACCTTGATAAGCAGCCATCCATAGGACGTATGACCGATCAAACCGCCCGCGAGCGCCCCGTTCTGACCTCTGGAGATCAGGACAAAACTGTTGTTGTTTTCAGCCTGTGTATTGACCGTTGCAAGTGACGCCAGAAGAGCAGCCTCAATTACCGCTGCAATCTCACTCTGCTCATTCTCTCCAGCGGCGACGATCATCATGAATGATCAGATCACATGCCTGTCATCCGCGAAAAACACCATCTTGTCCCGCGGGAAGTGCAAATGTATTTCCTTGCCCTTCAGATCGCGTCCCACGTCGCCCGCACGAACGGTAATTGTCCCAAGTGCCGGGCTGTTGACATAGAGAAACGTGTCAGATCCAAGATATTCGACAACCTCAACCACCCCGGAGCAATGAGCGCCCGCTTCTGCGCCCAACGTGATGTGTTCGGGTCGAATACCAAGGTTGTTCACACCTTCCGCGCTTGTGGTCAGACCATGTTGACTTGTTCCGTTTTCCGGCAAATGGAAATACACACCATCCGCGCTGCATGGCAGGACGTTCATTTTCGGGCTGCCGATGAACTGTGCGACGAACAGATTGTCCGGGTTTTCGTACAATTCCCGAGGCGAACCGACCTGCATGATCTTACCATCCTTCAGCACCACTATCTTGTCAGCAAGGGTCATCGCCTCAACCTGATCGTGGGTGACATAGATCATCGTCGTGCCCAAAGTGTCATGCAGCTTGGCAATCTCAAACCGCATCTGCACGCGCAGGGCCGCGTCCAGATTGGACAAAGGTTCATCAAACAGGAACCCTTTTGGCTCACGTACGATAGCCCGGCCAATGGCAACGCGCTGACGCTGACCGCCTGACAAAGCCTTTGGTTTTCGATCCAGATACTGGTCCAGTTCCAGAATTTCTGAGGCGTGTTTGACCTTCCGATCAATTTCCGACCGGCTTTCGCCTGCTGTCTTCAACCCGAAACCCACATTGTCGCGCACGGACATATGCGGGTACAGCGCATAGGACTGAAACACCATCGACAGGCCACGCTCGCTCGGGACGCGGTCTGTCACATCATCCCCATCGAGCAAAATCTTGCCACGGCTGGTGTCTTCAAGGCCGGCTATCATCCGTAACAAGGTTGACTTCCCGCATCCTGACGGGCCGACGAAAATAACGAATTCGCCCTCATTGATCTCCAGATCGATACCTTTGATGACCTGGACATTGCCGAACCATTTCTCAACGGCTTCCAGTTGCACTGATCCCATTTTTCTTTCCTCAAGCTGCTACAGCGTTGTTTCTTGGCGATGCCCAGGCGAGCCATAAAGCTGCGGTCCAGGAAAAGTGCGCCCCGATGCATCCATCACCCGTCAGCGGGTTGAAGCACTCGTAAAATCCGGATTGTTCGACAAGCACAGCAAAATCCATCCGCATTGTTTCAGCAAGCTGATGCTCGCCATGTTCATTCAAGCCCTTGGCGATAATGTGGTTCATCTGCGGCCACACCGGACCACACCAATAGCGCTGCGGCTCAAACATCGGCGCATCCGGATCCCAACTTGGCATCATGAATCTCACTTTGGATTGAATGCGGCGCATATTCTCCAATGTCCGTCCGCGCTGATATTCCGAGCCTGCATCGGCGAAAAAGCAGAGAGCACTGGCATTGGAAAAACCGTCTGACCGCTTGCCGGACCGAATATCGTACGCCGTAAAGGCACCGACATCATCGTTCCAGAACGTGTCGCTCGCAGCAACGCCCAACTCGATCCAGTTTTCAATTTCAGAATAGGCATCAGCCCTGTCAAGCCGCTTCGCCAAAGCCAGGAGATCACGATCAGCGCGCAGCAGGATGAAATGAATGCCAGGATCGGCCATCACGAATGGTCCGTCATTTGTGATGATCGTCTGATCCCAATCGTGATCACGACCAAATTTGATCATCGTGACATACTTGTCGTATTGCTCTTTGCTTGGCCGCATCGTCGGATCGACATGATCGGTGTCCTTGCGTTCATACACACCGATATCCGGATCAATCTCCATGGCTGACAGGCCTATTTCCCAGTCCGGGCAATTGTCGCGCCCGGTCTCCCAGGGATGGACAGTCGCCACCACGGAATGGCCGTTGGGAACACGGTCAGTATGGTACCAACGGTGCCAGCGCATGACCTTGTCGAATAGTCTGGCGGCGCGCTGAATGTTGCCATCCTGCTGAACCAGCCAGTGCACGATTGATGCCAATACCGGCGGCTGAGAAATGCCACCTGATGGAAACAGACCACCGCCATCTGCATGGGAGGGAGTCTGCCAGACTGACGGTCCTGGAAAATAGTCCGGATCATTGCGCCGGAACAAGATGTGAGGAACCATGCCATTGGCCCATTGTCCCTCCAGAAGGAGTTCCAGCTCACGCCACGCCCGGTCACTGTCGAAGGTTGCAAACCCCAAGGCAACAAATGCAGAATCCCAGTTCCACTGATAGGGATACAATCTGGCGGTTGGCACCGTGAAGCCACCGCGGTCATTTTGGCGCAATACGTCTATCGCCTGCTGATCAAGATCACGAGACATGAATTAGCCTTTCACACTGCCAGCGGTCAGACCCGCCACAAGAAATCGTTCAAACCAAAGGAAAATTGCCAGAACGGGTACGGTCGCGATGACGGCACCAGCCATCAAATGCTGCCTTGGCACCTCTGATGAATTGAGGGACACAACACCACGCGAAAGTGTGAACAGGTCCAGATCATCGAGAAACATGAATGCGAATAGAAACTCGTTCCAGGCGATCATGAACACATAGAGCGCCACCGAAGCCAAAGCAGGCAAGGACAATGGCATGGTAATTTTGGCGATCACGCCCAACCGGGAGAGCCCGTCCATGAGACCAGCGTCCTCAAGCTCCGACGGCAGACCACGAAAGTAGCCCTGCAGCATATAGAGCGCGACCGGGATCGTCGTTGCCGGATAGACAATCAACAATCCGGTCAGAGAGTTACGCAAGCCAAGCTGAGAGAAAACCGCGTAAAGCGGGATCACCAGAACAATGGCTGGCACCATATAGATCAGCAGGATCGACCGCGACAGAAACGCCTGCCCGGGGAAGCGCAGCCGAGCCACCGCGTATGCCCCAGGTATCGCAAATGCCAATGTTATGACGACCGTACACACCGAAACGAACGCCGTGTTCAACAGGAACGAACCGAAATGATACTGCGTAAACAATTCCACGTAAGAACGGAACAATCCCTCGAAGCCCTGCGCAAAATCAATGGAAAAATCCAGCGGATTGGCCAGCAGACTCTGCTGGCTCTTGAAGCTTGTCATCAGCATCACATAGAATGGCAACACAACGATGATGGTGAAGAACACAAACGCCAATCCCTTGAGAAACCGGATCAGCAACAGTTCCATCCTGTAACGTTTGGCAGAACCGGGTCGATACCCCGCCAAACACATGCCGATCGAAAGCCCCGTCAAACCAGCCCAAACCACCAGCGCGATCAGTTGATACAGTGTTTTCTGGCCAAGATCGGCACCGAATGGCTGGCCAGCACACAACACGCCAAATATCACCAGCACGAGCATCGCCAATGCACCTGTCGTTTTGGTGACATTCTCAAAGCGAGATTGCACCATCAAGAACACAAAGCCACCCACTGCACCTGTAAGTGCGGCCAATCCGACCAGTGGTGAAACAATCAAGCCAGACACCAGCATCAGAACGATGCCGGTTATGATCATCCACACGGTGCCCCAAACGGCACCGATAAGGATCGCGGAAATATCTACTGTTCCGAATTTCATCAGCCATCATCCTGCGGAGAAAATTTGAAGAAAATCAGCGCAAACACAAGCAGCACTGCGAAAACGACGACGGCGACTGCCGCGCCTGCACCAAGATTGGAAACCGCAAACGCCTGCTCATACACATCAACCGTCAATGTGCGTGTCCCTGCGGCCCCCCCGGTCAGCAGGAAGATGTCGTCGAACTTGTTGAAGGTCCAGATGAAACGGAGCAGGAAAAGCACCGACAGGATGCCAAGTAATTGCGGCAACGACAGATACCAGAATTGCTGAAGCGGAGTCGCGCCATCAATTTCTGCAGCTTCATACATATCGCTTGATATGCTTTGCATGCGCGCCAGAATAAACAGGAATGAAAGCGGGAAATAGCGCCACGACTCAAACGCAATCACGGTCGTCAGAGCCATGGGAAAGTTGAAGGTAAAACCCAGGATCGTGAACGGTATGTGCCGCTGACCCAAAAAGTTGATCGGCCCTTCCACAGCGCCCATCTGCATCAACATCGCATTGAAGGTGCCACCCGGCCCTGCATCCAGCAGCAACACCCAGGCAAAGGCAACCGCGATGACAGGTGCCACATAAGGGAACAGGAAAAGCCCGCGCAACACGTTACGACCCTTGAAAGCGGTATTCAGTATCTGGGCCGCAAACAGGCCAAGAACCAGCGCGCCCAGAGTGCCAAAGACGGTATAGTACAGCGACACACGCAAGACGCTCCAGAAATCATCGGAGCTGAAAATCTTGCGGAAATTGTCGAGCGTGAATTCGAAGGACGTCAGAATATTGTCGGAATCACCGGTGAACACAGCCTTGTTGTCGCGAGGACGTTCGCCAGCGTCCAGATAGGATTGTTCAACAATCGCCGGAATTTCAAGATTGAAGCGGCCGGCAGCTTCGATGGTACCAAACTCGCAAGTAAGGCTCTGGCCGTCCAGCGAACAACGTTCATCATTCAAGCTGAGTTCGAGGCCAGAGGGAATTGTGTCTTGCATGACAACATTCTGGATCGGCTCTTTTTGTGACGAATTCCGTATCCGGTATTGGAGTATGACTTCCTCACCGGCAGCTTCTGGTCGCGGCCTGAGGCGCTCATTCGCCAGAGTTTGCGCAGAGCGCAAATCAGCCAATTGCACTGGCTTGAAGCTGATCCAGAAATTCGCCAGAAGCGGCCCCAGAACAATCCCGAGCACGATCAGGAATGTTGGAATCAACATCGTATAAGCCAACCGCTTTTCGCGATTTGCAAGCGCTCCGGTATGTTTTGGAGGTTGTGGGATCGAAGTATCAGTCATGATCAACTCTTGCATCCTGGAAGCAGGCGGCACCTATTTGCCGCCTGCATTTATGCAGTCGACTAGAGGGCTTTGTGGCTCTCAACGATTTTGGCAGCAGCAGCATCGATATCCAGTTCACCATCAATGTACTGGCGGATTACCTGAGCCATCACACGCGCATTGACGAGTTTCGAAGCTGTTTCCAATTGACCATCCGCAACGCCCCAGCGATCACCTACTGAAAGGCCTGCGACAATGTCATCGATCACGTCTTTGGGGTAGATATTGCTCAAAGGCTCTTTGCGGTCGACGCCGACATCCAGTCCGGACCACATGGCTTCGTAATCCGTTTTTCCAGGGGCCGAACCTTTTCGGACAGGAAACTTTCCTTCCGGTGCCATACCGAGCCAGTCGGCATAGCCTTCAGACAGGACGAACTTTACAAAATCCTGGGCAACTTCGGTGTTCGCGTCATTGGTAATGCCGAGATAGCGCACATCTGCATAAGCTGCGCCGGCATCATTTCCCGGACCGGAAAACACGGTCACGAAACCGGTCTCTTTTGCCAGATCTTTTGTTGTCGGATCATCATTGATGGTCACTGGCGCACTGTCGCGCAGGCCACCAAGCTCATCCAACAACGATGGCGACCAGATAATCATCGCAGCCTTGCCACCCAGATACAATTCGCGGGACTGCTTCCAGAACAAGTCACCTTGTGGCGACGCATCAGCAATCACCTTGTAGAACTCAAGCACGGTTTTCAGCTTGTCTGTGTCTTCATTGATGGTGCCGTCGGCATTGACCGGAGAGTAACCTGCAGCAAGCGAAATATGCTCGATCAACTGCATCATGTAGGTCTCGTCGATCTTGGTCGCGGCGACGAATCCATACATTTCTGGCGGATTATGCAGCTTGTCGATAGCGGCCTTGATATCGTCAAAGCTCTTGGGTGGATTCAGACCCATTTCCTTGAACTTGTCAGCACGATACACGACCAATTGGGTCCAGCCATCGGTCGGTACCGAGACGATTTCACCATTGGATTTGGCCATGTTCAACGGACCGGCAGCAAATGTGCCCATATCCAGGTCTTCCACAACTTCAGTGGCGGCACCGGAATCCAGCATTCCGGCTGATGCAAATGGCAGGAGATGCTGAACCGTATGGTTCAGGATATCGGGAAGATCACCAGCACCAAAGGCTGCTGTTGCCCGTGTTGCGATATCTTTTTCGGTCACAGGAACAATTTTCACATCGTGGCCGGTTTTGGCCTTGAATGCTGCGGCAATTTTTTCTTGAGCAGCCATGCGTTCCGGCTGTTCTTCCATCGTCCACAGTGTAATTTCATCTGCCCACGCATGTGAGAAAACTGATGCAGAGAGCATCAGGCCCGCTGTAATCCTGGCGAAGTTTTTCATGTCTGTTCCTCCCGGGTTTTTGACATAGTTTCTGACGTGTCGACCCAAACAGGGCCATCACTCTTACGGCGCAGCAGTTCTGCACTTCGAAGTACTTGAAAATCTGTCGGATCACCGCCATCGATAATCGCAAGCAGCATGTCGCCAAGCTGGCGACCGGAATGCGCCTGGGGCTGTGCCATGGTTGTCAGCGGTGGGTTTGTATGGCGTCCAAAGCGCAAACCGTCATATCCGATAACAGAAACATGCTTGCCGGGCACAAGTCCGCGCGCCCGGATGGCTGCCAGGGCGCCAAGCGCCTGGGTATCAGTCACGCAAAGCAACGCAGTCGGCGCCCGCGTGCAATCCAGCAGATCACCTGCGGCCAATTCGCCGCCATCGTCGCTCAGTTCTGTAATCTGGATGAGATCAGGATCGACCTCGAGGCCATTATTGGCAATCGCCTCCTTGTAACCGTCGAGGCGCATCTGGGCGAAATTGTAATAGGTCGGCGCACCAATGAACCCGATGCGGGCATGGCCAAGGGCAACCAGATGATCAACCGCAGCCACAAAGGCTGCCTTGCTGTCCACGTCGTACCAGGCGTAATCCTTGTACTCGACCGAGCGTCCATGAACGATGAACGGGAATTTTGCCTTTTGCAGCAGCTTGATCCGGGCATCGTTCTTCAATGGGCGCGACAACACCACGCCGCTGACGCGGCCAGACGTGATCAGCTTATGCAACATGTCTGCTTCTTGTTCTGCCGATCCTGACTGAGTAACGAGCAAGTCCCAGCCACGTTCGGAAAGCGTTTCTCCCAAGCCAGCCAGAAGCTGCGAGACAAACGGCTCTGAGATGGTGGAGTGGGTTTCGGGCATGATATAGGCGACGGCTTCCGCCACACCTGTCGCCAGTCGCCGCGCCAACGGATTTGCGCGATACCCAAGCTCTGTCGCGGCCTGCTGAACACGATCACGGGTTTTTGCGCTGATATCAGGATAATTATTGAGTGCGCGCGAAACCGTCCCCTCAGTCAGACCGAGGTGAGCGGCAAGCTTTTTCAGACTCATACGCTGTGTCACTAAATTCCTCCCACGACAGCTCTTCAGCTATCATTGCGCCTGCTCCCGAAAGCGCTTTCTGAAAGATATTCCGAAAGCGCTTTCGGAGGCAAGTATTTTTTCCCCGAAATGCATATATCAACGAGAATTGACGTGTCAAAATCGCCAAAAACCTTCGAAAATTCGCTTTAAGCTTTCTAGGAAACGTAAAGAACATCAAAATCTTAGGTTGCCTCTTTCCCGGTCGAAAAATGGGTCGCGCACGGATACAAAAAATCCGGCAGTCGAACCCCCAAGACTACTCTTGAGTGCAATTTCGACGGTTCAAGGGACAGCAAGAAGGCATGGCGGTCACCCGTCATCTTTTGAATCTTCTTATCCACTCGCCCCAAGCCAGAAACAGGTTTTGGCAGTGGGTCGCAGCCCCCAAAGGAATTTAACCAGCAAATTGCAACAGATCTGATTCCTCTGGTTCTCGGCTAATACAAGAATTTATTTTATCTATAGACAAATTATTATTGCTAAAATACAGTGTGGCATGACTTACAATATTGAATGGACAAGCACGGTCGCGGACCGCCTTTGCGCACTTTACGACCGGGAATTCGGCGGAAAGAAGTCTGGCAGATACAGGCTCCCGGCCAAGCTTTTGCGAGAATTTTCCGGACGGCGTCGCCTCTATGAGGACGATATTCTGAAACTCAGTCGCGCCCTTGTTGAGCGTGGTTACATACTCATCGATATGGACAGTTTCTATGTCGTCATGAGCGCCAATACCTTTGTCAATTATCGCCGCGCCAATGAGGATTTGCTTTGACGAAAGCAGAAAAGAACCTGATCTCCTTGAAATCGGGGAAAATTGTAGGATGGCGCGAACTCGTTGGCTTGCCGGATCTCAATATCGAGCAACTGCGCGCGAAGATAGACAGTGGTGCCAGGACCTCCGCAATTCATGCTGAAGATCAGGAACGGTTCGATCTTGAAGGCAAGAACTGGGTCCGGTTCAGGTTCCCCTCGGCACGTCGCAAGCAGGATCAGATTTTTGAGGCACCTGTTTTCGATGAGCGCGAAATCAAGAATACCGGCGGCCTGCCCGAACGACGCATCATCATTCGAACAACCCTTTTGCTCGGCGCTCACCGCACTCACATTGATGTGTCACTTGCAGACCGCAAAGCAATGGAATTCGATCTGATCCTCGGTCGCACAGCAATTCGACAATTGCGTCTGATGATCCATCCGGGGCGATCGTTCCTGATGGGACCGCCGAAGCCCAAATCGACGAAAAAAACCGCTGCAATCCAGTAGCGATTGGATGGCTTTCAGCCCACCAATTTCAAGAGTTCAATACAGGAGACGACCATGAAAATTGCGATGATGGCTAGAAACCCAAATCTCTATTCGCATAAACGGCTAAAAGAAGCCGCAGAAGAACGTGGCCACACACTCGACATTATCAATACGCTCAGATGTACAATGAACATCGCATCTCGGCGTCCAGACATCTATTACGAAGGCCAAAAACTCACCGGCTACAATGCCGTGATACCGCGCATCGGTGCGTCCGTGACGTTTTATGGTCTTGCTGTGTTGCGTCAGTTCGAGATGGCCGGAGTCTATCCGTTGAATGAGTCAGTCGCTATTGGGCGTTCGCGTGACAAATTGCGCTCAACACAAATTCTGGCCCGCGAAGGCATTGGCCTTCCTGTTACAACATTTGCACATGATCCAAAGCAGACCGAAGAAGTGCTGAAAATGGCGGGCGGCGCGCCTCTGGTGATCAAGCTTCTCGAAGGCACTCAGGGCCTTGGCGTTGTGCTGGCCGATACTGATCGCTCCGCGAAATCGGTGATCGAGGCGTTCCGCAGCGCCAATGTGAACATTCTGGTTCAGGAATTCATCAAGGAAGCTGGCGGAACCGACATTCGTGCACTTGTCGTTGGTGGCAAGGTTGTGGCCGCCATGCAGCGCACCGGCGGCGAAGGCGAGTTCCGCTCCAATCTGCATCGTGGCGGCAGCGCAAAACAGATCAAGCTGTCTCCAGAAGAACGCTCAACCGCTGTTCGGTCTGCCAAAGCCATGGGCCTCAATGTTTGCGGTGTCGATATGCTGCGCGCCAATCACGGCCCCGTGGTGATGGAAGTCAACTCCTCTCCGGGTCTGGAAGGTGTTGAAAAAGCCACCGGCATCGACATTGCCGGCAAGATCATCGAGCTTCTCGAAAAAACGGCAAAGCCAGGCAGGACAAAAACCAAGGGTGAAGGCTGATGCCAGGACGCCCATCCTTCGAAATCGGGGGCATCACCATACCGGCAGGTACGCGGCAAACCGTTGATCTGCCGGTGAGTGTTCTGTCAGATCACACACCGGTCACAATGTCTGTTCATGTGGTGCACGGCAAACGTCCAGGCCCCACGCTGTTTGTCAGCGCAGCGGTTCATGGTGATGAAGTCATGGGTGTCGAAGTCGCCAGGCGGTTACTGCGGCACCCCCTTCTGAAAAACATGCGCGGCACTTTGCTGGTCGTTCCAATTGTCAATGCGTTCGGGTTCCTGAACCAATCACGCTATCTGCCCGACCGCCGCGATCTGAACAGATGCTTCCCCGGAAGCGAAAAAGGGTCACTTGCAAGCCGCCTTGCAGGCCTCTTCATGCGTGAAATCGTCGAGCGCTCGGATTTTGGGGTTGATTTGCATTCAGCTGCAATTCATCGCACGAACATGCCGCAAACCAGAGTGTCCCCGTCGGCAACAAAGACCATGGAAATGGCCGAAATTTTTGGTGCACCCGTCATCATTACCTCCAGTCTACGGGAAGGTTCCTTGCGCCAAAGTGCCGCTGAACACGGTGTCGATGTGCTTTTGTATGAAGCCGGTGAAGGCCTGCGTTTTGACGAAGTGTCTGCACAATTCGGCGTTACGGGCATTCTTCGCGTGATGCATGCGCTGGACATGGTCAGCACAAAAGGGGTTCCCAAAGCCTCTGGCACGCCCATACACGCCACCTCAAGCTGGTGGGCCAGAGCGCCAATTGGCGGGCTCCTGAGAACCTTCAAACCGACCGGTGATACGGTTCAGACTGGCGATGTATTGGGTATCGTTGCTGATCCGTTTGGCGAAACCGAAACCGAGATTGTCGCCGCTGAAGGCGGCATACTCATCGGCAGAACCAATCTGCCAATCGTCAATGAAGGCGATGCGCTGTTTCACATTGCGCGGCCAGCAAGCAAAAGCCCGGAAACGGCCGCAGACCATATCAGTGCCGAATTGAAGTCCGATCCACTCTACGATGAAGACGAGATTATCTAGCCACCCAACCAACATCATGCACCTGACAGAACAGTCTGTTAGCGCGAGACTCTGAATCAGAGTCTGAAGTTTGAAAATGGGAGACGCATATGAATGACCCAACAAACAGCCAAATCGAACCGGTGGCGGATGACGGGCTGCTCTTTGGTTGCCGCTTGAACGGTGACGGCACAGGGCGTCTCATCGGTTGGAAAGAGTTGGAAAACTGGAATGATGCTGGCTCGGCGATGTGGATACACCTCGATAGAGACTCGCCACGTGTGCAGGACTGGCTGAATGGTCCAAGTGGTCTGACAGCCCCGACAACTGATGCGCTGCTGGCCGAGGAAACCCGGCCCCGGGTATTTCACGGCAAACGCGGATACATCACCATATTGAGGGGCGTCAATACAAACCCCGAAGCTGACGCTGAAGACATGGTTGCAATGCGCATGTGGTCTGACGGACAGCATGTCATCACGATCCGCCAGGAGCGGTTGATGACACCGCGCGATGTTCTGTCTGAATTGCTGCACACTGGCACGGGCCCAACCACAGCATCAGAACTTTATGAACGGCTGATCCACCGCATTACCGAACGCATGGCCGATGCGGTCGAATCCTTTGAGGGAGAACTGGATGAGATCGAGGATAATCCAGACCTGTCTCAGGCAAATCTGCGTCGAAACCGGCTGTCGGAGCTGCGGCGCAAAACCGCTGTCCTGAGGCGCTACATTTCACCGCAAAAAGAGGCCTTGAGCACGCTTCTGGTCGAACCACCAGACTGGTTCCTGGAAGAAAGCCGCATGAGGCTCCGCGAGACAATTGATCGCCTGTTCCGTTACATCGAAGAAATTGATGCGGCTCGTGAAAGAGCTGCTGTGATCAGGGACGATATCGCCAATCAGATTGCCGAAGCCAGCAACAAGACGCTGTATGTGCTGGCGATCATTTCCGCAATTTTTCTGCCTCTGGCGTTCCTCACCGGGCTTCTCGGCATCAATGTTGGCGGCATGCCGGGCGTCGAAAACGCTAATGCATTCTGGGTATTCTGTGGCGTGATGGTGCTGCTTCTTGGAATTGAGTTGGTCATTTTCAAACGCCTGAAATGGCTTTGAACCATACAGATCGTAAGATTGGAAACTTGTCATGAGCGAGCGGATACTTCTGGCGCAGGCTTCGGAACCCCCGACAGGAAGTGTTGTTGACGGGCCTGTAAACGGTCCTGAAACGGTTGAAGAGATTATCGAGAACGTATCCACCGGGTTCGAACCACTGGTAGAGTTCCTGCGCGCTGGATATCACAGTATTGCCAGTCAGTTTTTATCTCAGGAAGGATTGCTTCAGGTTGGCGTCATAATCGGGCTTGGCCTGGTTTCCTGGTTCTTTTCCCGCCAAATCCGGCCTGCCATCGCCAACCAGTGGTCTGTCACCGGCGATGAAGCCAGATTGATCACAAGCGCCAGAAATGTGGTTTTGAAACTGGTATTCGCTGTTCTGTGGGTATTGGCGCTCTGGATATCGACCTCCATCTTCCGCTCCCTGAGCATCGCATCCGATCTCATCCGCATAACGGCTAGCCTGCTCCAGACCTGGGTCTTGATCCGACTATTCTCGACATTTGTCCATGATCCATTCTGGTCGAAAACCTTTTCATTCGTTGCCTGGGTCATCGCCGCGTTGAACATCCTTCGGCTGCTTGACCCGACCATTGCGCTTCTGGACAGTATCTCGCTCAACGTCGGTGACAGCCGCATGTCCCTGTACATGGTGATCAAAGGCCTGCTGGCCCTTGTCCTGCTGCTCTGGCTGGCCTCCTTTGTATCCAGACTGGTTCAGACACGCATCAACCGCCAGGAAAATCTGACGCCCTCGGCGCGAAGCCTGATCAGCCAGGCGGTTCGGATCGTATTTCTGTTTGCAGCCATCATGCTGGCGATGAACACGATTGGCATCGATCTCACAGCTTTCGCCGTATTCTCCGGTGCCATTGGTGTCGGGATTGGCTTTGGACTTCAGGCGATTTTCAGCAATCTGGTAGCCGGCATCATCTTGTTGCTCGAACGGAGCATCAAGGTCGGAGATTTTGTTGAACTGGAATCCGGCGTGACCGGTGAAGTGCGGCAAATCAATACGCGGGCGACACGTATAACGACGAATGACAATGTGGATATCCTCGTCCCAAACTCCGAGTTCATCAACAATCGGGTCACCAACTGGACCATGCATGACGACTTCAAACGCAGCCGTATTCCATTCGGTGTTGCTTATGGAACGGACACGGATCTCGTCAGAAAAGCCGCATTGGAAGCTGCAGAATCCGTGCCTCACATGCTCAAGGGCAAAAGCGGAAAACCACCGCAAGTGTGGCTGGTGGGCTTCGGAGAAAGCAGCCTGGATTTTGAACTGGTTGTCTGGATCAAACCTGAATCCGTGAAACGACCGGGCGCCGTCAATGCGGACTATAATTGGGCATTGGAAAAGGCATTGTCAAAATACGGAATTGAAATTCCGTTCCCGCAACGCGATCTGCATATCCGGTCGGGTGAGCTGCCTGTCAAATTGTCGGAAAAGATAACCGCGAAGCTTCCTTAGAATATCCGTATTCGTCATCAGGAATGGTCTTCGCCTCCCGACTGCGTTTCGCTTGTCTGCCGGCCATTTTCTGGCGCGATGCACTGTCTCCATATGGACCGAACCAGACGTTCTAGAACCGCTTCATCCGCTGGGCCGCCTGGGCCGATTTGAACGCATCGTTGCAGGTCTGTGTACGTGAGGCAGCGAGCCTTACGAGGTGATAATCGACGCTATGCACCTCAAAGTCCAACTTGCATTGATCGCATAGCTCTGTCCCATTTTGCGACAACAAGCACGTAATCAGTTCCAGGAGCAACGATGGCCTTTTCAAGTTGTCGCCAGCCTCTGAAGGTCTTTCCTGTCGCTTTTTCCCTGTAGTACTTCTCGCGCCTTTAGCACGAAGGGCGGCGATTTGAAGATCTAAATTCTGGCTGGGGTCGCTCACGCGGGCATATCCAATTTTCATGATAAAATTATACCAGAATTGCCTTTTGCACCTGAAATACGCACCGCCTGAAACCCGCACAAAACACAGGTTTAGTGACTTGGTGCAAAACTCATGACATTTGAACCAAAAGATATTTAACACTTCCCTTGCATAGTGTTAAATTTGAAGAGTGTGCTGGCTGGAAAATCAAATGCGTGGCCGGCTAATTCGTGCCGGCGATTTTACGGTCTCACTGATAGTGTTTCATTCACTCTCCTATGAGATTGGCCAGAAATATCTCCAGATTTGATCGCAATATATTTGTGGTTGGATGTTCTTCACCCAGCACCCTCTCGCAGATCTCCAAGGCCTTGCGATAAAGCGGCTCAGCCTCCTGAAGACGACCTTGAGCGTTTAAATTGGAAGCAACATTGTTGTAGCTCGTTGCCGTAGAAGGATGCTCCTCGCCCAGCACCCTTTCGCAGATCTCCAAGGCCTTGCGATAAAGCGGCTCAGCCTCCTGAAGACGACCTTGAGCGTTTAAATTGTAAGCAACATTGTTGTAGCTCGTTGCCGTAGAAGGATGCTCCTCGCCCAGCACCCTTTCCCTGTTCTCCAAGGCCTTGCGATAAAGCGGCTCAGCCTCCTGAAGACGACCTTGAGCGTTTAAATTGGAAGCAACATTGTTGTAGCTCGTTGCCGTAGAAGGATGCTCCTCGCCCAGCACCCTTTCCCTGATCTCCAAGGCCTTGCGATAAAGCGGCTCAGCCTCCTGAAGACGACCTTGAGCGTTTAAATTGGAAGCAACATTGTTGTAGCTCGTTGCCGTAGAAGGATGCTCCTCGCCCAGCACCCTTTCGCAGATCTCCAAGGCCTTGCGAAAAAGCGGCTCAGCCTCCTGAAGACGACCTTGAGCGTTTAAATTGGAAGCAACATTGTTGTAGCTCGTTGCCGTAGAAGGATGCTCCTCGCCCAGCACCCTTTCGCAGATCTCCAAGGCCTTGCGATAAAGCGGCTCAGCCTCCTGAAGACGACCTTGAGCGTTTAAATTGGAAGCAACATTGTTGTAGCTCGTTGCCGTAGAAGGATGCTCCTCGCCCAGCACCCTTTCGCAGATCTCCAAGGCCTTGCGAAAAAGCGGCTCAGCCTCCTGAAGACGACCTTGAGCGTTTAAATTGTAAGCAACATTATTGTAGCTCGTTGCCGTAGAAGGATGCTCTTCGCCCAAAATTTCTTGAGTGAAGAATAGAGCTTCTCGCCAAACTTGTTCGACCACGGCGTATCGAGCAGAAAGTTTAATTGGCTCAATCGCTTTGGAAAGCCATTCTACATATCCTTCCACATTTAACTTTTGCCGAAGATGAGCTGCTTCCAGCAACATCGATACTATATTATCCGTGACGTCCCGAGATGATGGAACTGCCGCTCTACCTTCGTAATGTTCCAGTAGTGCCTTTGCAGACACCTTGAGTTTCTCCTCACCCCTAATGGTGCAGATGGTTTCGGCAACAGCCCTGTGCATGACAAGAAAGTCATCGTCGCCTTCGCTGATGAACGAAAAGTCGGTGAGTTGCTCGAAAATGTCCAATGGCAGGGCAGTGCCGAAGTGAGTGACCACATATTCAAAGGCAGCACGGTCAAATCGATTAGCAACGGCAAGATGCTCCAAGGTAAACTCTAGCGCACTTCCATAGTCTCGGAGCAGCCTACGAACCAGTTCAATGCATCGGCCTTCAAAGGTTGTGGCTGAAACATGAAAAGTTTCTGGATTAATCTTGGCACCTTGAGCTGTAAGCTCACGCCAATGCTCAATTTGAAGATCCAGCATGAGCGGATAAATTGGGGCGTCTGTGGAAGCATCCTCTCGCGACCCTTCGACAATTGCTGCCCTAACGACCTCATCGGTAATAGGGACTTTTTGGAGCCACTCGTCAGCGTCAGATTTTGCTAGCCCACCTATCAAATGCTGTGTGTTTTTCAGGTCGTCACGCCAGTCTGGGTGCTCATTCCAAGGTAATTTACGACGTGAGAAAAACACAGCCAACAGACCATTTGTTTCTTGAACCAACAGCCGCATATGTTGATCGAACAGATTTTCCTGCCAGCGTGCACCTACCCCCCCTTCAGGGAACACGCGCTCGTATTCATCCATGAACAAAACAAATCGGTCGTCTGCATGATGCTCCAAATAATAATTGAAATCCTGCGCCAACATCCAAGGCAGCAATTTCGAAATCTCGTACGGCTGCTTGAGCTCACCATCTAAGTAAAGCTCCGCCAGATGCTCTCGACTCCGGTGCAGATAGGCGTGTTTGGATTTATCCATCAACCACTTGCTGCCCTTGGTTGCCAGTTTGCCTAGCAAGGGAATTGTCTCAACGGACTGTTCCAACGCCTCTCGAACAGATTGAACGATCTCAGGGGCAGCTTCGGATAAGGTATCTGCGGATTTCGACAGCCAAGCGTTTACAAGAGTGGGAAATGCCTCTTCGCCGCGTGATGCTTCCCACGTTAGTGCAAGGGTAATATCGAAAGCCGGAAAGGCCACACCCTCCTTGGCAAATTCATTGCGTATCCAGACAAGAAGAAGGTCAGCGTCTGTTTTGGGCCTCTTGTGAAGATCGACCAGAGCTCGTTTTAGAAACTTGAATGAAGGATCGGAATCCGAACTGACCGAATTGAATAGTTTTCGGCAAAGCGCCGTTTTGCCCTGCCCACCGACACCATAGAAAACGCGTAAAATCGATCCGTCATTGGGAATCGAAAAAGCGGCATCTTCGAATACTTTGAGCGGCGTGGTTCTATTGACGAAAATATCGCTCGCGCGGGGAGGAAGGCTTTTTCTCTTGGCAGGAGCCATCAGCATCGACCTTTTACATAAATAAAACCTTGATCAAAAACGAATACACAAATTATTCAAACAGAGGAAATTTAACTTATTCTAGAGTTGCCGAAACAATATAGGCCATACAGTTTCACAGGAACGGTGTGGCCCCTGATACGAGTTTCATGCAGTCGTTTACAATATTGGTAATAGTGTTAAACGGTTTAGCCCTCACCGTCATGAACGATGTACCATGTGCTGGCCATTTTGTTCCATCTGCACCAATGTAGATTCCTGCCCATTCATCACCCCACAATGCATAATCGATGATCACATAGACGCCCGTTGTGATATCTCTGACTTTAAATCCGACAAGGGCTTTTGCTTCTTCTTCAGAGAATTTTTTCCATACTCACCGTTATCATTCGTTCGAATTAGCATCCATCCAAGTTTCGATTAAGAACATTGCCATGGAACCCGCCAAATTTACGGCGAGAGCAGCGTGTCTTGGTGCAGGTCTAATTGGTTTGCGACCCTGAGCATGAGCATCCCCTATTTTGTTTCGAAGCTCTCCCAAATTATCAACCACGGTATGGCATCCACCCAATATACGTTTGAACACCTCTTGTGTATGTTGCGAAGGCGCTAGATTTAACAACTTTGATGTTTGTCCATATAGCTTCGGTAAGTCCCACTTGGAGAAATCCTCTTCGATAGACCCATCCAAAATGTGCTTGCAAACCTCTTCTAGAAGTGTCCGTGCGGCGGTAATTGCACCTTCAGGGTCGGTTGATCGGCGCTTTAGCGCTTTCGCCCACGCAGCTTGAATACCCTCACCATCAAATCTGGACAAAACAGCAGATACATCAAAATCTGACGGTATGGCCTTCCCTACCTCAAGGTGTTCGAGGAGAGCCGAAAAAGCTTCGTTGACGTGCTGACGGCGCGCGGCATAGGCACCACCACCTTCATGAACACTTTTCAAATAAGCCCAGAGATTGTCACCGTCTCGGCATGTTCTGACAAATGACGGTAGTAAAGGTTTAATTTCAGGATCAGAAATGAGTTCTGATCTAATTATACGGTAAAGAGGATCAGACATGGTCCCACCTGCTCCCAATGCAGTAATCATGTTCTGCATCATCAGGACCTTTTCAAATGCGGTGTCGGGAATATCTGTATCAAAATCCATCTAATATGTTTGTCCTACAAGACCAGCTCTGAACTTGCATTAGTGATGATATGAGGATCGAGCGAAACCCCCTCTTCCTGCATACACACCTGAATAATCTCATTCATATTTGAAGCTGTCTTGATGTCAAAAGGTTGTAAATCACCAGCGGCCTTATCAATCCAACTCAACAGCTTCTGTTCTTTTGATTCCACCATGAATAAGAGCGTTTAACTGCTCTTCGAGATAGGCGTCGTTTCCAGATGTTATGATCCACGTATCGGTCGCTTGATTGGCGATATAGATATCCACCTCAACCTTATTATCGTCGGGCTTATCATCATTGGCGCGGATGAAGACCACATCCCTATCCCAATTTTTTTCCGCAGCAACAGAGGCATGCCAAAGATTGGTAAGAAGCTCTTTGTCACCGCCCTTAATAACAAGCGCTATTTGATCATCCGATGAAGCGGCTCCACCGATATTTTCCATGATAAACTCTGATTTGCCGCGTGCATCAAGCAAGTAAGGCTGACCATCAGCCGCTAAAGCCGCATCAGATGCGCCCAACAACATTGCAGCGCCAGTGAAGACAGCAAGTTTATGGCTCATAAATCAACGGCTCCATCTTGTGGCGGGTACTGCTGGCGCTCGTGAAACACGGCCTCGATGTCGATATGATATTCGTCGGGCAAGGTGTAGATGAAAAATATGGCACTCTGGGCACAGAGATTTCCCGTGTCCCCTCCTCTCGGCCGTTGCGGCCTAAAAGCGGGAATTTTTCGAGCTGTGATATGGTGGTGAGTATTGCAGAAATCACCCGCTGCGCTGCGGCTGGATTTTCGGCATTGATGTAGTTTGAGATATTGCGAAGGTCGGAGCGTGCCTCGTCGAGAATTCTAACGTGCATCGAATCCGAATTCTGCTGCGACCTCATCAAGTGAATGATAGGTGGCTGTGCCTGCGTCTTTTTTGGCCAAACGTGTTTTGATCTGGCCTCTGACCCATGCATCATGTCCGTTAACTGGCGGCTGGCCGATGTCACAGGTCATTTCTTCAAGTGTCAATTTATCTTCTAAATCAGTCATAGCCTAAGTATAGCATTTTTAAGGGGAAATGCCAGCTTTTAAGATTTCACCCTCTTTGTCTCTCCCTCAAGGGACAGCGCCTAACGGCGGGGATGCCGTTCCAATCAAAGATTGGCTTGGCAATGAAAAAATAGTTGAATTTTGCCCCAAGGCTGCACGCTGCGAGCATTTTGTTTGTTTTTCACACCGGAAGGCCACAACACTTTAAAGCCCGTTGTACGAGCTTTAAATCGGCGTCCTATGCTAACCTCATTCACCTCGTGAAAGGCCTCTTGTTTCAAAATCGTGCAGGCCCTCGGAGTTAACCACTCGGCGTAGGATCTTGAAATGAAGGGATTCACCAATCTGGCTTTTGCGTATAGGCTCGAGAATACAGAACCATCATGAGGCAAATATGTACCATTCAGACGCAGAAGAATGTGGCCGTATGCTTCGCATAGCCTGCACCAATGTCATAGGATTTTGGCAGTTATCGCAAATCGCCCCTCCGAAAGTTACCCCTGTTAAGCGTATGCAGTACTGCGCCCATATAACATCCAGTGCGCTTAAAATGGCCGATTTGATCCTTCAACACAAACACGCCATTAGTGGAAACCTTCTCCATGGGCATAGAATTGAAGAGTTCACGGCCACGGCCAACCGACTTAAATTTCTGGCTATTGCTCTTGATGGGGATAATCAGGATCAGTTTTTAAACGAAGCGTATTATTTCGCTGTTCAGTTTGTGAAAAGCCTCGATGAATGATCGTGAATTGCCATTACTTCGAGAAATGATGCATTCAGCTTCTGCTTGCATCCTTGTTGCCCATGATGTCTTGCGCGATCCAGTCCATAGCAAAAACCAGGAAGCCTGTGAGATGGCGAAAAAGCAGTATAATGAAAATACGCTAAAGATAGCCCTGTAAGAACCTTTCACGTTTATACGGAAGCATTTGACCGAATTTGCGCGTTTGCTGGCAAGGCACAGGCCACGCAGTGGTCTTTATGACCACAAGTGGACTGTAACGCTGTCCAGCGAGCGCACAAATCCGGCCTTCGGTGCCCCGGAACAGCCCACCAGCGGCGTTAGCCAGCTTGCCCGATGCGCCGCATCGCGCTGCGCTGACTGCCTAGCTGGATGAACTGTTTCGGGGCATCAAATGATTCCATATAATCGTGAAAGGCTCTTAGTCGATCAATACATTACCGAGATGATTAATCGGCGTCACAAAGCTGAAAATTTCAGTGACCCTTTTAAACTATAGGATCAAACACCTGGAAGCGTTGTCTTTTCATGTCCCGCGCGCGCTGGTTCACTCAATCTGAACATCGGTGCGCACCTGAAATCTGTCAGGGTCAAAGGTTGCAATGGACACTTCCATCAGGCCGCCATCGCGCTCATAAAGCTGGGCAACGATTTGCAGAACCGGCGCTCCGCTTTTCAGCCCCAGGATCTGCGCCTCATCCGCTGAACAGGCAATTGCCTTGACCGCCTGGCTGACACGACCAACGGAAATGCCGAAATTCTTTTCAATCGCGTTGAAGATTGATGTTTCTTTCACCCCGAGCAGCGGCTCAATGCCAGCGTAGCGTGCCGGAATGTAGACGTGATTGACGTTAAACGGCCTGCTTTCGCCGCTGAGTGACCTCGTGCCGGAGACCTCAAGCCAGTGTCCCGTTTCGCTGTCATTGCCCGCCAGCAAGGGAATGTCATCTGTGCGCACCGTGCGTGTCCCGGTGAGCGTCAACTCGGTATCCCTGCCAAGGCTCAACAGCTCGTAGATCCCTGTCGTACTCATGTTGAATTTGGGTTTCGGGTGGCTGGCAACGATTTGTGTTCCCGCCCGTTTTCGCCGGTTCAGAACACCGACACGTTCCAACTCGGCAAAAGCAAGGCGCAGGGTTGAACGGCTGATTCCCAGTTCCTCGGCATATTGTTCTTCCGGTGGCAGCTTGTCGCCAACCTGCAAAGCTCCACTCTCGATATGTTTCAGGATTTGTTCAGAGACCTGTTGATACAGCGCGGTCATTGCAACGTCCTTGGAAGCCAAAGCGCCAAATCCGGGACCACAGCCAACAGCAAGGCAAAACCCAGCAGGATCAGGAAGAATGGCGCGGCCGCCTTGGCAATTGTTCCGATGTTTTCCCCGGTTTGCGATTGAATCACAAACAGGTTGAAACCAATGGGCGGCGTGATCTGGCTGATTTCCACCGCCACCACCACAAAGATGCCAAACCATATGGGATGAAAACCGGCAGCTGTTACCAATGGCAGAGTGATCGGCAAAGTCATGACAATGATGGAAGTGCCATCCAGAAACATGCCCAGAATGACATAGAATACCAGCAACACGGCAATCAACAGGAACGGCGAGAGCCCCAGCGCGGCGATCTGTGCTGCAACGGCCTTGGGGATACCGAGAAAACCAAATGCGGCATTGAGCAGCGCAGCACCCATAATGATCAGACCAATCATTGCAGAGGTTCGGACCGCGCGCCGCCCGGCTGCAATCATGGAAGCCATGCTGAACTGGCCCATCATGATGGAAATGAGGATCGCCCCCAGAACCCCGATTGCCGCCAACTCGCTGACGCTGGCAAGGCCCAGATAAAGCGAGCTCATGATTGCGATGATCAGCGCAGCCACCGGGCCGATGTCACGCAGACCCTGCAGACGTTCCTGCATGCTGGGCCGGTCTTGTTTCGGTTGTGATTTGGTGACGATCTGATGCAAGCCGATATAGCTCATATACAGCAAAGCCAGAGTGAGCCCGGGCACCACCCCTGCAATGAACAACTCCAGGATCGACTGCTCAGCCACCACACCATAAATGATCATGATGATGGAGGGCGGGATCAGAAACCCCAATGTACCGGCACCTGCCAATGATCCCATGGCGAGTTGTCTGTCATATCCGCGCTTCTGCAGCTCCGGCAAGCTGACCTTGCCGACGATGGCCGTCGTTGCAGCAGACGATCCGGACACGGCGGCAAACAAGGTCGAGCCGACTACATTCACGTGCAAAAGCCCGCCGGGCAGGCGTCCGACCCAGGGCGCAAGACCGGAAAACAGCGAGCGCCCCAAACCTGCAGCAACGAGAACCTCGCTCATCAGAATAAACAGTGGCAGTGACAACAATGGCGACGGGATTATTGATCCCCAGACGACACCGCTGGCGAAAATATCCATCGGGATGTTTGATTTGAAAATGGACAGCAGAATGTAGCCGGTCGCAAACAGGGACAGGCCGATCCAGACAGACCCGGCCAGCAATGCGACAAACAGCAATATGGTGACGCTGGCAATCTCAAACATCGGCATCTGCCAGATCAGCATCCAATTGTCGCCATTCATAGGGACGATCAGTTGCGCGGCGGATCAAACGTGCCAGCATGTCCAGCCACAATTGCACAAGGCCCCACAAGACCACGGCCTGAGGAATCCAGAGCGGGCTTTTTGTAACTGATGTGGCAAGGATGTTGCGCTCGAATGACGTGGATACTTTGGTCCAGAGCGCTGAAACAATCAGCGCAACGATGGCCAGTGCCACCAGATTTGCCAGCACATCAAGCCATTTGCGAGCCCCGGCAGGCAGTATTTCAGATAACAGGGATATCCGCACATGGACGCCGGTTCGAATGGCTGGCCCGGACGCCAGCGCAAAGATCGACGCCATCGCATATTGGCTGAACTCCCAAGTGAATGAGAGGCTGCTCGCTTGGCTGCGCGCAACAACTTCAGTCAGCATCAAGATGCAGTAGCCGAAAATCAGGGCCACCGCACAGGTCTCTGCAAACCGCGACAATCGGTCATTAAGGGTCAAAAACGAATTCATTGCTGTATGTACCGGGGATTTCTCCCCGGTACCAATAGCCTATTTGCCGGTTTTGGCAGAATAGGTGTCCACAATTGCTTCCGCCTCAGGCACTTTCTTGAAGAAGTCTGCCCACATCGACTTGCCAGCTTCAGCCATCTTGGCTTTCAGACTGTCATCAGCCATGGAGACCGTCATGCCATTTTCGGTCAGAACCGCTGTCTTGCTGGTATCTTCTGCTGCGGAGGCCGCCCAGAATTCTGCTTCCATCGTATCTGCAAGACCCTGAATCGTGGTGCGTTCTGCATCGGTCAACGCATTCCATGCATCCAGGTTTACCGTTACAGCATCCGGTGACATGGACCAGTTCAGCGGATTGAAGTGCTCCGTAAACTGGTACAATTTTGAATTGGCCCCGGTTGAGGTTGACGTTGCAGCGCCATCAACCGTTCCGGCGGCCACGGCAGCAGCCAATTCGCCGAATGGAAGCTCAACTGGTGCAGCTCCCATTTTTTCCAGGAAGGTGAATGACGTTGCATTGAACGCACGGATGCGCTGACCAGCCATATCATCCGCACTCACAACAGCTTTTTTGGTGTAGATACCAGGAGACGGCCAAGGCACATAGTACAGCACCTTCTGGTTTTTGGAGGCAAAGATCTCGTCATATTTCGGACCGGCCACTTCCAGCCAGATTTTCATCTCATCCTGTCCCTGAATAAGATATGGCAGCGTGTCGATGCCCAGAAAAGGCGCTTCACCTGCCTGCAGGAACAACAGCATATCCGCCATCTGAATGACGCCATTTTCAACGGATGACAGTTTTTCAGTGATTTTCACACCGATTTCACCCGACAGATGTACGGTAATATCCACCGAACCATTGGTTTCCTTACGCACCGCATCCGCAAATGCGATCGCACTTTGTGCGTGGAAATTATTGGCGCCCCAGGCCGTGCTGAGGTCCCATTTGGTTTCCGCCCATGCGCCCGAAGCGCTTATTGCAATGGCAGCCGAAGCCGCCAGAAGTGTTTTCATGAAAGTCATCTCGTTCTCCTAGCTCAAGGTGTTATGAATTGGTGTCATCCGATTGATAAATTGTTTTGGCTGCATCTGCCGTTATCAATCCATGAGACAGATCCTGCGCCACGGCAGCCCTGTCACGTTTGGCGGGGTCTCCGAACCCGCCACCACCCGGCGTTTGAAGGATCAATCGTTCTCCAGCCGGAATTTCGTAAATGCCCTTATCCCTGATCACGGTGCCATCGGTGATAGACACCCGTCCTTCTGCGCCATTGCTGCCCCCCTGACGCCCTGCCGGGCCGGTGGTCAAACGTTCAAACGCGGCGGCAGACAACTTAAGAGCCTCACCAATGCTTGAGCCCACTTCCATCCGCTGGGCGAGGCCTCCACGATAGGTGCCGGCTCCGCCCGTATCAGGCGCAAACTCTTTTGAATGATAGATCAACGGAGCTGCAACTTCGGCAGCTTCAACGGGAACAGCACCAACGCCCGACGGAAATGCAGTTGTCGACAAACCATCCAGAGACGGACGCGCGCCCATTCCGCCCAAGGCCACATTCAGGGATGTGAATTGCCGTCTGCCTGCACCAGACAGTGACAGCGTCCAGAGCGCGCCTGAGCTTTCGGCCAGAACCTCTCCCGGCAAGGCCTGCTCCAAACACCCAAGCATGAGATCCGGCAAGGCCTGACCAATCACATGACGCGCCGTAACAGGGCTTGGCCGCTCTGCACTGACCACAAGACCGGGCTCGGAGACAACACGGATGGCGTTCAGGGATGCCTGATTGTTTGGAATGTCGGGTGTAAGCAAGGCGCGAATGCCAAAGGCAGCGTAAGCAGCACTGTAGTTCAGCGGGCAATTGATGCCGCGGTTTACCGCTGGCGATGAACCGGTCAGATCAACATCAATCCGGCCCTCCCCGATCACCATCTTTGCGTGCAATTCAATCGGCGCATCATAGCCGTCCAGCAGCATCACATTTTCATAAATGCCTTGCGGCGCGCGGCTCAGTGCCTTTTTTGTGCCAAGCGCCGAGCGCTCAAAGATAAAATCTGCAACTTCTGTCAAATCGGAGAGTTCATATTCGCCCATCAAATCCAACAGGCGGGCAACGCCGGTGTCATTGCAGGCCAGAAGAGACAGGATATCGCCCTGCGCTTCATGCGGCACGCGTGAGTTCGTCGTGACAATGCGCAACATGTCATCATTGAGAACCGTGCCGCGGCGCAAATGCATGACGGGAATGACGACACCCTCCTCGAACACCGAAGAAGATTCCGCCGACCATCCGCGCCCGCCGACATCGACAATATGGCTGGTTGACGCCAGATATCCGACAATTTTACCATTCAGAAAGGCGGGCGTGACAACGACGAAATCAAACACATGCCCAGCCCCTAGCCAGGGATCATTGGTCACAAGGGCATCGCCGACACCCAGACTTTCAAGAGGCACGATCTCCAGCATGGCACGCACCGACGCTGCCATGGTGTTGACATGTCCCGGCGTGCCGGTGACAGCCTGCGCCAGCATATCGCCATGTGCATCAAACACACCTGCGGACAGATCACCCGCCTCACGAACGATGGCACCGAATGCGGCCCGCATCAAAGCATTGGCCTGTTCTTCACAAACCGAGATCAGACGGTTCCACAGAACATTTTGAGCGACAATATCCAGTTGACCGCTCATGCCACACTCCGTTCCAGAACCAGATGCCCCAACGCCGAGCGATGCACGGTCCAGTCCGGACGCACCAAGGTGGTTGTTTGCGCCTCGCTGACAACCGCTGGTCCGTCAAAAATACTGTCGTCCAGGGCCGTCCGTTCCGCCACAGAATAGGTCAGAAACTGCTTCGCCTTGAGATCATAGATGTTGCGGGTTTGGATTTCTTCTGAGGTCCGGTTCTGCTGTTGATCCGTTGCCGGTTTCGGCTGCAGCGCCTCGCGTGCACTTACACTGACAGACACCAGTTCAATGGGAATATTTTTCAGCTTGAAGCCGACCATGGCTTCATAGCGGGCTTGAAACCGGGTCTCCAGCTCAGACAAGCCGGCTGCAAACTCACCGCCTTCGGGCAGATCAAGAAAGAGTTCCAGCCCCTGCCCCTGATAACGCAATTCAGCCTTGATCGCAGTGGTAATACGGTCTGACTGGACAGCTTTTTCGACAATAGACCGCACTGACTCAAGCTGTTGGTGGATGCGCTCTGTCAGGGCTTGCGTGTCGATGTCATCCAGTCTGCTTATGATGGAAATGACACTTTCAAAGGCCACCGGAGACCGCAGAAATCCGACAGCAGAGCCCACGCCTGCATTCTGAGGGACAATGATGCGGCGAATGCCGAGTTTCTCGGCAATGCGCGCGGCATGCAATGCGCCACCGCCGCCAGAGACCAACAGATCAAAACTTGCTACATCCAGCCCCAACTCGACGCCATGAACGCGCGCCGCATTGGCCATTGTTTCGTCCGCAAGCTCGATAATTCCGGCTGCGGCCAGTTCAACAGATTCAATGCCCATGGGTTCCTGCACATGCTTGGCGATGGCAGCAGGTGCGCGGTCTGGCGCCAATGTGATCATGCCACCGGCAAATCCATCCGCCGAGATGTTTCCAACCGTCAGATGGCTGTCGGTGATGGTCGCGTCCTCACCACCCCGACCATAGGCCGCAGGCCCCGGATCTGAGCCAGCGCTTTTCGGACCGACTTTCAGACGGCCCAAGGCGTCAATACTGGCAATGGACCCACCGCCAGCGCCGATTTCCACCAGCTCCACCGTGGGTATCCGCACCGGCAAGCCACTGCCTTTCACATCCCGCCATGCGCGAGCAACTTCAAACCGGCGTGTGGTTTTGGGCAGGCCATTTTCGATGAAGCAAATTTTTGCAGTCGTCCCGCCAATGTCAAGCGACAGGGTTTTGCGCGAGCCAACCTCCCGGGCCACATGCGCCGCCAATGCAACACCGCCAGCTGGCCCGCTTTCAAGCAATCGAATGGGAAAACGAACCGCCTGTTCAAGCGTCGTCAAACCGCCACCGGAAAGCATCATCAAAAGCGAGCCACCAAAGCCCCTGTCCTGCAATTGCGCCTGCAATTGCTGCAGATAGCGCGCCATGACAGGCCGCACATAAGCATTGGCGCAAACCGTTGAGAAGCGCTCATATTCCCGAATTTCACCAGCCACTTCAGCACTTTGGCAAATGGTGACAGCATCACCGAGCAAAGTGCGCAATTTTTCAGCAACATAAATTTCATGAGACGCATTGCGGTAGGAATGCAGAAACCCCAGAGCCACAGCCTCAATGTTTTCAGCCTTCAAACGCTCCGCGAGTTGTTCGATGTCTTCATCCTGCGGCGCAACCAGAACCGATCCGTCCGCAAGCACGCGTTCGTTCAAACCAAAACGCAGCGGACGCGGCACCAGTGGCTCCGGCATCTGGATATCAAGCGCATATTGATCGAACCGCTTTTCGTAACGCATTTCCAGCACATCACGAAAACCTGCAGTGGTCACAAAAGCAGTTTTTGCACCTCGCCGCTCGATCAGTGCATTGGTTGCCAGCGTGGTACCGTGAATGACGGCGGTGATATCGCCATAGCTCAGCGACAGCGCATCCAAGAGGCGTTCCACACCATCCAAAGCACCTTGTTCGGGCGCGTGTGGTGTCGTCAGAACTTTTACAGAAGACATCCCGGCCGGCGTTTCTGCCACCACATCCGTAAACGTCCCACCAATATCTATTGCCAATCGAAACATACGATTAAGTACGTACTTGTGATTTATGTGTCAACATAAAGAAAGGCGGGCTGGTCTTTGGCAGCAGGTTTCGTTGAATTGAAAAGGCAACAGTCTGACCGCCCGCCATCTGAACAGTGCATTGACTATGCACTCCAACAAAAGTGTGTGGTATGCCTTCGCAAAAATCGGATGGCCAGTTTTGCGCTGATGGACCCTGCCCTCATGATGAATGGGCAGCTTGGGAACGCGAGCACGGCAAACAGTTGATCAAGCCCATTGCTTGATCCAAAACTGCGCACGAGTAAGATTGAGCAGCGTATTTTTTCCAGGGTTTCAACAGCATGCAGGATTTGACAATTATTGGTGGCGGTATCGTCGGTATCGCCACTGCATACCGGCTTCAGAACGGTTTTCCGGGGCTGGACATCACGGTGCTGGAGAAAGAAAGCCATCTTGCGGCGCACCAGACAGGGCGTAACTCCGGCGTTATCCATGCAGGAATTTATTACGCTCCCGACAGTCTGAAAGCCAAATTCTGTCGTGAGGGTCTTGAGCAGACCATCGCCTTCTCCCGGGAACATGGCCTGCCCTATGAACAATGTGGCAAGCTTCTGGTGGCAACCAGCGCCGAAGAGTTGCAACGCATGGAGGCGCTGTATCAGCGGGCTGTGAGCAACGGTCTCAAGCTGGAGCGCCTGAACAAGGCTGAGCTTCAGCACACCGAGCCCAATATAACCGGCATTGGCGCACTCCTCAGCCCCTCTACCGGCATTGCGGATTATACAGCCATTACAAACAAGATGGCGGACCTGTTCACGAGCAATGGCGGTGAAATACGAACTGGCGCTGAGGTCAATGCCATTGACGAAACACAAAATGATGTGACGGTGACCTTGTCCGATGGCTCATCGGTCAAAAGCCGTCATGCAATCGTCTGCGCCGGGGTTCAGGCAGACCGTCTGGCTGCGATGTGCGGCGTGGGCGGAGACTTTGCAATGGTTCCCTTCAAGGGAGAATATTATCGGCTCGCACCGCGCCATGATTCCATTGTCAGCCATCTCATCTATCCGATTCCGGACCCCGAGCTGCCATTTCTGGGCATTCATCTGACACGGATGATCGGCGGTTATGTGACAGTCGGGCCCAATGCAATCCTGTCTCTTGCGCGGGAAAACTATTCCAAACTGGGCATGAATGCCGGCGACATGGCTGCGATGATGACATTTCCAGGCTTTTGGAAAACACTGTTTGCCAATTTGGGGTCTGGTCTTGCTGAAATGCAAAACTCCACCTTTCGCTCCCGGTATCTCAAGGCCTGTCAGAAATATTGCCCCTCACTGGAGTTATCGGATTTGCTTCCGCATCCCGCGGGCATCCGAGCGCAGGCGGTCATGCAGGATGGAACGCTGGTTCACGATTTCCTTGTCCGCGAGACAAGCAGAACCATACACATTTGCAATGCACCATCGCCAGCAGCAACCTCCGCAATGCCGATTGCAGCCCATATCCGTGATTTGTCAGTCAACGCATTCTCACTGAGGGGCTAATGAAATGCCACTTAAACTTAAACAACATCAAATAGCCTGAGCATGATTGGCAAACAGCGGGTTCCTGTTCTCGGCGAGAATTGCCAAAGGATTTTTCGTGGGCAAAGGGTGGCAACGTCATGAATTTGGAGGAAAACCATCGCACTCCATGAGCAAATGACATGACCCAATTTGTCAGAGGTTCTTATGAACACTGGAAATAGCACCATTACTCAATTGCCAGGATCCCGCTGCTCTTCATTTTCTCGACTAAATATTCGGACCCCTCCAGCGTAAAATGGCTGGAATCAAAATTGATGAGTTTTCCCTCTGGCGTCAGGGACAAACACTTATTATTGGGACACACAAGATCGACGATTGAAATGTATTTGGCTGGGGTTTCAGAGACCATGGATGCAATGTTTTCTGACAATGAAAAACTCTCACGACCGATCCATTCGTCAATATTTAAATTCAATTCTGCGCGTTGCATGTCGGCCTCATCCGCAAACCTTAGCTTCCTTAAATATATGAAAGGCAAAGATTCGGAATATTCAATTGTTGGCCCAAACACATAAATTTCTTTTGAAAACTCTGTCAGAAAATCAAGTGTATTTACAAGCTGTCTATTTATTTCGTCCTCACGCCACCTCGCCGATAGAATAATCGTATCGACTGAGTTCTGGGGCAAAAATTCATCAAAGATGAAATCTCTCAAATCTGTGCAGCGTTTGGCTTTGCCTGTATCCAATAAAGGACGGCACCCGGAAGCTGTTGCCTGCAGAATGTTTACCTCTGGAAAAACTTGTTTCAGCGCAGGATACCAATGCGCAGCGTGTGAATCTCCAATCAAAAGGACATTTTTTCTCGAAGAATCAATGTGAAGGCATTCGTCCTTATTATATACTGAAAATGAATTTAACTTTGATCCATAAAAGCATTTTCCGTACCGCCATTTCTCGACAAAAACAGGGTTTTCTTCCTCTGCGAAATCGACAAGTTGAACCAACGTCCGGAGATCGTCGTTTAAATTTGAGTAGAATTTTCTTTCAAAGTAGCCAGTTTCTGAAACCAGAAGTGCAAACGCACAGATAGCTGCCCCCACAAGGGCACATAGTGTAAAGATGTATCTGCGAGACAGACCATCCCTCTTTCTAAACGGGGCTTCAACAAACTTCCAGCTCAAGGCCGCAGCAGCGAACGAAACCAAGCTTAGAACAAGCATGACTTCATCGTTTTTAGATTCCAGACGAATGCGCGCAAAAGCGAACAATGGCTGATGCCACAGATAAGCTGAATAGCTAATCGCTCCGACACCTACAAGAAGCTTACTACCTAATAGTTTTGCGGCTAAGGTCTTTTTTTCTGCAAACAAAACCAACAGGACAACGCCAACAACAGGGACCAGTGCATAGACACTTGGGAACGGGGTGCTTTCATCGTATACGAATATTGAAAATACAATTGCTGACAAGCCTAGCAAAGACAGAGAATTATTCGCTTGTACGCCGCGTTTTTGTACAATGAATGCTGCGATTGATCCCGCAAGGAGTTCCCACGCACGTGTGGGGGCAAGATAAAAATTTGCTGTGGGATGGTTTCGCCAGCCCCATTCACACAACGCCAAACTCATGATGGCTAATGAGACAATAACCCAGAAAACTTGTTTTCTACCAAACCGCCAGGCGAAAAATAGAAAAACTGGAAATATTATATAATATTGCTCTTCAACAGCCAGACTCCACGTATGCAACAATGGGTTCTCATCAGCTGATGCATCAAAATACCCTCCCTCACGCGAAAACCTAATATTTGAAACAAACAGGGTTACTACAAAAAGACTCCGCGAAAACTCCTTCATTTGGCTTGGGATCATCCACGCCCACGCAAACGGAATGCAGACAAGCATCACAAGAAATAATGCTGGTAAAATTCTTCTTGCTCGTCGCTCATAGAAATCTATGAGGCTGAACCGTTTTTTTTCGATGTCTTCGACAAGAATTGTTGTAATCAAATAACCGCTTATCACGAAGAAAACGTCGACACCTACGAATCCTCCACCAAACAGCCCGAACCCAGCATGAAACAGAACAACAGGCACGACAGCGACAGCTCGCAAACCATCGATTTCAGCACGATATTTCAACGCAACAATCCTTAGTCAGAAATTTTCGGGCAGAAGTCCAATTTCCGTTATACTTTTGCGACCGTTGAGCCAAGACAATTAGTGTTGTTCGCGGTGATGATTGAGCGTTTCAACAATATGTTTTACCACGCTGTATTTTATGATTTGGCTGCTTGAGGGACACCTTTGTGTGCGCACTTGTTCTCTATCAACAGTCAATCAGAGTCCTGTCATCGGTCACGCTGTTTGGGTAATATGCTGGACCGTGGCAAGAAAAACTTGCAACGAACTCAACGCATTTCACAAGTGGCTACTCCCACTCAATGGTGCCTGGCGGTTTTGAAGTAATGTCGTAGACAACGCGGTTAATGCCCTTCACCTCATTGATGATCCGTGTCGCAGCGCGGCCGAGGAAACTCATGTCATAGTGATAAAAATCAGCCGTCATGCCATCCACAGATGTGACGGCGCGCAGGGCGCAGACGGATTCATACGTGCGGCTGTCGCCCATCACGCCAACCGTCTGGACCGGCAGCAGCACGGCAAAGGCCTGCCAGATTGTATCATACAGACCCGCTTTGCGGATTTCATCCAGATAGATCGCATCAGCCTGACGCAGCACAGCCAGTTTCTCACGTGTCACGCCGCCCGGACAACGAATGGCAAGGCCCGGCCCCGGAAATGGGTGACGGCCGACAAAACTGTCCGGCAGGCCCAGTTCACGGCCAAGCGCCCTCACCTCATCCTTGAACAATTCGCGCAGCGGCTCGACAAGCTGCATGTTCATGCGCTCAGGCAGACCGCCCACATTGTGATGAGATTTGATGGTGACGGAAGGCCCACCGCTGAAGGAAACGCTTTCAATCACATCGGGATAGAGCGTGCCCTGCGCCAAAAAGTCAGCACCGCCAATGGCCTTTGCCTCTTCCTCGAAAACTTCGATAAACAGGCGACCGATTGTCTTGCGCTTTGTCTCCGGGTCCGGTTCGCCTTCCAGGGCATCAATAAACCGGTCCGACGCATCGACCAGTTTCAAATTCAGATCATAGTGCTCCTCAAACATCGAAACGACGCCCGCAGCCTCATCCTTGCGCATCAACCCATGGTCAACCAGAATACAGTTCAGCTGATCTCCGATGGCCTCATGAATCAGCAAGGCTGCAACCGAAGAATCCACGCCGCCGGAGAGCGCACAGATCACGCGTCCATCGCCAACCTGATCGCGAATAGCCTGCACCGCGCGGTCGCGGTAACCGGCCATGCTCCAATTGATTTCCAGCCCCACAATGCGGTGCACGAAATTCGACAGAAGCTTGCCACCATCCGGCGTGTGAACCACTTCAGGATGGAACATCACGCCGTAATATTTGCGCGATTCATTGGCGTAGGCTGCAAATGGCGCGCCTTCGGAAACCGCCAGAACTTCAAAGCCGTCCGGCAATTCAATGACCCTGTCACCATGGCTCATCCAGACCTGATGGCTGCTACCGACGTCCCAGACGCCTTCAAACAGCGGAGACGCCTTCTTGATGTCCACAAAGGCGCGACCGAACTCGCGATGGTCGGAGCCTTCAGCCTTACCACCGCTTTGCACACACATCGTCATCTGACCATAGCAAATGCCCAAAATGGGCACGCCGCTATCAAACACGATTTGTGGCGCACGGGGTGAATCGATCTCCGAAGTAGACGCCGGACCTCCCGAAAAGATCACGCCTTTCGGCTGCATCCGCTCAAAGGCGTCACTCGCCAATTGAAACGGTGCAATTTCACAATAAATCCCGGCCTCACGCACCCGTCTTGCAATAAGCTGGGTAACCTGGGAGCCGAAATCGACGATCAATATGGAATCTGGATGTGTGCTCATGACAAGCGATTACCGGATCACGCGAAAACGCGCAAGTTGCTGCGCTGCAAAAGCGTAGGAAATAACTCCCAATAAAATGAGGTTCTCCTCAATGGAATGATCACTCGCGCGCATCAAGATTTGATTCAATCTTGGCCCGACACTCCATCAAGGGGTCTTTAAATCTGGAAATGAAATTCTGATCGGGGTCAGCGGAAGATGGCCACCAGATATTAATCGCTCCGACGATGACGCTGCCCGCCCTGATCGCAACGGCAAACGAGGTCTCTCCGCTGCGTTCAAGCACCGGACCGGCAAAACTGCTTTCACGTTCTGCATAGCCGCGCGCTGCGGCCTCGGCAATGATGGCGTCGAGTGGCCGTTTCAACCAGCTGATCTGGTTCTTCCACTCGCCTTCTGCTTTCAACTCATCATAGATGACAATGCGTTCTTCCGGTGTCATGGCAGCCAGCAAGGCCCGGCCAACTGAAGACAGCAGCATCGGTGCATTTCTGCCGATCCGGCTCCATCGCAGATGAAATGGAGAAGACGGGCGGCTTGATTCAACCATCACCATCTGCCGTCCCTCATGCACAAACAGATCCGACGGCCAGGAGATTTTCTTGACCAGCCAGTCCATCGGTTGCGATGCGGCGCTTAGAAGAAGGGTCGCATAAGAGCCGCTTGGTGAAGCCGCAATCAAGGGCGCTCCAAAATATTTTCGAGTCGTCCGGTTTCGAAATACAAACCCACTGCGCGACAGCTCGGCGACTATTCTGTGGACAACCGCTTTGGACAAACCGGTGGCTTCGACAACCTCGGTGAATGTCACTCCTTCACTGCGAGCGATGAAATCCAGGACACTCAGACCGCGAGCCAGACTTTGCATTGCCGAAACATCCCTACTGCTTTTTCAGCAACTCAGGACACTTGATCGGGTCCAAGCCGCCCTCTGATTTGTCGTGAATCCGCAGCATATCGATAAGCGCGGAAAACCGAATTGGACTGGCCGCCCATAAATGGCCCTTCCCATGGGGCAACGAATTCCCAGACCATATCGCCACTGGGAGTGACCTCAAATACGCGACCGGTCAAACCTTCACAAATCAAGGTGTTGCCGCTCCAAAGTCTCTGCGCTCCGCTGATGTTGGGACTGAAGAAAGTGTATGGCGGCGCGCCCCTGTATGTCCAGACATCCTGCCCCGACCTGGGGTCAAACTCGATAACCCGTGAAAAAGGCACACCGCCGGGAACATGCAATCCATTTGCAAACAGCAGAATATTGCCACTTTCCAGCAAGGAGCAGTCGTGTTGTTGCCCCCAGCTGTCATCCTGATGATGCCAACTCAGTTGCGAAGTTGCCTTTTCGATAATGGCGATGCAACTGTTTTTGCGAAAGCTCACCATGAAGTCACCGGTGGGTAATTCTGTCACCGCATTGGCGTGGAGAAACTCTTTTCTGGTACTCATTGGATGCAGGGGAAATTCCTCGATCTGCATGTCCGAATGGCTATGCCACTCCCACACTGTCTCACCGGCAGGTGTCACCTCACGCAGAAAGTCTCCCCAGATAACGCCATGCTCATCCTCAGTCCCTGGCTCGGCACCCTGCACACGCAGTGCTGCTTCGCCAGGCATTGGTTCCCAACCAAGATATACCGTGTTGCCATTGGCAAGCCGTCTGAAATCGTGGTGCTGGCGGTCATCTGCATATTCCCACAGAACCTCGCCTTCCCAACTGTATTCACGCAACAAGCCCCCTTTGCCGCCACCTGGTGAAGGACCGTCAGGTGTTTCACCGGACCACAACAGATTTCCGTTCTCCAGAAGATAGGCATAATTGCCCGGAACGAGCGGATGGGACCAAGAGTGAACAACCTCTCCGTTCATATCGACAAGATAGGTTTCCTGAGCATGAAGAGGGCTCATCAGCGTATAGCCGCCAGTCGCTTTGTCCTTGTCATAGTGCCAAAGGCCGGTTGTTCTAGGACGCATGTCTCTACTCTCTCTACGCAACATGAGTTGGTTTGGGCGCGGTATCTCCAAGACGGATCATCTCGCGGAGCATCATTTCCACAAGTTCGGCACGCTGCTGCGCATGTTGAGGTGAATTCCAAAGATTTTGTATCTCATGTGGGTCAGTTTCCCGATCGAAGAGTTCACCATAATCCATCCCATCGAACAGGCTCAGCCTCCATCTTCCGGTCACAAAGCTGCGCGTGCGCATGCCATTTTCCCTGCCAAGATGGATGCCCAATTCATCTTCCTCGATGAACATCCCCTGACGGGAAGCCAATTCACTGGAGGTCGTGCCGGACATGATATCCATGCCCTGGGACCCATTTTGGGGAGCCAGTCCTGCACGCGCCAGGATGGTTGTACCAATATCAATGGAACCACTCAGTTGTTGACTGGTGCTGGCGCTCTGTTTCTCAGGTTCTGACCATATGAATGGAACCCGCAAAACGCCATCGTAATGAAGCCCATGTTTCAGCATCAGACCATGATCTCCCATGAAGTCGCCATGGTCGCTGGTGAAGATGACAATGGTGTTCTCATCCAGACCACGCGCCCGCAAACCGTCAAGGACGCGACCGACCGCATCGTCAACCATTGTGATCATGCCGTAGGTCAAGGCTATGATCTGCCGGGTTGCGCCAGAATCTGTCACCACAAAGGGTCTCGGGCCTGCATTGTCGGCATTATCTGCAGATGTTTCTGCGCGGAGCGCAGCGAGAAAAGGATGTTCGTCCTTTCCAACCGTATCGAAGGTTTCAGGCAGCGGGATCGCGTCAGGATCATAAAGATCAAAATAGCGTCCCGGAGGTGTGAATGGATGATGCGGATCAGGAAAGGAGCACTGTATGAAAAACGGCTGGCTCTGATCCCCCTTTGCAAACCCGTCCAGAAATGAAAGCGTCTCATCGGCAACATAGCTGGTTGGGTAGAGTTCTTCGGGCATCGCAGTTCGCCAGGCCTGAGGAGCTTCCAGCCCGGGCGAATCCAAAGATGAAGACAGGCCACGCAAGGCGTCCGGGTCAGGATGGCGGTCCAGAAGCCAACGATCGTAATGACCATGAACCTGATCTCCATGTCCGTTTGCGAAGCGAACATGGTCGAAGCCATAATAGGGAAGTTGAATCTCGCGATCTGGATCCTTTGCCCACAGCTTCATCATCTCCGCTTCATAAAGCGGCCCTGTTCGTCTGTCGCGAACAGCATCACTGAGACCTTCAGGCGGCTCAACCAGATCATCTGTTTTCGATCCTGAACTATCGTCCAGGGGACGGCCGGTCATGTTCTGAAGATGGCTCTTGCCGATCAATGCTGTTTTATAGCCGGCGGCTCTGAGCAGATCGACATACGTCACCGCTTCAAGATCAAGCGGAATACCATTATGGCGGGATCCATTGGTGCTCGGCATACGCCCGGTCATCATGGCAATTCGGTTTGGCATGCAAATTGGACAGGCAACATAGAAATTATCAAAGCGCTGTCCACGGTTTGCAATCCCGTCAATATTGGGCGTCTGGACAATCGGGTTACCGTAACAACCCAGATGGTCAGCCCGATGCTGATCGGTCATGAACAGAAGAAAGTTGGGTGGTCGCATGGATTTGCTTTCGAATTTTATTGTTTTTGGGTTTTGCTAGTTTTGCCTGGATCGCGTGCCCATCTGGTTCCGAAAATGCATTCGACCGATGATGGATATCAGCCCAATGGCAATCAGCAGTGCGATGGCGATCAAGGGGACTGGCGTCATCAGCAGTTCAAGCCAGTTGCCACGCGCTGTCCCGGCAGCAGTCCGCAACCGCTCTTCAGCCAATGGGGCAAGAATGAAACCGATGACAAATGGTGCAAGCGGAAACCGGAACCACGACATAAATAGACCAAGAACGCCAAATGCGAACATGATTGCCGTGTCCTCGACCCGGTTGTTTGTCGAGATCACCCCAACCGTGCAGAGCATCAGAACCAGAGGAACCAACAAATATTTGGGGACCGAAAGCACTGATCGAAGATAGCGCACGGACAGAACCATCACGAAAAGGGTAACGATATTGGCAACCAGATAGGTTGAAATAATGCCGTAAAACACTTCTGGATGTTCGGAAACCAGAAGTGGTCCCGGCTGAATCTGGTGCAAAATGAGGGCCGCCATCAGAAGCACATCCTGACCAGAACCTGGAATGCCCAGCGCGATCATCGGCACCAACGCGCCGCCAACCGTCGCATTGTTTCCGCTTTCCGAGGCGACCAGTGCCTCCTCGCTGCCTTTGCCGAATTCATCCCGGTTCTTGGACAGGCCCTTCGCGGCCGAATAGGCCACGATAGCTCCAATATTCGCGCCGATGCCCGGCATCAGTCCGATAATGGTGCCAATCAGAGATGACCTGATCAGATTGCCGAAATAGCGGAAGGGTCGGCCAAGCTCATGAACAATCTCGGGCAGACGCGCAGACGCCTGTTGCACGATCTGGCGGTCCTCACTTGAATCAACCAGCATCTGGCGCACGGCAAACGCGCCGATAAGAACCGCAAGCAGATCAAACCCGTTCGATAGTGACGGCACCCCGAAAGTGAAACGGTTTGTTGCCGAAATACTGTCGAACCCGACAAGCGCCAGACTGATCCCCAGGACGCCTGAAATCAATGATTTCAGAACGGATCCCTGACCGGCAAACGCAATCAGTATCAAGCCGAGTGCAATGAAGACGAAATAGTCAAAGCTTTGAAGTTGCGATGCCAGCCGTGCCAGTGGCGCAGACAGGCTGGCCAGAACCAGCCAGGACACGATGCCCCCAAACAGGGACGCCATGATACCGATCGAAAGGGCACGCGCTGCAAAGCCTTTTCTGGCCAGTGCATGACCATCAATCGCCGTCATGACTGCTGCTGGCGTACCAGGAACACCAATTAAAACGGCTGATGACAGGCCACCTGTCACTCCGCCCACATAAATCCCGATCAGCAGCACCTGGGCAAGAAGATTGTCCATGGCAAACGTGGCAGGAAGGACCAGCGCCATCAGCATGCCGCCTCCCAACCCTGGGATGGCGCCAACAACAACACCGGCAATCACGCCGATAATGCAATAAAGCATCGGCATTGGCCCGACCATGTATGCAAGAGAGTTAAGAAGGTCGTTCATGCCCACTCACTATGGAAGATTGACAAAAAGAATGTTGCGAAACGTGTAGGAAACCACAAACACTGCCAGAGCCGTTGTGATGCCCAAAATGATCAGTGGTTTGGCTCTCAGTGGCGCAAGAACGGCTCCGGCTGACAGCACAAAGAGTACGGAAGCCAACTCGAAATTGGCCCATCCTGCAATCAGAATGGACACATAGGCGCCCAGCAACAACACAATCAGACTCTGCCTGATGAAATCCGCAGGGAGTGACCAGTTCACTGGTCCCGCGCGTTCAGCAGACGCGGCCTGACGCACTTGCTTCAACACGGCCACGCCCAGCAGAGTTGCAGACAAAATTCCCATTAATGCCACAGCAAATTTGGGGAAAAACCCCGGGCCAAGCAAATCATAGCCAGGATCGGCGATCTGCGTCGCGCGCCAGTACATCACTGCCGAGAATGCAGTCAACAATATGCCTGATACGATATCTCGCATTTTGAATTCCCCCCTCATCAGTCGGCCCTCGCAGTTCGTGTGAGCACAATCAACACAGAACGCTCAAAATGCCCTGACATCACGAATTCGCGCCGTCCCCGGCAAACAAATCCGGGAATTCGTCATCTGTCAGAATATCAATAGAACGGACGAAAGCCTTAAAGCAGAAACAGGCCGACCCGAAACACCCAAGCCGGCCCCTTCCCCGTTCTGCTACTTGACCAGACCAAAACGCTCAAATGCGGACCGACGCTCATCGTTCATTTCTTTCGAGAACGTTGCAAGCTCCTCACCCGTCAGCAATGCTGATGGCATATTGGTGCGCTCCATCAACTCGTCTCTTTTCGCCGGATCTGCAAACGCATCGTTAAACACGCCACTCCAATAGTCTTTGACATCCTGCGGCATATCCTTGCGTCCCCAAAGATATCCATAGGCGCAGCTTGTCCGAGGAGTTTCAAAACCCTGCTCGTCCATCGTGCTGAGATCAGGCAGCGCCGGATGGCGTTCACTCCCATACCAGGCCAAGGCTGTCACGTCGCCTGCACGCACCTGAGATCCGATTTCTGTAGGCGAGTTATCAATCAGGTCGATCTCCCCCGATATCAGAGCCTGACGACTGGCAGCGCCCCCGCCACCCACAGAAACAAGATTGAGATCAATGCCAAGTTCTTCTTCCAGACGCAGCATATTGATGTGTGACAACGACCCGATATTGATGGCAGCATTCACCTCATTTGGATGCTCTGTCGCATAGGCCTGCAGTCCCTTCAGGTCCGAATATGGCGCATCCGCGGCTCCGAACAGACCGAGGCAAAACTCCGCAACACGGGCAACCGGCTCAATCTGGTCCAGAAGTTCAAAACCGAGCAGGCCCATGGCGCTGGTTTGAAATGGTGCATCATGGATGAACAGGAATGTGTAACCATCAGCCGGTTGCTCGGCAACATATCGCGTCCCCGCAACCGTTCCGGCCCCAGGCATCGTTGTTACCGTGATAGAATGTGGGATGTCACCTTGAATGATGTTCAACGTTGCCAGGGCAAGATTGTGAATGCCGCCTCCGGCTTTGTTCGGGAAGACCCACTGGATGGGTTTTTCTGGATATTCTGCGCTTGCACCTGTTGCAAACAACATCAACGCTCCTGCAACGACGGCCATTTTTTTATGCATTTTAATTCCTCCCAATTTGAATTTCGAGTTTCACATCGACTCATGATGAGTAAGGCTGATCCACCTCTCAAACTCTATCGAAATACACATTCGTTCCGCTGAGTGGAACTTTTGCATCTCAACTGCAGGCAGAGCAAGGCCCTGTCACGCCTTGAGTTTTGCGGGTGCTGAGGCATTGTCCAAGGGATCATGACGCGAGGAAAGGTCTGAAAATGCTTGCGCTGCGCGATTACCGGCATAAGGTCCGCGAAACATCTATCCTCTGACACGATCCAACCTTATATTCAGTCCAACAGAAAACGAAGAAACAGGAAACGCAGTGACCATACCATTCGATCCCTCCGCCATTGCAGCGGTCGGCATATATGCAGCGCTTTGCGCCATCATTCTGATCTGGCTGGGCAACAGCACGGGAACTTTGCGCCGGAAACACCGCATTTCCATAGGTGATGGCGGCAACAAACATCTCATTCGCACAATGCGCGGCCATGCCAATGCAGCGGAAAACATGCCGATCACACTGATCTTGCTGACAATTGCCGCGCTGATTGGCACTCCGGCCTTCGTCTTGCACATTCTCGGCATTCTGTTTGTCGTGGGTCGCATCCTGCACGCCTGGCATTTCATTCAGGAAGACGCGCCGGGATGGCAACGCTTTGTCGGTTTTGGCCTGTCTGCACTGGTCACGCTGATTTTGGCATTGGGCCTGGCAGGACACGGGATCTGGCTGATTTTCAAATAGGGGGCATCCCACCAATACTGAGTGATCGACTGACCAATGGCAGTCTAACCGGTCTAAAGCTGATGCCCGATCAGACTCAGGCTATGCTGTGATGCATCCTGGCAGTCGGCTCCCTTGTTCGGAAGCCGACATTTTCTTATACGGTTACGAGCTAAAGAGATCGTACAGTCTATCGGCGAAGTCGCTTGCCCCGAGCACGTATGCTGGCCGTTTCAGCTGCACCAACAATCTGTTGAAACTGGTATTGACCCGCGCCGTTTCCCAAGCCTGGCACGAAGACAAATCGCCAGACATCGCCCTCAAAGTCTGTTTCAAGAACTCTGTGGCCATTTACCACTTCGTCAAGAACACGCAAATTTGTGCCGTCGACAAAGCCGGCATAAAAAGGAGCACTGTCTCCCCTGAGAACAATTTCATAGAAAGAATACTCATCCGAACTGTCATCACTTTCAAGGCGCATGCGCAGAATCAAATCAAGCGCGTCTTCTTCCACTGCCTCTCCGTTTCCAAGCCATGCTGAACTGATCCGAGCTCTCATCAGCGTGTCAATTGGATAAAACGGAGTTCCAAAGAACCACAGCAATTCAGTGAACACAATTCCAACATCGTCTGCGCGCTCAAAGTCACGCACACGGCTTCCCCACTCGGCAAGATCCCGAGTAAATTTTATAGTTCCGGACATGATTTTTCTCCTTTTGATCTAATTTTCAGACTGCAAAAATTTGCAATTTGAACGACAGGACCATCACATCTGGCTGGTATAAATACGTAAATCACGCGCGTAAGTTACGCTAAACAATCGTGAATTCTCTTTCGTCTTACAGAATTCTCCTGTTCGGTCTTTCGGAGCTCATGCACCGAGAATATCTTCTGACCCATTTGCCTACAGGCCAACCGAAATGGTTTTAATTCCTGACTATCAACGCAGATGAACACGGATTTTCCCTGACACGCGGTTTTCCGGGCAATGCTTTGTTTGCCAGCCTTGGCATAAATCCGCTATGACATCTGCCCAGAAGACTGAATTGAACACTGAACACAAAATCGAGGAACGCCCATGTCTGAAAACGGCCCATCATTTGACACGCTTGCAGTCCATGCAGGTGCCAAACCCGACCCCACCACCGGCGCGCGGGTCACCCCCATCTACCAGACCACAGCCTTTGTGTTTGATGATGTTGATCATGCTGCAAGCCTGTTTGGTCTGCAGGCATTCGGCAACATCTACACCCGCATCACCAACCCGACCACAGCGGTTCTGGAAGAGCGCGTTGCTGCCCTTGAAGGCGGCACGGCAGCGGTAGCGGTTGCCTCTGGTCATTCCGCGCAATTGCTGATCTTCCACACATTGATGAAGCCTGGCGATGAAATCGTCGCCTCCAAGAAACTGTATGGTGGTTCCATCAACCAGATGAACCATTCCTTCAAGAATTTCGGCTGGAACACTGTGTGGGCGGATACCGATGATCTGTCCTCATTCGAAGATGCAATCACGCCAAAAACCAAGGCAATCTTTGTCGAAAGCCTGGCAAATCCCGGCGGCGTCGTGACCGATCTGGAAGCGGTCAGCAAAATTGCAAAACGCGCTGGTGTCCCGCTGATCGTCGACAACACGATGGCCACACCTTATCTGTGCCGTCCTTTTGAACATGGCGCAGATATCGTTGTGCATTCCCTGACAAAATTCCTTGGCGGCCATGGCAATTCCATGGGTGGTGCCATTGTCGATGGCGGCACATTCGACTGGATGCGTGAAGGCCGCTACCCGATGCTCAGCGAGCCTCGCCCTGAATACAACAACATGGTGATTGGAGAAACTTTCGGCAATTTTGCTTTCGCCATCGCCTGCCGTGTGCTCGGCCTGCGGGATCTGGGACCGGCTATCTCACCGACCAATTCCTTCAACATTCTGACCGGCATCGAAACCTTGAGCCTGCGCATGCAGCGCCATTGCGAAAATGCCTTGAAGGTGGCTGAATTCCTGTCAAACCATCCGAAGGTGGCCTGGGTGTCCTATGCGGGCCTGCCAGGTGATCGTTATCATCAGCTTCAGCAGAAATACATGCCAAAGGGCGCCGGTGCCGTGTTCACCTTTGGCGTCTCTGGTGGCTATGATGCTGGCGTTGCCATGGTCGGAAAAGTCGAACTGTTCTCACATCTTGCCAATCTTGGGGATACGAGAAGCCTGATCATCCACCCGGCTTCCACAACCCATCGCCAATTGTCTGATGAACAGAAAAAAGCGGCTGGTGCTGGCCCCGATGTGGTGCGCGTATCCATCGGCATCGAAGACCCGGCAGATATCATTGCTGATCTGGAACAGGCCCTCGCCTGATCTGACCTGACAACAACCAGACGACAATAGAATGGGCCGTGGCGTTGCAAATCAGCGTCACGGCCTTTTTTCATTCAGAATTATTAACGCAGATCAGTATGTGCTGGCGTTCTGCATGGCCATCACCAGCGCTGTGTGCGCCCAGGTGCCCTTGCCGCCACGGGCTTCAATCTCCAGAAGCTGATCGCGGGCTGCATTGCGCTGGTTCTGCTGCAGATAGGCCTGCCCCATATAGGACCGCGCCAGAATATAGTCCGGATCACGCTTCAAGGCTTCCTTGTAATAACCCATGCCAACATCCATCCGCCCAGCTTTCCGGTTCGAGAAACCAAGATAATTCAGGATACGCGGGTCATCGGGATTGCGCGCCAATTGCAACAGGTCGATGGCGTGCTCATACTGGCCGTCATAGGCAAGCTCCCGGGCCGCATCAAAAAGCGTGTCATCATCAAACATGCCTTGCTGAGCTGAGACGCAGGTTTTTGTGTCCTTGTCCCATATCTGCCCGTCCTTGCATTTCTGCGTTGTCTCTGTCGGCTGTGGTGGCTCAGAACTGTCAGTGCCGACGGCCTGTGCCTGCCCCAGCAGCAGCCCAAGCGCCAGAACAGGCCCGCAGGACCAGGCAAAAAGCGTCTTGCCAAAAAATGTGTTATTGCCAGTGGATACAGAAGAATGAAAGTGAATCATGGTTGAACTCTCCGGGGGTTGTTGAACTTGGAACTACAAGGTCTACGGTGCAGTCATGGAATAAGTTTCAAAAAAACTCTCGGCGCTGCGTTCAGAAGCCGTCCCTCAACTTCAATATTGGACAGATCACAGCAAAAAAGCCCCAAATTTCCGCCGGCAACTGCACCTGAACGACAAATTTGTGAATGGCATGGAAAAAACCCTTGCACTACCGCAATGCATCGCGCTATCCCCGGCGGTGGAGAGGTGGCCGAGTGGTTGAAGGCGCGCCCCTGCTAAGGGTGTAAGCGTGAAAGCGTTTCGAGGGTTCGAATCCCTTCCTCTCCGCCATTCCCCTTGCTAAGATATTGAATAAATAAACTTTAGATACGGTCAGGGATTTCACCCTACATTCAACCCTAAAGAAATTCATTTCCGAACCGCAGCACAATCGAATCGTAAAGACGGCTATCGGCTAAACTGCGCGCCACTAAAATGGATGGCCGAAGTGAACAATAAATTGGCCTCCCAACTTCAAATCGAATGAGACGCTCAAGCTTGTATGTAACCGATGCGATGGCCACGAACCGAAAAATCGTTACGGCGGCCAAGTTTGACTCAGTTCTCGGCCTGATGGATCAAAAAACGGCAACGCTTCTGACCTGAGACCCGACTTTCCTCCGGCTATTTGGAGAACTCGTCGGTTTCTTTTTGCCCTCGTGCGGCCTGTTTTTCCAGTGCCATTTTCATGGCGAATTCACTAGGCGTGATATTGCCCAGTGATGAATGCGGTCTTTGGCGGTTGTAGTCCTCCTTCCAGTTGGTGATCTGCAGGCGCGCTTGGAGTAATGATGAGAAGAGTGTCTCGTTCAAACATTTAGCTCTAAAGCTGCCGTTGAAACTCTCGACGACCCGTTTTGCATCATTGCCCGACAGGCAAGCGAAGCGCCGCCGAGAAGTGGGGTTTGCCGGGAGCGATGTAGTGCCATTCCACGCCCTTTTCCTGGCACCATTTAAGAACGGCCATGCTTGTCATCTCCGTGCCATTGTCGCTGACAATTGTGCGAGGCTTTCCACGCCGTTCAATAATTGTGTCCAGCTCCCTAGTCATGCGCAGGCCTGATAGCGAGGTATCGGCAACGAGCGCCAGACATTCGCGGTTGTAATCATCAACCACAGCCAGAACGCGGAACCGGCGGCCGTCAGTGAAGGCATCCGACACGAAGTCCAGGCTCCAACGTTCGTTGACTCTGCTGGGCAGAACCATAGGCCTGCGCGTGCCCAAAGCCCGTTTGCGACCGCCGCGCTTGCGCACCTGCAACTTCTCTTCGCGGTAAAGCCTTCTTAGCTTCTTCTGGTTCATGAAAATGCCCTGGCGCTCAAGCATCACGTGGATACGCCTGTAGCCAAAATGACGTCGCTCAGCGGCGACCTTCTTCATGGCTGTGCGCAGATGCTCATCGTCAGGTCGAACGCTTCGATAGCGAACACTGGATCGGTCAACATTGAGCACATCACACGCCCGTCGCTGGCTCACCCCATGCGCTTTGCAAAGATGAGCCACGGTTTGCCTTCTGGCGGCGGGCGTCACCACTTTTTTGAGTTCAAGTCCTTCAGCATGGCATTATCCAGCATCTGCTCGGCCAACAAACGCTTCAACTTGGCGTTCTCATCTTCAAACGTCTTCAGCCTGCGAGCATCGGACACGTCTATTACCCGGCAGGTGATGCCTGCATCACTGAAAGGGCATGCCGCCAAACTTCGCTTTGTACTTGTAAAATGACGCAGTGCTGATGCCGTGCTTGCGACAAACCTCCGCAGTCGGCATTCCAGCCTCCTGCTCTTTGATCATCCTGATAATTTGCTCTTCCGTGAACCGTGAACGTCTCATTTATTCGTCTCCAAATCGTTGGGACGAATTCTATCAAAATTTGGAGGAAGAAACGGGTCTCAGGTCAGATCAAAGAAGATAGAAAATGGACGCCAAAACTGGCTTGAGCAAGACGGATACTCTAGAACTACTTTGGCAAACTGAAGGAAAACAGAGGGATAGCAATGCGCTCTTGCAAAACCGACCAGAGTTTCAAAGCCTTCATCTCGATCGCCGCAACGCTCATTCACACAAGGTAAACGTCAGCAACCCCTAATCAAACGTTCGCCCCCACAGGTCGACTCCCAAAAAAAGTGCCCTTCGTCAGGCCAGGCAGCAAGCAGTTTGCAGCCCGACTTTCCTGACAGCCAATTCAGTCAACCCAGTGTTCGCGGTCCCCCAGGGCAATATGGATGGATTTGACTTCCATATATTCCTCGACACCCATCATCCCGCATTCGCGTCCGTTTCCAGAGCGTTTGAACCCGCCCATCGGTTGTTCAGGCCCGCCAACAATGGTGGTGTTCACCCAGCATCGACCTGCGCGCATCTTGCGGATCGTGCCAAGCGCCTTGTCGATATTCTTGCTCCACACTGAGGCTGCAAGTCCGTATTCGGTATCCAACGCAAGCGCGATCGCCTCCTCCTGCGTCTCGAAATTGAGCACGGACAGGACAGGACCAAAGATCTCATCCCGGGCAATGACCATATCGCGCGAGACGCCCGAGAACAGCGTTGGCGCAATGAACTCCCCACCGGAAACATCCATGGCTTCTCCACCACATTCCAGCTTTGCACCTTCTGCAATACCCTGTTTGATATAGGCAAGGATCTTCTGATGATGCTGAGGCGTCACAATGGCCCCCATCTGGATGTCCTCACTCAGCGGATCGCCAATGCGGACCTTGGCCAGCTTGGCCAGTACGATCTCCTTGAATTCCTCAACCACCGAAGCTTCGACGATCAGGCGTGACCCTGAAACACAACATTGGCCGGCATTGAAACACAGGCCAAATACAATCCCGTCCGCAGCATCATCCAGATCAGCATCTGCAAACACGATCTGCGGGTTCTTGCCACCAAGTTCCAGCCCGACCTTCTTGAGGTTCGACTTTGAAGCTGAAAGCACGCGTTCGCCAACGGCAAGTGACCCGGTGAAGGAAACCATGTCGACGTCCTTATGGGCCGTCAGTGCTTCCCCAACAACGGGACCCAGTCCTGTGACAACGTTGTAGACGCCCTTGGGCAGACCTGCCTTGGTCAGAATATCTGCAAATATAAGGCTGGTTGTCGAGGTGAACTCGGATGGCTTCAAAACCACCGAACAACCAGCAGCCAGAATGAATGGCAGCCGCTCTGCAAGCACGATGAACGGAAAATTCCACGGCGTTATCAGTCCGACAACGCCTATTGGTTGCTTTGTCACGAGACCCAACATGCCGGTCCCGTAATTGTTGTGGGTTTCGCCAGTCACCATCCGGGCCATGCCCGCAGCAGCTTCATAATGGTCGGCAGCACCCTCGATTTCAGCCCGGGCCTGGCTGATCGGCTTGCCGGTTTCCAGTGTTTCCCAATAGGCCATTTCCTCCAGACGGTCGCGAATGCCCTGAGCTGAACGGATCAGAATACGTCCGCGTTCTGCACCGGGTGTATCGGCCCAGACATCTTCAAATGCGCGGCGCGCAGCCTGTACGGCAATATCGGTGTCTTGCTCGGTACACAACGCGACCGAACTGACGGTGATGCCGTGCCCCGGGCTAACACGATCAAGGCGGTCACGGTTCTCGCCATCGAACCATTTGCCGTCAATATAATATCCATTTGCGCGGGGAGCTTCCGGGAGCATGAGTTTGGTCATTGGGTCAGGCCTTTCGTAAAGTCTTGCCGCGCAGCGCGGTCAGAACACGTTTCAGATTTCCACTTGAGTAGCTGGCGACGGCAATGGCCAGGATGAGACCAATCACGATCCGCTGCCAATAGGGGTTCACTCCCAGCAGGTTGAAGGCATTCGCCATCATCCCGATAATCAGGGCACCACAAAGCGTGCCCAGAACCGTGCCAATCCCGCCCATCAGAGAAACGCCTCCGATGGCAGCGGCTGCGATGGCATCAAGTTCCCAACCAACACCTGTGCGAACGGCTTCGCCTGATTGCATGCGCGCGACCAGCATCAGCCCGGCAACAGAAGACAGGAACCCACTGATTGCATACGTCGTGATTTTGACGCGTGCGATATTGATGCCAGCGAGCCGCGCGGCTTCTTCATTGCCGCCAACCTGATAGATTTGCCGACCCAGTGCGGTAAATCGCAGGAACAGGGTCGACAGCAGACAGGCCAGAAAAAACAGCAATGTGGGAACCGGAAATCCGAAAATCACACCGTCGGCCAACAAAAACAACTCATCTGGCAAGGTGCCGAAGATTGGACGCGAGTCCGAATAAGCCATCGCAATGCCACGTACGATGGCCATACTCGAGATGGTGACGATAATCGGCTGAAACCTGAAGGCTGTCACAAAAACACCGTTGAAGATGCCAATCAAGGTTCCGGCCAGAAGAGCAACATGAATGCTGATGATTGGCGGCAGGGTGGCTGACAGCCCGGCGATCAGAACTGACGATAATGCAACCACCGACCCCACCGACAAATCCAGACCGCCACCAATCAGCACAAAACACATGCCCAGAGCGACGAACCCCAGAAGTGAAGCTTGTTTGAGGACGTTCGCAAGATTGCCAGCATCAAGGAAGCTTGGCGCGAGCGCGCCAAAGGCAATCGCCATAATGACCAACACGACAACGTATGGATATTTTTTCAGCAAGGCCATGCTTACTCCTCCACGGTTATGGATTTGACAAGACCGTATTCCAGCACGTCAAAACTCCGTTCCACATCGAGATCAAACTTGAAGGTGCCTGTCTTGATAGCTTCGAGAGTGACAATGACCTCAACGGGCTCCGACAATTTGGCGAATGACCAGGCACGGCGGCCCCAAAACTCCGAGATCGATCGGGGATTCGGCGCCGCTTTCACCAGCTTGAACCCTTTCCAGAAAGCCAGTGAGGACATCAGTGAGAAATCCGCAGATTGCTCGCCATTCGGTTCGATTTTGATTTTCAAATCGAACCGCTCGCCCAGTTTGACACTGTCGGGCAGGTCGATTCCGCTTGCGCTCAACAGGACCGGGGCATTGTCTGGGATGCCAGCCTCACCAACGTCTTGCGCAGCGCGCAATTGATCAAGAAAAACCTTGGCCTCCCGCGTGGCATCACTGTCCGGAAAGTTTTCAGCCAATTCGGCATAAACCAGTTCAAAAGCTTCTGAATTGCCCGTTTCCTGTAAAAGTTCTGCAAAGTTTTTCAGAATTTCAAACCGCATATCTTCCGGAATAGCGCCCTTATGCAAGTCGTCCAGAAGCTCGGAATAGGATTGTTCTGCCAGGACCAACTCCCCGCTTCCGCGAGCCGAGTTGGCTATTCCAATACGTGACAACAAGGCATATTTGCTGTCTGGGAAACGTTCAATCACTTCTTCATAAAGAGGGATTGCCCTGTGATACACACGCGTCAGTTCGAGATTGTTTGCACGCGTATAGGGCGATTTTGCCAGATCAATCTGGAACAGGGATGGAGCCGTCTTGAACAGCACGCCATTGACCACCACAAGTATGATCAAGATCGCTGCCAATGGCGTCAGGATCGAACGGAGGCGTGGTAGATTTGGCAACATGGCGGCAAATGAGCTTACACGTCCGCCATCGCTGAACGCCTGAAGCATCACGGCTATGATGATGATCGCACCTTTGGCAACCTGCTGCCACGCCGGGCCGACGCCCAACAGGTTGAACAGGTTTGCGACAATCCCGATGATCAACGCCCCGACAAAGCCACCCCAGACCGAACCACTTCCACCGCGGATTGATGTGCCGCCGATGACAACGGCAGCAATTGCATCCAACTCCCAGAAAATACCGGCCTGGCCAGGCTGACCGGATTCCATCCGGCTGGTCAGCACCAGCCCTGATACGCCTGCCAGCAATGCGCAATAAAGGTAGGATTTGAATTTGACCCGGCCAACATTGACACCCGATAGCCGGGCGGCTGTTTCATTTGCACCGATCGCATAGACCTCACGGCCGAAAACGCGCCATTTCATCACATACCAGGTCACAAAGGCAGCAATGATAAACAGAACCGATGGAACAGGTATGCCCAGTATGGTGCCGCGCGACAGATACATGAATGCATCAGGGTAGTCGGCATAGATCGGCTGGCCGCCCGTATAGACAAGTCCGGCACCACGCGCCACTGTCATCAGCACAAGTGTGGCAACGAACGGCTGTAGCCCAAACCAGCTGACCAGTGCGCCATTGGCAAAACCAACAGCAAAAGCCACCAGCAGCGGAATGGCAATAAACAGGAAAAACGGGGCGTCAGAGACCCAGAGACTGGCCGCAACAGCGCCAGTCAATGCAACAACCGATCCGACCGACAGATCGATCCCTCCGCCTATTATCACGACATTCATGCCGATCGCTATGATGCCGATCAACGAAGCTGCGCGGATAACGTTGAGGATGTTCTCAGCAGTCCAGAAATGCTCCGACGCAATGCCCGCCACGATGACCAGTGCCATCAGAATGATGAAATTGCCCTGAGACACAAATGCTTTGAGTGAAGCAGTCATTCTGCGGCCTCCGTATCGGCTGATTTGCCCATGGCGTTCAACATGATCCGGTTCAGATCGAACTCGTCGCGGTTGTAGCTTTGGGTAACCCGCCCAAGGTGAAGACAGACAATCCGGTCACAAACACGAATGAGTTCTTCGATCACAGAGGAGATTATGATGACTGAGCTGCCTTGGTTGGTGAGGTCCCAGATGAGATCGAAAATCGCCTCTTTCGCGCCAATATCAATCCCGCGAGTAGGCTCGTCGAGCAGGTAGATATCCGTACCTGCGCCCAACAGCTTGGCCAGAACAACCTTTTGCTGGTTTCCACCGGACAGATTGCCAACGGCTTGATCAAGGTTTGCGTATTTCACAAATAGCTGTTCACACAGTTTCGCGGCCGTTCGCGTTTCAGAGTTCAAATTCAAACCCAAAGTGCCGCTGTGATCCGACAGGGAGGGCAGTGTGACATTGTGCCCGATTGGCATTGATAGGATGAGACCTTGGGTCTTGCGGTCTTCCGGAGCCAGACCGATTTTATGATCCAGTGCATCCCGGGGTGATGAAAGCACGGCCAGGCTTCCATTGACCTTCACTTCACCGGTCTCGAAGGGGTCGGCACCAAACAACGCACGGACAAGTTCAGTTCGCCCGGCGCCCATCAATCCCGCAATGCCAAGCACTTCGCCCTTGTGGAGAGAAAGACTGACATTATCGAGTTCGGGTTTTCTGGTAAGATGTCGCGCTTCCAGCACAATCTGGTCATGCTGTACAGCTGCGCGATGCAACGACTTGTCGATCTGAACCTTGTGGCCAAGCATCATCTCGACCAGATCATCCTCGTCGATTTCATCTGTCGTCGCCGCACCCACATAATCCCCGTCACGCAAAACAATCAGCCGGTCGCAAATTTCGAAAATTTCGTGCAGGTGGTGGGTAATCAGGATGACCGCAATTCCATCCTTTTGCAGGGACCTGACCAGATTGAAAAGATTGGCGACTTCATCTTTGGAGAGTGAAGCCGTTGGCTCATCCATGATGAGAAGACGCGAATTCCGGCTGAGAGATTTGGCAATTTCGATCAGCTGTTGTTCTGCAACACTCAGGTCTCCGGCTTTGGCAGCAAGCGGTGCCTTCAGGCCGAGCCGATCAAGAATTTCTGCAGCCTGTTTGCGCATCGTTGGCCAGTCGAGAAACCCATTCTTTTGTTTCAAATGTCCAAGAAATACATTTTCGACCACAGACAGCTCCGGGACGATCATCAATTCCTGGTAGATCGTGCAGATACCACGGGATTGTGCATCCAGCGGGCCCGCAAACTCGATCTGTTTTCCATCAAGATGCAGCGTGCCTTCATTTGGTTGAATTGCGCCTGCAAGGATCTTCATCAGCGTTGATTTACCAGCGCCGTTTTCACCAACAACGGCGACCACCTCCCCCGCATCGATTGAAAAATCAACCTGCTTCAGCGCCTTAACGCCTGGATAGCTTTTTGCTATGCCTTTTGCTTCAAGAAGCATGGTTTCCTCCCTCTGACGCTACCGGCAAACTCAGGCAGTTCCGATAGCGCCTTTTTTCAGTAGAGCTTCCTGTTCACTCTCATCCAGTCCAAGTTCGGTCAGTATTTCAGTCGTCTGAGCGCCCAGTTTTTGCGGCGCCAGACGAATGGGAGCTGAGACCCCGTCATAACGCACCGGATTGGCCAACAGTGTAACCGGCTCTCCGGTCCAGGCTTCGACTTCGATCAAATCACCATTGTGGATTTGTTGGGGATCAGCTGCCAGGTCGTCATAGTCATTGACCTGGGTAAACCAGAGCTTGCGTGCTTCAAAAATGTCTGCCCACTCTGCAAACGTTTTGGTTTTAAGCTGTGTTGCAAACACCTGAGAGATCTCTTCTCGTCTCACATAGGCTTCACTTTGAGAAGCCTTGAATGTGTCGCCAACGTCGATGGCATCCAGCATTGCTTCAAGATTCCCGAGTGAAAGGCCGATATAGCGATCTGCCGTCTCGTAAATTCCGTAAGGCGCTTCGTGATACCAACTGCCGACATGCGTTGGCTGCTGCGCTGATTCCGGCTTGTTTCCATTGAAATAACAGACCAGTGATTCTGCTTGCAAATTCATCGCGGCAGAGAACAGGTTCACGTCCACCCGACAGCCTTTTCCGGTTCGCGCCTTTTGTACCAGTGCCCCCAGAATGCCGGCGGCGTAAACCATGGCACCATGGTGATCAATTGCAGAGGTTCCCACCAATCTCGGAGCCTCGCCGGTTTTGCCGGTAATCCACGCCATTCCGGACAAGGACTGGGCAATCATGTCTTGTCCTGGACGATTCACATAAGGACCGTCAGGGCCAAAGCCACTGGCAGCTGCAAAGATGACATTTGGATTGAGTTCCTTCAGGGCTTGATAGCCCAAACCAAGTTTGTCCATCACTCCTGGTCGAAAATTCTCTGCGACCACATCGGCTGTAGCAGTCAGTTTCCTGGCAATTTCCAAACCTTCCGGATCTTTCAAATCAAGACAAATGCTACGCTTGTTGCGGTTCGCAACAAGTTCAAGCGTGGTTTCACCACCAGCTTTTTTTGCATCGGCACCACCCCAATGACGTTGGAATGCTCCCTTGATCGGTTCGATTGAAATGACATCAGCGCCGAGATCGGCCAAAAACTGAATACCCAATGGCCCCATCAGAAAATGATTAAAACTAACGACGCGTATTCCATCCAACTGCATTTTGCTCTCCTTTCGTTTTCAACCTTCAGGTCTACTCGTCTGTGAATTCGGCTGCGCGCTTCTCGAAAAATGCGTTCAACCCTTCTTTTTGATCTCGTGTGGTGAAAGCCAGCGCAATATTGCGCCGCTCGCGTTCCAGTCCGGCAGACAGAGGCAATTCCTCCGCGGCCAGAACGGCATCTTTTGCCAGGCCAAGCGCCTTCGATGAATGGCGCGCCATGAGCCTTGCCACTTCGAGTGCTCGCTCTTCTGCATTCTCGGCAAGCTCATTCACCAGGCCCAATCGCAATGCAGAAGCTGCATCAATCGGCTCTCCCGTGAGAATCATTTGCATCGCAGCATATTTCCCGATTCGACGTGGCAGGCGCTGGGTTGCCCCATCTCCGGGAATGTGTCCCAGTTTTATTTCTGGCTGACCAAACATGGCTGATGGCGATGCAATCATCACGTCGCACAGCATCGCAAGTTCGTGCCCACCCCCAAAGCAAATGCCGGAAACCGCTGCGATGAGGGGCACCCTGGTTGTTGCGATCACGGACCAGTCTGCAGCACGCGTGCGATTTTGAATGGCTTGAATGCCATGATCGCGCATCTCCACGACATCCGCGCCAGCGGAAAAAAACTTTTCCTCACCGGAAATAACAATTGCTCGGCACCCTTTTGTGCCTTCAGCGGTTCGCACCCGGGCAGCCAGCTGAGCAATCATTTCATTGTTCAGCGCATTGCGCTTTTCCGGACGATTCAGCTTCAGCAGCAGCACGCCGTTTGACGGGGACGAACACAAAATAAGGTCCTTGTTGGATGCATTCATGGTTCAGACCTCCCGCTTAATTGTTACTATAGATTGCGTCGTTTGAGTTCCGATGGCCGGCCCCAACCTGAAAGCGAGGGGGCAGACTTCATCAACAAAACCGGTTTGGGGATATTTGGATTTGAGCCCCTCAACCCAGCCTCGAACGGTCCAGAGCATCTTGAGAATCTCATGCTTTTTGTTTTCAGGCTTTGACAGATGCTTGGCGTTTGATGCGCTGAAAACACCACCTGAATGATGACGGTTACAAGCCCCCGATATCGCAGGGGCTTGTAATGCATACGTCAGATTAGCGAACGTATTGGGAGTCGGCGTTGTAGAAATCGTCGACATTGTCCGGTGTGATCACAGGTGTTTCTGTGATGATACGTTTTGGCACTGGTTCGCCCTTCAGGACACGCACAGCGATATCCAGACCAAGAGCGCCACCTGTCGCGTAGATGGCAGTCGCCTGCAACCAGCCATCCTTGATCGCTTCAAAGGCTTCACGCTGCCCGTCAACACCAACGAGGAAAACATCACCCGGCTTGTATCCGGCTTCCTTCAGCACATTGATCGCACCCAGAATCATAGGGTCATTATGTGCGTAGATAACCTGAAATTCGCCCCGGTACTTGGTCAGCCAATCTTCAACGATGGGAATAGCTGGAGCCAGATCATAGTTCGCGGGCTGAGCGTCGAGACGCACGATGCCTGCTTCACCTTCGATTTGTGATGCAAAGCCTTCATGGCGCTGAATAGTCGGCGTGGCACCTGGAATGCCTTCAATTTCAAGATATTTGAATTCATTACCGGCATTGGCCAGCGTATATTTGCCAAGCTCTTCACCGATTTGCAGATTGTTGCCACCAATAAAGACATTGTAGTCATCGCCGACAACTTCACGATCAAGCACGACCAGCGGAATGCCTGCGGCCTTGATAGCATCGACGGATGGTACGAGGGCCTGCGCTTCACGCGGGCTCATCATGATAAGATCAACACCGCGCGAAATAAGATCTTCGATATCAGCGATCTGTTTCTCGTTCGATCCGCCAGCATCTGTGTAAATGAATTCCTTGATCAGATCGGGGTATTTCGCTGCCTGTGCTTCCGCGGATGTGACCATGTAGGCGCGCCACGGATGATCCATGGTGTCCTGACTGAAGCCGATGGTCCAAGGTGGTGAACCATATGGATTATCCTGCGCCATGGCGCTTGTGCTCAAACCGACGGCCATGGCAGTCGAAGCGATAAGTGACAGTACTTGACGTCTTGTAGTCATTTTACGTCTCCCTGTTGGATTTGTTGATTTTCTAGAGTGTAGCTATCCAGCGACGCCAACTTTACGTTCACTAAACGTTTTGTCAACAGCTAGTTAGAAATTCGCCAAAATTTTGTGAAAACCCCATAAAAACTAAACATATCCACCAATAAAACCGCAAAAACACGCCAATTTTCCCATTTTTGTTTAGTAAACACTTGCTATCTGTTCAGTCCGCTTTATAAGTGCTGGTCAGGTTGAGTGACAGTGGGAGGATTCGCTGAAATGTATGACTATATCGTTGTTGGGGCCGGCTCGGCTGGATGTGTTCTCGCCAACAGGCTGACAGAAGACGCAGACGTGAAAGTTCTTTTGCTTGAAGCTGGCGGGCCAGATCGCAACCCCATGATTCATATCCCCGGTGGGTTCGCCAAATTACAAAACCCAAGTGTCAACTATTGCTATTCCACGGCGCCGCAAAAGCACCTCAACAATAGAGAGCTTTGGTTCCCTTTGGGCAAAACCCTGGGCGGCTCAAGTTCGATTAACGGAATGATCTATATCCGCGGGCAAAAAGAGGATTATGACAGCTGGGCAGAATCTGGAAATTCCGGTTGGGCATATGAAAATGTTCTGCCCTATTTCAGGCGCGCAGAATGCAACGATACGGTTGCAGACGAATATCATGGCACCGACGGGCCACTGAAGGTCTCAAACCAGCGTTCACCGCATGTCATTTGCAAGGATTACATCCGGGCAGCCCAGCAGGCAGGCAACAAGCTCAACCCTGATTTTAACGGAGATGACCAGCTTGGTGCTGGTCTTTATCAGGTTACCCAGCACAATGGGCGCAGGGCGTCTGCAGCGGTTTGCTATCTGCGTCCAGCCATGAAGCGCCCCAATCTCACGGTCATGACACATACCCAGACCACAAAGGTCATCATCGAGAACAGGCGCGCGGTTGGCGTGGAATATATCAACAATGGCAAGGTGGAAACAGTCCGATGTGATCGCGAGGTGATTTTGTCATCGGGCACAATCGGAACAACCCAACTGCTATTATTGTCGGGCATCGGCCCTACAGACGAATTGAAAAAACTTGGAATCGATATGCAGCACCATATGGATGGTGTCGGCAAAAATTATCAGGACCACTTGAATACCTATGTCGTCTGCGATCTTCATAAGCCGATCTCATATGATGGGCAGCACAAATTCCCTCAGAATATCAGACACGGCCTGCAATACGCACTTTACAGGAACGGGGCAGCGACCTCACCTGTCGCCGAAGGTGGATGTTTCATCGACAGCCACGGAACCGGGCGCGCTGACCTGCAAACCCATATTCTACCGGCCTATGTTGTAAATGGGGCGCGCACACATGTTCCCGGAAACGGCCTGACCATCAACACCTGCAATATGCGCCCGACCAGCAGGGGCGAGGTAACACTGCGCTCGTCAAACCCGACTGATATGCCGATCATCGATCCAAATTATCACGATACGGAATATGATCGGGACATGTCGGTTCGCGCGGTCCGGCATGTGCGTGAAATTCTGGCCCAGCCGGCCATTGCACAACATATCAAGAGCGAACGTTATCCAGGCGCTGACAAAAAGACGCCCGAACAGATTCTTGAATATGCTCGCGAATATGCCTCTGTTGACTACCATCCGGTTGGAACCTGCAAGATGGGAACCGACGATATGTCAGTCGTGGATCCTGAGTTGAAACTGCATGGTTTGGAAGGCTTGCGCGTATGCGATAACTCCATCATGCCATACCTCAACAGTGGAAATACCAACGCGCCTGCCATCATGATTGGTGAGAAGGCTGCAGCCATGATACGGGGGGAAGCCCCTCTTTTTCAGGCGGTGCCACAACGCACGTTCTTCCCGAAGCCCGAGGCCATTCAGGTATAGGAACTGCCCATGCCAGATTCGAAAAAGAAAGTCTCAATCCGGGACGTTGCATCTAAAGCAGGCCTGTCAGCGACCACCGTGTCGCTTGTAATGCAAGGCAAGGGCAACCTCAGGGATGAGACACGGCAATCTGTTATTCGTGTCATTGAGGAGATCGGCTACAAACGCAAGGCTGCGGCTCCAAAAGCAGACACCAACGAACAGTTTGCGCTGATTGTGGACGATATTGCCAACCCGTATTTTCATGCCCTGTTCGAGGGGCTTGATGGCGCACTGGAAGATGCCGGACACTTTGCAACAATGCTGTCCTCGCACGATTCCGTTGAGCGTCAGTCAAAGCTGTTGAACAATCTGTGGCAGTCAGAAATTGGAGGTCTGGTGATTGTTCCCGCTTCCGGGACAAATCGGGATGATCTCAGGGCATTTGAAAATCGCCGTCGCCCCATGATCATGGCTGTTCGGCGTATCGGACAAAGTCCATTTGATTATGTCGGAGCCAATCCCCTGGTTGGCATGCAGATCGCCGCCGATCATCTGATCAAGCTGGGCTACCGTGAAATAGGGTTCATCGGTGGGTATGAATCCAACCACGCCTATGGCGAGCGTTATGCCGGCTTCGCAGCATCCCTGATGCGCCACAGCATCGAACTGCGTCAGGAATGGATCTGCAACGGCGGATCAACACGCCTCTTCGGGCAACAGGCTGTTGCGCAATTATTGAGCCGGAATGCGGCCCCGAAAGCTTTGATTGCGTACAATGACCTGGTCGCGATTGGTGCGATGGACGCCATCACTGCGGCCGGTTTGACTCCGGGCAAGGACATTGCCGTTATCGGATATGATGACATTCCCGAAGCTGCGCTGCAGCCTGTTCCGCTCACATCCGTGGCGACACCTGCCGAGAAACTCGGCCAGGTAATCGGGCAGGCTATTCTGGCACGGAAAATGGAAGACTCGCAGAAAGACCCGCTGGATATAACCTATCCGCCACGCCTGATTGTCAGGGCCAGTTGTGGGAGCTCGCACCCCACTTCAGAGAGTGAAGGTGATGCCAATGCCCCGATTATCTGATGGATCATGGATCAACACACCACCGGACTGGAAACTCGAAGGTGATGTGCTGCATGCAACCACTGGAGCAACCACGGATTTCTGGCGCAAGACTCACTATGGGTTCTTCCGCGACAGCGGCCATTTCTGGGGGATTGCTGCACCAGATGATTTCACGGCAACACTCAGCTTTGAGGCTGATTACCAGGAGCTTTACGATCAGGCAGGCATGATGCTGCGGATTGACGAGGAGACCTGGCTGAAACTTGGTGTCGAACACTCGGACGGTGTCACCAACTTCAGCATAGTAGTGACACGCGGAAGCTCGGACTGGTCCGTCATTCCGCAGCCCCTGGTTACTGGTTCCCAGGCAGTCAGGCTGACACGGAACAATGGCGCCATCATCGCTCATTTCCAAAGCGCAGACGGCTCGTGGCAACTTATGCGCGTTGCTGAATTCCCGGATAGCCCTGCCCTGATCGGGCCATTTGTCTGCTCTCCGGAAAGGTCCGGCCTGACCGCAAGCTTTTCAGATTTTCAAATAATTGCGCCCATTCAAAACGCGCTCCATTCATAATTTCAGAGAAAAAAATGTCCAGACAAGTATCAGAACATATCACCAGAGCTCTTGATCTTATTGCCAGCAAGACACTTGCCGATGAAACCAGGATCGGCGCGGCCTTTCCCTATGTCACAAAACCGGACGGCAGCTGGGACACAATGTCGGTGGCTGTGTCTGCCGGATATACCGGCAAGGACTGGAGCCATGGAAACTGGTTCTGCGGATTTTGGGTCGGATTGCTGTTGACCAGCTATTTGCACACCGGCGACGAGAAATACCTGAAACTGGCGAAAGACCGTATGGTATTGGTCGAAGAGCGCGCCGGTGATGGCAACACGCACGACATTGGCTTCATTTTTCTCAGCTCCGCCATGCCATTGTTCCGTATCACCGGTGATGAGCGGTATCGCGCCATTGGATTGCGCGCAGCAGACAAGCTGCGGTCGCGCCTGGTTGTCACCGACAAGGGAGCCTATGTTTCTTCCTGGGGTCCAATGACTGATCCACGCGGACGGGCGGCTTCGGCCATCGACACCATGGCCAATATTCCACTGCTCTATTGGGCTGGCAAACAAGCTGACGATGCAAGTTTCCGTCTTGCCGCAGAAGCCCATGCCCAAATGACAATGCTTTCATTCAATCGCCCCGACAATACCCAGTTCCATGCGGTCGAATATGACACCATGACGGGCGACAGGTTGCGTGGCTACACCTTTCAGGGTGCCCATGATGATAGTTACTGGTCACGCGGCACAGGCTGGGCAGTGATGGGCCTGACGGTATCCGCAGCCAATTCGGGCAAAGTGTCCTATCTTGAGCAGGCCATCGCGATTTCGGAAAAATGGTTTGATGCGTTGGGCGACAAAGTCGTCCCCCCTTATGATTTTGATTCATCCGATGATGATGCGCCCGAGGATTCATCGGCCAGCGCCATCATGGCCGCCGGCCTCCTCGATCTCGCTGATCTGCACCCTGACAAGGCAACAGCAGAGTTCTGGCGTGGCAAAGCCGAATGGCTGATCAAAGGCCTTTGCGAAGACTATCTGGCGACAGAGGATGGCCATCGCGGCATTCTGATGCATGGTTGTTACTCGGAACCACACAAGATCGGGCCCGATGCAGCAGTCATGTTCGGCGATTATTTCTTTGCCGAAGCACTGGTTCGAATCGCATTTCCCGGAAAATTCATCGAGAAATACGAACGACTCACATAGCCTCCCTCCAATATCTGCTAGTCAATTGGGCCCCCCCACAGAGGCACTTTGACTAGCAGATCAACTCTCCTGACATTGTCAGATTAGACCGTTTGAATTCGAGCGACCAACAAATTAGCCTCGTTGCATGACAAAACCCTCCCCTTTTAGATACTTCAAAACATCGCCTGAAGTCATTCGCTTGGCCGTGATGCTGTATGTGCGATTTCCGCTGTCGCTCCGGAATGTGGAGGACCTTCTGCACGAGCGCGGCATCGACATCAGTCATGAGACAGTCCGGTTTTGGTGGAATCGATTTGGGCCATTGTTCGCCGCTGATATTCGCAAGAAACGAATTCAGAACCAGCGATCATATTCAAACTGACAGTGGCATTTGGATGAGGTTTTCGTGAAGATCAATGGCAAGACGCACTATTTATGGCGCGTTGTTGATGACGAAGGCGAGGTTCTGGAATCCTATGTGACAAAGCGCCGGGATCGCAGGGTAGCCTTGAAATTCCTAAGGAAATCCATGAAACGCTGCGGTCCACCAAACATTATCGTGACCGACAAGCTTAGATCTTATGGTGCCGCAATGAAGGTCATTGGCAATGCTAAACGGCAGCACACCGGTCGCTGGTTAAACAACCGGGCGGAGAATTCCCACCTGCCCTTCCGACGACGAGAACGGGCAATGTTGCGCTTCCGACAGATGCAAAGTTTGCAGAAATTCGTCACCGTTCACGCTTCAATTCAAAACCATTTCAACCAGCAACGCCACCTCTACAGCCGGAACAATTTCAAGACCAATCGAACCACCGCACTCGCTGAGTGGCGGGGACTTTGTGCGGCCTAAATAAAAGCGATTTGTGCCAAACTGAGACTGGTTCGCATTCGTCTGACAGCACCTGGAAAACCTCATCCAGGCACTTGAAGCCATTCTGGACCCCGTCCGGCGTACAGAGATGAAACGGGCAACACAAAGCCTCTCCAGCCCAAATGGTGCGGTAGAAGCTGCGAAGATCATTACGCACCTGGCTCAATCTTACCGTGGGCATCGTGGGGATAAAACATCCGGATGACGACAACTCAAAACATTACACCCAACCATGGGACTTCCAAGCCTCATGCGATATGAAGAGCGAGCTGTTAAAGCTCACATTGGCGAGGCCACAATCGGCAGCAGGTCACCCCGACTGATCATCTTGCTGACCTGACAGGCTTTGAAGCACTCTTTGTCCGGTTGCCATGCGGCTGTCGGAGCGGCGTGGCAACCGGACAAGATGGGTTTGTCATTCAGTCATTGTCCAACGCCCGTCGCAACCGGCGAATGAGTTTTGCGCGGGCTTTGTCGTCCGCCGCCTGCTCGAACACCTCCCTCACATCAAAGCTGAACTGCGCCAGGTCATTATGCCAGTCTTGCTTGATGGGCGCGTCCAGTGGAAGACGACGTTCGACGTCCCTGAAGACCGGCAGCTGCTTCTCGCCGAGCAGTTCAACTTCATCGTCGAGGGCAGGAATCAGAATGCGTTCTCCGTCCAGACCATGTTCAACGAGCGCAGCCTTCAATAGCATGGCAGATTCCTCCTCTCCATGAACCAGAAAAATCGCCCGGCTGACCGGCTCACGTTCTTGGACCCATTCAACCAGTTCCGCGCCATCAGCATGACCGGAATAAATATCAAGTGCGCGTATTGTGGCCTGCACCTTGATTTCCTGACCATGAATTTTCACGCTCTTAACGCCATCCACCAAAAGCCGCCCCAGAGTGCCTGGCACCTGGTAGCCGGCGAACAGCACAGTCGCATTGCGCTGCCAGAGCCACTTTTTCAGATGATGGCGGATGCGACCGGCGTCACACATGCCACTGGCAGCCATGATGATGGCCCCCCCCCCTACCCGGTTGATTGCTTTGCTTTGTTCCACCGATTCAGTGGGCCTGATATTCGGATTTCCCAGCAGGCTGGGCCGTTCGCTCAATTCTTCGAGGTTCCTTGCATGTTTCTCGAATACGCGGGTCACCCGAATAGCCAGAGGCGAGTCCAGAAAGATGGGCACTGTAGGGATTTCTCCAGCTTCCTGCAGTGTCAGGATATCCGTGATGAGTTCCTGTGTGCGCTCAACAGCAAACACCGGAATCAGTAGAATTCGGTCGTTTTCAAGAGCCTTGCCGATTTCGCCAGCAAGCTCTTTGCGGCGCTCATCCGGCGTTTTCCGTGCGCGCAAACGGCCTCCATAGGTGGATTCGCAAATGATATAGTCGAACCCTTTCGGGGCATCAGGATCTGGATGAAACAGCTTGTTGTCAGGCCCGATATCTCCAGAAAAAAGCAAGCGCAAGGGCGATGTCGCTGGGTCAGTACCGCGTTGGATTTCCACTTCAATGGAAGCAGAACCCAGAATGTGGCCTGCGTTCCAATAACGGGCGCGAACACCGTGTCCAACATCGATCCAGCGCTCATAGGCAACAATGTTGAAGGCCTCCAGGGTCCGTTCAGCGTCAGCCTGTGTATAGATCGGCTCGACTTTGGATTTGCCGTGCCGTGCCTTGCGTCTGTTCAGTTTTTCCACCTCCATTTCCTGGATGTAACCGCTATCTGGAAGCATGAAAGTCAGCAGGTCGCGAGTGCCCTCGGTCGCATGTATTCTGCCTTCGAAACCGGCCTTTACCAGCTTTGGCAGAAGCCCTGCATGGTCAATATGGGCATGGGTCTGGAGCACAAAGTCGATTTTGGGTGCGTCGAATGGAAAGGGTTGTAATTCAGTTCTCTGACCGTTTTGGGGCCTTGGAAAAGGCCGCAATCAACCAGAAACTGGCAATCCGGCGTCGTGACCAGAAAACAGGAGCCAGTAACTGTACGGGCGGCACCGCAGAACCGAAGTGTGATTTCCATGACGTGTTTCCAATATTGCTCAGATCGAAATTGATCCCGTGGCTATGCTCGCATGAGAGACCATGATGGTACATTGTTGTATCAGATCTTGTCGTGTTACTCCTCCAATGCAAGATTTCGGGAGCCACCCGTTGCAAGACCAAATTGAATACCCATTCCATTGACCTGTCACGGTTGATCCCACGAAGTTCGAAAAAGAATTTTGAGCCTATTCGTTTGCAAAAATCCTCCAGCGCCCTTCAAATCTGGCTTGCAACTGCCATGTTGTATTCGCATCCAGCGAAGCCTCATCACGGTGCTCAACTGATTTCATTATCTTTGAAAAAAGCATCATAGGCTTTGATCTGGATCAGCGCAGATGCGATCGCTTGGAGCCGATCATTTTTCTACCATGGCCTGTCGTCGGTTGAGCCGTGCCGGACGACCCGTCCTGCAGTTGGCATATATGATGGAAGATTTTGGCCGGGTGACCAATGCAGGTTCGGTCACCCGGTCGCGCAGATACGCTGAAATCAGTTTCTGCGCTTTCGTCCCATGATCATGGACTTCACGAGATTTTCCTTATGTTCAAAACTGGCCACAGCAACGCCAACGACATGAAGAGCGATCAGAATAAGTGTGCCGTTCACAAAAATTTCGTGAATGTCCTCGACCCATTCTTCTCCCCAGAACATGTCCATGGTCATCATGTATCCTGAAACTGAAATTCCGAGAATTACCAGGATCAGTGCAACGACCATCGCTCCACCTGCAGGGTTGTGCCCCATGTAGCGTTTCGCTCTCATGGCAATTGTGTCCTTCAAATATGCCAGCACAATGGTTGGACGATAGATGAAGTCAGAGAAGCGAGCATGTTTTGAACCGACCATGCCCCAGACAATGCGAATTGCGATCAGGCTGGCAACTATGTATCCAGCCCGCTCATGTGCCCAATCCCATTCATCGCCCGTGACATAAGCGAATGCGAAAAAGCCAAGCAAAGACCAGTGAAAGATCCTGACCAGAGGGTCCCATACCCGATCGGTATCCGGCCGCAAATCGCGACCGGGTTGCTGCGCTGGGATGTCAGTCATCAGATTTCACACGGATAATTTCCGCGGTCACAGGGTGGAGATACGCTTCAACCCGCTTGCCGTCCTTTATGGCGTAGATTTCAAAACAACCTTCTTCCACCTTCACTTTTTTGACATCATAGCCCATTTCGGTCGCCTTCATTTTCAAGGCCTCTTCGCTCATCCAGCTCGAGCGGTCTGCAGTTCCGCAATGCGCGTCATCTGAAGCGTAAGCAGGCATGGCAGCTGCAAAGGTTAAGATCGACGCGGCAGTAATGATGAGGTTTTTCATAGTGCTTCCTTTGGTTGAAGTTTCACCGGCTGACGAGTGCGCCGCTGATGAGCAAGTTCTAGACCATGGAAGCTGACGGAAAGCTGTCTGGGAATTTCAGCAGATTGTCAGGTTGGAAATGATATAAGGCACCTATGAAAAATTGGGCATACCTCACATTTCTGAGCCTATGCATCGCAGTGTGCGGCGGTGGCAGTTCAAGCTCGTCCTTTCTGGGCGGCGGTTCTGCCTGGGCCGACGGTGATGATCACCGTCAGTCAGAACATCGCTCAGGCCGTGATGTCGATAAAGATGGTACCGCTAGCAACGGCAATTTCAGTGGGGGCTTCGCTGGCGAGCAGAACAAGCTGGGCGCTCTGCATGATGCGGTCACCGCACGCAAGATTTTACCGCTTTCCGAGCTGAAAGCGATCATCGTCGAGCGATTTGGCGCGAATATCATTGATGTCGAGATTGAGCGAGAAGATGGACAATGGATTTATGAGTTCAAGATCATAAGTCAGTCTGGCCGGCTTCTCGAAGTTTATGTCAATGCCGAAACCGGACGCATCATAAGCGTTGAGAACGATTAATGCGTATCTTGCTTGTTGAAGATGACCCTTTGATCAGTCGCAATGTGCGGGATGTGCTGGAACGTAATGGCTATCTTGTTGAGCAAGTGGACAATGGGGAAGACGCCTGGTTCTTGGGAGACACCGAAGACTATGCAGCAATCATCCTCGATCTTGGCCTTCCTGTCCTGGATGGCCTGTCGGTCCTCAAGCGTTGGCGCGAGAACGGCCAAAGGCTGCCTGTCCTAATCCTGACTGCCCGCGGGGATTGGGCGGAGCGCGTCGAAGGCATCGATGCTGGTGCCGATGATTATCTGGCCAAGCCTTTTCAAATGGCAGAACTTCTGGCGCGTCTGCGCGCTCTTATTCGCAGATCATCGGGTCAGGCCTCATCAATAATTTCGGTCGGCAATATTCGTATCGACACAATTCATCAGGCTGTGAGCATAGATGGTCAACCTGTGAAATTGACGCCAATGGAAATGCGTTGTCTCACATATCTTGCAACGCAGGACGGCCGGGTCGTTTCACAAATGGAGTTGACCGATCAGCTCTATGCGCAAGACTTTGAACGCGACAGTAATTCCGTTGAAGTCCTGGTTGGTCGCCTGCGCAAAAAACTGGGCCCCAACATCATCAAGACCAAACGCGGTTTCGGCTATATTCTTGAAAACGGAGCGCTTTGAATGCGCTCGATACGCGTCAATTTCGTTCTTGTCTCGGCCGCAATCATCAGTGCTGTTCTGATCCTTGCCGCGTTCATTTTCCTGGCGCTTTTCAGCCAGAATCTTGAACGGCGGGTGCATGAGGAGCTCAAGAATTATGTCAATCAACTGGCCGCTGAAATTGAATTCACACCCGATGGCCAACTGTTGCCACCAGCGGGCCTGTCTGATTTGCGCTTTGAAAACGCCTATAGCGGCCTCTACTGGCAAATCGATGATAGTGAAGTTGGGCAGCAATTGCGCTCAAGATCACTCTGGGATGTGGTCTTGCAGCTTCCCGATGACGGTCATGATGTGGCGGAGGTCCACAGATATGTACTTGACGGTCCGGAATATACCAAAGTGGTTGTTCAGGAGCGCGTGCTTGTGGTTGCCGCACCAAGCGGCGCCCGAATGTTGCGCCTGGCCGCAGCGATGGATCAGTCGGTAATCACCAATGCCCGCGATCAGTTCTTGAAAGATATGATCCCCTACCTCCTGGCACTTGGTGGCCTTTTGCTACTTGGGACATTCCTGCAAGTGAAAATAGGCTTGCGCCCCCTTGAGCGGGTATCCGTGGCCCTTGATGAGGTGAAAAACCGCAAAGCAAGCAGGCTTGAGGGAGATTTTCCGATAGAAATCAGCCGCCTGACAGAGGCCGTGAATGATCTGCTCGCTTCGCAGAAAGATGCGTTGGAGCGCGCGCGCAAGCGGTCCGGTGATTTGGCACACAGTTTGAAAACACCTTTGACTGTGATCAGGACCAATGCAGAGAAACTCATCGAAAATGGCAAAACCATCACCGGCGATGAAATCGTTGAACTGACCGAACAGATGGAAGCCAACATCCGGCATGAATTGCTGAGAAGTAAACTCACGCCAACGCCAGATGCGCGAAAATCAGATGCCGATGCCACAAATCTGATCAACGATGTTGTGAGAACTCTGAAACGCGTTCCAATGTCTGCAGAACTAGTTTGGGACCTTGAACTGCCCGATCAATGCGTGATCGCAATGGATCCCCATGATCTGCGGGAATTGCTCGGAAACATCATTGAAAACGCCAGCAAGTGGGCGGCAGCACACGTCGCGATTTCGGGTGCAGTTCGACCGTCTGAAGGGTCTTTTCAATTGACCATTGAAGATGATGGTCCGGGCGTGGAACCAGCTCGAATTGCCTCGATGATGGAACGCGGCAAACGATTTGATGAGAGCACACCCGGCACTGGAATCGGGCTCTCCATCGTCAAGGAGATTACAGAAATATATTCAATTCCGATCACAATTCAAAACCGTCAGTCCCATGGGCTGAGCATATGCGTGCATCTGCCATTGGCTGGTGGTCAAAGGCAATCGACATGACCAGAGTTCATTTGGAAAAACCCAATGCGCATCACATTGAATGGTCGCACAGCGGCGCGGCGCGGTCACACATGAAATCCTGGTTGCTACCACTCTAAATGTGCAACTCAAGTTTCAGATCATTGCGGACACGATCTTCGTCGATTTCATAGCCGATGCCAGGCTGTGTGGTGACAAGTGCATTCTGCTTGTCTTTCGGCAGCGGCTTAAGCAGGTAATCGTCTGACATATGTTGCGGTCCATTCAGATCGGCGGGGAAATCCATACCGTAGGCCGCGAACAATTGAACTGACGCATGATATCCGATGGGAGCATCCATCAATCCGCTGCCAATCACCTTGAGTCCGGCATTGCGGGCAAGATCGCACATTTGCCTTGCATAGAATAAACCACCAACCTTGTTGACCTTGATGACCAACCCTTCGACAGCTTCGCGGCGGATCAACTCGATCAGATAGGGAATGCCCATCGCAGCCTCATCCAACGATATGTTCATCGTCGTCGAGGAGAGCAGTTTTTTCATTCCATAGACATCCGTCATCGGGATCGGTTGCTCAAACAATTCCACTCCCAAAGCCTCAAAAGCCCGTGCCATCCGCAGAGCCTGATCCAGGGAGTAACCCTGGTTTGCATCGGGCCAGACAATACAGCCGGGCGCTGCAGCCATTGCCGCCTTCATATTTGCAAGATCCATATCCGGATTGTGCCCAACCTTGACCTTGAAGCCCTGATATCCCTGTGCGAGACCTTCCTCAACCACTTTGGAGATAGCGTCGGGATTGGGCGCAGACACCAGATACGCCAGCGGTATTCTGTCCAGCGCAGCTGCCCCCAGATAGGTCTGAAGGTTGATCCCGAGCCGTTTGCAAACCATGTCGTGCACCGCCAGATCAATCGCTGCCTTGGCAATCGGTTGCCCAGGATCAAGCCCTGGCGCGATCTCGGTGTTCATGGCAGCGTGGATTCCGGCAATATCAAACGCGTTTCGGCCGATCAGAACCGGGATGAGATATTCCTTGAGCGTCGTATAGGTCGAATAGGTGGATTCAGCTGACCATCGCCGACTGGGTCCGGCCTCGCCCCAGCCGACAGTCCCATCATCAGCGGTCATCTTGACCAGGATAATCTGCTTGCCTTCGCTGAGGGTTCTGGACGCACCACGGGGTAATGTCAGGACCGAGCCGATTGGCAGGCGAATTGGCAGCAATTCAATATGTTCAATTTTCATTCTGTTTTAGCTCCTTGAAGCGTTGCCAACCAACGGTAATGATAATGATCAATGTCAGCGTGAGAAGCGTCGCCGACACGGGACGTGTGAAAAAGATATCAAGTGAATTGCCTGAAATGATCAGGCTTTGGCGAAGAGACATCTCGACCAAAGGCCCCAGGATGAACCCGATCAACATGGGTGCAATTGGAAAGCCGAACTTCACCATCAGATAACCCAGCACACCAAATCCAAGCATCACCATGGTGTCAAAAATGCTGGATGTCGCGACGAATGCTCCGGTGACGCACAGCACAATGACCAATGGAAACAGAATGCCGCGCGGTATCCGCACAGCACGAATAAACAAAGGCAGGCCAAGCATTGCGACGAAGAAATGCAGAAAGGTCACGATCAACATGCAAATGAACAGCGCCGAAACGAAATCGCCCTGTTGTTGAAACAGGGTCGGCCCCGGTACAATCCCATGCACTGTCAGTGCCCCAAGCATGATGGCAGTGATCACGTCTCCTGGGATTCCGAGCGTCAGCAACGGTATCAGGGTGGACCCTGTAACAGCATTATTAGCACTTTCAGCTGCAGCGACACCCTCAAGCGATCCTTTGCCGAATTCTTCAGGGGTTTTCGACAGTTTTTTGGCAAGTCCGTAACTCAAAAACGCAGCGATAGAGGAACCAAGGCCCGGAATTGCACCAATTGCCACCCCCAGTGGCGTGCCGCGCAACATGGCGGGCAAAACCTGCATGAACTCGGCTTTGGACACATTGTTGTCAGCCTTATGGGGGGAAATTTCGAGCACTTTCAATTTTGTGCCGGGCCTTGCGCTCTTTTCAACCTGAACCAGCGCCTCCGAAATGGCAAAGGCTCCGATGATCAGCGCAATGAACTTCAAGCCGCCCGACAGCTCGTAAATGTCAAATGTCATGCGCGCGCCACCTTCGACCGGATCAATCCCGACCATCGACAGCAGAAAGCCCAACGCCCCTGCAATAATACCGCGCACCAGACCTGTTCCGGATATCAACCCGATGATGGTGAGTGCAAACAGCCCGAGCGCAAAGAACTCCGGTGGACCAAACTTCAAGGCAAATCGGGAAACCTGTGCGGCCGCGACAATCAACACGATATCGCTCACCAATTCACCAAACACAGATGCATAGATTGACAGTTTCAGAGCTTTGCCAGCCTTGCCCTGTCGCGCCAGCGCGTTGCCGTCTATCGCGGTTGCGGCCGCCGCCGGTGTGCCTGGTACATTCAACAAGATAGCTGAAATTGATCCACCATAGGTGCCGCCCTTGTAGATGCCGATCAGCATCGAAATTCCAGCAAGCGGCGGCAGGCTGAATGTGAAGGGCAGCGCCAAAGCGACAGCCAATGGCACATTCAACCCCGGTATGGCCCCGATCACGATTCCGACGATCAGGCCGACGATCATGAGCAATATATTCTGGAGTTGAAGGATTTGCTCCAACCCGACGAGGATCTGATCCATTCTTGCAGGTCCTGTAAGTGCTTAGGATCTGGACTCACTCTCGAAAGCGAGACAACATCCTAGTTGAAAAGCGTGCCTTCGGGCAGCAACACAAGCATTGTATAGCGAAAAAACAGCATGATCGCGGGGGGGGCCACCATCGCCGTGATCAGGATTTGCAGCCAGTTGCGATTGCCATAAAGCAGGGCCAGCACCACGATCACGGCAAAGGTTGCCACAATGAAACCGACCCATTTTAAAATTCCGACATAGATGATCATGACAAGAATGCAGAGGCCGACATAGCCAATCTCTGCAAAAGTCTGTTTCACAGGTGTTGCCGTAGCAATATCCTTGGTCAAAACCCCTTGCACGATCAGAAAAACGCTCATGACAGCAATCAGTGCCGTCACAAGCATTGGCAGGAATGCGGGCGACAGGGAATCATCGGTCGTTGTACCGACCTGCCCGGGTATCTGAATGATGAGCACCACACAGAGCCCCAGCAATACGCCGCCAGACCAGATATTCTTGTTTATCTCCCGCATTCAACCCGGTCCCTATTTTTTGACGACGGACTGGAAGTCGGTAAATTCTGCATCCCACTGTGCTTCGAAGCCCGGGCCGTCAAGATAGGACAGCGTCGTGCCGGAAGAATTGGCGAAATTGAGAATTGACTTGGTTTCCATTGCCTCGGCAAGCGCATTGCGCAGGATTTCGATTCTGTCTTCAGGCACACCTTTCGACACAGCGATGCCTGTCCACGGGCTTGCGGTAACCGCGTAGCCAAGTTCAATCGCGGTAGGCGTATCTGGCAACGCTTCCATGCGCTCGTTGGCAAATACGATCAGCGCACGCATTTCGCCGCCTTCGATCTGACTGGCGATCGCATTGTAGCTTGATGAGGCAACCAGATTGACGTGTCCGCCCAGTGCCATTGGCACCGCTTCGGAATCCCCACCGGCTGGCACATGCCGGAATTTGATTCCGGCCTTTTCCGCAAGCGATTCAGCTGCAAGCCAAGGCAGATTGTTCTTGACCGCCGAATACGTCACTGCGCCCGGATTCGCACGCGCATACTCGATGAGAGAGGCTCCGTCGGTGAATGGCTGATCCATGTTGCTGGCAAATATGACCGATCCGGATGCAACACGGCCGATCCCACGGAAATCACTGGGAACAAAACCAACATCATTGAACAATGGTGCAAGAATCTGATTGCCGGGTGTCGTCACCAGAACGGTGTAGCCATCGGCTTCGCCGTCCAGAACAGACTTGGTTCCAACGGCGCCACGCCCACCGGTACGGTTCACCACAGCAATCGGCTGCTCAAGAATAGACCCCATGACGTTGGAAACCATCCGACCAACGATATCTGTGCGGCCTCCTGCGCCCCAAGGCACGACAAACGTAATCGGCTTGTCCGGAAATGACTGAGCCACGACCGGCTCTGGAGATGCCAGGGTTGCAATGCCAAGCATTGCGGCGACTACAAGCTTTGATTTGCGTAAATTAAACATGATGTCCTCTCTAATGTTCAGTTTCGGTTTAGATCTGCAATTTCAGTGTTTCCTGCTGCTCAGTCGTAATTGATGAAAACCGGACTCGCCCAGGCAATGTGACCGTTTTTCTGTTTCACTTTCAGATAGATATGATTTTTTCCACTATCCAGTTTCAGCTTGGTTTTTGCATTTACCCGGCTCGACGGTTCAGCCACCAACCGGTGCCATTGGTAACATTCCGTTGGGTATGGCCCGGTGAACATGGACTGTGATCCACTATGCAAATCCGAAATCCTGTATGTCGAAATTTTGTGCGTAGGCTGTGTCATTTCCAAGCGCAATTCGGTATCGGCATTGCCAAGCATTTCCAGAACCACGCTCTGGTTGGGGTTTTGCCGGTAGGACCCTTTGCGCGCAGAATAGGATACGATGTCGAGTTCCGTCTCCGAGCTTTGATTGAAGCGATGACGGCGATCTTCGTCAAACGGACCCGATTGCATGCACGGAAACACGTTCAAAATCTTTCCATCTTTTATGTTCAGATTGAATACCCAGTCCGCAACCCGGTCCAGGGCCAGATCGCTCCACGGTCCCCATCCCCATTCAAGCCTGACATGGAATGGTCTGGCAGTTGCTGCATTAAGGGCGATATCCGTTTTCGGGTAATCCCGATGTACAATTTGTCCATTGTGAATGATTTCGACCACATCCAACTCATCCGGGCAGCGCACATCATACGCCACCTCGACTTCTGTTCCGGCGGCAATCGTGGACCCCATAATGGCTCCATCAACACTGAAATCAACCAGAATTCGATCCCCGGTCAATGCATAGGTATGACGATTGCGGATGGCCTCAAGAATCGAACCACGATCAAGACCAACGCTGTGCACTCCCATCAATCCTTCACCATAAGCACCGGGAAAGCCGCTATGGCTGTCCGTTGAGGCAACAAAGCCAAATCGGAGCCCGTTCTCAAGTCCGGCCGCCACCGTCTGCGACGTTTCGCGTGGTCCCATGGCGTGGTTGAAATAGCTCAGTGGTCCCCGGTCCTCTTCAGAATTTCCATGTTCTGAAAAGATCTCGACAACTGGCGTGCAACACTCGGTAAATTCACCCCAATTAACCCCGCGATGCCCCTCTGGGTACGCAATATGATGCGGGATCATAAGGGCGTTCTTGGCTTGGCAATGAGCGCGCAGAGCCTGAACATTGTCTGGAAACACCATCATTTCGTGATCGGTCGGGTAAACCACGCATTGGTCGCCAAACTGGCTGGAATGCCATTCAAATCCCAAAAAGGCGGAAAACTCGTCATCACGGTTGGCGGCGGCAATCAGATTTTGCACTGATGGCCAAGCTTCTTCAAGCCGGGCGAAACCTTTTATCCAGTGCTGCTCCCGGCCGCCTTCCATTGGCACCATATCGTGCCAGCTTGAATGGCCGGTAAATGCAAAAAAATCGAGATGTGTTCGCGCAACATCAATGCTGCGTTCAAGCGAACCGATGCCATAGCCAAGCGCATTGTGGTTATGAATGTCACCGAAAAGTATTTGCGTTGCTTGCGTCATACATCTCCGCTCGCCAGTTCGACTCGACATCTGGCCTGCCGCATTGTGGAAAACACTGCCAATAGCAGTTTCAGATTTTCCATTTGATTTATCACCAACTAGTTATACAAATGTCTTTGTCGCGACGAAGTCAAATTATTTCTGACCTTTGCCTGACAGAAAATGCCTGAATATTGATTTGGAAGAGAAAATCATGCCCCTTGCTCAACAGAATGGCGCTCACCCAGCCTCATTTGCCGACGAAGAATCACTCGAAGAATTCATGACAAGACCAAGTCAGGAGCTGATTGACAGCCTCAAGGCGCTTGATGGAGACATCATGGTTTTGGGCGTGAGCGGAAAAATGGGACCGACTTTGGCGCGACTGGCAAAACGCGCAGCACCGGGCAAAAACATAATCGGTGTCGCGCGGTTTTCCGACCCCACCATGCCAGACAAACTCAGGAGTTGGGGCGTCCAGCCGATCACGTGTGACCTGATGGACAAGGATCAACTTGCACAGCTACCAAAGGTTGAAAATATCATATTTATGGCAGGGCGGAAATTCGGCTCGGCCGGGGCAGAAAGTCTGACCTGGGCAATGAATGTTCTTTGCCCGGCGATGGTTGCGGAGACCTTTCCCGATGCCCGCATCGTTGCGTTCTCAACCGCATGTGTCTACCCGTTCGTATCGGTGACATCCAATGGCGCAACCGAAGATTTGAAGCCGAACCCGCCCGGCGAATACGCACAATCATGCATTGGTAGAGAGAGGGTTTTTCAATATTACTCAGACAAATTGAACACGCCGGGATGCCTGCTTCGCCTCAGCTACGCGATTGATTTGCGTTATGGCGTTCTGTTTGACGTTGCAGATGCGGTGTATCGTGGCAACGAGATTGATGTGACCATGGGTCATGCCAATGTGATCTGGCAAGGTGATGCAAACACACAAGCACTCCGCGCCCTGCAATATTGCGAAGTCCCGTCCTGGCCGCTGAATATCAGCGGTTCTCAAGTGACCTCAATTCGCTGGCTTGCAGAACAATTTGCCAGCCGGATGAACAAGGTCGCAAAGATCACAGGCCGTGAAGCAAGCTCTGCCTGGCTGGTGGATACAGCAAAGGCACAGTCTCTGTTTGGTCAACCGACTGTCTCAATGGACCAAATGATCGACTGGGTGGCCGATTGGGTATCACATGAACAGACAAACCTGGGCAAACCGACCCATTTTGAGGCCCGCGATGGTGCGTACTGATACAAGTTCCAGCAGCAACGAGCTTACGCTGATTGATCTTGGCGAAAGCCATGTCGAAGCAGCCATGGCGCTGTCCAGGGAAGCCCATTGGAATCAAACCAGCGCGGACTGGTTGATGATGATGCAAGCTGGCGATGCTTTCGGTTTTCAAGCGCCAACCGGGCAGATCGTTGCCAGTGCAATCGCCCTGCCCTTCGGACCTGAATTTGGCTGGATCAGCATGGTTCTGGTCTCCAGTGACTGGCGCAGAAAAGGCTTGGCAACACAGCTGCTGGACGTTTGCATCAAAAGGCTGGAGCAATCGGGGCGCACACCCATGCTGGATGCCACACCCGATGGAGAACATGTTTATCGCCCATTGGGATTTGTTCCTCATTTCAATTTAAGCAGATGGCAACACGAGGCCGTCGAAACCATTGATCTGCAGACTGCAGGGAACTTTGTGACAACCCCGCCAGATCCTGAAAGAATATTTGAAATCGACGCGAAGAATTTTGGCGGAAGCCGTCCAGAAATTCTGCAACATCAGATGCTGCATGGCGCTGAGTTTTCATCCATCACGCCATCGGGTGACGGATATCTGTTGGGACGTGACGGTCGACTCGCGACCCAGATTGGACCCATTATTGCAACTGAAACATCTTCTGCACTCTCAATGCTTGACGCAGCTCTCTCAAAAATCAAAGGACCTGTGTTCATAGATGCTGTGAATCATCAAGTCGCGCTTACAGAACGGCTCGAACGCCACGGCTTCACCAGGCAGCGGGGTTTCACACGTATGGCGAAAGGGATTGAGCAACCATTCGGCGATCCGGAAAATCTGTTCGCAATTGCTGGCCCTGAACTTGGATAGGATTTGACGACAATGAGATGACTCTGGTCAAATCAACCCAAAATTGATTATTTCAATCCCATCTATCCAAAACTTGCGGATGATAGTTTTGTTGTGGCGAACCTTGACCGATGGCAAACACCCTAATATCCACTCTCAGTTTTAACGCTCACAAACGATCCTCTGAACTTTAGGGGGGGACAACAGCCGATCATCCGGCAAAACCAATAAGGAGGGCTTGCGCATTGGAAAAACCTGCAAAACGCAACGCGGCACGGACCAAAGCACAAATCCTCAAAGCCGCGCTTGGAGAGTTTTCGGAGTTTGGCTATCAGGGCGCGCGTATCGATGCGATTGCCAAGCGCGCCAACATCAACAAGCAAATGCTCTACCACTATTTTGGTAACAAGGATGATCTGTTTCAAAGTGTGCTGGAGCAGTCATACGAAAAAATCAGACGTCATGAAGCAGAGCTGAAGTTGGCAGACCTGGATCCAATCGAGGCAATCCAGGAACTTGTGAAGTTCGGATTTTCATATCACTCCAAAAACCCGGAATTCATGCGACTGCTCAACAGCGAAAATTTGCAGCGCGCTGTTCACATCAAGAAATCCGACAAGATCAGGCACATGCATAAGCCGCTCGTCGAGATCATTGCCTCTGTCTTGAAAAGAGGCGAAGCAGACGGCGTGTTCAGATCGAATATCGACCCTGTCCAGTTCTACATCACGCTGGTCGGTGTGACATATTTCTATCTCTCGAACATCCACACCCTAAGCGCGATTTTCGATCAGGACATGATGACCAAATCCGCAATCAAAGAGCGGCAGGACCACTGTGAAGAAGCCGTTCTCAGATTAGTCCGGTGTCAATAGACATGACCTAGAGGCTCCACATCAAGCACTGCGTTTGTAGGTGCACGGCACCTATATGGAGCGGTTATATGCAGCCAACTCACCTCAGATATGAGCCTGTTCCACACGATGAGCGCCAGATTCTTTCGACTCATTTCAAATCAAACCGTGCTGAGCCACAAATTCAAGACCAGCAATCAACGTGAAGTCTGACAAACTGGTCCTCTTCGATGTTCGAAAAGCTTGACCATAAATTCACCTCTGCGAACCATTACTGATCCTTCAACTGATCTGCGAATTTCTCGGCCACCATGATAACCGGTAAATTCAGGTTTGCTCTCGGAATAATCGGGATGACGGATGCATCTATGAGGTGCAGACCTTCAGTACCATGAACCGCACCTGACAAGGGGCTGACAACCGCCATTGGATCAGTTGCTCTTCCCATTTGGCAAGTTCCACATGCGTGCCATTGACCGAACACCGAACGTTTCAAATACAAGTCCATAGCAGCCTCATCTTCCAGCAAATTATCCAGAGTGAAACCGCTGCACATAAAGGCCTTCAAGATCTGTGTTCGAAGCGCAGGGAAATAATCGAGGGTCTTGGAAACAAATTGGGTGGTCACATGGTTCAGCACAGAAACTTCCCCAAGAGCTTTAGCGGCTCCTGAATAGACAGAGGGCCCGGCATCGGCCACCAAACCATTGAAACCATCATTCCTCAAGCAGCGCGCAAGGAACCGGATCTGCGATACGAGTCGCTCTGTGTCTCTCTGATCCCCTAGAAGATTAAAGTGTGCCTCAGTGGTGAGATTACCGCCGTGATCGCGCTGCAACCGCACATCACCTCTGGAAAACGGCTTGTTTATCCAACTGAGTATGGTTCCAATTCGATCCCCCAAAGAATGCCAGGCCGACTTGGAAAGGACCATGGTGTACATATCCCCGTCGGGGCAATCTGGTAAATTGGAACTGCTGCGCAATCCAAGAACACCGTGCCGCCGTGTGTTGAAATTGCGCGCGTCACGGTGAAGATATGCAGAAACCGAAACACCGGCATGCTCCTGCAAATTGCTGCCAACACCATCTAACCTGACCCTGGGTGCAATACCAATTTCCTGAAGTTTGGTTGGATTGCCAATACCGTTTTTCATTAAGAAAGCGGCCGAGTGAATGCTTCCCATGCTCAGTATCGTAGCATTGGCCAGAATCTCTTTCTGACCATCTGGAGTCAACGCCACCACCCCAAGCACGCGATTGTCTTTCCAGATCAGATCAACAACTTCAGCATCGCAAAGGATGGTGAGATTCGGCCTTTTCCTAACCTCCGGTGTCAGATAGCCATGCGCTGTCGAAACTCGACGTTCACCGTCATTAGACAATGGAAGAGGAAAAAAGCCATCTGAGAATTCCGAATTTTGATCCTGAATAGCCGGATAGCCCATATCCAGAAATGCTTGTTTGGCAGCATTGGTAAATTTTGGCCAGGTATCTTCCGGCACGCGATGAATTGGGATTGGACCCACATTGCCATGCATGTGGCTGGTGCCACCGACATCAGTTTCCAACTTGCAAAAATATGGAAGTACAGATTTCCAGTTCCAGCCCTCTGCTCCGGCAGTTTCCCACCCGTCATAATCCTCTGGAGTGCCCCGGTTTGCGACTTGGCCATTGATTGCCGAGCCACCACCTAAAATCCGTGCCTGTTCATAGGAACCGGTTTTTTTGCTGCTTCCAGCACTAACATTAATCTGGCGAATATCCTGCCATAAAAATTCAGGATCAAAAGCAATGCGACCTGGGTAGATGTCTCGAAACCGGTTGTCTTCATCATTCCCGGAACGATCAGAGCCAGCTTCAATCAACAATACGCGATTGCGGCTGACCGACGACAGCCTGTTTGCCAGAACGCAACCCGCGCTCCCACCTCCGACAATGATCCAGTCAAAATCCATGGGCCAATTTCTCAAGGTAAATTACTGATTGTGAAATTTTGCTACCGCGAAGTCTGCGATCTCGATGTCTTCGGCAACGCTTCCCCCACTCACCCCGATGGCACCGATAGTTTGTCCATCAACCTGCACAGGAACTCCTCCGCCCAATGTGGTAAATCGTCCACCGTGCTGGGTTTGAATCATCCAACCTGGTTCCCCAGGTTCTGTTCGGGATGCAATCGCATCCGTGCGGGTCCGTGTGCCAGCAGCTGTAAATGCTTTGTTGATAGCCATCTGACCAGATATGCTTTTGGCATCGTCCATGCGCAAGAACAACAATAGCTCTCCCGCCCTATCCACCACAGCAATGTTTTGGTTCACACCGGCTAATTCAGATGCTTCACAAGCCGCATCAACCAGATTTCGTGCATCAACGAGGTCTAATGTCAGAAAATTTTGCATGTCATCCGATCCAGAATCCACCATTGATATCGATGGTCGCACCATTGATATAGGATGCGGCATCAGATGCCAGAAAGGAGACTACGGACCCGATTTCCGCCGTTTTGCCCAAACGCTTTGCTGGAATTGAACCTTCGATCTTTGTCCGCATGTCATTGGGCATGTGTTCCCGGATCAAGTCAGTGTCTATAACGCCAGGCGCAATGCAATTGGCGCGAATGTTCTGGTCCGCCATTTGACGTGCAAGTGTCTTGGTGAACCCGATTATTGCGCTTTTGGTGGATGCGTAATGGATACCGCCATTCATGGCCCCTTGGCGTGCAACAATTGAAGATGTTGAAATCACGCTCCCGCCGCCTCGTTCAATCATTGATGGCAATGCGGCCTTGGTACACAGGAACACACTCTTGAGGTTTATATTCATCAACCGGTCCCACTCGGCTTCTTCCATCTCGAGGATCGGCACTGCTTTGTCTGTACCGGCATTATTCACCAGAATGTCAACGCCACCAAATTCATTCAATGTAGCTTCAATCATCCTCGAAACGGCATCAGCACTGGAAACATCTGCATGCACCGCTAATGCACCGACGCCCAACGCATCCGCAGTATCTTTGGCATTGTCAAAGTGAATATCTGCAATCACCACTTGTGCACCCTGAAAATGGAGGTTTTCTGCGATCGCGCGTCCAATTCCACGTCCACTGCCTGTTACAATCGCAGTCTTTCCTTCGAGTGATTTAGTGCCCTGTATCATGTGTATTCTCCATTCTCAGCCTATGTCTGAAAATCGTTGAATGGCTGCATTGTCAAAAACAACACCGTGGCCATTACCCTCGGGCGGCAACGCATTGCCATTCTGATCTAATTTGGGACTGGCAAACAAATCATCACGCAGCGGATTTGGCAGCCGGTTAATCTCAAAACATTGAAAAGCCTGCATGGCTGCGGCGGTATGAAGGGTCGCAGCAAGCACCACACCAGCCCCCACGCCATGTGGTGCAACACTTGCTCCTCGAGCTTGTGCAATTTCTCCAATAGCCATCAACCCACTAATTCCGCCAGCACGAGAAATGTTCGGCTGCACAATAGCAATGTTGGCCTCATCTAAAAGATTTGCCATGGCTTGCGGAGTGAACTCGTTCTCGCCTCCTGCCAATGGAATATCTGACAGGTCTGAAAGTCGACGAAGATCCTTCACATCATCTGGTGGAAGTGGTTCTTCAAGCCATGTGATATCCAATTCCCTGATTTCCCGAACAAGCACGAGCGCTTCTTCCAGGCTGTAACCACAATTGGCATCGAGCATCAGTTTTCTATTGGGACCAATCGCCTCACGGACGGCAGCAATAAAGGGTATATCCTCACTGGCGCTGCGCCCTACTTTCAGTTTCAGCGCTCCAAATCCTTCAGCCAAAGATTTTGCAGCAATGGCTGAACGCTCAGGTGTCGGAAGGAATGGCACCGGACTTACATATGTTGGAATGGGTTTGACTTCAGCACCCAGATAGTTTGCGAGAGGCTTTCCGGCGCGTCGGGCAAGCAAATCCCACAGCGCAATATCGACCCCGCTCATCGCCTCCATTCCCGGACCTTTTGTATGACCCAGGGCAAAAAAGTAGCGGTAAAGATTTGCCAACATTGCAGATGGATCAGAAAGCGCTGCCCCCGTCAAAGTTGGTGAAATAACCCGGTTGATCATTTCGGTGGCAGCATAGGGTGTCGGCAATCCAAAGCACTCACCAATTCCAAGTGCACCGTCCGAGGACTCGGCCAGCACCAAAGTGGTGTACTGGCCAATCCGTGGAATGGATTGAAAATGGCTGGCAGGCCTGCGGATTTCCTCGGGAATGCGGTCATCCCCCCCATAAATCTCAGCAAAGCTGGCTGTGAGTGGGATAGCACGCAGTGATGTCAGGGTTGTCTTCATGACTTAACCTCCCACAAGGTTTGGTAAAAACGTCGTTAGTCCCGGCAACAAGATGACCAGTCCCAACAGCAAAACGAGCGGCACATAGAAAGGCAGCATCGCGACGCAAAGCTCCCTCATCGAGATTTTCGCGACATCCATCATGATGAACAGGATCATACCGATTGGTGGTGTGGTCACACCGATTACAAGGTTCAGAACCACGACCACCCCGAAATGTACCGGATCAATGCCAACGGCTTGAATCAACGGATAAACCATCGGCACAGCAATGAGCAAAATCGGGGTTGGCTCCATCACCATGCCAGCTACAAAAAGCCCTGCGGTGATTATGAGCAGCACCATCAACGGGTCAGAACTGATGGACAGGATAGTTTCGGTGAGGATTGATGGCAGATTGTTGACCGCAATGATCCAGCTGAACGGAATGCCGACTGCGACCAGAAACAGTATGATGCCGCAAGACGCCACTGTCTCACGCAACGCATAAAGCAGACGCTCCACCGACAATGTACGATAGCTCAAACCAAGCACAATGGCGTATGCACAAGTCATCGCACCAAGTTCTGTCGGTGTTGCAACGCCGAGCAACAGCCCACCGACCAAAAGAACAGGCGCAAACAAGGCAGGCAGCGCACGAACAAATGTTTGTCCCACCTCCCCAACCGTCGCGCGTTTGCGAACAGGCGCAACAATCTTGCCGCTGACCGCAAGCAGATACACGGTAATCATGAGCACCACACCCATCAGCAACCCGGGAATGATCCCAGCAAGGAACATGTCCCCGATTGAGACTTGAGCCATCACGGCATACAGCACCATGATAACGCTTGGCGGAATAATCGGTCCGATGATCGATGAAGCTGCCGTTATGGCAGCGCTGAAGCTGGCAGTGAAACCTGCCTTCTTCATCGCTCGGACTTCAATCGCACCAAGCCCCGCTGCGTCAGCGGCAGCAACTCCGGACATTCCAGCAAAAATGATACTTGCGATCACATTGACATGGGCAAGGCTACCTCGGATGTGCCCCACCAGCGCCAGCGCAAATGCAAATATGCGCTCGGCAACGCCCGTTTGGTTCAACAAATTACCGGCCAGGATGAATGTTGGAATTGCCAGGAATGGAAAACTTTCCAACCCGGGCGCCATACGCTGAATGATGACGGTAACAGGAAACAATCCATCGATCAGCATATACGATACGGATGCAGCCAGCATTGCGAACGCGACTGGCACCTCAAGCACCAGCAAGACGGCAAATATGCCCAGCATCAAGAGCAAGGTATTCATGCTTCTGCTCCTCCGTGTGGAGTGTCCGGAAGAATGTCGTCGTTCAGACTTGGATCAATCTGGGCGACCAGCAGTGGCTCTCTGCTGCCAAACAGGGAGTCAGCGGCATAGAAGAGAGCAGAAATCCCCATGGAAATGCAGGAGACCAAAGTCGGAACAGTGAAAAACCAGTGAAGCCCAATATTGATCGGCAGGCCAACGGTGCTTTGCATCCGTTCTGTGCGCATGGCATCTGGAATGTGCCAGATGACAATTGTCAGTATGACCAGGATCAAAAGATGAATGAGTGCGCCTGAAACACGAAGCGCTGTTTCGGGAAGTAGGCTTTGAAAGGTTTGAATGGCAATGTGCCGCCTCAACTTGTAGGCCGCTGATGCGGCAACAAATCCCAACCAGATCAGCAAATAAGTTGCGAGTTCTTCTGCCCAGATCAACGGTTTTCCCAAAACATATCTGGAGAAAACCTGACTTAGTATGATTACAACAATCCCCCCGAGAATTGTGACAGCGGTAGCAAGTTCAATTCTACCGACCAGATTCAATATCCTGCGGATTAGTAGAAGCATTGGCCCAAGACCTTCCCAAGAAGGATCAGGCGGGCCAGCAGGCCCGCCGATCAGATTTTATATGACTACAGGCCCTGAATATCTTTCCACAGATTTGGCCGCCAAAGTCCCTCGGATTCCATACGACCAACAGCATCTTCAACTTTTTGCTGGAAGGGCGCTTTGTCGATTTCGGAAATGGTCGCGCCTTCACTGACAAAACCATCGAGCACCTCCTGCACTTCAGCCTGAGCCTGATTCATGCCCCACTCTGTTGCCGCATTGGCCAAATCAGCCAGTTTTGTCTGCTGCTCTCCCGAAAGGCTTTGCCAGGTCGCTTCATTGATTGAAATGTGCACCGTGGAATAGAGATGATCGGTACGGGTAACAAACGGGGCCGCCTTGTGGAAGTTTTGCTTGCCTGCATCGGTCGGAGGCCCCTCAGCAGCAACAACAACACCGGTGTTCAGCGCCAGATAAACCTCACTCCAGCTAACTTGTGTTGGCAATGTGCCCAATGCTGTCCACAGTTCCAGATAAGATTTCAACTGCGGAACCCGCATCTTGATGTTTTGGATATCATCGATTGATCCAACTGGCTCTTTCGTGAACAGCATGCGCGGTTGTGTAGGGCGCGCAGCAAGAATGCGTGCGCCTTTGGAAATAGCTTCTTCCTCAATCGGGTCGAAAAGCTCGCTGTCGAAGAAATTCACCATGTGCTGCGGATCGCGGAAGGTGAAACCCCAGCCGAGAATCTGCAGATCGTTTACATAGTTTGCGAACCAGACGATCTCATTGCAGAAGATATCGACCGTACCGGAGACATGTTGCTCCATGACGGATTTTGCCGAGCCAAGCGCTTCGCCCTGGACATAATTGAGACCCAGGTCGGGAATTTCACTGCGAACGCTGTCTACAAAACGTTGGCACATCTGATCTTTAAGAGAGCCCACCGGATCCGCGACAGCTACCACCAGATCACGGGCATGCACCGGGATGGATGCCCCGATGATGATCGCGCCGATGAGTGCTGGTTTCAAAAAATTCATTGCATCCTCCAATATTTGTCCATATAATGGACTTGTGTTTACAATGTGAACATACTTAAATGAAGTCACTGACGCAAGAGTTTTGATCGCGGGGGAATTTTTTCTTGGCAAAGGAATCGACTAAGGGTGCCGAATCGCTTCGCAAAGCGTTGGCCCTGCTGGATATCGTCAAAGAAAGGTCCGATGGAATTCAACCTGCGGATCTTGCACGAGAGTCGGGGCTGCCTCGGCCAACAGTCTATCGAATGGTTTCCGCGCTCACTGAAGAAGGGTTCCTTCAGCAAAGCGAGTCGACACGGCGGTTGACGCTGGGGCCCAAGCTGCTGGAATTGGCCCAAGGTGTTTGGAGCGATACCGATCTACGAAAATCTGCACGTGAAGAACTCGACAGGCTTGCCCGGGACACTGGGGCTTCGGCACTGCTCATGGTCCGCTCTGACAATATGGCAACCTGCATCGAATTAAGCGAACTCGGCAACAAATCCGGGTGGCGAATTGGTGAAACAATGCCGGTAACTTCCTGCGCAGGCGGGTTGGCAATGTTGGCCTATGAAGATTGGGGCCGCCTGGATGACGAACTGGATCAACTCGATCTTGCAAACACACACGAGATGAAATCGCGATTGGGTGTCACGCGGTCAAGATTTTACGCGATAGATCAAGAGCCACTCTCTCGGGGCCAGCTGGGCGTTGCAGCCCCCATCTTCGATTTTTCCGGCAGCCCCGTTGCCGCAGTATGTCTGTATGGAGACGCTTCCTCTTCGTTGCACGACCTGGGGGCAGCCGTCGTTCAGGCAGCACGCGTGATATCAAAACGCAGAGGTGGGTATCCGTTTGGTATCGAAGTGCCATTCAACAAGGCTGCCATAGAGAACCCGAACGTCTCCTGCCTTGCACAAACGCGCTGCCTGATTGGCGACAGTCCGAATGTCGATGAGGATGGCATCACGTGGATCGATATTCTGGCACCGGCGATCCTGCGTTTGGAACACGGGGAAAATCAGGTAAGGCAGACGCCTCTGGGCGAAGTCGTTGGTGCGCTGTTGTCACTGGAACAAGGCCAGTATCTCGCCGCACAACAGACAAGGCTCGCCCTGTTTGATCGGGCAGGCAACGAAACATGGTCACGCACAGCTCCAGGTATACCTGCCGGGTTTCGCTATAATGATGGCGCACTGGATGCCCGTGGCAGGATATGGCTGGGTATAATGGACATGGCCACGTCTCGCGGAACCGGCCTGCTCCACCGCTATGACACTCTGACGTCTGAGCCAACCACGCTCCCCGGATTCAGCTTGCCGAACGGGATAGCGTTTACCGAACAGAACGATCGAATGCTCATCGTCGACTCAATGGAACGAATGTTGTCCTGCTACCGCTACAATCTGGAAGACGGATCTGTACAACTGGAAAGCAAGAATGAAATTTTGACAGATGGTGCCGGCCGGCCCAGCGGCCTGTCACGTGGCCCCGATGATACGTTCTTTACCTGCCATTGGGATGGAGCAGAAATTATTCAACTGGACATCAGCGGGAAGAAGATAGCATCGCATCCTGTCCCGGTTCCGCGTCCATCCGGGGTGTGCTTTGATCCCGCTCGCAATCGCCTGATCGTTACTTCAGCGAGAGTACGGCTAGCTGACTCTGACGTCGATGCATACCCTCAATCTGGAGCGATCTTCTCTATTGATCTGTCATGATATCCAAGACGCTTCCCACAGGCAAAAGGCGCAACAACACGGCGGTTGTTTGCAATTTTTACGTGTGGTTTTCTCAACTGATAGCTGCGGATCAGAAGTTTAGCTATTTCACGATGCAGAAATGGGCGAAGTGATCATTGTCACCTCTCCCAAAATCAATACCAAATGAGTTCCCGCATCCGACCCGCTGTATTCTAACGCAGTCCGGGTTCTGCCGAATCCAGAACCGATGCAACCGCATCGATGGTGACATTGGAATGCGTCTGCACCAGCGAAGCGGGAAATGCGCCGGTAACCGGGCCAAACAGCAATCTGCGGATGGCTGCACGCTGCCAATCCCGGTTCATCCAGATCCGCAGCAAACGGCTGGACAGGATTTCAGCCATCCCGACAGTCACCGCCTGGAACGGAATACGCAGTGTATTTCCACCCGAAGCCGTCACGGAATTGATCAGGCGCGTCTCGGGCGTCAACTGGACCACACGAGTCGGCAATTGTGAAAACCAGATGGGGTCGTCCCGTCCTGGCACCGGATCGTTGAAGGCAAGATGGCCCGTTATGCCCACTCCCGCATAGCAGATATCGACCCCGCCTTTTTCCTCAATCAAACGCGGAATGTAGCCGAGATCGGTCGGGTCCGGCACGACAAGTTCGGCAGGGCGCAGATCGGCAGGCAGTTTTTCGAGCAGATGGCGATCGAGATGGGCTCGGAAGCTCAGCGGATCATCGATGGAAATCCAGTCCCCCGCCGCCGTCAGATATTCATCCATGGCAATGAGCGTCAGGCGATCCAGCGATAATTTCTCGCGAACGCAATATTCGGCAATGATATCATACTGTCCAACCGGACCGACCGGTACGATCATGACACAATGTGCTCGGCCAGATTTCAGCGTATCCTGATAGTCTGCCAACATCCGTTCAGCCAGGGCCTGGATCATGTGCTCGTTGGATGGATGCTCGATCAATTGGCTGGCGCAGCGCTGCCGGATTTCAGCGGCGTCCATCGACAACACCTTGGCGGTCAAAGCGTCGAAACCTTCATAATCCTGATTCAAGGTCGTTTCCTTTCAATATGTGTTCTGCACCCGACCTATGCGCCGACAAAGATCGGACTGGCCCAGGCGAAATGCCCGTTCTGCAATCTGACGCGGACATAATAGTAGCCCGCGTCAGGGCCCGGCTTGTCTGTCCATTCCAGATTCCACTGGAATTCATGCGGCAACGGCGCGCGATGGAACCGGATCGACGTCGCGGGCATGTCGGCCATTGGCTCCGCAACGGAACCTTGCAACAGGCGCCTGAGCGGCACGTCGAAATTCCGACCATTGATTTGCGCGTGGACATGTCCATCAAGCGGCATTTCGACATCCATGCAAATGGCTTGGGTGGCCTGTGTGGTGTTCGTTGGGTTTCCATAAGTGACAGTGTTCAGTGAAATGGAACTCTGATCATCCTGCTGCCATTCGGACTCAAAGCAGGTGTCCGGAATACCATCGGCGCTGTCAGTTGGTGAAACGATCTCACGCCCCCTGAAACGAGGCTCGACCGCAAGAATCCGACCCTCTGACAAACCAAGTTTTGCCTGCCACGGATAGCGCGCATTGCGCGGCCCCCAACCCAGTTCCAGAGTGATCTTGGTCCGCACCATATCACCGGCCTGAGCCGATTTGATTTCATAGGGAGAAAAACGCCGGATCACGGCCCCATCTCGGATTACGTCAACGCAATCAATCGGCGATCCAGCCTCAACTGCGATGTCCACGTTGTTCTCTCCGCCCGGAGCAATGTTTCCGCCCATCGCAACTCCGTTGATCGAGAACTGCAAATCAATCCGGTCGCCGGTCATCGCCCAGGTGCGTCGCGCAAGCAGCGCCTCCCAGATCGCTTCACGACTTCGATCGGTGGACCACACGCCAGCGAGACCATGACCATAGCTTCCGGGATGAGCTGAATGGTGATCCGTTGAAGCTATGACGCCAAAGCGATGTCCTTGCGCCAAGCCGTACCGCATGGTGCTCTTGTGGTCAGCAGGTCCCATCGTGTGCAGGAAAGGCTTCGACCCCTCATCGCTTTCCGAACAGCCATGCATGGAGGCAATCTCCACCAACGGGAACACATCATCGGCAAAAACATCCCAGTTGATGCCTCTGTGACCCCGGCGATAGCCAATATGATGCGGAAAGGCCAGAACCGGATGACCAGAACGATTGAGGCTCCGCAGTTCCCGCTGCAATGCGGGAACACCATCGCAATCAAGCAGGTCACCATCCAGATCGCGATAGACGATGGTGATGTCCCCATCGGCCAGTGAATGCATCTCAAATCCAAGAAACGGCACAATTGAATGAGATTTTGCGAAAGCACGCGTCTGTTCACGTATTTCGGGCCAGGATTTGGCTAGCCGCGCAAAACCTTCTGTATGAAACGCGACCAGATTCTGGTTGCTGTCGTTGGGATCAGGCATATCCGGCCATGAGGCATGGCCGGTGACCGAGACAAAATCCAGTCTTTGAGCAGCATTGCGCAATGCATCATCAAGACTGCCATGCCCGTAAGAAATGCCGCAATGATTGTGCAGATCACCGATAAGCGGAACAAACTGGCGAAACGGATCCAAACTCATGCTTCCGATCCCCGAAGCGACTGGCCATTTTCCGGGTCAAAGAAATGGATGGCCTGAGTATCGACAGAAACGCTTAACGTGTCGCCGGATCTGAGACCCAGTTTTGGGACAACGCGCGCAACGGCCTCAGCACTATCGATCTTGAAAAAGATCATGGTATCGGACCCCAATGGCTCAACCACGTCGATTTTTATGTCCAGTACGGAAGCATCCTCTGCATCCGCAACATGAAAGGTTTCCGGACGAATTCCGACAGTGACTTCACGTCTTCCCGCCAGCGCGGCGTGCCAATGCTCTGGCGGCGTCAGGACAAAATTGTCGGCAAGCCGGACAGAGTCTCCGCTTGAGGAAACAGAACCGGTGATGAAATTCATTGTCGGACTGCCGATGAACCCCGCCACGAAAACACTGGCCGGCGTGTGATACACCTCTTCAGGCGTACCGATTTGTTCAACATGCCCGTCCTTCAAGACGACAACGCGATCAGCCAGAGTCATGGCCTCGACCTGATCATGTGTCACAAAGATCACAGTTGTAGCGACCCGCTGATGAAGCTTCTTGATCTCTGTTCTCATCACGCCGCGAAGCTTGGCATCAAGGTTGGACAGAGGTTCATCAAACAAAAACACTTTTGGATTGCGTACAATGGCGCGCCCCATTGCGACGCGTTGCCGTTGGCCGCCAGACAGCTGTCGCGGCTTGCGATCCATGTAGTCTTCCAGACCCAGAATGACCGAGGCATCGGCAACACGTTTGCCAATTTCGGCCTTGGCAATCTTGTGATTTTCCAAACCAAAGGACATGTTTTGTCGCACAGTCAGATGGGGATAGAGTGCGTAATCCTGAAACACCATCGCGATGTTTCTGTTCTTGGGTTCAAGCTCATTCACGACCGTATCATCAATCAGGATTTCACCGTCCGAGATATCCTCAAGTCCGGCAATCATGCGCAGGATCGTGCTCTTTCCGCATCCAGATGGGCCGACAAGAACAACAAACTCCTTGTCGGCAATCGCCAGATCGACACCATGGACAACTTCGAGATCGCCATAACGCTTGATAACGTTCTTCAGTTCTACCGTGGCCATGAAATCTTCCTTCCAGAAGCTGTGTTTGTCATTCTTCGACCTCCAAAATGATCGGATCTTCCAGAATTTTATTCTGATTGCGGAACAGCAGCCGTATCCGGTGCAGACTGGAATTTCCCAGCGTTTCGGATTTTGCCTGCAAGATGGGATGATGCAGATCATGTCCCTGGAAGCGGAACCCGCCATTGAGATCGGTCACCTGGGTTTCGACTTCATCCAGTCCGATAAGAGCGGTCCTGTAAACGGTGATTTCCACCCCTGGCACAGGCGCTCCATCGGGACCTGTTACAATCCCCATCAGGATGCCGTCATCGTGAAAAGAGACATAGATATTGATTGAGGCAACGATCGCGGCGACGGCAAGGAGCGCCAGCGTGAACGTGTTGAAAACCAGTGCTCTGAAGATCATCATTCCTTGGTCGCTCCGGATGTCAGACCTTCAATGAATTGGCGTTGTGCAAGCAGGAATACGAAAATGGTGGGCACAAGCGCCATCACACAGAACGCGTAGAGCGCGCCGGTGGTGTCCTCGAAGTAGGAGAGAAAATAGGACAGCCCCAGCGGAATGGTCTGCATTTCAGTGTCCCGAATAATGATCAGAGGCCACAAAAGCTGATTCCAAGACCAGATAAAGGACAGGATGACGTTTGTGGCTATCGCTGACTTGGAGAGTGGCAGCATGACCTTGAAAATGATCTTCCACTCCGGAACCCCATCGATGCGGGCTGCCTCGACAAGCGATTTCGGTACAGCGTCAAAACTGGCCTTGAAAATCAGTATGCAGATGATGTGGGACAGTTCCGGCAGGGCAAGCCCGATATAGCTGTTCAAAAGCCCCATCTTCGCTGTCACCAGATAGGCTGGAATGATGGTCGCCTGGAACGGTATCATCATGCAGGACAGGAGCAGAAGCATGACGACCTTCTTGCCCCGAAAATTCTTGGTCAGCGCATAACCGGCCATCGCGTTGAAGACGAGATTGAGCGCGATTACAATGGTCACGACAAATATGCTGTTGAAGAAATATCTGACAAACGGGATGAAATACCAGACATCCACGAAGAAGAAGACATGGGGGTCCTTGGGCAGGATCGATGGCGGATAGGCAAAAATGTTTTCTCCCGCCACACTGGTTTTCAGCACCCAATAAAACGGGATCAGCATCACCATAGAGATTGTAATCAGTGCCAGATGGATCGGCCATGTTCGGTTTTTTCTCATCATGCGGTCCTCACTCGATCTTTCCAGCTTCGCCACCAGCTATTCGGTTGGCGATCAGTGTGATGCCAAGAAACAGCACGAACATCATGATCGTCAGCGCACCGGCATAGTCAAAGGAGGAAAGCTCGAAGGCTGTCTTGTAAATGTAGGTGATCAGCAGTTCGGTGGCATGTCCGGGTCCGCCACCTGTCATCACATAGATCAGATCAAAACTTGTGAAGGATGAAATGACGCCGATTACAAAGCACAGAAACAGTGACGGCCTCAAAAGCGGAAAGGTAATGCGCCAGAATTGACGCCAATTGCTGGTCCCGTCAATTGCCGCAGCTTCATACAGATTTTGCGAAATCGACTGAAGTCCGGTCAACAGGATGATCATGAAAAATCCTAGAATTTGCCAGATCCCGACAAGCATCACGGAGGGCAACGCATAGGTCGTCGATTGGAGAAAGGCGATTGGGTCGTCAATGATGCCGAGCGAGAGCAATACATAATTGATCAGACCCACCCGCTCATTGTAGAGCCATTGCCAGATGATACCGACCGCAACCGGCATCATCGGATAGGAAATGAAGATTGCTGACCGATAGATATTCCGGCCGCCTACGCGGGCATTGACCAGCAGCGCAACGATGGTTGCCAGTGCGATGGCAATCGGCATCCCTGCCATGTAGATGATTGTATTGCTGAGAGCTTCCCAAAACACATCGTCGTAGAAAATCATCTCGTTATAATGTTCTAATCCAGCGAATTCCGGCGTTTTTGCCGGCCTCCAGAAGGTGAATGACAACACCAGATTCCAAAGCAGTGGCAGGATGCGATAGACGAAGAATATCAACAGTGCAGGTGTCAGAAGAAAACTGACAAGCAACAGTTCCCTGGTTCTCTTTTTACCAAACATTTCCTCAACCCATATTTCGAAATCTACAAGGACGTTGTCGAAGCTGGCGTCTGAACTAGAAGACCAGTTGCACCTCCTGCCCCTCCTTCAATGATTGTTCAGCGGCCAGGCAGATGACGACCCGCTTGCGCGCCTCTTCTCCCGGTGTCGGCTCGTGACCAAGCTCAAATGCCTTGATGATCCGGTTGATCTGACTCTGCAGCTTGAAACCCTCGCTGTCGGCGGAAAGTGGCACCGACTCGCACTCATTGACACCGCGCTCGAATTTCAGATGTCGGGTGCGGACATCCAGTCCAACCTTGGGTGTCGGGTCACGATCCATTTGACCGGACCAGACAGATCTGGCCGAGCCTTCAGTTCCCACTACCTGAACCTGGGTGAAATGTTGGAAACCGGCCAGTGATTGAGAAATGACTGCAAAGGCACCACTGGCATAGCGGATGATACAACTCAGGTTTTCGTGGAGTCCAAGCGTTTCATCACTGGAACTGCTGGCTGCAATGATGGAGACGGGGTCGCCGAGCGGTTCCATGTACCACAGCACCAGATCGAAAAAATGAACAGGCTCTTCCAGGATCCATGATCCCACCATTTCAGGCGAGAAACGCCATCCTTGCGAACCGAGCCGGAAAGGGTTTCGGAACAGATTGATATTCACGTAAGTCGGCTGTCCGAGATCACCAGCTTCAATCAGTTCCTTGATATGTACATATTGTTGCGACGTACGATAATCATGGGCGACACTCATCAGGCGTCCGCTGCGATCACGCGCCGCGATCAATGCATCACAATCTTCACGACTTGTGGCCATCGGCTTTTCCAGAAGCAGATTTTTTCCGGCATCCAGGACGTCCACGCCAATCTTGCCGTGCAAATGGTTCGGCACGACCACGTCAACTGTTTCGATTTCGCGATGGGCGAGCAGCTCCCGGTAGTCGTCATGGACGGCAATTCCAGGATAGTGGGCGCGCGCTTCTTCAGCCGTTTTCTCATTGCTGGTAGCAATGGCAACCAACTCTCCATCGGGCGCTTGCGAAATTGCTTTCGCATGATGTTTGCCCCAAGCCCCGAAACCGATCAATCCGAATTTCATGTGTGTAAATCTCCGACTTTTCAGAAATAATATCTGGTTCCGGCGGCAGGTGTGCCGCCGGATAATTGTTCAAGACGATAAGAAGTTTCAGGTGTCTACCGGCCTCGTTTGAGAATCCGGTTGACCTTGCGTTCCGCGTCCTCCAGCGCCTGCTGCGGATCTTTTTGGCCGAGCAGTGCCGACTGAATATCTGGCCAGAAGGCTTCTTTGAGCTTCGCATCCAGCGGCGAGTTCCAGGTGGCCGTCAGCTGATCCAGATTGGAGCGCTGTGCATTCATGACGTCATATCCAGTCGGATCGCTGGTCGAGAGTTCCTCAAGCAATGCTTCATCAATTGCAGGTTGACCCACGGTCCGCGTAATACGCTGCGCCGTACCCATAGCCCACTTTTCGGAAGTGATATGTTTGACGAACTCCCAAGCCAGTTCTGTCTGTTGGGAGGCCTTGGAGATTGCAAACCCGTGGGAGTTGAACACGCCAACTCCGCCTGGAAACTCGGTTGCACCTACAGTGTCACTGTTGATCCAGTCACCCATTGACCGAAAATTGTAGTATGCGCCCCCATGGGCCTGATACATGCCCACCGTTCCTGCGGCAAAAGCACTGTTTGGCTCCCGCCAGCGTCCTGTCCAGGCAATCCCGTTGATGGCGCCGCTTTTGGTCAATTCTGCGAGATGTGTCAGCACCTTGACCGTGTTTGGCGTGTTGAAAGCGGCTTCAGTTCCATCCGGTGAATACATCTCCACCCCTTGTGACGCGAACAGAGGCCAGTAGAGCCAATCGAAATTCAACGTGACAAAGCCCGTCGTTTCATCACTCAGTGCAGCTATTTTTTCAGCCTGCTCGAGCAATTCTTCTACGGTTTCAGGCGGTGCCGATATCTGCGCTTTTTCGAACAGGATCTTGTTGTAGAACAGCAGGCTCTTATTGACATAATAGGGTATGCCGTAAACCTTGTCATCGAGCGTCCAGTAATCGAGAATCTGCTCCGCGAAGCGGTCGCGAACCTCTGGTTCTTTCTCAAGGTACGGGGTCAGGTCAACAATGTAATCATTGGCCGCATATTCGGCCCACAATGTGCCCTGAACATTAATGATATCCGGCGGTGTTCCGGCAACAAGCTGAGATTGATAAAAAGTTGCCCAGTCTCCACCGGTCTTGTCGAGCCATTCGAATTCCACATCCGGATGGGTTTCCTTGAAAGAATCCATCCAGGCCCTAAACATCGGCTCGTTTTGTGGTGCGTTCCAAGTGAGCAATGTCAGTTTTTGTTCTGCAAAAACCGGGCAGGCCGCGAAGCTCGCGGATAGTCCAAGTGCCAAGGCAACAGTTCGAGTCCAATTCTTGATTATCATATCATTTCCTCTTCTTCCCGCCTCGATGGTCGAGGCATGAACCAAATTCAGACTGAAAACCCAACATTCAGCCGTTTCGATGCGTGACCTTCACCTTCAATGCCCACGCATTCCATCGCTCTCTCAAGTCTTTCAACATCCAGATCGCGCATTGTCAGAAATTCGGCGATGGCCAATCGGATCGCCGTTTGCCGGATTGGCATCATGCTCACTGCAAGGGTGCAATGTGTCGTGCGCGAATGTCCGCCATGCATTGCAAGGCCCTCTTTCACACCAGTCACATAATTTGGGTCTCGGCCCACCGGCCCAGACAAGACAATGCAATCGGGGTCCAGAACCGCGATGGGCCACTCCATCGCGCGGCCCAGAGCACGGCCGCAGGCCAGCAGGTTTTCGGCAGCTACGGCATCGCCGCTCTTTGCCAATTCCAGCAATTCTGCAAGACTCTTCGACAGCGACCCCAGATCCTCGGCTGCCATATCTTTGAAACTGCGCTGATCCGAGCGAGCGAGAAGTGCCCGGCCCGACGCCTCTGTCTCCAGGCAGCCTGACGAGCCACAATAGCAGGCCTCTTCGCCATCAATAGTCGGCGCATGGGCAATCTGCCCCGCCTCCCCGAATCCACCCAAAACCAGTTTGCCATCGACAATCAGACTGGCGCCAATTGACAAACTTGTCCGTATGAGAAGAACACTCCCGACGCCCTTGGAGACGCCGAATGCATGTTCGGCAAGGTTTGTGGAATGCAGCAGATTTTCCACCACGACAGGGATTCCGGTGCGGCCGCTTACCTCAGCAGCAATTGGCACATCGGCCCAGCCCAAATGAGCGGACTGCACCACACGACCGGTCGGCGTATCGACGATCCCGACGACAGCGATTCCCATGCCAATGACTCTGTCGATAGAAACTCCGGTTTCGCGAAGCATGTCGTCAACCGCTGTTGCAATCCGGTCAAAAACAGCCTCCTCGTCACGGAAAGATGTCAGCCCAAGCGAAACCGAAGCCACGACTTCGCCATTCAGATTGGACATCACGACGGCCTGGGAGAAGGCCTCAAGTCCCACACCAATGACGTAAAGTGCATTGGGCGCAAACCGGACTTCAACGAACTGCCGTCCTGGCCGCACCTGGGGGGAAAACTTTTCCCCCTCCTCCAATACGCCCGCGGTAATCAACTCTCGGACCAGACGAGAAACAGCTGAAGGTGTGACACCAAGATGATCAGCCAGAACGGCTCTGGGAGTCGGACCTTGCTCGACCAACGTCCGCAACAATCGTCTCCGGCTCTCTTTTCCAGCTTTTACCCGCGTCAATTTGAAATTCTCCTTGTCCAATATCTATTAGTTACCTTATGCACGCAATTAATACAATAGATTGCGTGCGTGAAACAATTATTTAGCAATTCGTTCGTCAATTGGGGTTTTTAAGGGTCTTGACATTGAGGTTCAGCGAGGGGTAACCGAATTTAAAAGAACGATTTCCACAATGAAAACAGATAGCTGAGGCGTGCCCATAACCAAACTCATTGATCAAAACCCACTTTGAAAGAGAATAGATGCTGCCTTACCGCAACAGCCGGAAAGCGCGCGAGTTTGGAATCTGATGCGCGGTGACGCATGATTCATCTCCGATATTGCAGACACATCCCCAATTACAAACTGAAGCAGGAATGAGTTATGCCGAATCCATCACAGCTGCTGGGGCTGCGAATAGATGGAACATGGGACGCTGATGGGTGCGTTCAGAGAATGAACCGGGTTGAACAAGGTGTTCTGGGTATACCGTGACAGCGGTAGTATGCATCACGGCCCTCCCCTCTATGAGAGGCTGGTGACTTTGCGAATGATCTCCTGGCTTTCCATGGCGAAAGCCTCAGTGACCAGTTTCAGCTGATCACCCAAAATTTTTCCATCTGCAGCAAATAAGCCCCAGCTATATGGAATAGGCTGGGCAAGAGGCCGAATCGAAACGCCTGAAATCGGAACACCATAGGCCGTGACCGGATCACAGATACCGATTCCCAGTCCTGCACGCGCGGCCATCGCCGCGTTAATAGAAGAGTTCGTTACAAATTCTGACGCAGGTATCACACCCTGATTATCCAGTGAACGGTTTATTGCGCGCCGAATTCGGTAACTATTGCCAACTGTTGCGAGCCGTTCATTGGAAAAAACTGTCAAACACAGTGGTTCTGGAATGTCGTGTGGGCCGCCCTCCTGAACAAGAGCAACCAGGTTTGAGTCAAAACGCTCAAGACATACCAAACGTTCGTGCTCTAACGGAAAGGCAGAGAATCCAAGATCAGCTGTCCGCTGTCGCAGGGCATGAACGACCCGCTCAGCATTGGTCGTTTCGACATGGATAAAGTCAGGCAGAATATTCTTGATCCGGGACAAGATGGAGGCCACCAGCCCCGCGGACATGGTTGGTGTGGCAACAATGTCGATTGCCGCGATTCTGCCATCACGAATGGCATGAGCGCGATCGGTCAGATGTGTGACATTGGCAATAACACGCGTGGATTCCTCAAAGAACAGCATTCCCTTCTCGGTGGGAGATATTTTCGGCCCATTGCGTTCGAACAGATCGAAGCCAACCCGTTTCTCGAGATCCCTGATCATGCGCGTTACGGCTGGCTGGCTGATTTGCAACATTTGTGCAGCGCCAGTCATCGAGCCACAACTCACAACGGCTGTGAAGGCTTCCAGTGTCCGCATATCCGGACGGTCATTATTCTTTATTGACATATTTGCGAACCCAAAATTACAATGAGTTATTCTGAAGGCGATACTATACGTAAAACGTATAGCCAACCAAGGGACTATTGGTAAGGGGTAATGGCAGTGTCGTTCGAAAACGTAATTGACACTCAGGCGCGCAAGCAGCAGACCGGCCAGCCAAACCCGGTCTGCACTTCATTCCCGCTCGGCCACAAATCCAGACTTGTGTCGAACAAAGCAAGCAACCAGTTACATTTCCAATTTCTGGAACCAGAAACATCTCACGCTGGCTTGATCGCGACTGGCAATTGGTGCTGGGCACTATGACCGGCCCGCTCGCAAACAAGGCATTCAGGCGTCTGTTTGCCGCACAAATTTGCTCGTTGGTGGGCGTCGGCTTGCTCACAGTTGCACTCTCCTTGTTAGCCTTCCGTATTGGCGGCACAGGCTCGGGCGGTCAGGTGCTTGGGTTTGTATTGGCATTGAAAATGATCGCCTATGTATTTCTGGCGCCGCTGGCAGAAACCCTGTCAGCCGGAATGCCCCGCAAACGTGTATTGGTCTCGCTTGATTTCGGCAGGATGCTGTTGCTGATTCCGATGGCCTTTGCCACCGAGGTCTGGGAAATAGTGGCGCTGGCCGTGGCATTTTTCGCATTGTCAGCAGGTTTTACGCCGCTGTTTCAGGCCGTGATTCCTGACGTGCTGCCAGATGAACATGACTACTCTCTGGCGCTGTCATGGTCACGCATAGCCTACACACTGGAAGCGGTTCTAAGTCCCGTCATTGCAGCAACACTGCTGAATGTGGTGTCCGGTGAAGCGCTGTTCTACGCAGCTGCACTCGCCTTTTCGGGATCGGTTCTGGCGCTGCTCTGGGTCAGTGTGCCTCAAGGTACGTTCACAAGCCGCGGCGGATCGCTTCTGAAACGGACAGGATACGGACTTTGGATTCATTGGCGCACACCAAGGCTACGCGGACTGGTCCTGCTTAAATTTGCACTGTCACTTGCAATGGCCTGGGTACTGGTCAATTCCGTTGTCTATGCCGGAGCCCGCCTCGGCGATGCGGATGAATTTTATCCAATTCTCATGGCGTGCTACGGAGCCGGCGCTGTTCTGGGCGCGGTCATTGTCCCAAAAATGCTGCGCAAAACCAGTGATCGCACGACAATGTTCGCAGGAACGTTTGGGTTCGCAATTGCAGGTGCGGCATTTGCACTGGCACCGCCGTCAAGCCTTCAGGCGCCAGGTCTGATTTGGGTCGTGTTTGGCATAGCGTCATCTTTGACATTGACTCCCGGTGGGCTTGTCATAGCAAAGTCCGCTTCGTCGCGTGATCGGCCAGCGGTGTTTGCCGCGCAATTTTCGCTGAGTCATGCCGGTTGGATGATTGCCTATCCGTTGGCGGGATGGCTGGCTGGCTATACATCACTGGAATTGGCTCTGCTCATCCTGTCAATGATGTGCGTTGCGGTAACAATCGCTGCGCTTTTTGTCTGGCCTGCAGATGATCCTCAAGAACTGCCACATACCCATCCGGATCTGCCCACCGACCACCCTCATTTGACAACTGAACCGGGCACAGGCCTGCAACACTTGCATGTTCACTCCTACCACATCGACGATTTACACCCGACCTGGAGCCAACGGACAAACTGATGCTGAGCTTTTTCCAGCCTTTCCATAGGACACATTGAATGCAAGATAAGGACCTTTCTCCCATTGATGGCCATGGCCTGCCTGCTCTTGAAGAGCGGATCAGGGAAGATTTGGCGTTTCTGTGCTATCCGGGCAAAAGCTGGGTGCCACAGAAGGACGGCGTAACAGATGTCGTCATCATTGGTGGCGGCATGTGCGGGCTGGTTGCCTGGCTGGGATTGTCCACAGGTGGCATCAAAAACGTTCGCGTTCTGGATCGCGCGGCCAAAGGTCGGGAGGGTCCGTGGCTCAACTATGCGCGGATGGAAACACTTCGGTCGCCCAAAGTTCTGACCGGCCCCGCCTTCGGCCATGGCGCATTGACATTCCAGGCCTGGTATCGCGCCCAATTTGGTACACAGGCCTGGCAGGAACTCGACAAGATTCCACGCCCCATGTGGATGGACTACCTTTGCTGGTACCGCGATGCACTTGATATTCCAGTAGAGAACGGCATCTCGGTTGACCACGTGGAACCGGAAGGCGATCTGTTGCGCCTTACGGTTTCCGGCGCAGAAACCGGTACAATCCTGACCCGAAAACTGGTATTTGCGACAGGGCGTGACGGCACCGGCGGCCCGAACATTCCAAAATTCATCGAAAATTTGCCGAACCACCTTTGGGCACACAGTTCCGACGACATTGATTTCCCCGCTCTTCAGGGCAAACGGGTCGCCGTCATTGGTGTCGGCGCGTCTGCAGTCGACAATGCGGCAGAGGCCCTGGAACATGGCGCTGCGGAAGTGCGCCACCTGATCCGTCGCAAGGAAATGCCCACGGTCAATAAAATGATGGGCATTGGCAGCTACGGCTTCACCGCAGGTTTTGCAGACCTGCCTGATGAGTGGCGCTGGCGCTTCATGCAATACAGTTTCTCCACACAGACGCCCTCACCGCGCGGTTCGACATTGCGCGTCAGCCGTCATTCGAATGCCTATTTTCATTTCGGAAAGGCAACGACACGCATCGAGAAGTCCGGTGATGCTGCCATCATCCATTTTGCGGATGGCACGTCTTATGAGGCTGACTTTGTGATCCTTGGCACAGGCTTTGTCATCGACCCCATGGCGCGGACCGAGTTCGGCGATGTCGCAGGCGAAATCCTGCTGTGGAAAGATGTCTATACGCCGCCAGAGGGCGAAGAATCCGATGATCTGGGGCGCTTCCCCTATCTCAACACCGATTTCACCTTCCAGGAGAAGCAGCCCGGAACGGCCCCCTGGCTGAACAATGTTTATTGCTTCAACTACGGCGCATCAGCAAGTCTGGGCAAGATCAGCGGTGACATCCCCGGGATCAGCAATGGCGCGGCATGGTTGTCACGGTCCATTGCCGCCAAGCTCTACGCTGAGGACGTGCAGACTCATTGGCAGGGCATGCAGGACTATGCCTCCCCTGAATTGTTGGGCGATGAATGGGAAGCAACCGATTTGGAGACAACCACACGGACCAGAGAAGGCCAGAACGCATGAATCTCACTGAGACGACCATAATAAGCAAGGCCGGCCTTCCTCCTGGTGGCAATGTTGCGGAAGCTGCGAAGCGCCGCGAAAATATCATTCAAATGTCTCAGGACGCCGAAGACGCTGTATTGCGACCGAAGGATTTTGGAGCATTCGGACACGATTTACGTGCTGCCCTAGCGGCACGTGTGGCCCAACTGGCTGCAGATGACACACTGGCTGCGCACTATCTTTCGAGTGCGGGTGACAAGTCCGAATTGGCGGATCCCAACGAGACGGGAAAGGCCTATCAATTGGAATCAGTGGTAGCGTTCGTCGACAAGGTTGCAAATCGAACCCGCGAGATTGAAGCCGGTGACGTGGTCCATTTACAGGCTGCCGGGGTGTCCGATCCGGATATTGTGCGTCTTTGCGAACTGGTCGCTTTCATCGCCTACCAGGTTCGGGTGATTGCAGGACTGAGACTTATGCAAGGAAGTGCTGGATGAACCAGATCATACATAAATTTACCCGCAATGTGCCGCATTGGCAGCCGCGCGTTGAGCCGGTCAAGCTCGATGAAGCCACGCCCGAACAACTGCATGCACTTCAGGTAACGCCATCCAACACGAAGGTTTCAGAATATGTGCTGACATTGGCACATGACGTTGAAAGCCTGACCGTCAGAACGCCTTTGTTCAACGCCATCATGTATGATCCCGGTGGGATGTCACGCCCCGAGCGCGAGCTGGGCGCATTGGGTGCATCGCTGGTAAACCGCTGCATCTATTGCGCGGCAGTGCATGCAGACCGGCACGCAAAGCTGAAGAAGGATACGACCATAACCGACCGGCTTTTTGCCAATGGTGAAAAGGCCGAATTGAGCCCCAGAGATCGTGCGATTTTTGACTTTTCTAGAAAATCCGCAGAAGCTCCATCGACTGCCGGACCAGAAGACATGGATGCCTTGCGAGAAGCGGGCCTGTCAGACGACGAAATTCTTGATTTGATCCTGTCATCCGCGCTGTTTGGCTGGGCCAACCGGTTGATGCATGTTCTAGGCGATCCCGTGCGCCAGAAAGGCACCTCATGAGCGACAGCAAGCGTATAGGCATAGCAGGTGCCGGGTCCATAGCATTTGGCACCGCTGCGCTTTTGCACCAGCAAGGACATGTTCCGATGCTCTGGTCTCCGTCAGGGGCAGGCACTGCGGAACTGGAGACAGCGCCGCTGTGCGCTGATGGCGCAATCGAAACAGAATTCATGGTCCCCATTGCGCAATCCGCAAAACAACTGGCCGAGGAAAACGACGCATTGTTCATTGCGCTTCCAGCTTACGGCCATAAAGCGGTCATGGACGCGTTGGTCCCACATGTGCGCAATGGACAACACATCATTATTTCATCACACGCGTCTCTGGGTGCGGTTTACCTCACGCAGGCTTTGGCAGCCCGCAATATCCGTGCGCCCATCACGGCCTGGGGCACCACGGCCGTCACCGGAAGAAAGCAAAGCGGCACAGCCGTCAAGGTCAACACTGTGCGCAGCCTGGTTGATCTTTGTACTGTTCAGGACACGGCCGCAGACGTGAATGGTCTGGCATATTGCCAGAACCTCTTCGGCGATTGCTTTCAGCAACGCGACGGTCTGCTGGCGATTTCGCTGTCCAATCTGAATCCGCAAAACCACTTGGGCATTGCCTTGGGCAACATCACCAGAATGGAGCGCGGTGAGGCCTGGAGCCAGGGCCAGAACGTAACACCCACAATCGGTCGGCTGCTCGAACAACTGGATTTGGAGCGGCTGGCGATCGCCGAGGCACTGGACTTGAAAGTTCGAACGATTTTCGAGCATTTTCATCTCAGTTTTCATGTGCCTGTCGCATCAATTTCAGACATGAATCAGGCAATGCACGCCCAAGGCAATGGTGGCACTGGACCTGCCACAGCCGACAGCCGCTACGTGACGGAAGACGTGCCTTACGGACTGCAGTTAACAGCAGTTCTGGGAAGACTGGTGGGGCAGCCCGCCACATTGCACGAGGCAGGAATCAACATATTTTCTGCCATGTATGGCCGCGACTTCAGCCAGGAAAACAAAATTTTGAATGCGCTGGAGCTGAACCGCTTCGGCCTGAACGACCTGCAACAGGCAGCCCGTACCGGCTTGTTGCAAGTGACACCTGAACCGGTGTCTCACGACTGAAAGATACGGAACTCAATCTGAATCAACTGGGAGACATCCGATATGACAAAACTAATCCTCAACCGCCGTCGCTTCTTGAGCACCGCAGCCGTAACCGGCGCCGCTCTGGCCAGCCCGGCCTATCTGCGCCGCTCTTATGCTGCGGGCGGTGAAGTGAACATCTGGACTTATAATGACTTCGTGCCGACCGCGTTCAAGGAACAGTTCGAAAGCGAAACCGGCATCAAGGTGAATGTGCGTCTGGTCGATGATCAGGGCAAACAGTTCAACTTGCTCGCTGCAGAAGCGCCAAACCCGACTGTGGACATCATGACCGTCGCCGGTCACCGCTTCTTGCAGTTCATCGACAACAAACTTCTTGCACCACTGGACACTGATCGTCTGAGCAATTGGGGCAACATCAACCCGACATTCTCTGAAAGCGACTGGTCCACCATCAACGGAAATAAATGGGGCGCTCCAATCCTGTCGGGAATGGAAGTTCTGGCTTACAACACCGATCTTGTCGATGCAGAAGAAGCCAAGAGCTGGGATGTGCTTTTCTCGGAAAAGTACAAGCAGAAAACCGCCTATATCATCCAGGATATGATGTCGATCATCATGCTGAAGCTCGGCTATGACGGCAACATGGTCGCCTATATGGATGACCCGGAAAAAGCGGCTGCGATTGTTGAAGAAGCCAAGCAGTTCCTGATCGAAAAGAAACCTTACGTCCGCAAATATTATGATGGCGGTGCTGAGATTCAGCAAATGTTCGTCAACCAGGACATTGCACTGGGTCACAGCTGGAACGGTCCTGCCGCAGCACTGATCAATGATGGCTTCCCGCTTGCGATGACCATACCTCGCGAAGGCTCATATGGCTTTGTTTACACTTACAACATCGCCAACAATGCACCTAATGCGGACAACGCCTACACCTTCCTGGATGCGATCCTGGCCTCGCCTGAAATTGGCGCTTCCATGACGAAAGCTTCAGGCTTTATCTCAACCTATAAGGGCGCGACAGAATATCTGTCCGATCTTGAGAAGAAATCGACGTCGTTCACGGATGAAGAATTGTCCAATCTGCAGTTCTTCCGCGCCGAAGCGAATGAGATGAAATACGGACTTCTTGATCCGGCTGTGGAAGCAATCAAAGCTGCATAATCCGTAACAAAATATCCTTGTCCGCCACTTCTGGCGGACAAGGTGCTCCCATACCCCCGATAGATTGACACGAGGAATTCCCGAATGAGAAATGACGCAACTGCGAGCGCAAACCGCGTTGCTGTCGCACGGGGCAAGGCAGACCGCACCTTTTGGGGTCGTCTGGCGAGTTGGACGCCGTACCGCTCACTCGTTCGACTGGCAACAGCGTCACCACGCCGCCAGTTTTTGATCCTTGCAGCTTTTCCGCTTCTGTGGGTTCTGACCCAGCATTTGGGTCCCATGCTGCAGATGCTGCGCGTCAGTCTGACCGATGCCTATCCGGTCGCCGTGGGCGTTGAGCAGCACTTCACCCTTGATAATTACACGCGCTTCTTCGGGGAGCGCATTTTTTGGCAACCCTTTTTCCGAACCCTGACCTTTGCAGGTGTTCTGACCTTCTGCACTTTGATCCTGACCTACCCGGTCGCCTATTTTCTGGCACGCCATGTCAGCCGCAAGAACCAGATGTTGATGCTGCTGTTGTTGCTGATCCCGTTCTGGGTCGGCGAAATCGTGCGCACCTATGCAATCATGATCCTTCTGGGCAACACAGGTGCAGTGAACCAGGCATTGAAATGGCTCGGCTGGATCGATGAACCGATCCCGTTCATGTACACAAGCTTTTCCATGGGCATTGGTATCGTTTATCTCACGGCACTTTATATGCTTCTGCCGCTCTATTCTGCGCTGGAAAAACTTCCCAAAAGCTATCATGAAGCGGCGGCCGATCTTGGAGCAGGCGCCTGGACCCGGTTTCGGCGTGTCACCCTACCTTTGACCCTCGAAGGGATTTCTTCCGGGTGCACGCTGGTCTTCCTCATCTCGACCGGCTTTTACGCCACACCTGTCTTGCTTGGAGGCCCATCGACCACGGTGTTCTCCGAAACCATCGCAGGCTTCTTCCATACCGCCGGAGACGAATGGCCGACAGGTGCCGCCTTTGCGACCATCATGTTCCTCACGGCAATGGTTCTGACAGGCGTTTTCCAAAAACTGATGCAGTCATTGCGTAAGGGAGACACAAAATGAATCGTGGCAACCGAATTCTGATCGGGTGCACCTATTGGGCATTTGTCCTGTATGTGTTTGTGCCGTTGCTTCTGATGATCCTGATGGGGTTCAAGGACAGCAAATTCATCGGCTTCCCGATCCGGTCCTGGACACTGGACTGGTACACAGGCGTATTTTCTGATGGCGAAGTGCTTTCGACTTTGGGCTACTCCCTGGTCATCGCAGTGCTGTCAACGTTGATTTCCGTTGCAGTGGGCACCTGGATTGCCGTTCTGCTTGAAGGTCGCAAATTTCTCGGGCGCACCGCCATTTTCGGGCTGACCATACTGCCTGCTCTGATTCCGGGGATTATTTCCGCCATCGCATTTCGAATCTATGCGCGCTGGCTTGGCGTAGAACCCGGCATGGGAGCCATTATCTGGTCCCATGCTGTGCACAATGTTCCGTTTGTGGCCCTCGTCGTCATGGCGCGGCTATCGACATTGCCAAAGAGCCAGATCGAGGCCGCGCGCGATCTGGGTGCCGATCCGATCATCGCGTTCTTGCGCATCACCCTGCCCTATCTGGTTCCAGCCATTCTGGGAGCCAGCATCTTTTGTCTTCTTCTCAGCTTTGACGATTTTGTCCGCTCGTTCTTCCTTGGAGGTTACGAACCAACCTTGCCTGTCCTGATCTTTGCCAAACTGAGATCGGGCATGTCGCCAGAAATTAACGCAATTGCGACCGTCGCACTGGTCCTGACAGCCGGATTGGGCATTTGGGCTGAAAGATTTACGCGCCGTATGAAAAAGGAAACCAATACATGACAGGCTCACCTGCACTGGTTCGCATCGAAGGCGTTTCAAAACACTTCGGTAACACTGTAGCGCTGGACAATCTGACTCTGGACATAGCACGCGGTGAATTCGTGACCTTTCTTGGTCCGTCTGGCTGCGGCAAGTCCACGACGTTGAGAATACTGGGCGGGTTTGAACGCCCATCATCAGGGCGCATCATTCTGGATGGCGAGGATGTCACCTTGCAGCCACCGGAAAAACGCCATGTCAATATGGTGTTTCAGGACTACGCACTGTTCCCGCATATGACGGTCCGGCAGAACATTTCCTTCGGACTTGAACTGATGGGCATGGACCGCCAAGCCATAGAGCGTCGCCAGGACGAAATCATGGCGTTTCTCGAACTCGATGCCTATGGCGATCGGTATCCTGGCCAGCTCTCGGGTGGGCAACGACAAAGGGTGGCCCTCGCCCGTGCGCTGGCACCGGATCCAGCGCTGTTGCTGCTGGATGAGCCTTTGGGTGCGCTTGACGCGAAGCTGCGTGGGCAAGTCCAGATGGAACTCAAATCAATCCAGCAGCGCACGAACAAAACCTTCGTCTTCGTAACGCACGATCAGGAAGAGGCGCTGACCATGTCCGACCGGATCGTTGTGATGAACAATGGTCGGGTGGAGCAAGACGGCACACCGGAAGAGCTGTATTTCCATCCCTCCACCCGGTTTGTTGCCGAGTTTATTGGCGAAACCAATTTATTGGCGGGCGAGATGCGCGGCAGAGATGGCGATAAGATCATGATGGATTGGTTTGGTCAGACCCTGAGCGGCCGCGCGCCAGGCCATGTTCCAAATGTTGGAGAGGCCATTACAGCTTCGGTCCGTCTGGAAAAACTGGGTTTTTACCCGGATCGACCCACCTCTGAAAATGCCGTCCGCGGCACCGTCGTCGCCAAGACATTCCTCGGAAGCCGCCTCGCGGTAGATCTCACAGTGGAAGAGGCACAAGGTGCAATCTTGCGGGCTTTTGTCGATGCTGAAACCGGTCAGTCCATCGGATCAGACCCTGTCTGGGTCGGCTGGGACACCGACAGCATGGCAGTGCTTCAGGACTGACGGATATGCAAGAGAATGCCATTTGAAATTGTTGGTTTTTCCGGAGCATCAAACGATTCCGTGTAACCAGCCTCGGTCCGGGACTGAACACCTAGAACAATTTCAGACGCCTTGCGTTCTTCTTCCTGCTGGCAAGCCGGTTCTCGGATTCGTCATGTTCTCCATTTTAAAAGCCCATGCATCAGCGAGGTCAATCAGCACCATCCTAAACTGACGTTTGGCAACCACAGAGAACAGCATGCGGGATATGAAGTTGCCTTTTGGTTTGGCGGTTATGTCAATTGCGAACTCGGAGCCATTTCCATGCGGAGATACAGACCATCGCCCCTGAAGATCTGCAATTGGATACGGATAGTCCGGTGCCTCCGTGTGAATTTTGAAACCAAAGGATTTTCCTTCTTCAAAAACATCACAAGTCTCTGTCCAGTTCTCGCCCTTGGGGCCAAAGCATCGACGCTGCATCCCCAAGCCGTTACCCGAGATCACTTCAACTTTCGAGATATTGCTGGCCACATCAGCATATCCAGGATGGTCGTTCATGATTTTCCAAACTGAAGGCGTTGGGGCAGCCACCTTACGACATACACTAGGGTCAGGACCTATTAATCGAAGGGATTCCCATTTTAGCTGAATTATGATTCATCATGACAAAGGAGATTTGTCATGAGTGACTTGTTTTGGCTTTCGCAGGATCAGCTGGCGAAGATCGAGCCGTATTTCCCCTTGGCTCATGGTGTGCCGCGTGTGGATGATCGTCGGGTGGTGTCAGGGATTATCTTTGTGATCAAGAACGGGCTTCGCTGGCGTGATGCACCATCGGATTACGGGCCGCATAAGACGCTATACAATCGCTTCATCCGATGGAGCCGCCTGGGTGTCTTTGATAGCATCTTCAGTGCGTTAGTCAGCGACGCGGGCAGTCCTGATACGCTTATGATTGATGCCACGCACCTGAAAGCCCACCGAACCGCCTGCAGTCTGCTAAAAAAGGGGATGTTCCCCGCCGTATTGGCCGCACAAAAGGTGGATTGAACTCCAAACTGCATGCCGTCTGTGATGGCAAGGGACGTCCGATCATCATGGGCCTGAGTGAGGGCCAGTTAAGCGATCACATCGGAGCCAAACTGCTTTATCCCGCGTTTCCTGAGAAAGCATCCCACCTGATCGGCGACAAAGGTTATGACAGCGATGAGTTTAGAGCTGCGCTGAAAGCCAAGGGAATAACCCCCTGTATTCCACCGCGAAAGGGACGCAACCTTCCTGCCGGTTATAGCAAAACCCTCTACAAACAACGCCACAAGGTGGAAAATATGTTCGGCAGACTCAAAGACTGGCGCCGCGTAGCAACTCGATATGACAGATGCGCACACACATTCTTCTCAAGCATATGCATTGCAGCTATCGTCATATGGTGGATTTAATGAGTCCTGAGCCTAGCAATCAGGGCACCACCTTCAGAGCTTATCCTAACAAGACTTTCAGGTGGCAAAATTTGGCGAGCGCCGAGATACTGGCCAAGGGCAAAGATAGCAACAAATATGGCCACTATGTCGATCACGAGAAGGCCTTTCTCTGTGAACAAGTAACCGTCGAAAAATATCAATGCTGCACTTGCAATCAACCAGCCAACATCCATCCAAACAATCAGCATAACTTCTTTTTTGGTTACAAACCGATTAGTAGCCATGATCACCAAATCCAACCCAAAAAGAATCAGCCCAAACCCAAGTCCAAGCAATAGTGGCGGAACCCAACTTGCAGGATTGAAGAACACCAGGTTCGAGACAGCGTTGGAAAAGAACAACAATTCGAGCCCTATCAGAACGGAAAAAGCGGCATTGAGGCCCAGAAATAACCGGGCGGTTGTTGTGGTTGTCATAACTACATCCTTTCATGGTCAGTAATTGCCCACAGGATTTCAGTTTCGCTGAATTGGATCAATTACTTCGGATGTAATAGACTTTCCGCACAAAAAGACGCGATATGGCGGCATGACATTTACTCACTCCCTTCCCGCTGTCGGCTTTTCCGGTCTTCTGAAAACCTGGCGCGTGCGTCGACATCTGAGCCAGTTTGACTTGTCTCTTGAGGCCGGAATGTCTCAACGCCATATTAGTTTTCTGGAGACGGGGCGGTCCAAGCCGAGCCGGTTTTCTGTTGCTCAATTAGGGGAAGCGTTGCAAATGCCTGCGGCCGAGATAGATGCGATGCTGCTCTCTGCTGGCTTTGCGGCAAATTCATCCAATAAACGATGGGGCGATGAGACGCGCAATGCAGTCGACTTGGCGATTGATCACATTCTAAAGGGTCATGCGCCCTATCCAGCCATTGCCATTGACCGGATATGGACATTGCAGAAAGTCAACGAGCCTGCAGCGCAATTTTTCGCAGCTTTCGCGGCTGGAGATGATGACAATCTGCTTCGCACCTTGCTCACACCTGGACCAATACGGTCCGCAATTGGTAATTGGGATGATGTGGCGAAGGCCCTCTTCAGACTATTGGAACTCTAGGTTACACGGCGCCCCAATGATTATGAAGCACAGGACTTGTTGGAAGAGCTCCTGACACTTCCTGGTGTCGCCGATGCCGCTCGCCAACCTGCCAAGGATAACCCATCTCCTATACTGACCATGCAGTTTCAAATGGGCGAACAACATCTCAATCTTTTCTCAATGATTGCAACAGTTGGTATGAGCGCCGACGCAGCGCTGGACGACATTCGGATTGAAACACTTTTGCCAGCCGATGAGCCATCGCGAAATTGGTTTCAACAGTTTGCCGGACAGCAATAATTCCGGCGATATATTCATTGCATCGAGCATGGCAAACAAAATGCCTGCCCCAGTTCGACGAGCCGCAGCGCACTACCATATGTCTCAATGATGAACTGTTCGACTCAGTCTATATGGCCGCCATACAAGCCATCGAAGAAGTTGGCCTGAATAGACTTTGCGACGACTGACGTGCCGACAGCCCGTCCCATCGGCACCATGTGTAAGGTAATCGATACGGAACCGCTTCTGAATGTAATGCAAGAAAAGCAGGTACGCTGGTCCCGGTGATTAACGACGATTCACCAAGGGAACAGAATGACAGCCCTCCACTCCAACGCCCCGGCTTGTGGACTGTCAGATGAACCGGCATTGGCAATTGCAGCAAAGTCAAACGTCATCCCTTTGAGCCTGCCAAAGCCTGGAATCCCGGGCCGTTCGCGCCAACCATCCATGTGAGCGGCGCTACACGCCTTCATTTGGCCACTAATCCAAAATCTACTTCTCAAGGTTCGACATTCTTCAAACTGCCTGTTTCTCGGGGTTTTCAACAACGCATCCGAATAATCCAGCCGCCTTCGCTGCAGATGTGGGTTTAATAAGTATGGCTGAAACAGATGGTTCAGATTATAGTAGGAGATGATTTCAGACGTGAAATTTCATTAGGAAGAAAACCAACTTGACGATTATTTTAGTAGTAAATGGTTGATATCAAATATGAAAAAATTACATGCCACGCAACATAGGCTCAATACAGCAGGTCTGTGGCACCAGATCAATCGCCAGACGACAGGGTTCATTCTGGCAATTCTCTTCTCATGTCTGTTTGCCGTCCCAATAGCGTCCGCACAAGGTGTGCCGGAAGTCACGCCCGAAATGACTGAAGCAGCGGATGCGGGTGATGCGTATTCTGCCTACATCATCAGCTACCATCTGCTCTCTCAGGGCGGTGAAGAAAACATCCGTAATTCAATTCCATTTCTCAAGACAGCCTATGACGGATATTCAAGCGCTGGTGGCGACAATGAACGCTATGCCGGCGCTGCCCTGAAGATGCTTGGCGATGCATACAGCCAGTTGAGCAATTATGCCTCAGCCTTGGAAAACTACCGAACTGCCGACAAAATCTTCGAACGCTTCATGCATCTCGATGGCGTTGCGCTTGACCGTGCGATCACCCTGCAGGCCCTGGGCCTGGCAATGATCGATCTGTCGCGTTATGAAGACAGCCTGCCCTATTTCGACGCAGCGCGCGCACTCATGATCATCAGTGATGGTGAAGACAGCACCTATCTGGGTGATACCTATCTCAATGAAGGCATCGCGTTTGAGGGCATGAAACGCTACACTCGGTCGATCGAGTCCTACAACGAGGCAATGCTGCATTACAGCAAGGCATATGGGCCTGAAAGCGCGCCGGTAGCTTATGCGATTAACAACATTGGATGGGTGTTCAGGCGCATCGAGAATTTCAAGGAAGCTGAAAACTGGACGCTGAAGGCACTCCCCCTGATTGACAAGCATGAAGGATCATTCTCCGACAATGCGGGAAAGGTGCGCATCAATCTGGGTATCATCTACTATCAGATGGACCGGATTGATGAAGCCATTCGCTGGACCATGCGGGCGATGCCTTATATTTCGGCCAACAAGCTGACAACTTACGACGACCAGCGCTGGGCGTTTGACACACTGTCCCGCGCCATGCGGGCCAAGGGTGACATTGATAAGGCCATCACCTTCGGAAAACTGGCTGTGAACGCCCAACAGGCCATTCGAAACCAGAATGCAGATCTGGGTGATGCCGGAACAAAGGAACTGCGCAGCGAATGGTCACGGCTGTATGAACACCTTGCTTCATTGCTCATTGAACAGGGGCGCATTTCGGAGGCACAGGCCGTTCTCAATATGGAAAAGGAACAGGAAGTTTTTAACTTCCTGCGCCGTGATGCCAGCGCGTCTATTGCTAACACCACAGCCATACTGACCAATTCTGAATTGACGGAAGAGGACCGGTTGAGACAACTCTCGGAGTTTCCAATTGACTCTGCTCAGACCTTGTTCGCCCTGACCCAGAAGCTGGAAGCGGACACCGCGGATGATGCTGACATCGAACAGATATTCGTATTGCAGGAAGCGCTGGAGGCCTCCAATGCAACCTTTGAAGCGCAGGTTGAGGCATTTCTGGAAAGCGTGGAACCAACCCAGACAGAGGCGCTGTCAGCCCAGTTTGACAAGATTGAAAGCTATCAGGCCCTGCTGGACGGCAAGACCGAAAAAGCTGCCATTCTTCAAATCGCAGCGATTGATGACAAGGCGCATCTGTTCCTGACGCTGCCAAGTTTGAATTTGCATGAGGAAGTGTCAGTCAACAAGACAGAACTGGCACAGTTGGTTTTCGACACTTTGCAGCTGATTGAACAACGGTCTCCCGACGCGCCGACCAAACTGAAGGCACTCTACGACGTCCTGTTCGCACCGGTGCGTGACGCCTTGGACAAGAGCGACGTTGAGGTGGTGATGCTGAACCTGAACGGATTCCTGCGTTATGTGCCCTTTGCAGCTCTGTTTGATGGTGAGGAATATCTGGTCCAGAACTTCGCTTTTTCGCTCTACACCACAACCATTCCGACCCAGTTCAGCGAAGGCGCGCGTGAGCGCGGCAAAACCGCAGGATTCGGCGTGACAGCAGCCCATCCAGGGTTTTCCCCCCTGCCCGGCGTGCGCCATGAACTGGAAACCATTTTTGGAAACGCAAATGCAGAAGGCGTCCTGCAAGGCCCGACTGCTCTGGACGGCAGTTTTGATGAAAAGAGCCTGAAACTGGCCCTGCTGAAAAAACCCGCCATTCTTCACATCGCCAGCCACTTCAACCTGAAGCCCGGTCAGGAAAACGATTCTTTCCTGTTATTGGGTGATGGCTCGCATCTGAAATTGTCAGAAATCCGCAAACAGAGAGCCCTGAGCTTCAAGGGAATTGACCTGGTGACGTTGTCTGCGTGTCAGACAGCTCTGGGCGGCGGTGACGGGTCAGAAATCGAAGGGTTTGGGGCGGCAGCACAGGCGAACGGCGCAGCTGCGGTGATGGCGTCACTGTGGCCTGTTGCCGACGATGCAACTCCCATCCTCATGCACGATTTCTATCAGGCGATGATCGGTCAAGGCCTCTCGAAAGCCGCAGCACTGCGCATTGCGCAGATTTCAATGCTGACTGGCGATCAGGCTTCACAGGTTACAGCCAATCTCGAACGAGGCGTTGCCGGGCGTCAAAAGAAAAGCAGCGCAGAGACACCCCAGGCGACTTTTGCCCACCCCTATTTCTGGTCGCCCTTCGTGTTGATGGGAAACTGGCTTTAGACATCCACAATATCCCCTTCACTATTCACCCAGGTCACTTTGATCCCGTCAGGTATCTGTAAAAGAGCCTCGCTCTTCACGAGGTGAGCAATTGCAAGCGCTTCCTCAAAATGTGCCTGCTTGTCAGCGTCACTCCATCGCGGCTCGTCACTCAATTCTTCAGTGTCCCAGAACTCGTCATATCTGCCTTCCCAGTGTGAAATCCGCAATTCAAGGGCAACGGACATCCCGATCTCATCAGGGTCAACACTGCGCCAAGGCTCCTCCTCCCCCTGATATCGGGCCCAAAGCCCCTCTTCATGTTCGACTGCCTGGACACGCAATTCCACCAGACCATCAATACCTTTGTAAATCCTGTCATCAGAGCCGATCGGCCGCTCAGGCTCTGAAGCAGTGGTCAAACTGGAGGATTGTACCAACCGGAATGCGTACACCGCGAAAGCAATACTCAAGACAAGGCCTGCTGTTTCCCGCTGAGACCAGGAGGGCGGAAATGATGGCAGCACATCAAATCTCTGAAGCAACAGCAGAAACAGAGTGACCACACAATAGATAATCATGGCGTTGATCGTGGCACGCCGGTCCGTTCCTACCAGATCTTCGTCGTCATCAATGTCAAAATATCTGGGGGCGAGAACCACTATGTAAACCAACTGCATTGCAAGAGACATGCAGAACAGAACTGGTGCGACAGCAGAGTGAAAAAACAGAAAGGCGCCTCCTGTAAAACTGACAAAAGCCATGGCACCCAGAAAATGGCGTTTGAGTTGATGTTTCCCGCCAGCTGTTGAGGAAGCCTGGGTGAAATCTATACCCTCAATCGCAGTGTCGATCAGCGCATCCATCGCAATCGCGCGCACAACCACAAAACCGCCAAACATATAAAATGCACCAAGCAGGCCAAACAAAACCGCGATCACAATTTGCATTAAAAATCAATCCCCTGTTCGCGTAGTACCGACTCGCAGACTACTCTGGTAGTGTTGCAAAAAGAGCTACAGCAACATAGGGTTTGCTCATAAAGACGACCGATTACAAGCCAAACAACATTAGATTGAATTCCACCCAATATTACCTCCAGATTATGCAACCAGACTTTGTATTCCATCCAGTACAAGTGCGTTATTCCATGAAGGAAACGCCCTGAATCATGACCATCAGGGGTTTGATTTTCTTGGACACAAAGAAGACAAAATAGATGTATTTAAGTCTGGAATGAACAAAATTATGACTTTCAAATGCACATCTAAAATGCTGTTCTTGGTAAGTGGCGTTGCTTTGCTTTCCAGCGCCGAAGCGTTTGCAGAAACCAATCACGCATTGATCGTAGGCGTGTCTAAATACCAGAACCTTCCTGAAGAACTCTGGCTGAAAGGCCCAAGAAACGATGCCATACTGGTACGTGATTTTCTGATCTCGAACAGCGCCAGGCCGTTTGAAAAGGACGATATTACGGTACTTGCCGACGGTGTTGACGGTGCAGATATCCCGACTTTGGCGGCCATACGAGGTGCGCTGACCAATCTGGCTTCCAAAGCGGAAGCTGGTGACTTTGTCTATTTGCATTTTTCAGGCCACGGTACACAGGCACCGGCCCGTGATCCTTCAACTGAAATTGATGGTTTGGACGAGTTGTTCCTGCCGGCCGATATCGGGGCCTGGGACAACACGGTTGGAACGGTTTCAAACGCGCTGGTGGATGATGATATTGGTGAATTGATCGATGCCATTCAGGCCAAAGGAGCCCATATCTGGGCTGTTTTTGACAGTTGCCACTCGGGCACTGTCACGAGAGCGGCAAACCTTTCGGAACCGCTGGATAGAGAAGTCTCCCGGAAACTCTCTCCGTCCGCACTTGGCATCAGCGATGCGGTTTTGGATGCTGCCCGTCCAACCACACGAGGCTTGACCGTGGAGGATGCTGGGGCCTCTGTTGAAAGCTTCACGGACGGTTCAGGGTCCAAAACTGGAAGTTTTGTGGCTTTCTACGCAGCCCAAACCAACCAGACAACACCGGAAATGCGCCTTCCAGCAGGGCAAACTCCGCGCGAACCGCATGGTCTCTTCACCTTTTCGATTCTAGAATCAATTGCACAAAATCCTGGAACTTCCTATCGACAACTTGGCCAGGAGATCCTGCGGAAATACACGGTTTTGAACCGGTCGCAGCCTACCCCCCTGTTTGAAGGTGATCTTGATCTGGGTGTTTTCTCAAGCACCGAAACTGCCTTTGTTCAGCAATGGCCTGTCAAACAATCCGGTGGCACATTAACGATAAATGCAGGTCGGCTGCATGGCCTGACTCTTGGCGAAACACTTGGCAAGGTAAAGACCCCTGGCCAGACCAACGTCGATGAAGATCTTCGTTTCAAGGTCGAGACCATTTCCGACCTCACGGCAACGCTGCTGCCTGTAAGCGACAGCTTCGCGATACCCGACGACACACAATTTGCCCGTAAAACCGAAACCGGCATCAATTACAGTTTTACCGTCGCCAAACCGCCACAAGAGCAACAGACTGAGGAAACTGAAGCGCTGTTTTCTGCGCTCGCTGACTATCAGCAGGCCGGTTTGAGGCTGGAAATCACCGATCCACAGACGGAGGCTGATATTCAGCTGATCGTCAGGGACAACAGCATCTGGTTTGTCGGCAGTGACGGCATGTTGGTTGCCGACGGAGTAAACAAAACTCCGTCAGTGTCTTTTGATGACAAATCCGCCGACGAGTTTCTGGCTGTTGTTGGTGATAATCTGGCACGCATGGCCCGGGCGACCAATCTGATCAAGCTGGGCGGCATTTTCAGACCATCTACCATGGGAGTCGATCTGGAATTCACAGCGCAGAACACTCAGCGCTCGGAACCGCTCACACTGGATGCCTCCTCCGTTTCGAAACTCGTGGCAGGCGATATTGTTTTTCTCAAAGCCAGGAACACCCAGCGCAATCCTGTCGATGTAAACGTGCTCTACATTGGCAGTGATTTTTCGATTTCTCACATTTATGCAGCGCGTCTGAACAGTGACGACAGCTTTGATCTTGATCTGTTTGATATAACGGATGCCTCGTTGGGACGGGAAAGGATTCTCGTCGTCACCACCCCCGCAGCACCACAAAGCGCGGTTGAAGATCTGAGCTGGCTTGAACAATCCAGTCTTGAACGCACGCGCGGCAATCAAAGTGATCTCGGGGGCATGCTGGCGGAAGCAGGTTTTGCCTCAACCACTCGGGCTGTGAAGAAACGCGGTGGCACCGGTGGCGGAATTGCTCAGATACTTGTCGATGTGGTCGGGGAGCTTGAGTGAAAATACTTTTTGTCCTGATCTGCGCCATATTCGCCGCGGCAATCATCCTGTCTATTATCGGCTTTTTCAGATTTTTCCGCCATCTGCCTGCTTTCCTGCAGGCACGAACCGGCAGTTCTGTCGCAGTACACAGGTTTCGATATCAGGAATATGTTGATTGGCTGACCGTAAGAAAAAAAACATATGGCAACGCACTTCTCTTGTTTGCCACAGGAATGGCTGTTGCCTTGATGGCATTTCCATTTTTGCTGGCTTTATGATCGTTCACACACCCAGGGAGACACTTACATGAAAATTGGTTTGAGTTTAGCAGTCGCGTCATTGCTCATGACAACTGCCACATTACAGGCAGCAGAAAAGCTTGCACCACTTGAAGAGGGCGTAAATTTTGTAGCCCCCTACACGTTGGCCGGAACTGCGGAAAAATCTGCATTCGTCGAACGCGCTGGCGAGGATGAAGAAGCCTCCCGCGTACTGAATGGACAATTGGCTGATGAAGGCGAATATCCATATCAGGCAGCATTGCTGCGCGTTGACATAGAAAACAGCACTGTTGCGCAATTCTGCGGCGGGTCGATGATCCTGGACCAGTGGGTTCTGACCGCTGCACACTGTGTTGTCGATGCGCGTGACGATGGGCTCTATCTCGCCGATTCAAGCAATATCGGCATTCTCGTTGGCTCCAACAACATCACAAAAGGTGGCGATCTGATCGGTATCGAACAGATCAAGGTCCACCCCTCCTACAACCCCAACAGCTTTGACAATGATATTGCGCTGCTGAAACTGGTACGCAAGCCGCAGACCGCTTTCAAGACGATTACAATCCCGACTGAAGAATATGCGGACATTCTGGAACAGCCGGGTGTGGAATCTATTGTAACGGGCTGGGGCAGGACAGAAACCGGTAAGGCATCGATTGAGCTTCTCGAAGGCAAGATTGAAATCCTGGACCGGTCTGTGTGTAATGCAGTCATGATGGAACCACGCCGCAAGGCCGCTGCCACGTCATTTTCAAACGCCGTCGAGATACTAGGCGTCAAGGGTGACGTTGCCAACAAGCTGTGGCTGGACATGAATGCCGCAGTTGAAGAACCCTTCTCCGAGAATATGATCTGCTCGGGAACACCACTTGGCCCACGTGGCGCATGTGATGGCGATAGTGGTGGGCCCCTTGTCGTGCGTCAGCAGGATGGCAACTTCATTCAGGCCGGTATCGTCAGCTGGGGCATGTTCAGTTCTGACGAACCTGGCTGCAACCGCAACGCAAAATTTTCGGCTTATACCCGGACCGGAAACTATGCTGATTGGGTGATGAGCGAACTCGGCTTCTAGTAAAACCAGGATTTAGTGTCGTGCGTGTCTTCGGAAGCCTCTTTTTCGGCATTGTCTCGACATTCCTGCTTTTTGCACTTTGGACGGCTGGAGAACCTCCAGCCGTCTCTTTTTTTTGGAAAACGGAAAACCTGACGATTATCGGTCATGAGACCGAAGACTGGGACTCCGGCTGGGGTGTTGTCGATAGAACGCTGCCAATCGTGGAGCGCAGTTCTGCTGAGGCAAAACACCCCACCGCAATGCTTCATGTCGAAGACCAGATAACCGACCAGAATGCAATTATTGAAAACTGGCCCATTGGCCTGACTGTAAATACACGTCTGCACCCGTCAGAACGCTTCGCTTATCCTGCAAGCACCTGGCCATTCATGACGGTACCGGCATTCGGGTTTACAACGATCCTGCTGTTCTTTGTCGCCTACCAGATACACAGGCGGTTCAAAAAAAGCTTTCCGGCACACAGCAGACAAGGACAATCCGGCAGTACCGGATCAGCAGGCTGGATTCTGGCGCTGTTCCTGTTTCTGTTCACCGCAGTGCCGTTGTTTCTGCTGATTTTCGCAGTCAATTTCGGCGACCCACCGCCGCGTTCTCTCATATGGCCGCGCGAAACGGTCGAGATCGTGTCATCCGAGGCGCGCATCTTCTATGTTGGCAACGGCACCCAGGCGGCCTATGTCGACGTATTGGTAAAGTCCCCCAACGATCTCAACGGCGCTACCGAGCCATTGAAAGGCACGACCTACTCATCGGTCTCCATCCCTGATGCACAGCAAATGGTGGCATCGCAATACCGTCCAGGTGAAGTAAAAACAGCCATGCGCTCGCTCGAGGGTGATTTGTATGTTGTCAGGTTCAGACTGTCAGATGCCTTTACGTTCCTCGCTGCCATCCTGTCATTGCTGTGTTTGTTCGTCGTCAGGACCCTGTGGCGGATCATCACCTGACTAGAGCCTTTCACGATTATACGGAATCATTTGATGCCCCGAAACAGTTCATCCAGCCAGGCAGTCAGCGCAGCGCGATGCGGCGCATCGGGCAAGCTGGCTAACGCCGCTGGTGGGCTGTTCCGGGGCACCGAAGGCCGGATTTGCACGCTCGCTGGACAGCGTTACAGCCCACTTATGGTCGTAAAGACCACCGCGTGGTCTGTGCCTTGCCAGCAAACGCGCCAATCCGGTCAAATGCTTCCGTATAATCGTGAAAGGCTCTAGGCGATGGCCGGTTCTGATAAAACTTGAACTGGATCAGGTTTCAGGCTGGTTGAATGGGTCGTCCCAGCTTTTCGAACAGCGTGAGTACATCGTTCCGGTGGCACAAATCCGTACCCGGTGTCATGACGGCCGCCGCCCCGGCAGCAACACCGAATTGAAAAGCCTCGGCAATCGGCCGACCCTCGGACAATTTCCAGGTCATGGCCGCGACAAAACTATCACCGGCACCGACCGCTGAGCGCGCCTGAACCGCGATGGACGGCAATTGAAGAACACCCTCTGCATTCGCCAGAAATGCGCCCTCAGACCCAAGACTGACCACAAGGTTCTCCACCACCCCCTTTGCAATCAACGCCGCTGCAGCATCACGCAAACCGGTTTCATCAAGTTCATGGCCGACGAACAACTCCAGTTCGTGCCTGCTTGGTTTGGCAAGATAAATGCCACCATGGGCAAAGGCTTCTTGCAGGGCATCGCCAGATGTATCGAGGACAAACCGCGCGCCTTTCTTGTGGGTTAAATCCGCCAGACGGGCGTAGGTATCGCTCGGCACACCACGTGGCAAACTGCCACTTGCGACGAAATAGTCGCCGTCAAAATGCGCGACGAAATCAAGCAATGGTTCAAGTTCTCCCGGGCTGATGTCCGGGCCTTCAGGAACAAACCTGTATTCAAGACCAGTGCTTTCTTCGCGCACCATGAAGGCAACACGCACGGGTCCTTGCATCTCGAAACGCTTGTGGATGATCTCATAATTGTTCAACAGCGCTTCAAACATCGAACCGGTCGTACCGCCACTCAGATAGGCAAGAACCGACTCGCCTCCAAGGACACCAATAACCCGCGCAACATTGATGGCACCGCCGCCGGGGTCATATTTTGCACCTCTGGTGCGCACTTTGTGGACGGGTTCAACCATATCCGCAGTGCAAGAGATATCAACCGATGGATTAAGCCCGATACACAGAATTTTGCTCATGAATCAGTCACCGTTTCTTCTGTCGCCACCACGGCAAGTTATCGTTTCGCCAATGGCTATGGACCTGCATGCAATCATGACTTTCATATCGAATTTCTCCATTCCTACATTGGTCGAAACTATTGCCATTATGGCGTTGCCGAAGGCTTCTGTCGCGGCGTTACTGCGAAACCACCTGCCCCATACCTGATATCTGACCAGCCAGACGATTGGCTGTTTTCAGCGCGCAGGCCGTGGCCTCGCACATTTTGGGCAGTATCATCCATTCCAGCGCCCAGGCACTTCCAGAGCGTTCCTGTTCATGAACCAGCGCATGATGCATGGCTGATATCTGAACCGCATTGAAGCGCGCCAAGGTCACAAGCGTTTCTGCAGCTATCGGATTTTGTTTGTGCGGCATTGCGGACGAACGTCCACCACTTTCAAGCGTGATTTCATCAATGCCCTGTTGTGCCATCAGGCAGACATCCTGCCCGACCTTCCCGAGCGTGCCAGTCACCATTGACAGCCAGTTGGCGTAATCGACCAGATTATCCCGCCCCGTGTGCCATTGTTTTGAGGGCTTCCCCAATTCCAGTGACGCTGCCATTTCCCCGGCAATCGCCTCCGCCTTGTCCCCAAACACATGATTGGTGCCAACAGCGCCGCCCAACTGAAGCACACAAACAGCAGGGCCAATCGTCTCCAATCGGCTCTGATGCCGCTCCAGCGGAGCCTGCCAGGCGCTGATGCGATCGCCAACTGTCATGGGCAATGCGGCCTGCATGCGTGTGCGGCCCATCAAGCGGTTGGGTCCATGCGCATGATTCAAATCCTGCAAAGAATCCCGCAGTCGATTGATATCATGTCGGAAAATCTCATTGAGACCATGCAAACTGAGCGCAAGCGCCGTATCAATCAGATCCTGACTGGTGGTTCCCAGATGAACATCTTTTTGATGCGGCTCCCCGATATGCGCCTTCAACTGACGGACATAAGCCGGAACCGCCAGCCCATCGGTGACAGTCTCCGTGCGGATTTTTTGAATATCCGGTGTAAAGGAACGGCACCCTGCAATGATCGCCTCGGCACTGTCACTGTCGATCAGCCCATGGGCGGCAAGCGCCTCGGTGAGCACAATTTCAAACCGGCTGAAATGGCCGAGGAAAACCTGTCCCGAAAAGGCTTTCGCGACAGCTTCGTCGCCCAACAGTTCCCCAAGCAACGCATGTTCAAACACAAAAGGCCTCAGCTTCTCGGCAAAACATATCAAACATCAAAAAAGACGGTTTCCCGGTCGCCCTGCAAGCGGATATCAAACACAAAACCGTCTCCCTCGCGTACCGCCAGCAGCGTTTCCCGGCGCATTGGATCGGCAATGCTGGCCAGCACAGGGTCTTGCGCATTGGCCTCCGCTTCGTCGGCGAGATAAAGCCTTGTCGAAAGCCCGATATTGATACCGCGCGCAACAATCCAAAGCGAAATATGCGGTGCCTGCATGCGCCCATCCGAAGCTGGTACGCGTCCCGGCCGAATAGTGTCGAAGACAAAATCCCCCCTTTCAAGATCAGTCGGCTGACGCCCCCAACCGGGGAATGCCGGGTCTGCCGTGCCACGGGTCTCATCAGGGCTGTTGTAGAGCCCCTCTGCATCCGCCTGCCATATCTCGATCAGACCATCTTTCACGATATCCCCGGCCCCGTCAAAAATCCGGCCACGAATGTGAATGCGTTCCCCTTTGGTCTCGTCAGACAACATCCCCCGGCCCGCATCTTCCTCATAGACGCCTGAAATGCCGACGAAATTTGGTGTGCAACCGATATGAACATAGGGACCAGCGGTCTGTGATGGACTTTCTTTCAAATTTGGTGCCTGTGACATCAATTGCCCTCCATCCGGTTTTCAAACATGGTGGAATCACGGCCCCGCAAGATCATATTCAGCCGATAGGCCCTGATGTCCATCGGCACCGTATGCTCCATATCAAGACGCGCGACCAACTGATCGATCGCTTTCGGATCATTGATGGAATTCAGGATGGGACACAGCGCAATATGCGGGTCACCTTCGAAATAGATCTGTGTAATCAGACGTTGGGCAAAGCCACTGCCAAACAGCGAATAATGAATATGGGCAGGCCGCCAGTCATTGCCGCCATTCGGCCATGGATAGGGTCCCGGCTTTATGGTTCGGAACGAATAATACCCGTTCTCATCAGACAACAGCCGTCCACAACCGCCGAAATTCGGGTCAAGTGGTGCAAGATAGCTGTCATTCTTGTGCCGATAGCGCCCGCCTGCATTAGCCTGCCAGACTTCCAGCAGCGCATTCGGTACGCCCCTGCCATTTTCGTCCAATATATGGCCATGCACAATGATGCGCTCGCCAATCGGGCTTTCACCAGGTTGTGCAAAATTCTGGATCAAATCATGATCCAGCGCCCCGATGGCGTTCTGGCCAAAGACCGGCCCGGTTGTTTCCGACAGGCTCTGTTCCAGCATCACCAGCTTCTGTTTGGGAGATCGCAAGATCGTGCTCCGATAGGCTGGCGTATCCGCAGCCGGGTGCCAATCCCGGTCACGCTTGTTGAAGGCAGCTCCCAGCTCTTTTTGACTATCAGCCATGGTCAACCATCCTCCGAAGTTGTCTTGTATTGCGCGGCATCCATATCGGCAAAAGTCTGTTTGACAATCTTGATGGCATGGTTGGCCGCCGGAACACCAGCATAAATGGCAACATGCATCAGCGCCTCACAGACATCGGCTTGGCTGGCTCCGGTGTTGGCGGTCGCCCGCACATGCATGGCCACCTCCTCATCATGTCCAAGCGCCGCCAGTAGAGCAATCGTGATCATGGATCGTTCGCGCAAGGTCAGCTGTGGCCGTGACCAGACATGTCCCCATGCGCCTTCGGTAATCATGTCCTGAAATGGCGCATCAAAGGCAGTTTTTCCAGCCTCGGCCTTGTCCACATGGGCATCGCCCAAAACCGTGCGCCGAACCTGCATGCCGGTGTCGTAACGAGGTGATGCCATAGATTGTCCTCATGTCCTGCCCCTGAAACTCCACGACGATCCGCAGAGCTCGAAACAGCACAATAGGCCTGCAGCCCAATATGTTAAAGGCTGTTTCTAAAGCATTTTTTTGAGGCCCAGATTAGGGATGCCAATTCCGGCATCCAGGCCAAAGCGCGTCGGTGATGCGAACGCGGCTCCCTAAACTCTGTAGTCCATACCGTCAGCAGCAACAGCTTCCAGCAGGTGCCGCAGCAAATCCGGATCTGCAGACTGGATGCGACTCCAGTTTGGGATGAATGGCGTTTCCATCGGGTTTTCAAGGAACATGTGCCCGGCTTCCACGATATTGGCAGCGAACAGTTCGACAGCTTCCTCTTCCTGATGCCGGTCAATCGACAGCCCGTTGATCAGCGCATCATTGTAATACATTTCAATCAGATCAAGCGCGGTGCGGTAATAGGTCGCCTTGATGGTTCTGAATGTCTCCTGATTGAACACGACTCCATCGGTTGCCAGTTTGCGGAACAGCGCCTTGGAAATGTCTGTCGACATGCGTGACAGGCCCTTCGTGGCATCATCCTTGGACAGGTCCTGATGCTTGTGGTCATAGGCATCGGAAATATCGACCTGGCACACTGACCGGTTGGACAGATTGCGCCAGACTTCCGACAGAACACCGATTTCCAGTCCCCAGTCAGATGGAATACGAATGTCAGGCAAGATGCTGGTCCGCATGGCAAATTCGCCAGCCAGCGGGTAGCGGAAGCCCTTCAGATATTCGATATAATCCTGATGGCCACAGACTTTTTGAATGGACAGCAGCAGCGGCGACACCAGCAATCTGGTGACACGGCCATTCAGCTTGCCATCGGCAATCCGTGGATAGTAGCCCTTGCAGAATTGATAGGGAAAAGCCGGATTTGTCACCGGATAGATCAGACGTGCCAACATTTCCCGGGAATAGGTGATGATGTCGCAATCATGCAGCGCCACAACATCTGAATCCTGGGCCGCAAGCGCATAACCGATGCAGTACCAGAAATTCCGCCCCTTCCCGGCCTCCATCGGTGCAAGACCAGCTTCTGCGAGTTGATTATGGATCGCTTTCAGACGTGGGCCATCATTCCACAGAATGTCGAACCGTTGCGGCAGACGGGAGAAATATTTCTGCGCGTAGCGGTATTGTTCCTCAGTGGCCTGATCCAGACCGATGATGATGCGATTGATGTAATCAGCACCAGATAATTCATCGACAATCTTGGCAAGTGCATCCCGTTCCAGCTCGGAAAACAGCGATGGCAGTATGAGCGTCACCTTGCGTCTTGAGGCAAACTCCCGCAATTGGCGTTCCATCTCAACCAACGGCACGCGAGTCAGATTGTGAAGCGTTGCAACGCTACCATTTTGATGAAAGTCTGCCATTTGGTGTCCTGACTATGTTCTTGAAGATATTATGGTTTTTATCGATTCGTTCCAGCCGACAGGACCCGGTGATGCTGCCCTGAATATGCTGCCATTCGCCTCCCCCGCCAGACGGGGAATTCCCTTGTGGGTCGGGTTTGGAATGATGACACCAAGGTCTGCGGCTTCCAGCATGGCGACATCATTTTCAGCATCACCCAGCGCTATTGAAAATACCGGATTATGGCCAATTTCATGGCGCTTTCTTATCTCGGCCATCTGTTCGGCCTTGTTGCCACCAAATGACAGGGACAGAAACCGCCCACCCTGTTGGGCAACCAGCCCGTGATCCTTGAGCAAACGACAGAAAACATTGAATTGCTCCGCGTCACCGGACCAAAGGCCAGGTTCAGAAAAATTGCGCTTTTTAGCCAATTCGGCAGCAGACACTGAAAGACCGGTGCGCTCCGCAATCTCTTCAACCGACCAGTCGGAGAACCCGCGAAACTGGCTGCGAAGCGCGCTGGGCAAATCGGCAAGTCGCGACAATATTTGGTGGTAATCACCTGTCGCCTGCTTTTCGAATGTTCCTGGCTGCAACAGGCCGGCTCCGTTTTCAACAATGGCCTCACACTGGTCAAAACCCAAATCGTGGCGCAATGGCGCGATCTCGGCAGCTGTTTTACTGGACGCCAGAATCAGTGGAATTTTCCGACTTTTCAGCAGTGCAAGCGCCTCATCCGCAGCCGCATGAGAATAGGTTTCATGATCCAGCAAGGTGCCATCAAGGTCGGTAAAAACGATCAAATTTGAGGTCCCTGCGGGCATCATCTTCTTGTCGGCCGATTTGTAATCCAACGGCATTGATAGGGTGCAAATTCAATTGCATCCCCGAACGCCTGAATGGCATCTCCTGACAACAGATCCGACCAGTCCTCGCCACCAATCAGGTTGAGAGACATGGCTGGTATGGAAATCATTTCATCCGTCAAATTATGAACGGCAAAGATGCTTTGGGAGCGATCCAGACTCTGTCGCCAAAACCCGAACACACCATCACCAAGCTGCAATGTGAACTGGGTCGCATTGGGGTGAAACGCGGGCTGTTTTGAACGGATATCAATCAGCCGTTTCATCGCGGTGAAAACGCGCGCATGAATGCTGGTTTCATCATCCAGTGCGGCCAGCAGATCAGGGTAATGCCAGCGATGTCGGTTGATGGCGCGATTATGGCCAGCTTTTTCAACACCTTCATGATCGTTCGACGTGGCAAGCAGTGAATGAATGTAAAATCCCGGAATGCCCTCAAGGCCCATCGCGATGGTCTGACTGCACAGGAACCGTTCGAAATTCCACTGATCTTCGCCTTTGACAGTGCCTTGGAGCGCATCATACAGCGCAATGTTGATTTCATAGGGGCGCGGACCCCGATCAGCTGTCTGACGCATGCTGACAAGGCCGCCAAACCGTTTCACGGTTTCAATCATGCCGTCAATATCATCGTCATCCAGCAGACCTTCCGCAGGGCGCACACCGATTCCGTCATGAGAAGCTGTGAAGTTGAAATAGGTACACCCCAACTGCGCGGGCGGCATGGTCATCTGCCAGGCGCTCAGATGTCTGGAGGTGCCGTTCAGCAGCGCGTGCAGCAGCAACGGCGGCAATGAAAAATTATAGACAACATGCGCTTCATTGCGATTGCCGAAATAGCTCAGATTCTCGAAATTCGGAACATTGGTTTCGGTGATCAGGATCAGCGAGCTTTCATTGTAATCTGCCAGCAGTCGCATCAACCGCACGACTTCATGGGTCTGCTGCAAGTGAATGGAGGACGTCCCGACTTCCTTCCACAGGAAGGCAATGGCATCCAGCCGCAGGGTTTTCACACCTTTCGAGATATGAAATCGGAGAATCCGCAAAAACTCGAACAGCACCTGCGGATTGCGAAAATCGAAGTCGACCTGATCATGACTGAATGTACACCAGACATGTTTGGGCCCGTTGGCTGTCTCCACCTGCCTCAGCAAAGGGTGGGCTCGCGGCCTGACAACAGCGGTCAGATCATCATCTGGCGAGGCTTCAAAGAAGAATTTATCATATGGCTCATGGCCGAGCAGATATTCATGGAAAAGACCGCTCTGGCTGGAACAGTGATTGATGACCAGATCAGACATGAACCGGAAGTTTTGGGAAATCCGCTCAATATCTTCCCACGCGCCCAGCACGCTGTTGACCGAGTAATAATCCGTAATGGCAAATCCGTCATCCGAAGTGAACGGAAAATAGGGCAGAATGTGAACTCCAGTAACACTGTCCTTCAACCGGCTTTCAAGAAAATCATGCAGCAGATCGAGCGGCTTGTGCTCGCCATCAATGAATGTATTGCCATAGGTGATGACATAGCTGTCCTTCTCGCTCCACAGCGTATTGGCGGCCATTCTGGATCGCTGCCTGGGCAGGTTTCCATCCGGCCAGAATGCGATTAATGCCTGATCCAATAAATCCTGTTGATCATGCTCGGGATAGATCGCTCGCAACAATTGCTGCAGCCCCTCTCTCAAACGTTTTGGAAAGTGCTTGGACGAGCCAACTGAAGGTGCCGGTGTGGCGTAAGTAAAGTTTTCCATATGAAATTGATACCGCACCGCAACATTTTTGCAAGCCGCAGAACTGACAAATGGAAATTATGTGTGGAATGGAGGCTCAGTCGCTGATGCGAACCAGCTTGTTCCGGTCAGTCTGGCCCCTGATGATCATGAGTGACGATTTGGCCAACCCCATCTCCTTGGCCAACAGCTTGATAACAACCTGATTGGCCTTGCCGTTCTCCGGGACCGTCGTCACATATACCCGCACGAGCCGGGAGCCATCTTCCAACTCTTCCACTGTGATGCGGTTGGAAGAGGCTTTGGTAGTTACGCGAACCGCAAACGGGTTCCCCACCAATTTTGACCAGTGAGGTGTAGAACCCATTGCTTCGACAGACCCGCCGAACCTATTCTATGCCGATCTTCTGACGCAGCAGATCATTCACGGCCTTCGGATTTGCCTTGCCACCGGTGGCTTTCATCACCTGTCCGACGAACCAGCCCAACAGTCCGGGCTTTTCCTTGGCCTGCTCAACCTTTTCAGGATTGGCTGCGATAATGGCGTCGATTTCAGCTTCGATGGCACCGAGGTCGGTAACTTGTTTCATGCCGCGGCTTTCAACAATCTCCGCCGGATCGCCACCTTCAGTCCAGAGTATTTCGAATACGTCCTTGGCAATCTTGCCGGAAATCGTGTCATTGCCAATCAGATCAATCATACCGCCAAGCTGCGCGCTTGAAATCGGGCTGGCATCAATGGACTTGCCTTCCTTGTTCAGCCTGCCGAACAATTCATTGATCACCCAGTTGGCCGCGATCTTGGCATCACGCCCCTTGGCCACATCTTCAAAATAATCGCAGGATTGGCGTTCAACAACCAGAATATCGGCGTCATAAACCGTCAGTCCGTAATCACTGATAAAACGGGCTTTTTTCTCATCCGGCAATTCCGGCAGATCAGCTGCCAATGCATCCACATAGGCCTGATCAAATTCCAGAGGCAGCAGATCGGGATCCGGAAAATAGCGATAATCATGCGCTTCTTCTTTGGAGCGCATGGAGCGTGTTTCACCCTTGACCGAGTCAAAAAGACGCGTTTCCTGATCGATCTTGCCACCATCTTCCAGAATCGCGATCTGGCGACGAGCTTCATATTCAATGGCCTGTCCGGCAAAGCGGATGGAATTGACGTTCTTGATTTCGCAACGCGTGCCAAACTCCCCACCCGGGCGGCGGACGGAGACGTTTACATCTGCCCGCAGATTGCCTTTTTCCATATCCGCATCAGAGGTTCCAAGATAGCGCAGGATAGAGCGCAATTTGGCAATATAGGCTTTGGCTTCATCGGAAGACCGCAAATCAGGCTTGGAGACAATCTCCATCAACGCGACACCGGACCGGTTGAGATCCACATAGCTCATCGATGGATGCTGATCATGCAAGCTCTTGCCCGCATCCTGCTCCAGATGCAGCCGCTCGACCCCGATTTCGACCGGGCCATCGGGCATATCCAGATGGATGATCCCCTCGCCGACAATCGGCTGATCGAATTGCGAAATCTGATAGCCCTGCGGCAGATCGGGATAGAAGTAATTCTTGCGCGCAAATACGGAACGCTTGTTGATCTGTGCCTTCAGGCCAAGGCCGGTTCGCACGGCCTGACGCACACATTCTTCATTGATCACAGGCAGCATGCCGGGCATGGCCGCGTCCACAAAGCTCACATGATCATTCTGCTCACCACCAAAGGCAGCGGCTGCGCCGGAAAACAGTTTTGAATTTGATAGAACTTGCGCATGGACCTCCAGTCCAAGAACAACCTCCCAATCACCGGTCGCGCCGGGGATGAATTTTTTCGGGTCGGGTGTGCGTGTGTCGATCAAACTCATTTTAAGTGCTCGCCTGCATCATTTTTTCGTTGGTTTCAGTTAAAGGAAGCCGCAGCCTGAAACAAGTGGTGCAATGGTCGATAGGCTCGATTTATTGCAGGTTTCATAGACAGGCGTTTCAACACCATAAATCTGTCACTTGCCCCATCGGCATTATTACGGGCATGATTACCGCATGATAACATGTACTGGTAAGTATCATTATGCCTGATCCAATCAACTGGGCCTTGTCCTGGCCATACTTTGTGGCCGCACTCGCCTTTGGCTATCTGCTGGGCAGCATACCCTTCGGCTATCTCCTGACCCGGTTTGCCGGGCTTGGCGATGTCAGAAAAATCGGCTCGGGCAATATCGGCGCCACCAATGTCTTGCGCACAGGCAGCAAGAAGCTGGCGGCAATGACCGTGCTGGGCGATGGGCTGAAAGGAACAATCGCTGTTCTGATCGCCTATCGATTTGGAGTCGATGCAGCCGTTCTGGCAGGGCTTGGCGCATTTATGGGCCATCTTTTCCCGGTCTGGCTGAAATTCAAGGGTGGCAAAGGCGTTGCGACCTTCATTGGCATCACACTTGGCCTGTATTGGCCCTCAGCCCTGGTCTTCGCTGCGTCCTGGCTGATTTTAGCCTTTGTAACGCGCTACTCTTCACTCGCTGCGCTCGTCAGCTCCATATTGGTGATCCTTTTCACCGCACTGATGGGGCGTTGGCAATTTGTCGAACTCTATGCGCTGCTGACCCTTATATTGTGGATCAAGCATCACCAGAATATCGGGCGATTGCTGAAAGGAACAGAAAGCCGGATTAGTGGCGCCAAGGCCACCGACAAGAAGTGAGCCTGTTCGACGACCCTTACGGGTCGGAAGTTGCACTGACCGACCAGCAGCGCTTTCACTGGTTGCGCCTTATTCGCAGCGAACAAATTGGCCCATCCACATTTCGCGATCTCATCAATCATTTTGGCAGCGCCGAACAGGCGATCGACGCCCTGCCCGCTTTGGCAAAACGCGGTGGCGCAGCCAAACGCATCCGCATTGCAGACCTCAAGGACATTGAAGCGGAACTCGAACAGGCTGCACAACTCGGCATCACATTGATCGCCATGGGCGAGCCCGGTTACCCGACATGGCTGCGTGCCATCGACGACGCGCCGCCGGTGATTCTTGTAAAAGGCCAGTTGTCCGCACTCGAAAAACCGATGATTGCCATTGTTGGCGCGCGCAATTGCTCTGTCATTGGGCGTAAAATGACGGTCAAGCTGGCACGTGATCTGGGTCAGGCTGGCTATTGCATTGCCTCAGGCCTTGCCCGTGGCATTGATGGCGTTGCACATGAAGCAGCACTGGAGACCGGAACAGTGGCCGTGCTGGCAGGCGGACTGGACCGCATCTACCCACCTGAACATGAATCACTTTCAGAACAAATCACGGCAACAGGCTGCCTTCTCAGTGAAAAGCCACTGGGTTGGACAGCACGCGCGCAGGATTTTCCGCGCCGCAACCGCATTGTGTCCGGCCTGTCTCTGGGGACCATCATCGTGGAGGCAGTGAAACGCTCTGGCTCGCTGATCACCGCCAACCTTGCCCTGAAACAGAACCGTGAGGTCTTTGCAGTGCCCGGCTCACCGCTCGACCCAAGAGCTGCCGGGCCGAACCGGCTTATCAAGCAAGGAGCCACACTGGTGACCGAAGCCAAGGATGTCCTGGATGCATTGCGTCCCCTGCACGGCACCGACCAGCCAATGCCAACAGGCACCGGCCTGCAGGAAAGCCCATCTGAAAACGTCCACGATCCATCGGACACAGATCGCAGTCTGATTCTGGATGCTTTGGGAATGGCACCCGTTGAAACCGACGAGTTGATCCGTGTAACCGGCATCACCAGCGGTGCGGTCTATCTTGTCCTGCTTGAATTGGACCTTGCCGGACGCCTGGCCAGACATCCGGGAAACAAAGTGTCCCTGATCGATTGAATGGAACAGCAAAACACATTCAAAATGATTGCATTCCACCAGTGGTGGCAACGCGATCTCGTCCAATCTGGAACCAATCTTTGTCTGCCGTAATGTCAGTTGGGGCTTGACCAATCGGTTTCTTCCGACCATGTGACATGCGGACAATCGATCAAATGGCGGGCCTTATCCTTGGTCTGCCCTCAAAAATTTTGCGTAACAGACAGGCACCTTCATGGATCTGGTCATCGTTGAATCGCCCGCAAAGGCGAAGACCATCAATAAATATCTCGGCTCAAACTATCAGGTATTGGCCTCCTACGGCCATGTCCGCGATCTACCTGCAAAGGATGGGTCAGTGCGTCCTGACGAAGATTTTGCGATGAGTTGGGAAATTGACGCGAAGGCCAAAAAACGGATCAGCGAAATAACGGCAGCAGTGAAAACCGCAGACCGTCTGATACTCGCAACCGATCCGGATCGCGAAGGCGAAGCCATATCCTGGCATGTGCTGCAGATTCTGCGCGACAAGAAAGTCCTCAAGGACAAGCCGGTTCAGCGTGTGGTGTTCAATGCCATTACCAAAAGCGCGATTCTGGAAGCGATGAAAAATCCGCGCGAGATTGATGCCGATCTTGTCGAAGCCTATCTGGCGCGCCGCGCACTGGATTATCTGGTTGGATTCACCCTGTCACCGGTGCTGTGGCGCAAACTGCCGGGGGCGCGATCCGCGGGCCGCGTGCAATCTGTTGCCCTGCGTCTCGTCTGCGAACGGGAAATGGAAATTGAGGTTTTCAAGCCGCAGGAATACTGGTCCATTCAAGCTGCGCTGAAAACCAGTTTTCGCGAAGATCTGAAGGCGCGACTTGTCGAATATGAAGGCAAGAAAATTCAGCGCCTGACGATTGACAGTGGTGATGAAGCCAACACCATCAAAGCGATGCTCGAAACGGCAAGCTTCACAATAGCCAGTGTTGAGGCAAAACCGCACAAGCGCAATCCGCAGCCTCCCTTTACAACGTCAACACTGCAGCAGGATGCGTCCAGAAAACTCGGCTTTTCAGCCTCGCGCACCATGCAAGTGGCGCAGCGGCTCTATGAAGGCGTGGATATTGGCGGCGAGACCACCGGTCTCATCACCTATATGCGAACCGACGGTGTGGACATGGCACCAGAGGCGGTTGCCGAGGTCAGAACACAAATCGGCTCAGAATTCGGCAAAGAGTATTTGCCGGAAGTTCCACGCAAATATTTCACCAAGGCCAAAAACGCACAGGAAGCGCATGAGGCGGTCCGCCCGACCTCTTTGGCCCGTCACCCGGCAGAACTCGCAAAACGGCTGGAAACCGATCAGGCACGGCTTTACGAGCTGATATGGAAGCGCACCATGGCCAGCCAGATGCTGTCTGCGGAGATGGAACGCACAACGGTCGATATCATGGCAAATGGATCCGGCAAAAGCGCAACCGTGCGCGCCACCGGCACTGTGATGCGGTTTGATGGTTTCCTGAAGCTCTATCAGGAAGGCCGTGACGATGAAGACGAGGAAGCTGAAGGCCGTTTGCCAGCGGTCAAGGTCGGTGAGGACCTGACACGGGACAGCATTGCTGCCAGTCAACATTTCACTGAGCCTCCCCCCCGCTACACGGAAGCCACGCTCATTCGCAAGATGGAAGAGCTGGGCATTGGACGCCCATCTACCTACGCTTCGACACTCGCCGTGTTGCGAGAACGCGACTATGTGGAGATGGATCAAAAACGTCTGGTTCCCCACGATAAGGGCCGCATTGTCACAGCGTTCCTGGAAGGCTTCTTCAAACGCTATGTGGAATATGATTTCACAGCCCAGCTGGAAGAACAGCTTGACCGTGTGTCGGATGGGAAGCTGGACTGGCGTCAGGTCCTGAATGATTTTTGGGGTCAGTTTTCAACCAGTGTGGACGAAATCAAGGAATTGCGCATCACGCAGGTTCTGGATGCGCTCAACGAATTGCTGGGGCCACATATTTTCCCGGCGAAGGAAGATGGTTCAGACCCGCGCAAATGCCCGACTTGCGATGATGGCCGTATCAGCCTGAAAGTTGGAAAATTTGGTGCCTTCATCGGCTGTTCCAATTATCCTGAATGCCGTTTCACCAAACAATTGGGTCAGGCAGGAAAAAATGATGGCGAAGCCGAAAACGCCATCATCGAGCTTGGCGAAGACCCCGAAACCGGGCTGATGATCACAGCCCGCACCGGACGCTTTGGCCCCTATGTACAATTGGGCGAAGAAGCCAAACCCAAACGCGCAAGCCTGCCGAAAACCTGGTCATTGCAGGCCATGGATCTGGAAAAGGGACTGGCGTTGCTATCTCTGCCACGCCCTGTCGGCGACCACCCGGAAACCGGCAAACCAATTGTGGCCGGTATTGGCCGCTATGGTCCCTTCGTGTTGCATGATGGCGCATATGCCAATCTGGAAAGCGAAGACGAAGTGTTCTCAGTTGGCATCAACCGCGCTGTTGCTGCGATTGCAGATAAGGCAGCCAAGGGTCCCGGACGACGTGGGGCCGCTGCTGCCTTGAAAGAGTTGGGTGAACACCCGGATGGTGGCAAGATCACAGTCCATGACGGTCGCTATGGCCCCTATGCCAAATGGGGCAAGGTCAATGCGACTTTGCCGAAGGGCAAGGAACCGGAAGCCGTCACGCTGGAAGAAGCCATTGAACTGGTGAATGAGCGCGCAGCCAAAGGCAAAAAGAAGCCGGCGGCTAAGAAAAAACCTGCTGCCAAGAAGCCTGCAGCTAAAAAGCCAGCCGCGAAAAAACCAGCGGCAAAAAAGAAGGCTGCACCCAAGAAAAAACCAGCCCCCAAGGAAGAATGATCATTGGCAAAAAAGAGTAGCTCAGACTTCGATCACCTGCCGAGCAAGGATGATGTGCTGCGCTTTGTTGCCGAAAATCCTGGCCGCTCCGGCAAACGTGAAATCGCCAAGGCATTCAACATCAAGGGCGCAAGCCGCATTGGTCTGAAACGCCTTCTTGCAGAAATGGCCGAAGATGGCTCGCTGGTGCGCCGTCGCAAGAAACTGAGCCGCCCGGGCGAAGTTCCGTCTGTTACGGTGCTGCATATTTTTGGTCGTGATGCGGATGGCGAATTGCTGGCAAAGCCCACAAGTTGGGATGAAGCCGAAGACGGCCCCTCTCCACTGGTCCTGATAAATCGCAGTTCCCGCGACAGAGGTCCTGCGCCTGGCGTCGGTGATCGTGTATTGACCAAGCTGACACCCGAAGAAAACGCGTCTGCAGGCCAGCCGACCCACATCGGCAAAGTTATCCGCGTTCTGGAAAAGGAACGCGGGCCAACCCTTGGCATTCTGGGTTTTGACGGCGAAGGCAATGCACGCCTGATCCCGATCGACAAGAAGCAGAGGGAAGTGCCTGTCCACGCAGATGACGCTGCCAAGGCCAAAAAAGGCGATCTGATCTCCGTGCGCATCGACAAACCGGCGCGCTATGGTTTGCCAGTTGCCCGCATTCTCGATGTCATTGGCGACATGACCAATGAGAAAGCGGTCAGTGCGATTGCGCTGCACGCCCATAACATTCCGCACATTTTCCCGGAACGTGTGCTGGCCGAAGCAGAAGCTGCGAAGGCTGCGCCTTTGAAGGGGCGTGAAGACTGGCGCGAAGTGCCGCTGATCACCATCGATCCGGCAGATGCCAAGGATCATGATGATGCGGTGTTTGCCGAATCCGACCCGGACCCCGCCAATGCAGATGGTTTTATCGTAACTGTCGCAATTGCGGATGTGTCCTGGTATGTGCGCCCTGACACGGCACTTGATGAGGAAGCATTGCTGCGCGGCAATTCGGTCTATTTCCCGGACCGGGTTGTGCCCATGTTGCCGGAGCGGATTTCAAACGATTTGTGCTCCCTGCGCGAAGGTGTCGAGCGGCCTGCCCTGGCCGTCAAAATGACATTTGACGCCAGCGGCCACAAGAAAACCCACAGTTTTTATCGGATCATGATGCGCTCGGCCGCTCGCCTCTCCTATCAGCAGGCTCAGAGCGCTGTAGACGGGCAAACTGATGACAAGACGGCTCCCATTGTCGAAACCATCCTGCATCCGCTCTGGAACGCTTACAACACGGTTCTGAAAGGTCGTGACAGTCGCGCGCCGCTGGACCTGAATTTGCCGGAACGTAAAATTCTGCTGAAAGAAGACGGCACTGTGGACCGGGTTCTGGTTCCCGAACGATTGACTGCGCACAAGCTCATCGAAGAATTCATGATTCAGGCCAATGTTGCGGCTGCTGAAAGTCTGGAAGAGAAAAAGTCCCCATTGATGTATCGCGTCCATGAAGCGCCATCACTGGAAAAGCTGGAGACACTCAGGGAGTTCTTGCGTTCGCTTGAGATCAATTTGAGCAAAGACGGCAATATCAGGCCTCATCATTTCAACGACATTCTGGCCCGCGTTGCTGAAACGGAGCATGAAACGGTCGTCAATCAGGTTGTCCTGCGCTCGCAAAGCCAGGCCGCCTACAGCCCTGCCAATCTCGGTCATTTTGGTTTGAATTTACGGCGCTACGCCCATTTCACCTCGCCTATCCGGCGCTATGCGGATCTGATTGTACATCGCGCCCTGGTCAGCGCTTTGGGTCTTGGCGAAGGCGGGCTGCAGCCAGGCTTCGAAACCCGGCTGGAAGAAATCGCAACACAGATCTCCGCTGCCGAGCGCCGGGCCATGCTGGCTGAACGCGATACGGTTGACCGACTGATTGCAGCCCATCTGTCTGATCAGATCGGCGCCCGTTTCCAGGGCAGCATATCCGGCGTTACCAAGGTTGGGCTTTTCGTCAAATTGAATGAAACCGGTGCAGACGGCTTTATTCCCATTTCAAAACTGGGCTCCGATTATTTCTTTTTCGATGAAGCACAGCATGCCCTGATTGGCGAAAAGAGCCGTGAACGCTATCGTATTGGCGACTCGGTTGAGGTAAAACTGGTCGAAGCGGCACCCGTTGCAGGAGCGCTTCGGTTTGAAATGCTGTCCGAAGGTACTAAATCAGGTACATCGGCAAGCCAACGACCCGGCCGAAAACAGAAAACTCGTCGCAAGAAGCCTGGTACGGCGCCCAAGCGTGGTGGCAGGAGATAGTGGAAATCATATGAGCAGCATAGACATCACAACCCCGCTTCATCCGACAGCAGACCAAAAGCGTGCTGTCTGGCCGGCGATGCGTCGAGGCCTGGCTGGAAAATGCCCGAATTGCGGAACCGGCAAACTGTTCCATAAATATCTAAAAGTGAACGACACTTGCTCTCACTGTAATGAGGAGTTGTTTCACCAAAGAGCTGATGATGCACCTCCCTATTTCACAATCTTCATAGTCGGCCACATCGTGGTTGCGGCCATGCTGATCGTGGAGAAAATGTATCATCCGGAAATCTGGATTCACATGGCGCTCTGGGTTCCCATGACCATCGTTCTCTCCTTCTGGATTCTTCAGCCGCTCAAAGGCGCAACAATTGGCCTGCAATGGGCCAATCGGATGCATGGCTTCGATGGTGAAGATGTCGCAGATGGCCAAATCCCTCAGAACTGAACAATCGTCTGAAGTGGCTGGTGAGCAGCGCTCTCATCCAGTGGTAAAACCCAAGCCTGCCGGTACTCTGCTGATTCTCGATGAGCAGAATGGGCGCCCGCATGTTCTGATGGGCCGCCGTCACAAGGCCCACATCTTCATGCCCAACGTTTTTGTCTTTCCCGGCGGTCGCGTGGACAGGCCGGACAATCATGCGCCCTTCCACGACGACCTGACAGCGCCAACTCTTCAACGGCTGATGTCTACGGGGCTGAGAAGCCTTGCCACGCACAGACGGGCCCGTGCGTTCGCCCTGGCAGCCATTCGTGAGACGTTTGAAGAAGTCGGCATGCTGATTGGCGAGCCCCCGGCGGACAAGACCACCGCAGCTAATAACGCATGGACCCCGTTTCTGGAGCATGGTCTGGTGCCTGATCTGAAGCCGCTACGCTACGTCGCCCGCGCGGTTACACCACCCGGCCTGATACGCCGCTATGACACGCGCTTTTTCACTGTGCCGCGCGCTGCTATCACTCTGGAACTTCCTGAGAGCCCAACCGACGAACTCAGTGAATTGTCCTGGATTCCATTGGGTCATACCGATGGCTACAAAGTGCCAAACATCACCAAGCTGGTTCTCGACGATGTGTCAGCCCGCGTTGCCGCTGAAGGCAGCATCCAGCTGCGCGACGATCAGCCTGTTCCAGTCTACGGATTCCATCATGGCAGGCATCGCCGCCATTTGGCATGAGCTGTTCCAGGGAACTGCACAGGAATTTTGGACAAAACCCATCGAATCATATGTGATCTTCGAACGGCTCCAACGCGGTGTCCTGCAATTCACGATTTTGATGTTCGGGGACGTGAAGGCACCGTCGCAGACGCCGGGCAATGAGGATTAAGATGCAAAAATTATGACAATATGCGGTATTTGTCATGTTTGACGGCAACAGACCACGCGTCGGCTTGACTTTCTCTACTTTATGAGTAGTTTGCGCGCTCAAAGCGGCGGTTCTGCGCCCGATAGATAGCATTTCCAAGGAATGAGAACATGGCAAAGGCCACCACCATCAAAGTTCGTCTCGTCAGCACGGCCGACACCGGCTATTTCTATGTTGCGAAAAAGAACTCACGCACAATGACTGAGAAGCTGACACAGCGGAAATATGACCCGGTTGTCCGCAAGCACGTTGAATTCAAAGAAGCCAAAATCAAATAGCTTCTGCTGCCTCAGGGCAGATTTCAGATTGTAAAACACCGCATGATTGAAATCCTGCGGTGTTTTTTGTTGTGGAAAATTGTTGTGCTGGAAACGAACTGAAGACGCGTCAGGCGGCTTTGGAAACAACCTGGTTACGGCCGGATTCCTTGGCACGATACAGCGCTTCATCAGAGCGTTTCAGCATCGCATCTGCTGAATCCTTGCGCCCCTTGAATTGGGTGATCCCAAAACTGGCAGTGACTGTAATCTGAGAACCGTCATCATTGATGATGAATGGAACGGACTCAATTTCTTTTCGCAGTCTTTCTGCAGCCAAAAACGCCACATCCAACTCTGTTTCAGCCAGAACACAGACAAACTCTTCGCCGCCAAACCGGCAGGCAAGATCAGACCCACGCAGACTGCGTCGGATACGATGCGAGATTTCCTTCAGCACCACATCTCCGACAGCATGACCATGAACGTCATTGATGGCTTTGAATTTATCGATGTCCATGATCATCACAGACAGATCGCGCTGGTAGCGCAAAGACTGGTCAATCAGCGTGGACATCTGACGCTCCAGGAACCGTCGATTCTGCAGGCCTGTGAGCGGATCGATAACGGCCAGCTCAAGTGTGTTTTCCACCTCCAGGCGCAACTCACGGAGCATGCGGTGTCGATACACCTCACGGCGCATGCGGGCAGCCAGTTCACGCTCCGGGTATGGCGCAATGACATAATTGGTGGCCCCCAGATTAAAACTGCGTTGAAGCCGTTTCTCGTCTTCCGGTTTGGCAACCACGAGCGTCGGCAAGTGACGATGCTCCAGTGGCGCTTTCAATTTGGACAGAAAGGAAAGCGGATCAGACGACCTGACATCCAGAGAGACGATGACGGCATCCCAATCACTGACATTCAAGGCCGCATAGGCAGCCTCTTCAGTGGAGACCGTCTTGATCCCCTGCTCAGATGACAGGCTTCTGAAGATTTTATCTGAAGAAGTTTGATCATCATCGAAGACCAGAATTTGTCCATTGCGGCCATCATCAAAGGATTCGTCCCCCTCGGCAAAACCTTCACCATCAGCACCTGTGTCTGCATCCTTGCGAAATGCATTCATGCTGTGGGTGCGCATATCTTCCAGCGTTTGCTTTTGTGATGCCAAATTGCGAATCCGGCTGATCAGCGCAATGTCATTGACAGGTTTGGAAAGAAAATCATCTGCGCCGGCATTGAGGCCCTTGATACGGGAGGTCTCATCCTTGAGAGCCGTCAGCAGGATAATGGGAATATCACGGGTAATGGGATCGGACTTCAGGGCGCGGCAGGTTTCAAAGCCGTCAAGGCCGGGCATCACAATATCCAGCAGCACCACATCCACTGGGTGGTTGCGGCAATACTCCAGCGTGTCCAACCCCGCTGAAAGGGTTTTCACGGTATAATACTCAGCAGTTAAACGGGCAGAAAGAAGCTTCAGATTCGCCTGAAGATCATCGACTGCCAAAACTCGAATCGACATACTCGTATTCTGTTCTACTCTACAAAGCGCCCGCCCGAAAAACCCGCCTAGTCATTTGCGACTGGCAGGTATTGGCTGACAACATCCAAAAAATTAGCGACTGAGATCGGCTTGGACAAATACGCCTCACAGCCAGCTTCACGAATCCTGTCTTCATCTCCCTTCATTGCAAATGCGGTGACAGCAATCACCGGAATGCCGCACAACTCGTCATCTTCCTTGAGCCATTTGATGACTTCCAGACCCGAAACCTCGGGCAACTGAATATCCATCAACACAAGGTCCGGCTTGTGCTGCCTTGCCAATTCAAACGCTTCCATCCCATTGCGGCTTTGCAACGTCGTGTAGCCATGGGCTTCCAGAAGATCGTTGAACAGCTTCATGTTCAATTCGTTGTCTTCTACAATAAGAATGTTCTGTGTCATCAATTATCCAAATAATTCCCTAAGTTTACCTAAACAGAATACGAGAATATTGCGCATCTCGCGGATCATGGTAGGACTCACGCAGCTAGAATTTTCATCTTCCAGATATCAGAATTTCCTTTACAACACCCGATTTTATGAAAGGTACGTCAGTCGTGTACGGCAATGATACGGAATTCGCAGAGGCTTTGGCCATTCAGGCACTTGGTCATCTGGCTCAGGACAAGGAAGTTCTGGAGCGATTCCTGTCTATTACCGGACTGGCCCCGGACAAGATTCGTGAAGCGGCAGCGTCGCCCGGCTTTCTTGCAGGCGTATTGGATTATATGATGCAGAATGAAGCACTCTTGCTGACTTTTTCTGAAAACAACAACATTAAAGCCGAAACCATCATCGACGCTCATAGGCAATTGAGCGGACCGATTCCGCAATAGACCCTCTTATAGGAGATATGAATCATTCTGTCCGAAACCACCCACAAACAGCTGAAAGATATAATTTTTTCGGACCGCCCGGTGATCGTATGTGATGTCGACGAAGTGGTGTTGCACTTTGTCCGGCCCTTGGAGGCGCATTTCGGCCAGCATGGATACGGTTTCAAGGAAGAAATATTCAAGTTGACCGGAAACATCCGGTCCCTGGATGGTGGGCCCGACGCGCCTGATGAAACCGTTTTTGCAATGATTCACAGTTACTTCGAGGTTGAAGCCCACACCCAATCTCCGGTGGACGGGGCTGTTTCGGCATTGAACCGGCTTTCACAGCACGCCGACATCCTGTTCCTGACCAACATGCCCGCCGAATACCGGGACGCCCGCATCGCATGCCTCGCGGGGCACGACCTGCATTTTCCGGTTGTCACCAATACCGGAGCCAAAGGCCCTGCCCTTGCCCATATTGAGGAGAAAACCAAGGCGCCCATCTGGTTTCTGGATGATAGCCCGGTCAATCTCCACTCTGTGGCAGAAACAGTGCCGAAAGTGAATCTGGTTCATTTTGTTGCCGATCCGATTTTTCTGGATCTGGCCGACCATGTGCCCTCGGCACATCTGCGAACTCAGTGTTGGGATAAGACCCATACCCTGATCGCGTCATTCCTGACAGAGAATGACGCACAATAGAGACACAATTAAACCCGGTCCGACAGATAATCATAAAGAGAATCATCCGGAAGAATGCCGTTTGGCGCTATTCTCTGGGGCCTTCAATCAGCTGAGTTGCAGTCTGCCATGACCATTGCTGCCCTGTGTCGGAACTGTTTTGCCGTTGGTCAGGTATCTGACAGCAGCGAAAGACCGCGCTGCAAGACATGCGGCAGCCCCCGCATGGTCGCCCACACAGAGCTGCTTGATCTGACAATTGCACATGTTGATTGTGACGCGTTCTACGCCTCCGTCGAAAAGCGCGACCGGCCAGAGGTGCGAGACCAGCCTGTCATCATCGGCGGTGGCCGACGCGGGGTGGTATCAACATGTTGCTATATTGCCCGTACCTTTGGCGTTCGCTCCGCCATGCCCATGTTCAAGGCCACCAAACTATGCCCTGACGCTGTCATCATCCGCGGAGACATGGAGAAATATGTCCGCGTCAGCCGACAGATTCGCGCCCATATGGATGATCTCACGCCTGCTGTGCAACCGATCTCCATTGATGAAGCGTTTCTGGACCTGACCGGGACAGAACGGCTCCACCACGCCAGCGCAGCTGAAACTCTGGCCCGCTTCGCGAAGACCGTTGAACAGGACATTGGGATCACCATTTCGGTCGGGCTCAGTCACAACAAGTTTCTCGCTAAAATTGCGTCTGATCTCGATAAACCGCGCGGCTTCGCTGTCATTGGTGAGGCCGAGACCCTGGAATTTCTCGCCCGGCAGGATGTCAGCCTCATCTGGGGTGTCGGCAAGGCCATGCAGAAGAAACTGGCAGCCGATGGCATCCACACCATCGGTCAGTTGCAGACCATGGACGAAACCGTGCTCGGCAAACGCTACGGCGCCATGGGATTGCGGCTGGCGCAGCTTTCGAAGGGCAAGGACAGCCGCAAGATCGAATCGCGCGGGGGTGCAAAAAGCGTCAGTTCAGAGACAACGTTCAACACGGATCTGGCAACGACGACAGATCTGCACCCCATTTTGCGGAGGCTCGCTGAAAAGGTTTCTGCTCAGCTGAAAGCCAAGAACATTGCGGGCCGGACACTGGTTCTCAAGCTGAAAACTGCTGATTTCAAACAACGCACACGCAACCGCGCTTTGGGGGACCCGACCCAACTGGCTGACCGGATTTACAGCGAGGGCGTGTCCCTGTTGAAACCGGAACTCGATGGCACACGCTTCCGTCTGATCGGCATTGGCGTCTCGGACCTTGTCGACGGTCACTATGCAGATCCCCTGGATCTGATCGATAATGGTGCTCAGAAGCGCCGCGCAGCAGAATTTGCCATGGACAAGATACGTGCCCGTTTCGGAAAACATGGCGTCGATCTCGGCCTGACATTCAGGGCCAGAGAGCCCAAACCCAAAGATAAATCATAAGACAGCGCTGTCTCAACGGAGAGGAAGTGGAAGCTTTCGTGTGTTGAAATCAGGCATATGCGGGCAGCAGCACCTCGCCACAGCACCATCCAACTTCATAAAACGGGGTTTCGAACCTGTCTGCGAGAGGCAGGCACCGCAACAAGCAATCCGGCCATGGTGATCAACACCATTCCGCTGATGGTCCAGACATCAGGGATTTCAGCGAAAAACACAAAGCCCCACAAAGTGGCAGAGACAAGGTAGCCATAATCAAACGTGGCAACAATCTGCGGTGGAGCAATCTGGTAGGCTCGTGCAATTCCCAGAAGGTATCCTGCTGACAGGACGCCAAGCAACGCTACAAGCCCCCATGTCGCGGCGGTCATGGCAGACCAATCGCCGAGCAAAAATGGATACACAGCCTGTGTCTCTGGATCCAGCTGCAGCAAGCCAAGCACCGCAATACCTACCAGGCCGGAGACCAGAAAAGCTATATGCAGCAACAGGGTAAGAACCAACGACGCTTCGCCCTGACATTTGCTGCGGGTCAAGACATTGGCAAGGGAATAAAAAACTGCACCGGACAAAGGCAGCAGCACAAACCAGGAAAATGCATCCGTGCCAGGTTTCAAAATGACAATCACACCCAGAAAACCAACCACAACGCCAAACCACTGACGCTTGCTGACCTGCACGCCAATCACGGTCGCCGACAACAACACCGTGATGATCGGATTGGTATAGATAGCAACAGCGGCCACAGACAGGCTGAGCACAGGAAGAGAGACATAGAACGCAATCCAGGACATCACCAACAAAAGGCTGCGTATCAACGCCCAACCAGGATTTTGCAAAATCAGGGTACGCCCGATCACCAGGACAAGACCGAATATGAGGGGAACAGCAAATAGGGATCGGGCAAAGAACACCTGCCACACCGACATGTCCGAACTCACCAGTTTCACGATGGCATCGGCAAACGCCATTGTCAGAACCGACGCCAGAATTATAACGATGCCCTTGCCCGTATGATCTGTCCGAATTGTCTGATGTTGCATTACGATACGCCCTGTGAATCCGCCGTCTTCGCCCAATCCCGACTGGTGACTGACGGATAGGACTTTGTCCAGCGTCAAGAGCGCTTCCTGTTCACACGGAACCGTTTGATCGACCCATCCCCCAATTCGTCGGAATGGGCCGGGTATGGTTACCGACAGTACTCGCCGGTCTGGACCTCGCCTCCATTGGTGACTGTCTGCGTGGAGAAGTCATAGCAGCCGGGATTATCCGAGGGCGTGTAGCGAATGTAGTGATCCTCACCCTTGTAACTGTAATCCATGCTCCGGCTTCCATCCGGGTACTCGGTAAAGACGAGGTTCTCGACCCCACCCCGCGGCGGCCTACCCGGCGCGGCACCTTTTCCGTCTGCGGCACTCAGCGGGCGTACGCGGGGCAGCCGGTCAAAGTCGGTCACAACGCCCATCAGGCACTGCACAATATAGGGCGCGTCAGCGGAGGTGTGATAGCGATAGCCGAAGGTGGCGTCGGTCTGCCCGTTACAGACATCCAGATCACCCGCGGCAATCACAGACCCATCGGGATTGTTATCGCCATAGATCGGAAAGCCGTCAAAGGCCCAGCCGATAATCGCATCGTCCCCGGCATTGGCCATCTGGTCGATCATACAGCTCGGTTTCACGTGGTAGTGATAATCATCGCCGCGCCCGGCATGGCCGCCACACACATCAAGCTGTTCGGTCTGTAGCGTATCGTGCTGCGCCTGATGGTGCGCCAGATCGGCCTCACTCATCTCGCCGCCACCCGTATAATCATAGATCGGCACGCCATTGACAGCGACGCCCAAGGCCGCGTCACGGGTCAGCGGCGCTGTGCCGAGGGTCGGAGCCAGAATGACCGGTGCTGCATAATCTGCTGGCACCGGGACCTGTTCATTCGTCCCGACTATACCGGTCATCTTGTCGTGGTCGGGATAGGTGTCCGATTGGAGGATCGCGTGGCTGTTGGTGCAGGTGACTGTGACACGCCCGTCAAAACCCGCATCAGCCACGGATTTTGTGACAGCAGTGCAGTGGTCGTCATGGGCAAAGGCGCCAGAACTCGCGGCGATCAGCGCCAATACAGCGATCGAGAGTGCGGGAAAATGGCTCATCGTTTTAGCTCTGTTCATGGCTGCTCACTCGACGGTCAGGCGGCACAGGATCGTGTTGCTCTGCTCAAGGTCAGGGCCCCAGATCAGGCTGGCCCCGTCCACCCAGTCGATGCGGTCATAGCCGTCTTTCGGGCTGACCTCGCGTTCGGAATATGTGTTGGCCTGTGGCCAGTCGGACGCGTCAAAACCGGCCTGATCCCAGCCATCGGGTTCATCCGCAAGCTCGAAAGCGCAAGCGCCTTGGCCCGCAACGGGATTCGCAGCCCCTTCGCAGGATTTATCCAGTGGTGCGGTGTGGATGACCAGACACTGCCAGTCGGCATTGCTGACAGCAACGCTCTCGCCCGCTGCATCCTTGACCTGCAGGATGAGACCGCCATCGCCCATCTGCTGCCGCCCAGTACCGATATATTCCAGACCGGAATCATTCTCCTTGAAGTCCTTGGCGACGAGGCCGATCACGAAAGGTCGCTCTGCTTCGAATTCAAAGCTCTCGGCGTTGAACGACCGCTCCGTCGTGATCGGCACGCTGTCTTCGGCCACCTGGGTGCCGTCAATGCGCATTTCAAACCAGTTATCGGCCCAGACATCTGCAGAAAAACTTTCGGCAGACAGGGCTGTGGTGGACAAGAAAAGCAATGTTGATATGGCGACGATACGCTTCATGGAGAGATCCTGATGGCTGGTTCAAGGTTTATACGAAATGAATATTTCTATTCATTATACCAAACCATTTGACCGGATTGAGGCATTTGCTGGCAAGGCACAGGCCACGCAAAAACGAAAAGCTCAGACCAACAGAATCAGGCTCAGAGCCGCATTTCGCTGACGGGATCGAAGAAATGCAAACGGGAAAGATCCGGCACAAGGGTGACGTCATCTCCGACACCAACATCAAGCCGCACACTGGAGGTTACCCCCATGGGATTTCCATCCACCTTGACCACCAGAAACGTTCGATCGCCGGTGTTTTCCTCAGACATGATGGTGCCTCTCAGGCCACCTGTCGCGGCAGACTTGAGTGTGACATGCTCCGGGCGGAATCCCATGGTCACCGGACCCGGAGGCAATTGCGCTGCGCCGAGTTTCAAGCGCACATCCTGATAGGCAAATTCCCGGACAGTCTCGCCAGCGATGATCTCGCCTTCGACAAAATTCATCGGCGGTGAGCCAATGAAACCTGCGACAAATCTGTTCGCCGGTTTGTCATAGAGATCAAGCGGCGCTCCAAATTGCTCGACCTTGCCATTGTTCATGACAATCACACGGTCAGCCATGGTCATGGCTTCAATCTGATCATGTGTCACATAAACCGATGTGGTTCCCAATTGCCGCTGCAAATCCCGGATTTCGGCGCGCATCTGCACCCGCAGCTTTGCGTCCAGATTGGACAATGGCTCATCAAACAGGAACACTTTTGGCTGGCGCACCAACGCCCTGCCCATGGCCACCCGCTGCCTCTGACCGCCGGATAATTCCTTTGGTTTGCGGGCAGCAACAGGCCCCAAATTCAACATGGCAATGGCCTTGTCGGTCGCCTCGTTGATATCGTCCTTGCTCCAGTTTGCCAGTTCCAGAGGAAAGCGGATGTTCTCGGTGACCGTCATATGAGGATACAGCGCATAGCTTTGAAACACCATGGCAATGTCGCGCTCACGGGGTGTGCGGTTGCTCACCTCTTTTCTGTCAATCAAAATCTGTCCGCTGGAGCTGGTTTCCAGACCTGCAATAATCCGCAAAAGCGTCGACTTGCCACAGCCACTTTCGCCAAGGATGGCAACAAATTCGCTGTCCTGAATGGAAGCGTCGATGCCATGAAGCACCTCCACATCACCAAAAGACTTCCGAATATTTTTCAACTCCAACGTCGCCATCTTATATGTCCTGACCGCGAGAAATGCCCAAACGTTCAAACGCTTCCGGTGGTGCCATGGACGCCGCCATTAGCTCCGCCATGACAGTCATCAACTTCTGTTCAACGTCAGCGTCCTGGATCGGGTTTTTCTGGCCCGGATCAACTGTGAGATCATAGAGAGCGGATTCGCATTCCTCCATCGCGCCGGGGCCGTGGGAACGGTACCAGCCCGGACTATCGGTCACCTTCAACCGCAGCACCTTCCAGTTCTGCGCATAAGCCAGATCGTCAATCAATTCAGCATCCTGAAACTCTTCTCGCGAAAATGAATGCAGCATATGGTTCGGCATCAAGGTGTATTGATAAAGCGGCTGATCCAACATGTTTTCCGGGTACCGGAAATAGGTATGTTGCCCATCGGTGAGGTTCATGGCACCACCAAAATACCCAAAAATAAGTGCATCATGGTTGCTGGCGTCAGCATCAGCAATCAGCGGCAGGACAGACCGACCCGTGGCATGCTCGAGCGCGGGCGCATTGTGGGCATCACAGAACGTCACGGCCAGATCAGGTGTCTGCGTCAAGGCATTGCGGCGCTCACCGGTGCATTTTGAATAGTCCGGATGATGCACAAACAGCGGAATATGCGCAATTTCAGTGAAACACGGCATCCGGTTTTTTGCCCACCAGTCATGCTCACCTAGCAAAAACCCATGATCAGTGGAGACCACCAGCATGGTGTCCTGCCACATGTCATGCTCATCCATGAAATCAAGAACCCGACCAAGCTGTTCATCGCAATGCGAAATCAGCGCCATGTAATTGCGCTTCATCTCGTCATCTTCCGGCGACGGTCCCGTATAGGGTGCATAAGGTGGCCAGTCTCTGATTTTGCCATCATAGTCGGAGTCAAACTTGCGGCGGTGTTCTTCCGGCGCAAAAAACGGCTCATGAGGGTCAAAAGTCTCAATTTGAAGGAGCCAGTTGTCCGCCGCCTTGTTTTTATCCAAAAACACACAGGCTGCATCAAAACACTGGGTGGACGGGAATTGCCCGGTCTTTTCCAGATAGTCCCGGTTCGCCATGTAATGGAACGGCAATGAGCTGGACGCGCCATCAAACTGATCTGCGTGATAGCGCGCTTCCCAATCTGCCAGCGGCGGTGCCATTTCGGCTTGCCATTTATCACCTTCCTGGCCACGGAAACTTTCATAGCTGGAATATTTGGTGTGGTAGTTCCCGGCACCTTCTTCAAAATAATGGTAGTGGTCGGTGATCAGGTGGGAATGCACGCCCGCTTCCTGCAATTGCTGAAACACTGATTGATCAAACGGTTCCATCGGCCCCCAGCTTCTATGCATGAAGTTGAGACGGCCGGTTTGAATATCGCGGCGCGCCGGCATGCATGGCAGGCTGCCAACGTGATGTTGTTCAAACGTGACGGACTTTTCCGCAAGCCGCTTGAAATTCGGCGTGCTGAACAGTGTCGATCCATAGCACTCAAGAAAATGCCGGTTGAGTGAATCAAACAGAATAAAGACTGTTCTCATGATCAGGTCTCACTTTGAGTCAGTGGGTTCGCCTTGAGCGAAATATTGATGGTGTAGGTGCGGTCCTCACCGGGCTTCAGATACAGCATTTCATTGGCAGCGCGCGCACCACTGCGGCTGCGGCTCGCTGCAGTGCAGGGCTCAAGTCCGATGCCATAGGTGCCCTGTCCGGTCATGCGCAGCAACTGAAAGAATGGCAGCGCTTCGCGATCAAATTCGAGGGCCAGTTCAAGTCCGGAGGCGGGGTTGGAAACAGTGCAAATGCCGCTCGTGACATCCTGGTCGATAGCAAACACAGACAGAGCGCTGTTCTGTTCCGCTTGCGGTTCCGGATAAGGGGCCAGAGGATCACCCTCCCCCCAGACATGCTGTGCATTTGGCAAGTCAATCCGAGATTTGTCCGAGACCAATGGATGGCCAATATTGAAATGATACAGCATCATGTGGCTCATGACGGTGGGACCGCGATTGACCACCCGGTCATGTATGGATATGTCTCCGCCACCCAGCGGGACTTCTATACGCCGCCGCAGCTTCAACGTGCCGTTGAACTGCATTGTCTGAACGATCTCGCCTTCGCACCACAAATACGGATGCGCGGCCTCTTCCTCAACGCCGTAGGAAATCAGACGGGCCGGTTGATGTGCACCATGTCCATGCAGCGGGTAGTCCATCTCCTTATCGGGATAACAGCTTTGGTCCACAAGAGTATCTGTTTCGGGCTGACGAATATGGTCGAGCCCACAGGTGCTCAGGAAGCCATTATTGGCGCGCAGAAAGCCCTGTCCCCGGTCTGATGAAGAATCGAGCAGCCACGGCGCTCTGTAGCCGTTCGGGCAATGCCAAGAGACCGTCACACCATTGATCGCCAGCCGTCCCAGATCGAAACCACGATCCACGATCACTTCCAGTTCGAGGCCACCGCCGGCACGCAGTTCCAACACCCGCACACCGCGCTCCGTGCCGTCGGACAGGGTCACCAGCCGAATATCGGCATAGGCGGCCAGATCCGCATAGGATTTGCGCAACTGCGTCAGGTCAGGCGCAGCATGTGGAAATACGCCCACGCTCATTTGACCGCTCCGGCAGTCAGGCCCTTCACGATAAAGCGCTGGCCGAAGATCAGAGCGAGCAAGGCAGGAATGGCGGACAGAACGGATGCCGCTGCCATCTGGGTGTATTTGATCTCTTCTTCCTGGACAAATTTGGCGATGGCAACCGGCACTGTGGCCGTTTTGTTGTTGGTAAGGGCCAGCGCCACCGGAAACTCATTCCAGCTGAAAATGAACACCAGAACTGCAACCGCCACGATGCCCGGCATCATGACCGGCACGATGACCCGGCGTAACAATGTGAAGAACCGTGCGCCATCCACGAAAGCTGCCTCTTCCAGTTCCTTGGGAACCTCGCGGAAGAATGCGATCAGCAACCACAGGGCCATCGGCAAGTTCAGCGTCGTATGGGCCAAGGTCAGCGAAATCAGGTCAATGCTCAGATTTACGGTCCGAAACAGCTCATACCAGGCGCTGGCCAGAGAAACAGGCGGCACAAGGTTGAACAGCATGGCCCAGACCAGAAAAGCATTGAGAACCCAACGCGGCCAGTTCATCCGCAACAGCGAATACCCAGCCAGAAAGGCGATCACGATCACCAGCATCGTGCTGATACTGGCCACAATCAGGCTGTTGAGGAAATTCTGCGGATAGGTTGATCTGCGATCAAACAGAACCTCGTCAAAATTATAGGAGACCGGTGAAAACGTGATATCGCCCATCAACAATACGATCTGCGTCTTGAAAGCCGACAACGCAATCCACACAAATGGTCCGAGCGTGATGATAACGGCGAGTATCATCGCCGCATGCAGCACGATTTTCTCTTTCGGCCAGCGTCGTTCGGTTTTGACAGCATTGCTCATCGCGTTGCCTCCCGCCGGTTCTGCATCTGCAGGGCAATCGCAATGACCAGCGCCACGGAGAAAATCACAGCGACCGAAATCGCAGAGCCATAACCCGGATTATCCTGCAGAAAGAAGCGCTGATAGATGGTGAAACTGATCACTTCCGTTGCCGTTCCCGGCCCCCCTGATGTCAGCAAAAACACTTCATCAAACACCTTGAAGGCAATGACAGCGCGGAAAATGAAGGTTGTGACAATAGCTGGCCATAGGAGCGGCAGGCTGACACGGCGGAACTCCTGCCACGCGGTCGCACCATCGACCTTGGCAGCTTCCGAGACATCCTTGGGCAGTCCTTCAACCGCTGCCAGCAGCAGCAGAAATGAAAACGGCGTCCAGTGCCAGATATCAACGACGATAACCGAGGCCAGCGCCAGATGCGGGGAGCCAAGCCAATCAATGGCTGGAATTCCCAGCAAATCCAGCCCCTGATTGATGATCCCGAACTGAAAATTATACATCAACCGCCAGATGGCGCCGATGATGATCCCCGGAATGAGAATGGGTAGAATGAAAAGCGTCCGGTACAGACGTGAACTGTTTCCAAGAGAGGAGCAGGCAAGCGCCAGGGCAAGCCCCAAGGCGACCTGACAGCTTGTCGCCACAACGACCAGAATGAGCGTATTGGAAATGCCCGCTTTCAAGAGCGGATCATCGGCCAGGGCCGCGTAATTTTCCAGGCCGACAAACTCACGTTGGACAACGCCGCCTTCCCACGAGATTTCCATGAAACTCAGGAACAAGAGATTGGCGACCGGCAATGCAGCCAAGGCGAGGAAAAACACAATTGCTGGGAAAAGCGACCCATATTTGGGCATCCAGCCAAGTTGGACTGAGGTCATAGCATTCCGGCTTTCATGTTGCGAAGCGAGTACACCATCGGAGCAAGAAAGCTACAGAAGCCATGTCTTGCATGAAATAGTTTGCGTGTGAAAATCTGCTGTAAAATGGTGAGCCCCGTCCTGCATCACTGCGACGAACGGGGCCCCCCGGGAGGATCTGCTATTTCAGATCAGGCAGACGGCCTGTTTTGTAACCGGCGTCAGACAGAACTTTCTCCATATCTTTCGCCATGGAATTGAGCGCGTCAACAACGGTGATCTCACCGGCAACAGCACGGTTCAAACCCAGTTCCGTAATCGCTGCAATTTCAGCACCTTCTGGAATGGTCCAGAGGCCTTTCGCCTGTGGAGAAGCTGTCCGCATGGCCAGCATGTAGCGATTTTCCGGCTTCTCGGCAAAGTCCGATTCGTAGGCTGCAGAACTCACGGGAGCTCCACCCAGCTCTGCATAGGCAATCTGTGTTTCCGGCTTCTGGAACCATTTCAGGAATTCCAGCGCGGCCACTTTCTGGGCATCGTCCAGATTTTTTGGAATGCCGGCCAACCAGTGACCCAAAGCAGGCGTGGACGCAAATCCGTCAGCATGTGGCAATGTTGCATAGTCGATCTTACCGGGAATGATGGATTTGTTCGGATCATCCATCTGTGCCCATGCGGCCACCGGCAGCACCGAATGCGCAGCCTTACCGGTCACCAGGAACTGGATCAGATCCCCCTGGGTCAGGCTGGCGGTATTTTCCGGTCCGGCTTCCTTGGCCAGAGTGATGTACATTTCCAGTGCCTTGCGGCCTGCTTCACTGTTGATGGTGACAACGTAATCTCCAATGGATTCATCTTGGAAAAACGATCCGCCATAGCCATTGATGTAGGGAAAGAAATCCCAGGTAACCGAGACAGCTGCTCGGCTTGCGCGCTGAACAATTCCGTACATTTCCGGTGGGTTGTGGAACAGTTTGGCGTTTTCCAGCAGTTCCTCGAATGTTTCCGGTGCTGTCAGCCCCTTCTCGTCGTACAGATCCTTGCGGTAGTACAGGAGTGTAATATTCGGATTGACCGGAACGGTCAGCAAATCACCCGTCTCGCGGTTTACGGTCTTCGTTTCTGCATCAAACCACGGTGTGTCACCATATGTATAAATCTGCGGATCCAGTTCAAAATCCGGATCGATTTTCGTCAATGGCTCAAGAAAACCACCGTGATACATTTCCGGATAGAAAATCCCGTTGACGATCAGCAGGTCGAATTCACTCTTATCGGACCGCACCGCATTGCGCTGTTTCTCAAGGCTGCCAGCATATGGATTGACATCAAGAGAGACCCTGTTGCCGGTCTCATCCTCATATTCCTCAACGATGGAGGCAAAGCCCTCAAGCCATGGTGACTGGTTGATCACCACATTGATTGGCGGCTGCGATTGCGCAGCAGCGGCCAGGACGCCCATTCCAAGCACCGCCACTGTCGACGATGCGACGACCAATGATTTACCTAAAACTGTTCTGAAACTCATTCTCATTTCCTCCCAAAAAATTCAGGCCTCATCATCCCACCAGAAGATAGAATAACAAGCTTCTTTATGTTTGATTTGTATAACTTTTGGGAATAGATAAGGAGCAAGGAGAGACGTCATGATACATTTGCGGCAACTCAAGCATTTCCTGACCGTGTTCGACCATGGAAGCTTTCTTCAGGCCTCACAAACCGCAAATATCAGCCAGCCAGCGATCAGCAAAAGCATCCATTCTCTGGAACAGCACTACGGCGTGACCTTGTTCAAACGCCTTCCCCGTGGTGTTGAACCCACAACATTTGCCATCGCATTGGAACAGCATGCCAGACGCATCCTGCTCGATTTCGAGCGCTCGAATTACGAGATGTCGGTCATGGCACAGGGATCAAGTGGTGTGGTGCGCATTGGTGTTGGCCGGTCCTTCATCCACAGTGTGAATGACGCAATTCTGGACCTTCACGCCCTGCATCCCGGCATCGACTACTCGGTCATGACCGATCATGCCGATCGATTGCACCAGGCATTGCTGGGCAATCGGATTGACCTTTATGTCGGAATGACAAACCGGGTCATGCATGATCCATCCTGCCTGGTTGAAAGCCTGTCCACCGACAAATATGTCGGGCTTTGCAGCGCCGACCATCCCTTTGCCGGGAAGCCGGTTTCCATTGACGAATTGCTTCTTTATGACTGGATTGTTCCCGAAATTGAAGAGGCTGGCCGGACTGCACTTGAGGCCTATTTTACGCTTCACAAGAAGCCCAAGCCAACCTTTAAAATCGTCACCAATTCAATTGAAATTGTCTATCAGAGCCTGCGCCAAACCCGTTTACTCAGCGTCATGCCCGAGGGCAGCCAGTATGAGATGCAGTCTGAAGAACTTGCACGATTCTATCCCGAAAATTTCGAGTTTGAGCGTAACGTTGGCATCGTCAGACGGCAGAATTTTTCATCCACCCCTCTGATTGAAAAATACATCCATCACCTGAAGGCCCGGCTGAACGCGCTGGACAACCAAGCGCCAATCCCCCTTCAGGAGCCAGCCGACCAATTGTGATTCAGTTGCAGATATCCGCTTCCAGAACATCAAGCTGGGTCAGATCTGCCTTCAGAACCATATCTCCATAATCCATCTTGATATTCCGGCTGATACCATTGTCATGCATATCGAAACTGGTCACATAATTGGGCAGCAATTCTCCGGTGTCACCTTGATCAAAATAGCTGATGGTCACTGGCCAGAAATCTGACCCGGCCACTTCGTCAATCGACAACAGGAGGTCGCTCTTTTCAGCATCATTCAAATGGCCCAGCGGTCCAATAAGGCTGGTTGCGTCAAATATCTCCTTGCCCTTCTCCGATCCATCAAACACCAGATGCTGGACGATTTTCTCTCCGCCGATCGCTGCGGTAATCAGCTTTTCAAATTGTTGGCTTGGAAACACTGCGCTGCCGGGAAAGCTCAGATTCTCGGTTTCCGGGATTGTCAGCCCCACCTCGATTTCATCGTTTTCCCGATTAGCAACACCGCGCACTTCATCCACCTTGTTGTTGTTCACAAAGTTGGAGGACGCAAAGCTGAAGGAACTTCCGTCTGCTTCTTCAAATGTTGTGACACGGAAATCTGTCACAGCCGAGGTTCCATCTTTCTCGCCAAGCCGTGTCACAAAGCGGTATTGCACGGCATAGCCATCACATTTCGACCCGGTCAGTTCAAACACCATTCGCCCGGACACATCGGAAATCGACGCCGCATCTGCCACCTCAACCAACGAAATGTCATAAACCGCGCGATGCGAAACAAGCGAAACAGCGTGTGCTGGCAGCACGCCTGCACCAAATGTCGCCAGTATCAGCATTGGCTGTAAGAAATTTCGTTTCATCGCAAGAAAGATCCTGTTTTGTTCTAGAATTATGGCGTGACAGACTATCATGATCTGCCGGACTCAGCGTCAATTAACTGTGGATCGCTTTGCCACCCTGTGACAAGTTAAAAACTGAACAGGCACGATATCAGGATGACTATCCTGAACGCCGACCAACAACTGAGACCCATGGATTGAATTATGTCGATTGAAGACCGCCTTGCCGAGCTGAACATCACCCTGCCAAAAGCAGCAGCGCCAGCCGCAAATTATGTTCCCTACGTCATCAGTGGCAACCATCTGTACATTTCCGGCCAGATACCAATGGGCGCCAACGGTCTTGAGTATATCGGGAAACTTGGCGAAAATACGAGCGTCGAAGACGGTCAGGCAGCTGCAAAATTATGCGCCATCAACATTCTGGCACAGGCCAAATCCGCTCTTGGTGATCTTGAAAAGGTCAAACGTCTGGTCAAGCTGGTCGGGTTTGTCAATTCCACACCAGACTTTACAGATCAACCCAAGATCATCAACGGTGCTTCCGACTTCATGGTCGCAGCCATGGGAGACAAGGGCCCTCACGCGCGCTCCGCAGTCGGCGTTGCTGCCCTGCCCTTTGGAGTTGCTGTTGAAATTGAAGCCATCATCGAGTTTTGATCAAAGTGTTTGACGCTGCCTCCCTCTTCAAGGATCCAATTGCCCATCGCGGCCTGCACGACAAGTCGCAAGGCCGCGTGGAAAACTGCGAAAGCTCCTTTCAGGCCGCAATAGATGCCGGTTTTGCCATTGAGTGTGATGTGCGGATGTCGGAAGATAATCAGGTTGTTGTCTTCCACGATGACACATTGGGCCGGCTGACACAGAACTCGTCGACAGTGCTTGACCTGTCGGTCGCAGAGCTGAAGAAAGTTCCATTCAACGACGGACCGGACCGCATTCAGACACTGAACGAATTGCTTGATCAGGTATCGGAAAAGGTCCCGCTGATCATTGAGCTGAAGAGCCAGTGGGACGGAGATCTGGGCCTTGCGCTGCGCGTTGCAGAGACCATCGGCACCTATTTTGGACCAGTGGCCACCATGTCATTCGATCCAGCCTTGGTGAAAGAGGCACAACGCTGGCTGCCCCATCTGCCCAATGGCATCGTCGCCGAACACTATCGGGACACAGAAGAATGGCGGTTCCTCAGCCGGTTCCAACGGTTCAAGCTTTCAAAATTGCTGCATTGGCCACAGACCAAGCCTGATTTTATTTCCTACAACATCAATGATCTGCCGAGTTGGAGCGTCTCCCTGTTTGAAAATCTGATGAGCGTCCCAACCATCTGCTGGACGGTCCGCACACCTGAACAGGCAGCCAGGGCGGCAGAAATATGCGATCAAATTACGTTTGAGGGTTTTGATCCTCGCTCAACACCATAGATAATACCTATGGATCCAAAATCTGAACAGTCCGAGCTGCCAAACAGCGTGCGCCTTCTCTCCTCCCTGTCGGACATCGGCCGAGAGGCCTGGGACGCCTGTGCAAATCCCGGCTGGCCCAGCGCCATGCCACTTGATTCAAAACCTCAGGACGTCACCTATAACCCCTTCCTGTCATATGATTTTCTCTCCTCACTCGAGGACTCCGGATCGGCCTGCGATCAGACCGGCTGGTATGCCCGTCATCTGGTTCTGGAAAAACCTGGAGATGCACCTCTGGCGGTCGTGCCGGCCTATCTGAAAACTCACAGTCAGGGCGAATATGTATTTGATCATGGTTGGGCCGATGCCTATGAGCGCGCTGGCGGCAGCTATTATCCCAAGCTCCAGATGTCAGTGCCCTTCACGCCGGTCACAGGCCGCCGCCTGCTGATCGCGGACCAATCCAGACACAAACAGATTTCAGCCCTTTTAGCCGCTGCCATACAGCAGGTCACGGTTCAGTTTGAGGCCTCATCCGCGCATCTCACCTTCCTCACAAAACAGGAATGGGACGCGCTGTCGGATATGGACTTTCTGCGGCGCACGGATCAGCAGTTTCACTGGCAGAATAATGGCTACACATCCTATGATGATTTTCTGACAGCTCTGTCCTCATCAAAACGCAAGGCGTTGCGCAAGGAACGGCGCCGGGCGGTTGAAAATGACATTGAAATTGAATGGCTTACCGGAGCCGATTTGAAAGAGGAACACTGGGACGTCTTCTTTGACTTCTATATCGATACCGGAAATCGCAAATGGGGCACGCCCTACCTTACGCGAGAATTCTTCTCGCTGATCGGCGAACGCATGGCCGACCGGATATTGCTGATCATGGCAAAACGTCAGGGGCGTTACATTGCCGGTGCACTGAATTTCATCGGCTCCGATACGGTTTATGGCCGCAATTGGGGTTGTCTGGAAGATCACCCATTCCTGCATTTTGAATTGTGCTACCATCAGGCCATTGATTGGGCCATCGCCAATGGCTATCAAACAGTGGAAGCTGGCGCACAGGGCGCTCACAAACTGGCCCGAGGCTATGTGCCAACCACCACCTATTCCGCGCATTGGATTCCGAATGCCGGGTTCCGAGACGCGGTAGAACATTATCTGGAACAGGAACGGCTCCAAGTAGAGATGGAACAGCAAGCGCTCTCCGCCCATGCCCCGTTCAAGAAGTCTGATTGAGGAAATACTATGACTGCCTACGACCCGGACAATATCTTCGCAAAAATCCTGCGCGGCGAACTGCCCTGCCAGAAAATCTATGAAGACGAAAAGACCTTCGCCTTCATGGACATCATGCCACGCGGCGACGGGCATGCACTGGTGCTGCCAAAAGCCCCGTCACGCAATCTGCTGGATATTGATGCTGCAGATCTGGCAGCTGTCATGGCCACAGCTCAGAAACTGGCGAAAGCACAGAAAGAAGCGTTTTCAGCAGATGGCATTACGCTGCAGCAATTCTCCGAAAGCGCTGGCGGCCAAGTCGTATTTCACACCCATGTCCATGTGATACCGCGCTTCGAAGGCATCGCACTGCGCCCGCATACCGGCGAGATGGCCGATATGGACGTACTGGCCCAGCACGCCGAAAAAATCCGCGCTGCACTTTCGTAGAGACGGGTTTCAATTGAGAGATTGAATGCCGCGTTTAGATAAATAGCGCGGCCAGCAACACTGCTTCTGCGGCAAGCACTCCGGCCAGAATGCTCTTGCGACACAGCCAGAACGCTGCCATGCCAATTGCTGTTGCGCCAAGGCGCAGCAGAATTGATGTGTCGCCCAACGGTCCTGTGGGAAACAGGATAAGCTTGGAAATGACGCCTGCAATCAGCGCAGATGCAACCGCCCGCACCCACAGCAACAAATCTGAATCATCACGCAGCGCACCGCCCACAAACACACCCAGCCAGCGCCATATATTGGTCGGCAATGAGCCAGCCAGCAAGATAAACACATAGGGCCACCACCAGGCATCTACACTGAAAAATGTCAGGTTCATTCGTGGGCTGCCCGTTTCTTGATCTGCTTGTCCACAAAGAACGCCAGCGTGCCGGCCAAAAGACCGGACAATAACAAGTCCAACTGAATACCCGTCATGTAAATCAGTGGGCCGAAGATCAGGCCGAACAACAGTGCAAAGCGATCTGATGGCAGTTTGGCAGCAGCCGTCAGGGATGTGAGAAAGTAGATCGGTGTCAAAAACAGCAAGGCTGCACGCCAGCTATCGGACAATTCTCCTGCGACGATAAAGCTCAGCATCGTAACAAGCGTGTTGCAAACGGTCAGGCTGGAGGCAAAGCCCATGAAAAAGGCTCCACGTCCTTCCCGAGGAATAGTCGGCATACGGTTCATGGTCACGATCCAGGCGGTAATGGCCACAAACTGAGACATCAGGACCAGAGAAAACCGGGTGCTTTTGGGCCCCCTCACCACGGGCACCCAAGCCGCAACCATGGGTGTCATCCGGACAGACGCCAAAGCAACAGCCAACGCGACCAGCCCAAGACTGGTGCCAGCAGCCAACGCTCCGGCCAGCACCACCTGACTTGGCAATGCCCAAATGACAGCTGTGCTGAAGGCCGCTTGCGTCAAACTGAAGCCGGATTCCCGGGCAAGTGCGCCAAAGCCGACATAGCTCATCATCAGGATGAACGCCGGGACGGACAAGATGCCTCTCAATCCAACGCAATACCAATGTAATCGACCGAATTGAGATGCCGGTTGGGATATGTCAGATGATTTGTCTTGCTCGGTCGATTCCATTTTTCTGCGATAGCACGGGATCATCATGCGTGCATGGAAAAGGCGTGTGCATTTTGCGCAAAATGCTCAGCTCAACAGGCAATCAGTTCTTGAAATGCAGCCGAACATCACTTTTGTTTTTCATGTCCCGGATCAATATGCCCCATATCTGGTCAATAGTGGTGGTGATCTGTGCAAGAAAACGAATGCCTTGCTGGCTCCTCCGCTGACGACCGACGGCCAGATAATAGGCTGTATCAATCGAACCATCGGGTTGGCGACGTGGGGTTTTTGAACATGTTTGCGACATTGTTTTTTCCTCGATTGTGAGGACATCAATTCATCACAAGCTTGGATTTACTGCTTGAAGAAGACCTTTAGAAACGCTTGTCTTTTCCACCACCTGAACACCAATGGCTTGCATCTCTTGAGAACTGACACAATCCGGCGTCTATTGAACCAATGATTTACCAATTCTCAAATTGCGCTCTTGATCTGACCCGCCATGAACTGGTTTGCGATGGCAACGTCATCCATGTCGAACCACAGGTGTTCGATATCCTGGTTCTTTTTGTAGAAAATGCGGGTCATCTGATCACAAAGGACCACCTGATTGAAGCCGTTTGGCAAGGTCTTTCGGTATCCGACTCCACCATCGGTGCGCGTATCAATGCAGCGCGTAAATCCATTGGCGACAATGGCAAGGATCAAAGGATCATAAAAACAGTTCCAAGACGCGGGTTCCAGTTTGCCGCTGATGTCACCACGCAACAGGCCCCGGTCGCAGATCCGCAACCAGACACCGCACCCAACCGTCAGGACATTCGATTTGTCGGTTCCAGTGATGGCATCAAGATTGCCTACGCGCGCTCCGGCAATGGGCCGGGGCTGATCCGGGTCGGTCACTGGTTGTCACATCTTGAACTCGATTGGCAAAGCCCGATCTGGCAACCCTTTCTGGAAAAGCTCGGCAAAGACCATACGCTTTTCCGCTATGATCAAAGGGGAACCGGGCTTTCCAGTCGCGCATTCAAGGGAAATGGTATCGACGAGTTTGTCGATGATCTGGAAGCCGTGGCAGATGCCAGCCAGCTGGAAACCTTCCCGTTATTTGCCGCGTCCCAGGCCGTGCCCGTTGCCATCAAATATGCGGCAAAATTCCCCGAGCGTGTCAGCAAGCTGATCCTTTATGGCGGCTATGCGGAAGGACGGTTCTATCGCCAGACTTCACCGGGCGATGCTGATGAGCAGACGGTGCTCAGTTTGATAAGGGCCGGCTGGGGTCAGCCCGAGCATACATTTGCAAAGGCTTTCACATCCCTCTTCATGCCCGATGCAACAGCAGAACAGAATGACAACATCACCAGATTGCAGCGCGCATCGACATCACCGGAAAACGCAGTCAAACTTCGCAAACTGATAGACCGGTTCATGGTGCGGGATTTATTGCCTGATATCAGAACACCAACTCTGGTTGTACATTCCCGTGGCGACGTCATTCATCCACTCGATCAAGCTCGCATTCTGGCGAGTGAAATTCCAAATGCCCAATTTGTCATGCTGGACAGCAATAATCACATTCCGGTGCCTCAGGACCCAGCCTGGACTGTCATGATGCAGGCAATCGACCAGTTTCTGAACGACGGTACAGAACCAGCGCCAGTGCCCAAAACTCACACGTAAAAAAGCCGCCTCTGCCTGGCAGAGGCGGCCCGATACTATTTTGATTATGGCGTCTTCAGTCCAGGCTTACTTTGCGGGAAGCGGTACCTTGGGAACCGACCCGGCCCCGCCGCTTGGTTTCTTGCCAGCAGCTTTCGCTTTCGGTGCACTGCGCTTCTTTGGCTTCGCAGGCACCGTTTCCTTCTTCGGCTTGACCGGCCGGCTCTCGACAACCTTCAGATCGAGAACGGTTTTGCCGTCGTCATCCTTTTTGGTGTCGACTTTCACCATGCCGCCCTTTTGCAGACCGCCAAACAGGATTTCCTCAGCCAAAGGTCGCTTGATGTTTTCCTGAATGACGCGTGCCAGAGGTCTTGCCCCCATCAGCCCGTCATAACCTGCATCCGCAAGCCACGCAGTTGCGGATTCGGACAGTTCAAACGTGACACCGCGGTCTTCCAGTTGAGCTTCCAGTTGCATGACAAATTTGTCGACCACCTTGTAGACAACCTCCCTTGGCAGGCTGCCAAATGGAATGATTGCATCAAGCCTATTGCGGAATTCCGGAGTGAAGAGCCGGTTGATCGCCTCTTCATCGTCACCTTCTCGCTTGGTAGAGCCAAACCCGATGGCATTCTTGGCAGCTTCCGATGCGCCGGCATTGGTTGTCATGATGATCACCACATTACGGAAATCAATCTTCTTGCCATTATGGTCGGTCAGTTTGCCATGATCCATGACCTGCAACAGAATGTTGAACAGATCCGGATGCGCTTTTTCCACCTCATCGAGCAGCAGCACACAATGTGGATTCTGATCCACACCATCGGTCAACAAACCACCCTGATCAAACCCGACATAACCGGGAGGTGCACCAATCAGCCGTGAGACCGTATGCCGCTCCATATATTCCGACATGTCGAAGCGCAGCAACTCAACTCCCATCAGGGAAGCCAGTTGACGGGCAGCTTCAGTCTTGCCAACACCGGTCGGGCCCGAGAACAGATAATTGCCAATCGGTTTTTCAGGATCACGCAAACCGGCACGGGACAATTTTATTGCCGAGGACAAGGCTTCCAAAGCCGCATCCTGTCCATAGACAACCCGTTTCAGATTGGTGTCTAGATTTTTCAGCGTTTCTGAATCATCCTTGGAAACCGATTTCGGCGGTATCCGGGCCATCGTCGCAATCGTGTCTTCGATCTGTTTCACATTGATCGTTTTCTTGCGACGGCTCAGCGGCACCAACATCTGTGATGCACCTGTTTCATCAATCACATCAATCGCCTTATCCGGCAGTTTGCGATCATTGATATAGCGGGCTGACAGTTCCACAGCCGCTTTCAGCGCATCATTGGTGTAGCGCACCTTGTGGTGATCCTCATACCGCGACTTCAGTCCCTTCAGAATATCGATCGCATCTGGAATGCTTGGCTCATTGACATCAATTTTTTGGAATCGACGCACCAAAGCGCGGTCCTTCTCGAAGAACTGGCGATATTCCTTGTAGGTCGTCGAGCCAATGCACCGCATTGCCCCGGCAGCCAGAGCTGGTTTCAACAGATTGGACGCATCCATAGCCCCACCGGAGGTTGCTCCGGCACCGATGACCGTATGAATTTCGTCAATGAAGAGAATTGCGCCCTCATACTCTTCAATTTCTTTCATGACCTGCTTGAGGCGCTCTTCGAAATCCCCGCGGTAGCGAGTGCCTGCCAGCAGCGTACCCATATCCAGCGAAAACACAGTGGCTGCCAATAGCACTTCCGGAACATCACCATCGACGATGCGTTTGGCCAGTCCTTCAGCAATTGCTGTCTTGCCTACGCCGGGATCACCCACGAGAAGCGGATTGTTCTTCTGACGGCGGCACAGCACCTGCACAACACGTTGCACTTCGCTGTCCCGCCCAATCAGGGGGTCAACCTTGCCATTGGCCGCCTTCTCGTTCAGGTCCACACAATAGGCTGACAAAGCGTCAGGCGTCTTCTTGTCCTCCCCTGCTTCAGATTCCACAGTGGTGGCGTCTTCATCTTCGGCACCGGTCACAGGCCGTGCTTCAGACATGCCAGGCCGCTTGGCAATGCCATGGCTAATATAGTTGACCGCGTCGTAACGGGTCATATCCTGTTCCTGCAGGAAATAAGCCGCATGGCTTTCCCGCTCGGCAAAAATTGCGACCAGAACATTCGCTCCGGTCACCTCTTCGCGACCAGACGATTGCACATGGATGACAGCACGCTGAATCACGCGCTGAAAACCTGATGTAGGTTTGGTATCGACATCCGCGTCAGCAATCAAATTGCTGAGTTCCGTGTCGATATACTCCATCAAATTGCGTCGCAGCAGATCGAGATCCACTCCGCAGGCCCGCATCACTGCGGCCGCATCCGAGTCGTTGGTCAACGCATGAAGCAAATGCTCCAGAGTTGCATATTCCTGACGCCGCTCATTGGCCTGAGCCAGAGCATTATGGAGGGCTTTTTCCAGACTTCTTGAAAAGGACGGCAAGTTAAATCCTCACTTCTTTTCCATGACACATTGCAATGGATGTTGATGCTTGGCTGCAAGATCCATCACCTGCGTGACCTTAGTTTCCGCCACCTCAAAGGTGAACACTCCGCATTCGCCGACGCCGTTTTGATGCACATGAAGCATGATCAAAGTTGCCTCTTCTTCATTCTTGTGGAAGAAGCGTTTCAGCACATGCACGACAAATTCCATCGGCGTAAAATCGTCATTAAGAAGCAGAACTCTGTAAAGGTTGGGCTTCTTAACCTTCGGTTTTGTCTTTGTAACAACGACAGTTCCTGAGTCATTGTCGCGATCATCATCTGAACTGCCGCGATCGTTTTGGGACATTGTAAAATCGCTGCTGTCTATCATTGTTCGTATAAAAAATTTTTGCATACGGTCTGCCGCCACGCCGCCAGAATACCATCTGTCAGCTTTCTTGTCTGAGTCAAAACGCATTGCTTCGATTGTTTCGCTCCTAATCCACAGACAAACCAACACCGACCATTTCATGCCAAATCACAGCATGTACCTTGAGAGCGTACATGGTTTCATAAAGACATGCCAAGGGATCTGACTGAGACAATTTGGCAATCGGTGTCGACCGGCTTCACAGGAATGTTAATATAGGAGCCGGGTGCCGGATTAAAAGGACCTCTGCAATGCAAAAAGCCAACCCCGTGGGATTGGCTTTTCAGAACAGGCCTCGCAGCCGTTCAAATCAGTTTGTAAAGCGAGTGGCCTTACTTGTTGACGCGTGCAAGAGCAGTTTCAACAGGGCTGTACATGGTTTTTGACAGGTCCATGAACATTTCGCCGAGCTTGTTCATTTCGCTGACGTGAGCTTCATATGCGTTCTTCGCATATTCGCTCTGAGCTTCCATGAATTTGTCGAGACTTTTCGCGCCGAAAACTTTTTCAGCTGCCTGAGTGCCGTCTTCGAAAGACTTTTTGGCATAGTCAGCAGTTTCGGTAGCAATAGCCTGTACCGATTTGGTAACCGTGGACAGGTTCTGTGTGGCCATTTCCATGGTTTCTTTTGCCTGGGTCTGGATGTCGTCAATGTTCTGCATCATGATGAATGGTCCTTTTGTTAAGCAGTTATTGTTCGTTCCTGACACCAGATATATGCAGTGCAACATGAAATGTCCAGCAATTATTGTGCAGCGCACAAAATTATTTTCATGCACCATTTGATGGCCGGTTTTCAAGGGGCCGAACCATCCAGAATTTCCGTGCAATCTGCATTGAATACAACCCGCATGAGAAAAGTTTCAGGCGCTTTACTGTTTCGTAACCCTGTTTTTCCTAAATTGATGCAAATTTGAATGATCTCGCAGCGGAGCGGCGTGTTGCCATGATTGGGCCATTTTGATGGGTCCATCACTGGCTCGAACCAAAAACACAAAATCCGACTGCCAACAAATGGGTGCAAATCGTGCAAGTGTATATGTACTCCCGGCGACTAAAATCGACCAAGGGTCTTGGGATCACAAAGCTGGGCAAAACGCTATTCGCAACATTTCTGATTGGTCTGGCTGCGTCTCTGTCAGTCACAACCACAGCAAATGCCAATGCAAAATATGCCGGCATTGTGATTGATGTAAAAACCGGGAAAACGCTTTATGCGGATAATGCGGACAATCTGCGCTATCCCGCCTCTCTTACAAAAATCATGACTCTCTACATGCTGTTCGGAGAACTCGATGCCGGTCGCGTCAGTCTGAACACCCGAATGAAGGTGTCCAAGCGCGCAGCCGGGCAAGCGCCCTCCAAGCTGGCCCTGAAAGTCGGCAGCACAATTCGAGTCAAGGACGCCATCAGCGCACTTGTGACCAAATCGGCAAATGATGTTGCTGTCGTGATTGCTGAGCATATTGGTGGAACAGAAAGCAAGTTCGCGGCCAAGATGACCAGCACTGCCCGGCGTCTGGGCATGAAAAGTACGACTTTCAAAAATGCATCTGGTCTGCCAAATAACGGACAACGCACAACAGCGCGCGATATGGCACGCCTCGGCATGGCCATTCAGGATCGCTATCCGAAATATTACAAATATTTCTCCATGCGGTCCTTCTCCTACAAGGGCAAAAGTTATCGCAACCACAACCGCCTCCTTGGAACAGTCAAGGGCGTTGACGGCATCAAGACCGGTTACATCCGGGCGTCAGGCTTCAACCTGGTAACATCCGTCAAGCGTGATGGCCGTCATATCGTGGCGGTGGTGATGGGTGGACGCACCGGGAAATCCCGTGATGCCCACATGAAAAACCTGATCGGACGTTATCTGGAAACCGCGACAAAAGGACGGCGTCAAACCCCTTTGGTCGCAAGCCGTGACGTCCCACTGCCCCGTGCACGTGATGTTGCGGCAGCTGCCGCCGATGGAAAACTCATCCCGCAAATTCGACCGGATGAGATTGTAACGGCCAGCGTAACGCACTCTGCTGCAGCAACCGAGCCCGAGATTGGCAGTGTTGACGATTATGACAAAACCGACCTTCCGGACGGCTGGCAAATCCAGATTGGTGCCGTTCCCAGTGAGGAAGCTGCAAACATTCTTCTGGGAAGCGCCATGAATGTCGGCACCAGTCACCTGCGCGGCAAGGTACCGTTTACAGAACCGGTCATCAGCCGTGGTCAGACACTGCACCGTGCACGTTTTGCCGGTTTCACCAACAAGAACGCGGCGCGCGATGCCTGCAACTATCTTGAAGCCAAGGACTTTGTCTGCCTCGCGCTGCGTTAAATTTTATAGCCTAAGCCGGCGCATTTTGCCGGCTCCCTTTGATTGTATTGTGTACAGGGATTAGAAGATGCTTCTCGACGAAACCTACCCATTGGCGTCCCGTCAACCTCATGCAGCCAAGCGGTCTCTGAGCGCCGGTATTGAGAAGGTCTACGATCAGGCCACAGCGCTTGAAGTGCCAAGGTTCAAACTGGCAGGTCTGAGACGCAAACCTGGCGACATGTTGAACTTCCTGCGCTGTCATGGCGCACGCGCAAGGCGCCACACCATGCCGGTCAAGAATGTCACTCTGGACTGCTATACCCCCAATGGCACAATGGCCGTCGAAATCAGTTTCGGCGACTAGGTAACTTCGAACCGCTCTGGGATGCTCGGCTTCGTGCATCCCAACTGATTTGAGTGCTGTTTATTGACCGATTGCCATCGTCCCGCACATCACGGGCTGCGCCAAAAGTGGCAACATGATACCAATCCAAACACGCCCCCAATTTCTGATAACTTCAAGATATAGCAACACGCTGGACACAATTGTCAGCGACAAGTGCACGGACAGACACACATGTCCGTCCTGAGGGGGGCACCAATTGTGAAACAGACCTCTGCCCGGGTATTCCGGTTTTCACATTTATCACGCATTCCAAGATGTAGTTTGCAGAAGAAAAGACTCGCACTTCGTATTGGATTTCCGTAGTGCACTTTTTCTAATGTCATGCACATCGTGCTAGGCTATTTGCCAACACAATTGTCCTCTGCGAGAACCTTTTTATGTCACCTTCTGGAAAGCCCGGTACGACCACAGATACCAATCTGGATGCATCGCACACAATCTATGGTTTTGAGCGTTGGGGACGTGACCTGCTGACCGTGCTTGAGAATGGTGATGTCGGTTTGCAAAATCCGCTCAAACCCGACACACCCCCGATCAGCCTGCCCTCCATCATCCGCGATTTGGACCAGCGCGGCGTTCATGCACCCCTGCTGTTGCGGGTCAATTCCTTCCTGGAAAACGAAATCAGGGACATCAATCAGTCATTCGCATCAGCCATGAAAGAAGCTGGCTATCGTGGCAGTTACCGCGGCGTGTTCCCGATCAAGGTCAATCAGCAGGCGCAGGTGATCAAGCAGATCGTCGATATAGGGCGTCCCTATGCGTTTGGTCTTGAAGCAGGCTCAAAACCTGAACTGGTGATCGCCCTGGCGCAATCGCTGGAAGATGACGCCCTAGTTGTTTGCAATGGCGTCAAGGATTTGAAATTCATCAAACTCGCTATTCTATCGCGCAAGCTCGGCTTCAACACGGCGATCGTGCTGGAAAGCCCCAAGGAACTGGAACTGGTAATCCAGGCCTATGAGGAGCTTGGTGTCGAACCTCTTCTCGGGGTTCGGGTCAAGCTCTTCAGCCGCATTGGTGGTGACTGGGCAGAAAGCTCCGGTGACCGCTCCACCTTCGGCATGAACACTGACCAGTTGATGCTGGTCATCGATCGTCTGCGCGAAGTCGGCTTGTTGCATTGTCTGAAGTTTCAGCACTCGCATCTGGGCAGCCAGGTTCCCGATGTCAACGATGTGCGCCGGGCCGTGGTCGAAGCCTGTCGGTATTTTGTCGAATTAACAAAAGAAGGCGCGCCCCTGACCAATCTGGATCTCGGCGGCGGTCTGGGCGTGGATTACACCGGCGAAAAGAGAGCCTCCAAGAGTTCGATCAACTACTCCGTCATGGAATATTGCGAAAACGTGGTTGAAGCGGTCCGGTATGCCATGGACGAGGCAGGTCTGGACCACCCGACCCTGACCACCGAAAGCGGTCGCGCCATCGTTGCAACGTCATCCATGCTGATTTTCAACGTTCTGGAAGCAACCCTGTATGACAGTGTCACCAAAAGCGCGCCGGAAAGCACAGACCATCACTATGTTAATGATCTGGCCGTGATTGAGACCTATCTGGAGCCCAAACGTCTGCAGGAATGCATCAATGATGCGCGCTTCTATCGCAATGAGTTGCGAAATCTGTTTATGCGCAATGCAGTTGATCTGCGCCAAATGGCGCGTGCCGAGCGCATTTATCTTTATCTGATGTCACGCATCAAATTGATGGCGAGTGAAGCCGAAGGATCTCCCGAAATTGATGAGCAACTGGATGCGCTGGCAGATATATACCATTGCAATTTCTCGCTTTTCCAATCGCTTCCCGATGTCTGGGCCATCGACCAGATCCACCCGATCGCGCCCGTTCAGCAATTGAACGAAGAACCGACCAGACGAGCAATCCTGTCGGATATCACCTGCGATTCCGATGGTAAAATCGATGAATTTATCCTCGCAGACGGTCTGTCACCATCGCTCCCGGTTCATGATCTGGTTGAGGGAGAGCCGTATTATCTGGCGGTCTTCTTTGTTGGCGCCTATCAGGAGACGTTGGGTGATCTGCACAATCTGTTTGGCGATACCAATGTGGTCACTATTGAATTGCGCGACGACGGGCATTTTGATCTGCTACAGGAAGTCGAAGGGGATACAATTGCTCAGGTTCTTTCCTATGTAGAATTTGATCCAAAAGATTGCGTAGATGATTTTCGCAAATTGCTGGATCGGGCAACGTCACAAAATCGGTTGAAAACTTCCGAACGCAAATTGCTCATTGCGACCTATCGGGAAGCCATCAACAGCTACACTTATTTCGAATAATTTCGGATTGGAGGACAGGATATGACAAAACTAACCGGCAACACTTTGGTCATTGGTGCAGGTGGCGTATCGTCCGCTGCTGTCCACAAGATGGCAATGAACCCGCAGATATTCACAAAAATCACATTGGCGAGCCGTCGAAAGTTCAAATGCGATGCCATCGCTGATGCTGTCAGGAAACGCACCGGCGTTTCAATTGACACAGCAGAAGTCGATGCCATGAATGTCTCTGCAGTGGTCGCCCTGATCAAATCAACCGGTGCTGATCTGCTGGTCAATCTGGCGCTTCCCTATCAGGACCTGAAATTGATGGATGCCTGCCTGGAAGCTGGAATCCACTATCTCGACACGGCCAATTATGAGCCGGAAGACGTTGCAAAATTCGAATATCACTGGCAGTGGGCGTATCAGGACCGCTTCGCAAAAGCGGGTCTGACGGCAATTCTGGGATCGGGCTTTGATCCCGGTGTCACCTCCGTTTTTGCCACATGGCTGAAGAAGCACAAGCTGGATACAATCAGCCAGATTGATGTGCTGGATTGCAATGGCGGCGATAATGGCAAGGCGTTTGCGACCAATTTCAATCCGGAAATCAACATTCGCGAAGTAACCGCTGACGCCAGACATTGGGAAAATGGTGATTGGGTCACCTCACCTGCGATGACACACAAGGTGCCGTTTGATTTTCCCGGCGTTGGAACCCGCAACATGTATCTGATGTATCATGAGGAACTGGAAAGCCTGAAGACACACATTCCAGAGGTCAAGCGCGCCCGTTTCTGGATGACATTTGGCGATGCCTATATCAACCATGTGACCGTGTTGCAGAATATCGGCATGACTTCGATTGAGCCCGTCATGCATGATGGCGTTGAAATCATTCCGCTCCAATTCCTCAAAACTGTTCTGCCCGACCCATCCGATCTGGGTGAGCTGACGAAGGGCAAGACCTGCATCGGCGATATTGTCACCGGGCACAAGGATGGCAAGGAACGCACCTTCTACATCTACAATATCTGTGATCACGAGGAGTGCTATGCGGAAGTGGGCAGCCAGGCGGTCAGCTATACAACCGGCGTTCCTGCCATGATTGGCGCAGCCCAGATCATCACCGGGAACTGGCTCGAGCCAGGGGTCTGGAACATGGAGCAACGCGATCCAGATGGCTTCATGGACATGCTGAACACCCAGGGCCTCCCTTGGCAGGTTCATGAACTGGACGGCCCAGTCGACTTTTGATGATACACACTGTGGCCCCAATCATGCAGACGCAGGCAGGCGAACCGGGCAGTTTTGCCCGGTTCGACCTCAGCCGTGTTCCAAGCCCGTGTTTCGTGGTGGATGAGACCGCCATTGAACGAAATCTCGCCATTCTGGGCGACGTGGCAGAGCGCAGCGGTGCCAAGGTTTTTCTGGCACTTAAAGCATTTTCAATGTTTGAACTGGCCCCGCTCGTCGGCCGATATCTGTCAGGCACCTGTGCCTCGGGCGTTCACGAAGCGCGTCTGGCTCACGAAAAATACAGCGGCGAAGTGGCCACATTCTGTGCTGGCTACAAGCCTGCCGAATTTGATCAGATCATTGCCTGCTCAGACCACATCATCTTCAATTCCCCTGCGCAGAAGACCCGCTTTGAGGGCCAGATCCAAGCCAGCGGGAAATCTGTCCAGATCGGTTTGCGGATCAATCCGGAACATTCCGAAGGCGAAATCCCCAAATATGATCCCTGTGCACCCTGCTCGCGGCTTGGCACACCGATTTCCCAACTGGATGATGCAGCTTTTGCTGGCATTGACGGTCTGCACATGCACACGCTCTGCGAACAGGGTTTTGAGCCTTTGCAGCGCACATGGGATGCAATTGAAGACCGGCTGAGTGATAGACTGGGGGGCTTGAAGTGGATCAATTTTGGCGGTGGTCATCACATCACCCGCGCTGACTATGACCGCGAAGCGCTGATCAACTTCGTTCAGACAATCCGTGCACGTTACAACATTGACGTCTATCTGGAACCGGGAGAAGCGGTGGCGCTGGACGCCGGTATACTGGTTGGAGAAATTCTGGACCTTCCACAAAACGGCATGAATCTGGCGATCAGCGATCTGTCGGCGACGTGTCACATGCCGGATGTCATCGAGGCGCCCTATCGGCCGGCTCTCTTGGGCGAAACAGATACAGCCGCCGGCACGACATACCGCATCGGCGGACCATCCTGCCTGGCTGGTGATGTAATTGGCGAATACACCCCTGCCGAACCATTCCAGATTGGCTCTCGCATCGCATTTCTGGATCAGGCGCATTACTCGATGGTCAAGACCAACACCTTTAACGGCGTGCCTCTGCCATCGATCGCCGTCTGGAATTCCCAAAGCGATGAACTGCGCATCATCAAGCAATTTGGTTACACTGATTTTCTGGAGCGTTTGTCTTGATCGATTTTATGGACAGTGAACTGACCGGCGAAGAGCGCGATCCCAAAACCGCCCGCTTCACCATCATACCGGTTCCACTGGAACGCACTGTCTCCTACGGCTCCGGCACAAAGGACGGCCCCTCAGCCATTCTGGAAGCCAGCAATGAATTGGAGCGCATCTGCCAGATTGGCGATCTGGTTCTGGAGCCCTGCCAACTGGGCATTGATACACAGACAGCGGTAGATTGTTCCGGCCCCTTGCCGCACATCATGGACACCATTGGCGAGCGCACCGGCGCGGCTGTTGCCAACAACAAGCTGCCCGTGGTTCTGGGCGGAGAACATTCCCTGACCTACGGCGCTGTCACCGGCATCCAGAAAGCCCTGAATCGCCCCATTGGTCTTGTGCAGATTGATGCACATGCCGATTTGCGTGTGGCCTATCAGGGCAACAAACACTCTCACGCGTCGGTCATGCATCTGCTTGCGGAGGAAAATATCCGGCTGGCACAATTTGGCGTACGCGCGCTCTGCCGCGAAGAAATGCAGAGCCGCCAGAGCAACAATGTGTTCCATATGGATGGCGAAGCGCTGGTGTCAGGCAACATCCATGAAGTCACCCTGCCGGATGATTTTCCTCAGGACATCTACATCTCATTTGACGTGGATGGCCTCGATCCGTCCCTGATGCCCGCCACCGGTACACCGGTGCCCGGTGGCCTTGGCTATTACCAGGCGCTCCATCTTGTGGAGCACGCACTGGAAGGCCGCAATTGTGTTGGTCTGGATGTGGTGGAACTGGCACCGGATGGCAATCCGGCCTGGGATTTCACGGCAGCACAGATCGTCTACCGCCTGATGGCTGCAACACTTTAAGACGGTTCTTCACCATCTGAAAATCAAGTGCGAACTTTCGCGGCATCCGATAGCCTTATTCAAGCGACGACTTGATTTCTCATCCAGTGTTCTAAATACAGTCGGGGTGGAACTCCCGAAGGTAGGCCAGTGAAAGCAATTGCAACGAGGCTGGATAATAATTGACGGGTTCGAAACGAAGGTTTTCAGGCTGGATGCGCTCGCCTTTTGTGACGCAACCGATCGCCTCCACGATTATCCGGTATCCCGTATCCGAGAGTGTTTCCACTGCCCCCCCTGTCTTGAGGTCTATCACCGAAGGTTCACCACCACCGCTTGTAATTCCGCTCTGGAAGCGGTCAAGCAGCGTTGCATCGGTAATTCCCGATCGGATCAGATAGAGCGGAATGCGGATTGCGTTATAGGAGAACACCGGATCAAAGCCTTCAGCCGGCTTTGGAATCCCGTTCAATGCAAGCCATTCTGGCGGTAGCCGTGCCGGGCCGAAACGTGCACGGCTGATCAGGTCCAGACCATCATCATAGAGTGCGCCCCACAATGGCGACGGAACGATATCATTGAGTATCGGAAAGGCTTCCAGTATCAGATAGGAAGGGTTCACCACCGGCCCGTCTGGTCGACTCTTGGCTGAAAAGCCATCAACACCCGGCAGCAGGATGGCCCGCCCGGAATGCATCTTGACGGTTTTGGAGAGAATACCCGTCGCGATGCGTGCTGCCGCTTGCAGATATGCGACTTTCCGCCATTTCCTGCCTGCAAGCGCCAAAGCGTAAGCAATGAGAATGTCGCCGTCAGTTGCATTGTTGAAATCGCTGATGTGGGGTGTCTTGTCCACCTCCCAGCGCCAGGCGGCCAAACCATCGTCACGGACCAATAACTCGGTTTCCGTGAACGACCAGATGCGTTGAAAATCTGCTGGTTGCCCCGCCAGAAAGGCAATCAGCATTCCGTATCCCTGCCCCTCACTATGGCTGATATTGCCATTTGCATTGTCGATGACGCGGCCATCGGAAGCCACAAATTGTGTGGCGTAACGAGTCCATTCCTTCTCGAGAATGTGTGATGCGGGGTTTGCTTCAGCCAAAACAATCGAGCTTGCCAACAGAGAAACCGTGACAGCCACAGATGCCGGAAATCTCACAGTGCTGTCGATGAAACGTCTGAGATTCATGAAAATTTCCAATCGCAATCCAAAGAAACCAGCTTCCGGCACTCAACTCCTTCTGCTCAACGCAGCCAGTGTATTGATCGGGAGTTAATTCTTTGACGTTCTGACAGATCAACGAGTTGCAACCCCTTACTCATGTTCCTCATGTTTCTCATGACCTCGGCCCAGCACGCCCAACAGCTTGTTGGTCGCAAACCCTGCAGCAACAGCTGACAGGAGTAGCAGCAGAGAATAAAGAATGAAGTGACTGGCTAACCAGTTCGTCAACACAAGACGCAGATTGGTAAACGTCAGGGGTCGGACAGACAGGAACTGAGCAGATGACGGCTCGATGGAAACAACCTCATCTGTCAAAATGTCATGATAGCTGACGACACCCCGTATCTGGGACCAATTGGTCTGTCGTGCAAAAGCCTCGGCACCATTGACCAGTTGAACGTCGCTGGCTGCGCTCACGATGGTCCGAATTGCACCGGTTTCCGCATCAACGGTTTGATAAAAGAAAGTGTCGATGGTCGAAGGTAGATTGTAGAGACTATCACCATCGGACCAGACAAAAGCAATAGAAGCGTCCAGATCAAAGTTCTCCTTGAACCAAGCGCCAACATTGCTGAACCAGGAAAGCAACCGGGGTTGGGTGATCCGGTTATTCCAAAGTTCAAGATTTTCGTTATCCAACTGCTCTATGTCGTCTGCACTGTCTCCAACGGCAGTCAGGACAACCCCGTCCAGCAACTCAGCGGGCAAACGATCAGCAACGCCGATGAAGATGACGTTATCAGCCTGGGCACGAACCTCCGGGGCGACCAGTTGAAAGTCGATTACTGCGCCGGCGGAACGTGCCAGTTTTGCCATTACGGTTGCGGCTGCGGACAGTGTCAATTCATCATAGCGTGCCAGCGAGAGGTCGAGCCTGGATCCGGACGCGTCCAGGGGACTTGCAAATGCGGACCAGGCAGCCAGATCCGGCGCGCGTTCTGCATGCGCGAAATTCGGAATGATAAGTTCTGATGTCCCAAACAATGCGAAACGCGGTGTATCGGTTACGTCCGCACCAGGGATACAGGAATTGTCAACTTGCGTTGGAAGAATGGCCTCAAAGCCAATGATGTTGATACCGGGTGTCAAGTGACGCATAGGAATTCGAATGGGATATTTCTGCAAGACAGCGCCACCAGCAGTCGTGATCGGCACTGTCGTTCCCAGTTCTCCGTTGACGATCACATTGAAGCTGCCACCAGGCAGCACATCACTCGAATACGCAGCATCCAGAAGAATACGCGCCACACCATAATTGCTGGCATAGAAATCCGCAGGCATACCGAGCTTCACGCTCGTTACGAACCGACGGCCAAAAAATTGTGATGCAGTTACCCCAAGGTCGGCGAAACTGAAACGGGTCGACCCTGACGGAGCAACAAAAGGCACTTCATCCTGCCGAACCAGACCTTGCACATTCATATCATCGAGAATTAACTTCAGCGAGCGCAGATCAGGCGCTGACAGAACCAGAGCCTGGGCCTCAATGTCTCCGGGAATTGTCAGAAATCTGGCCTGGTTAGGATCACTTGATCCAACTCGCCCCGGCAAAATCCGGGAGATATCTTCTGTGAAACCGACTGCGACAATCATTTCACCCGGCCCCACGGCTTCGGGAAGTGTCGTGCCGAACGAAAAGAATGGGCTTTCGCTGCCACTGGCAATGGCCAGTTTCTGGGAAAGCCGCAGTGCGATATCAGCCATCTCCGCGGATCCCATCGACGGCATGATCATATGGAATCTTGTCAAACCGGTCGTGTCAGTCCCAACCGCCACGATATCCCTGAGGCTTGTCATCCGGTTCGCACTCTGTGCTGAAAAGGACAGATACGTGTCTTCCGCAGACACATCGGTCCACAGCTCGAATGTTGAGTTGATCGTGCAATCCGTGCGATGCGTTTGCCGCGCTTCGATGCGTACCCTATTGCCGCCAGACACCAGCGTGCCGGAAGGGACTTTCACCACTCGGCGTTGCTCACGTTCGGCCCCACGTGGCGATTCCTCCAACAATGTTGTGCCATTGATCTCGACAGTCAGCAGCGAGGATTCAGGAGCCACTACGATTGAATTGGAATAGGTGAATACAAATTCAGCCGGAGATGCTGCTTGTGCCGGTGTCAAACCGATTGACCATTCGCGGACTGCAGTTTCTCCCTGAAGTCTGAGTGTTGGCTCCTCCATGAGATAACGTATGGGAACCGGTTGGGCCTCAGCTTCATCGACCTCGTCTGTTTCGACGAATTCTCCACTCGCTTCAGGTATTCTTGAAGGATCTGGCGTTAGCTCCTTACGCTCCGGCGCCATATCGAATGTCGGGGTCTGAGCCACAACCACTGAACATGAAAATACCAGCCAGACGACAGTCAAAAGGGTTCTCATCAGCTTACCCATCCCGACTTGTTTTGGAATCCTGGGCAGATTGCCTGTGAAAAAGCAGATACTGGAGGCCACGGACGGTCTGAATCAGCGAAAGCCTGATGAACCACAAAGTGCCGCGCAAGACGCCGGGATTATGGCGGCGCGAATTCTGAAACAATTTCCACTGATCTGAATTTGCAAAAATCAAATCGGCCACAAGACCGTGATGCCCGGCATCCTCGGGCATGAATCGGCACCCGACATCAAGAATTTCGCCATCGGCCCTTGATCTGGTGATCTCTATGGGAAGCTCTCCCTTCCCGGCCCGACCATGCGCCTCGAAGCGCAAATTCGCATGCGCTCCCAACGGAAACTTTGCAGTGTCCTTCGTAAAAATCTGTATTCCGGAGTCACGCAGTGACACATCACGGATCATCGCCGGATACCATCGTCCGTCAACTTCGACTTCAGCACGACGCTTTACCTTCACACGTCTTGACGTTTGCCGCTCCCTTCGTTCGGACACCACGCCAAGCGCGCAGCCCGCCAGTAACAGATTGAGCAGGTTCCAACCTCCAACGACCAGAGTAATGTCGACTTTGAAAGGCTCTGTATACAGTCGATAGATGGTGACGCCGAAGGCGATGAGGAGAACAAAGAAAATAACAAAGAACGGGCGGCTGATTTCCGAAAGCCGGTTCTGAGAGACTGACTCGTCCTTCGCCGTTACCTTGAATGTCGGCTTGGTTGGGTTAACCGCAACTGAAACCACCGCCGGCAATAGATGGATCGACTGCACATACTCATAGAGCTCCGAAATCCAGGGCCATCGGAACGAACCATAAAGAGAGTTCTGAATCAGCAAGTTGGCGACCATGTAGGACACCGTGTAAGCCATGAATTCCCCACCAGACGCTGTGAAAATCTGCAGGTCAAAAAACAGATAGAGCAGTGGTGAGAGCAGAAAGATGAAGCGCGGAAATGGAAACAGCCAGAACATGGTCGACGACAGATAGCAAAGTCGTTGAGCGAAGCTTAACCCGCGCTTGAAGAGTGGAAACTGAAACCTCATGATCTGCATCATGCCCTGCGCCCAACGGCTGCGCTGACCGATAAAACTGGCAAAGGTTTCAGGTTGCAGACCTGCAATGAGTGGAGTGTCGATGTAAATGCTGTTCCACCCACGCGAGTGCAATTCCAGCGCAGTCTCGCAGTCCTCCGTAATCGACAAGCCGCTGAACCCCTCTGATTCCGTCAGCGCCTCCCGACGCAACAAAGCCGCTGATCCGCAGAAAAACGCAGCATTCCATTTATCCAGGCCGCGTTGAATGATCCCGTAGAACATTTCGTTTTCGCTGGGCATATGCTGAAATGTCTTCAGGTTGCGCTCAATCGGATCGGGATTGATGAAGAAGTGTGGCGTCTGGACAAGAAACAGACGGGGATCTGTGGAAAAATGACCGACTGTTTCCTTCAGAAAGTCACGCGCCGGAGCGTGATCCGCGTCGAACACAGCCACGAGTTCGCCTGTAGAGTGCGCCAGCCCGTTGTTCAGATTTCCCGCTTTGGCATGCTCGTTCTTCTCACGCGCTAAATACTTTATCCCAAGTTGCTGACACAGAAGTTGCAACTCAGCATAACGCTTCTCTGCCGTTTTTGCTTCCAGCAAATTCATGGATCCGCGCTTCTGTTCCGTCCCCCCGTCGTCAAGCAGCCAGACCGTAAATTTCTCTTCCGGGTAGTCAATATTGCATGCTGCCGCAATGGTGTGCGCGAGCAGCATGGCATCCTCGTTATATGTCGGAATGAAGATATCGACCGTCGGGAGTGTTTGTTCATCAAGGCCCGGGCTTGGTGGCCTGGGTGCCAAAGGACGAGAGACGACAAACAGGCTGAGAAACAGCATACAGACGCTGAACATCTCCGCCAGATAGAGCAAAAGGCCAGGCACAAAGTTCATTGGCTGATTGACGGGAGGTAACGTGCTGGTTGTGCGCCAGTAGACGTAGCGCAGCACGATTGATGTGCCGAGCGCCAGAAGTACCATTCGCATCGAACCCTTGGGCTGAAAATACTTCAATACGATAACACCCAGCAACACGATAAACGTGGTGACCAACTGGGTCCGCGCATCGATCGGTAAAAAGATGAAAAACACCATCACCGTGGCACACATCACCCAGATCAGGAAAATGACGAACAGACGCATGTCAGGCGCACCTCTGCAATATCAGGATTTGTCGAGAAGCTTGGCAGGTACACTTCATGAGCACGGCGCCGGGGATGTCTCTCCCGCGCGAACGCAGTTTGGCAATGGCACGATAACCGCTGGCCCGGTCGCACCGTCGGTTTGCGGCACTGCGAGCATCAGGTTGATTGGCGAGGGAACTGTGACTGAAGGCGCTTGCTGAGTCGTGCTCACAGTTTGACGCTTTGTCGACGGTTTTCTCGTCGCGGATGTGGAGGATTTGGTGCGAGATGGAGCGACCGGCGCAACCTTTGGCAAAACCGTTGCAGATTCCATGGGAAACATCGGGGCGCCGGTCATGCCAAGTCGTTCGGGCGTTTCAGGTGGCGCACCGTAAGGATTCCAACCGGGCACATCGACAGCCCCGGTAATGGTAAACCCGTACATGAAGGAAAGCAGTTCACGCTCGGTCGCACCGGCCTTGCACAACCGAACGCCTATCTGCAGCGCACCACGCTGGGCGAACAGATTGCCACTCCCCTGCGAGCGAATTTGCTGCCAAGCATACATGCATAATTCACCGCTGGTCGGTCGTCCCATCGCGTAACCAAATGAACCGTACTCGTTTTGAACAAAGAAATCAGACTTTGTCATTCGAACAGTGGGCAATGCAGCGCGGATTTCCCGAGCGATCTGCGCCTCGGTCAGAGGCTTGAAACTGATCTTGTTGTCGCCGTAACGATGCGGATTGCGTGTGCCGAAAGCTTTGATTTCAGCCACGTTTGAACCGGCCACAGACGAGTCGGTAGATAGAAATATCTGCTGTGTAAGCGCATTGCCATATCGTTGTTCCACGATGCCTGTGATGGCAAATGACCCTGGTTGCGGCATCAGATATGCCTGTTCATTACCAGGTGTGCGCACTCCGGAGTCCAGCGTGACAGGATCACCCGCACAGCCTGCCACCAGAAATGCAGTGACTAGTAGCGCGCAATAAGACGCCGCGCGTTGCGTCTTCGCAAAGCGGTCCATCATGAGTGTTTCCTTAACCGGAGGCAGCAGCGTCCTGTCGTTCGTTGGTCAGCGAACACAAATCACCCGTCATAATTGAATCTTGAACACGTGGGCTACGCAAGAGGTAACCTTTGTTGAAAACAACCTTAACGGGGAGAAATTAATCAAACGTTTACCCTGTTCGGTAAGATTTAGACAAAATTACCCTTCACTCCGCAAGAAAGACAAAAGCGGCTATGCGCACCTCATATGTGGCTTTAACAGTCTTCGCATTGGCGACCGCCGGATATGCCGGTTTGCGGGGCAAAGATTATATGGGACCTGCCTTCGCACAGGAAGAATCCGGTGTAAGGCCGTTCGTTCCAATTCAGACCAAACCTCTTGTCAGAGCGGAAGCAGGTCTGGGAAAACCAAATCTGCCGCGCAATGAGGTAGGTGCCGTTTCTGACCGGCGAGACGTGGACGAAAGCGCCCTGCGCTATTTTGCCGCGCAAGGTGATATCGAGCGTCTCAACAAGGAAATTGCGCGGCTTAAGGCGCTGTATCCCAATTGGGAGCCGCCGCAAGACCCACTCGATTATTCCACGTCAAGTGACCGCCGGATCGAGAATTTGTGGAAGCTGTATTCGGAAGGTCTGCATGAGGAAGTCGACAGCGAGATCGATCGAATACGTGAAAGCGACCCGGCCTTTCTCCCACCTGCAGAACTGCTAAACAGCCTGAAGCTGGCCAAAGACAGACAAGAACTCGTCATGGCGTCGGAAGATGGACGGTTTCAGGCGGTCATCGACATCTCGGCACGTGCCACGCAACTGCTGACATGCGCCGAAGTGGATGTCATGTGGCGTCTGGCCGAAGCATTTGCTGAGACAGGAAGACAGCAGCGTGCAGCCGAGGCCTATGTCTATATCCTGAGCAATTGCGACGATCCTGCAGAACGCAAAGCGACCCCGATCAAAGCCGGAGCATTTCTCGATATTGCACAGATGGAAACGCTCCTGAAACTGGAACGCCGCAGCAGGACCGGACAGGGAGAATTCGACGACATTCGGGACGACCTTGCACGGTCAATCATATCACGCGCTGCAAATGATAAATCAATCATTGTGCCCGACGAATATCTCACCCAATTGAAAACGACAGCTCTTCGCAAAGAGGAGCCGTCGGACGCCATGCTCCTGGGTTGGTACAATTACGAAAGAGCTGTTTACACGCAGTCACGCATCTGGTTTCGCAACGCTCTCGACCAGGTCAAGTCTCCCGAGGCCGCTCAGGGCTTGGCCCTTTCTGAGCTCGAACTCGGCAATTTTTCCGAGGCGGAGGAATTGCTTTATGAATTTCGCAATGTCGATGAAAAAACCGGCGAGGCCTATCTGGCAGCAGTGACCAACCTTCTCGGTCTCAACCCACCGAAAGCCATCAAATCTGAAGTTTTGATGCGCATGGCGCCAGTTGTTCTGGATGCAGGCAATGTTATTGCGATCGAGCAGTTCGGTTGGTATGCGCATTATTTGGGACAACACGATACAGCCGTCGAATGGTTTCGGACCGCTCTGTCGTTGGATCCCGCACATGAACCCGCTGCTTATGGCCTCGCACTTGCATTTAATGCACTTGGGAACAACAGCGAAGTGGCAACGATTCAGGCCAGATGGAAGAACCTGTCGGAGCGTATTGCCACCCTTGGGCAAGACAACGATACGCAGACGACCAATCCTCCCGTCAAGCCAAGGACGACCAAGACTGTACCTGCCCAGTCCTCTGCCGGCTCATCTGCTCCGAACAATTCCTGTAAAAGTACAAAAAGCTCCAACAACCTGTCTCCCGAACACGCATTGACGCGCGGCTGGTGCCTGATGGAACTGGGTCGGACGATGGAAGCAGTAAGTGCATTTGAACGCGCACTCGATAGCGGCTCGGATGCAACACGGCGGGAAGCCGCTTATGGTCAGAGCCTTGCTTATTTGAGACTGGAGATGCCGGATAAGGCTGCAGCTGCGGCAACGGCCGCACCGCAGTCTCCGGAACGCGCAAAGGAATTGCAGAGCTCGATTTTGGCAGACCGCGCAATTGGCGCCTTCAAAATCGGCCGATACCACGAAACAATCATTGCTCTTGATCAGCGCGCGCGCTTCGCCCCCGAACGCCAGGACCTCATGATCATTCGTGGATATGCCTATCAAAAACTCGGGCGCCGGCCTGACGCGATCAAAATTTTCCGCTCTCTGGTCAGTGTCGGGAACAAGGCCGCCATGAGAGCTCTGGCGGATCTGACGAGACAAAACTAACCGGCAGAGCTCTCCAAAGAAGCCGTTTGTGAGCCTATTCCACCCACTTCAAAAAAGCTGTTTCGCATGCCTGCAGACCCATGAAATATCCATACAGGTTTGAGGGTCGGAATTATTGATGGTTTGGACAATCGCGGGAAATGCTCGGCATTTGGAGACAGGCAAATCCCAACTCATGATTGCGATGTCGTTCCCTGGCGCAAGCCTAAAGCAGTCCCAGTTCCAGAAGTTCATTGCGCATTGCGTCGGGCATGTCCTTCAGCGCTTGCGCATCTTCCGTCAGATCTGCCGGTGCATCTTCGGCTCTGAAATATCGCCATCCCTGAAACGGGCGCTTGGGCTGCCATTGTGTCGGCCGCACAAGTTGTTCCAAAACCAGATCACAGCGGCTGATCCCGGCTGAATCGGTAAAGGGGCGCACATCCAGCAAACGTTGACGTGCCTGCACATTGCCCTTGATCACCCAGTAGAGCGAGCCGCCATCCAGAAGCTCGTCACGACGTTTGGGCATCATCCGGGTAGTGTGAGCATGTTCAGGCTCCAGACCCGCCTGCCTGGCAAGCATCGCCCGGTTTTCAATCCAGCGCTCCAGATCGTCAATCGATTCAGCACCAACACAAAGCTTGATGAGATTGAGTGTCATGCGGCTTTCGTTACCTGTAACTTTAATGGACTGCCGGAGAGAGCCCAGCCGTCACAACATACATGTCCAGCCCGTAAAACAGAACCGGCCAAAGCCTGTAGTGCCTCACTGAATCCCCCTGTGGATAAGTGTGTGAATTGCGGGGATTACCGGGCGCTCTTCTCTTTATCCACAGGCAAACCGGCCTCGACCCAGGCCGTAAAGCCACCAGTCATGTGAGCCAATCCTGTCATGCCCATATTCTGCAGCGTTTTTGTAGCCAGTGCCGAGCGCCATCCGGCGGCGCAGAACAGCACAAAACTGTCATGATTGCTAAAAACGTCTCGGTGATAGGGGCTTTCAGGATCTACCCAGAACTCCAGCATGCCGCGTGGTGCATGGACCGCACCGCTGATCCTGCCGGATGCGGACAGTTCCCTTATATCGCGAATATCAATCATGACAGGTGGATTGTCCCCTATCATGCGCTGCTGAACTTCTGCGGGCGTGAAAGCTGCAATTTCAGCTTCCGCCTCGGCGACCAGATCTGACGCAGATTTGGTAATTGTTTGCACGCTGTGTGACCCCGATCATATTTCGTCGAGGGTCCACATTAGTGTTAAAAAGCGAGTCTGATAAGCGCTTAGTTAGCAGCAATCGCAGCAGGGTCGGAGACCGACTGTGTCTCGCTGTTGTTGACGAGGAAAAACACGAGCAGTACGCATGCAGAGCCACATAAGGTCCAACGTGCGGCGCCCCAGCAGGACGCTCCATTCTGTTGATACATGTTTAAAACTTCTATTGAAAACAGGACCATCACATGTTCACACCAGCCCCCCAAGGACAATGTTTATTGCGATGCAGCAAGTCATTTAGACTTTTTTAACCCTGTATGCAAGAGCAGATTTTGCGCACCAGAGAAATGATTTCTAACTTGGTAAAACGGGCATGGCAACCTTGGCTGCAGCTTCATCCAGCGCCGATTGCTGACTGCGTGACACGGTTTTGATCGGGGATTGGAACATGTCGTTTGCAAGTGCAAAGTCTTTGGCTGTATCAATCTCGGTCCAATCCAGTCCCGTAATATCAAGCGCGTGAAACACAGTTCCCTTGGTCACCAATTGTGCGTAAGCCGCCTCATAATACTCTTGATGAAGCAAGGGATTTTTCATCATCTGCGCCAGTTCCGCAAACAGCAGGGATCCGGCCTCGGCACTGATCTTTTCTATGCCGATTGATTCACCAACGGCCTTCTTCGGGTCGACCTTCTTGCCAACTTCGAGCACACGCATCTGATCGTCGGCAATGACCTTCACCTCTTCGTCTTCAAGTGCGATATTGCGGTCGATACACAGCACGTTTGGCATGTCACTATCCAGAAGACGGCGCAGGATTTTGGTGTCGAACACCACATCGGCATCGAATTTGACAAATTCCGAGCCTGCGATGGCCGAAGATGCCAACATCAGCGAATAGCCGGTATTGGTGTCTTGGTACTTGTCATTGAAAACATAGCTGATACGGATTCCCCGAAACGTCTTGTTGATGAATTCTCTGATTTGATCGTCGCGATATCCCAGCACCAGAACGAACTGGGAGATGCCGGAGCTGAGGCAATTCCGGATCATTCTTTCCAGAATAACGGACCCGCCGACAGACAGCAGACTTTTGGGGCAATCATCTGTCAGTGGGTGCAGTCTGGATCCGATGCCAGCCGCCAGAATGACAGCCTTTGGAGCGCGATTGTTTTCATGTCTCATAGTTGAATGTATCCCGTCTTGTCGCCATCACAGGCGCGTTATTTTTGAATCGGAAATTGTCGGTTTGCATTGATGTTCATCCCCTGTTTCACGGACCAGTAGATGCCCCAGAAAAGTTGGCTGGCAGCAAACACCCAGAGCATCGCAGTGATCTGGTCCAGGACAAGCGCTGCAGACAGTATGAAGATGAAAACCCCCTCATCCGCAAAAACAATCTTGTGCTGTTCCCTGAAGAACCACGATAGATTTGCGCGAAGGCCAAAGCCGAAACCTGCTGTGGGTTTCACATGGTTCAGATCAGCCATCGCAGCCGGATAATCCGGATTGCGTGCGGTTTCGATTTGAATGGCAATGTATTTGACATAACCGCGCAGTCCGTAGAACGCGATGCCAATCAGGGCAAGAAAGACAGGTACGACACTGAGCGTCTGTGCATAGGCGGCATACCCTATCGCGCCAAACCACAATGTCACCTGAACCTGATCCGTCAGGCGATCATAGTAGCTGCCAACCGGGGACGATACCTTCCGGTAGCGCGCCATTTGCCCATCCATACAGTCGAGCACGTGGCTGAGATGGATCAGGATCGCAGCTGCGATAAAATTACCGTAGCCTCCGATCAGAATGCAGAAGATCGACAGCACCGCCACCAGAAATGATGCTGCAGTGATGCGGTTGGGCGTTATCCAGGGCACGTCCACCACGGCGTAATTGGCGATCAGGGCCAATGGTGCCGTCACAAATGAGGACCACCATTCATCATCTCTGGTTTTGGTATCCCAAAGCTGCGACATCTTGCCATTCATCATGCCACCCTCGCCAGCACACGCCTTTTGGGCAGCACATTCAGGAGCCGTGCGGACTCAGACCTGAGGGGAAGAACGACTGGAATTGCGGCCTCTGCCCGCAAGGTCAGCAGGACGTCCTTCAGTGACGCCAGAAAGTATCCTATGTCATAGTCGGACAGCTCTCCGATATTGCCAACCTGAAACACCTTGCCGGCAAAGCAGCCCTTGCCCTCATAGATGATGATGGATTTTTCGCGCAGACGATCACGAATGTCTTTGACGGTGATGGACAGCGGAACGCACACAGTGGTCAGGACCGAGCTCATCTTGCGCTCATCAATCAAAAATTCAAGATTGAGCTTGCGCATGCCAAGGCGCAACAGATCCGCCCGTGCCTGAATGGCTGCACCATGTTTGCCCACGCCCTCCTGCAAAATGTTGACGAGAGCCGTTTCCAACGCAAAAAACAACGGAACAGCGGGCGTATTGGGCGTTTGATTGCGCGATTTCAGAAAGTCGTAAAATGTCGCCAGGTTCAGATAGGTGGTGTTTGCGGCATGCTTCTTGAGCTTCTTGAATTGCTTTTTGCGTCCGATGACAAAGGACAGACCAGGATAAGACCCGAGTGCCTTTGAACTGGAGCTGGAACAAAATGCAATATTGCACCTTTCCATATCCACCATATCGGCACCCACAGAACTGACGCCATCCACAACAAAGATTGCACCACACGCCTTGACCATCGCGCCTATCTCGACCAGCGGATTGAGCATGCCCGAACAGGTTTCATGATGAACCATCGCCACGACATCAATTTTATGCGTCGCCAGATAGGTTTTGATCTTTGCCAGATTGAAACCGGTTCCCCATGGCATTTTGATCTGATGGGTTTTTCTGTTGTGAATGATGGAGGTCTTGTGCAAACGCTCACCAAATTCACCGTTTGACAGGATCAGTATTGCACCTTTGCCGACAACAGATGAGAGGATCGCTTCATTGGCGGCCGTACCTGACCCGGTGATCACAACTGCGCGATAGCGATTGCGGTTTCTGACCTGGAAGAGTGAGATGATTTTCTGCTCTATACTGGCAAGAAGTTTATCGAAATCCGGTTCTCGGTGGCAGATATCTTCCTTGCAGATCGCGCGGCGCAAGGTCTCGGCCACATTGACGGGGCCTGGTGTAAAAAGCAGGTATTTGTCCAAAATATTTTCAAGCTCCTGGGACTTCCTGACAAAAGGACAGGAAATCAACGCGCCATGACGATCCATGCTCGGGTATGGAGCGGGGACATCGGGAAGGCACAATTCATTTTAGAAAACACAGCCACAAGGATGGCTTCAGTCACTCCATTCAGAATTTGAACGTCGTGTTAAAAACGGCAATCTGTCCATCATGACTGTCAGTCACAAACGAAGATCAGTCACAAACGGATGTGATCCAAATATGTCAAAAATTGACGTCAGAGGAATAGCGCGCAGAGTCGAGTACACTTAGAGGCCGCAAAATCGGTCAACACTCAGAATCATAAAAGGTGAAGTTGAACTTTGCAGGCTCAATGGACAGTCATTGCGGGCAATTCGATTTGAGAAAATTGAATGCTGCAGCAAACCTCTGCCGCTTTACGCCAAGACCATCTGGCCAACCCATACGGGCCAATCCACCGAATAGCAAGGTCTAAATATAGCTGCAACCTGTTAGAAACGACTGGTAACAAGGGGTTTGACCGCCAGATGCAGGTATAAAATGCAGTGCTGGAATATGCCTGTTCTGGACTGGCGTGCCGCACGAATCCAGATCGCTGTTTTATTCTGCTTGTCAGCTTTTGGTCTCGCGCACCAAAATATCTGTGGAGCAACAGGCAGCCATATGCACACATCCGGCGAGCAAACCGGCCATCTGGCATTTTCACACAGTTTCAATGTCGCGTTGCGAACCATCACAGCTTGTGTTTTCCCGCTCCCGGCGGCATCTTCGCCACATGAACATGTTGCCTCAATTACCGCTTATGGATGTCATCGCCATCTCCTGGTTCGCAGCCGGTTGGATTCTCTATTCCTATCTGCTGGACCATTCAAAATTCGCAGACCGCACGCTGTCGGCGGCGATGGACCGGCAACGCGCATTATGGATGCAAACGATGCTGCAACGAGACCTGCGCATTGTCGACACCTCCATCATGGCCGGACTGCAACAAGGCACTGCGTTCTTCGCGTCTACCTCGATCTTTGCAATCGGCGGTACCTTTGCTCTGCTGAGTGGTGCCGAAGAAGTTCTGGCGGTTTTCAGTCACCTGCCCTTCGCAATTGAAATGACTCGCGCAGAATGGGAAACAAAAGTGCTCGGCATGTTGCTGGTATATGCCTATGCCTTTTTCAAATTTGGCTGGGCTTATCGGCTGTTCAATTATGCATCCATGCTGGTCGGTGCCGTTCCCGCCAAGGAACACGCCGAGACGGCGCATACCAAGGCAGCCATTGAAAGTGTCACAGAAATGACAATCCTGGCAGGCACACACTTCAACAGGGGTTTGCGCGCGTTCTTTTTCGCAATGGGGTTTCTCGGCTGGTTCCTTGGGCCGGAAGTATTTATGGTCTCGACAACCGTTGTGCTGCTGGTGCTCATAAGGCGCCAGTTCTATTCAGCTTCGCGCCGCGCAGCATTCAAAAGTCTGGAAAGCAACAAAGTCAAATGACACATCAGGAAACGACAATTGATCAAACGATACTGGAATTGATCGCGCAACGGGGAGCTGGTAAATCCATCAGCCCATCCGAAGTTGCCCGGGCCATTGCAGGCACAGATGAAAAGAAGTGGCGGCTCTTGATGAAGCCCATCAGGGCGAGAGCAGTTCTGCTCGCCGAACAACAGGAAATTGTCATCAGCCGCAAAGGCAAAACAGTTGACCCCAGGAATTTCAAGGGTGTTTACCGTCTCGGTGACAAATCACCAGACGAACCTGTGTAATATCCGCTCCCGGCGGGCGCTAGCCTGTCGAGCATCATATTTCGTCCGCACATTTGCCCGCCAAACCAAGGTTGATGGTATGACTGGCACCCATTGGGTATCAGATTGGAAACGCTTCAATCTGGCGGCCGGAATTTTACTCAGGCAATCGTATGTTCTGATGGTCTGGAAACATGACGGCGTTTCCTCGGACACATTATGGGATAGCGCCCGAAAAAAGCACGCAATGAGGTTTTCCGTGCCAATGTTAGAATTGGCCAATTGGTGTGATTCAACCCTGGCGGAACAACCACAAGTCGCTGAAATCAGCGCTTTACAAATGCGCTCAACGCATATCAACCGCCCGTAAATATGCATTGGACGTCATGCAGCGCATGAGTGACAGTAACTTTAGGACAAAACAGGAAGTGAGATCATGGATAGTTACAAAAGTTCTTCTAAATTTGGTGTGTTCCTCTGTGCAGGGGCCGCTGTTGTATTAACTGCAAGCGCTGCGTTTGCCGAGTTTCCGGAACGAAGCGTCAGAATAACAGTTGGCTTCGGGCCTGGCGGTGGCGTCGACACAATTACGCGAGCCGCTTCAGATGCCATTTCCAAAGCGCTTGGGCAATCGGTCGTCGTCGACAACCAACCCGGTGCCGGTGGCGGACTTGCACTAACCGCTCTGCTGGCCAAGCCAGCTGACGGATATGAACTCGCCGCAGCCATCACGACAACGGTTTCGTTTGATCCGCATACAGGTGATCGGGCCTATAACATCGATTCCTTCGACTATATCGGGGCTTTCGGAGTCTTTCCGGAAGCAATTGTCGCACTGCCGTCAAAGGGCTGGAACGATTTCTCCGATATTGTTGCGGCAGCAAAAGCAGCCCCTGACGGCTTGAACTACGCATCAACAACCTCACTTGACCGCGTTATCATGGCGACCATCGCAAAACAGGAAGGCGTCACGATCAAACCGGTTCCGACCAAAGGTGGCGCCGAAGCCGTTGCCCAAACGCTTGGCGGACATGTGGATTTCGCATATAGCTCGGGCACTTACTATGCTCAGGCAAAAGCAGGCGATCTGGCAGTTATGGCCGGACTCGGCAAAGAGCCTGTCCCCGGCTTTGAAAGCGCACCGACACTGGAAAGTCTTGGTTATGACATTTCAAGCGTCAACATGGTGGTGTATGTTGCACCAGCAGGACTGAGCGATGAGACCAAGACCATCCTTGTGGATGCGTTCAAGGCCGCCGCTGAGTCTGAGACTGTCCTTGAAATACTGGCTGGCAGGAATATGGGTAGCTTCATTTTGACCGGTGACGAATTTGAAGCGCAAATCCGCGCACAAAGCGCTCAGTTCGAAGCGGCGCTCAAATAAATGAAAACTGGCAATGGTCCAGAACAAATCGGGCCTGGACGAAAGTTCAGGCCCATTTGCGAATTTGCAATTGTGTTTTCCCTGTGCCTGATCTGCCTGACGATCATCATCCCCACCGGCACCCAGCAAAGTGACAATTTTGGCTTGTCACCACGGATGGTCCCCGTTGCCACCATCGTCATCATCATCGGTTTCGCAATCATCGGGCTGCTCGTAAATCTCACCGGATCCAAACAGGTGGCCGCACCCGCCAGCAATGGTCTGGCAGGCGTATTCCTTCTGTGCGCTGCCACACTCATCGGCGCCTGGACAATTTACCAATTTGGCCTGTTGGTCGGAGGTACGGTTCTGATTTTCCTGACTGCGCTGGCCGTCGGGATGCGGAACATCATGCATCTGTCACTGATGGTCGGAGCAGCTTTCTTATTGCTGTATTTTATAGAATGGGCAGGGCTCTGAACTGTGGAAACTTTCCTTCAGGGTGCAGCTGATGCGCTCCAGCTTTCATCAATCATCGCAGTCATTGGTGGCATCTTTCTCGGCTATGTCGTTGGTGTTCTCCCTGGTCTGAGCCGGCCAGCTGCATTGTCGGTCGCGGTGCCAATCACCTACGCAATGTCGCCCATTGCTGCGATTGCCTTTCTTGTAGGTGTCACAAAAGCAAGCGCGGCAGGCGGTGCCACTGGCGCAATCTTGCTAAATACGCCCGGTGAGCCAAGCTCGGCTGCCACGACATTCGACGGCCACCCTCTGGCAAAAAAAGGCGAAGCCACCCGCGCTTTGAAGGTCGCACTCTACGCATCCGTGTTTGGTGATCTCTCTGCCACAATCGTGCTGATCCTTCTGGCAGCGCCCCTGGCAAGCTTTGCGCTGAAGATGGGACCGGTCGAAATGGTTTCTGTCATGATCTTTGCCCTGACATTCATTGCCGCATTGTCAGGGTCCTCCCTGACGCGCGGTATCATTTCCGGTGTGTTGGGCTTGTTTCTCGCGACCATCGGGCTGGACCCTGAAAGTGCGACACCGCGCATGACTTTCGGAATGATCGAACTGTTTGATGGCATTCCCCTGATCGCCGCAACAGTTGGCATGCTGGCTTTCACAGAAATGCTGGTTCAAACACAAACCTTGTTTGCCGAACGCAAATCCGGTGTCACAGCTGCCCGTTTTGCCACCGAGACCAACAAAGACTTGAGCCGGGCCGACATATTTCGCGTTATTCCAGTTACCTTGCGCGCCACCGGAATTGGGATCGGTGCCGGTATTTTACCGGGCCTGGGCCCAACCATCGGCGCATTTCTGTCCTATGCAGTCAACAAGCGCATGGCCAAGCCGGGTGACTGTTATGGCAAAGGTGACCTGAAAGGTGTGGCTGCGACGGAAGCTGCTGACAATGCGGTCCTGCCAGCCAGCCTGATCCCGCTGTTTGCCATTGGCCTGCCAGGGAGCGTCTCGGCCGCTATTCTGGTCTCCGCATTCATGCTTCACGGCGTTCAGCCAGGCCCCTTGGTGTTCGAACAACATCCGCGCCTGATCTATGGCATCTATGTTTCAATGATCGTCGCCAGTCTCGTGATGCTGATTGTCGGACGCCTCGGTTTGACCCTGTTTGCCAAGGCAACCCGCCTGCCACTGCTGGTGATCATTCCTTTCGTGATACTGTTTTGTGTCGTGGGAACATACCTTCAGCGAGACACAATCTTCCCTGTCCTGGCCATGCTGTCACTCGGCGGAGTTGGGTTTGTAATGCAGCGCTATGGCTACTCGGTCATCACATTTCTGATCGGATTTGTGGTTGGGCCTCTGTTTGAACTGTCACTGCGGCAGGCACTGATCGTGACGAACCATTCAGTTTCGGATGTTCTGCAACATCCCATCGCAATGGTGTTTCTCGCAGCATCCGTCTTCGCGGTCATGTTCTTTCTCAAACGGAAGGCTTAGCTGCCTGTTTGCAGATTTCGGCGAGGACGTTCACAAAACCGCTCATGCTTTTGGGTTGATAGCGTTTCGGGTTCCAAAGCGCGGAAACATCAGCAGAGGTTTGACACAGACCGGAGTGTATAGGCACAACATTCTCACCGAAGAAAAAATCTCGCGCCGAAGACGAGACAATCGCAACACCATGCCCGTCATGGGCAAGCGCCCTCAAAGTGTGTGTGCTGTCACTTTCCAAAACGATTTCAGGTCTGACCCCGTGTGCAAGGGCTGCCTGTTCGAACAGGTGTCGAGTCAAAAACCCTCGACGCATGATCAACAATGGCGTGTCTGCAATATCCTCGATTGTAATTGACTCCCGGTCCCGCAAATGGTGCTCGGGTGGCAGGACAGCAAGCAATCGCGCATCAAATAGATGCTGTCCGGCAACAAGATGGTTGATACCCAGATTGGCAACCACGAGATGGGCTGCACCATGCTCAACCATTTCAATGAGCTTGTCATTATTGCCCTCGTTGACAACAAATCTCACGCCGGGGTTTTGGCTTCGAAACTGCGCCATTGCGGGAGAAAGCAGCCAGGCGGTCGTCTGAGGAGAAGCCCCGATGCGAAGTGTACCGCCGCCCATATCGCCCTGATTTGAGGCCCGATAGGTCAAATCCGACGCACGTTCCAGAAGCTCTTTCGCTTGCTCGGCAAAATCAGAACCTTCTGCCGTGAGAACCAGTCGCTTTCCAACGCGGTGGAACAGATCTACACCCAATTTGCGCTCCAGCGCCTGAATCTGCCGTGACAGTGCCGGCTGGCTAAGGTGCACTTCCTGTGCGGCATTTGTGATGTTCAGGCGGGCAGCGACCACCACAAAGTTCCGCAGTTCTCTCAGTTCCAGCATTCAATCCATCCATGCGCACACTGCATATAAACGATGAATATAGATGCATTGGACACACAAGCCAACGAAATAGAGTATGCGGCCGATGAGTAGTTCAGCAAAAAGAATCTGCCTTGATGCAGACATGGGTGAGAGCTTTGGTGTCTATCACCACGGCAATGATGCAGCACTGATTCCGTTGGTCACATCGGCTAATATCGCGTGCGGTATGCATGCAGGCGACCCAAGTGTCATGGCGCAAACTGTAGCGTTGGCGACAGCCCATGGAACCTGCATTGGGGCGCATCCCGGCTTCAACGATATCTGGGGATTTGGCCGCCGCCAGATGGCGATGTCGGCCAAAGACATCGAATACCTGGTGACCTACCAGATCGGGGCGCTACAGGCTCTTGCGGGAGCTCAAGGTGCGACAGTTGACTATGTCAAGCCGCACGGAGCGTTGAACAGCATGGCGCATCAGGATTCGGCAATCGCATCAGCGATTGCACGTGGCATCCGTGCAGCCGACAGGGATTTGATCTTCGTCGCAAACTGTCTTTCGGAAATGGTGACCTCGGGCGAAAATGAAGGCCTAAGAGTTATCCATGAAGCCTATGCCGACCGGCAATATCTGCCAAATGGCTGCTTGATGCCTCGGGCCATGAAAGACGCGGTCATCTCTGACCCCGGGACGGCGGCCCGGCGCACATTTGAAATGCTGGAGAGGCAGGAATTGACGACGTGTGACGGCACCAGACTTGTCACGCCGATTGAGACATTCTGCATTCATGGCGATGAGAGGGCGGCTGTCTCAATTGCAAAAGCCATCCGCAAGAACTGCGCAACACATCACATCGCAACCGCCACGGTTGCAGATATGGCAATTTGACGCCAGACCCAGATGGTCACCACACATGCAAAAGGCGCACGATGCAAGATCGCGCGCCTGACAGCAGAATTTGATTTATCGAGCGGGATCACCACTTTGTCGGCCTCCCCGAACAGAACCCGTTCAGGCAGTCTCTATTTGATTTCAGCTGCAGTTTGTACGATCTGACCGGACAGACCGTAATCGATCGCTTCCTGAGCACTCATCCAGTAATCCCGATCAGTATCCTTTTCGATCTGCTCGATCTTCTGGCCGGTCGCATCGGCGAACATTTGGTTCAGGCGATCGCGCATCTTGATGATTTCACGCGCCTGAATTTCAATATCACTGGCTGCCCCGCCGGCACCACCGGATGGTTGATGCAGCAAAAAGCGAGTATTCTGGGTGGCAAAGCGGCGTTCTTTTGGCACTGACACATAAATCAGGGCCCCTGCACTGGCGACCCATCCGGTTCCCAACATATTCACCGTGGGTTTGATAAACCGGATCATGTCATGAATCATGTCACCTGATTCCACATGTCCGCCCGGCGAGGAAACGATGACCAGAATTGGATCGTCGGAAGCCTGTGCCAACGCCAGCAGGCGCGCAGAAACGTCCCGAGCCATATCCTGCGACACCTGACCTGTGATCAAGACCGTACGGGCATCGAACAGATGCTTGTCAACGGACGGCGACTTTTCCTTGTCGTCATCTTTTTGGGTGTCGTCGTCATCCAGTCGGGCGGGCATTTCAGCATGGGTCATCTGGCGGTTCCGTTTCAAAGGCGGGAGAATTGTTTTTCTCGATATGGCACTTGGGTGGCGGGGAAACAAGAGAAACATCGCTCTGCCCCTTCACAAGCATACAATCCGACAGTTTGTCACCTTGCGGGTTACAAAATCGTTGCACCCCTGTTCCAGCTGTGTAGTTTTACGCAAAATGCAATGCGAAGGATGAAACGATGGATGTAAGAGCAGCTGTAGCCTTTGAAGCAGGCAAACCTTTGGAAGTGACAACAGTGCAGCTGGAAGGCCCCCGGGCTGGCGAAGTGCTGGTGGAAATCAAGGCGACTGGCCTGTGCCATACAGATGAGTTCACCCGGTCAGGTGACGATCCGGAGGGCATCTTCCCGGCGATCCTGGGTCATGAAGGCGCTGGCGTGGTGGTTGAAGTTGGTGCCGGTGTCAAATCACTGAAACCCGGTGATCATGTGATTCCCCTTTACACGCCGGAATGTCGTGAATGCGAATATTGCCTGAACCCCAAGACAAATCTCTGCCAGTCGATTCGCACGACACAGGGACAGGGCCTGATGCCGGATGGGACCTCGCGCTTCTCGATCGATGGCACGCCCATCATGCATTATATGGGAACCTCCACTTTCGCTAACTACACCGTGCTGCCGGAAATCGCGCTGGCAAAGGTACGTGAAGACGCGCCGTTTGAAACCATCTGCTACATTGGCTGCGGCGTCACCACCGGCATTGGTGCTGTCATCAACACGGCAAAGGTGGAGCCAGGCTCCAATTGCGTCGTGTTCGGGCTTGGTGGAATCGGCCTCAACGTCATTCAGGGCTGCAAACTGGCTGGAGCCAACAAGATCATTGGCGTTGACATGAACAACAGCAAAAAGGAATGGGGCGAGAAATTCGGCATGACCCATTTCGTCAATCCTGCGGAAGCTGGAGACGATCTTGTCTCCTATCTGGTGGATCTGACAGGTGGCGGAGCCGATTATTCATTCGAATGCATTGGCAACACCAAGGTCATGCGACAGGCGCTTGAGTGCTGTCACAAGGGCTGGGGCGAATCCATCATCATCGGTGTTGCAGGCGCTGGACAGGAAATCTCCACGAGACCATTCCAGCTGGTCACCGGACGCACATGGAAAGGCACGGCCTTTGGCGGCGCACGCGGCCGCACAGATGTGCCAAAAATCGTCGACTGGTATATGGATGGCAAGATTCAGATTGATCCGATGATCACCCACACCATGCCGCTTGAGGATATCAATAAGGGCTTCGATCTGATGCATTCCGGTGAATCCATCCGCGGCGTCGTTATTTTCTAGGAAACACAATGTCCGATTTGAAGTTGATCGAAGAACGCCACTCTCATGGTGGCGTTCAACGCGTCTATAGCCATTGGAGCCATGCCTGCCAATGCGACATGACTTTTGCGATCTTCCTGCCGCCGCAGGCCGCCAACGGTCCCTGCCCCACATTGACCTTTCTGTCAGGCCTCACCTGCAGCCACACCAATGTCATGGAAAAGGGCGAATATCGCGAAGCGGCGGCCCAGCATGGGATCATAATCATCTGTCCGGACACAAGCCCGCGCGGCGATGATGTGCCGGATGAAGATTTCTATTATTTCGGCAAGGGCGCAGGCTATTATCTGAATGCGACACAAGAGCCCTATAGAAAACACTACAACATGGAACGCTACATCACCGAGGAGTTGCCGAATCTTGTCTCTGAACACTTTCCGGTAAGCGATTCCAAAGACTCAATTTTTGGTCATTCAATGGGCGGACATGGTGCTTTAACCTTGGCACTCAAGCATCCGGATCGCTATCGCTCCGTGTCTGCCTTCGCGCCCATTTGCAATCCGATGAACAGCCAGTGGGGCAAACATGCCTTCTCAAGATATCTGGGTGCCAATACGCCTTCCTGGCGAACATCTGACGCAGTCGCGCTGATCGAAGATGGCAGCCGCGTCGCAGAAATTCTGGTAGATCAGGGATTGGCTGACGATTTTCTGCAGGAGCAGTTGATGCCAGAGGCATTGGCAGAAGCGTGTGCATCAGCGGGAATTGACCTGACACTGCGGCAGCATGAGGGATACGACCACTCCTACTACTTCATCTCAAGCTTCATGAAGGATCACATCCAGTGGCACGCTGAGCGCCTCAAGCGATAGGCTGCTTGACCTGTTTGTCGCGCTCCAGCTGCAGGACGAAGTAGATATATAGGCAGATAAACAGGAACATGTAGAGTTCCTGCACTTCGCTGTGGCGAATGCTCCCCAGATATGGCTCCAGCCCTTTCAGGCCCAGCCGTTCTGGCAACCGTGACACAATCACCAGAATGCTGGTTGGAAGAAACAAGATTGTGGGTGCGTAGGGCCTCAGTCCCGTTGGAACAAACCGCATGAACAGTCCCGGAAACGCGGGCAGCAGCAAACCACCCAAAATGATCGCCAGCTCCAGCACAACCCTTGGTTTCTCGTTGAACCAGGAACTGATATTATGCAGATTGGTTTCTTGCTGCTTGTTCACTTCCAGAAACAGACCATCAGCCTCCCAGCCAAACAGGTGCTGGCCGTAGCTGGCTTCTTCCAGTGCGATGTAAAGACAGACGGCGGCCGAAAACACGGCAAAAGCAATCCCCAGCCTGTTGTCCTGTTTCCAATACCAATAGAGCAGCCGCAGCGCGAGCAGGAAACCGCACAAACCCAAAGCGATATGCAGCAATTCAATAACCCCATCTTCGCCGGTTGCGACGGCCCGGTACAAAGAAGGGTCAGAAGCCGCCACGAATAGAATCACGAGATAGGACACCACTGGTATCCAGACGTAAAACAAACTGACAAACAGAGTTATTTTCAACGGATGTGTGCGCATTGAATTGGCCGCAACAATAAAAAAATCTGTTTAACCGGCTACCGGTGCAATTGCAATAATGCCCGGAACCCGGATTGGGTCCAGACTCCAATCATAGGGGAATATTGTCATGCTTTTTCCAGGGGTTTTCCAACTGCTTGCCGCGCAATAGCATCAGCGAGCGTGCCACACGCCTGCGTGTGGAGTGCGGCATGATGACATCATCGATGTAACCGCGCTCCGCCGCCACGAATGGAGACAGGAAGCGATCTTCATATTGCGCAGTGTGCTCGGCAATACGCTCCGCATTTGCAATATCCTTGCGGAAGATGATTTCCACAGCCCCCTTCGCCCCCATCACAGCAATCTCGGCACTTGGCCAGGCATAATTCACATCCCCCCGCAAATGCTTCGATGCCATCACATCATAAGCGCCACCATAGGCCTTGCGGGTAATGATCGTGATTTTCGGAACGGTTGCTTCCGCATAGGCAAACAGCAGTTTTGCTCCATGCTTGATCAAGCCACCATATTCCTGAGCAGTTCCCGGCAGAAAGCCCGGCACATCAACAAAGGTCACAATCGGAATATTGAAACAGTCACAAAAACGCACGAACCGTGCAGCTTTGCGGCTTGCATCACTGTCCAGCACACCTGCCAGCACCATCGGTTGATTGGCCACAATGCCCACCGGACGGCCTTCGATACGCGCAAAACCAACCACAATATTGGCTGCATGTTTTTCCTGCACCTCGAAGAAATCCGCATCATCAACCGTTTTGACGATCAGTTCCTTGACGTCATAGGGCTTGTTTGCATTGTCCGGGATCAGCGTGTCCAGCGACGGTTCAATCCGGTTCGGATCATCCTGCAATGGCATGACAGGCAAATCAGCTGTGTTGCTTGCTGGCAGAAAATCCACCAGACGCCGTATCTGTAGCAAGGCTTCCACATCATTGTCGAAAGCGCCATCAGCAATCGATGATTTGGTGGTGTGGATGGACGCACCACCCAGTTGCTCGGCACTGACCGTTTCATTGGTGACGGTCTTCACCACATCCGGGCCGGTGACAAACATATAGCTGGTATCGCGCACCATATAGATGAAATCGGTCATCGCCGGCGAATACACATCGCCACCGGCACAAGGGCCCATGATCACAGAGATCTGGGGAATAACGCCGGATGCCAGCACATTTCTCTGAAACACCTCACCATAGCCACCAAGCGCTGCAACACCTTCCTGAATGCGCGCGCCACCAGCATCGAACAAGCCGATGATGGGCGTCCGGTTTTTCAGAGCCATATCTTGAATTTTTGTGATTTTCTGAGCATGGGTTTCTGACAGGGAGCCACCGAAAACCGTGAAATCCTTGGCGAAGACAAAAATCGGACGGCCATTGATCGTGCCCCAACCGGTCACAACCCCATCTCCGGCTATTTTCGTCTCATCCATGCCGAAATCCGTACAGCGGTGCTGCACGAACATATCGTATTCTTCGAAGGAACCCTCATCCAGAAGCACTTCAAGACGTTCGCGTGCTGTCAGTTTTCCTTTGGCGTGCTGGGCTTCAATACGCCGTTCGCCACCACCAAGCCGCGTCTTCGCGCGGCGGGCTTCCAGTTCAGCCAATTCAGATGTCATGAATCTCCCACTCTCGTCTCGTGCCTGCCTCAAATCTCTAGAAGCATTACCACGCAAGACGCCACTGGGAGAAGATAATCATTCGTCGGATAAGAAGGATGCTGCCATGTGAGCCACATCGAACTCGCGTCTGCGATAAGCCCGTCGGGCCTCAGCTTCCTCGTCGGTGCCCCATTCGGAAATATTCCAGTCTTCGTCCACATGAGCGGCCTGCCAGGCTGCATCAGCCGACAGCACGCCCTTGGCAGCAGCCAGGGCTACCAAAACGGATCCGGCCAAGGATGTCATCACCTGCAAGCCGGCCAGGCACAAAGGATCGCTCTTGTAGATCTCAATCAGCTTTGTGACGCGCGAAACGCTCTCTGATGGCTGTTCGACATACATCAGCCCCTCAGCCAGCTGAAATCGCGTCTGATGCTGGTTTTCAAAGTAATCCAGAAGCGGGTCCCAATGCTGCTGTTGCAATGCGACAAGTGTGTCTGGTCGCGCTGCCCTGTAAAACAGCAAATCGGTTTTTGCGAAGTTGGAAATCTCCTCCGCAACCGGATCAAGCGCCGTCGCCACCCCGTCGATTGTCGAATTGGCCAACCGCGTAAATGGCATGGTGGCTGGATTAATGTGCTCTTTCTGTAAATTCCACTCTGCTGCAAGCCCTCTCGCAAAGGCTTCGTTGCTGATGGCCAGCGCATTCTTGCCCGGCGTACGCGCCATGCGGCCATCCAGCAGGAGATGGTAGGAACCTGTCCCCTCGCCCACCGTGGCTTCCTTGTAGAAGCGTTTTGGCAATTGCGGCGCGGAATGAACCTGCGCGCGCTTGACCGGGTCTTGCTCTTTTGGATCCAAAGTATCAGCCATTTATGTCAGTTAGCAAAAATGTTTGAAGGTCAGGAAAGGTGTCGAACAGATTGCTCGCGCCGGCCTGCTTCAATTCTAGTGGGTCATGATAGCCCCAGGTTACCCCCAGAGCCGCTATAGAGGCGTTCTGCGCCATCAGCATGTCAAAGCTCGTATCGCCGATCAGCGTGGTGTCAGCAGCCTGCAGACCGGTTTCTGCCAAGGCCTGATGAACCATCGCCGGATTGGGTTTGGACGGTGCATTGTCGGAGGTTTGAATGGTGACAAACCGGTCACGCAAATCATGCAACTCCAGAAGAGCATCTACACCGCGCCGGGATTTGCCTGTGGCAAGGCCGAGCAGCACATCATCACGGGCCGCCAGTGCCTCGATACACGCCTTGGCGCCCTCATAAAGCGGTTCGTGATAATCAGGATTGCCGCGCAGTTCAAAAAAGCTCTTGCGATAGGCCGCAACCATATCTTCGATGGGATGATCAGCATCCGTCAGATCCACCATCGCTTCATGCAGCGAGCGGCCAACGATTGACAAGGTGCGCGCGCGGGATGGCGGCTGAAGATTGGCAGCCGCAAAGGCTTGCCCCATAGCTGCAACAATCATGTGCTGGCTATCGACCAGCGTTCCATCGCAATCGAACAAGATCAAACGCATGACTTAGAACTCGTCTTCTTCCAGCATGCCATTTTCCTCATCAAACCCGAGCAGATTGAAGGTCTGCTTGATGTGCGGTGACAAGGGTGCGGTGATATCGAGAACCGGAATTCCCAGATGTGGCGCAGGATGCGGAATAATAATGCGTTGAGCGTGCAGATGCAGCCGTTTTTGAATTCCGTTGGGAAGTTCCCAATTTTCAATGTCAAAATATTTGGGATCACCAATAATGGGCGTCCCGATATATTGAGTGTGAATGCGCAGTTGATGGGTCCGGCCAGTGATCGGCTTCAATTCAAGCCATGACAGTCGGTCGCCTGCCTTTTCAACGACCCGGTAATGGGTCACTGCATGATCGGCATCAGGTTCCCCGTGACGCGCAATCCGCATCCGGTCACCATCTTCGGTCGCTTCTTTCACCAGATGGGTGGAGATGCGCCCCTCATTCGGTCGCGGCACGCCTTTCACAATCGCCCAGTAGGTTTTCTGGGTATCCCGGTGACGAAAGGATTCAGCCATCGCCTTGGCGGCACTGCGCGTTTTGGCAATCAACAACACGCCTGTTGTGTCCCGGTCGAGTCGGTGCACCAAGCGTGGTTTTTGTCCCTTCTTATCGCGAAATGCTTCCAGCATGCCGTCAACGTGGCGGTTGATGCCCGAACCACCCTGCACCGCAAGGCCGAAGGGCTTGTTCAGCACCATCACATGCTTGTCGTCATGCAGGATAAGAGAGCGCAGGAATGTCGCATCATCTTCGCGCCAGACGGCTTTTGACTGACCCAACGCCTGATCAGGCGCGGCAGCACCGGTCAGCGGTGGTACACGAACCATCTGCCCGGCCAGAAGCCGGGTCGAACTCTTCACCCGCCCACCTTCAACGCGGATCTGTCCAGACCGCAGAAGTTTCTGCAATTGACCGAAACCGACGCCGGGAAAATGCAGTTTGAACCATCGGTCCACACGCATATCGCCCTCGTCAGCGTCCACTTTTATCATTTGTACAGCGTTCATGCAAAAGCCCTTATCAGTCTGGCCCCTGCCAGAACCGCGATGAAACACAACAGCAACTTGCCGATCATATAGAGAGCAGCGATGCCGCCCTCTCCACGTTCCCAAAGTTGCAGTGTCTCAAGTGAAAACGCCGAATAGGTTGTAAAGCCACCAAGCAGACCGGTCAGCAGGAAAAGGCGCAATTCGTCAGAACTGCCCCTCTGCAACAGAAAACTTGCCATGGCTCCCATGAGAAATGATCCAACAACATTCACAAACAGGGTCGGCCACGGATAGACGCCGCCGACCATACGAACAATGAGCAATCCGGACCCATAGCGCAAAGACGCCCCCAATGCACCACCCAGCGCAACTGCAAATATACCGGTCATGATGGCATAACGCCAAAAATCCAGCCTTCCTTGTGCGCCGCCTCAACTCTTGGCGGATACGAAAACAGATTTTCATCAGCCGACATGGCGCGCAATGCGGCGGCTGCAATCACCGCATCCGCTTCGTCCTGAATGCTCATCGGTGGAGGACTGCCGGAATGAAAGTAAGCCAGTGTATTGCGTATGGTCGCCTGATCATAAGCGCGTTTCAGCCCGGCCATCTGATAGAACAGACTGGGATACATCTCACACAAGACCACATTCGCATTTTCAATCGGATCGAAAGGCCAGATCGCAATTCTCGGGTCATTGACAGCGCGCAAAGCATGAAACATCCGCATTCCGGCAAAAGAGCCCGGTCCAACCTGCTTGGCACCCATGCAATGATAGATACTGGCTGGTTTCGGCGACAATTGACGCTCGGTTTCCCGAAATCGGTCAAACCGAAATTCCGGACCGCGATAGCGGTCGCACAGGATATACGGCGAGAATGCCGAGTTCAGATTGCGAATGGCAGGCCCGGCATAGTAATGAGCCTCGCCCGAGCAAGTCGCCTCTACCATTTCCCACAGCTGTTCCACGGTCTCGACTTGTTGGTGCCCTTCGGGCAACGGCCCTTCATCAGGCCAGGGTACAGAGAAACAGAAATCCATGCCGACAAGCGTGCGCTTGTTGGCGCGGGCGAGCTTGCCCAACAGGTTCTTGATAACCACCCGACCCCAGTTCTTGCCATCCGGCAGCCGCATCAGGACAGGTCCGGTATCCGTCTGGGCATCGACATAGGCAATCTGAATTCCTCGCTGGCGCTCACCCATCGCGCCAGACCAATCAATTGCCAAAAACCTGTCAAACCGGTTCATTCAGTCCTCGTCTTCCACCTGTCGAGTGCGGTCCTGCCGCAGTTTGTGCCAGTAGTCCAGCCGTTTCTGGAGGTCTCTTTCAAATCCGCGCGGAACAGGTTGGTAAAACTGTTCATTCTGGAGCGCATCCGGCAAATAAGTCTGCCCTGAAAACGCATCCGGCTGGTCATGATCATACAGATACCCGCCGCCATAGCCTTCTTCTTTCATCAGCTTTGTGGGGGCATTCAGTATATGTTTGGGCGGCATCAGGGAGCCATTGGCCTTGGCGGCTTTCATGGCCTGCTTGTAAGCTGTGTAGACCGCATTCGATTTTGGCGCCGTCGCCAGATAGATCACAGCCTGGGCCAGTGCCAGTTCACCTTCGGGGCTGCCGAGAAACTGAAAGGAATCCCTAGCCGCGATGCAATGGCTCAGTGCATTCGGGTCAGCCAGTCCGATCTCTTCCGATGCCATGCGCACAAGCCGACGCGCCAGATACAGCGGATCCTCGCCAGCATCCAGCATGCGGCATAGATAATAAAGCGATGCCTGGGGATCAGAACCACGCACTGATTTGTGAAGTGCCGAAATCAGATTGTAGTGCCCGTCCTCACTCTTGTCATAAATCGGCGCGCGGCGTTGCAGCACAGTTTGCAACATGTCTGCATCAAAGGTTTCGTCGGGCCCGGCGGCGCGCCATGTTTCTTCGGCAAGACTCAACACGGCACGACCATCGCCATCAGCCATCCGGATGAGAGATGATCTGGCATCGGCATCCAGAGGCAGTGTCTGTTTCAGGAAATCCTCGGCACGGGTCAGCATGGAACCAATCGCGACATCATCCAAAGTGTTGAACACAAGAACCTGTGCCCGTGACAAAACAGCTGAATTCAATTCAAATGACGGGTTCTCGGTGGTGGCCCCGACAAGCGTCACGGTTCCATCTTCCATCACCGGCAAGAACGCATCCTGCTGGGCCCGGTTGAAGCGATGTATCTCGTCCACAAACAGCAGGGTGCCCTGACCGGTGCTGCGTCTATGCCGGGCGGTCTCAAATATCCGCTTGAGATCGGCCACACCAGAAAAAATCGCTGACAGTTGCTCAAAATGCAAATCGGTTTCATCAGCCAGCAATCGTGCAACGGTTGTTTTTCCGGTACCGGGAGGCCCCCAGAAGACAAGTGAACCGACGCGCCCACTGCGCAACATGCGAGTCAGCGTTCCCTCAGGTCCAACAATGTGATCCTGTCCGACAACCTCGCCGAGAGTCGCTGGCCTCAAACGGTCAGCAAGGGGTCTGGGGGCGTCCTCCCCCATTCCGGCAGAATCAAACAGCGACGACACCAACTAACCTCCAACAGAGAAGCGAATGGTTCTGCCGTCACGGTCAATCTTGAATCGCCAGACAGATCCGGCCCGGCGCGCCCGCCGCGCAAGTTGATCCGCGGTTTTCATTTCACGGTCATTCAGTTCAAGAATCAGATCACCTTTCCTGAACCGGTAGCGCGCAGCCGGTGAACCAGGTTCAACAGACAATATGATCACACCGGCATTCTTGAACGAACCGATTTCCTGCGCCAACGCTGGCGACAGATTGGCAATGGTCGCACCGGCAAGTGGCGTGCGCCCGGTCAGTAATTGCTCATCACGAGGAACGGTTTCAGGCGGTGCCTGCATGATCAGATTGAAGCGGATACGTTTCTTGCCGCGCAGGACGACAAACCTGACCTCATCGCCAAGACGCCGCGTTGCAAGCCGGTAACCAAGTTCATCAGGATCAGAAAGCCGCTTGCCATCCATCCGCACCACAAGATCGCCCACACGAACACCAGCCAGATCAAACGGCCCGTCATCAACAACGCCGGTCACCAACGCGCCGCGCGGCAGGTCCAGGTCCAGACTGTCGGCAATGTCAGACGATACCGGTTGGAAAGTCGCACCAAGCCAAGGGCGTTTGACGATATCCCCCATATCAGCAGCAGCCACCACGACGCTCACCATATTTGACGGGATCGCAAAACCAATCCCGTTTGATCCACCGGACCGGGAAAAAATTGCAGTATTGATTCCAACCAGTCGGCCCTCGACATCAACCAGAGCACCGCCCGAATTGCCCGGATTGATGGCAGCATCCGTCTGAACAAAGAACTGGTAGTCCGTCACCCCGACACGGGTACGCGCCAAAGCCGAGACAATTCCGCTGGTCACCGTCTGACCAACCCCAAACGGGTTCCCGATCGCCAATACGAGATCGCCAACCTCCACGGCATCGCTGTCGGCAAATTCGAGATATGGAAAGGTCTCCCGGCCACCATCCAGATCAATCCGCAAAATCGCCAGATCGGTGCGTTCATCCTTCAACATGATCTCGGCTTCAAATTCGCGCTTGTCGGCCAGCACAACTTTAATGGTGCTGGCATCCTTGATGACGTGATTATTGGTCACCACGATGCCGGATGGTTCCACTATCACGCCGGACCCCAAGGAACTGGTTTCGCGCTGTCTGGGCTCACGAGAACCAGACCCCGGCTCGCCAAAAAACCGGCGAAAGAACGGATCATTTCCAAAAGGGGATCTCGGCCGCTGGCTGATCATCCGTGTCGCGTAGACATTGACCACAGCGGGCGCTGCCCGCTTCACAATCGGTGAAAAACTGAGACGCATCTGCTCCTGGCTTTCCGGCACCTGCTGGGCAGCAGCCGGCCCCGAAAGGCACGCCACGAAGGCAACGACAGCCAGAGCGGCAAAGACTGAAAAGGATTGAAAGGAGCGGTGATGTATCTGCATTGTAATTTTCCAATTTTGGATCAGTGGCATCAAACGGACTGAGTCTGTCCCTTCCGATCAAACAAGGCAAAGAAAAAGGCGGCACAATGGCCGCCTTTACACAGTTTTGCCGAAATCAAATGCGGCTTCCGAACCTGCGTTGAGCGGCTTCGGTTTTATAGTGTTGCAGTCGCGCCATTACAGCGCGCCAAGCATGAAACAGGTGGAGAAAAGGCTTTCCAGAGAAAACCCGTCCCGACCTCAGACAGCTTTATCAGGCAGCAACGGTTTCTGCGACGTCTTCGCTTTCGGCACGGGCATGATCGCCTGCACCTTTGGCTTCAGTATCGCGATCGACCAGCTCAATCACTCCAACCGGAGCATTATCACCGAAGCGGAAGCCCGCTTTGAGAACACGGGTGTAGCCACCCTGACGGTCCTTGTAGCGTTCAGCCAGCGTGTCAAACAATTTGCCAACAGCGCCCAAATCACGGATCTGCGAGATCGCCTGACGACGGGCATGCAGATCACCGCGCTTTGCAAGCGTGATCAGTTTTTCCACAACCGGGCGAAGCTCTTTCGCCTTTGGCAGGGTTGTCACGATCTGCTCATGGGTAATAAGCGATGCGGACATATTCGCGAACATCGCCTTACGATGGCTTGATGTACGATTGAGCTTGCGACCTGATTTGCGGTGGCGCATGGCCCTCTCCTCTTTCTAATGCCCCGGACTGACTGACTATCCGTTGTGGAAGATCACTTGGTTTCCGGGGACTTTCTTGAATTAAGCGGCTTTCACCGCATCTGAGTCTCAGTATTGATCTTCGAAGCGCTTGGCCAGATCATCAATGTTCTCGGGCGGCCAGTTTTCGACTTCCATACCAAGATGGAGGCCCATACCAGCCAGAACTTCTTTGATCTCGTTCAACGACTTGCGACCAAAATTCGGTGTCCGCAGCATTTCGCTCTCGGTTTTCTGAATAAGATCGCCGATATACACAATGTTGTCGTTCTTCAGGCAGTTTGCAGAACGAACAGACAGTTCCAACTCGTCTACCTTTTTCAACAAGGCAGGGTTGAAGGCCAGTTCTGGTGCCTGATCTTCGACGACCTCTTTCTGAGGCTCTTCGAAATTCACGAAGATGGACAATTGATCCTGCAGGATACGAGCCGCAAATGCGACCGAATCTTCCGGAGAAATCGACCCATCAGTTTCAACAGTCATCAACAGTTTGTCGTAATCCAGAACCTGTCCCTCGCGGGTGTTCTCGACCTTGTAGGAAACCTTGCGAACAGGCGAATAAAGGCTGTCGACCGGGATCAGACCAATTGGTGCATCATCGGGACGGTTGCGCTCTGCCGAGACATAACCCTTGCCGGTATTCACAGTAAATTCGATCCGGATTTCTGCATCTTCATCCAAAGTACAAAGGACCAGATCCGGGTTCAGGATTTCCACATCACCAACCGTCTGGATGTCAGCAGCAGTCACAGCGCCAGGGCCCTGTTTGCGAACTGTCATACGTTTGGGACCATCACCTTCCATCTTAACAGCGATGGCTTTGACGTTCAGAACGATGTCTGTAACATCTTCGCGAACACCGGGAATGGATGAAAACTCATGGAGCACGCCATCGATCTGCAGCGCTGTTACAGCAGCACCTTGCAGCGATGACAAAAGAATGCGGCGCAGGGCGTTACCAAGTGTCATACCAAAGCCGCGCTCAAGTGGCTCTGCCACAATGGTCGCAACGCGAAGCGGCTCATCGCCGGGCTTCACTTCAAGCTTGGTTGGCTTGATCAGTTCCTGCCAATTTTTCTGGATCATATCACAATCCTTTCTCGGCCAGTTAAAAGGCCTATTTTTCAGCACCGGAATAGCATCCTGTCGTCACAGGTTTGTTCCGGCAAATTCGCTTCTCGGCTTAAACATCAATTCCGGTCTTGGGAACGAAAAGGGTTAGCCTGAAAACACCAAATGGCTGCAGGGACTCGCCCAACAGCCACATTGCGGTAAACTCTAAACGCGACGTCGTTTAGGAGGACGGCAACCATTATGCGGGATGGAAGTTACATCCCGGATTGTGGTTACTGTAAAACCAGCAGCCTGCAGAGCACGCAAAGCTGATTCTCGGCCGGAGCCAGGACCGCGCACTTGAACCTCAAGGGTCTTCATGCCGTGTTCCTGCGCCTTCTTGGCAGCATCTTCACTGGCAACCTGCGCAGCATAAGGGGTCGACTTACGAGACCCTTTGAAACCCATTGTGCCCGCAGAAGACCACGAAATCGTGTTTCCCTGCGCGTCAGTAATGGTGATCATTGTATTGTTGAACGTGGAATTAATGTGAGCCACGCCGGAGATAATGTTCTTTTTCTCGCGGCGACGCACGCGTGCTTCTTTAGCCATTGGGTAGTCCCTTTCGATCTCAGCACCGCCGTTAATCGGCGGCTCCACCGAACAATCCGAAGAATGTCAGTAATGATTATTTCTTTTTGCCGGCAATTGCCTTCGCCGGACCCTTGCGGGTGCGGGCGTTGGTATGGGTCCGTTGACCACGTGTCGGCAGACCACGACGATGACGCAAGCCGCGATAGCAGCCCAAATCCATCAGCCGTTTGATATTCATAGCCCGTTCCCGGCGCAGATCACCTTCAACCAAATAATCTTGGTCGATGGATTCGCGAATCTGCAATACTTCCGAATCGGACAATTCGTTAACCCGACGTTCAGCCGGGATGTTGACCTTGGTCACAATTTCCTGAGCTTTCGCAGCACCAATGCCGTGAATATACTGCAGGGCTATGACCACGCGTTTGTTGGTCGGAATGTTGACGCCAGCAATACGTGCCAAAACCGTCTCTCCTTAATAGATCATCAGAACGAATGCTGATGAAGTAAATCTGCTTCCAATAAAACGAACAGAACCGCCTCGGCTCCGGATTCTCCCGGCCCCAATGCGATCAGTCATTCCTTGTATTTGCGGTTATCTATAGGAGTTGAGGCCGAGTCGTCAACCGTCAATTCCCAGTAAATGGCCCGTTACGCTAGCTCTTTCAAGACCGCCCCGATGGACGCCCTCACTTCTTCCATGGATTGCATCCCGTCGACAGAGCTCAAAAGCCCTGTACCACGGTAATAATCAATCAATGGTTGGGTCTGCTCACGATACACTGACAAACGCTTCGCAAGTGCTTCAGCATTGTCATCCGCACGCGGACCACCTTCCGTTTCTTCTGCCCGTTTTATAATACGGTCCAGAAGAATTCCTTCATCAACGGCAAGCTCGATCACCGTATCCAAACTCAAACCCTTTTGCTTCAGCATCACATCCAATGCCTCTGCCTGAGCAACTGTGCGTGGAAATCCATCCAGGATGAAGCCCTTCACACAATCCGGCTCGTCAACCCGGTCTGACACGATGCTGACAACAACATCGTCCGAAACCAGATCACCACGATCCATAATTTCCTTGGCCTGAAGGCCAATGGGTGTCTTGGCTGCAACAGCGGCCCTTAGCATATCCCCGGTGGACAGTTGAACAATGCCATGCTGCTCCACCATGAACTGTGCCTGGGTCCCCTTGCCTGCACCCGGAGGCCCCAGCAATATCAACCTCATCTACGTTTTCCCCCGCGCAACTTCGATTTTTTCACAAGTCCCTCATATTGGTGCGCGAGCAAATGGCCCTGCACCTGAGACACAGTGTCCATGGTTACGCTGACCACGATCAAAAGGGAAGTACCACCAAGGTAGAAGGGTACACCAGTTGCTGAGATCAAAAACTCCGGAAGAAGACACACGACAACCATGAATATGGCACCAACCACGGTAATCCGGGTCAACACATAATCAATATAGGTCGCTGTTCGCTCGCCCGGACGGATGCCGGGAATAAAGCCACCATGGCGCTTCAGATTGTCTGCTGTGTCCGCTGGATTGAAAACAATCGCAGTATAGAAGAAACAGAAGAACACGATCATGGATGCATAAAACAACATGTAAAGCGGCTGACCGTGGCCAAGCCAGGCAGCGATAGCGTTGAGCCATTCTGGGCCCGTACCACTTGCAAAGCCGGCAACAGTCGTTGGTAGCAGCAACAGCGATGAGGCAAAGATCGCAGGAATCACGCCAGCTGTATTCAGCTTCAGTGGCAGATGCGACGAATCGCCCTGGAACATCCGATTCCCCATTTGTCGTTTGGGGTACTGGATCAACAGGCGCCTTTGTGCACGCTCTACAAATACGATCAGCATGATAATTGCGACGGCCAAAACAATGATGGCCAAAATCAGAAAGGTCGAAATGGCTCCCTGTCGACCGAGCTCCAGCGTACCGGCAATCGCACCAGGCAAACCGGCAACAATGCCTGCAAAAATGATCAGTGAGATACCGTTGCCGATACCGCGGGCCGTGATCTGCTCTCCAAGCCACATCAGGAACATCGTGCCGCCCGTCAGGGAAATGACCGTCGAAAGCTTAAAGAACCAGCCCGGATCGGAAACAATATTGGTACCGCCCTCAAGTCCGGCAGCAATGCCATAAGACTGAAGCACCGCCAGGAACACCGTTCCATACCGTGTGTACTGATTGATTTTCTTGCGGCCCTGCTCGCCCTCTTTCTTCAATTGTTCTAACGTTGGAACAACCGTAGTCATCAACTGAATGATAATAGAAGCGGAGATGTAGGGCATGATGCCAAGGGCAAAGATCGCCATCCGTTCAACAGCGCCACCGGCAAACATGTTGAAAAGACCAATGACACCCTGCTGCGCCTGATCAAAGGCGGCTGCGAAGGCATCAGGATCAATCCCGGGCAATGGAATGTAGGTACCAAGCCGATAAACAAGCAGCGCACCCAGTGTAAACCAGATGCGCTTTTTGAGTTCGGTCGCCTTGGAAAATGCGCCAAAATTGATATTTGACGCGAGTTGTTCAGCTGCTGAAGCCATTCATTTCTCTCCAAACACCGCCTTTAAGAACCGGACCGGCGGCAAGAAAAAGAAATTGCCTTCAGCCCGGCTTTAAAACGGGGTTTTATCTGGCGTCGCCACCAGTGTCTTTTTCGTCGGATTTCGTCGCAATAATTGTGACGGATCCACCAGCTTTTTCAACCGCTGCCAGAGCTGGTTTGGAACCACCAGCGACTGCAAGCGTAACCTTGGTCTTCAACTCGCCACCACCAACAACACGAATGCCGTCTTTTGCACGGCGCACAACGCCAGCTGCAACAAGCGAAGCAGCGTCAATGGTGTTGCTTGCGTCAAGTTTGCCAGCATCAATGGCTGTCTGGATACGACCCAGAGAGACTTCATTGAATTTCTTGGCAAAAATATTATTGAAGCCACGTTTTGGCAAACGCCTGTGAAGCGGCATTTGTCCGCCCTCAAAGCCCTTGATGGAGACACCACTACGGGACTTCTGGCCTTTAACGCCACGCCCGCCGGTTTTGCCTTTTCCAGAACCAATGCCGCGTGCAACGCGCATCCGGTTCTTTACAGCACCATCATTGTCCTGAAGTTCATTGAGTTTCATCGTATCAATTCCAGACTTGCCGCAACACTGATGCCGTTATACCGGCTGATATCGTGTGGCAGATGTCAAAGTTCAAGCCTCAAGAATCAATGAGGCCAGGTTTAAGTTTCCACAAACGCCGAACTATTCGACAACCCGAACCAGATGGCTGACCTTGCGGATCATGCCACGAATAGCCGGTGTGTCTTCAAGGACAGATTGGCGTTGCATCTTGTTAAGGCCAAGACCCACAAGCGTCGCGCGCTGTTCCTGAGGGCGCCGCAATGGGCTCCCCGTTTGAACAACCGTAACAGTTTTTTTCTTGCTATCAGCCATGATGGCCTCCACTCAATTCTGTGAGAAGCCTAAGCTTCTGCCACTTCGCCGCCTTCAGCCGGTGTGCGGCGAGACTGCAATGTTGATACTTTAATCCCACGACGAGATGCCACGCTGCGCGGGCTGTTCTCATTCTTGAGCGCTTCGAAGGTCGCACGGATCATGTTGTACGGGTTTGACGTGCCAACTGATTTGGCAACGACATCCTGAACACCGAGTGTTTCGAAGATCGCACGCATTGGGCCACCCGCGATAATTCCGGTACCAGCAGGTGCTGACCGCATTGTCACTCGTCCCGCGCCATGACGTCCGGATGCATCGTGATGCAATGTCCGGCCTTCACGCAATGGCACGCGAATCATGCCGCGTTTCGCAGCTTCAGTCGCCTTGCGAATTGCCTCAGGCACCTCACGGGCCTTCCCGTGACCAAAGCCAACACGGCCCTTCTGATCACCGACAACCACCAAAGCGGCGAAGCCAAAACGACGACCACCCTTGACCACTTTGGCCACACGGTTGATGTGTACAAGCTTATCGACGAATTCGCTGTCGCGCTCTTCACGATCTCTGCCAGCCATGTTCACTCTTTCCAATTCTGTGGGACCAAGTCCCAGTTAGTATCAATCAGACTATCAAAAGCCCTAAAATTCCAGACCGCCTTCGCGGGCAGCATCACCAAGCGCTTTGACACGGCCGTGGTAAATAAATCCACCACGGTCAAAGACCACCTGCTTGACGCCAGCGGTGACTGCACGTTCTGCAACCAACTTGCCGACAGCCGCAGCTGCATCCTTGTCAGCGCCGGTTTTCAACCCGGAGCGCAGCTCTTTGTCCAGAGAAGAAGCTGCAGCAAGTGTTTTGCCAGCAACATCATCTATGATCTGAGCGTAGATATTCTTAGACGACCGGTGCACGCTCAAACGCGGACGACCAGTTGATGTCTTGTGAAGTGAACGGCGAACACGGGCGCGACGACGTTCAAAAAGTGTCAAATTCTTTGCCATGATATCAGCCGCTACTTCTTCTTGCCTTCTTTGCGGAAGATGTATTCATCCGCATATTTAACGCCTTTGCCCTTATAGGGTTCGGGCGGACGATATTTACGAATTTCAGCCGCAACCTGACCGACCTTCTGCTTGTCTATACCAGACACACTGATTTCAGTGGGCTTGGCACAGGCAATCTGAATGCCTTCAGGAATTTCGTACAGAACTTCGTGGCTGAAGCCGAGCGCCAGTTGCAGGTTTTTGCCCTGCACGGCTGCACGGTAACCAACACCGTTGATCTGCAGATCCTTTTTGAAACCGTCTGTAACCCCAATCACCAAATTCTCGATGATTGTGCGGGACATACCCCACATGGCACGTGCCTGGTTAGAATTATCAACGGGTTTCACTTCAATGCCACTGTCGCCCATGGAAGCAAGAACCAAATCAACCAATACGGCTGACAGCTCTCCCTTGGGACCTTTAACATTGACCTGCTGGCCGTCAATCGTAGCTGTTACCCCTGAAGGTACTGCCACTGCTTTTTTACCAATCCGAGACATCTGACTTACCTGTCCAATTCTCGTTAAACTTCATTACCATGCCACCGCCTTAGAAGACGCGACACAATACCTCACCACCAACATTCTGGGTCCGTGCTTCATGATCGGCCATCACACCACGTGGTGTGGACACGATTGAAACGCCCAGTCCGTTAGCAACACGGGGAATACCATCTGCACCGGCGTAAACACGACGGCCAGGTTTGGATACCCGCTCGATTTTTTGAATAACAGGGTCGCCATCAAAATATTTCAGCTCAATCTGAAACTCAGATTTACCCTTGTCATACTCAACTTCACTATAGCCGCGAATGTAGCCTTCAGACTGAAGGACATCCAATACGCGTGCGCGCAACTTGGAAGCGGGCGTTGAGCAGGAGCTCTTACCGCGCATCAGGGCGTTGCGAATACGTGTCAGCATATCGCCGAGTGGATCAGACATTGACATGACTGTTTCTCCTTACCAGCTGGACTTGACGAGGCCAGGCACTTTGCCAGCGGAACCAAGTTCACGCAGCGCGATACGCGACATTCTCAATTTACGATAGAAACCGCGTGGACGTCCGGAGACCTCGCAACGGTTGCGAACACGAGTTTTGGAAGAATTGCGGGGCAATTCAGCCAGTTTCAGCTGAGCCAGGAAGCGTTCCTCAGCAGGAACGCTCTGATCCCTTGTTTTCGCCTTGAGGGCAGCACGCTTTGCAGCATACTTGTCCACCAATTCCCGGCGATCATTATTCTTTTCAACAGCGCTTTTTTTAGCCATGCGTCTTAGTCCTTAGCGACTCGTTTCCAGGTCCGTTACTTACGGAACGGAAAGTTCAATGCCTTGAGCAATGCTCGTGCTTCGTCATCATTATCTGCTGTCGTGCAAACAATAACGTCCATGCCCCAAACCTGCTCCACCTTGTCATATTCGATTTCGGGGAACACGATATGTTCCTTGATGCCCATGGCAAAGTTGCCATTACCATCAAAGCTCTTCGGGTTCAGACCACGAAAGTCACGAACGCGTGGCAGTGCGATTGTTACCAACCGATCCACAAACTCATACATTCTGGTCTTACGAAGGGTGACCTTCGTACCAAGGGCCATTCCATCACGAACCTTAAAGCCGGCAATTGACTTGCGAGCCTTCGTAATAACAGCGCGCTGACCAGCGATCAGTGTCAGATCTTCAGAAGCAGATTTAACTTTCTTCTGATCGCCAACACCTTCGCCGATACCCATGTTGATAACGACTTTATCAAGCGCGGGAACCTGCATTGGATTGCTGTAACCGAACTCTTCGATCAGTTTGGCGCGAATAACGTCTTCATATTGCCCTTTAAGCCGGGCTTGCGTTGCAGCATCAGCCATCGATCATTTCTCCGGAACGCTTCGCAAACCGAACCTTCTTGCCATCATCATTCATCTTGAAACCAACACGGGTCGGCTTGCCATCCTTCGGGTCTTCCAATGCAAGATTGGACAACTGGATTGCAGCTTCCTTGTTGATAATACCGCCTTCAGTATCCTGAGTCTGGCGCTGATGACGCTTGACCATGTTGATACCGGTTACGAAGGCACGGCCTTCTTTCGGCATAATCCGGATAATTTCGCCGTTGCGACCTTTATCCTTGCCGGCAAGCACAACAACGCGATCGCCTTTTTTCAATTTAGCAGCCATTAGAGCACCTCTGGCGCGAGCTGAATAATCTTCATGTGATTTTTCGCGCGCAATTCACGAGGGATCGGGCCAAAAACACGGGTACCGATAGGTTCCTTGTTGTTGTTCACGATCACGGCTGCGTTTCCGTCAAAACGGATAACACTGCCATCTGCGCGACGCAGATCCTTACGGGTGCGTACGACAACAGCTTTCAGCACGTCGCCCTTTTTAACACGGCCGCGTGGGATAGCTTCTTTTACGCTGACGACAATAATATCGCCTACGGATGCATATTTGCGCTTGGAACCACCAAGCACCTTGATGCACTGCACACGACGTGCGCCGGAGTTATCGGCCACCTCGAGGTTGGTTTGCATCTGAATCATAACTGGCTGCCTTTATGTTGATGAACAGCAATTTCCGACTGCTGAACGTTCCAGTTGTTTGACCCTGGTGAAGTCGAACTCGCCTGCTTAGGCGTTTTCAACCACGATCCAGGATTTATCCTTCGAAATCGGCTTTGTTTCCTCAATGGAAACCAGTTCACCGATCTTGCGCTGATTGGTCTCATCATGCGCTTTATACTTTTTCGACCGACGAACCGTCTTTTTCAAAAGAGGATGCGTAAAACGACGCTCCACTTTGACAACTACTGTTTTGTCGCTCTTGTCGCTGACCACGACGCCCTGCAAAATACGTTTTGGCATCGAGGCCTCCTTAGCCTGCCACAGCAGCGACGCGCTTTTGCGCAGCTACTGTATTAATACGCGCGATATCCCGGCGTAACTGCCGGAACCGTGCTGTGTTCTCCAACTGACCCGTTGCACGTTGAAAACGCAGATTGAACTGCTCCTTTTTCAACTTCACCAACTCATCGTCGAGTTGATCAACGGTCATCGTTGCCAAATCATCTGCCTTCATGGCTCAAACCTTCACCAAATTCTCTTGTTTCGACTATTCGCCGATACGCTGCACAAAACGGGTCTTGATCGGCAGTTTTGCTGCCGCCAGACGAAACGCTTCGCGCGCTACTTCCGGTGTTACACCGTCAATTTCAAACATGATCCGACCCGGCTTGACACGGGCGGCCCAATAATCCGGCGAACCCTTACCTTTACCCATACGGACTTCGGTAGGTTTGCTGGAAACTGGAACATCCGGGAATATACGGATCCAGACACGACCTGCACGCTTCATATGACGTGTCATGGCACGACGAGCAGCTTCGATCTGTCGCGCTGTAATACGCTCTGGTTCCAAAGCTTTCAAGCCAAAAGCACCAAAATTCAGATCTGTTCCGCCTTTTGCCAAGCCGTGGATGCGGCCTTTATGGGCTTTGCGGAATTTTGTTCGCTTCGGTTGCAGCATGATTGCCTGCCCTCGCTCTTATTTATATATCTTCGAATCAGCGCTTACGCGGCTGGACGACGACGATTTGATTCTGGACCTTCGTTCATACGACGCTCGGACGCCATGGGATCGTGTTCCATGATTTCGCCCTTGAAGACCCAAACCTTAATTCCAATGATACCGTAGGCTGTAGCAGCTTCGTAGGTACCATAATCGATATCAGCGCGCAGTGTGTGCAGCGGAACGCGGCCCTCACGATACCATTCAACCCGAGCAATCTCGGCACCGCCAAGACGGCCACCACAATTGATCCGGATGCCTTCAGCGCCGAGGCGCATGGCATTTTGAACAGCACGTTTCATCACACGACGGAAAGAAGCACGACGCTCCAACTGTTGAGCAATGGACTGAGCGATCAGATTTGCATCAACTTCCGGCTTGCGCACTTCAACAATGTTGAGATGCACTTCAGACGTTGTCATTGCGCCAATCTTCTTGCGCAACTTTTCAATGTCAGCACCCTTCTTGCCAATCACGATGCCTGGACGGGCACTGTAGATGGTGACACGGCACTTTTTGTGCGGACGCTCGATGACAATCTTCGAAACAGCAGCCTGCTTCAGTTCGTCTTCCAGAAACTTGCGAATGCGCATGTCTTCATGGAGCAGCACACCATACTCACCAGTATTGGCGAACCAGCGTGAATCCCATGTCCGGTTGATGCCGAGGCGCAGGCCAATCGGGCTTACTTTATTTCCCATTAAGCTGTCTCCTCAACTTCACGAACAACAATCGTCAGATTTGCAAAAGGCTTCACAATGCGGCCAACCCGGCCACGTGCACGAGGCTGCCAGCGCTTCATGACAATGCTCTTGCCGACATAAGCTTCAGAAACAACCAGTGAATCCACATCGAGATCGTGATTGTTTTCCGCATTGGCAATGGCTGATTCCAGCCCTGCCTTAACGCTTCCGGCAATACGACGGGGCGAGAATGTAAGTTCGGCCAAAGCCTTCTCTACCTTCTTGCCGCGGATCGTAGCCGCAACCAGGTTCAGCTTCTGAGGGCTGACGCGCAGATTGCGTACAACCGCTTTGGCCTCGCTGTCATTCAATACGCGTTCGCGTTTTGACTTACCCATGATTACTTCCTCTTCGCCTTCTTATCGGCGCCGTGACCGTAATAAGTGCGGGACGGAGCAAATTCGCCAAACTTATGGCCAATCATATCTTCCGAAACCTGCACCGGAATGTGCTTATGACCGTTGTAAACGCCAAAGGTCAGACCAACGAACTGCGGCAAGACAGTGGAGCGACGGCTCCAGATCTTGATCACGTCGTTGCGACCCGAAGCCTGAGCTTTCTCGGCCTTTTTCAACAAATATCCGTCGACAAACGGACCTTTCCAAACAGAACGTGCCACTATGAACCTCTAACGACCTTTGCGCGCATGACGCGAGCGCAGAATGAATTTATCAGTCGCTTTGTTGCGACGTGTCTTCTTGCCTTTTGTCGGCTTGCCCCAAGGCGTAACCGGATGACGACCACCCGACGTACGACCTTCACCACCACCATGTGGGTGATCGACCGGGTTCATGGCAACACCACGAACACTTGGACGACGGCCCAACCAACGGGAGCGACCGGCTTTACCAAGGCTGATATTGCTGTGATCCGGATTTGAAACCGCACCCACTGAAGCAATACAAGCAGATGGAACCCGACGCTGCTCGCCAGAATTGAGGCGAATGACGGCATATCCGGCATCACGACCAACCAACTGCGCATAAGCACCGGCTGAGCGAGCGATCTGACCGCCCTTGCCTGGTTTCATCTCCACATTGTGGATGATGGTTCCAACAGGCATGGCACCCAATGGCATGGCATTACCTGGCTTCACATCAGCTTTTTCGCTGGCGATGACTTTGTCACCAACCTGCAAACGCTGCGGTGCCAGAATATAGGCCTGCTCACCATCGCTGTATTTGATCAGCGCTATGAAAGCGGTGCGGTTCGGATCATACTCCAACCGCTCTACAGTCGCTTCCACATTCAACTTCGTGCGTTTGAAATCGATCACACGATAGGTACGCTTATGACCACCACCACGACGGCGGGAGGTAATACGACCCATGTTGTTACGACCACCGGATTTGGAGAGACCCTCGGTCAGAGTTTTGACCGGTTTACCCTTCCAAAGGCCGGACCGATCCACAATCACCAGCTGGCGCTGGCCCGGTGTATTCGGTTTGAACTTTTTCAATGCCATTGTTCTTGCCTATTCCCTTGTCGCAGCCCGGCCTAAAGACCGGTCGTTACGTCGATGGTCTCACCGTCTTTCAACGTTACGACTGCTTTTTTTACGTCAGACTGGCGACCTTTGATTCCGCGAAAACGTTTGACCTTGCCCTTGCGGACAAGTGTGTTGACCTTTTCGACCTTCACACCAAACAGTTTTTCGACTGCGGTTTTAATCTCTGGTTTTGTCGCCGTCGGTGCCACGTTGAATACAACCTGATTATGCTCGGAAGCATTGGTTGATTTCTCGGTGATAACCGGACTGACAATCACATCATATGCGGACAGCTTGATCATTTGAAACGCTCCTCAAGTGCACCAAGAGCAGCCTTCGTCAGAACCAGAACGTCCCGACGCAGAATGTCGTAAACATTAATGCCCTGAATTGGCAGCACATCGAGATGCGCAATGTTACCGGCGGCACGAGCGAAGTTTTCATTCACTTCTGCGCCATCAATCACCAATGCGTTGCTCACACCAAGTTCCTTCAGCTTAGCTGTCAGAACCTTTGTCTTCGCATCGGACAGATTTGCATCTTCCAAGACGATCAACTCGGACGCTTTCGCCTTTGTTGACAAAGCATGTTTCAGAGCCAGCGCACGAACCTTTTTCGGAAGGTCAGTTGCATGGTCACGAACAACGGGACCAAATGCACGACCACCGGAGCGGAACTGTGGAGCCTTTTTGTTGCCGTGACGCGCGCCGCCAGAGCCTTTTTGCTTCACAAACTTCCGGGTTGAACCAGCAACATCAGCACGGTTCTTCACCGCATGAGTGCCGGCCCGGCGCTTGGCCAGCTGGTAGCGGACCATACGGTGCAGAATGTCGGTGCGTGGCTCAAGACCAAACACGTCATCTGCAACAGAGACGGACCCTGCATCGGCGCCATCAAGTGTTTTAACAGCGAGTTTCATTATTCTGCACTCTCTTCGCTAGCTGGCGCTTCTGCAGGCGCTTCTTCAGCAACAGGAGCCGCAGCAGATGCCCGAATGGCAGCTGGCATTGGAGCCTCAGCAGGAAGTGTGCGCTTGATAGCGTCAGAAATCATGATCCAGCCGCCCTTGGCACCGGGAACAGAGCCCCGAACCAGGATCAGTCCACGGTCTGCGTCAGTCTTGACCACAACCAGGTTCTGGGTGGTCACACGCTCGGCACCAAGATGGCCAGCCATCTTCTTGCCTTTGAAAACCTTGCCCGGATCCTGACACTGGCCGGTAGAACCATGTGCCCTGTGGGAGACCGATACGCCGTGAGACGCACGCATGCCGCCAAAATTGTGACGCTTCATCGCGCCGGCAAAACCTTTACCGATCGATGTGCCCACAACGTCCACATACTGTCCGGAAACAAAATGGTCGGCGGTGATTTCGGCACCCACATCGACCAGACTGTCCTCGCTGACGCGGAACTCGGCAACACGACGCTTAGGCTCAACATTGGAGGCCGCAAAATGGCCACGCAAAGCTTTCGGCGTGTTTTTGACTTTACGTGTACCAACGCCAAGCTGAAGGGCTGTGTAGCCATTCGTTTCGACTGTGCGTTGAGCTACTACCTGGCAATTGTCCACTTTGAGGACGGTTACCGGAATATGTTCGCCTGCGTCACTGTAGACGCGGGTCATACCCACTTTTTGTGCGATTACACCAGAACGCCTGGTCATCTTCAATCCCCCGCCGCTTTAAAGCTTGATCTCGACGTCGACACCGGCCGCAAGGTCGAGCTTCATAAGCGCGTCCACTGTCTGCGGTGTCGGGTCGATGATGTCGAGAAGACGCTTGTGAGTCCGAATTTCGAACTGTTCACGACTTTTCTTGTCGATATGAGGTGAACGGTTCACCGTGAATTTTTCTATGCGTGTCGGCAGTGGTACTGGGCCACGCACCTGAGCACCTGTGCGCTTGGCAGTGGAGACGATTTCTTTCGTCGACACGTCCAGCACGCGATGGTCGAACGCCTTTAGGCGAATGCGGATGTTTTGACCGTTCATGGATCTGTCCTTTGAAGACCTGCCCTAGACCAGAATGGCCGGACAGGTCCGAATGGCTCTTAAGTATTATTCGATGATGCTTGCAACGATGCCGGCACCGACGGTACGTCCGCCTTCACGAATGGCGAAGCGCAGCCGCTCTTCCATTGCGATTGGTACGATCAGCACAACATCCATTTCGATGTTGTCGCCGGGCATAACCATTTCTGTACCTTCTGGAAGCTGAACAACACCCGTCACATCCGTAGTACGGAAGTAGAACTGTGGACGGTAGTTGGTCAGGAATGGTGTGTGACGACCACCCTCTTCCTTCGTCAGAATATAAGCTTCTGCCTTGAACTTCGTGTGTGGCTTGACGGTACCTGGCTTACAAAGAACCTGACCACGCTCAACATCTTCACGCTGAACACCACGAAGAAGTGCACCAATATTGTCACCCGCCTGGCCGCTATCAAGCAGCTTGCGGAACATTTCAACACCGGTACAAGTCGATTTCTGTGTGTCACGGATGCCAACGATTTCAATTTCGTCGCCAACCTTGATGATGCCACGCTCGACACGGCCGGTCACAACAGTACCACGACCGGAAATCGAGAACACATCTTCAATCGGCATCAGGAATGCCAGATCAACCGGACGTTCTGGCTGTGGAATATACTCATCAACAGTCGCCATCAGCGCACGAATGGCATCTTCGCCAATCTTCGGATCACGACCTTCAAGAGCGGCCAGCGCAGAACCCATGGTCACTGGAATGTCGTCACCAGGATATTCGTACATGGACAACAATTCACGGATTTCCATTTCGACGAGCTCGAGAAGCTCCTCATCGTCAACCTGATCAACCTTGTTCATGAACACAACAAGTGAAGGCACACCAACCTGACGGGCCAGCAGAATGTGCTCGCGGGTCTGAGGCATTGGACCATCAGTTGCTGACACGACCAAAATCGCACCATCCATCTGGGCAGCACCAGTGATCATGTTTTTCACATAATCCGCGTGGCCTGGGCAATCAACGTGCGCATAGTGACGCGCTTCCGTCTCATACTCAACGTGAGCCGTGGAAATCGTGATGCCACGCGCTTTTTCTTCTGGTGCGCCATCAATCTCATCATAAGCCTTGAAGTCACCAAAATATTTCGTAATCGCTGCCGTCAACGTTGTCTTGCCGTGGTCAACGTGACCAATCGTGCCAATGTTCGCATGCGGCTTATTGCGTTCAAACTTTTCCTTGGCCATCGGAACTTCTCCGTATTTCGAGCCACCTTGGTGGCAATTTCTGATATTTGTTTAATTCGAACCGCGTAAGGTTTACGCGAATTTTTCCTGCACTTCTTTAGCGACCTGCTGAGGCACTTGCTCATAATGGTCAAACTGCATGGTGTATTGTGCACGACCCTGGCTCGATGAGCGCAGATTGTTCACGTAACCAAACATGTTTGCCAAAGGAACCATGGCACTAATCACTGTCGCAATTCCGCGGCTCTCAGAGCCGGTAATCTGACCACGACGTGAATTCAAATCGCCAATGATGTCGCCCATGTAATCTTCCGGTGTCACAACCTCAACGGCCATGATCGGCTCCAGAAGAACAGCACCAGCTTTCACAGCACCTTCACGGAACGCAGCGCGGGCTGCGATCTCGAAGGCCAGGACGCTGGAGTCAACATCATGGTAAGCACCATCGATAAGCGTCGCCTTGATATCGAGCATCGGGAAGCCCGCAACCGGACCCGATGACATGACACTGCCGACACCTTTTTCAACACCCGGGATAAATTCCCGAGGAATGTTGCCGCCAACAATCTTGCTTTCAAACACGTAGCCGGAACCGACTTCGCCTGGTTCGAAAATAATCTTGATGCGCGCGAACTGACCAGAACCACCAGACTGTTTCTTATGGGTATAATCAATTTCAGCAGCGCGGGTAATGGTTTCACGATAGGCAACCTGAGGGGCACCAATATTCGCTTCAACCTTGAACTCGCGCTTCATGCGGTCAACGATAATGTCCAGATGCAACTCGCCCATACCGGCGATGATTGTCTGACCGGATTCTTCATCAAGCTTGACGCGGAATGAAGGATCTTCTGCAGCAAGACGATGCAGGGCAGCACCCATTTTTTCCTGGTCGGCTTTTGTCTTCGGCTCAATAGCAATCTCGATCACAGGCTCCGGGAATTCCATTCGTTCCAGAATAACCGGCTTGAGCGGATCACAAAGTGTATCGCCTGTTGTTGTGTCTTTCAGACCAACGATGGCAACAATATCACCAGCATAGGCTTCTTTGATTTCTTCACGTGAATTGGAGTGCATCTGAACCATACGGCCGATACGCTCACGCTTGTTCTTCACGGAGTTCAACATTGTCGACCCAGTCACCAACTTGCCGGAATAGATACGGCAGAAAGTCAGGGAACCATACTGATCATCCATCAATTTGAACGCCAGCATTGAAAGCGGCGCTTCATCATTGGATTTACGTGTCGTAGGCTCTTCGGTCTTCGGATCGATACCAGAAATCGCAGGCACATCAACCGGGCTTGGGAGATAATCAACAACTGCATCAAGCAAAGGCTGAACGCCCTTGTTCTTGAAAGCTGTTCCGCAAAGAATTGGCACAAACAGATTATGAATGGTGCCGGCACGGATCAGAGCTTTCAGCGTGGGGATATCAGGCTCATCACCTTCCAGATACGCTTCCATGGCAGCTTCATCAGCTTCCACAGCAATCTCGATCAGTTTCTCACGATACGCAGCGGCCTGTTCAGCCATATCAGCAGGAACTTCGCCATAGACGTATTCCGCACCGAGCGTCTCACCTTCCCATGTGATGCTGCGCATCTCAACGAGATCGACAACACCGAGGAAATCATTCTCAGCACCAATCGGCAGCTGAATAGGAAGAGCGATTGCACCAAGACGTTCTGTAACCATCTCAACGGAGCGGTAGAAGTCAGCACCGATCTTGTCCATCTTGTTGACGAAGATCATGCGCGGCACTTTATACTTGTCAGCCTGACGCCAGACAGTTTCAGTCTGCGGCTCAACACCGGCATTGGCATCAAGCAGGGCAACAGCACCATCAAGAACACGCAGTGAACGTTCAACTTCAATCGTGAAATCAACGTGCCCCGGTGTATCAATAATGTTCAGAAGCTTACCGTTCCAGGACGTGGTGGTTGCAGCCGAGGTGATCGTAATGCCACGCTCCTGCTCCTGCTCCATCCAATCCATGGTGGCAGCGCCATCATGGACTTCACCAATTTTGTGGCTCTTGCCAGAATAATACAACACACGCTCGGTGGTGGTCGTTTTACCCGCATCGATATGGGCCATAATGCCGAAGTTGCGGTAGTCTTCAATTTTGTGACTGCGAGTCATGACGTAGAGTCTTTCAAAAATTACCAGCGATAATGGGAGAACGCTTTATTCGCGTCAGCCATCTTATGAGTGTCTTCACGCTTCTTGACAGCGGAACCACGATTGTTGGCTGCATCAAGCAGCTCGCCGGACAGGCGATCAATCATTGTTGTTTCGTTGCGCTTGCGTGCAGCAATAATCAACCAGCGAATAGCCAGCGCCTGACGACGCTCGTTACGCACTTCAACAGGAACCTGATACGTTGCACCACCAACCCGGCGGGACCGAACCTCAACCTGAGGCATGACGTTCTCAAGAGCCTGATGGAACAGAACAACTGGGTCCTGGCTGGTTTTTGCGCCCATGATATCCATGGCACCGTAAACAATGCTTTCTGCAGCTGACTTTTTGCCATCCTGCATAACGCTGTTCATGAATTTAGACAGAACGACATCACCAAATTTTGGATCAGGAATGATATCGCGCTTTTCAGCTCTGTGACGACGAGACATATCTATGCCCTCTTATTTCGGACGCTTAGCGCCATATTTGGAACGGCGCTGCTTACGATCTTTAACGCCCTGGGTATCAAGAACGCCGCGAATGACGTGATAGCGCACGCCGGGCAAATCCTTTACGCGGCCGCCGCGGATCAGCACAACGGAGAATTCCTGAAGGTTGTGACCTTCACCTGGAATGTATCCGATGACTTCAAAGCCATTGCGCAAACGAATCTTTGCAACTTTACGCAAAGCCGAGTTCGGCTTTTTTGGAGTGGTGGTATACACGCGAGTACATGAACCCTGCTTCTGAGGGTTTGCTTCAAGCGCTGGAACTTTGTTCCGCTTGATTGGCGCCTTGCGTGGCTTCCGGATCAACTGGTTAATCGTTGGCATGCCGTCTCTCTCAGCCGTTCGGCTTAAAATCTCTAACAGAAAACTGGATATCGAATCCACGCCCCGGCTTGCGTATAGACATACGCAAAAGCCCCACTCCATCCGTTAAGATGGGGGAGCCGGCTAACCAGAGGACCACGGCAAAACCGCGGTCATGAACCCGTATTTTCAGTCGCTTACATAAGACAGTGTTTAAAACTTTATCTTTGGCGCGTCGCCGCAGACTGTGTGTTTCACGACCTGTCTTCTTATGGCGCGAAACATATGGCTATCACCCTCATGCGTCAAGTGTATTTTCGGGACTTTTTTCGAGGGACATCGGAAGGGTTAAAATTGCTGAATCCTGCGTCAAATGGTCGTTTACTTTGCGAATATTGCGCAATAAGTCCAGAAATTCCCGTTCTGCAGTTCATCAGTCCACTTCTGTCCCGGAAGTGGCATAGATGATAGCGGCCACTTCGCCAGTGACAGCGCGGTCAAAGGCCTCTTCGACATCTTCGTCGATCATAGATTCGTCAACCAGACCGCCTTTTTGCCAATCGATTCCCTGCCAGCCTTCCTTTTCCAGATATGCGGCGGCAAGATCAACCGCCTCATCAAGGTCGCTCGCCTGCAGGAAAACCTGAAAGCCATAATCGGGCTGATCTTTTGGACCAGCCTCACCAACGAGGGATTTGTGAACGCCGCCCTCGCCCACCACAACATATACGTCTTTGCTCATTCTGGTCTCTTTTGAGGTTTGAGATGTTTCGCTGCACTGCCCGGGGTCTGAACTCATATATGGGTTTAGACCAGCTCAATCTGAACAGCCCTTGTGTTACGAGCAGATTGCAATTCCAGCCAGTGCCTTCGCCCAACCCGTCACGTAGCAGTTGGGCTTTCTATACAGTGCCACCGATGATGTCCAGAACGTTGCCGCATAGCGCTCGAAACTCAGTGACAGGGTGCGCAAGATCGAGCTGCCCCTCAGAGCGCGTCACTACGGAGAAGGACGAGACTGATCAGACCTGGACGTTGTCGGCCTGTAGCCGGCATCCAAGCATGTCTTGTGACGCAGCACACAAAAAGGCCGCCAAACTTGTTTGACGGCCTTTTCATTTTATATGGTCTTCGGAGAAGGCTTAGAGACTTTCCGCAGCCGCTTCAGCTTCTGCTGCAGCAGCAGCGGAGGCCAATGAAGTCTTCTTGCGATCATCCAAAATCAAATCATCGCGACGACCTGCGATAATTTTCATCCGGTTCATGGCACCGCCCGTCCCGGCAGGGATAAGACGACCCACAATCACGTTCTCTTTCAGGCCTTCCAGCGTATCGGCCTTACCATTCACAGCGGCTTCTGTCAGGACACGTGTCGTTTCCTGGAATGAAGCTGCCGAGATGAACGACTTGGTCTGCAGACTGGCCTTGGTGATACCAAGCAGAACAGGGTTGGCTGTTGCAGGCGTCTTGCCTTCTTCAACCAGTTTTTCATTGTTCGTCTCGAACTCGATCCGGTCGACCTGTTCGCCATTCAGATAATCGGCATCATTGGCTTCGGTCACTTCGACCTTTTGCAGCATCTGACGCACAATCACTTCAATGTGCTTGTCGTTGATCACAACACCCTGCAGACGATAGACATCCTGAATTTCATTGACGAGGTAGGAAGCCAGTTCCTCAACGCCCTTGATGGCCAGAATATCATGCGGTGCCGGCAGGCCGTCCATGATGTAGTCACCCTTTTCAACCACATCGCCATCCTGAAGATGAAAAGGCTTGCCCTTTGGAATGAGATATTCCGTTGGCTCCATGGTCTCGTCGAGCGGCTCGATAACGATACGGCGCTTGTTCTTGTAATCACGACCAAAGCGGATCGTGCCACCGATTTCAGCGATGATGGCATGGTCCTTCGGACGGCGTGCTTCAAACAGTTCAGCCACCCGTGGCAAACCACCGGTAATATCCCTTGTTTTGGCACTTTCAAGCGGAATACGTGCAAGCACATCGCCAGCTTTCACCGAAGCGCCCGGATCGACCGACAGAACCGCATCCACAGACAGCTGATAACGGGCTTCACGACCGCGATCCAGTTTGTAGACTTCGCCATTCTTGTCTTTCACAGCCATAGCTGGCTTCAGATCACCACCCTTGGAACTGCTGCGCCAATCTGTGACAACACGTTTTGTGATGCCGGTTGCCTCATCAGCATTTTCCGATACCGACAGACCATCGACCAGATCTTCATACTCAACCACACCATCGACTTCGGTGAGGATTGGGCGTGTGTACGGATCCCATTCAGAGATACGCTGACCGGATTTAACCTTGTCGCCATCATCAACATGGACACGCGCACCATACTGGATGCGGTGAACTGCAACTTCAGCACCCTGCTCATCAGTGATGACCACCGACATGTTACGGCCCATGGCAATCAACTTGCCATCGGAATCACGCACCACATTACGGTTGCGCAGGCTGACGGTTCCATCGAAGTTACTTTCGATGAAGGAACTATCCACCACCTGTGCCGTACCACCAATGTGGAAGGTACGCATGGTCAACTGAGTACCGGGCTCACCAATAGACTGAGCCGCGATGACACCAACTGCTTCACCCATATTGACGGTTGTGCCGCGTGCCAGATCACGTCCGTAACAGGCACCACAGACACCGACCTTGTTTTTACAGGTCAGGACAGATCGGATCTTGATCGACTGGATACCAGCCGTCTCGATCATATCGACTTCCTTTTCCTGGATCAGGGTGTTCTGTGGAACAACCAGTTTGCCATCCACGGTCACCACATCAGCAGCCGTTGTACGGCCCAAGGTGCGCATACCCAGCGTTGCCACAACCTGACCGGAATCGACCACTGCCTGAACAGTCAGACCGTCATCCGTGCCACAATCTTCCTTGGTGATGATGCAATCCTGCGCAACATCAACAAGGCGACGTGTCAGATAACCGGAGTTGGCGGTTTTCAGTGCCGTATCCGCGAGACCCTTACGGGCTCCGTGGGTGGAACTGAAATATTCCATCACCGTCAGGCCTTCTTTAAAGTTGGCGATGATCGGAGATTCAATGATCGAGCCATCTGGTCGCGCCATCAGACCACGCATACCAGCCAGCTGCTTCATCTGGGCAGGTGAACCACGAGCACCGGAATGCGACATCATGTAAACCGAGTTCATCGGCTTCTGACGTCCGGTCTCTTCGTCCATCTGAACCGAGGAGATGCGTTTCATCATCTCATCAGCAACCTTGTCGGTACATTTCGCCCAGGCATCAACAACCTTGTTGTACTTCTCGCCCTGGGTGATCAGTCCGTCATTATATTGCTGCTCATATTCTTTCGTCAGCAAACGGGATTCTTCCACCAAAGCTTTCTTGGTATCAGGAATAACCATGTCGTCCTTGCCGAAGGAAATACCGGCCTTGAACGCGTTGCTGAAACCAAGCTGCATGATGCGGTCACAGAAGATCACACTCTCCTTCTGACCGCAGTGGCGATAAACCACATCAATCATGCCGGAGATTTCTTTTTTGGTCATCAGACGGTTGCATGTGTCGTAAGGCACATTGTGGTGCTTTGGAAGAAGATCACCAATCAACATACGGCCCGGCGATGTCTCGTGAATTCCGGTTACCTTATTACCGTCTTCATCCTTAGTGATGAATCGGCCCCTGATTTTCGAATGCAGCGTGACAACACCATTGTCCAGCGCGTGCTGAACCTCGGCAATATCACCAAATGCCATGCCTTCACCCGGCTCATTATCCGACTGAAGAGACAGATAATAAAGACCCAGAACAATATCCTGTGACGGCACGATGATTGGCTGACCATTGGCAGGATGCAGAACATTGTTGGTCGACATCATCAACACGCGTGCTTCCAACTGGGCTTCCAGCGAAAGCGGCACGTGAACAGCCATCTGATCACCATCAAAGTCGGCGTTGAACGCCGCACAAACCAGTGGGTGCAACTGAATGGCCTTGCCTTCAATCAACACCGGCTCAAACGCCTGAATGCCAAGACGGTGAAGTGTCGGAGCCCGGTTCAGCATGATCGGATGTTCGCGGATAACTTCATCCAGGATATCCCAGACTTCGGGCCGCTCTTTTTCAACCAGCTTCTTGGCCTGTTTCACCGTCGATGAATAGCCTTTCGCATCCAGCCGCGAATAGATGAACGGCTTGAACAGCTCCAGAGCCATCTTTTTCGGCAGACCACATTGATGCAGTTTCAGCTCAGGTCCAACCACGATCACGGAACGCCCGGAATAATCCACACGTTTTCCGAGCAGATTCTGGCGGAAACGGCCCTGCTTGCCTTTCAGCATGTCGGACAGGGATTTCAAAGGACGCTTGTTGGTGCCGGTAATGACACGGCCACGACGGCCATTGTCGAACAGCGCATCAACAGCTTCCTGCAACATACGTTTTTCATTCCGGATGATGATATCCGGCGCACGCAACTCCATCAAACGCTTCAGACGATTGTTGCGGTTGATGACACGGCGATACAGATCATTGAGATCCGACGTTGCAAAGCGACCGCCATCCAGCGGCACCAGAGGACGCAGATCCGGCGGAATGACAGGCACAACAGTCATGATCATCCATTCCGGGCGATTGCCGGAATCGATGAAGGCTTCGATGACCTTGAGACGTTTTGCCAGTTTCTTCGGCTTCAATTCGGTGGTCGCTTCGGAAATCTCGACGCGGATTTCTTCGCTGAGACGCTTCAAATCGAGATTCATCAGCATTTCGCGAATGGCTTCTGCACCAATCATCGCTGTAAACGCATCAGGACCATACTGATCCTGCGCTTCAACCATTTCGGTTTCAGACAGAAGCTGGCGTTCTTTCAATGCTGTCAGACCAGGCTCGATCACCACGTAATTCTCAAAATAGAGAATACGTTCCAGATCCTTCAAGGTCATGTCCATCAGCAAACCGATGCGTGACGGCAATGATTTCAGGAACCAGATATGTGCAACCGGTGCTGCAAGCTCAATGTGGCCCATGCGCTCGCGGCGCACGCGGGACAGCGTAACTTCAACGCCACATTTCTCGCAGATAATGCCTTTGTATTTCATCCGCTTGTATTTGCCGCACAAGCACTCATAGTCCTTGATTGGGCCGAAAATACGCGCGCAGAACAGGCCATCACGCTCCGGCTTAAATGTCCGGTAGTTGATGGTTTCCGGCTTTTTGATCTCGCCAAAAGACCAGGAGAGAATTTTCTCCGGGCTGGCGATAGAAATCTTGATCTGGTCAAACGTCTGTGCGGGCGCCTGAGTGCCAAAAACGTTCATCACATCCTGATTCATGGATTTCTCCTTTAGAGCGGCCGATCAGGTCAATTCCAATCAGCCTAAAAAACGGTATTTCAACAAGTCCACTCGCGCGGCGGAATTATTCCGCCGCGTCGATCTGTGGTTGTTCGTCATTCTCGGCACTCAGATCTTCCAGTGTGTTTTGCAACTCCACATTCAGACCCAGTGAACGCATTTCCTTGACAAGCACGTTGAAGCTTTCCGGGATACCCGCTTCAAACGTATCATCACCGCGCACAATGGCTTCATAAACCTTCGTCCGGCCGGCCACATCATCGGATTTGACGGTCAGCATTTCCTGCAGGGTGTAAGCAGCGCCATAAGCCTCAAGTGCCCAGACCTCCATTTCCCCGAAGCGCTGACCACCAAACTGCGCCTTACCACCCAACGGCTGCTGGGTAACAAGTGAGTATGGCCCAATGGAACGTGCGTGAATCTTGTCATCCACAAGGTGATGCAGTTTCAGCATGTAAATATAGCCCACGGTGACCTGACGATCGAACTGGGTACCAGTACGGCCATCATACAATGTGCTTTGACCGGATCCGTCCAGTTTGGCCTTTTCCAGCATGGTCACCACATCAGGTTCCCGCGCTCCGTCAAACACCGGTGTTGCCATCGGCACACCGCGTTTCAATGTATTGGCCAGCTTGAGCACTGAGGCATCATCGAGATCGACAATGTTGTCATTTTGAGCGTTCTCGCCGTAAATATCTTCCAGCATGTTGCGCAATGGCTTGATGTCGCTGGATTTCTGATAATCACGAACCTGATTACCAATCTGGATACCCAGACCTGCACAGGCCCAGCCCAGATGAGTTTCCAGGATCTGACCCACATTCATCCGGCTTGGCACGCCAAGCGGGTTGAGCACGATATCAACCTGTGTACCATTTTCCAGATACGGCATGTCTTCAATCGGAACGATGCGGGACACAACACCCTTGTTGCCGTGACGACCAGCCATCTTGTCACCAGGCTGCAGCTTGCGCTTCACAGCCACGAAGACTTTGACCATTTTCATCACACCCGGTGGCAATTCATCACCGCGTTGCAACTTGTCGATCTTGTCGAGGAAACGGGTTTCCAGCTCTTTGCGGCTATCGTCATACTGCTCTTTAAGAGCTTCTAGCTCGCCCATGAGTTTGTCGTCTTCGACAGCCAGCAACCACCACTGTGAGCGGGGATACTCATCAAGAAGCTCATCGGTGACTTCCGAGCCCTTCTTGAAGTTCTTGGGCCCGGCAACAGCAGTTTTGCCGCGGATCATATCCGACAGGCGACTGTAAACGTTGCGGTCAAGAATGGCCTGCTCATCGTCACGGTCTTTCGCCAGCGTTTCGATTTGCTCGCGTTCGATCGCCATGGCGCGTTCATCTTTTTCGATGCCATGACGGTTGAAGACACGCACTTCCACAACGGTTCCGGTCACACCCGGCGGCAGTCGCAGAGACGTATCACGTACATCAGAGGCTTTCTCGCCAAAGATCGCACGCAGCAGCTTTTCTTCCGGTGTCATCGGGCTTTCACCCTTTGGCGTGATCTTGCCGACCAGAATGTCGCCAGGATCAACTTCCGCACCGATATAGACGATGCCGGCCTCATCGAGGTTCTTCAGCGCTTCTTCCGAGACGTTCGGAATATCGCGTGTGATTTCCTCTGGACCAAGCTTCGTATCACGCGCCATCACCTCAAATTCTTCAAGGTGAATCGACGTGAACACATCATCACGTACGATGCGCTCGGAGATGAGAATGGAATCCTCAAAATTGTAGCCGTTCCACGGCATGAACGCGACGAGCACGTTCTTGCCAAGAGCCAGATCGCCCAATTCGGTTGATGGGCCATCAGCAATGATGTCGCCCTTCTTGACCCGCTCGCCAACTTCCACAAGCGGACGCTGATTGATGCAGGTATCCTGATTGGAGCGCTGGAACTTCATCAAACGATAAATGTCCACGCCGGATTTTGACGGATCCAGTTCTTCGGTAGCCCGGATAACGATACGCGTTGCATCCACCTGATCCACGACACCTGTGCGGCGTGTGGTAATAGCAGCACCGGAATCGCGCGCCACAACAGCTTCCATGCCGGTGCCCACAAACGGAGCCTCGGCTTTCAGAAGCGGTACGGCCTGACGCATCATGTTCGAGCCCATCAAGGCCCGGTTCGCATCATCGTTTTCCAGGAATGGAATAAGCGCAGCAGCCACTGATACCAGCTGTTTTGGCGACACATCCATCAAGGTCACAGCATCTGCCGGCATTGACAGCACATCGCCAGACTTACGGCAGGTGACCATTTCATTGATGAAGCTGTTATCATCAGCCAACAGCGCATTCGCCTGAGCCACAACGTGTTTGGCTTCTTCCATGGCTGACAGATAGATAACCGTGTCGGTCACTTTGCCATCTTCCACTGTACGATACGGGCTTTCGATAAAGCCGTATTTGTTGACGCGTGCGAAGGTCGCCAGAGAGTTGATCAAACCAATGTTTGGTCCCTCTGGTGTTTCAATCGGACAGATACGGCCATAATGGGTCGGATGCACATCGCGCACTTCAAAACCGGCACGCTCACGGGTCAGACCACCAGGTCCAAGCGCCGAGAGACGGCGCTTATGGGTGATTTCCGAAAGCGGGTTGGTCTGATCCATGAACTGGGACAATTGTGATGATCCGAAGAACTCACGTACAGCCGCAGCAGCAGGTTTCGCGTTGATCAAATCCTGAGGCATGACCGTGTCGATTTCCACCGAGGACATACGCTCTTTGATAGCGCGTTCCATCCGCAGCAGACCCACACGATACTGGTTTTCCATCAATTCACCGACAGAGCGCAGGCGACGGTTGCCAAGATTGTCGATATCATCAATCTCGCCACGACCATCACGCAGACCGACCAAAGTCTTGACGACTTCCAGAATGTCTTCCTTGCGCAGGACGCGAACCGTATCTTCTGCATCCAGATCAAGACGCATGTTCATTTTCACGCGGCCAACAGCCGACAGATCATAGCGTTCTGAATCGAAGAACAGCGATGTAAACATCGCTTCGGCACTTTCCATGGTGGGCGGCTCGCCCGGACGCATGACGCGGTAAATATCGAACAGCGCAGATTCGCGGCTTTCATTCTTGTCAGCAGCCAGCGTATTGCGGATGTAAGGACCCGCATTCGCATAATCGATGTCGAGAACGGGCACATCATTATAGCCCATTTCTTCAAGCAGAACGAGGCTCTCTTCAGTGATCTCTTCGCCGGCTTCCATGAAGATTTCGCCGGTTTCCATGGAGACGATCTCTTCAGCAATATACTCGCCGACCAGGTCTTCATTGCTGACCTTGAGCGCCTTGACGCCCTTCTCTTCAAGCTGTTTCGCAGACCGTGCTGTCAGCTTCTTGCCAGCTTCGACAATCACTTCACCGCTGTCAGCATCAATCAGATCAACAACGGCTTTCGTGCCACGCATTCTGGTGGCGTCAAATGGCTTGCGCCAGCCATCCTTGATACGGCTGAAAGTAATGATATTGAAGAAGGTGTCGAGAATTTCTTCACTGTCCAGACCCAGCGCAAACAACAGCGTCGTAACCGGGATTTTCCGGCGGCGATCGATGCGTGCATGCACGATGTCCTTGGCGTCAAACTCGATATCGAGCCAGGAACCGCGATAGGGAATGATGCGCGAGGCAAACAGCAACTTGCCGGATGAATGGGTCTTGCCCTTGTCGTGATCGAAGAACACACCGGGTGAGCGGTGCATCTGGGAAACAATCACACGCTCTGTGCCATTGACAACGAAGGTACCATTGCCGGTCATGAGCGGCATATCGCCCATGTAGACATCCTGTTCCTTGATGTCCTTGACAGATTTTGCGCCAGTGTCTTCGTCAATATCAAACACGATGAGACGCAACCGCACCTTCAGGGGAGCGGCAAAGGTAATACCGCGCTGGCGGCATTCTTCAACGTCGTATTTTGGAGCTTCAAATTCGTATTCAACGAATTCCAAAAGCGAAGATCCTGCAAAATCGGAAATCGGGAAAACCGATTTGAAAACCGACTGAAGTCCCTCATCCGGTCGTTCTCCAGGCAACTCACCCGCTTGAAGAAACTGATCATAAGATGCTTTCTGCACCTCGATCAGATTTGGCATGCTTGCCACTTCGCGGATGGAACCAAAGAATTTACGAACTTGTTTGCGACCGGTATAAGTCTCAGCCATTTGGCACCTCATGTCGTTCTAAAAACATATGTCATTCAGACATTTGTTCAAAAATCCCGCTCAGAACAGCAACTCTGCGGGCCTTCAAAACAACTGTCCCTCCTGCACATTCATCCGCTGTTTGCGAAAGCCTGCGCCAGAGACGCGTAAAAGCGCTTTCGAAAAAAAGCGCTTTCAACAAGTCGAATCCGGACCGCAAGCGGTCCGGATTCTAAGACGTGTTCGAACTTATTTGAGTTCGACAGTCGCGCCAGCTGCTTCCAGCTTGGCTTTGATTTCTTCTGCTTCGCCTTTGGCAGCAGCTTCTTTGACCGCTTTTGGAGCAGATTCAACGAGATCTTTTGCTTCCTTGAGGCCCAGGCCGGTAATGGCACGAACTTCCTTGATCACATTGATCTTCTTTTCGCCGGCAGCCATCAGCATGACGTCGAATTCGTCTTTTTCTTCTTCAGCAGCAGCTTCAGCACCAGGAGCTGCTGCTACAGCAACGGCTGCAGAAGCGGACACGCCCCATTTTTCTTCCAGCATTTTGGAAAGTTCTGCAGCTTCCAGAACACTGAGGTTCGACAGGTCTTCTACGATTTTTTCAAGATCAGCCATTTTCATTTCTTTCAAGTTTATTTTGGTTTGAACCAAGAGAGTTAATATGCATTCGGCCTTACGCCGCTTCGTCCTTAGTGGCATATGCCCCAAACACACGTGCCAATTGACCGGCAGGTGCGTTGATGACCGTTGCGATACGGGTTGCAGGTGTATTGATCATACCCACAAGCTTCGCACGCAATTCATCAAGCGACGGCATGGAAGCAAGAGCTTTCACACCAGACGCGTCCAGAGCAGTGGCGCCCATTGTGCCGCCCAGAATGACAAGCTTGTCATTCGTCTTGGCAAATTCGGAGGCCACTTTCGGCGCTGCAACCGGATCTTCCGCATAAGCGATCAGGGTAGGTCCCTGAAACAGATCCGACATTTTTTCAGCGTCGGTACCTTTAAGAGCAAGCTTGGCAAGGCGGTTCTTTGCAACCTTGACGGACGCACCCTGGTCACGCATCTGATTGCGCAAGGCAGTCATCTGGGCCACGGTGAGACCGGCATAATGAGCTACAACCACACTGCCTGATGTACCAAATACATCACCCAGTGCGGTTACCATTTCGGTTTTTTCCGCTCTATCCACTGCGTCTCTTCTCCATTTGACCTCTTGGGCGAAAGTCGCCAAGGGGCCGGTTACGTTTGCCGATTCAGAACCCGATTAAAGGCGCTGATACGGCGCGATACCCTGCCCCCTTACAATATGAAAGTCTCATATCGCGAGGTCCGTTGGTTCAAACCAGCAAGGCTCCAAAGGGAACCGGAAAACTGGTTATTCCCTATCTGTGCGGGCGATTTTTAAACCATCACATTCTTGCAAATGATCTGGTACCAGCAGTCTCGGACAGGTTGCCATCCTTGCGGATGACCACCCCGCCGGCGAACCGGCAGGGAATTCTCAAATCCCGTTAAGCGTTGGAAACGCTCGAAGGATCAATATGTATGCCAGGCCCCATCGTGGAGGTAATGGCAAAACGCTTTACAAATGTGCCCTTGGCACCGGTTGGACGTGACCGAGACACAGCTTCGGCAAATGCCTGGATGTTCTGCAGGATCGCATCTTCCGTGAAGGATGCCTTGCCAACGCCTGCATGCAGAATGCCGGCCTTTTCAACGCGGAATTCAACAGCACCGCCCTTGGCTGCTGCAACAGCTGCAGCAATATCCATAGTCACAGTACCGACTTTCGGGTTTGGCATCATGCCACGAGGCCCAAGAACCTTACCAAGACGGCCAACCAGAGGCATCATATCCGGCGTTGCTATACAACGATCGAAATCGATTTTCCCCTTCTGGACTTCTTCCATAAGGTCTTCGGCACCAACCACATCAGCACCGGCTGCACGCGCTTCGTCAGCTTTCGCGTCTTTCGCAAAAACGCCAACACGGACGTTACGGCCAGAACCATTGGGCAGATTACATACACCGCGAACCATCTGGTCTGCGTGCCGTGGGTCAACGCCCAGATTCATCGCAACTTCGATGGTTTCGTCAAACTTTGCATTTGCATGCTGCTTCAGCAACTTTACCGCTTCCGACAGATCGTACAGCTTGTTGCGATCGATGGATTCGAGGTTGTTGCGAACTCTTTTACCTGATTTAGCCATTGGTTTTACTCCGCAACCTTGAGACCCATTGAACGCGCAGACCCGGCAACCATACGCATGGCAGCCTCAATGTCGTGTGCATTCAAATCTGTCATCTTTGCTTCAGCGATTTCACGCACGGAAGCACTCGACACAGTACCAGCAACAGTCTTGCCAGGCTCTCCGGAACCTTTTTTCAGGTTCGCAGCCTTTTTCAGCAAAAACGAGACCGGTGGGGTCTTCATTACGAAAGTAAAGGATTTATCCTGGAAGATGGTCAGGATAACCGGAATCGGCTGTCCTTTTTCCATTTCCTGCGTCTTGGCGTTAAACGCCTTGCAGAATTCCATGATATTCACGCCGCGCTGACCAAGGGCCGGGCCGATTGGCGGCGACGGGTTGGCTGCGCCGGCTGGTACCTGAAGCTTCAGATAACCGGCAATTTTCTTCGCCATAGTTCACTCCATATCTTGCCGGATCATCCGGCTTTGGGTGTTCGTGGTTCGGAAAGGTCAGATGTGGCGCACCAGACCCACCTCCCACGACTTTCACAATCAGGTCAACTTAAAGTTTTTCGACCTGATTATACTCCAGCTCAACCGGCGTAGGCCGGCCAAAGATGGAAACTGCTACTTTAAGCCTTGCGCGCTCTTCATCGACTTCTTCGATATGGCCGTTGAAGGATGCCAGAGGCCCATCGGAAACCCGTACCTGCTCGCCAATTTCGAAACTGATCGAAGGCTTCGGACGGTCGACGCCTTCCTGAACCTGCTGAATAATCCGCATGGCTTCCGCTTCCGGGATCGGCATTGGCTTGTTTTCAGATCCGAGAAACCCGGTCACTTTTGGTGTGTTCTTGATCAGGTGAAATGCTTCATCTGTCAGATCAACCTTGGCAAGGATATAGCCGGGAAAGAATTTGCGCTCTGTGTCAACCTTTCGGCCACGGCGCACTTCCACAACTTTTTCGGTCGGGACCACAACTTCTTCAAACTGATCCTCAAGCCCGGCGGAAGCCACACGCTCCATAATGGCAGCGGCAACCTTGTTTTCAAAGTTTGAATAGGCTTGAATAATATACCAGCGTTTTGCCATGAAATCTTTCCCTAGCGACCCAGAGTCAAAAGCAAACCAACGCCCCAACCCAGGACCTGATCAGCTAGAAAGAAGAAGATCGCAGCGAAGAAAACCATAATGAAAACCATCACTGTTGTGATGATCGTTTCACGGCGTGTGGGCCATGTCACTTTGGAAATCTCAGCACGGACCTGCTGAATAAATGTAAAAGGATTCGTTTTTGCCATAAAGCGCGCTCAATAAGACCAGGCGCGCAAGCATTAGGCCGGCACGCTTATGTCATGACTAAAGTCAACGTTGATAGCCGCCATATAGGACAGCGGCTGGAAAGATACAAGCGAAATATGCCACTGGGTTGCTGCAGCACACTTCGCTTCTATCTGGTTTTGGCAGGGGCAGCAGGATTCGAACCCGCGACCTACGGTTTTGGAGACCGTCGCTCTACCAACTGAGCTATACCCCTAAAATCGTTTTTCTAAACGATTCTTATTCGATGATGCTTGCAACGATGCCGGCACCGACGGTACGTCCGCCTTCACGAATGGCGAAGCGCAGCCGCTCTTCCATTGCGATTGGCACGATCAGCACAACATCCATTTCGATGTTGTCGCCGGGCATAACCATTTCTGTACCTTCTGGAAGCTGAACAACACCCGTCACATCCGTAGTACGGAAGTAGAACTGTGGACGGTAGTTGGTCAGGAATGGTGTGTGACGACCACCCTCTTCCTTCGTCAGAATATAAGCTTCTGCCTTGAACTTCGTGTGTGGCTTGACTGTACCTGGTTTACAAAGAACCTGACCACGCTCAACATCTTCACGCTGAACACCACGAAGAAGTGCACCAATATTGTCGCCCGCCTGGCCGCTATCAAGCAGCTTGCGGAACATTTCAACACCGGTACAAGTCGATTTCTGTGTGTCACGGATGCCAACGATTTCAATTTCGTCGCCAACCTTGATGATGCCACGCTCGACACGGCCGGTCACAACAGTACCACGACCGGAAATCGAGAACACATCTTCAATCGGCATCAGGAATGCCAGATCAACCGGACGTTCTGGCTGAGGAATATACTCATCAACAGTCGCCATCAGCGCACGAATGGCATCTTCGCCAATCTTCGGATCACGACCTTCAAGAGCTGCCAGCGCAGACCCCATGGTCACAGGAATGTCGTCACCAGGATATTCATACATGGACAACAATTCACGGATTTCCATTTCGACGAGCTCGAGAAGCTCCTCATCGTCAACCTGATCAACCTTGTTCATGAACACAACGAGTGAAGGTACACCAACCTGACGGGCAAGCAGAATGTGCTCGCGGGTCTGAGGCATTGGACCATCAGTTGCTGACACGACCAAAATCGCACCATCCATCTGGGCAGCACCAGTGATCATGTTTTTCACATAATCCGCGTGGCCTGGGCAATCAACGTGCGCATAGTGACGCGCTTCCGTCTCATACTCAACGTGAGCTGTGGAAATCGTGATGCCACGTGCTTTTTCTTCTGGTGCGCCATCAATCTCATCATAAGCCTTGAAGTCACCAAAATATTTCGTAATCGCTGCCGTCAACGTTGTCTTGCCGTGGTCAACGTGACCAATCGTGCCAATGTTCGCATGCGGCTTATTGCGTTCAAACTTTTCCTTGGCCATCGGACCGTATTTCCTTGCAACTAACAGGTGGCACACGCCACCGAATTCTTGTTCCAGACTGTCTAACAGCCTGCATCTCAACCTCAACTGCAACTCGGCAGAAAGGCAGTTGGAGCGGGTAGCGGGAATCGAACCCGCGTCTTCAGCTTGGAAGGCTGTTGCTCTACCCCTGAGCTATACCCGCCTGTCGATCGTTCGTCTTTGCCGCCCAGTCTTATCCGACGGCTTGATTTGATGGTGGAGGGAGCTGGATTTGAACCAGCGTAGGCTTAGCCAACGGATTTACAGTCCGCCCCTTTTAACCGCTCAGGCATCCCTCCGAAATCAAATACTATCCAGCCCGACATATATGCAAATTCATCTGCGGGCCAAGACAAAAACGCCCGCAATTTCTCGCAGGTGCTTCGATGGCCGTGGTTATGCAGATGCTGATGCAACATGTCAACGCAGGATTCCAAGAGAATAACGCTTTTTTGCACTTATCTTTGGTTGGTCAACCACACCGCCGCTCATTCTGCTAATATAGCGCAACTGCCCAGCACATTTCTCGGCCGGAACCGGCAGGACCGCGCAGCCGCATAACGTGTATTTCAGGGCACCCATGACCGGCCAAAGGACCAAGACCGTTTACAGGCTTGCTGAAATTCGCGATAGGAACCTTGTTCTTTCAACTGAGCCGCCAAATCGGCCACACACCAACAGGCAAAGCACCCAGAACAGATGAGCAAACCTTTTTACAACAAGGCTCGCAAAGGCGAACACAAATCCAGGGGCGCCCAGACCGACAAATTTCGGGATATGGAGGGTCCGGTGTGGCTTTACGGCTACCACGCCTGTGAAGCAGCTCTGAAAAACAGCAAGCGGCGCATCAGGAAAGCCAGCATTACAAAGAACATGGCAGACCGCCTGCAGGCAGAATCAGTTGTCCTGCCCGATGGCTGGACGGAAGTGCGTCCCAGAGATCTGGATAGTCTGGTGGAACGCGACGCAGTGCATCAGGGCATTGTGCTCGAAGTCGATCCACTGGATCAGCCAACGCTTGAAGAAGTCCGCAACCATGATCTGGTGGTGGTGCTGGATCAAGTCACCGACCCACACAATGTCGGCGCAATCATGCGCTCAGCCTGCGCGTTGGGTGCAGGAGCAGTGGTAACCACTCTGCGCCACGCCCCGCACGAGACGGGCCTTCTTGCAAAAACAGCATCCGGAGCATTTGAACTCGTTCCCTACATACAGGTGACGAATTTGGCCCGTGCTGTGGAAGAGATGCAGGCGCTGCAGTTTTTGGCAATCGGACTCGACAGCGAAGGGCCGATGGACCTGATCGAGACCACGAGCCGACAGGGTGCGTCAAAGATTGCACTGGTGCTGGGTGCGGAGGGACGCGGATTGCGACGCCTGACCAGAGATTTATGTGACGAGCTTGCCCGACTCGATATGCCAGGGCCCATCAAGAGTCTCAATGTGTCAAACGCCGCGGCCCTGTCACTGTTTATTTGCCGCCAGTCACTGAATGAGCGCGCGCCTGATTAGATGTTGTGCCTCATTAGGTTGTCTCGGTTTAGACCGAGACGATTCGTAGGTGTTCTGTCCTTTATCCCTCCGTGCGGTCTGTACCAATTTTGCATATTTATTCCTCTGGTCAAAGCGGTGGCTCGTTGAGATGGGTCCTCGGAACAAGTCCGAGAACGACGGCGGTGGAGACTGAGTATGGCTCTGTGAGCACTTCAATGAGACGTGGATTTCAAAACAATTCGCATTCCGAAAAACGCTCTGCGCATAGTTTTACACCAAGCATCTGACATGCGCGCTCCTCCGCAAACTCTTCATCTCCTCCCGCCAAACACTTCGTTCCGATCCGGCACACTGCCGTCGTTCTCGGACTTGTTCCGAAAATCCACTCTGCGAACACAACGAGCCACGATCCCGCGCATTCAGGAAAGAACGATCAGCCTTGTCGTCAGGCGAACGGCTGTCGGTTACTGGTGATACACAAAATTCCAGAGCTGCCTGAGCCTGGGTCAATCGCCTCCAATCTCCTCGATCCGGACCGACTGGACAACCTGTTGGAAGGGCATATCTAGGCCCGTAGCAGCAGCCGGTTTTTCCAGACCTTTGGGCACAGCATCCAGACGATAATGACGAGATTGATCGCCAGAATGGTGGCGGCGATCGGCCGGTCGATGAAAAAGCTGTAATCATTTCCCGAGATCACCAGCGAACGCCGGAAATTGCTCTCCGCAATTGGTCCCAGAACCATACCGATCACCATTGGGGCCAGAGGATAATCATAGCGCCGCAATACATAGCCGATGGCACCGAACGCCAGCATGACCCAGAGATGAAACGTTGAGCTTTCCAGCGAAAATACACCGAGCACGCATAACAGCGTAATGAAGGGCAGCAGATACTGCTTCTTGAACTTGATGCAGGCGACAAACAGCGGCGTCAGGAGAATGCCCGCAAAGAACAGAACAACATTGGCACTCATATACGCAAGAAAGATTCCACCCACGACATCCTGATGCTGTTCGAACAGATTTGGACCGGGGAAGAACCCAAGAATAATAAGCGCTCCCATCAGCACGGCTGATGTGGCATCACCCGGAATCCCCAAGGATAGTGTTGGAATGAGTGATCCGCCAACGGTGGCATTGTTAGCTGATTCTGTCGCAATAATTCCGTCTTCGATTCCCGTGCCAAATTTTTCAGGTGTCTTGGAGGTTGACCGGGCAATCGCATAGGCCGTGAAGGACGATACCACGCCCCCTGCCCCGGGCAACGCACCCAGAAATGAGCCAATGGCGGATGACCGGACCAGATTTACCCAACGGCTTAGAACCAGCAGAGCCGAACTCAGCGATGGACGAACCCATGGAACATCCGGATTGCGCGAAAAGAACCCGGACTTGATCTGAACAATAACTTCCGAAATGGCAAACAGACCGACAACCATCGCGACAATATGAATGCCCCCCAGAAGTCCGTTCACACCAAAGGTAAAACGCAAATCATTGGCGAACTGATCATAGCCGATGGTAGAAATCAGCAAACCGAAAGCCCCTGTCATGATGCCCTTGGATGTGGCTTCATTTGACACCAGTGCAATCACCAGGAGCCCTGTCAGAGCCAGCGCAAAGGTTTCCGGTGGTGCAAATTCCAAAGCAAACCGGGCCAGAAGCGGCGCCAGAAAAATCAGCACGATCCCGCCAAGGACGCCACCCAGTGCCGAGGCCGAAATGGCGATGCCAACAGCCTCCTTGGCCCGTCCCTTTTGCGCCATGGGATAGCCATCCAGCAAGGTTGCGGCAGCCAGAGGTGTTCCTGGAATGCGCACCAGAATCGCAGAAATCGCACCGCCACAGGAGCCACCAACATAGATCGCTATGAGCAAGCCCATGCCAGCCACAGGTTCCATGTGAAAAGTGACCGGCAACAGCAGGATGATGCCCATCAGGGGACCAAGTCCCGGCAGAACTCCGATCAGCAGGCCCAGTAATGTTCCCGCCAGGACGGCAAAAACCGCATCCATTGTGAAGAACAACTGAAGACCCTGGAAAAGTGGTTCAAACATATGAGCGAAGCCCTGTCTGCGCTAGAACGGCGCGATTTCAAATACGCCTGCTGGCAGAACAACATTCAGGAGTCCGCCAAAGACATAGGCCGAAACAAGAGAAAGTCCGATCGACAATCCCAGCAGCAAAAGCGGATTGCGTACATTTAGAAGAGCGAACAGGCTTGCCAGCAACATCGGAGTGGCAATGTGGTAGCCCAAAGGGCGCAGAGCCAAGATGTAAAGGGCAATAAGGACCAGCGCCACAACACTGCGAACAGCCAGTCCTCGCTCCGTCGGCGCTTCGGCAGATGCATCGTCTTGCGCATCAATTGAAACCGGATTCGTCCCGGAGTTCCGGATAATCTGCACGATCTGGGACACAGCGAGGATAACAAGCACCGTTGCCAGCACCTCGGGCACAAAGGCCGCATTATATTGCATGCTGCCGCTGGCAATGTCCTTTTCGACCAGATCCGTATTGGTCTGCCAGAACACGATTGCGGCCACAGCCAAAAAGAAGACTGGTGCAATCAGACTTTCCGTATTGATGGAATTCTTTGTCATTGCGTGTCCTGATCGTGTTTGCAGGCCAGACTCCAACTGGCCCGCCGCCCTGATTGTCGGGAGCCGCGGGCCAGTCTTCGGGAGGAGTTCTTAATTTGCGGCTTTGACAGCCTCTTCTTCCCAGGTGATCGCATCCTTGGCAGATTCCAGCTGTTCCCGGGCACTGTTGCAGACTTCACTATACTGGTCGGGAGAATACTCGGTCAGCACAAAACCGGTTGCCTCGATCTGAGCCCGAACTTCCGGATCATTGATCGTGGCTTCCATGGCTTCATTCAAGATATCGACACGGTCTTGCGGTGTATCCTTGTGGACCAACCACCAGTTCCAGCCCATCGGTGCGAGACCGGAAATGCCCAGATCAATTCCGAAATCCTGAGCTTTGTCTGCACCATCATAGGTTCTTTGAACTGACTCAAGTTCACTCAGCGTCACAAGTATTTTCAGATTGTCCTTGTTGGCATTGTAAACGCCTGGATTGACAACCAGCCAATCCAGAACGCCGGACCGCAAATCCTTCATGCCCAGTTCGATGTCATCATAGGGAACCGGACGGGAGACCAGATCAAGCGATTGCAGCACCTTGGCAGAAACCATATGCGGCAATGACAGGCCGTTGCCATTATAGGCAGTTTTTCCGGGATTCGCCTTCAGATATGCGATGAAGGATGGGAAATCCGTAAACCGGTCTTCTGTGGGGCTGATCGCAATGGCGAAGGCGTTGGATGTTGCAGACCACAACGGCTTGAAATCATCACATCCCCAGTCCGCCCGGCCAAACATTGGCGAAATCACCAATGGGGCAACGTAACCGTCAAAAATGGTGTAGCCATCAGCGGGTGCCGCAAGAGCGGTGTTGAACGCTTTCACGCCACCAGCGCCGGGAGTTGCCACCACTGGCAAAGGCTGACCCAATCGTTTTGACATGCCTTCAGCGATCATCTGGCTGACGCCATGGGCAACAGTGCCAGGAGCCCATGGAAAGATATTCTGGATTTTCCGCTCGGGAAAATCTGCAAACGCTGCAGTTCCAGCCAGTGCAACAGCGGCGATGGCCGTGACACCCAATGAGAATTTCGATTTTAATGTCATAATGTCCTCCTAGTAGTTTTCTGTCTTGTAATCTTGGTTTGGCAGAAATTCACACGCCTGCTTCCGCTGGATGTCCAAGTCCATACCAGTCATAGGCTTCAGGCGGCGTGTCGAGTTCAGCCAGATGTTTCATCATCGCGGCGTATAATCGGGCTTCGACCGTCTCATCGCGGATTCTGGTTTTCTGTTCCGGGTCATTGGCCAGGTCAAACAACGCAAACTCAGCTTCGTCGAACCCCAGACCATCATTCATCGGAACCCGCTTTGCGTCCTTCTGAGCCTCGATTTTCAGCAGAGGCAGCCCCTTGGTGAAATCAAAACCCGGTGCCAGTTCTGCGGTCTTCAGTTCCTTGTTGGTGAACGGTGCCGTCATATGCTGGGGGTTGAGCGTATATTCATAAAGCCCGTCTGCGGTCGTGTCGGGCGGATAGTGAAACATCACATATCGCCCATCAGTCACGCCAATAGCACCGCCAAAAATCCCAAACAGAACTTCACGCTCTTCTGGTTCAGCTTGCATGATATCGAGCAGCGATGTGCCCAGCGTTTCGGCAGGTTTCTCGAGGCCAAAACAGTCCAGAATGGTTGGCATGATATCAGGCGTCTGCGTGAGTTGATCGCAACGCGTGCCCGCCTTGTCAGCATGGTCCGGATGATAGAACATCATCGGTATGTGAGCGATTTCCTCATAGTAGGGCATCCGGCATTTGCCCCACCATTGATGCTCTGACAGCAAGAAGCCGTGATCCGTGCTCATGATGAGCGCCGTATCCTTCCACAGATCATGCTCATCAAAATAATCCAGCAACCGGCCGAAATAGGCATCACACATCCGCACCAGAGCGGCGTAGCTGGCGCGTATTTCTGCAATCTCGGAGTCATTTTCATCGACCTGCGCATAGGATGGCCAGTTCAGCACACCGCCCTCATAATCGCTGTCACCAGCGCGGCGGTATTTGTCCGGCGCCTGGAACGGCTCGTGCGGATCAAAGGTCTCAATCTGCAGAAACCAGTCATCCGCATCCCGGTTCTTGTCCAGAAATTCAAACGCCGACGCAAAGCATCTCGGTCCGGGAAGCTCTGCCTCCTCCGTCATGAATTCCAGATTCACCGCATGGCGGGCTTTCCAGGATTTTCGATCAAAATCATAATGTTTGGGACTGAATTTTTCCTTGAATGCGTCCGTGGGCGGATCAAGCAGAACTTTCCAAGAATCATATTCCTGCCCGCGGATCATGTCCCAAGAACTGTAGCGCGTATGATAGCCCGCGCCGCCATCTTCGAAATAGTGATAATGATCCGTGATCAGACGGGAATGTGTCCCCGACTGGTCCAGCATTTGAGCAAATGAATTGTCATATGGCTCCAGCGGACCCCAGCTGCGATGCATCATGCTCAACCGACCAGTATGCAGATCGCGCCTGGCCGGCATGCAGGGCAAGCTGCCAACATAGTGCTTGTCAAACGTGACCGAGCGCTTGGCGAAACGTTCGAAATTCGGCGTATCCCCTTTCGGGCCGCCATAGCTCTCCAAAAATTTCAGGTTGAGCGAATCAAACAGAACAAAAACAAACTTCATTTGCCCTTGCCTCCCCAGGTTATCGAGCCGCGGACTGATCCGCATTTTTTGGAAAGCTAGGCGGAACAGGCAAGAACTTCCAATGCTAATAAGTCCGAAAGTCATAAGTTTAATTCATGACACGTGGGAACTCTTGTGGCAGAGTGTCACAATGCGATTTTTGTTCTCCAGACGGTTTCAGCATTTTCGGTCGACCTTCGATGCCGGCAATCTCAGAATTGCGGCTGAATTGTCAGGTATTTCCCAACCGGCCCTTTCAAAAAGCATCAAGGATCTGGAAACCCAGATGTCGACAAGACTGTTCGAGCGCACCTCCCGGGGTGTCTCGCCGACAAAGGCCGGCGGGATTCTGAACCGACACTTGATGAACATGGAACAGCAGGCGCGCTATGCTCAAATTGAAATCGGAGGATTGCTGCAAGGCCAAGGTGGCAGCATTCGTCTTGGAGCCGGTCTGGTTTGGGCCCAAAACCTTGTTCCACATGCATTGGGACGGTTTCATCAGACGTTCCCAGCCGTCCATGTGGAAGTCACCAACGCAATTTCAAACATTCTGGTGCCAATGCTCGTTCAGGGCAGTCTGGATTTGATCGTCTGTGAACTGACCGAAACCGACTTGCCAGCCGAATTTGAAATTGGCCCCTCATGGACAACGCGACGGCGGCCATGGGTTCGCGCAAACCATCCGCTCACGGGTAAACGATCCATCGGCTGGCAGGAACTTGCCGAATTCGGCTGGGTCGGACATGCCTCTGACAGAAATTTGAAGGAAAAGATTGCCGCAAAATATCGCCAGATTGAATGTCCGCCCCCAGGGATTGTCATGGAGACCTCGTCACTGTCATCCATGATGCAGATCATCGCTGATACAGATTTGGTGGCGGTTTTTGCAGATCCTCTGGAGGGGGATGCCCTGTCGCGCGATCTTGTCCGTCTTCCCATCTCGGATGAGGGATGGAACATGAAAAGCGCGGTCATGTATCGATCGGAAGTGAGTGATATCAAGCCGTTTCGCTGGCTGATTGACAAGTTAAGCCAGTAAAACCCGACCATGGAACGATTAAAAGCGGGGACAGAAACAAGGTATGCTCGTGTGTCGGCACTTGTGGCAAGCGGGAACAAGACACGTAAGCCGCGTCGGAATTCAGGAAGCCTTGAGCTGTTGTGCTTTGGTGGCAGCGACAATCGATTGGGTGATTTTTGTCAATTCTTCACACAGTTTTGATGCCAGACTGTCTGGGCCGGTTTCAGTGCCTTCGCGGTGCATCGCAGCGATGGCGTGAATATGCTGCTCAATCAGAACAGGCGGCGCACTGGCCAGTGTCTCATCATCTTCAAAGATCATGCAAAGGCTGGCAGCAACGGTTGCAATATAGGGGAACCCGAATGTGGCCGCCTGCCCCTTCAAATCATGTGCCGCACGAAACAAGGGAGCGGATTTTTCACGGTTGCCAAGAGAATCAGCGCCGTTTTCCTCTTTCAGATCGGTCCAGGCTTTCTGGAGCCGGGCTATATCCTTGGCCATCCATTCTTCAAATTGAGGTTCAAGCTTCTTCAACTCACGTTCGGCCCGCGCCACCGGATCTTCAACTGGCTGACCATTCTTCGGCAGCAGAGGCTTAACCTTGTCCTTGAGGTTGTTGGGTGGCTCGATAATCTCGTGAGATGACTTCCCCGAACCGACCATGCGGGATGTGGCAATTGAATCTGTCATATCATGCTACCGATTTCTCGCTTCGGGGTTCAATCAGGCTGTCAATCTTGGTCACTTTGTGCTCGCTCTCACCCTTGCCTCGACGCTCTTCTGCATCTTGTCCCAAAGCGCCAACAATGCGCCTGCGATCAGGACCAAAAAAGGTCTCGGTTCGAATGAACTGTCTTGGTGAAACAACCGAAAGAACGATGCGTTGATACAGCGCATTGGCGGAAATGGGTTTGCAGACAAACTCTGTGACACCAGCATCGCGCGCCTCTATGACACGCTTCTTGTCCGAATGGCCTGTAATCATGATGATCGGCACATATGGGAAATTGCTGGATTCGGTGTTGCGCAGCATCCGCGTCAATTCAATACCATTGAAGACAGGCATCGCCCAATCGACAATAACGAAATCCGGAGCGCTGGACTGAAAAAGTTCAAACCCTTCCGCACCATCTTCCGCTTCGATAACTTCGCGAATTCCAAAGCCCTGAAGCAGCATCCGAACAACCCGCCTGATATGCGCGTTGTCATCAACAATCAGGCACCTTAGCGCTCTCAGATCAACAGGTTTCATTTACAAGGGGACTTTCATTCCCTGAACTTTCAACAAGAAGCAGCATTACGTCATCAGGTATTAACAACCCGTTAGAACTGCCAGAATCCAGCGCTTCAACACGCGAAGCGCCTCATGGCTAAACCTAACCTGTGACATCATTTATGGATTGGAACCAACAACCCAAAACTTTCGTTTATCTTCGTTTGACACTCATATAGCTTCGATTTAAGACGGAAAGACAATGGAGACCTCTTTGATGACGCAGAACAACACCGACAATGCCGACCAACCAATCGAGGCGGACATGAAACAAGCCTATGATGTGTTCATTGTCGGCGGTGGCATCAATGGCGTTGGGATTGCGCGCGATGCCATTGGCAGGGGTTACAGTGTCGGTCTTGCAGAGATGAACGATCTGGCGTCCGGAACATCGTCATGGTCGACAAAGCTGATTCATGGCGGCCTGCGCTATCTGGAACATTATGAATTCCGTCTGGTGCGAGAAGCTCTGATGGAGCGCGAGACCCTGTGGGCTATGGCGCCGCACATCATCTGGCCACTGCGCTTTGTCCTGCCGCATCACAAGGATACCAGACCTGCCTGGCTGATCCGGCTTGGCCTGTTTCTCTACGACCATATCGGTGGGCGCAAAAAGCTTCCGGGCACCAGAACGCTGAATCTGAAACAGGATCCCGCCGGAAAGCCGCTGAAACCGCATTTCCAGAAAGCTTTCGAATATTCTGACTGCTGGGTCAACGATGCACGGCTTGTGGTCCTGAACGCCAGAGACGCAGCCGACCGGGGGGCTGATATTCACACCGGCACCAAGGTCACCTCACTCAAGCGGGTAGATGATCTGTGGCAAATCGACCTTGAAGACAAATTTACCGGGCAGTCCCGACAGGTGACGGCTCGCTGTGTGGTCAATGCGGCAGGCCCCTGGATCGATCATGTGCTGACCGGAGCTCTGGGGCACAATGATGCGCACAATGTACGTCTGGTGCAGGGCAGCCACATTGTTGTGAAACAGAAATTCACCGATCCGCGAGCCTATTTCTTCCAGAACAATGATGGCCGCATCTTTTTTGCAATTCCCTACGAGCAGGACTTCACTCTGATCGGCACGACGGATCGCGACTATGATGGCGATCCCAAATCGGTTGCCATCACGGAAGAGGAAACCGACTATCTGCTCAGTGCCGCCGCCGAATATTTTGCAGAGCCAGTGCGCCGGGAAGATATCGTGTGGACCTATTCCGGCGTCAGACCGCTGTATGATGACGGAGCATCCAAGGCACAGGAAGCCACACGGGATTATGTTCTGAAAAGCGAAGGCGCTGAAAACGAGCCAAAGCTGATCAACATTTTCGGTGGAAAAATAACGACTTACCGTCGCTTAGCTGAATCGATGCTTGAGAAGGTCGGAGACGCCATTGGCCCCAAGGGCAAACCCTGGACCAAGGGTACAACCCTGCCCGGCGGTGATTTCGAGGCGCTGTCTTTCGAAACTGAACTGGCAAGCCTGAAAACGGACTATCCATTCCTAGAAGCCGGGCACGCCTGGCGCTTGTTCCGTCTCTATGGAACCCGCGCACGCAATATTCTGGGTGATGCAACCAGGCTCGGCGATCTTGGCTCGAATTTCGGCGCTGACCTCACGGCTGCAGAAGTGCGCTATCTCATGGCCGAAGAATGGGCGCGCAACGCACAGGATGTTCTGTGGAGACGCACCAAGCGCGGTCTTGTGATTCAGGACACCGCTGACATCGCCAGACTGGATGCCTTCATGCAGCAGGAATTATCCGCGACATCGTGACAATGCTCAAAGCTCCAGCAAAGACGCTTATCCTTGAGACAGAGCGCACAATCATGCAGCCGCACAGATTGTCCGATTTTGAGGATTGCGCTGCTCTTTGGGCCGATCCGGAGGTGACACGGCACATCACAGGGCGTGCCAGCACCTTGCAGGAATCCTGGGCCAGACATTTGCGCAATATCGGCCATTGGACCGCATTGGGTTTTGGCTATTGGGTGGTTCATGACAAATCCACAGGCCGTTTTCTCGGCGAAGTCGGGTTTGGTGATTTTCACCGCACCATCAAGCCACCCCTGAAAAATGTTCCGGAAATGGGATGGGTCTTGTGCACCCATGCTCAGGGGCGCGGATTGGCACACGAAACAGCCAGAACTGCCGCTGTCTGGGGCGACCAGTATTTTTCAGCGGACACAACAGTCTGTATCATCGCCCCCGATCACGCAGGGTCTGTTGCTCTCGCCGGCAAACTGGGTTTTGAGCGCAAGCACATGGCCAGCTATATGGGCGAGCCAACGCTGGTCATGGAGCGCCGGAAACCTACATAGCAGACTTCAATACTGAAATTGCTCTGCCAGAATCCGCTCGTCCCAGGAATGATCCGGATCAAACAGTAAGCCGCATCGGCTAGTCGCATCTTCCCAGGCCACAACACGCTCGATCGACTTGAACTCCGTGTGGTCTGCCACCGCATTGACCGGACGCCGGGCGGGGTCGAGCACGTCAATGGTCAGCTTTGCCCGGTTCGGCAACAACGCTCCGCGCCAACGACGCGGCCGGAACGGGCTGATTGGGGTCAGGGCCAGCAAAGGCGCATTGATCGGCAATATCGGCCCATGCGCAGACAGATTATAGGCCGTGCTGCCCTGCGGTGTTGCCAGCAAAATCCCGTCACAGATCAGTTCAGGCAAACGAACGCGGTCATCGACCGAGATCTGCAACTTCGCAGCCTGATAGGATTGGCGTAGCAGCGAGACTTCATTCAACGCATAGGCACGCTCCACAGCGCCACCTGGCAGGGTTACCTCCATGACAAGCGGATTGATGAAGGTGGAAACGGCTTTTTGAATACGTTCCTCCAGCTTTTCAGCGGAAAACTCATTCATCAGGAACCCAATGGTGCCGCGGTTGAGACCGTACAGCATTTTTCCTGAATTCAGATAGGTGTGAAGAGCGCGCAGCATGCTGCCATCGCCCCCCAACACGACAATCACATCGGCCTCTTCCGGCGGGACAGATTTGTAGTGTTGCTGCAGTTCGGCCAGCGCATCCTGCGCCCCGTCTGCATCGCTCGCTTCAAAGGCGAATTTCATGCCGCATCCCAACTCATTCACTTAACCAGTTGGCGGCATGTCACAAAGTGCGGGTCTGTTTGTCAATTGGAGTCTTTGCAGCAGAGCCGGTCATCGCCTGTTGCAACTTGGAAATTACCAGCAAATCACTGATCAGCATGGATACTGCTAGAGCAGAATGCTGGTCACTGCCATGGCACTCCAAAGCGCAACAGCAAATCCGAACGCGAGGGCATACCGACGATCAAAGCAGGTTTCAGAATCAAGACAGTTCATGGGTTAAGCCTCCATTTGGTGTGTCTACGACCCTAGAGACTGTCCGGATCAAGAGAAAATCAAATGGATGTGAGCAGCGGGTTACCTTCTGACCTAACCCTTGCCCGAATATAGAAACAGGGAAACGGCCACAGATCGCTTTTCCGCCCTATGGGGAATGAACCTCGCCCGCACATATCCATTGAAGACAGCGCACAGGAGGAAGCGAGTCGCTTGATGTCGGTCAAGGCTCATGTCGGACCACATGATATAATCCAACCCATCGAAGAGATGGCTGAAATATGTGGATTGTTTGCAGTCGGAAACTCGCCGGATAGCGTGCTCATCGAAAGTGGGCAGCGCCAGAATTTCAAAACTGAAATGGCTGGAACAAACGGGAGGAATCGAACAATGCCCAAATGGATGTTCTTGTCACTGGTCTTGAGCGCATTCACCCTTGAAGCACATGCGGATGATATGCCCTGTGAAAACCCGCTTGTCAGCGTCACTGGCCAACATCCGAGAGTAGCTGAAAGCATATGTGACGCTGTCGAAGATACAGAAGCACTCTTTCAAATGTGCAATCTTCCTACGCTCCAGAGACTGATAAAAATCAGAATTGTCGACGAATTGACCCCTGGATGCGTTGCTCAGTTTCGTTGTGATGAAGACCGGATTGAAATTCTCGCGCCAAAAGCCATGGACACACAACGCAACCGGGATGGCGTCCTCGGGTTTCTTCCGATTGATACCTATTTTCACAGCATCGTCGTTCATGAACTGGCGCATACCGTCTATGATGACGAGCAATGTCCCTTCCAATCCTGCATCGTTGCCAACGAATATATCGCATATGCGATGCAGTTCATGTCGCTCAAACCGGCTGATCGTTTTGCGATTCGGAACAATCCCGCATTGAACCGGCATGTATCTCGCAATGCGCTCAATGCAACGTCACTTTTCCTCGCACCCGACTTGTTTGTGAAAAACGTCTGGGCGCATCTGTCGACCCGGAAAGATATCTGCACCTATGTCGGCCAGATCAGCAACGGCACCGTATTTCTTGATCGCGACAGGCATTAGACCCACCGGCGGTTTGCTGGATGCTGCCCATTCCAACGCGGTTTTTGCCTGTCATCCCGCGCGTGCGGTCAATCTATATTCTTGTCACTGACAGATAACAGGCACCATGGACTTCAGTGTCAGATCAGCAAGTCCTGACGCTGACAGCATCTCTGCATCCGATTTAGTACAGGTCTGCAGAGTGATCATCGCGCTCTGAGGGCACCTTCGTGAAATTTAGTGATCGGTCCGGGCAGCTTGGCAAACCTCCACGCTGCCCGGAACCTCAAGAAGTTCAACACCGAAGTTAAAATGCCTCATCTGCAAGAGCAAGTACAAGCTTTGCAATGGTCAATATGGTTCTCCCCGGACGGTGACCGACCATCGTTCGCGCATTTGTTGTCTTGTTCGACGTCCACGAGACGCTGCTTGCAGTCCACTGCGTGGATGCGTCCCAGCACTGCGCTGGCAAAACTACGTCAGGCAATTTGATCACCCTGATACCCAGATTTGAACACCTTCCTAAACAAAAGCGCCCGCACAAATCTTCTCTGTGAAGATACGAACAACCAAATCGTAAAAGGCACATGGTCTCAGCCCGAACCGAGTCGCAGCGATCTTTCCAGACAGCATTGCAACTTTAAGTATCTCATTCTGAAGATTTAAAACTTCGTTCAGACAATAACGATAGTAAAAAGCATTCACGGATTGGAGAATCCATGCAGAAACCGTCCTTCCCCCCTCCCATTCTGTGGGGGCTCGCCTCTTTAGGGTTATTTGCAACAAGCATCATTCTCATCATGCTCTTTTGGATGACCAATCGCATTGATGTACTTGAACATGAGCGAGCACGGGATTTGGTCGAGCTGGCGATTCAAAAAACCACAGAAAAACTTGTTCAATCGGTCGAAGATTATGCCTATTGGACCTTAGCATATCATTTGGTGCAGACCGGGTCGGCAGAGGATATCTATGAGAATATTGGTTCCGCTGCGACCGAAACCGTTCTGTTCGATCAGTTGTTTATTCTGAATCACGACGGAGAGCTTCTACACGCGTATGATGATAAAACTGGTGCGAAAGCCGTTGATGCCTATGATCCGATTGCGATGGGTCCTATTTGGCAGGCCCTGAACGAAAACAACGCAGAAGACCCCATCTCGAAATCGACGGTTATTGAAACCGAAGGTGTGTTCTATCTAGCTGTGGCAGCCTGGATTACGACAGACGAAATCAACAAATTACCTGAAGCTAAGGTTCCAGCTTTGATAGGCATGACACGCCTTGATGGAGCCTGGCAAAATGAACTCGCCCGGCAAATTGACATCACCGGTGTCAAGCTGATCCCATTCTCCCAGGATGCGCCCATTCGTAGTTCAGTGTCGCTGCCTGCATCGGGACAGCCTGTGGCCAGCTTGACTTGGGACCCAGCCTATTCCGGGACGACATTACGCAATCAAATCTTGCCTCTGATCCTCGTTATTTGTGGCGGCATCATTGTGGTTTGCGGTTCAACAGCACGCTACTTTATGACCCAACATGCATCGCTGCAGCGCGCCACAAAAATTGCCCGAACCGACCAATTGACAGGATTGCTCAATCGCGCCGGATTGGAAGAACAGCTACAATCCAAGCATATGACCAAATGCCTTGAATCGGGTCAGCTTGCAGCGATTTATCTGGATATCAACAAATTCAAAAAGCTAAATGATGCACTTGGTCACCGGGCTGGAGATATCGCGTTGCGTGTCACTGCAGAGCGACTGAACTCTGTGGTTGGTGACAATGGCTTTGTAGCCCGCCTGGGAGGCGATGAATTTGTATGCGTTATCGTTGATGAAAATCCGGAGAGCGTTGCATTGGCTATTGCCGAGCGCGTTGTAAGCATTAGCAAATCATCAATTTCATTCGATGGTCACGATCAAATCGTAATGGCCTCGATTGGTATTTCGGTCGCCACACCAGGCACGCAATGGGAGGCGCTGCTATCCCAGTCTGACTCTGCGATGTATTGGTCGAAAAATAAAGCAACCGACCAACCCGTCATTTTCTGCAAAAGCATGGACAGTGCCGCAGCTTGAACCGAGGGCATTGCCTGAACCTGAACAGGCCCTCCCCCAAATGTTTCAAGTGTTTACGGTTTCTCAATACAGCCGACATCCAGTGCAGGATAAAACTGCATGATGGCTCATTGCTGCCGTTAGAGCCCTTCACATAAAACTCGTTACGCTGAAGCTCCTCATCTCAACCGCGCGTCTGTTGACTTGTTCAACGATCACGAACATTGTTTGCGGCGCACGATTTCATGCACGCAGAGACAGCGCAGCCAGAACTGCGTCAGGCAATTTCATCCGCCAGACACACAAAATTAAACTCCCTTCGTCAAGGAACTTCGGCGCATTGGCAGAGCGCAACTCCGGCGCGCCGTCGCCCGGTTCACCGACAGCGTCCACAACCGCGCCCTCGCTGATGTGAAGCGTTTCGGCCCTGAAACCGTTTCAGTTAATACGGCAACCGCCTACTCAACCAAAGAGATACAATCTTCGAACTTTTCTGAGCGAAGTTTTGGAATGGAGGTCTTTTTGATGATGCTGATGTCGAATTTCTCATTCAATTTACCCTGCATATAGGTCTTCATTTTTTCTGCATCAGGTTCTCTTGATGAGCCATCATGCACGTATAGAACATCAATATGCGTTATGGTTTTTTGAATGAACTGAAATTGATGTGCAGGCAGAAACGGCATGAATTCCGTAACATCAAAATTTGGCCACCGCACTTTACCATTGGCGAATTTGAAGAGATTTCGTCTGCGACCAACAATTTTGTTGATGATTGGCAAGGTTCGGCCACAACCGCATAGCTTATCACTAGTCTCGATATAGTCCTCGTTTTCATACCGTATCAACGGCATGGCATAATTGTAGAACGGCGTGATCACCATACGTCCACTACCGGATGTGAGAGCAACATCACTTTCAGGTTCAAGGTTTTCGACAAGACCGATTTCGGAAAACTGGTGATGAATGGTGTGGTTCTCAGGACATGCGGCTGATATTGGGCCAATTTCCGATGCACCAAACCGGTCAACAACCTTGATATCTCCATCCTTTGTCAAAAATTGACGGACATCCTCCGTGAGGCACTCGCCGTTGCAAACAACAGTGTCGAAGGGAGCTGCCAGATCATTGTCCTTGACGTATTTCAGGATCGCAGCAGCGTTGGAAGGGTAGGATATCAAAACCTTCGCATTGGTCTGTGAAAGCCATTGAACCTGTTGCTCGACCGTGTAGCCAAGGGACAGTTGAAAGACGCTGGAATCGGGCTTTTCCATGTTCCAGAGATGCCCCTTGCTCCCGCCAGGCAATGGGTGATTTCCTTTGTGGTCCATAATGAATGCGGCTGATTTTGTTTTATCAACCTTGTGCCAGTTTAGAATTTGCTCACCAACAGCCCCTTTCATCAGCCGCATCAGACTGTTGGTCTGGAATTTCAAAGGGCGCCCGGTAGAGCCGCTGGTTTCACCAAATTCGACTGCACCTGCTTCAACAGGCAAATTGCGGGCAAACATCTGTTCGCCGGCTTGCTGGGCCTCTTTGCGCGTGAAGGTGGGGATATCTGGCCAGGCCGCCCAACGGATGTCGTCGTTCCTGTCAAAAAGAACCTTAAACCGATTTCCATAAAACGGAACTTCAGCACGGGCGTGACGCAACAACGGTTCCAGCAATCTGCGCTGATAAGCCAGCATCCGCTCTTCAGGAAAATACTGCGTTCGCTCAAGCGTGCGTCCAAATTTCCTGGCAGCCTCAAGGCTGGCTTTATTTAGCAAAATTGAACCCCGATTGATCTCAGATCTGCACGCTGCACGGCAAGCGACCATATGGCCACGCGCCGCAGAATAATTCTACTGCAGCTATTGTCAATTCGATTGAATTCAGGGTGAACAATGCGGCTCGAAACCGAGTTGCTTCCATTGGTTCGCTCTTGAGCGATGTCCGATTTTGTGTATTTAATCAAACAGGATCCATTAAATATTGATGGGATCGGATTCTGATTAAAATGGCAAATCACTGGCAAGAATATCCCTTGCATAGGTCCATAACCGCCTCACAATAAAATAGATTGGCCAAACAGCCGTAGAGTTTTCCTTATTCTGAAGCAGATGGAAAATGCTACGTTGCCCCATCTTAATGATGTTTTAGGCGCTGACAAAATGAAATTTCAGAGAGTTTTATGTTGATTTTCAAAAAAACTCTTGACTGACAGTCGAGAGATTATGAAATTTACTGAATTTTGAGAAATCGAAAGGATTTGATTATTTGGAAGTCGTATTGATCATCGTTTTGATTGCCGGAAGCGTAGTCTTTAAGCTACGAAAAAGACGCATCTGGCGCAAACACACTCAATCAACAAGAGGCAGATCTCGTAAAAGTACTACCGTTAGGCGTCAGCCGTTTGACGTGAATAGCGCGAGGCCCCCATTTGAAAATGCAGTTCTGGAGGGCCCTGTCTATGTGGTTGACGGCGACACTATCGTAATCAGGAAGACACAGATACGTTTATTCGGTGTCGATGCGCCTGAGATAGACCACCCGTTCGGAAACAAAGCTAAATGGGCTTTGGTTTCTTTGTGCAAGGGGCAAACCGTGCGGGCGGAAGTTATGGAACAAGATAGCCACGGCCGCACCGTAGCCCGATGCTATTTGCATGATGGCCGCGACCTTTCTGCTGAAATGGTTAAACTTGGTTTGGCTCTCGACTGGCCAAAGTTCTCGGGCGGGGAGTATTGCTCCTTGGAAATGCCCGACGCACGAAAAAAGCTATGGTTGGCAGCCGCACGGCAGAGAGGACACATGCATGTCTGGCAAAAATTCGAGGCCAGAAGATATACCCGTGAGACGAAATAATAATCATCCAGAAAACATCGCAAAGCAGGTTTAACGCCGTCCTGCGGTTTGAGCGGAACCCAGTTTCCGGGTGGCTGGAAAGAGAGTTCGGGATTTCCCGAAGGACCGGCCACAAGATCTTCAATGATTATAAGGAACGCGGACTAGAGGCGCTTTGCGACCGGTAGCGTCGGCCAGTGAGTTTCGCTTATGACGTACTCGCCCATTATGGGAATGTCCTCCACTTTAAAAACAGGAAAATTATGGGGCGCATCCAAAATACGGTTACAGATTCGCAACACGGAATGTGGGGCTGGCAAAGTTTTCTGCCACGGGTTTGATGTACAATCCTCCAGCACAGGGTTCCTTCGCCAATGCGTTGGCATCAAGAAAACGACGTTGGCTCGTCAGAAACAGATAGTCCTGCTTTGGCCCACCAAACACTGGCATTGTGGGACGTCGGACTGGGGAAGGCCATTCGTGTTGAATTTCACCATTCATATTCAGGCACACAAGTGTGTCCGGTCCGATCATGGCCAGCCAAAGACGTCCCTGGTGATCGATGCAGGCACCGTCAGGGTGCCATCCGGATCCAAATTGGTGCAACACATCATCTTTGGTGATCTCGCCATCAGGGTTGGTGTGTAGCAACCGAAGCTGACCTGTTGGTGTGTCACAAAACGTCAGTCCACTGCCGTCAGTGAGCGGAACAATCGCGTTGGGGACCGTAATACCTGTCAGAACGGCCGAAACATGCCCATCCAGATCGCGACAATACAGACGGCCTTCGGCTTCACGATTACCTGACATGTCCATGGATCCAAACCAAAGCCGACCAAATCGATCTGCCTTGCCATCGTTGAGACGATAGCCGGGGCGGTTGTCTTCCGTGTCACTCAATCGTTGCCATTCACCGGTTTCCGGAGAAAACAACCAAAGCCCGTCTTCAAGACCAATTACCAGCTTTCCTGATTGTGCTAAGGCAACCAGTCCAGGTTGCGATGGCATGGCAATTGTCAGGGTTTCACCGTCAATGCTGGTCTGCAGCAGCCATTGGGATTGTATATCGATCCACCACAAGCAATTGCGGTCGCTATCCCAGACAGGACTCTCACCTGTCATTGCCTGATGATGTCCAAATTGCCTGAATGTCATGATGCGCCACGTGGTGTTACCGCGGATTGCAACAGCTGGAAAATTTTCATTTTGTTTCCTGTTCCGTGGTCTCTGATTGCAGGAATTTTAACTGCCCTGCCACTGGATTCCACACTCGGCTACAAGGCGTATGCGCTGGAATGGGTCACCCGGTGGGACTAGTCACACCTGTCACCGACAACACCAACAAGGTGTTTCTGATGCCGGGTCGCGCCACATCCCGTTGATAAATGTGGAAAAAATTATTCTCGCTTTTCTTATCGGAGTTCCAAACTTGACGAGTATGGAAAGGCAAGCCTTCAATTGGGGCGTCTGTTCTTCTCGGGTGTCGTGTGTTATATTTTTGATCTATATAACGTAGATATCCGTAATCGTGTCAAGAATGGACACCAAACCAATGAAGCATGTCTGTTGAACGTCATGAAAAAAAACGACGCCTATCTCAAATTCAGGGATTGCATTTTGACCGGTCGTCTTCGCCCGGGTCAGTTTGTCACCCAAAAAGAATTGTGTGAAATGATTGATGTTCCAATCGCGCCAGCGCGTGAAGCCATACAACGGCTTGAACATGAAACATTGCTGAAAGTTTATCCAAAACGCGGCATTCAAATATCAGACGTCAGCCCCAGATTGATCAGGAATGCCTATCATGTGCGGATTTTGATCGAGAAGGAAGCCCTGCGCCTTTTCATCGAGGAGGCTCCAATAGCCGAGATTCGTGCGCTGCTGGAGAGTTCTGAACAAATGCTGGAACGTATGGAAAACAAGGCTTTGACGGCGGAGGATACCAATAATCTTGATATGGTCGATCTGGCTTTTCACAACGCGATTATTGATTATCTGGATAATGAGATCCTGTCGCAAACCTACCAGATCAATCAAGCCCGCATTCGCCTGATCCGCCTTGGAAACCGGGAAACTGGTGACAGGAAGGTCCCGGCAATGCGCGAACATATCGGTATTCTGAAGGCCTGTGCCGAAAGAGATACCACCCGTGCAACAGTGCTCCTGGAACAGCATTTACTGCTTTCTCGGCGTCGAGCCCTTGATGGCTGCTGACACGTCAATATTGCCTTTTCACCCAAACTGATGAGCTGGAGCCCTTGTAGCGCAATGCTGAGCATCGGGCTGCAGGCAAATTGTGCCGGGGTGTATGGGGCACCGAAGGCCGGATTTGCAGGTTCAAACTGGTGTCAAGAATCCAAAAACGATCAGGATTGACGGAAATTTGATCCTGTTATATGTAAGAGAGATATCAATAAAATATTTGGTATGCTGAGAGAGAATACCAAAGCACCTGGGAGGTACGGATGAATTCTTTTAAATTGGTAACGGCCGCTGCAATATTTGCTGCAGCTTTGGCGGTAAACCCGACGGTACAGGCAGCAGATTTTCCCGACCGTCCGGTCCAGACAATATTCCCCTGGGGTCCCGGCACTGCGATGGCTGCTGACCAGATCATTGCAGATGCAGTCAGCAAGGAACTGGGCGTGGCTGTTACCCTGGTTTCGACACCTGGCGCAGGTGGAACCAAGGCTTTTAGAACCGCAATGGCCCGCAAGGCCGACGGTTATACAATGATTTCAGGCTGGGTCGCTCCGCTGGTCAGTGCGCCTGCCAGTGGCAAGGCGGATTGGACATACAAGGATTTCATTCCTTTGCACTCCGGTGTGGCTGCAGCATTCGCCATTGCAACACGTGTTGGTGATGACCGGTTCGGCAGTTTTGAAGAAATGATGGAATACGGAAAAGCAAATCCTGGAAAACTGCGTTACTCGTCTGGAGCCGCCGGAAACCTGCCCCACAAGGTCATGGCGAAGGCCCTACAGGCATATGGCGTGGTTGCGCAGGTGGTCCCATACAAGACAGATGGAGAAGCGCGCAAGGACCTTCAGTCTGGTGTGATCGACTTCGTATTTGTCAATCCCGGAGCCTATATTGCTGACAAGGATGGTTTTGAAATTGGCCTGGTCCTGTCAGAATTGCCTGCCGTTAAAAAACTGTTTGATGGGGCTCAAAATGTAGAGGACGTGGACATCGATATTGGTTTGACCGGCCTCGGACCTCTCGGTTGGACTTGGTGGATTGTCCACAAAGACACGCCTGCTGACAAAGTGGCGGTTTTGCAAAACGCAATGAAAAAAGCCATGAACGATGAGTCTGTAAAGGCAAAACTGTCTGCCATCGGCTGGACGCCTTTGGAATGGGATCATACCCAGTATGACGAAATCATCGGATCTGTTTCAACTCAGATTTCCAGCATGGGCGACGGATTGATCTGGGAAGAAGAACAGATCAAGAAATTGCGGAATAAGTAGAACCTCAAACCGGGTTGACTTGTGACCATGCATGTCAGCCCGTTTTCGCTCATTTGTTTTGCAGGTGGAGCCATTGACGCTTAATCGAAATCATCTGGAATGGCTGACGCTGGTTTTTTTCCTGGCCCTTGTTGGTGTTGTTTTCCAACAAATCAACACCGACCTGGTCTCGCAGGGAATTGCCGACGGAGACCCTTTCCACAACGCTGCCTTTTATCCGCGTGCCGTGGCAATTTTGATACTGGGTGCGGTCTTTATTCGGGCGGTTCTCCTCACAGCTGAAATCAGAGACACTGGCATCAAGGTCACCGAAGAACGTGTGTCAGCAATGTTCAGACCGGTCCAGTTGGTGTGTTTGTTTGGGCTCTATTTGTATCTTCTGGATGTCCTTGGCTATCATCTGGTAACTACGCCGTTTATCGCAATGATCATGATCATTTGTGGCGATAGAAAACCACTGCCAACGGTGCTTTTTTCACTATCGACAGCATTCCTGATTGCCTTCGTGTTTGAAAAATACCTTAAAATCGTTCTGCCGGGCGGTATTTTCTCCATCAACATTCCGTGGTGATATCCGATGCTGTTTGAAGCCATTGCCCAGGGTTATGACCTGTTTGCATCCCCGTTCGTTTTTGCCCTGATCATTGTTGGGTTAATGTTCGGCCTCATCGTCGGAGCCCTTCCGGGTCTTGGGCCCTTGATGGGTATTGTGTTGATCTTGCCGGTTGCCATCAACCTGCAACCAATCACCGCCATGTCGCTTCTTCTGGGCATATATGTCGGGGGATCGTGTGGCGGGTCCATATCCGCCATCTTGCTGAGAATTCCCGGTACGCCACTGGCCGCCGCCACGCTTTTTGATGGATATCCCATGGCACAAAAGGGCCGTGCAGCAGACGCTGTGGGTCTGGCAGTATCCTCCTCAGCATTGGGGGGGTTGTTCGGCGGTGTGATTCTCATCCTGTTCGCACCGGTTCTGGCGGTCTTTGCCCGCAAATTCAGCCCTCCGGAGTTTACACTTCTGGCCATCACCGGACTGGTAGCAATCGCCTCTGTATCCGGTGAATCCTTTCTGAAGGGCATCCTGTCAGGCGCGTTCGGCCTTTTGCTGGCGACCATTGGCACCGATCAGATTTCGATGGGCTATCGCTTCACATTTGACAGCTATCACATGCTGGATGGGTTTCATCTTGTATCTATTGTTGTGGGCTTGTTCGCCATATCCGAAATGGTGTTTCAATTCATGGGCAAGGATCTGACTGACAAACCAGATATTCCATTGGTGCGCCCGCAATTCAGATCCGTCCTGCTGGCGCTCAAACATTGGAAAAATCTACTCAGGTCCTCGGCGATAGGCACGTTTTTTGGCATTCTGCCGGGGGCTGGTGGCGTTGTCAGTTCCTTTGCCGCCTACGCAGTCGCAAAGAATGCGGCCAAACCCCACGAGCGATACGGCGAAGGCGAAGAAGGTGGAGTGGTTGCAACTGAAAGCGCCAATAATGCCACATGCGGAGGCGCTTTGGTGCCCTCTCTGGCCCTTGGCATTCCCGGTGATCCCATCGCGGCTCTGTTGATCGCGACGCTTCTGATTTTCGGATTCTACCCCGGCCCAACCTTGTTTGAAGATCAGCCGCAAATCGTCGGCGGAATATTCCTTGTCTACCTGACATCCAACGTGGCCTTGCTGGTCCTCGGAATCCTGATGACCCCGCTATTTGTCTATGTCCTTAGAATACGCAAGTCCCGCTTGATTCCGGTTATTCTGGTTCTTTGTGTCGTGGGGACCTTTGCGCTGCAATCCTCCATTTTTGATTTATGGGCCATGTTGGGATTTGGCCTGGTCGGCATCGTGCTGCGCATTGCCAATTATCCATTAGCACCAATCGTCATAGGAACAATTTTGGGCCCGCTGCTGGAAAACAATCTGCGTCGTTCATTATTGCTATCGGATGAGGGTTACTGGATATTTGTAGATCGTCCTGTGTCGCTTGTTTTGATAGTCGTAAATACCGGCCTCATTCTGTGGGTGGCCTACTCGACATGGCAAAAATATAAAGCATCCCGGAAATCAGCTTGATGGAAGACGAAAATAGTGAGCGGGCCCGGTGCAAGATGGGAAACGGCGAATTGATCGTCCGCATTCCTGAGGAAATTACCTGTGTCAAATAATTGTCCTTACAAGAATTGACGCTGGCCAGATTGTCTTGACAATATGGATATGAAATTGGCAGGGCGACCAGCTCAATCCCCGCAGGCGGCCAAGTTCATGTGCACAATCTGCAAAGTAATCGCGCAAAATCAACAGCTTCATAAAATTGAACGACCTGAGACATAGGTAACACTTTTTGTTTTGCGGGAGCTGTTGTTGCTCTGTGATGCGCAGATGGCAAGGGCGCATTCAAACTTGGCAATGGTCGATACTGTTACCCCTTGACCGTGACAGATCACGCGATGTCGGGCTTCCACCAGCAGGTCTATGCGCGCGCTCTGCCCGAGGCAATGCGAACAGACAATGGCGTGACCTGTGCCAGCCCATCGAGCTCTGCAATTTGTCCCGACTCTCAGCGCGATGAATGCGGATGGGCATCAAGGGGGATGAGGATGGAATCTGGCTAATCAGCTTCATGCACTATGATTTGGAATATATCGACCTGGAGCAAAAAACATTGCAAACTATCGACAACCCGTTTGGCACGAAAGTGTCACCCGTGTCTTAGGTACAAACTGTTACCTATGTCTCCGGGTCGGACACTTGGAAAAATGGTGCCGGCACCAGGATTCGAACCCGGGACCTACTGATTACAAATCAGTTGCTCTACCAGCTGAGCTATACCGGCGACACAGGCGAGAAACGCCTTTCAGGAGTGACTCTGCAAACAGAGAAACTTCGCTAACGAAGCGCTTCCTAAGGGAAAATGATGGCTCTGTCCAGCGTGCTTTTCAGCTTTCTGCAAGTGCGTTGGTTTAACGCTCCGGACGGGTCAGCTGGAACACCTCGTCAACCACCGCATAATCGCGATATCCAAGCCGAGCAATGGGCTTCAAAAGCGTGATATCGATCAGCCCGTCAATGAGACAATCATCATCGATATGGATGCCGACAACCTGGCCGATCACCATGGTGTAGCGCGCTTTCTGCCCATCCCGGTCAACCAGTGGTTTGACCTCCAGCGTTTCACATTCCATCACCACAGCGGCTTCCTGAATGCGGGGCGCGTTGATCAGATCGCAGGGCACCGGTGTCAGCCCGGCGCGCTCGAATTCACTGACACCATGTTCCAGCGGCGCAGATGAGGCGTTCATCGCGTCCTTCAGGGCGAAGGTCGCAAGATTGCAGGCGAACACACCGGTTTCCTGCGCATTGCTGGCGCTGTCTTTCATGCCGTCGGACGAAAACATCACGATGGGCGGCTGATCACACAATGCATTGAAAAAACTGTAAGGCGCCAGATTATGGCGGCCCTGCCCGTCCTGTGTGGAAATCCAGCCAATCGGACGTGGCGTGACGATCGCTTTAAACGGATCGTGCGGCAGTCCGTGATTCTTCTTGATAGCGTCGTAAAACAATGTCTGGGCTCCAGGGTAAGGGTCAGATCAGGATGCGGACCAATTGGTTGTAATTTCTGAAATGTCGGGGCGTGGCCGCTCGACCGGCCCTTCCAGCGGTGTGCCAATGTGGAAAAATCCGGCAATGCGCTCATGTTCGCTCAGCCCGAGCCTGGCACAGATTTCCCTGTCATAGGCCATCCAGGCTGACAGCCATTGGGCCGAAAACCCGAGCGCCTGACTGGCGTGAAGCAAATTCATGCCTACTGCCCCGGCTGCCAGTTCCTGCTCCCACAGCGGAATTTTGGGATGCGCAGCGGCTGTTGACACTAGAACGACAATCACTGGCGCTTTGGTAAAACAGGTCGCGGTTTTTTGGATTTCCGCATCAGTCAAGGTGCGCGCATCATTCTGTGCAAGGGTTTTCTGGCGCGCGACACACAAATCGCCCAATGCCTGACGGGCACTTCCTTCAATGATGATGAACCGCCACGGCACCAGCTTGCCATGGTCCGGTGTGCGGGATGCCAGCGTCAGGATGTTCTTGCATTGCTGCGCATCTGGGCCCGGAGCGCCCAGATGCGCAGAGGGAATCGTACGCCGGGATGACAGATATGACTTCAAGTCCATACAAACTCCTGAAGATCGCGGTCCGTCTTGCGATCAATGCAAAACAACGTGTCTGCACCCTAATACCCATCATGGGCCAAAAATCAACACAAGGCCCTTCACAAGGAGCACAGACAGACTTTCAAAAAGCTGTTGAACACTGTATTCACTGGCAGGCGGAAAATGGTTCGAGCCGGTCATCAAAAGGCCAATGTATGCAGCCATTCAGGGGCCGGACCAACCAATAGCCTCGCCATGCGAGATAACGAACCATAGTGCAAGGGTTTCATGAAAACGCAGTCACACCTGAAATTGGGTACACTTTGTCGCATTCTGCTGGCAGTTCTGTTCATGAGCGCCACAGCCTCAGCCGCACTGGCACAAAATGCGCCGATGCCGCGGGCCAAACCGGGTTCCGGGGCAGCAGGCAAAATTCAAGGCCAGAGCTTGCTGAACATGCTGCCTCGGATTCTGGGCGCACCAGCCATGGGCAACATACCGGAAGCACCTCCGGTAGATATGGATGCCGGACCGGCAGAAGCCAGACTGGTTGCCAAACTGGTCGAGGCCGGTGAGCCGATTCCATTTGGTGTGACCTGGCGCATTTACGATCAGCTGCCTGATGAAGCCGGCCGCTACCCACTTGTGGCAACTGGAAAGGGTGGTGATTGGGCGCAGACCCTCCAACCCGGCAATTATCTGGTCCATGCCTCCTATGGCAAGGCATCGTCAACAGCCATGCTGCGTGTTGACGGACAGTCTGTGACGGAAACTGTCATCCTCAATGCTGGTGGGCTGCGTCTGCAAGCCCAGCTGACAGGAGATGTCAGCATTCCCCCCGACAAGGTAAAATTTCGAATTTCTGAACGCGATTCTGAAACCACGGATGAACAGCTCGTCGTCGACGACGCCCGCTCCGGCTTGATTTTGCCATTGAATGCCGGGACATATCGGGTTGAAAGCCAGTATGGAAACGCCAATGCCAGCGCAAGCGCAGACATTACCATTGAAGAAGGCAAACTGACGGATGCGACCTTGTATCATCGTGCAGCGGAAGTGACGCTGAAGCTTGTCAATGAATCCGGCGGCGAGGCCATCGCCAATACCAGTTGGACCCTGCTTTACCCCAATGGCGAAGTGATTGCCGAGACGGTTGGTGCCTTTCCTGAATATGTTCTGGAAGAAGGCGAGTATGCCGTCGTTGCCACTCATGAAGGCACGCCTTACAACCGGAATTTTTCGGTTGAGGCCGGTCGCCACCGTGATGTAGAAGTGCTGATATCCGTCGAGTGAAAGCTTGGCTGAAACCAATACAGGGTGTCTGATAGGTGCGCAGGATTGAAAACAAGCAACTGATGTGGATTCGCATCTGCTGTGCCTGTGCCATCATTCTGGCTGCCTTTGCGCATCAGCCTGTGGCATTGGCCGAAGGCGGCACCAAGGTTTCGCAATACACCCTGCCCGATGGCACGGTTCTCAGCCTCTGCCTTTACAGTCCGGCAGGCGACCACCAGACCGTCAGTCCGCCATGTGAATTCTGCCGCATCGCCCATGGAGCCAATGTTGCGCCACCATGCGCAACACACAGCGAATGCACCAGATTCATTGAAATCGAAAAGTTTAAAATCGGTGCAGTTGTTCTGCCGCGCGCCGTTTTCCAACCGGCCACGCCGCTTCGCGGTCCTCCATCACTTGCTTGATTTTCTGAAAAGCCCGAACGCTCTTCAGAACAACAATCCAGTTACAAAATTCAAAAATACATCTTTGGAGATGACCGTGTCCTTTATCAAAATTGCTGCGTTTGCCGTGCTGGCAACACTCATCCAGATTCTGCCAACCACCGCCCAAAACTTCACGCTGGGCGACCTAATTATTGATCACCCCTATGCCCGTGCCACACCGCCAAATGCCAAGGTGGCTGGTGGCTATCTGACCATCACCAATAACGGCACTGAAACCGACCGCATCATTGGTGCCAGCGCCAGCTTTGCCGATCATGTGGAAATCCACAAAATGGAAGTTATAAATGATGTGATGAAAATGAGCCCGGTTCCCGGCGGTCTGGAGATTCCAGCCGGTGGGACCGTGGAGCTGAAACCCGGCTCGTTTCATCTGATGTTCATGTCGATTTCCACACCGCTCAATGAAGGTGATGTGCAACAAATCACCCTGGAGTTTGAAAAAGCAGGCAAGGTGGACGTCGATCTGGAGGTTGTGGGCTTTAGCGGCGGAGCCGCGCATGACATGCACAAGAAAAACGGCATGTCTGATGGCAAAACCATGAATGGCGACATGAAGATGGACCACAAGGCCGCCGAATAGCGCCTTGTCACATTCAAACCAGTTTCAAGCCGGTTTAGCCGGCTTGAGACAATAGAAGGGTCATCAATTCTCTGGCTGAACCTGCGCTTCCTTGTCTGGCGTGAGCAGCCGCCTTGCCCGGTCAGTTTTCATAAAAAAACCCGGTCATGAACCGGGTTTTTCTGTTTCAATCTACTTGGCTTGTTGTCTGGCCAGATCGGGCGGAAGTGCTTCCTGGACAAAGCTCTCGATCGCTTCTTCCAGTGTCATCACCGTCTGCTCCTTGGAGCCGATACGGCGAATGGAGACAGTTCCCTGTTCCGCCTCACGGGCACCCAGTGCAATGATTGCAGGCACTTTGGCAAGGCTGTGTTCACGAACCTTGTAGTTGATCTTCTCATTGCGCAAATCCGCATCAACCCGCAAGCCCGCAGCACGCATCGCATCACGTACTTTCACAGCATACTCATCGGCTTCCGATGTAATGGTCGCGATCATGATTTGTAGCGGAGCCAGCCACAACGGGAAATGACCGGCAAAATGCTCGATCAAAATGCCGGTAAAGCGTTCCAGCGAACCGAAAATGGCCCTGTGAAGCATGACCGGAACGTGTTTCTCGCCATCAGAGCCGATGTAGAAGGCACCCAAGCGTTCGGGCAGATTCAAATCCACCTGCAGCGTACCGCATTGCCAATCCCTGCCAATCGCATCACGCAGGACATATTCCAGCTTGGGACCATAAAAAGCCCCCTCACCCGGGTTCAGCGTATAGGCATCGCCCGCAGCTTCCACGGCCGTCTTGAGCGCCGCCTCCGCCTCGTCCCAGACCTCGTCTGACCCGACACGCTTTTCAGGACGGTCCGAGAATTTGATGCGAATGTCGGTGAACCCGAAATCTGCGTAAATCGACAGCAACAGATTATGGATGGCCAGACATTCCTGCGTAATCTGATCATCCGCCACAAAGACGTGTGCATCATCCTGTGTGAACGAGCGAACCCGCATCAAACCGTGCAACGCACCTGATGGCTCATAGCGATGCACCTTGCCAAACTCACTGATCTTCGCTGGCAGGTCACGGTAGGATTTCAGACCGTTCTTGAACACCTGAACATGGCCGGGGCAGTTCATCGGCTTTAGCGCGAACACCCGGTCATCCGGTGTTGTCGTGGTGTACATGTTTTCGCCGAATTTTTCCCAGTGACCTGAGGCTTCCCACAGGCTCCGGTCAAGCATATCCGGTGTGTTCACCTCATCATAATCAGCGCCATCGTTCCGCCGGCGCATGTAATTGATCAGGTTCTGAAACAGGGTCCAGCCTTTTTCATGCCAGAATACAGATCCCGGACCTTCATCCTGAAAGTGAAACAGATCCATCTCGCGGCCGAGTTTCCGGTGATCGCGTTTTTCCGCTTCTTCCAACCGTGTCAGATAGGCTTTCAGATCTTTTTCATTGTTCCAGGCAGTGCCGTAAATCCGGGTCAGCATGGCGTTGTCGCTGTTGCCGCGCCAATAGGCTCCGGCCACCTTCATCAGCTTGAATGCTTGTCCAATTTGACCGGTCGACACCATATGCGGGCCGCGACACATGTCGAACCAATCGCCCTGATGGTAGATATTGACGTCTTCGCCTTCCGGAATCGCATCCAGCAATTCCACCTTGTAGGCCTCGCCCATATCTGCGAATGCCTTGGCGGTGTCCTCGCGAGACCAGACCTGTTTGGAGAAAGGCGCATTGCGCTGGATGATCTGTTTCATCCTGGCTTCAATCTTTGGCAGATCATCGAGAGTGAAAGGTTCTTCACGGGCAAAATCGTAAAAGAAGCCATCTTCGATGACCGGCCCGATGGTGACCTGCGTGCCGGGAAACAATTCCTGAACGGCTTCGGCCATCACATGCGCCGCATCATGGCGGATCAATTCCAGTGCACGCTCATCGTCACGGGTAACGATTTCGACAGCCGCGCCTTCATGCAGCGGGCTTTTCAGATCTGTGAGTGTGCCGTCCAGCACCATCGCCACAGATTTTTTTGCAAGGGATTTGGAGATGTTTTCGGCCAGATCAAGTCCGCTGGAACCATCTTCCAATGAACGTTCTGAACCATCTGGTAGTTTTACGGATATCATATTCTGTCTCCTGCTCACTCTCTGCCAACGAATGCAGGTAAGCCTTTGGTGTTGATTTACGCGCGCGGTTTAACGCGAGCGCATGTGCGATGCAAGTATTTGGCAGATGATGCGTCCGAGTTTTTCCGGGGGAAAATTCGCGGTCCGGTTCAGTCCAGTCGGGTTGCCGGGTCAATATGTCGGCCCGTCCAGCGGCCATAACGCCATGGCAAAAACCACACCGCGTTTGACGGCAGCGTCAATGGCGCCGGGTCATGGCCGGACGCACCAAACGGGTTACATCGGCTGAATCTGGCCAATGTCATCCATCCGCCCGCCCATAATCCAAACCGGGAAATGCATTCGGCTCCATACGATGAACAGGTCGGCGCATAGCGGCAGGATGATCCAAGGAGCGGAGAAATAACTTTCTGATAGAAAGTGATCAGGCCAAGCCCAATATATCTCGGCCATTTTCGAAAAAAGAGAGCGTTGGTTTTTTTCATCATTGGCGGGTCGGAACACACGCTCCGTCTTGTCTGTTTCATAAAATCACGGCATTCTTATTATTATGACACGTCGCCAACTTAACATACTGATTCCTGCAGTCGGCATTGCCATCATCCTTGGCATTGTCTGGAACTGGATGGCTGGCAACACCGGCAAGCTGATTTACGTCCTGACACCCGCTGATTCAGACGACCCTGCCCGCATCGAAAGACTGATCACCGAACCGATTTTACATACCCTGGAAGACGGGGGCGGCTTGGGCCGTATCCGGTCGCACAATCTGCCAGGCCTATCGACCATCACTGTTGAGCCTGCAAGCTTTGGAACATCAATTGACGGGTTGACCCAAAAGCTGACCGATCTGATCCCCCCATGGACTGTCGAGGAATTGACCCTGCGGCCTTCCATCATCGGCCTTGATGCGACTGATGTGGTTCATGTCTTCAGGATTTACAATGATGTGTCCGACGAACGGCTGATGCAAACCGCTGCCAATCTGCTCATTGGCGAACTAAAAAACCTTGATCTCAGGGTGTTTGCCAATCCTCTCAACACCGAATCTGCAGCAGATGAACAGACCTATGTTGCATTGGGCGAAGTTGGCGAGGACCCGTTTTCGGACATGGTCGAAAGCATCCAGAACCGCATACCGCCGGAAGTCTATCTGAGTGCCCATTACAAGGTTACGGGCCACTTCTAACGCCCAAGGCCGGCTCACTCAAATTCAGCCCGTCGTCTTGACCGTTCGCTTTGCTTCAATCTGATCCAGCGAATCAACCACAGCATCAAAAATCAACAGGGTGGATGCATGGCGCGCCCGATAGTCTCGCACCGGCTCCAGAAATTTCAGCGCTTCAAAACGACCTTCCGGCGGCTGCCCACCCTCTTTCAGCATCGCATACATGGTCGCCTTCAAGGCGCGCATCTCATCCGCGCTGGCACCAATAATGTTAGCCGCCACGATGGAAGCCGATGATTGACCCAGCGCGCAGGCCTTCACTTCCTGAGCAAAATCTGTGATGAGTCCTTCGTCGACCTTCAGATCCACCGAAATGGTGGAGCCGCATAATTTGGAATGAGCCTTTGCCGAGGCATCAGGCGCATTCAGCGTCCCAATACACGGAATATTCCCGGCAAACTCCAGGATCTTTGCGTTATAGATTTCGTCAATCATCCCCGAAAATGCCTGTTTTTGCTCTTGCGACATCAAAATTGATGACCAGTCGTGTCAGTATATAGGTCGCTTTGTGCAAAATGTCAGTCATTCAGCTTGCCTCACTTGAGATATGCATTATCTCCATGCAGCAGAGTGAACTGGCCGAAGCCCATGCAAATGGCCTATGATATGAGATCATTGATCCCGGCTTGCCGATCAGGAGTTTGAAATGGACGCAATTCTTGGACCACTGAAGACGGCAGCAGCTGACAAGCAGCCAGCCCAAACGCGCCCGACCCGCGAACAGGCAGAAGAAGCCGTACGCACTTTGATTGCATGGGCAGGAGACGATCCCAGCCGCGAAGGCGTGATCGATACGCCCAAACGCGTGGTCAAGGCCTACGAAGAATTTTACCGGGGCTATAATGAAAGCCCGCAAGACGTATTGGCGCGCACCTTTGAAGATGTTGGCGGCTATGACGACATCGTCATCGTGCGCGACATCCCGTTTTATTCCCATTGCGAACACCATATGGTGCCGTTTACCGGCAAGGCCCATATTGGCTATTATCCAGTGGAAGGTGTGGTCGGTCTGTCGAAGCTGGCCCGTGTGACGGATATCTTTGCCCGCCGCATGCAAACACAGGAAAACCTGACAGCCCAGATTGCAGAGGCCATCGACGACTCATTGCAACCGCGTGGCGTCGCCGTATTGCTGGAGGCGGAACATATGTGTATGTCGCTGCGCGGAGTTCAAAAACATGGTGTTTCGACCGTCACAACCCAGTTCAAGGGCGTGTTTCGTGATGACCCGCACGAGCAAACCCGCTTCCTCGCATTGGTGCACGGCAAATAGCAGTAAACTTCCGGACTGATTGCCGGGGTTTGGCCTGACACATATAGCAAAATTGCACAGTGAATTTGCCTGCTTCACAAGCGTTTTTCAACAAGGAGAAATCAATGCCGGTCTATGATCTCGATGGTAAGATACCAAAGCACCCGGATTCAAATGATATCTGGATTGCGCCGGATGCCCATATCATCGGTGATGTTGTTCTGGGCGACAAGGTTGGCATCTGGTTCGGTGCCGTATTGCGCGGAGACAACGAGCGCATCAGCATTGGGGACGGAACCAATATTCAGGAGCACACCATGGTGCACACTGATCCAGGTTTTCCGGCAACAATCGGAAAAAACTGCACGATCGGCCACCGCGCCATTATTCACGGCTGCTCGATCGACGACAATTCCCTCATCGGCATGGGAGCGATTGTGTTGAATGGTGCCCGCATTGGCAAAAACTGTCTCATTGGTGCAGGTGCACTTGTTTCCGAAGGCAAACATATTCCCGACAATTCATTGGTTGTCGGAATGCCGGGCAAGGTGATCCGAACTCTATCCCTGGAAGACGCAGAAAAGCTGACGCAGTCAGCGCTGAACTATCAGAAAAATGCCAAACGCTATCTGACAGGTTTGAAACAGCTTTAGCAGTATCACTGCTAATCGGTGCTGCCTGTCACTGCCAGCGCATGAACATCACGCTGGTCCGCCACGGAAACCCATTTGCCTGCATGTTTGCTGGATTGGCGTTTGAGATAGTTGTAAGGCGTCTCGGTCCAATGTTTGATCAGCGCTTCCTGATTATCGAGGATGAAATCCCCCCGGTCTGTCCTGACTGTCAATACGGCGTGGCCGCCACCGTCAATATCGCGAACCACGGTAATCAACAGGCTCCCGGCAGGCCACCCGGCCTGCATCAATTGATAGCGCTTGAGAAGCACATAATCTTCGCAATCGCCATATCTGTCAGGGAACGCCCAAACTTCCGGCTGTGCATACAGATCCATATCCGAAACAGGCAGAACCGCCTGGTTGACCTGATAATTGATCTGAATGAGTTCATCCCAGCGGGCCTGGGTCAGCGCCATTGCACGATCCTGACTGACCTGTGACCGACACTGTTGGGGATTGACCCGGCAGAATTTGACATGACCGATCGGAGGTCGCGTCTTGCCGGTCACCGCCATGAAGGCAGTATTGACATCTCTGGCATCGGAATGCTCAACCGCTGAAAAAGCAACAATAAAACCAAACAAAAGAGAACGCTTCAAGTATTTCATGTACTCAGACCCATATTTCAATTGAGGTCAGAATACCTGCCATGATTTTACATCACGCCAAAAATCAGATGTACTTTTAAATCGAATTTGTTTAGAATTTTAACTAAATTTGTAACAACTCAATAACCATGAGCTTCGGAGTTTAACGGTCTCTTCCGCCTTCAAATACTGTAAGGTGTTGAATGCGCTTTTCCGATAGTGTCAACGGGACAACGTTGAAATTGGGAACTCTCACATCATCAGCCCGCTCAAGCTGATCGGAATACCGTGTTGGATTTGCAGGTTCCCGTTGCACTTTTCTGCGCCCGAATTGCCGTTCAATTCTTCCGTGCAAATCGGCAATGCCCTGAGGAACACCAGCGCCTTGGGGCATGCCGCGACCCTGAGAATCCCCATGCCCTGTTGCCAAGCCAAGATCATGCAATGGCACCGCGGTGGATGGACGCAAACTGACATGGTGCGTGGCCCCTCCCTTGCCCGCAAGTTCCCTCATCGCGGCTTTGTTTCCGGTGCTGATGATTCTGGCAGCCAGGATGCTGTGCCGCACAATCGGGTCACGTCCCAGCCACTCCGGATTGTCAGGCGTGACACAGGCACCGATAAGCCGAGCGCAACTGCCGACGGTCTTTTTCAGCGGCAACACGATCCACTGCTGTTCGACAGTACGCCCCTGCGCACTGGTTCCAAGAATCTCCGCTTTGAAAATTGCGCCTTTTTCCGACACTTGTGTCAGTGCAATCTGCATCTTGCGTCGATCCAGATCGGCAAAATGGGCCAGAGGACGTTGGCCTTTCAACTCCCGGCGCGCATTCTGGCACAGCATTGTACCTGCCAATCGATAGTAGAACCGGCCATTGGTATTGCGTTCAAGCAGGAAGACTTCCGGAAGAATGCCACGAATATCGCCTGGATGAATGTCAGCACGTGCAGGTGCAGATAAAGCGCCACGCTGGCGATCCCAGTAGTTAAACAAGGCGCGAATTGTCGGGTGGTTCATAAAATACGCTCAATCCTGAAAGTGTGCCATGACTAACAATGTCTTAACAGATTTCAGACAGTTCTGTGGGCGCAGATAAGCATTATGGTTAACGGCACAGCGAACTGTGGATTACCGTTTGGCGCACAAACTTACCCCTTGCCAATTTACAGACGGGCGGACGTTGTATTCCTCATAGCAGGCGTTAAGTATCTCGTATGAAACATCAGAATCACATGCCCCCCGAAGATAACAACCGCGCCATCAATGCGCCCAATGTCATCATTGGCCTGACGGCACTGTTGATTGGCATTCACGCTGGTATCGGTCTTGTATCGGAACAGAACTACGTCGAGGTTCTTGTCCGCTTTTCCTTCATTCCAGCGCGCTACGGCACCCTTTTCGATTTGCCTGGCTCACCCTATTCAGAATGGATCAGCCCCCTGAGTTACGCTCTGCTTCATGGCAGCTGGCTCCATGTGCTGACAAATTCCATCTGGATGCTGGCCTTCGGCAGCGCTTTGGCATGGCGCTTTGGCACGGGGCGGTTTTTGCTGTTCTCGGCACTATGTGCGATTGCCGGAGCCGGTGCTCATTTTCTGGCGAATCCGGATTCCATGGTACCGACCGTGGGTGCATCTGCGGCAATTTCCGGACATATGGCTGCGGTCGGGCGATTTGCTTTCAGTGCTGGCGGCCCGCTCGCACGTTCGCCTCTGCGTCGGAGCCCAAGCAATTTTCTGCAACCTGCCGAGCCATTGTCTGCCGTGCTCCGCAACCGGTCCGCGATGAGCTTTATTGTCATCTGGTTTGCCATGAACCTCCTGTTCGGACTGTCCGGTGCCGGTCTCGCCGAGGAAGGTGCCCGAATCGCATGGGAAGCGCACCTGGGCGGTTTTCTGGCCGGTCTTCTGCTGTTTCCGCTGCTTGACCCTGTTTCAAGAAAAGCTTGAATTCCCTCACGCAACACTCGGAAAAGTTGCGTGACTTGCTCATTTTGACATTTCGTCGCACAATTTGTCTCCACATCGCCTCTGGCGACACAAAGAGAGACGGGAGGACGACATGACAATTTCTTCTATATTGAGCTCGAAGGGCCACGACGTATTCACGATCAGCCTGCCCCAGACACTTTTGGAGGTTTGCTCCACACTGCGTAAACACCGCATTGGTGCCATCGTGATTGTAGACGGAAAAGGCAAACTGGCCGGCATCCTGTCTGAACGCGATATTGTTCGCAGGATTGCTGAACATGGTCCTGATGCCTTGCAGGCAGATGCCTCGGATTGCATGACATCCAATGTCACAACGTGTTCGCCGGAGGATAACATCCAGACCGCGATGGCCCGCATGAGTGAAGGTCGCTTCCGCCATATTCCGGTTCTGGAAGACGACAAGCTGGTTGGCATGATCTCGATCGGCGATCTCGTTAAACGGCGTATTGCCGACGCAGAACGCGAAGCGGAAGATTTAAAAAATTATCTTTATGCCAGCTGATGCTGATTGCCTGCGCCCAAACCGACTTTAGATTTTGGGCGCAGCCGCAGGGTTTGGAGGCAGTGCGCTGTTTCCAAACACACTGTTTCTAATGACACATTCCAGCATATATAAATGTATCTCCTGCATTTCAGCCAACAGTTGTTTCATTTGGCTGCGCAGGACTTCAGGATGTATACTCTCTGGTTTCCTGCCGCAGAATGAACATGCTGGCACCGATGATAAGCGCCGCTCCTATCCACAAATTTCCGGTCGGAACATATTGGAAAGCCAACCAGCCAAACAACACGTTCAGCGGCAATTTCAAATGGTCGAAGGGCTGCACATAGGAGGCATCCGACACAGCATAGGCACGTGTCAGTGCTAATTGCGCCACTGCAGTCAATCCACCGGCGATCAAGATCAACCAGAGTGCAGGACCTGTTGGCACCACAAACCCTTCGAAACCAGCATACACCGCATTAATCGGCGTCAACAACACCAACAGATAAGCCGTCACTGTGTCAGGTGCTTCTGTTCTCGTCAGACGCTTCGTCAAAAGCGAAACCAATGCCCAAAGTGCAGCAGCGGCAAGCGGAAACAGTGCCGCGACAGTGAAACTGTCTGACCATGGCGCAAGAATGATCATCCCACCGGCAAATCCGACCAGTGTTGCCAGCCAGCGCTGTGCACTGACGCTTTCGCGCAGAAACAGCGATGCGCCAATTGTGACAAAAAACGGAGACGTCATGATCAGAGCAATAGCCTGCCAGATCGGAACATATTTAAGGCCCAGAACCCATAGTTGAACGCCCGCTGCCGCTGCCAGTACACGGAAGATGTGGATTGCCAGATTCCGGGTCGCAAAACCTGTCCAACCCAACCGCAGCAACCATGATCCACCAAGGATCAACGCAATGGCATATTGCCAGAATGCAACAGATGACGATGGCAAGCCGTAATGCATCGCTGCGCCCTGGACCGAAATGTTGACAAGCGCAAACAGAATACCGGCGAAAACCATATAGGCAGCGCCAATAAGGGCCGGTGAAGCGCCGTTCTTTGTGAGCAATTGAGTCATAACGTCTTTCCCTGTTTCAACACGAAATCAGGGCGCGCAAGAGATTCAACCAGACACAATGCGGCCAAAACGGACGCATTGATCCTTCAATCTCCGTTCTCTTCCATCCGGACTTTAACCGTCGGCTCCGGAATCACACCGGATCTGCTGACACTTTTGGTTTGGCTGACGCCTTGTCAAAAGCCGCTCGCGGGCTGGTGTTGATTGAAATTCAATCTGCACATCACCGCCGGTGGGGAATTGCACCCCGCCCTGAGAACTATTCGCATAATGCGAACATCTGTTCTTTACCGGAAAGTGTGACGCGGTGCGAGTCCTTATGTTTCATGGCTTCAGCCCCCTTCCTGACCTAAATGTGAATTGATCTTTTGAATTGGCGCTCTAACCTCATGGTGCAACATCACCTCAGGAGGCCATCATGGTTCGCATGACCGCAAAAGACTTCGATCAGGAACTTCTTGATCTGTATGATTATTATGCGCACGGAAAGATCACCAAACGTGAGTTTCTGGATCGTGCAGGTAAATTCGCCGTCGGCGGCATCACCGCTGCAGCCCTGCTGACTTTGCTCAGCCCACAATATGCGCTTGCGCAACAGGTCGCGCCGGACGACAGCGATATCACAGCAGAATATATTGAATACCCCTCCCCCAACGGCCATGGCAGTGTGCGTGGATATTTGGTCAAGCCTGCCAATGCGACAGGCCCATTGCCAGCCGTTCTGGTGGTTCACGAGAACAGAGGGCTGAACCCTTATATTGAAGATGTGGCGCGCCGAGCCGCAAAAGCCGGGTTCATGGCTCTGGCACCCGATGGATTGACGTCCGTCGGTGGCTATCCGGGCAATGATGATGAAGGCCGTGAATTGCAGCGTACCGTTGATGGCGAAAAGCTGATGAATGACTTCTTTGCAGCTTACGAGTTTCTGGCCGCACATGATGACAGCACCGGTAAGGTTGGTGCTGTTGGCTTCTGTTATGGTGGCGGCGTGTGCAATGCGCTCGCGGTTGCCTATCCGGAACTGAATGCGTCGGTGCCATTCTATGGCCGCCAGGCGTCAGCAGATGATGTGCCGAAAATACAGGCGCCCTTGCTGTTGCAATATGCCGAATTGGACACGCGGATCAATGAAGGCTGGCCTGCCTATGAAGCGGCCCTGAAGGAACATGGCAAGACCTACACGGCTCACATATATGAAGGCGTCAATCATGGCTTCCACAACGACACGACACCGCGTTATGACAAAGCAATGGCAGAGCTTGCATGGAGTCGAACGATTGAATTTTTCAACACGCATCTAAGCTGAGCATTGAACAACAGCCATCGGCCGGTCCTTAGAAAACGGCCGGTGGTTGGAATTTAATCGGATTTATAAACGACAGATGGATCAAAATGCCGGGTCTGGTCCGTCGTGGTCAGGCCCGGTCTCCCACCATCACCATCCAGAACAACATCTCGGTAAAAGCACGATGTGCGGCCAGTGTGGCAATTCGCGCCACTGCCGGCGGTGGTCACATCAATCAGCAATACATCCTGATCACAATCCACCTGCATACGCTCCACATGCTGCGTGTGGCCACTGGTCTCGCCCTTGACCCACAGCTTCTGTCGGGAACGGCTCCAATAGGTTGCAAGTCTTGTTTCCAGCGTCCGGGCGAGCGCGTCCTGATTCATATGCGCAACCATGACCACGCGTCCGCTGGCATGGTCCGTAACGATGCATGTAATCAGACCATCAGCGCCGAATTTGGGCGCAAATTCCGCGCCCTCTTCCAGATCAGCGACTGTATTTCGATTGTGAAATTGCATGGAGGACACAATAATCACCTTTCACACTGACAGGACAGGGTATGGAATTGCGGCTGAATTCCCGAAGACCAGCCTATTCCAGATCAATGTCCAGAATTGCCATGGAGAAATTATAGGACCGGTCGCCATCCTCATCGTCCAGATACACAACACCGAGAAACTCGTCGGCAATGTACAATTCAGCCGAATCTGTCTTGCGTGGACGTGCACGAACCTGAAGGTTCGGATTGGCAAATTTTGATTTGAAATAAGCGTCAAGCTTTTGAATTTCAGTGGCGTTCATGACGCGGTTTCCTCTGTTATATCAGTAAAATTCAGGGTGATTGATTTGCGCAGTTGATGCCACATTGATCAGACAAAGGAAAGGGGTGCGCAAGCCCTGTCAGGTCTTTACAGAGCTTTTCAACACACGACTGCCAAGTCTCAAACCTGGCGTTCGGCGAGGATCTGATCCATTGATCTGGACGGTTCCGAGCACCCGGCAGCACCCACGACTTTTGCAGGCACACCCGCCACCGTCGTGTTTGGCGGCACTTCGTTCAACACCACGGAACCGGCTGCAATGCGTGAGCAATGACCAATCGTGAAGTTACCCAGGATTTTGGCTCCCGCGCCAATCAGCACGCCATTTTCAATTTTCGGATGGCGATCGCCGCCCTTCTTTCCGGTTCCGCCGAGGGTCACATCCTGAAGGATCGAGACGTCATCACCAATCGTGGCCGTTTCGCCAACGACCAGACCGGTGGCATGGTCCAGAAAAATCCCCCGGCCCATTTTGACAGCCGGATTGATATCCGTCTGGAACACAACTGAAGACCGGCTTTGCAGATAGAGCGCAAAATCGCGTCTGCCCTGTCGCAACAGCCAGTGGGCCAGTCGATGGGTTTGAATGGCATGAAAGCCCTTGAAATACAGCACAGGCTCAATAAACCGCTCGCAAGCCGGATCGCGGTCATAAACCGCACCCAGATCAACCCGGATGATTTCTGCCAGATTGGGCTCTGCGTCCAGGGCCTGGAAAAACGCTTTGCGTATCAGATCATCCGGGACCACCGGATTGTCCAGACGGTCTGCAATGCGCCAGATGATAGCCTCTTCCAGGGTGGAATGATTGAGGACCGTTTTGTAAATAAACGGTGCCATATCAGGCTCATGGGCGACCACGACCTCAGCTTCCCTGCGCAAAGTAGCCCAAACGGGATCGACACTGGGTAGCTTCGTTTTTGCTTCAGCCATTGCGTTTTCCAAACCTGTGGAACAATCGTCACACCCATTCAGGGCAGTTTTGTTTTAACGAAAGTGGGTTACCGAAACAAGAATAACAAGGTGGGCCGAAAATGAGTGCCACTTTCAGATGGGCGACAGTCCAAAATGATTGGAATTGTCATGGCGTGTTCACGGCAAATGATGAATAGATGTCGATGATCTATTAACGACGCAAAAGCATGATGACATGACGAACGAAGCAACAGACAGTTCCATAGACCTCAGCATTGCCAGACCTTTGGCAACCATCACAATATCCAACCTCCGCCACCATAATGCGATGACATTGAAAATGTGGCATGCTCTGCCTGCCCTTGTCTCGCAGGCCGACGAGGACCCGACGGTGCGCGCCATCCTCATACGCGGTGCAGGAAACGCCGCCTTTATATCAGGTGCGGATATCTCCGAATTTTCGGATTTGCGCGCAAGAGGCGCACCCGCCCGCGCTTATGACAAGGCCAACAGTGTAGCCTTTGCCGCCATCAGAAACTGCAGCAAACCGACCATCGCCATGATCCAGGGTGCCTGTATGGGCGGCGGTTTCGGCATCGCTGCAGCCTGCGATTTGCGCTATGCGACCGACACGTCAACCTTTGCCATACCCGCTGCAAAGCTGGGCATCAGTTATCCTGTAGATGCGGTTCAGGATATTGTCTCTGCAATTGGCGGCAGCGCTGCGAAGGAGCTGTTTTACACGGCCAGAATAATCGATGCGGAAGAAGCCCAACAACTTGGATTTTTGAACCAGATCTTTACCCAGGACACATTGGAAGCTGGCGCATTGTCTATTGCAGACCGGATTGCCAAGGGCGCACCACTGACATTGCAGGCGGCTAAAAAAGCGATCTCGGCAGCAGAACGACCATCTGATCTGACGCTTCAGGCAGCGAACATAGCAGCAGAAACCTGCTTTGACAGTCTGGATTATGAAGAAGGTGTAAGTGCTTTCCTAAACAAGCGAAAAGCAAGTTTTCAGGGAAGCTGAGCCAGCTTCGCCGCTTAGTTTTGCGCCAAGAACTCCAACACTCCAGCCTTGAACACCTTGTCCCCCACCGCGAGTTGATGATCACGGCCCGGAATCTCGAGATATTTTGAGCCTGGGATCAAGCCCGACAATTGCTCGCCGGACCCGGAAATATCATCCTTGGTGCCGACGGCGACCAAAGACGGTGGCTGCAGTTTGGCGATTTCGGTCTCCGACACCAGTTGGCGTGTTGACACCATGCAGGCGGCCAGTGCTTTTCGGTCACTTTTCGTAGCATCGGCAAACAGACGAAAACGCTTACCCACATCATCCGTTATCTGATCCGGATCATCAGCCAGAAGCGCGTCGACAATCGGCTGTGATGCGCCAACACCGCGTATCATGCCCATACCTAGGCCACCAAAGACCGCAGTCCTGACACGCGCAGGATGCGCCAACGCGAGGAAAGCGGTCAATCTCGCCCCCATCGAATAGCCCATCACATGTGCTTCATCAATGGAGAGGTGATCAAGTAGTCCGCGTGAATCCTCGGCCATTTTTGCAGCAAAATAGGCTTCTGGATCATACAGTTTTTCGCTGCCCCCATGGCCGCGATTGTCCAGCGCAATCACCCGATAGCCCGCTTCGGTCAGGGTTTTGACCCAGGACGGATAGACCCAGTTCACATGTGCGCTGGAGGCGAATCCATGAATCAGCAGGATGGGTGTTGTCTGAGCTGTGACTTCGGCTTTTGGCGGCTGATCGAAATAGGAAATCGTCACACCGGAATGATCAAATTCCGCCATTGGCATCTGGTTCAGGTTCATTTGTGCAGACCAATCATAATTTCATTCTTAATCTATTCATCAATACCCATTTCCCCCTACCCTTTCCAGCCGGAACCTTTTATGCTTTGCAAAATGATTTTTGGCACACTCACACGGACGGAATTTTGTCGCTATGGCAGACGCGGTTACCCCTCATTTTCACAACACAGATGGTGTTGACACAATTTCCATCGGCGTGAAGGAATTCATGTGTATTGGTGCACTGCCACCGCAGGATCACCCGCATGTCTTCCTCGACATGGGGGATGATTCCGAGAAAGTCTGCCCTTATTGTTCAACGCTGTACAAATACGACCCGGACCTTGCTGCGACCGAAAGCAAGCCCTCGGGTATGCTTATCGGGATTTAGCGCGCTTTGGGCCAACCACTTTCGGTTTTGATCGTTGGTGGGGGGATTGGTGGGCTGTCCGCCGCTCTCGCATTGTCGCATGTCGGGTGCCGCGTGTCCGTTTTTGAGCGCGCAGAAGATTTTCGACCCATTGGTGCAGGCCTGCAACTATCCGCAAACGCATTGTCGGTTCTGGAAAAAATTGGCCTGACCATGCGCGGCCAGAACGGCATCGATATTGCCAGCACAGATGTGTGCGATGGCCATTCAGGCAAACTGATCTCGCGCATTGCCACCCCCAAGGATAACAAGACGCTTGTTATTTCCCGGCCAGATCTGCAGACAACCCTGCTCCGCGCTGTCGCTGCCGACGAGAATATTGAACTGAACACCGGTGCGGAAGTGGTCGATATTCTGGGCGGCAAATCGGTCACGTCGCTGACCCTGGCCGATGGCACGATGCGCACAGGTGATGTGCTGATCGGAGCAGATGGCGTCTGGTCACAGACGCGGCGTTTCATAAATTCCGCCCGTCCAGACTATTCCGGGCGCATCGCCTGGCGTGCAACCATGCCCTTGTCACAGGTCCCGGCCGATATCAGCCGCCATACCGTCACCCTGTGGCTGGCAAAGGGCGCGCATCTCGTGACTTACCCCATTGCAAATGGCACCGCGTTCAATGCCGTTGGCATCGTGCAGGACGACTGGCAGGCTGAAGGTTGGGCCCAGACGGGAGACATGACCGAACTGGCTCTGGCATTTTCCGATTGGTACAGCCCGGTGCAACGCCTGCTCCAGTCCACACATACCTGGCAGAAATGGGCCTTGTGCACGATTGATCCGACGGTCAGCTGGACCAAGGGACGAATGGCGCTTCTGGGCGACGCGGCCCACGCAATGGTTCCCTTCATGGCACAGGGTGCAGGCATGAGCATTGAAGATGCCTGGGTCATCGCCCGCCATCTGGCAACGGCCAACCGTGACACAGTGCCACAAGCACTGGCGGCCTATCAGGATGAGCGTCAGGACCGGGTCACGAAAGTTTGGGAAACATCCATGCAACAGGGCAAGATTTACCATCTCAGCGGCCCGATGCGCCTCAGCCGCAATCTGGTCATGCAAGCTGCCGGCAATTTGATGAAAAACCGGTACAACTGGATTTATGACTGGCGGGCGGTCTGAATGTGTCTCTGTGTCGGCCAGCTAGTGCCTGAAATTTACCCCTATCCGGCATCGGATCTATCCGTGGAGTTTGATATCCCAAAGTGACGACCCCGATTCTGAAACAGCGCCTCCCCATGATCGATGCAATGCGCGGCATTGCTCTCATTGCGATGATCATCTTCCACGCCAGCTGGAACCTGGATGCGTTTCGTTTCACCCAGATGGGCGTGCTCAGCGCCCCCGCCTGGTTGGGCTTTGCCAGAGCCATCGCCGGCAGTTTTCTGATCCTCACCGGCATCTCACTTGCGCTGGCAGATGCAGCGGGTCATGGCACCAATGCAAAGCTGAAGCGGATCGGGAAGATCGCACTGGCGGCGGCATTGGTGTCAGCAGCGACCTATTTCGTCTTTCCCGATGCTTTTGTCTATTTCGGCATCCTGCATCACATCGCCCTGGCCGCGCTGATCGCCTGGCCCCTGCTGCGTCTACACTGGCTGGTGATCTTGGCCATCGCAGTCGGAATTGTGATCATCAATCAGATGGTTGCGGTAGATTTTGCAGATACGCGTTGGCTGGCCTGGATTGGTCTCAGCCAGAATATACCGCCGACCAATGATTATGTTCCGGTTTTCCCGTGGTTCGCAGCGGTTCTTGCCGGAGTGCTGATCGCCCGTGTGATCTGCGCCAAACCCGGCCTGCAAAACCATCTGACAGCACAGCCATCATGGTCAGGACCTCTTGTCTGGATGGGGCGCCATAGTCTGGTGATTTATCTGGTGCATCAACCCGTTCTGTTCGGGTTGGCGACACTCGCCTATACGCTCACGCAGTAGCCAGTTCCTGTATGGACAAATAGTCGAGTTTCCCTGTGCCAAGCACAGGCAGTTCCTCAACAATCACGAATTTTTTAGGCATCATGAGTTCCGGAACACCATTGATCTTCGCCCATTTCGCAAGGCGCTTGATATCCGGCTCCGGCATATTGGTCACCAGCAGCAGAGCTTCGCCCTTGGTCTTGTGATCAACGGCCACCACAGCGTGATTATAATCGGGCCAGACATCGCCCATATAGATTTCAACGGCGCCCAGCGAGACCATCTCGCCGCCAATCTTGGCAAAGCGTTTGGCGCGGCCCTGAATGGTGACAAAACCATCAGCGTCCACATCCACAATGTCGCCCGTATCATGCCAGCCCGCAGTGGTGGGCTCCAGAAGACCCGGTGCCTCATGGCGCATATAGCCGCGCATGATGTTTGGGCCTTTGACGTGTAGCCTTCCGCCGGTTTTCAAACCCGGAATAGGTTCAATGCGATACTTCATGCCCGGCATCATCCGGCCAACAGAGCCATCCTTGTGATGGTCAGGTGTGTTGGCACAGATCACAGGGGCACATTCTGTCGCGCCATAGCCCTCCAGCAGCCACAGGCCGAACTTGTCCATCCACAATTTGCGGGTGGACTCCTTGACCCGCTCCGCCCCCAGAACCACCAGAGTCAGATTGGCAAAATCCTCTTTGCTTGCCACCCGGCCCCACCCGGCCATGAAGGTATCAGTGCCCACCAGAATATCGCAGCCAGAGGCTTTGACCTCTGCCGGGATTTGCTTGTAATGCAGCGGTGACGGATAGAGATAGGTTCGCATCCCAACCACAATTGGCGCGATCAGACCCACCGTCAGACCAAAGGAATGAAACGTTGGCAGCGGATTGAAGATGGCCCGCGTTTCGTCAATCTTCTCGACCTTCAGGAATTGCTCGCAATTGGCCAGCAGCCCCATATGGCTCAGCGCAACGCCTTTCGGCAGTCCTTCCGAACCGGAGGTAAACAACATGACGGCGGTATCGCTGGGTGACACCCGGCGACGCTCAAACCGCTTGCGCGCCCATTTTGCGCCCAGCACACCACGCACCTTGTCAAATTTGTTGATGCTGGCGCGCAGATCTTCGGTCCACAAGATCTCGACATGGTCGCTCAGGCCGTCGATCAGGTCCTGAAAGCCTGCCTCGTCGATGAATTTGCGCGAGGTGATCATGGTTTCCATGCGCGCGGTCTTGCAGGCAGCCAGAAGGCTTTTCAAACCGGCGGAAAAATTCAGCATGGCGGGAACACGGCCAATGCCCTGCAGCCCAAAAAATATCGCGGCCAGACCGGCGACATTTGGCAGCATCACGCCGACACGTTCGCCCGGCGAGGTGTGTTTTTCGATTTTTCGGCCAATGATCGTCGCTCCGAGGATCAGGCGATCATAGCTCAAGGGCGTGCGTTCGGAATCTTCCACGATCGAACGGTCACCACCAAAACGTTGGCGCGCATCCAGCAGCGCCTCGAACAATGTCTTGCTCCAGGCCGCCGCATCCAGCGGCACATCCGCTGTCGACGGGCTGTCCCGGGTCATGGGCGCAAGCACAGATATAGCTGCCGGCTTTTTCATCAACTCATCACTCGATATGTCAAAAAGAATCGCATCGTGAACAGAAAGATGGTGTTTTACCAGACAGATAGCAAGCGACAGCCGGTTTTGCCGTGTCGGTATTATCTATCCAGCCGGATCAGCCCACCGGCGCTGTGCGCCCCTTCATCACATGTGAGTGCGTCAACAGTGCGAGCATGTGCTGTGAAACCGCTGATTTGAAGGCCGGTTGGAGCTTGCCAGCCGCCCGACAGAATTCGCTTTTTCGGCGGGCCTATTCGCGTATAGACTTGTGCCATTCAAGCGACCAGTCAGGACCAACATGTCACTTCTTCAGATTGCCTCTCTTTTGATCGTGCTGGCCGGAGCCTTCGGGGCCATCAACTACCTGTTCCTGAAACTGCCATCGACCATCGGCATTCTGGTGGTGGCGCTGTTTGCCTCCTTTGCTGTGATTGCCTCCGATGCACTGTTTCCCTCGCTGACCGTCGAGGAACAGATCCGCGCCCAGGTGCTGGAGCTGGATTTCTCCGATACGTTGCTGGAAGGCATGCTTGGCCTGTTGCTGTTTGCCGGGGCCCTGCATGTCAAGCTGTCGGATTTGCGAAAATCCTGGCTGGTAATTTCCCTGATGGCGACGCTCGGTATCGGCCTGTCGACCGCTGTCGTCGGCTTCGGCTTCAGCTGGTTCACCGGCATGCCCCTGATTATCGCACTGGTGTTTGGCGCCCTGATTTCACCCACCGACCCGGTTGCGGTGCTGGGCGTGTTGCGTGAGGCGGCGCTGCCAAAATCGTTGGAAACCCAGATTGCCGGAGAAAGCCTGTTCAATGACGGCGTCGGCTATGTGGTCTTCCTTGTGCTGATCGGGCTCGCCTTTCCCACGGGCGACGCCCACGGTTCGGGCCTTGCAGGTGCCGTGGAACTGTTTGTCCAGGAAGCGCTGGGCGGGGCTGTTCTGGGGCTTGTTCTTGGCTGGCTCACCTTCAGGGTGATGCGTCGCATCGACGATCATTCACTGGAAGTTCTGATCACCCTTGGCCTTGCTTTTGGCGGCTATGAACTGGCTGTCTGGCTGCATGTCTCTGCTCCGATCATGGCGGTCTGCGCCGGGCTTCTGATCGGCGATATCGGGACGAAACACGGCATGTCCGAAGAAACCCGCCGCTATGTCGATGCCTTCTGGGAAATGATCGATGAGATTCTCAACGCAGTGCTGTTTCTGATGATCGGTTTTGAAGTCTTTGCCGTGGCATTTGAAACGGACTTGCTGGTTTCGGGCTTCATGGCGATTTTCCTGTCCCTGCTGGCGCGGCTGATCGCAGTCTCGGTGCCGGTTCTGATGCTCAAACCGTTTCGAAAATTCAGCATGGGCGTCATTCCGATCATGACATGGGGCGGATTGAAGGGCGGCATTTCCGTGGCCCTGGCGCTGTCCCTGCCCGACGGTGAATGGAAACCCGTGATCCTGACCGCCACCTATATCGTCGTGATTTTCTCGATCATCGTGCAAGGACTGACCGTAACCCGCCTGGCCGAACGCGTCGGCCGCGCCCCTGGATTGCCGATGCCGGACTAAGAGCGCCACCCGCACCGCATCAAGTCGCAAGTGAGCGGTCTTTGTCGGTCAGAGCTTCGGGGATGTCGTCGAAGCTGGCGTAATTGAGTTGGTAGAGTTGCGCATAAAGGCCGCCATGGTCGATGAGGGAGTCATGGTCGCCCTGCTCTATGATCTGGCCCTGCTGCAACACCAGAATGCGATCAGCATTGCGGATCGTGGCGAGGCGGTGGGCGATCACCAGGCCGGTACGGCCTTCCAGCAGCCGCTGCAGCGCTTTTTGAATCTGCATTTCGGTGTAACTGTCAATGTTGGCGGTTGCTTCATCCATGATCAGGATTTTCGCATCCGTCACCAGCGCACGGGCAAAACTCAGAAGCTGGCGCTGGCCAAGGCTGAGATTGCTGCCCCGTTCGGCCAGCATCGTGTCATAGCCCTGTGGCAAGGCCTCGATGAAATCATGGGCGCCGACAGCGATTGCAGCTTCCACCACTGCTGCGTCATCAGCCCAGTCCGTGGCATAGCGGATGTTCTCCCGCACGGTGCCGGTGAACAAATACGGTTCCTGCAGCACCATCGCGATATGACGTCCCAGGCTCTTTTGTGTGACATCGCGCACATCGCGCCCGCCCACCAGAACCGCGCCCTCCTGCACATCGTAAAACCGGTGGATCAGCGCCATCGAGCTTGATTTTCCCGAACCGGTCGGACCGACCAGCGCCACCGTCTCACCGGATTTCACGCGGAAGCTGACATCTTTCAGCACGGGGTGTTCGGGATTGTAACCAAAGGTCACATTGCGGAATTCAACCGACCCGTCATCATCATCGCCCAGCGGTGTCGCATCTTCGGCATCCCTGACATCCACCTCGACATCCAGAACCTCGGTCAGCCGGTGACCGGACGCCATGGCGCGCTGCATCACCGAATATTGCATGGTCAGCGAGCGGATGGGATCAAAGAAGCGCTGGATGTAGAACAGAAACGCCACCATGACGCCAACCTCGATCCGCCCGGAAACCACCATCAGGCCACCGGCCAGAGCCACGACGGCCATGGCGCTGCCGGTCAGCGTGTCGACAATCGGGATCATGATCTGCGACAGTTTTGAGGCGCGCAACTGGGCCTTGTAGGTGTTGTCAACAAGCTGGCCGTAGAGCTCGCCATTCAGCCGGGCGCGGTCCATCGCCTGGACGGCGCGCACCCCATGGATCGCCTCTGCCAGCGCACCATTGGTGATCGAATTGGCCTCATGGGCGGCCATGAAGGCGGCGCGTGCCCGACTCAGCCACAGAATGCGCACACCGAACAGGATGGGTATCACCGTCAGCACCATCAGGGCCAGTTGCCAGTCGAGCCACAGCATGACCGCCACGATGCCGAACAGCAGCAGCAGATCACCGATGGCCAGCACCGAGGTTTCAAGGAATTCCTGCATCGAATTCACATCGCCCTGCAGGCGCGACATCAGCCGCCCGACCTCGGTCTTGTCCATGAAGGACAGGGACACCCGTTGCAAATGGCTGAACATGGCGCGCCGCATATCGAACAGAACATCCTCGGCCATCTTGCCGGTGACCAGTTCCTGCACCCGCGAGGCGATGTAATTGATGCCAATGATGACGCCAAACAGGGCGACGATTCCCAGCAGGATGGAGGACGGTGCATCCGGTGCCATGCCCGTATCGATGGCATAGCGGATCAACAGCGGGATGGTCAGCTGGGACAGGGTGAATGTCACCACCGAAGCCACGGAAATGATGACATTGCGCCTGTAGGGGCGGACAAACTGCCAGATCCGCTGGGTCACCTTGCCATCGAACACCCGGCCGAAAATCTCTTCCTCGATGCGGTCGGAGCCGACAACGGCGCGCATGCGCGGGCGGTCATCCTCATGCGGATCGAGCGGCTCTCCCTGTTTGCTCTGGCTCATGGCTGATCCACCTTCCCGGCCAGACTCTCGGCCGCAATCTCGGTATTGGGGCGCATCTGCAAGGCGTGCAGCGCGTGGTAGCGCCCACCCAGCTTGAGCAAGTCTTCATGGCTGCCCTGCTCGATGATTTTTCCATCTTCGAGAAACAGAATTCTGTCGGCATGCATCAGACTGGCCAGCCGATGCGCCACGATCAGGGTGACGCAATCCTTGGCATAATCTTTCAGCGCCGTGCGAATGCGGTTTTCGGTTCCGGCATCAATCGCGGCGGTTGAATCGTCAAAGATCAGCACCGCCGGCTTCATCATCAGTGTGCGCGCAATTGACAGGCGCTGGCGCTGGCCGCCGGACAGGGAGACACCGCGCTCGCCGACAATGGTGCCGTATTTGCCCGGCAAGCCGAGAATGTAATCATGCAATTGTGCCGACTCGGCCACGCCGCGAATTTCGCGGGTTTCCGTGAAGGGGTTGGCATAGGCAATGTTGTTCTCGATGGAGGTGGTGAACAGGAAACTGTCCTGCTGGACCACAGCAACCGCCCGCCGGACAGATGACAGGGTGACCTCGCGAATATCCTGCCCGTCAATGCTGATGCTCCCCTGTGTGGGATCATAAAACCGTGGGATCAGATGCATCAGCGTGGTTTTGCCCGAGCCGGGCGGGCCGACAATGCCGACCGTCTCGCCCTTATGGGCCTCAAAGCTGATATCCGACACGGCGGGCCTGTCTGTGTCGCCATCATAGGCAAAGCTGACATGGTCCAGTTTCAGCGTGCCCTTGGTGATCTTCAGATCGGGCGCGCCGGGCGCGGTGTCGATTTCGGTCTCGTGATCAATCAGGGCAAACAGACGCGCGCCGCAGGTCGAGGCACGGGCATAGCCATTCACCATCATGCCCAACTGGCGCACAGGCATCTGCAAAATGGTCATGAAGGTCAGGAATGTCGCCAGCGTGCCCAGCGTGATCTCTCCGGAGGTCACCTGACGCCCGCCGACATAGAGCACCAGCCCCATCGAGATAAAGAAGGCCAGCGTCATCGCCGATGTGTTCTTGACCCGGGTCTCGATCCGTTGATGGCTGAGTTCCAGCGCCGATTTGGAGGCAACGTCAAACTTGTCCATTTCAAAGTCTGACGAGGCAAAGGCCCGCACCACGCGAATACCGGCCAGGTTCTCCTCCATCACCTGACTGAGAACGCCGAGCCGTTCCTGCAGGATCAGCCAGGTCCGGCGCAACGCCAGCCGCATCACCGTGCTGCGCCATCCTGCAAATGGCACGAAGGACAGGGCCAGCAGGCCCAGCGTCACATCGGTGGACAGCAGCAGCGTTGCGCCAAGCCCGATCAGCAAGCCCAGAAGCACGGTGCGCACCAGAGCGGTTGAAAAATACATCCGCACGCCTTCCAGATCCAGCATGCCGACGGTGATCAGATCGCCCGAATGGGTGCGGTCGTGAAACGAAAATGGCAGGGACTGGATTTTTCCATAGACCGCATTGCGAATGTCACGCGCCAGCGCATGTCCGACCGATTCCGCCGTGTAGTTCTGCACCAGCGTGAACAGCCCGCGCGCAACGCTGGCCAGGAACAGCAGCAAGGCAATCGGGTACAGTGTTTCGGGAGCAGCCTTGGCCGCAGCCACGGCCTGGGTCTGATCCACAGCGCGCCCCAGAATGACCGGGATCGACAGTTGCATCAGCACCGCCGCCACGGTTGCCAGCAAAGCCAGCCCGGCGCGCACCGGATAGGCAAATGCCATCCGCGTGATGCGGGCTATGGCACCAAGCCCGGCCTCTCGGTCAACACTTGCGGTCCGGCGAAATTTTCGGTCTGAACTGGCCGTCTGACCAGATTGAGCAGTCTTTTTCATTATTCTGTCGCCACGGAATCAAAATCCCGTCCTCCATAGGCCCGACTTAAAGCATTTTCGGGTTGGACGGAACTGTTTGATGAGGTGGGTGCTGGGGATCTGGCGGGGGAGTTAGTGGGGCGCCGCGAGGCATGAGGCGAGCCGGTGGATGCTGACGTATCAGCAGATCGCTTGTTGCAGCCGCTTCTCTCCTTCACTGCAGAGCACAGCCACGATCAGGGCAAAACACAACGCCGATACTAAAACTTGTTATTTTCGGCCCAAAGCCGCCGTTGGCCGATGACCATCGTCGCCGCAGTGCAGCCCGTCAAAGCGGCCGTTCGCTGCGAGCGCAAAATCTGAGATCAGTAGTACTCACAGATCGCGGAACTGAGCCGCCATTGAACTCTGTCGCACGAGCGTTCGCTGCTGCGTGAAGTACGACAATGACAAAGACCTGTATAACAAGGCGTAAGACCGGTCATTTAGTTGAGGGTCGTATCCCTACGAGCGTTTGGTTCTTACCGAAACGGCATCTCCATCCGCGCCCACCGGCATGAAACTCAACCGATTAGGAGCGGCCGGTAGGGCAGCAATTTTCTCGGCAAGCCATGTGAAATCGGACATGGCATAGACTTGATTGAAGCACCCAGCCAACTGCAACTGGTTGAGGAAGCGGATTTCCGAGCCCTTAGCTTCCGTGACCGTGAAACCAGGGTGCCACCTTCTCTCCCGATGCGGCAGAGAATGACTCGCCACGAAGCATACTTCCGACGTAAGCGGCATCGAAACATTGCTGCCTGGTCGCCAGTAGCCGGGTCCGGTGTGCATCTCTAGCGTCGTCGAGTCTTCGTAAAGTTGCACAGGGCTATCGCCGATGACGTACCCCGTTTTGGACCGCGCGCGCAGTAATCGCCAGTCCATTTCAGCGACAATAGGAGCGAAGTGCTTCGCTGCCCGCAGAGCCCGGATCGTCGCCTCGAATCCCACTGATACAGTACCATTCTCATCAACCGTCATCTCGCTACCATCAGACAGCGCCGACGCGTCGAACGGCTTCCTAACGGCAGATGCTTGCTTGACTGCGCGAGTGTAATCCTCAACCGATCGTACAGTGTTCTTTTCGAATTTGTGGTGTTCGATTCCCAAAAGCATATCCGCATACTCTTGCCGCTTCCTCGGCGACCGGAAGTCCTGCGACGTCAGGAACAGCGCAAAGGCGTTCCGTTGATCAATAGTCGGCCTTTTTCCGGACAGTAAGTCACTCATCACGCTTGATCCGTCTCCCTCGATCTGGCTCAGCTCGTTCTCTATCCGCTGCGTGTCGATCTCTCCTTCCTCGGTCCGCTCCGCGTGATAGTAACGCTGGACAGCGACATTCTCAGGCTCGGCACGGAACCAACACCCTCGCCCACGCCCGAAGACGCTTAGCTTTCCATCCTCGCCAGCGAAACCCGCTAGAAGAAAACGAGGGACATAGTGCTGGCGCTTTACCTTGGACATGCAGTCATCCCCTCACCATGGTAGGTTCAATTAGAATAAAAAGTGGAAGGAGGCGGCATTTGATTGGGTGGGCGAAGTTTTCCTGACGCCCCCTTTGCAAACAAGCCGATCCAGCGGTCATGAAAAGACTGTTCATCTTCTGCATCTATCGAATGGGGGCCGAATGCCATTGAAAATAGCCCCATAGTAGTTGAGAGTGCGGCATCAAAGTTTCGGTCGTTTGGAGAGAGCCAGACTGGTTGCTTCCAAAAGTTACCGTTCATAGCCCAAAACGATATTTCGAACCACCGAAAGTCACTTTCATTTGGCCGCTTCGCATAAACCAATGATGCAGAAATTGTGTAGTCACTTTCGTCTGCATGAGACACCCTCTCGATGTCGCATCGAAGCTTGATTTGCGAAAATGCATAAACGGTCCAGCCTGATCTTTCCATTTCAATGCGTGACGGATTGTTGGGAACCTCAAACGATAACTCCGCAGGTCCAAGACATACGGATGGGGCTGTTGGGTAGGGCCTTTTGGCTGCTTCAGATGAATCTGTAATCGTGTTAAACATTCGATTGAGTATCTGAAGGAGATCATCGGCGGCTTCGTCTCCTTGTTGTCTAATCGACAATATTAGCGCCTCTTCCTCCAATCGTTTCGCATCATCTTCAGCCTGTTTGGTTACAACCTGCAGCCCAGCTTCAGCTAGGATATTTTTTGTGGTGATTTCGGCACCAGCCTGCGCCGATGCGATAACGTCCTTACATCTTTGGAGAGATGGCCTTCCGTTTTGTGCCTTGCGCAGCATTGAGTGGATTAGACCATTAATTCGAGCATTTGCACCCGGCATCGTTTCTGGCAAACCGTTCAGGTGCCCATCCCGGATAAAGTCGATATCACCTACGAACGGCGGATTTCCGACAATCATTTCATGTACAATACATGCCAATGCGTAAACATCTGTTGCAGCAGTAGAGCGTTTCAAGAGCCATTGTTCTGGAGCCGCGTATTGCGGAGTGAGAGATGTTTTCAATGTTTCCAGTGATGTACTGTTTTCCACAAATTTTGCGATCCCAAAATCAGCGATTTTCCATCGGCCATCATGCCAGAGAATATTCGCAGGCTTTAGGTCCCGGTGAACAATATCGCCAACTTCCATGAGTCCATCGATTATATCGGCCGTTATGTTGCTTATTTCGCTCCATTCAAGCATTCCACGGTCTGTCAAATGTTGGTCTAAGCTACGGTCGCATATCGGCATAACGAGAAAATAACGGTCTGATTGTGCATCCTGACCGTAGTCCAGGACTGGTACGACGTTAGTTAGTTGTCGTGACGAAAGCGTGGCACCCAGTGTAAGTTCACGATGAGTTGCGGCACCTGCAGTCAATTTCAGCCGTTTGACAGCGACAGGGCCGCATTCCCCGCTCCCACGGAACACCTGACCGAAACCACCTGGCGGACCAAGCGAGTCTGAATCGTCATATGTCCAAACACCGTCGGTTAGTCGGATTTCAATTTCCATGCCAAACCTTCTGAAAATTTTACGATTTCTTGTTTTCTAAATGGCGAGTCTTGGATTGTCACTCTATCCGCTTTCTTAGGCTCTTCCCATTTAGTTTGCGGTCGCGGCAAATGACAGCTCTCCGCCCGACGTGTTTGGCAAGAAGGATCAGCCAATTCTCCTGGGCTGAAGGTCCGCTTCTTCATCTGGGGCTGGAGCCTCTCGCAATTGCAGCAAACGTCTGCTTCCCGCCCGAAGTTGCAAAACCGTCATTGGTGCTTTCGACCCTTAGCTGCCGTTCAGGTTTTCGATACACGGTTTTTCAAAGCGGCCATTCGCTGCGCGGCGACAAAACCAGCAGGCTAGGCGTCAGTTTTTCCGACTTTATGTCATGGTATACTAGGAGTTGATGGTCACGTTGGGTCACTCTGACTAACGTCAATTGTCCCATTCGCGGCCGTTCGAGTGTTTTACTCGATCAAGTTTGAGTAAATCCGAGAGCAACGGCTCAATACATTTGGCAACGGTTATGGGATTGGCGTAAATCTTCTGCTGGACAAATCGGCATTCATATTTTCAAATCAGGCGTGACCAAGCCATTTTTTGATGCCAATTCTTTTTGACCAGTTTTAGCATCGGCATCAACTCAGTCGAAAGGGCATAAGCAGCAGTTTCGAATTCATCATGCCCCAAATCATCAACCCCCATGCCGATAGCAGTCTCGCACAATAGAGCAAGCCTTGGTACAAGGGACGGATTGACTTTGCCAAGCCTTGCCCCAAAAGTGGCTGATGCAACGAGCCAGTCGCAGGAAAGGGATCGGTTTCCCTGATGATGCTCCACTCTTTCTTTGTTCCCTCTCATGCTCTTTGGCCGGTCTGAATTATCATCAAACCAGCGCATCAGTCGATCGATTTGCTCTGCGCTCAATTCCTTCTTCGCCACTATCTTGAACAAATTTCTCGTCACAAGTGCATGAATGTCTAAAGCTATATTGAGATCAACGCTGGTATGTTCTGGAGTCAATTCTTGTGTTAACATTTTGTCAATCAAGTTTTCGGCTATCCCTTCCGCGCCGTAGGATCTCCAATCGATCCGGAGACGCCGCAAAACGCGTAGCAAGTCCGGTTCATAAATTGATTGACTTGCAGAAAAGTCAATTCCAAGCGTGTCTAACACATCGTCTTGACTAGAAATGTCTGACAACCGTAGCCAAGCAGACACCCACAATTTCTGCTCATCATCCCCTTTGAAATAGTGTCGCGGGTTTTTCATTAACCATTCCAACATATCTCGCCGAGAACGGAATCTTGAGGCTAATCCTGTATTGCTGGGCTTTATTGAAAATCCAGATCTCTCAACTATATCCCAATAACGGCCACTGCGTTGGAAAAATGAGATTTCGGCGTCAGTCCATTTTTTATTGTTCGAGAAACTTGTTCTGTTAATTCCATTTATTTTTTCACTAAGAGATGCATTTAAGTACGAAGAAAGAGAGTATTCAGAAAAGGAATTACCGGCAGCCAGTTTTCTCAAAAAACCTACTTCGGGTTTTCCGTCGGTTAGATTTATCCGTTTGTCCAAAAAGGTGGCTGTATTTCCTTCGTAAAAAACAAGCGCTTGGAATGACGTTGTCCCAAATTCGACATCATTGCTCAACTCACACAAAAAACAATCTTCGTCGGTTGCAGAAACAAAACGCTGGTACGAAACTTCACTCTCGATGGGATAAAATCCAGAGATCTTTCCATACCGATCTTCAATCGACAGGTACAGCTGATTATCACCGCCACCAATTTTCCTGAATACAACCGCACCTACACTTTTATGCGATGTGTCCTTGGACACAAGTCTCAAACCGCCAGCGATTGTGAACCTGGGTTCGATTAGACTATTCCTTCCCTTTGATAGTACGACTTAATTTTGTCGTAGATGGCATAAAAATGAAACTTCGGTTCAATTGGATGAATGTCATAAGTCAAAATTTCGACGTTCAACTTCTCAAAGAACCTGACGAAATCATCATCATCAAGGTAGACGATAGGTGTGACCAAAGCTTTCAAATTCCCCGATAGTTCAATCGTATCTTCGGTTTGAAATTCGACATTGAATTGACGGTCGTCAAAAGCTGGTTTTTTGCGATCAATCGAAAGTTTATGAAGCGCATGAATTTCCGCATCCAGTGGAGAAAGTTCAAACGTACTGCTGAACTCTGCCTGCGAAAGGCCTTTGAAATTCATATAGTCTTTTGCAGAGCCAAAAAATGCACCAATTATTCTGTTCGCAGATTGTGAAATCGTACTGGTTTCAAAAAACTCCAAGTCCATTTCATTTATGAACTGAGGCATACGATTTTTTTCAAATCCTCCGGTATCGAAAGGGTGCACCCGTTTTGGTTTTACAGAACCGATATCGAATACGAACGATGAAGGAAACATCCAATGATCCGCGCCATCATCAATTGAATATTTGTAGCCGGGGCGCCCAACAAATAGATAGTTGAGGTTTTCTCCATGGAAAACATCGCAGGGCTGTGGAAAAATCGCGGATTTTCTAATTATGTTGCTTAGGTTGAAAGAACGAGTGGTGTGAACCAACGGCAAGTCATTGCTTGGTTCAATTTTATTGCTTTGGAGAAATTCAGAAAATGACTTCATGTTCAGACCTGGTTGGATCGAACGAACATTAAATGCACGGTACTAATTAGTATTGCGCATTAGCAAACGCAACGGAAGCAAATATTTGAATTGGCGGCACCCAGCGCGCTATCGGGTAGTATCACACCGTGAATAATCCGGTAATTAATTGATTACCCGCTATGCAGATATCCTTTTAACCTCCAATTAGAGGTGGTAAATGTGAACTTTGGATCCAAACTGGCGCTGGCTTCGATACTGCGCTTCTCCGTTTGCGACATGAAACAATGACGTAAAAGAGTTCGGAGTGTGAATTGGATCATTAGTACATCAGGTCAAATGCGATATCTGCTTTTTGGTGGTGGTACGTGGCAAGTTGCATTGCATCGAACTTACACTTCCCGCCCAATGCAGCCATAGACCTAAGCGCCACGAGCGCTCAAACCCCGCTCAGATCAGCACCTCAGCCCCCCCTTACGTCATAACATCCGGCGCATCTCTCCCCAGCCGTTCCGTCAGCCCGGAAATCTCCCGTGCTGCATCGCGGACGGATTGCAACGCCTGCTGGGTGTCCCTGCCGTGGTCGGTGCCCCGGGGGGCGTATTGTTCCAGATAGAGGCGCAATGTCGCGCCTTCTGTGCCGGTGCCTGACAGGCGGAATACGGCGCGGGCGTCGCTTTCGAAGAAAATGCGCAGGCCCTGATTGTGGCTGACAGAGTGGTCCACCGGATCATGATAGGAAAACTCATCGGCGCGTTTCACGGTCTGGCCGGCAAAGTTTTGGTCCGGCAAATCCGCCAGTTTGGCCCGCAGATCATTCATCAACTGGCCCGCAGCATCGGCAGGCACGGCCTCATAATCATGGCGGGAGTAATAATCGCGGCCAAAAGTTTGCCAGTGATCGGCCAGAATATCGGCCGCAGACATGTTGCGCTCGGCCAGAATGTTGAGCCACAGCAGGATGGCCCACAACCCGTCCTTTTCGCGCACATGGTCTGATCCGGTTCCGGCGCTTTCCTCACCGCAGATCGTGGCCATGCCGGCATCCAGAAGATTGCCAAAGAATTTCCAGCCCGTGGGGGTTTCATAGGCCTCGATGCCCAGTTTTGCGGCGACACGGTCACTGGCGGCGCTGGTGGGCATGGAGCGGGCAATGCCTTTCAGGCCCGATGTATAGCCGGGAGCCAGATGCGCATTGGCGGCCAGCACGGCCAGACTGTCGGACGGGGTGACATACAGCCCGCGCGCCACAATCATGTTGCGGTCGCCATCACCATCGGAGGCCGCGCCAAAGTCCGGCGAGGCATCCGACATCATCAGATCCATCAACGGCTTTGCCCAGACAGGGTTCGGGTCCGGGTGTCCGCCGCCAAAATCTTCCTTGGGAACACCGTTGACAACAGTGCCTTCAGCCGCGCCCAGCGCGCCTTCCAGAATAGCTTTTGCATAGGGGCCGGTGACCGCATGCATGGCGTCAAAGCGCATGGTAAAGCCGGAGGCAAACAGCGCGCGGATCTTGTCGAAATCAAACAGTTTCTGCATCAGCACCAGATAGTCGGCCACCGGATCCACAATCTCGATGCTCATGTCGCCAAGGCTTTGTGACCCGATCTGGCCCAAAGCCACATCCGGTGCGCGCAAAATGGCATAGGATTGCAGGGTCCGTGTTTGCTCGATCATGGCATCGGTCACACTTTCAGGTGCCGGTCCGCCATTTTGAATGTTGAATTTCAGGCCGAAATCTTCATCAATGCCGCCCGGATTGTGACTGGCAGACAGGATCAGCCCGCCATCGGTCTTGTTGAGACGGATGAGATGCGATGCGGAGGGCGTGGACAGCAAGCCATTCTGGCCGACAATGGCCTTTTTGGCCCCGTTGGCCGCCGCCATTTTCAAAATGGTCTGGATGGCCTCGGCATTGAAATAGCGCCCGTCTCCACCAACCACGAAAGACTTGCCTTCGACACCGCCAATGGCGTTGAAGATCGACTGGATGAAATTCTCCAGATAATTTGGCTCCATGAAAGTACGGGTTTTCTTGCGAAGCCCCGATGTGCCAGGTTTCTGGCCCTCAATCGGCTGTGTCGACACAACATCAATGGTCACTGGTTATCTCCCTCTGTTTGCAGGCAATGGGCGCACCGCCCGCCATCATTCATCAATTTTGCAATGCGCAAAAGTCTGTCGTTGGTTTTCAGCGCTTCAACCGGAATTTTGCACCGGCGTCGCCAATTGGGATGCTCGTCGATGGTACCCGGCAGATTCTGCGCCTCGGTTTCGGCCAGCACATCATCCAGTTGAACCGAGACCATGGCAATTTGCGATTTGGCCAGCGCAGAATGAATGCAATCACTCAGCTGCTCGAAACTCGGCTCATCCATGGCTGCGTCGTCGTCGCTGCCGTTCCAGCGGCAAAGCCCGGAGACTTCCCTGTGCCGCTGGGCTTTTGCATCTTGCGCCCCGGCGTCATCAATCCAGTTGAGTTTTTGCCACCAGTCAATATCGCGCCCCTCCAGATAGCCCTTCAGGGTCGGCGTGTCGTGGGTGCCAAAGCAGGCCAGGCTGGCCGGGCGCAGCTGGTCGGGCCGGTTGATCTGGCCCTCATGGTTCTTTTCATATTGCAGAACCGAATAGCTGTAGAGACCGCGCGCCCGCATGGTTTCGCGAAAGCCGTCCGGGACAAGGCCCAGATCCTCGCCGATCACCACAGTTCTGGCGCGCTCGGCTTCAATCGCAACCACAGCCAGCAAGGCCTCAAACGGTTGCTTGATATAGCCGCCCGGACTGCCATCATCCGGTATCCAGAAACTGCGATTCATGCCCAGCACATGGTCAATGCGCAGCACCCCGCAATGGCGCATTGTATGGGCCAGAATATCGCGCAAGGCCTGATAGTTGGTATCGGCGAGTTTTCGCGGTGCAAAGCCTGCCAGATCCCATTTCTGCCCGGCGGGGCTGAGAAAATCAGGCGGTGCCCCGATGGAGACACCGGTGGCGACCGTGTCTCTCTCGCACCAGGTTTCCGCCGCTCCGCGTCGTGGACCCACGGCCAGATCAAGATAGAGACCAAGCGCCATGCCGCTGTCTCTGGCATCCGCCTGCGCAGTTGATAATTGGGTTGCCGCAATCCATTGCAGCCATTTGTGAAACTGTTTTTCGGCCCCACTCAAATGGGTGGCCATTTGAGTGGCCGCGCTCTCGGCATTTTGCAGCTCTGCCGGCCACTCGCGCCAGTCAGGCCCGTGACGCTGGCTGAGGGCTTCAAACCGGGCAAACCGCTCCAGTGAGCCGCCCTGCTGCTCGCAGAAGGTTTCAAAACCTGCCTGAGCGGGTGCATCCGCCTGCTGCTGGAAGAGAGTGTATAAATCCTGCAGCAAAGCGCCATGCAGTTGAAAATGCTGCTGATAGTCAATCACTCTGGCACGTGCGCCAAAACTGCTGATGTTCTGCACCAGCGCCTGCGCGGCAGAACACTGCTCCAGACCGGGAATCCGGTCGGCTGCAATATGGGTGGTGTTGAGAAAGCCGCGATGAGACGGCGAATAGGGACTGATCGTGCCATGCTCGGCCCAGCCAATCGAGTGGACCGGGTTGATGCCGATAAAGGCCGCGCCCATGCCACCAACTGCGCTGGCGGCTCCGGCCAGATCGCGGAAATCTCCCAACCCCATGGTCTGCGCAGAATGCAGCCCGTAAAGCGCAGTGTTGAGGCCCCAGATGCGGCTTTGCCCGGTCACATCCTCCACCGACGGCGCGCCACGGGGCGCAGCAATCACCCGGATCGATTCCCGCGCCGGACCGCTGCCCACAAACAAGGTGTGAATGCCCGATGGCAAGGGTGGAAGCTGAAAGTCGGCCCCTGCCCTGCCCTCGAAGGCAAGCGCCTGCGCGCCCTCCAGCTGCAGGCTCCATTCGGTGTTCTCCGGCAGTGCAAACGGTGTGTGTTGAGCCGCTGCGACAATCACTTCAACCGGACATGTCCGGCTGTCATGGGCATGGCGGATGGCATCCAGTTCCGCGTGGATCATCGCATCATCATCAAGCTGCAAGCCATTGGCCCGCAGCAGCGCAATTTTTGTCTCTTTGGCAGTCAGCTGCAAATGTCCGCCAAGATCGACAAATTCAGGAAGAATGCCGAACAGCGTTGCCAGTTCATTCAGCGCGTCGTCAACTGTCACCAGGTTTCCTCATTGGGTTTGGTAACAAGGGCGATCACAGTGCGCCCCTGACATTCAATGGTCTGATCCCCTGCATGACAGAATGGAAACACATCCAGCGCGGCTGTGTCGATGGCACAGACCCAATGATGCCCCTCCGGCGTTGCCGGCAACTTCACATCTGCGGGGTCTTCCTCGCGGTTGAAAATCAGCAACACCACATCGCCATCACTTTCCGTCGGCGCGGCCTCTGCAGAACAGCGCAGCATCAGACAGAATTGTGCCAGCCCCGGATCACGCCATTGCAGCGGCGCGCCGCTGAAATCGGTCCACTCCACATCGGGATGCCCATCCCTGGAGCGGGTCGCCCCATGCAGGAACCTGCTTTGACGCAGACATTTGTGATCGCGCCGAAACTGCGACAATTGACGCACGAAATCGAGCAATTCCGGATCAGCCTTGTTCCAGTTGATCCAGCCAATCGCATTGTCCTGACAATAAGCGTTGTTGTTGCCCTGCTGGGAATTGCCGATCTCGTCCCCGGCCAGAAGCATGGGCGTGCCCTGCGACAGGAACAGGGTTGCCAGCATGTTGCGCTGGCGTTTGGCGCGGCGGTTGCGAATGAACTCATCATCGGTTTCGCCCTCGACACCACAATTGTCGCTCAAATTCGAATTATGCCCGTCAGCGCCATTTTCGCCATTCGCCTCATTGTGCCGCTCATTGTAACGCGTCACATCGGCCAGGGTGAAGCCATCATGCGCGGTGACGAAATTCAGCGACGACCAGGCCCGGCGTCCGTCCTTGTCAAACTCTCCGGCAGAGCCAAGCAGCCGCGCGCCCAATTCCTGCGCACTGTGGCTGTCACCGCGCCAGAAGCGGCGCACCGTATCGCGGAACCCGTCATTCCATTCTGAAAATTCAGACGGAAATTCGCCAAGGCGATAGCCGCCGGGACCAATATCCCACGGCTCGGCAATCAACCGCACATCCGACAGCACCGGATCCTGACGCAACGCATCAAAGAAGCCGCCCCGGCGATCAAATCCATGATCTTCACGGGCCAGTGTCGTGGCCAGATCGAAGCGAAAACCGTCAACGCCCATTTGCTGAACCCAGAAGCGCAAACTGTCCATGACCATGCGCAACACGAAGGGATGCGCCACATTCACCGTATTGCCGCAGCCCGTATCATTGACATAATAGCGCGGCTGTCCGGAAATCAGGCGGTAGTAGGAGGCATTGTCGAGGCCGCGATAGCACAGGGTCGGTCCGCGATGGTCGCCTTCGGCTGTGTGATTATAGACCACATCGAGAATGACCTTGATGCCATGGGCATGAAATTTCCGCACCATGTTGCGAAAGCCCAGCAGGCCCTCCGGACCAAAGTAACGCGGTTCGGGGACGAAAAACCCGATTGTGTTGTAGCCCCAGTAATTGCGCAGTCCGCGCTCCACCAGAAACCCATCATCAATGAAGGAATGCACCGGCAGCAATTCGATGGCGGTGACGCCGAGCTTTTGCAGATGCTCCAGCATCGCCTCCGAGGCCAGACCTTCATAGGTGCCTTTGACGTTTTGAGGGACGGATGGGTGTTCCTGGGTGAGGCCCTTCACATGAGCTTCATAGATCAGCGCATCGTCCCAGTCACAATCGGGTCGCTCTTCAATCAGCTGGAACAATCCCGAATCTGACACAACAGATTTTGGCACATAGGGCGCACTGTCATTGGTGTCGAACGACAGATCCAGTTTTGACGATTTGGGATCATAGCCCAGTGTCGCGGCATGGTTGCTCCAGTTGCCGCGCAATTCGCGGGCATAGGGGTCGAGCAACAATTTGTGGGGATTGAACCGGTGGCCGTGTTCAGGGGCATAGGTGCCATGGGCACGAAATCCGTAGAGCGTACCGGGAGCGACGCCGGGTGCATAGCCATGCCAGACATGGCCTGTGCGTTCTGGCAGAGGCAGACGTGCAATTTCAACCGCACCGCCTTCGGAAAAAATGCATAAATCCATCTGTGTGGCATTGGCTGAAAACACGGCGAAATTCGTGCCATTACCGTCGTGCCGCGCACCCAGATGGTTCGGCGATCCTGCGAGAAGTTCAATCGTCATGTTCAGAATTCTTTACTTTGAATCGGCGAGGTCTTTGTACAGATCATGGTAGAGGGACGCCGACCGATCCCATCCCACCGGATATTTCATTGCAGTCAGAACCATGCGTTTCCAGACAGGCTGATCAGCAAACAGATCACAGGCCCGGTGAATGGCGTTCGCCAGTTGCTCCGCATTGATCGGAGAAAACACGATTCCTGTTGCACGTTTGGATTTCAGATTGACCGAATCTGCATCGACAACCGTATCTGCCAAACCGCCGGTCTTTGCAACAACCGGCAAGGTGCCATAGCGCACACCATATAATTGGGTCAGCCCGCAAGGCTCGAAGCGCGAGGGCACCAGAATGGCGTCGCTGCCACCTTGCAGCAGATGCGACAGTTTTTCATCATAGCCGATGATCACACCGACAGAGCCGGGAAAATCCCTGGCCGCCTTGGTAAACCCTGCTTCAAGGTCCTTGTCGCCGGACCCCAGAAGCGCAAGGCGTGCCCCGCGCCCGACCAGAACCGGAAGTGTTTCCAGCAGCAGATCAAGACCCTTTTGCGATGTCAGTCTGCTGACCACGCAAAACAGGGGCGCTGTCGGATTGGAGGTCAGGCCGAAGCGCTGCTCTATGGCAGCACGATTCTTCTGTCGCCGCTTCAGGCTGCGGGTGGAATAAGGCACCACAAGATTGGGGTCTGTCTGCGGGTTCCAAACATCCAGATCAATACCGTTGAGAATGCCCGATAAATCATCCTGACGGGCACGCAGCAACCCGTCCAACCCCATGCCGAATTCCGGCGTCAGCAACTCGCGTGCATAGGTCGGGCTGACGGTCGTGATCTTGTCACTGAGCGCAATGCCTGCCTTCAGGAACCCTAATTTACCATAATATTCAATGGCTTCTGCGTGAAACAACTCATTGGAAAGCCCCAACTCACTGCAGACAGACCAATCAAAAAGCCCCTGAAACGCTATGTTGTGAATGGTCATGACACAGCGCGGCACGGTGATGCTGGCATCTGCCATCTGCGCCTGTTTGAGATAGGCCGGTATCAGCCCGGCCTGCCAGTCATGAGCGTTGATGACGTCCGGCTTCCAGCCATTAAGGCCGTCAAGGCCAATTCTGGATGCCACAAAGGACAACGCCCCATACCGGAAATGATTGTCCGGCCAGTCGACGCCATCCGCGTTGAGATAAATACTGCCCGGCCGGTCAAAAAGATGCGGCGCGTCCAGCAGCAGCATGTTGAGGCCTTCGGCATGGACCGACACAATGCGTGCCGGTCCGCCGAACAGATCAGGATACTCGTCAATGACCTTACCGTCAGAAAGAACCGACTTGAGCGCCGGATAGGCTGGCAGCAAGACCCTGACATCGACCCCATGCTGTTCCAGAACCTTGGGGACGGCACCAATAACATCTGCCAGACCACCGGTCTTGACGAATGGCGCGCATTCAGAGGCAACGAACAGAACATCCATTTTACAGATCAAGCCTGTCAATCATGTGTTGGGTGATCAGGCAGACACCGCCAGATGAGCGTCGGAACCGTTTTGCATCCAGCTCCGGGTCCTGGCCAACGACCAGTCCTTCGGGAATGTTGACACCTCTGTCGACCACCACATTGGTAAGCCGTGCCTTGCGACCAATATCTGCGTAGGGCAGCACCACAACACCATCCAGTGTGGAATAGGAATGGGTTTTCACCCCTGTGAACAACAGACAGCGATTGAGCTGCGATCCTGAAACGATACACCCGCCCGACACCATCGATGACAGCGCAAAGCCTTTGCGGTCAGCCTCATTGTGGATAAATTTGGCAGACGGAACCAGTTCGGAATAGGTCCAGATCGGCCAGCTATTGTCATACAGATCAAGTTCCGGTGTGAAATCCGTCAGGTCGATATTGGCCTGCCAGAACGCATCCACAGTTCCAACATCGCGCCAGTAAGGTGTGGTCTGGTTGGGACTACGCACGCAGGACCGGCTGAACGGATGGGCAATCGCTTTTCCGCCCTTTACAATGGACGGTATGATGTCTGTGCCAAAATCATTGCTGGAGTTCGGATCTTGCGCATCCTTGCGCAGCAGATCGAACAGGAACTCGGTTTCAAAGACATAGATCCCCATACTGGCCAAAGCCATATCAGGATGTCCGGGCATTGCAGGCGGGTCTGCCGGTTTTTCAACAAAATCCAGAATGACATCATTATCATCGACATGCATGACGCCGAAGCCACAGGCTTCCATGCGTGGCACTTCAATACAGCCGACCGTTACATCAGCACCGCTTTCCACATGGTGCTTGACCATGAGGGAGTAATCCTGCTTGTAGATGTGATCCCCGGCCAGAATGATCATGTATTTCGGGGCATAACTTTCAATGATATCAATGTTCTGGGTCACAGCATCGGCTGTACCCTTGTACCAGTTTTCTTCGTCCAGACGCTGGGAAGCCGGCAGAATATCGAGAGATTCATTGCGCTCGGCCCGGAAAAAACTCCAGCCGCGCTGCAGATGACGGATCAGGCTGTGCGCCTTGTATTGCGTTGCCACCCCAAGGCGGCGCATGCCTGAATTGACCGCATTGGACAATGCAAAATCGATGATGCGGCCCTTGCCACCAAAATAGACAGCCGGTTTGGCCCGCCTTTCGGTCAGTTCCTGCAATCGGCTGCCACGTCCGCCCGCCAAAACAAACGCCATGGTCTGTTGCGCCAGTCGTTGGGATTCATTGTCCATTTTGTATTCCTCCACTCTGTTGCCTTTGTTTTTCAGTCCTGTTCAAGTTCAAAGAATATGGTCGCTAATGGCGGTATCGTAATACTGATGGACTGCGCCTGGCCTGTTGCGCCAATCGGCTCGGAAACCACACCGCCAAAATTGCCGCGGTCTCCACCACCATAATGTTGTGAATCTGTGTTGAGCTTTTCAATCCAGCGCCCTTCATTGGGCACGCCCACGCGGCGCGCGCTGCGCTCAACCGGTGTGAAGTTGGACACAACCAGAACGGGCGGAGATGCATCTCCGCCACGGCGCACCCAGGCGAACAGGGATTCCTCTGCAGCGTCCCCTTCCATCCATTCAAACCCGTCTGCTTTGCAATCCTTCTGGTACAGCGCTGGTGACTGGCCATAGAGCACATTCAGGTCACGAATGAGGTTCTGGATGCCCTTGTGTCCCCGATCATCGAGGAGATGCCAGTCCAGGCTGCTATTGTAATTCCACTCCTGACTTTGAGCGAATTCATTGCCCATAAACAGCAGCTTCTTGCCCGGATGCCCCCACATGAACCCATAATAGGCGCGCAGATTTGCAAAGCGGTCAGACAGACCACCCGGCATCTTGGACAACAGCGATCCCTTGCCGTGCACCACTTCATCATGACTGATCGGCAGCACAAAATTTTCGGTGAATGCGTAATGCAGACCGAATGTCATCTTGTGATGATGATATTTGCGGTGGATCGGATCCTCTGACATGTAGGTCAGCGTATCGTTCATCCAGCCCATGTTCCATTTAAAGCCAAAACCGAGACCACCATAACTTGTCGGGGCGCTGACACCTGGAAATGCAGTAGATTCCTCCGCCACAGTCATGATGCCCGGCATGACGCCATAGGCTGTTTCATTCATGATTTTAAGGAAATCGATGGCCTCCAGATTTTCCCGGCCGCCATGCACATTGGGAACCCATTCACCATCCTTGCGCGAATAATCGCGATACAGCATGGAAGCCACGGCATCCACACGCAATCCGTCAATGTGATGCTCGGTCAGCCAGTAAGCCGCGTTTGAAACCAGATAGTTCCTGACTTCCAGTCGCCCATAGTTGAACAGCAAGGTGTTCCAGTCCGGATGGAAGCCTTCCTTTCGGTCTGCGTGCTCGTAAAGCGGCGTCCCGTCAAACTGGCCAAGACCATGTTCGTCTTCGGGAAAGTGACCGGGCACCCAATCAAGGATCAGTCCGATATCCGCCGCGTGGCAGGCTTCGACAAAGCCTCGGAATTCTTCCAGCGTGCCATGTCGAATGGTCGGCGCAAACAGACCGATGGGTTGATAGCCCCAGGAACCGTCAAACGGAAACTCGGTAATCGGCATCAACTCGATATGGGTAAAGCCCATATCCTTGACATAATCGACAAGCTGAGTGGCATGCTCAAGATAGGAAAGCGGACGGTTGCCCTCTTCCGGCACGCGCCGCCAGGACCCCAGATGCACTTCGTAAATGGAGATCGGTTGATCGATGGAATGACGCACAGAGCGCTTTGACATCCAGCCGGTGTCGGCCCATTCATGACCATCCAGCACCCGCACGATCGAGGCGGTTTTGGGTGCGTGTTCGGCGCCATATCCAAAGGGATCAGCCTTCTGCGGCAGAAGCTTCCCATGACTGTCGAGCAGTTCAAACTTGTAGGGTTCACCCTCGCCGATTTCGGGTACAAATATTTCCCAGACACCGCTTTCTCCGCAGCGTCTCAGAACATGAATCCGACCATCCCAGCCATTGAAATTGCCAACCACCGAAACCCGGCTTGCATTGGGTGCCCAGACTGCAAAATGTGTTCCTGCAGCCCCTTCATGGGTGATGACATGAGCACCCAGCGCATCCCACAGGCGGGTGTGACTGCCCTCATTGAAGTAATACAGGTCCTGTTCACCCAGCACCGGCCCAAACCGGTATGGATCATCACTGACCCAGCTGTGTTCCGCCTTGTTGAAGCGCAGCCGGTACTCGAAACGGTCCGTTTGCCCGGGCACAACACCGACAAACACACCCCCAGCGCCATTTTGAGGCGTCAGGGAAACAAGTTTTGTCTGACCATCTGAATCCAGAACATCGACAGCGCTCACATCTGGCATAAACACGCGGACAACCATTTGTCCCTCATGTGAATGCAGCCCAAGCACCGAAAAAACATCACCATGTGTCCCCGAGGTCACTGCGCGACTTTCGTCCGGATTTAATTCAATCATTTCCCACCCTAATTTACATTGAGTCCAGTCTCTTTACGTTCCAGTTGCCGAATGCACGTTCCATATTTCGCTAGCATAGCCTGATATTGTGCGATCTGACGAGAACCAACCCACCCGTGCCGTGTTGAGAATGGATTTGCGCGTCCAGCTTTCTGTGTCGTTGAAATCGATATCAATCTGCCGCTGTGTTTCAAAATAACTGTCGAAATCACAGGTCACGAGGAAATAGTCATGCTCATAAAGCCGTCGCACCAAAGAGGCGTAACGCTTTGTTTCTCCGGGAGAAAACTCCCCATCAGCAATCTGCCCGAGCACTCGCGACAAACGCGGGCTGGCATCAATCGCATGGCGGGCAAAATCATGCTCTTCACGCCGCGCTACAACCTGTGCAGCGGTCAGGCCAAACAGGTAGAAATTCTCGGCACCGACGCGCTCACGAATTTCCACATTGGCACCATCCAGCGTGCCAATCGTTGGCGCACCATTCATGGCAAACTTCATGTTACCTGTCCCGGAAGCTTCCTTGCCAGCGGTTGAAATCTGTTCTGACAGATCAGTCGCAGGAATCAGGAACTCGGCCATCGTGACATTGTAATTTTCAGGATAGACAATCTGCAGGAATTTGGATGTCACCGGGTCCTTGTTGATGACTTTGGCAACATTATTGATGAGATGAATAATCTCCTTGGCAACCACATAACCTGGGGCCGCCTTGCCACCAAAGATCTTGATTCTGGGTGTCCAGTTGCCATTGGGATTGTCTCGAATATCATTCCACAATGCCACTGTTTCCAACAGGTTCATCAATTGGCGTTTGTATTCATGAATGCGTTTGATCTGCACATCGAACATGGCGGACGGATCAAGCGAAACGCCATCGCGCGCCTTCAGCCAGTTTGACAGACGGTCCTTGTTCTGTTTCTTCGCTGCCCTGAAATCCTCCTGGAATCCAGCGTCATCGGCAAATTTTGCCAAGCCGCCCAGCTGTTCCAGATCACTCGGCCAGTTTTCCCCGATGCTGCGATTGATCAGGTTTCGCAGAGGTGCGTTGCATGAATAGAGCCACCGCCGGGGTGTAACGCCATTGGTCATATTGGTGATGCGGTCAGGATAATTTGCATGAAGGTCAGCAAACACGGTTTCCTTCACCAACTCAGTGTGCAGCGCCGAAACACCATTGACCTTATGGGCCATGATGAAAGCCAGTTCGCCCATTTTGACAGAGCCATCTTCGATGATCCGCACAGAGCCGTCGGTCGCTTTCAGATGCGCTTCTTCGATCAGCTCAATGATCCGGTGGTGGCGCGGCAATATCCGCGCGAACAAATCCTCGTCCCAACGCTCCAGCGCTTCCGGCAGAAGCGTGTGGTTGGTGTAGCCAAGGCACCCGCGCGCAATGTCAATCGCTTCCGCAATTGGCAGGCCATGAACATCCGCCAGCAATCGCACCAACTCTGCCCCTGCGACAGCCGGATGCGTGTCGTTCAGTTGAATGGCGACCTTGTTCGGCAGGTCTCGCAAATCATGCTCTTCAGACAGGAAGCGACGCAGCAAATCCTGGATGGACGCAGCCGTGAAGAAATATTCCTGCTTGAGCCGCAACTCCTTCCCGGTGCGCGTCGTATCATCGGGATACAAAACGCGTGAAATCGTGCGCGCCAGAGCTTCAGGTTCTGTCGCGGCCAGATAATCACCCTGATTGAAGCTTTCCAGATCAAACAGACGTGTTGGTTTTGCAGCCCAAAGGCGCAGCGTATTGGCCCACTCCCCTTTCCAACCCACAACAGGCGTATCATGGGCAGAAGCCAACACGGTTTCACCCGGATGCCATTCTGCATGGCCATCCGTCTCTTTCACATAGCCGTTAAAGCCAATAGGATAACTGACCTCAGGGCGTTCAAACTCCCAGGCAAACCGCAGAGTCAACCAGCCTTCAGCCGTTTCAATCTGCCGACCATCCTCAAAATGCTGCTCAAACAGGCCGTGTTCATAACGAATGCCATAGCCATAGGCCGGAATGCCCAGCGTCGAAAGACTGTCGAGGAAACACGCAGCCAACCGCCCGAGGCCACCATTGCCCAACGCCGCATCCGGCTCATCGGCAACAACTTTTGAATAACTCTGTCCAAGGGACTCCATCGCCTCCTGAGCAATTTCATCAACCCTCAAATTGACCGCAACATCCTCAATCAGACGGCCAATGAGAAACTCCATGGACAGATAATAAACCCGCTTGCCCTTGGCCTCATAGGTTTTTCGGGTGCTTTCAAACCAGGGATCCACAACCAGATCGCGCAACGTCAAAGATAGCGACATGCGCCAATCATAGACCGATGCATGGCTTTCATCCTTGCCGAGGGAATATTTCAAATGGCGCAGAATTTCTGCACGAACGGTTGCCACATCAATTGGCTTTGTATCTGTGATGGTCATCAAATTGCTCTGGTGTCTGCGCCGGAAGGCTGAGGGTTGTTCGGGTTTATCCAGGTTCCACTGTCCACTTGTCCGGTTGATCTATTCAATCTGAATAGCTCGATATAGCGAAGAGACTTGGAAAACCCGGCCTGCGTAATAGGCGCTGTTATGCAAAAAAGCTTGTAGTTTTTCATGTAGGCAGAACCAAAGACATACGACCTACTGTCAAACCGGTACATCCCGCTTCTGCAGCCCTGAGAAAATGCCCGTCATATGGGCGATTATTCGAATTCTAGCAGAACGAGTATAATTGCGCAATGCGGGAACTTTGAGCGCTTCTGACAATCGAATGCTTCAATCAAGTCAGGCTTTTCAGTGGATCAGGCCGCCTGCAAGATTATAAAGGCACCCGACATCGGTCCTGAAAATCAATATCCGACGTAGCAGATTTTGCACCCCAGTCGATCAACTGCCGCAAAAATTCGTGAATTCGGGTGGTCTGGATAACGATATGGATAGACGTGCAACCAACTTCCGGCGAAGTCAGAATTCAGCCACCAATCAGCGTTCCAGTCCTGTGTCTCGTTCTTGTAGGAACTATTGCGCCGCTTCCTCACCACGGATGAATGACTGAATACTCATCCAGTATCCATACGAACAAATTGGCGCCGCTTGGTTCGCGCATTAGGTACCTTGGCGGTGCAACCGGATCAGATAACGGAATTTTCGATGATCGCCATTTTGTCATCAATCAGCTCGAGCCTGCCCATTTCCAAAGCCATGCCACACAGCTCAGACAGGGTATCAGCAAAAAATATGCATATATGGCATATGTGCAGTTCACAATTCCCAGGACAACAAGTCACCCAACGCCAAAGCTGCGCCCAAAAAAAGACCGCCGCTTCGCACTTATATTCGGCCAAGACCTAGAATTTGTATCTACCGTGACAATCCGATCAACTTCACCTCAGCGGTCCGGTTGCGAACGATCAATTTTTAAGTGCAGGATAGTCTTTGAGATCGGCGCGGTCTGTCAGTCGCTTTGACGCGCGTTCAAAATGTTTGCGGGTGGCGCTCCGCGCCGCAGTTACATCACCGTCTTTGATTGCATGAAATACAGCACGATGCTCATCAAGAACGCCGTTGCCCCACTCTGCAGCGACAGCGTTCTTGATGACAACCGAACGCAGCTTGTTCATCAGTTGAGTTTCAATCATGCCAATGAATTCAATATATTGGCTGTTCCCGGAAGAAACAGTAATGGCGTGATAAAATGCCAGTTCTGAATTCACACGTTGCTCAGGATCTGCGATTTCGGAATTGATGGAATCCTCCATCGATTGAATGTGTCGCATCATTTCCGCCAGGTCATCTCCCGTTCGAATAGAAGCGGAGAGCGCTGACGCATCTGCTTGCACGCTGGTACGCAGTTCAAGAAGTTCGGCAAGGTGGTTCCGTTTTTCAAAGCAAGCAGCACTGATCCGAAATGCCGAGCGGCTGCCTGCTTCAGCGACAAATGCGCCAATGCCCTGTTTTGATCGGATGATCCCGTCATATTTCAGCAAGGAAACCGCTTCACGAATGACTGTTCGGGCGACACCAAAACGTGTAGATAATTCGTGCTCCGTCGGCAACCGATCTCCTGACTTCAGCTTACCTGAATCGATCGCATCTCCAATGCTACGCGCTATCTCATCAGCTAACCGCTGCGGGCGGTCGATTTTGTCAAACATGCGAAGATACACCCTGTTGTAACTTTTGTTGCCATACGAATTTTTTTGCCAGAAAGCTCGTTAACGATAGCATTAGACACTATTCGATCAAAAAACAATGCACACGCGGCCAGCATCGTTCATTATTCCAGTTGACCGAATTACTGCTAACATTAAATATGGTTGACAGACAAACATACAGACATGTAATCGAACGGCTCTTGTATGCACTACGCCATTCTTGGGAATCTGATCATGAAAATGAAGCGCCGTCATTCTGCGCAATCTGGTCTGCGCGTGCGAGATCGCATGCAATCGGTTGATCGCTTTCATTGCTTTCAGCACCTTGTATTTTCCCGACTGGCAAAAACAACGATTTCAGGAAAACAACAATTCAGAGGGACGTTCGGGGTCACAACGATCTGGCACCAAAGTGAGATATCACCAAGATATATTTTGAGTCATGTCACGCACCCAATTCACAGTTAAATCAGGAGGAACTTACACATGGACATCAAGAACAAGAAAGCAATCGTATTCGGCGGCACATCCGGCATTGGATTGGCAACAGCCAAACAGCTGGCAGCCGGCGGCGCAGAAGTTATCGCCGTCAGCCGAAACCCGGATAAGGCAGGCACATTGCCAGATGGCATTACTGTAAAATCTTGCGATGTCCGGGATCAGGAGGCACTCTCAAAGCTCTTTGAGGAATGCGCTCCATTCGATATTCTGGTTAGCTCTGCTACGGGTGGTTCACGCGCTGCCGGACCGTTTATGGAAATGGAAATGAGTACTTTCCAGGCATCGTTTGATAAATTGTGGGGCTACGCCAACGTTGTCCGTTACGGTGTTCCACATATGTCGGAAACAGGTTCCGTTGTGTTGGTGAGCGGCACCCCTTCACGTCGTCCAAAGCCACATCACATTGCCCTGTCCGCTGTGGGCAGCGCTGTTGAAGCATTGGCCCGCAGCCTGGCAACTCAGATTGCGCCTCGCCGGATAAACGTCGTTGCACCCGGCTTCATTGACACACCGATGGTTGCCCTGCAGGGAAAAGAGCGCGAGGAAAACTACAAGAAAATCACCGCAGCGCACGCTATTCCCCGCGTTGGTACCGCTGATGAAGTTGCTGAAGCGATCCTGTTTCTGATCCACAATGAATTTGTCACCGGAACCACCCTTGACGTGGATGGTGGCTGGCTACTGGCCTAAAGTCATTTCGTAAACAATGGCGGCAAAAAGCGGCCGCCTTGCAAGACAACAGCGGAGAGAAATGTGTCGGTCAACGGCCGATAGGTTTATGGAAAACCGCAGTTAATTCATAAGTTTAAAAGTTGTCTGACAAAGTGAAAAAATGCTTGTTGGGCAAAAGGACTTATGCATAATGATTGCGAGCATCACTACAGGAAAACCTCATGAACCAAGTTTGGTTCAGCAAAAAAACAAAGAGGGCCTGGACGGTTGCCAGCAATCGAATTTGAAAATGAAAATGGGAGGATTTTACATGTTAAAACGTTTAGCCGTTACGTCTGCAGCCTTGGCGGCAGCATTTCTATTCACTGGGGTGGCATCTGCCGAGTACCCTGAAAAAGACATTCGTGTCGTAGTTCCCTGGGGTGCTGGTGGTGGTACAGACGGGATCGTTCGAAAAATGTCCTCGATTGCCGAAAAGACGCTGCCAGTGTCTATTTTTGTCGAAAATATTGAAGGCGGTGTCAGCGCGACCGGTGTCATGGATGTCATGAAAAGCGCGCCCGACGGTTATAATTTGGCTGCGTTGACCTATGATAGTGTCATCACCGTTCCGTGGCAGGGATTGCTGTCAAATTACAAGATGGACCAACTCAAATTGATCGCACGCATCACGGCTGAGCCGGATGCAATTATGGTCAATTCAAAATCCGATTACAAAACGCTTGATGATCTGCTGGCCGCTGCGAAAGCAAATCCCGGCAAGATCAAAATTGGCGTTCAAGGTATTGGATCCCGGGTACATCTTGCCATGCTTCGCATTCAGGATGCTGCTGACATAAAATTCAACATGATTTCATATCCGGGCGGTGCAGCTCAACAGAAAGAAGCCATTCTTTCGAACGAGATTGACGCATTGATTACAAGTCTCGGAGATTTTGCGTCAGTTCTGCAATCAGGCGATGTTCGTGGTTTGGCTGAATTGTCAGGTGAACGGAACGCTGCATTCCCTGATGTGCCAACGGCCAAGGAATTGGGCTACGACATTCAAGTCGGTAGCTTTATCGTTCTTGCCGCTCCCGCTGGAACGCCGGAAGCTGATATTGCGACTCTCGAGAAAGCATATTCTGATGCCTATCAGGGCGAAGAATTTCAGAGTTTCCTCAAGAAAGTCGGCGTTTCCCCAGCCTGGATTGGTACAGAAGAAGTGACCGGTTGGGCCATGGATACCCAAACTCAGTTCTTTGGTATCATGCAGGGCCTGGTCGACCAGGGCATTCTGAAAAAATAGCATTGTTGTGAGTCCGATGCGCTTGGGTAATATTATTGCCCAAGCGCATCTTTTTTTGTCCCTCAATCTGGTTTTTTCGAAATGAATTTCAGTCTTGCAAGTATCTTCGAGCGGGTGGTTTTACCCATTGTTACCGTTATATATTTTATTGAAGCGCTTCGTCTGAACCCCTGGGGCAGCGAGGAGCGCATCAGCGTCAGTTTTTTCCCGATAGTATTGTCAATCGTAATGTTTTTCGCCATTGCTTGTATGTATTGGCAGAGAAAACGCGGCACATCACCAGACACTCCCGCTGCGTTGCAGATTTCCAATCCGCTGAAAATTGCGGGCCTCACTGCGCTCTACATCTTGCTTTTCAAACCTGCGGGTTACGTCATATCGACAACATTTTACATCTACGGCCTCTTTTTCGTTTTCCAATATGCACAAGAACGTCCCTATAAAGGGATTGTCTATGCTGTGGTAATTATGACCATTTTCTATCTATTTTTTGGTGTGGGCTTTAATGTCAGGCTACCCAAACTCATGGGGATAATCTGATGGAAACCGTATCCGGAATCCTCAACGGGTTTGCAGCTCTTACAGACCCTACTGTCTTTGCTTACATGGTTGGCGGCTTCTTGATTGGAACCTTTTTTGGTGCCGTTCCCGGGTTGACCGCCGTACTCGCTGTAGCATTGCTGCTTCCATTGACATTCAGCCTGCCGACAGAAACGGCTTTGGTTATGTGTGCCAGCATCTTCATGGCCGGAATGTACTCAGGCAGCATAACTGCCACGACGATCAATATTCCAGGCGCGCCCTCGTCGATGATGACAGCGATTGAAGGCAATCCCATGATGCAGCGCGGAGAAGGTTCAAAGGCGTTGGGCCATGCCGCATTTGGCTCGATGATCGGTGGTGCCGCGGGAGCATTGTTGCTCATGTTGATTGCGCCTTTCGCGGCACATGCTGCGCTGCTGGTCAGGACACCGGGCAAGTTTTCGCTCATTCTGTTTGCTCTGGTTGTGATCGTGATCGCACAGAAAAAAACAATGGCAAAGGGTTTGGCTGCAACAGTTCTGGGGCTCATGATTGCAACCATTGGCATTGATGTGATGGAGCCCGTTCCTCGGTTCAGCTTTGGTTTTGAAACTTTGGTTGCTGGTATTGACATGATGCCGTTGATCATCGGTACCTTTGCTATCAGCGAATTGTTGATTCAGGCCGAAAACGTAAATACGGGATTTGGCGTTGATCCAAGGAGCTTATCAAATGCGTCCGCCATTCGGCGTCGTGATTTTCTCCCTACCAGAGCGGACCTGAAAGAAATCGGGATATTAACCTATGTCAAAGGTACGCTTATCGGCTACTTCACGGGTGTTCTTCCGGGTGCCGGTGGATCAATGGCTGCTTTTGTATCCTATGCAGAGGCGATGCGATCATCCAAGCACCCGGAGAAATATGGCAAGGGATCAATTCAGGGAATAGCGGCCGCTGAGAGTGCAAACAATTCGATGTGTGGCGGCGCCTTCGTGCCAATGCTGACATTCGGAATTCCCGGAGATCCGACAACAGCCGTTGTCCTGGGGGTCTTGATCATCAATGGTCTTCAACCCGGGCCACAACTCATGACAACCCAGTTTCATCTGGTTGCGCCCATGTTTGCAGCACTCTTTATCAGTGCGTTGGTACTCATTCCTTTGACCCTGTTTGCTTTCGGACCCTATTTCATCAAGATCGTATCGATCCGAAAGGCTTTCCTCTATCCGGCAATTGCCGTCGTGGCATTGGTGGGCGGCTATGTAGCAACATTCTCGATTTTTCAAATGATGCTCTCACTCGTTTTCGGTATTATTGCCTACTTCTTGCGGAAAGAAAATTTCCCGACGGTTTCCTTGTTGCTGGGCTTTTTATTGGGGCCAAGTCTCGAGCAATATTTCCGACGAAGCTTGTCGTTGAACGATGGCGATCCTTCAATATTCCTGACAAGTCCGGACAGCCTGTTTTTCCTCGCTCTTACGGCAGTATTCTTCTACTTCATGGTTCTTCGGAAGCCGAGAAAGCTGGATCTGTCACCGCCTGCCGGAGATGAAAACTAGAAGGGCAATGTCGCGCTGATCGTTAGTGACTGAAGTGTGAGAGCTTGACAGTCGGGCGCGCCATCAAATTCCTACTGCTTTCCGTTTTATCACTGCGGATGCAGCTCAGCGTTGGATGAATTAAACATAATTCGTCCAACGCATGCGGCTGATACATTGCACGCCGTGCAGCTATTCAACAGAGACAAGAAACACTCGCCCCGTCAAAAAAACTTCTGAATAAATTTGCGATGGTGCGGGCGGGGGGACTTGAACCCCCACGGCCTACGGCCTCCGGATTTTAAGTCCGGTATGTCTACCATTCCATCACGCCCGCATCGTGCAAGCCGTAAACCGGCTGTTGTTCTATTTCAAGAGTGTTTAGCTGTCGGGACCCTTAGCGATCGGTGGTTGGAAGGTGTAGCCCATATCCCAGGGGAAATAGATCCAGGTGTCCTGCGAGACCTCTGTCACGAATGTATCGATCAGAGGACGCCCGGCAGGCTTGGCGTATACGGTGGCAAAATGCGCCTTTGGCAGCATGTCGCGCACCACTTGTGCGGTTTTGCCGGTGTCAGTCAGATCGTCGACAACCAACACACTGGAACCATCGCCTGCGTCCAGATCGATCACGGCCTGTGAAACACCTTTTAGAACCTGCAGATCCGACTGGTTCTTGTAGTCATGATATGAGGCGACACAGACGGTTTCGATCATTCTGATTTCCAGTTCACGGCAGATGATCGCCGCGGGCACCAGGCCGCCACGGGTGATGCAGACAATTGCCTTCCACTCGCCTTTTGCCGCCAGACGCCACGCCAGGGCGCGCGCATCTCGGTGAAACTGATCCCATGATACCGGGAATGCCTTGTCTGATTGCGGGCTGCTCATTGGTCTGGTCCTTCAGGCTTTGTTGGCATGAATGCCAGCAAGTATGGAGTGAAATTGTTGTGCGGCTTCTTCAATGCGTTCTGCATTGCGGCTGCGCAATACAATACTGGTCTGGAATTTTCCGTCACGCTGATAGGGATAACTGCCGATGGAGACATCCGGGAAAGCATCCTGCAGGGCCGAAAGCGGTTTTGCGACAGCGCCCTCCCCCATGCCAGCTTCAACCGACACGGAATGCACGATCTGACCAGCTTTGAGCCGCGGCACCACATCATCCATCATGGCTTGCATGATGGACGGTACGCCCGCCATGACAAACACATTGCCGATGTTGAAGCCCGGCGCTTTCGACACAGGATTGGCGATCAGCTCTGCCCCTTCGGGAATTCGCGCCATCCGCAGCCGTGCTTCCGTGAGGTCAGCTCTTTCATAACGCTCCAGCATCACGTCGACAGCGCGTGGATCCACATCAATCGGCACATCAAAGGCCGCCGCGACACTGTCTGCGGTAATGTCATCATGAGTCGGCCCAATACCGCCCGTGGTGAAAACATAGCTGTAACGCTCACGCAATGCGTTCAAAGCCGCGACAATCTCGGCCCGCTCATCGCTGACAATCCGCACCTCTTTCAGATCAATACCGACTTCGGTCAGCCGGTCAGCAATATAGCCGACATTCTTGTCCTTGGTGCGACCGGACAGGATCTCGTCCCCAATCACCAGCACAGCGGCTGTGGAAATTTCAGCTTCGGCCATATGGGACCTGTTCCTTAAAGGGCTCTGACAATAGTTGTGCGCGCTGTCTAAAGCACATTTTGAATTTATGGAACCGTCTGATGCACTGATCTGCTCGATCAAGTGGTTCCATAAACGCACAATGTGCTCTATCTCTCACGCCACTCGTGAACAAGGTAACGCAGCCGATGAAATTTGCCAGCCCGCTGACACAAGGCACACTGATCAAACGCTATAAGCGGTTTCTGGCCGACATCAGGCTGGATGACGGGACCGAGATCACCGCACACTGCGCCAATCCTGGGGCCATGCTTGGTCTGAAAGAGGCCGGACAACGGGTCTGGTTGTCAAAATCCGACAATCCCAAGCGCAAACTGGCTTATTCCTGGGAGCTGACAGAAGCCGACAACACCATTATCGGCATCAACACGGCGCGGCCAAATGCGCTTGTGGAAGAAGCCATCAACAATGGCACGATTTCGGAATTGCAGGGCTATGAGACGCTGCGACGGGAGGTGAAATATGGCAAGAACAGCCGCATCGACATGTTGCTCAGCGACAGCGACAAGCCTGATTGTTATGTGGAAGTGAAGAATGTTCATCTGCTGCGGACGGCGCGATTGTATGAATTTCCTGATTCCGTCACCGCACGTGGCGCAAAACATCTGGCTGAACTGGCCGATATGGTGGCCGATGGCCATCGCGCTGTGATGGTCTATCTGATTCAGCGCGATGATGGTGATCGCTTGCGCTTTGCCGCAGAAATTGACCCGACCTATGCAAGCGCGCTGGCCAAGGCACACAAGGCAGGCGTTGAGGCCATCGCCTATGTCTGCCGCCTCACACCTGAAGGAATTGACGCCTATCGGTCAGTCCCGGTAGAGATACCCTTGGGTTGATTCCGGGCCAATTCATGCACATGTTGAGGCTTCGCAATTCAATTCCCATTTTGCAGCCATGACGAATTTATGCCATGGAACAGAAAACCAGCTTGATAGTAAGGCAGAGCGACGCCATGACGACCTATGTGAATGCCAATGAAGTGCCCATGCGTAAAAGTGGCCAGATCCGCCTCTATGATGAAAGTGGCTTTGCCGGAATGCGTGCAGCCGGCCAGTTAACGGCAGAATGTCTTGATCTTGTCGGCGCACTGGTAAAACCCGGTGTCACCACGCAGGAACTGGATGATTTCATTTTTCAGTTCGCGCTGGACAATAATTCCGTAGCTGCCACGCTGAATTATCGCGGATATACCCATTCCAGCTGCATTTCGCTGAACCACGTGGTCTGCCATGGCATTCCCGATGATAAACCGCTGAAAGACGGGGATATTCTCAACATCGACGTGACATTGATTGTCGATGGCTGGCATGGCGATTCCAGCCGCATGTATGTCGCTGGAAACACCAAACGTGCAGCAGAGCGGCTGATTGACGTCACTTATGAGTGTCTGATGCGCGGCCTCGCGGCTACGGTTCCGGGCAATACAACAGGCGATATCGGCCACGCCATTCAGGCCTATGCCGAAGCTGAGCGATGCTCGGTTGTGCGGGATTTTTGCGGTCACGGTCTTGGACAATTGTTTCACGATGAGCCGAATATTCTGCATTATGGCCGTCCCGGCGAAGGCGTGGTGTTACGGCCCGGTATGTTCTTCACAATTGAGCCAATGATCAATCTCGGCCGACCGCAAGTCAAGGTTAAGCGCGATGGATGGACCGCAGTGACGCGTGATCGGTCGTTGAGTGCCCAGTTTGAACATTCGATTGGCGTTACGGAAAGCGGCTGCGAAATCTTCACCACATCGCTTTCAGGACTTCACAAGCCCAACTTCGCATAGCAGAATGGCGGCATGAGCGAGCCGTCTGAACCGTCAACACCAAGCGGAACCATACCAGCAAAGCCGCAGCACTCCGGCCATCGTGACCGGCTGCGCACCCGCTTCCGCGAAGCCGGGCCCGACGCTCTGGCGGATTATGAAGTCCTGGAACTCCTTCTGTTCCGCTCCCTGCCCCGGCGCGACACCAAGCCGATTGCCAAAGACCTTCTGGCGGCTTTCGGCTCGCTGGCCGGTGTGTTTGGTGCGTCCGAAAAGCGCCTGACTGAAATCGACGGCATTGGAGACAGTGTTGCCACCGATCTGAAACTGTATCAGGCCATCGCCACCCGGCTGGGCAAACATGAAATACAGAGAAAGCCGCTCTTGTCGTCGTGGAATGCGGTGCTGGATTACTGTCGGACTGCCATGGCCTATGAAGAGCGCGAACAGTTCCGGGTGCTGTTTCTCGACAAGAAAAACAATCTGATAGCGGACGAGGTGCAGCAACGCGGCACGGTTGATCACACGCCCGTCTATCCCAGAGAGGTGGTCAAACGCGCTCTGGAGCTTTCGGCAACGGCGCTTATCCTGATTCACAATCACCCCTCAGGTGATCCAGCGCCTTCACAGGCTGATATCGAGATGACCGCAAAAATCGCCGAAATCCTGATGCCGCTAAATATTCTGCTGCATGATCACATCATCATCGCCAGACACGGTCATGCCAGTTTCAAGGCGATGAATCTGTTATAGGTCTGACGCCTTTGCGCCGGTCTTTTCGAAAAATGCCTTGGCGTCCGCACTTATTTCAGCACGCTTCTGATCAGCCATTTTTCCCAATGTGGCATACATCATGGCCATGCGGCGATTGCCTTTCAGCTTGGCTTGATTCTCAATCATAAAGTTCCAGTATAGATAATTGAAAGGACAGGCCTTTTCTCCATTCTTGACTGACGGATCAAACCTGCAATGCTTGCAGTAATCACTCATCTTGTTGATATAGGAGCCAGACGCTGCGTAAGGCTTTGAGCCCAGCAACCCACCATCGGCAAACATCACCATCCCGTGCGTGTTCGGCAGTTGAACCCATTCATAGGCATCGGCATAAACCGCCAAGTACCACTCATTGATCTGAGCCGGTTCAACGCCATATAGCAGGGCGAAATTTCCCGTCACCATCAGCCGTTGAATGTGGTGGGCATAGGCGTGATCGCGGGTCTCCTGCACCACTTGTTTGATGCAATTCATATCGGTGTTGGCCGACCAGTAAAAATCAGGCAGGTCACGTTTTGCGTCGAGAAAGTTGGTTTCCTTGTAGTCCGGCATTTTCAGCCAGTAGATACCACGCACATATTCGCGCCAGCCGATGATCTGCCGAATGAAACCCTCCACCGCATTCAGCGGTGCCAGACCATCGTGATAGGCCTGCTCAGCACGGTTGCAGATTTCCATGGGCAGCAGCAAACCGGCATTGAGAGCCGGTGCAACCAACGCATGGAACAGAGTCGGTTCGTCCTGTTTCATGGCATCCTGATAGTCGCCATAATTTGGCAATCGCTCCTTGATAAAGCTATCCAGCCCGCGCAGGGCCTGTGATCGGGTCACGGGAATCGCGAATTTCTCAAGCGTCCCGAAATGGCTGGCAAACCGGTCAGCGATCAAAGCCAGTACATTTTTGGTGATCTCATCAGATTGCGGATGATAGGGCGCGGGCAGATCAATGGTCTTTGGCAGGCTCTTGCGGTTGTCCTTGTCGAAATTCCATTGGCCGCCAATCGGGTCATCCCCTTCCATCAAGAGGCCGGTCTTGCGCCGCATCTCGCGGTAGAAATACTCCATCCGCAATTCCTTGCGGCCCTCCGCCCAGTTCTCAAATTCCTGATGAGAGCAGATGAACCGGTCATCCTCGCGGATGTCCACATCAATGCCCAATTCGGTTTCCCATTCCTGCATGGCTTCATGAACCCGGAACTCACCCGGTTCCGTAACAACCACTTTGGAAATGCCAAGATCGCCAACTGCACGGGCCAACTCCGCACCAAAAGAACCGGCATTGTCATCATCATCCAGTTTTGTGTAGCGAACCGTGAAGCCCTGCGCTTCCAACTCAACGGCAAAGTGCCGCATGGCAGAGAACAGAAAAACTATCTTCTGCTTGTGATGCGCCACATAGCGCGCCTCTTCGGCCACTTCGCACATCAGAATGATGTCGTTTTCCGGATCAGCATCACGCAAGCTGGACAGGGATGGCGTCAATTGATCGCCCAGAATGAACCGCAAAACACACATGTGGAAATTTTCCTTTCAGCTTCACTGACCTATTTAGGGTCGGATGCTCAAAAGGAAACTGGAAGACAGTGGCAAAGCAAATCCGAAAACGCGATCTGCCCCAAAAAGACTGCTCCCATTGTGGGCGGCCATTCCAGTGGCGCAGAAAATGGGACAAATGCTGGCCAGAGGTGCGCTATTGTTCCGATGCCTGTCGGCGCAAAACCAAGGCATTGGGGAAATAAGACTCAGATATGTTTTGAAAAACTGGTGTTGCAGAAGCACCGTCAGTGCTCGTTGCAAAAAGCCGTCATTATCAGAAATCAACCCTCAACAGAAAGACGCATCCGGCATCAGACCCCGGAGCGCGCATTCATGTGTCGTTGATCGCCGCCTTACGCCAGGCGATTGGCTGCAGGTAAGGCTTGGCAGGAATCAGAAGTTGGAGAATTTTCCGGCGTCGATTTCGTTCTGACGTCGTTCCAGATCGTAAATCGAAACAGATTCATTGAGATAGTTGCGGATTGCTGACTGCCGGTCGACTGGCCGAAATGCAGCACTGATACGGGAGAATGATGTTTTAAGTGTCATGATTGGGTTCCTTTCCAGCCGTATATAGGGGGTTGGAACAAACAAAGTTGTGCAAACTTTGCATGGATGCCATGTGAAAATCAGACCTTTGGGGTCTGTTACTTAATCCGCGAACCGACCACCCGCCTGCTGCATCTGATCCGGTGTGTCCAGATCGAAAGAGGCAGCGCGACCAACTTCAACTTCATAAACGAATTCGGCATATTCACCAATGAGATGACGCGCGCCTGTATCACCCTGTATACCGGTCAGGGCATCCAGAAACCTGGCAGACCAGAGCACCGGGTTGCCGCGCTTGCCAGCATCCGTTGGCACAATGATGTGCCGTCCTTTCTCAGGGTCGAAAGCGGCGACAAGCTGTTTGACAATCTCTTGAGAAATTCTCGGCATGTCCCCCAGAAGCACCAGCACGCCGTCCGGTTTGCTGTCACGCCGCGCCAGCGCCTGTATACCGGCCCGCAATGAGGTTGACAGGCCCTGATCAAAATCAGGATTGAAAATGCTCTGAACAGGTAAACCATCAAGCGCTGCGGCAATTTGCTCCGGCTGTGCGCCCGTTACAATCGTCAAATCCTCACCCAATGCGCCAATGGCGGCTTCGGCCACATGACGTATCAGCGGTTTGCCATCGACTTCCGCAATCAGTTTGTTGTTGCGTCCCATGCGCTTGCTCTGGCCCGCAGCCAACAACAAGGCGGCAATTTTGGGTGGTTTGTTCACCGCTGCTGTCTCCAATTCGCGTGGCTGGGGTCGGCTGACAATCTCCATCAGCAAGCCACCAACACCCATGGCTGCAATCTGTGCACCACCAACCGGTATACCGGCCAGAATACGGTTCAGAACCCAGTCGAACCCGTTCTCGACCGGCGAGCGGGCGCAACCGGGCGCACCAATCACCGGTATGCCGGAAAAGTCACCCAGAAACAGCAGATTTCCCGGATCAACCGGCATGCCGACATAATCGACAGTCCCACCGGCAACGCGCAGCGCCTGGGGCAAAACATCCTCCGCATCAATCATAGCTGATGCACCAAACAGCAGGATCAGATTGCAGTTTTGCGCCGCCAGAAATCTGATCGCTTCGGACACCTCTCCCGCGTCGTGAGCCGTCCGGATTTCCTCGCACAGAACAGATCCACTTGGCGCCAACCGCGCCTCCAATACAGCGCGGGTCTTGTCCAGAATACTGGCTTTCAGTGTGGGAAGGCGCGTTGCGATCAAGCCCACTCTGGCAGATCGAAACGGTGCCACGGACACGGCATTGTGGCCCGCAACATCAAGGCAGGCCTGCAGGGCCCTGCCAGGAACGGCAAATGGAATGATCTTGACCGTGCCAACCATGCGCCCGGCTTCCACCGCTGTATGGGACTGCAGGGTTGCGACGGTCAGCGAGGGCTCACACCCATTGATCTGATTGACCAGATCAATGTCCGGAACAAACAAGCCGGCCTTTTGCGCATAAAGATTTGCCCGCCCGGTGAAGGGGGTATCCACCCGCACATGATTGCCACAAACAGCCTTTGCCAGAGAGTGGGCAGCCGAATCCTCGTGCACATCGCCAGCATCCAGTTTTGCAACTGTCACGCGCACAAGGTCTTTGGCCTTGAGTGCGTCGATGTGATCAGAGGTCAGCATCGTGCCCTTTTTCAACCGTACGGGCTTGCCATTCACCAGACCATTTTGGGCATGAGCAAGCAAGCAGCCCAGAGCGTCCGACAGGGGAAGATCAAGCAGTTTCAAGCGTCATCGCCCTTCCGCAAGGCACAGATGATCTGGCCCAAAATGGCAACAGCAATTTCAGCTGGCGATGCCGCGCCGATATCCAGACCGATCGGTGCATCGATCCGCGCGATGAGGTCTTCCGAAAAACCCTTTGATGTCAGCCTGTCCACCCGCGCTCTATGGGTTTTGCGACTGCCGAGCGCACCAATGTAAAAGCAGCCACTTTGCAGGGCTGTTTCCAGTGCAAAATCGTCAATCTTGGGATCATGGGTCACCGCTACCAGCGCGGTATAGCTGTCAATCATATCGCTGGTCAGAACATCCTGCGGCCATTCCGCCTGCAGATTGACCGAGGGAAACCGCTCTTTTGTGGCAAAGGCAGTGCGCGGATCAATAATGCTGAGATCAAAGCCACATTCCCGTACCATGGGCACAAGCGCCTGCGAGATGTGAACGGCCCCGATCACCACAATACGCGGTGCAGGCAGATCCACATTCAGGAAAAACTCCTGTTCGCCAATCATCTCTCGTCCGGATTTGCCAGAGCGAAACCGCGTCTTCGCAGCTTGTGCCAGTGGATCATCATCAGCCAATGTATCGGGAAAAATCAGACGGCCCGCGCCACTCTTCAGATCGCGCACCAGAATGACAGCGCGCCTGTTGGCACGAGCCGTATTGATTTTTGCAAGCAGCGCCTTTTCCATATCTAATTCACCTGATCAACGAAGACGCGGATTTTACCGCCACACGACAGACCAACGCGCCAGGCTGTCTCGTCAGCAACGCCAAATTCCAGCATTTTGGGCACACCGCTCTCAATCACGTCGATGGCCTCTGAAATGACTTCGCCTTCCACACATCCGCCCGACACCGAGCCTTCAAAATTTCCGTCCGCATCAATCACAAGATGGCTGCCTGTGGGACGGGGTGCAGACCCCCAGGTGTCGACGACTGTTGCCAAGGCAATGCGACGGCCTTCTGCCACCCAGTTTTCCGCGGTTTTCAGAATATCTGCGTCCATCAGCGTCTCCTATGCAGCTTTATTGAGCCGGAGTTTCGGTTTGTCCTGAGCGCTCGATGGCAGCCTCGACAAAGATTGGCAAAGGTCCGAGACCGTGTTCAGTGAATGGATCGGACGGAATTGATCCACAAAAGGCAACATGGCGCGCACACCACTGGCGCGCGCTTCAAAACCATCAAAGCGCAGCAGCGGGTTGAGCCAGATCAACTGGCGACAGGACTTTTGAAGCCGCTGCATTTCAAACCCCAGGTCCGCATCGGTGTCACGCTCCAACCCGTCGGTGATCAAAAGCACAATCGCCCCCTGTCCCAGCACGCGGCGGGACCAGTGCTTGTTGAAATCATGGAGCGCAGTTGCAATGCGCGTCCCACCCGACCAATCGGCGACAAGCGCGCCGCTGGCATCCAGGGCTTCATCCGGGTCCTTGTGCATCAATGCGCGAGAGATATTGGTCAGACGCGTGCCAAAGACAAAACTGTGAACCCGGCGATGGCTGTTGCCGAGCGCGTGAAGAAAATGCAAAAACAGGCGCGAATACTGACCCATGGACCCAGAGATATCACAAAGCGCGACGATTGGTGGTGCGATTTCACGCCGCTTCTGGAACACCGGTGACACCCACTCACCGCCAGTTGCCAAACTGCCACGCATCATGCGACGCATATCCAGCCTTGACCCGGAATGGCTAGTCTGGAAGCGGCGGGTTTTCACCTTTGCGACTGGTAAAACCATCGACGCAACCGCGCGTTTGGCCTCACTCAATTCATCAGCACTCATTTGTGCGAAATCCTTGGCGGCCAGAACTTCGTCATCGGACATTGTTGCTGTGGCATCCACCTCGACATCAACCTGCATATCTGCGGGGATCGGGGTATCATGCTGCAGCATGGCTTGCGCAACCCGTGCCGCCGCTGCTGCCGGTTTTTCCGGCGTTTTCTGCGTGTCTGTGAATGCCGATCCGTTGCGCATGCTGTGTCCGCTGCGCCAAAACATGTCAAAAGCCGCTTCGAAAACAGCATGATGGTCGTGTCGGCTGACAAAGACGCTATGCAAAACCCAAAACAGATCATCCCGCCGCTCGATGCCGGACAATTCCACCGCACGCACAGCATCCACGATCCGGGACGGTCCGACAGATAGTCCCGCCCGCCGCAAGACCCGGGCAAAATAAGCGATATTGTCGGCAAGATGTCCCGATACTCTTGCCCTGTCAGCCGACATGATTGGCCTCTTTGGTACCGCCCTTGATGTCCTCAAGAATATGCAGAGCCCGCTCTCCATCAACCGCTTCGATATCGTCCTGATATTTGAGAAGGACGCCCAGCGTATCGGACACGGTTTCCAGATCGAGCGCATCCCGGTCCAACTCGGTCAAAGCTGTCGCCCAGTCGATGGTTTCCGCCACGCCGGGATTCTTGAACAGATCCGCGTCACTGCGCAATCGTTGGACAAAGGCGACAATCTCTCTTGAGAGCCTGTCATTGGCACCCGGGACCCTGTTGGCCAAAATCTGAAGTTCTCTGGCTGCATCGGGATAGCCAACCCAGTGGTAAAGGCAGCGCCGCTTCAGCGCATCATGAATTTCCCGCGTCCGGTTGGTGGTGATGATCACGATGGGCGGATGCTCCGCCTTGATCGTTCCCAATTCGGGAATTGTAATCTGATAATCTGACAGGATCTCCAGCAAATAGGCTTCAAAGGCCTCATCAGCACGGTCCAGTTCATCTATCAGCAACACCGGTGCAACATTCTTTGGCGATTCCAGGGCTTGCAAGAGCGGACGCTTGATCAGGAACCTGTCGTCAAAAACGCTTTTTGCAATCGCTGACTTGTCCATGCCGCCAGCGGCCTCGGACATCCGGATTTCGAGCATCTGCGCGGCGTAATTCCATTCATAGACTGCCGAAGCAATATCCAGCCCCTCATAACACTGCAGCCGTATCAGCGGTCGGCCCAGTTGCGAAGACAGAACCTTGGCAATCTCGGTTTTGCCAACCCCCGCCTCGCCCTCAAGAAACAAGGGGCGCTGCATTTTGAGCGACAGATACAAAACCGTCGCCAGAGACCTGTCAGCGACATAGCCGGCACGACCCAAAACCGCATGGGTTTCATCAATCGAAGACGGCATGGCTTCTGTCATGGGGGAGCAGATCCTTTGAGGAGTGGCGGAATGTGCCTGAGCACAAATTATGCAGCAAGATCATGCGCGCTGCAAATGTCGGACAATCTTCATCTGCAGCGTTCAGTCTTGCGAATGCCGCCACATCGGCGCATCAAAGCGCGTGGTAATCACGATCCCGATAGATCAGACCCGGACCATGCGGGCCCGTCACAATGGACTGGACAGCGCCAAACAAAACAGAATGCGTTCCCACTTCGGAGACACTTTGCAATCGACAATCAAGAGTTGCCAGACACCCAGGCAGAACGGGGGCGCCTGATGGGGTCTTGTCGGTCTTCAGACCGCTGAATCTGTCTTGATCGGGGTCTTTGCTCAACCGCCCTGCAAACAGATCGGCCATCTCCTGATGATCTGCAGAGAGAATATTGACGCAAAAAGTTCCATTGCGTTTCAAGGTCTCATTGCTGCGCGAAGACCGGTTGATACACACCAGCACAATTGGCGGTGCATCTGACACTGCGCTGAAAGCTGTCACTGTCAGGCCAGCGGTGCCCGCAACGCCTGCCGTGGTCACGATATGAACAGCCGAACCGACACGACTCATGGCATCGCGAAACTGATCTTTTGATACAGATTCAGACAATGTCGATTGGATTGGAGTGATTGCGGTCAAAATGGCCTCTGAAATGTGATGCTTTGGATGTAGGGCAAAAAGGTAGGAATGACCACATTTCTATGAGATCGGTGATCCATCTAATGACTGTTTAAAATTGAATAAGGTGAGGTTCCAACCGATTTACAAGGGTAATCGCTCACAATTGCAAATCTGTGTTTCCAGATGCCCGGCTTCTTTTTGTTCCCATTCAGTGGCCAATTGTCAGCTGGTTGAACTTCAGCTTGAGGGCAAAGCCGACCCGGGCCAGTGATACAAAACGGGCTCAGCCTTCTAAGAAAGCCAAGCCCGTTGATAGTGTTGTTAGGCCATTGCTTTCTGCAGGTTCTCGTCGATCTTGTCGAGGAAACCTGTTGTGGACAGCCATTTCTGTTCTGGTCCGACCAACAGCGCCAGATCCTTGGTCATGAAACCACTTTCAACCGTATCAACACAGACTTTTTCCAGTGTCAGTGCGAAATCGTTCAGTGCCTTGTTGTCATCCAGCTTGGCACGATGTGCCAGACCACGCGTCCACGCAAAGATGGAGGCGATTGAGTTAGTGGATGTTTCCTTGCCTTCCTGATGCAGACGGTAATGCCGTGTCACTGTGCCGTGTGCAGCTTCTGCTTCAACGGTCTGTCCATCTGGTGACATCAGCACGGAGGTCATCAGGCCAAGAGAGCCATAGCCCTGAGCAACTGTATCGGACTGGACATCGCCATCATAGTTCTTGCAGGCCCAGACGAAACCGCCGGACCATTTCAGAGCAGACGCCACCATGTCATCGATCAGGCGGTGTTCATAAGTGATTTTCTTGGCAGCAAAGGCTTCCGCAAACTCTGCCTGAAACACTTCTTCAAACAAATCCTTGAAGCGGCCATCATAGACTTTCAGGATCGTGTTCTTGGTGGACAGATAAACCGGCCAGCCACGTTTCAGGCCAAAGTTCAGCGATGCGCGTGCAAAATCACGGATGGAATCATCCAGATTATACATGCCCATGGCGATACCAGCGGACGGGAAATTGAACACTTCATGTTCGATGACTTCTCCGTCGTCGCCTTCAAACTTCATGGTCAGTTTGCCTTTGCCAGGCACCCGGAAATCCGTTGCGCGATATTGATCGCCGAACGCATGACGGCCGATGACGATAGGCTGGGTCCAACCTGGCACCAAACGCGGTACGTTTTCGCAGATGATCGGCTCACGGAATACCACACCACCCAGAATGTTGCGGATTGTGCCGTTTGGAGAGCGCCACATTTTCTTGAGGCCAAATTCCTCAACACGATCTTCATCAGGTGTAATGGTGGCACATTTGACGCCAACACCATATTTCTTGATCGCATTGGCAGCATCAATCGTGACCTGATCATCGGTCTCATCACGATATTCCATGCCCAGATCATAATATTTCAGATCAATATCGAGATAGGGATGGATCAGCTTGTCTTTGATGAACTGCCAGATGATACGTGTCATCTCGTCCCCATCCAGTTCAACAACCGGATTGGCAACCTTGATTTTAGCCATATTTGATTTTCCTTAAGCTTACGGGCCCAACGCCATGACCATGTTCTAGAATACGGTCCGGCAACATAAAATGTGTGAATACGGCGTTCCTATAGCACCCTCTTCCCAAGGCCGAAAGACCTCCGAAAGTTGATTTGTGAATTCGTCTCCAGAGCAGGTGTGATTTATTGAGACGCATTTGACAGATTGAATTCAGACCCGCCCCTTGCCAAGGAAGCACCATCGCTTTAGCAAATCCAGACTTCCACTTGCCCATATGACGGGAATTCGAATGGCCGGAACAAATTCAAAAGCAAAAATGATCACCGGGGGACCGACAATTATTCTCGTGGAGCCGCAATTGGGCGAAAACATCGGCACAGCGGCCCGTGCGATGGCAAATTTTGGACTGTCCGAACTGCGTATTGTCAATCCACGCGATGGTTGGCCCAGTGAACGGGCGAAAAACGCTTCTGCGAAAGCGGATCATGTCATCGATAACGCACAGATTTTCGAAACGGTCGAAGAAGCCCTGTCAGGGCTCAGTCTGATCTATGCGACAACGGCGCGCCCCAGAGATATGTTCGTATCTGTCAGCGGCCCGGAAGCTGCGATGAAAAACGCACGACAACACATTTCCAGCGGACAGAATTGCGGCATTCTGTTCGGGCGCGAGCGCACAGGCCTGACCAATGAAGAGATCGCACTGGCCGACCAGATCGTCACCTTTCCGGTCAATCCCGCCTTCGCCTCGCTGAATATAGCTCAGGCCGTGTTGCTGATGTCATATGAATGGATGCGAACAGACAGTGGTGACGTTGAGCCTCTCCAGTTTGAAGCATTGAGCGCACCACCTGCCCCGAAGGAAGATCTGATCGGATTCTTTCAGCATCTGGAAGGTGCTCTGGAATCGGCCAATTTCTTTCGCCCGCCAGAAAAGAAGAGCCACATGGTGAGCACTTTGCGCGCCCTGTTTCAAAAGGCCGGTTACACTGAGCGTGATGTCACCATCTTGCGTGGCATCGTCGGTGCGCTGGAAGGCCGAAGAACCCGCAACACTCCGCGCCGTCAAGCAGCGGACGCGCAACTGGCGGAATCAAAGGCAACAGATTCGAAATGAGCCGCGCTCGAATTCTCGTTGTTGACTCCGGCCTGGGCGGACTGTCCGTCGCACACGCCATTCGTCAACAATTTCCGTCGGTTTCGATGATCTATTGTGCTGATTACGCGGCTTTTCCATATGGAGACTGGGCGCAGAATGATCTGCAGGATCATCTGATGGGTCAGATTTCAGCCTGGATAGAGGCCTGTCAGCCCGACGCGGTGGTAATTGCCTGCAACACCGCATCCACCCTGATACTCCCCGGTTTAAGGGCAAAATTTGAGCTGCCCTTCGTCGGAACCGTCCCGGCCATCAAGCCAGCAGCCGCCATTACTCAGACAAAGATGATCAGTGTTCTGGCCACCCCGGGAACGGTCACACGCGATTACACCCATGGTTTGCTGAGGGAATTTGCCAGGGACATCGATGTCGCCTTGGTCGGAAGCCCCAATTTGGCTGGTCTGGTTGAGCAGTGGTTTCTGGAAGGGGCCTCGCCGAAGCTGAAAGCTGCAATCGGTGATGAACTTGAACCCTGTTTCAAACGGGCATCCAACGGAACTCAAACTGACAGTATTGTTCTGGCCTGCACCCATTTCCCGCTTTTGAAAGGCTTGTTCCAGCAACTCGCGCCATGGCCGGTCCACTGGCTTGACCCGAGCACCGCCATTGCACGGCAGGTGGGGAAAGTTCTTGGGGCAACAGGCGCGGTTGAAGGCTCTGGAAGCTTTGAAGTTCTCAGCAGCCAGCCAGGCAGCGAACAACGTGTGCAAAGGGTGTGGGAAAAGCTGACCGCTCAATCAGGTTCCAGCTTGACAGACCAGGGTTGAATGACTAAACAACGCCTGCAAATGCGGGGTCCTTGGCCCCGTATTTTTGTTACGCACCTGTGGGAGAAGTGAGCGCTTCGCTTTTTCTCCCTGTCGGCAAAGTCAATAGCTTTGCAAAGGAAGGCGCGTTTCCTTGAAACACTTTAAACAGGAAACACGATGAGCAAGCGCAATTCGTCTAAATATAAAATTGATCGCCGTATGGGCGAAAACATCTGGGGTCGTCCAAAGAGCCCGGTAAATCGTCGCGACTATGGCCCAGGCCAGCACGGCCAGCGCCGTAAAGGCAAACTCTCTGATTTCGGTACGCAGTTGCGTGCCAAGCAGAAGCTGAAAGGTTACTACGGTAACATCACCGAAAAGCAGTTCCGTCGCATCTATGCAGAAGCGACACGTCTGCGCGGTGATACATCGGAAAATCTGATTGGCCTTCTGGAAAGTCGTCTGGATGCGATCGTCTATCGCGCCAAATTCGTGCCAACCGTTTTTGCGTCCCGTCAGTTCATCAACCACGGCCATATTAAGGTCAATGGACAGCGCGTCAACATTCCTAGCTATCGTGTTAAGATTGGTGACGTTGTTGAAATTCGCGAAAAGTCCCGCGAATTGGTTATGGTTCTGGAAGCAACCGATCTGGCAGAACGTGATGTTCCGGAATATCTGACCGTTGATTACAGCAAGATGGCTGCGCAATATAACCGCATCCCACTTCTGGCTGACGTGCCCTTCCCGGTCGTCATGGAGCCAAACCTGGTGGTCGAGTTTTACTCGCGCTAATAACCAGTTTCATCGAATTTTTAAAACCCCGCCCCTTGTGGCGGGGTTTTTGTTTGTGCACTGCCCTGTAAAATCATCAAATGCACACAAAAAAACCGCAGCAGAGCGTCTGCCCTGCTGCGGTTTGAATCAGAATATTTTGTTGCGTATCAGGCTGTTTCGCGGATTGTTATTCCGGCACCTTTCAGGTGATCCTGAAGTTCGTTGGCCTGGAACATTTCCCGGACAATATCGCAGCCACCCAGAAACTCACCCTTGACGTAAAGCTGAGGGATTGTGGGCCACTGGGCATAATCCTTGATGCCCTGGCGCAACTCGTCATTGTCCAGAACGTTGACGCCCTTGTAGTCCACGCCAAGATAATCCAGAATCTGAACCAGCTGGCCTGAGAAACCACATTGTGGGAAATTGGGGGTGCCTTTCATGAACAGCACCACGTCGCCTGATTTTACTTCGCTGTCAATCCAGCTGTTAATATCACTCATAGAACTGCTCCTGATCTTTCTTATTCGGGTGCGCTGGTTTGCAGCGCAAGGGCATGCAGAGCACCGCCCATATTGCCTTGCAGCGCCTGATAAACCATCTGGTGTTGCTGAACACGCGATTTGCCGCGGAAGCTTTCTGACACGATTTCGGCCGCATAATGATCGCCATCACCGGCAAGATCTCGGATTGTAACAACAGCATCCGGAAGCGCGGCCTTGATCATCACTTCAATATCATTGGCATTCATTGGCATGGACAGAAAACCCTTAGTTTCGATGCGTAACTCTACGCCTTTGTGCCAGACATGTAACCCGGCAACCAGCTTTCATGTGTTTGTTTCAGCAATTCTAAAGATATGGAGTGATTGTCAGCAAGTTTCAATTCCTGACCACCAACAATCCCGATCTGCATCGCCGGAATTTCGAGAGCATCAGCACTTTCCAAGAGTGCCGCGACTTTCTCAGGGCGGACCGTCAGCACATAACGCGCCTGATCTTCGCCAAAAAGACTTTCTGCACTGGCATTCGAAAGTTCGGCCAAATCAGCCCCCTTCCCGCCAGCCATAGCCATTTCAGCAACAGCAACCAGCAGACCACCATCGGAAATGTCATGACACGCTGTCACACAACCATCCAGTATCTGTGACCGGACAAAATCGCCATTACGGCGTTCTTCCGCCAGATCGACACTGGGTGCAGGACCTGCTTCCAATTGATGAACTTCGCGCAGATAGATCGACTGGCCCAAATGGGTTCCGGTGCGACCGACCAGAATGATCACATCACCCGCATTGGCAAAGGCAAGCCTTGCCATCTGGGTCCAATCAGTCAGAAGGCCGACACCACCAATCGTGGGTGTTGGCAAAATGCCTTCCCCATTGGTTTCATTGTAAAGCGACACGTTACCCGACACGACCGGAAATTCCAAAGCCCTGCAGGCCTCGCCAATACCTTCAATGGCCCGCACAAACTGGCCCATGATTTCAGGGCGCTGCGGATTGCCGAAATTGAGATTGTCGGTAATGGCCAATGGCGTCGCACCAACAGCCGTCAGATTGCGCCAGGCTTCCGCCACCGCCTGTTTGCCACCTTCAAACGGGTCAGCCTCACAATAACGCGGCGTCACATCACTGGTCATGGCCAGGGCTTTCTGAGTGCCCTCGACACGTATCACACCGGCATCTCCGCCCGGCAACTGCGCCGAGTTGCCCTGAATGAGACAATCATACTGCTCGGTAATCCAGCGCTTCGAAGCCATATCAGGCGAGCTGATCATCGTCTTCAGCGCCTCAATCGGATCTGCCAGAACAGGAATATCTGAAAGTGGAGCCGCAGGTGTGGGCGCAATCCAGGGCCGGTCATATTCCGGCGCTTCATCGCCCAGTTCTTTGATTGGCAAGTCAGCCACCAACGCACCATGGTGATGAATTTTGAACCGCAAATCATCTGTCGTCTCGCCGACAATTGCAAAATCCAGGCCCCACTTGATGAAAATGGCTTCGGCAACTGCCTGTTTGCTGGGCTCCAGAACCATCAGCATGCGTTCCTGACTTTCCGACAGCATCATCTCATAAGCGCTCATGCGCTCTTCACGGCAGGGCACTTTGTCGAGATCCAGCGAAATACCAAGATTTCCGCTGGCACCCATTTCCACAGCAGAACAGGTCAGACCCGCAGCGCCCATATCCTGAATCGCAATCACTGCGCCGGTCGCCATGAGTTCAAGACAGGCTTCCAGAAGGCACTTTTCCGTAAAGGGATCGCCCACCTGAACCGTGGGGCGCTTTTCCTCGATCTGATCATCAAATTCGGCTGATGCCATGGTGGCACCGCCAACTCCGTCACGTCCGGTTTTGGCACCAAGATACACCACCGGCAGACCGACACCTTCGGCCTGAGAGGTGAAGATGCCATCGCGATTGGCAACGCCAAGAGCGAACGCATTGACCAGAATATTGCCATTGTAGCGGGCGTGAAAATTCACTTCACCGCCGACCGTTGGCACACCGAAACAATTGCCGTAGCCACCGACACCGGCAACCACACCTGCCACCAGATGGCGGGTTTTGGAATGCTCTGGCGCACCGAACCGCAAGGCATTCATGGCTGCGACTGGCCGCGCGCCCATTGTGAACACATCACGCAGAATGCCACCGACGCCGGTCGCCGCCCCCTGATAGGGCTCGATGAAGGAGGGGTGATTGTGGCTTTCCATTTTGAAAACAGCCACCTGACCGTCTCCAATATCGACCACGCCCGCATTCTCGCCGGGACCATAGACGACACAGGGGCCGGTGACAGGAAGTGTCTTCAACCATTTTTTCGAAGATTTATAGGAACAGTGCTCGTTCCACATCGCTGAGAAAATGCCGAGTTCCGTGATGGTTGGCGTGCGTCCGGTCAGCTCAAGAATATGCGCATATTCTTCTGAATTGAGACCGTGGCTTTCCACCAACTCCGGGGTGATGGGAGCATTATTATTGAATGTAGGTAACATCAGCTACAGGCCTGCGATCCACTGGTCCAACGTTTCAGATCCGCACTGATGCGTGCGCCCTGCGCGCCCTGCATCAACGGACCATAGGCCGATACAGTGGCCTGCGTATTATTCTTGTCAATTGCCTCAACAATCAGAAGCGGCTTTGCTTCCAGATCATTCTTTGGAACCAGAAGAATTCTGGCCCGGTTAAACACCGGATTGACATCACTTTCAGCCGCATATTCGGAAAATCCGGAACCACCGGCGCCAAACCAGCACTTGCGAATCTGATCACTCATCAAAGTGGCCAGTCCGTATTTCGGGCCAGGACCGCGCTCATAGGACTTTGTATCGAGGCAACCAGCCAGTGGCAGAGCCAGCAACAACACGGTAACGGAAAGTACCTTACGGGTCATGCGGCCTCCAACAGACTGGTGAATACGCCACGTCCGGAGACGCCGCCATGAAGTTCCTCAATCAGATTTTCCGGGTGGGGCATCATCCCCATGACAGTCCCGGTTTCGTTCATGATACCGGCAATATCGTTCAATGACCCGTTCGGATTGGTTCCATTTGCATAGCGGAACACGACCCGATTATTCGCTTCCAATGCATCCAATGTCCGCGCGTCGGCAAAGTAATTGCCGTCATGATGTGCGACAGGACAGTCGAAAATCTCGCCCTGTTGATACTGACGCGAAAACACGGTGTTTGCATTGCTTGCTTCAAGTTGCACGGTTTTGCACACAAAATTCAGCCCGGCATTGCGCATCAATGAGCCTGGCAACAATCCGGCTTCCGTCAGAATTTGAAATCCATTGCACACGCCGAGGATTCGGGTGCCGCGATCCGCATGGCGCTGCAAATCACTCATCACAGGCGAACGGGCGGCAATCGCACCGGCGCGCAAATAATCACCGTAGGAGAACCCACCAGGCAGCACAATCAGATCAACATCGGGAATTGTTGTCTCCTGATGCCAGACCAGCGCCGGTTTCTGACCACTGACAACTTCCAGTGCCCTGATGATATCCCGGTCACGATTTGAGCCCGGGAAAATGAGAACCGCTGATTTCATAGGTTGATCTCGAAGTCCTCAATGACAGTATTGGCCAATAGTTTTTCACAAATGGCGGTCAGGGTTTTCCGCGCCTCATCGGCATCATCAGTGTCCAGTTCCACATCAAACACCTTGCCCTGACGCACGGACTGGATTCCCTGGAAGGACAGCGCATCCAGCGCGCCCTCAATCGCATTCCCTTGCGGATCAAGAACACCGTTCTTAAGCGTAACGACTACACGAGCTTTCATAAATCAGACCTATTTGACCAGAACCGGGCCGGAGCCGTGTGGCCGTTCATTATCGTTCAAAATTCCAAGTCGACGGGCAACTGTCTGATAGGCTTCCAGCACGCCGCCCATGTCACGCCGAAACCGATCCTTGTCCATCTTTTCCTGCGTCTTTGCATCCCAAAGACGACAGGAATCAGGCGAAATCTCATCAGCCAGCACAATGCGCATCAGATCACCTTCCCACAGCCGACCAAATTCAATCTTGAAATCAATCAACTGAATACCCGCGCCGATGAACAATCCAACCAGAAAATCATTAATCCGGATGGCCATCGACATCATGTCGTCAATCTCGGGGGGAGCTGCCCATCCAAAGGCCGTGACATGCTCCTCGGACACCAGCGGATCATTCAATTCATCATTCTTGTAATAGAACTCGATGATGGATCGGGGTAACGCTGTGCCTTCTTCCAGACCAAGACGGGTTGCAATCGACCCGGCAGCGACATTGCGCACAACAACTTCAAGCGGAATGATCTCGACTTCGCGGATCAGCTGCTCTCGCATGTTGATGCGCTTGATGAAGTGGGTTGGAATTCCAATGCGATTGAGGTTTTCAAAAATATGCTCGGAAATACGGTTGTTGAGCACACCCTTGCCATCAATCACTTCGCGCTTTTTGGCATTGAATGCGGTCGCATCATCCTTGAAATGCTGAATCAGCGTACCGGGTTCAGGACCCTCATAGAGGATTTTTGCCTTGCCTTCGTAAATACGGCGTCGACGGTTCATATCGCTGTAACCTGTGAGGAAAAAAGGGGCGAATACCACGCTGATACCCGCATAGATTATTTTGCAGGACACTAGAGGAAACACAGGCCAGTGACAATCACCCGGACGCAAATGCACATGCTCCACAGGCTGTATTTTCAATTTTTACGCCATTTTCCATCTTTGTCCCTTGCGGTGGATGGTCCGGCAACGATATGCACAATACACAATTCTGAGTTTACATCTGAATTCCTGCCGCAAAGAGAATCGATATGACGACTTTTGACAAACGCAAAGACGCCTATGAAAGTAAATTTGCCCATGACGAAGAGCTTCGGTTCAAGTCAGAAGCCCGCAGAAACAAGCTTCTGGGCTTGTGGGCTGCTGAAAAGCTGGGTCTTGCTGGAGAAAAGGCCACCGAATATGCCGGTGCCGTCATTGCGTCTGATTTCGACGAACCTGGCGATGAGGATGTCTTTCGCAAAGTGCGTGCCGATTTCGACCAAGGCAATGTTGCCGTTTCTGATCAGGAACTGCGCGAAAAAATGGTAAATCTGATGGCAGTTGCCGTGCAACAGATCGAATCCACCAAATAACCACTGCAGACTCTCTTGGTTGGCGATAATTTTATGGCGCAGGATTTTGTATCCGAACTGAAATCCGGCAAGGACATCATCACGGCCTGGAGCGGGATCCCGAACGGGCTGGTGGTTGAGGCACTGCTGACTGCCGGGTATCACACCGTGACGCTGGATATGCAGCATGGATTTCATGACATTTCCAGCACCCTGACATGCGTTGCGTCCGCTAAAATGCTGGGTCAGCGTCTAATTGTCCGCATTCCTGTCGGCGAATGGGGCACCGCCAGCCGCGCACTGGATATGGGCGCGGCTGCTGTCATCGCACCCATGATCAACACTGTTGAAGATGCCAAGGCCTTTGCTGGTGCCATGAAGTTCCCCCCTGTGGGCGCGCGCAGCTGGGGTCCTGGCCGTGCCATGCTGGTGACGGGTCAACATGACCAGAGCACTTATCTAACCAGTGCGAATGACGAAACACTGGCGATTGCCATGATCGAAACACGCGAAGCGCTGGACAATCTGGACGCCATTCTCGCAGTGCCCGGCATTGATGGAGTTTTCGTCGGCCCCTCGGATCTATCTGTCACATTTTCCGATGGGGCAGAAATCAATCAATTCGGTGAAAACACCATCAGCGTCATTGAAGATATCGCCGCCCGTACGATTGCAGCAGGCAAGATTCCCTGCATATTTGCGATCTTGCCAGAGCAACTGAAACTGTCCCGATCCTTGGGCTACCGGCTGTGTGCACTGAGCACTGATGGCGGAGCCATTGCACGCGGCGCGGCACAACTCCTGTCTGAAGCACAGGACTGAAGCGCTAAATTCTAAATTCTGTTGAGGAATTTGGACAGGGCCATCAGCCCCTCCGGCCAGGGTCCATGGCCACTTTCATCATTGATATGTCCGTGATCTCCGGCATCTATCAGCAATGATCCCAGATCCAGCGCTCTTTCCTCCGCCTTTTCATAGCTGCTATAGGGGTCATTGCGGCTGGCCACCATCAAGGATGGAAACGATAATGGTGCGGTGGGGATTGGCAAGAACCCTGCGGTTTCCGGGATCAATTCCTGAACAGTCGGCAAATCCGGCATCGCCACCAGCATTGCGCCCGCGATATTGGTATCTGATAATTGCTGTGCCGCATGGGTCAGAGCAACCGCACCAAGACTGTGAGCAAGCAAGAAAACCGGCCTGTCAGCAGCTTTTGCCGCGTCCACAATGTTTTGTGTCCAGGCGTCCGGATCGGGTGTCAACCAGTCCTCCTGATCAACAATCCGGGCTGTTTTCAATTTGCTGTTCCAGCGCCGGTACCAGTGGTCATCTGTGCCACCGCCAAGGCCCGGCAATATCAGAATATCGAGTTCGCCAGTTTTCATGCAACATCTCCAAAGACGCGTTTGAAGATCGTATCCACGTGTCGTGTATGCGTTGCCATATCGAACTCTTTCTCGATCTCCTCGGCACTCAATGCTTTGGCAACATCTTCGTCCTGTTTCAGTTCCTGCAAAAACTGATCCGCCGCCACCGGCTTGCGCGCCTGATAATTATCCCAGACCTTCATCGCGTTACGCTGTACCAGACGATAGGAGTCCTCTCGGGACAAACCCGCCTGTGTCAGCGCCAGCAAAATACGCTGCGAAAAGATCAAACCGCCCATGGCTTCCGCATTGGCAAGCATGCGTTCCGGATAGACCAGCAATTTATCAATCACACCGGTCAGCCGCGCCAGCGCAAAATCCAGTGTGATTGTCGCATCAGGCCCGATCATGCGTTCCACTGAAGAATGGGAAATATCCCGTTCATGCCAAAGCGCTACATTTTCCATGGCAGGCAGCGCATAACTGCGCACCATACGAGCCAGACCCGTGAGGTTTTCCGTCAGCACCGGATTGCGCTTGTGCGGCATGGCTGAAGAGCCCTTCTGACCGGGGGCAAAATACTCCTCTGCTTCCAGAACCTCTGTACGCTGAAGATGGCGAATTTCTGTTGCCAGGCGCTCAATGGATGAGGCTACAACACCCAGTGTGGCAAAAAACATGGCGTGGCGGTCACGCGGGATGACCTGTGTCGACACCGGTTCCGGTGTCAGCCCCATGGCCTGCGCCACATGTTCTTCAACATCCGGCTCGATATGGGCAAAGGTGCCAACGGCTCCGGAAATTGCGCAAGTGGCGATTTCAGCGCGGGCTGCGACCAACCGGTCTCGGCACCGTGCAAATTCCGCGTAAGCACCGGCCAATTTCAAACCAAATGTCACGGGCTCAGCATGAATTGCATGAGAGCGTCCGATGCAAACCGTCATCTTGTGCTCAAACGCACGCTTTTTCAGCGCAGCCAGCAAAGCGTCCATGTCAGCAAGCAGCAAATCAGCTGATCGCGTCAACTGGACGCTGAAACAGGTGTCCAGAACGTCAGAAGAGGTCATGCCCTGATGCACGAAGCGCGCATCCGGGCCCACAATTTCAGCCAGATGCGTCAGAAACGCGATAACATCGTGCTTGGTTTCACGCTCGATCTCGTCAATGCGAGCAACATCAAACTCGGCTGCGCCACCCTTTTCCCAGATCGTTCGTGCAGCGCTTTCAGGAATGACACCCAGTTTGGCAAGCGCATCACAGGCATGCGCCTCAATTTCAAACCAGATACGGAATTTTGTTTCCGGCGACCAGATTGAAACCATTTCAGCTCGGGAATAGCGCGGTACCATGAAGAAGTCCTGTTGTTTGGAGGGAGTCACGCCTTCCTATCAGAGCCTGCGATGTGTCTCAATTCCAAAGTACAGCTTTATGACCACAAGTGGGCTGTAACGATGCCCAGCGAGCGCGCAAACCCGGCCTTCGGCGTCCCGGAACAGCCCACCAGCGAACGCTGATGCTTACCAAGCAACCTCGGTGGTGAATGCCAGATAATTGCCGTCAGGCCCTTCAAAGCCCGGCGTATTCATGACCAGCATTATGGCCAGGGCAACCGCCCCACCCGGCAGTCTGTGTGCGTAGACCTGATCAATCCGGTAATCCAGCGGGCAGCCCCGGCTGCTTGGAATTCTGGTATCTTCATGCAAAATCTTCACCTGCCCCGGAGTCGACAGCAAAAGTCGGAAGCCATATGTCGTTCCGAAAACCGTACAATCGGAGCCTGCAGACAGTTCAAACGCATCCAGCTGAACCTCAATGGGTGGTCCGATTTCCATCGTTGTCTTGACCGGACGGAAGATAACATTCTTGGGATCAGCCGATAATTCGCTGACCGGATTATGGGCCACCAGCACACCATTGCTTGATTTCACCCCATATTGCGACAGCAAGGCCGACGCCTGTTGCTGGGCCCGGGCACGTGCTTGATTGGGCGATGAAGACTCCTCGTCCAAGACGACATCAATCGGCGTTCCCGCGACCCAGGAATCTGATTTTACATCAACAATGGTGATGCTGGAATAGGGAAAGCCTGAGCCATCCTGAATGCCATACTGCTCGAAGGCGAAGTAAGCGCCATCGTCAGAAAAACCGGTCGATCCCAATTCGGCCAAATCAGCGGCAGACGCTTGTGAAATCAGAAGCCCGGCAAGGACGGTGATGAAACATCTGGAAATTCGCGTAGCGGACATCATGAATTCAATCCTTTCCTGCAGCCTGTGCAGCAGCGCGAATGGCGCTGATATTGGCGCGATAGTCGTCGACTCCCTCACCTTTATACACTGCGGAGCCCGCAACAAAAACATTCGCGCCCGCTGCCGCGACAAACGGAACGGTTTCCGGCGTGATACCGCCATCGACCTGAATATCAATATCGCGGCCCCCCACCATTGAGCGGATACGGCGGACCTTCTCTGCCGTTGCCGGAATAAAGGCCTGACCACCAAAACCCGGATTGACTGTCATCACCAGAATGAGGTCCAGCCGGTCCAGCACATATTCAAGAACAGATTCCGGTGTGCCCGGATTAAGCGACACCCCGGCCTTTTTGCCCAAGGCCTTGATGGACTGCAAGGAGCGGTCAAGATGCGGGCCAGCCTCTGCATGCACCGTAATGATATCAGCACCGGCTGCCGCAAACTCTTCAAGAAAGAGATCACACGGCGCAATCATGAGATGCACATCCAGAATTTTCCGGGTCACGGGCCGCACTGCTTTCACAGCAATCGCGCCGAATGAAATATTTGGCACAAAATGCCCATCCATCACATCCACATGAACCCAGTCACAGCCCGCTTCATCAATAGCGCGCACTTCATCGCCAAGCCGGGAAAAATCCGCAGCCAATATGGAAGGGGCAATCAGCATGGGACGGCTCATGATAAAATCCTGGGTTTCATGTCAAGGCAATGGGTGCGTGGCGGATACCACAGAGGACACAGGCAGACAATGTGCTCGATCCTGTCATAAATCGAACTTTGCTTCCCAACTGGGCAACGTATCATCCGGGCGGCTGGTTGTATTGTAAACTGCAATTGCGATTGCACGAGACATGGTACTGGCAGCAGCTGCATTCAGCAGGATCAGATCCGGCGCCGGCCGCTCCTCTGTGGACAGTCCGAACACCACATCCCCATCCATCGGTGTATGGCAGGGCCAGATCGCACGGGCATAGCCATCATGCGCGCTCATTGCCAGCCGCTTGGTCTGGCCACGGCTCAGTTTGGCATTTGTTGCAATGACGCCAATGGTGGTGTTTTCAACCGCGGTCAACGCTCTCTTCAATGGTTTCTTGACCCTGACTTTGGTCAGGTTCGGCGTGATTTCAGCTGTGCCCAGACCGCCAAATTCGCGGTCCTCTTCAAACGGTGCCGCCCAGAAATGCGGGCCGGTTCCCATTGTCACCTGACCAACGGCATTCACCGCAACATAGGCGCAAACATACACATCATCGGCAAGCTGCATCTCGGCATAACCGAAGCCGCCACGCAGATTCGCAGTGGTCGCCCCAAAGCCCGCGCCCACGCCGCCCATCTGAAACATATCTGACGCTGCGCGCAGTGCCTTGCGCCCGAGGGCTGAATAGGGTGATTGTCCAGTCCAGTCCTTTCGTCCGCCATTGCCAAGATCATAAAGGATCGCAGAGGGAACAATCGGGACGGTCTGATCACCGACCGGAAAACCCCGACCCTGTTGCCGCAGCGTATCAACCACCCCGCCTGCAGCATCCAGACCAAATACAGAACCGCCAGACAGAACGATGGCATCAATGTGAGTCACGGTGTTTTCAGCCGCCAGCAAATCGGTCTCACGGGTGCCAGGTGCAGCGCCCATCACATGGACAGCGGCAAGTGTGGGACGGTCACACAAAAGCACTGTGACACCAGTGCGTATGGTGTCATCATCTGCATGGCCAACGAGAATTCTATCAAGTGCCGATTTCATAATGGCAAGCATTCACAAAAAAGCCCCGGCTTTGCAACCACGCTCTCATGCAAAAATCAGATCGGTCTCAGTTGATCTGCTCATATGCGCCATCGGACCACTGGTAGAAAACGTAACCCGGCAGAGAAATATCGCCCTTGGCATCAAATGCAAAAGTGCCCAACACAGTGTTGAATTCGCCGGCATTCAGGGCTTTGCGGACGGCTTGATAGTCGGTCGATCCGGCGGCCTCCACTGCCTGTGCCCAGGTCTGAATTGCAGCATAGGTGTAGAGCACATAGCCCTCGGTTGTTTTTCCAGCGTCCTTCAGAGACCGGACGACATCAGCCGCTTGCGGGTTGTTTTCCGGATTCGGCGAGAACGTCATCAGCGTGCCTTCGCCAGCATCTCCGGTGAGTTCCCAGAATTCATCGGTCATCAGCGCATCGCCAGATATCAGAACAGTATCCATACCCTGTTCGCGCATCTGGCGAACCATCAGACCCGCCTCGGTGTGATAGCCGCCCACATAAAGCGCATCGACATCTTCCTGCTGCAGCTTGGATACAAGAGCCGAATAGTCTCTCTCACCCACATTGTAGGACTCAAAGAATGTGGCTGTGCCGCCACCCGCCTCGAACGCAGCTTTGGTCGCCTCGGCCAAACCCTTGCCGTAATCAGTCTTGTCGTGGACAAACGCCACTTTCCTGTCAGCAAAAATTTCGCTGAGATAAGCACCTGCAGCAGCACCCTGCTCATCATCTCGGCCACTGACACGATAGGTGCCGCCATCCGGTCCACCGGGGCGTTCATCCGTCAGCTTTGGATTGATGGAAGCAGGCGAAATTTGAATGATGCCCTCTTCAAAATAAACCGCCGATGCCGGAATGGAGGAACTTGAACAAAAATGCCCGGCGACGAACACAACCCCTGAGGCAACCATTTGATTCGCCACAGCGACCGCCTGTTTTGGGTCACAGGCATCATCGCCAATCTGCAAGACCAGTTGCTCGCCAAGAACACCGCCTGCAGCATTGATATCGGCAACAGCCTGTTCTGCACCAATGCGCATCTGTGCGCCAAATGATGTGTACTGACCATCCATCGGGCCAGCGATTCCGATCGAAATTTGAGCATCGGCTGATGAAGCGACAAACAGGCTTGCTGTCACGACAAAAGCTGCAAAAATTGAAGTCTTCATTCCGTTACACCCCTTGGAGCACACAGATAATTTTGATTGAAAAACGAAACGTTTGAACTGTGTTTCCACATATTCAAACGCAGTTTTTGAACAATTGGTAGGGGAAGACTGGAAAAACTTGTGCCGCCCAAAAACGCGATAATCTGCACCTGTGCAGGTGACGTGCAATGGCCTGTTTCTGCGCATCATCAGGCACAGCTTCATGCATGGCCGCATTCCACGCAAAGCAAAACCGACAAGGCAGCTTTCGCCATCGTCGTAAAGTCGCCACAAAAGGGTTCAGCCAAGCGCAGACTCAGCCGCTGCAAGTGCCTTGGACGCATCTTTTCCATTAGGCCCGCCAGCCTGGGCAAGATCAGCTTTGCCACCACCACCTTTGCCGCCAAGCGCCGCTGCAACAATCTTGACCAGATCGACCGCACTGAAACGCTCAGTCATATCGGCAGACACGCCAACAGATGCCGCAGCCTTTCCATCGTCTGAAACCGCAATTAGAACCACGACAGAACTGCCGAGTTTCTGACGTGCCTGATCGACCAGACCACGCAAGTCTTTTGGCGCAACACCTTCCACAACCCGGCCAAGATATTTGAAATCACCCTTGTCAACAGCAGCATCTGACAGACCGGTGAGAGCAAGCTTGGCCCTCGCGTCACCCAATTCTTTTTCCAACCGTTTGCGATCAGCCAACAGAGCCTCAACCCGTGTGGCCGCATCTGCCGGTGTTGATTTCAAGGCGTAAGCCACATCCTGCAAGCGCTGTTCCTGTTGTTTCAAATACTTTCTGGCGGCCGAACCTGTCAGAGCCTCAATGCGCCGTATGCCGGACGCAACGGCTCCTTCGGATGTGACTGCCACCAATCCGATTTCGCCTGTATTGCTGACATGTGTTCCACCGCACAATTCGGCTGAATAGACTTCGCGCTCCGCATTCGGATCCCGATTGGTACCCATCGACACAACGCGAACTTCATCGCCGTATTTTTCACCGAACAACGCCATGGCCCCTGCTTCAATCGCATCGTCTACCGCCATCAAACGAGTGGTGACAGGTGCACTTTGCAGGATGATATCATTGGCAATGGCTTCAACCTTGGCCATCTCCTCATCGGAGACGCCCTTTTGATGGGAGAAATCAAACCGCAGACTATCAGGTGCAACGCGGGAGCCCTTCTGTGCCACATGAGGCCCCAGAACACGGCGCAGAGCTTCATGCACCAGATGGGTCGCTGAATGGTTTTTGCGGATATCGGACCGTCTGGCATTATCGACCTGCAATGCTGCACTGTCGCCCACAGATACCGACCCGCCCGCGCCTATTTTGCCCTGATGAACAAACAGGCCACCGGCTTTCTTCTGCACGTCGTTCACGACAATGTTGATCTTCCCGTCGACAAGAATGGTGCCCATGTCACCGACCTGGCCACCGGATTCGGCATAAAATGGCGTCTGATTGAACACCAGTTGAACCACGTCACCGCTGTTCGCAGTATCGACAGATACACCATCCCTGACGATTGCCAGCAATTGACCTTCGGCACGCTCCTGCTCATAGCCAAGAAACTCTGTAGGTGCTATTTTCTCGGATAGTTCCAGCCACACTGTTTCAGTAGCCGCATCTCCGGAGCCGGACCAATTGGCACGCGCCAAAGTCTTCTGCTCGCTCATGGCAACGTCAAACGCATCGGTATCGACACCGATTTCCCGCGCCCGCAAGGCATCCTGTGTCAAGTCCAGCGGAAATCCATAGGTATCGTAAAGTGTAAACGCGGTTCGACCGTCAAAAGTATCGCCAGCCTTGAGGTCCTGGCTGGCCTCATCCAGCAAAGACAAGCCGCGAGACAGCGTTTTGCGAAACCGGACTTCTTCCATACGAAGCGTCTCGGTTATCATGGCTTCCGCACGCTGCAATTCGGGGAATGCCTGACCCATTTCGCGCACCAGAGTGGGAACCAGCTTGTAGATCAAGGGATCCTCTGCACCCAGAAGATTGGCATGGCGCATGGCGCGGCGCATGATGCGGCGCAGAACATAGCCGCGTCCCTCATTGGATGGCATGACGCCATCGGCCAGCAAAAAGCTGGTCGCGCGCAGATGATCAGCAATCACCCGATGGCTCGATTGGTGATCCGCATCAGCTGGCACACCCGTCGCTTCGACACTGGCAGCAATCAGCGCCTTGAACAGATCAATGTCATAATTATTGTGAACGCCCTGCAGCACAGCTGCAATTCGCTCCAGCCCCATTCCCGTATCAATGGACGGCTTTGGCAGATTGACGCGATTATCCGGCGTCAGCTGTTCATACTGCATGAACACAAGATTCCAGATTTCAATGAAGCGGTCGCCATCTTCGTCCGCACTGCCCGGAGGACCACCCCAGATGTTTTCTCCATGATCAAAGAAGATTTCAGAACACGGCCCGCACGGACCTGTATCGCCCATCGCCCAGAAATTATCCTGGGTCGCGATGCGGATGATCTTTTCATCCGGAAATCCGGCGATCTTTTTCCATAGATCGAAAGCCTCATCATCCTCATGGTAAACAGTGACCAGCAATTTGTCTTTCGGCAGGCCGAATTCATCGGTGATGAGGGTCCAGGCATTATGGATCGCCTGTTCCTTGAAATAATCACCGAATGAAAAATTACCCAACATTTCAAAGAACGTGTGGTGACGCGCGGTATAGCCGACATTGTCCAGATCATTGTGCTTGCCGCCTGCACGCACGCATTTCTGCGAAGTCGCCGCACGCGGGACGTCCGGTTTCGTTGCACCGGTGAAAAAATCCTTGAATTGGACCATTCCGGCATTGGTGAACATCAAGGTCGGATCATTCAGCGGCACGAGCGGGCTGGACGGCAGAACCTTATGGCCGTTTTTCTCAAAAAAATTGAGGAATGCCGAGCGGATTTCGTTGACGCCAGCCATAGAATTTCTTTCATTTTCTGCGAAGAGGCTTACAAACCCGCCAGATTTGCCTTTCGGCAATCCTGCAAATTCATGCGCATCCTTCTGAAGATCAAGGATAGTTTGGATCGACGGGTGTTTTAGCGATCAGGTCAATATGTGTCTATAGCCCGATTAAATCCAGAGACGCTACCTTCAACAAAAAAAGCCGCCCCTTACAGGCGGCTTTTCCAAGTGCAGATGAACAAGGAGGTCAGTCAACAGAATGTCTGGTGTCTGAACCTCTCGAAAGAGACTAGGCGCTCAAAGCTCCACCATCTTCCGCGTCATCATCATCCTCGCGTGGATCATCATCCAGGAGTTTCTCGGCAATGATACCAGCGTTCTGGCGGATTGCTGTTTCAATTTTCAGAGCCAAATCCGGGTTTTCTGCAAGAAACTGTTTTGAATTCTCACGGCCCTGCCCCAAACGCTGGCTGTCATAAGAGAACCAGGAACCCGATTTTTCGACGATCCCGGCTTTTACGCCCAGATCAAGCAATTCGCCATTCTTTGAAACACCCGAACCATACATGATGTCGAATTCAACCTGCTTGAAAGGCGGCGCAAGCTTGTTCTTGACCACTTTGATGCGGGTCTGGTTGCCCACCACTTCATCACGATCCTTGATGGCACCGATGCGGCGAATATCGAGACGCACAGAAGCATAGAATTTAAGAGCATTACCACCGGTCGTGGTTTCCGGGCTGCCGAACATCACACCGATCTTCATACGGATCTGGTTGATGAAAATGACCATGGTGTTTGATTTTGAGATCGAGGCAGTCAGCTTGCGCAATGCCTGACTCATCAAGCGGGCATGCAGACCGGGCAATGAGTCACCCATTTCGCCTTCAAGCTCGGCGCGCGGCGTCAGAGCTGCGACGGAATCGACCACCAGCACATCAATTGCACCGGACCGCACCAGCGTATCGGCGATTTCCAGCGCCTGCTCACCAGTATCGGGCTGCGAAATCAGAAGATCGTCCAGATTGATACCAAGCTTGCGGGCATAAATAGGATCAAGCGCATGCTCCGCATCGATAAAGGCACACACACCACCGGCTTTCTGAGCCTCTGCAATCGTATGCAGAGTCATGGTGGTCTTGCCGGATGATTCCGGGCCATAGATTTCAACAACACGCCCGCGTGGAAGACCGCCCACACCCAGCGCAATATCCAGACCAAGACAACCGGTCGAGATTGTCTCAATCTCCACCACATTATCCTGACCCAACCGCATGATCGAGCCCTTGCCGAATGCGCGCTCGATCTGCCCAAGCGCAGCATCCAATGCTTTTGTCTTATTATTCATTCCGTCTCCATCGACGACTCTGAGTGAATTAGCCATTTGATTCCCTTTGTTTCATGCGGGCGCTGTTGTTGCAATTGCCAATAATGTACATGTTTTGTTCTATTTTGGCAATAGGGTTTTAACACATTGAAATATAATAATTATTTCATGTATGTTCTTTTTTTGTCCAGACAGGTTTCAGTTTTTTTGAATCCGACAAGGTCTGCACTGAAGCAGACAGCCGAAAGAATCAGCCTGCATTGCGACCGGTTTTTTCCTGGCCACGATCAGCGCGTTGGAACCGGTCCGGTTGACTCACGCACAACCAGTTCCACGGGCCATATGGTTTGCTGAGGTGGGGCATGCGGCATGCGCACATGCTGCAGCATCATCTTGCTGATCTCGGTCCCGGCCTGGCGGATGGAAGACCGTGTCGTCGTCAACGCCGGATGCATCTGTTCCGCTTTCAGAAAAGGCAACACATCATCATGCGCGATCAGCGAAACATCAGTTCCGATGATCGACCCCCTGCTGACAATCGCACGGGATGCGCCAAGTGCCATCAACGTACTGGAACACAGGATCGCGGTCGGAGGATTTGGCAAATCCAGCAGGCTTTGGGTAAAACTGAACCCGTTTTCCTCGTTCATATCGCCATCACACAACAGGTCCGGATCAATCGTCACATCGCGTTCAGACAAGGCCTGACGATAGCCGAGTTCCCGGTGGCGGGCGAACATCATGGCATTGGGACTGTAATTCATAAGAGCAATGCGCCGGTGACCAAGATCAAGCAGGAAGCCTGTTGCCTTGGCAAATGCGCCCTCATTATCAATATCAAGAAAGGGATAGGGGCTGTTTGATTCCGATCTGCCATGAAGGACAAATGGAAATTTGAGGTCAAGAAGATCCTCGACCCTGTGATCCTGAAGCCGCGGCGATGACAGAATGATGCCGTCCACACGCCCGTCGCGAACGATGCGCCGATAGGCCTCGCGCTCGCCGTCCCGCTTGGTGACCGAAATCAGCAGATCAATATCTTTCGACCCCAGATGCTCACCAACACCGGCCAGAAATTCAACAAAATGCGGATCAAGCAGCAGATTCTGGTCGGCAGTCAGCAGCAGTCCGATCGTGCCTGCCCGGCCTGTGGCCAATCGCCGGGCGCTTGCATTCGCGCTGTAGCCAAGTTCGACAGCTGCAGTCTGGACACGCAACCGTGTGGCTTCCCTGACTTCCGGGTAGCCATTTAAAGCCCGACTGACAGTGGTCTGCGACAGGCAAAGATGTTCGGCCAATTCACGTAGGTTCATGGTTCCAAATATTCAGTTTCTCAAGGACGTGAAGCCAGATACGAATATCGTGGCTCACTGAAACGCAGTTTTGTGCAGCAGATTCAAAGCGCTTTCAATTGCCTAATGGAAAAGACCGGACGCAATCCGTCAACCGTCAAAATGTACTGCACTGCAACAACCGCAGCTATCTCACGTGGGAAATTTAATCGCAGCAGGTCGGCTGATGTGTTTTTGAAGAATACAACCATCATTTGCCATCTCAAAGCGCTTTAAACGGGTCAAATTACGATTTGGATCCTGTCCTGTTGAACCATGCATTGCCACCCGTTGTCTGGTTCGGACTCCAATTTGTTGTACATAAAGCCGCAATACAATCTCCCAATTAACTGCAGAGCATTGTATAGAAAACCTTCTGACATCTGATCCGGTGCACGAGAGTGAATGCCTGACGCAGCCAAAGCTGCTTCAATTGTCCGGTTTTGAGAGGAATGATGTATGAGATTACACAACAGATACCTTGCAGTTGCTGCTGTTTTCATGGCGGCCTTCGGGAATGTCAGCGCGTCGCTGGCGGTCGATTTGTCAATTGTCACCGGCTGGGAAGGTCGGGACCTGCAAATTCTGCGTGCCAATCTTGCCGTCTATGAAGACCGCACCGGCAACAAGGTCGAAATCGTCCCTCTGCCACGCTATACAAATGATCAATTCGAGCGCTATTCGCTTTGGCTGAACGCGCAGAATGAAGACATCGATCTCTATATGACAGACTCAACCTGGGCCCCCCAGCTGTCCGAGCATTTTCTGGATATGGCTGTGGCCGCAGACACCGTCATCCCGACCCACTTTCCCGTGACAATCGAATCGCAGACTGTCGATGGAAAATTACTCGCCCTTCCGATCTTTGCCGAGGCGGCGGCTCTGTTTTACCGCAGGGATCTGCTGGAAAAACATGTGGCCTTTGTCCCGGCAAGCTGGTCGGAGATGGTCGATACTGCACGCAGCATTCAGGAAGCCGAGCGTGCTGAAGGCAATCTGGAAATGGCGGGCTTCGTCTTTCCAGGCGCCCTGGGTGAAGATTTGACGGCAAATGCTCTGGAATGGATCAAATCCCATGGCGGCGGCCAGATTATAGAGCCGGATGGCACGATATCCATCAACAACACCAGAGCAGCTGAAGCATTGAAGATTGCCCTGTCCTGGATCGGGGACATTTCGCCATTGGCAGTCCTTGAATACACCCAGGAAGATGCCCGAAAGGTTTGGGATGCTGGCAATGCAGTGTTTTTCCGCGGTACGTCTGACGAATTTGCAAGCAGCAAAGCAGATAATGGCCCGCTGAAGGATCAGTTCGAAATGACGAGCCTGCCCATTGGCCAGGGCGGATCCAGCCCGGCTGCCACACTGGGCGGATGGAATGTGGCGGTGTCGCGTTACACACCACATCCTGAAGAAGCAACTGCGCTTGCACTCTATCTGGCCTCAAGTGATGTGCAGGAACAACGGGCCATTCAGCAGGGAAAACTGCCAACCATCATTGCATTGTACAATGATGTGGATGTCACAACCCAGCAGCCCGGTATCCGGCGTTGGAAAGGCATTCTGGAAAATGCAGTTCAACTGCCTGCCGCTGCCACAAAGCACAATTATAATCTCGTCAGCAGCGAATTCTGGACCGCAGTTCACAACACCTTGTCCGCCAATGGATCAGCCGAAGAGAATGTCACCATTCTGGAACGGCGCTTGAAACGGATAAAAGGCGCGAATTGGCGTTAGCTGCGAGAGCACGGGGTTTGGAGGACCAGTCGGTATCAGCCTCTTTCTGCGTGTTCGGCGGCGCGCTGATCGATCGGGTTGGCCTCTTCGAAACCCCTTTTCACCCAGGGCAATCGCATCCCGGCCATTGGCAGCAGACAATTGGCGGCGTTGCAGCAAATGTCGCCAGACATCTGGCACATTTTGGGGCACAGGTGATGTTTGCCTCGGTTTTTTCCGATGATGCGTCTGCGCAAACAGTGCGCAGACAATTACTCGAAGACGGCCTTAACATCATTCCTGACTGCATTTTTCCCGGCGGCGCAACGCCCACCTACACCGTAATGCATGACCCGTCAGGTGACGTCATCGCAGGCCTTGCCGATATGGCGCTGCATGAGCACATGAATGAGATATGGGCGCGTCAGGTTGCATTGGCCGGTGCGATTTGCACACACTGGATTGCCGACACCAACATCGCCCCACCTGCTCTGGCAGAATTAGCCAGCCTGAAAGGCGACAGGCCATTGTTTCTCGTGGTGGTTTCTCCAGCCAAAGCCGTTGATCTGACCGCGTTGCTGCCACATATCGATGGCATCATCTGCAATCGACAGGAAGCTGAGGCACTTGCAGACACACCCTTTGCGGATGCGGCATCAGCAGCCGAAGGACTGGTCAATATCGGACTGCCCCTGTGTATTGTCAGCGATGGTGCCAAACGCGGCGCATTTGCGCGCAAAATACCTGACCAAGACATGCAATTGGTTGTCAAAGCGCCTGTAGCGCATCTGACAGAAGCAGACGATTTGTCACGGCAGCGATTTCGCATGACCGGAGCTGGCGACATGTTTGCGGCAGCCAGCCTTTTTGCATTGTGCAGCAAGACTGCTATAGCCGCTGAAAATATCCTCCAACATGCTCATGCAGCCGCCCGGCTGGCCATGCAGGAAGACGACACCTGCCCCGCCATAGACTGGCGCTCTGTGACCATCGCGGCAGACAAGGAAAGAATCCAGAATGACTAAATCCCTTTCACAGCTCCTGCAAATATCACAACCAGTCGCGGCCGCACTGGCATCCGGGAAACCCGTCGTGGCTCTGGAATCAACCATCATCACCCATGGCATGCCCTGGCCGCAGAATCTGGAAACAGCACTGGCGGTTGAACAAACCATTCTTGATGCCGGTGCAGTTCCCGCCACCATTGCCGTGATGGATGGCAAGATAAGGGTTGGCATTTCATCAGATGATCTGACGCGTTTGGCAAAACTGAAAGATGTGCGCAAGCTGTCTCGAGCGGACTTGGCCCATGCACTCGTTCTGGGAGATGCTGGCTCCACAACGGTGGCCGCAACCATGATCTGCGCCCAGCTTGCCGGAATCAAGGTGTTTGCAACCGGCGGGCTTGGCGGCGTCCATCGCGGCGTGTCGGAAACAATGGATATCTCAGCAGACCTTGGGGAATTTCTGAAATCGGCAGTCACTGTGGTCTGTGCCGGAGCCAAGGCGATTCTCGACGTGCCGAAAACTCTGGAAATGTTGGAGACGCTCGGCGTTCCGGTGCTGTCTTACGGCACCGATACATTTCCTGCATTCTGGTCACGTGACAGCGGCCTTGCCTCCCCATTGCGGCTGGATACGCCCGAGCAGATTGCTGATTTTATTCAAACACGCGCCGTACTTGGGCAGGAAGGCGGACTGGTTGTAGCCAACCCGGTTCCCGCAAATGCAGAAATTGATCAACAAGACCTGGAGCCATTGATTTCAAAAGCACTGGAAGAGGCAAGCGCGGCGGGCATAGGCGGCAAGGATGTCACGCCCTATCTGCTGCAGCGGATCTTTGAACTGACTGATGGAAGAAGTCTGGAAACCAATGTCGCGCTGGTCAAGAACAACGCTGTTCTGGCCGCACAAATAGCTGCAGCGCTTTCCGGGGCATCAAATGATTCCGTATGAACAACAAAGGCTCTAATCATCTATCAGAGCTTCTTTGACAGCTGTTGCCAATTGCTTCAGTGAAAACGGTTTGGGCAGGAATGAGAACTTGTCACCCTCTTCAAGATTTTTTGCAAATGCATCTTCTGCATAGCCTGAGACAAAGATGATTTTCAGATCCGGCTGGGTTTCGCGCAGCTTCTTCAGCAATGTCGGGCCATCCATTTCCGGCATCATCACATCAGATATCACCAGATCAATCTGTTCATCAATCTCGTCGATCAACTCCAGTGCTTCGGTGCCCGTTGAAGCCTCATGGACAGTATAGCCACGAGATGCCAGCGCGCGGGCGGCAAAGGCACGTACGGCCTCTTCATCTTCCACCAGCAGCACACAGGCGGACCCTGTCAGATCGGTGTGTTCGGGCGCTTTCTTGACTTCCGCAAGCGTTTCGTCGCCCGCTTTTTCCAGATAGCGCGGCAGCATGATGCGGAATGTGGTGCCCTTACCCACTTCGCTGTCAACATAGATGAAGCCATCGGTTTGCTTGACAATACCATAGACAGTGGACAGGCCAAGGCCCGTTCCCTGCCCCACATCCTTGGTGGTGAAAAACGGCTCAAACACTTTGGATACAACGTCCACAGGCATGCCCGTTCCGGTATCAGACACTTCAATCAGAACAAACTCGGCCGCAGGAACTTCCGCACGCCCCAGGCGTCCGGCTTCGTCCGCCGTCATGTTGCGCGTGGTGACTTTTACGGTGCCACCTTCCGGCATGGCGTCTCTGGCGTTCACGGCCAGATTCATGATGACCTGCTCAAACTGGTTCAGATCGGCCTTCACAGGCCACAAATCACGGCCGTGACGCACTTCCAGCGATACTTTCTCGCCCAAAAGCCGATCCAGCATCACTGACACTTCACTCATCACATCACTGAGTTGCAGAATTTGCGGTCGCAAGGTCTGACGGCGCGAGAAGGCAAGCAACTGCCGCACCAGGCCAGCCGCGCGGTTTGCGTTCTGTTTGATGTTCATGATGTCCTGGAAAGACGGATCAGATGGCTTGTGGCTGTTCAGCAACAAATCCGAAAAGCCGATAATGGCCGTCAGGACATTGTTGAAATCATGGGCGACGCCACCGGCCAACTGGCCAATAGCCTGCATTTTCTGGCTTTGCGCAAATTGTTCTTCAAGCGTGCGTTGTTCTGTGGTTTCCAGAGCAAAGATAATCGCCGCTTCATTATCGTCATTGGCTTCCACACCACTGACGTAAATCTTGGCAGATTGGTCACCCGAGCCTTCCAGCGTGACTTCAATGGGCTCGATTCCCGACCGGCCATTGATCGCAGATGTCAGGGCTGCGCGCAGATTGGGACGGTCGCGCTCAACCACGCTGTTGACCAGATCGACCTGTCGACCTTCGACAAATTCAGGGCCAAACAATCGGACAAAGCGCGCGTTGCAGCGGCCCAGCCGCCGATCACGTGTGACAGAGGCAATCGCAATGGGCGTGTTGTTGAAAAAGCGTGAAAACCGCACCTCAGCGGCCCGCAGAGCATCGGAAGCATCACCACTTCGCGCCCGGTTGATGACCACACTGCGCGATGCGCCCAATACACCATCAGCGCTTTGTGGCACATGGTGGACCAGCCGAACCGGGACGCTTCGGCCATTGGCATCCATGAAATCCAGATCTATTGTCTCGCTGGCCGGCTTTATCAGCGTTCCATTGGCTGCCAGCAAATGACCTGCTGCCTGATTATCGACCAGATCAAACAGATGCAGATCAGAAGGACGAACCTCGGCTATATCAAGTTGAAGCCACTCAGCCAGCGTTGCGTTGAGATAGGCAAGTCGCCCGTCCGGGTTGATTGACAGGAAGCCAACGGGCGCATGATCCAGATAATCAATCGCGGTCTGCAGCTCCTGAAAGATGTTTTCCTGGGTTTTACGGTTGTTGGTAATGTCCGAAACCCGCCAGACCTGAAGCGGTTTTGCGGTCTCCTCAGTCGGCAACGGCCGCACCTGAACATTGTACCAAAAGCCATTTTCCGTGCGCGCAGGAATAACTTTTCCCGTCAATCCATTTGCAGCGCTCAAGGAAACCGGAAGGCGGATTTCCTCATCGGCGGATTGATTCAACTGAATGATCTGTCCCAGCCGGAAGATTGCGTCCGCCGCATCAGGATCACGACTGAAAATGGTTTCAACGCTGCGCAGAGCAGCAACATTGTCAGCGCCCGTAAGCTGCTTGTAGGACGGGTTGGCATACACGATCCGACCTGCACTATCGGTGACACAAATGCCTTCCGACAATGTATCGACAAACTGTCGGGACAATTTGTTGTCATCGGAATCCGGATTTTCTCCGACCACGCCAAGGGCCCAAAGAAACAGGCTCAGGATCCCCAATGTGGCAAACATGCCCAGAAAGCCCATGACCAATTGATCGGCATGTTCCTTGGGAACATAAAACAGCCCGACGACACAGACGATCAGCAGAACGACAACTACTGTGAGCCGCTTTATCCGCGTTTGCCCATGCGCAACCGCGCCCGCTGGTCCTGGCTGGCTATCGTGTTCAATTTTTTTGTTGGAACGAGAGTCTGTCACGACAATCCGAACTTTGTTACTCGTGCAGGCATTTTTGCTGGCTCACTGGCAGTTTTCAATAAAGTAAAACCTTATAGAGACTTATTTGCGTATGCCCGTTCTGTCACGGGTTTTGTGCATCTGGCGTACGTTTCATACATTTTGAATCAATTTGGTTTCAGACGCATCACGAAGCCGATGACTTCAGCAACTGCCTTGTAATGATCTTCCGGCACCGGATCATCGATTTCCACTGTCGCATATAGGGCCCGCGCCAATGGTGGATTTTCAACGACGGGCACATCAGTGTTTTCTGCAACTTCACGGATTTTGAGGGCGATTGCATCGACACCTTTGGCAACACAAATTGGCGCGTTCATGCCTTCTTCATAAGACAGAGCCACAGCAAAGTGGGTCGGGTTGGTGATGACCACAGTTGCTTCAGGTACGCGTGACATCATGCGGGCGCGGCCACGTTCCATCCGGAGTTGTCGGATTTTGGCCTTGACCGCCGGATCACCATCCGATTCCTTGTGCTCATCGCGGACTTCCTTGAGCGTCATCTTCTGGCGTTCGAAGAAACGGTGTTTCTGCCACATAAAATCCAGACCGGCGATGATCGTCATCAACAGCAGGGTAACGAACAGAAGTTTGACGGCCATGTCATGAAACAAGGGAAGAATCGCAACAGCCGGGCTGATCAGCACGGTTTCAAGACGCTCAAGCTCAGGCCAAAGAGCTGCCATGATAAGCGCTGATACCAACCCGAGTTTGGCCACTCCCTTGGCAAAATTGACCAAGGCTTCCGGAGAAAACAACCGCTTTGCCCCGGCCAGTGGTGAAATCTTCGAAAATTTCGGTTTCAGCGGGTCAGCCGACCAAACAAGTTTGTGCTGAACCAGATTTCCAAGTGCCGCAGCCACCACCAACAGCAGAAACGGTATTGCGAGCGCCGCTGCCAGGTCACGTCCTGTCTGCATCCATAAGCCCGCCATTGCCCCACGGTCGAGCGACAGGGTATGTGCATTCGACAGATATCCACGCAGCATTCCGCCAAGCTGCTCTGCGCTGGTGGGTGCCAGAAAGGCAATCATCAAAGTGACCATCATCAGCACGAACCAGGTGTTCACTTCCTGACTTTTGGCCACCTCCCCGCGTTTATGAGCGTCTTCCAGTTTTTTCGAGGTGGGGTCTTCGGTTTTCTCCGATTGCTCCGGTTGATCAGCCATAGTCCCTCCTTTCTATTGCGCCAGAAAACGGCCAAGCAGCGTGGCAAAATACTCGTGATACACAGCCATCATGGTGGACAGCAGAAGTGCAAGAAGCACAAAGCCGAGCAAAATGGATGCGGGCATTGCGATGAAGAAAATCTGGATGGCCGGCATCAATCTGCTGAGCACACCGATTCCAACATAAAATATCAGGCCAAACACCAGAAACGGTGCTGCCATTCGAACGCCAAGTGAAAATGCCTCTGCCATGGACATGACTGCCATCATCGCCATGTCGCTGGTGGGTGGAATTATTCCCGGTTTGAACAGGATGTAGCTGTCGTGAATCGCCGCGATGACAATGTGATGCATATCTGTGACGAACACCAGTGTGACTGCGAGCACGCCGAGAAAATTTGCAAATAATGCACCCTGAATTCCCTGCGTCGGATCCACGCTTTGTGCCAGTCCCAGCCCCATCTGGTTGGCCACAGTGCTGCCGGCAACAGACGTTGCCATGAGAATCATGCGCACAGTCAGCCCGATGAACAGACCGATGAGAATTTCCTTGACCATGGGCACCAAAGCGCCAATTGGCCAGGTTTCCGAAGCAAATCCCGGCAATTCAACCAGAGGCACCATCAGCAATGTCAGCAACAGCGCAAACACCAGCCGTATACGTGTGGGAATACCGTTTTGACCAAAACCTGGCATGAGCATAACCAGAACACCGACACGCGCGAAAACCAGCATGAAACGATAAGCCAGATCAGGAGCGAGCGAGATATCCATCTAGTTTCTGGCCTGTCCAGACAATGTCAGCATTCCGGAATTTCCAAAAGCTGAGTCGGGTTGCCAGACCATTATAAACGACCATCCAGACCCTGCATCACTAACGTCCAGCGACGATGTGATCGGCGACCCGGTCCATGAAACTGTTGAGGGTTTGGCCCATGAAAGGCATGGCAATCAGCATGGCTACAAATATGGCTATGATCTTGGGTACAAAGACCAGAGTCATTTCCTGAATCTGGGTCAGTGCTTGAATCAGCGCTATAATAACCCCAACGCCCAAGCCCACAAGCATAACCGGGGCACTGATGGCCAACAGTGTTGTGATGCCGTCACGGGCAAAATCGAGCACTTCCGGTCCGGTCATGACTGTCTCTTTCGGGGTTCCAGGCCAACTACCAATCAGATTGGCATCCGCATAATCTCTTCATATGCGGAGATGACTCGGTCCCGCACAGAAACCATAGTCTGCAGCGCAAGTTCGGTTTCTGCAACAGCCGTTACCATTTCAACCATATTGGCCGTCGGCTGACCTGTAGCAAATGCCATGCTGGCCTGTTCACTCGCCTTGCCTGTCTCAACAGCATTTGTAGCCGCTTGCGACACCATGGTCGCAAAAGAATTGTCTGATGCTGGCTTGATTTCTGCTGTCTTGGCAGGCGACTGGCTGATGGCTTTTGCGGCCGCAGAGTAGGCGTTTGCTGCCCCCAGTGAGGTGTTGATTGCCATTGCGAATTATCCTCTCAGGATATCGAGCGTCCGCTGCATCATGGTGCGCGTGCTTTGGATAACATTCAAATTGGCTTCGTAACTGCGTTGTGCCTGGCGCATGTCAACCGTCTCGATCAACGTGCTGACATTTGGCAGTTTTACATAGCCCTCGTCATTCGCTGCGGGATGACCGGGTTCAAAACGCGTCTTGAAATCAGACTGATCACGCCGAATCGGTCCCATCTCCACAACAGAAACACCGGTTTCACGATCCAAAGCGGCTTTGAAACTCGGCATTTTTCGACGATATGGATCAGCTCCCTTGGTCATTGCCGTGCTGTCCGCATTGGCAATATTTTCCGCAATAATCCGCATCCGCCCGCTCTGTGCACGCAAACCGGATGCTGCGACCTTCATGGAGTCCAGGAAGTCCATATCAAATTCCTCTCAAATTACCTCATCGACCAATGGCAGTGCGAAATAGGCCCAGGGTCTTGCTGTAAAGCGAAGCAGCAGCCTGATAATCCAGTTGGTTGGAGGTGACCTTCATCATCTCTTCCTCAAGAACCACTTCATTTCCCTGGGGCGTAATCTCAAATGATGTCTCGGTGCCGGAAATCATCGGGCTTTTCAGGGGCGCCATGGATGTTGGAATATGGCCCGCATGTGTTGTGGCTGCTGTCGGCATCATCTTTGATTCGCCCATAGAGGCGGCACTTGCCATCTGTCCAAAGTCCGGTTTTTTCAGATCCTGCACCCGATAACCAGGTGTGTCGGCATTGGCCACATTTTCAGCCAGGAGGCGTTGACGGGATTCGTGCCAGAACATTTTGGACTTCAAAGCCGACAGAAGGCTCATATCACCCATACCCATGACCGGCCCTCATTTTCAATTGCCCATATGCTGTGTCAAATAGTTGATGAATTGTTAATGGGGGTCATATGGTTAACAAAACCTTAACCCTCTTAACAATTTCCTAACTGTGTTGGCTGCATTCTGCCGTAATTGAAAAGCAGAACCTCCGTAAAGGAGCGGCTAAAAGGCCGTTTCCATATTCGATAGTTAGTTAGGGGCGCATAATGCGTGAGTATTTATTGCAGTTTATGGGCGAAGAAGCGGCCATGGGTGTGCAGTTCATGGTGGCACTTTTGGCAGTTTTGCTGCTGTTTGGCCTGTTTGTCTGGTTTCTCCGTCTGATTACCGGAAAAGGACGACGCACTCCCACGTCGCAGAATCATCGTCTGGCCGTTCTTGACCGAACCCAGATTGACGACACCCGCAGCCTTGTGTTGGTGCGACGCGATGACATGGAACATCTCGTGATGATCGGCGGCCCCACTGATGTTGTTGTCGAATCAAATATCGACCCCTATGCCGATGAAGCTGACAGAAATTCGGGGCAACCGCTTCCAGGTCACGAGATTGCAAGGCGGGTCATTGCGCAACGCCCTCTGCGCACAATGTCGCTGAGCGGATCTGCAGCCGCGGTTGCAGAGAGTATCGGCCTTGCCGCAGCTAGCCGGCCTGAGGTTTCACTTGCACCGCCTCCGCCGCCTCCTGAAAGCACATCTGACAGCGATGAATTGAATGTCCCGCCTGTTGAAATTCAGCTTGAATTGGTGCCCGATGTACCAACAGCACAAGATGACCATCCGGTTGTCACTCCACCAAAACCACCTCGCCCTGTCATGACTGCGGCTCCAGAGCCCCAGTCCGTTGCCCCCCAGCCTGTTGCGCCTCAGACCTATTCTGCACCGCCAACCTATACTGCGCCACCAGTTGCCGCTGAGCCGCCAATTGCTCCAGTACCTGTTGCACAAGAGCAGTTTGCTCCGATTGTCGCACCGGAGGTGGCACCTGTAGCAGAAGCCACTCCTGTGCCGGAAGCGCCCATGACACCGGAGATGCCCCGCACGCCTGATCCCGCACCGCAAGCACAAGCTGAGCCTGTGTTTACAGGCACGCCTGCACCGGTCGCGGAACCAATTGCGCCACAGTCAACACCGGAACCTGTTGCAATTGCACCGCAGCCAGTACCAGCATCAGTTCCTCCTGTTGTTCCGGCAGCCCCGACGCCAGCGCCAGTAGCTCCTCAACCGGAACCACTGCCGATTCCCCCTGTCGAAGCGACACCCGAACCGGTTCGGACTCCAGATCCGGCGCCGCTCCAGCCAACACCGGTTGCTCCGCCTGTATCCGTTGCGCAACCTTTGGCCGAACAGGACTTTTATCAGGCGCCACCACAACCAAAGCCCCAACCCCAAACGCAGCCTCAGCCTGTGGCATACACACCACCCCGGGCACCTGAACCAATCTCTCCGGCACCAACAGAGCCGGAAACCAGAGATCTGTCTGCAGAGATGGAAAATGCTCTGATGCAGGAATTGGAGCAGCCGCAAACCAGCAATCTCTCACGGGTCAATCACGTGGTCCGACAGGATCCGCCGGCAATGGCCAGCCCTGTGATGAGAGAAGCGCCAATCCCGCCTGCGCCCCCTGTGGTGAGAGCGGCCCCGATGCAACAGCAGGAATTGGTCAGGCAACAGGATGTCGATCTGTCTGCGGGCCTTGCTGAAGCAATGGGTCTTGAGCCTGAAGCACCAGACGAACCACAGTACAGTTCGGAGCAAGGGGCACAGGACGACATGGAACTTGAAGATGCAATCGCAGGGATGCTGATTGGTGATCATCCACAGAATGATACTACTGGAGTTGTTGAAAGTAGCGTATATTCTGCTTCAGAATCAGTGCCAGAAGGCCCTGAACCGCCATTGGACACAACACGTCCCGGCCGGGTTGATGACGAGATGAGCCGATTGCTTCAGGAACTGGCCATACCAAGCCGCGCATAAGCAAGTTACAAGTGATCTTTCGAGCGACCAAGACCGGTTGGCCCTGGCTCTTCGGCTTGATCGTGAGCACTGCTGCCAGCAGCGCTTTTGCCCAGGATATCTCTATCGGCTTCGGTGACAGCACCGGGATCAGCGAACGTGCGATTCAGATTGTCGCGCTTATTACTGTTCTTAGCCTGGCACCATCCATACTGGTGATGGTGACCAGCTTCACGCGGATTGTGGTGGTGCTGTCTCTACTGCGGTCCGCCATCGGGTTGCAGACTGCGCCTCCCAATTCGGTGATGATCAGCCTTGCACTGTTCCTGACCGCCTTCATCATGGCTCCGGTCTTTGAGCGGGCATATAATGATGGCATTGATCCGCTTATTCAGGGCGAGATCGAGTTTGCAGAAGCGTTTGAAGCCACATCAGCACCATTTCGTACCTTCATGCTGTCTCACGTGCGGGAGAAAGACCTGCAATTGTTTCTGGATCTGTCCAAGGATGAACAGCCGGAAACCCCTGAAGATATCAGCATGCGGGTTTTGGTGCCGGCCTTCATGATCAGCGAGCTCAGACGGGCCTTCGAGATCGGGTTTCTGATCTATCTGCCATTCATAATTATCGATCTGGTTGTCGCCTCTGTATTGATGGCAATGGGCATGATGATGCTGCCACCCGTTGTGATTTCGCTGCCATTCAAGCTGATTTTCTTTGTGCTTGTGGATGGATGGAGTCTGCTGGCCGGGTCATTGGTAGAAAGCTTTCAGACGCCGGTTCCGCTTTAAGCTGGCACCAGGACTGTATCCGTACTCACCACACCTGACCACGGGCTGCAACCTGCTCTTTGTGATCAATCACATCTCCCCGCATCAAAATCACATGATCCAGCATGTTTGAAACCACACAGGCATGATTGGGGATGATCCTCACTTGTTGACCAACCTCAAGGTCGATCGACTGTTTGCTGACGAGACGACCATGCTCTTCGCTCAACTGATCGATGACAATATTGTCATGCCCGACAACATGGCCATAGCCCTCCAGCCCCAGCAGATCAGACGTCAGGACCTTGGAGCCCGCATCAATGATAGCTCTGTTGGCTGATGGAACAGAAACCACCGTTGCCAATACGGTCAGTGCGCAATCGGACACGTCACACGTGCCGCGCTCAACAAGTGACCGATCATTATAGACATAGGTACCAATGCGATACTCGGTCGCCACAGGCATCAGATGCGCTTGCCACATATCCGGTGACCCACCCGATGAAATGATTCCAACTTTGAGGCCGCGATCTTCTATCTTTTCAATCGCCGCCGAAAGCCATTGAGAAACCTTTTCGGCACCACCTGCCGGCGGATAGGTCATGAGACCGGCAAACTGCAATCCGGGAGATGCTTCGACCATCTGTGCCAGATCCGCAGCTTGCTCAGGCGTTGAGACACCACAGCGGTCAGCCCCGGTGTTGCACTCGATCAAAACCGGCAAAGGGTGTTCTGCATCGGCAAAGCCAGCGCTGAGTCCCAGAATGACCCGCGCGCTGTCTGCGACCACCGACAGGTTGACACGTGTTGAAAGCGCGCGCAGTCGTGCAATCTTCTCGGCACCGATGACATTATAGGTGATCAGGATGTCTTTCATCTCGCCACCCTCAACCATGGCTTCCGCTTCGCTGACTTTCTGGCAGGTGATTCCAATTGCTCCCTGACCCAGCTGGTATTCAGCCAACGCAGGCAATTTATGGGTCTTGATATGTGGCCGAAGGCGCAGATTGTGCTGATCACAATAGAGTTGAAAATCGCGGATATTCTTCTCGGCAATATCGAGATCCACAAGAACAGCTGGCGTATCAATTGGCAGCGCGGTCATGTCAGTCTTCCTTCAGTATATGTGCGCACAACGACGCTTGGCTGGTTGAATTACGCATGACTCTCAGAGTCTTGCCATTCAGTTTCTCAACAGTGTTGACAAACCCTGTTCTCATCGTCAAATTTATTCCACAATACAGATATGAATTCCACTATATTGGAATAACACCAGCAAGGAGAGAAAACATGCTGAGAAGTCTGTCTAAATATGGAATAGCCGCAGCCCTGCTTTGCGCAACAGGAAGCGTTGCATTTGCAGATAAATTGCAGGACGTGCTTGATCGGGGATATCTGATCGCCGGATCCGGAAGCACCAATGCGCCCTGGCACTTCAAGGATGAGAACAACGAGTTGGTCGGCTTTGACATCGACATGCTGCGCCTGATTGCGAAGGGCCTGTTTGATGATCCGACCAAGATCGAATTCGTCAACCAGTCCGGTGATGCACGCATCCCCAATCTGGCCACGGATAAAGTCGATGTCGCCTGCCAGTTCATGACGGTCACAGCAGGCCGCGCCCAGCAGGTTGAGTTCACGGTTCCCTATTATCGCGAAGGTGTTGGCCTGATGCTGATGGCCAATGGCGATTACAAAAGCCATAGTGATCTTCTGGCAGCAGGCGACGATGTAACCGTTTCGGTTCTGCAAAACGTCTATGCAGAAGAAATGGTTCATGCAGCGCTTCCTGAAGCGAATGTTGATCAATATGAAAGTGTTGATCTGATGTACCAGGCATTGAACTCCGGCCGTTCAGCTGCTGCAGCCACCGATCAGTCCTCGTTGAGCTGGTTCATGGCCCAAAATCCGGACAGGTATCTGGATGCTGGATATGGCTGGAATCCGCAAAGCTACAGCTGCGCTGTAAAACCCGGTGACCAACGCTGGCTGAACTTTGTAAACTCGGTTCTGCATGAAGCAATGACCGGCGTTGAATTCAACACTTATGCAGCTTCATTCAAGAAGTGGTTCGCAGCTGAATTATCTCCGCCACAGATCGGTTTCCCGGTCGAGTTCAAATAGCAGACTCTTTGGTCTGAAAACTGATATTTCGAGGGCATCGAGTGGACTACGATTTCAACTTTGCGGCGGTATGGCGGGACTTTGATCTGCTCATGGCAGGTCTGGGATTGGGATTGATCCTGGCCGTTATTTCCATCGCAATCGGTTGTCTGATTGGTCTGCTCGCTGCCTTCGGAATGTTGTCTAAAAACCGTCTCATCAGATACGCATCTACTGCGTATGTGTCTGCAATCAGAAACACACCTATTCTTGTGCTGATCCTGTTTACCTTTTTCGCTTTGCCTCAACTCGGTATCCGCTTCGGCAAGATTGAATCCTTCATTGTCACCCTGTCGATCTATTCGGGCGCCTACCTCACGGAGGTCTTTCGGGCAGGCCTGGTGTCGCTCCCCACCGGATTGCGTGAAGCAGGCCTGTCAATCGGGCTGACGGAGTTTCGAACCAAGCTTTATCTCATCATTCCGGTCATGTTTCGCAACGTGCTGCCCTCACTCAGCAACAATTTCATTTCGCTGTTCAAGGACACCTCGCTTGCGGCTGCAATCGCGGTTCCTGAACTGACGTTTTATGCGCGCAAGATCAATGTGGAAACATTTCGCGTAGTCGAAACCTGGCTGATCGCGAGCCTTCTATATGTTGTTACCTGCTACATCATCGCAGCGGTCCTGCGGCGAGTCGAAATGCGGCTTGCAGTTCCAGGACAGAGCTGACCATGGAAATTCTTCAGGCATTGACAGCCATTTGGGGCGCGCGCTGGCCAATCATGGAAGGTGTTGGCAATACACTTTTCATTTCGCTGATTTCAATTTTCCTCGGCACATTTCTGGGCGTTGTTGTCGGATTGCTGCTCACCTATGGCGGTAAAATTGTTCGGTTCCTTGTCCGCCTGTATTCCGATTTCCTGCGCGGAACCCCGGTCTTCGTGCTTATTCTGGCCTGCTTCTACATTCTGTCAGTGATCGGCATTCAGCTTTCGGCCATTCAGGCAGGCATTTTTGCACTGACCCTGTTTTGTAGCTCTCATGTCGGCGAGATCGTAAGAGGTGCCCTGCAGGCTATTCCAAAGGGACAGACCGAGGCTGCCAAATCGGTTGGACTGACATTCCGCACAACATTCTTTTCGGTGTTGTTGCCCCAGGCCCTCCGACAGATTCTACCCACATGGGTGAATACCGCCACAGAGATCGTCAAAGCGTCAACGCTGCTGTCCATCATCGGCGTTGTCGAACTGTTGCTATCCGTCCAGCAGGTGATTTCCCGAACCTATCTCAGCCTTGAACTCTATTTCTTCGCCGGTTTTGTTTTCTTCCTTATCAATTTCACGATTGAGAAGATCGGGCGATATGTAGAGCGCAAGGTCGCAATTCCCACATAAGGTACCCTGATGTCCGCTCCGGTTCTTGAAATAACCAATCTGCACAAACGGTTTGGCGATTTGGAAGTGCTGAAAGGCATTGATCTGACCATGCACAAGGGCGACGTTGTCAGCCTGATCGGTTCGAGCGGATCAGGCAAGACCACGCTGCTGCGCTGCGTCAATCTGTTGGAACAATACGAAGAAGGCGTGGTGTCGATTGACGGGGAACAGATCGGCTACGCCACCAAAAACGGCAAGCGTGTGCTGCTTCCGGAAAAACAGATCGCCCGGCAACGGGCCATGACGGGCATGGTGTTCCAGCACTTCAATCTGTTTCCCCATATGACGGCTATTCGAAATGTCATGCTGGGCCTTGTCAAAACCCGCGGCATGAAACCAGATGAAGCTTATTCCACAGCCGAAAAATGGATTCAAAGAGTGGGCATGTATGACAGGCGGGACCACTTCCCCGGTCAATTATCAGGTGGTCAGCAACAACGGGTCGCCATTGCACGTGCAATCGCAATGAACCCCAAACTGATGCTGTTCGACGAGGTCACATCAGCCCTTGATCCCGAACTTGTCAACGAAGTCCTGTCGGTTGTCCGCGATCTGGCACATGACGGCATGACAATGCTGCTTGTGACACATGAAATGCAGTTTGCCCATGACGTGTCGAACAAGATCATCTTCATGCAAGACGGGACCATTGGTGAGGAAGGGCCTCCCGAGCAACTCTTCAAACACCCCAAGTCGGAACGTTTAGCCGCGTTTCTCAAGAGCTCGAAATTCAATTAGGAAGAAAATCATGACAATCAAAAGATACGGCGTTGACGAAATCAAGGGCTCCGGACAGCAGGCACTGCCATTTGCAAAGGCGACTGAAGCTGATGGCTGGCTTTATGTCTCAGGACAAACCCCCATGGTCGATGGAGAAATCATCGATGGCGGCATCGTTGCGCAGGCAGATCAGGCCATTCGCAATATGATAGAAATTCTGGAAACCGCCGGCTACACAACAGCAGATATTGTCCGCATTGGTGTCTGGCTCGATGACTCGCGGGACTTCTGGAGCTTCAACAAGGTCTTTTCCAAGTATTTTGGTGACAATCCACCGGCCCGGGCCTGCGTGCAATCTTCAATGGTTGTTGATTGCAAGGTCGAAGTTGATTGTATTGCTTACCGCAAGACAAGCTGAATTCTACATTCTATATTGCGGTAGTCGAATTTCGACAGGGAGACAATATTGCCGCAGCCAGCCATAACCACAAAGAGCCGAGCCAGAGGTCTGGAACGGGCGTTTGACATTATCCAGTATCTGCACGAGGGCAAAGAGCCCAAACGGCCGATTGAAATTGCTGTTGGAATGGAAGCGCCAAAATCTTCTGTCTATGAACTGGTGGGCATCCTGACCGGTCTGGGCGTTCTTGAGCGGACAGATGCGGAAGGCCGCGTGTTTCTGGGCCGCAAGCTGCACTATTGGGGCCTGGGGTATATCGAGAATTTTGATCTCACCAGGCTGGCACGGCCCATGCTTGAATTCATAACCAAGCAAACCAGAGAAACCTCACAATTGTGCATGGTCGATGGCAACAAATACACCGTGGTCATGATGAATGAGGGCAGTCGGCAATTTCGCATCAGCGCAGACGTTGGACAACGCAGTCCCCTGCCCTGGACCGCCTCCAGCCGGTTGCTGCTCTCTCATATGTCCGATGAAGAAATCAAGGATTTCATTCCTGAAGAGGATTTCATCCTGCCGGATGGATCAAGGCTTGAACTGCAGGATTTTCTTGTGAGCATCAGGGCTGCGCAGGCAGACGGTTTCTTCTCGTTTGACAGTTTGGCAGACACCTATACCCATTGTTTTGCAGCCCCGGTTTATGATGGATTAGGCCAGTGCATGAGCACATTATGTCTGATCGCACCCATGCAGGATGCAACAACAAACTACCAGATGTATCGCGATGTTCTGATCCACGCTGCCAACGATCTGACCGCAGCGCTCAAATCCGGGCCAGAACCAAGAGTTGAGGCCGCTGAATAGGGCGAATAAGACCCTCTAGAGCCTTTCTCGTTTATACGGATACATTTGACCGGATTTATTCGTTTGCTTGCAAGGCACAGGCCACGCGGTGGTCTTTATGACCATAAGTGGGCTGTAACGACGTCCAGCGAGCGCGTAAATCCGGCCTTCGGTGCCCCGGAACAACCCACCAGCGGCGTTAGCCGGCTTGCCCGATGCGCCGCATCGCGCTGCTCTGGCTGCCTAGCTGGATGAATTGTTTCGGGGCATCAAATAATTCCGTATAAACGAGAAAGGCTCTAAACGGCTCCGTCTACCGCCAGGCCATCTTCATTTTGCATCGTCGCATCCCGGGCTGGACCATCTGGAGCATCGGGTGCCTGGGCTGTCATTGTGCCGTCAGCTGGTGCGATGTACCGTTTTCGGTAATCACTCAAGAATGAGCGCATCGTGTCCGCGGTGCTGAGTTTTTGCGATACTGTTCGAAATTCCAATCCCTGTTGATCCATTGGAGATGTGACAATATCGAAGGCGGCGGCATCTTCGCTGTCACCCATTTTCTCCGCAAACTTACCACGCAACCGTTCGCGCCCCAGATCATCTTCGGCCAGAGAATAGGCGATGCCGGCTTTTAGAACGGCCTGTCGCTGAAGTGGACTCAGCGGCCCTGTCTCCGACCAACTCTCTGCCGCAACCCGTTCATAGGATTCCGCAGAATCCTGCCAATTTTGAGCATCCCATTCAATATCTGCAATCAACCGTTCTGCATCACTTCCCTGTAAATTCTTGACCAGGGTAACCGCCAGATCCGGTTTGCCGACATCTGCAAGAGCTTTCGCCTCCAGCAAGCGCCTCTGGCGGTCCAGCAAATTGGGAAGCTGCGCCTGTTGGGTGCGCCGGATGGCCTGCAGCGCAAGATACGGTTCCTTGTTCAGAATATGAACAAAAGCCAGATCCGCAGCAATTTGCGCGCGCGCAGTTCCACGCAGGCGATTGTCAACTTGATGCGCAAGCAGTTCTGACGCCTGCGTCAACAAATCAACATCAATCAGGCGTGCCGCCAGCTTGCGCACCATTTCGTCACCCTTGACGCCAATTGGTGTCAATTCACGGAAATCATAGTACAAGGCAAGGGCTTCAACCGGGTCCAGAGCCGAAGCACCGCCATGAAGAAACAAATCCTCGAAGCGGCCATTGATTTCGTCCTGCAAGGATCGTGTTGTTTCTGATTGGCTATCGACCAGGACAGCAGACTTCATGGCCTGGAATGACTTGCGGTACTGCGCATCCTCTGCATAGAGCTGCGACAGAATGCGCAGGCTTTTCAACTCGATTTCGTCACCACGCCAGCGAAGCGACAAACCAGCCAGTTCCCGCAGCATTTCCTCGCTGGAGATCTCTTCACTTTCGTATAAATGTTGCAGAGTCCAGAAATCGACCTCTGCACTTTGCGGCCTCTGGCCGAGCGCTTTTGCCTGACCCCAGGACCGCATGGCACCGTCAATATCACCGGCTTGCATCGCAATGCGTCCACGCAGCAAAAAGTATTTTGCAAGATGGCTGGGATTCGAAGAACCCGGATTTATTTGCGTCAGCAATGATTCAGCGAAGGCGCGGTCATTATATTCCAAAGAAGATTTGGCAGCGGATAGCAAGAATGACTGCTGCACATCCGGGGGATAGGCACCCAGAACAGCATGGCCGCGTTTGATATTCGTGTAGCTGGTTTCCCATTCGCGCATGTCAGACGTTGCAATTGTGCGCCAGAAAGCTGCGTCAGCGTTGTCTTCAAGCCGTCGATTCGACAGGATACGGTCCGCTTCCTTGGGTCGATGAGCCATTGCATTTGCGGCGGCGCTAAGCATCAGATTGTCAGGGACATTTTCAAACGATGGCTCTTCGGTCATCGCCAGCCGGATCATCCCGATGGCTTCATGAGGCATGCTGTTTGCAAGATAGAACCGTGCGGCCTCAAGACGCAAAGCCGGGCGTTCACTGTGTTCGGCCAAAGCGACGCGTCTGAAAATCTCACTGGACGCCCGGCGAAACGGTTCACCCGGCTCTACACGGGCAGTTTGCAGCACGCCAGCGAAAGAGGTGTTATCCTCGCCTGGTTCATTACCTCCCAACCGATCCGGTGTGAGCTTGAACCCCCTGCTCTGCGCTTTCGAGGAAAGCGACAATCCCGTCGATCTCCCAAACAGAACATGTCCGGGACCTGAGGTGACTTCGAGATCGTCGATCCATGATGTGACGGCCAGCCCATGGGTTGTGGCCAGAAAACTCAACTCGGCAAATTGTTGACTGCGCAAAAGGCTTTGACTTGGCCCAAAGCTCGTTACGATTGTCAGTGTATCACCAACTGCATCATCGAATATCTCATGGATCTGCCCAACCGCATTCATTGGCACCTTGATTTGTGCCAGCCCTTGCTGGTCAACAATCGGGTTGGGTGTCATTGCACGATTGGGCTCAAATATTCTGTCACTCAAGGACATGACCCAAGCCGGACCGCTCTTTGACAAATTTGCAAATAGCGGTCTGGAAAGGAAGAAGCGAATGACGGTCACATCTTCAAAGACAGTTTTTGTCATGCTGGTGTCGAAACTGTCAGCAACAGATTTGGCCAATTCCAGTTGCATCGGTTCGGTATTATCGAACACCATCCACAAGATATCGCCCCGCAGGAACAGGGCAGTGGCAACGTCGTCCCTGAATTGAAAGGAAAAAGTTGCGGTCCCTTCATTTATCTTGGCATCAACGAGCATTTTGGATGTGGCCGCAACATCGCCTTCCCGAAAGCTGGCTTCGGGGACCGGACGCGGCGGTGCCTGTGGGCGCTCGCCGCCCATGCCTGTTGGTTCCAGAGATGTTTCTGCAGGGGTGTAGGTGGTGGAATCGATGACGATCTCGGCCAATCGCCGCTGCTGATCATTATCAACTTTGGACGATGCCTGATCCTGAGGGGGCAACCGGGCAGCGTTAACATCCATGACACCTTTTGTTTCCGAAACCTGACTGGCCCCGTCAGGTGCGTCCGGCACACCGGCATCAACATTTCCCCCAAGCAATGCGGTCTGTGGACGTCCGGAATCATCAAGGCCGGTCAGCGCTGAGCCTGCTTGCGACCTTGGTGCCGTAATATCCATCACATAGACTTCGCCGTCACGAAAGGCGCGCACATCCGAACCATTATCAACGGTCAGCACAACATTCAGCTTTTCGTCCTGCTCAAAACTTTCAGCATGAGTGATGCCCGCTGGCAGATTGGTCACCAGATCCGTCAAGTCCAGAGGTGCCGTTATGTCGAAGTTGATCGCGACATTTTCGCCATCGCGCACAAAGGCTGCATTGTAACCAACATTCCAGCCAAACGACAATCTGGTGAAGCTTGGATGCCGGCCAATATGCATCTCGACCCGCGACCGCAGCACGCCGGCCGCGCTTGCCTGCTCAGCCGCCCGAACAGCTTTGAACGCACGTTCCGCACGCTCGGCAAGCGCACGGACCACATCTTCCGGCAAGGTTGGTGGCAAACCCACCCATCCACCGGGCAGGAAATCTACAAACAGCTTCTCCCCGGCTTCCTGAATGTGAATTCGCGTGCCGCGTGTCAGCGCAAACCGCACTCCTTTGCCATTCGGATCCAAGCGGGCAACGCCCACATAATCTCTCAGTGTCGCTGCAATTGAGTCAATGTTGGTTTCAACACTGTCTTCAAATTCGATCACCATGACATTGTTGTTGGAGGATGAAGAATAGGTGGGAACAAGGTTTTCACCGTCAAAAGTGATCACCATTCGACCATAACCAGCGCTGTTCTCGGCCACGATGGAAGCAGGGATCGCAAACACTGGCGACAGAACTGAAAAATAAAACAAAATCAGCAACGACATTCGTCGAAGCCATAAGCATATAGACATGCGGACACCGATCAGGCTGCAACTCAGACGGACATTGTCTGTCAGTTGCCCAATCCTAACGGTTTTTCTGTTAAAGAGAGGTTACGTTAGCCGCTGAAACTGTAGCATTCACGGCGCTTTACCCGCCGATTTTGGGAAGCTGATCAGTGCTGCTTTGCGCATCCCGACGTCCCGATTTTGCCATTTCGATTGTCAGTCTTTGTGCAGCTTCCGGGTTCATGCTTGCCAGAATAGCCGCCATTTTACGCGGATTCATGGAATTCGAAACGTCAATCAGAACATCCATCTGCAGGCGGTCAAAAATACGCGCGGCCTCTTTCGGCTTCATCGTTTCATACATGGTGACAAGCCCACGCAGTTCCTCTTTGCGCACGCCCAACTCGGCCTCCGTCGCGGCCTGCAAACGCTGCTCCAGTGCTTCCAACTGCGCGATCCGGTTTTCGAGACGACCTTCGGCAGCCTCGATGAGATTTTCACGCAACTGCAATTCTTCCTCCTGTTTCGCCAACTCGGTACGACGGCTGCGCAAGCTTTCCAGGATGGATAATTCGGTGCCCCGACCAGACTGCCCACCAATGACGGGCGTCTGTATTTCAGTATCAGAATCTCCACCAGTTTCCTGTGCAAAGACATTCGCCGTGCCAGCAAACTGGTGCCAGACCGAACCTGGCACCTGCATGAAGCCGAGGAGCTTGAGAGCCAGCATTGCCGAGCATGCCACCATCAAAATTGGTAACAGACGAACATCCTTCATTGTTGCGCCCTTGCGGACAGACGCAGAGCAGATTCTCGCAGATTGGCGAAGGCAGGGCTGATCGCAACTGAGGCAGATTCCTGATTTGGTTCAGCTTTTTGCGCTGGTTGCCTGACCTGACGTGCATCGGGGGCATCCGGAATGGGAACGCCAGCAGCGCCGAGACGAGACAAGGCCATATTGCTGCGCTCTGTCGCCTGGTCCAATCGACCAGTCATGGTTTCTGCTTCCATCAGGCGCGCTCTCAAAACAGCATCGGAATTCTCAGCCATTGCTTTCAATTCCTTGAGTGCCCGGTCGGCAAGAGCAGAGCTGTTGACCAATTCCTGAACTGTAGCCCGCATCAAATCCTCTTCATCGCGAAGTCGTTTCAGACGCCTGTTCAGCACAGCAGCATAGCCAATAGTAACCACCAAAAGCACCGAGACCAGAATATCAATTGCAAGGCCCATCATAGTATTATCCAACCTCTGAATTGGTTTGTGCGGCATTCTCAAACGCTGCAAGAGACATTTTCGGCCGTTTCAGGCTGTGTGATATTTTCAATGAAATTGCATCATCAATGCGTCCCATGATGCCCTTGGTCAAAGCAGCATCGCCGCATTTGATTTCAATAGGGTCCTGCGGAGACACATCAAACATGACTGTGTGACCAGGCTGCAGTGCCATCACGTCGCGCAAGGACATTTCCTGTTCCACAAGAACGGCGTCGACTTCGATCTCGGCGGCATAAATCTCGGATGCCAGATGGCCCTCCCAGATCGCGTCACGTCCGAATTTTTCCCCCATGAACATCTGCAGAAGCAGATCGCGAATGGGCTCAATCGTGACATAGGGCAGAAGCATCTGCACCCGACCGCCCCGGTCCTCCATGTCCACACGCAGTTCGACAAGAATGGCCGCGTTGTTCGGACGCGTAATGGCTGCAAATCGCGGGTTTGTTTCAAGTCGTTCCAGATTGAGCGTCACAGGCGTCAAAGGCTGAAATGCATTTTCAGCATCGCCCAGAATGATTTCAATCAGCTTGCGAACAATGTTCATCTCAATCGTGGTGTAGGGTCGCCCCTCCACACGAACCGCCTGCATCCCTCTGCCGCCGCCGAGCAGTGAGTCGATAATGGAGTAGATGAGGTTGGAATCAACGGTGATCAGGCCGAAATTATCCCATTCTTCTGCGCGAAAAACAGACAGGATTGCCGGCAACGGAATGGAATTCAGATAATCATCAAAGCGCACCGAAGATATTGAATCCAAAGACACTTCCACATTGTCGGATGTGAAGGTCCGCATGCTGGAAGTCGTCAAACGCACCAGGCGATCAAACACAATCTCCAGCATTGGCAAACGTTCATAGGAAACCAGGGCAGAATTGATCAGGGCGCGGATGCCATTCTGCTCGCCCAGAACGCCGTCATCAGGTGAAAACCCCAGAAGGTTGTCGATTTCTTCCTGATTGAGAATTCGCTCAGCGCCGCGTTTGGATGGCGCATCCTCATCGGCCGTATCGACCATCTGAGCCCACTCGTCGGACCCATCCGCATCAGCCGTTGAACCCTGCTCGCTCAGCGCGGCAGTCCATTCGGACTCATCTTCTTTTTTTTGTGCTTTTTGTTCCATAACCGCCGGATCCTATTGGATCAGAATTTCCTTAAACAGGATGTCGTTGATTTTTGCGGGGTAGATCGCAAGCTCAATACGCCTCTGCAATTCTTCCTTCAGCAAAAAGATGCCAGCCGAACCTTCAAGATCGCTTGTCCGCAATTCCCGAAGATAGACCTGAAAGGCGTCCAGAACGCGTGGAATGAAGGGCTCAATTGCATGAAGCGTGGCTTTGTCCGCAACTTCAAGGGAAACCGACAGTTTCAGAAACTGGGCACGTTGCTCCACTGATGAAAGGTTAACGGTCAAATCCGGTAAATCCAGAAAGAAAACTTCTTTTGGTGGCTCTGGCTTGTCCACCCCGGGGGTCGTGCCGCCATCAAATATACCCATCATATAGGCACCGCCCCCACCGCCCAACAGCAGCACTACAGGCACCGCGATCATAAGGATCTTCTTGAGTTTGCCGCCCTTAGGGGAGGTTTCCTCGGCACCTTCTTCAGGCTCATCAATAGCGTCGGCAGTTACGTCGCTCATCAGATAAGAATCCCCAATTGCATCCATCTGTTTATGCGTAAAAAATCGTTAACAAAGTCTTTATGGTAAACGCCGATGGGCAATTTTTGCCGAGTAAAAGCGGCAACTTGCACGAATTTGCCGGGCTGAAATACGTCCTGAAACGTTAAGTGTCTGATTTTAAACAACTCTCTCGTTGGCACGAAATTCGCTTAAGAAAAGGTGAATAGTTGCATGGGGGCATTGAATGGAAAACGCAGAACTCATCGGTCTGTCGCGACAAACAGCACTGAGACGGCAGATGGATGTGGTCGCCAATAATCTGGCGAATATCAACACCAGCGGCTTCAAGGCCGAGCGCTCCCTATTCTCTGAATATGTCATGCCAGTCGCCGAGGCCTCCACATTTCAAATACAGGATCGGGATCTGTCATATGTCTGGGATCGCGGCACCGCGACCGATTTCGCAGCCGGTGCAGTGAAACTGACCGGCAATCCGCTTGATGTCGCCCTGTCGGAAGACGCTTTCTTCGTTATCGAAACGGAAGCCGGGCTGCGCTACACGCGCAACGGAGCGTTTCAAATCAATCAGGAGGGGTTCCTGACAAATAGCGAAGGCATGCCGGTACAAGGCGAAGGCGGCCCGATCAGCTTCAACAACACTGAAACAGACATTAACATTGCGGCAGATGGAACCATTTCCTCAAGCGCCGGGATCAAAGACAAGCTTCAGGCCGTAACCTTCGAATTCCCGCAATTGCTGACCCGTGAAGGAAACAGCCTCTTCTCCGGTGAAGATGCTGAACCCACACAAGCCGCATTCACCCAGGGAGCGCTGGAAGGCTCGAACATCAAAGGCGTGATTGAAGTGACCGAAATGATTGAAGTCAGTCGGGCCTACCAATCTCTCGCAAACATGCTGAAACGAATTGATGATCTGCGTCAGGGTGCTGTTCAAAAGCTCGGCAGCGTTCAGGCCTAAGACAATGATTTCAGACAATTACGGTATGGTTTAGGAAAGACTTATGAAAGCCCTCAGCATAGCTGCAACAGGAATGTTGGCTCAGGAATTGAACGTCGAAGTCATTTCCAACAACATCGCCAATATGCGTACGACCGGCTTCAAACGCAGCCGTGCCGAATTTCAGGACTTGTTGTACCAGAGCCTGCGTCGCCCCGGCGGAAGCACGTCTGATACAGGAACGATGGTTCCGGCAGGCGTGGAAATCGGGTCCGGTGTAAAAACCACCGCGACACCTCGGATCATGTCTCAGGGCAGCGTGCAGACAACCGAACGTGAGTTGGACGTTGCCATTCGTGGCGAGGGTTTCTATTCCATAACGCTTCCGGATGGTCGCACCGCTTATACGCGGGACGGTTCGTTTCAAAGAGATGCGACAGGCACGATCGTCAACTCAAATGGTTACACAGTTGGCACCGGTATCATTATCCCCGAAGAGTCGCGTGGCGTAACAATCAGTGCGCAGGGCGAAGTGCAAGCCTTTCTCTCCAATGACGTGTCTCCGACAACACTGGGCACGATTCAACTGGCAAATTTCACCAATAAGGTCGGCCTGGAAGCGATTGGTGACAATCTCTACCTCGAAACCGACGCCAGTGGCACAGCACAGATTGGCAACCCGGAAGACCCCGGCTACGGAAATTTGCTCCAGTCGCATCTGGAGATGGCGAACGTCAATGCAGTGACCCAGATATCGGACCTGATTGCAGCGCAGCGCGCCTATGAAATGAATTCACGTGTCATCAAAGCCGCTGATGAGATGCTTTCCTCCACCGCTAACCTCCGCTAGGTCCGAGATGAAAATCATCTATTGTCTTCTTAGTCTTCTGGCCGCCACCCTCGCCTCGCTGGTGTCTATCAGTGTTGTGCGCGCCGAGAGCATTGCCGTCCTCAAACCAATTGTAATTGTGGCCTCGGAAATTGTGACACTGGGAGATCTGTTTCATGATGCCGGGCTTCATTCTGAAACAGCGGTATTCCGCTCCCCCGATCTTGGAGAGAGCGGCATGGTTGATACCCATGCTGTGACATTGGCAGCGGCACGCGCCGGTCTGACCGATGTGGATATTGTCGGCATTCAGGAAGTTGAAGTCCGGCGTGAAGCGCGCATGATCACGTCAAAGGATATCAGCGTTGTCCTGCAGCAGGAAATCGCCCGGCGAATTAATATTTCGAGCTGGGAAGATATTGCCCTGCGGTTTTCCGATGCAATCTGGTCAATTCCTGCCGATGCCTTGTCTCCAGAGCCGGTCAGCATCGTGTCGCTCAGCCTGAGCACACCCTTGACAAGCCAGGGCGGCCTGAGCCGCTTTGAGGTACTGCTGAGTATCGATCAGGGGAACCGGCAACAAAAGCATCGCCTGCGTGGAACCGCATTACCGATGAGTGACGTCACAGTGCTGACCCGGCCCATTGCCCGGGGCGAAGTTATCCGCAGGGGCGATCTGGAAATTCAGCGTGTGCCACAATCCCGCGCCGAGCGAATGGAACCAGCCTTCCCCGACGCGCTGATCGGTTTCGAAGCCCGCCGTGCGATGCGCCCTGGTGTTCCAATTTCCGCAAATGATGTGCAGCCGCCAACCTTGATTGCCAGAAACGACAGGGTCGTTATCGAATTGCGCACCGGTCGGCTTTCAATTTCAGCCGATGGCCGTGCCATGGAAGCAGGCGCGGAAGGCGACACAATCAGTGTCATCAACACCCACTCCAAACGCGTAATCGACGCCAGGGTCATTGGCCGTGGCCGCGTTGAACTGAAACTCCATAAACCCATGAATCAAGCAAATCTGAGAGACGTCGTCCGATGAAAACTGTTTTCCAGAATCTGACAGCCCTTGCCATGTTATCCACGGCTCTGGCAGCTTGTGGCACCGCAGACAAGCTTGCACAGATCGGCAAGGAACCGCCTCTTTCTGCCATCCAGGATCCGACAACACAGATCGGCTATCAACCGGTTCAAATGCCGATGCCCTCACCCACTCTGGCCCAATACAGCCCGAATTCATTATGGCAGTCTGGACGCAGAACCTTCTTTGATGACCAGCGAGCTGGCCAGATTGGAGATTTGGTAACGGTTCTGGTCAGCATTACAGACACCGCAAACATTGCCAACAGCACCGAACGCCAACGCAATGGCAGTCAATCGATGGGGGCTTCCGGCGCTGTGGGCAGTCTGCTCAACAAGGTTTTACCAAACGGATCAGAAGCCTCAGCTGCAGTCGACCTGAGTGGCACCGGCAGTTCCAGCGGCAGTGGGACTGTGAACCGCTCTGAAACCTTGAGCACACGCGTTTCCGCGGTCATCACCCAGGTGTTGCCGAATGGAAATCTCGTCATTGAAGGCAAGCAAGAGGTTCGGGTCAATTTCGAAGTGCGTGAGTTGATTGTCGCTGGTGTCATTCGACCTCAGGACATTGCAGCCAACAACACCATTCCATCTGAGAAAATTGCCGAAGCACGCATTTCCTATGGTGGCCGTGGACAGATTACAGATGTCCAGCAACCACGCTATGGTCAGCAAGTGCTCGACATCGTCCTGCCCTTCTAGAAGATAACGCAATCAGAAGACCCGTTTGACTCCAGAGCCCGACAAAAAAGGGCGCTCCCACACAGGAGAGCGCCCTATCATTCGTAGTGCCAACAAACTTTTGGTTTAATCGTCGCGATAAACGCGTTCACGCCGCTCATGCCGTTCCTGCGCTTCAACCGACATGGTCGCAATTGGGCGCGCGCTCAAGCGTTGCAGTGAAATAGGCTCGCCGGTTTCTTCACAAAATCCATAGCTGCCATCTTCGATGCGAGAGAGAGCTGAGTCAATTTTAGAAATCAGTTTGCGCTGCCGATCACGGGCACGCAATTCAACCGCGCGATCAGTCTCGGAAGACGCGCGATCGGCCAAATCAGGATGATTGGAGTTTTCCTGCTGGAGTGTATCCAGCGTCAACTGACTTTCGCGAAGAATGTCTTCTTTCCAGTCGTTGAGTTTACGTCTGAAATACGCCTTTTGGCGTTCATTCATAAAGGGTTCGTCCTCAGACGGACGGTAATCAATATCAGCAACAGCAGACATTCGCTTGACCTTAATTCTAGCCCCGATTGGCCGGACTATACCCATAGGCCTTTTCTGAGACAACAGGATTGACGATTACATTCCCGTAAAATTGCAATTTCGTGTAACCCGTTGTTTTAAAAGGTCTACTCAGAAGAATTCCTTACACAAAAACAACTTAAAGTCCACGCTTTGCCAATTCAACACGCATGCGCAAATCGATTTCACGCAGAATCAGATCGAGAGAGACGTCGCCGGTCAATTGCAACTCAGGCAGGCGTTGCTTCAATGCCATCAACTGCTCAGGCACATCAGAGCCGCCCAAAAGCGCCGTTTGCAATTGTGACAATTCGTTCAGCAGGGAATGCCCTTTGGTTGTCGCACGACGCTCGATGGTTTCAACGTCAGATGATTGCAGGGAGAGCAACGTTCCCAGAGAAACGTTTTGTTGTGCAATGGGCCCACCAACTTCGCTGGCAGAACCAGCATCTTCGGAGCTGTCGAGTGAAAAGGACGAACCTGTGCTTTTAGCTTTGGCTCGTACGCGAGCAGATCCCGTTAAGTGCCCATAGGCCTCAATACGCATGACTGGTCCTTTGTTAGCAAGTTGTTAAGCATTTTTAACGATTATCCTTAACCAAGTGTTAAAGATAATTGATGGATCGCATTTATGGCGCAGAACTGGAAAATCAGGCATAGATACTGCTCCCATGCCATGCCATCACCCGGCCTCTGGATACGAATTATCTTTTCTATTCTGATGGTTAGTATTGGCATGACCTTTTTGATGGGGCATGCCAGCGCCGTATCACGAATCAAGGATATTGCCGATTTTGAAGGTGTTCGCGAAAACCAGATGATTGGCTATGGTCTGGTTGTCGGGCTGAATGGCACAGGTGATTCTCTCACAAACTCTCCCTTTACGCGCCAAAGTCTGCAGTCGATGCTGGAGCGCATGGGCGTTAACACGGTTGCCGAAGAGCTGCGCACTGCAAATGTTGCAGCCGTGATGGTCACGGCAAACCTGCCGCCATTCGCAACCCCTGGAACCCGAATTGATGTCACCGTCAGCGCCCTTGGGGATGCTGGAAGCCTGCAAGGCGGGACTCTGCTGGTAACCCCGATGATGGGAGCCGACGGACAAACTTACGCCATTGCTCAAGGATCATTGGCCATCGGCGGATTTTCCGTACAGGGCGATGCAGCCAGTCTGACCCGTGGCGTACCTACCTCTGCGCGCATCTCGAACGGAGCTCTGGTGGAGCGTGAGGTTGGCTTTGAATTGGCAACTCTTGACCGGCTGCGCATTGCTCTTAGAAATCCGGATTTCACCACTGCGCGTCGTGTGGCACTCGCCATCAATGATCTGATGGGTCAGCCCATTGCCGAACCAAAAGACCCGGCAACCGTGCAGCTTTATCTGCCCAAGTCGTTCAACGGAAATATTGTTGATCTGATCACCGATATTGAACAATTGCTGATTGAGCCTGACCTACCAGCCAAAGTCGTCATCGATGAAGACACCGGTGTTATTGTCATGGGGCGCGAGGTGCAGATTTCCACAGTCGCCGTGGCTCAGGGCAATCTGACAGTCATGGTCAGTGAATTTGCTGATGTCTCCCAACCAGCCCCCTTCAGCGAGGGAGAAACGACGGTCATTCCAAACACCGAAATCTCCAGCGAGGAAGTTGAAACGCAGTTGGCAGTTATCAGTTCAGGAGTCTCACTTCAGGAACTTGTAGACGGGCTGAATATGCTGGGGATTGGTCCAAGGGATATGATTTCAATTTTGCAGGCAATCAAGGCAGCCGGAGCACTTCAAGCCGAAATCGAGGTTATGTAATGGATGCACTCACCCCACTGGCGAGCCAGCAACCACGAGCCCAGACCCATCCCGCTGCCTATGATCCCATTCGCCAAAAAGCAGAAGAGTTTGAGGCCGTTTTTCTGAACGTCATGCTCGCTTCAGCATTTGAAGGACTTGGAGAAGATGATGAATTCTCAGGTCAGGGGGCAGACACCTGGCGCAGTATGCAGGTGGAACAGTTTGCCAAGGCCATTTCGGAAAATGGCGGCATCGGCATCGCCGACCAGATTTACACCGAATTGCTGCAACTTCAGGAGCAGGCCAACCAATGACCACACACAACAATGACATTTCGCCTCTGATTGGCAAGTTGAGCGCCGTGCTGGATCAAGAAACAAAACTGGTTCGATCCGGAGATTTCGATGGAACATTTGGGCTGCAGGCTGAAAAGAACGAGCTAATTTCAGACTTTCATTACCAGGTCAGTCAGCTTGACGAGCAATCCAAATCGGGACTGGCAGATGCGTTTGAAGACCTCAACCGCCTGTTGACCGACAACATGTCAGCACTTGCAATGGCGCGCGATATCAGCAGTGGCATTATCAAGCGTGTTGCAGATGTGGTCAACGGACCGCGTTCGGCAAATTCCTACGGGTCAAACGGCATGAAGCCAACCGGGCCACTTCCGGCCAGACGTGGCATCGCAGTCGACAAAGGCTACTAGAGTCTTTTTCCTTTATACGGAAGCATTTGACCGGGTTTGCGCGTTTGCTGGCAAGGCGCGGGCCACGCGGTGGTCTTTACGACCACAAGTGGGCTGTAACGATGCCCAGCGAGCGCGCAAATCCGGCCTTCGGCGCCCCGGAACAGCCCACCAGCGGCGTTAGCCAGCTTGCCCGATGCACCGCATCGCGCTGTACTGACTGCCTGGCTGGATGAGCTGTTTCGGGGCATCAAATGATTCCGTATAGAGGAGAAAAGCTCTAAACGTTGATGTCAATCTGTTTCCAAATTATTACCGGAACCGAGCAAATCGTAAAGACATTGACGACTAAATCCTAAAACTCCCTGTGTATGTTTCCCAGTGGCGGAGTGTCAGAAGCGCTCTCGCAAATTTGGAAGAAACCAACCCATGGAGGGTCCGATCATGGACATCTCATCAAATATCGCTGGCGCACCGCCTCCCCTTGCGGTGACAAAGCCAGCCACGGCACCGGCGCGTGAAAGTGTGCCACCGGTCGCAACTGAAACTTCGCGACCCAAAAGCGTCCCGGCTGAAACGGCATCTGACAAGGCATCCGAGCGCCGGGATGACAAAGCTGAGGCCAAGGCTGACCGCGATTCCGTCGGTCAGGAAAAAAGCTCCCGAATTGCATCAATCAATCCGCAGTTGGATCGTCTCTTCGAAGTGGAACCGGAAACAGAGACACTGGTCTTCAAGGCAATCAATTCTGATGACGGGGATGTCGTTCGCCAGGTGCCGGAAGACATCATTCTGAAATTGCGCGCAGCCTACCACGATAGTAAATCATCGCTGGATACCAAGGTGACCGACACCGAAGAGCGCCAGCCATTTGACCGCACCGCCTGACTCTGAGGCTCAGAGTCACAGCAGACGGCCTTATACCTGCGTCTGAAGGGATGACAGCAACTGATGGAGTGTGGCGATTGTAGATTGATCCGCAATTCCATCAACCAGTTCAGGCCTGAAATGCCGCTGAAACGCGCGAACTACCGCGCGCGTTAACTCGCAATATTGCCCGCTCTGAGGACATCCATAGCCATAGAGCTGAAACATCGCCTGTAATGCAGCCACAGGTTCGCCTTGATCCCCAAGTTGAAAAAACCGCCCGTCCCCAAGCGGTCGGGGCGCAACCCAATGTCCAATCCTGTTTTTGGCGAGATAGGCCCAGGGAAACAATTCGCCCGGATCATCCTTGCGCTCTGGAGCAATGTCAGAATGCGCCAGCACATGTTCCGCCCTGATGGCGTGGCGATCTATAATTTCCTGACAAAGGCCTTTCAACGCCTCAATCTGCACATCGGGAAATGCTTGGTAACCATAATCGTGCCCGGGGTTGGCAATCTCGATGCCAATTGAACACGAATTGATATCATTGATCCCCTGCCAGCTTGAAACGCCAGCGTGCCACGCACGATCCTTCTCTGGAACCAGTTGAAGAATTTCCCCATTCTGGTGGACGAAATAATGGCTGGAAACCTGGGATTGAGGATTTTGCAACCAGGACAGAGCCTGATTGTCATCGGGCATACCCGTATAGTGCAAGATCAGTAACTCAACCGGTTGATCGTCCGGCCTTGGTCCAAAATTTGGCGACGGTGCAAGCATCGCTGCTTTATAGTCAGCCGAAGACAGCACTGGCACACTCATGAACGCTTCATCCGGCCAATCTGCTCCCAAGCCTGATTGATAGACGCCATTCTGTCATTTGCAATGGAAATGAATTCCGGGGGCACACCGCGCGCGATCATGCGATCGGGATGAAATTCGGAGACCTTGGCGCGATAGACCCGTTTGATCTCTTGCAGGTCCATATCAGGCGACACACCCAGCACCTGATAAGGATCAGCATCTCCATGATCAATATGGCGCAGCTCAATCGCCTCATAGGCGGAATCGCTGAATCCAAAAATACCGGAAACCTGCTGCAGAAACGCCCGTTCTCTTTCATGCAGAACACCATCGGCCTTGGCGATGTGAAACAGGCCGTCCATGATATCTTCCAGAGTTTGCAGATCATCACCATATAAGCGCGCGATACGCGCAGCATAGGCCTCAAAGCCGGCTGTATCCTGTTTGGCAAGGTCAAACAGGCGCGCGACATTGGTTCGTTCCGCTTGAGGTATTTCAAACAGATCACGAAACGCATGGATTTCATCCAATGTGACAATGCCGTCAGCTTTTGCCATTTTTGCAGACAAGGCGATCATGGCAATGGAAAACGTTGCCTGCCGCCGCGCCTTCGGGTCAGTCAGATCCGCGATCGCCTTTGTGATGCGGTCCAGAAAAGCACCGCCAGCGTCGACACTGCTCTCCAGCCACTCTTGTAGTGTTCGAAAAATACTCATACCCACCGTTTAGAGTATTTTTTCCAAAACGAAAACGGCCAACCTATGTCCATGCCAATGTCCGCCGAAAAAACTGGCCTCGGGCTTCTGCTCGGTCTGGTCGGCGTTATCTTCTTTGGCGGCACGCTGCCGTTTACCAGCCTGGCCGTTGCAGATATGTCTCCGGCCTTTGTCACTTACGGCCGGGCAGTTGTTGCGGCAGGATGCGCGCTGATTCTACTTTTGATCATGGGCCGCAAACCATTCGTCAGGGCAGATTTCCTTCCGCTTTTTGTTGCGGCCCTGTGTCTGGTGATTGGATTTCCGTTTTTTATGGCACTGGCGATGACCACAGTCCCCGCCTCACATGGCGGCATAGTTCTGGGAATTCTGCCGATCACAACCGCGCTGTTCTCTTCCTTTATCAACAGGGAACGACCCGGCATCTGGTTCTGGATGTTAAGCCTGATCGGATGCGGGCTGGTCGTCGGATTTGCTCTCAGGGATGGCGCAACCGGTTTGGGAGCGGGAGACGCCTGGCTGTTCGTCGCAGCACTTTTTGCCTCGTTTGGCTATGCAATCTCCGGCCGGTTATCCCGCGCAATGCCCGGCTGGGAAGTCATCAGCCGTGGACTGCTGTTATGTCTGCCTTTTTCGATCCTCGGCAGCCTGTTGAGTTTTCCCGAATCCATCGGCAGCATTTCCATGTCAGCCTGGATTGGCTTTACCTATGTCAGCCTGTTCTCCATGTTCATTGGCTTTGTTTTCTGGAATGCAGGCCTCGCCCTTGGCGGGGTAGCACTTGTCGGGCAAACTCAACTGCTCCAGATATTTGTGACTTTGGTACTGTCCCAAATTGTGCTTGGAGAAGTGGTGGCACCGGAAGCCTGGATGGTCGCAAGCCTGATTGTCTGCATCATCTTCTTTCTGAAGAAAACGCGCTAGATTTCTGATTTGAATCCGTGAATTGACACGAATTAAGCACCAGATGCATTGGAATTGTCCCTATCCAGCAGGCCCTGGAAACCACTGTGCAAGAACAATGAACATGGCCGAAAACGTCGCATAGCACATCAGTGCATAGACCCCATTCCACCGCCAGGTCAGCGTCGTTGGCGCAATACCCGTGACGCTCGAAACCAGCAAGGTTGCGGATGCGTTCGGCGAAGCTGTCATGCTCATCGCCCAGCCTGCACCCAATGCAAACACAATCAGATTCGGGTCTGCCGGCAACACCGGCAATGCGTTGATGATGGCGCTCAGAAAGACCACGATCAATATGGGCGACAGGGCAATCTGGCCAGCCAGACTGATCAGGACGGGCAAGGCCATCAGGAACAGCCAATCCGGCATATCCACACGCTCAAGCGACTGCGCAACAAGTCCGACAGGTGCCAGTTTGGCTGCAGCCTCGCCGATAAACCCGGCAGCCCCGAGCATGAAGGCGCTCCGGCCCATATTGATCGAGGATTGGGATAGAATGCCCCACACATTGGCAATCGTTGAAGTGACAACGTTCCTGACCCCGGTCTTGAGCTGTTGTTCGAAAATCCAGGCCACCATCATCACCGGCGCAACCAGCATAAGGGCGATCGCAGCCGACACATCGGTAAGCAGAAAAACGCAATAGGTCAGTCCAATCAGCAAGGCACAGATGATCCCGAAGCGGAATACCGATTGCACCGGCAGCGCCTGTGTCTGCGCGACTGGTGGAAGCTGAACATGGCGCCAGCGCAGTCGATCTTCAAAGCGCCCGATCAGGATCATGATGATCGCCGCACTGATGCCCAGAACGATTGTGACAGAGTGATCAATGGATGGAAAAGTTGTGAACAGGACCGCTTGGGTCAATGCGGTTGGCGACCACATGATCATCCAGGAAAAACCGCGCAGCAATGCCGAGATTTGCTGTTGTTCGGCACGTCGGATCGCCTGAGGATCGTTACTGGCTGTTCTGGCACCACGCTGAATCATCGGAGTCAGAAGGCTGACCGCGCCAAAGTTGAGCAGCACGCCCATGAAGTGACCGCCAATAGCCAATCCATAATAGCGTCGGCCACGCGGTTGGCGGGTCGTGTAGAGCCCCAGCTCCAGGACGGATTCCGAACGCTGTGCGGCCTCCTTCAGCAGGGTTACCAGATAGATGAAGGCTGCAAAAAACGCAGCTCTGTCGAGCGCAATCAGAAGTGTCGGAAAATCATGATTTTGCACCACCAGCCCGGCTGCGAGAGCCAAAGCCAGAAGTGTAAGCACCCATTCCCGGACCGAGAAATGCGTAACCACGCAAAGGCACAAGGCAAGAAACGCCCATCTCGCAAGTATCAACCCGGTGGTCGAATCCAGAAATTCGTGTGCCAGCGTTGACAATGACAGGACCGCCAGTACCATCGCTGTAACGGCACTGATCCGGGGTGTTTGCCCGCCAGCCTCTGCAGTCTCCGCTTTCATTCTCTCACCCGGCATCCGTTATCAATAACAGCACTCGCATTGGAAATCTGGCAATGGCCAAACTCTTCATATCTCTCTTCCGCTGTTCTCTCGCACCGCATGATCAATTAGAATCTCCGAAGTGTCATCAGGCGGTTTGGGTAGAGCGTGGCAGCCTTGCCATTGGCGAGCGCGTGATTTCGGCAGGCGAAGGAAATTATGTTGCTCCCGATGAGAGTATCAGCGCCACCACACCTGTTACATTCATAAGATTTGAGATTGGTGAATCAGACACGAGTTCAAACGATCCCGAACAATCGGAATTGGTGTTGAGCCAAGAACTGTCACTTGATGCTTCCCCTGCCATTTTGCGGTTGGATCGGGTTACCTTTCCGGCCAGAGCCCGCGCCTATTGGCACATGCATCCCGGCCCCGGCATCAGATATCTGACCTGTGGTGCGCTTGAGCTTAAATCCGAACACCATACAGAGATCATGCAACCGGGTCAGGCATGGTTTGAAGACGCCAACTCGCCAGCCCAGGCAACGGCGCAGGAAGCTGATACAACGGCATTCATTCGGGTTATGATTTTGCCAGTTCAGTTTGAGGGGAAACCAACCTTCAAGCTGCTGAACCCGGAAGACAGGGACAAGCCCGCGCTGCAAACCAACAAGCGTTTCTTTGATCAGCGTTTCGAATTGTAAGGCAGTGATACTAACCGCCCTCCTTCTCGACATCAGACAAATAGGACCGTGTCCAATCCGGGTCGACAGCTACCGGCTCTGAGGCAAAGCCCGCCCTGTGAATCGCCTCGATGGCGCAATACTCATCTTTTTCAGACGTGTCTCCGCTGATGCCCACGGCACCAATTGTGTAGCCTTCAGCATCTTCAATCAGAACGCCGCCAGGCACCGGAATGAACTTTCCGTCTGCCGCCGTTGCCAGCGCACTTTGAAAGGCTATGCGTTGTGACAACCGATCTCTGATCAACCGACTGGAAATACCCATCCCCAAAGCCCCGTTGGCTTTGCCAAGAGCAATGCCAAAGCGCAACGTGCCGGAGCCATCTTCACTTTTACAGGCAATCACCTTCCCACCAACATCCAGCACCACCACAGTCAGTGGATGCATGTCCTTTTCCCTGCCGATAGACAGCGCCGTGTCAACAATATGAGCCGCCGCATCGAGCGGCAGGACGGTTTTCAGTTTCATGATCAGCCTCTCATCAAATCCGGCAACCAGGTCACGATCTCCGGAAACCTCAGCAACAGAGCAATGGTAATGACATCTGCAACGAAGAACAGCGCAATCCCCCGGAAGACATCCGTCAACGGAATATCCGGTCGAACGCCGTTGACGACGAAACAATTCAGCCCGATCGGCGGAGTAATAAGGCAGACCTCTGCCATTTTTACCACAATGATACCAAACCAGATTGAATCAAACCCAAGCGCGATCACAGCTGGATAAACCACTGGCAGAGTCAGCAGCAGCATACCTATGGCATCCATGAACATGCCCAAAACGGCATAGGCCAGAAGAATGCAGATCATGATCACCATCGGGGATGCATCAAGACCGATGATCCATTCCGTAAAGGCTTCCGGAAGACCGGAAAATCCAAGGAACCGGACAAAGATCAGCACACCCCAGATCAGGGAAAAGATCATGACAGTCAGCTTGGCCGCTTCCATCAGCGCATTTTTCATCGTGTGAATTTTTGTCCCACGGGCCAGCGCAAGAACAAAGATCACAAATGCGCCCAGCGCACCGGCTTCAGTCGGCGTTGCCCAACCATTGTAGATCGCCGACATGATGATGAAGACAACAATGATGATCGGAGTGACACCCGGAAGCGCCATGAAGCGTTCTTTCCAGGAATAGCCAGACACGGAAGGTCCGGCGTCAGGCCGATACAGGGCCCAAATGATGATGATTGCCGCATAGACCAGAGCAGAAACAGCCCCGGGCAGAAAACCTGCAAGCAATAATTCGCCAACGGATTCTTCCACAATGATGGCATAAATGATCAAAATCGCAGATGGCGGAATGAGGGATGCCAGCGTTCCACCGGCAGCGACAACACCAGCTGCCAAGCGTCTGTCATAGCCATATTTGAGCATTTCAGGGATGGCCACCCGGGAGAATACGGCAGCAGTTGCGGTTGATGCCCCCGACACGGCAGCAAAGCCTGCCGTTGCGAACACGGTTGCCACGGCCAATCCACCGGGCACCCAGCCAACCCATTTGCGCGCAGCGTCAAACAATTGCTGTGTCATGCCCGCATGAAATGCAATGAACCCGATGAAAATGAACATTGGCAATACGCTCAGCGCGTAGGTCGAGGATTTGGAATGAGGGATGGTGCCAACAATTCCAGCAGCCGGGCCCCACCCCAACAACTCCACCAATCCCAACAGACCGACAATTGCCGCAGCGAATACAACCCGCACGCCAATGACGACAAGCAAGAACAACAGACCGACACCAATCAGGCCAACCAGAAACGGATCGCTAAAGCCAATGCCGATAATCATGAGTCTGACTTTCCGTCTGTCTCGTCGGGTTCAGGCACATCGTCGCCCAGCACTTCATGAATCTCTTCACGCGCCTGATCTGCAGCAGCCATAATTCTGGTCACGCCAACAGGCTCCAGTTCCGGCCTCAGAAAGAGCCTGACATATCCAAGGAGCTGGATGAAAAGGCGTAGAAACCAGAAAGAAAACGCGATGGGCACCAGTAATTTGGAGGGCCAGACCGGGTATTCGGCATCAATTGTGGTGTCGCCCAGCTGAAAAGCACGCAGGAAATGACCCCAGCTGTACCAGATCAGGACACCGATAATGCCAAGGGCAGCCAGAGTGCCAAGGATTTCTGCCAACCAGAGCGCCCTGCCCTGCAGCATGCCGATCAACAACTCCATCCGGATGTGGGCACCAAGACGCTGGCAATAGGCAGCCCCCAGAAACGCCATACTGGCCATCGACAGCTCAACAAGATCGATATAACCCGCAATCGGCGAATTAAGCACCGAGCGCAGAAATATCTGCGAGGTGCCAAGCAACATCAGAAGAAGAATTGCAAAAGCCGCTATCAGGTTCAGGGAATCTTCAAACGGTGACAGTTTGCGATCTGCCGCATCGATTGCGATGCCAGCACTGTCCGTAGGTGTGACGGGTAAAAAAGTCACGTGCCACCTCTATCTCTGGAATTTGCGCGGCGAAGGACGGCACATGACGCGCCGTCCTGACGAAACATTGCTGGGGTCAAGCCCCCTGGAAAAGCCTATTGTGCAGCTTTTGCTTCCTCAGCGTATTCAAACACAGCATCAAACACGCCCTGGGCATCAAATTTGTCTTTGTTGGCCGCAATCCACTCATCCCACACAGGCTGGCCGGCAGCTTCCCGAAACTGGGCGAGCTGTTCGTCCGTATAGACGATCTTTTCCATCGTCTTTTCAAACATCGGAAGGTTTTTTTCGTCCTGAGCGGCATAGGATGCAAGCTCGGTGTCCATGACCAGATCGCGATTATCCATGAGGAATTTCTGATATTGCGGTGGCAGTGCCTCATAGGAGGTCTTGTTCAAGACCCAACCGCATTCAGACGTACCGGGCGCAAGATTGCTTGTGTACCAGTCGGCTTCGTCAGATATCTTGAATGACACATGCGCATATGTGTATGGAAACGCTGCTGCATCCAGCGCGCCGCGTTGAAATGCTGTCGAGGTTTCACCGGCTGGCAATGTCTGCTTGACTGCGCCAAGTTTTTCCATGGCGGTGCCAAGTCCACCACCAGCACGCACGCGCAGTCCGTTCCAGCCCTCAAGGGTCGTTGGAGCGGGGCCCTTTCCCAGAATTTCATATTGTGGAAGCAAGCCGGAGACATATGGCATGGCATTCCATTTTTCCATATCAGCCACAATCGCCGGATGTTCCATCATCCGTGAGCGGACATATTTATCGACCTGCGGGTCTCCCAGTGGCAGGAAAGGCAATGAAAACACCATCCAGGCAGGGTTTTTGCCCGGGTGATAGAAGTTACAGATAGCTGCACCTTCAAATGCATTCAACTTGATGCCATCCAGATTTTCTCGATTGCTGGACAATTGAGCACCATAGAAAATCTTGATTTCAAAATTTCCATCTGTCTCTTCCATAGCCTTCTTGGCCATGGCTTCCATGCCATCAGACAAGGCGCGCGGATTACCCCACATGGAGATTTTCCAAAACACCTTTGGGCCATCAATCATCGCAGCATTTGCAACGCTTGTGGTCACCATTGCCGCAGTGGCAGCGGCCACCAGAAACTTCGAACCTGTTTTAAAATAAGTCATTACGATCCTCCCATTTTGGCCGTTCATATGTCGAACTGTACCATCCCATTCCCACCTCACTATCCCTGATTTGAAGTGAAACGGCAATAAATAAACGGTTTTTTTCAAATTGGCCGTAAATTGTCGATTTTTCTTGCGCCAATCTGAAGCCTTCGGTTACTCCTAAGGACAATATGGTTCTGGTTGGAGGGCTTTGGCACTCCGCCAATTTCAATATGGATCATCAACTGGGAGGAAGAATTATGAACTTCACATCACTTGTTCGGACAACTGCCACTGCCGCGGCTCTGGTCCTGACGGCAGGCGCAAGCCACGCAAACGAATTGCGCATCGGAACGGCCAGCCAGGGCGGCGCTTTCTATCCGGTCGGCCAGGCGATTTCGACCCTGGTCAACAACTATGCTGAAGACCTGACGATGGTCCCGGTTGTCACAGCCGGTTCTGTTGGAAACCCGCGCCTGATCAACAATGGTGAAGTCGATATAGCCATCACCAACAACAATTTGTCCGTTCTGGCCAATAAGGGCGTTGGCCCTTACAAGAAGTCCGGCGCTATGAACCTGCGCGCCATCGGGTCGTTGCATTTCAGCATTCTGCACATGATGACACTGGACGGCTCCGATATTAACAGCATCGAAGACCTGAAGGGTAAACGCATTGCTGTCGGACCTGCTGGTGGCGGCACCATTCCGTTTCTGGGACAGGTCCTTGGCCTTGCAGGCATCTCGATGGATGATATCACGCCCAGTTTCCTGTCCTATGGCGATGGGTTCAGCCAGTTGGCAGATGGCAATGTTGACGCAGCTTTCGCTCTCAGTGGCTATCCGGCAGGCGCTGTGATGCAGGCCCAGGCCAACAAGAAGCTGAAGTTCATTCCAATCACAGACGAGCAAATGGCCACAGCGCTGGAAAAATATCCCAATTACAATGAAGTTGTGGTGCCAATGGCAACTTACGGCACAGACACCGATGGCAAGGTCCTTGGCGTCAACAATATGCTGATTGTGGATGCAGGCATGGATGATGATGTCGCCTACAAGATCACAAAGGCAATCTACGATCACATGGATGAATTCCGGGCTGAAAACGCTTTTGCCAAACAGATCGTTCCAGCCGCATCACTGGAGCTGAAAATTCCGCTTCATCCCGGCGCTGCAAAGTATTTTGCAGAGTAAAACCGTCTCTCTGGACACCTTGAATTTCACCTTGCGGGCGGGCGGTTCCCTCCCCTCCGCAAGGTCCTGATTTCCAAAAGGAATGGAACGGACCCTAATGGATAGACTGTTCAAACACGCGATTCTGATCGTGGCATTTGTGGTCGGGCTGTTCCATCTGCTGAATGTCGCCGGACTGCTAGTTCTGTCGACGCGAGACATCCGCGTGTTTCATCTGATGATGATGCTGGTCCTGTTGTTTCTCACAAACCCGACCCTGCAAAGATTTGAAAACGCGCTTTTGGACAAGATTGCGCGTCTTGGCCTGGTGTTTCTGAGTTGCGCCACCAGCCTCTATATCATGTCACGCTGGAAAGACATTGCCATGAGCGGCGGCGAAACCGAGGCTCTGGATGCCTGGGTCGGACTGCTGCTGATTGCGCTCGTGCTGGAAGGCGCGCGCCGTGGCGTCGGCCTTGTCCTGTCACTGATCTGTCTCGCCTTTTTCACCTATCCGTTCTACAGCGAGTTTCTGCCCGGCGCTCTCGCCAGTCGCGGTTACAGCGTCACCCGCATGTCTGAATTGTTGACCACCACATCTCAGGGTGTCTACGGCATCCCCCTTGGCGTGTCGGCCACCTACATCATCTTGTTCTCGATCTATGGATCCTTCCTGAGTATCTTTGGTGCTGGCGATTTCTTCTTTCGATTTGCCAACCGGCTCACTAGAAACACGCGGGCAGCAGGCGCGAAAACAGCTGTCATTTTCAGCACATTGCTCGGCATGATTTCCGGCTCTGCGGCAGGCAATGTCGCAGTGACCGGTACTCTGACCATTCCGATGATGAAAAAGGAAGGCTACGCACCGCATCAGGCGGGCGCGATTGAAGCCGTCGTCTCGACTGGCGGCCAGATCATGCCCCCGGTGATGGGCGCTGCGGCTTTCATCATGGCCGAGATCGTCGGCATTCCCTATTCAGATGTCATGCGCGTTGCGATCATCCCGGCACTGCTGTTCTTTGCCTCCCTGTTTTTTGTCGTTCATCTGCGTGCCGCCAAGAGCAACATCCAGCCCATAGAGCAGCCAGTCGATGATGACGAACCGCTCTGGCTGATTATCGTCAAGGGCGGCCAGTACATCATCCCCTTCGGCACACTGATCGCCATGATGCTGAACGGCTTTTCGCCTTTCAAAGCCTCATTCTATTCCATCATCGTGCTGCTGGTTCTGCATGTGGTCTGGGAGCGCCGCATATCCTTCGATATTCTGCGCAAATCGGCACAAGCCATTACCGAAGGCGCCAAAAGTGTCATCCCGATTGCAATCGCCTGCGCTGCGGCTGGCATCATTGCAGGCACGTTGGGGAGCACCGGCCTTGGATCAAAAATCTCCGGGCTGATCATATCCGCGTCAGGCGGCATCACATTCCTGGCCCTGTTGTTCACCATGCTGACGGCCATCATTCTGGGCATGGGCCTGCCCACCACGGCAGCCTATCTCATACTGGCAACGGTCGTTGCCCCCGCGCTTGCGAAAATGGGCGTTCCATTGCTCACCGCGCATTTGTTTGTGTTTTTCTATGGCTGCGTGTCCACAATCACGCCACCGGTTGCACTCGCCTCCTATGTGGCAGCAGGTATCGCAAAGGCCAACATCAACAAAGTCGGGTGGACCGCCTTTGGATATGGCATCACCTGCTACATTCTGCCGTTCATGTTCTTCTATGGCCCGGCACTGCTGATGCAAGGCCCCTGGAGTGAGATTCTCCTTGCAGTGGTCAGCGGTGGCCTTGGTGTGTTCTGCATCGCAGCCTTTGTCGTGGGTCAATTCCGCGCGCCACTGAATGTGCCACTGCGGATCATTGTCGGACTGGCTGGTATTGCGCTGCTGCATCAGGGCATTCTGACTGACGCAATTGGTCTGGCCGCAATTGGCGCAATCTGGGCACTCACCAAACCCATCCAAATTTTGAAGAGCTGAAGAGGAATTGTCTATGTCGCAGAAATTCAGACGTGTTGTCACCGGCCATGATGAGAACGGTGTCGCAACCGTCATCTCCGATGAGCAGGCCAGCTGCATTCTGGCCCGTCCCAACCGCCCCGGCGTCACACTGACAAATCTGTGGATGAACGACAAGACTCCGGCTGCAATGGAGCGCGCTGACGATCCGGTCACCGGACCGCTGATCCTGCACCCGCCGAAGAACGGATCGGTGTTTCGCATTGTCCAGTTCGATCCTGAAGACCCGGAAGTCTTGGCGAAGCTGGACGGAAAATCTGCCTTTGCAGAAATGGGCGCAGGTGCGAACATCGTTGAAAATGCCCGCCATCCATTCATGCACCGCACCGAGTCACTCGATTATACCGTCATACTCAGCGGTGAGATCTACATGATGATGGATGAGGACGAGTACCTGTTGAAGGCCGGTGACACGGTGGTCCAGCAGGGCACCAACCATGCATGGTCCAATCGCGGAACCGAGCCATGCCTGATTGCATTCATTCTTGTTGATGCTGAAAAATAAGCGCCTGCAAAGCGCCTGCCCGACACCATCTGACATGCGCGGCAAGGCTTGCCGCTGCGCATGAAAAGGCTTAGGCCTAGCCCTAGGACATCGTGTTTCTGACAATGGCAAGAGGCAGCAATGAGCGGTAAGACATTTGGAAAATGGGACTTCTGGATTGATCGCGGTGGCACATTCACCGACATAGTTGCCCGAAAACCTGATGGTTCGCTGCAAGCCCACAAATTGCTGTCCGAAAATCCTGAGCAATATCGTGATGCCGCCATTCATGGCATTCGTGAGCTTATGAATATTGCTGCTGACAAGCCCATCCCGGCCGACCAGATCGCAGCCGTCAAAATGGGAACCACCGTCGCTACCAACGCACTGCTGGAGCGCAAGGGTGAGCGCACCTTGCTCGTGATTACCAAAGGGTTTCGCGATGCCCTGGAGATCGGATACCAGGCAAGACCTGACATTTTTGCACAGGAGATCATCAAGCCTGAGCTGCTCTATGAAGCGGTGGTTGAGGTGGATGAACGCATCCAGGCTGACGGAACCGTTGAAAAGGCCCTGGATCAGGCAACTGCCAGGCGCGATCTGCAATCCGTGTTTGACACGGGCATTCGCTCCCTCGCCATTGTGCTGATGCATTCCTGGCGTGCGCCGGAGCACGAGCAGCTTTTGGCAGAAATCGCCCGGGACATCGGGTTTTCTCAAATCTCCGTCAGCCACGATGTATCGCCCTTGATGAAACTCGTCGGACGCGGAGATACAACCGTGGTGGACGCCTATCTGTCGCCAATCCTGCGGCGCTATGTGGACCAGATTGCCAGCGAGTTGAACATTGGCGAGGGTGATACCCGGCTGATGTTCATGCAATCATCCGGCGGCCTCACGGCAGCAGATATGTTTCAGGGAAAAGACGCAATCCTGTCCGGGCCTGCCGGCGGTGTCGTCGGCGCGGTGGAAACATCGGCGCTAGCCGGGCATCGCAAGGTCATCGGGTTTGACATGGGAGGCACATCTACCGACGTCTCGCATTATGACGGCCAACTGGAGCGCGCGTTTGAAACAGAGGTCGCCGGTGTGCGCATGCGCGCACCCATGATGATGATCCACACGGTTGCCGCAGGCGGTGGATCCATTCTGCATTTCGACAAGGGCCGCTTTCAGGTCGGGCCTGACAGTGCAGGTGCCAATCCGGGACCAGCCTGCTACCGGCGTGGCGGACCACTCACCGTTACCGACGCCAATGTGATGCTCGGCAAATTACGCCCGGAATTCTTCCCGGCCATTTTTGGCGAGACCGCAGACCAGCAACTGGATGTCGAAGCCGTCCGCGCAGGGTTTGAAGCCCTTGCAAACGACATTGGTGATGGTCATTCGGGAGAAGAAATTGCAGAAGGCTTTCTGCAAATCGCCGTTGAGAACATGGCGAATGCAATCAAGAAGATTTCAGTTCAGCGCGGCTATGATGTTTCGGATTACGCACTGACCTGCTTTGGCGGCGCTGGCGGCCAGCATGCCTGTGCCATTGCGGACACGCTGGGCATGGAAACAGTCATTGTTCACCCCTTCTCCGGCATCCTCTCCGCCTATGGAATGGGACTGGCCGACATTCGTGCAAACCGCAATAAAACCATAGCCTTGGAGCTGGGCTCTGACTCTGAATCAGAACTTGAACTCGTTCAGGAAACGCTTGAACAGCGCGTGCGCGAAGAATTGACCCAGCAAGGCGTCGACAATAGCGACATGCACATCAACAGCTTTGCCCATATTCGCTATGACGGGACAGACAGTGCCATTCCGGTCCCCTTGTCCGACACCAACGAGATGCGCTCGAAATTCGAGGCCGCACACAAAAAGCAATTCGGCTTTGTTTTTGAAAACAAGGTGCTGGTGGTTGAGTCTCTGGAGGTTGAAGGCGTCGGCGGTGGAGCGGAAATCGATGAAGCTGATATGGCCGGGTCACAGCACCCGGCCGCAACAGATCAGCATGTTGACGTTTTTGTCGGCGGCAAGATGCACAGCACCGGAATTTTTCCCCGCGCCAATCTGGCTTATGGACATCGCATCTCAGGCCCCGCCCTTATCATCGAACCGCATCAGACCATCATGGTCGAGCCGGGCTGGACTGCCGAAGTCAACGTCAAAAATCACATCATTTTGAACCGCACCGTGAAACTCGATCGCGGATTTGCCATCGGGACGGAAGCTGCAAGTGGCGGCGCAGATCCGGTTCTGCTGGAGATTTTCAACAATCTGTTCATGTCTATTGCCGAGCAGATGGGTGTCACCCTGCAGAACACCGCCTATTCGGTGAACATCAAGGAACGGCTGGATTTTTCCTGCGCTGTGTTCAGCGGCACGGGAAGCCTGATCGCCAATGCCCCACATATGCCGGTGCATCTGGGGTCAATGGACCGTTCGGTGGAAACCATAATTCGTCTCAACAAGGGCGCCATCAAACCCGGCGACGTGTTTGCTCTCAATGCGCCCTATAATGGCGGGACCCACCTGCCGGATATCACGGTCTGCACACCGGTCTTCGATGAAACCAACAGCTTTGTCCGCTTCTGGGTGGCCAGTCGTGGGCACCACGCGGATGTCGGCGGATCAGCCCCTGGCTCGATGACGCCTTTGGCCACCAATGTGGATGAGGAAGGTGTCCTGTTTGATAATTTCAAGCTTGTCGATCAGGGCGCGTTTCAGGAAGAAGGCCTGGTCCATCTGATGACTAACCACCCCTACCCCGTGCGCAATGTGGTCCAGAATGTTGCAGATTTGAAAGCTCAGATCGCGGCCAATGAAAAGGGCGTTCAGGAACTGGCAAAAATGGTGGAGCAATTCACCCTGCCAGTGGTGCAGGCCTATATGCTTCATGTTCAGGACAATGCGGAGGAAAGCGTACGCCGGGTCATCGAAGTGCTGAAGGACTCCAGCTTTGAATATCCCACCGATCAGGGTGCGGTCATCAAGGTCCGGATCACGGTCGATCGGGAGAAGCGCGAAGCGACGGTTGATTTCACCGGAACCAGCCCGGTGCAGGCAACCAATTTCAACGCTCCCGAACCGGTCACGCGTGCAGCGGTCCTCTATTGCTTCCGCGTGATGGTCGATGGCGACATTCCCATGAATGCAGGCTGTCTGAAACCGATCAACATCATCATCCCTGATGATTGCATGCTGCGGCCAAGCTACCCGGCGGCGGTTGTGGCGGGAAATGTGGAAACCAGTCAGCACGTCACCAACGCCTTGTTCGGCGCATTAGGTGTCATGGCGGCTTCCCAAGGCACCATGAACAACCTCACCTTCGGCAACGACACGTACCAATATTACGAGACTATCTGCTCCGGCTCCCCCGCAGGACATGGCTTCAACGGCACCTCCGGTGTCCATGTACACATGACAAACTCGCGGCTGACTGATCCGGAAATCCTGGAATTCCGCTTTCCCGTATTGCTGGAAGATTTTCATATCCGCAGAGCCACAGGCGGAAAAGGGAAATGGACTGCGGGCGACGGCACTGAGCGTACAATTCGTTTTCTGGAAGAAATGGACTGCGCCATTCTGTCCTCACACCGCACCATCCGGCCCCATGGGCTTGAAGGTGGCGAGCCAGGTCAGCTGGGAAGCACGTATGTGCGGCGCCTTGATGGACAGATCGAGGAACTCAAAGGCTGCGACCAGACCATTCTGAAAGCTGGCGAAGCCGTAACGATTGTCACACCAACGGCAGGCGGATTTGGCCAGAGCTGATCCGCCAGTCGCAACGATCAACTATCCGCTTGCACGCCCAATCGAAATGACCTAAAGATATAAAGATATTGTTATATCATTAGAGAAGACGATGCGGGCACCAAAAACTATCGGACTGGACCAACTGGTCGAAGCGCTGCGTGGCGCAGGGGAAACCACTCGGTTGCGCCTGTTGGCGTTGCTGCAGAGTGGAGATCTGACGGTCAAGGATCTGACACAGATTCTCGGCCAGTCCCAGCCTCGCGTCTCCCGCCATTTGAAGCTCCTTGTGGAAGCGGAATTGATTGAACGGTTCCCGGAAGGCTCCTGGGTGTATTACCGCCCGTCCAAAAGCGCAGTCGGCTTGACCACCCAAACATTGCTCGAAACGCTCAACCCGTCTGACAATGTTTTACAGCGCGATCAGGAACGTCTGGCCGAAGTCAAATCCCGCAACGCCGAAAGTGCAGCGCGCTATTTTGCGCAAAGTGCGCAGGACTGGGACACCATAAGAAGCCACCATATTTCAGAGCAGGCCGTCGAAAAGGCTGTGCTGGAGATTATCGGCGACAAACCGTTTGGAACACTTCTGGATGTTGGGACCGGAACCGGTCGCATGCTGGAACTTTTGCAAAACCACTATTCTGACGGAGTTGGCATCGATTCCAGCCTGGAAATGCTGGCTGTGGCCCGCGCCAATCTGGACGCCAGCAACACGTCACATGCGCAGGTTCGTTTCGGCGACATTTTCAACCTGCCCGTTGCCCGCAACACATTCGATGTCGCAGTTGTTCATCAGGTTCTTCACTTCCTTGATGACCCAGGTCGCGCTATAAAGGAAATTGCACAGGCATTGCGTCCCGGTGGACGTCTGCTGATTGTGGATTTTGCGCCGCATGAACTGGAATTCCTGCGCAGCGAACATGCGCATCGCAGGCTTGGATTCGACGAAGCCCAAATTGCGAACTGGGTCGATGAAATTGGTCTCGATCTGATTTCCACCACGCATCTGACGCCCGAAAAACCGCGCGCAGATGCACTGACAGTCAATATCTGGCTTGCACAGGATCCACGTATTATAATGGCCGACGACACAGCCAGAACCCTATCAACCATCAATTCGGAAACAGCCTGATGTCTATTGTTGCAAACCTCCGATCCCATCAGAAACACGCCAAGCGTATTTCATTCGAGTTCTTTCCGCCCAAATCAGATGCTGGCGAAAAGCAGGTCTGGTCGGCCATAAACCGGTTGAGCCTTTTTGGCCCGTCCTTTGTGTCCGTCACCTATGGCGCTGGCGGCACCACCAGAGAGCGCACACACCGGACAGTTGCGGAGTTGGCCAAAAACGCATCCATGCGCCCTGCGGCGCATCTGACCTGTGTCGATGCCACACGGGACGAAGTCGATGCGGTGGTCGATGGTTACGCCAAGGCTGGCGTGAAACATATTGTGGCGCTGCGCGGAGACGTGCAAAATGGTGGCAGTCATTTTGTGCCGCACCCGCAAGGCTACCAGAATGCAGCTGATCTTGTGGGCGGCATTGCCAAACGTGGCGGTTTTGAAATTTCCGTCGCGGCCTATCCCGAGCGCCACCCGGACAGCCCGAGCTGGGAACATGAGCTGGATAATCTGAAACGCAAGGTGGATGCCGGAGCCAGCCGGGCCATCACCCAGTTCTTCTTCGACAATGACCTGTTTGAAGCGTTTGTCGAGCGGGTCCGCGCAGCTGGAATTTCCATTCCGATCATCCCGGGCGTGCTTCCCGTCTACAAATTTTCGCAGACCCGATCATTCGCCGAGCGCTGTGGCGCGAATGTGCCCTATTGGCTGAAGCTGGCCTTCAATGGCCTGGATGATGATCTGGATACGCAAAGGCTGGTCTCAACCGCAATTCTGGCTGAGCAGGTGTTTGATCTGGCAGAACGGGGTTTCGAGGATGTTCATTTTTACACCCTCAACCGGTCAGAAATCGTGTTTGCGGTGTGCCACCTGATGGGCCTTGGCCCGGAACTTCAGGCGGTTGAAACAGATACGCAGGCGGCCTGATATCGTTTCAGCGCCTGCCATAGACCACGCTCAAATCTGAAAACACTCCATCGCGGCTCACCGCGTTGGAGCCTTCGGCTCAGCGAGCCCGCGCCCTTGTCTGCTCATTTCCGCCTGCAACCGGCACTCTGCTTTTCATGAACACAAGGTCAGTCCCAATGGTCTGACCTGCCCCATTGGGTCTGCCCCATCTGGGGGATATTGCCGAGCTCTGTAACAGTCCATTCTGGTTTTCGGGGGAACCAGAATGGAGAAGACCATGACCAAATCCAAAACCACAACTGCAATGTTGGCATTGGCTGTTGCCTTGCCAAATTTCATCACGCCGGTGATTGCAGCGCAGAACACCAGCGCAATGCCTGCCTCGGAAAAGCGAATGGCGCAATCAAAGACGTTGAGCACCAAAAAGGCAAAACCTGCTGAGCTCAAGAAAATGCTCAACAAGGAACTTGCAGAAATGACGCCTGCTCAAAAAAAGGAAATTGGCCAGGCAAGAATCAATCAACTCAAAGCCATTAGTGGCGATGAAATCGCGCGCGGCGGATGCTTCACGCATGGCGTCGGCTGTAAGGGAACAAGCGGTTTCACCGGCGGCGTAGCTTGCTGCTTGATCATCAGAACCGGGCTGTAGCAATCACCCTGCCGATTTATGCGCCGCCGATAGAATGCACACAGCACTGTTGTCGGCGCATGAAATTCTCATGGTTTTTTGTGAAACGAAGCGCCTGAACGCAAGCCAGTCTAGCAAGGTGGAAACCGGACAAGAAGATGACCTTCCAAAGCAATGCAGACGAATTGAGAATTGCAGACTGCAAGCAGCACGCAGATTGGGAGACTTTTTTCGGCGATGCCTTTGCGAATGCGTCCCCGCAGGAACGCTACTCTCTGCCAGCAGAAGGATGTGAATTCGCCCACGTCGCATGGCCACTTGTTGAACTTTCAACAAAACCAATTGGTCAAAAAATCACACAGCTTTGGCAACTGGGAATCATTCATCCCGATCACATAAGCTCCATTTATGCCGAAATGGTCGAGCCGCTCTGGCAAACTGTTTTTTCCAAGGTATCGCGCACTGTCGTCCTGGAGTTTTCCGCCGCACAGGCCACAGGCCTGCTCGACGCTCAAAATGGTAGCAACAGCTATGAAATCTTCGCTGAATGCCTTCAGGATTCTGAATTTTCTGAAGCGCTTTTAAGACGAAATCCTCTGCTGTGTGAATTGACAAGCGCCATCTGCCAAAATTGGAGTGTCGCTGCGTTGGAGTTTCTTGAGCATCTGCAGACAGACTGGGAGCAGCTCAACAGCCATTTCTCATGTGAGCAAAACGATACAATCTCTGCCATCCGATCATCTTTGGGAGATACGCACCGCCACGGTCGATCGGTCAGAAGTATTGAATTCAGCAACGGACGGACACTGGTCTACAAGCCGCGCAATCTGGCGGTTGAAGTGCATTACAGGCGTTTCGCATCCTGGTTCAACACCGCTTGCGGCAGCGAGATGATACGCAGCGTTGATGCGTTGAATATGGGATCACACGGCTGGTGCGAACACATTGATCATCGGGCCGTATCAGATGCAGGTGAACTTGCAGATTACTTCAACCGGCTTGGCGCATTGCTGGCGATTGCCCGCGTGCTTGGGCTGACCGACCTGCACAGCGAAAATCTGATCGCACAGGGTGGTTGGCCCATCATTATTGACCTTGAGACGTTGTTTCACCCTCTCGCTGGTGACCTGCGCCCGGATGCCACCCAACCCCAAGCCTCAAAAGCTCTGCGCAGAATCCATGACACCTCTGTTGCCGCAACAGGGCTCCTCCCCGTTCGCAAAACCGCGGCGAGTGACGGCGACAATACAATCAATCTGGCTGGAATGTCCGACACCGCAGGCCAGGAAACCCCTTTTGCAATTCCCATGTGGCACGATGCCGGATCCAATGAGATGAGGCTGGTGGAAAAGCATCAAACACTGACAGGCGACGCCAACGTGCCCATGTTGGATGACCAGAGAATCTCACCCGAGCCATATTTGGATGAGGTCCTGGAGGGCTTTCGGAAAGCCTACGCCGTTCTTGAAGAAAACCGGGAGACGCTTCTCTCTGCAAATGGTCCTCTTGCAGACTTTGGCAGCGACCCCATTCGGATCGTCATTCGTGGAACCCAGACCTATTTGTTCCTGTTGGCTGATGGCTCACATCCGGACCTTTTTGAAAGCCAACAAAAAAAGCAGAGCTGGTTCAATGATGCTCTGAAGGAAGCAAACCAGTCTGATATTCTAACAACACTGCGCCCGTCCGAAATGGCTGCGCTATGGCGCGACGATGTGCCCTATTTTGAAACGACAGTGAACAGTCAGGACATCTTGGCATGCGACGGTCAGGTGATGGAAAACAGGCTTCCCCAGATCGGCATGGCGATCACCCGACAGATCATCACCGAATTGGGCCCTGAAGATATGCAACGTCAATTCTGGCTGATAAAAGTTGCATTGACCAAAGCCGATCACTCGATAACGCGTTCAGTTGCATCCGCGACCAGCCAGCCCTCCAGCAAACAACCTCAAAAAGGCATTCAAGAAACAGCATTGGCAGTCATGCAGAGCGCAGCCTTGGAGATCTGTGAGCACGCGCTTGTCACAAATGGTCATGCAAGCTGGTTCACTGTGCAGGAAGGTAGCGGCGGCACTTTGACAGCCCAATTGGCCGGGCTGGATCTGTATAGCGGGCTGCCGGGCATTGCCCTATTTCTGTCACAGGCCGGTCGTGTCCTGGATGATGCGTCCATTCAGACAATTGCGAAGGCTGCAACAGTTGAGCTTCTGTCTGCACTCACCCTGCAACAGAACACCGGGATGGGACTTGGCGGTTTTTCCGGAACCGGAGGTTTGCTTTTCGCACTTCCCCTATTGGCCAAAGAATACCCTGAGCTTGAATGTCTGGAAGTCAGCCGACAGATGATGTCGACCATCACCAACCTTCAGCTTTCTGAAGCACCCTTGGAATTGGTCGATGGGTTGGCGGGATTGCTGCTCGCAATTCAGCATGATCACTCCAGTTACGCTCTTCAAAAATCAATCGCAGGAGAGATCGTGGACAGGCTGGAGAAAGCCATCGGGAACGATGAGACCACGCACCAACTATTTGCCGCTGCAGGAATGGCGCATGGGGCTGAAGGCTTGCAACTGGCATTGGCCCGAGCCAGCCAAAACAATGACCAAAAACTGAAAGACATATGCACGAAAGGTCTTGATTTGCTTGAGCAGCTTGTGCGAACAGCGCCCGAACTTGAACTGAGAAATATCCAGGACACACCGATTGCCTGGTGTAACGGTCTCGCAGGAAAACTTTTGGCAAATGACCCAAACAGGCACCAGGGCACGGAAGCGATAGCTCGAGAACTGATATCCAGACTGGAGGCACATGACTACTCAGATGACAGTCTGTGTCACGGCACAATGGGCACCCTGCAGGCTTTGCAGCACGTTGCGCCGTCCCTGCCGGAGAGCGATGCCGGCAAGATCAGCAGTCTGACTGGAGAAATCTTGACACGATTGAATTTGCATGGTGCTCGTTGTGGCACCATCAATGGCGTTTTTTCCCCCGGCTTGATGGACGGCATGGCAGGAATCGGCATGGCAGCTCTGGGACTTGCCGACCAGCAGCCAGCATCAATGATACCTCTGATGTCATTCAACTCCCTGCCTATAACGACCCGCCGGGCGGAAAGCACATGAGAGCGCCGGTTCTCATGGCCTTGTCGATTGTCTGGTGTCTGGGCATGACGGCACCTGACAAACCGGCAGAGGCAGCAGCCTGCAAGACCGTCACTGTCACAAGCAGCGGTACAGCGACATCGCAGCGCATAGCCAAACGCAATGCAAGAATATCATTGATGGCGCAACTCGAAGACCTCTATCCAGGCGAGTTCAGGTTGCGAATGAGGGGAGCAGTTGAATATGACTGCAAGAACCCATTACTGTGGCGATGCGCGGCCAAGGTCAAAATCTGCAACTAGCGCAGCTACAATCCGCTGCCTTGTAGAAACTGGGGCTGCACCCAATTGGGAGGTGTCTGTGACGTGAGCATCAAAGCCCCCGTATTGCGGCTGAAAAGACCACCAGAAATGCAACCCTTCCGGTGGTCTGTCTTCATGTTTTCGCTTGTTGTGGCATCCGCAGTCATGTTTGTGGTCGGGCTCGCCATGGACAATACATTGCGCTTGTTCGGCATCGGAATCTCATCCTGGTTCGACTCCTTGTGGGACTCTTTTTTGGGGCTTTTTTTTGCTACTTTCATTGCACCATTGTTCTGGCGCATCGGACTGGTGACGTTTCCGCAATATCTGCTGGGTGCCTTTGCTCTGGCTGCCCCCATTACAATCATATCGGTGTTGGTGCTCTCGCGGTTTTATGATGTCAGCATTGAAATGCCCGGCATCAATTCCTCAGTATTTCCCGATCAGTCATTCGCGATTTCCGCCTATGTCAGGTTGATACGCGCCGTTATATTTATTCCTGTGTTTCTTTGGATGTTTTACTGGGTCTTCCACATTTGTTTTGGAATGGCGCCGAAGAGCTTCAAGCATGGCTGAGCACGGCAAAAAAGACACGTCCATTCGGTTTTCCCCGCAACTGCCCAAGAAGATATTCCTGCTCAGTCAGGCTGACCGCCCTGTTGAGATCAAGTTGGCACTCCTGGAATCTGCAATTTTTGACGGTTGGATCGGCATGCTGATCAATATCAACACCGCAATTTTTGTTGGATTGATTGCCCTCACCGCAGGGTTTGGGCCAATCGCATCGTTAGCCTTCTTAACAGTGCAAATCACCTTCACGATTATCGGAACGATCATCTTGCTGTTCCTGCAAATTCGGCAGCAATCCAATCGTCCTGTTCAATCGGATATCGCAGAACGGTTGATCATCTTTGCAGATTTGCTCGTGATGTTCGGTTGGGGATTTTGCATTTTATTGTTCATGTCACCTTTGATCTATGAGCGGATGCTGTTGATCATAGTCCTGACGACAGCCGCCGGCATCGGCTCGGCAACTTTGAATTCCCGGCTTTTGCCAGCCTTGATCCTCGGCCGTACCATTCTGTTCCTGCCCAGCATCGCCTATTGTTTTTGGGAGCAGCCCCCGTTCTGGGGGCTTCTGATCTGCACATTATTGTTTGCGACAGTTGTTTCCATCGGCATTGGCTACGCCATCCACATTCAGCATCTCAACGAAGCCAATCTTGCCTACAAACTGCGTGAAACCAGCGTGTTGCTTGAGCAGCAATCATTCGCGCTGGAACGGTCAATGTCCCTGGAAAATCAGGCACAGGAGCGCGTGCTCAAGGAGACAAAGCTTCGGGAAAGCTTCTTGCACTCGATCAGCCATGATCTCAGCCAACCCTTGAGTGCTCTCGCGCTGCACCTCAACAATTTGACACATCAGCGCCTGCCAAGGATTGCCAAAGCTTCAACAGCAGCTGCCCAGCAATGCCTGCGTTCGGCGCAAGGTCTGATTGAAAGCGTGTCACAACTAGCCTGGATCAAGGAAAACCTGCCTGCCCCCAAGTTTCAGAGTACGGATGTTCATTCATTGATCAGCAGGCTTGTCAACGAGTTGCATCCAGTGGTCGAGGATGCCGGGCTGCAACTCAGATATGTGCCGACATCCGTGTTCCTGCGGGCTGATCCGGAGTTTTTGGAACGTGTTCTGCGTAATCTCGTCTATAATGCGGTTCAATATACAGAAAAAGGCCGGATTTCGATTGGTGTCCGGCGGCGTTCCGGCGGATTGGCTGAGATTGTCGTTGCCGATACCGGACCCGGTATTTCACCCAACGAGCAACAACACATATTCAACGCATTCTATCAAATTGATGCTCGCAAAATTAACCAATCCGGCAATGTCGGGTTGGGATTGTCCATCGTCAACGATCTTGTGACCGCAATGAACGGCCAAGTAACACTCCAAAGTCGCGAGGGCCACGGCTCCCTATTTGGAGCTATACTGCCTCTGGCAGCCGATAACCCTGAAGTCAGGGATCAGAACTCTGACGCCTCAATGGCAGTCACATCCAGCGCCTCTCACACCAGGCGACGCATTCTGCTGGTGGAGGATAGTTTGCACTACCAAATCACCATAGCTGAAATGATCCAAAGGCTTGGCTACGATGTTGAAACCCTCGGCAAACGGTCTGAGATCATTGGTGCGTCGAATGACAAGCTGGAGCGCAGTGATTTTCTGATTGTGGATTTTGATCTGGGAGATGGCTTGACGGTGTTCGATTTCCTGGCCCGGAGTCCAAAAAACCTCATGCCAAAATGTGTGATCATTTCGCAGCATGACAACCCGGACATGATACTTCACATCAAGGACCAGGGAGGTCGTTTTCTGAAGAAGCCATTTCTACAGGAGGATTTGGCTATGGCCCTGCGTATTGTTGAAAAGAGCTGGCAACGAGGCGATGTCAGTTGAGCCCATGCAACCGCGCGAAATCGATTGCTTCTATTCGGTTTGCCACACCGAACCTTTGATAAATATCCCGCAAATGAGACTTTGTTGTTTCCGGTGAAATTGACAACAGCCTCGCAACTTCCTTGTTTGACAAGCCCTTGGATACGAGAACGAGAATTTCCAATTGCCTGGGCGTCAATTCAAACCGTTTGGCCAACAAGGTGCTGGCAGGCGTTGCACTGGCCGGGGTGTCTCCTTTCAACAGCGACGAAACAGACTCGACCAGAACCAGTGGATCCACTGCCTTGCTGAGAAACAGATCCGCACCTGCATCCAACGACCGGCGCTCATCAGATGGATTGATGGACGCGCTGACAATGAGGATTTTACAGGTCGGCAAGTCGTCAGACAGCTGTGCGATCAGATCGGGCACATTGCAGCCAGGCACGTAGAAATCCATGATGACAAGATCAGGGTTTTGCGAAGATTGCTCCAATGCCGTCAGGAGCAGCCCGGCTTCATCGAATACTTTGCACTCGATATCTTTGCCAATCGAGCGGAGCAGAAGCTGCAGTCCCGTCAAAAACAGCTTGTGGTCATCGAGCACAAAGACGGACTTCATAGCGCTACCTTTTGGTCAAGACCGCAAAATCAATTCAAGTGTATTGCCTGTGAGTTGGAACAGTGCCTTCTAATCCGGACCTGGTCCACATCGAATCGAGATTTCACGTCTAACTGTGGAGATCGGCACTCAAGCAACTTGGCAACGGATCGACATGTAAAAACACAACAATAAAGCGGCACTGTTTCTCCATGGGAGACAGTGTGTTGCGAAGAGTGTGGCTATCAAAGCGTGCTCCTCACCCCTAATTGTCCTTCATCGCAAATCACCGATGAAAGAAAAAGATGAAACATACAATATTGCAAGTCAACGCGTCCGCTCGGCACAACGGGTCCGTCAGCAGACAGCTTGTCTCGGAATTGGTTCAAAGTCTCAGCACGTCGGAATCGTCCCAGATCTTCCATCGTGATGTGGCATCCGGCATAGCAGTTGTAAATGATGACTGGGTAGCAGCCAACCTGACAAAAAAGGAGGACCGCTCTGATCAACACGTTTCAGCGCTGCAAACCTCTGATGCCTTGATCGAGGAAGTCCGTCAGGCCGATACTCTGGTCATCGGAGTGCCAATATACAATTTCGGAATTCCTGCCAGTCTCAAGGCCTGGATTGATCAGATTTGCCGCACCGGTGAGACCTTTTCCTACACGGAAAACGGACCTATCGGCCTTCTGAAAGGCAAACGCGCCTATCTGGTCATCACCTCAGGTGGGGTCGGCAGTGGCTCAGAGGTGGATTTTGCCACCAATTACATGAAACATGTCCTTGGATTCATTGGCATTGACGATGTGGAAATCATCGCGGCAGACCGCCTGATGTTCGATGGCGAAGCAAAACTGACCGCTGTTCGAAAATCCATAAAACAATTAGCCGCCTGAGGTTCAGGCGAAATTATACCAAAAATGAAAAAAGGCCGGGCGCAATGCCCGACCTTTTCCGGCCAGACTAACCAAAGCCCGCCAATTTATATCTCGTTGCGGATTTGCTATTGCTGCCTAAACGGCACCCAGCACAATAGCTCCGATAAACAAAAACGCCGCACACAACAGAGCAAAATTAGTCGCCCTTAACGCATTCAACTTCGTCATCTTTCAATCCTCCGCCATAAAGCGCAGGGGAAAGTTTTTGCTAATTCGGCATAATTGCAAAGAAAATAATGTGCTGCACTGCGAAGCTACCAATTCGTAACTATGATGTTCAGCGTCTACTGCGTTGCGGTTTTTGACCTTTTTCAATACAACAATCTATCTGATCGTCTTCTATAAGACCGGTGAATGGGGACTCTACAAGCCATTCCAGAGATAGTTAGCCAGGGTCAATAATCGGTCATCCTGTTCAGATTTACCAACCACTTGAAAACCGACAGGCAGCGCTGATTCGTTTTGATAGGCTGGAAGATGAATGCAAGGCACACCCATCAATGTGAAAAATCGGTTGAATATGGATGTACCGGTACTGTTGAGGCTCTCAGGTGCGACGCCGGGAGCCGATGGCGTAATGATAACGTCCACAGACTCCTGCAGTTCTGCAAAGGCCCGCCGCGCCCGCGCGGCGATCTGTTGTGCTTCCAGATAATCGGTCCGGGAGACCAATGGCCCCTCCATCAGGCACTCCATCAGGACAGGGCTAATCTTGTCGGCATGCTCGTCAAGCTCCCAGGCAAGCGCTCGGCATCCCTCGTAATCATGAATGGTCTTGTGGGCGTCGTAAGCCTGACTGAACAACTCCGACCAGTCGAGTTCGATGATCTTTACCCCTTTTGAAGCAAATGCGTCTGCTGCCTTCGCTAGTGCCTCATGGGTGTCGGTCGACGCCTCATTCCAGACATTTTGCGTCAACACGCCAATGGTCAGTGGCTGATCATCCATGCTCATCGGTTGCGGTGACTGCATAAGCGCAGACCAGAATAGATGAATATCGCGCACCGATGGCGCATAAAGGCCAAGCGTATCAAGGCTCCAGGAAAACGTCTTCATGCCGATAGTGGGTAAAGCGCCAAAGCTGGGCTTGAAGCCGAATGTTCCACAATAGGCTGCAGGACGAATGATGGAGCCTCCGGTTTGGGTGCCAATTGCAAAAGGCAGCATGCCCGATGCCACAGCAGCAGCAGACCCGGAAGACGATCCACCCGGTGTATGATTGAGGTTTTGAGGGTTGCGGGTCTTGTTGGGATGGAGAAAGGCAAACTCTGTGGTGACAGTCTTGTGTGCAATCTGCCCACCAGCGCGTTTCACCAGCCGAATGATGGTCGCATCTGCGCGCGGCCGGTAGCCTTCATAAATCGCAGACCCAAGCTGTGTCGGCAATTCGGATGTATCAACAATGTCCTTCGCTCCCACAGGCAAACCCTGCAACGGCAAATCCAACATAGGCGCCACATCTCTCAGTGGAATTTGGGCCGTAAAGGCCTTGATGTCCGGGTCCTTTTCAGCAATAGAGGCCGCACCGATCGCGATCATGTCCCGTATTTCGGTTTCAGTTGCACGACCACTGGCATGACGAGAATTCAAAGCAGTCAGTGAGTAGGTCTGATTAGGTTGGAATTTCGTGAGCATATGTGAACCGTCTTTCTGAAGTGATGCAGGTGGTGGACACAATCGCCGCTAAAAAGACGCCTTTTTGCCACAAATGCAAGCCAAACGAGTGGTTTGGCAACAACGAACGAAGATGATTCATTCCGGTATGAAACAAAAGACGCCTTTTCCGCATCTGTTCCTGACTGCAATCCTGTTGTCATCGGCAATTCTTATGACAGATGTGCCAGGTGCTCTTGGCCAGCAGGCCTCTGAACGCGGAAATTCCGTGATTGGTATCTTCAATCGCCTGAAAGGAGAGATCAGCGAAGCCCGGGGGAAGAAGCCAGTTCCTCCGCAACAAGCTGCCGCTGTCACGAGACCATCCGTCAGTGGCCCGATTTCAGGACCAGTGCCACGCCCACGTCCAAATCTCAGGGCCGACCTCAGAACCAATTTCAGCAACGTCGTAAAAACTGAAAAAACCGGCAACAGTTTCCGTCAGCGTCTCTCTGCCCTTGCCTTTTCACCCAGCCGTCCGAAACAGTCTCTGACCGGGGTCAAGCCAAAAACAAAGGCGGTCGCACCAACGCCCCGCAAAACCATCACCAGAAAACCTTTGGAAACGATTGCGGCGGTCAGACCGGTCTTGCCACAGAGAAATAACAAGCCAAGAGTGGCGGCCCCGCTTGTTCTGGCAAAAGTCTCGTCGTCCGCCATGCGCAGTTCCTGCCCCAAACGGCAGCTTGTTGGACTAGCTGGTATCCGCATTCCTCAAACCGTCAAGCTGTCCCCTCAGGCAAATGTTCAGCGCACAGTCGGGCTTGCAACCGCAAAATGGGTGGAAACTGTTGTGCAACCAGCGGCCAGAAAGCATTTCGGCAGTGACATCGTGAAATTGCGCGTTGCCGCCTCTTTTGCCTGCCGCACCCGCAATGGCGTCAAAGGCGCAAAATTATCCGAACATGGATATGGCAATGCAATCGACATCAGCGTCTTCACCCTGGCGAACGGAAAAAAAGTCAGCGTTGCCAGCGGATGGAAGGGGAAACGCGCAGAGCGCCAGTTCCTGAGAGATGTCAATGCCGGTGCCTGCACCTACTTCACAACGGTGCTGGGTCCGAAAGCGGATCGCCATCATCAGGATCACTTCCATTTTGACCTTGGTAAGCATGGCAAATCAGGCACCTATCGGCTGTGCAGGTAGACAGCGCATCCGACCGTCATGTTGCAATCGGATGATCAGAAGGCCTTGATCAGGCACGGCTAAGAGCCTGAATCTGAATCTCAACTTTCCCCACCAAGTTCCTGAAGCGACTCCTGAAAATCACTCTGGCTCTGCTGGGCGCAAATCATCCCGACTGCGTGACCGGTTTTGCGTCAGTGACGCAGTACGGCCCATGAATCAGGGGCACAAAATGACCTTCTTCAAAATCTTTCAATTTGCACCCACGGTTCTGGCGATGCACAAGGGGATCCTTCGAACTTGACACGAGGAGATTCCATGGGTCCCAGTATTGCCATACTCGCTCTTGGATATATTCTGAGTCAGTTTTACCGCGTGTTTCTGGCAGTCCTTGCCGATGATCTCAGCACCGACCTTGGTGCCACTCCAACAGAATTATCTTTGGCATCTGGTGCCTGGTTCATCATGTTCGCTCTGGCGCAGTTCCCGGTCGGAATTTGGCTGGACAAATACGGCCCACGGCGGATGACAGCAGCCCTGTTCACTTTGGGCGCTGGAGGTGGCATATTCTGGCTGTCAATTGCCACCACGCCAGTCCATCTGATTGGGGCCATGGGCCTGATTGGAATTGGATGTTCGCCAGTGTTGATGGCGCCCATTTATATTTTTGCCAAGTCCTTTTCCGCAGCCCGTTTTGGTCTTTTGGCTGCATGGTTTGTTGCCTTTGGCACCATCGGAAATGTGGCAGGCGCAAAGCCTCTGGAATTTCTCGCCACCCAGTTTGGCTGGCGTCCCATCTTGCTTGGTCTGTTGGTGCTGACGGTCGCAGTGGGTGTTGCCGTGTTGTTGTTTGTCAAAGACCCGCCTCAGGACGAGGAAAGCCACGATCCTGCAGCGCAAAGTTCGTTTCTCAGTCTGCTGAAGATGAAATCTCTTTGGCCGATATTCCCGTTGATGGCAGTATTTTACGCCGTTCCAGTCGGGTTCAGGGGATACTGGATCGCTCCCTATCTATCGAATGTCTTCGGACTGGACTCAGCCGCCGTTGGAACATTGACCTTGTGGATGGCCATCGCCATGATTTGCGGAAGCATCGCATACGGCCCGCTGGATCGATGGGCACCATCACGCAAATGGCTGTGCATCACAGGAGGAACCCTTGTCGTCGGGTCAATGCTTGTTCTGGCCGTATGGACCGCATCCAGCCTGTCCCTGGCCACGGCAATGCTGGTCCTGTGTGGCTTTGCAGGTATGGGATATCCGGTACTGATGGGACATGCCCGCCAGTTTTTCCCACCCAGCGCCGTCGGCAGGGGCGTTACCCTGCTCAACTTCTTCTCGATCGGGGGTGTCGGAGTTCTGCAATGGACGAGCGCCGCACTGATCAGCGACGAGACAATTCAGAACGCGCCGGTTAGCGCGTTCCAGATGTTATTCTGGTTCTATGCGATCTGCCTCGGCATCGCGCTGTTGGCGTATCTGGCCGCCCGGGAGCGACCAGATATTGCGCAGTCTAACGGGTAAATGGCTTGTATTTGAGCCGGCGTGGGTTTTCCACCGCATCTGCGCCCAGTCGCCGCTTCTTGTCTTCCTCATAATCGGCATAATTGCCTTCAAACCATTCCACGTGGCTATCGCCTTCAAAGGCCAGCATGTGGGTCGCCAACCGATCGAGGAACATTCGATCATGCGAAATGACCACGGCGCAACCGGCAAAATCTTCCAACGCATCTTCAAGAGCGCCCAGCGTTTCCGTATCAAGATCATTGGTCGGCTCATCGAGCAACAGAACATTCGAGCCTGATTTTAGCATCTTTGCCAAATGCACACGGTTCCGTTGACCGCCCGACAAATTCCCAACCTTCTGCTGCTGGTCGCCACCTTTGAAGTTGAACGTACTGACATAAGCACGGCTGTTCATCTCATGTTTGCCAAGCTTGATGACTTCATCACCGCCGGAAATTTCTTCCCAGACATTCTTGCTCGCATCAAGTGTGTCGCGTGACTGGTCGACATAACCAAGCTTGACCGTCTCACCCAGGCGCACCGAACCAGAATCAGGCTCTTCCTGCCCCGTGAGCATTCTGAACAAGGTGGTTTTACCAGCGCCATTGGGACCGATGACCCCAACAATACCGCCCGGGGGCAGTTTGAATGACAGATCATCGATCAGCAGTTGATCGCCATAGCCTTTTGAGACGCCATCCATCTCAATAACCACCTGCCCCAATCTTTCGCCTGGCGGAATAAGGATTTGTGCTTGTCCCGGCTTGCGCGCATCACTGCGTTCCACCAATTCATCATAGGCCTTGATACGTGCCTTTGATTTGGTTTGGCGGGCCTTCGGACTGGCGGCGATCCATTCCCGCTCACGCTCCAATGCACGATGACGGGCTTCATCTTCACGCCCTTCTTGAAACATGCGCTTGGCTTTCGCATCCAGATAGGCTGAGTAATTGCCCTCATATGGAATGCCGCTTCCGCGGTCGAGCTCCAGGATCCAACCAGTCACATTATCGAGGAAATAGCGATCATGGGTGATGATCAAAACAGATCCCTTGAAGGCAACGAGATGCTTCTCAAGCCAGGCAACCGATTCAGCATCCAGATGGTTTGTCGGCTCATCAAGCAGCAGCAGATCCGGTTCTGACAACAGCAATTTGCACAGAGCCACCCTGCGTTTTTCACCGCCGGATAGATTATCGACGGCAGAATCTCCGGGCGGGCAGCGCAAGGCCTCCATCGCCATTTCAACCTTGCTGTCCAGATCCCAAAGATCCTGAGCATCGATAATGTCCTGAAGCTTCGCGCCCTCATCGGCGGTCTCATCAGAATAATTCATCATCAGTTCGTTATAGCGGTCCAGTATCGCCTGCTTCTCTTCAACGCCTTCCATGACATTGCCAAGAACATCTTTGGACTCATCCAACACCGGCTCCTGAGGAAGATAACCGATCTTCGCACCATCCGCAGCCCACGCTTCACCGGTATAGTCGTTGTCGAGACCGGCCATGATGCGCAACAGGGTCGATTTACCGGAGCCGTTTGGGCCAAGAACACCAATTTTTGCATCCGGGTAGAAAGACAGGTGAATGTTGTCGAGCACCTTCTTGCCGCCGGAATAGGTCTTTGAAAGCCCGCTCATATGATAGATAAATTGCCGCGCCATAGGGCTGATCGTTCCTTCAATGTCAAATGAGAATTTAGCACCTTCTACGACAGATCAATGCCCGCTCGCAATTGCCGATTGGCGGTTTTCTCAAGTTTCTGCGGCGGCCAGACAATTCCAAAGTCTGTGTTATTCAAAATCCGGACACAAAAAAACCGCCAGCACCGAGCGGTGCTGGCGGCTTATATTCAATTCAGCTAACCACCAGACGAATAGGGGACGTCGTCCGGTGATTAAATAGAATTTTACATGGCTGGGAGAAGAACCTTGTCGATCACGTGGATGACGCCGTTGGAAGCTTCAACATCAGCAGTTACGACGGTCGCATCATTGATCATCACACCATTCATGGCGTTGATGTCAATTTCTGCCCCTTGAACAGTCGCAGCCATCATTTCCTTGCCAGCTATGTCAGCCGCCATGACCTTGCCTGGCACAACGTGATAGGTGAGAATTGCGACCAGCTTGTCCTTGTTTTCAGGCTTCAGCAGATCTTCCACGGTGCCCGCTGGCAATGCAGCAAAAGCTTCATCGGTTGGTGCGAATACAGTGAACGGGCCTTCGCTCTTCAAGGTGTCAACGAGATCAGCGGCAGTGACAGCAGCCACCAATGTTTGGAACGAACCGGCATCGACAGCTGTGTCGACAATGTCCTTGCTATGGCCTCCGGCATGCACGGATGCGGTGAACGCGAGTGCGAAAATGCCAGCCATTACAGTTTTTAACAGTTTCATCTGGGGTGCTCCCTGAGCAATTGGATTTCAAAAAAGTTTTGATCAAGCGCTTGATGTAGGAGTTACGCGAGCAAACCCGTTACGGATTACCTCCGGCCGATTAACTATTGTTAATGTTGGTTTTTTAAAACTCAATCTGTATTCAGTTGAAAGCTGAGAGATGCCCAAAGGCTCTGCCAAACAGGGACGCGACCATTCAATGCAACGGTCTCTTGGTCTGGTTCGACAGCTTCCATCTGTACCGCACTAATGAGAATGAACCCATCACCACTAATCTGGATTTCAGCTAATCCGTCCGCATTGCTGCGCGTCAGACGTCTGGAAACAGACCCATCACTGTTGCGCTGAAACGTCGCAATCTGGATGTTGTCCAGAGGCTGACCAGATCTCAACAACTGCACGTCTATTTGCTCACGCTCTGGGTCAAAAGGTGAATTGAGCGCAACCAGTTCAATCGGCAACCCGACCGCACGGTCTTCGCTTGACGTATCGGGATTATAAGGACCCACCTGCACGAGAGATTTGGCAAACCGTGAATAGTTTTCTCTGAAGTTTTCCGGAGGAAGCCCACGTCGCTTGTGCTCTTCCAGCACCCAATCAAGCCCCTCATAATCCAGAAACTGCTCGAATTTTTCGGGGCTGGTGTAAGTCAAACCCTCGATCTTGGACTGATATGCGATAATCTGAAGGCCGGGCTGATCAACGCTCATCTGAAGCGCAGGATTATCGCCCACGCGGCTTTCCACCGGCTTGGTCGATCCACCTGAAGTGACAGTGAAGCGCTCAAACCGTTGCGGAAGATATGAGTAGGTGCTGCCCGCAAGGTCCTGCCCGACATTCAGGGTGGCGGAAAAGCCTGCGCCAATTTCTATTTGTGAGGCATCAGGTTCGATCCAGAATTCATGTGCGCTCGTATCCACGACATACCCAGCAAAACATCCAACCATTGCCAGAACATGAATAATACGAAATTCAGTTGCAGAATTTATTACCCGATGCATAAAACTCTCTCTATGGAGGCTCGGGGCCTCATCACTACTTTTGCGGACTATTCCATGACCATGTTGCATTCTGTCACCTGCATTCTGACACACAAATCGAGGCGGTTGTTCGCCAACAGATTCTATTCAGATCCCACCTCTTGCAACAGTTTAATGTCAGCAACATTGGTTGTCCTAGTTACAATTGCATCATTTATTGGCTCGACCGGCCTCTCCCGTGCCCATGAGATCCAGCCTGCAATTGCCGATCTCACGTTCAATTCGGATTTTTCAACCTATGAACTTGATATTGCCTTGAACCTTGAGGCGGCTTTGGCCGGCATTGGATCAGAGCATGACGATACCGATCAATCCCCCAACGCCGATCAGTATAATGCTCTGAGGGCACTCGATGCAGAAGAGTTTCAGGAAAAGCTGTTTGCCGAGAGCGAAACGCTCTTGTCACAAATTTCCATATCCGCCGATGACGTTGAGTTAAACAAAACAATCCAAAGCGTGACAGTACCGGACATCGGAGATCTCTCCATAGCCCGTGTGTCCAGGCTCAAGATTACTGGTGATTTACCGGATGATGCACAAGACATCATGGTTTCATGGGACTCAGCCCTCGGAGCCATTGTTCTGCGCGGTCCATTGAGCGAGAATGGCGAAGGCTATACCGGATACCTGCAGAATGGTGCCGCCAGTGATCCCATTTCAATTCGCGGCCCAACGCCCCAAAGCACCTGGGATGTCATTATTGACTATACCATCATCGGCTACCAACACATCGTTCCCAAAGGACTGGACCATATTCTGTTCGTGGTCGGGCTGTTCCTGTTGAGCACAAATTTATCACCTTTGCTCTGGCAGGTATCAGCCTTCACACTCGCCCACACCATCACACTGGCGTTGGGGATACTGGGACTGGTCTCTGTTCCGGCAAACATTGTCGAACCACTGATTGCAGCATCAATTGTCTATATCTGTGTGGAAAACATCTTCATGGACCATTTGAGCAAATGGCGTCCCTTTGTCATATTTGGATTTGGCCTTCTGCATGGCCTTGGTTTTGCCAGTGTTCTGACTGAAATCGGCCTCTCCAGATCCCACTTTGTCACCGGGTTGATATCTTTCAATGTCGGTGTGGAACTCGGCCAGATCAGTGTCATTCTGCTTTGCTTTCTGACTGTTGGCTTCTGGTTCCGCAACAAGGATTGGTACAGATCGGCCATCATTATTCCCGGCTCATTGATAATTGCAGCTGTGGGTGCCTATTGGTTTCTTGAAAGAACCGTACTTGCATAGGCTCTGAGCACACATCAATTCGCATCTCTCAGGCTGGACATTTCCAGGCATGAGGCGCTTGATACTGTCAGTATCGACATGAGTAACCTGTAATGCCACTTGCCCTCCTCCCCCTTCTCATTGCTGCTGGCATATTGCTGGCAGGCAACGGCCTTCAAGGCACGCTGATCACTCTGCGGGGAACTGCAGAAGGGTTTTCACCGCTTGATATCGGCCTGATTGGCGCAGGGTATTCAACCGGCTTTTTGTTGGCCTGCATCTATGCGCCACGCCTGTTGCAATCAGTTGGCCACATCCGGACTTTTGCGGCACTGGCAGCCATGTCAGCGGTCTGCACACTGCTGATGGTGCTGGCAATCGATTCCCTTCTCTGGGTGGCCATGCGTTTTGTCATGGGGTTTTGCTTCTCGGGTCTCTTCACCACTGTTGAAAGCTGGATCAATTCCAAAGCACAAAAGCACAACCGCGCCCGCGTTCTGTCGGTCTACAGGATCATAGATCTGCTTGCGGTCACCAGCAGCCAGTTTCTGATCCCGGCTTTTGGCGTCATGAGTTTTGCAATCTTTTCGGTCGCGGCGATGCTGTATTGCCTGTCCATTGTACCGATTTCCCTGTCTGACAAATCCAGTCCAAAACCACCTGAGAATTTCAGATTTGATCTGAAGGCCATTTGGGCGATTTCACCCTTGGCTTGTTTCGGCTGCTTTACAATCGGTCTGACCATGTCAGCCTTCCGAAACATCGGACCGTTGTATGCTCAGGATGTTGGATTTGATGAAACCGGCATCGCATTGTTCATGAGCGTTGGAATTGCTGGTGGCATATTGCTGCAATATCCGCTGGGTTGGCTGTCCGATCGCTATAATCGCCGCATTGCGCTGATGATTGCCACCTGTGGTGCCATCGCTGCAAGCGTTACATTATCAATGCTGGGGACAAGTTCCCAAACCGGAAGCATGATCGGAATTTTCGCATTTGGTGCATTTGCCATGCCGCTCTACGCCCTGTCTGCAGCCCACGCCAACGATCAGGCCAAAGACGATCAATACGTGCTGGTGGCAGCTGGTTTGATGTTTTTCTTTTCAGCGGGAGCCATTGGCGGTCCGTTTTTTGCCGCGGTATTTGCCGAACAGTTTGGCTCGCCCGCAATCTTTCTCTACACAAGTTTGATACACGGCATGCTGGTGGTGTTCACAATCATTCGCTCATTGGCTCGGCCAGGTCTGACACCAAGACGTGACAGACGTTTCGTCGCGCTGATCAGAACATCGCCACAATTTTTAAGACTTGCCACCAAGGCTGCCAAACCGACTGAAAAACGCAAAAGTTGAATCAATCTACCAGTCTCCATCCATTGATGCAGCCCGAACAGGCGAGACTTCAGTGTCGCTTAAGCCTTCTTTCTTGTGTTGGCACGGTGTCGAGACAACGCAATTCTGCGCCCCATCATACGATCTCAGGAATATTGGCGGGCGTCACGATTTGTACGGTAGAAAACCGCACAGCCTCAGTTTTGAATTTCGGTTTGTGGAAACTGATAAATCCGGCAAATGCCTGCCTGATATCTTGATTAAGGTCATGCACAATAAGGGCACTGATGCGCCCTGCCCGCAACAAAACGCGGTTTTCGTCGTCCAGATCATGCCCGATAACCACAGGTTCAGGAGCACTGTGGGTATCAAATGCTTCAAGGATTGCGCGGTTGCCCCCACCGGCCGAATATACGCCTGTGATCCTGGCGCCCCGCTCCAACAAGTCCGAGACCTGTCTTCTTGTGGTCGTCGATTGAGCATGACCACAGCTGATCTGTGCCAGTTTCAAATCCGGCCGCGCAACCAAGATAGCCTGCCGGAAACTTGCCACACGATCCGCTTCTCCAAGAAAATCGTCGTGACTGATCGTCACAAGAACGGTTCCCCCAAGAGCAACAACAAAACGTGACATCAGATAGGACGCAGTTTCACCTGCACAAACATTATCCATCCCTGCATAGGCGATGCGGGCGCTGTCCGGAATATCTGTCACCAATGTTGCGGTTGGGACGTTCTGCTTGTGCAACACTCCAATTGCGCAGCGAATATCAGACAGGTTCTTGGCTTTGAGAAGCACGCCCTTGCTGCCACTATTGCCAATCCGCTTGACCCGCGCAACCAGATCCGGCGTTGTCCAGGTCTCTCTCAGATGAAATCTCGGGCGAACCAATGCTGGCCGGAAACTGATGATTTCCGCCTCCACGGCCTCGCGGACAATCTCGGCAAATCGATCAGGAGCCTCAACAACAACATCAATGAGAAATCTGTCACCGGACATGTTTAAACTGTCCTGAAGCCGCTCCAACTCTTCCAAGGCGCGCATAACCCGAATGCGCGTTTGATGCCTCACATGCAAACGATTGTTCAGAACACGATCAACCGTTGCCGTGCTGACGCCTGCCTGGATTGCAATTTCCTTCACCAGAAACCTGTGTGAGCCCAAGTCGATTCTCGATCCATTTTGATGGTTTTTTGATGGTTTCTTGCAGTGAGTGCATGCCGCACATTCTGTATCCTGTCAAAGAGGAAACGGAGGAGACCACCATGTCAGCCCTTGATAACACAGGCTACACACCCGAACCCATCAGTTGGTACACCAAGCAAACTGCCTCTCTGTCAGAGTTTCTGGGCTCGCTGAAAGGGGAAACTCTTGAGGTTGATGTGCCAAGCGCATCCGCAATTGAAAAAAACATTCCCATCTATCACGCAGATCAATTGCACGAATTGTTCACGGCAGCCGAAGGGCGACAAACCGTATTAGCGGAACTGGGCCAGGTCCTGCTTCAGGGGGCTGGCACATTCGTCATTCGAAATGCATTTCAGGATAAGACGGTGCTCGATGCTGCCAGCGAGATTTTCAACCAGATCATCGCGCGCGAAAAGCTATCGGGTTCAGGCGGTGATCACTTTGCAAAAGCAGGTGCAAATGACCGCATTTGGAATTCCATGCAGAAATTGTGCGAGCAAAACCCGCTGGTATTTGCAAGCTATTTTGGCAACGACATGGTGGCCTTGGGATGCGAAGCCTGGCTTGGCCCCAACTATAAAATGGCATCGCAGATTAATCTGGTCCGTCCAGGCGGTGAAGCGCAGGAGGCCCATCGGGATTATCATTTGGGATTTTTGCCGTCAGATCAGGCAGCAAAATATCCACCACATCTGCACCACATGTCAGCGGCTCTGACATTGCAGGCCGGCATAGCCCATTGTGACATGCCAATCGAAAGCGGCCCGACAAAACTCCTGCCCTTTTCCCAGCGCTACGGTGCCGGTTATGTGGCCTATACACGTGAGGATTTTCGGGAGGTTTTTGAGACCCGTTGCGTCCAGCTCGACCTGAACAAGGGCGATCTTCTGTTCTTCAATCCGGCTTTGTATCATGCAGCAGGCGCGAACAAGACGACAGACCTTGCCCGAATGGCAAATCTTCTGCAGGTGTCGTCAGCCTTTGGCCAGCCAATGGAAACAATCGACCGGATTGGCATGTGCAGGCTCATCTATCCGGTATTACTGGAAGCAAAATTGAGAGACAAATTAACTGTTCATGAAATAGAAAACGCCGTTACATGCGCTGCAGATTGTTATGCCTTCCCGACAAGTCTTGACAATGACCCACCCGTCGGCGGATTGGCGCCACAGACCCAGAAAGATTTGGCTCTGCAGGCTCTGGAGGAGAATTGGAAATTTGAAAAATACGTCGCAGCATTGCAGCAACAACTGGACCGGCGCCGCACATGAGGGTGTGAAAAAACCGCATTGCGCAAACCAGGTTGCAGTTTTTGCATAGCAGCCGCGTTTGATCTGCACTGGTGAACGGCTTGGTGAGCAGCTATCTGTTTCGATGAATTGGAGATAGATATATGACTTCGAAAAAACCAAACTTCATCGACATATTTTTCGCAGGTGTTCGCGCCGGATTAGCGACAAATCAAGGACGCAAAATCGATCAGTATGACCTTGACGTACTGGGTATGAAACAGCCCAAATACTAAGACAGACAAAACCAGCCATCCCACTTGAAACTCCTGAGTGGGGCAGCTGGTTTGTTTTCCGAAATGAAAACCGTTCAACCGATCACGATTGGGCTTTGAACAAAGCACCTAGCTTTTCCCAGACAGTTATGAGGCCAATGACAAAAGCGGCCGCGCCAAGCATAACCGCGAAGGCACCTTTCCACCTTGCAGCCTGAGTTTTGATATCAGCCATATCTGATTTCAGACTCCGGATCTCGGTCCTCATATCTGCAGTCGATCTCCGACTTTCATCCATCATGATCTGTATCTTTTGAGACAGCAGAGCCAGTTGCACATCAATTGATTGGTTGGTCATATTGCTCCATCCACTGCATTGCGAGACGATGCCATCTCATCTTCACCGCGAAGAGCCAAAACGCCCGAGAAATGTCTCGAACGGCCTTGTCAGAAAATACGCACCGATCATCACCATCATGATTTCACCCAGTTCAGCTGACAGCGGATCAGTGCGTCCCAAGCCAAACACCTTATCCAGCAGCACCACCTTCCAAAGATATGTGACAAACGGGAATGCAATGGCTGGTCTGATCCAACGTGTCAGCCCCTTGTTTTGCTCGGCCAATAACAAATTCTGCTGGGCTTCCAACTGATGAATTCGGATATCGGCTTCAAGCTTTTGCACATTGGTTTGCGCCTGGGTTTTGGCTAGATAGGCATCCTTGAGATGACCGCCAATGCGATCCAAAGCGCCACCTGTGACCCAGGCAATCAACCGGGCGATCAAGACCTTTGACCAACAGGCGTCGTCGTCAAAAAACGCAGCCAGATATTCAACAGGCCGATCACCATAATCAGCCATCCAGCCTTCTCGGAAGGCAAAACCGAACGCCAATCAAAAGCGTCCAGAAACGCTAGTGTTTCAACAATAACCGGCACCGCTACAATTGCGGCATTTACAATAAGGGTCCGAAAACCTTTCAAAGCTCTATCTCCTGTAAAAAAGCCGCCCAAAAAGAGCGGCTAGATTGATCCAGAATGTTTTGTGACTGCCCGGCGGACCGGGCGGTTGCGCGCCAGGTAACCTGTCATCGCGATAGCCAGGCAAAGCTGTCTTCATCCGATCATTGGTGACTCCATAACCTGCCTCAGTGAGTGTCTGATCATAGTTTTCGGCAATCACCGCAATCTCTCCATTCCGATCTGTGCCATTGATGATACGGCGAGCATTGAGAAAGTCGGATTTTTGCAATGTGATATAGTGTGAAAGCTTTTTGCCAGTGAACCAGCCCTCGACCATCCCCTTGACGAGAATTCTGACCGCATATTCTGCTTCCAGCAGCTTGCGGGGATCTGCCAGAAAATCGACACCAAGCTCATCGCTGGCACGTTTGTAATTCGCCTCCCATGTCAGTTGCACATACCCCATGCCGACATATGGATAATAACGCTTTGTCTTCAGATAGATTTCACTGCCATATTCCCGCACGGGCTTCATCGTCCGCGCGGTCTCCCAAAAAGCAGTCGCCAGCACATACGCGCACTGATTACGCAAAACGCCCCGCGCCTTGCATTCATCAACAATCAGCGCCGTATCGCCTTTGATAAGATCAGCCATTGAAACTCCGTTCGTTGAAATTTGTGTCAATCCGCACTACTGCTTGACACTCTCAAACACATCAGGGACGATTGTTCGCTTGGTGAGGCAAAAAACGAAAAACGCCAAAGCTCTGATGAACCGATCTGGCTTTATCTGAATGCAGCTGCAATTGAGTATTTTCCTGTGGCCGTAGGGCTTAGATTACAGATTACATTAGATGATGAAGAACCAAGAATTTTGCCCACAGCTCCACCAGAATTAATATTATCACCGTGGACAAATATCTCTGTCGCATTGGTAAAAGTAGCAGCGTTCACATTGTTTTGACCGTAAAACGCGCAAATTCCAACTCCGCCAGTACTGACGGTCAAACCGCTGATCGTATTGCTTGTGCTTTGCGCCGTGTCAGAGGCGATTGCGCCAGCAGAATTATTATAGGAGGCGCAAACCACGAAGCCCATCGCTTCCGCTGAGCCTGATGGATCAACAATGACATCGGCTGTGGTACCGTGCGAAGCATCTATGACACCAGCAAACAGAACAACAGAGTGGTTGTTTGCGCCATTATTTAAATCGGAGATGATAATATTAAGGTTGGTTCCACCTACCGTACAAGTCGGGTTCCCTAAGGCACCCCTCGCATATATGGCCGCGACGTATATAACTCTGCTGTCGTCCGCCATCCCAATATTAGCGTTAGATAAGGTGTAGCTAGATAAGTTTGCCGACGTTGAGTAGCTGTCTGTCACCTCGAAATTTTCTTCTGGAGTCGAAACGCCTCGATATACGCCACCAGCCATCATTCCGTGCATTGCAAACATTACGCAAAATCCTTTGCTTGCTTCCAAGAACTGTTCATCAAACGTGCTGGAATGGTTGTTGCACCTCCCCGTAGCATCTCCTTTTCAATTTTTCGGAAATCAGCGCTCACTGCGCTCATGCAACCGTCATGACGATTGAATATCAAATCCTCACAACTCAAAAGGCCTCTATCTCGTGTAACCATCAGCTGAATTCCTGCCCTGCTGTCACCATTTGGATGGTCGTTCCATCGAACGACACGCCGGAAAATACATCTAGATCATTTTCGCCTATGCTGAGTGTCGGGGTCGTTCCACCCGGAAACTCATAAGCTGCGCCCCATGCAAGCGTTCGCGATCCGGTGCCATCCTGTGCAATTTTGAAAAGATATGTCGCCCCCGCCGTAATGCTGGTCGGATTGGCTAGAACACGGTTGCCCCCCAAAGTAACCTGGTGAAGGTTTCTTGTTCCGGTCGGCGTTATGGTTGTGCCATCCGTCAAGGTTTCAACACTGCAGGCCTGCAGAGCCGTAAACGTCTGGGCAATATCGGTTTTGGCTGTATCCAAATCATAAGCCTGTACCGATGCCCCGATTGCGTCAGATATCCTGACATCTGCCGCAGCACTGAAATCGATCACATCCGACGCTGTATGGCTATGTGATGATGGTACAAACGTAGCCGGCACACCGGTCAGTCCTGCCCATGGCGCACCATCCGCCATATCCGCTGCATCAACTTTTCCATCATTATTGCTGTCGTAATTGGCCTTGATCATGTCACCGCCGCCGGTCGCCAGCGCGGCGATGGCTGCCGCCACTTTCGCGGGGCTGACAGCCCCTTCAGTGGCTCCGGTGCCGGTTTCCCAAATGGCCATATCTTGTGCAGAATTGGTAATTCTTGCGTCAACCACAGTGCTGAAATCAGCAGTGTCAGATGCAGTATGCGTATGACTTGAAGGCATGAAGCTGACAGGAACACCGGTCAGGCCACTCCATGGCACCACATCTGCGGTCACTGCCTCATTGACTTTACCATCGCCGTCTGTGTCATACACCGCCTTGAACATATCACCGCCAGCAGTAGCCTGATGCGCATAATTACTATCTGCAAAGGCCTTGGTCACAGCATCCTGCTCGTCAGTCGGGTCTGCAACATTGCCGATCCTGTTTGATCGCGCATCAAATTGTCCAGCTCCATCCAGATTGCTGTCCGGAAGCGACAGTGAACGCGTTAAACGATGCCACAAGCGAAAAATCTGCCGGACAATCGCATCCAGTGCCCCTTCAAATCCCTCAGCCCGAAATGTATTCACGGTGGTCAAATCCGTGTTCTGCTCGAAGGGCTCCTCTCGGACAATCGAAACGCGTTGTCCCGTGGCAGGTGGCGTCAGAAATGTCACCGTTGCGATCTGGGAATCCATGCTCACAGTGTAATCAGTGGCAACCGCCTGAATGGTGTCATCAAGATAAACAGCAAGATGTGTATCATCCAGCAATGTCACATTTGACAGGGTGTAGGCATCGGTACTCCCATCTCCAACCCATTGCTGGAAATTCTTGGATACTGTCTCGGTCATTGTGTGTTTCCATAAAAAAAGCCGCCTTGCGGCAGCTGTCAGTTCGGGTGATTTTGATTTGGCCGGTAAGGTGCAGCCCTCACCGAACGCAGGCAAACTTAAACGTAAATCGCTGAATTATGACATGGCAAAGCCGCGCCCAAGTCTGGAAGCCGAACTTATGACAGGTGAAATGAATGCCAAGCCAGAGGCTTTCGACTGGCTCTTTGCATCATGTCGCAATTGTTGCGCCTGAAGCTGCAGATTGTTTGCCCGAATTTGCCCGCCATATCGGATCGCCTGCAAATCCAGATCACTTTCAGCAGCTGCCCCTTCAATGAAATCCAGGGTCGACCCATCAATCCGGAATCCACTGGCTGAGGCAGACGCGACCTGTTTCGCAGCGAGGCGGTGTGCGTTTTTCCGGAATTGACGTCCTTCATGGGAGGTCTTGTCGCGCTCCAGCAAAGCCTGACGTTTCAACATATCCGCATTGGCTCGCGATTGGGCTGCCATCGCCTGTTGCTGCTGATATCCGGAAATGCCCTTCATGGCACCACCAGCAAGGCTTGCCGCAGCACCAAGTATTTCCAATGGACCACACATTATGGTTCTCCTTCCACACCCAGCAAAACCGCTCGAACGGTCGCCGGATACATTGCATCTGTTTCGAAACGACATGCGCCACCGTTTCGCCAATTATCCTGACTTGGGACAGAACGAACCCCACTCACAAGCGGATGCGGACTGTTCAGATTATCCGTCATGGCCCGCGATGTGACATCTTCCAGTCGCGCCGCGGTTCCAACTTTCAACCCTGCAGTTTCCTGAACATCCACGGCAACGGTATTGATGATCTTTCGGCGCCCCAACGCCGTTCCATCCCGGTTGCCAGCCTGTGGAAGACGAAGCGTCTCGCCGGAGGATTTATACCGCAGCCCGATGGTAATTCTTGAAGCCGACAAATCGTCCGGCAACGCAACAATCCCGCCGCTCACAGCAATGTCACCCAGATCTATCCCATCGGCCAGAACACCCACCAGTGCGCCTTCAAGATGGTCCGCACCGCTGATCGATATGACCGGCTCGCCTGAATAGCGCAGCGCACTATCGGCAAACACTCCGTCTTCCACCGCATTGCCGTCTTCCCAATTGCTGAAATACTCGATGTAGCGAACAGAACTGCCATTGATGGTCCGGCGCACCACCAGCCATGTCTGATCGGCAGTATCACCGGAGATTGTCTGAACAGACTCTACCACGCCAGTTGCATCAGCCGAGCTGCCGGCAATTTCAAACGGGGTCATGCCAGCCACCTGTTGTGCTTTTTCCAGCACTGTCACCGCCAATCTACCATCTTCAGTCACCGCATACAGCAACCCCTCCGGCGAAGCCTGCCAGCTCAACTCGGTAATCCTGGCATTGAGCAGATGCCTGGAAAGAATAGACAGTTCCGGCGTCCGATACCCATTATTGTTGAAATCGTAGAAAAACTCATGAATGGATTTTCGCGAAGCCTCGACGAAGAACGCGGTTTCACCAACAAAAACCGGTTCAATTGCAGCGCATTTCTCCTGGGTTTCCCGCCGCTGTCGCTTGTTTTCATTGGTTATGGCACTGTTGCCGTCATTGGCACGAATTGATCGCGTCGCACCAGATGTGCCAACCAGCAGATCAAACCCCTCTGCCACCCATTGGATCTGGTTCAACTGACCACCATTCATGGTCATGTTCAGCGCATCGGTATCCTCATTGGGGGAGCTGATCCCCATATTGTCATAATCACCTGTTTGGCTTGACCACAGCGTACGCGGAAACGATGCGGTCGCTCCAAATGTCAACCGGTCTTCGAAAAACGCAATCTGCTGCGGCCAGCCCAGCTCGTCCGACCATTGTGAAAGTTTCCAACGGCTGAAGGAATCCGTATCAGGTAGGCATTTGCCATACATTCGAACCAGGATTTCAGTTGGTGATGTCACACTCGTTATCTGGCACCAGCGTGTGTACCCGTCCGAGCCTGTGACCTGTAACGATCGCCCCACATCACTGGATTGAAATCCCGCATCATTGTTGATCCCGTCAGTTGATGAGGCGGTAATGGCAAATGGTGTCTGATCCTCGGCAGCCCTGTTGATGAACCACTCTGAAATCCGCTTGTCGGTTTCATCTTCTGCCGCAGTAATCGTCAGACGATAATAGCGAAAGGCAATCGTGTTATCGAAATCAAAATGTCGGATCTCATGACGTCCCCAACCTGTTTCATTGGACCGGCTGTCCAATGAAACCCAGGTGTAATTATCGTTGGAGCCATGCAGTTTGAATTCCGAGGGCGCTTGATTTGGGGCAACGTCATCAGCCTGCAAACTGTAGGAGTCACTGACCTCGGCATTGCCCGGACCAAGATTGATCGTGACGGTCGAAACCGCTCCACCGCCCTGCGCCCAGTCCGTTTTAGGATTGAGGTCCAGCAGGTTCGCTTCACCACTTCCGCTGGAGCTGATTGATCCCGAAGAAAGCACATTCCGTGCTGATGGGGTCAAAACTGTCTGTCCATCATGCGCATCCAGATAGGGACCATCTTTTGCAACATATTTTGACAATGCCCAGCTTGTTTCAGACAGGCGTGTCAGGATGCGTGGGGCATATCCCTCGCAAACCATGTAAACTTCATCACCAGCACCCGCTGTGCGGATTTTGGACAGATCAGCTTCCTGATACGGCGTCACCACCTCAACCGGTACATCGGCCACTTCCACCCGGCCACCATTCGTCCAGAACCGAATATATTCCTCTCCAAATTCCAGAATGTAACTTTGCGATGTCGAGAATTCGAATTTGCCAAGTCGAACCTGCTTGGAACTGTCCTTGACCGCACCGGCGAACAACGTGCCGACACGCCGCCGCACCCCGCCCTCCTTCATCACCTGCCAGTTCAACGCACTCACCAGACCGGCCCGGTAATGATCAAGGTCTGTGCGACCATGCAATCGGGGGCCCAGTTCACCGCGGGTAAAATTGGCCTGAATTGGATAAACACTCATCAGCCGCGCACCAGAATGACGTTGTTCTGATCCAGATCTTCCTGAAACTGTTCCAGCGCATCGATCCGCCGTGCGTCCCGCAAGGTCTGCTGATAGATCTGCTCTGCGATTTGCACATATGAGCTTTTTCCAGTCAGCCAGTGGGCCATCTTGGCCGCCAGTTTGGCAGCCACCACATCCACAAAAAGGGCATCCCAAAGGCCGGTTGTTGTGACGCGCTTGATGTAGCGCAATCTTAACGGTGCTGGCGCGTCAGTCAGCACTGCATCACCTTCCAGCTCATAGGGTATCAGCGCGCCATTCAATGCCCCGTCCTGACGCAGGGCCATCATGCGCAGACAATCACCCGGCAATTCATATCGGTAGCGCCATCGCCACGCAGGAACCTCGACACTGGCAGCAAGTTGCACGCGCGCCAGCGCAAAATTCCAGGCAAATTTCCGCATTTCACTATCCCGCGTCTGGCCAAAATTGCGGGAAAACCACAAGCGCACACTGGTATCTTCACTGGGTGATGAGACAGGCGCTTCATGAAGCATGTCCAGCGCCATGTTCCAGACATCGATTTCAGCCAAACTGGATGGCATGACCTAAGCTCCTTTCCCGGAAAATTGTGCTGGTGAAGCGGTATTCACTGGCCTGATCGGCGGCAGCGCAGCAATCAGGGCATTCCGCCGTTCCCGCTGCAGATCGCTCTTGCCGGTCAACGCCTCCAAGGGTGCCGTTCCCTCCAGCACCCTCCGGAAATGCGCTGCGCGCGCAGTATCAGGCTCACAGGCAATCAGTTTTTTCAGTTGCGCGGTCCCGGGCTCGACAGTTGTTGATTTTGCCATTTTCAAAACTCCAATAAAAAAGGGGCCGGCAAACTGCCGACCCCATCTGGTCCGGTTTGGTCAATGCCGGATATTTTTCGCAACCAGTTGGCCATACGATCCGGACGTCAGGCGTTGACCACCAATTGAGCCAGACGAATGTTCTTGCGATTGTAAACACGATCCCAGTTCGCCGAAGCCGCAAGTTCCGCCCATGAGGGGGAAAGTGCCGCTACGCTCGCACTGGTGAATTTCACACCACGCGGATGCAACAACGCATGACGCCTTGTATGCACGGTGTCCTGACCGCCACCATTCCCCACAGCCGGTTCCCGGTCGGTCTCAAAAGCCACGAGATCAGCTCCGGCCCCATCGGCAAAGGCAAATGCGCCACGGCCAAACAGGTAGCAGGTATAGGCCGGAGAATTGCTCCCAGAGGTCACCGGCATACGATCATCCACCACCACTTCCATACCCTGGAACATGGCAATTTCGGTGGCGTCAGATGGTTTGATAAATTCAATCTCGTCATTGTCCGCCATGTTCACATAGACGGCGGAATGCACGGCAATGGCTGCAAACTCGTCCATATAGTCACCCATCGTCACCCGCGCCCGGCGCACCGCAGCGCCGGAAATGCGATTGGCAGCCGCAATCGAGCTTGGAACGACATCACTGTAAATCGAATAGGTCATGTCATCGCTGTCATTGGCCGCATTATCCGCAAACACACCCTTGGTGGAGGCGATCAATGCGCCCTGTTCAGCAGATTCCCACCAGGTCGCCATACGGCTCAGAATCTGGTGCACCGGGTCTTTGGCCCGACCGGTTGCCACCATTCCTGCCACATCCATGCTCGACCAGGATTTATGCCAGAAATGCTTCACCGCCTGGTCCTTGTCCGCGCTTACCTTGTCCGGCGTTGCGCTGGTGTTTGGATCATCCGACATGATGTCGGGCTCTCCCCGTCCCAGATCATCCCAGAATGGCATATTGATCACCGTGCCACCGGCATTCATCTGGCTTTGGACATTTTCAGGGGGCGGAACGACAATTCCGGAGCGCAACAGGCGGTTCCGTTCCGGATAATCTTCCTGCATGTAATTCAGATAGACCTCGGGTGTAACCAGGTCCGCAATTTGTGTCTGTGCCATAAGTAACGACTTTCCTTGAATCAAAGGCCCCAATTGGACGGATCTCGGCCCGCCGCCAAAATGAGAGACCTTGCGCGTCTTGGATCATTGCGCTGAAGTTCAGATTGCTGAGTGAGATTCTGGCTGTCCTTGGCAAACGGGTTGTCGGCAGAACTGCTGCCACCCATTGCCAGCCCGCCAGATGAGCCAAACAATTCTCGCCCCACATTGGCCATCGCCTTGGCAATGGCCGGATTGAGAATAATGCCCTGCGGCCCAATCATGCCGGCCGCTTCAAACCCGTCCAGAAGCGTGTCTCCACCCAACTCACGAATGGCCCTGTCTGCCAGGGTCACCTGCTCATTGAATTTCGGCGTTCCCTGCTGCGCACCCCAGTCTTTTTCAAGCTGGCTTGTGGCAGCACTGGTGCGCTCTTCCAACTGGGCAACATGGCCATCCAGACCGGCCTGATAGCCGCCGACCATCTCATGAACATAGAAATCATGAAGACCCTTGGCCTGTTCAGCAGACATGCCAAATTTATGCGCGGTTTCTGCAAATTTTCCTGCAAATTCCGTGTCATATGGCAGATCTTCCGGCATGTCCTCAGGCGGTGTCAGTTCGTAGCCCGACACCTCCGTTGGACGGCCCAGACGCTGATAAAATGCGTCCATTTCACTTTGCGTTGCCTCCGGCCCCGGTTTCTGGAACGATTTCCCGATCAAACGTTCGGAATTGCGTGCCATTTTCACAAGGCTTTCAACATCTTTCACTCCTGCTTTTTCAATCCAGTCACGGCTGCCTTCTGCCTGAAGACCGTCGAAAGGATTTGCAGCAATCGCAGCGGTCGCAGATCCGTTGTCACCGCCCATGCTGTTTGGAGAAGCGCCCTGCCCGGCAGCACCGGAAGCTGTTTCGTCCATCATATTTCACCCTCTTCTGTGTTGGTGAGTTGCTCCTGCCGTGCCGCGTCCTCCAGCTGTTGCTGAAGTTCACGAGGCATCCGCAGATGGTGGAGAATGCGTGCCATCACGAACCTCTTGCCCTCTGCAAATCTCAAATCCGCATCCGGCGTCTCTGCCGTCGAAACACGGTAATATCCGGTTTGATTGGCCAGATCGGCCAGCACCAGATCCCGGTCCTGCTGGGAGGCATGGCCCGTCACCAGCACACGCCTATACGCACCGGCCAGCAACAGCCGCGCAGCCGCGCTTCTGCGCAGGCCGCGTGCAAACAGCCCTCGGAGTTTGATCATCTTGATTATTCCTGCGATCCCGCAGCCATGGCTGCCAGCGTCGGCGATCCTTCAATCGCCCGCGCGCCCTCACCCACAGCTTTGGCGGCAGCGCCGCCTGCTTGTGCCAACTGCATGGCCTGCATCATCTGCTCCATCTGTGCCACCTCATCACGGGCACTTTCCAGTTCCTCTTCGGTTTTGAACATAGCGGCGGGCGCACCAAACACTTTGCGTGCTGTATCCAGCATTGTGTCGGCGTTGAATTTCTCCAGAATTTTCGGATCCTGCTTGAGTTGCGCAATGCTTGCGCCAAACTCCAGCGTGCGTTGCATGCCAGTGACCTCGCCAGAACGTCGCATCCGGTCCAGAGGCGTGTCCATCTGCACGGCAATGTCCTTTCCCTGCAACGCATCCGGCAGTGCCAGCAGCTGATCCGGCTCAAACGCACCCCGGTCTGCCAGATATTGAGTTTCCACATCCACCAGACGGGCAATGCCGGTGTAAAGCGACGCCGCTGCAGGCCCCAACAACTGGCCTTTTTCCTCGGCACGGATCAGCGCTTCCGTGGCTGTCATGCCAGGCGAGTTCATCAGCAACTGCCACAGATTCACATAGAGACTTTCTTTGATCTGCTCGCGCTTGATGTTCAAAATGCTTTCGGCAAAGTCCGGACGCGGCGCAGTCACGATTGGCTGCACCAGCAGCCGTCCTTCCGGGGACATCAGGCCAGGATTGTTCTTGCCGGGGTTCAAATTCACCCGTCCAAACCCGTCATCAATGCTGGCCGTTGGCGGGTTGACCGCCTGCTGCGAGGCCATCAACGCATCCTTTGACAACGCATTCAGGCTTTTCACCTCGGCCAAAGCCAACGCCATCGGCCCTTCCGAATAGGCTTGATGGCCCATCTGGTTCCAGTGATAGACCACATAGGGAAAGGCATTGTAGCCGCCCTCATGCAGCACATGCTTGCTGCGCCGCTCAAGATAAAACTCCGCCCAGGCCGCATTGCGTCTGGTATTGAGGCCAGAGCCACGTTCGGCCCGTGGCAAAACCGCATGCACCAGTTCAACCATCTGGTCGCGGGTTTTCGCATCTGCTGCCTTGGCCCGCACGTCCGCCGAGCAGCGCGCACCCCATTTGGCCACACATTGCGCCGCCGTTTTGGTGAAGCAGCGGAAATTGGTATCGACCACCCCTTCATAATTGGTTGCCAGATAACTCTCTGACAATTGCACATAGCGATAGGACATCGGCGCATCGGCACCGCGTTGCAAATTCTCGCTGACAAACTGGATGCCGGTGCCCAGCGCCCACATGGCGCGCAGGGCAGATTTGTGGGCCACCCAGAATCCGGTCTGCGGGTTGTTGCGCATCTTGTGCAGATAATTGGCGAACCGGTCCGACCATACCTCGGTGGCATGATCCACATCATCGCTCATCACCTCGGCACTGGCGATGCCATGCCAGTTTTCCGATTGCGGTGTAATCAAGGACATAAAGCCCGCAACACCCCGATCCACCGCCCAAAGGCTGGTAGTATCGTAGATCGAGCGTGCCCGATCAGCTCCATTGGGGCCACTTGCCCAACTGTCTAGCTGGCCTGCACCAGAGTTGAACATCCGGTCGAACCGATCCACATTCGGCAATGCATAATTGGCAACATCCAGCCAATGCTGCTCCCATTGGGAGCGCTCCTTGGCCAGGGCGGCCTGCCTGTCCAGCAGGTCTTCCACCACCCCCATCTAGGCGCTCTGTCCCAGCAGTGTCGCGCGGCTTACATTCTGGCCAAAATCGACATCCCCAAGCGCAGATGTAAACACCGATCCGGCAACGCCTCTTGCATTGCGTGCACGGCGGCGCGCATCCTGAACCAGAGAGGCCTCTTCATCGCGCCTTGGTGCGGTTGGCAACGGTTTTGGTTTCGCAATTTTCGGTTTCGACATGCACATCTTTGAAAGTCTCCGTAAATCGGCCCACCAGCCGAAGCGTCTGCTCCAGCCGGTTGCGGTGCCATGCAAATAAAATGAAATCCTCGCCATCCCGGCCAAGGCCGGTCAGTGGCCCCTCTTCCACCGCGCCAATGGTTTTCAGCCAACGATGCGCGGTGCTGTGGCTGGCGATGGAGCGCGCCTCGATGCGCGTGACGCCATTGCTGAGCCAGTCCGGCAACAGCGTATCGACCACCCATCGGGTCAGATCGCCCATGATGTAACAGCTGTCCCTTGTGCCAAACGCCCAGGCATTCAGCGCATTCCCGGCTAGGGTAATGGCATCAAAGCCAAACACCATCACCGGTCGGCCTTTCCAATAGGCGACAAAACTGGTTCCCGGCCGGGTGCAGATATGGCCAATGTCCCCGGTGCTGACATCGGCCGGCAACTGGCAGAAAACTTCCCGCTGGTCGGCCGATCTCAGTTGGCCTGCAATATAAGAAACATCGCGCACATTGGCTGGTCCCACCTCAAATCGGCGGGGCAAACGCAATCACCGCGGCCAGCGCCAGCGCACATGCAACAGCCGACAGAACAGCCAAATTCGTGTCATGAAACATGAATTCCCCTTTCAATATCCGGAAAATTTGAAGTTGGTGCCGGTCCGAAGTTCAGCCTGCCGAAGCCTCGTCTGCCCATGCCAGACTATAGGCAATCACGGCGTCCGTGCGCGGCCCAAACCTGTCTTGCAGCGCGTCATAAAGCTGTTTCAGCTCCGCCTCACGCATCCGTCGATCAGTCAGCGTGCCATTGTCAGCCGGCAGCGAGTCAAACCAATCTGCCACCTGCCGCGCCCAACTGGTCGGGAGCATCTCGATGGCCGTCTCTGCAATCCCGAGCTCCCGTTGTGCTGCTTCGTGGTAAAACAGAAATGCATCCATTTCGTCAGGATCAACGGCCTCACCAGCCTCAAAGGCTGCATCAAACCGGGCTTTGCGCTGGCTTAAATCAGCAGACAGCAACACAGAGTCGGACGGATTGGTTCGGCGCATCTCCAATATTGCTTTGGCACGCTCTGCCGTGGCCGCCAGCACCTTGGGCGTCATCAACTCGGCAAGCTTCTCATGCGGCGCTTCAGGCATTGTTGAACCATCAGCAATGCGCTGCAACGTATCATCCTGCATCAAATGCAGGCCAGCTGTTGCATGTGAAATCATGCCCGCTTCCAGCCGGTCATCCACAAAGCTCTGATAGGCCGCGTCCCCAAGCACATCGCGCACCGGCTTGGGGTATCCATACTCTGTCCAGACCGTCGAAAGCCGCCCGGCTTTGATGTCTTCCAGATCCAGCGCCATGCTTCGTTGCACATCAAAGCGCGCCTTGCGCAAGGCTTCTGCCGTCTCCGTCTGCCTGCGCCCGTCGAACCCGGCCATCTCCGCCGCAAGGATCAACCGTTCCTCATCAGACATATCGGTCAAAATCCCCTCTGCAACCGGATTCAGCTTCGGTCGCGGACGCCGAATTGGCACTGTCTCAGACACTGTTTCAGTATTTGTTCCCACAACCAGCCTCTCAAATTTCTCAAACATGTGCCCGGCAGTTTCGGCCTAAACCAACACCGATCCAAAGTCGGTTATCCCGCCGCCCATCAACCCATTGCGCACAGCTTTGAACCGCGCAATCTGCGTCCCCTCATCAACCATCTGTGCGCGCAGATTTGCAGGCAATGGGGCAGCTTCTGCCACCTCCAGAAACCGCTGCAGATGCGCATCAAGACTGTCCGGCACAACAGAATCCAGCATCAGCGCGCGGCTGTTTGCCAACATTTCTGCCCCATATTCATAGCCCTGATCGCGCTCACGCATCGCTGCTCTGTCTGCAAACAGTTCTTCATCCTGGGCCACCCGCTCGGCAAACAATGCCTGCTGACTCTCAGGAATATCATCCAGAAATGTGCGCGCCTGCGCCTCAAACACATCGCTCATGAAGTGCTGGAAAAGCCCCTTGCCATTTGCAGGCACATCATTTGCAACCGCATCCAGACCCTGTTGCAGGAGATCATGAAACTGTTGATGTTTCTCGAGGGCTTCCGTTTTGTCCTGGCTGCTCTGCAACGCCGCATTGCGTTTCGCGATCTGCATCGCACCTTGTCCGGCCTCTTCAACAGCACCACCAAGCTGTTCAAACCGCTGCAGCCGCGAGCGGTCAGCAGAAAGCTTCTGCGCTGAGCCAATATCCAGTCCCCGCTGCGCGCGATAATCCGGTAATCTTGCCATATCGTTTCCTGTAAAATCTCAGAACCCGCCCAGCGGGTCAGTCAGAACCACATGCGAATTCTGGTCCGCCTGATCAGCCAATGAAGCCATCATCGGAGAAACCCGCTCGGCAAAAGTCAGTGCCAGCGCGTCCCCCAGATCTGGCGACGGAATGCCGCGTTTCTTCATGTCATCCTTCTTCTCAAGCTGAATGCGGTTGTTCGCGTCATAACTGTATTCAGGGCCGAGCAAATCAAACTCCAGCTCGGCATTGGCCGCAATCGCGCCCCTGTCCTTCAGCCAGTCACGCATCCGGCCCCAGCATTCGGCGCGCTTGTTGTAATAGCGCGCCTGGTCTGTCGCCCGGCCACCGGCATTCACATCCACCGCCCGCAAACCCAGTTGCCGCAAACGGTCCACCACGCCGCCGCCAACGCCCACCCCATCCACGAAAATCCGGTCCGGGCGCGCTCGGTCGGCAATCTCCGCCACTTTCGAAGCAGTTTGCATCGTGTCCAGCCCCTGCCAGGTGATGATGTTCATCAACTTGTCGCCATGGCGCATCGCCAGCGCCGAGCGGTCATCGCCAAAGCGGGCCACATCCAGACCAAAAATCACCGGCCGTTGCGGATCCTCCATCACCCGCTCAAGCGCCTGCTGCAAATGCTCATAGGTGATGAACTGCACCGCTTCGGCGGCTTCAAACGAGCAGTAATATTCCTGCTGAATCTTGTCCTCAGACATGCCCGACAGCCGCTCTTCCTGAATATGCTCTGCGTTCAGCACCCTCGTGTCTTCCACCGTCAAACGTTCAAAATACCAGGCCGGGTTCTTCTGTGCCATCACCGCCATCTGAAACGCATGGTTGCGCCCGCGCGGCGTGGTGTTGAACTAGGCCCAGCCGCCATTTTCCATCAGGATCGGACGAATGAAATCCCACGATTGCGGATTGGTCAGCGCCCATTCGGAAAACACCACCCCCACCGGATTGGCCCCCACCAGCGCATCATAATTATCGGCGCCCGCCAACTGCCAGACCGAGCCGTTTTTGAACTCGATCAGCATTTCATCGCTCAGCTTGCGCACCCGCAAGGCTTCCGGAAACGCCTGATCAATCATCCGCCGCCCCTGCCGGTCGACATTGTTCCAAACCACCTTGCGCGCTTGCCGCTGCGACGGCAGCAAATGCCAGTACACACCGGGCCGGCGAAACATTTCCTTGGCCGCATAATTCAACCCGGCAGAATCCTTCCCCGCCCGCCGATGCCACAACGACATCGCCCGCGTCCCGCCCCCATCCAGATATGCCATCACCGGAATCTGATAAAACCGCGGCGTCCAATCATGCGGCAGCGTGATTTCAGTCATCGGAGGTCCTGGAATAATCGGTCCCATTCACGCTGGCAGTACTGTTGCGCTCAATCTTCTTTACACCCGCATGTCTTAAATCAAGACCGTTTGCTGTAGTCTCGCGATAGCATGTTGTAGACAAAGAACTTCGTTGTCTTTTAACCACCGATATACTGCATGAGCAGACGGCAGATGCGATTGCCACAAAACGACCGTCGTGTTTACCATCAGCAGGGCGCGGGAAAATAACAAGCGGGGCTCATTTACTTTGTTGTGATGGCCTACTTCCCATACCCAAATACTCCATAGAAAAGGCAAACATCTGTTGTGTTGGGCTGCAAAATGGCTGGTATTCTATGTTTTCAAGCCTGAAAAAAATTCAGATAGCCCTGAATGGCGTTATAAATACGAAGGTTTTCTCAACAGTTTTCCTCATCCTGATATTCCCTTGATTTAGATGTTGCAAAAAGAGTGTGAAAACCTTTTTGTTTTTCGTCTATCTAAAAATTTTTGATATGAGCAACACTTGCGAATAGATCTCTAAACTCACTAACTTGGGCTCTGGTTCAAGAATAAAGGTGTGTGAATTGGAAATCATCGAAGTTACCGCATTTGTTGCAGCCACCGGTGCACTTGTTGCCGCGTCGGCTGGCCTTCTCCGAGAAATCCGTCTGTTGATTGCTGCACAAAAAAAGGCGGGCGTGGATGATGGCTGACATGAACAAACCCGAATGTCCGAGTTGCTTAGGAACTAGTGTCGTCAGAAATGGGAAAGTCCGTGGGCATCAAAGGTATAAGTGTCACTTTTGTCAGAAAAACTTTGTCCTCGAGTTTGAACATCGTTGGCCCAACGAATCCAGACTCTTGAATCTCCTACTCCTTGCAAGTGGTGAATCGCGAGACGAAGTTGCTAAGGGTTGTCGGGCAACGCCAGAAACGGTCAGTCGTTGGCTCTCAGACGCAAAAGATCAAAAAGACTGGTTTATTGAGGCGCTTGCAAATGGGGTAAATTACGCCGTGGTGGAGAAATCTGAATCTCTCGAGGATGCGTTGGAAGATACCGTGAAATTGTATTGTTTGGTGACCGAAGACACGTCAGAACTGGGTGTCTCCCGCATAGCACAGAAACTGAGAGAGCTATTAGAGCTTCGCAGGCAATCAGCTAAATTTGACGGCTCTCAATAGTGCATTACAAAGTCCTTAAGTCACTTCTGAACTTGCCTATCTGTCGTTGCAAAAAGGATCGTTTTGCAACGCACTGCGAAAGGCGGCGTTGAACTATTTCCTAGTCAACACGCACCATCGCGCCCATGGCTTTCCACAACACCCACCGCCTCATCCAAGCGATATTCCTGCCAGGCCTGAACAAGAATGAGTTGGGCTGAGCGCAGGAACAGGCCAGCCATGATGATGGCCACAATGAGGTCAGGCCAAGCCGACATAGTCAGCCACACCGCAACACTGGCCACCATCACGGCCACGTTTCCGATTGCGTCGTTTCGCGAACACAGCCAGACGGAGCGGACATTCGCATCGCCATCTTTGTAGCGCATCAAAAGCAACACACTGGCCAGATTGGCTGCAAGAGCCAGCAGGCCGATAAATCCCATGATCTCGGCTCTCGGCACGCCAAGAATGAAGATCTGATACACAGTCGAGCCAAAAACCCAGAGCCCCATCAACATCAGGCTGAACCCCTTCAGCAAGGCGGCGGTGGATCGTATCTTCAGGCTCATGCCGATCACCGCAAGGCTCAACCCGTAAGTCACCGCATCGCCCAAAAAGTCCAGCGCATCAGCCTGCAGCGCTTGCGAGCCAGCCAGCTTTCCCGCCGACATTTCAACAATGAACATCGCGGCATTGATGACAATCACCAACCAGAGGACGCGCTTATAGGCTGGGTCCACACCGTCAAATTTGGGATTGCCCGAGCATCCGCACCCTTTGATTTCAGTAGTGTTGACCGGTGCTTTCAAGACGGCGTCTTTTGTCATGTCGCATTCCTTGCATAATCGAATGCACAACATATAATTCCTCTAGTGGCTAGAGGTTCAAGAGGGTATTTGAATGTTTTCAATTGGCGAATTATCAAAGCGGACCGGCGTTAAAATCCCCACCATTCGTTACTATGAACAAATGGGCTTGATTGATGCGCCAGAACGGTCTGACGGCAATCAGAGACGCTACACAAAAGACGGTTTCAAACAGCTTTCCTTTATCCGACATTCTCGTGAACTGGGATTTTCCATCGAAGACATCAAAGGGTTGCTGGACCTGCACGGACATCCGGAAAAGCCCTGCAAAAATGCAGACATCATTGCAGCCAGGAACCTCAATGAGGTTCGCTCACGGATTGCCAAACTGCGACGCCTGGAACGTGAGCTGAAACGTATTTCGGCCTGCCGCGCAGACAGCGTCGCCAATTGCGCCGTGATAGAATCCCTTGCAGATCATAATTTGTGCGATGCCGACCATTGAGAACAAAAAACGCATTTTTCGCCTGTGCCAAAGCGACGTCGCCCAGACCCCACTCACCGTGTGGTCGCATCCCGGTCATCACTCATCTTGGCAAAATCAATAATCGCGACTGTCACACCCTGCGGCGCGCCTTTGGCTGGCGGCTCGCGCCTCTCCGACAGCAGCCCGAGCAATTTCGCCTTGCCCATGGTGGCAGAGACAGCCGTGTTGGCACCCTTCTCATCACCCATTGCCTTGACGCGGGCTTTTTCCAGCTCATGGGTCAGCGCACGAATATCCGCATCAGACAAATCTTGCCCCTGCTCTTCTGCCAAACCGCCCATCCCGTCCAGAGCAGCCGCCTCCTGCAGCTCCATGATCCGCAAGATCACATCATGATTGCCCAGCACCGCACTGGCCTCATGCCAGACAATTGCGTCAGACACGGCATCCGGCACATCAAATGCCAGGCGATACGCTTCCAGCGCCTGGTGGGTCGCCACATACGCCACCACAAAAGTCTGCTGCGCCTGCGTCAGCGCCAACCCGCGTTCCACCTGCCCGGCACAAATCTCGCTCTCGTTCATGAAGAACTCGCTATTACGTGAATTTCGGCAATGAAAGAACGGCCAATCAGGCGCACCAAGGCAGTCAGCCGGTGCACCACACGACAAATAGGTCTTTCAAAAGTTTGAAACATCATGAGGTGGAACAGCTAACAGCGTCACATCGCCCGATGATCTATTTCTTGCACAAGCCAGATCCGACAACAAGGCGCGGAAAACAAACGCGAGCAGCTTTTTCCCAATTTTTTATTCTGATCATCCGACGGGCCAAAACCGTCAGAAAACCCTGAATACAAGCTGAACGCTGCCTTCAAAAACCGTTCAGCCAGTTTGGGCTAAGCCTGTGTTCATCGGCGGGCAATTCAGCACTGCCGGAAACAACAGCAACAGGTTGCACCACTCATCAACGGCAAAATGCCGGGCAGCCACATTTTAGGAAACGTACCCATGAAACATCTCATCGCGCTCGCCATCGTCGGCGCCGTCAGCCTCACAGGCACAGCCAATGCCAGCCCTTTGTCAGACTGTTACGATCTCGTCATCGACTCATGTAACAAGGGCAGCCACCCCGTCCCCTGTGCCAGCAACGGCATGGATCAGTGCGACGAAGTCCACAGCGCTGTCATCATGACAACGCCAAAGTTCAAACTGAAGCAGACCCGCAAACAGGCAAAAGCAGCCATCATCGCCATTCAGCCTGTCCGCCCTGCGCGCAAATAAGCCTCCAAAATGCAGTACCCAATGCGGACGCACAAATGCCCGGACTGGTTATGCCATCCGGGTATTTTGGTATCGCTTCAAACGAACGACCTACAGATATAAGGTTTAAAAACAATAGCTTGCTGGTCAATCACCAACTCTGCTGATGCTCTATTTATTGCATCTGAAGCAGCGTGCCGCAATAAATTTCAAACCGGCTTTGCAGTTTTTTCCGAATTTTTTTCGCCCGGTCGGAAAATCTGGTGTCAGTTGGCCCGGAACCAGAGCCTTAACGCTTTCGCTCCACCACAAGCAATTCCGGCGCTGGCTTGACCGCATTCACCCTGTGATAGCGGCTCACGGCAAAATCATTGTCCAGACTTTCCAAAAAGGCTAGAACGGCCCGCGCCTCTTCCGCGCCGCCGGGATGGCCTGGATAGAGTACAAGTGTCACCACACCGCCAATCCCCAGCAGCGCCAATGCCTGCTGCAAGGCTGCCAAAGTTGTTGCCGCACCGGTCGTAACGGTTTTGTCGGCCCCCGGCAGATAGCCCAGATTGAACATCACCGCAGCCAAACGAACATGCTCGTCCGCCAGATGCTCTGCCAGCCTTTCATGCCCGGCATGGACAAGCCGAACATTGGAGCGTCCCCCCAGCAGAGCTGCGGCCTGATCCAGCGCAGCCTGTTGAACATCAAAACCAATCACGCAACCGGACGGCCCCACCTGATCTGCCAGAAACAAAATGTCATGCCCGTTCCCGACTGTGGCATCCACAACCACATCGCCGGTTTTGAGCCTTTGCGTCAGCAACAACTGCGCCATATCTGTCGCCCGCAGCATCAGACCGGATCTCCCGGCGTCACATATTGCTGCACATCAAACTCTGCTGGCACAGGCGTTCCAGTCACCAGACAGTCGCAAAACAGCCGGGCAAACCACGGCCCGTGCAACGATCCCTTGGACCCCAGTGCGTTGAAAAACCCCAATTGCGGATGCGCTGGATGAAACCCGATCAAAGCCTTGCTTTCCCGCACAATGGGCCGCACCGCAGCCTCATGATTTATGATGTCATAGGGCACATGAAAAAACGCTGTCAGCTTTTCCTCCAGCATCGCCCCCGCCGCCGCATCCGGCAGATTATCCAGTTGCGCCCAATCGTAACTGGCCCCCAGTCGAAACACCAATGGGTCATCGGTCGGGGCCAGCCACATGCCGCGATGCAGGCTGCAGGCTGGAACCGGGCTCTTGAACCGCAGCGTCAGAATATCACCCTTGGCAGCATTGAACGGCACAAAGCCAAAATACGGATTCGCCGCAGCAGCAAAACCTTCGCACGACACCAGATAACGGGATGAATGCCCCAGAACGGTCACTGAATCCGTGCCAAATGCCACATCCCGACCCCAGTCCACTGCGGCCTCCTCGACAGTCAGCAACGCTCTTGCCGCTGCCAGAAACGCGGCAACATCCAGCTGCGCAGCATTCATCGAAAACCCACCGCCTTCTGTGTCCGCAACATCGTCCGGCAAAACCGCATCGACAGCCGCGTCAGCCAGATGTGTCCTGAATTGCGGATCGGCCTGTCGCCGCTCAAAGACTGCACGCTCAGCCTCCTTGGTGAACAACCGCACTGCGATCCGGTCATGACAAAAAGCCCGGTCCGTTTCCTGCTCGATCCGCGCATAAAATTCGCGCGCATAGGGCAAAAATTCGTCCACCCGCCAGCTCAACGTCAATCGCTGCCCGGTAATCGGCGTCATCAATCCGGCTGCAATCTTTGAGGCTGTCACGGGCGTTCCGGCATCCAGCACCAACACGCGCTGACCGGCCGCAATTAGATGCAAGGCCAGCGTTGTCCCAGCCAGCCCCTGCCCGACAATGACCACATCAAAGTCTGTCATCCGCTGACAGTCAGTTGTTTTGGCACATCGCTGCGTCGTGTCGCCAACAGCACCAGGAAAGCAGCAATCGCACCAAATGATGCCAAATGAATGGCCATTCTGAAATCATAAAAATGCGCGATCAATCCCATCGATGACGATGCAATCAGCCCACCCAGATACAGGCCGTTCATATAGAGCGATGTCGCCCTGGCCATCCGACCTGCGGCAAAGCTCTGCACATAAGTGATACCCACACCGGCAAAAATTCCGTAATACAGCCCCTCCAGAACAGACCCCATGATCATCGTGGACAGGCTGGAAACGGAAGCTAGCACCCAAAATGCCAACAGCCCCAGAACAGCCGCACCCAGCAGAAGATTGCGCGCACCCAGCCGCAACATCAGAAGCGGCGCACTTAAAATGGCAATGATTTCCACAAAGGTTTTCACCGAGAACGACAGCCCGGGCGCGAATGTCGGCAGACCGACCTCCTGAATGTAAAACAGCGGCAGCGCACTGCTGCACAAAATATGCGCCAGCGAAAAACAGAAACACGCAATAGCCGCATACCAGAGCGGTCGGTTAGGAACATCTGGTATCGCGTGTCCTGCATCGTCAATTGTCACGCGCGGCTCCACGGCAAAATCCCCAGGCATCACGAAATACCACAACACCGCCCACAAGGCGGCCATTCCCAACGCCAACTTGAAAACCGCAAGATGTCCGAATTGCCCGGCCACAAAGAATGCAACAGCCGGAGACACCATCCACCCCAAAGACGTCATCGACCGCAAATAGGAATTATAGCGCTCAATATGCAGCCCTTCGCGCTCTGCATAGAGCCGGCCAAAACTATACATGGTGGAGAGCGCAGCTGATGCTACGCCAAAACACAGAAATGCGACGCTCACCAAAATCCAGTAGGATTGCACAATCAATATCGAGCAATTGGCAATGACAAACGCCACGATACAGACCAGCACAAGCGGCGCAACACGCCGCCCGGCATCAATCCATTCGCCAAACCGACGGTTCACGAAAACTGCAACCAACAAGGACATGGCTGAATAGACGCTGATCATCCAGGGGTCTTTTCCAAGCCCCTCGACAATATAGACTCCCATGAACGGAACAATTGCAGAGGTCGACATCACACCAACCAGCAACAGCACAAGCGTCCACATGGCTCTATGATTCTGAATTGGGTTCATACAGCGTGGATTATCAGAAATATCACAGGAATGTCAGCCCTTGTTGCGCCACGGCACAGCGCAATGGAAACCGTGGTGAAACGGCTATGCCAAAATGATATTCAGGACAACAATCAATCCTTCACCCAGGCGTTATTTCTGTCTGCAAAACTCCGCAGCAGCCTGCCATGCAACACCGTTTCTGATCTGGTTCTCAAAACAGGAAATGGTGCCCAGCCCGACAGGGGTTCTGGCGCAAAGCCGGGAAGCGTTCCCCGGAATCCAACTTGTCTGATGGCCATTTGCGTCCCAGTTGACACGGCCCGCCATGATATACAGGAAGCATCGTGCAGGAAGGTCAGAAGCCTCATTCGGGCTGCACAACTCATTGGCAATAGCCTGTGTATGGCCACCCTGCTGGGATGGATTCCACGGGTTGGGCGCATACAACATGCTGCGGCAGGCACCCAATTGAGGTTGAGCGGCCTGTGCCCCGTAATTATTACCGGCACCAGCGGTCTGTTGTGCAAACCGGTCACACGTCGCAAGAAAGTTTCTCACCTTGTCCCGGTCCCGGTCAAATATCTCCAGCGCCACGCCGCCGCCCCAGGGGTCCACATCCACTTTGGGAAAATAACGCGAGCCATTTTGCGTCAGCAGACCAAAGAGCGAAGAACTTGTCGGCAAATCAAAGCCATATCGAGGCTTGTCGTCTCCGGCGTTGACCGATGCCAGACGGTCCAGTGATCCGTCCAGAAACAGCATGTTTCCGTTTTCGAAGCGCACCATCAGAGCTGCACGTTGTTCAATCGGCTGTCCCTGTGGCGGGTTGATCAGCGCCGCGACATAGGGCACAGGTCGGCCCGGACTGCAATTGGCCGTCATCAGCACGCGCCTGGTCACCTCATCGCTGCCCAGAAACGAAGCCGTATATACCGCCGACAGCAAAGCACCGTCCGCAGAAGCGTAAAAATTCCACACAACACCCCGGCTGCTGGCTTCTGAATTGTGAAGCGGAAGGGCCGTCGCCATCAGCAAAACGAGCAATGTGATGAGTTTTGAAAATCGTGACATGATTGGTATCACTCCTGAAGAAAATCAGTCTTCCAGACTGTGGCAGGCAGCCAGAAACGCCCGAATGGGTTTGGCAGAACCGCGCAGGGAGAACTTGGCCTGAAGCTGCCGGTTCATATCAAGGCTGACTATGTGTCCCTTTGCCATCAGATAAAACAGCGAATGGCTTGAATTGGTATACAACGTCGGAACCGGACCACCTTCCAGAAATGGAAACTCTTCGACGCCCAGCGAGTAGCTGACCGGCTCCAGATCATCCACCTGATACGTCAACTCCGGTGTCACGCCGTTTTGAATGCCCTCCGGCACCATAAGAACGTAGGACTTGATGCGTTTCGTATCCGGCAGGCAGTTCGACGTCCAGACAACATTATCCGTTTCAGGAACCGCCAGGGACAACACAGGATCTGGCAAGGCCGAAAAACCCCATTCGAAATTGTCCTGAACCGGTTTTACCCGTGGCCCCGGACCTTTCGCCAACTCGTTGAATCCGACATCTTCATTGCCATCATGATACTCCAGCGCCTCCACATTGCTGCCCGGCTGCACTTCAAACCGTGCGGCGCCATGACAATGATTGGCCAGCAAACGCGCGTCAGGCGCCTGCTTGAACGACACCACATATTCATTGGTGCAAGACAGACCGTTTTCATCACCCTGAAGAATGACTTCGATCGAATTCTCGGCAAGAATATTGAAGCGGACAAGCTCCTGATTGACGCGAACGCCCGTAATCGGAAACTGACTGTAGAGCACAACTTTATCCTGTTGAAACTGCACAGTTTGAGCAAAGGCGGCTCCAGACCAGCAAAAGCTGGCAACAGTCAGCCCGACAATGAAATGTTTCAGGAAGGTCTTCATAGCGTGTTGTCCATCATTTGAGCGGAAGCCGTTTCCAGCCTGCCAACGATCCAGAAGATCAGAAAATTGCATCTGCACGACAGGAGATCGTGCCGTAATCGGGCACATCCAGATCCATCTGTGCCGCCTGAGCATAGCTGCCATTTGGCGAAGGACGCATTGTGATCTGCCAGTCGGAAGGCATGCCGCCCTCAATCAGGAACAAATCGACAAAGACGTCGCCGAAGGGCGCAAGATTTCCCATCACCGGTGGCGAAAACTCCCGACCATTATCGGCAAATTCCGGCAGACGGAAGGACACATGGCCACCATCCCCATTGGACGCATCCAGCGTCATTGTTCGGCCATTCAAGCCAGGTGTGTTGGCACATCCCAGAACATAGCCCCGGCGGCGGCGGTCATAAATCCCGGCAGCTCCGGCTGGCACTCCCGATTGCAGCACATTCAGAACTGCTTTGGCCTGCGGCTGTTGCCATTCGCAATGGGCCACGAAAACAGACAAGGCCCAGCGAGATTCCTTCAACTCGACAGTGCCAGCCCGTTCGGCAAAAATGAACTCCGCATACTGTCCCGCTGCCAGAGCCTCCACCATCGGATCATCCGGCTGCATGACAAATTGTGGAATGAAACCATAGGCTGGATCGAAAGACGTCGTTGCCGTTCTGGTAAAGCGCTGTCCGTCAATCAAAACCGTCAACGGGGCTTCCAGAACCGGAAACCGTTTACCCGAAGCCAGACCCGTCAACCGAACAATCGCCGGAGCCCCCTCTCCCTGGCAGGCAATCTCGATATTGCGGCCGCAGGTTCCAGCCGCACAATCGGTCGCAACAATCGACCCGTATGAACTTTCATTGACCCATGAAGGAGCAATTGAAATCGACAATGCCTGCGCCTGGGCGCCACTCATCAGAGCAAAAGCCCCCATCAGCGCAAACCGCCATGCCGTTCCAGTTTTTGAGGTGGGTTTCATAGTGATAATCCTGTGATTTGCAGGGCTGACATCATCAATTACAGATTTCAAACGTGCCAGGGATTGGCTGCGTCTGACCACAAATGATTCCACCCCACTGGTAACCGCTTTGTCCATTGCGATACTGAATCTGGAACCAGTTATAGCCATTCATCTGCACGCCGGTATCGGCAAGCAATGTAATCACTTCACCTTCCGAAAGACTGTCCAGACGGTCGGACTGCATGGAAGGTGCAGACCGGACAATTCCGCCCCACGATGAAGCCGCGGGAAAACGTCCCCCCGAATTGCCAAAGCCTTGATTCTGGGTGCCAAAGCCCTGCTGTTGTTGCTGACCCTGAATGCCACCAGACTGATTGTTTCGAACTTGAATGCCTGCCAGATAGTTCTGATAGGCACCGGGGTCGGAATTCGCCAATCGGCCGAGATACTGACAGATCGCGATTTCCGGCGCTCCGGGCGTGAAATAGGAAACTGAGCAATCTTCCAGAGTCAGGGAACTTTGATAAAGGCCCGGCGGCACAGGCAGTCGCTGCTGCTGGCCCGAAGGCTGCCCTTGAGGTTGACCAAATTGTTGTTGCTGCTGTCCTTGGGATTGCCCATATTGCGGCTGTTGTTGTCCGCCTTGTTGGCCAAACTGTTGTTGGCCCGATTGTTGTTGCGGATTCAAAGGCTGTGGTTGACCGAAGCCCTGCTGCTGGCCAGATGGCTGCGGCTGACCGGGCTGTCCATACTGTTGCAACCGTTGCGGTTGTCCAATTTGTTGGTTCTGTAACTGACCCGCTGATTGCGCCTGACCGAGTCTTTGTGGTTGGCCAAGTGGTTGCGGTTGCCCCCCAGATTGACCCAATTGCTGCTGGGCCTGTTGTTGCTGGGCCTGTTGTTGCTGGGCCTGTTGTTGCTGGGCCTGCCGCTGCTGTGGGGCCTGTTGCTGCTGGGCGTTCTGTGAATTGATCGGCGGCTGATATTGGTTCGCCAGTCTGGGCGGCTGCTGCTGCCCGGGAGCTGCAATCCGCAGTTCCTGAAACGCTTCTCCGCGCGTCTGATAGGATTGTATCTGCTGCTGGTTCTGAACAAAAATCCAGCCCAGTCCAGGTTGACTGCCAAGATCGGCGGCAGCGCCCGGTTGCAAAGTGTTGATCCGCTGAGTCTGGCCAGTATCTGGATTCACCACATAATAATCAACGGGGACAGACAATGTATTGATGATCCGCAATTGCACGCGTTGCTGTTGGCTTTGCTGCTGAACCTTGTGCACCATCCCGCCCTGCAGGTTGTCACTCAACACTTTTCCGTCAAGCATGTCCCAGCCGGGGGACATGCTCTTTATCTGAGGAATGCCACTCGCTGCGGCCGAGCCGACTAGTAGCGCCGCCACAACCCCGGATGCCAACATCACTTTACGGTTCTTCATCGAAGCCATTTTCTTCCCCTGCATCTTGCTCAACAGATTGAATTGCTTGAAGCTTATTAGATGCTAGATCGTTTCTGAACGCAACATGAACAGCGCCTTCGCCTTTGGTTCAGGTCTTTAACCTTAACAAGATTTCAGATGCCAAATTCAACATGAGCATCAAAACATCACCAAGTTTGAGGGGAAATCATGAAACACTTTATCGCAACCATCAGTAAACACAGCCGCCATCTGCTCGCAGCATTGGCCCTGTTCGGGCTTGGCGCAGGCAGTGCAAACGCAGCATCGTTGGCAGGCCAATGGCTCCAGACAGGCTCTAACGCCGGATATTGCGGCGATTGCAGTGTTACCATTGAACGAACGTCAAATTTTTCCCCAATGCTTCAGATCACTGCCAACAATGGGTGGCAGGCGCAGGTAACGCTGTCCGGTTATGGCACTGAAACAGCCAATGGCTTCGGTCGTTGGGACCGAAATATCGGCGGGCAATATGCCGGGCGTGTTTTCGAAATCAGCCTCCAGAAGACAGGCAACAGCCTCAAACTGGACATGCTGCACCTGGATGATGATTTATCTGGCACCGTTTCTGCGACATTCAGCAAACGCTCCCGCACAGACATCAACACTCATTTGACACCGGAAACCAGCTACCCTTACCCCGCCGCGTCTTGGGGAGGTATCGTGCGCGCCGGTCCTGGCATGCACTTCGACCGCATCACCAGCCTGTTCGAACATGAAGCCCTCACCATCGTCGCTCGAACCAGCGAAATGATGAATGGCTACCCTTGGATGCAGATACAATACAGGGATGGCCGATATGGCTACCAGTGGGGCGGCATCATCTGCGCCACTGACTACCCCCGCTCAGACTTGCATGAGCGTTGCGCCTCGACCCGGCAGAGCGAAACCGAAACCCACATAAACCCATCGGTCCGGGAAACAGTCCGCTACCAATGCAATGATGGAACGATAATGGATGTCCACCTGGACAATCGCGCCGCCGAGACACTCGCAGTTGTGAAGCGCAATGGAACGTCCGATTATCTGGTTCAAATCATATCCGGATCAGGCGCGCTCTATTCTAATGGCATTATCGACCTGCATACCAAAGCGGATTTAGCCCTGTTGAGTGAGAATTCCGACACGCTTCAATGCCACATCATCGACGATTTGGCCGGGCGTGCTCACTCGGCGATCCGTTAATCTTGTCGTCTGAATCGTGGATTGGGCAAGGGCTTATATTTGACAACTTACAGGCAAAGCGCTTCACTTATATTCAATCTGGAAATCATTGGCTTCAACACCGCCGGTCCTAACAGGAGTCTCATCATGCATTCCCTGCCGACACACTCATCAGTCGCATTTTTCAGGAAGTTGGCTTGGACCACATCATTGGTTCCCATCGCCGCACTGACAATCGCCGTGATGGCAGCCACAAATGGCTTTGCCACGGATGAGCCCGCAAATGACAAACCGATCGTGATTGCCCAGGCAAATAACGGGCAGCAACCCAGGGGTGGAAATCCCGCTGTATTGGCTCGCAAGACAATAATGATCGAAAACACTTCTGGCATGGATATCGATGTTCTTCGTATCACAAATGGCCAATACCAGCGCGTAGCTGTGTCGCTTAACGGCTATGCCACACCGGTTGCAACCTACGGGTCCGAACAGCTGTTTTTCGGTGCAGCCGGTCAGACTATTCTCGGCTCTTACACGGTTCCATTCCCCGAAAGTGGCCCCTTGCGCCTCGGGCCCGAGATATTGGCAAACGCTGGTATTCAACCGCCACAGCAGCAGCAAGCCTTCCAACCTCCGCAACAACAGCAATTCCAGGGCCCAAACCAGCAATTCCAGGCCCAGCAACAATTTCAGGGGCAGCAGCAACAGGCATTCCTGCCAAACCAGAACAATCAACAACAGTTCCGGCAAACCCCTCAGAACCAACCACAGCAGCCGAGAGAGAACCCTCTTTCTGTCCTGCCGGAGATTACACCATCGGCACCCCCGGTCATTCCACCAGAGGCAAAGGTACCACCAAAAAATCCTGAACTTGCGGCTATCACCGAACGTCGTGCTTTCAAGAATCAGCCTTGGACGGAAAGTCCCCATGACTCCATTCTTGTCGTGCCGGAAACAGGAAAAGGCGCGCTGACAACAAATCAGCATGGCGAGTTTGAGATTGTCGATCTCTCACAAGCGAGAAGCGGGGCGACATGGTTCTTTGAACAGATCGGAGATAAAGAACAATACTATATTCGAAACGTTCAGGAGCCTGACAAATTTCTCTATGTCGATGAATCCACAACCGACGGAGCCGCACCGAAGTTTGGACCTGAAGGTGCGCTGACAGTCAATGGACGCTGGAACATCGCAAAAGACCAGTTCGGCTATTTTGATGTCATAACATCCGATGCTCGCCCCGAATTCAAGCTTGCTTTCTCGGGTGCCACATTGACGGTCACGACCAAATCAGGACCTCAAACAGATACCAATTGGCTTCTTTCATCGGTTAAGGGCATGAAGGAGTTCATGGGCTTCATCGAAGACAATGTCGATGCATTCGTCCAGATGGATGAAAACATAAAGGCGCTTGATCGCCAGGTCGCCGAGCAGGAAAAACAGCGTCTCGAAGAAGAAGAATCCCGGCGTCTGGCGCAACAGAAAACACCATGGATATCTGGCGGCGGAAACGGCGAGAATTACCTGACCATGCGCATGGGATTTGGCAATATAGAGGAACCTGTTCCAGGTAAGGTCTATGGATTGTCCTATAAATATGATGCACCTCGACAGCCACAGATAATTGCAGGCCCGTTCCAGACAGATACGGTGGATCAACAGACCGTCGAATTGTCTCTGCGACCGGAAGTCTATGCGTTCGTTGACAATGGCAAGCTTTACGTTCGGCTCAGGACAACAGATGGGACGATGCTCCAAATGTTGAAAAACGGCGTGAAGCCAGCCATTTCCGATACCGAAGGAACCTTCTATATTGGCGGTCTTCGCAATCAGACTTGGCTTTATGGTGGACCTGCTATTCGTGTCTCACCAACTTCAACCAACACATCAACAGACGCCGGATTCAGCAAGGATACAACATCGGGAATTGATTTGAGCATCGAATCCTTTGGCGGAAATTACTCGGAATCCATTGGCAAAAACGTCAATTTCAGTTCGCTTGATTATCGGATTTCAGGCGGATTTGAAAAGGGCGGCGCAAGCTATAGTTGGGAGGGCTGCGGTCTGGCTGTGACGGTCTCGACCATCGACAATTGCACATATTCCGGTGCGCTGGATATGTGGGACGAAGACACGGCAAGCCTGCGCAACATGAAAGATATTTCGCTGACAATGCCCCTGATGATCACCGATACGCTGTTTGTCGTGGACACACCAAAAGCGCGATTACAGGATTCGCTGACTCTCAACATCAATGTTGCAGCCGTCCTCCATGGTATTTCAACCATAAAGAACTCTGCAAACAACAGCACATGGGACGAGTTTGCGACTGGTTTCACCTATGTCTTTCGTCCGGACAAATGGGATGTGAATGAATCTCTGGAGGACCAGACTCACATCCGAAACAATCTGACCGAAAAGACGAAGCATGTCGCAATCGCCAGTTTTACCATAAATCTGAATTTGGATATCGCGCAGTTGAAACCATACATGAATTGAGAGCGTAACATTATCAGTAACGCGGCCTGAGGGCCTCGTCTCTCTCTGTCCCGGACTTGCCAGGAGCAACGAAAATGACTGTCACACGCAACAGAATTATCCGCAGTCTCTTGATCACATGCGCCGTGCCCCTCGCACTCATGGGGGGTGACAGTGATGCACAGGCTGCAGGCTGGCTGAGACAGGTGGGACATTTCGAAAACCTGGTCGTTCCGCCAGCCTCTTTCATCCAAAAAGCCAACCACACTGCTGCCCACCGGGCACAACAGCGTCGTGACAATGACGCCGGCGGGTCCTCTTCAGGCGGCAGCAATTACGGCACCCGAGACAATGATATCGGTTCATCCAACAATGGCGATTACGGCCGTGTCCCACAAGCACCGGGATCCGACAACGGAAGTCAGAACAATGGCGGTAACAACTACCAGCCGATGGACAACAATGTCTTCCGCGACAATCAGGGCAATGGAAATGGTTATGATGCCCCGGACAATGGCGGCTACGCGGACAGTGATAACAACGGCGGATATGAGCGTTTCGAAGATCCCATCGGAGGACAGGCAGCAAACGGTTATGACCGGGTTCAGGATCCGCTGGACCGTCCCGCCGATGCCCCCGCACAACAGGACAACAGACCTTATGATGTAGTCCCGCTTCAGAATAATCCGAATTATCAGAACCTACCCTTGGCCAATCAGATACAGAATGGCGGCTATCAGAATTTGCCAGCCAATGCTGGAGATGGCTATGTCGCACTTCCACCGGATGCAGGGTATCAAAACCTGCCATTGGCGCCGCCGGCCGGCCCCCAATTACGCAGACAGAATGCCGTTCCGGCCGGTTTAAACAACAGGGTGGGCGGATATCAGGCACTACCAGCAAACGCAGGCAATGGCGGCTACCAGAATCTGCCTGCCGATGCAGGTGGAAATGGCTATCAACCCCTGCAGCCATTGAATCAGAATGGTCAGAACCAGTATGCAAATGATCCCAGGGCCAGAGGCATTCAACCCTATTATCAAAATGTGCCGCAAAACCCTAATGGGCCATATCAGCAACCGGGGATCGAGATCGGCCAATATGACAATGCAGGCCAATTGCGCCCGCAATACCAGCAGAACGGACCCTACCAGAACCTGCAACTCAATGATGGCTATCAGAACCTGCCTGCCAACGCAGCTGGCGACGGATATGTAGCCATCCCGCCAAATGCAATCAACAACAATGGCAATGGCGGATACCAGAACCTGCCTGCAAATGCGGGCGACGGTTATGTGGCGCTTCCGGCCAATGCAGGCGGAGATGGCTATGTGGCCATTCCGCCAAATGCAATCAACAACAACGGCAATGGCGGATACCAGAACCTGCCTGCAAATGCGGGCGACGGTTATGTGGCACTACCGGCCAATGCAGGCGGCGATGGCTATGTGGCCATTCCGCCGAATGCCATCAACAACAATGGCAATGGCGGGTACCAGAACCTGCCCGCAAATGCTGGCGGCAATGCTTATCAGCCACTGCAGCCACTGAACCCGAATGGCCAGGGACAATACGCAAACGACCCGAGAGCCAGAGGCATTCAACCATATTATCAAAATGCGCCGCAAAATCCCAACGGGCCGTATCAGCAACCGGGGATCGAGATTGGCCAATATGACAATGCAGGTCAGGTGCGTCCTCAATACCAGCAAAACGGACCTTACCAGAATCTGCAGCTGAATGATGGGTATCAAAACCTGCCAGCAAATGCAGCCGGAGATGGATATCAGCCACTGCAGCCCTTGAACCCGAACGGCCAGGGACAATACGCAAACGACCCGAGAGCCAGAGGCATTCAACCATACTATCAAAATGTACCGCAAAATCCCAATGGGCCGTATCAGCAACCGGGGATCGAGATTGGCCAATATGGCAATGCAGGTCAGGTGCGTCCTCAATACCAGCAAAACGGACCTTACCAGAATGTGCAGCTGAATGATGGGTATGAGCCGGTGCCAGTAGGTGGAGCGCGCAATCAAGACCAGAACAATCGATATCAGGATCTGGCGATTGCACCGCTCCAACAAAACCGCCCTCAGCTCCAGAGGCAGAATGCGGTTCAAGGCGGCCTGAACAACCAGGTAAATGGCAACAACCAGTATGATGCGCCCCCGATAAACGGAAACAACCAGTACAACGCGCCTCCGGTAAACGGAAACAACCAGTACAACGCGCCTCCGATATACGGGAATAACCAGTACAACGCGCCACCGATAAACGGGAACAACCAGTACAACGCGCCTCCGGTAAACGGGAACAACCAGTATTTTGCGCCCCCACCACCTGCTGGATATCATACGCTACAGTTGGCACCCAATCCAAATGGCCCACCGCCGGCGGTTCCACCTAGAAATCAGAATTAGGCAGCGGCGCAACCTTACCAGTACGACGCGCCTCCGATCGTCGGCGGCTACCAGCAACTTCAATTGGCCCCGGGCAATGCTGGAGATGCTTATCAACAATTGCAACTGGCACCCTACCCCAACAGCCAGGGCGGCGGTTAGAGTCTTTCCCGTTTATTCGCAAAGCACGTCACCAGGTTTGACCTCCGCCGGACAGCGCGACACCACCTGCGGCAGTATGGTGCCTACCCCACTGCCGTCACCCTCGGACTTGTTCCGAGGGTCCATCGCGGCACCGCTTGATCCGCTTGTTGAAAGGTGTCCTCGAATGGACTCGATCAAGACAGACTGAAACAGAAGGGAATGGCGGCGAGACATTCATTGAACGTCTCGGTTTAGGCACCACAAATAGAGCCGGATCAGCCGCGTCTCACACTCAGATGATTGTCCCATCCGACATTTGACACCTGCCCGTCAAATTCGCCAAGACCGTTCGAAAAACTGAACGCTGAGCCGTTGGATTGAACACCGCATACATCGGACATCCGCCTGGAATCTACCAAAGCGTGGCTCTCGCCATCAATAATATGAGCGACATGTCCCCGCGGCGAGGTAATCGCAATCTGGCCGGTAATGGCATTGCTGGCAATTGAACCGACATAGCCACGCAAACTCGCCAAAACAGTCTCCGGCAAATCAACAGTTGAAAAACGGCCAGTTGCGAAAGAAACCTGCCCAATCAGCGGCACCAACTGGCTCTGATCTCCCTCGTTCTGGCAGGCAAACCAGACCGTATCGTCATCCAGCATGGTCAAATGCCGGATAGATAACTGATGCAGATGTTCGGGCAGTTTGTAATGCGCCTTCAGATCACCGGTAGCGATATCAATGAAGCTCAGATTTGGCTGCATCGTGGGTATGTTCAGCTTGGTGCGATGATAGTCCGGATGTGTCTCGATACCGCCATTGGCCACCACAAGCGTATGACCATCGGACAGCAATTCCATATCGTGAGGGCCCAAACCATGGGACTCCAGCTCACCGAGCCGTACAAACCCGTCAGTTGCATCATAAATCCCGATGACACCGCGCGGGGTTTCATAGTCGTTTTCAGTTGCATAGAGCAACCGGCCGTCGGCTGAGAACACACCATGGCCGTAAAAATGCCGACCTTCAGGCGCATGAAAAATAAACGGCGCAGCCCCAGAATCCGCGTCAATCACGGCAGCAAAAACCCCAGGCCGCCGGGCGAATGCAACCATCAAACTGTTGTCAGGACTCCAGACCACATCATGCCCGCGGGCCGGCAGATCATAGCGGTGAACAATATCACCACCGTCTGTCAGGGTGGCAACGCCGTAAGCACCATCAGCAGATCTGTAGGCTGACGCGAAAACAGCATCTGAAGCACCGATGGCAAAAGCAGCTCCGGGCGAAAGTGCCGCCAGAAACAGGCCACCTGCGGATTTCAAAAACTGGCGGCGGTCAACCAGCTTTGGTACGCCGAAGCAGTTCATCAATCACCATCCAACGATGAAAAGCCCGATGACAGCCCTAATATGGGTTTGATCAGGTCGCGCGTAATTGAAAGCATGCTCTCCACCACAATCCGGGCATAGGCCAGACGATCATAGGTTGCCTGCACGGTCACGATCTCCTGCAGCGGCATACTCACATCAGACAGTGCGCGCTTCGCATTACCAAGTTCAAAAGCAAGACTTGCGATGGTACGGCGATCATCGCCTTCAACCTGTCGCTCAAGCCCGACAGATGCCAGCACAGCACCAAACCCTTCAAGATTCGCGATCAGAGCCGGTACGGTGTTTTCCGATCGCCAGAACAGTCCCGATTTCGGTCTTGCGCTGGTAATATCATCTCGCAAGACAGGCTCAAGGCGTTGATGCGACACAATTTCAAACCCGTCCTCCAATATCCGCAACACCGCAGAAAATTGCTCCATTTCATCTCGAAAAAGAGCGTTGGTCGGCGACGGGTTCAACCAGATATGAGAAATGCTGGTATCACTTTCCGACAACCACAATTGGTTCAACTCACCAGCAAGCTGCGCCACAGCGCCCGCTATTGCACTGGCATAGGCGCAGCGATGGCTGTTTGTCGCGCTCAACCCGGCTTCAGCACCATCGGCAAACAGCGCATATTCCAGGGCCAACAGACCCTGAACCGCAACGCTCTTTTGCGAAAGCGATTCTGGGTCAACCGCTGTTGTGTCTTCCAGGCGGATGATATCACGAACCTGCTTCAGACCACGCCCGCGTCGGTCAGGCCAGAACAGCATCCGTTCAAGCCGATTGTCGGCACCCAGCGGCCCCAATCTTATGAACTCAACCCGTGCCCAACGCGCCACAAGTCCACCAAACGCCTCTTTGACGTCCGCATACCCTGCGCTTGTTGGCATCTCACAATAAATCTGCATTTGCTGCGACATCGTGGAAGCGCTTTGTTCCAGCTCCGCAAATCCGGGTCGAATAACGCCGGTGATCAGATTGCCAACCATGTCGGGGACATCGAGTTGATCAATGTCTTTGCCAAACGCAACCTGCAACGACGCAACGGAAAGGCAAACAGCCAGAATAAGGCACCTGACAGAGTTCATTTTACAGACTCTCCAAAAAGGCGATCAATGCATCGCGATCTGTTTTTTCCATGGCGGCAAACGAATCTCGCGCAGCTTCCGCCTCACCGTCATGCCACAAGATGGCTTCCGTCAAATTACGTGCCCGTCCGTCATGCAAGAAAAATGTGTGACCATTCACTGTCTCGGTCAATCCAACTCCCCAAAGCGGCGGCGTGCGCCACTCCTGCCCATTGGCCACACCGACAGGTTGGCCATCGGCCAGTCCGCTGCCCATGTCGTGCAACAGAAAATCAGAATAAGGCCATATCAGTTGGAAGGCATGTGAGGGCTGTTCGGCTGTGCGTGACGTGACGAATTTGGGCGTGTGGCAGGACACACAGCCAGCGCTGTAGAACAGCTCCTTCCCCTTCAACACCAATTCATCTTCAACCTGTCGGCGTGCCGGAACAGCCAGATTTTCAGAATAAAACGTCACCAGATCCAGCACCGGATCCGGCGCCTCAGTATCACCAAGCCGCGCCTGTACGCCTGTCGGGAAGGACCAGCACTCAGACTGGTTTTGCGTGCAATCACCAAAGTGACGCGGCTCATCGGGAGATGAGATCCCGATGTCACCGGCAAATGCCGAAGCACTCTGTTGCCGCACACTGGCATTCTCACCCTTCCAGCCGAAACGACCGGTCAATATCCGCCCGCTGCCCTTTTCCTGAGCCAGCGCCACACGCCCGGAGATGCCATCTTCGTCAGCATCGTCAGGGTCTGCACCAGCGTGAATATCCGCAGCTTCGATCGCTTCAATCAACCCCATACCAATCATGGGCGGCGCAATGCGCGGCGAAAGAGTGGTGTCGGGATGCAGCGGACCATAAGCAAGGTCAGTGACCGAATAAGTTGGCTCTCTCAGAGAGACAACGGTGCCATCATCCAAAACGACAGCCCGTTCAGTATAATGTATCACCATCTTACCTTCAGCCAGCAAACCCGGCACCGCCAGGTCCTGAAGTTGCCCGCCATAGGTTGGGTCAGGCAGACTGCCGACAAAGAAATCGCCTGATTTCCGCGCGTCTTCCGACACATCAACCGGTATTGCGAGCCGCAAGAACATCGAGGTCGCATCACTATCGCCCTCGGGCGGATGCCCCCGACCATCCTTCAGGTGGCAGCTCTGGCACGCCCTTGCATTGAACAATGGCCCCAAACCGTCAGAAGCCTGTGTCGTTGCGGGAGAAGACACCCACAATTTTCGAAACAACGCATTCCCGAGCTTAAATCTTTGTTCATCTTCAAAACTGATTGTTGCTGTCGAATGGGAAAACGCATCCCCATTCACAACCTTCATCGATGTGCCCGCCCCGCCCTGATTGATCTCAAAAGCTTCCGCCTTCGAAAAATCTGTGGTTGGGGCCGTCACTGCCCGCACTCGTTCCAAATCATCAGCAGATAAATCCGCGCGAACATCGGAACGCGCGGCGTCGCTCTGCGCCGACACTTCTGCCATTGCAAACAGCAAACAGAGAAGACCGGCGAGAAAACTCGCCGGCCTCATTGTGTGGTCAGATACAGTTCTAATTTGGCTCATGAATTTCGCCATCATATTCAAAGGACTATTCGAACACCGCAGCCGGGCTATCAAGACTATCTGAACCTTCAATCTCAAGCGGGTTCAACTGCAGTGCAGAAACTGCACGTTCAATAGACCGTGTTTGGTCAATGAGTCCATCAATCGCGGCCTGCACAACAGCATTGCCTGCAGTGTTCCCTTCGGCAATCATCTGGTCATACGCTTCAGTGGATTCAGCGCGTTGGGCCATGTCCTGCATACGCGCAATCGTAACCGCAAGCTTCGCCTTGAGTTCATTGTCAACCGCATCATCCTGTTCCGCTACAATCTGCGAAATCGATGGACCACTGAGGGTGGTTCCGTCAATGCGGGTATAGGACCCGGTGTAGACATTCTGGATGCCGACAGCATCATAGAGATGCGAATTGTGGGTGTTGTCAGAGAAGCAATCATGCTCTTCCTCAGGGTCGCCAAGCAGCAAACCCAGTTTCATGCGCTCTCCTGCCAGTTCTCCATAAGACAGCGAGCCCATTCCAGTGAGAATTGTCGAAAGCGCAGCATCCGGGCTTTCCACAATGCTCAAACGTGCTGCACCATCGGCACTCCAATTGCCAACCATCTCTTCAAGATCAGCAATCAACAGGTCTGACGCGGCGTTCAGATAGGCTGCGCGGCGCTCACAATTGCCATTTGTACAAGAATCATCCTGTGCAAAGTCAGTCCAGGGGCGTTCACCAGCACCAGCGTCGGTGCCGTTCAAATCCTGCCCCCAGAGCAGAAACTCAATTGCATGATATCCGGTCGCGACATTGGATTCCACTTCACCGGCCTCATGCAAGGTCGACGACAGGAAATCCGGTGTGATGTCGCTGGCATCCACACTCTTGCCATTTACGATGACAGACGCATTGGCAATGACATTTGCAGTGTACAATGTGTTCTCGTCATTCTCGCTGCCGTAGGAATCATCCACATAATCGATGAGGCCTTCATCCAGAGGCCAGGCGTTCACCCGCCCTTCCCAATCATCCACAATGGCATTGCCAAACCGGTAAACTTCCGTCTGCTGATAAGGAACGCGCGCAGCGAGCCAGGCATCTTTCGCGGCTTGCTGGGTTTCGGCAGAAGGTGATGTCAGAAATGCGTCAATCGCCTCGCCCAAAGCCTTGGCAGTTGTCAGGGAATCCTCAAATTTGGCTTGAGCGATATCAGCATAATGTTTCGCAACAGCGTCAGCTGAAGTCTCGGCGAATGCTGGCAGAGCCGTCAGCGCTGTGCTCAGAAGCAACACGCTTGCCATTCCCATATTGCGGATTGTGCGGGTCATTATCATTTTCGTCTCCTGTAAAGAATTGCTGTAACGCGACAAAGGAAATCGTTTCGCTGCCAACAAATGTGTTGAGCTCAATGAAAACCTCACACAATTCTGAAACAGAAATGGATAGCGGCTTTGATTTTAGCAGGTCAGGATTTTTGAAATATGTCACGGGAACGGGCTGGGTGAGTTAAACTTGACTGTGTTTGTCATATAAAACACCAGTTTAAACCAGTGTCAAATACTCAAGTTTAAATCACGCAAAAAACTGAAAGGTCGAAAAGGCAGGTTTTCGCTCAAATTGGCGCGCTTGTGCCGCACAAGCCCAGTCTGGATAGCGCTCGAAAAAGAAAAAATCTCGGCGGGAGAGATGCAATATCGTGAAATCCGCAGTGGGAATCAGGAACCATTCATTGCGTGGGAATGAAAGATCGCATCCATTTTCTTGTAGGTGCTGCGATGATCAAAGAAGTGCGTATGTGCCCAGCCGAAGCCAACGGCCATGACACCCTTTCGGTTCATCGTATCAGTCGTATAGGGCTGTTTTGCCAGCATTCCACGCATCGCAATCAGCAGCAGCAACTGATTGTCACTGGTTGACACCTCGCCACGGTCAAAGGCTTTGCGCCAATGTTTGGCATTCTGCTTGCCATCTTCGACATGTTTTGGGTGAACCTGATCCCAACTGATCTGAATCCACGACGTTGCAGCGCGATTATAGGTCCGCTTCCAACGATAGGATTCATTGGTTTCCGATACCAATGCCATCAGACTATCGGCATATTTCAGTCCGTTCTGCGTTCGCAAATCAAAGAACACCGCGAATTCATTGAACTGCGGAGCAGCATCCGGCCCACGCTGCAATTTCGCCCATTTCACGGCCTTGGCAAAAGCTTCATTTGCAATAGTCCGAAGGCCATCGATCTGCGCGTCACGGACAGTATCATGCAGCAAAAATGCCTTTATCTCTTTGGCAAGCACCTTATCTGAAAACTTGATACCGTTTCGCTTGTCATCGTTGCACGCACCGGCTGAATAGGCTGGTGTCTGCCAAGCTCTGGATTGGGAAACAGCCTTCGCAATTTCGCCGTCCTTTCCAAGAGAAATCATCTCGGCCCATTCATCGCCATATGTCGGCATCACTTCTTCGCTGATGGCCTTGATCTCAGATGCATCAACGTCCTCAAGCAATTCAAAAAACGAACCGGTTCCCAACGGCCAGTTCAGGAATCCCAGCGACAGACCCTGACAGTCGAAATCGCCTGTGACAGCTGAAAACTTTTGATTCTTGTTGGCACCACCACTTTCAAACGAGCCGGAAATCTCTGAAATCGCCTCAATCCACGCCTGCGGCAGTTTCGGTTGCGCAACAGCAATCGAAGATCCGAGTGACAGCAAGGCAGAGAGAACAACGAGGCGGATTTTCATGTATATGTCCGTTAAGAAAAGCTTAATGCACAAGCATTTAGCCGAAAAAGAATCAATTTCAACACATCTCGTTAAAACCGGTTAATATCGCTCGGATGGTTAACCAATCATCAACCAAACACCGATGTGCACAATCTAGGGGCAATTGCCTGAAAGACAGGGGAGCGAATTCACCCCCTCAGACTTGCAGCCAGATAGCAGGGAGCCATACCCAACACAGCTTTGAACGTATGTTTTTCGGTTGCCACGAAACAAATCAAATGCTGTTACCCAACCGAAGACGTGCGTTTGGACTGTAACCTAGGCAGCAATGTGGCACTGCAACATAACTGAAGAATTGCGCCATCATAATTAGTCTGCGCAGCTGGGTTGAACCCATTCAGGACAACGGCTCACACACCGTTTATCAAAAGATCCAACCTGGTCGGCTAATCACAATCTGTTTCCGCTCCATCCGGGTTAGCGGGCAAATCAGTTTCATCACATCGCAATACGCACCCCCAGCGGGCTTGGCATTTTCGGCAAAAACTCCATATATGGAACCCAAAGCAAAACGACGATATCTCCAACCCTGAATTTATGGAACCAGGCTGCCCCCCGGGGTTATCCCTCCATTCACCCTCCACGAAAGCCTTCCAAATCAGAAAAACACTGCCCTCAACGGACAGCGACATCCCTCCAACCTTGACCGGGACTCATTCAATGACAGACACCGAAAACTACACACCGCCCAAAATCTGGAAATGGGAATCTGAAAACGGCGGCGCATTTGCCAAGACAAACCGTCCACTGGCTGGCCCGACTCATGACAAGACACTGGCGGTTGGCAAGCATCCATTCCAACTCTATTCATTGGCGACGCCGAACGGCGTCAAAGTGACGATCATGCTGGAAGAGCTTCTGGCTCTGGGTCACAGTGGCGCAGAATATGACGCTCATTACATTGATATCGGGAATGGTGATCAGTTTGGCAGCGGGTTCGTGGATATCAATCCGAACTCCAAAATCCCGGCACTCATGGATCACAGCACCGAGAAACCGACCCGGATCTTTGAATCAGGCTCGATATTGTTGTATCTCGCCGAAAAATTTGGCGCATTGCTGCCCACAGACCACGCGCAACGCACCGAATGTCTATCCTGGCTGTTTTGGCAGATGGGAAGCGCGCCCTATCTTGGTGGCGGCTTTGGCCATTTCTACACCTATGCCCCGGTCAAAATCGAGTACTGCATTGACCGCTTTACAATGGAGGTGAAACGCCAATTGGATGTATTGGATCGTCGCCTGGCGGAAAACCAATATATGGGCGGCGACACCTACAGCATCGCGGATATCGCAATCTGGCCCTGGTACGGCGCTCTGGTGCGCAACACGGTCTACGAAGCGGCCGAATTCCTGGAAGCATCAACCTACAAACATGTGAACAGATGGGCAGACCAGATCGCGGATCGCCCTGCAGTCAAGCGTGGCAGAATGGTCAACCGAACGTCCGGTCCTCTCGATGGCCAACTGCGCGAGCGCCATGATGCAAGTGACTTCGAAAACAAGACAGCTGACAAACTCGCGGCTGAATAACCACACTGTCACGGGCAGGGCTATTCCCCTGTCCGTGACAAGTGATCCGCGATCATCAGATTTCTGAACTCCAGAAAAAGCTTCACGCGCAATGTGAGGTTGGTTTACCGTATTTGAACGTCGCTGATTTGCCAAAACCGGCAGCGAATGCCGGATTGGCTCCCTGAACAATATATCGGAGGAATTATGTTCAACATTACAAAACCATATGCCGCTATCATTTTATCAGCATCTGTTCTGCTCACCACACCTGGCTTTTCTGCCGGCATTGGCGGACCTTCTTCTTATGGAGCGTCCAACATTGGTCAAGAAAATCTTGTGCTGCCCGTAAAACAAAAGAGAAACAAACGGCGAGATCTGAAACCCGGTGAGGTCATAGCGGGCGCAGTACTGCTCGGTATACTGGGGGCAGCCGTAGCCTCAAGTTCCAGCAATCACAACGATCGCCAATATTCAAGAGCGCATGAAAACCGGGTGAAAGCCGCCACAAGAGCTTGCAATAAATCCGCCAGAAAATGGTTTCGAAACAAATTCCCTGCCAAACCGCGGGTCAACACAAAGCACGTCACATACGATGGCAAAAATCGCTACAGTGTGAACGGAGTTGTATCGAACAGGAATAACCGCAACAAACATCGTTTCTATTGCAGCACGCGCAATGGCAATGTCCGCAAATTCAGTGTCAGATAATGCACTGAAATCAAGCCTCCCGCAGAGTTTCTGCGGGAGGCTTTTTCTTATTTCGCGTGTTTGCGGCTCTGGTTCAGCCCAATCACCAGACTGACACACATGGCCAGCAAGACGATGGTGAACGGAAAGCCGGTGCTGACCGCCATGGCCTGGAGGGCCGTCAAGGCCCCTGCCCCGCCAACAAGCAGCAATGTCGCAGCGACAATACCTTCAAACGTACACCAGAACACACGTTGAGAAACCGGTGCGTCTGTCTTCCCGCCAGCCGTAATCGTATCAATTACAAGCGAGCCGGAATCCGATGATGTGACAAAGAATACCAACACCAGAACAATACCTAGGAAAGAGGTAATGCCTGCCAGCGGCAGAGGTTTGAGCATCTCGAACAGTTTCAGTTCCAACGCAGCATCCTTCACAGGAGCCGCAGCATCAGCCACGACCTGCGAAATTGCAGTTCCACCGAAAGCGCCCATCCAGAAAACACTGATGACGGACGGGATCACGATGACGCAGAAAATGAACTCACGCACAGTGCGTCCACGGGAAACGCGGGCAATGAACATGCCAACGAAAGGTGACCATGAAATCCACCAGGCCCAATAGAACGAAGTCCAGCCCTGGGAAAAGTTCACATCCTCACGTCCAAATGGCATCGACAATGGAACAAAATTTGTCACATAGGCGGCACCACCAGAAAAAATGGATGCAAAGATATCACCGGTAGGCCCGACCAGCATCACAAACACCAGCAACAAGGCCGCAAGCCCAATATTGATTTCCGACAGAATTTTAACGCCACCATCAAGTCCACGAATAACTGAAAGAAGCGCAAGGCCTGTAATGGCTGCGATAAGGATCACTTTCGCACCATTACCTGTACCCCAACCAAACAGATAATTCAGCCCGGCCAGTGCCTGTTCCGTTCCAAACCCCAGTGAGGTAGCCAGACCGAACAGGGTCGCAAATACTGCGAGAATATCGATAGCGTGGCCCCACCAGCCCCAGATCCTGTCACCCAGCAAAGGATAGAATGCCGACCGTAATGTCAGTGGCAAGCCACGATTATATGTGAAGAATGCCAATGACAGAGCAACAACAGCATAGATCGCCCAGGGATGTATCGCCCAGTGAAAGATACTCGCCGCCATACCAAGATCACGTGCAGCATCGATGTCACCGGCGGCGGCACCAAGAGGCGCCCAGTCCGTTCGAGCGCCTGCTTCGCCGGCCACGCCGCCCATCGACGACGCAAAGTGGGACATGGGTTCGGAAACACCGAAGAACATCAGCCCGATGCCCATACCCGCCGCAAACAGCATGGCAAACCAGCCGACATAACCATAGTCAGGTTTTGCATCGTCGCCACCAAGGCGGATTGAACCCAGCGGCGAAACCAAAAGGAACAAACAAAGCAGCACAAATACATTAGCGGCACTCAGGAAGAACCAGTCAAACGTAGAGGTCAAAGCAGGTCGGAGCCAGCCAAAGAACTCCGTGGCCCCTTCCTGAAACATCAGCGTAACCATCACAAATGCCACAATGGACAGGCCGGAAATCATGAACACAGGATTGTGAATATCCAGCCCAAATGGCGTGATATTGTGTTGTCCCACCTCAAAGTCAGTTTCTATCGGATGCGGCGCAACCTCATCCTCGGTTTCTGTCTCCTGTGTCATTTTTTTACCCCTGAAATTTTGAAATCCGTAACTTATTGCTCGACTGTACTCAGCCTGCTTCAACTTTGAAGCGCAAGGTTCAGAGTAACATGGTTACCAAATGCTTTGAAAAGAAACAGCGTCTCGCATCTGTCTGATTGCGACATTTTTACACAGATATGCGATCTCAGTGCCCAAAATCAGGGCTTGGTTCCGGTTTTCCCCAATGTTCCCGAAAACACGATGATTGCCAGCGCAAGACAGGTCAGAATCAAAAATGCCACCCGAATGGACGTCACTTCTGCCGCAAACCCGATCAAGGGCGGACCAAGCAGCATGCCCCCATAAGCGAGTGTCGCGACACTTGCGATGGCCCGCCCCTGCCCAAGTTCCGTGTCATTTGCAGCGCGGCTGAAGGCCAGAGGCATCACCACTGCATAGCCAATTCCCATCAAAGCGAACCCAAGCAATACGAGTATGTAGTCGGCAGAAATCACTGCCAGCGCCGAGCCGATAGCCGCAACAAAACCGGCAAGGCGCGCTGCTGCAACCGGTCCGAGCACAGCAATGATCCGGTCACCAATCAGTCGTGTCACGACCATGGCCAATGAAAACAGCGTATATCCCAGCGCGGCGTTGGCCTCATTCACCTTGGTCACTTCAACCAGAAAAATCGCGCTCCAGTCAGCCATTGCGCCCTCTCCGATTGAGGCGCAAAAGGCAACGAATCCAACAAAAAACAAAGGCCCCTTTGGAAGGGAATATGCGGGGCTTTTGGCGTCCGATGCGGTTTTGTCGGAAACCCAGCCAATTGACGAAAACCAGAGCGTAACGGCGCCAAACAAACCCGCTGCCAAAACGAAATGGACCAGCATCGACAAATCTGCCGAGGCAGCAAAATAGCCGCTCGCAGCGCCCAATCCGGCACCAAAGCTGAACATGGCATGAAAGGATGACATGAGTGGACGTCCACTTTTACGCTCCACTTCCGCCGCCCACGCATTCATCGCAACATCCATGGCTCCATGCGCCATACCAAACAAGAACAGCGCAATCGCCAGCAGCCAGACACTCGGCATCAGGGCGATCATCACCAGGGACAGCAGATATGCCAACGCAATACGCTGCGTTACGGTCGCGCTGCCAAGCCGGTCAACGGTGCGCCCCGCCAGCGGAAATGACACGATGGCGCCCGCAGCCAGCATCAGCAAAAGCAGGCCCAAATGACCCGGTGCCAAATCATGTCGGCTGGCTGCAGCTGGAATCCGGGATGCCCAAATTCCAAACAGGGCACCATTCAGGATGAACATTGCCGAAACGGCCCGCCAGGGAGAACGTAGCGTTGAAAGACCAGTTTTAGGCGCTATAGACATGGAGCAATTCCAGACCTTCTGTCTCAAAGGCGCAAACGGCCTGATGTGTCGCATCGGTTACCAGCAGGTCGATGTCCTTGCAGCCTATGACATGATGGCGGGCAGAACGGCCAAGTTTTTCTGAAGTTGTCACAACACAGACTCTGGCAGAGGAAGCGCATATCTGTGTCTTGACGGCCGCTTCATCGAAATCATCGGCCCATAACCCAGATTCCGGATCCAGCGCGCAAGCACCCAGAAAACACAAATCTGCTGATATCTGGCTGATAGCTTTTACAGTCTCGGCCCCCACTGCCAAACCGCCTGCAATGCTCATCCGCCCACCAATCAGCACCGTTGGAATGGCTTTCGCCAAGCTTGCCAGAGCAATCGCCGGCGATGATGTCACCACCAGACTGTTCGGCATTGTCGGTAATTTTTGCGCAAGGGATATCAACGTCGAACCGCCATCAAACAACAGAACCATACCATCTGCGGTCAAGCCGACAGCCTTCTCCGCCAAGGCATCCCGTGAGGGATTCTCAGTCACCAATCGCGAAAATATGGGCGTTGGACGCGCCACGAGGGGAACCGCTCCACCGCGCACCCGTTGCACATATCCAGTTTCTTCAAGCGTCAGGATATCGCGCCGAATGGTATCCGGTGACACATCAAATTCTGTAGCCAGAGATCTGGCCACCAAAGTGCCACCCGCTTCAACGCGCTGTCTTAAAATAGATTGACGCACAACAGGGTTATTCAATTCAGGAGGGGTCAAATGCAAAATCCTTGCGGCATATTGCCCGCTAGTGCAATATTCTGCACGTTTTTGCAAGTTAAAACATCGCGCTTCTGACGACGAGTTCGAGCAACTGTCAAATGCGCGTTAAGCACGCCGTGCTGGGACTGCGCCACGTAGTCAGATGTCGTGACTTTCTGGAAACCCTGACGTTTCGCCTGAGATCGTCAGGAGCAATAAAGACCATGAAGGGTCTTCAGGATTGCGCCGACTTCCCTGCCTTTGAGGGAATAATAAATTGTCTGCCCATCCCTGCGGGTCTGCACCAGATCGGCAGACCGCAACTTCTTCAGATGATGAGACATCGCTGGTTGCGACAAATCCACCAGATCTGCCAGTGCCAGAACACTCTGCTCGCCTTCCAGCAAGATGCACAATATGCGAAGCCGTGCAGGTTGTGACAGCATACCCATCAACTCTGACGCTTCTCTGATTTTTGGCTCCAACGCGCCAACTGAAATATCCATAATAATTTTCACTCTTGAATATGTATAATCGTTTATATAAATAGAGCTTCATACAATTACCAGCAAGGATTTATACCATGTTCAAATCTGCAAATGTCGGCTCTGTTGACCGCATCATCCGTTTTATTGCCGGAGCTATTCTCATCATTCTTCCCTTTATTTCCTCGTCAGCTCTCCTGTCCGGCCCTGTTATGGCTTGGCTACTGCCGATTATTGGGGTGATCCTGATCGCAACAGCTTTTTTAAGGTTCTGCCCAATCTACAAGATTCTCGGCGTCAAAACCTGCAAATCAGCCTGACGGGATAATAATCATGACTGAATTCACTCCGTGGACGTCGCTGGGCGGCGGCGTCCTGATTGGAATTGCAGCGATTTTGCTGATGGCCGTTCATGGCCGTATTGCCGGAATGACCGGCATAATGGCGGGCGTCATTCCGCCTCTGGGTTCAGACTGGAGTTGGCGTTTGGCATTTCTGGCAGGCGCGATCGCAGCCCCTCCGCTGTTCTTGCTGCTCGGTGGAACTGTGCCATTCGCGGTTCCGGTCGGCACCGGTGCGATGATCATTGGCGGGTTCATTGTCGGAGTCGGTGTCTTCTTTGGTTCCGGATGCACAAGCGGCCACGGTGTTTGCGGCATGGCCCGATTGTCACCGCGTTCCATCGTCGCAACCGTCGTATTCATGATTGCAACATTCGTCACCGTTTTCATCACCCGTCATGTCGTAGGATTGTAAGATGATACGTCCCCTGTCTTCCATCATAATTGGCGCAATATTCGGCATTGGAATTGCAATCTCGGGCATGGCAAATCCGGCAAAGGTTCTCAACTTTTTTGATGTGTTTGGAACTTGGGATCCAAGCCTGATCTTTGTTATGGGCGGCGCGCTCATAACCACTGCTATCGGCTATCGTATCGTGTTTGCCCGTCAACAAAAGCCGGCATTGGGGCCTGCCTTCGTGCTACCAAAAAACAATTCCATCGACACCCGTTTGATTGCAGGGTCTGCCACGTTTGGTGTGGGTTGGGGGCTTGCGGGCTTTTGCCCCGGCGGAGCAATCCCGGCACTTGGTCTGGGCTACTCTGAAACCTTGATTTTTGTGATCGCCATGATCATCGGAATCGTGGTCGCACGACAAGCCAACAAGCATTTCCAGAGCAATGCCGTGATAGCCTGATTATTTGGCACAAGTCCAACAGATCAAGCAAACTCTGACCCGTTGAATACTCTAATACAATATTTATATTCAGTAATATGAATAGGAGAATATAATGAGCAGCTTTCCTGTAAATATGTCGGTCCACCCGGACGTCACTGCCTTTTTTGATGAGGCAACCAATACAATCAGTTATGTGGCCAAAGATCCCGCCTCCAAAGCCTGTGCTGTCATCGATTCTGTCATGGACATTAATTATGCTGCGGGACGACTGACCTACGACCATGCTGACCGCATGATCTCCTTTATCACTGATAATGATCTCGAATTGGAATGGATTATTGAAACCCATGTTCATGCAGATCATCTGTCGGCTGCGCCATACATCCAGCAAAAGCTTGGTGGCAAGATTGGTATCGGCGACAAGATCATGGTTGTTCAGGACACGTTTGGCAAAGTCTTCAACGAAGGCACCGAGTTCCAGCGTGACGGGTCCCAGTTTGATGCACTTTTCAAGGATGGCGACACCTATCGCATTGGCTCAATGGAAGCTTTCACATTTCACACCCCCGGCCACACCCCGGCCTGCATGGTTCATGTCATAGGCGATGCAGCTTTTGTCGGTGACACCTTGTTCATGCCGGATGCCGGTTCCGCCCGGGCAGATTTTCCAGGCGGCGACGCAGGAATGCTCTATGACAGTATTCAGAAGGTCTTGACCTTGCCTGATGAAATGCGCTTGTTCATGTGCCATGATTATGGCCCCAATGGCCGTGATATCAGTTGGGAAACCACTGTCGGCGAGGAAAGGCAGCACAATATTCACGTTGGCAACAACAACACGCGCGAGCAATTCATCAAGTTTCGAACTGAACGGGATGCAACGCTCGACATGCCAAAGCTCATTCTGCCGTCACTTCAGGTCAATATGCGCGCAGGCACGGTTCCACGCGATGAAGACGGAAACCCGATGTTGAAGGTGCCCATCAACAAGCTTTGAAGCATCAGGGTGCTGGCCAGTCATGAACAATGAATGCCAGCACCTTTACAATGATCTGCAACCCCATAACAGCGCGAGGATTCCATCGCCATGACCTACAAGAAACTAAGCGACGACCTGTCTGTCAGCGCGCAAATTAATGCGAACGATATTGAGCAATTAGCCGCAGATGGCTTTCGCTCCATCATCTGCAATCGGCCGGACGGCGAAAGCCCGGATCAACCGGACTTTGCAACCCTTGCATCAATTGCCAAAAAGGCGGGCTTGGAAACCAGTTACATCCCGGTATCGCCGAGCGGAATACAGGAACAACAGGCTGTCCAGTTCGCGGCAGCTCTGCGCACGCTGCCAGCTCCGGCACTGGCATATTGCCGCAGCGGCGCTCGTTCTGCTGCCATTTGGGAGGTCCAGAAACAACTGACCGATAACAGCACCAACTGATGATCAAACAGTCCTTTCAGAAATTGGGAAAAGCTGCTCCCCGCTACTTGCCAATTCTGACATGGAGCAAAACCTATAACAGGCAGATTTTCAGCGATGATTTGATGGCAGCGATCATTGTGACGATCATGCTGATCCCACAATCGCTTGCCTATGCGTTGCTGGCAGGGTTGCCTGCCCAAATGGGCATCTATGCCTCCATGATCCCCATCATTCTGTACGCCATTTTCGGCACAAGCAGCGCCTTGGCAGTCGGCCCAGTCGCTGTCGTCTCGCTGATGACCGCAGTCGCAATTGGCAAAGTCGCAGACCCGGGCTCAGCAGAATTTGTCACAGCCGCTCTCACGCTGGCATTCTTGTCAGGTGCGTTCCTGGTACTTCTTGGCATTCTGCGCTTGGGCTTTCTGGCAAATTTTCTGTCCCATCCGGTGATATCAGGGTTTATCACAGCCTCTGGCATTCTGATCGCAACCAGCCAGTTGAAACACATACTTGGTGTTTCGGCCGAAGGTCACAATCTGCCAGAACTAATGGCATCGCTGGCACACAATGTGCAGAACACGAATGTGTACACCGCAGCTCTTGGTGCTGTAGCCTTGGTGCTTCTGTTCTGGATCCGGAGCGGTCTGAAACCACTACTCCAGCATTATCGCGTTCCTTCAAATCTGGCAGCTATTGCAGCAAAAACCGGCCCTGTGATTGCGGTCATCGGCACAATTTTACTGGCATGGACATTTGACCTGAGCACCAGAGGCGTCGCTTTGATCGGCGAAATTCCACAGGGATTGCCACCGCTCACCCTGCCCTCTTTCTCCACAACGCTCTGGCGCGACCTCATCGGATCAGCCGTCATTATTTCGATCATCGGCTTCGTTGAATCGATATCTGTGGCACAGACCCTTGCGGCCAAACGGCGGCAACGCATTGATCCTGATCAGGAACTGATCGGTCTCGGCGCGGCAAATCTGGGAGCTGCGTTCACAGGCGGGTTTCCTGTAACTGGCGGTTTCTCAAGGTCTGTTGTCAATTATGATGCCGGTGCCCGCACCCCAGCCGCTGGCGCATACACCGCAGTCGGGCTTGCCCTGGCATCGCTGTTCCTGACGCCTTTCATCGCTTACCTGCCCAAAGCAACATTGGCAGCCACCATTATCGTTGCAGTCCTGTCGCTGGTAGATTTCTCAATTCTGAAGAAAACCTGGCATTATTCCAAAGCAGATTTTGCAGCCGTTTGCACCACATTGCTGGTCACGCTGCTGTTTGGCGTGGAATTGGGTGTCATCGCCGGTGTCCTGATCTCGCTTCTGGTGCACCTTTACAATTCCTCTCGTCCGCACATCGCGATTGTTGGACAGGTTCCGGGAACCGAGCACTACCGCAATATTCTGCGTCACAAGGTCATCACCCAGGACACGATATTGTCGCTCAGGGTCGATGAAAGTCTTTATTTTGCCAATGCACGGTTTCTCGAAGATGCAATCGCACGGGAAGTTGCTGAAAGGCCACCGCTGAAGCATGTCGTTCTGGTATGCGCAGCGGTCAACCACATCGATATGAGTGCGCTGGAATCCCTGGAAGAAATCAATGATCGTCTCAATGACATGAACGTGAAACTCCACCTGAGTGAGGTGAAAGGCCCGGTCATGGACCGGCTGGCGGGAACTGATTTCATCAAGAAACTCACAGGAAGAGTCTTTCTCAATCACCATCAGGCCATACTCGAATTGTCTGCACAACAGGACGACAGTCTTTCTTCCGCTTGACACACCTTGCTACACAATGAATTCATTGCTTGAACTGAGCATTAATTCTGAAAGGAAAACGATATGGGAATTGAAAGCCTCATTATATTTCTGCTGATCGGTGCAATTGCTGGCTGGTTGGCCGGCATGATCATCACAGGTTTCGGCTTTGGGCTGCTTGGCAACATCATTGTCGGCATAATTGGTGCCTTCGTTGCAGGCTTCGTGCTGCCTGCAGTGGGACTCCAGATTGGTGGCGGCCTGTTTGGGTCCATCATCCACGCGACGATAGGTGCAGTTCTGCTTCTGTTTGTGATCAAACTCGTTAAGAAAACCTGACAAACAGCTATTACGACCGTCTTTCACGCCCCCCCTAAGGTGTGAAAGACCCTTCCAATCGACATTTTGAAAAGTGTCAGTTCCGGAACCGAAGGTTGCCTGCGTTCAATTCGGAAACCGACTTGCAACCCATCAACCGCATTCCGCGCTCAATCTCGGTGCGCATCAGCTCAAGTGCGCGTTCCACGCCGGGCTGTCCGGCCGCTGCCAGCGGATACAGATAGAACCGGCCCCCGCCAACAGCTTTCGCGCCCAGCGACAGTGCTTTCAGAACATGGGTGCCACGCTGCACGCCACTATCCATGATGACATCAATCTCGTCGCCCACAGCGTCAACAATTTCCGCCAACTGATCAAACGGTGCACGCGAGCCATCCAACTGACGACCGCCATGATTGGACAGTACGATCCCCGTACAACCGATCTCGACCGCGCGCTTGGCATCAGCCACACTCATCACGCCCTTCAGACAGAACTGGCCATCCCACTCCTGCACCATCTTGGCAACATCATCCCAGGTCATCGAAGGGTCGAGCATCTCCGTAAAATAGCGCCCGATCGACAAGGCCCCGCCGCTCATATCTACATGATCATCCAATTGCGGCAGAGCAAACTTCTCATGGGTAACATAATTGATGCCCCACATTGGCTTCATGGCAAACTGAACCATGCCACCCAGGGAGAGGCGAAACGGAATTGAAAATCCGGTCCGCAGATCACGTTCCCGATTGCCTCCGGTAATGGAGTCAACGGTCAGCATCATCACTTCCACACCGGCATCCTTGGCGCTTTGCATCATGGCCCGGTTGAGGCCACGGTCCTTGTGGAAGTAGAACTGGTAGCATTGTGGATTGCTGTGCTTCTTGCGCACTTCCGCAAGGCTCACGGTCCCCAGCGACGACACGCCGAACATCGTGCCATATTTTTCTGCCGCAGCAGCAACGGCCCGTTCTCCGTCGTGATGGAACAGACGCTGCAACGCCGTTGGCGAGCAGTAGATCGGCATGTCCAGCTTTTGACCCATGACGGTCACGGACATATCAACATCCTTGACGCCGGACAGAACATTCGGAATTAGATCGCAATCTTCAAACGATTCCGTATTGCGCTGATAAGTCGTCTCATCATCCGCCGCACCATCAATATAGTTGAAGATTGGGCCAGGAAGGCGCCTTTGCGCCAGCTCGCGAAAATCATGAAAATTGTGACAGTGTTTCAGGCGCATAAAGACTCGCAATAGCTGGAAATTCGCCGCCATCGTAACCAACTGGCCACCGGTTGCAACGGCTCAATCAGAAACATCATCATATTGCTGTCCGGTCCCTTGTCATTCAGCGTGTTGCGCCCCCCGATTTATAATTCAAAAACAGGTTTTTGCTGCGCCATCACTGAAACAACAGAAGCCTGTTTTCATGTGATAAACAACAGGCCCGCACAGCAAACTGTTGCGCTGTTGGCGCACAAATCATAATGATGTCCACAAACGGGTCATGGCTCAGCCTGCCGGTACAAATCTTCCAATCAAGTTCTGATTTAAGGATAGCTCACATGAACAATCCCTCATCTCCAGTGGATCCCGATGGCCTGATGGAGTTCTCTGTCGTGTTTACAGACCGCTCCCTGAATCATATGTCGCAGACGTTTCAGAAAGTCATGAACGACATCTCTTCGATGTTGAAAGAAGTCTACAATGCAGAGGCCGCTATTGTGGTTCCAGGTGGCGGCACATTCGCCATGGAGGCAGTCGCGCGGCAATTCGCAGGCGGCAAGAAAACACTGGTCCTGCGCAATGGCTGGTTTTCTTATCGCTGGACCCAGATTTTCGAAGCCGGCGACATCCCGTCTGAGCAGACCGTCCTGAAGGCACGTCAAAGCGGGAATGATCATCCTGCGCCCTTCGCGCCTCATCCCATCGAGGATGTGGTGAAGACCATCCACGACAAAAAACCTGATGTGGTCTTTGCACCACATGTCGAAACATCCTCCGGCATTTTGCTGCCCGACGATTATTTGAAATCTGTCGCTGAAGCCACGCATTCTGTGGGAGGCTTGTTCGTTCTCGACTGCATCGCGTCAGGTGCTTTGTGGGTCGACATGAAAGCCTGCGGCGTCGATGTGCTGATAAGCGCTCCACAAAAGGGCTGGAGCTCATCCCCCTCTTCCGGCCTCGTCATGCTCAGCCAGAAGGCTCTGGATGTCCTGCCGGAAACGAAAAGTTCAAGCTTTGCTGTCGATCTGGCCAAATGGCATCAGATCATGCAGGCCTATGAAAAGGGCGGCCATGCCTATCATTCCACCATGCCCACCGATGCACTGACCGGCTTTCGAAATACAATGCTGGAAAGCCGCGAGCATGGCTTTGAAAAACTGCGCGACCAACAGATGGAACTTGGCCAGGGCGTTCGCAAATTGCTGGCAGATCATGGCTATAAGAGTGTTGCCGCCTCTGGTTTTGAAGCACCGGGTGTCGTTGTCAGCTATACCACCGACCCTGACATCCAGAACGGCAAGAAATTTGCTGCACAGGGCATGCAGATCGCGGCTGGTGTGCCACTGATGTGCGATGAACCATCCGACTTCTCGACCTTCCGCCTCGGCCTGTTCGGACTGGACAAAATGGATGATGTGGACACGGCAGTCGGTAAAATCGAAACCGCATTGAAGCAGATAGAAGGAAACAGCTGAGTTCGGCACCCAGGGCTCGGGACAAAAAATCTATTCAGCCTCATCAAGGCTGAGGATTTTTTGTTGCAAGAACTGTCTCTCGAAAGAGTTTGTCGCCAGGTCAATGGCGGTTTGAAAGCATGCTTTCGCCGCCCTTGGATTGCCAGCACGGCTCAATACATCCGCTTTGGCCGCGAAAAATGGCTGATACCTGTTCAGGCGCCCGTCATCGGCAACAGCATCCAGCATGGTCAGTGCAACATCGGTTGAGCGCGCATAAGAAACCGCAACGGCCAGATTGATATAGACCACTGGCGTTGGCTGCATCCTGTACAACATCTGATACAGCGCTTCGATTTGAGGCCAGTCGGTCTCCTCCCATGAAGCGCTTTGTGCGTGCAGAGCACTGATCGCGGCCTGAACCTGATACGGTCCGACACGTTGCTTCGGGAGTATATCTTCCAGCAGCGCTGCCCCTTCGGTGATTTTCGAGACATCCCAACGTTTCCGGTTTTGCAGTTCCAGCGGCACCAGATTGCCATTGGCATCACCGCGCGAAAAACGGCGGGAATCATGCAGCAGCATCAGCGCCAACAGACCGCCCACTTCCGGTTCATCGGGCAATAATTCGCAAATGATGCGGGTCAGGCGAATGGCTTCATCAGTCAAATCTGACCTGACAGGGGTCTCGCCAACACCGCCGGTGTAACCTGCGTTGAAGATCAGATACAGCACACCCAGAACGGATGACAGCCGCTCAGGAAGGACCAGATGGTCCGGAACCTGATAGGGAATTCCTGCAAGTGCTATCTTCTTTTTTGCCCGCACAAGACGCTGCGCCATGGCATCGGGCCGGTCCAGAAACGCAGCAGCAATTTCCTCTGTTGTGAGTCCGCCAAGCGTTCGCAATGTCAGGGCCACCCGCGTCTTTTCCTCAAGGGCGGGATGGCAGCATGTGAAAATCATTTCCAGACGCTTGTCCGGAATGAGTTCCGGCTGAAACGCATCCCCGGCCTGATGCTCCAGATCAAGCAGATAAGAGATTTCCGCCTGTTTGGAATTGAAGTTTTGATCACGGCGCAGCCTGTCTATCGCCTTTCGCCGGGCCGTGGTGATCAGCCAGGCTGCGGGACTGCGCGGAAGTCCGTAGGTCTGCCAGTGCTGCATCGCCGAAATGACCGCGTCCTGCAGACTGTCTTCAGCCAGTTGAAAATCACCCAGTGTTTTCACCAGCGCAGCCAGAATGCGCCCCCACTCGTCTCGAACGGTCTTTTCAATGGCCTGCTGGAGAGAATGTGGGGGCAGCATAAATTGCTCTGTTCATGTTTAGACAGAATTATCACATATGCAGATACAGGCACCAGAACCGCCCTGTCTCAGGTCGAGGTTCTAATTGTCCCAGATAATCAAAGGTCGCACTTCAATGCGTCCATAAGTTGCTGTCGGAATCATCGCCGCATAGTTCAAAGCTTCATCCAGATCAGTGCAGTCCAGCAGGTAATAGCCGCCCAACTGTTCTTTGGTTTCTGCAAATGGTCCGTCCATCATGTCGGTCTTGCCATCCCGAATGGACAGCGTGGTGGCTGTCGCGATCGGCTGCAAGGCATCTCCGGCAACAAACTTGCCTTCCGTTTTTACTTTTTCGGTGAAATCCATATAGCCCTGCATGAAGGGTCCGAATTCTGGCGTGCCCGGCTGTGGTCCGGAACCTTCAGCTGAATAGATAAGAAGCATATATTGCATTGGAACATTTCCCTGATTTGAAACAGAAGCACCGTGCCCCTGTACAATCCAGACGAACGGTTCGATGAGAAATCGACATCACCCCGTAAAAAAACACAACAGTAACTCGTCAAAAATAAGTGGAGCCGTCAGTAAGCATCATTGTTGGTTACTTGGACTATCGCGGCTGCGAGATGTCCTCACCAGTACCCCGTTGCTGATCAATCAGGTCGGCCAGCCTGAGTTTCTGTCGTCCATTGCTGTCGAAATTTTCAGGATCGAGCCAAGCGGTAAAGGCTGCCTTGATAGCGGGCCATTCATAATCCAGGATGGAGAACCATGCTGTATCCCGGTTGCGCCCCTTATAGACCAGTGCTTGACGAAAAATCCCTTCAAAGATGAAGCCATACCGTTCGGCGGCCTTGCGTGAGGCTGCGTTCAGACTGTCGCATTTCCACTCATAGCGGCGATATCCAAGGGTTTCGAAAGCGTGCGCCATCATCAAGAACATGGCTTCCGTCGCCAATGGCGTCCGCTGCATCAATGGAGAATAGGCAATACTCCCGACCTCGATGGACCCTGCCTCGGGTGCAATGCGCATGTAGCTCGCAATGCCCAACGCCTTTGAGCTCGCTTTATCAACAATGGCATAAAACATCGGATCGCGGCCTGCGCTGACCTTCGTAATCCAGTCTGTCAACCCAGTTTTCGTGCCAAACGGCCCGGATGCCATATAGGTCCAGATCCGCCCCTCTTCATCCAGCGCAAATGCGTCGGCCAAATCATCGCCATGTCGATAGACAGCCAATGCCTCAAGGCGACACAAGCGCCCTTCCAGCAGTTCCCCGGTTGGAAATCGGCTTCCGTTCCAGCCTGAAACGGGCGTGCCCACAGGTTGACCAAATTCATTCGCAACCGAAAACTTGTCCTGCGTCATCAAATTCAGCTCCCAAACGCCGCTTCGATAAAAAGCTTCGCGGCAATCAGCGCCAGCATTGCCAAAATCAGCTTGTCGAAAACGCTGCGCGGAACATACCGGGCAAGGAAGGACCCGAGTGGCATGCAGCCAATCATCGGAATAAGCGCAAGACAGCTGATCCAGAAGCGCTCTTTCGTCATGAGCCCCAAGCCAATCAAAAACGGCAATTGTATAAAAGCCATGGATACGAAGAACAGCGACACGGTTGCAATAAACTGATTTCGCTCCAGCTTCATGGCATTCAAAAATGTCAGCGAAATTGGAGCGGAAATACCCAGCGATCCTTGCAAAACACCAGCAACACTGCCAACCGGCACAACAATACGCAAGGCTGTGGCATATTCCAGAACCCATTCAGGTTTGACCAGCCGGAATGCAATGTACCCCGTCACCGCCACCGCGATCATCATAGTCAACAGATCTGTGGGCAGATAGGCCAGCATGTAAGTGCCGGCAATTGCGCCAATGACTCCAGTTCCGGCAAAGCGATAGGTCAGCGCTGGAGGCAATTGGTCTTTGCGATAGGACCAGGCTTGCCAGGTATTCGACAACAGGTTTGGAATGACAAAAATCGTAACGGCGGTCGGCACATCATAGAACAGCGCTATGATAGGCACAGCAACAACAGGCGCGCCCGCACCGGTTGCGCCTTTCAAGATGCCGCCCAGCGCAAAACTGAGAAATATATAGAAGAATTCCATTGCTACTCGTAACGCCCAACCAGAGGTTCGACAACTCCTAAACACAACCGCATTGCAGAGCAAAAACCATTTGCACTCGGCATGTGCCTGAGCCCCCGATTGGGGGAACCACACCCCATCTAAATGACACCATTCAAAAGAACAAGCCGTTCAGCGTGCGCTTGTCTTAGCCATTGGCGAGCTATTCAAAATCCTGCTTGAAGTCCTGAATTTGTGCTGTCATTGTCGCTGTTCAGCAAAACAAGTGTTTTGTCGAAATTGGGAGAAGATAATGAAATTAATCAAAAAAACAGCGCTGGGAGCAATCCTCAGCATCGGGATGTTCTCGACTGCCTATGCAGCCGAATGCATCGCACCGGCAAACCCCGGCGGCGGCTGGGACTTCACATGCCGTCAAATCGGCAAGATCATGTACGACATCAAAGCTGTCGATAAGCCGATACAAGTCACCAATATGGCTGGTGCCGGTGGCGGTCTCGCCTACAGCACTGTGGTCAATGAGCGCAACAATGATGAAGACCTCATCATTGCCGCATCCTCGGCCACAACCACCCGTCTTGCGCAAAATGCCTATGGCGGTGCAACCGCTGATCAGGTTCGGTTCGTCGGCGCAATCGGTGCAGACCCCGGCGTAATTGTGGTGGCTGCAGATTCGGAACTTCAAAACCTCACCGACCTCGTTGATGCCATCAAGGCAAATCCAGGTTCCGTTGCGTTTGCAGGCGGTTCCGCAGTGGGTGGTTTTGACCATTTGAAACCGCTGATGATCCTGCAGCGCGCCGGTTTCACCGACATTACCAAAGTCAAATATATTGGCGTGGATGGTGGCGCGGATGCCATCACTCAGACCATTGGTGGCTTTACTCAGGCTATGACCGGCGACATGTCGGAAATCGTTGGATTCCTGAAATCCGGTGATATTCGTGTTCTGGCCGTTCTAACTGAAGACCGCGTTCCAGGCTTCGAGGACATTCCAACTGCCAAAGAGCAGGGTTTTGACGTGGTGGCCGTAAACTGGCGTGGTCTCTACATTCCAAAAGGCGTCAGCGATGAAGTCTTCAACACCTGGGCGGATCGTCTGGCCAAGGTTGCAGCGTCCGATGAATGGAAGCAGGCAATGGTTGATAATGGTCTGGCACCATTCACCAAGGTCGGTGGAGACTTCCAGAGCTATGTTGACGGTCTGGTTGCCGAGGTTAGACAACTGTCGAAAGACATTGGGGTCATTCAGTAATGGCTTCTGACCGGATCTTTGGTCTGGTCATGTTCGCAGTGGCGCTCGCATATGTTGCGAGCGCCTTTCAAATTCAGTCCAGTTTTCTATCTGACCCGGTCGGCTCGAAATCATTCCCGATTCTGATCGGTGTGGTCGTGATGATCAGCTCACTGGTATTGATTGCGAAGCCTGACGCGGACCCGGATTGGCCCACATCACGCACCTTTCTGATGTTGCTGGTCGCAACCATAACCCTCATTGGCTATGCCTATGCGCTCAAACCAATGGGCTTCATCTTTCCGACATTCGTCGCCGCCTCCATCCTCAGTTACCAGATTGGGCCCCGTATCGGTCCTGCACTGATAACCGGAGCCGGTCTGTCTGTTGGCTTGTTCATTCTGTTTAAATACGCCTTGGGTCTGGGCCTGTTCCCCTTCCCCGCCGGCATGATCGGGTAAAGACTCATGGAAACGCTTACCAATCTGGCACTGGGATTCAGTGTTGCCCTGACGCCCTTTACCCTGATGTTGGCCATCATAGGCTGTTTTCTCGGAACCATTATTGGCGCCTTGCCGGGCCTTGGGCCATCCAACGGTGTTGCCATTCTGATACCAATCACCTTCACCCTGGGGCTGGATGCAACATCTGCACTGGTTCTCATGACCAGCGTTTATTATGGGGCGATGTATGGCGGGCGCATCTCGTCCATTTTGCTGAACATTCCTGGCGATGAACCAGCCCTCATGACCACTCTGGATGGTTATCCCATGGCCAAGCAGGGCAAGGCGAGTGATGCCCTCGTTCTGTCTGGCGTTGCCTCCTTCGTTGGTGCATTTTTGGCAACAATCGGCCTCATTATTCTGGCACCATTGCTGGCCCGTGTTGCCTATCTGTTTGGTCCGGCCGAATATTTCGCGCTGTATCTTCTGGCTTTCTGCACCCTTGGTGGCATGGCCTCCAATAACCAGGCGAAGTCCGCCATTGCGGCATGTCTGGGGCTTGGCATTGCCATGATCGGCCTCGACAACACGTCCGGAATGCCGCGCTTCACCTATGGTAATTTGCACCTGATGGACGGGGTCGATTTCCTGGTCGCAATCGTCGGTCTCTTCGCTATTGCCGAAGTATTTTTCTTCATCGAAAGCCATGGCAAGAACACCGCTCTTGGCGTGCGGCTCGAGAAAGTCACAATTCCGTTCAAGATGATCATGGACAGTTTCTGGACCATGATCCGCTCCACAATTATCGGCTTTTTTGCTGGCGTCTTGCCGGGTGCAGGAGCCTCCCTCGGCAGCTTTATGGCCTATATGGCACAAAAGGCGATCGCCAAGGATCCGGAGACCTATGGCAAAGGAAATCCACGTGGGGTTGCCGCACCTGAAGCGGGCAATAACGCAGCAGCGGGCGGTGCTCTTGTGCCCATGCTCACTCTCGGCGTCCCCGGTTCAGGCACAACGGCAGTGCTCCTGGCATTGCTGATGACACTCAATATCACGCCAGGTCCAACATTGTTTGCTGACCGGCCCGAAGTTGTCTGGGGCCTGATTGCCTCACTGCTGATTTCCAATGTCGTGCTGCTCATCATGAACGTGCCGCTCGTGAAAATCTTCGTCTATGTCCTGCAGGTACCACCCTGGGTCCTGTTGCCGGGCGTGACCATGATTTCATTTGTTGGCATTTACTCATTGTCCGGCAGTTATTTCGATCTGCTTCTCATGGTTGGATTTGGCGTTCTGGGTTATTTCCTGCGAAAGCTGGATATCCCCACGGTTCCTGTAATTCTGGGCATCCTGCTCGGAAACCAGATGGAAGATTCCCTGCGCCGTGCTATGGTATTGTCTGATGGTGACTGGGCATTCCTGTTCTCTACGCCGATAGCAATTGGTCTATGGATTGCAGCCATTGGTGGCTTCATTGCACCAATGTTCCTACGCAAAGTGCTGAAGAAACCGCAAGCGATCACGGATTGATATGATGACAAGAGTTCTGATTCCCTCAGGCGCACTGGGCCTTGGTTATGATCAACTGGCCATGGACCGGGCCATTGCGGCCAAACCGGACATCATCGCCATTGATGGCGGTTCCACAGACTCCGGCCCTTCCTATCTGGGCCGCGGCGTTTCCAAATATTCCCGCGCCTCAACCAGACTGGAATGGAAAGGTCTGATGCAGGCACGGGCCGAGGCTGGCGTTCCGTTGGTCATCGGCACAGCAGGCACCTGCGGCTCCGACAGTGCCGTGGATTGGCTGCTGGACATCACAACCGATATCGCAAAGGAGCTGGGTCAGACTTTGAAAATTGCTGTCCTGCGCTCGTCCCAGACCCCGCAGCATATTGCAGATGAGCTGGCCGCCGGACATCTCAGTCCCCTCAGTCCGGCACCGGAGATTTCTGAAGAAGCCATAAAGCAATTCACCAATATTGTCGCACTGGCAGGCGCGGAACAGATACAGGCAGCCATCAACACCGGTGCCGACATCATCATTGCCGGCCGCACAACCGACACAGCCATCATTGCAGCATTGCCGCTCATGCAAGGGTGTCATTCGGGCGCGGCTTGGCACGGCGCGAAAATTGGCGAATGCGGTGCCCTGTGTGCAACCAACCCCCAATCCGGTGTCGTACTGATCGACTTTGATGAGACCGGCTTCACCATCACGCCGACTGCCGATGGTGCCAATGCCAGTCCGCACACCGTATCGGCCCACATGCTGTACGAAAACGCAGACCCCTTCATTCTTTATGAGCCAGGCGGCCATCTTGATGTCACCGATGCGGTCTATGAATCCATCGATGGCAAAAGCGTACGTGCCACTGGTGCCAGTTGGGTACCGTCAGAGCGCTATACCGTCAAATTAGAAGGCGCACGCATTGCCGGATATCAGGTCATGACCTTCGCCCTGCTGCGTGACAGACGCTATGTCGATCACGCCCAGCAATGGGCCGATGACATCACCCAAAAAGCACGGACGAAAGCCGTTGACCGGTTGGGGCTGTCAGAAGATGAATTCACCATCGAATTACGTCTCATAGGCAAAAACGCCACATTTGGGGACCTTGAGCCGGAAAACTCCAACCACCGTCCCACGGAAATCGGTGTCATGGGATTTGTCACAGCCGACAGTCTGCAAAAAGCTCAGGAAATCGGCAAGATTCTCAATCCCTACCTTTTGCATCACCCATTGACCCAGGAAGAGGAACAGCCAACATTCGCGTTCCAGTTCTCTCCTGCTGAAGTGCCGGTTGGGCCAGTCTACGAATTCTGCCTCAACCATGTCATGGAACTGGCTGATCCGATGGCAGCGTTCAGGCTCGAAACCATTGAGGTTCATCATGGCTGAACTGGCACAATTCGTCGAAAAGGTCCGGTCAAAGAACGCCGGACCATTCAAACTGACAATCGATATTTTCTGCGGTTCGAAAGACGCTTTCGACCACATCCGAACCGCCTTGCCATCAGAGCGGATCGCCACATTGCTGCGGACTGATCCCGAGCGTCTTCAGCGGTTTGAAATTGCATCTCTCAACGTCATAAAATTCAGCCTTGATCGTCCCCAGGTCCAGGGGTCAATTCACGACCGCGACATGCACGGCGCAAGCTGGGCTGCATTGATTGCCGAACTGGAAATTTAGCGCTTGTACTCAATCGGGTCGTTCGCCCTCTACTGCACCGGAACTGCAGGTTCTGTCACAACTGGAGGCTTTACGGGGACGCCGGCATCATGGGGTGGCGGATGGCCCCACCAAGCGTATCCGATAAATCCCAAGATGACGATCAGCAAAACCATAGCCAGCATAAAGGGAACTCGGGCAATCCATCTTGCGAGAGATCGGGGAGTAAACTCGAAGGAGAGCGCGAGCGCAAAAACGGAAATCAAGCCGGCTGAAAACTGCCATCCGAGAAATGTTGTTATCCGGTTCAGACCAGCAGTAAACCCAAAATCCGTGGGCTTGGTTATCTGGAACGCAATAAACGACCAGATATAAATCCCGGCCCAAAGAACCAGCAAAACATAGGCGAGCTTCCGTTTGCTCATATGATCCGTCCTTGCAAGCGTATGACCCATCTGCGTCATACTCTGCAATTCATAGCCCAAGAAACCTGTCTTGCAAAATTTTCGGATCGCAAGCAGGGCTGTCTATGGCTTGTGCATTACTCCTGCACATCCAACGTATCCCAGTAAGCCTGCGCTTTACGGATGGTTTCCTCTGGGGCATCGCTGAAACGTCTGGCACCAGAAGCGGTATGAAACAGATACAGTTTCTTTTTGTGAATGCGCCAATGCTGAGGCTTGCCTTCGACCACATGCTGTTGCGATAGGCCACCGGTGCAATACGCGCCAAACTGTGGCGCAAAAGCGTCCGGGTTTGACCGGAATTGCGCAGCTTCCGAAGCGGACCCAAACCGCCAGGTTGCGCCCTTCCAGCGTACACTGTGAGTACCTTGCCCTGCCGCCGGACCGCCCTTCTGGAAATAGGACGTTGTATCCGTACCGCGAATGGCAAGATGCCCTGCCCCGGTTGAATTGATCGGATCAAGCGCGAATGCCGAACCACTCAACAGAAAAATTGTACCAAGGCCAAAAAGGAACCGGCGTAAAATCATGAAAACCAACCGTATTAAGCAACCATCTCAACAGACTTACATCGGCTTTATCCAAAATGCATGTCACAGATAGGTGAAGTCGGCGTGCAGGAAGCTTCGAATTGCATTAGGGCCAAATAGCAAAATCAGGCCTATTCGCACAAACGATACCCGCCCTTGCGAACCCGCATATCCAGATGAAAATGATTTTCGTGAGCGGCATTGGTCATAGGCCCAAGCACCGTTGTGAAATAGGCGCATGCAGCACCACGCGCTGCGGCCTGGAACCGGGCTGACATGCCGCTATCGGCATCACGTTTCTGCACGGTCACGCGATCAGCACCATCTGTTGCGAAGAAATGGACATCCAGCCCGTTCGCAAACGCATGCTCGCTGAGCTTTGCGCTCGAAACGCCATTGCGTGTTCTGCATTGATAAGACGTGCTGACACCCAAAGTGGTCAGTTCATCTTGCAGATACAGTTTCGCCAGCGGATCGACGGCCTGTTTGACCCACTTGGCAAGGTTCACAGCCATCGGGCACGACAATGTGGCTGTTTCACTCAGCGACACACCACCACCAAGAGCCGTCACAGCAACCGGATGTGCAACACCGCAACCACCGTCAGCAATAATTGGGTCCAAGGGCGTAAACTGAACCATCAGGGCCTTCAATTCGGCCTGACACGCGTCTGCAGATTCAGCATCCTGCGTAACAGATCGCAATATTGCCTCGGCTGATACGCTGTTGGGCGGCAGATCCTCCAAGGGCGTCGCAGGCACGCTTGGAGTCTCGGCAGCCAATTGAGATGGTTTCATAGCCGGTGTCGGGGCGAGCGCAATCTTGTTAGCTGACTTGCTCGCATCGCCAATTTGCGGGGCGTCTGGCGCGCTGTCGGCAAGTGGTCTGCTGGTTGGGAGCGGGACCACTTGAGCTGCAGCAAGGGGAATCGGTACAGCGACCGACAACGCAGCCAGAACAAGTGTGCTGATACGAACGATACGCATCAGGAACTCGGTTCAAATTCAACAATTGTGCCGGGCGAGACCAGTTTTGCCAGTTCCGCGGCATCCCAATTCGTCAGCCGGACACAGCCATGACTTTGCGTTTTCGCTATCGTGGACGGGTTCGGAGTGCCGTGGATGCCGTAGGTCGGTTTGGTCAGGTCGATCCAGATATTTCCCACGGGACCATTGGGACCGGGCGGAATTGTCAGGACTTCCTTGTTATCGCCTTGCGTGAAGTTGACTGTGGGATTGTAGGTATAGGTTGGATTCACGGCGACTGCGCGAACTTCATGGGTTCCGCTCGGGCTCGGCGTCGTATCACTGCCAACAGAGGCCGGGTAGTCAGCGACAAGGAAACCTTCCTTGTCGTAGGCGTGCAGCCGTCCATATTCTCCATTGATGATAATACGTGCAACGCTGGCTTCCGCAATGGGCCGCATCGGATCAGCAACTATCAGCATTTCTCCTTCGGTCGCGAATGTCGCATCCGGGTTCAACGCCTTCAAAAAATCTTCGTCCATGTGAAAGCGCTCGGCCAGCATTTCGCGGGCGCTGGTATAGCTGACAGCACTTAGTTGAGCCATCATGGCGTAGTCAGTTGGAACCTCCGAAATGAAGTTTTCCGCCAGATCGTCCGCCGTGATCACATACTGCTTTACGACATCATCGCCAAAGTTTACTTCAAGCATTTCCCACGTCTGGGGCGTCAATTTACCGGTCAGTTCCAGACTGTTGACGGATTGAAACGCGGCAAGCGCTCGCTCGTAATTGTCACCAGTAAAGCCATCAATCACGCCGACAGAAAAACCGGCCCGATCCAATGCAATCTGGACCCGCGCGACAATTGCTGATGGACCTTTTGCGTCATTGTTGACAGCCTCATCGCCCGATGACTGTATGTGCGATGCAGTTTCCGAATTGATCTGGCGGGCAAAGTCCGGCACCGCTGACATGATTTTGTCCTGGGTGAGCGTGCTCTGGCCCATCGCAAGAGATGCTGCCAGAACGACATAGGCACAGGATGCCAGCGTTCCTGCGATCAGAAGAGGTCGGTTCATTTTACACCCATTTCAAATGCTGCGGCATGCAGCTTCAGAGCAGACGAAGGCGTGCTCGTGCAAAATAAACGAACAAGCAGATGAAAGGTTCCGAGAAATGAACATTCAATGGCGTGCATCTGGGGGCTCCCTCAAAACCATTAACAAACTGCGGCTTGCGGGACCGCCTGCGGAACCATTCGTTAACAATTACGTTGTTCTCCCAACACAATTGGAGAATTCAAATGTCCGAAGCTTTGTTTGCGATATTCATGGTGAGTTGTTCACACATGCTTGGTGTATGCCGGGAAACGACAGAGCCTGTCGAACTATTCGAATCTCACCAGGCTTGTCAGGAACAACTTTACCGGAGCCTTGACCAGACCAGCGCCAGATACGAAGACAGCTTTCCTGTGGCTATTGGAAAATGCATCGAATTGGCACCGCAGATGGCGGTCGCTGAGCCGGATTTCAAATGGTTCTTCAAAAGAGATGGTGGTTTGGTCGTCGAGGCGGTTCAACCCACTGAAGTCCAGAACGCTGCCAGCGACATTCAGCTAGCACTGAGCTCCGAAGACGGATAGAAATCCCGACTGTCTATGCGTTACGGCATCCGTCGGGATGCCCTCCAATAATATTTCAAACATTTTTCTGTGACTTGGCCTAGCTTGCCGCAAATCTGCAACTAGCTCGAGCTTGGCCCCGACACTCAGAAAATAGCGCCCCGCAGCCGCGCAACGAGCTCCTCACGCTGCACTCCAAATCCCTATACATTGACCATAGCCGACAAGTTCTCAATTGGCCGCATAAGGCCAGCGAAACCGCGCACGAGCCATACGGCCCGACGTGAGTCCCTGCCCCCCACAACAGGTCGCCGAACGAACAAACTGTTTTGACCGGCCGGGCAGCACTGCTGTTTCCTATACAGAAGTGGAACGTCCCGACAGCTAACAGCTTCTCCATTGATGTGAGAGCAACTAGCCGCCCACCCGCACCTCTAAGTGAGCAGCTTGCTTGCAACGTGTCTCAGTGATGTCAAACACCATCACAGGTCGCGACGACGGGACTGCATGTTCTACCGTGTCGCTGTCTCACTTTGGCCAACGCGGACCCAATGTACAGGGTCCGTGAATCGACGCGTCTGTGCATTGGCCTATACATCGAACAGATACGCATATTACCCACTGGCGAAAACTTACTACTCGAGAAAATCGGCAGATGCATTCGACCAAAAACCCAGTTGGGGACCGTCTCGCGGTTCCGAATTGGTGTCCTGTGACCGCAAGCCGCCTGGGTGAGCTCAATGGTCAATTTGGCACTGCCGGCAATCCGTTTTTCGCTCCATTTGCCAGTTTCCTCCGTCAAGCGCGGGAATACATTTCCAACCAGCCAATCTCTGAAGTCAGACTGAACCAGCTTCGGTTACAGGTAGTCCGCGCAAGCTTGCTATCCGTTGCAGATCACAGGTGCTCCCGCTGAATCTTTGCATAAAAAAACGACCGCTCCCGGTTGGGGAGCGGTCGAATATCATGCATTTAGACTATTTGGTCGATGTTAGCCTTTATATTCCGGCTGAGCTTCAAGCTGCTCTTTCGAGGCATCGATGAACACCCGGAAGCCGCCGCCATCTGTCTCGCGCAGGATGCTCAACTCATCCAGAGTTACAGAAATCTGATGCTCTCCCAGTCCAAGGAAACCACCGATATCCAGCACGGCACGTTGGATCTGGCCGCTGTCATCAACGATCAGGCTGTTGATTTCGCCAATGTCTTCGTCGTCGATGCCATAAAGGCGAGCACCAGTCAGATCTTCAGTGGTGAGCTCGTCCCTGACTGCAACACCAAATCCGTCACGGTCCACGTCTGGAGCCATAAACATTTCACGTTCGCCATCCAGCATCGGCTTGTCTGCTGCGTGGTCTTCGCGAGCTTCAGCCATATCGGCTTCGTTTTCCATCATGGATGTGCGTGAATAGGCGTCGAGATCCGTCAAAGATTCCTTGTTGGTGTTGACCACTAGGAAGAAGTCATCAGCGTCATCTTTTTCGTTGACCATCTTGATGCTGGACATCTGCACGGCAACGTCTTTTTCGCCGATACCAATGAAGCCACCAACACCGATGATGACAGCTTTTACTGTGCCGTCCCGGCCAAGAATAACGTCATTGATTTCGCCAATGTCATCCCATTCCTGCTCGGCACCTGCATCGACCATTGTGTTCGTGTCGAAGCTGTCGAAATCATTCTCAGCGGCATAAACACGCATGCCGATGAATTCAGAAGCATAAATGTCGCCCTGCTGCTCGACGGTGTACGGGCTCAGCGCAGTCGTGTGAGCGGCTGCAAAAGCTGATGTGGACAACATGAGTGTCATGGCTGTTGTTGCGATAATACGTTTCATGAGGCATTCTCCGTTTGTTGTGTCGTTTTGGGCAACTCCACGCCGGGTTCGAAATCGTGCGTGGTGTTGCTTACAAAACAAACGATGGGCGAATAGGTTCCAAAACTTTTTTCAGTTTTGAACTTGTTCGCTCCAATTGTTGTCCGGCCCCGAAAACCCCTTGGAAATCCATACAGAAACCCCCTGCATGCTCTCGCACACAAGGGGTGGTCAGTCTTTGGAGGTATATGGTTTTCGGCGGGTTTTACACAAGCCCGGCATAGGACAGAATTGCCCCGACAATGACAACGAGGCCGACGATATAAATGATGCTTCTCATGGTGTGTCCTTTCATCTTCTAAGGACTAAACACACCACAGGCGGATTGGTTCCGCGCTAACGACAATTTACCAATGAGTCCGACAAACCTTGCCTCTTAAGCCGCTGCCGCCACACGGAAGCCAGAGGATCAAACCTGATCTGCAAGTCCCGCATCTTTGACATTGATCCGGCGCCAAACTGATTCCGCGAATGAGTAGGCAGAAAACAGGATCAGCCCTATTCCCATGATCAGGAGCAGCCATTGACCGAATGGCAGGCCCTGTACAAATTCCAGCGCGTCTTTCACATCCGGTGTTGAACCCGAAGTACTGTCGGCATTGAAGAAGCGGTAAAACAGCAAAATGCTTATCAGCGCAAATACGGCTCCTCTGGATACAAGCCCGAGAATCGCAATGGGATGAATGAATGACATCTGTTGTTCGGTAGCTTTGAAATGCGCTGCATATTTGCGCTGCGCCGCCTTCCACCAATGGGCGATTGCGACACCCAGAAAAACAACTCCAAGCCCCAGAGACGTATAGCGCATTCCAACCAGGCCAGAGATGGCACCGGCCAATCCGCCAGACCCACCACCACTTCCTGAGTCAGGCAGGGCCCCCAGCAAGGAAGCGGAAAAAAGCGCAAGGGTTGTGTAGGTGAAAGCGCTGGCCAGAAGCCCGGCGCGGACCATCAATCCCCTCGGGGACCAGCCATGATCGTCAGTATCCAGCAGTGACTGTACCAGCCGCCATAGGATGTATCCGGCCAGTCCAACGATAAGGGTGGCCAGCAGCACATCGCCAAATGGCTGATCAAGCACGACTCTCAGCGCGCCCTTGCTATCCTTCTTGTCCCCCGCCCCGAATGCAGCCAGAACCGTAAAGCTTCCAATGATCAGGTAGACAATGCCGCGCGATGCGTAGCCAGCGCGTGCCAGAAATTTAATCCAGTGTTTTGATGTGGTCATGAAAAGTCGCCCGCGCTGGTGAAAGATTGCGCGCCCATGCGCCATCAACTGTCAGCTAGAACACCTGGTATCTGACTTTGTTCCCTAACCGCGAAACACGCGTGGGAAATAGCGGTCAGCAACCAGCCAGCAGAACGAGACCCAGCTGAGACCGATCGCCCACCCAGCGACAACATCACTCGGCCAGTGAACCCCCAGATAGACCCGGGTCGTACCAATAATCAGCGCAATTATGACAGCAGCCCAAAGCACGTAAATCCGCAAATTTCGGACTGTGATGAAACGAATTGCAACCACGGCGAAGGTGAGCCACGCAATCATCGAAACCATGGCGTGGGCACTTGGAAAACTCGACGTAAAGGTCAGATCCAGATGATCAACAAGGTCAGGCCGGGGTCGATTGAAAAACAGTTTCAGGAAAGTTGACAGAGCACTGCCGGAACTCATCGTTGCAATCAGAAACACGGCCGCACTGCGCTTCCGCGCAATAAGCAGTGCGATTGCAATCAAGATGCACGCAAGAACCAGGATTGAATATCCACCAAGAACAGTCAATTCTGCTGCAGCTTCCCGAAACCAGACTGCGCCCAGGGCATCAGATAGTTCGACCGGGCTGCGCAGGAACAGAACAATCTGTCGATCAATCTGGCCAGTCCAACCATTCGCCACCAGAATGGCTACAGCGAGAAAAGCTGTGAGCCCACCGAACAATGTAACCCAGACTGCCCTGCGCACAGTTGCGGATGGCGAAAACTCATTCATGGCCGGAAGCATCGCTTTGAGGCACCCATACTCTCAGAGCATCATCATGCATGTCGAACTTGATCACATCCGGTAAATCAACAAGTTCTCCGTCAATCAGAGCTTTGGCATTCGACTTCTTTTGCGGAAACCGTACAGACAATTGGCGCGCATCCTCAATCAGAACCTTCTCATTGCCCGCCCAGGTGCCGACAATAAGATCAAGGATCAGCTTCACCGCTTCTATTGGTCTGACGCGTGGTGTGCGATACACGCCGAGAAGGTGCCCGTTATAAAGATCAGCAAACAACTCATGACCGGTTCCAAGCAAATTGTTGGATATTGAAAGAGCTGTAATTTCCTCAAATTGCGGCTCCGTTTCATCCACACTCATTTCAACAGCAATCGATGGTGGGTCCGTCATGACGCTTAACAGCGCTTTTAGCGTTGCCCATATCTTGCCGATGCGCGAGCCGTAATTCATTGTGTTGCGCAGCTTGACGGCTCTGGGATGAAAACCAACTGCGTACTGGTTTATGAAAAGCTTGCCATTTGCAGTCGCAACATCCGCGAAATCTTCCTGTCCCCGTGCCAAAGCAGTGACGGCTTCGAAAACATCGCCGGGCATTTTCAGTGTGCTGGCATACAGGTTCATTGTTCCACACGGCAGCACACCAAGTGCCCTGCCGCTTTTCCACGCAAGTTCGGCAAGCGCGGAAACCGTACCGTCTCCACCCGCTGCAACCAGCAATTCGGCCGGTGATTCACTCGCTTTTTCCAGCGCTTTTTCCATTCCCATCTCATCAATCCTGATGAGGGTTACAGAATGCCCCGCATTGTTGAATTCGGTTGATATGTGTTTCTCAAAAACGTTCAGATCAGTCGTTTTCAAGGTGCCACTGTCACCATTTAGCAGGACCAGGCAATCCACCAGACCGTCTCCCATTCCATCTTTAATTGGGCATTGTCAAAATACCAAGTGTGTGTGCGCGTGTTCCAAATACTGAAAAATCCAACCAAATCCCATCCGACGATCTGCAGATCAATCAGTCGGGTTGAATCCTGTGTTGCGACAGGCGCAGTTTACCAACACATCAACTCTCATTCAGTTCCGCACCTTTGCCAACACGGGTGAGTTTTTCTGGAACTTTCCAGCGAGATGCGGGTTTCCACTGAGTTAATCAACACTGGAGATTTCAAAATGAACGGAATAATTTATCTGGTTGGCTTGGTTGTTGTAGTCATGTTCGTGCTCTCATTCCTCGGAATCGCCTGATCCGATGGCCTACGCCCCACAAATCACCACCATCCGCAGGAACTCAGGCCACGAAACCCGTTTGCTTGATGCATGGAACATCATGCAAACGGGGCGATTCAGGAAAAAACTGAAAATATTTGACGTCAGTTTGCCTTAGCCCCGTAGTTAAGGCACCAGCCCGCGCTAAACAAACGCCGCATATGAAGAAAACTCATGCTGTGGAGGTGAAACCGCTGCCATCCAAAATGCATCACATGGATTTCTGGTTCACGCGTGCCGACAGGGTTTCGACACTCTCGACACGTTCTGAATAACGGTCGGTCAGATAGGCGGACCGTCCACGTGTGAGAAACGTAAATTTCATCAATTCTTCCATCACATCCACCATCCGATTATAAAATGGTGAAGCCTTCATCCGACCATCATCTTCAAATTCCAGAAAAGCTTTGGGGACAGAAGACTGGTTCGGAATTGTGATCATCCGCATCCATCTACCCAGAATACGCATCTGGTTGACCGTGTTGAAGCTTTGAGAGCCACCACAAACCTGCATCACTGCCAGCACACGGCCCTGTGTCGGGCGAATGCCCCCGATCGGTGCCAAAGGCAGCCAATCGATCTGTGTTTTCATAAGGCCACTCATCGCGCCGTGTCGCTCCGGCGAGCACCAGACATGGGCCTCGGACCACAACGACAATTCGCGCAATTCCTGGACCTTTTCATGGTCTTCCAACGTCTCGTCCACGAGCGGCAAACCTGCCGGGTCGAAAATCCGAACATCTGCTCCAAGGCAATTCAGCACCCGCGCAGCTTCCTCAACCATAAGCCGGGAATAGGACCGTTTGCGCAAAGACCCATAAAGCAACAACACACGCGGTTTGTGGTCTGGTTCACCGGGCAGAGTTAGAGCTTGACGGTCAATCGGATGCAGGCAATCTGTGTCAATATTGGGCAAATCGTCGATCATGGCGCGGTAATCACCTCGCCATCTTCTTTGGTGTAGCTGGCACCGGATGGCACGTCCAAAAGCTCGAAAACCCGCTCGGACGGACGACACAGCCTGACGCCCTTCGAAGTGCAGACGATCGGCCTGTTGACCAGAACCGGATGCTTCAGCATTGCGTCCAGAATGGCATCGTCAGAGACTGATTCATCTGTCAGTCCCAGTTCTTCTGCCGGAGATTTGGAGACCCGAAGTGCGCTGCGTGGAGTCAGTCCGGATGCCGCAAACAGACCCTGCAATTGCCCACGCGTCCAGCCGGTTTCCAGATAGTCAATGACAATCGGCTCTTCGGCAAAGGCCCGGATAATCTCCAGCACATTACGAGACGTGCCACATCCAGGATTGTGATGAATAACGATGCTCATATAAGGTCTGCTTTCTGACTGTAGAGGTTAGGTTGACAGCGACAAACGCCCACTCAAATTTGCTGTCCAATATCATCCAGCTTTGGCTTCAACGAGAGCCGGTCAATGCTGGTCAGCGGAAGAGCGCAAAAGATCGAAATACGATTGGTCAACATCCGGTAGGCTTCCGAAAAAGCCAGCGCCACCTCACTATCGGTACCGACCACAGCAGCAGGATCAGGAATACCCCAATGGGCGGTAAGCGGCTGACCGGGCCAGACCGGGCAGGCCTCATTGGCTGCGTCATCACAAACCGTAAACACGAAATCCATTTTCGGCGCATCAGGACCCGCGAACTCTTCCCAGCTCTTGGACCGTGCAAAGGCCGTATCAATTTCAAGCCTTTCCAGCAGAGCAATTGAGGCCGGATGAACCGTCCCCTTGGGATCGGAGCCAGCCGAATAAGCTTTGAACCGCCCTGCTCCCAGCTTGTTCAGAATTGCTTCTGCAAGGATTGAACGCGCCGAGTTGCCGGTACATAAAAACAAAGCATTGAAAACAGTTGATTGCATGGGATCTCCTCAACAGGCACAGGCGATTTCATCAATCACCGGTTGGCATAAGTCCGGTCTGCCACCACAGCAATCCTCCATCAGAAAGCCCAGCAGACCACGCATGGTATCAAAATCAGCAAAATAACGGATTGTGCGACCTTGCCGTTCGTTGCGCACCAGCCCCGCATTCAACAAAACCGCCAAATTGGCCGACATGGTGTTTTGACGCACATCCAGTTTCTCACCGATTTCACCAGACAGCATGCCCCGCGCTCCGGCCTTCACCAGAAGACGGAACACATCCAGCCGGGTTGACTGGCTGAGAGCTGCGAAAGATGTTAATGCGTCTGATTTATCCATATATCATGATTAATTGATATATTTATGAAAGACAACCCCCCACACCAAAAACCTTCGACACCTCGGTGAAGTGACAAAGGTTTCTTGGTATGAAAACGATCCGATTTAGCGTTTGCTGGCCAGATAAGCGCGCCAATCTCCAAACTCGGAAATATCGCGCGCGCCGATTGCCCCACGGGCTTCACAGATGAACCCCTTCACCATGCTGCCATCTTCCAGTTCGACAGACCCCAGGCCCAAGGGAGCGGGAATACCGTTCAGAAAACTGCCAACTTGGTCAAGTGGCAAGGACCAGATTTCCAACCCGATTGGTTGAGATGTCCCCCCTTCCGTCCATACCAACCCAGGCCGCTCGGGGGGGCCACCCGCCAGAGCATAGAACCTGTAATTTTCAGAGGTCTTGGCAGTTCGCACAAAAGTGCCATTGCGGTTGGTGAGTTGCCAATTGAGCGGAAGTTCAGCCATATGCGCGCCACAGACGGCGACTTCCAACCGGTCGCTTTGCGGTGGGTTTTCCAGCTCAAGCGCGTCAGGGGCTCTGTGAGACGTAGCGCCCAGATTGCGCGGGCACTTCATCTCGAAACAACGGGCAACGCTCGCCGTCAACGCGTCCTGTCCAGAGCGTGCCAACAAAGTAAGACTGCCCGGCCTTCCATCCTCACGCGGCGCAGTCGGAACAGCAATCCCGCACATATCCAGCAAATTGACGAAATTGGTGTAAGTCCCAAAATTTGAATTCGGCGTAATCGGATCTGCCTCGAGATCGTCAACACCGTAAAAGGTCGGAATTGTTGGCACGCACAGCAGATCAAGCCCGGACAGTGCAGATTCCGCCACCCGCTTCAGCTCCTGCAGGCGGTACATCCCGCGAAAGGCATCAGCGGCACTCAGGCTCTCCGCATGGCAGATGATCTGCCTGGTCACCGGGTGCACGGCATCGGGATCATCCTTCAACAACTCCTCGATGACGGTATACCGTTCAGCGACCCACGCCCCCTGATACAGCATGTGAGCGACGTCATAAAACGGTGTAAAATCCACCTCCACAATATGCGCACCAGACCCGGCCAGATGATCAACATCCCGCCGAAACGTCTGCTCCTGGATGGTATCCCCAAAGAATTCAATGGTTTTGGCATCCGGGACACCGATGCGCAGTCCAGAGGGAACGGCATGCAGAGGATTCGTTGCGATTGGCTGGGCATAGGCATCAGTGTCATCATACACTGCAGCCACATCGAACGCGGCATAGGCATCGTCCACCGTCAGTGCAAAAATCGAAATGGTATCCAGCGTCCGACATGCAGGTACCACGCCGCTTGCGGACAGAGCTCCGAGGCTTGGCTTCAGGCCGATAATGTTGTTGAGGGCTGCCGGCACCCTGCCTGATCCTGCCGTATCTGTACCAAGTGAAAAACTGACAATGCCATGCCCCACAATAACGCCCGAACCGCCGGACGAGCCACCGGGAACCACAAGCGGGTCGACCGAATTCCGCGGCGCGCCATAGGGAGACCGAATACCCACAAGACCAGTGGCAAATTGATCCAGATTGGTCTTGCCGATCATCAGCGCCCCCGCAGCACGTAATTGTGCGATGACAAAGGCATCAGACTCTGGCGTATAGGCGTAGGCTGGACAGGCAGCAGTGGTCGGGATGGCAGCCACATCAATGTTGTCTTTCGCCGCGAATGGAATGCCCCAAAGCGCCTTGCCCGGATCAAATGCGCCCAGCGCCATGGCTTCCTGTCGCAACAACTCCCGGTCACACAAATGGATGAAGATCGCGGGATCATCCACGGCGTCCAGGCGCGTAAATATCTCGTCAATGACATCGACCGGCGCGACACCTTTTTGATAGGCAGCACGCAATTCGGGAATGGTAAATAGCAGATTGCTAAGCATCGTTTGTCTCCGGATACTCAGGCGACGATGCGTCGCGCAGGTGGTTTTGGCGCTGCTGAGAGCAGCTCTTTTGTGTAGGGGTCTTGTGGATCTGACATGACTTGCAAAGCTGGCCCCTGCTCGACGATTTCTCCAGCCTTCATAACCACAACGTGGTCGCACAGCAGACGCACCACATGCAGATCATGGCTCACAAACAGGTAGCTCATGCCCAGTTTCGCACGCAGATCCATCAACAGGTTCAGCACAACAGCCTGAATGGACACATCAAGCGCCGCAGTCGGCTCATCCAGAATCAAAAATTTCGGTTCAAGCGCAATCGCTCTGGCAATCCCCACACGCGCTTTCTGGCCACCCGACAATTGGTGCGGAAACCGCTCCAGCAACGAGTATGGCAGGCCCACGAGCCCGGCCAGTTCTTCAATCCGCACTGCCAATTGTTGGCCACGCAAATGGCCGAGGCGTTGCAACGGTTCTGCAATGGTTTGCCGCGCCGTATGACGCGGATTCAGGCTGTCAGTGGCATCCTGAAACACCATCTGAATGTCTCCGCGCCTGCTGTTTTTTGCAAAGGCTCTGGCAGGCATTGCGGCAATGTCTTCGCCATCAAACAGAATTTGTCCGGATGAGGCATCCATCAAACGCACCAGCATTTCAGCCGTCGTTGACTTGCCACAACCGCTTTCCCCAACCAGCCCGACGCTCTGGCCTCTTTTCACTGTGAATGAGATGCCTTTCACAGCATGAACAGGACCGGATTTGCCCTGATAGGTTTTCGTAAGACCCCGCACATCCAACAAGGCATCATCGCCGATCTCATGTGGCAGTTCCGGCTTGCGATCTTCAGGCGGCAGCAGGCTGCGGATGGATTCGCCAGCGCGTGGCGTCGCATCCACCAGTTTTCTGGTGTAGCTGTGTTGTGGATTGCTGAACAGGCCAAGAGGGTCGCCCTGCTCGACAATCCCGCCATCTTTCATGACCATGATCCGGTCGCAATATTGCGATGCCAGGCCCAAATCATGAGTAATCAGGATGGAACTCATCTGACGCGCTCTGATAAGTTCTATCACCAGATCCATCACGGCTTTCTGCGTGGTGATATCAAGTCCGGTCGTCGGCTCGTCGGCGATCAGCAGACGCGGGTCACACGCCAGAGCAATGGCAATCACGATACGCTGGCACATCCCGCCGGACAGCTCGAATGGATAGGCATCATAGCGCGCAGCGGCATCTCGTATCTTGACTGCTTCAAGGGCTTCAATGGCCTTGTCTCGCGCATTTTGCCGCGTTGCCTTGGCATGACGCCGCAACACATCTTCAATCTGATGACCAACCTTGCGAATTGGGTTCAGGGCCGCGCGCGGATTCTGGAAGATCATCGAAATTTCACGCCCGCGAATGTCGCGCATGGTCTTTTCCGTGGCGCGGCGCAAATCGATGCCGGAATAGACAGCTTCTCCCGCCTTGATCATGCCACCGACATCCAGAATACGCATCAACGCAAAGGATGTAACCGATTTACCCGATCCACTTTCGCCGACGATGCCGAGGATTTCACCCTTTTCCAGCTCAAAGCTGATGCCACGCACCGCATCGACTGCCCCGCGGCGGGTTTGAAACGAAACGGCAAGATCTTTGACATTCAGCATGATCAAGTCCTCTGGCGCGGATCAAAAATGTCCCGCAAACCATCGCCCAGAAGATTGAAGGTGAACACCGCTATCATCAGCGTCAGGCCCGGGAAAACCGCCAGCCACCACTCGCCAGACACAATGAAATTTGCGCCTTCGGCAACCATGATGCCCCATTCCGCAGTCGGCGGACGCACACCAAGACCAATGAAGGAGAGCCCTGCCGCGTTCAAAATGGCCCAGCCAAGATTCAATGACACCTGCACCATCATGGGCGGCAGAGCATTTGGAAAGATATGCATGGCAAGCACACGAACATCGGAATTGCCCGACAATTTGGCAGCCTGCGCGAACCCGGCATTGCGGCGAATATTGACCTCGGCGCGCACCAATCGGGCGTAAAACGGTACATTGATGATCGCCGTGGCATAAATGATGTTCTCGATCGTATTGCCAAGTGCTGCGACGATTCCCATCGCCAGCACGAACAGTGGAAATGCCATGATGGTATCGAGAACCCGATTCAACACCGCATCAAGCCAACCACCCCAATAACCGGCAACGCTGCCAAGCACTGAGCCAATCACGAAAGAGAGCGCTACAGCTGCCACCGAAATCGAAAGATCAAGCCGGGTTGCAACGATCACTCGGCTGAAAACATCCCGGCCAACACTGTCCGTGCCAAACCAATGCGCCAGCGATGGCGATTGCAGTGCGTTTGCAGCATTGGTCGCCAGCGGATCATAGGGAACCAGACTTGGCCCGAAAACTGCAGCAAGGATGATCAGTGCAAACATCGCAAAGGCAAACATCGTCACCGGGTTGGCCCGCAGCACATAGATTAGATGATCCAGTCCACCAGAGCGTCTTGCAATCGATTTCAACAAAACACCACTCATTTGGAGGAAAACCCGATACGCGGATCAATCGCCGTATAGGCAAGATCTATGATGAGATTAAGCAGCACAAACAGCAGCGCCATCGCCAGTACAAAGCCCTGTACAGCCGCATAATCCGACACCACAAGGGCCTCCACCGCATAGGAACCAATGCCAGGCCAGGCGAAGACTTTCTCCACCAGTACATTTGCCCCGAGCGCAAAGGAAAACACCATGCCAAGCGTGGTCACAACCGGAAGCAACGCATTGCGGAAGGCATAGCCGTACAACACCTTGCGATTGGTCAGGCCCGCCGCCTTGGCGGTACGAATGAAATCAGCAGACAGCGCCGTGAGCATGGCCGCGCGCGTCATTCGTGCAATAGGGGCGAGCGTAAACAGCGCAAGCGTCACCGCCGGCAGCACCAATTGTTTCAATGCGCCAAACCAGGTTTCCCAGTCCCCTGCAACAGCCGCATCTATCAGATAAAAGCCGGTAATACGGTCTGGTTCGATATAGATGAAATCCAATCGCCCCAGCGGTGAAGGCGCAATACCCAGCAAGTAGTAAAACACGTAGATCAGCAGAATTCCGGTAAAAAATGTCGGCAGCGAAACGCCAGCGGTTACAACGACACGACACAGATGATCGATCCAAGAGCCAGGTTGTGTTGCGGCCAGAATGCCAAGCGGGATGGCGAGGCCGCAGGAGACGATCAGCGCTGTCAAAGTCAACTCCAGAGAAGCTGGCAAACGTTTTGCCAGATCAGCGGCGACAGCCTGACCGCTCGATAGGGACTGGCCCAGATCACCCTGAAGCAAATCTCCCACATAGATGAAGAATTGCTGGATCAGCGGTTTGTCCAAACCAAGAGCCACCCGAACTTCCTGGATTGAGGCTTCATCCGCTGCAGCCCCGGCAAAATAGGCAGCCGGGTCTCCGGGCAAGGCGCGGGTCAACAGAAAACTGATGACCACAACGCCTGCGACGACCGGGATCGACTGCGCAATGCGTGATACCGCAGCGCGCAGTCGTGGATATGTGTTGGCTATTGCCATTCTCAGCTGCGAACCAGCGGACGGGCATCAAGCTGACGATGGAACCAGAATTCATATCCTTCTGAACCGTTCGCAGCCACGTTCAGAGCAGGCTGATAGAGCGGTATCCGCGGCAGATCTTCCAGTACGATTTCAAACATGCGTTTGATGTTTGGCGCATATTGCGGATCATCCACAGCCATATGCAAAGTGGCATTGACCAGATCCTCCACTTCCTGATTCATATAATTGGAAGAATTGAACAAATGCCCATGCTGATACGCCCAGAAGAAATAGTAATCCGGCGTATTCAACCACCCGCCGAAATTCTCCAGATGCAGCGCCAGGCGCTTTTCGACAAGCGCAGCTGTCCGCCAATTCGCTCCCGGAATTTTTTCGATTTCCGCCTTGATACCGATCTTCGCCAAATTCTCCTGAATCAGCAGCGCTGTCGGTTCCATCCATGACGCCAGATCAAGGCTGATCGACAGCGGCACTTCAAACCCATCCGGATAACCGGATTTTGCCATGTGCTCACGCGCTTTGTCGAGGTCGGTATAATATTGGGTCTTGCGCGGCCAGGCAGTGTCGGTGATCTCGGCATCTCCGCCCCAAAGCGGAGCCCCACGACCATAGGCAGCGGTCTGAAAAATCGCTTCATATGGCACGGCATATGCGACGGCCTTGCGCACATCTGCATCCTGAAACGGTTCGAAATTCATGTTTGGACACAGGCAGTGAATACAGTTTTCAATCGGTGTCGAGTAGACATCAACAATGTCTGCCAACTCAGCTGCATCCTTGTCCGGGATGTCAAACGACATCTGTACATCGCCCCTCTCAATCAGGGCACGACGGGTGGACGGGCTTGGCACTTCACGTACCACCACACGCTTCACGGCTGGCAGAGTCCCGCCGACCCAGTCATCATTACGGTCATAGACAAGCTGTTCGCCAGGAGACCAGCGGGCAACCTTGAAAGCCCCAGACCCGGCAGGCGTTTTGTGCAGATACTCCATCGCCCACGGATCATCTGAAGTGGCATTCGCTTTGGCCACTGTCGAATTGATAACAAAAGGCACCGGCACGGCCAGATCTGGAATAGCCAGCTTTGACGGTTGATCAAGCGTGATGACAAACGTGGCGTCGTCCACAGCTTCAAACTGGTCTGGACGCATCAGGCCGCCAGCTTTCATCTGAACGGTCGGAAATCCGCCAACGGAAACTGCACGGTCAAATGACCATTTGACATCCGCAGCCGTGACCTTGGAGCCATCCCAGAATGTCGCATTCGATTTGAGTTTGAACGTCAGGGTCAGACCATCTTCGGAAACCGTCCAGCTCTCGGCCAGTTCCGGCTCGATCACCTCGTAATCATAGGACAAGCCACCACCTGGCGCTTTCTTGGTGCCAAAGGACACCAGGCGATCATAGCAATTCACAGCGACCTGATAGGACGCCCTGTTGGTACCGGTCCGGTGAAGATCCAGACTGTTGATGGTCTGGCCGGTGACAACCACCAGCGTGTCCGATCCCTGAGCCGCCGCCGGCATGGTTTTGAGGAAAGGAAGAACGGATGCGCCAGCGAGTCCACCGCTCATTTTCAAAAAACTGCGTCGTGATGTCATAGTGTTCATTGCTGTTTCCCAATCTCTGACTTTGTCGTTGAAGTCGTCTCTGTTTCCGGTGTCTGACGTGCGCGGCATAGCCAACCGACGCGTTGCAACAACAGTGATATGATTTACTGTCAACTTCTAATGCTATAAACTCATAAGACCGCTGCAAAAAAGACATCAGTCATGAAAAGTTATTATATATGAAACATTTAAGAACATTTGAGTTGATCGAGGCGGTGATGCGCGCCGGATCCATCCGGAAAGCGGCGGAGGATATGAACATCACCGCCTCGGCGCTGAACCGTCGAATCCTGAGCTTTGAACACGAATTTGGTTGGGAGATTTTCGAGCGTCTGCCACGCGGGATGCGTCTCAACCCCGCCGGGGAATTGCTGATCCAGCACATTCGGTCGCAAACAATCGATCTGGCACGAGTCCGGTCCCACGTGGCGGATTTGACCGGAGAACGACGCGGCCATGTGTCGATCGCCTGCTCACAGGCACTCCTGCCCTATTTCCTGCCAAAACAGATAGCGCTCTACCGCGCCCAGCACCCAGGCGTCACCTTTTCGATAAATGTCCGTGACAGAACCCAGGCGGAACACGATCTGGCGACCTTCAACAGCGATCTGGCGCTCGTCTTCGAACCGGTTCACCTTGTCGAATTCGAAGTCATTCAGGCCATTCCACAACCAGTCTGTGCACTTTTCCGAGCAGATGACCCCCTGTCACAACACACCGATCTGCGCTTGCGGGAATGCCTGAGCAAACCTCTGGTGATGCCCTCATCTGCCTACGGGGTTCGACACCTTCTGGAACTGGGAGCCAAGAAAATCGGGCAGACCCTGTCTCCAAGAGTTGAAACAGAATCCTTTGAACTGATCCGTCACTATATCATGCACGAAGATTCCATTGGCTTTCAGATCCCGATCGGATTGGACATCGAACGCCAGAACGCCATCGCATTTCGACCTGTCTCCAGCAAGGATGTGCCGGTCGGCCAGCTCCTGCTGGGACAGATGAAAGGCCGCGTCCTGCCAGTCGTCTCATCCCGGTTTGCCGACCAGCTTGTCATGGCCTTGGAACAGGCCGAACTGGGGGGCTCCGGGCAAGAGGCCTGACCCCTATCGCAGTTCAACCATCCGCTCGGGAAATTCAGCCGCAATGGCATCCAGCGTATCCTTCAGATAGCGCAGCATATGGATTGGCCAGGCGCCCATGTCAGAATCCTCGATGCAGGCCATATGGATCGTGTTGCTGGCGCTGGCATATGGATGACCATTCTTCGATGCGGCAGCACGCATGGCGCGCTGCAGGCGCATATAGGCCGCCTCCGCTGCGGCAACAGTCTCAGGACGCGCATCAGTGTGGCTCAGCCCCACAACACGAAACAGATCAAATGCCTGAGGCGTTGGACGCTTGTAGCCCTTCATTCGATAGTAAAAACTGATAATGTCAGCGGCCACCAGACCCGACTGAAACTGCAACTGGCTGAGGTCACCTTTGAGCATCGCCCTGCCCAGCGCAAATCCCCATTCTGGCCGCGCGGCATTCGTCTTGCTTGCCCCATGCATGCGCTTTCGCGCTTCCAGCGCCACACTGCGCGTCCGATCCGCCTGTCCTGCTCTGGATCGCTGGCCATTGGGCTGGCGCTTGATGTTGATAATGCGCTTGCGTCCGGAGCGTTTCATCGATCTGGTTTTCATGAGGTCACCTTTGGTGGCAGAAAAAAGAGTGGTGCGGTGCTGATGCATTCGAACTGACAGGCCATGGGCTACAAAAGTCCCTTGTCCAGTCGCGCCTGGTGAGTGCAGATACCGCGCGACACCAAAGCGTGATTTTCCGTCTTCAGAAACCTGGAAATCCGGGTCACAACGCAAGGCGTCTCATGCCAGGCGCGCCAGCAGAATTCATGCTTTGCCAGCTTCACGTAACGGCGCCCCTTAACCTGGCAAATCTCATTCGCATCAAGGCCGTACCGCAGACAGATGTCCATCATGATCGCCTGCAAGCTTGATGCCGTGTCCGGATCCCCCGAAAACCGCTTTGGGGCGACAATGGGATGGCTGGGAATACTGACCGGAACCAACAAGGCTTTCATCTTGGGTCCGGGCTCGCGATGGTAAACGCGTTTTGCCCGGATTTGTCCGGTTTTTGGCGCGGCTGTACGTTGAACAACCGGTGCACATCGAGACTGGCAGGTCTTGCGGGCATAGGGCATCCCACCCATCCGAAGCAGCCGCTGCTTGTGGGCCAAATGCAATTGATGCGCATAATCCGCGGTTGAACCAACGCTCATCGCAATACGCCTTCGCCAGCAAAGCGCCGCCGCGCCAAGAGATTGTAAACCAGCGTCTCAAGGCAACTCAGGATTTCTCCAATTTCGGCGCTGTCCATACCAACTCCCCAATAGGATAAAAAATCGTCAGAAAAAGCACGCGAAGCGCGATGTTGCACAGCTGAAAAAACCATACCCTGCCCTGCTCCATTCAGCGGCTCTTGCCGCCTGTGTTGTTGAAAATACCGATGCGGGAAAACCATCCCCCGCACCGGCCGCTTGGTCTGACCCGGGAGGAACGGGCCAGACTAGGAGAGGCTTAAGCGCCCGAAAATCGCTTCCCTGCTCCGGGTTGCAACAGCAGCGCCACTCCGCCGTCCCTTTGTCGAAACAAAACCCTCGACATCAAAGATAAAGTAATCTAGGTGTGTCATAAGCATCCCATAGTCCAATTCCTATTATTAATAGGTATTTTCCTATCTGTCACAAGTCAACAGTTATGAAGAAAAAACATGGATAAAATCAGAAAACGCCTCTCGCGTGAAATCGAACTCCGCCAGATGGATATGAAGCAATTGTCGCTCGCTCTGGGCAAAAACCATGCTTATGTGCAGCAGTTCCTGACCAGAGGCATCCCCGCACAATTGAAAGAACAGGATCGGCGCAAGCTCTCGGAAATTCTGGACATCCCCGAAAGCCAGCTGGGCGGACCGGAACATGCGCCAGACGCGTCGCACACCGCGCCTCAATTCAGCACCGTGACCGAATATGATATTCGTGCCTCCGCCGGTGACGGCGCCCTCACCTCAGAAGAAAACATCCGGTCAAAATGGCCTTTTGAACCTTCTTATATATCTGATTTTCTTGGTCTTTCCACGCAGGATCTGGCAATAATCGAGGTGCGCGGCGACAGCATGGAACCCACCCTGTCAAGTGGCGACCGGGTCATGGTGCATTTGACCGACAAGCAGATTTCCCAGCCAGGTATTTTTATCATCTATGATGGCGGAGGAACGGTTATCAAACGGGTGGAGAAGATACCGGGACAAGACAAGCTTGTCCTCATATCCGACAACCCCCTTCACACCCGTTATGAAATTTCCGGAGACGATGTACAGATTGTCGGGCGCGTGGTTTGGGCTGCAAAACGCCTGTGATGGCATAGCGCCGCAAACCCGCTGAAAGCATGCAACCACACCCACAGACCAACCCGGAAAAACCCTGGATTATCGGCAATAGGATTTAGCCTATTTATGTCATGATCGTTTTTCTCCTATCATCGTCAATTGATGTGGTCAGGAGAATGCAAATGGGAATACTGGATGCAATCGGTCATTTGAACAAAGTACCGTTTGAAGACACGATGATCCCCGATCTTGGAACAATGCTCTGGTTTCAGGCCGATTTTCAGGTCGAGGCAGATGATGATGCCTACGCCTTTTTCGCGCAGCAGATATACACCCAACAACCCTCTCCCGAAGGATCGGACGGTTATGTCCCAGTCCCGACCAACACCGCAGCCCAACTTGTTTTGGAACTGGAGCTGCGCAATTTCCTACAATCCAGCCGGGATGTTTACGAATATCTTTCCAATTTGGCAGATGAGGCAGGCCTGAGACATTGGCTCCATGTCGCAAGGTGATAATGACGACAAAACGGATGCTTTTTCTGACCTCTGCTGGCAGTTGCACACACTGTTTAAATTTCACCCATCAGGCCGAAGCCCCCAAGAAATCAAACTCGCATCCATCGAATCCAGACATTTTTTTCCCTTCAAAAATGATTGGTGTAATTTGCCGGCTCTTGATAATGGATAAGAGATAGAACCCGCTTTTGATGATCCAGATGTGTCCATCAAACCAAACACCTGTTATTGATGGCTTCCAGACTATGTCTCTCTACGTATCAAACAGACTTGTAAGATGGTTTTTGAAAGATGCGCTGATCCTGTGGATCAATCCAGAGACAGTTCACGCCCATATTGCGACCAGTAGGCCCGAAAACCACAGAATCAAGCAACAGTTTTCGCAACTGCGGTCAAAAAACAAGTTAGTCAAAGTGCTCCAGCATCAAACTTTGCGAGCAACAAACGCTTTTGAATCCTTCGTTATCGACCCCGGATTCTATCAGAACATCACAAAATTGGAGCAGCATAAAAAATACATCAAGATCAAAAACATCATCGATCATCGCGACAATTACAAAGAATCCCAATGGTATCTGGACCTTGTTTCCGACCTGACCACGCGGGGCTTTGCCAAGCACAAGAAGATCACAATGGTGTCAAAAAATGACATCGATCACTTCATTAAAACTTATGTCCTGTCCCTGGTCGATAGTCTGGAGCAGGATGGTTTTGATCTCACCAAAGGTGGTGGAATAGGGCGAGCTTTGATTGGCGAAGACGGTTCAATTCACAAATCGTCATCCGGCAGCCATCGCTTCTACGCTGCCAGAGTGCTGGGAATTAGTCCAATTCCTGTGAGGGTCGCTGGCGCGCATGAAGACTGGTATCGCAAGCAAATCGGCAATGGTTTCAGACCAAAAAAATTGCGGGCTGCACTGTCTGAAGTGCAGGCAAACCATAGCTGAGGCCAAAGAAATAGCCCATCGGCATCGCCTATGGCGCTTCAGGTACCTCACGCTTTTCGTCAGACTTTTGTCCCTGCCGCACGGCAAACCAGATGGCGCCGACAATAAGCAGCACATTTATACCCAGCAGCAGTGCTGCAACCGGACGCTCCAGAAAAATCCAGTATCCATCCTGTGATATCAGCAAAGACCGGCGCAGATTATTCTCCAGCAACGGCCCCAGAATTATACCGATCACAACAGGCGCCAACGGGTAAGAAGCGGCGCGCAGCAAGATGCCAACAAGCCCGAATCCGAGCATCACAAACAGATCAAACACCGATGCCTGCAGCGCATATGTCCCGATCGAGCACAGCAACAGAACGGTCGGGATCAGATAGACTTTCGGCACCCGCAATACATAGACAAACAAGGGCGTTGCCAGAATACCGGCAATCAGCAGGAACACATTGGAGGCAAGATAAACCAGAAAAATACCGCCAACAATTTCAGGCTGTTGTTCAAACAGGGTCGGTCCTGGGAAATAGCCCAGGATCAACAGCGCGCCAATCAGCACAGCAGATGAGGCGTCACCCGGAATTCCAAGCGCCAGCGAGGGCACCAAAGTGCCGCCGACCGTGGCATTGTTGGAGCTCTCGGTTGCAACGACACCACCTTCCGCGCCTTCGCCGTATTTTTCTTCCGGTTTCGCCATGGCTTTGGCAACAGCATAGGCCGTAAAGGAACTGATCACACCGCCAGCACCCGGCAAAGCGCCGAAAAAGCTGCCGATGAAAGAGGAGCGCAGCAGGTTTTTCCAATGACGCAAGGTCATCGCAATCGACCGGAATCCCGGGCGGGCAACAGTAATTTTCGGTTTGGCGAGAAGATCGCCGCTCATAGCCTGATAGGCCATTTCGGAAATCGCAAACAGACCAACTACAACCGCGACAATATGGAATCCGTTCAACATATGGTGTGTGCCAAACGTGAAACGGTAACCGGTGGAAAATTCGTCGGTTCCGATCGTCGCCAGCAACAATCCGAAGCCACCTGCAATCAGCCCCTTCACCAGCGACCCATCGGAAATCACAGCAATGGCAATCAGCCCGGTAATGGCCAGAGCGGTGTATTCGGGAGGCGCAAAATTGCTGGCAACCCGTGCCAGTGCTGGCGCGGCAAAAATCAGCACAAGACCGCCAAACAGCCCGCCCAGCGCGGAAGCGGAAATGGCTATGCCAATCGCATCGGAAGCCCGCCCCTTCTGCGCCATCGGATAGCCGTCAAACAACGTCGCAGCGGCCAGCGGTGTACCGGGAATGCGCAGCAATATGGCGGAAATCGATCCGCCACAGGATCCACCCACAAAGATGGCAATGAGAAACCCCATCGCCGCCACAGGCGGCAGCCCAATGGCAACGGGCAACAGCAAGATGATCCCCATCAAGGGCCCAAGCCCCGGCAAGGCACCAACCAGAAGCCCAAACAAGACGCCAAGCAGTGTCAGCCCCAGCGCCAGGGGTGTCATGAACAGGCCGAAACCCGCGACCAGTGAATCAACCAGCATGACTTAAATCACCACGGAATATTGAGGCCATAGATGCCGCCGGGCAACACGACCTTCAAATGGGCTTCGAAAAAATACGCCAAAGCGAACGCGATAAGAAGCGCCGTCACAACTATATGCAAGGATGGGCGCGCGCCGCAGACGAGCAGCAAGGCAATGATCATCGGCGTTGTCGTCAGATGATAGCCAAGAACACCCAGCAGCCCCAGATAGAGCGCAAATATGCCAAGCAGGGCCATTGGCCGATAGGCCTGCTCGAGAGTGAGGTCGGTTTCGGGGCTGACCGGTCGCCGTTTGAACCAGTTCACGGCCGCCTGAAACATCACCAGCATGCCGATGATGATGGCAATCGCGCGCGGATATGCCGCTGCATTGTCATAGGGACCGCCAGTGGCGATCCCCTGTTCCATCATCGAGGTATGTATCTGCCGGAAAACCACCGCAATGATGACGGCAAAGAACACGATCACCAGCCAGTTCACCTGTTTATTGCCCAACATTGCGGTCATTATCCTCAGCGCAGTTTTTTCAGTTCTTCTTCTTCCCAGGCCAGCGCGTTGCTCATTGCACCAAGCTGCCCTGCAACAGGACCAACGATTTCATCATATTGGGTATGATCCCAATCCAGCGGCACAAACCCGACCCGTGAAATCTGCTCCTTCACATCATCACGGTTCATGGCCCGTGTCATCGCTGCCCGCAACACATCGGCAACCTCATCCGGTGTGTCCTTGTGAACAAGCCACCATGTCCAGCCCATTGGTGCAAGTCCGGACAGGCCCAGATCAATCTTGAGATCCGTTATGCTTGGCGCACCGTCATAAGACGCCTTGGCACCCGGCAACTCGGACAGCACCAGCAGAATTTCAAATCCTTCCTTGTCCTGCAAATAGGCACCCACATTCACAAATGAGAAATCCAGAACGCCAGCTTTCAGATCCTTGCGCGCATCCCCATCGGTTTTGTAAGGAATGTTCTGGGCAACAACACCATAGGACTGCAGCACTTTGGCGATCACCATATGCGGCAGATTATTGCGTGAACCTGATGAGTAACGCAGCTTCCCCGGATTGGCCTTGCCATATGCCATCAGGCCTTCAAAGTCGGTCCACCGGGTTTCGCCCTTACGTCCGCCAATGGAAAACGCATTGGAAACTGCCGAATGCAGTGGTTTGAAATCCTTGTATGTCCAATCTGCATTGCCAAGGACAGGCTGCAACACCAGAGGCGCTACATAACCATCAAAAATTGTATAGCCATCCGCTGGGCGGTTCATGGCCGTAATGAAAGCCTTGGTGCCAGCAGCACCGGGTGTAGAGATCACGGGCACTGATACGCCCAGTTCCTCGCCCATGGCTTTCGCAATCACTTGGCTGACAGAAAGTGCGGTCCCGGCAGACCATGGAAAGATGTTCTCCACTGTCCGTTCCGGAAATTCAGCATGAACCGGGTTGGTCCCCAAAGTCATGGCCGCAAGCGCACCTGCAACGATTAGTTTTCTTAACATAAAGTCCTCCCACAAAAGTTGGCCGTTTTAGATAAGGCCGGTTCGTCAATTTAGTCTGGCGTCACAGTGGTACAGCCATACGTGCCTGTTCCAATCCGTAATGAGCAAAGATTTCTTCTGGCGCATTATGCAGTTGCAATTGATCAACAATGCACTGGTTGAGCCACTCCACGATTGCCGGATCATCAATCGGGGTTTCCTGTTTGGGGTCAGAGTCCAGATCATACAGACATGAACCTGCCCCCCAATTGGCCACACAGGCAAGGCCTGTCTCGCCAACATCAAGGTCCAGCGTATACCGCATCACCGGCGCCCCCTTGGTGAAATCAAACGGCGGAACCAGCTCTGCCGACTTCAACTCCTCCATTGAGAAAGGCCGTTCCAGATGTGATGGCATCACCGTATAGGCCTGTAGCGGTGCCTCCTGTGCCGCATCCGGGAAGCGATAATAGCTGTAACGGCCATCAGTTACACAAATTGGCCCCGCAAACATGCCCAAAATAGCTGTCTCACGCCCGCTTTTGTCACCATCCAGAAGCGGCCTCAGAGAATGTGCCGTTACCTCTTCCGGAATCGGGACGTCATGAAAATCCAGGATCGTCGGCATCAGATCGGTGGTTTGTGTCAAGTCTGCACAGCGGCTGCCTTGCGCACTGGTCGCTTCAGGATGCCAGATCATCAGCGGAATATGAGAAATCTCTTCATAGTAAGGCATTTTGTTCTTGGCCCACCACTCATGCTCTCCCAACAGATAACCATGATCAGTCGTCAGCACCAATGCAGTATCAGACCAGGCATCTTCCGCGTCAAACCAGTCGAGAAGCCTTCCAAAATACTCATCGCACATCGCCACCAGCGCGGCATAATTGGCACGAATTTCTGCAACTTCTTTAGCCGAATTCGTGACCTTTTCATAAAGGGGCCAGTCCAGAATTTTCCCGTTATATCCACTGTCACTGGCTTCCCTGAAGCGCGCCGGGGCAGTGAATGGTTCATGCGGGTCAAAACATTCAACCTGCAAGAACCAGTCATCAGATGATTTATTGTTGTCGAGAAATTCAAACGCACTTTTGAAGCATTTGGCGGTTGGATAATCCTGTTCATCCTCTATGGAAAGCGTGTTGATCGCATGCCGTGACCGTCGCCACGCATCAGTCCCGCTGTTTCCCTTGGTCACACTGCCGGTCTTGGGCAGATCAGCCATTGGATAATGACGCTCATCGAATTTCTCACGCAACCGCTCGATTGGCGGCTGGCTCAAAGCCTTGATGGTGTCATATTCCTGACCACGAATGAAATCCCAGCTGTCAAACGCATTCACGTAACCAGTGCCGCCATTTTCAAAATAATGCAGATGGTCTGAAACAATGTGGCTGTAAACACCCTTCTCGCTCAACAATTTGGCAAAGGAATTGTCAAAGGGTTCCAGCGGGCCCCACGGCCGGTGCATGAAATTGAGGCGGCCTGTATGCATGTCACGGCGTGCAGGCATGCATGGGAGCGACCCGACATAGTGCTTGTCAAACGTCACGGATCGTTTCGCAAATCGATCAAAATTCGGCGTTGCGACCGCATCGCCACCATAGGCACCAAGCGCCGCACGGTTCAGGGAATCAAACAGAACAAAAACCGTCCGCATATGCCACTCGTCCTCCCAAACGAAATTTCTGTTGGTCAAAGCTAGACAAATCTGTGAAATTCAAAAAATGAAAAGTTTTACCACTTGCCATAGAGAAATTGAATGGATCGAAATCTCCTGACCTTCCTGACAATTGCGGAAACCGGAAATATTACGGCAGCCGCTGCGCAATTGCACATCACGCAACCAACCCTGACCAAGCGACTGCAGCAATTGGAAGCGCAGCATCAGTGTCGACTGCTGGAACGGCTCCCACGTGGCGTGCAACTGACTGCATCCGGCCACCAGCTTCTGCCCTATGCGCGGCGCATACAACACGAGTTCCTGCAAGCAGCTGAAGCCATCCGATCCTTTGAATCGGGTCACCTTGATGAATTGCGCATCGGCTCGGGGCCACTCTTTCAAATGCGCTATCTTGCTTCGGCCCTGTGCCAACTCATGGCTGAATTCCCGCAGACCAGCATTACTTTATCAACCGATCTGAACACCACAAACCTGCCAAAAATCCGCGAAGGCAACCTGGATTTGATGTTTGGCACAACCGAGCATCTGGCAGACGATGATCAGGTCCAGTTCATTCCCCTCACAACCGTCGAACAGGGGATATTGCTGCGTGCAAACCATCCCGCATTGACTGAAAAACTGCTCCATCCAAGACATCTTGCGAATACAAAGTGGATTTTCTACAGCGACGGCCTGGACAATGAAGAAATGATGCGCACCTATTTCGAGGCACAGGGATTGCCATCACCTGATATTGTCATGCGAATTTCAACATTCACATTGGGATTTCAGCTGGTCGCGCAAAGCGATTATGCAATGCTTCTACCGGTCCAGTTGAAGCCCATTCTGGATGCGGAAGGAGTGACGTTGGTGACACCTGATCCTGCAATCAGCCGTAAGCTGGCTGGCGCCTATATGCGGCGTTCATCCCGGCGATACCCGGTCATTGAGCGCTTGGTCGAAATCGTCGCAGAGGCCACCCGGGAAGCTGACGAGACCGCATAGTCAGAGCCCGAACCTAGGCTCATTGCTTGGTATTCGGGTTCTTGACAACGATTTAGCGTAACGTTACGCTAACAGTGAACGTAACGTTACGTTTAACAAGCCAAAATGCAAAGCTGATGAGCACAAGTCGCGGCCAGCACCAGAATCTTGGAGGAAAAACATGTATTCAAAACAAGTCATTCGGGCCCTGAACACCAGGCCTGAACACATCTCTCAGGCGCAAAAGGACGCGCTCGATTCAGATGGTTTCTACATTGTGGAAAATGTTCTGACGCCAGAGCAATGCGCTACCATGGCGCAGGCTTTCGAAGACATCATTGCCAGCGAAAAGGATCAGGGTGGCCACGAGGTACATATTGAGCCAGGTGCCCGGCGCATCTCCAATATCTTCAATAAATCGGAAGCTTTCGACAAATGTCTGGAGATCCCCGAAGTCCTTGCAGCCTGCAATTATCTACTGGGCGAATTCAAGGTTCATGGTGCAAATCTGCGCGATCCCAATCAGGGGTTCGGCCATCAGGATTATCACACTGACGTCCCCAAGAAGTTTTCTGATGACTGGTGGGTTCTGAATGCTGTTGTGGCTTTTGACGATATCACGCTGGAAAACGGCCCGACCCGCGTCGTGCCGGGCTCTCACAAATGGGCCCCCATCAATGTACCTGTCGTCAATCAGGGTGACTGGGAGCCGGAAGATGTACCCGACGAATTGAAAACCAATATCCCGGAGGATTTCAGTGCCGCCCACCCTCAGGAAACCTTTGTAACAGCGAAGGCCGGTTCAGTGGTTCTGATGAACTCTTCCCTGTGGCACAGCGGCACGCTGAAACACTCTGCTGACCCGCGCCGTGTCTTGCACCTCACCTACACACGCCGTGACCTTCCACAGCAACTGACCCAGATAGACTACCTCACACCGGAACTCTATGAGCGCATGTCTCCGGAACATCGCTACCTTCTGGAAATCGAGGCTCAGAACGATAGCGGTCAGATTGTGCGCCAGCCCAAGCGCGAACAGGCGGGCTGGTGGAACTAGACCGTACCATCACTGTGATAAACTCCGCTTGCATCTGGATTTTTTGACGCAAGCGGAGACATTTGCTGTACATGCCATCTGAATGCAAAACACAGGGTTCTTGTCTCAATGGCAACCATGAAAGACGTCGCCCGCAAGGCCAGGGTCAGTGTCACCACTGTCTCCGCCACCCTGTCTGGCGTCAAACCTGTAAGCCCCGTCCTGAAGCAAAGGGTGCTCGCCGCCATTGATGAGCTTGGTTATCATCGGAATTCGATTGCAAGTGGTCTGAAACGCGGGCGCACCTCTCTCATCGGGCTTATTGTTCCAGATATCACCAATCCGTTTTTCACGGAATTCGTTGAACATGTGCAGCGCTACGCGATTGAACACGGCCAAACTTGCTTGCTCGGCATCAGCGACGCCGATACAAAACGAGAGAAAAACCTTTTACGCCACATGCGGTCCAATCAGGTCGTCGGTTCAATCCTGTGTCCAACGGGAGGGGAACAGGATTATCAGACACTGAATGCTGATTGCGGCCCGATGAAACTTGTCGTTGCCAACAACGCGATGCCTGACATGGCTTTCGACACCATCATGCTGGACAATTTTCAGGCGGCAGTCATTGCAACACAGCATATCCTGTCCTTCGGCCACAAACGCATCGCAATCATCAATGGTCCATTGGTGCAGGAGCCGGCAAAACAACGCCAGGCAGGGTTTCTCCAGAGCATGAAAAGTGCCGGACTGACCGTCCCTCCTAGCTTCATTGAGCATGGCGATTTCCGCGAGCAGACCGGTTATATTGCGGGACAGAAACTGCTCGCCCTCACCGAGCGCCCGACAGCGATCTTTGTCGCAAACAACCAGATGCTGATCGGCCTGATGCGTGCAATCGCAGACAGCAATCTCGTCGTGCCACAGGATATCTCGGTTGTCAGTATTGATGATTTTTCCTGGGCCACCGCTTTCCGGCCAACCCTGACAATCATCTGTCAGCCCATCGAAGCCATGGCTGCCACGGCCTTCTCAATCCTGCAGGATCGCATCGCAGGCAAAGGCGCCGACCCGCACCACGCAATCTTCCAGCCGGAACTCATCACACGCCAATCCTGTAAATCCCCCGCCTGACCCGCTGCATTTTTTTTCAGAGGCCTAGCAGCCGCGTTGCCTCATGGCAGCTTCCATTGCCTGAACCTTGCCCTTGGAAACAGCAATCTGCCCTTCCTTGTCACCACCGGTCAAAGACCCGGCAGGAACACCAACGAAGAACACACCAACAGCATCACTTGTAGCCGCTCTGTTCTGGGATTTGGACAGAGCCGCCAACGCTTCCTGCTCGTCAACAAGATCGGCTGCCAGTTTCGAACATCCCATATTCGAATAGGATGCCATCGGAATATTCACAGGCACGATAGCGTCTGGCCGCTTGGCACATGCACCCAGCAGAACCAACGCGGTTAGTAAAATTGTCAATCGACTCATAAACGCCCCTCAAGTTTGGTTGCATCTAGCAAGAAATCTCATGAAAGTTGAGTCCTTTCTTGCCGCAACAAATGTAACGCTGCTGTCCGCAGTTTCATCTGCCCGGACATGCTGATCTGCTGAGAGAGAGTTGAAAACGGCACAGATGTGTTCATCGAGTTGATGAAAATCTGACCTGCAAAAAATTTGACCATAGATTTCACATAGCGCTGGACAAAACGTTCCAAAAACGAAACGATTGTTTCAAATGCAGGCAAAACCATCATTTTTGAAACAAACCGCCATGACCGAGACAAGCCTCTCACAACGCATTCTTGAGATTTTCGACGATCTCACGCGCAATGAACGACATCTGGCAGACCTGTTTTTGGAACAGCCTGATATCATTGCGCTTAACACCGCCGCCCATATTTCTGAAATCGCCGGGGTTTCCAAAGCAACCACAGCGCGGTTTTTCAAACGTCTTGGCTATCCCAGTTTTCGAACCGCTCAGCATCTGGCACGCTCAGGGGACATATCTGATCAAGGCGGCAAACGCGTTTTTTCGCATCCCTTGGAAAAGAAGTCCGGCCGCAGCGAACTGGCAGATCATCTGGCAAATGATGTGCAGAACCTGGTGAAGTCAATCGAGGCCATTCGCAGCGATGAGTTAAACGACGCGGTGATGCAATTGGCACGCGCAGAGAAAATATGGGTTGTTGGCTTCGGTGAGAACTACCCCCTTGCCCATTTCGCAAGATCCCAATTGATCAAGGTGAAGCCCGATATCCGGATGATCCCTATTGGAGGGTTCTCGGTTCCTGAGGAATTTGCCTCCATAGAAGAAACCGACGCGGTCATTGCTCTGGGCGTTGGCCGCAAGACGCCCAGCCTGCGCTCCATCATGCGGTCGGCGATCATCAGTGGTGCGAAGGTCATTTACCTGACCGATCAGGCTTCCGCTGGCATCTCGGAATCTGCAGCCATCATATTGAGATGCCGAACGCAGGGCGTATCTCTGTTTGATTCCGTAGCGGCTCCAGTTTCATTGCTGACCTATCTGTGCGTCGCAGTAGCGAGTCGGTTAGGGCAAAAATCTGTGGAACGCATGCGCTATATCGAAAGCATCCACGATGAGTGGGGCGGCTCTCTGGCCGGCGACTTTTAAAATCTATCTTGCACGATTGGACGCTTGTTCAGCGGGCAAATGATTCATTTTTGAAAATACTTTCATCAATCATGAAATTTCTTTGACCGTTTAGCCGGTCTTCACTAGCGTTTGGGTCAGCGATATCCAGATCGCTTCACAACACCAAATGTAGAAATTTCGAGTGGAGCAGCAGTTTTTTCATCGGCGACAGTCTTGTCGTTGATCTGTTTCTGCGCGCCGCTTTCACCGCAACTCATACGAAAACAATGGAGTTACAAAGTGCAAAAATTTTTAGGTAAACATGCCATTTGTGCAGGGATATTAGCCCTCAGCCTAGGCGGTTCTGTCGCAGGGGCAGGAGCAAAGGATATCGTCTGGGCGCGATATGGCGACATTGACTCGCTTGATCCACACAGAGCCACCAGTACGCTGTCGTTGCAGGTCTGGAGCCTGATGTATGACACGCTTTTGGCAGTAGATGCAGACGGCCACCCAGTGCCTCATGTGGCCAAATCCTGGACATCCAATGATACAGGGACAGAATACACCTTTTCACTCAACGAAGGTGTGACATGCCACGACGGAACGCCGCTGGACGCCAACGACGTGAAATATACGATCGACACGGCGTTTGATAGTGAAAAGCCGAGTCTCACCAAAGGCAGTTGGGGTCCAATCAGCAGCGCGGAAGTAATCGACCCCCTCACCGTAAAACTGACTCTGGAAACCCCTTTCGTAGCGCTCATCCCGTTTTTAGCGGACAGCTTTTCATCCATCATCTGCGATTCAAATGAAGACGCGGCCGGTTTTGGTACAGACACGGCCATCGGTTCCGGCCCCTGGAAACTGGTATCCTGGACCAAAGGCGACAAGATTGTCTTCGAGAAAAATCCTGAATACAAGAATTTTGGCAAACTCGCCGAGAATCCAGGCGCGCCATACATGGACGGTCTCATCATCACCACTGTACCTGAGCCTCAGGCGCGCTTTGCAGCACTGAAAACAGGCGAAGTGCACATTGCTGAACCCCCATTTGATGATGTTGCAGCGATAAGGGAGTCCGGCGATCTGCAGATCATGGTCGCGGAAAACACCGGCCAGAACGTCTTCTGGGAATTCGCAGTTCACCGTCCACCCTTCAATGACAAACGTGCCCGTCTGGCCGTGGCACATGCCACAGACGCAGCAGCAGCTATCAACCTGATATACGGCGATCTGTCCATCCCGGAAAACTGCCCTGTATCACGCGGTGTCTTTGGCAATGATCAGGATTTCTGTGCAGAATACCGTCCGGCATACGACCCTGAAAAATCAAAAGAGCTTCTCGCTGAATTGGGTTACAGCGAGTCAAATCCGCTTGAAACAGCGCTTCTGGTCTGGACTGGCGGTAACCGCCAGAAACTCGGCGAAGTCTTTCAGGCCCAACTGGCGGAAGTCGGCATCAAGGCAAGTATCGAAATCATGGATATCGGCTCTCTGAATGCGCGTGTCCGGCAGGAGAATGAGAATACGGAAGGCACCACAGGCAGCATGGATATGATGACCTGGTCCTGGTATGATCCTGACATCCTCTATGCCCTTTGGCACACTCCAGGTGCCTATCGCGGATACACCTCCCCGGAACTTGATGCCATATTGGATGAAACCCGTGTTCTGACGGATCCGGAAGCGCGCAAAGCCAAGGTTCAGGAAGCGTTCAAATATCTTCTGTCCAACGCCATTCATGTACCACTTTACACACCTGGCTGGGAATGGGTCTTTGCAGTTCGCCCTGAAGTGAAAAATTTCCACGTTGCACCTTTTGTGTATCCGATCTTCAGCGACATCAAGATCGAAGATTAAGTCCAGACAGCCCCGCATGTTCATCATGCGGGGCAACCAGACCTTTCACGGAGACTGATCAAACATGTTGTCCTTTCTCGCTGGTCGCCTGACAATGGGATTCCTGACCATCTTCGTGACAACCATTCTCGTCACATTGCTCATTCATCTCGTGCCTGGCGATCCGGTACAGATCATGTATGCGCAGAGTCAGGGAACGACACCTGAACAGATGGAAGAAGTGCGCAAAAGCCTTGGATTGGACAAATCCATTCCTGTTCAATACGCAATGTTCATAGGCCGTCTTCTGGAAGGCGATCTGGGCAACACCATCCGCGGCGGGCAGCCAGTCCTCGATGTCATTTTACAGCGTCTGCCGAACACCCTCGTTTTAGCCGTTGCCGCCATGGCGATAGCCATTTTGATCGGCGTCCCAATCGGATTTTTCGCAGCCTACAAGCAGGGAACAATCTGGGATGTGACCCTGATGATTACAGCAATTGCTGGAATCTCAATGCCCCATTTCTGGCTCGGATTGATCTTGCTGTTTTACTTCGCGGTTGACTTGGGATGGCTTCCGGTTAGCGGAGGTGGACCGTTGAATCTTGTATTGCCAGCTCTCACTCTGGGCCTTTCGAATGCGGCAATTTTTGCACGGTTGACACGGTCCTCCATGATCGACGTCCTGAGCCAGGACTTCGTTCAGACCGCCATCGCGAAAGGCCTGCCCAAAAAGCTGGTGCTGCGCCGCCACGTCCTGCGCGCCGGGTTGATACCCATCATCACCATGATGGGTCTGCAATTTGCCTTCATGATGGGGGGGGCCATCGTCGTTGAAAACATATTCTCCTGGAACGGAGTTGGCCGGATGGCTGTGGAAGCAATCTTTCAGCGCGATTATCCCATCATCCAGGGATTTATTCTGACCTTTGCCGTCGTGGTGGTTTTCGTTTCCATCATGCTGGATGCGGTTTATGCGTTCATCGATCCACGCATCCGGCGGAGCCAAACATGAGCGGATCCGCCACATCAATGCCACACCGATCATCTGAGCCAGTTCAAGCCAAGCACGGTTTCTGGCGTAGACTGGTTCGCACACCCAATGGATTCGTCGGCCTACTTATTGTCGCCGTCTTGATTGTCTGCGCGTTTGGAGCTGATTTTCTGGCTCCCTACAATCCCACCAAGATGGGGTCTGGTCCAAGGTTTCTGCCTCCTGGTGGCACATATCTGCTGGGCACTGATGAGTTCGGTCGCGATATGCTGTCACGCATTCTCTATGGAAGTCGATTGACCCTGCTCATCGGGGCCGTTGCAGTCGGCATTTCACTTACGATCGGCATGCTTCTGGGAATGGTCGCTGCATATTGCCGTGGCTGGATTGAAACCGTGCTGATGCGCAGTTCGGATATTCTGTTCTCCTTTACGGAAACACTCATTGCATTATCCTGCGTGGCAGTTTTAGGACCAAGTCTGCAAAATGCGGTTCTGGCAGTCGCCATTGCCGGAATACCGTTTTATGCCCGCACCTGTTATTCGGCCTCCCTCGTCGAAGTCTCAAAACCATATTTTGAAGCTAGCATCGCAGCCGGTGCCGGACCATTTCGCATGGTGTTTCATCACTTGTTACCCAATGTGCTGCCGACAATGATCGTGGTCGCAACCCTGGGAGTATCCACAGCCATTCTCGCAGCAGCAGGATTGAGTTTTCTGGGTCTGGGAGCGCAACCACCAACCCCGGAATGGGGCTATATGCTTGCCGGCTCCAGAGACTATATCAATCGCGCGCCTTGGTTGATGACCATTCCCGGCGTTGCAATTGCCATCACTGTCCTGGGCTTCAACCTGCTTGGTGATGGGTTCCGCACTGCACTGGATCCCAAAGAGAGAGATCGATGATGCCAGCATCCCTGCTATCGGTGGAGAAACTGTCAATTGCCTTGCCGTTGAACAGTGCACTGAAAACCGTGGTTTCAGACCTGTCATTTGATGTAAATACGGCAGAAATTCTGGCGATCGTCGGAGAGAGCGGATCAGGAAAAAGCATGACCGCCAAGGCACTTATGGGATTATTGCCAGACGGTGCCAAAACCTCAGGGTCAGCGCAATTTCAGGGCGTGAATATTCTTGCGCAAACAGACAAGGAAAGACAACTCACACGGGGAACTGGCATCGGCATGATTTTCCAGGAACCAATGTCTGCCCTGAACCCGGTACTGACAATTGGTTTGCAGATGACGGAAGCCTTGATCGTACATGGTCTGGCAAACCAGAGAGAGGCGGACAGGAAAGCCGTCGAGATGCTGGACCGTGTTGGTATCCCTTCACCGCAATCACGTTTGGGTCAATACCCACATGAATTCTCTGGAGGGATGCGACAGCGTGTCATGATTGCCATGACCATGCTGCTTGAACCAGACCTGATCATTGCCGATGAGCCAACAACCGCCCTCGATGTCACTGTGCAGGCTCAAATTCTCGACTTGCTGACAGGCCTGGTGGAAGAGACAAATATCGGCCTGTTGCTGATTACTCACGACATGGGAGTCGTTGCAGAAACCGCTGACCGTGTTCTGGTTATGAAACACGGAAAAGGCGTGGAAGAAGCACCGGTACGAGAGTTGTTTGCCAATCCCAAAGCCGCGTACACGAAGGCATTGCTCGCCGCGGTACCCAGACTGGATGCCGACATCGCGGGACCGCAGGAACGTGCCGATGCTGATGCGCCGATCCTTGAAGTTGGGAATTTAAAGAAGTCATTTTCAAAGAAAAATGGTTTCTGGCGGAGCCATGCAACGACCAGAGCCCTGAACAATGTGTCTTTGAGCGTCCGACAAGGCGAAACCCTCGCGATTGTTGGAGAAAGCGGCTCCGGTAAATCCACCCTCGCAAGGGCAATAACCCGTTTGCTCACAGTCGACAGCGGAAATGTCATGGTCAACGGACAGGATTTCCTGTCCTTGAAGGGAGAGGCTCTGCGCGAGGCCCGCAGCGACATTCAGATGATTTTCCAGGACCCCTACTCATCTCTTGATCCACGTTTCAGGATTGGGCGCGCCATCGAGGAACCGATCCGTATCCACAAGAAGATCGGGTCATCTCAAACCCGACAACAGGTCAGCGCACTGCTTGAACAGGTCGGACTCAGCCCCGACATGGCTGAACGGTATCCTCATGAATTTTCAGGTGGTCAACGCCAACGCATTGCCATTTCAAGAGCTTTGGCATGTAGTCCGAAAATCCTGGTGGCTGACGAGCCCACGTCTGCACTGGATGTCTCAATTCAAGCTCAGGTGCTAGATTTATTGCTACGCTTGAAAAAGGAACTCGACCTTACCATGCTGTTCATCTCGCATGATCTGGCGGTGGTTGGAAAAATATCAGACCGTGTAGCTGTCATGCGTGGTGGCCAGATCCTTGAACTGGGACCAACGGCCCAAATTCTTCATCACCCGCAACACCCTTACACGATTGCACTTTTGTCGGCAGCACCAAAGCCTGATCCGGAAAAGTCACAAAAGCTGAGGGTGGAGCTTCCATTGCTGAAGGATGCCGGCCCGCTGCAAGAGCTTCAACCCGGTCATTGGGTGGCAACATGACCATCGGTATAGCAACATACGGACCGTCCGCTGGGAGTGCTTGTTTGACCGCGCTGAAATCGGTTGAAGCGGTCGGCAGAGGCGCGATTAGCGGCTTCGTGAGTTTGGCCGTGATTACACCACAAGGTGAATTGAAGCATTTGACCTGTCAAAGAGGCGGCACACGCGGCCTTCTGGCTGGCTCCGACCTGCCGGTTGAATTCGCACAGGCCGAGTTTGCAGCCTTGATGTCAAGCGGACCAAACAGGCCCGAGCCTTTGGAAAACTTCACTGTTGCAAAAGCAGGTGTAGGGTTGGTCACAGGTCACCGGATGCCAAATACAATAGGCCCATCTGGCAAGGCGCTGAACCAAAGCGTACTTGAACTTATTGAATCGGGCACCGAGCCTTTGTTTGCCATGTCCTCGGTGCTTGCGGAAGCCCCGGACGCCGATGCAGGATTTCTGGTCCTCACGGCTGATCGAAAAATGTTCGCCATGAACAGTGCAAATATCGCCCAGCGCTCTGATGCCGGGCTTTGCATTCTTGATGATCCGATTATCGGCATGGGCGCTGGCGTCATTCACAATGCCATTTTACCCAGCAAACCGCTTGCAAACCTTGCTGCTGAAATTGCGCTTGATCATATGCATCCAGCTGATGCAGCCCATGGCTCTGTGCACTTCAGAGCTGGGACAAAACTATCCCTTGCAGACACAAACTATGTCGAAATCGACAGGAATAATATTGTCCGTCAAATTTTTGTGGACACCCCATCAATCCTGGAGAACTCCCGGAGTATCGGATTGGGGCACAACGTCGCTGTGTTCGGCCCACATGGAACCACAGGCCATATGACTTATGAGCCCTTCCTTGTTGTGATCGACGGAATTCTCTCCACAATCGATGGCATGTCTGCACTCTCTGTACCTATCAATCAGGAAGGCACAACGCGCACGCAGCAAAAGTGACCGTTCCCCGAGTCATGCAGGTCTTTGCCACGGAAGCTGCAGTGATGTCGTTCCAGGACGCGCTGATCATCAAGCCAACACATATCGCTCCAGACGATCTAGTAGCCGGTTCAATTCACCACACGAAATCTCATCCGGAGGGCATGTCGGGGCGCGAACCACTGCAGTGTCAAACACGCCTCGGCGTTGCAAAATGGCTTTGTGAACATGGTAGAACATGTCACCGGACTGGAAACCAAGACGGCTGACTGGCAAAATGCAGTTTTCCAGAATTGTCTCTGCGCCATCCTCGTCGCCGGCTTCCAGACAGTTCCAAACGGCCATGAACTCCCCGGCCTGGCTGGCAAACGGCATGGTGCCACGCGCGCCGCGCCGGTATTCTTCAATCAGGGTTCCGCCCCCTGCCCCGCCAAGCACAGCCAGACGTGTGCCAGCAGCAGAAGCCATCCGCGCTGCCTGGGCGACTGTTGGCTGTGTTTCCACCTTGATGGTATCGACCTGCGGCACCCTGTCCGCGATTGCAAGCGCGAGCGCTGGCGGGATCGGTGATTGTGGAACATCCTGCAAGATGATGGGAAGACCGGTCGCAGACGCGATGGCGTAAATATGTCTGGTGACACTCTCTGCATCTGCCGGGAAGAAGTCCGGCGGCCAGATCATGAGCCGGTCCGCACCGGCATCTTTGGCATCTCTGGCCAGTTCGACAGCCACCGCCGTGCCGGGTGCGGAGGTGTTCATGATGACCGGCACCTGACCGTCAACCTGTTTCACAACAGCGGACAACAGCGCGGTCTTTTCGTCTCGGGTCAGTTTGAAAACCTCACTGCCAATTGCAACGCCGACACCATGAACCCCGGCATCCAGCGTCTCATCGACTTCACGCGCAAGACTGTCGAAATCAATTCTGTCCTCGGTGTCGAATGGCGTCAACAATATGGGAACAATGCCCTCAAGACCGCTCATGACTTTGCCCTTTCATGATCAAAAACAAAAACTTCGCTCAACATCTCTCGAACCGGGCGGCCATCAGTGCCGGTCATCATCAATGGCTGCATTTTCCGCCACCAGTTTTCCATGGTTTTTGTTGGTTTGGTGTCGGGTCCGGGAAACGGTGTGCTGCGTTGCTGAAATGCAAAAAGCTCCAGACCAGAGCGGTAAATGACGAAAACTTCCACGCCGCCCGCACGCATCTCGGCGATCAGTTCAGGCCACACCTGCGCATGTGCAGCATCATAGTCTGCTTCGCTTCCACTGCGCAGTCGCATGCGCCACGCTTGCCGAAAAAGTGTCATGACGCGACCTGGTTTTCTGTAATGTAATCCCAGATGATATCGTAGCCGAGGCCCGGCATCTCCGGCAGGGCAATCGTGCCATCCGCATCCATCGGATCGCAGTTCCGGGTCAGATAGGGATGCGGCGCATCATAATTGACACCGGGGGCCAGCAGACCCTTCTCATACCATTCGCTGGTATCTTCCGATGTGGCCCCCATAACCTGCAGATTGCCCCAGCCAGCCATGTGAATTTCACAACGGATGCCAAAGGCTTCACAGACAATGGCAGTCTTGCGGCAGCCGGTAATGCCACCCCTGCGAACATCCATGCGGCTCATATCAGACGCGCCACGCAAAATCCATTCTGCACGGGTAAACACACCACCGGCAGCAATTTCCGGGGCAAGGATTGGTATCGACAATTCACGGCACAAGCGAACATAGCTTTCGACACGATATTCCGGCATCGGATGCTCGAACCAGTAGAAGTCAAGCTTCTCCAACTCGCGTCCGACTTTGATCGTTTCTTCGATCGTGTGATAGGTGCCCCAAACATCATACATCAGCACCATCTCAGGCCCCACAGCCTCGCGGACGAGGTTCACGGTTTCAATATCGGCACGAATATTGGATGGACGGCCATTCGTCGGCTGACCTGTATCCGGATTCCAGAAGTAGTGTGGATGAATTTTATAGGCTTGATAGCCTTCGGCTTTGCAAGCCAGAGCATGGTCTGCATAGACCTGTGGCTTGCCAATATTGGGATAGGTTGAGGCATAGGCCTTCACCCGGTCACGTGCGCCGCCCATCACCTTATAAACTGGCTGGCCGAACACGCGCCCTGCCAGATCCCACAGAGCCAGATCGATGACGCTTGAAGCCACCTCAGACAGATTGGCCACCCACATCCACTTCCAGACAGTTTCACGATCCAGCGGATCAGTGCCGATCAGCATTGTGCGAATGCGCCCCTCGATCAGTTCCTGTTCGTCACGCGTCATGCCATCCTGATCGCCATGCTTGCCACCACCAAGGAAATAACCTGACACACCCTCATCGGTATCAATGCAGGTAACCGTCTGGATGACCTCTGCATTGGGGATCAGACGGCCATGGCCTATGTCCCAGCGGTCGGCATGCGTTCGAAAGCGAATAACCCGAATGTCCGTGATCTTCATGGCAGTTTTCCCCGTCCTATCGGATTGCGGCTTCACTTTGAATGTCGAAGAGACGCAACTTGCCCTCTGCCACCCGTATATGCACGGCATCGCCTGGCGACAGTGTTATCCGGTCCCGCGTGGTCATCACCATCGAAGCGCCCTGCATCCGCAAAGTCAGTTGCGTTTCTGCACCAGTGGGTTCAATCAGGCCAACCTTCGCCTCCGCACCACTGTCGGCCAGAATGATATCTTCGGGCCGAATGCCAGCAGTGACACGCGCACCGTCAGACAGGCTTTCCGGCGCTGGACCCAACATGGCACCATCGGATGTGAGGACGTTTCCACCCTGCACCACAGCTTCAATGAAATTCATGGCAGGCGAACCGATGAACCCGGCAACAAATACATTCACCGGTCTGTCGTAAAGCTCCAGCGGAGACCCGGTCTGCTCAACATGACCACCGCGCATGACGACAATCTTGTCGGCCATGGTCATCGCTTCAATTTGATCATGCGTCACATAAACCGTGGTCGTGCGAAGGCGCTGATGCAACTCCTTGATCTCCGAGCGCATCTGCACTCTCAGCTTGGCGTCCAGGTTGGACAATGGCTCATCAAACAGAAACACTTCCGGATCGCGGACGATGGCGCGCCCCATCGCAACGCGCTGCCGCTGTCCGCCGGACAATTGTTTCGGATAGCGCTCCAGCAACGGTGCAAGATCCAGAATATCGGCAGCGGCCTGAACCTTGCGATCAATCTCTGCTTTCGACTCCTTGGCCAGTCGCAGGGAAAATCCCATATTCTTCGCAACCGTCATATGTGGATAAAGCGCATAGTTCTGAAACACCATCGCGATATCCCGGCGCTTGGGCGGCAGATGATTGATCACCTGCCCATCCAGGCTGATCTCGCCATCACTGATGGTTTCCAAGCCTGCAATGGCGCGCAACAAGGTGGATTTACCGCAGCCGGACGGACCGACCAGAACGGTAAATTCGCCATCTTCCACTTGCAGGTCGATGCCATGCAGCACTTCGACAGCGCCATAGGATTTGCGGATATTATTGAGTGTGACTGATCCCATCGGTCGCTACCTGCCTTCCATATGTGCGCCTGCTATGGCAGGCGCGAATTGTTGTTCGACATCCGGCTGTGGCCGGTTGCCTTTGATATCTTGTGGAATGGTAACGCGGCCCTGTTTGAACATGGCTGGCGGCCCCATCAATCCGTAAAGCTGCGATTCTGCGCCACGATCGACAAACTCCACCAACGCATCAGTTTGCCGCGCAGCAGCCAGCGCCAGCGCCCAGGGTTGCTCGCATGTATTGTGCAAAATGACAGGAATATCTGCTGTATCTGCCATGTCGAGAATGCGCAGCGTTTCGCTGATCCCGCCGGCCCAGGCCACATCAGGCTGCAGAATATCAACCAGACCTTCGCGCAGAAGATCAGCACAATCCCATCGCGAAAACGCAAAATTGCCAAGCGCCAGGGAAATGGAATCATCCATCTCGGCTTTGATCCGCTGCATACCCTCAATGTCATAGGGCGGGATCGGGTCCTCGACCCAATGCAGGTTGAGATCACGCGCAGCGTCCAGAAACTGCAATGTGTACTCGGCATCCCAGGCCATGAAGGCATCGATCATGATCGGTACATCCGGCCCTGCCACGTCGCGGAACTGACGCATATATGTGACATTCGCGTCCAGTCCGACCTTGCCGGTTTCCGGCCCGAACGGAGCTGCAGCTTTCAAGCCACTCCATCCTGCCGCGCCATGTACTTCTGGCTGCGGCGTGGTGATATAGACGGGCAATGTGGGCTCGGCGGTTCCGCCAAGCATCTCGACCAGCGATTGATTTTGCGTTTTCGCCGCCAGGTCCCACAGAGCAATATCTACACCCGATATCGCCATCATCGAAAAGCCCGACCGGTCGCAGGGCAATAACGAAAAGAACATCTGGTCCCAAAGCGTCGCGATATCATCCAGTGGTTCACCCGTCAGAAGACGCGACAGATGATCATTGATGATCATGGCGACGATTTCACCGCCATTGGTACAGGACCAGCCGCTTGTGCCATCCTCTGCCGTGACCCGCACGAACACCTTCTTGGTCGGCCACATCCAGCTGGCACGCTTTTCCCCGAACCGGGGAAACCGTGACATGGGTGAGGCAACGCGTGTGGTCTGCAAAACCTGGTTCTGAAAACCCCGGTCAATCGCACGGGCTTCAATCGAAATGATTTTCATCCCTTCACCGCCCCAGCCAGAAGGCCGCGTGTGAAGTAGCGTTGTCCGAAGAAGAACACGACCATGATCGGCATGGCCACCAGCGTCGCTGCAGCGCCAACTTTCTGGAATTCAAGCGTGAACAGTTCAACAAAACTTGCCAGTCCGATGGTCACAGTCTTGTTGGCACTCGATTCCAGCAGGATTGATGCAAAGGCAAATTCCGACCATGCCCCAACGAAATGCCACATCGCGGCGGTAATCAGCGCGGGCGTGGCCAGTGGAAGCACCACCATCACCATTGCCTGCAACCGGCTGGCACCGTCCATCATGGCCGATTCCTCCAGTTCCACTGGAATTTCGCGCAGGCTGGACGCAATGATCCAGGTGGCAAAGGGAAGACCGAAGGCGGAATACAGCAGGATCAGACCAAGCAGACTGTCCTGCAACCCCAGCGAGTTCATCAGCCGATAGGTCGGCAACAACAACGCTGCCCCCTGAAACATGCGGGACACCAGAAGGCCGCCCAATATCAGATCACGACCCGGAAATTTCAGCCTTGCAAAGGCATAGCCCGCCAGTGTGCCGAGAATGACAACGATGATCGTCGAGGTCACAGCAATGATGAAGCTGTTGGAAATCAAGGTCGGCCAGTTCAGCAATTGGCTCGATTGCGACCCGCTATCGAACAGGTCGCGATAAGCCTGCAAAGTTGCCTCTTGTGGCCAGAACCCGATCGGCAGTTGCGCCAGTTCCTCAGCCGTCTTGAACGACGCCAGAAACAGCCAGAAGATGGGAAACAGAACATAGACCGCGATAACAATACCGCACAGGCTGATGAAGGCCCAATAGAAGGGGCGCGCGGATTCGTTCATGATGCAGCTCCCGTAGCCCAGGATTTTCGGTTGACGTAAAGATAGAGCGCCACAATCACCATCAGCATCACAAGGTTCACCACCGACATTGCGGACGCGACACCCCAACTGAAGAATTCAAAGCTCTGTTGATAAATATAAGTGGACATGATCTGGCTTGTATTGGCAGGTCCGCCCCCGGTCATGATCCATGGCAGAGCAAACTCGGCGGTAATCCAGATCATCGAAATGACCGTCACCGCAGTCAGCGAAAACGCAATATTTGGGATCACCACGAAGCGGAACCGTTCAAACGCATTTGCGCCATCCATCCGGGAGGCTTCAATCTGCTCGTTGGGAACCGACCGGATCGCCGCACACAGGATAAGCGCTACCAAAGGCATCTTGCGCCAGATCAGCACCACCACCAGCGTCCACATCACCAGATCAGGATCGCCCAGAAATGATATCTGCTGCTCGGTCAGACCCGCCGATTGCAATGTGCTGCCAATCACGCCGACCTGGCCATGCAGCATCCACTTCCAGGCCATAGCGGTAACAACATCCGGCAGCACCCAGGGCAGCAGGATCAGCGCCCGAAGCCCGGTTGTCATCTTGCTGTCGATCGCCAGAAACGTACCCACGGCAAGTCCGGTCATCACGCATAATATGGTGCCGCCCAATATCCAGATCGCGGTGTTCTTCAACACCAGCGCGAACATCGGATCGGCGGCCAGTGCGCGGAAATTATTGAGGGTTCCGAAACCCCGCTCCTGCCCCATGACGACTTGCGTCAGGCTCAGCGTTGCAACATCCCATGTCGGTCCGATAACGAACGCCAGAACGGCGGCTACCACCGGCAAGATCATGAAATAGGCGAGCCAGCGGTCGCTTGAGGTATTCATAGGTGCCCCCTGAGGATGGCGCGGAAAAGAGCTGCGCAGCGACCAGCCGCGCAGCAAGGTTCAATATTTGACAATCGGCATCAGCCGCGCAGCAGGTCGATCTGCGCCTGTGCGGCTTTGGTCGCGTCGTCCATGGCTTCTTGAGGCGTTTTCTGCCCCAGAACAGCTTCCTGGATTGCCGTGCCAAGTGCACTTTCAACAGCCGAAACACCAATGAACCGTGGCATCGGCTCTGCTCCTTCGAACAGGGTGCCCTCATTGTAGGAGTCAACCCAGTTCGGCCAGGCTTCGGCCAGGCCTGGTTCTCCCCAGGCAGCCTTGCCTGCAGGGATGCGTGCGATTTCAGGGTTCCCGCCCCAGATTTTCAGCTGTTCATTCTGCGACCAGAAATCAATGTACTCGACAGCCGCTTCCGGGTTCTTGGCGCGCGCCGACACCATCAGGATCGCAGTTGGATCCATAATGGCAGCGACCGGTGGAAAGGCTCCACTCGGTGTGTCAGGCCTTGGGAAGGGAGCGCCTGTCCAGTTCAAATCCTCGGGTGTGCCCCACGGCGTATTCAGCCATGACAGACCAATCCACATGGCCGACCGGCCCTGGGCAAACAGCTGTGCCGTGTCGCGGAAGAATGTTTCTGTCAGCGATGTTGCTTGCGGGGTCGAGCCATCTGCAATGAGATCGACATAAAGCTGTAGCGCATCCACCATTCCGGCATCATTGAGCGTCACCTTGCCCGATTCCTCATCGAACACGCGGCCACCATTGGCGTAGGCGATACCCTGGAAAATATTGATATCAACCGGCGCTGTGGTCGCCGGGAATGCGATACCAGGACGGTCGGGCTTGGTCATCGCCTTGGCATATTCGCGCACTTCCGACCATGTGCGGGGTGGACGGTCAAATCCGGCCTCTTCCATCATGTCAACATTGATCGCCAGGAAGCTGGCCATGTCGACATAGGTTGGCAGGCCGTAGAGCTTGCCATCATGCATGCCCGAAGCCAGGACTTCTGGTACGATGCGGTCTTTCCAACCCGCCACGCGATCACCGGCAATGTCATCAAGCGGCTGGATCATGCCGAAACCGGCAAATTCGGGAATGTCCTGCCCAAAGGCAATGACCACATCAGCCATGCGGTTGGTCTGGAACCCGGCCAGCAGTTTCTGCCGCCGGATCTGACCGTTGAAATAGGAATAATTCAGGTTGATATCTGGCTGCTCGGCATTGAATGTTTCATTGCGCTTGGCCCACTCCTCGACCTCGGCCGTGGTGCCACCAAATTTCCACACAGACAAATCGCCCGACGCCGCATTCGCGATTTTCATGGGCAGAAATGCCGCAGCCCCGACCGCCGCTGACGTACCAGCCAAGAATCTGCGTCTATTCAATTTATAAGTCATTTTCATTCCTCCAATGAAATTATTAAAACCACGATCAATTGCTCAATCGCACAATGACACTCGTATATCATTACCTGTTGTGCGACGCTACGATCAATGATACTCGTATGTCAATGAAAAATTGTTACACCCTTTGCCAACATTGTGCGACACCCTGCCAAGGTCGATTCCACACCTTGAAAGGATGCGCATCATGAATACGGGCAAGTCCAAGGTCACCCTTAAAGACGTTTCCAAAGCCGCAGGGTTGTCACTCATTACCGTGTCACGTGCACTGCGCCAGCCAGAGACTGTTCACCCTGATACGCGCGCAAAAGTGCGTCAGACAATTGATGAGATCGGCTATGTGCCAAATCTGGTCGCCCGCGCATTGGTGTCGCAAAGATCCGACATGGTAGGCGTCATCGTTCCAGTGCTTTACAGCTCCCTTTTTGCCGATTTTACACAAGGCGCGGCCAGTGTCATGCGCGCAAACGGGCTGCAAATGCTGCTGGGCGTCTCTGACCGTGCCACCGATCACGAGGAAGAGGCCGTGCGCACCTTCATCGCCCGCCAGGCTGATGCGATCGTTGTGACCGGCTTTACCCACACCGACGCCTGTCGCAAGATGCTGGCCAATTTCAACGGCCCGGTCGTCGAAACCTGGAACCTGCGTGATGAAGCCATCGACATTGTGGTCGGCTACGACAATTTCCGCGCTGCTGCAGATATGACTCGCTACCTGATCGACAAAGGCTATCGTGAAATCGTGATGGTTGGCGGCGCTTTTGAAAACAACGATCAGGCAACCGACCGCCATGACGGCTTTCTCGCTGCCATGCGCGAGGCTGGACGCGAAGTGAGACCCGACAACATCGTCGCGGTTCCCAACCCCACCACCATAGAAAGTGGCGCAGAGCTGATCATGTCGCTGCTGGCGCGCCCGGTAAAACCGGATGCAGTCTTCATACAGGCCGAACTGCCTGCGCAGGGCGCGATGCTCGCCTGCCTGTCCCAGGGCATTCGCATTCCCGAAGATATCGCCATAGCAAGCTTCGGCGACCTCAATCTGTCAGCCTTGCTGCCAGTACCCCTCACCACCATCAAGGTGCGTTCTTCGGAAATCGGCAAGCGCGCCGCAGAGATGGTGATCAAACGCCTTAAGGGCGAGCCCATCGAAGAAACCTCCCAGGATGTCGGATACGACCTTGTAATCAGGAAAAGTGCATGACTTTGAAAGCTGCTGTCATCGGTGCCGGCCATTTTGCCTATCGAATGCACATCCCCGTGCTTGCCGCACGGAACGAAGTGACACTCGACAGTGTCTGTCGCCTTGGACCACAAGAACTGGCGCTCATACGTGATGAATTCGGATTTGCGTTTGCCACCGAGAATTGGCGGGACATTCTCTCCCGCGATATCGACATCGTGGTGATTTCATCACCCCATCATCTCCATTATGAACAGGCCAAGGCATTTCTGGAAAAGGGCTGTCACGTGCTGGTCGAAAAACCCATGACGCTGGACCCCGCGCAGGCTTGGGATCTGGTCGCCACTGCAAAACGCACCAACCGTCAATTGCTGGTGGCTTATGGCTGGAACTACAAAGTCGGCCTCGATGTAATGCGCGATATGGTAGCCCGCATCGGAAACATAGAACATGTGGTCTGCCACATGGCCTCGTTCACCCGCGCGATATTTACCGGCGGCGCGCTTGGTCAATGGCAACATGTTGCAATCCAGCCCGAGCGCTCGACATGGGAAGCGCCTGACGGCGGCGGCGGGTTTGCGCACGGTCAACTCAGCCACGCCCTTGGCCTGCTCTACTGGTTGACCGAGCTTCGGGCCTCGTCGGTGCGTGCGGTTCTGGGGCACGCACCGTCCGGGATAGACTTGCATGACGCGGCCACTGTCCAGTTCGATGGCGGCGCAACGGGTGTCCTGTCGGGAAGCTGTGGTGTGCCACAGGGACATGGCTTCGAAGTCGACATCCGGATTTACGGGTCGGAAGGCTCCGTCCTTCTCGACATTGAAACAGAGCGACTGGTACTGAAATTGCCCGATGGCAAAACCGAAACGGCACACCCAACGCCGGGCGCGTGGAAATACAGCTGCGAAGGCCCGGCAAACATGCTGGTTGATATTGCACTTGGACACGGCGTAAATCAAAGCCCTGGCCATGTCGGCGCACGAGCAGTCGAGACGCTCCACGCGCTGATCGCATCCGGTCGGGAAAACGGTACCGCATTCAAAATCACAACTACCAATCAAAAGGCAGAAATAGCATGACAGAGTTTCACGATCAGGTCGCAATTGTCACAGGCGGCGCTCAGGGAATCGGAAGGGCCGTCGCAGATCGTCTGGCCGCCAGCGGCGCACGCATCGCCATCTGGGATCTCGATACCGACCTCGCAGAGGCAGCAGCACGTGAAATCGGCAAGGATGCCTTCGCCTGCACTGTCGATGTGTCAAATTGGGACAGCGTATCAGCAGCCATGAAACGCACACTCGAAGTCGCTGGCCGCGCCGACATTCTGGTCAACTCGGCCGGGATCGCCGGGTCGAACATGCCATTGGTCGATTATTCCGTTGATGAGTTTCGGCGCATCACCGAAATCAATCTTCTCGGCACTTTCCATGTCAACAAGGCCGTTGCGCCGACCATGATCGCCCAGAATTATGGCCGGATTGTCAACATCGCGTCTGTCGCAGGCAAGGAAGGCAACCCCAATGCAAGTGCCTATTCAGCCTCAAAAGCCGCAGTTATCGGTCTGACAAAGTCCCTCGGCAAGGAACTGTCCTCACAGGATATTGCCGTTAATTGCGTCACTCCTGCAGCTGCAAGAACCCGCATTTTCGATCAGATGAAACAGGAACACATCGATTTCATGCTGTCGAAGATTCCGCGCGGCCGCTTCCTGGAACTCACCGAAGCCGCGGCGATGATTTGCTGGCTTGCCAGCCGGGAAAACAGTTTCACCACCGGAGCGGTTTTTGACCTGTCAGGTGGCAGAGCCACCTATTGATGCCCCAGCCCGGTGAACAACCGGACATCATCCTGGTGATGTCCGATGAACATTCTCCGCGCTTTTCATCGGTGTACGGACATTCAATCGTCCGTACACCGAATATGGCACGGCTTGCCGGAGACGGCCGGACCTTTGACGCAGCCTACTGCGCCTCCCCCATCTGCGTTCCCTCCCGCATGGCATTCATGACAGGGCGTTATCCCACACGCACCGAGACATGGGACAATGGCACGCCACTGCGAAGCGACATCCCGACCTTTGCCCATGTCATGCAATTGGCGGGATATGAAACGGTTCTGATCGGCAAGATGCACTTCATCGGCACCGATCAGATGCATGGCTTTTCCAAACGCCTGGTCGATGACAGTCGAGTCTGCGGCTCATGGATTGAATCCAATGACTGGAACGACCCGGATGCGCCCCGCCCGAAAGCACGGCAAAGGCTTCTGAATTCCGGAGAAGGCCATACCGCGCATATCGAACAGGATGAGCAGGTTCTGGCCACCGCGCTGGAGTATCTGGAAAACCTTCCGCCGCGCTCGCAACGCGGTCCCGTATTTCTCTGCATCTCGTTCAACGCCCCGCATTTCCCGCTCCGTGCGCCAGAACATTTCAACGATTACTGGCCTGACAATGTGGATGTGCCGGATGTCACGCAGGCAGAGCTCGACAATCAGCACCCGTTTCACAAGCGCCTTCGCGGGTATTTCGACTTGAATGACGTTGATCCGGAAGACACCGCCCGGGGCCGTGCTGCATTCTATGCGCTGGTCACATGGTTCGACGGATTGCTCGGCCAATTGATCGACGCTGTTGATGCTGCACCCGGCCTGTCCCAATCCCCGCCCCTGCTGGCCTATGTCTCAGACCACGGCGATATGGCTGGAGAGCATGGGCTGTGGTGGAAATGCTGCTTCTTCGAAGACTCGGTGCGCATACCTTTGATCGTGCGTTGGCCCGGACATATAGCGCCGGGGCAACGCTCCTCGACGCCAGTGTCGCTCATGGATCTTGGCGTAACCTTCGCCCACCTCGCCAGCCCGCCTGAAAGCGCGAATGTCTTTTTTGAACAGACCGATGGCTGCGACATGCGCCCGTGGCTGGGTGGCAGGGAAGATCCGGATCGCGCGGTCATATCGGAATATTGCGCTCATGCAGCCGCCCGGCCAATCCGGATGATCCGGCAGGGCCAATGGAAATATGTCTATTATCACGGCGAACCAGATGAACTTTACAATCTGGCCAGTGACCCAGGCGAAAAGAACAATCTGGCCAATGAGGCCACATTCGCAGAGACGATCCAACACCTGAAGAAACAGCTATTGGCTGGCTGGGACGCAGAGGCCATTGACCGCCGGGTGCGGCTTCATCAAAGGGAACGCGCTTTGATCTCGAGCGTCGAAGAACACGGAATCTTCGAATGAGCATTGATATCTCGCGGATACCCATTGTCGACGCCCACCATCACCTCTGGGAACTGGCGCGTTTTCCCTATTCCTGGCTTGCACCCGATGCATCACCAGCCCGTTTCGGTGATCACACATCCATCAAGCGCGACTACCTGCCCGCAGACTACCGAGCGGATTTTAAAGGGTTTGACCTGCAAGGCAGTGTCCATGTTCAGGCCAATTGTGGGGCCGACGATCCCGTCGCCGAGACGAAATGGTTGCAGGCCCTGTCCGACAATAACGGTCTTCCCACTGCGGCTGTCGCAGAAGTTGATCTGTGCGCTGCCAACGCTTCCCAACTGATAGCACGCCATGCAGAGTTTTCTGTGTTGCGCGGTGTCCGCGCCATGGTTGCGTGGGACCGTGAAGGACGCTGGCGATTTGCCGACCGCCCCGGAATCCTGCTCGATGCAGCCTTCAGGCGCGGTGCAAAGACGCTTGTTGAACGAGATCTCAGCCTCGACCTTGTGGTGCTTCCCGGCCAGTTGACCGAGGTCGCCGATCTGGCTGCCGCACTGCCGGATTTGCGTATCGTGATCAATCATCTGGGTCAGCCTGAGCCCGACCAGCCAGGCAATGAAGCCCTCTGGCATCAGGGCATCACGCAACTGAAGTCTCTCGATAATGTATTCATCAAGGCGTCGGGCCTGTGGCTGATTGACAAAAGCTGGCACCCGGACCGCCTGCGCCCATTCGTGACCCATGTCTTGGAAATGTTCGGCGCCAAGCGCATCATGTATGGCTCCAACCTGCCCGTCGAAAAGGTCAACACACAAATCCCGACACAAATCAAAGCATTGACAGATATCCTTGCCGGTCTCTCATCTGATGACCTGCGAAACGTCTTTTCGGGGACTGCAAAGGAATTCTACCGCATTTGATAATGGCACACATCATCACATCGAACACGGCACGAAGATGGATTTAGCGATACATAACAATGACTTACAGGGGAAATGGTAGGCCTGGAGGGACTCGAACCCCCAACCAAGCGGTTATGAGCCGCTGGCTCTAACCAATTGAGCTACAGGCCTACAAGAGATGTCGCATGAGGCGACGCAGTTTCAGAGTGCTTGGCTATCGCATCTCGACCGATTGGGCAAGGTTGTTTTGCTGCATAAAACTGTCTTTGCTCACCTGCGATGCATTTCCCACCGGCTTTGGCCAAATGAAACCACAATTCGTCGGTAACGCTTCGCTACAATTTGAAGAAACCGGAGACTACCCATGCGGCTTTTCCCGTCCTTTGCCACCTTGGCCATCGCAACCGTGCTCGCTCTGGCGCCCTACACCCTGAGAGCCGAAGACAGAATTCCCACCCTGTCTCTCACAGGCACAGGAACAGTGTCAGGCAGCCCTGACATGGCGATCATCACCATCGGTACTGTCAGCGAAGCGGAAGATGCCGTCACCGCACTGGAGAAGAATACCGCCAGCACAACAGCTTTCATCAACGCGCTGAAAGAAGCAGGGATTGAAGCTAGTGATCTGCAAACCAGCAATTTTTCGGTCGACCCGAACATTGTTTATCCCGGCAGTAAATCCAGTGCAGCGCCGAACCGCCCCACAATCGTCGGTTATACAGTGCGCAATATGGTCACCGTTCGCATTCGCGATCTCAAGCTGATCGGCAATGTTTTGAATGAGGCGGTGACCCTTGGCGCCAATTCCATCAGCGGTCCGCGCTTTGCAGTCGATGATCCGGCTGCGCTGGAAGCGGAAGCCCGCCGCATGGCCATGACAGCAGCTCTGGACAAAGCTCAGGATTACGTTGAGGCGGCTGGCATAGCTCTTGGTCCCATCCAGATGATCAGTGAACAAGGCGGCTACCAACCACGCCCGGAAGCCATGATGATGGCCCGCAGCGCTTCCGACAGCGCACCTGTGCCTGTGGAAGCCGGTGAAGTCAGCTACAGCGCCACCGTATCGGTTGAATGGGCGCTGAAGCAGTAGGAATCGGCCGGGGCGCGCCTTGCATATGACATGAACCCAGAGACCAGAAATCGGGTCTCTGGGCAATTACAAGACTTGGATGGCTGGAACAGGCAAAGGCCGCTCGGACTCAGTTCGAGAAGCCATGCCATCCTTAAATCACAATATCAGCGATCTGATTCAAGCGCCTGCAATGACTCAGATTTTGCCATTCAACCCACCTTCCGCAAGCACTGGCACAGGGCGCGGCTTGCCCGCCTCGTCGACCGCGACGAAGGTAAAGCTCGCATCTGTAACCTTGTGACGCTCGCCGGTGAGAAAGCGCTTCGCAAACGCCTCTACATAAATCGTCAGGGAGGTGCGCCCGACTTTCTCGATGTCACAATAGACGCACAGCACATCCCCGACTTTCATCGGTTGAATGAAATTCATGCTGTCAACTGCCACCGTCACCACCCGGCCCATGGCACGCTCCACGCCAGCCATGCCACCGGCCTGATCCATCCGCGACATAACCCATCCGCCAAAAATGTCTCCATTGGCATTTGTATCAGCTGGCATGGCCATGGTGCGCACAGTCAACATGCCGCGCGGTTCTTCAGACGGATCACTCATGATTTGCCTTTTTGGTTCTGGAACAGGCATCAGAGCCTTTCTCCTTTATATGGAAACATTTGACCGGATTTGCGCGTTTGCTGGCAAAGCACAGGCGACGCGGTGGTCTTTACGACCACAAGTGGGTTGTAACGCTGTCCAGCGAGCGTGCAAATTCGGCCTTTGGTGACCCAGAAGAGCCCACCGACAGCGTTAGCCAGCTTGCCCGATGCTCTGCCCCCGACACTATTGGGCGCTGCACTGACTTCCTGGCTGGATGAACTGTTTCGGGGCATCAAATGATTCCGCATAAAGGAGAAAGGCTCTAACTCAGATGCAGCACGACCTGCCGCTGATGTGGCCTTGTACGATGTTCAAACAGATAAATTCCCTGCCAGGTTCCCAATGCCAGATGGCCATTCATCACAGGTATGCTCAAATGCGTTTGCGTCAGCGCGGCCTTGATGTGGGCGGGCATGTCATCCGGGCCCTCCCCGGTATGGCTCATCCATTGCATCGATTCATCAGTCCCGTCCGGCACCAGCCGCTTGAAGAAATTCTGCAAATCTACCTGCACATCCGGATCAGCATTTTCCTGAATGATCAGCGAACAGGACGTATGCTGGCAAAACAGCGTCAGGAGACCATAATCAACCATCTCGTTCTGCGCGAAGTTTTGTGCAGCTTCTGTGAACTCGTAAAGTCCGGGACCATGAGTGGCCAAGGTCAGGATGGATTGGGTCATAAAGCGCCTCCGGGTTGTTGCACTGTAGCTTAGACGGGCTTTTGCAGCGTGGGAACATCGGATTTTATGGAGCTGTGTATTTAGCACCTGAATGGGAAGCATGGGTTGCAACCCAAATTCAATCATCTATTCCTGTCAAAATGAATCCAACGCCCATCAATAACCCCATCCTCTATTCCTTTCGCCGCTGTCCATATGCCATGCGCGCGCGGCTAGCCATCGCATCTGCTCGCTTCAATGTGGAATTGCGGGAAATCCTGCTGCGGGACAAGGCGCCGGAATTCACCACCGCCTCACCAAAGGCTACCGTACCGGTTCTGGTGCTGCCAGACGGTAGGATTATCGAGGAAAGTCTCGACGTGATGCTGCATGTATTGAGCCAGTCCGATCCGGAAGGTCTGCTGACACCAACGACCGGCTCATTGGCAGAAATGTTGGCCCTCATCGCAGACAATGATGGCCCCTTCAAATCCGCGCTCGACCGCTATAAATATGCCAATCGGTACGAAGGCGCTGACCCCATAACCGAACGCAACAATGCTGCCCGGTTCCTGCAACAACTGGACAACCGGCTGACCAGCCATGACGGATTTCTATTTGGCACGCGCAGATCGCTCGCTGATCTTGCCATCCTGCCCTTCGTACGCCAGTTCGCCAATGTGGACAGGGCCTGGTTCGACACCCAGGGCTGGCCAGCGCTGATTCAGGCGTTGAACGGCTTTACACGCTCCGCACGTTTCACCGCCATCATGACAAAATATGCCAGATGGCACTCAGGTGATGCCCCGACATTTTTTGGCGACCATTCCTGATTCCCTGAGACGGCCACCTTTTGTCAGAGACGTGCGTCGAAACAGCCTGACCCAGAACATCTGCAATGCAGGATGCTGTTCTGCTGAAGCACCTCAAGCCGCGCGGGTTCCCCCCACTGGTTGCGTTCAAGCGTTTGGATAAATTTCAAAAACGGATCAGCCAAAAAGCTCTCCTTGGCTCAATGGAGGTAGTGAGCAGAACACCCGAATCGAGTCACGAAAAAACCCGCATGATAAAAACAACCATGCGGGTTCAAAAGCGTCCATCCAACCGGATTTCCAGACTCTAACTGTCCAGAAAACTCCGCAATTTGCGCGAGCGGCTTGGGTGTTTCAGTTTGCGCAATGCCTTGGCTTCAATCTGGCGAATACGTTCACGTGTCACACTGAACTGCTGGCCAACTTCTTCCAGCGTGTGATCTGTATTCATGCCGATGCCAAACCGCATCCGCAGCACACGTTCTTCACGCGGTGTCAGCGAGGCCAACACGCGGGTTGTTGTTTCCCGCAGATTGGACTGGATCGCCGCATCAATCGGCAAAATCGCATTCTTGTCCTCGATGAAGTCACCCAGATGGCTGTCTTCCTCATCACCAATCGGTGTTTCCAGAGAGATCGGCTCTTTGGCGATTTTCAGAACCTTGCGAACCTTCTCAAGCGGCATCTGCAGTTTTTCAGCCAACTCTTCCGGTGTTGGCTCACGGCCGATCTCATGCAGCATCTGGCGCGATGTGCGGACAATCTTGTTGATTGTTTCGATCATGTGCACCGGAATACGAATGGTGCGTGCCTGATCCGCAATCGAGCGGGTAATCGCCTGGCGAATCCACCAGGTTGCATAGGTCGAGAACTTGTAACCGCGGCGGTATTCAAACTTGTCCACCGCCTTCATCAGGCCAATATTGCCTTCCTGAATGAGATCGAGGAATTGCAGGCCACGATTGGTGTATTTCTTGGCAATCGAGATCACCAGACGCAGATTGGCTTCCACCATTTCCTTCTTGGCAAGGGCAGCTTCCCGCTCACCCTTCTGCACACCTGACACAATGCGGCGATACTCGCCAATATCAAGGCCGGTAACGGTTGCCAGTTCCTGAATTTCCTCGCGAAGACGGCCAATCGTGCCCTCCTCCTTTTCAGCAAATGCCTGCCAGGTCTTGCTTTTCAGGCCGGAAATATGGGCCACCCAATTGGGGTCCAGTTCACGTCCCTGATACTCGGACAGAAAATCCTCGCGCTTGACACGATAGCTCACAGCAAGCCGCATCAGACGGCCTTCACGGGACATCAACTGCTTGTTGATGTCGTAAAGTTGTTCAACCAGACTCTCGATACGATTATTGTTCAGCGCCAGAGACTTGACGTCTTCAATCACCGATTGGCTCAGTTTGTTGTAAGCCGCGTGCTCATCATCTGACAGCGCCTTGTCGCGCAATTGCAGATCAACCGACTTATCATGCAGCCTGCGCATTTCTTCATACGTGGTCGCAATCTTGTCGAACATTTCGACGACCTGAGGCTTCAATTCCGCTTCCATTGCGGCGAGCGACAAATTGCCCTCATCTTCCTCGTCATCATCTTCTTCGGCAGCGCGATCTTCCGCTTCCTTGGCCGCAGCCGCTTTGCGTTCTTCTTCGGCCTTGCGTTCTTCAGGCGTCTTGGCACTGTGATCTTCCTGCAGTTTTTTGGCATCCGGGCCAGCATAGGTGGCTTCCAGATCGATAATATCGCGCAGAAGAATATTGCCTTCTGCCAATTCATCGCGCCAGATGATGATCGCCTGGAATGTCAGCGGGCTTTCACACAGGCCTGAAATCATGGCTTCACGGCCAGCTTCAATGCGCTTGGCAATGGCGATTTCGCCTTCGCGTGACAACAACTCAACCGAGCCCATTTCACGCAGATACATGCGAACAGGATCATCAGTACGGTCGGTGGGTTCTTTGGCGGTGGTCGCCTTAGCAACAGATTTGTTGCTGTCATCCACCTGCGCAACTTCACTGCTGGCAGCTTCTTCGGTTTCTTCTGCTTCTTCCTGCTCGACCACATTGATGCCCATATCGGACAGCAAAGACATGGTGTCTTCAATCTGTTCGGAGGTCACCTCGGCGGAAGGCAGAACCGCGTTCAGTTCTTCATAGGTGACATAGCCGCGCTTTTTCGCGAGCTTGATCATCTTTTTTACGGCGGCATTGTTGAGATCCAGCAATGGCCCGTCTGTGCCCTCGCCCCCTGCAGCTGGCGGTGGCGTTGTCTTCTTAGGTGCTGTTTCTGCTGTTTTTCCTGCCAAGGACATGCAAACTCTCCAAACGAAACGCCGGGTTGGCAAATGCCACGAACCCGGCTGCTCGATTACAAAATGAAAGGAGCAGGCCGTTCATAAGCCACAGCAGCGTTTACATATCGCGCCCGTGAAATACTCATGAAGTCACCTACTCCAAAAACCTGTTAACTCTAATCATGCCGATCAATTTTAGCGTCGCGCCGTCCAGCGGCATCTGCTATTTTCATCCTGACCGGCACTCACACCACCTAAATCGAGACACACAGATCAAAACCCGAAAGTCAGTCAAATCTGTTCTCATGCCTCTGTCATAGGTTTTGGATATTAATCCCCGATTAACCGTGACCATCCTTATCGGTTTTACCGAAATATTCGAGGCGCTTCCTCAGCGTTCTCCTAAGATAGGCACGAAGCCCGCAATTTTAAGCCTCTGCACAATAAATTCGCGTCCTTTCGCGACTCAGTCAGGCAAAATGCTCTGTTCGTGACACAGACCAATTGGTAACTGCAGCGAATCACCTCAAGTTTCAAGAGGAATCAACGATTTTTGTTGATTCGGGGCACTGAAGAGGCGATTCGGCTAACTGACTCGGATCATTCAGTGTTTTCTGATGACGCAGGCCCGTGGCCTCTATGCATTTTTCACCTTTGCAGCCAGGTCTTTCACTTTCTCGATATCGGCGTTCAGCGTGAGGGCCGTTTCAGCGCGCAAAAGTGCTGTTTCCGAATGGTCTTTTGCAACCTTGGCCAATGTGGCATCGCCCAATTGCGTCAGAGCAAGAAATGCTTTTTGAAGCCGCACTCCCACTTCAACCGTCTGAGCGCCATCCCTGGAAATCGCTGTAAAGGCATCACCGAACATTTCATCCGGTGACAATTCAGGCACATAGACCTTGTCGAATTGAATGCTCTTTGTCTCATCATCGCTCAAGGGCCGCGCCCAGCCGGCAAACAGGCGCACCAGAGTTCCGACAATGGCAATCGCAGTGCCCGGGTCATTGACGCCCGGCGATAAGGCGCGGGCTGCTATCTCTGAAAGGACGATCAGGCCAAAGCGCGGATCCTCGTCATAGGACCGTTCATCCTTGATCAGAAACGCTTCGACAAGTTCCGCTTTCAAATCTGCATCAACGGCATCCTGATCACCATTCACAAAAGCAATGGGCTTGCCAGGACTGACAAAGCTGCCCGGCAGCGAGGCGACCGTGATCTTGAGTCCCTTGTTTTCTGCAATGCTCTGCAGCGCTTCCATCTCGATATGCTGGATATAGCCGATCTTATCCGTCAACACGGGCACGCCACCATCGACCGCTTCACTGGCAGAGCGACCACCCAGGGTAGGCCACAGGCGGCGCCTCTCCAATGCCTCGGTTGCGGCCACTTCCACAGTTTTGATCGTCGTCCCCAAGCGTCCCAACCGGGCAATACTGTCAACCCATCGGACAAAGGTCAGAATGACGACTGCAAATGTAAGAAGAACCAGCAAAAACAGTACGAAGTGCCCGGCCTTGCCGTAATAGCCCGTGGTCAAGGCAATGGTCGCAACAATGCTGAAAATGAAGGCGCCGATGAAACTCGACAAGGCCGTCTGCGACATGTCATCGGCCACAACCAGCGCAAACGCCCTTGGCGTCGCTGACCCACTGGCTGAAGCATAGGCAGAAATCATGGAGGCTACCGCAAAGGTCGCCACCGCCAGCATCGTGTTGGAGATGATTGAGAGCAGCGTTTCCAGTGTTTCTGTGGCGATTTCCGGAACAAAGGAAGACAGCTGGGTGAAATCAGCGGCATGCGCCAGCAAGGCACCAGCCACCGCCAGCACACAATAGCCCAGTGGTTTGACCCACAGCCGTTCACGCAATCTGCGTATCAGAAACTCAATTCGGCTATTGGTCACTTAACGTCCCCGAATGGCTTTCATATGGCACAGATCACAACCTATCAGCGGATTATGACTTAGACCAGCCGTTCAGTCTCGTTGGGTGACCGATGAGCAAAGCGAATAACGAAACCTCGAAGACGAACAAGCCAGTTCATGACGGCAAAAATCTAGGCACTGGCTCGGTTCAGGGCCTGAGCAACAGCTTCAAATCATGACCCGGATCAGCAATCGCATCGGGGTCAGCCGTTCGGCCCATCTCGATCAGTTTCTTGCCCGCCATATAGGCGCGGCCATCATTCACAGCATCCACCGCCAACAATGCATCACCACGAAAATACCAGAAGGACGGGGAACTGCTCGTCCCGTTCCGGGTCACCACGCGGTCATAGCCAATATTCAAACCGGCAATCTGCAACTTGGCGTCATATTGATCAGACCAGAACCATGGCTTTGCAACATATGGATCATCTCTGCCGGTTATCGTGCCAGCCGAAGCTTCAGCCTGGGCGATGGCATTGCCGACACTTTCCAGACGAATTCGGCTATCGCCATGCGGAAAAGATGTGCAATCACCTGCTGCAAAGATACTCGTATCTGATGTACGGCACTGCGCATCGACCACAATCCCGTTTTCAACCACAAGGCCCGCATTCTCGGCCAGCGCGGCATTGGCGCCAACACCAATGGCAACAATCACCACATCCACTTCGAGTTCCGAGCCATCAGACAATTTAGCACCACGCACCCGGTCAGTTCCGATGAGATGGTCAAGCCCCACCCCCTCACGCAGATCAACACCATGATCGTGATGCAACTTGCGGAAAAACGCAGATGTTTCAGCGCCGGCAACCCGCTGCAAAATGCGTGTCCCCATTTCAATCAGCGTCACCTGCAGGCCCCGTTTTCTCGCCGAAGCCGCAGCCTCCAGACCAAGATAGCCGCCCCCGACAATCAGCACCCGCCCCTGTTTTCCGTCAGGCCGCTCCCCGGTGGCGAACAGACTGGCTGAAATCTCGTCAACATCCTTCGCGCTGCGCAAGGTGAACACACCTTCCAGCGCACCGCCCACTTCAGCGGGCAATGTGCGCGCAATGCTGCCCGTGGTCAGGGCCAGCGCGTCATAGCCATGGGTCGTGCCATCTGAGAACTCAAGCCGCTGATTGTCCCGATCGATAAAGGTCACCTGCCTGCCTGTCAGAAGCGCAATGGATTGCTCATCATAAAAGCTGGCAGGCTTCAGCAGCAGACTGTCAAAGCTCTTGTCGCCCAACAGATAATGTTTTGAAAGCGGCGGCCGTTGATAGGGCGCAACCGGCTCTTCGCCAATCAGGGAGATCGTTCCGTCATGTTTCAGGTTCCGCAACCGGGTTGCCAGCGAAACACCTGCCTGGCCCGCACCAACAATTGCAATATCCATTTCACACCTGATCAAACGAGAGACAAAATTGGGGGCCAACGCCCTATCGGCAGACTTCCGAAACCCACGCCTCGGCAGACCGCTGTTTATTGCCTCTGTGCTCAATCACGTCAACGCTGCATTTGCAGAGAAGGGGTCACTATGCGATCCTGTCACAGGCAACAATTGCATCTCCGAAATCCATCAATATCGGTCTTGTTGAAGCGATCCGACACCACAAACCTGCAGGCTGAACACACGGAAGACAACAGGTTGAGCCGCTTGAAATGCGCTGGCGATGAACCGGAACCAAGCTTGACGCCCAATTGATTGCAGTTCAATCTGAGTTGTTATCTTAATGCACCATTCCACTTAAAGGGGAAATATCATGGAATCGTTGCTACCAATTATTATCCAACTGGTCAGCGGGGCCGTTGGCGGCAATGTCGCCGGTAAGACATTCAAAAATCTGGACCTTGGAACCCTCGGCAATTCGATTGCCGGGATCATAGGTGGTGGCCTTGGCGGCCAGATATTGAGCTCGGTCTTGAACATGAGCAGCACAGGCGGCCTCGACATCGGCTCCATCATAACCCAGATCGTCGGCGGCGGCGTTGGCGGCGGCGTATTGATGGCTGTTGTTGGTGCCGTCAAAGGCATGATGAAGAAATAACACTTGTCGAGCGCGGGACTAATCGCAGCATAAACGATTGAAGGAACGGGATATATTCGGCTCCAAGGGCCTAGATATGTCCCGTTTTGCTTTGACGCCGATAAATGTCACAGTCGCAACGAATGCTCTGCTCCATCAGTAGGAGTTTCTGCTTTCTGAGCCTCTCGATAGAATGTGACAGGCTAGTTGACTGTGGTGCAACAGTATCCACCTCTTTCGATTATCTATGATTTCGCGCGCCCACAACGGTGGTTAATTTGAGGAGTTGAAATGCAGAAAGTTCTTCACCGGTTTGCAAATATTTTGGGAGCAATCGGTGTAATCACCATCTTTGGGTGGCCACTTCTAGCAAGCGCGCAGACCACTTCCGGAAACGACGTATACGAGGCCTGCACAGCGACAGATGATGGAAGAACTGGCTTTTGCTACGGCTACACTATTGGCGTTTGGGAAGGTGTAAAGATTGGGGCTGCTGCCGTATTGCGTCAAACCGATGCGGTCGCAAATACTGAAATGGATGGTTTTGTGAATACTTTACTTGGCGTTTGCGTCCCGCCAAAAGTTAGCAACCGTCAAATCATAGATATCTATACGCAGCATTTAGCCAATCACCCTGCAATGCGACATAATTCAGCTCGTCTCGTGATAATTGCGGCTCTGAAAGACGCGTTCCCCTGTCAATGAAGCACTCGTGGACAAAGCTGGTGAACCTCTTAGCTTCAGAATCGATCCAATAGACAAAATGCTGGAACCAAACACCTAGAGTATCTGCGATACAAAGCATTTGAGAACATCTCACTTCTCTTCTGAACCCCTGGCGTTCAGATAGTGTTGCATTTGTAGTCGCGGCTTTTTCGCAGCTCCGAACCGGGCCCAATTCTATGGTAGCTACGCCACATCCTGCTTACGCACAAAATCAAGGTAAAGCGCGCCACAGGCCAGCAGCAGCACCAGATACTGAAACACCGATAGCCTGAAATCCGTCACGATCATCACCACGACACCAATTGCGATGGCACCGATTGCCACCCTGACTTTACTCACAGAGCGATCACCGAAAAACACAGATCTGTAGGTTGCATTCGTAGGCCCCCAAAACCCGAAAACGCCAATAATCGCAACCGCCAGTGTTGTGGTTATTCCATGGGACGGAAGAGCTGAGGCAGCAACCGCAAAGAAAAGAATGAAATAGGCAAACCCGAAAATACCCACAAAGCCCCCGTCATGTTGCGCAGCAAATTCGAAACTAGGCGGCCTTCCAGAAAAGTTCAACCTGAGTTGCCGCCTCATCCAACCTATCTCTGCGACAGTCGCAACGCATCCACCAAGTCCTGCTCGCGCGCTTCTGAGCTTCACCAACAACATGGAAATCGAGTGTGTCACACCACTCCCCCCGAAGCAAAACACATTGCGGGTCAACCAAATCAGCAAACGACCCGATCACAGGTGCCTCCTCACCATGTGCGCCACACCCCTGCCAGCCACATGCCGGCCCCACATAATCGAACAAGTTATCCCCTCCCTGTCCAACTCTTGCACATACGTGCAATTTATGTGAATATTCACAGAATGTGATTATATGGAGGTATGTCACTCGCAATGCAGTCGGCTGATTTCAGAGTTTCGAAACTGCCCATGTTCCATCTCAACCTGATGGAACGCCAGCATCGGCTGAATGCGAAGCGCGTTTTGCGTCGTCACGGTATCGACCACCGCATGTGGCGCATTATGGTCATCCTGCGCGAGCAGGATCACCAGTCTGTGCATGATCTGGCCGCTTTTGGCGGATTTGACCGATCAACCGTCAGTAAAATTGTGGATGCAACAGAAGAGCGAGGGCTGGTTGCCCGGAAGATCGACACAATTGATCGTCGCCGCTCCACAGTCAGCCTGACCGATAAGGGCAATGCCATGATCGAAAAGGCCGCCCCCGACATCTTGAAATTGTTTGATGCCTATTTCGCCAATTTTTCGCCCCAGGAGGTGGAGCAGTTGATGGAGATGGTCATCAAGCTGAAAACGGCCGTGCAAACCCACGGCCTGGAACTGGAAAGGGGCCTTTTTAGGGAGACCGCGTAACAGCAAATGGCCCAACAAAGCTCGTTACGCATTGGAGGAAACTATGCGTCTATTCATCAAAACCCTGCTTGTAGCAGGTTTGTTCAGCAGCGTTGCTGGCATGGCAAATGCAAACACCAGACTGTTGGTCAATTGCTTCTGGCCACCGCAGCATTATGTCTGCCAATCGGTTCTGCCAACATGGCTCGCTGAAGTCGAAGAAGCCACTGAAGGACGGGTCCGCGGCATTATTCCGCCAAAGTCCGTTGCAGCGCCTCCCGAGCAGCTGAATGCTGTTGAAAAGGGCATTGCCGATGTCGCTCCGCAATTCAACGGGCTGATCCAGGGCCGTGTCACCGGGCCGCTGGTTGCCATGAACCCGTTCATCGCAACAACAGATGCACCGGCAATGTCTGAAGCTTTGTGGGAAACCCGCAACAAATTCTTCCCTGACGAGTTTGACTCAGTTCACGTTCTGTCAATGTGGGTCATCACGCCCGCCGAATTGTTCAGCCAGACCGATGAGCCGCTGAATTCGATGGATGATCTGGTATCTCGCAAGATCTGGGCCCTGCCCGGCGCACTGGCGGCTACCATGAAGAAAGTCGGAGCGGGTGTTGTCTCGGGTCCTGCCGTACAGGCCAATGAAATCATCTCCCGTGGCGTGGTGGATGCCCATATCGGCCTCAGCCCGACGGCGGTGCGTGATTTCCGCGTGATCCCATACACAAAATCCATGACCCGCTTCAACGACGCGATCTATTCCACCAGTTTTTCCCTGATCATCAACAAGGATAAATGGATGGAGATTTCTGAAGAAGATCGCGCAGCAATCACAGAACTCAGTGGCGTCAAGTTCGGCCGCATGGCTGCACAGCATTGGATGGAAGCTGACCAGACGGCTCTGGTCGAATTCGAGGAAGCTGGCATCGAGATCTTCGACGCTGATCCAGCCTTTGAAGCAGCCTTGAAAGAAGCATCCAGCTTTGTTGCCGAAAACTGGATCGCCAAAGCCAATGCGGCCGGCATTGATGGTCAGGGTGCCTATGACTACTACGTCAAACGGGTTCAGGAACTCTCCAAGTGATTGATGAGCCAAAATCCGGCTACAAAAAAATGGCAGCAGGAGCGCTCGCGCTCCTGCTGCCATTCATGAAGTTCGTTTCGGCGGTCCTGTTGTTCACGATGATGGTTTTGACATTTGCCGATGTCGTGGGGCGCTATGTTTTCAGCGCACCTATCTTTGGCGCTGCGGAAATGATTCAGTTCTTGCTGGCCATGACCATTTTTGCCGGCCTAGGCGTCGTAAATGCCTATGACGAGCATATTGCCGTCGAGTTGTTCGAAGGGCCACTACAGGCCATGATGCCAAAACTCAGACCGTTCCTCATTCAGCTGTTTTCGCTGATCGGAATGGCCGTCATTGCCTGGCAACTGACAGTATTTGCTGCAGAATCATCTGTAAACAATCGCATTACCGTAGTTCTGGAATGGCCCCTCGCCTATCTGGCCGCCATCATTGCATCTCTCTCGGCCCTCAGCCTCATCGCGCAAATTCTCGGGCTGATCGACCGCCCCAAACCGGCTGCGGAAGCAGGCATCGAAAAACCGATCGGACTGGGTGATCTATGACAACGGCTCTTGTTGGTTTTGCAATTCTGCTGGCCCTGTGTTTCTTCGGATTTCGGGTCGGCTATGCCACCCTGCTGGTTGGTTTGGTGGGCTTTGCCACCCAAAGGGGCTGGGAAGCTGCCTTTGCCATGACCGGGCAACAGGTCATCGAAGACGCCATGAACTACAATCTGAGCGTAATTCCTCTGTTCATCCTCATGGGCGTCTTCATTTACCGCGCTGAAATCAGCCGCGATTTGTATGACGCAGCCTATGCCGGACTTGGCCGCTTTCGAGGCGGCCTGGCCTTATCCACCGTGGTGGCCTGTGCCGGATTTTCCGCTGTCTGTGGCTCGTCCCTCGCCACCGCCGCAACGATGACGAAAGTCGCAATGCCGCCGATGCGCAAATATGGCTATGCCGACTCCCTCGCCTCGGGCACCATCGCCGCTGGTGGCACGCTGGGCATCATGATCCCGCCATCTGTACCGCTTGTCATTTACGCCGTTGTTGCCGAACAGGATATTGGTGAATTGTTCATCGCCGGCGTGTTGCCGGGCATTCTTTTGGTGTCGCTCTTCATGGGAGCCGTAGCCATTACAGTGCGCTTCAAGCCTGATTCCGGACCTGCAGGTGATCCCCTGTCCGAGGAAGACAAGAAGCGCGCATTCCGGGCTGTCTGGCCCATCATCGGTCTGTTTGTTCTGGTGCTAGGCGGTATCTACGGGCGTGTTTTCACACCAACGGAAGCCTCGGGTATTGGTGCATTTGGTGCAGCAGTCATTGCAATCATGCGCGGTCACCTGCGCACGCCAAGAGAATGGATTGACGTTCTCGGAGAAGCCGCAAAAACCACGGCGTCACTGTTCATTGTGATTTTCGGCGCGCTTGTCTTTGCCCAGTTCATCAACCTGTCGGGCATGCCCTATGATCTGGTCTATTTCGTCGAAGACATGAACCTGTCACCTCTGGGCCTGGTCGTTGTCGTTGCCATCATCGCAGTCTTCATGGGCATGGTCTTTGAATCCATCGGCATTTTGCTGTTGCTCGTACCAGTCTTTCTGCCGACACTGATCCAGGCCGATGTCGACATGGTCTGGTTTGGCATTGTCGTTGTTCTGGTCACAGAACTCGGCCTCATCACCCCGCCCATCGGCATGAATGTTTTTGTCGTCAAATCCGTGATGCCAAGCATTCGTCTGGCGGATATTTTTCGCGGTGTCGCTCCCTTCATCGTTGCCGATATTTTCGCCCTCATTCTGGTCTTGCTGATCCCGGCAATAGCCACCTTCCTCCCCGGTCTCATGCGATGATGACGGGCAGTCCCTGCAAAGGCATTCGACATGGCTAAAGTCAAAAACATCCTATTCATAATGGCCGACCAACTGCGCTGGGATTACCTGTCCTGCTATGGTCACCCGCATCTGGAAACGCCGCATATTGATCGATTGGCCCAAAAGGGTGTTCGGTTTGACCGGGCCTATGTCCAATCCCCGGTCTGCGGCCCCTCCCGCGCTTCATGCTACACAGGCCGCACCACATTCAGCCATGGCTCAACCTGGAACCAGGTGCCGTTGCCAATCGGCGAATGGACCATGAGCGATTATCTCAAACCTGCGGGAATGAGAACAGCAGTCGTTGGCAAGACCCACATGACGCCCGACAAAGAAGGCATGGAACGGCTTGGCATCAAACCGGATACCGCCATTGGTGCCATCATGTCCCAACCGGGTTTTGAACCCTATGAGCGCGATGATGGCCTGCATCCCGATGCGGGCCTGAAGCGGCGCGGCGGAAAACTGGCCTATAATGACTGGCTGCGCGCGCAGGGCTATGATGGCGAAAACCCCTGGCACACATGGGCCAACTCGGCGGAAGGTCCTGACGGAGAGATTCTCAGTGGCTGGCATTTGCGCAACTCGCACCTGCCCGCACGTGTGGCTGAGCCTCATTCCGAAACCGCCTATATGACAGACCGGGCGATGGAATTCATTGCAGAAACCGGCGACCAGCCGTGGTGCCTGCATCTGTCCTATATCAAACCGCATTGGCCCTATATGGCGCCTGCGCCCTATCATGACATGTATGATCACAATCAGTTCCTGCCGGTGCACCGCTCACAGAAGGAACGCGAAGACACACACCCGGTCATCGAAGCTTTCATGGAGGAAACGGTCGCAACAACCTTCTCCGGACGCGAGGCCCGCGAACGGGTCTTGGCGGGCTATATGGGACTAGTGAAACAGATAGATGATCATCTGGGCCGCCTCTTCGCCCATTTGGAAGACACCGGCCGTATGGACGACACCATGATCGTGTTCACATCCGACCATGGCGATTATCTCGGCGATCACTGGATGGGCGAGAAGGAATTGTTCCACGAAGCCAGTGTGCGGGTTCCGCTCATCATCTATGATCCCAGCGAGGCAGCTGACAGCACACGCGGTCAGGTCGATACCAGACTGGTCGAAGCCATTGATCTGCTCCCAACCTTCATCGATACCATGGATCTGGAGCCACCCTATCACCGGCTTGAGGGCCGCTCCCTGAAACCGTTGCTTCATGGCGAAGCTCCGGCAGACTGGCGCGAAGCCGCATTCAGCGAAATCGACTATGCATTCTACAATGTGCGCGAAGCTCTCGACATTCCGGCCAACAAGGCACGGGCTTACATGATCCGCACCGAGCGCTGGAAATACATCTATTTCAAAGGCTACCGCCCGCAATTGTTCGATCTTGAAAATGATCCCGACGAGTTTGATGATTTGGGCAACTCTGCCGATCATCATGACATTCGGGCCACCATGCAGGATCTGTTGCTGGATCGACTGACCGATCGCAGAAACAGGGTCACACAAACCGACGAAGCCGTCCTCAAGATCAGAGCTGGCGAAGGCGCTTCCGGGATCATGATCGGCATTTGGTAGCCAACGACAAACAGCTTGCTAAAACCCAACGTCACGGCAACACTGATCGAGTGATCAGCACTGCGAATGCGGGAGACACTGTGAGCAACACGCAACTGAATATTGGCGTTCTGAACAGCGGTCAGATAGCTCAGGAAGTTCGTCGGGTCACAGCGCAGGAGAAGAGCATCACGACAGCTCTCACGGCCTGGTTTTGCGACAGCACGCATCGCTGTCAGATGCTCCATCCAGTGCAACTCACCATTGTCTTTTTAAACAATGCCCGCATTTCGAACAAAAAAACCATCTATGGCTGGTTCATCGATGTTGAAATTGCAGATGGCGTGTTGGACGATTGTGACCTGACAATTGCCATGTGGTCGGCTTTGCCGACCCAATTTTGCACGGTGCACTTATGAGCGGTGCAATTATGGAAGACGGTCTTGCCGGTACGGGGTCTGCCCACAGCGGCAAGTCTGTGCGTCTTTCCAGTGTTGAAGGAGATTTGTAATGCAGCTTGGTATATTTGCGAAAACATTTGCGGCAGAAAATCCGTTGCAGGCTTTGGACGCCGTGCAAAAGGCAGGCTTCGTCTGCGCTCATTATAATATGAGTTGTTCCGGCCTCTCCGCCATGCCAGATGCAATCGACGCGAAAACAGCCGCTGCTGTCGGCCGTGCGAGCGAAGACACAAATATCCCGATTGTAGCCGTCTCTGCGACCTTCAATATGATTCACCCGGATGTTACTGTGCGGGAAGCTGGTCTGCGGCAAATGGCAGTCATTGCAGAGAATGCCAAAGCCATGGGAACCCAGTTGCTGACCTTGTGCTCAGGCACCCGCAATCCTGATGACAAATGGCTCAGCCATCCTGACAATGACAGTTTGCGCGCCTGGGGTGATCTGTTGCAGATGATGGAACGCGCAATCAAGATAGCCGAAACCCACGATGTCAAACTGGGCCTTGAACCGGAACTGGCAAATGTTGTGAATTCAGTCGCAAAGGCTGGACGTCTGATCACGCAATTGCAAAGCGACCGGCTGAAAATTGTTCTGGACCCGGTCAACCTCTTTGAGAAAATCAGCCTTTCAGAGCAAAAGCGTGTGGTATCCGAAGCCGTTGAAGGCGCTGCAGATCACCTTGTCATGGCCCACGCCAAGGATCGCTCACCCGATGGCGAAGCCACAACCGCAGGCAAAGGCGTACTGGACTTCCGGCATTTCCTGCAGGCGCTGTCAGATTGCGGCTTCGATGGCCCATTGGTCACCCATGGCCTGACCTCACAACAGGCACCAGGAGTTGCAAGATTCCTGCGCAAAATTCTGAAGCAGGTAAAATAGTGGACAATTACACCCGGCTGCCACTTCTGCGCAGCGGCCAGGAAGTCGCCGCATATCGCGCCAATCGCCAAGGCCCGCCTTTGGTGTTTCAGCACGGGCTGTGTGCCGATCCGCTTCAAACTGTGGATGTCATTCCGCCAGACACGTTACATTGTCATCACCTGATGCATTGCCGCGGGCACGGCACCTCTGAACCGGGCAATACCGAACAACTCTCGATCGCAACCTATGCCGATGATCTGATTGCCTTCATTGACCAGCATATCCAGACACCCTGTGTTGTGGGCGGCATTTCCATGGGCTCAGCAATTTCACTGCGCGTCGCCGTCAAGCGCCCTGATCTGGTCTCGGCACTCATTCTCGCCCGCCCGGCCTGGTTCACGAACCCGGCGCCGGAGAACTTGCAGCCACTTGTCGAAATTGCACAGCATTTGGCCAATCACGAGGCCTCTGAGGCGAAAAGACGCTTTCTGGACTCACAATCCGCCGCCATTTTGCGTCAAAGCGCGCCGGGCAATCTGACATCTCTGCTGAACATGTTCGAACGAAAGCCACACAGCATCACATCCCAATTGTTGGGCCGTCTTGCAAAGGATGGCCCTGGGATCAATACCAAGGAAATCGCCGGCATCAAGGTTCCAACCCTGATCATCGCGAATGGCGACGATTACATTCATCCGATGCTGTTGGCTGATAATCTGACGGCCACGATCCCGGGTGCAAAACGCGTTGTCATCACCTCGAAAACTGTGGATGAAGCAGCCTATGTGACCGGGTTTCGCACAGCGCTTTCCGGATTTCTGAAGAATTTTCAGTAATTCGCCCCCTGAAAAAGGCTGAAGTGAAAAGCCTCCAACAGATCGGTGTTGTGCCGGGGTTGGTCGTCAAGACTGTCCGGAAAGAGCCCCGAACCCTTCAATAAGCGCATGAATGTGCTCATTGCTTTCCAGATCATGCTGTATCTCGACCAATCGTGCAAAATTGGCTTCAGTCGCCTCATCATTCAGCGCCAATTCGGCAACCCGCAACTCATCGCGCAGCACAGCGCCCTTTTCATGCAGCGCCAGCGCCTGACGCCAGCCCTCTTCGGCGTCCATCGGGTCGGCCTGTTCACGTGTCTGCCACAGGCCGACAGATGCCAATGTCAGCTCTAACCGGTGCAACAGCGCCTCATAGCCACGGCGCTTCAGCGCATCCTTGATCGCAGTTGGATTCTGCTCTGGGTCTTCCGCCAGAATGCTGATCAGGACCTGATGCAACCGGTTCAACTCACCCTGGTCGAATTGCAGGGTCGAAAACGCGTCATCATGACGGTCCAGCAATATTGGATGATTGATCATCGTCATCAACAGCACCGCGTTGCGCGGCGAAATGACCGAACTGGCATTTCCCGCTGCAAAGCTTGAAACCAGCGGACTTTGCGACAGGCTCCGGCTGACCGAGAAAGAGACCTTGCGCCCGCCCGCTTTTGTCTTGCCGCCAAATCCGCCCGTACGTCTGGAAGACCCCTTTCCGGATGTTTGGCCGAAAAACGCCTGCAGTCGCTCACGAAACTCCTGCTCATAGTGGCGCCGGATCGTATCATTGGTCATGATCCGCGTCAGACCACGAATCCGGTCCTCCAGTTCAGCCTTCCGCTCCGGCGTATCAAACACGCCGTTTTCGGTTTCGCGCGACCACACCATGTCACTGAGCGCTTTGGCGCTGCGAATGAATGTATCCATGGCATCACGCCCGGCACTGCGCAGCAAATCATCCGGATCCTGCCCGTTGGGCAGCAGCACAAACCGCACCGTCTTGCCGGGCTTGAGATGTGTCATCGCCATATCGGCCGCCCGGCCTGCAGCCTTGAAACCGGCCGCATCACCATCAAAACAAAGCACCGGGCTGTCATTCATGCGCCACAACAATTGCAACTGTTCTTCTGTCAGCGCTGTTCCCATGGGCGCAACGGATCCTTCAAGACCGTGCGCAGCGCAGGCAATGACGTCCATATAGCCTTCAACCACCAACAGCGGCGCGCCGTGATGCACCGGTTCGCGTGCACGGTGATGATTGTACAGAAGATAGCTTTTCGAAAAGAGCGGTGTCTCAGGCGAGTTCAGATACTTCGCCGGTACATCTGCCGACAGCGCACGGCCCCCGAAAGCGATGCAACGCCCCCGCGCATCAGCAATCGGGAATGAAATCCGGTTGCGAAACCTGTCATAGGAAACGGAAATATCAGGCCCGGCAATCAGCAAGCCAGCCTCGACCATGTCGTCCTGGGAAACGCCCTTGCCTGCGAGAAACTGCTTCAGTGCATTGCGGCTGTCCGGCGCGAAACCGACGCCGAATTCCTGCTGGACTGCCAGCGACAGACCGCGATCACGCAGATACCGCCGCGCTGCAGCGCCATCTGAGCTTTGCAGGGACTGCTGGAAAAAGCTGTTGGCCAGATCCATCACCTCATACAGCGAGCCGCGACGCTGGGCGCGTTTCTCCGCATCCGGGTCGCGTTCGGGCAGGGACAGACCGGCTTCACCGGCCAGGCGCTCGACCGCTTCCGGGAAAGAGACTCCCTCGGTTTCGGTCAGAAATCGAAACACGTCACCCGATTGTCCACACCCGAAACAGTGATATCGGGCGCGTCGGTCATCAGCATGAAAACTCGGCGACTTTTCATTGTGAAACGGGCAACAGGCCCAGTAATCACCCTTGGATGGCTGTGATTTCTTGCGGTCCCAGGTCACGCGCCGCCCCACCACATCTGAAATATTCAGACGGGCACGAATGTCTTCCAGAAATCTGTCATCAAAGCGCATGGGTTGTGTTCGGGCTCAAGAGGCAAAAAAACAAGGCGTCAGGTAGCATAACCCGACGCCTTGCAAAAATCTTGTTCAACCGGCTGTGGATAACACCGAAAGTCCGAATGGACCGGATCAGACTAACGCAGAAGCTCTTTCACCACGCCGCTGGCCTGAACAAAATCCATTTGTCCGGGATAGCGCTTTTTCAGCGTATTGATGCATTTGCCCATGTCACGCAGGCTGTTGGCACCAATATCGGCAACAACGTCTTTCACAGCCTTGCGCACTTCTTCAGCTGGCAATTGGCTGGGCAGGAAGGAACTGATGATTTCCATCTCCTTGCGTTCCCGCTCGGCCAAATCCAGCCGTCCGGCATTCTCATACTGCCGGGAGGAATCCTCACGCTGCTTGATCATTTTCGCAAGCAGACTCAGCACTTCGTCGTCACTGACCTTATCCTTGCCAGTACCGCGCAATGCGATATCACGATCTTTGATGGCAGCATTTATCAGACGCAGAGTACATATCTGCTTCTTATCCTGCGCCTTTACAGCTTCGTTCAAAGCTTCAGCAATTTGTTCGCGCATGTAGATCTATGACCCTTTTTTGCACTCAATATCACAAAGGCGCTGCATATCCGGTCGTTTGATTCTGATGCCGGATAATGCCAATAGCGCCTGTATACCATTTTCAGCCTGAATTTGAAGCAATTCCGACCATCTTGTTGCCACCTATGTGTAGTTTTTGCGACGCTTTGACAAGGCTTAGTCCGTGCAAAGTGTGCATGGCAGGCTTGAATTTACTGCACAGACATGCGATCCGACCCCTGCTGCAAGCCTAGGTGCAGCGCAGTGTGGGCCCACATTTGGCACCATTGCAAAAAACTGTGTGAAACCTAAGTAACACCTAAGACAATTTGCCGCGTCAAAACCCGTTTCTGAACACATTTGGAGTGTTTTATGCAAGCCACAAGCCAGACCGCGCCCAACATCGATTTACCACAATGGCAGGAAGTTGCCCCGACAGCAGCTCTGGTCCTTGCGGACGGCACAATTCTGTATGGCATGGGCTGCGGCAGCATCGGCGAAGCAGCTGGTGAGGTGTGCTTCAACACCGCCATTACCGGTTATCAGGAAATTCTCACAGATCCGTCCTATGCCGGCCAGATCATCACATTCACATTTCCCCATATCGGCAATGTCGGCAGTAATGACGAAGATCTGGAAAGCCTGAATCTTGCCTCAGGTCATGGAGCACGCGGCTGCGTTCTGAAAGCCAATATCACCGATGCAGCCAATTATCGCGCCGGGCAGAATTTCGATCATTGGCTGAAAGCCCGGGGCATTGTCGGCATTTGCGGCATCGATACACGCGCCCTGACGTCAAAGATCCGCGAAGGCGGCATGATCAACGCGCTCATCGTTCACAGCCCCACCGGGACCTTTGATACAGATGATTTGACATCCCGCGCGGCAGACCTGCCGTCAATGGAAGGCGTCGATCTGGCAAAGGGTGTCTCCACGTTGCAAACCGTCCATTGGGACGAAACACCCTGGGTATGGGGCAAGGGCTATGGTCAGCAGGTCAATCCAGATTTGCATATTGTGGCCATCGACTATGGTGTGAAGCGCAATATTCTCCGGCTGCTGGCCGGTCTTGGCTGCAAGGTCACGATTGTTCCCGGCACCGCCTCGGCAGAAACCGTTCTCGGCCACCAGCCAGATGGTATTTTCCTGTCAAACGGCCCGGGAGACCCGGCAGCCACCGGCGCTTACGCTGTTCCCACAATCAAAACGCTCATCGACAGCGGGTTGCCCATATTCGGCATATGCCTAGGCCATCAGATATTGGCACTGGCACTGGGTGCAAAAACCAAGAAAATGCATCAGGGTCATCACGGAGCCAACCATCCGGTCATGGATCACACCACCGACAAGGTCGAAATCACCAGCATGAATCACGGCTTTGCTGTGGATGAAACAACATTCCCGAACGGTGTGGAACCAACACACACATCCCTGTTTGACGGGTCCAATTGCGGACTTCAGGTCAAGGGCAAGCCGATTTTCTCGGTTCAGCATCATCCTGAAGCCTCCCCCGGACCCCAGGACAGCCATTATCTGTTCCAGCGCTTTGTTGATCTGATGAAAGCGGCCTGAGGCCAGAACCTGAAGCCCAAACCCTATGAAGGGTTTCGCTGATAGGCCTCGCCGGGCCGCAGAACGATAAACGCATCATCCGCCAGTCCCTGCGCGGCTCGGGCCGCTGCAAGCCGTTCTATCGGCTCTTCAATGGGTTCATTGGTAAGCTGAAACGTGCCCCAATGATGGGCAATCGACACCTGTGCCTTGCACAATTTATGCCCTTCGACGGCTTCCTCCGGGTTCTGATGCTGCGCCTCCATGAACCAGCGCGGATCATAAGCACCAATCGGCAAAATGGCCGCATCAAATCCGCCATGCTTTTCAGCTGCCGCCCGATAATTCACCCCGCCATGAAAGCCCGTATCGCCAACCACATAGACCTTGCCTGATGGTGCCTCCACCACAAAACCCGACCACAGCGCCATGCGCCTGTCCCGCGCACCACGTGCGGACCAATGATGGATCGGCTCAAAATGAACTTTTGCCAGCTCGTTTACCACGGCGACATCTCCCCAACCGCCGGTCTCTATCCGGGCGTTGGCAATATTATTGCGGATGATCGTATCATTGCCATGGGGCGTGACGATAAGCGGATCATGCGCAGCCACCAATGCAGCAAGAGACCACATATCCATGTGGTCATAGTGGTTATGAGACAGCAAGACGCAGTCGATCGGCGGCAGATTGTCCAGCGACACTCCCGGTTTGACAACCCGCTTGGGGCCGGCAAAAGACAAGGGACTGGCGCGGTCTGAAAACACCGGATCCGTGAGAAAATTGAGCCCGGAAACCTGTATCAGCAGCGTCGCATGGCCAATCATGGTGATGGTCAGCCCTTCACGCCGCCGCTCTGGCACTGCGCCGTCAAACGGACTTGCATAGCTCACAGGCCACGTCGCCTTTGTCTCACCGAACTGCCATTTCAAAAGGTCTTTGAACCCAAGCGGCTCCTGCCCTTTTGGATTGAAGAAAACACGCCCGTCAAAATTGGGTGCAACCGGCCCGGAATAATAGGAATTCGCCGGTTTGGTCGACCCAAACCAGGCCCCGCCACCGAAAGTTGCGGCAATGCTGGACAAAGAAAAATATTTCAGAAATTTACGCCGTGTCATGTAACCCCAACTAGGTTTCAAACCACACTTGTAAAGAGCGGCGATGCCAGCGCCACGCTGATCCAGCAGCCCCGGGGAATACATGGCTCGCCGAACGTCTGCATAAATTACACCAACACGGCAAGCAAAGCAGCCGGACCGGCTCTAAATCCGTGTATCTGTAAACGTATCGCACTGCCCTGTTTCACCCGATTCAAAGCCGCGGCGGAACCAGTATTGCCGCTGCTCTGATGTTCCGTGGTTGAAACTCTCCGGCACAACGTAACCCTGTGTCCGTTTCTGGATCGCGTCATCGCCAATTTGCGTGGCCGCATTCAGTGCCTCTTCCAGATCGCCCTTTTCCAGCAATCCGCGCTTTTCAGCATTGAAACCCCACACACCGGCAAAACAATCTGCCTGCAGTTCCACACGCACGGACATGGCATTTGCCTCGGTCTTGCTCATGGATTGGCGCGCCTTGTTGAACTCGGGAAGAACACCGACAAGATTCTGCACATGATGGCCCACCTCATGAGCCAGCACATAGGCTTGTGCAAAATCACCCGGTGCATCAAAGCGTTTGCGCAATTCATCATAAAACGACAGATCAATGTAGATCTGCTTGTCACCCGGGCAGTAGAACGGACCCGACGCAGCAGAAGCAAAACCACAGGCAGAACGCACCTGACCGGTGAAGAGTTGAAGCCGCGGCTCCTCGTAATCGCGCCCGCTGGCAGCAAAAACGGCGTTCCATATGTCTTCTGTTTCCGCCAGAACGGTCGAAATGAACGCCTTCATCTCATCATTGCGCTGCGTTCCGGTGGATTGCTCGGTTGGCCGTGACTGCTCAAATGGAATGCCGCCACCGGACCCGCCGGACAAGCCACCCAGCAGCGTGAGCGGGTTTATGCCAAACACAAACCAGGCGACACCGGCCACAACAACCAGTGTCAGAATTCCCTTGCCGGACTTCCCGCCTCCGCCCGAAGGCAGGCGCACGCGCCGTGAAGATGCGGTTCGTCTTGGAAAGCGAAACCCGCTCCCGCCTGATCCACGGCGGTCATCAACATTAGAGCTTTGGCGACGGCCTTTCCAGCGCATGGCAATTCCTTGGTCCAAGTCATGGTCAATCTGAACCCCCAGATTGGCCCAGAGTGGAGTCAGTAACAACCAATAAATCTTGGGTGCGCCCTTCCACACGGGGTTCTAATCGCCTATAGCAGCATCAAACATCCCTATACATCCGGCATAAGTCGAATTCGACCATCCGCAACCAAAGACTTGCTAGAAGATCAACCATGCCAAAACGCACAGATATCAACTCCATCCTCATCATTGGTGCCGGCCCCATTATCATTGGGCAAGCCTGCGAGTTTGATTACTCGGGAACACAGGCCTGCAAGGCGCTGAAGGAAGAAGGTTACCGGGTCATTCTGGTAAACTCCAATCCCGCAACAATCATGACCGATCCCGACCTGGCGGACGCAACTTATATTGAGCCCATCACGCCGGAAATTGTCGCAAAGATCATCGAGAAGGAACGCCCGGACGCCTTGCTGCCCACAATGGGTGGGCAGACCGCGCTCAACTGTTCTCTGTCCTTGCGCAAAATGGGTGTGCTCGAAAAGTATGGCGTGGAAATGATCGGCGCAACGCCTGACGCTATCGACAAGGCTGAAGATCGGGACCTGTTCCGCAAGGCCATGGACAAGATCGGTCTGGAAAGCCCACGTTCCCGCCTCGCCCACTCTGTGTCTGAAGCTATGGAAGCGCTGGAAGTGATCGGTTTGCCAACCATCATCCGCCCCAGTTTCACCATGGGCGGAACCGGTGGCGGCATCGCCTATAATCGCGATGAATTTCTGACCATCGTTGAAAGCGGTCTGGATGCATCTCCAACCAAGGAAATCCTCATTGAGGAATCCATTGTCGGTTGGAAAGAATATGAAATGGAAGTGGTCCGCGACAAGGACGACAATTGCATCATCATCTGTTCCATCGAGAATGTGGACCCGATGGGCGTCCACACCGGTGACAGCATCACGGTCGCACCGGCACTGACCCTGACCGACAAGGAATATCAGATCATGCGCAACGCATCGCTTGCGGTGCTACGTGAGATTGGTGTGGAAACCGGCGGATCAAACGTGCAATTCGCGGTCAATCCGGCTGATGGCCGCCTTGTCGTGATTGAAATGAACCCGCGTGTATCGCGGTCATCCGCCCTCGCCTCGAAAGCGACCGGTTTCCCGATCGCCAAGATCGCTGCGAAACTGGCCGTTGGCTACACATTGGATGAACTGGAAAACGATATCACCGGTGGTGCTACACCTGCAGCTTTCGAGCCGACCATCGATTATGTCGTCACCAAAATCCCTCGGTTTGCATTTGAAAAATTCGCCGGAGCTGAACCGATTCTTGGTACAGCCATGAAATCCGTCGGTGAGGTCATGGCGATTGGCCGCACCTTCCAGGAATCTCTGCAAAAAGCCTTGCGTGGCCTGGAAACCGGTCTGACCGGCCTAAATGAAGTTGAGATTCCGGGCCTTGGCGAGGGAGATGACAAGAACGCCATTCGCGCGGCCCTTGGCTCGCCCACACCTGACCGCCTTCTGAAAGCGGCGCAGGCCATGCGCCTTGGCCTCAGCGATGATGAAATCTTTGCCGCCTGCCAGATAGAGCCGTGGTTTCTGGAGCAGATACGTGGCCTGATCGTTCTGGAAGAACGCGTGCGCGCGCACGGTCTGCCACAAACACCCGGCGCTCTGCGTGCCTTGAAAGCCGCCGGCTTTTCGGACACGCGCCTTGCAGAACTGGCAAATCTGACGCCAAAGGATGTGCATGATCTGCGCCTCAAGCTGAATGTGCGCCCGGTCTACAAGAAAATTGACACCTGCGCCGCAGAGTTCGCCTCGCCAACGCCTTACATGTACTCCACCTACGAAGTTCCCTTCGGCAGTGCGCCGGTGGACGAAGCCGAGCCGACGGATGCCAAGAAAATCATCATTCTGGGTGGAGGACCCAACCGGATTGGTCAGGGAATCGAGTTTGATTACTGCTGCTGTCATGCAGCTTTTGCGCTGCACGATGCTGGCTATGAGACCATTATGGTCAATTGCAATCCGGAAACAGTTTCAACCGATTACGATACCTCGGACCGTCTTTATTTCGAACCACTGACAGCAGAAGACGTTCTGGAAATTGTCCGCACAGAAACATCCAATGGTACTTTGCACGGTGTCATCGTCCAGTTTGGCGGCCAGACACCGCTGAACCTGGCGCAGGCGCTGGAAGATGCCGGCGTTCCCATCCTCGGCACCCCACCAGACGCAATTGATCTGGCAGAGGATCGTGACCGCTTCAAGGAGTTGCTGATCAAGGTCGATCAGAAACAGCCACAGAACGGGATTGCCCGCTCGGGAGAAGAAGCCCGAATCATTGCTGAGGAAATTGGCTATCCGGTGGTCATTCGCCCCTCATACGTGCTGGGCGGCCGGGCCATGGAGATTGTCCGCGACACGGCTCATCTGGAACGCTACATCACTCAGGCGGTCATTGTGTCCGGATCATCGCCGGTTCTGATCGACTCCTATCTGTCAGATGCCATCGAAGTTGATGTAGACGCAATATGCGACGGCACCGATGTGTTTGTTTGCGGCATCATGGAACACATCGAGGAAGCCGGCATTCACTCCGGTGACAGCGCCTGTTCCCTGCCGCCATTTTCTTTGGGACCCGATGTTCTGGAACAATTGGAGAAACAGACGAAAGCCATGGCGCTTGCCATTGGCGTGGTTGGTCTGATGAACATGCAATATGCCATCAAGGACAATGATATCTATGTGCTCGAAGTCAATCCAAGGGCCAGCCGTACTGTTCCCTTTGTCGCCAAGACCATAGGCATGCCGATTGCCAAACTGGCCTCGCGCGTCATGGCGGGTGAACGTCTTGCAGACATGAACCTTAAGAAACCGGCCTTCGACCACATTGCCGTCAAGGAAGCTGTGTTTCCTTTTGCGCGCTTTCCAGGGGTTGATACGGTTCTTGGACCGGAAATGCGCTCAACCGGCGAAGTCATGGGGTTGGACAGCAGTTTCCCAATCGCCTTCGCCAAAAGCCAACTGGGCAGCGGAACAAGGGTTCCGGTCGGTGGCAAGGTGTTCGTGTCGGTACGTGACAAGGATAAGCCGCGTATTCTGGACACGATTATCAAGCTTGAACGTCTCGGGTTTACCGTACTCGCGACCAGCGGAACCGCGCAATATCTGACACAACAGGGTGTGAGCTGCACCAAGGTCAACAAGGTTCTGGAAGGACGACCGCATATTGTCGATGCCATCAAGAACAATGAAATCGCCTTGGTGTTCAACACAACCGAAGGCGCGCAGGCGCTGACTGACAGTCGTTCCCTGCGTCAGGCAGCCCTGATGAACAAGGTTCCATATTACACAACTCTGGCCGGTGCGATTGCCGCAACGGACGGAATTGAAGCCTTTGCAAGCGGAACGCTTGAAGTTCGCGCACTTCAGTCGTACTTTAGCTGAAGTAAGCATCTGAGCTGGGCTGCCCATTCTTACCAGAATGGGCGGTCCGCTTTTCTTTTTGTCTGGGCCGCACAGGCGCCTGCGAACCGCAGCGTCAATGGTCCACTATTTGGAGAAGGGACATCAATGGACAAGATCCCTATGACTGCCAACGGCAACGCAGCGTTGCAAGAGGAATTCACACGGCGCACTCATGAAGAGCGCCCCCGCATCATTGCGGCAATTTCAGAAGCACGCGCGCATGGTGATCTTTCGGAAAATGCGGAATATCATGCAGCCAAGGAAGCGCAGAGCCACAATGAAGGCCGCATCGCAGAACTGGAAGACCAACTCGCACGCGCCGAAATTATCGACATTTCGAAGCTGTCTGGGGATACGGTCAAGTTCGGCGCTACCGTCAAGCTGGCTGATGAAGACACGGATGAGGAAATCACCTATCAGGTTGTGGGTGATGCTGAATCCGATGTGAAGGCAGGAAAGATCTCCATTTCCTCGCCCATATCGCGCGCCTTGATTGGAAAGTCCGTTGGCGATTCCATCGAAGTTGCTGCACCAGGCGGTGCACGCGGCTATGAAATTCTTGAGGTGACTTTCATTTAGAAGTGATCGCATTCGAACAGGATATGTCACTGTGCAATTGACCGATATCTATCGTTATCCGATAAAGGGCATGGCGCCTGAAAGCCTGTCATTCGCAGAGCTGGAAGTCGGCCAACCCCTTGCCGGTGATCGGAAATTCGCGCTGGCGCACAGAGCATCCGACTATAATGCGATTGATCCTGTCTGGGTTAAACGCAGCAATTTTGTGGTTGTCGCCCTCACCCCGAAACTGGCCACCATTGCCACACGATATGATGACGCAACCGGCGTCATCACCGTCACCGATCATCAGGGCGCAGATCACAGCTTCAGCGTATCAAAGCCGGAGGACATGATCCGGTTCAGCGCTCTGATCGAAAACTATGGCGGGGCAGCACAGCCAGCGCCCTATCAGCTGGCACACATTCCCGGCGGTAATTTGCCAGATCGCGATACGCAAACCCTGTCGCTGCAAAGCATTGCATCTCATGATGCCGTGTGCGCAAGCAGTGGCATTGAGTTGTCGCAGCGCCGCTGGCGCGGCAATTTGTGGTGTGATGGCTTGGCCGCCTGGGAAGAATTTTCCTGGGTCGGGAAAGAAATCAGCATAGGCACAGTCCGTCTCGCAGTCACCGAACGCATCGAGCGATGCGCCGCGACAAGTGCCAATACCGTTTCCGGTGAGCGCGACATAAATATGCCATCTCATCTGTCCACCCACTATGGTCATCGCGATTTTGGCGTGTTGTGTAAAATCCTGACCGATGGTCGCATTGAACCGGGAAACAAAATTCAGGTTCATGGCTGATTCGATATCACGGGAGAACTGATCTGTGATCTTGAGAATATTGGCCTATTGCGTCCTGTTGATTCCGGTCACCTTTACCGCGCTGTCACTGACCGGACGCTGGTATCGTCCCATGGACAGCTTTTCCCATTTTCTGCATTACTATTGCCTCGCCTTTGCCGGCATCGCGGTTCTCGCAGCCTTGTTGAGACTCAAGGGCCCGGCTGTTTACGCGAATGTGTCACTGATCTGTGCAATCCTGCTGCTTGGTCCCGCAAAACCGTTTGCTTTTGCCATGGCAAAGTCTTCAGCGCATTCGACATCTGAAGAATACAAGATCCTGACCTTCAATCTGCTCTATGCGAATGACCAGATTGAACGGGTCGCAAACTATGTCGGGCAGCAAAGCCCGGACATTGTTTTGCTGCAGGAGGTATCGCCCATAAACCGCGATGTGATTGACCTGTTGAAAGAATACAAGTTTCACCAGCGTTGCTGGGAAAATGCATCAATGGAAAGCGTCGTGCTGTCGAAAATAGAGCCAATAGCACAGGGCTGCCTTCCAAATGCCGATGTGCCGTGGATGGACATCGCTCTGAATGGCAAACAAACACGCATAATCTCAGTGCATTTGAACTGGCCGTGGCCGTTCAACCAATGGCAGCGCATCGACGATCTCAGAACCGATCTGGCAGCATTTCCCGAGAAACGACCGGTCATTCTGGGTGGAGATTTCAATGCGGTGCCGTGGAGTCATGCCGTCAAAACGGTCGAGAACATTACGGGTGCAACCATAGTGCCCGGATTCCGCTTTACATTTTACGGATACGACACGCCGTTCAAGTTTCCACTATTTGTCCCGATTGACCAGATATTGCTGCCCGACAGCGCTACAGTCCAAAGCGCTGTCGCAGGTCCCGAAATCGGTTCCGACCACCGCCCTGTAACTGTCACCTTCACTGTCGGTGATTGAACTCTAACCCAAAGGCACCACAGGTTCGTTTTTCACCTTGCCGATTGTCAGCGATGTACGCACGCTCGCCACATGGGGAGCCGCGGTCAAATCATTCACGATGAAAGATTGAAACGCGTCCAGGTCGACAGCCACACATTTCAGGATGAAATCCACATCGCCCGAAAGCATGTAGCATTCGCGGACGATATCCCATTGGCCAACAGCCTTTTGAAACGCCTGTAGCTCCGCTTCACCCTGTGCAGACAGCCCGACGAAAGCGAAAGCCGTCAGCTGATAGCCAAGGCCGCGATCATTCAGCAATGTCCTGTAGCCCTCGATGATGCCGTTTTCTTCCAGCGCCCGTACACGGCGCAGGCAGGGAGGTGCGGATATGCCCACACGTTTTGCCAGTTCAACATTGGTCATGCGACCATCACGTTGCAACTCACCAAGGATTTTCCAGTCTATTTCGTCCAGCCGCTCTTTCATGCCTACCATTTCGTAGCTACAAACAGGCTTGCTGGCGATAATGGCCAGGCACCAATTTGAGATATATTCTCTCTTTCAACTGCCCTGAAATGAAAGATTCGACAAGGGGTAGACGGAAAATCAGTCCTGCCGAACAGCGAAAAGGCATATTATGCGCATCTGGGTGCTTACCGATGGCAAGGCCGGCGACTTGCAACCCTGTCTGGGAATAGCCGGACGGCTTGCCGACATGATGCAGGGCGAGCAACTTAAGGTGACCATCGAAGAGCGTGTTGTGAAGCCCACAGCACCCTGGGTCTGGTTGATGCCCTATGGCCAGATCAACCCCTTTGTAAAACAGAATACATCTGACGATCCGCTATTGGCTCCCTACCCCGATGTCGCCATTGCATCAGGCCGACGTGCCGTTGCCTATCTGCGGAGCCTGAAACGACGCGCGCCGAATTGTCTGACTGTGTTCCTCAAAGATCCGAAAACCGGAACTGGCGCTGCCGATCTCATCTGGGTTCCGGGGCATGACCGCTTGCGTGGCCCCAACGTTCTTGTTTCAGACACCGGACCGCACCGGATCAACCAGGCACTGCTTGAGGAAAAGAGAGCAGAACCACTTGCGCAAATTGCAGACCTGCCGCACCCCAGACTAACCATTTTGCTGGGCGGTCCTGCGCGCAAAACCGTCTACACACCGGATGATATTTCAGATTTGGTGAAATACATTGAGCCACTTGCAGCGCAGGCAGGCAGCCTCCTGATAACCGGTTCCCGCAGGACCCCTCAGAGCTGGTTGGACGCGTTGGCACCTCTGACCAGATCGAAGCCGGGAATTGTCTGGTCTCCCGCGTCAGAGACCGCAAATCCCTATCTGGATTTTCTGGCAAATGCCGATGCCCTTGTGGTGACGGGCGACAGTCACAATATGATCAGCGAAGCGTTGGCGACGGGTGTTCCACTCTATCTGTTTGCACCAAAACAGCTGTCCCCGAAGCTCACCGCCTTTCTGAAAGCGGTTTATGCACATAAACTGGCAGTATCACTGGATAAAACCAACAGTCAGACGCTTGTATTGACGCCGCAGGAACCAATAGACTCCACCGCAACAATCGCGGAAGAGATTCGCAGGAAATTGAACGCTCGCCAGGCAACGGCGTGAGCGAAATGAATGGAAATTGACATGTCGACCCAGCACGCAAAGCTCATCATCATAGGCTCTGGCCCTGCCGGCTATTCCGCAGCAATTTATGCGGCGCGCGCCATGCTGGAACCTGTCCTCATTTCGGGTATCCAGCCCGGAGGCCAATTGACCATCACAACCGAAGTTGAAAACTACCCGGGCTTTGCCGAGACCATTCAGGGTCCCTGGCTGATGGAGCAGATGAAGGCACAGGCCGAGCATGTTGGTACCAGTATCATATCAGATCACATCACGTCGGTTGATCTGGCTAAACGCCCGATCGAACTGACCAGCGACAGCGGCACCCTCTACACCTGTGACGCGCTCATTCTGGCGACCGGCGCCCAGGCCAAATGGCTTGGCCTGCCATCGGAAGAGAAATTCATGGGCTTCGGTGTGTCCGCCTGTGCCACCTGCGACGGATTCTTCTATCGCGAGAAACATGTGCTCGTGGTGGGCGGTGGCAACACAGCGGTCGAGGAAGCTCTGTATCTTTCCAACATTGCAAAGAAGGTGACAGTGGTTCACCGGCGCGATTCGTTCCGCGCCGAGCAAATATTGCAAAAGCGGTTGTTTGCAGCATCGAACATTGATGTCATCTGGGACTCCTATGTCGACGAGATCACCGGAAAAGACGGCTTTCCCCCATCTGCAGAGGGCGTGAAACTGAAGCATATGAAAACCGGTGAGGTGACGGATTTCCCTGTTGATGGTATCTTTGTCGCCATCGGACACGCACCGGCAACAGAATTGGTCAAGACTCAGCTCAAAATGAAGAGCAACGGCTATGTCTGGACTGAACCAGACAGCACCAAAACCGACATTCCCGGAGTGTTTGCTGCCGGCGACGTGACGGATGATATCTACCGTCAGGCCGTAACCGCAGCCGGAATGGGCTGTATGGCCGCACTGGAAGCAGAAAAATACCTTGCAGAGCTTGCGCTCGCACAGGAAGCAGCCGAATAACGCGCCTGAAACAGACCCATTACTTAGCGAAAGCGGCCCCATGGATTGGGACAAACTCAGAATATTTCACGCGGTTGCTCAGGCAGGCTCGTTCACCCATGCTGGTGAGACGCTGCACCTCAGCCAATCGGCGGCCAGTCGGCAGATAAGCGCGCTTGAACAGGATCTGGGCATTGCCCTGTTTCATCGCCATGCGCGTGGCCTTGTGTTGACCGAACAGGGTGAGTTGCTGTTTCGCACGGCGCATGATGTGCTCATGAAGCTGGAAGCCGTTCAGACACGGTTGAAGGACAGTAAGGAGAAACCAAGCGGAACCTTGAGGGTGACAACCACAGTCGGCCTTGGCTCCACATGGCTTGCCTCCCGAATCCGCCGATTTGTCGAGCTTTACCCGGAAATCGAATTGCAGATTCGCCTTGAAGACAATGATCTGAACCTCACCATGCGCGAAGCCGATGTGGCAATCCGTCTGCACCGGCCGACAGAGCCCGATCTGATTCAGCGCAAACTGTTCACAGTGCATTTTCACGTCTATGCGTCGGTCAAATATCTGAAAGAAAACGGTCATCCGAAAGAACTGAAAGATCTCGACGATCACAACATCATTGTTTTCGGGGAACCTGTTCCACACTTTCTGCGCGATATAAACTGGCTGCGCACCGCTGGACGCCCGCCCAATAACCCACGGGTGCCAACGCTGACAGTCAACAGTGTTGTTGCCATCAGGGAAGCTGCGGAAAACGGCGCGGGAATCGCCATGATTCCCGATTATCTGCTGGATGAGAACCACCAATTGGTTGATGTCTTTCCCGATGAAGATGTGCCTGCGCTCGATACATATTTTGCCTATCCCGCAGAATTGCGTTCCTCAGCCCGGGTTCAGGCTTTTAGGGACTTTCTGATTGATCAGTCCCAGCGTTGGCGCTTCTAGAGAAGAAAGCCTCTAAAAACGGCAGAATACCTGACGTTCTGTGTATCAATCTGAGCATAACAAATCTTAGCCATGCGCTTATCGCATATCTGCCCCGCGCATGAAGCACTTGTAAAGTTGGTAAATCGGCCTAAATTAGAAAGGTAAGTTACGATGTTATCGTTCTCCTCCCTCGATACCATCCCATGTAACTTCCCAAAAACTTCTGTTTCTACTCCTCCCCAGAAACAGACTTTTAAAAAACCGGGACATTGCCCTTGGCGATGCCCGGTTTTATTTTGTAAAATTTTTGATCTCACCAATAATCATGCAGCCAATTTGAAGTGTTGCTGGAGTCCGATCAAACAGCACAATGATCTGCCATGCATTTGCTGCATGTCAGCCACCCGCATAGAGCGCTTGTGAAAATATGAAATCGGCCTAAATTGTAATGGTAAGTTACGATGTTATCGTTCTCCTCCCTCGATACCATCCCATGTAACTTCCCAAAAATTTCTGTTTCTATTTCCTCCCCCAGAAACAGACTTTTAAAAAACCGGGTCGTTGCCCTTGGCAATGCCCGGTTTTATTTTGTCAAATTTTTGGTAAGATGAAATCACTCAAAGCCCCTTTGAAAGCTTGGGTATTTTCGAGAAACTTCGACCAGCATGAGGTCCAGTAGCCTGATCGAACAGCACCATTTCTTGCCATGCAAATGCTGCATACCAGCCACCCGCATACAGCACTTGTGAAAATACGATTTCGGCCTAAATTAAACTTGTAAGCTACGATGTTATCGTTCTCCTCCCTCGATAACACCTCCCACGTACCTTACTCAAAATTTCTGTTTCTATTTCCTCCCCAGAAACAGGCTTTTAAAAACCGGTCATTGCCCTTGGCGATGCCCGGTTTTTTTTGTCAATTTTATGGATGAGACGAAATGGTCGAAAGACCAATAGAATCCCGGTTTGCTGTCGCTGCGCACTCAACCAGGATCAGAAAACTTTCGAGAAAACAATTTCACCAAGCACACACTGCCAGCTTAGTAAAACAGCTGATCTTCCGGTACATCCTTGTAAAGATGTGCCACCTGCTCGGCATATCCATTAAACAATTGTGTCGGCACCCGTTCACCGGTTCCCAGAACTTCTTCTGTCGCCTGGCTCCAGCGTTTGTGTGGGACTTCCGGGTTCACATTGGCATAAAAACCATATTCAGCCGGAAGAATTTCTTCCCAAAACGAGACCGGCTGCTCATCGGTAAAACTCACCCTGACAATCGACTTGATCGATTTGAAGCCAAATTTCCAGGGGGTGTGCAAACGCAGCGGCGCGCCAAATTGCTTCGCAATCGGCTTGCCATAGGCACCGGTGGCTATGAACGACAAATCATTATTTGCCTCAGCCATGGTCAACCCTTCAACATAGGGCCAAGGATACCAAATCTGGCGTTGCCCCGATGCCGTTTTGGCATCATTGAAGGTCTCGAAGCGGATATATTTTGCTGACGACAATGGCTTTGCATAGGCCACCAACTCCTTCAGCGCAAAACCCGACCAGGGCACAACCATCGACCAGGCTTCCACACAACGGTGGCGATAAACCCGGTCTTCCAGCGGCATGGCGCGCACCAGAGTATCAAAATCAACGGTCATTTCTTCTTCGACTAGTCCATCGAACGTCACGGTCCACGGTCGCGTCTGAAGCTTCTGGGCTTCCTTGAAAATCCGCTTGTGAGAGCCGAACTCATAAAAATTATTGTACTGGGAATTGGTCTCTTCATCCGTGATCGGCCTGCCGACATCCGCATAGGCGGGGTTCATGCCAGATGGATACAACTCAGCGGTCGGATCGGGTTCCGCAGCTTCCATCCGGCCTCCCGGCAACGCCAAACCTGCTGCAACGCCTATGCCGCCAAACCCTGCAGCCTTGATCAGGTTGCGACGATTGATGAACGTCGCCTCGCTTGAGGCCATGTTTTCGGGGATTTCCCAACTCTTCGGGCGTTTTATAAGCATGACGTTCCCTTTCCGCTTTTGTGCGACTAGAATTGGGACACAACGCCAAAAAATCAAATAAACTGTTGGTGAGGTCAGCGTGTTCCGCACCAGACAACGCAAACAGGGGAACTGTGACATTGAATACAGCATCGCTTGAAGTGACCCGAAATATGGCGAGGGCGCTGAACCGGACACAGTATTACCCGCCCGATCGAATGCAGGCCTATCAGCGCAAATTGCTTGAACCGTTGCTGCATCACGCCCGGCAGGAGGTCCCCTTCTACGCGACAAGGCTGGACCCCTTGTTTGACGCCAACGATTCCATTCGTTGGGATGCGTGGGCAGATATTCCCACCTTCACACGTGGTGAAGCACAACAGGCCGGAGAGGCACTCTTCGCAAAATCCGTCCCTGAAATGGTTGGAAGCCACACTCAAGGCCAGACCTCAGGCTCAACTGGCACACCGTTGAAGTTTCGGGTTTCTGAGATGTCCAGTTGGATGAACAATGCTGCTGCACAACGCATATTCGAATGGCATGAGCTCAATCTGTCCGGGACAATGGCCTTCCTTGTAGATACGCTGGGCCGCTTTCCTTATCCAGAAGGCTCACGTGGCAATTATTGGAACCTGACAAGACCCGAGGCAATTGGCATAAATTTGTCCCTCACGGAAACTATCTCGAACCAACTCGACTGGCTGATAAGTTCCAGGCCGGATTTCCTGATCACTTATCCTTCTATTGCTGTCGCTATTTGCGAATTGGCCGCCCTCAAGGAAGTGCCTGTTCCATTTCACACCTTCATGGCTCAGGGGGAAGTGTTTGGTGAGCAATCCAAAAGCTATCTCGAGAACGAGCACAATATCAAAACCATAGATCGATATGGAGCTTCGGAAATCGGTGCAATAGCTGCACAATGCCCAACCGGGGATTGTCATCATCAGTTCTGTGAAGCAAGCCTGATGGAAGTACTGGATTTAAAGGTAAATAACCCTTTGAAAGAGGGACGCGGTCGAATGGTACTGACGCCATTTTACAATTACGCCATGCCGCTCATCCGCTACGAGAATCAGGACCAGATAGAAATCACACAATCACCCTGCCCATGCGGGCGCACATTGCCGTCGATTAACCGTATCCTGGGTCGGGAACGGCATGTCTTTACCTATATGGACGGCAGTCAGTCCTGGCCGTTCATGCTCAAGCACGAATACGCCCCGTTTTTACCGTCCAGACAGTTGCAGACCATTCAGAAAACCGAAACAGATATTGAAATTCGCTTCGTACGGGATACCGGAGACAACACACCCGTTGACCACGCTGGCTTGCAGACTTTCCTGCAGAAGCGGCTGCATCCCTCTATCCAGCTTCAAATTCTGGAAGTCCCCAATATTCCCAGGGCAGCATCTGGCAAGTTTGAGGAATGGATTTCCCTCTTGGCGTAATACCAATGGGCTTCCGTACAATATACAGATCACCCCACAATATGTCACAGTGGCTTCGGCTATGATGTTTCCAGTTGTTCAGACTATTCAGAGTACGGGCGGCAAATCTCAAGCCATTCTTACACAGAATATGGCTTTCCAGAAAAAAAGGCTTGCGCGATTGCACAAGCCTTTATTCAGATCACATGTTCAAAACCATATCTGAACAAGAATGGCGTCAAATACTAGCCATCAGACGCAAAGTAGACTTCTTTGCCAGTGCAGGTATTGTAACCCTCACCATAGATAAACCCTTCGCCTGAAGTATATGGGCCTTCACCGCGCAGTTCTGCGGCATTCGGCACACAACCGTTCCCAGCAGCGTTCACGATGCCAAGCAGATTATCTTCTTCCCAATCGGTCGGATCATCTTCACGATGACGGCGGATCAGGGTTTTCTCATCGCCCAGATACATCCGCACGCCGGCCCAGGCGCCCTTGTAATCATCTTCGCCAATGCGCCCTTCAGCAAACAGAGACACGCCACTGGCGAAAACTTGTTGGCTTAGCTGATATTCAACCCCCAGTGCCAAGGCATGCTTCTCGCCTGTGTAACGATGCCCAACCGACAATTCCAGATTGTCGTTTGCGTAATAGGACAAATCAGAAAAGGCGAACAGATTGGTTCCATCATAATCCACCGGCGCATCAATATCGATGAACTCGGCACCAATCACAGCTTTGAGAGTCAACTGATTCCAGTAATATTCGCCTTCGACACCCAAGCGCGCAATATCGCCATCAAGCGCTTCGATGGTCGTATAGGACCCGTAAATCCCCAACAACGCGATGGATGGGTCACGCCAGAACAGATGCCCGCCACCGCCGCCAATAAACTCTTCGTCAAGCACGCCAACGGCTCCATCCACCTGCAGGCCAAACTGTTGGCCAAGTGGCAGGGAGATTGAGCCTTTGAAGGCTGCAAAGCCTTCTGCATCCAGCGCTCCGCCTTCGAGTGAGATTTTACCGTTCACGCCCGACACAGCAGGCAGGACAGTTGGCAACACCGGCTCGCCAGCGACATAAAGGTCAGCTGCCAGCGCCGATACGGCAAAAAGACAACCGCCAGCCAATGCGGTCGTGGACATAAAGAAAGAACGTTTTAACATTTGTGCCATCCAAAAAGTTTGGTTCCCCGAAAGAATAGGTCAAAAAAGGCGTTCTTCACAACCGACCTTCAGGCAAAACCACTGAATCAGGCAATTCCAGTGAAAAATAATCCTGGACTGTCACCCAAAAAACACAAATTTCGCGAGGATGAACAGCCGCGCCAACAGCGCAACGCTGTTTGATAGAATCAAGCCTGTCAGCAGGTCTCTGGAGCTATCTCAGCGGAAATTGAGCACCCGATGTATATGTCTTTGCTGGCCGCGAGGCCACCTGATGCCCCATTGACGACGCTGAAAACACTGTCTTCCGCCCAGTCGGTCGGGTCGTCTTCACGGTAACGGCGCATGAGGGATTTGGTCTCGCCAAAATACATGCGCACGCCAGCCCAGGCTCCCTTGTAATCATCTTCAGCAATGCGACCTTCAGCAAACAGGACGACACCACTGAAAAGCCCTCTGCGCCAACAAAAGGTTAGATCACGTCATGCAGTCCGTGACTGCAAAACAACGAACCGGGAAAACGTTACCAGGATCAAAAACAGTTTTGCCAATTGACAATATCATCCAACGGGCAGAAACGAGCATTAATTGAGGTCCAAATAATCTTCTTCGCCGGTACATGAGTTCAGGTAAAATCCATCCCCGGAATATGGAGGGTAGCTTGGGACACATTCGCCATCATCACTCATGATCCCAAACAGACTGTCTTCCGCCCAATCAGTCGGATCATCTTCACGATGACGGCGGATCAGGGTTTTCTCATCGCCAAGATACATCCGCACGCCGGCCCATGCACCCTGATAATTGTCCTCGCCAATACGGCCTTCAGCAAACAACGACACGCCGCTGGCGAATATCTGTTGCGGCAATTGATATTCGACACCAAGAGCCAACGCATGCTTTTCACCGGTGTATCGGTGTCCAACAGATAATTCCAGATCATCCATGGCGTAGAAAGACACATCAGAGAACGCAAACAAATTGGTCTCATCGTAATTGATCGGTGCATCAATATCCATGAACTCGGCACCGATCACACCCTTGAGCGTCACCTGATTCCAGTAATATTCAGCTTCAACACCAATCCGAGAAACTTCTGCGTCAACCCCGTCCAGCGCTGTGAAGGAGCCATAGACGCCAAGCAAACCATAATCCGGGTTACGCCAGAAAAGATGTCCGCCAGCACTGCCGAAGAACTCTTCATCAAGAGTGCCGACAGACCCGTCAATCTGGACGCCAAAGCTTTGTCCAAGTGGCAGGGAGATAGACCCTGACAAAGCGCCAAACCCTTCTGCATCGAACAGACCACCTTCTGCCGATATCTTGCCGTTCACGCCGGATACAGCAGGCAAGACAGTTGGCATCGTCGGCTCGCCATCAACATAGAGATCGGCTGCAAACCCGGCGGTGGAAAGACTCAACCCACTGATCAAAGCTGTGGTGGTAAGAAAGAAACTGCGATTTGACACGTCATACTCCCGAATCCATTTCACTTTTTCTATCAGGAGTAGACCATGGCACAAAATTTTTTCTTGGCTGCTTGAGCAGAACACTGCGCCTTGTTGCTGAAATGACACTTGAAAACGCTCGTTTGGTTACGCAGAACGCAAATGATTTGAAAAAACTGTCGTTTCTGCCCGATTCCTGATTTATGTCTGTCTCGATGTTCAAGGAAAGGCCGGATAATGGCATGGGATGATAAGGCCCTGAAGACCGCACGGCGATTTGCAACTGCACTGCAGAAAACACAATCCTATGGCGAAGACAGAAGGCAAGCCTATCAGCGCAGCCTTCTCGAGCGCCTTGTCAGACACGCCAGAGCCGAGGTTCCATATTATGAAACCCGCCTTGATCCGCTTTTTGGGCCCGACGACGCCATTCGCTGGCAGGCTTGGAGTGATATTCCCACCATAAGCAGATTTGAGGCGCAGGAGGCAGGCGATGCTCTTTTCGCCAGGAACACCCCCGCAGAAACCGGCGGCTTCATGAAGGACACCACGTCGGGTTCCACAGGCATGCCCCTGCAAGCCCGGGTCAGCGGGCTGATGCATCTGATGAGTGCATCAATCAACCAGCGCCTTTTTGACTGGCATAAAATCAACATGGATGATGCAACAGGCGTTATTCTGGATGAGAAAAAACAATTTCCCTACCCCGATGGCCGCGATGGAGACACCTGGAATTTGGTCAATCCGCAAGCGCCTGCCTACAATTTATCAGTGGGCTACACAATCGACCAGCAGATTGATTGGCTCACACGAAAACAGCCGGATATACTTTTTACATATCCCCGAAATGCTCAGGCAATTATTGAAGCATTTCAAAGCCGAAATCTGGCACCATCATTCCATACCATCATGGTGCATGGCGAGGTTTTGGAAGTGGAAACCTGCAAGATAATCACTAGCGCCAATGTAAGAGTGATCGATCGTTTTGGCACCGCGGAAATCGGCCCTGTTTCGGGCCAGTGTTCGCAGGGGGCATGGCATCACCAATACAGCGACGTCTGCCTCATGGAGACAGTTGCCACTGAAACTGGCAACCTCGTCACCGAGGGTCGCGGCCAATTGGTGGCCACACCATTCTACAATTATGCCATGCCTCTGATCCGTTACAAAAACGGAGATCTGCTCGATCGGTCCTCCGAACCCTGCCCCTGCGGCAGCACCCTGCCACGCATCGACCGCATTCTGGGACGCGAGCGCAATATGCTGACGTTCAGTGACGGCACACAAATCTGGCCTAATATCCTGCGATCTGAATACGAGCCTTTTCTGTCCGTCAGGCAGTTTCAATTTATTCAGCATACACCAACGCGCCTGGAAATGCGCTATGTTCCCGATGACCCCACGCGCCCAGTTGATCGCGCTGGGTTCACAGCCATGTTGCAGAGAGCACTGCATCCCGACATCACCGTTGAACTGACACGCTTATCCGCCCTGCCCCGCGCACCATCAGGCAAATTCGAAACCTGGATCAGTCATGTGAAACCACAGGATTTGGCGCCATGATCGGTGCCGTGGCGATAGCGATTTTGATTAAACCGGAAGTCCAGCATGTCATCTGATGATGAAATTCGCCAAAAGGCGATAAAATTCGCAGAAATTCTGAAGACGACGGAGACGCTTCCTCCTTCCAAAATGAAGGCCTATCAGAGACGCCTGATGGAGCGTCTCGTGCGCCATGCCAGAGCCGAAGTGCCATTCTATGGGAAAAGGCTCAACGCCCTGTTCGGCCCCAAGGATACGATCCGATGGGATGCCTGGACGGACATTGAGCCATTCACGCGTGCGCAGGCACAGGAGGCTGGTGATGCACTCTTCGCGGAAAACACACCATCTCAAGCCGGCGGCTATTCAGAGCGCACAACTGCTGGCTCAACAGGCATGCCCCTACTTATCCATTCCAGCGGTCTTGTGAATCTGATGAGTTCCTCCATAAACCAGCGCATTTTTGATTGGAACCGCATCTCCCCTGACAATTCTGTCTGCTTCATTCTGGACGACACCAGGAAATATCCCTATCCCGACGGAGAACCGGGCGAGAACTGGAATCTTGTAAACCCAAAAGCATTGGCATACAGCCTGTCGATTAACTATCCCTCGTCACAACAGGCTGATTGGGTACACAGAAAACAGCCGGATATTCTTGCCACCTATCCCAGAAATGCGCAGGCGATTGTCGAGGAATTGTTGCAACTGGAACGCAAGCCATCGTTCCACACAATATTGGTACATGGCGAAATTCTGGAAGACGATACACGCAGCTTCATCGAGCGTGTTGGCATTCGGATCATTGATCGTTTTGGTGGCGTCGAGATTGGTCCTATTTCGGCAAATTGTGGACAGGGGACCTGGCATCACCAATTCAGTGAAGTCGCGTTGATGGAAACCGTGCCTGCAAATAATTTGTTTCCCCGTATGAGCGAACAAAAAAAGCTGATCATCACACCATTCTACAACTACGCCATGCCTTTGATCCGGTACCAAAATGGGGATCTGATCGAGTTGTCGGATGAGCCCTGTCCCTGTGGCCGTTCATTGCCCCGAATTGAACGCATATTGGGCAGGGAACGTAACATGTTCACTTTCTCAGATGGCAGCCGTATTCGACCTGACATGACGCGAAAGGAATACGAACCATTTCTCCCTGCAAAACAGTTTCAGGTCATTCAACACACACACACAGAAATAGAAGTGCGTTATGTTGCAGATGGCTCGCGCCAGGCAGCCGATCTTTCTGGCTTGACCAAACTTTTGCAGGGGCTCCTGCACCAGGAAATTTCTGTGCGTTTGACCCAAGTGGACGAAATCGCCAGAGCCAGTTCCGGCAAATTTGAAACCTGGAAAAGCAAAGTATCACAAGAAAAATGACATTAGATAAATCTTTCTTCCAATAATAATAAAAACCGAAATACAAATACAGGTTGGGAGAGGCGCGCGTAGCTAGGGTCAGGACCTATTAATCGAAGGGATTCCCATTTTAGCTGAATTATGATTCATCATGACAAAGGAGATTTGTCATGAGTGACTTGTTTTGGCTTTCGCAGGATCAGCTGGCGAAGATCGAGCCGTATTTCCCCTTGGCTCATGGTGTGCCGCGTGTGGATGATCGTCGGGTGGTGTCAGGGATTATCTTTGTGATCAAGAACGGGCTTCGCTGGCGTGATGCACCATCGGATTACGGGCCGCATAAGACGCTATACAATCGCTTCATCCGATGGAGCCGCCTGGGTGTCTTTGATAGCATCTTCAGTGCGTTAGTCAGCGACGCGGGCAGTCCTGATACGCTTATGATTGATGCCACGCACCTGAAAGCCCACCGAACCGCCTGCAGTCTGCTAAAAAAGGGGATGTTCCCCGCCGTATTGGCCGCACAAAAGGTGGATTGAACTCCAAACTGCATGCCGTCTGTGATGGCAAGGGACGTCCGATCATCATGGGCCTGAGTGAGGGCCAGTTAAGCGATCACATCGGAGCCAAACTGCTTTATCCCGCGTTTCCTGAGAAAGCATCCCACCTGATCGGCGACAAAGGTTATGACAGCGATGAGTTTAGAGCTGCGCTGAAAGCCAAGGGAATAACCCCCTGTATTCCACCGCGAAAGGGACGCAACCTTCCTGCCGGTTATAGCAAAACCCTCTACAAACAACGCCACAAGGTGGAAAATATGTTCGGCAGACTCAAAGACTGGCGCCGCGTAGCAACTCGATATGACAGATGCGCACACACATTCTTCTCAAGCATATGCATTGCAGCTATCGTCATATGGTGGATTTAATGAGTCCTGAGCCTAGGGTCTATTTCATATATACGCAAAGATCTAACCGGATTTGCGCGTTTGCTGGCAAGGCACAAGTCACGCGGTGGTCATCACAACCACAAGCAGTCTGCAACGCTATACAGCGAGCGCGCATATCAGGCCTTTGATGCCGTATAAAGGAGAAACGCTCTAATATATTGTGCCGCTCAAATCTTGGCAAACAAACAACAGTCAGAATCCAAATACAATGACAATAAAAAATGCGGGGAGTTCATCACCGCCACCCGCACTTGCTGTTCGTTTTTTCGCCACTCAAGTCACTCACTAGGAGAAAATGAGTTTTAACACGTCTCCTGACGCGGAGTGACAGACCTAGAATGGCTCGAGGTATTTTTTGGTGCAAGTATTGTAAGCGTCGTAAGACGGAAGACTCAAACGATCAGCATCGGGCACGCACTCCTCATCGAATGTGAACAGATCTTCTATACCAAGAAAATCAGGATCATCTTCGCGATGGCGACGGATCAGGCTCTTTTCTTCGCCCAGATAGAAGCGAATTCCGCCCCAGGCCGCCCGGTAATCATCTTCACCCAGTCGACCCTCGGCAAACAGCGAAACACCACTGGAGAATAGCGTCTGATCCAGTTGGAACTCGATTCCCAGTGCCGCAGCATGGCGTTCGCCGGTATAGCGATGGCCAACGGACAGTTCCAGATTATCGGTTGCGTAATAGGAGATGTCACTCAAGGCGAAGAAATTGGTATCATCTTCGTCACCGGCTTCAAGGAACTCCGCACCTACGACAGCACCAACCGTCCAGTTGTTCCAGTAATATTCACCCTCAACACCAACACGGGCAACATAGCCATCAATGTCTTCACGGTGCGTGTAAGAGCCATAAACACCCAAAAGTGCTGTGCTTGGATCACGCCAGAACAGATGCGCGCCACCGCCGCCAACAAACTCGCCATCTCGCGCTCCGGCCATACCGTCAAGCTGCAGACCAAAGGCGTGTCCGACCGGCAAGGACAGAGCACCAGAAACAACTCCAAAACCTTCCTCGTCAAAAGTTCCGCCATTCAGCGCGAACTTTCCGTTGATACCCGAAACGGCAGGCAGAATTGTCGGCTCGACCGGCGTTCCTTCAAGATACATATCCGCAGCAAAGGAAGCATTCGCAAACACCACACATCCAACAAGGCAGGTTGACGTCAAAAGTAGTTTGCGAATGTTCATGCACAAAATCCCGATAAAGTGTGAGGTTGAATAAATTCGATCACATACATCTATAAATGATTCGCTGATTCACGAAAGACTGCAGAGTTGATAAATCAGGGCCACGACCGATCAGTTGAAGACTGTGGCAAAAATGTGCCAGAAACCATATACTGGCCTGATCATGGAACCTTGAGCCCGGGTCCGGGTTTTGATCGCAGACAGGATGCCCTGCAGGTCACAGTGACACCTGACAGACGGAGACTATCCGCCCTGAAGCGTATAGTCTGCAAGGGTCTGGAAAACATCCAAACGACTGATCTTGCCGTTCAGCAGTCCCGTCTAACGCAGACCAGCACAAAACCGCTGAATACGCTGACAGGCTTCTGTCAGTGCTTCGGTTGATGTTGCATAAGAAATCCGGAAGGCTGGTGAACCGCCAAACGCTTCTCCATGCACCACCGCAACACCTTCCTCTTCCAGAAGGGCTGTCGCAAAATCGCCATCGGTTTCAATCAGCGTGCCGCCTTCACTGGTTTTACCGATGCAGCCAGCACAGGATGGATAGACATAAAACGCCCCTTCCGGCGTCGGACAGGACAGGCCGGTTGCCTGGTTCAGCATCGACACAACCAGATCACGACGGCCTTTGAAGACTTCAGCCCGCTCAGCGATGAAATCCTGCGGCCCGTTCAGCGCTTCCACAGCGGCCCATTGTGAAATGGATGTCGGGTTCGACGTTGATTGGGATTGCACCTTGCGCATCGCAGCCATCAATTCAGCAGGCCCGGCAGCATATCCGATCCGCCAGCCCGTCATGGCATAGGCTTTGGAAACGCCATTCATCGTCAACGTGCGGTCCTTCAGCGACGGCTCGACCTGCACAGGGGTAACAAATTTGAAATCATCATAGACCAGATGCTCATACATATCGTCCGTCAGGATCCACACATGCGGATGCTTGACCAGAACATCTGTCAATTCCTTCAATTCGTCATGGGAATAGGCAGCGCCCGTAGGGTTGGAGGGGGAATTGAAGATGAACCATTTGGTTTTTGGCGTGATTGCGGCGTCAAGCTGCTTGCCGGTTATCTTGTAATTCGTATCAGCTTTCGCCTCGACGATCACAGGATTTCCGCCCGCCAAAAGCACAATATCCGGATAGCTGACCCAGTATGGCGCCGGAATGATGACCTCATCCCCCGGATTGATCGTGGCAATCATGGCATTGTAGATAATCGGCTTCCCGCCCGGTGCCACGAAGCACTGGGATGGTTCATAGTCGATGCCGTTCTCGCGTTTGAACTTTGCGGCAATGGCCTGCTTCAGTTCCGGGATTCCATCCACAGCGGTGTATTTCGTCTCACCACGATTGATCGCATCAATCGCCGCCTGCTTGATGTTATCCGGCGTATCGAAATCCGGTTCGCCAGCGCCAAGACCAATCACATCACGGCCCGCAGCTTTCAGCTCCCGAGCCTTGTTTGTAACCGCTATTGTGGCAGATGGTTGAACACGTGAAAGGGCGTCGGCGATTAAGGCCATGAGGTTGGCTCCGCAATTGCTGGCAGGTTGAAAAAACGTCGCGACATTAGTCCCGCCAACCAGTCGGCGCAAGGCATCAACCCATCAATTCGACAGCCAAATTCATCATTTTTCTGAAACGTCTGAGTTTTGGACCGGGATTGCCTGATCGCAACGGCAAAGGCGCGCACGGCGGATGCAGCAGATTTTTGATCCCGCATAAGAAGAAAGCCCGCCGATGGGGATCGGAAGGCTTTGAAGGTGGAGCTATCTGGCTCGCATCACCGGACCATGGGCCATTTTGTAGTTGTTGTTGGCGGCCATGTGGTCAGCGGTGTTGGTGTGAGCGGTGAAGCTCGGGCCCTGTCGCCCTCTTAGGGGGCTTGGGCGACAGGGCTCTTCTCGCAACAAGCGTATCTGTTGCGTTGTTCGGCTGACTTATTTGCCGGACAGGTCTTTGGCCAGACCAGTGTAACCTGGGGTCATGGCATCAGGGGAGCTGTCATTGGCCGGGTTGTACACGCCGGCATTAGCAGCAGTTGCACCCAGTGCAATGGAGGAGAGGATCAGGATTGGAGCTGCGATTTTGCGAAATGTCATTTTATTATTCCTTGTTCTTGTTTGACGTCTTCGTCGTCCCGGTTGCCGGTTGTCTCAACTGTTGGGGAGGGGTTCAGCTTGAGACAATCGGCTTCCGGTGAGGGTGTGTTGGCTTATTTGCCGGACAGGTCTTTAGCCAGACCAGTGTAACCTGGGGTCATGGCGTCAGGGGAGCTGTCATTGGCAGGGTTGTACACGCCCGCATTTGCGGCAGTTGCACCCAGTGCAATGGAGGAGAGGATCAGGATTGGAGCTGCGATTTTACGAAATGTCATGGTGTTATTCCTTGTTCTTATCTGACGTTTGTTCGTCGTTCCGGTTGCCGGTTGTCTCAACTGTTGGGGAGGGGTTCAGCTTGAGACAATCGGCTTCCGGTGAGGGTGTTTTGGCTTATTTGCCGGACAGGTCTTTGGCCAGACCAGTGTAACCTGGGGTCATGGCGTCAGGGGAGCTGTCATTGGCAGGGTTGTACACGCCTGCATTGGCAGCGGATGCGCCCAGAACGATTGAGGAGAGGATCAGAACGGGAGCTGCGATTTTACGAAAAGTCATGATTGTTTTTCCTTCTTGTTGATTTTCGAGTGTCGTCTTTTTTGTGTTTGTTGCGAGTGGTGTTGGCCTCTCGATGAGTTGGATTTAGGGAAAAGAATTCGGGATTTAAACGGCAACAATCCGTTCGCAAAACCTGAACATTCACAGACGCGTGAGGCGATCAGAGCGAAACCGCAGAACTCTGCCGATGGCGTTTTACGACCTCACGGAAATACGAGAACGCCTCACAATCCTGTGTATGGGTGTGACGAAGCTGTGTTTGAAAAATATCGGGAAATCAGCTTGAAGCCGTGCTGATTGGATGTGTTTTTTATCAACAACACCCCATTCCCGAGATCAGTTTGCGACAAATTTGTGTTAGCATCCCCCTTTTGGGAGAAGTGCCATGACCCTGAACCAACAGCAGACCAGCCTGTGCAATGACAATCCACACGACCATTCCGATTTGAGCGCAGTCATAATCAATACAACGCTGAAGCGTGATTCATCGAAGTCTCACACCAAACTGCTGTTGGACGTTGCCGGTGACATCATGGAAAAGAACCAGGTCTCAGTCAGTCATATTCATATGCTTGATCATCAGGTCGCCTTTGGTGTTCAACCGGACATGACCGAACATGGCCATGACAGAGACGATTTCCCAAAGCTCTGGAAAACAATTTCTGCCGCAAACATCATTCTCATTGGCACACCCATATGGCTGGGTGAAGAAAGCTCGGTGTGTCGCCTGTTGATCGAGCGCCTTTACGGCATGTCTGGCAAACTGAATGAAAAAGGCCAGAGTAGCTTCTATGGAAAGGTCGGCGGCGCGGTCGTAACCGGCAATGAGGATGGCATAAAGCATTGTTCGATGACGATCCTTTACGCGCTACAGCATCTCGGTGTGACCATTCCACCGCAAGCCGATTGCGGCTGGATCGGAGAAGCAGGCCCCGGCCCCTCCTATGGCGACGATGCAGACGGTGGTCCCGTTGGCTTTGACAATGAATTCACCCAGCGCAATGCCACAATAATGACCTGGAACCTGCTGCATATGGCGCGTCTGTTGAAAGATCACCCCATTCCAAACCACGGAAATGATCGCAATGCCTGGGATGCAGGCTGTCGTGCCGATTTTGAAAACCCTGAGCATCGACGCTGATTGAATTGCGTTGGAAAAACCAAGGTTTTTGCAACGGTTTCTCACACCCAGCAATTTTAAGGGCTTAAGTGTCGCCATATCTTGTCGCAAATGTTCGACGAGTTTTTAGTTTTTCGCTCCTCACAAATTCAGCTATGCGACATCGCCCGCGTATTCTGGTTTTCTAAGAAGGTTGACATTTGGCACTTCAGAAAATTCTGATAAATTGATTGTATGAAAATGAAAGTATCAGGTGGCCTTGTCCACGATTTACCCACCGACTTGGTTGATGCGTTGACCGAAACAACAGAGGTTGCAAACCTCTGGGAAGGATTGACTCCGATAGCCCGAAACGAATTTATTTGTTGGGTTGAGGACGCAAAACAAGACAAGACTCGGGAAAGGCGGATTAGACGCACTGCAGAGGAGCTTCTTGAAGGTCAGAAACGACCATGTTGTTGGGGAGGATGCATTCATCGCACAGATAAGAAACCCAGCAAATGGCAGCAAGCTGTGTTGATTGACAAAAAGCCAAACAACTAATTGTTGGATTGTTGCAAAAAGGATCCTTTTTGCGACAACAATGGAGTGGGTTGGATTGGCATTGCTGCCACTCACCATGCTACAATAAACCCTTGCTCTGACACCTGATTTTTCCTCCATTTGGGACTGGAGTTTTGCTTACTATCCTGAGGCTGGGATAACGAGCTCAAACCGTCAGACTCTACTCCAAACTGGAGGGAAGATGGGTCTCATGTCACCTACTCCATAAGTTGAGGGGCAATTGATTGTAGCATAGGCATGCCAATAGCTCATGCACATCTACGTATCGGATAAACGATTAGAGCTTTTTGTCGCAGTTACCTCAGAGAAAAATTGTTTTTTAGAATGGAGGAGCCGATCCCAAAGTTACTGGGACTCTAATTTCACCAGTTAATTGAGAACCGAAGATTGGGTCGAATAAATATAAATCTACAGTTTGACCGGGCTCTCTTTTTTTGAGCGCGTTTTCGAGGTCAGTAAGATCATCAATCTCATCGCTTCCAATGCTTACAATCACCGACCCCGGGCCGATAGCTGATTTTTCCAAAGGGCTACCCTCAATCACGCAAGTCACTCCCATTCCAGTTTCATTGTTTTGGGACAGAAACCCCGCTACATTTCGTACTTCTACATATCCATAAACACCAGAACCGCAAAGTCCGAGGTAGGCCCGTGGTTCGATGCTCGGCGTCATTTGAATGGAAGACGAGATATCTCTTCGGACCGACGACTTAACCGCTTCCAACCATTCTTTTTTTTCTGACAGGTTGATGGTTGTATTTACCACCTTTCGAAACGTATTTTTTAAATCGTTTTTCTCAGAGTTAAACCTAACACCCTCAGCGATAAATGATGCGTAATCTTGAGCTGCCAATGCAGCAGCAGCTTTGACTGAGTCTACCTCATCCAACTCAACTCCGTTCTTCAAAGAATCAGCATATTTGAGGTGAATAGCTGCTAACTTGTCATTCCCGCTTGCTTGCGCTTTCGCGGCAGCATTTTCATGGTTTGATATTACGTCCGCTATATTGGCGTCTTTAAAAAATGCCTTTTCAAATCGATCAATAAGCGCCTGATCTGCATCGTCCATAACAATGCGACTACGCTCGATCTTATCACCGTCGAATGAAGCTGTGACTTGTTGAGAAAATGATTGTGTGATGGAACTTTTTCGCGAGCCAATGCCGAATACTGCCCAACCGCTTGCTTTGGAGGATGTTATGGCTTCTTGTGATATATCAAGGAAATTTTTGATTATCTGCTCTGTATCGAGACTCGCATCTATAGATTTAACATTTGAATCAATAAATTCATAACGCACTGTTATATCTAGGCCTGTGTCTAGAATACGGTTTTTTTGATAAACACTAGGCTTTCTGATCGTAATCGGCGGTAAAACCTCGTTGTTTGAAACAAACGACCCAGGGAATGACATTTCTGCAAGTTGCTCTCCATCCAGTGATGCGGTTATCTTAAATTTATCGATGGAGGAGAGTACCATCTTATATTTTTCAGCATCTTGAATATATTGATTTTGCGTCTCTTGCCTCGACATCACATTGGCAATTGCCTGATTTATTGACGCTCTGAAGCTTGGATCATATTGCGCCAATTGGGTAACCTGCGAGTTAAGCCAGGGCCGTGGCTGGTACGACTGAATTTTAACGCCTTTCACTGCTGCACCGATTGCTGGCAACTGCGTGGCATTTGGCAGTGATCGATTTAACATCAACCTCAGTTGTATGGTTTCAGCAGGCTTCGCTATATCTTCGTCTTCAGGATTAAATCTGACTCCATTAGGATCTATAAAAATTATGTCCGCTTCAGAATATTGGAGCTGAGGAAGAAGAAAAATCTTTGGTTGGGCTTGGACTGGACCTTTCTGAATATAACCCTGCAATCTGTAAATATTCCAACTTGAACCCGCATCTGGAAAAACATAATTTTCGATCGAAAAATATTCCGAATTTGAATCTGGTATATCTTGGGAATATGCAGACAGTGATGATAAAAACATCGGCAGCAATATAAAAAAACTTCTCATCACAACCCTCCATGTAAATTTTCAATCCGGCAAATTAGAGCAGTTTACAACATCAATATATTCGCCTTCTAAGGCATAAATCTCTAAAATTTCATTATGACAATAGCCAGCACCAAACGCTTTTATTTTGATTTCTGCATTTTTCTCATAACGAATTATTTGATGGATGCACTCACTATCAGCCGCAACGAATGAACACTGTTAATTTTCATGCGTACTTTTCTGCACTTCTTAGCCCATGCGATCATCGTTGAAAAAATACATATGCAAACATCATAATAATTAATCTAAATACCAATTTATTACCGTCTACATATTTATAAATTAAACTACACAAATACTGGACTATTCACTCTATTATTAATGGCCATACATCGTTGATTATACGGCTCACATAAAAAATAAATAATTTAAATTTCAAATTAAACCAGGCATTGTCAATAGCAAATTATTAGACCTTTGAATCTAAAATTAACTAGGTAGCATATCCTCTTTCAAACTTCGTCATTTGTCCGCACTCCTGCCATTCACTGTCGCAAAAACCATCGATTTTGCAACCTTTGTTTTCCAGTCTTTTGCATAGATGGACGAACCAGCAATAGACGAACACCCAATTTCTGCTTTGATAAACCATCCTGTTCGCGATTAAATGCCCTCAGCCCGATCCCGTTACAGACCCGGATTATATGACATGGCATTCAGCAAGAAAAACTCGCGCGCGATCGACGTAAAAGGCCAGTCTTTCCGATGGGTGTTTTTCGAGAATAGCGGCTGGAACGATCTGACAGTGCAATCAGCCAGCGGCTCCGGCCAAAAACTGTCCGTTCGGTTTCCCTGGGTCAACACTGCAGGGTCTCCCTTGCCATATGCTGCGATGACACCCTCAATTGTCAGCGAGGCCATCGGCTTTGCGCTGGAAAACGGCTGGGATCCTGAACAAAGTGGTGGGACCTTCACTTGCAGATTTGAACAGGGAACATTTCGAAATGATTGAATCTGCAGAGGAATTCAAACGGCTACGCATGCACAGATCGAATATCGTAACGGAATTGCGGCAGCATGCGCCCCTTGATCGATCCCGAGGGTGTAGAGCCAGTCTGGATGGCGCCCATCTTCACATAGAACGCAACTGAGTTCGGATCGCCATCAATCGTGAAACTGGTGATCCCTGTCTCCCGGGCCGTTATCACCACCCAGTCGAACAAAAGCCGACCCACGCCTTGTCCGATAAACTCCGGTGCTACGAACAGTTTTTCCAGGGCACCCATCGGCACAGTTGGTTCCAATTGTGCCACACCGGAAATCTGACCATCGATCTCGCCAACAACAATTTGTGAGTTCTGCAGACTGTCCTCGGTCAGCGACAACTCTTCCCGGCATGCCGACAGAAACGCGGCATCATAGCCCCAATGAGCCTTTGACCTGAGACATAGATCAGACAGCAATTCACATTCTGACGGCTTCGGCGCACGCAGTATCATATCAAACCAGAGCTATATCGTCCGCACTCATCCCTGCAGCACATCGCCATAGTCCGGATGTCGTTGAAACTGAACCTTGGCATAAGAACAATGCGGAATGATTTTGACGCCGCGCTCCCGCGCCATCTCAACCCCGCGCTTCACCAACGCCGCCGCAGCACCGGTTCCCTTCATCACATCATCCACGCCGACATGATCCAAAATCCAGATATTGTCTCCGGCCTTGGAAAAATTCATCTCACCGGATTTTACCGGCCTGTCATGACCTTCCTTCGACGCATACAGAGAAAACAGCCCCTTGGTATCACTTTCGCTGAACAGAATTTCAAACGCGGCCATCAACAGTCCCTTTATCCAAATTCAACGCCGCATCCGCCAGCAGATCCTCACGCGTCATCGCAAACCTCGAATCTATCCAGATTTTCTCCAGCCGGGCAAGCGATTGTCCAAGCAGTGGGCCTTGCTGCATCCCGAGTTGCTTCAGATCAGCGGCCCTGATCGGAAAGACCGGTGCCTGCCAGTGCCGCAAAGGCTGGGTCCAATCCTCATATCGTTGCTCTGAATCCTGCTCAAACCGGCTCAGCACATAAAGCGCATCATCAACAGCGCCAGCCCCGAAAAGGTAAGCCGCATGCTGCACCTGAAAAGCATCTAAACAGTCTGGCGCACCAAGAAACGCCACAACATCATTCAACACATGAATGCGGGCATTATCAGCCCTGGAGAATTTCAAAGCCCGAAGCGCCAGTTGCAATTCTTCCCGGCGATGCCGCCACACAAGTATAGCCCGCAACGTCCAATCGCTCCGTTCACATTTGGCCAGAGCTTGATGATCCATCTCGTCCACATTCAGGCCAATTGCATTGAAAACCAAGCCACCATCCCGCAAGACAGCACTCAATTGCCCGGCGCGCGGAGCACTCAGAATCTTCTTCAATTCCGCTTGAATACGCTCAGCTGACAAATGCGCCAGCATCGAAACGGCATCATTGGCCGCAGCCAGACCCGCCGCGTCCAGCGCGCCATCGCCAAAATGCGCGGAAAACCGGAAGAAACGAATGATCCGCAAAGCGTCTTCGGCAATGCGTTGATCGGCATTTCCGATGAAACTCAAATGGCCATTGAGGCAATCATCAAGCCCCGAAACCAGATCATGAAGCACGCCGTCCCTGTCGACACACAGCGCATTCATGGTGAAGTCCCTGCGCTCCATATCGCGCTGCCAGTCGCTGCCAAACCGCACAATGGCGTGGCGTCCATCCGTCTCGATATCCTCGCGCAGGGTTGTCACTTCAAAGTGGCAGCCCTTGCCGATAATGGTCACTGTGCCATGGGCGATACCTGTCGGCACGGTCTTGAACCCGGCTTTTTCAGCGCGCACGATCACCTCGGCAGGCAGATGCACACAGGCAAGATCAAGATCGCTGACCGGTATTTGCCGCAGCGCATTGCGCACGGCTCCACCGACCACCCGCACCTGATCTTCTCCGCCACCAAGCGCAAGCATCAGATGCTGAAGCTGTTCATCCTGCAGGAATGATTTTTGGAAAAGAGATTTGTGCGCCTCATAACGGGTCACAAGCTACTCCGTATCTGGGACGTCCGGTTCGACAATATTGCCCGGCACCAGAACACCATCTTCAAACCGGGCCGGTTGGTAGACCCCGTCAGACGAAGAGCCTGTATAATTCGTCAGGACCACAATCACCAGCACTGTCAGCCCCGCGCCAATAACAGATAGCCAGCCCAGCGCCTTGACCGTCAGGCTTTCGCGTATCGCACCCCGGCCCAGGCTGAAATAAATATAGCTCGCATACAGAGCAAATGGCACAAGAAACAAAACAGCATAAGTCAAATAGAATCGCGTCATATGGGATAAAGACTCTCGTAAAGCGTTTTCAGGATTCCGGCGGTTACGCCCCAGATATAGTGCGTCTTGTAGGGAATTGCATAAGTTTGTCGCTTGCTCCCTTTCCAATCCAGTTCAAGCTTCTGATAGTTGGCCCCGGTCATCAGAAAATCCAGAGGCACCTCGAATATGGCGCTCACTTCATCAGGATTGGCTGACAGGCTCAATGGCGGTTGGACCACACCAACCACAGGCGTGATTTCATATCCGCTGCCTGTGGCATAGGGATGCATGCTGCCAAGCAATTGCACATGGTGAGACAACAGTCCAATTTCCTCGCGCGCCTCCCGCAAGGCAGTCAGCGGTGAAAACGCATCCGTTGCATCCACTCTGCCGCCGGGGAAGGCAATCTGCCCGGCATGCGAAGACAGGTTTGCGGTGCGCTGCGTCAGAAGAACCGTTGCGCCAGACTTGTGCTGGATAATGGGAATAAGAACTGCCGCAGGCTTCAGATTGGTTGCAGGAGGAGGCCGCTGCAAATCCAGCATGTGATCCCCGGTCTCCACCCGTGGTTTCCCAGGGCCAAACGCCGCAGAAAACCGCTCTTTGAAGCTGATCAGAACCGGGTCAGCCTTGTGGGTATCCTTGGGTGCCATTGTGTCCATTACGCAGCACTATTGTCCATGGCGTGCTCCAGATCGGCCATCCGCATCATCGGGAAAAACCTGCCGCAACTGGAAACGCCAAACCAACTTTCGCCATCTATCGAAGCCTCCTCACCAAAATCGGCCAGTTGATACAGCAAGGGGCGCCCAAGCCGGGCTTCCAGCCGACCACGAATCAGGCAGTAAGGCGTCAGCCCGCCGGTTTGCTCATCAATATGGAACCGCAGCGGATGATCTTGCGAAATGACGACAACATCATCAACATTGGTCCGCAACGTCAGTGCATCTGAGCCATCATCCAGCTTTACTTTATCCAGTTCAACGCCAATAAACGGCACATCATCAACCTGAAGGCCAACCTTTTCCACAGGTGTCACCAGCAGGTACTGTCCATCATCTTCCTGGCGCAGCACCGAAGCAAACAGTTTGACCAGCGGCATGCGTCCAATCGGCGTGCCCAGATAGAACCACGTGCCATCACGGGCAATGCGCATATCCAGATCACCGCAGAATGGCGGATTCCACAGATGAACCGGCAGTTTTCCTGACTGGGCATGGTGGTTTGCGGCGCTCAGAATGCTGTCATAGCGCACCTGGCGTTCCCGTTTCAGCTCTGCACTCTCCTCCGATCCTGTCACTTTTTTCCGCTCCTTGCACATCCACGCCTGTCCGGCGCACCAACTCACTCTATATGTATCTATGCAGCCGTGAATAAAACTGCAAAAGCTGGCGACTTATTTCCTGCCAAATTGTAATATATAAGGCCTCGACGCCTGTGCCGGTTTCGCCCAAGATACCAGCAACCAATCCGTGCAAAGGGGATGCCATGAGTGACACAACCACTGTGAGCGATGCAGCACCATCTCAGCCTGACGATGCTGATATCGTGGCTCAGGCCGACAAGGCCGCGGAAACGCTTCAAGATGTCAAAACCGCTATCGGCAAGGTGATCTATGGTCAGGCTGATGTGGTTGAGCAAGCTCTGACAACCGTTCTTGCCGGCGGACATGGGTTGTTGGTCGGCGTGCCCGGACTTGCCAAAACCAAGCTTGTGGACACGATGAGCATTGTGCTGGGCCTTGATGCAAGGCGTATTCAATTCACACCGGATCTGATGCCGTCTGATATTCTTGGCTCGGAGGTTCTGGAACAGGGCGATGATGGCAGTCGCAATTTTCGCTTCATCAAGGGCCCTATTTTCGGCCAGTTGCTGATGGCTGATGAAATCAACCGCGCCAGTCCCCGCACCCAGTCTGCCTTGTTGCAGGCCATGCAGGAATACCATGTCACGATTGCCGGAGAGCGGTTTGATCTGCCCGCCCCGTTCCATGTGCTGGCAACCCAGAATCCGCTGGAACAGGAAGGCACCTATCCCCTGCCGGAAGCGCAACTTGACCGTTTCCTGATGCAGATCGACGTGCTTTATCCGGAATTGGACGCCGAGCGTCAGATCCTGTTGGAAACCACAGGCTCGTTTGATGCTGTCCCCCAAGCCGTTCTGAACCCGGAAAGCCTTCTGAAAATGCAGGCCCTGGTGCGCAGCATCCCGGTTGGCGAGAAAATCGTTGATGCCATTTTAAAACTCGTGCGCGCAGCGCGTCCCGAAGGCAATGATGAAGACGGACTGACGCGGCATATCGCCTGGGGCCCAGGCCCCCGTGCCGGTCAGGCACTGATGCTGACCTGCCGTGCCCGAGCCCTTCTGGACGGAAGGCTTGCGCCTTCAATGGATGATATCGCAGCACTTGCCGGTCCGGTCCTGCAACACCGCATGGCGGTCACCTTTGCAGCCCGTGCAGATGGCATCACCGTTCGCAAGTTGATTGCCGACCTTGTCGAGACACATCTTTGAGGGCGCGGCCAAAAACCCGGGACCTATCCCAAGGCCGACCTGACTTTGACTTGCGGGGGGCCGGCTGATTTATGCTGTGGCCCACCTCCTCCGCTGACACGGCTTCCACGCCTTTTGACTCTGATCTTCAGATTCACCAGGCGCGCGAAGTTGCTGATGTTCTGCCGGATATTCTGGTCGCCGCAGAGCGGATTGCAAACACGGTCAGCCTTGGCATGCATGGCCGCCGCAAATCCGGACCCGGAGAAGATTTCTGGCAATATCGCCCCTACACATTTGGCGAGCCTGCCACCCGCATTGACTGGCGACGGTCGGCCAGCCAGGAAGAATTGCAGATCCGCGAACGCGAATGGGAAGCCGCGCATACTGTGTGTCTGTGGCCTGACCTGACCGGCTCGATGGGCTATCGCTCTCACCTGTCCGACACGGTCAAGCGGGATCGGGCGCTTATTCTGACACTATCACTGGCCATGGTCCTGACACGCAGCGGCGAACGCGTTGGCTTGCTGGGTGCGATGCCAGCCCGTGCCGACCGCAAGGCTGCGGAAGCGATTGCTGACATATTGGGCGCGATGAAAAACCCGACCGCTTTGCCAATTGGAGCCGCGCCAAAACGCTTTACCGATGTTGTTGTGTTCAGCGATTTTCTGGATGCGGTTGATGATGTGAATGCTGGCATTGCCCGCTTGTCCGCTCTGGGCGCACGCGGCCATCTTGTCCAGATCAATGATCCGATCGAGGAAAGCTTTCCCTTCACCGGTCGCGTCCAGTTCACCGAAGCCGAAAGCGGTCTGAAACTGACCGCGGGCCGTGCAGAAGTCTACCGGGCTGCCTATCAGGCGCGGCTTGCCGAGCGCCGTGATCGGCTGCAGGCCTTCTGCCGGAAAATGGGCTGGACCTTTGCGATCCATCATACGGACCGCTCGATCAGCGAAGCCCTGATGGCTCTTTACACACGTCTGACCGATGACGGCACGTCAGATGCCCTGCCCGCCGAACAGATCAGCGGAGCAATCTAGATGCCGATTGCATTCGCAACACCCTTCATTCTGACAGCCCTTTTGCTTCTGCCGGTGATCTGGTGGCTCCTGCGCCTGACACCGCCGAAACCCCGCGACGTGCAATTTCCGCCAACACGTCTGCTGCTGGAGATTATCAAACCCGATGAAACACCTGCTCACAGCCCGTGGTGGCTCACGGCCATTCGTCTGGCTCTGGCCGCTGCCGTCATTCTGGCTCTGGCCGGCCCCCAATGGCAGCCCGAAGAGAACCGGGTGCCGCTCGCCGGAAATGTTTTGCTCATAGTCGATAATGGCTTTGCTTCAGCGCCAGACTGGACTGCGCGTATGGAAGCAGCAAACCGGATCATAGATGACGCCTCCGAAAACGATTATCTGATTGCCCTGATGCCAGTTGTCGCTGCGTCCGGTGCGCTCACCGCCAACGGCAATTCACTCCTGCCACAATTGCTGTCACCCGCCGAGGCGCGAAGTCTCATTCAGGCGCTGGAGCCACAGGCATTGTCGCTTGATCGCGCAACACTGGCGGATGGTCTAAGTGCATTTCTGACCAGTCAGGACGGGGCACAGATTGCCCAGATCGTGTGGTTCTCTGACAAGGTGTCCACGGCAGACCGAAATGATCCGGAAGGCGATGCTGACCAGGCATTCATGCGCGTGCTGAATGACAGCAACTTACCGGTGATCCTGCTGCAGAACAATCAGGCACTGGTTGCGCTCAATCCGCCGGTCAACAGCGTCGACGAGCTCACCATTACGGCAAGTCGGCTGGACGCGACGGGACAGGATTCACGGCTGGTTCAGGCCTATGATTTGCAAAACCGGCTGATTGCAACATCCCAATTGACCTTTGACGAAGAAAGCACCACCGCAGAAACCGTTCTGGATCTGCCAATCGAATTGCGCAACGACATTGCGCGTATCGAATTATCCGGTGCAGGAACGGCCGCGGGCGTTCAACTGCTGGATGACCGCTTCCGTCGCAAAGTTGTCGGCATCCTGTCCGGCGAGGGTGCGGACGCCTCCCAGCCCCTCTTGTCCCCGGCTTACTATGTGCGCCGCGCTCTTGGACCCTACGCAGACCTTCGGGTCGAAGCCGATGCCAATATAGCCACATCCATCGAAGCCTTCATGAATGAAGGCGTGTCTGTCATCGTCATGACAGATGTCGGCACCCTGCTGGGAGATGCCGGCGATCAGCTGGAAGCTTTCATCAATGCAGGCGGGCTTGTCATCCGCTTTGCCGGTCCGCGTCTGGCAGCGGCGGAAGACACGCTCGTACCGGTATCCCTGCGCTCGGGCGGACGCATTCTTGGCGGCAGCCTGTCATGGGAAACACCACAGCAACTGGCCGGTTTTTCAGACCAGAGTCCCTTCGCGGATATTCAGCTGAACCCGCAGATTCAGGCCGAAACCACTGTGCGTCAGCAGGTTCTGGCCGAGCCGGATGCAGGCCTGTCAGATCGCACATGGGCCTATCTTGAGGACGGCACGCCTCTGGTAACCGCCCGCCAGATCGGCAGCGGCTGGCTGGTGCTGTTTCATATCACCGCTGACGCCAGTTGGTCGGATCTGCCCTTGTCGGGCCTGTTTGTCGATATGCTGCGCGTCACCTTGCCATTGGCGCGTGTTCAGGAAAGCACCGGCACTGCACAATTGTCCAATGCGACACAAAACAGTCAATTGGTGCCCTTCCAGTCGCTCATGGCGACAGGCTTGCTAACCCCGTCGGGCAACACGATCAAGGCCATCCCGGCGTCAGGCGCAGTTGCCGCGACACCGGATACACCACCTGGCTTCTACGGAGTGCCGGAACGCTATCGCGCACTCAATGTGTTTGACAGCGATGTAACGCTTGCAAGCCTCAACACGAATGATCTGACAGTTGAAAAGTCTTCCGACTTTGCGCCGGCCACGACAGTGGACTTGAAACCGGCCTTGTTCAGCATCGCCTTGCTGCTGCTGTTGGCAGACGCTTTGGCTGTGCTCATCATGCAGGGTGTCTTTGCCCGGGCTTTCCGACAAAGATCAGTTGCACGCGGAACCGTAAAAACGCTGATAACTGCTCTGGCAATCGGGAGTTTTCTGGCATCCGACAACGCAATCGCACAGCAAGCCGGCAGCGATGACGAGAGTGCGGCACTTCAAAGAGCGCTGGAAGATGCCAATGAAACCCGACTGGCCTACATCATCACCGGCAATCCGGAAATCGACGATATTTCCAGACAGGGTCTGTCCGGCCTGAGCCAGTTTCTGGCAAGCAGAACCTCTTTGGAACCGGCCTATCCTCGTGGTCTCAACCCGGAAACAGATGAGCTATCATTTTATCCGCTGATCTACTGGCCGATAGACCCGCAATCCGAATTGCCAAGTCTTGAAACAATGGCGCGCATCGACGCTTTCATGAAACAGGGCGGCTCGGTGTTGTTCGATACCCGCGATCAATTATCCAGCTCCGGCACCAGCGGATTTGGCGCAAGTCCGGCTAGTACCAAACTGAGAAACATGCTGGCCAGTCTGGACGTGCCGCCTTTGGAGCCAGTGCCGCCGGACCATGTTCTGACCAAATCCTTCTTTCTGCTCTCGGTGTTTCCTGGCCGCTATCTGGAAAGCCCATTATGGGTCGAAGCGCGCAATCAGGATGGCACAACCGACAGCCGCGTTGCCGATGGCGTATCCACGATCATGATCACGGCCAATGATTTTGCCGCTGCCTGGGCCGTGTCCGTGGATGGTCGTCCGCTGTTGCCGACAGTCCCCAACAATCCCCGCCAGCGCGAATTGGCATTCCGTACCGGGGCAAACATCGCCATGTACACCCTGACTGGCAATTACAAGGCAGATCAGGTTCACCTGCCAGCGCTGCTTGAACGGCTGGGGCAATAGTCATGATCTGGTCCCTTGCCTTTGAACCCTTGATACCGCTCTGGGCGCTTCTGGCAGCCGGTATCGCTGCGCTGGCTCTGTCTTTGCCAGGTCTGATCTATCGCTTGCGGGGCGCGCCTTTGCGGTGTCTTGCCCTGGCGGCTGTCATTCTGGCGCTCGCCAACCCTGTTGTGGAGCGAGAAGAACGCGAGCGGCTCACGAATATTGCCACCATCGTCGTGGATCGCAGCGAAAGCCAGAGCCTTGATGGACGCTCGGAGCAGACAGAAGCAGCCCTTGAGCTTCTCAAGGAGCGTCTGACAGCCTTGGATAATGTGGAATTGCGGGTCGTTGACGCAGGCGAGCGACGTTTGGCAGACAGCGATGGCACGGCCTTGTTCTCATCACTGACACAGGCTCTGGGCGATGTGCCGCCAGAGCGCCTCGCCGGAACATTTTTCATCACAGATGGTCAGGTCCATGACATTCCGTCCGACGCGAATGCGTCGGGGCTTTCAGGCCCGGTCCACGGCCTCATCACCGGCCACCAGAATGAGCGTGACATCAGGGTGGTACTGGAAAGTGCACCGCGCTTCGGGATCGTCGACGAAGCCCAGACCGTACGTCTGCGTATTGAGGACACAAGAGCCCCAGCCGGTGCCGGGCTGCGCCCGGAAATGCCTCTGACTGTCAGCCGCGATGGCGTGGTCATCGATACCTATTCCATTCCGGTCGGCGTCAGCGTACCGGTCACCGTTGATATTGCACATGGCGGTCTGAACCTGTTCCAGTTCCAGCTGGCTCCAATTCCAGGAGAGCTGACTGAAATCAACAACACCGCCCTGTTGCAGGTCGAAGGCATTCGCGAAAATCTCCGCGTCTTGCTGATTTCCGGAAAACCACATGCAGGCGAACGGACCTGGCGGAACCTGTTGAAGTCAGATGCCTCGGTCGATCTGGTTCATTTTACCATTCTGCGCCCGCCGGAAAAGCAGGACGGCACGCCGATCAATGAACTGTCCTTGATTGCCTTCCCGACCCGGGAGCTGTTTTCAGAGCGCATCGATGAATTCGATCTGATCATCTTCGACCGCTATGAGCGCCTTGGCGTGTTGTCGCATGTCTATTTCTACAACATCGCCGAATATGTCGCGCGCGGTGGTGCCGTCATGTTTGCGGCAGGCCCGGGTTATTCCAGCAGCGACTCGCTGTTCGACACGCCGCTTTCATCCATTCTGCCAGCAGAACCCACCGGCACGGTTCTGGAAGAGCCATTTCACGCACGTGTCAGTGACGTTGGCAAACGCCACCCGGTGACCCGCGCCCTTCCTGGTGCAGATCAGGAACCTCCTGACTGGAGCCGCTGGTTCCGCCTCGTCGATGTCACGCCATCAAGATTTGAAGGAAGCACCAACACCATCATGACCGGTGCGGGCGAACGGCCCCTGTTGATGCTGTCCCGCTATGGCGAAGGGCGCCTGGCACTCATGCTGTCCGACCACGCCTGGTTATGGGCACGCGGTTTTGAAGGCGGCGGACCGCATGTCCAGCTTTTGCGACGTCTCGGCCACTGGCTGATGAAAGAACCGGACCTTGAAGAAGAACGTCTGACTGCGACGGCCAAAGACGGACGCCTGATCATAGAGCGCCAGACGCTGGATGATTTGAACGAGACCAGCCCGGAGCTCACGATCCAGATTGAAACACCCAGAGGAGAGACCCGCTCGACAAATCTTGCGCTTCAACAACCAGGCATCTGGCAAAACACAATTCCTGTCGAAGATCTGGGTCTCTATCGCGTCAGTGACGGAACACGGGAAACCCTCGTTCAGGTTGGCCCTGACAACCCGCGCGAGTACCGCGATGCCCTCAGCACCACCCAGCCTCTGACACCGCTGGCGACATCAACTGGCGGCGCAGTGGTCAGACTGGCAGCCCTGAAGGATGATGCGATCAGCCTTCCCCGCATGCTTCCGATACGCAGTGGTGGCGCTTTGTCAGGTAGCGGCTGGATGGGGCTTCAGATGAATGATGCTACACGACTGATCGGTATCGACAGACTGCCACTATTTGCAGGTCTGCTTGGACTGGCAATCTTGCTCGGTCTGTTATCTGCCATGTGGTATCGTGAAGGGCGTTAAATTCATTTGGCGGGCGTTGTGGTTCCCTTGACCTCACCGGAAGCGGTAAACTCTGCTCCATCCTGCAACACACAAACCAGCAGCCTTGCAGGATCGACCGGGCCCGGCAGCGTGATCTGATTGGGAGGGATCGGGCGAAAACCGAATGGTCCGTAATAAGGCTCGTCGCCGACCAGAATAATGGATTGGTATCCAGCAGTCCGAGCGCTTTCCACGGCCTGACGCATCAGCAGCTTTCCAGCACCCTTGTTCTTGTATTCCGGGGTCACAGTCAGCGGTCCAAGCAAAAGGCTTGGCGCGTCGCCAATCGTAATGTGGCTCAGAACAACCGACCCTACTATCTTGTCGCTTGTGGTACTGTGAGCCACAAAGCACAGCTCATCGGCAACCGCAGCTGTCTCGCGAATGCGAAAGGCGGTACGCGCAAACCGACCGGGGCCGAATGAAATTTCATGAAGAGCGTTGATCGCGGCCGCATCGGCCGGGGTCTGCAAAGCGAGGGTGTAGTCGGAAGTGGAGAGCATAATTCAAACCGCTGGATTGATGGTCAGGAACAGCCCTGCGGTTTGATGCCCCTATTCGGTTGGGGCTTCGTCACAGGCAGGACGCGCAATTGTGCATGCGCGCAAAACGCATGCGATCAGTCGTCGTCGGTTTCCAGCAATAATCCGATGTTGTATCATGCCATTCAATCTCACTCACAAGAAGCGGGCCTATAGCAGCGCCCACCCATCTACGCAAGCAAACAATCTATCAACAAATCGCGTTTGACCCAATCTCGCGCCCGTGCTGAATGGCGACCATGGAACTCTGGATTATCATTTCAATCGGCGCTGCTTTTCTGCAAAATCTGCGCTCTGCCCTGCAAAAATCGCTGAAAGCGGAATTGAGCAATTGGGGTGCAACCGCCGCACGCTTTGTGTTTGCAGCGCCGCTTGCAGCAGCAATCGTCTTCGGCCTCAGCGTTTATCGGGAAACACCGCCGCCAGCGCCGGCTGCGCTGTTTTTTGTCTATGGCAGCGTGGGTGCACTGGCGCAAATCTCGGCGACTGCATTATTGCTTCATCTGTTTTCCTTTCGCAACTTTGTTGTTGGCACCATATTTTCCAAAACCGAGACGATTCAAAGCGCGATCCTTGGGTTCATTCTTCTCAGTGAAACGCTTACAGGTGACGCTATCCTGGCAATCGCCGTCAGCATGATGGGTCTCCTTCTCCTGTCCCTCCCCCAAAGTGGCTTCACTCGTAGGAACTGGATTGACAAGACAGCTCTGCTCGGCCTCGCATCAGGGGCCTGTTTTGCCATTGCGGGCGTGTCTTACCGGGCTGCATCCCTGTCATTGCCAAGTGGTGATTTTCTCATTCGCGCTTCATTGACCCTTTGTTTTGTGACACTGCTTCAGGCGCTGCTGATGATCGCATTTCTGAAGCTGCGGGAACCTGGCCAACTAAGTCGCCTTTTCAAGGCCTGGCGTATCAGTGCGCTCGCGGGTGTAGCGGGCGGACTTGCATCTCTGGGTTGGTTTGCCGCCATGACTCTGCAGCAAGCCGTTCTGGTCAAGGCGGTTGGCCAGATTGAAATCGTGTTTTCATTCGCTGCCAGTGTGCTGTTTTTCCGCGAGAGCATCCGGACTCGTGAGATTTTCGGTATCACTTTGATCTCTCTCGGCATTTTGCTTCTGGTGCTTCTCGACACCTGACATGAGCGGAAAAAGTGATCGCCCGGAATCACAGATCGGTTTGACTCTCAGAGCATCATTGACTTAGGATTTCTGTATATTTTTGTGGAGACAATCATGCTTAAGCAGTTTTTCCTCAGTTCAACACTCATGATATCTGCAGTCGGCGCCGGTTTTGCAGCGGACCTTCCTGCCTATCCCGCACCAGCCATGTATGATCCGGTACCCGTCTATAACTGGACCGGGTTCTATGTTGGTGGCCTGATTGGCGGCGTCAATGCGGATTTCAAGAATAACATTCCAGCCAATCCGGGACCGACAGGAGATGCCGGAGGCTTCACCATCGGTGCGCAAGTCGGCTACAATCATCAACTCAATTCAAATTGGGCAATTGGTGCTGAAGCTGACATTTCCTTTCAGGACATCGAAGGAAGCTCATCAAGAGGCAGCTTCGAGGAAGACTGGATGGGTACGATCCGTCTGCGTGGTGGTTATACATTCAGCCGCTATTTCGTTTATGCCACTGCAGGTGTTGCATTCACTCATCGTGATGCCAGCGTGACCGGTTCTGGAAGCGGTGACGATACAATCGCCGGGTTCACTGGAGGTGCCGGTGTGGAAGGCAAGCTTAATGATCGCTGGTCAGCAAAATTGGAATATCTTTATGTAGATGTGCCGGATGACAGCTTCTCGGCTGGAACCGCAACCGTAGTCGGCGGATCATCAAATCATGTAGGCCGTATCGGCCTCAACTATCATTTCTAAATGAGGAGCGACATCATGAAAGCGCAAACATTTATCCTGATAACATCACTTAGCATATTATTGGCAGCCTGCGGCGGAGGCGGTTTCGGCTGATACCAAACTGCTGATGGTGTCACGTCTTCACAACAAATAGAATGAATACCAATTGTTTGCGCAGCCGTTAAATACGCTGCGCAAATAATACCCTAGGATTTGACCTGTCCGATACAGTTCCAAATTGAATCAGTTTGTTACGGATTGCCGCCAACATCCCGGAAAACAAACGAAATCCCTTACCAGACAGCTGTCGCCTGTTCATTGCTGCGCCATTCCTGAATGCGCCGCTCCGTGCCAGGTGAAACATCTGCAGGCAAATCATCAAACGGAAAGAATCCCAGTTCAGCAATCTCCCGATTGGGAACCATCGGCTCATGCTTCTGTATCCAATCAGGACAGTGAAACAACACGACATGATCCCGTGTAGAGGCATGCACATTCTGAAAGACGCTGATCAGTTTTGGTGGCCCGGACAATTCAATGCCAGCCTCCTCCGTCAGTTCCCGTCCGACAGCATCGAAAGCGTGCTCTCCCGGATCAATCGCGCCACCGGGAAAATACCAGCCATTCACATAGGTATGGCGCAGCAACAGCACGCGCTCACTGTCATCAACCACCAATGCGCGGACGCCCATCGTCATACCGCGTGTGAACCGGGAGACCGTCAGGAATGCCGTCTGGGTCAATTTCTGGCGTCTGGTCAGTTTCATTAAATTTTCCCCTGTTGGATAGGCTCACATTGACCGCAATCGGTCACCGTAAAACGGCGCTCTGAACAACGTCAAACGACTGGATTTTCAAACATCCAATTGCTACTACCATATCATGTACAAACTGGCCCATTTTTCCGATCCGCATCTGGGTCCCCTTCCCAAACCCTCACTTTGGCAGCTCTTGTCAAAGCGCCTCACCGGCTACGTCAATTGGAAGCGGAACCGTGGAAAAACATTTTCAGATCTCTATCTGAATGCACTGATCGCTGACCTTGCAGACCAACAAATGGATCACATCGCTCTGACCGGTGATCTGGTCAATATCGCCCTGCCGGAGGAAACCCGTCTTGCTGGCATCTGGCTGCAACGTTTGGGCACTACGGACCATGTCAGTCTGGTCCCAGGCAATCACGATGCCTATACAGCCAGTGGCTTGCGAAATGCCCTGCTGCAATGGTGCCCCTATATGCTTGGCGATCAAAACGACGCAACACCAAGTTTCCCCTATTTGCGGCATCGTGGCCCGATGGCCATTATCGGCTGCTCAAGCGCCATAACCACACTTCCCTTCATGGCCACCGGCATTTTTTCCAGAGCCCAGGAAGAAGCCACTGCCCAATTGCTGGAACAGACCAAAGATTGCTTTCGTGTGGTTTTGATTCATCATCCGCCATTTCCCGGCGCTACGCCCTTTCACAAGCGGCTGATCGGCGCACAGCGGTTCCGTAACATGATTGCAGAACACGGTGCCGACCTCGTCCTGCACGGCCACACACATATTCACAGCCATCAGAACATTGCCGGCCCCACCGGGGATGTTCCTGTGATCGGTGTTCCGTCGGCCTCCAATGGGCCTGGACACAAGGCACCGGCTGGTTGCTACAACATATTTCAGGTGCAGGGAAAAACTGGCGATTGGCAAGTGACCTGGCAAAAACGCGGCGTGCTGGATACAGCGGGAACCATTGGACCGATCGGCCCAAACATCAAACTTTAAAGCGCAGAAGGTGTCTGGAACCAGGCCGCCAGAAACAACGCCACCGCCCCGACAAACAGGCCCAGTGCAAACGCCAGAAACAGTTTTACCCAGTCAGTTTTGGCCGGCGCAGGCTGAATCACGATGGGCACTGGCGCAACAGGGTGGCTGACCACCGGTTCGTTCTGGGGAGATACTTGTCTGTCAACCGACCTTGCCATCTGCGCGACATCGTCAGGCTGAGCAAGTTCATCTGTCTGCAGAGGGTCCGGCCGCGACGATTGTGTATCTGATTCTGCTTCGTGGGAATCCGCTACTTCGTCCAGGTCACCAGCCGCACGTTGTTGAACAATTCGCTCCGCCACATAGTCGGTTATCGCATTGGCAGTCTCTTCCAGACTGTCGCTTTCAAACAGAGTGATGCGACCTTCTCGCACATCCTTCATGAAATGAAAGGTCTGGCCACCATCTGTCATCACCACAAAACTGGTCAGATCCACCCAGAAACGTGGTGGTTTTCCGGGCAAAAGCGCGAAGGTAAAGGCATCCTGCCGCGCCTGTGCAACTTTGGGAATTTCAGAATACACGCTGCGCAGACTTTGTGCCAAGGCATCCAGACGTGTCTGTCCGCGAAGCTTGTCAGAAAATTTTCTGGCAAGACCTGAAGCGGCAGGCGTAGCAGAATCAGCCTGACCGGGGACGTCAGGTGCCGCGTCCGCCAAACGGGTTTCCCGAATGAGCCGCGTCAATTCGCGTATTTTGCCGCTGATAAGCCCGGCATCACTTTGCGCCATGGCAGGGATTGCTTCTCTCAGAGTTGAGCTGTCTTCCAGTAAGTCCAGCGTTACGGCTTATAAACTAATTGGAAAATATGAATAATTTATCCAATTCTCAGAGGTTGAGACGACCAATTCCCTTCACAATGAAAGGGTTCTGCCCTCGGCACTCGATTGAACGCACAAATCCAGAACCTGCTGCAATCGCGCACCCCGCTCGAAATCAGGGGCTTGTGCCAGCCCCTGATTGAGAGAATCGATAAAGCGGAAGAAGTTGCTCTTAACCTTTGGAGCCTCAATCCGCTCCCAGGCCTGAGTGTTAATATTCGCCCCGCGACAGATATCCAGATGATCCCAGCTTTGGTCCAAATCGAGACGTACTGCGCCCTGATCGCCGTAAATGGAAAGTTTCAATGTATTGGCATGACCGGTAGCAAAGCGGCTTGCATCGACCACGCCGATCGCACCATTTTCCAGTTCAACATTCATCAGCGCACTGTCATTGGCGGTCAGCGGATAATCGCCAATGCGGTCTCCAGGTGCCTTGTTGAAGGTCTTCAGCATGCAGGAAACCGCAGAAGGTGAACTGTCTGCACCGTAACTTGCCAAATCCAGAATATGAATGCCGACATCGCCCAATACGCCAAGACTGCCATGTTCTTCCGATAGCCGCCAAAGCCAGCGTTTCTCTGTACGCCAATCGCCCCATTGGTTTCCAACAAGCCAGCTTTGTAGGTAACTCGCTTCAAAGTGTCGGACTGCACCGATTTGCCCCGACCGGACAAGATCATGTGCGTGCTGGACGGCGCTGGCATTGCGATAGGTCAGATTGACCATGCCGATGAGTCCCGCAGCGTGAACGGCATCAGCCATTTCCCGAGCCAGAGGATAAGATTCGGCCAAAGGTTTTTCACAGAACACATGCTTTCCAGCGGCAATCAACTGCATGGTGGTGGGGTGATGCACGGGATCAGGCGTGACATTCGCAGCCGCATCAAATGCGCCCCATTCTATCGCACTCGCCAAATCAGGAAATTGCATCTTGATGCCGAACTCGCGGCTGAAACGCTGCAGATTGTCCGGATTATTATCGACTGCTGCTACAATCTCACAGCCCGGAATATCGGAAAAGGCCCGGGCGTGTGTGCGGGCCATGTCGCCAGTGCCAAGAATAAGAAGTCGTTGCATAAGGTACCTGATCTGGAGCGTTGGTTGGAGCTTGCCAATAGCTGGTCAGCGAAGCCCTGCTTCGCCATCCTTGTGCAACCGTGGCCCTTTTTCCTCCAGCGGTTCAAGTGCCTGATCAACCGGGCGGTTAGGCGCATCATCAACACTGGTCCAAGCCGGTGCCGCAGAGCGGGCCCAGTGGACAGCATTTTTCAACACCCGTTTGACATCTTCATTGTGATAAATCGGATAGGTCTCATGGCCCGGTCGGAAATAGAAAATCTTCCCGGCTCCGCGCTGATAGGTCAGGCCGGACCGAAACACTTCCCCGCCTTCAAACCAGCTTACCAGAACGGTTTCCATCGGTTCTGGAACAGCAAAGGGTTCGCCATACATTTCCGCATTTGGTAATTCGAAATAGGGGCCGATGCCTTGCACAATCGGATGTGCCGGATTGATCACCCACAGACGCTCGCGCTCCCCGGCCTCACGCCAGCACAACGAGCAGGGCGTCCCCATTAGCCGCCGGAAAATCTTGGAGAAGTGTGCCGAGTGCAGCACAATGAGGCCCATGCCTTCCCAGACACGTTGCTGCACACGATCCACAATGTCGTCCGATACATCGCCATGGGCTGCATGTCCCCACCAGATCAGAACATCGGTTTCCGCCAGACGCTGCTCTGTGAGCCCATGTTCGACATCCTGAAGCACCGCAGTGCTGGCTGACAGGCCGTCATCCTCGTTCAGCCCATCAGCAATTGCAGTGTGCATGCCGTCTGGATAAATATTCTGGACAATCTTGCTTTCCCGGTCGTGGACGTTTTCGCCCCACACCAGCGTGCGAATGGCCATGATCGGATACCTCTGTGCAAAAAAAGACACAGAACCTTACGAAATTCAATCGGTCAGGCGCAAGCTAAACTGAAAAAACGGCTTTTAGCCTGCGATTCGTCACAAGTTATTGAACAAAGGGTTACCCTTATAAAACAACCACTTCCGCACCAACATTGACTCTCCTGTAAAGGTCAATGATGTCCTGATTGAACAGACGGATACAGCCTGATGAAACCGCCTTGCCAATGCTCCACGGCTCATTCGTGCCATGGATGCGATACAGCGTATCACGGCCATCTTCGTACAGATACAAAGCGCGCGCGCCCAGCGGATTCTGCAGGCCAGGCTGCATGCCGCCACGATACTCTTCCAGCTCAGGCTGACGATCAATCATCTCACTTGGTGGTGTCCAGGTAGGCCATTCTTTCTTGGCCCCGATCTTGGCACGACCGCTCCAGGCAAATCCCTGACGCCCGACGCCAATACCGTAGCGCACGGCCTGTCCGTCGCCACGAACCAGATACAGATGGCGGTTCTGAGGATCGATAACCACCGTTCCTGCTGGTTCTGCACCGCGATAGTTTACAAGCTGCCGTTGAAACTGGCGAGGAACGCTCTTTATGTTCACTGCCGGAATTGGATATGGCTCATTCGGAAGCGGCCCATAAGCACTGCTGTATGAATTGCTTTCCTGCATTTGAGCCCATCGATCGGAAGACCCTGAACATCCGGCCAGCCCTACAGCTGCCGCGCCCAGCAAAAATGCCCGGCGTGTTGCCAAATGTGTCCCGCTTTTGACTCCAGCGAGTTCTTTTGCTTGTTCACTCAACGATCGGTCCTTCCCGAAACGACACTCTCTTAACGAGTGTTACCTTATCATTGTATCAATAAAGAATTCGTTAGCTATACGGATTCTCGGAAAAACAGATGAAAGGGCGTTGAAGGCCCCCTTGCCGTTCCATTCCAGCGTCCGAATTGATCAGCCAACAACTCCACTGCAACCAGTATCTCGCCCTCAGGGTCCTGATCGATGATCACATCGATGACGCCCCGCTGCAAAAGAGCTTTCCGTTCAGGTGTCATTTCGTGCGCGATAAAGGTCACATCATTCTCACAGGACCGCATAATCAGAGCCTTGGCAATACCTTGATTTCCGGCCGATACGCTGTAGATGCCGCGAATGCCCGGATTGTCTCTCAGCAACACCGCAACTTCCGTTGCCAGCGATTCAATTTTCTCCTGAGTCTGTATCTCTTCAATAATGCGACAGGACGGATATCGTTCCTTCAACAGCTCATAAAACCCATTTCTCCGGGCGTGATGGTCCATCAACTGATAACTGCCCGCCACGATCACGATATCCCCGCCCTCAGTCCCCAGAAAGCGTCCCATCAGATCGCCAGCCACGCGACCGGTCTTGAAATTGTCGGGGCCCACATAGGCTCTGCGCGCGCTGTTTGATACGTCACTGACAAAACTGAGAACCGGAATGGCAGCCGCCGCCGCATCAACCGCTTCCTTTATCTGAGGATGTTCGTTAACTGAAATCAGCAAGGCATCCGCCTGCCCGCTCAGTCTGCGGATCAGAGCAGCGGTCTTGTCCGGCGTGAGAATATCGAAATAATGCAGTGACAATTGAATATTGTGCACCGAGAAAACCTGATTGGCGCGCAAAACGCCCTGCCGCACCCGTTCAAAGAACGGGTTGCTGGGATGTTGTGTCACTACGGCAACCCGCAAGATCCGGGTCGGCTTACGATCCAGATTGCGATCCAGTTTCAGTTTACGAGCCCACTCCATGACCACGCGTTCCTTTTCAGGATTCACGCCGCCACGGTGGTTCAACACCCGGTCGACCGTTGCGATACTCAACCCGCATGCCTCAGCGACCTGCTGCAGGGTTGGCTTTTGTCCCATTGCTTGCTCTCCCGCCCGCGCCAGTCAGCACAAAATATCTGCGCCAAGCTTGATGGGTTTCCATCAAGTTCACCCAATCTGTCAATGCTCTTCTCGCCTAAGCTTTTTGCAAAACACGATCAGAAACAAACTTCTGGAGGAAAATATCGGTTATGCCCTTGTATTATAAAGCTTTTGGCTCCCCGTTACCAATTGCGGGTTTTCAACCATGACCGGAATTGCACTTCTGGGTGCCGGGCGCATCGGTCAAGTTCATGCCAAAGCCATTGCCCAAGCCGGTGCCACACTCGTAAGTGTTTTTGATGTCATGCCGCAAGCCGCGAAGGCGTTCGGAGACAAGTCCGGCGCAACAGTCTGCGCCAGCGCCGAAGCCGCGATCCACCATCCCGGTGTCGAGGGCGTTCTGGTCGCAACCTCTACGGACACCCATGTCGATCTCATTCTGGCAGCTGCCGAAGCTGGAAAGGCGGTCATGTGCGAAAAGCCCATCGCCCCCAGCCTGGCTGAAGCTCGTCGCTGTATAAACGCATTGGGCGACAAGGCTGACAGGGTGTTCATTGGCTTCAACCGCCGCTTTGATCCCGGACACGCCAAGGTGAACGCAGCTGTACACAATGGCGATATTGGTGCGTTGGAACAACTGACAGTTACCAGCCGCGATCCCTATCCACCCCCCTTGGAATACATTCCGGTTTCGGGCGGGCTGTTCCGCGACATGATGATCCATGATTTCGACATTGCACGCTGGATGCTTGGTGAAGAAATCGTCAAGCTTTCGGCTGAAGGTACTGTCGCTGTTGATCCGGAAATTGGCAAACTCGATGATGTCGACACTGCTATCGTGTCGATGGTCAGTGAAAGCGGAAAGCAGATCGTTATTATCAACTCAAGGCGCGCTGTATATGGCTATGATCAGCGCATTGAGGCGTTTGGCGCAAAAGGCATGCTGATTTCCGACAATCCGTCTGACACCAGCGTCAAATGGTTCGGTCCAGACCGATTTGCAGCGCCTGACGCCTATGCAACCTTCTTCATGGATCGATACACGGTCAGCTATCGCCGCGAAATCGAAGCCTTCGTCCATATGATCCAGACGGGCGGCAAGGCCCCGGTCACGGCGAAAGATGGTTTCATGGCAAGCTATCTGGCAGAAGCCGCCACCCTGTCCAACAAATGGGGTCGATCCATTGAACTAGACGTGACAGGCCTTCCGACCTGGAGCGCCCGCACCTCATGATGGACCGCCGCAATATTGATACGAAAGCCGTCATCACTGGTGGCACACAGGGACTGGGATTGGCGATTGCAAGCAGGCTGATACAGGAAGGTGCCAGCAGCATCGTCATCAGCGGCCGCAACTTGGCTCGGGGCGAACGCGCGGCGATTGAGTTGAACGCACTGGGTGCCGATTGCACTTTCATTCCAGCGGATGTGTCAAAGCTGGATGATTGCAGCAAACTCGTAACCCGCAGCATAGAGGCTCTTGGTCAGGTGAACGCTTTGGTGAATTCGGCAGCAGATACCGGTCGCGGATCCATCACTGACACAACACCCGACGTGTTTGAAAGCCATTTCAACACCAATGTGCGCGGTCCCTTTTTTATCATGCAGGGTATCATCAAACACCTGCTGGCCGAAAAAACCGCTGGCAGCATTGTCAATATTCTGTCCATGTCATCCCATGTGGGTCAGAGCTTCATGACGCCCTATTCGGCGTCAAAGGCCGCCCTGTCCAACCTCACCAAAAATATCGCCAACGCCCACCGGTCAGACCGCATTCGCTGCAACGGCATCAATGCTGGCTGGATGGATACGCCCGGCGAAGCAAACATTCAAAAAATCTGGCACGATGCCACTGACGACTGGTTGAAAAAGGCCGAAGCCAGCACCCCGATGGGCCAGCTTGTGAAGCCGGATCAATTGGCAGCACTCGTCAGCTATATGCTCAGCCCCGAAGCCGGTGTGATGACCGGTTCCATCGTCGATTACGATCAGAACATCGCAGGCGCAGTTCCCGAGTGAGGTGGCCTGTGAAAATAACCGGGACAGGAATGATCGTAAAAATTGAATCAATGAGCGCAACTTCAGTGTCTGCATAGCGCAGCAACAACGCCAGAGCGTGCTCGTCCTTGCCCTTGAAGTGATAGAGGAAACTGCTCCTTGTGATCTCCGCTTTCGCAGTGATCTCGTCAATGAAGTCGCGCCAAATCCTTTTGCCAACACGCCGGTTTCAGCAATGTCCAGTAAGCGCTGACGCGTCAATTGTCCCTTCTTTATTCGGCCCTTCAAGTTTCCTGTACCAAGGGCCAAGTCTCTTGCCCCATATATCGGGCAAGAGATTACTCTTTCCGGCAGATATCTGATAGGATTGAGGAATACAGGTTCTGAAGAGAGAGAAGATGATTACCGACAGACAAGGAAACCGCCTGAGCGGTGCCAATGCCAAATCAGCCGACCTGTTCAACCAGTCCATCGCAGCGTTCAACATCTACCGTGGTGATCCGGTAGCGCTGCTGAATGAGGCCATTGAACTGACGCCCGAATTCGCTATGGCCCATATCACCAAAGCCCATCTTTACGCATTGGCAACGGAGCCGGAGGCAACGGCAGAGGCAAAGAGGATTGTAGACACTGCCAAGACGCTTTCTCTGTCTGACCGGGAGAAATCCCATATCAGAGCCCTCGATCTGCTGCTCGCCGGTGAATGGACAGCAGCCGCCCTTGTGCTTGATCACCACAACATCGCCTATCCACACGATCTGGTGGCCATTCAATGCGGCCACCTGATGGATTTCTACCGAGCGAACGGGCGCAATCTGCGTGATCGGATCACCCGCGTGTTGCCAAAATGGTCAAGCGATACCCCGGGATATTCTGTCCTTTTGGGCATGCATTCATTTGGACTTGAGGAGACAGGCGACTATGTCCGTGCGGAAGACATTGGGCGCCAGGCACTCGATATACAGCCGCTCGATTGCTGGGCACATCATTCGGTTGCCCATGTCATGGAGATGCAGGGCCGCGCGGAAGATGGCATTGGCTGGATGATTGCACGGGAACCCCATTGGACAGGCGATGACAATTTTTTCAAAGTTCATAATTGGTGGCACCGGTCCCTGTTTCACCTCGATCTTGGGCAAGAGGACGAAGCGCTTCGCCTTTACGACACCGAAATCGACCAGGAACAAAGTGCTGTAGCGCTTGATCTGGTGGATGCGTCCGCCTTGCTGTGGCGGCTTCATCTGACCGGCCATGATGTTGGCAATCGCTGGAGCTCTGTTGCCGCCGCCTGGGACGCACATGCTGATGGCAAAACCTATCCGTTCAACGACTGGCACGCCGTGATGGCCTATCTGGGTGCCGGTCGTCAGGATCGTGTGGACCAGATCCTGACACTCTATCGCAACAGCCCTGCCAATGGATCTGAAGTCGGCGAATGGGGCAAACGCACCGTGATCTCTCTGGTCGAAGGCTTTGTCGCATTCTGGCAGGCAGACTATGAAACCGCCGTGGACCGGCTGCACCAAGCCCGCTTCATCACCAACTCCCTTGGCGGCAGCCATGCCCAGCGCGACATCATCGACTGGACCCTGACTGAAGCCGCCATTCGCGGGCAGATGAAGGACGTTGCTGAAGCCCTTGCCAATGAACGCATTGCCCTCAAGCCCCACAGCCCGGTCAACCGCAACTTTCTGAAAAGGGCCAAATCATTCGCCGGCACAGCCACCGGGGCGGCCTGACGGACTCCACAATCCACGTATGGGCATCCCTGCAAGAGAATGCCCATGCAACAACCAATTGCGCCTCGACACCCTCGATATGCAGTTGGTTTGCGCGCGATCCAGGCCTGCAAACCTTAAAATACGTCACCCGAAATGGGAGGGACTTGAAGCAATGCTGGCTGGCAAGTTCAATCAGGCCGAGGTTGCTGACGCAGCCACTTTACACACCACATCGCGGCTGCAGGCATCGCTGTGTAAACACTGGTTATGGCCGCCGGCCCGGGCACAAGGTAAAACACGCTTTGGAGCCTGACACTGAAGGTGCAGCGCATATATTATCATATAATTGCTTGATACGATGAATGGATCTGCACCAATGGCAACACCGAATTCCCGCATACGCAAGGCAGTTCTCGCAGACGCTGATGCAGTGGTTGAATGCATTGATGCGGCCTATGCGCGTTATGCTGATCACATTTCAGATTTGCCGCCAGTATCGGAAGGCTGCGCAGACGAAATCAAACAGGACAAAGTTTGGCTCGCCATTAAGGACGGCGACATTGCGGGCGCGCTGTTTCTGGTTCCACAGGATGGCTTCATGAAACTGGCCAATCTGGCAGTGCATCCAAAGCATGGCGGCAAGGGGCTGGGAACCGAATTGATTGCCTTTTCAGAACGCGAAGCGATCAGACAGAATTACTCTGAAATGCGCCTCAACACACACCGTCTCATGCCTGAAAATGTGGCGCTCTACCAAAAACTCGGCTGGGTAGAATATGCAAGAAATGCCAATACGATCTCTCTGAAGAAAGACCTGCGAGACAACCAGAATCAGTTTGTTAAACACACGACCTAAACACCTGATTTGATTCTCACATCAACCATGCTTCAACAGATGGAGATCGACCCGAAACAGGCCTCATTGCCAGCGGGCACCTTGGCGCGTCAGTTCTGCCTGAATGGCTGAAACCGGCAAGTCAGTCAGGTCACACTCCTGTTGCAGCGACAACGCGGCAGCGATGCCAGCGCCCTGCCCGCCCACCGCACAGCAGGCCATGTTACGGGTGGCGGCGTGGCTGATACGATCACCACCGGTGCACCGCCCTGCAATCAGTAAATTTTGCACACCCTTGGGCAAAAGGTTGCGATAAGGCATGTGAAAATAACGACCCGTGGTCGGCAGGATCAGCAGCCCGTAACCATCAATGAATTCCGGAAAAATGCCGATACTGTCGTCAAAGCGGGCCTGTTCGCGCACATCCTGCTCGGTCATGTTGTAAAGGCAATCCACCTTGCGCGTATCGCGAATGCCGATGGACATGCCAAAATTACGCAAGCGGATGCCATCACACCCTGGAGAAAACGCGCGCAGGGCTTCAATCGCCAACATGGCTTGCTTGCGCCCTTCCATTTCCGAACGGGTCAGGGATCGCGGATCGGTGCCATCTACACCATCCAGATGCACCAGGTTCATGTAGGTCATCTCGCCGGTGTCATGCACCGCGCCCCATGTACCGGCAATAGTGGTCAGATGCGGCGGAATCATCCCCGCCTTGATGGCCTGATCAAACGGCTTTTTCAAAAAGGGCGAAAACAGCGCATCTTCCTTGCCCGAGGTTTCCAACTCCCATTCACCGCCACCGGCCCAATCCGCATAGGTCTGCGGATTGGCTTTCACGCCCTCCATGAACTTCTTTTTGTCGACGCCTGCCACATGAAACATCACGGAGGCCGCCATCAAGTCTTCGACCGGCGGTTTGGTCGTGGGAGCCCCTGCACGGGCGGCTACATCCGCATCACCGGTCGCATCGATAACCCGCTCGGCCAATATGGCTTCACGACCTGCCTTGCTCTCGGTAATGATCCCGACAATGCGGGTTCCTTCCATGATCGGCGCCACAAACTGGCGGTGCAGCATGGGATGAATGCCTGCCTCTTCCACCATACGGTCAGCGACAAGTTTGAACCCTTCGCTGTCGATTTCATAGCTCAGCGACTGGCTTTCCGGCACGGCCGCGCCGTGTTCCTTGGCGCTGTCTTCAAATTCGCGGACAATGCCATTGCTTTCCACGGTCTGCTCGTGGCGATACCAATGCATGCCCTCGACACCCACCACAGTGATATTGCCACCAAAACAGCCAAACCGCTCCACCAGAGTGGTCTGCGCTCCTGCACGGGCCGATGCCAGGGCAGCGGGCAAGCCGCCTGGCCCTGATCCCACCACCAGAACCTCAGTTTTGTGAACCACATCAATCTGGCGTTCCGGCTCGGTAATGGTCTGCATGCAATAGTCCTCATGGATTAGCGATGATCCTACAATCAGTCGCTGAGAATGTGCCCGCTTTTTATGACAAAATGAATAAGGGAAAAAGCCCCTACTGCGTCTCTTCCGCTTCCGGAGGATACCAGTATTGCACCACGTCCGAGCCCTTTTCGATGACGACGAAATTATTGGCAAACACCCGGTAAGGTGCGCTCCATTCCCCATCAGGCCATTTGATGCGGATTTGCGCCCGCTCGGCAACGCCTGTTCCCACATGAACAAAGCCAAGATGCCCCGACGCATGACCGCCACCGATCTGCACTTTGCGCACCCGCGTTTCATTGCCGGATTTGACATTGATGGTCGCACCGACAGCATCCCGGTTGGCCCCTCGCTGGCGCAATTCAATCTGCAGCCAGTTGCCCATCGGTCTCGGCCCGGATTCCGTATGCGCGCCCCGGTTCTGAAACAGGCTGACCGGTGCTTCGCGATTGACGACGACCAGATCCAGCATGCCATCCATGTTCAGATCGACCACCGCGCCGCCGCGCCCGCGCCGGTTGAGCGCAATGCCAGACAATCCACCTGCTTCGACAAATTTGCCGTCAAATGTGCCAAGCAACAGATTGTCCGGATCATAGGCTGCAAAGTCGGGCATGGTTTCGACATTCCCCTTGGCAATGAACAAATCCTGTCGACCATCATTGTTGATGTCATTGAACTCTGCATGCCAGCCGGTCGAGGGCTTCAAATCATCACCGATATATGGTCGATGCGCCGTTGCCCCCTTCTCAACGGCCACATCCCGATAAATCGGGCTGGCTTCATCGGCTTCTTCGTCGAGGGTTTGAAGTTTGGTGTCGCCCATGGAGGTCAAGGCGTATTCAGGCAGGCCATCGGCATCCAGATCGGCCTCGGCTATGCCCATGCCCCATATGCGAACAGTCTTCCAGCCATCCGCGCGACGATAGGTCCGGGCGGGACGTCCAGGGCTGACCCGCCATAACTGTTCTTCCCCATCGCGATAATATTGACGATCATTGGTCATCCGCAATGCCGGTTCACCCGACCGGTTCCAATCGGTGAAAATCATCGACAGGGCACAAAAGCCCGGCGTCAGAAATTGCGGCTCGGCGTAGTTTGGAACATCGACCGCACCGGGACGGATCAGCACATTATCGTGGCAGGTTCCCCAGGGAGAACCGGCAGCAGACCGGTCGACATAATTGCCAAAGGCCAAAGTCGGAAACTGCTGATCTGGCTCGAACGTTGCTGCAAAAGCGGTTGACCAGGCCCGCCCGCCATCAAACGCAAAAGCGCGATTGGCAGAAGTGAAAGAGCAATTGGGTCCGCCTTTCAAAATAACATTCTCGCCAACCCGCAACACGACCAGATCGGTGTAATCATCATTATCCAGATTAAGCGGGTAAAACCCGGTGACTCCCTTTGAACTTTTGTCAGGCAATCCACCATCAACGGCTGTAAAAGCCAATGGTCCTCCAGCGGTGCTGTTATTGACAAACAATTGCGCTTCGCTTGTGCCACCCGCGATCACCATATCCGGCAGCCGGTCCCCATTGCAGTCAAACACCGCAACACCGCCACCGACAAAATGCTCCCAGGCACCAGTATAGCTGTGATCAACCCCGGCCTTGAGCGCAACCTCCTCCAGAACCGGCACATCCATCATTGGAGCGACGGCCTCCTGAGCGAAGGAGTGTGAGAGACATGCTGCAGAGATCGCCAGCACCAAACCTGTTTTCAATGAAATAATCATGGTTCAATCACCAGTGTTTTGAGGTAGGCAATAAGAGCCGTTTGATCGGCATCCTCAAGATCAAGATAGGCCTCGCGCGCGTCCCGCCCGGCACCGCCATGCGCCCGGATAGCTTCATCCAGGGAGATCATGTCGCCACGGTGTCCGTAAGGTGCCGTTGACCCGACGCCCCACAATTCGGTAGTCTGGAATACGTCCCGTTCAACAAATCGTTGCGACAGCAATTCATTGCCGAAGGCCGCAATCTGACGATCAGTCATCTTGTGCCGTTTGAGATCACCAAACAGCGGCACCATGATCTGACCCTGTTCATTCCTCGGCAGTTCCTGTGCCCAGTTCAACAGCTCCAGATCATATATTGCGCCATTATGAGTTTCCGTGCTGCGCATGGTGCCTGCTGCATCCAGCGGGCCTGGATCGTGAAACGCAAGGCTGTCCAGTGGCAGCGCCGGCACATGGCAGGAAGCGCATCCAATTGTCTGATAGATCTCACCACCCTGCGCTGCAGCTTTCTGCCACTCAGTGCTCTCCGGCACCATCTCTCCTGGCGGAGGTAATGCTGCCTGCCAGGCCACCAGTGCGGACACATCGCCTGCCGTCAGTTCATCACTCTTGCCATCTTCATCAAAATCCGTTTCGCCTGTCCAGCGCGCACCGAAACGCTCTACCGGTTGCATGCCGTGATGATGATTCAGCGCATTGACGGTGAATTGCCGCAACGACGTCATGACGCCCTTTTGACTGAACGGACGGATCACCAGATCTGTGTCCACCCCGTCAATTTCCTTCAATTCGACCAGACCGTCAGGCTTGGCAGAAATCCACCCGAACCGGATACCTTTCGACACAAGTCTCAAACGCTGCTCTTCACCGGTTTTTCGCGCCAACTTCAGAGCTTCACGTCGAATGCCCTGAAGATCTGCAGACATCTCTCGCGCCAGCAATTCCACAAGACCGGACCCAAACAGGTGATTGGTATTGCGTTCATTGGAAAATTGCGGATCGGTAGAATCAAAATCTGCGTTGTTGAACCCTTCGGAGACAAACACGTTGACGGCAAAATCCCCGGCACCGCCCATCACCGGATCATTGTGGCAACTTGCACAGGAATTGCTGTCCAGCCCGGCCAGACGCTGAAATGTTGCCGGCGCAGCACGTTTGCGTTTCGTTGGAATGATGGCCTGCGTTGCCATCGGCCTGCCGCCACCATCCAATGTGGTAAAACGCGCACCAAACAGGGTCTCGCCAAAGGCGATCAACTCATCAAGCTCTGCTTTGCTGAGAACACCGGCAAACCGCGATTGGTCGACATGCTCGAAAATTGCACGCTCCGACCACGGCATGGGTGTCTCGGCATGCACTGTAAGTGGCAGACAGGTCCCAAAAATGACTGCAGCCAAAACAGTTGGGATGGTAAAACGACTAATTAACTGCTGCATCTGCAATCTCCTCATCCAGCACCACCAAAGCGGTCAGCGCACACCCCTCGGCCACAAGTGGGTTTTCGTCAGTAAAACAGTGAATTTCGATAGACGGCCCCTCCCCCGCAACAGCCCCTTGCAGAGCTTTGCGGATAGCCGGTTCCATCAGATCAAATACAATCGTTCCTTGACCAATAAGGGCAATGGGAAAGGCATCAACCAGCGCAAACAGACTGACCAGCCCCGTGCCGATTGCCCGACCAGCCTCTTCGATAGCGTGAATGGCACGTGGATCACCTGAATGCGCCAAATCAGATATTTTCTTGAAATCAATCGGATCAGTCAATGCGGGCGGCGGTGTATAGTTGGGCCTTCCAAACGCTGCCCGTTGAATGGCATAGTCACCGGCATAGGCTTCAATGCAACCTAACCGCCCACAGCGGCACAACGCGCCTCCGGGCTGGTAAACCATATGTCCGAACTCGGTTCCGGACGTGTTCAATCCGTTGATGATATCCCCGCGCAGAAACAGGCCCATGCCAACTCCGTAAGACAGCATGATGCTTGCAAAACTGGTGCCATAGCGATCTGGTTCGCGTCGATTGAGCGCACGAGCCATCAAATCACAATCATTGGAAACCGACGCGGCCACACCGAATGCCTGCCGCATCCAGTCAGCGACAGGCAAATCACGATGGTCCGTGATCGGAGACCATAACAGATATTTTCCGGCAACGTCGGTAACGCCCTGCACACTCACGGCAATGCGCATCAACAGGCTTTTTTTCAAACCCGATGAATTCAGCGCCGCCTGTAGACATTCAACCAGCACATCGCGAACTCCCTCCCGCGACAAATCGGCGCTGGTCAGGTCTCGCGAGCATTCTGAAATTTTTGCGCCTGAATAGTTAACAATGGCGGCAGAGACCCGGTTGAATTGGAAAATCACCACGCCAATCAGCGCAGCCATGGGGTTGACCGACAGGGCGACCTTGGGCCTTCCACGACGCGAACTGGTTGACGCCTGGCCGACATCCGCCGGCTGAATCAAGAACCCGTCCGCAATCAAATCAGATGTAATCGCCGAGACTGTCGCTGCACTTAAACCGGTTTTCCGGCCAATATCGGTCCGCGATACAAGTCCCCCGGTCCGGACAGCCGATAACACCAGACCTCTATTCCCCCGACGCACCTCGTTGGAGCGTATGACACCAGTCACAATCCCTATTCCATCCCTGATTATAACTTAGGACTGCAGCCTCCCGAATTGCCGCAACGTAAGTATTATAGCAGCCAACCGTGTTTTGGCTTTGAATGCTACACCGCTTGAAGTTTCAAGTTGACACAGCTTTATGTTTAAGTCACTATTTTTTTCGACCCTCGAATTAAATAGGGTTCGAACCGCTTTGGGAAGCGGTACGGTTAAATTTGTGCCACCTGAAATCAGAGCGGCACATGGAGGAGAAAATCATGAAGAAACTTACTGTCGCCCTCATGGGCGCTGTTTTCGTTGCTGGTTTTGCCGGCAGCGCAATGGCAGAAGGCAAGACCATTGGCGTATCCTGGAAAATTTTTCAGGAAGAACGCTGGAAGCGCGATGAAGCCGTGATCAAAGGCATAGTCGAAGCAAATGGCGATACATATATCTCGGCTGATGCGCAGGGTTCTGCAGGCAAACAGCTGACTGATGTGGAATCCCTCATCTCTCAGGGTGCTGACGTTCTGCTGATCGTACCATTCGACAGCGAAGCCATTCTGCCAGCTGTTCAGAACGCAGCAGATGAAGGCATTCCTTTGATTGCCTATGATGTTCAGATCGAGCATCCGGATTCACTTTACATCACCTTTGACAATGTTGGCGTTGGCCGCCTCATGGCTCAGGAAATGCTGAAAGTGAAAGATGAAGGCAACTTTGCATTCATCAAGGGCGATCAGGGCGATCCCAATGCAACCTTCCTGTTTGAAGGCATCATGGAAGTGCTGAAACCAAACATCGATGCAGGCAAGATCAAGAATGTTGGTGAAGCTTTCACCGATGGCTGGAAGCCTGAAAATGCTCAGCGCAACATGGAACAGATGCTGACTGCAAATGACAACAAGATCGATGCGGTTATCTCTGAAAATGACGGCATGGCTGGTGGCGTCGTTGCTGCTCTGGCTGCCCAGGGTCTTGCAGGTTCCGTACCTGTAACCGGTCAGGATGGCGATCTTGCTGCCATCAACCGCGTCGCTCTTGGCACACAGCTTGTATCCGTCTGGAAAGATTCCCGTGCGCTTGGCAAGGTAGCTGCAGAAGCTGCTCTGATGCTGGCCGAAGGAAAATCCATGACTGACATTCCAAACGTTGCACCGTTCTCCGGTGGCAAGCGCGGTGTTGAAGTCAATTCCATTCTGCTTGCACCAACAGCAATCACCAAAGACAACATCAGCGTTGTCATTGATGCTGGCTGGATCGACAAAGAAACTGCTTGTAACGGCGTTACAATGGGTTCTGTTGACGGCTGTTAATCAGCACACTGATCTTATTTGATCTGACTGAATACGGGCCGCACTTCCACTTGGGTGTGCGGCCTTTTTTCAAAACTCACAAAATCTGCTATTTGTTAAGCCTATCTCCGACCCGCGTTGCTGATATCAGCCGACGCGGGACGGTTCATCGCTGACCAAGGGGGAAACATGTCCGACAACACATCCGCAACCCAGATCGGAGCCGACCACAAGGACGGACCGATCGTGCGCTTCCTGCGCGCCACTGAGGTTGACACAAGAATGCTTGGTATGATTGGCGCACTTTTGCTGATCTGGATCGGCTTTCATCTGTATGGCCAGATATTCAATGGTTACGGCGCATTTCTGACGTCACGAAACCTTTGGAATCTGTCGGTTCAGACCTCCTCCATTGCCGTCATGGCAACGGGCATGGTGCTGATTATCGTGACCCGCCACATCGATTTGTCGGCTGGCTCACTGCTCGGTGTGACAGCCATGATCATGGGTGTTGCCCAGGTTTGGGTCTTGCCGGACCTTCTGGGTCTCAACAATCCCCTGATATGGATCATCACGGTTGCTATCGGCATTGCCTTTGGCGCCGCAATCGGTGCATTGCACGGCTTTTTGATCGCCTATTTGGGCATACCCGCTTTCATCGTAACGCTGGGCGGTCTTCTGATCTGGCGTGGAGCTGCCTGGTGGGTCGCACGCGGTGAAACCATTGCACCTGTGGACAGCACATTCGCCCTTCTTGGGGGCGGTCCTTTCGGAACGATTGGGGCAACCGGAAGCTGGATCGTCGGCGCGCTTGCCATTATCGGCATTGCTGCCATGCTGCTGATGGGTCGCAGACAACGCATCCGGTTTGGGTTTCCACTACGCCCTGTCTGGGCAGAATGGACACTCGGTCTGGTCGGCTCCGGCCTGGTCCTGGGGTCGGTTCTGGTCATGAATTCGTATCTTTGGCCAAAAGGCGTTGTCAAACGCTACGCTGAAGCCAACAACATCGTCGTCCCTGAGGGCGGCCTTGAAATCTCTCACGGTTTTGCCATTCCGGTCCTGATTGCAATCACAGTCGGCATCTTCATGACATTCCTGGTCACACGGACACGCTTCGGCCGCTATGTCTTCGCAATCGGCGGCAACCCGGAAGCCGCTGAACTGGCCGGCATCAACACAAAACGCATGACCCTGATGATCTTCTCTCTGATGGGTGGTCTGGTCGGCATATCCGCTGTCATTGCAAGCGCCCGCTTGAATGCCGCGACCAACTCTCTGGGTCAACTGGACGAACTGTATGTGATTGCGGCGGCCGTCATTGGCGGCACCTCCTTCGCTGGTGGCATCGGAACCATCTATGGTGCCATGCTGGGTGCGCTGGTCATGCAGTCGCTCCAGTCAGGCATGGTTCTGGTCGGCTTTGACTCTGCCGTTCAGCAAATGGTTGTCGGTGGTGTTCTCATCTTTGCCGTCTGGCTCGATACAATCTATCGCAGAAACTCGGTTTAAGGGAGGAGACGACATGACAGATACAGCAACACAAGTAGATGCAGTGGATCGCTCCGGTACACCATTGATCGAAATGAAGGACATCTCGATTGCCTTCGGTGGTATCAAGGCGGTGGATCACGCATCCATCGATTTGTATCCTGGTGAAGTGGTCGGGCTGCTCGGCCACAATGGTGCGGGAAAATCCACCCTGATCAAAATTCTGTCCGGCGCCTATACACGCGATACCGGCCAGATATTTGTCCGTGGTGAGGAAGCCACCATCACCAATCCGCGCCATGCCAAGGATTATGGCATTGAAACCATCTACCAGACCCTTGCGCTGGCAGACAATGTGGATGCGGCAGCAAACCTCTTCCTCGGTCGCGAATTGCTGACCCGTTGGGGCACACTCGATGATGCAGCCATGGAAGATGAAACCCGCAGGGTGATGGGTCGGCTCAATCCGAACTTCAAGAAGTTCAAGGAGCCGGTAAAATTGCTGTCAGGCGGTCAACGCCAGTCAGTCGCCATTGCCCGGGCCATTCATTTCAACGCCCGCATTCTCATCATGGATGAGCCCACGGCGGCCCTTGGTCCTCAGGAAACCGAACAGGTCGGCCAACTCATCAAACAATTGAAGAAAGATGGCATCGGCATTTTTCTCATCAGTCATGATATCCATGATGTGTTTGATCTGGCAGATCGGGTATCGGTGATGAAAAATGGTCAGGTGGTTGGCTCGGCTTCAACCAAGGATGTCACCAAGGATGAAGTGCTTGGCATGATCATCCTCGGCAAATGCCCCCCGGGCGCAACGCCTGGACCCGGCGCATCGACAGACTGATCGGCCCATGACGTATTTGATCTGATGGCAGACCACAGCCTTCAGGCATAAGAAAAGCCGGGTTGGGGACTGCTCCCCTGCCCGGCTTTATCATCCAAAACAATGATATCTTCCGATTGTTTGCACTGGCTATCCCGGCGGCGGCGGACCGCGCCGGTCAGCCACCGCGGATGCATCACAAATTTGATCCGGATCCTGCAGGCTGCATCCGGTCTCTGCCGTAAAGCAGCCAATAGTCTGGTTCGATCCAATCTCATTGGCGTGATAGTGGTAGCCCAGACCCTCGACAACATGACCTCGACATGCATCAAGGTTTGACGGTTCGGAGCCATCGCCATCCAGGCGTGACGTCAGTGGGTAACCATCCATCGCAATCCCGATAATGGGCCCGTGATCAGCGACACTGCTTGTTTCCGGGCTGCAGCCCGCGGCAGCATGATAGTGGTACCCGGCATGGGGATTTACATGACCACCACAATCATCAAATGGTGCAATTGTATGCGCAGCCAGAATGAACGCGGCTGGTGCTGGCGGATCGAAATTCACACCATTGAATGCAACCCCGACACCTCCGGCGAAACCAAGTTCGGCAGGGGTTTCCAAATCTACCGGGTGCAGCGGCAAGACATAAGTCGTCACCACGTCCTCGCTGAGATAGGATTGCAGACACTCAACACAGTAATTGTTGTATTCGGCCTCCACATCAGGCTTGGCGGCCGCTTCACAGGCAATCTGCGTGTCGGTGACCCGAATTTGGCCCGTGTCTGGATCAAATAGTTGCCACTCTGGATCGTTGTAAAACGTCGCCAGGTTTTCCACGAAACTGCCATCAGCATCATAGGCCTTACCCGCGTCAAGCCAAATGCCTGATACATCGGGACCATCCGAGACATTTCGCGGACACCACGGCCCCATCTCGTCTTCTGTCAAATTGGATTTGACGGAAATGCTGAGACACTCGGTCTTGGTACCACCAGACAAGGTGCATTCTACGGTCTTCGGCTCTCCAACAATAACACCATCATCAAACATCTCGATAATACGGTCGATAGCAGCACTGTCTTCATGCGCAAGTCCGGCACCAGCGCTGACGGCGAGCAACATCGATGAAAAACACAAGGCGGTGGCAGTTCGCATGGGCATCAGTCTCTTTCTTGCAATTTGTGTCCAGCTTATGGCGTTGCGTCTGCTTCACATGGCATTGGGCGTCATGTGATACGGGTTACGGCGGCTACCAAGCTTCAAAATAGGTCAATCCAGCATCTAGGCCTAAAACTCTATAGTTGTGGTGGGAAAGTGACAAGGGAAGCCGGGCAAAGGGAGAGACTTTGCCCGGCTGTTTAGCACCCCAATCAACTAGTCTGGCTTAGCGTTTGCCACCGCGTTTGCCATCACGACCAGCCTGAAATTCTTCAGCTGAAATCTGGCCATCACCATTGGTGTCAAGGGCACTGAAGCGGGCTTGCTGGCGTTCAGCGGCGCGGTTTGCTCGCTCTGCGATGTTGTCAGTGTAGGTTGAAATCGCAGATTTGAACTCTTCTTCCGACACGCTGCCATTATCGTCAGCATCTGCGCGCTGGAACATGCGTTCCATACCACGGTCTCCGCGTTCACCACGTTGGCCGTGTTTTCCGCCGCGGCCTTCTCCACGCTCAGCATGGCGCTTACCGTGTTTTTCAGATTGCTCGCCACCACCTTTGCGGCCTTCCGGACGGTCCGCTGCATTGGCTGCGCGGTGCGCGTCACGAGCGGCTTTCATTTCATCCAGGGTAACAGCGCCATCACTGTTGGAATCGACAGTTGCAAACATGTTCAGCAGGTGCGCTTCAACTTCTGCTTCCGTAACAGTTCCGTCGCTATCCTGATCCATGCCCTGCATCATCTGTTGGCCCATGCCGCCCATGCGACCATGTCCGCCACGACCTTCGCCGCCCTTGCCACCAAAAGCTTCTGCACCAGCGGTCAGGCCAAAGGCACCAATCAGCGCAATAGTTGTTGCTGCAATGCCGGTTTTCAAAATTCGTTTGTTTGTTGTTTTGGTCATTTTATGCTCCGATAAAGTTGGGGTGTATCCGTCACATCTCGTTGTGACAGTCTCAACATGGGGAGCAATTGTCGCAGAACTATCCTTCAGAACGCCCGTGTTTGCATCAAACTGTCTGCGTTCCTCGCAGTGATACATTTTGCGACAACTAAAGATTCCTCATCGAGCAAATCCGGTTTAAAACAGCGCCATGGAAGAACAAGCACCTCATATTCTCGTTGTCGATGACCATCGCGATATTCGCGATCCACTGGCACAATACCTTAAAAAGAACGGCTTCAGAGCGATGACCGCTGATGGCGGCGCTGCCTTGCGCCAGACGGTCAAGGCCTATGCATTTGATCTGATCATCCTCGATATCATGATGCCGGGTGAAGATGGGCTGACCCTGTGCCGCTTCCTTCGGGAAACCACAAACACCCCGGTCATTCTGCTGACGGCAGTCATCGAGGACACAGATAAAATCATCGGGCTGGAAATGGGTGCAGATGATTATGTCACCAAACCGTTCAACCCGCGTGAGTTGCTGGCCCGGATAAAAGCTGTGCTGCGCCGCTCACAGAGTCTGCCGCCACAACGCGAACCCACTGACGGCACCCGATATGATTTCAACGGTTGGTCGTTTGATTCAACCACACGGAAATTATCAAAGAATGGCGGTCCTGATGTTGGTCTGAGCAGCGGTGAGTTCTCCCTGCTCTCCATTTTTGTCGAACGGCCCAATATGGTGCTGACCCGTGACCAGCTGATTGATTTGACGCGCGGGCGCAATGCCGGCCCATTTGATCGGGCCATCGACAATCAGGTCAGCCGGCTACGCAAGAAAATCGAAGATGACCCGAAGAACCCGGTGCTCATCCAGACCGTCTGGGGCGGCGGTTACAAATTCTCGGGGACAGTTGAGAAAACATGAGTACCGCCCCTCGCAAACCGTGGTGGCGCTTCATCTGGCCAGCCGGACTGACCGGACAGATCATCATATTGATCATCCTGACGATCCTGATCTCCCAGACCATCAATATCATACTCGTTGCCGGAGAACGTGCCGACGCGTTTCGCCGCGGGGCTGCAGGCCCCCTCATCGGGCAGATCAGTATTGCTGCCGAGCTGCTTCAGAACACCGATGGTCCGACGGAACAACGCCTGCTGATTGCGCTCAGCAGTGCAGAACGACGCCTCACCATTGATGCAGAACCCCTGGCTCGCTCTGTCGACAGCACCGCGCTCACAAGGCGACTGGAAGCGCGGCTGCAGGAGGAATCTGGACTGACGGCACGGGTCGAAGCCCGTTTCATTGAAAAACGCTTTCAAAGCAATGACGACAACCGCGAGGCGAGACGCACCGCAAGGCGAGAGCCAAGAGGAGACCGTGACCGGCCACGCACCGGTAATCCCGACCGGCTCCGGCCCATGCAGGTCGACAGGCTCATCGTGTCACTTGAGCTGTCACCCGGTCGCTGGCTGAATACGGTTCTGCGCCTGCCGGGACGCGATCTGGAGTGGCTCAAGACCAGCCTGGTCTACAACATTGCTCTGGCACTCATCCTCTGCGCCATTGCCATCTGGTTTCTGCGCCGCGTCACCCGCCCGATGAAAGATTTGACCATCGCCGCCGATGCGTTGGGACGCGGTGAGGACGTACCGCCACTGGTTGAAACCGGTCCGCGAGAAATTCGTTTGGCCACATCAGCCTTCAATGCCATGCAGAACAGGCTGACCCGCTTTGTGAAAGATCGCACGCAGATGCTGGCGGCGATCTCCCATGATTTACGCACGCCCATCACCAGTCTGCGCCTGCGTGCTGAGCTGCTGGACGATGTGACCGCAAGAGACAACATGATCCGCACTCTGGATGAAATGCAGAGCATGACAGAAAGCGTGTTGGCCTTTGCCCGCGATGATGCTGCCAGTGAGCCCATTTCGCAGGTTGATGTACTGTCCTTGCTGGATGAGTGCTCCTCAATTTTCAAAGCCCAGGGTAAGCAGATCGACCTGACAGCCAGTACAGCGTCTACACCATTGCTGCGCGGTCGTCCGCTTTCGCTGAAACGAGCCATCAACAACCTGCTGGAAAATGCAATTCTCTACGGTGAACAGGCCAATATCTCCGTCAGCTCAAAATCCGACTCCGTCGGCATCGAAATCAGGGACAATGGTCCGGGAATTCCAGATGACCGAATGGAAGAAATGTTCAAACCGTTTGCGCGACTGGAAAGGTCCCGGAGCAGGGAAACCGGCGGCACAGGACTGGGACTTTCCATTGCACGATCCATCATTCACAGCCATGGTGGCGAAATCCGCTTGCAAAACGCCACCGAAGGCGGTCTCATCGTCACCATTGACCTGCCATTAGCACCGTAGAGTTTTGTGCCTGCTTCCTTTGCCACACCCTTTCTGATCATTGCCCGCCACGCCCAATGGGTTCTGGTGGCTGGCCTTGTTGGCGGAATCGCATTTCCGGCAACCGCGGGAGTCCTGCGCCCCCACATTCCCGAAATGGTGGCAGTCATTCTGTTTATCTCTGCCTTGCGCATCGAAGTCAGCGCGCTGCATGTCACCCGACGCCAAGCCGTGACAGACATCGCTGTCGTGTTGATGCTGCAACTGGTTACACCGCTCGTCATGTTTGTAATCCTGACCGCCCTGCCGGTGCCGGAACTGTGGCGGGATATTTTGACCGTGGTTTACGCGGGAGCCTCGATTTCCGGCGCGCCCGCATTTGCAATGCTGATGGGTCTCGATGGCGGCAGAGCGATGCGCCTTCTGATCATCGGCACCACATTGATGCCCCTGACCTCATTCCCCATCCTGTCGCTGTTACCCAATGTAGCGACGGAAACCTCGCTTTGGGTGGTCTCGCTCAAACTGCTCGGCCTCATCGGAATTGCGGGCATCGCAGCACTGCTGTTCAGACGCCCTGTCACCCGCGCACTTGGAGAGCAGGCACCTCTCATCCTGAACGGCATGAACACACTTGCCCTGGCCATTTTTGTGCTGGCCCTGATGGATGCCATTCAGCCGGTCTTGCTGACAGATCCACTGCGGGTGTTGTGGGTTCTGGTGATTGCCTGTTTTGCCAATCTGGGGGCGCAGATACTGCATGCGTTCATCATCACCTTGCGGGCACGCGCCCAGGGCAGATCACCCACCGCATCCGAACTGACGCCCGCAATTCCATCGGGCAATCGCAATCTGGCATTGTTTCTGGCAGCGCTGCCGGTTGGCGTCACAGCTCCCTGGCTGCTCTTCATCGGCTGCTTTCAGGTGCCGATGTATCTCACCCCGCTTGTGATGCGGCCTCTTTTGCGATGGCTTCAGGGGAGCGCGGCCAAAGCGTCGCCATAATCCTGACCACGATCAGCGTAAACACAACCCGCCCCACCAGAATGATCCAGATATTGGCCCCCAGAGCCAACATGATGCCGGTATCCTCAATCAATCCGTGACACAAAGACAGCCAGCACAGGGCCAGGGTCTTGGCCCGCAGCGAAAAATTCTTCTCGCGGGATTCGCCAATAATCAACCCGCCGCCATACAGCAAACCCAACAGCACACCGATGGTTGTCAGGGGCGCGATTTCACGGTTGAGGCCAGACAGGCGGATCAGCGGAATGGAGGCTCTGGTGAACAGATCGGTAAAACCGGTCTTCTCGCTGATATCCAGTGCCACAAACAGCACAATGATGATCACCAGAACAATCAGCAAAGTCTTGATGGAAGCGACGGCATATTGCCAATGGCTGATGTCCTCGCTGCTGCCGGCTGTGAACAGCGACAGATCAACCGGTTGCTGCAGGACAGATAGCCAGTCGCAGATCCAGAACACCAGCACACCATAGACAATGGCACCAAAAAACCGCAGCAAGACAGTCCCGATAAAGGTCACGCCGGTGCGTTTGACGATGGCCTGTTCCATCGGCAGCGCATGGGCAATCAGCATGATCGACGCAAGAATGCTGATTTGCGCCACGCTCATCTCTACTCCGGCCAGAACCGGAAGCGCGCCAAAGCCCGCATAGAGCCCGACCAGCAAGGCACTGACCCATACAATGCCGGTCTCGGCAGGCAGTCCCATCACGCCCATAACCGGTTCCAGCATCGGCCCCATCGCGTCTATCAAGCCATAGACTTCGGCAATCCGCACCAGAATGAGGATGGGAATCATGACCTTGCAGAGATCAACAAAGGTGATCCAGCTTTTTTCCAGCAGTTTTTTGAAATACTCAGACATAAACAGACCTGTTTTGGACAGTTGCTTTTAGATGAAAAGCACCACCAGTCCCACCACTAATGCGACCATGCGCCACAGAAAAAAACGCGGTGCGATCACCGCGAAAGACAAAGCCACCAGCGCCACCAGAACCTTGGCGGCAGCAATCAGCGCAATCACCGGCGTTTCACCAAGCCGGATCAATCCAGGATTGGCGATCATCCCCAAAGGAATGAAATACAGCCCCATACCAAGCGCCATGGCGGTCAGCGCCACTTTCAGCCAGTTCTCCTCCACCATGCCGGCGGCAATGAAGACAGCGCCACACACAGGCGGCGTGATGGTTGAGAGCAATGCAAACCAGAACACGAACAAATGCGCCTGCAGGGGTTCAAGCCCCAGATCAATCAGCGCAGGCCCGGCCACGGAGATACAGATTACATAGGCGGCTGTCGTTGGCACCTCCATGCCAAGGATCAGACAGGCAAATGCGGTCAGCAGCAAAGCCGACCACAACATGCCGCCGGAACCGGACAGAATCAGCGAGGTGATCTTCACCCCAAGACCCGTCATGCCCAGAACACCGATGATGATCGAGGCACACAGAATGATGGAGGCAATCAGCGCAATCTGACGCCCGGCATTCATCAGCACCGCCTCGACCCGCGCCAATGTCCGCTGCGCATCGAAGGAAAGGCGGCCATCCACCAGCAGCAATGCTGCGCCTGCCAGCATCGCCAGACAGGCCGCATATTGCGGTGTGACATTCGCCCCGAACATGCCCCACAGCAGCACCCCGAACGGCACCAGAAAGAACGCAGAGGTAATCGCCAACTGCCGCAGGGACGGCTGCTCTTCCTTCGGAACGCCGCGCAAAGGAAAGCGCAGAGAGAACATGTCGATGCCCACCCAGACAGCGGCAAAATACAACAGGGCAGGCAGCAGCGCCGCCAGAATGATCTGCTCATAGGGTGTGCCGGTCAGCTCCACCATCACAAACGCCCCTGCCCCCATCAAGGGTGGCATGATCTGTCCGCCAGAGGAGGCCACGGCTTCAACCGCTGCCGCCAGCCGCCTGGGATAGCCAAGGCGGAGCATGGCAGGCAGGGTGATGGCGCCCGTCGAGGCCACATTGGCCGAGGCCGAGCCGGAAATGGAACCGAACAGCGCCGATGACAGCACCGACACTTTGGCCGCGCCACCGCGCAGGCGACCCGCCGCCGCAGAGGCCACATTCATGAAGCCCTGCCCCGCCTCACCGGCATTCAGAATAGCCCCGAAGATCACGAAGATCGCAACAATGCTGACAGACACCCCGGTCAGCTTGCCCCAGATTCCGCCTTCGGCAACCGTCAGCGTACCCAGAAAGCTTTGCAGCGGTATGCCGGCATAGCCAAACTCGCCGGGAACATGTTGCCCGAACAGGCCATAGACCAAAGCCAGCGCAGCAACGGTTGGCAGCGGCCAACTGATGGCACGCCGTGCCATTTCAAGCGTCACCGCCAGCAACACCACAGCCACCCCCAGCTGAAAATCACCATTGAGCGTGCCATATTGATCGCCCAGCGCATCCTCATTGAGCGCGATCCAGATGCAGGCGGCCACACCCAGCAAACACCAGACCACACCACTGATGCGCTGCCGCTGCGTTCTGGCCATGAAGACAAGTACCCAGGGCAATGCCAGCGCCATGTGCAGGGGGCGGCTCAAGAGATTGGGCACCAGGCCGGAAAAGATCAGCCAGATATGAAATGCGATGGAGATAGCCCCTAACGCACACCAAAACAGGCGCGCTGTACCGGACAGCGCGCCTTCATCAGCAGCATTGGACAATGAACCCGTTATCACGCCTGCGCGTTATTTCTGCGCATCGGTGATCGGAAAGCCCATCTCCGTATAGTAGCGCAGGGCACCTGGATGAATGGCACTGGTAATGGTGCCCATCAAATCCTGATCCACACCATCCCACCAGGCTGCATCCTCACCCATCTTGGCCTTCTGGTCCCAATAGGTTTTGGTCAGCTGATAGGCCGTGTCATCATCCATTTCGGTGGTGGTATAGGCCACAACCGGCAGTGATGTGGTGACGATGTCTGCGTCCTGTCCGGCATAGGTACCCGCAGGGATCACCAGCTTGGTGCGCTTGGTGGCAGCAATCTGTTCGTCATCCAGCGAAAGAACTTTTACGCCAACACTGGCTGCAGCTTCAATGACATTCGGTGCCGGCCAGGATCCGGCGGTGACGAAGCCGTCAATCTGTCCGTTCTTCAGGGCCGGTACGGCATTGGACAATTCCACATCCGGCAAATTGACCTTCGCTTCCAGACCAAACAGCCCGAGATATTTCGCGCCCTCACTTGCACCGAACGAGCCTTTGCCGATCAGAATTGTCTTGCCTTCCATATCGGCAAAGGAATTGATGCCTGCATCATCACGCATGACAAAATGCATGGTCAGCGATGGAATTGGAAACAGCGCCCTGATCTCATCGAATTTCGGGTTGCCCTTGCCAGTAAACATGGCCTTGCCACCCTGCGCCAGACCAATCAGCGCAGGCGGCGTGGTGAACACATAATTGCCGGTTCGAACCGCAGCTTCCATCACATTCTGGACAGAGCCCTGGCTCTCTTCAACCGTGACGATCACATCACCATTTGTCCCCGCTTTCATGGCCTCGGCAATCTGCACCGCCATTTGATAATAGGACGAACTGGACGACGCCGATTTGTACGTCACACGTGTCTCTGCATGGCTGGCGAATGCTGTTGCTGCCAGCAAAGTTGAAGCCAGGGCCAAACCCTTGAAAAGTTTCATAAATTTTCCTCCCGAGAATCTTTGTCAGTTTGAGAACATTGTATGCTGACAGCCTATGACATATATCACCTTCAAAACAAGCATCCTCACATCCCCACGCGCTGCGCGCCAAGACCAAAGTCTGGGTTCAACTCCATGCTCGATTCCGCTTCACCGCTGATACAAGTCAAAAACCTCGAAAAGACCTATGACGGCGGATTTCAGGCGTTGAAAGACGTTTCGCTGGACATCAAAAAGGGTGAAATTCTGGCCCTGCTCGGCCCCAATGGCGCTGGCAAGACCACCCTGATTTCAGCGATCTGCGGGATCGTGACACCCACCGGCGGCACAGTCACCGTGGCAGGATATGACATCATCAAGGATTATCGTAAAACCCGCGCCATGATTGGCCTTGTGCCGCAGGAACTCACCACCGATGCTTTTGAAACCGTGTTTGCCACGGTCAGCTTTTCCCGTGGCCTGTTCGGCAAGAAACGCGACGATACCTTTGTCGAGAAGACCCTGAAAAGCCTCTCCCTGTGGGACAAGAAAGACAACAAGATCATCCAACTGTCCGGCGGTATGAAACGCCGGGTTCTGATTGCCAAGGCACTGTCCCATGAACCGGACATCCTGTTTCTGGATGAGCCGACAGCCGGGGTCGATGTGGAACTGCGCAAGGATATGTGGCAGGTCGTGCGCGATCTGCGTGACAGCGGCGTCACCATCATTCTCACCACCCACTACATCGAAGAAGCTGAGGAAATCGCCGACCGCGTTGGTGTGATCGCCCATGGCGAAATCATTCTGGTGGAAGACAAGACGGAATTGATGGCCAAGCTTGGCAAGAAGACGCTGATGCTTGATCTGCAACAACCGCTCAAGGAAATGCCGGACGCTTTGAAACGCGACGGGCTGGAACTGTCAGAGAGCGGCGCGCAACTGGTCTACACCTACAGCACAAATGGCGAGCGCACCGGCATCACCGCCTTGCTGCAAAACCTTTCCGATGCAGGCATTCGCTTCAAGGATCTCAACACCAAGCAAAGCTCGCTTGAGGAAATTTTTGTCACGCTGGTCCATGAGGATTCAGCCAAGACAAATGCCAACAACCCGGCACAGGCCCAATAAATCATGAATTTTTCAGCTGTTCGAGCCATCTATGCCTTCGAAATGAGCCGCATGTGGCGCACCCTGTTCCAAAGCATCATCTCGCCGGTTCTGTCCACCTCGCTCTATTTCGTGGTGTTCGGATCGGCCATTGGCTCACGCATTCCCGAAATCGAAGGCGTCAGCTATGGCTCTTTCATTGTACCGGGGCTCATCATGCTGTCCCTGCTCACCCAGTCCCTGTCGAATGCCGCCTTTGGCATCTACTTCCCCAAATTCACCGGCACGATTTACGAATTGCTCTCTGCACCGATTTCCTCGTTTGAAATCGTGCTCGGCTATGTCGGAGCGGCGGCCACCAAATCCCTCGTTCTGGGCGCCATCATTCTGGCCACGGCCAGCCTGTTTGTGGATTTGCAGATCGCCCATCCAATCATCATGCTGCTGTTTCTGGTGCTGACCGCAATCACCTTCAGCCTGCTTGGCTTTATCATTGGCATCTGGGCCGACAGTTTTGAAAAGCTCCAGATCGTGCCGCTGCTAGTCATCACGCCATTGGTCTTCCTCGGCGGCAGTTTCTACTCGGTCAACATGCTGCCCCCGATCTGGCAAACGGTGACCCTGTTCAACCCTGTGCTCTATCTGGTCAGCGGTTTTCGCTGGAGCTTCTATGAAGTCGCCGATGTCAATGTCGGCATCAGCCTGGCCGTCATTGCCGTATTTCTGGTGAGCTGCATTTCCATCGTCTGGTGGATTTTCAAGACCGGCTATCAGGTCAAGCAATAGGACAGAAACTATCCGAAATGCACCTAAGCAAACCATTCATATGTTCTGGTAATTTCATTTCTCAGAATTGAGGTGCAGTTTCAGATACTTGATCAACAGATTTTGAGTGGCTTCTATTGGAAATCTCTCTGGAAATTTACCCTCGTGAAAGAAAGCATTCCGAGTTCTATTCAGAGCACCAAAATCCTCCACGTCTGAGCTATTCGAATCGAGAATTACAACGAGTTCTTTGAATGCCTTTGGAAGTGACTTTCGCTTGAATTCATACGGATTACTCGAATCCAAAGTAGATGATGAATTTCCAAGAAAATTGTCGCGATACGACGTTTTTATGAATGTCTCCAAGCCCGACCAAGCCAAAATGAATGCCTCTAAATCATCTTTGGAGGTGTCGAGAGAATTGGTAAAAAGTTCGACTGGCACGCTTATTTCTTCATTCCGTAAAATTTTTGGAATGTGGTCAACAACCTTTTCAAAGGTTTGCCGGGTGAATGGGCAAGCCACAGTGCCCTCCGCTCTTCCCCCAAATTTTATCGAATAAGTTGGCTTGTCATCGTCATTTTCGCGCAAGAATATGACTTCACCTACTTTTGCAATATCGCGGCTCGCATTAGCAGCGAGATTCAGCTCTATAGCCGCTAGAACGGAGCGAACAAATGGGCGAAACCGTTGGGTCGCTTGAGTTTTGTCAAACCCATCCACACATAGCGAGTAAGACTCTGTTTCCTGCCATTTCTTGCATTGCGAGATGGGAATTTCGTCCGTACCTTCAAAAACAACAAAAGCACCTTTAACTGCCTCTTCTTGTCTAATTGCTTTAGCTTTCTCAATAGAATCGACGAGCTTTTCATTCGCTGATCGATCATCTGATTTTCCAAGACTAAAATTTAAACTGAAACCGGCGATGGCCTTCTGTCGATCAATTTGGAAAAAATATGGTTCGGGATCATCCACTAATCTAGCGGATATACTAGGATTTCGAGCCGTCCCAAGAACGTCCATTCCAATGTCCGGTCCAATAGTATTGATCCCACGGATTTTCCAGATTTGGATGAAGCAAGCTTTCATTGAACTAATCCTCAGAGTTCTTTATCAAACACAATTCGTTTGACCGACCCTTGCACATCCGACAACCAATTGTCGTTTGGAAACAGATTTACCAACCCCGCCGTAATTGCACCGCACAAACAAAAATCCCGGCTCCATGGAAACCGGGATTTTGAATCTTGTATCAGGCGGTTAGCCCGATCTGTTGAATCAGATCATCAGGCAGCTGAATTGTGCAGACGTCCGTAGAACAAAGGCGTGTCTGACAAAGAGCGCCATGTCTTGGCAGCAAACAGCACAGCCAGATCAGCCAGCGGCTCGATCAGAACAACCAGCATGTAGGCCGCTCCGAAGGATGCAACAGAGCTCAGGCTTTCCGCGCCAAAACCCTGACCGTAAAATGCCCAGAACGCCACCCAGGCAACCACACCGCCCTGATAGGCGGTCGAGAGTGTCAGTGCCTGCTTGTAGGACAGATCCACATAGGCCGTCTTTGGGGCAATGACGCGTTTGGCAAGCGCACTGATTGCCCACAATGGCAGCAGCAGCGTGGTGACATTCATGCCATATTGCGGCAGATCGATCGGCGCAAACAACACGCCCTGTGTCAGCAATCCAAGCGCCAGACCAATGGCCGCAGCACCACCGCCAAACAGCAGATACAGTGTGGATCCCAGAATGAAGTGAACTTCCGAGACGCCAACCGGATAATGCGGCAGCACCTGAAAGAAGATGAACACCATCAATGTGGCTGCAACACTGCGCATCGCCAGTGCAGACACACCGCCATCATTGCGAATCGTATCCCAGGCCATCTTGCCAACAAGGCCGGCAGCGCCAGCCGCCGTTGCGTAGCTGAGAGCTATCTTGGCGCCGTCAACGACACCAGGTTCAATATGCATGTCTTACTCCTTTGCGCACCCGCCGTGCGCCATGTGTGATAAGGTCTTGCGACCGGTTCTGATGGCAGGTTTCCTGGCTTGTGCTTTTGCGCCGCACTCACCTTCCCGGCTTATCGCCAGTGGCATATCGAGTTTGGCAGACACATACAGTTGCGGGGGCAGCCACGGATTTAATCCCGATTTGGGTAGCTCGAACCGTGTTCCCTTGTCTCATCCCGCCCGCCTGAGGCGTTCGGGAACCATCACCCACAGTTTTGCCGCAAGTTGGAATGGGAGTAAAGCAGCAAGTGCCGTGGCCAGTCAGATGACCTTGCCAGATGCCACTCTTGCACATGGCTTAAATTGATCGAGGCAACACCCGGCGCACCCTGTTCGGGCGCGCTGATCTGGTTGACATGGGTCAACTTCCTAGCAGCGTTGCGCGCTTATAATGGGTCGGAACCGAGCATTTGGCGCACACCCCATGACGCAAGCCGATCCACCAATCCCGCATTTCCGCATACCGACGCCAACCCTGATGCTCTCCTTCGCCCTGACCTTTGCAATCACATGGAGCCTGATCGGGGTCTATGTTTTTCAACCCGAATGGGTATCAACAAATTTTGGCCCAATCAGCGGCTCGCACCTGATCGTCTTTCTGGCAACCTGGGCACCGGCCATCGCGGCTCTGACGCTGGCGCTTTGCGCCGCCGAACCTGCCCCACAGGAAAGATTGTCGCAACTGGCCGTCAGATTTCCAGTTCATCGTCATAAATTTCCAATGCCCAATCAGGTAATTGCGGGATAACAAAACTCAGCTTTCCATTGGTAAGCGACATGATATGGATTGGCGGTTGGTTCAGTGCGGAATTGTCGAAGATCAGCGACACGTCACTTAAAAGTGCAGCCTGCCTGATCAGGGGGCCGTTCCGATCATAGCGATCCCGAATTTTTTCTTCCGGGACGGGATGACCTCCTTCTTTGACCCGTTCAGCCACACGGGCAACGGAAAGGTCAGGAGAACTTACGCTGATGTGAAACAACATCACCCGGTATCCAAGATCCTTGGCTCGTTTGATCATCTCAAGTTTTGAAACATGGGAGAAGACAGTTTCAGTGGCAAAACTCTTGCCATCTTGAAAGAATTCTTCGCGCCGCTGCGCAGCTATGCGCGCGGCCTCATAGGCAGCCACAATGTCGCTGTCTTTCAGTTCATCGCGTTGAATGACATCCGCATTGATGAAGGGGACGGCGAGACTGGGAGCAATACGTGTTTCATAAAGTGTAGATTTCCCCGCACCATTGGGACCAGCCAGGATAACAAGGGCTGGACTGCGATCAGTTGCCACTATGCGCTTTGCGCTTCCGGATAGTCCAATTCACCAGAACTTTTCATGCCAACGCCACGACCGAGCTTCCTGCGTTTGTTGTAGAAAGCCTTTTCCTGTTGGCTTGGCTTGGTCATCTGTGTTGCAAATTGATCAAACCACACTGCTTGTTCTTCAGATGTAAGTTCGTCCGGTGACAGATCGGCTCCAAGCACTTGATCGATACGTTCATAATCAAAGGTGCCAGAATTCTCGATGACGCGCGCAATCCTGATGAAATGCGTTATCTGTCCAGCCACAGATCGACTCTGTCGGGCAGACTCCTTGCGCACATAAGCCATTATATCATCCGAGAGTTTCACAGACTGAGCCATAACAAACCTTATTTTGGATGGGTGGCACTTTGCCACCTTTTGTATAAAATAGTCATTTTTACAAAGATGTCCATCATTTCCCGTTTCACTGTTGATCGAGAGCCTTTCCCTCCAAATCCAACGGCCTGCAATTAATACCTTTGCAAAGGATGTTCACACATCCCCCATATCCGGCACCCGATAGACCAGCGGCACATGCGGCTCAGGCGGCAATTCAATGGCAATCGCATCCCCCGGCCTCACAACACCGCCCTGCAGCACAATGCTCATCACACCGGCCTTGCGCGCCACCGCGCCCTCCGGCGTAACGGTCTTGCAATGCTTCAAAAGCCCGGACTGGAAAGTATCGATCTGGTGGCATGGGTTGCGCAGGCCGGTCAGTTCGATCACGGCCTCCGGTCCGAGCTTCAGACGCGTGCCGGTTGGCAGGCTGAGCAGGTCGATATGCCGTGTGGCGATATTTTCTCCCAGATCACCCGGACCCACAGCGTGGCCATGCACGAACACCTGGTCAAAAAACTCAGCCTGGATCAGGTGGACCTGCCGCAGATTGGGATGCGATCCGAAGCGCCTGATGTGATAGAGATGCTGATCCGTCGCTCCGGCATGGGCATCGCCTTCCACACCGTAATTCTCGATGAGCCTGATGGCCTCCGTCGCAGCCTTGCTGAAATCATGCGTGCCGCTGACATGCACACTGACAATGTGCGGGGTTTCAACTTTTTTGACGTTTTCCATGGTCTCTGCAGCAGATGATGTGGAGGCGTGTTTGTCCGGCATGTTTTATCTCAACTCTGACCAGGTGTCGGGAACGTCACACTTGACGACCCAACAGCGATCTTCACAAAAAACCGGCGATCAGGATGCCCCAATCGCCGGTTCAATCATTTAACCTAAGCGTCTAACGCTGCCTCAGTTCATCGAAACCTGACTGATGCGGCCGTCCTTGAACGGCGTATAGGGCAGGTTCTTGACCATATAATCAGCCAGCACATCTTCCAGGCCGGGGCCAAAATCATAGGCATTCATGCCGGCAGTTTCAAAAATGCTGTAGCCATCGCCACCGCCGCGCATGAAGTTGTTGGACACAACGCCATAGGTCTTGTCTGGGTCGAGCGCGGTCCAGGATCCGTTCTCCATCACCTCAACCGACTGGACGCGGCCTTCATTGGGGGCAACACTTGCGTCCCAGGTGAATTTGATGCCCGACACCTGCGGGAAGCGGCCTGCCACGTCTTCCACCTGACTGACGCCATTTTCCAGAGCGGCAATCACGTCCGAGCCTTTCAGCTGGAATGTGGAGAGCGTGTTCTGGAACGGCAGCACGGTCAGCACTTCGCCCATGGTCACAGGACCTTCATCGATGGATGAACGCAGACCACCGGAGTTGGTGATGGCGATCTGGATGCCCTGATCGGCCACGCGGGTCAGCATGGCATCGGCCACCAGATTGCCCATTTCGCATTCTTCCACCCTGCATACAGCGCGGTCGCCCTGAATGAGGCCAGCGGATTCGGAGACTACCTTGTTGCGGATTTCATCCAGCGGGCCAGCCAGCTCGGTAATCCGCTCCTTGGTGCCGCCATCTTCAACCACTTCACCATCCATGATGATCGGCTCACCCTTGGCTTCGGTAACAACGCCATTGTCATCAAAGGTCACGTCCAGCGCGCCCAGGAACTTGCCATAGGCATAGGCCTGCACGATGGCGGTTGGAGAGCCGTCCGGGCCATCCACCATGGTCGGGTATGGGCCAGCCGCCTTGTCGGAAATATTGGACAGGAAGGTGTTGGTGTGTCCGCCCACAATCACGTCTATGCCGCCCACTTCGCGGGCCACTTTCTGATCCACGAAATAGCCCGAATGGGACAGCACGATGATCTTGTTGACGCCAGCTGCTTCCATCGCTGCCACTTCGCGGGCAACAGCTTCAGAGGGATCGGTGAACACCACATTCTTGCCCGATGAGGACAATTCGCCCGTATTCTGCGGGGTCAGGCCGATCAGGCCGATTTTCTCGCCGCCACGCTCGATGATGGTCGATGGCATCAGTTTGCCGGCCAGCGCAGGCTCGGCAGACACATCCGCGTTCGACATCAGCACGGGAAACTCCACCGCATCCATGAAACCGGCCAGCACTTCCGGGCCGTCATCAAATTCATGATTGCCAACGGTCATGCCGTCATAGCCAAGCTTGTTCATCATCTCGGCGGCAACTTTGCCCTTGTAATAGGTGTAGAACAGCGAACCCTGAAACTGATCGCCGCCATCCACCAGAATGGCATTGTTGCTCATGCCACGGGCTTTTTCCACGCCGGTGACAAGGCGGGCATAGCCACCAAAACATTTGCCTTCGGCATTGTCTTCTGCGGCGCAAGGGGCATCATATTTGCTGATTGGCTCAACGCGCGAATGGAAATCATTGGTGTGCAGCACGGTCAGCGAATAATCCGCCTGTGCTGCGCCGCAAAGCGCCACAACGCTGGCGGCTGTGAGACTGAGTAGGGTTTTCATGAAAATGCTCCTTCAAGTGAACAGAACGACAATCGCGGCTTTATGCGCAGCGATCTTCATAGTTTTGCGACCAGTTCCGGCAGCCTTTGTGCCACAGCATCTGCAAGGCTTTATGACAAAAGCATAGTCCACAACTCCAGAGCGTGTGAAGAGGCTTCTTTGGCAGAGCGACCCTAATCACCAATATTCATGTGGGCGAAGGCCGGGCAACCCTTGCAGTTGACGCACAAACAACGTCAATATGATGACATGCGAAGCTTGAGCGGGGGCCTATGGCTGAGATGAAACACCCAATAAGGCGTCTGCTGGACGGGCTTTACACCGGGGCTGGCATTCTGGCTGCCCTGTGCCTGTTCATGATTCTGGTCATTATTGTGGCGCAGATGATTGCGCGCTGGTTCGGCACCCCCTTCCCCGGCTCGGCGCAATATGCCGGTTATTTCATGGCTTCCTCCTCGTTTCTGGCCTTTGCCTATGCGCTCAACAAGGGCGCGCATATCCGCGTCAGCCTGTTTCTCAGCGCGCTGGGGCGCTACCGCCATTGGGGCGAAGTCTGGTGCATGGCGATAGCCACCGCCGCCACCTGCTATCTGGCCTGGTACGCCATTCGCGGCGTCAGCCTGTCGCTCAAATTCAACGATATCAGCCAGGGGCAGGATGCAACGCCGCTGTGGATACCGCAAAGCGTTGTCGCCTTCGGCGCAGTGCTGCTGGCCATCTGCTTCATCGACAATCTGGTGTCGCTGCTGATGACCCGCCGCGACAATATCCGGCCTGATGCGCTGACGGGGAGCGAATAGATGGAATTTGCGGCCACCGGCGTTTTTCTGTTCGTGCTGTTTCTGCTGCTTGGCTCCGGCGTCTGGGTCGGGCTCGCCCTTCTCGGCGTGGCCTTTGTCGGCATGGAGCTGTTCACCACTCGCCCGGCAGGCGATGCGATGATGACCACCATCTGGTCGGCCTCCTCTTCCTGGACACTGACCGCCCTGCCAATGTTCATCTGGATGGGCGAAATCCTGTTTCGAACGCGCCTGTCGGAAGACATGTTCAAGGGCCTGTCACCCTGGATGGCCAAACTGCCCGGCGGCCTGCTGCACACCAATATTGTCGGTTGCACGGTGTTTGCCGCCGTCTCCGGCTCATCCGCCGCAACCCTGACCACCGTCGGGCGCATGTCGATCCCCGAACTGCGCGCCCGCAACTACCCGGAAAAGATGATCATCGGCACCCTGGCCGGGGCCGCCACACTGGGCCTGATGATCCCGCCATCGCTGACCCTCATTGTCTATGGCGTCACGATCAATGAATCCATCACCAAACTCTTCATTGCCGGCATCGTGCCCGGCCTCATTCTGGCGCTGATGTTCATGGCCTATGCCAGCCTCTATGGCGTCTTTTCCAGCGATTATGATCCAACGCCAGAACCACAGATGAGTTTTGTGGAGCGGGTCAAGAATTCACGGTTTCTGATCCCGGTGATCCTGCTCATTCTGCTCGTTATCGGCTCGATGTATCTGGGCTATGCCACCGCCACCGAAGCCGCTGCCTTCGGCGTGCTCGGCTCCATGGCGCTGGCAACAATGCAGGGCTCGCTCAACTGGACCAGTTTTAGCCAGAGCCTTCTGGGTGCCACCCGCACATCGGCCATGATTGCGCTCATTCTGGCAGGCGCGGCCTTCCTGTCGCTCTCCATGGGTTTTACCGGCCTGCCCCGCGCTTTGGCCACCTTCATCGCGTCGCTGGAGCTGTCACGCTTTGAACTGCTGATGGCCCTGCTGCTGTTCTATATCGTCATTGGCTGTTTTCTCGATGGCATTTCCAGCGTGGTGCTGACCATCGCCGTGGTGGAGCCGATGATCCGTCAGGCCGGTATCGATGTCATCTGGTTCGGCATTTTCATTGTCGTAGTTGTGGAAATGGCGCAGATCACCCCGCCCATCGGCTTCAACCTGTTCGTGCTGCAGGGCATGACCCATCACGAGATGAACTACATCGCCAAAGCCGCGCTGCCGATGTTCGCCATCATGATCGTGATGGTCTTCATCCTGATCCTGTTTCCCGACATTGCCACATGGCTGCCGGAAAACATGCGTCAGCGATAGAAACGACGGCTGTCACGTCGGACGGGATTTTTCTCCGTCGGAAAACAGGCCCTTGCCGTTTTGTTCTATGATCAGCTTGCCCTTGTTCACGGTAAACTCGACCGCATCATCCTGACTGTTGAACGTATCGGCGCGCACAAAGGGGCGTTCCAGAATTTCGCCATCCACTTCTTTGGTAATCGTACCCGCAATCCGCCAGGTGCCACCGGCGCTTTGCGGTGCCGGGATAATCAGGCAATCCTGAAACGGCACAGCCTCATGCTTGCTGCCGCTGCCGCCAGATTCGCCGCCATCGCCGCCACCAAACAATTTCTTGAAAAATCCTGCCATGCCCGTTTTATCCCTTATCTGCTGAAGCTCAATCGGCGCGGTTCAACCCGCTTGTAATCACCACTATGCCAGAAAAACATATGATTGCCATGTGGTCCGGCCCACACATTCTGTCAACTTCTGTGAAACTCAGCCAGATGATGCGAGATCATCAGATCCAGATGCGCGCCACCGCCATTCTTGAACAGTGTGATATCCCGCTCCGATACCCGTCCCTGTGCGCCAGCAACAAGCCCATAGAAATCTGCCAGCACATCGTCGCGCCGAATAATGCCTTTTTGCAGTGGAATTTTATATTCGCCAATATGGTCCAGCGTCGTTTTAAAACTGTCGGCAAACAGACGCGCCCGTTTTAGCGCCACATCATCCGCTTCGCGCATATCAGGTGCGTAGGCCCCCACAAGATCCAGATGCGTACCTTCGGACAACAAGTCTCCCTTGATCAAAGGTTGCTGGCTCATGGTTGCGCAGCAGATGATATCCGCTTGCGGAACAGCTGCATCCAGATCGGCAACCGCTTCCATGGCAATGCCGGTTTCGCGCTCCAGTTCGGCTGCCAGTGTCTTGGCCCTCTGCTGTGTCCGGTTCCAGATCAGAACCTTTTCCAGCGAAGGCCGTGCCGCCAGATGCGCCGCAATCAACGGACCCGCCATATTGCCAGCCCCAACCATCAACAGAATTTTTGACGTCTCACGCGACAGCAGCGCACTGCCCAGGGCACTGTCGGCAGCGGTTTTGAGGCGTGTTTCCGCTGGCCCGTCAATCAACCCCACCGGTGCTCCGGTGGCGTCATCAAACATGATAACCTGCCCCTGCACCGAGGGCAGCGTCGGATTTTTTGATGGATTGTCAGAATAAATCGTCACCGCCTTGGTACAAGCCCCCAGCCCCTCGATCCACGCCGATCGCACCAGATATTTCCGCCCCGCCTGCTGCAAAAGCACATCATCCACCTGCGCTTTGGGTAAGGTGTGCCCATGGCGCAGCGCACCAATCAGCGCTGTCCAGTCAATGGCATTGTCCAGCATGTCAGCGGTCAGAATTTGCATAAATGGGTCCGGGGTTTTGGTTGGTTGATGTCAGTGCAAATGGATCCTCGGAACAAGTCCGAGAATGACGGGGTGGGATGAGGTGTAGCGCGTAATCTCTACCCGCACACGTCTCCAAACACCACCAACTTCACACGCCATTTCACCACCCGCGGCGGCATCGGCAGTGCATGCCCATGGCGCAACGCGCCCATCAGCGCCGCCCAGTCAATGGCATTGTCCAGCATGTCAGCAGTCAGAATTTGCATAATTTGGTCCAGCGGTTTGGTTGGTTGATGTCAGTGCTGTGGATCCTCGGAACAAGTCCGAGAACGACGGGGTGAGCTGAGGTGTTGCGCCTAATCTCTACCCGCACACGCCTCCAAACGCCACCACCATCACATGCCACCTCACCGCCCACGGCGGCATCACCAACCCCACCAACATCAACATTCCACCGGCATAACCACCCCACTATCGTCGTTCTCGGACTTGTTCCGAGAACCCATCAGCGCCACACCCCAAATCATCAGCGCCCAACACAAAAGCCTTACCAAATCCGCCATTGAGATAGGCCGTATCCACAGTGAACCGAAACAGAAAAAAATCCCCAAAATCGACATACAGCCCGGCCTTGGGATGCTGCGTCAGATAATGCGCCCGTATCTGCACATAATCCTCGGACGCCTTATCCAGGCATGAGGCTCGCGCCTGCAAAGTCATGCGCGGATGCGCCAGTGGATCGCCCTTGCCCGGCTCGCCCACCAGCACGGAACAACGCGCATCCTTGATAAGCGCTTTGGTGTGATAGGCCAGCGTCGACATCAGCGAAACGGGCCGTCCGGCGCCATCAAGACCAAACGCGATCCGACTGGCCAGCGGACAACCGGTGTCCGGTTCCAGCGTTGCCAGTGCGGCAAAGCGCGCCTGTTGCAACAATTGTCGGCCCAGCGCGCGTGCATCATCATCCGTTTCACGTATGGGATTTTTCGGCTCAACCATGATCAGGTTCATCTCATTTCGAAAAACAGAGCCCCCGGCAGCGCCGGGAGCCCGCAACAGTGTCAGCCTGTGTTGCTACATGGCCTTGAATGCATCAACCGCTGCCTTGCCGGATTCACCGGCAGCATCAAGCCATTCCTGGGTCATGATCTCACCAAAGCCCTGCAATTCGGCCTTTAGTGCATCACTCGGATTGCCAATAACCATGCCGTTTTCAGCCAGCCCATCCACATAGAACTGGGTGAGTTCCTTGGCTTTGGCCAGGCCCGCAGCTTCTGCCGTGGCACCACAATCACTGATCGCAGCCTTGTTGGCATCGCTCAAGCCGTCCCATGCATCCTTGTTGACGAACACGGTGTTGCGGGGAAGCCAGGCCTGCACATCATAAAAATGGCTCAGTTGCTCCCAGACCTTGCGGTCATAGCCTGTCGAGCCGGAAGACACGAAGGCTTCGGCCACGCCGGTCGCCAGCGCTTGCGACAATTCGGCCGCTTCAATCTGCACCGGCACCATGCCTGCCAGTTCAGCAATGCGCGCCGTTGCGGCATTATATGCACGGAATTTGACACCGGACAGATCGGCCACACTGTTCACTTCCTTGTTGGCATACAGGCCCTGAGGCGGCCATGGCACAGCATAGACATATTCCAGATTCTGTTTCGCAAGCGCCTCTTTCACAGCGCCGGAAGCGGCTTTCCAAAGCGCAACGGAATCGTCAAATGACGTTGCCAGAAACGGAATGGAATCCACGCCGAAGAGCGGATCTTCATTGGCATGGGCTGACAGCAACCGCTCGCCGATGGGCGCCTGCCCTGTTTGCACGGCCCGCTTGATTTCGCCGCCCTTGTAGAGCGAGCCACCTGGATGGGTAACGATCTCAAGATCACCGCCCGTGGCATCCGTCACGCAGGCGGCAAACACTGCAGCATTCTCTGAATGATAATTTGATGCGGCATAGGCCAGTGGCATATCCCACTTCTCTGCATAGGCTCCGGCAGTCGAAACACCGACAAGCGCAATTGCTGCCGTACTTATCGTTAAAGTTGTTTTCAAGCTCATAGCTATTTTCCCCTGTTTTGATTCAAGATTCCCGAATGGATCTTCAGGCAACAGATGGCGAGAGCAACCGGATCCGATCTATCCCGCAATCAATCTGAAGCGATGCGACCAGTTTTTACACCGCCTGTCAATCCGCCAATGGGCCAGACATCGCGCAAGCCACAGCACCTCGCTTCCTGTTGCCATTCATGGCAAACTGGTGGTCAGTTTCAGCCAGCGGACGGCCAGCCATGACAGACACCAGACGGGTACAAATCGGCCTTCTCATGCTGGAAAGCCGGTTTCCCAGGTTCAAAGGCGATATCGGTCATCCAGACACCTTCACCCCGCCAGCCCTTGTGAAAACCATCCGCAACGCGACACCGCAACGCGTCGTCGAGGATCAGGTAACAGGTCTGGTCGACAGCTTTGCAGATGCTGCAAAGGAGTTGGAGCAGGCCGGTGCGAAGCTCATCACAACCAGTTGCGGTTTTCTTGTGCTGCACCAAAAGGCACTGCAAGCCGCTGTCACCGTGCCGCTTGTCAGTTCTTCGCTGCTGGCTGTTCCGATCGCATCCGAGCAATTGCGGCCGCGGGGTTTGCGGCCAGCGATCCTGACCATTTCCGCAGATAATCTGACGCAGGCACATCTGCAGGCCGCAGGCTGTCCGGCGGGCACCCCCATCGGTGCGCCGGAACCGGACAGTCATTTCTGCACGCGCATTCTCGGCAATTGCGAAACCATGGACAAAGCCACAGCCAGACAGGATGTTATCGCTGCGGCAACCAAACTGATGCGCAACCACCCCAACATTGGTGCCTTGATTCTGGAATGCACCAATATGCCACCCTATGCGTCTGATTTGGCAGAACTGTTCGACATTCCCATTCTGTCACTCCCCGCTCTCCTGCCCGATTGTCAGATGGGCCTGACCTTTGCAGCAGCCACATGCAAGGCACTGGCGGTCTAGCAACCAACATGTTATATTCATAAAAATATATATGTTGGGAGACTATGATGTTGTTGGATCGTCGCGAATTTCTGATTGGAACCGGTCTTGTCAGTGCAACTGCCGCATTCGGTCTCGGCCGTCCGGCTTTTGCAGCCAGTGAGAAAATGCTGGGCACCGGCAAAGTCACCATCCTCAGTGATGGCTATATGAGCTTCCCTTCCCGGTTCATGTACCCAGATGTTGAAAATGACGCATTGAGCGCATTTCTGGCCGGTCACAATCTGCCTACCGACCAGATGGACCCCCCATGCAACCTGACTCTTTTCCAGAGCGGGGACCGCACCATTTTGTTTGATGTCGGCGGCGGGAGCCAGTTTTTGCCGACCACGGGCAAACTGCCCGAAGCACTGGATGCCATCGGCGTCACCCCAGAAGACATTACGGATGTGGTTTTCACCCACGCGCATCCCGATCATCTGTGGGGATTGCTGGACGATTTTGATGATCTTCTGTTTCCAGATGCCAACTATTACATATCGGAACCGGAATGGGATTTCTGGATCGATCCGGAAACCGTCAACAAGGTGCGCGAAGACCAGCAGGGCTTGGCCCTCGGCTCCAAACGCCGACTGGAGGTCCTGGCGGATCAGATCACTCTGTTCAAACCGGAGAGCGAGATCATCAGCGGTGTCTATGCCCATGATACATCCGGTCACACCCCAGGTCATTGCTCCTTCGAAATTCGAGATGGCTCAGAACAATTGCTCGTGCTGGGCGATGCGCTGGCTCATCCGTTCATCACCTTCGAACACCCCGAATGGCCATTCGGACAGGATGTCAGCGCCGAACACAGCATCATCACGCGCAAGCGCCTGCTGGATTTCTTGGCCACGCGGCAAATGGAAGTCATCGGCTACCATTTGCCCTATCCCGGCTTTGGACGGGCTGAACGTCACAACTCCGCCTATCGTTTTGTGGCCTCGTGAAACGCGCAAAACAACAAGATTGAAGCCTTGAAACCCACCTGAATGCGCCGTTTGCCGCATTGGCAGGCAAATATTTTCTTTTCAGCAGCGCTTTCGCAAACCGGTGCCTCTACCAATCCCGCGCCAGCGTGTACCACACTGCCCTGTTTGACAATTGGGTGTGGCATGTTCGAGCTTCTGGAAAATCTGCGCGAAACCTATGAGACAGCAACACTGGTCGTGTTTGCCGCTTTTGGACTGGGCATCCTGTTTGGTGTGATTGCTGAAATCAGCAAATATTGCATGCGTGCAGCCGTTGCTGAATGGGCAACCCCAACCCAAGACGATGTGCCAGCCAGATATCGCACCGGCTTGATCGGGTTCGCCATTCTTGCAGCACTCATCGGAACGCAAGCCATGCATTTTGGCGGTCTGATTGACCTGTCTGAAAGCATCTACTGGTCCGTCCCCATCCGTCCGCTCCCATTGATTGTCGGCGGCCTTCTGTTTGGCATCGGCATGGTTCTGACAGGTGGTTGTGTCAGTCGCCTTCTGGTTCTGGCCGCATCTGGAAATGCCCGTGCGTGGGTCTCGATTCTGGTCACCGGCATTGCCGCCTACGCAACGTTGCGCGGCATTCTGGCATTGCCACGCATCGAGCTGGAAAACCTCATCGCAAGCGAAGTCACACCGGCAGCCCTGTTTGCCGGCAATTCCAGCCTCATCAGCATATTCTTCGGGCTCATTCTTGTACTGGCAATCGCTGTTGTGTTTTCCAGCAGAAATCGTGGTCTGGCGCGCGCAGCACTGCCCGGCACGGCCATTGGTCTGCTGGTGGTCCTGGGCTGGTTCATAACCGGCGTTGTCGGGCTCGATGAGTTCGAGCCAACCCAACTGACATCGCTGAGCTTTGTGTCGCCCATCGCTGAAAGCGTGCAATATCTGATGATCTATACCGGTGACACAATCCGCTTCTCGATCGCGCTGGTCGGCGGCGTGTTGGTGGGTGCTTTTCTCAGCGCCGCCATTTCAGGTCGCTTCCGCTTTCAGGGTTTTGTCACTGAACGCTCGATCCTGCGTTATCTCGCTGGCGCCGTGTTGATGGGGTTTGGCGGCGTGACAGCACTGGGCTGTACCGTCGGACAGGGTGTCACCGGCCTGTCGACGGTAGCACCTTCGTCGCTGATGTCACTTGCAGCCATTCTGGTTGGCAGCTTTGTCACCATGAAAATTCAGGCGACGCGTCGCCAACAGGGCGACGCGGTTTCCAGTTTCATTCCGGCGGAAGATCTGTTCGCCTAGCCGAACAGATCTTCCGTCATGGCTGCATACCAGCTTTCCGATTCCTCATAGGTTGCCTTGCGCAACTCATCGCTTTCACCGGTTTGCGAGATAAAGCTCTCAACGCTCTCAATTGATTCAGCGCCTGCCTGATATCGCGCGCCCACCTTCACACCGTCATCCGGTGCAATCAGGCTCCAACATGTGTTGGCAAAACGCGCATCAAAAAGACGACTGCCTGTCAGTTCCGCCCGAATATGATTGGCGGCCACCTTGGCCTGGCTGTTCGCGGAAAACCCGGATTTTGGCATGGCCGAGGCAACGGATGAGTCACCCAGAACATAAATGGCCTCATCGGCCTGTGTCTGCATGGAGGCTGGAACAATCGGGGCCCAGTCACCATCGGTGACGCCCGCCTGCATGGCGATGGCACCGGCTTTCTGTCCGGGTATCACACTCATCGCATCAGCTTTGAATGTGTCAAAATCGGTTTCGACAGACAGGGCTTCCGTATCAACATTTGCGATACCCCCGTGAATATCCGGACCAATCCATTCCACCATCCCGGGATAGTGTTTTTCCCAGCCTTCGGAAAACAGACCCTGCTTTGAAAACTTCTCTTTGGGGTCCAGCACGATGATTTTTGCAGTCGGGTTTTTCTGACTGAGGATATGAGCGATCATCGAGACCCGCTCATAAGGCCCCGGCGGACACCGATAGGGGTTTGGCGGTGGCACCATGATATAGGTCCCACCCTCCGGCAGCGCCTCGACCTGAGCCTTGATGATCTGAACCTGAGTACCGGATTTCCAGCCATGGGGCACCCGGCTTTGCGCCTCAATGGAATAACCCGGCACGCTGTCATATTTCATATCTATGCCCGGCGACAGAACCAGCCTGTCATAGCCAAGGCTCGTCCCGGACCCAAGCGCCACAGTTTTGGCAGCACCATCAACACTCACGGCCCAATCATGCACGACATTGATGCCATGCTCGGTTGCCAGCCTGTCATAGCCATGGCCGATGGACGCAAAGTCGCGGAAGCCGCCAAGATAAAGATTGGAGAAAAAGCACGTGTAATAGCGCTTGTTGGGCTCCACCAATGTGACATCAATTTCACCGTTGGAATCTTTCGCAATATAGCGCGCAGCAGTGGCGCCACCTGCCCCACCACCCACAACAACCACTTTGGGTTTTGCACCCAATGCGATGTTTGGCGTGGCCAGAGTGGCGAGCGATGCGGCCCCGAGCAGCGTGTTGAACCTGCGCCGGTTCATTTTCGACGATACGGACATGGGTTTCCTCCTCATTCAGTTGGTAAAGTGGCAAAATACGCTGCAAGCGCCGCCAATTGTTCATCATCCAGACCGCTTGCAATTGTCTGCATGGCAACATTCTCCAGCGTTTTCGACTGATAGGCACGCATCACCGTCAGGAAGGTCTCCTCCGCCAGGCCTGCAATGGATGGAATCTGCCGCCCGTCATCATTGCCCGAACGATGGCAGGACGCGCATTCTGCTGAAAGATAGGCACCATATTCCACGTCACCGGCCACACCAGCAGTGCTGAAGGCCATAAGTAGAAAGCCGCTGACTGAACAGACGAGATATCTCATGTGCGCTTTCCCAAAGGCCAAACCTGTTTGAGTGGCTCAAGCACGGAACCATGCACCAGAACATGCAGACCAATCCATGCGCCAAGATAAATTCCAACCAACACGACCGGCGCAGAATAGGCCAGTGCAGATGCAGCAGACAGGCCCTGACCAACGGTACATCCGAAAGCCGTAACACCGCCAAACCCCATCAGCACACCACCCAGCATCTGTCGGCGCATTTCACGGGCATCATCACAAGCCTCCCAGCGAAAGTGGCGTTGGATGAGGGTTGTAATTGCGGCACCGATTACGACGCCCGCTACAGCCCCAATGCCAAATTTCAAACTGGCACCCGTCATAGTCATCACATAGATCAAGGCATCACCAAGAGGTACGGAAAAAGTAAATGATTCAAGCGGATATGGCTCAAATGGATCATACGCCAAAACGCCAGTAGCAAACCAGCCAAAAGCAATTGTCAGCCCAACCAGGACAGCCGTGATCAGGAACCGGACATTCTGCCGCAGAGCCTTGGACGACAGACAAAATCCGGCCAGCAACACAGCCAGAACAAAGCCTGCAATGCTCACCGGCAGGCCAGTGAACCGCTCAATCAGGAATGCAAAACCGGCTGTGCTCTGATCAGCATTTCTTGCGGGAACGCCCAGGCCAAGTCGCAGATAGGCTCCGACACCTCGCAGCGTGGCATAAGCCGTAATACCCATTACCAGAAAGGTGACAATCGATTTCTGATCGCCGCCGCCAATGCGTGCGAGCGTTCCAAAACCACAGGTTCCGACGAGCGACATGCCGAAGCCGAAAATCAGACTGCCAATGAGGCTCGCGAATAAAGTCGTTGGCGCAGCAAGATAGAATGTTTGGGAGATATCAATGAGGCCGCTGCCATGAAGCGCATATGTTGCGATGGCACCAACAGCAATGGCAAGGCCCCACATGCGCAGCCGCAGACTGTTCCCGGCCAGCACATTGTCTTCGATCGCGCCCAGAGTGCAAAACCGCCCCCAACGCGCGGCAAAGCCAAGAACAGCACCGCCTGCCAGCCCGCACAGAGCCGCAATGGTACCAGGCGCCAGCTCCTCCATGCTGCAGACCTCCCGACATATTTAATTTATTGAATATATCCGATCTCTGCCGGTTTTGCAATCACAGGGTAGGCATAGGCTCAAGCGCCGTTTTTACAGAACAGATCATAGACCAGCCCGATCATCCGCTCGACACGTTCGTCGGCCAGCGAATAATACATCACTTTGCCCTCACGGCGCGTTTTGACGAGACCTTCCAGCCTGAGGCGGGCAAGCTGCTGTGAGACAGCGGCTTGGCGGGCTGACAACAGTTCTTCCATTTCAGTCACCGAGCATTCGCCTTCAACGAGACGACACAGGATCATCAAACGCCCTTCATGACCGAGCGCTTTCAGAAAGTCGGTTGCATCCTTGGCGCTGTCCATCATGGCATCCATGGATTTTCCATCGTCATGGACAGAGGGAGATTTGGAATTTTGAGAATTGCTATCAATTACAGACATTCAGGCACACCAGTCAGGTTTTTGCGGCGCTGTCCGGCGCCAAAGGGGCTGAAAGCGGCTCTTTAAGAGAACGCGCGGGAGCAGGCAACTTCTTTATGAGATCAGATAACGCCCACCAGAACAACTCATCGCCGGGATATCCCCGAATACGGCCCAATTCAACGCCGTCTTCAACCAATACAAAACTCGGCGTAAACCGCGCCATGCGAATGCCGCTCAGATCGTCGGGTAACGCTTGATGAATATCGACACTGCGCAATGGTGCGCGCTTGCCCTCATCTGTTTTCGGATAGATCGGACCGATTTCGGCGTGCCACCTTTCGCACCAGTGGCAGCCTTGCTGCTCCATCATGATCAGTTCTGCAGCCGGGGCCGGAAAGATCCGCATACAGACCATCAGTCCGATTGCCGAGATTTTATGAACGGCTTTCCCAAATCTCATCTCCAGACCTTTCCAGGATCTTGTTTCAAACTCATGGGAGTACACATCCTAAATGACATCATACCAGCTTTCGCGATTGCTGAAAACAAAAACAAATTGTAATATCTGAATATGAATGATGTCGAACGGCACATCAATAACGGTTTTGACAGGGTGGAACAGCAACATGGATTTGACCGTAACTTTGGGCGGAGCCTTGGCAGCAGGCCTGTTGTCCTTCGCCTCGCCATGCGTGCTGCCACTCGTTCCACCCTATCTGTGTTTTCTGGCCGGTGTCAGCCTTGACGAGTTGACAGATGAGGAGCGCCCACCGGTTCTTATGGGCCGGGTGGTGCTGGCATCGGTGTTCTTCGTGCTGGGCTTTGCCACGGTGTTTATTGCTTTGGGGGCAAGCGCCTCTCTCATCGGATCATTCGTCACAGAGAATCTGACCGCGCTGAGCTATGTGGCTGGTGTCATAATCATTATCCTTGGTCTGCATTTTCTGGGAGTCCTGCGCATTGGTCTGCTGTTTCGTGAAGCCCGGTTCCAGGTTCGCAACAAGCCGATTGGCCTCATGGGCGCCTATGTCGTCGGTCTGGCGTTCGCTTTTGGATGGACGCCTTGTGTCGGCCCTGTGCTGGCCACCATATTGCTGGTTGCCAGCACAAGCGGTGAGCCACTGAACGGCGCAATTCTGTTATTCGCCTATGCGCTTGGCATCGGCATCCCGTTCATTCTGGCAGCGTTCTTTGCCGGGCCGTTCATGCGCTTCATGGGCCGCTTTCGCAAACATATGAGCGTTGTCGAAAAAATCATGGGAGGCATGCTGGTCGTGACCGGCATTCTGTTTCTAACAGGCACCATGCAAACCCTGTCCTATCTCCTGCTCGAGTGGTTTCCAACCCTCGGACAGATCGGCTAACAACAAGATATATTGATGGAGGAAATCATGAAATCACTGCTTGCATTCCTGACAATCGCCTGTCTCGGCCTCAGCGCGCCTGCCTTCAGTGCCCAGATTGGCGATGACGGTCTTCACAAGGAACCATGGTTCAGCACGACCTTCCGCGACGTTGCCGAAGACATTGAATCAGCAACGGCTGAAGGCAAACGCCTTGTCATGATTTTCGAACAGCGCGGTTGCATCTATTGCAAACGCCTTCATGAAACCGTGTTCTCTGATCCGGAAGTCGCAGACTACATTCAACAGCATTTCATGGTGGTTCAATACAACATGTTCGGAGATGAGGAAGTGATCGATCTCGACGGCCGTGAACTCACCGAAAAGACCGCAGCGCGCGCCTGGAGCGTTGTTTTCACACCAACCATCATGTTCCTGCCGGAAACAGCTCCTGATGATATGACAACGGCGCAGGCAGCCGTTGCAACCATGCCGGGCGCCTTTGGCAAATGGACGACCCTCCACATGTTCCAGTGGGTTGTCGAGAAGGGGTATGAGAAGGACGAGCATTTCCAGAAATACCATGCCAGAAAGCTTGAAGAAGCACGCGCCAGCGGTGCTCTGATTGAATGATCGGCGTGATGCAGATTGGAAAATATTACTCAAAATCTGCTGCGCTGCAGCACAACAACCTATTCATAAGTTTGAATTTGTGATTGCCTTTTTCAGGTGAGTGCTGCATTCTCGCATCAGTGGTTGAGGCCGCTTAGGGGAGAATACTATGAGAAATGGAAATCTGCGAACTGGTGTGGCGACGCTCGCTGCCGTAAGTCTGAGTGCAGCACTCTTTGGAACTGCAATGGCAGCCGAGATAGCGCCAAAACAGGTTGTATATGATGAGGGCAAAGTGTCAGAATCCCTGACCGGCGTCCCGGGAAATGTCGAAGCTGGCGAAAAGGTCATGATCACACGTGGCCAGGGCAACTGTATTGCCTGTCACGCAGTGACAGCGCTTGAAAAAACACCCTTCCACGGCGAGGTTGGCCCCACGCTTGACGGCGCCGGGGAACGTTGGACAGAAGCCGAGTTGCGCGGCATTGTCGCCAATTCCAAAATGACCTTTGAAGAGTCGATGATGCCCTCCTTCTACAAGGTTGATGGTTATATTCGACCTGGCAATGCCTTTACCGGAAAAGCCGCAAAAACAGCTGAATTACCACCTCTTCTCACTGCGCAGCAGATTGAAGACGTGGTGGCATATCTTCTGACGCTGAAGGAATAACCAAACGTCAGAACTGCCTTTGAAACAGGAGATAAATTCATGGAACTTACAAGACGCAAGGCTTTGATGCTGGGGGCTGGTGTAACCGCTCTTGCATTCATGCCATTCACGCCTGCCAGTGCTGCGGTTGAAGACGCAATCGCTGAATTTACCGGCGGCGCAGATGCAGGTGAAGGCGATATCACCCTCATCACACCTGAAATTGCCGAAAACGGAAACACAGTGCCTGTTTCGGTCGATGCGCCCGGTGCAGTATCCATTGCCATTTTTGCCGCTGGCAACCCCAACCCGGATGTTGTGACATTCAACTTCGGTCCACTGGCAGCATCCCACAGTGCCTCGACCAGAATGCGTCTGGCTGGAACACAGGATGTCATTGCAATAGCAAAGATGCCTGACGGATCATTCATACGTGCAGCCAATCAGGTTAAGGTAACAATTGGCGGCTGCGGCGGTTAAGACAAGGAGACGGGCTCATGGCCAAAGGTGTAAAACCACGTGTGAAAGTACCAAAATCAGCATCTGCTGGTGATACGATCACAATCAAAACTCTGATCAGCCACAAAATGGAATCAGGTCAGCGTAAAGACGGCGACGGCAACCCAATTCCACGTTCAATCATCAACCGCTTCACATGCGAGTTTAATGGTCAGAGCGTGATCGACATAAATCTTGATGCAGCCATCTCGACCAACCCGTATTTCGAATTCGAAGCGAAAGTCCCAGAAGCTGGTGAATTCAAGTTCACCTGGTACGACGATGACGGTTCGGTCTACGAAGAAATTAAATCCATCGCGGTGAATTGACGCGACCGACTGAATTATGGGGAGGAAACACATGCGATCGATTTCACTGAGGATTTTAGCCTCTGTTGCAGCGCTGACGGCCATTGGAAGCCTGAGCGCAATGGCTGAAGATCTGCCGGAACTGGTCATCAATGAAGACATCGAGATGGTAACCCGGACGAAAGCGCCGGCCCATCTGGAGAATCTCGATGAGATTCGGTCTGGATGGACATTTCGCACAAAAGAAACCCAGGCATTCCAGATGGATGATTTCGACAATCCGGGAATGATCTTTGTCGATCAGGCGCTGGATACTTGGGAAACCGTCGACGGAGCGGCTGGTAAATCCTGTGCAACCTGTCACGAAGGCCCGGAAAGCATGACAGGTCTGCGTGCGACCCTGCCGAAATGGAATGAAGACGCAGGCGAAGTCTGGACCATGGAAATGTACATCAATGACTGCCGCGAAAACCGCATGCAGGCAGATGCCTGGGGTTGGAAATCGCAGCCAATGCTGAACATGAATGCGCTCATTTCCCTGCAATCCCGTGGCATGCCCGTGGATGTCAAGATTGACGGCCCGGCCCAGTCTGCATGGGAAAAGGGCAAGGAGATGTATTACACGCGCTATGGTCAGCTGGAACTGTCCTGTGCCAATTGTCATGAACAGAATTATGACAATTACATTCGGGCCGACCATCTGTCCCAGGGCCAGATCAACGGCTTTCCGGTTTACCGTCTGAAGCAGGCCAATTTGATCACCGCGCATAACCGGTTCAAAGGCTGTATCCGTGACACAAGAGCAGAAACCTTCAGCGAGGGATCTCCTGAATTTGTTGCACTTGAGCTTTACGTCGGCTCCAGAGGCAATGGCCTTTCGGTTGAAGCGCCATCTGTGCGCAATTGATCTGATTGCCCATCATAAGACTTGGTCGCTTTGAAGCCTATCCAAAGCGACCAACAGCCCAGGTGGCTGTAGAAAACCGAATTAGATCTTTTATCTGATCGCCTGTACGCACAGGTGGCAATTCGGGTGCGAACTCGAAACCACACACCCAACAAAAATTGAGGTGACTTTGTCATGATTTCCCGCCGTCATTTTCTTCAGGCCGGCATGGCCGCTTCCGCCCTGTTGGGACCATCCAGCCTTGGACAATTTTCAGCTCTGGCCGCAACGCAGGCATTGAGCCAGAACCAACTCCTCGACTTTGACGCTTTCGGCAATGTCACCCTGGTTCACATCACAGACATACATGCCCAAGCCATGCCGGTGTTTTTCCGCGAACCGTCGATCAATATCGGAGTGGGGGCTGTCGATGGCTTGCCGCCACATATTACTGGTGAGGATTTTCTCAAAAGCTTCGGCATCGAGGCTGGCAGTCCAGCGGCTTACGCATTGACCTCGGTGGATTTCACTGCACTTGCCAAAACCTATGGGCGCATGGGCGGCCTTGACCGCGTTGCCACTGTCGTCAATTCGATCCGCGCTGACAGAGACTCCAACATGCTGCTTCTGGACGGTGGTGACACCTGGCAGGGATCCTATGTCTCCAACCAGACCAATGGTCAGGATATGGTCGACATCATGAATGTCCTGAAACCGGATGCAATGACCGCCCATTGGGAGTTCACCTATGGCGAGGACCGCGTAGCCGAGATCGTCGAAAGCCTCCCCTTCCCTTTGCTGGGTTCAAATATTTTTGACAAGGAATGGGATGAACCGGCTTACGAACACACCAAATTCTTTGAACGTGGTGGCGTCAAGATTGCCGTCATCGGACAGGCTTTCCCCTATCTTCCGATTGCCAATCCGGGCTGGATGTTCCCGTCGCTCTCCTTTGGTATCCGCGAAACGGTTCTGCAGCAAAATGTCGATGCAGCCCGCGCTGATGGAGCAGAACTTGTTGTGCTGCTCTCACACAATGGTTTTGATGTGGATCGCAAGCTGGCCAGCCGCGTGACAGGAATTGATGTCATTCTCACCGCCCACACCCATGATGCACTGCCAGAACCGGTACAGATCGGTCAGACATTGCTTCTGGCTTCCGGGTCCAACGGCAAATTCGTCTCGCGGCTTGATCTCGATGTACGGGAGGGACAGGTCAAGGGGTTCAAATACCGCCTCATCCCGATTTTCTCCGACGTGCTGGAGGCCGATGAAACAATGGCCGCGAAAATCGTGGAAACACGTGCGCCATTTGAAGGCGAATTGTCTCGCGTGGTTGGCAAAACACAATCTCTGCTTTATCGCCGCGGCAATTTCAACGGCACATTTGACGATCTCATTTGTGACGCACTGCTCGAGGAACGCGAAGCAGACATCGCCCTGTCGCCAGGTTTCCGCTGGGGACCAAGCCTTCTGCCCGGTCAGGACATCACCGTGGAAGACATCCACAATGGAACAGCAATGAGCTACCCCGCCGCCTATCGCAGTGAAATGGACGGCAAACTGATCAAGGACATTCTGGAGGATGTTGCCGACAACCTCTTCAATCCAGACCCCTATTACCAGCAAGGTGGCGATATGGTCCGGGTTGGTGGCATGGGATACACCATCGATATCGACAAGCCCATCGGCAGCCGCATTTCCGGAATGACCGTTCTGAAAACCGGTGAAGCTGTCGACCCGTCCAGCACCTATATCGTCTCAGGCTGGGCAAGCGTGAATGAAGGCACCGAAGGCCCGGCCATCTGGGACGTGGTGGAAAACTACCTTGCGCGTGAAGAAACAGTCGACATTCAGGAAAACCGCTCAGTCATTCTGCGCCGTGGTTAGACCAATCACTGTTTGACCCGTATCCGGAAAGCCGGTTAGTCCTGTTTCATTAATTGAAAACGGAAACCGGACCAATATGGCTGAGCTTACGCACCTTGAACCGGGCAAAATTGCCAATGTTGTGACCTTCCTGTCGATGACGGAAAAGCCGGCCTGGGCAACCGACCCTGTCCAGCACTCAGGCCTGACCCTGCGCCAAGATCACAAGTTTGATCTGACCCGATATCGCACCTTGTTCCGCCAGGTTGGTGAGCCATGGCTGTGGAGTTCAAGGCTGAGTTACGATGACAGCAAACTCGCCAGCCACATTCATGCCGAGAATGTCGACCTGTTCGAAGTCATCTATGAAGGCAAGGTGGCAGGAATGGTGGAACTGTGCCATCACAGCCCGCAAGACATTGAACTGTCCTTCTTCGGTCTGAAGCCGGAGTTTACCGGCGAGGGTCTTGGTCGCGACTTGATGCAGTTGACGCTGAACCATGCATGGACGGCGGAGACCACGAAACTGTGGCTCCACACCTGCACTTTTGATCATCCTGCAGCCCTGAAGTTCTATCAGGCCTGTGGCTTTCGCCCGACCGGCTTTGCAGTAGAAGTCATGGATGACCCGCGTTTGCTGGGTCTTCTGCCCAAAACCGCAGGCGCACACATCCCTATGCTGACACCGGACACGGCATAGCGAAATGGCATTCTCTCAGCGCTGATAATCGGTTGTGGCAATCATGTGGATGCTGGCTTTGCAGACCGTTTGATAAGTGCAGCGGAGGCGGCGCTGGCAAGCACGGCATACGCGTAGAACCAGAGCCCAGGCTGGGTGGTGGCCGTTGCAAACCCGCTGGTTTTTGCAGCAAAGATGACAATGGCGACCAGCAACACATCCATCATCGACCACCGGCCGACCATTGATATGTGCCGGAAAGCGGTGGAGGCCTGCCCGTTTCGCGAATATTGACCAATGGCTTCAAGAAACAGCACAAACAGTTTTGCCACTGGGAATATCAGAGAAAACGCGCCAACCAGAACAGCCAGAAATCCATCGCCATTTTGCCAAAGTCCTGTGACAATCTGCAAAAGAGATGGAGTCTCGGTGAAAAAATACAGCTTTTCCAACACCAGAAGCGGCAACAGGATGCCGGCCGCAAAAGACAGCGCACCCGACATCAGAAAAAAGGCAAGCAACCAAACAAACATTGGCTGCAAATGCGCCTTCCCAACTAAAGATTCAAGCTTTTTTGCACACGTTCAGCAGCTGCTGTCAGAAATCTGTGTCAGCAGGTCTGGAAATCAGAGAGTAAGAATCAGACGCCACGATGCCGCTGATTGGCAATCTCGTCCATATCTTCCTGTTCCGCCCAATCAGCTTCCAGTCTAGATTTGGCCATGTCTCGCTCTACAAGCAACTCAACCTTCTTCAGATCCTCAATGGCTTCTGAAAGCGCATCGTGAGCAACGGACCGTTGCTTGTCCAGATCTTCAATTGAGGTTATCAGATTCTCACGACGTTGCGCGGCGGCTTTTGCAAAGGTTGAGTACGCGTAATGGCCTATATCTTCGATGCCCGTACGCTTTTGTTCAGAAATGACCTGCGCATCCAGCTCGTCCGCCATGACCTGAAAATCGGCAATCATGCTCTCGATCTGAGTCAGTTGCCGACGTTTCTCATCCACCTGAAATCGCTTTAACTTAATCAAGCTTTCCCGAGACTTCATACTCAATACCCCTTAAAAGTCTCACGACACTTTACACTGTCGTGTTTGCTTCTGCTGTCATTGCCTAGATTGCACCCAGCCCGGCACCACTGACCGGCGCCTGAGACAAAATTTCCCGCAAAACAGCAAAACTCTCTTCAATAGAACTGGCATCATGCTGCCCTTGACTTAAGAATTTCTCAATTTGAGGTATAATTTTGAGCGCTTCGTCGGTCAAAGCATCACTACCTGCCCTATAGGCACCCAATCGGATCAATTCTTCCATATCACGGTAGCGCGCCATCAACCGCCGTGCCTGGGCCACAAGCGCCTGGTTTTCAGCGCTCAGCGCATCCGTAAAGGTCCGTGAAACTGACGACAGAATATCAATGGCAGGGAAGCGTCCGCGCTCTGCAATCTCGCGTGACAGCACCACATGACCATCCAGAATCCCGCGCACCGTATCGGATACGGGTTCATTGGTGTTGTCCCCCTCGACCAGCACAGCGAACAGGCCGGTGATATTGCCCTGCCCACGAAGCCCTGGCCCGGCGCGCTCAAGAAGACGCGGCAGCTCGCTGAAGACACTTGGTGGATAGCCCTTGGTCGTCGGAGGCTCACCAGCCGACAGGCCAATCTCCCTTTGCGCCTGCGCGAACCGCGTCAGATTGTCCATGAGACACAACACTTCGCGCCCCTGCGCACTGAAATACTGTGCAAGGGCAAGCGTTGTGTGCGCTGCCTGACGCCGCATCAAGGCTGGTGAGTCGGACGTCGCAACCACCAGAACCGAATTCTTCAGCCCTTCTTCGCCAAGCGTTTTGACCAGGAAATCCTGAACTTCCCGACCACGTTCACCAATCAGTCCGATGACCGATACATCCGCGGTCGCATTTCTGGCAAGCATCGACATCAACATCGATTTGCCAACGCCGGACCCGGCGAAAATTCCCATGCGCTGACCGGCGCAGCAGGGCAGAAACGTGTTGAAGGCGCGGATGCCCAGATCCAGAGGGACTTCGACAAGATTGCGTTCATGGGCCGGTGGCGGTGGCGCAGATAGGCCTTGGGCAAATGCGCCTGTCGACAACGGCCCTTTCCCGTCAATCGGATTGCCCAATCCATCCAGCACGCGGCCAATCCAGGCATCATTTGGATAAAGAACGGGTTCGGACTCCAGAAACTCCGCCACATCTCCCGGTTTGATGCCCGTTAGCGGTCCATAGGCCAGACAAATCGCATACCGGTCCCGGAACCCGACAACTTCACAAATCAGCTTCGGCTCATTCGGCCCTTTCAGCGTAATCGATAATTGTGCGCCAATTGCAAGATGGGTAATCGGTCCGGACACATCGACAACAAGGCCGCGTATGGCAGCAACGCGACCAAAAGCGCGGGTCATTTTCAGTTTGGACATCTGCTGAATTAACGATTTCAAGCGAGCGTCATTCCAATTTGTTGCAAATTGCCAGAAAACGAAATGAAAAGGGCCTTAACAAACAATGTAGAAAAAACACTGTTGGTAACGAATCATTTACGCAAAAGGTTAACAATGGTGGCGATGAAACCATTTGCCATTGCAATTGACCAGAGGGTTTTTCACATCAGCGTTTAGGGCGGAACTCTGTGGAAAATGCAGGCAAAACGGATTCAATTGAATCGCTTAAACAAGTTTCTTAAAGTAATTTATTAATTAATTTTTCCTCAAAAAACCGTTAAAAATCAATATAGTTAGACTTTATTTGACGAGTTGTACGGAAGAGGGTTGCGCGAGAGAATCAGAGTCTGTTAACCATTGCGAATTAATATGATCATTAACAGTCGAGCGATGCTCGGATTCGATGCACCAGTCAAACGGCGTGCATGCATGGATCAGATACTGGCGACAAGAATTGAGCGATGGGTGATTAATATCATCCATTCGGGCAGAGCGTCCAGAAGGACAATTTGTCTTAGAGAAAGAAACGACACATTGGATGGAATGGGCAACAATTGGCCATCCAAGGTTCCTAGAAGGGGTAAATGATGCGGGTTTTGTTAATTGAAGACGATAGTTCTACGGCGCAAAGCATCGAGTTGATGCTGAAGTCCGAGAGCTTCAATGTATACACCACAGATCTTGGCGAAGAAGGCATCGACCTTGGCAAGCTGTATGATTATGATCTGATCATGCTGGATCTCAATCTTCCAGACATGAGTGGCTACGAAGTTCTCCGCTCCCTCCGTGTGTCCAAAGTGAAGACGCCCATACTCATTCTCTCCGGCCTTGCTGGCATTGAAGACAAGGTTCGTGGTCTCGGATTTGGTGCTGATGATTACATGACCAAACCCTTCCATAAGGATGAATTGGTCGCACGCATTCACGCAATCATCCGCCGCTCGAAGGGCCATGCACAATCAATCATCACGACTGGCGAATTGAAGGTCAATCTGGATACGAAAACTGTCGAGGCCGGTGGGCAGCGCGTTCACCTGACAGGTAAAGAATATCAGATGCTGGAGCTTCTCTCGCTGCGCAAGGGCACGACCCTGACCAAGGAAATGTTCCTCAACCACCTTTATGGCGGCATGGATGAGCCTGAGTTGAAAATCATCGATGTGTTTATCTGCAAGCTGCGCAAGAAATTGTCTGTCGCAACAGGCGGTGCCAACTACATCGAAACTGTCTGGGGACGAGGCTATGTGCTGCGCGAACCGGAATCTGAGGAATTACGCGAAAGCGCCTGAAACGCCGGATCTCCAAACGCGCTGAACTGAGTTAGGCCAACAGCCTGAAACCCCCTTGATTGGGGGTTTTTTCGTACTGGGCCGCAGATGAGTGCCTCATACCAGTTGCCAGCGCTTTCAGGCCGCAATCTTGAACGCGTAAGTAATCTTGTTGAGGCACGACAACAGGCCATTGCGATCAAACTTTGCAAGACAATGATCAAAACCTGCTTCCCGTGCCCTGTTTCTGGACAGTGACGTCGCAAGCGAGGACACGGCGACCAATTGAATTTTGGCCCACTTCATATTGTCCTTCATCATTTTGGCAAACAGGAAGCCTGCCTTGTCCGGCATATCCAGATCACACACGACAGCAAGATACCGCGCATCCTCCTCCAGTCGTGCTAATGCTTCCGCAACGCTTGCAGCGACCGTCACCTTGTAACCGCCTGCTTCCATAATCGGGATCAGCATTGATCTGAAGAACGAGTTGTCTTCCAGGTACAGAATTTTCGTATCTCTGCCCGAAGCAACCACAGGTTCTTGTATTTGAGGATTGGTCACAACCGGGGAAGAAGGAGCAGTGGATGAAGCCTCGCCTGCATCGAGCTGAGGCTTTTGCACCAGAATCTTTTCATAATCCTTCGCTCGTGAAAGAATCAAAGAAGAAAATTGAGCCGGCGTGACAGGAATTCTGATGACGAAGACGGTGCCTTCACCCTTGACGGAATAGACTCTTATCGAACCGCCTGTTTTCTCAATGGACGTGCGCGCAACATCCAGCCCGTAGCCGCGGCCGGAGAGCCGTGTGACAGTGTCACGGGTTGACAATCCCGGTTCGAAAATCAGTTGGGCTGCCTGCATATCATTCATGTTTGCAAACTCATCGTCATTGATGAGACCGCAGGCAAGCGCCTTGCTTTTTATCTTGTGCACATCCAGGCCCAGACCATCATCCAGAACCTCGATGACGATGTCGGAGCCTTCGCGAGCGGCTGTTACACCGATCGTTCCCAACGCCAGTTTTCCTGAAGCAAGCCGCATATCGGGCGCTTCCAGACCGTGATCAGCGCAATTGCGAACAATATGAGCCAGCGGGGCTTTGATCAGATCTATGATCTGGCGATCGACTTCGATGTCTTCACCATCCAGCACCAGCGCGATGTTCTTGTCCAGTTTGGCAGCAAGATCACGCAGCATGGGGTCCAGCTGTTGCCATGCACTGCCAATCGGTTGCACACGTGCTTCAACCACAATTTTCTGAAGCCGGGATGCAATAGCTGCCAGATGGTTGACGGATTTTTTCAACTCGTAATCATCAGACCGGCGGGCAATCTCCAGCAATTGGGCACGCGTGGCGATCAGATCGGTCACGTTCGACACAAGCTCTTCCAGCAAGGCAACCTTTACGTCGAGATTTAACTGCGAAGCAGCATCATCCGCGATCCGTGCATCTGTGGCTGGTTTTGAACTAGGCAGAGCAGCCTTTCTAACTGGTGCGTCCGGTAATACCGCATCGGAGGCGTGATCGAACATACGGTCCAGATCATCCTGTGTCAGCGCTCTTTGGCTGATAGGGGCACCAGACCCGTTGGCCGCTTCTAATCCACGGGCTGCCATATTTTCCAGATTTTCAACAAGCAGATTGTCATCACCAATCGGTTCAACGCCGGCGCTGGCTGCCACGCCATCTAACAGAACTTTGATCTTCTGGATGGCCTCCAGAATCAAATCCATGGCATCAGGCGTCACAGCAGCGCCGAGACGGAAACTGTAAATCAGTGATTCCGATGCATGCGACACGGCTTCCAACCGTGACAGATTGAGAAAACCGCATGTTCCCTTCATCGTGTGAACGAGACGAAAAATATGATCAAGCAGTTCGTTGTTGGCAGAATCCTGCCCAAAATCGATCAGCCCCGCATCTATCAGATCGAGGCATTCATGACTTTCCGTCAAAAAATCCTTGAGGACATCGTCCATATCAATTTCCTCGACAAACACCCGCGAAATACTGACAGAGTGAACGACAAATTCCTTAATATCCGCTGAAATCCACACCTCAGCCGCCCGATCCGGACCTTGATTGGTGAAATCGAGGAAATCACTATTAAGAAAGAGCTAATTTACGGCCTGTGGGCGCGTTATTATGTCCAGAATGCTCTGACATCCGGGATCAACTGGCAACAATATCAACCTGTTCGCCATCCAGCGCGAACGTCACGCGCATGCCGCAGGCATCTGCCAGCAACGCAGCGTAAATCGGCTGGACAGCGTGTGCATCCACCCCATCAAGTGTTTCAGGCAGAGTCTCAAACCAGTCCGCATGCCCGGGGATACGGGCCGCCCGCCCAACGCACACAAGTCTCAAGCCCTTTTCACCTTCCGCAGTGACCGTCATGTCTCCACCGCGCGGAATGACTGACAGTCCAACCAGAATGAGGTTCAGCAGAAGTTTGACTTCGTTTTTGGGGCGAATGGCCCTCGGCATTTCCCATATGAGATTTGCTTTTTCAAAGCCCATCAATAATTCCGCCTTGTCGCGGGCATCATCAAGGTCGATTTCAGCACCTGCGGAGCCTGCCGCACCAAACGCAATTCGGGAAAATGTCAATTTGGCGGAAGCCTGGGCGGCGCTTTTGCGAACCAGTTCTCCGGCAAATTTCAGCATTTCCGGATCTTTTTCTTCGTCCAGCACTTCCAGACCATTGGCAATGGCCCCCACAGAGCCAACAACATCATGACAAACACGGCTGCAAAGCAAAGCTGCCAGATCGAGAGCTGAAAGATTGGACATAAGTAAACCCACTATTTGCGCAGACTATTCTGCGTATTGATTCGAAACATTCAAAAAACGTTGCTTGTATAAGCTGCGTTAAATACCAATCCAACCCTGCACCAGATCATGGAACCAGTTTCTTGATCAGGATCGGCCATTCTTCAAGAGCCCTTTGCATCAGCTCCCCAGGATTTTGCTGCCACGCAACTCTGTTTGCATGGCTGTGAAACAGAAGCAGTTTGTCATCCTGCAGCAACCAGATTTGCGGGCGTCCTTCTGCCAAGTAACCCCTTGCAATGGTCATCGCCCCATAGCCACCAAACTGCGGCATGTAGATATCCGGCGCGTCCAGAAAAGCAGCCTTGTTGCCAATATTGGAAAACCACCACAAAGCGCCGGAATAGGTAAGGTCGTGTTCGGGCATTCCCAATTCAGGTTGGCCTTTGACAAAATAACTCAGTGGATCGATCCCCCCCAATGCCAGACCGGTAAATTGATCTTTGACAATGGTCTCGGACAGAAAACCGGATGGCGCATAATCATGACTGAGGCCGGAAGGTAAAGTCTCCTGAGCTGCTGACATGCCATTCCAAAGCGGCAGAAAACATAGTGTCACTGCCATCAAAATACGCAACAATCTACTCTGTGCGAACGCCTTGATATGACCACGTCTATTCATGGTTGAAGTCTATCGAAAGATAGATAACAGCCTGTTAATACTGGTAATCTGTTGATCAATCGACTGTCATTACCTGTCCATCCGGCGTCAGCCTGGCAAAATCTGTTTTTTTGATCTTCTCCGCCCCAAGCTTGCCACATGCACAAGATAGATTGTCATCCGGACTTGATAGGGAGATTGAATTCCAGAATGCGATTTTTGTCCGTGTTGGGAGCACACTGTTTCCAAAAGAACAGTACATGAAAAGTCCAATTGCCATGATCAAATTGAAGGTTGGACTGGATGCCTTTTCAAAACCTGTGAAGCAGGAATGGAGCTTTTCACCCAACCCCGGTTTGATCTCCCGATTGCGTTCAGCCACCAGCAAATGGAGATTGATCTGAAATCATGGTTCCACACCGCAATGTTTCCCACAGGGACTGGTTTCATGGGCTATCGCCAGACACTTTATCCCTTTATAAAAGTACCACAGATAACGGAGACCAACTTATGCAATCGCGCTTTCAAATTCCTTCATGGCCATCAATCCGGGCGGCCTGGGCGGCGGTCATTTTGGGCCTGTCCGTCTTTTACCTTCTGCCAGTTGCTGTTGGCGGGTCAAACGCCGTAGCGCAATCAAATACGCCACTTTCAGAAACATACTCGTCCAATGAAATTCTGAATGCCGGACATCAGTTCTTTGGTGATGTTTCCGGCGGCCTCGCCAGCGTGGTGGAGCGCGCGTTTCAGAGCTATGGCCTTCCGAATGCTTACATTCTGGGAGAAGAAGGCTCTGGTGCCATTATCGGGGGGCTGATTTATGGCGAAGGTCTGATGTACACAAAAGGTGCAGGCGACCACAAGGTTTTCTTCCAGGGCCCGTCAATTGGTTGGGATTTTGGCGGCAACGCTTCACGCGTGATGATGTTGGTGTATAATTTGCCGACGGTGGACCACGCCTATCAGAGATTTGTCGGTGTCAACGGATCCGCTTATGTTGTTGGAGGCGTTGGAATGATGGTCATGGCGAACAATAATATCATCATGGTACCGGTTAGAGCGGGCATTGGTGCACGGCTTGGCTTGAATGTCGGCTATCTGAAGTTTACACCAAAGGCAACTTGGAATCCGTTCTAAGTTCCACACCTGACTGATTAGGATTGCAACATGATTGAAGCCGCGCTTTATTTCGCATTGGGTGCTTTGTGCGTAAGCCTGCTTCTGTTCGTCATTCTGCCGATTGTGTCAGGTCGGGCAAGACGCTTGGCTATTCACGAATTGGAACGCCAGGCACCGGTGTCCCTGTCTGAAATCACCGCTCAGAAAGACCAGATGCGCGCACGCTTTGCTGTCGAACTGAACAGACAGGAAAAGCGGGCTGATCAATTGCAGGTGGAATCCCAACAACACCTCGTGACAGCCGAGAAATGGCGGATATTTGCCGAGCGCGTCGAACAGGAATTCGAAAAACTCAAAACCGAATATGCGGGCCTCAAAAAGAGTCTCAGCAGCGCCGAAGTCAATTTGGAGAAGCAGAAAGAAATCGCAAAATCTGCTCTCAAGACCATGACAGGTCAGGACAAGAAACGGCTTTTCGAGCTTGAAGATGAGGTTGAGGAATTGCGGGCCGAAAAAACCGCCGCCAATGTTCGTATGGTCGCCATTCAGACAGAGCTCAACAATTCCCAATCCCGGGTCGCTGAAATGGAACGGCATATGCCGTCTCTTGAAGAACTGAGCCTGAGAAAAGAACTGAAGGCTCTTGCCGAGGATGTCAGTGCCTTTGTCAAAAGTGCCCCCCCTCCCGCTGCCATTGTGCCGACAGCCCCGGTTGTTACAAGGCCGCCAGTTGCATACAAGCCAGCGATTGCAGACGTGGCACCCCCAAAGCCAAAGCCGGAAGAGGCGGCACCTGAAAAGCGTCACGCCGAGACTGTCGCCGCCATGACCGTCATTCCAGCATTTCTGAAACCGGCAGCGGAGCGCCAATCCGCAGATCCCAAACCGGTTGAGACCGAACGGGAAGTTGCCAGAAACGCAACGCCGGAAGCGTACAGCACGAATGTTGCCAAATTTCCTGTTGAGCGTGCGGTGACGACGGATGATTCCAAACAACCGCAAGACGCCGATGCAACGCAGAGCGAACCAACACCACAGATCAACAACTCGGCAAGCCTTCAGGCAGAAACGATTGCGGCTCCAGTAAAGCCGCCAGAACAATCCGAACCACAATCCGCGCCACAATCCACCGTGACCATGGCAACTACGATACCCATCACCGGCGATGAGCATCAGAAGAGCGACAGCAATAAGCCGAGTGTTTCTGCCAACGCAGCTGAAAAATCCGGCGAAGGACCAGCGTATATACCCGTTGTTTCAGCCAAACGTGTGAAACAGGACAAGCCGTCAAAATCCAGGAAATCTGGTTTTGCAGGTCTTATCGCTGCTGTTTCCAGAAGCAATAAGGGCCCAGCGTCTTCCGGGGCCAACAGCAAGGTCAAATCCGGTCCGGTCCAATATAATGGCAAGCTGAATATCAAACATAACGGCGCCAAATCGGCGGCTGTTGACGGTACCGAGGTGAATGGAGCAGCGTCCGACAACGCAGCCTTGAGTTCAACTCAAGGGTCACCAAAGGACAATATTGCAGCGGCAAAAAACCGGAAGAAGATCATCAAGTTTGGAAAGAAAGCGCGCCGCATCAAGGCGGCATCTGCGTCTTCCTGAATGGTGCGCTGAACGTGTCACAATGGGCAAGTTCCATGCATGTCGAGACTTCTAGAAAAGCCATTTTGGCTGCTTGTCTTGCCTCTTGTTTCATTGCATTGGCTGCGACCGGACCGTCACTGGCTGAACAGACAGTCATAAAAGATCTGCCAGTCCCGATCACGTCAGACCTCTATCACCCCTATGATAAGACCCGGGCGCTTCTCGGCCAGAAACTCTTTTATGACCCGCTCATTTCCGGCAACCGGAATATTTCTTGCGCGACCTGCCACCACCCGGATTTTGCCGGTGCAGACGGCCTCTCTCTCGGCATTGGAGAAGGCGGCACGGGAACGGGAAGAAATCGCAGCGTCGGGTCCGGCAGGGATCTGATCCGGCGGCGGGTCCCCCGAAACTCTCCGGCGCTTTTCAATCTTGGCGCACGGGAATTCACATCTCTGTTCCATGACGGACGTCTTGAGATAGACGAAAAGGATCCGTCTGGTTTTGATACGCCGGCAGATGAAGACACCCCAATCGGCCTCACCACAATCATCGCAGCACAAGCGTTGTTCCCTCTGACATCAGAGGTCGAAATGGCCGGTCAGGGCTCTGAAAACGACCTTGGGCGTGCCCTTGAGGATATCTATGGAAATCCCTGGAAAGATGTTTGGTCAAGGGTTGAGCAGCGTTTGCGCCAGAACGACACTTATGTGTCCCTGTTTCAGACTGCATTTCCCGAAATCCAATCCGCCAAGGACATCAGGATTGTCCATTATGCGAATGCCGTTGGAGATTTTGTAAATGCGGAATGGCGCAGTTCTCGAAGCCCGTTTGATCACTATCTGACTGGCGACCGGCAGGCACTGACAGGACAGCAACAGACCGGGCTGGGCTTGTTTTACGGCAAGGCGAATTGCGCCTCCTGCCACAGCGGCCCCTTTCTCACGGACCAGGAATTCCACGCCATTGCAATGCCCCAGATCGGGCCAGGCCGGGTCGCAAGGCTCGAAGCCATACGCCATGACCGGGGTCGGGCCGGAGCCACAAATCTGATAGAGGACCGCTACAAATTCCGCACACCCAGCCTGCGCAATGTGGCCCTGACCGCGCCTTACGGACATTCCGGCGCCTATACGACGCTGGAGGGCGTGGTCCGCCATCATCTCGACCCGGTTGCAGGCTTTGAGCACTTCTCCCTGAAATCAGTCCACCTCCCCGACCATCCAAGGCTATCCAGAGAAGACGGATTTATCATGCAGGACCGCCGGGAACGGAGCCGCATTGTCAAAGCAAATGTCTTGAAACCAATTGCCCTCGATGACGAGGAGGTTGATGCTCTGGTGGCCTTTCTGAAAGCGCTCACTGACTTGGCTGCGGTTCCCGGCAGACTCGGCGTTCCCAAATCCGTCCCAAGCGGCCTGCCAATCGACTGACCAGGCATTTCGATTGACCCACGATAGAATACAGTTTTTTGACGCAGATTGTCCGGGTTGATTATACCCGGACAATCCTGTTTTCGCAGAAAACGCATATATGCTGCAGTTTGCAAAGCACGATTAGCTTTCCAGTGACTCACTTAAGGTTTCAAGCAATTCGTCAATCAGGCTGGATTCAGTGTCATCCGCTTCTTCTGCTGCTGCGAGCAGTTCGCTCACCGGATCAGAACCTTCACCACCACCACGGGGAGGACGAGGAGGCTCTCCTGATTGTTCCTGAATTCCCAGCAAAGCCATGAATGACTCTGGAGAAAATTGTCCTCCAGGCGGTTCAGATTTTGTCCGGTCCGCTGCTGTCAACTCACCATCGCCATCCGCATCCAACTGGGAAAATAGTTCCTCAGGATTGTCAGAACCGGCAGAGTTTACCGCCCCTGACGCGCGTTCAGCATGGCTTACTTTAAATTCTTCAAGTGAGATGCCACCGCTTTTATCGGTGTCGGTCGCCTCAAACTTGGCATCTATCCGTTCCTTCATTTCGGCCCGCATGGCCGCGAAATCAATTGCGGATGATGATGCGCTACCAATCATCAAAATAGTGCTCCTTTCTGAAAAGAGTCTCAGATGATCAGGACTTCACGAGCGAAGCCCGTTAGGTAACAAGCAAAGTTTGTGCCACTGTTTGAAAAACAGATAAAAAACAGGAATTTAATCCGCCGCACGGCGCATTTCATAGCGCTCCACGATAGACCCGTCGGCCCGATTGATAATCAGGACTGTGTAAACATCCGGGCCATTTTCAAAGCTTGCCACCAATTGGCCTCGGGACAGGCTGACATCGATCAGAACACCAAGATCCGTTGGAAGAGAAAGTGTGGCTGCAATATCCGGCACAACCGCATTATTGACCGTTGCAACGGTATCATCGCTTTCGCTTGTCTGCGTGATGCGGTAGTACAACGCTCCAAACACCGCGATAAAGCCAAACACCATGATGAGACTGGATCCCATCAACAACCGCCGCAGTTTTATCCGCACGCGCTCGACAGCCGGGTCGAGCGGTTTTTCATCATCATCAAGAGGGTCGATCTGAGCCATGGCTGAAAATTTGTCCAAAGAGCCGGCAGAGCGGCTTGAGTTTACGGTTGATGCGCCAGAAACCGGTCAAAGGCTGGATGCAATCATTGCAGCGAAAGCGGGACGTCTGTCCCGCAGTCGCTTCAAGACGCTTATCAAGCAGGGCTGCGTGCGCGTGGGCGGGGAAGTGGTAGACGCGCCGAATGCCCGTGTCAACGAAGGCGATGTTTTGTCCGTGGACATGCCGGAAGCAGAAGACCCCGAACCCAAGGGTGAAGACATTCCCCTGACCATTCTGTTTGAAGATGAGCATCTGATCGTCATCGACAAACCGGCCGGTCTGGTGGTCCATCCCGGCCCCGGAAACTGGACCGGGACACTGGTCAACGCGCTTATTCACCATTGCGGAGACAGCCTGTCTGGGATTGGCGGCGTGCGCAGACCCGGGATTGTCCACCGGCTCGACAAGGACACAAGCGGTGTCATGGTCGTCGCAAAAACGGATGATGCGCATCTGGGCCTGACACAGCAATTCGCCGACCACGGGCGCACAAACAATCTGGAACGCGCATACCAGGCTGTGGTCTGGGGCGCATTGGAGCCTGCAAAAGGCACCATCAATGCGCCGATTGCCCGTTCAGATAATAATCGCCTGAAAATGGGTGTCGTGAAACGGCGCGATGAAACCGACGAACGCGGCAAGGACGCCATCACGCATTTTCAGGTCCTGAAGCGCTATTTCACCAAAGAAGGCGCGCCAACAGCCTGCCTGGTAGAATGCCGGCTTGAAACCGGTCGCACGCACCAGATCAGGGTTCACATGTCGCATTCCGGCCACCCCTTGGTGGGTGATGATGTCTATGGATCAGGCTTTAAAACCAAATCCGCCATTCTGGGTGATCAGGCCGAAAAGGCGGTCAACAAATTCCGCAGGCAGGCGCTGTTTGCCGCAATGCTGCAATTTGAACACCCGATCACCGGTGAGATCATGCGCTTTGAAGCTGAAATTCCGAAAGACATGGCCGCATTGATAAAGGCATTTCAATAGGATTTTAGCATTCATAGGAACGCAAAGATTACTTTATCGTAATTTACCGATGAATGATCTACTATCTGCCACAATTGATCCTATATGTTAGTTCGGGAGCGCTGCGCCGTGGGGTAACTCAGGGCAGCGCAAAACGTCTTGCCGCGAGTCGGAAGACACATAACCAAGGGGGTGCTTTATGGCCCAAGCTGTTGTTGCAACTGGAAACGTTCCGACCGTTTCGTCTTCTGAAGGCGGATTGTCACGTTATCTGTCGGATATTCGAAAATATCCAATGCTCGAACCAAATCAGGAATATATGCTCGCCAAACGCTTTTTGGAGCATGACGACCGTGGCGCCGCTGAACAACTGGTGACAAGCCATTTGCGCCTCGTGGCCAAAATCGCAATGGGATATCGTGGTTACGGCCTACCGATTGGCGAAGTGATTTCCGAAGGCAATGTTGGCCTCATGCAGGCTGTCAAAAAGTTTGACCCGGAACGGGGCTTCCGCCTGGCAACTTATGCCATGTGGTGGATCAAGGCCTCGATACAGGAATATGTCCTGCGATCTTGGTCGCTCGTCAAAATGGGCACCACAGCCAATCAAAAGCGTTTATTCTTCAATCTGCGCAAGATGAAGAGCCAGATTCAGGCATTGGAAGATGGTGATCTGAATCACGATCAGGTGCAGCAGATTGCAACGAAACTCGGCGTTTCAGTCGAAGAAGTGCATTCGATGAACCGCCGCCTGTCTGGCGATGCCTCACTCAATTCACCGCTCAAGGCGGATGATGGCACCGGTGAATGGCAGGATTGGCTGGTGGATGAAAGCGAAAGCCAGGAATCGACTGTTGCCAACCAGCAGGAACTGGATCAGCGCCGCGTCTTGCTGAAATCAGCGATGGAAACACTGAATGATCGCGAGCGCCGCATTTTTCAGGCCCGTCGCCTGTCGGAAGATCCCATTACGCTTGAAGACCTGTCCAAGGAATTTGGCGTAAGTCGCGAGCGGGTACGCCAGATTGAAGTGCGTGCTTTCGAAAAAGTGCAGAAATCAATGCAAACAGCTTCTTTGGAAGCTGCGCGCGGGCGCACGGCCCAGCTGGAAGCACATACCAGTTGAATAAATATTTTGCGCGGTTGCCGGAATAAAGTCTTTTGGGACCCGATCTGGGCTTTGGGGCATTTTCCGGCGGGCGCGCGAATTCATGCGTTCTTTAAAACAAAATAGTCTGCGCCAAATCTGACTGTGCGCACAATTGTCAGCCGACTATGGCCTTGCAATACCTGCCCGCTTATTTTGTTACCGGGCAGCAGCCAACCTCTCCAATGAATGTCAAGAACAACTCGATCAAACCGGGGGCCACTGTTCGCGGCATTGATAAAACCCAAGCATCAGTCTATCAGAAAAAGCGCTCCTTTTTCCCAGCGCTGTCGGCAACACATGTTGTCATTTGTTCAAACAAAATGATCTGAGTTTCCCGGAAGAGTTCGGTCATCACCATTGAATACAAGCTACAGCCCAAATTCAGGATATCAACGTGCCACAACTGACACTCTTCGACCTCGACGGAACTCTTGTGGACAGCGAAGTCTTGTCCAATCAGGTTCTGGTGGAAGTTCTGGCCGAACAGGGGCTGACCTTCTCTCTGGATGAGGCAGTCAAACGGTTTCGCGGCGGCAAGATGGCCGAAAGCATTGCTGATGTCGAAGCTCATTTTGACTGCAGGCTGTCAGATGATTTTGTCCCGCATCTTCGCCGAAGAACAGCACAAGCGTTTGAAAACAGCCTGCAACCCATTGACGGCGCACTGGACCTGCTCAACGCGCTCAATTCACAAATGTGCATCGCCTCCAATGGCCCGCCTGAGAAAATCAGATTGAGCCTGACACTGACCGGCCTCCTGCCCTTCTTTGGTGACCGCTTGTTCAGCGCATATGATGTGAATGCCTGGAAGCCCGATCCGGAGCTTTTTCTGGATGCAGCGAAACGACTTGGTGTTGCACCATCTGATTGCGCGGTTGTGGAGGATAGCCTGCCCGGAATTCACGGTGGATTGGCTGCAGGAATGACCGTCTATGCGCTGTTTCCCAACACGATCCCGCCGGAACTTCCAGAGAACGTGACCGTGGTCAGGCACCTGTCAGAGCTGAAAGCCCATTTGTAGCCTGTTAACGGCCAAGTAGATTTCTTAGCCGCAATACACGGCGGCCCTTGATAATGAGTGCATTGACGCTACCTTGACTTGAGAAACAAGGGAGAACCACATGAACCAGTCACGTCGAGAATTTCTGTCAACGTCGGCGATCGTCGTCGCAGGCATTACATTGTTGCCCTACGCAGCGAACGCGGCCAGCCATTCCAGCGATGTTTTCATGACTGGCGCAGGTGACATCAAAGTCCATCCTGTCAGCCATGCATCCTTCGTCATGGAAACACCAGCCGGCACCATCTATGTTGATCCGGTCGGTGAAGCTTCCGCCTATGCGGATTTCCCCGGTGCAGACCTTGTTCTGGTCACCCACGAACATGGCGATCACTTCAATCTGGACACTCTGGCTGCAGTCACGGGCGCGTCTACGCAATTAATCACCAACCCTGCAGTTTATGAAAAGCTGACAGACGATCTGAAAGCCAAGGCGTCCCAGATTGCCAATGGTGAATCATCCACCTATGAAGGCCTCAGCATTGAGGCAATCCCGGCTTACAACACCACAGCGGATCGGCTGAATTTCCATCCCGAAGGCCGAGACAATGGTTACGTATTGGGGTTCGAAGGCTTCCGCGTCTATATTTCCGGCGACACTGAAGACATCCCCGAGATGCGTGCATTGAAAGACATCGATCTGGCCTTTGTCTGCATGAACCTGCCCTTCACAATGGATGTTGCGGCAGCCGCTTCTGCTGTTGCTGAGTTCAAGCCGAAATATGTCTATCCATACCACTATCGTGGACGTGACAATGGCACCCAGGACCCGGCTGAATTCGCCAAACTCGTTGGCGAAGCAGCCGAAGTCAAAATGGGCGGCTGGTACGGCTAAGTTCGACTGAAAGATCATCAAGCAGGTGACAGCCTGGTCCCAACTGCTTGACAAGGAATGCCACCAACAGTAATGAGCGGCAAGGGTAAGGCCCCTGCCGCTCGCTGGCTCTGCCACGGTGAAGCCTTTGAAACGACTCTTCCATCTCCCGATTTCAGTTTGCGGACCGATGGCAATGCGAGCACCTGACAATACCCGCATCCAAGCACTGAAAGAGGTTTGTGATGAAAGGTTTAAACACACTTCCCCCACTGGATGAGTTGAAGGCACAGGCAAAACGCCTGCGCGCAACTTTGCATTCACAAGGGACTATTGTCAGCCATAGTAAAGCGCTGGAACTGCTGTCCCACCAACATGGCTACAAAGACTGGAATACCCTGCACGCGGCCATTGGCAGCCGGCCTCCCCCGGATCGATTGAACCTGGGAGACAGGGTCCATGGCCACTATCTTGGCCAGCCCTTCAAAGGGGAAGTGCTGGGCGTACAGACAGGGGCAACACCGGAGCGCCTGCGTGTTACTTTCCTGTTTGATGAGCCCGTCGATGTTGTGAAATTCGACAGTTTCTCGGCCTTCCGGAAACGTGTTGTGTGCACCATTGGTCGTTCCGGAGCAACGGCCGAAACCACCTCGGACGGTTGTCCTCAACTAAGTCTGTGGACCTGACCGGACGAAACCGATTTGCGGGCTCGCCAAAAAGGTGGGCCCGCTTGAATTCTGCGTCCGAAAACCGCACATTGGACCAATACAAATAACAACAGGATTCAATCCCATGCTGCTCGACACACCCATTTGCGATTTTGGCTGGAAAGCACCCAATTTTAATCTGTCAGACCCAGATGGCGTCAGCTATTCCTTGAAATCATCCATGGGCGAAAAGGGTCTGCTGTTGGCCTTCATCTGCAATCACTGCCCTTATGTTCTGGCCGTGATTGAACGCCTTGTCGACGATGCAAAGACCTTGCAGCAGGAAGGTTTTGGCGTTGTGGCCATCATGTCAAACGACTATCGCCACGTGCCCGCAGACAGCCCGGAACAAATGAAGCTGTTTGCAAAAAAACACAACTTCACCTTCCCCTATCTGGTCGACGAAGATCAGAGTGTCGGACAAGCCTATGGTGCCGTCTGCACGCCAGATTTCTTTGGCTTCAACAGCAAGGCAGAACTGCAATATCGCGGTCGGCTGGACGATGCCGGCATGAAGGACGCATCACACCGGGCACCTGAATTGCTCAACGCCATGCGCCAGATCGGCAGCACGGGCAACGGACCCCAGCACCAGACACCCTCCATGGGATGCTCCATCAAATGGCGCTAGGATCTTGTTTCCTGACCGAGCTCAGTTGAGAGGCCTGGCTACCCGCGCCATGTCAGGCACTTCGTCAATCAGGCCGCGTTCCTTCATGAATTCCGCGAACCGCTCATAGCGCGCTGCATCAAACGCAAAGGGGCGCTTGGCAAACCTTGGCAGCGTGTCAAACCATGCGCGGCGGTTGAGCTCATCATCCAGATCAGGATGCGCTTTGACAAACAATGCCAAAGCTTCTTCCGGATGGTTCGTCAGGTAGATTGTCGCAGCTTCAACAGCGCTCAAGAACTTCGCAAAGCGCGGATCTTCTGTCTTGTCCATATGGGCAATCAGGATCAACTCATCATATACGGGAACACCATGCTCTTCCGGGTAGAAGGCCCGTCCGGGACGCCCGACAATATCCATCTGGTTGAGTTCAAAATTGCGGAAGGCGCCAATGACGGCATCCACATTGCCATTTATCAGAGAAGGTGAAAGCGAGAAATTGACATTCACCAGTTCAACGTCATCAAGGCTGAGACCGACCTCCTGCAACATTGCACCCAGCAGCGCGTCCTCAAACCCGCCGACTGAAAAACCAACCTTCGTGCCCTTCAGATCCGCGATGGATTTGATCGGGCTGTCGTCCAGAACCACAAGCGAATTCAGTGGTGTTTCCACCAGGGTCCCGATCCAGGAAACCGGCAGGCCTTCCTTGATCTGAAGGTGCAGGCTGGGCTGATAGGAAATCGCAATATCGCCCTGCCCGGCCGCGACAAGGCGTGGCGGCGCGGAGGGATCGGCAGGCGCAATCAGTTCCACATCCAGGCCTTCACGCGCAAACAGCCCAAGTTCCTGAGCCACGATCAGCGGTGCATGATCCGGATTGACAAACCAGTCGAGCAAAACGGTCAGTTTTTCCTGGGCATGTGCCCCGGCAATGCTGACAAGCAAAATTAAAACACTGAAGAAATAACGCATGAATGAGTTCCTGTTTATGAAGCGTTGATTGATTGAGGCTGGTGTTCCGGCATCCAGAACACCAGCCGACGTGTCAGTTGATCGGTTCCGATGCGCAGCAGCACCACGAACACCGCAAGAATGAAAAGTGCTGCGAACATCAAATCTGTCTGCATTCGCCCATTGGCATGCAGCATCACAAACCCAAGCCCCGCAGAGGACCCCACCCATTCGCCCACAACGGCACCAATGGGCGCAAGGCTGGCACCCACCCGCAGGCCAGATGACAATGAAGGCAATGCAGAGGGCAACCGCAGATACAACAGGCTCTGCAGCGGGCTGGCTCCCGCAATTCGGCCCAAATCCAGCAAATCCGGATCGGTCCGGCGCAAGCCGTCGAAAAATGCAGATGTGATGGGAAAATAGATGATCAGCGTTGCCATGATGATCTTCGACGCAAGCCCAAAGCCGAACCACAGCACCAGCAAAGGCGCAATGGCGAAGACCGGCAGCGCCTGTGTCGCCAGGACCAGTGGAAACACCAGCCGCTCCGCTGTTGGCGACATGGCCATGACCAACCCGGTAGCAACACCAAGGACCAAACCCAGCAGCAGACCAATCAGGATTTCGCTCGCCGTGGCAGCGGCATGACCAAGCAGATAGGGGAAATGATCAACGAGACTGGCCGCAACAGCAAATGGCCCTGGCAATATGAAGGGTGGCAGTTCGAACACGACAACCGCGGCCTGCCAGATACCAATCAGGGCAGCGCCAACAAGCGTGGCGCGCAGCAGCACCACAGTGATGCTACGGGTATGTTTGGCTGTGGTCCCGCTATTGGTCACGCGACAGACGTCCCTCAATAAATGGGGAACATGCGGAAAGGTACGCAAACGGAGAATTCTGGTCTTCGTCCCTTCGCCGGCATGATCCGGATCAGGTTCAAAGGGTCCGAAAGCACGCGGTTCAAATCCGAAATCGGATATAGAACCTGCTTTCATCTCAGCCCCGTTAACGCCGGGACACCCCTCGAAACAATTCTAGCTTAGTCAGATTTTCGTCAGGCTTCAAGCAACAGATTGGTCTTGGTCAGTTTCCACGGTTCCAGGCTTCCAGGGCCTGTGCAAACACAACTTCCCCTTCACGTCCCTTCTCCAAGGTTACAATGGCGCGCTTGTTGTTTTTGTAGCGCACAGGCAGATCGAACCAGCTGCCTTCCCGCAACAATTTCATATTGTTGATTTCACTCTCCGGATTTGCCGACAGCGCCAGCCAGAACAACGTATCAGATACCTTGACCCCGGCAGATGCCAGCAACTCACCCTGAGCTTCTTCGCTGTTCTTCAGCAGCAGTGCCGGAACATCTTCAATCCCGCCACCAACCAGTCTTGGCGGAGCAGTATAGGAAATCTCAACCAGATGGCTGGCTGACGCCAGGGATTCATCCTCATTCTTGCGAATAATGATATCAAACGACAAGCGGCGCTGCGGAATCTCGACGCGGCCAATAATGATCGGAGAGCCATTATCGTCTCCAAGCTTCCACGAGGTTCCGCCGGAAACAGCTTTGGACTCTTCTGCCGTTGCACCTTCTTCATACAAAATGGCGCGTTGCGGCAAAACGCCTTCGCCAACAGCCGAACCATCATCACCCTGTTCGACATCCGGGTTCATTTTTCCAGAATCATCGATGATGCGGCCGTCATTCTTGGACGGTTCGGTGGTGTCAGCACCATCATTGGCATTGACCCGTCTTGGTCCATCGCCAGACCCGTTTTCGCCAATCGCAGGCTGCAACGGATTGACATCACTGGACCCATAGTCCAGCCAATTTTCAAAAGTGGTCATCACTTTTTCCTGGTTCTGGAAAGCCCACCAGCCACCAGCACCCAATGCGATCACAATCAGAAGAATCAAGATCCACGGCCAGATGCGGCGCTTCGGCCGTTCACCGGGATATGGTTGACGCTCATCATAATACCCGTCGTCCTGTCCCCTACCACCCCGGCGTGCGCCGCGTGTATCCCGGTCTGCCCGCGTTTGAGAACGGTCGGGCACCAGTTCAGGCTCATCATTGTAGTCATTATAGTCATCAGCGTCGTCAGCCACATCATCCAGATATGGATCATCCAGCGCCGGAGCATCATAATAATCTTCACGACCTCTGCGTCGCGAAAGCCCTTCGCGTTTGTTACGCGGGGCTGCAGGTGCTGGATCTACAGATCTTGGCTCAACAGGTCTTTGGCGCACTGGTTCAGCAACACGGGGTTCTGCGACCCGTGGCTCTTCAAGACGCGGCTCTCTCAAGGAACGGGCTGATGCGACAGCAGCATCAAACGCCGCCACGGATGGTTCTTCTCTGGCAGCAGGTTCCGGAGGTCGGGGCGGCTGTGGTTGCTGAGGAACCGGCGCTGCGGACCGACGCATCTCTTCAGCTTCATCCTGCACTTGACGAGACGACCGTTGCGCCCTGAACTGGGCTTCTTCCTCTTCCAGCTGCGCCAGACGCGCGGCGTTTTCACGCTCGGAATTGGTAATGATCTTACCGGAAACATAGTCTTCTTCGACAGTCCGAATACTATCTTCCAGCTCCAGCCGTTGCCGCGAGACTTCAGATGGAGGCAATGGTGGGTTCATTGCATCAAGCTGTCTGCTGATGGCTGTCCGTGCGCGGTCATAGACCGATCGTCGCGCTTGGCCGGTTGCCACAGGAAGAGCTTCGATTGTTTTTCTTAAAACCTTATAGAAATCAGCCATACGCTTACACTTTATCCATTAGTCTTCAGCCGATGCATTGTTCAGGACCTTTTGGCTATAATCCTAACACAACCTTAATCATGAAACGGATCATGTACAAGAATTGTATGATCCCGTTCCGGACTGGTTGATAACATGGCAACCGGCGCACCGATCAATTCTTCGATCCGGCGTACATATTTTATCGCCTGTGCGGGCAATTCAGCCCAGCTTGTTGCCCCGGCGGTGGTTGCATTCCAGCCTTCGAAGCTTTCATAAATCGGTTCAACACGGCGTTGCCCGCCCTGGGAAGCCGGCAGATGATCAATCAGTTCACCATCCAGCCGATACCCGGTACAAATCTTGATTTCCTCAAGCCCGTCCAACACATCAAGCTTTGTCAATGCAATACCTGTCATTCCGCTGGTACGAACGGTCTGGCGCACCAGGACAGCATCAAACCAGCCACAGCGCCGTTTGCGGCCCGTGACGGTCCCCCATTCATTGCCATGCTCACCAAGATACTCGCCGGTTTCATTCAGCTGTTCGGTTGGGAAAGGCCCTTCACCGACCCGCGTCGTATAGGCTTTTGTAATGCCCAGCACATAGCCGATTGAACCAGGTCCAAGGCCAGAACCTGTTGCGGCCTGCCCAGCTGTCGTATTGGACGATGTAACAAAAGGATAGGTGCCGTGGTCAATATCCAGCAGAGCACCCTGTGCCCCTTCAAACAGGATACGTTTTCCTGCGCGCCGCTCATCATCCAGCAATTTCCACACAGTGTCCATGTAGGGCAGAACTTCATCTGCCACTGATTCCAATTCATCAAACAGGCTTTTGGGATCGATCTCGTCATAACCAAGCCCACGTCGAAGCGGGTTGTGATGGCTGAGCAAACGGTCAATCTTGTCTGGCAGCGTCTTCAGGTTTGCCAAATCCATCACCCGGATCGCGCGCCGTCCAACCTTGTCTTCATAAGCTGGGCCAATGCCACGCTTGGTCGTACCGATTTTTGTCCCGGTGTTTGAATTCTCGCGCACAGCATCAAGTTCGCGGTGCAGTGACAGGATCAAGGTCGCGTTATCAGCAATGCGCAACACACTACGGTCAATGGTGATATTCTGAGCACGGAGCCGTCCGATTTCTGCCACCAATGCATGGGGATCGATGACCACACCATTGCCAATCACAGATAGTTTGCCGCGCACAAGACCAGAAGGCAGCAGGCTCAGCTTGTAGCTGATCCCGTCAATGACCAATGTATGGCCAGCATTGTGCCCACCCTGAAACCGAACCACGATATCAGCGCGTTCGGACAACCAGTCCACAATTTTACCCTTGCCTTCGTCGCCCCATTGCGAGCCGACGACAACCACATTGGCCATAATGAAAGCCCCGTTCTAAGAATTGATGTTCCCGGAGTTAAAAACCGGCGCTCATGCGCATACGCAATTCCGCGCGCCTTGGCAAATCCGCGTGACAGGAATGCCCGATTTTTCGTCGATTTTGTGTGAATTCCCCGCAGCGATCATCGCCGTGGTCCATAAGGGACGATTGAATTGAGATCTGAGACGCACCAATCTCGGCAATATGTCCATCCAGATCATGGATATATAACGACCTTTAGCCGTAATCCCTTTCGGTTCATCCACCAGGCACCTAACCTGTTCAAGCCACCCGATTATGCTATAGGAAAGTCACACATCCCATAGGCAAGAATACACGGCCAGAAACCTGCCATTGGTTTCCTACCTCACGACAGATCCGGACCAAATATTTTGCGTTCTTCACAACTGAAAAATGCCCTCATCTGGTTGTTCAATCAACCCTATCTTCTGCTGGCAACCACCATGTTGTGCTGGTCCGGAAATGTCGTTCTGGCCAGAGGCGTCGCCGGAGAGATTCCGCCTATCCTGCTGGCTCAGATTCGCTGGATCGGGGCCGCTCTGCTGCTGACACCATTCGCCTGGTCCCATATTCGGAGCGACTGGCCCACGATCCGCAAACACCTGCCCTTGATGCTGATCCTGTCGTTCACAGGTGTGACCGTTTACAACACGCTCGCCTATCTGGGACTGCAACACACAACTGCATTGAACGGCCTGCTTCTTCAATCATCCGCACCATTGCTTATCGGGTTTTGGTCGCTGGCGCTGTTCCGCGACGCAATGACCCGCAATCAATTGGCGGGCACGCTCCTGTCGCTGATTGGCGTTGTGATCATTCTGACAGGCGGCCAACCTGAGATACTGTTGTCACTGGCCTTCAATATAGGTGACATCCTGTTCTTTTGTGCTGTTCTGTTTTACGGATTCTATTCGGCCGTCTTGCGCAAACGGCCCGCCATGCATTGGGTCAGTTTTCTATGGGCCACAATTGTGTTCGGCGCGATCATGTTGCTGCCTGCGTTCTTCATGGAACTGCAAGCCCACGAGACAATCCGATTGTCTTTCGGCAGTTTTGCAGCCTTTGCCTATGTGATCGTGTTTGCAAGCCTGGTCGCCTATATGTGCTTCAACCGGGGTGTCGAGTTGATCGGGGCCAACCGGGTCGGGCCGTTCTTCCACCTCATGCCACTCTTCGGATCCGTGATGGCAATTCTGTTCCTGGGCGAGAAACCAGCATTGTTTCATGCTGTCGGCTATGGGCTTATCTTACTGGGAGTCATGGCGGCACAACGCAAAAACCGCTCGGCGGCACATTGATATCAATTGGCCAGCGCCCTGTTCAACTGATGCCCATTCAAGAATAGGTCAGGCACCCGCATAAAGGATGATGCCTGACCTTATTCTAAAAAAAATTCCGGCTGTATCAAACGGCAGCGTCACCGGTTTCACCGGTTCGAATGCGCATGGCGCTTTCAAGCGACAGCACAAAAATCTTGCCGTCGCCAATATTGCCGGTACGCGCCTCATTGCTCAGCACTTCCATAACCCGTTCGCTCTGATCATCGGAAACAGCAATTTCCAGTTTCACTTTTGGCAAATAGTGCACGGCATATTCTGCACCACGGTAGATTTCGGTGTGGCCCTTCTGGCGTCCGTAACCTTTGACCTCGGTCACCGTCAAACCACTGACCCCCACTTCCGACAGGGCTTCACGAACAGGATCCAGCCTGTGGGGCTGAATAATGGCAATTATATATTTCATAGATAACTCCTGATCATGTTCGTTCAAAACCTGTATCCGCTCTCACCATGAGTGGAAAAATCAAGTCCTTCAAGCTCTTCGTCCTCATTGACGCGCAAACCAACCAGCGCTCTGGTGACCCACACAATAATGATAGTCGCAATTACCGACCAGACAAGTACTGATCCAACTCCAAGCGCCTGGACAGCAAACTGGCCACCGACAGATGTCTCGCCCAGGCCCGTTCCGCCCGGCAGGCCAGCAAGAAAGCCAACAATCAGTGTACCAAGCGCTCCACCGACACCATGAACGGCAAGCACATCCAGAGAATCATCGATTTTCCATTTGTGTTTCACCAGCTCAACAGCCAGATAACACACCACACCGCCAGCCAATCCCAGCAGCACGCCAGCCATTGGTCCAACAAAACCGGAAGCTGGCGTGACCGTGGCAAGCCCGGCAATCGTGCCGGTTACCATGCCAACAAGAGAGGGTTTTCCAAACCGTATCCATTCAATGACCACCCAGACAAGCGAAGCTGTTGCGGCAGACATGTGTGTCACCAGCATTGCCATACCGGCATCGCCATTGGCACCCAATGCGCTGCCCGCATTGAACCCGAACCAGCCAACCCACAACAGCGAGGCCCCGACCATCACCATCCAAGGCGCGTGTGGCGGCTGCACTGTTTTGGGAAAGCCGCCGCGTGCACCCAGCATGACTGCAATCACGGCTGCAGAAGAACCAGCTGTCACGTGGACAACAATACCGCCCGCAAAATCCATCACACCGCGTTCGGCAAGCCAGCCGCCGCCCCAGACCCAATGCGTCACAGGTGCGTAAACAATAAGCAGCCATGCTGCACTTATTATGAGCACTGCAGAGAATTTGATGCGCTCGACAAAGGCCCCCACCATCAACGCAGGTGTGATAATTGCGAATGTCATCTGAAATGTGAAAAACACGGTTTCAGGAAGCGTGGTTCCGTCATAAACCGTGTCTCTTCCGACACCGGCCAGGAAGGCTTTCTGCAACCCGCCAATCCAGGCCGAGCCTTCAGAAAATGCCAGAGAATAGCCAACGACCAGCCATAATACAGAAGCCAGACATGCAATTGCCATGCAATGCATCAGCACTGACAGGATATTTCTGGATTGCACCAGCCCGCCATAAAATAGGGCGAGCCCCGGCAATGTCATCAAAAGCACCAGAGCAGTGCTCGTTAAAATCCAGGCAGTATCTGCAGCGTTCATTGGTTCCCCCCAAAGGCCTTTAGTCAGGCAGCAGCCTGTTCAATATTGTGCCAGAGTTGGACAGTCAACAAGCGCTGCAGGATATGCTTGGCTCAGCGCCAGTATTACAGAATGAAATTCAACGGCTTCACCTGCTGCACATTTTCAAGTGCATTTATCGTCGCCATGTCTTTTGAACTGACTTGCTGATCAATCGCAACAAGGGCAATGGCATTCCCGCCTTCGGTATCACGGCCAAACTGCATATGCGCAATATTGACCCCTGCTTCACCCAACACAGTTCCGATCTTGCCGATGAAGCCAGGGCGGTCATTGTTGGTGACATACAGCATATGCGGCTTGAATTCCGCTTCCATGTTGATCCCCTTGATCTGGATGATCCGCGGTTTGCCATCGGCAAACACGGTTCCGGCAACAGACCGCTCCTGCCGCTCTGTGATCACTGTCAGACGGATGTAGTTTTCATACACGCCTTCCTGTGAACGCCGCACCTCTTCCACCTTGATGCCGCGCTCCTTGGCCATGGCAGGCGCAGACACCATGTTGACCGTCTGCAATTGCGGCTGCAGGACGCCGGTCAGCGCAGCGGCCGTCAGGGCGCGAACATTCATTTCCGCGACATCGCCCTCATACTCGATGCGAATGCCGGAGATACCGGATTCAGTCAGCTGACCGGCAAAGGATCCCAGCAGGTCTGCCAGTTTGACATACGGTGTCAAAAGCGGAGCTTCCTCGGCTGAAATGGAAGGCATGTTGAGTGCATTTGTCACAGCTCCGTTCAACAGGTAATCAGCCATCTGCTCGGCAACCTGAATGGCGACATTTTCCTGAGCTTCCATTGTGGCCGCTCCCAGATGCGGCGTGCACACCACATTAGGCAGGTTGAACAGGACGCTTTCTGTGGCTGGTTCCTTGGCAAACACATCAATAGCGGCACCGGCAACCTTGCCGGACTTCAAACCCTCGGCCAGCGCGTCTTCATCGATCAGGCCACCACGGGCACAATTGATGATGCGCACACCTTTTTTCATCTTCTCGATTGCAGCGGCATCGATGATGTTGCGGGTTTTGTCAGTCAATGGCGTGTGCAGCGTTATGAAATCCGACCGCTTCAGCAATTCATCCAGTTCGACCTTTTCAACACCAATGTCGATTGCCCTTTCCGGAGATAGAAACGGATCATAGGCAATGACTTTCATTTTCAGGCCAATACCGCGTTCTGCAGCGATCGATCCAATGTTCCCGCAACCGATCACGCCAAGCGTTTTAGCGGTCAACTCGACACCCATGAATTTCGACTTTTCCCATTTTCCGGCATGGGTAGAGGCATTCGCCTCCGGCAATTGACGCGCCACCGCGAACATCATGGCAATGGCGTGTTCTGCCGTAGTGATGGAGTTTCCAAAAGGTGTATTCATGACGATGATACCCTTTTGCGTTGCCGCTGGAATATCAACATTATCGACACCTATGCCCGCCCGGCCAATCACTTTCAGATTATCCGCAGCAGCAATGATTTTCTCGGTGACTTTCGTCGCGGAGCGAATCGCAAGGCCATCATAATTGCCGATAATCTCGGCAAGCTTGTCCTTGTCCTTGCCAAGGTCCGGTTGGAAATCGACATCGAGGCCCCGATCCTTGAAAATCTGGACAGCAGTGGCAGACAGTTTATCGGAAATCAGAACGCGTGGCATTTTCTTGGTCATAATAGTCTCCATAGGGCCGCAGCAGCGTCACATGTGACACCGGGCCGAAACAAATTCAGGAAATTTCAGGTCAGGCTGCTTGTGACAGCGCGGTCTTCTGCGCGGAAAATGCCCAGTCGAGCCATGGCAAAAGTGCTGCCAGATCAGATTGCTCGATGGTGGCACCGGCCCAGATACGCAAACCCGGAGGCGCATCGCGATAAGCGCCAATGTCATAAGCCACCGCTTCCTTGTCCAGAGCTGAAACCATGGACTTGGCAAAAGCAGCCTGATCATCTTCCGACAATGCCGTGACGGCAGGGTCGACGATCTTCAGACATACGGATGTGTTGGACTGCGTTGCCGGATCAACCGCAAGAAAATCAACCCATGGCGTTTTGGCAACCCAGTCAGCGATGGTTTTGGCATTGCCGTCGGCGCGCCCGCGCAGACCGTCGAGCCCGCCAACAGACTGGGCCCATTCCAGCGCATCCAGATAATCTTCCACGCACAGCATGGATGGCGTGTTGATGGTTTCACCTTCAAAGATGCCTTTGATGATCTTGCCACCCTTTGTGAGGCGGAAAATCTTCGGCAGAGGCCAGGATGGCGTATAGCTTTCAAGCCGTTCAACAGCACGTGGCGACAGGATCAACATGCCATGGGCAGCTTCCCCGCCCAGCACTTTCTGCCAAGAATATGTCACTACATCGAGCTTGTCCCAGGCCAAATCCTGCGCAAACGCGGCAGATGTGGCATCGCACAGCGTCAGGCCGGCGCGGTCAGAAGGTATCCAGTCACCATTGGGGACCCGAACACCGGAGGTCGTGCCATTCCAGGTAAACACCACGTCATTTGAAAAATCGACAGTGGTCAGATCCGGCAGCAGACCATAATCAGCTGTCAGGGTGCGTTGGTTCTCAAGTTTCAGTTGTTTGACAGCATCTGTCACCCAGCCGGAGCCAAAGCTTTCCCAGGCAAGAAGATCGACCCCACGCGCGCCAAGAAGGGACCACATGGCCATCTCGAATGCGCCGGTATCAGATGCAGGTACGATTCCGATGAGATAGTCGTCAGGCACCTGCAGAACGGTGCGTGTCAACTCGATGGCCTGCTTCAGCTTGGATTTGCCGATTTTGGCCCGGTGTGACCGGCCAATTGCAGCATCAGCCAATCCGTCCAGCGACCAGTTAGGTCGTTTGGCGCAGGGACCAGATGAAAAATTGGGATTGTTAGGACGCAACTCAGGTGTGCGTAGCCCGGCCGTTTGGCCAGTATTTGCATGTGTCATGCTACCCTCTCAGATAGATAGCCTCTCGGTGGGGAGAGGTGGCCCACCTGCGGCAATAATGGAAAGCCTTGGGTTCTGCAATAGAGAAAGTGATTTACTCTACAAATTTTTACCAGCCGCGTTGCAACCGTTCATGTTCCTGATTAAGAGAAGACAGGACACCTGCAAGAATTGGCTATTTTTCTATACTAACTCGCCGTCGACTCCCGAATTATCAGCTTGCGGCCTTCAACCAGAAAATGGCTGTTCCATAAGCATCCCCCTCTGTTCCGCCACAATTCAGGACATTATGTCGCTACGCTTATTTACTTGAAGTTAGCGCCTTCACTCATCTGATTGAAATCAGCTATCATGCAACTCCCGGTTAAGGAAAGATTCAGCCTGTTTGGTGGGAATATCTTTAAGAACTGCTGTGTACTTCCGCGAAGTGAAAGGGATATTGATGTCTAGAGAAATTCTGATTGGCTTGGTACATGCTCTGGGCACCATGACATTGGTCGCTTTTGTCTACGGTGCCACACAGAGATCAAGCTTTAACAGCCCAGTGAAAAGCATAATGACCGGGTTCATTTTGGGTCTTGGCGCGCTCTTCGCGATGATGGCACCCAGTACCATCGCCGAAGGTGTCATTACCGATGGACGAACCGTATTCATGGGCGTTGCGGCTGCTTTCGGTGGGGTATTGGCTGCCATCGTTGCCGTTGTGATGGCTGGTATATACCGGCTTTTTCTCGGAGGACTCGGCGCATATGCAGGTGTTGCAGGCTTGGTGCTCGCAGCATTTATCGGATTAAGTTGGCGGTTCGCTACAAGAATAGAAAATCGGGGAAAGCTGCCAAACCTCCTGATTCTGGGTGCCGTCATACCCTTGAGTTTTATTGTAATCTGGTTGTTACCCGCCGACATCGCCTACCGTTTCGCGACGACTGTTTTGCCCGCAATGGTCCCTTACTCGATCATCAGCACACTCATATTCGGCACCCTTCTGCACAGGGAGCGAAAACTGGTTTCTGCCGAGCGAACCTTGCGCGAGGCAGCAGATAATGACTTTCTGACCGGCCTGCTGAACCGCCGTGCATTTACCAATCGCATCAAGGAGACATCGACCGCCAGCATTGCAGACGGCTCGATATCGACCCTGGTGGTTCTGGATCTCGACCACTTCAAGAAAATCAATGACGAATTCGGGCATGGTGCCGGTGACAAGGCGCTTGTACAGTTTGGCAAACTGCTGACACAGATATGCAGGGATTCCGATACCGTGGCCAGGATCGGCGGTGAGGAATTTGCGGTCTTCATGAGCAAAACCAATGCACAGCAGGCAAAGATTGCTCTGCAGCGTATTCTCGATGCCACCAGACAACAATCGATCAACATTGCAGGTAAGTCAGTTACGTTCACCACGAGTGTCGGTGCCGTCGAATTCTCCCCGGCAGACGTTTCTTTCGAAGATGCACTTTTGGCGGCCGACAAGGCGCTTTACCGTGCAAAAGAGCAGGGTCGAAATCGATTTGTGTTCGATACGATCACGAAAAAAGCGGCATAGACCCTTTCAACTGACAACAAATCAACTTGCATCATCAGGCGCTTCTCCAAAAAAGGCACCGACGAGCCACGGAGATGGCGCGTCGAACCATGAATAGCGTTTCAGCCATCAATCCGCCGTTTGACACCCTTTCAGGGCATTATCGATGGCAAGGCAGAAACAACCAGCGAGACGTTCCGTGTACTCCACATGAGCGTTGTCTGGATTTTTCATACACTCGTCGATTTCATCACCGGAACCACGGGCTTGCGACATGAATTTTCTGTTGTGCGTTTGCATGCGCACAATTCTCTGCAGCCTGGGCGGAATTTTGGTCGACTCAACCTTCATGGATTTGGCGAGTAGTGGTGCAGGCGATACCGATGTCAAAACAACGGTCAGGACTGCAACCAGAGGCGCAGATGCCAAGAGTTTAAAAGATGGGGTTTTCATGTTCTGGTTTCCTTTGAATTTTTCTGGAGTTTCTGGATTTGATGAAGCGTGCTCCAATTCAGGCCACCTGCCCCATTATGCGTTGGACAGTGGACCGAATTGAAAACCGCCTATTTGCAGGCCTTGGCTGTCGCTGTGCAGTTCCACAGGCCTTTTGGACCCTTGCTGCAGGAGAAATCCGGATTACCGGCTTTGCCCCAATGAGCGAATGACTGGCCGTAGGTGGATGCAGCCTTCAATCCCCAGCGATAAGTCGCTGATTCCTGAGCCTTGCTCTTTTTCACATAGAATTTACCCTTGGCTGAAACTGTGCCTTTGCAGATCCGCACTTCTTTTGCAGGCTTGGCAGAGGCACGGCAGCGCCAGGCTTCGGCATTGGGCTTACCGGGCACATCGACCCAACTGCAATTGATTGATTTCTGTTTGGCTTTGCCCCAATGGGCCCATTCGCTGCCATGTTGTTCTGCAGCTGCAAGACCCCAGCGATAACGCGCGGAGTCTTTGGCCTTGTCTTGGTTTTTGTAATACATTGAATAGCCGTTCACCAAAGGCTTGGTGAGCGTCTTCGCTTCCGCGCTGTCAGCTGTGAATGTTGAAATTGCGGCAACAGTACAGATCGACAGGACAACGGCCTGCACAGATGAAGTCAGTGATTTGATTGCGATGGTCATGGTTTTGTTCCTCTCCTTGAATGACGCAACCACATCTATCAGCGGGCGTTTGAAGAGGTTCTGAACCGACCATTCATTCTGAGTTCATCTTGAGATTGAGCAATGAATGATGCCAAGGCTCAATCCGGATGAAAGAAAACAAAAAACCCGCTGCAGCATCACGCGACACTGCAGCGGGTTCGAAGGGGTGCGAAGCTGAGCGCTCCGCAATTTGTTTCAGCTAATGGAAGGTGTAGCGACCACCCAGGCGGATCTCATGAAAATCTACATCTTCATATGTATGGTGTCCGGTCAGACCTGGCGTATCGGACTCGCCACCCTCAACGTCGCCGACCCAGAGGTAGCGATAATTGGCATCAATGGCGAAGTTATGGGACACTTCATAAGTGACACCAGCCATAGCAGCCGCAGCAAAGTTCCACGTGCCTTCAGCTTCAAAGCTGGAATAGGAATCTCCGCCAAAGTTCAGACCGTATTGCCGACCCACATCAATATAGGCAAGACCGACACCACCACCGATATAAGGCGTAAAGGACGAGCTGTTTTCCCAATCAAAATAGATATTAGCTAGTAATGTGTACATGGAACCGGAGCCATATTCATCATTTAGGGCCGTACCACAACCAATTCCGGCACATTCGGTATTACCCTCAAAGTCCCACTCGGCACGATAGTCCAGCGTGAGATCTGCACGGAAGAAATGGTTGAATTTGTAACCAACACCCACGCCGATGAGCCACGTATTGCTGAAATCCTCATTCAGAAATTCCTGATGCCCAGCAGAGCCATCGTAGCTGATCTCGTAATCACGGGTCGCGACATAACCGATGTCGCCGCGCAAATACCAAGCCCCGGCCTTGTCATAGACCGGTTCTTCATACACATATGTTGGCAGGTCAGCAGCAAACGCTGGACCTGCAAGAATGGTCGCAAGCGCGGTTACCGCGCCGAAAGCCCAAACAATCCTGTTGCCTGTCGTACTCATGTCAATACTCACTCTTCAAAACAAATATACAGGTTCTACTTCGATAAAAACCTGAGATCATATTGAATCATTAAGGTTAAAAACTGATTAAATCCATAAATTAATAAGTTAACTTTACGTTTACTTAGGGTTAATGAATAGTAAAAGCAAAAATTGCAATGCAAGAACAATCATTTACTGCCCTGTTGGATCGAACAACAAGGCACTGGTATATATTGGCCATCCTGGTTGTCCTGTGGGGCAGTTCGTTTGCCTCGACCAAAATCGCGGTTGAAACCATACCGCCAGTCTGGGTCGCCGCGTTGCGTATTTTCATCGGTGCTTGTCTGATGGTGACCTATCTGCTCATTCGACAGGAGCGGTTGCGCTTGCGGCTACGGGACTGGTTGTGGTTTTTATGGCTAGCTCTGCTGGGAACCGTAGTTCCCTTCCTTTTGATTTCATCAGGCGTTCAGCACATCCCTTCCAGCGTTGCAGGCATTCTGATGGCCACTGTCCCGATGGGGGTCATCGTGTTGGCACATATACTGCTGCCTGACGAACCTTTGACACAGCGCAAGATGGCAGGTTTTCTGGTCGGCTTTGTTGGCGTGGTATTTCTGGTTGGAATAGGCGGGTTGCGGTCCCTGGAGAGCGGGCCGCTTCAATTATGGTCCCTGTTGGGCATCACGGCTGCGGCCTTATGCTATGCACTGAACGGCACGACTGCGCGGCTGATGCCTGACATGAGCAGCGCCTCCAAATCAGCCGGTGTGTTGCTGGCTGGCACATTGGTCGCTGTGCCTTTGGCATTCATCGTGTCACCTGACGGGCTGAAAGATGCCAGCATGGCCAGCTTGTGGGCGGTTTTAGCCCTCGGCATCTTCCCAACGGCTCTCGCCACGATATTGCTGTTCATCATACTGAAGGAAGCCGGCGCTTCCTTTGTCGCATTGTCAAACTACCTTGTGCCGGTCTTTGCTGTGATGGTCGGCGTGGCGCTTCTGGGAGAAGTTCTGCAATGGAGTGACTGGATTGGCTTGGTTCTTGTGTTGTGTGGAATCTTCATTACCGAGCGCCGCAAATCCAAAAAAAGTGCTCCAACGTGACGAGCAATATCAACAAGTGCTCCGAAAAACGGTATACCAATCCCAACCGTCTGCGCTTCAGTAAAGCCATCAAGGTGCACCCGCATACAACATGGAACTCACATGACTGACGATCAAACACAGGACCAGCGTCCAACAAGCTGTTGCATCTCTTCCAGCGGAAACTCATCCGGACCAGAGAAACAATTGGGGTCGGCTGTAAGCCCTGTTGACCTGTCAATTGGTGCAATTACAATTGCTGGTGGTCCAAGCCTGATGGGGACGAACAAGCCGGAAGTGCAAAATGATGGTGAAGAACCGATCAGAAAATCCAAAGTCAAGCCCTTCAAGATAGCTGTTACCGCTGTGACCAATCAGGAGTTTGAAGCATTTGTCTCTGCCACAGGCTATGTCACGGAGGCAGAGACATTCGGCTGGTCATTCGTGTTTTGGGCACAAGTCCCAAACAGCATCGGTGCAACACAAGGTGTTGCGGGAGTTGAGTGGTGGCGCCGGGTTGACGGCGCAAACTGGCGCGAGGTAAATGGGCCTGGAACAGCCTCACAGGCATGGCATCCGGACCATCCGGTTGTCCATGTGTCTTGGAATGATGCGCGTGCCTATGCAGCCTGGGCTGGTGGACGCTTGCCGACAGAAGCGGAGTGGGAACATGCCGCACGCGGCGGTCTGGGAGACGTACGGTTTCCCTGGGGAGATCAGGAACCGAATGACACAGACTTTTTCCCATGCAATGTCTGGCAGGGGAAATTTCCGGACACCAATCTGGCTCTGGATGGTTACATCACCACGGCACCTGCCAAATCCTTCGAGCCGAATGGCTATGGACTCTATAATATGGTCGGCAATGTCTGGGAATGGACGTCGGATCCGATGAGCATCAAATCATTGAAGAAGCAGGCCAAGGTCAGGATGGCTGGCATGAAAGGCTACAAGCTTTCGAAGGGCGGCTCATTTCTGTGCCACCCAAGCTATTGCTACCGGTATCGAATCGCCGCCCGCTCCGGCACATCGCCAGACAGCACAACCACCCATATCGGGTTCAGGGTCATCTGGCCGGAAACAGCCTCCAGCTGAGCAAGATCATTGTCAGGCAGCTGGCTGGCCGATCAGGGCAACCAGATCATCCACCAGCTTGTTGACCTGCACAGGGTCATCCGACTCGGCCATGACACGGATCACCGGCTCTGTTCCCGATGGCCTGATCAGCAAACGTCCGCTTTTGCCCAACATCGCCTCGGCATCCAGAATAGCGCCCTTGACGTCCGCCCTGTCCAATGGCGATACGCCGGAAAACCGAACGTTCTTCAGCAATTGCGGAACAGGCTCAAACCGGTTGCAGACTTCGCTGACCGGTTTTTCCTCTTGTTTCACAACAGCCAGAATCTGCAGCGCCGCAATCAACCCGTCCCCTGTCGTGGTATAGTCGGACAGCACCAGATGGCCCGATTGCTCGCCACCAACATTATAGCCATGCGCGCGCATATGTTCGACCACATACCGATCACCGACATTGGTGCGTGCCAGGGTAAGATCCAGCCCAGTCAAAAACCGCTCCAGTCCAAGATTGGACATGACAGTCGCCACGATGCCCGGCTCTGACAAACGATCCTGCTCTTTCCAGGATTGCGCGACAACAGCCATCAACTGGTCACCGTCAATAATGTTGCCCTGTTCGTCCACCATCAGCACCCGGTCAGCATCACCATCAAGGGCGATGCCCACATCGGCACGCACTTCACGCACCTTGTCGACCAGCTTTTGCGGCGCAGTAGAGCCACATCCGCGGTTGATGTTGAAGCCATCAGGCTCCACGCCAATGCGCACAACCTCGGCACCCAGTTCCCACAGGGCCTCGGGCGCCGCCTTGTACGCAGCACCGTTTGCGCAATCGACAACAATGCGCAGGCCTTCCAGCGTCATGCTGCGCGGCAGGGTGCGCTTTGCGGTTTCAATGTAACGATCCAGAACACCATCGACGCGTTTGGCGCGGCCAAGTGCATCGGGTTTCGCCAGACTTCCAGACAGATCGGCATCCAGCAGTGCTTCGATTTCCTGTTCTTTTTCATCAGACAGCTTGTAGCCATCCGGGCCAAACAGTTTGATGCCATTGTCATGGTAGGGATTGTGGCTGGCTGAGATCATCACACCAAGATCGGCACGCAGGGACCGCGTCAGCAAAGCCACCGCAGGGGTCGGCACCGGACCCGTCAAGAATACGTCCATGCCGACAGATGTAAACCCGGCGACCAAAGCGGTTTCGATCATGTAACCGGACAATCGTGTATCCTTGCCAATCACAACCCGGTGACGATGATCACCCCTCATGAAGGTCAATCCGGCAGCCATACCCGCCTTCATGGCAATGTCTGGTGTCATCGGAAATTGATTGGACTTGCCACGAATGCCATCCGTGCCAAAATAACGTCGGCCCATGCTCTTGTTCCCCAAATTCAGTTCAGGTGGAGTTTCTATACCGATTGCCTCAAGAAAGCCTAAACAGGCGACGGCTGATCAATTGCTTGTGCGGCACAATAACGGTTTAGCGAAGATGTTAGGATACACATTTCATTGCAAATCAATACGGCGGTCTGAGGACCGCAATTGCAAGCCAACCATTTGATCTGGCTGGTCTCAAGCATCACAAGGTAGCTATTCGCTCCAGCAGCAATTGATAGAAAGCGTCAGCATCCACATCGCGGACATATGTGACATTGGGTTCTTTTCCGGAAACGCCCCACCAATCCGCAACAGTCATTCCACGGGTCAGCTGTGACTCCGTTTCCACCTCAACATTGATAAAGCGGGAGCCATAGATTTCCGGCTTCAACAAATAGGTGATCACATTGGGATCATGCAGTGGACCGCCATCAGTGCCATATTTGTCTTCGTCAAACCGTTCAAAAAATTCCATCCAGCCAGCACAGGCCGCTCCGATACGCGTACCAAGAGCGCGGAAATTGGCAATTCGCCTCTGGCTCGTCAGGACCTGGTGCGTGCAATCCAATGGAAACATGACTATCGGAATTCCGCTCGTCAGAACGATTTTTGCCGCATCCGGATCAACAAAAATATTGAACTCTGCTGCGGGCGTGATGTTGCCACCTTCAAAAAAACCGCCACCCATCAAAACCAGTTCCTGGATCCGGGACGCAATCAGCGGCTCCTTCTGCAAAGCCAGAGCCAGATTGGTCAGAGGTCCCAGCATACAGACTGTGACACTCTTGTCCGGCTGGTTCATCACGGTCTCAACCAGAAAATCGACGCCATGTTGGCTTTGTAATTTCATCATCGGCTCGGGCAGATCAGCACCGTCCAGTCCGCTTGAACCATGCACATGTTCAGCCGTTACCAGAGCCCGCTTCAATGGACGGTCTGCGCCAGCGAACACGGGCATATCCGGCCGGTTCGCCAGTTCACAAACCACACGGATATTTCGGGTTGTCAGGTGAAGCGGCACATTTCCGGCAACCCCGATGATGCCCAGCACGTTCAACTCAGGGCTGGCAAGCGCCAGCAATATCGCCAGAGCATCATCCTGCCCCGGATCAGTATCAATGATGATGGAACGCGTCTCTGGCAAAGCAAACCCTTTTAAACAACTATTTTGCCCGTAGCACACTCCTTGAGCGGTAACCAGACGAAGGATACAATCGAATGATATCAATTGGACAAATGACAATGCCACACAAAAAACCCGGCGCAAGGCCGGGTCTCTTTCTGAACCTCATCAAGGGTCCTGCTTCAGTAGAGGTCAATTGGCGTCAGCTGCCGAATTTGACCTTCAGCGCAGCTTCAATGCTGTGAGTGCCGAACGAATCTATGGAAACTGGATCATCTCCGGTATCGGTATAATCAGTTGAGCCTATGTGCAGATAACGATACCTGGCACCTAAAGACACAGTATCGGTCAGGCTGAAATCAAGCCCTGCGAAGGCCTGGCCTGCGAATGCCCAATCACTGTCATCGATATTATCCAGGCCGTTTACAACCACATCTAGATCAAGATGGGCCGCACCTGCGCCAATACCAACATATGGGCGCCAGCGATCATACTGATTGCCAACAATCACGTTACCCATAAGAGTGATAAGCTTGGATTCGCCGCTTGTCTGCAAGGTAACCGGAATCGATGGAGCAGCAATAGAATCAACATCCATCTCGGAGAAAGAGGCCTCGGCCTCAATACCGATCATGCTGTTGAAATCATATCCAAGAGCTCCGCCAAAACGATAACCATCTTCAACATCAATTTCAATATCGGACGCAGGGCCTGGAACAATCTCCCCGTCTACATCGCCCGGCATCGCGTAGCCAGCATGGAGACTGGCATAAAACCCTGCTGGTGGAAGCGGAGCTGGCTCCATTTGATCGACATATGACATATCAGGCAAATCAGCAGCCATTGCCAAGCTGCTCGACGCCATCAGCGCCATTCCCACAAAACTTATTTTCTTGATAAACATCATCTTCATTCCCTCGACAATTGTCGATTATTTCAAACGCGCAATCTCAAAACCAATCAATCCGGCAGGATATGTTTCCAGCTCTGATACCATTCAAAGCCACCATCCAGTACAAATTCTACAATTTATGATTGCAACGTTATTTTTCACTATCAGAATCGATAGGTCTCTGAAATTCCTAAGAATTTCTGTCCTGATTAATGCATACGAAACTAGGGAGCGCCACAGGATTCCAGCATCTAAGTGGATTCGGCTCCCGAATGAACACATTAGACGACGACATTCGCCACAGGCGAGCATCTACCCTGAAACACTCGCGTATAATTCGTTTTCATCTGCAATCTCTCACTCGCGGAGTGCCTGACTAAGAGTCACTCCAGATCATGGTTCCGCAATAATCACCAAAAAAAAGCCCGGCACATGGCCGGGCTTTCAAACAGTCAGGACTTGATGTCAATCCGCCATTACGACGGCTGAGGCTCCATACCTGGATCAGGCTCAGTCGGTTTGGACTTTGGCGCACCGGCGCTCGGTACGGCAGAGCCGCGCGGTGTCGATGGCGTATCATCATCCTCACGCACCGGTGGATTTCCCTTCAGCAACTCGGTGATCTCATCGCCACTGAGTGTTTCATATTCCAGCAGACCCTGAGCAAGAGCTTCCAGATCATCCTTTTTATCGGTGAGGATTTGCTGGGCTTCCTTGAAGCCTTCATCAATGATCCGGCGCACTTCCGCATCGATGATCTGGGCCGTGTCTTCAGAAACATTCTGGGTCCGGGCAACCGAATGGCCCAGGAAGACTTCTTCCTGATTATCGCCATAAGCCACCTTGCCAAGCTTGTCCGAGAAACCCCAGCGGGTGACCATCGCACGCGCCAGACGCGTTGCCTGCTCGATATCCGAGGAAGCACCAGACGTGACGTTCTCCGCGCCAAAGATCTGCTCTTCAGCAACCCTGCCACCCATCATGATTGCCATACGGCTGGTCATCTGTGTCAGGCTCATGGAAATCTGGTCACGTTCCGGCAGCTGCATCACCATGCCCAGCGCACGTCCGCGCGGAATGATGGTCGCCTTGTGAACCGGATCGGTCTTGGCAACATTGATCGCCACAATCGCGTGACCGGCTTCATGATAGGCCGTCAGTTTTTTCTCATCTTCGGTCATCACCAATGTGCGCCGTTCGGCACCCATCATCACCTTGTCCTTGGCATCTTCAAACTCCGACATGGTGACAATGCGTTTGGAACGCCGCGCCGCCAGCAAGGCTGCTTCATTGACAAGGTTCATCAGGTCAGCCCCGGAAAATCCGGGCGTACCGCGTGCAACAATCTTCAGATTGACATCAGGCGCCAAAGGCACATTGCGTGCATGGACCTTGAGAATCTTCTCACGACCCGTCACATCGGGATTTGGCACCACAACTTCACGGTCAAACCGGCCTGGACGCAGAAGCGCCGGATCCAGCACATCCGGACGGTTGGTTGCTGCAATGATGATGACGCCTTCATTGGCTTCAAAACCATCCATCTCAACCAGCAACTGGTTCAATGTCTGCTCGCGCTCGTCATTACCGCCGCCAAGACCGGCACCACGGTGCCGCCCGACAGCATCGATCTCATCAATGAAGATGATGCAAGGTGAACTTTTCTTGGCCTGCTCAAACATATCGCGCACACGGCTTGCACCGACGCCGACGAACATTTCCACAAAGTCCGAACCGGAAATTGTGAAGAACGGAACATTGGCTTCGCCAGCAACAGAGCGTGCCAGAAGCGTCTTACCAGTCCCTGGAGGTCCAACAAGCAGGACACCACGCGGAATACGTCCACCCAACCGCTGGAACTTCTGCGGGTCACGCAGAAACTCAACGATTTCTTCCAGATCTTCCTTGGCTTCATCCACACCGGCAACATCGTCAAACGTGACGCGACCATGTTCTTCGGTCAGAAGCTTGGCTTTTGATTTGCCAAATCCCATCGCACCGCCACGACCACCGCCCTGCATCTGGCGCATGAAGAATATCCATACACCGAGGATCAGGATCATCGGCAGCCAGGAGATCAGCAGTCCGATCAGACTGAAGCCCTCTGAACTGGGAGCTTCTGCTGTAACAGCCACGCCGCGCTGTGTCAGCTTGTCGACATAGTCGGCATTATCTGGCGCACGTGTCACGAAACGCCCATTGTTGCTGTAGACGCCAGTGATTTCGGATCCGGCAATGGTCACACTGCGAACCGTTCCCTGTTCCACCTCACTGATGAACTGCGAATAAGGGATCGAGTCACCACGATTGGTCTGTCCAGGGTTCTGAAACAGATTAAAAAGCGCGATCAGCAACAGACCAATAATGATCCAAAGCGCAAAATTGCGGAAATTTCCGTTCATTCTATGTCCTTAAAGGTCGCCTTGGCCCAATAAACCGGCCCCAAAACGCGCGACTGAATTTGCATGTGCTACCAAAATAGGGAGATGGAGGGCATATGCCAAGGCGCATTCCGGTAAGAAGTTTGCTTTATTGCGAAAAAGGTGAACGCAAAATCAGGCGAAACCATGCTCTTGGCGAGAATTCAGCCGTTTTTGGGAACCAGGAGCCCCTCGAGAGCTTGAAAGATCGATTTGTCAAAACCCGCAATCGGGCCATTCAGCACGCGGGGTCTGAAGCTTATTGTGTGTGGCACAGTCTCAGGCAGAACGACAGGCATGCCTGAAACGGATTTATCAATGGATTGACTGATCTCAGCTGAACACTGTGCTGCGTCATCGAGCTCAACCGCAAAACGGCCATCCCAAAGGACCGATTGTCCGGCACCCACTGGTGTGATGGGCAGATCGCGCTGGGCACGCGAAATGCGCCACACATCATCTTTCCCGGGGGCCAGAACGCACCGGCCCGACGAGAATGCCTTTGCATCTGCATCGCAGGCGACAAGTTGATGCGCCGCAGCCTTTGCTTGATCAAAGTCGATCATATAGGCATCTCCACCTACAAATCGAACCAGTTCACGCAGCGTTTCCACCGCGATGATTTGCGGGACTGACCGCAGCCCGCCTGCCCGCACATGCACATCAGCACGCACAAGTTCACAGTTGGTTTCGATGACAGTGGCAATGCCCTGCGCCATGACACTACGCCACTGCCCCATCACCGTTGCATAGGCGGCAATTTGATTTAGTGGAAACCCGTCCCGGACCATATCCTGCAGCGTTCGCCGCACGCGCGGACGTTCATATTGCATATTCGCATTGCTCGGATCGTCAAACCAGAAAAGCCCGGACCGGCGCAAGGCGTTGCGCAAGTCAGTGCGCTGAAGCGTCAGGAAGGGCCTGAGCACTTGGATACCGGAAATCTCAGTTTCGGGCGCAATGCTGGCATGGCCACGCAGGCCACCACGCCGCACACGCATCAAAAGCGTTTCACAAACATCGTCCATTGTATGAGCCAGCAGCAATTGCCGGACGCCGCGCGCCCTGCATTCAGCCAGCAACAAGTCACGTCGCATCATGCGCGCACGCTCGGCCACAGCAGTTGAGGGCTTCGCTCCGCGCCAAGTCAAAACAGAATGGTTGATGCCGTAACGGGCACAGAACCCAGCGACGGAAGCCGCCTCGCTGGCTGAGTCGCTGCGCAGATCATGATCGACCGTCAAAACCCATAAAGGTGCGTCGAGGGCCTCCTGCTGCCGCAATTGCAGGACGCTTGCAAGCAACGCCATACTATCGCCACCTCCAGAGACCGCAATAGCCACCGGCTTGCGCCAATCCACTGATGTCAAATGGTCCAGAAAGGGAGAGAACTCGGAAAAGTCCGTGAGCCTGCTCGTATTGCCTAGATGCATTTCGCTGATTTGCGTTCATCACGCACACGCTGCTTGACCGGCGATGAGGCTGCCGGATATTTGCGCACAAGCTCTGCATAAGTCGCGCATGCGGCTTCCGTTTCTCCAAGCTCATGCAACGACAGGCCAAGTTTCAGAAGGCTGTCGGGCGCTTTCGCACTTTGCGGAAAATTGGAGTAGGAATCCAGAAACTCGTTCGCTGCCTCACGATAGGAACCGCGGACAAACAGGCTTTCACCCAGCCAGAAACGTGCGTCACTGACCAGAGGATCATTCGGATGTTCACTCAGAAACTGACGCAGGGATGCCTCTGCGGTTTGATAATCACCACGCAATATATAGCCGTAAGCAAGCTCATATTCAGCGCGTGCAGAATCCCCCGGCGCTCCGGCCACCGCAGGGGTATCGGCAGGTATGATCGGATCCACACCCAAACCGCCACTGGCACCAATAAGCTCAGACAGATCCAATGGCCCGCCCTCACTATTGATGGTTGTGTTTCCGGACAATGTGCCAAGGTTTGCAGGGGGCGCCCCGAAACCATTATTGGCTTGTATCGGCTGTCCCGATGATCCTGACGGCGCAGATCCCAGCGGTGCGGATGTCTGGGCAGCGGCAGCATTGTTTTGCAGGGCAAAGGTCAGTCGCTCGACCTGGCCGGTCAATTCACGAATTTGCGCTTCCAGACGATCCACCCGCATGCTCAACTCAGCCGCTTCTCGTGACGTCTGAGCATTGGCAGGTAGGGCCAGCAGAAAAATGGTGAAAAATACGGTCAGGCAGTTCTTAACCAACAGCATTTTGAGTTTCCCGGTTCAGGCAGATCATGTGTACGACTTCGCCTTTCAACTACGACGAAAATAAGACGTCTACAATGCGAATTGCAGATGTAAAAAAGGCCCGAACAATTGTCCGGGCCCTTGTTTCCAAACTACAGTCAATTAACTGCCGGCACCTTTCAGCGTGGTAACGGCCCGGCGGTTTTGAGACCAGCAGGAGATGTCGTTACACACAGCAACAGGGCGTTCTTTTCCGTAAGAGATTGTGCTCATACGGCCTGCATTGACGCCGCGCGCAATCAGATAGGCACGCGCCGAGGCGGCCCGTCGTGCACCCAGTGCGATGTTGTATTCACGGGTGCCGCGCTCATCGGCGTGGCCTTCAATCGTGAAGTTGTAATTGGGATATCTGGCCAACCACTGTGCTTGCAGATCAAGTGTGGACTTGGCGCGGTCCGTCAGATCCGTGCTGTCGGTTTCGAAAAACACCCGATCACCAACATTCACTGCAAAATCCTGGGCGGAACCCGGTTTTGCATTGGCACCGCCGGACGCGTTCACATCATATTTATCACCCCTGGCACAGCCCGCAACAGCGAGGCCAAGCAGCAGGACGGCAAGAAATTTTACAGCGCCATGGGCAGAGAACGTACGTGCCAATGGTCGGAGGACTTGTTGTGCAAACATGTCCGGTAACTCCTAAATTCAAATTCGTTTGATGATTCAAGACGATTCGTTCGTCTGAACCTTTAATTTCGCCAGCGTCCTGTCTTCAATCAGATTACGACTGAATTACGGGCAAACCGGACATTTCTGTTAAATGCCAATATATTCCGTCCATGGTTAAATCAGCGTTCGCAAGCATGGTAAACCAATGGTTAATTTATTGACACCTCAGTTTGGTTTCGAAACGTCGATCAAATCAGTTCAACAACGGCGACCAGGCCGGATCGGACGCGAAATTGGGCGTGGAAACCTGGCGTTCATTATACCCGGTCAGGTCAATCGACCACAATTGCGGCCCCGCATTTCCACCCTGTGGTTCCCGGAAGAACATCAGCACGCGGCCATTGGGCGCCCAGGTCGGTCCCTCATTATGAAAACCGGACGTCAGGGTACGTTCCCCAGTGCCATCAGTGCGCATGACACCGATCAGGAATTGTCCCTGATAGCGTTTCGTAAAGGCAATCAGATCACCACGCGGGGACCAGACCGGCGTCGAATACGAACCTTCACCAAAACTGATCCGCGTTGCTTCACCGCCATTGCCATCCATCACATAAAGCTGCTGCGAGCCGCCGCGATCAGATTCAAAGACAATGCGTGAGCCATCCGGTGAAAAAGAAGGCGATGTATCGATTGACGGAGAATTGGTGAGCCGTGTGGTCCGCTTCGAGCGCAAATCCATCGTGTAGATATTTGCGTTTCCATCCTGTTGCAGGCTCATCACAACCCGTTGCCCATCGGGGGAAAACCGGGGTGCAAAGGTCATGCCCGGAAAATTGCCAACCACTTCGCGCTGCCCGGTATCTATGTTCAACAGAAATACCTGTGGCCGACCAGTGGCGTAGGACATGTAGGTGATTTCCTGACGGCTGGGGCTGAAACGCGGTGTCAGAACCAGATCACCACCACTGGTCAGATACTGAACCGACGCACCATCCTGATCCATGATCGCCAGGCGCTTGGTACGGTTATCCTTGGGGCCCGTTTCGTCGACAAACACAATCCGTGTATCAAAATAGCCCTTTTCACCGGTCAGCCGCTCATAAATGGCATCAGCAATGATATGGGCGACGCGCCGCCAATTATCCGGTTGGGTAAAGAACCTCTGGCCGGCAATCTGCTTGTTACCAAACACATCCCACAACCGGAATTCGGCACGAATGCGGCCATCAGCTTCCTGAACAATGCGGCCCACAGCCAAGGCCTGCGCATTCAGCACGCGCCAGTCCGGAAACCGTGGCATCGCATCGGGATTGGCGTTCTGGTCAATATAGGTCGCCGGATCAATCGCCCGAAACAAGGCAGACCGCTCCAGATCATTGATGATCACCTGCGTCACATTCTGACTGAGTTGATCCACCTCGCCAGTGCTGCCAACAAAGCTGGGAATGGCAATCGGCAGTGCCTGAATGTTGCCCCTGGTAATATCCAGTTGCAATTGCGCAGAAGCAGATGTCGACACAAATCCTGCCAGCACAACAGCCAGCAAAACCATGGCATGACGCAGTTTGGAAAGGCGGTGGCTGTCAGCTTTGCTCAAATAGCGCATACACATCATCCCTGAAACATTTTTGAAGGGTCGAAATTAAATTCGATCACACTCCAAGTGTCGTATTTTTCCTGTGGCATATACGAATATGGCGCACAGGCTTGAACGGCTCGCAATGCGCGTTCCGAGGCTATCTGAAATGAAACCCCTGCACCTGAATTCAGAACCCGTGGAGGACCCGCAATCGTGCCGTCGATGTTGAGAACCATTTCGACGCGCACGGCAATACTTTCCGCAGCTTCCATCCCGGCCTGTAGGCTCCAGCAACTCTCCAGCTGGCGGCGCAGAAAATCAATTTCATTCTGGCTCAGCTGGTTTGAGGTGTCGCCGGCCTGAACGCCCAATTGCTGCGGCTCCTGCTGCGGCGCTGCACCCTGCGGCTTCTGCTTGTTCAGCAAAGCGGCAATCTTGTCGCTGTTAAAATCTTCCTGCTTTGGCTGTTCCGGCTGTGCAGGCGGCTTGGGCCGCATACGCGGTGGCGGAGCCTTTGAAAAATCCAGTTTTGGTTCAGGCGCAACCTCAGGCTCCTTGGCCTCTTCCGGCTCAGGCGGTGCTGGTTCCGGCTCAACCGGATCCGGAATCGGCTCTGGCGGCGCGGGTTCTGGCGCTGGTGGCGGCGGTGTTGCCTCCACCACTTTTGGCGCTGGCTCTTCCTGTGGCTGTTCAACTGGAGTCTTGGTCTCTACCGGTTTAGGCGGCGTTGGAGCGGGCTCGGGCGGTGGCGGGGTGTCAGGCTCGGCCTTCAGATCACCGACCCGCTTTTGAGACAGTTCTTCAAACGGAACAATATCAACAGGCAGCGCATCAATCTCCGGTGCCTCCAGACGTGCAGGTTCCGGCAGTGCAAGCACGCCCCACGTCATGATAGCCACATGGGCAATGCTGGAAAGGATTAAGCCGGTCTTCATCAGAGCTAGTAAATAATCCTAATTGGTAGATGACTGTTCGGTCGTAACAAGGCCGAGGCGGGTAAAGCCGGCAGCGCTGATAGTGCCCATCAACTTCATGATTGTGCCGTAATCGGTATATCTATCGCCGCGCACATAAATGCGTTCTTCATAGCCGTTTTGAGCAATTGCAGTCAGCTTCGCAACAACCTCATCAATGGGAATTTCCGTTTCCTGCAAGAACACAACACCATCGGCATTGATCGATATGCTGATGGGTTCGGTATCGCCACTCAATTGCCGCGCAGATGTTTCTGGCAGATCAATCGGCACACCAACTGTCAGCAATGGCGCTGCCACCATGAAGATGATCAGCAGAACCAGCATCACATCGACCATTGGTGTCACATTGATTTCGCTCATCGGTGGCTGATGGCCGCGGCCGCCTCTGCGCCGTCCGCCGGACCGTCTGCCACTGCCAACATTCATTGCCATCAATCAGGCCCTTTCATCCATCTGGCGGGAAAGGATAGCTGAAAACTCGTCAGCGAACCCCTCAAGCCGTGTGGTCAACCGTCCCAACTGGCTGCTGAATTTATTGTAGGCAATAACCGCTGGAATGGCTGCCAGCAGACCAAGTGCAGTCGCCAGCAATGCCTCGGCAATGCCGGGCGCGACAACCGCAAGATTTGTCGTCTGAGCCGCCGCAATCGCCTGAAAACTTGTCATGATGCCCCAAACCGTTCCGAACAAACCGATAAAGGGACCGGCCGAGCCAACGGTGGCCAGAATCAGAAGACGGCGCTCCCATCGTTCGATCTGCTGCGCAATCGCAACATCCATCACCTTGTCCAGACGCATCTGCAATCCACCCACCGAGCGGGCTCCACCTTCATAGGTCCGCTTCCATTCCCGCATCGCGGTAACAAACAACGCGGCGGAGCCGGTATTGTTGCGTTGCGACAGATTGCGATACAGCTCTTCCAGAGACTGGCCGGACCAGAAAACCTGCTCAAACCGGTCCATCTGCGCTTTTGCGCGCCGGTAGAGAATGGTTTTATCAATGACGATGGCCCAGCACCAGACAGATGCCAGTACCAAACCGATCATGACAATTTTCACAATCAGATGCGCTTGCAGAAACAGGGACCAAAGCGAAATATTCGCCCCTGCATTCAGCGCCGCCTGGCCAAGATCTTCCATAATCAGTTATTCCTTCAATGCGTGCTCAAGAAGCCGTTTTGGCCATGCAGACAGGTGTCATCGGTATCACAAGCGTGCATAGCCAGCGTATGTCTTCAAAAACTGTGTCAATATAAGGGCATCAATGCCGCTGGAACCCTTGAGATACCTAATTCGAGCGCAGCAAAATCCCGCACCCATTCCCGAACGATTAAGACTTTATCAGGGTTAATTTATCGTAAGGATGCGATGTAAAACTGAAATGCACGGTCTCAGATGGATTTGGAGATCGCCTTGAAAAGGGTCAGCATAGACGCAGGCAATCGTTGGGGTTTTCCATCCTTGATCAAGGCAACGGTGACGCTCGCCGTCACAAGCACTCGCTCACCGCATATCACCGTTTGATCAAACACCAGTCTCACGCCGGAGCATTTCGCCAATTCAGTGCGAACGAGCAACAGATCATCAATTCCGGCACCGGCCAGAAACCGGATATCCATATGCGACACGCCAAAAGCCATGCCCGTTTCTGACAAAATCGCATGGCTGAGCTTCAAGCAGCGCAAAAAATCGCTGCGCCCGCGCTCCATGAATTTCAGATAGGCCGCATGATAGACAACGCCGGAAAAATCCGTGTCTTCAAAATAGACCCGCACAGGACGTTCATGCACGCCATCTGAGAGCGATCCATCAATGGGGAAGCAGTGTTCCGCGCTGTTTTGATCCCCCTTCACCACGCCGGTTACAAATCCTCTTCGAACAGACTGGCTTGTTGTTCACTGAAAGTTTTGGGCGCGGTGATGCCCATATGCTTGAAAGCCCTTGGTGTCAGCATGCGTCCACGCGGTGTGCGCTGAATATAGCCCTGCTGAATAAGATAGGGCTCGATGATTTCTTCAATGGCATCGCGCGGTTCCGACAGGGAAGCCGCAATCGTTTCGATGCCAACAGGCCCACCACCAAAATTTTGGGCAATGGTGCCGATATAGCGCCGGTCCAGCGCATCCATCCCGGCTGCATCCACTTCCAATTGCTGCAATGCTTTATCTGCAACCTGCCGGGTGATCTCTCCACCTGATTGCACAATCGCAAAATCACGGACCCGGCGCAGCAACCGCCCTGCAATTCTGGGTGTCCCGCGGGAGCGACGCGCAATTTCCTGGGCGCCATCCTTGGAAATACCAACCTGCATCAGCCGCGCGCCGCGCGTGACAATATATTCCAGTTCTTCATTGGTATAAAAATTGAGACGGATCGGAATCCCGAACCGGTCACGCAACGGTGTCGTCAGCAAGCCAATCCGCGTGGTCGCAGCCACCAGTGTAAAACGCGCCAGATCAATCCGCACCGAGCGGGCAGCAGGCCCTTCCCCGATGATCAGATCAAGCTGAAAATCTTCCATTGCCGGATAGAGAATTTCCTCCACAGCCGGGCTGAGACGATGAATCTCGTCAATGAACAGCACATCGCGTTCTTCCAGATTGGTCAACAGCGCGGCCAGATCACCCGCTTTGGTGATCACCGGACCCGATGTTGCGCGGAAATTCACGCCCAATTCCTTGGACACGATCTGCGCCAGTGTCGTCTTGCCGAGGCCAGGCGGTCCGACAAACAGAACATGATCCAGCGGTTCATTGCGCGATTTGGCCGCTTCAATGAAAATCTGCATGTTTGAGCGCGCCTGCGCCTGCCCGACAAAATCGGCCAGTCTTTGCGGACGGATCGTGGAATCCGCATCGTCGACGCCCTGCGTGTCGGGTGCCACCATACGGTCAGATGAAGATGAATCGCTCATAAACTGCTTTTAGATGAGATTTCATCATTGTTGAACCAATCAATCACCTAGCCACCACTGAGTTCCTTCAGCCCAAGCCGTATCAGAGTTTGCGCATCCGGTGTCTCGCCCTCACGGGCAACGATGCGCGCAACCGCGCCACTCGCCTGAGCCGGTGCATAACCAAGATTGACCAGTGCCGATACTGCATCTGCAACAGGCGCAGATGCAACGCCGGAGCCGATATCGCCTTGCAGGCTCAATTCGGCTGATACAGCGCCGGTCAACGCGGGTGACTTGTCTTTCAGTTCTGAAACAATGCGCTGCGCAACCTTGGGGCCAACACCCGGCGCGCGGGAGACCATAGCCTTGTCCTGCAAAGCCACTGCCGAGGCCAGATCGCCCGTACTCAATGTGCTGAGCACGGCAAGGGCAACCTTCGCGCCCACGCCCTGAACCGTCATCAGCAACCGGAACCATTCCCGCTCGGTTCCGCTGGCAAATCCGAACAGTTTGATTTCCGTCTCACGCACATGGGTTTCGATGGACAAGACAGTGGCCTCACCGACCTGCGGCAGTGATTGCAAGGTCGTGGTCGAGGCGTGAACCTGATAGCCGACACCGTGAACATCAATGATGACCCAATCATCGCCATAGGAATCAATAGTGCCTTTTAGCTTGCCGATCATAAGACTATCCGATTGTGGCGTTGAAACACCTGTTATGCGGCAATCCGCGATTCGGAGCAACGCGGCTGAAAGAGCACACGCGCAACGGGCGATTCAGGTCTTGAAAAACGACTCAGCTGCCGCGATGGAACCGCTTTTGCCCGCAATTACCGCTTCGACCCGGGAGATTTCGTCCCGAAGCATCACAATGCGGTCCTGCAACTCGTCAACCGACAGATCAGACAAATCCGCACCCACCGCATGCGCCGGTGCTTCAATCTTGCGACCTTCTTCATCATAACGCGGCATGGCATTCTCCTGCTTGACCTGACCGGTGTCACTTTGACACTGTATCACAATGTAAAGGCAGGAGTTTTAAGGGCCGCTTCACCACCTGTCCATTTGGCTTGCTAGCGATTATTCTAACCGTCTGCAATGAAGTGTGAAATCTGAGCAATCGAACGTTACGAAATGCCCCTCGCAGCATCCAGTCTCCCGGAATTATCTTATCGGAATGCTCAGCGTTGCCCTGCCACCCATGGATTCATAATCCTCAATGCCAAGACCGTCATAGAATGCGCTGGCGCTGAATACCATGTCATTTGGATTGCTAAGCGAGAAGCCTGCATTGACCCTTGCACGCAGATCATTAGTACCAAGTGCGTAGCTTTGCGTATTGGCCCCGCCATCAACACCAAAGTTCCAGATACCGCTGACACCAATTGATGGCTGTAACAGGCTGCCATCAGCAAGAGCAATGTTCTGGACAAATTCAGGTCCGAAGCGAACCTCCCCCAAAGAGACTGTCTGTGACGGTATCGTGTTGGTCAGGCTGTCGGTATAGCTTTTCTGTTCTTCCTCGAAATAGGAAACACTGACGGAAGGACGGAAAGTGACGCTATCCAGCTTGTAATTGCCGTTGAGTTTGAATGAGGCAAGCCAGCGCTCGGTTTCAAAGGCATCGGTATAAGTGCCAAGCGGCGATACATTGTTGCTGGATTGTCCCCAGGAAGCGCGTGCTTCATAATTCAGGCCTGTTCCGGTAATGCGGCCAGCAATATAAGGCCCGATCATCCAGCCCTGCCCGTCTGCAGAACTTCCTGTGCTGCCATTGTCTTCATCGGCCCAGTCAAGCTGAACCAGGCCACCAATGATCATGTCGGGTGTTACAAAATAATGCGCACCCAGATAGCCGATCCAGAAGGTACTGTCACTGTCGCCAGCACTTGTGGTTGAGCCGTAAATCTGGGTCCAGATATCGTATTTTCGCGTTGGCATGTATCCATTGCCTGCCAAACCTTCACCATAAGCCGCATTTGGCGCTTCGGCAGCAAATGTCAGGGCGCTATGAGCATCCGACACCCGGCGCGTCGCTAGCTGCTGAAGGGATTCAGCTCTTGCACGATCGACCTTGCTCAACGAAGAGGAAAAGGAGAAATCCATGTTGTCGTCATTACCATTGATGCCAAGATAGCCCAGCGGTCCACCACCACCACCAGAATTTGTTCCGTGGAGAAAGCCCGTCAGATCAGGTTGATTGGAAAGAATCTGGCTGGCCTTGTTCAGCATGAAGGACGCAATGTCCTTTTGCGTATCCTCAACAATCGTATTGCCGATGGTAACAGGAGTAGCGGCAGTGTTGTCATTGCCGGCAGCGTCCTTGGCAACAGCGGCAGCGACTTCAATCGTCACCTCGCCAGCGCCAGTCGGAGTGATGGTCGCAATGAATGTGTTGCCGTCAACGACCGTAAATCCGGTAACCGACCCTTTGGTGACGGATACATCACCTGCAACAAAGTTCAGCACATCTTCAGAAAATTCTATGGTGACGTCAAACGGGTCGACCCCGAAAATAACCGCAGGCGCGCCGAGGATTTCCACGGAAGGCGCTGTCGTGTCGGTCGGCGTCCCCCCGTTTGTTATCTGCTGGGTACTATCAGCTCCGGACAAGGCATATTCGTAGCTCGAACCATCCATCTGGAAACTGAAACCCATATAATCATCTAATGCGTAAGACCCGTTGTCAGCCCCATTTTGCTCAAGAAGAGTGACACTCCCGGGGCTGAAGAAGCAGGTCTGGATGGCACTCGATGTGATAGACTGGTGGGGACTGCCCGTGCCAGCATCGTGTGTCTCCACCCCATTCAAGCCCCACGCCGTCCCACCACTATGGAATGTTTGTCCAGATGGGCCGCTAGTAGTCAGGGTTACATAAGCCTTTGCCCCGTCTGAGAAAATCGACACCGTGCACGTCCCCAAAGGGATCGGCCCTGTGGGAGGCACAGAAGACAATGCATTGGCCTGACCAGCGCCGCACAGAGTGAATATCAACAATGTTGCAGCCAAAATTTGGGTCAATTTCCCAAATGCACCCCAAACAAGACGCAATTTTTCTAAAACGGGATTTGCAATATGGGACAACGCTGGTCACTCCGAGGCACGATTGTTCACAAGGCGTCATTGCCTTGTGCATAACCATGGCTCGCAACAGCGATGGGCAGCAAACTGACCAATTCCAGTGTCGTTGAAATAGCGCCCAATTGCAGCGCATTCCCCGGGTGGCAGTCTCTTGTTTCACCTGAACTGAAAAAAGCAGCCCCCGCTTGGCAAAGAACCGGTAACACCAATTCTCAGGTCCGTCCCAAAATAAGATAACAAATAGTTAAGACCGAAGTTACGTGGTGCAAAATTAGCGCACTCAATAAATTCAGGAAGCATGAAAGAACATTGGCCCTTTACACTTTTGTCCGAATAAATGCGTGTCGCAAACATGCTCCTGCTGAACTGATTTATTTACGGCCAATGTGACTTCGCCAATTGGCATCTTGTTGCAGTTGATTGTTGATCCGGCACAATCCACCAGGCTCAAATTTCTGCACTGATGGTGACAAGATGCCTCCGTTGCTGGAACCACCTGAGGGCCATGTCTAATCTGATGGCAAAGGAGAGCCAGTTGACCTTAATTTCTATGCTTTGCTACCCCGCTGCCTTATTATGACCTTACCAATCGGAAATTCAAAACTCAGACGGATTTCCCAAAAACCTCGTAAATATTTGTGATTTAAACGAATTTTCGTCTTTCGAGCGTCATTCATTCTTGAGGCCGTAAAATCAGGAGTTTTCAAATGTCATCCTCCCTTCCCGATTCAATGCAGGTGATCGCCATTCAAGAGCCAGGCGGCCCTGAAGTCCTGAAAGCCGAGCAACGACGGATTGCCATTCCTTATGAGGGCGAAATCCTGATCAAGGTTGCCGCTGCTGGCGTCAATCGACCGGATATCCTTCAGCGCCAGGGGGCCTATCCACCGCCCAAAGGCGCGTCCGATCTGCCGGGGCTGGAAGTGGCCGGAACCATCGTCAAACTGGGTCGCAATACCAGTCGCTACAAGGTGGGCGACACCGTCTGTGCCCTGTGCCCCGGCGGCGGCTATGCGCAATATGTCGCAATTCCCGAGGCCCATGCACTGCCAATTCCAAAAGGTCTGGACATGATCCAGGCTGCAGCCCTGCCGGAAACCTTCTTCACAGTGTGGACCAATGTCTTCCAGCGTGGCGCGCTGCAAAGTGGCGAAACGCTGCTCATTCATGGCGGCAGTTCCGGGATTGGAACAACGGCGATTCAGATTGCAAAAGCACGTGGAGCAATGGTCATCGCAACAGCTGGCACAGATGAAAAATGCGAGGCCTGCAAAACACTTGGCGCAGATCATGCCATCAACTACCAGAGCACTGATTACGTCGGCGCCGTCAAAGACATCACCGGCGGTGCGGGGGCCAATGTCATTCTCGACATGGTCGGTGGCGATTACATTGAACGCAATTACCGCGCAGCCGCCATTGAAGGACGCATCATCCAAATCGCCTTCCTCAACGGTGCCATTGCCGAGGTGGATTTCACAAGGCTGATGATCAAACGCCTGACCCACACCGGCTCAACCCTGCGTCCCCAATCGGTGGAAGCCAAAGCCAGGATTGCGAAGGAGTTGGAAACCGAAGTCTGGCCGCTAATTGCAGACGGCACGATCACGCCCAGGATCGACAAGGTTTTCAAGTTTGAAGAGGCGGCAGAAGCACACGCCTTCATGGAGTCCGGCGTTCACATTGGAAAAATCGTCCTGAGCCTGGAGCATTAGAGCCGATAAAAGATAAAATCCGATCTAATGGCAGACACACATTGCGCAAGCGGCAAAAGCGCCGTATATAGGGCGAAATTCCCATCAACACATTTGTTCGGTGCGGCGCTCCAGCTCAAGAAAAATGGCTGGCGGCAGGCGGAGAATTTTGTCTGCCGTACCCGTTCAGCAATGCGAGGATAACACATGGCCACTACTCTTTTGATGCCCAAAGCAACAGCCGTCTGGCTGGTTGACAATACAGGCCTGTCATTTGACCAGATTTCTGCTTTCTGCAAGCTGCATCCGCTGGAAGTCAAATCCATTGCTGATGGCGAATTTGCCCAGGGCATCAAGGGGCTCGACCCCATCCAGACCGGTCAGCTGACCCGTGAGGAAATTGACAAGGCGACGAATGATCCCGCATATCGCCTGACACTTTCCCCACCGAAAGTGCGGGTTCCGGAAACCAAGCGCCGCGCGCCACGCTACACGCCTGTTTCGCGCCGTCAGGATCGTCCGAATGCCATTTTATGGCTTGTGCGCAACCACCCGGAATTGAAAGATTCCCAGGTCATTCGTCTTGTTGGCACAACCAAACCGACGATTGCAGCCATTCGGGACCGCTCCCATTGGAATTCAGCCAATCTGACACCAATGGATCCTGTGACGCTTGGCCTGTGCAGCCAGATCAATCTGGATATGGAAGTCACCAAATCCGCCAAGGATGCGCCAGCCAAGCCGGTCGAAGAAGAAGGCATGACCTTGTTGTCGCCGGAAGAGACCACATCACTGGATGCGCTGGAACGCGCCAGTGCAGCCCTGTTCGGCGGCGCTGACATGCCAACTGCGTCCGAAATGCAAAAACAAGAAGAACAACTGGATGCAGATGCGGTCTTCGCTAAACTGAAAAATCTGAAAAGCAGCGATCCCATCCCTGACGATACAGACGGCACAGAGTAGCCACTGATTTGGACATTCCCCTTTTCAAACGGGGAATGTCCAATTGACTGAAGAGCAGGGTTGGAAATCTAGCGCTTCAGGGCGGCTTGAATTTCCTTGAACAGAGCCTGCACTTCTTCAGCGGCAAGCTTGTTGCCAGCCTCTTCCAGCACCGAACTGCCCTTTCCCATCGCCGCAGCATAGGCTGTGCGGTTTCCCAGCATCGTCTTTGCCACCGAAGGCGTGTGGTCCTTGAGAGCCTCCAATATTTCACCTGTCAGCTTTGCGCGGGGCGGAACGCGGTTCAGGATCACAAGCGCCGGGACACCCTCTTTCTCCGCCAGATCCAGAGATAACTGCGTCGCCCACAAATCAACCGGCGATGGCTGCATCGGGATCAGCACCAGATTGGCCGCTTCAATAGCAGGTTGAGCCTCACGGTCGGATTTTGGAGGAGTATCAGCAAATACGAAATCATGATCCCGCGCCATTGCGCGTGCTTCACGCCGCGCACCCCATCCGCTGGCAGTGCGAAAACTGAAGCCGGCCGCCTCTTCCCCCAGCCGGTTTTCACGCGCCTCGAACCACTCTCCAAGGCTGCCCTGCGGATCGATATCCAGCAACGCGACAGATGCGCCCGCCTTTGAGAGCAGCGCAGCTGCGGCCATATGCGCGGTCAGAGTGGTTTTGCCTGAACCACCCTTTTGTTGGGCTATGGTAATGATCGTTCCAGTCATGGCGGTGGCCTTTTTAAAAATCGTTGCACCATTATGACATATTGCACTGCACAATCGCAAGCAAACTGACGGGCTCGACCTTAGATTCCCGCCAAGGCTCTCAGGTTGCCTTCACCGGCACAGTGTAGTTCAGAGCCAGCCGTCCGCCATCGGCATAAATCGTCTGGCCGGTTATGTAGCTGGCGTCATCGGACGCCAGAAACGCTGCGATTGAGGCAATCTCGGACGCTTCACCAATGCGCCCCATCGGGGTGCGGGACAATATCCGGTTCTTGGCTTCAGGATCATTGTTTACGGACGCCAGAATATCGGTGTTGATGGAACCAGGGCCGATGGCATTGACCCGAATGCCGTGCGTTGCAAGCGACAGCGCCATCACTTTCGTCAATTGCTGAATACCACCCTTGGAGACCGAATACGGCACCTGGTTTGGAATGGCAACCTGAGCGTTGATACTGGACATGTTGACGATTGAACCAGGCGCACGTCCCTCTTCAATCTGATCGACCATCTGTCGGGCCGCAGCCTGTCCACACAGAAAAGCACCCTTCAAATTCACCTGAATGACCCGGTCAAAATCCTCTTCGGAAATATCCAGAAAATCATCGCTGTGAATGATGCCCGCATTGTTGACCAGAACATCCAGCACGTTGAAGCTGTCAAGCGTTGCGGCCATCAGATTGCGCACGGAAAGCCGGTCGCCAACATCGCAATGCACAAAATTGACCACCCCCAAACCCGACAGGGATGCCTCTGCATCATTACCCGCTTTTTCATCAACATCAGCAATCACAACTTGCGCGCCCTGCTCCAGAAAGCGGCGCACGCAGGCGAGGCCAATACCTTTTGCGCCACCTGTCACAATTGCGGTTTTACCATCCAATGTCATGAAAAATCCTACGCTGATTGCACTGAGCGGACCATGCCGTTTTCAGCGGCCAAGTTCAAGGAGACAATGGTTCAGGGACCCAGCAGCGTCAACGAGCCTCCAACACCGTGGCGATTTCATCAAGGATCGCCGGATCATCAATGGTTGCTGGCATAAGATAGGCTTCCTTGTTTGCGATTTTCTGCATGGTCGCCCGAAGAATCTTTCCAGATCTTGTTTTTGGCAGACGCGATACCGTCACCACATTCTTGAAGGCAGCGACGGGTCCAATGGTATCACGGACCAGTTTGATAACTTCAGCTTCAATCACCGCATTGCCACGCTCCACGCCCGAATTGAGGATCAGAAAGCCGATCGGGACCTGCCCTTTTACAGTGTCATTCATTCCAACGACGGCACACTCAGCCACATCCGGATGATTGGCGATGGCTTCCTCCATTCCCCCGGTCGACAGACGGTGCCCCGCCACATTGATGATGTCATCGGTCCGCGACATGATGAACACATATCCGTCCTCATCAATGAATCCTGCATCACCCGTTTTGTAGTAACCTGGAAACTCTGCCAGATAGGCCTCGTGAAACCGGTCTTCGTCCTTCCACAATGTGGGCAGGCAAGACGGTGGCAAGGGCAGTTTCACCACGATATTGCCCAGTGTTCCGGCCGCCACACCGTGGCCTTCATCATTCAACACCTGAACATCATAGCCCGGCATCGGCACAGATGGAGAGCCTTTCTTGACCGGCAAAGCACCCAATCCAACTGGATTTCCTGCAATGGCCCAGCCGGTTTCAGTCTGCCACCAATGATCGATTACCGGCACCCTGAGACGGTCTTCAGCCCAGGAAATCGTATCGGGATCGGCACGTTCTCCAGCCAGGAACAATGTTCGCAAACAGGAAACATCGTGTTTTTCCAGATATTTACCTGTTGGATCTTCCTTCTTGATCGCCCTGAAAGCAGTGGGGGCGGTGAACAGTGCAGCCACCTGATGCTCTTCGATGATCCGCCAGAAAGTGGAAGGATCCGGGGTGCCGACGGGTTTACCTTCAAACAGAAGTGTGGTGCAGCCATGCAGCAGCGGCGCATAGACAATATAAGAGTGCCCCACCACCCAGCCGACATCAGAAGCGGCCCAGAACACGTCACCCGGCTCCATGCCGTAAACGGCGGACATCGACCATTTCAAGGCAACCATATGGCCGCCAGTATCACGTACAACCCCTTTTGGATGACCCGTTGTGCCCGATGTATACAGAATATACAGCGGATCTGTTGCCTTCATGGGCAAACATTCACTGGTCTGGCCCAGAACCTTTGCTTCCGACAATTCCTCGCCATAGTCAAAATCACGACCGTCAATCATTGTCGCGACAGACTGTTCGCGCTGAAAGATCAGGCACGCTTCGGGCTTGTGGTTTGCCAGATGAATCGCCTCATCCAGCAAAGGCTTGTATTCGACAATTCGGTTCGGTTCGATCCCGCAGGACGCACTGACAATGAGTTTGGGCTGGCAGTCATCAATGCGCTTGGCCAGTTCATTGGCAGCAAACCCGCCAAACACAACTGAGTGAATGGCGCCGATGCGGGCACATGCCAACATCGCAATGACGGCTTCCGGAACCATCGGCATGTAAATCACGACACGATCACCGGCTTCCACGCCATGATTGCGCAAAACCGCGCCCAGCGCAGAGACATCCTGTTTCAGTTCCGAATAGGATATGCTCCGCTTTGTTCCTGTGATCGGGCTGTCATAGATGATCGCAGCCTGACCTGGTCTGCCTCGGTCAGCATGCCTGTCCACGCAATTATAACAGGTGTTTCCAACAGCATCTGGAAACCAGCGTCCATAAACACCCTGTTCCGCATCAAACGCGCGGCTTGGAGGCTTTATCCAGTCGATGCTCTCGGCAGCCTTCAACCAGAACGACTCAGGATCGCTTTCCCAGTTCCTGTAGATATCAGAATAATGGCTTGTCACAGGCAAATCCCTCCCCGGCATCCGCAAACAAATGTTTTACGAACATTAGGAGAGCAACCAACATCTGTCCACTGAACCTTGGTGGTAACACTTTAGGCTGGGGGTGAGCACAAGACACATCAATTCCGAACATGGAACGCACGGTTGAAAATGTCTTTTAGAGAGAGAAAAGTTGGAAAACCTTATACTTTTATGTTTTATCTCAATAAATTATAAGGATTAACTGATAATAAGCTAATTTAAAAAATCAGTAATAATATTTGATGTTAAACCTTAAAACAGTTACCTAGCGCTGGCGCATGCCAGTCAATTCAAAGCCGCAAAAGCAGGTCAAAACTTGCACCGTCATACCCCGTAGAATAATCGCCATTTTGCTGATCAGGGCTGCAAAAGGGCTTGCACAGCGCGTTGTCTAAAGGCATTTAGATCAGATGATTACAGACCCTTATTTCTATATGGCAGCAATCCCCGCAGTCTTGTTTGTTGGAATCTCAAAAGGCGGCCTGGGGGCGATTGCACTGTTTGGCGTGCCAATCATGGCACTAGTCATTTCGCCGGTTCAGGCAGCAGCAATCATGCTCCCCATTCTTCTTATAATGGATGTCGTGGCGATCAGATCCTACTGGGGCGTGTTTGACGGCCAGATGTTGAAAGACATGCTGCCTGGCGGAATTGCCGGAATCGCTGTAGGCTGGGCCACAGCAATCTATGTCGATGACGCAATGCTCAGGCTTTTACTTGGCATCATGACATTGCTGTTCACGTTGAAACACTTCTTCTGGAAAGACATTGGTCCACCCAAACCGAGAAACCCTTATAAGGCAGCTGTCGCCGGGTTTGGTGCAGGTTACACCAGTTTTGTCAGTCACTCCGGCGCACCACCCTATCAGCTCTACTCCCTGCCGTTGAAAATGGATCGACGTATCTTTGCCGGTACGTCGGTGATTTTCTTTGCCGCAATGAACGCGATAAAGATGATCCCATATTTTGCGTTGGGACAGTTTGATACGACCAATCTGACCACCTCGGCGGTTTTGATGCCGATGGCCTTTGTCTCAACCCTGATCGGCATATGGTTGGTTAAGGTCGTGAGTCAGACCGCCTTTTATCGCATTATGTACAGCGCGCTCTTCCTGATATCACTGAAACTGATTTGGGATGGGCTGGTAGGCTACCACATGGTCTAGTGAGTCTTTGGGTCTGTGCGTCGGTTTCCGGTGCGTGTTGTTTCCGGAACGTTTTGACCCATTCACCCGCTCCACTGCTTGTCTCTGCCAACCAATGGTTCCGGGACATCAAACGGTTCCCTATAAACAAGACATGCTCCAATCATGACGATGCACCACTAATTGCAGGGCTCAGACATTTTAAACGTTATGGTAGCAAAATGTTAAACATCCTGCCAATACAGCGGCTTAATTAAGGCGCGTTAACCTGTCGTTAGAACCTTTCTTGGCAGTTTGCGACAGCGCCCCAGAAGCGGGCTGCATTTGTTGAGTTCCAAGAAAGGACAACTACCATGGGATCTGATATTACACTTTCCAAAGCCGTGCGCGGCAATCTGCTTTCCCTGCAAAGCACATCTGACCTGCTTACGAAAACACAGGAGCGCCTCTCCACAGGCCTCAAAGTCAACTCTGCTTTGGACAATCCAACCAACTTTTTCACAGCGTCTTCCTTGAACAGCCGCGCAAGCGATCTGAGCCGCCTGCTCGACTCGGTCGGAAACGCGACACAGACACTGGAAGCTGCCGACAATGGCATTTCAGCGATTACAGATCTGGTTGAGGCTGCTCAGGCGACAGCGCGTCAGGCCCTGCAGACATCGTCCGGCATTACAGGCGGCACGACAACCATTGCCACAGCAACGGGTTCAGGCGCAGCAATTGGCGCAGACACAGCCGCAACACTTGAAGGCTCCGCTACCAACGATCTTGCTGGAACACCTGTTGAAGCTGTTCTGGAAGGTGGCGCACTGACTGCTGGTGACGCGGCTTCTGACCTTGGTGCAGCGGCAGACTCCTTCGAGCTTTCCATTGGCGGCGATACCTATACGTTTGACCTGTTTGACAGTGGTGGTGGCGCATATGCTGGCGGTAATATCGGTATTGACATTGAGGGCAGCCAAACAATCGCTGATGCAATTGCCACAATCGATGGTGCACTCTCTGCTGATGGCAATGGGGCGAGCATCAACGGATCAGGCAACTTTGAAATCACTGCTGGTGACGTTGCAGACACGATCACAATCGATCCAAACACCAACTCAACGGCCGGTTTCCTTACTGCATTGGGTGTAACATCAGCCGATACGGCAGACTCTACAACTGATCTGTCAGCATCTCAGCTTGCTGCTGATGGCGACTCATTTGAATTGTCCGTTGGTTCAAACACTTACACATTCGACTTCTTTGACAGTGGTTCAGGTGCCTATGCAGGTTCCAATGTCGGCATCGATATTGCGTCCGGTGAAGAAATCTCTGACGTTATTGCAGCCATCAACACCGCTCTGGATGCAGATGGAAACAGTGCAGCCATCAACGGTGACGGCAACCTTGAAATCACTGCTGGCGCAACCGGCGAAACCGTTACAATCGATCCGAACACCAACTCGACTGCTGGCGTTCTGACAGCTCTCGGCGTGACTTCAGGTGACACTGCTGACACAACAAATGCCGATCTGGCTGCGTTAGCTGGCGATGATCTGAGCATCGATGTTGGAGGGGCGGCGTTCTCCTACACCTTCTCGGCCACCAGCACACGTGATGACCTGGAAACTCAGTTGGCAGCCTATGTCACTGATAATGACGAAGTTGCAGCAGCCTCTATCGATGTTGATGGTAACCTGACCGTGACGGCTGCTGAAGATACAGACAGCGTTACATTGGGTGGCACAGGCCTCACCAGCTTCGGCTCTGACCTGACAACAACAGCCATTGACCCGGTCACCACCGGTGGCACAAACCGTCGTGAAGATCTGGAAAATGACTTCAATGAGCTCCTGATTCAGATTGACGAATTGAAAAACGATGCTGGCTTCAACGGTAAGAACCTGCTTGATGGCGATGATCTGAAAGTTGTCTTCAACGAAGATGGTTCCAGCTCGCTGAACATCGGTGGCGTTACGTTCGACAGCGCCGGCCTTGGACTAAGTTCAGTTACGAGCGGTGACTTTGATACAGATGCAACCATCGAAGCCACTTTGGCGACACTGGATACCGCGACTTCAACGCTGCGGTCACAGGCATCCAAATTCGGTTCCAATCTGTCCGTGGTGGAAACTCGTGAGAGCTTCACCAAGGAAACAATCAACACTCTGGAAACAGGTGCAGCCAACCTTACTCTGGCTGATTTGAACGAAGAAGGCGCGAACCTGCTGTCGCTCCAGACACGTCAGTCCCTGTCTTCTACAGCGCTCTCCCTGGCTTCTCAGGCCGATCAGAACGTTCTGCGGCTGCTCTAAAACCCGCAAGAAATATGAATTGAGAAGGCAGGTGCTTCGGCACCTGCCTTTTTTTGTTACTGGTTCCGTTGTGTTATACTTGGACGGAGAAGGATTAAGCCATGTCACTGCGTGTTGAACTGAAACCCCATGAAAAAATGATTGTTGGCAAAACCGTCATCACCAATGGCGAGCAGCGGACCAAGCTGACCATCGACGGCAACACGCCAATCCTGCGCGCCAAAGACATATTGCTGCCCGAGCAGGCCGACACACCGGCCAAATGCGTCGCGCTGGTGGTCCAGACCATGTATCTTTCTGATACGCCAGAACAGCATCATTCCGATTACTTCAAACTAATCAATGAGATAGTTGCCGCAGCTCCCAGCACAATCGCGCACATTGAAGCAATTAATAACCTGATATTAACGAATGATTTGTATAAAGCCCTTAGAGCCACAAAAGCTCTGATCGCTTATGAAGGGGAGTTGCTCGCACATGCAACAGGCAGCGCAGGTTTATCAGAAGACTCAACAGGCAACGTCTAGCCCACGGCAGGTTGAAGCGCGGCTTCTGCTCAAAGCAGCTCATCGTATGGAAGACGTGAGCAATGGTGAAGCCCTTGATCGCGATACAATGCGCGATGCCCTCGCTTACAACAAGAAGATCTGGACCCTTTTCGTGACAGCCGTCACTGAAGAAGACAGCCCGCTCCCACAGAACATTCGCGAAAACATCGCAAATCTTGGCATCTTCGTATTCAAGCAAACCCGCTTGGCTGAAGGCCGGATGGACAAGACACTGCTGCCTTCCCTGGTTTCGATCAATCGGGAAATTGCTGGCGGTCTGCGCGGCTAGCGCAACTTGGCACAGTCGTCTGCCGGCAACGGCAGACCACCCGTACTCACCCACAACAATTCATGCCACTCAGCGCTGGCTCATCAAGAGCCAACGCCTGGATTTCTGTAAACAATCTTTAGATATAGTTCACCAGCGACATATTAAACAGAATTGATGTCGCGCGATAGCTGGCTTCCAGACGGGTCTGCAGAGTCAGAAGACTGACAGAAACCTCGTTCAAATCAGCACCTTCAATACCATCCACCAGGGACTGCAATGTTCCGGTCTTGATGGTATGGCGGGTGTTCGCATTGTTGGCCGCGCTACGCGCTGCACTCAGTTCACCCGCGATCTGTTCCAGTTTCTGAACACCTGCGGGATAAGAGATGTTTTGCAAAGTTTTGTCAGCCAACTGACTGTAGCGTGCTTCATCATTCGGATCACCATCCGTGAACGTACTGCTGGAGAAAACAGCAAGGTTTTGCACCAGGACCCGAAACGCATCCTCATTCGCACGCGCACCATAGGAAATGGTAAGATTGTCATCAATCCGTGCAGTCGCTGAACTGCGCGCCGGGTCTGTCCCGTTTTCACCCGTGTACCAGAAAACCGTATCGGCCTCGGTTCCATCCCGCAGCGCTGTTGCACTGTCAAACGGCGGACCATCGATCCGCTGAGGCACTCCGCCTCCATCATAATCAAAAAAGTCGGTGCCGGCGGCAATTGCAGATGCAGCGCGCACGTCAACAGCGGTCAGCTGCTCCAGCGTATCCGTCAGGGCTGCGGCCAGATTTGCTGCCGTTTCGTCTGGCGTCGTGCCAATTTCAAATGCATTGTCGCCGCCCTGTCCGGCCGGGGCTGCAACCAGCTCGATATTCTGTGCTGTGCCGTCGGGCAATGTCACACTGACCGTCAGCGTTTCACCGGCAATCGGCTGACCGCTGAAAGCCACATCGAAAGTTGCAGGTGCTGCAGAAGGACCGGTCAGAACCGTATTGGTCAGCCCATTGGAAACACCATCAATTTTCAGGCCGAACGGATGCACGCCATCCTCACCCAACTGGACTTGTGTGGTCGATGGTTGCGTGACGTCAAGCCGGCCGGTTCCGGCTGCACCCGTATCAGCCAGCAACCGCTCGTCGCGGTGCTGCACAAATCCGGCGCGATTACCCTCTCCATCCATGATGGCATTGATGGTTTCTACCGGCTTGCTGGAGACATCCTGTCCACCGAACAAATAGCGCCCACCAGCCTCGGAATTAAGCATGGAGAGCGTTTCACCCAACAGATTGTAGGATGTGACCTGACCCTGCGTCTTGCCTTCTCCGACAAGCTGGTAGATATTTGGATCCATGCTGCCGCGTGCTTCGGAGGCTACGCCATCCATGCGCGTCAACACCTGATCAGAAATGCTCAGGCGCAGTTCAACCAATGTGATGCTGGATTGGTAGGATTCCAGCCGGGACACATCGCTGCGAAACGCGATTGACAGGCTTCGTTCATTGCCAAGCCCCGCATAGGTCTCCGACTTCCGACCGGTCGCGATCTGTTGCTCAAAGCCCGCCATCTGCTCACGCAACTGCATAAGATCGCGGACAACTGTTGTAGAGCGTGAGCCGACAAGAGGATCAACCATTCTATATTCCTAAAATAGTTGTGAGCAATTCCTGGACCACCTGCATGACCCGCGCATTGGCCGCATAGGCAGTTTGCAGCTCCACCAGTCGGGCCAGTTCTTCATCAATCGAAACTTCGGTGCTTTCAGCAAACCTGTTTTCCAGAATTTCAACAACACTGTTTTGGCTGCGCGCATTGTTGGCCGCCTGCTCCGCCTCGGCCCCACGCACCGAGATGATTTGGGATACCATGTCATCAACTGTCCCTGTGAAGGGCGCAGATGCCGTGCCGATACCGCTTTCAGATGCGTAGGAATTGACCGTTCCGGTCAGAGCGTCGAACAGAAACAGTGGCCGGGTTGAATCACCATCCAGCGTGTCTGGACCGGTCTCGTAGACCACCAGCCTGCTATTGTCTTCAATCAGGTTTGCATTCACCGATATCCGGCTGGAGAAGCCCTGAAGCTGTGGCGTTCCATCCTGAGAATTGGAAAACGCCGCACCGCCGACATCTGTGAAAAACGGCAGCGCCACACCTTCATCGGTCAGCGAAGTCGAAGTGATTTGCGCATCAAAGCTGACAATCTCAACAGCGTTGACAACACCGTCATCCAGAATTCGAACCGTATCACCGCCCTGATCGGAGACCTGAAAACTACCACCCAGCGCTGATTGTATCTGTGCAATGACAGAACTTGGCCCGCCGGAAAAATCGATGCCAATGACCGTGTCATCCGAACGGCCGGTTACACCATCAGACAGCGGCAGAGATTCAGGGTCGTCCACACGTACAAAACTGATCGTGCTTTGACTGCCGCTCGATACATTCGAAACAGTCAGGCTGATGGGGTTGCCTGCCTGCAGCCCGGTCAGATCCAGATCGAACCCATCCTGGGTGCCTGATGTAACTGCCGTGCCTTCTTCGGTTCGCGTTCCAAGCGCCAAAGCCATCGCCGAGGCGAACTGATCCAGCTGTGCCTGCGCTTCCACCAGAACATCATCTCTGAGGTCACGCGCAGCCGCAATGGACCCATTGCGCAGCAAACCCGGTTGCAGCAGATCGACCCGTGAGCCGCTGGAGGTCACCAGATTAATGGTACCAACGCTTCTGTCATCAGAGTTGAAACTGTACTCTGACTGGGGTGTCATCTGGCCCCGGCCATCATATTCCAGAGTCGCAGCCCTGCCATCAAACAGGGAAGCACCACCGGCGGTATTGATGCGTATGCCACCTCGGCTATCCTTGGAAACACGCACGTCCATATATTGCGCCAACTGATCAACATACATGTCCCGCTGATCCTCAAGATCGGCCGTACCGGTCGGGCTTGAGGAACTGGAGAGGATCTTGTCATTCAGGCGCTGTATATTCTGAAGCGCGGCGTTCATCTCGTCGACGCTTTCACGCAGGTAAGATTCATTCTCCTGCCGCATCGTTTGCACGTCGCCGCTGAGAGAGTTCAGCTGACCGGCCAGAACCTGTCCGGTTATGATTGCCTCTGATCGGGTGATATAGCTTTCAGGTGTGGTCGCCAGTCCTTCCAGCGCGCTTGTGAATTCGCTGAAAAGAACATCCAGCCCGTTGCTGCCACCAGGCGTGCCAAACAATTCATCAAGACGCGATTGATAGGTACTGATCCGGTCCGCGTACAGACCGCTTGCACTCTCCGTGCGCAACTGAGTCTGTATCGCTTCATCAAGCGAACGCTGAATGCGGGTCGACTCAAGGCCGATAACCCTTCCATCTTCAACAAGCGATCTCTGGTCGATTGTCTTTGCTGTATAGCCGGGTGTATCCGCATTCGCGATATTCGTCGCAGTAAGCTGAAGCCCGCGCTGATTGGCATTCAGCCCGGACAGTGCCATGGATAGCGCGGATGTCAGTCCCATTTCAGTGCCTCCTGAAGCAAGTCGCAGTCAAGAAAACTGGAGCTTGCTCCATATCTAACGGACCATGTTCAGTGCTTCTTGGAGCATCTCGTCTGCTGTGGAAACGATCCTGGAATTGGCGGAATAAGCCTGCTGCGTCACGATCAGCTTGGAAAACTCATCCGCAATATCCGTGTTGGAGTTCTCAATCGACTGACCGACGATTGCACCGGAAGCATCCAGGATGGCCTGACCGGATTCTGACGTTGCCTCAAAGGCGCCACCATCAAGTCGCAGCAATCCATTGTCGGCGTTGAAAGACACCAAAGGAATTTCCACGATGTTGAGGCTCAAACCGTTGGAGTAATTTGCAACAATTTTGCCGCCATCGGCAACCTGAATGCCAACCAGTTCACCAGACGACAAACCATCCTGCGCAAAATCATTGACCTGAACATTGCCATTAGGATCATCATATTGGGTCAGCCCGCCAGAGCCGTGAACCAGATTGATGTCACCGAGCGCAGATCCATCCACAACCAGTCCGCTAAGCGTGATTTGACTGATGACAGGGTTGAGCGTGCCATCAGAACCAAATGTGTAGCTCTGTCCAATATTGCGCCATTGGGTTTCTGTCCCTGTCGCATCGGGATCTTCGAGATAGAACATGTTCCATGTATCGGTACCGCCACTATCGTCACTGTCGACCTTGGCCCAACGAAACTGAATATTCACGGGCGATCCGTTTTCATCATAAACGGTAATCGCTCCACCGCTCACCGAACTGCTGATAAAGGCTGTGTTGTCATTGGCAACAACCACGCCAGCTGCGGGCAGATAATCACCTGCAGTGACGCCAAACACATCCTCATCCACTGTACCGCCGAGAGTGAGGCTGGCAGTTGCAGATATTGCCTCAATCGAAATATCACCTGTCGTTTGATTGACGCTGGCTGTTACGCCGGAAAGCCCGGCAAGAGCGGTATTCAGTTCTGCAAGGGTCGATATTTCGCCTACCCCGGTTCCAAATGTGATGGTCTGGGGACCCGCTGACGCAACTTCAACAGTCAGCGTTTCGCCCTGCGTGACGGCCCCCTGAGAAATCAGGTTTGTGGCCAATGAAGACCCATCTGAAAGCCCAAGCTCTGCCAACAGGGTCACTGTTGAACCAGAGTCGATCAGGATATTCGTATCGGCGTCAGCAGAATCCAGTATCAGTTCATTGGCAGTACCAAGGCTGGCCGATATGCCGGTGGTGCCGGTTTCAAGGTTTATGGCCGCTAGAAGTGCAGTGGCATCATCTGCCGGATTGATTGTAATGCTCGTGCCATTCAGTATCAGCGTGCCCCCTGCGGACGACAAGGCTGACAAATCTGTCGTTCCGGATTCCGTCGCTATCGCATCCACAGCCAGTGTTGCTCCAGTGCCCGTTATTGTGCTGGCAGCCGTTGACGAGGCAACCGGATCGGCGGAAAAGTTGATTGGGTTCAGCAATTCGCTGTTTTCAATGTCTGGGTCAGCATTGGCAGTCAGAGGAAAGCTCGCCAGATTGGCGCGATAGTCGATCTCCTGGGTCGCCTGCGCCGGCAGGAAATCATTCGACAGTTGGATCAGTTCGGGAACACTGCCAACCGGATTGCCCGTCGTCGGGTCCAGTTCCAGACCTTTCAGATAATAGCCTGAGCCGTTGACCAGATAGCCTTCAGCATCAATTGTGAAATCACCGCGCCGCGTATAAACGTCTGTCCCGGAAAAAATCGCCCGGTTATCGCTGGTGCTGACTTTCTCCTGGACGATAAAATATCCATCCCCGGAAACCGCCATATGGGTGTTGATCGAGGAGGCAGCAATGTCTCCCTGTACCGTCGCGGTGGACCGCGAGAACATGGTCACCGATCCAGCGGTCTGATACTGGGCGTTGTTTGAACCACCCGTTACCAAATCGGAGAATGTGGTGTCCTGGCGTTTGAATGCCGTTGTCTGCGAGTTTGCGATATTCCCTGAAATATTTTCCAGTGCGAATGACTGCGCCCGCAAACCGCTTACGGCAGTATTCAATGCCCCAAAAATACCCATGACAGTTCCTCTACTTTACACCAATGGTCGATAGCCAACGACACGGCCGCTGCTCATTAATGTGTTTCAAGTGTCATGCCAGATTATTAATCGTTTAAAATCAATTAGTTATAGAAAACACAGAAGAAAACGGAAGAAACCACCCAGCAAAAATTGCACCAAACCCTGCATTTTTTGCCGCTCTGCAGCCCGTTCAGGCACCGCGCGCCTCCTGCCAGCGGTCCTTCAACTGCATCCCCCAATACACCATTTGCGTGCCCGCGCGCCCAATTGGTCCGCCACCCCAGCGCACGTCAAATGGTTGCAATTGCCGCCACCGATCATCCCCATGAACCAGCGCATCAGCGATCATCTCGGCGCCCATGGCAGTTGTGCTCAGGCCCTGTCCACCAAAGGCGGTACAGGACCAAAGTCCCGGCTCCATTTCGCCAATGACCGGCATTTTATGAACCGCATATCCCATCAGGCCAGACCAGGCATGACGGATTTGCAGGTCGGATAATTGCGGATAAATTTCAACAATCTGTTGTTTCAACCGTTCGGCGAGACGGCGCGGCTCTGATTTTTGTGTTGTGATCCGACCTCCCCATAACAGCTGGTCAGCCTCGATACGCCGATAATAGTCACCGGCAAGCCGCGTATCCGTCAACGCGCCACGAAACCGGATTGCTTCATCAAGCGAAGGTCCCAGGCTGTCGGTGCTGACCACATAAGTCCCGACAGGCAGAACCGCGCCGGCCAGCGGTCGATATAAATTGCCAAGATAGGCTGACCCCGCCAGCACAACAGTTTGGGCACTGACGCTGCCCTGCGGAGTTGAAACCCGCCATCGAGCCCCCTGCCTGTCCAGTTTGATCGCGGGTGTTTTTTCAAACAGATCCACCTGCCCGGTTGCCAGAGCCTGGTGTTTGAGACCATGGACATAGGCCAGCGGATCAATTGTGAAAGTGTGGGGATCAAGCATTGCGTGGCGATAGCTTGCGCTGCTCAATTCGGCTGCCAGCGCGTCCGGCGACAACATCTTGAACTTCAAATCATGAACTGTGTTCATGTGCTCGACAAACCGCTGTAGCACATCGGGCGCAGTGTAGCGCTGCAGCTTCAACAGCCCATCGCCCTCAATAACATTGCCAATCGCCTTTGCGCGTGTGCGGACCAATTCTGTTGCTCTGACTGTTTCTGCAAACAATCGCTTTGCAGCATCCACGCCCAGCTTCTTTTCAAGCACACTCACCGATTGCGCAAATCCCGGCGATACAAAACCACCATTGCGTCCGGACGCGCCCCAGCCCACCTGTTCAGCCTCCAAAAGCGTGCACCTCTGCTCCTGTTCCCCAAGCCTCAAAGCCAGTGTCAGCCCGGCGAGGCCGCCACCGACAATACAGATATCTGTGCGCGTTTCCCCGCTCAAAACCGACTGTGATTCCGGCTTTTGTTGCAGTCGTTCAGAATAGTAGGTCTGCGGATAGGACATGAAATTTGCCAAGATGCACAAAAATTAAGGACAACTCGCCACGAATTAGGCTTAATCTCAAGAGCGAATGATTTTGAACGGGATTTAAGAGGCAAAAATGGCGAAAGCTTTACGCAATGGCGTATCGGCACTGGAAGCCACGACAAAGGTGACGTTGGCAATTCTGGCGCTGGCCAGTGGCATCTACACCTATCTTGGTGTGCGCGGCCTTCTGGATGGCACAGCCAATCTGGTGTTTTTTGGAGCGGTCATCTATTCGGTGGCCGTGTCCGTCGGTATTTATGCCTTCTGGTCCTACCTGATCAGGTTCGCGCCCCATCTGCGCACAGGATCCGCACGCGGTCTGCTCATCATGGCAATTGGTCTGGGCAGTGTCATGATCATTGCCATGTCATCCTGGCTGAATGCAGCGGCTTTGGCGGGCAGTGCAGCTTTGGAACAGCATCTGGCCGTTACCATCGAGGACTATCAGCAAGACCTCAGCGAGGCTCACAACAATGCTCTGGCTGCACAAAGTCTGTTGCCCGACATACAACTGGCCGCCGACCGCTTTCAGCGTCTGTCCCGCGAAGAAGAGGCTTCAGGCGCTCTGACAGGCACGTCGGGCTCTGGCACTGTCGTGCAATTGCTGCGGCAGATGTCCACCCAATTGGATGGCCTGGCACGCGAAGTTGAAGCTTCCCGCGCACCGGTCAAGCAATTGTTTGAAGAAGGCGGCGAGCAGCTCAACCGGATGCGGCGTCTGGTATCAGCGTCTGGCCCCATTGCACCACGCAGTGACGCCTTTTCCGAAGAAGTCGTGACCCTGACGGGCATTATTTCCTCCTTGCAGGAAACATCCATCGCGCCATCTGTCAAACGCGCTGCCGATGATCTGAGCCGCACCTTCATTGCACCTGTGGCCGATGGCAGCACGCAGGATCTGGCTTTGCGCCAGAACGCTATGGTGGAACGGGTCCGCGAAGCAGTTGGTGGACAGGGCGAGGCACTGTCCGAAGCGGCCAATGAAATTCTCAGCCGCGAAGTCGTCAAACCCAAACGCTTTGTGCCAATATCGGCGCCCGAAGCTGTTTTACGCTACGCCAATGATTTCATGCCCAGCTGGGCCGGCGCAATTTCCATCGATCTCATGCCCGCAGTGCTGATATTCATTCTCTGCATCGTTCACGCTGCCATTCGCCGCGAGGAAGATCCGGACGCATTTGAAAACACCATGACAGCAGCAGACATGGTGCAGGCCTTGTCGCTGTATGATCGCCTGCAGGACCATCGCCGTGAGCGCTACCGCACAGAATTCGATCGTGACCGCAGCAAGGAAGACCAGAAGCGCGATGAAGCCGTGCCGGAGGACGTACATCCCGACGACCCGAAAATCGCTCAGATCAAACCCGTCGACGAGCGCGAACCAAGGCGTCGATGATTCATGAACTACACCGATACTGATCTTGCAATAGAACCCCACGTCAAAACAGCATCCGACTACTTTCAGGATGGAATGCTCTGGCTTGTGTTTCTCGCTATGGTTTCCGCCGCAGGCTATGTGCTGATGCTGGATTATCGCCATCTGCAATATGAAGACCGCCTGGCCGGCATTGAAGACACCGGCGAACCGGTACCGATGACACCGGTCAGCCCGAGCGATCAAATTCGCCCCTATGTTCCAAGTTCCCGCCCTGTGGGTCCGGGCCGCAATGCACCTGATCTCAGCCCATTCGGCATTGAAACAGACCTGCAGGAAAAAAGCGCGATGATCTTCAAAAGCGATGGCAAGGGCGCGCTGCTGGGATTCGGCACCATTACTCAAGGCACTGCCGACGTGTTTGAACGCGCCCTTCTGGGGCGCGAGGAAGTCATCACGGAAATCGTCCTGCACTCGCCCGGTGGCTCCGTTCAGGATGCCCTGACAATGGCGCAATTGATCCGCGACAACGATATGAACACACGGATTGTTGCCAATGGCTATTGCGCCAGTTCCTGCCCATTGGTGTTGGCAGGCGGGATCGAGCGCGAAGTCCACGCATCAGCATGGGTTGGCGTCCATCAGGTCTACACACCACCAAACACGTTCGGCAGCATCCAACAGGGCATGGATCAGGCCCAGAGGATCAGTGCTCAGTGCCAGCAGGCCCTGGTCGATTACGGCGTTGACCCGGCGCTCTGGATCAAGGCCATGGAAACCCCCAAGGACCAATTATATGTCCTGACGGTCGAGGAACTTGAAGAGCTGAAACTGGCCACAAAGGTGGACGACGCGGAAGCCTGATGTATCACCTCCCTTCCAGAAGATAACCCAGACTGCCTACCCTGCCCGCCACATCACTTCATGGAACTGTCGCAGTTGCTGCGCTATAAGGCGGCATGACCCGATTGATTCTCATGCGCCATGCCAAATCTTCCTGGAATGACCCCGCATTGCCGGATCATGACCGGCCATTGAATGCGCGCGGTCGTCACGCGGCGCAACAGATGGCCGAGGCGCTGATCACGCGCCGCTATCTGCCTGACGCAATCATCTGTTCCACAGCCTTGCGGACCCGCAAGACACTCGCCCCCCTGCTGCTGCTGCTCAATGGCTCCGTGCATTTGACATTGACCCGTGCGCTCTATGACGCACAGGCAGTACAATATCCGGACATAATCCGATCAGCAGCGCAAGCTGCAGGTGCACCCGAAACCATGCTTCTCATCGGACATAATTTTGCCATTCAGGATGCCGCGTTAAATCTGTCTGTTACGGATGACTCTACGCGTTTTCACGATCTGAAGACCAAATTTCCTGCGGGCGCTGCTGCAGTTCTGGAATTTGACACGAGCCTCGCCGAAATCAGTGCCGACTCGGCAAAACTGATCGACTATTTGCGACCACGTGATCTGTAGATCATTTTTTGCATCTGACCCTTCCTGTGCCTACATAAGTCTGGCTGAGGGCTTGCGCCCCAACAGGAGACTTAAGCTTGAACCTATTGGATATTCTCGACGAAGCCGCGCGCGCCACCCGTGATCAGGCGGAAGCGCTGAAGAATGACTACACCACCCCCACCGTGCGTCTTGGTGTCACCGGCCTCTCCCGCGCCGGAAAAACAGTTTTTATCACCGCATTGCTGCATAATTTGCTGGAGGGCGGACGGCTGGCGCTGTTTGACGCGCAGGCGCGTGGCCGCATTGCCAGCGCCTCGCTGCGCCCGCAGCCGGATGATGGTGTCCCCACCTTTGACTATCGCGCCCATGTGCGTGATCTGGTCAGCAAACGGCAATGGCCGAACTCCACACGTCAGATCAGCGAGATACGTCTGACACTCAGCTTTGAATCGGAAAGCGTCTGGACCCGTGTTTTCAAGGCCAGCCAGATTCATCTCGATATCGTCGACTATCCCGGCGAATGGCTGCTCGACCTGACCCTGATCGACAAGGATTTTGCCACATGGTCGGAGTCTGCGCTGCGTCTGGCGCAAAAACCCGACAGACAGGATCTGGCACAGGACTGGCTGGACTATCTCGAAACGCTCTCGCAGGAGCCTGAGGACGCGGAAGTCAGCGCCCAGACGGGCGCAGAATTGTTCACCAGATATCTGGGCGACTGCCGGGACGAAGATCGGGCCTTGTCGATGTTGCCTCCGGGCCGGTTCCTGATGCCGGGCGATATGGCAGGCTCCCCCGCATTGACATTTTGCCCCTTGGCACCTGAAACCAAAACATGGACACCACTGCTCTATGCCTTGCTCGAGCGGCGCTATGAAGCCTACAAGAGCCTGGTCGTCAAACCATTCTTCAAAGACCATTTTGCAAAACTTGATCGGCAGATTGTGCTGGTCGATGTGTTGAATGCCCTCAATGCCGGGCCTGATGCCATTCATGATCTGGAAGAAACCCTGGCAGATGTCCTCAGCGCATTCCGGCCGGGACGCAATTCCTGGCTGGGCGGCATTCTTGGCAAGAAAATAGACCGCGTGCTGTTTGCCGCCACCAAGGCGGACCAACTGCATCACAGCGATCATGATCGCCTGGAAGCCATTCTCGACAATCTGCTGCAGGACGCTGCCAAACGGGTGAAATTCTCCGGGGCCGAGACCGAAACCATCGCCATTGCAGCGGTCCGGGCAACGCGCGAAGCCTATCTGGACGTCGATGGCGACAGTATGCCTGCCATTTTGGGCACACCTTTGGCCGGAGAGACCGCCCACGGCGTGACCTATGATGGAACGCAGGAAATCGCATTGTTTCCAGGTGATCTGCCGGACGATCCACACGCCATTTATGCCGAGCGCACTGACAAGGATGAAGATCCACTGCGCTATCTGCGGTTCAAACCGCCCAAACTGGAAGAAACCGCAGAAGGCATAAGCCTGTCCTTGCCCCATATACGTCTCGACAGAGCGTTGCAATTTTTGCTGGGAGACAAACTGGCATGACAAAATCGCCAACAAAGCCTCGCCGACCACGCGCCCAATTGCTCAATGATGCACGCCTTGTGGAAGCGCCTGAACATTTACCGACCATCACGCCGCCCGAAATTCTGCAACCGGCCACAACAGCGCCACCGCGCAGATTTTCTTTCGCGCGGCTTTTCTGGGGCAGCCTGACCGGCCTTGCAAGTCTGGCTTTCGGCCTCTGGCTGGATGGCCTGATTACCGACCTGTTTGCCCGCTCGCAATGGCTTGGCTATGGCGCAATCGCGCTGACTGGTCTGCTCTGCCTCGCATTGCTGGCAATGGCGGTCCGCGAGCTGAGCGCACTGGCGCGCCTGAAATCTGTTCACCGTCTGCAAGCGCGTGCAGCCAGAACCTTTGCAACCAATGATCTGATAGCCACGCGATCGTTGGTGAAGGACATACTGCCGCTTTATGAGGGACGTCCTGAAACCGCTCAGGCCAGAAACCAGCTCAAGGCACAATTGGGCAATATCATGGATGGGCGTGATCTGCTGGGTCTGACTGAGCGTGACCTGCTGGGCGGCATGGACGCGAAAGCCAGTGCCATCATTCTCAGTTCGTCCAAACGCACCAGCATCGTGACCGCCATCAGTCCCCGCGCTTTGATCGATGTGCTGTTTGTCATTGTGGAAAACATGCGGTTGATCCGCCGCTTGTCCCAACTCTATGGCGGACGACCAGGTTTTTTCAGCTCCTGGCGTCTCACTCGCGAAGTCATCGGGCACCTTGTGTTGACCGGTGGCATCTCGGCTGGCGACAGCATGATACAGGACGCGTTGGGCCATGGGCTTGCAGCCAAAGTATCCGCCCGTCTTGGTGAAGGCGTGATCAATGGCATGCTCACCGCCCGCGTTGGCCGTGCTGCCATGACGGTCTGTCGCCCGTTGCCCTTCCTCACCAGCAAACCGCCCAGTCTGAAAAGCATTGTCGGAGAATTGACAAAAGGCGCCACCGACAAACAAGTTGATCCGGAATAGATATTGGGGAGTAGGCCGGTGCGCCACATCACATTGCTGACATCGGTCAACACATGGGAGTGCGATGAGAATGCACATATGAATGTGCAGTTCTACTTCGCAAAATTCGATGATGCGAACCGGATATTCTGTGACCAGTTCCCTCTTCCGGCTCTGACACGAGAAAATCAGCTCACGCGGCATGTACGCTACCATCGTGAAGCTGGCGCAGCAGCCATGATTGAAATCCATTCGGCCCTTGTTCTGCAAGATGGCCGTGTGGCGGCAGTGTGCCACTTCATGACCAACGCCGCCGAAAACACGCTGATGGCGACTGCGCTGGACACGTATCAGGCAGAGGCATTGGGCACCATTTCAGCAGATCCGGACATTCCTTCTGTCGCTTGGTCGGAGATTACAGATGCCCTGCCGCGCGGGCTGACCTTATCACCCGTCAGGCAATTTGATGCCGGTTCAGAGCGCTATCAGACACCAACCTATCAGGGCATCTTTCACCCAAGAGACTTTGCGGCAGACGGCGACCTGCTGGACAGGGCCTATGTCTCATGCTTCACCGATGGAGCACCGCACAGCTGGCTCGCAGGTGGCATCACGCCCGAATTCCTGAACCACAATAATTTTGGTCGAGTCGCAGTGGAACTGAAGCTGACTTATGGCGCACGTGTCAAACCCGGTGCCATGGTCAGCATGACCACAGCGTTTCAACAAGTCGGCAACACCACCTTCACGGTCCGCCACACCCTCACCAGCAATGGCGAAGTGGTTGGCTATGGTGATCTGGTCAGCCTCATGATGGACCTTAATCTGCGCAAGGCTGTTGCTCTGCCGGCCGAGGCAGAGCGAATGAAGCAGCTGGCAGTTATTCCAAAGTCCTGACCAAGACAGCAGTCAGACCTGCTCGGAGTGCCCACTTCTGGCAACGAACACAAGGCCGATGCCAGCCAATCCGGCAATGAGAAACGCACAGGCCAGAGGGTACACCGTCAGATCATAAAAACGGCCCAGCGTCATGGCAATCAAAACAGCGACCAGACTCGACAGGGAGGATGTCAGCGAGGTTCCCAGACCCGCAACCCTGCCGAGGGATTGCATGGCCATTGCGTTGAGATTGTTGAACACCGCCGAAAAGCAGAACAGCAATGCGCCACTATTGAACAAAAACCACACGAAAGGCGGCTGGCCATCGTGCAGGAGAGACATCACCAGCAACGCAAATCCCAGAAGGGACATGGCACCAAGTGCTCCAAGCGACAAGCGTTCCATCCCAAAGCGCATGACCAACTGACTGTTTGCAAACGACGCTACGCCAACGCCAATGGCCAGCATCGCGAAATACAGTGGAAATTTTGCACCGACACCATAGATGTCCTGGAACAGGGACTGCGCAATACTCAGATAGAGCAACAATCCACTAAAGACAAAACCAAGAGCAAGCACATATGCCATGACCTTGCGATGGTTGAAAATGAGCCATGTATTGCGCATCAATGTTCCAAAGGACATGGGCGTGCGCAACTCGACGTGCAGCGTTTCTTCCTGCCGCATCATCAACCAGACAGAGGAAATCAGGCCCATCAACAGATAGGTAAAAAAGATAGCCCGCCAGTTCGCCACCGAGATGATCAGTTGGCCCAAAGCCGGTGCCAGCATTGGCACCAGAATAAACGCCATGTAGATATACGACATCATACGCGCCATGGCATCGCCGGAGAATTTGTCACGGATCAGTGCTCTGGCTCCGATTTTCGGCCCGGACACGCCTAATCCCTGAATGATCCGCCCAAGCAGCATCATTTCAATGGATTGCGCAGTCATTGCCAGCACAGACCCGGCGCAGAAGATTGCAAGTCCCAACAAAATGACTTTTCGGCGGCCGATGGCATCCGACAATGGACCAAACAAAAACTCGCCAAACACCATGCCAAACACGAACAATGTGATGACCAGTTGCGTGTTTCTCGGATCAGCCACCTGCAACTCGACACCAATGTCGCCCAAGGCAGGCAACATGCCATCAATAGCAGCAGCCGTCAGCGACGTTATGAACGAAAAAAGGGCAACGAATTCAACAGTACCAAGAGGTTTTCGCGAGCCTATTTGCTCGATATTGGCAGTCATCAGAAATTCCTATCTGTCATCCTGAAGCGGCGCGAAACGTTGTACGGCTCGGACAAAATCTGCCCCCTCACCATGCGTGCGATGCGCCCAGATACGGTAACCCTTCAACTTGCCAAAAGGGGCTGGTTGATTTTTGTAAAGAATTGCCCAGCGATGCACACCGACCTGTTTTGCCGCTTCATCTGTCAACCCGACGCCGAGGACCGGAACCGCCAAATGGCCTTCGATCTTGTGCCACAACATGGCATTCCATGGAATGATCCGGCTTGAGATACGACGGTCATGAACGCCATGCTGATTCACCGTCAAGACCGGGCGCTTGTCAAAAACATGCATGGCAATGACACCAGAGATAGCCAAAAAAGCGGCCAGCAAGACCCAGTCGATGATGTTGCCCAGACCAGATATCAGCGCCGCAGCTTCCAGACACACCGCAAAACAGGTTGCAGCCAGCCAGGCGCCCATGACCTTTCGGTCCAACTGAACACTGAACTCTCCGTCCGCCTGTGATCCAGTTTCGGCACTGCCAGCCTGTGGCTCCGTTGTGCTCATCTGATAGCTCTTTCATTTGCCATGTTGCAACCATCGGTCTTGTCGCGTCTGGCGGCCAAACAATCAAGCAAAACCTGATCATCGCGGCAAGGAACAGTAACACTCGAACACCTTGCAAATATTTCATTATCGGGATAAAATCTCATAAATGAACGACAGGTTTACCGTCATGAATTCAGACATTGTTCTCGCCAGGCGGCTGAAAGAACTGCGTCTGAAGCAAGACTGGTCACTGGATCAGCTCGCTGAGCAAAGCGGCATCAGCCGAGCCACACTGTCTCGCATGGAAAATGGCGATGTCAGCCCAACGGCTCATGCTCTTGGCAGATTATGCGCAGCCTACAGCCTGACACTCTCCCGCCTGATGATGATGGTCGAGACCAGCGATGCGCCCTTTGTACCCCGCGAGCAGCAGCCGGTCTGGGAGGATCCAAAAACCGGCTTTGTCCGCCGCTCAGTTTCACCACCAACTGAAAATATGATGTGCGAAGTTCTGGAGTGCACACTGTCCCCCGGCGCAACGATCACCTATCCAAAGTCCCCCAAGGCAGGGCTGGAACATCACCTTGTGCTGCTCAGCGGTGAGCTCACTCTGGAAATCGAGGGAACCACATATGATCTGAAAACAGGTGATTGCCTGCGTTATAGGCTGGTGGGATCCAGCACATTCGACGCCCACAAGTCCCGTGGCTGCAAATACCACCTCGTCATTGTATGAAGACCATGTACAAGACAGACCCCGTCATTCGACGCCTCGATATCCAACAATTCGATCAGGCCCTGCCGATGCTGGCTGAACTTTTGCACAGCTGCGTCCATCAGGGAGCTGGCATCGGCTTTGTCCTGCCGTTCAGCATTCAGGACGGCGAAACATTCTGGCGGGACCGCATACGGCCATCCCTTGCAACAGACAGGCGAGTCGTTCTGGTCGCTGAGATAGACGGCTGCATAGCAGGCTCGGTTCAGCTCGATTGCGATCTGATGCCCAATCAGAAACATCGCGCTGACGTATCCAAACTACTGGTCCATCCCGCTTACCGACGGCGCGGAATAGCCCGCCGCTTGATGGTTGAACTGGAGCGGCAAGCCGTGAAACGCGAACTCACGCTTCTGGTGCTCGACACACGGACCGGTGATTTGGCTGAACCGCTTTATGCCACCCTTGGCTTCGAAGTCGCCGGGACAATTCCAGGCTTTGCCCGGGATGCATTTTCCGGGAAGTTTTATGCCACAACCTATATGTTCAAGACGCTAGACCACGATTTACTCACAGATTCCGGAACGCCCAATGGCATCAACCGCGCCGCTTCGAATACACAATCGTGATGCACGTCGCCTCTGGCTGACAGCACAGGGTCTGGCGACAGCACCAACAGGTCCATTGGATACGCTGGCTATCATCCGCCAGCTTGGCTTTGTGCAACTCGACACAATTCGCGCTGTTTCGCGCGCACATCATCACATCATATGGAACCGCAACCAGCATTACCGCGAACCCATGCTCAATAAATTGATGGCGCAGAAGCGCCAGTTGTTTGAGCATTTCACCCATGACGCCTCTGTCCTGCCGATTGAGTTCTATCCCATGTGGCAACGCCAATTCCGTCGCATGAAGCACCGCATCGACCGCGCCGGATATTTCAAATCCATGCCGGATGAAGCGGGTCGCGAGATCATCAAACAACGCATTGCCGTAGAAGGCCCGCTCTCCACCCATGCCTTCGACACAAAGGTTGAAGGGCCGAAGGAAATGTGGTTACGGCCTCCGCACAAACTGGCGCTGGACTACATGTGGTATTGCGGCGAACTGGCCACATCACATCGCGAAAACTTCAAGAAATTCTACGACCTGTCGCACAATGTCATCCCGGCTGATCTGCACAGTCAGGATCACAGTGACGAGACACAGATCGACTGGCTCTGCGATGCAGCCCTTCAACGCATGGGATTTGGAACGCTGGGCGAGATTCAGAGATTCTGGGATGCAACCAGTGCCAAAGAGGTCAGGAACTGGGCCAACCAAAATGCTGCGACCCTTATTGATGTGGAATTACAGGCCGCAGATGGCAGCTGGAGCAGTGCCATCGCGCCGCCGGATATTGAAGACCGGCTTGCCGATGCGCCATCTCCGACCTCCCGATTGCGCATTCTCAATCCGTTTGATCCGGTCATCCGGGATCGAAACCGCCTCAAACGCCTGTTTGGTTTTGACTACCGCATCGAAATTTTTGTCCCCGCCGCCAAACGGCAATGGGGCTATTATGTATTTCCAATTCTGGAAGGCGATCGGTTTGTCGGGCGCATCGATGCCAAGGCTGACAGAGCCACAGGATGTTTGAATGTTCTGAATTTGTGGGCGGAGCCAAACGTCAAATGGACCAGGGCACGGTCCGATAAACTAGCTGCCGAACTGGAGCGCTTTGCGCGGTTCGTATCCTTGACGGACATCAACTGGCATTGTGCCAGACAGCCATATTAGAAACCGGGGCCACCGAAACACGGCCCCGGTTCCGTAAATCAATCGAGTGCTTTTACGATGTTTTCGACCATTTTCTTGGCATCAGCCAACAGCATCATCGTGTTGTCCTTGTAGAACAGCGTATTGTCGATGCCCGCATAGCCAGACCCGAGAGAACGTTTGACGAAGAGGCAGGTACCTGCCTTGTCCACATCCAGAATAGGCATGCCATAGATCGGCGATGTCTTGTCGTCACGCGCGGCCGGATTTGTCACATCATTGGCACCGATCACAAAGGCCACATCAGCCTGTGCAAATTCAGAATTGATGTCTTCAAGTTCAAACACATCATCATATGGAACATTGGCTTCAGCCAGCAGCACATTCATATGTCCTGGCATGCGACCAGCGACCGGATGAATGGCGTATTTCACTTCCACGCCTTCGGCCTTCAGCTTGTCGCCCATCTCGCGCAAGGCATGCTGTGCCTGAGCAACAGCCATGCCGTATCCCGGCACGATTATCACCTTGGACGCATTCTTCATGATGAACGCAGCATCCTCGGCGGACCCCTGTTTCACAGTCCGTTCAATACCATCATCGCCTGTCGGAACAGCAGTGTCGCCACCAAAGCCACCCAGAATGACCGAGATGAATGAGCGGTTCATGGCCTTGCACATGATGTAGGACAGGATCGCGCCTGAAGAGCCAACCAGAGCGCCAACAATAATCAGTGCCAGATTTCCAAGGGTAAAGCCGATGCCCGCAGCCGCCCAACCTGAATAGGAATTCAGCATCGACACAACAACCGGCATATCCGCGCCGCCAATCGGGATGATGATCAGACCACCCAGTATCAGCGCCAACAGGACGATCATCCAGAAAACGAAATGGCTTTCAGTGCCAATCAGGATCATCAGAAGAATGACGATGCCTGCGGCCAGCGCAATGTTGATCAAATGCCGTGCAGGCAGGATGATTGGCTTGCCGCTCATGCGGCCATCCAGTTTCAGAAATGCAATCACGGAGCCAGTGAAGGTGATTGCACCAATGGCAACACCCAGGCTCATCTCGATCAGGGCTGCGCTTGGAATTTCACCAACAGCACCAATGCCAAAGGCCGTTGGTGCATAAAGCGCGGCAGCAGCCACAAACACGGCGGCCAGACCAACCAGCGAGTGAAAGGCTGCCACAAGCTGAGGCATGGCCGTCATCGGGATGCGTTTGGCAATGATGGCACCAGCGCCACCGCCGATGCCCATACCAAGAACAATCAGGACAATACTGCCAAATGATGTGCCGGATAAAAACAGAGTGGTGATGATGGCAATGGCCATACCAATCATGCCGAAACGATTACCCTGACGGGCTGTTTCCGGATTGGAAAGTCCACGCAGCGCCAGAATAAACAGGACGGCTGAAACGAGATAAAGAAGTGCGGAAAAACTTGCTGACATGTGCTCGGCCCCTTACCGCTGCTTCTTTTTGTACATTGCCAGCATGCGCTGGGTCACAAGAAAGCCGCCAAAAATGTTTACGCTGGCCAAGATCAGACCGATGAAACCGAATGCCCGTGCCATGCCGCCGCTGTCGTCTGAGGTCAGATCAACCCCCACAGCCAGAAGCGCGCCCACGACGATCACGGAAGAGATCGCGTTGGTGACTGACATCAAAGGTGTGTGCAAGGCAGGTGTCACCGACCAGACCACGTAATAGCCAACGAAAATCGCCAATACGAAAACCGCCAGGCGGAACACAAAGGGATCGACTGCCCCTCCTGTTGCACCATGAACGGCCGCACCTACTGCGTCACCCGCCTGTTCCAGTGCCGACAGCGCTGCCTGCGCAGCCATATCGGCGTCATTTGCAGCAGACCGCGCAGCTTCAGCTGCTGCCTTTGCCTGTTCTGCCAGTTGTTCAACATTCGTTGCCATATCAGACCTCGCTCAAGCTCAGGCTTTTTCGGAGAAATTCGGATGAACGACCGCGCCGTCGCGTGTCAGGAGTGTCGCAGTCACCAACTCGTCTTCCCAATCGACAGCAAGCTCACCGCTTTCCTTGTCGATCATGGTTTCCAGAAACGAAGCCAGGTTTTTTGCGTAAAGTTCGGAAGCCGTTGCAGCAATGCGGCCCGGGACATTCTTGTGTCCGACAATTTTCTTGCCATCCACCTCAACGATCTCACCGGCCTTGGAGCCTTCCACATTCCCGCCGCGCTCAACGGCAAGATCGATCAGGATCGAACCAGGTCGCATGGCCGTGATCATCTCTTTCGAGATAAGCCGTGGTGCCGGCCGCCCAGGGATGAGGGCCGTGGTAATCACGATATCCTGTTTTGCCATATGAGTGGCAACAAGATCAGCCTGTTGCTTTTTATAGTCGTCAGACATTTCCTTGGCATAACCGCCAGAAGTTTCAGCCTGTTTGAACTCGTCATTCTCAACCGCAATGAATTTGCCACCGAGCGATTCAACCTGTTCTTTGGCTGCGGGACGCACATCTGTTGCAGACACAACAGCCCCAAGCCGCCGCGCCGTTGCAATTGCCTGAAGACCGGCCACACCCGCCCCCATCACGAACACACGTGCCGCTGGAATGGTGCCAGCCGCCGTCATCATCATCGGCATCGCCCGGTCAAACTCTTCGGCTGCATCAATCACAGCCTGATAACCGGCCAGATTTGCCTGAGATGACAGAACATCCATCACCTGAGCGCGGGTGATGCGCGGCATCAATTCCATTGAAAACGCTGAAATGCCTGCTTTTGCCATGGCATCCAGATCGGATTTGTCACCATAGGGCTCCAGCATCCCCAGCAGCAAAGCGCCCTTGGGAATGCTTTTCAACTGGGCTGCATTGGGCCTGCGCACGCACAGGACAACATCGCTGCCTTTCAGCGTTGCAGGCGCCGTTTTGCCGATTGTGGCACCAGCTTCCACGAATGTTGCATCCAGAACGCGTGATCCCAGACCTGCGCCTGCTTGCACGATCACGCTGGCACCATGGCCAACCAAGCGTTTGATCATGGCGGGAGAGATAGCAACGCGCGCTTCATCAGCGCTGGCTTCGCTCAACACGGCAATTTTCATGAATTATACCCCCTCATCGAAGCGTCAACGCTTCTCGTATTACTCGAAGCGCACTCGCTTCCGGTCCAGTCGGTCGCAGACCCTGAATTACAGCAGGAAAATCGCCATCAGAACCAATATCACGATGACAGCAATCGAGCCGTATTTGCTCATCGCAATAAACAGCTCATAGGTACTTTCATGCTCTTGATAGTCCATCGCATTTTCTGTTTCGTCGGACATGCTAAGCCCCTTTGGTTCATCTGATCCGCGCCTGTCATCCAGGATGCAGGCAATTTCGTCGTCACTGTTACAACACGACTTTCGTCACGGCAATGCCATCGTGTGACAGATTTACCCTACCGAGGCAATTTTTGCACCGCATCAGCCATCTGCGTCCAGCGCTTCCAACTCATCAATCAGCCCTTCAATCACGGAGACACCTTTCTCCCAGAAGGCAGGATCACTGGCGTCAAGACCAAACGGCTTCAACAATTCACCATGATGTTTCGTGCCACCTGCGCGCAACATGTCAAAATAGGCTTCCTGGAAGCCGTCTGCGCCATTTTGATAAACCGCATAGAGCGAATTCACCAAACAATCACCAAACGCATAGGCATAGACATAAAATGGCGAGTGAATGAAATGCGGGATGTAGGTCCAGTAGGTTTCATATCCCTCACCCAATCGGATCGCAGGCCCCAGACTGTCTGCCTGAACACTCATCCAGGTGTCGCATAGTTGCTCGGAGGTCAGTTCTCCGTCCTTGCGGGCCAGATGCACCTTGCGCTCAAACGAATAAAACGCGATCTGACGAACCACCGTGTTGATCATGTCCTCGACTTTTCCCGCCAGCAGGATTTTGCGTTCCGATTTGGTTTCGGTGCGTTCCAGCAGCGACCGGAACGTCAGCATTTCGCCAAACACACTCGCCGTTTCCGCAAGCGTCAAGGGCGTCGGTGCCATCAGCGCGCCCTGTTGTGCTGCCAGCACCTGATGCACACCATGGCCAAGTTCATGAGCCAAAGTCATCACATCACGGGTCTTGCCCTGATAGTTCAGCAGCACATAGGGATGCGCGCTTGGCACAGTGGGATGCGCGAATGCGCCCGGAGCCTTGCCCGGACGGGTCGGCGCATCAATCCAGTTCTTGTCAAAGAAATCACGAGCAATGTCGGCCATCTCAGGTGCGAAGCCGGAATAGGCATCAAGCACGATCTTGCGCGCATCAGTCCATTTGATCGGATCGGCGGTGCTGTCTGGCAAAGGCGCGTTGCGGTCCCAGTGATCCAGCACGTCAGCGCCAAACCATTTTGCTTTCAGGGCATAATAGCGGTGAGACAGGCGCGGATATGCGGATTGAACCGTCGCTACAAGCGCGTCAACAACTTCACGCTCCACCCTGTTCGCCAGATGACGGCTGTCAGCCACATCTTCAAACCCGCGCCACCGATCTGAAATCTCTTTGTCTTTGGCCAGTGTATTGGTGATCAGCGTGAACGTTCGGATATTTTCCTTGAAGGTCGCCGCCAATGCTTCAGAGGCTGCTTTTCGAACCGTACCATCGCGGTCCACAAGCTTGTTGAGTGTGGGTTCCAGTGGCAACGAATCGCCCGCAACATCAAATCGCAGTCCCGCCATGGTCTCATCGAACAACCGGTTCCAGGCTCCGCGTCCCGTAATCGATTTTTCATGGAACAGTTCTTCCACACGGTCTTCAAGCTGATAGGGCTTGTCCTTGCGCAAATCGTCCAGCCACGGCAGATAATGCGCAACCGCAGGAGCGGTCAGAAGAGTGGCAAAATCAGAATCATCGATCTTGTTCAGCTCAAGTCCGAAAAAAAGCAATTGCGTGCTGACATTTGTGATTTTTTCCTGAATGTCACCATAGAATTTGGCGCGCTTGGGATCGGTCGTGTCCCCTGCATAGATCAGCCCGGCAAAAGAGATGATCCGCCCAAGCAGATCTTCAATTTTTTCATATTCGGCCAGACAGGCAGCCAATTCACCCGGATTCGACTTGGCAAGCTCCGCCAGTCTGGATTTGTATTTTGCAGCAAATGCCTGACAGGTAGCGTCTGCCTTTTCAAGGTCAGCGGCAAGGTCGTCTCCATCCATCCCGCTATAGAGGTCAGACAGGTTCCATTCCGGCAAATCACCAAGCAAATCGCTGGCGCCCCGATCGTTGCTTGCATCGTATAAAGTCTGACTGGCCGGGGCCATCTGTGTGCAATTCCTGATCATGGGATGTCCTGTCGAAGAGCTGAAAAACTACTGATAGATGGCTTTCCCATTGCCGATCAAGGTCTGTTTCCAGTGCGCAGTTCGTTTTTATAGCTAACACCTTGTTAACGCCTGCCAAGACAGTGTTGCAAAACTTGGTAACCGGCGCGTGATTCGTGCCCAAATCAGAAAGTTTCAGACCCGCGTGCTTGTACTTGTTGTCGAAAATGACTTGGAAACACAGAGCAGTTTGTCACGGTCCATCAGCGACCTCGGGCATAATTGCCAGATCGTCAGTTCTGCTGAGGCGGCGCTGTCTTATGCGCAAACCAATTTTCCAGATATTGTGATCATGGACCTGCTGCTGCCAGACAGCGATGCAAGGCAACTGATCCAATCGGTCAAACAGAAAGCGCCGCAGGCTCGGATTGTTGTCCTGGTCCGACCCGGGTCGGAGGCCTCCATTCGCGAAGCCCTGTCCTGGGGTGCCAGCGACTTTCTTGAAAAGCCGGTGGAGGAACTGCGCCTCGCCTGCATGATGAGCCATCTGAAGACACGCATAGAGCACCAGCAAAGCGGTACAAACACATCGCCTTGTCTGCCCGATGTGTTTTTCAACAGTGACGACGTCGCATTACGGGCCGCCAAAAGCCGGTTCCAAAAAGCATTGGAGATGCGCATACCATTGCTCATCGAGGGCGGGCCGGGCACCGGAAAAACCACACTAGCCCGCCATCTGTCCGGCATCATGGCGCCCACACAAACAGTGCTTCACTGGGATGCTGCAACCGATGACTTTAATCTCTTCAGGCAGAGCCCGGCATTCCATAATGAAGCCAGCCCTGGCCGAAAATACACCATTCTGCTGAAACACGTGGAATCGGCAGGCCTTTCAACTCAAAAAGCCGTGACGGCCTTCATCAAATCGTCTTTGCACACCATCATAGTCACAACGCGTGGCCGTTTACTGGATCATGCAAAAAGCGGATCGATCGATTCTGGGCTATACAATGTCGTCAGCCCTCTGCCGGTTTGGCTAGCGCCATTGCAAGACCGACCCAGGGCTCACGACGCCCTTAATCGGCAGTTTCTGGCGCAGGCCAATGCGTGTTTCGGAACAGCAGTCCAACAACTGCAATACGAAGCCCCTCTCGATCAGGCACCCGAGTTTGGCGACAATCTTGCTGGCTTGAAACGCGCCGTTTTCAAAACTGCCGCGAACCATTTATCTCCAGCTTCCCCGGCAATTCTTCAGCCGCAACAAACGGTGAGTGCTGGCATGGCAACCGTCTTGGTAGAGGCCGCCCCCCCCACTCAGCCAGCCAGCGCACCGACTAACTACGCCATGGCACCGCTACTGGACCGGAACGGAAAGCTGCGTCCATTGAAGGACTTGGAACAGGATGCATTGCTGTTTGCATACGAGCACCAAAATGCACGAGTTGGGCAAATTGCAAAAGCGTTGAAACTGGGACGTACAACTCTGTATCGAAAACTGCTAGAGCTCGGTCTTGTCAACGGAACAGGCACGAGAGCAGAGCAACAACCGGAAATTGTTGCTCAAGCGAATCACCATACCCAGCACTCGGCAGCTCAAAATCGGGCGAAATATGCGGCATAACAACGCAACAGGCGGGATGAAAATGTCACAACGTTCAAAAATGGAACCATTTGTGGCACGCATTCGTTGGATATTAACCCTCGGTCTGCTACATGTGGTAGTAGTTAAACATAGTTAAGTCGTGAGTAATGTTGCCAAATCGGAGATCGATCCCCGTGAACTATACTAATAAGTCAGACTGGCCCGAAGTGATCCGCAGACGGTGCCTCCTGTCCGCAGTAGTGTTACCCGCGCTTTTGCTATCGTCTTTTGCTGTGGCGCAAACCAGCGCCGCAGATGAGAAGCTCAAATTGGCTTCTGTCGATGCGAGTGTTGTTCCGCAGACCGACGAAGCCGCGTCCGTCTCGGAGACCTCCAATCCAAATCTGGACGTTGTCGCGCCAGTTTTGAACGCAGACACGAAAGCACGTGCGCAGGCGGTCGATCTGTTTGCGAAAGCCTCCGAAGACAAGCTTGATGCGGCTGACCGGGCAGGCATCGCTTCTCTATATAAAGATAGAGGGTACAAATCGATCTGGATGATCGATGGTGCCCTGAAGCCCGAAGCCAAAGCACTGATTTCCGAAATCAACCATGCTGACAAGATTGGCCTGAACCCGGCGGATTACATTCCACCAGTTGCCGACATTGGTGCCGGGCTTGTGTTGTCTGATGCAGACCTGTTTGACGCCGAACTTCAAATGAGTCTGGCAGCGGTTCGCTATGTGCGCCACCTCGCATCAGGACGGCTGGAACCTCTCTCGGTCAGTGCCTCTTTGGATATAAAGCCGGAACGCCCTGACCCGAAAGCCGTTCTTGCTGATTTGAGCATTGCAGATAACCCACTTTCCAAAGCGCTGGATTATCATCCAAAGCATCCGGCCTATCGTGCATTGTTGAAAGAATTGGCAGCTCTGGATGGCAAAAAAGCTGAAAAACCGATTATCATCGAACCAGGAAAGATGTTGCGTCCTGGAATGCAGGATACGCGCATTCCGCAATTGCGGGCACGTCTGAAGGTTGAGCTTCCGAAACCAGCCCCTGCCGAGACTGATACTGCAGCCGCCGCAGCACCGGCAATCGCTCCGGTGGAAATCGACGAAACCCTGTATGATGAAGTGCTGGTTGCAGCCGTAAAGGATTTTCAAAAGGAAAACCGTCTGACTCAGGACGGCATTGTAGGACCTTCAACATTGCGGATGCTCAATGGCGACAGCAATATTGATCGCAAGTCCCAGTTGATTGTGAATCTGGAACGCTGGCGCTGGGCGCCAAAAGATCTGGGCCAGTTCCATGTCATGGCAAACATCCCGGAATACCGTGTCTACGTGATGAAAGATGGCAAGGTGACCCACACAACGCGTGTTGTTGTTGGCAAGTCCATACACAAAACCGTCGCGTTTTCCGATGAGATGGAACATTTCGTGGTGAACCCGTCCTGGGGTGTTCCACAATCCATCATCAAGAACGAGATGTTGCCGTCGGCCCGGTCCAATCCAGGGTATTTCTCACGCAAGGGCTATCAGGTCTTCGCGAAAATTCGCGGCCGCACCCGCCAAGTGGATCCGAACCGGGTCAATTGGAGACGCGTCAGCGCGTCCCAGATTTCTGTTCGTCAGCCGCCAGGTGCAAGCAATGCACTCGGCCAGATCAAGTTCCTGTTCCCCAACAAGCATGCGATCTACATGCATGACACACCATCCAAAAGCCTGTTCAATCGCGATGATCGCGCATTCAGCCACGGATGTGTGCGTATCCACAATCCAATGGAATTTGCAGACGCGCTTCTGGTGCAGCAGAAAGACTGGAATTCAACCCGAATCAAAAAGCTGGTTGGTGGACGGGAAGCAACCATAAATCTGGACAAACATATCCCGGTTCATCTGGTTTACTTCACATCCATTTTGAAGGAGGACGGCTCAATCGGCTATCTGTCCGACGTCTATGGCCACGATAGCAACATGGCAAAAATTCTGAAACTCTGATCCTGCCATTGTTGAAAATATCAAAGCCGTCCCATTGCAAGCAGCGGGGCGGCTTTTTTGCGACACAATTTCGCGACATGGATGATCCGACAATCGATCAGATAGAAATCTAAAAATTAACCAGTTTCGGCAAGAACATTTTAACCTTGACTGGTTAAACTTTTAATCGTGACTGCTTGATCGCCCGGCCCGACTTCTCTAAAAGATGTGGGGTAACGGGCAAAGTGACGGGTACAGTGCGCTGACGCCACACGGTAAACCATTTGTGTTCAAATCCGGGGAAGGCCCATCGAGGCCAGCCAACAGGATTTTATTGGGATTTTTCCATAAATTGAAATCAGACATCGTCTTGCGCACCCTGCCGCGAAAGATGACTGCGATTTTGACAGCCCTCATGATGCTGCTCTCCATGGCGCTGCCAGCACAGGCTGCTGAAGAGCGAAGCCTGAAGTTCTACTTCACCCACACCAAAGAGCGCCTTGATATCGTCTACAAGCGCAATGGGCGCTACATCCCGTCAGCACTCAAGAAAATCAATCATTTCCTTCGTGACTGGCGTCAAAACAAATCCACAAAGATGGATCCGCGCCTGCTCGATTTGATCTGGTCCGTCTATTCCCAGATGGATACCAGAGAAGCCATTCACGTCGTCTCGGCCTACCGGCATCCAAAAACCAATAGCATGCTGCGCAGCCGCAGCCGTGGTGTCGCCAAGAACAGCCAGCACACCCACGGCAAGGCACTGGATTTCTTTATTCCGGGCGTCAATCTGGCAGAGCTGCGCGCCACCGGGCTTCGCATGGAAGTCGGCGGTGTCGGATATTATCCAACCTCTGGCTCACCCTTTGTCCACATGGATACTGGCAGTGTGCGCCACTGGCCACGCATGACCGACGCACAATTGGCGAAGGTTTTCCCGCGCGGTGACACAACACAGATTCCAAGCAGCGGAAAAAAGCAAAAGCGTTATGCCGAGTCAGCAGCGCGTCAAAAACGCATTGCTGCCGCTGAAATCGCACCACCCAACAATCGACGTGGTGGCATTTTTGCCAGGGTCTTCAACCGAGATCAGGAACCTGCAACCATTCCGACAACCGGCCAGTCTCTCTCAAGTGCCGGCTCAACGAAAGTCGCCGCTGCGCCAGCCCTGAATGTCGTTCCCCGCGCCAAACCAGCTGGCGCCCCCACTGAACTGCTGCCGGACACACAAAATCCGGTTCAGGTCGCTCTTGCCGGCACACCGGCACCACGCCCGATGCCAGCAGAACTGATTGCCATGCGGAAGCTGGCGCAGCAGCAGAACGAAATGACCGTTGCTGCTTTGCGTAACCAGACCAGCACTCCAGAGGTATCACAACGCTCTGTAGAGAATGCCTGGGCAAAAGTTGGCGACAAGCAACCAACCACTGATATGTCACAGATCGTTGTAGCCCAAGCCGCCGATGATCCAGCAAAACCAGTTGGTGCACCTGAAGTTGCGAGCGCTGTCTTGGCAGCACTCAGCACCACAAGGGGACAGGCCGGACCAGATCCAAGTGATACCAGCGCTCTGGACGGGCCAGAAGGAACGTCAGCCGCCGCCAGCATCGCCGCCGCAATTCTGGCACCAGACGGTAGTATTCCAGGTCAGAACCAGGATGACAATTTCAATGGCAGTGTGGTGACTGCTTACGCGCCATCAGCTCCAACGCCGCCCTCCAGACCGGTCTTCAATGCGGCGCTCGGCTTTGGTGATGACCAATTGGGCGAGCCTTCGGCGCAGAACCCGACCGTCACAGCATCTGCAGATCGAGCGCCATTGCGGGTACGCACACCGGAACCTGAGCAACTGGCCGCTCTGGAACCAGCGCAAAACCCATCATCGGAAATGCCGATTGAGGACAGGCTGGGTGCAAACGCAACACCCGTTCCGGCCATACAGCCGCGCATCCGCCCGGCGAGAACACAAATGGCCGCTCTTGATGAGCGCACGACGCCGGCTGAAACCCGCACTGGCAGAATAGCCAGACGAGCGACCCTCAGCGGCCGAGTCCCGGCCAGTGCAACACAGCCGACAAATAACGGACTGGAATTTCACGGTGGAGAACCAGCAGTTCTTGCCAGGATGACAACACCCGAGACAACCCGGTCCGAGACATTCGTACGTCTGCAAATGCCAAATCCTTATGGCATGCAGGATGTCTTCAAGATGCCGGACAGTGTGGTGGATAACGGGTTCTCATCAAGCAGCACTTCGCTGAGAACTGACAAGTTCTCGGGCCGCGCCATTGTCGCAACAAAGGTCGCGCAACTGGCACAGCGCTAATGTGTTCAGTCCCAGCATTTGATTGGCACAATTTTTGTCTGATAGGTGTTTCATGGGTTTCCAGGCTTATTGATCTGGAAACTTTTAATGCCCAAAACAAAGCGATACGAACTCACACAGCAGCAATGGCGGCAGATCGAAAATCCTGACAGCGACGATGTATCAATGGATTCCACGTCGGTGCGAGGTCACAAGCATGCAGCCACCGGAAAAAGAGCAGCCAAAAAGGCGGGATCAGGCTCTGAGCGGTTTCCGAGATCGACTGATCACAAAAGTCCATTTGGCTGTCGACGCCTATAACCGCCGGCTGCGTATCATTCAGGCAGCGGATCAGCACGGCGATGCACCCATGGCACCCGCTTTATTGCTGAGGTTGAAACCATGGCGCGTGTTCGCCGACAAGCCTCGCGATTCAGATGCTGTCAGCACTTTGGTCTCTCAGATGCAGGCTGAATCCGTTATTTACTGCAAATCGACAAGAAACAAGCCCAAGAGCTTCCGGCGCGTCGAGGCTCGATATAACCGGCACGCCAGAACTTTCTCAGCTTCGTTCAACCCGCTGCAGCAATCATCTGGAAGCGGTGAATGCCGTTCACCCTAAAGCTACGTACTCAACCCTGCAATGCACAGATACTTGGATTCAAGATAGTCATCGAGACCTTGGCTCCCGCCCTCTTTGCCCATACCGCTTTGCTTGAGCCCGCCAAATGGAGCCTCGACCGTGGTAATTAGGCCAGAATTGATGCCGATAAGCCCGTATTGAAGCCCTTCGTTCAACCGAAAAACACGACTAAGGTCATGGGTAAAGGCATAGGCTGCTAATCCGAATTCAGTTGTGTTGGCCGCAGCGATCACTTCTTCTTCTGTGTCAAACTTGAACACAGCAGCAATTGGGCCAAAGATTTCATCGGAGGCAAATTGCATTTCAGCCGTGGCGCCGGTTACTATCGTCGGGTTAAAGAATGTACCGCCACTTTCGTGGCGCTGGCCACCCTGAACGATCCTGCCACCCTTGGAAACGGCATCCGCAATCATTTCTTCTACTTTACCAACGGCCCCCTCATCAATTAGCGGACCTTGCTCCACACCGTCTTGAGATCCGTCTCCAATGACCAAAGCCGCAGTTGCTTTTTTGAGCCCTTCGACAAAAGCGTCGTGAATATCTGCCTGCACATAAAACCGGTTGGTACAGACACAAGTCTGACCCATATTGCGGAACTTGGCGATCATGGCGCCCTCAATGGCGGCTTCCAGGTCAGCATCATTAAATACAATGAACGGAGCGTTGCCGCCCAACTCCATCGAGATTTTCTTAACAGTGATGGCTGATTTTCGAATGAGAGTTTTGCCAACTTCCGTAGAACCGGTGAACGTCACCTTGCGTACGTCAGGACTATCAAAGATCGCCCCGCCGATTTCTGAGGAACTTCCCGTGATGATGTTCAGAACTCCATCAGGGAACCCCACGTCTTGCGCCAGTTTGCCCCATGCCAGACCGGAATATGGCGTAGCAGTGGCTGGTTTGGCCACCACCGTACATCCGGCAGCCAATGCCGGACCCAGTTTACGAGCAAGCATTGATGAAGGGAAATTCCACGGAGTGATTGCACCGACAACGCCGACCGGATGACGGGTGACCAACAGGCGGCGATCTCCCGTGGGAGCAGGTACAATCTCTCCTTTGGCACGACGAACCTCTTCTGCGAACCAGCGGATATACGCGGCGCCGATGGCTATTTCGCCACGGGCTTCAAATACGGGCTTGCCCTGCTCGGCGGTCAAAAGCTGGGCAAGCGGCTCTTGATTATCCAGCAGTGCATCATGCAGGTCATGCAACAAACGCACTCGCACAGAAAGATCAGTGCGCGACCAGCTTTCAAATGCTTTGGTGGCGGCGGCAATGGCACGGTTGGTTTCCTCTGTGCCGCATTTGGGTACGCTGCCGAGGACTGCTCCGGTGGCAGGGTTGGTAACGTCGATCGTATCACCACTGTCAGCACGGATCCAACTACCGCCAACAAGATTGGCCTCTTGCATTAAGTCATTAAATTGAGTCATGGATTCTTCTTACAAATAAAGGGTGGGGATGACCGGTCGCACTCGATCAACCGAGGCTATCCTGCAACTCGTTCGAGATGTGCGAATGGAAAAAAGTGGGATATCGAGGCCGGTTTCACTGCTGCGATCCGATGGTGTCCGCTTTGCCAGACTTCTTTGCCTCCTCTGCGTGAATCAGCCAGTTCAAGTAATCCGTATGGCTGTTTCTAATATGCATTTCCAGACCATTGATGAAGCCGGCCTCATCACCGTCCTGAAGTAGTCGAAGTAAACGCATATGAAATGCAAGAGACTTGTGAACGACATGGGTGCTTTTCAGACCACGGGAACGCAGTGCGTCGATTTTGGTAGAAAGAGGCTCATAAGCCTGTTCGATCAAACGGTTTTCCGAACCAGAGATGATGCATTTGTGAAAATCCGAGTCCAGCTGCCGATAACCTGAATAATCCTCTCGTGCGACCCGTCCTTCCATGTTGGCAACGATTGCCGCCATCGATCTGGATGTCATGTCACGGCGGCCATTGAATAGCCTCTGAGAGGCTCCTTTCTCCATAAGAATTCTCATATCAAAAAGATCTGCCAACTCATGTTCGGTTGGCATGAACACTCTTGTTCCGCTTTGTGGATCTATCTGGACAAGCCCCTCGCGGCGAAGCTCCTGCACGGCTTCGCGAACTGGCGTCTTGCTAATTCCAAAGCGCGCAGAGAGCTTCGCTTCAGACAAATGTTCTCCAAGTTCGATTGTTCCGTCCACGATCGCAGTGCGAATAGCCTGCAGCGCCATCTCATAGAGGGATGGTGCCCGCTTTATACGTTCTATTGCCAAGTATAACTCTCCAAATTGACTCAGATTTTACCACCCAACCCTAGTCCCCAATATCTGAGTTGACAAATAAAAACTGACATGTCAGATATCATATGTCAGATTATTGTAAAAACAAAGTCTCGATATGTAGGAGGAAATATGAAGAACTCATCTAGGACCATGTTATTTGGAGGCATTGCCGTGGCGACCTCGCTGCTTTCGGCGCCCTCCGCATTTGCGCAAGACATTACGCTTCAATTCACGAATTGGGCGACCGCCGAGCAGACGACGCAAGCCGGAATGCAGGAGGTGATTGACGCCTTCGAAGCCGCCAACCCCGGCATTAAGATAGAAAGTCAGACTGTTGCGTTCTCAGAGACAGCGCGGCAACTCGTATTACGATTGCGATCAGGCAATCCGCCCGACGTCGCCCAGGTTGCCGGGAATGATACATTTGTGCTTGCCGCGAGCGGCGGCCTGCAATCGTTAAGCCAATATGCCGACGATGCTATACTTGGCAGCTTGAAAACCGGGTCGTTCGAGGCATTCAATCTGGACGGGGAGATGATTGCATTCCCTTGGAACCAAGCCCCTGCCGGATTTTGGTACAACAAAGAGATTCTCGCAAATGCGGGCCTTGATCCAGAGAATCCGCCAGCTACCATTGACGAACTGAATTCTGCGATGGCCACCATCAAAGCGGCCAATCCCGACATCATTACGCTGGGGCTGGACACTACGAACCGCGCGTTTGCATTGTCTTCAAACTGGCCTTGGATGCTTGCATTTGGTGCCAAGCCAGTGGGCGAAGACGCGACGGGTGCCGAGAGCCCTGAAATGCTCGCCTATCTTGAGTGGATGCGAAGCTTGGCCCAAAATGGGTACATAGATCCGGGTCGCAAGATCGGAGAATTCCGTCCTCTTATCGCACAAGGCCAGGTAGCATTTTTGTGGGACCAGGTCCTTGTTCAGGGTGTGATACAGTCGTCCAACGGAATGGATAACGATACGTTCAACGCCACATATGGTGTAGCGCCAATGCCTGCCGGACCATCCGGCCAGGGATACTCGTTTGAAGGTGGTCACCAACTGGTCATGTTCGCAGACAGTGAACATAAGGAGGCGGCGTGGAAGTTCATCAAATACCTCTCAACAGACGAGAATGCTGCGAAAGTATATACGATCGGTACAAACCGCTCGATCCCCCCCGCCGCAGAATTTGAAGATGGGGAGGTTGCTGCATTGCTGTCGACCCCAGTGATTGACAGTTACTCTGCCAAAATCATTCCGACAATTGCCGCGCAGCCCTATGGTGCAGATTTCGCCGAAGCAGCGACGGCCATCATGGCAGGAGTTCAAGAAGCTGTTACCTCGGACATTCCGATAGCCGAAATTGCAAAGAACATCCAATCTCAACTGGATCGGTAGAGCAATTGTGTCCGCGAAGCTAAATACTAGGTCTTCCCGCTCTTTGCGCGGGAAGATTCCTTTCCTTGATTGGATGGTAATTCCAACGCTAATCGTACTGTTTCTGATTGTTGGATATCCGGTTGTTTCAACGGCCATATTGTCTTTTCAAGAATATAACCTTCTGAAGCCGAATCCTCCAGAATGGATCGGAATCGACAACTACTCTGACATGTATGCCGACCGGGTCTTCTGGGTCGCTCTAACAAACACGCTCATCTATACATTTGGTACAGTTTTTGTTTCGGCCTTGATCGGGTTAGGTCTGGCCTTGATCCTTGAGAACATGACGGGCCGGTTTTCGAGCTGGATTAACGCAATCGTTGTGATTCCCTGGGCCGTTCCCTTCGTCGTCGTGGCCTTCCTGTTTCGCTTCATGTATATGCAAAATGGCGGAATCGTAAACGAAGTACTGATGGATGTCGGCATCCTGTCTCAGCCAGCTCCCTGGCTGAACAGCTCTGACCTCGCGCTGCCAGCAATTATTGTGGCAAATGTCTGGGCCACAACGCCGTTCTTCTTTCTTGTCGTCGCGGCAGCTCTGTCCGGCATCCCTGACGCTGTTCTGGAAAGCGCTCGGGTCGACCGCGCCGGCATCTGGTCCACATTGTGGCACATAAAACTTCCATTTCTACGCACCCCTTTGGTCATCGGCAGTCTCTTGATGGTGATCGCCAATTTTAACGATTTCGCCAAGGTATGGGTGATGACTCAGGGCGGGCCAGGCTACTCCTCAACAACACTGGTGGTCTATGTATATCGAATGGCTTTTGAAAACTTTGATCTCGGTTACGCCTCTGCAATTGGGATCATTTGGCTGATACTTCTACTGGGCACAGCAGCACTTTACATAAGATTACTCTTGGTGAGGTCGTCATGACGGATATTACGCGCTCCGGTTTTCGCGCAAAATCAAAATTCGGCAAGACTGGTGGGAAGGCAGTACAGTACATCCTCATTGCGATTGCGCTTTTCTGGACATTGGCACCGATTTATTGGATGTTATCGACATCATTCAAATCTGAGTTGGAAGCAACCAGGCTTGACCCCACGCTGTTTCCCGAAGCACCAACAATTGCAAACTATGTTGGCCTTGCCGGCAGTTCGATGCCGTTCTTCCAATTTTTTCTGAATTCGGTTCTCAGTTGCCTTCTTGCTGCAATCGTAGCAGTTATCATTGCTGTACCAGCCGCATATGCACTGTCTCGGGCTAAGTTCCGCGCGGCCAATTCTGTGGGTTACATCATTCTGGTTGTACGTATGTTTCCAATGGTGGTGCTTCTCGCCCCGCTGTATCTGGTTCTTCTGAACACCGGTCTTCTGAACACCTTGTTTGGCCTTGTAGTGGGTTATACGACGTTTGGCCTGCCATTTGCCGTCTGGATGCTGAAAGGCTTCATTGATGCTGTGCCAATAGAGATTGAGGAAGCCGCGCGCGTCGATGGATATCCCCGATGGCAAGTATTGCTTCGTATCGTGATCCCTCTGATTTACCCTGGACTTATCACGACCGGTATTTTTGTTCTGATGGAGGCTTGGAACAATCTGATTTATCCGCTGACCTTTATCACGGATATTAACAAGCAAACCCTGCCTGCAGCTCTGGTTCTGACATTCACAGGCCAGTTCAAGACAGATTGGGGCGGCATGATGGCGGCAGCCACGATCACCACATTGCCTTTGATGGTGGCATTCTTCGCTGTACAGCGCTCCATGGTGCGGGGTTTGACCGCTGGTTCGGTGACAGGCACATGAACGGCGTTGCACTGGTAACTGGAGCCGGTCGGGGAATTGGGAGCGCAATAGCAATGCGCCTTGTTGCAGATGGCATGCAAGTGACCCTGACCGACCGCGATCAGTCTGCACTCGACCGACTTCAAGACTCATTGATTAAGGAGGCAGGAGAAGTTGATATCCTCACGGCTGACTTGTCGGATACGGACGCTGTGTCAAAGCTGATTCCTGCAGTATTGGATCGTTGGGGCCGTATTGATGCGTTGGTGCTGAACGCTGCCTATCACGGCGATCGCAAATCCATGCTTCAAACAAGCGTCAGCGAATGGCAAGAAATTTTTGCGGTCAACGTCTTTGCCGGAGCCGCATTGAGTCGTGCAGCAGCGCAAGATATGGCGCTGCGTCATAGAGGCAGCATAATCACCGTTGGATCGGTGCAGGCGTCCCTGCCTGCGCCAAGCTACGCGGCTTATGCGTCAAGCAAGGCTGCTATAGAAGGTATGACTCGAGCATTTGCCGTCGAATTGGCCGAATTTGGCATAAGAGTAAATTGCGTAGCACCTGGAGTTATCGGAACTGAAAACTACGCAACAAACCTCAGGGAGCTGGGTGCTAGTGGGACGAACCCGTCATTAGCCTCCTTGTCCGGGCAGGCGGGAACACCGGCACAGGTGGCCGATGTCGTAGCCTTCCTGTGCGGGGCTGGATCTGAATTTATAACAGGCATTACCTTGCCCGTTGACGGTGGCAGATCCATCAGCCGGCGCCCGGATCCGTTCCAGAACAGCCTCGACCATCCAACTGAACGAGTAACATAAACATGGCCAGAATACGCATTGAGAACGTAGAGAAAGACTACGGCGCCTTGACCGTGCTTCACGATTGTTCCCTTGAAATTCAGAACAACGAATTCATTGTACTTGTTGGACCATCAGGATCCGGCAAGACAACCCTTCTCCGACTGATAGCAGGATTGGAGCCGATTAGCCGGGGCGATCTTTATTTCGACGATACGAGGGTCAACAATCTGGACGTCAGTGATCGTGACATCGCCATGGTATTTCAGAATTACGGACTATATCCGCATATGTCTGTATTCGACAATATGGCGTTTGGATTGCGGCGACGTGGGCTGGCAAAACTGGAGATAAATGAGAAGGTCCGCAGGACGGCTGAACTCATGAATCTTCAGGATTTTCTCGAGCGCAAACCGAAACAATTGTCAGGAGGACAAAGACAGCGCGTTGCTTTGGGAAGAGCCATCGTTCGCGACCCGGAAGTCTTTCTGCTGGACGAGCCTTTATCGAACCTGGACGCGCAGCTTCGGGTTCAGATGCGGTCAGAGATACTCAGAGTGCACAGGAGTGTGGACGCAACAGCCGTCTATGTCACTCATGACCAGGTCGAGGCCATGACCATGGGCGACCGAATTGTCGTTATGGACAATGGCCGCATTCAGCAAGTGGGCACGCCAGAGGAACTTTATGATCGTCCGGAAAATATCTTTGTCGCATCTTTCATCGGCACACCTGCCATGTGTTTTCTTGAAGCAAAAACCAACGGGGATAAATTGTTAACCGATGGCGGAGACCTACCATTGTTGCCTGATCACCGTGAACGCATCGGCGAACGTGAGCACGTAACCATTGGCCTGCGGCCAGAACATCTGCTTGTGGGCGAAGGCCGGCCGACCGTGTCAGGAGTCGTGGAAGTCGTCGAGATGCTTGGCGCCGAGTTGATCGTCCACTTTACCACCGGCTCACACACTCTCACGGTTCGACTCCCGCGTGGGGAGAAATACCGGCCGGGCGATCAAGTGAAATTCGGCGTCACTATGGATCAGCTCCATTTCTTTGACCGGGATACTGGGCAAGCGCTATGAGCAAAATAGCTGCCATCGACTGCTTCACGGTTCCACCGCGTTGGATCTTCGTACGTGTAACAACAGATGCTGGTGCCACAGGGTGGGGCGAATGCCTCGTTCCTAAACGCCGGGCCACCGTCGTCACGGCTGTCAGCGAGATGGCGCGCCAACTTATCGGACAAGATTCGACGCAGATCGAGCAGATGAGCCAGATGATGCGCCGCGGTGCGTTTTTTCGTCATGGTCCCATCCTTGGTGCAGCGGCCGCTGGAATTGAGACGGCCTTATGGGATCTGTTAGGAAAAGGTCTTGACCGTCCAGTCTATAGCCTTCTTGGAGGAGCAGTGCGGGATCATGTCCGATCTTACACATGGATTGGTGGTGATGACCCCGCGAATGTGGTGGATCATGCCAGATCGCGCATTGCCGAGGGGTTCGATGCAGTAAAGATGAACGCATCCGGCGTTGTCCCAGCCATAGGTGCCACCCAGTGGATAGATGCGCTGGTTGCTCGCATGGCCAGCCTGCGAGATGCTTTTGGAATGAGTCTCGATATTGCCCTTGATTTTCATGGCAGAATTCCGCGAGCCGCGTTGAAGCAAGCCATTCCAGAACTTGAACAGTTTCGTCCGATGTGGATTGAAGAGCCTTGCGTTCCAGAGGCCCTGGAAAGCATTGATTTGCTGGCACGGATCTGTCCGCATATTCCCATAGCAACCGGTGAGCGTTTTCTCAACAGGTGGGACTTCCGACGCTTGTTGGAACGCGGTGGCATCGACATCATACAGCCTGACGTCTCTCTGACAGGAATGCATGAGTTGGCAAAGATTGCTCATCTCGCCGAGACCTATGATGTGTCTGTCGCTCCACATTGTCCCAACGGTCCGATTTCACTGGCAGCATCGCTACAACTGGGATTCTGCACGACAAATATCGTCATTCAGGAACAAAGTCTCGGGCTGCACTACAACAAGGGCTACAACCACCTTCCGAGTGGTGAATTGCAGGATTATCTGACCACGGCATCAGTTCTGGCGGCCAAGGAGGGTTGCATTCATCGTTGGAATGCACCGGGGTTGGGACTCTCGCTCAACGAAGATCATATTGCAGCTGCGCATCAAGAATGGACAATGCCAGATGCTGACTGGCGGAATAAGGATGGAAGCTTGGCGGAATGGTAGTGCTGCTAAAGCCATTCTCGATCATACGGAATCATTTGATGCCGCGAAACAGCTCAGCCAGCCAGTCAGCACAGCGCCCAAAAGTATCGGGGTGGCGCATCGGTCAAGCTGTCTAACGCCACTGGCGGGGTGTGCTGCGGCACCGAAGACCGGATTTGTGTGCTCGCTGGAGATTGCAACAGCCCACTTGTGATCGTAACGCCGCGGCCTGATCGTTTGAACATCTGAAGTATCCGTCTTGGTCATGCCATTCCTGTTTATACGGAAAGGTCTGACCAAGACGGATACTTCAGGATTTGAAATGCAGTTGTGAATTTCAGATCAGATGATTTCCGAAATCAGCCTTCGGCAAATCATTCGTCAGGCGTATCGATCGCCATGCCGAGGGCATGCAGGTACAGATCAAGCATGGCTTCCTGTTCGGCACGCTCTTCCCGGTCCTGTTTTCGCAGACGCACAACCTGCCGCAATGTCTTTACATCAAATCCATTGCCTTTGGCTTCGCCATAGACTTCCTTGATATCGTCGGCAATTGTCTTTTTTTCCTCTTCCAGCCGCTCAATGCGTTCAACAATGGAACGCAACTGATCTCTGGCAATGCTGGTCGTCGCGCTGGAAACGTCGCTCATGAAGTGTCTTCCTAACGAATGTTGGTGTTGGGTATGGTTTGCTATCAGATGCACTCAACGGTGCACACCAGGAAATCAATGATCGGGTTTGGCTTCCTCAAAACTGGCTTTTTGTTCAGGTGTCGCCTCGGTCTGGTATCGGGATCGCCATTCCTCATATGGCATTCCATAGACGATTTCACGACTTTGTTCCTTCGATAGCACAATATCCTGCTCTTCCGCAGCATCTCGATACCAGTTCGACAAGCAATTGCGACAAAACCCGGACAGGTTCATCAGATCGATGTTCTGGACATCGGTCCGGTTGCGGAGGTGGGAAACCAGACGACGAAACGCTGCCGCCTCGAGTGCTTCGCGCCGATCTTCCGGCACAAGCGCATCCATATCCATCTTTGAAGTCATAATGTCCTCTTTGGCTGATCAGCGTTTATGGGTCGGCAATATATCGTAAAGCCCGTCAACGGTTAACAAATCCTGAAAAATCGGAGCCAGTCGTGCTGCCCAATAATCCACGCCGGCAGAATCACCCACAAGATCCTGCCGCACCTCCAACAGTGCATGGCTTATTCCGCGGCTGGTGCCGTGGCGGTTCATCGTATCGCCGGTCAACTCTCCCGTGTAGGGCTCATTATCGCCAACAATCAGATCTCCGCCCTCTTTGAGGGCAGCAATCAACAATTGGGGGACCCGAGCGTCCCGATCCCACATCACTCCGGCATGCCACGGCCGCACGAAACCGCGCCAAATCGGCGTAAAACTGTGGAGTGAAATCAGAATGGGTGACTGCCCGTTTGCCATCATATGATCTATCAATGCGGAAATCGCCTGATGATACGGTCGATGGTAAAGACTCAGACGTCGTTCCTTTTCTGCAGCATCTGCATACCGGTTGCCAGGCACCACCGCACCGTCAGAGAGCCGCATCAAAACCGTGGGATCATCCTCTCCACGGTTCGGATCAATCAGCAGTCGGGAAAAGGTCGACAGCACAGCTGGAACGCCCAGAAGCCCCGCCAGACGACGCGTCAATGCCTCCATTCCAATATCATAGGCAATATGGCGCGCCATTTCCGACGCGGACAGCCCCAGATTGTCATAATGGCGTGGGACCGAATTCCTCGCATGATCGCAGATCAGAAGAAGACCACCTGTCCAGTCTCCCTCGACGATATCAAAAGCCACCTGCTCCCCTTCAGGCAAATCTGGAGATGTCAGAGGTGTCGCTGCGGCTTTCGAGGGCGTCATGAGAATCTTCGGATTTCTATGTGAGCATTTCATGGGACGATCTGAAACATAGTGCGCCAAGCGATATGATACCATAGTCAGGGAGCGACAAAGGAATTTTCCCACACAAAAGAAATCCGCAACTCATGATGCTAAGACATCTGTGACGAGACTTTCAGCTATCATTCGCATCGCCCCAACCAGCGTGCGGGTAACAGCGCAGGCTTGTAACCGAATCAAAATAGCGATGCTCTGCGCTTTATCCAAAAAGCCGTTGTTGATTTCTCTTCAAACACGTTTATAAGCGCCCGGAGACGCGCAAAAACGTTCCATTTCGGAAGCGTTTGATTGACAAAGCAACTACGATTGCGCAAAACTTAATTAACGATTTTTTTTCGGTTATCCGATAAACTCGCGTACACTCAGGTTTGATGCGTTCTTTCACCATGGGCAGAAAAAGCAACATACAGGCAATTAGATCTTCTGTCGCTCAGACTGGCAGATCATTCTTTGGCGCAAAGCGTCGGTTGGATGTATCCTTTTTCATGAATTCTCTCTCCACAGCTACAGCACCGCATGGCGCGTTGAGTGCAGTTTCAGCACTCGCTCTGAAGGCAGTAACTCTTGTTGCGACGACGGTATCTCTCTACAGCGGTCTGAGCTTGATCAGCGCAGATCAGGCGCATGCCGATTTGCGCATCTGCAACAAAAGCGAAAGTCGTGTCGGGATTTCGATAGGCTATCGCAGCGACCGAGGCTGGACCACCGAAGGTTGGTGGAACCTGGAACCGACATCCTGCGAAGTTATCTTGCCGGGCGTTCTGAAGTCACAATATTATTATATGTTCGCGGTAGATTACGACGAAGGCGGCGAATGGGCCGGTAGCGCCTATATGTGCACCGCCGATAAAATTTATACTATTCATGGCATTAAAGATTGTCTTGCCCGTGGTTTTCAGCGTACGGGCTTTTTTGAAATCGATACAGGTACACAGACCAGTTGGACTGTCCAACTGACTGAGCCGACACAACGAGGAACCGGTGGTAAATGAGGCGTATTCGCAAAGTAAAGATTCTTGCCACTCTAGGTCCAGCCTCCTCCAACTCCGAAATGATCAAAAAGCTCCACACAGCCGGAGCTGACATTTTTCGAATCAACATGAGCCATGCCTCGCATGATCACATGCGTGAACTCGTAGCGGCCATTCGCGGTGTTGAAGAGGACGTCGGGCGCCCGATTGCAATTCTGGTTGATTTGCAGGGCCCGAAGCTTCGTGTCGGCACCTTTGAAAAGGGTGAGGTCACCTTGAAAGAGGGCCAGTACTTCACACTCGACGGCGATCCGACGCCTGGCAATGAAGAGCGTGTTTACCTCCCCCACCCGGAAATTCTGGAAGCCCTGAAACCGGGACATGCCATTTTGCTGGATGATGGTCGCTTGCGACTAGAAACAATTTCGGTCGATGGCAAGAGCGCTGTAACCAAAGTCATCTCTGGAACAAAACTTTCGAACAAGAAAGGCGTCAGCCTGCCCGATACGCTGATCGCCTCCAGCGCCCTTACCCCAAAAGACAGAGCAGATCTGGATGCGGCCCTGAAAGAAGATATTGACTGGATTGCCCTGTCCTTTGTCCAGCGTCCGGAAGATATTTCGGAAGTGCGCAAAATCTCTCGTGGCAAGGTTGGCATCATGGCCAAGATCGAAAAGCCACAGGCATTGGAACAGATCACTGAGATCATCGAATTGTCAGATGCAATCATGGTTGCCCGTGGGGATCTGGGTGTTGAACTGCCTTTGGAAAAAGTGCCCGGCATTCAAAAACAGCTGATCCGTGCTGGTCGCCGCGCTGGCAAGCCGGTTGTCGTGGCAACACAAATGCTGGAATCCATGATCACTGCCCCTGTGCCGACACGCGCCGAAGTTTCTGACGTTGCTACAGCGGTGTTTGAAGGCGCCGATGCTGTCATGCTGTCAGCAGAATCGGCTGCAGGCGACTATCCGGTGGATGCCGTCGCCACCATGAACCGCATTGCGGAAGAAGTGGAGCAGGATCCGAACTACACCAAAATCCTTTACGCACAGCGTGCAGAGCCGGAACCCACCGGCTCTGATGCTATTTCCGCTGCTGCGCGACAGATTGCAGAAACCCTGAAACTGTCCGTGATCGTCTGCTACACCTCATCCGGTGCTACCGGCATCCGGGCATCGCGCGAACGGCCTGACACGCCGATTATTGCCTTGTCTCCAATCAAGGAAACGGCGCGCAGACTGACAGTTGTCTGGGGCCTTCACTGTGTCGTCAGCGACGATGTAAAAGACGAAGAGAATATGGTGGATCGCGCCTGTCAGATTGCCCATGAAGAAGGTTTTGCCAAGCCGGGTGAGCGACTTATCATTTCCGCGGGCGTCCCTTTTGGCACCCCCGGTGCGACAAATCTGTTGCGCATCGCCTTCGTTGGCAGCGACGGACTGAGTGGCATCTAAACGCTCCTGATCGTTCAACAATCAAACTGTCATGATTTGCCGGCACTTCACCCTGCCGGCAAATCTTTGAACAGCAGCGCCAGTCTCGTCAATGCGACTGCGATTCCACCTGAGGCCTCAACTTTCAAACTCAACGAAGCTTGCATTGGCTGGGTGCGCAACACCATTAAACAGCCAGCACCATGAACAAGCCCCACAGAGGTGCCATTCAGAACGTCAGCATGGCCACCTGTGGCTGCATCGTGATAATCTGGGTAAACAAGCACCATATATGATGAACCAGCCGGCCAGCGTACGTTGCTGACGCCTGAGGCAGCATCGACAACGCACACATCAGAAAATCGGGACAAACCCTAAACGCTGAAATTCAACAATTCGAGCACCATGCTGACAGTATGCTGTCATCAAGGACTGGCATGATCGAATCCTGATTTGAAGTCATTTGCTAAAAAGATCAGGCGCTGCTTTCTGCAAATGCCACATCAATGACGCCACTCAAATACAAACAGGAGAAACTCATGTCTCGGGAAAAACTGAAAGAAATTGCAGATCAGTTGGTTAAAAATTGCCGTACTGGAAATGAAAAACAGGGATTGTCCGAGCTTTACGATCCGGCCGCAGTGTCCGTGGAGGCAATTGTCGCGCCTGGCCAGTCAAGCCCCGAGACTGTTGGTGTGGAAGCCATCAAGGGCAAACATGACTGGTGGGCCAGCACATTCGAGGTTCATTCTGCCGATGTCGAGGGGCCGTTCCTACATGGAAGTGATCGATTCTCCGTCATATTCAGTATCGAAGCCACGAATCGGGAAACATCTGAACGCACCTCGATGAAAGAAGTCGCAATCTACACCATTGCCGACGGCAGAATTATCCGTGAAGAGTTTTACTACTAAGCTGGCTGGCTGACGATCTGCACCTGGAAAAAACCGTGCTTCAGTTGTTTGAATTCAGACGATTGGAGTACGGTTAGATCGGCTGCCCCAGCGCGCTGCGTTCCAGGGCTTCCAGTTCCATCCGGACATCTTCCTGAAACGGGTTCAATTCCAATGCACGCTTCAAGGCGGCATAGGCCCGAACATCGTCACCCAGATCCTCAAGCATCAGACCAAGTCCGGTCAAAGCACCAAAATGCCTTGGCTCAAGAGACAATGTAACCGCGATATCCGCCAGAGATGGCCCATATTCATTTTTCAGGAAATAAACGGTTGCACGGCGATTCCAGGCCTCAGCAAATTCTGGCTCAAGCGCAATCAACTGATCCAGCACGTCTATTGCCAGAGCGAAGTCCTCGTCGGCAATCGCCTCATCAGCCCGGTTGAGCAACAACCGCGCAGTTTCACCCTGTGCCCCGCGCCACAGATTATCAATCTGAGAGGCAATACGTTTGGCCGCCATTTCACTATCAGAAGACTGAAGCTCGGTGAACAGACGGTCGAGACGGTCTGACAAGGGCAGTTCTTCGGCAAAGCAAGACGCGCCGGATGCCATTGCAATTATGGCAGCCATTCCGGCCAATCGAACGCTATGGATGAATTTCCCTGAATACAACATGGAGAAAGTCTAGCGCTCTGGACTGAAAATGCAAATGACAAAAAATAATTTGTTAACACAAAAAGGGCCCGTGAAAAACTTCACGTGCCTCAATCCGCGTTCAACCATGCCAGGCAGATGCCAGGCATGGTGAATCAGCCCTGACGGGCTTTAAAGCGGCGCTTGACCTTATTGATCACATAAACCCGGCCCTTACGGCGCACGAGACGATTGTCGCGGTCGCGATTTTTAAGGGAACGCAGTGAATTCTTGATTTTCATCTGTTTACTCTAAGAGTTCGCAATTAAGTTCTGCTTTGTGTCAAAATCCGGTCTACCGTGAAACAATGGTGGGCACGACTGGGATTGAACCAGTGACCCCTACAATGTCAATGTAGTGCTCTACCGCTGAGCTACGCGCCCCGCTGTTTCACAATCGCCACAGATCTGACGTGAGAAGATGAAGCGATATACAAAAGCCAGCCCGTACACGCAAGGCCTGATATCAGGAAAAACGCACCATTGACTGCTTATGCAGCCAAAAGGCGGTCAACTTCACTCACAAGATCACGCAAATGAAACGGTTTCGACAAGACCTTGGCATCTTTTGGCGCATTGGAATCAGGATTAAGGGCAACGGCCGCAAAGCCGGTAATGAACATGACTTTCAGATCCGGATCGAGTTCAGTCGCCTTTCTGGCCAATTCAATGCCATCCATTTCCGGCATGACGATATCGGTCAGAAGCACCGTGAAGGGCTCTTCACGCATGCGCTCGTAAGCACTTCTTCCATTGTCGAAATCAACAACGGTGTGCCCCGCTGTTTGCAATGCCTTCGTCAGAAAACGGCGCATATCGTCGTCATCTTCAGCCAGCAGAATATGGGCCATATATTTGTTTCCTTTTTGCCGGACAGCGCCGTCATTGCTCATCAATATCATTTTGACCGGTGCTGTCCACATTGGAAACGGAACGGTATCGAAAGCGTGACTGTCACCAGATGCCGTTCTGATGCCATATCTCAGATGTAGAACAAGCTTACCGCGTCAAAAAACCGACAATATGGTAAATGTTTGAATCAAACGTTGTCCATCACCTGAAAAGAAAAATGGCATTAAATCTGTGTCATATTGTTTCGCAACATTGGCGCTTGTCTGCTCTGATGGATTCAGGCGATTATACCCTCTGCAAAGGCGCAAAGCGCATGATTGGACGAAACGAAAAATTCCTGACACGATAGTGATAATGACAGATTATTCCGACACCAAGGCTGAAACCGCCGAAATGGATCATGCGACGGATTTATCGGCGTACGAATCGTTCAACGATTTTCCCATCACGCCATCATTTGAAGTTCTGGGAGCGGAAAACCAGACCAGGCCCGTTATCTTCAACTCTCCCCACAGCGGCGCAGTCTATCCAGAACGTTTCCTGAATCTGTCGAGACTGGACTCTCTCACCATACGCGCATCCGAGGACATGGATGTTCACAGGCTCTTCAAAGCGGCACCTGGATTTGGCGCTGTATTACAGCAGGCAAATTTCCCTCGTGCCTACCTCGATGTAAATCGGGAGCCATACGAACTGGATGCACGTATGTTCTTCGCGCCTCTGCCTCCCTATGCCAACACAGGGTCCATGCGCGTCACTGGCGGTCTTGGCACCGTCGCGCGCATCGTTGCGGAAAACCGGGATATCTATACCACCAAATTGGATCCGAGAGACGCCCTGGCCCGTGTAGAACTGATTTACCGACCCTATCATGACAGTTTGCGACATTTGCTGGCGCGAACCCATGGCAGATTTGGACACGCCTTGCTGATTGATTGTCATTCAATGCCATCACAGCAAGGTGGTAAGACCACAAATGGTGATACAGATACGCGTCCTGACATGATTGTTGGGGACCGGTATGGCACAAGCTGCCGGGCCGACCTGATTGACTATGCCGTGACTTTACTCAGGCAGGCCGGTTTTTCGGTGGCAAAGAACCGACCATATGCAGGTGGATTCATTACGGAGCATTATGGTCGGCCGCAACGTGGTCTGAATGCGTTTCAAATTGAGATCAACCGCCGTCTGTACATGGACGAGGTCACCTTGCAGCGCCATGCAGGATTTGAGCCGCTACAGACATCCCTCGGTCAGTTTGTAGAAGAACTGATGGAGCACCCCTGCTTTGCCTCAACCAATGACGGATTTGCCAAACCGCTGGCGGCTGAATAGCTCGGCAAAAAAACTCAAAAAAAAAGCCGCAGCAAGAAGCTGCGGCCTAAAGTCTAGGGAGGAAACGCCCACAAGGGGCGGAAGCAACACTCGGGAGGAGTGAATGTTGCTATGCAGCATATATGCGGGTGCAGCGCACAAAAGTCAAGCCGGGAAAGCACTTTTCTACTACCAATCTCACTGTCACCCTGCAAAATCGACCGTAAGAAAACCTCAAAAGTACGCACGAGTATTAAATGTTCTAAATTTTATGTTTTTTTATCAATAGTTTAAATGTAATCGCCGACATTCGGGTTTTGCTGAGATCTCAAGCCATGCAAGGAATGCATACCAGCCATGCAATATGAATTTTCAACACAGCAAGGTGTCCCGGAGATTATCCTGGAAATGGCAGACATAGCAGCAGCGGAAACGCTCCCGCATTTTCGTCGACCGTTACGGGTCGAAAACAAACTGGCCAGTGGCTCTGGCGATTCTGCCGGAGCGTTTGATCCGGTGACCATCGCCGACAAGAATGCTGAAGCTGCGCTCAGACAGTACATAAATCAACATTTCCCAACGCATGGGATTCTGGGCGAAGAATATGGTGCCGAAAACCTTGATGCCGAATTTGTCTGGGTTCTGGACCCGATTGACGGCACCAGGCTTTTTGTCTCAGGTTTGCCGCTGTGGGGTACTTTGATCGCGCTGTGTCATCAGGGGAAACCGATTCTTGGAGCCATGATACAACCTGTTCTGGGCGAAATTTTTGTTGGTGCCGGCAACCATGCCTGGCTCTCGGCCATGGGGGCGGATGCACAGCCGCAACGTCTGGCAACCAGGCAACATCAGGCCCTCAGCCAGGCAACCCTGTTCACAACTGATCCAGCGCTCATGATAGCGCCAGAACGAGAACATTACGACCGATTGGAGCAAAGCTGCCAATTGGCCCGTTATGGTGCCGATTGTTATGGATATGCCATGATCGCCAGCGGATTCGTCGATCTCGTGGTTGAGGCAGGGCTGCAGATTTATGATATTGCCGCGCTTGTTCCAATCATCGAAGCGGCAGGCGGCAAGGTCACCACATGGCAGGGCAACCCTGTCGTGGGATTGAACGATCGCGAGCGCCTGCAAATCCTGGCTGCGGCCAATCCGGAACTGCATGAAAAATCCCGCGCGATTCTTACCGATTGACAAATCCGTTAAATCTCGGTTCCGGGTATGAACGCATCAAACGCCGCCCAAAATTGATTGCGCAACGAATCCCGCTCCTGCATGATTTCGTGACGGGCACCGGGAATCACAATATGCCAGATCGAGCGCATCGAATTTGCCAGTTTCTCGATGGCAGCCAATGACACAACATCATCATTCCCTGAAGCAATCATCAGCACGGGCGTGCGATTGTTGAACCCGAATTCGGGATTCTCAAATGATTCCATCGCCTGACAGGCTGAATGCACCCACCCGATCGTAGGCGAGCTGATTCTCAGATACGGTGCCTTGCGTAATATGCGGGCAGCTTTCTGAAATCGGTCCGGATCACTTGTCAGGATATTGCGGTCCATATTCAGAGTTTCATAATCGGTTTGTCGGGAAAACGGCATTTTGCGCTCCCCCAAGCCGAACCCGTTCAGGAATCGCACGATTTTCGCCAACGTTTTCTGCCGTGGCCTCTTGCGCGCCAAGCCCACCATAGGCGCGGACAAAACGATCCGATCGAAAACCAATCGGCCATTTTCCAGACTGCGCAACATGACAGCTCCACCCATGGAATGGGCCAAAGCATAAAACGGGGCTGGGCACTCAGGCAGCAGGACTTCGGACATGACGGTTTCAAGATCCGCCACATAGTCAGAAAAATGATCCACATGCCCACGGTCCTGTTGCTGCAACAGCCGGTCAGAACCGCCCTGCCCGCGAAAATCAAACGCAAGCACAGCGAACCCGCGGCCCCGCAGGTCAGAGATCACTTCGTAATATTTTTCAATATACTCACTGCGGCCCTGAATCAGACAAACCGTACCACGCACATCGCGTACAGAGGCAGGCCAGCGCACACAGCGCAACTCAACGCCTCCGCTATCCAGCCATTGCAGAACAGCGCCTTCAGGGGTCGGATTCTCGGGAACGGAAACAAGTCCGGGGCGCAGGTCTTCCGCCGCGGTTTCTGTATCAGTCTCTGCTGTTTCCAAAATGAGTGCTTGGCTCACATGAATATCCCCATCAAATTGGCTGAAGAGGTACTATCTTAGGCCAATAAGGCAAGCAAAAAAACCGGCGACGCCGAAGCGTCGCCGGATTTGCAGGGTTTGGTGTGGCTACTGCTTACAGATGCCACAGCCGTCGGGGGGTGCCGTTGAACGACCCTGCAAACTTCAATTCTGTTAGCCAATACGATGGCGGCGCTCGATGCGACCAGTGTAGGCATTCACCCTCAAGCGCACCAATCGGCCTTTGTGTGCTTTAGCAACTACGATGTAGTCACCGCCTCGACGCGTGATCCTGCGGAAGTCACGAAACCCGCTCTGGCGCAAATGTTTGCGAATCTGTTGAGGGCTCATGACACGATGGACGGCACGGGGCTGAAAGTGGCGTGGCGTCCGATGGCTGCTGTGAACACCAAATCCGCCACTACCACCGGAAAATCCGAAAAAGAAGCTATCGGCCTGGGCCGGTGCGGTTGCGAATGTCGCCATTGTCAGGGCGGAAGCTGCGATCAATGTTTTTTTCAACATCTTGTTTCTCCTTAAATAATGCCCGGACCAAATGGGGTTTCAGATGCGAACTTCGCTGGGCCGGACTTTGATGAAGCGACAATGCCAAAACCAAGCTGAACGAAACCGGAAAGCTCCGTTCAGTTTCAGTTCATGTTGGGAGAAATCCGTCTGAACGTTGAAAATCCGCTGTTTCGGCAGACAAGAAAACATCTTGAATCACAAAAATGCACACCTACATTTCTACTGCAGACGCCAATACAGGGTCTGTACAGTAAAACGAACGCCACAAGACGAGGGTCACGAGATGTCTCCGTCAGGGTTCAATTTGCTGAGTAAAAAATCGTAACTGTTGCTCAATGGAGAATAGATATGCGCACTTTCGACGTAAGCCCACTGTATCGATCCACTGTCGGTTTTGACCGCCTGTTCAAATTGCTGGACGGCATGGCTGCAACTGACACACCGGGATCATCCTACCCCCCCTACAATATCGAACGCACAGGCGAAAACGCCTATCGGATCAGCATGGCTGTTGCCGGGTTCAGCGATGACGAACTCAGCATCGAGAGCCGGGAAAACGGTCTGACCGTAAAGGGCGACAAAACCGATAATGAAGACGAAACAGCCGATGTTCTGTATCGCGGAATTGCCGGCAGGAGCTTTGAACGCCGTTTCCAACTGGCTGACTATGTCAATGTTGTTGGCGCTAAATTGGAAAATGGCCTGTTGCACATCGACCTGGTTCGCGAGCTTCCCGAAGCGATGAAGCCGCGCAAGATCGAAATTGCAAACAGCAATGTGTCTTCAAAACAGATCGAAGCAAACGCCGCCTGATAAAGGCAAACCCTGTTTGTCGATCAAATAGTGACCTGTGTACCTGGCCGCCCTTGCGGTGGCCAGGTCGTCACAGCGGGACTGTCAATTCTGCGCGCAGACCGCCAAGAGGACTGTCCCCCAGACTGATCTCGCCGCCATGCGCCAGAGCAATATCGCGAGCGATGGCAAGCCCTAGGCCGGTGCCGCTCTCATCCTGATTACGCGCCTCATCCAGACGAAAAAACGGCTTGAATACATCCTCACGGGCCCCTTCAGGAATACCCGGCCCATTGTCATCGATGATAATCGTCAACACGTTATCCTCGTGCACAGCACTGATCTCCACTAAAGTGCCATACCGACACGCGTTGCTGACCAGATTGCCCAGACACCGCTTGAAAGCATTCGGCCTGACATCAATCTGCGTTTCGCCCTTTATGGAATAGCTGCAAGGCACATTTTGAAGGTTGGCATGCTCACATAATGAGCCCAGTAATTGGTCGAGATCGGCACTGGCGGTTGCTTCCTGAGCATTGTCGCTGGCAAATGCCATATAGTCGTTCAGCATGCCCTCCATGTCATCGACATCCTCCAGCAGTGCCCGGCTGTCTTCCGACGCCTCCATCATTGCCAATTGCAACCGGAACCGCGTCAGGATGGTGCGTAGATCATGGCTGACACCGGCCAGCATTGTCGTGCGCTGCTCCACCTGCCGCTCAATGCGTTCGCCCATCTCGACAAGCGCATGAGAGGCTTGCCGCACTTCGCGCGCGCCTGAATGATCAAGATCCGTAATAGAGTGCCCGCGTCCAAATCGCTCTGCGGCTTTTGCAAGTCTTTGAATTGGCCTTATTTGATTGCGCAGAAAGATCACCGCAATAAACAGAAGCACCAGCGACGTGCCGACCATCCAGACCAGGAAAATGTGGGAGTTGGTGGCATAGGCCTGACTGCGCCGGGCGAAAATGCGCACCACCTTGTCATCCAGCAGAATACGCGCCTCGATCACAGTGGAATCGCCAACTGTATCAATCCAGAACGGTTTTTTGACCGCTGTGTTGATTTCCCGCGCCAATGTCCGGTCCAGCAGGTTGAAAAATGGCTGGCTGGAAGCTGTCGGCAGACTGGCCTCCGGCAAAACCGACACACGTAAACTGAGATTTCTTGACGCAATATCGATGATGGCTTGCACATCGGACTCTTGCGGATAGGCCTCAATCAACGCAACCACCGCCGCCATTTCCCGGGCAACAGCTTCAGACATGCGCTGTGTCACCAACTCCCAGTGCCGCTCCAGAAAGACAAAGGCCAGCACAGATTGCAGCAACACCATGGGCGCCACGACAATAATCAGGGATCGCCCGAACAGACTTTTCGGCAGCAACTTTTTGATGCCCCCGAAAATACGCAGCCTTTTTAGAACCCCGGCTCTGGCGTGCGACCTCGTTGGGTCAGGCTTTATGGCTCTATCCGTCAATCCAGCTCAGACCCTGTTCCAGACGAGAAGTTTGTTGCACTCTATTCTGACATGAGCCGATAGCCAACACCACGGACTGTTTGCAGGAACAGAGGATTTGAAGGATCAACCTCGATCTTTCGCCTGAGCCGATTGATTTGAACGTCGACAGTCCGTTCGCTGGCATCGGCCTCGTCACCAAGAAGCTCGTGGCGCGGCACGGTCTCGCCTGCGCGCTCTGCAAAGCATCGCAGCATTTCTTTTTCACGATCGGTTAGCCGAATGATGGCCTCCCCTCGTTTCAGCTCACCCCGTGCAAGGTGAAATGTGTAGGGCCCGAAACAGACAAATTCAACAAGCGGGACAGTTGGAATTGAACTGCGCCGCAAGATGCTGTTGACCCGCAACAGCAATTCAGTTGGATCAAACGGCTTTGCCAGATAATCATCAACGCCAGCGGAAAGACCAGAAATTCGATGCTCGGTTTCCGCTCGCGCAGTCAGCATCAAAATCGCGATATCATTGGTTTTGCGCAATGATTCAGTCAGTTCGACGCCACTCTCACCAGGCATCATGACATCAAGGATCATGAGATCGAAGTGAAAATTCTGCAGATAATTGCGCGCTGATGCAGCATTCTCGGCAAGGGTAACCCGATAGCCTTTCTCCGTCAGGAACCGGGATAGCAGGGATCGGATGCGGTTGTCATCGTCGACCACCAGCAAATGTGGGGCGTCATCGTCGAGTATATGGCCCGCACGGGCTTCGCTTGAATCAGATATTTGAGCCGTTTGCATCACACTCATCACCATTGTTCCTGCCGGTTACCGGCCGTCCTCTATTGATTTCCATCCCCGTCGTTCAATGGGCACGCCCTGAAAACAACCCCGCCACAATGCCCGGACCTACTGGTCAATTGCATTGGACAGGCGCAGCGCCATGGAGCGCTCATCTTCGTTGATCAGAAACGACAAAAACCGCTCTGCCCCGGCACGATCCCGGGCATCAAGCCTATTCAATGCATTTTTGATACGGCGAGACTGTGGCTCTCGCAGTCTATTGAAAAGTTCCATGCCCTTTTCAGTGGTAAAAAGCAGTCTTTGCCGTCGATCCTGCGCACCCTGCTGCTGCTGAATAAATCCGGTTTCGACCAATTGTTTGAGCACCCGCGCAAGGCTTTGCTTGGTAATTTGCAGAATATCCAGCAATTCAGCCACAGAAATCCCCGGATTGCGTGCCACGAAATGCACCACCCGATGATGGGCGCGACCAAAGCCATATTCACGCAGCAACGCATCAGGATCACTGACAAAGTCACGATAGGCGAAGAACAGCAATTCTATGAACACGGTTTCATCCACAGATTCGTGCGCGAGCTCTACATCACCTTCATCGACAGTCTGATTTTTCGAAATTCGACTCATAGATTATGTCAGCCTTATTGACATATTTCTTTCCATTTGTTACCCAACGCGCGCATTACAGGACAGATTGATGCGCATCACCCCACAAAACAAACGATACTGCAAAAACCAGATCCTAATGAGCCGGGCCAAAACACCCGTGCAGGCATCGCAACAACCGTAAAACCTTTATACGATCTCTTTCAGGCGTTGCGCAAATAGTGGATCATTTTGTGAAGGCAATGCATAGTAACACGCCAGCAGGACTGAGCAGGCAAACCAAAAGAGGAAATTTCGATGGCCGGTGTTCCGTTTGACCAGATGGATGGGGAAATTTGGTACAATGGCAGCTTTGTGCCTTGGGCAGATGCAAAACTGCATGTCCTGACACATGGTTTGCACTACGCAAGTTCAGTATTTGAAGGCGAGCGTGCCTATTCGGGGAAAATCTTCAAACTCGAAGAACACACGGATCGGCTTCACAATTCTGCGAAAATCCTCGGATTCGATATTCCCTACAGCAGCAAAGCGTTGAACGACGCAACTCTGGAGCTTCTGAAACGCCAGAATCTCGTGGATGCCTATATCCGCCCGATCGCGTGGCGCGGCAGCGAAATGATGGGTGTTTCAGCGCAGCGTAATACCATCAATGTGGCCATAGCGGCCTGGGCATGGCCATCCTATTTCGACCCTGAAGAGCGCTTGAAGGGGATTCGACTTGATATGGCCCATTATCGGAGGCCAGATCCAAGAACCGCGCCCTGCAACTCCAAGGCGGCCGGGCTGTATATGATTTGCACCCTGTCGAAGCACGCAGCAGAACAAAAAGGCTATGCCGATGCTTTGATGCTTGATTGGCGCGGCCAGGTTGCCGAAGCAACCGGGGCCAATATCTTCTTCGTCAAGGACGGTGTCATTCACACCCCGATCCCGGACTGCTTTCTGGATGGAATAACCCGGCGCACTGCCATTGATCTGGCAAAACGCCGTGGATTTGAAGTGATTGAACGGGTCATCATGCCAGAGGAAATGACTGATTTTGAGCAATGCTTCCTGACTGGCACTGCAGCGGAAGTCACACCGGTTTCAGAGATCGGACCCTACCGGTTTTCGGTTGGCGAAATCGTGCGCACCTTGATGCAGGATTACGACAATCTGGTAAACGGCAAGCCAGTTCAAAACGTCGCGGCTGAGTAACTCGCAACTCGCTTGGTCGAAGCAAGGCTGGATGCGTGAGCAGACCTGCCTGACCGCAGACTATTCATGAAACCAGAAAGCCCGCCCCAATACAAATTGAGGCGGGTTGAAGCATTGAGTAGGGAATTAACCTTCCATCTGAAGGTCGACGGCCTTTGGACCTTTGCCGCGCTTATCCGGTTCTGTTTCGTAAGAAACCCGCATATTATCCTGCAATTCCGGAAGACCAGATGCCTGCACTGCGGAGATGTGTACGAACACATCGGTGCCACCATCATCTGGAGTGATGAAGCCGAAACCTTTAGAGCCGTTAAAAAACTTTACTGTGCCACTTTGGCGCATGGGAGAAATCCTTTTCCCTTAGTCTGACTTTGCGGGCACCAGTCAGGCACACGCGTTAATGCACGATCAGCAGCATGAATTCAAAGGGAACTGGATCATCTTATTATCGACTGCGCAAACGCGAAACTCTGCTCCAACCCCCAGAGTTTCTGCTACAAGTATAAACACTACGCAGTCCCGTATTATTATCCCGAGGCAGTTTGCCTGGTCGTCACTATTATCCCTCGGGCCTAGCTGCCACCCGAGCACCTGTACTATGTGTCCGGTAATTTCGAATCGCAAGTAAAACTTAAATTACCAATTTGTCAGAAAACTCATATGGACAGATCCGCGGCGGAGAAAAGCACACCAAATTGCTCGCACCAAATCACCACTGATCGATAGTCGGAAATATCTGTGCCTTCAGGAATGATGTAAGTCTGATCTCCAATATTCCCTTTCAGCCGCCCCAGGGAAATCCATTCGCTCCCCTTTACGTCTGCCGATGATTGTATATCGGAAGCATGGACCAGCCAGACTTCAAGGTCTGGCCCGTTTGTGCTTTCAAAATCTGTGAGATGCAGAACATTTGAACCGGTTGCGATCTCGAAGATCGTCGCGTTTCCCTTGCCCTTATGGGCACTATCGGCATCGCGAAAACGGCCTTGGGCCACCTGATTGGTCTGGAGCGCTGCAGGTAATTCTTCGGAAACGACAGTGTCGATCCAAAGCGGGGAAGCCAGATACCAGAATGCGTTCCCGGCCACAAAGCCGATGCCCCCAGCTACAACAGCAGTCATCAGAATCTTTTTCATGTCATGCATCCAGTCTATTCGGTGATGCACGAAGTATTGCGGCAAGGTCGATGACAATCAAGAAACCATTGCGTGAAGAGCTGGAGGCCCCGAGATCACGAAAACGTATGATGGTCAATGCCGGGCATAAAAGTCGGTATCAGTCAGGAAAATAACGGTATCACAAGTCAATTTCGGTCGGCGAAATCAATCTGCCAGTGATGCCGCACTTCTGGTCTTGTTCAAGTCCATGGCAATGACTGGAATGGTCCGGCCACGCTCTGAATCAGTTACAGAGATGATCACCCGCATCAGATCTTTCTTCTGAAGCAGCAAATCCATGCTGCCTTGGGTCGTGCCACGGCTCAATCGCAGTTTCAGCGTATTGCCTCGACGATCACCATAAATGTCCATGCCATCACCCCTGGCGCCGCCCATAAAGCGTCCAATATATTTCTGGACACCGGAGGAATATTTGATGCTGGCGCCCATGCGTGCCGACAAGCGTCCAATCGAACATTTGCCGTCCATGGAAATCTTCACGCCGCTACGGCTGGGTTTCCCATTCAGCGCGCATTTGAAGTCTATGCCCCGATCAGGGCCAGCCAAGACACGTCCTGTACCACTCCAGGTGCCCTGGAATTGAGCCAGAAAATCTGTCTCCAGTTCATTTGCCTGAACGGACACAACGCCAACGCCAAGCGCCAACGCCATCATGGCCAGATATTTCAGGCCTTTGGCAATACGGGACTGCAAATGGGTAAACACGCTCAACACAACAGATTTCCTTCGTTTGGCATGACAGCAACAGCGTGATTTTATCACACCACATCTGGAATAGCCAAATGGTAACCAAATGCAAACCAACAATAGCAAGCAATCGTTAACCAAAACCAAACAAGACCCGCAAAGCCGAGGTGATCACAGGCAGGACTGCAGATAAATCAACTCGCAAGAAAAACGTGCGCGCAGGAGCCTGCGCTTAGGGCTTGAACCCCAGTGGCAAGGGAGGTTTCTCCGCCATCAACAGAATGCTGACCCGCCGGTTGGCGGCCAGGAATGGATCGTTTGGAAACAACGGTTCCTGATCCGATTTACCGGTGACCGAATGAAAGCGGTCGTTACGAATCCCATTCTCTGACAACAGTCCGCGCACCGCATTAGCTCGGTCCGCCGACAATTCCCAGGTCGTATAATAGGATGTGGACAGAGAACTGGAGGCCGTCGTGTGCCCGGTAATTGACACCCGATTCGGCATGTCACGAATGACCGGTGCCATTGCCTTGATCAGCTTTCTGGCAGTCTCTTCGGGAAATTTGGACCCTTCAGCGAACATCGCCTGACCATCCTGATCCACCAGTTGAATATTCAGCCCTTCTTCCGTTTCAGTCATCACGATATTTTTAGACAGCTCAGCGATCTCCGGCATGTCCTGCCAGGCCTGGCGCAGGGAAGCCGCTGCCGTGGCAAATTGACGGGCAACTTCAATTTCCGCCATTTCAATGTCATGCGTATTGGCTTCCGGGCCCTGGCTGCGGCGCTCATCATGGCGTATGTCGGAATAATCCGTATCCATATCGCGTTCCACAGCCGCCACACGCCGCGCATAGTCCCGAACCGGGGTGCCCTCAATTTCAATCATTCCGGATTTTCGCGAATCCGCTCGAACGCCAAAAGCCTCCCGCATGGAGCCAGCGACGACCTGAAGCTTCTCCTTATCCTGGATCGAAAAGGAGATGATGAGCACAAAGAAGCACACCAGCAATGACATCAGATCGGCAAAGGTCACGAGCCAGTCGGGCGCTCCGCCACCACCACCACCGCGCGGTTTGCGAGCCATTTAGGCAGCCTCACTCGGTTGAATTCCCAGCCTGGCACTCTCTGGCAGATATGAGATCAGGGCTTCCTTCACCGCATCCGGACTTTTATTTCCGCGCAACTGCATGACGCCATCAATAATCAGGCTCTGATTGAGTTCTTCAGTTTTAAATTTGGATGCCAGCTTGTCGGCAACGGGCATGCAGATCACATTCGCGATCAGAGCTCCGTAAAGCGTGGTCAACAATGCGATGGCCATGGAGGGTCCAATAGCCGATGGATCATCCATATTGGCCAGCATCTGCACAAGTCCAACCAGTGTTCCGATCATTCCGAATGCAGGTGCCGAATCACCCAACGCCTTGAAAACGCGTTGGCCTTCTTCAAGGCGTTCCAGAAAGAGGTCCCGCTCCCGTTCCATGGCATCCCGGATGAAAGCAGCTTCATAGCCATCGGTGACATACTGAACGCCTTTTGCCAGCGTCGGATCAGATATCTCGACCTCTTCAAGACCCAAAGGTCCGCTGCGTCGAACAATATCTGCCAACTCGGCAATTTTTTCGATCAGGCTGCGTGCATCTGATTTTTTGTGTTTGAATGCAACACGGCTGCCCGTTGCAAACGCGCCTAAAAGTCCTGACAAGGGAAATCGGATCAGCGTTGCAGCCAAACCACCACCAACAACAATCAGGATAGAGGGAACGTCCACAAATTGTGACAGGTTGCCACCCAGAAAGATCGCGACAACGACAACAGAAAAACTGATGACGATGCCCAGAATGGAAGCCAAATCCATACGATTGCCGCTCCGGTCCAATGTTTACACATACTCAAGGAACCCTGATTAGCGGAATGAAGCTAAAAAACTGATAATATGTGAAACAATACGTTAGGAAACGGAACCTAAGCTGCACCAACACGCAGCAGATCATGCAGATGCAGGATCCCAACGGCCTTGCCATCTTCCACGACAAAAACCGCTGTGATCTGCGATGAATGCAGCACTTCCAGTGCTTTTGCCGCCAGCATATCCTGTGAAATCGATTTCGGATCAGGGGTCATCACCTGATCAACACTGAGTGACAGCAGGTCGCCCTCCAAATGGCGCCGCAGATCACCATCGGTGATGATCCCGATGAGCAGGTCTGCATCATCCACAATACCCAGCGCACCAAACCCCTTCGCGGTCATCAACACCAGTGCTTCTTTCATGGAAGTTTGACTTGGAACCAGTGGCAAGGCCCCACCGATATGCATGATATCGCGCACATAGCGCAAGGTTGCTCCCAACTTACCGCCTGGGTGGAACACACCAAAATCATTGGCACTGAACCCTCTCGCTTCCAGCAGAGCTACAGCCAGCGCATCGCCGACAGCCAGTTGCAGAAGGGTCGATGTGGTTGGTGCAAGTCCGTGCGGGCAGGCTTCCTTGATCTTCGGGAGCACCAAGGCAATGTCGGCAGCTCTCGCAAGGGCGCTGTCAGCGCCACAGGTCACGGCAATCAGAGGCACATTATAGCGTCTGGAAAACTGGATAAGATTGCTTAGCTCCGGTGTCTCACCGGACCATGACAGAGCCAGCACCGCATCATGCTCGGTAATCATCCCCAGATCCCCATGACTGGCCTCGGCAGGATGAACAAAGAATGATGGCGTGCCCGTGGAAGCAAATGTTGCGGCGAGCTTGCCTGCAACATGGCCACTTTTCCCCATGCCGGTCACGATGACGCGGCCCTTGATACCCATCATCAGGCTGATAGCGTCTCTGATGCAGTCAGCAAGTTCCCCATCCAGTGCAGAAAGCACGGACCCGATCCCTTCGACATCCGTCTGCAAACTTGCACGCACAGATGCAATCGAATCGGACAGATCGGAGGCAACAGATGTCAGTCGGGTCACGGCAAACTCGTCATAGCAGGGATGATGTGCCGCTTGTAACATGTTTTTCCGGGCAGAAAAGGCCTCAATGAAGCAGCTCAAATGGCGCTCGGTAAGGGCATATTAACCATAAAACTGCAAAACATATCTATCTGTTTAGGAATTGAGATGTGGCGCGCCTGCTAACCCGAGCGATCTTCAATGCAATCATGGTCAGTCTGTGTGTGATGTCTTTCGCATCTGCGCAAGAGCAGGACCCGCTTGCCGAAGGAGGGGAGCCGCTTGCGATTGACGATCTGGTATTGCGCGACACCAATCCACCGGAGACAGATGAAGAGACCCAAACAGGGTTAAGACTCGGCAGTTTTCAGGTCAATTCTCAAGCTGAAGTCGGCGTTTCCTATCAAAGAACCGAGGCTGATGAAAAAAGCAGCCAAACCACTCAGACCTTCAGTACTGAAACCCAGATCGAGTCTCAATGGTCGCGCCACGAATTGCGACTGGAAACACGCGTCGACGCTGCAAGTCAACGCGGTCTGAGCCTGCAGGACTGGTCTGTGGGCCTGATTGCAAACGGCAGACGCGATATCTCGGGCAGAGTATCGGTTAATGGCGAATTGCGCTTGTCTCATGATTCGTCGGAAGACGACCAGGACCAGACAAATTACGGTGCGACCGTTGGTCTGCGGATTGCGCCCGGTCCACTGGAAATGAATTTGCGTGGTTCCACAAACCTGCGCAGAGTTGGCGATCCGGTTGCAGGTTCCGAGAATGGCAATGATTTCCGGGATATCGATGGTGAATTGCGTCTGGCCTACAATCGGGGCGCCATCCTGGCCCCCTTCGTCGAAACGCGTGTTACCCATCGCCGCACCGGAACGATAGATGGATTTGATGGGGATGCGACCCGCTGGATATTGCGCACCGGCCTTCAGATCGATCGAGGCGAAAAACTGACCGGCGAAGTCTCAGTTGGCGTCGGGCATATAAGAACCAAAGATGCGCAACGCGACAATCTCGATAGCCTGCTTTGGGCCACGTCACTGACATGGTCGCCAATGCGCCTCACCACTGTAAGCCTGTCAGCCGCTGGCGATTTGGCGTTCAGCGAAACCTCAGATTTGACAGCATCCAAAATGACCAGTGGAATTCGCACCACCAGTTTTGCTCTGCGCGCAGAGCGCAGCTTCAATGTCCGTCTTGATGGCTTCGCATCCGCTGATTACACCTACAGTTCCTATGGAGATATTGATCGCAGTGACGAAGCCATGTTGTTTTCAACAGGCCTGACTTACGCGCTGACGCCCGACAGCAGCCTGTTTGCCAACTTCACCCATGAACGCACACAAAGCAGCGGGAGCGATCAGGCAGAAGATGACGAAACCAATAACGCTCTGTCCGTCAGACTACAGATTCGTCACTAAAGCCCCAAAATCATTTCCAGTTCGGCCCGGAAGTCACCTTCGATATCTTCACGGTCCAGCGCAAACGCCACATTGGCTGCCAGGAAACCAATCTTGGACCCACAGTCAAACGTCTGGCCATGGAATTCCTGGCCATAGAAAGGCTGCCGTGACATCAACTCGACCATCGCATCTGTGATCTGAATTTCGTTCCCGGCCCCGGCCTTCTGTCGCGACAGAATGTCAAAAATTTCCGGTTGCAGAATATAACGTCCATTGATGAAAAGGTTGGACGGTGCAACGCTCGGGTCGGGTTTTTCCACCATTTCTGAAATCCTGAAGGCACTGCCGTTCCCATCAGGCACATCATCCCCCACACCCACAATACCGTAACGGTGTGTGAATTCGGGCGCGCACTGCTCGACAGACAGAATATTGCCGCCTGTGTGCGCATACAATTCGCACATACTGGCCAGACAGGACTTCTCTGCCTTCATCACCATATCCGGCAACAGCAACGCAAATGGTTCATTGCCAACCAGTTCCCGTGCGCACCACACAGCATGGCCCAGCCCAAGTGGTGATTGCTGGCGTGTAAAACTCGTGGAACCCGGAGGTGGCAAATCCCGGCGCAATTCTTCCAGGGCCTCGATTTTTCCACGTTCTTCCAGAGTGCCCTCAAGCTCGACCTGCACATCGAAATGATCTTCGATGACGCCCTTGTTCCGTCCGGTAACAAAGATGAAATGTTCAATGCCTGCAGCACGCGCTTCATCCACCGCATACTGGATGACCGGTCGGTCAACGACCGTCAGCATTTCTTTTGGCATGGCCTTTGTGGCAGGAAGAAAACGGGTTCCAAGACCTGCGACCGGAAAAACGGCTTTACGAATACGCTGCGACATTATGTTGCCCAACTCCTATAGCATTTGATTCTTCTGGGAATAATCGCATGATATGATCAAACGTGCGTTAACGATTTATTGGTAACAAAGCATTAACCATAAAGATGTGTTGATTCGATTCCAAAACAACGGTTTGAGTTTATGACGAATGTTATGACGAAAATTCATCAGCGTCTTCTTTTCGCAGTCTTCGCTGTTGCACTTGTTTTCCCCGGAAATGCCCATGCCGATGCTTTTGACAAATGGGTTCGGGATTTCTGGCCAACGGCCCGCGCTGCGGGCGTCTCCGCCAACACCTATAATGCGGCCTTTGCGGGTGTACGCCCCGACGAGACAATTCTGAAAAGCGCAAGCAGTCAGGCTGAGTTTGTTCGCCCGATCTGGAGCTATCTCGACAGTGCTATTTCAGACAAGCGACTCTCCAACGGCAAACAGAAGCTGATCGAATACCGCTCGACGCTGGATGCAATTGAAGCACGCTACGGGGTTGATCGCCATATTGTCGTGGCCGTGTGGGGCATGGAATCCTCCTACGGTGCTGTGCTGGACAATCCCAAAATTGTCAAAAGCGTCATAAGATCACTTGCCACCCTTGCCTATGCAGATCGAAGGCGTAAAAAGTTTGGCCGTCAACAATTGGTGGCGGCGCTCAAAATTCTGGAGCGCGGCGATATCCATCCCGCAGGCATGACCGGATCATGGGCTGGCGCAATGGGCCATACTCAATTCATCCCGACCACCTATCAGGCCTATGCGGTTGATTTTGATGGTGATGGTCGCCGGAACATCTGGACCTCCATCCCCGACGCTTTGGGCTCAACAGCAGCCTATCTGAACAAGATGGGTTGGCGCAGTGGTGAGACCTGGGGATATGAGGTTGTCTTGCCGCGTAATTTCAACTTTGAACTCGCAGATGAAACAACCCAGAGAACACTTGCAGAGTGGGATCGGCTTGGCGTCAACCGCACCGGTGCCAGGAACTTCCCGAGACCATCCGACAAGGCTATTCTTTACATGCCAAGCGGCGCAAGAGGCCCGGCCTTCCTGCTGTTGAAGAACTTTCGCGTGATCAAGCGCTACAACAATGCCAATGCCTATGCTTTGGCGGTTGGACATCTGGGCGACCGTCTGCGCGGTGGCGACACATTTGCCAAAAGCTGGCCAAGAGATGCCAAACCACTCACACGCTCAGACAAGAAGGCATTGCAACAATTGCTGCAGGCCAAGGGTCTCTACAATGGCGCTATTGACGGCAAGATCGGCGCAAGGTCCCGCGCTGCCATTCGTCAATACCAGAACCGCATAGGTCATATCCCTGACGGATATGCATCGACAGATATTCTTGGGAAGCTGAAAGGCAGCTGACCGTCCATAACGCCAATCAATATGCCTAGAGCCGGATTTTTGACAAAATCTGGCTCTAGGCATTTTTGCGTTGAATAATCCCCATCTCCCCTTTGGGCTTGGCGGGAGCAGTGTTATAAAAGCAAGATTGAAATCCAGCCCATGTATGAATGAGTGTTGCATAATGCATAATCGGACCTGGAAATGCGGATTCAAACAAATCACCCGCTTTGTCATAGTAGGCCTCTGCCTGACACTTCTCGCTTTGGTGGCGCAACCGGCCACAGCCGCCGCGCCAATGGTCAAACCGTTGCTTCCGGCAAACGCGGGCTTGCCGGTGATACAGGTTCAGGAAGGTGGATTTCTGAAACGTCTTTTCCGTGGCAGACGTGAAAAACGTGCGCCGAAAAACGTGGAACCAAGAGCCAGCCGCCCTCAGGTCAAACGGTCCAAGCCCCGTCCGCCGGCACAGGTGATACAGAATGCACCGGAGATCAAGCAGGTCGACAAAAATCCGGATGCACGCCGGATATTGGTTCTGGGAGATTTTTTCGGGGCCAGTCTTGCCTTGGGACTTGCCGAGAGCTTCGCTCAGGACAGGACCGTCGCCATAGATTCATCAACCAACGGCACCTCCGGTTTCGTGCGCTATGACACTTTCAACTGGGACGCTCATCTGAATACGGTGCTGGCTGATCCCGAATTGGGTGGTAAAGCAGATCTGATTGTTGTCATGATGGGCGGCAATGACCGGCAATTCTTCCGCGCACCACAGCGCATCAGTCTGGATACTGGCGAGTGGCTGGCGCAATATCAGGCGAATGTGGATAGCTTTGCAGAAAAGCTGGCAGACACCAAACTCCCAGTCATCTGGGTTGGTATGCCGCCGGTGCGCGGGCCGAAGACCTCTGCTCATTTGGCCAATCTCACGACCATCTACAAATCTGAAGCCGAGAAGATCGGCGCGCGTTACGTCGATATATGGGACGCCTTTGCCAATGAGTCAGGCGTTTATGATGACAATGGCCCTGATATCAACGGCCAACAGGCCCAACTCCGGCGCGGTGACGGATTTGGGCTGAGCACCGCAGGACGCGAAAAACTGACCTTCTTCGTCAAACGACAGGTTGATCGGTACCTCAGCGGCAGTGGCGCGGTTGCGGGCACACCCGGCGGTGTTGTCTTCACAGAAGACGGCCCGGTCATTCCCCTGTCTGGCTTTGCCTTGGAAGATGCAATCTCGTTGAAAGGCGGCGTGCCGCTGATCGGCCCGCCTATGGATCCGGGCAAACCATGGGAAGAAGTCTCCAACGCCTATAATGTTCTGATCCGTGGCGTTGCTCTGAATGCGCCAACGACACGCGCAGATAATTTTTCCTGGCCGCCGCCGCAAACTGAATAAGCGGCGGTCGGCGCATCTGGCATAGCTCTACCGAGGCAGCACGGTTTCGCCCATCAAATCCTTGTCGATGGAACGGGCAGCCTGACGGCCTTCGCGAATGGCCCATACCACAAGAGACTGACCGCGGCGGATATCACCAGCGGCATAAACCTTGTCCATTGAGGTCTTGTAGGACTTTTCATCAGCCAGAACATTAGCCCGGGCATCACGCTGCAACGCATCTCCGGCTTCCGCCAGCAAGCCTTCTTCCTTTGGACCGGAAAAGCCAATGGCAATGAAGGCAAGGTCAGCTTTGATGAAAAACTCTTCACCGGCAATCGGCTGGCGTTTTTCATCCACGCGCACGCATTTGACATGGGTCAGGACACCATCTTCTTCGACAAACCCCAAAGTGGCCGCCTGAAACTCGCGATCCGCCCCTTCCGCTTGAGATGATGAGGTCCGGAACTTGGTCGGCCAATATGGCCAGACCATCATCTTGTCTTCACGAATTGGCGGCACAACGCGGATATCGAGCTGGGTCACGGCAAGCGCACCCTGTCGAAATGCAGTTCCAACGCAGTCAGATGCTGTGTCGCCACCGCCGACAACGACAACATGCTTGCCGCCAGCCCAGATCTCGGGCTCGTCGCCGAGGCTTTCGCCGCCCACGCGCCGGTTTTGCTGAACCAAATATGGCATGGCGTAATGCACGCCTTCCATATCAAGCCCTTCAAGGCCCGGGTCTCTCGGGGTTTCTGCACCACCGGTCAACAGCACGGCATCAAATTCGGATTGCAGTTCTGCGAACGGCTTGTTGCCACCAATATCAGTGTTGAAATGGAAGATGACACCTTCGGCTTCCATCTGTTCGACGCGCCGATCAATCAGATGCTTTTCCATTTTGAAATCAGGAATGCCATAGCGCAGCAGGCCGCCGGCATGCGCGTGACGTTCAAACAGATGCACATCATGCCCGACACGCGCCAATTGCTGTGCTGCAGCCATACCGGCCGGACCAGAGCCAACAATGGCAATCTTCTTGCCGGTTTTCTCATCGCAGATTTCCGGTACAATCATACCCAGATCATAGGCCTTGTCGGCAATCGCCTGCTCAATGGTCTTGATGCTGACAGGAGTATCTTCCAGATTCAGCGTACAGGCTTCCTCGCATGGTGCTGGGCAAATGCGGCCCGTAAACTCGGGAAAATTGTTGGTGGAGTGCAGATTACGCGCTGCTTCTTCCCAATTACCATTGTAAACGAGGTCATTCCAATCCGGGATCTGATTGTGGACCGGGCAACCGGTCGGCCCATGACAATAGGGCACACCACAATCCATACAACGCGTAGCCTGTCGCGCCACTTCCTGATCAGGCAGTGGAATGGTGAATTCCCCAAAATGCCTGATTCTATCCGATGCAGGCTGAAACTTCTGCTGCTGTCGGTCAATTTCCAGAAAGCCTGTTACTTTTCCCATTATATCACCATTCCTATTTTCCGGCCTGTTATCCGGCCCGACATCCGGCTCTGGCAGATCAATTCAGTGTCTGCCCAGACTTATAATGTTTCTTCCCAAGTCACAAAAGCACGGACCGAAGCCCGCACCTCCGAGCGCCCTGCGCCTAAACGGTTGAGCGCAAAAGCCCGCTATTGCGTTTCTGTTCCATTTCCAACAAGGCACGACGATAATCGACCGGCATGATCTTGACGAATTTTGGACGGAACGTATCCCAATTGGCCAGAATATTCTGCCCACGATTGGAATTGGTAAAGTGCACATGGCTCGAGATCAGCGTGTAAAGACGCTCTTCGTCATGGCTTGTCATGTTTGAGGACACATCGACCCGGCCATGATGTTCGATGTCTCCGCCATGATGGTGCAATTGCTCCATGAGATCATCTTCTTCCGGCACCGGCTCCAGATCGACCATCGACAGATTGCATCGCTCAGCGAATGTACCATCTTCATCCAGCACATAAGCCACACCGCCAGACATGCCTGCCGCAAAGTTACGCCCTGTCGAACCGAGCACCGCCACGACACCGCCGGTCATGTATTCACAGCCATGATCGCCAACACCTTCCACCACAGCGACCGCACCGGAGTTGCGCACAGCAAACCGTTCACCGGCAACACCACGGAAATAGGCTTCACCTTCAACAGCGCCGTACAATACGGTGTTGCCAACGATCATCGAATCTTCCGGCACAATTTTCGTGTTTGCCGGCGGTCGAACCACCAGGCGCCCGCCACACAGGCCCTTGCCAACATAATCATTGGCATCGCCCTGCAGATCAATCGACACACCACGTGTCAGAAAGGCACCGAAGGATTGACCTGCAGTTCCAGTCATATGGATGGAAATCGTGTCATCAGGCAGGCCCTTCATGCCATACCGTTTGGCAACTTCGCCGCTCAGCATGGCTCCGGCAGAGCGATTACGGTTTTGAATTTCCGTAACAATCTTGACCGGCGTTTTGTCTTCCAGCGCAGGCATCGCCTCAGCAATCAACTTGCGATCCAGAACATCCTGGATCGGATGGTTCTGCAACTGGGTATGACGGATGTCATCGGGGCCTGCCTCAGGTTTGAAAAACAGGCCGGCGAATTCAAGCCCCTCGCTCTTGCCAACAGCAATAACGCGGTCCTGTTGCAGGAGTTGAGATTGACCAACCAGATCCTCAAACTTCCGAATTCCCATCGTCGCCATCAACTGACGCACCTCTTCAGCGACATAGAAGAAATAATTGACGATGTGCTCTGGCGTGCCATGGAAGCGCTTGCGCAGAACCGGGTCCTGTGTGGCAATGCCAACGGGACAGGTGTTCAGATGACATTTACGCATCATCAAACACCCGGCGGCGATCAATGGCGCAGTCGAAAAGCCAAATTCGTCCGCACCAAGCAAAGCGCCAATCACCACATCACGGCCTGTTTTCAGACCACCATCCACCTGCAGCGCGATACGCGAACGCAGACCATTCAGCACCAGTGTCTGGTGCGTTTCAGCAAGGCCCAATTCCCAGGGACTGCCCGCATGTTTCAGCGATGTCAGCGGGGATGCTCCGGTGCCGCCTTCAAACCCAGAAATCGTGATATGATCGGCGCGGGCCTTCGCAACACCGGCTGCAACGGTTCCAACGCCAACTTCTGAGACGAGTTTCACCGACACATCGGCCGCCGGATTGACATTTTTCAGATCAAATATGAGTTGAGCCAGGTCCTCGATGGAATAGATATCATGGTGCGGCGGCGGAGAAATAAGTCCGACACCCGGTGTGGAATGACGCACTTTGGCAATCGTTGCATCAACCTTGTGCCCAGGCAATTGTCCGCCTTCGCCGGGCTTGGCACCCTGCGCAACCTTGATCTGCATCATGTCAGAATTGACCAGATATTCAGTGGTCACACCAAAGCGACCGGACGCGATCTGCTTGATAGCCGAACGTTTCGGGTTTGGCCGGCCATCTGGCAGCGGATAGAACCGTTCAGGCTGTTCACCGCCTTCACCTGTATTGGACTTGCCACCAATCCGGTTCATGGCGATCGCCAATGTGGAATGCGCTTCCATACTGATCGAGCCAAAGGACATGGCACCGGTTGAAAAGCGTTTCACGATATCTGCGGCAGATTCCACTTCATCAAGGGAAATCGCTTCATCGGCCTTTTCGATATCGAAAAGGCCGCGCAGCGTCATCAGCACTTCAGACTGATCATTCACAGCATCAGCGAATTCCTGATAATCCGACCAGCTTTCACCACGCACAGCATGTTGCAGCTTGGCAATAGCATCCGGTGTCCAGGCATGCGCCTCACCGCGCATGCGGTACATATATTCGCCGCCAACATCCAAAGACGTGCGCAACACAGGATCATCGCTGAAGGCACCATCATGGCGGCTGAGCGTCTCTTCAGACACCTCTTTCAGACCAATGCCTTCAATTTGTGTTGCAGTTCCAAAGAAGAAACGCTTCACGAAATTTGACTTCAGTCCGACGGCATCGAAAATCTGCGCACCGCAATAGGACTGATAGGTCGAGATGCCCATTTTGGACATCACCTTCAAAATCCCCTTGTCGATGGATTTGATGTAACGCTCCACCACTTCTTGCGCATCGACCACATCGGGGAACTCGCCACGCGTATGCATGTCGGACAGGGTTTCAAATGCCAGATAAGGGTTGATCGCTTCTGCGCCGTAACCGGCCAGCACACAGAAATGATGCACCTCACGTGCTTCACCGGTCTCCACGACCAGGCCGACCGAAGTCCGGAGCCCTTTTCGGATCAGATGATGATGGACAGCTGCCGTTGCCAGCAGGGCCGGGATTGCAATCCGCTTTGCCTCAATCAACCGATCCGACAGTATGATGATGTTATAACCGTTTTGCACCGCCCGTTCTGACCGATCGCACAAGCGGTCAATAGCTGCTTCCATGCCAGCAGCGCCTGTTTCGGCATTGTAAGTAATGTCCAGCGTCTGTGTCTGGAACTGATTGTCGCCAATGTCACTGATCAGTCGAATTTTCTCCAGATCATTATTGGTCAGAATCGGCTGACGCACTTCAAGGCGTTTGCGCTCTGATTGCCCTTCCAGATCAAACAGATTTGGCCGGGGTCCGATAAACGACACCAGGCTCATTACGATCTCTTCACGGATTGGATCAATCGGCGGATTCGTTACCTGTGCAAAATTCTGCTTGAAATAGGTATAAAGCAGCTTGGATTTCTGGCTCAGCGCCGAGATCGGCGTATCAGTGCCCATCGATCCCAAAGCTTCCTGACCTGTGATTGCCATGGGTGACATCAACAGCTTCAGATCTTCCTGAGTGTAGCCAAACGCCTGTTGCCGGTCGAGCAGGTTTGCATTGGAATGCGGTGCTCCGGAGCCCACTTGCGGCAGGTCCTCAAGAACGATCTGGGTGCGGGCCAGCCATTCCTTGTAAGGATTGGCATTGGCGATGCGGGCTTTCAGCTCATCATCAGCGATAATGCGGCCTTCTTCCAGATCAATCAGAAGCATCTTACCCGGCTGCAAACGCCATTTCTTCACGATCCGGGATTCGTCAATCGGCAAGACACCAACTTCTGAAGCCATGATGACGCAGCCATCATCTGTCTGAACATAACGCGCAGGACGCAGGCCATTGCGATCCAACGTGGCTGCGATCTGCCGTCCATCTGTAAACGCGATGGCAGCAGGTCCGTCCCAGGGTTCCATCAAAGCCGCGTGATAGGCATAAAAGGCACGACGGTCCTCACCCATCAGCGGATTGCCCGCCCAGGCTTCCGGCACCAGCATCATGGCAGCATGAGACAGCTCATATCCGCCCATTGTCAGAAATTCCAGAGCGTTGTCGAAACAGGCCGTATCCGATTGTCCCTCATAGGAAATTGGCCAAAGTTTTGGCATCGAATCACCAAACAGTGGCGATTTTACCGAGGCCTGGCGTGCCGCCATCCAGTTGACATTGCCACGCAGCGTATTGATTTCGCCATTATGGGCCACCATCCGATATGGATGCGCAAGCCGCCATGATGGGAATGTATTGGTCGAAAAACGCTGATGCACCAGCGCCAGAGCGGATTCAAACAACGGGTTCTTCAGGTCCAGATAATAAGGACCAAGTTGATCAGCCAGGAACATGCCCTTGTAGACAATGGTGCGCGATGACAGTGACACGACATAAAAATCCGTGTCCTCAGCGCCATTATTGGCGTCATAAATCCGATTGGAAATCATCTTGCGAAGCAAAAACAGCTTACGTTCAAAAGCATCCTGATCTGCGATGTCAGATCCACGGCCAATAAACACCTGTCGTGAGTAGGGTTCCGTTGCCAGAACCAGTTTCGACAAGCCGGCATTGTTGACGGGCACATCACGCCAGCCAAGCACAACCTGATTGCAGCTCGTCACCACATCCTCGACAATATGCTCAAAATCAGCGCGCGTGGCAGCATCCTGCGGCATGAACAGAAAACCAACGGCATATTCACCGGGTTCAGGCAACTCGAATTCACAGACGTCCTTGAACAGGCCATGGGGCATCTGACTCAGCAGGCCAGCGCCATCACCCATCAACGGGTCGGCACCGACAGCACCACGATGCTCCAGATTTTCCAGAATCTGGATGCCATCCTGAATGATCTTGTGGGTTGCGCCGCTTTTCATGTTCGCAATGAAGCCAACGCCACATGCATCATGTTCATTAGCAGGGTTATAAAGACCCTGTGCCGCGGGAACGCCATTATGGTGTTGCGCGCCAGACTGAGGCGCGGTCGGTTTGCGTTCGGGTGCACGGGTCCGCGCAGACATGTCTGCCGGTTCAACTGTGTTGAGCAGAGAAACTCTCTTTTGCGTCATTTCCAACACTCCAAACGTTTGGGACAGCAATCTCAGCGTCCCGTCATTGTCATTCTGTCCCAAATCTGGCGACACGCCTTCATTCGGGTCGCGCTTTCCAGAATTTCAGGAACGCGGCTCGGGCGAGCGGGCCGGCAAGTGCCGATGCTCATGTTTTGGGTCACGCAGCTGCCATAGCTGCTTGCGGCACACGAAACCACCCGATTGCGCTTTAGCACCAACGGGCAGTTTGATCACTACCAATGTCTGCATGAAGCACATCAAATGACGCATTAGCCATTTTCATGTAACTCCCTGCCGAAGCTCGGATGACATCGCCTGTCAGGGATACCATCGGTAATTTAGGACAGCATTACTGTCCAATTACGTGCTGAAAATGCCAGATGTGGCGACAAAGAGCAAGCCCATAATGATGCCCTGAAAGTCTCCAGAGGCCGTTTTCCCTTACATTCTTGAAAGAAAACACCGTTTTTTCCGCACTTTGTTTTCAGATATTCCGGCCCTGCATCCCTTTGACCACCTCACAACTCTGTGATGCAAACGTGAAAAACTGTCACGCCTGTTTGATTTTCAAGTGAATTGGAACTCCGTCATGGTGCTTCTTGTCAGACACAGCGGCAAAACGCCACTCAATCTGAACAACCAAATATGAACCGTTCAATCCACGGAGAATCCAATGTCCGCTTTCACTAAAACTACCCTGTCCGCCGCCCTCATTGCTGGTGCAATGGCCACAGCCCTTTCTTCAGTTGCAATTTCAACAAATGCAGAAGCCGCAGAAAAAGAAAAATGCTTCGGTGTTTCTCTTGCTGGCAAAAACGACTGTGCAGCTGGCCCTGGCACAACATGCGCCGGCACATCCAAGGTCGACTATCAGGGCAATGCCTGGTCACTGGTGCCAGCTGGCACCTGCGAAACAATGGAACTTGACGGCGGCCGCAAAGGCTCACTCGCCGCTCTGGAGCGCGACATTCCTGCGTAATACTCTACGACCAACACTTTCGGCCCGGAACGTGATATGACGTATCGGGCCGAAGCCCTTCAGTCCGCTAGATCCTGAGACCTGCTATGTTCCAGACTGTGCCACCCGAAACATCCGCGAAGCGTGTCGACGCACGCATACCGGATCGCAGTGGCATCGGTTTGAAACCTGAACATTACACAGACATCCTCAATTCAAAGCCCAACTTGGGCTGGTTTGAGGTTCATCCGGAAAACTATATGGGTGCCGGTGGCCCGCCACATCATTTTCTGGAAAAAATCCGCGAACTTTATCCACTGTCCCTGCATGGTGTGGGACTGTCTATTGGTGGTGAAGCACCCTTAAACCCGGAGCATCTCGCTCGCCTCAAGGATCTGAACGAACGCTACCAGCCGGGATTATTTTCCGAGCATCTGGCCTGGTCCAGTCATGAAACTCAATTCCTGAACGACTTGCTGCCAGTGCCTTACACAGAGCAAACCCTTGCGCGTGTGATCAACCATATTGATGAGGTTCAGCAATTCATCGGGCGCAAAATGCTGTTGGAAAATCCATCGCTTTATGTCGCCTTCGATCAGTCTTCCATGAGCGAAATCGAATTTCTGACCCGCATCACCGATCAAACGGGCTGCGGGCTGCTGCTCGATGTGAACAATGTCTATGTAAGCGCCACCAACCAGCAATATGATCCGCAAAAATACATCGCCCAGTTTCCGCTTCATATTGTCGGTGAAATTCATCTGGGAGGCCACGCCCCTGATCAAGATGAAACCGGTGCACCGCTGTTGATTGATGCCCATGACCGGGCTGTTGATGACGCCGTTTGGGCTCTTTATGAACGCACCATTATTCTGGGTGGGCCACGTCCGACCCTCATTGAATGGGATAATGATGTGCCGGATTTTGCAACACTTCTCGATCAGGCCAGACAGGCTGAAATGATCATGAACCGCAATCCGCTGCTTGGCCGGCGTCATGGCTAATGACAGCCTGCGACCATTCGCTGAAGCGCTTCTGAGCCCGGGAAGTCCTGTGCCTGATGGGATTATCAACCCCGACGGCGTCGCAGCAACAAAACGTTTTGATGTTTACCGCAACAATGTGATTGTCAGCCTGACTGAGGCGCTTGCAAGCCGTTGTCCTGTGGTCCAGACCCTAGTGGGTGAAGCATTCTTTCAGGCAGCCGCCAGAGAATTTGTGATCCATCATCCACCAACCTCACCTGTCATGCTGCATTATGGGACTGAGTTTCCAGAATTCCTGAGAAACTTTCCACCGGCAGCTTCGGTGCCTTATCTGGGCGATGTGGCGGAATTGGAAAGCGCACGGCGCTCTGCCTATCATGCCGCCAATGACCATCCGCTGGATCCGGCACAACTCCAGGAAATTGCGCCTGATCAATTTGAAACGCTGGTTTTCAAAACCCATCCGTCACTTTGCCTGATCGATTCTGACTTTGCCATCTTGTCTATCTGGCAAGCCAACATCCAGGGCACAGAACTGGATGTGCCCACCGGAACACCGCAAGCGGTCATGATATGCCGCCCGGCACTGGAGGTGGAAGTGCGCGCCCTGCCACAAGGTGCCTACGCGTTTCTGTCGACCGTACAACAAGGCCAGACACTTGGCGCCGCAGCGCAGGCTGGACTTTTGTCCAATCCTGCCTTTGATCTTGCATCCACACTCACCGGTGCTCTGTCAGCGGGTGTCTTCACTGAGTGCGACACAACACGAGAATAGTTTGGAGACTTCCATGAACGGAATAATCGATTCACTCACGCGGCTACATGACCGTATCTTTGGTACGCTGGAAGTCGAAACGCAGGACTGGTTTCTGGGCCTTGCCGCCCGGTTTGTTTTCGCGGCAACTCTGCTGATCTATTTCTGGAATTCAGCGGCCACAAAACTGGGTGATGGCATTCTCGGGTTCCTCACACCATCGAGCGGAGCCTATGTTCAGATCCTTCCCAAAGCGTTTGAAGCCGCCGGTTATGACAGTTCCGCACTCAACCTGTATCAGCACCTGATTGTCATCCTTGGCACCTGGGCGGAATTCATTTTGCCCACCCTCATTGTGATCGGCCTCTTCACGCGTCTCTCAAGTCTGGCCTTCATCGGCTTTATCATAGTGATGACCATTGTTGACATCACCGGCCACAATGTTGATGCAACAACCATTGGCGCATGGTTCGATCGCGATCCATCCTCCCTGATCATGGATCAGCGTTCCTTCTGGATTTTCCTGCTTCTGGTACTGGTGATCAAAGGCGGCGGCAAACTGTCAGTCGACCATCTTCTGGGACGTTCCAGAGGTTACTGATCACAGCGATCTTGAAATGAGGGGCGCAAGGCGTTAGGCCTTGCGTCATGATGTTTGCAAGCGACAATTGGGCAGGTGCCTGCCCTCAGGTTCAACAGGCTTTGGCAGATCTTGGGCCGGAGATAGCACCGGCCTATGGCGGCGATGCGTTAAGCGCAGCCGTAAATGCAAGACTGTCGGACATTTTTGAAGCGCCCGTTGAAAGCCTGATGGTGGCAACCGGTTCTGCCGCCAACGCCTTGGCTCTGGCCCATTTTGCCAAGCCCGGCGGAATCACTCTGGCGCACACCAACGCCCATGTCATGGTCGATGAATATAATGGCCCTGAACGCCTCAGCCCCGGTTTGAAAATTCTTGGTCTGCCGGGCCCCGGTGGCAAGCTGACTGCGGACGGTCTCGCCAACGTACTGTCCCGATTCCCCGAAGGCGTTTCACGGCAAGGTCGTCTGACCTGCCTGTCCCTGACACAGGCAACAGAACTCGGCCAGATCTATACGCAACAGGAAGTCGCCCACCTCTCCTCTCTGGCCAAACAAATCGGTCTGGGAGTTCATATGGATGGTGCCCGGTTTGCGAATGCCATCGCCCATCTGGCTTGTTCGCCAGCAGATCTGACCTGGCGGGCGGGTGTCGACTGCCTGTCACTGGGCTTCACCAAAAACGGCGCCTGGGCAGCGGATTTGCTGATTTTCTTCAACGGAGAATCAAGTGTTGAGGCTGGTTACATCCGAAAACAAATGGGTCAGAATTTCTCCAAACCACGTTTCATGGCAGCTCAGATTCTAGCCATGCTGGACAATGATATCTGGCTCAACAACGCCAGACACGCCAACGAAAAAGCCACGAATCTGGCCACCGGCCTTGCTGCCAGCGGCAAAAGCTCTGTGCCTTTCATGCCTCAGGCGAATGAAGTCTTTGCCTATTTCGATGCAGCAGACATTGAACGGCTGCAAAAGGCCGGTGCCAGTTTCTATCCCTGGCCAGATGAAGACATTCCCGATGATCTGCGGGAAGACGACAAGACTCTGATGCGCCTTGTCTGCAGCTTTGCCACAAGCTCACAAGAGGTCGAGAACCTTCTAAATGAGCTTGATTAGATCAACGGTTGTCCGTTCGGCACATTCTGGTCGACAGCAGCCAGAACAATAGCGCCGTCTTCGTCTTCAACCCCCAAAGTCAGAACTTCGGACATGAACTTTCCGATCTGTCGTGGCGGAAAATTGACAACCGCCATGACTTTTCGGCCCAAAAGTGTTTCGGGTGTGTAGTGGACCGTAATCTGCGCCGATGATTTTTTGATGCCGATTTCATCGCCAAAATCGATCTTCATTTTGAAGGATGGGTTTCGCGCTTCAGGGTACGGCTCCGCTTCCACAACAGTGCCGGTCCGAATGTCGACTTTCAGAAAATCTTCGAAAGTGATCTCGTCTTTGCGTTTCATCCGTGAAATTCCGTCGATTGATCCAGAGCTAGCTAACTGCCTTCTTTGCCAAGCTCGATGGCCCGTTTATGTGCGGCCCGAACTGTCTTTTCTATTACCGGTGCCAGACCGTCAGAGGCCATCAACACCTCCAGTCCAGCGGCAGTCGTCCCATTTGGCGAAGTCACGTTGACACGCAGCGTTTCAGCTGAATCAGTCGACTGGTGCAGCAACTCACCTGCGCCGGACACGGTTTCCCGTGCCAAAATCGTTGCGACATCTTCAGATAATCCCAGCGCCATGCCCGCCTGTGTCATGGCCTCCACCAAATGAAACACATAGGCAGGACCACTTCCCGATACAGCGGTGACCACATCGATATCGTCTTCGCTGTCGACCCAGACGACTTTACCAATCGCCTCCAGCAACTCTGCGATAAAGCTTTTTTGCGCCGGGTTCATGTCACGGGATGGATAAAGCCCGGTTATGCCACGCCCCACCAGGGCCGGTGTGTTTGGCATGGAGCGGATCACCAGCGCCTCGTTGCCAAATGTCTTGGTCAGGGTGGCAATCGTTATGCCAGCAGCCACCGACAGCACAATCATGTCAGATGCATCTGATCGACCAGAAAATCCGGCCAGTCCCGGCAGTACTTTTTCCATCATCTGCGGTTTGATCGCCAGCATCAGAAGCCCCGGCGTTGGAACATCATCCGGTCCGCCATGAACCACAACGCCCTGAGCCTGCAAATCTGCGCGTTGAATATCGTTCAAACCGGGGTCAATAACGTGAACAGCCCCCTCGGCCAGACCGTTGGCAAGCCAGCCCTGCAACATAGCGCCGCCCATCTTGCCGGCACCAACCAGCACCAATGGTCTGTCTTTGCTAATTCCAGCACTCATGGCGATTCAGGCCTCGCCAACAGTTTCAAACAAGGTACCTGCAAGCGCATCAGGTGCGGTTTTCCCGGCCCACAGAATGAACTGGAAAGCCTGATAGTAACGCTCGCACGCTTCAACCGAACCGGACAAAAGGGCTTCCAGTTGCTGATGGGTTGGCTCTGCGCCACCGGACAACAAGAGCGATTGACGAAACATCACCACGCCCTCTTCCGCCCACAGGTCAAAATGTCCCATCCAGAGTTGCTCATTGACCAGCGCGAGCAGGCAAATGATCTCTCCGCGATGCTTCTTCGTCACCTTCGCATCAAAGGCACAGGCAAGATGCAACGCTTCCACCTCCTCCATCCAGGAGAAGGAGACATGATAGTCGCACCAGCTGCCGACGACAGTAATGGTTATTTCATCATCACCAGAGCGCTCAAAAACCCAATCATTAAGACCGGCCAGTTGCTCGATGAAATCCACAGGGTTTGCGTCGCGATCCAATTCGACGTCGAGCATACTCATGGGAAACTCCCGCTGCTGTCTCATTCCGTAAAAACAAGAAACTCTCCAGGGTCAGAATCAACCCTTTCCCCACTATATAGTGTGGCAAGTATGTGACGATACTATTTATGCGCTGACGGGGCCTTTCCTGTGGACGAATCAGCACAGTATCGGCCGCTCTGTGGTTCCAGCAACGGGGTGCAAATCAGGCAGGCTTTTTGGCCGCCGGTTTTCGGCTGGTGACGCGTTTTGCCTCTTTCAGGCTGGAGATCTCATTGCGCAACGCTTCCAGATCGGCGCGCAATGCATCATTCTCATCACGCGCTTTTGTCGCCATCTCGCGAACAGCCTCAAAATCTTCGCGCTGCACCAGATCCATGTCTGCCAGCAGCCGCTCAAACTGGCTCTTCACGGCTGTTTCAGCTTCTCTGCGCACACCTTGGGCGACACCGGCAGCATCGGTTGCCAATTTTGCGATTTCGTCAAACAAACGGCCTGAACTCTGAGTCATGATGGTTTCCCTTGTTGTCCCACTTATATGCGTCTTTCTGTCGCCAATCTCAAGACTCCGCGACAAAACACCCGACACATTGCAGGACAGGTTTGCCTGATCCGTCCACATCGCCAGCAATCTGCGTCACCAAGACTTGAAAGTCCTTATATTTCCTGCGTAATTGCTGCCAGTCGATGAAAAATCGACTTCGACCGTTTCATCATCCAGAAAGAGTCTGCACCCCAGTGCCTACATTCATTTTACCCTTCCCGATGATAGATCCGGTGCTGATTGAATTCGGCCCCCTCGCCATTCGCTGGTACGCCCTTGGCTACATTGCCGGAATTTTGCTGGGCTGGTGGTATGCGCGGCGTATGATTTCGAACGAGCAATTATGGGCGCCAGCCCCGCCAGCCATGTCCCGTGAAGCGTTTGATGATTTTTTGCTGTGGATGACACTCGGCATCATTCTGGGTGGCCGCATTGGCTATGTGTTGTTCTACAATTTCGAGGTCTATCTCAACAATCCGCTGGAAGCCTTCAAATTGTGGCAGGGCGGAATGTCCTTCCATGGCGGATTTATCGGCTCCATTCTGGCCATCATTCTGTTTGCGCGCAGCCGTGGCGTGCGCCTCTGGTCACTGCTTGATATCTGCGCCATCTGCACCCCTTTTGGCCTGTTCTTTGGCCGTCTGGCGAATTTCATCAATGCAGAATTGTGGGGCCGCCCCGCATCTGTGCCCTGGGCCATGGTCTTCCCCGGTGCCGGTCCGGAGCCACGCCATCCCAGCCAACTCTATGAGGCCGCACTGGAGGGCATCATCCTGTTTGCTGTGTTGTGGGCACTGGCGCATCTGTTTCACGCATTCAAGAAGCCAGGCCTGATTGCCGGCACATTTACAGCTGGCTATGGCCTGTCCCGTTTCACAGTTGAGTTTTTCCGTGAGCCCGATGCCCATATCGGGTTTCTCAATGGTGGATTGACCATGGGCATGCTGCTGTCACTGCCGATGATTGCGCTTGGGCTTTGGGGCATCATTGGCTCCCGCAAGCGAAGCCTGTAAGACGCCTGTCATGATACCTGCTCTCAAAACCCGCATATTGGAAGATATTGCGCTGACCGGACCCATGCCCTTGTCGCGCTATATGAATCTGTGCCTTGGGGATCCTGTCTCCGGCTACTATATGACGCGCGATCCGTTTGGCGCAGCAGGCGATTTCACCACCGCGCCTGAAGTCAGCCAGATGTTTGGTGAATTGATCGGCGCTTGGCTGATATCTGCATGGCAGGCGCTCGGCAGGCCGCCGCGAACCCGCCTCGCCGAATTGGGTCCCGGACGCGGAACTTTGATGGCGGATTGTCTGCGCAGCATCGCCCTGGAACCGGATTTTCTGCGGGGACTGGAAATCGACATGGTTGATATCAGCCCGGTTCTGGTCGCTTCCCAGAAACAGAAACTGTCACACCTGCCCTGCCCTATACGCTGGCATGATTCGTTGCCGGACAGCGACCTCCCCACTTTACTGATTGCCAATGAACTCTTTGACGCCTTGCCCGTCCATGTTCTGGTGAAAACGGAAAACTATGTGGCCGAGCGCCACGTCACGGCCTCCAGCACGGACAACCTCGCCTTTGTTGATCTTCCGACCACACTGCAATTCGCTCAGCCTGACATTGATGATTTGCCCACCGGCACCGTGTTTGAACTGTCGCCTGAACGCAGCGACATGGCCAACCACATGGCGTCCACGATCAGCGCGCATGGCGGAGCGGCCCTTATGATCGATTATGGCTATGTCCAACCCAAGACCGGCGTGACATTTCAGGCGATCACCGATCATCGGTCTGTGGACCCGCTGGAACACCCCGGAGAAGCCGATCTCACAGCTTTGGTAGATTTCACCTCATTGCAAAACAGTTTCAAATCTGAAGGGATTCACGTGTTCGGCCCGGTGAGTCAGATGAATTTTTTACTGGATCTCGGGCTTCTGGAAAGAGCAGGCCAATTGGGTGCAAATCAGTCGGAGGATGTGCAAACTGGCCTGCAACAGGCTGTGACCCGCTTGGTCGCTCCCGATGAAATGGGAACACTCTTCAAGGTGCTGGCGGCGACAAGTTTTGACATTCCATTGCCGGGTTTTCAGAAACCATCTTGATTTTGCCGCTTCAATCCGGTCACCTGTCGCCATGAACAACAGTTTTACACCCGCCCCGTTTACAACCAGTGCTGCGCTTGATAGCGGCGGCATCCTGCATGGTTTCTTTGGCCGTCAGGGCGGAATCTCAAAAGGTATCTACAACAGTCTGAACTGCGGCGTTGGTTCCGATGATGTTCGCGATCATGTCCTGCACAATCGGCAAGTGCTGGCCCGTACCTTGGTTGGCGAAGACAAGCCATTGATCACACCATATCAGGTTCACAGCCCGGACTGCCGAATCGTCACCGGCCCCTGGCCAGATGGGGAAGCAGAAAAATGCGATGCATTGGCAACGGCAACACCCGGCATCATTCTGGCGGTCGGATCTGCTGATTGCGGTCCGGTTCTGTTTGCCGATGCTAAAAACCGAATTATCGGTGCAGCCCATTCCGGTTGGAAAGGTGCTGTTGGCGGTGTGCTGGAAAGCACAATTGCGCAAATGGAAACCCTCGGTGCCAGGCGAGAATGCATCAGCGCGGTTCTGGGCCCGACGATCTCTCAGAAATCATACGAAGTCGGCGCTGAGTTTCGCGAAATATTCCTGGATAGTGATCCAAAAAACGCTACATTCTTCGCTGCAGGCACTAAGGATGGGCATTTTCAATTTGATCTGCCGGCTTACATTGTTGGCAGATTAAGCGCCTGTGGACTTGCCAAGGCCGAATGGACCGGTCAATGTACCTATCTTGAGGAAACGGCGTTTTTCAGCTATCGCCGTACCACACATCGACACGAGCCCGATTATGGCCGTCAACTAGCTGCAATTTCAATCACCTGATCAACTGCGAGAAAGCTCATGACCCTGCATTTTTCCCGCGAGGAATATGATCATCGACGTGAGCGTTTGCTTGCCGTCATGGAAGAGAACAATCTGGATGCGATGCTGCTGTTTTCCCAGGAAAGCATGTATTGGCTGACAGGATTTGACTCCTTCGGATTCTGCTTTTTCCAATGCCTCATCGTCCGCTCCAATGGCGATATGTCCCTGTTGACCCGCATGCCGGATCTGCGTCAGGCAAGACACACATCGATCATTGAAGACATCCATATCTGGATGGACTGGGGTGAAGCCGGCCCGGTCAATCAACTGCGTGATCTGATGGACAAGCTGGATATGCTCGGCGAAAACATCGGTGTGGAATACGACACGGCTGGATTGACGGCGTTTTATGGCCGACAGGTTGACGACAAGCTGAAAAGCTTTGCCAACCTCACAGATGCATCGACACTGATTCCCGCCCTGCGCGTCCAGAAAAGCTACGCTGAAATCGCCTATATCAGGGAAGCTGCAGAAATGGCCGACAACGCTTTTGAAGCGGGTCTTGCGGTCATCAAACCCGGTGCCAATGATGCTGAAATTCTGACCGCCATGCAGGGATCGGTGTTTGCAGCCGGCGGCGGCTATCCAGGCAATGGATTTATTGTCGGTTCCGGCAAGGATGCCTTGCTGTGCCGCACCAAATCCGGTCGCCGCACATTGGAAGAGCAGGATCAGGTCACCCTCGAATTTGCGGGCACTTCGAAAAATTATCACAGTGCATTGATGCGGACAGTTGTGGTTGGTACACCGACACAGCGCCATCTTGAATTGTTTGACGCCGCCAAAATCGCTCTGGAAGCTTGTGAAGAACAGATGATCCCGGGTCATACGTTTGGCGATGTCTTCGAAGCCCATGCCAGTGTTCTGGATGAACGTGGCCTTCATCCACACCGCATTAATGCCTGTGGCTATTCCCTTGGGGCGCGTTTTGCACCGTCCTGGATCGACACACCGATGTTCTATCGCAAGAATCCGTTTGTCATCAGAAAAAACATGAGCCTCTTCCTTCATATCATCATAATGGACAGCGAAACTGAAACGGCAATGACACTGGGACGCACCTATCTGACCACCGATGGTGCGCCTGAATCCCTGTCTCGATTGCCAATTGAACTTGTAACGGTGAAAGGCTAAAGCACCGTCCATGAATGTATTGTTTGCGTCATGTCGCGTTTTTATGGTCGGTATTCTGTGCGTTTTCCTCAGCGCATGCCTTGGCACGATTGAGGAAAATCTTGATAAGGCCGAAACAGAAGCACAGGGTCAGGTTTACGAACCCACGGTGACGACTGAAGAGATCGCGACCATCGACGCAGCGCCAAAAGTGCGTGCATCGGGTCCCGCTTCGCTGGCAAGGCTCGGGTTCGCGCCAATTGAGGGCATTCCCGGCAACATCGAAAGCCGCCTGTCTGAATCGCTGCGACGGTCGGCGTTCCGGCGCAATATGTTTCTGGTTCCCAATGGAGATGCCACACAAAGCCATCTGGTGCGGGGCTACCTGTCTTTAACTTCGAATTCCCTGGGAACGGTCATCGTCTATATTTGGGACATCAGTGCCAATAACGGGTCCGCACCCCATCGTATCAGCGGACAGGTATTGGCGCCCAACGCAACAGCAAGCTGGAACAGCATCGATTCAGAATCACTGGATCTGCTGGCTGTCCAATCCATGGAAGCAATTATTTCCTGGCTCAACAATGAACTGGGAGCGCCCAAACTGGACAACCGGGATATTGTACCTTTCCAGTAGCGGGCGCGTGGAACTGAACATATTTGCCGGTTTATTTTCCGTAAAATCGCAAAACATGCTCTACCAGCTTTACACTGAGCGCTGCAGCTTGCTAGAAGCAGCGCCATACGCACTCTTGGCCACGCCTCAGGACTGTTCCCCATGAAACTTATCGCCGGTAATTCCAATCCTGCCCTCGCAAAGTCGGTGGCGGAGTATTTGGACATTCCCCTTGCGCATTGCTCCGTCCGGCGTTTCGCCGATCAGGAAATTTTCGTTGAAATACAGGAAAACATACGTGGCGAGGACGTATTTGTTCTGCAATCCACCAGCTATCCTGCCAATGACCATCTGATGGAACTGCTGATTCTGATGGATGCGGCCCGCCGCTCGTCAGCCAGACGTATTACAGCTGTTGTGCCCTATTTTGGTTATGCCCGTCAGGACAGGAAGCCATCGGCACGCACACCAATCTCCGCCAAACTGGTCGCAAATCTTATCACCGAAGCGGGAGCCGACCGGGTCCTGACATTGGATTTGCATGCTGGCCAAATCCAGGGCTTCTTTGATATTCCGACGGACAATCTGTTTTCAGCCCCCCTGTTTGCACGGGATATCAAATCCCGAATGCCCAACAAAAAGATCATGGTTGTCTCACCTGATGTTGGCGGAGTGGTCCGCGCGCGCGCCGTGGCAAAACGCATTGATGCCCCTCTTTCCATCGTTGACAAGCGGCGCGACCGGCCTGGTGAATCAGAGGTCATGAACATTATTGGTGATGTGGATGGCTATGACTGTATTCTGGTGGATGACATCGTGGATTCAGGCGGCACGCTATGCAATGCAGCCGACGCCCTTCAGGAACAGGGTGCAACCTCGGTTCGCGCCTACATCACCCATGGTGTCCTGTCCGGTGGTGCGGTCGCAAGGGTGACAGCATCAAAGCTGAAAGAACTGGTCATCACCGACTCCATCGAGCCGACCGGTGCCGTGCAATCAGCTTCCAACATTCGCACAATTCCAATTTCAACACTGATTGGCGAAGCGATCTCCAGAACCAGTCTGGAAAAATCGGTATCAAGCCTGTTTGACTGAGCCAATCCTGCGACAGGCAATGGCATCAAAACAGCCATAAAACCCTTGCGTTTCTAAAACCTCTCCCCTAATAACCTCTCCACGCGGTCACACCCTTGGAGGGACCGCATAACCTGGGTAGTTGCTTGACGTAAATTCAGGCGTTGCTGCCCTCATCAAACAAAATCGGAGTGCTTCCTATGAGTGATGAACTCAAAGCGGTGGCGCGGGAACGAGTTGGCAAGGGGGCTGCTCGAGCAACGCGTCGCGAAGGTCTTGTACCTGGCGTCATTTATGGCGACAAAAAACCACCCCTTTCAATTGCCCTGCCTGCCAAAGAAACAGCATTAGCTGCCAATGACAGTAGTTTCATGGCCCGCGTTATCAACCTCGACGTTGATGGTAAAATCCATTCGGTTATTGCCAAAGACGTGCAGCGTGATCCTGTCAAAGACTTTGTTACCCACGTGGATTTCCTGCGTGTAGGCAAAGGCAGCACATTGACTGTCAATGTGCCAGTGCACTTTATCAATGAAGAAGCTTCACCGGGCCTCACCCGCGGCGGTGTGCTGAACATTGTTCGCCATGAAGTCGAATGTGACGTGCCTGGTAATGCCGTGCCGGAATCTCTGGAAGCGGATTTGACCGGACTTGATATTGGCGATGGATTGCACATTTCTGCAGTTAAATTGCCAGATGGCGTTGTTCCGACCATTACGGATCGTGACTTTACCATCGCGACAATTGCTTCACCTGCCGCCCTCAAGAGTGAGGATGACGGGGACTCGGAAGCTGCTGACGAAGATGGCGCAGTTGCAGGTGCTGACGCAGAAGCCAGCGACAGCGGCGACGAATAAACTGAACAAAGCCGAGCGGCCACCCCATGAAACTTATCGTTGGACTGGGAAATCCTGGAGCAAAATACTCCAGAAACCGCCACAATGTCGGCTTTCGAGCAGTAGACGAAATACAGTCCCGCCACGGTTTCATACCGTGGCGGGAACGTTTTCAGGGTTGGGTATCAACCGGCACAATCAACGACGAAAAAGTCACACTCCTGAAGCCACAGACCTATATGAATGAATCTGGCCGATCCGTTGGCGAGGCTGTGCGTTTTTTCAAAATTCCTTTGGAAGATATTGTCGTTTTTTACGATGAGCTGGATCTTGCTCCTGGCAAGGTTCGGGTCAAGACAGGCGGCGGGTCCGGAGGCCACAATGGCATCCGCTCAATGGATGCACATATTGGAAAAGACTATCAGCGCGTGCGTATCGGCATTGGCCACCCCGGTCACAAAGACCGGGTGAGCCAGTATGTCCTGTCCGACTTTGCAAAGGCTGACGCAGACTGGCTGGAACCGTTATTGGAAGACATCGCCAGAGCCGTGCCAACACTTTTGAACGAAGGCGCACCCGGTTTCATGAACAAGCTGGGCCTGTTGCAAAACCCGAATCAAACCACAGCAGGACGCGCCAAACCTGGAAAACCCGCAAAGCCAGCCACTGACAAGACCATTGCTGACCGCGGTCCAGAGACTGAAAAACCAATTGGGCCGATGGCGGCTGCTCTGAAAGCGCTCCTGCCCAAAACAAAGAAGGACTGACCCGATGGGTTTTAAATGCGGAATCGTTGGCTTGCCCAATGTTGGCAAATCCACGCTGTTCAATGCGCTGACCAAGACAGCCGCGGCACAGGCTGCCAATTATCCATTTTGCACCATTGAACCGAACACCGGCGATGTGGCCGTTCCTGATGAAAGGCTCGGCAAACTCGCCGCAGCTGGAAAGTCTGCCAGCATCATCGCAACCCGCCTGACCTTCGTGGATATTGCTGGCCTTGTCCGTGGCGCATCCAAGGGCGAAGGCCTCGGCAACCAGTTTCTCGCAAACATTCGTGAAGTCGATGCGATCGCGCACGTCTTACGCTGCTTTGATGATGAAGACATTACCCATGTGGATGGTCGCATTGACCCGGTCGCCGACGCAGAAACAGTTGAAACAGAATTGATGCTGGCGGATCTGGAAAGCCTGGAAAAGCGCGTTGTCAATCTGCGCAAGCGCGCCACCGGCAACGACAAGGAAGCCAAACAGATATTGCCGTTGGTCGAAGCGACCATTGAGCTGCTCAACGCGGGCAAACCAGCAAGAGCTCTGGACGTCGACAAGGATGATGAAAAGGCATTCAAGGGCCTGAACCTACTGACATCAAAGCCCGTTCTCTATGTCTGCAATGTCATGGAAGACGATGCAGACAAGGGCAATGCCTATTCGGATGCGGTTGCCGAAATGGCTCAGCGCGAGGGCGCCCAATCGGTTGTCATCTCTGCCAATATTGAAGCCGAGATCGCGCAGCTGGACGCTGAAGAAGCTGCGGAATATCTGGACAGCATGGGCCTTGAAGAGCCAGGACTGGATCGGCTCATTCGCGCTGGATATCAATTGCTTGACCTCATTACATTTTTCACGGTCGGTCCCAAGGAAACCCGCGCCTGGACCATCACCCGCGGCACCAAGGCGCCACAGGCCGCAGGCGTCATTCATACAGATTTTGAACGCGGCTTCATTCGGGCACAGACCATTGCCTATGATGATTACATTGAGCTTGGTGGAGAAAGCGCCGCAAAAGAAGCGGGTAAAGCACGCGACGAAGGCAAGGAATATGTCGCCCATGATGGCGATGTGATGCTGTTCAAATTCAATACCTGAGGCAACTTCCATGACTGTGAAACAGTCAACCGAAGCAAAATTTGGCAAGGATGTTCTGTTTTTGATGGCAGCCCCTGCCGAGTATGGCGCGGGTTTGAAAGCACGCATTGACCCGGTTTTCATCGGAGTTGGCCCAATAGAGGCCGCCATCAACACCACCTCTGCCTTGGCAACCCTCAAGACCCGCAATGCGTTGCCCGATCTTGTGGTTTCGCTCGGATCCGCAGGCTCGGCCAGTTTGGAGCAAACGGAAATCTATCAGGTAAGTTCGGTGTCATACCGCGACATGGATGCCTCACCGCTTGGTTTCACCAAGGGCGTCACACCCTTCGTGGATCATGAGGTCGACATACCGCTACACCCGCGCATCAAGGGCGTGCCAGAGGCGCGCCTTTCAACTGGGGGCAGTGTCATCTCAGGCGCAGCCTATGCGCCCATCGACGCTGATATGGTTGATATGGAGACGTTTGCCGTGCTGCGGGCCTGTCAGATGTTCAGCGTTCCGCTGCTCGGTCTGCGCGGCATTTCAGATGGTCGTGAAGACCTGCATCATTACGATGACTGGACGCGCTATTTGCATGAAGTCGACCAAAAGCTGGCAGCCATTCTCGACACGTTAAAAGATAATCTGGTGATGAATAACTAACGTTCAGTGCCCTGGGTAGGACACCAGAACCTTGACCGGAACATCCAGCGCCCGAATTTTATCTGCGCCGCCAAGATCTGGCAGATCGACAATGAAACAGGCCGCAACCACATTGGCACCCAGCCCCTGCAGCAGCTTGATGGCGCCTTCTGCAGTGCCGCCGGTTGCTATCAGATCATCGATAAGAACAACCTTCTCGCCAGCCTTCACGGCATCCTTGTGGATCTCCATCTCATCAATGCCATACTCCAGCGAGTAGGCAATACTGGCCGTCGCATGCGGCAGCTTGCCCTTCTTGCGAATGGGAACAAAGCCCGAGGACAATTGATGCGCAACAGCGCCACCCAGTATGAAGCCCCGCGCCTCGATACCTGCAACCTGATCGATCTTCTCTCCGGTAAACGGCTGAACCAGCGCGTCAATGGCCTGACGAAACGCACGGGCATTTGACAGCAAGGTTGTGATGTCGCGAAACAGGATTCCCGGTTTTGGATAATCCGGAATGGTACGAATTGCGGCCAGCAAATCCGGATGACCGGTGGCATTTTCAGACATGGTATCAAACTCCCCAAAGAGTCGGCAAAACAGAACCCAAACGTAAAAAGAGCCCCGAAAGGGACTCTTTTATGTTTCTTGATCTTGCAAAAGCCTAGTGCTTCACACTCGCAAAGACCTTGCGTTTGGTCAGATAGAGCAAACCGGCAAATATCAGCAGAAAGATCAGAACCCGGAAGCCCATTGCTTTCCGCTCGACCAGATGCGGTTCAGCGGCCCACATCATGAAGGCTGCAACATCACGCGCATACTGATCAACCGTTTGTGGTGATCCGTCAGAATATTCATGCTGATCGGCGCTGAGCGGCGGTGCCATCGCAATCTGGACACCGGAGATGTAGTGCGGATTGTAATTCAGTCCTGGCAACATTTCGACATCAGCTGGCACATCTGCGCTGTAACCAGTCAGAAGGCCATAGATATAATCCGGGCCGGATTCCTGATACTGCGTGAAGATATCGAACACAAAGGTTGGGAACCCACGCGTGGCAGCACGCGCTTTTGCCAAAAGCGAGAAGTCAGGTGGGTAAGCACCATTATTGGAAGCACGTCCCTGTTCTTCATTTGCCCATGGCGATGGAAAGCGATCAGCCAGACGTCCAGGCCGATCAAACATTTCACCGTCGGAATCCGGGCCATCCAGAACCGAAACTTCTGCAGCAATGGCACGAACCTCAGCTTCTGAAAAACCGGGGCCGCCCTCCTGCATCAGATTGCGGAAAGACAGCAGGTTCAAACTGTGGCAGGCAGAACAGTTTTCCGTGTAAATCTGAAAACCACGCTGCAATTGTGCCTGATCGAACTTGCCGAAGGGACCAGCAAAGCTCCAGTCCTGTTCTTCAACATGTAGTTCGCTGGCGGCGATTGCCGCGCCCGAGAATGCCATTCCGACGATAAGTGTGGCAGTGGCGACGGTTTTTGTAAGGAAAGTCGTCATTGTATTGTCCTTGAACCTCATTACCTGACCTCCATCAACCCTTGGTCTCGGGAGATGCAGCCGCGCCTGACGGCATGGCCGAGCCACCTTTGCTGCCACCATCACCCAACACAGACTCTGTGATGGAACCTGGCAGCGGTTTTGTTTTCTCAAAGATACCCAACAGCGGCAGCAGAATGAGGAAATGTGCAAAGTAGTACGCTGTGAATATGCGCGATGCGATGACGTAGCCACCTTCAGCAGGCTTTGATCCAAGCCAGCCAAGTACAATTGCAACCACCACGAAGACCCAGAAGAAAGCCCTGTAGGTCGGTCGGTAGGAAGCAGAGCGTACCTTTGATGTGTCCAGCCATGGCAGCACGAACAACACAGCAATCGAACCGAACATCAGCAAAACGCCACCCAGCTTGTCCGGAACAGCACGCAGGATCGCGTAGAATGGCAGGAAGTACCACTCAGGCACGATGTGTGCGGGCGTAACCAGCGGATTGGCTGGAATGTAGTTGTCAGGGTGTCCCATGAAGTTCGGCAGATAAAACACGAACCAGGCATAGACGACAAAGAACACAACCAGCGCAAATGCATCCTTGATGGTCGCATAAGGCGTAAACGGCAATGTGTCGCTCTTCTGTTTGACTTCAACGCCGGTAGGATTGGTCTGACCCGTCACATGAAGTGCCCACACATGCAGGATAACCACGCCGGCAATCATGAATGGCAGCAGATAATGCAGTGAGAAGAACCGGTTCAGCGTTGGCTGATCAACCGAGAAGCCGCCCCACAGCCATGTCACGATGCTCTCTCCAACCAGTGGAATGGCAGAGAACAGGTTGGTGATCACGGTCGCACCCCAGAAGGACATCTGTCCCCATGGCAGCACGTAGCCCATGAAGGCTGTCGCCATCATCAACAGGAAGATCACAACACCAAGAATCCACAGAACTTCTCGTGGCTCCTTATAGGACCCGTAATAAAGCCCTCGGAAAATATGAACATAGACGGCAATGAAGAACATTGATGCGCCATTTGTATGTACGTAGCGCAGCAGCCAGCCATAGTTCACATCACGCATGATGTGTTCGACAGAATTGAACGCTGCATCAGCGCTGGCCACATAATGCATAGCCAGAACCACGCCGGTAATAATCTGAACAACCAGCATTATCGACAGCATCCCGCCGAATGTGTAGGCATAGTTCAGGTTACGCGGCACTGGATAAGACACGAACGAATCGTGTACCAGACGTGGAAGTGGCAGACGTGCGTCGAGCCACTTCATCACACCGTTCTGGGGATCGTAGGAGGAGGAATGTCCACTCATTGCGAGGTCTCCGAGTTTCTTAAATGCCGATGAAAGCGCTTAGCCAATGCGGAGCGACGTTTCGGACATGAATTCATAAGGTGGGATGACAAGGTTCAGCGGAGCTGGTCCCCTGCGAATGCGGCCGGCCGTATCGTAGTGTGAGCCATGACAAGGGCAGAACCAACCACCAAAGTCACCGGCGTCACCCAGTGGCACACAGCCCAGATGCGTGCAGATACCAACCATGATCAGTAGGTTCTCACGGCCTTCAACCGCGCGTTCCACATCTGTCTGGGGATCTTTCAACTCATCCATCGGGACTGCCTTTGCAGCCTCAACTTCAGCATCTGTCCGATTGCGTATGAACACCGGCTTCCCGCGCCATTTAACGGTAACGCTCTGACCAGATTCTATTGCGCTGATATCCACTTCCGTGGAAGCCATTGCGAGTGCAGACGCATCCGGGTTCATCTGATCCACAAGTGGCCAGACAGCAGCACCGGCGGCGACAACGCCAAATGCAGCCGTGGTTACATAAAGAAAGTCCCGGCGAGTGCCATCTTCCCCGGAGGCTGAAGTATCATTTTCAAGAGCCGTATCCGACAAGGCTGTATCCTTTTGCAGCAAAGCTGCTCCGTTGCTTCTGCCTGAGCATTTGCTAGGGAGCGTCGATTCACATCTTTATAGGCGATTTGCATATCGTTTGAAACAACGGCACGCAACAGCACCTATTGAGTGGTTATATCCCGCAGCCACGCCAAAACGTCAACGCCCGTGAATAGGAGATTCGACTAATTGCGACGATTCATCCCCCAAAATCGGCTCATGATGCCAACTCGCCCCCTCAAAGCGGAGAAACCGACACTGGCTGACTGGTAAAGCAGTAGAGCCTTTCACGATTATACGGAATCATTTGATGTCCCGAAACAGTTCATCCAGCCAGGCAGTCAGCGCAGCGCGATGCGGCGCATCGGGCAAGCTGGCTAACGCAGTTGGTGGGCTGTTCCGGGGCACCGAAGGCCGGGTTTGCGCGCTCGCTGGACAGCGTTACAGTCCACTTGTGGTCATAAAGACCACCGCGTGGCCTGTGCCTTGCCAGCAAACGCGCAAATTCGGTCAAATGCTTCCGTATAAACGTGAAAGGCTCGAGAATCGGAACATGGATTTTGCTCACGCAGATCATCAATAACCGATTGCAAGACCATCTTTTCTGGCATCGGAACCGCCAATCAGCAATCCGCGTTCCTGGTCAATGACGATAATCTGGCCACCGCCAATCGCTTTTCCGGACCGCACAACCTTGTGCCCCTTCTCGCGCAGGGCCTCATCAACTTGCGGCATCCAGCCATCTTCAAGCTCCAGATTGCCGGCATCGTCCCAAAATGCGCGCGGAAAATCGAGCGCTGCCTGCGGATTGAGCCCATAGACCAGCATGTTCTGCAAGACATGGGCATGGCCACAGGCCTGATATTGCCCTCCCATCACGCCAAAGCTGATGGCCGGTTTACCGTCTTTCAGCGCCATGCCGGGTATGATTGTATGAAGCGGCAGTTTTGAAGGACCAACGGCATTGGGATGCCCCTCGACCATCGAGAAGCAGCGTCCACGGCTTTGCAGCATGATGCCGGTTTTCTCGGTCATGATGCCTGTGCCGAAACCATCAAACAGCGAATTGATGAAGGAGCAGGCCATCCCATCACGATCCACCACGGTCAGATAAACCGTATCTGCATTGGGCACGGGTGGCACAGGTCTGTCCAATACGGTGGTGGTATTGATTCGCTTCGACAGGTTCAGCCCGTAGACCGGGTCGATCAGTTCCGACACTGACATGGTCATTGCTGCAGGATCGGAAATGAAGGCATCGCGAACACCATAACCCAGCTTGGCAGCTTCAATTTGCTTGTGCAGACGCTCTGCCGACATGGGATCGGATATGCGACGCTGCGCGGTGAGAATGTTCAATATCACCAAAGCGGCGATCCCCTGCCCGTTCGGTGGCAGCTCGAACACATCATGGCCCTGATAGGACGTTGAAACAGGATCCGTGAAGAACCCGCGATGAGCGGCCAGATCTGCTTCGCTCAGCACCCCACCCAATGCCTGAATTGAAGTGGCAATGTCAGCAGCGATCTCACCTTCATAAAAAGCGCGCGCACCTTTGGAGGCAATGACTTCCAACGTTTCGGCCAAAGCTGGCGAGAGAATACGGTCTCCCACACCATATGCATTGCCAGACTTCAGATAAACCGCGGCCGCAGCGTCATTCTGCTGCAGCTTTCCTGTCAGTGCGGTCAAATCATGGGCGACACGCGGTGCCACGAAAAATCCGTTCCGGGCATAATTGATTGCCGGAAAAAGAGCAGCGTCCAGCCCCTTGCGTCCACACCGCGACAAAAGCTGTTCCCAAGCATCAATAGCACCCGGGACTGTGACCGCATGTGGTGACGTGCCAGGAATTTCCGCCCACCCCAGACCACGATAGCGGTCAAATTCAGCACCCGCTGCGCTGCGTCCCGACCCATTAAAGCCGTGCAGTGTCCCATCCGGCTCACTGACAATGGCAAAACAATCGCCGCCAATTCCGGTCATATGCGGCTCGACGACTGCCAGCACAGCAGAGGCGCAAATAGCGGCATCAACTGCATTGCCGCCGGTTTTCAACATATCCAGCGCTGCTGCGCTGGCCAAGGGATGGGATGTGGCAACCATGCCGTTTTCTGCATAGACCGGAGAACGCCCCGGCTGACTGAAATTGCGCATAAATGAGAAACCTTCAGAGAACAAGAATATCGGATTGATTGCTCCTGTGTTGACAGAACCAGCCCTTTGGCACAAGTCCCCGGACATCAGTTCAATCGAACGCAATGGGAAACCAACAGGAGATTTCATGACAAAAATCACGATGCAGAATGCCAGCACAATTATCGACGCGGCCTTTGCCAAGGCTGCAGAGCTTGGTCTGAAGCCGCTTGGCGTATCCGTTCTGGATGCTGGCGGACATTTGCGTGCCTACCTGGCGCAGGACGGCACGTCGATGCTGCGCCCTCAAATCTCCGCTGGCAAAGCCTATGGCGCGCTGGCAGTGGGTGCCGGATCAAGGTGGCTCAATGCACAGGCCGCAGAACGTCCGCATTTCCTGGAAGGTCTGAACGGCGTGGCGGGCGGACGTATTGTCCCAGTTCCAGGTGGCGTATTGGTGCGTGACAGCGATGGTGACATCATCGGCGCCGTCGGCATTTCCGGAGATCTATCTGACAATGATGAAGCTTGTGCCATTGCCGGTATTGAAGCTGCTGGGTTCACTGCCGACCCTGGCTAAGATTGGGTCTCATTAGCTGTGACCATCCAATAAGATGGTCACAGCTAGAACCTCGGGATAAAGCATATCAGGACAAAACCCTATCCCCCCGGAACCACCGGCAAAGCCGAGCGCTTCATCCAAACGGCAATCCGGGCATGAGCCTATGTGCGGGCGTATCAGCCCCCCATTCCATAGCCATTCCAACTGGTCGTCTGACGACAATACTGATCGTTCTGGGATGTACCGGGCCATTGTCAAAGCGTGGCGCGTTGTGATCACAGTGTGGATTCTCGGAACAAGTCCGAGAACGACGGCGGTGGGACTCTGTGAGCCATTCAACGAGACGTGGATTCTAAAAGATTCGCATTCCAAAAAACGCTCTGCCCGTAATCATATACAAGGCCTTTGCCATACGCACCCCCGCACACTCCCCGTCCCCCTCTGCCCCGCGCTTCGCCCCTTCCGCCACATACTTCGCACCCTCCGCCACGCTCTTCGTCGTTCTCGGACTTGTTCCGAGAATCCATCTCAACGAGCCGCCAATTTGCCCACAGGAACGCACCTGTGATTAGCTCAGAGCACACGGTGGAATATACGGCAAAACGCCTGTTAATCGACTCGGTCTAAATCAACACAACCTATTGCGGCAGCACAATTAGAGTCGCCATATAACAGCTGCAGCGATGGCTATAACCGTCATCGCTGCAACTGCCAGAACTGACCGGCGCGTCAGCGTCACTTTTTTTCGATGAATGTAGAAATTGGCACCTCGGGGCGTTTTCTCCAGGGGCGGTTAGCGCCAGCAATCGCCACGCCGAAACCAAGCAAAAACAGGATCGGCACCAACGTGCTGCCAAGCCCGCGCGCACCACCCAGACCAGACAGACTGGCTGCGAAAAGCCCGATTGCGCCCAGTACAGATGCGGCCCCAACCGCAAAAATCGCAACGCCAGCGCGGCCGCTTTCGCCGATCGTAACGGGAAGCATCTGATCGCGTTTCGCAAGAACCCTGGCAATGGCTTCAATGCAATCCCCAAAAGCAACCAGGTCGGAATCATTGGCAGACGTAGGCACGGGATTGGTAATTGACAATGAAGCACGCTTGTCCCCGCGTTCAAAAAGGTCCAGGCGCGTCAGCCGAAAACCTTTCGCAACATAATCAACCCATGCTGCAGAGGTCACATGTCTCAAATCCAATGCGCAGTTCGGACCTGTCAATAACGTGCCCGCCAGCTGCCACGTTATCGCCCTTCTCAACGCAGCAGGTTTCCAGCTGAACCTCAGATGCTCTTCTGCGTCACTGTTGGCTGAACCTGTATGAACTTCAAAGCCGGTATTTTCGGACATCAGACGTGTCTCACCTTTCTGGCTCTCACAGCCTCCGAGGCAAAACGTAAGCAATTAGCCAACCACAACGCTTGTCACGTGCAGTGTTGCATCTTACAAACCCTGGCAATGGCGTTAATAGCCACCAACGGCCACATCCCGCGTTGCAGAGCGAATGGAAATTGCAAATCCCGCCACCACGTCGATCAATGCAACCACCATCAAGGTGAAGAACAATGTCGTTGCCGCCTCGCGCACCAGCAGAAACTCAACAAGAAAGATAATGAATACCACCATCGACAGCATGTGATCGATGATGGTCAGATTACCGATGCGGGTGGCTTTCAGCACTTCAACACACAGCAGAACAAGTGCTGAGAAGACAAAAAGATCGGACAGGGTAAAGCTGAACACCGCGCCTGAGATCATGGTCACGCTGAACAGCACGGCATCCCATCTGGCCGTCATATAGGTTGTCAGAAGATCAAAAGCGAAAAGGTTGTATACCACCAACGGCACCAACATCAGCGGAAAATTCAACACATCATCACTCCTCGAACCTGTCTAAACCTGTGCCAAAAACGCTCGTTGATGGTCTGCCCCGGTTGTTGGGCATACAGGCGCTGTTTGCCCCGACACGAATGATCGGGACAATCTTATAATACGGTTCGGGAATATAAAAAAGGCCGGTCAAAACCGGCCTTCATTCATTCGCAGTCAACACACGAGAATATGTATGTTTAAGCGTTGTCTTTTGCTTCAAGAATCTGACGGCCGCGATACATGCCGGATTTCAGATCAATATGATGGGGACGACGCAATTCACCAGAATCTTTGTCTTCCACATATGCGTTTTGTTTCAAAGCATCCGTAGAACGGCGAAAGCCGCGTTTCATACGGGATATCTTACTCTTTGGAACAGCCATTGGCTTAACCTTCCATTATTCAGTCTACACGCCAGCCGGCTGATGCGCGACTGATCATTTGGGTCTCTGTCTGCAGACATCATGATCGGATCGCCGGGAAACCCCAACCGAGCCGCTGCTGTCAGCAAATTCGGGAATTAGAGCGGCCTTATACAGTCAAGCCATCGATTTGACCAGAGGGCCGGGAGAAAAAAATCACAGATCGAATGCCAGCCATTTGCTGGACCTGATCCTTGTGTTCCACATGGGCTTGATTGGTCAATCTTTCTTCGTCGACAGAGCTTCCACCTTGCGCTGCATCTCCGCAATCTGGTCTTTGAGGGTTGTAAGATCGTCATTGCTGGGAGCTGCTGCCGAAGGTTCCGCGCTCGAAGAATCCGAAGCTGAAGCGCTGCCCGGTACAATTGTTGGCAGGCCGAACGGGTTGAACATCTTGAGAGCCTGCTCGAACATTTCCATGTTGCGACGGGTATGTTCTTCGACGATTTCAAACCCGGGCACGCCAAACGACGTCATCTGTTCGCGCAGTTTGTCCTGATCACGCGTCAGCGACGAGATCGACGCATCCAGAAAGCTGGGAACAATTGCCTCCATCTGGTCGCCATAAAAGCGGATCAACTGGCGCAAAAACGATATGGGCAGCAGATTCGTGCCCTTGTTCTCTTCATCAAAAATTATCTGTGTGAGAACAGAGCGGGTGATGTCGACACCTGATTTTGCATCAACCACCACAAAATCTTCTTCCTTCTTCACCATCACAGCCAGGTCTTCCAGCGTGACGTAAGTCGATGTGCCCGTATTGTAGAGGCGTCGATTTGCGTATTTCTTGATGATTGTCGGCTCGTCAGTTTTAGCCATTTCGGACCCGTCCTGTTTTCCCGTCCCGATAGCGCTATGTTGTAATGCAACGGCCAGCCTCGGGGTTTTTCAATTTACCACCCTATGGAATTTTGCAGCGCACTTCCATCTTTTTTGCACCGCGGCCCCATGCTGCACCGCAGCTGACCCGGTTGGGTTAAGCCACGACACTGCAATTTTTCCTCGAATCCATTGATTTACAAGAAAAAAAACCATGTCTGGTTGCAAGGTTTTCGGGTCCTGATCGGCAGAGGACACTTGGTCTGCTGCCAGAAAAGCGCAATTCTGCAATGCAAAATAAGTATGAGAAAACTTTGCAGAAAGGCGTTATTGTGCAATTGAAATCATAGAATTGTAGTCAATAAGGGAGCCTCCATGTCCAATTCACAAGATATTGTTATTGTCGCCGCCGGTCGCACAGCAGTCGGTTCGTTTACCGGTGCATTCGCCAATACACCCGCCCACGATCTTGGTACTGCTGTGATACAGGGCCTGCTTGCCCGTGCCGGTCTTGACGCATCTGAAATCAACGAAGTTATTCTTGGTCAGGTTCTGACCGCAGCACAGGGTCAAAATCCTGCGCGCCAGGCATCCATCAATGCCGGCCTGCCTATCGAGACAACCGCCTGGGGCCTTAATCAGGTTTGTGGCTCTGGCTTGCGCGCCGTATCGCTTGGCGCACAGCAGATCAGATCTGGCGACGCAAATGTTGTGATTGCTGGCGGACAGGAAAACATGTCCTTGTCGCCGCATGCCCAGTTTCTGCGCGCAGGCGTCAAAATGGGCGATTACCAGATGATCGATACCATGATCAGGGATGGTCTGTGGGACGCTTTCAATGGCTATCACATGGGCACCACGGCTGAAAACGTTGCCACAAAATGGCAGATCAGCCGCGAGCAGCAGGATGAATTTGCCGTCAACTCCCAAAACAAGGCAGAAGCTGCCCAGAAGGCTGGCAAATTCAAGGACGAGATTATCCCTTTCACCGTCAAAACCCGCAAGGGCGAGACTGTCGTTGAGGATGATGAATACATCCGCCATGGCGTAACTCTGGAAAGCGTTTCCAAAGTACGCCCGGCCTTCTCGAAAGAAGGCACTGTCACTGCCGCCAATGCATCGGGCCTCAATGATGGCGCAGCAGCCGTGATGCTGATGAGTGCTGCCGAAGCTGAAAAGCGTGGCCTGACACCATTAGCTCGTATTGCTAGCTCAGCCACCGCCGGTGTTGACCCTGCCATCATGGGCAGCGGCCCGATCCCGGCCTCCCGCAAGGCGCTGGAGCGCGCTGGCTGGTCTGTCGGTGATCTTGACCTTGTGGAAGCCAATGAGGCTTTTGCCGCACAGGCCTGTGCCGTCAACAAGGACATGGGCTGGGATCCAGAGATCGTGAATGTCAATGGCGGCGCCATTGCCATCGGCCATCCAATTGGCGCATCCGGTTGCCGTGTTCTGGTCACACTGCTGCATGAAATGCAGAAACGCGATGCCAAAAAGGGTCTTGCCACCCTGTGCATTGGCGGCGGCATGGGCGTTGCCCTGACAGTCGAGCGATAAATACAATTTGGAACCGGGATAATCGATCCCGGTTCCAACTCCAAACCAGCCCGCGTATCAAACGCTTAAAACAAAATCGATGAGGGGAAACAATATGGCTAAAACAGCATTAGTAACCGGAGGAACCCGGGGCATCGGCGCCGCTATTTCCATCGCTTTGAAGGCAGCTGGCTACACCGTTGCCGCAAGCTATGCAGGCAATGATGAAGCCGCCGGAAAGTTCAAGGACGAAACCGGTATACCAGTCTATAAATGGGACGTATCCGACTATGATTCCTGCGTTGAAGGCATCACCAAGGTCGAGGCCGATCTGGGGCCAGTCGACGTTCTGGTCAACAATGCCGGTATCACACGCGACAGCATGTTCCACAAGATGACCCTGGATCAGTGGCAGGCCGTCATCAACACCAACCTCAATGGCCTGTTCAACATGACCCGCCCGATCTGGGAAGGCATGCGCTCACGCGGTTTCGGCCGAGTCATCAACATTTCCTCGATTAACGGCCAGAAGGGCCAGATGGGTCAGACCAACTATTCTGCTTCCAAGGCTGGCGACATTGGTTTCACCCGCGCTCTGGCGCAGGAGGGTGCTGCAAAAGGCATTACCGTCAATGCCATCTGCCCCGGCTATATCGGCACAGAAATGGTTCGCGCCATCCCGCAGGAAGTGCTCGATAAACGTATCATTCCACAAATCCCTGTTGGCCGTCTCGGCGAGCCGGAAGAAATCGCAAGATGTGTGGTGTTCCTGGCCAGCGACGATGCCGGTTTCATCACCGGCTCGACGATTTCCGCCAATGGCGGCCAATTCTTCTCGTAAGCTAGGTCTTTCTGGAATAATAAGGCATAAATTCATACAGAAAGCCCGGGACTATCCCGGGCTTTCTTGTAACGACAATCCAAACCCATAGCGACACTCAGGCCGGGTTTGCCAGACCGGCATCAGTTCAATTTTCCTGTTCGGCCTCAATCCGCTGCCTGAGCGCCGCCAGCCTGTCTGCATTTCCGTCAATGTCGGATCGAACAAGTTCAACCTCGGCTTCCCGGAAAAAGCCCGTCTGGACTGCCTCCGCAAAGCTCTTTACCAGATTTTCCAACTGTGCCCGATCCCGAATCCTGTAGGCATAGTCACTGTAATGATATTGCTTTCTCAGCAATGTCTTTGCTTGTTCGAGAGGCGCAGCCAGATCATCTTCCCCATCATTCAGCATGAAATACCGCTCGCCGCGCTGATGCAGCACCAAATGGTGAAACTCCTTGTTCTCATCCGCATAGCCGGACAGCACAAGAAACCCGGAAAACACCCGATTAACAAACACCGATGAATAGCCGTCATCCACGCCAAGCATCTCATATGAGTTGTCTTGGCCATTCCTGACGAGCAGAAAACCCTCTTCGGGATCATCGGCATTCATCGTGAAAAACCCGAACTCCTCGCCAAGATCAAGACCATCACCAAACAGCTGTTCTTCCGATGCAATGCACCCCGGCAGAACCAGAAGCAGCAGTAAAAACACAAATTTCCGGAGCATCATTTTCTCCATTTACATCCAGTGTTGGGCAACGCTTCCATCAGGTGTTTTTTCCTGCACACGAACGCGTTATCCCGCACCAACAAGATTTGTCGGAAATTCATGAAAAGTCCAGAGACCCGATTCCGCCAGAAATGACGCTGTCTCTATTGGCAGCTATTCCTTCAGCTTCTTTCGCGAGGGATGGTTCTGCCAGGCATCCGCATCACCAAATTCGATAAAATCACCATATTGCGAGTGTGGCTGGGCGATCCGCGTCGCATGCTTGATCGGGCACCAGAATTGTTCCGTCCGCGCAGCTATTTCCTTCGCATAGGCAAAGATACCATTGGCATAGCCACAATAAACGCAATTCAGTTTTTCAATGCCGTTGAGATAAGCAAGGTTGTGCCGGTCGACCACCACATAATCCACACGCTGGACACGGGCGACTTTCCAAAGCCGAAAACAAACCGCCTGATAGATGAACAGACAGATATCCAGAAAGACGATTGGAAATACCATTGCGTAAACAAATGGGGCGGACAAATGCGTGCCGATTGGCAGGTTCAAAATATATGGGATTGTCGACGATCGCAGCGCCTTGTGCTGTGCCAGCGTGTCATCGTCAAAAAACATCTTGTCATGCGGATTTGTTGAAGGTTGCTGCGCCTGTTGCGTTTCCGCTTCCTCCAAACTGCGCAGAATTTCCTGCAATCCGGATATTTCCGCACGCAGGCTGACAATCCTGCTGTCCATAAGATCCCCCCTTCATCGCCAGCGCATTGCTGGCTCCCACACTTCACCTTGCCAGTAAGGTGCCCGATACACAACGGCAGGCCCAGTTTCGGGCAGGAATGGGCAGGAGTGCAGCGGCGTGTGCACCCAAACCGCTATATCTCCAATGCGGGTATTCATTTCCTGTGCAACGCAACATCTGTGCGCGCAATACGCAAAACTGACAGTGTATTTCTGCAAATAAGCCAGTCATGGAAATGACCGGCGCTTGATCATATCAGGGCTTTCCAGTAGCTATTGCCCTCAATGCGCCCTTCCAAGAGATAGACAGATGAACGAAGTTTCTCCTTTTCAAGCGGTCATTCAGGATCATGCGGCATATTTGTCGGGAACCCATGATTTCCAGGCTGACATCGACATCCTGTCTGGCAGTGCACTGATCGGAACGATCCTGGAAACGATCATGCTCGCGACGAACATGCGCTTTGCCGCTGTTGCCCGTGTAACCGCTGATCGCTGGGTCGCGTGCCGGACTGTTGACGAAGTCAATTTCGGACTTGCGCCAGGCGACGAGATCGAAATCCAGTCCACTTTCTGTCAGTCAGTTCGGTCCACTGGACAGAAAGTCATGTTCAATGACACGGCAACGGATGATGTCTATTGCGGGCATCCTATCGCAGCTAAATTCGGCATCGTCAGTTATGCCTCCATTCCCATATACCGCAGCAATGGCAGTTTCTTCGGCACGTTGTGTGCCATCGATACCGAGCCGCGAGATGTGAAACATCCACGCGTTGTCGCCATGCTGGAGATGTTTGCAACTGTCATCAGCACCAGCCTGGAAACCGAGGAACAGCTCGCAGCCCACGAGCTCCTTGTGGAGAAAGAGCGTGAGCTGGCGCAGATACAGGAAGAATTCGTTGCCATTCTGGGCCATGATCTCCGCAATCCTGTGGCCGCCTTCGGCGCAGGTCTCCGGCAGCTCGAAAAAGAAGTGCAGAGTGAGAAATCAGAAAAAATTCTTCCTTTGCTGCACGCATGCGTGCGCAGGATGAATGAACTGATCGACAATATGATGCTGCATGCCAAGTCCCGGCTGGGCGGCGGCATCCGCATTTCCGCAGCGCCCGACGCCCGACTGACGGAAGCTCTTACTCAGGTGGTCGAAGAAATCCGCATTGCAACACCCGGGCATGAGATCACGCTTGATCTGGCACTCGACAAACCGGTTCATTGTGATCCTGCACGCATCGCGCAGGCCATCTCGAACCTGCTGTCAAACGCCATCAATCATGGCACGCCCGGGTCTGCCATCAAGGTGCAGGGCAGCACGCAGGATGACGCGCTTGCAATTACCGTTTCAAACCGGGGTGAGGTCATCCCCGAAGAGCTGACGCGCGATCTGTTCCGCCCCTTCCAACGTGGGGCAAAAGCAAGGAGCGAGGGATTGGGCCTGGGCCTGTTTGTCGCCGCGTCCATCGCCCAGTCTCACAAGGGCCGCATCGACGTCACATGCGAGGACGGAACAACAGCTTTCGCACTCACACTGCCGCTTCAGGACAATGCATCAGCAAAGTGAAAGTCTTTCTGCCCGCATGAATGATGCAGGAATCATGATTGAGCCCACCAGCGCTTTGAGGCATGCTGACATCCTGGGCATCCGCCCCCCGACATGAAAAAAGGTGTTCAATGCCAGAACTGATGGAAGGCGCGATCCTGTTCGGCTGTGTTACTGCGAGCTTTTTCTGGATTGTCGTCAACAGCACCAGCCAAACACGCCGCCTTCCATTTTGGGGCGTCATCGCGATCGGGGTCCTGGCCGCCTTTATCGGCCCGCCTCTTTTAGCTCTGATACAGGATGTCGGTCGGACCGTGCCAGGTATTCCCGAAATCACCGGCGGAAAGATTTTTCTCGGCCTATGGGTCGCACTTGTTGCGCTGGTGCTGTTTGAGCGAAAAGGCCAGCCAAGACGTATCCCGGTCTGGGCCGGAATCCTGTTTGGCACGGTGGTCGCACTAGCGCTACCGCCCGTGATCGACCGGTTTTCGGGTGCCTATCAAAACACATCTCTTCTGGCCAATGCCAATGCCTGCACACACTGGGTATCGGGCGAAAACACGCAGCTCCAGGCAACCAATATCTGCGATTATCCCATCGTTGTAGGCCTTTGCCTGCCGGGTGAAGAAAACCCGGCCCCATGCGATCAAATTGAAACCCTTCAACCAAACAAATCCGCCAGTTTCGACACCGCCGGCACGCCCCTGTCAGCACTGCCCTCCAACGCCAACGGATACACCACAGTCACCTGCCGCCCGCCACACCGTCCATCCCGAAACCTGACCGTGATGGGACGCGGTTATGAAGGGGTGTGTTTGCCAGAAGGGTGAAGTCAGATAGACGAAATTGCACCTAGAGTCTTTCTCGTTTATACGGAAACATTTGACCGGATTTGCGCGTTTGCTGGCAAGGCACAGGCCACGCGGTGGTCTTACGACCACAAGTGGGCTGTAACGCTGTCCAGCGAGCGTGCAAATTCGGCCTTCGGTGCCCCGGAACAGCCCACCAACTGCGTTAGCCACCTTGCCCGATGCGCCGCCCCCGATACTATTGGGCGCTGCGCTGACTGCCTGGCTGGATGAACTGTTTCGAGGCATCAAATGATTCCGTATAAAGGAGAAAGCCTCTAAGACCCATTATCAGCAATAGCCTCCGGACCATCTTCGGGCAGCAGGCCAGAGGGATCTATCCCACGCTGTTCAGCGCTTGCGCGAACGGCTTGCTGCAAAGCCGGACTGCTTGCCAGCAAGCGGCGGAAACGCTCAGCATCGAGCACAAGAAGTGTTGAGGGTGCAATAGCACGCACCTGCGCGCGCAGTGCCTTGTGCGTCAAAATCGCCATCTGCCCGAACATCTCGCCACGTCCAAAGCGCCAAGTATGACCCGCACTCTCCAGTTCGACCGCCCCGGACGCAATGAAAAACACGCTCTCCGCAGGATCTGACTTGCGCACGATAACTTTTCCAGAATCGACATAGACCGTTTTCAGCGAGCGACCCAGCTGCTTGACAGCAGCCTCTTCGAGGCCTTCGAACAGCGGGAATTGACGAACAAGCTCTGCTCCCTGAATGGCAATATCGAGGGTGGGACGCTTTTCAGTATCGGCACGGCGCGCATTCTGGCTCTGCATCAGGGAGGTATAAACTTCAGCCCCGATCAATCCATCTTCGCGCATGGCAGTGTATTCCCGTTCCTCAAGACGCAGCGCCGTTCTTCTGATGAAACGACGTTCTAGTTCTTCGGCATAGCCGGGATATTGCAGACGCAGGCCTTCCAGTGCAGTCTCCAAGGCTTCCACTCGGCGAGCCAGCAATTCATGCAACAGATCTGCCACGCGTCGTCCATGAATCCGGCGAATTCGTCGGTCGATGAAGACACCCAGATCACGCAAGATAAGCCGCTGGGCAAGCAGCAGTTCAAACCGGTCAGCCGTCATTCGGGTTAATGGCCCTGACAGATGCAGCCGTCTTTGCAATGCCACGCCAATTTGAAAGCTTCGTCCATATGTCACGCTCTGCCGAGCGGCGCGTTGATAGCCGTTTCGTCCGCCCGTGCGAGCGCCTTCAATCAGCCTATCCGCATTCGACAAGACCAGTTCCGCCATCCGCGCGGAAATTGTCCGCTCACGCATCCGCGCAAGAATGGTGTCGCGTTCATGCCCAGCCAGCGCGATCAAGCCCAGCGTAATGCGGTCTCGGTCAAGAATTTCAGCGCCGTCTTCAGCAGCTTTCACTGCCTCGTCCAGTCGCTCGCCAAAATCCTTCGCCTCGGAGCGCACGATCTCACGTGTTAACTCATAGTTTTCAGTGGTCTGCGAAACGTCTTCGCGCACCGTTTGAAGTGCAACAGCAACAACCTGACGTGACAATGCTTCATCGAGTGGTGACAACCGGTCCAGGCCGAGCCAGTGTATGACCGTTCTCAATGTCGTACCCTGCACAATCAGGGTGAAGAGCGTAAAGCCCGTTGCCAGGATACCCACGACGCGCTTGATTTCAACGGGCACAAAGATGCTTTCCGTTACTGCCAGCGCCAAAGCCAGTGTTACTGCCCCCCTAAGTCCACCCCACAGGATCGCTACGCGATAGGGCAGTTCTACCGCAGGTGAAACCCGCAACAGTGTCAGCAATGGCAACAATCCGAACAGAATGACTGCGCGGGCAACAATTGCGGCGCAGATCACCACGCCGACCAGCGCAACATCAGCAACGCGAACTTCTTCCAGGAGGCGTGGTATCAGCAGCGCAGCAAGGATGAAGATCAACGCCCCGGCCCAATGCGCCAGCAAACTCCAGACTTCGCCCAGATTGGTCCAGGCTTGCGGCGCCAAACGCCCTGGTCCAGTCAGGTTCATCGTCAGCCCGGCAGTGACAACTGCAATGACACCAGAAGCACCAATGAGTTGTTCTGCACCGATATAGGCAAGATAGGGCAGCGCGACCGAGACAGAGATCTGAGCACGTTCATGACGTGCAAAAAGCGCCATGACCCAGACGGCAAGTTGCGCAGCCAACCAGCCAGCCACCACGCCCCCTATAATCAGCAGCGGGAATCGTCCCAGTGCATCTTTCAGCGTCGGATCGGGCATACCCAGCATCACAAACCCCATGAACAGCCCAAAGAGCGCGATAGCTGCAGCATCATTCAGCAGACTTTCCCCCTCGATGATTCGTGCAAGCCTGCGCGGCGCAGAGAGCGAACGGAAGATCGACACCACTGCGGAAGGATCTGTGGTCGACACGATGGCACCGATCAGCAGACAGGCTGCAAGCGGCAGCGTGCTGGCCCATGCCAGCGCGTAACCTACGCTCAGGGTGGCAACAATCACCGCCACGACGGCAAGCACGAAAATCGGAACCCAGTCGTCTAGGATCCGGCGCAGATTCATCCCCAACGTTGCCTGAAACAGCAGCGTCGGAAGGAAGACATAAAGAAACACGTTTGACCGGATCGGCAGACCGAGAATTGCCTCCGCCACGGGGTTGAGGGCATCGGTCAACTCCGTGCGCAACAGGAAGATGGCACCCGCACCGATAAGCATGCCGATAATGGCCAGGATCACGCTGTAGGGCAGCCGCAACCGTGCGGCCAGTGGCTCGGCCGCGCCGATAACCAGAAAAAGTGAAGCGATGACCGCTGTGACTAAAATGATGCTCATGAAACTCACGTAGCAGAAATAAGTTTGAGTGGGAATCCGGCTGATGCGAGAAGCTTTTGTAGGCTCTGCCGCCGGTGAATCCAAGTGGCTCTCAGCTCATCTGGAAAGCAGAAAACCTTTAGAAACTCACGCTCCGTAACAAACGCATGAACACTGACGTTGCAAACCAACATCTGAAACGGGCGCGATTTTTATCACAGACTGAGCTTGACATGGCTACCGACAGAGCCTGTTCTTAACATTCGTGCGATGCTTGGTCCTGGCTCCAATCTCTCGATGTGTATGGGGTGGCCACACCAGCTGCCAAGCCAGAGAGAACACCCTAAATGCGGCGAGATTCGGCAATTTTTTACCTCGCTTTTGGCCAAACGCTGGCGTGGGCCTCGATCTACTATATTTTTCCGGCGCTCCTGCTTCGGTGGGAACAGGATTTGGGCTGGTCCAAGGCAGATTTGACAGCTGCCATCACACTGGCCGTGCTGGTGTCAGCACTGGCCTCTCCCCTCACCGGTCGCATCATTGACAAGGGACAGGGCGCATTGCTGATCGGTGCCTCGGCCCTGGCTGGCGGTGTCGGGTTGATGCTGCTCTCGTTCGTCAGCGAGTTGTGGCAGTTTTATGCAGTCTGGCTGTTTCTGGGAATTGCCATGGCCGGGTGCCTCTATGAACCTTGCTTTGCCATGGTCACACGCTCCCGTGGCAAAAACGCCAAATCGGCCATCATTCTGATCACGCTGGTTGCCGGGTTTGCCAGCACAATCAGCTTCCCAGTCGTCTACACGCTGGCGGAAGCTGCCGGTTGGCGCGGGGCCGTGAAGGCCGCCGCCATATTGATGATTGTCATCGTAGCCCCGGTGCTTTGGTTCGGCGCGCGAAAGCTTGAACAACCCGAAGCCTCCCCAACAAGCGCATCGGCAATTCCAGAATCTGCACGCGCGTTCCTGCGACTTCCGTCTTTCTGGTTTCTGGCTTTCGGGTTTGCCTGCCTGGCAATGGCCCATGGAGCGGCACTGCATCATCTGTTGCCCATTCTCGATGAGCGGGGTCTGTCCGCCGAAATGGCAGTGCTCGCCGCCTCATTCATTGGGCCAATGCAAGTGGCAGGGCGTTTGGCGATGATGTCATCGGAACGCTTTCTGTCTCACCACGGGCTGACAATCTCGGCTTTTGCGGTAATGGCTGTTTCGGTTGTGTTGCTGTTGTTCAGTGGGTCGTCCCCGGCATTCCTGTCCGGTTTCGTGATACTGTTTGGCAGCGCTTATGGAACCGTCAGCATTCTGCGCCCGTTGCTGGCACGCGATATATTGGGGGAATCCAATTTCGGTGCAAAATCCGGCGCACTCGCCCTGCCCTATCTTGCGGGCTCCGCGATCGCTCCATTTCTTGGTTCGCTCATCTGGAGTCGGTTTGGATACAACTTCATGCTGATAGCTTTGGTGGGAATTCTAGCGCTCGGCGTAGTGTCTTATAGCTTCGCACATCGATTTGCTCGTTCGAGCTAAAACCACCCCATTTAAGAACAGCAAATCATTCGCCCATGGCTATATTTGGTTCAAGTTGTGACGTCTTGACTGTCGGCTGCAACACTGTTTGCTGCCTGCGCTGAAGCGAATAATCCGGGCATTTCATCACGGCCACCGAATGTTTGGTGCCGCGGCATGTTGCAGGACTGGTTTTATTAACACCGCGTTAAGCTTGGCAGAAAACTCGCAGCTTCCTTGGTCGCATCGATGTTTTCCTTAAGTCAAACTTAGCAATTCAACCGCTAGTTAAGGTTGAAATTCGCTCTAAAGCAGGTGGCTTCTTACTATGCACACTAGAATTCTGGCTGCAGTTATGGCTCTGATACTGTCTTGCCAATTTGTGTTCGCGGGCTCGCTCGTCCAAGTGGAACTTGCTCCAATAGCACATCTTGAAGCAACTCTGGTCGTTGTCGGTACAGACGGGACACAAACCGCCTATACTCCGTCCGAGTTGGAGGCATTTCCCACATATAGCCTGACGACAACCACTCCGTGGCGGGACGAACCTGCGAAGTTTGAGGGCGTCTTGCTGGCAGATATCCTGGCTTCGGGTGGCCTTGATAAGATCGACACCATCACCGTGATGGCAGAGAACGATTACAAAACGGTATTGGCACGTGAGTTGTGGGAGAATGTTGATGTTCTTGTCGCCACGCGCGTTAACAGCGGCGTTATTTCACGCCGAGCGCGCGGCCCCTTTCTGTTTGTTATCGATATGGACACGCTCACCCACTCCGAAATTGCAGACGAATCCAGTCTGGTTTGGATGGCATCGCGGATTGAGCCTGGCATCTGACCTTTCCAATGTACCAGAGCCCCAGAAAAAAACGCAGGCGTGACGCTGCTCTTGACGTGATCGCATCCCATGCCGGAATCGTAATTATCCTCGGATTTTTTATCGGCATGTGCGTCTGGGCAGGTACATACGTTAAGTCAGTCGTCGAACAGACTGAACAAAACCATACAATCTTTCTGGATCTGCAGCCTCGCTACGGTTACGCCGCAATGCAGGACATGCAGCGGTTGATAATGATTACCCAGCGTGCGTTGGAAGCTGGTGAGATGACGCCGGAACTGAAGAAAGAATTTGCCGATGCTGCTGACTTTATGTATGTGCGGGCAGATACTTTCCGACGCATGGTGAAGCTGGAACGCATTCAAATCTCATCAGGGCTAGCCTCAATCGCGGCGCTTGATAGCATCGTCAAAATTGCAGATGACGCCATTTCACAGGACTTCCCGGACAACCGGAAACTACTCGCCTCGCTTCTGTTCGCAGATACGGAAGCCACTGGTAACGTTGTCCAGTTTCTGGATAAAATGCGGGTCCAGGCAGAGTCAGCTCTCAAGACGCAATCAAATGCGCTCCATGACCAAAAGGCAGTTGTGTTCTGGCTTTTGCTGGGTCTGACTTTGGTAGCCAGCATAGCAATGTTTTTGTTGCGCTTCGAAGTTATCGCACGACATGCCCGTGAGGCTGCAGAAGAGCGCGTGCGATTTCTTGCCTATTTCGACCCCTTGACCGGATTGCCCAACCGAACACAATTTCAGGATCGGCTGGCGGAAACACTGCAACACGACAGCCCTCTGGCATTGGTCTATATCGATCTGGATGAATTCAAGCTGATCAATGACACCTATGGTCATCTCGCGGGAGACGCAGTGCTGTGTCATGTCGGCCGCATTCTCTCGACAATTGCGGATAAGGATTCGGGTTTTTCTGCACGACTCGGCGGCGATGAATTCGCGTTGGTGGTGATGAATGACGATATCAACGGACTGAGTTCACTTTGCACCCGCATCATCGCCAAAATTGCCGAACCCTTCGTGTTTGAAGGGGATATATTCAAAGTAGGAGTCAGCATCGGCCTGGCGACAACAACTCAGGTCGCTTCAAGAGCAACCATCACCATGGACATGATGTCCAGGGTGACCGACTTTGCGCTTTACACATCCAAGGCCAATGGCCGGAAGTGCTTTACTGTCTACGACCATGTTATCGAACAACTTTTTTGGGAACGTCGTGAACTTCTGGAAGAACTTCCGCATGCCATTGAGCAGGGCGACCTGGAAGTTTATCTGCAGCCCAAGGTCTCTTTGCCAAACCGAAAAGTGTATGGATTCGAGGCGTTGGTGCGATGGCGTCGCAGCGGACAACTCGTGCTGCCAAGTGATTTTATCAAAATTGCCGAGGACAGCGGTTTGATTGTCGACATCGACCGCTTTGTTCTCGTCAGTTCGACGCAACTTATCTCCAACTGGAATGCGGAACACGGCACTGACTTCTCGCTCAGTGTAAACTTGTCTGCGCTCCATTTCAGCTCATCACAGATTGAAAATCAGGTCGAGCAGGCGCTTTGGGATGCAGCCATGCCACCGCGACTTTTGACGCTGGAGATCACAGAAACAAGCGAAATGCGCGATTGGAAACAGGCAAGTGAAATCCTCGCTGAGATGAAAGGGCTAGGCTGTAAAATCTCCATCGACGACTTTGGCACGGGATTTTCGTCACTTGCTTACCTGAGAACAATGAAAGCCCAGGAATTGAAGATCGACCGTTCGCTTGTCAACGAGTTGGCCGCCTCGCATCAGGCGCGTCTTTTGTTAAACTCCGTACTGGATATCGCACGCCACCTCGAACTTGAGGTCGTGATCGAGGGAATTGAAACCGACGAGCAAGCGGAGATCGTTTGCGCGATGGGCGGAACCTGCGCCCAGGGCTTTCTATTCGGTCGCCCTCTTCCCCCAGCTGAAGCGCTCGCAAACGCCATGACAGCCCAGGAGCCCTTAAAATCTGTGCGCGCTTCTTGAGTTTCAAGTGAAACGGACACTTGATGGCTGGCCTCCTTCCAAAACCCCGCTGCCTTTCTCACCGTAGACGGATTGGATTGACCCGGAGCGATGCCGCGGATCTGGAGCCTATGCGGAGCTTTGACGGACAAAGTCCGGAAAGTCTCGACTTGATGCCGGTTTCAGCCGCAACCTAGATTAGAGACTGCCCAGTGCTCCGGTCACAGGTACGGTTAACACTGCATCATCAATCCTCAGATCGCCTCTAACACTGTGTCCGACGCGCACGACCCACTTTCCTCTGGTCACCACTGTTTTTATCATCAGCGCCATCCCCTCTTGACTGAGTACTCAGTTTGCACTTAATAGAACTTCAATGAGGAAACACGATGACTGAACCGTTACGAACCATGGCCTATGCGCGCTTCCGGGAAAGCCTGTTTGACCGGCGTCTGAAGCCTGGCCAATTTGTGTCGCAACGTGAATTGAGTGAATTGCTGGATGTGCCGATGGGCGCCATCCGCGAGGCACTCAAGCGGCTGGAAGCGGATGGGCTGATCAGTCTGATCGCGCAGCGTGGCGTGCAGATTGCCGATGTGAATGTGGCGTTCATCAATGACGCCTTTGAATTCAGGATCATGATTGAAACGGAAGCAGTGCGACGCAGTGCAGAGGCACCAAATGTTGAGCGACTGACTGATTTGCGCTCCAGAACACAACAAATCATCGACGAGACCCGAAATGCCCCGACAGACGATCTGATGCAGTCCGGATTACAAATTGATCTGGAACTGCATGAGTTTCTGGTGTCGGTGTTCACCAACAGCCTGATCCGCCAGTCTCATCAGCAACTGGAAGACAAGGTTCGGCTGATCCGGTTGAACGGGTCTTATACGCTCGACCGCCTGCGTGCTGCCATGCAGGAACATCTTGATATCATCGATGCCCTTCTGGCCGGTGATGAACAGGCTGCTTCTGCCAGCCTAAAAGCCCATTTGACGACGTCCTGGCGTCGGTCTCTCGGGTTGCCGGGTGAACCGCAATGACAATTCGCAACGTCCTGTTTTTGTTTTCTGATCAGCATAACCAGAAAGTTGCCGGTTGTTATGGCGACACAGTGGTGCAAACCCCGAATATCGATCAATTGGCGTGCGATGGCGTGCGCTTTGACAATGCCTACTGCCCCTCCCCCATCTGCGTTCCCAGCCGGATGGCCAGTCTGACAGCGCGCTGGCCGCATCGCCAAGAATGCTGGACCAATGACGAAATGCTGCGCTCCGATCTGCCAACCTGGCTCCATGCCGCCGGTGCTGCTGGCTGTGCACCGGTTTTGATCGGACGGCTCCATGCCATTGGGCCGGACCAGATGCATGGCTATGCGGACCGACAGGGCGGAGATCACAGCCCCAACTGGCAGGGCGCGCAGCGCCAATCCATGGGCGTACTCAATGAAACCAATGATCCAACACCGGCATCACTGCAAAAAACCGGACCCGGATACAGCGCCTATCAACAAAAGGACGTTGATATCACAAAGGCGGCCGTTGACTGGCTGACCCATCAGGCGCCGGCCCTGAACGCAGATGGCAAGCCCTTCTGTCTGACCGTCGGGCTGATGCTGCCGCACCCGCCTTATGTGGTGGATGATGCGGCCTATGATCTCTACGCAGGCAAGGTGCCACCGCCTGAATTGGGGCCGGATGCAGCCGATCATGGATTTCACCGCTGGTGGCGCGACAATCGCGGAGCCACCGATCTGACGCCGGAACAGGCGGACCGCGCCAGAACCGCCTATTGGGGTCTGGTTCACCGCATGGACGAGATGATTGGCGAGGTTCTGAAAGCACTTGAAGCGGCCGGGCTGATGGACAACACCCTGATTATCTATGCCTCCGATCACGGCGACCATCTGGGCGAGCGCGGGCTTTGGTGGAAGCACACATTCTATGAGGAATCGGTCAAGGTTCCACTCATCATGCGTCTGCCCGGCGTTCTGCCCGCTGGAGAGAGCCGCGATCAGGTGGTCAATCTGGTCGATCTCAGCCAGACCATGCTTGAGGCAATGGGCGCAGACCAATTGCCTCATGCTGATGGGCGCAGTTTCTGGAGCCTGGCGCAGGATGCCACCGCCAGCTGGCACAACGAAACCTTTTCAGAATATTGCACCGACGCCGTTCCGGCATGGACTGGCGGGCGGGCCGTACAACAGCGCATGATCCGCTCCGATCAATGGAAACTGATCATCTACAATGATGAAGCACCACAGCTTTTCGATCTCAACGCCGATCCCTCTGAACGGCACAATCTGGCGGATGATCCGGAGCATCGGCCAACTCTGGACCGCCTGATGGCACGGCTGACACAGGATTGGGATCCGGCTGCAATTGCAAAGCGCATGCTGGAACGCCGCGTTGAAAAGAACATTGTGCTGGAGTGGACCCGGCAGACCAACCCGACCAGCACCCATATCTGGAAATTTTCGCCCGATATCAACCGACTGCGCGACGAACCGTCAGACAGTTGAAACCGACACGCCTTACTAACATTCAATGGAGGAAACTATGAAAAAACTGACACGCAGAACGCTCGCAATGGCCGCTTTTGGCCTGACGGCAGCATTGGCCCTGCCCATGGCAGCCCATGCACAAGCCTATCCGGAAAAAGCCGTGCAAGTCACCGTACCCTTTGGCGCAGGCGGCGGCACCGATACATTTGTGCGCACCATACAGCCGTTTGTGGAAAAGCAACTGGGCGCCGATCTGGTGGTCCTGAATGTGCCAGGCGCTGGGTCCGTCACCGGAAGTCGTGGTGTCATCAGCAAAGACCCGGATGGCTATTCCGTTCTGGTCAACCACGCGACGCTCTTGACCAATATGGCTATCGGCAAAGCCGACTTTGATGTCTCGTCCTTTGATATTGCAGCTTCCACCACATCCATTCCGCTTGTGGTCGCAGTTCCCGCATCTTCCGCGGCCAATTCACTGGATGAATTGAAAACTCTCTTGTCCGGCAGTGATCCGGTCATTGCCGGCGTGAATATTGGTGCGGTCAATCACTTTGCCTTGCTGATGCTGGAAGCCGAATTGGGCGCTGGCAAATTCCGCTATGTGCAAACCGGTGGCGGTGCCAAGACCATTGCCGCTCTGCTCGGTGAGCAAATCGCCGTCGGCGTATTGAGTGGCGCGGAAGCCAAACCCCTGGTGGAAGCTGGCGAGGTCAAATTGATTGCGGCTCTGTCTGGCGACCGCATTCCCTATCTGGCTGATGTGGCAACAGCTGCGGAACAGGGCGCGGATGTTGATTTTTCCATCGAACACAGCTGGTATTTCCCCAAAGGCACACCGGCTGATGTCATCGCGACATTCGCAGCGGCACTGGAAAAAGCCATTGGCGATGCGGAACTCCAGGCCATCCTTGATGAGCGCGGCATTACGCCAACCTATTACGGCCCAGATACAGCCCCTGCACGTGTCGATGCCACTCTTGCCCAACTGAAAAGTGCGGCAGAGCTGATCGAGAAGTAAACACGCCGCATCCTGCAGGCCCGATCCGAAAGGGTCGGGCCTGCAGTCCTCACCGACACCGGGAAAACCACAATGTTTGAAGTGCTGAGCCTTGGCACAACCCTCTTCATAGGGTTGGGCGTTTTGCTGGGTATCATCGTCGGAGCAATACCGGGCCTCACAGCAACCATGCTCATCGCATTGTCGCTGCCCTTCACCTTTTCGATGGACCCGATTCCTGCCATTTCCATGCTGGTTGGCATGTATGTCGGCGGTGTATCCGGTTCGCTGATCACGGCCATCATCCTGCGCATGCCCGGAACTCCGGCATCGGTCATCACCACGCTGGATGGCTATCCCATGGCGCAAAGAGGTGAGGCTGGCAAAGCTCTCGCTTTGGCCATATGGGCCAGTTTCTTTGGCGGTCTGATTTCCTGGGTTTTTCTTGTCTTGCTGTCCGAACCGCTCAGCCGGATGGCCGTGCGTTTCTCCAAATTTGACTATTTTGCGCTGGTCGCCATGGCGCTTTTGCTGATTGTGTTTCTCAGCAAGGGCAACATGTTGCGCGGCCTAATTTCCGGTGCACTGGGCATTCTCGCCGCAACACCCGGGTCAGACCCCATCAGCGGTTCCTTCCGGTTTACCTTCGGCATTCAGTGGCTGGAAAACGGCTTCCCCTTGCTGGCGGTGCTGATTGGCCTGTTCGCAGGAAACCAGATCCTTCAGGAGGTTCAGGGCCTGGCCAAGGATGCCACCGATCGGCCAAGCACAGATGCGAGAATGTCACTCGACCCACGCACTTTGTTGCGGCACTGGATCAATATTCTGCGTTCCTCGGTTCTGGGCACCTGGATTGGTGTACTGCCGGGTGTCGGTGCCAATGTCGGTTCGGCCTTTGCCTATTCCGTCGCCCGCAGTTTTTCCCGAAAGCCCGATGATTTCGGCAAAGGCAGCGAAGAAGGGCTGATCGCATCGGAATCTGCCAACAACGCAACTGTCGGCGGAGCCTTGGTGCCGTTAGTGGCACTGGGCATTCCCGGCAGTGTGGTCGACGCCATCCTGCTCGGCGGCCTTGTCATTCACGGTGTTCAGCCCGGCCCGTTTCTGTTCCGCAATGATCCGGGCATGGTCTATGCCATCTTCAATGCGGCCTTTCTTGGCAATGTCATCATGCTGCTGGCAATGCTGGTTCTGACCCGGCACATCGCCAAGATCGCCATGGTCCCCAAGGCATATTTGCTGCCGCCATTGGTCATCATGTGTGTTGTCGGCACATTTGCCATTTCCAACACATGGTCGACCGTCTTTGTGATGCTGTTATTTTCCTTTGTGGGCTTTGGTCTGGAACGCAGTGGCTATGCACTGGCCCCCTTTGTCATCGGCTTTATTCTGGCCCCACTTGCCGAAGAAAACCTGCGGTCTGCCACCATGTTCACAGATGGCGCCATCATGCCGCTTCTGCTCACTCCGGTGCCCATTGCAGTCATCATCATCAGCACGGTGATGTTTGTGTTGAACAGACGTTTTTCGTGAAGGACACCCCATGAGCTTGCGCATTTTTGATCTGTTGCTGCTGTTGGTCGGTGCAGCCTTCACTTATCAGGCCATCCAGACACCGCCGGAGAACTATGACGTCATGGGGCCGTCGCTTTGGCCCCTGTCCGTTGCATTATCGCTGTTGGTTCTGCTGGTTCTGTCGTCGGTCTTCTCCAGACAGGAGGCCCCAAACGGCGATGCTCCACTCAGCAGCCGGTTCTGGTTGATGTGCCTCGCCATGATCGCGCTGGTCGGCCTGCAACTATTGGCAATAGTGCCCTTCTTCCTGACTGCAGCGGTCTTTTGTGTGTGTGCGTTTCTGCTGATGACCCGTCACCGGGATGTCAAAAGTCTTCTGCAGGCCAGCGGCGCAGCGCTGTTGTTCTGCTATCTGATTCAATATGTCTTCACCCAGTTTATCAATCTGGATCTGACAACCACCTTCTGACGATAAACCGATCTTCGAGGCTTACGGCCATTTCACTTCCGGAGGCATCGACGACAGGATGGAGGTGACATTTCCGCCGGTCTTCAAGCCAAAAATCGTGCCTCTGTCATAGAGCAGATTGAATTCCACATACCGGCCACGACGGATCAACTGTTCTTCACGCGCAGCAGCATCCCAGGACTGTTCCATATTGGCCCGCACCAGTTGCGGATAGATATCGCGAAAAGCGCGGCCAACATCCTGTGTGAACGCAAAGTCGGCATCCCAGTCACCGGAATTCAGATAATCATAGAAGATGCCGCCAACACCGCGCATTTCCTTGCGGTGCGGCAGATAAAAATAGGTGTCGCACCACTCCTTGTAACGCGGATAATCGGCCACTTCATGCGCCTCACATGGCGCGCGCATAGCCGCATGAAACGCCTGTGTATCGGCATCATCCTGGGTGCGTCGCGCATCCAGAACCGGTGTCAGATCCGCCCCACCGCCAAACCACTGGCGCGAGGTGACAACCATGCGTGTGTTCATGTGAACCGCCGGCACATTGGGGTTTTGCGGATGCGCGATCAGCGAAATTCCGCTGGCCCAAAAGGACGGGTCCTCATTGGCACCTGGAATCTGACCGCGAAACTCCGGCGCAAACTCTCCATGGACCGCTGAAATGTGAACTCCAACCTTTTCAAACACCCGTCCGCGCATCAGCGACATTTCACCGCCACCACCCTTTGCACCGCTATGATCCGTGCGCTGCCAGGCGTCCCGTTCAAATCGGCCCGGTGCGCGGTCGGACAAAGGTCCGGCCAGTCCATCTTCCAGCGTTTCAAAGGATGTGCAGATGTCATCACGCAGTTTACGAAACCAGTCCGAAGCTATCTGTTTCTTGTCTTCGATGCCCTCTGGAACGGGTCCCGGTACAGGCTTTGAAGTTGCTTCTGTGTTTGCGGTCACAATCTCATCCATGATTTGAGGTAGCATCTATCGTCTGTCTTGCAGAGTTTCGGTGTCCAAATCCAGAAATTTTTGCTCGGCCCCGGATTCGCAGCAGCTATAGAGCCACCTGTCGCAAAGCCTCTCCCAACACCATCGCGCCCGAAACGGCAACATTGAGCGATCGGGCATTGCCATGCATCGGGATCAGGATGCGCGCATCTGCAGCGTCATGCACATGGTCTGGCACACCGGCAGATTCCCGCCCCAGCATCAGCATATCATTGTCCTCAAAGCGAAACTTCGTATAGGCCTCTGCCGCCTTTGTGGAGAGTAGCACAATACGTCGGTTTTCTGCTCGGCAGTGCGCCAAGAAAGCAGCCCAGTCGGCATGCTGCACAAGGGTTGCCTTGTCCAGATAATCCAGTCCCGCGCGACGGAAATTCCGGTCACTCAGCACAAAGCCGGCAGGCAGGATAATATGCACCGGCACATTCAGACAGGCACCCGTGCGCAGCAATGTTGCGGTATTTTGTGGTATGTCAGGCTGGTAAAGTGCAAGCGAGAGCGCCATTTAGGTGTCATGCTCCAGTTTCGGTTTCAAATTCGATTCCAATTTATCAAGTCTTCGGCGTCAGAGAGAATGGCCCTATGTTAAAGCGAATTCTGCGCCCCTTTGAACGCATCATAGACCCACTGGCCCCTTCTCCCACAAGGAATCTCCCCCGCGACAGCGTCTTCGGGTTCATATGGTACTTTGCCCGACAGGCCAAATGGCCGTTCATTCTGTTTTTGCTGTCGGGCATTCTGGTGGCCGGTGTCGAGGTTCTGCTGTTTCAGTTCATCGGCAAGATCATTGATCTGCTGAATGATCCAGCCGTGCAGGCCAGTCGGGAGACACTGCTCACCGATTATCTGGGAACATTCCTGGCAATGGGTGCGGTCGTTGTCATTGGCCGCTTTGCCATTCTCATGCTGGCTGCGGTGTTGGAACAGCAGGTCATTGTGCCGAGTTTTTTCAACTTGGTGCGCTGGCAGGCACACCGCTCGGTCATTCGCCAGTCCCTGACCTATTTCCAGAATGATTTTGCAGGCCGCATCGCCACCAAGGTTCTGCAATCGGGACAGGCAGTTGGTGATTTCCTCATCAACATCATGCAGGGCATCTGGTTTTTCATCATCATAGGCGTGTCCACCATCGGAGTTTTCTCCGGGCTCGACTGGCGTCTGGCCAGCATCGTCGTTGTCTGGTTTGCCTGCTATTTCGGGCTGGCGGCAATTCTGGTCCCGGCCATCCGCCAGGCTGCCAAAAAATCGACGGATATGCGCTCTGTCTTCAATGGCCGCATCGTGGATGCCTATTCCAACATCCACACCATCAAGCTTTTCGACACACGCGGCCAGGAAGACGCTTTTGCCGAAGAAGGCCTCTTATGGATGCTGACCAGTGTCCGCGCCTTGACCCGCGCCATCACCCGTGTGCGGTTCAGTCTCGCGCTGCTCAACGGCTTCTTCATGGCCGCCACTGGCTATATCTGCCTCATCATGTGGCAGGCAGATGGCATCACGGCTGGTGGAATCGCAATAGCGCTTGGTCTCGTATTGCGGCTAAACACCATGTCAGGCTGGATGATGTTCCAGATTTCCGGCCTGTTCCGTGATTTGGGAACCATCCAAGATTCCATGGAAACCGTGTCCCAGATCCCGGACTTGCTTGATGCCCCGTCGGCCCATGCTCTGCCGCCGGTGCAGGGCGCGATCGCTTTTGAAAATGTGGGGTTCCATTATGGCAAATTGGACAATCCAGAAAACGGACCCGCAAAGGGTGTCCTCCACGACATCACGCTTGATATTGCCCCTGGGGAAAAGATCGGTCTGGTCGGGCGTTCCGGTGCGGGAAAATCCACCTTGGTGAACCTGCTGCTGCGGCTTTATGACGTGGAAAGCGGGCGCATCACCATTGATGGGCACAACATTGCAGACGTCACCCAGAATTCCCTGCGGGGTCAAATTTCCATGGTGACACAGGACACATCCCTGCTGCACCGCTCTGTCCGGGAAAACATCCTCTACGGACGGCCCGATGCCAGTGAAGTCGATATGATCGAGGCCGCTACACAGGCAGAAGCCATGGAGTTTATCAACGATCTGGTTGATCCCAAAGGTCGACGCGGCTTTGAAGCCCATGTCGGAGAGCGCGGTGTAAAACTCTCTGGCGGGCAACGCCAGCGGATTGCGATTGCACGGGTGCTTCTGAAGAATGCCCCGATTCTCATTCTGGATGAGGCAACATCTGCCCTCGATTCAGAGGTGGAAGCGGCCATTCAGGAACAATTGTTCAATCTGATGAAAGGCAAGACGGTGATCGCCATTGCCCATCGCCTATCAACCATTGCGACGATGGATCGTCTGGTGGTGATGGATGGCGGACACATTGTGGAAATCGGCACCCATGAGGCTTTGATTGCCAATAACGGGCTCTATGCCAGCCTGTGGAAACGCCAGTCCGGTGGCTTTCTGGGCGACATTGATCAAAACGAAGCCGCCCAATAGGTTCATTCCGGATATGGGCTGAGATCAGGTGGCTGCCAGGTCAGCAAGGTCAAAGTTTCAGTTTTTTTCTGATGACCCTAACAGATCACTTCGATGAGATACGGGTCAGTTGTTGCCAACCCTTTGCGCAATGCGGCAACGAATCCATCCATATCGGTCACTCGTGCGGCAGCAACGCCATGTCCCTTGGCCAGCGCGACCCAATCCAGGGTCGGGTCTTCCACGTCGAACATGCGTGCCGCATTGCGCCCGGCTTGCCCGGCACCAACATTGGCCAGTTCACCATGCAGGATCTGATAGCCCCGATTGGCAAAAACGATGGTCACAACGTCCAGATTTTCCCGAGCCATCGTCCACAGCGATTGAAGCGTGTACATCGCCGATCCATCCCCTGTCAGACACACGGTTTTCTGATCGGGGCACGCCAGTGCCGCGCCTGATGCACAGGGCAGTCCAAGGCCGATGGCACCGCCGGTGACATGCAGCCAGGTCTGCCGACGCGCCGTATTCGTGGCACTCAGCAAGGGCGGACTGCTGGTCACGGATTCGTCGACCACAATGGCGTTGTCCGGCAACAGAGCTGCCAGCGCAGCACCGGTTTTTTCCAGCGTCAACCCGCCCGTTGGAGTAGTGGGAAGATCAAGCGGGACGAGAGCCGGCCTGTCTGACGGACCCACACCCAACTCGTCGGCAATGGCCTGCAACGTCCAGCCATAATCCATATCCGGGCCACACAATTCGGTAATCCGGCAATCAGCGGGCTCAGGTGTACCGGGCTTGTCCGGATAGGCAAAGAAGGCAACGGGCCGGTTCGCCCCGCACAGAACCAGATGCCGCACATGCCGCATCAATTCCACATTCTCGACAATGGGATATTTCAACCGGATCAGATCAACAGCACCGCAGCCACGCTCAATTCGGGACACCAGAAAATCAGCCATCAATTCACAACCGGATTTGGCAGCAATCTGGCCCGCCAGTTGCGCCAGCTTACCGTGCAAACCTCCCTGCCCGACAAACAACACCGCACCGGGTTCACCAAGCGCTTGCGCAACGCTGACAATCTCCTCATTCGATGGCCGTTTCAAGGGCGCGGGCGCCATAGGCTCAGCCGGCCCATTCGCCTCATCCCAGGCAGTGTTGGCCGGCAGGATCAGTGTTGCAATCTGGCCGCCTTGCGCGCGAGCAGCCTGAACCGCCGCGGCCCCATCTTCGGCAACAGATGCAGCGTCGGCAGCACGCCGTGTCCAATGTGAAATGGAACCGCTGATGCCATCCAGATTGCCCCGTAAAGGGCTGTCATATTTCAGATGATAGTCAGCGTGATCACCGACAATATTGACGATGCCGCTGCGCGCCTTTCCGGCATTGTGCAGATTGGCAATACCATTGCCAAGTCCCGGCCCCAGATGCAGCAAGGTGGTTGCGACTTCCTGCTTCATCCGGAAATAGCCATCAGCCGCGCCGGTAGCACCGCCTTCAAACAGACACAGAATGCAGCGCATGTCCGGATGTTGGTCCAGCGCCGCGACGAAATGCATTTCGGACGTACCCGGATTGGCAAAACAGACATCCACATCGCTTTTCAGCAATGTCTTCACAAGTGTTTCCGCGCCGTTCATATATCCTCCAAAGCCGTCCAGCGTGCATGGACATCAGATTTAAATCCTCTGTCAAGAGGCGCGGCATCGTGCATTGCTTGCACTTCAGCATCTCACCACGTAGAGACCAGTCATGAATTATCTTCACGCCTATCATGCCGGCAATTTTGCCGATGTTGTGAAACACCTGACCATGGTCGCCATTATTGGTTACCTGCAGCGCAAGGACGCGCCTATTCGCGTCATAGACATGCATGCCGGATCAGGACGCTATTCCCTGACAGGGCGCGAAGCACGCGCCACCGGGGAGGCAGATGCCGGCATCGCCAGACTGTTTGAGAACGGGAATCCACAACTGCCGATTTCCCTGGGCCCCGATGCCGATGCATTTGCAAAGCCCTATCGCGACGTGATCAGCCGTTTGAACCCCGGCCCGGAACTGGAAACCTATCCTGGCTCTCCCCTGCTGGCGCGGCACTTACTGCGTCCCAATGATCGGCTGACGGCCTGCGAATTGCGCGACATCGAATATTACAAACTGCAGAAACTGTTTGCTGGCGACCCGCAGGTTCTGGCCCGTAATGTGGACAGTTGGAGCAATCTGAAAGCGCTTCTGCCACCCGATTTGAAACGCGCTCTGATCCTCATGGACCCCCCCTTTGAAGAGCGCCATGAAATGGACCGCGCGCTGGACGCGATCACTCTGGGCGTGCGGCGTTTCCCTATGGGAATTTACATGCTGTGGTATCCCATCAAAGCGCACTACATGGCCGATAACTGGGCCAAGGCAATGGCAAAACGCAAGCCGGACCTTGGTGTCGAGACAATTCTGCGCGCCGAGCTGTATGTCAGGGCGCCGGACAATGAAGATCAGTTGAACGGAACCGGTCTCTTCATAATAAATCCTCCCTATACTCTGCAAAAGACATTGGAAGACGCTTTGCCGGTGCTGCAGAGGCATCTCCAACAGGCACCGAACTCTGAACGCTTTCACAAAACATCTGTCGAGGCGATGTAAAGCGGCCTGCGTGATCTCAAAATCACTTGCCTATGGCGGGTTGCTACCGCAAACTGTCCCGCATATTCGAGATTAAGGATTCGCATTCCATGACCATTGGCCGTTCTTGCATCCGCACGGTTTTCACTCTTTTGCTGCTGTTGCCATTCATCTCTGGCTTTGGCCCGCTTCAGCCAGGTGGAGCCTATGCGCACGACACCAATTTGAGAATGGGCGGCGATCCGCGCGATAAGATTTTCGGCCGTGGGGCCATCCCGCTCTGCGACGATCCACGTGTCCTGCGGCGCATCACATCCAAGTTTTCCTGGGCAGATCGCAACACATGGTCAAGGATCGAACACCGCCAGCATACGATCGGCATCCAGGATATCCGTCATATCAAGCAACGCTACCGGCTGGATCAGACCAAATCCATGATCACCCATCGCCACTGCAATGCCACGACAACCCTGTCCAACGGCAAGCATCCAAAACTCTATTACATGATCCAAGAGCGCATGGGCTTTGCCAGCCTGTCGTGGAAGGTACAGTTCTGCGTATCAGGATATGATCGCTGGCGGGTTTACGGCTCCAATTGTAAATCCCTGCGCTGAACCGAATGTCCCTATTATTGTCCAGATGGCCCATCTCCTGTTCCAGATGGATCACAGCCCTTAGCCTTGGCATATTGGCTTTTGCCTGTGTTTCGTCGTCATTTGCGCGGGAAATTCGGGGCGGACGACCCGGTGAATTTGATTTCTATGTCCTGTCGCTGTCCTGGTCTCCCAGCTTTTGTGAGGATGAACAGACAGCCTCTGAGAACCGCCAGCAATGCGGCACTGGCAAATCATTTGGCTTCATCGTCCACGGATTATGGCCCCAATTCAAAGGTGGCGACTGGCCAGCCTATTGCCGCAGCGATATTCCAGAACGCGTTCCCGATGATCTGGCCCGCGACACGCTGGATATCATGCCCGGCTTTGGTTTGATCGGCCATCAATGGCGCAAGCATGGTGTCTGCTCGGGACTGGATCAGCAGGCTTATTTTGACCTGACGCGGAAAGCCCGTGACAAGATTGTCATTCCACCTGTCCTGCGCAAGCTTGATCGCAAGGTCGCTGTCGACCCTCTGGCGCTGGAAGCCGCCTTTTCCAAATTCAATCCGGGTCTTGATCCTGAAGAAATGGGCATTGCCTGCGCAGATAGCAGACTGATTGAAATGCGCCTCTGCCTTACCCCGTCGCTGGAATTTCGTGATTGCCCCAGCGTCGATCTGAAGGGCTGCAAACGGGGTCGTCTGGTGATGCCACCAATCCGTTAGGATGCTACGGTGATGTAAAGCGCCCACAGCGCTAGACTTGACGATTGGCATTTTCGACATACTTGCCTGTATCTGAGAGTTTGAAGCCGCTGACAAAAGCAGACCCGCATTATGATAAACACCGTTCTGATTTTGGGCAGCGCCGTCGATGCTGTGCGTGCACGCACATTTGATCGAACGCAGTTTCAGGCCATCGTCGTCATCAACAATGCCTGGCGCATTCGCAAAGACTGAACCCATCTGGTCCATGCCGGGGATTTTCCCGATGACCGCAAGCCAGTCCCCGGACCAGATCAGTTGAGCCTGTCCCATGAAGCCTGTGTTCCTGCCAACAACGCCTTTGGCGGCATTATCTATGCTGGCGGCACAATGGCGTTCTCAACAGCCTATTGGGCGCTCCACGCTCTGAAGCCCGACATACTGGCGTTCTGCGGCTGCGACATGATTTACAATCAAAAGAACGGCCAATCGCATTTTTACGGAACAGGCACGGCCGATCCGTTGCGGCTGGACCCGACCCTGCAATCGCTGGAAGCAAAATCCAACCGGCTGATGATCCTGGCAGCTGAAAGGGAATGCCTCTGCGTCAATATGTCGACACTGGAAAAAAGCCGTCTCACCTTCCCTCGCATGAACGCCGAAGGTGCGACTTCGGCCCGGTCGCAAACCCACTTGCAAGGTCTGTCAGACATACGCCAAACCTGTGATGCTGCAATCATTTCAAAAGCAAAGGCTCTGGAAACGGAGTACGGGCAGTTTGTGCCATCCGGCGATTATTGGAACCATAAATCACATCTCGATCCTGTCCAATTACGAGACATCGACCAGCAATGGATTGCCGCCTTGGCCATGCAGGAAACGGCGGCGGCGGCAGAAATCGTCTAACCGGTCGACAGCGACCAGATGAAAAATGCTGGCACCAGAAGATAGGATGCCAAGGCGATTCCGACGGCAATGCGGACCCAAACCAGTTTGAACCGGCGCAGCAGAATGATGGAGGCTGTAATTCCGATCAGCCCCTCAAATAGGCTGACATAATCACCAAAATAGCGGCTATCCCAGTAAGACAACGGCGAAAAGAAGCGCCAATCGGTCACCGGCCAGAAATGGCGGTGCGCATCATCCGCGTGAACCGGAAAATCGAATGCCAGATGCAGCAACGCTGACAGACCAAGCCCGGCCAGAAACACGCTGACAAACACCATCATCGGCGTTTTGGCAAAGCGCTGCATCACCAGACCGATCAGGGCAATGGACAGAAATAGCGGAAACGAATTCGACACCGCACTGAAGAACTGCCACGGCTCCTGCCAATAGATCTCATCCCAGATGCGGCGCTGCTCAACCCCTTGCAACCGCAGTATTGTAAGCATCACATAGATCGAGGCATCCGGCATGATTGCGCCCAGAATGGCGGCGCTGTTTCGAACCGGCGCGCCGGGTTTGGTGAATGCAGCAGCACTTAGCAAAACATGGGTCTGGCTCATCATATGGGCAGGTATCCTGTTGGGAAAATTCGTTGCGCAACTGTAGGGCATTTTCAGCATCGCAAGGATGACAAATCCGTGAGCCGCACCGCAGAAGTTCCACCCACTATGGAAGGCTTATACACTCATCGAAAAATTGAATTGGAAACAGGGTGGGACCCGGCCTTATCCTGCGCCTGAAAAAGGAGACTAATTCATGATGATTCTGCGCACGTCGCCCTCATCGCCATTTGGGCGTCAGATCCAACTGGCAGTGAGCATTCTGCACCTGTCTGATCGCATACAAGTCGAAGATGCCGATACCACCGATCCACAAGACACTTTGCGTCAGCAGAACCCGTTGGGCAAAATTCCTGTTCTGATCAATGATGATGGCGTGGCTCTATATGACAGCCGCGTTATTCTGGAGTATCTGGATTTTGTCGCAGGTGGCGAAAAACTGGTTCCGCAAGATGCATCAAAGTTTCCTGCATTGACGCTTCACGCCCTTGCCAATGGCATTACCGATGCTGCCGTCGCAAACGTTTATGAAAAACGCTTCCGGCCAGCGGAGCAGCAATCTGAAGACAGGATGGCTTATCAGGCAGACAAGATTGCACGCGGCTTGCAAGCCCTCGAAGCGGCATCGCCGGTTCTGAAAACAGTTGATGATATCCAGCTTGGCCATGTTTCACAGGCCTGCGCACTTGGCTATCTGGATTTGCGGTTTGAAGGCAAATGGCGTGCAGACCACCCTGCTCTGGTGGCATGGCTGGACAGCTTCAGCACGCTGGTTCCAGCCTTTGCAGCAACCAAAACAAACCCATAAAGCCGGGCTGGAACCGCTGTCACATCTCAAATCCGACGATTAATCCGTTGGGTTTGAGATGTTGCATGAATGGCTGGCGCCATCACACCGTCCTGCGGGGGCACAATGACACAACGGACAGTTGTTGAATTTACCATAGCAATCAGAACAACTTGACCAGAATTTGAAATAGTTTTTAAGAACTGGGATGCTTCAAAAAATTACCTTCCTTTTGATCTCGTTATGTTTGGTGGATACCGCATGGGCCAATGATGCGGCCTGCACAATTCAGGATTTCCTGAAACTTGAGTTGCCAAGCGGTTCCGATATGCCAACAGGCAGTGAAGACATGACGCCACTCAATATGGGCTTGAACAGTGTCTTGCTGGCCTATCCGGACCTTGCACTCGACCGGGAAAGCAATCAGTTGATTTCCACATCAGGCAAGAAGTTTACAGCCCAAAAAGCAACCGGTCAGCCGCCCAAAGCCCTTCTCGAACAACCAAGCTTTGCCGACCAGTTTCAATATGTCTATCCGCTCGAATTCGATCTGTCAGCGCGCGAAGAGGCCTGGCAAGACCCCGGCCGAATACGCAACGATGACTTTATGGCTCTTGTGTATTTTGAAAGTGAAGCAGCAGCACGCGCAACACTGACCAGCCTCAAATCCGGCTCCGGCACGGCGACATTCAATGTGACAGTGAAAAATGGCGTCAATTGCCAATTGCAGGCCGTCCTCGATGAGATAGGCACGCGCAACAAGACCTTTTTCTCCAATGTCGGTGGCAGCTTCAACTGGCGAAAGATAAGCGGCACCAACCGCCTTAGTGTTCACTCTTATGGCGCAGCAATTGATCTCAACGCAGACCTTGGCGACTATTGGAAATGGCGTGGTTACAAGCCCGGAAAAGTGGGTAAATTCAACAATAAAGTACCTGAAGAACTGGTCAGAAGCTTCGAACGATATGGCTTCATCTGGGGCGGGAAATGGCATCATTTTGATGGAATGCATTTTGAATACCGCCCCGAACAAATCCTCTATGCGCGCATCCTTGAAAAGGCAGAGATAACAGAATGACAAAAACAGCCCTGATCGCTCTGGCGGCAATCTCCTATCTGTCCGTTCTGTCTCCCCTTTCGGCAAATGCCGATGAATGCATGGCGCTGTGGAAGGAAAGGAATGCAATTTTTCATTCCTATGGATATTGCTTCGGTGGCAGCCTCGGCAAAAATTATTTTGGCAATGATGGATGTTCCACCAAAAACCCATCCCTGAACGCCCGGGACAAGACGATCGTGACACGCCTCAAAGCCAGGGAAAAGCACCTGGGATGCAGGGCCCAGTTGAAATCCTGGACAATTGCTAAAATGAGAGCCCATGACGGCCCAACTTCACATCAATCCACACAGCAGGCGCAAACCACACAAACAACAGCCGGATCAGACAATCTTGCTCTGGAACAGAACCTGGCCAGTCTTGGATTTAATCCAGGCATTGTAGACGGCACTGTTGATCAACAGACCGTAGCAGCCATCAACGCGTTTCAGCGACAATATGGTCTGCCGACCAGCAACACCCTGCCTCCAGAGCAACTGGTGGTGCTGAATGCGCTTGCAGACGTCAAATCTGCAAGTCAGAAACCAGACCTGAAATCTGGCGGCACAGACCCCGCACCGGCAGAGGGGCTGGCGGATGCGTCAGACCCATTGCAGCAAAGCCAATCACGCCCCTTGCGCAATCCAAATGCATCCCAGATCCACAACGGCCTGATGCCTGATTTGCAGTTGGAACTGGTGCGCGATCATGCCGCTTTATATGAGAGTTCGACGGGGCGCAACTGGCAAGTATCCCATTCGAACTGGCTCGCATGGATGCATATCAATCTCCCGATATTGGTTCCTCAGATATTGGAAACCAATGAAGGTGCCGCCCTGTTCTATGCCAATCTGATTCTCTCGGACCAGGAAAAACGGGACTTTCAAACCAAAGCAGGGCTTGATGCGGAAATATTCATGCCTCGTGAAAACTATGTGGCCCAGCCACCTGGTGAAAATGCGTCCGGCAAATTTGTTGCGGGCACGCTCCAAAAGAACATCGACCTGTTATCAAGGCATGCCAATACCTTCATTGTGAACGAATTGGACGAGTTTACACGCGACATCTTTTTCAGCAGGTTGCGCACTTTTCTGAAAGGGAAGCTGTCTGAAATTCAACCCACGCTGCCAGTGCCGCTTTTGCAGATTTACCAGCTGACCCTTGGTGAATATGATTTTGAAAACCGGGGTTTCCCTATCGAAAATATAATGGGTGGTGGGAACGGAACTGCTCACAACCCGGCCTATACAATCATGCCAGATTTTGTGGACAAGGCTTACCGCAATACCAATATATCCACACATTCGGATCTGCAGGAGTTCCCCCTGTTTCTGCCCATCGAACCCGAAGCCGCGAAAGCACTTCTGGAGCGGCTTGCGCAATATCGTGGCGATGATTACCGCAGCATGTATTTTGGTGTGTTTGGAGAACTGGCGTCAATCACCGGTGAACTCACCGACGCCGACGACAGAAAACCAGTCAATATCAGCGTGAATTTGAGTGTTCGCAGTTTGGAAATTTCGCTTGATCCGCAATTCAACGAAATTGTTCATACCATCAAACCAGACAAGGTCACTGCAGATGACACCAAGGCAATGGCCGCATTGGCTGCCAACAAACCAATAAACCTGTTCGATCAGGAATATCTGGTCAGCTCCCTGTCAGATGAGTTCCCGGATATGGTGCAGTCAAACGACTTGCTGGCCAACATGCTGCGCCAACGCATCCAGTTGGAACAGGCAGATCTTGAGCCATTTGGCCTGGCATCAGATCAGGTGAACCGGTTTGTCCGCGATGAACTGAAACAAGGTGTGCGCAAGCCAAACATAGATGATTTCACAAAATACCGGGCCTATCTTGGCGGATTGAAAAGTGGAGAAGCCGGAGACACGATCGTTCTGCCAATATCGGCCTATGTCAGAACAAGCGACGACAAGGGGAAAACAATTGAGCCCGGTCAGCCACTGGACCTTATTGCAAGAGGGCTTGAGGGAATAGCCAGTAACTTCGGGGGCAATCTGACAAATAATTACGGCCACAGAAGTCTGATTCAGGGCCGAAGGCTGACCGCTGAGCCCGGAACAATTCTCATGGCTGCAGGGTCTGTTCCGTCTGACCAAAAGCGGGAGCCCAATATTCCAGTTTTCTTCTCTGTCCGGGTTGGTAAGGCACAGGCAAATGCACCGCTGACGCTTGAACAGCCTGTTCAGACCGATGCCCATAATGGCTTCAGCGGCAATTCAGGACCCTTTGTCAATCCGCGCTATGATTGGGAAATCAACGGCCATATCGTTCTGGAATTGACCAAGGCGCCGGAACTGGTCACCTTTGGTGCCGCAAGCACTGAACGTGCAATCATCTACTATGTGACACCGCAGGAAGCTGTTCTGGTCGACAAAGATCAGGAACACAGGTTTTCACTGGCTGAAGAAGCCGGTTCGCAAGCCGCTGCCGACCCTTCGATCCAGGCACCGGACAGCCTTTATTTTGATGCGGAAACCGCCGATCTTGTGATGGCACGTCACAAGCCGGAAACCCTGACTGATGCTGAAATCCACCGCATGATGCTGGCACGCTGGCACTATGAAAGCAGCTTCGGCAACATTGATGACACGCCAATATGGGGGCGTTTCTTTGAATTCCGGCAGGAAAAGCCGGATACAGCTTCAGTTGCCAGCCTGACCCAGCCATTCCGCAAATGGACACTGGCCCGGGCTGCAGCCCTGCCAGACGAATTCCAACTCAATCTGCCCTATCTCGATTTGGGGAAGGCGGGCCTGGCACAATTCGGCTCTCCGCTGATCAAACCCATCATTCCAAACATTTATCTGCAATCATGTCAGAGCCGGATTCAGACATTCCCCATTGGAAAACATGGCGTAGACCACCAGGTTGAAATGCTCCGGAACGCCTGCAAATACATTTCCCAGGCTATCGCTCTGCCAGAATCCACACTTTATCTCGGCAGGCTGGACCATTTATTTCAAGAGTCAAGAAACCGGAACATACCGTCAATCGAATATGATGGAATGTCTCGCTTTGGCACCGTTGGCGTCCGCGCATCCTGTCAGCGACTTCCTTCCAACAGGCCTGATGTCTACTGTCAGAAAATGCAAGCTGAGCTGCAGTCGGAACGCTTCATTGACCATCAGTTTGTGCTGGATGATGTTCTTGTCCTAGACAAATATCTCAGCGTGCCGGAAGCCGTCACCCGGTCTGAAAACAGACGCGGTGCAAAAACCCGGATAACATTCCGTATTGCAGACATTAGCCGCGCAGATGCACTTGTTGTGCCCCCATTCAAGGCTGCTGCAAAAGTTGTTGATGATTTTCTGGTGCAACAGGAAATACGCGACAAGGCGTCCATCAACGATCTTGAAAAGCCATTTCCGCCAGTTGTGCCAACAAACCGGTTTCAACTGGAATTGATCTCCGCCGAATATTACGGCGGAAAAGCACAGGAGGTATATGGCGCGCTTGAGTTGATCCCAGATGCGCCCCAACCAGACGCGGCACTTCTACAGCCCGTCAAACGAAAGCAGATCGCTCCGGTGGATACGCCTTACGGCGCAGATATCGTTGGCCTCCAACTCGGCATGACCTTTGACGCAGCCGATAAAATCATCCGCAACCATATGGATGTCGGCCGGGTTCTGGTCGCGGACCGTGCCTGGTCAACCTTCGAGGCTTTTGGCAAAATTCAGCCCTTCTCATCAGCCCGGCTCTACGAGTCACGTGATGAAAAGGAAGTGATTGTCATGTTTGATGAAACACCGTCAGCCTCAAAAATCATCATGGGCCTGACCCGGCAGGTGGTTTTTGACAAGGGAGCGGTCAAGCCCGCGCAAATTACTCGCAGCCTCACAAAAAAATATGGCGCACCTGACCAGAGTCAGAACAATGCTCAATATTGGGGCGAATATGACACCTCATGTGCGCCCTCCTCCAGTGCCTTTTCAACCAAGAGCATCTGGCGGAACGAGGACGGCAGCGAAACCGATTGGAACATCTTCAAACTTGGCAAGAGATCCGGCATTGCAACGCCAGACGATATCGAAGAACGTGATGTCACCTATGGTGAAGATTGCAGCCACGGCTTGATGGCCACTTTTGATGCAGCATCCGGATCTGACTGGGACCACTTCACTTTGCGGCTCTTTGACAAGGAGACATACCGCACCCATTTCATCCAGAGCAAAGCCATGATCGAGGAAGGTGTCCCTCTATTGGGAACCGAGGCCGTTGAAGAGGATATCGATCTGAAACTCTAGCAGGCCTGCAATTACGCCCGATCTGGCGCGGCATCACTGTTGGAGACCGCAATCTCGATGTCCAGAGGTGCGATGCTGCATATTTTGCAGGGAACACGGTCGCAAACGGTGCAAACCTTGCCGAATTGGGTGGTTTCGGGCAAACTGTCCTCCACAAGGAGGCATGTCATGATGATATCACACCTTCGCGCGCGCTTGTTTTCAATCTGTCTTGCGCTTTGTTTTACCGCTGGTCTTGCTCTGTCAGGTCCCGTCGCGGCCATTCAGAATATCGGCTTTCCTGACGATCAGTCTCTTGTGTTGAACAAAGCCGATCAGACCCAATTTCAGGCAGCGCAGAGAGCAATACATGAAGCCCTGATCACACTTGCGAAATTTGATGGGGTCGATGGTGAAGCCAAGAATGAAAAAGTAGCGCTGCAAGCTGTCGGCCACAATGCACAGATCATTCAGGCCCTAGCCAAGAGCGCAGGAAACAGAGACATCGCGACCTTTATGGCAACCCTCGAAACCTGGTCCACAACGAGCTCCAGGAATGAGCGCACTGCAAAACTGGTAAAAAAAATTGAAGTCGGCCTGATGGCTTTGAAAGTCAGGAGCAAATGATCCGATCACCACTTCAGGTGCTGACCTTCCTGTTGATCTGCGTCTGGCCCGGCCTTGCCTTGGCGGATTGCGCCGAATACGGCACGACAGCGGCCGCGCAGCAAAATGAAAATCTGACTCTGGGCTGTGGGTATACAGGGCTGCGCTGGCATGCCGATATTGGTGCCCACGCTGGATTTTGCAGCCTGGTCGGCGAAGGGACAGCCTCGGGAGAAACGGCCATCCGCGAAGCCGAACTTGCAAGATGTCGCCCGGCTGCAGAGCCACCCGCAGAAGAGCCAGTGGATGACATCGGCGTCCAGTCTGACGGTGAATGCCGCAGGTCTGAGGTTGCAGAAGGCAGAGGAAACAGCCGCCAGAGCGCCAGAGATGCTGCCCACGAGCAATTGGGACGGGCCCGAGCGGAAATGATGAATGATGGACTGACCCAATGCCTCTATCACGATCTGGGATGTTCCGGTCCAAACAATGACCGCACCTGCTGGATGTCGGTTGGATGCTGCGCTCAGTAATCTTGGACATCCGGCATATGCACCGGATGTGAGCCTGGGCAGAAACGCGCTGGTCACTGGAGCAGTTGAAAAACTCGGTTGTGGCTTCTTCCGATATCCGGGACTCTGCATCGGTCAGGCCAGTGAAAAGTGGAACCGGTCAAAATTTCTTCGCAACTTCTGCGCCTTGGCCCGTGTCATTATCTTGCGCATATCATCGCATTGCCCATCCAGATCGCCTTATGGGCAACAATTGCAGCATGCGCAGAACGAAATGCGGTTAAGATCAAGACCAACGCGAAGTCCGGCCTGCCAAGAGAAAGAAAAATTACAAAATGAATTCTGTCAGTGACCCTTTCCTGCATCACCCTGAATTGCGCGACAAGATTTCCGATCCATTGAAATCGTTCTTCCGGGATTTTAATGCCCTTGAGGTTTTCAAACAATGGCCTGAGCTCCACTGGGCCATCGAAAGGTTGCATTCAGACGATTACCGCCAGGCCTCGCGACGCAATGCGCTAGCTGAACATGACGCAGGCGATCTGTGGATATTCGCCTACGGATCGCTGATGTGGGATCCGGCTCTTGTCTTCGCAGATGTTCGCCGCGCCAGGGTATCTGACCACGCCCGGCGCTTCATCCTGAAGGAAACCCTGGGCGGACGCGGGACGCGTGAAGCGCCGGGTTTGATGGCAGCATTGGACAAGGGACATGGCTGCGACGGCCTGATCTACAAGATCTCAAGCGAGCGAGTTGAGGCAGAAACCGAAAATCTGTGGCGGCGGGAAATGATTGCGCCCGGATACATACCGCAATTCGTGGATGCACAGATCGATGACACGTCAGTACGCGCACTGACATTTGTCGCCGATTATGAGGCGGACACCATCCAGCCTGATCTGCATCGTGATGAGCAGATAGAGTGTCTCGTATCCGGTGAAGGCGTGTTGGGAACAAGTATGGAATATCTGGAAAATATCGTCGCTCAATTCTCTGCACTTGGCATCATTGATGAGGAGTGCCTGGCTTTGCTCCAGGATGCCAAAGCTGCCACATTTCAACGGTTGTAAACCTAATCGCGAGCATTGCCAAATGATAGCAATGCACGCAGCATGAACGATCATCGGTCCATTGCGGGTAGAACTCCGTCCTTGAAAACTGCATGTAAAATCTACCGTAAGTTTAGTTTTATTGGTATCATCACCGTAACCAGTTGGGCAGAACATCATCCAGATTAGAGCCTCATGGAGCTATCATTAACTTGGGGTCCAGACTCAATTGGTAAGCTGACCCGGGTTCAGAACCCTCGGCGTTCATTTTCATCATCACGATTGACTATCATCCAACAAGTGACCGGCACCCAATAACCCGACCGGAAACCAGAGGCACAAATGTCAGATTATAAACTCACCTATTTCGATTTCGCTGGCAGCAGAGGCGAAGAAATTCGCATCGCTTTCAGAATGGCCGGCGTGGCGTTTGACGACAATCGTCTCTCCTTTGAGGAATTCGAAAAGCTCAAACCGGAATTGCCGTTCGGTTCGCTGCCAATTCTGGAAGTGAAAAACCGCGGCGTGATCACCCAGACAAACGCCATATTGCGTCTTATCGGGCGCCAACACGGGTTTCATCCTGAAGAAAGATTTGCGGCAGCCCGTCATGATGAGGTGATGGATACGGTTGAGGATTTCCGCCACAAGATTTTTGCCACGATGCGAATTGAAGATCCCGCACTGAAGAAAGCCGCCAGACAAGCGCTTGCTGCGGACTACATTCCCAAATGGGGGGCTGGTGTGGAAGGATTGATCAAAACCGGGCCATTTCTGGCCGGCGACACGCCAAACGTAGCTGACATCAAACTCTACATGGCAGAAAAGTGGATCGGCAGTGGCGATATCGATGATATCCCGAAGGAAACTTTTGAACCCTTTATCAAATTGAAAGCAGTGGCAGAAGCCATTCGGCACCACCCCGCGGCTCTGAAATAATTTGGCCTTTGGAGCCCACTGCTGACCGCCATAGCTCGCTGCAAAACGCCAATGGATAGCGCGCCAGGCCAAACACTCATATGACTTCCAATCAGGGTCTGGGCCACATCGGCAGAGCAAGTCCAGACCCTAGAATTTTCTTGCAGTGTCGAAATAATGGGCGTAAATTATTCATGGTTGAATTGCGTCATTTTTAAAAATGCGCACTTCAACGCCTTTACAGCCTGAATTCAAGAATTCAAAATCATCACTTCATCACAATTACATGATGATGAAGGATTGATATTTGGCGCACGGCAAAAAACCGGCAATTCGTGAATGCTGGCTCTGTTGGTAATTACACAATCGTAAATTTTATCTGCATCAAGCCAGTATGTGTTTGTCGTCGAAGCCGTTCTGAAATTTCTGCAGCCTGTGTCTGTCAGCATTTCCGCGTGCGACTATCGCTCACGCAAAAATGCAAAATTCCTGTCATGTAATTCACTGCAACTCAAAGAGGAAATCCAATGGGTAAAGGTAATAATAAACGCAGCAACAAAGAAGTTCGAAAACCCAAGCAGGAGAAACCGAAAAGCTCGGGAACAGCTGATTCAAACGTCGGCAAGTCCCCCATTACGGTGGCCGGTAAAAAAGTAAAATAGATGAGCTGTGAATGGTGCGCCTCGGAACAGATCCAGTTCAGGAACCTGGGTCAGGCGCTTTCTCGCATCGCGCAAGCAGCATCACGGCCTTCCTTGTAAACGGCACTGTCAGAAGCGACTGTCGAAGACTTCGCATGGCTGGCAGTCAGCCCACATTTGCCCCGTGTCAGGGGACAAAGCGGGCCCGTGTCCGATTGGCAAATGCGACAAGCGTCAGCATCACCGGAACCTCGACCAGAACGCCCACAACCGTCGCAAGGGCAGCACCTGAATTCAGCCCAAACAGGCTGATGGCGACTGCGACTGCCAGCTCGAAGAAATTCGACGTTCCGATCAAAGCGCAGGGCGCGGCAATGCGGTGGGGTACCTTCATCGCGAAGGCCGCCGCATAAGCGATTGCGAAAATGCCGTAGCTTTGAAGGATGATCGGAACGGCGATCAGCACAATGATGAATGGTTTGGACACGATCACCTGCCCCTGAAGGCCAAACAGGATCATCACCGTGACGATCAGCCCCACAACCGAATAGGGCTTCACACGAGCCTGAAACGTCTCGATGGCCGCTTGCGTTCCAAGCCTGTTTCGCGTCAGCAGGCCAGCGGCCAGTGGCAGCGCGATAAACAGCAAGACCGACAGAACCAGTGTCGACCAGGGGACGGTGATGTCGGTGACACCCAGCAGCAAGGCCACGATGGGCGCAAAGGCAAAGACCATGATCAGATCATTCACCGACACTTGCAAAAGCGTATAGGTCTCGTCACCACGCGTCAGTTGTGACCAGACAAACACCATCGCCGTACAGGGTGCTGCCCCAAGCAGGATCAATCCGGCGATGTATTGCATCGCGTCTTCAGCCGGTATCCAGGGCGCAAACACATATTTGAAAAACAGCACGGCCAGAGCGGCCATCGTAAACGGCTTGATCAACCAGTTCACCACAAGTGTGATCAGCAACCCGCGCGGTTGGCGCGCAACGTCACGCAGCGATCCAGGATCGACGCCAACCATCATGGGATAAACCATCGCCCAGATCAGAATGGCAACCACCAGATTGACGCTGAACACTTCTGCCGCAGCAATGGCGTCGATCAAACCCGGTGCCAGATTGCCCAACACAATTCCGCCCGCCATCGCCAACGCAATCCAAAGGGACAGGTATTTTTCAAAAATGCTCATTCAGTGATCTCGTATTTTCTTGCAGGCCTGGAGCGCTTCTTGTTGTGACAGAAACGACTCAGGTAAATCATCATGGCAGCAGTGCCCAAAGACAACGGAAATACAGCCATTTCACGCGAGAATCCGGACAGCACGGTTCCAACATAGCGACCTCTTGTGTCGGATATATAACAAAATCCAACATCCATCACGGCAAACCTGCGTCAGTAAGCTGACGATCACTTGAAACGCGGGAAGGTTCGGTGGAAAACGGCCAAAGAAATCAACAGATAAACCCATTTGCTTGTTTGCGCCTTTCTCCCGGCTTGTTTATGTGACGGGGTATACGGCAACAAAGGACTGTCCTGATGACTACCATCAAGCTCGCGATTGGCAGTATCTTCGTGGGCTTTGCTGTGCTGGGTTTGAAATCTCTGGCCTATTGGATGACAGGTTCGGTTGCGCTTCTGTCAGATGCGCTCGAAAGCACGGTCAATGTCGCGACAGCATTTGCCGCTCTGATTGCCATTCACATCGCGACCAAGCCAGCCGATGCCAACCATCCTTACGGGCATCACAAGGCAGAATTTTTCAGTGCTGTTCTTGAAGGTGTTCTAATCGTCGTGGCTGCGCTGCTGATCTTGCGGGAGTCCTATCACGGTTTCATCCAACCCATCGCTCTTGATGCACCAATCGAGGGGCTTCTGGTGAATCTCGGAGCCACCGTAATCAACGGTTTCTGGGCCTGGATCCTGATTTCTCATGGCAGAAAGCGAAAATCCCCGGCCCTGGTCGCCGATGGAAAACATCTGTTCACCGATGTTTTGACGTCCATTGGAGTGGCCGCAGGTATTTTGCTGGCAATTACAACAGGATGGTGGATTCTCGACCCGGCATTGGCGGCCCTTGTGGCAGTCAACATTCTCTGGTCTGGCTCAAAGATCATCAAGGAATCTCTGAGCGGTCTCATGGATGAGGCCCTGCCCGAGGAAACACTGAACAACATCCGCGAGATAATCGCCTCGCAGGCAGACGGCGCAATGGAGGCCCACGATCTTCGGACCCGCCATGCAGGACCGGCAATCTTTATCGATTTCCACCTCGTCCTGCCGGGAGAGACCACCGTCTTTCAGGCACATGAAATCTGTGACCGGATCGAACTTGCACTGAAAAAGGCATATCGGGGTGCCCGCACCACGATCCATATCGAACCTGAGCATAAATCAGAGCAAACCGGCGTCATCGTCTTCGATTGAAGACAATCACAAGCTCCGCCGGATCGCATTATTCATATTGAATGATGAGGGCTTCAAAATCTTCTGTGCTCGTCACCACGGTATGATGACCTTTCCCGCGCTTGTCTTCCATGTGCCAGACATCCCCTGGACCAATGTCGCGAAATTCATTGTCACTGGCGGTAACCCTGACAGTGCCCGCCAGACACACAAGCTTTTGCATAACGGGCGTTGGATGAATCTGTTCATTCCATCCTGAGCGGAGTCGGAGAAACATGGTGCGCTTTACCTGTTCCGGTTCGGAGACTTCTATCTTCTGAGCAGGCGGCGCAAAACTGCGTTCCTCAAGCATGATATCGACATCTTCCCAATGGCTCTCACCATTGTCGTCGCAGAACAATTTTTGGAATTTCATGACACCCACCCTCACCCGATGTTGTTTGCAGCATCATCACCGGATGCAGCTATAAAGTCGAGCGCCCTATCAAGAGGGTTCCGTGAGCTTTTGGTGTGATTATCATGCGCGACAGCGGCGTAACTGTCATTTCTCAGTGTTGTTTCATGGCCGAACAGGATTTCATCAAGGCGGGCACCACTGACAGCAGGCAGCTCCCCTTTTCCCGGGACGGTGACGAGCCTGACTGTATTCGCCAATCGTGGTTTGACCAGAGCATTGGCGATAGCGACCGCGTCAACAAATCTCGAAAACCTGACATATCCTCCGCCACATGAGATGTATTCGATTTTTATTGAACTTCAGATCAAGACCCTTAATGTGGCCGAAACAATCGGAAGAGTGCCCTCCCCCAATGACGAGCCAAGTTGCCGAGCCCCATGATGTTTTACGCACGGGATTGATCTGGGGACGGTGGAAAACCGACAATCGGTCAAGCCCACGGAACCTGCACGAAGAACTCGACACCACCAGTTCCATGTTGCACGAAGCCATCAAGGCCTGTGTAGCACTCTGCAAGGACGGCAACCGAACGGACGCCCCCTTGCCGCCAAGAACTTTTACAAACTCAAGAAAACCCAAATTGGGAGGAGAAAAATCATGACAAAAATCGCATTGGTTACCGGTGGTGGATCCGGCATCGGACGTGCATGCGCCAGAACGCTCGCCGCAAATGGCTACCATGTTGTGGTGACAGGCAGGCGCATGGACGCGCTGGAAGAAACGGTGGCATTGATCGGCGATGGATTTGCAATAGCTGCAGATATCACCAATCCGGAGGAGGTCGATGCACTCTATGCGCAGATAGAGGCCGATCACGGCAGGCTCGATCTGCTGTTCAACAATGCCGGCAACAACGTGCCCTCAGCTCCGATTGGCGATATTTCGGTCGCGGACTTCCTGAAAGTGATCAATGTCAATTACGTGGGTGCGTTTATCGCCGCGCGTGGGGCGTTCAACCTGATGCGCAAACAGGACCCTCAGGGCGGCAGAATCATCAACAATGGGTCGATCTCGGCTTATGTCCCGCGCCCCGGTTCTGCACCCTATACATCGTCCAAACACGCGATCACGGGGTTGACCCGAAGCGTCTCACTCGATGGACGGCCTTACAACATTGTCTGCGGCCAGATCGACATCGGCAATGCCGCCTCCGATATGACTGCCAGAATGGCAGGTGGCGTCCCGCAGGCGGATCTGTCGATCAAACCCGAGCCGACGATGGACGTTCAGCATGTAGCCGACAGCGTGCTGCATATGGCCAGCCTGCCACTGTCGGCGAATGTCCAGTTCATGACTGTTATGGCCAGTGCCATGCCATTCATCGGACGCGGCTAAAGCAAAGACGATGAAGGTGCAGTTGAACCCGGCTGCGGCAACCTGTCCCTGAAGCCCTCAAACCGGAAAAGGCCCCACAAACTGCGGGGCCTTTTCATCATGAACTAATCAACTGCAGTCTAGAAGTGATATCCAAGACCCGCCCGAATGGCGTGGGAGTTGGCATCCGCTTCAAATGCGCCATAGTCTTTCTCGCCATAGCCGGAATAAAGATATTCACCCCGGGCGCTGAACGACCGGTTGACCATGCTTTCAATGCCCGCACCGACCACAAGGCCGACATGGGTGTTCTCGTCACTGGCACCACCAAGATCCACATCGGCACTGAGGAAACCAAGACCTGCTGTACCGTAGATCATATGACGGTCCCAGGCATAGCCAAGGCGGCCACGGATGCTTCCTGTCCAGTCGGCGTCACCATCAGTACCGCCTTCACTGCCGTCCAGGCTGGTGATTGCCAGATCGGCTTCACCACCAAAGACCAATGACCCGGCCTGAAAGTTGTACCCGGCAAAGCCGCCGAGCAAAATTCCGTCCACATCCACTGCGGCGCCGGTATCCGGGTCAATATTGCCCCAGATATATCCCAGCATCGGACCCATATACAGGCCAGTCCAATCGGCGGGTGGATTCCCGTTGTAGCTCGGCTGCTGATAACCGCCGCCATTGTCGTAAAAATCCGCCGCAACACCAGCATTCAGCGACAGAATGAGCGCACCGGCAGAAGCCGTCGCAATAAGAGACGCACGCAAAACCATTGTCTCTACTCCTGATAAATTGACACATTCCGGTAAAATCCGGCTTGTTCTGTTTATCTCTTAGAAACCACAATCAACGCTTAAGAGAAATGGTTAATAAATTGAATTCAATGACTTTTCTTTACTTTAAACGCAAAAAAGCCGGGGCAATGCAAAACGCCCCGGCTGATAAAAATGCATGACTTGGAGGTCATTTGCGTGGGCGGGTCAGAACTTGTAGCCCAGCCCCGCCCGTATGGTATGCGAGGTCAGATCAACATCGGTATTTGTCGTCAGATTGTAGGTCTCATCGCCAAAATCGGTGTACAGATATTCAACACGTGCCAGAATATTGTCGGTCATGGCTGTTTCAACGCCGGCACCGACTGTGTAGCCACTGTGCCAGTTATCGTCGCTGACAAGGCCATCACTCGCCGTGACATTGGCAAATGCGACACCACCGGTACCGTAGGCCAGAACGCGGTCGAAGGCATAACCCACCCGACCACGCACTGTGCCCATCATATCGGTTTCAACGCGGGTGCCGCCAGAGGTTTCGTCAAGATCAAGTGACGCAAAATCTCCTTCGATACCGAATACCAGACCTCCGGACTGGAAGTTGAAGCCGGTGTAGCCACCAACCACGTATCCCTTGTCATCGATGTCGCCGAGCGCTTCCGGATTGTATTCAGCCCAAGTGTATCCCAGCATCGCGCCAAGATAGACACCCGTCCAATCGTAGGAGGAGGACTGAACCGCCACAGGCTCATACATCTCAACTTGCGGTTCGACAGGAAGGTCGGCAGCCTTCACCGTCATGGTCAGCGCCAAGACCGCAACGGCGGCTGCGCCAGAGGTCTTCAGAAAATATCTTTGGTTTTGAAGATCGGAAATTGCGGACATGTTTTTCATCCTCAGATTACTCCTTACAGGTTCAAGCGCGCCGCCATTCTAGGGCCTTCTCTTCTGGAAAGCCGTTTTGGCGGTTGAGACTATCATCATCTCGAAATGCGGCTTCGCATGGGACAAATTCAGTTGATTCTGTGATGAATTGTGCTCATTTCACGTCAAAATTCGGGCTGCCATTCCCACAGGAAGCTCTGGATTGCCAACCCTGTCAGAAATCATAGACAGCGCTTCAATTCCCGATTTCGGTCCCTATATAGAAGCGGTGCCTGCAGGGGTGTTGGCTGAAGGCACACCCGTGTTTGCACACGTGCCAATTTCATCTGTTTGACGCAAACCAAGGACCGTCCCCTGCAATGATCACCTATCTGGGCTTATTCGCCGGTCTCATAATTCTGGTTTTTGCCGGCGACCTGCTGGTGCGTGGAGCCGTTGGTCTGGCCGAACGCCTTGGCATTCCTGCGCTTATCATTGGCCTCACCATTGTTGCCTTCGGCACTTCGGCACCGGAACTGGTCATTTCAATGAAAGCTGCAGCCACCGGGGCGGCGGGACTTGCTATTGGCAATGTGGTTGGCTCCAACATTGCCAACATTCTGCTGGTTCTGGGCGCACCTTCACTGATTTTTGCAACAGTTTGCAGCGGGCCTGGAACGCGGCGCAATGCCCTGTTCATGGTGACAGTCACGCTTGGCTTTATTGCGCTGGCCAGCGATGGCTTTCTGGGCCGACTGGATGCCCTGGTGATGCTGTCACTTCTGGGCGTCTTTCTGTATGACAATTACAGAAGTGCTCGTCGGCATCGCAAACAGGCGCAGGATGCGCTGGAGGACGAGTTTGGCGACATTGGAACCAAACCTCCCTGGATACTGACAGGTTTCTTGCTCGTTGGCCTTGTTGGCTTGCCAATTGGCGCCAATCTGACGATTTTTGGCGCCACCGAGATCGCGCGCAGTTGGGGTGTTTCAGAAACCGCGATTGGCCTGACAGTGGTTGCAATCGGCACGTCATTGCCAGAATTGATGGCCACTGTCATGGCTGCTTTTCATCGGCAAAGCGCCGTTGCCATCGGCAATGTCATTGGTTCGAACATCTTCAATCTGCTCGCAATCATGGGCACTACTGCAGCCGTGTTCCCGCTACCGGTGCCGCAAGAGATGTTTGTACCCGATATGTGGATCATGTTACTGACATCCCTGTGTCTGCTGCCCTTTATCTTCCTGTCCAAATCGATTACCCGTCCGATCGGAGTGATCATGGTGCTGCTCTATGTCGGATATGTGGTTTCGGCATTGCATCCCCACGGTTTCTGATACGCTTGGACCAGCCCTATAGCGAGTTGATATGAGCGAACATGCACTGGTAACGGGCGCTGCAAAGCGCATCGGCAAGGCACTGGCCTTGCATCTGGCAGATCAGGGGTTTTGCGTGACCGTGCATTACAACACCTCTGAGACTGACGCACAGCAGGTTGTTGCCGACATTCACGCCGCAGGCGGCAAAGCGGTTGCCATTCAGGCAAATCTCGCCGATATGGAATCTGTTGCGCAACTGGAGGCTCAGGCCGTTGCAGAATTCGGCCCGATCACGCTGCTGGTCAACAATGCCTCCACCTTCGAATCCGATGAAATAGGCTCGATCACCACGCAAAGCTGGGACCACCATCTGCAACCCAATCTTCAGGCACCGGTCTTTCTGGCACAGGCCATGGCGAACCGCCTGCCGGATGGCGAAAAAGGTCTGATCATCAACATGATCGACCAACGCGTTTGGGCACTGACCCCGCGTTATATGTCCTACACCCTCTCGAAAGCCGCTCTGTGGAGCGCCACCCAAACCCTTGCACAGGCCCTTGCGCCCCATATTCGTGTCAACGGAATCGGGCCGGGTCCGACCTTGTCCAATTCCCGCCAATCCGATGCGGATTTTCAGGCGCAGATTGATGGCACAATTTTGCAGGTCCAACCGCAATTATCCGAGATCACTGCGGCAATTGATTTCATTCGCAACGCTCCATCCATGACCGGTCAGATGATTGCACTGGATAGTGGTCAGCATCTGGCATGGGAAACACCCGATGTGGTAGGCTGCCTTGAATGAACGAACACTCCACTGACGCCACATCATCAGAGCCAGAAGCGGATCGGGAAGAGATCAAAACCGGTCCGCAGGTCATTCTCGCTTTTGCCAGAAAACTGCCCAACAATCCCGGCGTTTATCGCATGTATGGTGTTTCGGGCGACGTGCTGTATGTCGGCAAGGCACGCAGTCTCAAGAAGCGGGTCACCAACTACACCCGGATGATGGGTCAGACCAATCGAATCGCCCGCATGATCAGCGAAACTGCAGGCATGGAATTTGTCAGCACGCGCACCGAAACCGAAGCATTACTGCTGGAAGCGAACCTGATCAAGCGGTTCCGCCCCAAATACAACGTACTGCTGCGAGATGACAAGAGTTTCCCCTACATCCACATTGCAGAAGATCATGACGCGCCACAACTTCTGAAACATCGTGGCGCGCGTAAGGGCAAAGGCAGTTACTTCGGACCTTTTGCTTCAGCAGGCTCTGTCAACCGCACCATCACGGCTTTGCAAAAAGCGTTCCTGCTCCGCAATTGCAGTGATTCCTACTACGAAAACCGCACGCGTCCCTGCCTGCAATTCCAGATCAAACGCTGTTCCGGCCCCTGCACCGGCGAAATATCCAAGGAAAGTTACGCCGAACTGGTCAAGGAAGCCAAAGGCTTCCTGTCCGGAAAAAGCCAGAACGTCCAAAAGGAACTGGCTGGAAAAATGGAAGCCTCGTCCGCGGAGCTCGATTTTGAAACAGCTGCAATTTACCGCGACCGTTTGGCGGCCCTGTCGCACATTCAGTCACAACAGGGCATCAATCCGCATACCATCAAGGAAGCAGATGTGTTTGCCCTGTATCAGCAGGATGGGCAAACTTGTATTCAGGTGTTCTTCTTCCGCACTGGCCAGAATTGGGGCAACCGGGCCTATTTCCCGAAAGCCGACGAAACCCTTGATCCAGGCTTTGTGCTGGAGGCTTTCCTGACCCAGTTCTACGATGACAAGCCAACCCCCTCGCACATTCTTGTGTCACACTTGGGGGAAGAGCATGAGTTGTTGTCAGAAGCCCTCACGGAACGCATGGGCTACAAGGTGCATCTGTCCAAGCCGTTGCGTGGTGAAAAGCGTGATCTGGTCTCCCACGCCATGACCAACGCCCGCGAGGCACTGGGGCGCAAACAGGCCGAAACCAGCTCTCAGCAAAAACTGCTGCGCGGCGTGCAGGAAGTGTTTGATCTTGCAGAAATGCCACGGCGTATCGAAGTCTATGACAACAGCCACATCATGGGCACCAATGCAGTTGGTGGCATGATTGTGGCTGGCGTTGATGGTTTCCTGAAAAACCAGTACCGCAAGTTCAATATCAAATCGAAAGACATCACCCCCGGCGATGATTACGGCATGATGCGGGAGGTTCTGACCCGGCGCTTTTCGCGGCTGTTGAAAGAGACTGATGGCCCTAACCATGCTCATGAGGATGACACGATTGATGCGGGCACCTGGCCTGATCTGCTGCTGATTGATGGTGGCGCCGGTCAGATCAGCGCAGTGAAAGGCGTCCTGGAAGAGCTTGGCGTTACCGATATGCCAATTGCCGGCGTTGCCAAGGGCCCGGACCGGGACGCAGGGCGGGAAAAATTTATCGTTCCGGGGCGCGCGCCCTTCATGCTGCCAGAGCGCGATCCGGTTTTGTATTTCATCCAGCGCATGCGCGATGAAGCACACCGCTTTGCCATCGGCTCCCACCGTGCGCGGCGCAAGCGGGACATTACCAAAAACCCGCTGGACGAGATTCCGGGCATCGGCCCCACCCGCAAACGCGCTATCCTGCACCATTTCGGGACTGCGAAAGCTGCCGGTAAAGCGGGCCTGTCAGATCTTGAAAAAGTGCCCGGCGTATCGGCACAAATGGCCCAGATCATCTTCGATTTTTTCCATGATACGGGACAGGGCAATTCCGATTAGGCTTCGAATTTGACCAAACCGATGCCCAATCGATCGCGCATCATGAAGCGCGCGAGCAACAGCACAGCTGCCAACGTCAGACCAAGTGCCAACCCTATCCAGATGCCAATGCCCTCAAGGCCAAGCGGAAATGCCAGAACATAGCCGGTGCCAAGGCCCGCAATCCAATAGCTGAAGATGGCAATGATCATTGGAACGCGCGTATCCTGCATGCCCCGCAACGCGCCTGCAGCAACCACCTGGGTCCCGTCAGCAAGTTGAAACAACGCCGCGAAGAACAGATATGGCACCGCCAGCGCAATGACGGCAGCTGTATCTTCGCCTGACGCATCCAGAAACAGCGAGATCAGCACTTCCGGTATGGTCAGAAATATCAGGGCTGCTGTGGACATGAAACCGACCGCAAGAAAGACCGTGACATAGGCGGCCCGTCTCAAATCTTCCCGGTTGCGGCGTCCATAAGCCAGCGCCACGCGGGTGGTTGCCACATTGGAGAACCCAAGTGGCACCATAAAGGACAGGGTCGCCAATTGCAGGATGATGCCATGCGCTGCTAGCTCCAGCGTCCCGATTCGTCCAATCAGAATGGTCGCAACAGCAAACAGGCCGACTTCAGCCAACAGCGTCATGCCAATGGGAATACCAAGCCGAATGATCTGGCGCAGGATTTCAAGATCAACGCGCCAGAACCGCCCATAAATGTCATAATCCTTCATCCGCTTGTCACGCAATGACAGCAAGACCATGCCCGCCAATGTCACGGTAGCAGTGCCAAGCGTCGCAACGGCAGCGCCTTCAACACCCAACTCCGGAGCGCCCCAATTGCCGAATATGAACATGTAGTTCAGCAGAATATTGGCCAGAACGCCCATGATGTTGATGGCAAACATGATGTTCGCGCAGTCAAGCACCGTATAAAAGGCCCGCAAATTCATGAACAGCAGCATTGGTAACAAGGCCCATTTGGCAATGGCAATGTATCCGCTGGCAAAGTGAATGGTTTCTGGCGACTGGCCTGCAAACCGCAAAATGGCCTCTGTATTGAACAGAATCGCAATTGCAATGACTGTATATCCGCCAGCCACCCAGAACCCCATACGAATGGCTCTGCGCAGCATGATCGGATCTTCCGCCCCGCGGGCCTCAGCCGCCAGTGGCAGGACCGCCTGAGTCAGCCCCAGACCAACGATAAACAGGGTAAAGAAAAACGTGGTCGCCAACGCCAATGCCGCCAGTTCGGCGGCCCCCAGTCGTCCAACCATCAGTGTATCGGTAATCCCGATTGCCGCCTGTGCCAGTTGAATACCGACCAGCGGCACCGACAGGCTGAGCGTTTGTGTCAAATGAGTGCGCCAGGATTTGAACGGCAAGGTCACAGGATTTCATTCTGGTTAAGGTCGGGACAGCACCCCTATATCGCGCGAGCAAAACACTCAAATGATCTTTTGTGAACACCAGATCAACATTGCTTATGCAGACCATCGCCAGATCCATCATCCCGATGCTTAACCACGGGTCATTTTAGCGCGACATTTCGTCGGATAAGGATTGACGCGCACATGGCCTCGTGGTGCATTGCAAAAATGACCAGTGAACCAGCCACACGTAAAAAAGACGGGCGCAGCACCCTCTTCAGCTTGCCCAACATTCTGACCTATGGACGCATTCTGGCAGTGCCCGCCGTTGTCGGCACCGCCTTTGTGCCCGGGGATTTCGGGCGTTGGCTTTGTCTCGGCATTTTTATTGTCGCGAGCATCACAGATTTCTTTGACGGATATCTGGCGCGCGCCTGGCATCAGCAATCTGCTCTGGGCCGTATGCTTGACCCGATTGCAGATAAATTGCTGATATCGGCCTGTCTCATCATATTATGCGCCAATCAGGTTGTATCTGGCGTGTCTCTCTGGGCCGCTGCGATTATTCTGATGCGGGAGATCTCGGTGTCCGGGCTGCGCGAATTTCTGGCTGAATTGCAGGTCAGCGTTCCGGTTACCAAGCTGGCAAAATGGAAAACCACATTTCAGATGGTCTCCCTTGGCTTCCTGCTTGCTGCGCCGGCTGGCGACAAGGTGTTGCCATTCAATACGGAAATCGGAATAGTCCTGCTCTGGATAGCCGCAATTTTGACCCTATATACAGGCTATGATTACTTTCGCGCGGGTATCCGCCATTTGATCGACAGCGATCATTAGAGCCTTTCACGGATTTGCTATGACGAAGCTTCTCTATTTTTCATGGGTTCGCGAACGCATTGGCGTTGCTGGCGAAGAACGCGACATCCCCTCAACCGTCAGCACAGTGGAACAATTTCTGAACTGGCTGTCGCAGCAAGGCGAGCAATATGAAAACGCCCTTGCGGATGCTGCATCCCTGCGCGTTGCATTGGACCAGACCCACGTCACCGCAGATGCTCCACTGAATGGAGCGCGGGAGATCGCAATCTTCCCTCCGATGAGCGGCGGATAGGCCATGTCAGACCGAACGATAAAAATAGCTATTCAGCAGGAGCCATTTGATACCCAGGCCGAGACTGACCTTCTGACCAGGCAGTCAGGCAATGTCGGCGCATTGGTTTCGTTTTCGGGTATTTGCCGGGCTGATGACACACTCAGCGCGCTGGAACTTGAACACTATCCGGGCATGGCCGAAGCACAAATCCGCAAGATTGCAGACGACGCTTGCGCCAAATGGCCGATTCTGGGCGCTTTGGTGATCCACCGAGTTGGGAAAATCCCGGTTGGCGAGACAATTGTTCTGGTTGCAGTGACAAGCGCACATCGTCATGCCGCCTTTGACGGCGCAAGTTTCATCATGGATTTTCTGAAGTCCCGCGCACCTTTCTGGAAGAAAGAACATCTTGCAGAAGGTGGTCGAGGTGACTGGATCGATGCCAAGGAAAGTGACGAAGCAGCCCTGTCCCGCTGGGATCAGGCTGCACATTCATCCCACCGTTCATAACAGCGCTGACAGCTGCAATTAGCTGGTCTGACGTGCCTGATTAAGCGCTTCACGCGCATTCGGCAGTGAAGGATCAAGCGTCAATGCTTTCTGGAATGCTGCTGCAGCTTCCTTGTTGCGATTCAGCCGTTGCAGTGCAACACCCTGATTATACCAGGCTTTCGCGTTGCCGCGATCGCGACTCACCGCAGCATTGAAGTCTTCCAATGCCGACTGCGCATCGCCTGTCACGAGGTAACTTTCGCCGCGCGCATTGTAAGGCGCGGCTGCCTGAGGTGACAGACCAATGGCGGTTGTGAAATCTTCCAGCGCAAAATTATGCAGCTTCTGGGCCTGATAGACGAGACCGCGATTATGAAACGCTTCTGGATCCGTCCGGTCAATCTGGATGGCACGATTATAATCTTCAAGCGCCAGAGCCAACTGATTCTGACGGCGGTAGACATTCCCGCGCCGCACATAGGCATTGGCATATTGTGGATTGACCTGCAGTGCACGGTTGTAATCCGCGACCGCATTGGCATCATCGTCCTTCAGACGATAGACAAGACCACGATTGGCATAGGCCTGGGCAAAACTTGGGTTGATTTGAAGAGCGCGATTGAAATCGGCAATGGCGTCATCATAGCGGCCCGCCTTGCCCAGCGCTGCGCCACGAATATTATAGGCATTCGGATCATTAGGTGTGCGCTCGACAACAGCTGTCAGACTATCGAGATTGGCAGCAGACCCTGCCTGCGAATTCTGACCGCTAAGGCCCGCATTCTGCAAACTGGTTCCCTGGCAGGCCGCCAAAAACCCGGCAAGCAAAACCACACCGGCAAACCGTGAGACACCGGCGCAACAGGCGATCCGGTTGCGGTTAGCGATATTGCAGACAAAATGCGTATACGTCACCGGCGCCACTCAAACCTTTGATCCCATTATTCCACCCCTTCACTATTCATAAATTGGGGCATTTCAAAGAAATATGGGCGTTTCATCAAACGCAAAAGAAGCGGAACCGACAAAAGTCGACCGCTCCTCAAACTCTTAATTCAAGACACGTTCCGCTGAAGCGGAAGTGTATAGCACCTACCGGCGCGCCTTCTTGGGAAGGATGCCTTCGCGCTGTGCACGCTTGCGCGCCAGCTTGCGAGACCGGCGAACAGCCTCAGCTTTTTCGCGAGCGCGCTTCTCTGAAGGTTTTTCAAAGTGGCTGCGCAGCTTCATTTCACGAAACACGCCTTCGCGTTGCAGCTTTTTCTTCAGCGCTTTCAGCGCCTGATCAACATTATTATCACGAACGGATACTAACACGTAGCTCGTCTCTCTTTCCAGTTACAGGGTGGCTCTGTATGTCTAATTGAGCCGCTTATAGTCTTGCGAACGTCCATCGGCAATACGCATTTACATAAAGCTGCGACCTCACTTTAGGCCGAGCACTTCTTGGCGAATTCCGAGACTGTTCAGAATGAACCGGCTCCATAGCAGACCCACCAAATATTGTCCACAGCGAGAGCACAGGTTTTCGTGGCCGAAAGCTGCTTGCGCCTCAAGTTGAAGAACGCAGATCAGGGCTTGGCTGAAACTGTGTTGACATGTCCCATTTTCCGGCCGGGTCGGCTCTCTCCCTTGCCGTACAGATGAACCCGACTGCAGGGATCTGCCGCCAACCCGTGCCAGCCATCCATATCCTCCCCGATAAGATTGGTCATCACAACATTGCTGTGGTGTTTACCATCCCCCAGCGGCCAGCCAGCAATGGCTCTGATATGTTGCTCAAACTGATCAATCAAGGCGCCATCCTGCGTCCAATGCCCGGAATTGTGCACTCTTGGCGCAATTTCATTGACCAGAAGCGTTGGCTGCTCTGGCGTCCCTGATACAAAAAACTCAATTCCCATGACGCCCACATAATCAAGATGACGGAGAATCGCCTCGGAAGCGACCGTGGCTTCCGTCAAAATTCCAGATGGCAGACCAGACGGCAGTCTTGTCGTCTTCAAAATGTGATTTTCGTGATGGTTGAGCGCCATCTCATAAGAGGCAACCTGACCGTCCATGCCTCTGGCTGCAATCACAGATGTTTCTGCAAAGAAGGGCACAAAGGCTTCCAATACACAGGGATTGCCGCCCAGTGCCTCAAACGCATTTGGCACATCTGAGGTGCTGCGAAGAATGATCTGGCCTTTGCCATCATATCCAAAGCGCCTTGTTTTCAGCACACATGGCAGCCCGAGTTCCTGAACAGACGCCACAAGATCATCGGACGATTCGACTGCGCAAAATTGTGCCAATGGCACGCCCACTTTTTGCAGAAAGCGCTTTTCGATCAAACGATCCTGGGCAGTTTCGAGCGCTGAAATTCCGGGGCGAATCGGCACAAGCCTCTCGATATGCCGCAATGGCTCGATCGGCACATTTTCAAACTCATAGCTCAGAACATCAACCGATTCTGCAAAGCGGGCCAAAGACTCAAGGTCTTCATAGGGCTTGCAGATACTGGTTCCGGAGCGCTGAAAGGCGGGGCTGTTGCTCTCCGGCGCGTAAATATGGGACTCAAAACCCATTTCACTGGCAGCGCCAGCCAGCATCGCGCCAAGCTGTCCACCGCCAAGGATACCAATTCGACTGCCAGGTGATAAAGGGGCCATCATATCGGTTACCATTCCTTGGAATCAGACAGTGTCGGTGGGTTCAAGATTGACACTTGCCGTTTGCGCAGCGCGCCACGCATCCAGGCGCGCGGCAAGGTCAACATCCGACAGCGCCAGAATACTGGCTGCCAGAAGCGCCGCATTTTTTGCGCCAGCGTCACCAATGGCAAGGGTGCCAACGGGTATGCCTGCAGGCATCTGCACGATCGATAAAAGACTATCCTGTCCGGACATGGTACTGGATTTTATCGGCACACCCAGAACCGGAAGAGGTGTCATTGAGGCGCACATGCCTGGCAGATGTGCGGCCCCGCCTGCGCCGGCGATAATCACCTTGAAGCCATTGTCGCGGGCGGACTTAGAAAAACTGACCAGACGATCCGGTGTCCGGTGTGCCGACACAATCTGTGCCTTGTAGCCAATACCCAGTTTGGCAAGGATATCAGCGGCACCTTTCATGGTTGGCCAGTCCGATTGACTGCCCATGATCACGGCGACCGGACAATCATCCGGTTCGCGCTGATCCACATTTTTGTCTTGTGGCTCTTGAGAAGAGACAGCCATCACACATCTTCCATCGATTTGCAGTGGTCAGGGCCTTGCCCCGGAAAAGCAAGCTGCCTACGCGGCCAACGTCCAAAATGCAAGGTTTGCATCTCCGAAACTGCCGAGCCTCAAGCAGATCAGGCAATTATATCAGGCAACAAGGCATCTTCCAGCTCTGCAATCTTGTCTCTCAGAAGCAGTTTTTTCTTCTTCAGGCGCTGGAGCTGCAGCGCATCCGACAACCCGCTTTGCAGCAATGCGTCTATCGCTGCATCCAGATCACGGTGTTCCTGACGGCAAATGGCCAATCGGGCGCGCTGCTCCAACTGTGGAATTTCCTCAAGTTCATGCTGCTCGTCACTCATCGCCCAATAGACCTGTTGTCAGCTAAACAAGTCGCATCCTAACCGATTGTGCGCACCAATGGCGAGGTCAAATAACGCCGCGACCGGGTTTAACATCAAGCACAGAATTTTTGCGGTGCACACAAGCTGTTATTCGACAGAGTCGGTTGTCTGTGAGACAATACACGCGTTGATAGAAAAACAAGGAGATTGACTATGAGCATGGATGCACATTTGTCCAAATTGCAGGAACGTCATGCAACACTTGAAGATCAAATTTCCAAGGCAAACCAACATCCATCCATTGATTCTCTTGAGCTTTCAGAGATGAAACGACGAAAACTTCTCCTGAAAGAAGAGATTGAGCGCCTCCGAACGGAGCCGCTGCTCAATTAGCGAAAGTTGAAAATGGCGCCGGGTTTTACAACCCGGCGTTGTTCTCTACTGATTCGTTTGCATGAAATTATTCACTCAAACAGTCAGCGAACACCAAAATGACAGTTAATCAGGCCTTGTCTTTGGCATCCCGCAGATAGGCAAAAACACTTTCTGCGCTGGCGTCGGGCATTCCAACGGCCTGCTTCAGATCCGCTTCGGATGCACGCAGGAATGGATTGGTCTGCCGTTCCATCCCAATGGTGCTTGGCAGGGTCGGCAAATCATCCTTGCGCAACCGAGCGACTTCCTCAGCCCGCGCCTTCAGCTTTGCATTGTCCGGATCAACCGACAGAGCAAACCGCGCATTCGACAATGTGTATTCATGGCCGCAATACAGCCGTGTGGCATCGGGCAAGGCACCCAGTTTTTCAAGCGATTCCCACATCATGGCGTAATCACCTTCAAAAACCCTGCCACAGCCAAGGGAAAACAACGTGTCGCCAGCAAAGACAATCTTGTCATCGCTGAACCAGTAGCTCACATGGTCAAGCGTATGCCCGGGCGTTTCAAGCACATTGATGTCCCGTCCTGACCATTCAATGACATTGCCCTGCGAGACTGGCAGATCGATTCCGCTGACCTTGTCCATGGAGAGTTTCGGTCCGATCAGGCGCGGCTGATACCGGTCCTGCAGCGCTGGCAGGCCTGCGGTATGATCTGCATGGTGGTGGGTGAGAAACACATGACTGAGGTTCCAGCTATTGCGCTCAAGCACATCAATTATGGGTTGACCATCCGGCGCATCGATGGAAGCTGTCAGACCAGTATCCGGATCATGCACCAAAACACCAAAATTATCGCTGCGGCACATGAATTGTTCGATGACCAATTCGGACATAACTTCCTCATTCCTTTTCACAATCAGCACAGTGTGGGATATATGTAGCCAATGCAATTAGATGTTGTCGATCTGCTGGATTTTTATCGCACCCCCCTTGGACGCGTGGCGCAGGGTATATTGGCGCGAAAACTGGCCTTGTTCTGGCCCGAAACCAAACAGGACCGAGTCCTGGGATTGGGGTTCCCAACCCCCTATCTGGCGCCTTTTGTGGCAGGCAGCGAGCGCGTATTTGCCTTCATGCCTGCGGGACAGGGCATTTTTGCCTGGCCAAAAGAAGGAAATCGGTCTGCGGTCCTGGTTGATGAAACGGCATTGCCGCTGCCGGATTCGTCCATCGACAGACTGCTGATGGTGCACACACTCGAAATGGTCAATGATCCACTTGCAACCCTTCAAGAGGCCTGGCGAGTCATGGCACCGGGTGGACGCATCATCATTGTTGTGCCCTCACGCGGGGGATTGTGGTCCCGTCTCGATGCTTCACCCTTCGGTTTCGGTCGGCCTTTCAGCAAATCCCAGTTGCAAAAGCTGCTGCGCGACGCGTTATTCTCGCCGGAAAAGTGGGAGGGCGCACTCTACATTCCACCATCGAAGTCACGCATGATGTTGCGCTCTGCAAACGCCATCGAAAAGACAGGGGAGAAATTCTGGCCTGCCTTCTGCGGTGTGATCATGGCGGAGGCGACGAAGCGCGTATATCAAGGACTTCCAGCGACCAAGAAGGCAAAAGCATCGAGGCAGTTGCGCCCGTCCCTAGTGCCCGCCTCTACCCGACAAGCCCAACAGGATCCGGACACAACTTGAGAATCAGAACGTCACTCGACGATTTTCGCCAATGTCCGGCACTCCATCGATGAAATAGAACTTTGCCATCTCATAGGCAGTTTTCATCTTGCCAGAGGTGTTTTTCCAATAATCGCCCTGCTCCGGATGGACTGAAATAACGCTCACATCTGCAGTGTCCGCATCACCTTCAAACCAGACATCGCAGAAGGGGCCCCACAGTTTTTTGATCAGTTCGCGATCGTTGGAAACAACTCCTCGGCCGGAAACGGACACGTAGCAATGATTGTCGGGATCTGCAAAACTCAACGCAAGTTCACTGTCCTGGTGCAATTCTTCCAGTTTCGGCGTCCCGCTTTCAGTCAAAAAATGGATAAGACCCGTTTCACGGTCAACTTTTGAAGCCATCGGACGTGACCGCAGGGACCCATTGTCGTTGGTCGTCACCATACAGATGGTAATATTCTCAATCAGGTCCCAAAAGTTTTCATTTTTCTCGGTCATACAATGCTCCATTTCAAGTGTGGAATGCTGTTTGTCGTTATGTATCAGCCCTATGTACCGCCAACGCGCCGCTCCTGATTTGGTTCCATCAAATCCGCTTGCCCGGTTGATAACGGTCCGGATCGAAATTTGATGACAAACCAGAGGGGAGAACATATAGTGAACATATGAAGCAGAAAACTCTAAATCAGAAACTGGCAATCCTCAGTGACGCGGCAAAATATGACGCATCCTGTGCGTCCAGTGGCACGACCAAACGCAACTCCCGCAATGGCAGCGGGCTTGGCTCTACAACCGGTTCAGGTATTTGCCACGCCTATGCACCGGATGGCCGCTGCATTTCACTGCTCAAGATATTGATGACCAATTTCTGCATTTTTGACTGCGTCTATTGCGTCAACCGGGCCTCCAGCAATGTAGAGCGCGCCCGCTTCACGGTGGAGGAGGTGATCTGGCTGACACTGGAATTTTACCGCCGCAACTATATCGAAGGCCTGTTCCTGTCCTCCGGCATCATCCGTTCCAGCGACTACACAATGGAACAGATGGTGGAGATTGCGAGAAAGCTACGCGTCGAGCATCAGTTTCGAGGGTACATTCACTTGAAAACCATTCCCGATGCGTCTCCCAAATTGTTGGAAGATGCCGGATTATATGCTGATCGCCTGTCCATTAATGTGGAATTGCCAACTGATGCCAGCGTCTCAAGGCTGGCGCCGGAAAAGAAACCACCACAAATCCGCAAGGCCATGGCGGATGTCCGACTGCAGATCGAAGAAAATGCAGACGCGACGCATACCGGTCGGCGCAAGCCAAAATTTGCGCCAGCGGGTCAAAGCACGCAAATGATCATAGGCGCTGACGCTTCCAGTGATGGTGACATTCTGAACAGCAGCACCCGACTGTACTCCAGTTACAAATTGAAGCGGGTCTACTATTCCGGGTTCAGCCCCATTCCGGATGCCTCCAACACACTGCCCCTGATAAAGCCGCCGCTGATACGCGAGCACCGGCTTTATCAGGCGGACTGGCTCCTGAGGTTTTATGATTTTCAGGTCGACGACATCATCCAGCCGGAAAAGGATGGGATGCTGGATCTGGATATTGATCCGAAGCTGGCCTGGGCTCTTGCCAACCGTGCGCTGTTCCCGGTCAATATCAACACGGCAGACAAGCACAGCCTGATGCGCATTCCAGGGTTTGGTTCCAAAACGGTTGGGCGCATTCTCATGGCCCGCAAGCATAAGAGCCTGCGCTATGACGACATGCTGCGCCTGGGCGCAATCATGTCGAAGGCCAAGCCCTTCGTAACCCTTGTCGACTGGACACCCGGCGGTCTGATTGACGCCGCAAACCTGCGGGCACGCTTTGCTCCGCCGCCCGAACAATTGGTGCTGCTGTGACACCCACCGAAACGGTGTCATTGAAATTGCCGCAACTGGAGCTTGAAGCGGCTTTTCGACAGAAAGCCAGGCTGGCGCTGATGTACAAACTCCCGCCCGAGCGTGTGTTGTGGCACAGAGAGCATGAATCGAAAGCCGATTTGTTTGCACAAAACAGCACGGACCTGTCCCGGTCCGGGAACAGTGCAGATGAGAGCACAATTCGCGTGCCAAAAACCTATCTGGAATTGATGAACGCTGTTCTCTGCCATTCAGATCCTGAGCGGTTTCACCTGCTCTACGAGGCCTTGTGGCGCTTGCAGGACGACCGTCATCTTTTGCAGAACCGGTCTTCACACCTGATAACCAGGCTTGAGACCATGGCAAAATCGGTCCGACGTGACTGCCATAAAATGACAGCCTTCGTCCGCTTTCGTGAAATAACTGACACGGCAAGTGAATCACAGCACTCGACCTCACCCCGCGTTTTTTATGCCTGGTTTGAACCCGATCACTGGATCATCGAGCGCACAGCGCCATTCTTTGCCAACCGTTTCGGCGATATGAACTGGCTCATTGAGACCCCGAAGGGATGTGCCCGGTTCCAGGAAGGCGCGTTGTCTTATTCAAACGGTGTCGAACAACCGGTGTTGCCTGAAGATGAGACCAGCCAGTTGTGGAACACCTATTTTCTCAACATCTTCAATCCGGCTCGCCTCAAGGTGAAAGCGATGCAATCGGAAATGCCAAAGAAATATTGGCGCAATTTACCCGAGACGGCGCTGATCCCCGAGATGATCGCCAAGGCGCAAAATCGTTCTGAAAAGATGCAGAAAGACGCCGCAACACATCCCCCCGTGAGAGCCGAACGCATACGGGCAATGATCCAGCAGCGTGAAGACGCCGAACTTGCGATAGCAAGAGAGCAGATCACTGCGGGGGGCCTTGCGGCATTGAAGCACCAGGCTTCAAGCTGCACGCGCTGTCCTCTTCACTGCAATGCAACACAGACGGTGTTTGGCGAAGGCCCATCCGACGCCGGGTTGATGTTGGTTGGAGAGCAACCGGGCGATCATGAGGATTTGTCAGGACGACCCTTTGTCGGTCCGGCAGGCAGGCTTCTAAACGATGTGATGGGCGAGATCGGAATGGATCGGGATGAGATTTATCTGACCAACGCCGTGAAGCATTTCAAATTCGCACCGAAAGGCAAAAGACGCATTCACAAAAACCCCGGCAGGACAGAAGTTTCGCATTGCAAATGGTGGCTGGAGGCGGAACGCGCCATCGTAAAACCGAAGGGCATTGTCGCATTGGGAGGAATTGCAGCACTTGCACTGACAGGACGCGGAGATGCCATTTGGAAACGTAGAGGATCAGTCGAACGACTTGGTGATGGCACACCGGTTTTGATTACCATTCATCCGTCCGCCATCTTGCGACTGGCAGGCGCAGAATCTCAAGCCGCGCGCCAGCACCTGCGTGCAGATCTTCTTCTGGCAAAAACGCTGTTGTCAGGGCCAGCAGACGAACAGGATTTGCGTACCGGCACCTGAGGTTTCAGCTCATCTCGGTAATGAGTGGGTCAAAACTGGGCCCTGTGTAGAACACAACACCGGTTTTGCGAATTTCACCCGCCAGCCCCGCATCAAGGCCATCGAGCGGACCGGCACCACGCAAGCAGACTTCGACAATTGCAGGTCCATGGCGCCGAATTGCATCCAGATAAACCTGTCCGTCATGTTGACCGGTATCTCCGATCAGCACAAACTTGAGAGAGGGGTTTGCCAGAATGATTGCGTCAATTGCCTCGCCCTTGTGAGAGCCATGGGAGCTTTTGATGAACTGAGTTTTGCTGATCCCCAGATCACGTAGAAATTTTGGCCCAAACGGAACATTGTTACGTTCGAAAACCGCATCCAGAAATGCATGCAGGTTCCAGGGCGATGAACTGACAAAGAAAACCGGGTTTTTTCCCGCCTGTCGCTTTTGAATAAGCGCAACCGTATCTGGAAACACCTTTCGGCTGTCCACGGAGCCGGTAAGTGTCGTCCAGATGTTGCGCGCCAGATTATAGGCACCGGTTTCCATGATCGTATCATCAATATCCGATATGATGCCCAGTTCGGCCTCTGGATTCGGAATAACAATGGGTGCCTGAGACTCAAAATCATGGGCGATAAGCCTGACCGTCACCTGTGTTGCCTTTGGATCTGCAACAGGAACACAGGCGGTGAAGTAACCTTCCTCATCACTATGGGTTTCAACGCCATGAACATTAACCTCCACATCGCTGACCTCCCGCGTCAGGAACAAAGATGCCATGGCGCGGATATTGGCAAAAATTCCTGGCTTCTGTGAATCATCTCTGGCTTGCTTCCGGCTGAGAACACGCCCGCGCACAATCACGCCCTCCGGCGTTCCATACCCCACATAGGGTTCGATGATGAGATCATCGGTTGATCTGTCGCGACGAAAACGGTCAATGAAGCTTTCGACAGTGTGTGCAATCCCTGCCAGCCTGTTTCTGTGCGCCTCTGACAACTCTCGATCCTCCGACTTCAACAATAGTTTTCTGGGTTTCAATGACAGCCCGACGATGGAGTCCAATGTCTCTCCTCGCCGCTTCATCGCGTCCGCATTGTGACCAATACAGGGAATCGCGAGCAATATAACATGAGTCAGCAAGGCTCTGTATCTCGCCATCCGGCAGCGCAACAGAGCTTTTCACGGTACACCCGTGGATCGGGCATGATATGATGCAAGGTGCAAAGCCCCATCACCTGTCCAGCCCGTTTAGAGAACCAGCCACATGCTTGATCTGCAATCGCTGTTGAATGATATCAACCAGACGCTGTCGCGCCAGACCGATCGCGGCAAGGTGGCCAATTACATTCCTGAGCTTGCCAAGCAGGACAACCGGCATTTCGGCATGGCAATCGCAACGATTGACGGCCAGATGTTTTCAACCGGCGACGCATTTGAGCCATTCTCGATCCAAAGCATATCCAAGGTATTCACGCTGACAATGGCGCTCGGCAAGATTGGCGACAAATTATGGGAAAGAGTCGGCAGGGAACCATCCGGGACAGCATTCAATTCCATTGTCCAGCTTGAGCAGGAAAAAGGCGTTCCAAGGAACCCCTTCATCAATGCCGGTGCCATTGTTGTCTCCGATATTCTGCTGGATGGGCATCATCCAAAAGAGACCATCGGTGAGATATTGCGCTTTGTCAGAGGCGTTGCAGATGATGAGTCCATTCTGATCGACCGCGATGTGGCTCAATCGGAAACCGACACCGGTTTCCGCAATGCGGCGTTGGCCAATTACATGCGGGCTTTCGGCAATCTGCATCATCCGGTTGACGAGACACTGGACGTCTATTTTCACCAATGCGCGATAGCCATGAACTGCGTCCAGTTGGCACGATCTGGTCTGTATCTGGCCAATGCCGGCGTGAACCCGCTGACCACATCGACCGTGGTTCCCCAACACAGGGCACGACGCATCAATGCCATCATGATGACCTGTGGGCATTATGACGGGTCTGGAGAATTTGCATTCTGTGTCGGTTTACCCGGCAAAAGCGGAGTTGGCGGAGGCATCTTCGTGATTGTGCCTGACAAAGCAGCCATCGCAGTTTGGTCTCCGGGGCTGGACTCCAATGGCAATTCAAAACTCGGCAAAATGGCACTGGAAATGCTGGTGGCAAAGACCGGATGGAATGTCTTTGGCGCTTAGTTAATTTCGTTTGAGACGCTTGTGCGGTCGCCTTCTGCCACGCGTAAACAACGAGGCGAAACCACCCGAATTCCCATCCTTCCAGTTAAATTCAGCCCCTACATCGATTGTGGATGCGCCTCAATCAGATCATGAATGAATTTCAGCTTTTCCGAAACCCGGGAGGACAGAACAAACGGGTAATAGTCGCTGATACCCATCGATCTGTTCATTGCTGTCATGGCAACGGTCAGCGGTATCCAATGCTGGATCAACTGACGGTGATCAGACACATGATAAGGATCTTCCAACTGCTCAAGAACCGGGGCACCGGGGTCCATGGGTTGCGGGTTCAGGCCATAGGCATATGCCGTCTCCAAACCGCCGACGATGTGAAAATAATGCGCCCATGTTTCAGCAAAATCTTCCCAGGGATGGGCACTTGCATATTCACTGACATAGGATTTCTGCCAGTCAGAAACCGGGCCATTCTTGTAATAGCTCTTCAGCGCTTCAGAGTAATCCTGGCGTTCGTCGCCAAAACAGGCGCGACAGGCGTCAATGACATCTTGTCCTGCAATCAGCCTGTCCCAGTAATAATGCGCCACTTCGTGTCGGAAATGGCCAATCAGGGTTCGATAAGGCTCGCCCAGACTGGTCCGGTTCTTTTCGCGAATGGCGTCATCGGCCTCATCAATATTGATGGTGATCCGGCCATTATAGTGACCCGTCATCACACGCTTTTCCTTGCCGTCGGGATGGACTTCATCCCCCAGCAGTTCAAAATGCAGTGCGCCTGCCGAATTGTCCCGTTCCACAGCCAATGGCAGGCGGAATTTGATCAGGGCGTAAAACAGTCGGCGCTTGGCACTCTCGAGTCGCCGCCAGCGTTGCCGCCTTTCATCGTCGGATGTGTCTGGAATCTTCGTGGTGTGCAGGCAACTCAAACATAGCTCGCTCTGACTGTCGCTCTCGCACAACCAGTTGCAACCGATGAGTTTCCGGTTGGCACAGGGGCGTGGTGTGTCGCCCGGCACACCGGACTCGGCATTCAGCAGCAGCATTTGATCCTGCAGGGGCATATACCCCAGAACGGAACCGCAGCTGACACATTGACTGTTGTCGAAATGAATCTGACGACTGCATTTAGGGCAGAGAAATCTCCGCATATTGAACCTGTTTCTGAAGCGAACTGCCTCGTTCATGGTGCCCACGATAACCGCGTTCACGAACTCAACCAAGAAAACCTTTACGGCTTCGAAGTCGAATAGTGGTGCCCGGTGGTTTGTCAAGGCCATTCCCATATCTCATCCGATCCATTCCCCACCACAAAATGCACCGTCGCAGCAGAGTTCCGTATATCGACATCTCAAAATGGGTGGCACGTCAAAAACGCCTGCGCAATAAGGTTTGTCCCCTGCGCGTTTTGATTTTAGTCTCAATTCAACAGATCACTGGCCGGAACTGCAACGCCGGTCGCAGCCTCCAACAAGGGAACAGAGTTTCATGACGAGAACGGGATCCTTGATCTTGACGAGCCCCAGAACCGGGTCGACCTGGTTAGCGTCGATGATCAACCAAACCGGACAGATGGGAATCTGTGACGAATGGCTCGAAAAGGCACACTTCCCATCAGGGTTCGGCTCGATTGATGACAGCTTCTATGAGCAATTGCTGAACCTCAGTTCCACGCCCAACGGTCGGTTCAGCGTAAAAGTTTTCCCATGGCACCTCTATCGGATCAGCAGTGAAGGTGGCGTTGACTTTATTCAACAGATGTCACAACGCCACAATGTGAAACTGGTATTACTGGAGCGGAAGGACAAGATCGCTCAAGCCGTGTCTCATGCCAAGGCTCGCAAGTCCGGTATGTGGACCGCCAAGCAACAACAAAAGTATGATCCGGCCTATAGCTTTGAGCGCATTTTTCGCAGCTATCTGAACATACAAAACCAGGATTTGTTCTGGAAAACATACCTGAATTTCAAGAATATTGAATACAAACACATTTTTTACGAGGATATTTTGAAAGACAAAAACGGCATCCTTTCAGATCTCGCGCAGCAACTCAATGTATCCACACATAAAGTCACCTCTTCAAAAATCCACAAACAAAGCAATAGTTTAAACGATGAATGGACTGAACGCTTTTTGACCGACATCAAAAACAAGGATTTGTTATCAATCCAATCAAGTAGAAAGCTTCCTTCCAGAAGTTTAAAAAGTATTTGGAAATTTTTAATAAAAAGACCAGTATCTGGATGGACGTCTTGGCATGCATCAGATGCCTTCGATCATATGTAACACAAATTGCTGCTGGAACAGTATTAATAGAATTTTTGTTCCGAGTGCAGGAGCAAAGAAATTGGATGTGGATGTTTGCCTGGTATCGGTGCGCCGATTTGGAGTTCTGAAAAGAACTGTGAAGAGTTTTCAGCGATTTGTGTTTCCACATTTCAACATAGCGAATGTGTTCGTCAATATTGACCCGTTCCTGGGCAGTGCTGCCGACGAACAGCGCATGATAGAGCTTCTGAAGACGCATTTTCCGCAGGCGACGATCCGACGCCCGGACAGGCCTGGTTTCTGCGAAGCGGTTCGATGGACATGGCAACAGGCCCAGTCTCCTTACATCCTTCACATGGAAGACGATTGGCTGGCGCATGAAGCCATTACGTCTCGCAAAGCGGAACCACTATTCACAGAGGACGTCATCAAGGTGGCGTTCATGAACGCATCATTCTCCTGGAACGGGCGGGACAGGTTTTCGGTCAAGCGGCGACGACACAAATTTCTTGGCATTCCATATGCCCGATCGGTCGAAAACCGCTTCGGAACCAGCCCCGGCCTTTGGAGAACGGATGCAGCGCAAAAAATTGCGGCCATGATGAATACCGATCTGGACCCTGAAAAACAGATGAAACGGCATCACAATGCACAGCTTTTCGATTTTCTGAAGCGGTACAGATGCGCGTATCTATTCGGGCAGAACCGCCCAGAAATTATTTCGGACATTGGTCGCAAATGGCTCGCTGAGCAGGGCATCAGGAAATTTGTGAAAGACGGCAGATCCTGGTGGGAAACGGCATAACGCACAGATCATGCCTGACCTATCGCCCGGAAATCGATGGATTGCGTGCAGTCGCCGTATTGGGCGTTATTCTTTTTCACGCAGACTTTTCAGTCTCTGACCAAAACCTGGTCCCCGGCGGATTTTTGGGCGTTGATATCTTCTTCGTGATTTCCGGATATCTGATCTCGTCAATCATCATCAGGGAGATGGAGCGCCAAAGCTTTTCCTTCGCCAGTTTTTACGAACGACGGGCCAGGCGCATCTTGCCGGTTCTGATGACTGTGACGCTGGTTTCCACACCAATGGCATGGATGTTCCTCATTCCCGAGGCCATGCGTGAATATTGCTATTCAATCATTGGCTCGATTCTGTTTTCTTCAAATTTCTATTTCTGGTCCGAAGATCCATACTGGGCCACGGGCGGCACCATAAGGCCATTCCTGCATACGTGGTCACTAGCTGTTGAAGAGCAGTTTTACCTCATCATGCCACTTGTTTTACTGCTGTTGTGTCGCCTCGAAAATAAAGCGCGCCTGACGCTAATTTGCATTCTGGCGCTTGCCTCTCTGGGGATTGCACAGTGGACAAGCAGTACTCGTCCCGAGTTTGCCTTTTATCTTCTGCCAGCGCGCATGTGGGAACTCCTGGCAGGCACGATGATGGCGGTTCTTGAGCAGCAGCGCGGCAGAGCCAATTCAACAAGAGGCACTCAATCTCCCCTGACCCAACACCTGCCCACATTTGGATTTTTCCTTGTGATCCTTCCCATGTTCATGTTCTCCAGCGACACACAGCATCCATCCGTTCTCACTCTGGTACCGGTCATTGGAACAATGCTGATCATTGGATTTGCGAACGGGACTGATCTGACGGTCAAAATCCTGTCCAGCAGACCCTTCGTAGCAATCGGGTTGATGTCCTACGGGCTGTATATGTGGCACTTCCCCATCTTCTCTTTTGGAGAAATCATACTGCGGGACGAGGGAAATGCTGCGTCTGTAATATTGATCTTTCTATCGGTATTACTTGCATCAATCACATACTTTTCAATCGAACGACCAGCGCGCAACAGATCGTTGATTTCCATCAAAAGCTTTGTCGCGATAGCGGGCACCGCAACACTGCTGATCATGACTTTCAGCGTGATCGGTCTGGTCAACGGTTATGCTTTCAGATTTCCGGCATTTTTGGCCGAGCTGCCAAAGGCAGAGAGAATTGCACGGCATCAGTGGACACGCTCCACTGGTGGCTCGGCGCCCGACAAGCGGATCATTGTCGTCGGTGACAGCCATATGCAAATGTTGGCTCCGGAACTCCGCAAACTGGCTTTTGATGCCGGATACGAATTCGCTGTTTCAACTTACACCGGCTGTCAGCTTATAGCAGGAGCCAATCGGGTAAGATCTGCCGATCTCTCACGGCACAAACGCTGCACCTCAGCTTTGCAGGAGGAGAGACTATCCTTCATCGAGCAATCCAAACCATCCTTTGTCATTTTGGGAGGCCGCTTGCCACTCATTCTCGAGGAGACCCGCTTCGACAATCAGGAGGGCGGTTTTGAAGGTAAAATGAATTTCTTTATTCAGGATGATGGCAACAGCCTGGATTCAAAGACAGACCGAAATGCTTTCATCAAAGGACAATATCACGCAACGGTGGATAGAATAATCAAAGCGGGTCACCGCGTCATTCTGATCTATCCGATACCGGAAGTCGGTTGGAACGTACCGGAAAAACTGGCCGAAAAAATCATCGGAGCTTCCGGCGATGCGCGGGAAATCGCAGCAACGGACCCAGTAACGACGGGAGCTGATGTTTTCAAAGCACGAACGGCAGGTGCCCGTGAACTTTTAGACCACATCACCGATGACGGAATCATTCGGATTTATCCAGAGCACCTCTTTTGCAACACCGCAATAGCAGACCGTTGTGTGACCCACGGTACAGAAAACTTGTTTTACCGCGACGATGACCATCTGTCCGATATCGGAGCCAGGATGCTCGCAGAACTGGTGATGAGTGCAATAGAAAAGTCCGATTGAAAGCAACCTTGCTTTTTGCCATCGTATTTCTAGGAATGCAACTGAACCAACTTAGGTGCGCTCATTGAGCCGTCCGAATTTTACAAAAAGTCATTCATCAGGAAACAGCTATAAATCAAGATCGATCTTGGCTGCAAATTTAGCTTTTCGGCGCTTCAAGATACGCTTGACCCGTCTTTGATGGAGTAATGGAAACCAGTCTGCGAGAGGGAACAACCCTCGTTCCTCAAGAAACTTCATATCATAACAGACAAGCTGAGGCCTCTGCCCAGTACGATGCAGTATCCCCACATTCTCAACAGCTAGTCCAACACTTGGAATTCCAATCTTCATGAATAGGTCTAACAATTCGTCGAACTGCTCCAGAATTTGTTCTTTGGATAACAACTTAAACGCGGAATTGCGTTCCGCAGAATTCTTCAACTCATAGACCCCCTCACTTGGCCCCGAACCAAATCTTTCAAATACGAGCGCCAAACCAAGATTCGTTTCAATAGATCCAAAAAACTCCGGGAAAAAACTGTGTGTCATAACTGTCAACGCTTTGCAGCAACCTGATGGAGCGCAACTCGCGCTCATTACCGTCCATATCCAGACGACGCCCCATCGACCAGTAGCGCTTTCGACCTTCTGCCCGCTTTTTGCCGCCTTCATGAACAACCTTTATAAGCTTCGATTCATCATCGGGATGCAAATAGGTACTTCGGTCAGCGCCTTTGCCGAGCAACAGACGGTCGTTAAGGACAGCGCTAGACGCATTCATTTAACTTCTTCCAACAGGTTTCTATTTACGGCAAATAATGACATTCCTATGAATGTTTTTCAAACGATGTCACAAGCCGATGGAACCCGTTTGATATCTCACTATCACGTCGCGCACAAAGGAACTTTGATGTTGATACAAATCCTCATGCTCCTCGGCACATTGCAGGTATGGCCGCTCAAATCAGATCGAACCAACATCAATTGAAAAATTGTCATATACGGTTGCTCCACATCCACAAGTGTTCGCTTAAACAGCCGAGTAAATTTTCGTGCGGCGCTTGTGTCTCATGCTATATGCATAAACTTCACTGACCGCGCATACCAAAAGGCCAGCATGACAAAAATCTTTGGAATTGGTTTGAACAAGACAGGCACCTCCACACTGGGCGTTTGTTTCGAACAATTGGGATATCGTCATATGTCGAGCCGAAGGGACATCATGTCCAGATATCTGTATGGGGATAAAGAGGCGCTTTATACACTGTGTGATGCACATGACGCTTTTGAAGACTGGCCCTATCCTCTGGCCTACAAGGATTTGTTCCAGCGCTATGGTAACGATGCAAAATTCGTCCTCACACTGCGCAAATCGCCGGACGTCTGGTTGCGCAGTCTGAAGAAACACTGTCTGCGTGCGCACCCTAGAAAAAACGGACAGATGCTGGCCTATGGCCATTCCTACCCTCATGGGTTCGAAAAACAGTTTCTGGAACTCTACACGCGCCATCAGGATGAGGTCATCGATTTCTTTGAAGCCAACAATGCCAGCGATCAACTGGTCATTTTGAACTGGGAAAATGGCGACGGCTGGGCCGAGCTTTGCGGGTTTCTGGGAGTTCCAATCCCGGATTGTAATTTTCCGCATGTCTACAGAACGAAATCTGATGATCTATGTGGCAAGCGCAACTACCGCTCAAATGTATGGCGGGTCAAGGAACAGCTTGACCTGCTCGGGCGCCCCTATGCAGAGCATCTGTCCCCACCCTATTCAACTGCCGCATTGTTGCTACCGCGAAAATTGCGAAAATTTTTTTGGCGACGTGGCTGGATTTGATTTAAATGAGTAACAACATCGACTTCACCCAAACCAGACCGCCGGAAACCCGGTTTAAAACTCTTGTGAGAGCCTATTCGCACAAACCAAAGAACAAATTTGGTGATTCCAAATATGTATTCATGCATGTGGGCAAGACTGGAGGGACCTCCATCAACGCGTTCTTTCAGAACTGCGACAAGGCAGGTCTTCGTGTCCCAATAGTACTGAATCACAATTGGAGCTTCCAGATGGCGAGGCTTCGCTATCCAAAGGCGAAAATTTTTGTAGTTCTGCGCGATCCTCTCGAGCGGATAATCTCAGGGTTCAACTTTCGGCTCAGAGAGGGGCGCCCGGCAGGCCATCCGTGGACAGCCAACGAAGCCATTGTCTATAGTCATTTTGGCAATGTGGATTTCTTTATGGATGCGCTCTGCTCCGATGAACCTCGCGACATATCTGCCTTGAGGTTTTGTTTCAAAAACATCAATCACTTGCGGCGTGGTTACAGGTATCATTTCGGAGATATTCGCAATGAGCCAAACCGTTCAACAAAAACTTTGCACGCTATCCCGATAGGAGATATCGACCTCTCGCTGCCGAAGTTGATACAAAATTTGAATAAAACTGAATCCGCAGACATGCCTAAAGTTGGAAATATGTATAAATCGCCAACCCCAAGCTCTAATCTCGCAGAGGATGAAAAATACATAGATTACTTACAGAAAGTAAAGTCTAAAATAAAATCTGAATACGATACATATAATTTTTTAAATGGCTGTATATATAACAATAATTACCAGATTTGATTTTACACTATTTCTTATAAAAATAAGTAATATTCAGGATTTTCTCCAATAAATTATTAAAAATTAAGAACCTGAAATTTCAGAGTTGGAATTGCAAACGTTCTTCAATCGCGGCAAAAAGCGGAGAATTGTTCTGTCTTCACACGTCGCAATTTTATACTGGTTCAGGCGGTTATCGACAAAATCAACTATTTTCGCCCCCTTGCTGGAGACGCGCCCCTTTTGGCGTTTGTGATCCAATTCCTGCTCTGATCTGGTGAAATAATGATTCAATTGGAAATGCTCTGATACTGCAAATTTGACATCTTCAAACTGGTGCGGTTGCATTGTCTGGCCGCGCTCATTTATCAGCACAGGCCCCACATCCAGGAAGTGAAAGCAATGTGTGCCGGCGGCCATAACCTTTGATGGGTCGAGTATGGTCTTGTAGCGGAGAAGCGACCTCTGCCCAGAAACCGGTGGAAATACGCCCTTCTCAGTGTAGTTTTCGATCACCAGTCCATCCGGCTTTGTCGTGTGACCATTGGGTCCGAAATTCTGCCAGGGGATCGAGACGCATATCTGATCGCCAATTTTCTCCAATGCCTCGACCAGCGTATCGGATGTGGGTGAAAACAGGAATTCATCCACATCAAAGAATGCAACCCAGCGATAGGGCGCAGAGAAATTAGCGATAGCGTGGGCATTGGCCGCTTTCTGAGGGTGTAGAACCAGGGAAAAATTGCACCACGGTATCACTGTTACCACGCCGAGCTTCTGGTATTTGGCCAACACCTCTTGCGTGCCATCGGTTGATCCATTGTCATAGATATAAAAATGATCGAACCCCATCATAAGGTGGAATGTGATCCACTCATCAAGGTAAGGCGCTTCATCTTTCAAAATGGTGACGCAGGCCAAGCCAGCATCAGATCGCACCATTGGCGCTGAACGGGGAATCTTGTATTTCCCCATTTCAGCGCTCCGGCCACGCTTCGATTTCAGAAGCTTGCGAAATCGTCTGAAGCTGCCTCTTAAACTCGTACTGATCGCCACCGGTTTACCGCTCATTATCCAAACGGAAGCTCGTTAGCGAACTTCTCCTTGCGAAATCCAAATAACTTGTCGGCTGAGATTATCCAAACTAAAAAACCAAACATCTCTGCCAAATGGGCTTAATGAATGTATCATTCTGCGCAATTGGGTCATAGAACATGTGTCCGTTCAGTAAAAAGGCCGCCTCCCAGATGAAAGAGTCCAACACTATCCACAGAGATATCAAGTCGCTCTCTGCCTCTTGGTTATCTGCACGCTGGCGTCGCTGGTTCGGCGGCAATCGTGTGGATTTTGACGGGATTCATCTGGCTCTTGATCCAAAGATGCCACTTGGGTTGAAGCGCGCTTTGTGGCGCGCAGATTATGAAGATGCCGAACGGGCAATCATCAAGCGCAGCATCAAACCCAACGACCGTGTTCTGGAAGGCGGCGGCGGACTGGGACTGGTGTCGATGCAAATTGCCACCATTGTCGGCAATGAAAACCTTCTGGTTTACGAGGCCTCGCCCAACTCTCATGCGCTCATATCCAAAAACGCAGCCGCGAATGGCTTTTCGTTTGAAATTCGAAACAAGGCTCTGTCGGACAGTGACGGCAGCCTGCAATTTTTTGTCCATGACAATGTATTGTCATCCAGCGCCATTGCGCGGAGTGGAACGAATGAGATCAACATCCCATGCGATGATATTGAATCAGTTATAAATTCGTTTCGACCAAATGTTCTGGTTCTCGATATCGAAGGAGCGGAGGTGGCAACATTGAAACGGGCACCGCTCGAATCGATCGACAGGATCATTGTTGAAATTCACCCGCATCTGGTCGGTGACGCAGCTCTGTCCGGGCTTTACCAGCACCTCTATCAACAGGGTTTTGTGTTGAACCACGACAACAGTTGGCAAAAAGTCCTGAGTTTCAGTCGCCCTGATACAAGCGCAACCACCAAGGGTTAGTGTGCCACGCTTACTCGCTCTTCCGCGTCAGCAAGAACACCGCCTGCTCGCCAGCAATATTCTTCACGGCCAGCGGCCAGCTATCCGGCAGCGGGCGGCGGGAGGCACCAAGTGCGACGTAGTTTTCGATCCTGGCGTCGACATGGTCACACAGACCGAAAAAATCGCGAATCGTGCAAAAATGGATGTTGGGGCTGTCAAACCAGGTGTAGGGCAGATCCTCGGTCACCGGCATTTCGCCTTTAAACAGCAGATGGGCACGCATCCGCCAGAAGCCGAAATTCGGGAATGATACGATGGCGTGCCTGCCAATGCGCAGCAATTCACGCAAGACAATCTCCGGTCTGCGGGTCGCCTGGATGGTCTGCGACAGAACCACATAATCAAAACCATTGTCGGGATAGTGGAAAAGGTCCTCATCCGCATCCCCCTGCACCACCGAAATGCCCCTCGACACGGCCAGGCTGACACCTTTCTGGCTGATTTCGATGCCCCGGGCATCAATATTATTTTCCTGCTTCAAAAGCGCAATAAGTGCCCCGTCCCCACTGCCCACATCCAGAACTTTGGCACCATTGGGAATCATTTGGGAAATGACGCGGTAATCGGCCCGGTTAGGGTCCGCTGTCATCGTCAGATCAATTGACGGGCCGGTACGTGATTCACTCATGCTGTTTCTGCCAGTCCCAATTCGTCAGCCGCGGCGCGGACAAAACCACCCACCGTGTCAAAAAGCTCCGGAATTTCCAGCAGGAAAGCATCGTGCCCCTTATCAGTATCCACCTCGAGGAACGACACATTCGCGCCTGCCGCATTCAGGGCATGAACAACGGCCCGGTTTTCCGATGTCGGAAACAACCAGTCGCTGGAGAAGGACACACAGCAGAACCGGGTGCTGGTCTGATCAAAGGCATGGGCAAGTTTCCCGCCAAATTCCCGTGCCAGATCGAAATAATCCATGGCCCGCGTCATATACAGATAGCTGTTGGCATCAAACCGGTCGACAAAGCTCATGCCCTGATGGCGCAGATAGGATTCAATCTGGAAATCAGCTTCAAACCCGAAGGTGATATCATCGCGTTCCTGCAGATTGCGACCAAATTTCCGGTGCAGGGCACCTTCCGACAAATAGGTAATGTGTGCGGCCATACGCGCGACAGCCAGACCTTTGGTCGGCCGTACGCCAAAACTGTAATAGTCACCGCCATGCCAGTCAGGGTCAGCCATCACAGCCTGGCGGCCAACTTCGTGAAAGGCGATATTCTGAGATGTGTGGCGCGCAGCCGTTGCAATCGGCACCGCCGCGTAAACCCGCTCAGGATAGCTCACGGCCCATTGCAGAACCTGCATCCCCCCCATGGACCCCCCAATAACGGCAAACAACCGGTCAATCCCGAGGTGGTCGACAAGCCGCGCCTGAGCATTGACCATATCCTTGATGGTCACCACCGGGAAGCCCAGCCCGTATGGCACCCCGTCAACGGTTTCGTTGGCAGGGCCGCTGGAGCCCATGCATCCACCGATGACGTTGCTGCAGATAACGAAGAACCGGTTGGTATCAACCGGCTTGCCCGGTCCCACCATCGACTCCCACCAACCGGGTTTCCCGGTGATCGGATTGTTTGTCGCCACATGCTGGTCACCGGTCAGGGCATGACACACCAGAACGGCATTGGATTTGTCAGAATTCAAGGTGCCATAGGTTTGATAGGCGATCTGAAACGGCGCCAGTTTGGCACCGGCATCCATGGCCAGTCCCTCATCCGGGCCAAACCGCACAACCTGACCGCTCGGCTCACGCGCTTCCTTCAGGGAAGACGTCAAAGGGTCACTGATGATAGTTGACTGCGACATGGTGTTGGCTGATGCTCACATTTTCCTGAAATCGGCGGATAGCTACGGTCAGGGCTTGTTGACTGTCAATGTTTTCTTTGATTTTCCGCGTCACGGCGCATATGAAGACCCGACTTTGAAACACGGACAAGGCTGTTAGTAGCAGCCCCTTGCCCCAGAGGAAACGACTATGACTGACACATCTGCCAAAGCCCCGGTTCCGCGTGCTTCAGTGCTGAAGATTGCACCCTATATTCCAGGCAAGAGCCAGGCCAGCGGCGTTGATCCGAAAAGCGGCAAGGTTTTCAAACTGTCATCTAACGAAAATCCGCTGGGTGCCAGTTCTCAGGCAGTTGCGGCGCTGCAGGCCTCGAGCCATCTGGAAGACTATCCGGACGGCAGTTCCACGCGCTTGCGCAATGCCATAGCCAATGCTCACGGCCTCAACCCGGACCGGATTGTCTGCGGCTCGGGGTCTGATGAGATCCTCTCGCTTCTCTCCTATGCCTTTTTGGATGATGGCGATGAGGCGATTTATACCGAACATGGCTTTCTGGTTTACAAGATCGCCATTCTGGCCGCCGGTGCCGAGCCGGTCGTCGTGCCTGAACGCGACTATACGGCGCATGTTGACGATATTTTGGCAGCTGTCACCGGGCGCACAAAGATGGTGTTTCTTGCCAATCCCAACAACCCGACGGGAACCTATATCCCGTTCAACGAAGTCAAGCGTCTGCATGCCGGTTTGCGCCCGGACATTCTTCTGGTTCTGGATGGCGCCTATGCAGAATATGTCCGTCGCAATGATTATGAATCAGGCATCGAGCTGGTCGCCAATTCGGCCAATGTGGTCATGACCCGCACATTCTCCAAGATTTATGGCCTTGCCAATCTGCGTCTGGGCTGGTGCTTTGGCCCCGAAGGCGTGATCGACGCCATCAATCGCATTCGCGGTCCCTTCAATGTCAATGGAGCGGCTCTGGCTGCCGGAGAGGCCGCTCTTGCGGATTCTGAGCACATTGCCAAGTCTGTCGATCACAATGAACTCTGGCTGAAACAGATGGGCGATACCTGCAAGGCGTTGGGTCTTGATGTAACGCCCAGTGTCGGTAATTTCCTGCTGATCCATTTCCCAAGCGACAATCAACATCCAGCCGAGCAGGCAGACGCGTTCCTGCAAAGCCGGGGCGTGGTCGTGCGCCGTGTGGCGGCTTACGGACTTCCCAATGCATTACGCATCACCATTGGAACCGAAGAAGCCAATCTTGCGGTTCTGACGGCATTAAAAGAATTTTTGAGCAGGTAAGTTACACATTCAATGACGCAGCGCCCAAACACCCCCGTCCTGGACACACCTGTCTTCAACAAACTGGCACTGATCGGCATTGGTCTGATCGGCTCGTCAATTGCACGTGTCACCCGTGCCAGAAATCTGGCCGGTCACATTGCGATATCTTCAAGACGCGCAGAAACTTTGCAGCGCGCCGAAGAATTGCAGCTTGGCGACAGCTATTCACAGGAGGTAGCTGACGCAGTCAAGGACGCTGATTGCGTCATTGTATGCGTGCCCGTGGGCGCAAGCGAAGAGACCGCAAAGGCAATCGCACCACATCTGAAGCCAGGTGCAATTGTTTCAGACGTGGGGTCGGTCAAACGCTCCGTGATTGATCAGATGCAACCGCATCTTCCATCAAATGTTCATTTCATTCCTGCCCATCCGGTCGCCGGAACAGAAAAATCCGGCCCTGATGCCGGGTTTGAAACCCTGTTCGACAATCGATGGTGCATTTTGACTCCGCTTCCGGGAACTGACGCGGATGCCCTTGACCGGTTGAGCCGGTTCTGGACCGCATGTGGCGCAAACATGGAAACAATGGAACCAGATCATCATGATCTGGTTCTGGCCATCACCAGCCACCTGCCGCATTTGATCGCCTATAATATTGTCGGCACAGCCAATGATCTGGAAACGGTGACAGAGTCAGAGGTCATGAAATACTCAGCTGGTGGATTCCGAGATTTCACCCGGCTTGCTGCATCTGACCCCACCATGTGGCGCGATGTCTGTCTGCACAACAAGGACGCCCTGTTGGAGATGCTGGCGCGGTTTTCAGAGGATTTGTCAGCCCTTCAACGCGCCATCCGCTGGAGCAAGGGCGACGAATTGTTTGACCTGTTCACCCATACACGCGGCATTCGAAGTGCCATCATTGATGCCGGTCAGGAAGTTGACCTGCCTGATTTCGGACGTCAGGCAGGCCTGAATTCGGGGCAGCAGAAAAGCGACAGCGGCAAAGCGTCAGAATAGATTCGGGATCCTGCCTATTGGCAGCAGTCCTGCACTGACTATTCCGTTGCGCAACGACAGGGGAATGGTGACCTTGCCATCGGGATTGTTTCCGGACAGGGCGGAAAAGGTCGTGGCAATCTGCTCTGCATTCTGGCGATAACGCGGCGCGATACTTGCCACCAGATCGGGCAGATTATCGATACCAGTGATTTCAAGTTTCACCTGTCCCGAGACCGATCCATCCTGCGAAATGCTGACTGGCCCTGAGGCATTTGCGATAAAACCCAGACTGCTGAAGTTCAGCTGCTCAATGTCCAGCGCACCGCCACTGGCGAGCCAGTTCCTCAGCAACTGGTCCGGATCAAAGCCCAACGCCTCCCCGACATTTCGGGCTGTTGCAAGCAGTGCCAAATCCATTTCGGGCAACAGTTTGCCGAGACGGGTGGTCAAAATCTCGTTCAGGTTCAATGCAACATCAAAATCCGCGCCCACCTCGGGGTTGGGCCGCAGATGCAACTGTGCACCCTGCAGCGTCAGGTGCTCAAGACCACCAAGGCCTGATTCGGCGGTGGCACTGACATCGATATCTTCAGCGACGAAAGAAGCGCGCTTCAGGCCTGAAATACCAGCGGACACACTGGAGCGTGCCGATTTCCAGCTTCCGATCAACTCACCACTCAAACCAGCGGCAGGTGACAGTGTCATAGTTAGCGGACCATCGGCTTCGGCAATGACATGGCCCGGCTTGTAGAGCAGCGCCACGCTTCTCACAGCATCAATATCAGCAACGATGCCCCGGTCCCGGGCGTCCAGTCCTGCGCTTTGACAGGAAACTTCCAGGTGAAACGGATAGCCGGAAACCCTACGCTCATTGCAACTGACATCGCGCCCCATGCGCACGCTGCGTTGCTCGACCCGGTCAATCACTTTTCCCGCAGCGATGCTTGCGCCAAACCACAGCGCAGACCACACAATCACAACGCCGATGATAACAGCCATCAGCCATTTAACTTTACGAGCCATAGAACCTTCCATTTGGAACACTTGCATCCGGTTGCGTCCATCCTGTACCGTCCGCCCTGCAGGGCTGAATCAATGCCAGCCGCAATGGCAGTCATGCATCAGCAAGCTGTTCCATCTTGTATCAGGAAACGCGGAGTGCATATGCGTCATTTTTGGGTGTTTGGCTACGGTTCATTAATGTGGCGACCCGGTTTTTCCTATGTAAGACGTGAAACTGCGCTCTTGTATGGCGCGCATCGCAGCCTGTGCGTGTATTCTCATGTCCATCGCGGAACTCCCGAGCGCCCAGGACTGGTTTTGGGTCTTGATCGTGGCGGCACCTGCAAGGGCATTGCCTTTGCAGTGCAAGAGGACAACTGGCAGGCAACGCTGGCCTATCTGCGGGAGCGTGAGCAGGTCACCATGGTCTATAAGGAAGTAACCCGCTCCATTCGTCTCGCCAGCGGCGAAACAGTCCAGGCCCTCAGCTACATGGTTGACCGCGATCACCAGCAATATGCCGGCAAACTGAACCTGCAAGACCAATTGTCATTTGTCAGTTCCAGCCATGGACAATCAGGGCCAAACACCGACTATGTCATCAATACACAGACCCATCTGGCCGAGACAGGCGCCAGCGACCCTGCCCTTGCCTGGCTGACAAGACAGCTTCAAAACGACACCTGAGTTTACAATCTGCGATCAGCGATCAGGCTGCATGCCGCTCCTGATAGGCAAGCGGCGCAGCGGGATGGTCTCTGATCGACAGGACGGGCCGCAAATCATCAATTGCATCCGGGTCTGATCCGGACAGAAAATGCAGAAACCAGCGCACCGGCTTCCTGTTCGATCCCGGCCTGCGACCATCAGACGTTACAATCTGGGGTCCGGCGAACTCCGCTTCGGGTTGCCAACCTTCACAGGCAAACCAGACACCGGCAATGCGCTCTCGCACCACTGCAATGGCAATACAATCATGATAGGAATTCAGAAGGGACGCCGGAATTTCGGTCACGATATAGGTGCGCCCGGAACGACCGCACACTTTGGCAAAGCGGGAACTGATGCCGCCGCTCCTGAGACTTACGAATTGTGGTGTGTTGTGCTGAATCATCATGAGAACAAAAATAGAACAAATCTAAAATTTGTCAACTCATCTGTTATAGCCATTCGCTTTCAGTTCTGCCTTGGCCTCTTCATGCAGCCGGTTGGAAGCCGTTTCAATCCGCTCGATCAGCACTTTCTTGAACACATCATCTTTCAGCCCCGGCTCGATAGGCGGCAGGATTTCCATCACAATCGTACCCGGATAGCGCAGAAAGGTTCGGCGTGGCCAGAACACGCCCGCATTCAGAGCAATCGGCAGGACCGGCACTTTCAAGATGCGATAAAGCGCTGTCACGCCAAATTTATAGGATGGTGGATCACCGGGCGCCCGACGTGTGCCTTCGGGAAAGATGATTACATCGCGCCCATCCTTGATCGCGGCCTTTGCCTGCGGGATCATGGCTTTCAATGCACTGGTCCCTTGGGACCGGTTGATGGAAATCTGCCGGAACCGGGACAGATACCAGCCGAAGAACGGGATCAGAAAAAGCTCTTTCTTGGCCAGATAGGCCGGACGTTCAGCCACAAAAAGAAGCACGAAGGTTTCCCAGCTTGACTGATGCTTGGAGGCGATCAGCACGCCGTCTTTCGGCTTGTTCTCAATGCCGCGCAATTCGAACTTGATGCCAACCAGAACGCGCAGCAACCACAGTGATGTGCGCGCCCATGTCGTGGGCACCCACCAAACCCATTTCCACGGCAGAAGGAATATCGGCAAGGCGAAAAGCATAAGAAGAAACAGAAACGTGTAGAAAGCCAGATTGAAAACAAGAGATCGAAGATAGATCACGGAAATTCCTTCGCAGGTCTACTGCACCGTAGCCAGATAACGTTCCACCGTCATCCGCGTGGTAACAGCCGTCAGGGCGCTGACAAGAATGAGGACAAACACAAAGCCGATAAACACCAAAGGGGTTAGCGAAAATCCGCCAAACAGAGCCTGAAAGGGACTTCCGCCCGACGGCCCTTCCAGAAAACCCAATAATCCACCGCCAACAACAAAGAAGGTTGCGGCTGCAATGCAGCCAATCAGCCCGCCTTTCAGGCCGATAAACAGAAACCGACCCTGAAACTCTCCGGCAATATAGCGGTTGAGCGCACCGACAAAATGCAGCACCGATATCACAACCTGATTGCCTGCCATTGCGCCACGCGTTGCAAATACGACACTCAGACAGGTGGCGGCAAGCACCAGCAAAAATATGCCGATGCCTGTTGCAATGGTGACATTGGCGATGCGCTTCAGCTGATCGATCCAGATCCCGTGATCATCAACACTAACGCCTGTAATACTGTCGGACAAATTTGCCCGCAAACGCCCCACATCCAACATCGCCGGATTATCGATGTCGACAATAATCAGCCTTGGAACCGGTAGTTCGGACAGATCAAGACCGGCGCCAAGCCAAGGTTCCAGCAACGCAGCTCCATCAGCTTCCTCCATTGCACGGACACGACCAATTCCAGGCTCGCGCTGCGTGATGCGAATGGCGCGTTCAATTTCAAATTCGATATCCACACCATCGGAAGGTCGAATCTGAACGGTCAGTTCGCTGCTGACATCGCTTTCCCACAATTGGGCCTGCTCAAACACCATCGTCACCGCGGCCAGGGTCAGGCATGCAAGAAAGCTCATGATCGCAATCACGGCCACCAGCGCAGTTCCGGCAACAGATTGCGGAGGCACAATCGGCGTCTGCCGCATATCCCGATGACCAGCCAGCCAACGCGCGGCATACCGAATCGGCGCAAAGGCGACACGCAGACCTGTCCGGGCCGTGTCCTTTGCCGAATGCTCTGCTCTGTATCGAGGATATTGTTCCTGATCAGTCATAGATCTGCAGCCGTCCGTCCTTCAACACAAACCGTCTGGTATCGAACTGGTCAATCAGTGCCAGATCATGTGTGGCAATGACCACAGTTGTGCCAAGCTTGTTCAATTCAATGAACAAACGCAACAATCTGCGCGCCAGTGGAGGATCCACATTACCGGTTGGTTCATCAGCCAGCAATATATCCGGTCGGCTGATCAGAGCACGCGCAATGGCGGCCCGCTGCTTTTCCCCGCCCGACAGAATCGGCGGCAATACATGCATGCGTTCACCCAGACCCACCCAATCCAGCAATTCAACCACATCGGACCTGTAACGGGTCTCATCCATCCCCTGCACCCGAAGCGGCAGAGCGACATTCTCATAGGTGGTCATATGATCAAGCAGGCGAAAATCTTGAAATACGATGCCGATACGCCGTCGGATTTCCGGCAATTCATCATTACCAACCTGGACGGAATCCTTGCCAAAAATCGAAATCAGGCCGCGTGACGGGCGTATCGACAGGAACAGCAGGCGTAATAAAGATGTCTTGCCGGCACCGGAAGGTCCCGTCAGGAATTGGAAAGAACGCGGCGCGATCTGGAAACTGATGTCGCGCAGAACCTCAGGGCCCATTCCATAGCGCAGACCAACATTTTCAAACCGGATCAATTGACCGCCTCATCCTTTCACGGGTTTGCCTGTCTTGAAGACAGCTTCCCAGACCTGACTTTTTCACTTCATTAACGCTGTTTACGATCCAGCGCAAAAAATCATTCAACACGGGCCGGATTCAGGCCCGCATTGTCACACCGTTAACATCCTTGGCCCAAAAAGGAATAGATACAACTGAACATATTTGGGTCAGGACCCATTAAGCCAACATGAAAATCGCTTGCCCCAATTGTGATACCAAATATGCGCTCAATTCAGACGCATTGGGAACCCATGGGCGCAAAATGAAATGTGCAAAATGTGGACATGTTTGGACCGCCCAACCCGATGGTGCAGGTCAGGAACTCTCCACAACCCTGCAAAACACGCCCGATCACACGCAAGATCAGGTGCAGGCTGCGCCTGTAGAACAGGCTGAAGGAATTCCCGAACGGCTTGGCATTGGCCTGGTCAGTCAGACATCTGGCACGGATTCAGCCTTGCAGCAGGAACAGTCCCGCAGCGATGACATTGACCGCTGGGAAGAAGATCTCAAGGAAGAGCGCGAGAGAGAAACCAAGTTTTCAAAAGCTGATAAAACTCTACCTTTTCCGCAACAGCTTATGGCTCGGTTAAAGAAGCAGATCGAGAAAAACAAATGGCTGCATTTCATAATTTCCGGTCTTCAATTTGCAGTGACCACCGGATGGCAAAACCTCATCCAGTTTATCACCTGGGCACGTGGTCTCAACTTTGCAAATCAAATAGCGCTCCTGATCGCTTTGATCATGCCTGCCCTGTTGGTGTCGGGGCTGTTTGTCGGTCGCCAATTCATGGTTCGGCAATTTCCTGATCTGGCAAGTCTCTATGCCCTTGTCGGCAGTGACGTGAATCTTTATGGATTGCAGTTTGAGGATGTCCGCACTGTGCGGCGTCCGGAAGATGGCGTCGCGGTCCTTGTTGTTGAAGGCAATGTCCGCAACATCTCGGAGAAGACCAGAGACATTCCGCGACTCCATTTCATTCTGAGTGGCCGCAATCGGGAAGTGTATGCCTGGCAGGACGATGCATCCCTTAATCCCCTGAATCCGGGAGAAACCGTTCGATTTCGTTCGGTGCTTGCCTCTCCACCCGATGTCGCCGATGAATTACATGTTCGTTTCCTAAGCAACGACCCCCGTTTAAACCGTCTTTAGAGAGAATCCGAAGTGGCACTGATCCGAGACCGAAACATCAACGTTCTGATTGACGCAGAAACCCTGGCCGCGCGCAATGACGCTCTGGCAGATGAAATCGTGCAAAGTGGCGCTGACAATTTGCTGGTTATCGCCGTTTTGAAAGGGAGCTTCATTTTCGCGGCTGATCTTGTTCGCTCGCTTCACAAATCAGGGATGTCACCGGAAATCGAGTTTATTACGCTCTCGAGCTACGGGACAGATACGAAATCCAGCGGAACGGTGCGCATCGTTCGGGACATTGAATCTGACGTAGCCGGACGTAATGTATTGCTCATTGATGACATTCTGGAATCTGGCCGCACCATTTCCTTTGCCAAAGACCTTATGATGGGGCGTGGCGCTGCGAGCGCACAGATTGCCGTTCTGCTGGACAAGACCGGCAAACGCACCGCAGACATTGTCGCCGATTATGTCGGCTTCGAATGTCCAGACTATTTTGTAGTGGGCTATGGCATGGACGTTGCCCATGCTTATCGTGAATTGCCTTTTGTCGGTGTTGTTGCCGAAGAAGAATGACACAATCCTAACCGGGCTGTGTAGCCCGGCGTTTTCTCTGTTAATTTTGTATCGCGTTTGGAGAAGCCATGATGGCCAGAATTTTGATTACCGAAGATGATGTAGCTGTGCGCACCTTTGTCAGTCGCGCCCTGCAATTGGATGGCCATGATATTGTCACCGCTGAAGATGGTGAAGAGGCATTACTCACTCTGGAAAGTGAGGGTGGCTGCTTCGATCTGCTGCTGACCGACGTCAAGATGCCCATCATGGATGGCATTGCGTTGACCCATCGTGCAGCGCGCGCCTGGCCGAATCTGCCGATTCTCATCATGACTGGATATGCCGATCAGCGGGAACGTGCGATAGGCCTTGAAAAAATCGTGCGCAACATTGTCACCAAGCCCTTCTCCCTGACAGACATACGCACCGCTGTAAGCGGCGCGCTGTCAGATCGGATTGCCGCCTGACCGGTCGCCCTCCGAAAAGCTCTATTGAGGTAAGAGACGCTCCAGATAATCCAGTTCCAGATCAGGGCGCTCCATATCGCCCAATCGCTTGCGGATAGCATCCAGAATTTCCCGCGCGCGCTGAATGTCTATTTCGCCCGGCACCTTCACACTGTTTCCCTCATCCGTCCCACGGCTGCGCTGCGGTCGACCCAGTGGGTCCATCCCATTTTGCATGCCGCCCGGGCGCCCCATTTGCTGGCCTTGCTGGCCGGGACCAAAGGGCGCCCCCCCGGGCTGCCCCGGTTGTTGACCCTGCTGGCCTGGCTGGCCCTGCTGCCCCTGTTGGGCAAATTGCTGCATCATGTCCTGTGCGCCGTCACGCAGCGCCTGCAACGCTTGAGACTGGGAGCCAAGTGCTTGCCCGCTCTGCCCCTCCCCAAGCGATTGTTCGGCATCGCCCATGGCACCGTCGGCCTCTCCCATCTGTCCGCCAGGCTGCATCCCGTTTTGCTGCATCTGATCCATAAGTTCCTGCAGACGCTCCTGCAGTTCCGCCTGACCTTGCTGAAGCTCTTCCAAAGCACGTTGCCTGTCGGCATCAGATTGTGATCCCTGTTGCCCTTCCAGCTGCTGTTGGCGTTGCTGCTGCTGCTGCTGTTGAAAGGTCTGGTCCATGAGGCTTTGCTGACGCTCGATCAGGTCCCCCATATCGCGCATCATCTGCTGCATCTGCTGTTGCTGCTGCGACATTTGCGGCTGACCATTTTGCAGACTCTCCAGCATCTGTTGCATTTGCGACAGCATTTCACGCGCGGCGTCGCGTGAGCCGCTGCGCGCCAGATCCTCAATCTGATCCAACATCTGATCCAGATCCTGAGGCGTGACGATTTGCCCGTTTTGATCGAATGGCAATTGTTGCTGAGCTGTCGGATTTTGCTGCATCTGACGGGCGAGGGCTTCCAGATACTCATTCATCGCCTGCCGCAATTCTTCAGTGAGACGGGCAATTTCTTCATCCGTAGCGCCATTTTCCAGGGCATCGCGCAAGGCTTCCTGTGCCGCCCTCAAATCCCGCTCAACGTCAGACAGATCGCCATCTTCAATCGCCAGCGCAATATCCCACAACAGATCTGCAACAGCGCGCAAAGCATCATGGTCTGACGCAACCAGAAGACGGCGCCGCGCTGTATTCATCGCCAGATAGACAGACACATTGTCAATGAATTTTTCCGGCGCGAACAACAGCGCATCCAGCGCCACACTGACCTTGCCAGCCTGATTTGCATCCAGCGCCAAATTCTGGCGTTGTTCCACAAGGGCCCGGGACATTGGTTCACGAAACGAGCGTATCGGCAACACCAGATCAACCGATGGCGAAGTGCCTTTTTGCTCAGCCTCATCCATTGCGGTCAGCACCATTGTCACCTCAATTCCGGCCCAGGGATGCTCGGTCAAATTCTTGATGGTCCGCCCACTGCCTTCCCGAACACGCGAACGTGGAAGCGACAGACTCAATTCAGGAGCCTCATAAAGTGGCACAGCATCAGCAGGTTGGTCCTTCGATGGTGTGAATTCCGCGTCTGCGGACACAATTCCGTAATCATCCTTGAGGGTGTAGCCCAACTCCAATGCACCACTTCGAGCAACTTCAGGCTGCCCGGTCAGGGCAATTTCGGGAGGTTCATCAGGGATAATTGAAAACTGCCAGCTGCGCGTCTCACCAAAACCGCTGGAGACAGAAATTTCAGCGTCGCTATCAAGAATAGCCTGAAACTGGTTGAGTGCTGCCGTTTCCCCCCCAATTTCGGCGACAGATTCATCCTGCCCCGATGACAATGGCTGCGACACGCCGTTCTGGATAAGGGTCACATCCAGAGCTTCAGCCGAATCGCTTTGAAGAGAGAACACACTTCCGGTCGGCACTTTCACGACATCGGAGATTTCCAGCTCCGCTGCCCGCGTCAGAAATATCGGTGCCCGTCGTGTGTAATCCGGAGGCGTGATCCAGGCATCTATGCGCGCAAGGGCCGGAGTGACGTCGATCGAGGGGTCCGTAAGCGCCGCAAGACGGCGGGTTTTATCCGACCCCGCATAGGCAAATGCAACGACCAGAAGCAGAACCACCAAAGCACGCAATTGAAACGGGTCCACACGTTCTGTTGCAGGGTGCGGCAACCCCGTGCGCAACGCCTTGAGCGCGGCAATATTTCTGGCTTGATGGGTCTGCCATAACCGGTGGCTAACCGCGCTGTCTGCTGCCATGACGGCTGGTTGATCATCAAAACTGGACAGGGGACGGTGTCTGGTTTCAGATACCTGCTCGATGCGTTTCAGTGCCTGATCTTTGCCCGGAATGGACAGGCGCAACAGCGGCCACAACGCTGCAAGCGCTGCAAGACCAAACAACACCATGCCAATGGTCCGCCAGATCGGAGGAACAACAAGCCAAAGACCAAACCAGGACAGAATGAGAAACAGCGAAAAAACGCCAAGAAGCGGCAGGATTGCAGGCCAGAACTCTTCCCAGAACAGGACCGCCCGTCCGCGGTTCACCAGCGTGGCAATCCGGCGTGCCAAAGTGGCTGATGACAAATCCGTCGCACTGTTGGACGCACTGTTCAATGTCTGATTCCGCTCTTCCGGCATCTGTCCAAAACCCTTCTCAGAAAGAGCAAGGCGCACATAAGCCTCTGAAAATTCGACTATATTTCCCAAAAGCGCATGCAGAAACCGTGCGAACCAAACCTTGCTGTATAAACTTTAGCACAGAGTGCACGCTTGACCAGTGCTGAGGCGATCACACTGCATGACAATTTGGAAAGGTCGTTCTGTCACAGTTCACCGGAAGAAACCGGCGATCTGGCACAACATGGTGCCGCCTCACGCTAACCAGTCAGGAACGCTGTCCAGCGCCAGCAAGGCGTCATAGCTGAGACGTGGCCGGATGACGTGGAACTGATCACCATGAACCAGGACCTCCGGCACAAGGAGCCGCGAATTATAGGTGCCAGCCTGGACAGCGCCGTAGGCACCTGCGGACATCACTGCCAGCAGATCTCCCGGAACCGGCTTTGGCAGTTTTCTGTCGAGCCCCAGATAATCCCCGGTTTCGCAGACAGGGCCGACGACATCGGCAACGATTTCGACCGCATCATCAGCCTGTTTCACCACCGGCCAGATATCATGATAGGCTTCATAAAGGGTGGGCCGGATCAGATCATTCATAGCCGCATCAACGATGATGAAATTCTTGGCATCGCCCTCTTTGACGTAGATCACCTTGCTGACCAGAATTCCGGCATTGCCTGCGATCAGACGACCCGGCTCGAAGATCACCTTGCAATCCAGACCGCTGACATGTTTCTTGACCACTTCGGCATAGGCATCCGGCAGCGGCGGCGGATTGTTGTCATTGCGATAGGGAATGCCAAGACCACCACCCAGATCGACATGTTCGATCATATGTCCGTCGGCCCGCAAGACACCAATCAGTTCTGACAACCGCGCAAACGCTGCATCAAAAGGAGCAAGCTCCGTGATCTGAGATCCGATATGCATGTCGATCCCGGTTGCCTTGATACCCGGCAGGGCTCCGGCCCGGCGATAAACCTCTCGCGCACGTTGCCATGCAATGCCGAATTTGTTCTCAGCCTTGCCGGTTGAAATCTTGGCATGAGTCCCGGCATCCACGTCCGGGTTAATGCGCAAGGATACAGGCGCAACCTTGCCAAGAGACAGGGCAACGTCATTAAGCCGCTCCAACTCGGGCTCGCTTTCCACATTGAAACAGAGAATGCCGGCTTCCAGCGCAAAGCGCATTTCATCTGCCGTCTTGCCGACACCGGAAAACATGATTTTTTGAGCTGGAATGCCTGCGGCCAGCGCACGGCGCAGCTCACCTTCGGATACCACATCAGCACCCGAACCGGCATTCGCCAGTGTGGTCAGAACAGCTTGGTTGGAATTCGCCTTCATGGCGTAACAAACCAGCGGGTTCAGCGTGCCGAATGCATCGCTGAACACCTTAAGGTGCCGCGTCAATGTTGCGGTGGAATAGACGTAAAAGGGTGTTCCAACTGCGGCAGCAATGTCTGCCACAGACACATCTTCAGCGTGGAGAACGCCGCCCTTATAGGCAAAATGATGCAAGACCGGCTCTCCTCAAGCCTGCCCGAGTGGCAGGCATAGCATTTTGAAGCTTAGATAAGGCCGTCGAGGATGAATTTCCGATCAGGCTTCTGGGCATCATACCCGATTACCGCATCTTCCAGTGAACCACTGCCACCGCCGCGATAGGTCGGTGCCGGGTCTTCCAAGGCACCACGGCGGCCACAAGCACCGAGCGCAAGTGCCAAGGTCAATACGCCAATCAGGCTGGCGGCGTTCATCTGCTTACGTGTCACGGAAGGCTCCTTTTTGCGAAAATCACGTTTTTTCAATTTACACAAATACAATTAACAACCTTTTGTCGCAAGTTGCTCCGGATTTCAAGAGGCAGCTTGCAGGTCATCTATATCGCTTCGCCCCTCACCGCTCCAGCGCACGCAGCCAACGTTTGGCCTGCTTGCGCACATTGGCTGGTGCGGTACCGCCATAGCTGACGCGGCTCATGACGGATTTGCGCACGCTCAGAACACCCAGGACATCTTTTGTGATTTTTGGCTCTATGGACTGCATGTCTGCCAGCGGCACCTTGTGCAGATCACAGTTCAGTTCCTCGGCACGCGCGACAATCCGCCCGGTTACATGATGCGCATCGCGGAATGGCAGGCCGAGCACACGGACAAGCCAATCGGCAAGATCGGTTGCCGTGGAAAATCCACTGCCAGCCGCCTTCGCCAGTACCTTTTCATTGGGTTCCAGGTCGGCAACCATGCCGGCGGTTGCTGCAATCACAAGCGAGAAGGCATTAAACGCATCAAACGCCTGTTCCTTGTCTTCCTGCATGTCCTTGGAATAGGCCAGTGGCAAGCCCTTCATGACAATCACAAGTGCCTGATAGGCCCCGGCAATACGCCCGATTTTCGCGCGCACCAGTTCTGCGGCATCCGGATTGCGCTTCTGCGGCATGATGGATGAGCCGGTGGTGAATTTATCTGACAAATGCACAAACCGGAACTGGGCAGAAGACCAGATCACAAGCTCTTCGGCAAAGCGCGACAAATGCATGGCGCTGATGGTCGCAGCCGACAGCGCCTCCAAAACGAAGTCACGATCAGATACGCTGTCCAGGGAATTGGCAGTGGGTCGATCAAAGCCAAGCGCTTTGGCAGTCATGTCCCGATCAATCGGAAACGATGTACCTGCAAGAGCTGCGGCCCCCAACGGGCTTTCATTGAGGCGCTTTCGGGCATCGGCAAACCGGCCCCTGTCCCGACCCAGCATTTCAACGTAGGCCATCAGATGGTGACCAAATGTCACAGGTTGGGCGGATTGCAGATGCGTGAAGCCCGGCATGAACACCGCCGCATGCTCAAGTGCCTTTTCAGCAAGCGTTTTCTGCAAGCCCGCAAGAGCGCCATCAAGCGCGTCAATTGTGTCTCGCACCCAGAGTTTGAAATCGGTCGCAACCTGGTCATTGCGCGAGCGCCCGGTATGCAGGCGCCCTGCGGCATCACCGATCAACTCGCGCAAGCGGGCCTCGACATTCATGTGAATATCTTCCAGCTGCCGGGAGAACGTGAATTGACCGGTTTCGATTTCTCGCAAAATCGTGTCTAGACCGTGAACGATTTTTGCCACATCTTCATGAGACAAGATGCCTTGAGACTCAAGCATCGCCGCATGAGCCTTGGAACCTGCTATATCCTGGCGGAACATGGCCTTGTCAAAATCGATTGAGGCGTTAATTTCTTCCATGATGGCATCAGGTGCCGAAGAAAAACGTCCGCCCCACATCGTATTCGAAGGAGCGGTATCCGTTGAGGCGGTGTGTAAGGGGCTCTCAATGTGTTCCGATGTGCCTTGTGGCGTGTTTGGACCTTTGGACATAATTGACCTTCGTATATTCTGCGCAGCTCCCAAATGGGGTCTGTGCGGGCTTGTGCGAACAAACAACAGGATGTTGTCATGAAAGTGCTGCTATTGGCTGCCATTGCAGGCGTGATCGCAGGATCGTTGCTCCTATACGGGAAACTGGGTGGCGATGTCCATGATAGTGCTACAGTTGTGGCCAATTCAGCCACATCCTGTCCAGCCAACTCTGAAAGTGTTGCAGCACTTGACCCATTCATTCAGGGCGAAATGGCTGCTCTCCAACTGGCAAAAGAACCAGACTATGTCGGTGATCTGACTTTCAATTCCCCAGAGGGTGATGGCATCACTCTGGCGGACTGGAAAGGCAAATCCGTGGTGTTCAATTTGTGGGCCACCTGGTGCGCACCGTGCAAGGCTGAAATGCCTGCATTATCAAACCTGCAAACCGCGTTGAGCGGTGAAGATTTTGAGGTTGTCGCGGTCAATCTCGACACCAAGGGTGCGGAACGTCCGCTGGCCTTTCTTGACGAGATAAATGTTTCGAATCTTCCGCTCTATGCGGACCGGTCAACCGGCATTTTCAACACTCTGAAGCAAAAAGGCCTCGCTTTTGGCATGCCAACGACACTGATTGTGGATAAAAATGGCTGTCTGGTCGCTCATTTATCGGGTCCCGCACATTGGGACAGCGATGATGCGAAGGCACTTGTTGGCGCTCTAATTGAAAAAAATGAGACTGCTGATCCGACCGGATAGGCCCTTACGTCAAGGGGACCCTACGTCACCTTGCACAGTGCGATATGTGTGGTTATCCGAAGATTAAAATTTTCAATATCTTTGCTGGTCAAACCCCAACCTTTCGCATACCTAAGGGCGCATTTCCGCGTGTTTACTATCCCATCGAGACTTGTTAACGTGCGCAGTTCACCATACTTAATTCTAATAATAATCAACTTTGGTACACGAATTGAAAAACCCAGTCAGATACGATCAGTTTGACCCTGCTAGTCTTCGGACTGAATCCCTAAGTGTAAAACCTGAATTGTTGCTCCACTTGTTGCTTCAGGCTGAGCCCTTCGGTTTCTGGCGCGTTGAACCCGATACGGGCATAGTCTGGTGGTCTGAGAACGTCTATCACATCCATGGCATGAAACCCCGCGAAGGCGCGGTCAGTATGAGCAAAGCTGTTGCATTGTACCATCCCTCCGACGCAAAAACGGTCGAGTTTCTTATCGGTGATGCAATCGCCAACAAGAATGGTTTTGATTTTGTGTTGCGGCTGCGACGAGCCGATGGAAAAATGCGGTTTGTTCAGGCTATCGCTTCGGTTGAACTGGATGCGGATGGCAACGTCAAAAATGTCTATGGCATCTTCCGCGATGTCACCCAGAGCATCTCTGACAAAAACATTTCCAAAACAAGGGCACAATTGGTCAGCTCGATCATCGCCAATTCCCCCTCACCAATTGCAATCCTCGATCGCAAGATGTGTTACCTGCAAATCAGTCCAGCCTGGGCAGAGTTCCACAATCTGGAGGAGCCCGATAGTTTTATCGGCAGATCGCATTATGAAGTCTTGCCGGAAGTTCCCAAAGAATGGCGCGACGAACACAAGCGTGCCCTCAATGGCGAAACTGTCCACCGCACCATGGCGCTGCAAAATGGCGACAAGCGTGAAGCGTCCTCTTCAGCCGGTGCATCCATCATTCCCTGGCACACAGCGCTGGGTGACATTGGTGGTGTAATCATTATGGTTACTCCGGCAGGTGACAGAGAAAACAAACAGAACAACACTGCATCACACATCGCCCGTCTGATGGAACAGACTGATCCCAAGGAACAACGGTTCGGGCAAATAAGATAATCGACGACGACGACCGGCCTTATTGACCACCAATCGTCTTGTCATCGACAATGCGTCCCTCTTCCATGGTGATGATCCGGTCGGCCATCTCCAGAATACGATTATCATGTGTCACCATGACCGTTGTGGTGCCACGTTTTCGGCCGAGTTGTTTCAGCAGACGCACCACGTTGGCACCGGATTCCTTATCCAAAGCAGCCGTCGGTTCATCGGCATAGACGATGCGCGGATTGCCCACGAGCGCCCGCGCAATGGCAACACGTTGCTTTTGGCCCCCGGACAGATTGCCAGGCAGATAATGCAACCGGTCAGCCAATCCCAACAGGCTCAACAGATATGCTGATGCCTCTTTGAACTGATGTCTTTTGGTTGACAGAATTGCGCCATGCACCTCAAGCCCCATCTGCACATTTTGCAAGGCAGACAGGCTTTCATGCAGATTGTGAGCCTGAAAGATGAAACCCATCTTCCTGCGAGCGAGAACCAGCTTGGCCTCGGCCGCGCCATTCAGTTCCTGCCTCATCAAGTGAACGCTGCCTTCCTGCACTTCCCGCAAACACCCGATAAGCGTCAACAATGTGGTTTTACCGGACCCTGATGGCCCCATCAAAATGGTCAGCTTTCCAGCTTCAATCGACAGATTCACATCAAAAATTGCTTGCTTGCGAGCTTCCCCCTCGCCAAACCAATGGTTCAGTCCTTTGGTGATAATGGGAAACATCTGATCTGTCACAACGGCACTCTAAAACAGTTCTGCCGGGTCTGCACTGGCCAGCCGACGGGTGGCGATCGCGCCGGAAATGGAACAGCTCGCAATTGTACCCAGAAACACAGCAACCGGACGGGCCACATCCATCAACACAGGTAACCCGGTGACGGAATTCAGAATCTGATAGAGGATACTGGCGATGATGAACCCTGGCACAAACCCAAAAATCGCCAATATCATGGCTTCTTCAAAAATGATCCCCATGAAGAAAGACTGACCGTAGCCCATGGCCTTGAAAGTGGCATATTCCTTTAGATGGTCAGCAACATCGGTCGACAGAAGCTGATAGACAATCACCAGACCGACAATCACCCCCATCACCACACCAAAGCCGAATACCAGGCCGGTCGGTCGTTCTGTTGTCTGATAGCGCTGATCGGCCTTGGCCGCATCCAGAACTCTGCGCACTTTCAACTTTTCTTCCGGCAGCAAAACACGCAGTTTCTCGACGATGGCATCCACATCAGCACCGGGATCGGTCTTGAGCAAGATGTGATTTGGTGCACCGCCAATGCGGCTGTTGAACAGACGCAGAAATGTCTGATCCGATGTCACCAGATAGCCATCGGATGAAAATCCACCGCCTATGCTGATGGTACCGGACGCTGTCAGCGTGCGTCCACGCGCTTCAAATTTCAATGGATTGTCTGGCGAAATTTCTGACAGGCGCTGTGTATCTGCGCCCCGTGTCCTGCGATCAAACAGAACTGTATCGACCAGCAACAAATTGGCGATCTTGTTGCGAATTTCAGGGACAACAAAAGCGCCCTGCGAAGGATCGATTGCCAACACCTGAAGATTGGTTGTGTTGCCATCATCCCGGGTCCAGTCGACATTGCCGATAAACAGAGAAACGGCACTGGCGACACCAGGAACTGACAGCGCCTCGAAACTGCGTTGCCGTGGAACATTGCCACCACCAATCAATGTATTGGAATCAGCCGAGGACATAATGATGTCCGCATCAAGCAGCGTATAAGGCAACAGGACCGTCGTATTCAGGGCGAACATGATGCCGAGTTGCACAAACACCAATATATTGGCAAAGGCGATTCCGGCCACAGCCGCCGCCAAACGGGTTTTATTGTGCAACAGTTGCAGCCATCCAATTGGCATTCGGCCAAGCAGACGTGCAAGGATCGCGGTCAATTTTCGCGCCCCACAGCTATCCGCGCAACCACTTCCAGATTGGTAAACCGCGCGGCCATGTCCGAAGAGGCCTGATCCAGCTGGACAATGACATCGACCACACGGGCATCTGTATTTGCAGCAGGATCGTCAGCGGTTACGGTCTGTCGCCCGACTTCAAGACCAATTTCGGAGACCACTCCTGTCAATTTTTGCTGCAAAGCGTCGGCAACGATCTCGACGCTCTGACCAATTGCGATCTGAGCAATCTGGTTCTGGAATACCTCAACTTCAGCGGTCATATTTTCGATATCGCCAATATCAGCGACACCTTCCGCCCCCGCCTTTTCACCAGCGCGCACATGAACATCCAGGATGGTGCCATCCATTGGTGAAACGACCATCGCCTTTGACAGATCGCTCCGAGCCCTGCGCAGTTCGGCTTCTGCAGAATCCAGATTGCGGGCTGCCACGATCACATCAACCTGCGCGTCTATGCCATTGCTGGTGAAACGCGAGAGTGTTGCGGAATCGCGCTCGACAGCGCGCTCGGCCTGAACCTTGACCGCAAGTGCCTGATCCAGCGCCGCCTGTGAAGCAACACCGCGATCGGAGAGTGATTTTGTGCGTTCGAAATCCTGCCGGGCAATCTCCGCCGCAGCCTGGCTTCTTTGCAAGGATGCCTCGGCTTCGGCGATGCTTGCCCGCACGGTATCACGCATCTGATTGAGGGTCGCCTGATGCACGGCAACATTGGCCTGCGCCGTCTCCACCAGTGCTTCCAACTGATCAAGACTGTCAAGAATTGCAATCCTATCGCCTTTCGCGACCTTGTCTCCCGCACGCACCAGCACTTCGCGGATCCGCGCATCGCTGGCGCCGAAAGGCAATGCAATTGTCACGACATCACCCTTGGGGATCAGACGCCCAAGTCCGGCAACCAATTGGGGGATTTCAGCACCCGGATCAGCGTCTCCGGCGTGCGCCACCGGAATCGCTATGGGGCTGTTGCTCCCACCACCCGGCTGGAGTCCCACCAACTGAAAGAACACTTTCAGACCTGGCGGTTGGAAGTAAAGTCCGACAATACCGCCCGCAAAAAGCGTCACCAGAAACAGTGGTATGAAGACAAGCCGGGAGGGCCGTTTCAGCCCGAAACGACGTGCCCCTGCAGCCAAAGCGATCGAATCCGCCTCACTGTGATCCATCACCATCATTGGCAGGTCATCGGATCGATCCGAAGGCTGTTTCACACCGTCATTCCCGCTAAAAACACAGAATTCTTTGACACATTGTCCCAAACTGGCAGACAACAATACCAAGCTGAATCTCATTAAAACAGATAATGACCCAAAAGTCATTAAAAACCTGATGCCATTGACACATTATGACAAGACCACAACCAGACTCTCAAAAACCAAAACGCAGAAAAGCGGCGCGTCCTGGCGAAATCATTGAAGCCGGACTTCAGGAATTTGCCACGAAAGGGCTGGCAGCGGCACGCCTTGAAGACATCGCCAAGCGCGCAGGCATAGCGAAAGGCACCATCTACCGCTATTTTGACAGCAAGGAAGAACTGTTCATGGCCGTGGTCCGGTCACGTGTCGTGCTCTCGCTGGATCAGTTTGAGGAGACCGTTGCAAACTTTCCAGGCAAGACGGATGCCTTGCTGAAACTGGTTCTGACCCACTTTTACAAGCAATTCGTCGGCAACGAGATTTCAGGCGTCATCCGCATTTTGATCGTCGAGGGGCCACGTTTTCCCGATCTCGTCGAACTCTACCACAGGGAAGTCACATCCAAGGGCGTCACCATTCTGTCGCATATTATCAAACGTGGAATTGAGCGCGGGGAAATCCGGGATGGGCCAGCAGCCAGAGAGCCGAGATTGATCATGGCCCCCACCATTATGGCCGTGCTTTGGGGACTGACGTTTCAAGCGCAGGATCCGATTGATATCGAACAGTACCTCAACGCTCATATCGATATGATTCTGCATGGCTTGAGCGCCTGAACTCAAAACAGGCTGGCTAAGTCATGGAGCCTTTCTCGTTTATACGGAAACATTTGAAATCGAGAGAAATTCGGGCAGAACCTAAGCGGAAAAATCGACGCTGTTTCCGACACCACTCGCCAGATTACCGGCAATGGCCTGCAGATTATCACTGCTTTCCTGCACGGCGTTAATCAGCGTTTGTGCTGCATCCTGGTCCATCTGAATCATGCGTGCAGCAACCGCGCCAGCAATTTTTGCTTGCGTGGAGGTTGTCATCAAGGCGGCTGCAACAGTTGGTTCCATGCTTCAAACCTAGAATTGAAACCTTTATATTTCGTTTACGAGGCAATTGCCTGCGCCAGCACAAACCGCGCCAGCTTGCCACTGGCGGTCCTTGGAAGTCCGTCCACTTCAACCCATTTCTTGGGCCGTTTGTAATCGACCAGCAGCAGCGCAAGATTGCGGTTCAGCTCGTTCGGCACAAGCTTTGCGCCGGCTTCCGGCACCACATAGGCGACAAGGCCCGTGCCGCTGCCGGGCACCAACCCTTCAGCCACCGCCACTTCCTTGATTTCCGGCAAAGTGGAAATGATTGTTTCGATTTCCTCAGGGTTTGCCCGATAGCCCTCGACATTCACTAGAAAATCCAGACGCCCCTCATACTGGATGTACCCATCCTGATCCCGCAACGCCAGATCTCCAGTCATGAACCAGGCGCCCCGAACAGAAGCCTTTGTGGTCTCTGCATCGTTCCAGTATCCAAGCATCAATGCAGGGTCGGAACGATGGGTGGCTATGACCCCGATCTGATTAACGGCAACGCTTTTCAAACCCGCATCCGGAGCCAGGATTGCCATCTTGCTGCCAGGCGCAGGCTTGCCGATCTTGCCGGGTTTCAAGGGGCAATTAGGGCCGCTGAAAATCGGACAGGCGATTTCGGCCAGTTCATACCCATCATAAATGGGTTTTTCCGTGGCGGCTTGCCACCTCTCCGCAGTACTGGCAGACAGCAGTGCACCGGTGGAAATTGCCTTTTTCAGCGTCGGCATGGCACCCGCGTCGACTGTTCCGCTTTTCAGGGCGGTGTTGTATTGCGCCGGCATTGCCACAACCATCGTAGCCCCGGTCAGTTCCACCAGAAGCGGCAGCGCCTTGTCGAAAACGCCACGTAAATCCGGCGGCGACAACAGCACAATGGAAGCACCACAGCACATTGGGTCCATGAGACCAAACCCGATGCTGCGCGGCCAACTGTCGGCCCCGGTGTGCAGCATCCGGTCCTTCTGTGTCAGACCCATCCATTCTTTATGGTGCCGCAAGCGTCCCCACAAGGCGCGATGCGCATGCAGCACCCCCCGTGGCGGGCCGGATGTGCCATCGGTGTAGATCAGATAGGCCGGATCGTAGGAAAAGGTGCGGGCATAGAGCCCCAGCGGGCTTTGCGCCAAAAATTCCAGATCAGCAGGACCAAATATCTTGGACCCCATCTGGTCTGATGGCAGCGAGGTAGCACCATCATGGGCAATAATTACAGGCCGACAGTCTTTTGCGATTTGATCAAGGTCGCGTTGGGTAATCCTGTCCGAAGTTGGGACGGGCACAAACCCACCTGCCAAACAGGCAAAATAGACAATCGGAAACCAGACGGTGTTGCCCATGCGCAGCAACACACGGTCCCCCATCTTTATGCCCAGCGACTGCAGGCCGGTGGTGGTGCGCAAAACCGCATCTTCCAGCGCCGCATAGGTCCATACGTCAGAGGGTTCGTGAGTGGTGCCGTCAAACACCATCAACGCAACATTGTCAGGTTTGGTCGCCGCCATGCGGCCAAGCGCATAGGCAGCGATGTTAAACCGTTCGGGGGTTTCGTCAGTTGGCTCCAAGAAACGCTCCAAGACATTCAGCGGCGCTTCATCACACCCCGATGCTCGGTTAACAAGCCGAGTCCAAGCAATGATGTCAAGATTTATGCGAGGTCTGAGCTAAAGCACGGTTGGTATGATGTGTTTTAGCGGGTGGGTACAGGCTCATCACCACGGTAATCGTAAAAGCCGCGATTGGTCTTGCGGCCCAACCAGCCAGCCTCGACATACTTCACCAGAAGCGGACACGGTCTGTATTTACTGTCAGCAAGCCCCTCATAAAGGACCTGCATGATTGACAGGCAGGTATCAAGGCCGATGAAATCAGCCAGTTGCAGCGGGCCCATGGGATGATTTGCGCCCAGTTTCAAAGCCGTATCAATCCCCTCAACCGACCCGACGCCTTCATAAAGCGTATAAATCGCCTCATTGATCATCGGCAGCAAAATGCGGTTTACGATGAAAGCCGGGAAATCCTCCGCCACGGTGATGGTTTTACCCATTCTTTGGACGTAGACTTTTGCCGCCTCAAAGGTTTCATCTTCTGTTGCAATGCCGCGCACCAGTTCCACAAGCTTCATGATGGGAACCGGATTCATGAAATGAATTCCCATGAACCGCTCCGGACGGTCTGTGGTGGCCGCCAGCCTGGTGATGGAAATCGACGACGTATTCGATGCAATCATCGCCTCTGGTTTCAGAACCGGACACAAGGCTGCAAAAATCTTGCGTTTGACAGTTTCGTCTTCCGTGGCCGCCTCAATGGCAAGGTCCACATCTGCCAAAGCCTCCATGCCGTTGGCAGCATGCAGTCTTGCGACTGCGGCATCCCGCTCAGCCTCGGTAATCTGACCCTTGCTCATCTGCCGACCGAGGTTGCCCGTAATCGTTGCAAGACCCTCTTCTATCCGGTCTTCAGAGACATCGTACAAATAGACATCATAGCCTGACAACGCGCTCACATGGGCAATTCCAGAGCCCATCTGGCCTGCGCCGATAACGCCTACGGATTTAATTTCGGTCATTGTTCATTCCGGTCAAAATCTTGAGTGAGTCAGACTGTGTTGCACTGCAGCAGAATTTGCAATCTGTTTTTTTATTGTGCAGCTAAATGAATGATAGCCTAAATTTTCATCAGGCTAAAGACCTGCACAATAAACGACACCTCGATTTAGTTTCTGATGACCAAACATCATGATCCCTTGTCGAGTTCAATCTCCAATTGTGGAAGCACTTCAAACAGATCGGCAACAAGTCCGTAATCAGCCACCTGAAAAATCGGGGCTTCATCATCCTTGTTGATCGCTACGATGATCTTGCTGTCCTTCATACCTGCCAGATGTTGAATGGCACCTGAAATACCGCAAGCAATGTAAAGATCTGGAGCAACCACTTTACCGGTCTGCCCGACCTGCCAGTCATTGGGTGCATAGCCGGCATCAACCGCAGCGCGTGAAGCGCCAACAGCCGCACCCAACTTGTCAGCCACAGGCATGATGACCTCCTGGAATTTTTCCGATGAACCAAGTGCGCGACCGCCAGAGATAATGATTTTGGCTGAAGTCAACTCAGGGCGTTCGGATTTGGAGACATCCTCGCCAACATATGAGGACAGGGAAGGCCCTTCATCACCTGACACCGCCTCAACGGAGGCAGAACCACCTTCTTCGGCAACAGCAAAAGCCGATGTCCGGATGGTGATCACCTTGGTCGCATCATTGGACCGCACCGTTTGAATGGCATTGCCCGCATAGATCGGGCGCTCGAACGTGTCAGCACTGATGACCGCCGTGATATCTGAGATCTGCATCACATCCAGCAACGCCGCCGCACGCGGCATGATGTTCTTGCCGTTCGTCGTATTGGGGGCTACGAGCGCGGTGTAGTTTCCAGCCAGAGACACAATCAACGCAGCCATTGGCTCGGCAAGCAAATGATCATAAGCCGCCGCCTCTGCATGCAGAACCTTTTCCACGCCTGCAATTTTGGCAGCGTGAGCTGCCGCATCCGCACTGCCACTGCCAGCGACAAGAACATGAACAGGCGCCCCCAGACCAGCAGCAGCACTGATGGCGCGCAGGGTCGGGTCGTTCAAAGCTAGCTTATCGTGATCCGCTATCAATAGAGTCGTCATCGCTTATCCCTTCCTTAAAGTACGCTGGCTTCATTGCGCAGCTTGTCAACCAGTTCAGCCACATTAGCCACTTTCACACCGGCTTCCCGCTTGGCCGGTTCAACTGTGTTCAGAACGGTCAGACGAGGGGTCATATCAACACCGAAATCGGCTGGCGTTTTGCTATCAATCGGCTTCTTCTTCGCCTTCATGATATTGGGGAGCGACGCATAACGCGGCTCGTTGAGACGCAAATCTGTTGTCACGACCGCCGGCAGTTTCAGCTTGACGGTTTGCAAACCGCCATCAACTTCCCGCGTCACATCCATTTCGCCATCGCCCACAGCCAGCACCGATGCAAATGTGCCCTGTGACCAGCCCAGCAGTGCCGCAAGCATCTGGCCGGTCTGATTGCAATCATCATCGATCGCCTGTTTGCCTGCGATCACCAGATCAGGCTTTTCCTCTTCAACGATTTTCTGCAAAATCTTCGCAACCGCCAGCGGCTCAACCAGATCGTCATGCACCACCAATATGCCGCGATCAGCGCCCATGGCCAGACCTGTGCGAATGGTTTCCTGCGCCTGTTGCGGCCCGATGGAAACGATGACAACTTCACTGGCCTTGCCAGCTTCACGCAGCCGCAGAGCTTCCTCAACAGAAATCTCATCAAACGGGTTCATGGCCATTTTGACATTGGCCAGTTCAACACCTGATCCATCCGCTTTCACGCGGATTTTCACATTGTAGTCCACCACCCGTTTTACAGGCACCAGTATTTTCATGATAATCTCCAGAATGCATCCGGCATATGCGGAATTTGTAGCGAACCTATCGGTGCCCCCCTACCCTGTCAACGACGCGAAACAACACAATTCATCGTATATTCCGGTGTCAGGAAATGGTCAGGTCCCGGTCGAATAAAGCCACCCCACGGCGCTTCAGGAGAACAACCAGAACAGCACCGCTGAGAAGCCCACCAATATGCGCTATCCAGGCAACTTCACTGTCTGCAGCGGCATACACATTGTAAAACTGCATCAAGACCCAGGCACCCAGAACCCACATTGCGGATAGCCGAAGCGGAATCCGTCCAAGCGCCAGAACCCAGACCTTAACGCGAGGGTGCAGGATCAAATAGGCTGCAACCACCCCGGCAACAGCACCTGAAGCGCCGATCAGAGGCGCATCCGACGTTGGATAGAACAACGCATGAGCATAACCGCCACCAGCAGCGCACAGAAGGTAGAAAAGCAGATATTTGATGTGACCAAGCGCATCCTCGATATTGTCGCCGAACACCCACAGAAACAGCATATTTCCCAGCAGATGCATCCAGCCACCGTGGAAAAAGGCATAAGATACCAAAGTCCAATCCGCAGGTATAAATTGCAAATCAGGTGGCAAGGCGCGGGTTTCGAACAGCACCGACGGAATGACGCCAAAGGACGCTGGAAAGATTTCAGAATAGCCAGGCGCGACCGGGGTTTGAAAGAACACGAAGACAGCGACCGTAACCGCAATAAGCGTCCAGTTCACATAGGGCCGGTTCACATGGATCAGTGGATTGGCATCATGAAGGGGAAGAAACATCGGTTGTCCTGTGCCGGAGAGGCTTTAGCGGTTCTTGCCGGGAATCCAGAGCACATCCGCATTGCCCTTGTCATTAACCCAACGCGCAGCGACAAACAGAAAATCCGACAATCGATTGAGATACTGAATGCAAAACGGGTTCACCGGTTCATCCGCGTGACTATCTAATTCCACAGTCAGCCGTTCGGCCCGTCGGGCAATGGTCCGCCCCATGTGAAGATGTGCAGATGCTGCACATCCGGCTGGCAGAACAAAGGATCGCAAGGGCTGCAGATCGGCGTTCAACGCGTCAATGTCACCCTCAAGGCGCTGAACCTGGCTTTCAATAATTCTCAAAGGCTCGTAGCCCAGATCCTCGCCCTTGTCCGGCGTTGCCAGATCAGCTCCCAGATCGAAGCAGTCATTCTGGATGCGATTGAGCATGCCATCCAGTTCGAGAAAGGCGTCCTGCGTATGAAGCCGCGCCACACCAATAGCTGCATTTGTCTCATCGACCGTCCCATAGGCGGTCACTCGCAAATCGAATTTCGCCCGCCGCTCCCCATTGCCAAGAGCCGTCGTGCCCTTGTCTCCGGTTTTCGTGTAAATTATGTTCAGTATAACCATGAGAGGACCTGTCTGGAGCTTGCTTTATTCATGCGCAGACATACTCTAACGAGATGTGAAATACAAAACCGCCATTGCCACCACAATGGCTACGAATTGCAGGATCACCCGCCATCGCATCAGCTTCTGGGAGCGATTTGAGTCCCCGCCGCGCATCATATTGTAAAGACCGAGCAACAGCACGATCACAACGGCAGCAAGCGCCACCCCAATCAGTCCCTTGGACAAGAATTCCATTTTTCACCTAGTTCAATAAGAAAATCGACAGATTGAGAACAGTTGCAAACCCAACCCACAACACATAGGGCACAAACAACGCACCCGCCAACCTGTCCAGCCTGAAAAACAGGAACATTGTTGTCACGATTGCTGCCAGCAGACAAATTATGACCACCAGACCGAGACTCGGGCTCTGCATGAAGAAGAATGCACCGGACCAGCAAAGATTCAGCACAAGCTGGACAAAAAACATCTGGACCGCTTTGACTCGCAATGGATGTGACTCATGCGACCAGACACGCCACAAGGCGTAGCCCATCATAATATAAAGCGTTGTCCAGACCGGGCCAAAAATCCAGCCAGGCGGATTGAAACTCGGCTTTTGAAGGCCTGCATACCAAGGCTCAAGACTTGGGCTCGTCAGAGCCGCCCCAAGCCCGCCGACAACAAGACACAGGCCCACAAACCCGACCAGTGCAAGCACGCTTCTTGCAGTCTTTGGAAAAAGTGAAATCGTGTCATTCATCGTCAGGTTTCCTGATCCGCGCGCTGAGCCAGAAAACGGCTGAGTGCGCGATGGCTCAGAACACGCTTCAAGAAACCCATCACATAGGTTGGGACTGTCACGTAGTATCTGGGGCGCGGATTGCGACTTTCCAGTGCATGGACCAAACGTTTCTGGACAGCGTCAGGACCAAGCTTGAATGTCGACGCTCCACCGCGCTTCATCCGCGCAAGTCGTTTTGCGTAAACCTCTTTATGGGCTGAGGCATCAACATCAATCTCGCGATGAAACGCTTCCATGGAATGCTCGACAAACCGGCTTTCTATAGGGCCAGGCTCAATCAGGCTGACATGAACCCCGCTGCCCATCAGTTCCATCCGCATGGTATCCGACAGGGCTTCGATGGCGTGTTTTGAAGCCGAATATGCACCACGATACTTCATGGAGACAAAGCCAAGCACCGACGAACACTGCACAATTCGCCCTTCCCCGTTGCGGCGCATGGATGGAATAAGTTGGCGGACCAGTTCATGCCATCCGAACACATTGGCTTCAAACTGGGCACGCAGTGTGTCGATCCGCAAATCCTCGACCGCACCAGCTTGTCCATAGGCCCCATTATTGAACAGGGCATCCAGCTTGCCATCGGTCCGGGCCAGAACTTCCTCAACACATTTGGTGATGCTGGCCTGATCCGCATAATCCAGAAGCAACACGGTCAACCCTTCGGATTGCAGCCGTCGCAAATCAGTTTCGTTGCGAACTGTTGCAAAGACATGCCAGCCGCGCTGTTTCATGGCATGGGCGCAATGATAACCTATCCCGGAGGAACAGCCCGTAATGAGAACAGTCTTTTGTCTCTCGCTCACTGTTCTAGACACTCCTTGTCCTGACCGATTTCAACCGACGTTTTACGGAGACCAGATAGACCCCGAACACAGTCAGCAGCATGCCAATCATTTCCATCAGGCTCAAACGTTCGCCGAACAGAAAATAGGCCTGGACTGCAATAGTTGGTGGGATGAGATAGATCAGCGCTGCGGCCCTGGAGACTTCACCCTCGCGGATCAGAATGACCAGAAGACCAATCGCGCCAAGCGACAGACCAAGCACCGACCACGCCATGGCCCCAAAAAACTGTGGCGTCCAGGAAAATTCAAAACTCTCCAGAAGCAGGGCGGCAGGAAGCGTCACCAGGAATGCGCCCAGATATTGCAGTGTCGTTATGGTGCGCAAATCACCTTGCTGCAGGTATTTTTTCTGGAAAAGTGTGCCAATAACGACAGAAATCATCGCAATGAAGTTGATGGCGATCAGAAGCGACCAACTCGTCTCTCCGTCAGCCGAACCCGAGAAATCGATTGCAAGCCTGGGCAGCAATGCCAGCATCAGCCCAGCGAAGCCGGTTGCAAAGCCCAACCATTGTCGGGGGGAGATGTGCTCGCCCACAATCGTTCCAGCCAGAAATGCTGTCAGCAACGGTTGCAGCGCTGCCATCATCCCCGAGAGCGTCGATGGCATCTGTCGGTCCAGCACCCACCACATACCACCAAGATAGATCGCATGCAGGAAAACGCCGGAAAGCAAAGCAAGCAGCATCAATTGCCGATCAGGCCAACGTGCCTTGAACACAAGGCAGAAAACCAACAGCAACAGACCAGCCAGCGCATAACGCACTGTCAGAAAACTGAATGGTTCTGTATAGGGACCGGCATATTTGGCGACAATCCAGCCCGTCGACCAGATGAGCACGAAAAGCGCTGGAAACAGCACAAGAATTCGGACACGCGCCAAATTGACAAATTACCTGCGGAAGGGATGAGCCTGTTGTGATGCAGCTGGAACTTTTCTAGCTCCAGCCACCATTGTAGGTTTGATAGAAAATATGACGGCCGATTTTCGTCATGCGCTTCATTTTCTTGGCCCATTTCGGGCTGACATAGGTCGCATGATAGTGTGTGGACGATCCGATATCACGGGACCAAGCTTTGCCTGAAGTCACATTCTTCGCAACCTTCTGCGCTTGCGCATAGGATTTTTTATCAGTTACCTTGTCACGAATTCCATCGCAGGCGAATGAGAACTGGCAGCGATTACGCCATTTCTTGTTCTGGTAGACCACACCGCAGACTGTCGACGGATAGGATGGCGCCTTCACCCGGTTCAGCACAACTTGCGCAACCGCCCGCTGCCCGGTGACGGGCTCGCCTCTGGCTTCAAAATAGACCGCAGCTGCCAGGCAACGTTGTTCGCGGCGCGAGAATGCAGCCCGAGGAACTTTATTCTTGGACCACCAGTGATCTTTACCGCCAACCTTTGGCCGAACCACAGCAACATTTGCGATGCCACTGTTTTTTGCAACCGTTGAAATATCAGGTTTGACCATCGGAATACGTCCGGCAATCGTTATCTTCGGCTCGTCGGGAACAATCCGGGGTGTCGGCATTGCCAATGAAGCCAGGGAAGCTGACTGCACAGGACTGACCGTTTTCAGGACCGGCTTCACGATTTTTACAGCAGGCTCCGACACCGGAGCGCTTGCCCGCGGTTCCCGCGGCATATTCAGAATTGCTGAAAACGGCGATTTGAATTCTTCCATGCTGTCAACCGGCGCATAAGCCAGCGCAACACGAACAGGACCCTCACCTGCGTCCTGATCGATCACAGGTGGTGAGATTTTCCGTGCATCGGCAACCATGGTCCGAGACCGTTCTCTCAGAATTCCCGGGGCATTAAAATGACTTGTGGCGAGATCGATCTGATCCTTGCTAGGCCAGCCGGGGGCCGCCAACGCCGTCCGTGGCAAAGCCTCTTCATCAACAGATGAGAACAGATCATGCATCTCGAACAGATTGCCCGAATGTGGCAAACTTGGATGTGACACCACAGCAGCGGGACGACTGCGTGTGATCGCCAAATCATCCTTGCCACCGCGATTAACGCTTTCCGGCAGTTCGACAGCATCACTCTTTGCAGAAGCTTTGGGCTCGGAACCCGGCACAACGCTGGCTGTCAGAACACCGGATGATTCAACCGGGTCAACATGTTGCGTGCTCGCCGAGCGTACTGAACTACGCTCCATCGGTGTCAGCAAGATATATGAATCGGCATCGGACAGTTCTGTGAAATCTGGAAGCGATGAGGAAGAAGGTGTTGCGCACAGCAACAGTGCACCCAGCGCGGTAGAGACTGCTAATCCGGCCATACGGGCCTGACGTCGCGCAGCGACTGCGCGCTCCTGAGCACGGGCACGGGCCAAAATCATGGCACGCCGCTGCCTATTGGCACGTTTTTTCGCAGACAATGTGAGACCACCATCTTCGTGACGCAATGCAGGAACAGGCAATCCGTCCGCAACATGCGCAGCTTTACGCGACACAACCATCCACAGGGTACTCCAACGCAACGCGAGCCCTTTTGCACCATGATCCTGTCTATCAGCGTCATCATCACCGATCAAGAAATCGGATGCTTCCAACGCATCTTCCGGCTCTTCATCCGAAGACAGGACCGAGACTTGATGCAAACTTTTTGGCCACAAGGACCTATCATTGACCATTTGGACTGATTAACCTTGAGTTTCGGTTAACGTTTCGCAGAAATGTTGCAGTTAATTGTTTGTAATTGGTTAACCATAACGTTTTTTTCTTTAAATTCGCCATGAACACCGTATTCATCAGCATTTGGCGGACAGTCCGCTTTTGCCTTCAGAACAGGATCCAATCCGCAGATAAAAGGGTGCCAGCAGATTAGTCTGAATGTGAATTACGACACACGTTAGAGACGGATATCCAACCCGCGCCGATAGACATTCAAAATGTGGCTATGAAAAGACTTGCCCCGGAAAAAAAATTAACAACAACAACACCTGTATTAGGCTTGAGTTTAAGCAGAGTTTCCGCCTGCTCGCAACCCTCAAAATAACCACTTGTTTCATAGTGTTACGGACTTGCAACACAGTTTTTTGGATCTCATTTTCCGAGTTTCAAAGCAGCCTGTGCAGCCGCCAGCCGGGCAATTGGAACCCGATATGGCGAACACGATATATAATCAAGACCAAGAGACTGACAGAAATGAATGGAAGCAGGGTCTCCGCCATGCTCACCACAAATGCCGAGCTTGATATCAGGCCGTGACGCGCGTCCACGCTCCGCGCCCATGCGGACCAATTCTCCGACACCCTCCTGATCAAGACTCACAAACGGGTCCTGATCAATCAGCCCCTGGGCCGCATATGGCCCCAAAAACGAGGTCGCATCATCACGGCTGATACCAAAAGTCGTTTGGGTTAAATCATTGGTACCGAATGAGAAAAACTCTGCAGTCTCGGCGATCTTGTGTGCCAGCAACGCAGCACGCGGCAACTCGACCATTGTTCCAACCTGGTACTTGATTTCAATACCGCGTTCTTTCATCACGGTCTTGGCCACCGCATCGATACGTGCCTTGATGAGATCAAATTCCGGTTTGACGGATACCAGAGGCACCATTATTTCAGGCGTTACCGGAGCACCGGTTTTCTGCGCTGCGGCGACTGCCGCTTCAAAAATGGCCCGTGCCTGCATGTCGGCAATTTCAGGATAGGTCACCGCCAGGCGACACCCCCGGTGACCGAGCATAGGATTGAACTCATGCAACTCACGGGTACGCTGTCGTATTTTATCAATTGGAAGTTTGAGCGCTTTTGCCACATCTTCCATATCTGATTCGGATTGCGGCAGAAATTCATGCAGCGGCGGATCAAGCAACCGGATTGTGACCGGCTTGCCCCGCATGATATCGAACAAATCCGTAAAGTCGGCCGTTTGCATCGGCAACAGCTTATCCAGTGCAGCACGCCGTCCGGCCGCATCCTCGGCCAGGATCATTTCGCGCATCGCCATGATACGCTCGCCATCAAAGAACATGTGCTCTGTCCGGCAAAGCCCGATACCTTCAGCACCAAAGCTCAGTGCCATGCGCGCATCTGCCGGAGTTTCTGCATTCGTACGCACCGCCATCGTCCGGGCAGCATCGGCCCATGACATCAAGGTTGCGAAATCGTCAGACAATTCAGGCTGCAACATCGCAATCTCACCTTCCAGGACCTGCCCGGTTGTGCCATCCACCGTGATGATATCACCGCTCTGGTAGGATTTGTCCCCAACGGTCAGCGTTTCGTTGCGCAAATCAATCCGAATGCCGCTGGCGCCAGAGACGCAGGGCTTGCCCATGCCACGCGCCACCACGGCAGCATGGCTGGTCATGCCGCCACGCGCTGTCAAGATGCCTTGCGCTGCATGCATTCCGTGAATGTCTTCCGGGCTGGTTTCGACACGCACCAGGATCACATTGCGCCCCTGGGCCATGGCGTCCTGGGCATCGTCAGAGGTAAACACGATCCCGCCACTTGCAGCGCCAGGAGACGCCGGCAAACCTCTGGCAATCACATTGCGCTTGGCATCCGGGTCGATTGTCGGATGCAGCAATTGGTCAAGTGCAGCCGGGTCAATCCGCAGCACAGCTTCCTGTTTGCTGATCAAGCCCTCGGCGGCCAGATCTGTCGCAATCTTCAGCGCTGCTTTTGTCGTGCGTTTTCCCGAACGGGTCTGCAGCATCCAAAGCTTGCCTTCCTGAATGGTAAACTCCAGATCCTGCATATCGCTGTAATGAGCCTCCAACTGATCGCAGATCCGTGAAAATTCTGCGAAGGCTTCCGGCATCTTGGCTTCCAGTGAAGGCTCGTCACTGCCCGCCTCAATGCGCGCCGCCTCAGTCAGGTTCTGCGGCGTGCGAATGCCAGCCACAACATCTTCGCCCTGCGCATTGATCAGAAACTCGCCATACAGCGCATTCTCACCAGTGGACGGATTGCGTGTGAAGGCAACGCCAGTCGCAGAATCCGGCCCCATATTGCCAAACACCATCGACTGTACACTGACCGCAGTGCCCCAATCTGATGGAATATTGTTGATCGCACGATAGGTAATGGCCCGAGGTGCCATCCATGACTGGAAAACAGCACCAATTCCGCCCCAAAGCTGATCTTTCGGGTCTTGCGGAAACGGGGTTTCCAACTCATCTTCAACCAGTTTCTTGTAATCGACGACAATGCTCTTCCAGTCATCAGCGGTCAGATCGGTATCCAGAATGTAACCGGCACGATGTTTGAAGGATTCCAGAATATCTTCAAAGGCGTGATGGTCCAGTCCCATCACCACATCGCTATACATCTGGATAAAGCGACGGTAGCTGTCATAGGCAAAGCGTGCATCGCCCGATTGTGCCGCTATGGCCTCCACTGAATTGTCATTCAGGCCGAGATTCAAGACCGTATCCATCATCCCCGGCATGGAACTGCGCGCTCCGGACCGAACCGACATCAACAGCGGATTTTCATCATCGCCAAACCGGCGGCCCGACAGGGTTGCGATCGTCGACAACGCATTTTCAACCTGCTCTTTCAGCAGGTCGGGGAAAGATCTGTCATTGGCATAATAATAGGTACAAACGTCAGTTGTGACAGTAAAGCCTGGAGGCACAGGCAGTCCGAGTGACGACATTTCTGCCAGATTCGCACCCTTCCCACCCAATAAATTGCGCATTTCAGCCGAGCCTTCAGCCCGACCATCGCCAAATTCATAGACCCACTTTTCCACAACGCGTTCCTCCGACCGCACCGAGGTTTCCACATCGGATATGTAGAATTCACTCCCGGCATGCCCCCACGGGCCATAGCCCTAACGCGCAGTTTGCTGCAGCGCAATAAGGAAAATTCCAATATTTGGAAAAATTAAGCCGTAGAAGCAATCATCGACAGTGAAAAATTGAAGCTGTCGGACATTAGGCCCGCTTTACGCTGCGCTGCAAGACAAACTCAAAGCGCCTGCAAAAACCGTGAATACTGATCGACAATGGCAGCTTTCGAAAAACCGGCAGTCCATTTTTCGAATGCAGCAGCTGATACAGAAAGTCGCAGAGCATTATCATTGGCAAAGCGGGTAATCTGCCGACCCAACGCCTCATGATCGTCAATCGCAACAAGAGCGCCCACCGCGCCAGTATCCCCCAAAAGCCAGCTCGGCCCTTCCGATGCGGTTGCGACCACCGGCACCCTCTTGGACCAGGCTTCAATCACAACATTTGACAAGGGCTCATGGCGCGATGGAACCGCACACAAATCAGCCCTGTCCAGCAAAGATGATTGATCATGCCGCCACCCCAGAAATCGAATTCGGGTACCAAGATTCAACGCATCCACAAGACCGCGAAGCTCCGCCTCATCCTCGCCAGCGCCCGCCAGCCATAACACCGCATGCGAAGGGACGCTCTGCATGGCACGGATCAGTGTATCAAACCCTTTTGATGGATGCAGGCGACCACTGGCCAGAATGACAAAAGCCTCGTCAGCCGTATCAAAGTCGGACCGCTGGACAGGAGGCATGTCTGGCAATTCGCCGAAATTGGAAATGGTGCTGACCTTGTCCGCAGCCCACCCTTCTGCCTTGCAGAACCGTTCCAGATCAGGCGTATTGCATATGATGTGATCAAAACCGGAATAATATTTCAGCGGATAATAACCGCCAAATCTGGCGACACGTTTGAAATTCCCAGCAGGAATGCGCCGTGCTGCGCGGTTCATCCATGCCATCACCACATCTGGCTTTTCGGCCACAAGTGCCCTTTGAAAGAATTTGGTGGCAAGCCAGCCCTTTGGACCTTTGGAAAAATCAAATTGCTGCACAGGCAGTCCGGCGTCCGACAATTCTTCAAAACGCTCCTTGTCGCGCCCGATGAACAGGCTTTGCTGCATCCCTATCTCATGCAATGCGATTGCCAACTTGACAAAAAACCGCTCAGCCCCACCATGCGCCTCGCCGACAATGGCCTGCGCAAATTTGATGTTTTCAACAGGCTTCATGATACGGGACTCACAGGGTAGGACTTACAGGGCGGATCGTGCAAAAACTGACGGTCTGAAAGGGAATGGCATTCATGATAAATCAGTCGCTGAACGGCGTCGAGGCTATATTGCTGGTTGGCGGCCCTGCGGGAAGTGGCAAGACCACAATCGCACAGAAAATTGTGGCTGCACCCAATGAATTTGACCTGCCTGACCTGTGTCCCGAACCGGTACATCGGACCGACTGGAAATCTCTCCACACGAAGCGGTTTCAGGATGGAACACTGATTGTGGAGTTTGCCACCAACAAGCTGTCTGACCCGGCGCACCGACGCGCCTATAGCGAATTTATCGATACCCTTGGAAAAGCAGTCCCCATTCGTGCCGGATACACAGCGCACATTAAACGCAATGTCTTGCGAAAACGCTATCTGCAACGCATGAAACCAAGCCATTTTCTGCATGTCGGAAAGTGGAAATCATGGCTGCGCTATCTGCTAGCCACTCAATCCGATGATTTTGGCGTCGCGGCCTGGAACAGCCTGCTCGCCGAAAAGTCGATCAGACAGCGGCCCTGGCCGATCGCGCAAACAAGTCAGGCTTAGACAATTGAGGTATCCAGCCCCAGATCCAGCACAGGGGCTGAATGGGTGATCCAGCCTGTCGAGATGTAATCCACCCCCGTCTCGGCTTTTTCAGCAATCGTGTCCAGCTTGATCCCACCGGAAGCTTCGGTTTTGGTCGAAGGGTTGAGCTTCTTCACCAAGGCAATGGCTTTTCGCAGGGTCGCCGCGTCCATATTGTCGAGCAGAACCACATCCGGTTTGGCCGGCAGCACAGAGGCCAGCTGCTCCAGCGTATCAACTTCAACTTCAATCTTGACCAGATGACCCACATAGGCGCGTGCTGTTTCCACGGTTCTGGCGATATCGCCGACAACCCCAATATGGTTGTCCTTGATCAAGACAGCATCATCCAGTCCAAATCGATGATTGGCGCCACCTCCGCACCGCACTGCGTATTTTTCAAAGGCCCGCAAACCAGGCGTGGTCTTGCGGGTGCAGCAGACACGCGCATTGGTATGTGTAATTTTCGCTGCGAATTGAGCGGTGGCCGTTGCAATTCCGCTCATGTGACCGAGATAGTTCAAAGCCACGCGTTCTGCCGACAGCACATCGCGCGCCCGACCTTTGATCCTGGCCACCACATCACCTGGCGCGATCGTATCACCATCATCAATCAGGGTTTCAAACTGAATATCGGGATTGATTGCGCGAAAGGCCGCGCGGGCCAGTGGCATGCCCGACAGCACGCCTTCTTCGCGCGAAGCAATGATCACATTCGCCATCGCATCCGGCGGAATCGTGGCAAGAGTTGTGATGTCACCAGCCCGGCCAAGGTCTTCGCGCAATGCAGCACGCACAGCGTCATCAACCATCACGCTCGGCAATTCAGGCTTGTAGGATTGCAGGTCTGTGTCTGTCATAAGGCTCCGTCATGCTGCCTTTGGCAGCGCTGATGCAACAATCTGGTCAACATCTTCAAGGGTCAAATAGGTGCGGTGGTGCCAGGCTTCTTCCGTATCGGGGAAATCGAGGCGCATATGCCCACCCCGACTCTCCTCCCGCGCAAAGGCAGCAGCGGCAATACAGCGCGCCACAAGCGCCATATTGGCAACACGCGGCATCAGCGGCTTCCGGTAGAGATCATCGAAAATCCTGATCGCCGTCCGGAGGCCCTCACCATCTCGGGCAACCCCGACATATTTCGACATGGTTTCACGGATCAGTGTGACCACCTCTTCATCCAATTCGGAGCGATCCGTGACTTCCGGCATCGCTTCTTCCGGCCAGTTATGGCGTTGCGGCGATGGCAAGGTGTTCTTGATGTCCTGCGCAATACGGGTGGCAAACACCACCGCTTCCAGCAATGAGTTGGATGCAAGCCGGTTTGCGCCATGGGCGCCGGTCGCAGCGGCTTCGCCGCAAGCCCACAGCCCGTCAACAGAAGTGCGCCCCCGCGCATCAACATGAACACCGCCCATGTGATAATGCTCTGCCGGAACCACCGGAATGGGATCGGTCACCGGATTGATGTTGGCCGACATGCAGGACGCATAGACCGTCGGGAACTGGTCGGGAAATTTTTCGCCGACACTTTTGCGGCAATCCAGAAAAGCGCCCTTGCCGCTCTGCACCTGTGTGTGAATGGCACGGGCCACAATGTCACGGGGTGCCAGTTCTGCGTCTTCATGAATATCCAGCATGAAGCGGTGACCATCATTATCAATCAGATGAGCCCCTTCGCCGCGCAGGGCTTCCGTTGCCAGCGGTGCCGGGTCACGGCCGATATTGATGGCGGTTGGATGAAACTGGACAAACTCCAGATCCGACAGGATCGCGCCAGCCTGGGCCGCCATGGCAATACCGCCACCACGTGCCTGCTCGGGGTTTGTGGTAACCGCATACAGGCCACCTACACCACCGGAGGAGATGACAATGGCCCGCGCAGGCAGAAGGATGCGATTGGTCAGACCGCCGCGCAAATCCTGTGCAATGATTCCACTCACCTGTTTGCCATTCATGCGCAATTGTTCGCCGACATACCCTTCAAGCACGCGAATGGATGGTGTCTTGCGCACAGCCGCAACCAAAGCGCTCATGATGGCAGCGCCCGCCATGTCGCCGCGCACACGCACAATCCGGCGTTCCGAATGTGCAGCCTCACGCGATAGTTTCAGATGGCCTTCCAGATCCTTGTCAAAGGGAACGCCATAGTCCAGAAGATCGTGAATACGGTCAGATGCCTCGGTCGCCATGACACGAGCGATTTTCTCATCCACAAGGCCCGCCCCGGCAGCAACCGTGTCGGCCACATGAGAATCCGCACTGTCACCGGGAGACATGGCCGCAGCGATGCCGCCTTGTGCCCAGGCCGAGGAAGCCCCCTCGCCAATTGGCGCAGATGTCAGCACAGTGACGGGTCTGGGTGCCAGTTTCAGCGCACAGAACAAGCCTGCAAGCCCACCACCCACGATGACCACGTCATCAATGCCCTCATTTGAATGAGACGTCAGAATCTCAACCATGATTCAATCAATTCTTCCAGTTGATCATGCGCTCAACGGAATTGCGCGCCCGTTCGGCCACCGAAGGATCGATCAGAACCTCTTCTTCCATGGTCAGCAGGCAATCAAGAATATTGGCAAGCGTGATCCGCTTCATATGTGGACACAGATTGCACGGTTTGATGAATTGTACCTCCGGCACCTCAGCGGCAACATTGCTCGCCATGGAGCATTCGGTAACCATCACCACCTTTTCAGGACGTCGATCTTTGACCCAGTCGATCATATGGGCCGTCGAACCTGTAAAATCGGCTTCAGCCACCACATCTGGCGGACATTCGGGATGCGCGATGATCTTGATCGATGGATCGTCTTCGCGGTATCTGCGCAACTCTTCACCGGTAAAGCGCTCATGCACTTCACACGCACCTTTCCAGGAAATGATTTCCACATCGGTCTGGCTGGCCACAAAGCTCGCCAGATACTGGTCAGGCAGGAAAATAACCTTCGGCACACCGAGGCTCTCGACAATCTGGACAGCATTGGATGACGTGCAGCAGATATCGACTTCCGCTTTTACCTCAGCCGTCGTGTTGACATAGGCCACCACAGGAACGCCCGGATAGGCTTCACGGAGCAAGCGCACATCAGCGCCATTTATCGAAGAAGCCAGCGAGCAACCGGCACGGCTGTCGGGAATGAGAACAGTCTTCTGCGGGCTCAGCATCTTTGACGTTTCCGCCATGAAATGCACGCCACACTGGACGATGATGTCCTCATCAATTTGACTGGCTTCAATTGCAAGTTGGAGACTGTCGCCAACAAAATCCGCGACACCATGAAAAATTTCGGGCGTCTGATAATTATGCGCCAGAATAACAGCATTCCGCTGCTTCTTGATCTTATTGATATGATAGATCAATGGCGCAAAGACCGGCCATTCAATCGCGGGAATCTGATCTTTCACCTTTTCGTAGATCGTCGCAGTCGCTGCTGCGATCTCGTCCGTGTAGGTCAAATCCGGGCTAGGCAGAACGCCAAAACGCGCTGCGGCCGTTTCCGGCACAGATCTGGAACCGGACTGACCGGCAGACCGATCATCAATTGCCGTTACTGATGTTGTGGACATAGCGCCCTCCACTGTTCATTGGTGTCCCAACCGCAGCAGAACACCTGCCTTGTGAGGGTTACCAACAATCTTACTTATACTCAATCTGAGTATATATATGGAAATGACGGTAGTTTGCAAGCCTCAAACCGGATCAGCCTGCATTCCGCCTTTGGTGGTTCGGCTCAAGGCGGGATTCAGACACGCAATCCCGGCGCCGGACGCTCCAACAGAACCTCGCGGCGAAACCGGAACAATTGTGCCGGCCGGCCACCGGTTTGAACACTTGTGGTTCCGGTCGGCTCGACCAATGCATTGGCTTCAACCAACCGGCGAAAATTTTGTTTGTGAAGATGGCGTCCTGCCAGTGCTTCAACAGTCTTCTGCAATTCGGTCAGGGTAAATTCGTCACCCATCAGCTCAAACACCAAAGGGCGGTATTTCAACTTTGCACGCAGCCGGGAGATGGCTGTCGCCAGAATGCGGCGATGGTCATAGCGCATGGCCCGCCCGGTGCGGGCAAACATGGCGGTGACAAGTCTTGAATCCCGCCCGTCAGCCGCCGCTTCATTGACCAGGCCGGCCTCGTAAAGCAACTCATACCGATCAAGCACACGTTCATCATCCCAGACCAGACCATCCAGAGCAAAGGCCAGCTTCAGGCGTTCCGCTTTGGTCACGTCTCCGTCGGAAGCCCATTCGAAGAGCGCCGGAAGCAAATGCTGATCCAGAACATCAGGCCGTCCAGCGCGCCAGTCCTCCCATGGGAAATAGACATACCAGGGCTGGAATGAAGCTCCAGACAGTTTCAGGGCTTCAGCGCTGATCGCATCCTCCGGTGCAGCGCCCCGGCTTAATGCCAGATAACCAACCGAAACAACGTGGTCTGCCTTGTCGTCAGGCTGCGCATGGCGGCCTCTGTCCCCAAAGGTGTAAAGCTGCTCGACGTGACCGATCTGAAGACCTGCCTGCGCCTCCACAAACGCCCGCAGCCCAAGCTCAAAGGTCCGGTGCCGCAACGGGTCAAACGGACCAAATGGCAGCATATCCTGTCCATCCCCAGCACCATCAGCACGAATCGTCAGGATCAATGGCGTCTGGTCTTTCAGGCCAACAACCGCCGCACTCAGGCCAATGGCAATATTTGTCGCGTCAGAGCGTGCCATCATCAGCACCGGATATTTTCAGGTTGAAAACACTGCCCTCAAAACAATCGACGCCTCGACCAATGTCTTCAACAGCGGCGAGCATGCGCCCTTGCCGGCCCAGAACATGATCGGCCAGGGCAACCAGCCGCTTGTTGGGCGTCGCCTCTGGCGACCGTTCGCGAATGGTCGCAGCGATGAAGGCTTCATCAAGATCAGGCCGCAACAAACAGGTGGCAATCATCGCCCCGGCAGTCGAACGACTGACCCCGGCCCAGCAATGTACGATCATCGGTGCCGCCTGATCCCACTGGCCAACGAAATCGATGAACTCTCTTATGTGTTGCTCGCCAGGCAGCAGCATACCCTCAAGCGGTTCATCAATATCGTTGAATCCCAGAAACAGATGATTGTCCGGCTCGATGGATGGCGGTCGCGCGACAATCGTATCTGCATTGATGAGCGTCGCCATATGGCTGGCCCGGCTATCGCTTGCAGTCTTTTCAAGCCTGTCGAGGGAGCAAACGTAAATTGCGCTCATCCAAATTCCTTATGACCTTGTTGCCAGATGCATCGTCAGATGTCGTGTCAGATCCTCAAATGCTGCCAGAAACACGCTTTGTGCCTTTTGTGCCGGCAGCGGGTTCAGTAAATCTGACACATCATCGCCGGTAACACCACGCGGCCGACTGAAAAACCGGTCAGCTTCGTCACTGGAAAACCCGGCCAGATGCGTCGCCTCGAAATAGGCTGCCATGCGATCACATGATTTTATGGCGCGCAATTCAGTTTTGGAGAGTTCCGGCGGCAGCGAAAACCGCAAGTGAATTGCAGTCTGCAATCGGTTTTCCACACTCTTGTAATCACCGCCCATCACAGCCTTGAAGGGAGAAATCATATCCCCCACGACATATTCCGGCGCATCATGAAGCAACAGTGCGAGATACCAATGGGGCTTGGCTTCCGAAAACAGCTTTTGGCCAATCCGGGCCACCAGCAATGAATGCTGGGCAACGGAATATGCATGATCGCCCACCGTCTGCCCGTTCCAGCGGGCCACCCGCGCCAACCCATGGGCAATGTCCTCGATCTCGATATCCAGCGGTGATGGATCAAGCAGATCCAACCTGCGCCCGGAGAGCATACGTTGCCAGGCGCGTGCCGGCTTTTCTGCTTTTTGCCCCACGCCTAAACCCATCGGAACGAAACCCAATCCGGGATGGCCAGCGTCACCTGCACGGATCCGGCCTTGATGAAATTCCCCTCTTCCATGGCATCGTTCACCCGGTCGAGCCGCACGGCGGCAAGCCCGACATGGGTGCTGACACTGCCGAGCGTTCCGACGATCTTTTTCTCGACAGTGATCTCGGTGCCCGGTTCCGGCAATTCGTCTGTCGACGACACCAGAACAATCCGGCGCCGTGCAGTGCCTCTGTGTTTCATCCGCGACACGACTTCCTGGCCGACAAAACAGCCCTTTTCAAATCCGACTGCGTTGATCTGATCCAGATTGATGTCGTGTGGAAACACCTCGCCATAGGTGTAGTCCAGTGGTGCTTCGGGAACGCCCAATTCAATGCGTTTCGCCAGATAGGAATCCATTTCATCCATCACCAGGGCGCTGTCTGCCAAAGCTGCGCCGATAGCAGCATTCGGGACATAGGCCCGATAGCCAAGTCCGACATGACGCGGATCAACAACCACGGTGCCCGGCACAGCCGGCAAATCCCCCCCATCGATTGATGGCAGCAACGCCAGAACAGTGACATCCTCTGTTATGTCGGACACGGACACATCAGCTCGCAATTTATACATCGACAGCCGCTTCATCAGATCGGGACCGGCATCTGCCAGCGTGTCCAGCAGAAACCCATCATTCACGGGAACCACAAAAAAATCGAAAAGCAATTTGCCTTGCGGCGTCAGCAATGCGCCAAATCCGCTTGCGTGATGCTTCAATCGCTCCATATCAAATGTAATCAGACCCTGCAGAAACGTCTCTGCATCCGTCCCGGCAACATGTAGAAGCGCCCTGTTTGTCAGGCGTACCGCAGAAACAGTCATAATAACGAACCACTTTACAAGGATTACAGGCGCGACACTTGCCATGCCATGAGCTTGGGGACTAGGTAAGCACAACTTGCATGTTGGGCAAGCGCGTAACCTTGCACGAACACATAAAGAATAGAAAATTATGAGCCTCGCTGAAACACCTGCCGCAATCGGCCCCGAATATCTGCGCCGCAGAACATTCGCCATTATCTCGCATCCCGATGCCGGTAAAACGACCCTGACCGAGAAACTGCTGCTATGCGGTGGCGCTATTCGCATGGCCGGGCAGGTGCGCGCACGCGGTGAACGGCGACGGACACGGTCTGACTGGATGAAAATCGAGCAGGATCGCGGGATTTCGGTCTCCTCCACAGTGATGACGTTCGAGCGCGGAGACATGACGTTCAATCTGCTCGATACGCCGGGCCATGAAGATTTCTCTGAAGATACCTATCGCACCCTGACTGCGGTGGACGCTGCCGTCATGGTTATCGACACAGCCAAAGGCATCGAGCCACAAACCCGCAAATTGTTCGAAGTCTGTCGCCTGCGCGATATTCCCATTCTAACCTTCATGAACAAGATCGACCGGGAAGCCCGCGATCCCTTTGAATTGATCGATGAGGTGCAGGAAGAGCTTGCGCTGGATGCATCGCCAATGGTCTGGCCGCTTGGCTCCGGCTCGACCTTTCAGGGCTGTATACATTTGAAAACCGGCGTGTTTCTCCACAACGCCGGTCCCGGGAAACCCGTTGACCGCATTCAGACCACCGGGATCATGGATGAAAAGCTCGATGCATTGGTGGATCCCATTGTGCTGGCCGAAGCCCGTGACAATGTGGAACTGGCCGTTGGTGGGTACTCGGAATTTGACCATGAGAGTTTTCTGGAAGGGCATTTGAGCCCGGTTGTTTTTGGCAGCGCGCTGCGCGATTTTTCTGTAGAAGAATTGCTGGATGTGATTGCCGATTTTGCGCCTCCCCCGCAGCCACTGACGATTGAAGGCGGCGAAATTGGCCCCAAAGACAAACCGGTCTCCGGTTTTGTTTTCAAGGTTCAGGCCAATATGGACCCCAACCACCGCGACAGGATTGCCTTTCTGCGGCTCGTTTCCGGACACTTCAAACGCGGCATGAAACTGAAACACGGGCGCTCCGGCAAAGCGATCACCATTCATTCGCCATTGATGTTCTTTGCACAGGACCGCCAGGTCGCCGATGATGCTTACCCCGGAGACGTGATTGGCATTCCTAATCACGGAACCCTGCGCGTTGGCGATACGCTGAGCGAAAAGGACGGAGTTCGTTTCACCGGCTTGCCAGCCTTCGCACCGGAAATTCTGCGCCGCGTCCGCCTGTCCAACACCAGCAAGACAAAACAATTGCGTCAGGGCCTGCAGGATCTGGCCGAAGAGGGCCTGGCTCAGGTGTTTATTCCATTTCTGGGATCACAATGGATCGTCGGTGTGGTCGGCATTCTGCAACTGGATGTCATGGTGGATCGCATTGGCGGAGAATATGGCGCCGACATCAGCTTTGAACCAGCGCCCTTTGTCACCGCCCGCTGGGTCTCCAGCGATGATAAAACCGCACTGGAAGACTTCCGCAACATCAACCAGACAGCCTTCGCCGAAGACCGCGACGGCGCACCGGTTTATCTGGCCCGAAGCCAGTGGGAACTGGACCGGGTTGTGAAGGAATACCCGGAAATCTCATTCAAGAAAACACGAGAGTTGTAGCGCGCTGCAGCGGGCGCTCCGTCCCAAATTCAAAACCGTAAAGCATCGCAAAGTTACCGGGCCGACAGATCACCGCGTGCAATCACCTTGCCATCGATGATGACAATTGCAATGTCATCATCGGCGTCCAAACAGTCCATCCCATCCCCATCGTCACCGGCATTCTCGTACCAGCGCCGCAAAAGCCACTTCTGGAGATCATGCTGGACGCCGGATATGGCACGAAATCCAACTTCTACGCTCAATTCTCGAAACGAACGGGCATCACACCGGCAGCCTATCGCGCGGAATTGAAACAGGACACACATGACGCATAAGCCTCACATCGGGATCAGTTCAAACCGACAGAATGCGGCGAATTCAGCGCATAAAACGCGTATCATCCAATCACTCTGCTGCGTTCGCAAGATCAAAATCACTGGTTGACTCACCCTGTGTGAGCGTTCTTAAAACCCGGTACGAGGTTGGCGGCCACGGAGGAACCCAAGGGGCAACCAGAATCAAATCATAATCCGGAGAGAACAATGAAAAACCTCATATCCAGAAGAACAACACTCGGCCTGATCAGCATGATAGGCGCAACAGCCGCCGCTCTGACAAGCGCCATACCGGCCTATGCAGCCGACACCAAAATCAATGTTGGTGCATTGCGGTTCACCAGCCACGCAGCCAGCTTTGTTGCCTTCGAACGGGGTTATTTCAAGGATGAAGGCCTGGATGTTGAATTCAAATTCTTTCAGGCCGCGCAACCCATGGCCGTCGCTGTTGCATCCAAAGATGTGGATTATGCCGTCACTGCAATCTCAGGCGGTCTGATCTCGCTTGCAGAAAAGGGTGCTGCAAAAGTCATTGGCGGCGCATTGCTGGAAGATCCCGCAATTGATGGTCAGAAAATTCTGGTGTCTGACGCGGCCTTCAAGGAAGGCATCACTGAACCGGCCAAGCTGGACGGCCGCAGCTTTGCCATGACGCAGGCGGGTTCGTCCTTCCACTATATGGGCGCACGGATCGCAGACAAGGAAGGCATTACGCTTTCATTCAAACCACTGCAAAAAGTTGGCGCGGTTATCGGTGCCTTGAAGTCTGGTCAAGTCGATGCCTGGTCGATTGTGCCGCACATCGCCAAACCACTGGCGGGCTCCGGTGCAGTCCACATCATCGGCAATGTGGCAGATTACATTCCTGACTATCAGGTGACGGTTGTTTTCACCTCGGCTGATAAAGCCGCCAATGATCGTGACACCAGCATGGCCTTCCTGCGGGCTTTTTCCAAAGGCGCGGATGATTTCAATGCCGCACTGGTTGACAGGACCGCCGGAGATGAAGCTGCTGAAGAAATGGTGAAGCTCGTCCACAAATATGTCTACACGGACCGCCCTTACGAAAAAGCCGCACCGAGCATCATCAATGGCGCAATGCGGATCAGCCCGAATGCAGCCCTGAACATGGCATCCGTGCAGGACCAGTTGGACTGGTTCAAAGCCGAAAAGCTGGTCAAGGACAGTGTAACCATCGATACGCTGGTCGACACCTCCTACACAAACTAAGGTAAACCGAGGGACGAGCCGGCCATCCGCTCGTCCCTCCTATTCACTCACACGCAGGAAACAACATGGACCTTCGACTGGAATCAGTTGGTCACCATTATGGTGACATGGAGGTCCTGAGCGACATCAACCTCGATATTCCAACGGGGAAAATTGTCTGCATCGTTGGCCCCTCAGGCTGCGGAAAATCCACATTGCTGCGCCTTGTCGGCGGTCTGGAATTGCCGACCACCGGGCGCATTCTCCAGATTGGCACGCCACCTGCCGACAGCATCAATCCCCTGACCTATGTGTTTCAGGATTTTGCCCTGCTGCCATGGCGCAGTGCTGAAGGCAATATCAGCCTTGTGCTGGAGGATCACAAATTGCCCTCCTCCCGCGTCACCGAAATCATCGCCGATGTGCTTGCCCGCACCAAACTCACCGAATTTGCCAAAGCCTATCCCAAGCAATTATCCGGCGGGATGAAGCAGCGGGTTGCCATTGCACGCGCGCTGGCTGTGAATCCAGCCATCCTGTTGATGGATGAGCCACTGTCAGCGCTGGACAGTCAGACGCGCGAATTGCTGATGGATGATCTTGTCAGCCTCTGGACACGTGAACCCTTCACCTCTGTCTATGTGACACATAATCTGAATGAGGCCGTCCGATTGGGCCATTCGATTGTGGTTCTGTCACGCAGACCCGGCCGCATTCGCGAAATCGTGGATGTGGCAATACCACTTGGCGACCGCGAATTGGGCGATCCGGAACTTGAACGGCAGCAAAAGCACCTGTGGAACCTGATGCGCGATGAAGCCCTTGCTGCCGACAAGGAGCTGCTCCATGTCTGAAATCGACACCACATCCGCCAGCAAGACCGTGGAGTTTCGTGGTGGCGGATTTGCCCCGCAATCCAGAAAATGGGTTGGCGTGGCGGTGTTCATTGTGCTGATCGGATTTGTTGAATTGGGCACCAGAGTTGGCTTCATTACCAATCTGACCCTGCCCATACCATCAGATGTCTTCGCAACCTTTGTTGATCTGTGGCAAAGCGGGCTTTTATGGAAGCATCTGGTCCCATCGATCATGCGCCTGATTGTCGGGGCAACCATTGGCGTGTCGCTCGGGATTGGCGTTGGAATTCTGATCGGCCTGTTTTCTCTGATCCGCGCCGGTCTGATACCCTTGGTTGCCGCCATTTTCCCAATTCCGAAGATCGCGCTGCTGCCGCTGTTTGTCATCTGGTTCGGAATTGATGAAACCTCGAAATACGCCCTGATTGCCTTTGGCACATTCACACCAACAGTCGTGGCAACCTATGGCGCTGTCGACAATGTCGACCGCTCACTCATTCGCATGGGCCAGAGCTTTTCCCTGTCATGGTTGTCTATTGTCAGAAAAATCGTATTGCCCGGTGCAATGCCCGGCATCCTGTCCGGATTGAGAATCAGCCTTGCGATTGCCATCATTTTGCTTGTGGCCGCTGAAATGCTGGGCGCAGAATATGGCATTGGTGCCTACATTCTGGAGGCTGGATCGCTTTATGATCTGGAACGCCTGTTTGTCGGCGTCGCCATCCTGTCGATCCTTGGTGTTTTGGTCAGTCTTGTAATTGGCATGATTGAAAAGCAGCTGCTGAGCTGGCGGGTGTAGAGCGTTTTGCTCAGCACAGGCTGCTCTACCCCCTACTCAGACTGCATCTCAATGCTTCATGCATCGCCTCGCAATCAACTCGTCAAAGCGTCAGCGCTGCCCTGCGTGCTTCAAACAACACAACCCCTGTCGACACAGCCAGATTGAGACTGTCGGCCTGGCCCGCCATGGGGATCAATGCCAATTGTTGGCAAGCATTTGCAAGATTTTCTGTCAGACCCTGTTGTTCATTGCCCATTAACACAACACTCACGCCAGAATAATCGACTGTCCGGTAATCGACGGCCCCAGCCAGATGGGTTCCAACAACAGACGCCGCATTGCGCTCTTTCCATTGCAGAAACTCGCCTTCCGATGCTTTCACAAGTGGCACATGAAAAATGGAGCCCATGGAGGCACGAACCGCTTCCAGTGAATACGGATCGGTACAATCGCCCACCAGAATGACGCCCTTTGCGCCGACACAATCTGCCGTGCGTAAAATCGTTCCCAGATTGCCCGGATCACGCACACGATCCAGAGCGACCCATAATTCGCCCTCTTTCGGACGCACGGTGGACAATGCCTGAAACCGCTGCTCGAAAACCCCCAGCACCATCTGCGGATTGTCTTTTCTGGAGATTTTCTCCAGCACCTGATTGGACACCTCCAGCACCGAACCGCCGGCAGCCCGGACTTTCGCAGCCGCTTGGGCAATGGCATCCTGATCAGCGAATGATTTGCCATAGATAATATCTTCGATGCGCCACTTTTTCTGCAACGCGTCAGTGACCAGTTTCAACCCCTCGCCCAGAAACAGGTTCGACTTGTTGCGGTTCTTGCGCAGCACCAGGCCGCGCAGATCCTTCACAATCGGGTTTGACACGCTGGTGATCTGTTTCACCTGCCCGGAAATGCGTTTTTCGGGGCTGGCGCGTTCGTCGGAATTCCTGTCATCAACCATTTTTCAGGCCTCCCATCGGCTATACATGGATGTGGAAAGCCTGCGTGTTTCCTGCGCAGTCAAACCTTCGGATATCTGTTCAGTCAGAACCAGTTCGCCACTGGTCAAAGTGCCGCCCATATCGCTGACCCGGTCACGCATCAACTCATGCGCCATGAAGAAACTGGCGCGGATCGCATAGGCGGTGAGAATCATGAAATCAGCTTTGGGCGCAAGGATAGCACGACAATCATCCATCAGGCCTGGTAGATTTTCCATCACCTGCCAGACTTCGCCTTTTGGCCCACGGCCATATTTCGGCGGGTCCAGAATGATGCCATCATACACATTGCCACGCCGCCCTTCACGGGCGACAAACTTTGCCGCATCATCGCAAATCCAGCGGATCGGTTTTTTGTCCAGCCCTGACAGCGCTTGATTTTCCCGCGCCCAGGCAATGGCTTTCTTGGACGCATCCACATGGGTGACTTCAGCACCGCTGGCAGCTGCAACCAGGGATGCGACACCGGTATAACCGAACAGATTGAGGATTTTCAGAGTGCGTCCAGCCGCTTTCGCACGCGCGATCCGCTCTGCAAACCAGGCCCAGTGGGCTGCCTGTTCCGGAAAGACACCCACATGACGAAACGCCGAAAACCGACAGATGAAGCGCACATCCTGAAACGACATGGTCCATTCATCTTCCAGACTGGGTGCCCGTTTCCAGCGCCCGGCCCCTTCTTCATCATTATCAGCAGAAAAAACCGCCTCAGCCTCATCCCATAAAGCAGGGCTGGACCGCTTCCAGATCGCCTGCGCGTCCGGACGGTCCACAACCAGCGAACCATAGCGTTCAAGCTTGCGCGCTTCACCACTGTCCAGCAGGGCGTAATCGTCCCAGCCAGCCGTTTCCAGCATTTTTATGTCATTAATCATCTTGGCTCCGCAGTATCTCTGGCGGGCTATAGCAAATCCCCATTGCGGACCCAAGCAATGAATGGGATCTGTCTGCACACGCGCCTCTTGCTGAATGGTAGCCTATCGTGCAAGTTTCAGGGCAACGCAGTTTATGAAATCAATTAGGTGACTAAGTCATGGATATGTCTGGCGAATACCGGATTCCTGCAACGCGCGAAGCTGTCTGGGCAGCGCTCAACGATCCTGAGGTGCTGAAAGAGTGCATTCCGGGCTGTGAAAGCCTGGAAAAATCATCAGATACCGAAATGGCGGCCGTGGTGACAATGAAGGTTGGCCCGGTCAAGGCAAAGTTCAAGGGAACCGTGACCCTATCTGACTTTGATCCGCCAAAGAGCTACAAGATCACTGGCGAGGGCAAAGGCGGAGCTGCGGGCTTTGCCAAGGGCGGTGCTGACATTTCCCTGGCCGAAGACGGCCAGGACACCATTCTGACCTACACCGCCAAAGCCCAGGTGGGTGGCAAGCTGGCACAGCTGGGCTCACGCATGATCGACAGCACTGCCAAGAGAATTGCTGACGAGTTTTTTGGAAATCTTGCCAAGAAACTCGGAGCCGACCCGACAAAAGTCGCGGCGGTTCAAACGAGCGAGGCAATCCAGCCATCAGATGATGATGTCGGCCATGGGGACAACATCTCGGATGTGGCGCGGGAAATTGGCGAAGCGGTCCATGACGCGGAAGAAGCGCTGGAAGTGGAAGCCGGAAAAGGCACGCTTGGCGGACCCATGATGTGGGGCCTGATTGCGCTCGCGGTTGTGATTCTGGGGCTGATGGTCCTGTCCTGACAGGTTCAACTACAATTGATCACAAGTAATTTGTGAGGTTTCATATGATCAAAGTATCCATGACGGTAAATGGCGGAGCCGTCTCCCATACGGTTGAAGACCGAACCCTGCTTGTGGATTATATCCGCGATCATCTGCGGTTGACCGGCACACATATCGGCTGCGACACGTCGCAATGCGGTGCCTGTGTCATCAGCTTCAACGGCAAGGCCATCAAAAGCTGTACCATGTTGGCGGCACAGGCGGATGGCGCCGAGATCATGACAATCGAAGGCCTTGCAGATGGTGATCAGCTGCACCCGGTTCAGGCCGCGTTCAAAGAGCATCACGGTCTGCAATGCGGATTCTGTACGCCCGGAATGATCATTGCGGCGACCGATATGATCAAGCGCTACGGTGCCGCGCTGGACGAGCCAACCATTCGCACGGAACTTGAGGGCAACATTTGCCGCTGTACCGGGTATCAGAATATTGTGAAATCCATAAAAGCGGCGGCTGAGGACATGACCCGTTCCGAAAAGCCATCAGTGACCAGCTCCGTATAGTCGGGAAGACCCCATGTTTCACCTCACCTATCATCGCCCGACCAGTGTGGAAGATGCGATCCAGTTTTTTACCAACTCTGAAGACGCTCAATTTCTGGCTGGCGGCCAGACCCTGCTGCCGACCATGAAACAACGCCTGGCCGATCCATCAGATGTGATTGATTTAAGGCACATTGCGGCGCTTGCGGGGATTGGTTCTGCAAAGGACCATCTCAGCATCGGTGCAGGTGTTACCCATGCCGAGGTTGCAGCATCACCGCAGGTCAGACAAATCCTGCCGGCTTTGGCAGATCTGGCCTCGCATATCGGAGATCCACATGTGCGCAATATGGGCACTTTGGGTGGCTCTGTGGCCAACAATGACCCGGCAGCGGATTATCCGGCAGCTGTTCTGGCGCTGGATGCCACGATACACACCAACAGCCGTGTCATAGCCGCCGAGGATTTTTTCACCGGTATGTTCGAAACCGCCCTTCAGGACGGTGAATTGATCATCAGGATTGATTTCAGGATTCCACAAATAGCCGCTTATGCAAAATTCCCAAACCCTGCCTCGCGCTACGCCATGGCCGGTGTATTCATAGCGCGCCATACAGATGGCGGCGTGAAACTGGCTGTCACCGGTGCAGGCTCGGACGGCGTATTTCGCCACAAGGACATGGAATCCGCACTTCTGGGCAATTGGGCTGCAGAAGCTCTGGCTGATATTTCCATTGATGACTCCAACCTGCTATCCGACATACACGGGTCTGCCGCTTACCGTGCGAATTTGATAAAAGTCATGGCACAACGGGCAATGCAAAGCATGCTTTGACGACCGAAATGGTCTGTCCCTGTGCCACCAATTTTAGTCCGGTCGTCAATCGTGCATCGCTGGCCGACACGATTTTTGAACTATGGCCACATTGCGGCCGAATGGGCTTTAACGCAGACTAAAGGCAGGCTACAAGTAGCACACAACAGACAATGAATTTTGACGTCGCAAGCCAGATGCAAAGCGATGTGATTGAGCGGATAGAATTATGATGAATTCCGGTTTCCTGCGTGTTTTGTGTCTATCGGCGTTGATGTCCGTTTCTGCGATCTCACATCATGCCAGCGCACAACAGGCCACCGATGAAGTAGCACCTGAATCAGGGTCATTCGCACCGGCAGAAGCGCCCATCGAAATTGACCTTCTGGGAGATGACACCAAAGGTGTGAAATCCAACAATTGGATGATAGCCGCTGCGCATCCGCTTGCCAGCGAAGCAGGTGCGACTGTATTGCGCAATGGTGGCAACGCCATCGACGCCATGGTAGCCGTGCAATTAATGCTGGGGCTTGTCGAGCCTCAATCATCCGGGTTGGGCGGCGGAGCTTTTCTGGTTTATTGGGATGCGGCCAACAAACGGCTGACCAGCTTTGATGGCCGCGAAACAGCGCCCATGGCGGCAACTCCCACCCTGTTTCAGGACGAAAATGGCGAGCCATTAATGTTCTATGATGCCGTGGTGGGCGGGCGCTCTGTCGGCGTGCCGGGCACGCCACTGCTTCTGGAAGCTGTCCACGGTCGCTACGGCTCCATGCCCTGGGCAACCCTGTTCGACAGCGCCATCACTCTTGCAGATCAGGGGTTTGAAGTATCGCACAGACTGGCAAGTTCCATAGAAGAAGACAAGGAACGACTGTCCCGGTTTGACGGCACCAAGAACTATTTCTTCCGCGAAGATGGCACGCCACTTCAATCGGGTGATATGCGCATCAATGCAGCTTATGCGAACACCTTGCGACAGATCTCCCAGCAGGGAACGGACGCATTCTACAGGGGCGAGATTGCACAGGAAATTGTCTCGACCGTTCAGTCCGCACCTGGCAATCCCGGCTTACTGACGATGGATGATCTGGCGGCCTATCGCATCAAGGAACGCACGCCGATCTGCGTGAATTATCGGGGATTTGATGTCTGCGGTATAGGGCCCCCATCCTCGGGCGCTCTGACGATCGGACAGATTCTGGGTACCTTGCGCGCCTATGATCTGAAAGGACTTGGCCCCAACAGCCCGCAGGCCTGGCGCCTGATAGGTGATGCCTCACGTCTGGCCTTTGCGGACCGCGACCGTTACATGGCAGACAGCGATTTTGTACCCGTACCGACAAAGGGCCTGATTGCTGATGGTTACCTTGCCAATCGTGGTGTTCTGATGCGTGAGAACAAGCTGGACGAGGTCACGCCCGGCGAGCCGCAATTCGATCACGCACTGTATCAGGCAGATGATGAATCCATCGAATTGCCATCCACCAGCCATTTCGTCATTCGCGACAGTCTGGGCAATGTCGTCTCGATGACAACGACCATCGAAAACGGTTTTGGATCACGTTTGATGGCGGCTGGCTTCCTGCTGAACAATGAACTCACTGACTTTTCGTTTCGTACCCATGTCAACGGTTATCCGATTGCAAACCGGGTTGAGCCCGGCAAACGGCCGCGCTCGTCCATGTCTCCGACCATCGTGATGCGCAGCAATGTTCCCTATATGGCGCTTGGAAGCCCTGGCGGAAGCCGCATCATTGGCTATGTTGCCAAGACCCTGATTGCACATATCGACTGGGGCCTGAGCCTGCAATCTTCCATCAACATGCCACATTTGATCAACCGGTTTGGCACATACGATCTGGAAGCCGGCACCGCTGCGGAGAATTTTGCGCCAGCACTGGAAGAACTTGGCTACAATGTATCGGTGCGCGATCTGAATTCAGGTTTGCACGGCATTGTCATCGATGGTGACAAGCTCATCGGAGGCGCCGATCCGCGCCGCGAAGGCACCATCATCGGCGAATAGGGGCCGTCATTTTCAATATCGAACACCACGAGATATGTTCGATATGTCTCAAACCAGGCTGGCACACAGACCCGGTAGAAATACTTTTGGGTTGGTGTTGATGTCGCCCGTTCCATCGACTGTATTGGATGAAACGATGGTCCTGACCCGATCTGCCGTTCCGCAAGCACTCTAAAAAGTTGGCGCAGGCGTGTGTGGGATATCCGCCGTGCCAAGGATCGCATCCCTTCCACCATTGAGGCGAATCCGCTCTTCTTGATCCGAGAAGGCTTGGGCGTTCACTTCATCAGGATTCGCGATCTTCGCCAGTTCTGACTCAAGGGCTGCACGAATATTGGCTTGGGCCGGATCTGAGCTGAGATCGTTGGTCTCATTGGGGTCGGTTTCCATATCAAACAATTGCGGCTCATAGCCTGGATAGACCACCAGTTTCCACTTGCCCTTTCTCAGCATGAAAGCACCCGTTGGGGATCCGCTTGCGTGATACTCGGAAAAGACCGCCCTTTTCCGATTTGGCGCAACAACGATGTCAAAGAGGGATTCCCCGGGCAGCGTCTGCGCAGACTCCATCGGCGCACCAACCGCTTGCAACACTGTCGGGAAAATATCCACCAGCGACACCGGCGTCGTATTGACCGCGTTTTCAGGTATGCCCGCCCCGACGGCGATCATCGGGATAGCAGCGGAATCGTCATACATCACAGATTTACCCCACAAGCCCCGGTTCCCCAGATTGTCTCCATGATCACTGCTATAGATCACGCGGGTTGAACCAGTCAGTCCCGCAGCCTCCAGCGCAGCCAGCAACCGACCCACCATGTCATCCACATGGCTGACCATCCCATAATAAGCCTGTAAGGCAGTCCGACGTTGCTCATCGGTAAAGTAGGCGTCGTAATCCCGGCGCTGACGCATTTCTGCGATGAAACCATGCTCCGATGGTGGCAAGTCGCGGCCTTCCCTCAACTCTTCCAGTGTCCGGTCCCTGTACAGTGAGAAGAATTTCGGATCAGCAATCAGCGGAAAATGCGGCATGGTCAGGCTGACGAATAAGCACCAGGGTTTCTGCGTCCTGGCCCCTCGTTCTGCGATCCACTTGATCGCAGCAGCAGTGATTGCCTCATCGTAGATCGCATATTCACCGACGCCTTCGCTAGCATCTTTAGCCATCTTGTCGAGCCCACCCTTCTGCGGTGGATCACGGCGCAGCAAAGATTTGAGATCCCCTGCGCCACCGACAACATGCAATGGCAGGATTTCCTCGGAAAAACCATTGTCGTCATCGGCGCTGCGGAAATGGAGTTTTCCGATCGAGACCACCTCATGACCCGCATCACGCAAGACATGGTGCCAGGATTGCGGCTGGCCATGATAAGGAGCCGCATTGTCCCAGCAGCCAATGGTGTGGGCGTATTGGCCTGTCGCCAGCGAGGCGCGCGCCGGCACGCATATGGGTGAGTTCGTATACGCATCGGTAAACCGGGTCCCCCGCGCTGCCAGAGCATCGAGATTTGGCGTTTCAACGATCTCATCGCCATAGCACCGAAGCACATTTCGATTGTGTTCGTCCGAAAGAATGAAAAGCATATTTTGTGGTGCAACCGGCGATACCATGCGCTGTCTCCTCGTATTCAATTTGATCAGATTTTCGCGGCTAGCATATTCCAGAGCAATAGGTTATCGAAGCAACTTCAAGTCCAAAATGGAATATCAATGGAAACCCGGCATATTCACTTCATTCGCGCCGTTGCTGATTGCGGCTCGGTCAGCGCAGCTGCCCGGCGGCTTGGCCTCACCCAGTCAGCCCTGACCAAGATTGTCGCGCGTGTCGAAGATGAACTTGGCACCCGCCTGTTTGACCGCGGCACACACGGGATGGCGGCAAACAAATATGGGCAGTTGTTTCTTGAGCGCACCCGTCAAGTCGGCTTGATCGTCGACGATCTGGCAACAGAACTGAGGACGCTGAAATCAGGAATCTCCGGCACTGTGCGCGTTGGCTGTGGTCGGGCATGGCTGTCGACGGTCCTGCCTGCCGCCATTGTGCGCTGCACGGCCGCCTATCCCGACGTCGAGGTGGTTTTGCGTCACGCCGATTATGCTTCGATGGTAGACGAGTTGCGGCGCGGTGATCTGGATTTTGTTCTGGCCCAGGTCCGCGAAGGGGCTGCACAGGAAGAATTCTCGATTGATCCGATACGCACGAACCATTCCATGATCACCACGCGAAAAGACCACCCACTGACCCGAAAACCCGGCGCTTTATCTGCCAGTGATGTTGCAGAATACCGCTGGATCCTGCCCCCGAAAGAAGATCCCTCCCGGCAGTTTCTGGTACGAAAGATGATGGAACTGGGTGCGCCACCGCCATTGGTACAGGTTGAGGCTGTATCTTATCAGTTGACTGCCAGCATCCTGTTACAGAGTGATATGCTATCCATTATCCCGGACCACCAGAGGCCTGTCTATGTGGGCCAACTCGCTACGCTGAATACGCCTTGGTGTGCACCGGAAAAACGTGCGGGAATCGTGACGCTTCGGGGGCGCAGCCTGTCTGGAGCAAGTCTCAATCTGTTGAACGACGTCCGCGCAATCGCCCGTGAAATGGAGCGCTGAAAATGCCTGTTCACGGGATGTGAGCATCAACGATCCGCCCGGCGTCTTGCTGTGGTGGCTCAATAGGTTGTCTCTGTTGATACCGAGTCGATTAACAGGTGTCTTGTCGTTTAGCCAACCGTGCGGTCTGTTCCATTTCTACATGAGCGTTCCTATGGTCAAATCCGCGGTTGGCTGAGATGGGTTCCCGGAACAAGTCCGAGAACGACGGCGGTGGGGCTGGGTGTGACCATGCGTGCAATTTAATGAGACGTAGATCTTAAAAGGTTTGATTTCCGAAAGCGCTCTGCCCGCAATCATGTGCCAGGCCTTTGCCATACCCACTCCCCTGTGCGCGCTCCGTCCCCCTCCGCCACACCTTCCGTCGTTCTCGGACTTGTTCCGAGAACCCACTCTGTGAACACAATCAGCCACGCTTTGACAATGGCACCGCGCATCCAGGAATTAACGGCCAGCATTGTTTTCGGGCAACCTATTGGAAGGTCACAGCTAGAGTGTTTCCTCTGCCGGTGAATTCCTTTTCCGAGCTTTCTTGAATTGATCAGACACGATCGGGAAGATCAGCGTGAACAGGGTTACAGCCAGGAAGCACAAGGCAATTGGCCGAGTTAACAGCGGCATCAAACTGCCCTGCGACAGTTGCAGACCTGAACGCAACTCTGCCTCCAATGGACCTGCCAGCACAAAACCGATCACAAATGGACCAAGCGGCACCTTCGCTCGGTCCAGCAAGAAGCCGACCACGCCAAAGCCGAGAACGACCCAGACATCGAACATCCGGTTGGTCAGCGAATAGGCCCCCACCAGGCAAAATACAAAGATCGCGGGCAACAGATATGCCCGGTTGAAGTTTATCACCCGCGCCAGATGCTTCACGCTTAACGTCATCAGCACAAACATGATGATATTCGCCACAAGGTAAGCCGCAATCAGTGCCCACACGAAGGAGGAATTTGTCGCGAACAGCAGCGGGCCGGGCTGTATCTGGTGCAGCACAAGCGCACCCAGCAGTATCGCGTCGATCGGGCTACCGGGAATGCCCATGGTGACAAGCGGTATCAGCGCTCCGCCCACATTGGCATTGTTCGCGGCTTCCGAGGCAATGATCCCCTCATCATGACCGGTTCCAAATTTCTCGGGCGTTCGAGAGAATGTCTTCGCCATACCATAGGCAACCATGGCTGAAATACTTGCCCCGACGCCGGGCAGGATCCCGATCCAGGTGCCGACCACAGAAGAGCGGATGAGGTTAACCGAATGTCCTGCCCATTGCCGCCAAGACGGGAATATAGCGCGGCTTGACACCATCAGCTTTGGGACGTTCTTTATGGAGATCGCATCCTTGAGAATTTGGCTCATCACAAAAATACCGAGCAGAACCGGCAACAGATTGAACCCGCCACTGAGAACAGTAAAACCATAGGTCAGTCGCAACTGGCCATCGGACTCGTTCAATCCCGGCATGGCAGCAGTCATGCCCAGCGCCCCCGCCAACAGGCCTTTGGCCATAGACCCCTTGCTGATTGAAGCGATCAGAATCATGCCCATCATGATCATCGTGAAATATTCCCACGGTCCGAAGGATAATGCCCAGATGGAGAGTGGTGGCGACAGAACCACAAGGAAGAACCCTGAGATCAACCCACCGATTACCGACGACCCAATGCCAAGGCCCAGCGCGCGTCCCGGTTCGCCATTTTGCGCCATGGGATAACCATCGAAGGTCGTCACCACAGACGAAGGCGTGCCGGGCATCCGCAGCAATGTGGCACTGATTAATCCGCCGCTAACCGATCCGACATACATGCCGATCATCATGATCAGTGCGTTGGTGCTGTCCATCGTAAACGTCAGAGGCAGGACAAGCGTAATCAACATTCCCCCACCCAATCCGGGAATGGCCCCTACGAAAATTCCACTGGAAACGCCCAGCAGCAGCCACAAAAAGGGCACTGGTGTCATGACATGCACAAGGGCAGAGGCTAGTTGATCCATGTCGTCTTCTCCGTATTGCCCACACAATCAACGTGGCAGCTGAATGTAAAAGAACTCGCTGAAAATGAAATCGCTACCGAATCCGATGGCGACTGAAATGATCAGACTTAGTAGAACATTGCGTCTGCTCATCCCGCCCAACATCAAGCCGGCAGCAAACAAAAATACAGTTGTAGCTATGGGGTAACCCAGAACCCCGAACTCCATCACGGCCACATAGGCAGCACAGAACCCCAGAAGACTGAGCCCGAGATCGTAGCGAGGTGAGGTCGAAACGTCCCCAGCCACGCCCTCATCGGTCGTTTCAGCAGCGACAACATCTGGATTGGCTCGTTGGCGCAGGCCAGTCACCAGAATCACCACTGCCAGAAGCGCAATCAGAAATGCACTGATTTTCGGCACGGCAGCCGACCCAAGCGGATCAAATATTGGTGGCGACACGTACAATGCGCCGATGTAGAGAAATATGGCATAGGCCAGACAACCTATTCCGAGCACGATATTGACAACCGCACCTTTGACAGGGGCATTGTTCATCGGGTTTCACCTTGTGGACGAGCAGGCCCGGCGCTCTGGGAGCAGCGCCGGGACACGCCAGACATCATTCAGACAGTGACTTCGCGTTCGCCACCAGAGGAGAAACAAGCTCGCGATAGTTTTCCAGCATCGCTGTTGTGTCATTCGGGCTTATGAATACGGGCGTCACGCCCAGTCCGGACAGCTCTTCCTTGACCTTCGCGTCAGAAAGCACCTGGTTCAAAGCATCGGATAGAATTTCGACCACATCATCCGGTGTGCCCTTTGGCGCGACCCAAATCCGGTTTGACTGCAACACCAGATCGATGCCGCTTTCCTTTGCCGTTGGTGTATCGGGCAACAATTCGTCACGTTCAGCAGAGAAGACGACGATCGGCTCAAGCCCGGACGCGCGAAACTGGACGAATTCAGGCACCGCAAACTGTGCAACATCCGTATGTTTGCCCAAAACTGCGGCAAGCCGCTTGGAGCCACCACCGATCTGCACCATCAGCCCTTCAACGCCAGCCATATCAAAGGTAATCAGAGGATTGAAGTGCACCGGCAAACCGATATTGGTAGCAACACTGACACTCTTGGGCTCAGCGCCGAGCTTCGCAATCACATCATCCAGAGACTTCAGGTCAGAGTCTTTCAGTGCGCCCATTCCAACTGCGGAATAGCCTGTGGTTCCAATGATTTCGAATGCATTGTGGTCATAATCGACAACACCCATCGCTTTCGATGTCACCAGGCCATCATGCCAGAAACCGATCGTATAGCCATCCGGCTCTGCATCTTTCACTGCACGTGTGCCGATTGTGCCACCCGCGCCTGGCATGTTCACGATAACGACCTTTTGATCGAATATCCCCTTCTCGTCGAATGCGCGCTGAACAATCCGTCCAAGTGTGTCCATAGCGCCCCCGGCGCTTGTCGGCACGATGATCTTGATCGGCCGTTCCGGGAACTCTGCCACTGCAGAACCGGCACCGATAGCCATCACGCCGCAAGCGGCAAGGATGGCAGTTTTGATGCGAATGAGCATGTCTTTTCCTCCAACTCAGTTGACTGGGAACGCCTTGCTTTAAGCAAGTTGATAAATTCCACTGACCAAACTCTTGCGTAGCGGGAGCATTCCCGCAAGGCCTTCCTTAATGGTTTTTAATGACGGAATGGAATACCCGAAAAGAGCGCCTCCTGGCTTTTTCCATCCAAACAAGACTGCTGCGCGAAACAGGCAGGAATCTTGCTCATGTCTTGTTGTCTGATGGTATTCCTTTGAATGGCAATCGACCCGAGGTCTCTTTTCCCATCCATAGAAATTATAACGAAAATGCGATCCTGATCGCAGGCTCAGCTTTCGCCGGAAACGCAGGAAAACAAACCAGCGGCCTTGCGCGCTCTTGTATCCACCGTTTTGGCAAGCCTTTGATGCCCATCGCTCGGAGTACGTGGATTGCGCGTCAGCGGATTTGGCAGGGCCGTCGCCAGCAGACTGGCTTCGCGCATGGTCAATCGCGCAGCGGTTTTGCCAAAATAGCGCCGTGATGCGGCTTCAGCGCCATACAGGCCCGGTCCCCACTCCACCATATTCAGGTAAATCTCTGCGATCCGTTTCTTCGACCAGAAGAAATCCGCATAAAGCGCCAGAGGCACTTCCAGCGTTTTGCGCACATAAGAGCGACTGGGCCACAAAAACAGATTTTTCACGGTCTGCATGGTCACCGTGCTTGCGCCGCGTGGTGTTCCACCATCAATCAGGTCGTCGATCACGATTTCAACGGCCTGCCAATCCACACCGTGATGCAGGCAGAACCGGCCATCTTCACTGGAGAGCACTGCATTCACGAGATTCGGCGACATTTGCTCCACAGGTGTCCAGGTTCGGGTCACGCCATGGCCCTGCGCCAATCGCCACAGCATCAAATTGGATGCAGGCGGTGTAATCACGATATAGGCCGGTATCAGAAACAATGGTGCCAGAATGATCAGCAGCACTGCAAAAAGAACCCAGCGCAACTTCCTTCGCAACGAATTATTCACCCGCTGGACCGGGCCTGCAGATTTCTTCTGAGCTGATTTATCGCGTCGTGCCAATATCCTACCCGCAGCTATCTGTGATCTGCCGTCTCCACCTGCTTATCCATACAACATGGTGGCAATTGAGGAATCATTTTTTCCCTCAACCGTCAATCGCTGCTTTCACACTATCAGGCATATGATACTTTGTTACCATTGCTGAATCTTGGGCTTGCCCTGAAACACATCGCTATGGTTCAAGGACACGATAATCCCACTCTCGAACCGGCAGGCTCGTCCATCGAAGCGCCCAGATCAATGTCAGATACACTGAACCAGAAACTCAGCCTCCACGGACAGGCGATCAGCACCGTGCTGAAATCTGCAATTGACGCAGAGGCCAGCACAGGCGCGCCGCAAGGTCTTTTGGATGCCATGTCCTACGCCACACTCAACGGCGGCAAGCGCCTGCGCCCGTTTCTGCTGGTCGAAACAGCAGCCCTGTTTGGCCGCAGCGATGCAGGCGTTCTGCGTGCGGCTGCCGCTCTGGAATGCATTCACAGCTATAGTCTGGTGCATGATGATCTGCCGGCACTGGACAATGATGATTTGCGACGCGGCAAGAAAACCACTCACATCGCCTTCGACGAAGAGACCGCTATTCTGGTGGGCGATGCCTTGCAGACCCTGGCTTTTGATCTGTTGACCGATGAGCGTATTCACAAAGATCCGGCGATCCGCCTGAAGCTTGTCTCAGGTCTTGCAAAAGCCGCCGGCGCATCCGGCATGGTTGGCGGGCAAATGCTGGACCTTGCCGCAGAAGGCCGTCACGGCAACACACCGCCGCAGCAAAGTCTGCACAGCATCAAATCCATGCAGGCCATGAAAACAGGGGCGCTGTTGCGCTTTGCCTGTACATCCGGAGCGGATCTGGCTGATTGCGCATCCGATGATCTGGTCCGGCTTGAGAAATTTGGAACCATAATCGGTCTGGCCTTTCAATTGGCAGACGATATTCTGGACCGGACAGGTGACGCGGCAGCGCTCGGCAAGGAAGCGGGCAAGGATGCAGCCGCCGGAAAAGCAACATTGGTGGATTTCATGGGTCTGGAAGCTGCAAAGGACCATCTTGCCGCCCAGATCAAACAGGCCGATGCGCTTCTCCAGCCCTATGGAGCGGCAGCTGACACGCTGAAGCAGACCGCTGGTTTCATCGCCAGCCGAACGTCTTGAGCCGGTCCATGCCTGACACTTTTTTCACCTCAGACACCCATTTTGGCCATCAATCGATCATTCGTCTGTCCAACCGCCCGTTCAACACGGTCAGCGACATGAATGAAGCCCTCATTTCCAATTGGAACGCGGTCATCCGCCCTCAGGATACTGTCTGGCATCTGGGTGATTTTTCAATGGGATCAGATCAACCCGCCAGCGTCTTTGCCGACAGACTGAACGGAAAAATTCATCTCATACAGGGCAATCATGATGACAAGACAGTGCGCGATTGTGCAGAAAGTTTTGAGTCGATTGATGTGATCCGCACCATTTCGCTCGACAGCCAGCGCATTGTCCTGTGCCACTATCCCATGCGCGAATGGGACAAGGCCTGGCGCGGTTCCTGGCACCTGTTTGGCCATGTTCACGGTCGGCTCGACGAAACTCCCTTTTCAAAGAGCCTGGATGTCGGTGTCGACAGCAACCAGTATCGCCCTCTGGCCTTCGAAGAAATCCGGGCCATCATGCAGGATAAGGAAGATTATCCGCATTTTGCTGGTGGAGAGGTCCGCAAGCGTAGGATTTAAGCTCGGGGCACATCCGCGTATGCATTTGAATCGTAGGATTTGGTACCTTGCAATGCATCCAGCCAATAGCCGGAACTGATCACGTCAACTGACCAAACGTCACTGCTGGCGGCTTCCGCGCGCACAATCCAGACGATCTTGTCGGCATCTGGAAAGGATTTCCCGCTCAGCTGATCGCCATACATTCGGTGCAGCACCGATTGATCATCCATCCCGTCAGCCAGCAACCTGACCAGAAAGGACTCATTTGGTGCGGCACTCAACAGCTCACCTGAGGCTGGGTTGAGGTGCGTGACCTCAAGTCTCACACGAACCGCATCAGGCTTCAAAAACACCCGGGGCATGGCTGCATAAAGCAGGCTGCCGACATTGAACAAACGCTCGTGATATGCCGGGTCCACGTAGTCTTCCCAGAGCTTTTCCTCGAGCATCTCATTGGCCATATTGCGCAATTGGCCCTCGCGAAGAGCATCACCAATGACATGTTTGAGCACCAGATAGGCCGCATCATCGGGGTCCAGATCCTGCAATGACATGAGGCACATGTCGCGCAATTCATCTTCAGCCAATCCGGATTGATCGCCAAACTCCATATGCTCCAGAAGTGCGGAAAAATCACTATTTGTCCAGGCACCTTCAATTTCCAGAAGGTTGGAGAAATCGAGCACCTGCACATGAAAGCTATTCGTCATATTTCACAGATTTTCTCAGAAGTTTGAGGTCAACCACACGGCAAACAACCGACTGAATCACAGACGGCACAGGCTTCATGATACGCTCTATGGTGCAGTTCCAAAGCGTTTTTCAATATATTCGCCGACCATGGTCTGAAAATCGTCCGCAATGGACGCACCGCGCAGAGTGCCCGCCTTCTTGCCATCGATGAAAACCGGAGCCGCCGGGCTTTCACCCGTGCCAGGCAGGGATATGCCGATATCGGCATGTTTGCTCTCACCGGGTCCATTGACGATGCAGCCCATCACCGCAACCTGCAGCGCTTCAACACCGGGATATTTTTCCCGCCACACCGGCATGTTATTCCGCAAATCGCTTTGAATGCGTTCCGCCAATTCTTGAAACACTGTCGATGTGGTGCGGCCACACCCCGGACAAGCCGCCACAATCGGCACAAAGGAGCGGAAACCCATCGTCTGCAGCAACTCCTGTGCCACCTGCACTTCCCGTGTACGATCGCCACCAGGTGCTGGGGTCAGTGAAATCCGGATCGTGTCACCAATTCCCTGCTGCAATAGGATACCCAGCGCTGCTGATGAGGCGACAATGCCCTTTGAGCCCATACCAGCTTCCGTCAACCCAAGATGCAGCGCATAGTCGCAGCGCTCGGCTAGGCTGGTGTAAACAGCAACCAGATCCTGAACCTGACTGACCTTGGCGGACAGGATAATCTTGTCTTTCGGCAAACCGATATCTTCGGCAAGCCGACCCGAAATCAGCCCGGACTGGATAATCGCTTCATGCATGACAGCAGTCGCTGCAAGCGGTGTTTTGGACTTTGCATTCTCATCCATCAACCGGGTCAGCAATTCCTGATCAAGCGACCCCCAATTGACGCCGATGCGCACGGGTTTGTTCCGTTCGATGGCCGTTTCGATAATCTGGGTGAACTGGCGATCTCTCTTGTTGCCAAACCCCACATTGCCCGGATTGATCCGATATTTCGCCAGCGCCTCGGCGCATGCCGGATGATTGGCAAGCAATGTGTGCCCGATATAGTGAAAATCACCAATCAGCGGCACATCAATACCCAGAATGTCCAGCCGCTCACGAATGATTGGAACTGCCGCTGCAGCTTCATCCCGGTCCACCGTGATGCGTACGAGCTCTGATCCGGCGCGGGACAGTGCTGCAACCTGTTTCACAGTCGCATCAATATCGGCCGTATCTGTATTGGTCATCGATTGAACAACAACCGGCGTGCTTGCGCCAACACGCACGCCGCCAACATCAACGCCAACACTGCCGCGCCGCGACATAGGTTTGGAAAGATACTCCATCAGGCAATTCCATTTCCGGCAACGCTGTGACCGATCATCAACAATGGGCCATACCGACGCCATGACATGATTGTGCGTTGCAAAATAATTTATGCGGACCCTATATAAGGATTAATAGGATAAATCACACCAATTTCCTGTGACAGCCCACCACTTCAAGAACAGAGGATCAATTCATGTTGCAAGGCAAGAACGCTATCATCACCGGTTCCACCTCCGGAATTGGCCTTGGCATCGCCCGCCAGCTTGCAAAAGCTGGCATCAATGTCGGCATCAATTCTTTCACAGACAGCAAGGAAGATCACAAGCTCGCGGACGATCTGGCACAGGAATTTGGTGTCAAAGCCATCTACTTCTCCGCCGACATGTCCAAGCCCGAAGCCTGTGTCTCTCTGGTGGAGCAGGCGACTGAAAAACTGGGCCCTATCTCGATTCTCGTCAACAATGCAGGCATTCAGTTTGTTGCGCCAGTGGATGAATTTCCGCCGCAGAAATGGGACGCCATCATGGCGATCAATCTGTCATCGGTGTTTCACACAACCAGAACCGCTGTTCCTGGCATGAAAGCGCTCGGCTGGGGCCGCATCATCAACATTTCATCGGCCCATGGCCTGACAGCCTCGCCTTACAAATCAGCCTATGTCGCAGCAAAGCACGGCGTTGTCGGCTTCACAAAATCCGTTGCACTGGAATTGGCCGAACAGAACATCACCTGCAATGCAGTGTGTCCCGGCTATGTCATGACACCTCTTGTGGAAGCGCAAATTCCAGAGCAGATGAAAACCCACAATATGGATCGCGAAACCGTTATTCGCGAAGTCATGCTGGCGCGCCAGCCAACACGCGAATTCGCCACAACCGAACAGATTGGCGACATCGTTGCATTTTTGTGCAGTGAGGCTGCAGCCCAGATCACCGGGACACCACTGTCGGTCGATGGCGGCTGGACGGCGCTTTAGATATGCCCAACCCGAAGGGAATGCCCATAAATCTGGCCCTTCAGGGCGGCGGGTCCCACGGCGCATTCACCTGGGGCGTGCTGGATGCCCTTCTGGAGCGCGGCACACTCGACATTGAAGGCATTTCCGGCACCAGCGCAGGCGCAATGAATGCAGTTGTGCTCGCTGACGGCCTGGAGGAAAATGGCGCTGAAGGTGCACGTGAGCATCTGCATCGTTTCTGGCAGTCCGTCAGCAAGGCTTCCAGCTTTTCGCCGATTCAGCGCACGCTCTTGAACATGATGTTCGGAAACTGGTCGATGGATACGTCACCGGGCTTTATGGTGGGCGATGTCATGAGCCGCTTCTACTCGCCCTATGATTACAACCCGCTCAACCTCAACCCTCTGCGCGATATTCTGGAAGATCTGGTTGATTTTGAACGGGTGCGCCGCTGCAAGGGCATCAAGCTGTTTCTGGGCGCGACCAACGTTCACAATGGCAAGGTCCGGGTGTTCGAAACCAACGAGATTACCGCGGATTCCGTTCTGGCATCGGCCTGCCTGCCTTCTATGTTCCAAGCTGTGGAAATCGACGGCATTCCCTATTGGGATGGCGGATATATGGGTAATCCGGTGCTGTTTCCGTTCTTCAGAGGAACCCGCACGGATGATATTCTGCTGGTGCAGATCAATCCGATCAACCGAAATGAGACGCCCAAGACGGCCCGAGAAATCCAGAACCGCGTTGACGAAATCACTTTCAATGCATCGCTGCTGCGGGAATTGCGCGCCATTGAGTTTGTCTCGCGTCTGCTCAAACAGGGTGTTCTGTCACGCGATGAATATTCCGACGTCCGCATGCACCGGATTGCGCTGACCGATACCGATGCGCCCTTATCCGCATCGTCGAAAGCCAATGCGGAATGGAAATTTCTAACCTATCTGCGTGACCTCGGACGTGACGCTGCCCTGGCATGGTGCGCCGAGAATGAGCAACATGTCGGCAAGCGGCCAACAATCCGCCTCGAAGAAGAAATTGCCTACACCATGCAAGGCAAACCAACCGGCCATTGAAACCGGTACAGCCTGCAAGTTGTTTTATTCGGTTGCTTCGACAACCACTAGCAAATCCTTGGCATCAATCTGGTCGCCTGCCTTCACCAGAACCTCGGTCACCTTGCCATCACTGTCGGCATGAATCGCGGTTTCCATTTTCATTGCCTCAATCGACAGCAGCACATCGCCCGAGGTAACGTTCTGACCGGCTTTGACATTGATCTGTGAGATGACACCCGGCATCGGAGCCGCCACATGAGATACATTGGCGGGATCAGCCTTCTGTCGCACAACCACAGAATCGGCACGGTTCCGGTCCGGCACCTTGATGATGCGTGGTTGTCCGTTCAATTCAAAGAACACCCGCACCATGCCATCTTCGTCCGGCTCACCAATCGCCTGACAGCGCACAACAAGAGTTTTGCCCTTTTCCAGCGTCACCAGAATTTCGTCACCGGATTCCAGGCCGTAGAAGTAGACCGGTGTTGGTATGACGCTGACCGGACCATAAATGGCCTGCGCCCGCGCAAAGTCCGTAAAGACTTTTGGATACATCAGATAGGACGCAAGCTCGTAGTCGCTGACCGGGCGTTCAATGGCTTCTTCAATGTCCGCACGTTCCTGCGCCATATCTGCAGGCGGCAACAGGGAGCCAGGCACCACCGTGATCGGCTTTTCGCCTTTCAGAACCTTCTTCTGCAGCTCGACCGGCCAGCCATTGGGCGGTTGGCCAAGATCACCATGCATAAGTTGAATAACTGACTCAGGAAATGCGATGTCCTTGTTGGGATCTTCAACTTCGGCGACAGACAGGCCGGACGAGACCATCATCAAGGCCATATCACCAACGACCTTGGAAGACGGCGTCACCTTCACAATGTCACCGAACATCCGGTTTACATCAGCATAGGTCTGCGCAACTTCATGCCAGCGGCTCTCCAGCCCCAAAGACCGAGCCTGCTCTTTCAAATTGGTGAACTGGCCACCCGGCATCTCGTGAAGATACACCTCGGAGGCACCAGCTTTCAGGTCAGATTCAAAGGCAGCATATTTGTTGCGCACCGCTTCCCAGTAGAATGAAATCCGGCGAATCGCTTTCGGGTCAAGACCGGTATCCCGTTCGGACCCTTTCAGGGCTTCCACAATGGACCCAAGGCATGGCTGGGATGTGAGGCCCGAAAACGCATCCATCGCCGCATCCACCGCGTCGACACCGCTCTCCACTGCCGCCAACACGGTCGCTGCAGAAATACCCGATGTGTCATGGGTGTGGAAATGGATCGGCAGTTCGGTCTCTTCACGCAGAGCCTTGATCAGAACTCTTGCTGCATTGGGTTTGAGCAATCCGGCCATATCCTTCAGGCCGATAATATGAGCGCCTGCGGCTTCCAGTTCTTTGGCCAGTTTCACATAATAATTGAGGCTGTATTTGGCACGGTCCGGGTCCATGATATCGCCGGTGTAGCAGATCACGCCTTCGCACAATTTCTCAGCTTCGCATACGGCGTCCATCGAAACGCGCATGTTCTCGACCCAGTTAAGGCAATCAAACACGCGGAACAGATCAATGCCGCCGGTTGCCGCTTTGGCAACAAAGTCCTTCACCACATTGTCCGGATAATTGGTGTAACCAACACCGTTGGAACCGCGCAGCAGCATTTGCAGCAACAGATTCGGAACACCCTCGCGGATTTTTTCCAGCCGTTCCCACGGGTCTTCCTGCAAGAAGCGCATGGCCACATCAAAAGTAGCGCCGCCCCAGCATTCCAGAGACAGAAGATTTGGCAATGCGGTTGCATAGGCATCCGCAATATTGACCATGTCGAACGTCCGCATCCGCGTCGCCAGAAGGCTTTGATGCCCGTCGCGCATAGTTGTGTCGGTAATCAGGGCCCGTTTTTCGGCGCGCATCCATTTTGCGAATTCGGCAGGCCCGTCCATATCGAGACGCTGTTTCGTGCCAGGAGGCGGCGTTCCCTCAAACAATGGCACAACAGGTGCGGCCGCTTCAGGGTCCGGTCGTCTGCGGTTCTTTGCTTCCGGGTGGCCATTCACGCTCACATCCGCAATATAGGTTAAAAGTTTGGTTCCACGATCCTGGCGGGAAGATGTTTTGAACAGCTCCGGCGTCGTATCGATGAAGCGTGTCGTGTAACGGTTTTCCTGAAAATCAGGGTGCGAGATGATGTTCTCGAGGAACAGCAGATTTGTTGCCACACCACGAATACGGAATTCTCGCAACGCGCGGTGGATACGCCGAATGGCTTCCAGCGGCGTCGGTGCCCAGGCTGTAATCTTTTCCAGCAGAGGATCGTAAAACCGCGTGATCACGGCGCCCGAATAGGCGGTGCCGCCATCCAGTCGAATACCAAAGCCGGTTGCGCCACGATAGGCTGTGATGCGCCCATAATCGGGAATGAAATTCTGTTCCGGGTCTTCCGTGGTAATACGGCACTGGATCGCATGACCGTTGAGACGCATGTCTTCCTGTTTGGGAACACCCGATTCCGGTTCACCAATGGTTGCGCCTTCGGCAATATGAATCTGCGCTTTCACAATATCAACGCCAGTGACCTCTTCGGTCACCGTATGCTCGACCTGAACCCTTGGATTGACTTCGATGAAATAGAATTTCCCGGTATCGACATCCATCAGGAATTCAACGGTTCCAGCGCCCTTATAGGACGCGGTCCGACCAATTTTCAGGGCGTAATCGCACAGCTCATCACGCTGTTCCTGGGACAGGTATGGAGCGGGAGCCCGTTCCACGACCTTCTGATTGCGTCGCTGCACCGAACAGTCGCGTTCGAACAGATGCACCAGATTTCCATGGGAGTCTCCCAACAGCTGAACCTCGACGTGGCGCGCGCGTTCAACCAGTTTTTCCAGATAGACCTCATCCTTGCCAAACGCCGCCCGCGCTTCGCGCTTGCCTTCCAGCACCTCGCGGGACAAATCATTGGCTGAGCGGATGGAACGCATGCCGCGACCACCACCACCCCAGGAGGCTTTCAGCATGACCGGATAGCCAACTTCTTCGGCCAGACGATGCACTTCGTCCATATCATCTGGCAGCGGCTCTGTGGCCGGCACCACGGGCACACCCGCTTCAACAGCCAGATTGCGCGCCGAAACCTTGTTGCCAAGCGAGCGCATCGTATCCGCCGTCGGCCCGATAAAAATGATGCCGGCGTCAACACAGGCATCTACAAATTCCGGACTTTCCGACAGAAATCCATAACCAGGATGAATGGCATCAGCACCGGATTCTTTTGCTACACGCAGAATTTCCTCAATCGAGAGATAAGCCTCGATTGGCCCCATCTGAGCCTTCAGATGCGGTCCCTTCCCAATTTGATAGGCCTCATCGGATTTGAACCGATGCAGCGCCAACTTGTCCTCTTCGGCAAAGACAGCAACGGTTTTCAGTCCAAGTTCATTGGCAGCGCGAAACACGCGAATAGCAATTTCGGACCGATTTGCGACAAGAATTTTGGAAATGGCCATAGATTTGGAAAACCCTGATAGTGATCGTATTTGGAGGCAATTTTATCCCTTTTACAGTGCAGCGCACAATTTCGCAAAGCTTCCTTTGCAGGAAGTCCTTCCAAATCGCGCCAAAACTGTACTTTGAAACGGCAAAAGGGTCTTCAAAACCTCGGCACATCCTGTCCTAGATGTACCGCCTCAACAGATTATCTCGGTTAGACCGGGGCAATGAATAAGTGTTTTGTCGTTTATCCCACCATGCGGTCTGTGCCGATTATGCATGTGTCCCTGCCGGCAAATCGACAGCTTGCTGAGATGGGTCCTCGGAACAAGTCCGAGAACGACGGAGAGTGTGGTTGAGGGGCGCGGTGTCTGGCTGAGGGGGACGGAGAGTGTAGCGGCAGGGGCGAAGCGTGTAGCAGAGCGGAGACGGAGTGTGTACGGGAGTGTGTATAGCAGAGACCTAGCATATGATTACAGACAGAGCTTTTTTCGGAATGCAAATTTTTCAAATACACGTCTCACTGAATGGCTCACAGAGCCCCGCCCCGCCCCACCGCCGTCGTTCTCGGACTTGTTCCGAGAACCCACTCTGTGACCACAACGCGCCACACTCTGACAACGGCCCCCGCATCTGAGAAATTTAGAATTGTCGTCAGGCGAGCGGTTGGAATAGCTGTGCAACGGAGGTCTGATAGGCCCACCCCAAAATTACCGAGTGAATTAAGCGCTCGGCTTCGCCGTTAGTTCCGGTGGGTATCGGGTTTTGCCCTGATATGCTTTATCCCGTGGCTCTAGCTGTGACCCACCACCTAGAGACCGAACAGCCGCCGGATCCAGACAGCCGCGTCACCGACAATGGACACACGCTGTGCGTCCGGTTTTGGCGGTTGAGCGACCATGATTACCGGCAACCCCATCCAGCTCGCAGCTTCGATCTTGGCATAGCCCGGCCCACCAGAGTTCTTTGAAACAACGCAATTGATGCGATTGTCCGACATCAGTGCGCATTCCTCATCGGCATTGTCGCGGGGCCGCTCCACCAAAACCTTACCTGGCGGAACCAACGCGTCGGGCGGTTCCATCATGCGAGTCAGAAACCAGCAATCCATCCGCTTGGCAAAGGCTGGCGCTTCCTGACGGCCAACGGCCAGAAGCACCCGTGCCCGTCTGGGGACACTGCTGACCGCAGTTTCAATGTCGGGCACATCAATCCATTGATCCTGTTCGGTTTTCTCCCAAGGAGAGCGACTGAGCAGCAACAGGGGAATGCCGGTGCGCTGTGCTGCATAGACCGCATGATCGGTGATGGTGGCTGCAAAGGGATGCGTTGCATCAATCACAGCCTGAATGCTCTCACTGACCAAAAATTCCGCCAGGCCATCAGCCCCGCCAAAGCCGCCGACCCGCAATCGCCCGGCTGGTTGACGCGGAGAACTGGTTCGGCCTGCCAGAGACGTGATGATGTCGACACCCGGCTCATTGGCAAATAATTGTGCCAGTCGAAAGGCCTCTGTCGTTCCGCCAAGCAGCAGCACGGAACGCGCCCCTTCCAAAGGGGCAGCACCTTCAATCATCGGCATTGTCACTGTTTCCACAACTGCCCGTTCCTATCACGCGGCGGGATCTGAACCCAATTGGACCGCTGTATTGGCCAATATTTTGCCATCCCGTCCTACAATCAATATATCCACAGAAACAGAGCCACGAATACCGCCCCTGTCCAGAGCAGATTGTGCCGTCCGTTCTGCGCTGTGCGCCACATCCAGTGTCAGGGCTTCTGCCAGTTCTGGAGCTTCGTCACCTGCTAATGAAAGCACTTCCGCTGCGGTGTTGGCAATCCGGGAATTCTCAACAAGGTCCAACGAGCCGCCCAAGGCCTCAATTCGTCCTGCCAGCCAGTTGAAATCCACCTGTGACCGGCCCGAATGCAAATCGAGCGCGCCCTGTGCCAGCTTGACGAGTTTTGCAAATCCACCGGCAATGGTGAGGCGTGGAACCGGATGATTGCGAACATATTTCAAAAGGCCCCCGGCAAAATCTCCCATATCCATAAGCCCGATATCGGGAAGATCGTAAAGCGCCTGAACTGTCGCTTCAGACGTGGATCCTGTGGACCCGGCAACATGCTCAAGCCCTGCCGCCTTTGCGACATCAACGCCGCGATGAATCGAGTGTATCCAAGCTGCACAGGAAAAAGGATGTACAATCCCTGTGGTGCCAAGAATGGAAAGCCCCCCGACAATCCCCAGACGCGGGTTCCAGGTTTTCAAGGCAAGTTCGGCACCATCAGTTATCGAGATTTCAATGATGATATCCGCGGGCTGATCAAACTCCTGGCACAAGGCGTCGGTCACCTCCCGCATCAGCTTTCGGGGCACCGGATTGATGGCGGGCTCCCCGGGAGGAATCGGCAACCCCGCCCGGGTCACCATTCCAACACCGGTGCCTGCCTTGAAGCTGATACCAGAGCCTGGCGCGCCCCGACGGACTGTTGCAATGATCTCCGCGCCGTGGGTCACATCAGGATCGTCGCCCGCATCCTTGATGATGCTGGCCATTGCCGCATCACTGGACAAAAGCTCCCGGCACAAGGGAAACATGGGTGTTTCACCTTTGGGCAATGCGATCTGAACAGGGTCGGGAAACGCGCCGCCAAACAGCGCCGTCAGCGCCGCTTTCGTCGCAGCCGTGGCGCAGGCACCGGTCGTCCAGCCCTTGCGCAACACCCGATCTGTTGGTTTTCGCGTTTCCATGACATAGCTCTAAGCGTCCGCTGCGCGATTGCAAAGATGAATGTCGCGGTTTCGCTTTCAAACCGACGCACTTCGCGCTAATTTGCGCGCATGAATACAGAGACTTCTCCAGAACCATTTTTCGGCCTGCCGCGTTTTGAACCCGGCTGGGTCTGGCTCGTTGGCGCAGGCCCGGGTGATCCCGGTCTGCTGACCCTGCATGCCGTCAATGCCCTGCAACAGGCAGATGTCATCATCTATGATGCGCTGGTTGGCGAAGATGTGCTGACCCATGCCAACCCTGCAGCGATTCGCGAATATGCTGGCAAACGCGGCGGAAAACCCTCGCCCAAACAGCGCGATATTTCTCTGCGCCTTGTTGAACTGGCCAATCAGGGCAAACGCGTGTGCCGACTGAAGGGTGGTGACCCGTTTGTCTTCGGGCGCGGTGGCGAGGAAGCCTTGTCACTGGTCGATGCGGGCATCCCCTTTCGGATCATTCCCGGAATTTCAGCAGGTATTGGTGGACTGGCCTATGCCGGTATACCGGTCACCCATCGGGATGTTAACCAGGCGGTAACCTTCCTGACAGGTCATGATCAGACAGGACTGACACCAACCGCCATTGACTGGAACGGCGTCGCCAAGGGCGCGCCGGTGATCGTCATGTATATGGCCATGAAACATCTTGGGTCCATCACCGAGAATTTGATCAATGCGGGACGGTCGCCCAGCGAGCCACTCGCGATTATCTGCAACGCATCCCTGCCCCATCAAAGCATTCTGGAAACCACATTGGGTGAAGCGGTAGGTGCCGCAGAGAAGCAGCATATGGCACCACCTGCCATCGTGGTTCTGGGCGAAGTGGTGCGACTGCGCTCTGCGCTGGACTGGATGGGCGCGCTGGAAGGACGCATTCTGGAGAAAGACCCTCTGAACAACCGCACACAAAGCAATGTTGGATGACGGCGCAAACCAGGCCCTCGCCAAAAGGACTGGTCCTGTCGGCACCGGGTTCCAATTCCGGCAAGACCCTGATCACCCTTGCTCTGCTGCGGGCACTGAAAAATCAGGACATTCCAGTTGCGGGCGCAAAGAGTGGCCCCGATTACATCGATCCGCGTTTTCATGAAGCGGCCTGCGGGCAGACCTCTTTCAATCTAGATGGCTTTGCCATGTCGCCACCAAGCCTGCAATATTGGGCAGCAACAGCTACCGGTTCCGCCAAACTGCTGCTGGTCGAAGGTGCAATGGGCCTGTTTGATGGTCCGGCAAGCGGCACCGGCTCAACCGCCGACATCGCCGACGCTCTGGGTCTGCCGGTGATCCTGATTATCGATTGCAAGGGCATTGGCCAGTCTGCGGCGGCTATCGCCAAAGGATTTGCGGAATTTCGCACCTCAACGCGCATCGCCGGTGTGATTCTTAATCGCGTCAGTTCGCAGCGTCATTTCCAGATTCTGCAAACTGGGTTCCAGAACGCCAATATCACAGTGTTCGGACATGTCAGAACCGATCCAAAACTGACCCTCCCGGCACGCCATCTCGGTCTGGTTCAGGCCGAGGAACACACGGAAATAGAGACATTTCTGGATAGTGCGGCGGAAAGCGTCACAAGACACATTAATCTTACGGCGCTCATCGATGCGGCAGCTCCTGTGCAGACACATCTGGCGGAGCAGCCAACACGCGAACCCCTTGCCCAATCCATGGCGATTGCCCGCGACGCCGCCTTTGCCTTTTGCTACCCGCATCAATTGGCAAGCTGGCAATCAGCAGGCGCAAGTCTGAGTTTCTTCTCACCCTTGAACGATGAAGCCCCGGCTCCTGACGCAGAAGCCGTTTTTCTACCCGGCGGTTATCCCGAACTTCATGCAGGGCACCTGGCCCATGCCGAGACATTTCGCGACGGTATGAGCGCAGCATCAGCCAGAAATGCGCTGATTTACGGTGAATGCGGGGGCTATATGGTGCTGGGAGACTGGCTCGTCTGCAACCACAAGCACAGCCATAAAATGCTGGGACTGTTGCCGCTTGAAACCAGTTTTGCAGAACGCAGGTTGCATCTTGGCTATCGCAATCTCAAGCCGCTTCAACCCATGCCCTTCAACACCCCGTTGAAAGGCCACGAATTTCACTATGCAACCACCATGCGTACCGGCCACGCAGATGCGCTGTTCGACGCCACCGATGCCACCGGTGCGCCCATAGGCCCGATGGGTCTGCGGCGCGGCAATGTAATGGGGTCATTTGCACATCTGATCTAAAATACGAGAGATCAGCTTTCGTCTTCGAACTGAAAATCAGGCAAGCTGACAAAGGCTTCCCGGAGCGCATCGCTCCAATTATCCGAAATCGCTTTGTAATGCTTGTTGTTCTCGGTGATGCGAATTTGCTGTCCAACCTTGAAAGTATCGATCTCATAGGTCTGCACATCAAACGGCAAGGCCACGGACAGATTTGATTTCACGGTACTGTCAAACGAAACCAGCAGAAGTTTGATGGCTTCTTCAAAATCCATGTCAGGATCATAGGCCCGCACCAGAATGGGTTTCCCGTATTTGGTTTCACCAATCTGGAAAAAAGGTGTGTCGTCAGTTGCTTCGACGAAATTCCCTTCGGGATAGACCAGGAAAAGACGCGGCTCCATCCCCCTGATCTGCCCGCCAACAATCACTGTTGCCCTGAATGTGCTGTCGCTTTTCTGACCAACATCCACATTGGCCTGAATCACCTCTTTCAGCACTTCACCAATAAGGCCGGCGATCCGGAACATGGACGGCGCTTCAAGCACGGATGGATGTCGGTCCTCCGGCGCTTTGCTGCGTTCTTCCAGCGTGCTGACCACGGCCTGTGTCGTTGCAAGGTTCCCGGCTGTCAAAAGTGTAATGACACGGTCCCCGGGCACTTCCCAGGTATGCATTTTCTTGAAAACCGACACATTGTCGACGCCCGCATTCGTGCGGGTGTCCGACATGAAGACCAGACCTTTATTAAGCCTCAGACCAACGCAATATGTCATTTGCGCGCCACTCTCTCCCAGCGGTACGAATCACGATGATGCACCTGTTTTCCCGATTTACTGTTCTACACGGATGGAAACAACCAGAGTTTCATCCAGATTTCCACCATGGGCACCAAACCGGACACCGCGGATAGGCGCAACGTCACGATAGTCCAGACCAGTTGCCACCCGCACATAACGCTCATCGGGCGATATGCCATTGGAAACGTCGAAACCAACCCAGCCCAGCGAAGGCAGATGGGCTTCGGCCCATGCATGGCTTGCCACCTGATCAGTCTGTCCGTCCATCATAAGATAGCCACTTACATAACGGGCGGGAATTCCGACCAACCGGCACACCGAAATGAAGATATGCGAATGATCCTGACAAACACCGGTGCCCAGTTCCATGGCCTGTTCAGCCGTCGTTGCCGAGTGGGTCGTGTCAGTCAAATAATCGACATTGCCCAGAATGGCAGCAGACAGGGCATGCATGCCTTCCACAGTCTCATCCGGCTTGTGTTCCCGCGCCAATTTGCGGATATACGGACCAGGCGCGGTCAAATCCGTGTCACGCAAAAACATCCACAAAGGTGCAAACCCGCCATGGGCGCCGACAATGCCGGCATTATCACTGGTTTCCACCTGCCCATTGGAGCGGATTTCAACCCGGCTGATATCCGGCTCGATCTCAACCAGTTCAACACGGTTATTGTTGTGGTCTTCATAAGCCAGACTCACCGAACCACCGGAAATCTGTGTGTTCCAGTTCAATACGGTCTGTCCCGCGCGCGATTTCGGCGTCAGCCGCAATTGCTGAAGCGCATAGGAAACCGGATCGCTGTACAGATATTCAGTCACATGTGAAATGGTAAGCAGCATGATTTTCTAACTGTTGGTTGGCATCAGTGCCCGAAGCCGGACATCAACTGTTGAAACGATAAGCCTCATCGATAAGCAGTCCGAGGCGATTATTGTCGCGAACGAAGTCCTGGATAAACTGGTGAAGACCCTGATCGAAAATCTCCTCGACATCCTTGCCTTTCAAACGCGCCAGAATGGCTTCTGCATGTTCATGACAAGGGTGGCGAGCACCGTAGTCACCTTCAAGATAGCCAAGATTTGAAGTGATCTTGTTGTAGCAAAACGCCAGTGAACGGGGCATACGGGAATTCAGGATCAGGAAATCTGCGATGGTTGAAGCCTGATAATCATCGTCATAAGCCCAACGATAGGAGCGATGTGCAGAGACCGATCGCAATATCGACTCCCATTGCACATTATCCAGTGACGACCCGACATAGGATACAGATGGCAGCAGCACGTAATATTTCACGTCCAGAATACGGGCTGTTGCATCGGCGCGCTCAATGAATGTACCCAAGCGACAGAAATTATACATGTCATTACGCAGCATGGTTCCATGCAGAGCACCGCGGATGCGCGCACTCTGCTGACGGATGGATTCCAGAAGTGCGGGCAATTCGCGCTGTTTGATTGCAGGTTTCAGGGCCGCTTCGAGTTCCATCCAGGCTTCGTTGACGGTTTCCCAGACTTCGCGAGTCAAGGCCGTGCGCACCGTTCGTGCATTGTTGCGCGCACTTTGCATCACGGAAATCACACTGGCAGAATTGGTTTTGTCACGCAGCAGAAAATCAATGACAGCTGCACCGGTGACCGCAGAATGGGACTCCTTGAAACTCCTGAGAGCTCCGGCAGTGGCCAGCACTGACACCCATTCTTCTTCATCTCCGGACGAGCGCGTCAGCGCGATGCGCAGACCGGTATCCAGCATCCTTGCCGTATTTTCCGAGCGCTCGATGTTGCGAAATAGCCAGAAAAGGCCGTTGGCGGTTTTGCCCAGCATAACCCTATTCCTCCAGCACCCAGGTATCCTTGGTGCCGCCTCCCTGACTTGAATTCACAACCAGTGATCCCTTTTTCAGCGCAACACGGGTCAGACCGCCCGGGATGATGTCGATCTTGTCCTTGGACACCAGCACAAAGGGCCGCAAATCCACATGACGCGGCGCGAGGCCTTTCTTGGTCAGAATTGGAACCGTAGACAGCGCAAGAGTTGGCTGCGCAATGTAATTCGATGGTTTGGCACGCAGCTTGGCTTCAAAGGCGGTCAACTCTTTCTTGCTGGCGGCAGGTCCCACCAGCATCCCGTAACCACCTGAGCCATGCACCTCTTTCACCACCAGTTCTGAAAGATGCTCCAACACATATTGCAGCGAATCCGCTTCCGAACAGCGCCAGGTCGGCACATTCTTCAAAATGGCACTTTCCCCAGTATAAAACTCTACGATTTCAGGCATATAAGAATAAATCGCCTTGTCATCGGCGATGCCGGTTCCAGGCGCATTTGCAATGGTGATATTGCCAGCGCGATAGACATCCATGATGCCGGGAACGCCCAGCATGGATTTGGGCTGGAAGGTCAGTGGGTCCAGATAATCATCATCAATCCGGCGATAGATGACATCCAGCGTCTTGTATCCTTTTGTGGTGCGCATTTTGACCTTGCCGTCCATCACGCGCAGATCATGCCCTTCCACCAATTCAACACCCATCTGATCCGCCAGAAATGAATGCTCAAAAAAGGCAGAATTGAAAATACCGGGTGTCAGCACACCAACAGTCGGCTTTCCATCGCAGCCCGGAGGGGCCACGCTGGCCAGGCTGCGACGCAGAAGCCTTGGATAGTCGCTGACCGAGCGCACCTTGTTGCGGGAAAACAGTTCCGGAAACATCTGCATCATCGTTTCGCGGTTTTCCAGCATATAGGAAACGCCAGACGGTGTGCGCGCATTGTCTTCCAGAACATAGAAATCATTCGGGCCGGTCCGCACAATATCGGTGCCGACAATGTGCGTATACACATTTCCGGGAGGCGACATGCCGATCATACTTGGCTCGAACGCCACATTTTGGGCGATCAGATGTTGTGGAACACGTCCGGCTTTCAGGATTTCCTGACGATGATAGATGTCATGCAGGAATGCATTGATGGCGCGGACCCGCTGCTCGATACCACGGGCCAGCCGGTTCCATTCCTGGGCAGCAATGATGCGCGGAATGATATCAAACGGGATGAGACGTTCTGCGGCAGCCTTTTCACCGTAGACATTAAATGTAATGCCGGTACGACGGAAAATCGTTTCCGCCTCAACAGCCTTGGCATTGAGACGGTTCAAATCCTCATCGCCAAACCATTCATTCACGGTTTCATATGGCGCGCGACAGGCGGCTTCACCCGGATCTGTTATTGTGGACGCACCGACTCCCATAGGGCGGTGTCCGTACATCTCATCAAAGGCGGTTTTGTTTTTGCTCATGTGAGTAAGCTTAGAGGAGCTTTCCAGTAATGCAAGAAACTATGATGCGCTGCATCAACTTCGACGAACAGCCAAAGACAGTTCTTGTATTACGTTTTTGTGAGCAACCACAGTTTTTGCGCCTTAAGTCCTTGATGCCACTTCCATTGCGCCGTATGTAATTTCAATGTTTGAAACACTTAAAACCTTTATCGGCTCCATCACTGGAGAGCAAGAACCTCAGTTTTCGGAGGCAGACCCACGTTTGGCTGCTGCTGCCCTGCTGGTGCACACCATATCGATTGATGGTGTTGTTACGGATGCGGAAAAAAGTCAGCTGCAATCTGTCATTCAGAGCAAATACGGCCTCACGGAAGACGAAGCTGTTGAATTGATCGAAGACGCCAGCGCAGCCGACAAGGAAGCCGTTGACCTTTACCGCTTTACCAGCGTGCTGAAGCGCAAGCTCAGTGAAGAAGAGCGTCTCGATATTCTGGCGATGATCTGGGATATGGTCTACGCCGACGGCGTGGTTCACGAATTTGAGGACAATCTCGTCTGGCGGATTGCTGAATTGTTGGGCATTTCGTCACGGGATCGCATCATCCTGAAACAGCGCGCCAGGAATATCGCCGAATGAATGGAACGCCGCATCGGATTTCTGATGAGGCATCCGGCCTCACAGGCCGGAATTCAGGCGGTACGATTGCAGTGGTGCTGCATCAGGCCAATTCCAGCCCGGGCCGCGTCGGACAATGGCTTGTAAAAAACGGTTACACGCTGGACATTCGCAAACCACCTCTTGGCGATCCCCTGCCCGCAGATCTGACGCCTTACGCAGGTGCTGTCGTGTTTGGTGGCCCGATGAGTGCCAATGATGTCGACGCCTATGTGCGCCAGGAAATTGACTGGTGCGCCCACTGTCTGAAACAGGAGGTGCCTTTTCTTGGCATCTGCCTTGGCGCACAAATGCTGGTGCGTGCATTGGGCGGCAGCGTCACAACACATCCTGAAAGCCATGTCGAAATCGGTTATTATCCGCTCTATCCCACGCAAGCCGGCAATAATCTGCTGCCGGACTGGCCACAGATGATTTATCAGTGGCATAGCGAAGGCTTTGATTTGCCCAGCGGCGGAACTTTGCTGGCCAGCGCTGATCTGTTTCAGGAACAGGCGTTTCAGGTTGGCCAATCTGCCTTTGGTGTTCAGTTTCATACGGAACTCACCGAAGCCATGATGCGCCGCTGGCTGGTGCGCGGAAGAGCCAAGCTTGATTTGCCAAGCGCCCGCAAGAGACACGACCATATTGAAGGCCGGATAATGCATGATGCACCTGTCCGTGATTGGCTGGGTCGGTTCCTGACAGTCTGGCTGGAAAGCGATAGACGGGATGCCGTCGGGTCTGATCAGTACAAATCCGCCTGATCCGGAAAGTCTTGCAAATTGCGGGTTCGTTGCCAATTGCCATGCAGAATGCACGCATTAGCAATTAATTAATCGTAAAAACATCAACATCTTGATCGACTAGCTGTGAGCCCAACTACATCTTGCTATTTTTCAAACTGGCAAGGTGCTTGCAAAGTGAAAGACAGGTTGGCATCAAGTATTGCGTTCCAACCAAATCATGATCACGCCCGCACAGTGTTCGCGTTGCGGGCGTGTTTCTTTTTGCATTTGCGCTTGCGAGCAGGCGGTTCCATCGCTACATCCCTTCTAACGAAACCAGTAAACGGGCAGAGCAATGCGGGCTATTCTTGATGTAATCCTTGTGGTGCTGCAACTCTATGTATGGGTTCTGATCATATCCGCCGTGTTTTCATGGCTCTACGCGTTCAACGTGATCAATGGCAGCAATCAGCTGGTGGCCACCATCGGAAACACGCTCCATCAATTGACAGACCCTGTCTTGTCGCGTGTGCGCCGCATCGTGCCATCCTTCGGATCGATTGATATTTCTCCAATTCTTGTAATTCTTGGCATATTCCTGCTGCAGAACATCATTCGATATTATATTTATCCGAACGTTTTTTAAAAACGTGTCTGACACCGCTGGCCTTGCAAGCGACCGCAAAGATCCGTTTCTAAGCGCAACTGCACTGGCGGTGTTGGCCCTGATCTGTATGCGCCCAGACTCCCTGTCTGCGAATGACGCAATCATTTCCAGCTATGCACCAGATGATGATTGCACAATCGTTGAGGAAACCGATGCCAATGTGGATTATCGCTGTCCCGGTGTCTTCGATGTCGATGTCTGGTTCTCGATTGGAGACGCGCGCTGGACCGTCTCGTTTCACAAGGAACGCCCCACGGGCCTTGTCCTGAATCAGGGCTTCAACCGGGCACACCATCCCGATTTGCAAATCGAATGGCGCTTTGACGGCAATCGACCCATGGCCGCACTGCAGATCTGGCGCTTCTATGACGAGGCTGGAGAGCTGGATGATGGGGCCTGGGTCATCACCAAAATTGACGGCAATGAAATTTGTCACATGGGCTTCGTCGACCGCCTGGAAAACGAAGATGCTCTGGCACTTGCCCGTCAATTCTCCGACGCCAATGCCCGTGACTTTTCCTGCAACGATGACCCTCAGTGGATTGGCAATCCATCTCTGATTGAAGGTCATACACATCATACGTGGCGCTGAAGATCGCGATCGCAGCTTCCATTCCGGCACACATGCCGATTGACGTGGATACCCGCTACAGGTACTCAACCCCTTCATGAAATGCGTTCCGGCAGGGACTGAAAGTGATCGTCGGTGCGGTTGACCCAATTGCGGAACCAAAACCGACCATTTCAATCAGGTGACGACCATCCCGCATGGTCTCACGCTCCTGCCATGACAATGTACAAGGCAGTATGATGAGCGAAACAAGCCCCAAAGGCCCGAAAACCACCGAAACCCAGGACAAATTCGGGGTAATGGTGTGCGGACATGGCAGCCGCAACCGCAATGCAGTCGGCCAGTTTTCTGTGCTGGCAGAACGGTTGCGTCCCCATTTTCCGGACTGGCCTGTTGAATATGGATATCTTGAATTCGCCAATCCGATCATCGGCGACGGGCTCGACAAGTTGCGCGCCCAGGGGTGTAACCGCATCCTGGCCGTACCCGGAATGCTGTTTGCCGCGGGTCATGCCAAGAATGATATCCCATCCGTCCTGAACACCTATCAGGCAAAAAACCCCGGCGTCAGCATCGAATATGGCAGAGAATTGGGCATTGATCCCAAAATGCTCAAAGCCGCCAGTGCACGTATTCAGGAGTGCATTGATAACGCGCCGAAAACCGTCGAGAACCATGAAACTCTGCTGCTTGTGGTCGGGCGCGGCTCCTCTGACCCGGATGCAAATTCCAACATCGCCAAGATCATGCGCCTGCTTTGGGAAGGGTTTGGCTTTGGCTGGGGTGAAGTTGCCTATTCCGGTGTGACCTTTCCACTTGTGGAACCTGCCTTGCAGAACATTTCCAAAATGGGGTTCAAACGGGTGATCGTCTTTCCATATTTCCTGTTCACCGGCGTTCTGGTGCGCAGGATTTATGATGGGGTGGATACGGTTGCTGCGGAACAGCCTGCAACAGAGTTTCTCAAGGCCGGATTTCTCAACGACCACCCGCTGGTAATCGAAACCTTTGCCGAGCGTGTTCGCGAAATCATTGCCGGCGAAAATCTGATGAACTGCCAGATGTGCAAATACCGCACGCAGGTGCTCGGCTTTGAAGATCAGGTCGGTCTGGCACAGGAAAGCCACCATCATCATGTGGAAGGCAAGAATGAGCCGTGCAATCTGTGTGACGCCAAGGGCGACTGCACGGGTGCCTGCGAAAAGGAAATCCGCGCCAATATGGGCCATCACCACCATCATGACCATGAACACACACATGATCACGACCACTCTCATGGCGACGGGCATACACATGAAGGCGGGCACAGCCACCACCCCTATCCCCATGCAGATCACCCCATGGGCCCCAAGACATTGCTGGATGATTGAACCGCAATGAGCCAGTTTGACTACATCAAGGATCCGGCAGAAATCTATCGGCGCTCATTCGCGATCATCGCTGATGAGGTCGATTTTTCCGCCCTGCCTGCCGCAATGCATGGTGTTGCGCGGCGTCTGGTTCATACCGGCGGCATGGTGGATGTTCTGGATGATCTGGTGTTTTCCAACTCTGCAGCCGAAATCGGAGCACAAGCGCTCGCCAACAATGCGCCGATTATCTGCGATGTCACGATGGTGGAAGCCGGCATCACGAAACGACTTCTGCCAAAAGCCAACAAGACACTTTGCGCCCTGGACGATACGCGCACCAACATCATTGCAGCCAGGGACCTGACCACACGGTCTGCCGCCGCAATGGACGTCCTGGCGGACCAGTTTGAGGGTGCAATCATTGCCATCGGCAATGCCCCCACCGCCTTGTTCCGGGTGCTGGAACTGGTCGCCGCAGGCGCGCCTGCGCCCGCATTGGTGCTTGGCTTTCCGGTTGGTTTCGTCGGTGCGGCAGAGTCCAAACAGGCACTGGCCGAAAACACGCTCAACCTGCCCTTTATTGCACTGACCGGCAGGCGCGGTGGCTCGGCCTATGCAGCAGCAACCGTCAACGCACTGGCTTTGGGAGAGGCGACCCATGGCTGACCCCGCACGACATCAACCATTTCTGTCCGTCATCGGCATGGGCGCTGATGGGTTGGGCAGCCTGTCCGTCAAGGCACGCGCGGCATTGGATGCAGCTGATATTCTCGTGTCCTCACCACGCCTCTTCGCTCTGATCCCAGATGATGGCCGCCAGCGCATTGAATGGCGCAGTCCTCTCTCCGCCACATTGCCGGATCTGGAAGCCTGCCGACTCCAAAAAATTGCTGTCATCGCCACAGGCGATCCGCTTTGCTATGGCGTTGGCACCTGGCTGCTGACAAAATTTCCCATCGAAGACATGGCGATTTTTCCAAATGTGTCAGCCTTTGCGCTGACCTGCGCCCGGATGGGCTGGCCGCAGCACAAGACCATCCTCCAGACACTCCATGGCCGCGATGACAGCACCATCCGCGACGTGATAGCGCCCAACGCCAGACTGGTTGTCCTGTCAGAAAACGCAACGACACCTGCAATCATTTGCGCCCATCTCAATGACCTTGGATATGGCAATTCGAAAATCAGCGTTCTGACCCATCTGGATGGCAGCAAGGAACAACGATTTGATGGCATCGCAAAAGATGGCGAAAGCCTTTTCGATGCCGCGTTTGAAGCCAATCCGGACCATGATCTGAACACGGTAGCCGTTCAGTGCATTGCCGATCCGCATGCTCGCATCCTGTCCCGCGCACCCGGAAACCCGGATCATCTGTTTTCCAAATTCAGAAAAATGACCAAACGCGAACTGCGCAGCCTGGCACTGGCGAAACTGGCTCCACAGCCAGGAGATATCATGTGGGATGTGGGCGCCGGATCAGCGTCTGTTGCTGTTGAATTCCTGCGTCTTGCCTCAGGTGGTGCGGCCTATACATTTGACATCGATGCGGATGCGAAATCCCATCAGCGCGAAAACGCCAGACAGTTCGGTCTGCCCAATCTCCACATCGCCCCCCATGCCGAACTGCCATTGCGCGATGATGATCTGGACTGTGACCGACCTGATGCCATTTTCATGGGTGGCGGTATCTCCAAAGACTGCATAGAAGCAGCGCTACGCTTTCTCAAACCGGGCGGCCGTTTTGTCTGCAATGCGGTCACCATCGAATCCGAGGTTGATCTATTGTCAGCCTATAGAAAACATGGCGGTGAATTGTCCCGCATCAGCATAGCCCGCGCGGAACCTCTGGGTGCCGTTCATGGGTTCAAACCAGCCATGACCATCACGCAGTGGTTCTGGCAGAAGGAACAGCAAGCATGAGCGGAACTCTTTATGGTGTGGGTGTTGGTCCGGGCGATCCGGAACTGATGACTTTGAAATCTGCGCGGCTGATCGCCAATGCTCCCGTCATCGCCTATCCCGCGCCGGAAAGCGGTGAGAGTTTTGCCCGAAGCATCGCAGCAGCACATATCAAGCAGGGCACGGAAGAACTTCCCATCGAGGTTCCCATGCTCCCCGATCGCTTCCCCCACGAGGTTTATGAAGGTGCGGCAAACAATATTGCGCGCCATCTGAGTGCCGGACGCGACGTGGTCGTCTTGTGTGAAGGCGACCCATTCTTCTATGGCTCATTCATGTATCTGTATGATCTGCTGGCACCAAAACACACATGTGTCGTTGTGCCGGGTGTTTCGTCACTGACGGCCTGTGCCGCTGCGGCCGGTCATCCACTGGCAGGCAGGAACAGCCTCCTGACAATCATTCCCGGCCCGCTCGACGATGCAGCGATCGCCAACCAGTTGCGCAGTTGCGAAGCTGCAGCCATCATCAAGGTTGGCCGTCACTTTGGGCGCGTGCGCAAGCTCATAGAAGCTGAAGGTCTGACGGACTCTGCCATCTATGTCGAGCGCGCCACACTGGAGCAGGAGCGCGTCATACCTTTGGGAGACATTCCGGAAAATCGCGCACCCTATTTTTCCATGATCCTGATCGACAAGGGCAATCGTCCGGGACAGGCTGACCCTGCATGACCACCAAACCTGTCATAATCACCCTGACGCAAGCAGCTCTGCCACTGGCACAAAAGCTGGCCAACATTCTTGAGGCCGAAATTCACGGCACCCGTAAACGTCTTGAAGACGAACCCGCAGTTGCGGTTCTGTTCGATGATGCAATGTCACATATCGGTGCGCTGTTTTCCTCGGGTCGGCCCATCATCGGTCTGTGTGCTTCCGGCATTCTGATCAGAGCCATCGCCCCCCACCTCACTGACAAGAACAGTGAGCCACAGGTGCTTGCCATCAGCGAGAACGGCAAAACCATCGTGCCCCTGCTGGGCGGCCACAATGGTGCCAACGCTCTTGCACGGCAACTGGCCGAAAATCTTGCCGGTCACGCCGCCATCACCACGGCCGGGGATGCACATTTTGGTGTTGCGCTGGATGAACCACAGCAAGGCTGGACGCTCGCAAACAAACCAGATGCAAAACCCGTCATGGCCGCATTGCTGAATGGCGCAACAGTCAGAATTCTGGGCACACTGCCATTTAGCGCAGACAAATTACCTCAATCCGAAAGCGCAGAACTGATGCTGGAAAGCACGGTCCATCGCCAGTCCGGTTCTGCAAGCCATCTGGTTTATCATCCAAAAAGTCTCGCCATGGGGATGGGGACCATCCGCAATGCAGATCCGGTTCGGATGATCGAATTGGCCGAACGGGTTCTGAAAGATGCCAATCTGAGCCCAAAGTCCATTGCCTGCATCTGTTCTCATACGCTAAAGGCTGACGAAGCCGCTATTCATGCGGTCGCTGCACATTTTGATGTGCCAGCCCGTTTTCTGGATGCTGAAACGCTTGAGGCAGAAACACCGCGCCTCAAAAACCCGTCTGATGTCGTGTTTGCGGAAGTTGGATGCCACGGAGTTGCCGAAGCCGGAGCTCTTTGTGGTGTCGGCGCAACCGGAAATCTCATCGTTGAAAAGCAAAAGATCGATCAAGGCACCTGCGCCATTGCGCAGGCAATTGACATCATTGATCCACAAACCATCGGCCGCGCCCGGGGCCGATTGGCTGTGGTCGGCCTTGGGCCAGGCCAGCCAGACTGGCAAACGCCGGAAGTCAGCAGACTGGTGGCTGAGGCAGATCATCTTGTCGGTTATTCGCTCTATCTCGATCTGCTGGGCGCACAGGCAAGTGGCAAGACACGCCATGATTTTCCACTCGGTGCTGAAGAAGACCGGGTGCGCCATGCCCTGCTGCTGGCGGGCGAGGGAAAATCGGTAGCGCTGGTCTGCTCGGGCGATCCCGGAATCTACGCAATGGCAACCCTGGTCTGGGAATGCCTGGATCAGACGGAACTGCCCGATGGCGCGACACGGGTGGACATCATCACCACACCCGGAATTTCAGCCCTTCAGGCCGCTTCGGCCCGCGCAGGCGCGATCCTCGGCCATGATTTCTGCACCATTTCCCTGTCCGATCTCCTGACCCCGTGGGACGCCATCCAGACCAGAATAGAGGCAGCGGCAAAGGGGGATTTTGTCATCGCTTTCTACAATCCCGTCTCCAAACGCCGCCGCACCCAACTGGCCCATGCCAAAGAGGTTCTGCTGCAACACAGACCTGCAGATACGCCGGTCATTCTGGGCACCAATCTGGGCCGCACGGAAGAGCAGTTGCGCATTGTCGATCTGGCCAATCTGAATGTCGACGATGTGGACATGCTGACCGTTGTTCTGGTTGGCTCCAGCGCGTCGCGCCGGCTTGCATTTGACGGCGGCACAAGGGTCTACACACCGCGTGGTTACGCCAAGAAACGCGATACACTTACAAAGGAAGCTGCCGAATGACTGTCCATTTTATCGGGGCCGGACCCGGTGACCCCGAACTGATTACGGTGCGCGGCCTGCGCATCATCAAATCCTGCGAATTGTGCCTGTATGCCGGATCGCTGGTGCCCGAGGCCGTCGTCGCCGAAGCACCGGGGACAATCATCGATACCGCATCCATGACGCTGGATCAGATCATGGTGGAAATCGAGGCCGCACACGGGCGCGGCGAAGATGTAGCCCGGGTTCATTCCGGTGATCCATCTTTGTATGGCGCCATCGCCGAACAGATCCGCCGCCTGCAGGCCGCAGGCATCCCCTATGAGATCACACCCGGCGTACCAGCCTATGCAGCCGCCGCTGCCAAGCTTGGCCGGGAATTGACGGTTCCTGAAATCAACCAGACCGTCATCCTCACCCGGACAGCCATGAAATCCTCCTCAATGCCACCGGGAGAAGATCTGGAAGTCCTCGGCCAGTCCGGAGCAACACTCGCCATCCATCTGTCAGTGCGCAATCTGCGCGACATCGAACGCAAACTGATCCCGCTTTATGGCGCAGATTGCCCGGCGATCATCGCTTATCGCGTCGGCTGGCCCGACGAGGCATTTCTGCATGGCACATTGAGCACAATCCGGGAAAAGGCACGGCTCGCAAAGATCACCCGCACAGCCCTGATTTTTGTCGGCAAAGCACTGGCCGAACAAGACGAATTCCGCGACAGCGCCCTTTACGACGGCGCCCACGCGCACATTCTACGGCCCAAACGCAGCGCTTGAAGATGGTCAGTAGGTGGACCCTCGGAACAAGTCCGAGGGTGACGACTTGAGATACTTTTTCTTGATTCCCGGATTGAGCCAGTCTCTCCCACTCCGTCATCCTCGGACTTGTTCCGAGGATCCACATCTCACTCGGTCAATCGAAACCGCACCTGATCCGTTCGCCCCTTGGCGTCAATCACAGTCAGGGTCGAAAAGCCGGGGCCGGAGGGTCTGAACGAGCTTTCCCGGCGCAAGGCGCGGCTGGCAACGGGGCGGCCATTTGCCAGCCATGTAAAGGGAGCCGAGCCGCCGCGAACCTTTAGCGCCACCGCACCGTCCGCGCGCAATTGCAAATCCGCATCTGCTGGCGGGAAGGCAATGACGGGTTTTGCCGAAGCAGATGCAGTTCCGGTTCCCGTGTCCTGCCCGAACCGTTTCAAATGTGCTGGCAAATCCACATTGGCGACAAGGGCATCGCCATTGAGCGCGGGATGCGGGTGGCCCTCAAGACGGGCAAACACATCGAGTAAAATCGGCAGGGCTGCAGTGGCACCGGTGATATGCCCGGCAGGGGCATTGTCAGGCCGCCCGACCCACACCCCCACCACATGACGCCCATCAAACCCGATTGTCCAGGCATCGCGGTAACCATAGGACGTGCCGGTTTTGTAAACCGGTGCTACCGCACCCCGTTGCCTATTACTGGATGTCTGCGACATTGATTTGATCAGCAGATCGGTGGCCGAGGCACTCAGCACCCGGGCTGCAGACGTAGAAATTGGCGCATCCGGGGTGATCTTCAGATCGAGCGCAGCACCATGTCTGGCAAGCGCGCCATAGAGGCGCACAAGCTCTTCCAGTGTCAATCCAACACCGCCCAGCCCCATTGCCAGGCCAGGGCTGGCATCATTGGGAAAGCGCGGAGTTGCGCCAGCCCGGCTCAGGCGGCTGGCCAGACGATGCGGATCAATTTTGTCCAGAACCGCAATTGCCGGAATGTTGAGGGACAGTTGAAGCGCTTCTGAAATGCTCATCGTGCCATGAAAGCCGGTGTTGAAATTCTCCGGCACATAATCTGCAAATGCGGCGGGGCGATCATCGATCAAAGTGTTGGGATGAATAAGACCAGCTTCAAACCCCAGGCCATAGATCAGCGGTTTCAATGTCGATCCGGGCGAGCGCACTGCGCGGGTCATGTTCAGATGTGCGGCCGCATTTCCAGACAGCAATCCCGGCCCGCCAACAGACGCACGGATATAGCCTGTCTGATGATCCACCACCAAAGCGGCAATCGAAAAGCCTTTGCCAAGCGCCGCGCTGCGCTGCGTGATATGCTTTTCCAGCGATGATTGCAGCGCATGATCAATTGTCGTTTCAATCACCAGGGCGGCATTATCCGCAGATTGCAATTCCTGCGCCACATGCGGTGCCAGCATTGGAAAGGGCTTGCGCTGATCGGGAATTGGAGCGGCGGCCGCACGCTCAGCATCCTCCTTCGAAATCAATCCGCCTTTTTCCAGACGCTGAAGCACAGTTTTCCGGGCTGCTTTGGCCGCCTCCGGAAACCGATCAGGCCGCCGGGTTTCGGGTGCCTGAGGCAGCGCAACCAACAGGGCAATTTCCGCAAGATTGAGCCAGACCGGTTCCTTGCCAAAATAGGCCCAGCTTGCCGCCCGCACACCTTCCAGATTGCCACCATACGGCGCATGGTTGAGATACAGCGTCAGGATGTCCGGCTTGCTGAGACGCGCCTCCAGGCGTCTGGCCTGAACGATCTGTTGTATCTTGCCGCGAAACGTTCTCGTCGTCTCATCGCTGAGCAGTCGGGCCACCTGCATCGACAGTGTCGACGCACCTGAGATCACACGGCCATTTGCGATCAGTTGGAAACCTGCACGCAAGATCGCGCGCGGATCGATCCCATGATGATCAAAGAAACGCCGATCTTCATAGGCCAGAAGAAATGTAATCAGCTTTGGGTCCACCTGATCCAGTTCAACCGGAATGCGCCAATAGCCGCCAGCACTTGTAAAGGGGCGCAACAATTCACCATTGGATGCCACCACAGTGATGGATTGCGGCTGCTCCAGAACAACCGGTGGTGTCGACCGGGCAATCTGATGCACCATTTGCAAGGACCAAAGCCCGCCAGACAACAGCGCCAGTCCCAGCAGGGCCGGAACCAGCAACCACAAACGCTGTCTCACGGTCAAAACCATGGCGGTTCGCTATCCTATTGCAGCGGCCCCAGAATACTGATTTTCATTGCCGCGTTGGTGCCATGGATTTGCGGCCAGTACATGTCTTCCACATGGGTCGGCGGCAGGTTGAACTCACCGGGCGAAATTGCCCGAATCTGATAGGCGAAGGTCCAGACATTCGACCCATCCGTCACCGGCATTTTCTCAAATGTCTTGCCATCAAACCCTACCACAAACCGGTCATCCAGGAATGCTGCATGCTCGGGACGTGTGGAATTTGGCAACCAGTTCAACCCACTGCTGGCACTTTGCAAAAGGCTCGGATTGTCGATCTCGAAACCGGCTGGCAACGGATCCACCAGTAACAGCTTGTCCGTATGGCTGACCATCTGGCGCACGGTCAAAACCACCACCAGCCGATCATTTTGCGCCAGAACCGCCAGATCGGCTGGTGTGCCATCGCGATTGAAAAATTCACGCGTAACAATGAAGCCGTTTTCCCGGGACCCCGAGGCAACTTTTGGAACACCGCTGGTTTCAACCCGTATCGGCAGGCTGCGCTGCATGGCGTTGCGCACCACCACATTGCCGTCTGCCATCGCCTCTTCATCAAAGCGGAAGGAGAGAACGCCAGTGCCATCACCGGAAACACCGTTTTCCAGCTGCATACCAGCGTGGCTGACATCCACATTCAAAGTGTCACTGGCTTTCGCCAGAGACTCCGATGCCATCAGCAACCAGGCCATTTCCTGGGTACTGAGATAGCGGTCTCGTTGTCGATCTTCTGTGACAGCTTCCGCAAGCTCGGTGGTCTCGATCTGATCCAGACCACTTTCTGCAATCAGCGACAAGATGGCCGCTCCGTCACGCATATTTGTGCCGTAATCTCGCGGACCGGACCGCGAAGGTCTGATCGTCCGACGATCCATATAGGCCGTTTTGGCTGCTTCAAAACCTTTGGATGCACGCGATTTCTCACCGTAGAGCGCCAAGCCACCAGCCAATTGCGCTTTGGCTATCGGTGTTGAAAACGCCTCGAATTTGGCATCCACAAAGTAACGCAGATCACCAAGCGTGGCGGCCCCATTGCGCGCCAGCACGTAAAGCGCATAGGCCATCGGATTAGCATCGGCATCAATATTTGTGTTGAAAGACAATGTGTTTTTCAAATTGTTGATGGCTTGCTCATAGGCCACCTCCGGCACATCGAACCCGGCTTCGCGGGCTCTGGTCAAAAAGTCGCTGATATAGGAATCCAGCCAGAGATCGCGACTGGCAGAAGACCCCCACAGACCAAATGATCCAGCACTGTTCTGGAAGCTGACCAGCCGTGTGATCGCATCTTCGATTGTCTTGCGATCCGTCGCAGTCAGCATCGGCCGTGACAGCAATGGCAGCGCCCGACTGGTGGTCTGCTCGGAGCACCGATACCCATAATTCTCCAACTGAGTGTAAAGCGCGGCCGGATTGAGCCCTGCCCCGGCACCAAGTGCAATGGAAAGGCTCGCCGTTCCCGGCACATAGGCATCCAGAACAGCAGAACTGATGGTCAGTGAATTTCCATCTGCATTTTCAGGTGTCAGCACCACTGAGTTCGCGTCATGAATCGGACGTGTATTGGCCCGCAATGGCAGTACCAGATCCTTCAACACCACCTGATCATCCGGAGCCGTGAGGCTGAGTTGCAACTCGGCATTGCCAACAGCGGTCGCGGTCAACGGCACCACAACCCGTGCTGTCCCACCTTCATCCAGTGTGACCGTACGACTGGCAGTCTTGCCAAGGTCCAGACCGGTTGAGGCCGTCAATGTCAGATCGTAATCACCAGCCGGACCATCCGTATTATCGAACTGGATCAGCAGACGAGAGAGATCGCCCGGTGCCAGAAAGCGCGGCAATGTGGTGGTCATCACCACCGGATCGCGCACAATCAGCTCCGCATTTGCACTGCCCAGCTTGCGCTCGCTCCAGGCCACAGCCATCAGTTTCAGCGTGCCATTGAATTGCGGCACATCAAACGAGACCGATGCCTCGCCATTTTCATCCAAATCAACGATACCGGAATACAGCGACACGGGCTTTTCCGCGGGAGGATTACCATCCATCGCCAGGCCAGCCGTTGCAGCATCCCCGCCGACACGAAGACGACCCTGCGTGCCTGACAGGCCATTGATCAGGCGACCATATAAATCGCGCAGCGTGGCCCCCAATTGGCGTTTGGCAAAATACCATTTATCAGGTTCTGGCGGCGCATAGCGGGTCAGGTTCAATATGCCCAGATCGACTGCCGAAATGACAATATGTGCACTGCCATCCACAACACCGGACACCTTCACCGGCACCACCAGTGTGGTGCGCGGTTTGATTTTTTCGGGCAGGTCCATAGCCACGGACAATGTGCGTGGTTCAGGGTTGATGCCGAGCCATTCCACACCGATGGAGCGACTTGGCAATTGGCCGTTGGCAGCATCCATGGGATGATAAAGCGTCGCCAGCACATAAGCGCCTGCACCCCAATCATCGCCAATTGGCACATCGAAACTCTGCTCGCCCACCGTCACGTCAAACTGGTAGCGCCCCAGCAATTCCTCATTGGCCACCAGCAGTTGCAACTTGCCGGGACGGTCAGCGTTCAACCGCACCTTTGCAATATCCCCAGCAGCATAGAGCGTGCGATCAACGCCAACCTGAAGTGCATCAGGCGTATCGAAAGCTGATTTTTCAACATACCAGCCCGCATAGAAATCATAACTGGCAACCGCATCACCTGCCACCACTTCAAGGCGGTAGGATCCCCAATCCACAGACAGATCAAGCCGGGCAAACTGGTCCTGCATCAAATCCACTGAACCGCTGGCAACCCGATCGGTCTTTGTGATCGGCTCCCAGCCCCATCGACCATTGGACTTGCGGTACCACTGGTAGGATCGGCTGATCCGCTTCAACTCATAATTTGCATTGCTGGCAGCAATCCGGGTGCCCTCTTCATCGAGAGCGACGAGTTGGAAACCCGCAGCCCCCCCTTCGGGCGCCGAGCCGTCAAACAATGGACGAATGCCAATGGATGGACTGGTTGCAGCCAGCGGCACATCAATCTGACGCTCAACCGGACGCCCACCACCATCACTCATCGTGACCGAGATTTTAGCCGCCAGCGGCAATGTCGTTTCAGAAACCGACGGCACAGCCATATCGAACTCTACACGGCCATCGCCATCAGTCCTCACACCCGGCGTAAATCGATCATTGACCGGTGTAAAATTCTCGTCCGACAGGCCAAACACAAAACCGCGATATGGTCCGTCCACAGGCTGACGTGCAACAATGCTGATGCCACCTTCAACCGGAAGTCCCACAGCAGGCGCACCGAACAGATAGCGTGCTGCCACACTCATTGTGGCAACTTCACCGGCCCGAAGCTCAGCGTCATTGAGAGTCAGGTCAAAATCGATCCGCTCCGGCAGAAAATCTTCCACCAGGAACCGTTTGGTTGCCACGGGGGCTGCATCCGGGTCCGTGTAAATCTGCAGATCCCAACTGCCACGCGCAGCACTGATCGGCAGTGTGAAGGACGCAGAATGGCCCCCGGTGCTGTCATTGGCTGAGACTTGACGCATTTGCTCAACCCCATCCGGGCGCTTCAGCACAAATGTTATCGGCAAACCTGGCAGCACTTCCGCACTGGCATCACGCAGCAATGCCGTGGCATATACGTCGGCACCCGGCCGATAGACCCCACGCTCGGTGTATAAAAATGCATCCACCGCTCCCGGTGAAGTGCGTCCATCAACGCCGCGGTCGGTCAGGTCGAACCCGCTTTGCTCCAGATCCATCAGTGCATAATCCGGCGCATCGGTTTCCGCCACCAGTGTCGCCGCCTGCAAGGCACCCTTGCCTCGCAACAAGCCTGGCGCAAATCGGACATAGCCATCGGCATCGGTTTCACCGCGACCCAAAACCTCACTGCTGCGGGCAATCAGTTTCACCGCTACGCCTGATAAGGGTGTCGATGTATCAAGCGAGCGTGCAAAGACATGCAGACCATCATCGGCCGACAGGCTGGACAGACCAAGATCACTGACCACAAACCATTGCGTGGCCTTGGGTTGCCAATAGCTTTCATTGGTATTCGGACCATCAGCCACCATCACATAGGCACCTGGTTGCAGATCACCGATAATACGGAAGACCGGCATCAAGGTGGTCGTGTCAGCGTTGAGCTCGCCATCGGTTTCCAGCACACCGGACCAGACTTCAGTTGCCAGATCAGCATCCAGTCCACTCAGGGAATCATTGGTCAAAGGTCGGTTGAAGCGGCCATCACGCAGCAATTCCGCAACCGCTGCGTCACCCACCCGGTGCAGGCTGATATTCACAGCATCGAGGTTGACGGTAACAAGCGGAATACCTTTGGCATGACTGCGCGACAGCACATAGGCCGACCCGGTAAAGCGCACATTTGGAGAGCGATCACGCACATAGATATCCAGCGAAACGACGCTATCAATCCGCTCGCCAATCTCGGCAGGAAGGCCTGCACGCAGATCGAGCCGATAGCGCTCGCCATGGGTCAGGTCGCCCACACAGATTTCCTTGTCGGAAACCCGTACATCGGCAGGCTCTGCGCCATTCAGGCGCAGATAGTCAGTGTATTCCGTATCGACCGCATCCAGCCGCTCTGAAAATTGCACACAGGCACTTGGATTAACCGCATCACTATCCACTGAATAGTCCAGCATGCGGAAGCCGTGATTGGCATCCATCTCCTCATAAGCCGTGCGTACGCCGGGGTTTTCCGCAAGAGCCAGACTCATTTTATAGGCCTCAAGTGCAGGTCGGAAACGATCAGAAAGTGCAAGTGTGCGGGCCAGCAAATCCAGCGCCGACGCTTTTTCCGTATCACCTTGCGCAAGGCGATAGGTCTCCAGCGCACCGCTGATGGCAAAACTGCGATAGTCGCGCTTCTCCTGCCATTTATTGGATCGACTGCGCCAATATGTGTTCGTAAAAGCCCGCCAGGCCGACAGGTTCAGCGGCTCTTCCGTCACCCATGTTGTCGCCAGCTGGCGCATGGCAGGAAAATCATTGATGAGAGCGGCAGCAGAATAGCGCCCCTCAACATTATCGACATCGCCGGGTGTTCCATTGGCAGCAAACGAAGCCCGCAGCGCTTCAGAAGTGCGCACCAGATCTTTCGCGACAAAACCCAATTCCGCAAGACTGTTGAACGAATCCCGTGCCCGAACAGCGCGCTCCAGAATGCGTCCGGCAATCGCTCCTTCAGCACTTTGCAACTCTCCCGAGCGCTCCTTGAGAAAACACCAACCAGCAGCCTGATTGTAGGTGAAGGCCTTGCATTGTTGATCTGTCACACAGGCCTGAGCACACTGCTTTTCGCTGACATCCTTAACTGTTCGGTAATCAAATCCGAAATAATCCGCATTTTCAGTGGTTTGAACAATACGTTGGGTTTGCTGCGCCTCAGCTGTGGCCGTGAAAAAGACCGCCGACAGTGAAACCGCGAACGCGAATGCAATCCGTGATGCACTTCTTGTGGAAAGTGGAACTAAAAGTCTCATTATATCTCCCTAATGCACCCCGTGAAGCGCTAGCACCCGAAACGACCTTACCGCATAATCTAACGATGCCAAAATGACAGGATCATGGCAAAAAAGACCACAGAATAAATCCTGTTTAACGGCGCAAAAGTTGCCCCAAAGCACGTTTTGCGTGTAAGTCACTTCCAAAATCATCTTTTACGAACACTATTTGAAATGGGGCCTTATGAGCAGCCAAATTATTCCGGTGGATGAATTCGATCTGATAGTTTTTGGCGGAACCGGTGACCTTGCCCAGCGCAAGATCATTCCGGCTCTTTATCACAGACATCAGGACGGCCAGATCGTTGGCGACAGCCGCATTATTGCAGTGTCACGCCGCCCGCTCACGCAGGACGAATATCTGGCCAAGGCAAATGAGGCTTTGGAAGAATTTCTGCCCGAGAAGGAGCGCGATCCCGAAACGGTGAAGGCGTTTCTGAAACGACTGTCTTATGTGGCTGTTGATGTGACAGACGATGCTGGCTGGCAGGAATTGAAGGCCACGCTTGATCCGTTTCCCGACCGGGTCCGTGCATTCTATCTGGCGGTTGCGCCGGGTCTGTTCGGCCAGATTTGCGAATATATTGGCAGTACCGGCCTGATCACGGATAAAACCCGTGTCGTGATTGAAAAGCCGATCGGCAAGGATCTCGCCTCCGCCAAGGCACTCAACGATTCAATTGGCAGCGTCTTCCGGGAAGATCAGATTTATCGGATCGATCATTATCTTGGCAAGGAAACTGTCCAGAACCTGATGGCCTTGCGCTTTGCCAATGCCCTGTTCGAGCCCATCTGGAATGCAGCCCATGTGGATCACATCCAGATTACAGTTGCGGAATCGATTGGTGTGGGAACCCGAGGGCCCTATTACGATACATCCGGTGCAATGCGCGATATGGTTCAAAACCATATTCTGCAACTGTTGTGTCTGGTGGCCATGGAGCCGCCAATGTCGATGAATGCGGATGCCGTGCGCGATGAAAAGCTCAAGGTTCTGCGCTCGCTCCAACCAATCACCGATGAAACATCCGAAAAACTGACCGTACGCGGCCAATATACCAGCGGAGCTGGACCAGAAGGTGCTGTCCCGGGCTATCTTGAAGAACTGGGAGACGACACCAGCAAGACAGCTACCTTTGTAGCCATCAAGGCGACAGTTGAAAATTGGCGCTGGGCGGGTGTGCCGTTTTATCTGCGCACCGGAAAACGCATGCCACAGCGTTCCTCTGAAATCGTCATTTCCTTCCGCCCTGTTCCCCATTCCATTTTTGGCAAGGAAGCGGGCAATGTCGCGGAAAACCGTCTGGTCATTCGCCTGCAGCCGGATGAAGGCGTCAAGCTCTGGCTGATGATCAAGGATCCAGGTCCCGGCGGCATGCGCCTGCGTCACGTCCCTCTGGATATGAGCTTTGCCGAGGCCTTCGAAGTGCGCAGCCCGGACGCCTATGAACGTCTGATCATGGATGTCATTCGTGGCAATGCCACCCTGTTCATGCGCCGCGACGAAGTCGAGGCTGCCTGGGAATGGGTCGATCCCATCCTGCAAGCCTGGGATAATTCAACCGACACACCCAAGAAATACACCGCTGGTACCTGGGGACCTGCAGCTTCGGTCGCCTTGATCGAACGCGATGGCCGCACATGGCATGATGATGACTGATAGCGATATGAAAACCCCAAAGACGGCAACTGACAAAGAGACACTGGCCGAAGAAATGGCCACTCAAATTGCTGCTGTTCTCGACAAGGCCCTGCAGGCAAATGGCAAGGCGTTGCTGGCCGTGTCCGGCGGGTCCACACCAAAACTGTTCTTTCAAAAGCTCAGCGCAAAAGACATCGATTGGGCCGGGGTTACAGTCACACTTGTCGACGAGCGCTGGGTGGATGAAACCAGTGACCGCTCCAATGCAGCGCTGGTGAAGGCCAATTTGCTGACGGGCAAAGCCGCTTCGGCGAAATTCTTTCCGCTGTATACCGGTGATGAAACACCAATGGCCGGGCTGAAAACGCTTGAAGAGAAATTTGCAGCGCTGAATGTGCCAATGACGGCTGCCATTCTTGGCATGGGTAGTGATGGGCACACAGCCTCCTTTTTCCCGAACGGAGATAAGCTGGCTGAAGCGCTTGATCCGGGCAATGAAAATACTTTTATAGAGATGCATGCACCAGGTGCAGGCGAGCCGCGCATTACCTTCACCCTGTCTGCCCTGCTTGAATCCGATTTTCTGGCACTCCACATTGAGGGTGAAGAAAAGCAACAGGTTCTGGCGGTTGCCCTGACACAGGGTCCAGTCGAAGACATGCCAGTCCGGGCGGTCCTGCGCCAGAGTGAAAAAGAATTGACCATTTTCTGGTGCCCATAGAGCACCACTTGTTTTGGAGACAAACACATGACCGACGTTCAACCGCGCATTGCCGAGGTGACAGAACGCCTGATTGAAAGAAGTCAGGCGACACGGTCTGCCTATCTTGAGCGTATCAGGAAAGCTGGTCAGGCCGGACCACTCCGCACACAATTGTCCTGTGGCAATCTGGCCCACGGATTTGCTGCCTGCAGCCCCCATGACAAGGAAGCACTGGCCGGCGATCGGTTGGCCAATATCGGCATCATCACATCCTACAATGATATGTTGTCCGCGCATCAGCCCTTTGAAACATTTCCAAACCTGATCAAACAGGCTGCCCATGAAGCGGGTGGTGTGGCACAGGTGGCCGGTGGCGTTCCTGCCATGTGCGATGGGGTGACACAGGGTCAGCCCGGCATGGAATTGTCGCTGTTTTCGCGCGATGTCATTGCCATGGCTGCCGGAGTGGGCCTGTCCCACAACATGTTTGATGCAGCCGTATTTCTCGGCGTTTGCGACAAGATTATCCCCGGCCTGGTGATCGCTTCCCTGACATTTGGCCATTTGCCCGCAGTTTTCATACCAGCAGGGCCGATGCCGACCGGTTTGCCCAATGGTGAAAAATCCCGAATTCGGCAACTCTTTGCTGAAGGCAAGGTTGGCCGCGCTGAATTGCTGGACGCTGAATCGAAATCCTACCACGGACCTGGCACCTGCACTTTCTATGGCACAGCCAATTCAAACCAGATGCTGATGGAAATCATGGGCCTGCATCTTCCCGGTGCAAGCTTTGTAAATCCCAACACGCCCCTGCGTGACGCGCTGACCAAAGCGGCCACCGAACGTGCACTTGCCATCACAGCGCTTGGCAATGATTACACGCCGGTTGGCGAAGTCATTGATGAACGTGCCATCATCAACGGCGTTGTCGGCCTGCATGCAACCGGTGGCTCGACCAACCATACCCTGCATCTGGTTGCCATGGCCGCTGCCGCTGGCATCAAACTGACCTGGGACGATATTTCTGATCTGTCAGATACGGTCCCGCTTCTGTCCCGCATTTACCCCAATGGCCTTGCCGATGTGAACCATTTCCATGCTGCCGGTGGCATGGGCTATCTGATCAGCCAGCTGCTGGATGGTGGTCTGTTGCATGAAGATGTGCGCACCATCTGGGGCACTGGCATGAATGGCTATCGCACCGAACCCAAACTGACCGACACCGGCGGTGTGACCTGGGTGCCTGTGGATGACAAAAGCCATGATGAAAATGTTCTGCGTCCTGTCGGCACTCCCTTCCAGAGTGATGGCGGCCTGAAAATGCTGACCGGCAATCTGGGCCGCAGTGTCATTAAGATCTCCGCCGTCAAGGCGGAACATCGTCTGGTCGAAGCGCCTGCGATCATATTCCATGATCAAAATGACGTTCTGGAAGCTTTCAAGGAAGGCAAACTCAACCGTGACTTTATTGCAGTTGTGCGCTTTCAGGGCCCACGCGCGAACGGCATGCCGGAACTGCACAAGCTGACGCCAACCCTCGGCGTGCTTCAGGAACGTGGCCTGAAAGTTGCGCTCGTGACTGACGGACGCATGTCTGGCGCGTCCGGCAAGGTGCCCGCAGCAATCCATGTCACGCCGGAAGCCGCCTGTGGTGGTGTCATCGGAAAAATCCGTGATGGCGATATGATGCGTCTGGACGCGGAAGCTGGAACCATGGAATTGCTGGTCGATGCAGACGAGCTGGCCAAACGCGATCTTGCTGTAGCAGACCTGACGGCCAATGATTTCGGTATGGGACGCGAAATGTTTGCGACCTTCCGCGCCGTAGCCGGCACGGCGGATACCGGCGCCTCATCCCTCTATGGAGCAGAATGATGTTAGACAAGAACCGTTTTAAGCCGCTACAGGCCCTGCGCGCCTCCGAGGCGGATATTCAGATCAAATCGCTGTTTGAGTATGATCCGAACCGGTTCGCAAATTTTTCTGCCGAAGCCGCCGGAATCCTGCTGGATTATTCAAAGACCCATATATCGCAAAAAGCCAAGGACATGCTGCTTGATCTGGCATCCGATTGCGATCTGACGGAGCGCCGTGACGCGATGTTGTCCGGAGAGAGGATCAACACCACGGAAGACCGCGCCGTGTTGCACACCGCACTTCGCGCGCCGCTGGATGCGGATATTGAAGTCGATGGCGACGATGTGGTTGGAGCCGTTCATGGTGTCCTGGCGACTATGCGTGTATTTTCCGATGGCGTTCGCAACGGCACCATCAGCGGAGCAACAGGCAAGCATTTCACCGATGTGGTGAATATCGGCATTGGCGGCTCCGATCTAGGGCCTGCAATGGCGACCCTGGCTCTGAAACCCTATCACGACGGGCCAAAGCTGCATTACGTCTCCAATGTCGATGGCGCACACATGGCTGACACACTGGAGGATTTGGATCCGGAAACAACGCTTTTCATCATTGCGTCCAAAACCTTCACCACCGTCGAAACCATGACCAATGCCCGGTCCGCACGGGCCTGGCTTTCTGCCAATCTGGACGACACAGCCGTGGCGCATCATTTCGCGGCAATCTCGACCAATCTGGAGCGTGTCGGACAGTTCGGCATTCCCGAAGAGCGAGTGTTCGGATTCTGGGATTGGGTCGGCGGACGCTATTCCCTGTGGTCTGCCATTGGCCTGCCCATCATGATCGCCATTGGCCCTGACAATTTTGACGAGTTTCTGGCCGGTGGCCATGCCATGGATCAACATTTCACCACGGCACCACTTCAGGAAAACCTTCCGGTTCTGCTGGCTTTGACAGGCATCTGGCATCGCTCGATCTGCGGTTTTCCAAGCCGCGCTGTGTTGCCTTACGATCAGCGCCTGTCACGTTTCCCGGCCTATCTCCAACAACTGGATATGGAATCCAATGGCAAACAGACAACGCTTGATGGGGAACACACCATTGGCGACACCGGACCGATTGTCTGGGGAGAGCCTGGCACCAATGGTCAGCACGCATTCTATCAACTGATCCACCAGGGCACGACCATCGTCCCCTGCGAATTCCTCGTGGCCGCCAATGCCCATGAAGAAGCCGGAACACTGGGTGTTCATCACGATCTTCTGCTATCAAATTGTCTGGCTCAGGGACAGGCACTGATGCTCGGCAAGAGCCGAGAAGAGGTCGAAGCCGAATTGCGCAAGACGGGCATGCCGGACACCGAAATTGCAGCGCTCGCACCACACAAGGTGTTTCCGGGCAACCGCCCTTCAGTCACGCTGGTCTACAGCAAGCTGACACCGAACATGCTGGGCAAGCTGATCGCGCTCTACGAACACCGCGTCTTCGTCGAGGGTGTCATCTGGAACATCAACTCATTCGATCAATGGGGTGTCGAACTGGGCAAGGTACTCGCCAATGCCCTGTTACCGCTGGTCCAGGGTGAAGACAGCACCAATCCCATTGATGGCTCCACACAGGGCCTTTTGAAGCAGCTCCACAAGCTGCGACATCAGGACTGACAAAAAAGGGGCCTGATTGGTATCAGACCCCTTTAGTGTTTCGGTTTCGTGTGGCTTACTTGCCCGCGCGGGCAATTGCAGCCAGCAGCATTTTCTTGGCAGTTGCTGAATCTTCCCAACCTACAATCTTTACCCATTTATTGGGCTCAAGATCCTTGTAGTGGGTGAAGAAATGCTCGATCTGTTTCAAAGTGATTTCTGGCAGATCGGTGTGGTCTTTGACGTGATCATAGCGCTGGGTCAGCTTGGGTGATGGTACAGCCAGAATTTTCTCGTCACCACCGGACTCATCTTCCATGATAAGCACGCCGATCGGGCGGCAATTGATGACTGATCCAGGCATCAAAGGACGGGTGTTGGCAATGATAACATCAGCCGGATCGCCATCTTCTGAAAGCGTATGAGGCACAAAGCCGTAATTGCCGGGATAGCGCATCGGGGTAAACAAGAAGCGATCTACGAAAAGTGCGCCGGAGTCCTTGTCCAGTTCATATTTGATCGGTTCATCACCAATTGGAACTTCAATGATGACATTGATATCTTCCGGTGGATTTTTACCAATAGCGATTTTATCCAGATTCATGTGCCGCAGCCTCATTTGTTTGAGCGTCCATTGGAGCGGTCATGCCGCAAGCAGCGCCATCTTTCAAGAAAAAGCCGTCAAATTTATGATGAACTTTGGTTTTATAAGCCGTTTCGGGCCACTGGATGGACGCAACATCGATTGATCCGTCCAAAATGCCAAACACACGAAATCCAGAGATCAAAACAAGAAATGAAAAATCACGCCTCTCACCCCATCCAAAGCCCCCTTTCCGTCACTCTCGGACTTGTTCCGAGGGTCCATCGGCACATAAGGCATCACAGCTAAATCCAGCGGAACCCGATGGTCGGTGCCTGTGTTCCACCAAACATCTCGTGAGAACGCACAAAGGCTTCACCTCCAAGCGTTCGATAGAATCCGGCTGCCTGATCATTCGCCTCAAGTGCCCAGACAATCAAAGGTCCATGTTCCATCTCTCTCAAATCTGATCGCACACGTTGAAACAGGGTTCGACCAAATCCAAGCCCCTGAAATTCCGGCAGCAGATACAGCTCAAAAATCTCGCCCCAGCGTGAAGCTGAGTAAGGTGGATAACTCCGCCGACCAGTGCCAAAATTGGCATATCCGGCAAGATCTCCATCAAATTCAAGCACCAGAAGACGAGAACTCCGTGATCGCGTGCCACCGTCACGATAGTGCCGACCACTGGAAGCAGGCTCCGCATTCAGTTTTTCGACGGCCGAACGCCACCAATGCGCATTGCGCCGTGCAACAGATTCGCGCAGCGCACTACCGTTCAGAATGCCGTGATAGGCATTGAACCAGGACGCCCGATGCACTTTTGAAAGTTTTTCAGCATCATCGGCTTCAGCGGTGCGGATATGTAACGGTGGTATGTCCATAACCCGAATGATTCGTTAACAATAGGGCAGCATCGTGGCTGCCACGGGCTATCTGCGTTTCTGCTTTTTGGGCATGGTCGCGAGCCGCAAAGTCATGACAACCAGGCAAAACACCATGACATGGCCGCATGTTTCCAGGGTTTCCTCCAGATTATGGCGCCAGACTGAAAAATCAGGCAGGAATGCCAGATATCCCCGGTCAACAATCTTCGACAGCAAATAGATCAGGAATGCACCGCTGAGAAAATAGCGGATCGATGTCTGTTTGAGAAAGTGATTGATTTCGACTCGGCTCATCCAACCCCAGATGATCAGCACCACGAGCGCAATATAGAACCCGTTATTGGTTCCCCAGAAATGCAGCTCTCTCAAAAATAGAGACCAGACAAAACAGGCAAGGAGAAACGAGAACTTGGTCTGCGACCATTTGTGAACAGCAAGCACCAGACCGGCGGTGAGACCAATGACTACCGGAGCAACGATTTCCTGCACAGGTTTTTCAGTCATCCATCCAATTGGACTTTTTGAAATCGCCCAGATGGCGACCGACAAAACAAGCGGCAGCAGCCACATCAGCAACGGGATCGACCTCAAGACTTCGACACCCGATTTGAAAGCCGATACAAAAAGGTCTGTGACCCGATCTTTGACAGTTGCGGCAGACATATGGCTTCCAGTTCATCACATATTACGTTGCGTGATATGATAGCGCAAAAATAAATCAGCGGGCCAATTTTATCCGAAGCTTCTCACAACAAAATGTTGACGCAATGGGTTAGTCGGCAAACGGCACCGGGGATGGTCAAACAGTTACACTGAAGGACGTCATTACCCGCAGCCATGGCCTGCCAGAGTATGGTTCAAGGCGGGACCAAGCGCCGTCCGAGACATCCTCACTCAAATTCCGAACCACCAAGCCGCAAGCCCCAGAAATGCGAAGAAGCCCACCACATCTGTCACCGTTGTGACAAACACGCCCGATGCTATTGCCGGGTCAGCCTTCAGCTTGTCCAGTACAATCGGGATAAGAATGCCAGCCAGACCGGCGGAAAACATGTTGATGACCATAGCCACTGCAATGACAATCGAAAGCCCCACATTGCCGAACCACATGGCTGCAACAAGGCCAATGACGACGGCAAACAGGACGCCATTTATCAAGCCGACTGTGCCCTCACGCAGAATGATGCGACGGACATTGTAGGAGTCCAACTCGCGCGTTGCCAGGGCACGCACGGCTACGGTCATGGTTTGCGTGGCAGCATTTCCGCCCATGCTGGCCACGATCGGCATCAAGATTGCCAAAGCAACCATTTGCTGGATCGTCGCATCAAACAGGCCGATAATGACAGAAGCCATGACAGCAGTGCCAAGATTGACCATCAGCCAGATAAAGCGACTGCGCACAGCATTGAAGACATTATCCGAGATTTCTTCATCGCCCACACCGGCCATGCGTTTGAAATCTTCTTCATGTTCTTCATGAATGACATCCACGATATCATCAATCGTCAGGACACCCACAAGGCGCTCTGATTCATCCACAACAGCGGCAGATACCAGATTGTATCGTTCAAAGGTGCGTGCAACTTCTTCCTGATCTTCTTCTGCTTGCACGGTATGTGCCGTCTCGCCCATGATATCAGATACCGAGATCGGCCGTTGGGCGCGCAGCAGCCGGTCCAGAGCTACGGTGCCCAAAAGCCGGTAAGTCGGATCAACAACGAACAATTCATAGAAATTTTCAGGCAGATCTTCCGTATCGCGCATGTAGTCGATCGCCTGGCCGACCGTCCAGAATGGCGGAACTGCAATATATTCCGTCTGCATGCGCCGCCCGGCGGATTCTTCCGGGTAATTCAGTGATCGTTGCAGAACGATCCGTTCAAGTGCTGGAAGCTGATCGAGAATTTCGGCCTGATCTTCAACTGTGAGATCTTCCAGAATGAAAACGGCATCATCACTGTCGAGGCTCGCCAGCCCTTCTGCAACCGTATCAACCGGGAGGTTTTCCAGCAGGCTGAGGCGGACACCTTCATCCAGCTCGGTTAGCGCGGCAAAATCGAAATCAGACCCAAGCAGCGCGATCAACCTGGACCGTTCGGGAGCAGGCAATGCCTCAATCAGATCTGCCAGATCCGCCTCATGCAAATCCGCCGTCAGTTGCCGCGCAAGTGCTGTGTCATTGGCGTCGATGGCCAACAAAACCGCATCAACGAAGACAGCAGACATTCCGCCGGTCTCCGTATCACGAATCGTCCATTCCGGCGTCACGACACCATTACCGTCAACCGGATCATTTTCGTCATTCGAGGAAGGGTTTTGCGCCATGATTTCGAGCTTCTGGAGGTCTGGATCAAACCATCCATAGCGCCTTATCAGTCAACATCCAATGCAAACAATAGCGCGCAGCCAGATTTCAGGAGATCATCTTTTCGATTTGGGGAGCCATGGCTTTCAAAAGCTCCGAAATGCTGTTCTTGGTCTTTGAAAACCGATAGGACGGCACCGGCACCGAAAGGGCATAAATCTGTCCTGTCGTATCACTGAAGCCATGTCCAACTGCAGAGATGCCTTCCGTGTGCTCATCAAAGTCCCAGGCAAGGCCTGTGGTGCGAATGTCCTCAAGCTCTGCAATGAGCGTGGACAACGCCTTGTCAGACCGGCTTGCTTTCAACTCCCGTGCGGCAAGAATGGCTGCCATTTCGTCATCAAGCAACGCAAGTGCCGCCTTGCCATTTGCGGTTGATGTCAGAGGAAAATTCTGTCCTACCGCTGATACAGTTCTCACCCTGTGGGTTCCCACCACCTGATCGACGAACACCAGATGATCATCACGCAGCACCGCCAGATCCACTGTCTCGCCGGTACGGTCCGCGATTTCCGCCATGATAGGACGCAGCAATTCAGCCGCATCAAAGCGTCCGGCAGCTGCCAGCGATTGAATTTCCGGTCCGAGGCGCAAACCACCTTCAGAAGCGGTGTTCATGATCAGTTTCTCTGCCAGCAAGGCATTGACGATGCGTTGAACGGTCGACCGAGGCAGGCTCACGCGATCTGAAATCTGACCCAGGCTCAAACCACCATTATCCTGCTTGAGAACACGCAGAATTTCAGCTGCCCGGGCAATAACCTGGACGCCCTGATGGTGCGTGGATTTACGCGTGACAGTTTGTTCCATCGAATAATTGAACCTTACGAATCGGTCTGTGCAGACGTTATTCCTACATCCTTTCGCCTCAGAAATGGGTCCTGAGGAAAAAATCAAAAACTCTTGACCGCATTATGGTACATATGTATCGTAATGCAATACATTAGATCAACTTGCTGAACTTTGGGAGGAGTGAGCATGAGCATCACAGTCCGCGGCATAGAATTCCAAGAAAACCTGAATAATGACATGGGGGTTGAGTTTTACAATCTCTCCCACCGCTATGGTTTCCAGTGTCCCAACTGGCCGTATTTTCGCGACGTTCAGATCGAACGCAAGCATTATATGGCCAAGTCTGGTGTGCTGAGCCAGACGCTGACAACCACCATGCACGTCACCACACATATTGATGCCCCGGCTCACGTGGTTCCCGGCACGCCCTTCATCGACGAAGTTCCACTGCCACATTTCTTCGGCTCCGGCCTGGTTGTTTCGATCCCGAAAAAGAAATGGGAACAGATTACAGCTGACGATCTGGAAAAAGCCTGTGGCCACGCCATTCGCAAAAACGATGTGCTGATCATCAATACCGGCTGGCACAAACAATACGAAGATGGCGATTATTTTGCCTATTGCCCCGGCCTCGTTCCTTCCGCTGCCGAATGGATGGTTGAAAAAGGTATCAAGGTTGTGGGCCACGACACACAGGCAAACGATCACCCTCTGGCCACAGCCATCGGTCCGCAACGCAACGGCCCCATTCTGCCGCATCTGGAAGCTGAATATAAGGAATGGTCTGGCGGCATTGACTGGAAAGATGCCTTCCCCGAATGGGAGCCGGTTCATAATATCCTGTTCTCAAACGGCATTCTTGGCATTGAAAATGTCGGCGGCGATCTGGATGCGATCACCGGCAAACGCTGCACCTTTGCCTTCTTCCCGTGGAACTGGGATCGTGGTGATGGCTGCATCATCCGTCTGGTTGCTATGATCGACAAAGGCCAGCAATACCGCATCGAAGCCGGCGAGTCCTTCTGATGCATGTCAAACGTTTCGCTGACACGGAGTCTTATGACGCCCCCAATCATTGGGGCGTTGTAGGGCTTCGGCTTCAGGGCTTTGAAGATGGCGGCCCTGAAAACCAGTGGATTGGGTATTCCCAATTCCTGCCAGGCGGTGGCGCCGGACCTGATGCCACGCCCTTCGAAAAAGTCTATGTGGTGCTGTCTGGCGAAATGACCGTCATCATCGACGATGAGGAAACCGTGCTTGGACCAATGGATTCCTGCACCATTGCACCCAATGAAATACGCAAGATCGAGAACCGGTCCAAACACACCTGCAACATGCTGGTTGTGATACCTTATCCGAACGGCAAGCGACCGGGAGCAGACTGATGAGTTTTGAAAACCCACTCGAGATGTTCAACGTCAAAGGCAAGGTGGCCCTGATCACAGGTGCATCTGGAGCCTTTGGTGCGGTGGCAGCCAAGGCCCTTGCCGGTGCCGGGTGCAAACTGGTGCTGGCAGCCGGAAATGCTGACGCGCTGGCGGAAATCGACGCCGAATGCAAGGCCGCCGGAGCAGAAGTCGAAGCGCTGAACAGCCGTCCTGATACCGAAGCCAATTGCGGGGCCATGGTAGCGGCTGCGGTAGAGCGGTTTGGCCAGCTTGATATTCTGGTCGTGGCCTCAGGCATGAACAAGGTCGCCAAGATCAAGGACATGCCGGTCGAAACCTTCACATCTGTTATGGATGCCAATGTCACCCAATCCTGGATGCTGGCAAAAGCAGCCAGCGTTCAGATGACGGCCCAGATCGAAGCCGGCACGACGGGTACCGGAAAAATCGTTCTGGTTTCCTCAGCCCGCGGTCTGTTGGGCCATCCGGCTGGCTACAGCGCCTATTGTGCCTCAAAATCGGCTGTCGATGGCATCACCAAGGCACTGGGCTGCGAATTGGGGCCAACCGGCATCACTGTCAATGCAATCGCACCGACAGTGTTTCGCTCGCCACTCACCGCATGGATGTTTGGCGATACCGATGAAGCCAAGGCCGTGCGCGCAGGCTTTCTGGCCCGTGTTCCAAAAGGCCGTCTGGGTGAACCGGAAGATCTGGTCGGACCTTTGCTGTTTCTGGCATCAAAAGCCTCTGATTTCTATACAGGCCATATCCTGTATGCAGATGGCGGATATACGGCGGGTTGAATGTCCTCGACAGGCTTGCACAATATAGCAATCATCGGAGCGGGCCTGATGGGTCATGGCATTGCCCTGACCTTTGCCCGCGCCGGATACAATGTCCGCGTTTATGATCCGATAGCTGACAGTCTTGAAACGCTCAAAGCACGCATTTCCGCCAGTCTGATTGGCCTTGGACTTGATGCAGACGACGTGCCTGCCATCACCGCCCGTGTCACAGCGTGTCACGCGCTTTCAGAAGCTGTCGGGAACGCCGATCTGGTGGTTGAGGCGGCACCTGAAAAACTGGCGTTGAAACAGCAGATATTTGCTGATGTCGAGGCATTGGCGCCAGCTAATTGCCTGCTGGCTTCCAACACATCTGTCATTCCAATCACCAGCATCATGGAACACCTCAAGAATCGCAGCCGCGCACTTGGAACCCACTGGTGGAACCCGCCACACATGATCCCTTTGGTCGAAGTCATTCGCACGGAATGGACCAAGGATGATGTAATGGACACCATGGTTGCCATCCTGTCCGACATTGGCAAGACGCCCGTTCGGGTGGAAAAAGACGTACCCGGCTTCATCGGAAACCGTCTTCAGCATGCCTTGTGGCGCGAGGCGATCAGCCTCGTGGAAAACGGTGTCTGCTCGGCAGAAGCCGTTGACAATGTTATAAAATCCAGTTTTGGCCGCCGTCTTGCCGTGCTTGGGCCACTGGAAAACGCAGATCTCGTGGGCACCGATCTGACCCTCGATATTCATAAAAATGTTCTGGCGGACCTGGAAGCCAGCGGCGCACCGTCTCCCTATCTGGAACGGCTCGTCGCTGACGGCAAACTGGGAATGAAGTCCGGAGAGGGCTTTCGCAGCTGGACCCCCGAAACCGCAGAAGCAACCCGTAATCGTGTCACGACACATCTGAGAAAACTTGACACACTACTGGAATAAATCACCCGACCTTGGTGGAGGACGGGCATTCAGGAGGAAGACTATGACACAAAAAAATAAGCATTCCAGCATCACGCGCCGTACCGTTCTCACGGGTCTGGGCGCAACAATAGCGGCCCCCGCAATCTTGCGCCATAGCCGTGCCTACGCAGCCAACCCGGTCATCAAGATCGGCCATGTCAGCCCGCGGACCGGACCGGTAGCAGCCTTTACCGAAGCGGATGATTTTGTCCTGGCCGGTATTCAGAAAGCCTTTGCCGGCGGTCTGATGAACAATGGCAAGGCCTATGACGTCGAGATCATTTCGAAGGATTCCCAGTCCAACCCGAACCGGGCTTCGGAAGTGGCCGCTGAACTGATCCTCAGCGATGAAGTCGACATTATCGTTGCCGCATCCACACCCGAAACAACCAATCCGGTTGCCGATCAGGCAGAAATCAACGAAGTCCCCTGCATCACCACAGATTGCCCGTGGCAGCCCTACTTTTTCGGCCGCAATGGCAACCCTGCTGAAGGCTTCCGCAGCACCTACCACTTCTTCTGGGGTCTGGAAGATGTGATTGGTGCATTCCTCGACATGTGGAGCAGCAGTGGCGTTACAAAGAATGTCGCTGGCCTGTTCCCCAATGATGCCGATGGCAATGCCTGGGGCGACCCTGAGCTTGGTCTGCCAAAACCACTGGCCGCGGCTGGATACAATATCGTCGATCCGGGCCGTTATCAGCCATTGTCGGATGATTTTTCATCACAGATTTCAGCTTTCAAGGAAGCTGGCTGCGAGATTGTCACCGGGAATATGATCCCGCCTGACTTCGCAAATTTCTGGTCACAGGCTGCGCAACAGGGTTTCAATCCAAAGATTGTCACCATTGGTAAGGCACTTCTGTTCCCATCCGTGGTCAATTCACTGGGTGAGCGGGCCAATGGCCTGTCATCGGAAATCTGGTGGTCACCAAACCATCCGTTCTCGTCCAGCCTGACACAGGCATCTGCGAAAGAACTGGCGGGCAGCTACGTTGCTGATACAGGCCGGGCATGGACTCAGCCAATTGGCTTCAAACATGCATTGTTTGAAGTGGCTGCTGACGTCATCAAACGCGCGGCAGACCTTGATGATCCTGAATCCATTGTCGAGGCCATTGCTTCAACAAGCCTGAATACGATCGTCGGCCCGGTTGACTGGTCCACTGGCCCTGTCAAGAACGTCACCAAAACACCATTGGTTGCCGGTCAGTGGCAGAAACAGGGCGATGCTCTGGAATTGGTCATCACCGCAAACAGCCTGGCACCGGAAATTCCGGTAGGCGGCGAATTGCAGTTGATTAGCTGATCTGCGCAAACCAACCAGAAATCCGCCTCATCGGTCGCATGACCGGTGAGGCCATTTTGGAAACACCATGTCAACAGTTCTGAAACTGCAGAATGTCTCCAAGGCATTCGGCGCTGTTAAGGTGTCCGATGAGCTGAGCTATGAGCTGCAGAGTGGCGAAGCTCTGGGCGTCATCGGGCCCAATGGTGCTGGCAAGACATCCATGTTCAATCTGATCACCGGTGCCCTCTCCCCTGATGCCGGCAGCATCTGGTTCAATGGCGTCGATGTAACCGGCATGAGCGCCGCCATGCGGTGCCGCAGTGGCATTGCCCGGTCATTCCAGATCCCGCAGCCCTTTGGCGCGATGACTGTTTTTGAAAACGCGCTTGTCGCGGCCACCCATGGGGCAGGCCTTTCAAAATCACAGGCCAATGAACAATGTCTGGTCGCATTGGAACAGACCGGCCTTCTGGCCAAAGCCAACTTGTTGGCCGGAAATCTGACTCTGCTGGAACGCAAGCGTCTTGAGCTGACCCGTGCACTGTGCGCAAAGCCCAAACTATTGTTGCTGGATGAGATTGCAGGCGGCCTGACCGAAAAAGAATGTCACGCCCTAGTCGACACCATCAAGGACATCCGCTCGACCGGTATTTCCATTATCTGGATCGAGCATATCGTCCACGCTTTGTTGGCGGTTGTTGATCGTCTCGTGGTGATTGATTTTGGCCGCAAGATTGCCGAGGGCGAGCCCAAAGCCATCATGGACAGCCAGCAAGTCAAGGAAATCTATATGGGGATTGAAGTCGATGGCTGATCCAATCCTCAAAATTCAGAATCTCGATGCCTATTATGGGGATTTTCAAGCGCTTTTCGGCGTCAATTGTGAAGTCAACAAAGGCGAGATCATCGCCATTATCGGTGCCAATGGCGCGGGCAAGACCACGCTTATGCGCGCAATAACGGGTTTGCTGAAAAGTGACCCGGACATGGTGCAGTGGCATGGCAGCCCGGTCGGTGCGTTGCGCGCTGACCAGGTGGCCCGGCTTGGCATCGCCATGGTGCCGGAAGGCCGTCAATTGTTCCCCTCCCTGTCGGTTGAGGAAAATCTGAAAATCGGTGGTCAGGTTGGTCGGAGCGGAGCCTGGTCGGTGGAAACAGTTTTTGAACTGTTTCCCATTCTCAAGGAGCGCCGCAACGTTCCCTCCACATCTCTGTCGGGTGGGCAGCAGCAGATGGTTGCCATCGGCCGGGCCCTGATGTCCAATCCCGATCTGCTGTTGTTTGATGAAATCAGCCTGGGCCTCGCACCGATCATCATCAAAACCATATATGACGCCCTCCCGAACATTGTCGGTGACGGCATGACCGGCATCATCGTCGAACAGGACATCGCCAAGGCCCTGTCAGTTTCGGACCGCGTTTACTGTCTGCAGGAAGGTCGCGTTTCGCTGGAAGGCAGTGTCAAATCCATCTCACGAGAGGACATCAGCCATGCCTATTTCGGAGTCTGAACCATGGATTGGGTAAATGCAGTTCTTCAGGGCGTACTGCTGGGCGGTCTCTACGCCCTGTTTGCCGCTGGTCTGTCACTGATTTTTGGCGTCATGCGTCTGGTCAATATCGCTCATGGTGATTTTATCGTTCTGGCCGCGTTTCTCGGACTCGTCGTCACCACCACACTCGGAATGCATCCTCTGGCCGCTCTGGCAATTGTAGTGCCCTTCATGGCTCTGCTCGGTTATGTGCTGCAACGCTGTATTCTGAACCAGACACTGGGCAACGATATTCTCCCGCCGCTGCTGGTCACCTTCGGCCTCTCGGTCATCATCCAGAATGGCCTGCTGGAAATCTTTACGGCAAACCCGCAAAAGCTCAGTGCCGGAGCTCTGGAAACCGCCAGTATTCCACTTGGCGGTGGGCTCAACGCCGGTGTTCTGCCAATTTTGACATTTGCTGCGGCGGTGGCAATCATTGCGTTTCTGCAGTGGATTTTCTACCGCACGTCTCTTGGTCGGGCGTTTCGTGCAGTGTCTGACAATCAGGACATTGCCCAATTGATGGGCCTCAACAAATCTCATATTTTCGGCCTCGCCATGGCTTTGTCGATGGCGGTGATTGCCATTGCCGGCATCTTTCTGGCCGTCCGCACCAGTTTTGACCCCTCGGTTGGGCCAGCGCGCCTGATTTTCGGCTTTGAAGCGGTCATCATCGGTGGCCTTGGCAATCTTTGGGGCACTCTGATTGGCGGCATCATTCTGGGTGTCAGCCAGAACATCGGTGCGCAGATCAATCCAGGCTGGCAACTTCTGGCAGGCCATATCGCCTTCCTGATTGTTCTGGCCGTGCGCCCGCGTGGCCTGTTTCCGAGGGTTGACGGATGAGCGCTGCAACCGATCACATCATCGTCCAATCGTCCCGGGCCAGTCGCGCAGCGTCCATTGTTGCATTGCTGCTGCTGGCCATTCTTGTCGCTGCCCCCTGGTGGGCGGGGCGCGCCGATCTGCGTCTCTTCGGTGAAATCTATCTGTATGTGGCGCTGGCCTGTCTGTGGAATTTCCTCGCAGGCTATGCCGGTCTTGTATCTGTGGGCCAGCAGGCTTTTGTTGGCTTTGGCGGCTATTGCCTATTTGGCATGGCAATGTTCCTGGGCATTCACCCAATGGCGACCATTCCATTCATTTTTGTTCTGGGAGCCTTGATTTCCGTTCCTGTGGCAGTGCTGATTTTCCGCTTGCGCGGGGCCTATTTTGCCATCGGCACCTGGGTCATCGCCGAAGTCTTCCGCCTGACAGCAGCTCAGATATCTGCGCTTGGAGGCGGGTCGGGAACCAGCATACCGGTTGATATCATCAGGTCGATTGCCGCATCCAGATCGGGCCGCGAACATGCGGCTTACTGGGCGGCTCTCGCCGTCGCCATTCTCGTCATTGCCTGTGTCTATCTGTTTCTGCGCTCGCGTCAGGGCCTGGCCTTGCAGGCAATCCGCGATAATGAAACGGCAGCCCAGGCCATGGGCATCGATATCTGGCGCACCAAGTTTTTCGTCTACGTCGTGACAGCAGGACTGACCTCTGCAGTGGGTGCGCTTATCTTCCTGCAAAAACTGCGCATCTCACCGGATGCAGCCTTCAGCGTCAATGACTGGACAGCCTTCGTTATTTTCATCGTTGTAATCGGCGGTATCGGGACCATCGAAGGGCCTATTGTGGGAACCATCGTGTTCTTCCTGCTCCGCGAAACACTCGCTGATCTCGGGTCTGCCTACCTGCTCATTCTCGGGGTTGTTGCCATTGTTGTCATGCTGCGCGCGCCCAGTGGGCTTTGGGGTTTTGTCAAAAGCCGAACCGGGCTGGAACTATTTCCCACAACCAGACGCGTGGTGCCAAAGCACAAAGACTGACCCCCGAAACGAGATCGAATTCAGACCTTAATTGAAGGAGGCCATTGTGGCTCGAAAGCAGAAGAAGACCATCATCACTTGCGCCATCACAGGCGCAATCCATACACCCACAATGTCTGATGCGCTGCCCTTCACCCCGGAAGACATCGCTGATCAGGCCATCGCCGCCTCAAAAGCCGGCGCATCCATTTTGCACCTTCATGCACGGCGCCCCAAAGATGGTGGCGTATCCATTGATCCGGAGAATTTCAAACGCTTTCTGCCTGTGATCAAACAGGCCACAGACGCAGTGATCAATGTCTCGACTGGTGGCAGCATTCTCAACACCATGGAAGAACGCATTGCGCCTGCCAAATGGGCGTCTCCGGAAATGTGTTCGCTGAATATGGGCTCCATGAACTTCTCATTTCACCCACTGGCTGACCGGTACAAGGACTGGAAATTTGATTGGGAAGAAGAATATGTCCGCAATTCCGACAATTACATCTTCCGCAACACCTTTGCCGATATCGGCTACGTTGCCAAGGAACTGGGCGAAGGTCACAATGTCAAATTCGAACATGAATGTTATGATGTCGGCCATTTGTACAACCTGAAATTCTGCATGGATACCGGACTGTTCAAGGCACCTGTCTTCATCCAGTTCATCTTCGGTATTCTTGGCGGCATTGGCCCGGATATTGACAATCTGATCTTCATGAAGCGCACCGCCGATCGCCTGTTTGGCGATGATTATCAATGGTCCGTGCTGGGTGCCGGCGGCGCACAAATGCCGTTTGCTGCAACAGCCACCCAGATGGGCGGCAATGTACGCGTTGGATTGGAGGATTCCCTGTTCATCTCAAGAGGGAAACTTGCCGAATCCAACGCTGAACAGGTGACCAAGATCCGTCGTATTGTCGAAGACCTTGGCTGTCAGGTGGCAACACCAGAAGAAGCCCGTGAAATGCTGGATCTGAAGGGTGCTGACCGGACCGCGTTCTAGCCGCGTATGAGGCTGTTTAACGCAAAGTGGCCCTGATGATACGGTTTGGCACTGGCGAGAAATGGACGATTCTGATCATATGTGAAATCCTGATGGGTGGCAGTCGCTTTTTAGAACTGCAGCGCGGCCTTGGAACCCCATCGCAACCCTGCTGACCAAACGCCTCGCCGGTCTGGAATCCAATGGTTTGATCTATCGGAAAACCGCCAGTAGCCAGCTCAACCATGAGAATTTTCCGACATGGCTGACAAGGCCAATTGGTGGCTGATCTGCGATGCTGGCGAAATAGAGTCTCTGTTTCTGACCGGCGCAGTCCTGCAAATCCAACATTTCAGGCCGCGCGATGATCTACCTCATGTGTCGGTTCAGCGCCAGATTCCCACGGGCGATACAACTTGAAACGCTCCTTCAGAAATTCCACGAAAGCCCTTAAATTCGGGGCCATGCTCCGATGCGGCAAGAACACCACGTTGAAATCAACCGATGGTCCGGAATAATCAGGAAGAACCGGCGACAGACGGCCAGCATCCACATGCTCATGGGTCATCCAGGCTGGAAGCAAGGCCACGCCAATGCCGCTGAGGGTCATGGATAACAACGCTTCATGATCACGCACCGACAGGCGCGGGGTGACACGGACATTGACATCGCTGTGACCGCGTTTCAGCGTCAAATCGACAGGACCATAGGCAATTGCGCTGGACAGATATGCGTGTTCCGTCAAATCATCAGGATGAGTGAGCGGGCCTGCATCAGCCAGATAATCCGGGCTTGCATACAGCATCTGGGTAGATGACCCCAAGGGGATGGCACACAGGGAGTCATCATCGATTTCGCCTTTGCGCACCGCAAGATCGCACCGCTCTTCGCGCAAATCGACTTTGCGACTGGTGATCGTCAGGTTCAGCCGGATGTCCGGATAGGATTTCAGAAACTCCGGCAGCACAGGCAGGATGAAATTGCGTCCAAGTGTTTCCGGAACACTAACATTCAGAAGGCCACTCGGCGTGGAATGCATCAATCGAATGGCATAATCGGCATCACGTGCTTCACTCACCAGACGGGCGCAATGTTCGTAATAAACCCGTCCGGCTTCCGTCATGCCCAGCTTGCGGGTTGTCCGATGCATCAACTTGACATCAAGCCGCTCTTCCAGCGACGCAACACGGCGGCTGACATTGGACTTCGAGATTTGCAAAACAGCTGCTGCAGCTGAAAACCCGTTCTGTTCAACCACTGCGGCAAATGTTGCCATATCCGTCAAGAGTTCCGCATTCATCGATTGTTCCATATATGTAACAATGTATCCATATTCCAATCATTGTAATCTATATGAGAAGGTGCAAGCATGCAATGAGAGAGCTGTGGAGGCCTGAATGCGGATTTGCATTCAGTACAGTTCAACTTGCAAAAGGGTGCAAAGCCCGAAAATTGCGCGCAAAGCGCAATGAACCGAATAAGGGAGGAATTCGAATATGAAAACAATCACATCCAGAATCAAATCCGCAACAGTTTCTGCGGCGATGATAGCCGGGTTGGGTCTCGCAGCGGCACCGGCAGCAGCGGTCGATCTGCCATGCGACACCGCACAGCTCATCGTACCATGGGGTCCAGGTGGCGGCACAAGTGTCATCTTCGGCATCTTCGAGCAGGCGATCCAGAACTCCGATGCTGCGACAAAAATAAAAGTCGTGACAATGCCCGGTCAGGGCGGTGGATTGGGTGCCAAGGAAGCCTATGCAGCCAAGCCCGATGGCTGCACATTGTTCGCCATTCACCAGCATCTGCCAGTCAACTACATCAATGGTGTAACCGACTTCAATTGGGACGGCTTTGAAGCTGTCGCCATGCTGACTGATACACCGGAAATCATCGGTGCCGGTGGCCATGTGCCCTATGATGATCTGGAAAGCATGCTGGCGGCAGCCAAAGCCGATCCGGGCAAGATTCCAACAGGCGTGTCCATGGGCGCAACCAGTCACTTTCTGTGGATTATCCTGGGGTCCAAGACGGGCACCGACTTTGCCTATGTCCCGTTTCAGGGCGGCACTGCCGAACGCGTAACGGGCCTTCTCAATGGCACAATCGATCTTGGCGGCATTAACATGGCTGCAGCGCGCACCCAGCGCGGCGACGGCAATTTGAAAGCCTTTGCCATTGCCGCCAATGAGCGCAGTGATCTGATCCCCGACGTTCCGACTTTGAAAGAGCTCGGCATCGACATGACCTTCTCGCTGACACGCGGCGTGATGCTGCCAAAAGGCACACCGAGGGAAATCGTCGACTATTGGGCTGAAATCTTCAAAGGCCCGACAGAAGATGCGGAATTTGTAGCAGCACAGGCTGCCAAGGGAACCTCCGTGGTGTTTCTTGGACCTGACGACTACACGAAATGGTGGGAAGCAACCTCTGCCGATTTCGTCAACGCAGCGAAAGAGCTGAAAATGGGCCGTTTCCAGTAAACAGTCCTGGCGGGGTCCTGTTGGATCCCGCCTTTCGCACTTCTCTGTTTTCAACTGCTGTCTCAATTGTCCGCGCCGAAGGGACACCAAAATGCGACTGAACCGCGATACTGCAATCGCCATTGTTTCATTGCTGATCTGCGGTGCATTGTTGGTCAGCACGTTTCAAATGCCCGCGCCCATGTTCAACCAGATGCCAGCTACCTTGTGGCCACGCATGATCATCGGACCACTGGCCATTCTCTCTCTGATCCTGCTGGTGAAAGCACAATTGTCGGAGGCTGACGACAGCACGCCGATCAGAAGCTTTTCAGACTGGTTTTCCTACTACAAGAACCCGATCTACTGCTTCGCGCTGTTCTTTCTGTTTCTCGTCACCATGCCGATTCTGGGCATGCTCATTGGTGGCTTGCTCTATGTGTTCATCACCCTGAACGTACTCGGCGGCTGGTCGCCACAACTGATGCTGCGTCACGCCTTGGTGACGTTATTTTTCGTCGTCGGCATGTGGGCCATTTTCACGCAATTGCTCGGGGTGTTCCTGCCCGAGGGCATCTTGTTGAGAGTGTATTAGACCATGGATCTTTTCACCAATATCGGCCTTGCCAGCGCAGAGCTTTTCTCGTTCACGACCATGGCTTTGATGATGCTTGGCACTCTCGTCGGCCTGCTGGCCGGTGCCATTCCCGGTTTTACAATTGCCATGGCTGTCGTGCTGGTCCTGCCCTTCACCTTTGCCATGTCGCCGGTGCAGGGTCTGGCCACCATGATCGCGGTTTATGTGGGTGGCCTGTCTGGCGGATTGATGTCCGGCATTCTCACCGGCATTCCCGGAACACCATCTTCCGTTGCCACAACATTTGATGGCTATCCCATGGCCAAGGCCGGCAAGGCTGGTCTGGCGCTCGGAATCGGCGTCTGGTCTTCTTTCTTCGGCGGCATCATCGCATCCATCGTTCTGATCCTGATAGCCCCACAACTGGCGCTGATTGGGTTGGAATTCCAGCCGGTCGACTTTTTCGCATTGGTGATTTTCGCATTGACGGTCACTGCCAGCCTTGCGGGCAATGAAATGCTGAAAGGCCTGATGGGGGCACTGTTCGGCCTGTTGATTGCCACCATTGGCAGCGATGTGGTGTTTGGACTGCCACGCTTCACCTTCGGAATTGATGAAGTCTCAAAAGGCTTTGCATTCCTGCCGGTTCTGGTTGGCCTGTTTGCATTCAGCCGCTTGCTCAATGATGTCCGCGATCCATCCTCCGCGTCCAAACGACTGGGGGGCGAACAATCGGCCAATGTTGTCCAGATCGACTATATTGCATCTGCCAAGGTGGTGTTGTCGCACTGGACCAATGTCGTCCGCTCTTCATTGCTCGGCGTTTTCGTCGGCGTATTGCCAGCGGCCGGCAGCACCATTTCCAATATTCTGGCCTATGATCAAGCCAAGAAGGCTTCCAAGGAACCCGAAACATTCGGCAAGGGTGCGATTGACGGAATCATTGCTCCGGAAGCTGCAAACAACGCCACTGCCGGGGGTGCGCTGATCGTCATGATGGCGCTGGGCCTGCCGGGCGACATCATGACAGCCATCATGCTTGGTGCATTGCTGATCCATGATGTGATCCCCAGCCCGTCTTTCATCTCTGATGAACCGACCATTGCCTATTCGATTTTTCTCGCCTTCTTCATCGCCAATTTCATGATGCTGTTTCTGCAATCCATCACCTTGCGCGGCTTCGTAATGGTCACGAAGGTGAAGATGTACATGCTGACGGCGGTCATCCTGTTTTATTGCGCAGTGGGTATCTTTGCGCTCAACAATATCGGCTACGACATGTGGACCCTGTTCATATTCGGTGTCCTTGGCTTCGTGATGCGTGCTCTTGGTTTTCCCATCGTGCCAATTGTGCTGGGTGTGGTGCTGGGCCAGATTGCGGAAACACGGCTCAGTCAGGTCTTTGCGCGCGGTGACGGACTTGACGTATTCCTGACACGCCCCTGGGCGCTGTTTTTCATTCTGCTGAGCGGCTTTTCGATCATGTTTCCGTCTTTCCAAAAACATCTTGGAAAAAAGCGTTGGACCCGTTTCTTTCTGCCGATACTACTGATCGTATTGTCCCTTCCGGTCTTCATGATGCCGGGCTACATAAGGCCAGTCATCGCCGGGCTTATGCTCATTACCGGCATCGTTCAATTGATCCTGCGATTGAGGGAACCAGCGCTCAAGCTCGATCAAGCCCCAACCACCTGACACACTATTTTGGAGATTTTCTATGGACATGGGTCTTAAAGGCAAAACAGCACTTGTTCTGGGTGCATCCCAGGGATTGGGCAATGCCATTGCCGAACAACTGGCCGCCGAAGGCGCGAATCTGATCCTGTCTTCGCGTCGGCCCGAGGCGTTGGAAGCTGTTGCCAAAGATCTGTTCTCAAGATACGGCATCAAGGTTCAGTGTGCAGCCATTGATCTCACCGACAGCGGACAACTGGACGCCTTCTGCGAACGTATTCGCAACGAATTCAAACCGGATATTCTGCTCCTCAATGCAGGTGGCCCGCCGCCTTCTCCATCGACGGGCGTAACCCAGGACGTCTGGAAATCTGCAGCACAGGGGCTTCTGTTCAGCCTCATTCAGGTGACAGAAGCTGCAGTAGACGTGATGCGCGCCCGGAAATGGGGCCGCATTCTGGCGATAGGTTCGTCTGGAGTTGTGCAGCCGATTCCCAATCTGGCCGTTTCAAACACCATCCGTGGTGCCATGACTGGTTTCTGCAAGACATTGGCGGCAGAAGTTGCTGGCGACGGCATCACCGTCAACATGATCCTGCCCGGCAAGATCGACACAGCCCGTGTCGGTCAACTTGATACTGCGCGTGCAAAGCGCGAAGACAAGACACTGGAACAGGTTCGCACAGAAATCGCCGCATCCCTGCCCGCCAAGCGCTATGGCCACCCAAAAGAATTCGCCAGTGTTGCCGTCTTCCTGATGAGCGAGCCGGCAGCCTATGTCACCGGTCAGATGACACGGGTCGACGGCGGCATGATACGCAGCATCTGACACAGCTATTACAGGACCAACGAAAATGTCTCTTTCCCAAAAAAAGGCTGCGAAGAACGCAGCACCTGCAGCAATCGAGCGGAGCGGCGGCCATATTATGGCGGACCAGTTGAAGATACTCGGCGTGGACACTGTGTTCTGCGTACCAGGAGAAAGCTTTCTTGACCTGCTGGACGGGCTTTATGACCACACTGACAGCATCAAGACCGTGGTCTGTCGTCATGAAGGCGGAGCCTCGAATATGGCTGACGCCTACGCCAAGATGACTGGAAAACCCGGAATTTGCGCCGTCACCCGTGGCCCCGGTGCAACCAATGCATCCAACGGAATCCATACTGCCTTTCAGGATTCAACACCCATGATTGTTCTGATCGGTCAGGTCGGACGCACAATGGTGGACCGGGAAGCATTTCAGGAAATGGACTATCGGCACGTATTTGGCCAAATGGCCAAATGGGTGGCACAGATCGAGGACGCCAGCCGCATTCCGGAATATATGTCTCGCGCCTGGAAAACGGCCATATCCGGAAGGCCCGGCCCGGTTGTGCTTGCTTTGCCGGAAGACATGCTGTCCGAAATGGCCGTGGCCACAGATTTGCAACCCGGTAAAATCACCCAACCCGCGCCATCACCCGATGCAATATCCGATTTGGGACGCTTGCTGGAGCAGGCCGAAAAGCCGATGCTGTTGGTCGGTGGGCCAGGCTGGGATGCTGAATGCGGCGTCAAGACAATGGAGTTTGCCGAACGCATGGGATTGCCGGTGACAGCCAGTTTCCGTTGCCAGGATTACGTCGATAACGACCATCCCAACTATGTTGGTGTGATCGGCATTGCCCCCGTGCCTGAATTGCGCAGACGCATTGCCGAAGAGGTGGATCTGCTGATTGTGGTCGGCTCCCGTTTGGGCGAAATGACCACACAGGGCTATTCCCTGATCAACATACCCGACCCGCAAATGACCTTTGTCCATGTCCATCCCGGCGCGGAAGAACTTGGCCATGTCTACAACCCGGATCTGGGCATCGTGTCTTCCGCATCTGAATTTCTTGATGCATTGCAAACCATTGAATCAGGCGATGGCAAGCAGCGCTGGAGCGACTGGGTAACCGACCAGCGGGCGGACTATCTGAAGTTTCTGGAGCCGACAGAGGTTCCGGGTGACGTCAACATGTCGAAAATCATTCGCCATGTATCTGCGGAAATGCCCAAAAATGTCGTGTTCACCAATGGTGCTGGCAATTACACGGTCTGGGGCCATCGCTTCCACCAGCATTGCGCCTATCGCACCCAACTGGCACCAACCAGCGGCTCCATGGGCTATGCGGTGCCAGCTGCAATAGCTGCTAAAATCGCATCACCGGACCAGCCTGTGATCTGCCTTGCCGGCGATGGTTGCTTCCTGATGACAGCACAGGAACTGGCGACCGCCAGGCAGTATGATCTCGACATCATCTATCTGGTGATCAACAACTCCATGCTCGGCACAATCCGGATGCATCAAGAGCGCTACCATCCCGGCAGAACCATCGCCACGGATTTGCAAAACCCTGATTTTGTCGCCTATGCGCACTCATTTGGCATAGGGGGTGAAAAGGTCGAGCGCACAGAAGATTTTGCAGCGGCCTTTGCCCGGGCGAAAACCGCCAAGGGCGGCTATCTGATTGAACTGGTTGTCGACCGCGAGGCGCTGACCCCCATGCAATCTCTGTCAGACGTCAAACGACAAGGGCAAGAAGCGCAAAAGCGTTGATATAAGGAGAAAACCATGATTGTTGAACAACGAACCTACACCCTGGAAATCGGGACTGCACCAAAATATCTCGAACTTTATGAAGCCGAAGGACTGGCGATTCAACGCGCCATTCTGGGCCGTATGGTCGGCTATTTCTCAACCGACATTGGCGCATTGCATCAGATTGTCCACATGTGGGCTTACAAGGATTATGCAGAGCGTGAAGAACGGCGCAGGAAATTGGGTGCAGACCCGCAATGGAAGGCCTATATCCCCAAAGTCCGCGCGCTTCAGATAGCGCAGGAAAATCGAATTCTCATCCCCGCCCCCTTCAGCCCATGGGCACAGGATGACCCCGCACTGGATATGGCAAAGACGAACAGCTAAACCAAGGATACAATGATGATCGACCTCTACACCTGGACCACACCCAATGGTCGCAAAGTTTCAATTTTGCTGGAAGAACTGGGTGTGAAATACAATGTCCACCCCATCAACATCAATGAGGGTGATCAGAAAACGCCAGAATTTCTGAAAATTGGCCCCAACAACAAAATCCCCGTGATTGTTGACACCGACACCGGAGTTTCCATCATGGAAACCGGTGCGATCATGATCTATCTCGCTGAAAAAAATGGCAAGTTTCTGCCAACTGATCCGCTGAAGAAAATCGAAGTCATCGAATGGCTGATGTGGCAAATGGGCGGACTTGGCCCGATGCTGGGTCAGGCGCATCATTTCCTGCGTTTCAATCCCGGCAAGGCGCCTTATGCGGAAGAACGCTTTGCAGCCGAAGTGAAGCGGCTTTATGGTGTGCTCGATACGCGCCTGGAAGGCCGCGATTTCATCTGTGATGAATACAGCATTGCCGACATGGCCTGCTGGCCCTGGATTTCACGTTATGAGTGGCAGGGCATCGATCTGGCCGACTATCCAAACGTCCGGTCATGGTATCAGCGCCTGCTGGCCCGCGAGGCTGTTCAAAAGGGATATCAGGTTCCAAAAAACATGGGTGAAATTCCCGCCGGTTGAACCTGCCTGCCAAATCTGATCAAAGGGGGCCCTGTGCGACCTCCACACATACTTTCAAGAATACAAAGGACAAAACCATGTTGATGGGAAAACACCTGATAGCCGGCCAATGGGTCGACGGTGACAAGAAATTTCAGAACATGCCGGTTTCCGGCAGCGCTGACAGCTTTGCAGTCGGCACACCTGATCTTGTCGACCAGGCAGCGCGTGCTGCTGAAGACGCGTTCTGGTCCTATGGCTACTCCACCCGTGCAGAGCGCGCCAAATTCCTGCGCAGCATTGCCGACCAGATCGATGCGCGCGGCGATGACATCACAGCCATGGGTGTCAAGGAAACCGGCTTGCCGGAGGGCCGTCTGGCCGGTGAACGGGGCCGTACCATCGGCCAGTTGCGTCTGTTTGCCGATCACATCGAGGCTGGCAATTATCTGGACCGCCGCCATGATGAAGCTCTGCCGGACCGTGCACCTTTGCCGCGCCCCGATCTGAAAATGGTTCAGCGGCCGATTGGCCCTGTGGCCGTCTTTGGCGCATCAAACTTTCCATTGGCATTCTCCACCGCTGGCGGCGACACCGCAGCGGCTCTGGCAGCCGGTTGCCCGGTTGTCGTCAAAGGCCATTCGGCCCATCCCGGCGTCAGCGATATTGTCGCGCAGGCCATTCTGGCAGCGATCAAGGAATGCGGAATTCATCCCGGCGTCTTCAGCCAGATTCAGGGCGGCAATCGCGCCGTTGGTCAGGCCATCGTGCAGCATCCATTGATCAAGGCCGTTGGCTTTACCGGATCCCTGGGCGGCGGTCGCGCCTTGTTTGACCTGTGTGCCGCACGTCCGGAACCCGTTCCCTTCTTTGGTGAATTGGGCTCCATCAACCCGATGTTCATTCTCGACGCTGCCCTCGACCAACGTGGCACCGCCATTGCCGAAGGCTGGGCCGGGTCCCTGACCATGGGTGCAGGCCAGTTCTGCACCAATCCAGGCGTCGCAATCGTCACTGAGGGTTCAAAGGCTGAAGCCTTTGGCGCTGCGGCTGCAAAAGCATTGTCCGCCGTTGGCTCACAAACCATGCTCACCGATGGCATTGCAGAGGCCTATCATCAGGGCCGTGACCGTGTCGCTGGCCAAGAAGGGGTGCGCGATCTTCTCACCACCACCTGTGACCTGCGCAATGCAACGCCTTATCTTTATGCAACCACCGGCGAAAAATGGCTGGCCAATGAAGAACTCGGCGAAGAAGTCTTTGGTCCGCTCGGCGTGATTGTAACCGTCAAGGATGCAGACGAGCGACTGGCTGTTGCCAAGGCTCTTCAGGGCCAGCTGACCTGCACCATTCACATGGATGATGCAGATACCAAAGATGGCCAGGCACTGATGCCTGTATTGGAACGCAAGGCCGGACGTCTGCTCGTCAATGGCTTCCCGACCGGCGTGGAAGTCAGCGATACGATGGTCCATGGCGGGCCATACCCGGCATCAACCAATTTTGGTGCCACATCTGTCGGCACCATGTCCATCCGCCGCTTCCTGCGCCCGGTCTGCTATCAGAACATTCCGGATGCTTTGCTGCCAGCAGATCTGGCGTAACGCATATGCAACAGGTCACCTTTGGTAAAACCGGACTGACTGTCAGCGTCGCAGGTCTAGGCAGCGGCGGTCATTCCCGGCTTGGCCAGTCCTATGGCAACACCACTGCCCAATCCATCGCCATCATTCATGCGGCGATGGATATGGGCGTGAACTTCATCGATACGGCCACGGCCTACGGGACCGAGCCGATCGTTGGAGAAGCCATCAAGGGCCGCCGCGACGAGGTGATCCTGTCAACCAAACGCATAATCTTCCAAAAAGGTACTTCGCCGGTCGGCACGGACTTGCTGTCCGGCGAGGACTTCATGACAGGCGTCGAAGACAATCTGAAACTGCTGGGGACAGATTGCATTGACGTTCTGCACCTGCATGGCGTCTTTGCCAACCAATATGACCATTGTGTCCGGGAACTGGTCCCCGCCCTTCACAAACTGCGTGAGCAGGGCAAGATCCGGTGTCTCGGCATCACCGAGCGCTTCATCAGCGACACGGATCACACCATGTTGTCACGCGCTCTGGATGATGATTTCTGGGATGTGGTGATGACCGGGTTCAACATGATCAACCCGTCCGCCCGGCGCACGGTCCTGCCAAAGACACAGGAGAAGAACATCGCCACACTCATCATGTTCGCCGTCAGACGCGCATTGAGTGACCCGACCGCCACCGCCGAAATCATCCGCGAGCTGGCCGCAGCCGACCTGATCGACACCTCCGAGCTAACCCTCGACAGCCCGTTCGATTTCCTGCTCGCCCCCGACATCGCCAGCAGCGTCACCGAAGCCGCCTACCGCTTCTGCCGCCACGAACCCGGCGCCGATGTCATCCTCACCGGCACAGGCTCACTGGACCACCTGAAGGAAAACCTCGACGTCCTGCAAATGCCGCCTTTGCCAAAACAGGCTCAGGACAAACTCCGCAAGATTTTCGGCAATGTGGATTCAGTTTCGGGGAATTGAGGGGCAATCCAAAGAAAAACATAGTTTACCGCATCTTCGTGAAACTCAAACAGAGCCAACTGAAAAACGAATACAAGGTGGGGAGCAAGTCAAATGTACTGCAGCCGAAAATGCAGTAGCATTCAAATCGCCAGTTATGCGAACGATTCGCGAAATTATTGGAGTTTTCTTTTAAAAGATTTCTGCGTGAAATAGGAGTTCCTAGCAGAAAGAAATTGATCCTGTGCGTTGATAAGTCTTTGAACTCAACTCATCAATCCAAAATATTCTAACAATTAATTGTATTAAAAATTGCATCCAAACAATTTTTTCTATTACCTTTTTGCAAGTAGGACATTTCTTTTAGTCTCCAAAATAATTTAAATTTAAAATTGAATAACGTATAATTAATTTTAAAAAAAAATTGAGAAAGAAATTATGATTGAATATACAATCATAGATTTCTCTATAATTTTTCTTATTTCAATATCTTCATATTCAAATTTAAAGAATTAGTCTCTGTAACGCAATTGCAGGGCATGATGAAAAGCCTGGTGAAAAACAAAATTTTTGTGCGCCCACACGGTAGCAAAGTCAGTGCCGCTGTCGGAGAATAGGGCTGGATATCCGGATACGATCATTGTGCCTCCTCTATCAGATACACTGTGCGCACCAATAATGCTTGCATTATAAAGAACGTGAGCAGCTCGTTGAACTGCAGCATCCTCCATGCCGACAACTCCCGCAATGAGTGAAGACAAATCTGTTTTACTTATAGATTCTCGATGTCCAGTAAACATCCCAAGTAAAGAATTCATTTCAGGAAAAACACTTGAATACTCATGTTCAACCAAAGCACGCAGGCGATTTGAGTGCTGCCTGAAAACCGCTTCTAATATCATTTGATCCGGAAACTCAATACCCCGCTGTTTTGCTGCATCATCTATCTCTTTAATAATCCTAATTATATCTCTTGGGCGGTTTATGCATAGGGAAAGTATCTCTCTTGAGGTAGATTTAGGATTAGGCGAAGCCACATGAAGCGATTTACTGGCAAGGTTGAAGGTATCTGGCAAAAACATTGACCAAATTGAGTCCCGCATTTCTCGATCTGATGCGCTGTTGAGCCTATTGAGTACGCGTTGAGGAACATTCGATTTTAGTCGTTCAATTATCATGGTCTCAATTAAATCTGCATCCCATCGAACATTGTGACATTTGCTCTCAATATGGTCTTCATTTCTCCCGCCGGCCCAAGACAAAACATCTCCTGGAATAAATAATTTTATGTTGACTCGGTCCCCCAGTGTTTCAGCCTCCCGGTTGACAAACATACGGAAAAACTCAAGCAAACCTTGAAAATAGACTTTATAGATATCCGGTCCGCCCGTAGTGTCAATTTCGTCCGCCATATTATCATCAACGCTATCAATCAGTATAAAAAAACGTTTTTCAGATTGATTTACGTGTTCGACGACTAATTTTCGCATTTTAAAGATCAATTTGTGCGCCGATAAAAACGGTATATCACTGATTTCAGACAGCGATTTCATAAAAAGAATTGAACTCATCAAAGTGTCTTGTACGGATAATTCATCGACACCAACATCATATTTCTCGAGGAACTCAAGAACTTGGACTGACGTAACACAGTCGTCGTCATATCTGACGATTCCCCTCATTATCGAAATATAGAATGCAATTTCCCAAATGGTCTGCGCTTCTGTCGAGAATGAATCTGACGAGGAAAAACTGGTGAGGTATTTATGAAGGACATCCAGTTCTCGGGGCTCCGGATAAATTGACAAAACTACATTGCTTACATCATGCGTTTTCTCAAAAAAAATCCTAAGAGCAGACTTTCCAACTCCCTTTCTACCAAGAATTATATTTGAATCCTTATTGTGAACAGTAGTGTTTATCGGTATGCGTACAAAATGATCACAAAGGAAATCTTTCTCCTGCTCAGCAACTGGGTTTCCAACATTTAGGGGATTTTGATAGTTGAACCTGTAACCCATTTTAGCCGTCATCACTAACCTCTGACAAAAACCGTAGTTCCATCGCAGGAGGTGCTTTTGAGTTGGGAATGTTTAGCTTGAAAAGATCTTGTTTTTCAGACGGAACCAACCTAGCATACAAAATCCAATGTTCTATTCGGCTGTCTGAGCTCACACGTATTGCTCCAAGCCGTACTAAAAGCTTTCTCAGTTCATTGTCATCAAAACCCCCAATCAAATATCTGATCACCCTGAATGGAACAAATCTCTGATCGTCATGTGAAAGAATGCTGCTAATTACTTGCTCTGCTCGCGCATTTGTCAACCGGTCGGAGCGAAACTTAACGTACACGTAAACAGCAGAAAGAAAAGAAATAATAATTGGGACAGCAGTCGAAACGTAAATCAAATTCAAAATCCATAGTAATCGTGAGTATGCAGATATATTAAACGACCGATTATGCAAATTGATTTGAACACCTATGAATGGTTTCGTCAATACTATTCATTTTGGCATGCGGTTAAAAATTCAACGTTTCCACTAGGTCATATTGACAAACTCCTGACCCACAATTGTGTCGCAATTATTTGAATGAAGCCGAGATAGCTTGCGGTGGTTTTGTCGTAGCGGGTTGCTACCCGTCTGGCGCATTTGAGATTGTTGAAGCATCTCTCGGCTTGGTTGCCCAGGCCGTAGATGAAACTGTCGACAGGGAATTGTCCTTGCGGTTTGAACGCATAGGAATGACCGGCGTGCCGCCACGCTCTGCGACCGTGTCACGGATGTTGTTGGAATCGTATTCCTTGTCTGCTTTAAACACTTCGGCAGTGTGTGTAGCGTCATTGATCAAGGCATCAAAACCCTTGTAATCAGACACTTCCCCACCGGTGATCTGTGCCCGCATGGGCAAGCCGTTAGCGCTGGCTGCCTGATGGTGGGCCCGGATGATTGTACTGTCGATCATTTTCACTTGGTTGGGTGCGACCTCACTTTCGTTCAGCGTCTCAAGCACCAGACCCCACAGACCTGCCAGTGACCAACACCGGAACTGCCGGTAGACACTATCCCAATAATCTGTTCTTCGCTAAAACGGCTTCTCTTCATCGTCTATCTCCTCAGTTGGAGAACAGGCTAACCCCAAGCGCTGGACATTTCAGGGGAGCAGGTCACAGAGTATATGCTGGCTTCATCGATATCGAAAACCGGGGGCTGAATATGATCCCGGCCAAGCATGAACCACTCATAAGCCTCGAGACATTCACGGAGGTTCAAAAACGCCGTCAAGGAAATGCAAAAGCGCCAGCGCGCAAAGATATCAACGCAGATTTTCCCTTGCGCGGGTTTGCTGCTTGCTCAGATTGCAACAACCCATTTACGGCTTGCCGGTCGACAGGAAAGCAAAAGAAATACCCTTATTATCTGTGCGATACCAAAGGATGCGAGAGCTACAGAAAATCTATTCCCAGAGACAAACTGGAATCCGAATTTGAGGACATTCTACACGCGTTAAACCCATCTGAAACCTTATTTGACCTTGCAAAAGCGATGTTCAAGTCTGCTTGGAACCAAAGACTAGCCCAATCAGAATCAATTAAGAAGCAATTGCAATTGGATATCCGGAAAGTGGAGAAGAAAACGGAGACCCTCCTTGACCGTATTGTAGAGACAAACACAGATAGTGTTGTTGCAGCTTATGAAGCCCGCATAGCAAATCTGGAGCAGGAAAAGCGTTTAATGGCTGAGAAATTGACGAACCAGACAGGCCCTCTGGCTCCATCCGACAAACTGTTCGAACACGCAATGAAATTTCTCTCAAGTCTTTGGAAAATACGGCATTCTGGCGACTTGCTACAGAAGAGAACCGTGCTCAGATTGGCCTTTAGAGAGCGGTTGACCTACTCGCGAGAAAACGGTTATCGAACACCAAATTTATCCTTACCATTCAAACTCTTAGGAGGGTTCAACATGGAAAATTTAGTGATGGTGCGGTCGAGAAGACTCGAACTTCCACGGGTTTTACCCCACAGCGACCTCAACGCTGCGCGTCTACCAATTCCGCCACGACCGCACTGTACACGAAACCGGGCACCGAAGTGCCCTTAAGCCGCTCGTCTACCAAACCTTTGAGCGGTTCACAAGAAGCTTTTTGACTCTGATTGATTTATGCAGCTTCCGCCGGGTCTTCTTTGTGGGGGCGGCCATGGATATGGATGATTTCAACGGCAATCATTTCGCCTTTCAACACCACCTGAACATCAGCCACCGGCATGCCATTGGCAAACAGTGTCAAATCCTGATCCGCATCCGTGTTGAGCGCAATCACGGCACCACGACCCATCCGCAACAATTGATGCACCGGCATATGAGTGTGGCCAAGGCCAACGGCAAGGTTTACATCAATGGCATCGAGGGTCGCCATGGGCGTGCTCCATCTGATAAGGACATATCGGCCTAAGCCGCGTGCAATGCAGTATGCTATACCTGTTTTGCAGAATTTAAGGTAAACAAATGATTAACGAGCGGGCAGAGATCGCACTGGATTTGAAACGAACTGACATACAGCTCCCGATTTCCGGGGCTGATGCGGTTGAATGGGCGATCAGCGATCATCCAATTGCCTATGAAGAGGCCCTGCAGCGCATGGAATCGCGCGCAGCAGATATTGCCGCTCAACAGGCACCGGAACTGGTTTGGCTGCTTGAGCATCCCCCGCTCTACACCGCTGGCACCAGTTCCCACGCCGAAGATTTGTTGCTGCCCGACCGCTTTCCGGTATTTCAGACCGGGCGCGGCGGCCAATACACCTATCACGGGCCGGGGCAGCGCGTGGCCTATGTCATGCTCGACCTTGGCAGCCGCACCCAGGATGTGCGCCGCTTTGTCGCTGTGCTGGAACAGTGGGTCATCAACACGCTCGGTTCATTCGGCGTTACCGGAGAACGCCGTGAGGACCGGGTCGGGGTCTGGGTCCGACGCCCTGAAAAACCGCCTCTGCCCGATGGCACCATGCGTGAAGACAAGATTGCCGCCATTGGCATTCGTTTGCGCAAATGGGTCAGCTTTCACGGGATCAGCATAAATGTGGAGCCGGATCTGTCGCATTTCGATGGCATCGTGCCATGCGGTGTCGCCGGACATGGCGTCACCAGCCTCTATGATCTGGGTGTGACGGCCACCATGGAAGATGTTGACGTGGCTTTGCAGCAGGAATTCAAGCGTCTGTTTTGAGCATTTCTCGTTCATACGGAAGAGCCCGACATCGGGATTATACTCTGGTTCCATCTGTGCGGATCTGCATCAGGCACACGGGAATATCCATCACTGTTTCGGCTACAGACCGTCGACGGCTTGCAGCAATCAATCGCTTCATTGCCGGGCCAAATGAGAACAAGGCAAAGCCCCTCGTCTGGCATGCCGAGCCGGACGTCATCAATGCCAGCCGCAATCGAGGCTTCCAGGTCCCTGGAGTGCCCGCCCAAGCATCGAGCAGCGCATACGGGCAAACCCGCTGGGGATACGGTCAAAGACGGCTTTGAGCCCTTCCGAGACCTTCGGCTTAACTTGTCGCACTGGCAATTTCGGCCATACTCTGGCCATTCGTTCAACCCGCTACGGACGTCGGCTTCGCGCCCAATGGCAGTCATTCCGCAGCCATTGCCAGGCTTCCAAAAAGCAGACAGCACAGGTATTCGTGCTCAAGGTTGCAAGCTGAATTCATCCAATTTTCACTCTGGGCCGAAGTAGCCGTTCTGTGCAGTGATCTTGAAGAGCTCGACGCCGGGTCGGGCCCTGTACATTTCGAGGCAGTTGCCGGGCCCGTCGGTGAACATCCACAGCTGGTTGTAAAAGCTTTCAGCCGCATAGCTCTGTCCGGGATCGAGATCGGCCCGCTGCTCCGGCTGTCCGTCCGCACCGATGATGAGAACGCCCCTGTGTGCATCCGTGGCGTTGACAAACTTTACCGAGACCGGGCGTTCCGGCAGTTCCGTGTGCGGCGCAGCCAGCGTCTCGCAGGTCGTCCACAACGGGTCGAAGTTCTCTGCTGCCGGCTCGGCCGGTGCTGGGCTGACGTCGCTCTTTGTTCTTTCGGCCAGAGCCTCGCAATCCTTTAGAAATCCGCTGATCGCGCTGGCGCTGCCTTTCAGTGGCAGCGTCACGCTGTGGCCGCCGGACCGGTAGGCGATAGACTGACGTCTCTTGAGGGTGTCCCACAGCGGATCCTCCGCGGGCAGCTCGATCGCCACTCCCCCGACGCCTTCTTCCTGTCGTGTTCCCGAGACAACACCGCTGTAGCTGTGCCTGAAATCGTCGGCAAAAAATTCGATGATGAGCGGCGCACCCTCGATTTTGCCGCCCACAGCCGCGCCGAAGGTCACGTTCGGCTGCCCGACGCGGCAACGGCCATTGACCAACGCATTGTCGGTCTCAGGTACGCTGACGCCAATCGAGGGCGAGTTGGAGCCGTCTCCCGCCGCGTGGTGCCAGACCATGTCGGGCACGGAAACCGAAGCGCATGAAATGCGTGTCTCATCCCATTCCAGCGAGGCAAGGTCGGCTTTGGACGACAGCGTGAAGTAGCCGTTGGAGTAACGGATCCCCGATCCCGAAATCACCTGCTTGAGCCTGATCTCGGGCAGGCCGTCATGTGAGACGGACGCTGCGTCGTCGTCGATGTGATAACGCACCTGCATCGGCGCGCCGCCGTCGCACGCATAGTCGACGACATTGTCGGTCGCCAGCGCTGTCGTGGGGCAGAAGGCGGCCGGTAAAAGCGCGGGCAAACGAAATGCCAACACGGCCAGTCTAGCGAAACGGCGCATCTTTTTCATGCTCCCCGCGTCATCGCTTCGACCACTCCATCACAATTCAGTCGACGGTTGAATCGCAGCCAGTGGCAACAGGCCTTCTGACTTGGCTACATCCTGGCCCAGACGACCGGCCCAGGATCGGCAAGAAATGTCTCGGGGTGTCAGCCACCAGGCAATACCATGACCGAAGAGACCTGATCGTTCCATTGGCTGTCGAAGCAGTTCTGCTGTCCGGTCACCTTCATGGACTGTCCTTGAAAATGAGCATCCTTGAACAGGTTCGCCGAGTATCCCGGCGACACCGAGATGGACGACATCGTATCGTTCGAGATTCCCAGGTTCTTCAGGCTCGTGTCGTCGACCGGCCCAATCTGCAGATGTGCTTCACTGCCTGTGAAATCGCAGTCCGAATAAGCGATAGCTGCCGGTATTGTGGCGTCCTTGCTCTTGAGAACGTTGATATCCACGCCGAATAATCCGGAATCCACCAACAGCACGGTTGTCACATAGGCGTCGCTCGGAATGCCAATATAGATCCAGTCTTTCTCCGCGCGCACTTCAAATACAGAATCGCTCGACGTTCCGGCATTGTCGACCGGCTTCGATATCGGTGCTACGGCAGCCGCGACAATCCCGCAAAGCGGGCAGACTGTCCCCAGCGCCGCGATCGAGCCGGCGGTCGCAACGTCCTTGATCTTGTCGACTGTCCCCGTGTCTTTTGCTCTTACGAGCGCCACCGCGGAACTGTCGGCGTTTGGATTGCAGAACAGATTGCCATCGCGAGCCGCATCCGTTCGGAACGGCGCTTTGGAGGCACTGACATTCACTTTCCTGGCAGCATGGTCGACCTGGAACGTAACGTCTTCCGTCTTGAACCATTCGACATCGACGCCTGCTTTTGCGTTTGGCAGTGCTCCCTGAAAAACAAAGATGACCTGGATGCATTGTCGGGCTTGCGCAACGTTGCTCCCAAGTAGCAAAATGGTGACGCCAAGTATAAACGTTGCGCAGATTTGCGCTGAAATTGACGAGTATTTGATCATACTTTGCTCCCTCTACTATCATCGCACCATAAAGCGCTTTCTATTTGTAGTCCACCATCTTGCCGGTAGTGTCAAGACAAAATGGCTGAGCCGAGGAGGCGCGGAACTGGTTCGAACCGATGTTCGCAGCGCAAATCGCAAACAAGCGATGGTGCGACTTGCAGCCCTAGGCGGCTGCTGATCTTAAGGGAGGCGTCTTCGAGGCGTTCGTCGCGAAGAAGCGAGATTGTAAAGCAGCCATGAGGTTTTGGCCATCGCGCCGCATGCCTTGCAAGCCCAGGTGGCAATTCACGAAGCGGGTTCGAAGCAAATCGGAACGCCGAAAGGGGAGCATTCGGAGATTGTGCCTTCGCTCTGCCTGCGGCCCAGTTGTTGCCCTTCGTCCCCATTACGGCGAATGATCGCTTTTTGCCCAACTTGCTCGTTCAAGGCTCCAGGACGAACGTCTCAAAGGTCCGCAAAGCGGTCATTCGGACATGACGGGTTGCGGGGTTCGAAGTGTCTGATTCAGACGCCTATTCTAGAGCCTCAAATTCCATGATGACGGCATCGACAGCCAGACTGTCTCCGGCAACGGCGTGCACAACCGAAACAGTGGCGTCTCGTTCAGCGCGCAGCACATTTTCCATTTTCATGGCTTCCACAACTGCCAGGGTTTCGCCAGCCAGAACCTCTTGACCTTCTTCCACAGAGACCGACACCACCAGGCCCGGCATCGGGCATAACAGAAGATTGGATGTATCAGCTGCCTGCTTGATGGGCATCAACGCGTTCAGCCGCGCCTGTGAGGCGGGCAGGACCCGGGCAGCGGCACCAATTCCGCGCCAGCTCAAATTCACCCCACCGGGCGCACTGGCCACCTGAACCAGCAATGGCTCACCATTCACCACACCACGCCACAGGGGCGCGCCGGCCTGCCACGATGCGGTGATGGCGTAGGTTTCAACGCTGTCGGAGAACATCAGCTCAAGCGCCACAGTCTCGCCCGGTGTGAAATTCAGCACATCCATCTGGAAAATATAGTCCCCCAAGGCAACGGACCAGCTTTTTGGCAGTTTGCCCGAATGAGGCCGAAGCCGCCCGCTCATGTGATCAAGCCGGTCCTTGCGCACAAGCTCCAGCGCCAATGCGGTGCAGGCAAGCTTGCGCGCAGTCTCTTCCGACAAATCCGCACCTTCAAAGCCATCTGGATATTCTTCTGCGATGAAACCGGTGGTCAGCTCGCCTGCCTGCCAGCGCGGATGATCGATCAAGGCCGCCAGAAACGGAATATTGTGGCCAATCCCCTGAATCACAAACCCGTCCAGCGCATCTGCCATGGCCCGGTTTGCCGCTTCCCGTGTTGCACCGTGACTGCACAATTTGGCAATCATCGGATCATAGAACATGGATATTTCGCCGCCTTCAACCACGCCGGTATCCACCCGGATGGTGGTGGCTGCGTCAGAAGTTTCCTGCGGCGGCTGAAAGCGCACCAGCCGGCCGATGGACGGCAGGAAATTACGATAGGGATCTTCCGCGTAAATCCGGCTTTCCATGGCCCAGCCATTAATACCGATATCGCTTTGCTGCAGCGACAGAACCTCACCGGCCGCCACCCGGATCATCTGCTCAACCAGATCGACACCAGTGATCAACTCAGTGACAGGATGCTCCACCTGCAGCCGCGTGTTCATTTCCAGAAAGTAGAATTTCTTATCCTGCCCGACGACAAATTCCACAGTGCCGGCCGTGTCATAATCCACTGCCCGCGCCAGCGCACAGGCCTCCTCGCCCATTCTCGCCCGGGTTTCCGGATCGAGCAGCGGCGACGGCGCTTCTTCAATCACTTTCTGATTCCGTCGCTGAATCGAACATTCCCGCTCATTCAGATGAATGACATTGCCATGCTTGTCGCCCAGCACTTGAATTTCGATATGGCGTGGATTTTCGATGAATTTTTCAATGAAGATACGGTCATCCCCAAAAGATGATGCCGCCTCGGAACGTGCCCGTTCAAAGCCTTCCAGCGCCTCGTCATGGCTCCAGGCAATGCGCATGCCCTTGCCGCCACCGCCCGCAGAGGCCTTGATCATCACCGGAAACCCGATTTCAGCCGAAATACGGGCGGCATGTTCTGCATCACGGATCGTGTCCGGCGCACCGGGCACTGTCGAAACACCAGCCTTTGCAGCCACGATCTTGGAGCGGATCTTGTCGCCCATTTCCTCAATAGCAACGCGGTTTGGGCCGATAAAGACAAGCCTGGCTTTTTCCAGCGCTTCGGCAAAGGCGCCATTTTCCGACAGGAAACCATAGCCTGGATGCACAGCCTCCGCTCCGGTCTGGCGACAGGCGTCAATGATCCGCTCCATCACAAGATAGGATTCCGTCGCAGCAGATGGTCCGATGTGAACCGCTTCATCCGCCATCTGCACATGCAGTGCGTTGCGGTCGGCATCGGAATAGACAGCAACGGTCGCAATGCCCATTTTCCGGGCGGTGCGCATGACGCGGCAGGCGATCTCACCACGATTGGCAATCAGGATTTTTTTAAACATGGGCACACTGCTGCTGGATTTCTGATGAGAGCAGAGTAAATGCGCAAGGGTTAACGAGCAAGCGTCAGCCTATAGAACTTTCGGCAGGGTCAGTTGGCCTGAGATTGCCCGTCAGCAACAGGTACAACAATCAGGGTGGCGCTGTCGGCCCTGCTAATTTCTATCTGCGTGCCCGCAGGCAGATTGGGGCCACGCACACGCCACAGCGTATCGTCAATGCGCACACGGCCTTCCCCGTCAACAATGGGCTCGGTCAGCGTGAACCGCCGTCCCACAAGCGCCTGTCCGCGCTCATTCAGATGTGGCCGATCCGATGTCGTGTGCTCGGCAGAAAACAACCGACGCCCCACCAGCAGGAACACGATAGCCAAGGCCGCAAACCCGATCCAGGCCACCTGCCATGACAAATCCACCACTAGGGAGACGATGCCAACCACCAGTGCAGCCAGGCCAAGCCAGATCAGAAAACTGCCCGGCATGGCCAGTTCCAGTGCCAGCAAGATGATACCACCGATCAGCCAGGCCCAAGGCCCCAGATCAGAAACCATTTGCACAATATATGAGCTGTTATTGTCCATCAGGGCGCACTCTTATTGTCCGGTGTCGGGAAGGCGAGTACCGCCCTTGCGTCCGCCAGTGTTGCTGTTGCCAAACGCTTCGCGGGCGATTTCCGCCACACCGCCGATAGATCCGATTACCGAAGCTGCTTCCACTGGCAGCATCAACACTTTCTGATTGGGCGCACTGGCGATCGCCTGCAGCGCATCGACGTATTTCCCGGCCACGAAATAGTTGATGGCCTGAATATCACCAGATGCAATAGCCTCAGACACAACGGTCGTTGCCCGTGCTTCCGCTTCTGCTTCACGTTCACGGGCTTCGGAATCCCGGAACGCAGCTTCGCGGCGGCCTTCTGCTTGCAGAATCTGCGATTGTTTCTCGCCTTCCGCGCGCAAAATGGCAGACTGGCGCATGCCTTCCGCTTCCAGAATAGAGGCACGTTTCTCACGTTCCGCCTTCATCTGACGACCCATCGCCTCGACCAGATCGCGGGGTGGATTGATGTCCTTGATCTCGATGCGAGTAATTTTCAGTCCCCAGGGAGAAACAGCCTGATCGACCACCGATAACAGCCGGGCGTTGATCTCATCGCGGTTGGACAGTAATTGATCCAGATCCATGGATCCCATCACCGTTCTGATATTGGTCATGGTCAGGTTCAGCACTGCATTTTCCAGCCCTGAAACTTCATAGGCAGCCTGAGCGGCATCCAGCACCTGATAGAACGTCACACCATCGGCTGTGATGCTGGCATTATCCTTGGTGATAACTTCCTGAGAAGGCACATCCAGCACCTGCTCCATCATGTTCAAACGCGCACCAACCCGGTCAATGAAGGGCAGCAGAATATTGAGGCCGGGCTTCATGGTCCTTGTGTACCGTCCGAACCGTTCGACCGTAAAATTAAACCCCTGCGGCACCTGTTTCAGCGTGAAAAACAGAACGATGATAAGCAGAACGACCAAAGTCAGTACAAATACGTCAAAACCAAACATCAAAGATTCCCGAACAAAACATCAGACAGACGGATGCCGCCTGTTTCCAAAGATAGACCTACATAGATTATGTGGTAATTCCAAGAACCATGTACAATCCCTGCGCATTGTCAGGTCTTTTGTACTCAGTTTTAGGCGCTTGGTCTAAATCCAGCCGGATAATTCGCGCCGCACCATGGTTTCAATCACCGCCATGCCTTCCGGCGTATCATTGAGGCACGGAATATGCGCGAAATGTTCGCCGCCATGTTCCTCAAAAATCTCTCCGGCCTCACCGGCAATCTCTTCCAGCGTTTCAAGACAATCGGAGACAAAACCGGGATTGAATACCGCCACACTTTTGACCCCGTCCCTGGCCAGTTGCTCAACCGTCTTGTCAGTGTAGGGCTGCAGCCATTCTTCCGGTCCGAACCGGGACTGGAAACAGGTCATCAGGCGTCCCTTGTTTGGACCGCTGACCCATCCCAACCGCTCTTCCAGCAGCCGCGAGGTCTTCATGCAGTGGCAATGATAGGGATCGCCCTTCTTGAAATAGCTTTGCGGAATCCCGTGATAGGACGCGATCACCTTTTCCGGTTCAAAATCCAGATTGGCGAGGCAAGTCTCGATGCTGGACGCCAGCGCGTCAATATAGACCGGATCGTCATGATAGGGTGGCACGGTGCGCAAGGCAGGCTGCCAGCGCATCTGCATCAATGCTTCAAAAGTCTTGTCATTGACAGTCGCCGTTGTCGCTGCGGCATATTGCGGATAAAGCGGAAACACCAGAATGCGCTCGCAACCGGCGGCCTGCAGCGCTTCAATGCGCTCCTTGATGGGCGGTTTGCCGTAACGCATCGCCCAGTCGACCACCACATTCTCATACCCGGCCAGAATTTCTGACAGTTGATCTCCCTGACTGCGGGTAAAGGTCCGCAGCGGCGATTCATTCAACTCGTAATTCCAGATTTCAGCATAGGCTGCGCCGCTTTTCTTGGGCCGGGTGTTCAGCACAATACCGAACAGGATCGGGAACCACAGGGCGCGCGGCCATTCGATGACGCGCTTGTCCATCAAAAACTCTTTGAGATAGCGGCGCATCGGCTTCTTTTCGGTGCCGTCCGGCGTGCCCAGATTGACCAGCAGCACACCAACCTTGCCCGCCTTGACCGGCGGGTGATCCTTGGGCAGATGAATCTGCTTCATCCGCAGATACCGTTCATCTGCAACAACCGATACGGCCGGAGCAGTCGTCTGGGTGATATCTTTCGGCATGAAGGCCCTCGCTGGTGTTGACGTCTCAATTGCCGCTGACCGGCATCAACTTAGCTAGAGCGTTTTTAGAAGAATTCCAAGGTAGAGGGCAAGAATTCTATCGTATCAGCCGTAAAAGCCGCCACAGATTGAACACACCGGCCAAAGACTGCGCCACATAAGTCAGCGATGCAGCCCGCAACACAGACCGCGTGGCCGGCAGATCGGATGGTGCCAGATAGGCGCCATTCGACAGAATAGGCAGCGCCTTGCCAAAGCTTGCGTCAAACTCCACCGGCAATGTGACCAGATGAATCACCAGTTGCAGAACCAGAGTCAGAACACCGAGCAACAGGAACACCAGACTGAAACTCGGTGCCCGAACAATCATCGCCAGCATAGGTCCGACAATCAGCAATGCCCCGGCAATCTTGCTGATCGGCTGAACCGATTTGGCCAGTGACATGCGCAGATAGAACAGCTTTTCATTGCGGGCATGTTGCAGGGCATGCCCCACTTCATGAGCTGCGACCGCGACCGCCGAAACGGATTTTCCACGATAGAAGGACCGGCTCAGACGGATGGTGCGGGTTTCGGGATCATAATGATCTCCGCCCTCGTCGATCGGTTCCACACCAACACCGCTCAGCCCGGCGCGCTGGATCAGATGCAATGCCAGCTGACCGCCGGTGCCAGGAAAATCCGGCCGCGGACGGGCATGTTTCTTCAATTGATGCCGCACCCACATGGAGGGTCCGAAAATCAGCAGAATGAATAATAGGGCAAGGATCAAAAAAACAGGCATGCACTTCATTTCGGGCGCAACAGGCCACCTGTCAATCACCTGCACAAAAGAAAGCGCCGCTGAAGGGTTTTCAGCGGCGCTTTTTTCATTGATTTAGGATTTTGGTGCCGGGATCTATGGTCCGTAGACAACTGTTGGCAGCCATGTTGCAAGCGATGGCAGATACCACAGCACCACCAGCGCAACAATCTGGATCAGGACGAAGGGAATAGCCCCATAGTAAATGTCCGAAGTCTTGACACTGGGTGGTGCGACACCGCGCAAATAGAACAGCGCAAAACCGAATGGCGGTGTCAGGAAGGATGTCTGCAGATTAACAGCCATCATGATACCCAGCCAGACCGGACTGACCGCATCGCCATTGGGCATTTCAAGCTGCAGCAGGATAGGAGCCACCAGCGGCACCACAATGAACACGATCTCGAGAAAATCGAGAAAGAACCCGAGCACGAACATCAACAGCATGACCGCCAGAATGGCACCAATAGTGCCACCGGGGATGTCACGCAGCAATTCATGGACAAGCTCTTCGCCACCCAGACCACGAAACACCAGAGAAAAGATGGACGCCCCAATCAGAATGACAAACACCATGGTTGTCACATGGGTGGTTCCCTCCACAACCCGTGTCAGCACCCCTTCGCGGTACACCCGCAAAAGCGCCACCGCAATGCCGAAGGCTACGATCAGGCAACAGAAAGCGGCAATGTAGATTGCATATTGATCAAAGTCCGAAATCTCGTCACGCAACACCCGCAGATCAAGATTGGTCGTCATGAACAGGACGACAACCAGGGCAAGGGCCGCCAGATAGATCGGCAGTGGACTGCCATTACCCACGCGCAAGCCAGCCAGAAAGATGGACCCGATTGCACCCACAGCAGCAGCTTCCGTTGGTGTGGCAATACCACCCAGAATGGACCCCAGAACCGAGATGATCAGCACGATCGGCGGCACCAGTGCATGAAGCACTCTGCCAAGGCCGACCTTTTGGCCCTCTTCCGGCGGCATGGCCGGCGAACTCTCAGGTTTCAGAATGGCCATGCCGATCTGAAACACCATATACATGCCGACCAGCATCAACCCGGGCAGCAAAGCGCCGGCAAACAGATCGCCCACAGACACCGGGTCTGGCGAAAAATTCCCCATTTCGCGTTGCGCAGTTTGATGCGCATTCGAAATCTGATCGCCCAGTATCACCAGAACAATCGAGGGCGGAATGATCTGCCCCAATGTTCCGGAGGCGGCAATCGATCCACAGGCAAGCCGTTTGGAATAGCCCCGTTCCAGCATGGTCGGCAAGGACAGCAGACCCATGGTCACAACTGTGGCACCGACGATGCCGGTCGATGCAGCCAAAAGTGCCCCAACAATGGTCACCGACAGGCCAAGACCGCCACGCAGGGTGCCAAACAGCTGACCCATGGTTTCCAGCAGTTCTTCGGCAACCCGCGAGCGCTCCAGCATGACACCCATAAACACAAACAGGGGCACCGCAATGAGAACATCATTGGTCATGATGCCAAACAGGCGCGAGGGTATGGCGCGCAGGAAACTTGGGTCAAAGACACCCAGCAAATAGCCCAGCAGAGCGAAGGCAAGCCCGGTTCCGGCCAGTGTGAACGCCACCGGGAAACCCATCATCAACACCACACAAACGGTGGCAAACATCAACAAATCAAGCGATTGTCCAATCGAGACTTCCATCACTTTTGCCCTCCGAGCAGCGCATCTTCAGTGCTTTTCTCTCGCAGTTCAGGCAGTTCGCCGCTCAGTCTCAATTTATCAAGTTCCAGTTCATCGCCTCCCATGGCCAGAAGCGAACGGATGGCAATCGAGACGCCTTGCAGCGCCATCATCACGGCAAACACCAACATGGCGGTTTTCTGGATATACCGCGCCTTGATACCGCTGGTTTCCGGCGATCCCTCCAGCGCTGCCCATGAGGCGGCCACATAGGGAAAGGAGGTCCACAATATCAACACACAAACCGGGATCAGCAGCAGCAGGGCGCCAAACAGATTGATCTTTGCCTTGGTGCGCGGATGCGCGTCACGATAAAAGATGTCGACGCGCACATGGCCATCCACCAGCAAGGTAAAGGCAGCGGCCAGCATAAACAGGAAACCGTGGAGATAGGTGATACTCTCTTGGGCAAAAATGGATCCGATACCAAACACATAGCGCATCACGACAATGACAAACTGGATCAGAACAATGAATAAAGCGAACCACATCACGGTTCTGCCAACAGATTTGTTGATCCGGTCAATCAGATCAGCAAGCGCACGCATGGTATGATGTCTCCCTGGTGAAACAGCGGCTTCGTCAGCCCTTGGATGTGAGGTATTTACAGGCAAAAAGACCTTCCGCAACCAGATTTACGAAAAATCCGGGCGCGGAAGGTCAAAGCACATTCAGATCAAATGATCTTAGCCAAGAGCCTTGGTCCGTGCTGTCACATAGGCCTGTTCAGCAATGGAACCCCAGGAACCGATTTCCGTACGCGCTTTCTGGAAGCTTTCCAGGACACGACGGCCAATGTCAGTGTCGGCTGTCTCGCCGAGCACTTCTTCGGATTTCTCAGCCAGGCTGGCAAAAACATCATCCGGGAATTCGCGCAACTGAACGCCATGTTTTCCGGTCAATTCAGCCAGTGCAGCACCGTTCTTGGCGTTGTATTCGGAATACATCGTGTTGTTTTCCTGAGCACAACAAGCCGCAATCAGAGCCTGATCGGCAGAGTCGAAGGATTCCCACACGCCTTTATTGATGCCACAGGCAAGGCCGGAACCTGGCTCATGGAAACCGGGCCAGTAGTAGAATTTGGCCACTTTATAGAAGCCGAAGGCCAGATCGTTCCACGGTCCAACCCACTCCGTTGCATCAATGGCACCGGATTGCAGAGAGGCGAAGATTTCGCCACCAGGCAGGGCAACAGCAGTGGCACCAATACGGCGCAGCACTTCGCCACCTAGACCGGGCATGCGCATTTTCAGGCCCTTCATGTCTTCCAGCGAATTGATTTCTTTCCGGAACCAGCCGCCCATCTGAACACCGGTATTACCGGCCATCAGGGCCTTGATGCCGAATTCGCCGGACAGCTCATCCCACAATTCCTGACCACCGCCAAAATTGATCCACGCATCCAGCTCATTGGCTGTAAGCCCCATTGGCACGGCAGTGAAGAAATTGAACGATTTGTGACGGCCCTGCCAGTAATATTCGGCGCCATGATACATGTCAGCCGTGCCATTCGACACCGCATCAAAGCTTTCAAATGCCGGAACCAACTCACCAGCAGCATACAGTTTGACTGTAATACGGCCACCGGATGAAGCAGTGATGCGGTCAGCAACACGCTGCGCACCGGTGCCCAGACCGGGGAAGTTTTTCGGCCATGTGGTGACCATTTTCAGCTCGCGCATGTCCTGGGACAATGCAGGTGTGGCCAATGCGGTTGCAGCAGCGCCACCGGCGGTCACAAGGCCAGCGGTCTTGATAAAGGATCGACGATCCAGTTTGGAATTTGTCATGTGCAGTTTTCCTCCCTAGCACAAAGTCACGCAAATAGTGCGCCTACCATTACAAATGGTACGAAGGTCTGTCTAGGCAATCGCACACCAGATGGCTATTGCGTTAACTGCGGAAAAAATGCGTATTAGTACTGAGTTTGGACGTCAGGGAAAGACTAACCGTGAATAGCACCACGAATTATTGGCCGAAGCACGATGCATGGGACCGTTTATGAGCTTGAATTTGCGTCACAGGCTGAGCTTCAGAACAAGACTGTTGCTGATAACCATCCTGCCATTGCTCGTCGTTTCGGCCCTCAGCTGGCTGGTGATATCCTTTCAGGCAGACCGTCTGGTACGCGCAGAACTGGCGACCCTCGAAAACCGAATTCTGACAGCGCGGCGCGACGAAATCCGCAATTACATATCGCTTGCACAAACATCGATACGCCATCTCTACGAGGCTGAACCGGCAGGTCGGGAAGCCGCCCAGGCAGAAGTCATGCAGATCCTGCACGATATGACATTCGGCGATGATGGCTACTTCTTCGTCTATGACGATCAGGGCAACAGTCTGGTCCACCCCCGCCTGCCGGAACTGGTGGGCAATAACTGGTGGGATTTGCAGGATCTCAATGGCGATTATGTAATCCGCAATCTGATTCAGCAGGCCCGCAATGGCGGCGGCTTCCACCGCTATGTCTGGAACAAACCCACGAGCGGTCAGGTGGCCGACAAGCTGGGCTATGCGGTCTATCTGGAAAAGTGGGGATGGATGTTTGGCACCGGTCTCTATCTCGATGACATCCAGAATGAGATTGCCATTCTGCGCGCGCACACCGAGAACAATGTCGAGCAGACGGCGATCATCCTGTCGGCACTGACCTTTATCGCGGTTCTGCTGGTCAGTGCCATGCTGTTTGCCATTCGTCTGTCGGAAGAACGCTTTGCCGACAGCCGATTGAAGGATCTGACGCGGCGTATTGTCAGCGTGCAGGAAGATGAGCGCAAACGCGTTTCCACAGAATTGCATGACGGCATCAGTCAGTTGCTGGTGGGTGCACGCTACTCGCTGGATCTGGCTCATGCCAAGGCACCGGAAACCAGCGAAGATACACCGCCAGGAACAGGCAGCAGCCCGCGTGCTTTGATCACGAAATCCATGCGTGTTTTGGACAATGCCATCAGTGAAGTACGCCGGATTTCAAAGGATTTGCGCCCCAGTGTGCTGGATGATCTGGGCCTGGCAGCTGCCATCCAGAATCTGTGCAATGATTTTGCCGATCAGTCCCGCTTGCCGGTCACAATCACCGCAACACCGGTCGGCCCCTGCCTGTCGGAGGGCGCAAAGACAGCGCTCTACCGCGTTCTTCAGGAAAGCCTGACCAATATTGCCCGACACGCCAAAGCCAGTGAGGTGACAGTGGAATTGACGCGGCAGGACAAGACCCTTGTGCTGCGCATCTGTGACAATGGCATCGGCCTGCCAGCGAATTTGCGCAATGGCGGGTCCGGCAGTCTGTCGACAGCACCGGCGGGCACCGGCCTTGGCATCCGCAACATGCTGGAGCGGGTTGAGAGCCATGGTGGCAGCCTGGTTCTGCATTCGGCAGAATTCAATGGCGTCACCCGCGGCACGGAAATCCACATCACCATGCCACTTGATATGAGCGCTGAAAAAATGCCCAAGACCACCGACACACAGCCTGCCGCCTCAAATGTTCCGGAGGCAGCATGATGCCCGCAACAATCTCCATCATCATAGCCGATGATCACGAAGTCGTCCGTGACGGCATCCGCGCCCGGCTGCAAGGCACTGCCGATCTGAAAATCCTCGCCGAAGCAAGAAACGGTGCCGAAGCGGTGGATCAGGTGCTGCAGCACAATCCTGATGTGGTGATGCTGGATATTTCCATGCCTGTCATGAACGGGCTGGAAGCTGCCCGCAAAATCCGCGAGCACAAGCATGATTGCAAGATTCTGATGCTCTCGATCTATGATGCCACCGAATATGTCCAGGGCGCGGTCAAGGCCGGTGCCAATGGCTATTTGCTGAAAGAGGCCGATGCCCGTGAAATGCTCTCGGCCATTCGCTCGGTCGCGGCCGGCGGGCTGTATTTCTCGGCCAAGGTGGCCCCTGCCCTGATGCCCGCATCGTTCAATGACACTGCCACTGGCCAGCGCGCGCCCAATGGCAAACCGGTCCATGGCGGCCCGATCAACGGCACTGTCAGCCCGACGCCCCTGCCCGCCGATCCCGCACGCATCTGCGCCTATGGCCTGTCAGGCCGCGAACGCCAGGTGCTGCAGGGCATCGCCCGGGGGCTTGCCAACAGGGAAATCGCCGAAAAACTGTCGATCAGCGTGCGCACGGTGGAAAGCCACCGCCTCAACATCCGTGAAAAGACCGGCGGCGGCAACACCGCACACCTGACAAGAATCGCCACGGAATTGAACCTGATCTGACCCGTTTCCGCCCTTTCGCAGCCTGTGGAAAAAAGACTGACAAAAAAACTTCATATACACCTTTCATTCCCCAAAGAGGAGTGCTACATGCTGCCTGTCGCTGAGAAACGCGGCACAACATTTTGGCGCGGGGTGGAGCAGCCCGGTAGCTCGTCAGGCTCATAACCTGAAGGTCGTAGGTTCAAATCCTACCCCCGCAACCAAATAAATCAACGAAATCAGCAGCTTATATTTCCCCAACGGGGCCCACGTTTTTTGTGTCCGCTGGGTGTCCGTATTTCGTTACTGAGTGAACACGGGTTCGATATCCCGATTGGTCGCTGATGAGGCAAAGTCTCTACAAAATTTGGGCTATTCAGATATCGCTACAAATTTGCAATTCTGACGGCCACTGGACCCAATCTGTTGAAGCCGATTTCACAAGTTGCGTTACTATTAATCTTCAGATCACGCCAGTCAGTCATTCTAGAATTTGTCATATTTCCATAAATGTTTTTCGGAAAACTGGGAAACTCCATGAAGCAAAAGCTATCATTCAAGCTGACTAGCCTTCCCCTCACCCGACCAATTTTCTGGCTAATTTCCTTGAAAACGAAATCTGACTTCGGCATGTATTCAGGCGGCGCAATACGATCAATTTCGCTGAATAGCTCAGCGGCGCTTTCGCCATCGCCCTCAGCAAACAGATATTGAGCATGCTGAAATCGCGCTACGTAGTTTCTATCTGAACTCGTGTAAGACCTTGTAAGGTAAAATGCGGCACGTCCAAAGTCACCGTATTCAGAGAGGTTAAATCGAGCCAATGCAAAATTAACAGATACGTCTATAGGGTTTTTTTCAACGAGTTCAGTGAGTATTTGCATTGCTTTTTCGTGTTTACCTTCATTGAGATATACACGGTTAAGACGCAAACCAACGCTAACGCCCTTCGAATTCAACATCCATGCTTTCTCGAGCGCCTTTCTTACGTTGTCATTGTCATTCAACAAACCATAATAGTCTGCCCGCAACCTCAGTATTTCTGGATCTGCAGGATGTTTGTTGACTGATCGGTCAATTTGATTTTTTGCTAGTTCGGTTACCGTGTTGAATTCTTCTATCGTATTATCATCATTGAGATTGATATTCTTTGATGCATCTCTCATTTCATCAAGGCGAAGTTTACACTTAGTGCCGTCTGCATAGCCCGCTCTTTGGCTAGGGATTTTCGCTAATCGATCTCTCGCTTGTTTTCGATATATTGTTTTGTTGTTGGGATCTGTCGTCTGTGACGCTCTCACCCTCGAGATCTCGGCGAGAGTATGAAGCACAGAATGGCGTCCTGGCTCCAAATGCAACGCTCTTTGAGCAAGCTCTTCGGCCTTTTCGAGGTTTCCATCTATATGGTGTAATTGCAGAATTGCTCGCTGTTGCTCAATATACCATCGCTCGCCCAGCAGTTCACTTATCCGTTGATAAACCTCATTGGCAGCCTCTAGCGAGGAAACTAACTTGGTTATTTCGCGAGCTTTGATAAGTTCATTTATAGTTTCACTATCTGAAGAATAGCCCTCATCAAGTTGAGCGATCACTCGCTCCAATTGCGCAATTCTGTCGTGGTCGTTTGGAAATGCCTTCCTGAACGCTAGACTTGCTACGCGTTGGTGCCGAGCTCGATACAGGAAATCCCCCGTGTATCTATTTCTTTCGGCTATTACAGTTCCTTCGAGAGGTTGGAAAAATTCCATTTCGTATAGACTGAAAGGTATTCCTGAAATCCTGTTAATTAGGCCAGCTCGAACTGGTGAACCAAATTGATGCAGGGTGCAAATATCAAGGTAAAGTTGCTTAGCCTTCTCGGGTTGTAGGCTATTGACTTCATCAAGGATGATTTCTTCGAATGGCTTCCCTCTCGTTACTTCATGTAACGCAACTAGGAGGTGGCCATCGGCAGCGTTGAAAGCTGCTATTTGCTCTGGCAATTTCATAGACGTCAACACACCAAGTGATGAGTGCGTTTTCATCTTCATAATAAGATCTTCAATTTCTGTATCTACAAGCCTGCCAATGCTGAAAACCGTAGGCTTCCAGATTTTATCTATTTTTGTATCACTCAAGTTCCAAGAGAATTCACGATCTGCACTTACGAGCGTAATGGGGATATCCGCACTCTTTAGAGCTGCTAGTAATACACCTATGCTTTCACCGAATTCAGATATTCTATCAACAAATAGGTACAGCCGCTTTCCGGTGAGGTTATATATTTCTTCCAACACCCCATAATCCAGTTTGATTATGTCTGAACACCAGAAGACCGGTGCATCGAATTCGTTGGATACCTCCCAAGCCACCCTCTTGATAGCTGTTGTTTTCCCGCTTCCAGCAGGGCCACTCAACAAGCAAATCTCAATCGATTTTGCACTCAGCTTTTCAATAAGGTGTAAGATTAGGTCATTCGTGACACGCCTCCGCACATCATGCCCGGAAGCAATACATGAAAACCCGATATCATAACCCTTGTAAAAGTCCCTAGCGTTTTGTTTCGGCAGCTTCATTCCAGAATGCACGTGTACTAATTCATTATCAAGCGCTCGCAGGACTGCTGCACTTGGATCAGAGTTAGTTTTAAAATGTCGTCTCAGTGGAAGCTCGGGTTTAGAAGAACCTACGGAAACTTTTCTCCAAAGCGAAGGGACCGCAGCATCAAGCTCTTTCATGAAGCCCCCAAATTTTCCATCAATCGCGACGATCCGCTTTGAGCGCCAGTGATCTTTCATTACACTTGGCACGCCGGGTGCTACTACGTAAAATTCTGGCCGAGAGGCCACTCGATCAAGCCTATGGATTAAGTTCTGAATATGGGGGTCAGATAGCTTGTATCCTATAAAGAGAAACGGCATTTCTTGTGCCAGGTCCTCAAGGCGGTTAAAAAGGCGTTTTCGATTTAAATCGAACCTCTCATAGTGTGCATTGTCCAAGATCAGTGGAATTTCGCTGTCATAAGCGTGGTCAATACATCCATGAATTTTTAGCAGGTTAAGCGGCCTATCAACCTGAGACCGTTTCATCTCAATCGGATCTCTGTCTTTGACAAACCGCAATATATTTTGGGCAGGCTCTTTTGACTGAGCATATGCATCTTCAACTAGGGTGTCATAGTTTGTGGTGGCAATCGTCGCCCATCTGAAGCTTGGTAGTGCTAAATGTGGCTCCGATGGCTTCAAGGATTGAAATTGCTCGCTAACCCAGCCGAAAACATTGCTATCTGTGGACCGCCCAATACAAATTTCAGCCGTTTGCATCAGTCCAAGATCACTTACATCTTCCCCTAGAAATTTTTCGGACATGGCTTTTGCCAATTGGGGGGCTGAGGGCGCTCTTGCCCCGTTCTTATCCTTAGCTTCCATGGAAGCACCAGCGCCCAGAAACAATACTACAGTTCCATTTTTTACGGCTTCGACGAGTGGATTTGGTATGTCAATTATCTGCTTATTTGGCATGGTAACACTAACTCAAGATGCTGATTTCAAGTGGCATTAAATCAGATTAGGTCTCTGCCCACTACCCAAGACATTTCAGTTTAGTAAAACCAAGCTTTCCAATGAAATAGGATAAGCTCTTTGTCTCGTTCAATTCTAAAAAGAGATTGAAATCTTATTTTTTGATGTCTGGCAGAACTAATGGTGTTGATGGGTGGCATAAACCTGCTAACTCAAGACCCGATATACGCTCGCTCTTCCAACACCTAATTGCTTAGCGATTTTTGTTGCGCCCATGCCTTCAGCCTTCAGTTTCTTAATTTCGTCTGCTTTCGCGCGGACGGTCGGCTTACGGCCCTTATATTTTCCATCTGCCTTGGCCTTAGCAATTCCTTCACGTTGGCGCTCAAGCATCATCTCTCGCTCAAACTGAGCCATTGCACCGAACATAGTAAGCATAAGTTTTCCGGTCGGTGATTTCGTGTCAACACTTCCACCACCAAAATCTAGTACACGAAGCCCGACTCCTTTAGCATCGAGCAGTTCGATGATTTCCAAAAGATGCGTAGTGGATCGTGCTAAGCGGTCGAGCTTCGTAACTACCAGCGTGTCTCCATCACGGGCATAATCGAGCGCCGCATCAAGTTGCGAACGCTGCCCGACGGATGACACCTGTTCTTCAAAGAGCTTTTTCACGCGAAGATCCTGAAGCTGTTTTTTTTGCGCTTCAAATCCTGCCACTTGCTCGATTGTGGAGGTTCGAGCATATCCAATCAAAATACCAGTCATAATTTCCCAAGTGTCCCATTAGGATCTCAAACATAGTAAGACTTTTGTCTCAAAAAACAATACCCATTTGTATGAGACGGTATCGGGGCTTAGGAAAATGTCTCTATTGGGCCCGCTCTAGTGGGACATTTTATGATAACGGTTCGCTGAGTTAGCAAACGGCGCGCGAACAGAGAAGAAAATGTAAAATTTTGGAAAATCAATTTACGAAGTCAAAATAATTCTGGCCTGTAAATAATGGTATCTACAGGAAAAAATGGAACTGAGCTTCTGTAAACCTTGTACTCTTTGCATTCAGGGGCACCGATAATATCAACCCCTTCAACTGAACATTCTGCCTGAACGCGCTCGCCGGTTTTAATCCGGAAACCTACATCTGCCATTGGATCATCTAATTGGTATTGTGCTTTTCCGAAATAATTCACTGAATTATAAATTATTAAGTCGTCAAGATTATTACCTCCGGTATAAAATAACACTTCTATCATCTCACCAGAAGGCGTTTTTCCTTTAATTTCGGCGGGGAAACATCCGCTAAGAACTACCAAGGATAAAAACATAACTGACGCATTAATATGTTTAATTTTCATTTTCTTAAAATCTCATCTTTTCTCTTTTCTATATCAGCAGCTTCTTGTGCCTTTTTCTCAATATATTTTTTCTTATTTCTGAACAAATATAAACCAAATATACCCGCAACAATAATTGCTATGGATGCAGTTAAATAGCTATTTGCAATAATTGCAGGCTGGCCGAGTGCTTCAAAAAACGCATAAAGGCCCAACAATATTAGAATAAAGCTAAAAATTCGTCCAATTAATCGCATAAATAAACTCTCTGGATGCTCTGATATAATAAGACATTTTCAGTGGTGCACGCCAACATGTCAATTAATTAATTGACCAATAACGAGGTTGGTTTTATCAGTGGCTCAAGCATACTCGAGGCAAACCGTGAGTGATAAGGCACGATCATCCCACCCCTGTTAAATCGTAGTAGGTTTCGGCTTCAATCCAAATGGTGCTGCACGCGTCTGGCGTGATTAGCTCTGCACAGTTCATCAATTGCGGCCTGCATCATGTCGACTGGCTGAAGCGGTTTAAAACCTCTCAAGGCGTGGTCATGTAGCCTCGAGCAAGTTTCCTCAACTACTGCAGTAACTTTCATACACACGTGCTTCAACAACGTTTGATGCGCAGGTGTGCTTGTTTGGGAATGCTCTTTCTGCCCATTGAGCCCTCAAATGCTTTTCGGATATAACGGGTACATCGGCAGGGCAATTCTCGACTAGCATTCTGTGCAATTGCGAATGCATTGTATGAAATATTGGGTACTTTCTGGAAGCCTCTGCACCAGCTTTCGATATACTGCCCTAGCTGTTTGATCCGGGCGGCAATCTGAACTCTATCGCTCTGTGAGATGGCACAAATTTCCTTAAGTCGCCTTCTGACCTCAGATTGGAATTTTCCACGATTGAATTCAGACACCTCTATTTCAACCAAAGCGCCAAGGCTCCGGTTTCTCTTCCTGATAAAGTAACCCAGAAATTCAAAACCATCGACGACCCGTCTAGTTCGCAGCTCCTACCCCCGCAACCAAAATTTTTTCCCTTGAAATCAGATGCTTAGTTACAATTGAGATTTCGCGTTTCGCGCTATTCTCGAATTAATAAGGTTGCGGAATAGCAATCAGTGGGAACGCAAACTGCTTGCACCCATGACGTGCTCCCTTAAGAGTCCTTATTCATGAGTTAGCACTGTTCAGGGGGCACATCAGTTTTGGTCTTCTTTTCACCTCTTAACATATTCCGCAGGTGAAACTCGCCAGCCAAGGCTGTTCTGGAGAACAAAAAGGATCCCGGAAATTACCGGACGATCATTCACACGAGGTGCTCCATGGGACAGTGGAACATACGGGCGCGTCCGAGCAAACTGATGATCAGATCACCAGTAAAAGTCAGATATGCCCCCCATCATCTGTTACATTGGATCTGATTTGCTCAATTATGAAAGGGTCTCAATCAACAGGCCCAACCTCTAGAAATTATGCACCGAGCTTTTTTTGGCACGTTTATCAGGATATTCCCGCTTGAAATAAACCCGGACGCCGTGATTGAGTTCTCTTGCTCCACGTATCAGGCGTCTTGTGGCCTGTGTGTCGTTTGAAACGACAATATTGAGGACAGCGACAGGGTCCAGGGCATCCTTGTTGTTCACAAGTGCAATATTGGAATTCTGCCATTCGAGTGCGTCCTGTTTCTCGGTGATGAGCCAACCAAGATACCCGAATACCCGATGCTCATCCGTTGCCAACAACGACTGTTGTTCCGACAGCTGAAGCTTGATGATCGAAGTCAGACTTTTGGCTGAATAATCTGAAAACGGCGGGTGCTGCGCTAAGAAATCCACAGTCAACCCAAAGGCTTCCAGGGTGGATGTAAGTCTTATGATTTTCACACGATCATTCCGTTCGCTACGCTTCAGTTTTGTCAAACAGTCTGTTATCTCGAAACAGGATGCAATTCGAGGCTATGTCCGGACTTCCGTCTCAAGCTTACACCAAATGAAAAGGGTGCCAATTTTTGGTTTGCCACCCTGATATTCGTCATTCGCAAAAACTCTGCCAAAGCCGTAACTATCTCGACGAGTGCGATCTGCTGGCCCGGACACACCCTGTTCCCACTACCAAATGACTTCAGCATAGGCTGGTTTTGTCGAAGGCCTGTTCCCTCGAAACGGTTGAAATCAAATGACAGCGGGTTTTCAAAAGCCCCTGAATTCTGATTGACGGCAATGATTGAGACGAGGACACGCTGCCCCGCTTGGATTGCACTCTTCCCTATTTGTGTCTGTGAATTTGCAACCCGCCCCACAACCGGAACTGGGGGGAACATTCGGAGTGCCTCTTGCGCAACCGCTTGTAGCGCTGGTATTTTATCCAGATCGTCGAGGCCAATTGGATCAGGAATTTCTAATAATTGGGCGCGAATTCTGTTTTGTTCAGAAGTGGCTCTGGCCAGCATTTGCAGCGCCCAACAAATCGCACTGGCGGTTGTTTCATACCCCGCCACAAGAAGTGTAATCAGTTCGTTGGCGAAATCCAGATCGTCGCAATCACTGTGTGCCAGATCATCAATAAAGGGTGATTGCGAAATCAATTGCGGCCTGATTTCCGCTAGTTTTGAACGGCATTTTTGTATTCGCAACTTTACCTGATGCAATGTTTCGACATTTTGGGGATGCTCAAGGTCAATGTCTTGCCAGTTCATGGCCGCAGTTAATGAAAATAGAATTTTCAGATCGGTCAGAAAATCAGGGCCTAAGGTTTCGGAATCTATTCCGAGGACCAGTTCCGCAATCGTCGCAGCAGCAGCATAGTCAATATCTTCATCCATCTCTACAGGACATTGTCTGGTTGCCTTTGCAAGCAGACGGTTCACGGCCGCCCGGTACTGCAATTGTGAAATGGCAACCACATTTTCCTTCGTTACGGACGTAATCTTGGGCTGTGACAAGTCGCGCAACTTGCGCCATGCATCCCCATTTGCGGTCAGCCTGCTTAGCCCAAAGACCGAATAATGCGCGCCAAAATACTTATCGAATACCCGATCCTTGTTCAGAAGGACGCGATTTGCACTTTCACTTGATTGGAGCAGCAATAGCTGACCAACGGCCGTGTCAAGCCAGACATCCTCGCCCGGCAGTTCTTTTGCCAAAGAATAAAAGATTGAGCAGGGATCAAGCAACCAATCGTCAGAAAGAGGGGGCACACACAAATCTATGGCCGAATCTATGGTCCGCATTTACTGCTCAACTAGCCGCAAAATTTGCTCTAATTTATTTGCCCCAAGGTTTCAAAAATCTGTTTCAAACCCGATGAACACACCCTCAAACGTTCTATCACCTAGTGATGTGCCGCCGCCTGAAATCATGTCAATGTCGTTGAGTTGTTCGATGCTTGCGCCGATCTGGATATTTGCTCGGTCCGATATGGAATAGCCTATCCCGAGCTCGGCCTCCAGATTGATGACAGTTTCTGTCCCTGATGATGACGTAGCTGGTACGATTGACCCGGTTACATCATGGCTCGCGCGACCCACCAATACTGCGGCGGCAAGCTCTCCAAAAACATGCAGTCGTCTCGTTGAAACCGGGCTGGTGAATTCCACACCAACTCTTGGGCCAAGCCCCGTAAACTCCGAAGACATAACTGCGTTTCGATTTAAAGGTGTTTTGTCGGTCGCCGTTGAATCGCTCTCATAGCGCAGGATACGAGCGCCAGCATGCAGTCGGATATTTCCGGATCCGAATGTCCAGCCATGTTCGATATCGAGATTTTGATAGGAAACATCGTCCGTTAGGGCAGAGTCCAGGTCGCTCTCAGAGTACTCAGTAAAGTGATGGCTTAAACCAACCGCAATATCTTGGTTGTCGGCATAAAAACAGCTGAACTTGCCTTCAACAAAACCACCCACCGTATCAGAATTAAAACCCAATTTGTCGTATGGGCTTGCAAAGCCAACTATTGGCTTCCAAACATTATCTGTTTGCAGAAGTCCACCTTTGAACTCGAAGTGCCTCTTACCACAAAATCTGTCAGAAAATCTGTCGGGTGGGATTACCTCAGCATCACTGATCATCGATGAAGGCAGTCCACCCGCGCTGGCACTGTTGGCCGCTAGAACAAACAGTCCAACCATGGATGTTGTTGTCATCAGAAACAAACGGATATTCATCTAGCAGCCCCACCTATTCGGCGATTAAATCCGTATTTTGAAAAATATAATCGATAAAATCTAAGTAGGTGGTACGTTATGTTATTGGCGCTTGTCAACGTAGCCACGGCGTGTTGCATCTGGGTGAAAGCGGCCGCGCAAGATGAAGCAAAAAATATTGCGTTTCTTGCCGCAAACGTGCCGTTCCAATTCTGCAAGACACACGCGCCCATAACCGACCATCGAGGAGTTATTTAGCGGAATGGATTTAAGCGGTTATTGAAACAGAGCCACTGATTCCGTTTCTGAATATCCCCGAGTTTTCCAGACGCTGTCGGTCCCCTTTTTCTGCTGCCGTTCGAACTCGGCGGGCGACAGCATCCCGTTTCTCACATGCTTACGTTTCGGGTTATAGAACATCTCGATCCTGACAACCCACAGGCACCGTTTTCGAAATCATAGCAGCAGTCCAATTGAGGACCGCAGAACTCACCCAAGTGGCGAGGGAATATCATCAGGGAGAAGGTTTTCATTGCGTAAATCAGACCAAAAAGCGCTTGGGATTTTTATGTCGAGATAATTGACATTTTGCTCTACTTCTTTGGGGCTGACGGCACCGAAAACCACGGAGGCAACTTCCGGCGCGGCAAGCGGAAATTGCAACGCAGCCGCAGCCAGTGGCACATTATGAGCATTGGCTACGCGGGTAATTTGTTTCACCCGTTCGATGATGTTTTTGGGCGCCTTGCCATATTCATATTTGGCATCATCAGTAACGCCGGTGGCCAGAATACCGGAATTGAAGGCACCACCAACCACCACAGATGCTCCGTGATCGCCTGCGCTCACGATTTCGTCGCGGTAGATGTCGTGTTCAAGCAGTGTGTATCGCGAAGCGACCAGAAAAACGTCAAGGTCGGCACCTTCCAAAAACCTGCTGATCATGCCGCGCTCATTAATTCCAGCACCAACGGCCTTGACCTCACCCGTTTTTTTCAACTCTTCGAGTGCTTTATAGCCGCCATTGTCCAATTCATTGAATTTGGCATTCAAATCACTTTCTTCTGCAAAGTAACCATGGTCCAGATCATGAATAAACAGAGCATCGACCTGATTGATGCCCAGGCGCTGCAGACTGTCTTCATAAGACCGCATAATCGCATCATATGTAAATTCGTGTTTTACATCGAACTGCAACGGTGCTTCCCAGGCGGGTGGCTTGTATGAGGCCCGATCTTTGGGCGCGCGCAGGACACGACCAACCTTCGTTGTAATCATGTAGTCTTGTCTTGGGCGGTCATATAAAGAGCGACCAGTGCGGTGCTCGGCTTGACCCAAGCCATACCAGGGCGCTGTATCGTAATATCTCAGTCCTGCGTCCCAGGACGCCTCAAATGTCTCGCGCGCGCTGGCCTCGTCAATGGCTGCATAAACGCCACCAAGGGGGCATGTTCCCAGTCCCAGGACGGGCAATTTTAAATCTGTTTTGCCAACGCTGCGAAGTTCATTGGGGCGCATGTCAATCCACTTCCTCAAGAGACGATATTTCGATCAACTTACCTGTATCTGCAGACTGATAGGCAGCTTCTGCCAAACTATATGTCTGCAGGCTGTCTTCTGCCGATGTCTCAAATGCTTGGCCGGAGCGAAGCGCGTCGATGAAATGCTGCTGGGTTTTGGGCACGGAATCTTGAATTTGAATCCAGGGCTCCGATGTCCAACTGCGGCCATCATCCTCAACTTTTTCGTCGCGCGTTGTTCTATTTGAATGAATACGCAGCACTTCTCCTTGAAGAATCTGCACCGTGCCAAGTCGACCTTCGATTTCGCCCAACGTCTGTGGAAACAGGCTCGGCGTGCGATGTGAAGCGTAGCTCACGTCAATAATTGATGTTGCAGCATTGTCGTGGCGCAACAGCATTGTTGCAGCGTCTTCACCTGCAATACCCTCTTTCACGGATTGGTTGAGGCAAGTAACCGCATCTGCATTGCCCATCAAGAACCGCGCCAGATCAATCATATGAATTCCAACGTCCATGATCATGAAGCGCTTGGTTTTCGTCAGATATGGCTGGTTTGTGTAAACGTCGATATCATTGCGCCAGGAAAGTCGAGCGAATGTGGTTTCACCGATTTCTCCGCTATCCAGAATGTCACGCAAACGGCGGAAGACATTCTGGAACCGAAAATTCTCGTGAAGCATGACACGCACGCCGGCAGCTTCAGCATTGGCCTGAATGCGCCGACACGTTTCAATATCGGGTGCAAATGGCTTTTGAACAATCACAGGCACACCTGCCTCAACAGCAAGCGCTACGAGATCTTCATGTGTATCCATTGTTGTACAAATATCGACAAAATCAAACGCGCCGGATTTCAAGATCGACGCGTCCACATGGAATTCTGGAATTGAGTATTCCTTCGCATAGGCTTCAGCGCGCGCCGGATCAAGATCACACACAGCACCGATCTCGGCCCCTTCGACATCTGACCAGCCATGCAAATGATTGCGTGAGAAGAAACCGCACCCAATCAGAAGTCCATTCAGTGGCTTGTTCACTGGCCCCCTCCTTCGCGCACAAACATCACGGCATAAGCGTCCAGTTCGGCAATATCTGCAACCGGGGCCGACGGCTCTGGTTTCAAGTCACTTGATAAAGCGGCAATGTTTGATGCATCGAGCACAATGGCTTGCGCATCAGCGAAGTTCATCTTGGGGAGGGGCTGTGGCGTTGTGGCCAGATTTGCTATCAGAGCAAACCGCTGCCCGTCGCGCTGCCACAACAATTGCGCCACATTATCTTGCGTGGATGCGCCCAATATCGTTCCACCGCCAGCAGCATTTATCCAACGCGCCACATGATAGAGCGGATAGGCGACACCCTCCGATTGATCATCCCAATAGGCGCGTGCAAATTTTTGCGGTGTCGATATCAACCCGAAGGGGTCGACCGGTGCACCAAAAGCAAACCGTTCCAGTCCAAATGGTGCACTACGTGCCAGATAACCAACAATCCATGCTGCTGCAAAAAGACCACGCTGTCGTGGATCTTGTGCAGCCATGCCTTCACGTTCATCTGGATCATTATCAGATGGTGCCGGGCCATAAGGGTTCAACCGTGCGCCAATGCCAGTTGGCCCCACTGAAATTGGCAAACCGCCGGAAAGTGCCACGGCCGAACTCAGAATATGCGGCAATGATTGAAGTGTTTCCATGACTGACGCATCATCTGCAGCATGAACCACCGGTGTGGTTGCAAAAGTAACACCGTCCCAAAATGATGGATCAGGTCTCTTGCGATTGAATTCGGTGAAAAATGCTGGTGTGCCGCCAATGCGCTTGGCATCTGGAAATTGATCTGCGAGATGCCCCGCAATTGCTTTTTCCGATGGGTGCGGAGGACGCTCCTGGCCAGGTTGAAAACTCTGCTCATCGACTTTTGCAAATGCAGACACATGTGACACGGCAACGCCAACCGCTTTCAAGCGATTACTTATCGATGAAAGCTCGACGCCAGCGGCCTCATCATCGCTGGCCGCAAGAATAATCTGCAGTTCCAGCGCTGCGCCTGTGATCTCCATAAGTTTAGCCAGGTCTGAAAACGCGACATCTGTTTTTTCAACTGTGCTATCGAACCGCAGTATAATGCGGCTAGGTGCCAGCGCCTGCATCGCGTCGGACTGCTCCAGCGCTTTTGCCGCCTGAGATACATCGTCCAAAGGCAGGGCGAAGGACGGCATCTTCTGATCAGCAATAATCGGGATGGCCACTGCAGATGTCGCCTGAGAAGATGCGCCATCATCAGTGATCGTGACGTGGACAGCCTGCTCGACCGGCGCGTCGGGCAAGAGTTGATAGGGATAAGGCAAGCCAATTGGGCGACTGTAGGTTTTGAAAGATGCATCGGACCAATTTCTGTGGTCCTCCATTTCAAAGATGTCACCCTCAAAACGTGTTTCAACGGTAAGCCCTGCAACGGGCTTGTGGGTGATGGCTTTCATATCCATCACCGGCTGGCCAGGCGAAATTTGTACGGGCATCTCAAGCGTCCGCGCAGGGGTGCTTGCGTGCTCTACATTGACCTGCGTACCTGCAAACCCGTCCAACGGATGCAGGATCACAAAGCCGCTTCTGTTGGTGTCAAAGGGAACTTCAGAGCGTATGGTTGAAGTTGCGGACAAAGAGCCATTGGCGCGTCCTTCCAGGAGCACCTGCACGACAACACCACTATCCTTTTCACCGTAATGCGCATCATAGGAAACGGAAAAGCGATCGGTGTCCTGCTGAATGGCCAGGTTCGAAATATCCGCCGGTGACGTTCCCCAGCCAGGGGTGCGAACGAGAAACATTATGGCGCGCAAGACTTCCAAACCGTCCCATGTGATCCGGCGCAAAGCGCCTGCATCATACACCGCCTCCAGCTTTCCAGCCTTCAAGGTTTGCGTCTTGGGTTCCGGGTTTGCAGTCCCTGTTAACAAGATATTTCGGGTCATCGGCTTTGCTTCTTGATAAATGCGTCGAAGGCGACGGCAGCAATAATGATAAGTCCAATCATGACTTGTTGGGTGTAGGGCGATACATTCAAGATGACGAGGCCATTCATCAAAACGCCTGTTAGCAGCGCGCCGATGACCGTACCGACAACGCCACCTGTTCCGCCATACAAACTCGTCCCCCCGATGACCACCGCAGCAATGGCTGTCAATTCATATCCTGTACCGGCAACCGCTTCGGCAGAATTAAGCCGTGAGGCCAGCACGAAACCAGCCATACCGGAACAGAACCCAATCACACCATATGTGGCAATGGTAACAAGGTTCACATTGATCCCTGAAAGCCGCGCGGCATCAGGATTTGATCCGACTGCATAGACTGCACGACCAAACCGGGTTTGCGTGAGCACAAGGTAAGCAACCAGAGCAACGACTGCAAATATGATAACAGGAACAGGAATGGGCCCCACCAGGCCACGGCCCCACCAACCGAATTCCGCACTAAACCCCGAAACCGGACCGCCATTGCTTATGGTAAGCGCAATCCCCCTGAATATTGTCAGACCACCAAGCGTGACAACAAACGCTGGCACCGCCAGCCAGGCAATAGCCATTCCTTGCAGGACACCCGCCAATGTTCCAGCCGCAAGCGCAGCCAAAGCTGCAAAGGCCCAGTGAAAACCAGTGCCATCTGCGGTAAGCGCAAAATTTCCTTCTACACCACCTTTTGCAACGACAGCGGCGCAGAGTCCGGTCACAGCGACCAGAGAACCAACAGACAAATCAATACCGCGGATGAGAATAACAAAAGTCATACCGACCGCGATGATACCAAAAATTGATACCTGTCTTAAGATGTTGAAAATATTCAGCGACATCAAGAATCGCGGCTGCAGAATCGCAAAAATGATCACCAACAAAAGCAGGAAGATCAGCGGAGCCAGCTTGCCCAGCAGAGCATATCGGCGGGCACGCGCCATAGCCACATTAGGATCTTCAGTCATAAACATTCACCTAGGTCACGCAAATTTTGAAATTTATTCATGCTTTGTCATCTTCATCATCAGGGTTTCAGCAGTGGCAGAAGCGGCATCAACTTCGCTGGTCACATTGCCCTCCAAAAGGGTGATGATACGGTCTGAAAGGGCAAGGATTTCTGGCAAATCCGATGAGATCAACAAAACCGCAACACCCTGCGCCGAAATTTTGCGAATTAGATCGTGGACATCTTCTTTTGCACCGACATCAACACCGCGCGTGGGTTCATCGACAATCAGAACACGCGGATGCCGCGCAATCCACCGTGCCAGAATGACCTTCTGTTGATTGCCCCCCGACAATGTGGCGATTGGCGCTTTTATACTGGCGGCACGAATATCGAGCGTTTCAATGAACTGCTCCAAAAGCTTTGCCTCACCCGCACTATCATTCCGTCCAAATAGCTTGGGTGGCACAACACCGGTGAGAGCGAAATTCTCTGTCACCGATCTCTGCGGCAAAATTGATAAAGCTTTTCGGTCTTCGGAAACATAACCGATACCCGCTTTCATGGCAGCTGACGGGGAGGATGGAGCAAAACTCTCTCCTTCCAACAGGACATCGCCGCTTCCAATCGGGTCCAGACCAAACAGCATCCTCGCCGTTTCAGTCCGCCCTGCCCCCACAATACCGGCCAGGCCAAGAATCTCGTTTTCATGCAGCGTGAAAGAAACATCGCGCACGCGCTGCACAACGCGACCATGTGGACGCGAAGCAAGATTGCGAACCTCAAGAACAGCTTTGCCAGAACTTCTTTCCGCGCCAGAACGGCCAATTTCCACATCGCGACCCGCCATATCACGAATGAGCAAAGGTATGGTCGTATCCTTGACAATACCCTCGGAAATGGCCTTGCCATCACGTAAAACAGTATAGGTCGAACAAAACGCACGGACCTCATCAAGACGGTGACTCACATAGAGCACAGCAACGCCATCACGCGAAAGCTGAGCAATAATTTCCCCCAGATTTGCAACCTCTTTTGGGGATAGCGACGCGGTCGGCTCGTCCATGATGACGACCCGTGACTCACGTGTCAGTGCTCGGGCGATTTCCACCATTTGCTGCTCGGCAACCGACAGGCTGTCGACGGGGGCACGGACATCAACGGCAAGATCAAGACGACCCAGAGCGCTCTGGGTCGCTTCGCGCATATACTTCCAGTCTATCCGACCGAATCTGGTCGTCGGCAAATGACCGGCAAAAACCGCTTCAGCGACCGACAGGTCAGGAAACAGGGATAATTCTTGCCGAATGACGCTGATACCTGCGTGATTGGCATCTATTGGCTGCAGGAACCGGACGGGTTCACCATCAAGAAAAATTTCACCGCCATCAGGTTGCAACACACCCGACAGCAGATTGATCATGGTTGATTTTCCGGCGCCATTCTCACCCAGAAGTGCGCGCACTTCCCCCGGCTGCAGGGACATGGAAATACCGTTCAGAACCGTAACGCCGAAGAAGCGCTTAACCAGACCGCGCGCTTCCAAAAGCATATTGCCAGAGCGCTGGACGCGCCCTGGCAATTCAGTTTTCACCGGATCCATATCCAGCGACTGGTTCATTCGCCGATAAGCCCGACACGCTCAGCGCTGTCAAGATTCTCTTTGGTGATAGCAATCGGAGCAATCAGGATATTATCACTGTCAGGCTTTACGCCATCCCTGATATTCGCAACCAGAGTGCGCACTGCAATGCGGCCCTGCTGGCCAGGGAACTGATCTATCGTTCCTGCCAGGATACCATCACGCACGCCGCGCAGAGCATCTTTCGAACCGTCATAGCCATAGATGGCGACCTTACCGGCCAAGCCACGAGCTTCAACAGCTTGCGCAGCACCCAGAGCCATATCGTCATTAGCCGCGATAATAACCTGTGGCGTTTCAGTCAGACCAGTCAGAACATTTTCGGTGACCGACAAGCCTTTGTCGCGTGAGAAATCTGCAGCCTGTTCCGACACAAACACATATCCATCACCTGCCGCGTCGAGGACCTTATGAGCCCCCCCATTACGGTCATTTGCCGTTTTATCGCCTGGAATTCCCTGCAGATTGACGATGGTCGCACCGTCCGGGAACGCAGCGACAACGGCTGCACCCTGGGCTTCTGCGCCAGCAAAATTATCTGCTGCCACATTCGCAAGAACACTGGGCACACCGTTTACGGGACGATCGACAGTCACGACAGGAATACCGTTGTCGATAGCCTGCTGCACTGGCGCAGCGAGTGCATCCGCATCAGCAGGGGCGATGATGATCCCGTCAACACCTTGCACGATGGCGGATTCAATATCTGCCAGCTGCTTGGGCGCAGACAGCTGGCCATCGGCGACAACCAGAGTAACGCCACCCAACTTCTTGGCTTCATCTTCCATTTGCTCGTACATGAAAACGAAATGAGGGAACGCGAAACTTAGAGGCGAAACAAAGATTTTGATCTCTTTCGCAGCCGACTGCGCAACACTCGGCAGCGCCGTGGCCCCAAGAAGCAGCGCCGCCGATGCGGCAGCAAGAAAAGTACGTTTAAGCATGATAATAATTCCTCCCGTTGAACTCGGACAGACTGTATCCGCACTGCATACATATTGAAAACAAAAAATACAGTTTTCAAGAAAAATATCTTAATTTCGTGCAAAAATAACGTAAATCATGGGTTTCCGAACAAAAACAGTATACAGAATTCAAAATTTTGACTACAAATCGGCATACAATCATCGTTAAGGTTGAGATTAAGGGACAAATCAAAACCCGCTGATTGTCGCACCATTAATTGCGACGCTGTGATATCCACATTGTCAGAGAAAATTCTAGCCAGGTGCGTATAATGACAGTCGCCAGAAGCAGGCTGTTGTCGCCCAATTGGAAATCAGGAGTGAGCCATGTCAAATTATCTATCTTCCCTCTTTTCACTGGAAGGTAAAACCGCTTTGGTGGCAGGCGGAGCGGGTGCTATTGGCTCGGTAATTTCCGAGGCCTTCGCAAAAGCTGGTGCCACTGTCATTGTTCATGATCTCTCGCAGGAGAGACTTGATCTTGTTGAGAATCATTTTAACAAGGAAGGTCTGAAATTTACCGGAATCCAGGCAGACCTCTCGACACGTGAAGCCACGCTTTCTCTCGCAGAGCAAGCAAGCAAAGTAACCGGGAAAATTGATATTCTGGTGAACCTTCAGGGCGCCAACAGACGAAAACCGATTTCAGAAGTGACAGACGAGGATTTTGACCTCATCACATCCGTCAATTTCAAGTCGGTCTATTTTCTGTCCCAGGCAGTCTACCCCATCATGAAGAAACAAGGTGGTGGCAGCATCCTGCATTTCAGCTCGCTCTCAGCCAATGTTTCATTCGATACCATATCCGTATATGCAGCCACAAAAGCCGCAGTGACATCGCTCACGCGCTCGCAGGCACATGAATGGGCTGACGATAATATCAGCGTCAACGCCATCGAACCCGGTTTTGTGCAAACTGAGTTCACCCGCCCATTGTGGGATGACGACTACAGAGCCGAATGGTTTGCAAATTACATTCCAATGGCACGTCTGGCAGTGCCCGAAGACCTTGTCACAACAGCTCTATATCTGGTGGCACCGTCTACCAACTATGTGACAGGGCAGAATCTCGTCATCGATGGCGGTGTGATGACCGGCAATAGCTGGGTAGAAAAGCCACGCCGCAAAGGCATCGAACGTTGAAGAGGAATAAGCCATGAGCAAATGGTTGATAGAGACGGATGAACTGGCGCAATTGATGGTCTCCGAGCCACAAGGTGACCGAACCATTGTGGATTGTTCGTGGTATCTACCCGACGCAGGAAAACATGCGATTGACGATTTTCGCCAGGGCCATATTCCTGGCGCGCAATTTCTTGATTTGACCGAAATTTCGGAGCCAGAATCGGACTATGTGAATATGCTTCCCGAAGCTACGCTGTTCGCAAAAATTGTTGGCGGACTCGGCATCGGCGCTCAGACTGAAGTCATCATCTATGACGCGGGATACGTATCTGCGCGCATCTGGTGGATGTTCAGGACTTTTGGGCACGATAATATTCGGATTCTCAACGGCGGTTTGCGCAAGTGGAAAGCTGAAGACCGGGAACTGGAAACAGGCGACGCTAAACCGGTCGCAGCAAAATCATTTCCGGCCAAAGTCACGGAAGGCCGAGTGGCATCAATTTCTGATGTTCGTGCGGCCGTCGAAAACGGTCAAATACCCTTGATAGATGCCCGTACCGCAGCCCGTTTTGATGGTCATGAAGGGTCTGGCTACCCAGGGGTAGCGTCAGGCTACATGCCCGGTGCGATCAACACACCGTGGCAGTTGTTTTTCGAACCCGCCCCATCGCATCGCTTTGTCTCAGCGCAAAAAGCAAAACAGATTTTTGACGAACGTGGTGTCGATACATCAGGTGAAATCATCACAACGTGTGGTTCAGGTGTGACGGCCTCAATTCTGGGGTTTATGCTTGAAGAGATTGGCCACTCCAATTGGCGCCTTTATGATGGTTCGTGGCACGAATGGGGGCAGCAAGAAGATACCCCCAAAGAAATCAAACCATTGTAGCTTCGCCTGCGCATTCAGCCCAAGCCCTAAACCGGCTTGGGCTTTTGGATCATCTCAACAATCAATCCTTCTTCCGGTGTGCGCAGGTAAATAATGCGCGAGCCATTATTCGGGCCAGCATCGATCTGGACCTCTTTGCCAACGATATCCAGCGGCCAGGCAAGTGCCTTTTCCAGCATTTCATCCATATCTTCGACATTCACAGCAAAATGCAAGGATCCAAGATCGCAAGGGCGCGGACGATAGTCGTGTCGCTCTTCGGGCTTGGAGTAACATAGCAACTCGAAACTGACTGCCCCGTTGCGAACATAGGCAACTTCAATTTCCGCACCTTCCACACCGGTTACCCCGGAAATGATTGCAGGATCGCGTGGTGCCCGCGAGAAGACTTCAAAATCAAACAGCTCACAAAACATGGCAATCGATCTATCAAGATCGTGAACTGTGATGCCTGTATGGTTGACGGTAACTGACATAAATAACCTTTCAAAAAAATCACATCCAGGCCCGTATTTTACGGCCTGTTTTTATTCTCATCTGCCGCCACTGACGGAAATAAAGGTACCCGTCACATAGCTTGCAGCGTCTGATAGCAACCAGACAATAGCTTCTGCAGTTTCCGCTGCAGTCCCGGCGCGCCCCATGGGTACGCCGCCAGCCAAACGCTCGACACGCGCGGCATCGCCAGCACTTTTGTGAATATCCGTATCAATCAATCCCGGGCGCACACCGTTTACGCGAATACCGTCAGGTCCCAGCTCTTTGGACAATCCAACCGTCAACGCTTCAACAGCACCTTTGGACGCTCCATAATCGATGAATTCGCCTGCAGCGCCCAGAACGGCTGCCATTGACGACACATTGACGATTGATCCGCCATGTCCACCATGGCGCGGAGACATCAAGTGAATCGCTTGACGACAACACAAGAACGTACCGGTGGTATTGACCGCAAACGTCTTGTTCCAACGCGCGAGGTCAAAATCTTCAAGACGCGCCACTTCTGGCAACATCCCGGCATTATTGACAAGCCCATCAAGTTGGCCAAACGTCTCCTTGCACTTCTTGAAGACCGAAATCACGTCAGCTTCCACCGACACGTCGCTGGCCACTGCGCAACAACGACCGCCAAGGGCTTCGATTTTTTTGACAATTTGCGCGGCCGCTTTGGCATCCGAGAGATATGTCAAAACAACATTCCAGCCCTTGCTGCCAGCCGCAATTGCGGTCGCGGCACCAATCCCGCGGGATCCGCCAGTGATGAGGATTGTCTTCGTCATGAAAGCCTCCTCAATGGCTGATGCGCTGGACAGAGAGTGGGCGGGACTCATCAGCAAAGTCGAAGTCACATCCCAGATCAGCTTGCTCAACATGAGACCGGTAAAGCCGTTGATAACCGCTGTTTATCGGCGGCAGTTGAGGTTCAAATCCTTCTGATCGACGGGCAAGTTCAGCATCGCTGACATCAAGGTGCAGCGTACGTGCTTCAATATCGACATCAATCCAGTCACCGTTGCGGACAAAAGCTAGCGGGCCACCCTCTGCTGCCTCTGGCGCGACATGTAAAATGACAGTGCCGTAAGCCGTGCCGCTCATCCGCGCATCGGAGATGCGGATCATGTCACGCACACCTTTTTCAAGCAGCTTCTTCGGCAAGCCCATATTGCCAACTTCAGCCATACCGGGATATCCCTTGGGGCCGCAATTCTGAAGAACCAGAATTGAGTTTTCATCAACATCAAGATCAGCCGCATTGATACGCTTGTAATAATCCTCAATTGAGGAAAACACGACCGCCTTGCCTCTGTGCTTGAACAGGTTTGGTGAGGCTGCGGATGGCTTTAATACGGCACCGCGCGGCGCAAGATTGCCACGCAAGACCGCGATCCCACCCTGTTCTCGGATCGGATTATCCCAATTGCGAATGACTTCCTTGTCATACACCTCAGCGTCGCGCACCTGCTCCCAGACAGTCTGTCCGGTCACTGTGATTGCATCGCGGTGCAGCAGGCCCCTCTCGCCCAAAGCCCGCATCACAACCGGCAAGCCGCCCGCATAGTAGAAATCTTCCATCAAAAACCGCCCAGATGGCATCAGATCCACAATGGTCGGAACATCACGTCCCAGACGGTCCCAGTCATCGAGTGTCAATTCCACGCCAATGCGGCGCGCAATCGCAATCAGGTGCAACACAGCATTGGTAGAGCCACCGATTGCAGCGTTCACCCGGATAGCATTCTCAAAAGCTTCGCGTGTTAGAATGCTGCTTATATCGACCCGGTTCTTCGCAAGGCCAACAATTTCGCGACCTGCCATTTGCGACAATTGCTTGCGCCGCGAATCCACTGCCGGAATGGCGGCATTTTGAAACAAGCCAAGCCCGAGCGCTTCAACCATGGCAGCCATGGTCGAAGCTGTGCCCATTGTCATGCAGGAACCTGCAGAGCGCGAATGACCCGCTTCAGCAGCCAGAAAATCCGCCTGGCTCATTGTGCCGGCATTCAGCTCTTCAACCCATCGGAAAACTGCGGTGCCTGAGCCAACACGCTCACCTTTCACAACGCCGTTCAGCATGGGTCCGCCCGACACCAAAATGGCAGGCAGATCGCAACTGGCTGCGCCCATCACAAGAGACGGGGTGGTCTTGTCGCAACCCGCCATCAAGACAACGCCATCAATCGGATAACTGCGTATGGATTCCTCGACATCCATTGCCGCCAGATTGCGGTAGAGCATGGCTGTCGGGCGGGACTGGCTTTCACTGGGAGACAACACCGGAAACTCCACCGGAAAACCACCGGCCTCATAGACGCCGAACTTCACCTTTTCAGCGAGATCTCGCAAATGCGCATTGCAGGGTGTCATTTCTGACCAGGTATTGCAGATGCCGATAATCGGGCGGCCGTCGAAAACATCATCGGGCATGCCCTGGTTCTTCATCCAGGAACGGTGCATGAATGCGCTTTTACCGTTGCCTTCATACCATTGGCGAGACCGCAGTGGTTTGTCTGTTTTACTCATTTGATCTCACTAGCAAGGTCGATAGCAACATCGACAATCATATCTTCTTGGCCGCCAACCATTTTGCGTTTTCCCAATTCCACGAGGAGAGACCGGACATCCACTCCATAGCGTTCTGATGCATATTGGGAATGTCGCAAGAAGCTGGAATAGACACCCGCATATCCCAAAGACAATGTATCCCGATCAACCCGCACCGGTCGGTCCATCAGCGGGCGAACCAAATCTTCAGCTGCGTCCTGAAGTGCGAATAAATCCGCACCATGATGATAATTTTCACGCTCCAAGACCGCGACCAACGGCTCAATTGGCGTGTTGCCTGCGCCAGCGCCCATTCCGCAAAGCGAGGCGTCCACCCGGTAAGCTCCCTCATTGATAGCAACAATCGAGTTGGCGACAGCAACAGACAAATTCTGATGTGCGTGGATGCCTATCTGGGTTTTCTCGTCCAGAATATCGCGATATGCACGAATGCGGTCGATGGTGCCTTTCATGGTCAGCGCACCACCGGAATCGGTGACATAAACGCAATGTGCTCCGTAACTTTCCATCAGCTTGGCCTGTTGCGCCAACATGTCTGCGGGCGCCATATGCGCCATCATCAAAAAGCCAGAGACATCAAGATCCAGTTCACGAGCGGCCTCAATGTGCTGGCGCGATATATCGGCCTCGGTGCAATGGGTCGCAATTCGAACCGAGCGGACACCAAGAGAGGCGGCTGTTCGCAAATGCTCAATTGTTCCGATGCCTGGCAACAACAATGTTGTCAGACGCGCGCGCTTGCAGTTTTCCGCAGCGGCCTCAATCCAACTGGTGTCGCTGTTTGAACCGAAACCATAATTCAGGGATGAGCCCGCCAGGCCATCGCCATGCGCAACTTCAATTGCGTCGACTCCCGCAGCATCAAGGGCGGCAACAATTTCGCCAACACGTATCGGGTCTATCTTGTGCCCGATGGCATGCATACCATCTCTCAAAGTGACATCTTGCAAATAAATATCGCTCATCACGCTTGCCCTCCGGCCAACATTTTTTCTGCCGTCCGCATGGCTGCGGACGTCATGATGTCGAGATTTCCAGCATAAGAAGGCAGGTAATGCGCGGCACCCTCCACTTCCAGAAACACCGATACTTTCAAACCTGAAAAACGCTCATTGAAATCGGCGAGCACAATTGGATCATTCTTCGATATTTCTTCAATCTGCACTTCATGTTTCAATCGGTAGCCGGGCACATACTGGCTCACCTCCGCAACCATCTCATGCACTGAAGCGCGAATTGCGTCATGGTCGCTGTCGTCGCACAGGCACAGAACTGTATCGCGCATGGTCAGTGGTGGTTCAGCAGGGTTCAAAACGATGATGGCCTTGCCATGCTTGGCATTGCCGATTTTTTCAATGGCGCGCGAAGTCGTCTCGGTGAACTCATCAATATTTGCACGTGTGCCAGGCCCCGCCGACTTCGAGGCGATCGCAGCAATAATCTCGGCATATCGAACAGGCGTCACTTTCGAAATCGCTGCTACAATCGGTATTGTTGCCTGGCCGCCGCATGTCACCATGTTGACATTTGGCGCGCTGATATGTTCGTCAATATTGACTGAAGGCACAACAAATGGACCAATGGCTGCTGGCGTAAGGTCGACCACGGGAATACCGCGCGCCCTCAACATCTTGTCGTGCTTGACATGAGCTCCCGCGCTGGTGGCATCGAAAACCAAACCGATCTCGTCAGCTTCCGGCAATTCCAGAAAACCTTCCAGCCCGGTTTCGCAAGCTGCAACACCCATTCGCTTGGCGCGCGCCAGCCCGTCCGATTGAGAATCGATTCCGATCATGCAGCCCATCTCCAGAACGTCGGAAATCCGCAAAACCTTGATCATCAAATCGGTTCCGATGTTGCCTGAACCAATGATCGCAACCTTATTACGTTTCACGATTGGTCTCCGTATTTTAGAGTTATTCGAGCAGCGGCCTGAATACGCCACCGGTTGAGGAATTATGATGTTGAACTTTTTCGGAGACCGCTTGTGCCGAAATCAAATTGCTCGCATTTGGCTTGCGATGCTGGCATCGACTTTTGCTTTCCGAGACGGCCCGCTCTGCCCTTCAAGCGCAATGCGTACCGCCGACCGCACAAGCCGTGGCTCGAACTGTGGTTCAATTTGGGCAATAATCGTAAGTGCGATGCGGGCATAGTGCTCAGCCAGAAGTGCGGCGACCACCTCCCCGTCCCGCGCTTCACAGGCTTCAAAAATGGCCTCGTGCTCACTCTTTGATTGCTGATACGAACTGGCTTGTACGATGTACATTCGGCGGTATCGCTCAGCATGTTCATTCAACTGCGCTGAGTAAATAATATGCCGTGGACCAGCGGCCCGGATCGCGATCATGTGAAAGTTTCGGTGAGCCGCGTCAAATTCTTCAAAATCTTCTGCAGACGAATTATTGTCCATTTTATTGAGACAGTCACGCATCTCGGCAAGATCATCGTCGGTCAGATCTGGCACACACAAACGGACCGTTGCACTGTCAAGCTTGATGCGAAGCGCGTATAATTCGTCAAGATCCGCCATGGATGTTGACGAAATAACAACCTGCCGTCCTCGTTGAGAAGTTATCAATCCGTCTCGCTCGATGAGGCGCAAGGCTTCGCGAACAGGGGTGCGGCTAAGGCCCAACCTTTCGGCAATTTTAACTTGCGACAGTCTGGCGCCCGGTGAGAAGGTTCCGCGGAGAATTGCGTTCTTGATGCGTTCATAGGCATCGGCCATCAGAGCGCCCGGCGCAGCGGAATCAACTTCCGCACCATCAACCTCTCCGTCGTGGACTGGTTTTGCCAAGAATTTTACCCCGAAACATCTTATTCCAACGTCTAATTCTGTATCCCGAAATAAAATATTGGTCAAGTTTCTGTATTCAATTTTGAATCATTTTGACGCCTGAACTCAGGTAAAAGCCCATTTCGGCGCGCAAATTGGGAATTCTCCGATTTTAGAATCACTTGAATTTTTGAATGAGGCTAAATAACTGCACACAATTTTCAAACTTATACGGTTTCAGAAATTATCTGATTTTTCCAAAATCACGTCAGCCAGCTTACCCGATGCGCTGCACTGGCTGCGATTCTGGTTAAAATGCTGGGAGGCATCAAATGAACCGGTACAAAACAGAAACAGACGAACTTCAAATCGGAGCGTTTTCCTCCGTTCACGTCAAGACCAAATACCCGCCCTCCCAGTACCACCCCGCACCTGCCCGCGAGTCTTTCTGGCAATTCTGAAAAGTTCGGATAGAGTCTCACATCATATATCAACGCAGTAGTGTCAGTCAGTGAGCCATTACACTGCGGCCAGGCATCAAAGGCAGGAACAATATGCAAACCAACAACGAAACCGGCACGGCAAACGAAATCATGAAATTCAGGGGCTCTTTCCGAAATGCCGGGCTGGTATTCGCGGCACTGGGTCTGGCTGCAATTCTGGCTCCTGTCATCGCGACGCTCGTCATCGAGCAGATGGTGGCTTGGCTGCTGTTGTTCTGGGGTGTTGCCGGGCTGGCATTTGCCTGGAGTTTCCGCACTGTTCTGGAATGGCGCATCGCCCTTGTCTTCTTCATCGGCGTTCTGATTACGGGACTGATATTTGTCTTCTTTCCAAGTCGCGGTGTGTCCTTTCTCACGGGCATCATTGTCATTGTGCTGTTTCTGGAAGGGCTTCTGTCAATCTGGCTGGGCCTGAAATTGCGCGGTCAGCTGCCCAACTGGCGCTGGGTCATCGCAAGTGGTGCCTGTGCCCTCCTGCTGGGTGCGATCATACTGGTGCAATGGCCGACCAGTTCGACATGGCTTCTGGGTTTCCTGACAGGGCTGAACTTCCTGTCCACCGGCATATCGATGTTTATGCTGTCGATTGTGCAGGGAAAACAGACTTGATGAGCGGGTCTGAGAAACCGTCTGGGAAACTGGCCGCGAAACCTGACGGCAAACTCCATTGTCATGTCTGTCAGGGGGCTTTTCCGCCCAGCCGTCTGCGCGCGTGGATCTCGGTGCGACCGGGCGTGTCAGAGCTGATCAATGAGGCCTATCCCGGATGGGAAGCCGGCAAGCATATCTGCCGCGCAGATCTGGCCACATTCCGTGGGGCCTATGTTGAAGGGCTTCTGGAGAGAGAGCGCGGTGAATTGACCGCGTTGGATCGGCAGGTCATCGAAAGCCTTGAATCTGGTCAGCTGGTGTCACAAAACCTGCTCGATCAGGCGGAAGAGGCAGCGACTTTCGGGGAACGCATGGCCGACAAGGTGGCCATATTCGGCGGCAGCTGGATGTTCATCATCTCGTTCACTATGATACTGATCATCTGGATCACGGTGAATGCGATCGGCCTGATGATGCGGCCGTTTGACCCCTACCCGTTCATCTTGCTGAACCTCGTCCTGTCCAGTCTGGCGGCGCTTCAGGCCCCCATCATCATGATGAGTCAACGGCGTCAGGAAGGCAAGGACCGGCTGCGCGCCGAGAACGAATACCGTGTGAACCTGAAAGCGGAACTCGAAATCCGCCAGTTGCACGAGAAGATGGACCACCAGCTAGCACAGCAATGGAACAAGCTGGCCGAGATGCAGCAAATCCAGATTGAACTGCTCGAGGAACGGTTGAATGACCGCCGCTGAACCGGCTTTGCCGCCCTCACGGCTCGCGCGGTTTCTTGAACATCCCGTCACCCGGCTGGCAATACCGCTTCTGATTGTGGCCATTGGCATCTATGTCCTGCACAAACTGGCAAGTGAAGTGCATTGGAGAGATGTCAAGGCCGACATCGCGCACAGTTCCTGGAAGACACTCGGCTTTGCATTTTTCTGGACCGCACTCAGCTTTCTGGCAATCGCGTTTTATGACGTCCTTGCAGTGCGGTCGGTGGCAAAGGGCAAGATACCCGACACAATTGCCGGACTTGCCGGGGCGAGCGGCTCTGCCATCTCGAATTTGCTGGGCTTCTCCTATCTGACCGGCACAGCCGTCCGCTACCGTCTTTATGCAGCGCTCGGTCTGGATCTGAGCAGCGTTTCAGGGGTCATTGCAACGTCGTGGGTTGCCTTCTGGATGGGCTTGACGCTGATACTGGGCCTGCTGCTGACGCTTCATCCCAGCGGCCTGTCGACAGTCTTGCCGCTCAACACCATCACCGAGACCGCCATCGGTGTGGTGTTGCTTCTGGCGATTGCCGGTCTCTACATTTGGCTGTCTCGTAGCGCAAGGCGGTTGTCGATTGCAGGTTTCAGCTTCGCTCTGCCCGGCGTTCGCCTCGCAGGTGGTCTGACAATCGTTGCCATCCTGGATATCACCGGCGCTGCCATGACGCTCTACGTTCTGATGCCGGCCGATCTGGTGCAGAGCTATCCCTACTTCTTCGTTGTCTATATCGGAGCGATTGCATTTGGCATTCTCAGCCACGCACCGGCAGGCCTCGGGGTTTTCGAAGCCACACTGATTGCCGGTCTGGGAGCGGCCGGACGCTCCGACGTTCTGGCCGCTCTCCTGCTTTACAGATTGATCTATACGCTTTTGCCTTTTCTGATTGCCGTCATCGGACTGGCGTTGGTGTGGGGCGTGGGGCAGCGCCGGGCGGCGGCGCAAACGGCAACATGGCTCTATCGATTTGCACGCCCCGTCGTTCCACTGGCGGCGGCCGGTGTGGCGCTGGTGGCCGGAGCCCTGTTGCTAGTATCTGGCAATCTTCCTGCCGACACCGCTCGTCTTGGCGTTCTGCGCGACGTGATCCCCTTGCCCTTCATTGAGGTCTCCCATCTTGCAGGCAGTGTTGTCGGCCTTTTGCTGATCGTGATCTCACGGGGTCTTTATCGAAAGCTCTATCGCGCCTGGGTCATCGCCATGACCCTTATGGCAGCTGGCATCATCGCCTCGCTGCTCAGAGGACTGGACTGGGAAGAGGCGGCCAGTCTCATTCTGACAGCAAGCCTACTGGGCGTGTTTCGATCCGCCTTCTACAGGGTAGAGAGCACGTCACTGTTTCGGCTCAACAGTGCCTGGATCATCAGCCTTGCCGCATTGTTGGCGGCCGTCACCTGGGTCGGCTTCTTTGCCTACAGCCATGTGGAATATCGCGATGCCCTGTGGTGGGACTTTGCACTGCGCGGAGATGCCTCCCGCTTCCTGCGTGCCAGCCTCGTCGGTGCCCTTGTGCTTGCCGGAATCGCGTTGAATTCGGTTCTGATGGGACGCAGCAAACCGTTGAGAAATCAACCCATTCCAGACATCGTTCGCACATTGGTTGCAGCCAGCGAAAACACCGAGGCGAATATTTCCCTGATGGGGGACAAGGCGTTCCTGATTTCCGAAGACAGCAAGGCCTTCCTTGCCTATGGCGATACCGGCAGGACTCTAATTTCGAAAGGGGAGCCCGTGGGCGACACGGAAGCAGGTCGCAGCCTTATCTGGCAGTTGCGCGAAAAAGCTGACCGGGAAGGCAAGCGTTGCGCCTTTTATGCTGTATCGCCACTGTTTCTGCCAACATATCTTGATCTGGGTCTGTCAATTCTCAAGATTGGAGAGGTTGCGCGTGTCGATTTACGAAACTTCACTCTGGAAGGCTCGTCGAAGAAGGATTTTAGGCAGGCACGCAATCGCGCAGGTCGGGACGGGCTGACATTCCAGATCATACCGAAAGAAGAGCTGGCGGCCTTCTTGCTGGCCCTCAGGGTCATCTCCGACAAATGGCTGGCCTCCAAGCAGGGCGAAGAAAAAGGCTTTGCCCTGGGTGCATTTGAGGAAGACTATGTCTCGAATTTCGATCATGCCGTATTGCGTGACAAATCCGGCGACATCTGTGCATTCGCTACTCTCTTTCAGGGGGCAAACAGGCACGAATTGTCACTGGATCTGATGCGCTATGATCCGGACGGTCCGAATTACATAATGGATGCGCTGTTTGGAGAAATCATGCTTTGGGGCACAAGTCAGGGCTTTCACTGGTTTTCCCTTGGGGCAGCGCCATTCTCAGGAATCGACAATCGTCAACTGGCGTCCATCTGGAACCGGATCGGCAGCTTCGTTTACGAGCATGGCGAACAGTTTTATCATTTCGAAGGACTGCGCAGTTTCAAGCAGAAGCTGAATCCGGTTTGGACACCCAATTATCTGGCCAGCCCTGGTGGCCTTGCTGCCCCGCGAATTCTGTATGAGGTGAATGTTCTGATCTCCGGTGGCGTTGTCGGATTGTTGAAATGATGGAGCACACATGATCGCAAACTTTACAGACCATTCGGCAAACGAGCGGACATTCCTCGCATGGGTCCGAACCGCCATCGCGATCGTGGGCTTCGGCATGGCCGCTGCCCGGCTGGGTGCCGGACAAGTGCAGGTCTGGACCGAGGTCCTGATGCTGGTGGCCAGCGGGGTTGTAATCCTGCTGGCTTTCCTCAGAATGCGCCGTGTGCGCGCCCGCATCGCCGCAGCCGAGATGATTGAGGACGACGCCACACCAACGGACACGCTGCTATTGTTTCTGGTCGCCGCATTGTTTGTGCTTCTGGCGACCTTTGCCTTGCATGTCAGTTGACTGAATGCGCGCGATTTCCCGCATTCCCTTCACATTGGTTTTCCTGTTGGTCATGGTCACGGCCAATTGGCTGGCCGGGACCCTTGACGGCGTGCTCCCGCCTCAAGCGCTCAGAGCCTGGGGCATCAGCCATCAAAGCATCCTGAACGGGGACGCGTTCCGCCTGATCACCGGCACGTTCCTGTCCCATGATTTCGGCATGTTTATCCGCCAGCTCTGCTTCGCGGCTGTCGTGATCGGCTGCTATGAAACCATCGAAGGCACATGGCGCGCCGCGGCCGTGTTTTTCACAATCGACGTGCTTGGTACATTGCTGGTTCTCTTCATTGTGCTGCCCCTGCTCGTTGGGCTTCCAGTTACAGCAGGCGAAGCAGAATTGCTGACCCACGATGTGGGAATGTCGGCCGGAGGCTTCGGTTTGATTGGCGCCCTGGCCGCAAAACAGCGCCACCGATGGATGCTTTTGATCGGCGCTGTCCTCTTGATCACAGCAAAAATCTGGATCAGCTTCGAAGCCATTGCCGATACAGCACATATGCTCTGCCTGTGCCTTGGCTACATCCTTCAGGCCATGCTGAATGTCAGGCGCAGAACGACCAAGCCCGTAGAACGATAAGCCCGCAAGACATCATCGGAACAATCCTGCTGGTCTCCTGGGACAGCTGTGATTTGCGCCCCTTTGTGTCCGTTTTATACGTCAGCTCAGTTCAGCTTTCATCAAATCAAGCCTATTGCCCCAGACGGGCTCCACCATCTTTCATCATGGAACGAACCAGTGCCCTTTGCGTTGACTGTTGAACCAACACACATTGGAAACGCACATATGGCTCAGATCTGCACCATCAACCCCGCCACTGACGCAAGGATCGCCAGCTATGATCTGATGAGTTCGGAGGCGGCCTTTGACAAGATGGAGAAGTGTCATGCGGCGTTTCTGAACTGGCGCGGTAAAAGCCACGCAGAACGCGCGCCCTATTTGCGCGATATCGCCACCGCGCTGCGCGAAAATGCCGAGGAATTTGCAAGCCTGATGACAAAGGAAACCGGCAAATTACTGCGTGACGGCAAAACCGAAGTTGAACTCTGCGCGCAGATTTTCGAATACACCGCCGAACACGGCCCAGACCTTCTGGCCGATGAGGAACGTACCCATTCTGGCGGTGAAAAAAATGGCATCGTTGCCCATTGCCCTATCGGCGTCATCTACAGCATTCAACCATGGAATTTCCCGGTCTATCAGCCTGTCCGCGTGCTGGCCTCCAATTTGATGGCCGGTAACAGCGTGCTTTTGAAACACGCTTCCATCTGCACGGGCAGCGGCCTGATGCTGCGCGATATTTGTCTCGAAGCCGGCCTGCCGCGAGGGCTGTTTGACGTCGTGATCGTTGACCACGATGTGTCTGACGCCATTATCGAACACGATATGGTCCGCGGCGTGACGATGACAGGCAGCGACGCGGCTGGCCGCCATATCGGACAGATGGCATCCAAAAACCTGAAGAAATCAGTTTTGGAGCTGGGCTCGAACGATGCCTATTTGGTTCTTGAAGATGCCGATATCGAACTGGCCGTTAAAACAAGCGTGCAGGGACGCTTGTTTAACAATGGCGAAACCTGCGTATCGGCCAAACGCTTTGTCGTGACCGAAGCTGTCTATGATGCCTTTACCCAAGCTTTTGTCGAACAGATGAAATCCATCCGTCTGGGTAACCCGACGGATGAGCGCACCCAATTGGGGCCGCTTTCAAGCGCCGAGCAGTTTGAAACGATCTGCGAACAGGTGGGCAAAAGTGTCGACGGCGGTGCCGAGCTGCTGTGTGGTGGCGCCCCTCCCGAGCGCACCGGACAGTATTATCCGGCAACCGTGCTGGCTGATTGCAAGCCGGGGTCCCCAGCCTATGACGATGAAATCTTTGGTCCGGTCGCAGCGATCATCAAGGCGACCGACGACGCGGATGCCATGCGCATTGCCAATGACAGCCGGTACGGGCTGGGTGGTGGTATCTTTAGCCAGGACGAAGACAAGGCGTTGAAACTGGCACATGACCATTTCGACACCGGCATGGTTCGCATCAACTCTTTTGGCACAGCGGACCCCAACATGCCGTTTGGCGGGGTCAAGGATTCCGGCTTTGGCCGCGAACATGGTGGCTTCGGCATGAAGGAATTCGTCAACGCCAAGGCAATTTATCTGCCCTGAGTTCAGGCCAGTTTTTTCCACCGCAACTCGGCCAAACGTCGCTCTCTCTGCGATTCATGATTCTTGAAATGAAAGACCGTCCAATGATCACCATACACTGCCTTGCCTATTCCCGTGCCATCCGGCTGGTCTGGTTGATGGAAGATATGCACGCGCCCTACAAGCTGGTGCAGTATCGACGCACCGACCAGTTCCGGGCACCCGCCGCGCTTCAAAAGATCCATCCGCTGGGCAAGTCGCCCGTCATCGAAGACAAGGATCTGAAGATCGCCGAATCCGCGACTTGTCTGCGCTATCTGGCAGATAAATTCGGCGACGAGACCCACCGACCCACGCCGGGGACGCTGCAGCACGTCCACCATGAAGAACTCCTCGATTATGTGGAAAGCTCATTCGCAGAAGTCAGCATGGGACTTCTGCTACCCGGATTCAGCGGGGAAGAGCCTTCCGATGCAGCGTTTGCCGCAATGCGCACTCATCTCGAATATGTCGCACAGAATTTGCAGCCATCCGGGCTGCTCTTCGGAGATACGGCCTTTCTGGCTGACATACAATTTTCCTACCTGTTGGCCAATTTGGACGCCATGGGGTTCCTTGACGACGCCCCGCGCATCAAAACCTACTGGCACGATCTGCAACAGCAACCGGGCTATCAGGCTGCAGTCATAGCAGCCGGCCCCATGGCACCTGACCTCACGGCCAAAACCGCATAGCCTCACCAATTTTGAATTTCAAGAAAAGGAACGCTTCATGAAAGTACTTGTCGCAGGAGCAACCGGAAGCACCGGAACACGCCTCATGGAAAAACTCGTATCACGCGGCCACGCCCCCATCGCCCTGGTCCGCGAAAGCTCAGACGCCAGCAAACTGCCCCCACAGGCAGAACAGCGCATCGGTGATCTGGCGGATTTACAGGACGATGTCTGCCAGGGCTGCGACGCCGTCATTTTCGCCGCAGGCTCAGGCGGAGATACCGGTGCGGATATGACCGACAAGATCGACCGTGACGGGGCCATGCGCCTCATTGATTTGGCTGCCAAGGCGCATGTGTCGCGCTTTGTCATGCTCAGCAGTGTCGGCGCAGGTCATCCGGATCCGGAAAGCGACATGGGGCATTACCTGCAGGCCAAACACGACGCTGACGAACACCTCAAGGCATCAGGGCTGAGCTTTGCCATCCTGCGTCCGGTTGCCCTGACCGATGATGATGGCACCGGAGACATGCTGTTCGGCGATGATGTCGATGTCAAAGCCAAAGCCGCCCGCGGCGATGTGGCGACGGTCCTGGCCAACGCAATCGATAGCGACGACTGGGCCGACAAGACACTGCTTATGCAGTCGGTTTAACCGAAGCGAGGGTCTGCACTCAATTTGATGGCCGTACTGAGTGCAAACCCTAATGCAATACGCCGTCAGATCGGGTAATGCAGCGGCCCGTCCTGCAGGGTGATCCATCGGAGTTCGGTAAACTCCGCAATGCCCCACGAGCCTCCAAACCGGCCATAACCGGAGGATTTCACACCGCCAAACGGCATCTGTGCTTCATCATGCACAGTGGGTCCATTGACATGGCAGATGCCGCTTTCGATCCGCCGGGCAACCGCAAGCGCCTGCATCGTATCGCGCCCGAACACGGCTGACGAGAGGCCAAACTCGCTGTCATTGGCAATGCGCACGGCCTCATCCACCGACGCGGCACGGATGATCGCGGCTACAGGGCCGAAACTTTCTTCGGAATACAGCCGCATATCCGGCGTCACATGGTCCAGCGCTGCAGCGTTCAGTATGGTTCCATCGCCGCCGCCACCTGCGATCAGTTCAGCCCCCTTGCCGAGCGCATCTGCGATTAGCTCGCGCACCCGGTTCGCTGCAACCTCGGTGACCAAAGACCCCAGGGGCTGGCTGCCATCGCGCGGATCACCGGCACTCAGGCTTGCCACCTTTTCGGCAAAGGCCGCGACAAACGCATCCCCCGCCGCACCCACAGTGATGATCCGCTCTGTCGACATGCAGATCTGCCCCTGATTCATGTAGGCACCAAATGCTGCAGCAGAAACCGTGGCGTCAATATCGGCATCCTCCAACACGATCATCGGTGCCTTGCCGCCCAGTTCCAGAAGTGCGGGTTTCAGGTAACGGGCCGACAACTGCCCGATCACCTTGCCCACCCGGGTTGAGCCGGTGAAGTTCACCCGACGCACTGCCGGATGCGCAATCAGAGTCTCGACAATCTCCGGCGCATCATCCGGAGCGTTCGAGATGGCATTCAGCACCCCGTCCGGGAATCCCGCCTCGGCCACCGCTTCAATGATACATGCATGAACGCGCGGGCAGAGCTCCGAACTCTTCATCACCACCGTGTTGCCGCAGGCCAGCGGCGTCGCGATTGCGCGCACGCCCAGAATCACCGGCGCATTCCAGGGCGCCATTGCCAACACCACACCAGCAGGCTGACGCGTTGCAAAAGCGGTCGAGCCGGGACGGTTTGATGGCACGATCTCACCCTTGATCTGCGTGGTCAGTGCACCCGCTTCCACCAGCATGTCCGCTGCCAGCATCACATTGAACCGTGCCCAGCCCTCGGTCGCTCCAATCTCGTCCTTCATCGCAGCAACAATGTCATCGGCGCGTGCCTTGAGATTTTCGGCTGCGGCCAGCAATTTCGCGCGTCGTTCGCCAGGACCGGTGGCCGACCAGGCCGGAAAAGCTTTCGCTGCAGCATCGACAGCAGCAATTGCATCCGCCGGACTTGCGGCTGCAGCTTCGGTCACAACCTCTCCGCTCACCGGGTTTTCCCGGGTGAAGCGCTTGTCGTCCGTCGCCGTAACATGGCTGCCATTTATATAAAGGTTCACGCTTTCCATAAAAATATCCTTTTTGCTCTTTGCAACCGCTGCGCCACCCAGAAAGGCACGCACGACCGCAGGATTGGTCCGAAGGCTTTCCGCAGTGCCGGATCCGGTGATCCGCCCTGCCTCGATCAAATAGGCGCGCTCGGCCAGGGCCAGAGTCGCGCGTGCATTCTGCTCGACGATCACTATTGTCAGGCCCATAGCGCGAATGCGGCCAAGCGCAGCAAACACCTCCTGCACCAAAATTGGTGCAAGACCCAGCGATGGCTCATCCAGCAGCAACAAATCCGGTGCCGACATCAGCGCACGTCCGATGGCCACCATCTGTTGCTCGCCCCCCGACATGGTGCCCGCAATTTGCCTCTGCCGCTCGGCCAGCTTCGGGAACAGCGCAAAAACCTCATCACGCATCGACCCGGCACGGGCCTGGGCCCGGCGAGGCCGCGCGCCCAGCGCCAGATTATCGGCAACGCTGAGACCGGGAAAAATACCGCGTCCCTCGGGCACCAACGCAATCCCGCGCTCGACCAATTCATGTTGCGGCAAAGCCAGAAGGTCCTCATCCCGATACCGGATCGTACCCGATTCCGGTCGCACTCGCCCGCCAATGGCACCCAGCAGTGAGGATTTTCCAGCGCCATTGGCACCAAGGATCGCCACCATGGCACCCTCTTCTGCCTGCATCGAGACAGCATCAAGGGCCAGATGCTGTCCGTAGCGCAGTGAAAGTTGGGTGACTTCAAGCATCCACGCTCTCCCCCAGATAGGCGGCAATGACCTGTGGGTCTGTGAGTGCAGTCTCGGTTGCCTCATCGGCGATCAATTGACCGGAGTTCATGACGATCACGCGCGGACACAGCGCGCGCACCGCCTCCATGATATGTTCAACCATCAGGATCGTGATGCCGCTGTCCGTGAGCCCGCGAATGAGGGCAATGCCCTCGGCCAGTTCGCTCGGGTTGAGCCCCGCCAGCCATTCATCCAGCAACAGCACCTGTGGCTCGGCCGCCAATGCGCGTGCCAGTTCCAGACGCTTCTGATCGATATAGCTCAGACGGGACGCGGACATATCGGCACGATCATCAAGACCAACCTGCTTCAGAGCGTCTTGCGCCACCGCCAGCGCCTCAGCGCCCCAATGCGCCTTGGCACCAAACACCGCCGGAATCATCACATTTTCACTCAGCGTCAATGATGGCAAGATGCGCACGAGTTGAAAGGTGCGTGCCACACCCGCGCGCGCAATCTGGTCCGGTCGGCGTCCGGTTAGCGTTGCACCGGCCAGTGTGATGCGTCCCGAGCTGACTGGTAAATTGCCCGACACCAGATTGATCAACGTTGTCTTGCCAGACCCGTTTGGCCCCAGCAGCCCGACGATTTCACCAGCATCAAGCGTGAACGAAACATCGTCGACAGCCGTCAGCCCGCCAAACCGTTTGGTAACGCTCTCAATCGACAACAGGCTCATGCCGCACCTCGCTTCCAGCGCGCACGCAGCTTTTCGATTCCGGCCAGCACCCCGTCTGGCAGCACGAACACGACAGCAATGAACAACAAGCCCAGCACGATCGGGTAGGTGTTGGGCAGATTGACCGAGAGATATTCGAACGCGAAGAACAGTGGCACTGCCCCCAGTGCAGGCCCCCAGAGCCGGTTTGCTCCGCCCAATAGCGCCATGATAACCGTCAGAAAAGAGACCGTTGAGTTGAAGACAATCGCTGGCTCGACATACACCCAGCGCGGGCTTGCAATAGCGCCTGCCAGGGTCAGGATCGTAGCCGATGCGACAAAGGCCAGCAGCTTGGTGCGTGCCAGAGGAATGCCGGCATGCGCTGCCACCACCTCGTCATCGCCAATCACCCTGAGCGCCAGGCCGAGCCGGTGACGATGAATGAACGCAGTCAATCCGATTGTCACTGCAGCCAGAGCCAGCATCTGCCAGTAAATCTCCCGCGCGGTCACATCCAGAAAGATATAGCGCCCCAATGTGCCGGTCACATTGACCTCGTACCATGTGATCAATTGGCGCACGAGTTCGGCAAGCCCAAAGGTGAAAATCACAAAATAGACACCGGCAAGGCGCAGCGTTGACAGCCCGACCAGCAATGCCATCAATGCGCCAATCAATGCCGCGATGATCAGAACCAGCCCGTAGGGAAGCGTTTCATTCAGGACCGCGACCACATAGGCACCCGTGCCATAGAAAGCGACGGTGGCCAATGATATGTATCGGGTATGACCGGAGAACAGCGCCCAGGCGCTGGCCAGTGTGACATAGGTCACCGCGCCGATGAGCAGCCCCAAGCCATAATCGGAAACCGCAAAAGGCGCGGCAGCAAAAACAAGGAATCCGACAATGGGCAGATAACGCCGCATCTCAGCCCCTCCCGAACAGGCCCTGAGGCCGCCACAACAGCACTGCAAGAAAAATCGTGAAGGTTGCGGCAAGTGTGAGCCCGGGGTCAATCGCCGTTGCCACAAAGGTCTCGATCAATCCCAGGGCCAGCCCTGCAATCAATGCGCCCGCGACATTGCCGACGCCGCCCATGATCACAATTACCAGCGCCTTCATGGTAAAAATCACACCGTCAGTGGCAGAAAACGTCTGATACGTCGCAATCGAGGCACCGCCCACCGCCGCCAGCGCAGTGCCCAGAGCAAACCCCTGACGCGCAACCCGGTTGACGTCAATCCCGACCAGAGGTGCCGAATTCGGTGTCTGCGCAACGGCCCGCAGCGCCAACCCCCACCGGGTCCGCGTTAGCGCGATCACCAGCGCCCCGCCAGCAACCAGGCAGATGCCAAAAGCAATCAGCCGGTTGAGGGCTACCGGCACACCCAGGATGTTGACGCCGTGGGTCAAGTAGGAAATCGATGTGAAATTTGCCCCGAACACCAGCAACAGCAGCCCCTGGATCAGGAACAGCAAACCAAAGGTCGCCAGAATACTGTCAACCTCCAGCCGCCCGCTGGTTCCGGCACGCGCCACCAGAGGGCGCATCATCACTGCATAAAGCATCCAGCCAACGGCGTATCCCGCTGGCGCGATTACCAATAGCCCTATCAGTGGTGGCAGGCCCAGCCCCTGAAACAAAGCCACGAGGACAAACGCTGCTGCCAGTGTCATCTCGCCATAGGCCAGATTCATGATCCGGCTGATGCCATATTGCAGCGTCAGCCCCAGCGCCAGAAGCGCATAGGTGCCCCCCAGGACAAGGCCAAGTATCAGCGTGGTTGTCAGCATATCATCTCTCGGCCGTGGCGCGGGCGACTGCAAAAGCAGCCCGCGCCAACCGTATAAGCTTTACTGTTACCATTCCGGCTTCGGAATGATCGGATCACTGGCACCAGCTCTGTCAGCCGGGCTGACTGCGCGGAACGATCCGTCTTGCCATTGGCCAACAGTCCACAGATCTCGCAACTGGTTGTCCTCAAGCTTGACCGCGCCGATGACCGTTTCGAATGTGCCTGTGGACAGTTCACCAGCCAGCGCTGCGTGGTCAAGCCCAACCCGGGCCACCGCCTGTTCCAGCATTTCCAGCGAAGCGTAGGTAATTGCGCTTGCCCAGCTGTCAGGCGGATTGCCCGCAGCTGCAGTGTGGGCGGCAAAATACCCCTTGATCGCATCACTGCTTGCATCGACCCCGCCAATTGCCATCACGCCTTCGGCTTTGCCGCCGGCAATACCGGGATAGATCGGAAAGGCACCGCCGACCGAAATGTAGAACACCGCCGGATTATAACCCATGGCCTGTGCAGTCTTTGTCATGCCGAAACTTCCCGGCGGATAGGAGAAGGCCACAAAACTGTCTGCGCCAGAGGCCTGCGCCTCGGACATGATTGCAGCAAAGTCGGAAGTGCCAAGCGGATAGCTCTCATCATAGACAAGCTCGAACCCGGCCTCTTCAAATGCAGGCCGCGCACCCTTGATCAGGTCTATCCCGAAACCGTCAGCGACTGAGACCACGGCCACCTTGCCGTTGATCGTGCCCGCATCGCGTGCCGCTGCCAGCACGTCGACCAGACCGGTCGCGTAATCATGTCCACCGCCCAGCATCCAGAAGCTTCGGTCCCAGCGGGCCGCAAACTCCGGTGCCTTGTCAGTCACGGCAGTCACCGCCAGTTGCGGGTAGCCATATTTTGCAAATAGCGGCGCAACGGCCAGATTTGTACCCGTGCCCCAGGGTGGCAGGATCAGATCAACCTTGTCCTGACTTGCCAGCCGCTCGATTGCTCGCACCAGATCCTCGTTTGAAGAGCGGTTGTCATATTCAACTACTTCTATCATCCGCTTCGACCCGTCGGGCATGGCCAGCCCACCGGCCTCATTGACCGTTTTGACCCAAAGCTCATAATTCGGGATTGTGGTGATTCCCGCGCCTGTCGCATTGGCACCAGTGCGTGCGATGGCATAGCCGATCGTGACCGTATCATCGGCAGCGAACACGCCACCGGTCAGCAACATCGATGCTGCAGTTGAGACCAATGCGAATGAGCGCAGCGCAGCGCGCCGCGAAAAATTATTCATGATGTCCTCCCTTGGCCCGAACATGGTCGAGCTCGCTTTGTCTTGGGCGCACCCAGCGCCGCTTGCGAAGCGTAATCTGAAGTGAGCAGCCAAAGAAATGCACTTATGTGGCCCTGTTTTGCATTTTTGCTTGATTTACGGCATGAGGCGGTCAATCTATCGCTGTCATGTCCCCATCTTCTGTATCCCCATCTGCGCCCCAACGCGCACCGCAAAACCGCCGCTCCGCAGCCAGCGTCCATGCCATTCAAAGCCCGCTCACCCGTGTCGGCATGACCCTTGCCTCCGACGCCGCCGCGCTGGTGCTGCTTGATGCCGGGCGAATTCGGATTACAGAACCGGTCGAGGCACCACGGCTGATCTGGCTCACCGATGGTGCAATGCGCGAATTGCTGGCCGAAGGCGGCACCCGCGCCACGGTGGTCATGATCCCGTCGCTCGCTCTGATACGCGCCTTGCCCGCCACACCGCTGGGCGAGCAGATGCGCCGGACCCTGGGTCAGGATCTGTCCCTGTCACCTGATCCGGACGAGCCATTATCAGCGCTGATCGCTGGTCTTCAACGTGAACGCACCATGTCGGAGCCGGGTGCCGATGTCGCTGCCGCGCATTATCTGTCGCTTCTGCTGGTGGCTCTGTGGCGAATGGCGCGGGCCGATCTTGTGGCCCATGGGCGTGCACCTCAGGGGCTGGCAGAACGGTTCGTGCTTCTGGTCGGGCAACGCGTGCGCGAGCACGTCAAGGTCTCCGATTATGCGCGAGAGCTTCAGGTCAGCCGCGACCGGCTCGGCTCGGCAGTGCGCCGGGCCACCGGCTTGTCACCACAAGCCTATCTGCATCAGGTTCTGATCCGTGAAGCTTCAGAACTCCTGGCCTCAACCGGCATGCCGATTGGCCAGGTGGCGTTCCGACTGGGCTTCTCCGATCCGGCCTATTTTACCCGGTTCTTCACACGTCACCAGGGCGAAAGCCCGGCACGCTTCCGCCGCAAGGCCAAAGCCCGCCGCCCGGCAGGAGAATCATCCTACGCCGCCTGGCCTTGAACGCAGACAATCTACTGGTTGAACATGCTCTCTAAACTAAAGACTGAAACGCTATGATCTGGTAGTGTTGAAAATCGCGGTTCTGACATCGCTTAACGCATTGATTGTATCAACGCCGCCCAGCCGCCCGATGCCACTTTTCTTGCCGGAGGCCCCACCAAAGGGGATATGTGGTTCCCAGTAGATCGAACTGTCATTGACGTTGATGATCCCGGTTTCCACCTCCGACACAAACCTTTGTGCGCGCGAAAGCGAATTGGTAAAGACGGCTGCGCAGAGACCAAAATCGTTGTCGTTGGCTTCCGCAATCAGCCTGTCATCATCGTCAAACGCAAGAATGGGAGCAACCGGGCCGAATGTTTCTTCGCGGTTGAGTGCGGACTCCGTCGAAATGTTGGTCAGAACGGTGGGCTCGAAATAATGACAATTGTTCCACTCAGGTGACAGCCGACCGCCGCACAGGATATTTGCACCCCGCGCGACACCGTCGGTGATGTGTTCGGTTACCTTGGCAGCAACCGAGGCGTTGTTGAGTGGACCCATGGTCGTTTGCGGGTCAAACGGATGACCGAGTTTGATCCTGGAAGCTTCGGCCAGCATCAATTCGGTAAATTCATCGTGGATACTGCGCTGTACCAGAATGCGCTCCGATGCGGAGCAGACCTGCCCAGCATTCAGAAAAGCACCCAATGCTGCAGCCTGAGCCGCAGCAGCAAGATCCGCATCATCCAGCACGATGACGGGGCCGTTGCCACCCAGTTCCAGCAGTTGCGGCTTTCCCGCGGCAGCGCGCGCGATGGTCAGTCCGGTAGCCGGGCTGCCAGTGAAGCAGATACCATTCAACCGTGGGTCTGAAGTGAGAGCTGCGCCAGCGTCTGCGCCCTTCCCGATGATCAGGTTCAACGCACCATCAGGAATATCTGCGTTGCTCATTATCTCCATGAATTTGGCTGCGCACAGCGATGTGGATGGCGCAGGTATCCAGACCACTGCATTGCCTGCAGCCAGCGCTGCGGAGATGTATTCGGTCGGGATATTGATCGGAAAATTCCAGGGGGTAATGACACCGATAACCCCTTTGGGATGATAGGTTGAGATCACCTGTTTTCCCGGTGTTGCCGTATTCAGGACGCGCCCTTCGCGCCAGCGCACCATTTCGGCCGCGTGGTGAAACCCTTCAGCAGCCGTTGCAACTTCAGCTCGGGATTCAGCCAATGGTTTTCCCTGGTCCCAACTGAGGCAAGCGGCAAGATCATCCAAACCGGCATTGATGGCATCGCCGATGCGCGTGCAAAGCGAAGCACGATCCCAAACTGTCAGGCGCGCCATATCACGCGCACCGCGCTGGGCAGCTGTTAACGCTGCATCAACCTCCAACGCGCCAGAAGCCGGAAGGTCACACAGATGACTGCCATCGGCGGGAGATGTACACGGCATGGTTACCTGCCCAGTATCCACCCATTGACCGGCGATAAAGTTCCCCTGCACCCTGTAGGCGGGTGGCGTGTATCTTGAAGTCATTTGAAATCCTCTCGCAAGAGCGCGGCCCGTGCTGTCGTGCAAGCGGTCAGCCTGTCCAAATAGGGTTCAGGCAAAGCATTTGCTTCGGCCGGACGGAACGTACAGGTGCCGTCAAACGCCAAATCCGGCGTGATGTCCCTGTCACAATGTTCCTGTGTCGGGAACAGATCGCCCGCATAAGTGAAATTTGGCAATGTCGCGAGAGCAATAAGTGCACTCATCCCAACGCCACTTTCCAGCATGGAGCCGACCCAGCACGGGAGCCCGGCGTCACGGGCCATATCGTGCAGCCTTATGGCCGTTGCAATTCCGCCGGTCCGTCCGATCTTGATGTTGAGCATACGGCAGGATTTCAGCAGCAGAGCCTGCTCGAAATCATGAACGCAGGTGATGCTTTCGTCCAGGCAGACTGGCGTATCGATCGCAGCCTGCAGCTTGGCATGATCGGTGAAATCCCGTGTGCCAAACGGCTGCTCGATCATGGCAAGGTTTTCTGCGTCAAGCGCATGCATCAGGTCCATATCGCCGGGACCATAGCCACCGTTGCAGTCAACATGAAACGTCATTTTCGGGAACGTGCTGCGCACCGCCCGGACAACTTCTATGTCCCAACCATGGCGAATTTTCAGCTTGATCCGGGGAAAGCCTGCCTCTACTGCCTTGCCGACTTTCTCCAGCAGCATATCAATGCTGTCCTGAACTCCAAAATCTGCACCGGCAGACACCGACATGTTCGAGCCACCGATCAAGCCGTACAGTGGTCTATCATCACGGTTCGCAATGAGTGACCAGCAGGCGGATTCGATTGCCGATTTGGCAAAGGGATTGCCACGAAAAACCTCAAAATGCGATGCGACGTCCTGCGGATTGCCAATCTCCTGGCGCAGCAGCGCTGGTGCCAGAAAATCGCGTATGATGTGAAAGCAGGTGGCCGCAGTTTCCGGCGAATATGTCGGCGCCCTCAATGGAGCTGCCTCGCCCCAGCCGGTGTGTGCTCCAGCACTGATCCGGACAATCACGCCTTCAATGGCAGCATCTTCACCGTAAGCCGTTCGCCATGGATAACGCAATGGACGTGCAATTTGCCAGATATCTATGCGATCAATCTGCATGGACTGCTGCCTGGAGCCGTTCACGGTTGCGTTCAATGGCATAGATCATGCCACGCAGTTCTGCCGTGGCTTTGGTCATGCCAACCGGCGCATAACCGGGATTGGTCTCTGCGGCATCCAGATCATCCAGGATATGCTGCCCGTGATCAGCGCGAAACGGGATTGTTGCATGAAAGGGGTCGCTGCCATTTGCCCGGCGCTGATGTTCTTCATCTACCAGAGTGGTTGCGATGTCATAGAGGTCGATGTCGCCCGACAAATGTTCACTTTCTTCAAAACTCCACCCAGCTTCTGCATGTGAACCGGTCTGACGCACGGTGCGCAAATGAGCATAATGAACACGCCCCTTTAAAGCGCGTGCAATGGCAGGCAGATCGTTTTTGGGGGAGGCCCCCAGAGCGCCCGAACAAAGCAGTATGCCATTGGCCGGTGAGGGCACGGCCTTGAACAATGCCTGGTAATCGTCGAGTGAGGCCATGATCCGTGGCAGACCACAAATTTGCCAAGGCGGATCATCCGGATGCACACCCAGAACTCCGCCCTCTTCCTCCAGCACACGGCAAATGGCACCGATGAAATCAAAGATATTCTGTCTGTAATGCGTCACATCGAGCGCATTATAATCACTCAACAGATATTTGAATTCGGAGACGTCCTGATGGCTGTCCCCGCCAGGCAGACCAGTTGCCAGCGTGTTCAGAAGATGGTCGCGACGAGCCTGCGACATCTGCGCAAACCGATCGCGCGCAGCATCAATGATGCCAGGAGAATAGTCCCGTTCGGCATTCGGGCGGGCGATGATGAAAAGATCGAATGCAGTCACATCAATGGCATCATAGCAGACCGAAGTTGCCCCGGTCGGCAAACGCTGAGCCAGATCAGTGCGAACCCAGTCAATCAGGGGCATAAGATTGATCAGAATGCGGCGTACGCCCTGCCCGCAAAGGCGCCGCATGTTTTCAGACATGATGTCGATATAATTGGTTCGGTCGCCACGCCCCAGCTTGATATCATTATGAATTGGTATGCCACCCAGCACTTCCCAGCGCAGGGTTTCGCCGTTCGCATTGCAGCAAGCTTCGACCAGCTCCCGCCGTTCCCTGATGGCCGCCTCTGTCCAGACTGCACCAGCTGGCAGCTCCGCCAGCGATGTTTCCAGCATCATTGCGCCGGTCTGTCCGATGCGAGACAAAGGCATTGGGTCCGATGGGCCGAACCATCTCCAACTAGCAATCATGCCATCGCCTTTCGGTGAGAAGCCAAAACGGCATCAAGCTCTGCTTGCACCTTTTCCAGTTTGGGTTGGATCAGCACACGCTCCTGCGCAGGTGGCGCATGAACTGCGTCGCCCATAGCAAAACCGCGCATTGTAATGGCATCCCGGAACCCGATGGGCACCTGAATGGCATACATCGCACGCACCAGATCCATCAACGACATCTGCAAAGCATTCGACGCGGCATGATCGCCCGCCTGAAACAGGGCATGGATACGCACCATGACTTCGGGAACGACGGCGTTGATGGCAGACATGGAACCCGAACCACCAACGGCAAGTGATGCAAACAGCAGTTCCTCGCGTCCGGACATGAAGCCGATCTTGCGATCCACATTGCGTGTGGCATCCATGAAGTGCAGAAAATCGACCATCGAGCCGCTGCTGTCCTTGATCCCGGCGACATTTGGGTGTTGAGCCAATTCACCCATCATCATCGGATCAAGCGGTTGTGCATAGGCCGGGATATTGTAGAGAACCACGGGCATGTCCGCCCCGTCCAGAATGGTGTTGAAATATTGACGCGTATAAGCTGGTTGGAACGTATAGTAGATCGGCGGCGGCACAACGATGCCGTTGCAACCGGCATCGTTGGCGACTTTAGCAAGCGCCAGTGCATCCTTTGCATTGGCGGCAATTGCGCCCGGCAACACCTGAACCCGTCCGGCAGCACGAGCCGCCACCCGATGAATGAACTCTGTTTTCTGATCAAGGTTCAGATGAATTGCTTCGCCCGCAGACCCGCATGGGAAAACGCCGTCAACACCTGAATCGACATAGAAGTCGACCAGTTGATCAACCACATCCAATGCAACGTTCCCCTGCGTGTCGAAGGGGGTCAGCATCACAACAAAAACACCCGAATAATCTAGAGAAGCCAATGTGTGATCCTTTTCTTTGTGTTCAGAAATCCGTCTCGGAATATCAAATATTTGACTATTCGGAGTACTTAGTATACCAAAATTCAGGAAATGCCAAGAGCGATGGAAATCGCGTCGACAACCAACGGAAGAGAGAAATCTATGAAATATACGTTTTTTGCAGCCGCGGCGGCCCTTGCGCTCAGCGCGTCAGGTCTGAGCGCGGAGACACTTCGTTTTGGTCACGCTTATGAGACTTCAGAAGCGTTTCATGTGCGCGCACTTGAGGCCGCGGAAAAGATCAAGGAACGCACCGACGGGCGTTACGAAATCGATATTTTCCCGGGTTCGGTTCTGGGCTCCCAGGCAGAAATGCACGAAAGCCTCAACCTTGGTGGCCTGGATATGGGGTTCGTCAGCCCCGGTTTGCTGAGTGATATCTACAAGCCGATTCAAGTGCATCTGGCACCGTTTTTGTGGCGGGACCTGGACCACTTCCTCGCTTATCCATCAAGCGACATCTACAAAGAGATCGTCTCTGAGTATGAAGCCGAAAGCGGCAACAAGATTCTTGGCCTCACCTATTACGGCCAGCGTCATGTGACGTCGAACAAAGCCATTAACAGCCCGGCGGATATGAAAGGGCTCAAGATCCGTATTCCACCGGTCCCGATCCTGACCATGTTTACTGACGCTGTTGGCGCAAACGCAACACCGATCGCATTTGCCGAAGTCTATCTGGCATTGCAACAGGGTACGGTTGATGCACAGGAAAATCCGCTTCCGACCATCGAAGCGAAAAAGTTTTATGAAGTTCAGTCTCATATCGCTTTGACAGGTCACACAACGGATGGTTTCTTTACCGTTGCCAATGGCGATGTCTGGGAGGGAATGTCAGCCGAAGATCAGGCCGTTTTTGCAGAAGTCTGGGCTGAAGCTGCTGCAGCAGCAAGCCAGGACATCATCGCAAAAGAGGCGACTCTTGCCGACTTCTTCAGAGAGAAGGGCTTGACCGTCACCGAGCCTGATAAATCCGCTTTTGCAAAACTGGTTGAGCCCGCCTGGAAAGACAACGACCTTGGCTGGACGGCGGAGCAAATCGACGCAATCCGCGCAATCAAGTAATCCTCTGCGGCCCTCGGAGATATCTGGGGGCCGCATTATTCTCGGGAGACATATGACAGTGCTCAGGCGTATCTATGATGCGATTGGCGTCGTTGAAAAATCGATGGCAGTTTTGCTGCTATGCGCCATGGGCGTTATCGTATTTCTTCAATTCTTCACACGTTACGTGATGAATGATTCAATTGGCTGGACCGAAGAAATTGCCCGATATCTGATGATCGGCACATCATTCTGGGGAGCGGCGCTGGCAGTACGGCACGGGACGCAATTGCGGATCGAAATGCTGGAAAAGGCCATTGGACCGCGCATCGCAAAATGGATCGAACGGTTCATCATTCTGCCCGCAAATCTGATCTGCTTCTCCTGGCTGGCCTTTTATGGCTACGAATTGGCCAGTCGCACGCGTCGGTCAATGACGATGATCGATCTGCCGCTGACGGTGCTGTACTGGCCCGTTGTCGTCGCCTTCGGGCTGATGGCTCTGCACACGGCAGTGCATGTCTTTTCAGGCACGCCCAAAACTGAATTCTCCGAAATCGATGGGGCGTCGCTATGATTGCTGTTCTGTTTGCCTTTCTGTTTGGAGCTCTGTTGCTGGGCGTGCCGGTGGGAGTTTCGCTGGCGTTAAGTTCAATCCTCTATTTTGTCGTTGAAGGCCTGCCGGAACTGACCATTCTGCAACGGATGATCGGTGGGCTTGACAGTTTTCCCATTCTTGCAGTTCCATTTTTCATTCTTGCAGGATCGCTGATGAATGCGGTGCAGGTGACGGACCGCATTTTCGCCTTCGCTTGTGCTTGTGTAGGGTGGATGCGCGGCGGACTGGGGCATGTGAATGTTGCCGCCAGTGTTATTTTCTCGGGCATGTCCGGCGCGGCGGTTGCCGATGCCGGTGGCATGGGCGCGATTGAAATCAAAGCCATGCGCGATGCCGGATATGATGATGGGTTTTCCATTGGGATCACGGCTGCCAGTTCGGTCATCGGCCCGCTTATCCCGCCGTCGCTTCCGATGATCTTCTATGGCGTTGTCGCTTCAGAATCCATCGGCCGGTTGTTCATGGCAGGCGTCCTGCCTGGCTTGCTGACTGCATTTGCCCTGTCGACCATGATCTTTTTTATGGCACGCCGCCGCAACTTCGGTCGCGATCAGAAGTTTGCGCTGTCCGTCCTGCGACACTCGTTCAAGGACGCATTTCTATCCCTGCTGACGCCGGTCATTATCATTGGTGGCATCCTGTCGGGCATGGTGACCCCCACCGAAGCGGCTATTGCAGCCGTTTTCTACACGCTTTTCCTCGGCTTTGTAGTGTATCGCAATCTGAGTTTCAAATCCATGTGGGCCGTCCTTCTGGAAACGGCAGAGACAACAGGCGCGGTGATGTTCGTGGTTGCAGCGGCGACCGTTTTCGCCTGGATCCTGACCGCATCACATGTGACCGAACAACTGGCAGACCTGCTATTGAGCATCTCGAGCAACAAGATAGCAATCCTGCTGATCGTCAATATCTTGTTGCTCGTGGTCGGCTGTTTTCTCGAAACCATTGCCGCAATCACGATACTGGTGCCAGTGTTGCTGCCAATCGTTGTCGGATTTGGTGTATCGCCCGAGCAGTTTGGCGTGATCGTCGTGTTTAATTTGATGATCGGGCTTTTAACACCGCCTGTTGGCATGGTCCTCTTTGTTCTCAGCCGGGTTGCAAAAGTGCCTTTCGAAAGGGCCGTCGCTGGGACTTTGCCATTCTACATTCCGCTATTGATCGCATTGATGCTGGTGACTTTCGTGCCTGCAATATCGACTTGGCTGCCTGATATGTTATACGGCCCATGAAGATCCAATGAGAGTTTTCCATGTCCAACGTTCGAAGCGATCATATATCCACAGAGCGGTTGTACGAACAGATCGAACGGGTACTGGCGCGCGAGATCGTTGATGGAATGTTTGACGAAGCAGGCGTTTTACCCAGTGAACGCAAGCTCATGGAAAGATTTGGGGTTGGGAGACCCGCAGTGCGCGAGGCACTGTTTTCACTGGAGCGTCGCGGCCTTGTGGAACGCCGGCAAGGGCGACGCGTTCGTCCGCTGAAACCGACATTCGACAATGTCTTGTCGGAGCTGGACCTTATCGTGCGCAGCGCATTGCGCGATGAGATGAATGTTGCTCACCTCATGGAGCTGCGGCGGTTCATCGAAAGCAGTCTGGCAGCAAAAGCAGCTGAATCCGCTGATGCAGTGGGTTTGGCGCGACTGGATGCGGCATTGGCCGCCGGGCGCGCTGCCATTTCTGATCAGGAAGCCTTTTGGCACGCCGACGTGGAGTTTCATGAAGCACTCGCCGCCATTTCACGAAATCCGATTTTACCTCAGATTGTGCGGGCCATTTTGCGTTGGTTGATCGTTGAGCGCAGAATCACATTTGCCAATGAGGACCGGAACCGGGACGTGTGTCGGCGTCATGAAGCCGTTGCAGCGGCGATCCATGCAGGTGACCCGGCAAAAGCTTCACAGGCAATGACCACCCACCTTGCCGAAACTGAAGAGATCATCAGTCAAAGATAGAATAGCTCTGCCTGCAACAGACCCATACAAAATCATGCTCCGGGTATTGTCTGCAGAGCAAAACCAGCGATCCTTCTCCGTAGCCTCAAGGCTGACGCCATCTCTGGCAGCATCCTCACTCCACTGTCCTGAACCCACGACAGATGAAGCACAGTCTTCCCATTCACAATAAATGTCGTCACGTCGCCAGAAGACCACACGATACTGTCATCCAATTCCCGCTACCCCAGCAAGCTGACAGCCCTCTCCCGCTCAGTAAAATCCAATCGATCAATCTCAATTTCACACACCCACTTGTGATCAGAAATGATCAACATTGTTCTTTTCCGCTATCATATGATCAAAATGATATTGAGCTCACGGGAAATTATTCCTACCCAAAAGTCGGGAGAAACAATGCTCAAAGAAAAAAGACATAAACGGATATTGTCGGTTTTACAGCGTGAGACCACTGTGAGCATTGGCGCGTTGGCTTCCATCATGCCTGAAGTGTCACGCGTCACATTGCGCCGCGATCTTGCTGAACTGGCGGAAGCCGGCGCATTGAAACGCACCCATGGTGGCGCATCCCTGCCTGATCAGGCTCTGATCAGCGAGGCAAGAAACTCTCCCATTGACAGACAGCTTTCATCCGCGATTGACGATTTTGATGCCGTTATTCTGCCACCGATTGATGTGCGTGGAAGCAGTGCATTGAGGCGCGACATTTCCCGTCGGAACATACCTTTCATCGCCGAGTCCGCGCCACAGGAATTTGGCACCTATTTTGGTCCGGACAATTTTTCCGCCTCTTATGAATTAGGCCAACTGGCGGGAACGCATGTCAAAGGTCAGCCGGTCCACGCCTTGATGATCGGACACTCTGAGTTGAGCAATGTACAGGAGCGCGCAAAGGGTTTTGAAGCCGGGTTGCGTCAGGTGTGCGGTGATCAATTGATCATCAACCATGTCAATGGCCAGGGCACTTACAAGATAGCTCAGCGCGTTGCCAGCGACGCACTGCAGTTGAAAGACACCATCAATGTCATCTTTGCGGTGAACGATCACAGCGCGATTGCCGCTATCGAAGCAGCAGAGCGCTACGGTGCAACGCCAGCGGTCTACGCGGCAGGCGGGGAAAGTGCCGATTTCGTCGGCCGCCTCCAGTCTCAGGCATTGTTGAAAGGCGTTGCAGCGTTCTTTCCAGATGTGGTTGGCATGCGCGCCATCGATGCGATGGCGGCTGCACTTGCTGGTGAACCTTTAAGTGAAAACATTACGCCGCACGCCATCATCACACCTGAGAATTTTTGTGATTTCTATGAAGCCGCATCTGATGGCAGTTGGCGGTTGCAAGACCAATGTCGGGAAAAACTCGCCGGGCCAGATGTATTGTCAGCCAGACGTGCGCCCGCAGGCAAGCGCATCGGCTTCATGCCGCATTTTCCAGCGCATGACTGGTATCGCTCGATGATTGCTTCCATGCAAAGTCGTGTGAAGAAATATGGTTTTGAACTCATTGTCACGCCACCTCATCAGGGCATAGCAGCCGAAATTACCCGCCTCCAGCGAGAGGTCGCGCGCGCTGCAATGCACCGGATTCACCCCGGTCAGGTGATTGCGATTGGAGAGGGTCAGGCCACATTGTTCATGGCCAATGAATTGCGCAAACTCGCCTTTGCAGATGATCCGCGCATCCAAGGCCTGACTGTTGTGACCAATGCGCTGGATGTGATGCATTGTCTGGAAGATGCGCCCTCGCTGAAAGTCATTCTCACCAGTGGAGAATATCAAGCCGCTGATCGTTGCCTGGTGGGCCCGAGTCTTGGCGCAATATTTGATCATATCAAGCCCGATTGTGCCTTTGTCACCATTGCAGGGGCCACGTCAGGTTTTGGAATTTCGGCAGTCGATGAAAGGCGTGCGCTGGCGGGTCAGAGATTTATACAGGCCGCAGTGCGCACAGTTGCACTGGCTGACAACACGATCATTGGAAGTGACGGAAATCACCGCATCGCCAGAATGGCCGATGTGGATGAAATCATCACCGATGACGGCGTTCTGGCGGAGGACCGCCAATCGATCAGCGCTGTCGGAGTGAAAATGTCTATCGCAGGCGACATGGCATCTGAGGTGCCGGTCCAAACAGACCGGCAATTCTTGCACAAAACATTGAAATCATGAATCGGACTTAACTTCAAAGGGAGGACTACCATGAAATTCTTCAAACACACCGCAATAGCCGCCGGGTTGCTGCTATCCACCAGTATGGCCTACGCTCAGGACGTGACGCTGCAGTTCTGGGATAACCAACAAACCGAAAGTGGCTTGTCGGGATTTCAGAAAGCTGCCGTTGATCGCTTCATGGCAGAAAACCCCAGCATCAAGATCGAAGTCACAACGGTGCCCTACCCCGAGTATCAACAACGCTTGTTGACGGCTGTTCAGGGCGGAAACCCACCTGACATCGCAACGCTGGACCAGATCTGGGTTGGTGCCTTCGCACAAGCCGGAGCCGTTGAAGACCTGACGGAAGAAGCAAAAGCTGCAGGCCTTACCCGCGATCAGTTCTTTGGCGGCGCATGGGATTCTGCGGTCTTCAATGGTGGACTGTATGGCATTCCGTTCAATGTCGATGTCTGGCAGTTCAGTTTCTACAACAAGGCTCTTCTTGATGCCGCCGGTGTTGATCCGGAAAGCCTGAAAACATTCGACGGCCTCAAACAGGCTGCTGAAAAAATGACTGGCGACGGCAAGTTTGGCGTTGGCCTGTTCGGGCATAAGGGTGAGGACACCGTGGTTGTCGTCAACTCCTTCATCTTCTCCAACGGTGGTAAGGTTCTTGCGGAAGATGGCTCCTGCGCGCTGGACGAAGCTCCTGCCGTTGAAGCCCTCAGCTATCTGCAGGACTTGTCGAAATTTGCCCCCGAAGGCATTCTCAACGCGTCCTCGGGCGACATGCGTGAACTGTTCCTGAACGGTTCACTGGCGATCGAGTTCTGGCCAGCCCTGGAACAACCAACACTCCAGAAAAGCAATATCGACTGGGGTTTTGTCAACGGCACCGCACCTGAAGGCAAAACAGCCATCGGCACTTATGGCGGTTGGAACCTTGCTGTTTTCCAGAGCTCCAAGAACAAGGAAGCTGCCTGGAAATTTGTCGAATTCCTGGTTCGTGAAGACGTCAATGGCGACGTTGTTGATCTTCTGCCGGCCAACAAGGCCGCAGCTGGTCCGTTCCTCGCCAAAAACCGCGATGGTGCTGATCGTATCATGAGCCATCTGGACAATGCCGCGCCTCGTCCACTGTCCGCGCGGTATCTTGAAATTGCAGATTTGCAAATGCGTCTTTATCAGGATGTCTTCTCCGGAAAAGATGTTGCATCGTCTGCAGCCGAGGCATGCAAAGCCATCGACGCTTTGAACTGATACCTCCCAGACCGATGGTTGCAGGCAGTCCCTTGATTGTCTGCAACCATTTTCAAAACACCTAAGGTAATGCGATGACCCACAAGGATAGATGGCTGCTTTGGTTGTTTCTCGCCCCCACATTATTGCTGATCGCGGTTTTTCTGTATTATCCGATGATCGGAACCGTATTTGAATCGTTCCGGGACACGTCTTTCATAAATCCGACGCCCCGCTTTGTTGGCTTTGAGATCTATGAGAAAATACTGGCCAGCCGCGATTTCCATGAAATTCTGCGCAACTCCATCATCTGGACCCTGGGTGTAGTAATCCTCCAGAATCTGCTCGGTTTCGCTGCGGCAGTCTTGCTCAATCAGGGTCTGCCCATGCAAGGCGTTCTGCGGGCAGTGGTGCTGATGCCCTTTATTTTACCCGGCGTGGTGACCGCTATTTTGTGGCGCTTCATGTATGACCCCCAATTGGGCCTGATCAACTCCCTGATGATGCGTTTCGGGTTTTTTGAAGATGGCGCCGCCTGGCTGGCAAGCAGTTCAACTGCAATGGCCGCCGTCATTTTTGTTGCCATCTGGAAAGGCTTCCCATTCTCCATGTTGATCTATCTGGCCGCGCTTCAAAACGTGGATCAAAGTCAGGTTGAAGCCGCCACGCTGGATGGCGCCGGCCCTGTGCGACGATTGTTTGACGTGACAATACCCGCCATCAAGGATGTCATCCTGGTCAATATTGTACTGACTCTGATCCTGACTTTCAATTATTTCGACATCGTTTGGGTGTTGACCCGCGGCGGACCGCAAAATGCCACACATATCTTTCCGACAAAAATATTCGAAACGGGTTTTGGTCAGTTTCGCTTTGGTGAAGCCGCGACCTATGGCGTTTTCTCCATTATCGTATTGGCGATATTCGTCGCGCTCTACGTGATCGTGCAGAAGAGCGCTTCCAATCGGAGGCCTGTCGCATGAAGCACACCGCCACCACCCGGTTTGGACTGGCAGCGTTGCAGATCGTGCTCGCGCTGTTTGTGCTGCTGCCGTTCTTCTGGATGATATCTGTCAGCCTGAAACCAGCCACGGAACCCTTTGCAATACCCGCGCGCCTGTGGCCGACAGCGCCGACATTGGAGAATTACGTCACTGCGTTTCGCCCCGAATTTCGCACCTACTTCATGAATTCAATCATCGTGTCAGGTGCCTCTGTGGCCATTACCGTCACACTGGCTTTGCTTGCAGCCTACAGTTTTTCACGCGGGAAGCTGATTGCACTGACGGTCTTGATGGGTGCAGTGGTGATTGCTCAGATGTTTCCCCACTCGGCCATCATCATTCCGATTTACAAGATGATGCGACTGGCCGATCTGCTCAATACCTACACGTCCCTGATCATCGCCTATGTGTCGGTGACATTGCCGGTGGCCATCTGGATGTTGCGCGGCTTTCTGATCAAGCTGCCCGTGTCACTGGAAGAAGCAGCCAGTATTGATGGCGCCGGTCCCGTGCGCGTTTTCTGGGACATTGTGGTGCCGCTGGCACGGCCCGGCGTGATTGCCACAGCCGTCTACGTTCTGATCGTCACCTGGCAGGAATTTCTGTTCGCATTGTCGTTCACCTCGACCAAGGAAATGCGCACCTTGCCCGTTGGTCTCAACGATTTCATCGGACAATACGGCATCCGTTATGGCGAGTTGATGGCCTCGTCGGTCATGGTCTCTGTCCCGGTCATCGCGATATTCTTTTTTCTGCAACGTTACCTCGTCGCCGGTTTGACCGCCGGCGCTGTGAAAGGGTGAGACTGTGTCCCTGATATTACAATCAGATCTGCTGCCGGGTGTCCGCCAGTTGATGTTCAATCGACCCGAAAAGCTGAACGCGCTGTCAACGCCAATGATGGCGGAGTTTGATGCCGCCCTTGACGCCTGCGCAGCCGACCCTTCGGTTCGTGTCGTGGTGTTGCGCGGTGCCGGTGGCAAGGCCTTTGTCGCAGGTGCCGATATTGCTGAATATCAAGGCGACAAACGGGCCGCCTTCATCGCCTACCAGATGAATTCACGACGCGTGTTCGACAAGCTGGAAAGTCTGCCCAAACCCGTTATTTGTGTGGTCGACGGATTTGCTCTGGGCGGCGGTTTTGAGATCGCCTTGTGTTGCGACATTCTGATCCTGAGTGACACCGCTCAGCTTGGCTTGCCGGAAGGTCGGTTGGGTCTTTGCCCTGGCGGCGGCGGCACGCAAAGGCTGGTTCGCGCCATCGGTAAATATGCAGCCTCCGATCTGATGTTGGCTGGATGGCGCATGACTGCTGATCGTGCCCATGCGCTGGGAATCGCGGCAGAAGTCGTTGGGCTTGACGCTCTGGATGATGCCATTCTGAAACGTGCCAGAGCCTGTTTGAAAACCGCTCCATTGGCCCAGGCTGAAATGAAGCGCCTGATGCGAGAGGGTGTCGATGCGCCCTCAGAAACCGGAAAAAGCTTTGAGCAGGAAGTTCTCTTCCGGCTCTATTCCAGCGATGACGGGCAGGAAGGCATCAATGCCTTTCTCGAAAAGCGCGATCCAGAGTTCAAGGGAAAATAAATGTCTGATTTTGAAAGCAAAGTCGCAGTTGTCACTGGTGGAGCAGACGGAATAGGCCGTTGTTGCGCCGGGATGATTGTCGCCCGTGGCGGTCGTGTTGTCATCGCCGATATTGACGCCGAACTGGGCGCGAAAGCGCAACAGGAACTGGGCGACAAGGCACTCTTTGTCGAGACCGATGTATGCGATCTGACTGCCATGCAAGCCATGGCAGATGCAGCGGTCGCAAAGTTTGGCGGCATCGATATCCTGATCAACAACGCAGCGCGTGCGCTCAATGGCGTGGTCGATGAAATCGACGAAGAACGCTGGATGACCGTCATTGACACCAATCTCAACGGCTTCTGGCGGGCCATGAAAGTCTGTGTCCCTGAGTTGAGAAAACGCGGTGGCGGCTCTGTGGTCAATATGTCCTCGGTTCAGGGGCTGAAGGGGTTCAAGGGATGGGCCGCGTATGCAGCGGCCAAAGGCGCCATCAATGCGCTGACACAACAAACAGCGATTGACTTGGCACCCGCTAACATACGGGTTAATGCCGTGGCACCGGGCACGATCATGACCCCAATGAACAAGCGCATCTTTGCAGAGATGGAAAATCCGGACGAATTGATTGACACATGGCGCAGCGCCCATCCGATTGGCCGTTTCGGCACGCCGGAGGAAGTTGCTGAACTGGTATTGTTCCTGGCGTCAGGGCGCGCCTCATTCATCACCGGAGAGATAGTCCGCGTTGATGGCGGCCTGGCAGTACGCGGCGAATGAAACAGTTCTTGGACGTGTTCAGTATCTTGCCAATTGTTTCCAAAATCCTTGATGAGAGGCTTGCCCATGGCCACCGTTGAACTTCAGAATCTTGCAAAAAACTTCGGCGGCTTTACTGCACTCGAAGACCTCAATCTGATGATAGAGGATGGGGAATTCCTCGTCTTGCTTGGCCCGTCTGGCTGCGGAAAATCAACAACCATGCGCATCATCGCAGGGCTTGATGAACCAACCAGCGGTCGAATTCTGATCGGCGGAAAGCAGGTCAACGATATTCCGGCCCGCGACCGCAATCTTGCAATGGTGTTTCAGAATTACGCGCTCTATCCGCATATGACGGTTGGCGAAAATATCGGGTATCCGCTCAAGATACAAAGAATTGGCCGAGCTGATCGTGAACGCCGTGTGCGGGAAGCAGCGGCAAAGGTGGAAATGCAAGAACTGCTGACCCGACGTCCGGCGGAGTTGTCTGGGGGCCAAAGACAACGGGTTGCGTTGGCCCGTGCGATCGTGCGCACACCTCAACTGTTTCTCATGGATGAACCGCTGTCCAATCTTGATGCAAAATTGCGCACTGTGATGCGCGCTGAACTCAAGCATCTTCAAAAGGAACTCGCGACCACAACAATTTATGTGACTCATGATCAGGTCGAAGCGATGACGCTGGCCGATCGCATTGTCATACTGAATGATGCACGCATTCAGCAGATCGGCGCGCCTGCCGAAATATATGCCAGACCTGCCAATGTGTTTGTCGCCGGTTTCATCGGATCACCGCCCATGAACCTGATTGCAGGAGAGATCAAAGATGGCATTTTTGTTCATGCCACGGGAAGTCTGAAGGTCGAGGGCGAACCCGATGGCGCAGTGACGCTCGGTATTCGCCCGGAAGACATCTCATTGGTGGCTACTGACAAAGCGGACCTTGAAGGCAAGGTCTACTCATCAGAATTGTTGGGTGATTGTACCTTGATCAACGCCCATATTGGCAAAACCCTGATTGCAGCCAAAGTTCGTCCGGAAGATGTGCGGGAGATCAACACCCCTGTGTCAGTGGGCATCGATCACAGCAAATTGCATTTTTTCGATGCCTCCACCGGCACCAGACGGGACAACGCAAAATGAGCTATCAGTTCACGACACAAGATGACCCTGTATTGACCATTGGCTCGGCCTCTGTGTTCTTTGATGGCATTTTTTCAAACCCCAAACTCAGCCACCCTGAAGGCGTCGCTGTGGGTCCTGATGGATGGATCTGGACGGGAAACCAGGACGGCGATATCTGCCGAATTTCCCCCGATGGGCAGACCTTCGAAAAAGTTGCAACCACGGATGGCTTCATCCTTGGCCTGGCGTTTCAGGGAGACAAGGCGCTGTTTGCCTGTGATCTGAAACACGCATGTGTGTTTCGTCTGGATCTGGTGACCCGCAATCTGGAGCGCTTCACTGCACCGGGAATCAAAATCCCCAATTTTCCACTGGTCGATATTGGCCGGAACCGTCTTTTCGTCTCCGACAGTCATGCCTCCGGCACGCCAGGACCCGGCATCTGGTCCTATGATCTGGACAGTGGTGCAGGCGGTTTGTGGTTTGAGACGCCGTTGAACTTTGCCAATGGGCTGGCGATGCGTCGCGGTGAACACGCCATTTATGTGTGCGAAACATTTGCGCCGGGCATCACCAGGATTGCCATTGATAAAAATGGGCAAGCTGGTGACACGACGTGTTTTGCCACAAACCTTCCCGGATTGCCCGATGGAATTGCCTTCGACGCTGAGGGCAATCTGATCGTTGGGTGTTACGAGCCCTCACGCCTGTTGCGGATAACACCCGACGGTGCGCAGGTCGAAATTCTCATCGAAGATGTGACCGCCCATGTGTTGTGCCATCCAACCAATGTCGCTTTTGACGGGATGAATCTTTACACCGCCAATCTTGGACGCTGGCATATCTCGAAAATCGATATGGATATCGGCGCGCCTGCATTATGGAGCACTCACCCATGACATTCCGAGGCCTTACCTGGGATCATCCACGCGGTTATGACGCGTTGGCGGAAGCTGCTCGACAGGTCAACGCCAATTCCAAAGACCCCTTGATCATCTGGGACAAGCAGCCATTGGAGGGCTTTGAGAGCGCGCCGATTGCCGAGCTGGCCGCGTCCTATGATCTGCTGGTGCTGGATCATCCACATATTGGCGAAGCTGTTGCCGAAGACTGTCTGTTGCCGTTTGAAACATTCTATTCTCCCCAGCAGATTACATCCTGGGAACAACAAAGCATTGGCCCGGCGCTGTCCAGCTATCGCTGGGAGGGCAAGACCTACGCCCAGCCTCTGGATGTTGCCACGCAAGTCATGGCCAGACGCGGATCCGTGCTGCTTGATGCTCCACGCTCATGGGCAGAAATCATCAGCCTGGCCGACGACATTCCGGTCGCGCAATCGCTTGTCGGTCCGCATGCTTTCCTGACACTGTTGTCAATGGTGGGCGGGCAAGGACACCAGATCAGCGCGGACCAGTTGTTTCCTGACGAGCCAGCCTGCGAAGCATTGGAAACGATGGCCCTGTTGTATGAACGGCGCCCATCTGGCAGTGAATTGATGAACCCGATCGCAATGCTGCAGACAATGACAGAGGCGGATTCGATCGCGCTTGTTCCGCTGATTTTCGGGTATGTGACTTATGCCCGATCAAGTCTGGCGAACCCGCTGCAATTCTCCAACCCAATCCGCACTGAAAACGGCACAGGCGGCGTTCTGGGCGGGACAGGGATCGGCATTTCCAAAAACTGCAAACCGTCAGCAGCTCTTCTGGATCATCTGGCGTGGCTCATGCAGCCTGACACGCAGCAAGACTTTATTCCAGCAAATGGCGGCCAACCTTCTGCCCGTTCCGCCTGGCATTCTGCAGCGGTCAATGCCGCATGGAGCGATTTCTACCGCAACACCGCCGATACGGCCGAACATGCACTGCTGCGCCCACGCTTTGACGGCTATATCGCGTTTCAAAGCGCGGCAGGTCAACTCATAGGCGAAGCCCTCAAGTCCCGGCAAAGCCCTGAAAAAACAATGACGCTATTGCGTTCACACTGGCAAACTGCGCGGGCAAAAGCCCGCGGCAATCTTGATGATGAAAGAGGAATATTATCATGACCGAACAAGCTCTTTCCCACATAAAAGTGCTGGATTTTTCCCATCTTTTGCAAGGACCATTCGCAACCCAGCTGCTGGCTGATCTGGGCGCTGATGTGATCAAGATCGAACGGCCCGGCTCAGGTGACATGTTTCGCTCGCTCACCTTCAGGAACAAATGGCTGGGCGGTTCGGAAAGTCCGAATTTTCTCGCCTGGAACCGAAACAAGCGCAGTCTGGCGTTAAACCTGAAAGCACCTGAAGCGCGCGAAGCCATTATGGAATTGGCCAAGGATGCCGATGTCGTTGTGCAGAACTTCCGACCCGGTGTCATGACACGGTTGGGTTACGGCTATGAGGCGTTCAAGGCCGTCAATCCGCGCATCATCTATTGTTCCGGTTCCGGCTATGGAGAAGACGGTCCCTATGTCGATCGGCCGGGCCAGGACATGCTGATACAGGGTCTGACCGGGATCATGGCTGCCACAGGTCAGGCAGATAATCCGCCGACACCTGTGGGTGCCGGGTTCTCGGATCAGATCGGTGCGATGAACATGGTCTATGGCATCTTGAGTTCACTGGTTTGGCGGGATCGCTCCGGCAAGGGACAAGAGGTCAAGGTCAATCTGCTCGCCGGAATGTTGGCACACCAGAACCAGGAAATGGTGATGGCGCTCAACTTCAATGAAGATTTCCAGCGGCCAAACTCCGGAATCGGTCACCCCGGAATGGACGCTCCCTTTGGCACCTATCCAACACAGGACGGCTGGATAACGATCGCCATGAGCCCCTATGCAACACTTGTTGATGTTTTGGGAAATGACGATCTGCTGGTCTATGATGACCCTGAAATTTTGTTCGACAAGCGCGATGAGGTTTGGCGAAAACTCGCCGTTGAAACTGCAAAATGGACTGTAGAAAGCCTCATAGAAGCCTTGTTGGAAAAAGATATCTGGTGTGGCGAGGTGAAAACCCATTTGCAGGCTGCGCAAGATCCGCAGGTCCAGCATATGGGCCTGATCACAAGTTATGAACATCCAGTCGCCGGCACCGTTAAGGTGGTCGCACCCGCAGTCCGCTTTGGAGAAACCCCTGCAAGCATCACACGTCCCGCCCCTCTCGTTGGGCAACATACCAGAGAAATTCTGAGCCAGGCTGGATTTGACACAGAACACATCGACAAGCTGTTGGCTGAAAATGCAGCTGGCGCGCCATAAGGCTCAGCATCAACGGCCAGTCAGAACGACTTTTGAATTGCGATTTCAAATGCAGATCAAGGCGCGTATGGAAAACAGTCCAACACCTGTCTATGGTCTGCCTGAAACTCACAACACTGACCGCCACTGAAATCTGCCATAAACTACAAGGGTGGTATCTGAACAGCATTCAAACTCGAGAAAGAGACGCGATTTGGCTAGTATAGTTTTCGACCTGGACGGGACGTTGATCGACAGCGCCCCGGACCTTCAAAAAATTGCGAACGAGTTGCTGCAAGCTGATGGTCACGCGCCGATTTCATTAATCGAGACGTGCTCATTCATCGGCAATGGTGCCAGCGTATTTGTTGAAAAAATGTGCGCCGCCCGCGGCGTACCAAAGAGCAGTGAAGCCCACTATATCGAAGCCTTTCTTAACGCATACCAGTCTGCTTTCGGCCTGACTGTGCTTTACCCCGGTGTGCTGACAGCGCTTGAAAGGCTGAAAGCGCAAGGCCACAAACTGGGCATCTGCACAAACAAGCCAATTGGTCCCTGCCGCGCCGTTTTGGAGCATCTGAAACTGACCAATTACTTTGATACGATCATTGGCGGAGACAGCTTGCCTGTCAAAAAACCCGACCCGGCACCATTATTCGCGGCCTTTGACGCCCTGGAAGGCGGTGTGTCCATTTATGTCGGAGACAGCGAGGTTGATGCAGAAACAGCCGCGCGGGCAAAGGCACCCTTTCTGCTGTTCACCGAAGGCTACCGAAAGACATCCGTCGATCAGATTCCACACACGGCAGCCTTTTCCGATTTCGGTGAACTGGAAAACCTTGTCGCCCGGTTTTAAAGCCTCTAAAAATCAAGCGACCGTGAATTGCCCCATCATTCCTGCATCTTCGTGTTCAAGAATATGGCAATGATACATGTATGGCGTTTGTTCATCGGCTGGTTTGTTGAATTGAACCAGAAGTTCCGCAATGCCATTGACGAGAAACACGTCTTTAAGGCCAGTGGTCGCCATATCCACAGGCACCCCATTGTGACTCAGCACCTGAAAAGACGTTCCGTGAATATGGAATGGATGCTCCATTTCATTGGCAAATACCTCCCAAATTTCTGTTTCACCAAGGCGGACACGTTCATCGATGCGTTCCATCGACATGGGTTTGTCATTGATGCCCATATTGCCCATCATGCCACCACCGCTGGTATGCATGTTCAATTCGAATCTGCGGCGCCGGACAGGCTCATCGAACAACGGTTTCGGTGCTGACGCGAAAGTCGTCGGGAGCGTTTGGACAGCGCCCTGTTTTTGCTGATCCACGTCAAAACTCATGATTTCGAATTCATCATTGCTGGTAACCGGTTCCGGTTCTCCTGTGTCGCCCCCCATCATGCGGGACATCATACCGCCCATCATTCCGCCACCCATGGGGTTGTTGGCGTCGGGCAAGGACACAAGACGCGCTGCTTTTCCGTCACTGAAATCGACAATGATCTCTGCGCGTTCGGCTGGCGCTAACACAAGACTGGACATCTTTGACGGAGCACCCAGCAGCCCGCCATCACTGGCCACCTGATGAAAGCTTCGATTGTCTTCGAATCTAAAGGTGTAAATACGGGCATTCGATGCGTTCAACAGTCGAAACCGAACCAGCCCTGATGGGACGCTCGCTGTGGGCCTGATTGCACCGTTGACAAGAATTTTCTCGGCGCGGAAGCCATGCATCAGGCTTGGGCCGCGTTTGACATAGAGCAGACTGGCATCGTCGTTAAACGCCTTGTCTTGCACAATCAGGGGAATGTCATCGACGCCATAAGTGTCTGGCAGGCCCTCACTGCCGGCGCCAGGATCGTCTATGATGATCATGCCAGCCAGACCGGCATAAACCTGATCGGCTGTCTGGCCGTGAACATGGCTGTGATACCACAATGTGGCTGCGGGCTGATCAATGTCCAGCTCGGGGCTCCAGGTTTCGCCTGGTCCAAACGCAAGCTGAGGCCCGCCATCGACCTTTCCCGGAACGTGTAGCCCATGCCAGTGTGCGGTGATCGGATTGTTGGTTTTGTTGCCAACATTGATTTTGGATGTCTGCCCCCGCTTCATGCGCAACACCGGACCAAGATAATCCTGTCCGTATCCCATTGTGCGCGTCTTGCCGTTCGCAAGAAAGGAATGGCTTCCATAAATTGCGTCAATTGAATTGCCTGCACCATCAAGCGAAACCACCGATGGGATAGGCAATGGCCGACCACTTTCCGCCGCCAACGAAGCTTTCAGCAAAAACGGCATCGTCAATCCGGAAGCCGCTGCGCCCGCGAGGAATTTTCTGCGATTTATCATGAGACGATCCTTAATTTCACATCGGGAGTGAAGCCGTGCATCATAGCACGGCTTCAGAAAGATTATTTTATCGGACCAAAGTCTTCGACGGTGACAGTGCCATCGCCGTTGCGATCAATCAGTGCCAGCCAATCAGTGGTCTTGCTGACAAACTCATCCTTGCTGACAACACCATTTTCATCAACATCATTGAATTCGAGCGTGAGACCTTGTTGTGCACGGCGCATGCCACCCTGCCCGTGACCACCCGCATTCAGTGCAGCATCTTCTTCACGTGTCGTATCGAAAAGTTGATATTCCTGACCAGACAGCTCGCCATTCTCGTCGGCATCAAACATCGTGAAAATATCTGAACGACGTTCTGCCGCGTCCTCCAGGGAGACTTTACCATCCTGGTTCAAGTCCCAGTTTTCCAAAAAATGCGCGCCGGGCACACCTTGAGCGGACACCGTTGCAATTGTCATGGCAAGCATAGTTGAGGCGAATAGGATGTTTTTCATGTTTCAAACTCAATTCTTGTTTCAGTTTCTCTGTGTCATGTCGGCAGACATTCGATAACGCGCAGGCTTCAAACGTCTGTCAGTCTGAGATAGGACCTGACCTCATCCCAGCCTTGAGGGAAAATATCCTTCGCCTTATCATTGCTGATCGATGGAGGAATGATGACTTTGTCGCCAGGGCGCCAGTCAGCCGGTGTTGCAATCTGTTTTGCATCCGCCAATTGCAGCGCATCAATGACCCGCAGAATCTCATCGAAGTTCCGGCCGACATTCATCGGGTAGGTCATCATCAAACGAATCTTCTTGTTTGGATCAATGATGAATACCGAGCGAACCGCTTCAGTCGTGCTTTGCTCTTCATGGATCATGTCATAGAGCTTGGCGATCCTCAGATCAGGGTCGGCGACAATAGGAAATGTGAGATTGGTGTTTTGGGTGTCGTTTACATCCAGAATCCAGGTTTTGTGCTCTTCAACACTATCTGTCGAAAGGCCGATCGGTTTGGTGTTTCGCGCCTCGAATTGATCAGCCAATTGGGCGGTGCGACCCATCTCTGTTGTGCACACTGGTGTGTAGTCTGCCGGGTGGCTGAAAAAGAAAGCCCAACTGTCACCAATCCATGTGTGAAAATTTATCTTGCCGTTTGTCGTATCGACATCAAAGTTCGGGGCAGTGTCGCCAATTCGCAGACTCATAACGCTTCTCCGTGTAAATTATCATATATTTATACATGCTTATATAAGCATATAATAATTAAATATTTGTAATTTGTGAGTTTTATTGCGCGTCGCAAGGTCGTTCACGACCCGACGTGCATTCAGAGAGAATTTGAGACCAGATCAAGAAAACTGCGGCAATGTCTGCCTGGTTTCAGTGGATCAGAATATACCAACTTGGTGGCATAGCAGGCGGATGCATTTGAAACATCCGCCCGAAAAAGAGCTTTGGATCAGCCCAGCGTCAGGCGATGTCGCTGAGCATTGTCAGGTGACGAATAGTCACCGGGCAGGCCAGAAGCCGATCAATTTGCGAGAACAGCGGCGCAAGGTGTGGCATCTCCAGATGCGCGTCAAGATCCTGCTGGCTTCGCCAGTTTTCATAGAACACGAACACACATGGATCTTCGGCATCGACATGAAAATCATAGTTGATGCAGCCAGCTTCTTTTCGGGTCGGCTCCACTTGCTTCGATAATAGCGCGTGCAGCTCGGCACGTGTTTCAGGCTTGGCAGTTACTGTGCCGATGATAGTAACATGGCTCATAAGTCACGACCTCTTCTGGCTGAGCGCAACGGCAAGGATGATGATGCCTCCGCGCGCGATCAATTGTTGGCTGAATTCCAGCCCCATCAGGATCAACCCATTGTTGATCAGGCCAATCATCAACGCACCGACAATGGTCCCGATCACGGTTCCCTTGCCACCAAACAATGATGTGCCACCCAAAACGGCCGCAGCGATCACGGACAATTCGTCCCCCTCGCCCAGCTGGAACCGGCCGGACTGCAGACGGCCCGCGTAAAGCATCCCCGCAAGGGCAGCGGCGGTCGAGGAGATCACCAGCACACGAAACTTGATCTTGGCCGTGTTGATGCCGGAATAGCTGGCAGCCTGCTCGCCGCCACCTGTCGCCAACACCCGACGGCCAAAACTGGTTCGCCGCAAAACCACCTGACCTATGACGCCAAGGATCAGCATCCAGAACAGCAGAACCGGGATAGGCCCGATGGATCCACCACCAAACCACCAGGCATAATCCTGTGACAGAATCGGCACGGCAGAGGTGTCCGACACCCACATCGCAATCCCTTTTGCGATGCCCATCATCGCAAGGGTGGTCAGAAACGACGGGATCCCGACCTTCGTGGTCAGCCAGCCATTGAACATTCCAATAGCGATCCCTGTGGCCAGACCGGCAAATATCCCGGCAACCGGCCCTGCAAAACTGATCGCCATGGCAACGGTCACACTGGCAAGCCCCGCAACCGCTCCGACGGACAGATCAATCTCGCCAGCAGACAACACGAAGGTCATCGCAATCGCCATCACAGCGATCATCGCTGTCTGACGCACGATGTTCAGCAGATTGTTGGGATTCAGGAAGCCTTTGTCATTCAGCGTAAAGGCAAAAATCAGAAAGATTGCAACAAAGCCGATATAGATGATGTTCTGGCGCCAATTACCCAGAAACGCCTGGAATGCATTCGGAGTTTGGTTGGTGTCACTGCTGGCCATGGGAAACCTCTTGCCCCGGAGTAAGGGCCTCTTGAATAGCGATTTGCAGATTTTTTTCAGCGATCTGCAATCGGTGTGCGGTGTCAGTATTTGTATCTGTCGGATCATCCAGCGCGGCGCGGGGGAAATCGTCATAAGCGCGGCCATCTGCCATGACCACAATGCGATCGCAGGCGGTCAGAAGTTCCGACAGCTCGGACGAAATCATCAGGATGGCTTTGCCGCCAGCGGCCAGATCACGCACCAGTTTGATGATCTCGGATTTGGAGCCGATATCGATCCCGGCTGTTGGTTCATCAAGCACCAGAACATCCAGATCCGCCGCCAGCCATTTACCGATGACGACCTTTTGCTGGTTACCACCAGACAAAGTGCTCACGGCATGATCGCGGCTGGCCGTTTTGATCGACAACCGCTCGATCTGGGCATCTGTCGTGGCGCGCACCTTGGCGGCGTTGACGAAGCCGGCCTTTGAGAGATCGTCAAGCACGGCCAGCGTCATGTTATCGGCCACGGAATGGGTCGGTATGATGCCCTGGGTGGCGCGGGCTTCGGGTACAAGCGCCACACCAGCCGCAATCGCATCACCGGTGCGGCGGATGTGCACCGGCTTGCCCTTGATGAGAATTTCTCCCGAAGCGACTGGTTCAATCCCGGCGATCAGTTTGGCCAGTGATGTGCGTCCCGAGCCAAGAAGCCCGGCCAGCCCGACCACCTCTCCCTTATGGATGGTGAGCGAGACGTTATCGGGTTTGTTGCGGCCCGATACATTGCGCAACTCCAGCGCGATTTCACCGCGCACAGCATCGCTTCGTTTTACATCTGCAAGACCGAGCGACCGTTTGCCGACAATATGCTCGATCATCAAATCGATCGGAAGATCCGCGATATTGGCTGTCGTGACATGTTTGCCATCGCGCAGGATTGTGGCGCGGTCAGCGATGCGGGCGATTTCGTCCATGCGATGGCTGACATATATGATGGCGACGCCCTGTGCCTTCAGTTTGCGCAGGAACGTGAAAAGACGGTCCACGTCAGACACCGCCAAGGCAGTGGATGGCTCATCAAGCACCAGAATGCGGGCATCCTGAGAAATCGCCTTGACGATTTCTGTCAGTTGCTTTTGGCCAGCACCAAGATCACCAACAATTGCACGCGGATCGACATCAACCTCAAGCATCGCAAACAGCTCGGCTGCCTTGCGCTCGGCTTCCTTGTCGTTGATCAGCCCGCCCGACATTGCCTCGCGTGTCAGAAACACGTTTTGGGCCACGGTCAGAGTCGGGATCAGGCTCATCTCCTGATAATTCATTGCAATTCCCGCAGCGCGCGACGCCTCGGGCGTATGCGTTGTGAGCGGCACGCCCGCCACCTCAATCGTCCCGGCCGATGGCTCATGCACACCGTTGAGAACTTTCAGGATGGTGGACTTGCCTGCGCCATTGCCGCCCAAAAGCGCGTGGACTTCTCCGGCCATAACCTCGAAATCAACGTTTTCCAATGCCCTGACACCGCCAAAATTTTTGGAGATGCCAGTCATTCGGACGGCAACAGCTGACATCAAACGGTCTCCCAGACTCCGGTTTCACCTGATCTGATCAGCGCATCAGCAACCTGTTCAGTCAACAGCGCCTCTTCAAAATTGGGTGATGGCTGGGTGCCTGAAACGATGGCTTTGCAGAAATCATAACACTCGATGATCTTGGTTTCACCATAGCCGATTCCCAGCGCAGGGATCGGCCAAAGGCCCTCACCATGTGGATGGGCAGGACCGGTATAGATTGTGCGGAAACCACGCGCGTCACCCGGATCATCGGCAAACATGACCTGCAGCTCATCCCGGCGTTCATAGTTGAACAGGATCGAGCCCTTCGTGCCATGTATTTCCAGCGTGATATAATTGTTGCGGCCCCAGGCGTTTCGGGTGGCTTCAATACTGCCGATAGCGCCAGATTTGAAGCGCACCATGGACATCACTTCATCATCCACATCCACCTCTGCACGTTCAGCATCTGCGGATTTTTCGGATGCGCCCAATTTATCGACACCGCCCTGTTGCAAGGGACGTGTTTTCACATAGGTGGACGTGATCGCTTGAACTGTTTCGATGGGACCGACAAGGTAATGTGCCATATCGACAACATGTGTGCCGATATCGCCGACAGCGCCAGAGCCTGCGATTTTCTTCTGAAAGCGCCATGACAGCGGGCCGTCGGGATCAGCAGACCAATCCTGCAGATATGTGCCGCGGAAATTGATGATATCGCCAATTTTTCCTTCATCGATAAACTTCTTGGCAAGGGCAACGGCAGGTGTGCGGCGATAGTTGAAGGCAACCATTGTGATGCTCTTCGACGCACGGGCAGCTTCGACCATGGCGACGGATTCTTCAAGTGTGCGAGCCAGCGGCTTTTCACAAATGACATGTTTGCCAGCCTTCAGCGCTTCAATCGCAATTTCAGCGTGGGCATTGTTGGGGGTGCAAATATCAACGATGTCGATGTCGTCACGGTTGACCGTCGCTCTCCAGTCGCTCGAAGCCTCGTCAAATCCGAAACGGTCGCGGGCTTCCTGTGCGGCACTGTCCGTCAGATCAACCACCACCTGGCGGTGCGGGATTGCAGGAGCAGGCCAGAAAAACATTGGCATCGCGGCATAAGCCAAGGCATGTGCCTTGCCCATGAAACCGCCACCAATCATGGCAACGTTCAGTGTTTTGGTCATGTGTCTGGTTCCGGGATAAGGGTAGGTTTTGACGGTCGCATTGCGCACCGCCCTGGCAAATAAACAACAAGTTCAGACCTTGGGTCGACGATCCCTGAGGACCGCCGACCGCCGGGGGGAGAACTGCTAGTTCATGCTTTTCTTGATGTTGTCTGTCGCTTCGGTGCGATAGACAGTCTGCCAGGCTTCCAGCAGATTATCCTTGCTGACCGGCAAAGCGGGAAGCGCGACAAAAGCTGGTGCTTCCTTGCCCAGAAGGCCATAGCCCGCCAGAATGGCCTCAGCGACGCCCTGATCGAAAGGCCGCTGTGCGCCCAGACCCTTGACGTAACCGCCCTGCGCCATGTTGATCGCGACATTTTCGCCAAGATCGATGGTGGTGATGACGAGGTCGTCACGGCCTGCGACACGAGCCGCCGAGATCACACCTTCGGCAGGCACATCCCAAACAGCCCAGATGCCGTCGAGATCGGAATGAGATGTCAGCATGGCGGATGCAACCTTGTCTGCATCACCACTGAAATCCGGTCCGCCGATTCCCTGTTCAGCAACAATCTCGATGTTCGGATAGTTTTCAGCGATCGTCGCCTTGAAAGCGTCGTAGCGCTGACGTGTCACAAAGAAGTCAGCGGCATGAAAGACGAGACCGATCTTGCCACCATCTTCACCCAGAGCTTTCGCCATCAGATGAGCAGCTGCAACACCATTGCCGTAATTATCAGCGGAAACGACCGAGACATAATCCTTGCCCACAGTCATGCCCGGAGGGGTGTTTTCCATGAACACGATTTTGACGCCTGCAGCAGCAACAGCCAGATAGGCTGAGGCAGTCGCGGATGGGTCAGTGGGAACAGAAACCATGACGTCGGGCTTGCGCGCCATGACAGTTTCAATGTCGGCAACCTGCTTTTCAGGCTTGAAGCCGGCATCGGTAACGGCAATCACTTCGATGCCCATTTCACCAAACTGGAATTTGAGGCCTTCGATCTGAGCGCGTGACCAATCATTGCCACCATAATGCATGACAATGGCTGCGGTTGCATTCATCGCCTTGATTTGATCGAGTTCTGCAGCGCTGAGCGTCAGATCAGCGGCTGGGCTCGGGTCTTCGCCATTAGGACCCTTGGACAGGACATTACCCTGCAATGCGGCCAATGCAGCATCCGGATCAGCCATTGCTGGCATTGCGGACAGGACCATCGCGAAAGCGGCGATGGATCCAAATAGTGTGCGACGTGTTAGCATATTTCTTCCTCCCAGAAGAGTGGGGCGCGCCCCGTTGGTTTTCGCCTGTCAGGCTTGGTTGAGATAGTCCATGCTGGCACGTGCCCCGGCAGCGGGGTCGTCCCAGGCATCGAGTTCGGTGCAGACCCAGCCCGCGAATTTTGTGTCGCGCATGGCAGCGATAATCGCATCGGTCGGCACATCACCGCGATCAAGCGGTGTGAATGCAAAAGGATCCTTTTGAAAACCCTTGAGGTGAATGTAGGAAATCCGGTCAGCGTGTTCGCGGATCATCTGCGCCGGATCGCCACCGGCTGCGGCCAGATGTGCTGTATCAGGGCAGAAATCAATTGAAGTCAGATCGAAGATGCGACGCACTTCGTTCGGCCCTTCAACAATCGTGGACAGATGCGGGTGATAATGCGCTGTAAGCTTGCGCTCCTCAGCGAGCGCTTTCACGCGGTCGAGTGCTGCGCCCAATTTGTCATAGTCGGTATCGCGGATGCCATCAAAACGCTTGGCACCTCCACCAACAACCAGATGCTCGGCATCCAGTTCTGCAGCGCGGTCGGCAGCGCGGGTGATGCGCGCCAGTTCCTCTGGCAGGATATCATCGAAAATAAAGTTGGCACCTGAATAGGCCGCAACCAGAACCAAACCATTATTGGCAAGCATGGTGCGGAACTCGGCGGCACTGGAATCCAGCAAATTACCGTCAAACAATTCAACGCCGGTATACCCTGCGGCAGCAATATCTGCACAGGCCCGGTCCATATCGCCAAAGGTGCGATAGCTGAGTTGCGTGATCGAAGTCACACCCTCTGCATTTCCACCCAAATCACCCCAGCAATTCGCGTGATAGGCCAACTTCCAGTCACTCATTTGATGTCCTCCCTTCAGCTATTCCAGCCGTTGGTCAATTTCTTAGGCATAATTCGGACTATAGTCAATTAGTATAATACAAAAGTAGGCAATCTTTTGCATATTTTCAGCAAAAGTAACTAGTTGCCCTGCCAATGCGCCCGGACTATCGTTGAAACGACTGACCAATGAGAGACGCATTTTCGTGCAAGCAGACCAATCAGCACCGAACCGACACAGGGCAAAAGGACGCCAGCGCAGCGGCGAAACCGCTGCAGCAAGCCTTGTTGATGTGCTCAACCTTGTGCGGTTGGGCCAAGCGACCACGCGCCAGGAACTGGAACGTGTCAGCGGATATGGGCGCGCCATCATCGCCGACAGGCTTGCCACCCTTTCAGACCTTCGGCTGATCGATGAAAGTGAAACAGGCGTTGCCACAGGGGGCCGGGCACCGCGCCTCGTCCAGTTCACCAAAGACCGTGCGCGGTTGATTGTTGCCACGCTGGATCAGTCCGCAATTGGCGTCGGCCTTGCCGATCTTAGCGGCAAGCTGCTGACCGAGCATCACGAAGCAACCGACATCACCGATCAAGCCATGACGGTGGACCGCATCTGCGCCCTGATCAACTGGCTGATGACCCGGCAATCGGAAACGCCGGATTTGTGGGGCATTTCAATTTCCGTCCCCGGACCGGTGATCACCGATCCCAACTCTGAATTGTTGTTCGAGACGCCCGACTTTCTTCCCAATTGGGACAAGAGCAGTCTTGTTGAAACCTTGATGCAACGCTTTCATGCACCCGTATTGATGCATTCCAGCGTCGAGACGATGACGATGGGAGAACTGCAGGGCGGCGCAGGGATTGGGCAACAAACCATGCTGTTTGTGAAAGTCGGCCAGCGCATTGCTGCGGGCCTGGTCAGCAACGGCCAGCCCTATCACGGTGCCGCAGGTGCGGTTGGTCTCATCGGGCAACTGCCAGTGACATCAGGCGACACCACAGGCTCGCTTGATGCCATGGCCGGGGCAGATATGATCAGGCAGCGCGGCAACGCGGCGGCTCAGTCGGGAGAGAGTGCCTATCTGGCCGATGTGCTTGCCCGTGAAGGCGAAATCACGGCAATTGAGGTTTGTCAGGCCGCACAGGCAGGCGATGTCGTGAGTACGGAAATCGTCGGGCAAAGCGGTCGCCTCATCGGGGGTATCGTTGCAACCCTTGCCAATATGCTGAACCCGCAACTCATTGTCTTGGCCGGCTCGATTGCCCACACAAATGACATCCTGCTCGCCACCATTCGGGAAGCTGTTTATGGCGCATCACATCCGCTTGTCACCCGGGATCTGCGCATCCTGCGATCGCAGATGAGCAGTTCCTCCGCCCTTCTGGGCGCTGCCGGCATCGCTGCCGAAGCGTTGTTTGATCCGGTCTTCCTAAAAGCCTGGATCTTGCTGGGATCTCCGACACGGCACCCCAGCCTGTTGCAAGGATTAGAAACTCTGGACGTTGTCACGCAACCCGCTGATGACGGCCCCCCGCCCCCACCTAGTAGATGAGGGCGGGCAGATGAGGGAAAACACGATGACAATAGTCGGACTTGGACCACACGGTGAACGTGCGTCGCCACCTGCACGGGTTTCGCTTTTGCCACAGGACATAGCTGCGGCTCGTGCCAAAAAACTGCGAATCGCGATTGTCATGCACACCCTTGAAAGTGACATGGCCAAACAGCTCGTTCAGGGCATGGTCGGAACACTGGGTGAATGCGGCGCAATTGTCATAGACGTGGTTGACTGCAATTTCTCTTCCAGATCGCAAATCGCTGCATTGGAGCGTTTGAGCCAGGAATCTCCCGATGCAATTATCTCACTCCCCATCGACAATACCAACGTCACGGACGCCCATCTTGCAATCTCACACGCGGGCACGAAACTCATCCTGATTGACAATGCCCCCACCGGAATGCTTCCGGGCAAAGATTATGTGTCTCTTGTTTCGGCAGACAATTTTGGTTTGGGAAAAATCGGGGCCGAACTCTTGTCCACCCACCTTCCACCTGGCGCAACTGTCGGAGTGGTCGCCTATGATGCGGATTTCTTTGCCACAAACGAGCGCGAAATCGCTTTCAACCGGTGGATGGAAGTCAACCGCAGTGACGTTTCGGTGAAAACAACGCGGTTCTCAACCATCGACAGCGCCGGAAACGAAGCTGATCAGTTGATGAATGATCATCCCGACATTGCAGGTTTGTTCGTGGTTTGGGATTCACCCTGTATTGACGTCATCAGGGCCGTTTCGAAACGAAATCCCTCCCTGCCTGTCACCACAGTGGACCTTGGACAGGAAGTCACGGAAAACCTAGCAAAAGGCGGCCCTGTCGTTGGGATTGCCGGACAACGTCCTTTTCAACTGGGTGAGGTCGTCGCACGCACCACCATCACAGCATTGTTGGAACGCCCCTGCCCCGACTGGGTTGCGCTGCCAGGCGTCATGGTCGATCGGTCGAATGTGATTGAATGCTACCAGTCAATCTGGCGCAAACCTGCGTCTCGCGACATTTTGATGGGACTCGATCTTCTGCAATCGAAATAGGCCTGCATTGCACGTCTGACACGATAATCCCCGATTTCCGGCGCCTGCTTGTCTCATATATCAGACTAACTACGCAGCTTTTGCATTGTGTGTTGGTCTGACTTCCAAAATAATAATGTTTAAAAGCACAAGCTGACGGCAAACGTTGGTAAGGGAGGACTATGCAAGTCAGCATCAATTTGCTGTGCCTTGCCGGGCAGATTGAGGCAGCGCATCTGCCACACATCCGGCGGCTCAAGGATTTGGGCTATGACGGCGTCGAGATTCCAATCTTGACCGGCGATCCGGGCCATTATGCCTGGCTCGCCAAAGAATTGGATTCCATCGGCCTGCGCCGCACCTCCACGTCTGTCATTCCGGACCCGTCCGTCAACCCGCTGAGCACCGATCCTGACACGCGGGCGCGCGGAAAAAATCACCTTGAATGGATCATGGATTGTGCCGAGGCATTGGAATCAGAAAGTATCGGCGGACCATTCCACGCTCCCATCGGACATTTCACCGGATCGGGCCCGTCAGATGACGAAATCCGGTTTGGCGCAGAGGCGCACCATGCCATGGCGGAGCGGGCGCAGAGAAATGGCTATATTCTCAGTCTTGAACAACTCAACCGTTTCGAAACACATTTCCTGAACACGATGGATCAGGCTGCTTCTTATGTAAAAGCGGTTGATCACCCTGCGTTCAAGATCATGTACGACACCTTCCATGCCAATATCGAGGAAAAGAACCAGACCGAAGCCATGGCAAAAATCGCAGGGCATATGGGTATCCTGCACGTCTCAGAAAACGACCGGGGCATCCCCGGCACCGGGCACATTGATTTTGCCGAGATTTTTTCTGCTGCCAAACGACAGGACTATAATGGTTGGTTGATTGTTGAGGCTTTTGGTGCCGGATTACCGGAACTGGCAGCCGCCACCCGCGTCTGGCGTCCACTATTTCCAGATTTTGAAACATTGTTTTCTCAATCGATCGGTTTTATCCGCACCCAATGGGAGGCCGCTGAATGAACAAAAACGGCGTTACTCCCGTCATTGAAATGCGCGGAATTTCCAAGAGCTTTCCGGGCGTGCGGGCACTCAATGATGTCAGTTTCGCGGTTGAGCCTGGCGAAGTGCACGCACTTGTCGGGGAAAATGGCGCGGGTAAATCCACTCTGATCAAAATTCTCTCAGGGGTCTATCAGCCCGATGCTGGTCAAATTCTTCTGAATGGTGCCACCAAGAGCTTCACCCATCCGGTTCAGTCTTTGAAGGGTGGAATTTCCGTTATCTATCAGGAATTCTCCCTGCTGCCGGAACGCACGGTTGCACAAAACATTTTTCTCGGGCGCGAACCCACGCGGCGCGGCATCATCGACTATGCAGCGATGCGCGCTGAAACGCGACGGGTCCTGGATCTGTTCGGGGCCGGAACCCGTGTCGACCCCAACGCAATCGTCGCCGACCTCGACGTTGCGACCCAGCAGATGGTCGAAATCGCCAAGGCTATCTCGCTGAATGCGAAGGTCGTCGTTATGGACGAACCAACAGCTGCCTTGAATGAAGCAGAATGCGAGGTCCTGTTCGAAACCGTGGACCGGTTGCGCGAGCGAGGCACTGCGATCATCTACATCACCCACCGGATGCGTGAAGTCACCCGGTTGGCCAACCGCGTCACCGTTCTCAAGGATGGCGAAGTCGCGGCCCAATTCGATCATGTTCCAAAACCAGGCGACATCGTCCGCGCCATGGTGGGGCGCGACATCGCAGATTTTTATGCGCCCTTTGCCACAGAAAATGAAATTGGTGCCAAGGTCCTGTCCGTTCGAAATGGCCAGAATGATCGCGTGTCGAATATCAATTTTGATTTGTCAGCCGGTGAAATTCTCGGGTTTGCGGGAATTCAGGGGGCGGGTCGGGTAGCATTGGCAATGGCTCTCTTCGGCGAGCACCCGTTTACATCCGGAAAGGTAAGGTTGAACGGCAAGACAGTGGCATTCACCAATCCACGCGATGCAATTCAGGCTGGCATTGGCCTTTTGCCTGGAGACCGCAAGGGAGAAGGTTTGGTGTTGATGCAGTCGGTGCGTGACAATGGCATGCTGACCGCCCGCGCCTTTGACACTCTGCTTTCCAGCCACAAGGCCAATCAATACGCAGACCTTGCTTCAATGGACAGTTTGCTTGACGCCATGGAGGTCAAAGCCTCCTCATACGATCAGGATATTGGAAATTTATCCGGAGGTAATCAGCAGAAAGCCATTGTCGCACGCTGGCTGGCGCTCAAGCCCAAAGTTCTCATTTTCATCGAACCGACCCGCGGAATCGATGTCAACGCCAAGGCGGGCATCTACCATCTCATGCGTGATCTGGCGCGCGGTGGCGCTGCCGTGATGATGATCTCTTCGGATCTGCCGGAAGTCATCGGCGCCGCAGACCGGATATTGGTCATGCGTGCCGGCACAATTGTGGACGAATTCACCCATGGTGCGACGGAACACGATATCATGCTGGCTGCAACCGGTGAAACCGAGGTGGCAGCATGAGCGACCCGGCCATGACAACCGCTTCCAAAACCGGCTTTCGATTTGAGGTCTGGGCACCCGCCATCCTGTTATTGGCCGCATTGATGATCTACGTGATCATCGCTGTCAGCACCGGCCAGACCCAATATCTGACGGCCTCCAATCTGATCTCGATTCTGGGTCGGTCGATTGCTCTGGGGATCACCGCCATCGGCCAGACATTTGCAATTCTGGTCGCATCGATTGATCTTTCTGTTGCCAGCCTGATTTCCGCAACAGCGGTGTTGGCCTCGGTGATCATGAATGGTGATCCGGCCATGATCCTGCCCGCTATCCTTGCCGCATTGGCTCTTGGCGGTCTGGTTGGTCTGCTCAACGGGCTTGTGATCGCCAAGCTGGAAGTCAATCCGCTGATTGCCACTCTGGGCATGAGCCTGATCATCCAGGGGTGCCTGTCTGCCGTCGTTTCGAATTTTGCCGGCTCGGTACCCGTCGAGTTTCAGCTGTTTGCCTATGGCGAAATTGGCGGACTGCCGGCCAGTCTGATCTTTCTACTGGTGTTGGCGATTGCCGCATGGGTGGTGTTGCGCTTCACCAAATTCGGATCCGACATCTATTCGGTTGGCGGCAACAAGGACGCGGCACGGTTTGCCGGCATCCAGACCGACCGGGTGGTTGTGTATGCCCATATCATTTGCTCCGTTCTGGCAGCCATTGCCGGTCTCTATCTGGCCAGTCGGCTGCGCTCCGGTGCGCCCTGGATCGGATCGGACGGCGTTTATGATCTGGAATCCATTGCCGTGGTTGTCATTGGCGGCACGGTGTTGGCAGGCGGACGCGGCGGAATCTGGGGCACCATGGCTGGCATGATGATCTTCTCGCTGATCGACTCGATTTTCAATGTTGCTGGCGTTGACGCCTTTGCAAAACAGGTCATGCGCGGCGTCATCATTGTTGCCGCCGTGGCCTTTTATGCCGTTCGATCCAAGAGGATGGTGGCATGACCGATCAACCCCTCAGTTCAGCCGAAGCGCCCAAAAAACGCGCTCTGCCGCACATCAATCCGGTCTATTTCCTGCTGGCGGCGCTGATTGCTGCGATCCTGTTGCAAAATCCGAATTTTGCCGAGCCAACCGGCTATATGAATTTTCTGAAACGGGCTGCCCCTCTGGCGATCCTTGCCGCAGGTCAGGTCTATGTACTTGTGTCAGGCGGTTTTGATCTGTCTGTTGGCTCGCTGATCACGCTGGTCGTGGTCGGATCCTCAATGCTCACCAATAATGATCCGAGCGCCACGCTGTGGGTCATCCCAGTGATGTTATGCATCGGCCTTGCGGTTGGCCTGATCAACGGTTTGGTGGTCTGCTTCCTCAAAGTGCCATCACTGATCGCCACGCTTGGCATGATGATCACGCTGACCGGCGTGTCGTTCATGTGGTCGGGCGGATCACCCCGTGGCTATTTGCCTGACACGTTCAGGTTCTTCGGCCGCGTCAACATCATGGATATACCGGTCATCCGCATGCTGCCGGTTGCGCTGATCGTGCTGATCGTGGTGGGTTTTGCACTGTATTGGCTGATGCATCGCACCAATTTTGGCCGCATGGTTCACGCCATTGGCGACAATCCGCAAGCAGCCCGGCTTGGCGGCGTGCCAGTCAATCGCGTGCGCATTCTGGCATTCGTGGTGTCTTCCCTCAGCGCTGTGGTCACCGGAATTCTACTCGGCGGATTTGCCGGTGTATCGACAGATGTTGGCAATGGTTACGAATTGCAGGCGATCACCGCCGCCGTGCTCGGCGGCGCGCAATTGCTTGGCGGACGCGGCTCGGTGCCAGCTGCGATTGCCGGGGCACTCAGCCTGCAGGCCATATTCACACTATTGAATTTTCTTGGGCTGCCACAACCCGTGCGCCAGGTTGTTCAGGGCTTGATCCTGATCATCGCGGTGGCGCTGGCTATGTACCGGCGTAAACGAACGGGGCGCTAGGCCCGACCACAAGATTTTGCGGCGTATCAATCACTGCGAAGTAACTGACCTAAACCAAACAGGAGGACCGTAATATGAAGAAAATATTGAGATTGTTTGTGGCTGCGGGAGTGGCGTTTTCCGTAAACACGCTTGCGCAGGCCCAGAATTTTGATGATCCGGCGGAGTTTGCAAAACAGCAGGAACAGCTGACTGCGACCCCGATGGGCCCCGAAGGCATGCCTTGGGTGCAATATCTTGAAGATAACATGGTCGACACATCATCCATGGCAGTGGAAGGCAAGCACACCATTTGTTTCTCCAATGCCGGGGTAAACAACCCATGGCGTGTTGTAGGCTACACCAACATGACCGAAGAGGTTGCTGCCACCCCAAGCATCGGTGAATTCATTCACGTCGACGCTGAAGGTTCCGATGACAAGCAGATTGCCGATATTGACGATTTGCTGGCGGGCGGCAAATGCGATCTGCTGATCGTTTCGCCAAACACAACTGCAGCACTCACGCCTGCAGTCGAAAAAGCCTGTGCCCAGTTGCCGGTCGTGGTGTTTGACCGCGGCGTCAACACCGACTGCCCTGTCACCTTTGTTCACCCGGTGGGTGGCTATGGTTTCGGCATTCAGGGTGCTGAATTCATCGTCGACAATGTTGAAGAAGGCGCGAATGTTCTGATGCTCCGGATTCTTCCGGGCGTGGATGTGCTGGAAACCCGTTATTCTGCGGGCCGCAAAATTCTTGAAAATGCCGGTTTGAACATTGTTGGTGCCGAATTCACTGACGGCGACAATGCAAAAACCAAATCGATCGTGGAAGACTATCTGCAGCGCGGCAGCATTGACGCCGTGTGGATGGATGCCGGTGCAACTGCTGTTGCAGCTGTCGAAGCTTTCGAAGACGGCGGCTATGACATCCCTGTCTTCGTTGGTGAAGACCAGCAGGACTTCCTGCGCAAATGGCAGGATTTGAAACTGACGGCGATTGCACCGACTTACCCGAACTATCAGTGGCGCACTGCGATCATCGCTGCAGAACGTGTGTTGAATGGTGAAGCGGTACCTGGTCCGGAATGGGTTCTGCCGCAGCCAGCAATCACGCAGGAGACTTTGGACAGCATGGTCAATCCGGCTATGCCACCGCTGCATTATGCAATGTGCGGCTGTGAAGATATGGCCAACTATCCGGCTGCCTGGGGCGGTCAGTAAGCCTCTTGATAAATTGATCTGGGAACGGGCGCCTTCGGGCGCCCGTTTTCGTCAGGAATTGGCGACAACATCTGCCAGAATCTGGCCCGCATCTGTGTTCGGATCGCCCATTTCCAGAATGATCGACATGTGATCAAGTCCGGGCAAAATGCGCAAATTGCCATCTGTTTCCGGCAGGAGCGCCTGAAATTCTTCGGCCTGCGTGTGGAACGGTCTCGTCTCGTTCCCGCCAACCACAATGACCCGGTCAACATTGGGATCGTGATCAGCATCAAGCGGCGACCAGTTTTCAACCTCATTCCACGTCAGCCCAATTTCAGGCTGAAGAAAGCTCTCGGGGATTGGAGCCAGATCATAAATCCCGCTTACGAGCACAAGTTTTTGCACATTTTGCGCCTGTTCTTGATCCTGTGGACCGGTGGCAGCCATATAGCTGGCAAGATGCGCTCCCGCAGAATGCCCGCTTACCGTGATCCGCTGCGCATCACCGCCATGATCGGCGATATGATGTTTAATCCACGCCAGCGCCTGTCGCACCTGCGCCACCAATTGCGGCATACGCGCTTGCGGCATAAGCGGATAATCGACCAGAACGGCGATGCCGCCCGAGGCGATTACCGGCTCCGCCATATATGAATAATCGGCCTTTGAACCAGAACGCCAATATCCACCATGAATGAACATGTGCACCGGCGCGCCTTGCGTGAGGTTCTTGGGATAAATCAGATCCAGTTGCTCGGCAGCGTTGTTGCCATAGGGAATATCAAGTTGGTGAGGATGCCGCGCCAACGTCTGCGCACTGCGTTCAGAATAGTGTTTCGATATCTCTGCAAAATCAGCCACATGGTCACTGATCTTGAATGGGTCTTTGGTAGGCATCAACTCTGTTCTCCCGTTTCTTCCAGATAGGTTTCAAGGCTTTCCTTCGCCCGTTGACAGCAATGAAGCGCATAGGCGCTTTCGGCGCGTGTCGCACCCTTGCGACACAGCACCTGTACCAAAGCCACCGGATTTCCCCGATTGTCGCAAACAGGCACTTCAATATCATGTGCAAGTGGCCGGTCAGGAATGCTCACAAGACGGATGGCGGGTTGCGTGTTTGCCAGCAAGGCCACATCTGCGCCGGTTTCAGTACGCAACCACGACAGGATGGCTTCGCCCGGCCCGGCCAATTGTGCCAGATCCGAACCGGCATAACCAAGACGCACGGCTTCAGGACCAAGCGTCAATCGGCCTTTGCCCTGACGTGTCAGAAACCCCGCAGACAGGAGTTTGCCAACAATTTGAAAAGCAGTGGAGCGCGGTATCTGATGCCGTGCGCACAGACCCGCAACTGTTTGATGATCCTGCTCGGCCAGCGTTGCCAATATGGCTGCCATGGCGCGCACACCCGCCGTGCCCGAAACACTCATGATTGCACCACTTTGGCCAATTGAGTTGCGGACCGATTATAGCTGTTGCCCGGATAGTTGATCCGAAAAGACCCCGGACTGTAGCTCTCTCCGATACCAGCATGAAGAATGAGATCATCGGGCAAATCCCAGCGCAGATGATCTTCTGCCCACAATGTTGGTTTGACCGATGCAGTCGCATGACCTTTTGTCAGAATGACATCTGATGGGACATCGATACGTTTTTGCACCCATTGTCCGCTCATGGCAGCATGCAGGGTTTCCACAGCCACCAAACCCATCGCAGGCGGGTAGTCGACTGCGCCAAGCGGCACCTTGTGACGGACCGCCATTTTATACGCGCCATTCAGATCGCCGCCGGTATGGGGTGGGATTGTGCCATCTGCAAACCCGGCGTCGTGAAAGGCCATCAGAGAGCCAATCCCATGCTGGCCGCTATCACACCAAACCCCATCAATCCGGCTTTTTCCGATCCAATCCGTGCTGATCTCTCTGGCCTTGGCAGCGCTCCATTTGGTCCACGCAATGTCCAGAATTTCCAGATTCGGAAATCTTGAGAAAACATTCATCGCTTCGGCCAGGCGCAGCTTGGCTGGCTTGGCAGATCGTTCGCCCGGCAACAGTAACAGCTTACCCTGCCCTTTGAGGGTTTCCGCCAGCCACAGAGCTGTCATCTGACCGATGATGGCATCTGAACTGGTGACAAAACTGCTCGCTCCCACATCAGCCACCGGACCGCGATCGACAAACACAACCGTCACGCCCTGCTCAACGGCGGATCGGATGCAGTCATCGACCTGCAGCGTGCCAGCCCCGCTGACAATCAAACCATCGACACCTTCGCTCAGCAATTCCTCGATATGCTGGCATTGCTGAGCGGAATTATCATCGGCATGGCGTACTGACAAACGCTCCACTGCCTTGCCCAGTCTGGCGGCCCCATATTCGATGGAATGAACCAGGGCAATGCGCCAGGGATTGCTCAGCGAGGCGTTGGAAAACCCGATCCGCAAGGGGCGGTTGCCTGAATTGACATGTGGTGCAGACAATTTTACCGGCTCGGAAAACTGCCAATCGCCGGTCTGGATGGAGGCTCGCGAGGGCCGCTTGTTACCGCGGGCAGAAATCCGTCGCTGATACTCCTTGTCAAATTGCTGCCGCCGACGGTCTACAAACCGACCGGCTGTCGGTCCCACAGAAATTTCACCTCGGCTAAGATCCAGAAACCCTTCGCCGGCCAGGGTTTTACTGATCCTGTGTAGACTGGGTCGAGGAATATCGAGAGCGGTCGTCAGCTCAGAGGTTCGTGACTGACCACCAGCGTTTGTCAGCGCCTTCAGCAGCTCGATCGCCATGTCGACACCAGTGCGATTTTTATCAGCCATGAACCCCTCCCAACACGCCGGATCAGCATGACATGATTGTTACAGAGTTCAAGTTGAATGTCTCACATACAAGACTGCTCAACCCATTTCATTCTGGCCACTTGCCATTCCTGATCCTAAGATTTCAGCAACTGGCCAGACACGCAATCGGGACACCGAGTTCCGACAGGCAATCAACGAATTGCTGCAAACTAAATGGCCTTGAGGAGGAAATCATGGGTTCATATTTGATCAAGAATGTCACCATTTTTGACTCGATCGACGACACACCATTTGCGGGTGAAGTCCTGATTGAGGGCAACCGGATTGTCACGGTGGCACGCGGCAAAGACCAGATCAGTGAAGAAAACGCCAGCGACGTCATCGACGGTGAAGGCAAGTTCCTGATGGCGGGTTTGGTCGAGGGGCATTGCCATCTCAGTTTCTGCGGACCGGCGCGCAACCAGGATCTGGGAGAAATCCCTCCTGAAGAACATATGCTGATGACCTGCCGTGCGGCCCGCATGTTGCTGGATTACGGGTTCACTTCGGCCTATTCGGCAGCCTCCTCAAAAATGCGACTGGATGTGGTATTGCGCGAAGAAATCGCCAATGGCTATGTCGCCGGGCCGCGCTATCGCGCCGCCGGTCCGGAAATCACCACCACGGGCGGTCTCGGTGACGAGCGAAAATTGCATATGCCGGCGGAAAGCTTTGGCTGGATTGCCGATGGGCCGGTGGAAATCGCACAGGCGGTGCGGCTTTGCTGTCGCGAAGATGTGGACAATGTAAAATTCAACGTGTCCGGCGATGAGTTCGTCAGTCATGCGCGTGCAGAAATCATCTCGATGACTCAGGAAGAACTGTCAACAGGTGTCGCGCTGGCGCATGATTGGGGTAAGCGTGTGGCCTGCCATTCCCGCGCCGCAGAATCCGTCAAACGCGCCGTCCGCGCCAAGGTTGACTGCATATATCACTGCGATTTTGCCGATGAAGAAGCGCTCGACATGCTGGAATCGGTCAAGGATCGGGTTATCGTTGGCCCGGCATTTGGGCTCGTGCACAATTCAGTGTTCGAGGGTGATGTGGTTGGCATGACCAAAGATATCGTTGAGTCCATGGGTTTGCCACGCAAGCTTGAACACACCTGCGCCACCTATCACGAAATGCGCAAGCGCAACATGCGTGTGGTGGTTGGCGGCGATTACGGCTTCACCATTACGCCGATGGGTCAAAACGCACGTGACATTGGTCATTTCGTCAAGTTTTTCGGCTACTCACCCGCCGCAGCCCTGAAATGCGCCACTGAAGTGGGCGGCGATCTGATGGGTCACAAGGGCGAGTTGGGCATTATCAAGGATGGTGCACTGGCTGACATCCTGTTGATCGATGGAAACCCGCTGGAAGATCAGTCGATCCTGGTGGGTCCTGACCATTTCCACATGATCATGAAGGACGGCAAGATGCACAAGGATTGGCGTCGTCCGAATTTCCAGACCGAACTCGTAACCCAGATTTGGTAATCAATACCGAAGGAATGCCCTATGTTTTATAAAACTCCTGAGGGCGTTTCCCTCCACTACCAGACGCATAATCTGGCGTCTGGCAAGCCGGTCATTGCCTTTATCAATGCCGTTGGCACCGACATGCGCATCTGGGACAAGGTGGTTGACCGCTTGGGCGACCAGTTCGGCTTGGTGCTGCACGATCTACGCGGTCACGGCCTGTCTGGTGATGCCGTTCCCGCCACTTCGATCAAGGATCATGCAAATGACCTGGCAGCGCTGCTCGTTCATCTGAGCGTGGACAAATCGATCATCTGCAGCATCTCGGCAGGCGGTGTTGTGGCCCAGGGCCTTTATGCCGAAAGACCGGAACTGGTGTGTGGACTGATGTTGTGCGGCACCGCCAACAAGGTGGGAACGCCCGACATGTGGAATGCTCGGATCGAAACTGTCAGTGCAGGCGGGGTCGAAGCGATTGTGGACGGCGTCATGGACAAATGGTTCACCGCAGCCTATCGCGCTGAGAATGACGCCGAGATGGCCGGCATCCGTAAAATGCTCATTCAGACCAGCACAGCAGGTTATTGCGGCACCTGTGCGGCCTTGAGAGATGCAGATTTCACCGAAAGTGATCGAAACATCGCTGTGCCCACGCTTTGCGTTGCTGGCGGCGCAGATCCAATCTCGCCGGAAGCTGTCGTACAAGGCTTGGCAGATATAGTCCCCGGAGCCGCGCTGCATGTGGTCGACGACGCCGGGCACCTGCCCTGCATGGATCATCCCGACGCATTCACGGCACTGCTCAGCGACCTCGCTGGTCGCTGCAATTAAGTCCATACGACACGATTGTTTATGCCGGTCAGCTTCTGAACATCGAGCGCAGAAAATCTAGCTGTCTGCGGTTTCTTGCTCGATAATGGATTGCATCAAACTGGCCACAATTGGTTGCTGTCCCGTGCCTTGCGCGAGCGCTTCAGCAACGCCTTTGCGGTCTTCCATATTGTTGTTCTGACCGAGCCTGAGCGCGCCTTCGAGAACGTCAATCTCGATCTCGAATCCGATGATCCCCTTGATCAGCCGGTCGACAAAACTGTCTGGCAAATCCCGTGCTGCCCAGCCTGTTGAGGGCGGCTCACTTTCATTGCACAGGCGCAAGACCATCGATTTCAGGGCATCGAGCTGCGTGATCAGACGAACGGTGCCTTGCACCTGCACAGACACGTAAGTCCAGGTCGGCGCACGGGGCGACGTCTGATACCAACTGGGGCTGATATAGGCAGACGGCCCCATGAACAGGGCAAGGACATTGCCCCCGTCCTGAAGCGCTTGCCATTGCGGGTTGGCCCGCGCAACATGGCCGATCAATACGCCCTTCTTGCCACGATCCCGATCCACCATGAATGGAATATGGGAGGCGTGAAAAGCGGTTTTTGAGTGCGGATCAAGTGTGGTTGATACAAGGGAGCCAAGCCTGATCTCTTCAATGAAATCGAAGACCTGAGCCTGATTTTCAAACGAGAATTTGTCAGGAACATACATCAGATTTGTATTCCTTTTGATCCATGGCTGGCCTGCGCAATCGGGTCACTCTGCTGATCGCGCATGAGCGCTCTGACGCGAAGCTCTGCGGCCGCGATAATAGGACCAGCCAAACAGGGCGACGGTGGCAAGGGCGAAGCCGCCTGCCAGTGGGCTGGCCACAAAGACTGACAGTTCCCCGCGTGAGATACGCAAAGCTTGCCGAATATAGATCTCGGCCATTGGAGCCAGAATGAAGGCGATCAGCAGCGCGGCCGGGCTGAGCTGAAAACGTTTCATGACAAAGCCGAGGATTGCAAAGCCGACCATCACCTTTACATCGAACAGGCTCTGATGGGTGCTGTAGGCACCGGTGCCGCACAGCACAACGATGACGGGAAAGAGATACTTCTTCGGGATCGCGACAAGCCGCTGACCAACCGCAACCAAGGGCAACGCGACCAGTGGCAGAAGAATGTCCGACAGCAACAGAAGCAGAAACAGCGCATAGACAAGTTCACGGTGTTCAATCATCAGCATCGGTCCGGGCGAGACACCATGAACCATGAACGCACCCATGATCACGGCGACCGACAGGGAACCGGGAATGCCGAGCGTGACGAGAGGGATCAGCGCTGATCCACAAACCGCATTATTCGCAGCCTCCGGAGCGGCGACGCCGCGCAATTCACCCTTGCCGAATTTTTCAGGGGTTGGCGAAGACATCCTTGCCTGATCATAGCCCAGAAAGGCAGCAGTGATGGCGCCAACACCGGGGAGCGCACCGCAGAAGGATCCAATCATGCTCGACCGAAAGATGACCCCGGCAGAATCCTTGATCTCGGCAAAAGTCAGACGCGACCGATCAAGCCCTTTGGGTGCGTCTCCCGCGTAATCATCCCGCGCTCCGCCTTCCCATATCTGGTTGATGATCTCGGACAGAACAAGCAAGCCGATCAGCATCGCCAGCAAATCGAAACCGCCATCAAGTTCGAGAATATCGAATGTCATTCGACGCTGCGCGGTCATGGGATCAAGCCCAACCACGGCGATCAGAATGCCGAGCATGGTGGAGATCAGCCCTTTCAGATGCGACTCGCCGCCCGTTCCCGCCACAAGAACCAGTGAGAACAGGATCAGCATGGCAAGTTCTGCCGGACCGAACTTCAGCGCCAGGGTCGAAATTGGCCCCGAGGCCCCAAGCAGGAGCACATCACTGATGATCGCGCCGACCACCGATGCGAAGAGTGCCATGTGAAGCGCCTTGCGGCCCTGCCCCTTTTGCTGAAGCGGAAACCCGTCAATAGCAGTGGCTGCCGCTTCCGGAGTGCCCGGGGTGTTGAGAAGGATCGCGGTGATCGATCCACCATAAATGCTGCCCTTCCAGCATCCCATCAGCAGAGCAATGGAAAATAGCGGCTGCCAGAAATAGGTAAGAGGCACAATCAGCGCAATTGCCATTGTGCCATTAAGGCCTGGAATCGCGCCCAGTGTTGCCCCTAACATCAACCCGATCAGCACGCCGATTACATTTTCGATTGTAAAGGCCAGGGAAGCTGCATCTGCCAGAAGTTCAAACATGGAAATGTTCCGTGCCAATAGCTCCGGATTGGGTCAAGAACGGCCACTCCAGGCGGCCTTCCGGTAAGGACGCGCCCAAGCCGACATCAATACCGAGATAGATTGCAAGAAGCACGACAACCGGCAGAACCAGCACGATCAGAACTGACCTGACGCCCATCAGTAACAAAAGCCCTGCAAGTGTGAGATAGGAAGCTGGCAGAAACCCGATCCACTCAAGCGCCCAGGCATAGATGACTGCCCCGATCACGAGGCCGACCGCCTGCACCTTTCCGCTCTTTCGAACCGCGTCACCGCTTGCATCTGTTTTCGGGGAATCTCCGCCGACCGGGCGCACCCGATAGGCGGCCAATCCTAAAACGGCCCCAAACACGACAAGGCCGACCGCTCCGATAAGCGCCAGGATTGTCGTGTTTGAACCAATCGGTCCGATGCTTTGGGGGATCAGAACAGCAAGCACCAGAAAGCCAAAAGCCAACGACGCAACCGCGACGGCCAAATCCTTGTCCCGTCCGCCCGACATATCAGTCGGATGGCGGGACGATCCGTTTTTCTGATCGTCCCCCATTATCTTCAGTTACCTGACTTCAGACCCATCTCATCCAGAATCGGTGACCATTCTGTTTCCATGTTGCCGAGCAGGGTTTCGTAGTCTGCGCCGGACATGAAGCGAGGATGCAGATCAAGTTTGCCCGTTGCCTCAAGCACCTTCGGATCAGCGACTGCGTCGCGGAAAGCAGCTTCCAGAAGTGACCGCTTGTCGTCAGCTATTCCGGCAGGCGCTGCAATCGACATCCAGGATATCTGCGAAAAGGCAAATCCTTTTTCCGACATGGTTGGCACATCCGGCGTTGTGCTGAAGCGCTCTTCGCTGGTGATGAGAATAGCCCGCACATCGCCACTTTCAAGTGAGGAAACCAGTGAAGCGATTGTGTTGTTGATCAGATCCACATGACCGCCAAGCAGAGCACTGGTCGCTTCGACGCCAGACTGGAACGGAACATCGGTCCAGTCAATTCCGAGATCTTCTGCGATGCGTGACATCACCAGATGATTGGTTGTGCCTGTTCCGACCTGCCCATAGGTGATCGAACCGGGCTTGTCTTTCGCAGCTGCAACCAGATCTTCCCATGTTTGCCAGGGTGAATCTCCCCTTACGAATATGGCGTATTCATAAGGCATCACCGCTGCTATCTGCACCAGATCTTCTTTGGGATTGTAAGGAACCGACCGCATCTGCGGGATGATCGCGATAGCCGGCATGTTGACAGTTCCAATCACGGACCCATCATTTTTGCTTTTCGAAAGCTCTGCGATACCAAGGGTGCCGCCTGCACCGGGTTTATTCATTGCGGCAATCTCGATGCCAAGGCGTTCGGCTGCATTCTGGGCAATAATTCTGGCTGCGGTGTCGGTGGTACCACCGGCCCCGAAATTGACAATGAGTTTTACTTCGTCCGGTGTGTAATCCTGGGCTGCCACTGGCGTCGCCGCCAGGATGCACGCTGCGAGCGCGGAAATCAGTCTGGTCATTATGTTACCTTCCGTGTATGAAATCTTCTTAAGACATCCTAAGAACAGAATGAATTTAATCATCCTAACCACAGAATGAATTTCGATCAACATCTTGTTTTAATCGAGCGTGAAACGCCTAAATTGCAACAAAAAGGGCGGTTTCTGGCGCTGGCTGATTGACTTTACGTTTCCAAGGAATTTATCATAATCATATGAGTAACCAGATGACTATACCCCAAGGGCGGCTTTACACGACCATCGCCTCCCTGATCCGTCGCCGGATTTACAACGGCTTGCTTTCGCCGGGAGAGCGCCTCCCCTCGCATCAGGCGCTTGCAAAGAAATACCAGGTTGCAGTTGTGACAATTCGGCAGGCAATTCAGGTTTTGGAGAATGAAGGTCTGCTCAGGCGACAGCAGGGCAGCGGAACTTTCGTTGCGGATACCGTCACGCCCAAACGCTGGATCACACTTGAAACCGGTTGGGACGATCTGCTGAAGATGGTGGAAACCTCGAAAGTCAGGATGATCCGCGTCGATGACGAAGTACAAAGCCCAACCCTGAACGAAGGTGAAGGAACGCCGGCGCCGGCTTACCGCTTCATGCGCCGAATCCATCTCACCAACGACATTCCTTATGCCGTTCTGGAAATTTTCATTGACCGTCGCCTCTATCAGCGTGCACCGGCACGCTTTGATTCCGAGATGATCATCCGGCTGCTGGATGGAATGGAAGACATCGAATTGTCGAGCGCCCGGCAGTGCCTCACCATCGAGGCCGCCGACTTTGAAATCTCCGACATGCTCAATCTGGAGCCTGGCGCGCCGGTTGGACAGGTCAGGCGCGTCATTTGTGATCAGGACGGAACCGCAGTCTATATCGGTCTGGCGACCTATCGCGGCGATATGGTCCGACTGGAACGCGATCTGATGGCTGGACGGACAGGGGAAGCTTGCTGAATGGAAGGTAATCCATCACCGAACGGCAAGGCCGAAGCGTCATTTCGTTTTGTTGTCCTGACCGACACCCATATCAATGCCAGCGAGACAGAAACCTCTTCGCCCTGGAGCATCAATCGCCACTCCAACGCGCGTGCCAGAGCTGCTGTCACCGCAATCAATAAACTCGCGCCGGATTTTGCGGTGCATCTGGGCGATGTCATCCAGCCGCTTCCAGGTCATGCCGGATATGATGAGGCATCCCGGCGGGCCGGTGACATTCTCGACCAGTTGAAATGCCCTCTGACCATCATTCCAGGCAATCATGATGTGGGAGACAAACCGCTCACATGGAACCCGGCAAAACCGGTCTCGGATTTTTTCGTCAATGCATTTCGGCGCGATTATGGGCACGACCGGGTCTGTTTTGAACACGCCGGATGCGTATTCGTCGGTATCGATGCGCAGCTTCTCAATTCAGGCCTCGATTTCGAAATCGAACAATGGGACTGGATCGAAAGAACGCTGCAGACAGCAAACGGAAAACGGATTTTCTTTTTCGTCCATTATCCACCCTTTATCTGCGCGCCAGATGAGCATGAGCATTATGACAATCTGGGTGAACCAGGGCGCAGTCGCCTTTTGGACCTGTTCGAGAAGTTTGCGGTCGAGGCTTGTTTTTCAGGCCACGTTCATAATTTTTTCTATAACAATTACGGCAAGACTCGGTCCTATACCCTGCCCGCTCTTTCGTTCGTCAGACATGATTATTCCGGATTGTTTGCTGTCCCGCCGGGCGATGACAGTTTCGGACGCGACGATGGCGCAAAACTTGGTTTTCTGGTGGTCGATATCGAACCTTCAGCCCACCGCATCAGGTTTCTTCGCAGCCACGGCTTGGGTGTGCAGGCCGGTATAGAACATTCACCGGAAACAAAGCCCGAAATCGGCAAGGGCGACCACATCCCTGACCAGGCTGAACCATTTCGGGAAACGTTTGGATCATCCAGACCCGTTTCGTCCGGTTTTGGCGCAACCATGCGAGCAAGTTGGGCGCATGTGACAGAAATCGCCCCGTCGGGCGCAGTCGATGAATTCAGACGCAAGCCCGCGCGTGACGATTACTTCATCGCAGCGCTTTGGGAGTCCGGTTTAAGCCGCTTTCGCATCCCGCTGGATGACATTGTCGATCCCGAGAAACGCGCGCGCGTGCAACTGCTGGCCTCGGATGGTTATGTGTTTCAGGTCTTTGGCTTCGGCCTTCCGGACGCCAAGACGCATGAAGCGCTGACAGCTGCGCGGGGCAACATAGCATCAGTCGAGATCATTCTACCTCTGGACGATATGGAAGCCGCAATTCCTGCCATCGAAGCGTTGGGCAATGAACTTGATTGCGAGACTGTTGTCTCTCCCCTTATGCAGTCCGGAGGTGAATCCGGCAAGGGAACCTTCATACATTTCATTGCGCATGGCTTTGCACCAGATGCCACGATTCCCGAATGGCTTTTGCAAAGCAACATTAGCGGATTGAGTTTCCGCATCAGACACGACCAGGATCCGCTCGAGCAGGCACCGCAATGTGCGGCGCAAGCGCGTGCTGCTGGCAAGAAGGCGCACATCCAGATTGCCACAGGCGACAGCAACCCGGCTAAAATGGACCACAGCGAGAGCAAGGCCGCAGACCGCGCACGCCTCGCCTATATCTCCAGTCGATGCTGCGCTGAGGGCACGTCAATCTGGCTCGATACCATATCGGATGTAGACCGAGGATACTTTCCGCGGCTGGGGCTTGTCGATGGACGCTCTAACCCCGGCGCGAGCGCCATCGCAATCGATAGATTAGCAGGGAAACTATCCGGCTCAACAAGTTGGAATCTCGAGGATCGCAAGAAAGACAGCACGGGTGAGACCGTTATCTTGACGTCGGGATCACACAGGATTGAAATTTGCCTGTCTGACTGAAAACGTGTCGGGGCCGAGCATTGGACGGATACCATCTGACAATTCTTGACAGATGGCATATTTCCACGCGCAGCCAAGCCCGTCTTCCAGACACGAACTCAAGCGAATGAGTTTATAGAAATTTTCATATTCCCAAACGCTTGGCTGAATTCCCAAGATGGGTTTGCATACCAAGCCGGGCACCTTCAGAATCCCGCAATTTGATACATTCAAGAATTACGCTGTGCTCGTCAGCTGAAATTGAAACCGTTTTCTCAAAATCCAGACGCGACAGAGAGATGGAAATTGCTTCCTTCAATTTGGAATCCACAAAGGAAATGAACAAGACCAGGAAAGCATTCTTGCTGGCGGATGCAATAGCCCGGTGAAATGCCATGTCAGCGGCGACATAATCATCCGGGTCGATATCTCCATTGCTCATATGTTCAAGCGTGCTTTCCAGCAACGTCATATCGTCAGCGTCATGATGCAGAGCCGCAAGAGCTGACGTTCCACTTTCGAGAATATTTCGCAGTTCATACAGTTTCCGGAAATCATCAGGCTTGGTGCGATAACCGTCCGAGATGCTCAAGAAACGTGCATTTTCCAAAGAGGCGACGAAGACCCCCTTGCCTTGCTGAGAAACAAGAAGCCCCTCGTGACGGAGCCGGGCCACCGCTTCCCGAACCACAACGCGACTGACTTCATGGTAGTTGCAAAGTTCCTGCTCTGTTGGCAATTTGCTTCCGGTTGTAAGCTCGCCCTTCACAATCTGCATCCGGATATTATCCGCAATGATTTCGGGAAGGTCGGCCTTGGCACGCTTTGAGCCTGCAGGTGTCCCACTAAGTCCGGTTTTCACGTTCAATCTCCCGGTATCGGTTCAACTTAGACGCCTAGCTTGGCCTTCAGGCCACCGTCAATCAGAAAGTCACCCCCGATACAGAAACCCGATTCAGGCCCAACCAGATACGCAACAAGCCCACCAACCTCTTCGACGGTCCCGATCCTGCCAATCGCGTGCGATCGGCCAAACTCTCGAAGCGTCTCCTCCTGATCTCCCCCCGGCGGTGTCAGTTCCTGGGCCGCATACTCAAGCAGTGGCGTGCGGATCGACCCCGGTGAAATTGAATTCACGCGTACGCCGTCCTTCGCACAATCAACCGCCATAGCCCGCGTCAGCGCATGAATGGCACCTTTACTGGTCGCGTAAGCAAGCACGTTGTTCTGATTGGAATGCCCCTGAACCGACGCAATATTCACGATTGAAGCTGTTTTCCGGGATGAAAGCAGCGGATACAGGAAATGCGACATGTTGAAATAGCCGGTCAAATTAATGTCAATGACCCGCCGCCACGCCTCGGGAGTTGTGGTTGAAATGGTTCCATATGGCTGTATGCCTGCGCAATTCACCAACGCATCTATGCCGTCGATTTCGGATGCCAGACCGCTTGCAAAAGCCTTTACCGCATCCTCTTGAGACACATCAATTTGCACAATTTTTATGGGCTTGCCTGCAGTGACCCTGGCGGCCTCGGCATTGGCGGTTGCGTCAATGCCACAAAGAACAATACCGAACACATCCTTGAGCAACCTTTGAGCGACACCCAGACCAATTCCCGAGGTCCCCGTAACAACTGCGATTTTTTCCTGATCTTTCCAATTCATCATTTCACCCTCATTTGTTAGCGCGGTTGACGCCATCCTGCACTTGTCGATCGACGATGATTGCGACGATGAGAACAGTCCCCTGAGCGACCCATTGCCAGAACGGCTCAACGCCAACCAAATTCAATCCATTGCCCAGAACAGCGATGATCAACGCCCCGATTATTGTCCCTATGATCCGCCCCTCACCACCAGACAGGCTGGTGCCTCCGATGATGACAGCCGCGATGACTTGCAACTCAAAACCGATGCCAACATTAGGGTCACCGACGCCGACGCGTGACGACAAAACAATGCCTGCCAGCGCAGCAGTTGCACCACACAGCAGATAGAGGAGTATCAATGTGCGAGATACGTTGAGACCCGACAATCGGGCGGCCTCCTCATTGCCGCCAACCGCATATATGCGCTTGCCGAACGTCGTTTGGCTCATCAGGACGTGAAAGAACATGGCGACAAGTGCAGCGATGACAATCGGCAGGGGTAGACCAATGACCTTGCTTGTTCCAAGGTCACTCCAATTGCCGGGAAGACCAACCAATATCGCGCTTGGCGTAATCAGATAGGCAATACCGCGGGTAATATTGAGCATTCCCAGAGTCACGATGATCGGGCTGACCGATATCTTTGCAATGATAAGTCCATTCACAAGCCCGACAAAGGCGCCAAAAGAAACACCCAATGCGAATGCGATATATAAGGGGAAACCGGCCACTGCGAGTGACGCCGCCAGAACAGAAGCGGCCGCCAGAACGCTGCCGACCGACAGATCGAGTCCACGGGCAATCATGACTGCGGTCATTCCGCAACTTGCAATGATCAGCGGAGCTGCATTTCTCATGACATTCTGAAAATTGGAAACAGTGAAAAATCTGTCACTGAATGATGCGAAAACCGCGCTCATCAAAACGAGCACCGTCAGGGTCGCTACGGTCTGAAGGTTATGGCTGTTCTTGAGCATGCCCATTATCTGAAAATCCGTTCTTGCTGAAAGGCCTGGTATTTCTTGATTCAACGCTCGTGCCTCGCCTTTATTTTTCATTTTGAGCTCTTGTCGACGGCGTGCCGTGTGTCATTGAGAGCGCCACAATTTCCTCTTCACTGGTATCGCCGGGCAGTTCACCGACGATTTCACCAGAGTTCATCACGATGATGCGATCAGCCAATCCCAGAAGCTCTGGCAATTCCGATGACACCACAACAATGGCCATGCCCTGTTGTGCGAGCTCGCACATGATCTGATAGATTTCTCGTTTGGCGCCAACATCTATGCCGCGCGTCGGCTCATCAAGCAGCAACACGGTGGTTTCTGCGAGCAACCATTTACTCAGAACGACCTTCTGCTGGTTGCCCCCACTCAACTTGGAGATACGTTGTGACAAGCTTGGCGTCTTGACGTTCAAGCGACTGATTACGTCACCGATTGCACGTGGTTTGGGGTCTGAACTCGCTCTCCGATCAGGATACTCGTCCCAGACAAGAGCTGCATTTTCATACACCGACAGCACAGGAATAAGGCCTTGGCTGCGCCGTTCCTCCGGCACCAGAGCAAGGCCTGCCCTGATCGATGCGGCTGTGGAATTCAACGGTATGTTACGCCCATCAACCTCGATCGAACCCTGTCTCACAGGGTCGGCACCGAAAATCGATCTCAACAATTCCGTTCTTCCGGCGCCATCAAGTCCTCCGACACCCAAAACTTCACCCCTGCGAACTTCCAGACTCACATTCCGGATTTTCGGGCCACTGATCTGCCTGACTTTCAAAACAACATCGCCGGGCGTGTGAGTTTTTTCGGGAAACATTTCATTGATCTGGCGGCCAACCATCAAGCGAACCAGATCTTCGCTATTGGCCTCACCACGCGTCACTGTCGCAACCTGCGCGCCATCTTTGAAAACGGTAATACGATCCCCAAGCTCGTCAATTTCACGCATCTTGTGGGACACATAGATGATGCCCTTGCCCGCTGATTTGAGTTTCTGGATCACATTGAAGAGCTTCCGCACCTCGGCGTCCTCGAGCGGAGATGTCGGCTCATCCATGATGATGATCTTTGCGTTCTGGCGCAGTGCCTTCGCGATCATCACAGCCTGCTTTTCAGACGTCGACAATCCGCCACAGATTTGCGTCTCGTCAATTTCCGAAAACCCGATCTCGGTCAATAAATCCTGAGCAATTTTCTGAGCAGCGCCCTTGTCGAAAAAACCCATTCGGGTTGGTTCGCTTCCAAGCACAATATTCTCTGCAATCGTCAATCCACCAACAACATTCAGCTCCTGGAAGATACATGCAATACCGGCCAATTGAGCGTCCAGAGGATTGTTGAAGCTGACCTCTTTGCCATCCAGGACAATGGAACCGGCATCCTGCGGCTGCGCTCCGGCAAGTATCTTGACGAGCGTTGATTTGCCAGCGCCATTCTCTCCAATCAGGCAATGGACCTCGCCAGCATTGACATCGAAATCAACCAGCGACAGAGCCTGAACACCGGGAAACGCTTTCGACAGCCCTTTCACCTCCAGGAGGGGACTGGAACCCATGATTGTTTCCCTTTTTTATTCTTTGCAAGATGGTCGTTTGGCAAGACTGTAAACCCGCTCCACACTTGAAGACAGGCGCGCGACCCCTGGGGCCGCGCGCAGTCATTCAGTTGCGCGGATATTGCTGATCAAGCCAGCTCGCGATACCTTCTTCTGTCGGCAATACAGGTGGGTATCCGACAACCACCTGGGTGTTTTCGTCAGCATCCCCGGACAGGGCGGCCGCAAGCAGGTTGAAGGTTGCAATGCTGAAATCATATGGCGGATATCCGCTTTCAGCTTTCAGTGGTGAATCATTGCTGCCAAGTTCAGACATGACTGGCTCAGATCCGTCCACCGAAGAGACCACACCCCAATCGGCAGAATAATTGCCGGTCGCACGAAGCGCTGCCAACGCACCCAGTGAACTGTCATTGTTGATGCCAAATATCACATTGATATCCGGATGCGCCTGCAACATGTCGGCAGAAGCAGCGTTTGCACGATCGATAACGGCACCACCATCAACCATCTGAGCAACAGTCGCGGTTGGAATCAAAGACAAAAATCCGTACAGGAAGCCGTTTCTGCGGTCCTGAACCTGAGGCAATTGGGGATAATCAACAACGCCAATAACCGCTGGCTTGTCACCAAAGCGCTCGAGATAATAGCTCGCAGTGTTGCATCCCACCAAACGGGGTCCATCAAAGTCATTTGCAAAGACACGAGGAGCGACAACCTGCGAAGGTTGAACATTATAGGTGACGACTGTAATCCCCTCATCCTGCATACGCTTGACCTGTGGAACGGCAGCATCACTGTCAAGCGGAGCGAAAGCCACTGCGTCTGGTGCCCAGGAAATGGCATCATCGACAAGACGTTGAACGGTGCCCGCATCAAAACGACCGTCAAACACTCTCAGTTCAAAATCATATTTCTCTGCAAGCCGTTCCCAATGGTTCGAAATTGCGAGGAAATACGGTTGACCCAAACCCATCACCGTGAGCGCAACCCGCTTTCCTGAAAGCGCACTTGCTTCAGGTTCTGACAACCAGTCGCCAGCAGCTGAATCATAGCCGGTAAAACCGGAAACAGCAGCCGGAATGTCTGCCACAGCGGCCGGATCAGCAACATCGCAAAGCTCTGTTGAGAATGTGTTGGCTGCAATCGTTACAGCATCCTGAGCGTAACCGGCGGTCCCGAAAGCACATATTGCGGCAGCCCCTAAAAGGTACTTTTTCATTTTTAACATAATGTCTCCTCCAATCCTTGTAGCGGCACCATTTCGAACGGGAAATAAACCCTTGCCCATCGGCACCAATGTTGTAAGGTTATATGACATCATATAAGTTGGCAAGGAATGTTTCATGAAATTCGACAGTGCGGAGACAGATGGCGTGAAGGTGTTGTTTCAGGCGAATGCCACGCTCGCTGAAGGACCACTATGGGACAACCGGCTTGAGCTCCTATACTGGCTCGATATCAGACGTCGCCGGGTCTCGCGTTTCGATCCAAGGAAAGGTTGCCAGACCGGGGTCTGGATACTGCCAAACAGGCCCGGCTGCATTGCTCTTACATCCGACCCTGACAAGCTGGTTGTGGCCGCTGGAGCTGACATCCTGATTCTGAATCTTCTAGACGGAACCACATCAACGCGCGCGACCTTGCCCATCGACGCTCCGACCTTCAGGGCCAATGATGGCTGCGTAGACGCGCAAGCGCGTCTATGGGTTGGCACCATGATTGATGACATCAATGCACCCGAACAATTCAGTGGCGGGCGTCTCTTCCGCGTCGATCCGGACGGACATATCGAGATGGTCGATTGCGAGTTTGAGTTGCCCAACGGGATTGGCTGGAGCCGCGATGGAGCAATCATGTATATCAACGATACAACAGCGCGGATGACATATTGCTTCGACTTTGATGCACACAATGGCGCGCTGTCCAACCAGCGCGTCTTCTATGACCATTCGCATGGGGCAGGTTTTCCAGACGGCCTCTCGGTTGATGCCGATGGCTGTATCTGGTCGGCCCAATGGGACGGCTGGAACATCCGAAAAATTTTACCAGACGGCCATCTTGTGAAGGAGTTCCCGATGCCTGTGCGACGCCCCTCCTCGGCGACCTTTTTTGGACCGGATATGGACCAGATTGTCATCACATCAGCCACGGTCGATTTCACCACGGCAGATTTCCTTGCAAGTCCCGATGCCGGATCGCTGTTTTCAATGCCTGCAGGTTCAAATGGAGTGGTTGAAAACCAGTTTTCCCTTTCCGCCGACAGCGGGGTGAAACCATGAATGCACGTGAAGACAGCTATACGGTTCCATGGAAACATGGTGCATTCACCATTGCCCTGCCAGGGGCGATGTGTGCGCCTGTGAATTTTCGACTTGAAGATGGCCGTTTGATCCAGCCATTTGCAATTGCTCCTTGGGAGCATGATGCAACTGCGGAATTTCAAGAACTTCCACAACTGCTGAAAAAGCTCCGCGGTGAATGGGTCTGTGTTCCCTTCGGCATGCCGGAAACACGAACCGACCTCCCACCAGCTTGGGCTCCGACAAGCCAATACAAAGGTGATATAGGGGATTGGTTCCATGGTCCCGGTGCGAATGCACGATGGACTGTCATTGATCTCTTCGATGGTGGAATTGAACTTGAGCTTCTCTATCCGCAAACCCATCCCATCAAACGTCTGGTACGGAAAATTTCCGGTTCGAATGCCGGACCAAGACTGGAGTTCGAGCTTGAAATCCATCCACGTCAGGACTGCTTTCTGCCAATCGGGATTCATCCTGTCTTCAAGCTGCCAGAAAAACAGGGTGACGCAAAACTGAGTGTGGCGGGCGCCACAACTGTTCACACCTATCCTGTCGATGCCGAGCTTGGCGTTTCCAAACTGCCACACGGAGCAACTTTTGAAAGCCTTGAAACCGCTCGCTGGGCAGACGGTTCATCTGTTGATTTGACGCGACACCCACTGGATATCCAAACCGAAGAAATCGTGCTTGTTGCGGGCGCAAACGGACGTGCCACACTGGAAAATTACGCTGAGAATTATTCAGCGACTGTCTCATGGAATCCAAAAGATTTTGGAAGCTGCAATCTCTGGATATCAAACAGGGGAAGAACCGCATACCCTTGGAACGGCCGTTTTCAGGCGCTAGGAATCGAACCTGTATCAGCCCCGTTTGACCTGGGATGTGCCGTTGCCAATAGCGGTGCAGCCCCCCTTGCCGCATCAAATGTGAAAACTGGCGTTCAATTCACTGCCGGAGAGAAGTGGACAACAGATTACGCCATTGAGGTGCAAGCACTATGAAAAGAGCAGCTTGCATCGAGGACTTGCGGAAGATAGCCCGGCGACGCATTCCAAAGATGTTCTTCGACTATGTCGACGGGGCGTCATGGACAGAAAGTACACATATTTCAAACAGTGCGGAACTTGCCAAAATTCGGTTCAGGCAACGCGTGGCTGTTGATGTATCAAACCGGACAGCGCGCACGTCACTGCTGGGAGAGGCAACGCGTTTGCCTCTGGCCGTCGCTCCAACTGGCTTGACCGGTGTCATTTGGCCAAATGGTGAAATTCAGGCAATGAAAGCCTGCGAGACTGTGGGAATTCCCTATTGCCTGTCGACTGTCAGCATCGCGTCCCTTGAAAAGGTCGCCAATGCAGCATCCAGGAATTTCTGGTTTCAACTATACGTAATCCGGGACCGGGATTTCATCGAGCGCCTCATCCAGAGGGCGGAAGCAGTCGGAGTCGAGACGCTGGTTGTGACACTGGACCTGCAAATGGTCGGTCAGCGCAACAAGGACATCCACAATGGCCTGTCGTCGCCTCCAAAGCCAACATTGGCAAATATTCTGGACCTCATGCGACGCCCCGCATGGTGCTACGGAATGTTGCGTCATCAGGATATGCGTTTTGGAAACCTGCAGGGACACGTAAAAGGTCTGGACAGCCGTAAGGGCCTGGCCGAATGGACCAATGAACAATTCGACCCGACATTGAATTGGGATGATGTCAAACGTCTGCGTGATCGTTGGAAAGGCAAGCTTGTTCTGAAGGGAATTCTATCGCCCGAAGATGCGCTCTTCGCGGTTGATGCGGGTGCAGATGCAATCATCGTGTCCAACCATGGCGGACGCCAGCTCGATGGTGCACCCGCAACCATAGAAGTGCTTCCCTCCATTGTCAGGGAGCTGAACAATTGCTGCGAGATACTTATCGACGGCGGCTTCACCTCGGGTCAGGATATCTTTCGCGCCATCGCATACGGGGCAGATGGCGTATTGATGGGACGCGCAATGCTCTATGGTTTGGGTGCCGGTGGGCAGGCAGGCGTGGAAAAGGCATTCGCAATGATAATCAACGAACTTGAAACCACAATGGGTCTTTGTGGGGTCAACTCAATCTCAGAAATTGGTCTTCACAACATCCATCACACGCCATCACGTGAGGAATAGGACCGGCTCATGCCAAATGCATACTCTGGATTGCGGGACCCTCTATGAGGTACCGGAGTTCAACCAGGCTTCTGCCGCATCGATCTCGTCAAACTCATAGCTTTTTATGTCGATGCCCGGTAACAGCGCGCCCTCAACGACAGCGGCTTTTCTGAGCCAGTTTGAATCACTCAGAACGACGCATTTATCGAACTTGCCAAGAAGGCCAAACAGCTTCGGCAGGCGGGCCATCTCAACACCGAGTGCACCCATAGTCGGCAGGGAAAAATCAGTTATCCTGTAAAGCATGCAACCATTTTGGATATTCTCGGATTTTTCGATCAGATCATCCAGCGCTGTGCGCATAGTCTCTGCGTCAAGACTGCCATTAATTTCTATATCCAACCGGTTCGCGGATGGTTGTGTGATCTTGAACATGTCCGGGTTCTCCTGTTCTACAGTGAATTTTAACTGATGTGATCAAAGATGGTGTTGATCTCAATCAATATCAATGCGTGAAGATACAACCTCAGGCAGAATGAGAGCGGCTCTTGTTGATGCGGAATTGTTCGATGCCCCGGAACAAGGACTTATGATCGGGCACCAGGAGGGAATCGACAGAGAGCGACACTTTGCAGCCGCCAATTCCTCAGATCACCCTGTCATTGCCCCCATCGACGGGCATTTGCGCGCCGGTCGTCCGCCGCAAGGTACCATCAACAAATGCTGCGACCGCAAGGCCGACATGGCGGGACGTCACCTCCCGCCCAAGCAGGTTTCTCATCTTATACTGTTCGATCGTCAGTCCGTAACGCTCTGCCGACCTTTTCAACGCTTCGGGTGTCCACAGTTCCGTATCGAAAACGGCATCAGGGTGAACCGCGTTGACAGTGATCCCCTCTCCCGCCAGTTCAAGCGCCAGAACACGCATCAACTGGGTCAGACCGGCCTTTGAGACAGAATATGCGGAAGCACCTGCCCCCGGAGCCGCAACATTTCGTGAACCGATAAAGACAATGGCCGGGTCGATACCGTGACGCAGAAAGGGAACAGCATGCTTGATGAGCACCCGGTGAGAAGTGAGATTCACTGCCAGGGTCTTGTCCCAGACCGCATCTTCCATCGTTTCCACTGTATGACCGGTTTCGAAAACACCCGCATTGGACACAACAATGTCGAGCCCACCATAATTTTCAACCACATGCGCCAGGGCAGCAATGATTTGTCCCTCATCCGTCAAATCAACGACAATTCCCTGAAAATCAGGACTGTTCATTGAGGTCAGAATATCCGGGTTGATGTCCAGACCAACGACCACAGCGCCACGCTCACGCAGCACATGGGCACAGGCATGTCCAATGCCGGTCGCGGCACCGCTGACAAGCGCGACTTTGCCAGCCAGATCGGCATCAGGCTTCTGGTTCTTCAGCTTGGCCTGCTCAAGTTCCCAATATTCCAGATCACGCAGATCTTCAGTCGAAAGGCCCTGCCAGGTGCCCAGTTCCGCAGCAAGACCAAGAGCCTGCGTCGTAGCTAGGGCAACGTCGCGCGAAATGGTCGCGCGTTTGAGGTTTACCCCAAAGCTGCGCACATGGCCGGTCTCGAACAGCGCCCAATTGGGCGCAGCAGGCAGCATCGTCAAATGCGGATTGTTGTGCGGATCGACATATTCTTCATAAGCGCTGGAGAACGACGCGACGGCCTTTGTCGGGTCATCGCCGATCACCGCCGGAAACGGTTTGTTGTGAATGACATGCTCCGGCGTCAACGTGCCGTGCCTGGCCTGTTCAGCCATGGCATGCACCTGTCCGGGTTCAACGCTGCACACCGGAAGCGACAGCACCGCTTTGCCAGCCGCATCAGCGACAGCGCCGCGCGTACGGGCAATATCAACCGTGTTCTGAGGGCCTAGGTCGGGGCGCGACACATGGCCCGCTTTGTCAGCCAGCGCAGTCTCGGCGCGCGCCACCACATCGATCATCCGCTCGTAAGCACTGCACGCTGTGTCAGCGTATGTGAAGACGCCATGATGCTGCAAGATGATGGCGCTGTATTGCTCCAGCAAACCGCGCTCGACCGCATCGCGGAACTGCAACGCCAGATCAAACCCCGGTTTGACATAGGGCAGCACCAGAACTTCATCTCCAAAAATGTCCTGAAACATCTCTGGTGCGCTGTTGGAAATTGTCAGCACGGCATTGGCATGAGTGTGATCGACGAATTTGAAGGGAATGACCGCATGCACGATCGCCTCGATGGAGGGATTGGCGGCATTGGAATCCAACCGGGCACAATTCACTTCATTGACCATGTCAGAGTCAGACAGCAGATCAAGCTGTGCCAGTTGCAACAGCGGCTCCAGCTTCAGCCCCGTGAAGCCCTCGGTCCACATCTGACCCAGATCATAGCCGCTGGCTTTGACCCAGATCGCTTCATGTTCCACACCGAAGCGATCACGATGCACGGATTTGACCGATGTATTGCCGCCGCCATGCAGAACCAGATCAGTGTCCATGCCGACCAGGCGAGAGCTATAGGCACGCAATTCCAGATCTGACGTGTAACCCGCCGCGTCGCGCTCGTTCCATCGGTTCTGCATTGGGTGTCCTCACTCATTCTATGGTCCGCCCGGCAGCCGGACGGACAGTCTTGGGTCTAAAAATCAATCCGCGTTCAATGGTTTTGCATCCTGGAAAAGGGCATAGGCATCAGCGCCCGTCATGTTGTGATGCACGACCTGCTCCAGCGCCTGAAGCATGCCAACGGGGTTTGAAGACTGGAACACATTACGTCCCATATCCACGCCTGCGGCACCCTGATCAATCGCACGGTAAGCCATCTCAAGCGCATCGCGCTCCGGCAGCTTCTTGCCACCGGCGATGACAATCGGAACCGGACAACCCAGCACGATCTTCTCAAAACCTTCCTCGACGTAATAGGATTTGACCAACTGCGCGCCGATCTCTGCAGCGATACGCGTTGCCAGCCCGAAATACCGCGCATCGCGGACCATGTCCGCCCCCACGCCGGTGACCGCCATGGTTGGAATGCCGTAGCGCGTACCGCTGTCGATCAGCTTGACCACATTGGAAATGGATTTGTGCTCATACTCGGCACCAATATAGACCTGTGCAGCCATCGCGGACGCACCAAGCCGGATCGCATCTTCAATCTCGACACTGATCAGTTCATTTGACAGCTCTGTCAAAATACTGTTGCCAGCAGAACAGCGCAATACGACAGGTTTCTTCGTTTCCGGCCGGATAACTGTCCGCAAGGCACCGCGCGTACACATCAACACATCTGTATAAGGTGCCAGAGGTGCAATGCTGAGATCCAGGCGTTCCAATCCGGTGGTGGGACCCTGGAAATATCCGTGATCAAAAGCCAGCATCACCGTTCGTCCGCTTTCGGGGCGGAAAATGTTGGAGAGGCGGGCTTTCATGCCCCAGTCGTAATGTTCACTTCCTTTCAGAAAGAACCGGCTGACATCTACCGGGCGGTCTTCGCCCCAATCCTTGCCATCCTTGATATCGTCAAGATCTGCCACGTGTTGTCTCCTTGTTCGAATGGGTATTGTCAGAGCGAAGCAGCGTAGGACTTCATCGCACCGAGGATAATCGACACCGAAATCGCTCCTGGATCGGGATGCCCGATGGAGCGTTCCCCCAGTGACCGCGCCTTGCCGGTTGTCGCGATCATGGGCTTGCTGGCCTCGACGCCCTCAAGTGCGCCACGTTCGGCTGCTGTGAACACCGCCAGCAAATCATCGCTTGCTTCCGCACCAACGGCACGGGCCGCAGGCATCACGGCATCCACCATGGTTTTTGCGCCCTCTTCAACGCCACCACGCTTCGAGACAGCTTGCGCGGACAGGGCGAGGAAATTTGCAAACCGTGCGGCATCAAGCGTCTGTGCGTCAGCAAAAGCGCTGGCACCACCGCGAAAGAAGGTGCCGAAAACCGCACCTGCTGCACCGCCGGTTTTCGACATGATTGCCATCCCGGTTTTCTTGAATGCATCCTGCACCGAAAGGCCGGGAACCAGCACCTCAAGCGCGGCTTCAAAACCGCGCCGCATACCGATTCCGTGATCCCCATCCCCGGTCGCCAGATCGGCGTCAGTCAGCACATCAACATTGGCAATCACCGCCTTTGACACCTGCCTCAGCATCTCGACGACCTGGCTGTCTGTCAGTTCCTTCATCGTCTGCGTCCTTACATGTTCGACAGGCCAACCGAGCGCGCTGGCAGGTCGAGGTAATGTTTCAGTTCATCATCAAGCTTCATGACAGTTATGGAAAAGCCCGCCATTTCCTGCACGGTCAGGAATGTGCCCACATCGGTGCGGTGCACGATGGTGCCACGATCTGCCAGGATCTGGCGCACACGGCGGTTCACGATCAGCATTTCCATCATGGTGGTTGCGCCAAGATTGTTGATCATCAACGCAATTTCATCGCCCTTTCCAAGTGGCATGTCGTCAAGGATCTTTTCCATGATCTGGTCGGCGACGTCATCGGCAGAAGCGATCTTCTGCTTTGCGATCCCAGCCTCACCATGGGCGCCCATGCCGATCTCGATTTCATCATCGGCCAGTTCGAATGTCAGCTTGCCGGTCTCGGGAATGGAGCCTGCCGCAACAGCAACGCCCATCGACCGCAAATTACCAACCGCCTTGCGCGCGATGCGCTCAACTTCGTCCAGCGTGTCGCATTCTTCGGCTGCCCCGCCTGCAACCTTGATGGCATAAATGTCACCGGCAATGCCGCGCCTGTCATCTGCGCGCTCTGGCGGAGCAGCTGCCACGTCATCATTGACGCGCACCGTGCGCACATCGATGCCTTCTTCTTCCTCAAGCAGTTCGGCAGCAATGTCGAAATTCATGTTGTCGCCGGCATAATTGCCATAGAGGAACAGGATGCCCTTGCCGCGATGCGCAGCCATGGCTGCATCCATGATCGTATCAGGAGACGGCGCAGCAAAGACCTGCCCACAGGCCGCAGCATCACCCATATTCTGTCCGACAAAACCGTGGAAAATGGGCTCATGGCCACTGCCCCCACCAATCAGCAACGTAACCTTGCTATCTGGAAGATCTGTGCGGATCAGAATATCCTTGCCGTCCAGCCGTTCCACCCGACCGTCATTTGCCAGTGCCAGACCGTCCAGCATCTCGGTCACAACATTGCGCGGATCGTTGAGTATTTTCTTTGGTACTTTCGCCATTACATGTCCTCTTCAATGACAGGTTTTTCCGGAATATGATCGAGGATCATAAACAGGATTACGCCAATCAACAGTACCGGAAACCCAAAGGAGAATAGAAACAGGGAAACTGGCTGGCAGAGCATCAGAAATCCGGCCACGATCATGAACGTCGCCACCCGATAGGCGGAACTGAGAAACTTGTTGAACCCCATCATCGCGCTCCTTCGATCTGATGCGAAACCCGCTCGCCGCTGGATTTGTCGAACAGGAACCCGGCCCCGTCTGCGATGCGAAAGCCGCAAGTCTCGCCCTGCTTGAGGAGTTGTCCCTCCTCCAGCACCTTGCGAAACAGACCCGCGCCATAGTCGATCTGGACAGCGCATTCAAAACCACGATTGTCCACAGCATAGACCGACGCCGAACTGGCACCAGACCCGGCGTCAGTGATGCGGATGTCTTCTGGCCAGACACCCAGTTCAAACTCGCCCCTGATGTTTGATCGCAAAGCAAACTGGCCTGCAGGCAAGATTTGCTCACAGCCCTTGATCCTGATGTCATCACCATCCAGTGCAGCATCAAAAAACGCCATGGCCGGACTGCCAATCAGCCTGCCGACAAATGCGTTGGCGGGCCGTTCAAAAATCTCTTCAATCGTGCCTGACTGCAAAATGCGGCCATGATTGATAACGCCGATACGATCCGCAATTGATATGGCACCGTGATAATCATGGGTCGCATACAGCATGGTCGAGTTCTGTTCGCGATGGATCTGACGCAGCTCGGACCGCAAGCCTTCACGCAACTTCAGATCCAGTGCCGAGAGCGGTTCATCCAGCAGGAACATCAGCGGCTGACGGACCAGTGCCCGTGCAATGGCAACCCGCTGTTTTTCGCCACCCGACAATGTATTCACATCCCGATCCAGATGCTGCGCAATGCGCAACAATTCAGCCGTGTGCTGCACCCGTTTACGGATTTCGGCCTCATCCTCACGAAAACTGGGGGAGCGCAGCGCGAAAGCAATGTTGTCAAAGACGTTGAGAACCGGCAGCAGGTTGAAGCCCTCAAACACAATCGACAGATCACGGCCGGCCGGATCGATATCCGTGACATCGCGGCCATCAAGAATGATCTCGCCAGCGTCCAGATCCAGAAGACCGGCAGTGGCCTGAACCGTGCTGCTTTTGCCAGCACCGGTGGGCCCCAGCAGTGCAAAAATCTCGTTTGGCCGCACCTCCAGATCGATGCCGCGCAAGGCAGGTTTGCCACGATAGGATTTCTTGAGGCCCTTTAGTTCGAGCAATGCATCACTCATGCTGCAGCCTCATGTGTCACAATGCGATGGCCGGTCTGGGCGTCGAAGAATTTCAGGCCTTCGGGGCGAATCCCGATACTGTTTGCAGGCCCGTGTGCTTCAGCCCGCACATCAACGCCTTGCGCAATACCGTCACCGATCTTGAAGGTGAAAAAACGCTCCCGTCCGACAGAGAACACGTCCTCCACCGGCAGTTCGATTTCGATCGGTGCTGCACCATCAATCAATTGCAGATCCCGGGGGCGCACGCCCATTCGGATCGGCTGTTTAGACGTGCGTACGTTTTCGGGAACCGCTTCCGCAGGTAAAATCGCCTGACTGTCCCCAAGGCGGAACCCTGTGCCCATGGGTATCAGATCGACAAAATTCATGCTCGGTGAGCCAATGAACTGGCCGGAGAATTCGGAATTGGGTTCAAAGAACATGCTTTGCGGATCTGCAACCTGAACGATCTTGCTGTCATTCATCAGCACGATCCGGTCGGCCAGGGACATCGCTTCGCGCTGATCATGGGTGACATAGATTGTGGTCACACCCAACTCGCGTTGCAGATGGCCCAGTTCCCAGCGCATCTCTTCACGAAACTGTTCATCAATCGCTGACAGCGGCTCATCCAGCAGCAGCACTGCAGGGTCGCGCACAACAGCACGCGCCAGCGCAACCTTTTGTGTCGTGCCAGGCGGCAATGCACTGGGGTAGCGTTTCAACTCGCCGCCCAACTTGAAGATGTCCACAACCCAATCCAGCTTGCGGGCAATCTCGGCTTTGGCAACACCGCGCGCTTTCAGCGGGAAAATGATGTTTTCCCGTATGTTCAAATTCGGATAGAGCGAAACGAACTGGAACACCATGGCGATATTGCGCGCGCTCGGGCTTAGATCATTGACCTTTTGTCCATCAAACAGAATGTCGCCGCTTGTAGCCTCCTGCAACCCTGCAACTGCGCGCAAAGTCGTGGTCTTGCCACAGCCGGAAGGGCCCAGATAGACAGCAAACTCGCCATCCGCAACGGTCAGATTCACATCATCGACGGCTTTGAAAGCGCCGAATTCAATGGACAGATTCTTCAGCTCAACCTTTGCCATGATCAGTACTTATCCCCCATTTTATTCAGGTGGCGGACCAGGATCATGGACAGGCCAATAATGATGAAGAGAAGGATCACCGCCAGTGCCGAAGCTTCGCCTGTGTAGAAATAGTTGAACGCTGTTTTTGCCACGGCAAAGGAAACAGTTTCCGTACTCGACCCCGGACCGCCGCCTGTCAGAGCAAAGAACAGATCATATTGCTTGAAGCTATCGATCAGCCGCAGGATCAGCGCGATGAACAGCACCGGTGCGGACATCGGCAGGGTCAGCCGGAAAAACTTGTAAGCAGCGCTGGCCCCATCCACTTCGGCGGCTTCATAAATCGTGTCCGGAATGCCCCGAAATGCGGCAGTGGCGAGCAATATGATGAAAGGCGTCCACATCCAGGTATCGGCAGCAGCCGCTGCGAAAAGCGCTGGCGTCGTCTGGCTGAGCCAGCTGACCTTGTCCAGACCAACGCTGGAAATCAGATAATTCACAACGCCCCATTCCGAGTTCAGCATGTAGCGCCACAGAAAGCCGACAACCACCGGAGACAGCATCATGGGCATCATCAGCAATGTGAAAATCACATCCCGGCCCTTGAACTTCTTCTGCAGTTGGTAGCCCACGAATATGCCGATGATCATCTGCAGGCTGACACAGACAAAGACGAATTTGCCGGTGAAAATGAAGCGCTGCCACAGGGCCTTGTCACTCAGCAGATAGGTGTAATTGTCCAGCCCGGCCCATTTGTACCCCTCATGCGGGTTGAGGGCAGAAAAGTTGTAGAAGCTGTAATCGATCAACGAGATGATCGGATAGGCCACCATGAATATCAGGATCAAAAGCGTCGGGGACAAAAAGCCCAGGATCATCATGCGGCCACTGGATTTCTTTTTGTCCGTGGCGGCTGAACGACGCTTCGTCGCTGTCGGCTGTTGGGATTGATCGGTTACGGTCATGGCTCAACTCCGTCCCAGCACGCCGAAAGTCATGCCCATGAGAAGGTGCTTTCGGATGAGATAAAAGAAGATCAGAACCGGGATGATCAACACGACCCCCGCTGACATGATTTGGGTCCATTCAATACCCGTCGCGCCAGATGCGGCAGAAATCTTGACCGGGAGTGTCTTGGCTTTTGTCGTCGTCAGGATCGACGCGAAGGCAAATTCGTTCCAGGCAAAGATGAAGCAGAAGCCGGCAGTGGCTGCTATTCCGCCCCGCACCATGGGGACCACCAGACGGATAAAGGCATACATCCGACTATATCCGTTGACCTGCGCAATCTGCTCAACCTCTTTGGGCACCCCGTCAAAGAAGCCCTTCATGATCCATGTCGCCAGGCCAACATTTGCAAAGATTGCCACCAGGACCAGTCCGGTGCGCGTATCAGCCAGCCCAAGGCGCGCAAACATCAGGTGATAAAACACCAGCACGGCGACCGGCGGCAACATGCGGGTGGAAAGGACGAAAAACAGGAAGTCGCCTTTACCCCTGAAGTCGTAGCGCGAACAGACATAACCGGCGAGCGTGCCCAGAAACACCGCCATCACCGTGCCAATGGACGACACCACGACCGAATTGATCAGGGCATCAACGACACCATAGGCCGACGCGGTTCCAGCTGCTGCGCCGACGCCGAAGACGCTTTCATATCCGGATGTGTCAATGTCGAAGATCCAGACAGGCGGCATCGCAAAAAGGTCTGCGCGGCCTTTGAAGGAAGAGACCAGAAGCCACAGGATCGGCCCGAGATTGTAAAACGTATACGCCGCAAGCAGCGCCAGAATAAACCATCTGGTCAGGTATGCTGATCTCGGTTGAGTAACTGCCGCCATGATATCCGGTCCTTTGTCAAAATTCATCGATCGGCCGCGCAATGGCGGCTCGTAACAAAGTTTGCGGGCCGGAACCCGGGAGGATCAACCCGGCCCGCAAGGAGGAGACTGTATTAGGCTCAGTTTACCTTGATGATTTCCTTGGTGCCGACCGGAGTAATCTCCTGATCCGGCACTTCAGGTGTGCTGTCACTGCGCGTGATTTCATAACCTGCACGCTCCAATGTACGCTCATGGCGTTTTGCAGCATCAGTCAGAGCTTCCTCGACAGTTTTGGTACCTGTGATGGCATTGGAAATTTCTTCCTGCAGCTGATCCAGAAGAACCGGATATTGCGGAAGATGCCAATAATCATTGAGGTACTGCAGTGCGGTGGAGAACTGAGCGTTGTAGCTGTTCAGACTCTGCCAGTCGTCACTTTCCAGAACGGATTTGAGACCCGTCTGACACACAGCAGCGTAGCGTTTTTGCTGTTCCGGCTGGAAATACCACTCCATGAATTTTGTCAATTCAGGCAGCTTCTTGGAATATTTGTTGATTCCCATGCCCTGACCACCAACAGAGAACTGGCGGCGGAACAGGCCATCTCGTCCAACAGCACCTGGAAGAATTCCAAAGGATGTGCCGTCAGCAAACTTGTTCACGCTTGGATCAGCATTGGAGCCATTGAAGTAGAACCACTGCATCGCCATCGCAAGCTGACCCTGCTGAAACGCAGCATTGACTTCATCGAAGCCCCAGCTACCGGACCCAGGAGGTGCAAATTTGAACATGTCCACATAGGCCTGAACGCCATCAATGGAAGCTGGAGAGTTCAGATAGCCCTGCACTTCATACGTTTCAGGATTGTACAGCTCGCCACCGAACGACCACAGGAAAGAGTTCGACGCGGTTGTTGCAAAATCATATTCGCGACCACCCATCTGGCCCCAGCCATAAAGGCCTTCATCAGGACGGGTGAAGAATTCAGCAACTTCAGCAGCTTCCTGATAGGTTTGCGGGACGGTCAGTTCACGACCGTATTTTTCCTTAAATGCAGCCATTTCCGCAGGATCTTCAAACAGATCGCTACGATACATCATGCCATAGGCATCCTGATTCATCGGCAGGCCGTAAAAGTCGCCGGAGTTGTCAGGATATTCGCCATATTGCGATATTGAGGCAGCCGGGAACAGATCCGCAGACAGAACGTCAGAGCTTGCAAAAATATCGTTCAGCTTGACCGCATGGCCACCGCCGGCGAATTCCGCAGTTGACTGGCTGTCCCACATGGCAAAATCAAATCCGTCGCCCTGAATGGCAAATTCGGACGCAATCTTGTTGTGCCACTCCGGGCCGTAGGGGACGAGTGCCGGCACAATTTTCACAGATTTGTCGGGATAATCCTTGGCAATGTCGACCAGCGCATCAGCGCAGGTGCCCGCATGCCAGACAAAGGTAAGCTCTGTTTCGGCCTGTGCAGATGTGCCCAAGAGGACCATTGCAAGTGCCGAGGTTGTTGAGAGCAGACGTGTTGAGATTTTCATTTCTTCCTCCTCGTTGGTGCGGATCTGACGTCTACGCATCGTTCCGCAAGGTAACCCTAAACATTTTTTTTGTTATATCTACCATTTTTTTGATACTTTTAACAAAATTATTGTTTTTTGTTTTATATCAGACAGTTACACGAACTGAAATGGCTCTTGGCACTGAATATCGCGGCCAATACCGTTGATAATCCTCGATAAACCTGAAATTTGGTCGAAACTCTTGTGTTTCTAACGTTTTTCAGGTCATTTTGGGTTGAAGATATCATAATTGACCTGAATTGGGTAGTATGAACAAGCGTATATCAAAGAGCGATGCGCGCCGGGCGCGGATTCTGGACCTGCTCCTGGGCGGACAGGAAGTTCCGATCAAGGACATTGCAGACAAGCTGGATGTCAGCCTGATGACCATCCACCGCGATTTGGTGGAACTGGAGCAAAACGGCGCGATAACCCGTGTCCGCGGGGCCGTTTCAGCCGAAAAATCAGTGCTGTTCGAAAGCAGCTACCTCTTCAGAAGCCAAAAACAGATCGAAGAAAAAAAGCGGCTCGCCAAAGCCGCCCTCAAATTTATTGAACCCGGCAGCGCCCTGGCCTGTGACGACAGCACAACCGTCTATCAGATCGCTGATCTCATTCAGGAGATCACGCCCGTCACCGTGCTGACCAACGGCCTGCCATTGGTGAATCGCCTTTGCACGGAACCGGGAGTCGAGGTGATTGCCCTTGGCGGCAAATACCACCGCGGCTTCAGCGGGTTTTTCGGTTTGCAATGCGAGCAGGTCGCATCACGCTACATCGTCGATGTTGCAGTCATGTCGTCAACCACCATCCAGGGCAATTCTCTGTTCACACAAGATGAACAGGTGGTGCGCATGAAACGTGTCATGCTGGGCATTGCCAAGAAAAGCGTGCTGCTGGTGGACTCCAGCAAATTCACCTATTCAGCACTGAACCACATCGCAGATCTGTCCGATTTTGATCACGTGATCATCTCCCGAGATACAGATGCCGATACACTCAAATCTCTGCGCTCAGCCGGAATCGCATTTGATTTGGCCTGATGTTGCAGCTCTGCTGATCGAACTCTCTGAGTTGGTCGTGTCGCTCTTCGTTCAGAAGCGGTAAATGCACCCCTGATTTCAACAAAGCACTGGCCGTCCAGGATCAGGACCCATACAAATTGACAATGCTTGAACAGCTGAAGTGCAGCCAAAGCTGCCGATTGCTTCACCTCGTTTGCCGCCTCGTCCGCATTGGCAAGATCAAGCCCCACTGAGTTTCCTGTGGTGGCCCAAACGGTTCGAAACCCAGTTTCCTGTAGACAGCAATCGCCCGCTTGTTGTCAGGATGGGGATCGGTCGCAATCACGGGCACACCCACATCAAAAAGCATCTTCATTCTTGCGCCGATAAACGCTGATCCATGCCCGACACCGATCATGTCCGGCTCTCCGATATATTGGTCAATGCCCCGCGCGCCCTTGGGAAGCCCGGCAAAATGATGATTTTCCCACCCATGCACGGTGTAGTCTTGCATGAAGGCAAAGGGGCGTTCATCCGCTGAGACAATCCATCGCGCGACACGCGGATCGTTTATTGTTTCCCGATCATAGGACGCATTCGAGTCCCACCACTCGCGAACATGCGGATGTGCTTGCCATTTACATAGCAAATCGAGATCATCCATTGTTACGCGGCGAAACCCGTAGGTTTTGGCAGTCATCATCCAGACAACCTAACACAGCGCCTGTCGGCAGGCATGGGCCCCGAGCAGACCATATTCCCAACAAAAGTGATGGGAGCTGGCCAGTCGATAGGTTTAGCCAGAACCAGCTCTTCGAGTAGCGCACTTGCGACCCTGTCGAGGTTTTGGCCAACAGGGCCGCGATTGCTTGAAACCTATTCGCTGCGAACCGCCCAGCTTTGGTAGGCTGAGATGTGATCATCGCACGGTTCCAGCGACAGGTTCTTGATCTGGTTCTCTTGGCTACGGCCGAAACGTGTGTCCTCGGCCAGCGTCAGACACATGTCGGTAGCCGTGGCCGGAGTGATCGTCCCCTCGCCTGTAAACACGAAAGACTGGGTCTCGCTACCATTACAGCTCGCCAGATCGATCACCGTGCCCGCGTCAACAGAGGCCACCTCGGCACAGACGTCGAACTCTGGCATATACAATGTTCCATCAGAAAACATTTCCGTCTCAAAGATCTGGTCCACACCAAGGGCGCCAAGCGGACTATAGCAGGTGTGCCCCTGCAGCCCTTTCTCGGGGTTGGCGTCTTTGCCTTTGGCGCCACCGATATCAAGGCAATAGCCGTTTTGAATATTGTCCAGCTTGTCTGTCAGGTAAATTTCGACCGTATCAGCCTGTGCTGCGCCGGTGAACAGAAGGATGGCCGAAAGTGCGGCGCAAGTCAGGTGTTTCATGGATGTGTCCTCGATTGAGAATGGGATTGAGAATGGGATTGCGCATTGTCGCAGCCCGAAAAAAGCATGCCACGCCAAGTCATGTTCTTGATTAGCGCACGCAGCGCACGAGATTGTCGGAGCAGTTGTAATCGCAAGCGTTGACCGAGCAAGTGGTGTCTTCCGTCATGCCCTGACCAACTTTTGTCTTGATCGACGAGCGTTGCGCACCCGCGCCATGCCAGTCGGTGTATTCGGTCTGTTCGCCCGCTTTGCTCAGCGCTTTGCCAAAGGCAATGACATTGGCATAATTCTTGAAGTCACCAAAGGTGGTGCTGGACCAAAAGTCTAACGACTCAGAATCCTCTGTGACGGAGAAAAATGTCTCATCGATCGCCGGGAAACCCGAGCGACGGTAATCGACGATGCTCTGCAGTTCCTTGGAGTTTGGCAAATACCAATCATCGTAGCCACCAAGTTCGAGCGCCTCGCAATAAGCGAGTGCTTCGGCCCATTCACGGCGAGTGCCGTCATCGGCCTGTTGCCACATACGACCTGTGGCCTCATCGGTGATCGTGCCGTTGCCGTTGTCGTCAAAAACGTTAACGCCATAGACACCTTCATCGCCGTTCACACAGCGCACGTAATTTCCTGGCGCTTGACCATCGTCTGGGCCGTTGGACAGACCGCTGCTGGCCGCCGCTGCACCAGTGTAAAAGTCCAGCCCTGTGCCATAGGATTTGATATGACCGTCGGCAAAGTTGAAGCCAAAAACACCTTGGTTGAGTCCGTTCATCACCGGCCCCTTGATATAGAGCGTGGAGCTCCAGTACTGGCCAGCAAAAATCATTCCGCTATCAGGATACTCGAAGTCAAAAACCGTGATGTCCAGATACGGGACAGGTTCACCTTCTTCGGGCTTCACAAGTTCGCCACGAAAATCAGCGAGCGAGTAAAGCTCCTTGATGGACGGCACACGCCAGTCTGTCAGTCCACCCAGATTCAACGAGCCGCAATAGTTCAAAGCGTCGGCATATTGCAGACGATCAAAAACAGGCGTTTTTTGCCACACCAGACCCGTGTTGTTGTCAAGGACCGTACCGTCTCCATTGTCAGCGTAAGAGGCGGCAAGGCCCGGATGCTGTGCGTCCTGCCCATACAGCGCTTCTCCTGCAGCGGGGCAAATTATCTCAGCGCCTTCCAGATCGAAGCAGGTGTCTTGCATCGTGTCGACAAGAGGGTAGGTCAAATCTTGTGCCACGAGGCTTTGCACGGACAGGGTGAGGAAAAGGGTCGCAGTATAAGCGGGCATGAATTGTTTCGGTGAAGGTCTCACGGGCGCATTCCTTTCGGGTGTCATTGTGCTCCTCCCATATATAGGCTGAACCTGCGGCAGCGTCGTCTTGGCCGCTAAGCCTGTACGCCTCGCCAGAGTTCCGAAACGTACCAATATCGCGCTATGCAGAGTTTGCACCTGTAGCGGCTTGCGCAGGGATGCCAAATCATGACAGCTGGTTGCGGTATTGCGAGGGCACCATGCCCGTCAGCCGCTTGAAAGCTGCATTGAACGGGGCTTTGGAGTTGAACCCGACGGCATAGGCCAGATCGAGAAGCGTCATGTCTGAGTTCTTGGGGTCTTGCATTGCCTGCTTGACGGCTTCGATCCGGTATTCGTTCACAAACACGTAAAAGTTCTTCTTGTGTCTTGTGCTGATGACTTCAGTCAGATGATGCCGTGAGACCCCCATCCGCTTACCCAATTCCGCAATAGTCAGATCGGGAGACAGATAGGGTCGTTCCGTCTCCATATATGCGTCGAGCTTCCGCGAAATCTTCTCGGCGCGTTCCTCGGTCAACCCGGACCTGCTGTAACGCTCCTTTACCTCCTCCGGTGTTTGGATTTCTGACAGTTCCGGAAAAACCTGCCGGGGCACGCCCTCGATCAAGCTCCGGTCTTGATCGGCTCGATCCATTGGGAATTCCTGGCGGCGGTCAAAAACCTGCACCTGCCGCAGGCCAAAGAAACTCAACGCCAGAATAATGATAATCTGAGCCGGGAGATGTATCCGCAAGAGATCCGGAAGCGACAGGACAGAGGCCAGGAACAGCAGAAGAAACACCGTGGAGATCCCGGCGGTAAGCCAGCACAGCCACGCCAGAGTGACCCGATTGCTCAGGTTGGAAAAATGCCGAACCACCTCCTTGCCATGCTGCCTCAGACGCAGGGCAACAACTGCGGAATAGGACAACATGGAAGCGAGATTGATGGCGCCGACAATGCGGGTGGCTGTATCGAAACTGCCCATTTCCGGGTTGGGGGGCACGGGCGCCCATCCTGTTGAGAGCTGGAACAGACTAACCGCAACAAAGGGTAGAAAATGGACCAATTCACGCTGTGCAAACCCACTGACTTCCCCGGTCAGCGCACGGACATAGAGCCACATGAAAGGCCCGTAGGTGAGCGGATAGATCAGGTCTGAGCGCAGAATCGGGAAATGAATTTCCGGCCACAGACGTATCACGGCCCCTCCGATCAAAGGCAATGCAATAAAGACCATCCAAACCGCAAGAATCTTGTCACTGAGGGCGCGCTCCCGCTTGGAGACAAGGAAAACGGTGGTAAAAATTGCTTGTACAATGCCGACGAGAAGAAGGTATTCCATCCTTGGTTCAAACAGCCCTTTGAAAGTTGCTCCGCTGGTCGATGGTTAACACTTGGCAGCTGGGTCTGCAATTTGCGAGATGTGGTCAACACGATGGAATGTGACACGCTCAATGGCGAAGCAAATACCCCGTGCCAGGCGCGTTGGGAATTGAACATATAGTGCCCCGGAACGAGTAACGCTGTTTTGTTCTGCATCTTGCGCAAGCTGACGTCGAAACCTCGCGCACATTCGCAGATCTACGCTCCAGGCAATCATTCGAAGTTCTGTAAATCGACAGGTCCTGAATCGACACAGAAACTGCCAATTGAGGCGTTGCAATCTGGCTCATCAAACACTTAAATTGTGTCGTGTTATTCTTCGTTCATTGAGAGCGGCTCAACCGGTGTGGGCGGTGCAAATGAATAGCCGCCCCAGACGGATTGATCAAAATTGATCACCGAACCAGTCATCATTCCAGAATCACTGGACGCAAGGAAAGTGACCGCCCTGGCGACTTCCTCCGGTGCCAGCAGCCGTCCAAAAGGTTGTTCTGCGGCCGCCTCGGCCAACCAGTTTTCATCTGCATTGTGATATTCACGCTGAATGCGGTCTTCTCCGTCTGATGCCATCCAGCCAATGTTGAGTTGATTAACACAGATCTGGTTACGCATGGTCGCGAATGCCGTGTTGCGGGTCAGCGTTGCAAGGGAGCCTTTTGAAGCGCAATAGGCGGCGATGAAGGGCTGCCCTGCCAGTGCCGAAGTCGACCCGATATTCACAATCGCTCCCTTCGTGTCGTTGCGAAGCATCACCTTGATCGCATCCTGCATCAGGAAAAAGGGCGCTCGAGTATTGACCGCAAACATACGATCAAACAGCTCTTCCGTTGTGTTGAGAATATCGCCTCGATCGGTCAGGCCGGCGGCATTCACCAAAATATCGATCTGGCCGCACTGCTTGCTTGCTTCCGCAATGACCTTTCGGCAATCCGCGACAACCGCAAGATCAGCCTGGACAAAGTGAACCTGGCACCCCGTAGCATTGGCAATATCGCTGGCGACCCTGGCCCCATTCGCCACATTGCGCCCACAGATCGTGAGATTGGCTGCACCTGCATCAGCAAAAGTCCGGGCAATCGCCGCACCAAGGCCCTGTGTACCGCCAGTCACAACCGCGTTCTTTCCATCAATACGATTCACGAAAACATCCCCTGATCTGTCTTACAATGACCGGCACGCCTGTCTGAGCCTCAGATCAGAAAACCTGGATTGCTCCTAAAGTGAGCGCAGCTTGGTAGCTTCAAAGACCTTGACGTCCTGCGCAAGCACCTTGAAATCCGACAAAGCATTGAGGAATGCCGTTATGTGATCGGTTTCCAGATGACGTTCCAATACAGCTTCGTTTTCCCACTCTTCATAGATCTGAAACAGCCCTTCAACGCTCATGTCCCGACAAAATCGATAGCAGATGCAGCCATTCTCTTTCACCGTGTGGGCCGTGACCTCAATGATATGAGGTTCGATCTGCTCGAGATCCGATGGTGCAAACTGGATCGTACCAGCAACAATAATCATAAACTTCGTTTCCCCTAAGAGCTGCGCTCTATTGCATGATCATGCCGCCATCCACCATGAACAGCTGGCCTGTCATGTAATCGGATTCAGACGACGCCAGAAATGCAGCAGAGCCCACCACATCTTCCGGGTAGGAATAGCGCTTCATGAGGATCATATTTGCGGCCAACTCGTCCATGGACTGGCCTTCTTTCTCGAATTTTCCAATGGCAACAAGGTCTTTGTCCAATTGCTCCCAAAGCTCGGTGCGAACGACGCCGGGACCATAGCCATTGACCGTGATATTGTGATCAACCAATGCCTTGGCGCCACCATTGATCATGGCCAGAACCGCGTGTTTGGAACATGCATAGGGAACAACGTCATCAAACGCCTGACGCGACAGGATCGAGCCCACATTGATGATCTTGTAGGGGCCATTATCCTTGCCCTGCTTGATCATCTGCTTGGCCGCTTCCTGCATGCCAATGAGAACCCCAAGCGCGTTGACATCCATGATCTTGCGGAAATTCTCCTCGGTCACATCAAGGAACATCAAGGGTTTGTTGATGCCCGCATTATTCAGCATGACATTGATGGAGCCGAAGGCATCAACAGTTGCCTGAACCGCCGCGACCATCTGGGTGCGCTCGGTAACATCCAGCGAAACGGCAATTGCCTCGCCGCCTGCTGAGTTGATTCGGTCAGCTACATCCTGACAGCCTTTCAGATTGACATCGCCCAGGCAGACTTTTGCGCCTTGCGCTGCATAATACTCCCCAATTGCAGCACCCATCCCCTGGGCGCCTCCGGTGATCAATACATGTTTTCCCGCGAGCCGTGTCTTGTCCATCTGAACCATCCCCTGAAATTCTCGTTGGCCGGAACCATCGGTGCCCGGCAGGTTTTGGCCAAGTCTGGTGATCTGCTGGCAAGTATGAAATCCCCATTCTGTCCAAAGTGAACAAATTTTAGCCAAATTGGATAAATCACATGTTCAGACTCCCTGTGTCATTCTGCCAAGCTGACACAGGCTAAAAATTAGCTAGTATTCTATTGGGAGGAAACCATGTCATTTTTTAAGAAGGCCGTCGGCGTAACCGCTGCGGCGTGTCTGACTGTTGGCATCATGTCATCAGCGGCTTTAGCGCAAGCAAAAGCATCTATCGTTTCATTTAACGGCCCTGCCGGAGAGGCCTATATCGGTCGCTTCATCAAGGGCATCAAGGAAACGGCTGCTCTCAAGGGCTTCGACATAAAAGTCTTTGAAAACCAGTTCAATCAGGCCGAGCAGGATCAACAGGTCCAACAGGTTCTGGCTGCCGGCCAATTGCCAGACGTCTTCATCTGGTGGCCGTCCGATGCCACTGCTGGTCTGGGCTCCTTGCGTGCTCTTCACAAAACCGGCGTTCCGGTCCTGAAGATCAATCAGCTGCCGAACGAGCAGGACAAACAATACATCTTTGGTTATGCGGGACCTGATGATCGTCTGCGTGCACGAAATGCTGGCTATATGATGCGTGAAGCAGCCGCTGCCAAGAAAGCAGCCGGCGGTACAAGCTTCAACGTGATCGCCCTGTCCTATCCGCATTCCTATGGCGGCTATGGTCTGTCCATCAATGCTTTCAAGGAAGCCATTGCCGGATCTGATCTGAAGATCATCGGCGATGTTGATGAAGGCTTTGGTCAGGCCAATGGATACAAGGGCGCAGCCAAACTGATCGCCAGCGTAAAAGATCAGGGCATCGACTTTGTCTATGGTATGGATGATGCAATTCTGACAGGCGGAATTAACGCCTTGGAAGAAGCTGGTTATGAAATGGGCGTCGACGTGATTGCTGTTGGCACAGTGTGCAATGGTGACAAACAGCTCATCGAAGAAGGCAAACAGTTCGGCACAACATTGCAGTCTCCTCTGCATGAAGGCCAGCTTGCAATCAAACTGGTGGAAGAATATCTCGAAACCGGCAAATTGGCCAACTACATCAACTTCACGCCAAACCCTGCCGTGACGAAAGATACCATCGAAACCACCGCTCTGCGTGGCTATGACGGCAAGCTTTATGGCATCTCCGAGCTCTGCTCCGGCGCCTGGTAAGCAAAAAATTGACTGACTGACGATCCGGGGAGAGGTTCACCTTTCCCCGGATTTGCAAATGACAATCGCCGACCTCGGTAGGAAATTTTCAATGCAGCCATTGCTGAAACTCTCATCAATCAAACGATCATTTGGCGCAATCCATGCCCTCAAAGGAGTGGATTTCGAGATATTGCCTGGCGAGGTGATGGGACTTGTTGGTGAAAATGGCGCAGGAAAATCCACTCTGGTGAAAATCATCAGTGGCTTTGACAACGGATTCACCGGTGAATATCAGGTCAATGGAGAGGATGTCCGGTTTCCTCATCCAGGCAGGGCGGAACAGGCCGGAATAGCAATTGCCCAGCAGGAACTGAGCCTGATCCATACGATGAGCGTGGCCGAGAACGTGTTTCTGGCCGGTCATAACGTTCCAACATTTGCCAACAAGCGCACGCTTGTGAAAATGGCACGGCCATTTCTCAACGAAGTCGGGCTCGACAGCATTGACCCAGCCATTGGCGTTGACCGTCTGTCGGTCGGCGAGCAGCATCTGGTCGAAGTTGCGCGGCTTATCGCTCATGACCCCAAGGTTCTCATTCTGGATGAGCCGACCGCCGCTCTGGGCGAGTCTGACAGTATCCGCATTCTGGATATGGTGAAGCGTCTGTCCAAGCGCGGCAAGTCGATCATCTATGTCAGCCATCGCATGGATGAAATTTTCAAGATTACCGATCGCATCACAGTTCTGCGCGACGGAGAAAGTCAGGAAGCCCGCGCTGCAAGCACGCTGGATGTCAATTCTCTGGTTGAACTGATGCTGGGCCGCGAACTGGACAATATGTTCCCCGCTCGCGCCTTACCCGAGGCCGGAAAAGCTGTGGCGAACCCCGTGATTCAGGTCATCAACCTTTGGCCCGATGGTTTATTGGAGCCCGTGAATTTCGACATACGCCCCGGCGAGATATTGGGCCTTGCAGGTCAACTTGGCAGCGGCTCCGGAGAGATTTTGGCAGCCATCGCCGGCGCACGAAAAACCCGCGCCGGAACATTGGATTTTGGCGATGAGAGTTTTCTGCCTGCCAATCCCAAACAGGCTATCGCCAAGGGCATTGCCTATTGCTCGGAGGACCGTAAACTTGATGGTCTGTTTCTGGGCCGCCCGATCAAGGAAAACCTGTCGTCCCCGTCACTGGGCTCAGTCTCGAAACTGGGTTGGATGTCCCGTTCGGCCGAAAACACCTTGGCATATGACATTGCGGAAAAGTTTACCGTCGACACCAGCCGGATGAATGATCAGGCCGGTGTGTTGAGTGGCGGCAATCAGCAGAAAGTGGCGCTTGGAAAATGGCTCTCAATCGGGCCGAAAGTCATTCTCGTAAATGAGCCGACGCGTGGCGTTGATGTTGGCGCACGGGCGGAGATTTATCAAAAGCTCCGTGACCTGGCAGCCGAGGGCACCGCAATTGTCGTGGCATCCACCGACATCCAGGAAATATCCAATCTGCCTGATCGGGTGATCACATTCTACCGCGGCATGCAGATCGGCGAGATCGGCCTCAAAGATATGACCGCAGCAGCCATTCTCAAGCAAATCACCGATCCTTTCAACGAAACCAACCTTTAGAGGCAAGACCATGAACGCTGATGCTCCTGCCATTTCCAGACAGCCCAAAACTCCGATTTGGTTGGCGAACCTCGTCGACAAATACACATGGCTGGTTGTCATACTGGTAGCACTGTTTGTCCTGACCTTTGCCTATGGAATGATCACGGCACCCAACTTCCTGACCTGGTTCAATTTCAAAACCATTATTCGGGATGCAGCCCTTGTCGGAATCATGGCAATCGGGCTGACCTTTGTGACGCTTTCCGGAAATTTCTTCCTGCTGTCGATGAAGGAGACGGCCGCGCTCGCAATCGTCGCCTTTGCCACCGCTATGTCCGCAGGCTACGGGTTCGAATTATCATTTCTGTTCACAATGGGTGTTGCTGTTGTTGCAGGCGCACTTCAGGGGATACTCATCGGCCTTGGTGGAAACCCGATTGTGGTAACTCTTGGCGCAGCCGGATTGTTCTTCGGGATCGCGTCCTGGTGGAGCGACAATCTTGTGATTTCCTTCCGCCGGCCTCACGGCGCTGAATGGTTGGGATCCGGTTCATTTATGGGACTGCCCAATATTACAGTGGCCTTCATCCTGATTGCCATCGTTGCTGAATTGGTGCTGCGCTATTCCACATTTGGTCGACAGGTCTATCTGATCGGATCAAACCGGGCCGCAGGCAAGGCGACAGGTCATGAGAATTTCTCGATGGCCATCAAGACCTGCATCATCGCCTCAGCCTGTTCAGCCTTCGTCGCCATCGCTTTTTCGGCACAGGTGTCCAGCGCACATGTGAACTACTTCTCCTCATCATTCGGTTCATCGGGAGACATGACCATTCTCGTGATCGCAACCGTGATGGTGGCGGGGAATTCGATCATGGGCGGGTTCGGCTCGTCCCTGCGCTCAAGCCTTGGCGCAGTCTTCATTTCAACTGTTGATAACATGATGGTTTTGCATGGCTTCAACAGCGGCCCCCGTGTGCTGGCCGTTGGCCTGATGATCGTCTTCAGCATTATCGTATTCGCGCTTGTGCGCCGGGGAAGCAGGGTTCAAGAATGAGCAATTCCAGCAATATCAGCTTCATCTCCAAAGCCAAGCTATGGGTGACCAACAATCCCGATCTTGCATTCGCAGTTTTGTTGGCTGTCTGTGTCTATGGTTATTTCGCATTCTCCAATGATTTGTTTGCAACCCACCGAACCACCTATGCGATCATGGAACGGTTTGCCGTTCTGGGTCTGGTCGGCCTTGCGCTGACATTGTGTATCATCGCAGGCGAAATTGATCTTTCGATTGGCTCCAATGCAGCCCTGGCAGCGGTTATAGTCGTGCGCTTTACAGACAGTCTCGGGGCCATAAATGCGGCTTTGATCGCCATTGCGATCTCAACGCTTGTGGGGTTGATTCAAGGCTACTTCATCGCATATCTGCGCATCCGGGCCATCGTGCTGACCGTTGGTACACTGATGTTGCTGCGCGGTGTTTCGCTGTTTGCCGCTGAAGAAAAAACCGTGATGCTGACGGATTTCACAATCCCCGATTTTATCTCCACCAAGATGTTCATGTATTTTTCACCCGCCAGTCTTTTGGTGATTGCCGTGTTTGTGGCCGTTGCCCTGTTCATGCAATTCACTCGCTATGGACGAGAAATCTATGCCGTTGGAGGTGCCCGCAAGGAAGCCCTGGCCTCCGGCATCGATCTGAAGCGCCCGATGATGGTGGTGTTCAGTATTTCCGGTTTCTGTGCCGGCCTTGGAGGCTGTATTATTGGCCTCAGATCCGGCACCGCGCAGGCGCTTGGACTGCAATATCTGTTGCTGGCCGGCACTGTCGCTGCCTTCATTGGCGGGGTCAGCATTCTTGGTGGACGCGGCGGGGTCATCGGTGCCGCAATTGGAACGCTGACCGTCAATTTCCTCAATACCGGACTGGTGTTCAATGTAACGCCAGCCTTCATGGTTCAACTTTATCTTGGGGTCCTGTTGATGGTGGTCATTGTGTTCCAGACCGGATCACAGATGTTCGACACCTATCAAAGGCGACAACAGGTTTTGGGGGATGTTGATCTTGTCCGAGGGGAATTACTGAACAAGAAGCGGGAGTCGCCTATATAAATATCCAATCTGGATATAATTAGATAGGCAAAAATCCATTCTGGACTTTATGGTATCCTTTTCAATCTGGAGGATTGCCATGCCGACCTATTCAGCAATGAATAGTCGCAAAAAACCGGAAGGTCCCTATGAGACGGGCGACCAACGGCCGTCATTCGGGAAATCGAGCCACGAAATGGCTCGATTTCTTGATTTCATGGAACAGATGCAGACCGAAATAGAGCGGGCGCTCTCAGTCAAGTCGGGTTACTCCGAAATACGCATGCTGATCAATCTGCTGCGCAATCATCTGAGCGGCAAACTCACCACCAGTTCTTCATTGGTGGCCAATTCCGATCTGTCCTACGGAACTGCCATGCGCGGCATCGACTCTCTGGTGAAACGGGGGGTCATTGTCAAACGCGTCAAGACAGCGACCGGCAAATCCTTTTCACTGCATCCGTCAGAAAAAATGCTTCAGGAATGGCAGGAACTAGCCCGTCGCAGCCACTCCCTCATTGGCAGCACGCTTGGTGTGAACCTTCCCACAGGTCAATCGCAAAGCTCTGACTATTTTTTTGGTGCCTCATACTCTCAGGGCAGCGTTCTGCCACCCCCAAGCATTCTGAATTCCAAACTCTCCATAAACAATGATCTGCGCATCCTGGTTCATGCTGACCCGACCTTCATGGCAATGAATGTGCTGAAGAAACAGTTCGAAACGATCTTCGGGGTTGGTGTACGCAGCCGTGCCCTCTCGATTGATCGACTGCGCGACGAAATTTTGACCAATTCAACGGCCAACAATTCGACCTATGATATTATCGCCTGTGATCTTCCCTGGTTCGGGGAAATGGCCGAAAAGGGCCATTTTCTGCCCCTTGATCCTCTGATAGATGCAACCGGGCTGGACACGTCTGACTTCCATCCCGAAGCTCTGGCCAGTGCCCGATACAAGGGCAAGCAATATGGCATACCAGTGCAGACAACGCCTGAATTGCTGGTCTATCGCCGGGATATCTTCGAAAATCATGACCTGGAACCACCGACGGATATTGAAAAGACACTGACCGCCGCCAAACAATTGCATGATCCGTTCAGCGGCATGTCAGGAATTGCCTGGAACGCCGCGCGCGGCACACCGCTGGGACATACTTTCCTGTTTGTGATGGGCGCATTCGGGCAACCGGTCCTGAACCTGACCAGAACCGCATCCGGCTTTGATGGGGAACGCGTCGAGGGGGAAAATTTTCGTCCGATGTTTGACTCAAGTCAGGCCCGAAATGCGGCGGAATATTTCAAGGAACTTGTTTCCTATTCGCCTCCGGGAATTCTAAACATGTCATGGTATGAACGCGCCAGATGCTATGCTGATGGCGAAGTTGCCATGGCCTATTGTGCCACCCTGCTTGCACCGCTGTTTGAAACAGACAGCCGTTCGGCAGCATATGGCAAGACACAATATCTGCCACACCCCACAGGTCCCGGCGCACGGCCCGTGGCCCCCATTGGTGGCTATGCCCTTGCCATTCCCTCCAACATCGCTCCGGAGCGAATAAATCCAATCTGGACAGCTTTGGCGTCGCTTACTTCGGCACAAACCGTAAAACTTTATATCGAGAATGGGAGCCTGGTGAGCCCTCGGTTCAGCGTCTGCATGGACCCGGAGGTGAAGAAGATTTCGCCCCTGATATCCATTGTGGATGAAATGGCACGATCTGGCGTTTTGCAATCCTGGCCCAGGCCACCGGTCCCGGAAATTTCGGCAATCATCGCCATCGCGGGCGAAGAAATGCACGACATGCTGCTCGGTGCAAAAACCGTGGATCAGGCATTGAACAATGCTCAGAACCGCGCCGATGCGTTGATGCGAACAAACGGACATTACTGACCCCGGCACAACAAGCATCGGGGCTCTGAGAGGAAACCTGATGAATACGAATGCACTTAATCCCCGCATCTTGCAGCCCGGTGATATGGATCCAAACTGGCGTTGGGAAAAACACATCCCGGCCTGGGGTCATACCTCTGTCGATTTTGAGCGCCGGGTTGATCAGGACCGATTGCGCCGTTACCGCCTGTCGCGCGCAAAGAATGCCCTGAAGGAATCCGGGCTTGGCGCATTGCTGATGTTTGACGTCAACAATATCCGCTATGTGTCGGGGACAAAAATCGGCGAGTGGGAACGCGACAAGATGTGCCGTTTCTGCCTGCTGGCCGGTGATGAAGAACCCTATGTCTGGGACTTCGGATCTGCCGCTGTGCATCACAGGGAATATTGCGACTGGCTCGACCCGGACCGGATGCTGGCCGGAGTTGTCGGCATGCGCGGAACCATACCGCCCTCATTCGGATTGATGAAGAAATACGCCGAAGATATCTATCGTCTGCTTCAAAAGGCCGGCGTTGCAGACATGCCGGTCGGCGTTGATTACGCGGAGACTGCCATGTTTTTCGCCTTGCAGGCCGCTGGTGTGAATGTAGTGGATGGTCAGCAGGTCATGCTGGGTGCACGCGAAATCAAGAACATCGATGAAATTCAACTGCTCAACCAGGCCGCTGCGATGGTCGATGGCGTCTACCACATGATTTATGAGGAGCTGAAACCCGGCATTCGCGAGAACGACATTGTCGCAATGTCCAACAAGCTTCTGTATGAAATGGGGTCCGATGATGTTGAGGCGATCAACGCCATCTCTGGTGAGCGCTGCAACCCGCATCCGCATAATTTCACAGATCGCATCATCCGGCCCGGTGATCAGGCCTTTTTTGATATTCTGCAAAGCTATCAGGGCTATCGCACCTGTTACTACCGGACCTTCAATGTGGGCATGTCAACGCCCGCGCAAAACGATGCCTACATCAAGGCACGTGACTGGCTCGATGCGGCCATCGCCCTGATCAAACCGGGCGTCTCCACCGACGTCGTGGCAAAGGTTTGGCCAACAGCTGAAAGCCTGGGCTTTGCCAATGAACTGGATGCCTTTGGCCTGCAATTTGGCCACGGCCTTGGCCTGGCGCTTCATGAGAGGCCTATCATCAGCCGGGCGGTCAGTCTTGAAAACCCAATGGAGATCAAGACCGGCATGGTGTTTGCACTGGAAACCTATTGCCCCGCGACGGATGGCTATTCAGCAGCCCGGATCGAGGAAGAGGTTATTGTGACCGACACCGGCTGCAAGGTGATCAGCCTGTTCCCTGCGGAAAACCTTCCCATCGCAAATCGGTACTGATCCGATGGCAAAGAAGAGCACTGAAAATTCGGAAGACTATCTGCGCATGTACCGACAGATGGTCCGCATCCGGACCTTTGAAGATCAGGCCAACCAGCTCTATCTGACCGCCAAGATGCCTGGACTGACCCATATGTATTCAGGACAGGAAGCGGTCGCGGTCGGCATTTGCGAAGCTCTCGAGACAACCGATCACATCACCTCGACCCATCGGGGCCACGGCCATTGTGTTGCCAAGGGTGCGCAGTTCAAGGAGATGTTCTGCGAATTGTTGGGCAAGGCTGAAGGCTATTGCCGCGGCAAGGGCGGCTCGATGCACATTGCCGATCAGGCCAATGGCAACCTTGGCGCCAATGCCATTGTTGGTGGATCTGCCGGCATTGCCACTGGCGCGGCGTTGACAGCAAAGCGCCTCGGCAATGGTGCGGTCACCGTGTGCTTTTTTGGAGATGGTGCGCTGGGTCAGGGCCTTTTATACGAGGTCATGAATATGGCCGCCCTCTGGAAGCTGTCGGTGATCTATGCCTGCGAGAACAATCTCTACGGAGAATACACCCATGTCTCTGAAATGGCTGCTGGCGAATTGGCGGTCGGGCAAAAGCGTTTGGAATTGAGGCCTTTGAAGTGGACGGACAGGACGTTCTGGCCGTCAATCAACTGACGCAGGACCTGGTTGCACGGGCTCGCAAGGGCGAAGGACCGTTTTTCATCACACTCAACACCTACCGCTATCACGGACACCATGTCGGAGATATCAACCGCACCTATTATCGCAGCAAGGAAGAAGAGGCGGATTGGAAAGAAAACCGTGACCCGATCACAAATTTCGGAGCATGGATGGTGGCGCAAAACATCGCAAATGCTGACGAACTGGACGCCATTCATGCAGAGATCAAGGAACAGGCGACCAGCGCGGTGAATTATGCGCTGGAGGCGCCCTATCCACCTGCCGAAGAAGTTGATGCTCACGTCTTTTCTGCGTGAATTAGGGTAAAAAACATGCGTGAAATTACTTTGTCTCAAGCGGTGAATGAAGCAATCGCCGAAGAAATGCGCCGTGACGAAACCATTTTCCTGCTCGGTGAAGATGTCGCGGAAGCTGGCACCCCGTTCAAGATTCTATCCGGCCTCGTCGAAGAGTTCGGGACTGACCGGATTATCGATACACCCATCTCGGAGCCGGGCTTCACAGGCATCGCTGTTGGCGCTGCCATGACAGGCTCACGCCCGATCGTCGATCTGATGTTTGGAGATTTTCTGTTTCTGATCATGGATCAGCTGTGCAATCAGGCCGCCAAGACCCATTACATGTCCGGTGGAAAACTGAATGTGCCCATGGTGCTGCGCACCAATATGGGTGCAACCCGACGATCTGCCGCCCAGCACAGCCAGTCCTTGCACGCTTTGGTCGCACATATTCCCGGTTTGAAGGTGGCAATGCCATCCAGCGCCTATGAAGCCAAAGGCCTGCTGAAATCTGCAATCAGAGACAACAACCCGGTTGTGATCTTTGAAGACAAGCTGATGTATCAGGACAAGGCGGAGGTGCCTGAAGAGGAGTATCTGATCCCTCTGGGTCAAGCCAATGTTAAGCGTGAAGGCAACGACATTACTCTGGTGGCAATGTCATCCATGGTCCAAGTGGCGGAAAGCGCTGCAGACATGTTGGCTGCCGATGGCATATCCGCTGAGATTGTTGATCCACGAACCATTGTCCCGCTGGACGAGGAAACGATCCTCAACTCCGTGCGCAAGACGAGCCGCGTGATGATCATCGATGAAGGCCACCAGAGCTTCGGTGTCAGTGCTGAAATAGCTGCGCGGGTCGCAGAAAAAGCGTTCTACCATCTGGATTCGCCTGTGCTGCGCATGGGTGCGATGGATGTCCCCATTCCATTTTCCCCGGCTCTGGAAGATCTGACAGTCCCCACCCCGGAGCGGGTCTATGAACAGGCGCGCCAGGCCGTCCGGGGTGAGCTCTGATGGCCCATGATGTGACCATGCCACAACTGGGAATGACGCAGGATTCCGGGATCATTGTGTCCTGGGCAAAAGCGCTCGGCGACACTGTAAAGTCCGGTGACGTGCTGATGGAGGTGGAAACCGACAAGGCAACCATGGAAGTGGAAGCTGTCCATGACGGTTTTCTGACTGAAATTCGCGCGCCTGCCGGATCAGATGTGCCGGTCGGCAGCGTCGTGGCAGTCATTTCTGCAAATGCCGATGATGTGGTCGAACCAATTGCACCGGCTGACACACAGCCCCCTGCGAAAGCAAAACCGCCAGCGGAACTGAAACAGCCCCCCATCAAACCGGTTGCTGGAAAGGCCGCACCCAAGTCTCCGCCCACAGCGCTTGCAGCAGATGGCAAAATCCTGGCTTCACCCAAGGCAAAGCAGGAAGCCAAAAAACGCGGCATCAGCCTCGCAGCGCTTGTCCGACAAGGCGGCGCTCAACCGTTTCATTTCGCAGACATCGTGCAAGCCGAGATACACAATGCAAGCGCCAGTTCCGGCAATTCGACTGTGTCGGCCAGGATTTCCCGCAAGGCTTTGACGGCGTTCCGGGAATGGCTTGAAAAAGAACTGGGATCACCGGTAGACACCAGTATCATTCTGGCTGACTTTGCATCGGGAGCCCTGCGCAGTTGCGGTGCTGTTTCTGTTGACGAGCCGCTCCAGTGTGACATCAAACCAACGTCGCAATCAGATGAACAGATCTCAATTGTCGATGCGGATTATAGCGGGTTGATGACGCCGAACATCATCGCGACAGATACCGTTGGCAAGCTGATCATCTATGATCTGACAAGCACCCGCCTGACCGGTTTTTCACCATCCCTTCAGCCCCATCAAATCGCGATTGTGTTGACAGTGGCTTCGAAGAAAAAACTCGACCTCCACTGCCACTACAACGGGTCTGAGCTTTCCACGGACGCGGCTCTTGCCTTTACCTCCGATCTGGCTGGACGCTTGTCCGAGCCACTCCGCAACCTTCTTTGACCCGAGCGCACCCAATGCCCGCCACCGAAATCAAACACACACAGCTTTACATCGACGGAAACTGGCGCGATGCCTCGGATGGCGCCACCTTCCCGGTCCTCAATCCTTATGACGAGAGCATCATCGCGCATGTTGCTTCAGGCAGCGTGCAGGATGCCCTGTCTGCCGTCGATGCTGCCCATAGGGCAGCGGCTCCATGGGCCGCATTGAAGCCCCGTGAGAGAAGCGAAATCCTGCGCAAGGCATTCGACCTCTTCAGCGCACGGCTGGAAGAATTTGCACAGCTCATCACATTGGAAAATGGCAAGGCACGCTCAGACGCGATGGGCGAAGCTGCCTATGCCTGCGAGTTCTTCCGGTGGTATGCGGAAGAGGCCGTGCGCGCCGAAGGCCATCTGGGCATGGCCCCGGCGTCTGGTGCGCGCATTTTGGTGCATCAAAAACCCGCAGGAGTCGCCGTCCTTGTAACACCCTGGAATTACCCGGCAGCCATGGGCACACGCAAAATTGCGCCTGCACTGGCTGCAGGATGTCCGGTCATCATAAAGCCGGCAGGCGAAACACCTTTGACAATGCTGGCGCTGATGCCACTTCTGGAAGAAGCCGGCGTGCCGCCCGGCGTTGTCAATGTAGTCCCGTCCCGTCAATCTGGCGCTGTGGTTGATGCGATGCTGCATGATCCACGCGTTCGGGCCGTGTCATTCACCGGCTCCACCAGCGTTGGGCGCAAGCTTTTGCGGGCAGCAGCCGATCAGGTGCTGATACCGGCAATGGAATTGGGCGGCAACGCGCCCTTCATTGTCTTTGAAGGTGCAGATATCGACGCTGCTGTCGATGGTCTCATGGTCGCCAAGATGCGCAATTTGGGAGAAGCCTGTACCGCTGCCAATCGCATCTATGTGCATGACGCCGTGCAAATAGAATTCACCCGAAAATTCGTAGCCAAAATGGCCGTTCTGAAGATGGGCAATGGTTTGGATGCCAGTGTGGATGTAGGCCCGCTGGTCAATGCCGATACCAGAGACAAGGTTGCCGCTTTTGTGGAAGATGCTGTTGCAAAAGGCGCGCAGATAGAACTGGGTGGCATCAAGCCCGAGGGACAGGGTTTTTTCTATCCGCCAACCGTTTTGAGCAACGTACCGGCTGACGCGAATTGCACCTGTGACGAGATATTCGGACCGGTCGCCACCCTGCAATCCTTCACCGACCAGGCAGATGTCATAGAGCGGGCCAACGACACCGAATACGGGTTGGTTGCCTATCTCTATACAAAAGATTTGAAACGCGGATTGCAGGTATCAGAGCAGCTTGAGTTTGGCATGATCGGCCTCAACCGTGGTCTGGTATCAGATCCGGCCGCACCCTTTGGCGGCGTGAAGCAATCGGGTCTTGGCCGCGAAGGCGGCAAGGAAGGCATGAGGGAGTTCATGGAAACCCAGTATATTTCAACGCAATGGTGAAGGAATTGACCGGTATCAGCGCAGCAACGCCATCCATCCGTGCGCTTGCGCGCAAACACGGAATCGATGTGGATGAACTGGCGTTGGAACTGGAACAGGATCGTGTGTCCGAGGCCGATGTTCTGCGCAAGGTGAATGGCGGTTCAGCACCATCTTCATCAAGTGGATATTGGGATGTTGACCACACCCAATACGGTTCTGGAGAAGCGGTCCCCATGTCCCGCTTTGCGCAACTCGCAGCGGCCAATTTGACAGCCTCGCAGCAACACATTCCAGCTGTCACCCATCATGACAAGGTCTGCATGGACGCCATTGAAAGTTTCCGCAAGACATTGGCTGATGAGGGGACCAAACGCGGTATCAAGGTAACGGCAATGGTGTTTCACATCATCGCCTTGACCAAAGCACTTCAAAAGTTTCCCACATTCAATGCCTCACTGAAGCCTGGAGGCAAGGAATTGTGGTTGAAGCAATATTGCGATATTGGCATCGCAGTTGATACACCGCACGGGCTGATGGTGCCCGTCCTGCGCGGGGCAGACCGCAAACGTATCTGGGACATTGCAGAACAGCTATCCGACCTTGCAAAACGGGCGCAGGACAGGAAGATCAAACCCGAGGAGATGGGCGGTGCCAGCATCAGCATTTCCAATCTCGGTGGCATTGGCGGCTGTGCTTTTTCGCCCATCGTGAACCCACCTGAAGTGGCCATTCTTGGTTTGAGCCGAACCGCCTATGAGCCTGTCTGGAACGGGACCGGTTTTTCCCCCCGACTGATTTGTCCGATCAGTCTTTCCTATGATCACCGTGTCATCAACGGAGCCGAGGCTGCCCGGTTCTGCGCCCATTACGCTACGCTCCTGAGCGATCCAAGGCGGTTGCTGCTGTGAGTGTTCAGGAATGTGATTTCGTGGTCGTGGGAGCAGGCCCCGGTGGCTATGCTGCCGCGTTTCGTGCGGCCGATTTGGGCCGTTCGGTGACTTTGATTGATCCCCGGCCAACGCTAGGTGGTGTGTGCCTCAATGAAGGCTGTATTCCTTCCAAGGCCCTGCTCCATGCAGCCGAAGCCTTTCGAACGGTAACGGATCTCGATGAATGGGGCATCAGTCTGCGCAAACCGAAGCTTGATCTGACAACAATGCGGGCCAAAAAAGACAGCATTGTCAGCACACTGACGGGTGGCCTCGAGCAATTGGCAAAGAAGCGGAAAGTCTCGGTGCTGTTGGGCACAGCGACATTCAGCGATGCCACTCATTTGTCGGTTGAGACCGCCGACGGCAACCAGATACTTTGTTTCAACACTGTGGTGATTGCCACAGGATCACGCCCGGTCATATTGCCAGGATGGCCAGAAGATGACCCCCGGATCATGGATTCCACAGGTGCCCTTGCCCTGAGAGAAATTCCCCAAAGGCTGGCGATTGTCGGCGGCGGCATCATTGGCCTGGAAATGGCGACGGTCTACAGCGCCTTTGGCAGTGAGGTCACGATCATCGAGATGGCCGATCAGATTGCTGCTGGTGCCGATGAAAAATGCACCCGGTTGCTGCACAAGGCGATGCAGGCTCATGGATGCACAATCCACTGCAACAGCCGCGTTGATCGGGTTGAAACAACGGCAAAAACCGTTTCACTGGCCTGTTCCGGTGCCTTTGATGGCACGCTGGAAGTGAACGCTGTCATTCAGGCTGTCGGACGCAGGGCCAATGGCGATGGTCTGTTGGCGCAGAATGCAGGTCTGCAAATTGACCCGGCGGGTGTCATCAAGATTGATGCTGAATGCAAAACCGGCGTAGCCAACATTTATGCGGTGGGCGATGTGACAGGCGCGCCGATGCTAGCGCACCGCGCGACACATCAGGGCAAGGTTGCCGCTGAGAATGCCTGCGGCCACAAATCGGTGTTTGACACTGACATCATACCAGCTGTTGCCTACACCGACCCCGAAATGGCCTGGGCAGGCATATTGCCCCAACAGGCAAAAGCGCGGAACATCGATCATCAGGTGTCCGAGTTTCCCTGGGCGGCCAGCGGTCGCAATCTGACATCGGGTGCCAAGCCGGGCCTGACCCGGTTGGTATGGCACAAACCGACACAGCGCTTGATAGGTGCGAGCATAATCGGGTCTCACGCCGGTGAACTCTTAGGCGAACTGGTTCTGGCAATCGAGATGGGCGCGACAATAGACGATCTGGCTCTGACCATTCACGCGCATCCAACACTGAGTGAAACGACAGCATTCGCGGCAGAACTGGCGGCAGGCACCTGCACCGATCTTTAAAAAATGACAGGCACAAAACTCACACTGCTGTTCGGTCCGGCAAGCATAACGATGCACCATGTGCTTGCGCGAACACGTCTTGAACAGATTTTTCCCTCCAAGCCAGTCAACCGCACCAATAGATTGCATTGATAGTGAGTTGACCGCAAAACTGAAAAGCCCGATAAAAACGCAGCATTCATGACAGGGTCGTCCGGCCACCGGTTTCGACATGTGTTTCAAGACGAAAGGGACTAGCAATATGCTCATCGACAAATTCCGTGCAGATGGAAAGATAGCGCTCATCACCGGCGGCACACGGGGAATCGGCCTTGGCATTGCCCGCGCGCTGGCGGAAGCAGGCGCGACGATCATCGTCTCCGCACGCAAGGAAGCAGGATCTGTTGAAGCGCTGTCGAAAGAAGGCCACACGGTTGAATTCAGGCCTGTCGACATGATGGACCCAGACGCACCAAAAGCTCTGATTGATGGCATTGTCGCCGATCACGGTCGGCTTGACATTCTTGTCAACAACGCTGGCGTCGCAATCTCTCGCCCGATGGAAGAGTTCGATGATGACAGCTATGACCGCTTGATGACGGTCAACTTGACTTCAGTCTTTCGCGCATGTCGTGCCGCACTGCCTCACATGAAGTCGCAGGGTGGTGGAGTCATCCTGAACATCGGCTCCATTTCCGCCATTGTATCCAATGTTCCGCAGCCACAGGCTGCATACAATGCGTCAAAAGCCGCTGTCCATCAGCTTACAAAATCACTGGCATCAGATCACGCCACAGACAATATTCGTGTCAATGCCATTGCACCGGGATATATTGTCACCGACATGACCGCCGGCGGATTGGAAGATCCGGTGATGGCACCGGTCTGGCGTCAGATGACACCAATGGATCGTGCAGGCGACGTTGATGAAATAGCGACTGCAGCTCTGTATTTCTGCACAGATGCCTCCAGCTACTGCACCGGATCGGTTCTGGTGATCGATGGCGGCTATACCACACGCTAAACACAAGCAGCTTTTGGCGTAGCTCCCTTTGCCAAAGTGCCGGTCGCACTAATGAAAGTTCGACCGGCACCCGGAAGTTTAAAGCAGAACAATCTTGATTGTTCTCAGATCAATTTGCGACTGGCAAGATTTGCAATCAACTCGCGCGTGCCAAATGTCCATGGTGCGCACTCGGTCGACAGATTGACTGTGTTGACCAGACTGCCAAGTGCCGGATTGCTGATGGTGACAATATCGCCAACCTTGTGAGTGAACCCCTCACCCGGTACATCGCGGTCTTTGGTTGGCGCAAATAATGTTCCCAGGAACAGCACCAAACCGTCAGGATACTGATGATGCCGACCGATGGTCTGACGCACCAGATCTTCGGGATCACGGCTGATCATGTTCATCGAGGAATAGCCATCCAGCTCAAAGCCATCAGGGCCCTTGACGTTCAGTTGGATCTCCATGTTGCGAACATCGTCCAGCGTATAATTATCGTCAAACAGCCGGATGAAAGGACCAATTGAGCAGGACGCATTATTGTCCTTGGCTTTTGACAGCAACAGTGCCGACCGGCCTTCTATGTCACGCAAATTGACATCATTGCCCAACGTCGCCCCGACGATCCGGCCCTTCGAAGTTACCGTCAGGACGGCTTCAGGCTCAGGATTGTTCCAGTTTGAAATCGGGTGAAGCCCCACTTCTGCGCCATATCCGACCGATGACAGAACCTGAGCCTTTGAAAAGACTTCCGCATCAGGGCCGATCCCCACTTCCAGATACTGGCTCCACATGCCTTCGGCAGTCAGGGCTTCCTTCACTTTCCGGGCCTCATCGGAACCGGGCTTCAGATTGCGCAGGCTGCTGCCAACAACTTCCGTGATGTGCTTGCGAATCGATTCAGCCTTTTTGGGATCACCCGCGGCCTGTTCTTCGATCACCCGTTCGAGCATCGAATTGGCGAATGTGACGCCGCAGGCTTTGACGGCCTGCAAATCGCACGGAGCCAGCAGATATGGTTTTTCCGCGTTCGACAGATCATTCGCCAGAAGCTCGTCAAGGCTGCACAATTTTGTACCCTCGGCCTTCTCAACATAGGCAACGGGGTTATCCATTTCACAGATATCGCGGACCAGAGGTGCCTGGACCGAGGTAATGTCATAGACCACCCCGTCCCTGACCGTTACAACGCTTGGGCCCCGTGCAGTCGGGTTCCAAACACGCCCAAGAAGTGTGCCTCTATTATCCGTCATATTCTGTCATCCTTCCCTGGAACGCATGGCAAACTGCCAACCAACGTCCCCGTTTCAATTTTTGCTGAATTTTGGCCGCCGCTTGTTTTCAAAGACAGCACGCCTCTTCCCAAGCGCATCATTTTTGGCGAGGCAAATGGTTTGCAGCTCGCGCCCCTATTGCATAGCATTTTCAACGGGCATGTTGAAGGTGGGATTGAGGTTTGTTCTGGCTGATTTGGCTAAAATTTTTATTCTTGGAAGCAGCTAACAAATCGGAAACACCGCGCACTGCATCGCGGGTCTCAAACTCGCCGATGATGGCGTTTCGCAGATGCGGATGATCCCAGCTCAAACAGACAAATGTCATCTTGAGGATGCCTCACCATTGCTTGATGCCCGGACCTTCAATTCGACACCTGCAATATAGGGTGTTTCCAACCGTTTGCCGTGTTCCAGCCAGTCGACCAGCGCCTCCGCGACCCAAACCCCGAACCCGGCAATATTACAGTCAACTGACGATAATTTTGGCCATGTATTGGCGCATTCTTCAATGTCATCAAACCCGACAATGCGGATATCTCTCCCAACATCGCGGCCAATCTCGGCAAAGCCGGAAAGCATCCCAAGCGCGACCTGATCATTGAAGCAGAGCACGCCATCGACATCAGGGTGTTCGCGACTGATTGCAATCGCCATCTCACGCCCAAAGAGGCGTGTCGTCGGACCGTGCCACGCCAATGGCAGGCGTCCCAGTTCATTCAGAACCGACAGATAGCCCTGCATTCGTTCCTGCGTGATCTCGCGTGCGGCAACGCCACCCACGAACGCAATTTTCTTACATCCCGAATCAACCAGATGCTGCGTTGCCAGAGCCCCGCCCTTGCCATAATCGAAAGACGCAAAGGGCAAATTATTGCTCCCATGTTCGATTTTGCGCAGAACCTGCAAAGCGGGAATTTCGGCCTTCAAAACTCTTTCGAAACACCCTGTCGTGTCACCATAGGCAGGGGATATCACCAGCCCGGACACACCATGCTCGATCATCGACAGCACGGTTTGTGCCTGAAGTGCCGGGTCTTCTGACGTGTCTCCGATGATGGTTGCATAGCCCCGTTGAGCCAGTGTTTTTTGAACGGTGGCTGCAAATTCGGTGAAAAAGGGATTGCGCAAATCATTGATCACCAGGCCAATCAGGCCCAGACTGGAGCTTCTGAGATTTGCCGCAGATCGGTTGTAGACATAGCCAAGCTCGTCGATCGACGCGCGCACAGCGACAACGGTCTCGCTTTTGACCAAAGGACTTGATCGCAACACCAGTGACACGGTTGATTTGGAGACACCCGCATGACGCGCAACATCGACAATAGTGGGTCGCTTCGTCAGCATGGTTTGTCCTGTAACAATTCCCTAACCCGTGAGTAGCGCAATCATTTTAGTTTATGCAAGCACCCGTTCCGGCCACAGCCCGGTTGAACAGCCGAACGTTAGGTTTCTGTACAGTGCGCGCCGCCCTGCATTGGCAAACACTCTTTGACTGTTGGCAGGTCACCTTGGACGGCAAGATGGCAACGTCACCCATGCATCTTGTTGTCAAAGTCGGTGCAGACCAAGCCCGCCATCCACCGGAATGACGGCACCAGTTGAAAACGGCAGGCTACCCGAAACCAGCGCAGCGATGGTGTTCCCGACATCCTGAGGTGTTCCCCAGCGGCGCGCAGGCACAAGACCTTCGGCAATACGATCATCATATTTATCGAAAACCGGATCGGTCATGGGTGATGAAATGATCCCGGGACGGACGTCAAAAACCGAGATTCCATCATTTGCAAGTCTTGCGGCAAACAGTCGTGCAGCCATCGCTGAGGCCGCTTTCGACATGCAATAGTCGCCGCGGTCTATCGAAGCAACATCTGCGCTGACAGACGTGATGAACACAATTGACCTGAACCGCGTCGTGGCCGTCGCGACCATCCTGCGGGCAACCGCCTGGGCGAAAAAAAATGCACCACGGGCGTTGATAGACATCACCCTATCAAAACTCTCGGGCTTCAAATCCAACAGGTCTGCCCGGCTCTGCGTCGACACCCCGGCATTGCCGATCAGCGCATCAATCGGGCCAAGTTTCGTTTCAATATCCGCGACCACAGCATCGAAACCGTCCGTGTCGCGCAGATCGTGCTGCATATAAACGCAGTTCGGGCCAAGCTTCCCCGTCGCTGCCACGACGGCCTCAGCAGTTGGCTCCTCAGGCGAGGTAATCACCACCGTCCAGTCTGCATCAATAAGGGCCTGTGCAATGCCGAATCCAATCCCCCTCTGCCCTCCGGTGACAATGGCGACGCGGGTCATGGCACAAACCTCGGTTTTCTCTTTTCCTGGAAGGAGCGGACGCCCTCCGCTTTTTCAGGCAGCGCAGAAGCCATTCCACTGCCCAGCGCTTCAATCATCCTGTCCTGACCTTCCCCAACGCCTGCATTCAGCATGAATTTTGCGATTGTCGTCGCATCTGGAGCCTGATCCGAAAGCCTCTCGGCCCAGATTTTTGCTGCCTGGATCGGCTCCGGCGACAGCTCAGCCACAAAGCCCAGATCATATGCCCGCTGCGCCGGAAGACGCATCCCGAACAACACCATTTCCCGCAGCACAGGCTCTGGCAACAATCGGCTCAGGCGCTGGGTTCCGGACCAACCGGGAACCACACCCAATTTTGTCTCGGGCAGGCTGAAGCCAGCATCAGGTGCGGCAATGCGAATGTCGCAGCTGGAAGCAAGCTCGAGGCCGCCACCTATGGCGTCACCCGCCAGAGCGGCAATTGTGGGTTTTGACAGTCCGGCCAGAGTGGCAAAGACACGGTGGCCGCGTTGCACCCAATCCCGCGCAAACGCAACCGGGCTGAGCGCTCCCCAGGCCTTGATGTCCGCGCCTGCACAGAACACGGCGCTTTCAGCTGCAGTCACAATGACTGCGCGGATATCCCGGCGCTGGTCAAGATCTGCGCAATGATCTTCAAGGGCCTGCAGCATCTTTGGCGTCAGAACGTTGAGTTTGGCCCGGTTGTCAATATTCAGGAACGCGATACCATCGTCACAACTCAGCTCGATTTCACTCATAGCTCTAACCCAAACTTGCCCTTCTGCAGGATCAAAACCGGCAACAGGGCGGCATCGCTTGCCAGTGACACGACGCCCCTGGAGGCATCGACAATGTCTCTCTGCGGATCAATTCCAGGCATGATGTTGGTGGCTGTTACGCCGGATGTGGTCATGCGCATCGTACAACGTTCGGTCACAAAAATAACCTCCTGGCCAGATCGCAGCCCCCGGGGACCGGAAAAGGTGATGTGCTCGACATGTTCGACAAATTTTGCATTCTTTCCCGGCTCGGACACAACAAGCCCGGTGGGGCCCAATTCCAGCCGCGCACCAACCTCAAACAACCCCGAAAAGACAATCTTGCGCGCATTTGCGGTAATATCAACAAAGCCCCCACACCCGGCTGTCAGGTAGGGGCGCTGCGCCAGCTTCGAGACATTGACATTTCCAAGCCGGTCGACCTCCAGAAATGACAGCAGGGACGCATCAAAGCCGCCTCCCTGGAAATAGGTGAACTGGTTGGGCGAAGACAGGAACGCATCGGCATTCGAGGCACACCCAAAGGCAAAACCTGTCAATGGCACGCCGCCTGTTGCGCCCTGTTCGACCGCCCAGGTGACCGCCTCCGGATAGCCTTCCTCCAAAAGGATACGCGGCACGGCTGCTGAGACACCAAATCCGATATTGACGGCATCGCCATCCGCCAGATGCAATGCTGCGCAGCGCGCTATGATTTTTTCGACGCCATGCTCCACCAGTTCAAAACTGTCCAGAGGGCGCATGATCTCGCCCGATATGGCCGGATCATAGAAGGTTTCGGTTGTCTGGGTCTGGTCCGGTGCCACGACGATCAGATCAACCATATTACCGGGAACGCGAACATCATGTGGCCGCATAGAGCCTGCGGCAGCCAGCCGTTTGACCTGCGCAATCACAAGCCCGCCATTGTTTCGCACGGAAATGGCCTGTTCAAGCGCTCCCAGCGTTGCGCCTTCATGCTCGAATGTCAGATTGCCTTTTGGGTCGGCCGTTGTGGCCCGGATGATGGCGACATCCGCCGGTATATTTGGAAAGTGCAGCCAGGTGTCATTGCCAAATTCAACGCGATGAACAATCGGCTGCGCTTGCGCGCGCGCATTCATTGCACAGCCCTGGTGGATCGGATCAACAAATGTCTCCAGACCAACTTTGGTCAGGACGCCCGGCCGGTGCGTGGCCGCATCGCGGTGCATATCGTACAGCAGACCCGACGGCACATTATACGCCGCCACCCGTTCCTCCACGATCATCTTCCAGATCATCGGCATTGGCAAAGATGATGGTCCTGATGGATATGATCCGGCAAGAATGCGAGCCAACAGACCATCCTTCGCGAGATGGTCGATACCCCGAACGCCATACATGTCACCCGCTGCAATTGGATGAAGTGTAGTGAGGTTGCGCGGATGGCCTTCGGCACGGAAACGTTCGCCAATCGCAGACAGGACCGCATCGGGACAACCCAGTGCCGATGAGGAAGAGACCGATATCACAGCCTCATCACGGATGGTCGCGACGGCGTCCTGTGCAGATACGATTTTGCTCATTTGGAAATTCTCCTCATGCGACGCATCAGCACAAAGGCAATCGTCAGCAGCGTTAAAATCATGAATGTCAGTGCAATGGGTCTTTGAACCAGCGGCATCAGATCACCGAACTGACCGATCATCTTGCGGAAATTGCCTTCGATCAGAGGTCCCAGAACGAGCCCCAGAACCAGTGGCGGCAGCGGATATTGCAGCCGCTCCATGACAAACCCCAAAAAGGCAAAGCCGAGCATGACATAAAGATCAAAGGGGTTGGAATTGATGGAGTAGACACCGATGATCGCTATTGCCGAGACACACGGAATGAGGATGTGCTTCGGCAAAAGCGCCGCCCGTGCCAGAGGACGCATGAACACGATCAGGGTCAGCGCCATGACAACACTCGAGAACAGCATTGTGAAATAGATCGCGTAGACAACTTCAGGGTGGTTCTGGAATAATTGCGCGCCGGGCGCGATGCCATGGATCATCAACCCACCCAACAGCACGGCGGTGGTTGGATCACCCGGAATGCCCAAGGTCAGCGCAATGATAAGCGCGCCTCCGATCACAGCATTGTTCGCGGTCTCGGATGCAATGATTCCCGGCACATGACCTGTACCGAACTTGTCCGGGGTTTTTGACCAGCTTTTTGCCTGCGCATAGGAAATCAGACCAGCGGTCGCGGCACCGACTGCTGGCACCACGCCAATGATCGTTCCAATCAGTCCGGACCGCAGATAGTTTGTCGCATTGCCCATGATGTCACGAACGCTTGGCAGACCAGCCCGAAATTCCGCACTGCCCGCCTCGGGAGCAACATTCGTTTCACCTGCCAGTTTCATCATCTGCGAAATGGCAAAAAGCCCCATGATTGCCGGGACAAAGCCAAATCCGGTCTGCATTGCATCAATGCCAAAATCAAACCGTGGAAGCGCATCGGCTTCCGAGATGCCGAAAGTCGAACACAGCAGCCCCAACATGGCCGCCAGCATACCGCGCAAGAGATAGGGGCCGGAGACAGCCGAAATCGCGGTCAGCGCAAAAAGGGACACTGCGACATATTCCGGAAAGTAGAAACGGAGCGCGAAATCCGCGAGCAAGGGCGCGAATATGATCAGCGCAATGGTGCTCATGACCGTGCCAATGAAGGAAGCCACGACAGCATTTCCTATGGCCTCACCGCCCCTGCCCTGCTGGGCAAGCGGGAAGCCGTCCAATACGGTTGCCACAGATGACGGCGTCCCGGGCATGCGAAGCAGGATTGCGGTCACACATCCGCCGGAGACACCACCGACAAAGACAGCCACCAGAAGGCCGATGCCGATTTCAGGCTCCATTCCAAATGTGAACGGTATCAACAAAGCAACGGCCATAACCGTTCCCAGCCCCGGAATGATCCCGATGACAATTCCGACCACAGTGCCGATGGCAAAGATCGCCAGGCTTTCCAGTTGCATTGTGCCTTGCAGGGCGTTGAGGATATCGGTCATTGAGCCAGTGCCCCCAGCGCCCAGCCTATCAAGGACCCTTGAGGCAGACGCACCCCAAGTCCAAGCGAGAATGCGACATACACCACCACGGATGTTGCAATTGAAATCAGGGCCGCGCGCGTCACCCGATTCTGCGTGCCATCGCCCAGCCACACGGCCGTGGCGAACACATATGCCGTGCATGTCAGGAAAAATCCGGCAAGCGGCAAAGCAATGATGAAGCCGGCGAGAGCCACGAACAGGAAGCTTTCCCGCAAGCGAATTTCAAAGACCGGTTGATCACCCAATTGCCGCAAGACAATCAACAACAGGCAGGCTGCAGCGATTCCTCCGAGCACGATCCGCGGCCAGAATGCCAATCCGAGCGGTGTCCAGTTCACGGACGGAAAAGAATAGGTCTCCCTGTAGAGGAGACCTGCAACGACCAGTATCACAACCCCGACAATCAGGTCCTGATACCGCGCAGGTCGTGAAACATGGTCACGACCTGCGTTTTCTTCGGGAGGAAGCAGCTTGCTCATTGCACCTGGGACCCGCTTTTATTCAAAGCCCAGGGTACGGCCGACATCGGCTGTAGCCGATGTGATTTCGGACAGCCGTCCGGCCCAGTCATCCGAGGCACCATAGCGCCAGGTAACGTCTATACCGGAAAGCCGTTCCTGAAATTCAGCATCATCCGCCAGTCCGGAGACGGCACCACACACCGCGTCTATCGCCTCGGATGGTGTATCTTTCGGAGCAATCAGGCCGTAGCTCAGCGAAACCGTCAGATTGACGCCCTGTTCCCGCGCCGTCGGTGCGTCCAGACCGGCAAGGCGTTCATCAGAAAGCACCGCAATGATATTCAATTCACCGCTCTGGTGCTGTGCTCGAACACCGGGGACAGGCTCGATAGCTGAAGCAATATGCCCACCCAACACCGCAGCCTTCTTGTTGGCTCCGCCACCGATATTCACCAGTTGAAGCGTGTCGGTCAGTTCATTTCTGGCAATGGCCGCAGCAAATTGAGCGGGTGTTCCATACCCCATGCCAATTCCAACAGCGCCCGGACGAGCGTCGGACATTTCTTTCAGTTCAGCCAGAGATTTGGGTCCCTTCTCGGAATTTGCAAAGATTGTCAGAGGCACTTCACCGAACTGACATGCAGCTGCAAAATCCGATGATTTCAGATCCGCTGCCTTGGTGACTTCCATCACTGCAAGCGAGTCGACCCAGAGGGCAAAAGTGTGTCCATCGGGCTCAGCATCACGTGCTTCCCGCCAGCCAAGTGCGCCGCCTGCACCGGCAACATTCTTGACCACAACGGTGTTGCCAAGTTGCCGCTCAAGCCCCTCGGCCAGAACCCGCGTGACAACGTCTGATGATCCACCAGGATTATAGGGCACGATCAACGTGACAGGTCCATCGGGAAATGCGTGTCCGATTGTCGGCAACAAAATGGCCGCCGCAGCTAGTAGATAAGTTTTAAGTGACTTCATGGTTCTCCCCTTTCAGTTTGACTGCCTGCACCTTGCTTCACAGCCGATAATTTAGAACGTTCCAAATAACTAGCAACAGGTAATACATTTTGTCAATACCGGTCGTTTTGTTGTAAAAAAAACCTATAGGATAACACGATAAAATCAACATTATCAGATATATAGTAGAGTTATAGCTATGCAGGAATTTGCACTGAGAGCCAGCAAACCTAGGTTAAATATTTTCTGTTTTCTCAAAAATTTTTGACATTTTTGGTTCGTTCCATTAATTCCATGAACAAATTCGCCAGCCATTATGATGGCAGGTCAACACCCACTTCATGTGGCGAAACAATTGAGCCGAAGGGTCTGAACATGACAAAATCCGTGCCAACATCCGAAGCCCCCAACATCCTGTTCATCATTGCAGATGACCATCGGGCCACGGATCTGGGATGTTATGGAAATCACGATCTGGCGACGCCCAATCTCGACAGGCTTTCAAAGCAGGGTCTGACTTTCGACAATGCGCATTGTCAGGGCGCGATGCACCCTGCCGTCTGCGTCCCCAGTCGAGCTTCCATCATGACAGGGCACAATATTTTTGCCTCCAGCGCCGAACCGACCGGAGGAGACTATTACGGGCGTTCCTTCGATATCCCGGCGGCGTTGCCGACCTTCCCTGAAATTCTTCGCAAGAATGGCTACCAGACTCACTGCATCGGCAAATGGCATAATGACAAGGCCGCGTTTCACCGGTCATTTGAGGGTGGATCGTCCTTGATGTTTGGCGGCATGAGCGAACACCGCAAAGCCCCGCTTCATCGCTTCGATCCAGGCGGCACCTACCCCGCCAGCGAAATCTATTATGATGAGCGGTTTTCGACCGAAATTTTCTCAAAGGCAGCAGTCGAGTTCTTGCAAAACCAACGTTCTGAGGAGAAAGCTTTTTGCCTCTATCTGGCCTTCACTGCTCCGCATGACCCGAGAACACCGCCTGACGGTTTCCGCCCTGACACCAATGGATTGTCCTTGAATGACAGTGTTATGGCTGCGCACCCCTTCGACAATGGCGAGATGCGCTGTCGTGACGAATTGCTGGCATCCTTCCCACGGACGCAGGAAGACATGCGGGATCAGCTTGCAGACTATTATGGGATGATACAGCATCTGGACACCGAAATTGGCCGTGTGCTGGACAGCCTCGACGCCACAGGTCTACGCGAGAAAACACTTGTGGTCTATACGTCAGATCATGGGCTGGCCCTTGGAAACCATGGTCTCATGGGCAAGCAGAACCTGTATCAGCACAGCTTGCAGGTTCCGCTTATCTTGTCAGGGCCCAACATCCCTGTCGGACAACGCATTGCCACAAATGTTTGGCACGGCGATACATTTGCGAGTTTGCTCGACTACATTGGTCTTCCGATACCGGCTTGCGATGGAGACAGCCTTTTGTCACTTCTTGCGGATCCGCATGCAGTCCGGGAACGTCCGGTTTTTGCGGCCTACCGATACTCCCAGAGAATGGCTCGTGACGCGCGCTACAAACTGATCCGGTATTACCTGAGTGATCGCTATCCCCAAGAGCAATTTCAGGGACGCATTGCGCCGAGCGCTGGCACTGAAACCACCCAATTGTTCGATTTGCACACCGATCCACATGAACTTGAGAATCTGGCTGACGCGCCGGAATTGGCAGCCATCAGGGCAAACCTGGAGGCGAGCCTGAGGCAATGGCAGATCGATGTCGACGACCCTCTGACAGAAGTGGAAAACCGTCAGATATCACCAGACCTCTGAACCCGACCATGCCAGGAATAAGCCAAGCAGAACGCTCGTAATGGGCGGCCGCCGCGTGGTCTCAACCCTTTCCGGATTCGCTTGCCAATTCAGATAACCAGCGCCGCAACCTTCCGATAGGCGCATAGGCGCATCGCGAGAATGACAGCGCTCGCATTCCAGCTGCCACCCCACATCACAGATGCCCATCGGGTAACGATTTCGCTTGCGTGATTGTTTTTGCATTACTATGATTGATTTTGGTATATTATGATCGAACATGCAAAAATCGACGACTTCCTTTCCCTCCCAAGGGCGATGCAACGAGGTAAGAATGTCAGAACATCTGGACTTGGCGGCTGTCCGACGGCAGAAAATTGCAGTGATTGTCCGGGCACGCGGATCGATGGGCATTCGCGATCTCAGCGATGAGTTCGGCGTATCTGAAGCCACAATCCGCCGCGATCTGAAAGCGCTCGACAATGGCGGGGTTGTGGTCCGGACCCATGGCGGTGTTCTGATAAACTCGAACGTCATCGTCGATCTTCCAAACGAAGAGCGCAAATCGGTCGGAGCTGAGGAAAAACGTCGCATCGGACAGGCCGCCGTGGAGATGCTGTCCGGCGACGAGGTGGTTTTTCTGGATGCCGGAACGACGGCTCACGCAGTTGCCGCATATGCCCACAGGAAGCCGGACTGCACCTATGTCACCACCTCCCTCGGCGTGGCCAACCAGTTGCAGGCTCAGGGGATTGCCAATTTCTACATAATCGGCGGCGGGTACCAGCCGGTGAATGACTCCTTCACCGGCACATTGGCAATTTCTGCGCTACGCGGCCTTTCATTCGACATCGCCTTTCTGTGCTGTTCGGCAGTCGATGTGAGCAAGGCCTCGATCAGTGTTGCCAGTGAAGCTTATGCGCAGGTTCAAAAAGAAGTCATCCTCAATAGCCGCAGGCGCTTTGTGGTGGCTGACAGCAGCAAATTCAAATCCAATGCATTCATGCGCACAGCGCGGTTCGATCAGATTTCAGGCATCATCACCAATCTGGAATTGGACGACAGCACGATTGCAAAGGTCAAAGAGACAGATCTGGAGCTGTTGCTGGTATGACACAAACAGGCGTCTCATTGAATGTTCAGAACCTGCGGAAATCCTGGGGCCAGCTTGAAGTCCTGAGGGGTATCGATTTCCAGATTGAAGCTGGCGGTTTTCTCACGCTTCTGGGCCCCTCAGGCTGCGGCAAAAGCACCGCATTGCGCCTGATCTCCGGTCTTGACGAGATCAGCGACGGCACCATCCTGATCGACGGAAAGGACGTATCGCGCCTTGCAGCCGATCAACGCAATATCGGCATGGTCTTCCAGAACTACGCGCTGTTTCCGCATATGAGTGTGGCCGACAACATTGCCTACGGTCTGAAGGTTCGAAAAGTCCCAAAACAAACCCGAAAACAATCGGTTGATCGCGTTGCAGATCTGATGGCGCTTGATGTGCTTCTGGACCGCAAACCGGCACAGCTTTCCGGTGGTCAGCAACAACGCGTTGCCCTTGCGCGGGTTCTGGTGTCAGAGCGGCCTTTGGTGCTGATGGACGAGCCCTTGTCGAACCTTGATGCAAAATTGCGCACGGAAATCCGCAGCGAAATCAGGTCCCTGAACAAGAAGCTCGGGATCACAATTGTCTATGTGACCCATGATCAAAGCGAAGCACTGTCGATGTCGGACACTGTTGTCTTGTTGAATGCCGGACGAGCGGAACAAATCGGCACACCAAAAGAACTCTATGACAAACCAGCCACGGTGTTTGCCGCAGGCTTCATTGGAACACCTCCAATGAATCTGCTGAGGGCATCAGACGTCACGATGCCGCATGAACTTGTGGCAAATGCCGATACAGATCCGTCAGACCTTCTCATCGGGGTTCGCCCGGAAAGCCTCAGATTTCCGGGGCAGGACATGGACCTGTCTGTCACCTGCGAAGTCACAAACATTGAGTATGAAGGCAGCGTGTTCCTGGTTCATCTGGTGTCTCCGTCCGGCTCAAAATTCATTCTGTCACATGCAGGTGAAAATGTGCCGGCTCAGGGCACCGAAATCACTGTCGGCTGGGACAGATCAACCACACATCTGTTTTCAAAATCTACCGGGAATCGTGTCCCGTTCGAAACATAAAAGATCAGCGGACCAACCGCCGACCATTCATCAATGGAGAGGATACAACAATGAAACTCAGAAATTCCCATGCAATCACAATCGGGCTGGCTGGCCTTATGGGCAGCAGCGTTACAGCCCTTTCAGCAGCCGATCTCGAATTCTATTTCCCTGTGGGTGTGAATGCGCCCGCAGTTGCGACCATTCAGGAATTGACCGATGAATGGGCTTCGATGAATCCCCAGCACACCGTCAAGGCGGTCTATGCCGGTAATTACGAAGAAACCACAACCAAGGCCCTGACTGCCGCAAATGCAGGTCAACCGCCACAGGTGGCGGTATTGCTTTCGATCGATCTGTTCACCCTGATCGAGGAAGATGTCATCCTGCCGATCTCCGATCTGGCAAAATCAGATGCAGACAAGGAATGGATTGCAGGCTTTTATCCGGGCTTCATGAAAGATGCCCAGTTTGAAGGCAAGACCTACGCAATACCGTTTCAGCGTTCGACACCTGTGTTCTACTACAACAAGGATGCTTTCCGCGAAGCAGGTCTGGACCCCGAAACACCGCCTGCGACCTGGGACGAGATGATTGAAGTCGGCAAGAAGTTGATAGTCAAGGACGACAATGGCAACGTAACCCGCTGGGGCACACGTATTCCAACATTGGGCCTTGGCGGCGCCTGGCTCTTTGGTGGTCTGGTTGTGTCGAAAGGCGATGTCCTGACAACGGAGACAGGAACAGAAGCCCGGATCAACACACCTGCCACAGTGGCATCGCTGGAGTTCCTGCTGGAACTGGCGGAACAGGGAGTCATGGCACCGGGTGGCATTACCTGGGGCGACACGCCCAAGGCCTTCCTCGAAGGTCAGACAGCGTCCATGTGGACATCGACCGGCAATTTGGCCTTTGTTGAAGAAAACGCAGAGTTCGACTGGGGTGTTGGCTTCTTGCCTGGTGGTGACGGTCCCGGCGCACCAATCGGCGGCGGAAATTTCTACATCTTCCAGGAAACCACAGATGAAGAGCGCGAAGCAGCGATGGACTTCATCAGGTTCATGACATCACCCAAAAGTGCTGCAAAGTGGAGCATTGCGACCGGTTATGTTGCCCCGCGTCCTGACGCTTGGGAAACGCCTGAGATGAAAGCCTATGCCGAACGCCTGCCACAAGCATTGGTCGCGTTGGACCAGCTTGCCTATGCCGAGCGCGAATTCGCAACCTTCCAGCGCGCCAAGGTAACGCAATTCCTGGTCGACGCCATTGAAAGTGTCGTGACCGGAAATGCCGATGCTGCAACAGCATTAGCCGAAGCTCAGGAAGGCGCCGACAAGGTGCTTCGCGACTATCAATAAACCTGACTGAGACGAACAGGCTCCGCGCACATCAAGCGTGCGCGGAGCAATTTTCTCATCATGACCCGTTAGGCAACTGGAGCACGTTTTATGAATAAGCGATTGCCGATAGGACTGGCAGCTATCATGCTGGTCATTCCTTGCTCCCTGCTGGTGGCGTTCACGCATTACCCAGCCATTCAAGCCGTTATCAATTCATTCTGGAACAACGCCAGTTCCCGCCGCCCTTCGCGTTTCGTCGGCATCGAAAACTATCAGGCGCTGATGGAAGATGACAGGCTTGCACAGGTGCTGGTCAACAGCACGATCTACGCATTGGGAACAGTCCCACTGGCGATTAGCCTGGCCATCGGAATGGCTCTGCTGGTGAATTCACGGCTCCCCGGCACAACGCTGATGCGCTTGTCTTTCTTCATGCCAACCATGTTGCCGATGATTGCAGTGGCAAATATCTGGCTGTTCTTCTATGCGCCGGGGATCGGTCTTGCCTCGCAGATATTGGGGCTTTTCGGATTGCCCTCCATCAACTTTCTCGGCAGCACGGATACATCTTTGGCATCGATGATGTTTGTGGCTGTCTGGAAAGAGGCCGGCCTGTTCATGATTTTCTATCTTGCCGCCCTGCAGTCTGTGCCGACCAATCTGAAAGACGCCGCAAAATTGGAAGGGGCTGGCCCGGTCCGGGTTTTCATTGATGTGGTTCTTCCATTGCTCAGACCGACAACGATTTTTGTGGCGGTCAACGCACTTATCAATGCCTTCCGACTTGTCGACCACGTAATTGTCATGACAGAGGGCGGCCCCAACAACTCCAGTGCACTGCTGCTCTACTACATTTACGAAGTGACCTTCCGCCAGAGAGACTTTGCTTATGGCGCCACATTGACGGTGTTGATGGTTGTGCTGCTTGGCATTCTTGCGATCTTCCAATTCTGGATTTTGAACAGAAAGGCGCACTATCAATGACCAGTGGCTTGAACAGAATCCTGTTGTCCACTTTCGCGGTCGTGATTGCTGCGCTTTGGGCATTGCCGTTCATCTATTCTGTATGGACCGCGTTTCATGATGAAAAATACTCGGCGAACTTCCAATGGGATGCGCCATGGACCATAGCCAATTTCCTTGAAGCCTGGCAGGCGGCACCTTTTTCACTCTATTTCCTCAACACCATGATCCTGATTGTCATCATCCTGATCGCCAATCTGGTTCTGTGTACGCTCGTTGCCTATGCCTTTGTGCGCTATCGCTTCAGATGGGCCGGTTTTCTGTTTGCCCTGATCATGGTTCAATTGCTGATCTCGCCAGAAATCCTGATCGTCGAAAACTATCTGACATTGTCACGCATCGGCCTCACCGACACGATCATCGGCATCGCACTGCCCTATCTGACATCAGCATTCGGAATCTTTTTGCTGCGGCAGACTTTTCTCACCGTGCCCAAATCTCTGGATGAAGCCGCCCAGATCGAGGGCGCAGGGGCCTGGCGGGTTTTGTGGAATATTTATGTCCCCTTGGCCTGGCCGATCTATCTGGCCTATTCTCTGGTCTCGATCAGTTTTCACTGGAACAATTTCCTCTGGCCCTTGATTGTGACGAATTCGCCTGAGGTGCGGCCTGTAACGGTTGGGCTCAGTGTTTTTGCGACGGTGGACAGTGGAGTGGAATGGTCACTGGTCAATGCGGCAACGCTGATGACCACCGCACCTTTGATCATTGCATTCATCATTTTCCAACGTCAATTCGTCGCCAATTTCATGCGCGCAGGCATCAAATAAGCGTTCTACACAACGCTGCCCGTGCAAGCACAACCGAGACCACAAATTCAGGACTCCCGCATGCTCATAGCCCATATCTCAGATTTCCATGTCTTCGTAAACGCTCCAGAGACTTCCATTGTGCGGCCGGATGCGGCAGATGCCGCGCGCAAAGTGGTCGCAGATATCGCTGCGTTCACACCGAAGATCGACGCGATCATGTTCACCGGAGATCTGACCGATGGCGGCTCTAGTGAAGACTACGCACTATTGGCGGACATTCTGGCACCGATCACGGTTCCGATCTTCGTTGTCCCCGGCAACCACGACAAGCGCGAGGGCCTGCGCGCGGCGTTCAAGGATCAGTTGCCCTTTGGACCCGGACCGCTTTTGAATTACGAAACACACTTTGAAGACGTTCGCATCCTCGCACTTGATACGCTTCTGGACGGGCAGGTCGAAGGGCGGCTCGACCCGGACCAACTTGCCTGGCTTGAACAAAAGCTGGCGACACCATCCAGAGAACTGACGCTGATCTTGATGCACCACCCGGCATTCCCGTCGACCATTGCACCACTTGACCATATGGCGCTTCAGGACGGACGCGACGCATTCGCCCGTCTGATCAATGCCTATCAGGGGCCATTGTGCATCCTGTCCGGGCATATTCACCGCCCCTTCCAGGCTATCTGGAATGGCGTCTTCTGTGCAGTTGGTGGCGGACCGGCGTTCCAGCATGGTTTGGGGCTCGATGCTGTCGGGTCAGAACCCTCGATAGTGAACGAGCCTTACGCCTATTTCATCCATCGCATATTGGATGCAGAAACCGTTTCCATTCACACAAGGTATGTTGAACTTTGACCCAATCTTCAGTGCAAGATCGTGCCGCTATCGTCGAAACTCTCGCCCGCGAGGCTGGGGCAATCGCAATGTCCCATTTTGAGACGCTGGCCACTGTGCCGGTTGAATCGAAGGGGCATCTGGACCTGGTCACCGCAGCGGATCAGGAAGTGGAACGCTTTCTGACCGAGCGACTCGCCCAGGCTTTCCCCGATGACGGTATATTCGGCGAAGAAGGGGCCGCGCGACAAGGCACCACCGGTCGCACCTGGGTGGTCGATCCCATCGATGGCACCTTCAATTTTGTGCGCGGCGGCGATCAGTGGGCCGTATCGATCGGTCTGCATGAAAATGCGCGCCCCACCTTCGGCGTCATTCACGCGCCGGTTCGCGCTCAGACACTGGTTGGTGGTGTTGGATTGCCCAGCACGCTCAACGGTGTCGAAATGGCAAAACGAAGCGGGCTTAACAAAACCCGCGCTGCCTGCGGCGTCGGCTTTCATCCGACAATTCCCGTCGAGCGAAGACTGCAAACCCTGCGCTATGTGCTCGAAGATGCCCGCATGAATTTCCGCTGTTGCGGCTCTGCTACCGTGTCCCTGATCGAGGTCGCGCTTGGGCAGGTCGATGGATATCTTGGCATTGGAGAATCGACCTGGGATCTGATGGCCGCCTTGCCCATTCTCGAACAGATCGGCATTCACAGCACCGTCGACTGGAGCAACACGAATCTTGAATCAAAAATTCGGTTTGCTTGTGGAACACCTGAGTTTCTTCAAGCTGTTGCGCCCATTGTGCCATTTGGAGCCACATTGGAGCAGTCGCAATAAAGGCGCTGCCCGTCCCTCATCGCTCGGTGCGCCCACCCGGACAGCATCAGATTTACTGGCAAAGACTTAGCCTGACCCGACCCTGATTTTGTTTTGACAGGTGAAGATCAATATGTTGACTGTTTGGAGTTGTTGCACAAAACCATGAGGAGAGCTGCCTTTGATGAGTGCTTCGCCAAATCTTCTCGAGCATATCTCCCGGTCATTAGATGCGCTTCGCAAGTCGGATCGCAAGGTCGCGCAAAAGATTCTGGAAGATCCAACCAGCGCGACTGAACTGAAGCTGGCTGATCTGGCGAAACAGGCAGACGTCAGCGAGCCCACAGTGATCCGGTTCTGCAGCGCCATCGGATGCGATGGATTTCAGGATATGAAAATCAAGCTGGCGCGATCTCTGGCTTTTGGGTTGTCCACGTCACAGGTCGAGATTTCTGACAATGACGATGTCGAAACTGTTGTGGGGAAGATCTTTGACTTCAATCTCACCAGTCTGGACTGGGTTCGCAGCAAACTCGACCTTGCGGCGCTAACTGCCGCTGTGGAGGTTCTCCACAACGCGAAGAACATTCATTTCATCGGCTTGGGCGCATCGTCCATCGTCGCCATCGATGCCCAACAGAAATTCCCGCTTTTTGGCGTTCCATGCAGCGCAATCATCGATTCACATCAGATGCTGATTGCCGCCGCGATGATGCGTGAAGGCGATGTGTTGGTCGCCATATCAAATTCGGGCGCAACGAAAGAGGTGGCCCAAACAGCACGCGCGGCCAGGGAACACGGCGCAAAAACAATTGGAATAACCGGGTCTGACAGCCCGTTATTGCAGTTCTGTGATGTCGGTTTGCTTGTCGAGACGCTCGAAAACACCGACCAGTATACGCCGCAAATATCGCGCGTGGCTGCACTGGTCATCGTGGATATTCTATCAACCATTGTTGCATTCAAGAAGGCGCCCGAAGATCAGTTGCGTGTCGCCGATATGAAGCGTTTTCTCGCAGATGTCCGCTCAACCGGCCTGTTGTAAGGCTGCAGCAAATTCAGCCCTGATGCGTTTCGCGCCCATTGATCTTGTCTATGTGCATCAACTCACCGCAGACCGGAAGTTTGATCTGTGAATCCGGGCATTCCTGTGCCGCTGCAAGGATCACAGCTGGATCAATCGTGTTGAAGGAAAACATACCCCAATGGTGCGGTATGATGAGGGGTATCTTGCGGCCCAGTTCCAATGCTTCGGCCAGAGTCATGTTTCCGGGAATTCCCTGTTCCAGCCGTGACTTGTCCCGACCATTCACAGGCAGCAGAGCAATATCCGGAGCAAATTTGGCAAGGCGCTCGGAAAGTCCCGCAAACGGAATGGTATCGCCTGAATGAAATATCTTGAGTCCGGCCGACTCAATCCCGTAACCCAGGAAAAAATCATGTCCCTCAGCGTCATATATGCAGGTTTCATGAGCCGCGGGGAAGACAGTCAGGGTCAGTCCGTCTATGGGTATAATCGTCTCATCTGCATATGTCCCGATCAGCCTGGCACCGGTCCCAATCCTGCTCTTTGCGTCGTCCAGCTTTGACACTGGCACGACGAAGGGAACGTCCGGAAAACGGGCAAATAGCGGCCCCAATGTATCCGGGTCCATATGATCTGTATGTGCATGTGTGATCAGCACCACATCTGGACGTGGAATGTCTTCAATTGCACATGGCGGCGGCATCATCCGTTGATGATCGTTATGCGTCCCCTTGTATTTTCGTGCCAGACTATCGGACAAATAGGGGTCGATCAGAATTCTGTGCTGTCCGGTTTCCACAAAGAAACCCGCCTGACCCAGCCAGATCAGACCGGCTGATCCCGGGCTTGGCCATGAGATATTTGTGTCATTCCTCATTGGCGGTCAGTCCCTTGCGCAAATCATCCATCCCGGTTTGTCTTCATTGATTACTTTGAACGGATCCGCTGCACCAATGACAGCATGGTTCAGGAATTCATTTTCAGCGCCCGCTGGCTTCAGCAGCAATTTCAGAGATTTTCTGAAACTCCGGTCCCGAGGTCGGGATTGAAATATGAAACACTTCAGCAATGACCTGTGTCCAGCCATGAATGAAATACGTCCAGCCATCTTCGATGGACAAATGACGCGCAGCTGCATGCGCCCGGGCCTGATCCAGAAACACCAGATCACCTCGGTAGTTGAGGTCCCAGACTATCGAGTTTTCAGGAAACCGCACTGCATTGGACAATGGTGAGCCGGGCGCATCTTTCCCCAGACCGGTCGCATTGATCACCAGACTTCCAGGTTTCAATCCATTTACAATCTCGTCATTCTGTTCCGCAGTGGTCGTCAAAACATAGTCCACTGGAATGCCATGTCCGAGTTGGTCATGAATGGCACGCACATGATCCAGCCGTGATTGTGATCTGTTGGAAATCACGATCCGGGAGGGCCGATCAGCCCCTCTGCTGGCCTGGGTGAGATGCCATGTCAAAGCGATGGTGGAGCCCCCTGCTCCCATCGAAAAAACTTCTGCCCCGGTTTGGGAAAAATGATTGTCCGGCAGAAAGCCATCCAGCGCCAGACCGGAGGAAATCGGGTCTTTAGCATGGCAGATCAACTGGCCATCCAGTTTTGACAGGCAGCTTGTTTCCGCCATCAATTCGGCATGCGCATCAACTTTATCGAACATGTCCTGACAGGCAGCATAAAGGTCTAGCTTGTGCGTGGTAACCAGCGCCCCCAGTGACAGCGGGTCCGATTTGATAAATGCGACGGCATCCCGGTATTTTTGCGCTGTGTCATGAGGCGGGAAATCAATGCCCTTGATCGCCACGTTCCCCAACCCAAGATGCGCAGCCCACTTCGGAAAGACCTTCATGATCGATGAGTGCTGCGTTGTAACTCCGATAAAATAGAAGGTCGGAATGTTCGCGGGGGAATAGCTCATAGCAAATCTCCGATGTCTGCGACCCGCTCAACAATTTGGTCTTCCGGCATATCAAGGAGAATCATGGGTCAGTCCTGCGTCGCGTGGATAGCTTGGATCTGTTCTTCAGTGCGTGGCTTGTAGTCCGTATTATCAATGGCTTGCCAGCCAAGTCCATTTTCGACAATGCGCACTGCCATGCCTCCGGACCGGGCGATCACATCATAATCCTGTCCGGAGTCGACGGGATAGCAAAAACTCATGACCAGTGGCATATCGCCGATATTGACGGAGCGATGGATCCACATGGGAGGAACGTAGATGATGGTCTTTGGTGTGACTTCCATAATCCGCACATCGCCACGTGGAGATTCAAGCACCATGAGCCCGAAGCCACTTTCGCCATAATAGGTTTCGGGCCGATTCGCGCATGCGTGAATGTGCCCCCTTGTGACAAAGAATTCACTGCCGACTTTCCCGGGAAGCATGTGGGTCGTTCCAAAAATCAAATCTCCGGATTCAGCCTTTGGGCGCACTTCACAAACGTCATAGACAATCCTGTCCGGATCTTGCGCACACAGGGCGAAGAACTTGGCGTGGTCCGCATATATCCCTTTCAGATCAGATATCTTTTTTCGATATCGCCCTGTCGAGTTGGATAGGTCTCCCGTCATGCTGTTGACGGTGTGACTGGTTGGTTCGATGTACATAATGCCCCCACATTTTTGTAGTAGAACTACAATCATTTCAGGCAGCATTCAATACATCAAAACCTGAACCAGAAAAAGCCCAACAGACTGGCCATTATCGACCGAAATCCGGGCGTGTCGGGCCTATGGATCATGGACGCACCATCATATGCGTCGACAGAAAGTAGTTAAACTACAAATCAGGGTTGATTCAGCAAAACTCATCAACCAATGTGACAAAGGTCGGCGGCGGGATATTGTCATCGAATGCAGATCATCAAACCATTCGGGTCAGTGTCCAATCCGCGCATATACGTTCATTCAATGAGAGTGCTATGCTCAACCTTCATATTAACAATACTGAACCTTTGGGAGTAAAACCATTGGGTCCAAGCCGAGTAAATGACCACAAGATGGTTGCCATATCCGAAGAAAGGCTTTGAACGATGCGGGATCTTTATCTTGCGATTGATGTTGGCACCGGAAGCATCCGCGCAGCATTGGTGGATCTGACCGGCAGGATCATTGCAATTTGCCACAAGGAACATGAGCAAATCGTGCCTCTTCACGGCTGGTCCGAGCAGCGCCCCCAGGATTGGTGGGACGGCACGATTGCCAGCGTTCAGGACGTTCTGACCAAGGTGGACAACGCCGCAAACCGTATTGCCTGCATCTGTACATGCGGACAAATGCACGGCTCTGTTCTGATTGACGATGATGGCAATCTGACCCGGGCAGAGGCCCTTCTTTGGAACGACAAGAGAACCCAGCCCCAGGTTGACGCCTTTGCTGCTAGGGCTCAACCAACAGATCTGCTTCCAGTCACAGCCAACATGCCCGCACCTGCCTGGCCGGCTTTCAAATTGCTTTGGCTGATGGAGAATGATCCGGCGGCCATCGACAAAGCCAGCACCATTTTGATGCCGAAAGACTGGATCAATTACAAACTCACCGGTGAACGGGCACAAGACTTTACCGAAGCGTCCATGAGCTATCTGATGGACAGCAAAACCAAGACCTGGTCAGAGCAACTCATCGAGTTGACCGGCATCCCAAAACGCCTGCTTCCGGAGATCAAGAATCCGGGAGATGTGCTGGGACCACTGTCTGACAGCACCGCCTCGCACATCGGCTTGCCATCGGGAATTCCGGTTCTGGTCGGGGCCGGAGATTATCCCATGGCACTGCTTGGGTCCGGTGTTTCGAAGCCCGGTTTCGGGTCTGATGTCACCGGCACCTCGTCGATCATAACCTTTATCCACAATGCGCCGGTGATCAATCCTGAAGTCTCAAACGTCGCGACCATTGAAGGAAACTGGGGCAGTCTGACGCTGCTCGATGCCGGCGGTGATGCCGTCAGATGGGCCAGACGTGCCTTTCATGGCAATCGCCGGGATTATGCGGAAGTCGCCGAACTGGCCACACAAGCGGAAGCAGGGTCCGACGGGCTCTTCTTCCTGCCTTACCTGTCTGGCGAACGGTTTGGAAAGCACAGCAATTCGCGCGCCCAGTTTTTTGGCCTGAAAGCCACCCACGACCTTCCGGATTTGCACAGGGCTATCCTTGAAGGTGTTGCCTTCTCAGTCCGGTTGAAGATAGATGCCGTTGAAGGCGGAGCCGGACGACCAGACCGGATTGTCGCCGCGTCCGGAGGCGCAAAATCCGAACTTTGGCTTGCCATCAAAGCCAGTATGTATGGTGTGCCCTATCAGGTGCCCGAAGAATTGGAGTGTGGTGTTGTGGGAGCCGCAATACTGATGGCGGTTGCGTCTGGAAACAAGTCTGATATTGAAGACGCAACGCGCAGCATGGTTCGCTACGGACAACAATTTAAACCAATCCCTGATTGGTCGGAGCTTTACGATAAAATGATGCCTGTATATGCCGATCTCTATCAATCCTCCCAGCAATTCTACGACAGAATTGACGCTCTATGATGCCGCGCGCTGTCCTCTGGGACCTTGATGGAACATTAGCGGATACAGAACCCCTGCACGCCCTCGCCTTTGATGAGGCGATCAGCGGTTTTGGCCTGACGCTTCCGGACGGATTCCATGATTCACTGCTCGGTGTCAGTGAGAAGGAAGTTTTTGAATCTCTCGTGGCTAAAACGGGTGCGTCAATTGATCTGGCCACATGGCGTCTCGCGAAATTCTCGCACTTCAGCAAACGTCCGCAGATGGTCGGTTTGCGCCCCGATGTCGGCAATTTACCTGAAAAGCTTTTTGCCCTGAATGTCCCGATGGCGGTTGTGTCCAATTCCACAAGGGATGAAGTTGCCTTCATCCTGAAGGCGAGTGGCCTGGACAAATATTTCAAGCACACGTTCAGCCGGGCAGATGTCACCTCCGGAAAGCCCGCTCCGGACAGCTATTTGCTGGCCGCATCCAGATTGGAATGCGCGCCGTCCGACTGTCTTGTCGTGGAAGACAGCAGGGTTGGCTCAACCGCTGGCATCAACGCTGGAATGACGGTCATATTTCATCCTCAAACCGCAAGCGATGACATCCCTGCGGGCACCCGCTATCTTCCACCAACTGAACCATTATGGCCGGTTTTGACCCAGTGGCTGGACCTTCCAGACCAGATATCGCAACCAATGAGCATTGAGACCGGCACCTGACAATTCGGGTTTGCCAGTGAATCTATATCATTTCGATTTGTGTTGAGGCCAGTCCAACAAGCAGTTTCAGATCACTTGAAAGCGCCTGTTGCACACTTCAATTATGTACGTAATAATAACAAACATTATGTCGTCAATTGTGTGAGTCAAACATGTCAGAACCATCCATTATGCAATTCGGAACCAGCCGGTTCCTGCAGGCTCATGCCGATCTGTTCGTATCTGATGCTATGGCCGAGGGCCAGGATACTGGCGGCATTACCGTGGTGCAATCATCCGGTGACGCATCCCGCGCACATCGCCTGAAAGCGCTGTGTGCCGAGCAAGGCTATCCTGTTCACATTCGCGGATTGCAGGGTGGAGCGAAAATCGACACGCAGGTTATGGTGACATCGATCAAGCGCTGTTATTCAACAGCGACGGATTGGGACGCTGTTTCAGCCGAATTTGTCGCCCATACGAAATTTGTCATCTCCAACACCGGTGACCGCGGATATGAGCCCAAGCCCGCCGATGAGAATCTGCAGTTTTCACAAGACATGTCGTTTCCTGCAAAACTGGCGTGTTTGTTGCTGGCGCGTTACCAGACAAACGGCAATCCAATCCAGATCATGCCGATGGAACTGATCGCAGACAATGGTGAAGTCTTGCAGCGCCGCGTCTTGGAACTGGCGAAATCGCAGGACACCGGCTTTTCCGACTACCTGAAAAACAATGTCATCTGGGTGAATTCGCTTGTCGACCGAATTGTATCAGAGCCTTTGGAACCGGCAGGAGCCGTTGCCGAACCCTATGCTTTGTGGGCCATTGAAGATCAGCCGCACCTGACGCTTCCCTGTGAGCACCCGGATATTCAGCGTGTCGGCCGGCTGGAAGATATCGAGACGCTGAAACTCTTCATATTGAACCTTGGGCACACCTGGCTTGCAGATCGATGGTTGCAGAACAAGGCTGCCGTTGGTGAGACTGTTGTAGAGGCTCTGGGCAAAGCGGACGTCAAATCAGACCTGCTTGATCTGTATGAAACAGAGGTGATTCCAGCGTTTGACGCAGCCGGCCGCAAGGCTGAAGCCCTGAGCTATGTCACAACAACGATCGAGCGGTTCTCAAACCCGTTTCTTGCGCACAGAATTGAAGATATTGCACAGAACCACCAGGAAAAGATCCAACGCCGTATCCGCGCATTTTTGAACTGGGCAAAAGACAGCGGAGACCTGTCAGAAAAGCCCGTGCTTCAATCCATCGCAAAATAATAACCGAGACCATTCAAACGTGTTGCCGGTTTAAACGTGTTGATTGGCACGCAGCGCTGACAGCAGGGTTTGCTTTGCGGTTTCCAGATGCAGCAGGGTCGCGTCGCGAACGTCATCTGAACGCCGCGACTTGAGGGCCCTGATCATCGTCAGATGTTCATGGATCGCCGCTTCATTGCGTGCGCGCTCGTCAGATTTGTTCCATTGGAAATGATAGTGGAAAATCAGTGAAATCACTTTTTGAAAGTCAACGGTAAAGCGGTTCTCGACAACACTGTTTATGAGGTTGTGAAGGTCCTCATCCAGTTTGGAGAAATCGTGATAATCGACATCAATGCGCTGCAAGAGTGCATGGTGGCGGTCCTCAATATCGTTGAGGGACTGCCATGCAGCATGAGTGTCCGGCAAGCCTATGAACTGTTGCACGGCGTTCAATTCCAGCAGGGTCCGGAAATCTGAGAGCTCGACCGCGAACTCTTTCGTGAAACCACGCAACAGCCATCCACCGCGCGGCCGCCGATCGACAATGCCGTACCGGCTCAGTTCAGCCAAAAACTGCTGCAGCATTTGTGGTATTACAGAAAACTGGCGCGCCAATTGTGTGACATTGAGGGGCGTATTGGGTGGAATATCGAAGCGCAAGACCCAATCCAGAAACTCGCTCTCAAGCTCTTGCGGAGAATTGAAGCTTTCTGTGACCGGCATGCGATCTGTTTGGGTGGGTTTTCGGAGCAAGATCTTTTTGCGGCCCTCCCAGTCGAGAATGCCCTGATCCTTCAGGTGCCCCAGAGCAGAGCGCACAATCGTGCGGCTGCAGTTGAGCGTTTCAGCCAATTCAATTTCGCTGGGCAGCGTTTGCTCAATGTCCACCGTCGAACAATAGTCCAGGAGTTCATTCACCGCCACGCGAAGGCGTATATCAGACCGTGCCATAAAAACCCTCCCTCTTGATCCGGCAAGCCCGCAGCCCGGTGGATAATCCGGTTACAATTGTATACAAAAATTAAAAACCGTTGACCAGAATTGTTTTGGTGGCGTATTGGTTTTGATACTTGACGATAGGCCTTTTGCAGCTTTGACAAGGACCTGACCGACGCACCAGCACCGGGCGATTGCCCGCATGCTGTTTGGGCGTGCTGTCGGTCTGGGTCCCGATATTGCGGCGAAAAGCCTGTTCAGTTTGAATAGCAAACACCTAATGACCCGCCGTCGCGACAGGAGAATTCAGTATCATGAAATGTGGACAATGCACGGAACCAAACAAGTTTGAAATTGTCGAGAAACCTGCGCCATCAGATGTGCCGGATGGCTGGGTATTGATCAACATCGCGGCCGTTGGCATTTGCGGTACCGATTATCACATTTATGGCGGCAACCAGCCATTCTTTAACTATCCGAGAGTTATTGGTCATGAATTGAGTGGCCATGTTGCGGCTGACGCGGCTGGATGGTCCAAAGGCGATCTGGTTGTCATAAACCCCTATCTGTCCTGTGGTACTTGCCACGCATGCCGGAAGGGCAAGCCGAACTGCTGCATGGCGATCGAAGTTCTGGGTGTGCACCGTGACGGTGGATTATGTAAGCAGATCGCGGTGCCCGCAAGTAACCTGATCGCCGCCGATGGGTTGACTGCACTTCAGGCTGCCATGGTCGAGTTTCTGGCCGTTGGCGCCCATGCGGTCAGCCGGTCGAAAGTATCAAAGGGTGATAAGGTTCTGGTCGTCGGCGTCGGGCCGATTGGTATTGGCGCAGCTCTCTTTGCCCAGATTGCCGGCGCGGATGTTCATCTGCTGGATGCCAGCACAGAGCGCCTGGCAATGGCACGCGATGGCTTTGGATTCGAACAACAGCATCTTGTCGGCGAAGATATGAAGGCTACGCCCCATGCAGATGGCTTCGACATCGTTTTTGATGCGACCGGCAATCCAGCGGCCATAGAAGCCGGTTTTAATCTGATTGCCCATGGCGGGACCTATGTCCTGATCAGTGTCGTAAAAGGAAAGATCGCTTTTGAAGACTCCGAATTTCACAAGCGCGAGATGCAATTGCTGGCAAGCCGCAATGCTTTGGATGCAGACTTCCAGACTGTTATGGATGCCCTGCGGTCCGGTCAGATTGACAGTGATGCACTATTGTCTCGCAAGATATCGCTTGATGAATTTTCACACAGCTTTGGCAATTTGGCTGAAAGTCGCGGCGACCTGATCAAGGTTATCGTGGACATGTCTCAATGAGGTCTGACCACGGCACATAATGCCAATTGCAAAACTATGCAGTGGCACTAAGTTGGATAACTCACACGCAAAAAATTCCCTTTCAGCCCAAGTGTAACGAGCAAAGACAGTGCGATGACCGATCTGGATGGAGATTTTGACTACATCATTGTCGGCGCGGGCACGGCCGGCTGCATCATGGCAAACCGCCTTTCTGAAAACCCTCAAAATCGCGTATTGCTCGTCGAGGCTGGCGGAAAAGATGACTGGATCTGGTTCCATATTCCCGTTGGATATCTGTTCGCCATTGGCAATCCAAGATCCGACTGGATGTTCAAAACCGTCAAAGAACCCGGATTGAACGGTCGTTCTCTGGCATATCCGCGTGGAAAGGTGCTTGGCGGTTCGTCAGCCATCAACGCCATGATCGCAATGCGCGGTCAGGCAGAAGACTACAATTCATGGCGTCAGAATGGTCTGGTCGGGTGGGGCTGGGATGATGTGCTGCCCTTGTTCATAAAGATGGAAGACCATTTTCTGGGTGCCTCCGACATACATGGAGCGGGCGGCGGATGGCGTGTCGAACCGCCCCGCGTCTCCTGGGAGATTCTGGACGTCATATCCGACGCGGCAGAGCAAATGGGCATTGCCAAAACCCACGATTTCAATACTGGTGACAATGAAGGTGTCGGCTATTTCCATGTCAATCAGAAGACCGGTCGACGCTGGTCATCTGCACGTGGCTTCCTGAAGCCAATAGTGTCGCGCCCCAATCTCAGAGTAATAACCGGTGCCAGCGTCGACAAACTTGTTTTCCAGGACGGGAAGGCTACGGGGATCATCTACAAGGCCGAGGGGCAGGAATTCCGCGCCAAAACGCAAGGCGAAGTCATTCTGACATCCGGCTCCGTCGGCTCGGTGCAGATTCTGCAAAGGTCGGGCATTGGTCCATCGGAATGGCTCACTGAGTGCGGCATCAAGGTGCATCACGAATTGCAGGGCGTGGGCCGCAATTTGCAGGATCATCTGCAACAACGCGCGATCTATAAAGTCGGCAACACCAGGACGCTGAACGAGACCTATCACAACCTCTTCAAACGCGCTGCAATAGGCATCGAATATGCATTGTTCAGGCGTGGCCCTTTGACAATGGCCCCCTCGCAACTGGGTATATTCACTCGCAGTTCAAACGACCAAGACCGCGCCAATATCGAGTTTCATGTACAGCCATTGTCACTGGACAAATTTGGTGACCCGCTTCATGAGTTTCCGGCCATTACGGTCAGCGCCTGCAATCTGCGCCCGACCTCCCGGGGCACTTTGAGAATTCTGGATAAAAATCCGGATTCAAAACCGCAGATCGCTCCAAATTACCTGTCGACAGACGAAGACATGCAGGTCGCGTCTGACGCTATAAGAGTGACACGCAAGCTGATGTCACAACCAGCCCTTCAGCGGTTCCACCCGGAAGAATATTTGCCCGGCCCATCTGTCGGAGATGATCAGGCGTCGCTGGTAAAGGCTGCCGGAGATATCGGGACCACCATTTTTCATCCTGTCGGAACAGCAAAAATGGGCATCGACAGCGATCCGATGGCCGTGGTCGACAGCAGATTGCGTCTCTTTGGGGTAAAGAATCTGCGCATAGTGGATGCATCAGTGATGCCGACCATCACCTCTGGCAACACCAATACACCAACCGCCATGATTGCCATGAAGGGCGCGGATATGATCCTTGAGGATCGCCTATGAGGTTTTGGACTCAGATTCAGACAGTTTGAAATCCACATGAATATGGTTTTGATCCGGATCCCAGATATTGCATTGTAAAACATCAAAATCCTCGATGGTCACAAGCTCGTAGCGCACGCCCTCGGCCTCCAGCAGGGTCTTGAACTCGGCCCAGGAATTGCCGCGCAACGCAAAGTGTTCCAGTTTCAATGCCTGCTCAGATCCCACACCACCATCACCTTCCACCGCGACAATGTGAACAATCGGAAGATCACCCATATACATCCACGCACCGGGAAAGCCGAAATCCGGACGTGGCCCGTTTTTCAGGCCCAGAAACTTGGTGTACCAGTCAATCATAACATCCAGTTTGCCGGTTCTGAGGTTCACATGGTCAAGGGCGGATACAAGCATTGATGGTCTCCAAAGGTCTCTTACGAACGGTTTTGAGCCTGTGTCTGAGCTCAATGGGCAGGTTAGATTGTGTCCCGGCCCTAAATCAACCCATAGCATAAAGAACGCACCTGACACATCCAATGTCCAAGCTACATCCAGCTCGACACAGCTGTTGGAATACAGCCCTGTGGCTGTGCGCCCCAGAATTCAGTGTCACCGGGGTCGCCGCACCATGACAAATGCAAGCATGTTTGAAACTGCCTCAATATTCATCACAAGCGGCAGGGTTGCATACATGTCCGGACACGCTATCAGATTGATGTTGCCAAATAAAAATCTGTATGCCTAAATCCGGCTCAGTAAATCCAACTCCTTGGGAGTTCAATCTGAGACAAGATACTTCAGGCGATGCCTTCGTTGAGTTCGACAAGGTTCAGAAAAGCTATGACGGCGAAACGCTGGTCGTAAAGAATTTGAATCTTTCGATGCCGAAAGGCGAGTTTCTAACAATGCTTGGTCCATCAGGATCGGGCAAGACCACCTGCTTGATGATGTTGGCAGGGTTTGAAACAGCGACCCGTGGTGAAATTCGATTGGATGGCGCCGAGATCAACAACATTCCTCCGCACAAACGCGGCATTGGCATGGTGTTCCAGAACTACGCTCTGTTCCCGCATATGACGGTTGGTGAAAACCTCGCCTTTCCGCTGGAAGTGCGCGGCATGTCCAAGGCCGAACGAGAGGCCAAGGTCATACATGCGCTGGATATGGTGCAGATGGGTGAATTCGGTGCCCGTCGCCCTGCTCAATTGTCAGGTGGTCAGCAACAAAGGGTCGCCCTGGCGCGGGCTCTGGTTTTTGATCCCAGTCTGGTGCTGATGGATGAACCTCTTGGCGCGCTGGATAAACAGCTGCGCGAGCATATGCAGTACGAAATCAAACACCTGCATGAGAGCCTCGGCATTACGGTTGTTTATGTGACGCATGATCAGTCGGAAGCGTTGACGATGTCTGATCGCGTGGCTGTCTTCAATGATGGTGAGATCCAGCAGCTCGCACCACCAGCAGAACTATATGAGTGCCCGGACAACAGTTTTGTTGCGCAATTTATTGGTGAAAACAACAAGTTGAGCGGCATCGTCAGTGAACGTTCCGGGGACCACGTTACAGTCAAACTGCAAAATAGTGCGATGTGCAAAGCCCTGGCTGTGAATTGCGGCGGCGTTGGAGAAGAGACCCTCATTTCAATTCGCCCTGAACGGGTTGCCATTGGCGGGAGTGTCGGAGATAATTCTACAGAAGCGCTTGTCAAGGAACTGATTTATCTGGGTGATCACATTCGTTGTCGGTTGCATGTTCATGGCAATGACGAGTTCATTGTCAAGGTTTCGAACTCCGCTGGCCATAAACATCTGGTGGTCGGTGAAAAAACGCAGATCAACTGGGCGGCCGAGGATGCGCGCGCTCTGAACCCTCTTTAATCAATATTTGGTTGGAGAAAATGCGTCAGGAACAGACATCTTGAGCAAAAATATCCGTCCAATTATATCTAAAACGCAACGTCCATATGGAGAAAACCAATGAAAAAAGCTTTACTCATTGCAACAGCCCTGACCGGCTTTGCTTTCGCAGCGCAAGCTGCAGAAGTAACGGTCCTTGGCTGGGGTGGCGCATACACCAAAAGTCAATCCGAAGCTTATCATAAGCCATTTACAGCCGAGACCGGCATCACAGTGAATTCGGTTGATGCCGACAACCCGGCAACACCGATCAAAGCGCAGGTTGAAGCCGGCAACGTAACGATTGATGTTGCCAGTGTTGAATTTGCTGATGGTATTCGCCTGTGTGATGAAGGTCTGCTCGAAGAAATCGATCATTCAATTCTGCCAGCAGCACCGGACGGCACACCAGCCACCGAAGATTTCCTGCCAGGCTCTCTGACAGAATGCATCATCGGCACAGATGTGTATGCCACTGTATTTGCTTACAATACGAGCAAATTTGAAGGCAACGCACCAACATCGATTGCAGACTTTTTTGATACGGAAGCATTTCCCGGCAGACGCGGCATGCGCAAAACCGCGAAGGCAAATCTCGAAATGGCTCTGATGGCGGACGGCGTTCCGGCTGCTGAAGTGTATGAGATGCTTGGAACCGATGAAGGCGTTGATCGCGCCTTCGCCAAATTGGACGAAATCAAGGATGTCATCGTCTGGTGGGAAGCTGGCGCTCAGCCACCACAACTTCTGGCCGATGGTGAAGTTGACATGTCGACTGCCTATAATGGCCGGATTTTCAATGCGGTCGTTGGTGAAAGCCAACCATTTGGTATCATCTGGGACGGCCAGGTCTACGAATTTGAAGGCTATGTCATTCCAAAGGGTGCACCCAACATGGAAGAAGCCAAAGCGTTTGTGGCCTATGCGGCACGCACCGAAGCACTGGCAAAAGCAGCGGAATGGATCAGCTATGGTCCACCCCGGGTTTCTTCCGGTCCATTGGTCGGCAAATATTTTGATGGATCAATCGAAATGGGTCCGAACCTGCCAACAACCGCAGCAAACCTGACCAACGCTCTGGCATCATCCAATGATTTCTGGGCTGACAAGGACACCGAGCTGAACGAACGCTTCAATGCGTGGCTCGCAAACTAAGATTTGAATGGGGGCACCTCGTGTGCCCCCACTTCAGTTGAAAATGATCCTTTCAGGAAAATACACGTCCGACAGTCGTTAAGGTGGGCAGACAGATGACTGATGCAGCAAACAGTTTAAACCACAGGCCCACCCAAGCCGAACTCGACCTGACAACGGTAGATGGAACACCGTTGAAAGTCGCACTGGCCAACGCTCAAAAACGTGCGCGGCAGCGAGCTCTGTTTCTGGTTTTGCCGCTGTTGCTGTTCGTGCTGATAACGTTTCTTGCACCGATCGGACAAATGCTGCTCCGTTCGGTCTACAATCCAAGTTTTTCCGATCATATTCCAAATCTGAGCGTGTGGTTTGACGAAAACCCCGCCGGTACAAAGCCCGATGAAGCCGCCTATGAGGCGCTGGCGCTGGATCTTCGAAGCATGCGTGCGGACAAGACCATGGGCATTGCTGGAACTCGCATAAACTATGATCTGCCCGGAAGTCGATCCCTGTTTACCTCAACGGCGCGCAAGGCCGAAAAGATGGAGCCGCCGTTTCAGGACGCGATTCTGGCGGCAAACAAAAAGTGGGAAGATCCGAAGCTGTGGCAGGTCATGCGCGGCGCATCTTCTGCCTATACAGCTGATTTCTATCTGGCTGCACTGGATCGAACACGGGATGTGAACGGTGATATCGTTTCGGTCGATGATGACCGAAAAATCTATGCGGCCAACTTTCTGAAGACGTTGTTTTTAGCTGGTTTGATCACATTTTGCTGCTTGATCCTGGCCTTTCCGGTTGCCCATTTGCTGGCAACTTTGCCCCTGCGTCAGTCAAATCTGTTGATGATTTTTGTGCTGCTGCCATTTTGGACCTCACTCCTGGTACGCACGACCAGCTGGATTGTGCTGCTGCAATCGCAGGGCGTGGTCAATGACACACTGGTCGCCACCGGCATCGTCGCTGACGAAAGCCGGATTCAAATGATCTACAATCAAACCGGAACGATTGTGGCGATGATCCACATCCTGCTGCCATTCATGATCTTGCCGCTTTACTCGGTGATGCGGCCCATCAACCCTAGCTATGTTCGCGCAGCCCGGTCTCTGGGCGCAACCAGCTGGACCGCCTTTCGCCGGATATATCTGCCGCAGACCATCCCCGGCATGGGTGCAGGCGGCCTTCTGGTCTTCATTCTTGGCGTTGGCTATTACATCACCCCGGCACTGGTCGGTGGCGCGAGTGGGCAGCTGATCTCCAATTTCATTGCCTTTCACATGCAAAAATCCCTGAACTGGTCACTCGCCGCAGCCTTGGCAACCCTGCTACTTTTGATGGTTCTGTTGCTGTACTGGCTGTATGACCGCCTCGTCGGCATCGACAATTTGAAGTTAGGATAGCGCCATGGCTCTTCCAAAACATGCATCCACATTGGAACGGATCTGGCATTATATCTATCTGGTGATCTGCGGGCTGATCTTCCTATTTCTGATTGCCCCGATCCTCATCATCATTCCGTTGAGTTTCAATGCCGAGCCCTATTTCACATTCACCCAGAAAATGATCTCCTTCGACCCCGAGGGTTTCTCGACACGCTGGTATGATCTGCTTCTGACATTTGGCATGTCAGCGCCAGATGTCGCCCGTGACGGAAGCTGGTGGGCGGATGTATGGCAGAACTCGGCCTGGGTTCAGGCTGCGAAAAACTCGGTCATTGTCGGCGTGTTCGCGACTATTTTTGCAACCGTTCTGGGAACCATCGCTGCCTTGGGATTGAGTCGACCGGAAATGCCATACAGGCGTTTGATCATGGCCGTTCTGATCTCGCCAATGATTGTCCCGATCATCATCACCGCAACCGGATTGTTCTTCTTCTATTCATCAATCCAGATTGCCAAGTGGGAATTGTTTGGATGGCAGATTCCATATCTCGGGATTATTCTGGCCCATGCGACTTTGGGCATTCCATTTGTGATCATCACCGTCACAGCAACGCTGGTGGGGTTTGACCATTCCCTGACACGTGCCGCCGCCTCGCTTGGCGCCAATCCCCGAACAACATTTTTCAAAGTCACAATGCCCCTCATACTTCCCGGTGTGATCTCCGGAGCGCTGTTCGCCTTCGTCACCTCCTTTGATGAAGTGGTTGCGGTGCTGTTTATTGGTGCCTTTGACGAGCAGACGATTCCGCGTCAGATGTGGAATGGAATCCGCGAGCAGATCAGTCCTGCAATATTGAGCGTGGCAACCATTCTGGTGGTTATTTCGATCATGTTGTTGACGGTGCTGGAACTGTTGCGCCGGCGCTCCGAACGCCTCAGAGGCATGTCTCCCGGTTAGCCAAAATCTGACGCGCACCGCCCGCGATTTTCAAGACGTCTTGGTTGGCTGCACGCCAGCGACTTTTGATAGTGCAATCTGCGTGCATAACGGACCGACCAATTCGAAAATGACTGTGGTTCCAATGACGATGGCCATGATCGATCTCGCATAGTCAGGAAAGGTGCTGGCGGCCACCAGCGCCATGCCCATGGCCACCCCGGCCTGAGGCATCAGCGCCACACCGATCCATCGGCTTTGCTTTCGGTTCATGCCGCTTGCACGACCACCCATCCAGCCACCAACGATACGCCCAATAACGCGCAACCCCACATAGGCGAAACCGATCATGCCGATTTCCGCAACGGCGGAAAATTCCAGTGAAGCACCGGCCAGAATGAAAAACAGCACCATGAAAGGCCATTCAATACTCTCGATTTCATGAAATGGACGGGTGTGGTGGCGCGCAAAATTGGCAATCACGGTGCCACATATCATCGTTGACAACAGGAACGAGGCGCCTGTCTCCAGCGCCAGGCCTCCGCACACAAACACCACGCCAAGCGCTTCGATCATGGACGGCTCACCCGGTTTCAAGCGTCCGGTGAGATAGGCGGCAGGCAGTCCGATTGCAATTCCCAGAACAATGGCGCCCCCAATTTCGGTGGCAATATGGGTAACCACCTGAGTGGTATCGCCGCCCTGAAAGGCATGGCCTGCGGCCAGCATAAGACTGAAAACAATCAGGGCCCAGGCATCATCAATGGCAACAGCACCGAGCAAAATGCGCGGGAAAGCGCCCTTGAGACCTGAGTTGCGTACAACATCCTCCGTCGCTGCAGGTGCCGTGGCACAGGATACACCAGCAAGCACAAGACACAGCAGCGGATCAAACCCCAAAGCCCAAAGACCCAGTCCGACAATCGTGGAAGTTAGAAAAACCGCTCCAAGCGACACACCCAGAATGTGCCGCCCGTCTGTTGTGATGACCGATCTGGTAAGATGCCCCCCGAGCAGAAACGCAACCATGACAAGCGCAAATTTCGCTACCAAAGGGTACCAGCCATTGGCGGCAACAGGAATGAAGTTCAAGACTGACGGACCGATCAGCATGCCAAACGCCACAAGCAAGGTCACTCTTGGAAGCTTTGTACGCCTGCCCAGGGCATCCAGTGCCAGACCGGCCAACAGCAGCACACCGAGTGTGATCAGGATTTTGGAATCTTCCATGGTGTCAAATCACCCCACTGTTTCCCGGCTCGACACTTGGCCTGCAGTCTGATCGGACCCCTTGATTGATTTTGACGTTGTGCCGGGCACTGTGTTCAGCACTCTCAACGCATTCAGGATCACCGCCACATCGATAAATTCCTGAAGAACAGCGCCCTGCACCGGTGCGAGATAACCCAAGGCTGCGGCGACCATCCCAACAAACGACAAACCAATACCCACACCCACACTTTGCAATGCGATGCGCCGGGCGTTGCGCGCCACTTCCAGGCCAGGCAACAACCGGTCCAGCTGATCCACCAACAGCACGACATCTGCAGCTTCCGCCGAAGCTGCCGTGCCGCGTGCACCCATTGCCACCCCAACATCAGCTGCAGCCAATGCGGGCGCATCATTCACCCCATCGCCCACCATCATCACAGGGCCGTTGGTCTTCTCATCCAGAACCAGTTGAACTTTCTGTTCCGGCGTCAGTTCTGCACGCACACCATCCAGATCAAGGCCTTCGGTAACAGCCACAGCAACAGCCTGACGGTCCCCGGTCGCCAGCAGAATGCGTTTGATCCCAATCCGGCGCAGACCACTCAGAAATGCCGCCGTGCCGCTGCGCAGCGTATCGGCCAGTTCCAGAAGCCCAACCAGCTGGCCATCCACGGCCAAGGCGACAATAACCGATCCGTTGGACTTGGCTGGAAGGTCCAATCGGGAGCCATTTGCAAGGCGCGTCACGAAATCCACACCGCCGACAACAACATCGCGCCCGTCGATCTTTCCGCTGATACCCTCACCAGGCATCTCCAGCAGATCATTGGGGATCGGCAGGCGCATGCCCTTTTGTTGCGCAGAGGACACAAGGGCCTGTGCGATGGGATGCTTTGATCCCTGATCAAGGCCGGCCGCAAAATACAGGATTTCCTCGGTGGTCAGATCTGCCAGCGGCTCGATTGATACGATTTGTGGACGCCCGTCAGTCAGCGTGCCGGTCTTGTCGACGATCATGGTCTCGATCCGCGCCAAGGCCTCAAGCGACTTTCCGCCCTTGATCAACACACCATAATGCGCGGCACGCGACAGCCCTGCCACCAAAGCCACCGGGACAGCCAGAATAAGCGGGCATGGTGTGGCCACCACGAGAACCGCCACCGCCCGGATGGGATCACCGCTGAACCACCAGGCAATCGTCGCCATGAATATTGTGAGGACCAGGAACAACAGTGAGTAGCGATCCGCCAATCGCACCATTGGTGCCTTTGACTTTTGTGCCGCCTCCACCAGCCTGACGATTCCGGCATAAGTGCTGCTTGCGGCCAAGTGCGTGGCGCGCAAATCAAAGGATTCTCCAACATTAGTGGATCCGCTCATCACAGCATCGCCGGGTCCAAGCCGAACCGGCATGGATTCACCCGTCAGTGCAGACTGGTCCAGCATTGCCGAACCGGTCTCAACCGTCCCGTCCACTGGTGCGACGTCACCTTGGCGAACCAACAGCAGATCGCCCGGCACAACATCGTCCAGCGGAATTTCCACCAATGTACCATCGTTCTGACGGGTTGCAGTCCGTGGCACGCGTGAGAGCAAATCACTCATCTCGCGCCGGGCCCGCGCCTCCGCAAAGCTTTCAAGAAGCGAACCACCGGAATACATCAGCGCAACCACAGCCGCAGCCAGTGTTTCGCCGAACAACAGCGCAGCGGACATGGACAATGCCGCCACAATATCAAGCCCGAAATCACCTCGCTTCAGGCTTTGAATAATCTGCACAAACAGCGCCAGAAGAACTGGAATGACGCCGCCGGTCCAGGCGTATTTTGCAAACAGCGGATATCCGGCAAGCCAGAGCACACTGCCGGACACAAGTCCGATGAGAGCCACGGACAGCAAAACAAGATTCCAGCGATCAGGTGAAACAAATTTCATATCATGCGCAACTGATGTTCATTGAAAATCTACTCAATAGAAAGGATTGTTTGCTGGCCAGCAAGGCCTCTCCAGAGACAACACAATGGTGCACCTCTAGCCTGTCTATCAGTCTGCGGGATAATCATTGATACGTCATTGATACCGATCAAGGCCCTCCCGACCATATCGGGCCGACGCCTCAGTATGGCCGCCACCAGAATTTATCGTGATGACGGCAGTGCAAAAACGGCATTTTGAGCGCGGACTTGCACCTACGCAGGTTGCTCACGCCGGTCTGGCTCACAAGGCTTTGGAGCATCTCTCCAGAATATCGAGATAGCCGGCGACATTCCAGGCCGAGCGTCCGATGAACAAGCCATCAATATGAGGACAGGCAATCAGCTCTGCACAATTCCCCGGATTGACAGATCCGCCATAAAGGCACGGAATTTTGCGTCCCAGCACAGCCTGGGCAACGTCAATGATGCGTGCCTGACGCTCGTCGGCATAATCGGATGTCGCAGGAATACCATGTTCGCCAATCGCCCAGACCGGTTCATACGCCAACCAGACAGGGGCATTTTTCTCGTTATCTTCCAGCGGTTCCAGCGCCGCCCGGACCTGCATTTCCAGAACAGCGTCCGACCGCCCGGCTTCGCGCTGTTCCAGGGTTTCGCCAATGCAGATCAGCGGTATCAATCCGTGCTGGACCGCAGCTTTGGTCTTGCGCCCGACAGCTTCGTCAGTTTCACCAAAAAACGCACGGCGTTCCGAATGCCCCAATTCGACAATATCAAGATCACAGTCGGTTAGCATGCGCGGTGAGATTTCACCTGTCCAGGCCCCCTCATTCGCCCAATGCATATTCTGGGCACCAACCAGAACATTTGTTGCGGCAAGGCTCTTTTTAACCTCGCGCACAGCCGTAAAGGGCGGAATAACGAAACGCTGAATCGCCGTTGAACTGTCTGCCTCTGCGGACAGCAATCCATCTGCAAAGGCCAATGCCTCTGCCAGAGTTTTGTTCATCTTCCAGCTTGTACCGATCATCACCTTCGGTTGTGTCATTTGGTAGTCCTCTATTCAGTCGACTTGCCGGGGAATGGCGCTACACGTTCAAATCTGCGGCGCCAGTGTCGATGTGGGGAGCCCAGAAGGCCACGGATTCCGCGATCTGTGCCACAACATCACGGTCATTGGGTTCCCGTTCCTTGAACGACAGTTCCAGGCAGATTTCATTGTCTTTTGCGCCGCCTTTTGCAAATGCCGCCAACAAGGCCTCCGGGCGTATCCGTCCCTTTGCGTTGAATTCCGCTGTGAACGGGCGATGCCCGCCCTTATCCATCAAAGATTGCTTGATGTGGATGATTGGGGAAACTCTGGGGGCGGCCAGTGCCCAGGCATAGGGATCGAAATCATCCGGATTGGCGCTGGTAACATCGCCATGGTCGATATCAGCCATCATCCACATCGGGATCGCCATACCGGCTTGAGTCAGCCGCTCCTGCAATGCCATCGAAGAAGCAATGGTTTCACCAAACTCGCGCCCAACCGACATCGGCTCCCAGAACAGAAAAGTGAGCCCAGCACGCTTTCCATGCTCTGCCACTTCGGCCCAACATTCAATCGCGATCTCAACCAGATCTTCCCTGCGCGCCGGATCGTCAAAATCCTTGTAGGTAAAGATCGCAAACTGGGTGCCAATCGAGGTTCCGCCCAGATCTCCGATGATGTCTGCAAAGGTCTTGAACCAATCGACGTAATACCGCCGCACTTCCGCATCGGGATGGCCAAAATGGTTGAGGCGGCCATAGGGGCCGGTAATGCCACTGGTTATGCGCGCACCGGTGCGCTGCAGAGCCGTGTCCATCTGGCGCGTCATCTGACGGATCAGAGAGGCGGGCCAGCCTGGATTGATGAACTCATGGGTCAGCTGGATATCCCGCAATCTTATATCCCGGGCAATCGTCTCAATCAGATCATCCGGTTCGGCAAACCGGTTAACCAGCGGGTTTGTATTCAGTGAAAGTGTTAATCCCATGGAACTGATCCTTTCAAAATGTGAAGCGTGACAAAAGAAAGTCGGGTTGAACATGCTGCTTTTCACAGATTGCCTGAAGATCTGCAATCGTTGTTCCTTCGTGAATTCCGGTGCGCACAAGCGCAGTGGCACAGCCCGCATCCTGACCGCCCCGAATGTCATGCTGTGGACTGTCCCCGATACACAGCACCTTTGACGGCGATGGCCCACCGAGTTTTTTCAGGGCAATGTCATAAATCAGCGGATGCGGCTTGCCGAACCACTGAACCTCGCCACCCAAATCCTCATAAAGCTTTGCAATCCGCCCGGCACCGAACATTTTACCAGCCTCCGTCAGCATGGTCTGATCCGGGTTGCTGCACCAACACGGCATGTGTTTTTTTGCGGCAATTTTCAGCAGTGCTTCATAATAATCCAGCGTGTGGTGCTCGGCTTCACTGGCTGCAATCAACAGCAAATCCGCTGCATCGATTTGATCAGTCAGCGCCAGATCAAGCCCCTCAATTGCAGAGCGATCCTGATCCCGTGCGATCAGAAAGACTTTCGCGCCCACGGGCAATTGATTGCCGATGGCTTCTTGCAGGGCAAAATGCGCCGCTTCGCCGGAGGACAAAACACCCATAAAGGCCTCACGCGCAAACCCGCGATCAACCAGCCTTTGCTCATTTGGCCCGGAGCGCTTTCCCGAATTCGACAACAGCAAAATCGGTTTGCCAAGCGCGGCCAGTCTTGAAAGCGACTCTGGTGTGCCGGGATATATGCCTGGCCCATTCAGAAGCACGCCAAACTGATCGATCAGAAAGGCATCAAAATCCGCAGCCACCTCTGTGAGGGCGACTTCACGAAACGCCATGGCAACCTCGTTTGGCCAGCAGCGCTGAGCCAAAAGCAGCTTCTACGCTTTTTGCAGCGAGAAATGGAACGCCCAATCGGGTCTGTCGAATATGGCTCCACACCGCATTTTGCGCGCCCCCGCCGACACTGCGCAAACTAACCAGCTCAGGTCCACCAAGCTCGGTCAGACGCGAAAAGCCAAGCGCCTCAATCGCAGACATGCCTTCAAACAGGCCTTGCAGGAAAACCGCATCATCCTGCGGGCGTGGTGTCACCTTGGGAGGGAGTGCCGCATCGGAAACCGGAAAACGTTCTCCGGCCTTGGCCAGAGGATAATATTCAAGGCCCGTTGGAACGTCAGGATTTATCTGTGTGCTTAAATCAGAAATTTGCTGAGCTGTGAAAAAACTGAGGAGCACATTGCCACCACTGTTGGACGCCCCCCCAGCCAGCCATTGCTCACCCAGCCGATGGCTGTAAATTCCATATTCAGGCGCGAAAATCGGTTTGTCGGAGAGAATCTTCAGCGTCAGCGTGGTGCCAAGTGCAGTCACCCCATCGCCAATATTTTCAGCGCCAGTGGCCAAAAACGATGCGCAGCCATCGGTCGTGCCGGTGATGATCTGGCAGGTTTTCGGAAGGGAGAATTGCTCGGCAAGCTCTTTGGATATCGGACCGACCAAGCTCCCTGCCGGCAGCACATCCGGCAGCAGCGGCACTGGCATACCGGTTTTCTCAATCCAGTCCGGCCAGCATCGCGCAATGGGATCATAGCCGGTTTTCAGAGCGTTGTTCTCATCGCTGACCCGGCGTCCCGACAGTCTGAATGATATCCAGTCAGCCTGATGCAGGACCTTGTCTGCATCATGGCTTTGCACCAGTTGCAAAGCACGTGCAAGACCGCTGGAAGCGCCATGGGCAGCGCTGTCTTGTGGTGCATGCAGTGAAATACGCTTGAGCAATTCCTGATCCGTGCATGGATCATTATACATCAGCGCATCACCCAGAGGCACACCATCGGGATCAACAGCCAGAAGCGTTCCCGATGTGCCATCAACCGCCACCGCAACAATGCGCATGCGGTCAATCCTGCCAACCACATCCTTCAAGGACAGTTCAAACGCACGCCACCAGATATGAGGATCACGGCTGTTGGAACCGAGTGATGTAAAGGCTGTCTTGGCGTATGCCCGTTCGACTTCCTGTTCATCAATGACGCTGATACGCACACCGGAGGTGCCGAAATCCACGCCGACAAACAGAGGACCCTGTTCAGGCATTCATCTGTTGCCGATAGGTTTCGGCATCCCAATCCAGAAGCTCATCATCCTGCGCCTGGGTGAAGTAATTGAGAACTGCATCGTCTGGAACCCGGACCAGAACGTCGGACAGGCAACGGGCCATGGTGCGCCCGTTTTCGGTAATGTCCTTGCGCCACAAGACACCCGCATCAGGCACAATCAGGAAATGAGGTATCTGTTTGATGCGGTTGCAATAAGCATCAGCGGATTCACCAACACTGGCTGCGTGGGCACCAATGCCGCAAAAAATGACATGATCGGGATACAGCGTTCCACCGATTGCCTTTTCAATGCGCGCTGTCGACATGGCCAGTTGATGAACCTTGTCATCCGGCTGCGCGGGTTCAAAATTGTCACCGGCAAGGTCCTGCAAGCGCGCGCTATCCACCGGAGCTTTCGGCGCGGCATCAGCATGAAGCGCAGCACTGACCTGTTCGATCAAGGCTGCGGCTTCTTCGACGCTATCGCCCGCAACAAGCAAACCATGATTTCCCAGAATGATAACCTCAACCGTATCGGTCAGGGCATTTCGCACCAGCGTTGCCAATTGCGCGCCGGGTTTTGCATAATTCACATGAGCCCAGTTGAAGGCAGCAAGCCGCTTACCAAGTTCGGCAACAGCATCGGTCCGGATCGCCAGTGCAATTGTATTGACGCAGTGCACATGCATCACAACACGCTTGGGGAAAACCGCATGCAGACAGGTCTCGATCGAAGGCTTCAGACCACCTTCCTGCAACAGATAGCGCTGCGGCTCGTCCGCGCGCTCCGGGTGTGCCAGAATCTCACTGGACATGGCCGCAAGATCAACCGGGACAAAGATATCCTTCTCCAAGGCATCAGCCAGCTGTGTGCCGGACGCCTTGATCCACATCACGCCATCATCCTTGATTGACGTATTGCCGCCAGCCCCCTGGACCAATAGTGGATTGCTGCCAAACTTGCTGGACCATGTCCTTAAAGAAGGCAGATCATGAGGATCAGCACGTGTCATTGTGGTTTGTTTCTTTCTGCCAGGAGCTTTGTTCGCCACGCAACCGGTAGCAATAATCAGCCCTTGAGCTTTATCTGGATTTTCACATCTGTCGGGCGCGCCCCGACAGCACGGTCAAACGCTTCAACACTGTTTTCAAAATCAAAGGTTTCCGAGATCAGCGGCTTCAGATCAACCTTGCTCGATGCAATAAGATTGATGGCGCGGTCATAAATATTAGCATAGCGAAACACCGTCTCCATGCGAATTTCCTTGGCCTGTGCTGCCACAATATCAAACGCCACCGGTTCAACCGGCATGCCCACAAACACAAGGCAACCACCTGGGCGGATTGCCGCCAGTGCCGTCTTGTAAGCCGGACCGGCACCGGAACATTCCAGCACAACATCCACACCCCAATTGGCAGTTTCTTTGGCAATCACCGATGCCACATCCTGCTTTGCCGCATTGATCGGTTCTATCCCGTCATACTGCGCTGCAACGCCCAGTTTTTCATCCACAAGATCGGAAATGAAAACCTTGGCACAGCCGCCAGCCAAGGCCGCCAGAGCCGTCACGATGCCAATCGGACCTGCACCAATAACCAGCGCAATATCGCCAGGTTTGATCGATGCTTTGGCCGCAGACTGCATGCCGATTGCGAAGGGTTCCACCATCGCCCCTTCAGCCATTGTGACATGGTCGGGCAATTTATAAGTGTAAGCCGCAGGGTGAACGACTTCAGGAGTCAGACAGCCATGAACAGGCGGCGTCGCCCAGAAGGTGACCGCCGGATCCACATTATAGAGGCCAAGCTTGGATGCCCGAGACGACGGGTCGGGGACACCTGGCTCCATGCAAACGCGATCGCCCGGAGCAAGACCCGTTACCGCAGAGCCAACTTCGATGACACGGCCAGCGGCTTCATGTCCAAGAACCATCGGTTCGTTCACGACGAAGGGACCGATCTTTCCGTGGGTATAGTAGTGAACGTCGCTGCCGCAAACTCCTACGGTATCAATTGCAATCCGCACATCATTGGCGCCAAGCGTCTGGTCCAGATCAATATCACGAATCTGTATCTTGTTTTTTTCTTCCAGAACGAGCGCAATCGCCATGATCTATGTCTTTCGTTTGATAGCTTCTTTTGTTTGTGCGTCAAACAGGTGAACATATTCAAGCGTTGGTTCCACCAAAATAACCTCATCCGCTTTCCAGTTCATCCGCTCACGGGAAACCGCACACACATCATGGCCTGACATATGGCAAAACAGATGCGTCTCGGGTCCCGTCGGCTCGACAACATTGATGGTCGCTTTAACACCGGTTTCAGACGGGATCAAATGTTCCGGACGTATCCCGTACAGAACATCCTGACCAGCAGATATATTCATCTGCTCTGGCAAGGGCAGGTCCAGTTCACCGACCCGGCAAATCATCTTTCCGCTATCTTCGACAATTTTGCCCGCCAGCAGATTCATGCCCGGTGAGCCGATGAATTCAGCCACGAAAAGATTGGCCGGATTGTCATAAATTTCCATCGGGGAGCCCATTTGTTCAATATGGCCATCCCGCATGATCACCACCACATCAGCCATCGTCATGGCTTCAATCTGATCATGTGTCACATAGACCGTCGTGGTCTTCAGTCGCTTGTGCAATTCCTTGATTTCAGTGCGCATCTGCACCCGCAATTTGGCATCCAGATTGGACAACGGTTCGTCAAACAGAAACACATCGGGGTTGCGGACGATGGCGCGGCCCATGGCAACACGCTGGCGCTGACCACCGGAAAGTTCCTTGGGATAGCGATCAAGATAAGGTTCAAGACTGAGAATGGACGCCGCCCAATTCACACGTTCTTCAATGCGAGCTGCAGGCGTTTTGTTCAGATGCATGGAGAACGCCATGTTATCGCGGACTTTCATATGCGCGTAGAGCGCATAATTCTGGAACACCATGGCAATATTGCGATCCTTGGGATGCATGCCATTGACGTTACGCTCGCCAATTGAAATGTCGCCTGATGTTGAAGATTCCAAACCGGCAATTGTTCTCAAAAGCGTGGATTTTCCGCAGCCGGACGGACCAAGAAGAACGACGAACTGGCCATCTTCCACATCAAGATCGATGCTGTGCAGAACCTCCAGATCCCCATATTTCTTGACCAGTTTTTCTACATTTACCGATGCCATTTGTAGCCTCTGCGATATCCGCTATCTGCGGTCTGGATTGCCCTGCAATAAAGGGCCTGTTGCGTTTGCGAAACAGTCACCCGGCAATGAAGCCGGGTGATTTGATTTTGACAAAAGGCTAGCGCGCCTAGAGCAGGTCGGCTTCTTCTACCTTCTGATCAACCAGTTCGGCGATCTTGTCCATGCAGGCTTGCGCATTGCCATTGTAATCCTGACCAGTCACCAGTTTGCCCAGCTCTGTCGGGATTTCATTGTTGGCAACACCGGCCCAGATGGCCACATCCGGCTCGGATGCGATGGCATTGTCGATGGTCCACTTCACTGTATCAAGGTGACGCGTTGTACCTGAACCGACACGGGTCTTGCGTTCCACGATCCGCGGATCAACATAGGATGAGTTACGCATTGGTGCGAAACCACCTGCAAGTGTGCAGCGTGTCATGATGTCCTTGGAGCAAGCCCATTGCAGGAACAGCCATGCTGCATCCTGGTTCTTGGAATAGCGGGACAGCGCAATGCTTGATCCACCCTGGTGACCCCAATTCGGAATCTCGCCAAAACCAGCCATGTCGCGGCTCCGCAATGTTGCAGGCCCTTCCAGAGGCTTGGTCATTTCCCAAAGGCCCTTCACTTCGGAATCATCAGCATTCCAGCCCGGGAAGAACTCCGCCCAGCTCTGAATCATGGCAACCTGACCGGATGCTCCCATCTGCCACTGACCATCCCAGGTCGATGCCACAGAGTTGGCCGGTGCGTTTTTCAGCATCCGCATATACCACTCAAGGCCCTCGACGCCTGCAGAATCATTGCCCGAGAACTTCTTGTCGGCACCAAAGATGGATCCGCCATGCCCCCAGACAGCCTGACTCCAGTCACACTCCAGAGAATAGTGACCTGATTTTGCCTGAAGGCCGGTACCAAAGATTCCGTTTTCTTTTTCTGCTGCCGTGATGAGCTCAACTGCACTTGTGAATTCATCATAGGTTTTTGGAACAGCAATACCGTGCTTTTCAAGAATGTCTTTACGGTACATCAAAGTGAAGATTGGAATGTCAAATGGCAGACCGATCCACTTATTGTCATAAAGACTGATACCCTCGACCAGAGTTTCCGAGAAATCATCGAAGTCGAAGCCAGGCATCGCAAGGTCAGGTTTGGACTCATACAATTCACGCGGGTCAATTGTGTCCCTCGAGAACGTCGCAGTCCAGGCCTGATCAAGATAGTAGATGTCGTAGGTGCCAAGTTCACCCTGAACATCCTGTGTCGCTTTGGCCAAAACCTGCTCAAGCGGCACGATCTCGATTTCAACATTAATGCCGGTCAATTCAGTGAACTCGCTTTTCAGCTGGTTCAGCACAACTGTCGGCGGCGTTGCTTCGGATGTATAGCGAATGGTCGTGCCAGCAAATGGCTTGCCTGCTTCGCGCAGGAAATTTGCAACATCTTCCGGCGTGCCACCATGAGATGCAGCATGCGCCATATTGCCTTTGAAGGGCCGTGTTCCACCCAGCAGGCCCGTTGCAAATGCGGACATGCCGATACCGGCCATCCCCATATTGCGCAGAAAGTCCCGTTTGGAAATCTTCCGGTTTGTAAAGGCATTGGCAGTATCGATTATGAATTTCTGCCTGTCGTGGTTTTTAAAGCTCATTGTTTCCTCCAACGTTAGAGCCGTCATCCTGCAAGCCGGCTGGCATGCAGCTAGTCTTTGATCGCACCCATTGTCAGACCGCGAACCAGGTGGTTCTGGACCAACAGAATAAATATGAACCCTGGAATGATTGCCGAAGTCCCAAGCGCGGATATGTAGCCCCACTCTGAGCCGGTGGATGTTACGAAGGTCGTGATTTTGACCGGAATTGTGCGGATCGAATTGGTCAGGAACAGCGACAGCAGGAACTCGGTCCAGGAAAAGATAAAGCAGAGCACCGCTGTGGCTGCCATACCGCCCTTGGCCATCGGCATGATCACTTTCCAGAACACCTGCAAACGTGTCGCACCATCAATCATCGCCGCTTCGTCGATATCGCGCGGAATATCATCAATGAAGGATTTCAATAACAGGACGGCAATCGGCACATTGATCAGCGTATGCGCGATGATCAGTCCCAGATGCGTGTCTCGCAATCCAAGATCCCGGAAAATGAAGACCATCGGTATGATAATCGCTATGGGCGGCAGGAAACGTTGTGACAAAATCCAGTGCAACATGCCCTGCGACCCACGAAACTGGAGCCGGGACAGACCATAGGCAGCCAGAAGACCAATCGTGGTAGCCAGAAACGTTGAGCCGATTGCAACAATAAGAGACGACACAATGGAACTGCGACCATCATAGGAATTGCCACCACTTGTGCCAAAGTCAGACCGCGAATTCTCGCTGACATCGATGGACTGCTGACCAAACAATGTGACCTGATAATTTTCGTAAGTTGGCACAAAGTCGAAAACAACGACGCCATCCTTATCGAAGATCGCTGAAATCGGTTTGATCGAGGTCAGGGCAAACCAGGCGATCGGAAACACGAACATCAAGACAATCGCAATTGCCAGAACATAGCGTGCAAAAACACTGAAACGTGAGCTTTCCATCAGAAACGCACCCTGAAAATCTTGATAAAGACATTGGCGACAACCAGGACCGTCAAGAGCGTGAAGATCGCCACTGTTGAGGCGTAGGGAAAGTCGGCACTCTTGAAATAGACGGTGCCCGTATAGGCTGTCAGTGTCTCGGTCGCGGTGCCCGGACCGCTATCGGTCATCACTTTCACATAATCATAAATCCGGAACAGATCGATGCCTCGGATCAGCACAGCAAGTGCAATGATCTTCGACATCATCGGCAGGGTCAGACGGAAAAACGCCTGAACATCCGTAGCGCCATCTATGGCCGCCGCCTCAAACGGGTCTTTGGGCAGCGCACGCAGGCCCGCCAGCATGATCAGCACCATGAACGGGGTCCATTGCCAGACATCCACAATGATGACTGAAAGCAACGCGGTTGAGCCGTTTGCCAGAAGCGGGGCATTGGGAGAGAGTATCCCCAGATCATACAGAACGTGGCTGATGACGCCGAAAGAACCATCATACATCAGCAGGAACATCATACCCGTGACAGCGGGCGGGACCACAAGCGGCAACGTCATCAAGGCCCGCAACACACCAAAACCGCGCCGATCACTATCCAGCAGCAATGCGATCAGCATTCCCAGCACGAGTTGGATGATCAGGGCAACCGACGTGTATGTCAGAGTAACAACGACCGCATCCCAAACCCGATCATCAGCAATCAGCTTCGACCAGTTCCACGAGGGATCGAACTTTTCGACCCGTGTCGCTGGGTTGCGTTTGAAGAAAGACAGCCACAGAGAATAGAGAACCGGATAGATGCCAAAAATGATCAGCATCGCGGTTGCGGGAAAAAGCCAGGGCAATGGATGCTCAGAGGTCAGCCACTGTGGTAACGCCAGCAGTTTACGACCACCGCGTCCGTCTTGATGATTGATCTGTGCTTCAGCCACTTAGAATCCACCCATGGCGCACTGGTATCAGCAGGTTCGACCCAACCAACCACCCAGGGCAGCCACCTCCAATTTTTCCTCTGCGAGAAAATTAGCAAACAGTTCAGCCTCTTTCAATAGCGTCTCTCAATTCTGATGAAAAAATATATCAGACTTATAAGATGCTGTTTTAAAACACTTTATTCGCTTTAAATCGATTGAATTGCACATTTTTTGAATAAAAATTTGTCAGCATTATTGATTTCAAACCTATACAAATGCAATTTCCGTTTTGAAATTGTATGATATACGGATGCTGAAAAGTGGATTTGCATTGGTCGTCGTGACTTGCGAGAATACGAATCTGGCCATCGCTTTTTACCAAATTGAATGGGAGACATTATCATGACCACGAAACCCCTGATCGCCATAACAGGTGCAAGCTCCGGAATCGGTGCCGCAACAGCTGAGGCATTCTCGAAAGCAGGCCATCCTGTCCTGATGATGGCGCGCCGCACTGCACCCATGGAAGACATGGCTCTGCCCAATTCGGTTATAGCGGAAGTTGATGTGCGCGATCGCAAGCAGATTGCAGACGCCGTTGCCAAAGGTGAAGCGGAACATGGACCGGTTGACATGATGTTCGTCAATGCCGGGATTGCACGCCTCGCCGACATCGGACGCCAGCCACCTGAAGAGTGGGATGAAATGATCGATATCAACACCAAGGGCGTCATGAACACTGTCCACGCGGTCATGAACGGCATGATGGAGCGGCGCACCGGCACTCTGGTGATGATGAGCTCAATTGCCGGACGCAAAGTCTACCCGGATCATACGGTGTATTGTGGAACGAAATATTTTGTCCATGCAGTGTCGGAATCCCTGCGCGACTATCTGTCGGATTACAATGTCCGCGTCATCGTCCTGTCACCGGGCGTCATCGAAACCGATGTTCTGTCCGGCGTTCTGGATGAACAGACCCTGGCATCCTATAAGGAAAACAAGCAGAAGATGGGCGGCGGCATTGGCGCCGACATTGTCGCCGATCTGATTCTCAACGCCTATCAATTGCCCCAACGGGCTCTGGTTCAGGAAATCTGCCTGACACCAACACGTCAAAAGTTCTAACTCTTTCAGGAAAGCAACAACAACATGAAGTCACGCTGGTCAGATGCCGACGCAAAATCCCTTGTCGACCATTACAGGTCTGAAGGCATCAACGAAGACATTGCCATTCGCACCTATACAACCCGTATTCTGGGTCAGGAACCACGCCTTGTGCTGCATGGTGGTGGCAATACATCGGTAAAGACCAGTGTGACCGATCCACTTGGCGACACCTATGATGTACTCTGCGTCAAAGGCTCGGGCTGGGATATGGGTGTCATCGAGCCAGCTGGCCTGCCCGCTGTTCAACTGGCGCCACTGGCGGCGCTGGCTGATCTTGAAAGCCTGAGCGACGAAAACCTCGTCGCAGCCCAACGGCGCATGTTGATCGACCCTTATGCACCCAACCCCTCTATTGAGGCAGTGCTGCACGCAATCGTACCGCACAAACATGTCGATCACACCCATGCCGATGCCATCATTGCGCTCTCCAATCAGCCCGATGGAGACGCCATCATCCGCGATCTCTTTCCCGACACCACCATCATTCCCTATGTGATGCCGGGCTTCATCCTGTCCAAGGTGTGCCGGACAGCTCTGCTCAAGGAGCCTGATTCCAAACATATGATCCTGATGAATCATGGCATCTTCACCTATAATGATGATCCTCGTCAGGCCTATGACGACATGATCAACATGGTTGACATGGCTGAAAAGCGCCTGGAAAAAGGGAATGCCAGACCCTTCACCGGGATCAGTCTGCCGGACAAGCTCGCGACGCCGGAAGAGATTGCTCCCATCATCCGTGGCTTTTTGGCACAAGAGGGCAAGGTTGAAGGCACGCCTGATCGATGGGTCCTCGATCACCGCACCAGTGATCAAATCCTGCATTTCGTAAATGGCGCCGATGCAGCAGACTATGCCATGCGCGGCAATGCAGCGCCTGATCATTCGATCCGCATCAAGCGTTCCGGCGCTGTGCTTCCGGTTCCCGTCGCTGGAGAACTGGCAGCGTTTCGCGAAGGAGCCGCAGCAGCATTTTCCAGCTTCGCCGATGACTACAAAGCGTATTTTGATCGCAACAATGCCCGTCATGGCGGCGGCCTGACCATGCTCGATCCGGCACCACGCATCGTCTATGTGCCGGGCATCGGCCTGTTTGGTGTCGGCAAGACTGCCAAGGAAGCAGCCATCTGCGCCGATATTGCCGAAGCAACGGTGAATGTCATCACCATGGCCGAGGGAATCGGCACATTCGTTGCACTGCCTGAAAATGATCTGTTCGACATCGAATACTGGTCTCTGGAGCAGGCAAAGCTGGCAAAATCCGTCGAAAAGCCCCTGACGCGCCAAGTTGCAATTGTCACCGGCGCAGGAAGTGGACTGGGATTGGAAGTGGCCAGAACTCTGGCCAGAGAAGGTGCGGCCGTCGCGGTCTTCGACATCAATGAAGCAGCGGCCCAGGCAGCAGCCAAAAGCATCGGAGGCCTTGCCGTTACATGTGATGTAACCAATGCGGCCGCAGTGCAGGATGCCGTCGACACGGTGGTCAAAACCTTTGGTGGTGTGGATATCCTGATTTCAAATGCAGGTGCCGCTTTCCAGGGACGTCTGGTGGATGTGGATCAGGACCTGTTTGAAAAGGCGTTTGCACTGAATTTCTGGGGCCATCATTTCATGGCCAGAGCCTGCGTCAAGATCATGGAAGCGCAAGGCACCGGCGGTGCCCTTGTCTTCAACGTGACCAAGCAGGTTCTCAACCCCGGCCCTGATTTCGGCCCCTATGGCACGTCCAAATCCGCTCTTATGGCATTGATGCGCCAATATGCCATCGAACATGGCGCATCAGGCATCACAGCCAATGCAGTCAATGCAGATCGCATTCGCACCAATTTGCTGACCGATGATTTCATCGCCGAGCGCGCCAAGGCCCGTGGCATTACGCCCCATGACTATATGCGTGGCAATCTGGTGAAGCGTGAAGTGACGACACAGGATGTGGCCAACGCCTTCCTGCATCTGGTCAAGGCAACAAAAACCAGCGGCGCGGTCCTGACCGTAGACGGCGGAAATGTAGCGGCCATGGTGCGCTAAGTTGGCCTGACAGACACGCCCTAAGTCTCTGATGAAACCGGCCCTCACTCTGCGTAGGGCCGGTTTTCTGCAGTCAATCGATAGTCCGGAAAATCAGGACAAAGCCTCATTGTGACAGCAATAGGCATTGAATGTTTGTTGCCGCTCCAGCAGCTTTTTCCATTCCTTATGCGCCTCAGGATCGGGCTGATAGGTGTCGCCTGTCGCACTCATCGATTCAGACGCGTCATCGAAACTGTCGAACCAGCCTGCACCAACAGCAGCAATTATGGCAGCGCCAAGAGAAGACGCTTCCGGGGACTGGCTCAATGTCAGCGGGATACCGGTTGAATCCACCAGCATCTGTCGCCACAGCGGCGAATTTGCGCCGCCGCCAACTGCCATGATTTCGGTGACTTTCAGGCCCTGATCAATCATGTCAAAAATCGTCCGGGCAACTTCACCGGTCAGCCCTTCCATCGATGCGCGATACAGATAGGATTTATCGTGAGATGGGCTGATGCCGTAAATGGCTGCCTTTGCATTGACGTCCCAGAACGGGTTCATGCAGCCTGACAGATAAGGGCAAACCAAGAGGCCATCGGAACCAACGGGCAGATTCATTGCATCTGCATGCAAGGCTTCATGGGCTGCGTTGCCCTGATCCGGTGCGATATAATGCTTTACCATCCAGTCGAGAAAATAGGTCCCGCCGCGCATGACCCCTTCCAGAAAATAGCCATCTCCGGTCGGCGACAGCATTGTGCGCCATGAGTTGGAGATATTGGGAGTCTGCGACCACAACCCAGTCACAATCGCCGTGCCCAGATTGAGATAGACCCGCCCCTCTTTGGCGGCATCGACACCCAACCCGGCGCATTGCCCATCACCAGCGCCTGCAAAGATCGGTGTGCCAGCCCTCATGCCTGTCAACTCGGCGACAGCCTGACTCAGTCCGCCGACACAGCCGCCCGGTTGCACGGGCGTCGCAAATTGATCGCTTGTGACACCGACAACCGACAGAATCTCGTCGGACCATTCCTTACGCTCGATATCAAACATGCCGGTGGGATCAGCGCTGGCCCAACTCACCGCATTTGCGCCCGCAAGACGCTCATGCAGATAACTGCCAACTTCACGCACCTGACTGGCCGGAGTGAACACATCGGGACGGTTTTTGCGCACCCACATGACGCTGGAATTGCTCGGGATCGGGTCCTTCGGCTTGCCGCTGATGGTGTGCAGTCGCTCATGCCCCACGCGCTCATACAGCTCTTCGCATTCAGCGCTGGAGCGGCTGTCAAGCCAGACGATTGCCGGATGCACGGGGTTCAGATCGGCATCAAAAAAACCGACTGTTTCGCGCTGGTTGGAGATGGCCAGACCATCTACCAGCGACACGTCAATCTGCTGCGCCAATTGCGTCAGCGCGGTCACAGTAGCGTCCCACCAATCATTCGGGTTCTGCTCGCAATAATCCATTTGCGGTGTCTGCATGGGGATGTCGGCGCGTCCCTCCGCCACAAGCACACCCGTCCTTGTCCAGGCAATAGCCTTGGTCGATTGGGTCGAACTGTCGAGACCGACAATCAGTCTATCAGCCATATTTTCCTCCACAGAATCAGATCTATTTATGTGCCTTCAACAATCGTTTGGCGGTTTGCTCATCGGTCACCAGATGGGTTGCAAACCCGGCACGCAACGCGGCATCGGCAGCTTCGGTTTTCTCTTTGCCGCCACATACCGCCAGTCGAATGGGAATCGACCGTGCTGTGTCCAGATCAATCGCAACGGTCCTGTTCAGCAACGGCCCATCAATTTCCCGTCCATCCGTATCAATGAAGCGCCCCATGATGACACTGGCAGCTCCAAGATTCAGATAGTGGTCCCGCAGATCATCATTCGAGAAATATTCCTCATTGAGATAAAACCGCGTGTGTTTGTTCAGCTCGCCAATGCCGAAAATCATCAAATCTATCTTCTTGAACAGTTTGAATTGTCTCTGGAGCGTCGGTTCGGCCAGCAAATCCCTGGTCAGGGTCTCGGTCGACAAATAGGCAGGTGCAAACAAGTTCACACACTCAGCCGAGAGTTTTCCAGCAATCAGCGAGGCGCAAGCCTCCGGCGAGGTGTCCGACCCACCCAGCGAACATCCTGCCACCTGAACCACCTTGGTTTTGGGCTGGTTGGAACTGGGCATCAGCATGCCGACGCGAAACATGGTCCGCCCGAACGCAACACCGATCACGTCACCATTGCTGACCAGATTATCAAGCACCTGTCCGCCAGCATGACCCAACCGTTTGAACAACTGGCTTTCAGATTTTGGTGTCGGAACAATATGGACCGCTTCCAGGCCGTATAAGTCAGCCAAAGCAGTGGAATTGGCCTGGCGCGATAGAATATCGGGCCGCAATTCAACCCGCACCATATCTCTTGCTATGGCTTCGTTCAGATAATTCGCGACAGTCTGGCGGCTGACCTCCAACTCTTCGGCAATATCATTTTGCGTGCGTCCCTCCACATGGTAGAGCCACGCAGCCCACAAAAGCATATCACCGGCAAAATTCGCAGGCACACGTTTCGCCATTTTAAAATTCCTCGCCAAACCTTAATCAAACGCCACTTTTCGACCAGATAGCACGTTGAAAGGAATCCTCCAACCTTGACAAATGCTAATCACATATTGAAAATGTAAAAACATGAAGATGGATTTTACATGACTATAATGCCAACTATTCCCCCCGGCGACAAAGGCTGGACACACCTGATTGATGACATTTGCGAAGGGCGCTGGATCAGCCCCCTCAATGGCAAGCAATACCCTGCTGCGCCCTATGACAAGATCATCATGCAAGCCACACTGAAAGGCCAGGAAGCTGACCTGGTAACCAGTCTTGGCTTTGAACCCCCCTTTGCGGTTGTCTGTGACGTCAACACTCACAAGGCAATGGGAGAACGGGTTGCCCGTGCGCTGGCACAAATTGGTCCGGTCACCGAGATTATTCTGGATAATCCTCACGCCGACATGGCTGGCGTGCGAGACCTCACGGAAAAACTGAAAGATTTCAAATCTGCAGTCGCGGTCGGATCCGGAACCATCAATGATCTGACGAAATTCGCCACCTTTCAGAACAACCGCAAATACACCGTGTTCGCAACTGCCGGGTCGATGAACGGGTATACGTCTTCCACCGCCTCCATAACGCTGGACAGCGGACTGAAAGTATCCCTGCCGGCGCAAGTGCCTTCCGGGTTTTTTGTCGATCTGGAGGTCTGTGCCGCAGCGCCCGCTTACCTCAATGCAGCCGGGTTTGGTGATTGCCTCTGCCGCCCCGTCGCGCAGATCGACTGGTGGATGTCACATCGCCTTTTGAACAGCGTCTATTATCATGATCCTTATGTCATCGAGATTCCCGACGAGATCGAACTGATGCAGCGGGCCAAAGGCATTGCCGAAGGCGATCTGGAAGCTGTCGGTTATCTCTTCCGTGTCCTGACCCTGTGCGGCCTTGGCATTTCGTTCACCGGAATTTCCAATCACGGCTCGATGGGTGAGCATCAGATTTCGCATTACATTGATTGTTTTGCCGGTGACCGGCATCCAGGTTCGCTTCACGGCCAGCAGGTTGGCGTCGCAACACTGACCATGGCGCGCATCCAGACCGCGCTGCTGGCGTCGCAAAGCGCACCGGAAATGGCCCCTACCAGAATTGACTTTGACAGCATGGTGACGCGCATGGGTGAGGACGTAGCGACCCAGTGTCTGGCCGAATTGAAAAAGAAGGCATTTGATGCCCGAACGGTGGATGAGGTGAACGCAAAACTGGAGCATCTGTGGCCGGAACTGCGCCAGCAATGTCTCGATATCGCCGTCCCCGTGGAAACCCTGCAAGACAAATTGGCCACATCCAGCGCCCCAACGAGCGCCAAAGATCTCGGCCTGGATGTGGATTTCTATCGCGAGGCCGTGTGCCACGCCCATGAGATGCGCAACCGCTTTTCCTTCACCGACATTGCCGATCACACCGGCCAGCTTGGCGCATTAGCGGCCAGAGAGACCTGATCGATGAAACCCATTGGCACCATGCCAGTTCATGTCGCGGCCAACATCAAGGTCGTGTTGGCAGATATTGACGACACCATCACCACCGAAGGGCGTTTGACCGCGCGCGCCTATGGCGCATTGGAAGCCTTGAAAGACATTGGCATCAAGGTCGCGCCAGTAACCGGGCGCCCTGCGGGCTGGTGCGATATGATCGCCCGCTTCTGGCCCGTAGACGGGGTGATTGGCGAAAATGGTGCGTTTTATTATTCCTATGATTCAAAAGCCCGCCAGATGATCCGCAAATACCATCCCGCCATGCAGGAACATATCAACAATCCAACCCGCTTTGACCGCATCAGGGAGCGCATCAAGGCTGAAGTTCCGGGCGCAGCAATCTCAGCCGATCAGCCCTTCCGCATGGCCGATCTTGCGGTGGATTTCTGCGAAGATGTCCCACCCCTGACTGCGGCGGATATCAAGCGCATCAAAAGCATATTCGAAGAAGAAGGCGGCGTTGCCAAAATCTCGTCCATCCATGTGAATGGCTGGTTCGGAACCTATGACAAGATGTCCATGTCCCGCGCTTTTGTAAAGGACCGGCTTGGCATGGATATCGACCTGGAGAATGACGCCTTCGTGTTTGTCGGTGACAGTCCGAATGATGCCCCCATGTTCGCTGCTTTCAACCAGTCCTGCGGTGTCGCCAATGTGATGGATTTCCAGGGCTCCCTGCCCGCTGAACCAACATGGGTCGCAAGCCACAAGGGCGGCGAAGGATTTGTCGAGATAGCCGAAAAAATCATCGCCGCCAAAACAGCGGCATGACAACAGGCCGATTGAAGGAGATTGGGAAACCCACTACAATTTCAACTCTGCCAGAGTTGAAATGCGGATTGTTTGCATCTGACAGGCTTTGAAGACCCATAAATACGTTTGGATGTGTCATGCCTTTGATATCGGTTGGAATGCCTGTCCTCAATGCCGAGAAGACAGTCGGGATGGCAATCCAGAACCTGTTGGCACAGACCTTTCAGGATTTCGAACTTGTCATCTGTGACAATGCCAGTGACGACGACACAGCCAAAATCGTCCAGGGCTTTGCCAAGCAGGATTCCCGGGTGCGGCTCGTCAGCTTTGACGAGCGTGTCGACATTCGTCTGAGCTTCAAGCGCGCCTTTGAAAACACCTCGGCCCCCTACTTCATGTTCGCCCCGGCAGATGATCGCTGGTATGCCGAATTCATGGAGGAGACACTGGCGATCCTTCAGTCGGATCCAGACCTATTGGCCTGCAGCGGCAAGGTTGCCTTCTTCGAGGACGACCAGTTCAGTCACATCTCCAAGGGCACCGCACCATTGATGGAAGACAGTGGCAAAAATCTTGTGCGCTATTTGACTGACCCGGTGGAAAACGCACGGGCGTTCTCACTGATGCGCCGCGAGGCGCTGACAGACGCATTTCCGGACGTAACCTATCCGGGTTGGGATTTTCAGTTGATTGCCCGAACCATGGTTCATGGCAAATATTGGGAGATCGACAAGGTACTGGCCGAACGAGACGTTACCCCGCTTGAGGCCTATATTGTTCAGGCAGAAAATTCCTACAAATACACACTGCAAAAAGCGTTTCCCTTGCATCGTCTGCTGATCGAAATTGTCCGCGACAAAAAGATAGCCAATCAACGCGGCCTCTACCCGGCACTGACCAAACTGGTCTGGCGCTCACACATGAACTATGCCGCTTACCGCATGCCGCGCTGGTTCAGAACAATTGGATTGTACAGGTCTGTTTTTTCTACCAGGCCAGATCTCTGGTCCATCAGAGATGCAGAAGCCCGCCCCTGATAAAAACGGTTCTTGCTTATACGAACCCGTTCGCAATGCGAAATTGAGGCAAGGGAATGATAAACTGACCACCACCTGCCGCAAAATCTCTTTGCTGGCTCATGATCTCATCTGCCAGATTCCATGGCAGAATAATCAGGTAATCTGGCGGATTACTGTCAAGCACATCCGGCGACACAATTGGTATGCGCACACCAGGCATAAGCCTGCCTTGTTTTTCGGTGTTCTGGTCCACAACATAATCAAACACCGCAGCATCAAGTTTCGCAGCATTCAACAGCATGGCACCCTTTGCAGCAGCGCCGTAACAGGCAAGTTTTGCGCCCTCCGCCTTGAGCTCACGCAAACGGGTCGATAGTTGTGCAACAAGTTCAACAACCTTGTCGGAAAAATCGTTGAGCAATCGGCCATCTGTTACGCCGAGCTGTATTTCATACTCCAGCCTGTCGCGAACACTTTCAGCCTGTATTGACGAACCGCTCTGATGTCGGGCGAAAATGCGCAAGGACCCGCCCTGTGCCACAATGGGTTCAGCATGAAATATCTCAAGACCGTTGCGTTCAAAAAGAGGGATCAATGCTGTCAGACTGAAATAGCAGTGATGCTCATGATAGATTGTATCGAATGCCAGCTTTTCGATGAGGTCGATCAGATAGCCAAAATCCAGTGAGGCAATGCCTTCCGGTTTGAGGAGATGCCGAATGCCTGACACAAACCCATTCAGATCAGGCACATGAGCCAGAACATTATTGGCAATGATCAAATCTGCCTGCCGGCCTTCATCGACAAGGGATTTTGCCAGATCTTCCGAGAAGAATTCCTGCATGGTCGGCACGCCAATACCGCGCGCCAATGTGACCGCTTTCGGAGTTGGCTCAATGCCAAGCGCCGGAATGCCCCTGCGGACAAAACTCTGCAGCAGATAGCCGTCATTGCTGGCAATCTCGATAACCTGTGATGTATGCGACAAACCAAGTTGCGCCACCATGGCACCTGCAAAGTCTCCGGACGCTTCCACCAGTGTTTGTGAGACCGACGAAAAATACGGATAATTCTCGTCAAAAATGAGTTCCGGCAATGGCACATCACGAAGCTGCACGAGCGCGCAACCCACACAATTCACCAGATCCAGATCATATAGAATTTCAGCATCGACAGGGTCGGACGGTTTCGGAAAATGGGCGGTCAGCGGCACTTTTCCGAAGCTTATAATGTGGTTCAGATTTGAGGATCCGCAGGATCGACAATTGTGTGTCTGCTGCTTCAACCCGGAATATCCCTGGACTTGGTGTGACGCAAATCAGGTGTCAACTCATTCGCAGAAATACGGGATTTCAGATGCATAAGGCGCTGAAACCGTGCCCCTTCAAACTCTTCGGGCCGGACCTGTGTGGCCGTGAGCGCTGTATGCAGCTCGGCAATTCCGTCCTCCAGGCTGTAGCGCCGCCAGTGCGGGCCCAACACCGATTCCAGCTTGTTCCCACTGACACGGTAATTCCGGTTGTCGCTGCTGACGGTGGTTTCAAACACAATGTTCGAATGTGGTATCTGAGCCTGGATTTTGGCCGCAATGTCTCGAATTTGGTAGTTTTCAGTATCTGCGGCCACATTGAAGGCCTGCAAATGCATATCCTTTCGATGAAGAGCCAGCATCGCCACAAAAGCAGTTGCCACATCCTTGAGATGGATAATCGGTCGCCAGGCAAGTCCGTCACTCTTGAGAAAAATCTCGCCTGTATCAACCGTCCAGGCCATCAGATTATTGACCACCAGATCAAATCGCATACGCGGTGACAGGCCATAGACCGTGCCGCTGCGCATGAAAACCGGGGAAAAACGATCATCAGCCAGAGCCGCAATATCCTGCTCCATTTTCAACTTGGACCAGGCATAAGCCGACACAGGAGCAAATTCGGACTGCTCGTCCAGAACAGCATCATCGCTGGCACCATAGACCGAACATGAAGATGCAAGAACAAGGCGCCTCACACCGCTCTGCTTGCACAATTGCGCAATGCGGACCGACGCTTTGTGATTGATCTCATAGGTCAGTTTTGGGTCGAAATCACCGAGCGGATCGTTGGACAGACCAGCCAGATGAATGACTGCATCCTGTCCCGCAAAATGCTCGGCGCGCGCATCGCGCACATCCAGATCAATTCCGGGTATGACGAACGGCTTCTGTGAAGGCGCTGCGTACTCATAAACACAGCTTTCAAACAGATTCGTATCCAGTCCGGTGACGTCATGCCCCTTTGCCAGCAACTCATCTGTAACTGCGGCACCCAGATAGCCCATATGGCCAGTTACCAGCACCCGCATTCAACGAAGCCCCTGCTTCGATGTGTACAGCCATGCTGCATCGCCATTTTCCCAGATGTCATTCAGCATTTCTGCATCTTTCAACGTATCCATCGACTGCCAGAAGCCGCGATGCTTGTAGACTGTCAGTTCATTTTGAGCAGCCAGAAGCGGCAAGGTATCAAGTTCCCAGCTTGTGTCATCGCCGGTCAGATGGTCAAATATTTCTGGTTCCACCACAAATATCCCCGCACTCACCCAAATATCTTCCAAGACCGGTTTTTCGATCATGCTTGTCACCTGACTATCCTTCAGGCCCAGCAAGCCGTAAGCCAAACGCGGTTGCACGGCAACAACCGTTGCAATGCGATTCTGTCTCCGGTGAATTTCCAGCAGATCGAATAAATTCACATCCCAGACGGCATCACTATAGGCCAGAATGAAACGCTCATTCTCCAGCATGTGCTTGAGCCGAAACACCCGGCCACCTGTATCAGTGCCCTCCCCGGTATCGACCGGCTCAATCTTGCGCGGTGTTTGCTGTGTAGAAAAATAGGCTCGCATCGCGCCTTTGAAATGCCCAAGCGCGACGATGAAGTCTGCAAAACCCTGCCTGGCAAACCCGTCAATGATATGCCCGATAATCGGTTGGTCACCGATCAGGGTCAGGGGCTTTGGCGGACTGTCACCTTGTTGTATCCGGCTCCCTTTTCCCCCGGCCAGCAAGATGATCTTTTCACGACCACTCATGCTGGCAAACCTTTGTCAGCAACCGGATGCGAGCAACCCAGCACAAGAATTTTGGAAGTTACAGACAACTCGGCCAGAGCGTCCCTGATTTCAAGTACATATGCCGGGTTCATGATGATGATGAACTTTGGCGCAAGATCAACCAACTCGGACGGCGGCACCACGCCATGCCCTGTCCCGGCCAGGAAAGAGTTCTGTTTGTCCGGATTGATGTCGACAACGGCAGCAACCTGGTCGTCCAGGCCCAGCGATGTCAAAAACGCAACTGCTTTCGATCCACTACCCCAGAGGACAACCGACTGGGCGGGTCTGTCTTCTAACCAGCATCGCCACAAATTGCGCTGCTTATCCAGATTGATGGCCAGACGGGAAGCCAGCAAGGTCATGTCTCCGGACCGCTCGACCATTTCGTCGACAGACTGCGCGTCTGTATCAGAGTCCAGCAAATAAGCGGTGGCGCACACATACTGACCGTCAAATTCAGTATGCATATCCTCTGTTCTGAACCCATTCATGCGCAGCACGGCCTGCAAACTGTCAGGTGTGAAATAATGGCAATGTTCGTAATAAACATCCCAAAAGGCACCCTCATTGGCAATCCGTGTGGCATCGGGCACATCCACATAGAAGGGAATGTCCGTGCGCCCCTGCATCATCCCACAGACATGCTCCAAGATTTCGTCAAGCTCACCAATATGCTCAAGCGTATGCCGACAGATGATCAGATCAGGTTCCAGCCCATAATGCTGCTCACCCAGACGTTCCGCCAGAAACCGGACCACCCCGTCAGAACCGGCACGTTGCAAAAGGCTGGGATCTATCCCGGTCCCACGCGCACCTGAAATATCGCACAAGCCAGTCAGAAAGGTGCCGTCTCCACATCCGATTTCAACAACATGCTTACCGCGCAGTTCGTGCTTTTCTGCCAGTCGTTTGGACAGATTTGCCGCATAGCGCCCGAAATGCACCGAGCCGTGTTGTGAGCCGTTATAGTTGCCTGAAAAGCATTGCGTCGCACTGACAAAAGCCGCGTTTGAAACCAGGCCGGTCCGCTGGTCATGCACCAGCCTGACATCGCCACACTCTACAGCCCGGGCAGAAGACTGTTCGTCAAATATCTCGCAACAACTGACAGGCACACGTTTCTGGACATAGATATCTGCAGAATTCAGTGCCGGTGCAGGCTCTGGACGATGCATATTGGATGCCCCCCGGCGCAGTGTTGTGGAAACCGTCCAGAGCCGATCATGGCCTGAAGCTGAAGCAGGCTGCTGAATATAGCAGTTGCCAACCCGATTCAATCGCCCATCTGATTGCCGGTACAAAGGTGTAATATCACCGGGTTTTCGTTGCACATATGCCACAGATTACAGAATAAATAGTCTCCGGCAGCAAACATACAATCAGAAATTGCTGCATTTTCAGCTAATTGCTTGTCGCTCCACTGGACGTGACGTAGCGTAGCCTGGAATTGAATACTACCTTTTTACTTTTACTGCTGGGGCAGCCATGACAAATCAATCCACTGAAATTTCCGCTGAAATGAAATCGCATGTGGTAAAGGTGTGTTCCGCATCTTCTGCGCGTAGCCACTTGGTGACCCACAAACGCGATGCCTTTGGCCGCACAATTGTGACAGCTCACACTGTCAAGTCAGTGGCCTCACGCAGGGACCATAAAGCGCTGCTCGCCGATTTGAAAGCAAGCGGGTTGAAAGCAACTTTCAAGATTCGGTCTCATGCGGACCGCAAGATTGCAAATGCCACCTCTCTGGAAAGCCTGCTGGCGCGCTATGAAGGTACTGCCTTTCTGCATGACCCCACAGGTGCATTTGGTCGCTCCGCAGAATTGCTGGCTTTCGCGGAGACCATCCGCACGTCCCTTGGTGAAAAGGTAGCAGGCATCTATTGGAACACACAGCGACGTACCGCTTTTGTGGTTCTCAACCATACAAAATTCTTCACCGACAAGAAGGTCAAGACTACCGATCTGGCAGGTGCTGAAAGCGCAGTCAGAAATGCCTATCGCGCTGTCATGCCGGACAATTCGTCCCTGTTCGTACATGCACTGCGTATTGGCTTTGAAATTCCGGCAATGAGCCTTGTTCCGGTTGATGCCGCTTCCGTCGTTGCCTCGAATTCATTCCTTTCCGGCCTTTCAAAATTCGCCAAGGCACCTGCATTCGCAGCAATGATCGGCCTCGGTGGCGCGATGGTTGCTGGCCAGGCCGTTGCCGCTGATCCGGAAGCAGAAAACCCCATGATGGGCAGCTACCCGGCTGTATCCGGTCTCAACTTCAAAATCGGCATCGCTGGTGGCCTGCAAGATGGTGGCACCTATTGGGATGCATCTGCGACAGAGAGAGATGAGACACCAACAATTGTTGGAACAGCATCTGTAACAACGCCAATCCTGCACTCATTTGGCTTCCAGTTGGATGGTTTGCTGGGCTATATCAATCGCGATGACGATGTGTCTGACACCAGTTCATTTTTCTCTGACGACGAAGTCGATGGTGAATTTGTTTACGGCGTCGGCGGCCACTTATTCTGGCGCGATCCTACGAAAGGTCTCGTCGGCGTGACGGCGTCCTATCTGGAATACGAAGGTGACCAGGATGCTTATGATCGGTTTTTCAGCCCTGATAACAAACTCTATGCACCTGCATTGAGTATCTCGAGAGTGGGGGTCGAAGCCGAACTATATCTTGAACAGTTCACGATTGCTGCAGGCGCAGGCTACCAATACATTGATATCAAGGACAATTATACATTTGGTCCAAACTCTGATTTTGAAGAAGATGGCCTATACGGTCAGCTTGATATTTCATGGTATGCTACTGATAATCTTGCATTATCAATTGGTGCCGCAACGGACCCCAATCAGGATATTCTCGGGACAGCTGGTGTCGAATGGGCTCCTGCAATCGAATCCTTCAACGGATTGTCTCTGTTTGCCGATGGAGCGATTGGGGATGACGATTATGTCAGCGCCTCGCTTGGTGTGAGATTCTACTTCGGTCAGGGCGACACACTCAAGAAACGTCATCGTTTTGATGATCCAGTGGATAATCTTTTGGCCAGCACGCTTGCCATGGGTGGTCCTGTGACAGGTGGTCCTTCTAACCTCGGCTACTAAAATAACACAGCCTGCCTGACCAGAAGGCAAGCGCTATAGAGTTGATAATACGGCACCATGTTTCTGTAATGGAAACTGGTGCCGTATTGGTTTTTGATTGATACTAAGTCATGAAAAAAATATTGTTTGTATCGGAAATTGGTGGCGGACTTGGCCATGTTGCCCCTTTGAAAGCCGTTGCGGATCAAGTGCTGGCAACTCAATCCGGCGCTTATCAATATGAGTGCATCTTTTCGGTCAAGGACCCTGTTGGCGCACATCAGGCATTCACCGGCGCTGGCTTTCCAATACTCCCTGCACCAGTCTCCGACCCATCCCAGACCGCACTAACCAGAACATCCAGCTATTCTGAAATTCTGGAACAGATCGGTTACCTCAAAAAAGACCGTCTTGGTTCAATCCTGTTTGCATGGGATGATCTGCTCGCCCTGCTCAAGCCTGACCTGATCGTTGCTGATCACAGCCCAAGCCTGTGTCTTGCCGCACGTGGTCGCATTCCTGTGGCGCTTATCGGCAGCGCTCACACAATGCCGCCGGTGAACATGCCGAGATATCCCTCCTTGCGCGCAAATGTGGCACCGGCGCACTATCAGGACGCCATGCTTCGCAACATAAACGTCGTGCTGGCAGAGCGCAGCCAGCCAAATCTCTCCACGCTGCCCGAATTGCTGAATACAGAGATGCGTTTTGTCTTCTCCTTGCCACAGGCAGACCCATATTTAGGCCTTCGCAAGGAGACCTTGCTGGGAACTTACAATGACGGACTTCAAAGAACAGACCTGCCCGATGAGCCGCATCTGTTTCTCTATGCCGGAGCCGTGCCGGAATTTCTTGATCCTATCATTCAGGCTGCCTCCCAAACAAAGGCCAAAATCTCGGCCTATCTTGGCAACACGAACACAGCCGCTGCCCAGTTCCTGAAATTGCGCGGCGGGCACATCTATTCACAGCCCCCCGAACTCTCTGACGTTTTACCGAAGGTAACGGCCGTCATGTCCCATGGTGGCGCCGGACTCACGCAAGCGGCCATGATTGCTGGTCGACCACAAATCATTTTGCCGATTCACTTCGAGTCAGAGGCCACAGCAGGTCGGTTGGAAAGCCTCGGTGTCGGTAAAGGCATTCGATCTGCCAATGCAGATGATATGAAGAACGCCATCTCCGCTGTATTGGAAGTGCGCCGCTTTGGCGAAAATGCGCAGGCTCTGGCCAGAAAAATTGCCGACATGAACCTGCCGGACAGCGCAACCAAACTGGTGGCACAGCGAGTGATAGAGCTTGTTGAGAACCAGTAGCTGAAGCTCAAACGCCCAAAGCGTGTTGTCGTGCCCGCTCATCCAGAAAATCCACGGCTGATTCCGCCATGCCGGGTTGCTGCGGGAGGCCACGCTCATAGGCTTTTGAAAATGTCTTCAGGCCTTTCCTCCAGCCGCGTTCAAACTGAACCGATTTCAGAACACTGACCGCGCTAAAGCTCAGACTGATCAAACAGGATTGGCCACCTGCACGGCAGTCGGTCCATTGGGTTCGGACCTTGCGTCTGACCGTCTGGAAAGCGCTCGCCAGTGAGCCATCGGAACACAACTCGGCAAGCACCCAATCCTGATCCAGCAATGTATATTGCACAGAGCCGAAGCCATAATTGAATGCGCGCCTCGAGATCTCTCCAAGACCAGTTTCGGCCTTGTGACCGGTCAACCAGTTCCATGCAACAAGATGCCGACCACCAGCCTTGATCGCCCGCTGGGTGACACAGCAATCATCCGCTGCCCCACGTAACTCCGGTTCATAGCCGCCAATCTGCTCAAACAAGCTGCGTCGGATGGCACAATTGGCACCAACTGCGGTCAGTAATCCATGTTCTGTGACCAGAGGCCCCGGATAATTGCCGCGCGCAGCAATCAGCCTGACAAACACACCCGGCTTGCTGTGCCAGACCGGCTCGACATTGCCCGCAATCAGATCAATATCCGGATCGGCGGTCACAACGGCTTCCAGATAATCCAGCCAATCCGGCCCCGGAATGCAGTCATCGTCGGTCATGACCAGAAACTCTTCCCCGGCACCCGAAAATGCCGCCTGCCGCGCCATGGCCGGACCGGAATTTTCCGGCAGAACACGATACTCAAACAATCCCTCGAACCGCTCAACCAGCTTCTGATAGGCAGCATCATGGCTTGCATCGTTGACGACAACGAGACGTACATTCGGCTTGCCGGACAATTGAGGCCGGATGGCGTTGAGAAACCGCTCAAGATCATCCGCGCGTTTGTAGGTCGGAACCCCGATGCAAAAGGTGGGCGCGCGCATCGAAGCCTCTCATACAGTTCCGCGTGCCGGGCGGTTGTGGGCAATGTTGAATTTCATGCCATCCAGCAATTCATTCAAATCCGGACGCGCAGCAGGCCCGTTGGAAATGCAAACCACCTGAATAATCCCATCCGGGCGCACGCAGAAAACACCCGGCTCTGCAAACCGGCGATCTGTTTCGTCAGGTGACAATGGGTCTGAGATATAGACACCGAGAGACTGCATCTGCGCCTCACTCAGATCGTAGCCAATATCAAAGCTCCAGCCAAATTCGTCGACATCCGCCTTTGCTTTTTCCCGCGGATCAGCTGAGACAACCACCAGATCAAACCCGGCCTCTTCCCAGTCCGCTTTGAGGCTCTCAAGAGTGGCGAGATATTTCTTGCAACGCCCGCAATGCTTGCCGCGATAGACGATGAATAATGTATGGCGCTCGGTGGTGCCGCCAATACTCAGCGTACCGCCACCCAGCTTTGGAAAACTCATCAGCGGCAAAGCGCCACCGGCCTGCGGTTTCGTATTCATCATGGATGAATGTCCTTTTGTTTGCGCGTCAATCGTCGCCCTGAACGGGGTAGTCTATGATTTCTGATTATTGCACATCTTTGGAAAATTTGGGCCGGAAAGATGGCCCGCTGCACAGCCCATTTCGCTGTTTGTCACCGCAAAACCAAAAAAAGTCGCCAGACCGGCCGATCTGTGGGAGGGAGCAGAACGGCCGGACTGACGACTTTTCCAACTGAAACCCTCATCAGGTTTCAGTGAGCATTTGGAATGCTGCTGTTAGAAATGCATGGACCATGCCAATTTCAACAAAATTATTTTATGATTATATTTCAATGCCTTGAATTCGCCCGCTATTTTAAATGGCGTCTGGATGATGATCGATTGTGCACAGCAGCATAAAACACCGTCTAAAAAATGTGCAGCGCAACAAAACATCGGACGGCCAGTCGAATTGTCTGGAAGCAACTGTCAAGATGGGATGGCTGTCTGGAAACTGACCTGCTCGATCCTCAATCAGGCAATCTGCGCCGGCCAGTGCCAGTCGCCAATTGCCAATTGCCAATTGCCACGAGAAACAACGACCAGCAGACATGTCAATTTTTGCGCAACAGAGGCTTGAATTCAAACGGGAAGGGTTGGCTTTCCCAGTGTCCGTCGGGTTTCGAAAGCTAGAGTATCCGTCTTGGTCAAGCCAGATACTCTAAACAGCCAACTTAAGACCTTCTGTTTTGGCCTTTTTCCACAAAAGGGTAATATCATCGCACAGTGTAATCGGGTCAAAGGGCTTCACGATGATACCGGCAGCCCCGATGCTAGAATATTCTGCCTGTTCGTGAACCTGCGCACGCGCCGTCACGAAAATCACCGGAATATCGTCAAACTCGGGACAAAGACGCATCTGGCGCAATGTCTCCGGGCCATCCATACGTGGCATCATGACATCCAGCAATACGAGCTGTGGCCTGTGTTTGCGCAGCATGTCCAATGCATAATCACCGGAACTGCAATGATAAACTTCAAACCCACCGAGATCTTCAAGCGTCAGCTCGACGATTTCCGCAATGCTTTCGTCGTCTTCGACAATCAAAATGCGCTTCAAGATTTCTTCGGTCATGCTACGTTCCTTTCCCGTTGCGGAGCTGCGTTCTTGCTAAGCACAAAGGAAATCTCTGTTCCGACGCCCTCTTCACTTTGCATATGCACCTCCCCATCGAATGCTTCAATAATCGTTTTGGCTATGCTCAAACCCAGTCCGGAGCCGCCTGCTGCACGGGTGGATGAACCATCAGCCTGTGTGAATTTTTCATAGATCTTGCTCTGGAAAGATTTGGGAATTCCAATTCCCCAATCCTTGACGAGAATGCGGAATGTATGATCGTCGTTGTTCTCCACCAACACTTTGACCAGGCCACCATCTTTTGAAAATTTGGCCGCATTGGACAGCACGTTGGTCAAGGCCTGATTGAAGCGATGTGGATCAACCATCATATAAATCGGCTCATCACATCTTTGCATTTCAAACACCACATTGTACTTGTCCGCAAAACTCAAATTCTGGTCGACAATTGCTTCCACCAGATCATTTATCTCAACCTGCTCGACCTGAAATGTTTGTTTTCCAGCCGTTATTTTCTCCATGTCCAGAATATCGTTGACCAGATGGGTCAGGCGTTTGCAGTTTTCGTAGGACAGGAACAGTAGCCTCTTTGCCTTGTCATCAAGATCATTGCCAATCTTGACGCGCAACAATCCAAGAGCTGCCTGGATGGAGGTGAGCGGCGTGCGTAATTCGTGATTGACGGTACTGATGAACTCGTCCTTCATCGTATCAATCTGTTTACGCTCGGTGATGTTTTCGGTGAACATGATAATCCCACCTTTTTCACCATTACCCTTGCTCCAGGGATGCAGCTCATATCTCAGCCATTCAAGGCTTCCATCCTCTCGTTGGAACTTTTCTTCATCAACCTTGATGATCTCTCCATTGATCGCCTGTTGATGTATGTCCTTCCAATCCGGATGATTTTCCAGAATCTCGGGGAAAATCTCATAATGGTTTTTGCCGATGACGTCTCGGCCCTCCAGCCCATAATCGGTGTACCATCTGTCACTGGCTGCAACGTAACAAAGCTTATGATCAAACATCGCAACAGCTGCGGGCGTATGGCGCACAAATGTTGACAGAAGATTTTCTTTCTCCTGCACCAAAACCGTTTTTTGTCTGGACCGCTGGGTGGTGATAATGAGCTGGGCAATGAGGAATGCCAGGAAGACGCTGATGGCCATGATAATTGGTGGCAAGAACGACTTTTTGCCTGCCATCAGAGCCGACGATGGGAACACGCTGATGGTCCAGCTTTTGTCGAGAAGCAGAATTGTCTCTTGATGAACCAGGTTCGGATCACTCGGCAATGAATCATTTGCGGAGCGATAAAACTCTTCGCCTTGTGATGATAGACGCACAACGAAGTTTTCGCTTCGGGAGAGATCAAGAGCGGCGGAGATCAATTCTTCGACGCCGAAGATGCCAACAATGAACCCATCAAATGAATCGCCTGAACCAAGTGGTGAATAGGTGAGTACCGCTTTATAGCCCTGAACCAGGTCGAACGGAGATGAAAGCGTTACGCTGCTGTTGGCTTCCGCTAATGACAGGGCGACTCTTGTGGTTGGGTCTTTGATAACATTCAGCCCGATTGCCCGTTCATTGCCGATCAATGGTTCCACCCAACGCACATGATAGCTGGAATCAACCCATTCGACTGCCTTCAAGTCAGGCTGGTCAGCAACATACTGTATTGCATCCGCTTGCCATGTTTCCTTTGTCTGCCCACCCTGATTGACCCATCGGTTTGCCATGCGTCCAAGATCCTGGACACGATCCTCAACATTGGTCAGGATGGCGCGTCGAAACCCGCGTGCTTCCTTGATGGTGTCAGTGACCAAAACACTACGCTCATTCAGGTTGAACTCTTCAGCCAGATAAACACCAACGCCAATTGTCATGACGAAAGCGACTGCGGGCAACAAATAACCGGCTCGTGTTCCCGATTCTTCGCTGCCACGAATGCCCATGAGAATCAGAAATACGCCACAGGCGCCTGTGAAAATTGCGCCAATTATCAACACCAAGAACGGTTCATTGCTGGCTTCAAGAGCATCAAAAGCGGGCGTGCTCGTCCAGGACAGCAACCACTTTTTCTCCATGATCTCCAGCACTTTCACAGATTCATGCTGTGTGGACGTATCGACCGACTGTTCTGAATTGCTGTCAAAAATCAGGGCATCAGCATCCTGCTGATCACCATCATAGACCCGAAGGTGTAACGTCTGGCCCTGGCTATCCGTCAGATCGTTGAAAAAGTTCTTTCCGATAAATGGAGCATGGACCCAAGAGCGAAATGCAGCCCTGCGCTGTTCAACAGTCAGAACTGGCATTCCCTTTTCGTAACTCGGGAGCAACAGCAAGAACCCAGGTGTCTGCTCGGCATCCTGAACTAGCAGGATACGTTTGGTGATGGTTGCCTTTCCTGTATCACGCGCATGTGTGGCAGCTTCACGGCGATTTGGTTCAAACGCAATGTTCAATCCAACAGCTTGGTTGTTACTTTCAAAGGGTGCGATGTTGCGAATAATGAAATATTCACCTGAATCCACCTGTGGGTGAACCAAAAAAGGATAACCCTTATCTGCCGACATACGATCAGTGAATGCGTCCAGTTCCGCTGGATTGACCTCATCAATCCGGCCAATACCGTTGATTCCTGGAGAATTCTGCGTGATATTCAAAGCTGAAACATAAGATATCCATTCCGCAGAGGTTACATCGTCAGACCCTTCGAGGAGGCCGACTGCCCCGCGCAATGCCTGCTTATAGGATTCGATGCGGTGGCGTAACGCGCGTTCACTGTCATATGCCAGCGCAGTAAATTTCTCATGGGCTGATTTGCGTGAGGCTTCATCGGTAATCTGCCATGCAAAATAAGTGAATGCAGCCGGAATCACCAATAAAAGCAGAAGCAACCAGATGCTTCCCTTTGAAAGTTTTGCCAAAATCTTGTTCATCGTTCATATCCATGCTGCTGCACCGCAACAAATTTGAACGGCACCCAATTTAATCTCTTGGGATAATAGTATCGAAAGCTGTAGCAATCCTTACCAGACACAACCGTGCGATGCATTATTTCACGCATGCACAACAAACAGTTAATCAAGGAGAACCTCCTCGAAGCGGGCAAGTCCAGCCATTCAAGACAGAGATCAGGCCGCTGAAAGAGCGTCGTGGCAAAAACCAATATTTAATCTATGCACGACACTCATTCACTGATTACCCGTCTGATCTCAAAGGTTTTTTGAGATCAGACGCTTCATATCAGGCTGCACTGGCTGGCTTGAAGGTCAGGCTGACCCCGTTCAGGCAATGGCGTTTTCCGGTTGGTTTGGGGCCGTCATCAAAAATGTGGCCAAGATGACTGCCACATCTGCGGCAATGCACTTCAGTGCGTTTCATGAAAAGAGTATTATCCGATTTTGTGCGAATGGCATCTGGCAGGGCATCATAAAAACTCGGCCAACCTGTTCCGCTTTCATATTTTGTTTTGGATTCATAGAGCGGCAGATCGCACCCCTTGCAGTGAAACACGCCCACACGCTTTTCTGCGTTTAAGGGGCTTGTGTTCCGCCGTTCCGTGGCTTCTTCCCGCATCACCTCATATTCAAATTTGGTCAGCAATTCCTTCCATTCAGCCTTGGTCCGAACCACTTCAAATTGTTCTTCGGACGCAAAGCCGGTGGCAGGTATCAGTGTCAATGCGGCACTCATTTTCAAAAAATCTCTGCGTTTCACTGCCATATCCTCCGGCATAATTGATGTCTGCTCACAACCGGTGCGGCTGTCTGATAAAACATAGTTGGTAGAAATTCGCCCGGAAGCAAGGCGTGGCAGCCCAATCCACGATGAAGTGATCCGGCGTGTGTTTGCTGTGAAGCAGCGCTTTGAGCAACATTGCTGGCTTTTACAGGAATTCTGAGTAAGGTCTGAACAGGAGAAACTTATGAGCCTTATCAACTATCTGACACGTATTCACTTTGGCGCTGACCTGCTGGAAGAAGCACTGCTGGCAGAATGCGCTAGACTTTCCATCACCCGCGCCCTCATCGTCACCGACAAGGGCCTGGTCGCAACCGGACTCCCGGACCGGGTGTCGAAACTTCTGGCGTCCAACGCGTCCAGCGTGGTGTTCGATGAAACACCGCAAAACCCGACAGAGGCGGCAACCCTTGCGGGACGCCGTGTCTATGAGAGTGAAAACTGCGATGGCGTGATTGCCGTTGGCGGCGGCTCGGCAATTGATCTGGCAAAAGCCATTGCCCTGACAGCAACCCATGACGGACCCTTGGCCGACTTAGCTGCCATTCATGGTGGCATAAACAAAATCTCCGACTGCCTGCCACCCTTGATTGCGATTCCCACAACCGCAGGAACCGGCTCGGAAGTCGGGCGCGGCGCAATCATTGTGCTCAATGATCACCGCAAGCTTGGCTTCATAAGCCCATACCTGATTCCGGACGTGGCCATTTGTGACCCGCAATTGACCATAACCTTGCCACCTCACCTCACTGCCGCCACCGGAATGGATGCCCTGACCCATTGCGTCGAAACCTATATCGCCACAGCGTTCAACCCGCCGGCAGATGGCATCGCCATTGATGGTCTGAAGCGGGCCTCTGCGCATATCAAAACCGCAACCCGAAACGGTACAGATCTGGAAGCCCGCACCCAGATGATGGCAGCGGCCATGAATGGAGCACTGGCCTTTCAAAAAGGATTGGGTGCGGTTCACGCCATGAGCCATGCCCTTGGCGGCCTGCCCGGGCGTATTCTGCATCATGGCATGCTGAACGCCGTGTTGCTGCCGCATGTCCTGCGCTTCAACGAACCTGTTGTGGGGCATCGCTACGCAGAGCTCAAACAGGCCATGGGCCTGCCCGCCAGTGCAGATCTGGCGGAAGCGATTGGCAATCTGACATCAGAGTTGGGCCTGCCCACCACACTGTCCCAAATGGGCGTCACCCAGTCGGATATGAACGCTGCAGCCCCCTTGGCCGAAAAGGACCACACCAACGGCACCAACCCGCGCAAAGCCAGTGCTGCGGATTATGCATTACTGTTATCTCAGGCGTTCTGACGCACCTGCGTGCGCACAACTCACGACGGCTCGTTGCCGTCGCTCAAATCTGTTTCTGAAATGGAGGCCTTGACCAGACCAATGCGCGCAGGAGCAACCGACAAGATTGTGATGCCAACCCTCAGCAATTTTGGAATGACAGCCACATCACTGCCCGCATCTCCGCACAGACTGACATCCACACCATGTTCGGCACCATATTTTGCCACATTGGCAATCAGCGCCAGAACTGCCGGATCATCGGCCCTGGCCAGACAGGCAAGCTGGCCATTGTCGCGCGCCGCAGCCAGCACATACTGAATCAGATCATTCGACCCGATTGACAGGAAAGAAGCCTGTGAAAACCGATGCGGCAAAATGGCTACGGATGGTATTTCAACCATAATGCCAATTTCTGGCATCCGGCAGGCAATACCGTCCTGCGCCAGAGAAGACGCCTCGGCTTCAAACAGCCGCACCGCCTCTTCCAGTTCTTGCGGCACTGCTACCATGGGCAGCATCACTTTCAACGGACCATGCACCGCGGCACGCAGCAAGGCCCGGATTTGAAGACGGAAAATATTCTGGTTTTTCAGAGCCAACCGAATGCCCCGCATGCCCAGCAACGCATTGGTTTCATCCTCGGAAAAGCCCTTGATGGGCTTGTCACCACCGGCATCCACAGTGCGGATGGTAACGGGCTTTCCGGCAGCCCAGTTCAGAACCTTCTTGTAGGCCAGATACTGAATCTCCTCCCCGGGAAGCCCGGAGGCATGGCCAAACAGAAATTCAGTTCGCATCAGACCAACGCCATCGACATGATCAATCGGAAGCGCGTCAACCTCAGACGGATCTGTAATATTCACCAGAACCCTGACGGCGGTGCCATCACGGGTGACGGCCGCCCGACCGGAGAAATCCTGCACACGGCGCTGCGCCGCGCCAAAGTCTTTGCGCGCCAGATCAAACTGTTTTCTTGTCTGGTCACTGGGTGAGATGATCAGCATTTCCCGGCCGCCGTACAAAAGCGCAGAACTCGTATCAGAACACGCGAAATCTCCCAGACCAACAAGGGCTGGGATACCCTGTTGGCGGGCAAGCATCGCCACATGGCTGGTCACGCTGCCGGCCCGCAACGCCAAACCGCCTCCACGCCAGTCATGCGACAGGAACAGGCTCGGCAAAATATCATCGGCCAGATAAATCACACCCTTTGCAATGGTCTCAGCGGCAGCGCCAGTCAGCGCTACAAGAACGCGGTCGCGCACATCCCTCAAATCCACCGCATGGGCACGAAAATGCGCATCATCCGATGTCTCATGGCTGGAAATTTCACTGTTCAGAACTTCCCGCCATGCCATATCGGCACCAAGGCCAGCCTCGATCAACTCGTTGGCAGCTTCCACAAAGCTTGCGTCTTCCAACCGTGCCAACTGGAATTCCAGAATATCAAAAGCATCATCATGCGCATTGCCTACAAGTTCAGCTGTCTGCGCACCGGCTATGGCAATGGCATTTGTCAGCGCCAACGCATCAGCCTGCCACGTATCCTGCCGTCTATAATTTGGCACAGGGTGATTTTTCGCCAGCCACAATGGCCCGTCAGCAAAGCCCTCGCTTGCGACCTGTCCCTTGATATCCAGCTGGCTAGGCATCAGCGCATTTGTTGAACGTTTCATACATCTCGTCATTTCCAGGCATTCGTCAAAATCCCCCGACAGCGCCGCAAAAGACCGCCCCGAAACGGCTCTGTCTGTGAAGCACTCTCGTAGCGCAATACGGGCTCGTCAAACCAACAAAATATCATGTGTCCGCGTCAATTTTTTCTTTCTGAAGACCGCCAGCAGTTCGGGATTCAGCAACTGACAGCGCAAGAAGTCCGCCAGCAATCGCCCAGTTCTTGATAAAAATCGACATTTGCCAGCCATCGGACGGGATGAAGTGAAACACACTTGTGAGAAGACAATAGACTGCAAGTGCTCTCGCAACCGGGACCACACATCGACCGCTCACAAGAAAGAGCGCTGCAACCAGATTGAAGGCGGCAGCGGGCCACACTAGAAAGCCCGACAGTCCAAACCCCTCCAGCAGGATCATGGCAGGCGTGGGATCAACCAGCTTTTGCACAAAGCCGGCAAAAAACAGAAATGACAGCAACAGCCGCCCGACAATCAGTTCCGTGCGTTGGACTGTCATAGATTTCCGATCAGGCGTTGAGGTTTCATGATGAATTTGTGGGCTTGAAGGTCAGGCTGACTCCGTTCAGGCAATGACGTTTGCCAGTCGGTTCAGGACCATCTTCAAATATATGTCCCAGATGACTACCACATCGGCGGCAATGTACCTCTGTGCGTTGGGTAAACAATGTATTGTCCGGCTTGGTACCAACCGCGTCGGGCAGTGCCTCATAGAAACTCGGCCAACCCGTGCCGCTGTCATATTTGGTTTGTGACTCGTAGAGTGGCAAATCACAGCCCTTGCAATGGAAAATACCTGCACGTTTTTCCAGATTCAACGCACTTGTATTGGGACGTTCTGTGGCCTCTGCCCGCATCACAAGATATTCGGTTTCAGAAAGCAAAGCTTTCCACTCTGCCTCAGTCCGCATCACTTCAAACCCGCCACCCACAGCAAAGGCAGACCCCGGTATCAGTGACAAGGCGGCACTCATTTTCAGAAAATCTCTGCGTTTCATGATCAATGGCTCCTCAGCAACATAAGTTTCAGCTTGAACACCGCCCCGGTCGTTCGAACCGGAGCGGTGCATTTGTCTGCAGATAGAAGGGCGAACCTATTTGGGCAGCAGGACCTTGTCGACGACATGGATAACGCCGTTGGACTGGTTGACATCCGCAATTGTTACCATTGAGGCATTGCCGCTCTCGTCATAAATATAAACCTGACCACCGCGCACTTGCGCAGAAAGGGCATCGCCGGAAACAGCCTCGAAATGATAGAATCCGTCTTTCGAAGCTTTTGTCTCACGGATGATATCAGCAGCAGACCAGTTTCCCGCGACCACATGGGCCGTCAGCACCTTTGTCAGCGTGGCCTTGTTTTCAGGCTGCAAAAGCATGTCTACCGTGCCAGCAGGAAGGGCTTCAAATGCCAGATTCACCGGTGCAAAAACCGTAAAGGGACCATCGCTCTGCAATGTGTCCACAAGGCCGGCAGCCTTGACGGCAGCAACCAGGGTCGTGTGATCAGCAGAGTTGACGGCATTTTCGACAATGTTCTTGTTTTCGAACATCGCAGCACCGCCAACATTCGGGTTGGCGGCAAATACAGCAGTACTCATCAGAACTGCAGCAGCGGCAGCAGAAAGTTTGGAAAGCGTTTTCATGATAATCTCCCGTTGTGAACCAAAATTGTTTTGGAACTGTCTGAAGCCACGCGCCCACACCGCAAGAAGTTTCAAAATCTTCAAATTTTTTTGGTTACAAGATTTGCAACACATCTGAATACCGCGAAGATCCGCAGAATTGTCAGGTTTCTATCGATCACAGCCAAGAATAGCGAGAAAGACTCTAAATTCGGAAAATCTCTGCAACTGCCAACACGGCACCCGTCGGCTGCCCGTTTGGAGAACCGCCTGCCGGCTCATCACTCACGGCCAGAACAAGCCCGTCAAGCGCCTCTTCAAGGTTAACCGGCAGGACCAGCTTTCCATTCGCAGCGTCAGGCAACAACCCGATGGATACCGGATTTTCACCGTCAACAATGCCCCATAATTCCAGAGAACGTCCACTTGATGGGCCGCCGCTGGTGCGGCTGAGCTGAAGTTCTTTGGTTGCATCATTATAGACTGCCAGAACCCGCAAGGCATCATTTTCCGACGCCAACTCGGTCACATAGAGTGCTCCAGGCTCGGGTTCAGCTAGATTGATCAATGTAAAGGCAAGGAAGGCAGCGACTGCAATCGATGCCACGCTGACCGCCTGCCACAGACCCGCAAAGTTCCACAAAGTCCTCCGCGGTGTCTGACCAAACAGTCGCTTTTCAAGCGCTGGCTTGGTGGCTGGCAACGGTGTAACCGGCGCGACCGCATGCGCCATTCCGCCAAAAGACTCCTGCCACTGTGCAACAAGGCGCGCAAAATCGGGGTCCGTCAGCACACGCGCCCTCAGAATCGACTGATCTTCGTCATCCAGCAGCCGCAAGGCATATTCAGCTGCAAGGGCAACATCGTTCTCATCTTTTTTGATTGAATCGCTCATCGGTCCATGCACTCCCTCAGCGAGAGAAGGCCCCGCCGCAACCATGTCCGCATGGTGTTGAGAGGCACCTTGTACAACTCCGACAATTCCGCATAGCTTTGTCCGTCAAGATAGGCACCCTGAATAGCTGCACCGCGATCATCTCCCAGTTCTTCCAGACATTCCGAAACCCGCTTCATATCAGAAGAGTGTGCAACATTGCTCTCTGGAGATGGAAGTTTTGAAGCTAGACTATCTGAATAATCATTGATATCGGAGACTGGCTTCTGCGCCCGCAATCGGTCAATCGCTGTGTTGCGCGCAATCGTGATCAGCCAGGTCATCGGGCTTAGCCCGTTTATGGAATACCGGTCGGCATTCTTCCAGACCTTGATGAACGTATCCTGCATAGCTTCCTCTGCGTTTGCCCTTTCGTTCAAGACACGAAGGCAGACGCCCAGAAGTTTCGCGGAAGTGGCATCATAAAGTTGAGAAAACGCTTCGCGGTCTCCCAGAGAAATCTGAGAAATCAGATATTCAATGTCATTGGGTGTTCTCGCCAAGCCGTATCCTCCAGAGCCCACCCATCCCCTGCAACCCTGCAGAAGGATAAGAAGCGCAGACTTCTTCCATGACAACATTGCAGCAGAAACAATACTGTACGAAACCCAACGGGCCAGTTGCGAAAAAGTTCAAAAAATAATTGTCAGTTTCTGAAACTTTGTTGCCCGGTCACGCGTGTCTTCCCCATTGACGGGCAAACGTCGCGTCAAATCAACAAACGGAGAGACCAATGAATAAGATTATGATCGCAGCAGCAACGCTGTCTCTGATGACCACAGCCGCTTTTGCAGCCGGCCATTCGATGGCCCCTATGGTTGAAGCCACCAACCAATCCGTGGAAAACGGTGTCGTAAGTGCCGAAAAAATCGTTGCCGGAGAAAATGGCTGGCTCGTTGTTCACCGCACCCAAGCCGATATGAAACCAGGCCCTGTTGTCGGCCATGCTCCCCTGCGCATGGGTGAAAACATGGACGTTGCGGCCATTCTGACGGAAGACGTCAAATCCGGTGACATGCTGATGCTGATGGTTCACTCGGAAGCTGGCGGCATGGAAACCGGAATTTTTGAATATACTCTTGGTGCCAAGGAAGACGGCCCGGTCAAAATTGACGACAAGCTGGTAATGTCAGTTATCACCGTTCAGTAAGGCTATCCTGACAAAGCCAAAACCAATAAGAACAAGAATTGCTTTGTCCAACTGGCCGCTCCGATTTCGGGGCGGCCAGTGTCAGACAATCACTTGTTCTCGGGTAATTCCTCAATTGCTGAGCGGTAAATATGCCAAGTGGCATGCCCCAAGATCGGCAGAACCACAATGAGCCCCAGAAATGCGGGCAACATCGCCAGGAAGATCAGGACCGCAATCGTCACGCCCCAGCCTGCCATCACACCAGGATTCTTTCGAACAGTATTGATGCTCAGCAGCATGGCGGAAATGAAATCGATCTTTCGGTCCAGCAAAAGCGGCATTGAGATAACGCTGATGCAGAACAATATGGCGGCAAGAACGGCTCCCACAATGGTACCAATACCAATAAACATGAGGCCGTTGGCGGTTCCTGTGATCACCTGAATGAAGCCCTCCAGAGATGAGAAAGCCTGAAGCCCCAGAAACACGGCAAGCAACAGCCGAACCTGATAAATCCAGACCCAGAAGACAAACAGAACCACAAAGGCCATCCAGCCAAATTCCTTGCCGGATTGCCGGAACATCAGCAAATAGATGTCACGCCAGCCAAACGGTTCTCCTGCAGCCAGTCGGCGGCTCATTTCATAAAGACCGGCAGCCGCAAACGGCGCGATCAGTGGAAACCCGAGGGCAACCGGGATCGCCATCCATATCTGATTGAAATAAAACAGGCTGGCGACCACAAACAGGCCTGCCAGAGCAAACACAATGCCAAAGGATGCACTGAGCACAGGCCTCGACAAGAAGTCAGCCAGTCCAGCCCGCAAAGCAGCCTTGATATCATCGTGCGCAAGCGTTCGCACACGCAGCCGATCAATCGGCTGAGGCCCAACATGATGAGATGGATTCGTTTCGCTCATTCAATCCCCCTGACGCATAATCACCAATTATTGCAAGACAGCAGATTGAATTCATTGATTCCGATCAATCATTTTGCACTTTGTGACTCAGGGCCGAAGTGAGGCAGGTCGGGCATCAACCCAGGCCCCGTCAGCCTTCGCCGATTTCACTGATGCAAACACAGCCGCCATCGAGCGCAAACCGTCTACAGCCGTTGGAAAATGCGTTGCAGCCGGGTCAGGCCCATGGCCTTCCTTGTCCGCACGAATGACTTCCGCCAGATCAGAATAGATATTCGCAAATGCCAGGGGCATGCCTTCCGCATGACCGATGGTCACCCGCGACGCCCGATCCGCTTCCGGCGAAAGGCCGGGCCCGCCGCGCTCCAGAACCCGTGTAACCGGCTCACTGATGGGCGTGTAATAGACCTGGTTCGGTTGTTCCTGTGCCCAGCGCAAGCCGCCGGTTTCGCCAAACACCTGCAGGGTCAGACCATGCATGCGACCAACTGCAATCGAGCTGGTCCACAAACGCCCTGCGGCACCACCATCCATCCGGAAATTGACCATCGCATCATCTTCAAGCTGACGGCTGGCTATGGTGCTGACAAAGTCCGCGGAGAGTTTTTCAACTTCCTGACCGGTTACAAAGCTGGCCATATGCATGGCATGAATTCCGCAATCGGCAAATTGCGCAGAGACACCAATTTGCGCCGGATCATAACGCCAGCGCACGCGCGGATTGTCCGCATCAGCAGCATCTGCATGAAATCCATGGGCAAATTCGGCCTTGACCATCCGCACCTTGCCAATATCACCTCTGGCAACCATCGCCCGCATATGCCGCACCATCGGATAGCCTGAATAGCCATAATTGACAGCACAGATTTTGCCACTGGATTTTGCGGCTGCAACAACCTGCTCCGCTTCCTCAACATTCATCGTCATCGGCTTTTCGCACAACACGTTGAACCCAGCTTCCAGAAAGGATTTTGTAATTTCGAAATGCGTTGAGTTGGGCGTCGCCACTGTCACGAGATCCAACCGGCCCTGTTCCGGTGACAGCGCGCTTTCTGCAGCCAGCATATCCTGCCAGGTTCCGTAAGACCGGCTCGCTTCAACACCAAGTGTTGCGCCAAAGTCCCGGCTCTTGCCCGGATCAATGTCAAACGCGCCAGCACTCAGATTGTAGAACCCGTCAAGTGCTGCGCCAAGGCGATGTGCAGGGCCAATCTGACTGCCTGCGCCACCACCAATAAGACCCCAATTCAATCGTGCCATAATACCCTCCAGATTTTCCGTGAGCTAAGGCACACCAATGGGTCGGGTCAATAGGCCAGAGCGGGGAAATTGATGGGACCCAATCAAAAAGCCTGTTGTCGCCCTGCCCGGATAGCTGTGGAAGACAAATCGGAACGCGGACCGTGCAAAAAGGTCCAGGCCGGTGCCTTCATCAGAGGCAGAACACCTGCGTCAGCTTCCCGGACACGAAACCGGGCCAGCGCCTGTGCAGCCACCGATGAGCGCGTTGCGAAGGACGACCCCGGCCGGTCAATGACAGCAATCGGCATCAGATGCGCAATCTCCTGCCAGCCTTGCCAGCGGTGGAATTGCACCAGATTATCGGCCCCCATCAGCCAGACAAACCGGGTCGCGGGAAAGCGCTGTGTCAGCACAGCCAGCGTATCATAAGTAAATCGGGTCCGTATCCCCGCCTCGAGACCGGAAACCGTAATCGCCGGATGATTGGCAATCTGCTCCGCATAGCGCGCGCGTTGATCCAGGGGTGGCAATCCGTCATTGTCTTTGAGCGGATTGCCCGGTGTCACCATCCACCACACCTTTTGCAGCCGCAGACGCCGCAACGCCATCAGCGAAATATGGCGGTGGCCATCATGCGCCGGATTGAAGGTGCCACCCAGTATACCGATACGCTGACCTGGCAAGGCTGGCGGGATTTTGGTCCAGTCACGCAAATTGCAACCGGCCTTACGGACGCGCCTGGCCGGTGCCACGCACGCGGTAATTGAAACTGGTCAGTTGCTCCAGACCGACAGGGCCACGGGCATGCATTTTTCCAGTGGCTATGCCAATTTCCCCACCCATGCCAAACTCACCGCCATCCGCGAATTGAGTGGATGCATTGTGCACGAGAATGGCGCTGTCAATCTCATTGAAAAAGCGCTCAACCGCAGCGTCATCTTCCGTGATGATCGCCTCCGTGTGGTTGGAGGAATAGGTTTTGATGTGGGTCAGAGCCATGTCCAGATCATCCACCACCCGCACCGATAAAATGGCGTCGAGATATTCGGTGCGCCAGTCTTCCTCGGTGGCGGATTCCGCCCAGTCGGCCAATTCACACACGGTTGCATCACCGCGTATAACGCAGCCCGCAACGCGCAAATCCTCCAGAATGGGCAGCAAATGCGTATCGACGACAGCCCGGTCCACGAGCAGCGTTTCAAGCGCCCCGCACACACCGGTCCGGCGCATTTTCGCATTCACCACCAGCTTGCGGGCCATCTCCAGATCAGCACTTTTATCGATGATCATATGACACACGCCCTCCAGATGGGCGAAAACCGGCACACGCGCCTCTTCTTCCACCCGCGCCACCAGACTTTTGCCACCGCGCGGCACGATCACATTGATCGCGCCATTCAGACCCGACAGCATCGCACCGACAGCGGCACGGTCTGTGGTTGGCACCAGCTGGATTGACGTTTCCGGCAGTCCGGCCGCTTTCAGACCCTGAACAAGGCAGGCGTGAATGGCGCGAGACGACAGATAACTGTCAGAGCCACCGCGCAAAATGGCTGCATTGCCGGATTTGAAGCACAGCGCGCCTGCATCAGCTGTGACATTCGGCCGACTTTCAAAAATCACGCCGATCACACCCAATGGCGTGCGCACCCGCGAAATCTTCAAACCGTTTGGCCGCTCCCACTCTGCCATCACGGTTCCAACCGGATCAGGCAGATCGGCAATGGCTTCCAGCCCGGATGCAATGGCGTCCACACGTTCTTCATCCAAAGTCAGGCGATCGATGAAGGACGCAGCAGCCCCCTTCTCCACCATGGCGGCAACATCCTTGGCATTTGCCACCAGAATGTCCGGCGTGGCCGCGCGCAATGCCTTGGCAGCCTCAAACAGCGCCTTGTCCTTTTGCGCACGCGGCGCAATGGCCAGAACGGATGCAGCCGATTTTGCCGCAGCCCCCATCGCATCCATCACGGCTTTCGTGTCCTGAATCTGCGCACCGGCCAGATCGGCGCTTTTAAGCGGGGTATTCATATCCGTTTTCCTCAACTCCTGACGGATTGCGCATTGCTCATGCGCTCGTCCGTTCCCGCCAGTAACATTGCCATATTGTCCCGATGGATCATCGTGTCCCGACCAGCATAGCCCAGCCGCGCCTCAATGTCTTTGCTGTGACAGCCAATCAGCCGCCCCGCATCATCGCTGTCATAGGTGATCAGCCCACGTGCCAGATGCGCGCCATCCGGCCCGTTGATCCAGACGCAATCTCCGCGCTGAAACTGTCCCGAAACAGCCGTCACCCCGGCCGGCAACAGGCTCTTGCCACGCTGCAAGGCAGCCACAGCACCGCCGTCAATGCTGATCGACCCCTTTGGCTCCAGACTGCCGGCAATCCAGCTTTTTCGTGCAGCGGTCGGGTTGGTCGCGGCAGAAAACCAGGTTTTCCTTGTGTCCTCGCGGTCAATCGATACCAGCGGATGCAAGCTCTTGCCCGATGCAATCACCATCTGCGCCCCGGCATTGGTTGCAATTTTGCCAGCCTCGATTTTGGTCTTCATGCCACCGCGCGACAATTCCGATCCGGCACTGCCGGCCATGGCCTCAATGGCAGGTGTGATGGTCTCGACAATTGGAATATGTGTGGCAGATGGATCCGTTCCAGGAGGCGCGGTGTACAGCCCGTCAATATCCGACAACAGCACCAGACAATCGGCACTGGCCATTGATGCCACCCGCGCGGCCAGCCGGTCATTGTCACCGTAGCGAATTTCAGATGTCGCAACCGTATCATTCTCATTGATGATCGGAACCGCGCCAAGCCGCAGCAACGTCTCCAGAGTGGAGCGCGCATTCAAATAGCGACGCCGCTCTTCCGTATCACTGAGGGTCAACAATATCTGGCCGGTCTGAAACCCATGGCTTGCCAGCGCCCGGTTCCAGGCAGGTCCAAGTTCAATCTGTCCAACGGCAGCAGCTGCCTGACTTTCTTCCAGCTTCAGCGGACCGGAAGGCAGCTTCAGCAATTGCCGCCCAAGGGCGATTGCACCGGAGGACACCACCAGCACATCAACACCATCAGCTTTGAGCTGCGCCAGATCATCAGCCAGCGAAGCCAGCCACTCGGCCCTGATCTTGCCATTGGCTGAATCCACTAGCAAAGCCGAGCCGACCTTGACAACAATGCGTTTGAACGAAGAAAGTTTTTGAACGGTCATATCAGATCACACCAGGCCACGCTTATGAGACAGGGCTCCAGTCAGTTTCCGGCTCATCAGCAACTTGCTCTGCCGCACGGTCAGCTTCGATCATCGAGAACACAGCCCGCAAAACATTTTCCACACCTTCGCCGGTTGCCCCTGACATCAGCATCACATCACTGCCACTGGCTTCGCTCAACTCGGCGGCGCGCTGACGAATATCTTCATCGCTCATCGCATCAATCTTGTTGAGCACCACATAGGTGGTTTTCTCAGCCAGACCGCCACCATAGGCCGCCAACTCATCACACACTGTCTTATAGTCCAGAACCACATGTTCACTGGTGCCATCGACAAGATGCAGCAACACGCGACAGCGCTCGACGTGGCCGAGAAAACGCACACCGATTCCAGCCCCCTCATGGGCACCTTCAATCAGGCCCGGAATATCCGCCAGAACGCATTCCCGTGCATCCTGCCGCACAACACCCAGATTGGGGTGAATGGTGGTAAAAGGGTAATCTGCAATTTTTGGCTTCGCCGACGTGACACTGGCCAGAAAACTGGACTTGCCTGCATTCGGCAGACCCACCAGCCCGGCATCTGCAATCAGTTTCAACCGCAACCAGACAGACTTTTCAATACCGTCTTCACCGGGATTAGCCCGGCGCGGAGCCTGATTGGTCGAGGATTTGAACCGCGCATTGCCAAATCCGCCATTGCCGCCTTGGGCGATCAGCACCCGTTGGCCAAGTTCGGTCAGATCAGCAATCAGCGTCTCATTGTCTTCTTCCAGCACCTGTGTGCCGATTGGGACCTTCATCACCACATCAGCGCCATGCGCGCCTGTCCGGTTCTTGCCCATGCCGTGCACGCCGGTCTTGGCTCTGAAATGCTGCTGGTAGCGATAATCAATCAGCGTATTCAGCCCATTGACGCACTCGACCCAGACATCGCCGCCTCGGCCGCCATCGCCGCCATCCGGGCCGCCAAACTGAATGTACTTTTCGCGGCGAAACGAAACAGCACCCGCACCGCCATTGCCGGAGCGAATATAAACACGGGCCTGATCAAGAAACTTCATGGTCTCACACTCTTTTGGGGCTTGCCCTTAATAATCCATTGCATAGGAATTGCCACGGGTCCGGGCGCGTTGGCGTCCGCCATTCGCTTCCGTACCAAGGCCGAAATAGGCCTCACGCGTCAATTCCATGTCTCTATGGTCCACATCCTCACCTCTGGCAAGACTATGAACCTTGCTGATGCCGGTTTCCCGAAACCCCAGAAAGTCCAGGACCTTGCCGGACCGGGGATTATCAACAAAGTGGCCGGAGCCTATCACCGTCTCGTCACTGATGGCAAAGACATGGTCCAGAAGCGCCGCAGCCGCTTCCTTCATGACGCCTTTACCCCAATAATCCTTGACAAGCCAGTAGCCGATTTCAGGATGCGGGCTCCCACCGCGCAGTCCGATAAACCCCAGAAACGCCTCTGTCTTCCAGTCACTGATCGCGAGACACAATTCCCCATTGCGGTTCATTTCTGCAAGGTCGGCGAGATAGGCATCAAAATCCTTCACTGTATAAGGATAGGGCACCCGGGCCAGATTGCGTGCCACATCCTCATCCCCAAGGCCTGCAACCACAGCATCGCTGTGCTGCGGCCCCACCGGAGAGAGTCTCAGGCGATCGGTTACAATGTCCACATGTCCCGCATCCAGATCAGGCTGCGTGACATTTCCCAAATCTCGTCTAAACATCATCTCTTCCCCATGCTTTCAGACTTTCCCAGCTTCCCCGATCGAGCACAAAGCGCTCCACTGGCTGCATGCCGTTCAGTGCAACCGAATGCACCATGGCGTTTTCGCGGAATTGAAATCCGCATTTTTCAATGACCCGCCGTCCGCGCGCATTCGTCACCCGGCAGGTGGCCCAGACCGAACGGGCCAATGTGCGAACAAAAATATGATCAATCAGCGCATGACAGGCTTCCGCAGCATGGCCATGCCCCCAATGGGACTCTCCAAGCCAGCAACCGATTTCAAACCCGTCATAGCCGGCCGATGGCTGGCCATAGCTACAGGCCCCGATAACCTCATCACTGCCATTCCCTGAACTCTTGTTATCTGACTCAGGTCTCAGAATGATGACATAGGCGCAGCGATCGTCCCGGCTTTCATTGGCCGTTGCAATCCAGTCCATTGCATCTGATCTGCTGTATGGATGCGGCATATTTGAGGTCTGGATGGCCACATTCGAATTATTGGCCAATTCGGCAAGCTGCACCGTGTCGGAGGCATTGGGTGCCCGCAGCAAAAGCTGCTTCACAGTCACCGGAGCACAGCATGGTTTCAGGCAGGGATCCGCCACCGTTTCCATACAATCCTGTACCAGCCCGTCTATAGTGTCGCTGGCTGTACCGTCGCTATCAGTCTCGTAACAGTCTAATTCTTCGCCGTCGTTCTCATCCGTCATGACCTTGAATCCCGAACTAAAAGAAAAGGGGAGATGGTTACCCCATCTCCCCTTTTAAAATTCGGAACTTTGAATTCCGCCGGGTCAATGAGACACCGGCGGTTTTAAAGAGTTGCCGGTTACTCTGCTGCTTCCATCACAGGAAGTACGGATACGTAGGTTCGGCCGTTCGCTTTGGCCTGGAACTGAACGTTACCCATGTCTTTCGCAAAAATTGTGTGATCTTTGCCCATGCCAACGCCAGTACCCGGATGCCACTTGGTGCCCCGCTGACGCAGAATGATGTTGCCTGGAATCACAGCTTCGCCGCCATATTTCTTCACACCAAGACGACGGCCTGCTGAATCGCGACCATTGCGTGAGGAACCGCCTGCTTTTTTATGTGCCATGCTATTCGTCCTAATTTCTTAACTGCGGAATTTCCAGCTTGCGGAAATTCAAATTCAAAAATCTTTTATCAGCCGTATCAGCCTTCGGCAAGCGCCTTGGCCTGACCGATCCAGTCTTCACGACCGATGCGGCCTTTAAACGACAACGCATCATCAACCCGCGTCACATCTTCCTCGGTGAAAGCTGCAACCTGCGCGTATTTGGTGATACCCAAACCGTGCAGTTTCTTCTCAAGAACCGGACCGACACCAGAAATCTTCTTCAGATCATCCGGCTCACCCTCAGGCGCTGTGAACAAAGCTGCAGGCGCAGCATCAGCTGCTTTGGGAGCAGTTTTCGGCGCTTCATCGACAGCGGCGTCTTCTTTCGCAGGAGCAGCCTTCTTGGCTTTCTTCGGCGCAGATTTTCCGTCTGTCAGAATGTCTGTTACGCGCACAATCGTCAGATCCTGACGATGGCCATTGCGGCGGCGTGAGTTCTGGCGACGACGCTTCTTGAAGATGATGATCTTGTCGCCGCGTGCCTGACGCACGATCTCGGCCACAACACTGGCACCATCAACCATTGGCGCACCAATCAGCGGCGCATCTGCACCACCAACCATCAGAACTTCGTTGAACTGAATCGTATCACCTGCTTCACCAGGCAAACGTTCAATCGTAATCTCATCATCAGCGGCAACGCGATATTGCTTTCCGCCTGTTTTGATGACTGCGAACATATTTTTTCTCCATGTTCCGGCTTAACTGTACCCTTGGCTCTCACAATTGAGAAACGCCCGAGTCAGCCAACTTTTTTCAGTCAGCACCTTAAAAAAAAGGTGCAGGTTAAGGTGTGTACATTAAATGTGAGGGCAGCTTCTCATGAGCCGATATCTCATCGCACAACAGCAAAAGGCGGCCAAAAGCCACCCTTCGCGCTGCTATAGATGGGAAATCAGCGCTTTTGTCAAGAAGTGATCCACAAGCACACCACCAAAAACGTAGTTTTCAAGAGATTTCACCCCTTGTCGGCACACCATGCCCTGTGTATGGTCCGCCCGCTTTGACGACCACATCGAATGGCCCTTTCGGGCCACAAGTCAAACAGCTCGCGGAGAGATGCCGGAGTGGTCGAACGGGGCGGTCTCGAAAACCGTTGAGCCTGCGAGGGTTCCCAGGGTTCGAATCCCTGTCTCTCCGCCATTTTTGTTCTTAATAGTTTGAATTATAACGATTTTTCAAATTAATCGACTAGCAACCCTAAAGATGCCCCTAAAGAAAAGCATGATGTTATAACTGTTGCATCGAGCCTGAAGGCAGGTGTTGAGCATCTAAATTGCCTCGAGCTGGTAATTACGCTGAACCAACGTACCTAATTGGGTAAATAAATCTGATCTCACATAAAATCATGTCTGTCGTCATCGTCCGTGGACCAGATGGGGTTAATGCCTAAAGTCGTGTTTTTGACGTTACTCGTTGCTGGGATTTTGTTTTCAAACGTTAGAATTCAGACGGATTTTGCCGCATATCCTGCATAGATAATGCGCGAAGGGTTATGCCTTTTGGCCATTTTCCAGCTCTCCTATCAGTTTTAAGTATCAATTGATCTCTTTCTCTGTACAGCTTTGTATCTAGAACGCATCTCTCGCTGGACCTCTGCAAATCGCCGACTGGCATTCTCGGACCGGGCCTGATTGTAATGACGCTGCCCTGTATTCGGATCACGGTGCTGCAACAAGCCCGGTAAAATACCAATTTTCTCCGGCATGGTCTGGGCAATGTATGTACCAGTGGCGCGACGAAAATCATGCAAACCCATCATTTTGCCAGTTGCCTTGAATAAATGTCTGCGGACAGCACCATAGATAGCGTCGCTTGTCAGCGACTTACCATGTTGAGACACCCACAGAGCGTCTGACGTTCTGTCGCCCAGAAGAATTGGTCTTATTTTCGCCAGGTAGTGCTCAAAATACTGAATGAGCATCGGATGAAGCGGGATTGCTTCTGGCCGCTTTCCTTTTGTGTCCTCGCTAAACAGCAACAAATTGATCCGCCCTTCTGACTGCTCAATATGCCTGTTAACTGTCAATGCCGCGAGACTGCGCCTGCGGATCGGCCAAAGCGTTAGCAACGCAATAATCATTCCATCTCGAAACTGGATTTCGTTCAGCCTGTGCGGGCGAGGAGCGGCATTACAGGCGGCCTCCATTAAAGATATACCGATTTCCAGCGTTTCATCAGGCATGACTAGATTGCCAAAACGATCCAATGGCTCCGATTGAGAATGCAATCGACGTTTGAGTCCGGAAAGCCAAGACCAATCAATTGCAGGCGCGATCAATCGGGCAGTCTGATAAATTCCATCAACTGTTGATGCGACCGTGGTCACGCGCACCTCGTCTTGCAGTTCAAGTACGAACCGACGCATGCGGTCCACGGATAGCCGTTCTCCAGGAGGTATGAGAAGTGCATCTGGATCAGCAACAGCAAGGTGACCAAGCCATCGGCCATAACTGTTTTGATTTTTTCGGCGCGAACCAGCTGACAAGTTTGCACCCGGCCGGCACTGGTCGTCGAAAATATCGCCCGGCATGAAGGCCGCTTCAAACGCCTGCCGATCTGCGTTTGGCCAATCTTCAATTCTCAGATGCTTCGGTTGATTGGTGGAGGTCATCGTTGTCTGCCCTTCCTCATAACTTGCCCAATGGGTTTTCTGGATGCAAGACCCGACGTCATCCCCTGCGTTCGCTTTCTCTGATCAGCAAGATTTTCTGCGTAAGCCCAGCTTGCGCGCTCACACGACATTCCAGAATAGATCAGCGTCGTATTCATGAAGGAATGCCCGAGCAATTGTCGGACGGTTTCGAGATCTTCCGGATGGTGGTCAAGATAGATCTTGGCAGCCAGATGACGAAACTGATGGGGCGTCATATGGACGCCCAGTTCACGTTTGACCGTCTGGGTAATCAGGCCGCATAACCCGCTCTGGCATCGGCGGTTTGCAGATGGCAGCGCAAACAAATCACCAGTGGGGTCGGCATCGATGGCCGGTAGGATGTTGCGACGATACCAATCGATGCGTTTCTGAAGCCAGGCATCGACACCAAAAATGCAATCTCTTTGTTTGGTTTTGGTTTCAGAGGCAGGAATAATGAGACGCAGATCGTTCTTCTTGCCTCTTGCGGAACCTGTGGAATGGAAGTGACTCCTCCAATTCAGTGTGATCAGGTTCTGACTGCGGATTGGAGCCGCCAGAAGGATCGCAATGGCAAGGCCAGCCTGTGCAGGATTGTGGAAGTAGCTGAGTTTGTTTTCCAGCCGGTATTTCGCATCTTCAAAAAAATCATCAACGAGATGAAACAATGCTGCAATGCTGCAATGTTACGGTCATCGTCGAAGTGACGCAGCAGCTTCTTGTTCTTCTCAGTCAAATCATACGGTGCCGCAGGCAGCTTGCCGGTAAGTTTCTTCAATCGAGCCAGTTCAGTCTCATCAAGGCGCAGATAGGTCTTGGCAATGGCAATCAGCGTCTTCCCAAGGACGACGACAAACGCATTGGGTTCATTCCGGTCATGCGAGCCAAGATAGTGGCGCAGGACAATTTTGACTGATTCCGGTCGCACCAGGTCTGCGAGATCCCTGGGCGGGCAATTGGCTTCCAGCAGAACATGGAAGGCAAGACGAATATGCTCACGTTGCTGATGAATGGTGCCTTCGGCCAAAGGCCTTGTGGGAGCATTGGGATGTTCGTCAAACGGGTCCGGACGACGTCGACTTTCCAGATAGCTGTCAGCGTCTCGTCTGAATTCATCAGGAAGGTCAGCCCAGGCGATCTTGCGCTCTTTTTTCCCTGTTTCCATGGCGGAAAGTTTTGGGTTGGGCCAACTGTCGAATTTCTCTGATGCTTTGTTCCACCGTTGAGGAACGCAGCGGGCACACGCCAACGGCTTTGGAACCAGAGTCCGCTCTTCAAGCCAACCATAGTAATCAATCAACACCGTATCGTTGACCAGGTCCGGTGCAATGCTCTTGAACGCACAAAAAGCCATGAATCTGGCAAGACCATTTGAGAGACTTTTATCGTCAGCAATGAGCTTGCATAGCTTTGCCCATTCGGAATGCTGCATTGCCACGCCTCTCAGGTTTCCATCAATCACGCCAAGCGCCACGCACTCAGAGATAAAATTGCTGCGAATATTGGAAAAGGTCTTGCGGCTGACACCATGTGCTGCAGGCTCAAGTGTTGCCAGAAGTTCACGGGCATTGGCTGGCGTCACCATGAATTGTGAAGTCGAAACACCACCCATATGGCAAATGCGATTGATTGCAGAGACCCAGTCCCGTTCCTGTGCCTGAGGCAGGTATCTGGCTTGGACCCACTTGATCAACTGCGCTGCGGTCAGCGGTAGCGGACTCGTGTCCAAGATAATTGTGGAGTGAGATTCAAATAGGTCAATCTGGTTCATAATATTGCTCACTTATCGGTTTTGCCATGAGATGACAGGAGGTGACATTCGGGAATGCTACACCAAAATAGATGGAATGATTATTTGCCTTGAACTATCCCGAAACCATCTAAGGCATTGATTTATCTGTTAATTTTATGTGGATGTTTAGACTGCACATTCACGGTGGAACCATGCGATACAGGTGCTGGTTCAAACAAATCAGCTTGCTTCATTGTCTCAGTATGCGGAATTGCTTTTGGTGACCGGATCGGGGAAGGTTTCACTGTGGACGCTGAAATGGATTCCTCTGACACGACCTCAGGCACGCTCTCATCCAGCCAGTCAGAATCAGAATTGCCGACCAACTGTTCAGAGGCTGATTCCGGGATAAGACGGAGGCCGTGGAGCTTGACAGATTTGAGTGAACCATCCGCAATCCAACGCCGGACGGTTCGCGTCGAACAGGCCAGACGACAAGCCACCTCGTCCACACGTAGCATCCGGGACATCATGCATGCTCCGCCAATGGGCCAGGAACAACGGCATTGTTGGATGTTTCGGGAGGATACAGATCTGACGTTCGCCCCAATGCTATAGCTATGCAGTGGGCAGACATCACAAATGCACCAAGCGGAAGCGAATGTTTCAGGCGGATCGCGTCTTGATGATCCCGGAGATCCCAATGGTAGCTGTTCTTCGTCATCCCCCTACTCCTCTGACTCGATCTCATTCGGCAGATTGAGTAGCTTCCGGATGTCAGCCATCAGAATGATCGTCCGGCTGCCGATCTTGCGGTAGGGCAGATCGCCTGCACTCATCATGGCGTAGAGCTTGGTGCGCCCAATGCTAGTTATGCGACAGGCTTCATTCACAGAAACCGCAAGGGGCAGAGATTGCTTAGTTTGTTCAGGCTGCTGCATTGTGCAAACTCCTTCATGCCAGATTGGCGTTGGTTTTGGAGTTCGCGTTCATTGACCAGTATCGCGGCGGTCATATCTGTACGGCGCCGCTAACTGGTGAACGCGAATGCACAAGCAATTGCTCATTCAGAGCCTTATCCGCATATGGCCCAGTCCATTCTTTTTTTGTCCAGATGAATTGGTTTTTGAAATTTGAGAGCGATTCTGAACGCAAAGCGTGTGAGTTGGTGAACATTGCATCACAGGGTAACCGCTATGACTCGACACTGTGTGGCGACTTCAAATTCCACAAACGACTTGAACTGCTGCCGGTTTCATGGACATCGAAATAAGATGTTTATGAGAACAGAGATCAACGTCGACGAGATGAGTGTATAGCAGTGAGTTTAAGCGGGAGCCGGCCAAGCTTGTGACGTTTCGTGGCGTGAGTGTTGCGCAGGACGCCAGGGATCTGGATGTGCATGCGACGGTACTCCGACGACGGATCCGCGAGTTTGGGTTGAGCGGGCGGGAAGTCGCCAAGTTGAAAGCGGAGCGCAATATCTTAAAAAAGCCGTGGCCTACTTCGTCAAGGAACAGCTGTGATGTTTGGGTTCGTGGAGAAACAACGAGTGATTTGGCTGGTCGGTTAGATGTGTGATGCGCTCGATGTGTCACGATGCCGTTTCCATGCAGGGCTCACGCGGCCTCGCAGCGCGCGGGTGCGCACAAATGAGATGCTTGGTGCTGCGGTCCGGAAAAGCTTTGTACGATCTTACCGCACGTATGGTGCGCGCCGTGTTTGGCATGACGTCCTTGCTGAGGGAATTGAATGTGGCCAGCATGCCATTGAACGCTTGATGCAGCTAAACGCCCTTTGGGCGAGGCCCAGACTGAGACAGATCCCCGAAGATCAGGGAAAGCGGTCCATCTTCGCCCCAAACGTGCTTGAGCGCAGCTTTGAAGCTGAAATGTTCCTAGGGCAGCGCATAGCGCAATCTGTTTAACGTTGGTGGCGGGATGTCCCGGGGAACCAAAGGTCAAATTTGCGCGCTCGCCGGACTTGGTTGCAGCCCAATTATGGCCGTAAAGACGACCACGTGGCCCATGCGTTGCCAGCAAACGCGCAAATTCGGTCGAATGCTTTCGCATCAATGAGAAAGACTCTACCCCTCAGCGCGTCAGAAATCCGCCATCTATTGGAATCGCCAGTCCGTTCATCATGGCCGAACTGTCGCTCAACAGAAATGCGATGATCTCGGCAATATCGGAAACCTGCGCGAAGCGACCGATGGGGATGCGGCGCATGATTGGTTCAGATTTCTGGGGGTCACTCCACGCTTCGGCGGCCAGTTCCGTCATTGTCACAATGGGATTGATGCAATTGACCCGGATGTCGTGCTTGCCCAATTCATTCGCCATTACACGGCTGAGGGCGTCCATTGCACCCTTTGATGCGCAATAAGAGGCGTGATCTTCGAACCCAACCAAAGACGACATGCTGGACACGTTGACAATGGCACCACTGCCTCCGGCGGCAATGCGTGACCTGGCGTATTCCTGTGACACGATCATAGCCGAGCGAGTGTTGACCGAGTGAACAAGATCAAACGCTTCTTCAGTAACCTCAAGAAACGGTTGTAGAATGTTGATACCGGCGCAATTCACCAGATAGTCGATAGTCCCCAAGGACTGCATGGCATCGCGTGTTGCGCGCGCATCGGCCAGATCAACACAAATGGATTCCGAACCGATTTCATCCGCCAGCGTCTGGAGATCGGACGCGGTGCGCGACATCGCAACAATCTGTGCATTCTTTTGAGCGAGCAGCTGTGCTGTTCCCCGTCCGATGCCCTTCCCTGCGCCCGTGACAAGCACCCGTTTGCCTGTGAAATCCATTGTTCTTCCTCCTATGTCTGTTGTTGGTTTTTTGATCTCACAACGCTCAGGTGGACTGGCGGACAATCAGTGGTGCATCGCACAGGACTCTGCCATTTATGATGTCTTCACTGGTCCCGTCACGCATCGCCAGCAGGTGAGCAACTGCGCTCTTTCCCATTGCTGCATGTGGCACGGCAATGGTCGTCAAAGGGGGTTCCAGAAGCTGGACCATTGGATCATTGTCAAAGCCGAGGACGGCCATGTCATCGGGAATTCTCAGGCCACGCGATTTCAGCTCTTCGTAACATCCAAGCGCCACCTGGTCAGCACAACAAAAAATAGCTGTGGGCGCGTCCTGCCTGTCCAGCAGTGCCGCCGTGCCGCGTTGTCCATCACTGATCCGGACGTCACCATAAACAACGAGTGAGGGATCGAAAGGAAGCCCTGCGGATTCAAGTGCTGTTTTATATCCGTTCAATCGATCACTGTAGGCGTCGAGCCAGAGCGGGCCGTTGATCATCGCAATCCGTTTATGTCCGCGCTCTATCAGATGTTCTACGCCCTCGCGCGCGCCTTCATAATGGGCTGGCAGCAATGTTGGAACTGAATTGCGGTCCGAATAGCAGTTCAGGAGCACAGACCGTTGCGACCGTAACTTCTGGGGAATGGAGATCTTTCTGGTGAAAAACGAGGACATGATAATGCCGGCCAGACGTTGTTCGATCAGAATATCGAGTGCGGCAATGCCCAGTTCCGAATCCCCCTTTGTCGGAAGCACAAGCAGGACGCAATCATTTTCCCACGCGGCCTGACGTGCCGCTTCAATAGCGATGTTCACCATCGGGTTCGTCAATGTATCTTCAATGATGTAGCCGATGGACTGAATCGCCCCGGCACCAACGGGATTGCGCCGCGCCAGCGAATAGCCAATCTTGCGTGCAGCAGCGCGCACTTTCTTTACAGTTTCCCCATTCACCCGAGAGCCACCAACATTATTCAAGACAAGAGAAACCGTGGCCTGGCTCACGCCAGCAACCTCGGCAACATCGGTCATTGTCAGCTTTCTCTTGCGCTTTGATCCGGATTTCTCGGGGTTTACGGCTTGATCGTCTTTCAATTTCCTCCCCTTCCGGCTTTCCCGCACTGCGCTGTATCGCAACGTCGATACATCATACCGGATACGTGTTGCAAATCATAAGTTATAAATAACTAAATTATTGACTTAGGTTATTTATAACTTATGATGACTGGCCTAGGGAGGAACCAAAATGTCAAATCAGAACAAACAGATTAAATTAAGCCGACGCGCAGTCCTTGCCGGATCCGGCGCTTCAGCTCTCATGGCGGGCATGAACCCCATGATTGCGTTTTCTCAGGATCTACCCACACTTATGTGGTGGGACATATATCAACCACTAATCCCGCTTCATCAGAAAATCTGGGATTCCTTTGCTGCATCAGGTCAGGCAAAAGTTGAATATACAGCCGCCAATCCAGCAAGTTTCATGCAGTCACTGCAACTGGCGTTCCGCAGCGGCGAACTGCCGGATGTCCTCAACATCCCGAATGCAACACCGGCACAAATCGTATCACTTCAAGAGGCTGGATGGTTTGCACCGCTCTCGGATGTATCCTTCGACAAACCCTTCCAAAAGGCGGTCGATGCTGAAGGATTTACAACTTTCGGCGGGGACCTTTTCAGTTTCCCGATCTTCTCTCCGCGTTGGCACTTTGCAAGCGTTTGGTATGACAATGAAGTTGTCACTGACGGATCTTCTCTGGGGACTTGGGACGGCGTACGTACCGCGGCCAAGGAGGCAACCTCTGGCGAGCGCTACGGACTTCTGCTGCCGTTGCAGTTTGGACCGCGCATGCGGGACACCCTGATCGATCTTGCGATGGCAGCAGGGTCTCCCGGCACCATCGACTGGGCGACCGGCGAATATGCCTATGCCAGCGATCATTTCGTTGAGGCACTCGAATTCCTGTTGTCGTTCCAGAAGGACGGATCGCTTCACCCTGCATCTTCAGCAGTAGACGCTCGACAAGGGCGCGCACGCTGGGCAGCTGGCGAAGCGGCTCTGTTTTTCGATGGCCCCTGGAACAGTGGTGTGCTGAAGGGAAACTTCCCGGATATGCTGGCAAAAACCGGGGTTAGCGGAATTCCGACACCAGGCGGCAATACCGCCATCATCAATCGCGGGCCGATTACCGGCACCTTCTGGGTTTCGAGCCAAAGCAAGAACCCTGAACTTGCATCAAAGCTTCTGTCTGAGCTGACGACTGATGACTACTATATCGGATTGGCTGAGCGGATGGACCAACCGCCGCTTGATCTGTCAGCCGTTGGACGTGCCAATGTTCACCCAACCTACAAGCAGATTGTGGACGAATTCACACAAACTGTGTTCCTGGCACCTGATCCATTGTTGCGGAACCCCGCAATTGCAAATGTCTATTCAAAAATGCGCGACGTGACACCCGGTTTGGGTGAGATCATTCAGGGCGCATTTGCAGGTGCATTTGACGATCCGAAACCGATCCTTCAACAATTGTCCGACAGTATGTCCCGTGAACGTGAGCGCGCCATAAATGCCGCTCGTGACGAAGGTGCCGAGGTCTCTGTTGATGACTGGGTCTTTGCGGACTGGACACGTGGCAAGGACTACGCTGGCTGATATCCCGATATCTGAATGACAGCATGATGTGTGGGGTGGGCAGATACGCGCCCCACATGTCCAAGCTTTCGAAGTCTTAGAGCCTTTCTCCTTCATACGGAATCATTTGATGCCGCGTAACAGCTCATCCAGACAGGCAGTCAGCGCAGCTCCCAATCGTGTCGGGGTCCCTGCGTGGCATGTGCCTTGCCAGCAAATACGCAAATCCGGTCAAACGGTTCCGTATGAAAGAGAAAGACTCCAGGTGCCGGCATGAACAAACAACGCAAAAACAGCATTGTGGCGCGTCTCTGGACGGACCGCTGGATTTACATTTTCCTTTTGCCCACGGTCGCGCTGATAGGCACTTTCACGGTTTACCCAGTGGTGGCCAGTGTTTGGTATTCATTGCTCGACTGGAATGGCTTCGGCGACCCAGGTGCGTTCATCGGACTGGATAATTACCGCGACCTTTGGAACGACCCTCTGTTCTGGAATTCCTTCAAAAATACGCTTGTGTTCCTGGTATTTGCGGTGCCGTTGCGCGTCGGCCTTGCGCTTGTGCTGGCCGTTATTCTGAACGGTGTGTTTCCCTTCGTGCGGCTGTTCCGGACGGGGATTTTCCTTCCTGTTGTGACGACGGCTGCAATCGTTGGAGTTGTGATGCGCTATATTCTCGACCCGACAGGTGGCCCGATCAATTTCGCGATACTTGAAACCGGTATTGTGGACCAACCAGTCAACTTTCTTGGAAGTGCGAGTTTGGCGCTGTACAGCGCAGTCGGGATCTGGGTTTGGAAATGGCTTGGTATAACAGTCATCTATTGGATGGCAGCTTTGCAAACCATTCCTAGAGACGTCTATGAGGCCGCAGAGCTCGACGGCGCGAATGCAGTCCAGAAATTCTTTCGCGTTACACTGCCGATCCTCACTCCCTTTACACTGATCATCACCCTGATCACCGTCATAGAGGCGACCAATGTATTCGACTTGATGCTGACACTGACCGGTGGAGGTCCATTCTATAGTACGGAAGTCATTGATATCTTTGTCTATCGTCACGCCTTTACATCAAACATTCCGCGTCTGGGCTACGCATCTGCCGCTGCAATCTTCTTCGCAGCAGCCGTCACCTTAGTGGCCGCAGTGCAGATCTTTCTGGTCACACGTATCAGAAAATGGAGAAAGCTGTGATTGGTCGCCGTCTCAACCTTTGGACGACTTTGCGCATTCTGGCGTTGGCAGCCCTTGTTCTCGTCTGGTGCTATCCGTTTGCCTGGCTGATTTCAGCTTCGCTCAAAGGTCAGCAGGAAATATTTTCCAAAGGTCTCAATCTGATACCTGAAGAGCTGCTCATCGAGAATTACATGCGGGCCTGGGGGGCGGCTGGCTTTGACAATTATATGCTGAACACCGCTTTGGTTACGATCGGAACAGTTGTTCTGGTTGTTTTCCACAGTGCCCTGTCAGGCTATGTGTTGGGGCGCTTTCAGTTCATTGGCAGAAACCTGGTTGTCGGGGTGCTTGCGGCAACGCTGGTGGTTCCGGTCGGCCTGACAATTATTCCGATTGTCGATTTCGCTTCCGCGCTCGGACTGACCTCAAGTCGACTTGGAATTATCCTTGCCCTGTCCGGATCCGGACAGGCTGCGGCAATTCTGCTTTACGCAGGATATTTCCGGGGACTGCCCAATGAATTGGCAGAAAGCGCCCAACTGGATGGCGCAGGATTCTTTCGCACATTCTTCTCTGTCATGCTGCCACTTGCTGGACCCGTTACAGCGACGGTCAGTGTTTTGACATTCCTCACGGCCTGGAATTCGTTCCTGATCCCGTTGGTGTTCACATTCGGATCGCCGGAACTACGGACCCTGCCTGTCGGTATGCTCGCCTTTGTTGGATCGAATGAAACGGACTGGTCCGGAATGGCCGCCGCCGCGACGATATCTCTACTTCCTGTTGTCGTATTCTTTTTCTTTATGCAGCGTTACTTCGTGGAGGGTATCGCGGGAGCCGTCAAACAATGACCAAACGACCAAATATATTGATGATCTGCACCGACCAGCAGCGTTGGGACACTTTGGGTGCAACAGGAAACACATTCGTCAACACACCCGATATCGACGCGCTTTATGCAGGAGGCGCAGCTGTACCGAGCGCCTATTGCCAAAGTCCGGTCTGCACCCCAAGCCGGGCGAGCTTTCTGACAGGACGGTATCCGCGCACCACACGCACGCGACAGAACGGTCAGGATATCCCTGCAGATGAACGGTTATTGCCTCGCATTCTTGCGGATGCAGGCTATGCTTGCGGACTGGCCGGAAAGTTGCACATATCAGCCTGCCACCCTGATGTCTCTCCGGTCTACGAACGACGGATAGACGATGGCTATCACGTGTTTCACTGGTCACATCATCCGGCAATGGCAATGTCGGAAAACCCGCGCGGCGGCGGCTTTGCAAGACTCCCAAACTGGCCACTGAACGCCTACAATCTTTGGCTTTCGGAAAAGGGTGCTCGCTACGAAACCCAGGCCTTTGAGGGATGTGAACATATCAGCATCGGGCCGGAAGCAGAGAACCATCAGACCACATTTTGTGCAGAGAAAACGATTGAATTCCTGAATGCGCACAAAGGCGGAGACACGCCCTGGATGTTCTCAGTCAATTTCTTTGACCCACATCATCCATTTGATCCCCCCAAATCGTATCTGGACAGATATCTCGAACGCTTGGACGACATTCCGCTTCCGCCATACGTTGAGGGCGAGTTGGACAACAAGCCGACATATCAGGGAATTGATCATCGCGGCGCCTATGGTGGCAATGCCGGCCTGCCCTTCGACAAGATGAGCGACCGAGATCATCGGCTGGTGCGCGCCGCCTATTATGCGATGTGCGATCTTGTCAGTGATCAGGTTGGGCGCATTGTAAAGGCCTTGCAGGACTCTGGGCAGCGCGAGGATACTCTTGTTGTCTTCATGTCGGATCACGGCGAGTTGTTGGGCGATCACGGCATCTATCTGAAAGGACCCTTCTTCTACGAGCCTTCGATCCGGGTGCCGCTGGTGCTCAACTGGCCGGGCGTGATCCCGCCGCAATCCGTCGATGGATTGGTCGAACTGGTCGATCTGATGCCAACCCTGCTTGAAGCTGCTGGATTGCCTGAGGAACCTGGCGTTCAGGGTAAATCACTTTGGAACGGCATTGTGGCAGGCAAAGGCAGATCGCAGCGAGAGAACGTGTTCTGTGAGTATGTGAATGCGATGTCCTGGCACGCACAGGACAGGCCGACAATCCTGTCGATGGTGAGGAATGATCGCAACAAGTTGATTGTCGACCATGGCCTGAACGGAGGTGAACTTTATGACCTCAAGGAGGATCCGGGCGAGACGAACAATCTGTGGGACGACGCGGATCATGCTCAAGTCAAAAGCGAGATGCTGTTGGCCATGTGCGACCGGCTGGCATTTACCGCCGACCCGTTGCCAGAGCGTAAGGCGGATTGGTGATGCGGCATATTGAAAGAGTGACAAAATGACTGCAATTGAAATCAGGGACGTTTCCAAATCCTATGGCGCTGTTCAGGTTATGTCGAACGTCTCGATGGAGATCGCTCAGGGTGAATTCATCGTTTTCGTCGGCCCGTCGGGATGCGGGAAATCAACGCTGCTGCGCATGATCGCCGGGCTTGAAGAAATTACCGGCGGTGAAATTGCTATCAACAACCGGATTGTCAACGATGACCCTGCCTCCAAGCGCGGGGTCGCCATGGTGTTTCAAAGCTATGCGCTCTATCCCCATATGACGGTTGAAGAAAACATGACTTTCAGCCTGAAACTCGCCGGAACAAAAAAAGCCGAACGCATGGAAAGGGTCAACAACGCAGCATCGATGTTGCAGCTCAGTTCCTACCTGAAACGGCGCCCGAAAGAACTCTCAGGTGGACAGCGCCAAAGGGTGGCCATTGGGCGCGCTATCGTCCGGGACGCGGGGATATTCCTGTTCGATGAGCCCTTGTCGAACCTTGATGCCGCGCTTCGGGTGTCCACCCGCGTCGAGATCGCCAAGCTCAAGCACCGACTGGCTGACACAACGATGATCTATGTCACCCATGATCAAACGGAGGCCATGACCTTGGCCGACCGAATTGTCGTTTTGAACAAGGGGAGTGTCGAACAGATCGGCACACCCGAAGAGCTGTATAATCACCCAAGCAACAAGTTTATTGCCGGGTTCATTGGCTCACCGGCGATGAACATGCTTCCATGCACCTTCACGGTCCAGGAAGATGGAATTACCGCTCAAACTGGAGACGGGGCTAACTGCGATGCCGTTTTCAAGCAGATCGATTCCACAGGTAACTTAACATCCGGCACCCTTGGTGTCAGGCCGGAGGATTTGCAGGTCTGCAACGCAGATGAGGCTTTGATTTCCGGGAAGGTCGATGTTGTTGAATATCTGGGGGACATCTCGCTTGTCCACCTGAGCATAGATGACGGCTCTACGGTTCAAGTCAAAATGGTTGGTCCCAAACGCCTTGCAGATGGATCCGAAGTCCATCTCAAAGCGCCTGCAGCCAGAATCTATGCATTTGACGCCGATGGCAAAGCCCTGAAAAACTTGATGAATGGCACCGACAATGAGCATTAAATCGTCTGATACACAGTTGCATCCCAGACCGATCTTCGCGCGTAAGGACTGGATCGACCTTTGTGGACAATGGAACTTTACTCACGACGATCTTGACTGCGGCCTGTCCGCAGGCTGGGCCAGCGAAGGATTTCCGGCGAGTACGGAAATTACAGTTCCGTTTCCACCGGAATCACCAGCCTCGGGTATCGGCGAGACCGGGTTTCATCCAATTGTCTGGTATCAACGCGACATTCAACTGACGCTGGAAAAAGGCATGCGTGCGATCCTTCATTTTGGAGCGGTCGATTACCATGCCGATGTTTGGGTAAACGGTCATTTGGCCGCACGACATGAAGGTGGCAACACGCCGTTCAAAACGGACATCACAGACCATCTGGATGCAAGCGGAAATGCATCCATCATCTTGCGCGCCGAAGACAGCCCGACAGATCCGTTCCAGCCGCGTGGAAAACAGGATTGGCAGCTGAATCCGCATGCGATCTGGTATCACCGGACAACAGGAATCTGGCAGCCAGTCTGGATAGAGATGTTGCCTGCTCTGCATATTGACCGCCTGCACATGACACCGAATGTGTCGTCGGCGCAGGTAACCGCCGATGTCCGGTTTTCAAAGAAACTCGACGGGCATCGAGTACGGGTGAAATTATCACTCGACGACGAGGTCTTGGCAGATGCCTCGGTAGTTGTGTCGGAATCCCAAGTCCGACTTGCTCTGCATGTTCCGGTCCTCGAGCATGGTCAAGCAAGGCGAAAGCTCTTGTGGTCGCCGGATTTACCGACACTGATTGACGTGACCTGCCAACTGCTCGACGACACCGGAAATGAGCTGGATTGTTGCGATAGTTATGTGGGACTGCGCAGTTGCGGCATAAGCGACGGGATGTTCACACTTAATGACGAACCGGTCTTTGTGAGATCGGTGCTTTCTCAAGGGTATTGGCCCGAAAGTCACCTTGCCGCGCCAGATGCTGATGCGATCCGCGCCGAGGTTACATGGATCAAGAATCTTGGTTTCAACGCAGTTCGGATTCACCAGAAAGTCGAGGATCCACGTTTCCTATATTGGTGCGATCGATTGGGCGTCATGGTTTGGAGCGAGATGGCGAACGCCTATGCATTCTCGTCTGATGCCGTCAATCGCTTCACCCGGGAATGGCTGGATGTCGTTGACCGAGATAAATCCCACCCCTGTATCGTCACATGGGTTCCTCTGAATGAAAGCTGGGGCGTGCAAGACATTTCTCGGCGGCCAGATCAAAGAGCATTCGCCGATGCATTGTACAATCTGACCAAGGCATGTGATCCCTCACGACCTGTCATTGCAAATGACGGTTGGGAACATGCCAGCACGGATATTGCAAGTATCCACGATTATTCAGTGAGCGGAGATGATCTTGCCGAGCACTATGGGACCGGCGCCGACAGGCTCGATATCTTGAATGGATTCGGTCCGCAACGCCGAAAGCTTGGGTTGACCCGGGAGCAGATAGAAACGCTGCCAGTCATGGTTACAGAATTTGGCGGGATCAGTTTCAAGCCGCGATCCGGCGAGGCCTGGTCGGGCTACGGAACTGTGGAATCAGCTGAAGATTTTGTCCACACACTGGCCGGATTGTTCTCGGCACTTCATGGCAGCGAATATCTCAGCGGTTATTGCTACACGCAATTGACCGATACAATGCAGGAAACAAATGGCCTTTTGGATTCAGCAAGAAAACCGAAAGTCGCCTTGGAAGCGCTGCGTGAAATCATTCAGGCTCCCTCGCGTGCGATCCCGGCTGAAAAAATCGACCTTGCACGCAAGCAAGCAGTTCAGTGAACTATGAACAATGCACACAGCGCTGATATCTGGCAGCGCTGTGTTATCACTGGTTTTGTTCTTGAAGAGATAGAGCCTTTCTCCCGATCAATCCCCGCCTTCGGCTGGGCTCGCTTGGATGCGATGTTTGACCTGGCTTTGCTCAGTATTTCAGAATATTGCTTGCTTCCAGTTTCCTCCAATCGAATTCAACACCGATACCTGGCACATCCGGTGCCACTGCACGCGCATTTTCAACCACTAAGGGGCGTGTCGTATATTGATCAATCGGAAATGAATGAACTTCCAGCCAGCCGGAATCGGGCAGCCCTGACAGCAAACTGACATGCAACTCCTGCATGCCGTGGCTGCAGACCGGAATATTGAAACCGCTTGAAAGCGTAGCGACCTGCAGAAATCCGGTAATTCCGCCGCAATTGGAAGCATCTGGTTGGATAAAAGACAATCCTGCATGCTTGAGTGCGAGTTCGAATTCGTGAATGGTGTGCAGGTTTTCTCCCATAGCCAACGGCATGCCCGTTGCATCACAGATATGCCGAAATCCAAAATAATCATCCGGTATTGTTGGCTCTTCAAACCATAACAGATCAAATGGCTTAAACGCATTGGATGCTTCAATCGCTTGTTCGACTGACATGGAATAATTCGCATCGACCATGAAGGCAGTTTCTGGCCCGATCAAATCTCGCACGGCGGCGATACGCTCAACATCCTCTTGCAGAGTCGGTTGACCGATTTTGATTTTCACCCCGTTGAAACCCCGCTTCAGATAACCGCGAACACTGTCCAGCAATTTGGGCAATGGAAAGTTCAAATCGATACCGCCACAATAGGCGCGGCAGCTTGTGCTCGCACCGCCTGCCATCTTCGCCAGAGACTGTCCGTTACGTTTCCCCCGAATATCCCAAAGCGCAATATCGATGGCGGAAATAGCAAAAGAGGCAATGCCGCCCCGGGCAACATAATGCATATGCCATTGCATATCCTCATAAAGCCGCTCAACGTCGGTCGCATCCTGTCCAATCAGAAATGGTGCAAGGTCATGTTCGATCAACGCAGTGATCGCGTGGCCTCCCCTGCCCCCCGTGTAGGTGTATCCCGTTCCCTCACTGCCATCGTCCAATTGGACGGTTGCCGTCACCAACTCAAAAAAATGGTGATCGCCGTGCTTGGCATCCACCAAAACCTCTGCAAGAGGAATTTGAAACAAGCGCACGTTAACTGTGGCGATTTTACTCATACCGCATGATCACTTTTCTTGTTTCGCGCAATTTCCAGCGCTTGGAATGGTTTTATTTCAAAGCTGAGCATTTCAACCGTTTGCCAGGCTAAATGTTTAGTCCCAATTCAGATAACTGGTCTGCTTTCGCAGATAGCCATCGAAACCGTATTGTCCGTCTTCACCCCCAAGGCCAGACATCCCCCAGCCGGTATGAAAACCTTGAACAGCTTCACCATTTGTGCGGTTCAGATAAAGCTCGCCGAATTTGAGCTCGTATGGTGCGCGCTGAAGTCGCCTGTAGTCGCTGGTGAAAAGATAGGCTGAAAGACCATATTGAGTATCATTGGCCAACGCGACAGCCTCTTCAAATGAGTCCACCGTCATGGCAACCGCGACAGGACCGAACACTTCGTCACGGATTGCTGGCACCTGATTGTCTTTGACGGACAAAACAGTTGGCGCCATCCAGTGACCTTTTGAAAAGCGTCCCTCTGAAAGCACGCCCCCGGACAGAAGAACTTCGGCGCCTGCATTGACGCTGGCTGCAATCACGTCTGCGACCTTATCCCGTTCGAACCGGCTGATCTTGGGCCCAATATCAACGTCACTCATGGGGTCGCCAATGGTTAGAGCTTGGGACGCTGCAACGAACTTGTCCAGAAACTCATTGGCAATTGAGCGATGTAGAAACATTCGCTCATTGCAGGTGCAAATCTGTCCGCAATTCGTGTAGCGGGCTGCAACAGCCGCTGCGACAGCAGCGTCAACATTGGCATCTTCCATAACTATGAAGGGCGCTTTTCCGCCAAGCTCGAGACGGATGACTTTTATCTGATCAGCAGCGGCACGGTAGATCTCTTTACCAGCTCTCGTGCTGCCGGTCATGGAAACCAATCCGGTCAGAGGATGCTCCACCATGGCCTGGCCGGCCACACGCCCCCTGCCAGTAATGCAATTGAATACGCCTCGAGGAAAACCAACATCATGTGCCAGCTGCGCCATAGCCAATCCGGATAGTGGCGTGTTCTCATGTGCCATCAGAACAAATGTGTTTCCAGCAACCAGCGCCGGACCAAGTTTTCTGGCAGCAAGCGCAAGCGGGTAATTCCAGGCCGTCAAACCAACAACCACACCATAGGGGTGTCGACGTATATGAATTTCTTCATTGGCGTTATCAGATTCCAGAATGTCGCCTTCAATTCGCCGCGCCTGTTCTGCGGCATAGGTGAGAAATGTACTTGCCGCATCAATCTCTCCACGCGCCTGACTCAGGGGCTTTCCCTGCTCAAGGGTTACGATGTTGGCCAGCGATTCACGGTTGGTTTCAATTTTTCTCGCAAGCGCCATCACCAGTTTTGCACGCTCAATTGCTGGGTATTTGGCCCAGTCAGTTGATGCGCGATGTGCAGCTTCAATTGCCATTGAGGCGTCATCTGCGGTGCCCTCAACAATTGAACCAATGATCGTTTCGTCAGCTGGATTTTCAACTTCGATCAAAGGTCGATGATCAGCTTCGCTCCATTTCCCGTCGACATACATGCCGAGTGTTACAGGCTTTGAATGTGGGAATGTTAGATCAAACAATTTGAAATCCATTTTTAAATGATCAATATGGTCCTACCAAACACCAGAGCGAGCGAACTGTCAATGTCGATGCATCGGGATGGATCAACCCCGCATGACCCATTCGCCAAAACTGCTATTTTCAGTTATATCTTGTTGACAAATTTGACGTTTACCTGTTGAATTTCAAAGCATTCATTATTTGCAACACGGCAAGTAATTTGTCATACTCCTTCAGAATATTTTATTTTTTGGTCAGACCATAAGGTTTTCAATGTCGCTAAATGCAAATTCACGCGCTGCCGACGCAATAGTGGCAGAGCTTGAATCTCAGATTGTTTCCGGCAAGCTTCGCAACCAGGGGCCGTTACCCGCTGAACGCGACCTCATGGAGCAATTTCGCGCAAGTCGCACGGTGGTCCGTGAGGCGATCGCCACTTTGTCGAACCGTGGCCTGGTTGAAAGCAAACCCCGATTTCGTCCGATCGTCAGCAAACCCGACTATGAAACTGTATTGAACGCCACCGGAAAGGTGGTTCAGCACCTGTTGACTGAACCGGGCGGCGTAAAAAATCTTTACATGAGTCGCGTGTTCACCGAGCGCGGTCTGGTCAGACAGGCGGCAGTCTGTGCCACAAAAGATAACATCAGTGACTTGCAGGCAGCCTTGGAAGCCAACGAGCATGCGATCGGTGATTCAGAACAATTTTATCGAACCGACAATGCTTTTCATGGTGTTCTGTATCAAGTGCCACAAAACCCGATTTTTCCCGCGCTGCATGAAGGGTACACGTCTTGGCTGGCGCCACAATGGGCGCGCATGCTCCGTTCGCCGGATCGAAACCTGGCAAACTACAAGGCACATAAGGCGATCTTCGATGCAATCTTGAAACGTGATCCTGATGAGGCTGAAGAAGCCCTGAATGTTCATTTGCAGGCTGCCTGGGAATATGTTCGCACCACTTTTGATAAGGATTCCGAGTGATATGGAAAGTTTTGATCACATTGTCATAGGTGGTGGATCATCTGGCTGCGTTGTCGCCGCCCGACTTGCGTCCGAGGGCGGTTCCAGGGTGCTGGTCCTGGAAGCCGGACATTCCAATCGCCATCCTCTTCTCGATATGCCACCTGGTATCTTCAAGATGATCAATGGTTCGAAATTCATGCGGTACCACAAAACAACGCCTCAGCCACATCTTGATGGCCGTGTCCACGAGATACCGCAGGGCAATGTTCTGGGTGGCGGTTCCTCCGTAAATGCGCAGGTTTACATGCGGGGTCGCCCGTCCGACTACGATGAATGGCAGGAAATCCTGCATGGCAACAATGACAATGTGGGATGGGGCTGGGATGATGTTTTGCCCCATTTCCGTCGAATGGAATCCAACAATCGCCTCAACAATGATCTGCACGGAACCGAAGGCCCCATGCTGGTTTCCGATCCTGGCCATATTGATCAAACTTCGCGCTGGTTTGTCCAGGCCGTCCAGGCACTCGGCGAACCGTTCAATCCGGATTTCAACGGCGCCTCTCAAAGAGGCGTGGGCTTCTATCAATTCATGAACCGTCACGGAAAACGCAGCTCTGCAGCCTATGCCTATATCACCCCACAAGAAACCAATCCAAACCTGACTGTCCGCCTCAATGCCGAAGTCATGCGGGTGGTGGTGGAGAATGGAAAAGCGACAGGGGTCGAGTATCGTGACAAGTCAGGGCAAATTCACATTGCCCACGCTGATGAAGAGGTGATCGTGACAGCCGGTGCCCTGGTCACACCCAAGGTTCTGATGTTGTCGGGAATCGGGCCGGCCGATCATTTGCGCGAACACGGCATCGATATCAATGCAGACCATCCTGGAGTCGGGCAAAACCTGATTGACCATCCCGAAGTTCCCATCACGGCATCAGCAAATGGGCCCTACGGATATTATAAGCAAGGTGTTGGCTGGCGCATGCTTCGCAACGGCATTCAATTCAAGCTTTTCGGAAGCGGACCTGTTACGTCCGCAGGCGTTGAAGCAGGCGCATTTGTCAATCCGCTCGACCGCGACGCGCCACCCACGATCCAGGCCTTTTGTGTTCCTATTATTTATCTGGATCGTGACGCATTGGATCTCGTTGCCGATGGTTATGGCATTTCTGTCACCACCGTTGTCATCAAACCGCGTTCACGCGGTGAGGTGACGCTGCGCTCGAACGATCCATTTGCAATGCCACTTGTTTCGCCAAACTTGCTGAAGCATCCAGACGACATGAAAGAAATGATCGCGGGTCAGCGGTTTTTCATTGAAGCCTTTAGTGCTGCTCCTCTTGCGGAGCACATTGATCGGATGGCGATCCCATCTCCGGATGATCTATCCGATGAAGCCCTGAGAGCGCATTGCAAACGCTTCGTAAAAACCAATTATCACCCTGCAGGCACGGCGCGCATGGGGGCTGACGGCGATCCCATGGCCGTACTCGATTCCCGGATGCGTGTCAGGGGAATAGACAACCTTCGGGTCTGCGACATGTCCGCCGTTCCCAACATCAATGCCGGAAACACAAATGCAGCTGCCATGATGTTGGGCGACCGGTGTGCCGATTTGATAATGGATGTGTAGTGTCTTCAATTCGGTGGGACTGACTACCTTAAATCCCACATACCACGGAGACGAACAGGCGCAGTGCAGCATCCAGATTTGAGTTCCCTGTCAAAGCGATTTTGCTCTTCGCTGTTTGAGCGTGGCGGAATGGCCGGACCAGCGCCGCGCGCTCAATCAGTCACGCAATGCTGCGCTGCAGATGGGAATGCCGTTTCAACCGACATCCCATGAGGCCATATATTGATTTCATAGGTTCTCGACTCGAAACGCACGTCTTGTTCACTTCTTGAATTTCCGATTTGGGCGTCCAGCCATTATCTGAAAAAGTCACATGCAACGGAATTCCTCGGTGCATAGTCACACTTGGATGTGCTGCCTTCCACAAGTGGTTACCTTGGCCACGGAAACCCTTGCCCCGATGGACCATAGGCAAGAACATATCCTGACTTATATTCGGATCACTTGAATGGGACTGCTCACCAATATGCCTTCGTACCGATTGAACTCAGCACCGGGTCACATAGTCACTCTTGTGTCGCTCTCGATCGTATGATATATAAATTATTGTTCGTATATGAACGAAACAGATGCATTTGATAGGCAGATAACTGCCACCTGGAGGAGGAATAACATGGTGAGTTTCACTAAGCGTGTGCTCGGAATAGCCACAGCGTTGGCGGTTGGTCTGCCAGTTGGTATGGCATCGACGATGGCTGCAGCAGAAACCATGCGCCTAGCCCATATCTACCAGCCAGATTCACCAAGCGGAATCGGTTTTCAGAAATTTGCCGATCTGGCGGAGGAATACACCGGCGGCGACGTCACCGTGAAAGTCTTTCCGTCGGGCCAAATGGGCAGCATGCGAGATATTTTTACCAGCCTGAAATCAGGTGCTGTTGATCTGTCTGTTGTGGCCTTTCCAATTCTGGCCGATAGCGTGCCGGAATATGCCGTGATCACATCCGGCTACACATTTCGCGACAAGGAACATCTGACCGCCGTTCTGAACAACCCGGATTTCGGGGGCGCATGGAGCGCTAAACTGCTGGAAGAAACCGGCGTACGTTTGCTGGGTTCCTATTATTATGGAATCCGTGTTGTCAGTGTTGGCGGCAAGCCCTTCCACAATCCGGCGGAGGCATCTGGAATCAAAATTCGGGCGGTGCCCAATCCCATGTCTCTGGCGGTTATCAGCGGCCTGGGTGCCAACCCCACCCCAATGCCGTTTTCGGAAGTCTTCATTGCACTCAATCAGGGTGTGATTGACGGGCAGGAAAACCCTTATCCCACAATCTGGGCGCAGAAATTTTATGAAGTTCAGACCCACATCATAGAGACATTTCACCAGATCAACTTTGCCGGCATTGCTGTTTCTGAAGCCAAATGGAAACGGCTTTCATCTGAACAACAGGACGCGCTGCAGAAAGCAGCCGATGATGCCATGGCGGTGGCAACAGCGGAAACCCTTGCCCATGAAGAGCGGCTGCGCGCCCAATTGGTGGAAAAAGGCATGTCAATCATTCCGGAATCTGAGTTGGATATCGATGCATTTCGGGCTTCAGTGCTGAAAGCGGTTTCCGCCGAGTTCGAAGGAAAGGTCTGGCCGGAAGGTCTGTTGGACCAAATTTCAAAAGTCCAATAAACTCCTCCTCCCGAAAGTGCGTCCGGTCGAGCTGCAAGATGTGGCAGGACCGGGCGCGCTTTGCCAAGTTTCCAGCCGGCAGGCTGGCCGGGCCAGATGCCCAGCCAGTCGGCGGGTGAGGCTTGCGTAACCGAACACACATTGGAGTCATCCATGCGCATTTTCGCCAAATGGATCGTTTCAGGCCTTGATGAGGCTGCTCTCCGACTGTCGCTGATTGCATTCATTGTGCTGGCACTTCTTCAGATCATCACGCGTTATGTGATGAACGCGCCACTGCAATGGACGGAGGAAGTGGCTGTCTTCATTCTGATCTGGATGACCTATATTGGTGGCTGGGTTTTGCTGCGCAGAGACGAGCATGTGCGGCTTGAAATAGTGGAGAGCCTGCTGCCGCCAATTGCGGTTCGGTTTGTCCATCTGTTCTGGAACATCGTGATTCTGGGCATTCTGTGTGTGTTGATTTATGCAGGCATCAAGATTCTGCCCATTGTGCAATCTGACAAGACTCCTGCCCTGCAGGTTTCTTACGCCTATGTGTTCGCAATAATTCCCGTATCCTGCGCAGTAATGGCGCTTCTGACTGTCGGCAAGATTTTCAAAACCTTCAAGAATGGTCGCTAGCATGGAACTCGATTTTCAACTTGTTTTTCTGGTCGGCGCAAGCCTGTTGATGATCCTGCTGGGCCTGCCAGTGGCTTTTGCCATGCTGGGCTGTTCAATTGTCTATCTGTGGATGAACGGATTTCCACTCACTGTATCCGTGCAGCAATTGGGCTATTCACTGGACAAGTTCACCTTTCTTGCCGTTCCGCTGTTCATGATGGCCGGACTGGTGATGAATGCGGGCAAGGTCACCGACAGGATATTCGATTTCGCCAATGCTCTGGTCGGCCGCGTGCCAGGTGGACTTGGTCATGTCAATGTGGTTGCCAGCCTGATTTTCTCCGGCATGTCCGGCTCGGTTCTGGCGGATGTTGCGGGCCTTGGTGCAATGGAAGTCAAAGCCATGCGCGACAAGGGCTATGACACCAATTTTTCGGTGGGAATCACGCTTGCATCGTCTGCCATTGGGCCCATGTTTCCGCCGAGCGTGTCGATGGTGCTGTTCGGCGTGGTCGCCAATGTGTCGATCACCGGCTTGTTTCTCGGCGGGGTGCTGCCCGGTCTTCTGATCGCGCTTTGCTTGATGGCCTATATTTTCTTCGTGGCATTGCGCCGCAACTATTATACCAGCCAATGGGTCGGCTGGCGTGTGCTGCTGCTGACCTTTCTGGGTGCCGTTCCGGCTCTTCTGACACCGGTCATTGTGGTGGGAGGGATGGTACTCGGTGTTTTCAGCCCCACGGAAGCCGCCACAGTTGCAGCTGTTTACGCACTGTTTCTGAGCGCCCTGTTCTATCGCGAACTCAGTTTCGAAGCCTTGTCGAAAGTGCTGCTGGAAACTGCGCTTTCAACGTCCAAACTCATGTTCATCATCGCTTCCGCCCTATTGTTTGGCTGGGTGCTGACCGTCGGCGAGTTGCCGCAATTTCTGGCTGCCACGCTGCAGGATATGTTTCCGCAACAATGGGCTTTTGTGCTTGCCATTCTGGTCGTTTTTCTGGTGCTCGGTGCCGTCATGGAAAATGCCATCCTGCTGCTGATCCTGGCCCCAATGCTGCTGCCGATTGCCCGTGACGCCTATGGCATGGACCCAATCCACATCGGTGTGGTGATGGTGTTTGCCAATATGATCGGCCAATATACGCCTCCGCTTGGACTCTCGCTGTTTGTCATGCGTGATGTAACGGGCCTGAGTCTGGCGCAAGTGTCGCGCGCCGTCGCGCCCTTCCTTCTGCCACTCATCGCCGCGTTGCTGCTGATGGCGTATTTCCCATCCATCGTCGTTTGGTTACCGCATGCAATGGGATATTAGGCGTCCAGGGCTCTCAGGCCAGAACCTGAGTTGGTCATGAATTTTGATTATGTGATCATCGGCGCCGGCACCGCCGGTTGCGTTCTGGCAAACCGGCTGAGCGCGGATGAAAGAAACACGGTGTTGTTGCTGGAGGCGGGCCCGCATGCCCGAAGCATCTGGACCCGCATACCTGTGGGTTATTTCAAGACTGTTTTCGATCCAGATCTGAGCTGGGGCTATTCCACGCAGGCTGAACCGGAACTCAAAGACCGACAGATTATCTGGCCAAGAGGCAAATTGCTGGGTGGTACTGGGGCCATCAATGGCATGGTCTATGTCAGAGGCCAGGCCGATGACTATGACCGCTGGGGCGATGGCGGCAATCCAGGCTGGCATTATGATGATGTGCTGCCCTATTTCCGCAAGAGCGAGGCACAGGCGGAGACGAATGCGGCTCTGTCAGAACACTGGCACAGCCAAAGCGGCCCGATGACAGTGTCCGATTACCCGGACCGCCATGTCCTGTGTGATACATTCATCGAAGCCGCCAGACAGGCGGGAATACCGAATAACACCGATTTCAACGGCTCCGATCAGCACGGTGCGGGCTATTATCAGATTACTGCCAAAAGTGGCTTGCGCGCCGATACGGCAACCGCGTTCCTACGCCCGGTGCGCAATCGGAAGAACCTCACCATACGCTGCGATGCATTGGTTACAAAGTTGCTGATTTCAGACAGGCGGGCGCATGCCGTCGCCTTGCGTCAGGGCGATGCGACCTCACTAATTACAGCGAATAGGGAAATCATCCTCGCGGCGGGCGCGATCAACTCACCGCAGATACTCCAGCAATCTGGCATTGGCGATCCAGAGCATCTCAGAGACATAGGGATCACACCGATCTTGTCTCGACCGGAAGTTGGTCAGAACCTGCAGGATCATCTGCAGGCGCAATTGGTCTATCAGTGTAAATTGCCGATCAGCCTGAATGATGATTTGAACAGCATGTGGGGTAAAGCACGTATTCTCGCACGCTATCTGTTTCAACGACGCGGGCCTATGGCTGGTGGACCGGCTCCGGCCGGTGCCTTTTGCAAGTCAGATAACCGGTTAACAATGCCGGACCTGCAATTCCATTTCCTGCCGTTGAGCATGGCTGGTCCGGGCGTTGTCGATACCATGTCTGGATTCTCGTTCAATGTCAGCCAATCGCGCCCCCTGAGCCGCGGCAGTGTGCGTGCTGTCTCAGCAGACGCGCTGCACAGCCCGGACATCAGAGCAAACTATCTAACCGAGGAGCGTGACCAGCAGGTCATTGTGGCAGGGTTGAAGCTTGGACGCCGTATCGCCCAACAACCGGCGTTCGACCAGTTTCGGGGGCAAGAGCGGCGCCCTGGAGCTGATGTTGAAAGCGATGCGGAGTTTCTCGATTACGCGCGCTCAACCGCGACCAGCATCTACCATCCGGTTGGCACGTGTCGTATGGGCAGTGATGCGGATGCTGTCGTCGATGCGCAGCTCCGGGTTCATGGACTTTCAGGATTGCGCATTGCAGACGCTTCGATAATGCCATCAATTCCATCCGGCAACACCAATGCGGCTGTTGTGATGATTGCCGAAAAAGCCGCAGATATGATTCAATCGCAGAGAGACTGAACATGCCAGCTCACCACACCGTCACCACCGTCTTGTCGACAGAGGCCATTCTGGGAGAAGGACCGGTCTGGTGTCCCCGGCGGCAGGTGCTCTTCTGGACCGATATTGATGGGAAAACCTTCAATCAGCTCGATCCCCTGTCCGGAAAAAACCGGGCCGTTCAACTGGATGATTCACTGTGTGCGTTCTGTCTCATGCCTGATGGGTTTTTTTTATGCGCCTTTACAAAGCACATCGCCATAATGGATGCCGATGGTGTGCGCCGTGAAACCCTGCATGTTATTGAAGAGGACCGACCAGATAACAGGTTCAATGATGGAAAATGTGATCCAGCCGGGCGGTTCTGGGTCGGAACGATGAGTACTTTGGGTAAACCCGATCAAGGTTCTCTTTATCGGTTTGACCCTGACGGGTCTGTGCATCACATGCTCGGCGGACTCAGCACATCAAACGGTCTGGGCTGGAGTCCTGATGCAAGGACCTTTTATCTCACCGACAGTCCAGCTGGGGAAATTTATGCATTTGATTTCGATGCCGAGAGCGGCGCACTTTCACGGCAACGCGTCTTCGCATCATTGCCGGATGATGCTGGTCGGCCAGACGGGTTGACGGTGGATACACAGGGCGGCATATGGAGCGCACATTGGGATGGCTGGCGTATTACGCGCTATCTGCCATCAGGTGTGATCAATTATGTTGTCGAAATGCCCGTGCCCAAACCAACCAGTGTTATCTTTGGTGGGGCAAACATGGACACACTGTTTGTGACCTCTGCCCGCAAAAAGCTTGATCCGCACGTGCTGGCTTCTGCCCCCTTGTCCGGGTCTGTCTTTTCCATAAAAACGGATCAGACCGGATTACCTGAACCGCTCTTCTCCGACGGTCATCAGTCCGGCAGCGATAATTCCAGGCGCCTGTAAGCCTCTTCAGGCGCATTGTGATAGCGCATAGCCCCCACCAGCATGCGCCTGAAATGCGCATGCAATCCCTGGTCATGAATCGGTGATTGCTGAAGTGGATCGGTTTCCACGTCAAACAGTGATGTCGGCTCATTCACCATGCGGGACAGACCATGTGTCTTATACCATGATGAATCCGGGACCACAGGTACCCGCAAGACCGGATATCCGTTGGAAAAGGCACAATCATGGACCAATTCTGCGCCGCTGAGTTCGGAATCTGAAAAATAGCCGAACAAATGGCTCGGCATCAATGTGTATTGGAAAAGTTCCTGCCCCTCCATCTCCGGCGGATAGCAAAAATAGGTGTATTTTCCATCCGTGAGATTGATGGACCCGCCAAAATAGCCAAACAAAACCGCGTCGTGATGCTTTTTCTCAGGATGGGAGAGCAGCGGCAGAATAGACTTTGCGCGCACTGACTGCGGTATGGGCGTGTCGAAGGCCTCAAGAAACGTTGGCATCAGATCTGGCGTCTGGGTGAGCGCCTTGTGCCGTGTTCCGGCCATCTCGACGTGATCAGGGTGATGCACAAACAGCGGGATGTGTCCTATCTCCTGATATATCGGCATTCTCAACTTGGCCCACCATTCATGCTCTCCCATCAGAAAACCATGGTCAGTGGTGACCACCAGCATGGTATCTTTCCACATGTCCAGTTCATCCATCTTGTCGAGCAGACGCCCAAGATGTTCATCGCAGTAAGCCAATAGCGCTTTGTAATTGGCGCGTATTTCATCACACTCAACCGCATCTTCTGTAACACGATCATAGGGCGGCCAATCGCGGATTTTGCTCTCGGTTCCTGCGCCATATTGCTTCCTGAGACGTTCGGGAGCCGCAAAGGGTTCGTGGGGGTCAAAGGTTTCCAGTTGCAGAAACCAGTTATCTGCATCGCAATTTTCGTCCAGAAATTCACAACCCAACTGGAAGCACTGAGCTGACGGATAGTCGTTCTCGTCTTCGATATAATCCCGATTGACCATATCATGCTGACGTTTGGAGCGCTTTCCACTGGACGCTGCGACCTTGTCCCAGGCACCGCCGGCAAACTGTTTTTCGTGATAGAGTTCCGGCCACCTGTCGGTCGGCGTGTTTATCTTTGCTTTCCAGTGATCCCCTTCCTGCCCGCGGATCAACTCACGACTGCTGAAGCGTGTGCAGTAGCCGGCGCCACCATCTTCCAGATAGTGAACATGATCCGTGATGATATGGGAGTAGATGCCTGTCTTCTGCAATTCTTCCGTCATGGACACATCAAACGGTTCCATGGGCCCCCAGCTGCGATGCATGAAGTTCAACCGGCCGGTCTGCAGATCGCGCCGCGCCGGCATGCATGGCATGCTGCCGACATAATGGTTATCGAAAGTCACGCTGCGCGCGGCCAACCGATTGAAATTCGGCGTTTTGACCGCATCACCGCCATAGCACTCCAGAAAATGTCGGTTAAGCGTGTCGAACAGAACAAATATTGTGCGCATGTCTTGTGCTCCCCTGGAGTTTGGTCAGCGGCGCGCCAGCGAGAATATCTGGCTGGTTGGACCGGCGCCGGGAAACGCTGCCATGAACAGCAATGTCTCGACCACATCCTCCGGCTCTTTGACCCATTCACGGGGATTGTTGAATGGCGAATTCTTGTCGGATTTATCGTAGTGAGCCAGCGCCTGTTTGCTGCGCACAGGGCCGGGAATAAACTCGTTCACCGTAATATGATCGTCAGCCAGTTCCAGCGCAGCTGTGTTGGCGAGCATGCGCGCCGCCGCTTTTCCGGCACAATAGGAAGAGTTGGTGGCAGCGGCGTAATGTGCCATCGCCGAGCCGGTGAAGATTATACGGCCCCCACCAGCTTTTCGCATCAAAGGAACGACCGCCCGAATGCCGTGAAAGACCGGCATCAGATTCTGTTCGAAAGCGGCCTGCCATTCACCAGAATCGCTTTCCAGAATGGTTTGCTGTTGCCAGTTTCCACCGGCGTTGAGATAGGCAAGATCAAGACTGCCCAACTCCACGTCAATTTTCTTTGCCAATGCATCCATCTGTACGGCATCTGTAGCGTCAGCGGCAAATGCGAAGGCCTTTCCGCCATCACTGTTAATTTCCGCAACAACGGCATCGAGATCAGCCTGTGTGCGTGCAGTACAAACCACCGTTACGCCAATTCTGCCCAGCCCCCTTGCAAGAGCGGCACCGATGCCGGACCCGGCTCCGGTGACCAAAGCCGATTGTCCCTTCAATCTGTCAAACATGGAATTTGAATGCATGGAATGATTTTCCTTTCACCGGCATTATACAACCCGGCAGAGTGCGACCTTCAACTGGCCCGCGCTGTTTCAAGACTGTGCAATGGATCATCAATCGACCGACGGTCCTCCTCGACACTTTCAAACCAGGTCTCCAGTTCGATCAGAAGCCTGTGGACGCGATCAGGTTGATCGTCAGCCAGATTGTGCTGCTCGCCCGGATCGTTGGCAATATTGTACAATTCGGGTGCCTCGGCATCAGGGTAACGGATACCCGGCACCGGAAGAATATCCTGAATGGAGCCAGGGTGCTCCCGTTCGCGAATGTCCGCTTCTATGAAGGCCTGTGTGCGGGCCTCGGAATCCGGTGAGGCATACAAATCCGGGTTCTTGTAATAGCGCGTTCCGGAAATCATCGGGCGCACCAGTTTCCAGTCACCATCGCGCACGGCTGCATTTGTAGCGATACTCGGATAGTAAAAGTTCCACTGCCAGAAGCGACGGGGCGGGTTCAACAGAATTTCGCCCATCAGTTGAGGTGTCAGATCATGGCCATCCAGAGGGCAATCGCTGATATTGTCGACACCACACAAACTCATTAATGTGGGCATCCAGTCGGTGAAGTGAGCAAGATCATGATTCATCCGGTTTGCCGGTATTTTTCCCGGATAGCGCAGCACCATGGGCACGCGAATCCCACCCTCATACACCCATCCCTTTGAGCCTTTGAGACCGGCATTGAACCGCTCATTGTAAGAATTTTCTCCCGGTTGCATCATGAAGGGCGGATTGAAGAATGCCGGACCATTGTCACTCGTGAACATGACAATCGTGTTCTCGGCTACTCCATCAGCATCCAGCTTGTCCAGCACGCGGCCAATGCCATCATCCATCACTTCAATCATGGCATAGGTTGTGGCGGTGATGCGGTCGAACCCGCGATCCAGATACCGGTCGATGACTGTCTGGGGGGCCTGGAACGGTGAATGCGGCGCGCTGTAGGTCAGCATCAGAAAGAATGGATGCTCCTTGTGCCGATCCACAAAATCGCACGCCTGTTGTGACAGCACATCTGTCAGATAATCGCCATTGCCCGTTTCGATTGTATCGTTTTTCTGCAGCGACCATTTGTAGTAGTCGGACCAGCCACCGCAAAATCCGGCAAATTCGTCAAAGCCACGGGCATTGGGTTCAAAGCGGGCATCGAGTGATCCATTGTGCCATTTGCCAACCAGCCCTGTCCGGTATCCTGCTGATTTGAAGCAATCCGCTATGGTTGTTTCGCGCAAGGCAATACGGTCCAAACCGAACAGGTCATGCTGGGTTATGGCTCCTGACCGGTGCGGGTAGCGACCGGTCAGAAGGGCCGCACGGGCCGGTGAGCAGATCGGTGATCCGGAGTAGTGCTGCTGCATGCACAAACCTTCTTCAACCAGACGGTCGAGATTGGGTGTGTTCACACGGCCTTCACTAAAGGCTCCGAAATCACCGTACCCCATATCATCGGCTACGATCAGAAGAACATTGGGTTTCTGGGTATGTATCACAGCCCGCTCCTTTGTCAGTTCCGTGAGAGCAAGCGTTTGACCGCTTCGTCTGCCGCCGCAAGGGCAGGCTCAACATCATTACCGGCCACGATGTTCTGCATCTCCGGTGCGATCTGGCTCATGACAGCGTTGAACTTGGCGTTCTTCCAAGGGTTGTCGTGGATGTAGGACAGGGCGTTGACGAAAATCTGTGCGTAGTCGTCATCGCCAATTTCGCCGGTTTTGAGAAGCGGTAAACTACCGGTGGGAAGCTGCCCGTTCACACCATAATACATGCTGGTGTTTGCCTCGTTGAAGATCAGAAGTTCCAAAAACTTGGCAGTCAGTTCCTTGTTTTCTGACAGGGACGAAATCGCAATTTCATGGGAATTGCCAATAGTCCTGCGTGTGCCGTTCGGAGCTTTGGGCATCTCCATCACCCAGACGTCGCCATCTGGTGCAACGGTCATTTTGTCGCCGGACATGGTCTTGACCATGCCGCGTCCCCAAGGACCTTCCAGGATAAATCCGGCATTGCCTTGGGCAAAGACGTTGCGCGAACCGCTAAATCCATTGCCTGCAGGCGTACATCCAGCCTCCGCAATATCCTGAAGCCACTCAAAGGCTGCGACATTTTCCGGCGTATTGATGTCGATGGTGCCGTCGGTTTGAATGTCCCCGCCATGGCCATAGATAATCGGAATCGTCCAAAGCGCTGAATTCGGGCTTTGATCCGTGCGCAAAGCAATTCCATAAACCTTACCGCCGTTCTTGTCCGGCAAGGCGCAGATCTTCATGATCGCATCCTTGAATTCCGGCCACGTCTGTGGAGGGTTCTCCGGATCCAGTCCGGCTTCAATCATCAGGTTGCGATTGAAATGCGGGAGGACTGGTCCTGGTGCCCAAGGTAAAGCGTAAATCTTGTCATCAATCCTAACCGAAGATAACAGAGCCTCTGGGATGGTAGCCAATTGTTCTTCAGTGAAATAGTCATTCAGCGGTTCCAGTCCGCCCATCTCCTGCATTGCGGGCACCCATCCCGCGACCAGATGCAGTGCGTCTGCAGGGTTCCCGGCCAGAGTTGTCACCGTAGCCTGGTTCAGCGCCTCGCTGTATTGAGTATCTACCACTACGAGATCAGCACCGGTTTCTGCCTTGAACTGCTCCTGAAAGTTGCTGATTAGCGGTTTGTTGAGTTCCTCGGTCCCCAACCAGCCGGAATAGGTGATGGTTTCTTGTGCCTGCACGGACAGTGCCAGCGCTGCTGAAACGCTTGCTGTGGCGAAGGTTGTCATCAAGATGTTCATTGTTTCGTCCTTCAAAGTTTTTTTTTGATTTGTCTGTGCCGATGTGCGTCGCGGCAGGTGGGCCTGCAAAACCCTCAGTCTTGCAGGCCCACCTGTTGCACTTCCTAGTTTCTGGACAATGTGCGTTTGATGGAACGCTCGGCGGCTTCCAATGCCTGGGGAATGTCGCCACCATCGACAATCTTCTGCAATTCAGGAGCGATCTGGCTCATGACCGCATTGAATTTTGCACTCTTCCAGGGGTTGTCATGGGTATAGACGAGCGTGTCGACGAAGATCTGCGAATAGATATCCGCACCGACAGCACCCTGTTTCAGCAGAGGAAGACTGCTGGTCGGCAACTGGCCGTTGACGTCGTAATACATGTTGGCGTTGTCTTTATCAAAGATCACCATCTCCAGAAACTTTGCCGTCTGCTTCTTGTTCTTGGACAGGGCGGACATTGCAATTTCGTGCGGATTGCCAATGGTCTTGCGGCTGCCATCCGGTGCCTGTGGCACTTCCATCACCCAGACATCGCCATCCGGAGCAACTTTGAGCTTGCCGCCTGACATGTTTTCCACCAGGCCGCGCCCCCATGGACCTTCCATGATGAAACCGGCATGACCTGCGGCAAATGTATTGCGCGATTCACTGTAGCCATGCCCCACCGGGCTGCATCCGGCTTGCGTGATGTCCTGTATCCATTTGTAGGCAGCTGCAACTTCGGGTGTGTTGATGTCGATAACGCCATCTTTCTGAATATCACCACCAAACCCATATATGATCGGAATGGACCATTGCGCTGAATTCGGGCTCTGATCCGTGCGCAAGGCGATGCCATAAATCTTTGCACCATCCTTTGCAGGTAATGCGCAGATTTTCATGATTGCATCCTTGAACTCTTCCCAGGTCTGCGGTGGATTGGACGGGTCCAGACCTGCCTCGATCATCAGATTGCGGTTGAAATGCGGATGAACCGGCCCTGGTACCCATGGCAAAGCGTACAGTTTGCCATCGACGCTGACCGCATCGCGCAAAGCCTGTGGAATGCTGTCGAGTTGCTCCTTGGTGAAATAATCATCCAGTGGCTCAAGTCCTCCGATCTCCTGCATGGCCGGCACCCAGCCTGCGACCAGATGCAGTGCATCAGCGGGGTTGCCAGCCAATGTGGTCACGGTGGCCTGGTTCAACGCTTCGCTGAACTGGGTGTCGATCACCTTCAACTCGATATTGGTTTCGGCTTTGAATTGATCCTTGATGCGAGCAACCAGATCGGCGTTCTTGTCATAGGTTCCCAGCCAGCCCGAGTAGGTGACCACCTCGTCAGCAATTGCCGGCCCCGCCATGGCGAGTGACAGCACGAGCGCGGATACTGTTTTCAGATATTTCTTCATGTTGGTTCTCCCTGTTTATTGAGTTTGGATTTCATTCTTTCGGTCATTGTCGTTTCCTCCCGAATTGACAAAGATTGGTCTATTTCAATGCACCCGCTGTCATCCCCTTCAGAACCGCTTTTTGGGTCAGGGCAAACAGGACGAATACGGGCAGTGTGACCAGCACGGCCAGCGCCATCATTTCGGACCAGTCGCCCTCGAACTCACCCAGGAATGTCAGTGTGATTCCGGCTGGCAGAGTTCGCAGTTCAGGCGAGGACACGAATGTCAGCCCCATGATGATTTCGTTCCACGATGTAATGAAGACAAAGATGGCTGAAGCTGCGAGCCCCGGTCTGATCATCGGCAGCACCACATGAATCAGAACCTTGAAGGGGCTTGCTCCGTCGAGCAGCGCCGCTTCCTCCATATCGACTGGAATCTGGTTGATGAAGTTGGTGATGAGCCAGACGGAGAGCGGAAGACCGGTGGCCGTTGTTCCAAGTATCAAGGCGGCATAGGTGTCCAGCAGGCCGAGTTTCAGGAAAGTTCCATACATGGTGATCATCAGCAGGGGCACGGGAAACGCCATGGCGGCCAGAAAGAACAACAGCAACGCATTCTTGTTGCGGAACTGGAACCTTGAAATGGCATAGGCGCACAGTGCCCCGGCGAAGGTGGAAGCAACCGCCGAACTGACACTGACAATCAGGCTGTTGACGAAGAACTGCACCAGCCTTGGATCAGACTGGGCGAGATAATTCTTGAAGGTAAAATTCTTCGGCCAGAATTGCGGTGGAACCACAAAAATGTCTTCCAGCGGTTTGAACGAGGTGACCACCAGCCAATAGATTGGCAACAGCAACATTCCAAACAGTGCAACTGTCAGCGTGTAAATCGCCAGTTTGTTGATAATGGCTCGGGCATCATTCTGTGAAGCAGTTCTGGTGCGGCTCATTTTCCATACTCCTTCTTCATGCCGAATTTCAGCAGGAGCCAGGCAATAAGCATGAGGAAGACCAACCACAGTGTTCCGGCCGTGGATGCCAGCGCAAAATCCCAGTTCTCGAAGGCCAGCTTGTAGGTGAAGAGGCTGAGCACCATTGTGGCGTTGGATGGGCCACCCTGGGTCAGCACCAGCGGCATGGTCATCTCCTGAAAGAAGCGCACTGAATCAAGCAGCAAAGCGACCAGCAGGACATTTCGAACCATGGGGATGATGATGTGCCACAGACGGCTGAAGAAGCGGGCGCCATCCAGTGTGGCTGCTTCCAGGACTTCCTTCGAAACCGATTGCAGGGCGGCGAGCGCGATGACCATCAAAAAGGGGATCGAGCGCCACGTAAAACCGGCGATGATGACCCATTTGGCGCCAGTCTGGTCGAACAGCAGATCCATGTTGGTCTCGGTCAGGCCGACCCAGGTAAACAGGGAATTCACCAGACCGTAATCGGTATCGAACAGCCATCCCCACAGAAGGGTGATGCAAATCCAGGGAACAACCCAAATTTGAAAAACCAGCGAACGCAGCACGGTGGCGCCGCGTTTGATGCCGAAATGCAGCAGCAGCGCCATCATGAATCCAATGATGATGGCAAGAGCCGAGGAGATGAACACGATGTAGCTGGTGTTGAACGCCGAGGCGTAAAAGACATTGTCTTCCAGGAGAAAGGTGTAGTTTTCCAGCCCGACAAAATTCAACGCGCCACGGCGCAGCGGGCTGGCATCGGTAAAGCTGAGATAGACACCATTGATAACCGGATAGATGATCAGCACGCCGACGATCAGAATGGCCGGTGAGACAAGTGCCAGAAAGAACAGGAAATCGCGTTTGATTTGATACACGCTCAATCCTCCCACAGGGTTGTCATGGCCAGCTTGCAGGCAAGTCCGCCATCCACCAGCAATTCGGTTCCGTTGATAAAGCCGGCTTCATCACCAAGCAGGAATTTGATTGCGCTTGCGATGTCTTCTGGCTGCCCGATACGGCCGCAGGGATGCAGGGCCCCTGCCCGAGCTCTCAATGTGTCCGGGTCAGCCTCCGGTGCCTTGACCGCCCACCCACGCAACAGCATGGGTGTTTCGATGGCGCCGGGCGACACCAGATTGATGCGAATATGGTCAGGCGCAAGATCCAGAGCCAATGCACGGGTCGCGCCAATCAATGCGGCCTTGGAGGTCACATAATCGCTGCGGCCTGCCGTGGTAATGTGACCATGGATGGACCCGACTGTGACGATCGCAGCGCTTTCAGCAGAGCGCATCAGGGGCAGTGCACCTGACACCGCCAGAAACAGCGAGGTGACATTCACGTCCATGACATTGCGAAAGCGCTCGATCGAAAAGGCGTCGAGTTTCTGGAAGCTGTCGATCCCCGCATTGTTGACCAGGTAATCAAGGCTGCCAAATGCATCAGCCAGGCTCTCGAACAGCTGGGTCATGTCCGCTTGCCTGGAAACGTCTGCCTCAAAAACCAACAGATTATCGGGGTCAGTTTCTTCCGCCCATTTTTTTGCCCGTTCAAGTGATGCACCCTTCCGGCTGCAAATGGCGACCCGGGCTCCATCTTTCAGCAATGACATTGCTGTTGCCCAGCCGATACCGGCCGCACCACCGGTGACTAGAGCCGTTTTTCCGGCAAACCGTCCTGGCGTTCCACGTTCCATCACAGCCGTTCTCCAGTCTTGCTGTCGAACAGCAACGTGCTGCCTGGTTCTGGCGTCAGGTTCAGAATTTCATCCGGCTTTGGCAAATCCCGGCCTGCAAACTGACAGACTATGGGCTTGTCGGCGAATGAGCCGAAGACCAGCGTCTCGACACCGGTCGGTTCAACAACTTTCACCTGGACCTTGATAGGACCATCAGCTGTCCTGCGAAGTTGATGAGGCCGAATGCCAAGCGTGATACTGGTATGCTCCATCGCATCCGTCAGGTTTGGCAAGGGCAACACCGTGCCCTCATCCAATTCCACGACCAACCCACTGGCGCCACGTTCTACATTGCCATTCAGGAAATTGATGGCCGGCGAGCCAAGAAATCCTGCAACGAATACATTTGCGGGATTGTCGAACAGTTCCAGTGGCGGGCCGGACTGCTCAATGGTTCCGCCATTCATGACAATGATCCGGTCAGCCATCGTCATGGCTTCGATCTGATCATGGGTCACATAAACCGTTGTCGCGTTGATGCGCTGGTGCAGAGCCCGAATTTCGGTGCGCATCTGAACCCGTAATTTGGCGTCCAGATTTGACAAGGGCTCATCAAACAGGAACACGCTCGGATTGCGCACCATGGCACGCCCCATGGCCACCCTTTGGCGCTGGCCGCCGGACAATTGCGCGGGATGGCGGTCGAGCAAAAGCTCAAGCCCGAGCGTTTTGGCCACTGTTTCGATCCGCGTCACTGCCTCGCGCTTTTCAACGCGATGCATTTTCAGGCTAAAACCCAGATTGTCGCGAACGGTCTTGTGCGGATAGAGCGCGTAGCTTTGAAACACCATGGCCAGATCACGTTCACCGGGACGCTGATTGGTGACATCTTCGCCATCGATCAAAATCGAGCCGGATGTGACTTCTTCAAGGCCCGCGATCATGCGCAGCAAGGTTGATTTACCGCAGCCGGACGGCCCGACCAGAACGCAGAATTCGCCATCCTCAATCGGAAGATTGATTGAGGACATGACCTCCAGCGTGCCGTAATTCTTCGACAAATCACGAATTTCAATCGTCGCCACCGAAGGCTCCTTCATCTTATAACTTTGCATATACGAATAATTATTTGTATATGAAACATAGTTTGAACAGATCGTCAACGTCTAGTGGTTTGCTGCAAGCCGGGAGCTGTGGTTGGTCTGGTGAAAATGTTGGCGGAGAACCTCCTCGCACGGTTGATGTGGTGAGGATAAATTTGCTGGCGTTTTTCGATAACGACCCGGTGACTGTACTGAAAAGGCCGACGCGTTTCAGCGTCGGTTGCTACCGCAGACTTGATACACTAACGTCCGGATTCGGTATCAGACGGGCGTATTGCTTCGTAAGGGCAAAGGAAAAAATATGTCGATTGAAGATGAAAAAGACAGTCCAAAATACACAGCGCCAGCGTTGGAAAAAGGCCTCGATATCGTGGAGTTCCTGGCCCGCACCACAGAGCCGAAGACAATCAATGAGATTGCCCAGGGGCTGGCGCGGTCCCGAGGTGAAATTTTTCGCATGCTGTCGGTTCTGGAACGGCGTGGTATTATTCAAAAAACCCGAAACGGCGACACGTTCGAGATTACCGACAAGCTATTTTCGCTTCGCCAGCAACGATCTTTCGCAACCCAGGCCACGGCCATAGCCATTCCCAAAATGGAAGATTTTTGCCAGATAACCGGGCAATCCTGCCATCTGGCACTGCGTTCCAAAACCGAAATCATCGTCATATTGCGGGTAGAGCATCCCGATAATCTGAATATTTCTGTTCCGGTGGGCCACCGACGCGCCATATACGATTCGCCCTCCGGTCTTTGCATCCTTGCGTTTTCAAATTCGGCGACAGTGGATGCAGTCCTGCAGCATGGCAGTCGCAAGCTGTCAAAGGATCAGGAGAAGAAAATTCGCGACAGACTCGCAAAAATTGCCGCTGCAGGCTATGCCACCGTTGAGCAGAGCTTTGCATTTGGCTTGAGCGGCCTTTCCGCGCCGATTGTGGATACAGTGACAGGACGGTGCAACATGGCTCTGACAACGACAATGCTGCATGAAGTCTCGAAATCATCAGCTGATCAGGCGATGATAATTCAAGAATTGACGCGCTGCGCCAGCGAAATTTCCGAGCAATATTCAGCCTGATTTTTTGACGTCTCAGGACCAACGGACTGTGTCGCGTCAACTCAGTCAGACAACGAAATTCGAAGAACCCGAAATACGCTCCAGAAGAACTTCCAGCCTGTCGACGTCTCCATCAAAGGTCCAGGATAAAATTCGCATCAATTCCTGATCACGTTTGTCATCACGCGCACCAGGAAGAGGAAATGTCAGCTTCATCAGCAACTGATCGAAAGCATTATTTACTGTCTTTCGCAGTTTTGCTGTTAGCTTGCCAGCAATTGTGGCTTGCCCATGCTTGGTTGCCTTCTCAGCTTTCACAGAAATCGTTGAAAGTTTTTTCTTGTTGCTCCCAATTGGGATCAAATGCGTCGATCCACGTCTTGGAATGATCGTTGAATCCATTCCGGAATTTTCTCTGGGTGAATACAGAAGATATTCCAAGTAAGCATTTTCAAGCCAACGCTTCACGAATTCCTCCGAAATTTCTTGATCAGATCGTATTCGGGCTGCACGAAAAAGCGCATCCATTTTCACTTGTGACATAAAATAATCGACTTTGATTATTCGATCTGCGGTCTGATTTTCACTTTCCATCTTGGAGAACCTCGCTGTCCTGACGTTGCACCCGAGTACTCAAATAGCCTTCCCACTGGCGCAACAATTCGCGCCTTTTTTCAATGGCCTTGCGCCGACGATAGGCTATCTCAACGCTGTTACCCACTTTGTGGGCAATCGCCATTTCTGCAACATCGCGGGAGAAATCGGTTTCATCACCGGTCCAGTCGCGAAAAGATGATCGGAAACCGTGTGGCACATAATGGCCGACATTCAGGCGCCTCATCAGCATCAAAAATGCCATACCCGACAATGGACGCCCTCTACGCTGCCCGGGAAACAGATAATCCCCCTCACCTTTCAAGATCCGAATTTTGTCGAGTATTTCAAAGTGTCTTGAAACCAATGGCACCTGGTGCTCGCGGCCGCTCTTCATGCGATTGGCCGGTAGTGTCCAAATACCTGTCGCCTCATCAATTTCGCTCCATACAGCTCCCATCACTTCATTTGACCTTGATCCGGATACGATGAGCCATTCTAACCCCAAAGCAGAAACACTGCCCAAGAACCGAAGCCGTACAATGAACTCAGGAATATCTTCGTAGGGCATTGCCGGTTGGTGCCCTCTGCTCAACTTCTTCGGTTTTGGCAACAGGGTCTGCAAATGCCCGCGCCACGCAGCAGGGTTTTCTCCTGAGCAAAGGCCGCGTGCTTTGGCGGCATCCAAAGCCCGTTCGATCCGACCACGCAGTCTGGAAGCGGTTTCAGGCTTCTCTGCCCATATGGGCTTAAGGACACCCAAAACATGATCGGTTGTTATGCCCTCGATCGGCAAGGCATGAAGTGGCATCGCATAATGATTAAGTGTCATGTCGCATTGCTTAGAATGCTTGGCGTTCTGAAATTCAGATTGGATTTCAGGAAGCCATTCATCGATGAAACTCTTGAATGTTGTTTAACGCGCCTGATACTGAACAAGCAGTCTATTTCTCTCAGTAATAGAATTAAATATAACCCCAAATAATTACTTGGATTCTGGCGAATAAAAAATAACGTGAGCGAACAAATATTTGACAAATATTAATAAATTCAGAGGCTTACTGGACACATACGAGCACAGCAGAAAACTGCATAGGCGGACTGTCTCTCCGCCATTTTCATTATGTCCGACCCGAAGAACAACCCTAAAAAAATTTGGGTCAGACTCACCTAGGTTCTAAGAATCCATCCTGATTTAAGCCAGACTGTTGTCGCTAAGGCCCCAGTCAGAAACTCAGTCTCGCAGTCCCACCGGGAATTCCCGTCACTTGTCCAAATCGCGGACGGCTGCACGCATGACATCGAGATCCACTGAAACCGCCGTCCAATGATCGATGCAGGCCGCGCAGACATTCACCAGCATATCGATGCCGTTGACAGTTGTGCAACCAATGCTGGCTGCGCGTCGCAGAAACTGGGTTTGCGGGGGATTGTGCACGCCATCGCAAACGATCATGTGTGGTTCAAAGCTCTTCCAATTGACATCCAGCTCCTGATCAACATTTGGAAACAGACCGATGCTGGTTGCGTTGATCACAATATCTGTTCCAAGCGGAATCGAGAATGTGTTCGCCCAAGGCTCATAAACCGCGTTAGCCGGGGTCGCACGATTGATCAGTGCTGCAAGTTCACGACCACGCCCCTCATTTCGATTGACGATAATCAGCTCCGCCGCACCCGCAAGAGCTATCTCCACAGCCAGTGCACGGGCAGCGCCCCCCGCGCCAAACAGAACAATTCGTTTGCCCGCAAGATCGCAATGAGACGATACGGCCCGGACAAACCCTCGCCCATCTGTGTTCTCGCCAATGAAACCGCTCGGGGTTCGGATCATCGTATTGACCGCACCGATAATCTCGGCGGATTTGCCCAGTGTCTCTATATGTTCAATGACCTTGATCTTGTGCGGTATGGAGCAATTGAACCCTTGCCAACCCATCGCCCAGGCGCCTTCCACTGCGCCCTTCAAATCATCTGGTTCCACCAGACAGTTCAGATAACGCCAATCCAGATCGTGGTGCTGAAATGCAGCTTCCATAATAGCCACCGTCGGGTTCTCGGCCGCAGGTGAGGCAAACGAACCAACCAGATTGCTCAAGAAATTTCGGGTCATGTCATACTCGCTTTAGAAGTGGAAGAACGGTCGCGCAGGCGGATAATGGGTGATAGTCGGTTTTGGCTGGCGGGCTCTTCAGATCGTCAAATGTCTCTCCCGCAACGTCAACCAGGCGGAACCAACCGCCAAACTTGTGGTCGATCAGGCTGTGATCGGCGTACTGCCAAAATTTATCGTACCATTTCCAATATTCGGCATCCCCGGTTGCGTCAGCTAACAAGGCAGAGGCCGCAATAGCTTCAGCCACCACCCAATAATATCGATCGGTATCCAGAATGGCTCCGCCCGGCGCGAAACTGTAGTGAAACCCGCCTCGCACATCGTCCCAACATGTGCTGACGGCAACATCAAACAGCGCCCGGGCACGCTCCAGCATCCAGTCTTCCGGGCGCGCCTTGTGCAGCAACACCAGCAGCTTGGTCCATTCCACGAAGTGTCCCGGCAGATATCCATAGGGCCTGAACAGGTTCTTGGGATCGTCGAGATTATACTGCCAGTCAACGTTCCAATCCGAGCTGTAATGCTCCCAAATCAAACCTTCGGTTTCGCGCGCCAGGTCGACACAGATTTTCCGGGCCAAACCATGCGCACGATCAAGATATCGTGTCACGCCAGTCGCATCATGCGCAGCCAGCATCGCCTCGCAAAGATGCATATTGGCATTCTGGCCACGATAGGGATCAACGCTTTGCCAATTGTCAGCACCGATCTGGTCAACATAAAGCCCGGCACCAGCTTCATAAAAATGATCATCCAGAACCTGCCAGATTTCTTCCACAAGATCACTGGCGCCTTCAATGTTGGCCTTTACAGCAGCGGACGCAGCTAACAGTACAAATGCGTGCCCATAACAATGGCGCGTGGCATCGACCACATCGCGCCGATTTACAACCCAGGCAAACCCGCCTTGCGGCAAGCGATGCGTTTCATTCAAAAATTGCAAACCGTGCTGTGCTGCGGCTTTCATCTCGGCTGAATCAAACAGGCATGAAGCCGTAGAGAAGTTGTAAATATGGCGGCACACATCAACCAGATGACGCGTGTCAGCATCATAGATACTTCCGTCATCCCTGAGTCCGCCGAAATACCCACCATTCTCGGTGTCCATCACCCGGGGATAGTAGAATTCCAGCAGGCTTTTTATGTGCGTTTTGATTGCATCTTGTGTGCGGAACATAGTCTTCATTTCCTGGATTAAACAGTCGAGATGCGCATGCCTTCCATAAAGTGGCGACGCAAGAGGAAGAACAAAATCAGTGATGGCAGAGAGGCTATGATGGTGGCCGTCATGACCACATTCGGACCGGTGGAAGCGTAACTTCCCTGGAACGTCTGAAGTGCATTCATGATCGAGCGGACATCGGTTTTATTGGCCAGAACAGTTGAGAACAAAAGATCATTCCAAATCCAGGTGAACTGCAGCAAAAAGGTTGCCGTCATTGGTCCCCAACAATTCGGGAGAATGATTTTAAGAAAGACCGTGAGTTCGTGTGCACCATCCATCCGGGCAGCTTCATCCATCTCGCGCGAAAGCCCGTTCATGAAATTGCGCAACACCAGCACAGGGAAAGGGATGCAGATCGCCGTATAAAAGATCAGCATTCCCGCGTGTGTATTCAGCAGGTTGAGCCCTTGATACGTAAAGAAGAGAGGGATCAGATACATTTGCAAAGGAAACACGGTGCCAGAAAAAATCAGCATGAACCACAGATTGCGTCCCCGAAAATCGAACCGCGTCAGTCCGTAAGCAGCCAGTGCAGCAATGAACACCGCAAGACCGGCGCCAACTGTGCTGTACAGCATCGAATTGAGCAGTCCGGATGCCATCTTGGCATTCGTCCATGCGGTCACCGCATTCTCTATCACCGGGTGCCAACTCGCTGGCAATGAAAGCGGATGGTTCTGCGAGTATTCTTCGGTCGTTTTGAAAATCGACGTAGCCATGTAGTAGAATGGAACAATCCACACAGCGCTGATCACCAATGCCAGCACCGCCAACGGCCAGTTCGGCCGGTTGTTTCGGCGTTCAGCAGCGACAAGTGCTTTGAGATCCAGATCGTCAATGGATGATGCCATGATGGTTTCCTATTTCGTCATTTTATCAATGTGGTTCTGCAGCAATGCCTGAATCCAGGTGACAGACAGAACGACAAACCCGATCACCACAGCGATAGCGGAACCGAATGCCCACGATCCTTTCTGGAATGCTTCAAAATACATGAAGACAGCGAGCGAAAGCGTACGTTGGCCCGGATAACTCGTCCCCATCACCCACAGCAGATCAAACGCAGTGAACCCGGCAAGAACCGACAGGATTGTCACGACGAGGATGGTTGGCGACAGCAACGGCAACACAATGTGCCGGAAGACCTGAAATGGCGTCGCGCCATCTATTGTCGCGGCCTCGATCGGATCCCGCGGAATGGCCGCCAGTCCCAGAAGGATCAGTACCATCACCAAGCCAACAGACTGCCAGACGAATGTTGCGATAATGGACGGTGTGATAGTGTTGTCCTGATACAGCCAGCCAATATCAACATCGCCGGGCAAAAACAGACCAAGAAACCAATTTACGATGCCGTCAGGTGCGTAAACATAATACCAGAGCACAGCAACGGCCGTGGGAGCCAGAATACGTGGAATGAATATAATCGTCTTGAACAAACCCTCGCCCGGTACATTGCGCAAGAGCAATGCCAACCCCAAACCGAGCAGCAAGGGCAATGTAATCGAGGCTGCAACCCAAATGGCGGTATTCGCAAAGGCTTCGGTGAAAAAATGATTGGTGGTCAGGCGTTCATAATTTCCGAAGCCCGCAAATTCATCATATCCCTTGAACCGCTTCCACTTGGTGAAGCTGAGATAGACATTATAAACAACAGGAAACAGCAAAACGGCAGACACAATGAAAGCCGCCGGGGCCATGAACATCACCGCGCTACGAAACGCGAGCACGCCGCGTTTGCGCTCCTGCGCCAGAAGAACATCTCGTCCGATCCGGTCCAGCAATTGCTCATCCGTTTCTTGTGAATTCTCCGCCATAAATGCCTCTTCGTTCATGATGCGGTGGGGGCGGACTGAACCGTCCCCACCAAAGAATTCAGTCTAGTTTTCAGCCCAGTATTCTTCGTTCAACGACTGAAGATTGCTCATCACCTGCTCAGCGGTATCCATGGTCGGGTCCAGCATGAAACGGTTGAACTCGGCCACAAACTCGCCCTGCAATTCAGCTGGCACAGCTTCCCACCAACGATCAATCGCGATGGTTCCCTTTTCGGCCACATCAGCATTGATCTTTTCGACGATGGCGTTGGGGGCTTCAGCATTGGCGTTGCCAATGGAGTTGCCGGACGCCTTGGCCCAGGCATTGGCACCGTCAACAGATACGAAGAATTCCAAACCAGCCAAAGTATCCGGATCTTTCATACCGGCAACCGAAAGCACCAATGGAGCTCCTTCCAGAATTGTGGAGGATGGAAGCTTCGGATCCATATTCGGTACGATAAAGGCAGAAAAATCTTCACCGCTCTTCATGCCAGCGGCTTCGACAAGCCCAACCGCCCAATCACCAATCAGATAGATCGCCCCTTCACCGCGCGCAAAATCCGCAACTTCGTCATTCGACCGCGGATCGGTGAAGTAACCTTTTTGATACCAATCGGACCAGATTTCAAAAGCTGCGCGGACAGGTTCACTGTCGTAAGCCACCGAGCCATCATGTAACCCGGCATAGGCTTCAGGATTGGTCCGGATCATGATTTCCTGGAACCAAATGAAACCACGCCAGCCATCCTGTGTGGTGGCATGAAACGGCGTAATTCCAGCAGCCTTGAGTTTTGCTGCATCTTCGACAAGATCTTCCCAGGTCTGTGGCTCATCCAGACCCACTGATTTGAAATGCTCTTTATTGTAAAGCGCAACCCAGCGGGACAGGTGCAACGGTACACCGTAGACATGATCACCCACTGAGTAGAAATCGCGCAGACCAGCATCGAAGTCGCCACGGGCAATCATCGCGTCCCACACGTCATCGAGAGGAGCAATTTGTCCGGTGTCGACCAGATCTTCATAGACACCGCCCGTCCACCAGGTGAACATGTTGGGCATGTCATCACTGGCGGCCGATGTGTAGATAAAGGCCTTGTATTGTTCCGGGTTCGCATACGCAGTTTCAATGATCCGGTTACCGGTCATTTCGCCTGCAGCATCGCCCATTTCCTGAAGAGCCTCGGACCAGAAGCCCTTGTCGTGAACCAGTTCTACGTCAGCTGCGGCACCTGAGGCCCATAGGGCCCCTGCTCCAAGCACGGCTGCTGCTATCTTAGTTTTGAAAGTCATGTTTTCCTCCAGCTTCTATGATAATTAACTGCGTGGTAGACGCAGAGACTCTCCGGTTTCTTGATCGAACAGATGGATACGATCGAGATCGATCCGGAAATTCAGGGTTTCATCGCGCTCAACCAATCGCGGCCTTTGCATGCGTGAAACAAAATCATTCTCACCCAACCGTCCAAACAGCAGCGTCTCATTTCCGAGCATTTCACTGAAGGTCACGGGCGCGGTGATGTTTTGGCCATTTTCGATTGGAATCCCGTGGCCATCGGGAACAATATCTTCAGGCCGAAACCCCAGTCTGACAGCGCGCTGACGCAAAGCTGGCAGATCAAAGCGACCTTCAGGCAATTGAAGTTCGATGCCTGCTGAGGGCAGCACCGCTTTGCCATCATCACTGATCGAACCGTCAATAAAGTTCATTTGCGGCGTACCAATGAAACCAGCAACAAACTCATTGGCCGGTCGTTCGAACACGTCAATCGGACTGCCCGTCTGCTCGATGCGGCCATCCCGCATAACCACGATCAAATCGGCCATCGTCATCGCTTCAACCTGATCATGGGTCACATAAACTGTGGTGACCCCCAATCGACGCTGGAGTTGCTTGATCTCGACACGCATTTGATTGCGCAGCTTTGCGTCCAGATTTGAAAGCGGCTCATCGAATAAAAACACTTTGGGCTGGCGTACGATTGCGCGTCCCATCGCCACACGTTGTCGCTGCCCGCCAGAAAGCGCAGCCGGTTTTCTGTCCAGATATGGTTGCAATTCCAGAACCGAGACGGCCTCATCAATCCGCCGATCGATCTCTGCTTGCGGCAGCTTTTCCAGCTTCAGGGAAAATTCGAGATTCTGCCGGACAGTCTTGTGCGGATATAGCGCGTATGACTGAAATACCATCGCAACACCACGCTCGCGAGATGGCAAGTCATTAACCCGTTCGCCATCCATCAGCAGATCACCGTGCGAAATGCTCTCCAGACCAGCGATCATCCGAAGTGTCGTAGTCTTTCCGCAGCCTGAGGGGCCAACAAAGACGGTGAAAGCACCTTCGGGAATATCCAGATTCACGCCTTTGACTGCCAGCGCCGACCCGTAGACCTTGATCAGGTTTTGAAGTTTGACAACAGCCATCAACTGGCTCCCGAAACGACACGCAGAGGACGGCTGTGAGGTGGCGTCTTCATGCAGGGATCGGCGAAGCGCTTTTCAGGAAAGACCGAAAACCATTCAGGTCGCCCAGGATCCCGATCATAATGATAGCCGCCGACTTCTCGATAATACTCGGCATATCTGGCAAGTTTATCTCGATCCACTTCGACACCCAGGCCCGGTCCTTTGGGGACATCAATGGCACCGTTTTCATACTTCAACGGACCACCCACGATGATGTCGTCTTGCAAATGATGGTAATGCGCGTCGGCGGCAAAGTTCAGATTTGGAAGCGCAGCCCCCAGATGCAACATCGATGCGAGCTGCACACCCAATTCACCTGACGAATGCACCGCCGCTGAATGCTGGAACGTCTCAAGCACCGTGCCGGCCTTGTATGCCTGACGTAGCCCACCCCAGAATGTGGTATCCAAAAGGACGACATCGACAAGAGTATGGCGGATTGATTGTGCCAATTGCTCGAAATTCACAACCACCTGATTGGTTGCAGTTGGTATCGCGCACTTTTCTCGAACCCTGCGCATGCCTTCAAGGCCCCAGGTCGGGTCCTCAAGATAGTCATTGGGAAGATGCTGAATTGCCTGACCAACCCGAATTGCTTCTTCGACAGACCAGACACCATTAGGATCCAGACGGAATGTGTCCTGCGGAAATGCATCTGCCAATGCTTCCATAACGGCGATATCATGATCGGGCCGGAAATGTCCGCCTTTCAACTTGTGACAGGAAAATCCGTGCTTCTGTTTCAATTCCCTTGCCATGGCGACAATTTCGTCCGGCTGGGTTTCGCCTCCAGACGTGCCTTGTTCGTTCTCGTAGCGATAGAACAGGTAAGCTGCAAAAGGCACTTGTTCGCGTATAGCACCGCCCAGCAGATCGCATGCACGCAGTCCGCGCTGCTTTCCGGCAAGATCCATGCAAGCCATCTCAATCGCCGCATGCAATTGCATACGGTTGTTGTACAGGCTGGCGGTTGGGTTCATCAGCTTCCAGCGCAATTGCTCAAGCTGGATCGGATCATGACCAATAAGATATGGTTTGAGCGACAGAATGGCTTCCTCGGCCGATTGCCCGCCACCGCCCATTTCTCCCCAGCCGGAACGACCTTCATCGTCCACAACTTCCACGATCACCCGGATAAAGCGGCCCCAATGGGTTCCATTGGCATGGCGCAATGGTGCCTCCAGGGGAACGGCGACTGTTGTTACTTTGATGTCCGCAATCTTCATTACTTTTCCTCCTTTGGCGATCCGCCAATAATCGTCAAGAGGCCGCCATCCACTCGAACCGTTTCTCCCGTTACAAAGGAGGCCTCTTCTGACAGCAGAAAGCTCACGACATTCGCAACCTCTCCTGAAGCTGCAGCGCGGCCGAGAGGATGCATGCCACGAATGGTGCGCATAACGGCCTCCGGGTCGTCAGCAAGTGCAACAGCATCGCGCAACATTGGTGTATCAACCGAACCGGGCGCCACCGCATTGCAACGAACACCCTGGCTGGCAAAATCCACCGCGATAGATTTCATCAACCCAACCAATCCGTGTTTGGAAGCTGTATAGGCAGCAACATTTGATTGGCTAGCGAGGCTTTGCACCGAGCCCATCAAGACAATCGAACCGCGTGTTTCAATCAAAGCCGGCAGCGCAGCCTGTGCCATGTAATAGGCACTCGACAGATTTACGCTTAGCACTTCGTTCCAAACCTCATGCGGCGTTGAAAGCGCACTGCCATAACGCTGAATGCCGGCATTGTGGGACAGTCCGTCCAAACGACCAAACACGCTCAAAGCACGCTTGACTGCGCCATCACAGTCAGCCGGGTTACTGACATCGCCCACAACGGTTTCAGCGCGTACACCCAGCGCCTGCAGTTTGACCGCCAGTTCCGACAATCCACTTTCATCTATATCCAGGCAGATCAAGGCTGCGCCGCTTTTCGCCAATTTATGCACGACCGCCTCACCGATGCCTTTCGCAGCGCCCGTGACCAGATAGACCTTACTCGTCATGATTTTCCCCTCTTGATATCCGCTGCAGATGCAGGAAAACTTTCAAATTCAATGGAATAATTCGTTGTCCAGCCAGCACCCTCAGTGAGTTGCACTGCCGTGCGCACACCGGCATGCGCCAAAGGTGTGTCGGGTGACACATTATGAGGCTGACCTAAATTGAAGGCCGCTGCGACGGGCTCAATTCCGATGGCGCAAACCCGGCCATCCCAGGGCGCATAATCGCGACCACGATTGGAGTACCAAAGCGCGCAAGACGGCAATTCTGACGCATCCCAGGACACAGTCGCGCTGTATCCTGCATTGGGAAGCTCGAGGCGCACCTGTCCATTGGTGGAGGTAAGCAGCAACAGATCTTCTGTGCGACTATCAAGTGGAACTCTGGTCGCATCCACGACCGCTCCTGAAACATCTTTCATTTCCCGAAGCGAAACAGCGCGCTGATCGGCCGCAAAACGGCTGCGGCCAGGTTCGACATCAACAGGAAAGCTCCATGCCGCATCATCTCCGTCGACGATGATCCGCCCATCACACGCGGAAAGGCCTTGCAAATTGAAAACAGGATGCACGCCCAGACCGACCTTTGCATCACGCCGAGCATGAACGGTAAACGAGAAATTGATTCTGCTGCTACCGGGCTGCAATTCTATCTGTCGTTCCAGCCGAGCTACCGGAGATTGCAGCGGATATTCGATCTGCGCATGCACGCTTTCACTTGAAGTCTGCGACAATTTCCAATCAGCATGCGATCCGAAACCATGGATCACATCGTTCCAATCCACTTGATCAGGCGCGGTCAACCGCCAATCCTCAGGCAACTCACCGGGAGCATCAGCCAGGCCGAACGGCACACATACCCATTCCGACCCGAGATTGCGAACGAACGGGTCGTCTATCCGGGCATCTTCACGCCACGGGTTCTCGAAAAATGGACGCACGACGCGAGCATCATCCAGAACCAGTTCAGCTGCAGAAATCATGCCACCAAATTCGGTGATATCAAGCCGCAATCGTTCATTTTGAACCCTCATACCCCCACCCGCTCCACAGCTCCGGTAATCAGCCCAGTCACCTCTTCAGGCGAAGTTTTTGCAGTCATGACATCGGCAACCTTTGTGCCACGACGTAGAACCACAATTCGATCAGCGACCGAAAACACGTCAGGCATGCGATGTGATATCAGGACCACCGCCACACCTTGTTCCTGAAGCCGTTTGATGAGCTTGAGAACCTGCTCAACCTGCCGCACCGAAATTGCAGCCGTGGGTTCATCCAGGAGAACGATCCTGGACTTGTTGAGACGTGTTCGCGCAATCGCAACGGCTTGCCGTTGCCCCCCTGACATGGAATTGACCATCTGGTTGGCGCGTGTGTCGGACTGCAACTCCTCAAAAAGCCTGGCCGCCCGGTCGCGCATTTCACGACCATTGACCGCAACAGGTATACCGGCAATTCGATGCATGATTTCACGCCCCAGAAAGACGTTTTCCGCGGCACTGAGATTGTTGCACAAAGCCAGATCTTGATACACGACTTCGATGCCTGCCGCGCGGGCGTCAGACGGACCGTTAAATATGGTGGGCTGGCCTGACAGGTGAATACTTCCCGAGGTGGGGGTCAGATTGCCAGCGATTGTTTTCACCATCGTCGACTTGCCAGCGCCATTATCTCCCATAAGGCCCAGAACTTCTCCCGCTTTCAGCGAAAAACTGACCCCGTCCAGAGCTCGAACTGCGCCAAAGCTCACTGCAATGTCGCGCATTTCCAGAAGCGTTGAATTCTCAGATTGCCTGCTCATTTGCCTGTCGCTCCATGCGCGCGCTTCGCCAGGGCAGCATTCACCAGCACCGCAAGCAGGATCACGCCCCCGCGCACAACTTGTTGTACATCCGGATCAACGCCGTTCAACACCAGACCATTGGCAAGCACCGCTATCACAAGAACACCCAAAAGTGTTCCCGTCATCCGGCCATGTCCGCCGGTCAGCAGAGTGCCACCAACAATCACTGCGGCGATAACATCAAACTCCAGCCCTGTTGCGGCATTTGCATTGCCGGAACCGAGGCGAGCATCAATCAAGACACCAACCAAAGCTGCAAAAATGCCGGTAGAAGCCATGATCGAGATGCGAAGACGTGCGCTGTTTATTCCAAGCGCAGCAACAGCAGCAGCGTTGGCACCGAGCGCATAAATGTGACGCCCGTATCGGCTGAGAATGGCCAGATAGGAAAACAAGACAAATGTTGCCAACATCAACCAGACCACGGTGGGCAACCCAAGAAAGTCACCACCTAAAACGGCCCGAAATTCCCGGCTGGGAACAATGACCGGCAGTGCATCAGACCACCACAGAGCGCCGCCACGCAAAGCACTCCACAGGGCCAATGTGGAAATAAAGGTCGGAACCGCATAGCGCACCTTCAACCAACCCGAAACGCCGCCCAAGAGCGCTCCAAAGGCACATACCAGAAGCAACGCCAGCGGAATGGGAATGGCGAACGCCGAGACAAGCTGTGCAAACGCCACACCGGCGAAAGCAACCGCGGGGCCTACGCTGATGTCGATTTCTCCCGCGATGATGACGAAGGTCATCGGAAATGCGACAATTCCGACATAGGCCGCCGAGCGCAAGATATTGATCAGATTTCGGTCAGACAAGAAATTGGGCGCTGTCTGCGAAAACACTGCAACCAGCACAAATAGTGCGATCAACAGCCCAATCTCATTCAGGTGTTCGACCCACCAGCTTTGATTGCGAGTATTCTGCGCAATGGGAGAAATGGACATGACAGAGCCTTCAAAGATGCACTTGAAATATTGCGGCATCAGCGCTTTGAAACGAACGCTGATGCCGAAGCAGCTGATGTAGCTGCGTTATTGCGCGTCGATCCATGCCTGTACATCGTCAGGATTGTCCGCCGAAACGATCATCGTTGGGATATAGATCAATTTTTGCGCGACAGTTTCGCCAGCCATCAGCTTTTGGGCGATCTTCACAGCTTCGCGTCCCATCTCCCGTGGCTGTTGCGCAATCACGGCTTTCAGGATGGAAGCATCTTGAAGCATCTGGGCAATCTGCACGCTGATGTCCGAACCGAACACCACTGTCTCACCTTCAAGGCCTGCTGCCATGACACCAAGAACAGCGCCGACGGTTCCACCTTCATTTGCAGTCCAGATGAGGTTGATGTCGGGGTTGGCTGTCAGTATTTCAGTCGCAGTCTGTATCGCTTCATCAGCAATAAATGCTTCCTGATCCATAATGATCTTGTAGTCCACTCCCGCCTCATCCAGCGCAGCAATAAAACCAGCTTTACGCTGTTGGCATGCTTCGTAACGGTCACAATTGAGAATACCGATGTGTGCCGCTTCTCCGCTGGCCTGAATATAGGCAGCAGCACGTTCGCCAAGGTTCTTGCCAAAATCGAACTGGTTTGTGGTCACGAGCCCACCAACAAGACGTTCGGTATCAGCGTCCGTCAGACAAGTATTGTAACACACCACCGGAATACCGGCCTCGACCACACGTTCAACGGATGGGACCGAAGCTTCCGTTGACACGGGCGACATGATCACCGCAGCAACCCCTGCACCAATTGCAGTGTCGAGAAAGGTCGCTTCCTTGGTCGGATCCGCTTCGGAATTGCTTGAAAGCAATTCGATATCAGCGCTGCCCGCGCCCTCCACGATTCCATTTTGAATCTCGCCAAAAAAGCCCTGCGAATCAAGAAACAGGACCCCAATGGTTTGGCTTTGAGCAGTCGCCACCCCTGACGAAATGCCCATCAATAATGTGGCTACGGTAGCTGCGAGACAAAGACGTTTTGGCAATCTAATCATTGCTGTTCCTCCATGAACGAAATAAAGCTGCATAAATGCATTTTTGTATGCTGTGCATTATTGCATGCATGTATACAATCATGAAAATTCGGGTAATGTCAACGAAAACATCTGCTGATACACTGAGCATGAGCGAAAATGAGGGATTGAAGGTATGGCGGTCGTACAAAAGCATTTGGGAAGTTCCCAGCAGGCTTATGAAGTTCTGAAACGGCGCATACTCTCCATGGAATTGTTGCCATGTGCACCTTTGGGTGAACAGAAACTGGCCGGGGAGCTTGGCATCAGCCGCACGCCGATCAGAGAAGCACTGATGCGATTGGCAAGCGAAGGCCTGGTTGAGCTGGTCCCGAATCGCGGTGGAATGGTTGCGCCTATTCGTCTGGACTTTGTATCGGCCGCTCAATTTGTCCGGGAATCACTTGAGACCGCAATTGCGCATGAAGCATCTCAAAAAATAGATGCCATAGGTGAACTGAGCCTCAGGCAAACCATCGAAGAACAGAAACTGGCAAACAGAGAGGGAGCGGTAGAGCTGTTCTACCAATCCGATGAGCGAATGCATCGGCGTATTTCAGAGATTGCCGGACGACCCTTGGTCTGGCAGCATATCGTTGATGCAAAAAGCCAGATGGACCGGGCACGGCGCCTGAACCTGCAGGGTGCCCCCTCCTTTGATGCACTCATCAGTCAACACGAGAGGATCATCAATGCTTTGGTCGCAAAGGATGCAGACGAAATCACCCAGGCCATGCATGAACATCTGCGCCAAATCCTGCCCGACATGAAAGCCCTGCAAGAAAGCAATCCAGAGTATTTCGCAGTCAATGATTAATCAAACGCGCGTATCCAGCTTCGGATAACACGTGATTGCTTCAGGTCGATTTCCCTTTGTATCTTCGTCAAACAGCAACGTATTCATCTGCCCGAGTGCTGGCTATTTAGCGAGGCATGTCCCCTGCCCTCTCGCCCTCCCATCTGTTCAAATTCTTCACGACGCTCCGCCACCAACCTGCTGGCTACCAAACTGAGCTTTTTTCAAAGATCGCGTGGCAACAATAATTTTTCATGATAAATATCCCTTTCATTAATCCAAAAAGGGAGCACGCGTGTGAGAGACGGGTTGTCCGACATAATCACCACTGAGCTTGCAGCACTGTTGGCCATTCCGAGCCCGACAGGTCTTTGTGATGCGATCAGCAATCATGTTGAAACGAGGCTTTCAGACATGGGACTTGCTGTTCGGCGCATGCGCGACGGTGCTGTGGCCTGCGTGATCGAAGGCACTAATCGTCAGGCGGATGCCATCGGGTTTGTCGCTCACCTTGATACGCTGGGTGCACAGGTCAAGGGATTGAAGAGCAATGGCCGGGTTGAACTGGTGCCTGTCGGAACCTGGGCTGCCCGGTTTGCTGAAGGTGCCCGCGCGAAATTGCATGCGGATGATAGTGTCTTCACCGGCACCATACTTCCCCTGAAATCATCCGGTCACACCTTCAACACCGAAGTTGATACCCAACCGGCAAATTGGGACAATCTCGAAATGCGCATCGATGAGGATGCCAGCACAACACAGGACCTGCACGATCTGGGCATCCATATTGGTGATATGATTTCCATCGATCCGCAGCCGGAATTTCTCGACAATGGCTACATCGTCTCCCGGCATCTGGACGATAAGGGCGGTGTGGCCGCCCTGCTGGCGGCAGCAGATCTGCTAAAAAATCCTGACAATAAACCAACGCGTGATGTGCATCTGATGTTCACGGTCAGCGAAGAGATCGGAACGGGCGCGTCGGCAATTGTCGATCCAGCGGTGGGCGATCTGATCGCTGTCGATATCGGCACGACGGCACCGGGCCAGGCCTCGCGTGAATATGGCGTGACCATCGGAATGGGGGATCAGTCAGGCCCGTTTGATCACGCACTCACGCGGGACCTTGTCGCAACCTGTCAGAACAACGCTATCAAACATCAGCGCGATGTGTTCCGGTTCTACAAATCCGATCTGGCAAGTGCCCGGCAGTCAGGTGTCGACGCGCGCATGGGGCTGATCGCCTTCGGCGTGGACTCGTCTCACGGCTATGAACGCATCCATTGCTCTGCACTGGAAGACATTGCCAGACTGATTGTCGCCAGTTCATGTGGCCACTGATCAGAGCGATTTGAGAAATTTTGCCATTACCTGGATGGCAACGCCCATATCGCTGGAAGACGCAAACTCTTCTGGTGTGTGCGACACGCCATCGCGACACCGTACAAACAACATGACCATCGGGCAGAGCGCGGCCATCGCAGAAGCGTCATGTGTTGCGCCGGACGTCAGCAAAAGTTCGCTGCCCTCCACTGCAAGCGTTGCGCTCTGCAGCCTGTCGACAAAGGGTTGATGGCACTGCTGCGCAGGCTGCACATATGTCTGGTTCATCACAGCATGACAGCCGGTTTCAAGCGCGGCTTGTTCGGCATAGTCTTTTGCCATGGCGCTGAAAGCCTGGCGCTCACCGTCACTGGGAGAACGAATTTCCAACGACAGGGTCACAACTTCCGGAATCTGGTTCACCGCGCCTGGCAGGATTTTAAGCGTACCGAATGTGGCCCGCAATTCCTCCAGCTTTTGAGCACGCGCAGTGATTTCCGAGATGATGTGTGAGGCCACGACCAAAGCATCACGCCGCCCTTGCATCGGCACAGTTCCGGCATGGCCGGTCTTGCCATTGATCGTGATGACATTGCGCTCGATGCCGCAAATGGATGTCACCGTGCCGACGGCAAAGTCTGCCCTCTCAAGAACTGGTCCCTGCTCTATATGAGCTTCAAGATAGCCAAGAATTCCCGCCGGATCGCGCGCCAATCCGCTGATTGCATCCGCATCGGCACCAAAACCGTCAAGCGCGGCGCGCAATGTCTTGCCATCAGCATCACACATCTCCAGGACTGCCGGATCGAATGTGCCAGCCAATGCACGCGGTCCAAGAAGTGCGGTTGGAAATCGCACCCCTTCCTCATCCGCATAGGCATGCACCTCGACAGAGAACTCCGGTTCGTCACCATCCGCCATGGCTTTTTCAACCGCAAGACAGGCGAGCGCGACACCCATGATGCCGTCATACCGGCCACCATTGCGCACACTGTCCTGATGCGAGCCCATGATGAAGGTCATGCCTGCTCTGGGTCCATCTGAAACACGGCGGCCAATCAGAGTTCCGGCCGCATCCATGGCAACTTCAAGTTCGGCCGCCTGCATCCAGTCCGTTATGATCCCATTTGCCCGCCGGTGCTCGTCGGTGAATGGCAAGCGCGTAACGCCATCGCCTGACAGCGTACACGATGCTATGTCTGTCAGACGCTCTTGCGCCAATTCACCCCAATGCAAAGTATTTTTGTCTGTCGAAGCCATATTGCCTTAGTTATATAAATTTATCATGATCAATTTAATGCATGGATTGAGCACAAATCACAACCCCGGTCACCCGAGCTTGATATGTGCACACTACCGAATGCGAAACGCTTGAAGGATGCGCGATGGCTGACATATCGGAGAACGAAGACGATCAGGGATCGGCGCGCCTGCGGAGGCGCAGCCGACCCGTGCGCGTGGCCGATGCGATCAAGGAGTTGATGATCGAAAAGGGTATGGTCGCCGGCGACCGGCTTCCGAACGAAACTGAAATGATAGAGACCTTCCAAATGTCGAAAGGCACCATCCGGGAGGCGATGCGCATTCTCGAAGCCCAGGGCCTGGTCGAAACCAAGACCGGACCGGGCGGTGGCTCATTCATCAAACAGGTGTCGCATGAGCGTGCGCGTGCTCTGCTCGGGAATTATTTCTATTTCAAGGATCTCAGCATTGCCGACATCTACCAGTTGCGCTTCATGCTGGAGCCGGAACTGGCCGCGTCTCTGGCCGGCAAGCTTCCAGATCATGCCATCGAAAGGTTGGAGCAGGATATTGCGCGCTATTCATCACCTGCCAATACGCTGGAAGAAGAGCGCGACCACCACGTCAATTCTCTGCGCTTCCACATGCGTCTGGCGCATTATGCAGACAATGTCCTGCTCGGTTTTCTGATTGATTTCATGGCCAGCATTCTCTCCGACCTGACCGTCAGCCGACATCTCTACGATCCACCCAACATGACCTTGTGGCGCAAGGGCATCGAATGCCAGAGGCAGCTTGTCGCAGCTTTGCGTGATGGCGACAGCGACAAGGCCCGCTCTGTCATGTCCGAGCACATGAAAAATGCGCAAAGACTGATGCAAAACCAGGAAGATTACGTGTTAAAGAATTTCATGTCTGACGGTTGAAGCGGCAATTGATCATATATCTTTTGCGGAATTTTTGGATTCCGGCGTCCGGAACGGATCAGACGCAGTCGGGACGACATCCAGCCAGTCGCGATAATCTGAACCTCGGGTTTGCGCCAGCAATTGGCCAAGCGCTGAAATCGGCGTTTCGTGCCAATCGATCCGCAAATCCAGCGTCGGAGAATTTTCACTGACCACAAGCATGGCCGCCGACTGCACGCCGCGCTCATCGCCGCCAGCCTGGCTGCCCGCTTCCAATGCGGCCAACAGGCGGTCCTCGAAGGGTTTCCCGGTGCTCTCCATGGCTTCCAGCATAGCCTCAAGCACCTCACGACCGGCCAGGATATTGCCGCTTGCGACCAGGCCATCGCGGACAATATGCCCTTTGAAATCGGCATTGGATGCACCGGAAAACGCATCTGCATCTCCGTTTTTGTCCAGTGCAGACAATTGACGCCACTCACGTCCGGGATCTGCCTGCACCAATCTGTTGACACCCTCGGTTGCCGAGAGCTCCTGATCCATCAGATTGAGGACATCTTCTCCCCACATCGTGCTTGGCGCATGGCCCTGGGATGCAGACAGGCCGGTCCCGGCACGGCCGCGCAAGACCCAACCACCAACGCACAAATTTCCGGTGGCGGCCACACCGCCCCAGGATTTCGAATCTGGATCATATGCCAAAAGTGAAAATGTCATTTTGCCCCGAACTTTTCTAACAGCCCTTGTATTTATCATGAAAATTTGCACAAATACAATTTATCATGATAAATCGTCTTCCTGTCATTATGTCTAGATTAATCTTCTCCGAAAGGACTATCTCGATGAATATACTGAACATCACGCGCCGAACCGCGCTGGCAGCCACGGCTGCGCTAACAATGGCGCTGGCCTTGCCTGCTCATGCACAAACGCCTCCTGAAGTGTTGATTGTCGGTCAGATCGCGGAGCCGAAAGCACTGGATCCGGCAGCTGTAACCGCTGTGAATGATTTCCGTATCCTGATGAATATTTATGACGGGCTCGTGCGCTACAAGGATGGGACACTGGAAGTGGAACCGGCGCTGGCAAGCAGCTGGGAGATCAGTGACGTCGGCACCGAATACACATTCACCCTGCGCGAGGGCGTAAAATTTCACGATGGCAGTGATTTCAATGCCGACGCGGTAAAGTTCAATTTTGACCGCATGCTCAAGGAAGATCATCCATATTACGACACAGGCCCGTTTCCCCTGTCATTCTTCTTCTCGGCCATTGAATCGGTCGAAGCTGTGGATGCAGCCACTGTCAAATTCAAGCTGAACGCACCCTATGCGCCCTTCCTGTCCAATCTGGCCTATCCGACCGGATTGATCGTCTCACCCGCCGCTGTTGAAGAATTCGGCAAGGAATTTGGCCGCAATCCATCCGGCACGGGACCGTTCAAGTTTGCCGAGTGGAAATCCAATGAACGCGTCGTTGTAGAAAAGAATACGGACTATTGGGATGGCGAGGCTGTTACGCAGACAGTTGTGTTCCGGCCGATCACCGATGCAAACACGCGCACCGCAGAAATGCTGGCAGGTGGTATCGATCTGATGGTCGAGGTTCCGCCAGTTGCGCTGTCCCAATTTGCCGGGGATGAATTCAACATTGTCGAGCAGGCCGGACCACACCTCTGGTTCCTGATCCTGAACGCCAAGGAAGGCCCGTTTGCCGACAAGAAAGTCCGTCAGGCAGCCAATTATGCCATCAACAAATCAGCGCTGGTCAATGACGTTCTGGAAGGCACTGCAGAAGTCGCCGCCGGTCCGACACCACCTGCCTTTGCCTGGGCCCACGACGAAAGCCTTGAGCCTTATCCATATGATCCGGACAAAGCCAGAGCGCTTTTGAAGGAAGCTGGTGCAGAAGGTGCAGAACTGACCTTTTATGTCACTGAAGGCGGCTCCGGCATGCTCGATCCGATTGCCATGGGCACAGCCATTCAGGCCGATCTCCAGGCCGTTGGTCTAACCGTCAAGATCGAAACCTATGAATGGAATTCGTTCCTCGGCAAGGTCAATCCGGGCCTGGAAGGCAAGGCTGACATGGCAGAAATGGCATGGATGACAAATGATCCGGACACGTTGCCCTATCTGGCATTGCGCACCGGTGCGTTCCCGGAAGATGGCGGTTTCAATTCCGGCTACTACTCCAATCCGGAAGTCGACAAATTGCTGGAAGACGCACGCGTCGCAACCGATCAGAATGAGCGTGCCGCGCTCTACAAACAGATGCAGCAGATCGTTCATGACGATGCGCCCTGGGTGTTTGTTGCAAATTGGAAGCAAAACGCTGTGACATCTGATCGGGTTGAAAACTTCGCCCTGCAACCGTCTTTCTTCCTGCTTCTGAAAGACGTCGTAAAGAAGTAAACTGACATCGGTAGGGCCGGTCCTTCCCCGGCCCTCCACCTACCTCGTCCAAACAGACGGCCATGACAGGAAAGTCGCCACATGACGGGATACATACTCAAACGCCTGCTGTCGGCCATACCCGTCCTGTTCGGGATAACGCTGATTGTCTTCCTGATCATGGCACTCATTCCCGGAGATCCGGCAACCGCCATTCTGGGGTCCTACGCAACACCTGAAAATGTCGCCAGGCTGAATCAGGAACTCGGTCTCGATGCACCGATGTGGCAGCGCTACTTCATCTGGCTGGGCAATATGCTGCAGGGTGATTTCGGCCGCTCTTTCGCGCTCAACCGTCCCGTCCTCGATGAAATTCTGGAGCGTTTCAATGCAACCCTGATCCTCGCTGGAACCGCTTTCATCCTGTGCGCTGTATTCGGTATCATTGCCGGCGTCATCTCGGCTGCAAACCAGTACGGTGCTGCCGACAAGGCCATCACCTTCATCGTGCTGCTCGGCATTTCGATCCCGTCCTTCTTTCTTGGCATGATGATGGTTCTTCTGTTTGCAGTGAACCTGAAATGGCTGCCCGTCTCCGGCATGGTCGCGATTTATGGTGGCGGAGACCTTCCCGACATTCTGAAACATCTGACCATGCCTGCTTTGGCCCTTGCCGTGGTCGCAACCGGTGTTGTCGCACGTCTTGCGCGCTCGGCCATGCTGGAAGTGCTGCGACAGGATTTCATCCGCACCGCCCGCGCCAAGGGCGTGCGCGAGGGCAGCGTCATCTGGCGCCATGCATTGAAGGCAGCGATGGTGTCGATCATTCCTGTGCTCGGCATTCAGGCCGGCTTTGTGCTGTCTGGCGCGGTCTATATCGAAATGGTGTTCCAGTGGCCGGGCATCGGCCGCATGCTGGTGGACGCAATCCTGAAGCGTGACATCCTGCTGGTGCAGGGCGGCGTGGTGTTCGTCGCGGCCTGCTACGTCCTCTTCAACATCATCGTCGATGTCGCCCAGTCAATGCTTGATCCCCGGATCAAGACATGAGGGCCTTCTTCAAACTGCTGTTTCGCAACAGACTGGCTGCAGCCGGCGCTGTTGTCATGGCGCTTGTGGTTCTGCTGGCACTCGTCACGCCGCTGCTTCCGCTGATGGACCCGGATATCACAAATACTGCGGACCGCTTCATGCGCCCATTTTCCGAAGGCCATCTGTTTGGCACGGATCATCTTGGCCGTGACCTGCTATCCCGTCTCATGTGGGGCACCCGGCTGTCACTGGCGGTCGGCTTTGCCGCTGCCATCATCGCCGCAATCATCGGTTCGGCCATCGGCATCATCGCAGGCTATTTTGCCGGTCGGACCGACAACATCATCATGCGTTTCGTCGATATGTTGATGGCCTTTCCCTATATCCTGCTCGCCCTTGCCATTGTCGCCGCACTCGGCCCTGGCCTGATGAACGCATTGATTGCCGTCGCCGCCGTCAACATCCCATTCTTCGCGCGCAATATTCGCGGCATCACGGTGGGCATAGCGCATCAGGAATTTGTCGATGCGGCAAAACTCGCCGGGCTCGGACACACAAAAATTATCCTTTCGGAAGTCCTGCCAAATGTGGTGCCGGTCATTGTCATCGCCATGTCCACCACAATCGGCTGGATGATTCTGGAAACCGCCGGCCTGTCGTTCCTTGGCCTGGGGTCCCAGCCACCGCAGGCCGACCTTGGCTCGATGCTGGGCGAGGCCCGGTCAGCTCTGATTACCAGCCCGCACACATCCATCGTCCCCGGCTTCATGATCCTCGTCATCGTGATGGCGATCAACCTGCTCGGCGATGGCGTGCGCGATGCGCTTGATCCGCGCTTGAAATCCGGCGCTCTGTCGCGCCCGACAGCCACAACACAGATCGCATCCGACCGTGTCGCCGCAGCGTCAGCCAATGACAATGCCATTCTGTCGATCAATAATTTGCAGACCCAATTCCACATAAAAGACCGCATCTACAAGGCTGTGGGTGGTGTCGATCTGGATGTGAAGCCCGGCGAATGCCTTGGGATCATTGGTGAAAGCGGCTCCGGAAAATCTGTCACAGCCCTGTCCGTCATGGGGCTTGTCGCCTCACCACCCGGCATCATCACCGGCGGATCTGTCATCTATGAAGGTGAGGATCTGATTGGCGCGCCCTATGAAAAACTGCGGTCCTATCGGGGCAACAGGATTGCCTATATTTTCCAGGATCCACTCGCCACCCTGCATCCGCTCTACAAGGTCGGTGACCAGTTGGCCGAGGCCATCCGCTGTCACCATCATGTCAGTAAAACAGCAGCACGGGCTAAGGCGGTAGATCTGCTGAAATCGGTACGCATTCCAAATCCGGAGGACCGCGCGGAAAGCTACCCTCATGAACTGTCTGGAGGCATGCGCCAGCGCATCGGCATCGCCATGGCGCTCGCCAATGACCCCGATATCATCATCGCCGACGAGCCGACCACCGCGCTGGATGTGACGGTGCAGGCGCAAATTCTGGCACTCCTCAACGACCTGCGCCGCGAGCACGGACTGGCAATCATTTTCATCACCCATGATTTCGGCGTGGTTGCACAATTATGTGACCGTGTGGCCGTCATGTATGCAGGGCGCATTGTCGAAACCGGTGAAACGGACACAATATTGGCCGATCCGGCGCATCCCTACACCAAACGTCTTATCGCCTGCGTACCGGAACTGGGCGGAGGACGGCGCCAACTTGCCGCCATTCCCGGCCTGCCCCCGGTCGTCGACAAGCTGCCGGATGGCTGCGCCTTTGCCGAGCGCTGTGAGAAATGCCGCACGGAATGCACGGTCGGTGACATCCCGCTTCGCATATCAGGCAGCCGCGCCGTTCGTTGTCTGTATCCGGAAACCGAACTGGCAAGGGAAACGGCATGACGATTGCGCTCAGACTGCAAAATTTGTCAAAATCCTTTGCTGTTGGCAAACGTCTGCTGGGCGCGCCAAAGGGCGTGGTTCGTGCCGTCAATCCGGTCACGCTCGACGTGAAAAAAGGCGAAACGCTTGGCATTGTCGGTGAATCCGGCTGCGGCAAATCAACCTTCGCCCGTCTGCTGGTCGGGCTGCTCGAACCGACAACAGGGTCCATCGAAATCAACGGCCAGCCCCTCGACAATGCTGACCCTGCGGCATTCGGCAAGAAAATCCAGTATGTGTTTCAGGACCCGGTCAGCAGCCTCAATCCGCGCAAGACAATCCGCCAGATCATGGAAGCGCCGCTGAAACATCTGCATCACATGGACAAGACGGCGCGCGCCAAACGCATTTCAGAGATATTTGCGACCGTCAGTCTGCGTGAAGAGTTTCTAGACCGCTATCCGCATGAATTTTCTGGCGGACAGGCACAGCGCATCGGCATCGCCCGTGCGCTGGCGGCAGAAGCTGAAATCCTGATCCTTGACGAACCGGTTTCAGCGCTCGATGTGTCTGTCCAGGCACAAGTGCTTAATCTGCTGGCCGCATTGAAAGAAAAGCTTGGCCTGACCTATCTCTTCATCAGCCATGATCTGGCCGTTGTCGAAGCCGTCAGCGATCGCATTGCGGTGCTGTATTTCGGCTCTGTTGTCGAAATTGGCAATGCCGAGGATGTGTTCCGCGCTCCCCGCCATCCCTACACCAAATTGCTGGCTGACAGTGCGCCGGTAGTCGGGCGGCCACTGACCGCGCCCGAAGGCAAGGAAACCGAACTTCCTGACCCGCTGAACCCGCCAACCGGCTGTGCCTTCAGAGCGCGCTGCCCGCACGCCATCAAAACCTGTGCAACTGAAACACCCCAACTGACCGGTGACGAAACCCAACGCGCCGCGTGCTTCAATCCATTGTTCTAAACTTTCAATCCGCGCGCCGAGAGTTCGCAGTCCTGTCTTTCGTCACGCGTTGTTGACGTCACACGGCCGGAAGCGCCAACGAGATCGCATCAAGGAGTTGCTGGGTTCTGCAGGCATTTTTAATATAATGCGCCTGAGATTCGCGGTCTCCGGAAGCCACCAAATTGGCAAAATTGTCGATCATCAGCACATCTTGTGCAAGATCAGACGGTGTCTTCACGAATTCAAAATCCGAACGCATAGCCATGTCGGTTCGGTATACATATCCAGTCTCGCATTCCGGGTTGTCAAAGCCGATGCTGTTGGCCCAGTCCAACACGAAATCATCTAACGTGATCATGCCCGTAGTGCCCAGCAAGCTGAGGTCCATGATGATGGTGCCCGCAGTATAGCCCGTGTCAAACGTCGTCGTTTCACCGCTGTCAAATCCGATCAGCCCTGAGACGCGAATGATGGCTCCGGTTTCAGTATCGCGCTCGGCTGCCGCTGCAATTGTGCTGACAGCACCTTTTGGATCCAGAAATTCCACCACGGCCCGCATCGAATACCAGGCCATGTCACCAATGGCACCCGTGGGCTCTTGTTTTGGGTCAAACCGAATATTGGATCGGTCGGCATTGGGGAAATAAAACGCGGTATGAAGCGATTTTGGTGTCCCAATTCTTTCAGGGGATGCATTTTGAATGTCTCGGGTCCGTGGATGATGGACGAAATGCGTTGCATCCATGAAAATGCAACCGGCGTCCCGAGCAGCCTCTGCGATCCGTGTAACCGAGGCAGCATCCCAGAAAGGTTTTTCGACCAGGACGTGCTTGCCCGCATTGATGGCGATGAGTGCTATGTCTTCCTTTGCCATCGTTGGTACGGCAATGTAGACCGCATCAACATCGCTCCTGGCGACCAGCGCATCGACACCTTCGACAGCGACAGCGGCCGAGAATCCGCTGACGAACGCCTCGGCGTTTTCCAATCTCCGGCTCGAAACAGCTGTGAGCGCGCTCGTGGTTGATTTTTCAATCGACTTGGAGATTTTTTCAGCGATGAAGCCGGTCCCGACCACGCCTATTCCTAATTTTTTCATCTTTTCTCCAAAATTCTCTGTTTTTATAACCCAATATACCGTTCCTATACTCGATATTTTGAACAAAATGTCAATGTAGGCGGTTGAATTCGGTGTAAAAGTCGTTCAGTATTTCGTACCATTTGGAGTGAAATTGCGATAATCTGCACGAACTACCAGCTAGGCAGCACTCATTGACCCAAATTTCAGGAGAGATTCAGTTTGGCGCCAATTCCCAAAATTGATCGGGTCCCCGCAGTGACGCGCGCTGCACGAATTCTGGAACACATTGCGCACAAAAGGGATAGCAGCAACCTTTCGGATTTGTCACGAGCGATCGGTGCGCCGAAATCGAGTGTGCTGAATGTCTGCAACGCGCTGATGGCAGAGCGATTGCTCGACCGCGATACCGGCGGCAATTATTCGCTCGGACTCAGGGTTGCGGAATTCGCTTTTGCGCAGGCCTCTCAATCGCCGAAGCTGACATCCATTGGAGTGGCAACCCAAGGGGTGGGTAATCCATTTTTTGTCGAGGAGGAGCAGGGCGTCGTCGAATCGGCAAATGCCAAAGGCATCCAGACCACGGTTCTGAATGCGGGACACTCGCTCAAGACACAGATTGAACAATTGCGCGACTTCAGTCGCCAACAGGTGGATGTGGTCCTTGTGGATGCAGTGGATTCCAATGGGGTCGGTTCCGGAATTGAAGCCTTGCATCGGCGCGGTAAGCTGGTGATTGCCATGAATGCAGGCGCTATAAACTGCGATGCTTCCGTGACAACCGACAATGTGGTTGCTGGACAGTTGGTTGGGCGTCATCTCAATGAGCGGTTACCCGATCAGACTGAGATTGCCATCATCGGAGGCAATCCGGTGAGCGGCGTATTTGACCGGATTGTCGGGTTCCTGAGCGCATTGCGGGAGCAGGAGCAGCTTCTTGTTGTCGACCGTGAAGACGGGGATCAGACGCAAGAAGGAGGCTATCAGGCAGCAAAGAAGATACTTCAACGTCAATCCAATATTGGCGCCATATTCGCCATCAACGATCCGACAGCGATTGGCGCGGCAACAGCGTTGAAAGAGAGCAACCGTGAGCTGGTGATTGTCAGCGTTGACGGGTCAAGCTCAGCAATCAGGATGATTGAAGACCGGAATTACATTGTCGCGACCGCCGCTCAAGACCCGCGAGCCATTGGTGAAACAGCCCTTGCCTTTGCCGAACAGCTGTTTGCGGGAACAGCAGTGCACAACCGGTTTCACTTCCTGCCACCCCGTCTTGTCACGCGCGACAATCTGAAATCTTACCGTCCTTGGGGTTAATGTCATGACGCAATCAGCTCAAAGTCCAAAAGCACCAGCGGTCCTTAAAGCCGCCAGGGTGATTGACGCGATATCTCAAAGCTCGAGCCCATTGAGCACAGTGGAGTTATCTCAAAATCTCTCGATTCCAAAAAGCAGTGTGGTCGACCTTTGCCAAACGCTCGCCGATTTGGGGTGGCTGCGTCGAGAGCCGCATCATCGGTTTGCTCTGGGTGATTTCATGTCACACATCTCACGAGGATTGTTCGAAGGGCACCCGCTGCCTCAATCATTTTATCGGGTGGTTCGGACGCTGAAACAAGCTGAAGACCGAACCATTATCATGGCTGTTCTGAGACAATCGGATATCGCGATTGTTGCAGTTCATCATGGTCGGTCAGTGTTGCCAATTACGGCCAAGCCCGGATTGTATCTTCCGGCATGGACAACCGCATCGGGATATTCTCTTTTGTCAGAGCACACGCAAAGCGAGCTGGAGACATTCCTGGCCTCCCCGACTGTGACCGCTTTTGGTGTGCCCGGCTCGCAGCCTTCGCCTGAGGCACTGTATAAAAAAATCCAGGCAAAAAAGACGAAGGGCTATTTTGCAGAGCAGGAGCAGACGGCAATCGGAATGTGCGGTGTCAGTGCGCCAGTAATGTTGCAGGGCTGCCAAAAGCCGATCGCTTCGGTCACAGTCGCGACGGCCGGCACCAAGCTTGATGATGCCGAGGAGCAGATGCTCGGGCAGATTGCGCGCACAATTTCGCTGCGCTGCGCAAACTGAGCCGGGTCTGTGCCAGGACTTTCAATCTAGCTCAAAAATTTCCGTATTGTGATACTATTCATTGTCCTCAGGTGGATAGATGCTCACCAGTCCAGGTGGCAGCTCCTGATAAGGGCAATTGCCAAGTTCGTAGACAAAATCAAGCGTGGGTTCTGTATCCAGATAGACGTGGAAATCTGCAAAGAAATCGCCTGATTGCGTGACCGGGATGCCCCGCGCCTCAAAGCCTGCCACGACCCCGGCGGCACTTTCATCTGAAATCTTTTCCTTGATGTGATGCAAACCTTCACCTCGACGGTCGAGATATTCCTGATAGATCATGGGTCCATGCACCGGTTGGATCAATTCGATCTCGGTGTCACCGACATGGGTTATGGCAATGCGGAACTCAAAAGGGCCCTCGACAAGTTTTCCGCCAACGCGCAAATTGGTTACGGTCTCATTTGTGAAACGAAACACGCGCCAGGGTCCAATCTGCAACCCGTCAATCCACGCCTGCATCGATTTTTCCAGATCGCGTGTGAGCCAGGCGATCTGCTGGATTTTTCTTGTTTTGTTGAGAGCTCGCAATTCGTCATTCGTCATCAACTTATATCCTCTGGACATGGGGAGTTTTTGCCAGCACGAAGCTGCAATTCAGTCCGAAAAAACATCACTGAATTCATTAGTGACCTTCCCCCACCCACTTCAAATTTGCACAACATACCGCACACCAACGCGGTATATTGAACGAAGAACTTTATGGTCGCCCATCAACCATGTCAAGCCACCAGACTGGCTGCGTTAGAGTATCCGTCTTGGTCAAGCCAGTTTTGGTTTCCATTCTCTATCGTCTTTGATGAGAGTGTTTGCCAGTTCAATGAGCTTTCGCATGATGGCTGTGAGTGCGAGCTTTGCAGGTTTTCCGGTATTGATCATGGTCCGGTATTTGTCTTTCATGTCGGGATTGAACCTGAATGCCACAAGGGCGGGCATATAGAGCGCATCGCGTAAGTTTTTACGCCCGCCCTGGATGAACGCCTTGCCCCTCCACGTCCCGGATTGGCGGGTCATCGGCGCCAGGCCGGCAAGGCAAGCAACTTGCTTTTTGCCCAGCGCGCCGATTTCGGGACACGCGATGAGGATCGCTGTTGCGGCCACCTGACCAATTCCTGGAATTGAGCGCAGGATGGCATAGGACCGTGTGCGTCTTGGACAGGCATTGATCCGGCTTTCCATTTCGCTTTGAAGTGCGGTGATCTGACGCTTGATCTGGGCAAGACGAGCTTTTGTCTGACACCGTGTAATGGCCAGAGTTTGTGTCTTGAGACGATTTTTGAGGCGAGTTTGATCCTTGATCAAAGCGATGCGGGCTATCTGTAACTCTTTGAGATCACTCTGATCTTCAGCTGCGGGCGCGTCGGGCAACAGATCCAAAGCCGAGCCCATCCGAGCCAACATCCGGGCATCCACTGCATCGGTTTTTGCCCGTGTGCCTTGAGCCTGCGCAAAACGGCGGGCCTGAAGCGGGTTGACCTTCACCAGTGGTAAACGTCCTGCAAAAGTCTTTTCAAAACGAGCATGGTAGGGACCCGTTGGTTCGTAAACCAACAGATCGGGAGAGCTGTTCCCGATCCAGCTTTTCAGCGCTCTGAATCCAGCTGGATTGTTGGGAAATTGGGCTGACGCGCCAGTTTGAGAGCGATGCACATCCAATTGATCTTTCGAAATATCGATGCCGATGCTATCTTTCATTGTCTTCGCCATGTCCTTTGCTTGTCGTGCAGAGCCTCTGGCTGCTGCGTATCCGTTCAGGCCTCATGTGAAGACGACGGCTGATCAGACTCTAACACGGTCCACTACGACCAAGCTTTTCACGATCCAGCCGCCGCCACTGCCCGGCAGGTTGAGGTGCCGGGCAGTGGCTCCATCTTCGCATGGAGCCGGAAAAATCATAAGACAAGCCTTTCTCGTTTAGCCGGAAGCATCTGTCCGGATTTTCGCGCTCGTTGGACGTCGTTACAGCTATCTTTGGTCGTAATGGGTGTCTGAATGCACGCCCCTGAAGACCTGATAGCCATTGGTTAAGCGCTGGGCCAAAACCTCCCCAGTCTGAAAGTGATACGCTGATGATTGACGCGGCTTGCAGTTGCCAAACGCCAGTTCAACGGGCCGTTTGGAGAACAGATATGGCCTAAAACTTGCCTTTGAGGCCAAGACTGGCGGTTGCGGAATAGCCGGTGGTTCCAGCACGCACTTCGCCGTTTGCGGTCAGCGCCGTGTGATCTGAGAGCGAATGAGAAAAATCAAGGCCGACAAAGCCACGGGTTGAAAACTCATCATCTGCACCCGCATCGCTTGTGACAACGCCCATCAGCGTGACATCGTGTCCGCTGAAGCTTGCAAAGCGCGCATCTACACCGCCACGCGCCACAAGCGTTGTGCCAGGCACATCCAGATCAATTGGAACAGCACCTTGCAAACGCATATTAACCGCGTGAGACGTGGCACCGTCAGCGTTGAGGCCGCCAGAGGTAATGCCGGTCTCTGTAAAGCCATCAGCTACCATCGCTTCATAACGTATGCGGACGCTTGGCATGAAGCTGAAATCCTGAATATTGATGGGCGCAGTTGACAGCGTGATTTCCGGCGCAATGAAAAAACTGTCAAAGCTCGATGACGCGCTCTCAAGACCGGTTGCCACAGTGTTATTGGCAACAATGCGCTCGCCTTCATGGCTCGAACCACCCGCGGTCACGGCAAAATCAACCGAGAACAGGTTTCTGATAAACCGGCCATGTACACCGGCGAAATAGCTGGTGGAACTTCCACTCAGGCCGTTGCTGATGTCGGTCGTATGGTCACCACTGGCCGCACCGGCAAAAACACCAAGTTGAACGCCATTGTCCAGCAAGGCAAAGGTACCTGCGACAAGGCCGCCATATTTATGCGTGGTTTCGGCTGAATTGCCATCCGCCGAAGCCACCGCGCCACCACCAAAGCCGGAGATCCACCAATTGCCGGTTTCGTGATGCGACGCCATGGCCAGCACGCCCGACACACCATCAAGAGTGGCAGACAGTTGGTTATCGGCAAAGGCCAGTCCGGAAATATCCGCAACAGCTATCTGGTCGCCGCTGACAACAGCAACATTGCCGCTGACATCGCCAATGGTTGGCACTGTGCCGGTAAAGGTATGGGCGATAGACAGACCAGGTCCGGTGTTCAGCACCGCTGCACCACTAATGTCGATCTCCCCGATTAACACCGAGTCAGCATTGAGAGTCAGCTCAGTGCCCGTCCCGCTCGAAGCCTCTATCGCGCCATATGTACCTTGAACAACACCTTTTGCCAAAGTGATTGCCACACTGCCACCCGACGAACGAGCATGAATTCCCTCACCGTCGTCCGACGTAATATCGCCGGTATGGGTCACGCTCACAGCACCAGCGCCCCGCGATCTGGCATAGATGCCTTCATCTTCAGCTTGTATAGTGCCCGTGGAAACCGTGGTCACTGGGCCACTTTCCGAAAAAGCTTCAATTCCAAGAGAGTCGTCCGACGTAATATCGCCGGTGTGAGTCACGCTCACAGCAACAGCGCCGGTCGTAAAGGCAAAGACGCCTACATTTCTAGCTTGTATAGTGCCCGTGGAAACCGTGGTCACTGGGCCACCATCCGAAAAAACATCGATGCCCCGATCGGCGTCCGATGTGATATCACCGCTATGGGTCACGCTCACAGCACCAGCGCCGTACGATATGGCAGCGATGCCTTCAAATTCAGCTTGTATAATGCCCGTGGAAACCGTGGTCACTGGGCCACTATCCGAAAAAGCATCGATGCCCCGATCGATGTCCGATGTAATATCGCCGCTATGGGTCACGCTCACAGCACCAGCGCCGCTCGATCTGGCATCGATGCCTTCATCTTCAGCTTGTATAGTGCCCGTGGAAACCGTGGTGATCGCGCCACTATACGAATGAGCATAAATTCCCTCATCGTCGTCCGACGTAATATCGCCGGTATGAGTCACGCTCACAGCACCAGCGCCCCTCGATCTGGCAAAGATGCCTTCATCTTCAGCTTGTATAGTGCCCGTGGAAACCGTGGTCACTGGGCCACTGCTGGAATAGGCATCGATGCCCCGATCGGTGTCCGACGTAATATCGCCGGTATGGGTCACGCTCATAGCACCAGCGCTGCTCGATCTGGCAGAGATGCCTTCATCTTCAGCTTGTATAGTGCCCGTGGAAACCGTGGTCACTGGGCCACTGCTGGAATAGGCATCGATGCCCCGATCGGTGTCCGACGTAATATCGCCGGTATGGGTCACGCTCACAGCACCAGCGCCAGCGCCGAACGATCTGGCATAGATGCCTTCATTTCTAACTTGTATAGTGCCCGTGGAAACCGTGGTCACTGGGCCACCAAACGAAAAAGCTTCAATTCCAAGAGAGTCGTCCGACGTAATATCGCCGGTATGGGTCACGCTCACAGCAACAGCGCCGTTCGATCTGGCATAGATGCCTACATTTCTAGCTTGTATAGTGCCCGTGGAAACCGTGGTTACTGGGCCACTACTGGAAGAGGCATCGATGCCCCTATTGGTTTCCGATGTGATATCACCGCTATGGGTCACGCTCACAGCACCAGCGCCATCCGATCTGGCATCGATGCCTTCAAATTCAGCTTGTATAATGCCCGTGGAAACCGTGGTCACTGGGCCACTGCTGGAATGGGCATCGATACCCCGATCGGTGTCCGACGTAATATCGCCGGTATGGGTCACGCTCACAGCACCAGCGCCCCTCGATTCGGCAACGATGCCTTCATCTTCAGCTTGTATAGTGCCCGTGGAAACCGTGGTCACTGCGCCACTGCTGGAATAGGCATCGATGCCCTCATCGTCGTCCGATGTAATATCGCCGGTATGGGTCACGCTCACAGCACCAGCGCCGCTCGATCTGGCATCGATGCCTACATCTTCAGCTTGTATAGTGCCCGTGGAAACCGTTGTCACTGCGCCACTATTCGAATAAGCTTCAATTCCAAGAGAGTCGTCCGACGTAATATCGCCGGTATGGGTCACGCTCACAGCACCAGCGCCGGACGAATTCGCATAAATGCCATCGGCATTTGCACCTGTGGCAATTATTTCAAAATCACCGGCATCGCTCACGATGGTGATCGCACCGTTGCTCGTGAAATTGATGCCATCAACAGTTGCGGCGGGTGCAATGTCAGTCGTAAGAGAATTAACGTTCAGCACCGTAATCGGAGTGGTTGCGGCAACCCCGGTTGATAAATCACCGGTGCATGTCATGGTGGTGCCAACGGTTGCACAGGCGGCATAGGCTGTCCGACCGTAACCGAAAATGGCAACACCTGCCGCTACACTGCCCAACAGCAAATTGCGTAAAGCCGCATCTCGGCGGCGTTCATTCAAAAGCGCTTCCCGATTATCAAGCGAAACACCAAAGCTCTGAACCCGTGTTGGCGGTTTCTGCCGGCTCACGGATGCAGATCTTTCCCCTGATAATTTTGCCATTTAGTCGCCCTAAAAATCTCAAAAGGCTTTCGCCCAGTGCTGAATAGTATTGAAAAAGTATTCGAGGTCACGAGATCACGAACGAATCTCTTTACGTATTGTTAATCCGGGGGCACGGTCAGGGCAAGGTGGGTTTAGGAAATTTTCCTTTAATTGCATGCCGATAGAGGTGATACGCGCTTAATTATCGGTTTGTGTCAGGAAAGGTCAATTGGGTCTGTTCTGCAAAGCCGCTGAAGCGCACTTTTGATGGTAAACCGTTTTGAACTTTCGCAAAATCGAGCTAATGACATGCAAATCTGTGCGGCGGCCTTGGCTACGCCCATACCTCGATATCAAGGCGGACCCAATTCGTGACTGACAAAGCATCCCCGAATAATCAGGCCGCAGCGCCAAATGAAACCGTTGCGGCAATCCCAACGTCTGTCGACATATCCTGCTCGCGCGGTTTTGCGGCCTGGCTGACCCGGCATAATGCAAGCCTTGCCTTCACCTCTTATCAGTCAGGTCGGCTCTATTTGGTCGGTGTCGGCCCAGACGGAAAACTGTCATTTAATGAGCGCTTTTTGTCACGTGCCATGGGAATGTGGGCTGATGAACAGCGTATTTTGGTATCGACTGAATTTCAGCTGTGGCGATTTGAGAATGTGCTGGCACCAGGACACCAACAGGAAAACGGCTGCGACAAATTCTATGTGCCACGGGTAGCCCACACAACGGGTGACATTGATGTCCATGAAATTGAAGTGCTGAGTGACGGGCGTATTCTGTTCGTCAATACAATGTTCTCATGTCTGGCATTCCTGAGCTCGACCCATTCATTTACCCCGTTTTGGACGCCACCATTCATTTCCAAACTGGCGGCAGAAGATCGCTGCCACCTAAATGGGCTGGCACTTCAGGATGGTGAGCCTGCCTATGTCACAGCCATCAGCCGCTCTGATGTGGTCAATGGATGGCGTGAGCGCAGAGCCGAGGGCGGATGTATCATCGATGTCCGCAGCAATGAAATAATCATCGACAATTTGTCGATGCCGCATTCGCCGCGTTGGCACGATGGAGAGCTTTGGGTCCTCAATTCCGGCACCGGATATCTGGGAACCGTCGATATTGTGACCGGAAAATTCGACCCTCGCATATTCTGTCCCGGCTTCATGCGCGGACTGGCCTTTCATGATGGGCACGCTATTGTTGGATTGTCTTTGCCACGCGATGGCACGTTCAGCGGATTGCAACTCGATGACGAGTTGAAAAAACGCGATGCTGACGCCTGGTGCGGTGTTCAAATCATAAATTTGAAAAGCGGTGACATCGTTCAGTGGATCAAACTGAGCGGCACGGTTTCGGAACTCTTCAGTGTGAGCGTAATTCCCGGCGTGCGTCAGCCGATGTCGCTGGGCTTTCTAACCGACGAAATCAAAAACACTATCAGCATTGAAATGCCGAAGGCCGCCCGACAATGACCCGACAAATATATCGCATTGTATCATCACTGATGGCCGCATGCTTGCTGATCATCACATTCCTGGGATCGGCGAGCGGCCAAGAGAGTTCAGATGCAGCTCAACTGCAGTTGAGCGTGATGCCGTGGAGCTTCAACTGCACAGCTGTGGCAAATGGCGCAGGTTCCAACTGTCAAATGTCTCGTTCAATGGTGCTCGCGGACAAGAAAGCACTTCTTTTGCGCCTCACGGTCAATCTTTCCGCATCGAGCCCAGACCCGGCATTTCTCCTGCAATTGCCCCACGGCATCTACCTGCCTGAAGGTGTGAGCCTAAGCATTGATGGCGTTGCTCCGAGTATCGAAACTGTCCAGGCCTGTGATGTCGCTGGATGTTACGTTGGCCTTGGCGCTGACCGCGCATATTTGCCCGCTCTCCAGCGCGGTGCAATTCTCAAAGTCAGTTTTCAAAATATCAGCCGCAAGACCGTGGTGCTCGACTTGCCTTTGGACGGCTTTGCCAACGCCTACGCACAAATGGAGTTGAAACAGTTCGTCACACGAACAGACCGTAAAAACTGAAAATGCGGTTTTTACCTGAGTGCTCCAGCATTGCCTGGTTTGATGCTGACGACTGAACCCAAGGCCAAGCAGAGCCACGCATGGCTAACAACTTTTGCAATTCCCGCAAGCCAGCCCGGCGATCGGACCGTTTGGAACCATAGAGGCTTTCTTGTTTATATGGATGTGGCGATTGCACAGGATTGAAGGCCATTGACATGCTTGCGCAAAGCTTTGAAAAAATTGATCGAAGTCAATTCTGAAATTTAAAATTGTGATATGCTTCTTCTGCAGCGTTTTTGCATGCCAACGGAGGATTGATATCATGACAGCATTGAGAACAAGCATACTTGCTTCAATGGTGGGAGCCGCAATGGCGGTTGCTTCGCCAGTAACAGCTCAGGATTTTTCGGCCTGTCAGGTGACTGACACAGGCGGCATTGACGATAACAGCTTCAACCAGACGGCATGGAAAGGTGTGGAAGATGCTGAAGCGCAACTGGGTATCAAGGGGCGCTTTCTGGAATCGCAGGCCGAGACCGACTACGAGGCCAACATCAATTCCTTGCTCGGCGGAGACTGCGATATCATCATAACGGTGGGCTTCTTGTTGGGAGACGCGACCAAAACGGCTGCAGAAGCCAATCCGGACCAGAAATTCTCAATCGTGGATTTCGCCTATGATCCCCCCGTTTCCAACATTCTGGGCCAGGTCTATGCAACCGATGAAGCAGCGTTCCTGGCCGGGTATCTTGCTGCCGGCATGACGAAAACCGGCGTGCTTGGAACCTTTGGTGGCATCAACATTCCACCGGTGACGATCTTCATGGATGGTTTTTATCGCGGAGCCACCTACTACAATGCTCAAAATGGTACGAATGTGACCGTTCTGGGTTGGAATCCTGACAGCCGGGAAGGCCTGTTCACCAACAATTTCGACTCCCTTGATGATGGCCGCGCCTTTGCCCAGAACCTCTATGATGAAGAAGCTGACATCATTCTGCCGGTTGCCGGTCCGGTGGGTCTTGGTTCGGCCGCTCTGGCGGATGAACTGGGTCCTGAGAAGCTCAAGATCATCGGCGTAGATGCCGATCTTTATGCAACCGATCCCGAAAACGGTCATGTCTATCTGACCTCCATCACCAAACGCATGGATGCAACGGTTCTTGAGGTGATCAAGGAAACCATGGATGGCGATTTCGAAGGCGGCGTTGTGGTCGGCACACTGGCCAATAACGGCGTGGACATGGCCCCTTTCCACGACATGGAAGATTTGGTTCCCGACGCTTTGAAGCAGGAACTGGAAACCATTCGCCAGGGCATTATTGACGGAAAAATCGACGTCAAGAGCTAGTCTGGTCTGCCATACGCCAAAGCCACTGTCACACTGTCCGCGGGTGAATCGCAGACAGTGTGACAATCATCAAATTGGGGGGATTTGTCTTGGAAATCGAATTGCGGGGCATCACCAAGCGTTTCGGCGAGGTCGTTGCAAACTCAGATGTGAATCTGACAATCCGGCCTGGAGAAGTTCTGGGGCTTCTGGGCGAAAACGGTGCTGGCAAATCAACCCTCATGAATGTGCTGTCCGGGCTCTATGAGCCAACAGAGGGCACCATTCTGATCGACGGAAAACCAACAATATTTCAGGGGCCCGGAGAGGCCATTGAGGCTGGCATCGGCATGGTGCATCAACATTTCATGCTGGTGCCGGTGTTCACAGTGGCGGAAAACGTCATTCTGGGTGTGGAGCCAACCGGGCGTGCTGACTTCCTGGATCTGGAAACGGCGCGCCAACAGGTGCGTGAGATCAACGAGACATACGGACTTGAGGTCGATCCGGACGAGTTGGTCGAAAACCTGCCTGTCGGAATTCAGCAACGGGTCGAAATCATCAAGGTGCTGTTCCGCTCTGCCGACGTTCTGATTTTCGACGAACCAACAGCTGTACTGACTCCGCAGGAGGTGACTGATTTTTTCCAGATTGTCACCGCGTTGCGTGACGCAGGCAAGGCATTGGTGTTCATCACCCACAAGCTGCAGGAAATTCTCGAAATCTCTGACCGCATCGCCGTGCTGCGGGCCGGCAAGATTGTCGGCGAAGGCGATCCAAAGCAACTGACAGAAGCCGAGCTTGCCGAAATGATGGTCGGACGTCCGGTCAGTTTCGACGTGGTCAAACAGCCCTTCGCACCAGGCGAAACCTTGTTGGATGTGTCGCATCTCACCGTGCTGCGCGAAAATGACGAAATCGCCGTTGAGGATATCAGTCTAAAAGTCCGCAAAGGTGAGATCGTCGGCATTGCCGGGGTTCAGGGCAATGGCCAGTCGGCACTGGTGCAGGCTCTGACGGGCCTGACACGCATTGCTGCTGGCACCATTGAATTGATGGGGACAGACATCACCCATCTGTCGGCCCGCCAGCGCCACAAGATGGGCATGGCCCATATTCCCGAAGATCGCCATCGCTCGGGCATGATTGCCAACTTCACCGTGGCTGAAAACATGGTCCTTGATACTTATTATGATGACCGGTTTTCCAAAGGTCTGACCATGCGCTGGAAACAGGTCAACGAAATCAGCGCACAAAATGTCTCGGACTTTGATGTGCGCACCACGTCGGTTTTCGAAATGGCAGGGCATCTGTCGGGCGGCAACCAGCAAAAAATGGTGGTCGCGCGCGAAATGGCCCGGGAGATCACTCTGCTCATCGCTGCCCAGCCGACACGCGGTCTTGATGTTGGATCTATCGAATACATCCACTCCCGGATAATTGATGCACGTGACAGTGGCGACGGCGTTCTCATCATCTCTTCTGAGCTCGATGAAATCCTCTCCCTGTCTGATCGTATCCTGGTGATGTTCAAAGGTCGGGTCGTTGCCGAATTTGGTGAAGGCGGCAAACCAGCCGAGAAAAACGCGATTGGCCTGGCAATGGCAGGAGCAACACAATGAGCAACACACCGGCCACTCCAACGCCTTCTCCATCTCCGTCTGCTTCCGAGAAATTGCTGCAGCGTGCCGCACCGGACCGGGTCGAGTTTGAAGATCTGGTCATTGTCCCGATATTTGCCGTCATTGTTGCTCTGGTTCTGGGTGCGCTGACGATGTTGGCGACCAATGTCAGCCTGCCGACAATCGGCTTGTCCTACATTGCCTTGATTCAGGGCTCGGTCGGCTCACTCAATGCGCTGTCGGAAACCCTGACGGCCGCCGCACCTCTGATCCTCGCCGGATTGGGCATCGCGCTCGGCTTTCGCGCCGGCCTGTTCAACATCGGGGCGGAAGGTCAGCTCCTGATTGGCGGCATGGCCTCGGTGATTGTGGGCTTCAGCCTTCCTGATCTTCCGATGATCATTCATCTGCCGCTCGCGCTTCTGGCTGGTGCCCTGGCTGGCGGGCTTTACGCTGCTATTGCCGGGTGGTTGCGCGCCGCAACCGGCGCACATGAAGTGATTTCCACAATCATGCTGAACCTGATTGCGTTTCGGCTGGTGGACTATCTGTTGCGTCTGCCGATCATCCAGAAAACCGGCAGGGCGGATCCCATCTCGAAATCAGTTTTGGACAGTGCAGAGCTGCCGCGCCTTCTGGAATGGATTGATCCGAATTTGCGCGTCCATGCCGGAATCATTCTCGTGCTGGCAGCGGTCTTCCTGGTGCATTGGATCCTGTTCAAATCCACCATTGGCTTTGAATTTCGTGCCAGCGGCGAAAACCCGGATGCAGCGCGTTACGCCGGAATGCGGTCTGGATTGATCATCGTTCTGGTGATGGCATTTGCAGGTGCGTTGGCCGGTCTGGCTGGCGCAAATCAGGTGCTCGGCGTGCTTGACCGTGTGACGCCCGGTTTCTCCGCTGGCATTGGTTTCAATGCCATTGCCGTTGCCCTTTTGGGACGGTCCCACCCGGTTGGTGTTCTATTGGCAGGTCTTCTGTTCGGAGCATTGGAAGCTGGCGGGCGTCAGATGCAGGTATCGGCTGGTGTCAGCATCGATCTGATCGCCATCATCCAGGCACTGATCATCGTGTTCATTGCAGCACCGCTTTTGGTGCGCAAACTTTTCCCCTGGGGTTTCCAGCGAACCGACAAGTCCAGCAGGAGTAAAACGCCATGACCATGACGGCTGACACACCCTCGACAACGGCAACCAGGATCAAGACCGGCAAGCTTCGGCAGGCGAGAATCACTGGTGGCATTCTGATCGCTCTTGCGGCGCTGGTGGCGCTTGTCTTCGGAGCGGGATCATCCGGAGACGCGGTTTTCCGGCTGTCGCGGGCATCTGATCCGATTGTCGTTCCAAACCTGATTGTTCCTGCAACTGCTTTCAATTACATCGCAGCTGCTGCACTGGCCTTTTTGGGCGCGCGCCAGTTTCTGCGCGGTGGCGTTCGCTGGACCAGCCTGTCGCTTGGATTTGGTCTGGCGTTAGCTGTGGCTGCATTTCTGGTGTGGGCCACGGCGGGCAAATCCTTTTCCCTGACCGGCATGTTGCAAGCAACCGTCATTCGCGCAGTTCCCATCGCATTGGGTGGTCTTGCCGGGGTCTTGTCGGAACGTGTGGCCGTGGTCAACATCGCCATTGAGGGCATGCTTCTGGCTGGTGCGTTTGCGGGGGCGCTGTTCGGCTCATTGCTCGGCGGCATGAGCGGTGTCATTGCCGCCGTCGCCATCGGTGGGCTGTTTGGTCTCATCCTGGCGGCCTTGGTTGTGACCTACCGGGTTGATCAGATCATCGCTGGCGTTGTCATCAATCTGTTTGTTCTGGGGGTCACCTCCTATGTCAGCAGTCAGGTCTATCAGGAGTACAGACAACTGAACAATGCGCCTGTATTCCGGCCCATCAAGATTCCGTTTCTGGCGGATATACCCGTTATCGGGCCGGTGTTGTTTCAGCAGAACATCTTTGTCTATGGCGCGCTCGTCATGGTCGCAGTTGCAACCTACTATCTGTTCTACACACGCAGCGGATTACGCGCCCGTGCCGTTGGCGAAAACCCGAAAGCCGCCGATACGCTCGGCATCAATGTCTACCGCACCCGCTATATCAATGTCATCATGGCAGGCATGGTGGCCGGTTTCGGCGGGGCCTGGTTTACCCTTGGGTCGGTTGGACGGTTTGACGAGGGCATGACAGGCGGACGCGGATATATCGGCCTTGCCGCAATGATCGTCGGCAGATGGCACCCGGTCGGTGCCTTGATGGCTGCGCTGGTGTTTGGCTTTGCCGACTCGCTTCAGCAAAAGCTGGCTCTGCTGCAAACACCAATTCCGTCAGAATTCCTCGCCATGACACCATACATCGCAACCATGATTCTCGTCGCCGGTCTGATCGGACGCGCCCGGGCACCAGCGGCAGATGGCAAAGCCTATATCAAGGAGTGACATTCGGAAAAGTCGCAACAGCGGGACAAACAACGGCTTTGGCAAAGCTGTCATTTGTCCCACTGTTAAAATTACGGCCGTCCGTTCAGCAATGCCGACCCGGACGACCTGTTCAAGATAATGGCAATTGCAGGTGCACAGACAATCACGCCGACCAAGCTGTCACCAGCCTAAACAGCGTTTGCGACTGTAACATGGATCGCCAGGACACACTGCTTTCCAGCCATGTCGCCTTATTTTGATCCGCGATGCTGCTCTGCCTCTGCGACATGTTGCTTGACCACGCAGAAACTGTCCGGCGTGACTGAAATGGAGTCGATGCCGCAGGACACCAGAAACTCGGCAAACTCCGGATGGTCGCTGGGCGCCTGTCCGCACAACCCCACCTTGGCACCGGCCTCATGTGCTTCCCGGATGATGTGCTCGATCATCCACTTGACCGCATCATCCTGTTCATCAAACTGATCAGCCAACATCTCTGAATCCCGGTCGACGCCCAGTGTCAGTTGCGTCAGATCATTGGACCCGATGGAAAATCCGTCGAAACGTTCGGCAAATTGTTTGGCCAGAATGGCGTTGGAGGGGATTTCACACATGACGTAAATCTGCAATCCGTTCTCGCCACGTGTCAGACCGTTCTCGGCCATCACCGCCAACACCTTGTCAGCTTCTTTCGTAGACCGACAGAACGGGATCATCACGATCACATTCGAGAAACCCAGTTTGGTTCGCAGCCGCTCGATCGCACGGCACTCCAGAGCAAACCCTTCCCGATAGGCAGGTGAATAGTAACGTGAAGCCCCACGAAAACCGATCATGGGATTTTCTTCATGTGGCTCGAATTCGGAACCACCCACCAGATTGGCATATTCATTTGACTTGAAATCACTCATTCGAATGATCACAGGGCGCGGATAAAAAGCAGCCGCTATCCGGGCAAGACCACGGGATAATTGATCGACAAAATATTCTTTCTTGTCCGCATAGTTCTTTGTCAGCTCTGCGATCTGCTGCTTCGCATCATCATCCCGCAACTGATCAAAATTGATCAGGGCCATTGGATGAACCTTGATGAGATTGTTGATGACGAATTCCATGCGCGCCAGCCCCACGCCATCGGCTGGAATCTGCCACCAGCGGAAAGCCGCAGCGGGATTGGCCAGATTCAGCATGATTTTTGTCTGTGTCTCAGGAATGTCATCAAGCGAAATATCAGAGACTTCAAAATCTGAAAAACCTTCATAGACCAGACCTTCATCGCCTTCGGCACAGGAGATCGTGATCTCCTGTCCTGTATGCAGCAATTCTGTCGCGTTCCCGGCTCCCACTATGGCCGGCAAGCCCAGCTCACGGCTGACAATGGCGGCATGGGACGTGCGGCCCCCATGATCGGCAATAATGCCGGCGGCTCGCTTCATGATAGGCACCCAGTCGGGATCAGTGGTCTCGGTCACGAGAATGCTGCCATCGACAAAATCATCAATCGCCTCGGGGCTATCAATGACACAGACCTTCCCGGTTACCACAGCTGCGCCGACACTCAGCCCGGTGACGAGCACTTTGCCCTTTGATTTGATCTCATAATTGCGCAGTGAGGACATATCCATGCGTGACTGAACCGTTTCGGGACGCGCCTGAACGATGAACAACTCGCCACTTTCGCCATCCTTTGCCCATTCCATATCCATGGGGCAACCATAGTGCTCTTCAATCACGACCGCCCAACGGCTCAGCGTCAGAATGTCTTCATCGGACAGCACGAAGGCTGCGCGTTCTGCCTTTGATGTCGGCACGTTGACCGTTGGCTGATCACCGCGCGCATAGATCATTTTGATCAGCTTCGCGCCCAGCTGTTTTTCAACGATGGGTACAAGCGATGGGTCTTTCAGGAATGGTTTAAAGATCACATATTCGTCAGGATCAACACTGCCCTGCACGACGTTTTCACCCAGTCCCCAAGCCGCATTGATGATGACCGTCTTGTCAAAACCGGTTTCAGTGTCGATCGAGAACATCACGCCGGACCCACCAGTGTCTGATCGCACCATGACCTGAACCCCAATCGACAGCGCCACCTGAAGATGATCGAAGCCCTGAATGTTGCGATAGCTTATCGCCCGATCTGTAAACAGTGAGGCGTAGCAGCGCCGGCAGGCGTCCAGCAGAGCATCCCGTCCCTCGATATTCAGGAACGTTTCCTGTTGCCCGGCAAAACTTGCGTCCGGCAGATCTTCAGCCGTGGCGCTTGAGCGCACAGCAACAGCACAGTCGACAGCTCCCATACGGTCCGAGAGCTTTTGATACGAAGCGGCAATCAACTCCGCCAGATCATCAGGCCAGGCACCGCGCAGCACCGCCTTGCGGATCTCTGCACCTGTTTCAGACAAGGTCGCATGGCCTGCGTCCATCTCCGACAAGGCATGGGTAATCCTGGGCCGCAGATCATTGGCATCAATGAAACGCCAATAGGCATCGGCTGTCGTCGCATAGCCTGCCGGAACGGCGATATCACGCGCTGCAAGTTGCTGCACCATTTCACCCAATGAGGCATTCTTGCCGCCAACCAACGCAACGTCTTCACGCCCGCAATCTTCAAACCAGATTACAGAATTCTTGGAATTTTCAGTCATCAGGGAAATCTCACTTTCAGGACATTGGATAATTGATCAAAGCGCAGGCGTGGGCCAGATATCTCGTAATTGCGGGCGCAGCGCAGCGCGGATGTCTTCAACTTCTCCGGCCGAAATACGGGCGTTCAAAACCCGGAAAACCGCCGTGATTGCAGCCTCCGGGTTCTCCAGAGGATCTGTCTTGAAATCATTGGTGACACGGGCAACAAACCACTCCTTGCTGCGATGCTCGGCAGTTGGTTCCGAAGGATTCCATCCTTCAAAGAACAAGCCACGTATCAGGATAGGAAGTTGCGCACTCAACTGTGCCGCCTCGTCAACCGAAAGCAGATCGCGAAGCCCATGAAGCGTTGAGCGCAAAAGCTGAAATGCGCGATGCTCATCGTCCCAACCCGCCTCATGATCCACCTGTTGGGCCCATTCCTTGGTCGCCTGAACTGTCAGTCTTATGGTGTTGTGATATGCAGGTGTCATGTCCCATCTCCCGGACTTGAATGCAGTTTCAAACATTCAACCTAAAAATGCCTCGCTTGAGAATGACATAGATCAACTGCCCGGCAGAATTCTCACTCAACAGTTGATTTCAGCGGGCTGTGCCCTCGCAAGGCATCCCGATTATCTGTGATCCGGGTGGCGTTGTTCACGTACGAACAAGATAAGGACGGATGCGGCAAATGCGCAAACTGGGACCACCGACAAGGCCCAGCGATAATTCCCGCCAGTCATATCGATGAGCGCTCCAATGAGTGGCTGAAAAAGGATAGCTGAGGCAATTCCGATCATGTTCACAAATGCAATCACCCTTCCCGCCTCAGCAGTTGAACGACCTTCTTTCGCCATAGCAAATGTCAGCATCTGTGCGCCAGCCAGAACGCCAGCGGCAAAGAGCGAGCCACCAATGATGACGACTGAAGATGTATCAGCGTAGATCGCGACCGCATAAGCCATGCCAGACAATGCAGCACTCGAAGCGACAATCCACTTCCTGTGCCCCAGCCAGTCTGAGAGCGCGCCAGCTCCAACACTGCCAATAGCCATACCAAAGAAGACCATTGAAACGGCCAACTCAGCGGAAACGGGTGCAAGGCCGTGATCTTGCACCAGTTCACTCTGGCCCCAAAGCCCGCCAAAGACGTTCACTGGCATGTAGTACAAAGCGCCCGCCAATGCGATGGCCCATATCCGTCGACTGGCAACTATGTCACGCAGCCCCGCAAAGAGCCTGTCAGCCGGTTGATTGGCAATCGTTTGCCTGTTTTCCTTAAAAAACAGAATGGCCAAAACAAACAGCACCAGCCCTACAAGCCCAGTGGCAATGAACACTGGCCGCCATCCCTGCGCGTTGATTGCGTCCGTCAGTACAACGGCCCCCACCGCCGTACCAAGCATTCCAACGCTATTCACCAGACCCGACAGAACTGCGAATTTTTTGGGCGCAAAGCTGTGATTGACGACATAAAGCGCACCCACAAATGCAAAAGAGGCCCCAAAGCCACTCAGCATCCGCCCAATGGCAGCAAGTGTTGGACTATTGGCCAAACCAAGGAGCAGCACACCCAGGGAACACATCGCAATGGCAGGAACGACCATGCGCCTGGCTCCATATTTGTCGAGCAGGACGCCAACCATCAGTTGCATCGGTGCGTAGACCCAAAAAAACAGGCTCGACAGCGTTCCAACCATGCCGTGTGTCAGATCAAAGTCCGTCGCAATGGCTTCGATCGCAAGGCCAGGTTCGATCCGCTCAACAAACTCGAACAAATAGAAAATGGTGACCAGTGCGAGAGCAACAATGTGAGAGCGTTTTATAGTCATTCGACAGGCTCACCGAAAACAGCGATAGCGCATCCAAGCAGTGTCAAAGCACCGAACAACATTGCTTTTCCTCGTCGGCCTTGCGCTTGTGCAGACATGGCCGCGATACCGGCTTGAATGGCGTAATAAGACGCAAATGCCCGAGAGGCGTAGCTGATGATCTCAAAAACATTTGCGGTCCAGGTCAGCAAGAGGCCAATTCCCACAAGCACGGTATAAGCGAGTTTAGCTGGCACTTTGCCCTTTGAAATTTCCGCGATCAAACCGCCTGATCCGCTTGTATCTGCAACCGCAGCACTGAACTGTGCGCTCAGGGCCGCTGCGACAAGCAGCATCGGAAGAATGGGTGCGACGATCTGCATCACGTCAATGATTGCTGTTTCGTCAAGCGTTAAGGTGCCAGCATCAAAGGCATACGTCAGAAGGCAAATATAAGTCACATAAATCGCTGTAGAAAGCCATTGAGCCAGCCGCATGGACCGGATGCGAGTCGGCCCATCATAAGCAGCGCCAAGATAACGGGACGTTTCAAACCCCTGTACTGTCACGATTAAACCAGCCATGAGGGTGAACGCCGCCCACCCGGTTACGGCAGTTGGTTTAAATTGAAGGCTGTCTTGCTGAAGAGTTGCTCCAAAATGCACGGCAAGACCGAATAGCAGTCCCGCTATGATCGCAAGCTTGATGCTGACAGTTACCTGCTCCATCAGTTGCAACGCTGAAAAGCCGCGCGTCCAGCCAACAACAAGGATCAATATAAAAACTGCAGTGGTCAATAGGCGCGCATGAAAGGCGTCATCCAGTTCAGTAAGGCTCACTCCGAATGCGCCAAACAGGTTCAGATAATAAGCGACAGAGATAATGAAAGCGAATGCAAGAACGGCAGATGCTGCACTTTCGGCTGTTTCTATGAGATCCTGACGTTTGGCTGTTTGGTCAAACTGGACAATGTTGAACCGGATCGCACTGCCGAATAAATATGCAACCACACACAAGCCCAGCATCGCGAACGGCGCGAGGGCACCGTAGCTGACAACGAGTATCGGGCCGAGCACAAGAAACCCGCTGCCAATAATCGAGGCAAGCGGCGTAATTGTTGCCCGCCACAAAGTTGCATTCGCCACCCGCGGCCAGATCAGGATTGCTCCGGTTACCACGACAACAGCAAGAATCAAGCCGCTCAGCATCAGAGCATTTAACCGATGCCATCCGGTTGGTTGATCACCGCTATGCCATACTTAAATCAATGCCTTCAATCCAGGTCATCGTGTCCTGTTCAAGCGCACCGACCCGATGCCCATGCGCTTCCGCTGCTGCGACATCGCCATCAAGTGCTTCTTTGAGATAGAGATACCGCGCCAAAAGCTCACCACTTGTCAGATTGTGGCCATCGTTAAGACTGTGTTTGAAGTCCAATTCGCTCCGTGCGTCAGTGATTTTGGCATTCAATGCGTCCAGTCGTGCGTGAAGCTCTTGTTTTATCGGCATGTAAACTCTCCATTCATTTTGACTTTGTTCGCTCTCTATACGTTATCAAGATGTCTTGCTAGGGATGGTACACTCATAACACCCGTTTACGCATGTAACCGAGGCCGCCCATTCGTTCATCCCGCAGCATAATTCACCAATCACAGCAATGCTCGCATCCGAAATATGATCAAGCATCCAGTCGGTGCGGTTCCGCGTGAAGCTTTACAACGCATCCTACGGGCCAGGGTCCTAGTCCCGGTTTTGTCCGCTCGCGACCATCAACAATCTGTGGCCCTCTGTAACTGTCACTTTTTGCCGCCCGCTTTTAACCAGGCCCTGCTGTTCCCACGAGCTTAAGAGCCGTGAGACAGTATGAAGGGTGGTTCCGGTCATCTCCGAAATATCCTGTCGGGAAATGGGAAAGTCGATGAGGATTCCTTCAGCCGTCTTCCTGCCGGTTTGATTGGCAAGTTTCAACAGAGCGCTGGCGACCCGTTGCTCGACTCGTTCAGTCGCCATTTCGACGATCCGGTCCTGCGCGTCCTGAAGCCGCGACCCGATCATGGCATAGGTGTTGGTGGCAAATGTCGGATAGCGCTGCACAGTTTGCTGCCAGATTGTGCCGGGCCACGACAACACCACACAATCGACCGCAGCAACAGCATTGGCTGGATAGGTATCGCGGCCAATGGCTTGAGCGATGCCAAACAGTTCACCGCTTGAAATATAGCGGGCAATAATCTGCTCACCATGCGGGGTTATCTTGACGACGCGGACATGGCCGTCCAGCAACAGAAAAAATGCATTGGCGTCATCTCCCTGGTCAAAAATGTGCTGGCCCTTCGCGTGACGTGCTGAAGTCGCCAGACTCAACAGATCTTCAAGGTCCTGATTTTCGATGCCTTCAAACGGAGGCAAATTGGACAGCAGAGTTGCATCAAGAATTTTCAAGAAAAACACCTCAAGCTTGCGCAAACGCAAACTCGCTCTGGAGAATGAATGCTATTCCGGTGTCATAAACTCAATAATGACCCCGAAAGGCAACACTATGCGCAATGCTCTATTGATCGCAACTCTCGCAACCTCCGTTTTTGCATCCGGCTTCGCAATGGCCGCGGAAATCGACGTACAAATGCTCAACAAGGGTGAAAAAGGCGGAATGGTTTTCCAACCCGATTTCATCAAAGCCGCTCCGGGTGACACGATCAGGTTCATTCCGACCGACAAGGGCCACAATGTTGAATCCATCAAAGGCATGATCCCTGACGGTGTTGAAAAGTTCAAAAGCAAGTTCAACAAGGAATTTGTGCTCAATGTCGAGAAAGACGGCCTCTATGGTGTCAAATGTTCGCCGCATTACGGCATGGGCATGGTCGCATTGATCTCAGTCGGTGATCCGGTGAATGAAGCAGATGCAATGGCGGTCAAGCAAAAAGGCAAAGCCAAAAAACGGTTTGAAGTTATCTTTGAAGAGTATGAAGCCGCAAAATAAAAGCGCTCTGCACTCATGAAATCAATCAGGCGGGTCCAATTGGACCCGCCTGATTGCGTTAGAGCGGTTGCGTCCCTCCGCTTCCTGACATTGGGCAGACAACGTGACGCGCGCATTCATCATTTGATTTCACGGATCAGACAGCCCATGCTCAGCCATTCCAACGGCTCACCTGGCGATACTGCCGACGTTCGCTCCTGGATACACCAAGCCATTGTCAAAGCATGGCACCTTATGATCACACAGTGGATTCTCGGAACAAGTCCGAGAACGACGAAGTGTGTGGCGATTGGAGACTGCGAGTGTGGTTGAAGGGCGAAATGTGTGGCGGAGGAATAACGAGTTTGTGCGGCAGAGGGCGACGGCGAGTGTACCGGGGGGTACGTTTGCCGCGGGCCTAGTATATGATTAGTAGCAGAGCGTTTGTCGCAATGTGAATCTTTTCAAATCCACGTCCCATTGAATGGTTCACAGACTCACACCCAGCCCCACCGCCGTCGTTCTCGGACTTGTTCCGAGAACCTATCTCAGCGGGTCACCGAATTGCCCACAGCAACGCAAATGCATGAGTAGCAGTGTGGCAGGTGGATGAGGCACGCTTATCTAGCCGTTTGTCAGTGACGTCCACCAATTGCGCATGCGCTGGCCGGAGAAGAAGGCAGGATTGTCACGCACCAGACGGAATCCAAGGTAATCCGGCGGTCTGCCGACCGCACACCCGCCTGATTTGGCATCCTGAATGAAGAACGTCATGTAGGAACGATGTTTGCCCTCGACGACGCGCACACCGCAATTTCCCGAATCGGACGATATGATTTCGCCGCCTGCCGAGATTTTCGAGCGCGTGTAGCAGGTGTCGGTCCATTCCCAGACATTACCCGTTTGGTCATAGACACCATGTTCATTGGCGCCATAAGCACCTCTGGGTTTGACGACCGGATCGGATCCCAGGCCAAGATCAACTGTCTGCTGATATTTGAGCAATCCGCGCTCTGACGGGTCGGAGGCGGCGTCTTTACCACCCAGCGCATCATCGTAAAAACGACTGCCTGCCGCATAGGCCCATTCGGCATCGCTCGGCAGGCGCCAGGTAACGCCAGTTTTCTGCGTGAGCCAGGCGGCATAATTGCGCGCATCTATAAAGCTGACGCCCGTGACCGGTTTGTCATCGGCGACAACCGTCTTGCGTTTGAAGGGAAGCCCACAGACTTGGTCCTCAAAACAACGCGCATAGTCGCGATTGGAGACCTGATATTTCATGATTTGCAGGGGTCTGGCAAAGTTGATGTCGACCTTTGGAGCATCAACGGGATAGCCATCCTTGAGAAATTCTCCGGACAGGCGATGCTGATAATCGCCAGCGACGATTTCCACCAGTTCAGGAAGAAAAGAACCCGGCTCTTCTGCAAAGCCACTGCTGGTCTGGATCAGAAGCGCACAGGCAAACGCCAGAGCAGAACTGTTTTTCGGTTTGCGCACCATGTCAAATCTCCTTATGCAACTGCCCGCAACCAAACTGGTCGCGGGCAGGAATGCTCAGATGAGAGGATTTTGCCTTATGGCAGTGCCTTCTTGCTTTTGTAGGCTGCGCTGACGTCTTCGCCATAGGCGGTCGGAGCCAGAACCTGAGCCATCAGATCATTGTCCCAGTCTCCTTCGACGATGAAGTGGGCCGTAGCGCCAAGATTCACCGCTTCGATCAGATTGTGGTTCACATAGGCGTAAACACCTGGCTGGCGGAACGTATAGAGTGCCGCTCCGGCAGACCCGCCACGAATGAACCAGGTTTCATTATCCCGTTGTGGGGGATTATTGAACTTGCCGGTTTCCCAGACGAGATCACCATGACCACCAATCAGATGCGGACGCGTGTCGCGGTTGGCTTGCGAGTGAACAATCAGCACTCTGTCACCGACATTTGCTTTCAAAGCATTGTCGCCGGTGAGCGCGCCTGCCTTGCCGTTGAACACCACATGAGTCGGGATGAGGCCATTCATCACTTCCAGCGTGTCGCCATAGGAACTGCCGACATCCTCAAAACGCTTGAATTCACCGTCTTCGTCTCTGGGAATGTAGAAATCATTCTCGCCAATATAGAAGACCTTGTCATAGCTAACGGGTTCAGACTTGTCGTCCTTCAGGCCGTCACGTGGCAGAATCATGATGGCACCACTCATGCCAGACACGACGTGCCATGGGATCATGGGGCCACCGGGGGCACAGTGATAGACGAAAGTGCCGGGCCGATCAGCCTTGAACCGCAAAATGGTTTTTTCACCAGGATTGACCAGTGTCAGCGCTCCACCGCCCAGGCCGCCAGTTGCAGCATGGAAATCGATATTGTGTTGCATCTGGTTTTCCGGTGGGTTGATCAGCGTAAGCTCAACATAGTCACCTTCATGCACAACCATCAGCGGTCCCGGAATGGAGCCGTCGAAAGTCATGCCCTGCAGCATCGTGCCGTCTTCGTCGATCTCGTGCTCTTTCTCGATGATGAGCATCTCGAACTCAACGATACTGGGCGGGTCCTTCGCTATCTGGTCATGCTCATGAACGAATGGCGGTGCCACCAGTTTGATTTTTTTCCGGGGCAAGCTGCTGAGATCAACCTTCGTGCCCGCTGGAGTCATGCTTTCAGAAGCTGCCGCCACTTTCACGGTGGTGGCGGCCGGTACGGCTGCAGCCATTGCTGCATACATCAGAGCGGTACGGCGCGTAATCATAATTCATCTCCTTCGCCAGCTTCATTATTGAAGCGTTGAGGAAAGACTACGCGTTTCAGGGCAAGCTCTCTTTGCGCTAAAGCAAACAGACCTCCGATTGCGGTTTCCAAGACACAAGAATCTTCTACGGTAGAAGAACCAAAGGCTCGTCCAGAACAAGATTTTGATTGCGGAACCACAATTGATAGGTTCGTCTGGGCGCTTCAGCGTCAGCTTTGGTGGCCGACAACAAAAGCGCGTATTGGCCATGATCGACAAAGCTGAATTCACCTGACGATCCGGTTTGCGTTTCTGCGACAGAATCGACCGAGGATACGGTTTTCCGGGACAACGCCACGGTAGCGCCCACCACCGGCTGTCCGGTCTGGTCGACAACACGTCCGCTGATGCGTCCATCATCATTGACACTCACATAGGCATTCCACAGCCCTGCGCCCAGGACCAGAACACCAACAGTCAGTGAAAAGCGGTTCAATAGAAGAGATTTCCAGTCCATGACACTCAGCCTTTCGTCGCGCCGGAAGTCAGACCGCGAATGAAATCTTTCTGAGCGAGCAGGAACACCAGCATGCTCGGCAGCACCACAAGCACGCAGAATGCATACAGCGAGCCGGTTGTGTCTTCAAACGAAGCGAGAAACGACACCAGCCCAAGCGGCATGGTCTGTTGATCGGGGCTGCGCACGACGATGAGCGGCCAGAGAAACTCGTTCCACGACCAGATGAACGACAGGATGATATTGGTGGCCACAGCCGGTTTGGACAGCGGGATCATGATTTTCGTCAGGATTTGCCATTCGCTCAAACCATCCAACCGCGCCGCCTGAATGAGCGAGGACGGGACCGCCTCGAAATTCGATTTGAACAGCAGGATGCAAACAATATGACTGAGAGCGGGAAGCGCGATCCCAAGTTTAGAATTGAGCAAACCGAGTTCCGCTGTCAGCAGATAGGCCGGGATGATGGTCGCATGGAACGGAATCATCATCGACATCAGCAGAAACGACATCACCAGTGACTTGCCCGGGAAGTGCTTGGTCAATGCGTATCCGGCCATCGCATTGAGGACCAGATTGACGATGACAACCAGTGTCGCAATCAAAAAACTGTTTGAGAACAATTGCACGAAATCAACCGTGTACCAGGCCTCTACATAATAGAACATGTTGGGATCTGCGGGGATGATGGAAGGCGGATAGACGAACAGGTTTTCTCCGCTCACGCTGGTCTTGATAACCCAGTAAATCGGCAGCAGCATGAAAAAGCAGACGCTGATCAGGATGGCGTGCGTGAAGATGCGTGATCTCAGACTCATATTTCCCTCAATCCGCAATGTCGACTTTGCCAGCATCACCGCCAGCAAGGCGGTTCGCGACAGTGGCCAGCGTCAGGAACAGGAAGAACATCACGATCGTCACTGCCGCCGCATAGTCGAACCGGCTGAGTGTGAAGGATGCCTTGTAGATATATGTGATCAGCAATTCGGTCGCCAGGCCCGGGCCGCCACCGGTCATGGTGTAAATCAGATCAAAGCTGGTGAAGGAGGCAATCACGCCCAGAATGACGCACAGGAAGATCGATGGACGCAACAGCGGCAGAGTGATGCGCCAGAACCTGTGATGCGCCCGGGCACCATCGATCACCGCTGCTTCATAAAGATGCGCGGGAATGTTCTGCAGGCCGGTCAACAATATGATCATGAAAAACCCGACGATCTGCCAGATCGCAGCCACCATGACGGACGCCATGGCAAAACTGTAGGATTCCAGAAAGGCAATCGGTTGGTCGATCAATCCAAGTGACCGCAGCACGTAATTGATCAGACCGACACTGTCATTATAAAGCCAGCGCCAGACGATCCCGACCGCGACAACCATCATTGGATAAGGTAGAAAAATCAGGGTTCGATACAATGATCGGCCACGAATTTTCTGGTCCACCAGCAAGGCAAGTCCCAGCGCAATAGCAATGGAAATTGGCGTCGCCAGCATGAAAACGGCAGTGTTTTTCAGCGCTGTCCAGAAGGCGTCGTCGTAAAACAGCATCTCTTCATAATGGTACAGGCCAGCATATTCAAAAGGTTTGCCCGGTGACCAGAACGAGAAGGACAGCACAAAATTCCACAGCAGCGGAATAATCCGGTAAAACAGATAGACCATCAGCGCAGGCAGAAGCAGCATCCAGATGAATGCGATCTCCCTGTTGCGTTTGGTCTTCGGTTTCAGAAACATGTCAAATTACCCGGTTTCAAGCTGTGAAGTGCTGGCCAACATCATGTCGGCCAGCACAGATCGCATTTAGCGTCTGGTAAGAACGCGGTTCACTTTCGCTTCCGCTGCATCCAGAGCCTTTTGAGGATCAACCTGACCCAGCAGAGCGGGCTGGACCGATGTCCAGAATGCGTCCTTCACCCGAGCTTCGACCGGTGATTTGAGATAACCGGTGATCTTGTCCAGCTTGGAACCCGCAGCCGTCAGGATTTTTGCCTTCAGCGGATCTTCGGTTGTGAACTTCTCGATCAGCATGGGATCGACATTCTTGTTCAATGTCAGGATCGAGAAGGTGCTGGACATGGTTTCCTGCCATTTGTCCGATGTTGCAATCTTGATCAGATCAACCGCAGCATCAGGATATTTGGTCGAGGCAGAAACACCCCAGCCATGGTGGTTGGGTGTCCACCAGTCACCCGGTGCATCAACAACCTCAACATTCTCGTCATTGATCCAGTCCGCCTTGCTGGCGGCCCAGAAAAGGGCAGAGTTGGGTGCCATATACATGCCCACATTGCGCGAAGCAAAAGCCGTATTCGGCTCGACCCAACGGCCCGTCCAGGAGATGTTGTTGATAGCACCGCTCTTGGTGGCTTCGGCAAGAGCCGTCAGAGTTTCCAGTGCCTCAGGTGTGTTGAAGGCAGCTTTTGACATGTCTTCGTTGAGAATATCGACACCGTTCATTTTGAACAGCGGCCAGTAGAGCCAATCGAAATTCGCTGTCAGGAAGCCGGACTTGCCCTCACCCTTCATCTTGTCGGCTGCCGCCATCAATTCGTCGAATGTTGCCGGTGTCTTTTCAATGCCGGCCTCTGCCAACATCGACTTGTTCAGATAAAGCAGCGTGCGGTTGAAGTACCACGGCACCATGTAGGATTTGCCATCATCTGTTGTCCACAAATCAAGTGCGCCATCGACGAACCGACCCGAGAAATCTGGATCATTTTTGAGATATGGCCCAAGATCAAGCAATTGCTCATTGGCTGCATATTCCGCCCATAGAGCGCCCTGAATATTCACCACATCCGGCGGCGTGCCGGCAGCCAGTTGGGTCTGGAAGAAGGTCGCCCATTCAGACCCCTTCTTGTCGATCCACTCAACTTCAACATCGGGATGCTGTTCATGAAAGTCAGCAATCCAGCCATTTATTTTTTCCCCGTAAACCGGAAGGTTCCAGGTGAGGACCGTAATTTTTTCATCCGCTGCCTGTGCGACGGAGAGACTTGCAAAAATGGATACAGTGAACGCGGTTGTCCACTTGCTCAGATTTTTCAACATTTGGTCTCCTTTCTCTGTCACTGCCCTAATTGTTCAACCGTCGGGCAGTTCGACGGGGCTACCAGTACGGTAGGATTCTTCGGCGGCAAAACAGACCTCAACCGAGAGGCGGGCCTGCTGTGCCGAAAGGATGCTCGTGCCGTTGTGAAAGCCTTCATAGGCACGGCGCAAATTCTCTTCGAGTTCGAAAACTTCTCCCGATTGCGGGATTTTCACGACTTCAGCGTCGCTCTCTCCGCGTCTGACCTTGAACTCGAAATCAGGGTGCAGCGTGCGATCCATGGCGCCGGACCACCAGGTCCGAACAGCACCATTAGTTGCGGCGACTTCCAGCAAGGTATGGTGCTCGAACCCGGATAGGCACTGGCTCAGAACAGCGACGGAGCCATTTGACCATTCCAGAACCGTGGTGAAATTATCCGTCAGGCCTCCATTGGAGCCGTTGCCGAAAGCCCGGACGGTTTTTGGTCTGCCATTCTCCGCCCCATACCAAAGCACGAGATCGAAAAAATGCACCAGTTCTTCCAGAATCCATGAACCGACCCGGTCCGCATCATAGCGCCAGCCGCCCGAACCCTGACGGAACTTGTGTCGGAACAGGGACAAATGCTGGTAGCGCACCTCGCCAATGTCACCGGCGCTGACAATATCGCGTACCAGTCCCCATTGCCGGGAAACGCGTAATTCATGATTGAGCGCAACGAGACGTTGGGTGTCTTGCGAGGTGGCGATGACCGCATCGCAATCTGCAAGTGTTATTCCCAGTGGCTTTTCAAGAAATACATGGGCTCCCGCCTGCATCGCGTCGACAGCAAAGGCTGCGTGCAGATTGTTTGGAACGGTGACATTGACGACATCAAATCCACCAGCGCTCAGCATCGCCTTATAGTCAGAATATCGTTTGGCAGATGGCACGATTTCAGCAGCCGCAGCTTCTGATTTCTCGCTATGGCAAAAAACCGCTGTGACCTCGGCACCCTCAATGTTCTCGATGGCTCGAGCATGCATCTGTGCCCAGGCTCCAAAGCCCGCCAATGCGACTCTGGTTTGACCGTTGGTCATCACAGTGTCCTCCCGGTTTCCTTGTTGAAGAGATGGGAGCGGGAAATGTTCAGTTGCACTTGTACCGCATCCCCCGCCTTAACTTTGACGTCGGGCCGTGTCCGAATGGTCAGATCGTGACCGCCGAGACTTGCGAACACCAGCGTGTCGGGACCTTGTGCTTCGACGACATCGACAATGGCAGTGACCACAGGGCCCTTGTCATCCAGGATGGTCTCCCCCACAAACACCTCTTCAGGCCGGATGCCGAACACCAGATTTTGCGGCGCATCTTCGGGAATGTCGGAGCGGTCGATGGAGAACCCATCTGCCCCGCCAACGCGCACCGAGCCATCCGCGTCACGTATTGCGGGAAGCACATTCATGGTCGGCGAGCCTATGAAGCCTGCCACGAACAGAGTCTTGGGAGATTTATACACTTCGTCGGGCGTGCCGACCTGATCAATATGACCATTATTCATGACAACCACACGATCTGCCAACGTCATGGCTTCGATCTGATCATGCGTCACATAGAGCGTGGTTACGCCCAACCGCCTGTGCAGCTTTTTCATTTCCAGCCGCATGGACCCGCGCAGTTTTGCATCAAGGTTCGACAATGGCTCATCAAACAGAAAAACTTGTGGCTTACGCACGATCGCGCGCCCCATGGCAACACGCTGGCGCTGACCACCTGAGAGCTGTTTCGGGCGGCGCTGCAACAAGGGTTCAAGCCCGAGTATGTCGGCAGCTTCCATGACACGAGTGGTGATCTCGGCCTTTGGTGTCTTGCGATAGCGCAGCGAGAAAGCCATATTTTCAAACACAGACATATGCGGATAAAGCGCATAATCCTGAAACACCATCGCAACGTCCCGGTCACGCGGTGCAACTTCGTTGACGACCTTCTCGTTGATCAGAATGTCTCCGCCAGACGTATCTTCAAGCCCGGCCAGCATGCGTAACGAGGTGCTTTTGCCACATCCGGATGGGCCGACAAGCACGACGAACTCGCCGTCCTCGACATCCAGATTGATGCCATGGACAACCTCCAAATCGCCATAGGCCTTGACCAGCGCTCTGAAACTGACTGTCGCCATTTGTCAGCCACCCTGCCTTGTTTTTGTAGCTTGTGCCTGCTTGCTGAAACGGTCGGCCACAGCATTGGCCGATGTCACCAGCAAGGCAGCATCATTGGCAACGGAAACGAAATCAAAGCCATCGCCGATATATTTTTCAGCCAGATCAGCGTTCGCAGCCAGAACACCGCATGTTTTACCGAGACGCTTTACCTTCGCAAAAGCCTCACCAATCCGCGCCGTCACGTCCGCATCACCAGGCTGTCCCAGCTTGCCCATGGAAGCCGCCAGATCGCCGGGACCAAAGAACACAGCATCAACACCATCGACAGCGGCAATCGCTTCGACATTGTCGATGGCAGCTTCGGTTTCCACCTGAACGATCAGAAAGATGCTTTCCGAAGCCCGCTTTATATAATCCTTGAAATGGGTGAACCGCGAAGCCCTGTGCATGGCAGCAACGCCGCGTATTCCCTTGGGAGGATAGTGCATCGATGCAACGGCCGCCTGCGCCATTTCAACAGTGTTGATTTGCGGCAGCATGAATGTCTGGATACCAGCGTCCAGATACCGCTTCATCCGCGATGGATCGCCATCGACGAGACGGACAATCGGAATGGTCGGCGTTGCAGCGAGAATTCGGCAGTACAACGTCGCATCTGCCAAAGTGACCGCCGAGTGTTCACCGTCGATCAGAAGCCAGTCAAAGCCGGTCCATGACACCGCTTCAACCGCATTGTCACTGTTGAGCATCGACCAGATTCCGGTCAGCGGCCTGCCCTGCTTGAGGGCTTCACGAAACGGGTTGCCGAAGCCCTCCATGGAATTTGAATGTTCACTCATTGCTGTTCCTCATCTCACCTTGCCGCGCGCATCGACGCTGAAACTGCCAACATGTTTTCCGCCCCGCAGCTTGGCAATATCTTCGGAAAGGTTGATCGTGGGGCAGACGTGGTTGGGCAGAACCCGCACGATCTCACCAATTTTGGGTATGGTCTGACAGCGCGACACGTCCACAAAGCCGTGCTCCTCGGCAAACTGCACGATCCGGGCCTGTGGGTATTCGGGCAGCAATCCAAAATCCTTGAACCCGGATAAGTCGCTGCTCAGCGCCTTTGAACCGGCATCCAGCATGATACGGCCCGTCTCGGGATGCGATACAACGGTCGCATAGATGTGGAGGGCACAATCATCATAGGTGGCAGCACCCAGATCCACCATTTTCCGATCATTGAAAATCGAGGTGCCTGAGCGAAATTCGGTTGCCCCCAACTGACCGATGCAAGCGATATTGGGTGAGCCGCCGCTGGACACGATCCTGATTGTGAGCCCGCGTTTTTCGCAACCCGCACGCGCGGCATCCAGAAATGCCACAGCCTGCTCATGCTGACCGTCCGGCGGATACATCAACAAACCACCGAATTGCAGGCCGGGCAGCGATTGGATCAAAACCGCCAGTTCAACTGCAGCCTCCGGTGTCGTGACCCCGCATCTGTGGCGACCTGTGTCGGCTTCCACCAGAACTGTGAGATCCCGCTTGCCGGACGCGACGACGCGGGACAAATCTTGCGCCACGACAGCATTGTCACAGCTGACCATCAGCGACACACGCGCATTCAGCGCAGCAAGGCGATCATGTTTCGCCGCGCCAATAATATTGTAGCTGATGAGAATATCGTCGATGCCGCCATCGGCCATGACTTCAGCCTCACCGAGCTTCTGGCAGGTTATGCCAATCGCCCCGGCGGCCAATTGCAGTTTTGCAATCTCGATGCTCTTGTGTGTCTTGATATGTGGCCGGTTGAGCACACCGGCAGCGTCGCAGGCTTGCTGCAATGAGGCAATATTGCGCTCCATCACATCAAGATCGACCACAGGGACAGGCGTATCCCATTTCAGGCCCGTGCCGGACTTTGCAGATGAAATGGGTTTGACTTGCACATTCATCGTTTCAGCGCGGACCTTCTTGTTTCGCCAATCTACTTTGCAAAAGAGTATCGAAAAATTCCGAACATGCAACAGGAATTTTACTGGTTAATACCAAGTATCACATAGTGAGACTAATCTTGATCTCTTGGCTGCTCCCATGGACGGCTGTCAGCGTCAATAAACCGGTCTTTCAAAAACACGCCACGGGCACGAAGCATGGTATCAGCCTGCCGCGTTTCACCAAGCACATCAACCAGATTCAAATCAGTATCAACAAGGTCGATCAGGCTCATTTCTGCACGTGTGCCAACGGAGAGATGGCCAAGGTCGGGTCGTTTCATGGCCTTGGCCGGAGCCCAGCTCGCCATGGCAACAGCATCCTCTATGGCAACACCGCAGCGTATCAGCTTGCTCATCGTGTGGAGCAAATCATGCGCCGGACCATCGACACACAGGGCATGAACATCACTGGAGATGATATCCGGCGGGAACGCTTGCTCGATGGAGGATTCAGCGCTGTGAAAGCCGAAAGCGCCCATGCCATGGCCGATATCGAAAAGAACGCCGCGTTCACGCGCTGCCCGCAACGCTGGCAACACGCTGCCGCTGTCATCCACCGGCGCGTTGGGGGCTGGCCTGAAACAGTGTGTCAGCACATCACCGGGCCGCAGACGCGCGAGAATTTCAGCATAGGTAGGCGGTGGTTTCCCGATATGGGCCATGACCGGAAGGTCACAGCGTTCCGCCGCTTCTATCGCCCGGTCGAGGGCCAGCAATCCAATATCTCCCGACGTGCCAGCCCCCAGACGCACCTTCACGCCGACAACAACATCACGGTTCTGCTCGACCGTCTCGCAGCAATGAGACACCGAGAGCAGTTCCTTGACCGCAGCCTCACCCACGACATAATCCTTGTCGAAAGCGAAAATGCCCGGATAGGAAATATTGACATAGGCAAGAAGGCGATAGGCTGACTGCTTGAAAACGAACTCGCGCAACCCCGCAAAATTGCCGGCCCCCGCACTACCGGCATCCACCATGGTGACGACACCGGCGCGTCGGGCAATCGGGTCTGGCTCGACGCCATACGCCGTCGCCTTGTGATAGATATGGGTGTGCAGATCGATCAGTCCCGGCACAATCATTATGCCAGATGCATCAAGGGTATGCTCTGAATTTTCAGCCTTCAGATTTGTCCCGATCTCGGCAATCAGCCCGTCACGAACGGCAACATCCAGCTTGGCGTCGATCTTGTTGGCCGGATCAATCAGCCTGCCACCACGGATCAGCGTGTCCCATCTTTTCGCATCATCTACCATGGCAAGGGCATCCCGTCATAAGCGAACAACTGTCCGGTTTCGTGATTGCCCCGTTTGCTAATGAGTGCGCGCATCGAGGCCACACTTTCTGCAACAGGAACCGCCGCATTTCCAGCGCCGCCACCAGCCGTATCGACCCATCCGGGATGTATCGAAACAACCGTGATGCCACGGTCGAACAGGTCAATCGCCAGGCTGCGCATCATCGCGTTCAGACCGGCCTTGCTGGCGCGATACCCGTAATGGCCGCCCGACAGGTTGAGGTTGATGGAACCCATCCGGCTTGTAATCGTGGCAATGCGCCGCATGTCGCTGGCCGCCACATTATCGGCAAATGTGTCAACCAGACGCAGCGGCCCGACGGTATTCACATCATACATCTGCTTCACATAGTCGAAGTCGAGCGCGCCAAGCTTTGCTACATCAAGCCCGATGCCGGCATTCGACAGCAGCAGATCTATCGGTTTATCGCCCAGTTTCTGCTTCAAATCCGAAAAGTCTGAGGCGACCGTCACGTCCAGCTTGAAGTTCTGGACCTTTTTGCTGTCAGTAATCACATTATCGAGCGATCTATAGGTTGCAAGAACCTCCCAACCCGCTTCAAGATATTGCTTCGCAAACTCCCGTCCGATGCCCGCGTCGCACCCTGTTATCAAAACGCTTGGCATCAGCTTGCCACCTTTCCAGTTGAAAAATCATGTTGAAAGACCGGCTCCGGCAGACCCGTTGCGCCAAGCCCGTCGATCCTGAACAGCTTGCCTGCATCAGGCCAGAGCGACACCTCCTCCGGTGCCAGCAGTGAGGCGGCCGACGTCACATACATCGTTGACAGATCATCGCCCCCGAAAGCCACCATGGTGGGATGCTTGGCCGGAACGTCAATGCGTTCGATCAATTTGCCCGCCGGAGAGATGCACCCCACAGCCCCACCGTGCACCAGAGCGCACCAGTAATTGCCTTCAGTGTCGCAAGCGGCACCATCGACCCGACCATCCATATCAGCGGTCGAGAAGAACACCCGTCGGTTTGTTATCGTGCCGCGCTCCAGATCGAAATCATAGACCCACACGGTTTCATCACGGCTGTCGGCAAAATACATCAGGCTGTTGTCAGGTGAAAACGCGATGCCATTCCCGATGATAAATCCATCGTCCACTTTCCTCACCGACAAATCGGTATCAAGACAGAAAAGCTCTGCCTGACGTCCGATGAAATCGGAATGCACGCTGCCGCACCAGTAACGGCCCGCCCGGTCGCATTTTCCATCATTGAGCAGCAATCGCTCGTCACGTTGCAACGGGTTGACGATCAACTCGACAGACCCGGTTTGCAGATCAACAAGATTGAAGCCCGAACGCATACCCGCCACGACACGGCCGTCGGTTGTAAACACAAACGAGCCGATATCATGTGGCATCATGAAACTCTCCAGCCTGTCGCTGGCGGGGTTCCATTTGCGGATTGCGGGCCGGAAGGCATCAACCCAGTAGAGACACTTGTCCCGACCATTCCATTGTGGTGCTTCGCCCAGAATATCGACCTGATCGACAGCGATGGAAACCGCAGCCATATTATGCCCCTTCAAAACTGTAGCGGATTGTGTGCGTTCCAACCGCAGATGGATCAAGAACGGAAATCGAAGGCTTGTTGACAATATCACCCGCGCAATCTTCGGGGTCGCCATGGCCAGACCAACATTCAACGGACACAAATGGTGCCCCTCGTTTCGACCAGATTGCGAAATGCGGGAGATTTTCGACATCCACCCGGATTGCGCTGCCATTTTCTGACATCAGTCGAAGACTGTCACTGTTCGCATCAAGAAAGCACAGCGCGTCATCCGCGAAAACAGCATCATCCAGACGCAGTATGCGACCATCTTCCATGTCCAGTGCCCTTGTCTGTTCGGTAAACAACCCCTTTGGCGAAATACAGGGCAGCTTTCCAGTCTCGGCAGACGCAAATTCGATATGGTAGTGTGGCCTCGACCCGGGCTTTGCGTCCAACACGAATGCCGGATGATGCCCTATCGAATAGGGCAATGGATCTGATCCCGGGTTGGAAACCGTCATGGTGATCATCAGCTCATCGCCCTTGATCTGGAAGGTGATTTCCAGACCGAACGCGAAGGGGAAATGCTTGCGCGTCTCGGGCGTGTCTTTCAGAGAAAAAACAATTCTGCTCTCGGCTTGCTGCACAATTGAGAATGCCTGCGTCGATGCAAAGCCGTGGACCGGCATAGGATAATGGGTCTCGCCAATCAGGATCTCACCATTGTTGCACCAGCCGACCACGGGAAACAGCACCGGTGCGGATTTTTTCCAGAAGGCCGGGTCGCGTTGCCAGACAAGCTCTTGTCCGCCAACAATCCAGTTTTGCAACTCCGCTCCGACTGGCGAAATCTGAACACTGCTGCTTCCATCGGAAATGGTAACCATGCCTTACGCGCCAATCCGCACGATCATTTCGATTTCGATTGTCATATTATTGGGAAGACTGCCCATGCCAACAGCAGAGCGGGCATGGCGGCCTCGTTCGCCGAATACATCGGTCATCAGATCGGAGAAGGCGTCTATGACGGTCGGATGGGCGTCAAACTCGGCCACCGCATTGACCATGCCGAACACCTTCACCACACGCTCGACACGCGCCAGAGAACCGGTCGCGTTGTTGATGGCGGCCAGCAGGTTAAGTCCGGTCTGATAAGCGTCTTCCCGGGCTTGCTCTATCGACACATCAGCACCGACCTTGCCGCTGCGGCGGGAGCCATCGGCCTTGCGCGGGCCTTTGCCGGAAAGATACAGCAAACCATTATCCATCACCGCATCAACGTAACTGGCGACAGGCGGCTGCAAGACCGGCAATACGATTCCCAGATGCTTTAATCGCTCAAGACTTCCATCCGCGCCGACAGGCACCTTGTTTTGATTTGTCATGCCGTTTCCTTCCCGAAACCAAGCTCATGTGAAAGTGCATGGGAACTGGAAACCGTGGCCGCCACAAGAGACCGAAACACATCGGAATCGATAGATTGCCCGATTGTGGAACTGCTCAGGCTTGCCACCACCTTCCCCGAGACATCACGCACCGGAGCGGCAACACAAACCACCAGGCTGTTATATTCGCCATCATCGATTGCGTAGCCATTCTGGCGCACTCTCTCCAGCTCATCGAGATAAGCCGATGCCGTCCGGATCGTCTTGTCGGTTTTCACCACCTGGCCCTCTTCCTTGAGAATGCGCAAGACATCCTCTTTCGCCAGATCGGCAGCCAGAACCTTGCCCAGCGCCGTGCAGTGAATTGGGCGAGTGGAGCCGATGGTAGTGTTCAGTTTCAACGCAAGATCAGCAGGCTCGATTTTCTCCACATAGAAAATATGATTATCGACCAAGATACCCAACTGGACCGTCTGTTCCACATCTTTGGAGAGCTGTTCCATGATCGGCCGTGCGACATCACGCAAATCCTTGCGGCGCGCAGCGCGTGCTGTCATCTCGAACATGGCGGGGCCGAGAGTCCACACCTTGGTGGCCTCGGATCGTTCGGCCATGCCTGTCTTTTCAAGCGCACCGAGAAAGCGGGACACGGTTGCCTTATGCAAATTCACCTCTTCGCTGAGAGCGGTCAGCGTCAGTCCATTGGAATGAAACGACAGGGCCTTCAGCACATCCACTGTTCGTTCAATCACCTGAACGCGTTTTTGCCCCTGATCGCCTGTCGAGTTTGCCAATGATCTCTCCGTGAATGCGGTTCCAGATGGTCCGGTATTCTTGCAGATCAATGCTATGGGAAATGAAAACAGGTTTCAATATACAATATTGAATTTTAGTATGTAAAATCTTTGGTGCAATGCAATTCGTCAGGAAGCGGTCACGCGGCATCGTCTCAAAGGTCTTTCAGAAGGCACCCTGGCTGCCTCTAAACAGATACCTCAGAGTGAAATGTCTTGTACCGGTCGATTGCTTCCGGCAACGTTTCAACGCCCAGGCCGGGAGCTGTGCTAAGTGCCATCATTCCGTTTTGTAGTGATGGGATCGAAAAAGCATCGCGCAGCTTGTTTGAATTGATATCCACTTCCAGACGGCCGCCACCGCCAACTGCAGCCAGAAGATTGGCAGAAGCCAGCAGACCTATCCCGCCTCCCAGAAAATGGGGACAATAGGTCAAACCGGCAGCGACGGTCATCTGCCCGACCCTGCAGCACCCGCTGACACCACCCCATTTAGCGACGTCGGGCTGTATGAAACCGAATATGCCGGACTGAATTGCTGACCGGAACGCATCCAGCCCGACGATATTTTCGCCGCCTGCCAGCAGAATTTTGCTGCGCTCCCGCAGGTCCAGCCAGCTTTGTTCAGGAGCATCTGCAGGTATCGGCTCTTCGAGCCAGCCAACCGGAATGCCCTCAATATCAGTCAGAAATTCGCTGGCCAGATCCGCCGACCATGCCTGATTGGCATCCAGATACAGCGTTTCACCGGGGCCAAGTCCGGCGGCATGACGCGCTACATGATCAGCATCCTGATCATCGAAGCCAACTTTCAGTTTGAAGGCAACGTGACCATCATGTCTGGCTGCATCCACCACCGCCTCTTCCTTGCGGCAGTCAATGCCACTGGCATAGGCCGGGATTATGTCGGGGGCATTATCGTTCAAAAAACCGCGCAACGACTTGCCTTCCGCGCGGGCACACAAATCCCACAGTGCTCCGTCAATACCGGCAATAGCCTGTGCAAAGGGCCCGAACTCCCCGCATTGCAAAGCCCTTATGTGGGTCTTTCGGGTCAGCTCCTGAAAAGCAGCTTCCGGTCGCCTGGCATTTTCACCAAGCAGCAATTGTGCAATGTCTTCCAGAACCAGACGTGCACGATGCTCGGCACCGGCTGCTGGCCAGTTGGCGAAAATTTCTCCCCAACCAAACACACCCTGATCGTCTTCGATACGAACGAAAACAGCCGGTCTGTCGCGCATGATTCCAAATGACGTTTCGACTGTTTGTGACAGCGGAACCCGGTAGGCCCAGGTTTCTATTCTGGCGATGGTGGCAATTGTCATTGGTGCATACCCTGGTCGAAACAATGAAAATTGAACACAACACGCGCCATCCGGATCAGGTCAACGACAAACATCAAACCTATTGGCTATCGTCCTGATTGACCTTCATCATCTGGCGCGTGTCTGCATCATCTTCGAAAAAGCCTTGCTTACGCCTGACCTCTCCGGAAAATAGTGTGTTCCTGTGTATAAAATTGCAGGGTTGACGGGCCGTTTGAGCCACCGACACCAAGCGATGAATTCTTCACGCCAACGAACGGTGCGTGATCCTCTGGAAAGCTTCCACAATTGACGTGGATCATGCCACTTTCCACTTCCGCAATGCATCGCTCCACCAAAGGTGTCTGTTCGGAATACACACAGGCTGCCAGACCAAATTCAACGTCGTTGCAAATGCGCAGCGCTTCATCAACATCATCATAGGCGATGACCGAAAGCACAGGGCCGAACACTTCTTCGCGCGCAACTTCCATATCAGCGGTCACGTCCGACAGGATTGTTGCAGCATAGAAATATCCCCCATTGTGATCAATGCGCTCTCCACCTGTCGCAACTTTTGCACCGGCAGCCCGCGCGCGATCCACAAAGCCCGCAACATCATTCACGGCGGCCTCTCCCATCAGGGGGCTGAGAGTCGTGGAAGGATCCATACCGTCCCCCGGCTTGGCTGCTGCAGCGCGTTTGGCAAGACCTTCTACAACGGCTGCTTCCAGTTCCCGGCGTACTATAACGCGGCTGATCGCCGTGCAGCGTTGGCCACAAACGGCAAAGGCGGCAGCGTAAATCTGGTCAAGGGCGGCATCCAGATCACTCGCATCGTTGAGGATCACCGGATTCTTGCCACCCAGTTCAAGGCTGATCTCCGCAAGATTTGCCGCGGCGGCCTGCGCCACAATACGTCCAACGCCAACAGAGCCGGTGAAACTGATAGCATCAACCTCAGATGCGCCTGTCAGCGCTGTGCCCAGACCACCGGACCCGTAGGCGATCTGGAAAAGCCCTTTGGGCAGAGTAGCATCAGCCACCTCCTGCATGATGAAAGCGGCGCCGGGCGTATTGATCGATGGTTTCAGCACCATTGCATTACCGAACAACAGCGCAGGGATCGTCTTGCGGATGGGTGTGCTGAACGGAAAATTCCAGGGGTTGATTCCCAGAACGACACCGCGCGGGCGGCGCGTTGAATAGATGACTGTACCGGGCTTCTGGGATGGCAGCACTTCACCAATGGGGGCGGAAGATCGCCGTACCATGGCCCGCCCCTCACCCATAGCCTTGATGACTTCGCCTTTGGACTCGCCGAGCAGTTTTCCCATTTCCCGGGTAATCGAGGCAGCGATATCGTCAATTCTGGCCTCAAGCCCATTGAGAAACGCATCGAGCCGTTTGCCGCGTTCGGGCTGTGGAACTTTCGCCCACTCCTTCTGCGCCTCACGAGCCGTTTGCATGATCTTCGGCACGTCTGCTTCAGCAGTCGTGGGAAATGAGGCAACGATTTCGGATGGATTGGCAGGATTGCGGATTTCAAAAGTATTTTTATCGGACACAGGTCATTACCTCAGACTTCACGGGGTTTCGGGTCAGCATTGACATGGCGGTTAGCTCCCAACGTTACGGGCCGGGAGCGTAGTCGACCAATTCGCTGGCTATTTCTATGCAGGCTTTCTTCAAACGTTCAAGCATCACATTAAAATTTGGTGGCGCGCTACGTCGGCTGACAACCGCAACGGTCACGCAAGCGACGGCACGGCCATCTGCCAGCACAATCGGACACACCACATCTGTGACGCCGATGATATCGCGGCTTTCATGCACAACCCCGCCACGCGCAAGAGCTTCGTCCAATTCCGCTGCCAGCGCTGTCGGATCCGGAGGCTCGCGCATCAGCAACAGGCTGTCAGCCATCATCCGGGCGCGTTGCGCCTCCGGTTGAAAAGCCATCAGAACCAGACCTGAATGCGCGTCCGCAAGCGGGCGGCGATAGCCAAGTTTGAGAGAAAAATTCATATCCGCGCCACCGGAGACCGCTGCAATGATGACAGCCTCGCCCCGGTGCGGAACCACAAGATGCGCTGCCTGACGCACTTCTTCTGCAAAGCGCTCTACGATCGGAGCCGCGACACTGACGAGATCGCGGGCACGGGTTGTTTGCATCCCCAGGCCAAACAGCTTGTTGGACAGCAGCAGCTCGTCATTGGCTTCTCCGCGCTGCAGATACCCACGCACAAGCAACACGTGAACCATCCGGAAGATCTCGTTTTTGGAGCGCCCCAATGCATCAGCGATCTGCCGCGTGCTAAGCGGGCGCTCTTCACGGGCCAGAAGCTCAAGGATGTCCAATCCTTTTTCAAGGGCGGGCGCGCTATAGCTGAGTTTTTCGTCTGTCATGCAAACCGCTTCATCAATGACGCTTGACTACATATATGAAGTTCAATAACGTCTGTCATTAGAAATTATTGGGCGTGAGCTCAATTTCTGGCTGATCGCAGAGGGGAGGGCTGCGCAGATGAATTACAATTTCAAATTTAAAGCCCTCGCGCCTTATACGTCGGAGATCATCGACGGTGTCATTCTCACATTGCAACTTTCTGCAGTGACAATGCTCCTTGGATTGGCCATCGGTTTGGCGGTCGCGATTGCCAGCATCAGCCCGAAAAGCGCCTTGCGAAGGCCTGCACGCATTTATGTCGAAGCAATCCGCAATACACCATTGATTGTCCAATTGTTTATCGTCTTTTTCGGGTTGCCGACACTTGGCATCAAACTCGGCGCAAACAGTGCAGCACTAATTGCGCTTTCTATCAACCTTGGCGCCTACAGCTCCGAAATTCTTCGGGCCGGTTTTGAGTCGATTCGCCCCAGCCAGATTGAAGCAGGCCGGTCTCTGGGCCTGACGGCAGCGCAGACGTTCCGCCACGTCGTGTTGTTTCCTGCAATCAAATCCATTTACCCCGCGCTTGCCAGCCAGTTCGTGCTGCTGATGCTGACCACCAGTATCGTGTCGTCCATCGGGGCAACCGAATTGTTTGGTCAGGCGGCCTTTATCGATTCTCGCACCTATCGCTCATTTGAAGTCTATGCCCTCATCACCCTGTCCTATCTCTTTCTCACATTGGCCTTTCGTTCGTTGTTCTCGGCAATCTACTGGTTGGTTTTTGTGCGCAGGTCACGCGCATGATTCGTGAATTCAGCCTCAACGATCTGGTCTTCATGCTCGAAGCCCTGCGCTGGACCGTCGGTCTGGCGATCATCGCAACAATTGGCGGCGGCGCGCTGGGGATAATTGTCGCAGTGTTGCGTGTTGTGGCTTTCAAACCGGCCAACTGGCTTGCGATTGGGTACATAAATCTGGTTCAGGGCACCCCGCTTCTGGGCCAGCTGTTTGTCTTCTTCTTCGGGCTTCCCCTGTTCGGCATTCAGGTTGACGCCTGGGTCGCTGCATCCTTGTCATTATCTATCTATGCCTCCGCCTTTTTCGGTGAGATCTGGCGTGGAAGCCTGCAATCTGTGTCACAGCGCCAATGGGAAGCGGGCGCTGCCCTGGGCCTGAACTACTGGCAGCGCCTCACCCATGTGGTATTGCCCCAGGCGCTGCGGATTTCGATTGCACCGACCGTCGGATTTCTCGTTCAACTGGTCAAGAACACATCGCTGGCAGCGCTTATCGGTTTCATTGAACTGACGCGCGCCAGCCAGATCATCACAGCGGCAACCTTTGCGCCACTACCGGTCTACACCACGGCAGCTGCTCTCTATTTCATCATCTGTTTCAGTCTGTCGCAATTCAGCCAGCGGCTTGAGAGGAGATTTCATGTCACTCGTTGAACTCACCGACATTCACAAGAGCTTCGGCTCGGTCGAAGTTCTGAAAGGCATTTCGATGACGATGGAACAGGGTGAAATCGTCGCCATCATCGGACGTTCGGGATCCGGAAAATCAACATTATTGCGTTGCATTAATGGGCTGGAATCCGTCCAATCCGGCCGCATCCAGGTTGCAGGGATCGAAGCCACAAAACCCGGCGCTGACCTCAATGCATTGCGCCAACGCGCCGGAATGGTGTTTCAAAGCTACAATCTGTTCCCGCATCTGTCGGTCGAACGCAATGTCATGCTTGCGCTGCGTCTGGTGCAGAAGATGAGTGTGGATGAAGCACGCGAACTTGCCCACGCAATGGTGGCCAAGGTGGGGCTGGCGGAAAAGCTCGCGGCCTATCCCGACGAATTGTCTGGCGGCCAACAGCAACGTGTTGCAATTGCCCGCTCGCTTGCCATGCAGCCAACTTTGATGCTCTTCGACGAAATCACGTCTGCACTTGATCCCGAACTGGTGGGCGAAGTGTTGAAGGTGCTCGAAGGCGTCGCGCGTGAGGGCATGACAATGATGCTCGTCACCCACGAAATGAACTTTGCCAAGAACGTCGCTGATCGGGTGATCTTCATGCACGAAGGGCGCATCCACGAAGATGGGCCAGCGCGTGAAACTCTGCTCGAGCCACGTACCGAGGAACTCAGGAGCTTTCTGAGTGCCGTTCTGCACTAACCAAAACCAACCAATAAAAATCACAAGGGAGAAGAAAGACATGTTCAAACATCTGACAAAGATCGTATCGGCCGCGCTGATCGCCGGCTCATTCATGGCAGGTTCATCACAAGCGACAGACCTGCAGGACATATTATCGGAAGGCAAGGTTCGCATCGGGGTTCCGGTTGACGTTGCCCCGTTTGGCTCCAACGACGCCAACAATAATCCGGTCGGTCTCGACGTCGACATGGCGACCAATATAGCTGAAGCGCTCGGCGTGGAACTTGAACTGCAGCAGATAACCGGCGCAAACCGGATTCCGTATCTGTTGACCGGAAAGCTCGACATCGTGATTTCCGTGATGGGCGCAACGCCCCAGCGAGCATTGCAAATTGCCTTCAGCTCACCTTATTCGGGAATTTCGGGCGGCGTCTTCGGGCCAAAAGACATCCCTGTATCAAGCGCCGATGACCTCACCGATCAGACGATCGCTGTCGCCCGTGGCACAACCCAGGACCTGTTGCTGTCCAAACTCGCCCCGGATGCCAACATCCAGCGCTATGACGATGATGCAACCGCAGCGGCAGCCTTCACATCCGGACAGGCTGAGCTTTTTGCAACCGCTGATATCGTCGCCAAGGTCATGATGACCCAGGACCCGAGCCTGGAGCTCTATCCAAAATTCATCATGATGTTCAACCCGACACATATCGGTGTCCGGCACGACAGCCCGCAATTGCTGCAGTGGCTCAACACCTATGTGTTTGTGGGCATGCTTGATGGTTCGCTGGCGGCACTCACTGAAAAATGGCTTGGTTCAGAATTGCCGGATCTGCCTTCACTTTGATGGTTACCGGCAGGGGGATCGCTCTCCCTGCCGCACGCTCGCGCAAGTTTTCAACAACAGAAAGCCGACTCCCATGTCTACGGCTCACACAACAATCGATTTCGGCCGCAACGGCAAGCAGACCGGATATGTCGACTTCCCGCATTCGCCACATGATGACGCCTGGGGTGCCACGCGTGTACCGCTCGCCGTCATCCAGAATGGAAACGGTCCGACCGCGATCCTGCTCGGAGGCAACCATGGTGACGAATATGAAGGACCGATCACCCTTGGCGAATTGATCCGCGATCTTGATCCGTCTGAAGTGAACGGGCGCATCATATTTCTGCCTGCCCTCAATACACCAGCGGTGCTGGCCGGTAAGCGCACATCGCCAGTTGATGGTTTGAACCTCAACCGAACCTTTCCCGGCGACGCCCATGGCACGATTACCCAACAGATATCGGCTTATGTCAGCAACGTGATCATGCCGCTGGGCGATGCCTATGTGGATCTTCATTCGGGCGGCTCATCTCTCAACATTCTGCCCAGCGCCATCATCGAGCCAAGCAGTGATCCAGATCTGCACAGGCGAAACATTGCAGCCGTGCGCGCTTTCGGTGCGCCATTGACTGTTGTCATCGACAATCTTGGCGAACCGCGCACATCTACCGCAAGCGCCGTGCGTGCGGGCCTTGTCACCGTCGGCACCGAAATGGCAGGCGGCGGCACAGTATCGCTGGATGCCCTCGACATCTGCCGCAAAGGCGTGCGCAACGTGCTGGCGCATTTGGGAATTCTGCAAGGTCCTAAAACCCCGGCAGAAACGCCGCCAAAGGAAGATACCATTCTGCGCATTCCGGGCCATGACGGTTATGTCCTGGCGAGCCGTGACGGTGTCTTCGAGCCATTTCATGCACTCGGAGCTCAGGTGGAAGCGGGGCAGGAAGCCGGTCGCATCCACAATCTGGGCGATCCGACTTGCGAACCGGTCATTCTGCGCTACGCTTCGCACGGCATTGTCTATGGTCGTCGCAACCCTGGACGTGTAGTGGTTGGGAATTGCTGCGTCACTGTTGCAGCCCCATATGACGGAGTTCTGAATTGATCGCCCTTGAAGATATCAAAGCCGCTGCGAAGCGCATTGGCAGCCACGTTCGGCGCACGCCGATGATCGCAGCAAGCCAGATACTGAATGCCATTCCCTCTGACGCAGAGTTGACCCTGAAGCTTGAGTTTCTGCAGGTCACCGGCTCTTTCAAGGCGCGCGGTGCCACGAACAAATTACTGTCAATGGACCCTGCCACATTGGAAAAAGGCATCGTCACCGCATCCGGTGGAAACCATGGCATCGCCACGGCTCGCGCAGGACACATGGCCAATGTGCCGACCACTATTTTCCTGCCATCCAATGCATCACCGGCCAAGTTTGAGAAGATCAAGGCCTGGGGTGCCAGCATGGAGATTATTGGCTCCACATGGCATGAAACCAATGAGGCAGCGCTGGCATTTTCCGCCGAAACCGGTGCCGCCTATTTTCATCCCTTCGCTGATCCTCTGGTCGTCGCCGGCCAGGGCACTGTTGGCCTGGAAATTCTGGACCAGTTACCAGATATTGATACAGTTCTTGTGGCAATGGGCGGCGGTGGCCTGATCAGCGGCGTGGCAACAGCCATCAAAGCTTTGGCACCTTCCGTGCGGATCGTCGGCATTGAAGCCGCAGGCAGTCCGGTTCTGTTGAAGGCGATTGAAGCGGGCCATAATATCGCACTGGATGCTGTCACGACAGCCGTGGCGACCATGGGCTGTGCCAAGACCGATGACCGCATATTTGAACTGGTGCGCGATAACGTGGACGAGATTGTGCTGGTCGATGATGCCGAAATGCTTGCCGCCGCACAATGGCTCTGGAGCGAGATGGGTATTGCTGCGGATTTGAGTGGCGCGGCCGCCATTGCAGCGCTGCGCCAAGAGCGCATTGCGATCAAGCCTGGTGAAAAAATCTGCGCCATCGTGTGCGGGGCCGGGCCTGATGCATTGACGGCCTGAGGACTACTATTGAATGGCGCATCCAACACACAAGCTCGACGGTCTGCATCCGCTCCTTGCCGCAACCGTTGAAAAACGACAGCAGGGTCCGCAATATCCCGATATGAGTGTGACAGATGTCAGAAATCTGGCACGCGCCCGGCAAGGCGTGCCTGAGCGACGCCCAGAGGTGCATTCGGTCGAAGACCTCAGATTTGGGGGTCTGGCTGGCACCATTCCGGCCCGATTGTACCGGCCATCAACTGGATCAACCCTGCCCCTGATTGTCTATTTTCATGGCGGTGGTTTTGTCACCGGTGACCTCGACAGCCACGATTCCATTCTCCGCCAATTGGTAACCGCCAGCGGGGCCATGGTGCTGTCCGTGGACTACCGGCTCGCTCCGGAACATCCATTCCCGGCCGCAATTGAAGACGCAGACATGGCACTGAAATTTGCCATCTCCAACGCCGCAGCCTTAAACGCCAATCCCAATGCCATTTTTGCAGGTGGCGACAGCGCCGGTGCCACCCTTGCTCTGGCTGGTGCAGCGGTAACCGAAAAGCTTGCAGGACTGTTGCTGTTCTATCCGGTTACCGATCTCACGCGCATCGGAGATACCGAAAGCTACGTCCGGTTCGGCGACGGTTCAGCGGGCCTTTCTCAAAAAGACATGCATTGGCTGGCCGGGCACTACGCGCCGGAAGGCATGGACCGTCGGGAGTGGCGTTGCTCTCCCATCCATGCCGGTCCGGACATTCACTTTCCGCCCGTTTTCATCGTAACCGCCGAATACGACGTGCTTCGCAGCGAAGGGGAAGCCTTCGCCCAGCTTTTGCAGGATCGCGACATTCCCACCAAGCATCATGCAGTTCCCGGCGTCAATCATGGCTTTCTGGGCGCCGGCAATGCCGTACCGCAAGTCACGTCGACCATCCAGGCCGCCGCCGCCTGGATCGCTACAATTGCAGCCACATGAGACGATCAATCCTGGCCCAATTTAATACTTGACTATAATAGTCATATTAAATAATTCTGACCCAACCACAGAAGATTCAGTGTGTCCCTGGCAAACGTCCGGGCACTGCAGATGGGTAACAGAATGTGTGCGAACCATTACGATTACCGACCTCCGATAAAGAGTTCATCTGCACGTCGTCTGCGCTTCTGGGAGTTTACGGATGCGGCCCATTGCCTGGTTGTAGGTACCTGTCTCAGCCACGCCGATTTGCTGAAAATCGGACGCAAGCTGCACCTGCGATATGACAACAATGTGCTGGATCATGATGTTCACTCCTATTTTGTCAGCAAGGCAAATTTCGCATCCCCCGAAGCACGTGCGATGCACAAGCTGCTGGATCAGCGGCATGGCGGCATGCTTCGCATTGTGTCGCGCCACGATGAGGCAAACCTGCTTGATCTGTGGCAGCAGATGAAAGATGCCGGTCAGATTGCCGGTGCGCTTTATGCCTTCATGACACTGCGCAACATTCCCCAAAGCCTGCGCGCACGTATTTTCGGTGAGGTGCATATGCTGTCGCATCTGCTGGGCGCATCCTACCGGCAACAATCTGCCGAAACTGTGCGGCTGCAAGCCGAGCTTGAAGAAGTTCAGGCACGACGGGTCCGCGTGGAAGCCGGTTTGCACGCATCGTTGAAGGAAAAAACGGACCGCATTAGCAAGATTGAAACGGAATTGGCAAAACTGCGTGGCACGCTGGAGCACAGCAACAGCACACCCGATCTCACCACCAGAGCCAAAGGCATGGGAAAATCACAACGCGCCATTGAGATCGCCCGAAAGCGGGCGCATGCAGCAGAAGCCAAAAACGGCCAGCTGCAAATACTGCTGGATGAGACCAGACGCGAAAACAACCGCCTCAAGCTTGGCGTAAAACGACAACAGATTCAGATCACGGATGAAAGCATCGCCACTGATCTGGATGGATGTTCAATCCTCTATCTCGGCGGGAAGAATAAGCTCGTCCCGCATCTGGAAAATCATGCGACACTGTGTGGTGCCAAATTTGTCCATCATGATGGAGGCCGCGAAGACAACATCACCCGTATTGACGCCGTGCTTCCGTCTGTCGATTGTGTGGTTTGCCCGATAAATTGTATCAGCCATGACGCTTGCCTGCGCGCAAAACATGGCTGCGAAAAACTCGGCAAAGTCTTCCTGCCGGTGAAGAATGACAGTCAGGCCTGTTTCAAACAGGCGCTGAAGCAACTGTCGAATGACAGGGCGCAAAACCAGACTTTTGACTAGAGCCTGCGTCAGTTGTTGCTTTACATCCAGATGGCCATTCAGCCCGACGCGCCCAAACCAATCGGAAACGGCGACCGAACTGGTCCGCGACCCTGTTTGACTCACATCAATGCCCCCACCATGAGCCATTGGTAACAATCTCCTCAGAAGTGGAGAACAGAATACACTTTGAGCAGGCCAAGCTTCTGATGGGGTAAGACCAATGCCGCAACCTGTATTCCGAACCAAAGACCTCACAAAAATCTACAGAACCGGTGAGGTCGAAGTTCGTGCGCTGAGCAGCGTCAGCATGACCCTTTACGAAGGTGAAATGGCTGTCTTGCTGGGGCCGTCAGGCAGTGGAAAATCCACTCTTTTGAACATCATTGGTGGTCTGGACAAGGCCAGTAGCGGCACCGTTCACTTCAAGGAACTGGAACTGACAGCCCTCAGCGAACGTCAGTTGACCCGGTATCGGCGCGATCACGTTGGCTTTGTTTTCCAGTTCTACAACCTCATCCCAAGTCTAACTGCACGTGAAAATGTAGCGCTTGTCACAGAAGTCGCAAAATCTCCAATGGCACCCGAAGAAGCCCTGGCGATGGTCGATCTGGAAGATCGCATGTCGCATTTTCCGGCGCAGCTTTCAGGCGGAGAACAACAGCGCGTCGCCATTGCCAGGGCCATTGCCAAGCGACCGGAAGTCTTGCTCTGCGATGAGCCGACGGGTGCACTGGATTCAAAAACCGGCATTCTGGTGCTGGAAGCGCTGGCCCGCATCAATGAAGATCTAGGCACCACCACCGCGATCATCACCCACAATGCCGGAATTCAGAAAATCGCCCACAGGGTAATCTCGTTCCGCGATGGCCAGATTGCCGACACCCACACAAATGAAGTACGCATCAAGCCCGCAGAAGTGGTCTGGTAAGGATGCGGGTTCTGGATAAAAAGCTGCTGCGCGATTTCAGGCGCTTATGGGCCCAGGGCCTGGCGATCGCCATGGTCATGGCATGCGGCGTTGCGACGCTGATTATGGCCGTCGGCGCATTTCGCTCGCTGGAGGAATCACGCTCAGCCTTTTATGACCGTTACAGGTTTGGATCTATCTTTGCCGCGGCAGTGCGCGCGCCGACTCATCTGCAATCCCGGATCGAAGCGATTTCCGGCGTGGCTGCCACAGAACTGCGCATCATGCAGCCCGCCATCCTTGATATTGAAGGTATGAATGAGCCGGCGTCGGGACTGGCAGTGTCCGTGCCGGATTTTGACGAGCCGTCGGTCAACAGAATTTATATAAGAGCCGGCAGGCTCCCCGAACCGGGACGTGGCAATGAAGTCGCTGTTTCGGAGCCTTTTGCCACGGCGCACGGCTTCCGGCTTGGCAACAGCTTCAGCGCGATCATGAATGGCCAAAAACACCCCGTAACAATTGTCGGAATTGTCCTGTCTCCGGAATTCATTTATGCCATCGGGCCGGGGGACATGCTTCCAGATCAGCGCAGGTTCGGCGTCTTCTTCATGTCGAAAAGCGTATTGGCCGGCCTGTATGACCTGAACGGTGCCTTCAACAGTGTCAGTCTGACCACACTCAGAAATGCCAACACCGACAATATAATCGAGCAACTGGACGCGTTGTTGAAACCCTATGGTGGAACCGGTGCTCATGACCGTTCAGAACAGATCTCGCATGCTTTTCTGGATGCTGAACTGGATCAACTTTGGGCAATGGCGGCCGTTATACCGCCAATTTTTCTGTTTGTGTCCGCATTCCTCGTCAACATGATTTTGGCACGGCTGATTGCGCTTGAGCGTGAGCAGGTCGGCCTGTTGAAAGCCGTTGGTTACAGCACGGTCACAATTGGCTGGCACTATGCAAAACTTGTCACCTTCATTGCCATCATCGGCATCGTCATCGGGTCTGGAGCAGGTTTCTGGCTTGGACGAGCTCTGACACGGCTTTACGGGACATTCTACTCTTTTCCATTTCTCATATTCCGCCAGAGTCCGGACCTTTATCTTCTGGCGGGCGGTGTCACGGTGACCGCCGCGCTGGCTGGTGCCTTCAACGCGATCCGCACGATTGCCGACCTGCCGCCAGCCACGGCGATGCGCCCGCCTGCCCCGGCCAATTACCGGGGGTTTCTGCCACACTGGCTGCCAAAGCTGCACTTTATGTCGCAACTCACCATCATGGCACTGCGTCATCTGATCAGATGGCCGGTGCGAACATTCCTGACAATCCTTGGAACTGCGCTATCCGTGGCGCTGCTTGTGACTTCAATGTTCTCATATGATTCCATCGACATGATGATCGACACCATATTTTTCCAAACCGAGCGCCAGGACGCAACCATTTCATTTGCGGCGGATCAGCATAAGGACACCATTTTCGACGTAGCAGCCCTGCCCGGAGTCCTGCTTGCAGAGCCATTTCGATCCGTTGCCGCCAAATTGAAAAACAGCCATTGGCAGGAACGTGTCGCAATCACCGGACTGCCGGAACGGACCGATCTGTCTCGCGTTCTTGACCCGGATTTCCACCCCATCGTGCCGCCCGGTTCGGGACTCATGCTGTCAGAGTCACTTGCGCGGAAGCTGCATGCAGGAATGGGTGATCGGATTGATGTTGAGCTCCTGGAGAAGAACGGTCGAACCGAACGCCTGACCGTCACCGCAATTGCACAGGGTTTTGTCGGGCTGACGGCCTATATGCGTCTTGATGCACTCAACAGGCTGATGCTGGAGGGCGATCAAATATCGGGCGCTCTGATCAAGGTAGATACAAACGCCATCAACCGTCTCTATCAGGCGGTCAAGGAGACACCTCAGATTGCGTCGATAGCCTTGCAGAAAATTACCCTTCAGCGCTTTCGCCGCACCATCGAAGAAAACATCACGACGTCGACCACCATCTATATCGCACTGGCCGTCATCATCACATTTGGTGTGATCTACAATTCTGCCCGGATTCAGTTGTCGGAGCGTGCCCGGGAACTGGCAAGTCTGCGGGTCTTTGGCTTTACGCGCGCAGAAGTTTCAAGCGTGTTGATGACTGAACTCACAGTTATCGTCCTGCTCGCACAACCTCTTGGATGGCTCATGGGCTATGGGCTCGCCTGGTCGGTGGTGCGAGGTTTGGACACTGATTTATTTCGCATTCCACTTGTTGTCAATTCGGAAACCTATGCGATTGCCAGCATTGTTGTATTGTCTTCCGCTCTGTTTTCGGCCCTCGTCGTCAGGCGGCGCATAAACAGGCTGGACCTCATCAAAGTTTTGAAAACGAGAGAGTAGCATCATGGGTATCTGGATAAAGCGTTTCGTGTACCTGGTAGTGGCAGCCGCCATTGCGACTGGCTTCTACCTTGCTTTGCGAGAGAAACCGATATTGGTCGATGTATCACCCGTGGTGACGGGGCCAATGTTCGTCACCATTGATGAAGAGGGTGTGACGCGCGTGCGTGATATCTATGTGGTGTCCTCTCCAATAGCAGGTCATCTGGATCGCACCACTTTGGACGAAGGTGAAACGGTCACGGCAAATGAAACAATCATAGCCTCCATTCATCCACTTGATCCCCCCTTTCTGGATGATCGGACCCGGCGCGAACTGACTGCCGCCGTTCAGGCCGCAGAGGCGGCCGTTGCCTTGGCTGAAGTGGAATATACCCGCGCGCAGTCGGCGCTTGATCTGGCGACTTCGGAATATGACAGAGCCGCGACCCTGGCCAAGACAAATACGGTCTCTGAAAGCCAGTTGGAAAAGGCGTGGAACGAATTGCAACTTCACAAAGCCCAGCTTGCCGCCGCCAAGGCCAGCATTCGCCTGCGCCAGTCCGAACTGGCAAGCGCCGAGGCGCGTCTCATGCAACCCGGCGAGGTGAACGGTGGAGCGACCGGTGAGGCCTGCTGTGTCAGCCTGTCGTCCCCCGTGGACGGTGTCATTTTGAAGGTTCTCGCACGGAGCGAGCAGGCGGTATCCCCTGGCACCCAGATTGCAGAAATCGGCGATCCGGAAGACATGGAAGTTCTTGTCGACGTGCTGTCCAGCGATGCTGCGAAAATTCGTCCACTCAGCAAAGTGATCATAACAGATTGGGGTCAGGACATCGATATTCCGGCGACAGTTCGTAGAATTGATCCCGCGGCTTTCACAAAAGTTTCATCACTGGGAATCGAAGAACAGCGCGTCAACATCGTTCTTGATCTGGAACAGGTGCCACCACAGCTTGGACATGGCTATCGCATCCTGGCGCGGATCGCCATTTGGTCGGCGGACAACGTGACCCAACTGCCTATCGGTGCCCTGTTTCGATCAGATGGCAACTGGTCGGTATTTGCGGTTGAAGACAACCACGCAGTATTGCGCACCGTCGAGGTAGGTCACATGAACGCTGTGAATGTCGAGATTCTGAACGGCGTGTCAGAAGGTGATCAGGTGGTCCTCTACCCAAATGATCAGATGGAAGACGGCAGGCTGATAGAGAGCAGATGATCCTCGGATGTTCTCAGCCTCTGGCCGCCCGCACATACTTCACCAGCTCAGGAACCAGCACCACCGGCACCGTCAAGACCAGCAGTAATATCCAGGCGTCCAGATCAATTGCAGTTGTGTGCAACACTGCCTGCAGCGGTCCCCAGTAAACGGCCAGAACCTGTGCGCCCAGCGTCAGGGCAAGTGCTATCAGCAGAGCCGGATTGGAAAAGAAGCCGATCCGTGCTTGTGGCAGAGACAGCGAGCGAAACGCAAACACGCTGAATTTTTCCAGAAAAACCATCGTTGAAAATGCAATCGTCTGGGCGACAACGACACCATGATCGAGCATCGAGTAAAATGCGAAAAGACTGGCCGAGCCGGTATAGATCGCGAACAGCAGGACAATGAAAAGCCCCTTATAGCCAACAATCGCTTCGTTGGGATTGCGCGGTGGACGGCGCATGCTGTCCGCCTCGCTGCGCTCCAGACCCAGTGTCAGCGCAGTGGCCCCATCGGTTACAAGATTCATCCACAATATCTGGATCGGAACAAAGATCAGCGGACCCCCAATCACGATATTGAAAATGATGGCAATCACCTCGCCTGCGTTGGAAGACAACAGGTAGCGCACAAACTTCCGAATGTTCTCATATTGACGGCGGCCTTCCTGAACAGCGCTCACGATGGACGCGAAATTATCATCAAGAAGCACAATATCGGAAGCGTCCTTGGCCACATCACTACCGCGAATGCCCATTGCAATTCCAATATCGGCGCGTTTGAGCGCAGGGGCATCGTTCACCCCGTCTCCGGTCATTGCAACGATTTTGCCCTGAGACTGCAGGCACTCGACAATGCGCATCTTGTGGTGCGGTGTCGTGCGGGCAAAGACCACGCTTTCACCTAGGAGTTCCAAAAGCGTTGCGTCATCCATGTCATCCAGCATCTTGCCCGTAATGGCCTTGGTGGCACGCAATCCAAGCATGCCTGCAATGGCCAGCGCTGTCTGTGGCGCATCACCGGTAATCATGATCACTTCGATCCCGGCTGAATAGGCATCAGCGATGGCCTTCTTCACTTCCCGGCGCGGCGGGTCAATGATGCCAACAAGGCCCAGGAATATGAGATCTGTCTCCATTTCAGCATCTGAAATGTCGTTGCCTGATGCCGGTTTTGATGCGATTGCCAGTACCCGCAATCCTTTGGAGGCCATGTCGTGATAAGCAGCGTCAATGTGCGCGCGCTGACTGTCGTCCAGCACCACTTCACCACCCTCTTTCGCAATGCGAGAGCACTTTTCCAGCATGACTTCCGGAGCGCCCTTGGCATGAACCACCAATTGCGATCCGTTTTGAACAAGCACGCTCATGCATTTTCGTTTTGAGGAAAACGGAATTTCGCGCAGAACATCATCGCGCTCGGGTTCGGGCAGCCAAGCTTTATAGGCAGCGACCACCAGTGCCACCTCTGTCGGCTCTCCGAATTTTTCCCAGACATCCCCAACCTTGTTGATGCCGGCATGGTTGCAGGTGATGCCGGAGGTCAGCAGGTTTTTGAGCAATTCAGAGCCATTATGATCAAACAGTCTGCCATCTTTTTCAAAATGGCCCGCCGGATCATGGCCGGTACCGGTGACATCAACAATGTCACCGGGCAGCCAGATTTGAACCAGTGTCATCTGGTTTTCAGTCAGGGTTCCTGTCTTGTCGGTGCAAATCACCGATGCAGCGCCTAAGGTCTCTGTGGCTTGCAGACGCCGACTGAGGGCCTTATGCCTGACCATTGCATGCGCGCCCAATGCCAGAGTCACGGTGACCACTGCAGGCAACCCTTCCGGCACGATCGCAACCGCGAGTGACAAACCGGTCATTACCATTTCGTCCAGAGCACGCCCACTTAGCCAGCCCACCAGAATAATGACCGCCCCAAGGCCAACCGCAATGGCACCCATGGATCGGCCGAGGGACCCGAGTGTCATCTGCAAATGAGTTTGCTCACGTGGAACGGACGTGGTCAGAGCAGCGATCTTGCCAAACGCGGTATCCATACCTGTGGCAATCACAACGCCGATGCCATGCCCCTCGACAACGCTTGTGCCCAAAAACGCAACAGCGCTGTCTTCCGCAGTGGCATCCTCTGGATGGATCAGCTTGGAAACCGCCACCGATTCACCGGTCAGCGTTGACTCATCAATCAGCAGTCCCTGTTCCTCGCACAGCAAGATATCAGCTGGCACCTTGCTTCCCGCGCGCAGGATCACCCGGTCACCTGGCACAATACTCTGGGCATCAATCAGCTTTTCGACACCCCCACGCACCACAAGAGCTTGTGCAGATAGCAGAGAGCGCAAGGCTTCCAGTGTCTTCTCGGCGCGCCACTCCTGAACAAAGCCAAGGCCTCCGTTCAGCACAATAATCACGCCAATTGCCAGCCCATCAATGCGTTGATCCATCGTGAAGGCTATGCCCATCGCGGCAAGAAGAATATAAATGTAAACGCTGGCGAATTGACGAACAAAAATGCGCCACCACGCGATGCCGCGCCGCGCTGCAAGCACGTTCGGACCTACTTTCTTGAGACGCTTCAGCGCTTCTGCTTCACTGAGCCCGTCCTGATCTTCATCGAGCTCACTCATGGTGTAAAAAACAAATGCCGGAAACCCGAACATATCTGCGCCAAATCGGCAGATTTACGGGATTTGCACTGGGCTGACATGGGCAACGTTCACTATCTATGTTTGATGCATCTGAGGATAGGCATACGATCAGGGGCTTGGTTTGACCTTGATCAATCACGCCACACGATTTATGGCAGACCTGCACCTGGATCCTGCCAATCCAGCCTGGCAGATTTCGGTTTTGCCAGGCTGGATTGCCGGATGAACAACATATGTCAAAAGGGGCTGTTGCCCAAATACTTCACGCATCCAGGACGGCTTCAAAGCCCTCAAACACCGGGTGACCGGCGAAAATGCCCTCGCTGGTTCCGGCGTTTTTGTGCGCATCCTTGAAATTCTGCGATTTGGTCCAACCGACAAAGGCGTCCCGGCTCTCCCAGATTGTGTGGGAGGCATACAGCGTTGTGTTGGTCGCTTCATCCACAGCCCCCTTGAGCAAATGAAACTCCCTGAAGCCCGGCATCTCCTTCAGGCGTGAATCGCGGTTGCGCCAGACATCCTCAAAGGCGGCTTCCTGTCCATCGTTAATCTGAAATCTGTTCATTGCTATATACATGTGTCTCTTCTCTCATGGTTGTTTGGTTGGGTTTTGGTGATCTTTTCATGGCCGCTGCACGGTGTGTCAGCGGCGAATATCAATCGGAATTGTAAAGCTCCGACGTGCGCCTTTGGGTGGCCTGGGAAATGGTGCGGCACGGCGAATATGTGCCACAGCTGCCTGGTCGATTTTGCTGGACCCCGAACTTTTCGCCACAGAAATGCCCGTCAAACCACCACTCGATGTAACCGAAAACCGGATGCGCACCGAGCCACGGCCGCCAACGCGTTTCTGGCGTGTGCGCTGGATCTTTCGATAGACCAGGCCTGGATAGTTTGAAGCTCTGGCGTTCCCGGCAGCCTTGGTCTTGCTGCCCGTGCCACCGCCGCGTGAGGCTGTGACCGAAGATTTTCCGGAATTGTTCTGCGCACTGCGCTGAGTCTGTGACTGCTTTCCTGTCGCAGCCGGTTGGCTTTTCCTCGGCTTGGTTTTGGTTTTTTTCAGTGTGGACTTTTGAACTGTGCGTTTTGGCGCACTAGCAATCTTTTTGCCGTCATCAGGTTGCGGTGGTCTGGCTCGTGGAGCCGGTGGTCGCGTCTCTGCGGTCGGAGCCACATCAGGAGGTTTCGCGGCCTCAATCGCAGGCGAATTTGCAATCTCTGGCACCGATCTAGCCACGGCGATGGTACCGCTCAACTCATGAGGCCTTGGTGGGTTGATCACTGCCGGAGGCGACGCAACTGAAGCGCTGGCAACAACAGGCGGCGTGGACGCGGAAACGGCCGCAACTGAAACCGGTTTTGCAGCGACAACCGTTATTGGCGTAACACTGTCTTGCGCCTTCATTGGTGTCTGTGCATCAGTACGTGCGGTTTTTTCAATCTGGTTTTCGACGTTCAAGACGGCATCATTCGCCGGTGGAACCAACAACGTCTCGGCAGGTACTGCAGCAGATTTTGTAGCGGTTACGGTAGCCGAATGAGACCGGTCTGGCTTGGGCGCAGGATCTTGGACGGCCGCATTCTGCGCCAGCACAATATCCATTGGCGATCTCTTGGATAATGTTCGTCGTGGCTGACTGGCCAGAGGAACCGCATCTGCGTTGACAGTCTTGGGTGACGTTGTCTCAGCCTGAGCGGCCTTTACTACTTTGCTTTGTGGTGCGTGTTTTTCGGCAGGCGTGGCTGTCGGCAAAGGTGCGACCGATTTGACCGGCGGTTCCGGCACTGCTTTGGGGGCAGCGGCTGTGACAGTTTCAACCTTCACGGTTTCAGATGGCTTCGTCGGTGTTGGCTTTACTGGTGTGGACTGGGGGTCTGCGGAGTCTGTCACCTGTTCGGCGGAATTTGTGGTTTCTTCCGGCTGAAGCGGCTCGGGTTTTGCCTGCGCGGTCTTGTCTGGGTCTGCACGCGCAATCATGTTGTCTTTCGACACCATATCCGCAAAGCTGGTGCCGATCACCGCCACATCGCCCTGCACGCCGCCATCCAGCATGTTATCCACCTTGGTCTCGGCGAAGAACACCGAGACAAAAGCGTGACATAACACGGACACAGCAACACAAACGGCAACAGAGGTGGGCGTGAACATCTTCATTGGGTTGGATTTTTCTCGGCAACCAGCATGATCCGCCCTGCACCGGCGGACTGAATTTTGGTGATGGTCTCCAGCAATTTTGCCGCGGACAGTTTTCGGTCCGGTATCAGATGTATGGTCTTGTCTGGCAGTCCGGCATCCGCGCTCTTTTCCAGCGCTGAGCGCACATGGTCGCCCAAATCCGCGACCGGCTGTCCCCGATAGCTCAGACGACCATCCGAAAGAATTGCCAATGCATCCGGCATCTGTTCGCCGCGTTCACTGTCCAGATCCACCAGTGTGATATTCGGGTCTAGCGGCGGCGCAAGCGTTCCGGCAATAAGAAAGAAAATCAGCATCAGAAAAACGATGTTGATGAGAGCAATCGTCGGTTCCTGCGATTTTCGCAGATCGGTGCTGGACGCAAGCCTGATCATTGTGCATTGCCTCCCGAGTTCAGGAACCGGACAGCAAATGTCTGATCGCGAAATAAGTTCAGAACGTCCACAAGTCGTTGCGATGTAACGCTGTCAGTCACGCTGATCAAAACTGTCGGCCGCACTGAGGACGCAATAGCCTTGATGGCTGATACCAATTCCGCAAAACCCGTTTCAGCGCCGTTGACCAGGATGTTATCAGGCCGCAGGGACACGAAGACCGGTTGTTCAGCGGTGGGCGGCGCACCGGAACCGCTGCCAGCGCTTGCGATTTCGATTTCCGCAAATTTGGTAAAGGTCGAAGACAGCATGAAAAACAGCAGCAGCAGAAATATCACATCGATCAGCGATGTGAGAGACAGCCGCCTTTGCCGTTGCAATGCACCTTGCAGCTTCATTTATGCCCGCGCCTCCTTCCCGTCGGTGGCAACGTCGCGGAAGCCGCGTTCATCCGGGTTGGCAAATGGCAGCCACGGGTTGAACAACTCCACAAGAGCGGCTTCCATTTCCATGCGTTCATCGGCCACACGGCTCTCAAAATAGGTCAGACAAAGCGATGTGGGCATGGCGACGGCAAGACCGACCGCTGTCGTCAGCAAGGCCACCCATATGCCACCGGCCAGCAAGGAGGGATCAACGGAGCTTCCGGCACCCTGAAGCTTCTGAAAAGCTTCAATCATGCCCAGAACAGTTCCGAACAAGCCTAGAAGCGGGGCAATTTGTGCAATCGAATCCAGCGCCCGGAAACCACTTTGCAGCCGATATATGGATTGCATAGCCTGGGCTGTCAGCACGTCTTCTGCGTCAGCCCGGTTTTCCCCGCGTTGGTCCAGAAAATACATGGTCTTGGCCACCAATGCCGACAGAACACCACCCTGCCCCGCCAGGCTTTGATGGGCTTTGGCACGATTATTCACCGACCAGAAATGCATCGCCTTGCGCGCAGGCCCGTGCCGGCCAACATGCAGGGTCCAGAACTGCCAGAACTTCAGAAGGATAATCGCCAGTGACAGAACCGACAGCCCCACCAAAAGCGCGACAACCGGGCCGCCAAGCGTCAGAAAATCAATTGCAGTTGTCAAAGCCTGATCCAACATCTCAACCTGCAACCTCGATAATTGTTCTGGTGGTCAGCTTGAGTTGATCGTCACATGACAGGGCAACGCCATCGCTGGTCTCGCAACTATTGGTTCCGTTGATCAAAATGCGTTTAATGCTGTCACAGGATATATCCGGCAGATCGAATTGCCTGACGCGCATCCGGTTCAGCGGAACCGCTTCAAAATCCAGCAAAGTCAATCGCTCGACAATGTCACTCTGGTTGAAGACAACGGCTTCAAAGGACAGCTGCTCCAGATTGTCTGAAAGTCCGTTTTGAATAACAAAGATCAGCCGACATGTCTGATCGGTTGGCTGCACTGCGTTCAATTCAAGAAGCAGGGATGGTTCAGCATTTTCCTGCGCGAAAGCCGTGCCGGAAAAAGTCAGCGCCACGGCAAAAAGCCGTGACGCAAGTGGATGAAGAAATGCATTCATGAAGTGTGTGATCCTTCTGCTTACCAGGTGAATGTCTTTGCCAGCGAGACGCGGAAATCACGGCCCTTGCCTGGGTCACCGGCCAGATTATTCTGGTAGGATTCATCGAACAGATTATCGATGCCAGCCTGCAGTTCCAGGCCATCCAGAGCTGCCATATCCATGAATTCGGGTGTCCAAGTCAGGAACAGATTGTGCACATCATAGGCCTCGAACGGACCAGGATTTGACCCGGTTTCGATGTCCGCCACGAACAGGGAGCGCACGCCAAATTCCAGACCGTGTTCAACAATGCGACCACCCACGGTGATGGACACCTGATCGGCAGGAATAGACGTCAAATCTTCTCCGGTCTCGGTGTTTTCACCTCTGATGATGCTCCCGGCAAACCGTGTGAAGAACACATCCGTTTCAAACGCCCCCTCAACCTCGATACCGTGAATACGCGCTTCACCGATATTGATCTTGTACGGGTTGCTGGTGCCGCCTGTTGCCAGCGGGTTGGTCTCGATCATATTAACCAGATCATTGTGAAAGGCTGTGGTCTTGATGGAGAATTGCGATCCATCCACCAACAGGTCGGGAACAGACACGGCAAAGCCGATTTCATAATTGTTGGATTCTTCAGGATCCAGATCGGGGCTGATCGCGTTGGGAGCGGTCCGTCCAGCATCCGTTGACAACATTTCATCCAACGTTGCAGCGCGCTCGGTATGTGCAACAGACCCGAACACCGAGAAGACATCATTGAACTTGTAAAGCGCTGCCAATTTGGGAGAAAACAGAACCAGATCCCTCTGGTTATCGCCACTTGTTGACGTAGCAGGGTCCAGTGTGACCAGATCCAGTCGCGCTCCACCGATCAGCGTCAGTTGCTGATCCCAGATCAACTCATCCTGTATATAGGCGCCATATTTTGTATCGGTTCCTTCCGGGTGAAACGATATGGCACCTGCAGCATCTTCGGCAGTGCGCGTCTGATAGCTGAATTGCCCACCAATCGTGAGGAAATTTTCGTAGCGCTCACCAACGGCTTCAAACGTGTTTTCGATGCGGGCTGCCCATGTTTCATAGCCATAGGACGAATCAGAGAAGAACACTTCGCTACTGTCTGTCTGCTCGACGGCAGTATCTGACCAGGACAGGTTCAGCTTCAGATCCAGCAACGGATTGTCAAAGCCAAGGTTCTCATAGGAAACGACCACCGTCTGATCCACTGTTTTCCGGTCTGTTGTGCCAAAGGCCCCGATCGTGCCGGTTTGGGAATAAGCCGTATCGTCCTCATCGCTTTCCCAACGCTGATAAGACAGTTTCAGCTTTTGTTCGTTCTCGGCACCAAAGCTGAATGAGCCTTTAAGGAGGCCGGAAAAGGCATCAAACTCAGTGCCCGGCAAGGTTACGCCGGAGCCTGTGTCGAAATCATCACTGCGACGGTAATTGCCGGTTGCGAGAAATTCTGCGTTCGCATTCAGGCGCAAGGCCAGCAAGGGAGAAAACAGGATGCCGTCCTTGTTGGAATTATATCCGGACTTCAGACGCACTGCACCTGTCTGTCCATCAGCCAGAAAGTCCGAGGCATCTTTGGTCGTCAGATTTATCACACCGCCAAGTGCGCCCGATCCATAGAGTGTTGAGGAGGCTGGGCCGCGCAACACTTCGACTGTCTTGTATAGTTCCGGGTCAGAGAAAAAGGATCCCATGCGGTACTGTTCATAGAATTTGACCGCGCCATCCACATTCACGATGATTTTTGATTCATCAGACGCCTCAAGCGCCCCTATGCCGCGGATGTTGAAGGATTGACCGACAATACGGTCGCTGCCAACGGCCTGCACACCCGGTACTGTTTCAAACAGCTCACCGATGGTTGTAGCTTGCGCTTGATCAATATCTGCCTGCTCGATCAGCGTCACCGCCTGGGGGGTGTCGATGGCAATTTTCTCTGCACCGGCGCCCAGAATCAGACGCTGCAGCAGCGTTGTGCGGCCATCATCTGAAGCTGTTGTTTCGGCATCCTGAAGCGCCAAATCCTGCGCCTCTACGTCTTGTGCCAGTGAAATTCCATTGATGGCCAGCGCCCCAAGCGCCACACCACATGCCAGCGTGGACACACGCCTTGTTGTTCGCCTCATACAAACTCCTGTTGTTTGGGTTTGCTGGCTTGCGCATGCTGGCTAGCAGATTGATTTTGCAAATTTCATTAACTTGACATTTATACTCAAGTTATGTTGTTGGTAATTAACTGGAGTATATGAGTCAAGTTTAATTGTTAGAAGCCAAGCCAGCAGATGCGAGCCAGGCCTTCGAGTATCGGGTCCTAGTCAATGCAGAACGGCGAACGCAAAGAAATCGCACCAAAAACATCATCACAACGACAGTTTGGCGGTCGGCAGCAAACGGATAGCTTCATGGAATTGAAGAAGATCCGTGAGCCAGTTTATGACAGCCACGCCCTGTTTGGCTCAAGTCGGGAAATCCGGATTGAGCACGCTGGCGAGACATATCGTTTGAAAATAACGAAGCTCGGAAAACTGATCCTCAACAAATAAGGGGTGTTGCAGCATGTTGGCTGAAGACATTTCTCCTGCCGAAATACGGCAAAAACAATCCGAAAAACCCGGCATGCGTCCGCGCGATCTGTCAGATTCGCTCGGCATTTCCGAGGCTGAATATCTGTGCGCGTGGCTGGATCAGGGAAACCGTTACATCACATGCAGGCCGGAAGACATTTTCCCAAAGCTTCCGGAGGTCGGCCAGTTGATGGCGCTGACGCGCAACGCATGTGCGGTGCATGAGATGATCGGTGTCTATCAATCATTTTCACCCTATCGCACCACCGCAGAGTGTCGCGGTCCCGGCATCAGGGCACATTTGACATCCAAAAACTGGGTCTACGGATTCTCGGTCGATAAACAACGTGACGACAGGCGTTTGTGCAGCTTTCAATTTTTCGATCAGTCCGGGGAAGCGGTACAGAAAATTCACACGCGGCCAACGTCAGACCTGAAAGTCTGGGATCGGATTGCACAGGAGCTTGGCCGTGAGGCAGACCCTAACGAAATCCGATCACAATTGCGGGCACACAGAGTGTCAAAACCGATCCGGGAGATGTCTGTTTCCGGTCTTGAAACGATGTTTGATGGTTGCAAGTCCAAACTCGAATATCGCCGTGTGTCCAATGATGTCTGCGAGCACATGTTGACCGCAACCGCAGCCGCCGGGTTCCCGCTCGTCTGCAAGATCAACAGCTCCGGCTGCCTGCAAACACATGAAGGCCCGGTGACAAAAATCATGACCATGGGCCCCTGGGTCAATGTCATGGATGACAGCTTTCACATGCATTTGAGAACAGATCATCTGCTCGGAACCTATGTCATTCGCCGCACAAATGGTGCGGAGATCAGAACGTCTCTTGAAGCCTATGACGCGACCGGCGCACGCGCCATTTACTTTTCAAATCAGGATGATGGAACTGCCGAGACGGAAAATGCCTGGCAGAAAATCATCGCTGACCTTCCCAAGCCATCATGAAATGGAACGAGTCATGACACACATTCAATTGCTTGAAGCAAACCGAACAGGCCTGTTGAAACTGATGTTCACCCGATTGGGACGCGTCATCTGGCTGGCCGCCTTCATCGTGGTCGGCTCATATCCGGTGCAAGCCGCTTCGGATGAGGCGCGGGTTATTTCCATTGGCGGAGCCATAACGGAAATCATCTTCGCGCTGGATCAGCAGGACCGCCTTGTGGCGCGGGATTCCACCAGCACATTTCCACTGGCCGCAGAGGCCCTGCCCGATATTGGGTATATGCGGGCCATTTCACCGGAAAATGTGCTGGCTCTGAAGCCTGACCTGATTATTGCCAATGCAGGAAGTGGCCCGCCCGAAGCCATTCAGGTACTCAAACAGGCCAGCATCATCTTTGTTGAAATTCCCGAACGCTTTGACCAAAAAGGTGTCGATGACGCGATCAGGATCGTTGCCCACGCCCTTGGCGTGCCTGCAAAGGGTGATGCTCTGCGCGCAGATGTCGCCCGGCAATTCTCTGACATCAGCAAGGTCGCGGAACAGGTTGATGAAGCTGAAAGCGTGTTGTTCATTCTCAGCATGCAAAGCGGACGTATTCTGGCTGCAGGCACCAACACGGCTGCAAATGGCATCATCGACCTCGCTGGTGGCAAAAATGCCATTCAGGAATTTGAAGGTTACAAACCCTTGAACGAAGAATCCATCATTACGGCCAACCCGGATGTGGTGTTGATGATGGACCGCAGTGGTGACCACGCCATAGTGGCTGACGAATTGTTTGCCCATCCTGCAATTCTGGCGACCAATGCCGGCAAATCAAAAAAACTCATCCGTATGAACGGCCTCTATCTGCTTGGGTTCGGCCCAAGAACGGCGGCGGCGGCACGTGAACTGGCCGCTCATCTATACCAGACGTCAGGGCAGTAGCCATATGCGAGCGGTACAGATGATGGTGATCCCGTTGGCAAGCGCGTTGAGGCCGCATGATGTGGGTAATACAGATGGCATTGCGTGAACCTGCCAGCCAATCTGGATACAGGTCAGGGCCGCTTCGCAGCGGCTTTTTGCCACTGTTTTCAGCCGTAGCGCACAAAGCCGACCGGTCACATCTGGCAAGACTGGTCATCGTTTGCCTTGTGATGCTTCTGATCTGCGTCTTTCTGTTCAGTCTCACATCAGGCGCGTCAGATGCATCTGTGTGGCGACTGGTTCTAGCATTGTCAGGTCTTACGCCGGATCGTCTGGATGCGCTCGACCGGATCGTCGTGCTGGATATCCGGTTGCCAAGAGCGATCCTTGGCATGCTGATTGGAGCGGCACTCGCGGTTTCTGGAGCCATAATGCAAGGCCTGTTCCGAAATCCGCTGGCAGATCCAGGAATTGTTGGCGTGTCTTCGGGCGCCGGCCTTGGCGCTGTCAGCTTTATCGTTCTGGGAAGCACAACACTTGCACCGATAACGGCGATCCTGGGGATCTATGCCGTGCCATTGGGGGCAATCTTTGGCGGTGCCACAGCGACTGTTCTTCTATACCGCGTTTCCACCCGCAATGGTGCAACATCAGTTGCCACCATGTTGCTGGCGGGCATTGCTTTGGGTGCTATGGCAGAAGCATTGAGAGGCATATTGGTGTTCTGGTCTGATGACAATCAGTTGCGCGATCTCACCTTCTGGGGCCTGGGATCTCTGGCCGGTGCCACATGGACCAAGATATTGGCTGCTGGTCCCATTATAGTGGCGGTGCTTCTGGCCACACCGCTGATGGGCAAAAGCCTGAATGCAATGGCTTTGGGCGAAGCGCCGGCAAGGCATCTTGGTGTCCCGGTTCAGCGCTTCAAGAATCTGGCAATCATTGCGGTTGCCGCAGCAACCGGAGCTGCGGTTGCGGTCAGTGGCGGCATCGGCTTTGTCGGCATTGTTGTGCCGCATCTGCTGCGGCTGCTGATCGGTCCTGATCACCGCTATCTGCTGCCCGCCGCCGCGCTGCTGGGTGCCATATTGTTGCTGTTGGCGGATTCAATCGCCCGGCAGATTGTGGCACCGGCGGAACTGCCCATTGGCATCGTCACAGCTGCAATCGGCGCACCGTTCTTTCTGTGGGTATTGCTGCGCAAACGCAGCCTTTTGGAGTTGTAAACATGCTGGTCGCACAACAGCTTTGCGTTCACTTCGGCGCCCGGTCGATCCTGAAGGATATCAGCTTCACAACGCCCCCTGGCAAATTCTGCGCCATTATCGGCCCCAACGGATGCGGCAAGACAACCCTGATGCGCGCGCTGTCGGGTGACATCCCGTTCAGCGGAGAAGCAAAACTGCACGGGCTCGGCATCTCTCATGCCAAATCATGGGAGTTGGCGCTGCTGAGGGCCGTCCTGCCACAGGCCTCCAACCTGTCATTCCCGTTCACCGTTCGGGAGATTGTGAAACTCGGACTCACCACAGGTGTAGCTGAAGAGCGTGACAAATCAGACCCGTCGGAGCTGTGCGAGCTGGCTCTCGGCCAGGTCGATTTGGAGGGCTTTGGTAACCGGTTCTATCAGGAACTGTCGGGCGGAGAGCAGCAACGTGTTCAGATGGCGCGCGTATTGTGTCAGGTCTGGCAGCCGCTACTTGATGGCAAATCCCGATATCTATTCCTGGACGAGCCGATCTCCAGTCTCGACATCAAGCATCAGATTCAGATCATGGGCATAGCACGGGATTATGTGGCAAGGGGCGGCAGCGTGTTGGCCATTTTGCACGATCTGAACCTCACCGCGATGTTCGCTGATACGGTGGTTCTGCTGAACCATGGCCGGGTATTTGCACATGGGAGTCCATCAGATGTGCTCACCACGGAAAACCTGTCACAGGTCTATCAATATCCGCTGGCCGTCAACACGACCCCGAAAGCGCCAAACATTTTCGTACTGCCACACGCAGCATCCGGGCATCGCTCAACAGCCGAATTGCCACCGGGCTGACACATGCTGGATGACGGAAATCTGACTGGAAAGAATTGCAAAACCCTGCGCCTGTTGTGGCGTTAGCGCAAACCTGTCAAAAAATGATCCTGTTGACCTGATTATGCGTATTCTGGTGCAGTAACAGGCAGACATTTGCCGCAACGCTGGGACCAGTAATGACACAGGATACAATCGGGATCATCGGCGCAGGGATTGCTGGCCTGTCTTGCGCAAACACACTGCAGCAAGCTGGCCTGAACCCGATCATTTTTGACAAGGGCCGTGGTCTTGGCGGCCGCCTGGCCACACGCCGAGCGGCAACCGGCCTGCAATTCGACCATGGCGCACAATATGCCACTGCCCGCAGCGAAGAATTTGAAAAAGTCATTGCTGCGGCGACCCACTCCGGTCAGGTAGCGCGCTGGGACACCGGCGAGAGCCCCCGCTATGTCGGTGTTCCCGGAATGAACGGGTTGGCCAAATTTCTCGCCAAAGGCCTCGAAATTCATCAAAATACACAGATCAGTGCGGTGCGTGACACCGCAGATGGATGTGATGTGACCGCAGGTGACCAGACCTGGCATTTCAAGACACTGGCTATCACGGTTCCGGCGCCGCAGGCAATCACACTTCTGGGAGAGCAACATGCCTTGTCGACCAAACTGTCAGAGGTGGAACTGCTTCCATGTCTGACGCTGATGGCTGCGTTTTCTCCTCAAGCCAGCATACCGTTCACAGCCCGGCGCGACCCGGATGACGCGCTGTCCTGGATCGCGCTCGACAGCAGCAAACCACAGCGGTCAACGCAACAATGCTGGGTGGCACACGCGAACCCGCAATGGAGCGCAAAGCATCTGGAAGCTGATCCCGAAACAATTGCACAGCTGATGCTGCCTTTGTTGTGCGAGCGCTTGGGTGTCGACGCAGCAACCGCAACCCACGCCGTCGCCCACCGCTGGCGATACGCGCTGGTGTCCAAACCACTTGGCAGCCCCTTCCTGCGCAATGCAGACGGCACACTCTATCTGGGAGGAGACTGGTGCATCGATGCACGCATCGAGGCGGCCTGGACAAGCGGCAACGCAATTGCATTGGATATCCTGCAGAACAGGTGATGTTCAAAGACCGGCGCAATGCGCCACTGAAGGCGGGCCATCACCATTCAGGCGACAAACATAGGGTGGCGTGATCAGCCCGTGCTATTGTAGGGTCTGGGCAACTGGAGCACCGACGCCAATGACATCGAAATGCAAGCTTTGCTGGGCAATCACAGCATTATTGATTATCGGCGTGCTGACCGTAGGATCATGGTTCTTCATTCGCGGAAACGTGACTGACGCTGATGATGGACGGATTTCCATTCTGCTCACGGCAGCAGAGCGAGACTTCGTGCTGGCAGAAATGCGAGGACTGCTGGAAGCTGTCGAGACAATCACCTTCGAACTGTCGGAAAATAACATGGCGGGTGTCGCAGCCGCGGCAAAATCCGTTGGAATGGGTTCAGGAGGTGGCGAACCTGTGACCCTGATCGCCAAATTGCCACTGGAGTTCAAGACACTGGGAATGGGCATTCATCGAGCCTTTGACGATCTGGCGATGGAAGCCGATGATTTGGGAGATGGCAACATCGTCCTGGGCCAACTCAGCACCCTCCTCTCCAGCTGCACAAGCTGCCACGCCGCCTACCGGTTTGACGTGAGCGCTGACCAATAGACCGTCACCCTGTCCCAGCCTTCTCTAATACGAGAAAGGCGCGACGACTTCCCGTTTCCCGAGCGCATAGGCGTCACACACATGAATCATCGGAGCCATGTCAAAATCGCTCTGGCTTGAGGCAATGAGTTTTGTCATGCGGCGATAGAGATTGGCGTATTCGTGATTAGAACCGTCCACCACCATCTGCCCGTCGATGGCCACCTGCGCACCTCCGGCTGAAAGCTTCAAAGTGCCGTCATTGGTCTCCACTTCGATTTCCCAAGTCTGCAATCCCTCATGACGCCAGTCAAACACCGCATTCATCGGCGCGCCATCTGGATTTGTAAAATTTAGATCAGCAGCGATTGGCGTGTCACGGTTTTCCGGAAACTCCAAAACGGCGTCTGTCAGATGAACCTGCCAGGGCAGAATTTCCGTCATGATCGACAAGGCGTTGATGCCCGGGTCAAACACGCCAAGACCACCGGGCTGCCATATCCATTCCTGACCGGGATGCCAGCGCCGGACATCCTCTTTCCAGATAATTTGAAAGCGCTTTATGCTGCGTTTGGCGAGAAAGGCCTTGGCCGCAGGCACGCCATCTGCATAGCGCGAATGCCACGTCGCAAACAGTGAAACACCGGTCTGCCCGGCCATGCGTTCCAGCGCATAGCTCTCTGCAAGGGTCTGACCCGGCGGCTTTTCCAGTATAACGTGACAACCCGCCTCCAATGCCTTGCGGGCATAGTCAAAACGCGGTTGCGGCGGTATTGAGAGCGAGACGACATCAATATCCGGTCGTTTGGTCAGCAATTCATCAATCGTCGAAAAATGCTCCACGCCGTCAACCGATGCATTTCGGCTGACTGTGGCAGCCAGTTCCCACGCATCATCGGCTGCTATCGAGGGAATATGCTGATCGCGGGCAATTTTCCCGATCCCAACCAGGGCAACTTTTCGGCTCATCAATGAGAATCCTTTCCAACAGCAGATCCGCGACATCCCTTCAGGAAGTCAAAATCAGCGCCAGTATCTGCGCCTTCTACATGATCATGAAACATTTTTGCGTATCCGCTTTCCGGAATGTCGTGAATAGGTGTCCACTCAGCCAGCCGCGCAGTCAGTTCCAGATCGCTGATATCAAGATGGATGCGACGCGCTTCCACATCAAGTTCGATCATATCGCCATCGCGCACAATAGCCAGCGGTCCACCGGCGGCCGCTTCAGGCGCTGTGTGAAGCACCACGGTTCCATAGGCAGTGCCAGACATGCGTGCATCGGAAATGCGCACCATATCCGTGATGCCTTTCTTCAGAACCTTTGGCGGCAAGCCCATATTGCCAACCTCGGACATGCCGGGATAGCCCTTTGGTCCGCAGTTCTTCAACACCATGACGCAGGTTTCATCAATATCGAGCTGATCATCATTGATCTTCGCCTTGTAATCATCAATGTCCTCAAACACCACAGCGCGCCCGCGATGCTTCAACAAGGCAGGTGTCGCCGCTGACGGTTTCAGCACAGCACCCATCGGTGCCAGATTGCCACGCAGAACAGCAATGCCACCTTGATCGGTCAGTGCATTTTCAACCGGACGGATAACGTCTTCGTTCCAGTTTTGCGCCGTACTGACTTCGCTCCAGATCGTTTCACCGGAAACCGTCAGCGCATCCTTGTTCAATTTGCCGCCCTCGCCGAGCATTTTCAGCACAACCGGCAAGCCGCCTGCATAGAAGAATTCCTCCATCAGATATTCGCCCGATGGCATGAGATTGACAATCGTCGGTACATCCCTGCCGCAACGGTCCCAATCATCAAGCGACAGGTCAATCCCCACACGTCCGGCCAGAGCCAGAAGGTGCACCACCGCATTGGTGGAACCGCCAATGGCACCATTGGTGCGAATGGCATTCTCAAAGGCGTCTTTGGTCAGAATGTCAGACGGTTTCAGATCGTCCTTGACCATCTGTACGATGCGCCGACCTGTAAGTTGCGCCATTACTCGCCTGCGGGAATCCACGGCAGGAATCGCGGCATTGCCCGACAGTGCCATGCCAAGCGCTTCTGCCATGGATGCCATCGTGGAGGCGGTTCCCATGGTGTTGCAACTGCCTGTCGAGCGAGACATGGATTGCTCGGCTTCCAGAAACTCGTCCTGGTTCATCTCGCCGGCTTTCACCGCTTCGGAATATTTCCAAAGATGCGTGCCAGACCCAACGCGTTCACCCCGAAACCACCCGTTCAGCATCGGTCCGCCGGTCACGACAATGGACGGAATATCCGTTGAGGCCGCCCCCATCAAAAGCGATGGGGTGGTCTTGTCACAGCCGACAAGCAGCACTGCACCATCAATTGGCTGGCCGCGCATTGTCTCTTCAACCGCCATGGCAGCCAGATTTCGATACATCATCGCCGTCGGGCGAAATGTGTTTTCGGAAGCCGAGAAAACCGGCACTTCCAGTGGAAAGCCACCAGCCTCCCACACGCCTGCCTTCACCTTTTCGGCCAACTCCCGCAAATGGCCGTTGCAGGGTGTCAGATCGGACCAGGTGTTCATGATGCCGATCACCGGTCGGCCATCGAAAAGATCATGCGGATAGCCCTGGTTCTTCAACCAGCCCCGATGATAAATCGTGTCACGCGAGGTGCCACCATACCATGCCTGTGAGCGCAATTTTCTTGGCCATTGTGCCGGTTTGAATGACATCTGTCTAAAGCGCCTTCACTTGAAATGCCGCGTCGCTTTTGTCTGCAACAGCAAGCGGGTTGCGCAAGGCCAATCCGAAGCCCGGTGCCTTGATTTCGAACTCATCGCCCGCTTCACAGCGGATATTATCGGCAAAAGAAAGAGTTGCAGTGCCGAACATATGCACATGAATATCACCTGGATGGCGGAACAACTCATATTTGAAATGATGGTGTTCAAGGTTCGCGATGGTGTGAGACATGTTGCCCTCCCCCGACAGGAAGGGCTTCGACCAGATGATTTCACCATTGCGCCGAATGGAACTTGTGCCGCGAATATCATCCGGCAAATCACCCACCAGTATTTCAGGACCGAAGGATGCATCCCGCAGTTTGGAATGAGCCAGATAGAGGTAATTCACGCGCTCCATGACATGGTCTGAAAACTCGTTGGAAAGGGCAAAACCAACCCGGTAAGGCGTTCCCTTGTCTCCGACAACATAGATGCCGGCAATTTCGGGCTCTTCGCCACCATCATCAGCGAAGGGGAGCGCCTTCAGCGCGCCGCCCGGTGCGATTGCTGTTGTGCCGTTCCCCTTGTAGAACCACTCGGGCTGCACTCCGGCTTTTCCAGCCTCAGGCTTTCCCGCTTCCAGGCCCATTTTAAACATCTTCATGGAATCCGTCACATTTTCCGGTTCCACCGAATTGGCCGCATGCATGGCATCCCGTGTGGAGGCCGAGCCAAGATGTGTCAGGCCTGTGCCCGTCAGGATCATATGAGCCGGATCGTCATGATGAATTGGCAATAGCACTCTGCCTTCTGCAGCCAGTGCCTCAAGATCAACTGAGGCCCCAAGAGAGTGCGCGCGAACGCAGTTGGAAAGCGTCATGCCATCGCGGATTGCCTTTTGGACAAGTGCATGGGTGCTGTCCACATTTTCGACAATCGACGCTTCTGTTCCATTGCGAACGACAACACTCACGCCACCGGAGCTATTTTGAATTTGGGAAAGCAGCATGCGTTATCCTTGCTTGTTTTTGTTGTAAACGTCGAAAATTACCGCGGCGAGCAACACCAGCCCCTTGATCATCTGCTGGAAATCAATCCCGATTCCCATGATCGACATGCCATTGTTCAAGACGCCCATCAGGAACGCGCCAACGACAGCACCAATGATGGTGCCAACACCGCCTGACATGGACGCACCGCCGATGAAGACGGCTGCGATCACGTCAAGCTCGAGAGCAAAGCCGGCCTTCGGTGTCGCCGTATTCAGACGGGCCGCAAAAACCAGACCCGCAGCGGCTGCAAGAAAGCCCATATTCATGAAGGCCAAGAATGTCAGACGTTCGGTCTTGATGCCGGACAATTTGGCGGCTTTCACATTGCCTCCAAGCGCATAAATTCGGCGACCAATCACCGTACTTTGTGTCAGGAATGCATAGATGACAGTGAGCACGCCCATGGTCAGCAGAACATTCGGAAGGCCGCGAAACTGAGCCAGCTTGTACGTTACGAAAACCAGAGCAGCAGCCACAATGAATGTGCGCGCCACAAAGATGCTCTGTGGCTCTTCATTCATGCCATAGGACTGGTTCAGCGCACGGGTGCGAACGCCCATCCAGACAATCAGTGCCGCCGCGACAACACCGGATGCCACCGCCAATGTGTTGATCTGGCGGACATCGAAAAACGCGGCAAGACTAGTCCCTATCCCGGCGGGGAAGATATCTGGCAGAAAGCCCGTGGCAATAATCTGAAATTCACGCGGGAACGGCCCAACCGATTGCCCTTCCAGCAGCCACAGAGAAAGCCCTCTGAAAACCAGCATGCCCGCAAGTGTCACAATGAAGGACGGTATCCGCCAATAGGCGACCCAATATCCCTGGGCAGCGCCAATCGCAGCACCCGTTGCAAGACAGATAGCCGCCGCCAGATAGATATTGATATCGTAATTGACGATCAACACGGCGGCGAGCGCCCCGACAAATCCCATCACAGACCCGACGGACAGATCGATATGACCGGCTACGATCACAATCAGCATGCCAAGCGCCATGATGATGATGTAGGAGTTCTGCAGCAGCAGATTGGTGACGTTGATTGCGCGCAGCAATGTTCCGTCTGTGACAATCTGGAAGAACACCATCACTGCAATCAGAGCCAGCAACAATCCGTACTGCCTGAGATTGGCAGACAGATAATGACGTATACTCTTGGTGTCCGCAGTTGCTGATGCGGTCGGCTCGCTGTTTGCCACGTTCATTGCTGGTCTCTCTATTCGTTGACAATGAGCGACATGATGCGCTCCTGACTTGCCTCTGCGGCGGACAATTCACCCACAAGCACACCTTCATTCATGACGTAGATCCGGTCACACATGCCAAGCAGTTCCGGCATCTCGGATGAAATCATCACAACAGCTTTGCCCTGATCCGCCAATTCATTGATGATCGTATAGATCTCGTATTTCGCCCCCACATCGATGCCCCGTGTCGGCTCGTCCAGGATCAACACTTCGGGCTCAGTGAACAGCCATTTTGCCAGCACAACTTTCTGCTGGTTTCCACCGGACAGATTGACTGTTTTCTGGAAAACCGATGGTGTGCGGATCGCAAGTGCCTCGCGGTATTTTTCCGCAACCTTTGTCTCTTCATTCTTTTTCAGGATTGAACCTGAGGACACCGCCTCAAGATTGGCCAGTGTGGTGTTGAACTGAATGGTCTCATCCAGCACGAGACCGAGCGATTTCCGGTCCTCGGTCACATAGGAGATACCCGCTGCAATGGCGCGATCGACGGTGCTGACGTCAATGGCGGTTCCGTCCAGTTTCACGCTGCCCGAAATCCTGCGCCCATAGGACTGACCGAAGATCGACATCGCAAGTTCGGTGCGGCCCGAGCCCATCAATCCGGCGATACCGACCACTTCACCGGCTCTGACATTGAAGGCCGCGTTCTTGATGACTTGGCGCTCGGTGTGTTCGGGATGCCAGACGTTCCAATTCTCCACCTCAAGCATCATCTTGCCGGGCGAGCGCTTGTGCTGGGGAAAGCGGTGCGTCATGTCCCGACCGACCATATCGCGTACGATATCGTCCTCACTGAACCCGGTTTTTGCATTGAGCTTTGAGACAGTCGATCCGTCACGAATGACCGTGACCGTGTCAGCCACGTAACGCACCTCGCCCAGCTTGTGGGAAATGATAATGCTGGTGACGCCCTGGGTCTTCAATTCAAGCATCAGATCCAGAAGCTTGCGGCTGTCATTTTCCTGCAGGGCCGCCGTTGGCTCATCCAGAATAAGCAGCTTCACATCTTTGGACAGCGCCTTGGCGATTTCCACAAGCTGCTGCTTGCCAACACCGATGCCGTCCACCTTGGTGGTCGGCGCTTCAGCCAGACCCACCTTGGCAAGAAGGTCTTCGGTGCGTCTGTTTGTTTCGTGCCAGTTTATGATCCCGTGCTTCGCCCGCTCATTGCCAAGAAAAATGTTTTCAGCAATGGAAAGCTGGGGAACCAAAGCAAGTTCCTGATGAATGATGATGATACCGTGATCTTCTGAATCGCGGATGTCCCGGAATCTTGCAGGCTGACCATCATAGATGATCTCACCTTCATATTGTCCGTGCGGATACACACCGGACAGCACTTTCATCAAGGTGGATTTGCCAGCGCCATTTTCACCGACAACCGCATGAATTTCACCTTTTGACACTTCCAGATTGACATGATCCAGCGCTTTCACACCAGGAAAAGTCTTGGTAATGTCACGCATTTCCAGAAGCGGAGACATGGCTGACCCACACATTGTCTTAAAAATTGAAGTTACGCCCGACTAACGAATATCGCAGCCGGGCGCAGGGGGAGGAAACAGATTATTTGATCTGGTCCATTGTGTAGTAACCGCTGCCAATCAGGATTTCTTCCCAATTGGAACCGTCCACTGAAACAGGCTCCAGCAGATAGGACGGAATGACTTTCACACCATTGTCGTAAGTCGTGGTGTCATTGATCTCAGGCTCGCTACCACCAAGCAGGGCATCGACCATGCCAACGGTCACACGTGCAAGCTCGCGCGTGTCTTTGAAAACCGTTGAATATTGCTCGCCCGCAAGGATTGATTTCACGGAAGGCACTTCCGCGTCCTGGCCCGAAACGATTGGCATCTTCAGATCACCGGATCCGTAACCGACACCCTTCAGGGATGACAGAATACCGATGGACAGACCATCATATGGAGACAGCACACCATGCAGCTGTTTATCGGTGTAGTGAGCCGACAGAAGGTTATCCATCCGCGCCTGTGCAACCGCACCATCCCAACGCAGCGTACCAACTGTATCCATGCCCATCTGGCCGGACACGATATTGATAGTGCCATCATCAATCAGGGGCTGGAGCACACTCATGCCACCATTATAGAAGAAAAACGCGTTGTTATCGTCTGGCGATCCGCCAAACAGTTCCACATTGTACGGTCCGTCACCAAAGCGTGCCTTCAGACCATCCACAACTGATGTTGCCTGCTGAACACCGACCTTGAAATTGTCGAAAGTTGCGTAGTAATCAACATTGCCACTGTCGCGGATCAGCCTGTCATAGGCGATCACCTTGATGCCGGCAGCGGCAGCATTTTCAAGCGCATTCGAAAGCGTGGTGCCATCAATGGCAGCAACCACCAGCACGTCGGCACCCTTGGTGATCATATTTTCGATCTGGGCAAGCTGATTTGGAATGTCATCTTCAGCATATTGAAGGTCGGTTGTGTAACCGGCGGCTTCAAACTGCTCGACCATCGAATTACCATCGGAAATCCAACGTGCCGAAGATTTGGTCGGCATTGCAATGCCGATTGTGCCCTTGTCCTGAGCAAATGTCGGTCCGACAACAACTCCAGAGGCAGCGGTTGCCACGGCGGCGAATGCCACCAGGCTTTTTGTAAAAAGATTCATGATTTCCTCCATGGTCAGCGCAACGCGACCACATAATTGCTAATTCCCTCATCTGGAAACGCTCTGCGGCGCACTCAGATGGAGACAGATTGACCCTGTTGGACATACCCGTCAAATCATTTAAGAGTATATATACATACCTAAAATGAGATGTAGGATTTACGCTATTGTCGACTGATTTGCTGCAAAAGGGTTTGAAACTGTCACATCTGCGTCTGGCAGCCGCTTTGGGTGAAGGCATCGGAATTTCCTCGGCAGCCAAGAAATTGGGAATCACGCAACCAGCCGCATCCCGCTTGGCCTCCGAGTTTGAGCGTCTGTGCGAAACCAGAATATATACCCGTACGGGCCGTGGCATTGAATTGACCGAAGCTGGCATGAGTTTTGCCCATCGCAGCGCTCGCATCCTGCGCGAAATTGGTGATGCGGGCCGGGAAATCAACGAAATCGGTCAGGGTCTCAGTGGCCATGTCACCTTCGGCTCGGTCACCGGGCCGTCGATTGACTACGCGATTCCATCCATCCGGCGCATCCGGTTGAGCTATCCGAATATTTCAATCGGAATCGAGGTCGCAGCCAGCGATGTACTGGTCTCGATGTTGCAGGAAGGACGCATCAACTTTGCCCTGTGCCGCATTCCCACTGATATGGATGCCAGTCGTTTCAAGCAGATGCATAGATTGGATGAGCCGGTGAGTTTTATTGCCCGCAGCGGTCATCCACTTGCCAAACCGGACTTTGTTGCGCCAACCGATGACCTGCTCTTGTATGACTGGATCGTACCAAAACCGGGAACAATTTTACGAATGGCCGTAGAGCGGGCGTTGCGCAGCGAAAACAGGGAACTGCCGCAACGTATTCTGACGACCTCTTCCTATCTGTTTACCCTTGCGCTGGTGCGGCAGACAAATGCAATCGTCCCCATAGCCAGCAGTGTGGCCCGGAGCTTCGGCCGCGAAATCGGTCAGGCGTCAGACATCGCCATCCTGTCCACCGAGTTTTCCGTATCCGTGGAACCCTACGCCCTTGTGATGAGTGCCGACACCGAATTGACACCCGCTGCCGAAATTGTTCTTGGAGAGATCAAGAGATCACTCACAAATGAACCAAATTCCGCTGCATAGAGTGTTTTTATTGGAATCCGGGAGAATCTTCTGAAAAGCACCTTCACGCGACCCTTCGAAGACTGCTTTCGATAACCCTGCAGGTCTCCGGCAAATCAACTCCGGCCACTGCCTGACTGAACAGGAATCCCTGCATCTGATTACAACCGTAAGCATCCAGCCAATTGAATTGGTCAACAGTCTCGACACCCTCGGCAACGGTGATTGCGCCAATCTGATTGGCAAGTGCAAGAATGAGTTTCAGCAATGGGCCGGACGCCGGAAGCTTCTGGACAAAGCTTTTGTCCATCTTGATGCAATTCAGTGGGAACTTTGAAATATGGACCAGATTCGAGAACCCCGTACCGAAATCATCAAGGGCAAGGCGAAAACCAAGCTCATTGATCCGTCGTATTTTTTCGGAGACCTCAGCATCATCGCCAATCATTGAAGTTTCGGTAATTTCCAGTTCCAGGCAACTGGTCGGAAAGTCGATTTTTGCAGCCATGTCCTCGAAGAATGCCAAGAAATTCGGATTTTGAAATTGCTTTGGCGAGACATTGACCGAAATATCAATATGAAATCCCTGACTTCGCCAGTTTCCCAATTGCTCGCAGGCACTTTCAAATACAAAAGCACCAAGTTCATCAATGACACCCATCTCTTCACAAACCGGGATGAACTTGTCAGGCGGAATAAAACCACGTTCCGGGTGGTTCCAGCGCAACAAGGCCTCAACCGCCACGACCTGCCTTCTTCTGCTGTCCAGACGCGGCTGAAAATAGAGCATGAAATCTTCTTCCTTGATGGCCTTCTTGATCTCGGTCTCAAGCCATCTGCGTTCCAGAACTTCCGCACCCAGGGCCGTGCCGAAAACTGTATAGCAGTTTCTGCCCGACCGCTTGGAATGGTAGAGTGCGATGTCAGCCTGTTTCATCGTGTCAGACCAGTCTCCATCCGCAGCGCTCTCGAATATGGATACGCCGATGCTGGCAGTCACACTGAGCTGGACCGAGCCACAATCCACAGGCTTGATCAGTTCAAGACGCATGGCCTCAATCCGTGCCTCCAGAGTGTCCTCGTCCTTCAGGTCCCTGATCAGGACGACAAACTCATCCCCTCCCATACGGGCCAAAACATCGCTGTCTTGAAGTTGCGCCTGCACCCTCAAGGCGAATGTCTGTAAAATCGTGTCCCCAACCTCATGTCCAAAGGAATCATTGACCAGCTTGAACCTGTCAATATCCAGAAACAGCACCGCATGTCTTGAATCACCCGATTCACAATCAGCGGTGATTTTGTCCTGTTCCATTTGCATGAATGCGCGATTATAGCAGCCTGTCAGTTGATCACGGCTGGCCAGAAACCGGGCTTTGTCTCTGGTGATCTTCAACTCGCTGACATCAACGCCCGTCACCAAAACCGCCGAATCACCTGTCGCGGCATCCAGACAGCCCTTGACGCTGAGATCGATCCATTTGGTGCCCGTTGAGGTATTCATTTTTGCCACGATCTGACATTCGTTGCACGCCTCAAGATCAGCCTTCATCCGCAGAAAATCTTCCAGCTGACAAAACAATTCTCTGAACTCAATCACACCCTCTGGCATTGCATTGCGTGCAGCCGGATTCAGGTGAAGCGGCAACCCGTCAATTGAAAAAAGCGCGATCATCACATCCGTGTGCAGAAGCGCTTCAATGCTGCGCAACGTCTCGGGCTCTTCCTGGCCCGCGCCGATCATTTCCGCCAGCATGGCCATACGACCATCTGGCATGACGAAGCCTGTGCACAGAACCTTGACGGTGACAGGTGCCCCCCTGGGGAAAATCGTCCAGAATTCAGAGAATTCGGAATCGTATTCTATGAAATCAGCCTGAAATTGAATTAGACGATTAGCGACCGTTGATGACATGCCAATCGACAGATCGCGCGCTTGCAGCTCTTCTTCACTGCCAGCTTGCCAGATCGTGCAAGCCGCCTCATTGGCATATGCTATTCGGTTATTGTCGGTATCATATACCCAAACAGGCGTTTTCATCCGTCTTGCCAAAGCAAACGGATCAGATGAACCAGGCAACTGGTCGATCTGATTAGACTTCATGTTTACTCGCGAGAGGGGCTGAGGGGTCAAGTTCAGAAATCTATTTACTTGACTGAAAAATCAGCGAAACAAGAATTGAGTTGCCACCCAATAACATGTCTCGAAAATTACTGTTGCTCGCGTCCATTGAAATCTCTCCGCACCATGAGGGACAAACTATATTTTGGCTGCGTTAATCAACGGTAACAACCCAGACGGGCAATCAGATTAAGGCTATCAAATGGTTAAATTCACACGCTAGTTTAATGAGATAATTGTTAAAATTTGCACTGAATTTAGCCAATGAGTTAACCAGCCCCCGCTTGGCAGAGACATCTTGTTGCAGGCAGGAGGTCCAGCCAGACAACAATAATCACAGGAGGTGTTTTCAAGTCCGCGAAGGTCTACTCAACATCGCTTGGCACCCAATTCCCGAACCAGGCATAGTCCAGCGCTTCCAGCTGAAACTGACATGCCAGCTTCATTTTGGTTATCATCGGCCCGTTATATCGGCTGCAGAGATTGTAGAGTTTCCAGAATTTCATCTTGTTGATATAGGAAAGCGTTTCAAAAAACTCATCAGACCCTTTGCCAAGCTGTGTCTGGATATGGTTTCTGAAATTATTGACCGGAATCATCGGGTCAGCGCGGTCTCCCAGCAACAGATAGGATATATCTACTTTCGAGCCAGTTTGACTGATTTGGGGCACTCGTGAATCGTCGTAGCTGGGGTCGATTTCCTGTGTGGCTTTCCGCACATTGATCGAGCGTGAGCCATCCCGCGTCGTAACGCTGTAAAGATCGCTGAATGCGCGCCGTTCCCGGCTGGGGAAGCCATAATTTACAAACCGTGACCAGGCATCACTCACACTATAGGAAGCGAAAATCTCGGACTTGCTTGACCCCTCCAGCAAGACTCCTGTTTCGGTGCTCTCGAAGGCAATTCCCTTGGGATGATGATTTGGCAGTTCAAGAAACGGGAATAAAACGGTCTGGTCTTTGTGATCATATTGTCGGCTTGTAATGAACTGATCCAGAATTTGGACAATCGTCGGCTTTTCGAAAATAGTTTTGAAATAGAATTTGTCTTTAAGAAAATTCCGCAGTGGATCAGGCAATTCGTACAAACCAGTCAGAAAGTCTTCTGCCTCTGCCCTGCCACCTTTCCAGGCAATGCGCGCATTATAATCATCAATAAAGGCGCGGATTTCAGGTAACACATCAGCCGTCTGGGCCAGAACCACCTGAGCATCTTTTAACTCAAATTGATCAGAACCTACCAGAAGTGCATTTGGAATAAACAGTTTGAACGGTTGGTCTTGTATGATCGGAAAAAGGCCACGTCGCCCGTTCTCCACACGCAGAACAACATTGTCGGCAATGCCGCCAAGCGCCCTAAATGATGACAGAATGTCATACCAGTCTGTATCAGCTGCCAATCCGACAGAACCTTTCAAATGAAGTGCGTGATTGCGCATTTCGAATGGAAATCAAACAATCGCCGCTTCCGCCAATCAAATGCGCTAGCTTCAATCGCATGATCGAATAGTTTCAATAGTCACACAGAGCGCGCTTGCAATGAATGACACCTGCAATTGCAGGACCGGTTCAGGTGATCAATAATCGTCGCTGTGATTTCCGAGCCTGAACACCAGTGAGCCACGGACGCTATGGGAATCCATGTCTTCGTAATACTCGACATCGCCATAATCTTCGTAGCGATACTCCAGTTTTGCAGCGACTTTGTCAGAAAAAGCTTTTTCGGCACCGACACCCACGAAATAGCCTGAATCCCAGCCATCGACGTCGACATCTGCACTGCCCTTCTTCTTTGGACATTTGCCAGAGCATTCTCCCGAAATCTCCGCCTGGCTGAAACCAGCAACGCCATAGAGAAGCAATGAATGCATCGTCTTGATACCAGCCCTGGCACCAATTCCCCATGAATTATCTATCTGGAATTCATGGTTGCTGTCATATTCATCTTCCATTTCACCGAGATCAAAATTACCCACAACACCCACAACAAACTTGCTGTCAGGTACAGCGAAATCATAACCGGCTTCGACAAAACCATAGAGCTCGCCATCGCTTTCACCGCGCGCGAATTTGCCCGCGCCACCAAGCGCAAAATAAGGGCCACCCCAAACGTCGAGATAATCTGAAGCGCTTGCGGAAAAACTGAACGCACCAATCAGCGCAACAAACGACACAGTTGAAAGAAAACTTGTTTTTTTATTGCTCATGGCGGCCTCGAATATCCCAATAATTTCTGGCTACAAAACTCGTAGCATAATGCTCCATGCCCGACAATGCTTTGGCCCCCGAAACACGGTTCGGATATCTCCAGTCACATTCAATTGGGAACTGGTGAAAAAATAAACGCCCGATCCGGGGCCGGGATTGACCAAACACCAATGTGCTGAACTATCGCGAGTTCTATTGGGCCCCAACACAACTCGTGCTAAAAGCTCTGAGATATGGGAGATATGCGATGGATGAAAGCAAATATGGCAGCGAGGATGCCCGGGGGAATTGGGCACCGGACAAGACGATCAGTTATGGCCCTGCTTTCGCCTGGCCACCGCAGCCGAAAGCCCTGATCAAATGGTTTTTCGGCTTTCCCGGATATCTGTTTCCCTGGAATGTCCTCTACGCCATCGCCGCCATTTTCATCTGGATGTTCCTGACCCCATCACTTGAAACGATGCAGAGCTTTTCAATTGGTTGGGCGGCGTTGATACTGGCCCGCAACTATCTGCTGGCACTGGCAGTCTACGGTGCTTGGCATCTGTGGCTCTATGTCTGGCGCAAACAGAACACGACGTTCAAATACAACCGCAACTGGCCCAAAAAAGACTCTTCCGTATTTCTGTTCAACGACCAGACCCTCGACAACATGGTCTGGACGCTCGGCAGCGGCGTTCCCATCTGGACGGCCTATGAAGTCCTGCTGTTATGGGCCTATGCTAATGGCATGATTCCGATTGTGAATTTTGGCGATCATCCGGTTGGCTTTATCGCTCTGTTCTTTCTTGTGCCGTTTATTCATGAGGTTGGGTTTTACTGCGCTCACCGCCTGCTGCATTGGCCTCCGCTCTATCGCATCGCCCACAAACTGCACCACCGCAATATCAATCCGGGGCCCTGGTCCGGCCTGTCCATGCACCCTATCGAACATGTGCTTTATTTTTCCACGATCCTGTTGTTCTTTTTCATCCCGTCGCACCCGATCCATATGATCAATTTGGCGTCTCGTCTGGGCGTGGCTCCCGCACAGGGACACACCGGTTTTGACCGCATTGTCGTCAACAAGGATGGCACAAGCGTGGATGCCTCCTATTACGCACATTATTTGCATCACAAATATTTCGAAGTGAACTACGCCGACGGAATGGTGCCACTGGATAAATGGTTCGGATCGTTCCACGATGGTACGCCCGAAGCCAATGAGGCCATGAAGGCCCGCCGCATGCGGCGCGGTGTGTAGGAACGAACCTTTTTTACTGGTAAATTCTAGGGAACCAGAATGATCTTGGGGGCCGCGGCCTGCCCGGTTTTGATGTCATCAAACGCCGATGGACCATCGCTCAATGGCCGTGTTTCAGGCCAATCGAGAGCGCCGAGATGGCCGTCAAAAATGGCCTGAGCCGTATCCCTGAAATCCTGCTGAGTGTAAGTATAGGTACCTATGAAGGTGATTTCCTGAAGCGTGGCGCGGCGTACATCCACGCCCCCACTGGCAGACCCAAGGCCGATATGGCTGATAACACCACCCGGCCTGACCTTCGCAAAAGCCGCCTTCCTTGTGGCCTCGAAACCAACGCCATCCACCACCAGATCAACCGCATCCGGACCCGCTTCTGTGGTCGGGTCATATACCTTGAATGGGCCGCTTTGCACCACAATGGACCGACGCGCCGCATTGATCTCGGCGACCCAGATCTGCGCCGCACCCCGTGACGCCAGCACCAATGCAGCCCCAAGACCGATTGCCCCGCCGCCAAGCACCAGACAGCTCGCCTCAGATATCGGGCCATCAAGAACCCGGCTTCCCAGCCGCACCGCATGCCAGCCACACGCAAGTGGTTCAGCAAGAGCCGCTGTCTGGCTTGAAAACCCTTCTGGAAGCACCACCAGATTGCCAACCGGCATGGTCAGCAATTCGCAAAAGGCACCCTGACGCGGCGGCATGGAAATAATTTCGCGGCGGGCGCACAAATTTTCCCGCCCGCTTGTGCACACATCACACACGCCGCAGGACACAAGCGGATTGACCGTAACGCGCTGGCCTTTCAATGGCCCTTCGATCACAAGCCCGGCCGCCTCATGTCCCAAGATCAACGGCGCAGGCCTGCGCTCATCATGACCTGCCCAGGCATGCATGTCAGATCCGCAAATCCCCACATGCTCAATTCTGATCAGGCATTCATTATCGCCACGAACAGGATCGGGCATGTTCTGAAAGTCGATCTGTTCCGGCCCGTTGTAAACCAGTGCTTTCATTTGGCGGTAAAGCCTCCGTCCACAAATAATATCTGGCCTGTCACATAAGCGCTGGCATCAGAGCTTAAAAACAGGGTTGGCCCAACCAAATCTGCCATTGTTCCATTGCGGCCAATGCAGGTCTGAGCCGCATTGCGCGCTGCCAGTTCCGGGTTGTCAAACACCGGACCGGTCAACTCGGTCGGAAAGAAGCCTGGTGCCAGAGCATTGGCGGTAATGCCGGACCGGGACCAGGCCTCGGCCATTGCACGTGTCATCTGGCCAACACCGCCCTTCGAAGCACCATAGGCAACTCCGCCGGGAAAGGCGCGTTCGGTCTGCAGGGAAGCAAAATTGATGATGCGGCCCCAACCCTTATCTCGCATGGCGGGAACCAGTGCCTTCGCCAAAAAAAACGGCACTGACAAATTGAGATCAAGCGTCTTTTGCCAGCCCTCCAGTGTCACCTCATCGGCAAGCTGTCTGGTGTTGATGCCAGCGGCGTTGATCAGAATATCCGGAGCGCCAAATGGCGCGCTGGCCCGTTGTGCCACACCGGCCATGTCAGCCGGATCAGACAGATCGCAACTGACAATGGCGGTTTCACCGCTGGCTTCAGACTGCCACGCGCGCAACGCCTCTTCGCGCCTGGCAAGCCCGACGACGCGCGCGCCCGCACCGCTCAGCGCCGAAGCGAGTGCCCGGCCAATGCCGGAACTGGCCCCGGTTACACAGGCAATTTTTCCCGCAACACCAAACAGATCACTCATGGCTTATCCTGCTGTCAGATCGAAAGTCTCATCGGGGAAATATTTTTCCAATCGAATATCTGCTGTACGCGCATGCCCTTCCATACCTTCCAGACGCGAAATGCGTGCGGTCGATTCGGCCACCGCTTTCGAACCTTCGCGCGTGACTTTCTGCCATGTCACCAGCTTCATATACTTATGCACGGACAGCCCGCCCGTATACCGCGCGGCACCGGATGTTGGCAAAACGTGGTTTGGACCAGCGGATTTATCCCCAAAGGCAACAGTGGTCTCCTCGCCCAGAAATAGCGAACCATAGCATTGCAGCCGGTTCAGGAACCAGTCTGTGTCCGCTGCCTGCACATGCAGATGCTCCGGCGCAATCATATCCGCCACCTGTGCAAGGCCTTCCCGGTCTGGAACGACCATGACTTCCGCCATATCGCGCCATGCAGCAGCAGCATTCTGTGCATTTAAGTCGGGTAACTCACTTATATATTGCGGCACCAGTTCCATCACCTTTTCAGCCAATGGACGGTGGGTCGTTGCAAGCCAGACAGGAGAATTGTAGCCATGCTCCGCCTGACCCACCAGATCCCAGGCCACAATATGAGGATCAGCCGTTTCATCAGCCAAAATAAGACTGTCCGTTGGTCCGGCAAACATATCTATGCCAACACGGCCGAACAGAATGCGCTTGGCTTCAGCAACAAACTGGTTGCCCGGCCCCACGAGAATATCCGATTTTGGCAGACCGAACAGGCCAAACGCCATGGCCGCAATCCCCTGAACACCGCCCAACGCCAAAATATTATCCGCTCCGCACAAATCCGCCGTATAGACAATCGCCGGTGCGATGCCTTTTTCAGGCCGTGGCGGTGAGCAGGCCGTGATGTGCCCGCAACCGGCAACTTTGGCCGTGGTGACTGTCATCAGGGCCGACGCAATATGGCTGTACCGACCACCGGGGGCGTAACAACCGGCTGCCTGACACGGAATTGCCCTTTGTCCGGCAATCAGACCGGGCCGCAATTCAACCTCTATGTCCCTGATGCTGGATTTTTGTGCTTCTGCAAATGTCCGTACATTGTCCCAAGCATAACGGATATCATCTTTCAGCGTCTGAGAGACCTTTTCGGATGCCGCTTCAATCTCGTCTCGGGTCAAGACGACATTGCCATCATATTTATCGAACTTGGCCGCATATCGCCGCGCCGCTTCATCACCGCCAGCCTCGATTTCATCGAGAATGGCTTTCACAGTGGCGTTGACATCACCGGCATCATCGGTGGATTTTCGATCCGCTTTTTTCAGATAGTCAATAGTCATATCGGGCCTCATTTATAAATATCTGGCAGCAGCAAGGTCGACACCATAGGAACGTAGGCGATCAACAAGACAACCAGCAGCATGAAGAAAACAAAAGGGATCGCTCGCGCCGCGATCTTCAAAATCGACTCGCCTGTCAGGCCGGACACCACAAACAGGTTTAGTCCCAATGGGGGTGTAATGAAACCAACGCCCAGAGCCGTAATCATCATGATACAGAACTGAATTTCGTTCATGCCAATCTGATCGGCCAGGGGTTTGAGAATGGGTGCCAGGATCACGATATTCGGCGTTGTCTCCATCACACAGCCAGCCGCAATCAAGATGCCAATCATCAGCAGGATCAGGATATAGGGATTTTCCGTCACAGAAGTGACAGCAAACACGAACCCCTGCGGCACACCCAATGCAGCCATCGCCTGTGCCAAAGGCAGCGACATGGCGATAATCGGCAGAATAATGCCATTCACTTTCGCTGAACTCACCATCATCGCCGGAAAATCAGACAGTTTCAGCGTGCCAAGAACAAAGCCGAGAATGATCGTAACCATCACAGCTGTCGCCCCAGCTTCCGTGGGGGTCAGACGTCCGGAGAAAATGCCCCAGAAAATGACCCCCGGCACCAGAAATGCGTACCAGCCACGGGCCAGCGCGTTTCCGACATTGGACAACCACTCGCGAAACGTAATCTGTCCACCACCTTCATAGGCGTGTTTCCGATTGACCACGATATTGGTTACGAGGATCGAGAGCAGGATCAGGACACCGGGAATAAGAGCTGCCTGAAACAGGGTGGATGCCGATATTCCCAGCACAAGTCCGATCACGATATAGGCAATCGATGGCGGGATCAAAATGCCCGTACAGGCACCAGCAGCCACAAGCGCACAAGCATAGGGTCGCGGATAACCGGACTCCACCAGCCGGGCAATCGTCATGCGCCCCACCGCAGCAGCGCCAGCGGCATCCGATCCGGAAATCGCCGAGAACATGCCGCAGACCAGCACCGTCGCCGAGCCAAACCCGCCCCGGGCCCAACACGTCAGAGCTTCCGCGACATCGAGAAATTTTCGACTGAGTTTCGTGCGCACCAGCACATCACCGGTGAGAATGAACAGCGGCACTGCAGTCAAGGCAAAGTGATCAATACCGTCAAACAGGCTTTCGCCGAGCAGTGACAGTGGCAGGACTTCCGAGAAGACCAGCATCGTTACGGCACCTGCGCCAATCGATGCCCAGACCGGCACACCAAGGGCAATCAGGGCGACGAAAATCAGAATCGGACCATAAAAATCCCAACCGATGACAGTAGCTTCCTGTTGGATTTGGTTCCAGAGCATTGCGTTCTCCTAATCGAACAGGCGTTCGCCCTCATAAACGGGACGTCCTGAGCGAAAGTCAGAAACGTCACGAATGAGGGATTGAACAAGGCGGAGCATCATCAGGGCAAAGCCCAGAGGTACTGCCATCAGGAACCAGACCATGGAGACCCGCAGGCCATGGCTGACCGAACCGAATTTCCAGGAAACGGCAACTGTTTCAAACGACCACCAGAAGGCCAGCATCGCAATGATCAGCATCACCAGATCGCCAAAAATGTAGAGCAGGCTTTTTACGCGTGGAGACACGTAATTGAATAGCACATCGATGCGGATATGACCCCGTTCACGCACCGCCGCAGCAGCACCGATCCAGGCCAGGTAAATGAAGGAATAGCGGACAATCTCTTCCCCCCAGATCGATGAGTATGAAAACACCTCACGGCGTATCACTTCCACGGCCATCGTCACCACAAGCAGGGTGTAAAAAACGAGCAGGGCCCATCTTTCGGCATTCTTATCAAGCGCCTTCAGCATGTCATCCTCCCGCTGCGAAAACATGCAGCGCTGCTAACAATCATTCTGATATTGAAAGGGCGGAGCAATGATTGCTCCGCCCGACTTCAGTGGCTCCGACTAGGCGTCGTGCACATAGGATCGGCCCTGAGTGCCAGCCGCCTCGACCATCTGATCGAAGGCATCCATAGAACCGGCCAGCTCGGTTTTGAAGCTGTCCCATTCGCTGCGCTGGTACCCGCCGGCAGCTTCCCATTCAGCCAGTTCATCAGCCGTTGGAGAATAGAATTCAACACCGGATTTCGAAAGTTCCGCCATCGCGAAGTTACGCGCCGCAGGCACTTTGGCAAGGTTCTGCTGTGAGGTGATTTCAGAGGCAAATTCAATGCCTTCCTGAACATCGGCAGGCAATCCGTTGAACCATTCGGCATTACAGGAATAGACCTGACTGTCCGGCACCGCACGGGTGAAGGTGACATGGCTCAAGATGTCCTTGAAGCCGAAGACATACAGCGCACCAACCGAAGGATCCAGCGCATCTGCAACACCCTGCTTGATCGCAGAAGGTGTTTCACCCCATGCAACCGGCGTTGGGTTGGCACCCACCATGCGGTAATATTGCTGAAGCATCTTCGAACCTGGAACGCGGAACTTCAACCCTTCAAGGTCTGACGGCGTTTTGACGGGGCCTTCGCCGCCCTTGCGCACGGCCACAACCCGCGGATCGATCACCACATAGTAAAGCGGCTTGAAGCCTTTTGCTTCAACCAGTGGATTGACCGTGTTTTTCCAGTGATCGGAATTCACCAGATTCACGAAACGCTGATTGGATCCACACAGATAAGGCATGTTGATCAGATCAACCACCGGCGCAAATGGCGCAAAGTTTGACAGCGAATGCTGAGCTGCCTGGATAGTGCCACCCTGCACCTTTTGCACCAGTGCACCACCAGCACCAAGCTGCCCGCCTGGAGCCAGTTTGACATAGACTTTGCCATTGGTCGCGTTCTGGATGTTTTCCTTGAAATCAAGCTGCATGATCGGATAGCTGCGATCTGCTGTCATCACATACGCCGTAGCGATGGTCATGATGTGATCTGCTGCCCGTTCGCGGTCAGACTCTTCCTTCGCGGTCTGTGCAATGGCATCAGAGGACCACAAGGTTCCCGCAGCACCTGCAACAGCGGCCACAGTAAAGCTGCCTGCAGCAGCCAGCTTCATGAAATTCCGTCGCTCAAGCGACTCAATCTCGGTGATTGGTTTTCTTAATTTCATTGTATTCCTCCCGGTTAACTTTGATGTCAGTCCGATTTCTCGACTGTCTTGGATTGTGATTCACATTGCAGAATGCCGATGACAAACAGGCATACGGACGCAAGCAGCAGCAGCATCTGGGGAACATCGCCCAGAAATTCACCCAGCCCTGCGGCACCAAACCCGACATTTGTAAAAAAGATCAGGAAAAGAATGAGCGATAGGATGAGCATTTGCTTGGTAAAAAGAGTCATAGTTTGAACGTCCTCCCAAACGTGCAACCTTCTGCTGACTTGAATTTGTAAGCGCTTACATCTAGAAATGCAAGCGCTTACATAAAGATTGAAGATTTCAATAACCCTTTGCGGTGCTGCCTGATGCTGTGAGGACTGGTTTCAGTTTGAAAAAATGGGTATTTCACACCAGACATTCACTGAATTTTTCAGGCTGGTTGCAACACGCAGAACCAAAAACCATCCGCTGAACTCCGCCATTTGGACCCAGTGCAGTGGCAAGGCCTGGCACTATCCGGCCTGCCAAAGAGCCATGAGACACAAGCGAACCACCTTCACTTGTTCCCTCAGCAAGGTTAGAGTCTCAACTTATGAACACCATCAACCTGCCCACTCTTGACGATGTAGCCCGCCTGGCCGGTGTTTCGACAGCGACCGTGTCACGCTGTCTCAATCTGCCGGCTCAAGTGCGCGACTCGACAAAACTGCGTGTGGAAGCGGCCATCGCGGATTTGGGCTATACGCCGCATTTCGGCGGCATGGCTCTGGCATCGAACCGCACCAACACAGTGGGCGCCATCATTCCAACAATGGAAAGTGCAATCTTTGCAAGAGGTCTTCAATTTCTTCAGGAAGAACTGTCCTTGTCCGGCATTACGCTTCTGGTGGCCACATCCCAATATGATCCGGAAAAGGAAGCCCAGCAGATCAGGGCACTTTTAGGACGCGGTGTGGACGGCCTTGTGTTGATTGGTCAGGAACGTCCAGAGGAAACTTATGAATTCCTGAAGGCAAGACGCGTTCCCTTTGTTCTGATGTGGACCTCAGCCCCGAACTCCCCATACTGCAATGTGGGATTTGACAACCATCAGGCAGCCTATGACATGGCAATGCATGTGATCGGACACGGCCACCGCCATATCGCCATGATTGGCGGAATTACCAAGGGTAATGATAGAGCGAGTGAGCGCATCCATGGCGTGTCTGACGCCATGAAGCAGCACGGTTTGACCTTGCAGCCGCCATATCTGGTTGAGGCGAAATACACAATCGAGCAAGGCAAGACCGCAGCGCGACAGCTTCTCAGGTTGGACCCGCCGCCAACAGCCATAATTTGTGGCAATGATGTTCAGGCGGCCGGAGCTCTGAAAGCAGTCCGGGACGCGGGACTGACCGTCCCCGATGATGTATCAGTCGTGGGGTTCGATGACATTGATCTGGCGGAAGCCGTCGAGCCCGGTCTCACCACTGTGCATGTGCCCCACCGCCGCATGGGCCGGGAGGCTGCGCGCCTGATCATAAAAATGGCGCGAGACAGAGCACCCGCTCAAAACATCAGCATCGATACAAAAATTGTCGAACGATCATCCCTGCGTGATATTTCCGGACAGTCTTGAGTTGGTTTTTAAGTTACGAAACCTATCTGATCTGTTCTAATGGATTCGATTTACATCCCAGCTAACAATCTGAGAGGAATGCCCCAATGAAAACTGCAAATGACTATCTTGAGGCCGCCAACAGCACCGTTCCACGCATCAGTTCCGAAGAAGGCATCGCAATTCACAAGGCCGGTGACACGGTCTTTGTCGATGTGCGCGATGCAAAAGACATCGACGGCAGTGGAACAATTGCCGGCGCGTTGCGCATATCGCGTGGATTTATTGAATTTGCCGCAGATCCGGCAACCCCGTTTCATAACAAGGCGCTGCAAAAAGACGCCAAAATCGCGCTTGTTTGCGGCGTTGGTGGCCAGGCGGCTCTTGCGGGCAAGACCCTGCAAGAAATGGGATATACATCCGTTATAAATGTGGGTGGCATCGGTGACTGGAAAGAGGCCGGCGGCCCAATGGAAAGCTGATATCCGGGAGACCTGACGCCAGCCCTTTTCGGACTGCGCTATCCGGAACGGTTGGACATTGAACGTATAAGCAAAAAATGGAAGCGGGGCGTTGATCATCTCAACGCACCCGCTTTTGTATGTTTGGATGGGACGGCGACTGCCGAAGGCGATGCGGCTCAATGGGTCCATTCAAACCGACTTACCAGCCAAACTGGAATGTCGCACCTGTTTCGCCATTGCCATTCTGAGCAACATGACCATCGGTGTTTTCACCAAACTGGAACAATCCGTGGGCGTTGTTGTTGCCATTCTGCTGGACAGTGCCATTGTGACCATCGCCTTCCTGATGAACGATACCAAGGTTTCCGCTGCCATTCTGTCCAAGTCCGGCTGTATTGCCATTTCCGTTCTGGCCGATGTGTCCACCATTCTTGATACCATTGACAATGCCGAAGATCATAAGGCCGGCACGCATGGCTTTTTCCTGTTCCGCATCCTGCGGCGTCAGAGAGACGGAGATTGAACCACCAGCGATGGATGGTGTGGCTGTCATGGCAGCAACTGTTGCGATTGTCAGGGCGGCGATTGTGGTTTTCAGGGTTGCGCGTTTCATGGGTCTGTTTCCTCTTTGAATTTGGTTTTGGTCTGCTTCACAACGCTTCATTGCGTTTCGATAAAGACACCATGCCCCGCACCGCCTGAACCATTTTGGAACCGGTCATTCATATTGTGTTCAGGGTTTCAACAGAGCAAACATATGTGACAGGTCGCGGCCTGCTTCGCGCAAACAATCACCAACCACTTGCCATCGTACTGGTCGCAAAAAGGTCAAAATCTCCAACATTTTGCGACCATATTTTTATGGTTTCAGACTCTTGATACGTCGTTACAGATGTATCGTTGATACAAACCATGGAGCTTTCTAGTGAAAAAGATTTTACTTGCCGGTGCCTTCACCATTTGCGTAATGACGGGTGCCTTTGCTGAAGATGCAGCGCCAAATCCGTCTGTGCTCGAACAGATTTCGATGTCGGAAAAACTGCTTGCGCTCGGCAAGGAGCGGAATGACGCAGTGCTTATACTCGCTGCCATTCGGTTGCGCTCAGATCTGCAGGAGGCTCAATTGCCAGCTCCAAACAATGAAATCACCTCCCGCGAGGATGCTTTCGCTGCTGCTATGGAAGCCTCTGCCGGGGATCCAGCTCTCAATGAACTCGTAAAGGACATTGAAGCAAGCCAGTCACGGCGCATGCCGATCTGCACCAACAACACCTATGGCCGCAATTACTGCTATTGACAGTTTGCCGCCATCAGCGTCATCGATCAGCTCAGATTGATGACGCAACCTTCCATGTTACATCCACAATCCCACAAAAAAGGGCTCCTTTTTGAAAGGAGCCCTAAATCGTCTGATTGTAGTAGCGCTCTACAGAGACAGCCAGCTAGTCGATTTCGTTAGCCGATGTGGAAGTCCAGCGGTTGATCGGCGCAAGATCAGCGCCCGCACCACGACGATCATTCTCCATGAGGCTACTCGCTCCAAGCATCAACGACGCTCCGATACGTACTTCATGAACAAAAGGCGCGTCACTTTCGTCAGACGCTCTGTCACCCTCATAGTCAAAGCCATTATAGGCAAGGAACATACCAACCGGAAACTCGGAAGAGAAGTGGTCGACGCGCGCGCCCCAACTCAGCACATCCATGGTGCCTTTCGGGTTTCCGTTTCTGCGCTCACCGGTAAAGAAAGCAAAATCGCCGGAAAGCTTGGTATTTTCAGTGAAATAGTAGCCAGCCGTCGCACGAGCAAACCAGGCATCACTGATCGACTCATTGTTGTTCTCATCGGAAACCACATAACCGATTTGGCTGCCGAGAGTCACATTGCCGATATATTTCTGGCCTTCCACTCCGACAAACCAGAATCCAATTGGATCATCATCATTGTCACCATCATCAAACGACTGACCGGCCCCGGCAAAGGCACCAAACAGATATGCAGAAGGATCACGCATGTCGAGATGCACGGCGCCCATGTAATCCCCGCGGGTGAGATCACCATCGTCATCTGAGCCGGTTGCATTCAATTCACCGATCAGGTCGAACTGAGCACTGATTCTGGAATTGATTGGCAGCGCGTAGGCCCCCCTGGCCCCTATGATCCCCTGTTCCTCATCACCAATGTCGACCTGTTCGTTCTCATAGCCCAGGTACCCACCATAAACACTGATAAGCCCACCTGCCAACAAACCTTCAGGCGTGTCAGCAGCCGCATCACCAAACGCCATATTGAAATCCGCAGCGAAACCACCCCCGCTTCCCGCGAGAAGAATTGCAGCAGCGAAAAACACCTGTTTCATTCAGAATAACCCTTGAAAACGAATCTTATGATAAAAGAGTATTAGATGCATTCTGACGTTGTGGATGTGCTTTGTCAGCAACACTCGTGGATTTTTGGCGAAATCACGGGATATGGCGCGAAAAAACAGAAGACCAGGACCTGACAGACAAGCGATTGTCCAACGAAAACGTTCGCTCACCTCATATCAGCGCTCTACTTCAACGATCCGTTTAGGCAATTTGCCTGCGATGCTTTGAATATGCGCGCCAGTAGCCACGTAAAAAGACAAGGGCCCCTCACAAAGAGGAGCCCTTGACTGGGAAGACTTGGAGGTCGTGGAATTTCCCGGTATCAGGTAGCACCGCCAATGCGTTCGGCGCAGTTGAAGCTCACGCCGCTGACGGTAACGTCGAGACTGGCATCATAGATAGCACCGGAGGACAGCATCATGCGGCCCAGTTGAAGGGACTCTCCGGCGGCTGCACGAAAATTGCTGCCCTGTGAAATATTTGTGTTACCGGACCGTCCGGCGCTTTTGACCTTGAAGCGGTACTGGCCCTGAATAGACGTATCGCTGTGGATCAGGGTTTCCAGTGTGATCATGCCACGGTTTTGCGTGGCTTTGATTTCACAACTGATCGGATCATCAGATGACTTGGCTGTGCTTGTTCCAGCCAATGCAACGCCGGTCAGGCTAAGCGCCAGAAGTGCGGCAGAGCCGGTCGTCAGATGTTTGGTAAAACGGGTCATGTCAGTTTCCTTTTCCTGAAAAGAGTGATGTCCGGGGTGTCCTCTGACAGCCCGGCACATCACTCTGTTGAAGTATTTGATCGAAGCTTATGGGCAAGCCTGAACGAAGGCTGCGACATTGCCACTGCCGGACTGGCCGACATTTGCGTTGCAGTTGTTACCAACCTGAACACCGGCTGCGATGTTGCCATTGCCGTCCTGTGTCAGGACAGAAGTGTGGTTGTTGCCAAACTGGCCAACACCGGCCTGGTTGCCATTGCCGAACTGAACGGTGTCAGCTGCGTTGTTGAAGCCTTCCTGCCCGGTTGCGGCTACATTGCCATTGCCGAACTGTTCGGTGATGGAGTTGTTGAAGGCACCATTTTGAAAGACACCGAGCATATTACCTGCGCCAACCTGGCCACCACCGGCAGCATTGCCGAAGCCAAATTGTTCGATGTTGATACCATTCGCCATAACCGGGGCGGAAAAGCTGGTGACGAGTGCGAGGGCTGTTGCGATGATTGTAAGGCGTTTCATGGGTCTGTTTCCTCGATAGATTTGTTTTTGATCTGGTTCGAAACCGCTTCATTGCGTTTCGATGAAGACACCATGCCCCGCGCCGCCTGAACCATTTTGGAACCGGCTGTTCATTTTGCGTTCAGGGGTTTCGAGCGTGCGGAAACAGCAAAAATGAATGGCATGAGCGCCATTTCTGCTAATTCGCCTTACGAATGAAATTTAATCGGGTAACTTACTTCAATGGATATTGTACTTGCCCGCACTTTTCTTGAAATCGCCACGTCAGGCAGTTTTTTCAATGCAGCCAAAAGGTTGAATGTAACGCAATCCACAGTGAGTGCGCGCGTCAAGCGGCTTGAGGCTGAGCTTGGGAGGCCGCTCTTCATTCGCGCCAAGACCGGAACCAAGATGACTCCGGCAGGCGAACAGTTTGAACGCTTTGCGCGCTCGATGATGAAGGTTTGGGAGGAAGCAAAATATCAGGTGGGCGTGCCTGACACGTTTGCAAAAGCCTTATCCATTGGGAGCCAATACAGCTTGTGGCCAAAATTCGCGATGCGATGGCTGCGCCTGCTTGAGCGCATGATGCCGGACGTTGCACTGCGTGCAGAAATGGGCATGCCGGATCGGCTGCTGCGTTTGATGCTGGATGGCCTCGTCGATATTGCTGTGATGTATACGCCGCAATTACGGCCCGGCCTGAATGTCGAGGTCCTCATGGAAGATTCGCTGGTCCTGGCCTCTCCCCAGCCCAACCGTTCGAGTGACCTTGGCAGCGATTATGTCTTTATCGACTGGGGCCCGGAATTCGTTCAGGCACATAAGACGCATTTTCCGGATTTCCGCGCCTCTCAGGTTACGCTGGCGCTTGGCACGCTCTCAGCGCGTTATGTGATTGAACATAATCGTGCTGCATATTTTCCCGCCCGCTTTATTGAAACCGAAGTGAGCGAAGGCGCGCTTCACCTCGTACAGAACGCGCCGGTCTTTCCATTTCCGATTTATGCTGTCTGGAATGCTGAATCAGACACCCAGTTGATAGCACAGGCGCTTGCCATTCTTCGTCGCGTAGCCGGACGGGTCGAGGACAATCAGATGATCATGCTCGAACAGGCGGGCATGGAACAGCACATTGCGCCACGTCTTGTCGATCTGATCGAGGGAACCGAAGCACCTGATCCTATTAGTCCCGCCCCTGAGTAAAATCAGGGAATTGCGCAAAATCCTGACGACACATTATAGCGGGTGCATCCACCAATGGTGTTTCACACAAAAGCAGGTCAAGTCTGTTCGAGATATTTCCAATCTGTACCAGCATTTTGACGCGGTACATGAAGACAGGCCCGTCTTCGTCATCTTGGACAGACCGCCGATCCAACACACGTGCTGTGAACCGCCTATCACCACCTGAAGCAGTAAATGCGAAGCTTATCGAGGCCTGATTGTGAAATGTATAGATATGCGCGTTTTGAATCCAGATGATCGTTTTCTCGAAATCATCCCCGACTACGTAGTCCAGCCTTGTATCCCTGTAGGCAGGTAATGAAATAACAGCTTGCTCGTTTTCCGGCTTCAGAAGTTCCGCAAGGTCGGATCCAAAGCAATTATCCATTTCGCTATACCCCATATCTTTTATGCAATGAGCACTGATGCCGTTTCATCTTTGCATCGGCACCACGCCAACTGCCATGTTTCCTGGCAGTTGGCGTGCGGCAGAAGACATGACGATTCCCCCGTCATGTGCGTGTTGAAATCAGTTTGACGGCTCAAGTCTGAGCGTTGAGACAGCAAGCGCAATATTCAGACCTGTCTGACCTTCAACACTCAATGGCTGCAAGCCAATTTGCTTGTCATTTCCGCCGACAAGCGCATTTGCACCCAGACCAATGCCAAGCGACAATCCCGTCGAGACCCCGGCATATTTACCAGCAAGCGGATGGTCCGGCAGTTCAGTACCGGTCGGCGTGAAAACAACCCATTTCAGGTATGATTTTCCGGTAATGCCGATGTCCAGACCAAGTTTGCTGATCGTGCCTGTATAGGTGTCAACTCCGCCGCCTGATTGCGCAAAAGTACAGTTCACCTTCTTGCTTGAACCGACGAGCAGACCAAATCCGCCGTCAACGGTACATTCGAGAACACCGATTCTGTCGCCACTTGGCGCAGCATGTGTTGTCATTGGCACCAAGGCTGACGCAGTAAAGATGGAAGCCGCTACGATCTGAATAATTTTCATGTTTCATTCTCTCCGGTTTGGGCAAATTTGCCCGCTACAAGGTGTAGCCTCACTCGCCCAATTCCGCTTGTGGGGCACAGCTGGTTCATTGATGTTGATTATTGGCAGGCAGGATCTTTGTTCGCGGTATCTTCACAAAATGAGCGTCGGGCCATTTCTTGCATCACTTGCCCATCACGGATTTGAGTCTGGCCCTGTTCGACCAGTTTCTGCCCTGCACGAACATTCTTTTCTCCGGATGCGACAAGTTTTTCGCCGATCATGTATTCAACAGCGACTTTGCTCGCCTTTTCGCCGCGGGCAGAAATAGCCGCGCCTAGGCCAGGTTCTTTTGCACACCCACTCACAAGAGCAACCAAGACACCCAATACAGGGATAATTCTCAAACTATTTGCCATCCTGTTCAACCGCTTTCCATATTTGTCGGCACGCACTAACATTTTTTGAACTATTGGAATAACGATAAATACTATGATCTATTATCGAATTTATTGATTTATTCTGAGGTGCGGGGCGGCCACGCCAGGGCAACTGGACGAGGTCTGGCCGTTCAAATAAAAACGACGGATTGGCACCAAATGCGACATCTCTGATCACTGCCAACGCAGCATGCTCTGTGTGTACTGAATAGTTCGAAACATGTGTCAAAAAGGAAGGGCTCCCGTTGAAAGGAGCCCTTAACTGGGAAGACTTGGAGGTCGTGGAATTTCCCGGTATCAGGTGGCACCGCCAATGCGTTCGGCGCAGCTGAAACTCACACCACTTACGGTGATGTCGAGGCTGGCGTCATAAACCGCACCGGAGGACAGCATCATACGGCCCAGTTGAAGTGGCTCTCCGGCCGTTGCACGAAAATTGCTGCCCTGTGACAGATTGGTATTGCCGGAAGCCCCGGCGCTTTTGACCTTGAAACGGTACTGACCCTGAATGGACGTATCGCTGTGGATCAGGGTTTCCAGTGTGATCATGCCACGGTTTTCGCTGGCTTTGATTTCACAACTGATCGGATCATCAGATGAACCGCTGGTATTGGTTCCGGCCAGCGCAACACCGGTCAGGCTGAGCGCCACAAGCGCGGCTGCGCCGGAGACCATATGTTTGCTAAAACGTGTCATTGTATATTACTCGCTTTCCAAAATCGGGATGGCCAGGGATACAAATCCCTCGGCACATTTGGCTGTTTCAATGAGGCCACATAGCCATAAGGGAATGCCTTTTGGGTATTTGACGTGGTCCATCGAAGCTTATGGGCAGGCCTGAACGAAGGCTGCGACATTGCCACTGCCGGTCTGGCCGACATTTGCGTTGCAGTTGTTACCAACCTGAACACCGGCTGCGATGTTGCCATTGCCGTCCTGTGTCAGGACTGACGTGTGGTTGTTGCCGAATTGGCCAACACCGGCCTGGTTGCCATTGCCGTTCTGCACTGTGTCAGATGCGTTGTTGAAACCGCTCTGGCCGGTCGCAGCCACATTGCCATGGCCGAACTGTTCGGTGATGGAGTTGTTGAAGGCACCGTCCTGAAAGACACCGAGCAGGTTTCCTGTGCCAACTTGGCCACCACCGGCGGCATTGCCAAAGCCAAATTGTTCGATGCTTACTCCGTTGGCCATAACCGGGGCGGAGAAGCTGGTGACGAGTGCGACTGCTGTTGCGATGATTGTAAGGCGTTTCATGGGTCTGTTTCCTCAATAAATTTGTTTTTGATCTGGTGCGAAACCGCGTCAGTGCGTTTCGATGAAGACACCTTGCCCCACGCAGCCTGAACCATTTTGGAACCAGCTGTTCATCTTGCGTTCAGGGAATTGGACAGACTAAAATTGATCCAAAGGAGACGCGCATGGACAAGCAGGCAGCTGCTGCGCATCACCATGCCTGGAAGATCGGTGATGTGGTTCTGTTCCCACTTGCTTTGCTTGGACTGGTTGCCGAATGGCTCATGCCGAGCCACGTCCCGTTTCTGCCCGAACCCCTTCGGATCGCTTTTGGCATAGCACTGGCGGGTGCGGGCGTTGGTATGATCGTCTGGGCGAAACGTTCGCTCGCGGCTGCAGCGCAACCCAGTCTTCCCGGGCTGCCAACAACCGCACTGGTAACAAATGGAGCCTATCGGATTTCACGCAACCCGAATTATCTGGGTGCCATCGTGGCTGTTTTCGCAAGTGGCATTGTGTTCAATTCTATGTGGCTGTCCGCATCGGCTATTGCCTCGGCCATTATCCTGCAACTTTGGATGATCAGACCGGAGGAGCAATATCTGTCGGCGCAGTTCCCCGCAAATTACGCCGCTTACTGCAAGCGTGTCCGCAGATGGCTTTGAGGAGGCCCTCTCCGACCGCCATGAGAAAACGAAATGCTAAGTGTTGAGACTGGCTATCAGTTGATGAAATTTCTCGCCCTGAACGGCCACATGGCGGCGTAAGGCGTCAGATGCTTTTTCTGCGTCGCCATCTTGCAGCGCGGCAACAATCGACTCGTGCTCCGCCATCGACTGAGCCAGGCGCCCGCGGAACCGAAGCTGTATCTTGCGATAGGGTTTCAAACGGTTTTGAAGCTGCAAGGCCTGCTTTTCCAGATAGCTGTTTGCCGAGCCTTTGTAGATGGCATGATGAAACACTTCATTTTCAGCGTAGTAGCGGTCGTGGTCCTGCTCTTCGATGGCTTGCTGGCAATTCTGGTTGGCATCAAACAATTGCTGCAAACCGGCTTCGGAAATCCGTGTCGCTGCAAACCGGCCGCAGGCGGCTTCCAGTTCAGCCATGGTCTCGAACATTTCCATAAGCTCTACAGGGCCCGGTTGTCGGACAAACACCCCGCGCCGCGGAATCTGCTCCGCCATGCCTGAAGAGACGAGCACTTGAAGTGCTTCGCGTATGGGAGTGCGCGAGACACGGAAATATTCGGCAAGCTTATGTTCATCCAAACGCTCACCGTTCCGGTATTCACCCGAAAACACCAGCTGTTCCAATGTCTCGGCAATTCTGTTTGCTCGCCTCAATTCCATGCAGGATGCATAGCACAACGCCGCCGCAGAATGCAATAATCTACAAATTGTATACAACAATATTGACGTAGCATGCAAATTATGGAAGGAGGTTTGGCCAGAGCCAGAGTAAATCTGGTCACACTTATGGAGGAAACTATGAAAACGAAATTTCTGACAACGGTCGCCATTGTGGCCAGTATTGGCTTTGGGAGCGCTGCAAGCGCGGAAACGCTGCGTCTGTCACATCAATGGTCAAACAAGGACGTTCGCCATAAAGTAGCTCAGATAGTTGCCGATGAAGTGGCTGCTGCCGATGTGGATCTTGAGATTCAGATCTTCGGATCGAAATCTCTGTTCAAGCCGCGCGAACAATATCGTCCGCTGAGCCGTGGCCAGCTTGATATGACTGTGCTGCCACTAAGCTATGCTGGTGGACAACAGCCAGCATACAATCTCACCTTGATGCCGGGCCTGGTTAAAAACCACGATCACGCAGCCCGTCTCAGCGCATCGCCTTTCATGGAAGCCCTGGAAGAAAAAATGGCTGAAGACGATGTCATGGTCCTGGTCCACGGCTATCTGGCTGGCGGATTTGCCGGCAAAGACAAATGCATCACAGCACCTGAAGACGTGAAGGGCTTGCAGACCCGCGCTGCTGGAAAGGCATTCGAGCAGATGTTGGCCGGAGCCGGTGCATCGATCGCATCAATGGCATCATCTGAGATCTATAATGCCATGCAGACCGGCGTTCTAAACGCCGCAAACACATCATCATCGTCATTTGTCTCCTATCGCATCTACGAGCAGGTAAGCTGCTACACACCAGCTGGTGATGTCGCCCTGTGGTTCATGTATCAGCCGCTATTGATGAACAAGTCGACCTTTGACGGACTGAACGCCGAACAGCAGGCTGCTTTGACAGCCGCATCTGCAAAGGCAGAGGCTTATTATCTGGCAGAAGCCAAGAAGGAAGATGCTGAATCAGAGCAGGTCTTCCGCGATGCTGGCGTCGAGATCGCCGAGATGTCGGCCGAAGATTTTGCCGCATGGCGCGCCCTGGCACAGGAAACCTCCTATAAGGCTTTCGTCGAGGAAGTCCCGGATGGTCAGGCCCTTCTTGATATGGCTTTGGCTGTCGAGTAATCCTCATCTGGAAGGCCGCTTCCGGGCGGCCTTCCAACTGCAAGTGCCCAAATTTTGAAGGATACAAGCCATGGCTGGTCAAAGCACAGCCGTCGCATCGCGTACGGGTGATAACCCTTTCCTGCGGATTGTGGCTGCTCTCTCTACGATTGCAGGATGGTGTTCAGCCGCCATGATCGTCGCGGCAGTCGGAATTACCTGCCAGATGATCTTCATTCGGTTCGTGCTGAATGGATCAACCATATGGCAAACCGAAGCCGTCATCTATCTTGCCATCGCATCGACATTGATTGGCCTGCCTTACGTCCAGCGATTGCGTGGACATGTCAATGTTGATCTCATTCCGCTGTCACTTGGCAAACGCGCACGCTTTGTCATGGCTCTGTTCACACTCTCGCTGTCCATCCTGATGGTGGCACTGATGCTTTGGTATGGTTTTGAATTCTGGCATCTGGCATTTGAAAAGAACTGGAAATCAGACACCATTTGGGGCGTCCGCCTGTGGATACCCTACGCTGCGCTGCCAATTGGATTTGCGCTGTTCCTCTTGCAACTGATTGCTGATCTTGCAGCAGTTCTCCTCAAGATTGACACCCCTTTCGGATTGGATGACGCCTGATGGATCCGCTTGCATTGGGCGCAATTGTCGCCATCTCCACCATTTTTGTACTCTTTTCCGGCGTCTCGGTTGCGCTCGGCCTGCTCATCGTTTCAACCGGCTTCCTGATGATGTTTGACGGGATGCGGTCCTTGGAACTGCTGCCTGAAATCTTTTTTGGAAAGCTTGATAATTTCGCGCTTCTGTCAATTCCGATGTTCATCATCATGGGCTCGTCCATCGCGTCGACCCGGGCAGGGGCAGACCTGTATGAAGCCCTTGAGCGCTGGCTGACACGGGTACCCGGCGGCCTGGTCATTTCCAACCTTGGTGCCTGCGCATTGTTCGCGGCCATGTCCGGCTCCAGCCCCGCAACCTGTGCCGCCATTGGCAAGATGGGCATCCCGGAAATGCGCAAGCGCGGCTATCCCGATGGCGTCGCAGCTGGCTCGATCGCCGCTGGTGGCACATTGGGCATTCTCATCCCGCCCTCTGTCACCATGATCGTCTATGGAATCGCCACCGAAACTTCGATTGGCCGCCTCTTCCTGGCCGGTGTCATTCCAGGCCTGTTGCTGGTCGTGCTGTTCATGACCTGGTCGCTCTATTCAACCTGGAAATCTGGCGACAAGGCATTGTTGGCCAGTGGGAGTTACACCTGGAAGCAGAAATTCGAAATTCTTCCGCGCGTGGTGCCCTTCCTTCTGATTATCCTTGGCGTTCTCTATGCCATGTATGGCGGTGTCGCCACACCGTCGGAAACAGCCGCTGTCGGTGCCTTGCTCTGCCTTGTCATCGCCATGGTGATCTATAAATTATGGAACCCCAAAGACCTTTGGGTTGTGCTGCGGGACAGCACTAGGGAAAGCGTGATGATCCTGTTTATCATCGCGGCAGCCGGTGTGTTTTCCTACATGCTGTCGAGCCTGTTCATCACCCAGTCCATCGCCGCATGGATCGGCACACTGGACGTCAATCCATGGATCCTGATGGCGGCGGTGAATGTCTTCCTCCTGATCGCCGGCTTCTTTCTGCCCCCCGTTGCGGTCATCCTGATGGCCGCCCCGATCCTGTTGCCGATCATCACCACAGCTGGATTTGACCCAATCTGGTTCGCAGTTATCCTGACCATCAATATGGAAATCGGCCTGATCTCTCCACCGGTCGGTCTCAACCTCTACGTCATCAACGGCATTGCGCCTGACATCTCGTTGAAGACCATCCTGACCGGATCCCTGCCCTTTGTGGCCTGTATGGTTCTGGCTATCATCCTGTTGTGTGTCTTTCCCGGACTGGCAACATGGTTGCCGGATGCGGTCATGGGAGCCGCGCTGTGACACCAATGACCACAACGAATGAATTCAAAGCAGGAGCCTGATGATGGCCAATCCTCTCTACGACACATTGTTTGGACAGCATCACGGCAGAGCAACCGACTTTCTGCAATTGCAGGATGGCCAGACGATCACCCATGCCACCTTTCTCGCAATGGCGGCGCAATATGCCAATCTGCTGACACAGCTTGGGCTTGAGCCCGGCGACCGGGTAGCCGTTCAGATCCAGAAATCGCCGCAAGCGCTGGCAGTTTACGCAGCTTGCGTTCAGGCAGGGATTGTTTTCCTGCCACTGAACACCGCCTACACGGCCGATGAAGTGACCTATTTTGTTGAAAACAGCGGCGCACGGATTCTGCTGTGCGACCAGCGCATGGCAGATGCACTGAAACCTGTCGCAGATGCGTGTAACGCCGTTCTGAAAACTCTGAATGAAGATGGCTCAGGCACATTCCATGCAAAAGCCGAGGCACTGCCGGAAACGTTTGAAACTGTGCCACGCACAGAAGATGATCTGGCGGCGTTTCTCTACACATCCGGCACAACCGGACGCTCCAAGGGCGCGATGCTGACACAGGGAAATTTACTGTCCAACGCGCAGACCCTGGTGTCAGAATGGAAATTCACTTCGCAGGACGTGTTGCTGCACGCTCTGCCGATTTTCCACACACATGGGCTGTTTGTGGCATCAAACATCACCCTTCTGGCTGGCGGTCAGATGATCTTTTTACCGAAATTCGATCTGGATGTGGTGATTGAGCAGATGCCCCGTGCGACAACCATGATGGGTGTGCCGACATTTTATACGCGACTTCTCGGCGATGCGCGCTTCACCAGGGAACTCACGCAACACATGCGCCTTTTCGTGTCCGGAAGTGCACCTTTGCTGGCGGAAACCCATGTCGAGTTTGAACAACGCACCGGCCATAAGATCCTTGAACGCTATGGCATGACCGAAACCAACATGAACACCTCCAATCCCTATTCCGGCGAACGGCGCGCAGGAACGGTCGGCTTCCCTTTGCCCGGCGTCGAGATCAAGATCACCGACAGCAAGACAGGCGAAACACTGCCCAATGGCGAGATCGGCGAGATCGAGGTCCGCGGGCCAAATGTGTTCAAGGGTTATTGGCAGATGCCTGAAAAGACCGCAGAGGAATTGCGCGCCGACGGGTTTTTCATCACCGGTGATCTGGGGCAGTTCGATGAAGACGGATACCTGCATATTGTCGGCCGCAACAAGGATCTCATCATTTCAGGCGGGTTCAATATTTACCCCAAGGAAATTGAATTGCTGCTGGACCAGGAAGACGGTGTCCTGGAAAGCGCGGTGATCGGAGTGCCGCACCCCGACTTTGGTGAAACCGTCGTCGGAATCATCGTTGCAAAAGGTGATAGCAAACCGGATCTTGCAGCCATCAAATCCAATATCGGCACATCACTGGCACGCTTCAAGCAACCCAAAGAGCTGATTATCCTGCCTGAACTGCCCCGAAACACGATGGGCAAAGTTCAGAAAAAAGCACTGCGAGACCAGTTCGGCGACCTGTTCTCCAGCTAGCACAAAGCTTGCGCAGCTTGCTGACATGCGCCCGCGCGTCACGGGTTGAAGCCACTTGTCCGCTGCGCACAACACGCATACAAAATGGACAGCTCAAATTGTTTTGCTTCCAGATCGCTGTGCAATGTCATCCTGACATACGCTGGATCGGGCAAAACAAGGCCGATTTGTCAGGCGTTACCTTTTAAACCGGCAACTGAATGGAGAATGAGATGAATACAGCAGACAATCGCCCCATCATTCAACAACTTGCCACCAATGGAACACACCCCGGCTACATGTCGGGGTTTGGCAATGATTATGAGACCGAGGCGCTGCCCGGTGCCTTGCCACAGGGCATGAACTCGCCGCAAAAATGCGAATATGGCCTTTATGCGGAGCAACTGTCAGGCACCGCTTTCACCGCGCCCAGCCATCAAAATGAACGCACCTGGTGCTACCGCATCCGTCCATCGGTCAAACATTCCAATCGCTATACAAAGATCGACGTTCCTTACTGGAAGTCAGCCCCCCATGTTGATCCCGATGTGATCTCGCTGGGCCAGTATCGCTGGAATCCGTTTGATGCAGGCGCACAGGACCTCAACTGGATCACCGGCATGCGCACCATGACCACAGCTGGTGATGTCAACACACAAGTCGGCATGGCAGCCCATGTCTATCTCGTCACCGAAAGCATGGTGGATGAATATTTTTACTCCGCTGACAGCGAAATGCTGGTCGTTCCTCAGCAAGGCCGCATCCGGTTTCACACCGAGCTTGGCATCATTGACCTTGAGCCACAGGAAATCGCCATCATTCCGCGCGGTCTGGTGCATCGGGTGGAGTTGATCGAGGGTCCCGCACGCGGCTTTGTCTGCGAGAATTACGGACAGAAATTCGAATTGCCGGGCAGAGGCCCGATCGGTGCCAATTGCATGGCAAACCGTCGCGACTTCAAGGCCCCGGTTGCAGCCTTTGAAGATCGCGAAGTTCCGTCCACCGTAACCATCAAATGGTGCGGCCAGTTTCATACCACACCGATCGCACAAAGCCCGCTCGACATTGTCGCCTGGCATGGCAATTACGCACCGGTCAAATATGATTTACGCACCTATTGTCCGGTCGGTGCAATCCTGTTTGATCATCCCGATCCGTCAATCTTCACCGTCCTGACCGCACCCTCCGGTCAGCCGGGAACTGCGAATATCGATTTTGTACTGTTCCGAGAGCGCTGGCTGGTTGCGGAAGATACCTTCCGCCCCCCCTGGTATCACAAGAACATCATGTCCGAGCTGATGGGTAATATTTACGGTGTTTACGATGCCAAGCCTGAAGGCTTCGCACCCGGTGGGATCAGCCTTCACAACATGATGCTGCCCCATGGACCCGACAAGGATGCCTTTGAGGGAGCATCAAATGCCAAGCTGCAGGCTGAAAAACTCGACAACACGATGTCGTTCATGTTCGAGACCCGCTTCCCGCAGCATCTGACGGCCTTCGCAGCCAAAGAGGCTCCCTTGCAGGACGATTACATCGACTGTTGGGCCGATCTGAAAAAACACTTCGATGGAACACCAGGGCGCAAATGAACTGGTTTACGCCCTGGTGCCATCGAAGATCATGCCGCTCATGGTCAGGTGGCGCCACCGATGCGTTCAGCGCAGTTGAAATGCACACCGCTAACGGTGACGTCGAGACTGGCATCATAGATAGCGCCGGATGACAGCATCATGCGGCCCAGTTGCAGAGACTCTCCGGCGGCTGCACGGAAATTGCTGCCCTGTGAAATATTTGTGTTACCGGACCGTCCGGCGCTTTTGACCTTGAAGCGGTACTGGCCCTGAATAGACGTATCGCTGTGGATCAGGGTTTCCAGTGTGATCATGCCACGGTTTTGCGTGGCTTTGATTTCACAACTGATCGGATCATCAGATGGCTTGGCTGTGCTTGTTCCAGCCAATGCAACACCGGTCAGGCTAAGCGCCAGAAGTGCGGCAGAGCCAGTCGTCAGATGTTTGGTAAAACGGGTCATGTCGGTTTCCTTTTCCTGAAAAGAGTGATGTCCGGGGTGTCCTCTGACAGCCCGGCACATCAAACTGTTGAAGTATTTGATCGAAGCTTATGGGCAAGCCTGAACGAAGGCTGCGACATTGCCACTGCCGGACTGGCCGACATTTGCGCTGCAGTTGTTACCAACCTGAACACCGGCTGCGATGTTGCCATTGCCGTCCTGTGTCAGGACTGAAGTGTGGTTATTGCCAAACTGGCCAACACCGGCCTGGTTGCCATTGCCGTTCTGCACTGTGTCAGATGCGTTGTTGAAACCGCTCTGTCCGGTTGCAGCCACATTGCCATGGCCGAACTGTTCGGTGATGGAGTTGTTGAAGGCACCGTCCTGGAAGACACCGAGCAGGTTTCCTGTGCCAACCTGGCCACCACCGGCGGCATTGCCGAAGCCAAATTGTTCAATGCTCACTCCATTGGCCATAACCGGGGCGGAGAAGCTGGTGACGAGTGCGACTGCTGTTGCGATGATTGTAAGGCGTTTCATGGGTCTGTTTCCTCGATAAATTTGTTTTTGATCTGGTTCGAAGCCGCGTCATTGCGTTTCGATGAAGACACCATGCCCCACCCCGCCTGAACCATTTTGGAACCGGTTGTTCATCTTGCGTTCAGTCAAATTGAGGGGGAGGAGTCTACAGGCTACGCAGCGCCAGAACTCATGTAGGTCGCGTTCAACAAGATCAGTGTGGCGGGGTATCTGCAGACGATCAAATCTGATCGCGATAATAAAACCGTGTTACTTCAGGACCAAATCAGCTTCTGCGCGCGCTTGTCCGCACAACCCATGAGCTTTCCGGTCAGATCCAGAATGTCCAGCACATTGTCGGGCGCCAGATAGGGGATGTCAGGGAGTGGGAAACATGTCCATCCGCATCTGGAATGTCGCGATGGAAGTGGATTGGGTTTGCTCCGGAAGCTGCCTCAAACCGCGAAAGCTCGGAGCTGGTGATGGCCACAACAATTGAAGTGCGCGTCTCGCGGATTGTATCCTCAGGCGCGTCGTATGCGTCGTTCTGGCACGGCCCCGAAAGAACCTGCAGAATGCCTAAATTGAAATCCGCCCAAATACTCAGCGGATAAAAAGCAGGATGGCCGGGCGTCTTCTGACGTCCCGGCTCATCAAACTGTTTGAAGTGATCTGCTTGAATTTATGGGCAGGTCTGGACAAAGGCTGCGACATTGCCGCTGCCGTTCTGGGCCACATTGGCCGCGCAGTTGTTACCGACCTGAACACCAGCTGCGATGTTGCCATTGCCATCCTGTGTCAGGACTGATGTGTGGTTGTTGCCGAACTGGCCAACACCAGCCTGGTTGCCATTGCCAAACTGAACTGTGTCTGCTGCGTTGTTGAAGCCTTCCTGACCGGTAGCTGCCACATTGCCATGGCCGAACTGTTCGGTGATGGAGTTGTTGAAGGCACCATTTTGAAAGACACCGATCATATTACCGGCACCCATCTGGCCACCACCGGCAGCATTGCCGAAGCCAAACTGTTCGATGTTGATGCCATTGGCCATTGCGGGGGCGGAAAAGCTGGTGACGAGTGCGACTGCTGTTGCGATAAGGGTAAGGCGTTTCATGGTTTCTCTCCTGAGTTAAAATCTTTAATCAACGTCGTCTGCTTGACGATGAATAAGGTTTAGGAGAGCGCGTCCGAACCATCCCTGAACCAGCTGTTCAGAAACCATTCATCTGAGTGAAAACCGGTTTGGCGACCTCAATTTTGCGCGCAAAGCCCGCGGAAATGCAGGGTTTGAGAACTGTGTTTTTCTCACAATTTTCTGAGGTATTCAGAATGTCCGAGGCAGAAATCGATAAGTGATTACTTTTCAGGCGATGCGCAAGCCGCCATGATCCCCCGCAACTCGGCCAATCCGCGCATCCGGCCAAGCAGCGGATAACCCGGCATGCCACCAGCGGCAATATCATGAAGTATTTCCTGTCCATGATCTGGACGCATCGGAATTTGCCAGTCTGCCCGGCCTGCAGACTTGCGGATTTGCTGTTCGCGCATCAGCGCTTTCACCACGGACACCATGTCGGTGTTGCCTTCCAGATGTGCCGCCTCAAAAAAGCTGCTGCGCCCCGGAACCCTCGGCTCTGTCCGCATTGTATTGCGCAGATGGACAAAATGAATATGGCTGCCAAGCCGCTCGACAAAACCGGCACCATCAAATTTCTCGGCCACGCCCAGCGACCCGGTGCAAAAGGTGATGCCGTTTGCCGGGCTGGCGACAGTCTTCATCACATGCGCATAATCGGCTTCAGTCGACATGATGCGCGGCAGGCCCATCAGGGGAAAGGGCGGATCATCAGGATGACAGCACAGGCGCAGCCCAAGTTCTTCCGCCAGCGGCACGACTTCCGCCAGAAAATCCGTCAAATGTTTGCGCAACTGATCCGCTGAGATGCCCTGATAGGTTTTCAGCAGGCTGCGGATATCTTCCAGGGTCCAATTGTCATTTGCGCCTGGCAGGCCAGCCACAATATTATTCTGCAGGGCCGTTTTCTGCTCGTCATCCATGGTTGCGAACAATTGCCTGGCCCGATCCACGAAATCTGCGGGATAATCCTCGGCAGCACCAGCACGTTCCAGAACGAACAGATCAAAGGTGGCAAACTCGAGCAGGTCAAAGCGCATGGCAGTCCCGCCATGAGGCATCGGTGCACGCAGATCTGTGCGTGTCCAATCCAGGATCGGCATGAAATTGTAGCAAATTGTCTGCAATCCGCAGGCCGCCAGATTGCGCATCGACTGGCGATAATTCTCAATATGGGTTTTGTAATCGCCGGTTTGTGTCTTGATGGCTTCAGAAACCGGCAGACTTTCCACCACATCCCACAACAGGCCGGATGCAGCCCCGTTGCGCCGCGTCGCAATCGCACTTTGGCGCTTTTCAATCTCGGCAATTGTCCACACAGTTCCGGGCGTCAGATGATACAGGGCCGTCACAACCCCCTCAACTCCGACCTGCAGCATATCGTCAACCGTAATGGGGTCCACAGGACCAAACCAGCGCCAGGTTTGCAGCATGAATTTGTCTCTCTCTTACTTTTGGGAGGTTGATGCAGAAAATGGCAGAACCGTATCGGCCATCAATTGCGCCTTCAAAGCCAGTTCCATCACCTTGAAGGCATGGGCCTGCGGCATCGCCGTTTCCGTGCGCGCGCGAATGTCATTGGCCAGATTTTGGAAATAGGGATAGCCCGCATCGGAACAATCGATCTTCTCGCATCGACTGCCATTCACCAGATAAAGATGATCGATGCCATCGTCCCGCGCCACATCGACATATTTGCGCAACTCGATGTAGCCTTCGGTGCCCAGCAGGGTCAGCCGGCCATCACCCCAGTTGGGCAGCGCGTCCGGCGTGTACCAGTCAACCCGAATATAGCCATGACCATGAGCGCTGCGCAGTGCAATCTCGCCAAAATCCTGCAATCCCGGATCATCCGGATTTGCATAATTGGCTGCCGTGGCAAGTGTCACCTCGGCATCATCGGAGCCGGTGAAATACAAGAACTGATCGATTTGATGCGATGCAATATCACACAGGATGCCACCATATTTTTCGCGTTTGAAAAACCAGTCCGGCCGTGTCGGCCGATTGAGCCGATGCGGACCAAGCCCGACCGTTTGTATCACCCGGCCAATCGCCCCCGCCTGCACCAGTTCGGCGGCCTTGGTGACGCTGGCAACTTCAAAGCGTTCTGAAAAATCCACCGACCAGATGCGCCCTGTTTCAGCCACAGTGGCTTTGATGTCAGCAAGTTGGTCAAGACTGATGCAGCCCGGCTTGTCGAGCATGACATCCTTGCCGTGTTTCATTGCTTCTACGGCAAGCGCAGCGCGATCCACAGGAACTGTCGCGATCAGAAAAAGATCAATAGACCGGTCTTCCATGAGTTCGGAACGCTGGGTGAAACGCTCTGCATCAGGAAACCGCTTGATAAACCCCGGCAGGGTCGGCGGCTCGCCATCGGTCCACCAGCCTGCAAATTCACAACCGACATCCAGCATATTCTGGACCATGCCATAAATGTGCCGGTGATCGAGACCAATAGCGGCAAAGCGAATGGGATCAGTCATTGATATTATCCAGTTCAGACAGAGTGACAGCGCGTTCCTCGCGAGACGACAGAACAAGAGCATCGATCAGGCGATGCACCAACAGCGCCTCGCGCCCGGGTGCCAATGGTGGTTTACCGCTGCGCAATGCCTCGGCAAAATCTTCAATCACACCCTGATGCCATTCATGCGTGAAAGCCATCGGATCGGCGCCGCCACCACTGGCCATGTCTTCGCCAATAGTTTCTGTGCGGCCGTCGTGCCAGAGCAGATCGAGTTTCCCGGATTTCAGGCAAACTGAGACATGCTCACAATGCAGGGTGATGGATTCCGCTGATCCGGGAAAGAATGCTGTACTGGCCGTCAATGATCCGATAGCCCCGCTTTCAAATTCCAGACCGGCAGTGACAAAATCCTCTGCCTCCATTTTATGCAGCGCGCTGGTGCGCGCCATCGCCTGGACTTTTTCGACACCACCTGTGAAAGACAGCGCCAGATCCATGGTGTGGATCGCCTGTGAAATCAGAACACCGCCGCCGTCGCGCTCATAGGTGCCCCGCCCCGGCTCGTCATAATAGGATTGCGGACGCCACCACGGCACAACAATTTCAACCACGCGAATTGGACCCGTATCGCCGGACGCAAGAAGCGCGTGGAGCTTTTGAGACACATCCCGCGCACGGTGCTGAAACACGACACCAAGGGTCACCCCGGCCGCCTCACACTGCGCGACAATCTCAGCGGCGGCTTTCCAATCCCGCTCAATCGGCTTCTCCAGCAAAATATGTTTGCCAGCAGCTGCCAGCTTGCGGATGATATCTGCCCGCGCATTGGGCGGCGTCGCCACAATCACGAAATCAATCTCGGAATCGGCAGCAATCTCATCGACTGATGAGTAAATCCTCACATGATCAGCATCATCGGGCATATGGGTGGCAATAAAGGCAGCAGCTTTTCCCGCATCCCGGCTGCAGACGCCGCGCAATGTCAGATCTTTATTGCTTGCTTTGATGGCATTCAGATGCGTTGCCGCCACCATACCCAGACCGATCATGGCCAAATTCATCGCAAACCTCCAAAACCAAACGCTCAACACGGAAAAACACGCCACCGCAGAGCCTGAATAGCAAACAGCACGCTTCCAGCATACCGGTTGAGAAAAAATTTGTATACCGGTATACTGGCTGCGCACAAGGGGATAGAGACCATGGCGCAGCAAACCGAAGTTTCACTGTTGGAAGAAACACTGGAGGCAAAACAGCCGGAGTTGCGCTTCCCTGAGATCAACCCGGCACTGCCCGCCGGAAATCAGATATTCGACGTTCTTCAGGCCATGATTCTGACCATGGAACTGCCGCCCGGCCAGGCCATTTCCGAAGCCGATATCGCCAGCAAATTTGGCTCAAGCCGCACACCTGTTCGCGAAGCATTGCAAAAATTACGTGAAGCACAATTGGTGACAACTCAGCCCAGCCGGGGCAATTTTGTAACCAAGCTGCAAAGGCGCAAGATACTGGAAGCACGTTTCATGCGCGAAGCTCTGGAAGTTGCCACGGTCGGTCACCTTTGTGATACCGGTCTGCCAGACGCCTTTACAGCCAGTCTCCACGACAATTTGAAACGCCAGAAAAAGGCCATCAAGCGCCGCGACAATCAGGAATTCCGCCATCTCGACGATGACTTTCACCTGACGCTGGCACGCGCCACTCAGTTTCCACGCGTCGCCGATGTCTTGAAGCGGGAAAAAATTCTTCTTGATCGGCTCCGTGTTCTCGCTCTACGCAGTAAATCCCACCAGAAAAGCCTGCTACAGGATCACCAGAACCTGCTCACCCTCATTCTCGACCAAAATAAAGAGACAGCAATCGAACTGACCAGGCGACACATGAATACAGTGCTCGACACCCTCTCCGGGCTGGAGCAGACGCATAGCCACTATTTTGAACCAGACGCTGTAATACGGACCCCTTCATGACCAATACACCCATGGGCACAATCCATCTGCCGGCCAAAGCTGACACCATCTACCAGACCATTCGTAATATCCCGATTGTGTCGCCTCATGGCCATTGCGATCCTTCCTGGTTTGCCGGCAACACCCCGTTTCCCGACCCGGCTGAGTTGCTGATCATTCCGGATCACTACGTGTTTCGCATGCTCTACAGCCAGGGCATTTCGCTGGAAAGCCTTGGCGTTGGAACAACCGCAGAAGAGCGCGATCCACGACAGATCTTCAAGATCTTTGCCGATCACTGGGACCGCTTTCTCGGCACCCCGAGTCGACAATGGCTTGAGCACACATTTGCCAATGTCTTCGGCATAACCGAAGCTTTGACGCCGAAATCGGCCAATGCCTATTACGATCTGATTGATGCAAAGCTGAAAACGCCGGAATTTCTGCCCAGAGCCTTGTTTGAAAGCTTCGGCATGGAAGTGCTGGCGACAACAGATGGCGCCCTGGACACACTGGAAGACCACGCGACTATCGCAAACAGCGATTGGCAGGGGCGCATTGTCCCCACCTTCCGTCCCGATACTGTGCTCAATCCCGCATCTCCCGACTTCATTTCCCATATGAAGAAACTGGCCGAGTTAACCGGAGAAGACACCGCATCCTTCCCTGATTATCTGAACGCACTGCGGCAACGCAGGGCCGCCTTCAAAGCCGCCGGAGCCACGGCTACCGATCATGCCATTACCGAAATCCATACTGAACACGTGTCCGATACAGACATGCAGGCCCTGCTGCAAAAAGCACTAAACGCGCCGCTGGGCCACAGGGAAGCGACACAGTTCTACGGGCGCATGCTCACCGAAATGGCTTTGATGTCGATCGATGACGGCCTCGTCATGCAGATTCACGCCGGCAGTTATCGCTCCACAAACGACGCTATTTTTCAGCGTTTTGGCAATGATATGGGCGCAGATATTCCAATCGCCGTGGATTGGGTCCGGGGCCTTCAACCTTTGCTCAACAAGGTTGGCAACAATCCCGATCTGACCATCATTCTGTTTACACTGGATGAGACAACCTATGCCCGCGAACTGGCCCCCATGGCAGGTCATTGGCCGTGCCTGCGTCTGGGGCCGCCCTGGTGGTTCCATGACAGTCTCAACGGCATTGCGCGTTATTTTGACGCTGTGGTCGAGACTGCGGGTTACTGGAATCTCGCCGGCTTCAACGATGATACACGTGCTTTTCTGTCCATACCGGCACGCCATGATTTGTGGCGGCGCGGCGTTGCGCTGCATCTTGATACGCAAATCTCTCGGGGCCTGTTCGGAACCTCTGATGCATTGGAAATTGCCCGCCTTCTGACAAGGGATCTGGCGGTTGATGCCTATCGCCTTGGAACCAAATAATATGAAACGCATCCTGCATCTCGGTCCGGGCAACTTTCACCGGGCACATCAGGCCTGGTACACCCATCACGCCAATGCCCGAGGCGGTGAAGCCTGGACAATTACCGGCGTGTCGCTGAAAAGCAGCACCGCACGGGACAGTCTGGCACCGCAGGACTTTGATTATACTTTGGTCATCAACAGCGTTTCAGACACGCAGTATCAGCGCATTTCCGTCATCGACCAGATTCTGGTCGGTCCGGAAAATCCGCAAGCCGTGATTGATTTGATAGCCGACCCGGACACAGCAATCGTCAGCCTGACAATCACTGAAAAAGGCTATCACAGTGATGCGGCAACGGGGCATCTCAACACCCAGAACCCTGACATCGCGTCCGAACTGGCTGGCGGCCAGCCTTTGACAGCGATTGGCTTTCTGGCATTCGGTCTGCAAATACGACACCAGACACATGGCGCACCGATCACCATCATCAGCTGTGACAATCTGTCGAATAATGGTGCCACCCTGAAAAGACTGGTGCTGGAGTTCAACCAGCAAGCTGGTCTCGGCCTTGCCGACTGGCTGGCCGCGTCTGTCACCTTTCCCGGCACCATGGTCGACCGCATCACACCGGCAACCACCGACGCCTTGCGGCATGAGGTTGAGCAGAAAACCGGCTGGGCAGATCAGGCGCCCGTTGCAACCGAACTGTTTTCAGAATGGATCATTGAAGATGATTTTGCTACCGCGCATCCTGCCTGGGATCAGGTCGGAGCGCAGTTCGTCGACGATGTTGCCCCGTTCGAGCACCGAAAATTGCGGCTCCTGAACGGCCCACATTCATTCCTCGCCTATGCCGGTCTTTACACCGGCCATGTCTATGTTCACGAGGCCATTGCCGATGCCGTGCTGCGCAAAGCAGTTGAAGACTTGATGCTGGAAGCCGCCGCCACGTTACCTGCATCCATCCAATCCAGTACCGTTGACTATTGCGACCAGTTGATCGAGCGCTTCGCCAACCCTGCCCTGAAACACGAACTGGCCCAGATCGCGGGCGATGGCAGTCAGAAACTGCCGGTCCGCATCCTGTCGGTGATCGCCGACCGACACAAAACCGGCCTGCACTCACCCCGCGCCCATGATGTGATCGCCTATTGGCTGGTGTTCATCCATCAGCGCAGTTCAGCCCATGCTGATATCAATGATCCTCTGGCAAAACGCTTTGCCGAGATTCATCAAATGTCATCTGACCGGCGTGAGAAACTGTCTGCCATTTTGCAAACATTGTCACCGGATTCCAGCCTGGGTCAGGACCGTGTGATAGACCGTGCCGAGACACTTCTGGACGCCTGACAGATTGTGCGGCATGTTGGCCCACCAATGTCCCGACGGGAGAGTTCTGTGGCGTATTTTCTGGGAGTTGACGGGGGCGGAACCGGGTGCCGTGCTCTTGTGTGTGATGCTGCAGGCACGCCTGTTGGCACCGGCACCGCCGGATCAGCCAACATCGTGTCTGACCTGAATGGCGCGCACAAAAACATTCTTCAGGCCACAGAATTGGCGTTGAAGGCAGCTGGCCTGCCAGCCGAAACGATCCAGGAACTCTCGGCCTATCTGGGCCTTGCGGGTGCCAATATAGACAATGCCGCCGAGCAACTGTCCGAACTGCTGCCCTTTCGTGCCCTTCAGATCGAGAGTGATGCCGCGATTGCGCTGGAAGGTGCCATCGGATCGCAGGACGGTGCGGCGGCCATCATCGGCACCGGGTCGGTGTTCATACAGCGCAAATCCGGCACACTCATCCCCCGTGGTGGGTGGGGTTTCATCGTCGGCGATCATGGCAGTGGCGCAAGGCTCGGACGCTCCCTGCTTGAAGCTGCGCTGCTGGCCCATGAACACATCAGTCCGCTGTCACCACTGACGCAGAAAGTGATGGCGCATTTCGACAATGATCCGCAAACGCTGGTGACGTTTGCCCAAACGGCGAGCCCGGCTGCTTTCGGTCGGTTTGCACCGGATATTTTTGAGTTTGCCGAACAGGATGACCCAACAGCCAGGGCACTCATTGGCGAGGCAGTCCGTGTCATTGAAGAGGTTTTACAAGCCATGCACCTGCACGCCGGTGAGCCATTTTGCATGCTGGGCGGTCTTGGTCCAAAATATGTCCCATATCTGGGTGCAGACTACCGCGAACAGGTTCTGCCACCGCTTGCGGATGCGGTCAGCGGCGCGGCAGCCCTGGCGATACGCCGCTTTGGCAAAGAACAGGCGTAAGACACGGCATTATCGTTTTGGTGGAACAGGAAACAAACTCATGAGCCAGATCGACGCCTATTCAGGAGCCACTATATTTGATGGTGCGTCGCGCCATGAACATGCGGTACTGCTGGTGCAGAACGGCAGCGTTCTGGACATCGTATCGGAAGACGACATCCCGCCAGACTGCACCCAGCACATATTGGGCGGCGGATTGCTGGCACCCGGTTTCGTCGATCTGCAGGTCAATGGCGGCGGCGGCGTTCTGTTTAACGACCACCCTAATTTGGACGCCATCAAGACCATCTGTGCAGCCCATCTGGCATATGGCACCACCTCCCTGTTGCCGACCCTGATTACTGACACACCGGAGGTACAGAAAGCCGCCATTGCAGCGGGCATTGCGGCAAGCAAAGCCGCCCTTCCCGGATTTCTCGGGCTGCACATTGAAGGACCGCATTTGTCCGTTGCCCGAAAAGGTGCGCATGATCCAGCCCTGATCCGACCGATGAGCGAAGATGATCTCAACGCCCTGAAAATCGCCCGCCAGTCACTGCCCTTTCTCATGACCACGGTTGCTCCGGAATCTGTCAGCAACGCGCAGATCGCCGCGCTGACCGCAGCCGGTATACTGGTCAGTCTGGGCCATTCCGATACGGATTTTGACACCGCCACGGCCGCCGCCATTGCAGGCGCCGGAGCGGTCACGCATCTGTTCAATGCCATGAGCCCCTTGCATCACCGGGAACCCGGGCTTGTCGGGGCGGCGTTGCAATCGGAAAGCCTGTTTGTCAGTCTCATTGCCGATGGCTTCCATGTTCATCCGGCAGCCATTGCAACGGCGCTGGCAGCCAAACGTGAGCCTGGTCGCATTTTTCTGATTTCAGATGCGATGCCCACCATCGGCACCGATCTGCAATCCTTCACCCTGAACGGCCGCAAAATCCATCGTGAGGGCGGAAAGCTTGTGCTGGCAGACGGAACGCTGGCAGGCGCTGATCTGGATATGATCTCTGCGGTTCGCTTCATGGTCGGCACCGTCGGAGTAAATGTCGATGAGGCGCTGCGCATGGCATCGCTTTATCCTGCCATGTGCCTTGGCGCTGACACCCGTATCGGTCATCTCAAAGCCGGTGCAGCCGCAGATATGGTTCATCTCGACCAAACGCTCAACATCAAATCCGTCTGGCGCGGCGGGAAGAAACTATAGAACACCGGATTGAGATGTAAGGCGTCGCAGCCGCATCATGGCGACAACGCCAAACAATGGTCCCAGCGCCAGCCCGGCCAGAACAATCGGCCAGCCAAGTGCCAAAGCAAGCATGGGCGTGACTTGAACAGTAACAATGGTCAGGGCAAAGCCCAGTGCGGTCTGGAACGTCATCAGGCTTCCGGCTTGATCTGCCGGGGCGTAATCGGCCACCAGCGCTGAGAACTGTGCTGAATCAGGAATGATACTGATACCCCAGACAACGACAATCACGAATGTCAGCCAGGGCGATCCGCCGAAGGTCAGGGCAACAGCCAGCGCAGACAGGCCACTGACAATCATCGCAATGATGGCGACTTCTGCCTTGCCGATCCGGTCAGCAACCAGACCCGCCAGGACGCAGGCAACCGCCCCTGCCGCAATCGCCGAGAACGCCGTAACCGTCGACAGGCGATCCGCAACATCCATCGGCAATGTCACTGAATAGGACGTCGCTGTCGCCAGACCAACCCAGGCCCACATGGCATAGAGTTCCCACATGTGTCCAAGGTAACCCGCATAGGCAAGACGGACACGGCGGTTCGTCCAGGCAGAGACAATGATATGCGGATTGAAGCGCGGCGCGGTGGAGTGATAGGGGCCGAGGGCGACCAGAAGACACAGCAAGCCACCACTGGCAGACGCCAGCGACACCGCAGCAATGATCAAGCGCCAATTAGCGCCGCCCGCAAGCGACAGCAGATGAGGAAAGGCAGATCCGAATGTGAGCGCTGCAACCAGAGCACCGACCAGAAATCCGCGATCCTTCTGACCCCAGCCCACCATGATTTTCATGCCCACCGGATAGACCCCGGCCAGCAGAGCACCGGTTACGAACCGCGCTGTTATGGCCAGACCGCTCCCCGGCGGTGATACAACAAGCGTCAGATTTACCAGCCCCGCCAACACAGCGGAGAGCGCAAAAACGCGCCTTGGATCAAAACGGTCGGCCAAGCCGAAAAAGGCTACCAGCAAAGCCCCCACGACAAACCCCGCCTGCACGCCGCTGGACAATGCGGCCTGGCGCAGTCCGGACATATCTGCCTCACGGATCATGTCAGGCAAAACTGCCGACGACACAAACCACAGCGACATTCCAGCCACTTCCGCGAGAAGCAGCAGACTCAAGGAACGGGATCGGGAAGCGGACAAATAGATCTTTCAGGATCAAACTAAACTGCCACCGACCTTACCGGAGCGAATCCAAACCTCAAAGCATCAGCCGTTCAGAATATCGTGAACCTTGTTCGCAATGGCTTTGCCAAGATCCGCATTGTTCTGAGCTGTCAGATGAAGCCCGTCGACGCCGTCTGTGGTGATGAAATCACCAGCGTTGAGGAAATCCACCTTCATGAAATCCGCCATATTGCGGTAGTGCGCGCCCAGTTCAGCTGATTTCTCGTGGCCCCCGCCAAACATGCCCTGAAAGTGGGGGTGTGGCATTGGCACAAGGGGCGGCGGCGCCACCACAAGCGTTTTGGGTGCCGAATACAGCGTGCCCACCCCACCCGCACTGGAGGCGATCTGGCCCACAAGCTTTGCCATGCCATTGGCGATTTCAAAGGGTGTGCGGTTGAAAATGGATTTTGTGTCATTGGTGCCGAGCATCACGATGACAAGATCAAGCGGCAGATGGCTGGCAAGGGCCGCTGGCAGATAGGTGCTGCCATTGAGGCGCGGATCATTGGGATCATCCACACTGGTGGTTCGCCCACTCAATCCTTCTTCCACAATATGAAACCCGTCGCCAAGTTCAGCAGCCATGACACCAGCCAGACGCTGATCATACGGGAACCGGTATGACGGCGCTCCTTCCAGAACGGGCATCCAGCCCCATGTCAGGGAATCGCCATAGAATAGAATGTTTTTCGGGCCGGGCATGGCGATCTCCTGTGCAAAATCCAATCCCTAGCCGAAACCCATTCTGGCGGCAAGTTTACCGGTGGATGGCGACACCGTCCTTGTCAAACAGATGAACATCATCGTTCGAAAACGCCAGGCCAATCACATCACCCTGCTGCGCTCCGACCTGTCCTTCTTCTGCCACGAGAAACGATCCGACGCCATCAACCTCAATATGCAGCAATGACCCGGCTCCGGTGTATTCGCTGACCGTAACCCGACCATTCAGATTGCCCGCGTCCTTCGCCGCAACGCGCAGATGCTCAGGTCGTATCCCCACCTGAACTGCCTTGTTCAGCTCAAGATTGTCGCCACTCATTTCCCTGGCAATGCTCGCCGCCGGACAGATATTCATCTTGGGACTGCCAATGAACTGGGCCACAAATACATTGGCTGGACGGGCATACAGCTCACGCGGTGTGCCGACCTGCTCGATACGTCCATCGCGCAGAACCACAATCCGGTCAGCCAGCGTCATGGCTTCAATCTGATCGTGCGTCACATAGATCATGGTGTTACCAAGGCGGCCATGTAGTGCCGCAATCTCGGCGCGCATGTGAACCCGTAATTCAGCATCCAGATTGGACAATGGTTCATCAAACAGAAACACGTCAGGATTGCCGACGATGGCACGCCCGATGGCAACTCGCTGGCGCTGGCCACCGGACAACTCACGTGGAAAACGATCCATCAGCACGTCCAGTTTCAAGGTTGCCGAGGCTTCATCAACACGTTGATTGATCTCATCAACCGGCATTTTCCGAACCTTCAGACCGAACCCCATATTCTGCCGCACCGTCAGATGCGGATAGAGCGCATAGGACTGAAACACCATCGCAACACCGCGCTTTGATGCTGACACTTCATTCATGCGCCGCTCACCAATCATCAGATCGCCCGAGGTAATGTCCTCAAGACCGGCAATCATCCGCAGCAAGGTCGATTTCCCACAGCCGGACGGCCCGACAAAGACAACAAACTCGCCATCGTCAATCGACAGATCAATATCCCGTATGACCTTCACAGGCCCAAAGGATTTGGCAAGATTACTCAGGGCAAGGCTTGTCATGAATATTTGTCCAATTGATACTCGGAAATGCGGTTCATCCCTTCACTCCTGACATTGCAAAGCTTTCGATAATCTGGCGCTGCGCGATGAGATAGACACCCAATATGGGAACCACGGCGAGACTTGTGGCGGCCAGTTGCAGATGCCAGAGCGGCAGGCCATAGGCATCGGTGAAATTTGCCAGCGCCAAAGGCAGCGTGAACTTTTCCAGACTGGAGAGAAACACCAGCGGTTCCAGAAACAGGTTCCACGAATGCAGAAAGGTGATGATCGCCACCGCAGCCAGCGCCGGACGTGACATCGGAAGCGCAATTTTCCACCAGATGCCAATGCGTGAGAGCCCGTCCATCTTGCCGGCGTCTTCCAGCTCCTTCGGAAGCGCCACGAAATACTGTCGCATCAGGAAGGTTGCCATCACGCCATGCGCGCCAAACACCGGCAGCAGGACCAGCGGCACATGCGTATCCATCAAGCCCATCAAGCGAATGAGAAAGAAGTTCGGAATGATGGTGACTTCTTCCGGCACCATCAGGGCTGAAATCAGGAACAGCATCAACAGCGCAGAGCCTGCAAAGCGCAGCCGCGCTAGCGCGTAACCTGCCAGTGAGGAAATCACCAGCGTCACCACGGTGACTGCCCCTGAAATATACAGCGAATTGAAATATTGCCGGGCAAAGGGCTGGTGGTCGAATACTTCCAGAAAATTCTGCCACCGCCATGTGGCTGGCAACAGTGACGGTTGACCAAAAATCTCGGCCGCATTCTTGAACCCCGATGACACCATCCACAGGAACGGAAACACAAAGGGCACCGCCACGATCATCAGTGAGACGGTCCACAGGACGCGCTTGATCATCTGCATTTGTTTATGAGACAGGCTCATCCCGATCCTTTCTGGCGCAGGATCAACTGCACAATCGTCAAGGCCAGGACAATCACGAACATGATGATGGCGAGCGCGGAGGCATAGCCGATATTGAAGAATTCAAAGCCCTGCTGGTAGATGTAATAGGCCAGCACCAGCGTGCCGTTTTCCGGTCCCCCGCCGGTCATCAGATAGATGTGGTCGAACACCTTGAACGAGCCGATAGTGGTGATCACCATGATGATCAGCGTTGTCGGAGCCAGCAGCGGCCAGATGACCATATGGAAAACCTGCCAGCGCGAAGCGCCTTCCAGTTGGGCTGCCTGCTCATAATCCCGGGGGATCGCCTGCAGGGCTGCAATGTAGAGGATCATGTTGAGCCCGACCATCTTGATGACGCGAGTGACAATCACGGCGAACATCGCCCAATTCGGTTCGCGCAACCAGTTCGGGCCGTCAATGCCAATGCTGGCCAGCAACTGGTTGACCGCACCGGCCTCGCCCTGAAGCAGGAACTTCCAGACAATGGCCCAGGCCACGGCAGAGGTAATAACCGGCGCAAAAAAGATGGTTCTGAAAAAAACGACCCCGAAAAAGGGCCGCGACAGGGCAATGGCGAGCATCAATGCCAGAGCCATATTCATCGGCACCAGACCAAGCGCAAACAGCGCCGAATTGCGCACCACATGCCAGAAATCAGGATTGACCGTCAGGGCATCACGGAAATTCGCTACACCGACAAAGGTGGATTCCTGACTCAGCAGGTTCCATTCCGTCAGGCTGTAGAGGCCCACGGCAATCAGCGGGCCAAGAAAGAAGATGACGAAACCGATCAGCGTAGGGCTGACAAACAGCCAGGCTTCCAGCGCCTCTTTGCGGCGCAAGGTCAACCATGGCACGCGGCTTGCGTGCGCCATGGTTGTTGTTTTTTCACTGGGTGTCATGCCCCGGTCCTATGCAAAAGGTCTGTTTGAGCTTCAGCCTAGAGCTGTGGCTGAATGGCGGCACAAACCGCTTTCAGCGCTTCCTCGACATTTGCATCGGCTTTCCACAACGCATCGAAGCGCGGTTTCATGGCAGCTTCAATCTGAGGTGTTTTCTCATGACTTGGCAGCACCTGACCATTTGCAATGGCAGCTTTGACATTTTCCATCTGCGCGGCAGGAATAAGCGCATTGGCATTGGTGAATGCATCGCTGTTCAGCACGGATTTACGTGCCGGCGGGAAAAACTGAGCCATCACCGCAACATTGTCCGCATTGGTCATATGCGCGATGAATTCCTTGGCAAGTTCCGGGTTCTTGCTTTTGGCAAAGACAACAAGTCCAGCCTGTCCGATCACTGGCGATGCGCCAGCAGGACCTGTTGGCAGTGGTGCAATGCCCCAGTTGAACCCGGCACCTGGCATTTTGGAGGCACGGGAAATCTGATTGATGGTCATTGCTGAACTACCGGAGAAGAAGTCACCCTGTTCGCCCGGTGGCACAATCGAGCCATCCTTGAAGATCATCTCATGCAATTGGGTGACCGCAGCAATCGCTTCCGGCTTTTCAAAGCCACATTCGCCATTGTCAAAGGCATTTCCGCCGTAAACCCGAATAGGCGGCATGATGGCGTGCATGATCCGGCTGTCATAGCCCTGACCATCCTTGAACTCAAAACCCCATTTTCCTTCATTCGCAGCGGCCAGTGCGGCCGAGACTTCGCGGAATTTCGCCATATCCCATTCGCCCTTGTCGGCGAGGGTCAGGGGATCTTCCAATCCGGCTGCATCGAACATGTCCTTGTTGAAGAACATCATGAAAGGTGACGTTGAGAATGGCACGCCATAGACAGCACCATCAGTTGACCACAGCGCCATTGCAGGCTTTGAAAAATCGTCCAGATCATAGCCTTCAGTGGCGGCAAGAGTTGACGTCAACTCCTCCAGAACACCTGCCTTGACGAAGGTCGGCATCGAGTTTTCAAACATCCAGCCAAGGTCTGGCGGCGTGCCACCAGCCAGTTGGAATGTGAGTTTCTGGATATAGTCACCTGCCGGAATGGTCTCGAACGTAACCGTGACATCCGGATGTGTGGCTTTGAAACTGTCACCAATGCTGTTGAGCATGTTGAGATGGGCGTCATTGCCCGTCCAGACAGTGAAACGCAATTCCTGCGCAACAGCTGGAGACACCAGAAAACTGGCACCAAGCAGCGCGGCGGCTGTAAGTCTCGTTTTGAACATTTTCATTTTACTCCTCCATTAAAACGTTATCAGTCGTTACAAGCGGCCAGCGTCATCCCTGTCACTGGCCGAATTTCATCAGATTTCCGGGCGCATCGCCGATGTCCCATCCGCCATTCACGGGAATATCAACGCCCGTAATGTAGCTCGCACCATCGCTGCACAGCATGGTGACCGGTGCCACACAGTCTTCCGGCGTTCCCGGCCGGGCCATTGGAATTTTGGCAGTGACCGCTCTGCGAAAATCAGGTTTTGCATAAAGCTCGGCCGTATGACCGGTCTCGATCGCGCCGGGAGACACCACATTCATGGTGACGCCGTTGGGCGCAACGTCCCGCGCGATGGCGCGCAAAGCCGTCAATTGTGCAGATTTGAGCGCTGCATACACAGCTGTTTCAGCACGGGGCCGTGTCGCCATGACACTGCCAATGGCGACCACTCGTCCCCATTTGCGTTGCTCCATCGACGGGACCAAGGCACCGACCAGCATCAGCATCGATGTGAAATTCGCGCCCACATGCGCATTGATGAAAGCCGGATCGATATCCGGCCAGGGTTGGCGTTGTTCCATCGCCGCATTGGCAATCAGAATATCAATGGGGCCTGTCTCCAAAGCAGCTTCCGCAAGCCTGGAGGCTCCGTCGGTCTCCAGAAAATCAGCCAGAATGACAGGACAGGTTTCAAACAACGATCTCGTATCACCCGAGAGTTTAGCATCACTGCGCCGGTGCAGAACCAGATCCGCACCCTGCGCTGCCAAAGCCTGCGCAATCGCGTAACCGATGTCTGAATTGGCACCGGTTACCAGCGCCCGTTTGCCGGAAAGGAAGCTAGTGGTCTCAGCCATTGGCCACCTCGAATGACGCTATATTGGCCGCATCATAATGCGCCACCAATGTTGCCTGTGCACCAGCTTGATAGCCCGCAGCGATCGCATCATAAATGGCCTCATGCCGCAGCACCGTGGCCTGCCAGTCCGCTTTGGAACGGTTGCTGCGCCGGGAAAACAGTTCTGACACTTCGCGCTGGACCGAACGCATGCCTTCAACCTGCATCCGGATCATCGTATTTCCGGTTGTCAGCGCCATGCCAAGATGGAAATCGATATCCGCCTGTGTAAATTCTTCAGATTCGCCGATTGAATGCCGCATGATCTCCAGAGCCTGCCGCATGACAGCCAGTCCCTTGGGATCCCTGCGGTTGGCGGCCAGTCTGGCAATGCCGGATTCCAGTACCAGACGCATTTCATTGGCTTCCTGCAAACGCTTCAGACTTGAGCGCACCGCATAGCCATAAATGCGATCCAGAGGTTCGCCGGTCATTGCCTTGGCACGGGCCACCTTGCCTTGCTGTGTGTGAACCAGACCAGCGCCGGCCAACAGGCGCAAGGCCTCACGCGCAATTGGTTTGCTGACATCAAACTGCCGCGCAATTTCACCTTCCGAGGGCAATGGATCGCCCGGCGCAATGCGCCCGTCAAACAATGCCGAGGCGATTTCATCCGACACGGTGTCAGCAAGCCGCGCTGGCGCTGCCCGCTTGGTGTTGAATGTCAAACTGCCTTCAGTCTCATTGACCATGTCGGTTCCTTCAAGTTTGAGATGCTCTAACATGCTTGATAGCAACATAGCAACTATGTTATTTAATTGCTATGTTGATTTGTTTGCAGTAAGTCTGTGTGCCAAACGGGAGAAAACCACCAATGACAAATGCCTGCTCAAGCGCACGTCCGGAAAATCACTCCGGCGTCACCCATCTATTGGCCATCAGGGCTCTGCCATGAGCGCGCCCTCCCCTCAGCCACAAGCGCACAGCGAGTTCGCACCTGACATCAGAATCACAGATGTTATTGCCCATCCGCTGACTCAGAAACTTCCCAAATCCACGGTCACATCCTGGGGAACCTATGAGCATGTATCTCTGGTTCTGGTGGAAATCAGAACGGATGCCGGGATTGTCGGTGTTGGTGAAACACTGGCGCGCTTCGCGCCAAAAGCCTATGCGGAACTCATCAACTCGACCTTGCGGCCAAGATTGATCGGCAAGCCTGTGCACCAGATAAGTGCACATTGGAACAGCATGCGCCTGGCCCTGTCAGGCCGCTGCGGCGGCATGCTGATTGAAGCGATTGCGGGCGTCGATATTGCCTTGTGGGACATTCTCGGCAAAGCCGCCAAAATGCCCATCTGGATGCTTTTGGGTGGCGAGGGCCGCACCTCGATTCCTGTCTATGCAGCTTCCATCAATTGGGTCGACGACGCTGAAGCAGATGCAGAACTGGATGCCTATCTGGAAGCCGGTTTTCCCCGCATCAAGATCAAGACCGGTAAACACGTCAAGGATTCATGCCGCCGTATCGAGCGGATGCGCAAGCGCGCCGGTGATGGCGCTGAACTCTGTATTGACTCCAATTGGGCTTACAATCTGGATGGCGCGGTGGAAGTGGCCAAAGCTCTGGAAGATAACAAGTATTTCTGGTTTGAAGAGCCGCTAGACCCGGAAGATGAAGCCGGCTACGAGGAATTGCGCAAACGAACCAACGTTCCGCTGGCTGCGGGCGAAAGCAATTATACGGTCGATCAGGCGCAAAGGCTGGTGCAGAACCGCACTCTGTCCGTCTTGCAGCCCGACATTGCCCGCTCCGGCGGCATCTCTGAAACAAAACGCATGGCCGAATTTGCCGATATTTGTGGCGTTGGCTACGCCCCCCATATCGGCATGTCCGGCATTGTTTGTGAAACCGCCAGCATTCATGTGGCCTCGGCCATGCCGAATATGCGCATGATGGAATGCCACAGCGATATCAGCCCCTTCAAAACCGAAATGGCCGACATCGCATCCGCCAGCCAGCGCCAGAAAAATGGCGAACTGAGCGTGCCGACCGGCCCAGGCCTCGGACTGGAAATCAATTGGGACGTCGTTGAACGTCTGCGAACACCCTAGAAATGCAGGGCATGGAGACAAATAAAGTGATAGAAAACGCCGCCGACCAGAATCTGGAAGAGGCCATGCTGCGCGCCATGCGCCTCAGCGATCCGGCCCTCAGCCGTTTCGACCCCATGCGGCGTATCATCAGTTTTGACCAGTTTTCCAAAGGTTATGCGGGCTGGTCGCAATTGGTCGGCAATTACGAGGGCTCGCTGGATACCATGTTGCCCGGATATGCGCAGCATTCCAGCCCCATGTTATCAACGCTTGGTCATTGGGATGCCGGCTCTCATGGAGGCGCGGGCAGCTCTTACGCACTCAAAGTGGCGACGCGGCCGCGCCCTGGCGCGCAAAATGTTGCAATCAAGCGCCACACATTTCGCAAAAGAGGGCCTATACGCTTTGAAACCTACTTCACCTTCAAACCCGAAGCGACCGAACTGCAACTGAGCGAAACCGACGTCCGCTCAATCGGGTTTCTGTTTGATCTGCAGGGCGGGGACACCGATCAGAATGCGGACAGGATCATGCCGCATCTGCGTTTTCTCAACGCTGAAAATGGCGAGCATCTGCAAAAATGGCAGTACAAACCCCAGACTTCGGATTTCACGGCCATCGGCAAAGGCGATAAAACCGCCAGCCATTATCATCTTGAACCACAAGGCTGGGTCGATTTGCCCGGCGGCGCGCAACGGCTTTGCTACAATGAAATTCCCACCAAGGTAAATTGGAGCTATCTGCGCTTCGATTTCGATCTCGGCGACATGAAGGCCCTGGCGTTTCAATGCAATGATCGCGAATTTGACATGTCAGGTTTTGAATCCATCAGCATTCCGGCCATGAAAAATCTCTGGTGCATGCTGAACTTCGCGGTCTTTGCTGAAACCGATGTGGCGAAAAGCGCTTTCCTCTATATTGATTCTGTTTGCATTTCGGGAGATTTCTGATGCTGCCTGAAAGCCACACTGCCATCGTCACCCGCAATGAACACTGGACCGGCAGCGCCACCAGCCAACCCTATGAATGCGGCTGGGCCAGGGAAGCCGTGATCTTCGTCCGCGCCCTCAAACCATCTGTCGGTGTTCAACCTGATTTCAGTGTTGAACTGTCGCCCGACGGCATGCGTTGGGTTCCGGAAGGCACCAGGGTTGCAATGCCTGCGATGCAGGATGAAATCGCTGTCGCTCGCATCACCAATTTTGGCAATTGGCTCCGCATCCGCGCCGATTTTGAAGATGGGTCTTCAAGCACAGTGTTGGTCACACTTCATCTGAAAGCGTGAAACGCAATTGGCACAACTACTGTGACATGCTTAACGCCAAATTCTGATGCGATGCATGGCAATTTGCACGGTATCCCGCGCCAATCCAGTACTGGTCCTTACTTCTGTACAGTCCCTGTTAACTTTGCGAATTAAGAACCGTGAACCAGGTCTGAATAGAGCTTTCAGCAAACGTTAAACTGATGATGCTTATTTCCTCCAAGGGCAACACTTGAGAAGGAGGAAATTTTGTTTATTTCACAGTTTGCAAAACTTGCCGTATTGGTTGCGGCAACTACCAGCGTCGCGACTGCGGCCATCACCAGTGCAGATGCTGCCGACAGGCAGTGCAAGTATGAAGTTCGTGTCAAAGCCGATGGCATCAGCTCGATAACAATCCCCAATGGGGATGTTGTCTTCCAGGGCAGAGCTGGCAACACCAACAATAATCGTGGCTTTGCCCGGTTCCATGCGGCAGATGCCGCAATGGGCTGCATGGACGCGGCTATTCGGGGTGGGCAATTGCCACGCAATTGCCGTTCGGGAGCACCATTGCGATCCAATGCGGCCGGTCGTGCTCTGAACTTCAATCTGCAGAACGCCAAAACCATCGCCTATAATGCACTTTGCCGACAATCTTCCAATATCGGCAGGCCTCAAGCGCTGGTGCGTAATGCGCAGATCTATACCTATGTTCTTGGATCCAAGGATGTGCGTAGAGAATGTGCACTACCGGCCAATGCCAGAAATGTTCCAAATGACAATGGCATGGCTCAAGGCGTTCCAAACACCTCACGCTACAAAATCTGGCACAGAGACAGCAGCATTCGTTGCAGTCAGGGCCGCGCGAGCATGGTGAATTAAAACCAATACAATCACTGACCCCAGCATACTCTGGGGCCAGTGAACAGTTAATTTCCTGATTTTGAAGGCTTATATTGCGTCTTTGGAGCGCAGTTGAAGCTTCGGACTAAATCGCCGCGGAACACCTTCTATTGAGCAGGCTCTTCCTCTAGCACCTCATCTGCGTGCTTGACTTCGGGAGCCTTTGGGCATTCCCGGAAAATCCGCACCTGGCAGGTCGCACAAATGGTCTGATCCAGCGTCGGCACAATATCGGCAATGGCATCATTCTTGCTCAAATGAATATACTGCTTGGTGAGGCTCTTCATCACCTTGAACCGGCCCAGCTTGCTGATCGTCCGCGGCGTTCGTGTTTGCAGATGGAAGGATCCGCCCATCGCCTCCCGTCGCTTCGCCTCATCAATCATCAATTCCGCGCCCGGCAGATCAATCTCTCCAACGCCCTTCACAATGAACAGGCAATGTTTCTGCAAGGGGCGTTCAATTTCAAACCGCCGAAACTGACGGCGGATAAACTCGACCGATCCGAAATAAAGCGGCCCGTCCAGACGCGCGATCAGCAATTGCGGACATTCCGGTAAATTGTTGGTGGCAGCATTCTTGAACGGACGATTTGGTTCGGATGGGTCCGGCGCACCAATACCGATGAATGGCCTGGAGGTCTTATTGAGAAACAGGGCGAGAGACAGAAGCACACCTGCATAAATTGCAAACTCAAGATCGATGGCCAGAGAGGAGACAAAGGTCACCCCGGCGATCCAGCTTTCGGTCTTGCTGGTCGTAAATATGTGAGCAATCTCGTGAAAATCGATCAGCTTCCACGCCACCAGAATGATGACACCGGCCATCGCCGGTATCGGCACATAGGCAAAATAGGGTGCGACCAGCAGCAGGATCAGAAACAGGAAAATGGCTGAAAAGATGGCCGAAAGCGGTGTTTTGGCACCGGATTCATAGTTCAGACCACTGCGAGTAAAGGAGGCGGAGCCTGGGTAGCAATGAAAGAAACTGCCGACCACATTGGAAACGCCCTGCCCGATAAACTCTCGATTGCTGCTGATGTCCTGACCGGACTTGGATGCAACAGCCTTTGAAATCGACATGGCCTCCAGCAGGCCCACCATTGCGATGGCAAAGGCTGGCGACGCCAGATCCTGCAACGATCCAAACCCCAGATCCGGAACCGCAAATGCCGGAATGACCGACGGGATGACACCAATCGTGGCCACATCCAGATCAGATCCGCCCAATCCCAGATAGACCAATGTCCCGACGCAAAGCGCCAGCAAATAGTTAGGCCAATAGGGACGCAAGCGTTTGACAACATAGCCCGTCACGAGGGCAGACAGTGCTATGCCAAGTGAGACCGGGTCGACCAGAGACAGATTGTTCCAAAGGGCCGTGACAAATTCCGGCAGATGCTCAGGCCTTGGCAAATCAAGCCCAAGCGCTGATTTGACCTGCGTCAGCGCAATCAACAAGGCTGCACCTGTGATGAAGCCTGTCATGACCGAATGGGACACAAAATCCACCAGCGCACCAAGCCGCGCCAGCCCCAGCATCCACTGATACAACCCCACCAACAGAGCAAGGGTCACAGCAGCTTCAACAAATTGCGTGCTGCCCGGCGTGTAAATTCCCGACAGGGCACCAAACACCAGCGCCGAAATCGCTGTCGTCGGCCCGGAAACCGTGTGCCAGGATGACCCCAGCAACGCAGCCACAACGGGCGTGATCATGGCGGTGTAGAAGCCATATTCCGGTGGAAGACCGGCAATGGCAGCAAAGGCAATGCCCTGTGGCAGAACGATTGTCGCTCCGGTCAGCCCGGAAAAGGCATCATCGCGCAGGGAATAGCGGTTGACCCGGCCTATCCAGTCCGGGCGGCGGAACAATTGCGCCAACGCATTCAGGATAAAGCCGATAGCTGCTGACAGAAACTTTCTCACAAGCACATCACGCTTTCGCAAAGAACGATCAATAATCCTGGATATCCAAGTCTCATTTCAGCTTAGAGCCTACCTTAGCTCTTTGGCAAAAGCACCGGACCAGATTCGGCAAAGTTCATGGCCACAGATGCACCGGCTTCAAAGATCGAACTCACATTGCCGGAGACCGCAAACAACGTCCCGGACTCGGTTTCCACCGTATATTCCATGTGACTGCCGACATAGGTCGCCTTGACAACTTTGGCCGTCATGCTGTTTTCAGACATATCAGCTTTCAGCTCCACCCGGCTTGGGCGCACAGCCAGTGTTGCGGCACCAGGCGCCATACCCCGTGCGGGCAGACGATGGCGGTAAGACCCGATGCTGATCGTCGCCACATCATTGTCCACACTTTCGATGGAACAGGGCATCAGATTTGCCTCACCGATGAAATCGGCAACAAACGCGTCATTGGGCAGTTCATAAAGATCACGTGGGCTGCCTTCCTGCGCGATCTGCGCATTGCGCATCACAACGATACGGTCGGAAACCGCAAGTGCCTCCTCCTGATCATGGGTCACATAGACAACGGTCAGCCCCAAATTCTGTTGAATGTCGCGGATTTCCTCACGCACCTGCCGCCGCAATTTAGCATCCAGATTGGACAGCGGCTCATCAAACAAAAGCACCTGTGGTTCCAGCACCAGCGCCCGTGCCACCGCCACACGTTGTTGCTGCCCACCAGACAGTTCCGATGGCAGTCGGTCGCCATAGCCATTCAGTCCGACAAGATCGAGCCCCGCCAGGGCGCGTTCCCGTGTTTCAGCCTTGTTGAACCCGGAGAATTTCAAGCCGTAGGACACATTTTCCAGCACATTCATATGCGGGAACAACGCATAGGATTGAAACACCATGGAAACATCCCGGTCTGTGGCCGGCAATTTAGTGACATCCGTATCCCCGATCAGGATCTGACCTTCAGTAGCCATCTCCAACCCGGCAATCATGCGCAATGTGGTGGTTTTTCCGCAGCCAGACGGGCCCAGCAGGGTTACCAATTTGCCCGGTTCAATGTGCAGCGAAATATCATCAACGGCCAGAACATCCCGGCCATAGACTTTCTTGACATTCCGGAACGTCACCGAAGCCGCCTTGCTGCTGGTAGCAATTGTCATGGGTCAATCCTTGTTCCGGGTCATGGCTTTGGCTGGCTCATTCGACGCCCGATATTGGTTTTGCCGACGGCCAGCTGCAAGATCGCAATGGCAAGAAGCATGACGAAAATCAGCGCTGTGGAATAGGCGATCGCCAGACCGTAATCATTGTTCTCCACACGCCCGATAATATAGCTGGTTGCCATGTCATATTCCGCGCTGACCAGAAAGATAACAGCCGAGATAGCCGTCATGGCACGCACGAAGGAATACACCAAAGCAGCCAGAATGGCCGGCCGCAACAATGGCAGAATAACCAGTCGGAACGTCTGCGCACTATTCGCCCCAAGGGTCAGTGAACTTTCATCCAGGCTTTTATCCAGCTGGCTCATCGATGCAATGCCGGCACGTACACCCACCGGCATGTTACGGAATATAAAGCTGACAATCAGGATCACGCCTGTTCCGGTCAACTCGATCGGTGGCACATTGAAGGCCAGAATATAGCTGACACCAATCACGGTTCCGGGAATCGCGAAACTCAGCATGGTGCCAAATTCAAAGGCATTTTTGCCGATAAAGGTCTGTCGTGTCAGCAGATAGGCTGTAATCAGCCCGACAGCCGCCGTCAAAGGTGCTGCCAAAGCCGCAATCTGTACCGTTGTCCAGAAGCTATTCCAGGCCGAGCCGGTCCAGCGCAAGCCTTCTGCATCCATGCGCACCGAAAACGCTGTCACATAATGCTTGAATGTCAGCGTGTCATTGACGCCCCACAACTCCACAAAGGAGCCATAGACAATCATCACATAGATCACGATTGTGAACAGCGCCCAGACACCGGCGGAAATGAAAACCGGAATGGCAAGCCTGTTGGGCATATGCGGGTGAATGCCGGAATCACCCTTGCCGGACACAGTGGTGTAGGATTTCTTGCCCAGCCAGAACCGCTGCGCATAGAACGCCGACAGGGTAAAGGCGAGCAATACGATGGCCAGAACAGCCGCGCGGCCCTGATCATATTGCGCTCCGACAATGGCAAAGAAGATCTCGGTGGACAGCACATCAAAATTGCCGCCGAGCACCAGTGGATTGCCAAAATCCGCCATGCTTTCGATAAAGCCCAGCAGAAATGCATTGGCAAGCCCCGGCCGCATCAAAGGCAGAGACACGGTTCTGAATACCTGCCACTTGCTGGCCCGCAAGGTCTGCGCCGCCTCCTCCATGGAAGGACTGACGCCCTCAACCACGCCGATCAACACCAGAAATGCGATGGGGGTAAAGGCCAGAAGCTGGGCAATCAGGACACCCGGCATTCCATACACCCAACGGGTGGGTTGAATGCCAAACAGATCAGAAACCCACACTGTCACCGAACCTGACAGGCCGAACAACAGGATCAGTGCCAGACCAATGACAAAAGGCGGGGTAATGATTGGCAGGACAGTGAGTGCACGAAGCAGACGTTTGTGACGAAAGCCCGAGCGCGTCACCACCAAAGCAAACACAAGACCCAAGACCGTTGTCAGGAACCCGACCAGAACAGCCAGCGCCAATGAATTCCAGGCAGCCCCGCATTTGCCACCCGACAGACACCCAAGCCCCCACAGGCGATTGCTGAGAAACTTGGAAAAGAATACCGAAACCGAATAGGAGCCTTCTTCTGTAATGAAGGCGGCAATCAACATGCGTGCTATTGGGAAAAATACGAAAACGCCAACGACAGCAATGACAAAGCCAATGGATGACACCACAAAGACATCACCATTGACTGCACCGCGTGCGGCGATGCCCTGCGTCAGCAGAAACAGAAAACAGGCAGAGACCAGCATGGCGCCGTAGCCCATGCCAAATTGTCGGTCGTCCAGCGGACCGAAGATCGCCTCAAGCCAATCATAGGACCAGCCGCGCAAGCCAATGCCAAACCCTTGGGCAATCAGCCAGGCAAAGCCAAACGCACCAGCCAAAATAAGGATATTCGCGTAAAGCGCGTGTTCCTTGCCAAGACGATACGCAAACAGTCCCCCGATCAACGGTAGTAGCAAAGGCGTCAGCCAAAGCTTTTCGCCCTGTGCAATCAGAAAAATTCCGGGCGCATAATCGCTGTCCAGTGGATAGCCATCCACCAGCCATTCAAATGTCCAGAAATCCTCGATTCCATACCAAGGCAGGATCAGAAAACCGACCCACCCGACAATGATCCAGAAGATCAGAACCGGGAAGGTCTTTTTTGAAGGTGATTGCACGCTTATGACTTATTGCGGGAGTGTCGACACCTCGTCGTCCCACTTCTTCAGCAGACGTTTGCGTTCGTCGCTGGAGCCATATTTTGCAAAGTCATAATCGATCAGCTTGATGGAATCCAGATCAGGCGCCTTGTCCGAGGTCGGCGCCATTTTGTTGGACGGCACCTGGAATGCATTCACTTCAAGTGCAAGTGCCTGAGCATCCTTCGACAAAGCCCAATCATAGAACTTTTTCGCGCTGTCCATATTGCGCGCACCCTTGATGATCGACATGGAGCCGATTTCATAGCCGGTGCCTTCACACGGAGCGACAACCTTGATTGGGAAACCGGCTGCTGCCTGCTTCACCGCATCATGCATGAACACGATACCAATTGTGCTCTCACCGCGCGCAGCAGCCTTGATGGGTGCCGAACCGGATTTTGTGTATTGGTTGATGTTCTTGTGAAGGCCTTTCATGAATTCAAAGCCTTCCTCTTCACCAAACAGCTGCACAATGGTGGCAAGTGTCGTGTAGGCGGTACCGGATGAATTCGGATTCGCCATCTGCACATGGCCTTTATATTCAGGCTTCAGCAGATCTTTCCAACAAGCCGGAACCGGCAGATTGTTCTTTTCCAGCAGTTCTGAATTGTAGCCATAGCCAAGTGCACCGGAATAAATACCGATTGTCTTGTCTCCAGCAGAGGTTGCCTGCGAGATGGACCAATCCTGCAACTCGCTGCGCATCGGCGAAACATATGGCTCGGTCAAGCCTTCTTCAGCCGCCTGCAAATGCGGATCGCCGGTGCCACCCCACCAGATATCACCCTTTGGATTAGAGGCTTCCGCCTTGATCTGGGCAAAAGTCTCACCAGAGCTTTTGCGCGTCATATTGACCTTGATACCAGTCGCGTCCTGAAAGCCGTTTGCCATAAGCTGGCACCAGTCTTCCTGCGCGCTGCAATAATAGGTAATTTTGTCTGCTGCCATCGCAGGCGCTGCCATCAGGGCAGCAAACAGGCCAGCCGAAATGACTGTAAAAGTGTTTTTCATAATGTCCTCCCAGAGATCTTGATGTCTCTTGGCCAGCCTAGGACAAGATACTTGGTCGGACAATCAATTCTTTATTCAGCGATTAAAAAATCGGTGACAACTGCATTTAACCCGGCAGCTTCAAGCTCTGAATCTGTCAGGCATCAAGCCGGAAATATCTCATCACTCATGGCGACAAGCGCATCGAAAATCACCGGTGCAGACGCCAGAACGCGACCACCGGTTTTCAGCATGTCATCAGCACTTTGATGTTCAATCATGCCGCCGGATTCAGCAATCAGCAACTGTCCCGCCAGACAATCCCAGGCATTCATATGTGGCTCGGCATAGCCGATCAGCCGACCTGCTGCGACATAGGCCAGGCTGAGCCCGCCAGAGGCATTGCGGTAAAACAGGCCGCCCTTTTCCGCCAGCACCTTGATGAAATCGACCACCAGGCGCGTATCGGTCCGGCTGTTCATGCCGACTCCGAAATTACCATCATGAAATCCTTCGGTTTCCGAAGTTTTCAGGGCCTTGTCATTAACAAAAGCGCCAGCCCTCTTGGCTGCCCAGAACAGTTCATCGCTCCACGGCGCGTAAATCACACCAATTTTGGTTTCATCTTCATGGACACAGGCAATGATGACGCACCATGCAGGAATGCCATTGACGAAATTGGCCGTGCCATCAATCGGGTCAATCACCCAGCAATAGCCCGATGTTCCAACAACGTTGTCATGCTCTTCCCCGACAATGCCATCATCTGGATACTGTTTTGCCAGCTCAGACCGCACGAAGGTTTCAACATCCCGGTCAGCATTGGACACCATGTCCTGAACGCCCTTGCTTTCAATAACCAGTTTCCCGATATCCTGGAAAAAATTCAGCGCCATGTCGCCGGCGCCCTTGGCAATGATCTTCGCGCTCTTAAGCCTATTATCAAGTTCAGAAGTCATCACAGCGTCCTTTACGGGGGAAGAAATGGCATGCAGGAAAAGCATGGAATCGTGGCAGGCGCTCTTCTTCTAGCGAAGTGCAGGACACACTTCCATTTGAATTTTGACGGCAAGCATTCAAAACATTCATCAAAATATTACAGCCCATCTGGCATATTAAGATCTGCAGACGAATCCGACCCCGGCCGAATTCAGGCCATAAAACCAGCTCAACAAGCAGCCCATCCATGCGTTACGCCCTGTTCTACACGCCACCCGCCGACCATGATCTGACGCATTTTGCTTCCAGATGGCTTGGTAGGGATGCCTATTCCGGAGCGCTGTTACCGCAATTTGGTTACACCCCATTCAGCGCAGAACGTCTTGCAGAGCTGACCCATGCGCCCCGGCGCTATGGGTTTCATGCAACGTTGAAAGCCCCGTTTGAGCTGTCGGACGGCAGCGATGAGAATCAGCTTGTCACTGCAATGGAGCGTTTTTGCCAAAGCCAGGCAGCCTTCACCATGCCGAAATTAAAAGTCGGACGGCTTGGTCCGTTCTTTGCGCTTGTGCCCGACAGCAACGCCCGGGAGCTCAACCGATTTGCGGCAGAATGTGTGCGGGGTTTTGAAAGCCTTCGTGCACCGATGAGCGATGCGGATTATGCAAGACGCAATCCTGACAGGCTGGAACAGCAACAACGCGCCTATCTGCAAGAATGGGGCTATCCCTATATTTTCGACGCTTTTCGCTTTCATATGACGTTGACCGGGCCAGTGCCGGAGGAAGAGGCGGACGAGATGGAAGCTGTTCTGCAAACATTGTTTGACCCGCATCTGCAGGCTCCGCTGCTATGCGATCATTTGACATTATTCTGCGAAGCTGAAAAAGCCGGACCCTTTACCATCCACGCCTCAATTCCCCTTGCCTCATTACCTGCCCGAAAGGCCCCAACGCTGTGAGTTCCGAAACTGTTTTTCGCAACGCCAACATCATTCTGGAAACCGAAATCATTCACGGTTCGGTGCAAATGCGTGATGGCGTGATTGTCGATGTCACCCAGGGACCATCCACAATTGGTGAAGATTTCGAGGGCGATTACTTGTTGCCCGGACTGGTGGAACTGCACACCGATCACCTGGAAGGCCATTACACGCCGCGCCCCAGCCTGCGCTGGAACGTAACCGCAGCCATCCAGTCTCACGACGCACAGATTGCAGCCTCCGGCATAACAACGGTGCTGGATTGCCTGCGCATGGGCACAAATCAGGAAGGCGGCGAATTCGAAGAAGACGAAATGCGCAAAATGGCCGACGCATTGAAGAAGGCCGGACAAGAGGGGCGGCTGCGTGCAGAGCACCTGCTGCATCTGCGCTGCGAAGTGTCAGCCTCTGATGTGATGGAGCAATTCGCCCAGTTCGACGGCGTGCCGGAAATCCGGCTGGTATCTCTGATGGACCATGCGCCGGGACAGCGCCAGTTCCAGTCCATGGATCAATACATTCTCTACTACAAGACCATGAAGGGGCTTTCCGACGAAGCCTTTGAAGTCTTTGTTCAAAATCGGATTGCCCGGTCTGAGCGCTATTCTGACAAACACCGCAAGATGATCGCCGGAATCTGCAATGAACGCGGCATTCCCATGGCCAGCCATGATGATGCCAATCTCGATCACGTCGATGAATCCATCGGCTTCGGCGTGCGCCTGGCCGAGTTTCCAACCAGTCTGGAAGCCGCCAAAGCCTCCCACGACGCAGGTCTGAGCGTCTTGATGGGCGCGCCGAATGTCGTGCGCGGCAAGTCCCATTCCGGCAATATTGCGGCCGCTGATCTGGCTCGGGCTGGCGTGCTTGATGTTCTGTCGTCTGATTATGTCCCCTTCAGCATCATGCATGCACCTTTCATTTTGGCTGACACCATCAACATCACTTTGCCGCAAGCCATTGCCATGGTCACTGCAACACCGGCAAAAGCAGTCGGCCTTGACGATCGCGGCCGCATTGCGCCGGGCCTGCGCGCTGATCTGGTCCGGGTCCGGCAAACCAGTGGGGACGTGCCCATTGTCCGCTCCGTCTGGCGGCAGGGACAACGGGTCAACTGATGGACCACCATCACCCAGGAACGGTGTTTGTGATTGTCGGCCCCAGCGGGTCGGGAAAAGACACATTGATCAACTGGCTGCGTGAAAACCTGAAACACAAAACAGACATTCTGTTTGTCCGCCGTATTGTCACGCGCCCGGCCGACAATGATCATGAAGACCATGACACGATGGAGCCGGGCCAATTTCAGCAAGCCAAGGCGTCTGGCGCATTTGCCGTCACCTGGCAGGCCCATGATCTGCACTATGCCATTCCCAACTCGGTCAAGGATCATGTGGACCAGGGCGGGCAGGCCATTCTGAATGGCGCGCGCCGTGCTTTGCACCATCTTGAGGCCGCATTTTCAGATGTGCAGATTATCCATCTGGATGTGGATCCGGACATTCTGGCAGAACGTCTCGCCAATCGCGGGCGCGGCAGCGATACGGATCTATCCGCCAGACTGGCACAGCAAAAACTCGATTTTCAGACCAGAGCACCCATCATTCATGTGGCAAATAATGGCCCGGCAGCAGAGGCTGGACAACACATTGTCGGGCTCATTGAACAGCACCGCCAGAGACCATCAGCCGGTGAAGCCGATCAAAAATAACCATTGAGTTTACCCGGCAGTAGTCTATCGATACCGGGAAATTGCTAGGCATTGAAAATTATGATCTCTTCACTTGATACCGGCACCCTGATTATCATGGTGCTGTCCATGGCGGCTGCCGGTGGTGTGACCGGCATTCTCGCCGGTTTGTTTGGCATTGGCGGCGGGGCCATTCTGGTCCCAATCCTGATGGAGTTTCTGAATTTTCAAAATGTTGAGCCTTCCGTCCAGGCTCATATCGCAGTTGGCACGTCTCTCGCGATCATCATTCCAACCTCCATTCGGTCCTTTCGTGCCCATCAAAAACGCGGCGCACCCGATGAAGCGCTGTTGCGCAACTGGGTGATCATGGTGCCGCTGGGAGTCGTGATTGCTTCGTTCATTGTCGCCTTTGTCTCCGGAGAGGTGCTGAAAACCGTATTCGCGGTCGTGGCCCTTCTGATCGCCATCAAAATGCTGTTCAACCGCGCCAAATGGAGCCTTGGCGAAGACCTTCCACCACAGCCCATCAAGGGCGGAGTCGGGTTTTTCATCGGATTTATCTCCACCTTCATGGGCATTGGCGGGGGCAATCTGAACAATGTTTTCATGACATCCTATGGCCGCCCCATCCATCAGGCAGTGGCAACTTCGGCAGGTCTTGGCGTACTGATTTCAGTGCCTGCAGCGATTACCTATGTGGTCACCGGCTGGGGCAATCCTGATCTGCCACCCTTCTCATTTGGTTACATCAACCTTCTGGCCTTCATCCTCATCATGCCGATCAGCATGCTGGTCGCACCACTGGGTGTGAAAATGGCCCATGGGCTGTCCAAACGGCATATGGAAATCGCCTTCGGCGTATTTTTGATTCTCGTCTCCGCACGCTTCTTCTATTCAGTGCTTTGAGCTGACCGACAGAAGCGTTGTTGCCAGCACGATGATGGTGGCACCGATGAGCGTGTTGAGCGTGGGCACTTCATTGAAAATCAGAAAGCCCACCGTGCCTGAAACAATCAGGCTGCTGTAACCCAGCGGTCCGAGAAACCCCGCATCGCCTTTCCAGTGCGCCTGCAGAAAACAGAATTGGGCGCATTGCGAAAACACACCGACTGCCAGCAGATATGGCAGATGATCCGGCGCAATGGGCACCCAAGTCTGCTGCGCGGGAACCGCCGTCAAAAGCGCAAGGCCTCCGGTATAAAACGCCATCATCACAACGGCAGGCGTGCCCTTCAGTTTACGTGTCACGATAATCGCCGCCGTTCCGGAAAACACCGTGATCGCAACCGCCAGAAGCCCCCAGGACCAGGGCACATTATCCGGGTTGAGTGCGATCAAAATTCCAACAAGCCCCACCGCGCCCGCAGCCCATCGGACCAATGGCACTTTTTCACCCAGCACCAGCGCGGCCATCGCAATCAGCACAAGCGGGCGGGTGAAATTCATCGTCATGAACAAGGCCAGAGGCAGCCGCGCAACGGCAAAAAAACTGGCCGTCAGGGTCAAGGTGGACAGGGCGATCCGCAGAATTTGCAATCCCCAGTGTTCAATGTTTGCAAAAGCCTGCCGGTCCCGCCAGACCCAGGGCAGCAGCAGCGCCAAACCCACCAGCGCACGCAGAAAGACAATCTGCCAGGACGGATAGCCCCCACCCAATGCCTTGACGATGGAAATGGCCCAGATGTTGAGGCACATATCCGCAATCAGCCAGAGACCCGCCTGCAGATTATCCGACCGCGTTGCACCCCTGCTTGCCGGGTCAGGCACCGGCAACAAGATTTGCCATGAGCCTGAAGGCACCCGGCGTCAACTTCTCCATTTGATGATGCAGGATAAGTGATGTGTGCGTATGCCGGCCAAAGCCGATGCGCGCGGAAAGCAGCGCACCCTCATGCGGGTCTTCGCCGGGATCAGCCATCGAAAGCAGCGCCTTGTAGTCACTCGCCCAGGCTTTGGCAAAATACAGCCCGCGCTCCTTGTGCCAGTCCGCCCAATCCGTTTTATCAATTCGATTGGGAATTGTGAGAAGCTTATGATCTTCGATCAGATGCGTCACCTCGGCGGCTTCATCGGTGACACGCCAACGCAGGGACGGCTTGCCAATCTCCAGATGGCGCGGTGGCACCTCATCTGCATCCCAGGCATCCCATGGCCGGTGATAAAGCGTTAGCAGATGACCGCCTTGCTCAATCCAGGAATGCACCAAATCCATGGAAGCGCGCAAAGCTGGACGCGTGCGCAGGGCAAAGATACCCACCACCAGCGTATCAAATTTGCTCAAGTCAGCTTCGGTCAGTTGATCATCCGACAATTCGGTAACGCGCAGCCCCAGCGCCCGCAACCAATGCACCACGCGATCATTGCCCCCGCCAACATAGGCGATTGAAACATCCGGCAAAGCCACAACGACCACACGCAGTGTCAGCTGCGCAGGCGTGGCACGCATCCGCTGGGCAATATGCGGATAGGAAAAGCGGCGCACCATCATGGCCGGGCGTCCGTCCAGCAAAAGCGGAATTTGATAAAGCCCGGGCTCAACGTCATCGGGAGCTGTCAGGACAAATCCGGTTTCTGACGGCGCAGCCTTCCAGAAGCCGTCTCCATCGGGCAGCACCAATTCGGCCTTGGCTGAATGCGGAAATATGTCTCCAAGATGAGCCGAAACCGTCATGTTCCCCGTTGCCCGGTTGATCAAAGCGCAATCGGGCACCATGGTCGCGCTTCTCGCAGGCAGGACCAGTGGCGGCGTTTCAAAAGCCTTGCTGCTGACAGATGTGACGCCATCATAAGTCACCAGAAAGCGCACGGACGGAGCGGCGGCATGGCCGGGAATGTAGCGCGCCGGATAGGGGTTGGATACCGGTGCCAGAGACGACACCGACATGACATCATCTTCAAGCTTCCAGCCCTCAGCCAACACCGGCTCGGCTTTCACCACGACATTGCGAATGGCGGCTTGCTTGACCTGCAGATCAACCGAAACTGCATCTCCCGGGCGCAATGCGTCCTGCCCTAAAGTGGCCAGCAGATCCGCCCCCGCTGCAATGCGGATGACATGAGATAATTGCTCTTCCTTCAGCAACAGGCGATGCAACACTTCACCTTGGCAGGCTTCAGGACACGCCTTGTAGGCAACACGAATGGCTTTCAGAGCATCGGTTGCCGCTTTCAGAACCGCGTTGAAATGCGGAAAGCTCTCAAGAGCTGCAAGACAGGCATCATGGGCCTGCTGCAATTCCTTTTCGATCATCAGAGCATTGGCAAAGTCTGCGAGAGCACCAAGATTTTCAGGCAGCCCGCTGCTCAATTTGGTGTCAGGGCCTTTCAGACGGGACTGGGATAAATGCAACTTCCATATGTTGTCTGTTCCAAATGGCGACCAACGCCCCATGCCCTGTGTGCGGTGAAAGACACGTGATTGCTGTCCGATCTGAGCCCAACTCCAGCCGGTCACCGGGTCTTCGCCATTCGCATTGATGATCAGGCTTGAAGGCGGCGGTGGCAGATCGTCATCATAGGCATCGCCCGCACCGGACCATGCCGGCAGATAGATTTTCTTCACCTCCCACGGTACCAGCGCAACGTCAGTGTAGTCGGGATCACCTGCAACTTCGGCGGCTTCAAACGCCATCTGGGTCATCGCTCTGTGGTGACCATGCTGGCCGGGCATGTCCAGAAAGGTGGGGCAGATGATATCTGGCCGCTCGGTTCTGAGAATTTCAACAAACCGTTTCAGGGTGCGCTCATGGCCCCATTTTGCCAGCGTTTCCTCACCGCTTTTGGAGAAGCCGAAATCAAAAATACTGTCTTCCGGGCTTTCCGACAGCCAATAGAGTCGCAGATTGAGCACATCCGCTGCACGCTCCATTTCTGCAGTCCGCACCACGCCCAGATCCCCTGTGACTTCAGTGCCAATATCATTCTGTCCACCTTCACCGCGATTGGCGCAGGCACAGGACAGCGACAGCCCATCTCGAAATCCGAGCGCCGCCAGCATTTCTGAAGTCTCATCATCAGGATGCGCTCCGGTATTCATGAAGGACACAACACTTTTCAGTGGCTGCAGCGCACGCCAAAGAGCCACGATACGAGGCGACTGCATCTGGTCGAAAATGCGTTGTGGATCAGTCTTGGGCATTATTCACCATTCCCGGATCAGCTATGCGCGACAATGCGCGGTGTAGAAACATCATGAATGACCAGAGCCGCACCTCCCAATGCAGCGGTCATGCGGCCCGAAGCACCGCGCAACACGCGTGGCAACCTCCGGTCCTGTCGCCGGGAGACCGATGCATCCGGCAAATCCAGCGCCGCAATCAGATCGTCCAGCAATGCATCCGGCAACGCGCCACCCAGAATCACAGCCTCCGGATCAAACAGATTTTCCACCATACCGATGGCTTGTGACAAGGGTGGGGCAGCGCTTTGTATCCAGTCCAGCAAAGGCACATTGGCCTGTTTGTGTAATCTGTCCAGATCTTCCACTGTTTCCACGGTCAGTCCGGCGCTGGCCAATTGATCACGGATGGCAATCCGGCTGGCAAAGTTCTCCAACCGACCATGTGTCTGGCCCGACTGGACAATAACGTGACCGATTTCACCGGCATTGCCATAAGCTCCCCGCATGACCTCACCATCGGCCACAACCCCAAGGCCAAGTCCGGCACCGAAATAAATGTAGCAATAGGATTTCAAATCCTGAGCAACACCGCCAATGCGTTCGGCCACAGCAGCCCCGGTCGCATCATTTTCAACCACCACAGCCGTTCCAAGGACCTCTTCAAAAAAGGCCACCGGGTCAATATCGTCCCAGCCTTCCAGTTCCGAGCGGCCATCATCATCCAGGCCGATCTGGCCAAACGGACCGGGCATGACCACCCCTGCCCCCAATAATTGCGGTCCTTGCAACCCCGCATGCTGCAAGGCCTCTGCCTTCAGATTGAGGGCGTGATCCGCCACGACGGCTGGTGTACTGGATGGCAGGCTGATGCGTTTGGTAAAGCGGGTTTCGCCCGCAAGATTAACCAGCGCGGCGAACATCGCATTCGGACGGACTTCAAGTCCAAGCGCAAAAACGCCATCCCGGTTGAGCGTATATTGAATGACCGGAAGGCCGCGCCCCTTCACATTTCGGCCAGCCACACTCAAAAATGATTGCTCCGTAAGCTCCGCGATAATGTTGCTGACAGCCTGAATCGACAGGCCCGACAGGCGGGCAATGGCAGCCCGTCCAACCGGCTGATGTCTGCGCACCAAGGCAAGGATAACCTGACGGTTGTGAAAGCGCGTGCGCTCGGCATTGGAACCGATGATGGGTCTGCTGCGATCAAGTTTCATAAAGACTTACTAATTCAAATAACTTGAATGCTCAACTTACTTGAATTAATGCTGAATGACAGGCGTTTCGCAGCATTCAACCCCGGCTGCAAGTTGGACATTTCAAGCGGGTCGTCAGCAGACGAGCCATATGTGGATAGAAACGGAGTAATCGCATGAAACAGTTTCGCAATTGGATTTTGGGCGCGGCAACAGCCGCAATCACTGCAGGTGGCAGCTTTTCTGCACAGGCAGTTGAAATTGAATATTGGCAATATTTCTTTGAAGCGCGCATTACAGCGATGGACCAGCTGATTGAAAACTTCGAGGCAGCCAATCCAGATATCACCGTCAAGATGACCCACTTCCCATATGCTGACTACCGCACCAAGGTGGCTGCCGCCATTCCGGCAGGGCAAGGCCCCGATGTGGTTCAGCTGTTCTATGGCTGGCTGAATGATTATGTGGATGCCAATCTGATACAGCCCCTGCCAGCAGACCAGTTCCCCATAGACAAGATCGAAGCCGAATTCTTCCCCATGGTTCGGGCCATGAAGCGCGGCGACAATTACATGGCTCTGCCAACAGCCGTGCGCTCTCTGGCGCTGTTTTACAACAAACGTCTGTTCGAGAAGGCCGGCATTGATGGCCCGCCCGCGACGCTGGAGGAGTTGGTCGAAAGCGCCAAGAAGCTCGCGCAGAAGGACGGCGCTGGAAATCTGACCACCGTCGGCATCACCACGGGCATGACGGCGCAGGATCATCATTGGTTCCGCGAAGGTCTGATCCGCCAGTTTGGCGGCGAACCATACACAAACAATTACCAGACGGTGAATTACAACACCGATGCAGGACTGGCTGCACTGAAATTTTATACCGATCTGGAAGACATTCACGAAGTGACCAAGGTCGGCTTCATGGATGAGCCACAGGCCGCCTTCAAGGCAGGCCGTGCAGGCATGCATATCGATGGGTCTTTCCGCATTGGTGCGCTTGATAAGGTGCGTGGCCTGAAATGGGGTGTGGCTGAACTTCCGGCTGCGGCCGATGGCACCAAATCCAACTATTCCTCCTACTGGGTCAATGCCATCACCACCAAGGCGACAGGCGAGAAATACGAAGCTGCCGTCAAGTTCATGGCTTACATCACCTCTGATGAAGCCATGCAGATATGGCTGGACACCGTTGGCGAATTGCCCGCCAAGCCATCAGCTGCCCTGACCGAAGCCAACGCCTCCAACGAAACCTTTGGCCCCTTCATCAAGGGTCTGGAATATGCCCACACCACCATTTTCGCCAATGAAAGCGGACAGCGCCAGATCATGGTTGATATGATCAGCCGCACCGATCTGGAAGATCAGTCTCTGGAAGACAGTCTGGCAGCAGCGGCAGAAGCCGAGCAGAAACTGCTGGATGAGTATTACCAGTAACAATCCTGCCCTGGCGCAATAGCGCGCCAGGGCGTTTGATCCGAAGCAATAGAGACAGGTCAGGGCTCAAGCCGGGACAAATGCGTGGCATTTTATAAGAACCTCACAATTTCACAAAAACAGATCGTTTGGGCCTGGTGCTTTCTGGCGGTTCCAACCGTGTTTTATGTGACAATCCGCTTCTACCCGACAGCCAATGCCATTCTGGTGTCGTTTCAGGACTGGAATTTGCTGGGGACCCGCACCTGGACCGGTATCGACAATTACGTAAAGCTGTTCAACGATCCGGTGTTCTGGAAAGTCTTCCAGAACACCTTTCTCTACCTCATCATCGGCACTCCGGTCAGTCTTGTGATTGCGTTCGTCGTGGCCTATCATATCGACAAGGTGCGCTTCATGCACGGCACCATAAGGGCCTTGTATTTCGTGCCCTTCATGACCAGTGCCGTGGCCATGGCCTGGGTCTGGCGCTGGTTCTATCAGCCTGTGCCCATAGGCGTTTTCAATAATTTTCTAGCCTCCCTCGGAATTGCGCAAATCGAGTTTTTGAACTCCACCACCAATGCACTGCCAGCCATACTGGCACCGGCGGTCTGGGCCGGACTTGGCTTCCAGATCATCATCTTCATGGCCGGATTGCGGGCCATTCCCCAAACCTATTATGAGGCGGCGCGCATTGATGGCGTGTCTCCAATGGCAACCTTGTGGGAAATCACCCTGCCACTGCTGAAACCCACCATCGTCTTCCTCGTGGTGTTTTCCTCCATTGGCTTCCTGCGGATTTTCGACCAGGTCTTCAACATGACGACCAACAATCCAGGCGGTCCCTTGAATTCCACAAAACCGCTGGTTCTGATGATCTACGACACCGCCTTCAACGGATTTGATATGGGCTATGCCGCGGCCCAGACCGTGGTGTTGTTTCTGGTGCTGCTGGTGGTCAGCCTGCTGCAACTGCGTATTTTGAGGGATCGATGAGATGAGCACGACCGACCTCTCCATCAAGCCAAGCTCGGAAGCGCTGCTGAAAAACACCGGCAATGTCGGCGTGCGTCCGCCCCGCAATTATGCCCAATTCATTCGCTGGATCTTGTTGTTTGGCGGCGGCATATTGATGATCATGCCGATCATCTACATGCTGTCGACATCCTTCAAGTTTCCCTTCGAGGTTTATAATCTCAACCTCATTCCCGAAGAGCCAACCCTCGAGAATTATCAACTGGTTCTGGAAGATGGACGGTTCTTCAACTGGTTCACCAATTCTCTCGTCATTGCGGTTTTGACCACCGTGTCGAATGTCTTCTTTGACAGCATGGTCGGCTATGCCCTGTGCAAATTCAAGTTTCCGGGCCGCTACATTGTATTCATCGCCATATTGTCGACGCTGATGATCCCAACCGAAATGCTGGTCATTCCCTGGTATCTGATGAGCACGAAGCTTGGCTGGCTGGACACCTATTGGGGCATCATGTTCCCCGGCATGATGACGGCATTCGGGGTGTTCCTGATGAAGCAGTTCTTTGAAACCGTGCCCGATGATTTCCTCGAAGCGGCCCGCATTGACGGCCTCAATGAATTCCAGATCTGGTGGACTGTGGCCATGCCGCTGGTCAAGCCAGCCCTCGCAGCTTTGGCGATCTTCGTTTTCCTCGGAAACTGGACCGCCTTTATCTGGCCACTGATCGTCACCAACAGTCAGGAACTTTACACCCTGCCCGTCGGACTGACCACGTTCAGCGTGGAACAGCAGGTCGAGTGGGAACTCATCATGACCGGCGCGGCGCTGTCGACCTTGCCGACGCTCATCGTGTTTCTGATCTTCCAGCGCTTCATCATTCGCGGTGTGGTGATGGCGGGGTTGAAGGGATGACCGATCTCACCAAATTTCCCCATCCGGTCTACAAGGATACGGTCCTTGCCCCGCTGTTCGAAGGCGCAAAAGCGCATTATGTCGGAGCGGTACGCAGCATCAACCGGGCACATCTGGTGATGCTCACCGAGACCGGCATTCTGGAAGCATCCATCTCAACTGCCATCGCAAACGTCCTGTCCGACATCGACAATGCCATTGATGTGCCGAGCCTGACTTACACCGGTGAATATGAAGATTATTTCTTTCTGGTTGAAGCCGAACTGAAACAACGGCTCGGCCCCGACAAGGGTGGCATGTTGCACACCGCGCGCTCGCGCAATGACATGGACCACACAGTCTTTAAACTGGCGCTGAAGCAGCGCGCAGATCAGCTGATTGCGCAGGCTCAGCATCTGGCCGACACCATGCTGCAAAAAGCGCGCAGGGAACGCGATACGCTGATTGTCGCCTATACCCATGGCCAGCCTGCGCAACCAACCACCTTTGGCCATTATCTGAGCGCTGCCCTTGAAGTTCTGCTACGCGATCTGGAGCGTCTGCAGACCGCACGCGACGGTTTGGACCACTGCCCCATGGGGGCGGCTGCCATCACAACCACCGGCTTTCCCATAGATCGCGAGCGCATGGCCGAACTGCTGGGATTCTCCGAACCCTTGCGCAATTCCTATGGCTGCATTGCCTCGGTGGATTATGTCACCGGCCTCTACTCGGCGATAAAACTGGTGTTTCTGCATCTGGGCCGCCTGGTACAGGATTTTCAGTTCTGGACCGCCTTTGAAGTGGGCCAGCTATATGTGCCGGATGCTTTGGTTCAGATCAGCTCCATCATGCCGCAAAAGCGCAATCCGGTTCCGATTGAACATCTGCGCCACATGGCCTCTGTCACCTGCGGACGCTGTGACACGATCATCAACACCATGCACAATACACCGTTTACCGACATGAATGACAGCGAAGGTGAAGTCCAGCAGGCAGGCTATGCCGCATTTGAAAGCGGTGGCCGTGTGCTGAACTTGCTGGCAGCACTGGTCGACGCCTGCTCAATTCAGAGCGACAGGGTTCAGGCCACGACCGATGCAGCCTGCATCACCATAACCGAACTGGCTGACACGCTGGTCCGCAATGAAGCTCTGTCGTTCCGTCAGGCCCATGAGATTGCCGCGACAACCTCCCGCGCGGTGATTGCGGCTGGAAAGCCCCTGCGAGACGGTTTTTCCGCTTTCTCAGAGGCTTTCCAGGCCCACACACAACGCACGTCAAACATGAGTGAAGCAGACTTCAAATCCGCCGTCAGCGCAGAAACCTTTGTCGCCTTGCGCACTCACATTGGCGGCCCGGCGCCCGAGGCCATGGAAAAGGCCCTTGCGCATTACACATCCGTTTTGTCAGCACTGCAGCAAAGACAGAGCACCACAATTGCACGGGAAAAAACCGCAAATGACGCCTTGCAACAGGCGTTCAACAGGCTGATGCAGGAGTAATTTCTTGGCCACCGTTTCAATCAAAGATCTCGTCAAATCCTACGGCAAAGTCGAAGTGCTTCATGGCATCAATCTGGATGTGGCCGATGGTGAATTCGTCGTGCTGGTTGGCCCTTCCGGCTGCGGCAAATCGACGACCTTGCGGATGATTGCCGGCCTTGAGGACATCACCTCCGGTGAAATCCATATTGGCGGCGAACTGGTTAATCATCGCGAACCGAAAGAACGCAATATCGCGATGGTCTTTCAGAATTAAGCCATCTATCCACACATGTCCGTGCGCAAGAATATCGGCTTTGGTCTGCGCACATCGAAAGCCTCCAAGGCGGAAAAAACAGCCCGCATCGACGAAGTTGCGCAGCTGCTGGGCATGACCGAGTTGCTCGACCGCCGCCCCAACGAACTGTCTGGCGGCCAGCGCCAGCGCGTTGCCATCGGACGCGCGATGGTCCGTGATCCTGCTGCATTTCTGTTTGACGAGCCACTTTCCAATCTCGATGCCCAATTGCGCACCCAGATGCGCCTGGAAATCAAGAAACTGCATCAGCGGGTTGGCAACACCATCATCTTCGTGACCCATGATCAGGTGGAAGCCATGACCATGGCCGACCGCATCGTCATCATGAAGGATGGTCATATTCAGCAGGTCGGCACGCCCTTCGATGTGTTTCACAAACCCGCCAATAAATTTGTTGCGCAGTTCATCGGCGCACCGTCCATGAACATGATCGAGGGCACACTGGAAAATGGTGTTGTAACCCTAGAGGGTGGTCTGGAAATCCCCATCGCTAGCGCCGCCCACCACAAGGGTAAGATCACACTGGGACTGAGGCCAGATGATCTTCTGGTCGTTGAAGAGGACGGTCAGTTTGAAGGCCAGGTCGATGTCCTGGAACCGCTTGGGTCTGAAACACTTGTCTATGTGTCAGTTGGTGGCAAGGAATTGATAGCCAAAGCCTCCGGCCGCACACCGCCCGAACTGGGAAGCATCATCAAGCTCAGCGCAGACTCTGAAAACATGCATCTGTTCGACAGCGCGACCGGTGAGGCATTGAGATAATGCAGCACGGATCAGACACCAAAATCCTGTGCATGGGGCGGATCTATTGTGACCTGATTTTCACCGGTCTTCCCGCCATGCCGGTACTGGGTCAGGAAACCTACGCCGAGAGTTTGAAAATGCATGCCGGTGGTGGTTGTTATATCACCGCTGCCTATCTGTCCGCTCTTGGCAACAAGGTTGCCATAACAGCGATGTTGCCCGCTGACCCATTCCGCGAAACCGTACTGGACGAAATCCGTCAGATGGATCTGGATGACCGTTATTGTGAACCGGCACCAATGGGTCAGGACCCGCAAATTACCGTGGCCATGATAGGCAATAATGAGCGCGCATTTCTGACAAGACGCGCCAGCGCAGCACTGCCAGCCAATACCGGTCCAAGCTTTGCGCTTCCCGGTTTGCGCCATCTTCACATCGGTGAATTGACCACACTCATTGAACATCCCGACCTGATTGAAAAAGCACGCGCCGCCAATCTGACAATATCGCTTGATTGCGGTTGGGATGAAGCTGCGTTCTGCCATCCCGATCTGGCAGATCTGATTTCGGCAGTGGATGTCTTCATGCCCAATTCTGCAGAAGCTGAACGTCTTTCACAAAATTCTGTGTCGCTGACCTGTGCCGCCCAGACCGTTATCAAGCGCGGCGCAGAAGGTGCGGAACTCCATATCGCTGGGCAACGCTATTTCGAACCGGCACATTCCGAGGTTCAGGTGATTGATACAACCGGCGCTGGCGATGCTTTCAACGCCGGGTTTCTGACAGCCTGGCTGCAAGACAAAGGTCCTGAGGACTGTCTGGCTGCAGGAAACCACGCCGGTTCCATCGCTGTCAGTCGGGTCGGCGGGGCGGCTGGTCTGTCGCCAATGATGTATCGTGATACAAATACGCCCGTGGAAATGGGCGCGCAGGCGATCCTGTAGACAAGCCATGATTCTTGGTAACCGATTTATGAATCAGGATTGGAATTTTTGTTATATTTCAATATGATAAACATGGATCGCAACGCCTATGGTGAACAGAGTCCAAAGACTCGTTTAACCACAGGGTAACCCAAGCCTTATAGTTTCTGTCACTGACAACCGCATCACTGTGCTGAAGCAAGTGAGGTGGATTTTGACATGTGAACTGGCAGGCTTATGACCATTACGACAACTCTCGATTCAATCTGGCAACCAACAGCACCCGAGTCGAGCGATGTGGCGGGGACGCAGCCTGTCCTGATCGAAGTGCACGACACCTTGCAAGCCCTTGCATCATTGGAGCCGGAATGGCGCGCGCTCGATGCCAAGGTGGATGATGGTTTCGGGTACTTCCAGACCTTCGACTGGTGCCAGAACTGGTGTCAGTACTATCTGGAAGGTTCAGCCAAGGACGACAGACAGCGCTTGCAGATCGTGACATTTCGCGTTGGCAAACAATTGGCCTGCATCCTGCCTCTTGTTGAGACCAAGCGGACCGGAGGTCTGACTATCCTTCAATCCATCGGCAACCCCATGTCCCAGTACAGCAATCTGCTGCTGGACACAGATGTCTTGTCGATGCCGAAAATGAGGGACTGCTGGCAGACCTTCAGCAAACAGGTCACCGCTGACGCCATCATATTTGACCGTCTTTCCAAAGACAGCCAGATGGCAAAAGTTCTGGATGAAGCGAACCTCATACAAGAAACTGAAGACTGCTCCCTGATCATGGATCTGGAACAGATCGAGAATTGGGAAACCTTTCAGGCCAGCTTCAAGAAAAGTGTCCGCCGGGGAAGGCGCAGACGTTACAAGAAAATTGAAGACGAAATTGGCGAAATAAATCTGGAAGTCCATTTTGGTGGTACGGATGCTTATTGTGAAGCCATTGAAATGGCGCTGGAGTTCAAACGTGTCTGGCTAAAGGAAAGCGGCCGCAACACCTCCTCATTTTCCGGTCAGCATGCCTCGGATTTTCTCACCAGTCTCGAAGGCGATAGCGCTGCTCGGGAAGGCGCATTGGTCTATGTCATGACGGCAGGCGGGAAGCCTATCGCAATTGAATTGGGTTTCTTGAAAAACAGGCGTTACTACTGTTTTCTCGGCTCTTTCGACTGGTCTGCACGACCTTATTCCGCGGGCAAGGTCCAGATGGAACAAAGCTTGAAATGGGCCATCGAAAATCAGATTTCCTGCATCGATTATCTGGGAAATTACGAGGCCTATCAAGGTGACTGGTCCAATACCAGCATGGACATCTACAGCTATAGCGCCGCCAAAAGTGCGAAGGGCAAAATCTATGCCCGCTTTTGGGAACAGGGCCTGAAACCAGCCATTAAATCAGCATTCAGACGACTGCCACCTGCTCTGAGAAAGCGGCTGATTGCCGGACTGTCGAGCGAATAGAACAAATTTGACCCGGCGGCAAAACAGCTGGGGCAATCCAAAATACAAGTAAAGGACTGTAAACTCATGGATACCGGTGTCATTCACATTCCATCAACGAATGAAGGCCTGCTGGAAGGCTGGCAACCCCACCACCACACCTTGTTCGGTCAACACACCATGAAGCTGAATCATCGGCTCACTGAAAGCGGCCTGTTTACCGAAGCCGTGCTCAGTGACCTGATCGATCAGTATCCAAGGGCATTGTACAATCTCAACACCCTTGGAACCGATGCCAGAAAGAAGAACTGGCGCGACGGGCATCTCGATGGCGTATCCGGCCAAGAGGCTATTGAAGCCATCAAGACCGGCCATTTATGGCTCAATCTGCGCAATGTGATGCAGGTCGACAAACGCTATGACAAGCTGCTGAAAGGCATTTTTGCCGATTTTGAAAACAAGGTTCCTGGCCTGAAAACGTTCAAACAGAATATGGGCATCCTGATTTCATCGCCCAAAATGATCGTGCTGTATCATTCGGATGTGCCGGGACAGGGCCTTTGGCAGATCGAAGGGCGCAAACGGCTCTATGTTTACCCAAACACGGCGCCGTTCCTGCAACAGGAAAGCCTGGAAGGTCTTATCCTGGGCGAAACCGAGGAAGAAGTGCCTTATGAAAGCTGGTTTGATGATTATGCGGAGATTCATGATCTTGGGCCTGGCGAAATGGTGCTCTGGGGACTCAATGGCCCACATCGCGTGGTAAATGAGGACTGCCTGAACATCTCGGTGACAACCGAGCATTACACCAGTGAGATTCGCAAATCCTATGCGGTGAACTATGCCAACGGCGTGTTGCGCCGACGACTGGGCTACACACCTGCGACCAACACCACAGGCGGCCTGTCACCCTATGCCAAAGCGGCGCTGACATTGGTCTGGAAGAAGCTGAAACTCAATCGCAAGCGTGAAGTGGTGCGCATGATCGACTTCGTGCCGGACAAGTCGCAGCCGCTTGGCTATCGTGACATCGAGCCCTTTGTCAAAGCCTGATCATCATCATCGTCTCCTGCCCTATCCGACCCATCGATGGCCGCTTTTGTGCGGCCATCCTTACGGATCAGATGCAGTGAATAGACCAGCAAGAGCGTCGCAATCAAAGTGACCCAACCAGGCTGCTCAAAGAACACGAAGAACCCGATCAGCGCGCCAAAAAACATGGCGACGTAATTCGCCAGTGATACAAAAATCGCTCCATAGACCCTGACAATTCGCAAATAGATCAGCAGCAAAACTGTCTCCAGAAAAACAATCGCAGCAACTGGACCAAGCGCCCGCTGCATCACCCAGCCCTCGACGAACAGGCCCGAAAACGGCATGGCCACCAGAGCTGCAACTCCAACGACAGCCGCCTGTCCTGTCGCCACATCGATGGCATCCACGCCCGATGGCCAGCGGGATGCAACAAACACTGTATTGAGCGTGTAAAGCAGCGGGACCAGAAACCCCAGTAATATCCATGTCAGCGAGACTGTTTCGGTCCCGATCGCAGTCGTGTCCCAGGCGATCAGCAAGGCAGATACAAAGCCGATCAGAATTGCAATTGTCTTGGTCCAGTTGGCATGCTCGACGCGCAGCGCAAAACTCAGCAACAAGGTCCAGACTGGCATGGTGGATATGATGACGATGAAAACGAAGGCCGGAATTTTACCGGCCACGATGCTTTCAAGCGCGAAAGGCAAAAGAAACCCCAGGCACCCGCTCACCACATAAAATCGCACAGCGACCGGAGAGCGCGATGGCATACGCCAGCGCAACAGGCTGATCAAAGTCAATGACATCAGAATACCAATGATCGCAAACTGGATGACGATAGCTGCAGGCACACCACGCTCAGAAGCTATCTTGAACACCGCAATGCGCGCTGCCCAACCCAGTCCCAGCAACAGCAAAAGCACAATTTTCATGGTCGGCTCCTGATCCGGCACGCAACAGGGAATCATTGCCTGATCGGCTGAATCTTAGAGCACATTGCCCAGCAAGCAAGCGCTGCGAATTGCGTTGCTATCAAGCAGTCGCGCATGGCCTCTTCCTTTGTTGGAAACGGGCTCATCAGATGGAGTCGCAGCATCATTTTATCTTTTCGCCGATAATCAGAGGATTATGTTTCTCCCAATCGATAAAACAGAAATGAATTCCTAGGAAAACAAGAACAAAACCGCCAAATTTAGGAAATAATTCTCCTAGAGGACGATCATGCGCCATTACCCTGTTTTTCTCGATTTGCGAAGCCGCCGCATTGTCGTATCCGGAGCTGGCGAAACTGCACTGGCAAAGCTGCGGCTGTTGATCAAGACCGAAGCCTTGATTGAGGTCTTCGGGGCAACGCCGGACCCAGCTGTCTGCGCGCTGTCCAGCGAGGGCCGGATTGTTTTGGAACCACGCCCGTTGCAAACCGGCGACGTGGCCGATGCAGCTTTATTCTATGCAGCCAATGATGAACCCCATGAAGATCACCGGGTTGCCGAAATTGCACGCGCTGAAGGCGCTCTTGTCAATGTGGTCGACAATCTGGAAGCCAGTGCGTTCATCACGCCGGCACTGGTGGATCGGGACCCGGTCACAATCGCCATTGGCACCGAAGGAGCTGCCCCTGTTCTGGCACGCAAGATCAAGGCAGAAATCGAAGCCATGCTGCCCGCAAAACTCGGCATTCTGGCACGCATCGCACAGGCATTCCGGCCACGCGCTGAATTGCTGCCCGCTGGCCGTGCCCGCCGGGCCTTCTGGGCCAAATTCTATGGCGGCGCAGGTGAAGCGGCCCTGAATGAAGGCGGAAAACAAGCCGTCGCCGAGCAGTTGGAAAGCCTGTTTTCTGAAACTCTGGCACAAGCTGAAGCGCCGAAGGAAGGGCATGTCAGTCTGGTCGGCGCAGGACCAGGCGATCCGGAACTTCTGACACTCAAAGCCCGGCGCGTCCTCCATGAAGCTGATGTGGTGTTGTATGACCGCCTCGTCTCTCACGACATTCTGGAACTGGCCCGCCGTGAAGCGGTGTTGCTGGAAACCGGGAAAACCGGCTTTGGCGCGGGTATGAGCCAGGATGAGATCAACGCTCTGATCATCGAGCATGCGCAGCAGGGTCACCATGTGGTGCGTCTCAAATCCGGCGATCCTGCCGTGTTTGGACGGTTGGATGAAGAAACCGATGCGCTGGATGCGGCTGGCATTGCCTGGGACATTGTTCCCGGCATTACATCCGCATCGGCAGCCGCGGCCAGAATGGGCGCCTCACTGACCCGCCGGGGCCGCAATTCGGAACTGCGTATTCTGACCGGACATGACGTCAAGGGATTTGCCGAGCAGGATTGGCAATCGTTGGCGCGGCCCGGCGCAACTGCTGCTTTCTATATGGCAAAACGCTCGGCACGCTTCGTCACCGGACGGTTGATGATGCATGGCGCACATGCAGCAACCCCGGTCACCGTGGCCTTCAACGTATCGCGTCAGAATGAAATGTTGATCACGACAGACCTTCGGTCATTGCCCGACGCTTTGACCAACGCAAATCAGTCTGGCCCAGCCGTCATCCTGTTCGGCCTCGCACCAAAAGCGGCCAGGTCGAGCCTTTCAAATATCTCTCAAAACAACAAAGTCGGAGTTGCATGATGGCCAAAGCATTTATCCCCAAAATTGTCTCGGCCAATGATCTGATGGACGGCGATGTGGTTTATCTGACAACCCAAAACACATGGTCGCGGCAGATCACCGAAGCGGCAATTGCCCTTGATGAAACCGCTGCCGCCACGCTTCTGTCGATTGGTGAAGAGCGTCAGGATTTGATTGTCGGCGCTTATCTGCTGGATGTCGCCATCGGAAATGATGGCACGCCATCCCCAACGCACTTTCGTGAAAAATATCGTCTCAACGGCCCCAGCATCGATTATCTGGCACCACAAAAGCGAAGCGTCGTGGACGCACAGACGCAACACACGCTCTCGGAAGGCGCATGATCCATGTATCATTACAATGATTTTGACCACGAATTCGTCAAAACGCGCACCGCTGAATTTCGCAGCCAGGTGGCCCGACGTATTGACGGCGCACTGACCGAAGATGAGTTCAAGCCCTTGCGTCTGCGCAACGGGCTGTATCTGCAGCTTCACGCCTACATGCTGCGCGTCGCAGTGCCCTATGGCACGCTGAACAGCGTCCAGATGCGCCAACTGGCCTATATTGCCGAGCGCTGGGACAAGGGTTACGGCCATTTCACCACGCGCCAGAATATCCAGTATAACTGGCCCAAACTCGGTGACATTCCCGATATACTGGATGCGTTGGCGGACGTGGAAATGCACGCCATCCAGACATCCGGCAATTGCATTCGCAACGTCACATCTGATCATTTTGCCGGCGCTGCTGCTGACGAAATTGAAGACCCGCGTCCGACAGCTGAATTGCTGCGTCAATGGTCGACTGACCATCCAGAATTCCAGTATCTGCCCCGGAAATTCAAGATTGCCATTACAGGCTCTCCAAATGACCGGGCAGTCACCCGGTCCCATGACATCGGACTGCGCATGGTTCGCAATGATGCTGGTGAGCCGGGTTATGAAGTCATGGTCGGTGGTGGTCTTGGCCGCACACCGATGGTGGCCAAGACTGTCCGTGACTTCCTGCCCAAAGCTGATCTTCTGCCCTATCTGGAAGCCATTCTGCAGGTCTATAATCTGCATGGTCGCCGCGACAACAAATACAAGGCACGGATCAAGATTCTGGTTCATGAAACCGGTCTCGACCCACTGAAGGCCGATATCGAAGCCGCCTTCGAATCCATCCGCAAGACCTTTGTGCACCCCAAGGCTGAGTTGATTGCCGATCTGGAAGCCGCATTTGCGCCACCGGAATTCAACAACACAAGATCGCTTGGCTTTGAAGATGCCCAGACTGCCAATCCGGCTTTCCGTGCCTTTGTTGAAACCAATGTGGCTGAACATAAGAACCCCGCCTACGGCATTGTCACAATTTCCCTGAAACCGGTTGGCGGCGCGCCGGGCGATGCAACGGCGGAACAAATGCGTCTGGTGGCAGAACTGGCAGAACTCTATGGCCATGACGAAATCCGAGTCAGCCATGAGCAAAACCTGATCCTGCCACATGTCCGGCAAAGCGACATTCCGCTGGTCTATCAACGCTTGCTGGAAGCTGGCCTTGCCACCGCCAATATTGGCATGATCTCCGATATCATCGCCTGTCCGGGCATGGATTATTGCGCATTGGCAACAGCCCGCTCGATCCCTATTGCACAAGAGATTGCCACGCATTTCGAGGCCCGAGGCCTCGAACGTGAAATCGGCCATATGAAGATCAAGATATCCGGCTGCATCAATGCCTGTGGCCATCACCATGTGGGCCACATCGGCATTCTCGGTCTGGAACGAAAAGGCCAGGAACTCTATCAGATCACTCTTGGCGGTGACGGGCGTGAAAACATGGTTGTTGGCGAACGCGCCGGACCAGGCTTTTCAGCCGATGCGCTGATGGACGCCCTGGACCGTCTGATTGACGCTTACCTGACCATTCGCGACGGGGATGAGGAAGCGTTCATCGATACCTATAAACGCCTTGGAGCAGCGCCATTCCTGGCAGCTCTGTATCCAGAGGAGACCGACGATGCACGTGCTGCCTGACCGAAAAACCGACCAACTCCGACCGTCTTCCAATTTCGATCAACTCGAGCAGGAAGCGCTGGAGCTGTTGCGGTTGATTTTTGCCGACAAGATTCATGGCAAGGCTGCGCTGGTATCCTCCTTCGGATCCGAATCTGCCGTATTGCTGCATCTGGCGTCTCGCGTTGACCCGGATATCCCGGTTTTGTTCATCGACACGTTGATGCTGTTTGAAGAGACCCTTCATTACCAGCTGGAACTCGCCCAGACATTGGGGCTGTCCAATGTGATCCGCATTCTGCCCGATCTGCACAAGGCCCGGGACGCGGACCCCTATGGTCGACTGCATTTGAGCGATCCGGATTCCTGTTGCGATTTGCGCAAGATCAAACCGTTGGAAGAAAATCTGTGCCAGTACAATGCTTGGGTCAGTGGTCGCAAACGCTTTCATGGCGAAGACCGGGCGCTATTGGCCGTGCAGGAAGTGGATGAGCAGGGAAGACATAAATTCAATCCGCTTGCCGATTGGCAGGCGGGTGACATCAAGGCCTATTTCGAGCGCCACGAATTGCCACGCAACCCTCTCTTCTACCGTGGTTTTCGCTCGATCGGCTGTTCTCCCTGCACTGTTGCTGTGGGCGATGGAGAAGATGCCCGCAGCGGACGCTGGCAGGGACAGGAAAAAACCGAATGCGGCATCCATCTGGTTGATGGAAAGCTGGTGAAGAAAAATACGGCGAATGAGGCAACACGATGAGTGATACACAAACCACCCGCACTGTTCTGGTACGTCAGGGAAAATTCTCACCCTCTCCTTTCGAGCCCTGTCGGTTTCTGGGTGTTGAGGAACTGCAGTCCATCGCCGCCCTCGGCGGCCTGTTTGTCGACCTCAAGAACGACGAAGACCCGGAAGTTCTGGTGCCATTCTTCGGCGCGATTGACCTGATCCGCATCGCATTTCCATCGAGCGCTGATGGCCGTGGCTTCAGCCTTGGACAGCGCCTGCGTCGATTAGGCTTCAAAGGCACTTTGCGTGCGCATGGTGATCTGATATCTGACCAGTATCCGATGGCCATCAGAACCGGTTTTGACGAGTTGGAAATCAGCCAGAAAATGGCAGATCGCCAACCGGAAGATCATTGGCTTGCCACTTTGCCAAAACGCGAAACCTATCGATCCCGTCTCGGCCTGACCGGCTGACCCAAATCACCGTCTTGCATGGACAAATCTGAAAGAATTGACCGAAAGAAACACTATGTCTGAAGTTTTCTCTCCCGAAAAAGCCGCTGAAACCCTGCCCTTTGGTGAAACCGTTACTTCCGTCAAGCACTGGACGGATCAATTGTTCTCCTTCCGGGTGACCCGGCCCAAGAGCCTGCGCTTCCGCTCCGGTGAATTTGTCATGATCGGTCTGCCCGGTGACAATGGCAAACCAATCCTGCGCGCCTATTCCATTGCCGCGCCGATATGGGATGAAGAACTGGAGTTTTACTCCATCAAGGTGCCGCACGGGCCATTGACGTCTCGTCTGCAGAACATTCAGATTGGCGATCAGGTCATTGTTCGGCCAAAGCCAACCGGAACGCTGGTGCTGGATGCCCTGCTGCCTGGCAAACGCCTGTTCCTCATCGCGACCGGCACCGGCATTGCCCCCTTCGCCTCCATCATTCGCGATCCCGACACTTATGCCGCCTATGATGAAGTTGTTCTGGCTCATACCTGCCGCACCAATGCGGAATTAGATTATGGCCATGAACTGATAAAACGCACGCTGGCTGATCCGCTGGTCGGTGAGGATGCCGCAGACAAGCTGAAGCACTACGCCACCACCACCCGCGAAACATCGTCCCATCAAGGCCGCATCACAGATTTGATGCGCGATGGCACCTTCTATTCTGATCTCGGCATCAGCGAGCTCAACAGTGATGACCGCGTCATGATATGCGGATCGATGGCGCTGAACCAGGATGTAAAAGACATCTGTTCCGCTGCTGGTCTGGAAGAAGGCTCCAACAGCCGCCCCGGCCAGTTTGTGGTCGAGAAGGCTTTCGTTGGTGAAGAACTGGTTTAGTTGAACAACTAAATCAGAATTTCAATAATTTCTGACGCGTACGCTCCAAATGTTGTTGAAGCTGCGCGTCAGTGACATTGTTCATGTCATATTGGGCAAGATACCAGACGGGCGTGCCGGGTTTCATCGTGGCGCGCATCATCCGCGTTGCTATCTTGCGCGGTGGATCACCCAGAACCATGGCCCGCCATCTTTGCGCGCCATAGGTGACCACACAGGCCAGCTTGCGCAGATGCAGCAGACCAGGCGTCAGCTTCCCATCTGAAATATGAAACGACACACCGGGCAACAGAACCCGGTCCATATAGCCCTTCAAAATGGCGGGAAGCCCGAAATTCCAGATCGGATGCACAAACACCAGCGCCTCTGCATTCAGCAGCCTGTCCACATAGGCAGCAACCGGTTGGCGGTTGATATCCGTATCGTGGTAATTCAGGCGTTCTTGCCGCGATAGAACAGCATCGAAGCCTTCTGCATACAGATCGCAATCATCAACCTCATGCCCGGCCTCTGTCAGCGTTTCCACCACCATCCTGTGCATGGACGCGTTGAAACTGGTTTCCACCGGATGCGCAAAAATGACATGAACCCGCATTTATCGTCGCTCCAGCCCCGGAAACAGATAGGTCTGGTTGGAAAAGTCGAAATCCGGATTATCCCAAGCCACCATTTTCCCTGGATTCAGCAATCCTTTGGGGTCAGCCTCACGCTTGAAATCCAGTTGCACAGCATCCGTCTGCTTCATACCGCCTTCCTCCAGCGTATAACGATGCGGGTTGAAGATCGGGCAACCTTCTTCTTCGTGGATGCGAATGATCTCGTCGAGGCGCTCCTCTGTGGTGAACTTCACGATTGGCAAGCCAAAACACGTGACATGCCCGTCAAAGCGGACATATTCCAGATGGCCCATGACTTCGTCCGGAAAGAGCTTCGAGACAGCTTCCACACGCGCAATCTGGTCCGGAAAGGGATAGAGCACCTGAAGGTAGGTGATCTCGGGGTCAACCCGGAGACCGCGCAAGGTGGTATGGTTCCAGGCCAGTTCAAAGGCCGGAGGCAAGCCTTTCTTTTCTTCATCAGTAGCGGTGTCCGAGCGATATAGAATCTGCCCCGGGCCACGCGCCACAAAGGTGGCAAAGGCATCCATTGCGAAAGGTGCAACCATGCAAACGCACACCGACTGACCGCTCTTGATGAATTTGCGGTGGCGCAGGAAATAATGCTCGGGAATCGGTGCCTGAATGGGTGCAATATTCTTGGTCAGAATACCATCCTGCAAGCCAAGATGATCTCCAAACCGAACGGCTTCCATCCACCCATCAAACGCATCGCCCCCGGCAGGGTCAAACCCGACCAGCACATCCACCCAGTCATAGGCCGGGCCAAGCGGCATTTCCACTTCAGTGATAATGCCATTGGTGCCATAAGCATGGCTCACCTTCTGCAGATCTTCGCCGCCCAGTTCCAGAACACGCGGCTCTGCTTCCATGGTCACCACCCGCAGCCGGATGACATTTCCCAGATCACGCAACCCACCAAAATTGATCGAACCCACGCCACCAGAACCACCGGCAATAAAGCCACCGATTGAAGCGGTCGCATAGGTCGATGGATGCATCCGCACTTCCTGCCCGCTTTGCCGCGCCTGCTTATCAATGGCAGCAATCACGGCACCCGGTTCTGCGATAAACCGCCCAGTGGAAATCTGCTTTACCTTGTTGAATTTGGACAAATCAAGCAGCACACCGCCCGACAAGGGCATCGCCTGGCCGTAATTGCCCGTCCCCGTTCCGCGCGGCGTGACCGGCACATCATGGGCAAAACAGGTCTTCAGCACATGGATGACCTCAGCTTCGCTGACCGGCGAAGCAATCAGATCAGCCGTGACCCCGTCCAGTTGACGTTTCAGCACCGGTGAATACCAAAAGAAATCCCGGCTTTTCTGTTTGACGATGGCCGCATTGTCTTCGCATTTGACCGGGGCCAGATCAGCTTTCAGCCTGGCAACATCCATGTGCGATACTCCTTGGAACATATGATTTCAGGACAGCAGATCGTCCAGTTCGCGATAATCCGGCAGCACCCGCTCAATAGCCTGCCCATGCCGCAGAACGACACGATCCATCTGCGGACGCGACAGCAATTCATTGAAACTGCGGGCTTTTACCAAAACCAGATCAGCTGGCCCGTCAACGGCGAAACCACCTTCCAGTCCCATGGTCATTCCGGGTGTCTCGGTAATGATCAGGATCCAGTCTCCGACGGGATGATCCAGATGCGCGATGCGGGTCGCCTCCCGGTAAACTTCCAGCGCATCCAGATCGCCATAGGCATAAAACGGATCGCGCGTATTATCCGATGAAACAGCCACAGGAATGCCGCGTGCTTTCATTTCATGCAGCAAGGTGACACCTCTGTATCGAGGCGTTCGGCGCGGAGCATCCGGACCAGCACCGACTGTGCCCCGGTCCTGCAGATAGAGATTGCACATCGGCAGGCTGACCACAGTGATGTTGGCCTGCGCCACCAGATCAAGTGTCCGGTCCACGGCGTCATCTGTCTGACGCGACAGGGAACAGCAATGGCCGCAGGTAATGCGACCCTGATAATTCAGCGCAATGGCTTTTTCGGCAATCACCGCAAGGGAATGTGCGTCCGGATCAAGCGTTTCATCAACATGAAAATCCAGATCAATGCCGGCATCCATCGCATCGCGAAACATGTGATCCAGCGTCGCGTCCAGTTCCGGCACCATGTAGGTAACTGCGCCAGCTATTCCCCCCACAGCCAGAACACTTTGCAGAACGGCCAACCGCTGGGCATCATCTGCCAACGCTTCAATGCCAACAAGCGACGCGGCCTGCAGAGATATGCGGTCCGCCCAGTCGGTGCGCATCTCGGCAAAGACAGGCCAGGAAATGCTGTGCTGCCCTTCCGCTGAATCCAGATGGGTCCGGATCGACTGCGTTCCATGCGCATAGGCACAGCGCAGACTGAATTCCATCCGGCTGCGAACGTCTTCTGCACTCCAATTGGCAAGTCTGTCAGCTGTCACGCTTTGCAGCGCTCCATCAAAAGAGCCATCAGGGTTTTGCTGTCGGGGTTGTATGTGCCCCTTGTCCAGATGCGTGTGCAATTCGGTAAAGGCGGGCAGCACCATCGACTGGTCCAGATCCAGAACTGCAAGTTCGCCATCAAAGGAACCGGGCGCAGCGATAGCTTTCAACTGGCCGTTCTCAATCAGAAAATCAGCACAGACCAGATCCTGATCCGGTGGAAATCCGACCTTTGGAAACGGCATGTCATCCAGATGTGCGATCAGCGCTGCCGGAACCCGGCCGCGGGACAGCACATAGCGCTCAAACTTGGGGACAGTCAGAAACCCTGGCAATGACGTCATGCTTTTAACCTCATGCTTCAAATTTCTCTTTTTAGAGCACTTTCATGCCATTTACGCAAAATCAGATGGGAAATCAGGGAAGTGGCAAAAAAGATCAGAATTCCGGTGACCGATATCAACAGCAGCGCCGCAAACAGCCGCGGTGCATTCAGCCTGTAGCCTGCCTCGATGATGCGCGATGCCAGGCCGGAACTCTGGCCCGCAGCACCCGCCACAAACTCCGCCACGACAGCGCCAATCAGCGCCAGCCCACCGGCAATTTTCAAACCACCAAGAAAGAATGGCATCGCAGCAGGCAGTTGCAGATGCCACAGGGTCTGCCAGCGGGACGCTCCATAAAGCCGATACAGATCACGCAGATTATGATCCACCGAGTTAAGGCCAAGCGTCGTATTGGACAGGATCGGAAAGAACGCGACGATCCATGCGCACAGCAGCAGCTTTGCAGTCTGGTCATCCACATAGATGTTGATCAGCGGAAACACCGCGACAATCGGTGTCACCTGCAAAATGATAGCAAAAGGAAACAATGACATTTCCACACGGCGCGACACCGTGAACAGCACCGCCAGCCCCACGCCACCGCCAATCGCCAGCGCCAGGCTCAGAAATGTAATCTTGAGTGTATTGAGCAACGAGAATGACAGCAGCCCCCAATCCGTCACCAGCGTATTCCAGACAAGCCCCGGTCGCGGCAGAATATACGACGGAATTTCATTCCAGACACACAATTGGTCCCAAAGAAAAATGGCAATTGCAAAAATGATCAGAGGAAGCAGCCATTGCAGGACCCGGTCACGCCGTTTGGCGCGGGCACGGGCCACTTCAACGGGGTCAATCAACACCGCATCATTGGCAATTGCAGCACCGCTTTGGGTATTGATCTGGCTCATGCCGCTGTCCCCGGTTGATAGGAATCCATAGCCTTGTGCAGGGCAGCGGAGACTTCACGGCAGTGCTGGCTGTAGATATCACTGGTGCGGAAGGATTCATCGCGCGGGTAAGGCGCGTCAACTGCCATGTCATCCACAACCCGGCCCGGTCGGGCGGCCATCACCACAATCCGGTTGGAAAGATAAACCGATTCAAACACGGAATGAGTAACGAAGATGACAGTCCAGTTGAAGCGTTGCCACAGTTCCAGAAGATCATTGTTGAGCTTGAAACGCGTAATTTCATCGAGCGCGGCAAACGGCTCATCCATCAGCAACAGCCGGGGCCTGGTCACCAGAGCGCGCGCAATTGACACCCGCATTTTCATGCCACCGGACAATTCACGCGGATAGGAATTTTCAAATTGTTCAAGACCGACCAGCGCCAGAGCCTCCATCACGGCCTCTCTGGCAGCAGCCTTGCTCTGCCCTTTGAGTTTCAGTGGCAGGAAAACGTTCCCGAACACCGTGGCCCAGGGCATCAGTGTTGGTTCCTGAAATACGAAGCTCACATCATGAGACGAGTCTGCGACAGAACTGTCAGACGTATCGCCCCAAGACACGGTTCCAGTTGTTGCAGGCGCAAGACCGGCAATAATCCGCAATGCGGTGGATTTACCGCAGCCGGAGGGGCCAAGCAGACTGACAAACTCCCCCTGCTGAACATCCATCGCCATATCGCGCAAGGCGACCGTGCCGTTGGAAAAGGATTTTGTAATGCCATTAAGGGAAATCAGAGGCGATTGGTTCACGAGAAAACTGCCTTGGAAGATAGTCCGATCGCGGTGGTTTTCCGCCGCGACCGGGAAACGGGATCGATTACATGCCGGTGAGTTTTTTCTTCAACTCGACACCAACGCCCTTGTTGATGAAGTCCAGCGTGTAGATCTTTGAAATGTCGAGGTCTGCGGGTGTGACACCGGCAGCCACCATCTTGTCATAGAAGCTTTTCTGCCGCTCATCCGTCATGGCACCAATGCCCATGGTTTCAGAATCGCCACTATCCACAATGCCATACTCCTTCATCGTTTCGACGGAGAAGGCAATCTGCTCGTCAGTGATGTCAGGATTGTCTTTCTTGATCATCTCATTGGCAGCAGCATTGTCACCATAAAGATAATTCACCCAACCCAATGCCGAGCCATCCACGAAGCACTGTACGACTTCAGGCTTCGCATCAATCGTCGCCTGCATCGCTTCAATTGTGGTGGAGTAAGTGTCAAAACCATAATCCGCCAACAGGAACAGATTGGGCTTGAAGCCACCTTCACGTTCAATCGCAAATGGCTCAGATGTGATGTAGCCCTGCTGCGCGGATTTCTTGTTCGCCAGGAAGGGTGCTGCGTTGAACGTATATGGCTCACGTTGTTCGACGGTAAAACCATACTCGGCCATCATCCATTGATAATAACTCTGAAAGCCGGTTTCCCCGAGCAGAAGGGTTGCGTCCTTGAGGCTTTCCCATGTGTCAAAACCCTGATCGGGATGGCTGATCAGAACCTGAGGTTCTTTCTGGAACATGGAGGCCACAACCACAACTGGAATGTTCTGCTCGGCGGCGGAGAAGGGCTGCAGCATGTTGCCGCCCATATGAAATTCAATCTTGCCTGCCAGCAACAAGGCGCGGTTGTTCACCTGTGGCCCGCCTGGTGCGATACTGACATTGAGGCCACAGGCCTCATATGTGCCATCAACCACCGATTGATAAAAGCCGCCATGTTCGGCCTGTGCCAGCCAGTTGGTTCCAAAGGTAACGTCTTCAAGAGCACTGGATTGGGTTGCGAAAGTGGCACTCAGAGCGAGCGCGCCAAAAGCCGCGAGGGTTTTCGTGTGGTTGAACACCATTGCAAGATTCCTTTTGCTTGCGAAAATTGAGACCGCTTTGGGAGGGTCCCCAACAGTGTGTGATGCAGCGCACCCAAAAATCAAGCGCCAAGGTGACGCAATATCCACCCTGGCACCTTTTTCGCCAGGATTCAGACCGGGACTGGTCAGATAATGCCGTATATACGAGATATGTTGTAAAACAAATTTGACAGTCAACAGCAGGACGAACCCAAATGGCAGATCAGTTTCCGCGCCACACGCCGGGCACAATCAGAGCACCTTTTGCAAATTACAGCCACGGCGTGGAAGTGCCGCCGGGCTCCAGACTTCTTGTCTGTTCCGGGCAATTGGGCATAACGCCCGATGATCATATTCCCGAAGGCGCAGAGGCGCAGACCGATCTGATATTTCAGAACATCGCGGAAATTCTGGCAAGTGCAAAGATGGATTTGTCGCACATTGTGCGGGTCAATGCCTATGTCAGCCATCGGGATCATCTGGCTGGTTACATGCGCGCGCGAGACCGGTACGTGTCGGAGCCGCCACCCGCATCAACCTTGATGGTTGTATCTGGCTTTGCGCTCAAAGAATTTGTGGTTGAGATCGAAGTGCTTGCCGCGCGCGGTGTTTAGAACTGCGACCGGAAAGAAAGCTGGCCAGCCAAATGGGGCTGACCAGCACGAACTGGAAATCAGTCGGTAACGAGCATCTCGATGCGCGCTGTGCGTTCGGCATTCTGAAAGGCAGCACTGATCTGGTTATTCGCCAGAGCAACACCACACTTTGAAAAATCACGAGCGACTTTTTTGATCATTGGACCCGCTCCAGGAGTGATCCGGTCGGTGTAAATCACATCACGGACATAAAGCTGCAGATCGTCTCCGCAAAGGCCCATCTGGCTCCCGGCCCAAAGGCCCAGAATATAGTCACGCCGCGCATTTACGCAGCCGTCGGTTATTGCCTCAATTTCCTGTGGCTCGATCGATTGATTTGGTAACATGGTCTCTTTTTTGTGGTTTCATAAGCTGCGGCGTTTCGCGACACGCTTGGCAGCTTCGGTTCGACTTACGCAGGAGCATTTGGTGCCGAATTGTGGTGGAAGTAGGATAGGATATGGTGCAATCTGAATTCTGTTGATTTTCTTTGGATACACTCATGAAACCTCTGGTTCTGGTTACCGCAGATGTTGTGCAGACAGGCGGTTATAATTGGCATGGCGCCATTGATACCTACCTGAAAGCCGTCTCGAACATTTCTGGGGCGCAGCCCCTCATTCTACCAGATCTGGCCACCGAAACCGACTTTGAAAGCGTGCTGAGCCGGGTCGACGGCGTTGTCGTAACAGGCTCAAAAAGCAATGTTTTTCCAAAAGTCTATGGTCAGGAACCAACCCAAAGCCATGAACCCTATGATCATGACCGTGACGCCACCACTCTGCCGCTGATCCGCAGCGCCATCGCACGCGGCACCCCGCTGCTGGCCATTTGTCGCGGCCATCAGGAACTGAACGTGGCCCTTGGCGGGACACTGCATACAGAGATTCAGGAAAATACAGGCATCATGGATCACCGTGCGGTCGTGCATCCGGATCAAGATGTGCGCTACAAGATCGCCCACACCATCACACCGGTAAAGGATGGACTGCTGGCACGCATCCTCGGCACCACACCCATCGCAATCAACTCCCTACACCGGCAGGCCATCGACCGGTTAGCAGATGGACTGTCCATAGAAGCCACAGCCGATGACGGCACCATTGAAGCGGTCTCGGTAGACAACGCCAAAGCCTTCGCCTTGGGCGTGCAATGGCACCCCGAATACTGGGCCGCGAGTGATCCGGTGTCGAAACAGATTTTCGAGTTTTTTGGGTCTGTGATACGGGATTGAAGCGTCTTTGGATCCTCGGAACAAGTCCGAGGACGACGGCAGTGGGTGGATGTTTGGGGATACCAGGAAACGAAAACCGGTAAAACGAACCTACAGGTTCGTCGTCCTCGGACTTGTTCCGAGGATCCACACCATCCAGAGCCTAAAGCAAGGCTGCTGTCAGCAAGATAGCACCCAGCAGGAACACAGCTACGGCACCGAGCAATTGAATGCCATTCAGCACATAGGCTGCGCTGCGAGTGTTCGTGCCAGTGAACAGAAGCGTCGCCCTGCGTGTGCCAACGGCCATGAACATCAGGGTCGTGACCGTTATCGCCGTGCCAAGTCCCATGGCCAGTGCGGACAGCACCCCGGCCCAGAACAAGCCTTGTGCCAAAGCAAACACAAGCACAATCAAAGCACCTGTGCAGGGGCGAAGCCCAACTGAGAAAATCGCAGCAGCGGCGGCCTTTATTCCACCCCGCGCCTGATCTGCCAGTTCCGGGCTGGGCACATGAGCGTGTCCGCAGCCACAATTTTCATCATGATGATCATGGTCGTGGCTGTGCGTGTGGTGATGCCCATGTGAAACCGGCCGCGCGCCCACAAGGCCACGCACCGCCTTGAAAAACAGATAGGCCCCGAGCACCACCACCATCACATAGGACCCTAGCTCCAGCATACGGCTGGCATCGCTGATCACCAGGCTTGTGGCATTGAACACCACTGCCAGAACGGAAATCACGGCTATCGCGACAAGGGCCTGCAGCAATGAAGACAGCAGGCACAGAACCGCCCCTGTTTTCGCTGTTTCCCGGTTGGCCAGCACGTAGGATGACATCACTACTTTACCATGGCCCGGGCCAGCAGCGTGAAACACACCATATAGAAAGCTGAGGCTGATCAGCGTCCAGAAGGCGCTGCCATTGTCTTTCATGTCACGCAGGGACCCGGTCAATTGCCGGTAAAAGGCACTTTGTTCCGCGGCAACCCAGCGAAAGAAATCTGAAAAAACACCATCTGCCGGAATCGGAGCGGCCTCTGGCGCACCAACACCGAACGGGCCGCTTTGGGCAACGGCAAGGGTGGTGCCAAGGCATAGAAAAATCAGTCCGACAAGTACAGGCTTTACCGACACCGAATAACCGCAGAATTGGAGAGTTTGGACGTGACGGAGAAAAACTCGTCCGGAACCTGACGCTGATCCACCGGCAATTCGGCCAGAGCTGCGGCAAAGGCATCATCCATTTCTTCCGCAGGCTTGACTTCGACACTGCAATTTCCGGGCGCACCGGCTGCCAGCTTGATGGAATCCGCTTCAGTCACCGAAAAAGCCACAAAGGCTTCCGGATCATAGATTTCCAGAATGAGATCACCAATGACAAGGGCAGGTTGCTTGAGCGGCAGCGTGAAATTCAGTGTCAGGCGAGTGCGATCGGCATCATAGTCGAGCCAATAATCGATGGGACCATCGAAATCCACCTCAGCCTCTTCCACACCCATAAAGGTAAAGAATTCGAATTCCGCGAGGCTTTCCACATTGACCTGAGCCAGCGACGACAATTCTTCACGCGTGTAAATGCCGTCCTCGTTTTCATCGAGCCCCTGAATGACATAGACGGAAAAAGCATCGTCAAAGGTCCAGGCATGACGTACAGCGGACACACGGTCCTGTTCATCAAAAACCACTTCGGCACGCGTATCCACCCACACATGGGGATGCGCCTCGGCAAATTGAACGGATGCCAGCGCAGTCAGGAAAGCAGCGCTGAAAACAAGACAGGACACTCCGTAACGGGTCACAACGAATCAGTCCTCGGTTTTTTGATAATTCTTGCTCATATAATCCACAAAGGCGCGAATTTTGGAAGAAAGATGGCGGCGATTGGCATAAACGACAAAAATGCCCACATCATTGGCTTCATAATCTTCCAGAACCTGAACAAGCCGTCCTTGCTTCAGATCTTCAGCCACCAGCATGTGCAATGTCCGCGCATAGCCAAGGCCAGCCAAAGCCCCAAAGCGAATCGCCTGCAGCGAATTGATTTCCACGCGGCCCTTGACCGGCACAGTCACCCGTCTGCCCTGATCATGATATGTCCAGTTCTGACGTGATTTCAGATTGCTGTCGATGATGCAGGGCTTGTCATGCAGGTCAGCGGGGACGGAAACCGCGCCATTTGCTTCAATAAATTCGGGGGATGCGCAGGTGACCATCCGGAACGAGCCGAGGCGCCGGGCAATCAGGCTGGAATCTTCCAGCGCTGTGATGCGAATGGCAACGTCAAAAGCCTCCTGAATGAGATCAACGAAACGGTCTTCCAGAACCAGTTCCAGCGCCACATCCGGTTCCTCCTTGGCAAAGTCCATGATGGTTCGCACAAGGGGAGAATCGGCCAGCGAGCGCGGCGCAGAAATCCGTAACAAGCCTTTGGGCTTGCCACTTTTATCCTGAACACTTTCCTGCAGCATATCGACCTGGTGAATGATCGTCTGCGCCTCGTGGAAATAGGCATGGCCGATTTCGGTGAGCGACAATTTTCGCGTGGTCCTGTTCAACAGACGCACGCCCAACTCATCTTCCAGTTCGCTGATATATTTGGACACCAGAGCCTTGGAACGGCCAAGTGCCCGCCCAGCAGCAGAAAACCCGTCCTCGTCCACGACCGCAATAAATGTTCGCATGCGCGTCAAAGTGTCCATACTGGTCTCTACCAAATGTTCAAAAATATATCGGGCACATCTGTCAGAGTGTCAGTTGCACTTTGAGTCCCTGCGAAAACTTAAAGTACACTGTCCCCGAAAGACTATCGTTTTCCGTGTTGTGGGGACATTGGTCTTTAGAGCCGTTCATTCAAGGAAAAAACGAAGATGTGATCGATTGTTATGTCGCATTTTGTAACAAGTGTCGCGTCCCGTGAAGTTTTTCGATCCAGAGACGCACTCGAAGTCACCTGATGACCATATGTGCGGCTTTGCTGTCATCCCCAGATCCCGTGGATTCGCGGAACAAGTCCGAGAATGACGGTGGAGAGGAGGAAATCCCGCAACCAATGATCGATCAGAACGAACCTATGAGCGCGTCATCCACGGACTTGTTCCGAGGATCCACAGCAACCTGTCAGCCGCGCGGTGCGACAGTGGCATCCCTGCTGGGTAGCGAGCAGCTGATACAGCTTATTTCGATTGCCGCTTTATGAGATCCCGAACGAAATGGCTTCCTGTTTCAAGTTCGGATATGTCCAGATATTCATTTGGCTGATGGGCCTGTTTGATCGAGCCCGGCCCGCAAACCACAACCGAAAAGCCGACACCCTGAAACTGCCCTGCCTCAGTGCCGTAAGAGACAACATGAGAGCCATTGTCTCCTGTCAGGGATCGGGCCAGTTCTTCGGCAATGCCATTATTCTCGGGAGCCAGACCGGGAACTTCCGAGAGAATTTCAATATCAATTCCGGTATCCGGGTGGATAGCCTGCATCGCTGGCTCCACCTCATCTCTTATATGTGCCACATATCGTTCGAAATACTGGCGTGGTGTTTCGCCGGCAATGGCCCGGATATCGGTCACAAACCAGCAATCCTTGGCCACGATATTGTGCGCTGTTCCACCTTCTATCTGGCCGCAATGCACTGTTGACCAGTTCGGCACAAACGGATTTAGCGGGTCCGCGGCCTGTCTGTTCTGCTCACTCATATCCGACAGATACGTAACCAGTCTGGCCGCAATCATGACCGCGGATACACCGGTATGCGACAGGCTGGAATGCACCTCAAAACCGCGCACATGGGTCTTCAAATTCATGAAGCCCTTATGTCCGGTAACCACTTCCATATTGGTTGGCTCGCCAACAATGACGGCTGCGGGCATGGCGACATGTTTGGCCATTTCTGCCACCAGATCCCATGCGCCAAGGCAGGCCAGTTCCTCATCATAGGAAAACGCAAAATGGATCGGACGTTCCAGATCAGCGGCAACCATGGCTGGCAGTTGTGCCAGTCCCAGCGCAAGAAACCCCTTCATGTCGCAGGTGCCACGCCCGTATAGCCGGTCGCCCTTGCGTGTGACGGTAAAGGGATCTGTCGTCCAGTCCTGACCATCCACAGGCACCACATCTGTATGCCCTGACAGAACCACACCGCCTGGCACCTGCGGACCAACCGTCGCATACAGGCTGGCTTTGGTGCCATCCTCATTATAGACACGCGTTGACGCGACGCCGTAGGCGTTCAGATAGTCTTCAATAAAGTCTATGACAGGCAGATTGCTTACTCTTGAGACACTTGGAAAGGCGACGAGTTTTTCCAATAGCTCCAACGCGGTATAGGTTGGTTTATCTGACACACTATTCTCCGGGGCAATGATTCTGCGGCGCATGAGTTGCGCGATGTGCCGAAGCATATCTGGAATGGAGTTGCGATAAAAGAGCGGAGACGCAAAACCGCGCTAGATTGCGGCCAGTGCCTTCATCAGGGAAGCTGTTATCGTCACGCCCTCAAGTTCGGCTTTCTTGCGGTTGGCCAGCCTGCGATCGCCCGGAAGCCGGGTTCCATCCTGCTCTTCGACGGACAATACCAATTCAGTCAGACGTGCCAGATAGTCCCGGCCGAAAGCCGCCGGATTGATCGCCAGTACAAGCTGGCCAGTGCCGGGAGGTGAGCCCTCACCGTCAAAAAAACTGGAGGCCTCATAGGAATGATTGGCACCCACAAGTGTCGCACACAGAATTTCCACCATCAAAGCCAATGCAGTGCCCTTGGCATCGCCCATCGGCAGCATGGTGCCTGCCAGTCCGGCTTTTGCATCGGTTGTCGGATTGCCATCTGGGTCCAGTGCCCAGCCTTCGGGAATCGAGTCCCCCCGCTGGGCGGCGGCCATGATGTTGCCACGCGCCACTTTTGAAACCGACAGATCGACCACCAGCGGTACCCTGTCCTGCTGCGGAGTGGCAAAGGCAATCGGATTGGTGCCATAAATCGCGCGACGGCCTCCCCAGGGGGCAATTGATGCGGGCGCATTGGCAAACATCAAGGCCACCAGGCCCTGTTCCGCCAATTTTTCCACATGATGTCCGGCCACACCACAATGGTTGGAATGATGGATACCCAGCATGGCAATGCCCTGGCTTTTGGTCACATCGACCAGCGCTTCCAGCCCGATCTTGAGTGCCGGATATGCAAAGCCGCCCTTGCCGTCAACTTGCACAACGCCCGGTGCCGGACGCGACAAGACCGGCACAGCATGACCATCAGCCTTGCCGGTTTTGGCCTGGGCACTGTAGCCCTGCAAGCGCGACAGGCCATGGCCCTTCAGACCATCTGCCTCGGCGGCGACAATAGCCTCCGCAACCAGACGGGCATTCTTGGGTGATGTATTGAAACCTACAAGCGTTTCGCACGCAAAATCACGCGCGTCCGCAAGACTGACCTGACGGTCTTCCATAATCGTCTGCCTTATGACTGGAGCACCGATAGCACATTGGCCACGGTGACGTCTGAAACCCGGATATTACTCTCATCGGTGACACCGGCAATATGCGGGGTCAGAATGAGGTTTGGTATGCCGGCAAATTTTTCACCGTCCTGCGCAGAAACCGGCTCGCTCTCAAAAACATCCAGTGCCGCCCCACCAAGATGCCCCTGACGCAGGACGTCGGCCAGAGCTTTTTCATCCACAACGCCGCCCCGCGCTGCATTGATCAAGATTGCGTCCGACTTCATCGATTTGAGCGCAGCTTCGTCAATCAGGTTTTTGGTTTGGTCTGTCAGCGGCACATGCAGGCTGACCACATCGGCGCGCGACAGCAGATCCGCAAGAGCGACTTTTTCCGTCTCACCCCATCTCGGATCACCCGCTTCCAGAAACGGATCAAACCCGATAATGGTCATGCCCAGCGCTCTGGCGCGCAATGCGGTTTCCCGCGCAATGGCACCATACCCCACCAGACCCAGAATCTTCCCGCTGATTTCCCGGCCCATCAAACGCCCGCGTGGCCATTCACCGGCGACCACATCAGCCGTCGACAGATAGGCCCCGCGCAGCAAAACCATGGCGTTGGTGATGACATATTCAGCAACCGACAAATCATTGGCACCCGAGGCCGGGTGCACCGCAATCCCCTTGGCCGCGCATGCATCCATGTCGATATTGTCCAGTCCCACACCAAGACGCCCGACAACCTGCAAATTTGTCGCCGCCTCCAGCAAGGCACCCCGCACCTGTGTCCGGTTCCGGACAATCAGAGCCTTGGCGCTGGGAATTTCAGCCAGCAAGGCATCCATGTCATCCACAAGACCGGGATCATATAAAACGTCATACAAGGAACGGGCCGCCTCAAGGGCGGCCTCGTCCATGAACTCGCTGACAACTATGTCAGCCATAGGCAGTCCTCCAATTCAGGCCCTGATCAGGCGCTGCGATACAGCTTGGTCATGACGAATTCCCGATGACCCAACGCTTCGGCAGCTGTGAGGCGGCCATTGGAAGTGCGCACAATCATCTCGATCAAAGCGTCACCCGCCTGATCAATGGTCATTTCCCGGCGCAGAATACCGCTCACATCAAGATCCACATGCTCGGGCATGGTCCGGACCGTGCGCGGATTTGCCGTGATCTTGACGACCGGAACAATCGGATTGCCGACCACATTGCCCTGCCCGGTCGGGAAGGTGTGAACAACATAGCCGCCAGCGCCCATCAGTGTCACGCATTCCGCAGCCGCTGAGGAACTGTCCATGAAATAAAGGCCCTTGCCCTTTTTCGGTGCTTCAGCAGGTTCCAGAATATCGATGAATTTTGACGTCCGTCCGATCTTCTCAAGATTGCCCAGCGCCTTTTCCTCAATCGTGGTGAGGCCGCCCAGAATATTGCCTTTGGTCGGTTGGCTGTCGGACAGATCATCAGTCTGATGCGCAAAAATCACATCATCTTGATAGGCCTTCCACATGGCATACCAGCGCTCGGCCACGTCATCATCAATCGCCCGTGCCTTGCAAAGATGCTCTGCACCGGTGATTTCAGACGTTTCACCAAACACGCCATAAATGCCCTTTGGCAGCAATTTGTCATACATATTGCCAACGGTCGGACAGGAGCCGAGACCGGTTGTTGTATCGGACTCACCACATTTTGTCGAAATCCAAAGCTCGGAAATATCGCATTCCTCGCGTTGCTTTTCAGATGCCCAGTGAACGAATTCCTTCGCTTTGTGGGATGCGTTCATGATGGTTTTCAGATCACCATTCTGTTCAATCGAAAACGCTGCAACGGGTTTGCCGGTTTCAGCAATGCCGTCAGCAATTTTCTGTGTCCAGCTTGGCTCGATACCGATCACGATGACAGCGGCCACATTGGGGTTGGCACCGGTTCCGATTATGGTGCGGAAATGCAGATCGAGATCTTCCCCGAATTGCAGTCGGCCATAGGCGTGTGGCAGTGCAAGCGTGCCTTTGATATTGTTGGCAACAGCTTCAACAGCAGCGTTTGAGATATCGTCGACCGGCAAGATTACCACATGGTTGCGGATGCCAACGCGACCGTTCTCTCGGCGGTAACCAAAAAATGTTTCCGTGTTCATGGCTCTCTCCTACCAGCGTTTTGTTTTGAGATTCTGGGTGTGAACATGGCCGCCCTTTTCAGCGCTGCCGATCATCTTGCCGATGTCCTGACCATATTTGATGGCTGTATCACCAGCGCTCAGATCTTTCAGAGCAACCTTGTGACCAATCGGAACATCTGCCTTGGCAGTAAGGTTGAAAGACGAATTGTCTTCAGTCACCACGCAAAGCATGTCAGTGCCAGCGGTCAGTCCTTCAACGACAACCACACCAACATTATCTTCTTTATCATGCACCAGCAGATGCGGAATGCTCATAATCACTACGTCGGAGATCCAACGCCCTCTGTTTAATTGTGAATGCCCGCACTGCAGATGATCAGCGCGATTCAGTCTTATATAAGACATAAGACAAGTGACACTGTCAACGGTGAGTGATAACCTTATTTGGTTATTTTGAAAAAGACCCGCGAGACACCTATGAGTAAAGTTGAAATAGGTCGGCAGACGCCCGAACAAAACACCCGGTCGCTCGGCTTCCGCCCGCTTTATGCGCAGGTGAAACATCAGTTGCTTGAACGGCTGATCAACAAGATCTGGATGCCCGGCGATGCGTTGCCCAGCGAACAGCATCTGGCCGTCGAACTGGGTGTGAGTCAGGGCACTGTGCGCAAGGCCCTGGATGAACTAACGGATGAAAACATCGTCGTGCGGCGCCAAGGGCGTGGCACCTTTGTGGCCGAGCATACCCAGGAGCGGGCGCTGTTTCAGTATTTCATGCTGTCACCCGATCAGGGCAAGAAAGACGACAATCATTTCCCACAAAGCCAGTTGCTCAGCCTCGACAGCGGCTCGGCAACCCACCGGGAACGTGCGGCACTTGATCTGGCAGCCAATGAACAGGTCTGGCGGATGGAGCGAAACCGCACCTTGCAAAGCGCCCCGTTGATCGCTGAAAAAATCGTATTGCCGCAATTATTGTTTGACGGTCTGGATAAGATCAAACCCCTGCCCAGCAACATCTATGCTCTGTTCGACCAGATATTCGGTCAATCTATTGTCCGGGCCGAAGAAAAACTCAAAGCAGTGGCCGCGGAAGAAGGCACCGCAAAACGCCTCGGCTGCGCCACCGGAACCCCATTGCTGCGCATCGACCGAATCGCCTACGCACTATCAGGCCGCCCGGTTGAATGGCGCATATCCTATTGCCTGACCGACAATTTCCACTACGTCTCCAATTTGAAGTGACGCATTTGCACGGCGCATCATGTGGGTTCTCGGAACAAGTCCGAGAACGACGGCATCAGGTGTTGGTACTGGATGGCGGCACCAGATATTGGCATCGGATGTTAGACACTGGATAACGGCATCAGATGCCGACATTCCCAACCGCAAACAACGTCCCCGCTGACACCAAAGTTTCAAAATCAACGACGACACGCTACCCCTTAAGACACCCTCCCAAGGCCGTCGTTCTCGGACTTGTTTCGAGGACCCATCAACCACAAAGGCCAGATACCTTCGGCTCAACTATTCGCAAAAATCCAGTTGAGTTCGTGACGCCAGTCGATCATGCGGATCGGCGTGCCGTGTTTACCCGTATTGAACAGGCGCATGCGCACCGGGTAATTCGGTCTGGCAACCTGTATGCTGTCAAACAGTGCTTTGGTCTTTTGCCAGGCAAAGGCACCGTCCAGCGTGCCGTGTCCGAACACAATCGGCACAGGCCTGCCATTGGCTGACAGGTGTGAACTGGCCAAAAACTGATTATCCGCATGGGTCGCCAGCATAAGGACACCGGACAGCGGCGGCACGTTGATGGAACCATTCAGATATTGCCAGCAAATCTGACCGCCCATGGAGCCGCAGGCCAGAACAATCTTTGCGCCCGGTGCCTGTGCTGCATAACGCGCAATCAGCGCGGCCACATCACGTGCGCCCTGCACGCCGAAATCGGTGATGCTGGGCACCAGATAGAGCCCCTTGTTGCGCACGGCGAGGTTTTTCAGCCGATTGAAATTACCACCAAAATTATAGTCGCTGATGCCCTGGCTGCGATCTCCGCCCCGACCGTGCAAATAGACCATGATCCACTGCGCACCGCGCACCTGTCCGGTCCGGGCATATTCGATGCGTCCACCATTCCAGCTCAGTGACAAATCTTCCTGTCCTTTACGCCCGCGCATGGACACATAAAACCCTTTGACCTTGGCACCGCGGATCTTGTCACGTTCATCAATATCCCGGCCGACGCGATAATCGATGCGCAGAAAAGACCCATCCTGACTTTTCTCAAGAATTTTGGGATAGGAAAACAATTTGTCCTTGTAGGCACCCAGTGTCTGAGCGTCAGCCAGTCCGGCAAATGATCCGAAAAAACACACCGCGGCAAACAAGGCGGCAACAAAGCCCCTCATGAAGCGGTCCACAGACGTCCGGGATCGAAGCGGTTTACATCATCCAGCAACTCCACAAATTTTTCCGCCTGATAGCTCACAATGGCTTCGCCCTTTTCTGCTGTCGCTGTGGCTGCATTGCCAACGGTGCCAGCAAGATTGAGATCCTGTGCCTTCCAGCCAAACTGCGCAGGCCCATGGGCGCGTAGATGTTTGAACTCCTTCAGATAGTCCAATTGTGTTGATCGGAAATCCTCTGCCTTGTCCATCCGCACAAGATCCGGGCGCAAATGCAACATGATGGATGTTTCCACATCGCAGCCATGGATGCCATAAATCCGCTCTTGCGGATCATAGCTGCCCTCTGGCAGGCCGAAGCGCATCCAACCGGTTGCGACACACAGCATGTCGAAACGCACCCGCAATTCGCGGGCCACAATATCGATGATCGGCACATTGCCGCCATGAGAGTTGATCAGCACCAATTTGCGAACCCCTGCCCGGTGCACGCTTTCGCCCAGCTCGATCCAGCTGCGTGTGACCGTTTCCCAGGAATGGGTCAACGTCCCGGGCGAGGAAATGTGTTCATTGGATTTTCCAACCTGCTGCATCGGCAGGAAAGTCGCCGGCAGGTTTTCAGGCAGCCGTGCCAGGGTCGCTTCCACCATGCCGGTGCCGATCGCCGTATCAGTGGCGACGGGCAAATGCGGGCCGTGCTGCTCGATGGCAGCCACCGGCAACACTGCAATCCAGTCGCCTGTTACAGCCGGGTCAAAATCCGTTGTCGGCATATCCTGCCAATAGGGTGTGGGAAATCCGTTTCTGGCCATATGGTTCCTTGTCACAGCATGAATGGAGTGCCTGAATTACCGCGCAGCTATAACGCAGAGCTGTCATTATTGCGACCCGTACCAATCAGAATATGGTCGCCAGTAGCAAGCCACCAAGGGCTGCACACAGCAGCACCCACAGGATATTCCAGCGCAGCCGCAGCAGCAAAAAACCGCACAGCAGGGTCAGAATCACCACACGCCAGTCAAGCGAGGTGACATCCGGCTGCCAGATTTTCAACGGCCCGACTGTTTGCACTGTGACGCTTTGAAACAGCACATGCAGACCAAACCAGATCGACAGATTGAGGATCACACCAACAACTGCAGCGGTGATGGCGGATAGTCCACCGCTCAATCCTGGTTGGTCTGAAATCCAGTCCAGATACGGCGCCCCTGCAAAAATCCACAGGAAACACGGCACAAAAGTGACCCATAGGGTGACAGCCGCACCGGCCGCGCCGAGCCAGAAGCCACCCTCCCGAAACGACGCCAGAAATCCGACGAATTGCGTGACCAGTATCAGCGGTCCGGGTGTTGTTTCGGCCAGACCCAGACCATCCATCATCTCGCCAGCCGTCAGCCAGCCAAACTGGCTGACAACATCCTGTGCCATATAGGCCAGAACGGCATAGGCACCGCCAAAGGTCACCACAGCCAGTTTGGAAAAGAACGTCCCGATTTCGGTCAGGATCGGCGCACCGGAAAACGCGCCGACTGCAAACACTGGCACCCACCAGATGACAAGCCAGACAGCTATCTGCCAAACCGTCTTTTGCCAGGACACGCTGACTGCGACACGATTCTCATCTGTCTTTGGCGAAGCTGTCAGAAACCCGAACAGACCTGCCAGAAACACGATCAGCGGAAATGGCAGGGCCAGAAAGAAAATACCGACAAAGGACAGACCGGCAATAATCCAGTGCGCCGGCCCGTCAAGCGCGCGCTTCGACACCTTTAGCAGCGCTTCGACCACAATGATCAACACCGCCGCCTTGATGCCCAGAAACAGGCTGCTGACCAGAGAGACATCGCCGAAATGCGCATACAGCGCCGCGAGTGTAAAAATAACCACCGCCCCGGGAAGCACAAACAGCAAGCCCGCCATCAACCCGCCTTTTGTCCCGTGCAGTCGCCAACCCGCATAGGTTGCCAGTTGCATGGCTTCCGGGCCGGGCAGCAACATGCAGAAGCTCAGGGCATTGAGAAACTGTTTTTCCGTCAGCCAGCGTTGCTCATCCACCAGAAAACGGTGCATCAGCGCAATCTGCGCCGCAGGTCCGCCAAAGGACAGAACTCCTATTTTCAGGAAAACAAGAAAGGCTGTGTGAAAGGAAGGAGGTTCGAGGTTCTTCTGATCGATAGCCATGGTTTCTGCAGTCACCCGGTTACTGTCCTTGAATACAATGCATTTGTGACATTTTGAAACGGAGGAATCAGATGGCACATAAGCATGCAGGTGCGCTCACATCAAACCACTTTCACGCGCCTGCCCATTTGACAACCACATAGGCCAAAAACACATAACGTCCGGTTTTGGCGATGCTCACCAGCACCAGAAAGCGCCAGAACTTTTCCTGCAACACCCCCGCAACCACGGTCAACGGATCGCCGATGATCGGAACCCAACTGAGCAGCAGCGACCATTTGCCGTAGCGGTGATACCAACCGGTCGCGCGCGCCAGCATGGCTGGCTTCACCGGAAACCAGCGCCGCTCACTGTAGCGTTCGATGGCCCGCCCCAGCCCCCAATTCACCACAGATCCGGCGATATTTCCGATACTCGCAACCACGACCAGCACGACGACCGGGACCTGATCCAGCAGGATCAGCCCGGTCAGCACGCTTTCAGATTGTGCCGGAAGAATCGTCGCCGCCACAAAGGCACTGAGAAACAGCCCAAGGCAGGCAACCAGTTCGCTCACTCAATCGCTATCGGCTGATGAAACATCACAAAGCCGCGCAACCGGGCTCAGACATCTTCCCATTCGCCACTTTCACCAGCCCGGAAAATGGCATCGATCAGCTTCTGATTGTTCTTCGAGCTCTCCAGGGTGAAAATTTCTTCATCGCCTTTCAGATCGTCGCTCGCGACAGCCCGGGCAAAGGCTTCCACCTGCAATTGATACTGGTTCACCCCGGCAAAGCGATATTGGCGCTGTTCACTGTGATCTGCATTGTGCCAGGTCACAACGTCGGCATCATAGAGGCCCGCATTGAAGGGAGCGGCCACTTCAACCCAGCCCTTGTCGCCATGGAACGAGATTTCCTGGCGCAATGCCATTTGTGTCGAGACATACATGGTCATTTCAAAACTGCCGAAATCCGCCCGGCAGGATGTAAAGATATCTGTGCCGAAAGTCGGGTCACGCTCCACCCTTGCAGAGACGCGAACTGCTTCTGCACCCGTCGAGAACCGGGTTCCAACTGTGGGGTAGACACCAATATCCGGCAATGCACCGCCGCCCAAAGAGGCAATGTTGCGCATGTTGCTGGCATCCATATTGAAATAGGTAAAGGCCGCCTGAACGTGTCGCAATGTTCCAATAGCGCCTTCTGCAATCAGCGAGCGCACCTTGTGCCACTGCGGGTGGTAGGTCACCATGAAGGCTTCAGAGACCAGAACATTGTTGGCATCCCGCGCTTTTATGATGTCATCTATCTCATCTGCATGCAGCGCAATGGGTTTTTCGCACAACACGTGTTTGCCCGCATTTGCTGCCTTGATGGCCCATTCCACATGCTGTGAAGTAGGCAGCGGCACATAGACCGCATCAATCACATCACTTGCAAGCATGGCGTCGTAGCTGCCGAAAGTATTTGGAATCGAAAAGCGCTCCGCCACAGCTCTGGCACGGCTTTCATCGCGGCTTGCAATGGCAGTGATGATGCTGTTGTCAGCGTTCAAAATGGCGGGAATCAGTTGTTCCCGTCCGATTTTTGCAGTTGATAGAATTCCCCAGCGCAGCATATGTCGTTTCTCCTGTTTTGACAGACGTTACCAGACTATACTTCGCGTGAGTATGCTGAAACCGTGGATATGCATACCCGGAAATCTGATAATTGAGGCTGTTGAAACCCGGTCATTTGACGCGGATTGACCAAACGTTAATGAAGTCGAGATCGGTGAGCGGTGGTTAAGACATTGTAAACCAGAGAAAATTGAATCCGCTTCTTTTGCGATTCTGCCTTGCAATTTCCACAATTGCCACCTATTTCTCCTTTATCGATATTTGCCGATCTACTGGGTTACCCGCTCCGCCACTGACGGAAGCGCACGTTTCAGACTTTCTTCAAATTCGACAAACCGGGCGATAGGCTTCAGTTGTTGGAGTCAGACCCCACGTGCTAACGTTAGTGAAAAGGACATAACTATGATCACCGGCACCGTAAAATTCTTTAATGACCAAAAAGGCTTCGGCTTCATCGAGCCAGAAGACGGTTCTAAAGATGTATTCGTACACATCACCGCTGTAGAGCGTTCCGGCATGGCCGGCCTCGCAGAAGGCCAGAAAGTACGTTTCGACACAGACATTGATGCGCGCAACGGCAAAACTGCTGTCAGCACCATCGAAGCTGCTTAATCAGTCTTCGGTCCCTCGGGATCGGTTCTGATAAAAATTGAACCGCTGCTCCTTAATTGAAGCAGCGGTTTTTTTATGGGCTACCCATGCTGTCGATGAACGCATCCAGTTCGTCGAGGCAACCAAGCCAACCAGAATTGTGATTGGTGCGGGTCTGCTCATCGGGAATGGATGTATGTTCGACCACAATTTCCGTATTTGGCCCTTTGGGTAAAAACCGGACCGTCACCTTTGAGGCGGCATCGGGATCAAATTGCGGGTCCGCGCCTGACTGCCATGAATACGCCAGCAGATGTGGCTGTTCGATGCGCAGAAACTGTCCGATAATCCAGATGGTAGATCCATCCGGCAACAAATTGGCAATCCGGTAACGCCCACCCACTCGCAAATCCACCTCGCATTGCGGACAGCTTATATGCGCAGGCCCCCACCATTTCATGATCTGGTCTGCCCGCGTCCAGGCGCCGAACACCCGCTCCGCATTACCTTTGACAACACGCCGCACGAGCAGCGAGAGAGAAGCAGACGGGCGCGGTTCCGGCATTGCATCTTGCCTATCAGTCATGAACAAGCGTCCTTTTCTATCGATGTGTGGTTTTCCGACGCGTCTGTATCAAGATGAGATTCAAACGAATCCAGAACGTCAGTCCAGAACTGCGTATATTGCGTAATCCACTCAGTGGCGTTTTGTAGCGGGTCCACATTCAGTGAGCAAACACTGGTGCGCCCGACAATATCCCGCGTGATCAACTTCGCATGTTCCAGAACCTTGAGATGTTTCGACACCGCATTCAGCGACATGTCAAAAGGCTCAGCCAATGTCGAAACAGTCCCGCTGGATTGAGATAATCTTTGCACAATTGCCCGGCGGGTTGGATCAGACAAGGCGTGAAACACACGATCCAGATGAGCATCCTGGCGAGATTCAGCGCCAATATTTGCCGGCTTTTCAGCTGTACTATCTTTCATCTTGCCAAACCCTAAACCATTTGGTTGAATATAACGAGACCTGCATTCAAGGTCAAACTGTTAGGGAGCACATCATGTCCGGCGATATTCATCAGGATATTTTTATAAAAGCCAGTCCATCCGACATCTATTCGGCCTTCATGGATGAAACACAACATTCAGCGTTCAGTGGCGGCGCTTCCAGCATCAGCACTGAACCGGGTGGCGAAGCCGTCATGCATGACGGTCAGATCAATGCTCGCAACATCGAATTGGAACCGGGACGCAAGATCGTTCAGGCCTGGCGGGTCGCGCCATGGGACGAAGGCCAATACACCATGCTGCGCATTATGCTGGCAGCGGAAGGTGACGGCACACGCATCACGCTCGACCAGACCGGCTGCCCCGATGATATGACCGAGCATCTGGCACAAGGTTGGGAGGCCCGCTACTGGTCGCCGCTGAGGGCACATTTCGAAAACCGCTGAAATCGGTTAATCTTGTCTATCACACAGGCTTGGTCCGTTACGCGCCACCCCGACAGTCTTGGGAGTTGCAACGATGAGTGAGTTGACATCCAATGTGAATTGGCTGGCCGTAATCTTGGGAACAGTCATCAGCTTTCTGATCGGTTGGCTGTGGTATTCCCCTATTTTGTTGGAAAGAAGTGGGCTGAAGGGTCAGGTGTTGAACTGGCCAACGCGTCTTCCATGCCGATTGCCGCAATGGCAACGCAGCTTTTCTCGACCTTTTTACTGGCATTGCTGGTGGGCATCACTGCCGCTCAAAATGCCCTAGCGACCATCATTCTCATCGTCCTGACGGTTGCCGGCTTTGTCATGTCAACCGGACTGTTCGTCCGGAAATCCAGCTTTGCAATTGCAGTCGATGGCACCTTCATTGTGACTATGGGCGTGGTGATGGTCATCATCCAGGGGATCTTTTGACGGACCGCTACTGGTTCCCGCTCCGATAGTGATGGAACAGCAAGAACATCGCCAACACCAGACCTGATGCAATGAACAGCATGATCATGCCCTGGTTCTGGAACAGATCCAGACTGGCACCCGATGCCACTGGCCCGGCAATTCCGCCCAGCGTGTAGAGCATTGCAATGGCGGTCATTGCAGCCGGTATCTGTGGCGCACTCTGGCTCCGGCCAGCTTCGATCACAGCCAGCGTATTCAGGCCCCCGGCTGCGCCCCCCAAAAAGAACAATGCAACAAGTGACACAACCACCTGCTCTGTAAACAACAGCACGACCATGCTGCTGCCGACAATAAAGAGAATGCAGAGCATCTGAGCCAGATAGTAATTCCAGCGATCGGCAATATAGCCCAACGCCGGCTGCAGCAAGGTGCCTCCAAAGCCGAAGGAACTGACCAGAATAGCGCTGATTTTCAGCGTGAAATCGACATGCTCGAAATATAATGGCAGCAATGCAATGGCCGAATTTTCGATGAACCCTGCCAGAAAAGCTGCGACCAGGGCCGTGAGAATCACTCGGATCAGGAATTTGGGGCCCTGACCACCTCCCTCTGTCTGGTTTGATTCCAGGGCCTGACTGCTGTCCAGAGTGAGAAAGGCAACTTGTCCCAGCACCGCGATGGCAAGGCATATCCAGACCACCGCAGTTAGTGACGTGCCGACAAACAGCAAGGGCCCAAGTCCGATACCCAGGCCCATGAGCGCTTCATGCCATCCGATCATGCGTCCGCGCACATCTGACGCACTGATATGGACAACAAGCGTATCGCACACAATCCAGCGGATGATCAGCCCCATTCCCATCGCGACGGATGCCAGGGCGATAAGGGTGGGAGTTGGTGACAGCGCCAGCAATACCAGGCTTGCAACTGTAAAGCAGAAGGCCAAAAAATTGGCGCGATACGGGCCAACTTGGGAAATCAGACCCGGTACGAAGGGACCGGCCAGAAAAACCACAATCCATGCCACGGACACGTAAATTCCGATCGAGAAATTACTCAGCGAACTTTCGGACAGAAACTGCGAAATCAGAATTGGAAAGGTTCCGACCTGGATGATCTGAAACAGGAGGGAGCCGGAGTACAGCGCAATTGTCTGCGTCTTTGGTCCGCTGATTGTCTTCATAGGGCATGTCTGAATGGGCTTGGCTGCATCGGCTTGCTGAAAGGACTTTCTGAGAAGTTTTGGTTGATGGCGCAATGAAAGCGCGGCCGCAACCACACCATCCCTATTAGTCGAAATTCTAGGCCCACGCCTCCCCCTCAGCTACCAATTTTTAAAATAAACGTCCCAAAACGGGCATTAACCATAAAATTATCGTTGAAGGTGTTGAAAAATCCGGCGATTCAGCGCATTTATATAAAAATTAACACAAAATTAATTTAAAAACGATTAATTTTTAGCAACTCTAAGTTGTGCATAAAGGTCAAAACAGCGCTTAAATTGAACATTTATCTGCGCAGATGTAATGAGTAAGGATTGACCATGTCGTCTGAAACGCCGCCGGTAAGCCGCCCTGACAGTCAGCAGTCCTCGGAGTTGAATTACGCTCCAGGGCTCCGCGATCAGCCAAAATCATGCCCTGTTCCCCACGGCAAGGTAGATCCCGACAAGATTATTCCGGGTCGAAAAAAACCCAGGGGTGTCGTCGGGCTGAATGGCCGAAAAACAGACGCTCAGACCATCGAAGAGACCAAAACCTGGATGTCACGTCAGCTTCCCTGTGTGGCTGGACGGCGGGAACTCAACCGCGGTCGCTACATGGTGCGCTCGGCTACCAGGGCGTCTGTTCCGGAGATTTTTTCAGACTTCAAAACGCAACTGGAACAGGGCAGCGTCGTTGCCTGCCTGTATGTGTTCAATGACCCGCGTTATTACGAAGGTAGTTCACAGACATCGGATGTGTTTCATTTCCTGGCCGAACAGATGCAGGGGATCACTCAGGTCGAAGCCCGTGATTTGGCAAATGGTGCAGCGCTGACAAATTCAGTGGCCCTGCGCTGCCCGGTCACAAACCAGCGCACCTTGTATGATGATTTTGAGAGCATTGCCTTTTGCCCGCAATCGGGTGTGAAATCAGACATGTTGTACGATCCGCTGATGTATGCCCCATTTCCCAGCGTAAACATGTCGTCCGACGTTTTTGCCTTTTCAAAATTCGTCGCCGACAGTGCCTTGACGTATCTCGGAAAACCGGTTTACGAAGAAACCGACATGACGCGGGTCGCCAAGCTGTTCTCGCAATGCGTTGCCCGATGGCAGCGCGTGGCGACCACAACGATCCGCAACTACGAGGCCATGACGGACACGGCAATCTGCCCTGTCCACGTCACGGATGACGAGAAATACTGGATTGCCTTTCACAAGGACCCGGCCTTTGCCGAGCAAAAGAAAGAAATCCATCGCCATGAATTGCCCATAGGTTATGGGACACGGATCACAGACCGCTGGCTGCGCTTCTTTGAAGGTGATACAGAGTTCGTGGCAAGCGGCCTGGCCCGGGACGGCGAAAGAGTTTGATAACCATGTTTTGCGATTTTCGCATGTCAGGGCTATTCTGAATACAATTTTACTCTGATCCGGCTTTACTCCAACACCCTCAGGGTGCAAATTACCCGCGTCGGGTAAACTAGAGTAAATGGGTCACGATTTTGGTCGGACAGCACAGCGCTATTTCAGAATCTTCTGATAAATTTGTCGAAAATGTTTTCGGCGTGTTTGCGCGTGCGCTCAGTGACAAGATGGACGTCGCCGTTCAAGCCGCTGTCAATCTGAGCAACTCTGCCTGCTATTCCATCGTCCAGATCGGTTCAGAGCCGAATGCATCGATAGAAACACTGCGCCGAATGCTGTCACTTGAGCATTCCTCGACGGTGCGACTTGTCACTGGCCTTGAAAAGAAGGGCCTGGTTCAGCGCATCAGAGGCACCGCCCACGACCGGCGGGAAGTGTGTGTCGTTCTGACAGATGCCGGCGAAACCTGTTTCACCAAGATTCTCGATGCCCGAAGCAAGGTCCTGAACAAAGCTGTCGGGCGGCTGAATGCCGAAGAAAAGGTCACCATGCTCGGCCTCATCGGCAAACTGATGCCCGCCATCGTGGTTGGCGGCGATGACCAGCACTTTGTTTGTCGGCTATGCAACCTTGAAGTATGCCCCCAGGAGAAATGTCCTGTTAATCTGGCACACCCGGAGTTTTATGAACTCCCGCCCGAGCCTTTCAAGCGGAAATCTTCGTGCAAATCCGGTATTATGAACTAGAGCCAATTGCTGTCGGGCTATGGTCACGTATTGCAGCCCACAATACCGAAACTCTTACTTATATATACTGACGTATCAGGCGCGTATGAAGACTAATCATGCTGTCGCCTTCAGACAATTCATCAATCATATTGAGGGAAAATTTGATCATTGCAGTTTTATCATCCTGATTCTTGGCTTGAAATCCAACAATCTTGTCAAACAGAATACCAACAGCCTGATCTGCTTCACTCATCTTATTTTCGGTCGTGTCTGAGTTGAGCATGATTTGCAATGAAGCTCTGTAGCTTCGAAACGCTTCAATCAGTTCACCAAGACTGTCGGATTTTGATTCCATTTTTGTAAGCAACACTTTATTCGTCCACTTATGACTGAACACTTTAGATGATGCTTTGTATGATATGCCTGCCAACAAACACAACATTTCAATTATTAAATGAGTATGCATGTAGAGTGCATAGAATTTTCCGTCCCGCACAATCGCGGAATGCATACATGCACCAGAACAACTCACTTCCAGCGTCCGGGCACGATGGAAGTTGTGAAACATCGCCTGATTGTCACTGACCCGCTGCCACTACAAATCTTTCAGCAACCGTCGCCCACGCGGAAATACATAGAATTCCTTAGAGCCTATCTTAAATTGTATTTACGCCCATTGGCATCGGACTGCCAGCTGTCAAACTGATAGTCCTTTCGGCAACACAGTCTGCTGCTTCCCAAAGGCTGGTAGCGAGCATGTACCTGCCCCTACAACGCCTCCAGAAACGCTTTCGCGGCAGTTCCATGCTCATGACGCAGACGGTCAATATCCATGGACACAGGAAGGGCATCTTCGACCGTCCACCGTCCGGCAATCATCACACGGTCTGCGGAATGCGCGCCACACAGCACAAGGCCTGCCAGCGGGTCACCCACGCCTGAAAAGCGCAATTCGTCCAGCGTATAAAGCGCCAGATCCGCCTGCATGCCCACGTCAATCCGGCCAATATCATCACGCCCAAGGCATTTTGCAGATCCCTCTGTTGCCCAGCGATAGCAGTCTTGATGCGTCACTGAAGCCGCATCATAGGTCAGTCGATTGATCATCAAGGCGTGGCGAATGCTTTCCATCAGGTTGGAATTGTCATTCGATGCCGAGCCGTCAACGCCCAACCCAACCGGCGAACCGGCAGCTTCCAGCTCCTTGGTGCGGCACTGTCCGGAGGCGAGCGTCATATTGGAGGTCGGACAGTGGCAAACGCCAACCTTGTGGCGGCCAAGACGCTGAACTTCCTCATCATTGAAATGAATGCCGTGAGCCAGCCAGGTGCGATGATTGAGCCAACCCACATCTTCCAGATAGTCAACCGGCCGCATGCCATAATTGGCAACACAATAAGCATCCTCATCCAGCGTTTCCGCAAGATGTGTATGCAACCGGCAATCATGTTTTTCCGCCAGAACGGCACTCTCAGTCATCAGCCTGCGGGATACGGTGAAGGGTGCACAAGGTGCCAGTGCAACCCGAAACTGTGATCCTTCCGACGTATCATGATAGCGTCCGATCACCCGCTCGCAGTCAGCCAGAATGGCATCCTCATCCTGCACCACACTGTCGGGCGGCAATCCACCATCCTTGACACTCAGATTCATCGATCCCCGCGTCAGTGTCATGCGGATACCCAGTTTCTCCGCCTCTTCAACCTGTATATCCATGGCCTCTTCAAGACCATCGGGATACAGATATTGATGGTCCGACGCACAGGTGCAGCCCGACATCATCAACTCGGTCAGAGCCAGTCGGGTCGCCAGTCGAAACGCATCCGGTTTCACATTCTTGGCCCAGATCGGATAAAGCGCCTGAAGCCAGGGAAACAATTCCTTGTTGATCGCAGCAGGGTGGGCGCGCGTCAGTGTTTGGAAGAAATGATGGTGCGTGTTGATCAGGCCCGGAATGACCACATGGCGACTGGCATCGAAAACCCTATGATCAGGACTCTGGGGCGTGCCGCCCATGGGCACCAACTCGGTAATCCGGCCGTCATCAACAACCACGCCACCCGCCGCATTCTCCGCCAAAATCGCAAGTGGATTCTTGATCCATAAGGCCATTGTCACTACTCCTGAAACCTGATCTCTTTTGTATGCGGCATCCTGAGAAAGTTGGCAATGAGGTCCCAACGGAACTTCAGAAGACGTCTCCGAAAAATTGTCTCCGGCAGCCTCTATCAAATTCCATGCCCCTGCTTTAAAGCACCCTGCTATGAAACAATTATACCCCAACCTCGAAACCGCCTTTCCCTCCTTGTCCGGCAGCGACGCTTTTGCATTTTATGAAAATGCACGTGATCGCCTGCCCAAAGCCCAATTCCCCGCGCGCTCGAGCCATGCAGCCAATCTGGGCGAGCTTGCAGACCAGTTCGATGTTTTTGTCTTTGATGCCTATGGCGTTCTCAACAAGGGCACAGAGGCTGTTCCGGGGGCCGCACAGCGGGTCAAAGCATTGCAGGACCTTGGCAAGAAAACCTTCGTTCTGACCAACGGCGCCAGCTTTACCCCCGAACAGTCACAGGCAAAATTCGACCGCATGAATATGGCCTTTGCGATGGAAGATATTGTCGCAAGCCGACTTGCAACATTTCGCGCACTTGAAGCCCATACAGATATTTCAACCTGGGGCGTCATCTCCGGATTTTCCCTGGAGCAGGACGAATTGCCGGTTCCGTTCGTTCAGTTGAACGAGAATCCCGATGCCTTTGACTCTGTTGACGGGATCCTGTTGCTGAGTGTCATCGGCTACCAGCCTGAACAATATGCCCGCCTACGCAACGCATTGAAGAAAAATCCGCGACCACTGATCGTTGCTAATCCGGATGTTGTGGCACCCCAGGATGGGTTCTTCTCTCTGGAACCGGGCTTCTTCTCCCACTCTCTGGCAGACGAGCTTGATCTGGCACCGGAATTTTGCGGCAAGCCTTTTGCCTCGGTTTTCGAAATTGTCCAGGAGCGCCTGCCCCAATCTGTCCCGCCATCACGCATCGCCATGATGGGCGACACCCTGCATACCGATATTCTGGGAGCAGCAGCAATTGGCTGGCGCACGGTCCTGTGTACAGAATACGGCCTGTTCGCAGGCCAGAATGTGCAACCCTATATCGATAAAAGCGGCATTGTTCCGGACTTCATCGTGCCGTCAATTTAGACCATCTGCTCCACGCCCTGACCCGCTGGCTGGGCATGATACCCGGCCATCAGATCATGGAATTTTTCTCCTTGAATGGCCACGTGATCACGCAGCAAGCCTGCACTGGCTTCAGCGTTTCCGGTTTCCAACGCCAACAGGATGGCCTTGTGCTCTTCCATTGATTGCCACATGCGCCCGCGCGCCTGCAATTGCAGACGCCTGAATGGCTGCAAGCGCTTGTGAAGCCGTTTTGCCTCGGCGGTCAGAAAGCTGTTTCCGCTCGCTTGATAAAGCAATGTGTGGAATTGTTCATTGGCACGGTAATAGGCATCCGTATCACCATCGTCCAGCGCTGACATGCAGCCCTGTTCCGCTGTTTTCAGCTCTGAAAGCAGGCTGTCGGTCATTCGTCTGGCCGCAAGACGCCCGCACAAGCCCTCCAGCTCAGCCATCACCTCAAACATTTCCACCAGTTCAACAAATCCCGGATGACGCACAAAGGCACCCCGGCGCGGAATAAGCTCGACAAGATCGGATGCCGCCAGCATCTGCAATGCTTCTCGGATGGGTGTGCGAGAAACCTCGAATTTTTCTGCCAGTTGCAGTTCATCAAGGCGCACGCCATCGCCATAGGAACCTGTCAGAATGGCCTGTTCCAGTTTCTCGCGAATGTGATCGGCGGCGCGCGTGGTCATGAGCGAAGACTAGCACCATCGTAATTATGCAACAACAATATTCTTGTATACAAGAGCTTGACACCGAAGGCGCAGGCGATATCCTGCGCTCGATCGAAAGGGCCGTGCGCAATGTTGCAGCAATCCATTTCAACCCGTCGCAATGGAAGAGGCGGACAGCGCAACCTGAACAGACCTGAGCCACCAAACAACGGCCAGGTAACAGAAAAAGGATAGAGCATGCGACGTTCCAGTATCTTTCAGGATCTTCTTGGTTCCGTCTTTGAACGGGGCAACGTTCTGCGCTCCATAAATGACAATCGTCCGATCAATGAATTGTGCGATGCATTGCTGTCCAATCGGGGAGAAGTTTCCGCGCGCAAGATCGGAACTGCCCTGCTGGCGCGCTATGAAAAACTGGAAGCTGACCAGAAGGCGGACTTCTTCAGCCACCTCAACGACAATCTGGATGTGGATGTAGATGCTGTTAAAGCTGCTGCTGAAGCCTATGGCATCGACCCAAGCCCGGCCAACCTGGAAACCCTCATGAAGGTTTCAGAACCCAAACGGCAGGAATTGCTGCGCCGGCTTAATCAGGGATCGGACGCCACCAGTCGCATCGTCAGCATGCGGAAAGATCTGCTCGGCATGCTGCGCGAGCACCCGGCCCTGCGCCGCACCGACCTCGATTTCGACCATCTTCTGGCATCCTGGTTCAATCGTGGATTTCTAGTCTTGCGCCAGATTTCATGGGCAACACCGGCCAACATTCTGGAAAAGATCATCCAGTATGAGGCTGTACATGCCATCAATGACTGGGATGATCTGCGCGGACGCATAGAGCCGGAAGATCGCCGTTGCTTTGCATTCTTTCACCCCTCAATGCCAGATGAACCGTTGGTCTTTGTGGAAGTGGCACTGTCAAAAGGCATACCGGATTCTATTCAATCCGTTCTCTCACAGAGCAGGCCGTTTCTTGAGGGAGAAGACGCCAACACGGCTGTCTTCTATTCCATTTCCAACTGTCAGGAAGGCCTGCGCGGCATTTCCTTCGGCAACTCGCTCATCAAGCAGGTGGTGGACGACCTGTCTGTCGCCCTGCCAAACCTGAAGACCTTTGTCACACTGTCACCGGCTCCGGGCTTCTCCAAATGGGTGAAGAACGAAGTCGCCGAGAATCCGAACCATCCTGGGAAAAATCTGCTTAACCCGGAAGCAGACAGTGAACTGACGGAACAACTTGCCGCCTATTACCTGTCACGCGCAAAACGAAGTGATGCACTTCCAATTGATCCGGTAGCCCGGTTCCATCTTGGAAACGGCGCAGCACTTCATGCCATCTTGTCCAAAGCGGACACATCTGAAAAGGGCGAGCGACAGAGTTTTGGCGTCATGGTCAACTACATTTACCGACTGGGTCGCGTCGAGACCAACCACCAGGCTTTCGCCGAATCTGCAACAGTCGCTCAAAGCTCGACCGTCACCAGCCTGGCTCAGAAAGCCGAGAAGTTGATTGTTCAGGCAAACCCGGCCCCGGCAGCAACCACAGATGATGAGTCTAAACCAACCTCCCAATCTGCCAGTGGCTAATGTTCCGTGTGATGCATTTCATTCTGCATCAGAAACTGAGTCAGGTCACCAAATTGTCCAACCGGTTTTCAAAAGATAGTTCTGCGTGTCTGGAACACGACAATTGCATGGTCAACCATTCTGAAGCATAGAATGTAAAGCGTGATCCACACAAAAGCTCAGGACCCGTAAATGAAATCACTGGTGGTTTACTGTCATCCCTGTTCGGACAGTTTTTCCGCAGCCATGAAGCAGACAGTTGTGGCCGCGCTCACTGAGTCGGGTCATGACGTGCGTTTGATTGACCTTTATGCCGAGAACTTTGATCCTGTGATGTGCGACCAGGAACGACGCCAATATCACGACGCCGGAATCAATGAAGAACCGGTGGCGGACCACATCGCTGCCATACGCTGGTGCGATACGCTGGTCTTTGTCTATCCAACCTGGTGGTATGGACTGCCCGCCATGCTGAAAGGCTGGCTGGACCGGGTCTGGGTGCCCCATGTGACCTTCACCATGCCAACAGAAACGACTCCCATCCGCCCTAATATGCAGCATATCAAACGTCTCGCTGCCGTGACCACATGTGGTGCACCCTGGACCGTTTCAAAACTGATTGGTGAGCCGGGTAAGAAGACAATTCTGCGCGGGATTCGCGCCCTGTGCACACCGGGCTGCAAGACGCTTTATCTGGCCCACTACAAGATGGATATAACCAGCCAGACAGCGCTGAAATCCTACCTTTCCCGGATAGATCGAAAAATGCGCAAATTCGCACTCAGTTAGACTCCGAACTCAATTGGAAAACTTATTTACGCAGTGTCACCTGACTGTCATCTGTTTAATCTAAGGGAATAATTAAGGCGGGTAACAATTCCGCCTGTTGGGAAACAGACATCTACGGTGGATGAGACGTCATGGCTTTTAATCACAAGAAATCCATAACATTGCGCATCACAAAAGCTGCACGTGCACAGCGGATTTTTTCCGCCAAGAAACTCGGCAAACTTGGCCTTCACCCGGGACAGGAAACCGTGCTGAAAGCGCTGAACAAGGAAGACGGTCAGACCATGGGTAGTCTTGCATCCGAGTTGGGTGTGCGCCCACCAACAGTCACCAAGATGATCAACCGCCTGACCTCCCAGGGCTATGTTGAACGGCGACCTTCTGAAACCGATGGCAGACAGTCCCATGTCCACCTGTCAGCATCTGGCATTGCGCTTTTGAGCGAGGTCGACAAGGCCTGGAAATCGCTCGACCGCGCCTCCCTTAAGAACATTGATGACAAGGACCGCAAACGCCTTGCCAAGCTTCTCAAACAGATTGAGCAGAATTTGCGAACCGATCTCAAGGTGGACCCTGATGACATTGATGACGACATCGAAGACGACCTGATCTAGAACCGTTCTGATTTATACGGTCTCACAAGCTTATTCGGAAACCAGACTTGGCCAACCAAAAATCACCGGTGCCATTTGATCCCCCACAGCCTATTTTTTAAGGCCCATAAAGGGGGGCACGCCACCAATTTTGTGAACCTGCAAAGAACAGTGGAAACAGATCTGCTGCAACAAAACACACCAATACCATATGTTGATGACAGCGCGGCAATATTGCTGCTGTTCTGATTTTGGTGTCGATGTTTTTGCGACAGACAATTCATTCCGCAATTTGCGTGATTCTTCATGATCCGCGCACAAACGAATTCTTAGGAAAAATCGTGTAGAAATGTGATCTTTCGGCAAACCCGCTCAGGCGAGATGGCGGATTTGTCAGCCACAAGAAGCAGATCAGCAGTCCATCCGAGATTTCTGATAAACTGAAGGAAACCAGTTGGTGATCCCTGAGACATCAAAATCTCGCACTGTCGAAGCCCCGAATCTTGAGGCCGATGACACCGATCTGGACAGGCGCTGGAGCCTGATTCGCGCGGCGCTCACGATCAGCCGCCCCCTGGGCGCTGTGTCTGCGGTTTTTGCCCTCTCTGCTCTGGCTGGCTATTTTGGCAGCATCGAGACTCTCTATCGCCCTATAGCAGACGGCCCGGCGACGAACCCCTTGACGGCAATGACATTCCTTTTTCTGGGAAGCGGGGTCGCCCTTGGGCGCGGCCGCTACAGCATCTGGCTACAACGCATTCTGGGGGGGGCCGGGCTCGTCCTGACAACAACCGTCTTGCTCGACGCCAGCATTGGTACCGATATTTCGAAAACCTTCATGCTCTTTCAAGACAGGGTGTTGCAAGACCTGGCACAGGGTAAAAGCAACGGTATGGGCATCAATTCGGCCTTTTTTCTGCTGTTGGCCTCACTCGCCCTGACGCTCAATAGTCTGCACAAGATATACTTCGCGCAGGCAGCGGCATTTCTGGCAGGCGGCATACCGATGATTTCCCTGGCGGGATACGCCTACGGATTTGAACAATTCTACGGGCAAATGTCACTGGTAACTGCGACTGCGGGCGTAGCCCTGTCTGTCGCAACGTTGTCCATGACAGCCCATCATGGCGCGCTAAAAGCTGTCCTGAGCCCTTATATCGGTGGCAGCATTGCACGAGTGCAGGTGTTTCTGGGCATCATCGTGCCCTTTATTGTCGGCTTTCTGATCATCAAGACCCTTGTCAATTCAGGCGAAGGCGATTTTCTCGGCATCTATGTTGTGGCCATCAGCTGGTTCATCATCGTCCTGGTCTGCGCCAGTGCTGTGGTCCAGGAAAAGGTCGACAGCAAACGACGGATTGCAGAGAAGAAACTACTCTTTGTCGCCATGAATGATCCGCTGACTCTCCTGCCCAACCGGCGAAAGTTTTTTGAAGTCGGCGAACGCGAGATAGCGCGACGCAAACGCACCGGCGCGGATCTGTCAGTGCTGATGATCGACATCGACCACTTCAAGAAAGTAAACGATACGGCTGGACACGCCATGGGAGATCATATCCTCCACAATCTGGCGAAAGTGCTGGCCGACTCCCTGCGGGCCATAGATCTGGCGGGGCGGCTTGGCGGCGAAGAATTCGCGGTCCTGCTTCCGGACACCTCATCTGCCGGAGCACAGAGGGTTGCAGAGAAAATTCGAACGAATATCGAAGCGATGCCAATTGAGGAATGGACGGATATTTACGGTCCGATCACGGTGTCAATTGGATGTGCCGTTGCAGATCAGAACAGCGGCCTGACTGAAATCCTCTCCGCTGCCGATGACGCGCTTTACAAGGCAAAAGAACAGGGTCGGAACCGTGTGGCTGTTTCCGAATAAGATCGCAAGAAGAACATGAAAACCGCATGCGAGCGCAAATTTTAATACGGGTTTTCTGTAAAAATCATCCAAACACGGATTGGACCATCAGCGTCAGGCCGGAGGCCAGAAGCAGAATCAGCACAACGGCCCGAAACCGCTTCTCGCTCACGCGCTTGTAAATCCGCGATCCGATGAACGACCCGGTGATTGTGGCTGGAAGGCAGAGCGCGGCAATCATCCAGACATCGCGTGTGATCTGCCCCGCAATTATCATGACAACGCTGGCGGCAGTAAGAACCACCAGATTGAACGGCTGATAGATGGCGCGCTGCATGTCACTTGCGCCACCCTTCAATTGCAGCCAGATCAGCGGCAGCGGTCCCGACAGACCGGCAAAACCACCAAGAAATCCACCCCCAATGCCAATCAGCGCATCATGCTGCTTGTTCACAATTGGTGAAAGTCTGACTTTTGCGAATCCAAACAGCTGAAGCCCCGAATAGGCAATCAGAAAAACACCAATCGACAAGCGCAACAAAGAGGGTGGCGCATAAGCAAGTGCAAGCACACCCAGTGGCACACCAACTGCACCGCCCGCCAGAAATGGTGTGACCCGCTCCCAGTCGAATGACTTTCGGACAGTGCTGAAACTCGTCACCTGGGCGGCTATTGACGAAAGCGCAACCAGGGGCGGCACAAAGGGCGCAGGCAGAGCGTGAAACCAGAAACCCGCCGCAACCAGCCCGGTTCCAAACCCGGCAAACCCCGCGACAAAACCCGCAACGAATGCGCCAACCACAACGATAAAAATGGATTGCAAGTCAGGGAGAGTAGAGATCATTGGAACGCAATAATGCAATTCGCAGGGGGGAATCAACGCTTTTTCAACCGACGCAGCATTGGGCATTATCAAGTACAAACGCCGCGCGAGAGTTTCACACATCTTGCTTGACTGGAATACTGGAAGCTATAGCGTTTGCGGTGTATGAATCACTCATACCGGTGCGACCGAATTCACGGGCACCGTGTCGACCAAATCAAGGGACAAACTGTATGATTTTCAAGAAAACACTTCTGTCTGCGGCACTTCTGCCATGGCTCACCACCCTTTCAAGCGCGCATCCGGATGTGCAGGCACACGGCGTTGCGGCGGCACAAATGCCACATATCCATTTTGGTACAGGGCACGTTCTGGCACTTGGAACGGTCGGCATCTTTATTGCAATTCTGATTGCAGCAATCATGCTGACGGGCTCAGCCAAAAAGCCGTTGCGCAAACGCAAATAGACAGATTTCGATAACCACAATCGAGGTCCGCTCAAGCGGACTGACGGTCTGTGATTCAATAAAGCCGTCCATGATATCATGGACGGTGACCTGGGAGGCAATATGACAAAAATTGATGTGGATATTCTGGTAATCGCCAAAATGGGCGACTATGTGCAGGATCAACTGGATGCCAGATTTCGGACGCATAAATTGTATGAAGCAGCGGACCCGGATGCCATGATCGCCGAGGTCGGCCCGTCCATTCGCGGAATGGCTGCCGGTGCTCATCGCAATGTTGATATTGAATTGATGGACAAATTGCCCAATCTGGAAATCGTTACGAATTTCGGCGTTGGCTATGACAATGTCGACGCCAAATCTGCCGGCGCGCGGGGCATCATCGTCACAAACACACCGGATGTGCTGTCTGAAGAAGTCGCTGACACCGCAATCGGCCTGATGATCAACACGGTTCGGGAACTGCCGCAGGCCGAACAATTCCTGCGCGCGGGCAAATGGACCTCCGGCAACTACCCGCTCACACAAAACACATTGCGTGAAAAGCGCCTTGGCATTGCCGGGCTTGGCCGTATCGGCAAATCCATCGCAAAACGCGCTGAAAGCTTTGGCCTCAGCATTGCCTATTATGGCCGCTCAGATCAGAAAAATGGCTACACTTTCTACGAATCCCTGAAAGCCTTGGCCGAAAATGTTGACATCATCATCAGCGTTCTTCCAGGCGGCGCTGCCACCAACAAAATCTACAACAAGGACGTCTTTGAAGCGCTGGGCCCGGAAGGCACGTTCATCAATATTGGTCGCGGCTCGACAGTGGATGAAGATGCCCTGATTGCAGCGCTGACCGATGGCACGGTCCGGTCAGCCGGTCTGGATGTTTTCGACCACGAGCCTCATGTGCCGGAAGCGCTTATGGCACTGCCAAATGCCGTGTTGCTGCCCCATGTGGGGTCCGCCTCGGTTTACACGCGAAACGCCATGGGTCAGTTGCTCGTCGACAATCAGACCAACTGGTTTGAAAACGGCAAACCCCTGACACCGGTTGCCGAGACACCGTTTCCAGCCAAATAGTTTCCAAGGCAGAACTAGAGGCTTTCTCGTCTATACGGAATCATTTGATGCCCAGAAACAGCTCATCCAGCCAGGCAGTCAGCGCAGCGCGATGCTGAGCATCGGGCAGCTGGCTAACGCCGCTGGTGGGGTGTTCCGGGGCACCGAAGGCCGGATTTGCGCGCGCGCTGGACAGCGTTACAGCCCACTTGTGGTCGTAAAGACCACCGCGTGGCCTGTGTCTTGCCAGCAAACGCGCAAATCGGTCAAATGTTTCCGTATAATCGTGAAAGGCTCTAGGGTTTTACCACCGGGCAGGACGTTTCCAGGAGATTGCGGAGCGGCCTGTCGTTGCAGGTGAAAGAACAACTGTAGCGAATGATCTGCGGTCCCGAACGTGCCGGCTTCATGGCCAAAGCTTCGAATACCGGCCCCGCGCCGGTATTCACCAGACGCATCAGCAAATGCGGAAAGCCCGCCTTCTCATTATCAAGAAACAGGCTGGCCTCACGCCAGTTGAATTTGGCAGCATAGTCGCGCGCCTCGCCATTTGACGGGATGAAGGTTGCAGGGCCAACAAAGGCTCCCTCTTCATTCGGTTGCAGCCGAAACACATAGGTCTCGGTCGTCTTGTCCCGCCAGGTCAACGGTCTTCCAACGTCACCCGGATCATAACGGGTCAAAGCCTGAGACCGACACTCGGCCCGCAGATCAGCGCGTTCCTGAGCCACACCAGGCATTGCGGTCAAAAGCAACCCGGCTGCTGCCAGCATCCAACGAATCTGTCTGAAAGAACCCATATTTCTTTTTTCCCGTCTGCATTGGTGGCATGTCCAAATGTTCAACCGCGATCACCTTGGTGATCCGGTTACAGCTGTCTTTGCTATCCCTTATACATAGTGTTTTGGAGCGCTATTGATAGTGGAAGCACCGGATAGCGCACTGCAGATAGAAATGCAGGCATCATCCGATGCTTATGTGTCTCCCTGAAACCGCTCACCAGGGTACGAACCCTAGTGATTATCCCGTGGAATAAGTCGGGCCACAGATCGATATTTGACTGCTGGCTTCAACACCATACCCTCATCGAATTGTGCAACTAGATCGCGCTGGATTTCCTGCCACGGTGTCTGGCTGGCGGGATATTTGAAGCCACCAGCAGCCTCCAGATCAGCGAACCGTTGTTTCAACTCTTCATCACTGATCAGAATATTGGCGTCGCCCTTTCGCAGATCAATCCGTATGGGATCTCCGGTTTGAACAATTGCCAGGCCGCCACCGGCTGCCGCTTCCGGCGAGGCATTCAGAATGGAAGGTGACCCTGACGTGCCGGACTGGCGACCATCGCCGATACAGGGCAGCGCATGAATACCTTTCTTGATCAGATAGGCTGGCGGCTGCATGTTCACCACCTCAGCGCCCCCCGGATAACCGATGGGACCTGTTCCGCGAATGATCAGCAGACAGTTTTCATCGATCTCATTGGCTGGATCGTCAATCCGGTCATGATAATCCTCTGGCCCTTCAAACACAAAGGCGCGCCCCTCAAAGGCTTCCGGATCATCCGGGTTGGAAAGATAGCGCTTGCGAAACTCATCGGAGATCACACTGGTTTTCATGATTGCTGAATTGAACAGATTGCCTTTCAGATTGATGAAGCCGGCTTCGCCCATCATCGGCTTGGCAAAACGGTAGATCACATCCTCATTTTCAATCTCGGCCGATGCGCAATTCTCGCCAATGCTGAAACCATTGACTGTCTTGGCGCCCGGATGCGGTAAGGCACCGGCACGCATCAATTCACCAACCACTGCAGGCACGCCGCCTGCCCTGTGATAATCTTCACCCAGATAGGTTCCGGCCGGCTGCAGATTGACCAGCAGCGGTACTTTGTGGCCGATAGTCTGCCAGTCATCATTGTCCAGCGGAACGCCCAGATGCCGGGCAATCGCATTCAGATGGATCGGTGCATTGGTAGACCCACCAATGGCCGAATTCACCACAATTGCATTCTCGAAAGCTTCCCGTGTCATGATGTCGGCTGGCTTCAGATCCTCTGCAACCATCTCGACAATACGCTGACCGGTCCGATAGGCAATCTGTCCACGCTCGCGATAGGGCGCGGGAATGGCAGCGGAGCCCGGCAACTGCATGCCCAGCGCCTCTGCCAGGGAATTCATGGTTGTTGCCGTACCCATCGTATTGCAATAACCGACAGACGGCGCGGAGGAAGACACGATCTCCATGAATTCCTCATAGTCGATGTCCCCGGTCGAAAGCTGCTCCCTGGCCTTCCAGACAACGGTTCCGGACCCGGTGCGCTCACCCTTGTGCCAGCCATTCAGCATCGGGCCAACCGACAGGGCAATGGCTGGAATGTTGACCGTGGCAGCGGCCATCAGACAGGCTGGTGTCGTCTTGTCACATCCAATGGTCAGCACCACGCCATCCAGCGGATAGCCAAACAGCAATTCTACAAGCCCGAGATAGGCCAGATTACGATCCAGCGTAGCCGTTGGCCGCTTGCCGGTTTCCTGAATGGGATGCACCGGAAATTCAAAGGCAATGGCACCGGACGCTTCGATGCCGGAGCGCACACGCTTTGCAAGTTCGATGTGATGGCGGTTGCAGGGCGACAGATCGGACCCGGTCTGCGCAATGCCGATAATCGGCTTGCCCGACTGCAATTCCTCGCGCGTCAGGCCAAAATTCAGATAGCGCTCCAGATACAGCGCTGTCATGCCCGGATTTTCCGGATTATCGAACCACAATTGCGAACGCAGTTTGGGTGGCTTCATCTCATTACCAGAACTCATGGAATTCCCGTCCAGTTAGGTGTTTGTGGCGTTGAGGGATTTGTGAAACTGTTCGTATCCGCTTCCCCACGCGGTTAACCGGTGGCCTAGCGCTACCGGCAGTGTTTTTGAATTTGCTTATCTGCCATACATGCGCCTAAATGCGCTCCAAAATCAACAGGGAGACACCGCAACAATGACTGCGTTGACAACAATTTCCGGCTTTGACCGCATCGGCGAAGAAAATGCCTTTGCCGTACTGGCCCGCGCCACCGCCTTGGCAGCAGAAGGCAAGGACATCATCAATCTGGGTATTGGCCAGCCGGATTTCAAAACACCGGATCATATTGTGGAAGCAGCCATCAAGGCGCTCAGAGACGGGCATCATGGCTACACCCCGGCAACCGGCATCTTGCCACTGCGTGAAGCTGTCGCCGCCGATATTCATCAACGCTATGATGCCACCGTGTCCCCCGATAACATCATGATCATGCCCGGCGGCAAGGTGACCATGTATGCAGCCATATTGCTGTTCGGCCAGCCCGGTGCCGAAATCCTCTACCCTGATCCCGGTTTTCCAATTTACCGGTCCATGATCGAATTCACCGGAGCCACCCCCATTCCTGTGCCGATTCGCGAAGAGAACAGTTTTGCTTTTTCTGCCGAGGAAACTCTGTCGCTGATCACTGACAAGACACGGCTCATCATCATCAATTCACCGGCCAACCCAACCGGCGGCGTCACCCCGAAAGCTGAAATTGATGCGCTGGTCGCCGGTCTCGTGAATCGTCCCGACATTGCCATCATGTCCGACGAAATCTACGACCGCATGACCTATGATGGCGAACAACATGTATCTTTGCTGGGCTATCCGGAAATCAGGGATCGGCTGATCGTGCTGAATGGCTGGTCCAAGACCTATGCCATGACCGGCTGGCGCATGGGTTGGTCCGTCTGGCCCGACGCATTGTATGACAAGGTCCGCAAACTTGCGGTCAATGCCTGGTCTTGCGTGAATGCCCCGGCACAATATGCCGGAATTGCCGCCCTCACCGGGCCGCAGGATGCGGTGGCAGAAATGATGACAGCCTTTGATCACCGCCGTCATATTGTTGTCGAGCGGCTCAACCAGCTACCCGGTGTCAGCTGTGCAGTTCCCAAGGGCGCATTCTACGCCTTTCCCAACATCAAGCAGACCGGCTGGCGCGCAAAGCAACTGGCCAGCGCCCTGCTGGAAGAAGCCGGTGTCGCCACAATCGGCGGGCCGGATTTCGGCATTCTCGGAGAAGGTTATATCCGCCTCTCCTATGCCAATTCGGCAGAAAATATCGAGCGCGCCATCACCCGCATGGCAGACTTCATGGAACAAACAAAAGCGCCCTGATCTGCTCATGCAGGAGTGACATGGCTTGGCGACAGTTTGAATCTTTGCGACTCATTTTCCCCTGTCATCTGAGTGCAACCGGTACCGCGCTCAGACAGTCGGGAATTGAAAACCTGCTTCAGCCGTTGCGGATGGCGGGGCTCAAAAGTGCGATCTTTTGGGCTGCTCTCAGAAGTTCAGCCGCTATTTCGTTTTCCCGCTCTTCCATATCCGCCTGCAATCCGGGGCACTGAACCACCAATTTTAATTGTCCAGAACGGTCCAGGATCCCGGCGGCAAGGCTCATGACACCGGGCGTGAATTCGCCACGGCTGATCGAATAGCCCCTTCGCCTGGTTGCCATGATCTCTTGCTTCAATTGGGCGCGATCAACAATTGTCGTCGCTGTTCTGGCTATTGGTTGCAAGCTGTCCAGTTCCTTGTCCAGCGTATCATCGTCCTGAGAGGCAAGCCTGACACGCATCTGCGCTGGCGCATCTGGTGGAAAACGATGGCCGATAGGAACAGATACAAGAAGTTCAGCAGCTTCCTCTGCCTTGTCGATGGCCACAAAACTGTTGTCAATTCCAAGGCGACTGAGAACGCAGGGCGTTCTTGTCGCAAGCGAAAGACGTACCAGTTCATCATGTACAAGCAACGGGCTGTGATCACGTCCTACCAGATGCTTGAGGTCCGTCAACAGAGACGGCGCCAGCATGTACTGGTGGCGAGACTTGTCAAAATTTGCCCACCCTTCTGCAACCAGCGTCTTCAGTAGATTGTGACAATGGCTTTTTGTCAGGCCGAGCGTGCCGGAAATTTCCGGAAGTGTACTACAGCCGCCCGGCGCCGCATCAAGGTGACGGATAATGGAAATTGCTTTCACGATTGCCGGAACTGAAGCTGTCATCACGATCCTGTCGGTAGCAGCACTACGAGAGCGCCCAATACATCCCGTTTCATACATCCGCCCCAATGGTTCTGCGTGCCACTCAGGCGGAAATCGAAAAACATAAATGACGCAGTTTGACGGACCTTGACTTCCATCAAAAATTATTCCAGCATCCTTTAACGAGAACACTGTTTTTTATAGAGAACGGAAGGATTAATGTCAATGAAAATGTCCAATAAATTTCTTGTGCCAGGTGCCGTGCTTGCGCTGTCCGTAATGAACTTGGGGCAGACTTCGGCTGCAGAACTGAAACTTGGCCACGTCTATGAAGACAAGCACCCAATTCACACAGCGGCATTATCCGCAGCAGAAGATTTCAAACAGTGCACTGGTGGAGCGCATTCCATTGCTGTCTTCCCTGCCTCCCAATTGGGAAAGGAAACCGCCCTGAACGAACAGATCCAGTTTGGCGGTGTAGACATCATTCTCACGGGACAGATATTTTCGTCCGCTGCATATCCGGCATTGGCCGTTGGAGCCGTTCCCTACATCTTTCGGAACCGCGACCATGCGCTTCAATACCGCAGCAGTGATGTCCTTGGAGATCTGATGAAAGGCTGGAGCGATACCACCGGTCATCAGATGATGAGTGCTGCCTATTTTGGCGCATTTCAGGTTGGCAGTCAGAAAAATCCTGTTAACGGCCCCGAAGACATGAAGGGTCTGAAAATCAGGGTGCCCGATTCTCCCTTTTACAAGGCGTTCCCTGACGCGGTGGGCGCCAACCCGACACCCGTTGCATTCTCTGAGGTATATCTGGCGTTGCAGCAGGGTGTCGTCACAGCGACCGTCAATCCGGTTCCGACCATCTACGCCAAGAAGTTCTATGAAGTGCTGGACTATGTGGCTCTGACCAATCACCTGGTAGAATATGTAATGTGGGTTTCCGGCGGTCATGTTTCCAACTCGATAGATGATGCGGGAATGGAATGCTTGCGCACCGCCGCAGAAAAATTCGGAGACGAAGCCACGGCAGAAGTGGTCAAGCAGGAAGACGACCTTCAAAAACTCATGACAGACAATGGCTGGTTGAAATTTACCGAGCCCGATCCCGCTCCCTTTGTCGAGATGACCAGTTTCATCGTTGAAGATGGGATCAAGGAGAATAAATGGAGCCGCGATACTGTTGACCGGATCCTGAATTTGAAATGATGCAAATACGTCCGGGGCGGCACTGACGCCGCTCCGGGCGACATTGAGGTAGCGGAAAATGAACAGGCCTTTGAAACAGGATGTCTATGACGTGATAAAGGAAGCCGGGCCAGAGGGTGTCTTCGGCATCTTCTGTATTTCGTTGATCCTTGTCACGATGAGCCTCGGCGTGTTTTTCCGGTATGTTCTCAATGACAGCCTGAGCTGGACAGAAGAATTTTCAAGATATGGTCTCATCTATGCGACCTTTGTTGGTGCTGCCTATGCCTGCAAGCGCGGAAGCCACATACGGGTTTCGTTTGTCGATGAGATCCTGCCTCCCAGATTGCGCCATTGGCTGGGGATCTTCCAGGATTTGGTGACATTGGGACTGGTTTGCTACTTGGCCGTCCTTGCAGTTCAGATAAGTGGAATTCTGCATGCCACCCGTAGCGCTGCGATGTTGATCCCAATGAGCTTCATTTACGCTGCAATGATCGTGGGTTTCACATTGTCAGCCCTTCGGCTCGTCATGCGTCTTTACCGGAAATTGGGTGTGTAATGCTTGCTACCATGTTGTTAACGCTTCTTGTGCTGCTGTTGCTGGGTGTGCCAATTTTTGCTGCACTGGGTCTTTCGAGCCTTTTGTATATTCACCTGGCCGGCATTCCTCCGCTCATCGTCATTCAGCAGATGTTCAATGGAATTGACCAGTTTGCACTTCTGGCTGTTCCGTTCTTCATTCTGGCTGGTATATTGATGAATTCCGCCAGGATCACCGATGAAATTTTTGGTTTTGCGCGCGCCGTGGTCGGGCATTTGCCCGGCGGAATGGGGCATGTGAACATCACTGCAAGCGTTATATTTTCGGGCATGAGCGGAACCGCAGTCGCTGATGCGGGAGGTCTTGGCACTGTCGAAATCAAGGCTATGCGCGATCAGGGCTATCCACCGGGTTTCGCGATCGGCATTACGGCTGCGTCCAGCACCATTGGACCGATCATTCCACCAAGCTTGGCGATGATCGTCTACGGCGTCAGTTCCAATGAGTCGATTGGGCAGCTCTTCGCAGCCGGTATCGTACCCGGTTTGATGATGGCCATCGCCCTGCATGTCATGGTCTGGCACATGTCAGTGCGCAATGGCTATCCCCGCGATCAGCGTGCAAGCTGGCGCGCAGTCCTGAGCAGTCTGCGGACCAGTTTCCCGGCACTCATTACACCGGTCATTATCATCGGCGGCATATTGGCAGGTATTTTCACGCCCACCGAAGCGGCCGTTGTTGCGGTAATCTATGCTGTTATTATCGGCATGTTCTGGTATCGCGCACTCGATGTAAAATCGCTGCTGCGCGGACTGCTCGAGACGTTCGAGACAACTGCGGTTGTCATGCTCATGGTCAGTGCATCTGCTCTGTTCGGGTGGATCCTGGTTCGCGAGAATATCGCCTCAACATTTTCCGCTTCCATCCTTTCGTTAGCTTCTGAGCCATGGCAGGCGCTGCTGCTGCTCAATATCATATTGTTGATTGCGGGAATGTTCATGGAAACAGTCGCGATCATTCTTATCCTGACGCCGGTTTTCATGCCGGTTCTGGGCTCGTTCGGTATTGATGGTGTTCAGTTCGGCATCATCATGATTCTCAACCTGATGATCGGATTGATTACACCGCCGATTGGGTTGTTGCTCTTCGTGATGGCCCGTATCGCGGATGCCGAACTGGCCACCGTTATCCGTGCCTGCCTCCCATTCATGATTCCACTGGTTGTTGTCCTCCTTCTGATCACGCTGTTTCCTGCACTCACTTTGACTGTGCCAGACCTGATCTATGGAGAATAAATTGTTTCCCGATCCGAACATAAAAAGGTTTGCCATGCCCAAGATCATCGACTTATCCCTGACGATTGAAAACTTCATGCCGTCGCACCAGACCATGCCCCGACCGGTTTATGTGCCATATCTGACGCATGAAGGGTGCCTTGACCTCGGACTCGGCGTCGAAGGCGACCCGTTTACTTCGGCAATCGAGTATATGGGTATGCTCAATCATGTCGGAACACATGTGGATGCTTTTTTTCATACCAACCCTGATGGTGCCACCGTTGATGAAATGCCAATCGATTTTTTCATGGGAAAGGCAGTGTGTCTGGATCTGACCCATATTCCAGATCTGACAGATATCGATGTCGCGGATATGGAAGCAGCAGAAGCGAAATCCGGGGTCAAGATTGATGGCCATATCGTGTTGCTGAATACCGGTTTGCATGCCCGGCATTATCCGGAACCGTCAGTGATGACGTCAAATCCCGGTCTCACTACGGAAGCCACGCACTGGCTGGCCGACCACAATTCGCGCCTGCATGGGGTAGAAGGCCCATCAACAGACCGTCCAAACAGCAATGCCTTTCCAAGTCACAGGGCCTGCCGGGACCGTGGTATTACCCATGTGGAGTGGTTGGTGAATCTGGAACAATTGGTAGGTAAAGGTGAGTTCTGGTTTCAGGCAGTGCCGCTGAAACTCGGAAAGGGTTCAGGATCACCGGTTCGCGCGTTCGCCCAACTGGATGAGTAAGCAGGAGGCAGAAACCATGGCCGAAAATTCAATATTGAGAATGACTGCCTGCGAGTTGGCTTCCAACATCTCCCTCGGCCAATTGTCAGCGATTGAGGTGATGGATGCCTGTCTTGACCGACTTGAAGTCACAGAACCTCATCTCAACGCTTTCGTTCATGTCGATGATGTCGGTGCCCGCAAGGCAGCGCAGGCTGCGCAGGTCGCGGTCGCAAAGGGTGACCAGTTGGGTCCACTGCACGGGGTTCCGGTTTCAGTAAAAGACCTGATTGATGTGAAGGGCATGCCTGCCCGCTACGGGTCAAAAACCCTTCAGGACAATGTGGCTGAAGGGGATGCACCAGCAGTTGCGCGATTGCGGGAAGCAGGTGCGATCATTGTTGGAAAAACAGCCACCTCCGAGTTCGGTTACCGAGGTTATACCAAGAGCTTGATCCATGGAAATACACACAATCCATGGAATGTCGGCCTGACACCAGGTGGCTCATCGGGCGGCGCGGTGGCCAGTGTAGCCGCCGGTGTTACTCCCATTGCTCTGGGAACTGATGGAGGAGGGTCCATCCGCTCACCTTGCGCTTTTACGGGTTTGACCGGCATCAAGCCAAATTTCGGAAGAGTTCCCGTCTGGCCAGCATCGGCAACGCCGACCCTTGCCCATGTCGGCCCCATAGCGCGCGATACGAGAGATTGCGAAATCCTGTTACGGGTCATTTCGGGCTCTGATCGACGCGATGCATTTTCGCTGCTTCCACCCTTGGCGCGCACTCGAAACGACAATGGACTTGATGGTCTGCGGGTCGCTTATTCTCCTGATCTGGGATATGCGCAGGTAGATGAAGCCGTTGCAAAACCGGTAGGCGATGCTGTAGCGCGATTGCGAGAAATCTTCCCGGGACTGGAACAGGTACAAACCGTTTGCGCTGATCCAGCCGAAATTCTGGCCGCTGAATTTATCGGTGGCTGCAATGCGCGCCTCGGTGATGTCGTAAACACAAGCCCTGAATTGGTTGATCCACCCCTGCTTGATGCGATCCGGCAATTCCGCTCGGACATGACTTCCGACAAATATACGCGCCTGCTGCAACGCCGTATGCAGCACCGGGAAACAATGCATGATTTTTTTGACAAATACGACGTCCTGCTGACGCCGACAACGCCCTGTGTCGCATGGGATATCAATCAGGGAATCGCACCAGGCTTCGAATCAGCAACGGTCTGGTCCTATTTTACCTATCCCTTCAATCTTTCAGGACAGCCAGCGGCGACATTGCCGTGTGGGGTAAGTGAGTGCGGCCTCCCGGTCGGATTACAGATCGTTGTTCCACTATTGCGCGAAGATATTCTCTGCGCCGTAATGGCGCGGTGCGAAGCGGCTCTGGCTAAATCGCACGTCCCAATTGACCCCCGAGATGCCAAAGGTCACTCGCTATTGACACAACAGTAGTGGCTTGATTGTTCTACTGACCCACCATTTTGGCAGCATGTTGATGACTAAGTTTCCACGTTCACCTATTGCCTGAACCGGAAGCCCCCTATTGATGGCGTTCTGCCATCGCTTGTCGCTGCTGAAGCACAACGTTTGCGACGAAACCATCTTAACGCTTGATCGCTGGTGCATCCATCAAGAACGGATTGGGTGCAGGTTTTGGAGCAGGCTCATCAACAGGCTCATCGGCCGTTGGCTCAGGTTCCGGCTCTGGAATCGGGTCTTCACTGGTTTTGGCAGACGTCTCTACTGGAGTTTCCGGAACGATGAACCCCTGCGTCTCAGCCACGATGGGTTCGCTCTGCTGGACCATCTCTGGCTCAACATTGACTGGCACAAGTCTGACTGGCCCATATTTATCCGGCTGAATTTCGACGAACACCGAACCACCTGTTTCAGAATGATCTGGCGCTGAAATGCGCACCTCAGGGTAAGCGCCGGGTTTTACAACTTCAGCATCGGGTTTAGGAGAATTTTCAACGGGCATGAATTCAGCTGCCAGGCCAACCGCCAATTGCCGGTCAACCACATCATTGCGTTGCGGAACCACGTCCAGACGGCCTGCCACAGGTTCCTCTGGAACATCCGGTTCAATCGGCTCAGGTTTTTCAGCTTTTGCCGCTTTTTCAGATTTCTTTCGGGCTTTTTTGACGGCTGCAGTTTCCGGGACTTGTGTGATTTGCGGAGTTTCAGGTGGGCTCGTGGTGGCAGGCGGGGCTGGTTCTGGCACCGGCTCCGGCTCGACAACAATCTCCCGCATCGGCTGGATCAGACGGCGTTCAATGGCGATGGATTTCACCAGTGCAAAGACCAGATCGCCCTCACTCAGCTGCAGTTCCTTCGCAGATGCGGCCGTGATGCGCGCGCGCAAACCGGCACCCGAACCATCCTCGCCAAGACGCAATACGATTTCAGCGTAACCCTGCTCATCTGTCTTTACGGTTTCAATGCGTGCAGGCAACTGGTTGCGAATCGAAAGACCGGTCACAGGCTCGGTGGCAATGGAAACATCACGCGCCCTGATACGCAGGCGCACATCTGCGCCAATCGGCAAGTCGCTGCGGGCCAGTTCGAACTGCATCGGAGGTTCGGTCTGCAGCAGCAACCGCGTCAGACCCAATGCATCGTCATGGCTGGCAACCTTGGCCGAGACAATCGCGCCAGCCTCATGGCGGCCTGTTGCCCCGCCCAGATCCACCCGGGTGAGAATCTCGGTGAGCGGTCCATAGGCGATGGTTTTCCCGCGGGACAGCACCACAAGATCATCCGCTATGCGCGTCACTTCATCCATCGAGTGGCTGACATAACAGATCGGAATTCGGCTTTCCTGCGCAATACGCTCGATGAAGGGAAGGATGTTCAGCTTCCGAGCATTGTCGAGCGATGCCAGCGGTTCATCCAGCAACAGAATACGGGGATCGGACAACAGTGCACGGCCAATAGCGACGCGCTGCTGTTCTCCGCCAGAAAGGGTTAGCGGGTTTCGCTTCAAAAGGTTTTCCAGCGATAACAGGTCAACGACCTTGTCAAATCTGAGGCCTGGAAGACGACCGCCTGCCCAATGGCTGTAGGTCAGATTGCGTTCGACCGACATATGTGGAAACAGGCGGCTGTCCTGAAACACCATGCCAACGCGGCGCTCTTCCACCGGTACGTTGATCCCGGCAGCACTGTCAAACACCACTGTATCGCCGATGCGGATATGCCCGGCATGAGGTGTTCGCAGACCCGCCAACATCTGGATCAGAGAGGTCTTGCCTGCGCCCGAATGGCCGAACACAGCTGTTGCCAATCCCTGTGAACGAAATTTCGCCCGCAATTGGAAGGTGCCCACCACACCATGGATTTGCACGTCAAGAGACGGAACGCTTGTGGAATCACCCATGCCCATCCTCCTGAGCTGCGCGTGTCCGCCGTGCCATCCGCGCCACAAACAATTCAGACAGGATGACCGCTACAACAGCAATCGCGAGTGAGATCAGCGTCAGACGAAACGCTGGCATCTCCCCGCCCGGCCGCTGCAATTCGGTATAAATTGCAAGCGCCAGAGTCCGCGTCTCGCCCGGAATGTTGGCGGCAAATGTGATCGTGGCGCCAAATTCACCCAACGCCTTGGCAAAGCCCAGAACAGCGCCAGCCACCAAACCGGGAGCGGCCAGCGGCAATGTGATGGTCAGCCAGCGCCGGAACCGTTTCACCCCGAGAGACCGGGCTGCCACTTCAAGACCAGGATCCACCGCATCAAACGCCTGTCGAATGGGCCGAACCATCAACGGAAAGGCCATTACGCCCGCTGCAATCGCAGCTCCCACCCATGTGAAGGCAAGTTGCGTCCCGAACAGGCCTTCCAGCACAATCCCGATCGGGCCATTGCGGCCAAAGGTCAGCAACAGGAAATACCCCGTCACCACCGGCGGCAGCACCAGAGGTAAAAACACCAGGGCATTCAGCAAAGTGTGGCCCGGAAACCGTTTGCGCGACAGCACATAGGCGACATAAACCGCCAGCGGCAACATCACAACCAGCGCCAGCGTGGCCACTTTGAGCGACAGAAACAGCGCGCTGAGTTCTGCTGCGGTCACGGTGCCAAAAACCCGTTTGCAGCCCAGATTCCGGCAGCCTGTTCGCTGCGCAGACTGGCGATGAAGTCAAATGCGGTCCACGGTGCATCCCCCACCGCAACAGCCCAATAAATGATCGGTTCATGCAGCCCCTGCAGGAACACCGCCTGCACAGTCAAATCTGGCGCCAAAGCAGCATCCGTTGCATAAACGATTGCACCATCAACTTCCCCCCTCATAACCAGCGCCAGTGCCACCCGCACATTATCGGTCGGCACCACAGCGCCTTCCAATTTTGACCAAATCCGCAAAGATTGCAACGCGGCCTTGGCATAGCGCCCGGCAGGCACAGCTTCCGGATCCCCCATTGCAATGCGTCCCAATTCACCCAATTGCAGCAAGCGCTCATCCAGCGTGCCGGACAGGCGCAGATCCGCTCGTGTGATCAGGACCAGCCGGTTGGTGGCAACACGGGTGGCGGAGGCAGCTTCTATCAACCCCTTGGCCGACAGATAGTCGATCCACTCACGGTCAGCTGAAATGAAAACATCAACAGGTGCACCAGCCTCGATCTGTCGTGCCAATGTGCCGGTTCCGGCAACAGACAGAGTGATCAGACCGGGATGGGTTTCGTCATGATAGGCAGCAATGACTTCTTCCAGCACATTGGTCAGGCTGGAGGCTGCAAAGATCGTGAAGGGAAGCGGCGGTTCCAATGCACTGGCAGAATGGGACGTGACGCAGGCAAAAACAGCGATCAGCAAGGCCTTCACGCTGTTATGCAACCCTTGTTGCCACCCCTTCAACATCTGCTTTGCCCCGCACCGCTTACTGCCCGAGCTTGGCCGCTTCGCGCGCCAGATTTTCGATGGATTGCCAATCCCCGTCAATCACCGCCTGCTTTGGCGCAACCCAGGACCCGCCAACACAGATCACATTGGGCAAAGACAGATAGTCTGCAGCATTTTTCAGCGACACGCCGCCGGTCGGGCAAAACCGCAAATCCGCCAGTGGCGAAGACAATGCCTTCAGATAAGGCGCTCCACCTGCCTGCTCTGCCGGAAAAAATTTCATGTAGCTATAGCCACGTTCCATGATCTGCATGGCTTCACTGGCTGTCGCCACGCCAGGCAACAAGGGGGCAGGACTGTCTTCTGCGGCATCCAGCAGATTGGGCGCACAGCCCGGACTAACCAGGAACTTGGCACCAGCTTTGACGCAAGCCTCCAATTGGGCTGGCGTCAGAACGGTACCGGCGCCGATATCCGCGCCTTCCACTTCATCTGCAATCGCACGAATGGCCTCCAGCGCAGCGGGTGTGCGCAACGTCACTTCCAGCGCAGTCAGACCGCCAGCAACAAGGGCACGCGCAAGGGAAACAGCCGATTTCGCATCATCGATAATGAGAACCGGAACAACGGGTGCGCGGGTCAGAACCGGGCGCAAAAGATCAATGTTTTGTGTCATGAAGTCCTTCTAGAGTATGTTTTGAACTCGGCCAAATAGTTTTTCCGCTTCGTCAAAACTTGTATTCCCAAGGATCGGTGAAGCCAGTTCCGACGCCAGTATGTCTGTACCAAAATGGATCGGGCTTGCAAGCCCCGGAATGCCCTCCCGCTCCAGCACCATGCCGCGATGCCGCAATTGCGGATCAGTGAGCGCTTCACCCACATCATGAATCGGCCCACACGGAACCGTGGCAGCTTCCAGCGCTGTCAGAAGGGCGTCCCGCTGCCAGGTCAGCATTTCACTTGTCAGCGCGGGTACGAGATCTGCGCGGTGATCAACCCGATCCGGATTCGTCGCGTAGCGTACATCAGTGCCCAGATCGTCACGTCCAAGCACCGAACAGAACCGCCTGAACTGCCCGTCATTACCCACAGCGACAATCAGATAGCCGTCAGCAACTTCAAATGCTTGATATGGTACGATGTTGGGATGCGCATTCCCCATACGTTGCGGAGCTATGCCGGAGGTCAAATAATTCATCGCCTGATTGGCCAGGACCGCCGTCATGCTGTCGAACAGCGCCATATCAATCGACTGGCCCTGCCCCGTTCTTGCCCGCTCCGCCAAAGCGGCCTGAATCGCAATCACCGAATACAGCCCGGTAAACACATCGGCAAAGGCCATGCCCATTTTCTGCGGGGGGCCGTCTGCCTCTCCGGTAATGGACATGATGCCGGACAGGCCCTGGATCATGATATCGTAACCGGCCTGATGGCATTTCGGTCCACTTTGGCCAAATCCGGTAATCGAACAATAGATCAGGGCGGGATGGCGGGCGCACAGGGTCGCGCAATCGAGACCAAATTTGGTCAAGCCACCCACCTTGAAATTCTCGATGATCACATCCGCATTGGCCGCCAGAACTGCAATGCGGCGAAGGTCATCCGCATTTTGAAAGTCAGCGACAAGCGACCGCTTGCCCCGGTTACAAGAGTGAAAATAAGCGGCGTCGCGGCCGCCATCCTGACGATCAATAAAGGGTGGGCCCCAGCCACGTGTATCATCGCCTTGCGGACTTTCCACCTTGATGACATCGGCCCCAAGGTCTGCCAGCAATTGCCCGGCAAAAGGACCGGCCAGCACACGGGACAGATCGAGCAC